>NZ_OY817088.1:4445000-5307097 GCF_963681935.1 Pseudomonas kulmbachensis | reverse complement strand
GGATATCCCCTAAGTTGAAAGCCGGTGAGGCAAAAACAGGCGCCATTGTAGCGGCCGCGGGCCCACTTATCCACATGTAGGTGACCTGCATATAAGGAGACAACAGGCTTTTTGCTGTGAACAAAGCGACAAATGGTATGTGCATAAGGTCTGTGGATAAGCGGGCCTAAGCTCGTTGCACAAGTGGGGTCGAAACTCTGTGCATAAGTCGCCTGTGGATAAAAGCCCCTTTCATGCACAGCTTATCCGCGGGTGCAGCACAGGCAGAGCACGGTTTTTGGACAACCTTTCGGATCGCTGATAGCCTTTAACCATATGGGCTGTAGCAAGTTATCCACAGATAGTGGCTCCTCTAAGAGTAGTTACATCTTTAAAAGAGCTTTAAATACTTCGTTTTTTTATTTCTATAGTTGGCAGGCGAAAGGCTTGTGCAAAACGACAAACATCTATTTACCGGTAAACGCTGGTTGGAAATTGACCTATTGGCTTGCATTCTCTAGAATCGCCGGTCTCTTAAAACGGGGGCCATTCCGGCCCGTTGTGGACGAACCAGGTAGCACGACATGAAACGTACTTTCCAACCAAGCACTATCAAACGCGCCCGCACTCACGGTTTCCGTGCTCGCATGGCAACCAAAAACGGCCGTGCAGTCCTGTCGCGTCGCCGCGCCAAAGGCCGTGCACGTCTGGCAGTTTGATAATCAGACAATGGTGGTGAGTCAGGACTTCAGTCGGGAAAAGCGGTTACTCACTCCCCGACACTTCAAGGCAGTCTTTGACTCCCCCACCGGCAAGGTTCCGGGGAAAAATCTCCTGCTCCTTGCGCGCAGCAACGATCTTGATCACCCCCGCTTGGGGTTAGTAATCGGGAAAAAGAGCGTAAAGCTCTCCGTTCAGCGCAATCGCCTTAAGCGTTTGATGCGTGAATCGTTTCGTCTCCACCAGGATTTACTGGTTGGTTGGGATATCGTTATCGTCGCGCGCAAAGGTTTGGGTGACGTAGAGAACCCCGAATTGATTCAGCATTTCGGCAAACTCTGGAAGCGTCTGGCCCGTAACACGCCAGTTCCAGTGGTTAAAACCGAAACTGTAGGGGTAGGCAGTCCTGATGCGTAAACTGGCGCTCGTTCCGATCCAGTTTTATCGCTATGCCATTAGTCCTTTGATGGCCAGCCACTGCCGTTTCTACCCCAGTTGTTCCTGCTACGCGTTGGAAGCCATCGAAAATCATGGCCTTCTGCGCGGCGGCTGGCTGACCTTTCGTCGTTTAGGTCGCTGTCACCCGTGGAATCCCGGTGGTTACGACCCGGTTCCGCCTATCCCTACCTCCCGTTCTTCTTGATGGCCGAGTAATCATGGATATTAAACGCACGATCCTGATCGTCGCTCTAGCAGTCGTGTCCTACGTTATGGTTCTGAAATGGAACCAGGACTATGGCCAAGCTGCCCTGCCGACTCAGAATGTTGCCGCCAGCACCACCGCGCCGGCTTTGCCCGATACGGTTTCAGGTAACAACGCTTCGAACAGTGCCGATGTACCCAGCGCCAATACCGATACCAGCAAACCGACTGAAACTCCGGTGGCTGCTAGCAAAGACCTCATCCACGTAAAAACGGATGTTCTGGACATCGCGATTGATCCACAAGGTGGTGATATTGCCCAGCTGCGTCTGCCGCTTTATCCACGTCGCCAGGATCACCCGGACGTTCCTTTCCAGTTGTTCGATAACGGCAACGAACGTACCTATCTGGCACAAAGTGGCCTGACAGGCGTTGACGGTCCGGACGCTCGTGCGTCAGGTCGCCCTGTTTTCAACACTGAAAAGAAGACCTACGAACTGGCCCCAGGCCAGGATCAGTTGGTTGTTGATCTGAAATTCAGCGAAAACGGCATCAATTACATCAAGCGTTTCACGCTCAAGCGTGGTTTGTACGATGTACAAGTCAGCTATTTGATTGATAACGAGAGCAGCAAGCCGTGGAACGGCAACCTGTTCGCGCAATTGAAGCGTGACGCCAGCTCCGATCCTTCTTCCAGCACTGCCACCGGCACTGCGACTTACCTGGGCGCTGCCCTGTGGACAAGTTCAGAGCCGTACAAAAAAGTGTCGATGAAAGATATCGACAAGGCTCAGCTGAAAGAAACCGTACAAGGCGGCTGGGTTGCTTGGTTGCAGCACTACTTTGTGACCGCGTGGATCCCTCAGAAAGGCGATAGCAACGTCGTTCAGACCCGCAAAGACAGCCAAGGCAACTACATCATCGGTTTCACTGGCCCAACGTTGACCGTTGAGCCGGGCAAAACTGCTGAAACCAGCGCTACGTTGTACGCAGGTCCGAAGAGCCAGGGTGTACTCAAAGAGTTATCCCCAGGCCTGGAACTGACCGTCGACTACGGCATTCTGTGGTTTATCGCTCAGCCTATTTTCTGGTTGCTGCAACATATCCACAGCCTGGTAGGTAACTGGGGTTGGTCGATTATTTTCCTGACCATGCTGATCAAAGGGATCTTCTTCCCTCTGTCGGCCGCCAGCTACAAGTCGATGGCTCGCATGCGCGCCGTGGCACCAAAACTGGCTGCTCTGAAAGAGCAGTTCGGTGATGACCGCCAGAAAATGTCGCAAGCAATGATGGAGCTGTACAAGAAAGAGAAGATCAATCCACTGGGCGGCTGCTTGCCAATCCTGGTGCAGATGCCGGTCTTCCTGTCCTTGTACTGGGTACTTCTGGAAAGTGTTGAAATGCGCCAGGCGCCGTTCATGCTCTGGATTACCGACCTGTCGATCAAAGACCCGTTCTTCATTCTGCCGATCATCATGGGCGCAACCATGTTCATCCAGCAGCGTCTGAACCCGACTCCGCCGGATCCGATGCAGGCCAAGGTGATGAAGCTGATGCCTATCATCTTCACCTTCTTCTTCCTGTGGTTCCCTGCTGGTCTGGTGCTGTACTGGGTTGTGAACAACTGCCTGTCCATCGCTCAACAGTGGTACATCACCCGTAAAGTTGAAGCTGCTACCAAAAAAGCAGCCGAGTAACCTACTCTGGTGAGCACCACTCAAAACGCCCCCTAGTGGGGCGTTTTGCTATCCGTCACTTTTGTTTTGAGGCCTGTTTATGAGTGTTCCGGCTGAGACCATTGCCGCAGTAGCGACCGCCCAGGGCCGAGGTGGTGTGGGGATCGTACGTATTTCCGGCCCGCTCGCCAGTGTTGCGGCGCAAGCATTCAGCGAACGCGAGCTGAAACCGCGTTATGCCCATTACGGCCCTTTTTACGGTGAAAACCGTGAAGTGCTGGACGAAGGCATCGCGCTGTATTTCCCCGGCCCCAACTCCTTTACCGGCGAAGACGTACTGGAACTGCAAGGCCACGGCGGCCCGATCGTTCTGGATATGCTGCTGCAGCGCTGCATCCAACTGGGTTGCCGTCTGGCTCGTCCGGGCGAATTCAGCGAGCGCGCATTTTTAAATGACAAGCTCGACCTGGCCCAGGCCGAGGCGATTGCCGACCTGATCGAGGCAAGTTCTGCACAGGCTGCGCGTAACGCATTGCGTTCCTTGCAGGGAGCTTTCTCACAACGTGTGCATAACTTGACCGAGCAATTGATCGGTTTGCGCATCTATGTCGAAGCGGCGATTGATTTCCCGGAAGAAGAAATCGATTTTTTGGCCGATGGCCATGTGCTTGGCATGCTGGACAAGGTTCGCGAAGAGTTATCCACCGTTCAGCGCGAAGCCGGGCAAGGTGCCTTGCTGCGTGATGGCATGAATGTGGTCATTGCCGGTCGACCCAATGCTGGCAAATCGAGCTTGCTCAATGCCCTGGCCGGACGTGAAGCGGCCATCGTGACCGAGATTGCCGGTACTACCCGTGACGTATTGCGTGAACATATCCACATCGATGGCATGCCGCTGCATGTGGTCGACACGGCAGGGTTGCGCGATACCGACGATCATGTGGAAAAAATTGGCGTGCAGCGGGCACTCAAGGCTATTGGCGAAGCCGATCGGGTGTTGTTGGTAGTTGATGCCACTGCACCGGAAGCGGATGACCCGTTTGCCCTGTGGCCGGAGTTTCTTGAACAGCGCCCTGATCCGGCGAAAGTGACCCTGATCCGCAACAAGGCAGACCTCAGCGGCGAGAACATTGCCCTGGAGGTCAGCGAAGATGGCCATGTCACGATCAGCCTGAGCGCCAAATCAACGGATGGCCTGGACTTGCTGCGTGAACACCTCAAGGCCTGCATGGGCTATGAGCAGACCTCTGAAAGCAGCTTCAGCGCGCGCCGTCGCCATCTGGAGGCGTTGCAGCAAGCAAGCAAAGCACTTGAGCACGGCAGGGCGCAACTGACCCTGGCGGGCGCAGGCGAGTTGCTGGCTGAGGATCTGCGCCAAGCGCAGCATTCACTGGGTGAGATTACCGGGGCATTCAGCTCTGATGATTTGCTGGGGCGGATTTTCTCGAGCTTCTGTATCGGTAAGTAAACTCGTAGCAGCTGGCTGCGTTCGGCGACGTAGTCGTCGTAAATCCTGAGTGCCAGTTTTAACTGGCACACCGCAGTGTCTGATTTTGCGACGGCTTCGCCGCCGAACGCAGCCTCGTTCCTTCGTCAGCTGCTACAGTTATCCACATTCCCAACGAGGTATTAGTCCAATGCGCAATTGATGCCGCCGCGATGCTTGCGGCCAGTTCTCGATTCCCCTGCAACAGGGGGTAGATCTGTGCATCTCTGGAGTGCGTATGACTCACGTTACCTATGTAACGCTGGAAGGCGTTTCTTATCATCTGCCCGATGGCAGTTTCCTGTTTTCAGACCTTGATCTGCATCTCGACCATCGCCGTACCGGCCTGGTAGGGCGTAATGGTGTGGGCAAAAGTGTATTGGCACGTCTGATCGCTGGGGATATCTTTCCCTCCACAGGCCGCTGCACGCGCAATGGCTCTGTGTATTACCTGGCCCAGCAAATCAGCCCCGATCCCGCACATACCGTGGCACACCTAGCCGGTGTGCAGTCCATCATTAGCGCTCTTGAGCGAATAGAGCAGGGCAGCACTGAGCAAGCAGACTTTGATTGCGTCGGCGAACGCTGGGGTATTCGTCAGCAATTGTTCGACCAGTTGAGCCAGAACAACCTCACCCACCTGACGCCCTCGACCCCCACTTCAGTCCTCAGCGGCGGCGAAGCCATGCGTGTGGCCCTGATGGGTGCCTTCTTGTCTCAAGCCGACCTGTTGATACTGGATGAACCCACCAATCATCTGGATAACCAGCACCGTCTTGCCCTCCATGAGCAGTTGCAGCAGTGGCCCAACGGCTTGCTTGTAATCAGCCATGATCGCGACTTGTTGGAGCACATGGAGCGCATTGTTGAGTTGTCATCCCTGGGGCTCACCCGTTATGGCGGTGGTTTTTCGTTTTATACACAGGCCAAAGCCGAGCAACAACAAGCGGCGCAACAACAACTGGCATCGGTCAGGCTGGAGCGAAAGCGTCAGGAACAGGCCCTGCGTGAGCAAAAAGAGCGTCTTGAGCGCAGCCAATCCCGTGGCCGCAAACAGGCCAGTGATGCCAATCAGGCCAAAATTTTACTGGGCCGACAAAAGGAACGTAGCCAGACCAGCAGTGGCAAACTGCGGGTACAACAGGATGCAGCACGCGAACAATTGTCTGCTCAAGTCCGCCAGGCAGCGAGTCAGGTAGAAGAGCAGCAGGCCATCTTTGTTTATCCGCCTCAAGCTTGCCAAAGCGCGCCGGTGCAAATCGCTGAATTAATTGATGCCCGTCTGCCACTAGGGACTGAGCAGTTGCGCTCCATCAATCTCACGCTAACGCGTGGCCAGCGTATTGCCTTGGTGGGACCAAACGGCTGCGGCAAGTCAACCTTGCTCAAGGTACTGGCTGGGCAACTATCGGTTGTTTCAGGTCAGGCCCGGACCTTCGTAACTGCCGCTTATCTCGACCAGCACCTGGGAGTGTTAAAGCCTGAGCAATCCGTTCTTGAGCAATTGCAGTCCCTCAATCGGCAGCTCAATGAAGGTGAATTGCGCACCCGGCTGGCGCAATTGGGCCTGAATGCAGAACAAGTCAATCAGCCATGCAACCGACTCAGTTGGGGTGAACGCCTGAAAGCCGCCATGGCTTGCGTGTTCTATGCCGCGTCCCCTCCACAGTTGTTATTACTCGATGAACCAGCCAATCACCTGGATCTGCCTTCAGTTCAGGCCCTGGAAAGCATGCTCAAACAGTACCCCGGTACTTTGGTTGTTACCTCACACGACGAGGTGTTTTTTGGCCGCTGTTGGAATTACCCACAGGCTCCAGGCATCACCCACAGGCTGGCTGTATACCCCTCTCTAAGGGTACTGGCGCGTGCCGTTTATCACTTTTATCACTGACCGATCGTCCGACCGCGTGAAGAATTGACCCTTCATGCGGTTTTCGGCTGCCTGTTTATTGGCTAAAAACCGCGTAAACAGCAGAATAAGCCCTGTGCATAACTGGCCTTCAGGTCAGTGGGTAAGTAGGCCTGAAAACTGAAGATAACCACCCCTGTGGATAAGAACCTGTTTTACCCACAGGCTTAAAGCACTTATCCAAGCCTCTTATTGGCACATGAACACAGACTTTTGAATCTCTGTACAGTACGTAGAATATAGCCTGTAGCAATCTATCCACAGAAAGGTGCCTCAGTAGAAATAAACATAAAAACAAAGCTTTATAAATTTCTTCTCTATTTATTTATCTATCTTGCCCTTATCCACAGCTGGTTAAATTTTGTGCAAAGGGTTCTTTAAGAAGGGCGAAGTCCCTATACTTCGCGGTCTATCCAAAAAACCCCTAGTAACAGGCACGAGGTGCGTGGTGAATTTCCCTTCCCGTTTTGCAGTGATCGTCATCGGCGGCGGTCACGCCGGAACCGAGGCTGCACTTGCTTCAGCACGCATGGGCGTAAAAACCCTGCTGTTGACCCACAACGTGGAAACCCTCGGGCAAATGAGCTGCAATCCTGCGATTGGCGGGATTGGTAAAAGCCATCTGGTTAAAGAAATCGACGCCCTTGGCGGCGCGATGGCGATGGCTACCGATAAAGGCGGTATCCAGTTCCGTGTACTCAACGGGCGCAAAGGCCCGGCAGTGCGCGCAACCCGCGCACAGGCCGACCGCATCCTGTACAAGGCGGCGATACGCGAAATTCTGGAAAACCAGCCCAACCTGTGGATATTTCAACAGGCTGCTGATGACCTGATCGTTGAACAGGACCAAGTCCGCGGCGTAGTAACCCAAATGGGCCTGCGCTTCATGGCTGATGCAGTAGTTTTGACCACTGGCACCTTCCTCGGCGGACTTATCCACATCGGAATGCAGAACTACTCGGGCGGCCGAGCCGGTGATCCACCTTCGATTGCCCTCGCACATCGCCTGCGTGAACTGCCTCTGCGAGTTGGTCGCCTGAAAACCGGTACACCACCGCGTATCGATGGCCGCTCTGTAGATTTCTCGGTAATGACCGAGCAACCAGGCGATACCCCGATTCCAGTGATGTCGTTCATGGGCAACAAAGAACAGCACCCGGCCCAGGTCAGTTGCTGGATTACCCATACCAACGCCCGCACCCACGAAATCATTGCGTCCAACCTTGATCGTTCACCGATGTATTCGGGTGTGATCGAAGGTATTGGCCCACGTTACTGCCCGTCGATCGAAGACAAGATCCATCGCTTTGCCGACAAGGAAAGCCACCAGGTCTTTATCGAACCGGAAGGTTTGACGACCCATGAGTTGTACCCGAACGGGATTTCCACCTCCTTGCCGTTCGATGTACAGATCCAGATCGTGCAATCGATTCGCGGTATGGAAAACGCCCATATCGTGCGTCCCGGCTATGCCATCGAGTACGACTACTTCGATCCGCGTGACCTGAAATACAGCCTCGAAACCAAAGTTATCGGCGGTTTGTTCTTTGCAGGGCAAATCAACGGCACTACCGGTTACGAAGAAGCCGGCGCCCAGGGTTTGCTGGCTGGCGCCAACGCTGCATTGCTCGCACAGGGCAAGGAAAGCTGGTGCCCGCGTCGCGATGAGGCGTACATCGGGGTATTGGTCGATGACCTGATTACCTTGGGTACTCAAGAACCGTACCGGATGTTCACCTCCCGCGCCGAATACCGCTTGATCCTGCGCGAAGACAACGCTGACATGCGTTTGACCGAAAAAGGCCGCGAATTGGGCCTGGTCGACGACGCCCGTTGGGCGGCGTTCTGCACCAAGCGCGAAAGCATTGCGCAGGAAGAACAACGACTCAAAAGTACCTGGGTTCGCCCGGGGACTGAGCAAGGCGATGCGATTGCTGCCAAGTTCGGCACGCCTCTGACCCATGAATACAATTTGCTGAATCTGCTGACCCGTCCAGAAATCGACTACGTCGGTCTGATTGAAGTGACCGGGCAGGGCGCCGAAGATCCGTTGGTCGCCGAACAGGTTGAGATCAAAACCAAGTACGCCGGTTATATCGATCGTCAGCAAGACGAAATTGCCCGTTTGCGCGCCAGTGAAAACACCAAACTACCTGTGGATATCGATTACACGACCATCTCCGGTCTGTCGAAAGAGATCCAGAGCAAGCTGGGCGCCACCCGTCCCGAGACCTTGGGCCAGGCTTCGCGCATTCCCGGCGTGACTCCGGCGGCGATTTCCCTGTTGATGATTCACCTGAAAAAGCGCGGCGCTGGCCGCACGTTGGAGCAAAACGCTTGAGTTCGCTGGTTACCGCACAACACGCCGAAGAGTTATCCACAGGTGCACGCCAACTGGGTGTCGCACTGACCGAAAACCAGCATCAGCTATTGCTGGGTTATCTGGCCCTGTTGATCAAATGGAACAAGGCCTACAACCTCACGGCTGTGCGTAACCCGGACGAAATGGTGTCGCGCCATTTGCTCGACAGTCTGAGCGTAATGCCCTTCATCGAAAACGGCCGTTGGCTGGATGTGGGTAGCGGTGGCGGGATGCCGGGCATCCCTCTGGCGATCCTGTTTCCCGAGTCGCAAGTGACCTGTCTGGACAGCAACGGCAAGAAAACCCGTTTTCTGACCCAGGTGAAACTCGAACTCAAGCTGGATAACTTGCAAGTTATCCACAGCCGCGTTGAAGAGTTTCAGCCTGAGCTGCCATTCAATGGAATTGTTTCCAGGGCTTTCAGCAGCATGGAGAACTTCAGCAACTGGACGCGTCACCTTGGCAACAGCGAAACACGCTGGCTGGCAATGAAGGGCGTTCATCCGGCTGATGAGCTGGTAGCATTGCCGTCTGATTTTCGTCTAGATAGCGAACACGCCTTGACCGTTCCAGGTTGCCAAGGCCAACGCCATCTGCTGATACTGCGCCGCACGGCATGATTGGGAACGCAAGCAAGAATGGCTAAGGTATTCGCAATAGCGAACCAAAAGGGTGGTGTGGGTAAAACCACCACCTGTATCAACCTCGCAGCATCGCTGGTCGCGACCAAGCGCCGCGTGCTGCTGATCGACCTTGATCCACAAGGCAACGCCACCATGGGTAGCGGTGTGGATAAACACGGTCTCGAGAATTCGGTCTACGACCTGTTGATCGGCGAATGCGACCTGGCTCAGGCCATGCACGTCTCCGAACACGGTGGTTACCAGCTTCTGCCCGCTAACCGCGACCTGACGGCAGCCGAAGTGGTGCTGCTCGAAATGCAGATGAAAGAAAGCCGTCTGCGCACAGCTCTGGCGCCGGTTCGCGAGAGCTACGATTACATTTTGATCGATTGCCCGCCGTCTCTGTCGATGCTGACCCTGAACGCTCTGGTTGCTGCCGATGGGGTGATTATCCCCATGCAGTGCGAGTACTTCGCACTCGAAGGCTTGAGCGACCTTGTGGATAACATCAAGCGTATCGCTGAGCTGCTGAATCCGAACCTGAAGATCGAAGGCCTGCTGCGGACCATGTATGACCCGCGCCTGAGCCTGATGAACGATGTCTCGGCGCAGCTCAAGGAACACTTCGGCGAGCAGCTCTACGACACGGTTATTCCGCGCAACATTCGTCTGGCCGAGGCTCCAAGCTACGGCATGCCTGCATTGGCCTATGACAAGAATTCCCGTGGCGCGATTGCTTACCTTGCCCTGGCGGGCGAGCTGGTTCGTCGTCAACGTCGTTCTACCCGCACGCCTCAGCCAACTTAAGGAAATCCCATGGCCGTCAAGAAACGAGGTCTCGGACGCGGACTGGATGCACTCCTGAGTGGTCCAACAGTCAGCTCGCTGGAAGAGCAAGCGGTCAAGGTTGATCAAAGCGAACTGCAACACTTGCCTCTGGACCTGATCCAGCGCGGCAAGTATCAGCCTCGTCGCGATATGGATCCGCAGGCGCTTGAAGAGCTGGCAAGCTCGATCAGGTCTCAAGGCGTGATGCAACCGATCGTGGTTCGCCCGATTGAAGGCAACCGCTTTGAGATCATTGCCGGTGAGCGCCGCTGGCGCGCCAGCCAACAGGCAGGCAAGGACACCATCCCGGCGATGGTCAAAGACGTACCGGATGAAACCGCCATCGCGATGGCGCTGATCGAGAACATCCAGCGCGAAGACCTCAACCCGATTGAAGAAGCCGTCGCCTTGCAGCGCTTGCAGCAAGAGTTCCAGCTGACTCAGCAACAGGTCGCCGACGCTGTGGGTAAGTCCCGAGTGTCTGTGGCTAACTTGTTGCGATTGATTGCATTGCCGGAAGTGATCAAGACCATGCTGTCCCACGGTGACCTGGAAATGGGTCATGCGCGGGCATTGCTCGGTTTGCCTGAAAATCAACAGGTTGAAGGGGCGCGACACGTTGTCGCACGCGGTCTGACAGTGCGTCAGACCGAAGCCCTGGTTCGCCAGTGGCTGAGCGGCAAACAAGAGCCTGCTGAACCGGTTAAACCCGATCCGGACATTACCCGGCTCGAACAGCGCCTGGCTGAGCGCCTAGGCTCTGCGGTGCAGATCCGCCACGGAAAGAAGGGAAAAGGCCAGTTAGTGATTGGTTACAATTCTCTGGATGAGCTTCAGGGAGTGCTTGCTCACATCCGCTGAAACAATTCCCCATGTAGCGCGCAGTCGGAAATCACTACCTGACAGTTGAATAGGGGCTTAAGCGCCCCTATACTCTGCGCGCATTTTGTCGGCACAAATTATGCCAAGTTTTCAGTTTTTGGTAGCCGACCTTTGAGGAGCAGTTGTGATGGAAACCCGCACGCCAAACCGCTTGCCGTTCCATCGCTTGGCGGTTTTTCCGGTTTTACTGGCTCAATTTGTCGTTTTATTGCTGGCTGCTTTGGGGCTCTGGCAATGGCATGGAGTCGTCGCCGGATATTCAGGACTCTGCGGAGGCCTGATAGCTTTGCTACCCAATGTGTATTTTGCTCACAGGGCTTTTCGGTTTTCCGGCGCCCGAGCAGCGCAAGCCATCGTCCGGTCGTTTTACGCCGGTGAGGCGGGCAAGTTAATTTTGACGGCAGTGCTGTTCGCGCTGACGTTTGCAGGTGTGAAGCCATTGGCGCCGTTAGCAGTATTCGGCGTCTTCGTGTTGACCCAACTGGTCAGCTGGTTCGCTCCCCTGCTAATGAGAACAACACTTTCGAGACCTTAGGGCGTTTGAGGCAACCATGGCAGAAACAACCGCTTCGGGCTATATCCAGCACCACTTACAGAACCTGACCTTTGGGCAGCTACCTGATGGCGGCTGGGGCTTTGCTCACACCGTTGCAGAAGCTAAAGCAATGGGTTTTTGGGCATTCCACGTCGATACCCTCGGCTGGTCGCTTTTTGTTGGTCTGATCTTCATCCTCGTATTCCGCATGGCGGCCAAGAAGGCAACTTCCGGGCAACCAGGCGCACTGCAGAACTTCGTAGAAGTACTGGTGGAATTCGTTGATGGCAGCGTAAAAGACAGTTTCCACGGTCGCAGTGCAGTTATTGCACCGCTGGCGCTGACCATTTTCGTCTGGGTGTTCCTGATGAACGCCATCGACCTGGTTCCGGTTGACTGGATTCCTCAGTTGGCGATCCTGATCACTGGCGATGAGCACTTCCCATTCCGTGCCGTACCGACGACTGATCCAAACGCGACCATGGGCATGGCCCTGTCGGTATTCGCGTTGATCATCTTCTACAGCATCAAAATCAAGGGCATCGGCGGCTTTATCGGCGAACTGACCCTGCACCCGTTCGGCAGCAAGAACATTTTTGTTCAGGCGCTGTTGATTCCGGTGAACTTCCTGCTCGAATTCGTGACGTTGATTGCCAAGCCTATTTCGTTGGCTCTGCGTCTGTTCGGCAACATGTACGCTGGCGAACTGGTGTTTATCCTGATCGCCGTAATGTTCGGCAGCGGCCTGCTTTGGCTTAGCGGTCTGGGCGTGGTGCTGCAATGGGCGTGGGCTGTATTCCACATCCTGATCATCACCTTGCAAGCGTTCATCTTCATGATGTTGACCATCGTCTACCTGTCGATGGCACACGAAGATAACCACTAAGATCCGCTTCGGCGAGTCTTGTGCTCCTCTCGCCTTCGGGTGAGAGGGCGTCGCAAAATGATTTTGTTTTACCGCTTTAATCTAAAAACCTAAACCATACGACGTAAAAGTCGGGAGGAAAGATGGAAACTGTAGTTGGTCTAACCGCTATCGCTGTTGCACTGTTGATCGGCCTGGGCGCACTGGGTACCGCAATTGGTTTCGGCCTGTTGGGTGGCAAGTTCCTGGAAGGCGCAGCGCGTCAACCAGAAATGGTCCCAATGCTGCAAGTTAAAATGTTCATCGTTGCCGGTCTGCTCGACGCCGTAACCATGATCGGTGTTGGTATCGCACTGTTCTTCACCTTCGCGAACCCCTTCGTTGGTCAACTCGCTGGCTAATCACTCGAATTTTCGAGTTGATTAGAGTGATGGACAACGAACGAGCGAGGTGTTGGCGTGAACATTAATGCAACCCTGATTGGCCAGTCCGTTGCGTTCTTCATTTTTGTACTGTTTTGCATGAAGTTCGTGTGGCCTCCGGTCATCGCGGCATTGCAAGAACGTCAGAAGAAGATTGCGGCTGGATTGGACGCTGCTAACCGAGCAGCTCGCGACCTGGAGTTGGCCCAAGATAAAGCGGGTCAACAACTGCGCGAAGCTAAGGCTCAAGCAGCTGAAATCATTGAGCAAGCCAAGAAGCGCGGTACTCAGATCGTAGACGAAGCCCGTGAACAGGCTCGCTTTGAAGCTGACCGTGTGAAGGCTCAGGCTCAGGCCGAGATCGAACAGGAAATCAACAGTGTTAAAGACGCGCTGCGCACCCAATTGGGTAGCTTGGCCGTTGAAGGCGCTGAAAAAATCCTGGGCGCCACAATCGATCAAAACGCGCACGCGGAGCTGGTTAACAAACTGGCTGCTGAAATTTAAGCGAGGGCGATCATGGCAGAATTGACCACGTTGGCCCGACCTTACGCTAAGGCAGCCTTCGAGCACGCCCAGGCCCACCAGCAACTGGCCTCTTGGTCAGCCATGCTCGGCCTGGCTGCAGCAGTGTCGCAAGACGACACTATGCAGCGCGTGCTCAAGGCCCCGCGACTGACGAGCGCAGAAAAGGCCGCCACGTTTATTGACGTGTGCGGCGACAAGTTCGATGTAAAAGTACAGAACTTCATCCACGTCGTTGCCGAAAACGACCGTCTCCCGCTTTTGCCGGAGATTGCCGCTCTGTTTGACCTGTACAAGGCCGAACAAGAGAAGTCGGTAGACGTAGAAGTGACCAGTGCTTTTGCATTGAACCAAGAACAGCAAGACAAACTCGCCAAGGTTCTCAGTGCACGACTCAACCGGGAAGTGCGCCTGCAAGTTGCGGAGGATGCCAGCCTTATAGGTGGTGTCATCATCCGCGCCGGCGACCTGGTTATCGATGGCTCGGTTCGCGGAAAACTCGCAAGCCTTGCCGAAGCATTGAAATCTTGAGTTTGAAGGGGCAGCAGAGCAATGCAGCAACTCAATCCTTCCGAAATAAGTGAAATTATCAAGGGCCGCATCGAAAAACTCGATGTGACCTCCCAAGCCCGTAACGAAGGCACCATCGTCAGCGTATCTGACGGTATTGTGCGGATTCACGGTCTGGCCGACGTAATGTACGGCGAGATGATCGAGTTTCCGGGCAGCGTCTTCGGTATGGCTCTCAACCTTGAGCAAGACTCTGTAGGTGCCGTAGTACTGGGCTCGTACACGACTCTGGCTGAAGGCATGAGCGCCAAGTGCACTGGCCGCATCCTGGAAGTTCCGGTTGGTAAGGAACTGCTGGGTCGCGTTGTCGACGCACTGGGTAACCCAGTTGACGGCAAAGGTCCGCTGAACAACACCGAGACTGATGCAGTCGAGAAAGTTGCTCCAGGCGTGATCTGGCGTAAGTCGGTAGACCAGCCTGTACAGACTGGCTACAAGGCTGTCGATGCCATGATTCCTGTCGGCCGTGGCCAGCGTGAGCTGATCATCGGTGACCGTCAGATCGGTAAAACCGCTCTGGCGATCGACGCGATCATCAACCAGAAGAACAGCGGCATTTTCTGTGTATACGTAGCGATCGGTCAGAAGCAATCGACTATCGCCAACGTGGTTCGCAAGCTGGAAGAAAACGGCGCGTTGGCTAACACCATCGTCGTTGCTGCCAGTGCTTCCGAATCCGCAGCGCTGCAGTTCCTGGCACCGTACTCCGGTTGCACCATGGGCGAATACTTCCGCGACCGCGGTGAAGACGCGCTGATCGTTTATGACGATCTGTCCAAGCAAGCAGTGGCTTACCGCCAGATTTCCCTGCTGCTGCGCCGTCCACCAGGCCGTGAAGCTTACCCAGGCGACGTGTTCTATCTCCACTCCCGTCTGCTGGAGCGCGCATCCCGCGTTTCCGAAGAGTACGTAGAGAAGTTCACCAACGGCGCAGTGACCGGCAAAACCGGTTCCCTGACCGCACTGCCGATCATCGAAACTCAAGCTGGCGACGTTTCCGCGTTCGTTCCGACCAACGTGATTTCCATCACTGACGGTCAGATCTTCCTGGAATCGGCCATGTTCAACTCCGGGATCCGTCCTGCAGTGAACGCCGGTGTTTCGGTATCCCGTGTGGGTGGTGCCGCTCAGACCAAGATCATCAAGAAGCTGTCCGGTGGTATCCGTACCGCTCTGGCTCAGTACCGTGAACTGGCAGCATTTGCCCAGTTCGCCTCTGACCTGGACGAAGCGACCCGTAAGCAACTTGAGCATGGTCAGCGCGTTACCGAGCTGATGAAGCAGAAGCAATACGCACCAATGTCGATCGCTGACATGGCGCTGTCGCTGTATGCCGCTGAGCGTGGGTTCCTGACTGACGTCGAAATCACCAAGGTCGGTAGCTTTGAACAAGCGCTGATTGCTTACTTCAACCGCGATCACGCCGAACTTATGGCGAAGATCAACGTTAAAGGTGACTTCAATGACGAAATCGACGCTGGCATCAAAGCCGGTATCGAGAAGTTCAAGGCCACCCAAACCTGGTAAGCCGCAGCGGGAGTCGCAAGGCTCCCGCTTGCTAACCTGATAGGTGTTACATGGCAGGCGCAAAAGAGATTCGCAGTAAGATTGCGAGCATCAAAAGCACGCAAAAGATTACCAGCGCCATGGAAAAAGTGGCGGTCAGCAAAATGCGCAAGGCACAAATGCGCATGGCTGCTAGCCGTCCTTATGCGGAGCGTATCCGCCAGGTTATTGGGCATTTGGCTAACGCCAACCCGGAATACCGCCACCCGTTCATGATCGACCGCGAAGTTAAGCGTGTGGGTTATGTGGTTGTGAGCAGTGACCGTGGTTTGTGCGGTGGTTTGAATACCAACCTGTTCAAGGCTTTGGTCAAGGACATGGCGGTAAACCGTGAAAACGGCGTCGAGATTGATCTGTGCGTGGTCGGCAGCAAAGGTGCGGCATTTTTCCGCAACTTCGGCGGTAACGTCGTCGCAGCTATCAGCCATCTGGGTGAAGAACCGTCGATCAATGATTTGATCGGCAGCGTTAAGGTGATGCTGGATGCTTACCTGGAAGGCCGTATTGACCGCCTGTCCGTGGTATCCAACAAGTTCATCAACACCATGACGCAACAGCCTACTGTGGAACAGTTGATTCCACTGGTGGCGACCCCGGATCAAAAACTCAAGCACCACTGGGACTATCTCTACGAACCGGATGCCAAAGAGCTGCTAGACGGCTTGATGGTGCGCTACGTGGAGTCGCAGGTGTACCAGGCGGTGGTCGAGAACAGTGCAGCTGAACAAGCTGCGCGGATGATCGCAATGAAGAACGCCACTGATAACGCCGGTGATTTGATCAGCGATTTGCAGCTGATCTACAACAAGGCGCGTCAGGCTGCGATCACCCAAGAGATCTCGGAAATCGTCGGCGGCGCTGCCGCGGTTTAACGGTTCAAATATTCAGAGGATCCAGCTATGAGTAGCGGACGTATCGTTCAAATCATCGGCGCCGTGATCGACGTGGAATTTCCACGCGAAAACGTACCGAGCATCTACAACGCGCTGAAAGTACAAAGCGCGGCCGGGACCACTCTGGAAGTTCAGCAGCAGCTGGGCGACGGCGTGGTTCGTACCATTGCGATGGGTTCCACCGAGGGCTTGAAGCGCGGTCTGGAAGTCACCGACACTGGCGCAGCCATCTCCGTTCCAGTCGGTAAAGCGACTCTGGGCCGGATCATGGACGTTCTGGGCAACCCGATCGACGAAGCTGGTCCGATTGAAACCGAAGAGCGCTGGGGCATTCACCGTCCTGCACCGACCTTCGCTGAACAAGCGGGCGGCAACGACCTTCTGGAAACTGGCATCAAGGTTATCGACCTGATCTGCCCGTTTGCAAAAGGCGGTAAGGTTGGTCTGTTCGGTGGTGCCGGTGTAGGCAAAACCGTAAACATGATGGAACTGATCCGTAACATCGCCATGGAACACAGCGGTTACTCTGTGTTTGCTGGTGTGGGCGAGCGTACCCGTGAGGGTAACGACTTCTACCACGAGATGAAGGATTCGAGCGTACTGGACAAAGTGGCACTGGTTTACGGTCAGATGAACGAGCCGCCGGGTAACCGTCTGCGCGTAGCACTGACTGGCCTGACCATGGCCGAGAAGTTCCGTGACGAAGGTAACGACGTACTGTTGTTCGTTGACAACATCTACCGTTACACCTTGGCCGGTACTGAAGTATCCGCACTGCTGGGCCGTATGCCTTCGGCAGTAGGTTACCAGCCGACTCTGGCTGAAGAGATGGGTACTCTGCAAGAGCGCATCACTTCGACCAAGAACGGTTCGATCACTTCGATCCAAGCGGTATACGTACCTGCGGATGACTTGACTGACCCGTCGCCTGCGACCACCTTCGCCCACTTGGACGCTACCGTTGTACTGTCCCGTGACATCGCCTCCCTGGGTATCTACCCAGCGGTTGATCCACTGGACTCGACTTCGCGCCAGCTGGACCCGATGGTAATCGGCCAGGAACACTACGACACCGCTCGCGGCGTTCAGTACGTGTTGCAGCGTTACAAAGAACTGAAGGACATCATTGCGATCCTGGGTATGGACGAGCTGTCGGAAGTCGACAAGCAGTTGGTATCCCGCGCTCGTAAGATCCAGCGTTTCTTGTCTCAGCCGTTCTTCGTGGCTGAAGTCTTCACTGGCGCTTCGGGTAAATACGTTTCCCTGAAAGACACCATTGCTGGCTTCAAAGGCATCCTCAACGGTGACTACGACCACCTGCCAGAACAAGCGTTCTACATGGTCGGCGGCATCGAAGAAGCGATCGAGAAAGCCAAGAAACTGTAATTCCGGCGCCCGGCAACGGGCGCTAATCAGGTTGAGGCAATCAGATGGCTAATATGATGACAGTCCATTGCGATATCGTCAGTGCGGAAGGAGAAATCTTTTCCGGTCAGGTCGAGATGGTGATTGCGCACGGCAGCCTGGGTGATCTTGGTATCGCTCTGGGTCACGCTCCGCTGATCACTGAACTCAAGCCGGGCCCGATCCGCCTGATCAAGCTGGGCGGGGAAGCCGAGGTGTTTTACATCTCCGGTGGTTACCTCGAGGTTCAGCCGAACATGGTCAAGGTTCTTGCCGACACCGTGCAACGTGCTGCCGACCTGGATGAAGCCTCCGCTCAAGCCGCCGTTAAGGCAGCCGAGAAGGCCCTGAACGAAAGAGGCGCAGAATTCGATTATGGATCTGCTGCTGCACGTCTGGCCGAGGCCGCAGCTCAGCTGCGCACCGTCCAGCAAATCCGCAAGAAGTTTGGCGGTTAAGCCTCCTGCTTCATTGTGTGATTGATTAAAAAGGGTAGCCTCGGCTACCCTTTTTCTTTTTCCGCGAAATACTTTTTGGTCGCAACCGCTGACCACCCAGGATTGGTAGCCAGTCATGTCTCTCGATATCGTTATTCTCGCAGCAGGTCAGGGCACCCGCATGCGTTCAGCCTTGCCCAAGGTTCTCCATCCTGTGGCAGGCAACTCCATGCTGGGCCATGTTATCCACAGCGCTCGCCAGCTCAAACCGACAGGCATTCACGTGGTTATCGGCCACGGTGCCGAACTGGTCCGTGAACGTTTGGCAGCTGATGATTTGAATTTTGTGCTGCAAGACAAGCAACTGGGTACAGGCCATGCCGTGGCCCAGGCGCTGCCATTTTTGACGGCACAAAACGTGTTGATCCTGTACGGCGATGTACCGTTGATCGAAGTCGAGACTTTGCAGCGTTTGCTCAAACAAGTGGGCCCCGAGCAATTGGGCTTGCTGACCGTCAACCTGGCTGACCCTACCGGTTATGGCCGGATTGTGCGTGACGCGGCTGGCAAGGTTTGCGCCATCGTCGAGCACAAGGACGCAACCGAAGCCGAACGTGCCATCACTGAAGGCAATACCGGGATTTTGGCGTTGCCCACCCAGCGTCTGGCGGACTGGATGAGCCGGCTGTCGAACAACAACGCCCAGGGCGAGTATTACCTGACCGACGTGATCGCGATGGCGGTAAACGATGGTTTGGTGGTGGCCACCGAACATGCCCTCGACCCGATGGAAGTGCAGGGCGCCAACGACCGCAAGCAGCTCAGCGAGCTTGAGCGTCATTACCAGCTGCGTGAAGGCCGACGCCTGATGGCATTGGGTGTAACCCTGCGTGACCCGGCCCGTTTTGATGTCCGTGGCGAAGTCACGGTAGGCCGTGATGTGCTGATCGATATCAACGTGATCCTTGAAGGCCGCGTGATCATTGAAGATGACGTAGTGATTGGTCCTAACTGTGTGATCAAGGACAGCACTTTACGCAAAGGCGTGGTGATCAAGGCCAACAGCCATATCGACGGTGCCGTGATGGGTGAGAACAGCGATGCTGGCCCTTTCGCTCGTTTGCGCCCGGGTAGCGTGCTGGATGCCCGCGCCCATGTGGGTAACTTTGTCGAATTGAAAAACGCCCATCTGGGTGAAGACGCCAAGTGTGGTCACCTGACTTACCTGGGTGATGCTGAAGTTGGTCCTCGTACCAACATTGGCGCAGGTACCATCACCTGCAACTACGATGGCGCCAATAAGTGGAAGACCGTGCTGGGAGCTGATGTGTTCATCGGTTCGAACAACTCGCTGGTAGCGCCTGTGGATATCTCCAACGGTGCAACCACCGCGGCCGGTTCAACCATCAATCAGGATGTAGCTCCCGAGCAACTGGCCGTTGGCCGTGCACGGCAGCGCAATATTGATGGCTGGAAACGTCCGGTAAAACAGCCAAAGCCTTGATTTGAAGTTATCCACAGCGCAAGACATAGCGATATGTGGTTATTAACAAGTCATCCTATAACTGTTTTAAATCAATAAGTTACATAAAGCCTTATCCGCACCCTGTGGATAAGGCTTTATTTTTTGCGGCTCTAAATCAGGGGTTTAGCCCATGAACACAGGGCTAAATTGAGTTATTCACAGAAAATAACCAGCAACATTTTCTTGACGATTATTTCGAGATAAGGTTTCATTGCTTTCGTTATCTTTCGAAACGAAACTTAGGTCGTTATGTCTAAACGCAACACGCCACAACGCAGACACAACATCCTGGCCTTGCTTGCAGAGCAGGGCGAAGTCAGTGTGGATGAACTGGCCAAGCGATTCGAAACCTCCGAGGTTACGATTCGCAAGGATCTGGCTGCACTCGAAAGTAACGGCCTGTTATTGCGTCGTTATGGCGGTGCTATCACCATGCCGCAAGAACTGGTCAGTGACGTACCCCAGCCCGTTTCTCTATATAAGCAAGCCATTGCCCGTGCGGCGGTTGGCCTGATTAAAGAGCATGCACGCATTATTATCGACAGCGGCAGCACCACCGCCTCGATGATTCCACAACTGGGTCTGCAACCCGGTCTGGTGGTGATGACCAACTCCCTGCACGTTGCCAACGCACTCAGTGAACTTGAACACGAGCCTGTGTTGCTGATGACCGGGGGCACTTGGGATCCGCACTCCGAGTCCTTCCAGGGACAGGTTGCCGAACAGGTGTTGCGCTCTTACGACTTCGATCAACTGTTCATCGGTGCTGACGGGATCGACCTGCAGCGCGGCACGACAACTTTTAACGAGTTGTTGGGTCTGAGCCGGGTCATGGCTGACGTCGCACGTGAAGTGATCGTAATGGTCGAGTCGGACAAGATTGGTCGCAAAATACCCAACCTGGAACTGCCCTGGGGCAGCGTCCATACCCTTATTACCGATGATCGCCTGCCGCAAGAGGCGCGCGAACAGATTCAGGCCCGGGGCATAACACTGTTATGCGCCGCCCTAAGCTAGGAGAACTTTATGTGTGGGATCGTTGGCGCAGTCGCTGAACGCAATATCACGGCCATTCTGCTTGAAGGCCTGAAACGTCTTGAATACCGTGGTTACGACAGCGCTGGCGTGGCTGTTTTCACCAACAACGGCACCCTGGAACGCATGCGCCGCAACGGCAAAGTCGCCGAGCTGGAACAAGCGCTGGCCGGTGAACCGTTGGCAGGCCGCCTGGGTATTGCTCATACCCGTTGGGCGACTCACGGCGCACCGTGCGAGCGTAATGCTCACCCGCACTTCTCGGGCTCCGATCTGGCGGTGGTGCACAACGGCATTATCGAAAACCATGAAGCCCTGCGTGAGCAACTCAAAGGTCTGGGTTATGTGTTTACCTCGGACACTGATACCGAAGTCATTGCTCACCTGCTTAATCACAAACTCAAAGACAACAGCGATCTGACCGCGGCCCTTAAAGCCACTGTTAAAGAGTTGCACGGTGCTTATGGTTTGGCCGTGATCAGCGCCAAACAGCCGGATCGTTTGGTTGCAGCCCGTAGCGGCAGCCCGTTGGTGATTGGCCTGGGTCTGGGTGAGAACTTCCTGGCCTCCGACCAATTGGCATTGCGCCAGGTAACTGACCGCTTCATGTACCTGGAAGAAGGCGATATCGCTGAAATCCATCGTGACAGCGTGCAGATCTGGGATGTGAATGGCCAAAGCGTTCAGCGTGAAGCGGTGCAATACAGCGATGGCGCCGAAGCTGCCGACAAAGGCGAATATCGCCACTACATGCTCAAGGAAATCCACGAGCAGCCAGCAGTAGTACAGCGCACCCTGGAAAATCGTTTGGGCCAGGACCATGTTCTGGTACAAGCCTTCGGCCCACAAGCCAAGGAATTGTTCGCCAAAGTACGCAATGTTCAGATCGTCGCGTGTGGTACTAGCTACCACGCCGGGATGGTCGCTCGTTACTGGCTTGAAAGCCTGGCTGGCATCCCTTGCCAGGTCGAAGTGGCGAGCGAGTTCCGCTACCGCAAAGTCGTGGTGCAGCCTGACACCCTGTTTGTTTCGATCTCGCAATCGGGCGAAACCGCTGACACCCTCGCGGCACTGCGTAATGCAAAAGAACTGGGCTTCCTTGGCAGCCTGGCAATTTGCAACGTAGGTATCAGCTCACTGGTACGTGAGTCTGACCTGACACTGCTAACCCAAGCCGGTCGTGAAATTGGCGTAGCCTCCACCAAAGCATTCACTACCCAACTGGTAGGTCTGCTGCTGCTGACTCTGTCCCTGGGTCAGGTTCGCGGCACGCTGGAAGCGGGCGTTGAAGCGCAACTGGTTGAAGAACTGCGCCGTTTGCCAGCACGTCTGGGTGAAGCCCTGGCGATGGATTCGATTGTCGAGAAAGTTGCTGAATTGTTTGCTGACAAACACCACACCCTGTTCCTGGGCCGTGGCGCTCAGTTCCCGGTAGCAATGGAAGGCGCACTCAAGCTTAAGGAAATCTCGTACATCCACGCAGAGGCATACCCGGCAGGCGAGTTGAAGCACGGCCCGCTGGCGCTTGTGGATAACGACATGCCGGTAGTCACCGTTGCACCGAACAATGAGCTGTTGGAGAAACTCAAATCCAACCTGCAAGAAGTTCGTGCCCGTGGTGGCGAACTGATTGTGTTTGCCGATGAACAAGCAGGCATGACCAATGGCGAAGGCACTCATGTGATCAACATGCCGCACATCCACGATGTGCTGGCGCCGATCCTCTACACCATCCCGCTGCAACTGCTGTCGTACTACGTGGCCGTGCTCAAAGGCACCGACGTAGACCAGCCGCGTAACCTGGCTAAATCTGTCACCGTGGAATAATTTCTGCCGCGACAATAAGTAATGGTTTTAGACAATTAAAACTGTCGCAGGAGCCGGCTAGGTCTGTCCTACCGCCTCCTGCTTTTCGCAACTGGTTCCGCTCCTACCCTTTACCATCCATCCAACGGGCCGCTCAGGCACGCAAAGCGAGGCCCCGTCCTTTTTTGGGGGGGCCTCGCGTCTGATGAACGAACACTGAGCAAAAGGCTCTATTTACAGGTGGAAATCGCCCGCAGCCTCCGGCTGGTAAAGCACTTTCCTGATCTCAATCCGGCGGGTCCGATCAGAAATTCGCCAGTCGATGGCGTCCCCCTCCTGATAGCCCAGAATGGCGGCGCCTATGTCGGAATACACGGAATGCTTCCCTGCGTTGCTGTCCGCGTCTTCAGGGTAGACCAAGGCCACTTCGATCTCTTCGTCGTCCAGCTGCAGCAAGGCCCTGGAGTTCATCGTGACGACATTGGACGCCACCTGCTGCGGCTTGACGACAATGGCTCGCTCAAGCTCATGCTCGAGCTCAACAACGGCCGGGCCTTGCTCAAGCGCGATTAGAAGTTCGAGCCTGGCCTTGTCGATTTCAGTGATATAGATCCTGGTGGAGTCGCCTACGGTACCTTCGCGCAAGAACTGAAGATAGCGCCCCGCCGTCATGGAAAATGACTTCAATGTCGGCGTTTCGCTCTCAAGCACAAAGCCGCTGCGCAGAAAGGCTTTCAGCGAGCGCGCATTGTCCGGGTGGATCTTGGCGATGAGTTTCTTGGCCCGCATGTCGAGGAAGGCCAGTTTCATGCCTTCGCGGATCGTGCGGGCGCCAAGGTTTCGGCCCCATTTGTCGCTGTCTCCGATGACCAGGACTATCTCGCAATTTGAACCGGTCTTGATTAGACGGACAAAGCCCACCGGGGCGTCATGCCGGTCATAGGCCATGAAGAAGCGGCCGCCCTGGTTGAATAGATGAGTCAGGATCGGCAATTGAGTCCGATCAATGGCTTGCTCAATGGAGCGGGAGACATGACGTGAATCGCTCAGATAGCAGGTGACGCGCTCATCCTCCAACCAATCCATCAACGTCAACGCATGCGCCCGAGTAATTTCAGGGCACAGCGAAATGAAAGGCTTGTTCATCTTCACCACACTTATTTGTAAAGGATGAAAGCCCTTCATGGCTATGGCCATGACGGTTCTTTCGGCAACCGGCTATTTTAAGACATAACGCGAGTAATGCCGAATGGTCGAGACAGTCCGTGGAAACCATCGTTTTGCCGAACCCGAACCAGCTTTTTTGGGTGGTTGCGACAGTTTTGCGGTTCCTATACAGGACGTTGCAGGCCCCCGAAATACGGGCACTCTTCGCGACAGTTATAATTCTCTAAACTCAGCACCCACTCGACCCGCGTTGCGGGTCGAGTAGTTTCTGGCCTGTGGATAACATCAGCAAGGAGGCGGCATGCTCTACACCAATGCTCTAAAACAATTGGATATGCAGGATGTTTCGATTGTTTTGTTGTTGATCGAAAATCGGAGCGCCAAGCGGGTTTCAGAAATTTTAAATCTCAGTCAGTCGAGTATCAGTTACAGCCTGAAAAAACTCCGGCACTGCTTCGACGATAAATTGTTCGAAAGCATCGAGGGTGCCATGCAGCCCACGGCGCGGGTACTGGCCATGAAGCCGTATCTGCAGAACATCATGCAGTGCATTAACCAGTGTGCCAAAGAAGGGGCGGGGCAGAGCAGCGTATTGCGTCAATGGACTATCACCGCGCCTGAATATTTTGAAATCCTGATGTTGCCTGCCTTGTTGCAGCAAGTGCATTCAGCCGGGCGTAACTGGTCGTTGAGTGTGAGCCGATTAGGCAAGGAGTTGCCGATCAATGATTTGCTGGCCCTGGACACTGACGTCTGCTTTGGCTTCGGCCCCGGCTATCACCAGCGGCATTCGTTGCTGGAGTATCGCAGCCTGAATGAAGATTCTTTTGTGTGCTTGTCCAGCGTGCCAAAGCATCAGCCGAAAAACGCTCTGGATATCGATGAGTTTTGTGAAACTGCGCAAGTATTTCCGACACCGTGGCTGTCGGAAGAAAACATGGTAGACGGTTGGTTAAAAAAGCAGGCGCGCACGAGAAATATTTTTACCCGGGCCAACTCTTATCACGCCGGGGTTAATATTTTATCGGCGGTTCCGGCCCTGATCGTGGTTCCGGAAAAAATAGTCGCGACGTTGAATATCTCGCCAAAAATTAAAATTCTTAAACCCCCAGCAGGTTTCCCCACCTTCACTCTGGACATGATCTGGAGCCGCGAAAGAAATATCCACGGTGACTTTCATCAGCTGGAAGCAATGATCGAAAAAATAAAAATCTGAATTTCACTTCCGCAGTACAACCTGTGGTGCGCTATACATAGCTACTGTTTTTATCGCAAGGCGGTGTGCGGCCTTGAACTGAAAAGGATTATTCGATGTTTAAAAATTTATTCAAACCGGCCCGCACCAGCGCGGTTTTTTTACTTTCTTGCTTGGCTGTTTCAGTTGCCTGTGCCGCCGATAAAACTACTTACCCTGACGCCGCCGCCAGCGATCCTGCCAAGTTGGGCTGGATGGTCGGCGCGCCACCGCCACCCGATCGTATTGTTCGATTTGCCGATGGCAGTTATTTCAAGTTCCCGGCCATGCGCTGGAGCGTTTCCAACTTCCGCCAATTGATGCCCACTACCAATGTGTCCCGGGGCTTGGGTGCTCCGGTACAGCTGGCGCGAACCTTGCGCGCAGACATCGACGCGTTGACCTTCGTGCCGCTGGGCAGCAAGCAGACCATGACATGGGAGCAGTCACTGGCGGCGAATTACACCGACGGCATTGTGGTGTTGCATCGTGGAAAAATAATTTATGAACGTTTTTTTGGTGTGTTGAGCCCTGAGGGTCAGCACGGCGCAATGTCGATGACCAAGTCAGTTGTGGGCACGATGGGCGCCATGCTGGTGGCCGATGGCACGCTGGATGCCAATAAAAAAGTCGCAGACTATGTGCCGGAACTGGCCAAGTCCGCCTTTGGCAACGCCACCTTGCGCCAGGTGCTGGATATGACCACGGGGCTTAAATACAGCGAAGACTATGCCGACCCCAACGCTGAAGTCTGGAAGCATGCGCAGGCGGGCAATCCACTGCCAAAACCCAAGGACTACACCGGGCCGCAAAGCTACATGGAATATTTGCAGACGGTGGAGCCAGAAGGGGAGCACGGTCAGGCCTTCGCTTATAAAACAGTGAATACCGATGTACTGGGTTGGGTGATTGCACGGGTGACAGGGCGCAATGTTGCGCAGTTGTTGTCCGAAAAAATCTGGCAGCGCATCGGCGCTGAACAGGATGCTTATTTCACCGTCGACTCCATAGGCACTCCGTTTGCAGGCGGTGGTTTGAACACAGGGCTGCGTGATATGGCGCGATTTGGCGAAATGATCCGCAACGATGGCCAGTACCTGGGCCAGCAAATCGTGCCCAAGGCGGTCGTCGATGAGATCCGTGCCGGCGGCGATAAAGCCGCCTTTGCCAAGGGCGGCTATGACTTGCTCAAAGGCGGCAGTTATCGCGATATGTGGTGGGTGACGCACAACGCCGACGGTGCCTTTATGGCTCGCGGTGTTTACGGTCAACGTACCTACATCGACCCGAAAGCCGAGATGGTCATTGTTCGTTATGCGTCCAATCCGATTGCCAGCAACTCGGCAAACGATCCGGTGACCATTCCGGCATTCGAAGCCTTGGCAAAGCATCTGATCGCCCACCCGAACTGATTTCGCTGAACAAACCCACCCCCCTGTGGGAGCGTGGCTTGCCCGCGATGCCATCACCGCGATCAGGCAGATGCCTGGCGTTGCCTGCATCGCGGGCAAGCCCGGCCCCCACAGGTTCAGCGTGCTGTTTTCAAGCCAAGATGAAGAATCCGTAAGCTGGACATAAGTTTCATCATTTCTGCGATATCGTTACTAGATATTTCATAAGTGAGAGTTTCCATGCGCGTCGATTTAGATGCCGAGGAGGAGAGGCTTGAGTCTTTGCCTCGTTTTCAAAGTGCCTCTGCACAGGCTCGTCAGCTCTACCAACTGGGAGTGTTGCTGGCGGTTTTAGCCATTGCGGCATGGGCGCTGGCATTCTTTATTAGCCTGTTCTCATCGGAATCGTTGTGGCCGGTCCTACTGGGCAACAATGCGGCAGCCTTGCTGGTGCTGGCGGCAGGTTCCCAGTCGGCTTATTGGGTCGCGGACTGGCGCCGCAACGCACTCAACCCGCTACCGAGCGCTGTAACCGAGATCACGCACCCTGAGCCATCAAGTGGCTTTGACCGCTTGAGCCAACGGATCAATACAGGGGCGCTACGTTTGTTGGCCACAATCGGGGCGCCGGTCTTGTGGCTTGCAGGTGTTGGCGGCGCGGCCTGGTGGAGTGTGCAACACACCTGGAACCTGGCATTGCCGGGTGTGGCGTTGGGTGCATGGGGCAGCATTGCGGCTGGTATTGCGGTTCTGCTCGCGTTTGCGCTGCTGGTGTTCGAGCGCTACTTGGCGCAGCAACAACTCGCTCAATGGCCCGAAGCTCGTTTGCTGGCGCCGCTGGTTCGCGTGCCCATCTTGTGTCTTCTACTGAGCGCCGTGTGCCTGTTATTCAGTAGCGACGATGCACAGTGGCCAGCCCGCTTGGCCGTGTTGACGGGGTTGTTGCCTGCGGCAGTGGCGATTGAGTTGATCCTGCGTGCGCTAGCGGCGTTGTTCAGCCCACGTCGCGACAAACTTGAGCCGCGGATGATCGGGCAAAGTTTTGTCGCAGGCATGTTGCGTTGGCCGCCTCAACCATTGCTGGCGCTGCAGCACGAATTGCATAACCGGTTCGGGATCGACTTGCGCCAAATCTGGGCATTTACCTACATGCGCAAAGCGTTCTTCCCGGTCTTGGCAGTGGTTGTTGCCGTCGGCTGGGCATTGAGCGGTGTGAATGAAATTCCTCTGCAAGGTCGAGGAATTTATGAGCGCTTCGGTAAGCCAGTGGAAGTACTAGGCCCTGGTTTGCACGCAGGCTTGCCTTGGCCATTGGGTCGCGTGCTGGCGGTGGAAAATGGTGTGGTGCATGAACTGGCCACAGGTACAGAGTCGAGCACCGATCCATTGCTCACGCCTGCTGATGGCTTGCCGCCGATCACAGCCAACCGGCTGTGGGATGCCACCCATGTGAATGACAAATCCCAGGTGATTGCCAGCGATAGCGGCGACCGGCAGGGCTTTCAGATCGTCAACATGGACATACGCTTTGTGTATCGCATTGGTCTTAGCGACCACGCCGCCATTGCGGCCACTTATCACAGCGCCGATGTACCGACGTTGATTCGCAGTACCGCAAGCCGGATTCTGGTGCACGACTTTGCTTCGCGTACGCTTGATGGTGTGTTGGGCGAGCAGCGCAGTGCGTTGGCCGATGACATCGGCCGCGCCGTTCAGGCCGATCTGGATACGCTCGACAGCGGGGTCGAAATTCTCGCTACCGTGGTTGAAGCTATCCATCCCCCGGCCGGTGCAGCTAATGCTTATCACGGTGTGCAGGCTGCACAAATCAGTGCACAGGCCCTGATTGCCCGTGAGCGAGGGGCGGCGAGCGAGCAAAGCAACGTCGCGCAATTACAGGCCAGCATCTTGCTGGACCAGAGTCATGCGCTGGCGCGTGAAGTAAACGCCACCGCACAGACGGCCGACCTGCGCTTTGGCGCCGAACAAAAAGCCTACGACCGTGCCGGTCATGCATTCCTGCTGGAGCAGTATTTGAGCCAGTTAAGCCTAGGGCTGAACAACGCCAAACTGCTGATCCTCGACCATCGCCTTGGGGGCAGCAGCGCGCCGACCCTCGACCTGCGTTCTTTCACGCTGCCGGCCGATCCTGTCGCGCCGCGTAAAGCTGCTCAGTAAGGAGCACTGTTTTGACTCAATCACACTCACACGATCACAGCGGCCATCATCATGGTTGCTCCCATCACGGTCATGCCCATGGCGATGTCCATGAGCCTGGGCCATTTCCATGGCGGCGAATGGGCTGGGCGGCGTTGCTGGTGTTGTTTGCCATCGCAGCCGCGAGCCTGGTGCAAGTACGCTCCGGCGAAGCGACGGTAATCACCCGCTTTGGCAACCCAGCCAGGGTGCTGCTTGAGCCCGGGCTGGGCTGGCGCTGGCCGGCACCGTTTGAAGTCAGCGTACCGGTGGATTTGCGTTTGCGCACCACTTCCAGTGGCCTGCAAGACGTGGGCACTCGCGACGGCTTACGGATTATCGTGCAGGCCTATGTGGCCTGGCAGGTACAGCCGGATGCCGAGAATGTGCAACGCTTTATGCGCGCGGTGCAAAATCAGCCAGACGAAGCGGCGCGGCAGATTCGAACCTTTGTCGGCTCTGCGCTGGAAACCACGGCTGCCAGTTTCGATCTCTCAAGCCTGGTCAATACTGATGCCAGCCAAGTCAAAATTGCCGACTTCGAAGCACAGTTGCGCCAGCAAATCGAACAGCAATTACTCAGCACTTATGGTGTGCGCGTCTTGCAGGTTGGCGTGGAGCGGCTGACCCTGCCGTCAGTCACGCTCACGGCCACGGTTGATCGCATGCGTGCGGAACGCGAAACTATTGCCACCGAACGCACTGCTGTGGGCAAACGTGAAGCGGCGCAAATTCGCTCTGCTGCCGAGCGTGATGCGCGAATTTTGCAGGCCGATGCCAGCATCAAGGCCGCTGATATTGAAGCCCAATCGCGGGTCGAAGCGGCGCAGATTTACGGTCGCGCTTATGCCAGTTCGCCGGCGCTGTACAACGAACTGCGCTCCCTCGATACGCTGGGGACGATGATCAATCCAGGCACTAAAATTATTTTGCGCACAGATGCTGCGCCGTTTCGAGTACTGGTCGACGGCCCTCCGAAGCTTGGCGCGCCGGCTGGGTCGCAGCCATGAACCAGGCACCTGACGAGATAAACGGGGTCAGTAGCCCGTGGCAGCAAGCCGGGCGTCTGGCTTTTCTGGGCTTGTACGCGGTGACTGTTGTCGCTGCGCTGGCCTGGGGGTTTTCCAATGTGCGCCAGATCGATCCGCAAAATCGCGCGGTGGTGTTGCGGATGGGCGCGCTGGATCGTATCCAGAATTCCGGTTTGTTGCTGGCCTGGCCAAGGCCCTTCGAGCAAGTGGTGATTGTCCCGGCAGCCGACCGTGTAAGTGAGCGCCGGATTGAAAACCTGCTGCGTTCGGATGTTGCGTTACAGGCCGACCGAGTGGCCTCGTTTGCCACGCCGATCAACGATGCGTTGGCCGGTTCCGGGTATTTGCTGACCGGTGATGCGGGCGTGGTGCAACTGGATGTGCGGGTGTTTTACAACGTCACTGAACCTTATGCGTTTGTGCTGCAGGGTGAGCATGTTTTGCCCGCGCTGGACCGGTTGGTTACGCGCAGCGCCGTAGCCCTGACGGCTGCACGTGACCTGGATACGATTCTGGTGGCGCGCCCCGAACTGATTGGCAGCGACAGCCAGGCGGCTGAACGCCGCGAGCGCCTGCGCGGTGATTTGGTGCAGGGTATCAATCAGCAACTTGCGGCCCTGAGGGCGACAGGGCAGGGCCTTGGACTGGAAGTGGTACGGGTGGATGTGCAATCCAGTTTGCCGGGCCCGGCGGTGAATGCCTTCAACGCGGTACTGACTGCCAGCCAGCACGCCGAACAAGCGGTGGCAGCTGCTCGCAACGAAGCCGCCAAAGTGACTCAATCGGCTACGCAACAGGCCGACCGCAGTGTCGAGCAGGCTCAGGCCCAAGCCAGTGAACGCCTGGCCAAGGCTCAGGCGGACACGTCCACAATCCTCAATTTGGCCAAGGTGCAGCAGGCCGGTAACGACCCGGATTTGATGTTGCGTCTGTACCGCGAACGCATGCCGAAAATTCTGGGCCAGGCCGGATCTGTCACCAGCGTCGACCCTAACGATGATTCCCGCCTGATTATTCAGGGAGCCGAACAATGAGTACGTCCGCCACTCAACCCGCCGTCAGCTTGCTGACCAGCGCCGAGCAACGTAGCGCAGCGCGCCAACTGACCTTGGCCATGCTGGCACTGGGTTTGTTGGGTTTGGGGCTGGTGTGGCGCTGGCTGATGCCTGCACAAATCGGCGTCAGTCAGTTGTTGCTTGGAGTCGCGTCATTATTGGTGGCCGTGCCGGTGATGCGTTCGGCCTGGTACAGCCTGCGCTACCCGAGCCTGCATGGGATCACCGACCAGCTGATTGCCTTGGCCATGCTCGGTGCTTGGGCCACTGGCGATTTGCTGACGGCAGCCCTGTTGCCGATCATCATGATTTTCGGTCATGTACTTGAAGAGCGCAGCGTGATCGGCTCCCAGGAAGCGATCCACGCACTGGGCAAACTGACCCGTAGTCAGGCACGTTTGTTTCAGGCTGACGGCAGTTTGCTGGAAGTCGACAACGCCACACTCAAGAGTGGCGATCAGGTCGAGGTACGTGCCGGTGACCGGGTGCCCGCCGATGGACTGGTACTGGCGGGGCAGGCCAGTCTCGACACTGCTTCTATTACCGGTGAATCAGTGCCGCTTGAGGTCAGCAGCGGGATGCCGATCTTTGGCGGGGCAATCAACCTTGATGGTTTGCTGCGGGTGCAAGTCACGCGTACTGGTGAGGAGTCGACGCTGGGTAAAGTCATCGCCCTGATGCAAAGCGCCGAGCGCGCCAAGCCACCGATCACCCGACTGCTTGAGCGCTATGCCGGTGGCTATATGGTGCTGGTGTTGATGATCGCGGCAGTGACCTGGTTTATCACCAACGATGCCCAGGCGATGCTGGCGGTGTTGGTGGCTGCGTGCCCTTGCGCACTGGTGCTGTCGGCACCGGCCACGGCGATTGCCGGAATTGCCGTGGCTGCACGTCACGGTATTCTGATCCGCAGCTCGGCGTTTCTTGAAGAGCTGGCAGACCTCACTTCGTTAGTGGTGGATAAAACCGGCACCCTCACTTACGGCACTTTGCGCCTGCAGGCGATTGAAACTGAAGAGGCGCAGCAGCAACCGTTGCGCCAACTGGCTGCCAGTTTGGGCGCAGCCAGCAGTCACCCGGTGAGCCGGGCCTTGGCCGGTCTGGTGAGTCACGAGCAAATGCTCAACCTGACGGAGGTTCGCGAGCGTCAGGGGTTGGGTGTTGTTGCCAGCACTGAGCAGGGCGAAGCGGCATTGGGCCGCCCCGAGTTGTTCCACCTGCTGGGTGTCACCACGAGCGCCGTGCCAGAGCACGATGGACCCATTGCCGGGTTGTCGCTTGATGGCCGCTTCCTCGGTTGGTTGCTGTTGGCAGACAGCATCAAACCCGAAGCCCAACTGGCGTTGAGCGAACTGCGTGAGCTGGGGCTAGGTCGTCAGGTGTTGCTGACCGGTGACCGGCTGAGTGTGGCTGAGCATTTGGCACACAAGGTGGGCATCAGCGAAGTCCAGGCCCAGGCACTACCCGAAGACAAACTTGAGCGTGTCCTGAGCGAAATCGACAACGGTTTTCGGCCTATGGTAGTGGGCGATGGCATCAACGATTCGCTGGCGCTCAAGGCCGGTGTGGTCGGGGTAGCCATGGGCGCAGGCGGTGCCGATATCGCGCTGGCATCCTCGGACATTGTTTTGATTGGCAGCGACTTGCGGCGTTTGGGCACCTGCGTGCGCCTTAGCCGCGAATGTCGTCACACCTTGCAGGTCAATGTGATCATCGGTCTGGGTTGGACTCTGGCCATTGTGGCTGCCGCTGCGTTTGGTTGGTTGGGCGCGGCGGGCGCGATGATTGCTGCTGTACTGCATAACCTCAGCACGTTATTGGTGCTGGGCAACGCAGGTCGTTTACTGCGGTTTCATGAACCACTGATGGCGCTGAAGGAGGCCTCGGAGTAATTCCGACAATTGGTCGCGTGTGCTCTAGCGTCTACCTCTGGTCTGTGAAACTGACAGTTTTGGTTATTCGTCTAACCTATAGTTTTGATATCTGAAATGAAGGAGGAACACAGATGCTCGCGCAACTTCCGCCGGCCTTACAGAAACTTCAACTTCCATTACGGCTAAGGCTGTGGGACGGACACGAGTTCAACTTTGGCCCGACACCCAGCGTCACTATCGTGGTCAAGGATCCGACCTTGGTGGCTGAGTTTACCCATCCCAGCCTTGACCTGTTAGGTAGCGCTTTTGTTGAGGGCCGACTTGAACTGGAAGGCTCAATCAACGAAGCCATTCGCGTATGCGATGAACTGAGCCAGGCGCTGGTTGAAGATGAGGACAGCACGCCACCTCGCGTTCATCACGACAAGGCGACCGACGCCGAGTCCATTTCTTATCACTACGATCTGTCCAACGACTTCTATCAGTTGTGGCTCGACCATGACATGGCTTACTCCTGTGGTTATTTTGAAACCGGGGAGGAGAGCCTGGATGAAGCGCAGCAAGCCAAGTTCCGTCTGCTGTGTCGTAAACTGCGACTAAAACCCGGCGAGTATTTACTGGATGTTGGCTGTGGCTGGGGTGGGCTGGCGCGTTTTGCAGCACGGGAATTTGGGGTCAAGGTGTTCGGAATTACCTTGAGCAAGGAGCAACTCAAACTTGCTCGCGAACGGGTCAAGGCTGAAGGTCTGCAAGACAAGGTTGATCTTCAACTGCTCGATTATCGCGATCTGCCGCAAGATGGCCGGTTCGACAAAATCGTCAGTGTCGGAATGTTCGAACACGTGGGGCACGCTAACCTGCGCGAGTATTGCGAAATTCTGTCCAGGGCTGTGCGCGACGGCGGTCTGGTGATGAACCACGGGATTACCTCCAAGCACACCGATGGACGTCAGGTTGGCCGGGGAGCAGGCGAGTTTATCGATCGCTATGTGTTCCCCAATGGTGAGTTGCCGCATCTGTCGATGATGACTGCCGAGATCAGTGAGGCCGGACTGGAAGTGGTCGATGTCGAAAGCTTGCGCCTGCATTACGCGCGCACGCTGGAGCATTGGAGCCAGCGTCTGGAGCACAAGCTGGAAGCTGCTGCCAAGCAAGTGCCGGAGCAAGCCTTGCGCATTTGGCGACTGTACCTGGCGGGTTGTGCATACGCCTTCGCCCATGGGTGGATCAACATTGATCAGATACTGGCAACCAAGCCCCATGCCGATGGCTCGTTGGAGCTGCCACCGACCAGGGCCGACATTTATCGCTGAGCGTGGGTTGCCCACGTGATGGGCTCCGGGTCTTTTTCCAGGTTTTTGTCCTGGACGAAAGTCCCATCCTGAACCCCGATGTTTTGATCAATCCAGGCCAGGGCTTTTTGCTCGAATGTTTGTGAGCCTTTATTGAAGACAAGATCGTGGCGGGCAACGTTGCCTGACCAATCCGGTGAGGGGAGAGAGATGTAGCTGATGCGGTATTTCTCGTCAGTGAAGTCTCCCTCCACCACATACACGCCGTAATGGTTCTCGCCAGGGGAAATGATTTTGTAGAGGCCGTTGTCGTAGTAATAGAGCACAGCTTCTTCGAAGGGCTTTTCGCTGTACATTTTTGTGTAGTGCAGCCGGTGGGTGTAAGTCGGTTGCCCGACCTCCACGTTAATCAAAGGAGGGGTGGGAGCAGTGGCAGGCGCTTGAGCTGGAGCAAGGGGACTGATGCTGAAGAGCAATCCCATAAGCGAGAACTTCATTATTTTTATTCCTTACGCTGAGCGGCCGGTTTGTTCCGGGTCGCTCAGTTTAAGGAAACTAGTTTGACTGTTTGGGCAGTACCAACCGATTCAGACCCTTCCTACAACAAGTTTTGACCATACCTATAAAACCGGCGAAACCAGTCGCGCCACTCGCATGCCCAGTTGCTGCAAGCGGTGAGTGGCCTTGATATCGGCTTCAGTAATTTCACGGGCCAAGGCGAAATCATCGAGCAGCATATGCTCGACTTCTCTGGCGAACGTTTCGTCGACGGTGAGCAGCATCACTTCGAAGTTGAGACGGAACGAGCGGTTGTCCATATTGGCGCTGCCAATGGCACTGATCTCGTCGTCAACCAACACTACTTTCTGATGCACAAAACCGGGTTGATAACGGAAGATCCGTACGCCTGCGCGTACCGCTTCGAAGGCATACAGGCTGGATGCAGCGTAAACAATTTTGTGGTCAGGACGGGACGGTATCAGGATGCGCACATCCACCCCGCGCAAAACGGCGAGCCTCAGTGCCGAGAACACAGCTTCATCGGGCACAAAGTAAGGGGTCGTAATCCATACCCTGTGGTTGGCGGCATGGATGGCCTCAACGAAAAACAGCGAGCAGGTTTCGTAAGGGTCAGCCGGACCGCTGGCCAGGAACTGGCAAAGTACGCCACCGTCCGGATAACTCTGCGGCAGGATCAGGGGTGGCAGTTTGCGTGCCGCCCAGAACCAGTCCTCGGCAAATGACTCTTGCAGACAGGCAACCACTGGCCCGGTGACCTCGACATGGGTATCGCGCCACGGGGACAGCGGCGGTTTGGCACCCAGGTATTCATCGCCGACGTTGTGGCCGCCGACAAAACCTCTCACGCCATCGACCACCACCACTTTTCGATGGTTACGAAAGTTGACCTGGAAACGGCTGATCCAGCCGCCACGGGTGGCAAACGCATAGGTTTGCACACCACCTGCGCGCAGCGTTTCTGCATAACTGCCGGGCAGGGAGTGGCTGCCAATGCTGTCATACAACAGGTGAACCGCGACTCCTTGCGCAGCTTTCTCCAGGAGCAGTGCGTGCAGTTTCATGCCCAAGTCATCGTTGTGGACGATGAAAAACTGAACCAGTACCACCTCTTTCGCGGCGCGAATGGCGTCGAAGATCGCGTCGAACGTGGCTGTGCCATTGATCAGCAAACGCACCGAGTTGTTTGCCAGGCAAGGCATGCGCCCCAGTCTCGGCATCGCCCGCAACGAGGCATAGGCTTTTGAGTTGCGTGCAGCCAAGGCCTCCTCTACCCAGGGTCGCCAGCTCAGGTGGGTGATCGCCTCTCGCATCTCCTGATTGGCATCGCGTCGAGCGCGGATGTAATCGTCAAAAGTGCTACGGCCAAAGATCAGGTACGGGATCAATGTGAGGTAAGGAATGAAGAACAGCGACATGGCCCATGCAATCGAACCCTGCGCCGTCCTTACGGTTAGCACCGCATGTACGGCGGCAATCAAGCCTAAGCTGTGGATCAATAAAATCAGATAACCAAATACGTGCGGGCCTAGATAATCCATGCGTATCCTTGCTCCTCAATGTCCAATGCCAAGTATTAACAGACCACGTTCTGTTATGAATGTCTCTATTTGGTTGCGGGTGCAACACTCGCTGACTTTCGACGTCTAACGCTGACAATTGCGTAGGAGTTACTTGATGAATCTTCGTCTGCTTGGGCTGTTCATGGCCTGTGGTTTGTCGATCCCGGTGGCCCAGGCCCAAATGTTGCAACCGGGGCTTTGGGAACTGAGCTCCAGCAATATGCAGGTAGATGGCCAACAGTTGCCTGAACTACAGGTAATGTTAGGTCAGCTACAGAACATGCTTACCCCGGAACAAAAAGCCCAACTGGAGAGCCAGGGGCTGACCATGGCGGGTAAAGGTGTTCGGGTGTGCCTGACACCCGAACAAGTAAAATCAGACAACATTCCGCTGACGGACCCCAAGTCCGGATGCAACCAGCAGATCACTGAGCGTAGTGGAAATCAGTGGAAGTTTCGCTTTAGTTGCCCAAAAGCCCAGGGCGCAGGTGTGGCTACATTTGCCAGTGATCGTGAGTTCACCACCCAAGTGAATGGCACCTTCAATGCGACCGGGATTCAGCAGAAGGGCAGCATGGATACCCGAGCTGTCTGGTTGGGACAAAACTGTGGAACAGTCAAACCGCGCACCTGATCAAAATTCGTTTTGCAGCGCTTTATAGCCGCGCACCAAATCGACATTGGTGCGCGCTACGTCCTCTGAAAATTCGGATGCACTGACACTGACTGGAGCGAACTGGCTCAGGTCGGTGTTTGGCCCGATGCGGGTTGTGGACGGGACATAGAAATTTGCTGGCAGGTCGCGGCCATCGACGACCGAGTTATGCCGCACCACGCAGCCGTCACCCAGCTCGCAATTGAACAGCACACTGTTGAAACCGATGAAGACACGATCGCCGACGAGGCATGGTCCGTGGACGATGGAGCGATGTGCTATCGAAGTGTTTTCACCGATAGTCACAGCCGCCCCTGACTTCGAGTGAATGACCACGCCGTCTTGAATGTTGGAATTGGCGCCAATAGTGATAGGGCGCATGCCGCCATCCTGGTCCACCTCATCAGCGCGGATAACGGCGTAAGGGCCGACGAAAACGTTCTCGCCAATGATCACCTTGCCGCAAATTATCGCGGTTCTATCGACGTAGGCCGACTCGGCTATGGTGGGTAAATCTCCGGAGGGATTCTTGCGGATCATTGCGCTCTCCAGTTCCAGCGGCTCTCGGCCACGGCGTCATGACTGTGCAAGCTTTCAGCATGAACCACTTTCAGGCTGAAGCCCTTCACCCCTTGAGCAACCTTCAACGCGACATTCAACCTCCGTGCAGCATCCTCACAGAACATCAAGTTCTGGCCATTGGCTAACGCGAAGGCTTGTTCGTCTGCGCGTTTTACAGCGGTTTGTACCGCGGTCGCCAAAGCACTTTCAGCCTCATCGATCAGGGAATTGATCGGGAGATACCCCAGTTCTGTGTCGAGGCGGATTTGTAACGTAGCGGTACTTCTTTGGCTGTGTGGCGTCGCGACGATGCCTTGTGAGCTGCCAAGCCAGGTTAAAACTTCGGCGTGCTGCAACGGCTTATTGGCAAAGTCATTGACGAATTGTTGCTGGATTAATTGGCGAGCCAAGGCTGCCGAGCACGGGCAAGTTGATGAGTACTCCACCTCAACTTTTAGTTCCACGTGGAACATTCCGTTTTTCAGAGATGCATCGATGGTCACCGGGTAGCTCTTCCAACCACTCAAAGGGCTGACCAATGCGGGGCGCTTTAGGAGCAGGTGGGTATGAATACTCAGGTAGGCACAGATCGATAAATCATCATGGCTGTCGAGAAATCGCTGTAAAACTTTTTTCAAAAGTAGAGGGTTCAGCCCCTGCGACTCGATTACTTCTAGCGCTAGAAAAAGTCGTGACATGTGAATTCCACGTGCCTGTGCGTCATCCAGACTGACCCCAGCATCAACCTTGGCGGTGAGCTGCTGGCCGTCAATCACAATGGGCAGTGCAATGCCGCACATTCCGACCCATTCCAGCGGGACAACCTGGCGGGTGTTTTGTGAAGCAATGTCGGGAAGGGTAAGTGCATTCATAAAGAGCTTCCATCAAGGGAGTTGGCATTTTGTTACTTAATAACAATTCTAATCCTTTGTATTGTTATAATGTATCATTATCGACGACCTGAATTGGTCGCGCCAACAAGCGGGCGCTTTGACCTGCCAACCCTGATGAGGAATCTCCCATGCCTAAACGTTTGCCGGTGACTGTGCTGTCCGGATTTCTCGGTGCAGGAAAAAGCACCCTGCTTAATTATATTTTGCGTAACCGTGACAACTTGCGCGTGGCGGTGATCGTCAACGACATGAGCGAAATAAATATTGATGGAGGTGAGGTTCAGCGTGATGTGACCTTGAATCGCGCTGAAGAAAAACTCGTCGAAATGAGCAATGGCTGTATCTGCTGCACGCTGCGTGAAGACTTGCTGGAGGAGGTCAGTGCACTGGCAAGGGACGGTCGATTTGATTATTTATTGATCGAATCAACCGGTATTTCAGAGCCTCTACCGGTGGCAGAAACTTTCACTTTTCGTGACGAAGCGGGCCAGAGCCTGGCCGATATTGCCCGTCTGGACACCATGGTCACGGTGGTGGATGGCCTCAATTTCTTGCAGGATTATCAAGCCGCAGAGAGCCTGGATTCACGGGGTGAAACCCTTGGAGAATCTGACGAACGGTCGATTACCGATCTATTGATTGAGCAAATCGAATTCGCTGACGTCATTTTGATCAGCAAAATTGACCTTATCAGCAGCGCTGACCGCCAGGAATTAATCGCCATTTTGCAGCGCTTGAATGCTCAGGCCGAAGTAATTCCGATGGTGATGGGCGAAGTACCGCTGCATAAAATTCTGGATACCGGACGTTTTGACTTTGAGCGTGCGGCGCAAGCACCTGGTTGGTTGCAAGAGATACGCGGCGAGCATGTGCCGGAAACCGAAGAATATGGCATCGCCTCGAGCGCCTACCGCGCGCGACGTCCTTTTCACCCCGAACGTTTTTTTAATTTTATCGAGCGTCCATGGACCAACGGCAAGCTGCTGCGCTCCAAAGGTTTTTTCTGGCTGGCCAGTAAATATCAGGAGGCGGGTAGCTGGTCTCAGGCGGGCGGGTTGATGCGCTATGGATTTGCCGGGCGTTGGTGGCGTTTTGTGCCCCACGACCAGTGGCCACAAGACGCGCAAACCAAGGCAGAAATTCTTCAAAAATGGCTGCCGGACACTGCTGATTGCCGTCAGGAACTGGTTTTTATTGGTCAGCACATCGATTTCTCCTTGCTCACGGATGAACTCGACGCCTGTTTGCTTACCGATGCAGAAATGGCACTGGGCGAAGCGGGCTGGAAACTGCTGAGTGACCCCTTTGGCGAATGGTACGAAGAGGTGGCTGCATGATGAATGCCTATGCCCATACGGCTCGGCCAGTGATTCAGCAGGTTTGCGGAGAAACTCCGCAAATCATGACGCGAATCTTGGATGAAGACGTCAATCTGGCGATCTGGCAGCGTCAGTTACCTGTGCATATCGTCGATTTTGGGGCTTTATTGCTCTCGCTTGACGAGCCATTGGCTGACGCCATTGTGCTGGAAATGGCCGATGAGAAGGCTCAGCCCAACCTTCGTGGCCTGGCAGCCCGATTTAATGATCTGGAAGGCTACGCAGGCTTTATTGCGGATGTTTCCTGGCTAGTGAGTGCCTATACGTGTCTGTTGGGCGCAAAACGTATTGGGCTGCGTCTCAGGGCCTTGGATAAGGCAATGTGCCCTCGGTTTCATGTGGATCACGTACCTGTGCGACTAATTACCACTTATGCAGGGATTGGTAGTCAGTGGCTGGAAGAAGGTGTGATGGATCGCCGTCAGTTAGGTCAGCCACAGGCCGAGCCAACCCAATCCGCGCTGATTCAGCAAGTTAATGCCGGAGAAGTAGCCTTGCTCAAAGGCGAGAAGTGGCAGGGCAACGAAGGTGCGGGCTTGATCCACCGCTCGCCGGCACTGGCACCAGGCGAGCGACGGCTGATTTTGACCCTCGATTGGCTGGCCTGAGGCATATTGCTTGCTTTGATTCTTACAGAAGCTGGCGCTCATGTTGCAGAACATACCCACCCACGTGATTGCCGGGCCACTCGGCGCCGGCAAAACCAGCCTGATTCAGCACCTGATGGCGCACAAACCTGCGCACGAACGCTGGGCGGTACTGGTCAATGAGTTCGGTCAAATAGGTCTGGATGCGGCCCTGATGAGCCAGGGGGATGATGCTATTGCCATTGCCGAAGTGGCAGGCGGTTGCGTGTGTTGCGTCAATGGCGCGCCATTTCAAATTGGCTTGAGCCGTCTATTACGCAAGGCTCGGCCCGACCGATTGTTTATTGAACCTTCCGGTTTGGGCCATCCCGCACAGATTTTAAAGCAGCTCAGTGGGGCTCCTTGGCTTGGTGTTTTGGCACTGCAGCCATGCGTTATGGTGCTTGATGCGCAAGCGCTGGCCCAAGGCAAACCCCTGCCTGAAACCCAGCGAGAGGCCTTGAAAAGCGCAGGTTTGCTGGTCATGAATAAATCTAATAGTGTCTCAAATGAGCAACGTGAGCAGATTGCATGCAGCCTGCCAAAGTGCCCTGTTCTATGGGTCGAGCATGGCCGGATCCCTTTAAGTACGCTGCCTGCAGCCTATATGAATGTTATTCATGCTGTGGATAACTCATTGATTTATAAGGATTTTAATCAGGTTTGTAGCGTATTTTCAGCCCCTCGAACGCCGATAGTCATGACTCAGCACCAGCCCGAAGGATGGAGTGTGGGATGGCGCTGGCATGCTTCCTGTCAATTTGACCTGAGCTTGTTGCAGCAGTGGCTTGAGAGCCTCAATTGGCGGCGTGCGAAGCTGGTTGTACAGGGTTCGGATGGCTGGTTTTCCAGTAATTCTGTGGATAACTCGCTCGCGCAGTGGAAATCGAGCGAATGGCGCAAGGATTCACGCCTCGAATTAATTTTCGATCAGCCGCAAGACCTGGAGCTGCTCCGTTCGGGGCTGGATAACTGTCTTTGCAAGGAGGTTTTTTAAGAGGGGGATGCTGCGCAAGCAAGAAAACAGGGGGGTTTACCTGATTCTGTGCTGGTAAAATTGTCCTACAATATTAAGTGTGTGTATTAATTTCCTCGGCTAAAAACCTCAAGAAGTGTCTATCTCAAGGGTTTCAGCCTGTTTGTCAGAAAAGTTATCCACAGGTGTTTTTTAAGTCAGGTGTCACAGAAGGGTCAGTGGCGGGTCTTGCTGTGTTCCTGGCGCCATTGGCTGAGTTCAATCACCTGAGCGGTGGGAATTTCGCTCGGTGCGGGCTCGGTTTTGAAGGGGTAAGGCGGCAGTTCGATTTTTGCGCTATGTGCGCCGAACTGGGTGATGGTCCCGGTATGGCGCTGATCGCCCGTCACGGTGAATTCAAAGTTATACACACGGGCCAAGCGTTTATTACCGTTGGCATCGGGGATCAGGCCGATTTTCTTGAGCGCAACGTTTTCATCCAGCAGCTCGATATCGAGATTTTTGCAGTGCTGTTTGACTCGCTCCAGCGCCCGCTCGCGTAAACCGTGGTTATGCCATAGCCAGGCAGCGCCAGTGGCCAGCAGCATCAGCACAAACATATTTCCAAGGGTCAGCATTACATGTGCTCCAACAGATTGTGCTCAGCTTAACTGCGTGTTCAACCTGTCGTACAGGCCGCGTTTCGTCGCATACTGCGTGGCTTGAATCCACCCGTAGTCTGGAATCCGGCATGAAACGTACACCTCATTTACTCGCCATCCAATCCCACGTGGTTTTCGGCCATGCCGGCAACAGCGCAGCTGTTTTTCCCATGCAGCGCGTCGGGGTAAATGTCTGGCCTTTGAACACGGTGCAGTTCTCCAACCACACTCAGTATGGTCAGTGGGCAGGCGAAGTGTTGGCTCCTGCGCAAATTCCTTCGCTGATCGATGCAATTGCCGCCATCGGCGAGTTGGGAAACTGTGATGCGGTCTTGTCCGGCTATTTGGGCAGTGCGGCTCAGGGCCGGGCTATTTTGAGCGGGGTGGCGCGCATTAAAGCGGTCAATCCCAATGCGCTGTACCTGTGTGACCCTGTAATGGGCCACCCGGAGAAAGGTTGTATCGTCCCTCAGGAGGTCAGTGATTTCCTGCTGGACGAAGCCGTCGCAATGGCGGACTTCCTGTGCCCCAATCAGCTGGAACTGGACAGCTTCTGCGGGCGCCATCCGCAATCGCTGTTCGACTGCCTGGCGATGGCCCGCAGCTTATTGGCCCGCGGCCCGAAAGCGGTGCTGGTGAAGCATTTGTCTTATCCCGGTAAACCGGCAGAAAGTTTCGAGATGCTGCTGGTCACGGCTGAGGGGAGCTGGCACTTGCGCCGCCCGCTGTTGGCCTTCCCGCGCCAGCCAGTGGGTGTAGGTGATCTGACATCAGGTTTGTTTTTAGCGCGAGTGTTGTTGGGTGACAGCCTGGTAGCTGCATTTGAATTCACCGCGGCGGCGGTACACGAGGTATTGCTGGAAACTCAGGCCTGTACCAGCTACGAATTGCAGCTGGTCCGGGCTCAGGACCGCATCGCTCATCCGCGTGTGCGGTTTGAGGCAGTGCCGATCAGTTTGTAAGCAAACCTGTATTTTTTGTGGGAGCGAGCCTGCTCGCGAACGACCTTCGCGAGCAGGCTCGCTCCCACGGGTTAATTATCCGTAGCGGTTACACCGTTTCGTCTTTCAGTTCGCGATAACGCAGCTCCAGTTCCTGACGGATCTGGCGACGTTGCTTGCCCTGAATAAAGCGGCGTCGGTCTTCGCTGTTCAACGGCTGCAACGGCGGAACGGCCGCCGGCTTACGGTTGTCGTCCACGGCTACCATCGTGAAGAAACAGCTGTTGGTATGGCGTACCGAGCGTTCACGAATATTTTCAGTGACGACTTTGATTCCAACTTCCATCGAGGTATTGCCGGTGTAGTTGACCGACGCCAGGAAGGTCACCAGCTCTCCGACATGAATCGGCTCGCGAAAAATCACCTGGTCTACCGACAAGGTGACCACATAGCGACCCGCATAGCGGCTGGCGCAGGCGTAGGCGACTTCATCGAGGTACTTGAGCAGGGTTCCGCCGTGAACATTGCCAGAAAAATTGGCCATGTCCGGGGTCATCAAGACCGTCATCGACAGTTGGGCGTTTCCGGGTTCCATAGCAGCAGGCTCGTGGTTGTGTTGCAGCAGTGAAATGGGTATCTCTGTGGATACTTGTCGATTTTTGAAACAGTTATTAACGGGACGCTGCCGTTTTGACTGCCGTCACGCTCATATCCATCTGTTTCCATATATTGCACCGCCTTTCTGCCGGAAGTCGCGGTGTTAACCTGCAAAAGCCCGTTAGTCGGGTAATTCCTACATTTAAAACAGTTGATACACACCGCCTAACAAGCGGCGTCTGTCGTCTTGTTGTCTGGTGAACATTAAACAAGGAGTACCACGCCATGCATGCCATCAGTTTTATTCAGGATCTGGCAGTCATCATGCTGGTCGCTGGTGTGGTGACGATACTTTTCCACAGGTTCAAGCAGCCGGTGGTGCTGGGTTATATCGTCGCGGGTTTTATTATTGGCCCGCACACCCCGCCATTTGGCCTGATCCACGATGAAGAAACGATTAAAACCCTGGCTGAGCTGGGGGTAATTTTTCTGATGTTTTGCCTGGGCCTGGAATTCAGCCTGCGCAAGCTGTTCAAGGTCGGGGCCACGGCTTTTATCGCAGCGTTTATGGAAATTACGCTGATGATCTGGATCGGCTACGAAATTGGCCGCTGGTTCGATTGGAACACCATGGATTCGCTGTTTTTGGGCGCAATTCTGGCCATTTCGTCGACCACGATCATCGTCAAGGCACTTAACGACCTGAAGATGAAGAACGAGCGCTTCGCACAGCTGATTTTTGGTGTGCTGATCGTTGAAGATATTTTGGGTATCGGCATTATTGCCCTGCTGTCGAGTATCGCTGTCAGCGGCAGTGTCAGCCCCGAAGAGGTTTTTTCGACGGTCGGTAAATTATCGTTGTTCATGATTGTGGCGCTGGTCATCGGTATTTTGCTGGTGCCGCGGGTGCTGGCGTACGTAGCCAAATTCGAAAGCAATGAAATGCTGCTGATCACTGTGCTTGGGCTGTGTTTTGGCTTCTGCCTGCTGGTGGTCAAACTTGAATACAGCATGGTTCTGGGTGCGTTTTTGATCGGTGCGATCATGGCCGAGTCGCGGCAGTTACTGAAAATTGAGCGCCTGATTGAGCCTGTACGTGATCTGTTCAGCGCGATTTTCTTTGTCGCTATCGGGCTGATGCTGGACCCGGCCATCCTGCTGGAATATGCGCTGCCAATTGTGGTGATTACCGTCGCGGTAGTGCTTGGCAAGATGCTTTCCTGCGGGCTGGGAGCGTTTATCGCAGGCAATGACGGGCGCACTTCGTTGCGGGTCGGGATGGGGCTGTCTCAGATCGGGGAGTTTTCTTTCATCATCGCGGCGCTGGGTATGACATTACAGGTCACCAGCAGCTTCCTGTACCCCGTAGCGGTGGCTGTATCCGTATTGACCACCCTGATGACGCCTTACCTGATTCGCGCCGCAGACCCGCTCTCGCTCAAGCTGGCACAGGTAGTCCCTGATCGCCTGTCACGGGTCTTCGGGTTATATGGCGAATGGTTGCGTAACATTCAGCCACAGGGCGAAGGGGCGTTATTGGCGGCCATCATCCGAAAAATCTTGATGCAGGTTGGCGTCAATCTGGCTTTGGTTATCGCTATTTTCTTTGCGGGTGGGTATTTCGCCCCTCGGATCAGTCGTTATCTACAGGGCTGGATTCTGGAGCCTAGCTGGCAAAAAGGGATGATTTGGGGGGCTGCCTTGCTGCTGTCGCTACCATTCCTGATCGCGGCCTATCGCAAGCTCAAGGCACTGTCGATGCTCCTGGCCGAGATGGGGGTCAAACCGGAAATGGCCGGGCGCCACACGCAGCGCGTGCGCCGAGTGATCTCTGAAGTGATCCCGATTCTGTCGTTGCTGGTGATTTTTCTGCTGTTGTCGGCATTGTCGGCGAGCATCTTGCCCACCAATGAATTGCTGGTGGTAATCGCAGTAGTGGCGGCGGGGGTGGCGGCGGTGTTGTGGCGCTGGTTTATCCGGATTCATACGCGCATGCAAGTTGCACTGCTGGAGACGCTGGATAATCACAAGGAGGCGGGGCATTGATAGCCCGCTGACCAATGGCTGGAAAGCGGGCGAGAGGTATCAGCTTTCCAGCCAGACGTCGCGCGCCCAGTGCCAGACCGATTCCCACGTTTCTTCGGTGACGAGTTCTTCTTCGCCGGACCACAGCACCACGGTGCCGTCTTCTTCGACGCAGTAGTAGTCGTCGCCGTCCTGGCAAATAGGGATCAAGCTGCGATCAACGCCGGCATCCCAGGCGTTGGCCGCTACTTCCGGCAGGTAGGTGTGCGATTGCGGATCGGTCACGGTGACCGGCTCCAGGCTGCCATACACCACGTCACTGACGGTCAGCAGAAACTCTCTGAAGACAAACGGGATATCAATGAACAGCTGTTCTTCGATTTCCACCAACTGGTCTTCTTCAGGCAGCTCCAAAGGAACTGGTACAGGCTCGTTTTTTTCGCGTAGCTCTTCGATGATCTCTTCCACGACCTCAATCCTCATGCTCTATGGCGCGGTTTATATGACGCGCTTTATACAGTAGCTCGTTATAAGTGCAATCGTGAAATGCAAAGCCCCGGACAAGTCCGGGGCTTTGGTTAACGCATGTGTTGCTCTCGGGATCAGCCGTTCTGGCGGATACCTGCAACCAGCCAAGGCTGGTTGTCACCTTGCTGACGTTCCATGTTCCAGCTTTCGCTGAAGGCTTCGCCCTGGTCAAAGCGCGAGTTTTTCGACACGCCGCTGAAGGTCAGGGTTGCGATGGTTTTGTCTGCGCGATCATCCAGGCCGTCCAGTTGTACGGTCAGGTTGTCGATGTAGGTGGACTGGAAGCCATCACCCAGCTCAGCGCGTTCACGCTTGAGGAAGTCGAGCATCTGCGGTGTTACGAACTCGGCAATCTTGTCCATTTCGTTGGCATCCCAGTGCTGTTGCAGGGATTGGAAATGGTTGCGCGCAGCATCAAGGAAGTTTTGTTCGTTGAACCAGGCCGGAGCATTGATCACCGGACGGGCTGCAGGTGCCGCCGAGCCACCACCGAAAATCGATGCGGTCGCTGGCTTGGCGTCGAAGCTTTCACGCTGCATTGGCGCGTGACCAGCTGGGGCCATCATGTCAGCTTGTTGCTTGCGACGACGGGCAGCAATGAAGCGGAAGATCAGGAAGGCGATGACCGCCATGATCAGAATGTCGAAGAACTGCATGCCCTGGAAGCCACCGCCCATGAACATGGACGCCAGCAGGCCGCCGGCTGCGAGGCCAGCCAGAGGGCCGAGCCAGCGCGAAGCACCACCGGCTTTAGCGGCTGCGCCTGCAGCACCGGCAGCCGCAGGGGCTGCGGCTGCGGCTGGAGCCGCCTGACGCGTTTGGTGGGTCGGTGCCGCACCAGCGCTTTTGCCGCCGCCGAAGCGCTTGGCGTTCGCGTCGAGGCTCATCGTCAAGCCGATGCACAACGCCATGGCGATGCTAAGAAAACGTTTCATAAGGGGTTCCCATTTGTGGATATCACGCGCGCCATGTTGCACAGGTGAGTTGTGACTGGCTAGCGGTGAAGTGTTTCGGGCTTTTGCCTGTTTTGCTGTAGGACTTGGATTTGTTTGGGGTAGGAGGCTCGCTCCCACAGGGAGCTGCCCCACCTTATCCCCAAAAAGCTGTCGGGTTGCTGTCAGACCGCTTCAAGTTTGGCGTAGCCCATCATCAGCCACTTGCTGCCTTCCGAGAAGTTGACCTGGACTCGCGCCTGCGCTCCCGCACCCTCGAAATTGAGGATAACGCCTTCACCGAAGACAGCGTGCTTGACCATCTGGCCGAGTTTGAATTCGGTTTCCGGAATCTCCGACCCCCCAAACAGGCTGCTGGCGCTCTGCTTTTGACCGCCGCCGAAAGGACGACTGACACTATTGGACAGTCGAACTTCCTGGATCAGGCCTTTTGGTACTTCGCGAACGAAGCGCGAAACCTTGTTGTAGGTTTCGCTGCCGTAAAGGCGTCGGGTTTCGGCGTAAGTCATGACCAGATTTTGCATTGCACGGGTAATGCCCACGTAAGCCAGGCGCCGCTCCTCTTCAAGGCGGCCGGGTTCTTCCAGGCTCATCTTGTGCGGGAACAAACCTTCTTCCATGCCGACCAGGAACACATACGGGAACTCCAGGCCCTTGGCGCTGTGCAGCGTCATCAGCTGAATACCGTCTTCATGCTCTTCGGCCTGGGTATCGCCTGCTTCCAGTGAGGCGTGACCAAGGAAGGCGGCCAATGGCGACAGTTCTTCGTCTTCGTCATTGTTTTCGAAGTTGCGCGCCGCGCTGACCAGTTCCTCAAGGTTTTCTACCCGAGCCTGGCCTTTTTCACCTTTTTCCGCCTGATGGTAGGCAATCAGCCCACTTTGCTCGATCACGGTTTGGGTCATCAGATGCAGTGGCATATCCATGACTTTTGCCGCGAGGTTTTCGATCAGCTCAATAAAACCGGCAATGGCGCCTGAAGCACGACCCGGCAGGGCTTTATTGGCGATCAGCTGGCGCATCGCTTCCCACATCGACACATCGCTGTGACGTGCGTGATCGCGAATGGCTTCGACAGTTTTTTCGCCGATGCCACGGGCCGGTACGTTAATGACCCGCTCCAGTGCAGCATCGTTGCCACGACCTTCGAGCAGGCGCATGTAAGCCATGGCATTTTTGATTTCAGCGCGTTCGAAGAAGCGCTGGCCACCATAAATGCGGTACGGAATGCGCTCGCGCAGCAGGGCTTCTTCAAGCACTCGCGACTGGGCGTTGGAACGGTACAAAATAGCGATGTCGCTGTGGGCCAGCCCGGTTTTTAGCGCGCTCTCGATGGTCTCGACCACGTAGCGTGCTTCGTCGTGTTCGTTGAATGCGGCGTACAGGTTAATGGCTTCGCCTTCACCGCCGTCGGTCCACAGCTCTTTGCCCATGCGCCCGGTGTTGTTGGCAATCAGGGCATTGGCTGCCTTGAGGATACCTGCCGTGGAGCGATAGTTTTGCTCCAGGCGAATGGTTTCGGCGTCCGGGAAGTCGGTCGAATACTGATAAATATTCTCGATTTTCGCGCCGCGCCAGCCGTAGATCGACTGGTCGTCATCGCCCACCACCATCAGGCTGTCGCCACCCTGGGCCAGCAGTCGCAGCCAGGCATATTGAACGGCGTTGGTGTCCTGGAATTCGTCCACCAGAATGTGCCGGAAGCGTTTCTGGTAATGCGCCAGCAAGCCGGGATTGTCGCGCCACAGATCAAGGGCGCGCAGCAGCAGCTCGGAAAAGTCGATGACACCTGCGCGTTGGCACGCGACCTCGTAGGCCTCGTAAATGTTGCGCATGGTGGCCAGGAACAAGTCACCGCTGGCCTGGATATGTTTGGGACGCAAGCCTTCGTCTTTTTGGCCGTTGATAAACCACTGCGCCTGACGCACTGGCCAGCGTTGTTCATCGAGCCCAAGTTCGCGGATCACGCGCTTGACCAAGCGTTGCTGGTCATCGCTGTCGAGAATCTGGAAGGTCTGGCTCAGCCCGGCTTCCTGCCAGTGAGCCCGCAACAGACGGTGCGCCAGGCCGTGGAAGGTGCCAACCCACATGCCGGCCGGGTTGATACCCATCAGCTGTTCGATGCGATGGCGCATCTCGGCGGCGGCCTTGTTGGTGAATGTCACCGACAGGACTGAATGTGGTGACGCGTTCTCGACCTGGATCAACCAGGCGATACGGTGCACCAGCACACGGGTTTTGCCGGAACCTGCGCCGGCCAGAACCAACTGACGCCCCACACTGGCCGTGACGGCCTGACGTTGGGCATCGTTGAGAGAATTTAACAAGAGAGAGAGATCATCGCGCATCGGGGCATTTTAGGGGCTGTTGGCGTTTCATTGCTAGCCGCGTAGCGGTCTTGGGCCGAGTGGTCAAAAAGGCTGCACGTACGGCACAAGGGGCGCGGGTAAATTTACCCTGCCGGTTTCAGCTATTTAATGGCACCTGTGCGTTTGGTCGCAGGCGCAGCTTGTGTATGCTCGGACGACTTTTTGGCTCATCTACTGATAAGAATTTTGCCGATGGTTCAGAGTTTAAATTCGCCGGGTAATTTTTACGGCATAGGGTTCGGGTTGCTTGTGCTAGTGGGTGTGCTGGGTTGGCAAGTCAAACGGATCAATCAGCGCCGTGAAGTGCGCCGTCTACGCCGTAAGGGTTTATTCGACGACTTGCAGCAAGCCAAAGTGCGCTCCGAGCAACTGAACACCGAGCTTGCGCAGGCAGTGGAACAACGTCGTCTGGTTGAGGCGCGGGTGCATCACCTTACCCACTTCGATGAGCTGACCGGTCTGGCCAATCGTCTCTTGTTCAAGGAACGTCTGGAGGAGGCCAATCAACGTGTGCGCCAAGGCTCGTGCAACCTGACGTTGCTGCACATCAACCTTGATCGCTTCAAACTGCTCAATGACAACCTTGGGCACGAGATGGCGGATCATGTGCTGCAAAAAATGGCTGAACGCATCACCAAGGCTCTGCCTGAGGCCGACACCATTGCGCGATTATCGGGCGATGAATTTGCTGTGCTGTTTGATGCATATAACAGCCTGACCAGTCTGGCGCGGGTAGCGACACGGCTATTGGGCAAACTCGGCCGGCCGTTGGTGGTGGACGGCCATGAGTTGATTATCAGTGTTTCCATCGGCATCAGCCTGTTGCCCGGCAGCGCACGTGACATTGCCACACTGGTTCATCAGGCCAACAAAGCCATGCAGTTGGCCAAGCACCTGGGGGGTGGCACTTTTCAGTTCTACAGTCACAGCCTGCAACACAGCACTCTTGAACGTTTGCAGTTGGAGAACCAACTGCGCAAAGCCATTGCCGAGCGTCAGCTCAACGTTTTCTATCAACCCAAGTTATGTCTGGCGACGGGGCGTCTGCACGCGGCTGAAGCCTTGGTGCGTTGGGACCATCCGCTATTGGGCAGCGTGCCGCCGAGCGAATTTATTACCTTGGCCGAAGAGACCGGCCTGATCAGCGCCATCGGTGAATTTGTGCTGCGCGAAGCCTGTCGGCAAGCCTGCGAATGGCAGCGCGCAGGGCTGGCGCCAATACGGGTATCAGTGAACCTTTCGGGGCATCAACTACGGCAGGGCAAGCTGGTCAGCTTGGTGCGCCAGGTACTCGAAGAAACCGGGCTGGCGCCGCAATATCTGGAGCTGGAACTGACGGAAAGCCAGTTGCTCGACAATGTTGAATACGTGATCACGACCTTCCAGCAGCTTCATGAGTTAGGGGTGAGGTTGGCGATAGATGATTTTGGCACCGGTTTTTCATCATTCAGTTACCTCAAGCGTTTTGCAGTGGACTACGTGAAAATCGACAAGACATTTATTCACGGCCTGGGGCGTAGCAGCGAAGACGAGGCTATCACCACCGCGATTATCTCCATGGCCCACAGCCTGGACCTGAAAGTGGTCGCCGAAGGTGTTGAAAACGAGGCGCAGCTGGCATTTCTCAAGGCTCGCCAGTGTGACGAAGTGCAGGGTTACTTGATCAGCCATCCGGTCAACGCTGTGGAGTTGGGTGACTTATTGCGGACCGGTGTAGTTATTTTGTAGTGTCGAAAAGGGCTACACAGCCCTGAAGCTGCTTGATTTAAGGGTGAGAGCGGGAGCCGAGATCGCGTATTGGGTGGGCAGAAAGCGAATTCTTGTAGTATAACTACAAGATTGCTACATCCCCGGCGCCCGCCGCTTACAGACCGAGTCTTGCCCTTTGAACCTGCTGCAACATATTGCCCAGTCACGCCACCTGTTACGTAAATCGGAACTCAAGGTCGCCGATCACGTGCTGCTTGATCCTGCGGCTGTAATGCACAGTTCAATGGCGGACCTTGCCCATAGCGTTGGTATCAGTGAACCGACCATCGTACGTTTTTGCCGGGCGATAGGCTGTTCCGGTTTCCAGGACTTGAAGCTCAAGCTGGCGCAAAGCCTGGCAGCAGGTGCCAGTTTTGGTCAGTTCGCGATCCATGAAGATGATTCGGTTGCGGACTACAGCCTGAAAATTTTCGACACTACGCTGCACACCCTGATGGACGTGCGCGAGAAGCTTGACCCGGTCGCGCTGCAGCGTGCGGTGACGGCCATGTCGCAAGCGCAACGGGTCGAATTTTATGGTTTTGGCGCCTCGGGTGCAGTGGCGGCGGATGCGCAGCACAAATTTTTCCGCCTGTTGCTGACAGCCGCCGCGTACTCGGATCCACATATGCAAGCGATGTCGGCTGTGACCTTGAAGCCTACCGACGTGGCGATCTGCATCTCCCAGTCGGGCCGTTCCAAAGACTTGCTGATCACTGCCAATCTGGTGCGTGAAAGCGGTGCGACCCTGATTACTCTGTGTCCGAGCCAAACGCCGTTGGCGGAGCTGGCGACCGTCAATCTGGCGATCGATGTACACGAAGACACCGAAATCTACACCCCGCTGACCTCGCGTATCGCCCACCTGGTGGTGATTGACGTGTTGGCGATGGGCGTTGCCATGGCTCGTGGCCCGAGCCTGGTCAACCACCTCAAGAGCGTCAAGCGCAGCCTACGCAGCTTGCGTCTGTCGCCTAAATCGCTGAAAAACCACGACGACTGAGCTCCCACAAGCGATTTCAGGTTAGAGGCAATGCCTGTGGGAGCCGGGCTTGCCCGCGATAGCATCACCGTGGTCATTCAGAGATACCGAGTTGCCGGCATCGCGAGCAAGCCCGCTCCCACAGGGTATGTAGATACCTCCAGGGTTCATTCCCCTGTAATCCCTTCTTCACCAAGTCGTCATAAACAAAGGGCATCTTGAAACTCCCGTACACGCCTTGGGAGACTCGAAATGGCTCAGCCTTACGAAGAACGCAATAGCGCCGTCAAAACCCGCCGCCAGCAAGAAGACCAGCGCCGCATGGCCTTCCGTCGTGCGATTGAAGACCATACGAGCCAGCGCCAACTGCGCCTGGAAACCTCTGATTACCCGGATCTGGGCTCGATCAATTACTGGCAGGCTACGTCGGCAAGTGACCGTCGAAGCGCTCAACCAGCGCGCTGATTTGCAGGCGCTCAGTGCGTATAAACCCCAGAAATGCATGCGCCACCGGTGACAGGCGCTTGGCCTTGGCCTGTACCACGCACCAGCTGCGATACAGCGGCAACTCTTCGACCGGCAGCTCGCGCAGCAGGCCGGTCGCCAGCTCCAGGCTGACGGCGTGACGTGTTAACAACGCCACGCCCAACCCGGCCACTGCACATTCGCGCTGCGACTCGTTAGACGACACTTCCAGGGTTTGGCTGAAGTGCACGCGCTTTTCTTTGAAATACTCCTCACATGCCATGCGCGTGCCCGAACCTTGCTCGCGCATCAGCAACGTATACGGTTCAAGATCCTGCAAGTGCAGCGGGCCACGGTTGCACAGCGGATGGTCTGTCGGTGCGACGGCAACGATCGGATTATTCAGAAACGGCAGAAATTCCAGGCCCATGTCCTGCGGCACCATCGACATGATCACCAGGTCGTCGCGGTTATCTGACAATCGACGAACGGCTTGTGCCCGATTGACCACCGTAAGCTGCAAGTTGACTTCCGGGTGCTGGCGCTTGAAGGCCGCAAACAGATGCGGGACGAAATATTTCGCACTCGACTCAACTGCCAATTTCAACTGGCCTTGCAGCGACCCGAGCATGTCCGAGAGCTGCATATCGAGGTTTTCCAGGCGTCCGAAAATATCTCGACTGGCTAACTGAAGCGCTTCAGCGGCCTCGGTCATGTACAGCTTTTTGCCGACATAATCGAATAAAGGCTGCCCAATCAGCTCTTCTAGCTGTCGAATTTGTAGGCTAACGGCAGGCTGCGTGAGAGACATTTCCTCAGCAGCACGGCTGTAAGAGCGTAAATCGCACACTTCGTTGAACACTTGAAGTTGTCGAAAAGTTATACGCATCAATGACTTACGCATTTTTTATTAATTATCCAGGTCGGCAAGTGGATCAACTATAAGTCGTTACTTATGCACAACCCAAGAATTATTGATTTTTGTTTATCGCTGCGTGGGTCTAGTGTGACGACACAACGGTTCAGACACATTTGGACACGTGCCGACCTGGTCTAGCAGGTCGTTTGTTCCATAGGCTTTAGGGAAAATCCAAGTGATAAAAAAGATCCTGATCGCCAACCGCGGAGAAATTGCCGTCCGCATCGTGCGTGCCTGCGCCGAGATGGGTATTCGTTCTGTGGCGGTCTACTCCGAAGCGGATCGCCATGCGTTGCACGTCAAGCGCGCCGATGAAGCCCACAGCATTGGCGAAGACCCGCTGGCCGGTTACTTGAACCCGCGCAAGCTGGTGAACCTGGCTGTTGAAACCGGTTGTGATGCTCTGCATCCCGGTTACGGCTTTCTGTCAGAAAACGCCGAACTGGCTGATATCTGCGCCGAGCGTGGAATCAAGTTCATCGGTCCGTCCGCTGAAGTCATCCGCCGTATGGGCGACAAGACCGAAGCGCGTCGCAGCATGATCAAGGCCGGTGTGCCGGTCACGCCGGGTACTGAAGGCAACGTTGCCGATATCCATGAAGCGTTGCTCGAAGGTGAGCGCATTGGCTATCCGGTCATGCTCAAAGCCACCTCGGGTGGTGGCGGTCGCGGGATTCGTCGCTGCAACAGCCGTGAAGAACTGGAACAAGCCTTCCCTCGAGTAATCTCTGAAGCGACCAAAGCCTTTGGCTCGGCAGAAGTGTTCCTCGAAAAATGCATCGTTAACCCCAAGCACATCGAAGCGCAGATCCTCGGTGACAGCTTTGGTAACGTGGTGCACCTGTTTGAACGCGACTGCTCGATCCAGCGTCGCAACCAGAAGCTTATCGAAATCGCCCCAAGCCCTCAGTTGACCCCGGAACAGCGTGCCTATATCGGCGACCTGTCTGTGCGCGCAGCCAAGGCCGTGGGTTACGAGAACGCCGGTACTGTGGAGTTCCTGCTCGCCGAGGGCGAGGTGTACTTCATGGAGATGAACACCCGGGTGCAGGTGGAACACACCATCACCGAAGAAATCACCGGCATCGATATTGTTCGTGAACAAATTCGCATCGCCTCCGGCCTGCCACTGTCGATCAAGCAAGAAGACATTCAGCACCGTGGCTTTGCCCTGCAATTTCGGATCAACGCTGAAGACCCGAAAAACAACTTCCTGCCCAGCTTCGGCAAGATCACCCGTTACTACGCGCCCGGCGGTCCAGGCGTGCGTACCGACACGGCGATCTACACCGGCTACACCATCCCACCGTATTACGACTCCATGTGTCTGAAACTGGTGGTGTGGGCCCTGACCTGGGAAGAAGCGATGGACCGTGGTTTGCGCGCCCTCGACGACATGCGTCTGCAAGGGGTCAAAACCACCGCCGCGTATTACCAGGAAATCCTGCGTAACCCGGAATTCCGTAGCGGCCAGTTCAATACCAGCTTCGTAGAAAGCCATCCAGAACTGACCAACTACTCGATCAAGCGCAAACCCGAAGAGCTGGCCCTGGCCATCGCTGCTGCCATCGCCGCCCACGCAGGCCTGTGAGGAATATTTCAATGTCCAAGAAGATCTTTGTAACCGACACCATCCTGCGTGACGCCCACCAGTCGCTGCTGGCCACCCGCATGCGCACTGAAGACATGCTGCCGATCTGCGACAAGCTCGACAAAGTCGGCTACTGGTCGCTGGAAGTCTGGGGCGGCGCTACCTTTGACGCCTGCGTGCGCTTCCTTAAAGAAGACCCGTGGGAGCGTCTGCGCCAACTGCGTGCGGCCTTGCCTAACACTCGTCTGCAAATGCTGCTGCGCGGCCAGAACCTGCTGGGCTATCGCCATTACAGCGACGACGTGGTCAAAGCCTTCGTCGCCAAGGCGGCGGTTAACGGTATCGACGTGTTCCGCATCTTCGATGCCATGAACGATGTGCGTAACCTGCGCGTAGCCATCGAGGCGGTCAAAGCTGCCGGCAAGCACGCTCAGGGCACCATCGCCTACACCACCAGCCCGGTGCATACCACTGAAGCGTTTGTGGCTCAGGCCAAGCAAATGGAAGCCATGGGCTGCGACTCGGTGGCCATCAAGGACATGGCAGGCCTGCTGACCCCGTACGCCACTGGCGAACTGGTCAAGGCGCTGAAGGCGCAAATCAGCCTGCCGATCTTTATTCACTCGCATGACACCGCGGGCTTGGCTGCCATGTGCCAGCTCAAGGCGATCGAAAACGGCGCGGAGCATATCGATACCGCGATCTCCAGCTTCGCGTGGGGCACCAGCCACCCGGGCACCGAGTCGATGGTAGCGGCCCTTAAAGGCAGCGAGTACGACACCGGTCTTGACCTGTCGCTGCTGCAGGAAATTGGCATGTACTTCTACGCAGTGCGTAAGAAGTACCACCAGTTTGAAAGCGAATTCACCGCCGTCGACACCCGCGTTCAAGTCAACCAGGTGCCGGGCGGGATGATCTCCAACCTCGCCAATCAGCTCAAAGAGCAGGGCGCCCTGAACCGCATGAGTGAAGTGCTGGCCGAAATCCCGCGTGTACGTGAAGACCTCGGTTATCCGCCGCTGGTGACCCCGACCTCGCAAATTGTCGGCACCCAGGCGTTCTTCAACGTGTTGGCTGGCGAGCGCTACAAAACCATCACCAACGAAGTGAAGCTGTATCTGCAAGGCGGCTATGGCAAGGCGCCGGGCGTGGTCAACGAGCAACTGCGCCGTCAGGCTATCGGTAACGAAGAACTGATCGACGTACGCCCTGCAGACCTGCTCAAGCCAGAAATGGTCAAGCTGCGTGCTGAAATAGGTGCCTTGGCCAAGTCGGAAGAAGACGTACTGACCTTCGCCATGTTCCCGGACATCGGTCGTAAATTCCTTGAAGAGCGTGCAGCAGGCACCTTGAGCCCGGAAGTGTTGTTGCCGATTCCTGAAGCAGGCGGCGTTACCAAGGCTAGCGGTGAAGGCGTACCGACTGAGTTCGTGATCGACGTGCATGGTGAAAGCTATCGCGTTGACATCACCGGTGTAGGCGTCAAGGCAGAAGGCAAGCGTCACTTCTACCTGTCCATCGACGGCATGCCGGAAGAAGTGGTGTTCGAACCGCTCAACGAATTCGTCGGCGGCTCCGCCAGCAAGCGCAAGCAAGCCAGTGAGCCGGGCCACGTCAGCACTGCCATGCCGGGCAACATCGTTGATGTACTGGTTGCAGTTGGCGATGTAGTCAAGGCTGGGCAATCGGTGCTGATCACCGAAGCAATGAAAATGGAGACCGAAGTACAGGCCTCCATCGCAGGCAAAATTGTCACCATTCACGTAATCAAGGGCGACCGCGTTAACCCGGGCGAAATTCTGATCGAAATCGAAGCCTGATACCGCCTTTGATGTAAACGCTTTAAACCTCGGGGGAGCATGTGCTCCCCTTTTTTTTGCCTGCATTTTGATGCAGATACTGTGGTCTGCTTGGCGCTTAATATGCATTTAAATGCAGTTTGTCAGAGGGAATTATATTGCAGGTGAAAGCATGTGGGGCTTGAAATGACCCTGACCATTGATACGCGTCAGCTGATAATCGAAAGCATTGAGGCTGATCTGGCTCAAGGCAAGATCACGCTAGGTGGAGCCGTTAAGCGATTTAGGATAGATGTTACTCAGCTGCAGCAAACCCAATTCGCCCGCATGTGCAGAATATCGGTCCGTACCTTGATTCAAATCGAGCACGGCGAAGGTAATCCCACGCTTAAATCCCTGAATGCAGTTTTCAACCCCTTTGGTCTGCAAATGGGTGTGGTTCGCTTGCCGAGAAAATTTTGACCCCCTTCTGACACAAAAACGCCCAGCAGTCCTTGCTGGGCGTATTGATCAAATTTTATACAGCTGATGCTCTGCATTCTTCCAGGGTCTTTATTTGGCCGCTTTTGGGTTGGTTATCCAGTGCCAGCCATTTTTCAAAGCCTGCAGCTATAGCGGGCCATTCCGTACTAATAATACTGTACCACGTAGTATCACGATTTTTTCCTTTAACCACCATATGCTGGCGAAAAACGCCTTCGTATGTGTACCCTAATCGTACTGCAGTACGTTTGGATCTTGCATTGTCGTTGTTGCACTTCCACTCCAGGCGTCGGTTGCCCAGTGCGAAGGCTTCCTTGGCAAGCAGGTAGACCGCCTCGGTACTTTTCGGTGAACGCTGCATCGGGGCACCGAAGGTGACGTGGCCGATCTCGATACGGCCATGTTCCGGAACGATGCACATCAGGCTGATCAAGCCTTGTGCCGCACCGCTCGGCTGGTCGATAACGGTATAAAAGTGCGGATCGCGGCTGGCGGCATGGTTTTGCAACCAGGCATCAAATGCCGGACGCTCGTTGAAAGGTCCGTAAGGCAAGTAGTCCCAGAGCTTGGGGTCGCTGCCCGGCCCTTGTAAGGCTAACCATAGTTCATCGCCATGACGTGTCGGGTCGAGCTTTTCCAGACGAATGAAATGCCCTTCGAGGGTGCGGGTATCTGGTGTTTTGGCCGCCAGCCATTGATCTAGAGAGTCGGGCATTGCGCGTTCCTTATTTATGACAAGGTTTTGCGAAACTGAATAAAACCAGGGCGCTCGGCAATGCGCTCATACAACTGGATCGCCGTGGCGTTGGTTTCCTGAGTCATCCAATAGACTTTGGCACAGTCTTTATCACGAGCGACGGCATATACGTGTTCAATCAGTTGGCGGCCAACGCCCTTGCCGCGCACTTCGGGGCTGACAAACAGGTCTTGAAGGTAGCAGGCGTTTTTGATGCTCCAGTTGGTGCGGTGATAAACACACTGGACCATGCCCACGGCTTTATCGCCTTGCCAGGCAAGAGCCAGTGACGTTGGTTCCGCGGGATCAAGAAAGCGCGTCCAGCTGGACTGGGTGATTTCGTCGGACAGTTCGGTTTTGTAAAAGCGCAAATACGCTTGCCAAAGAGGTAGCCACTGCTCGCGATCGGCGGCGGTGGCGGGTTTGATCTGGATTTGAGTCATTTTCAGCTATTCCTTAACCATTAAATGAGCGAGTGCGTGGTCTTGCGGGTTACTGCTGGCCAAAAGTCCTTGGCGTACGCCTGTCTGGTCGGCGGCATCGCGGTTCTGGCTGAGTTTGCGTTTACCGTTCAAGCGGGTGATGGGCAGGCGAAAACCCACAATTGCCTTGAGCATGCTGTCGATATAGTCGCCAGGCGCGTCGCTGACCGCCCAAGGTTTTGGGCGATTGGCTTCGTGTTTGTTGCTCAGGCGGCTGACCAGCGCCAGCAGGCGCTCGGCATCATCGAAGACTTGCGCGTTGCCATAAGCGTGCACGGCGAGGTAGTTCCAGGTGGGCACCGCTTTGCCGTGTTCGGCCTTGCTGGGGTAGAAGGACGGGCTGATATAGGCCTGCTCACCCGCAAAAATCACCAACGCCTCGGCGCCTTCAGCCAGGTCGTTCCAATGCGGGTTAGCGCGGGCAAGGTGCCCGTATAGCGTGCCGTACGCGCCTTCGTCCGGGTTCAGGAGCAAGGGCACATGGCTGGCGATCAAGCCTTGGCTGCCATGGGTGACCAGTACGGGCAGGGCCGTGGCCTGCATCTGCTGATGCAGGATTTGAATGTCGTTTTCTGCGAAGGCACGGGGTACGTACATAGAAATTATCCTTGGCGAATGGCGACATCCTAGGCAGGCTATTGGTTTGTTGTAAGAGCCATTAATGGTAATTTTAATAGGTCCAATCCATGACGGATTCAGAGCTGTCCATCGCCTTCAACCCAGCCGGAATTGAGCTTGATCCGAAAAAAGGTCTAAGCCGCCAGCTGTATCAGGCATTGCGCCTGCGTGTGCTGGATGGTCGCTTGAGTGGGGGCGCGCGCTTGCCAGCCAGTCGTGACCTGGCCGCAGCTCTGGGTATTTCGCGTAATAGCGTGGTGCGGGCTTATGACCAGTTGTATGCCGAAGGTTTTATTGAGGGGAGAGTTGGGGATGGTACTTATGTCGCAAAATTGCCTGAAAAAGCCCTGCCGCTAAAAAAGTTGTCCACCAACTTATCCACAGGGTTTTCAACAGGCTTATCCCCAGGGTTATCCACAAAACAGGCAGAAATACCTGTAATTACATCCAGTAAAGTTATCCACAGCACTGCTCTGAGCAGGGTTGCAAAGCACGCACTTGACCTACCTCCAAGCGGAGTTCCCCGCGCTTTTCGAGTGGGGGTTCCGGCTTTTGACTTATTCCCTTTCGAGGTATGGAGCAAGCTGCAGGCGGCTTTTTGGCGTAAGCCGGACTTGCAGCAACTGTGTTACGGCGACCCGGCCGGAGATGAGCGCTTGCGTGGATTAATTGCTGCGTATTTGCGCACCTCGCGGGGTTTGTCGTGCACGGCTGAGCAAATTTTGATCACCAGTGGCGCGCAGCAGGGAATTAGCCTTTGTGCACAGCTGCTGGTAGAGCCGGGAGAGGGGGTGGCTGTGGAAAACCCCGGCTACCGTGCAGCCGCCTATGCGTTTGCGATTGCCGGAGCGCAGGTACAGGGTGTGGCGGTGGATCAGGACGGTATGGATTGCTCGGCATTGGCCCGCCTGAGCAACTGTCGGCTGGCCTATGTGACGCCTTCTCATCAGTATCCGAGCGGTGTCACCCTGAGCCTGGCCCGCCGCCTTGAGCTGCTCGCCTGGGCCGAGCGCACGCAAGGCTGGATTGTCGAAGACGACTACGATGGCGAATACCGCTACAGCGGTGCGCCACTAGCCCCACTGGCGGCATTGGACCGTAACGGGCGGGTGATTTATGTCGGCACCTTCGGCAAGGTGGCCTTTCCGGCGCTGCGTCTGGGTTATCTGGTATTACCCATAGGGCTGACCGAGCCATTTGCCCGCCGCCGTTCTCTGGATATGCGCCATTCGGAAGTCAGCACCCAGGCGGTGATGGCCGAGTTTATGGTAGCGGGGCATTTTCAGCGGCATATCCGCCGGATGCGTCGCGCAGCCCTGAGCCGTCGCGATGTATTACTGGCCAACTGGCCGCAGGGTTTGGCGGGGGTTGGGCCTGTACCGGGTATTGCCGCAGGGTTGCATGTGGCGGTGCCGGTGACGAGTTTGGCCCGCGAGCAGGAGTTGTTGGAGCAAGCCAAGTCGGTGGGCGTGGAGATTAACGGGTTAAGCAGTTATTGGTTGCAGGACTCGACCGAGCCTGTGGATAACCGTGCAGGCCTGGTGTTGGGTTTTGCGGCGGTGCCGCAAGCGGATATCAAGGCGGCATTGGAGCGTCTGGGCACAGTTTGGAAATAATCTTCATTTATGCGGGATCTGTGGGAGCGGGCTTGCTCGCGATGCGGGCACTGCGGTTTGTCAGGTAGACCACAGTTTTGCAATCGCGAGCAGGCCTGCTCCCACCGTGAATTACGCGCAGCTAATGCCTTCAAAGCCCTCCAGCACATTCACCGCATTCACGCCGATTTCTTCTACCGCATAACCACCTTCCATCACAAACAGCGTCGGTTTGCCCAGGCGAGCGATGCGCTCGCCCATGCGCAGGTAGTCCGGACTGTCGAGTTTGAACTGGGAAATTGGATCGTTCTTGAACGTATCCACACCCAGTGAAACCACGATGACGTCAGCGTCGTAACCTTCGATTTCAGCGCAAGCCAATTCCAGAGCTGCGCTCCAGCGGTCCCAGGCCGAGCCTGCGGCCAGTGGGTAGTTGAAGTTGAAACCTTCGCCCGGCCCTTCACCCAGCTCGTCTTCGTAGCCCAGAAAGAACGGAAACTCGGCTTCAGGGTGACCGTGGATCGAGGTGAACAATACGTCGCTGCGCTTATAGAAAATCGACTGTGTGCCATTGCCGTGGTGGTAGTCCACGTCGAGGATCGCCACCTTGCTGCGGCCTTGATCGAGGAACGCCTGCGCTGCAATGGCCGCATTGTTCAGGTAGCAGTAACCGCCCATCAAGTCACTGGCGGCATGATGGCCCGGCGGGCGGCAAAGTGCGAAAGCGCTGTGGGCGCCGTTTTGAATTTCGGCCTGGGCGGTCAGGGCTACTTGCGCTGCGCTGTAGGCCGCTTGCCAGGTGCCGGCGGTAATGGGCGCGCCGCCGTCGAAACTGTAGTAACCAAGCTGGCCGTGCAGGCTGGTGGGCAGAACGGCGCGCAGGGTGCGGGCTGGCCAGGTGTAGGGCAGCAAATCGCCGTCGCGGCCATGTTCGGTCCAGCGGTCCCAGGCGCCGTGGAAAAAGTCCAGATACGCCGCGCTGTGGACGCGCTCGATTGGCCCGCGGCCGAAGTCTTGCGGGGCGTGAACCGGGCCTAGTTCGCGGGTTTGAACGCGTTGCAGAATATGGTCGGCGCGTGAGGGCATTTCGAAACAGGGCATCAACTGCCCGTCCATTAGCTCACAGCGGCCATGATGCAGGTGATGATCGTCCGAGTAGATCGTCAGCATTTTCTTGTTCTCCCAAGGCTTGAGCGGTGGCCTACAGTTTTGCTGCGCTGGGTGTTTGAGAGAACGGCAGGAGCGGCCAAAAGGAGATAGTTATGGCCAATACAATTGACCGAAATTCGCCTCTTTTAAGCGCGGAACTGGCTGGGGGCGACCCCGCTCCAGCGTACAAAGGCATGACGAAAGCTCGCGGTTTCACTGAAGCCCAGGGTTTCGGCAATCCGGTAAATGGGCCATTCGGTTTCGTTGAGCAACAACTTGGCCCGCTCAAAACGCAGGTCATCGAGCAATGTCTGGTAGCTGCAACCTACATCGTGTAAATGGCGACGCAGGGTGCGCGGTGAACAGTTCATTTGTTCGGCCAGGCCCTCAAGCCCTGGGGCCGCGTGCAGTTGTGCGGCAAGTAGCTGGCGAATGCGTTCCAGCCAGGTTTGGCGCCCGGTGAATTCCAGATTCTGTTTGCGGCAACGCTCGGCCATCGCCTGATGGGTGACGGCATCGGCCAGTGGCAAGGGCTGGTCGAGCCAACTGGTCGCGAAGGCGAAAGCATTGCTGTCGGCCCCGAACAGGCGCGGGCAATCGAAGCTTTGCGCGTAGCTGGCGTGATAATCCGGTGCGCTATGGCCAAAACGTGCTCCCAATAGCGGCAGTGGCAGGCCAAGCAGGTCTTCGCAAATGACCTTGAGCGAGACCAGGCATAGCTCGGCATTGAACACCGCCAATTGCGGGCCTTCGCCGTAGCCATTGGCGCAGAACCACACTTGATCCCCTTCGACCTCAAGACTCAGTTCGAAAAGTGTTCCCAGCAACGCCGGGTAGCGCAAGGCCAGGCGCAATGCGTCACCTAAGGTGGCACTAGTGAGTAGGGCGTAACCGAGCATGCCGTAGGACGACACATGCATGCGCCGCCCCAGCTCCAGGCCGATCTCGGGACGCAAGGCCACGGCGTTGGCGCACACGCGCATTTCTTGATTGGTGGTGATGCGAGTGTCTGCACGGCTCAAGTCCGCCGCCCGTATGCCGCTGCCCGCCAACAGCGCTTCGCTGGGCAAGCCTTCGGCATTGAAGGTGCTGAGCACCAGCGAAACGGCGTTGAGCGTTGTGAGATGAGAGTGGAGCATGCTCACTTCCTGTGTGAAGGTTCAGGAAGTGAGCAAGTTATGTGCCGCAGAATATTCTGTGAACCTGTAGCCGCTGCCGCAGGCTGCGATAAGGTCCGCAGGACCTTCACTCAAGGTGGGCCTACTGCGCAGTCCATCGCAGCCTGCGGCAGCAGCTACAAGTCGGTCAGACCAACTCCCCGCACACGTCCAGTTCGATCAGGCGCCGTACCTCGGCCAGTGGCAAGTCTGCACCGAGCAAGGCATGCAGTTTGCCGAACACCGCTTCGCGGGTCATGCCGCCGCCCGACAGTACGCCAATCCCACGCAAGCGACTGCCTGCTTCGTACACATCCAGCTCCACACCGCCTTCATGGCATTGGGTAATGGCCACGACGACAATGCCGTTTTCCTGCGCCCGTTGCAGGCTGGCGAGAAAATCCGGGTTATCACTGGGGCCGGTCCCGCTGCCGAAGCATTCGAGCACCAGTGCTTCGATTCCGCTGTTGAGCAGGGCATCGAGTTGGGCGGCGCCAATCCCCGGCACCAGCGGCAATACACCGACGCTGGCTTGGTGTTTTGGATGGTTGTACGCCAGTTCACTCGGCAGTGAGGTGGCCTTGGCCGCGCCACCATTGCGCGTCAGCGTCACAAACGGGTTACGCCCAAAGCTGCGGACTTTGGCGCAATGTGTCGGTGCCATCAGCTTGCCGTGGAAGTACAGCTGAACGCCGTGAGGCTGACCTTGGCCAAGCGCCTGCAAGGCACCGCTGACGTTTTCCCAGGCATCACTGTCGGGCACGCCTGCCGGTAGCATGGAGCCGGTGAACAGCACTGGCGCCGGCAAGCCCAGCAATTGAAAGCACATTGCGGCCGCGCTGTAGGCCAGTGTGTCAGTGCCATGCAGGACCAGGACTGAATCGCAGCCATCCTGCTCGACAGCGTCGATGATCGCGCTGCGCAGGCGCAGCCAGTAGGCGGGCGTCATGTTGGCACTGTCGATCAGCGGGCTCATCTCGCGAAAGCACCATTGCGGCACTTGCAACTGCGGCTGGCTGGCGAGGTGTTCGCTCATGCGCGCTTCAAAACCCGATGCTGGCGCCAGGCCGCTGGCGCTGGCCTGCATACCGATGGTGCCGCCGGTGTAGAGCACCATGACGCGTTGGGCAGTGTGATGAGTGGCTGCGGTCATTGTTGAGTCCCCATAAGCAAAAACGCGGCGGTTCTGGTCAGAACCGCCGCGTGAGTGTCAGCGTTTTGTTTCTTCGACCTTGGCGGCCGGTTTTGGCGGCCAGGCCTTCAGATCTAGATCCAGATCCGGAAATTTACTGGAATCGAACACCGGTGTCTTGATCCCTGCGCGGCGCTGGTCATCGTAGTCCTTGAGCACGCGCATGCAGATCTTGAACAGCATCGCCAGGGCAACAAGGTTAACGAAGGCCAGCATGGTCATGGCGATGTCGGCGAAGGCGAAGACGGTTTGCAGGTTTTCGATCGACCCCCAAAAAATCAATACCAGCACCAGCGCGCGGTAGCCAATCAGCGCCTTGCGGTTTTCACCGACCAGGAAGCGCAGATTGTTCTCGCCCAGGTAGTAGTTGTAGAGCATCGAGGTGAACACGAACAACGCCAGGGCTACGCTGATAAACACACGGCCCCATTCGCCAACTACGGCCGCCAGGGAGTTCTGGGTCAGGGCAATGCCGTCGCCTTCAAAGCCCGGGGTGTAGAAGCCCGACAGCAGGATCAGCAAGGCGGTGCAGGTACAGATCACAAACGTGTCGAGGAAGACGCTGAACGCCTGAACCACGCCTTGAGCGATAGGGTGTTCCACATCGGCCACAGCGGCCACGTTCGGGGCGCTGCCCAGACCGGCTTCGTTGGCGAATACGCCACGTTTGACGCCCATCACGATTGCGCTGCCGATCAAGCCGCCAAACACCGGGTCGAGGCCGAAGGCGCTCTTGACGATATGGCCCAGCATGGCTGGTACGTGATCGAATTGCAGCACGATCACATACAGGGTGACCGCGATGTAGGCCAGGGTCTTGACGGGTACCAGCAGGTCAGCCACCGAAGCAATACGTTTGATACCACCGACAAATACCAGACCCAGCAGGATGGCAATGGCCAGGCCTGAGTAGCTGACCTCGAAACCAAAGGCATCTTGCAGTGAGTGGGTTACGGCGTGGGCTTGCAGGCCCATAAAGGCAAAGCCGAAGGTGATCAGCAGCAACACGGCCATTAGCTGGCCCATCCACAGTTTGCCCAGACCGTGCTTCATATAGAAGGACGGACCGCCACGGAGTTGGCCTTCAGCGTCGCGACGCTTGTACAGCTGGCCCAGGGAGCATTCGATCAGGCTGCTGGACATGCCGACCAACGCGGTCACCCACATCCAGAACACGGCACCGGGGCCGCCCAGGGTTACTGCGATGCCGACGCCGGCAATGTTACCCGCACCTACACGGCCCGCGAGGCTGAGCATCAGTGCCTGGAACGAACTCAGTTGCCCGGCGCTGCTGCGCAAGCTGTCTTTGAAAACCGCAAACATGTGCAGGAAGTAACGGAACTGAACGAAACGCGAGCGGATCGTGAAGTAGCCACCGAGCCCAACCATGAGCACGATTAGTACTTTCCCTGAGAGGAAGTCATTGATGACTTCAAGCATGGATTATTCCTCGCTGTTTTTATCTGATGGCAACACGGGCGGATCGAAATATCGCGTTACACCCGCTTGAGACGGGCATAAACGTAGGCGATCAAGGCGACCCTGGCCATGTTGATGCTTGGTTTACGATGCTGTTTCCGTGCTGACGATGGCCGCAGGGGCTGGGGCCAAGCGCAGGAAGAGGGCGGGCACTATACCTATGAGTATTAGAGGCGTCTGCATAAGTGATTGATTTTTCATGTACGTGTCGGTTTTAAGAGCAAGTCGTTCGTAGCAGCTGCCGAAGGAACGAGGCTGCGTTCGGCGGCGAAGCCGTCGTAAATCAGGCAGCTTGGTGTGTCAGATATATTGAGTGCTCAGGTTTCGCGACGACTACGTCGCCGAACGCAGCCTCGTTCCTTCGGCAGCTGCTACGCAATATAGAAACTCGCGAAGGCCTCGAATCGCGGGCAAAAAAAAGGGCCTGCAGACGTATCTGTAGGCCCTCAAAAGGTGAGAGGTGTCTAGTCCCTCGACCTGGTGAGCGTTAAGCGTGTTACAGCATCAGGCCTTAAGAGGCACCAGACGCGGGGCAATCATGTTTTCCGGGCGCAGGATGTCGTCGAGCATGGCGTCGTCGAGCAAGCCTTCTTCGCGCACCAGTTCCAGCACGCCGCGGCCGCTTTCAAGGGCGATACGGGCGATGCGGGTGGCGTTTTCATAGCCGATGTACGGGTTCAGTGCGGTTACCAGACCAATCGAGTGCTCGACCAGTTCGCGGCAGCGCGCTTCGTTAGCAGTGATGCCGACGATGCAGTGTTCGCGCAACATGTCCATGGCGCGTTGCAGCAGGCGGATCGAGTCGAAGATCTTGAATGCGATCAGCGGCTCCATCACGTTCAGTTGCAACTGGCCGCCTTCGGCAGCGATGGTCAGGGCCAGGTCGTTACCGATGATCTGGAATGCCACCTGGTTAACGGCTTCCGGGATAACCGGGTTGACCTTGCCTGGCATGATCGAGCTGCCGGGCTGACGCGCTGGCAGGTTGATTTCGTTGATGCCGGTGCGTGGGCCGCTGGACAGCAGGCGCAAGTCGTTGCAGATCTTCGACAGTTTGACCGCGGTACGCTTGAGCATGCCGGAGAACAGGACGAAGGCGCCCATGTCGGAGGTGGCTTCGATCAAGTCGGCAGCCGGTACCAGCGGGTGACCGCTGATGGTTGCCAGACGGTTTACAGCCAGCATCTGGTAACGCGGGTCAGCGTTGATGCCAGTACCGATGGCGGTGCCGCCCAGGTTTACTTCGGTCAGCAGCTCTGGCGCCAGTGTTTTCAGGCGGGCCAGATCTTCACTCAAGGTGGTGGCGAACGCACGGAACTCTTGACCCAGGGTCATAGGCACGGCGTCTTGCAGCTGGGTACGGCCCATTTTCAGGACGTGGCTGAACTCGACGCCTTTGGCCGCGAACGACTGGATCAGGCTGTCGAGGCTGGCCAGCAGCGCGTCGTGACCCAACAACAAGCCCAGGCGGATGGCCGTCGGGTAGGCGTCGTTGGTCGACTGCGCCATGTTCACGTCGTTGTTAGGGTGCAGGTACTGGTATTCACCTTTCTGGTGGCCCATGGCCTCCAGCGCGATGTTGGCGATCACTTCGTTGGCATTCATGTTGGTTGAAGTGCCAGCGCCGCCCTGAATCATGTCCACCACGAACTCTTCGTGGAAATCGCCGCGGATCAGACGGGCACAAGCTTCGCTGATGGCAGCGTGCTTGGCGTCGCTCAGATGACCCAGCTCGCGGTTGGCATCAGCAGCGGCTTGTTTCACCATTGCCAGGCCCACAACCAGCTTCGGGTAGTGCGAGATCGGAACGCCCGAGAGACGGAAGTTATTCACCGCTCGCAGGGTCTGGATGCCGTAATACGCTTGAGCTGGTACTTCGAGTACGCCAAGCAGGTCTTTTTCGGTACGGAAAGATGCAGCGGAGGACATGATAGAAATCATCTCGATAAGAACCCGGTCTGGGCCGGAACGCTTAGAATCCTAGGCTTGCGGACTATTTTGGGCCAATGCCTTTAAACACTATCCTATGCAGAAACGGCATAATGACGACGTGACGCGACAAGCGCGTCGAGCGTGTGACCCAATTTGGTGCGCGTCCGGGAGGACTCGATGAATCTCGAAAGTAAATGGTTAGAGGACTTCAGTGCCCTGGCTGCTACGCGCAGTTTTTCCCAGGCGGCAGAGCGTCGCTTTGTCACTCAGCCAGCCTTTAGCCGACGTATTCGCAGCCTTGAAGCGGCGCTTGGGCTGACCTTGGTGAATCGTTCCCGCACCCCGGTGGAGTTGACTGCGGCCGGTCAGCTGTTTTTGGTTACGGCGCGCACCGTGGTTGAACAGTTGGGCGAAGTGTTGCGCCATCTGCATCACCTCGAAGGCGGGCAGGGCGAGGTCATGCAAGTGGCTGCTGCACACTCCTTGGCCTTGGGTTTTTTCCCGCGCTGGATCGCCCAATTGCGTAATGAAGGGCTGAATATTGCGACACGTCTGGTTGCGACTAACGTCGGAGACGCGGTGCATGCCTTGCGTGAAGGCGGATGCGATTTGATGCTGGCTTTTTACGATCCAGACGCTGCTTTGCAGATGGATCCGGAAATTTTTCCGTCCTTGCACCTGGGCAATACTGAAATGCTCCCGGTGTGCGCCGCCGATGCTGACGGCAAGCCGTTGTTTGATCTTGAGGGCGAAGGCAGTGTGCCGCTGTTGGCCTACAGCGCTGGCGCTTTTTTGGGTCGCTCGGTGAATTTGCTGCTGCGTCAGCGCAGCCTGCGCTTTACCACTATTTATGAGACGGCGATGGCCGACAGCCTTAAAAGCATGGCGCTAGAGGGGCTGGGCATCGCCTGGGTGCCGCACTTGAGCGTGCGCGCCGAGCTGGCGCGGGGTGAACTGGTGGTGTGTGGAGGGCCGCAATGGCACGTACCGCTGGAGATTCGCCTGTACCGTTGCGCGCTGGTACGCAAGGCTAACGTGCGGTTGTTGTGGCGCAAGCTGGAGAATCCAACCGGTCAGGCGCCAACGCCGACCTGAGCCGATTTTTTCGCCTGACCTAAGAGTCAATAAAACCGGGCGTCCGGGCTGTTTTTGTCGTGCAAGACAGATGGTCGCCAAAGGTGCTTTCAAGGCACATCTTTGGGGTATACTGCGCGGCCTTCGGCTGGCTTGACCGGCCTTAATTCCTATAACAAGCCACGTCGGATCCTCCACGTGGCTTGTTGTTTTTTGACGCGCCTGCGGGCGCCCAAGAGAAGAGGCGCGACGATGAGTGCACTGGTAGGCGTGATCATGGGCTCCAAGTCCGATTGGTCCACCCTCAGCCACACCGCCGATATGCTGGAAAAACTCGGCATTCCTTACGAAGTGAAAGTGGTCTCTGCCCACCGCACTCCGGATCTGCTGTTCCAGTATGCCGAAGAGGCCGAAGGCCGCGGGATCGAGGTCATCATCGCTGGTGCCGGTGGCGCAGCCCACTTGCCAGGCATGTGTGCGGCCAAAACCCATTTGCCAGTACTGGGTGTTCCGGTGCAGTCGGCCATGCTGTCGGGTGTCGACTCGCTGCTGTCGATCGTGCAGATGCCAGCGGGCATTCCGGTTGCAACCCTGGCCATCGGCAAAGCGGGCGCGATCAACGCGGCTTTGTTGTCGGCGAGCATCCTGGGTGCCAAGCACCCGCAGTTCCACACCGTTTTGAAAGCATTCCGTGCTGAACAGACTGACAGCGTGCTGGACAATCCAGACCCGCGCGTAGCCTGAGGTTTCTGACGATGAAAATCGGTGTAATCGGTGGCGGCCAACTGGGCCGCATGCTGGCCTTGGCGGGTACTCCGCTGGGGATGAACTTTGCTTTCCTTGATCCGGCACCTGATGCCTGCGCTGGCGCATTGGGCGAACACCTGCGTGCGGATTACAGCGATCCGGATCATCTGCGCCAGTTGGCTGATGAAGTCGACCTGGTGACATTCGAGTTCGAAAGCGTTCCGGCTGAAACCGTGGCTTTCCTGTCGCAATTCGTCCCGGTGTACCCGAGTGCCGAAGCGCTGCGCATTGCTCGCGACCGCTGGTTCGAAAAGAGCATGTTCAAGGATCTGGGGATTCCGACCCCGGCGTTTGCCGACATCCAGTCCCAGGCTGATCTGGACGCGGCGGTGGTCAGCATTGGCCTGCCTGCCGTGCTCAAGACCCGCACTCTGGGTTATGACGGCAAGGGCCAGAAAGTGCTGCGTACGCCTGCTGACGTAGTGGGTACGTTTGCCGAGCTGGGCAGTGTGTCGTGCTTGCTGGAAGGTTTTGTACCGTTTACCGGCGAAGTGTCGCTGATCGCCGTGCGCGGTCGTGATGGTGAAACACAGTTCTACCCGTTGGTACACAACACTCACGACAGTGGCATTCTCAAGTTGTCGATTGCCAGCACCGATCACCCGCTGCAAGCCTTGGCTGAAGACTACTCCAGCCGTGTGCTCACGCAGCTGGATTATGTTGGCGTGATGGCGTTCGAGTTCTTTGAAGTCGACGGTGGCCTTAAGGCCAACGAAATTGCCCCGCGTGTGCATAACTCCGGGCATTGGACCACTGAAGGCGCCGAGTGCAGCCAGTTTGAAAACCACTTGCGGGCCATCGCTGGCTTGCCGCTGGGTTCGACGGCCAAGGTCGGTGAAAGCGCCATGCTCAACTTCATCGGCAGCGTGCCGCCAGTTGAGAAGGTGATTGCGATTGCCGACTGCCATTTGCACCACTACGGCAAGGCTTTCAAGATCGGCCGTAAAGTCGGTCACGCCAACCTGCGCTGTGCAGATATGGCGACGCTCAAAGCGCAAATCCTCAAGGTTGAAGCGTTAATCGACGAAGCGTAAATCGCTTTCGCCGGGAACCATTGGGTTGTCGCTACTCTCTGATGGCGTGATGCCAAAGTGCTGACTAGGCTTTGGCTTACGCCATCTAATCGAGAGGAAGCGTCCATGGGCATCATCGGAACCATTTTTATCGGCTTGATCGTTGGTCTGCTGGCTCGTTTCCTGAAACCGGGTGACGACAGCATGGGCTGGATCATGACCATCCTGCTGGGTATCGGCGGTTCGCTGGCGGCTACCTACGGTGGCCAGGCGCTGGGTATCTACAAGGCGGGTGAGGGTGCCGGCTTTATCGGTGCGGTGGTTGGTGCTGTGATCTTGCTGGTGATCTACGGCATTGTGTCGAAAAAGTCCTGATTAAACGCCTTGGCTCTCTCTGCGCCAGCCGCAGAGAGCGCTAAACTGCGTGCGTTTAACTCCTCTTTTATCGAGCCTTGCATGCGCCGTTTTCTACTGACATTCCTTTTGCTTGGCGCAGGCCTGGCACACGCGGCAGAACTGCCCGAAACCGACTGGCTTGAACTGATGCCTATGTCGGACCAAAAAGCCCTCGAACAAATGCCCGAAATTGACCATGACTCGCCCGAGGCTAACGGTACGTTTACCGATAAGGGCGGTTTGAAGCAGAGCAAGGGTTTGCCGGCCGTGATGTATTCCAGCAAAACCGTGGCGGGCATGAACGGTAAAAATATCCGTCTGGGCGGTTACCCCGTGCCATTGGAAACGGACGCCAAGGGCCGCAGCACGCTGTTTTTCCTGGTGCCGTACCCTGGGGCCTGCATCCATGTGCCGCCTCCGCCGCCCAATCAGCTGGTGCTGGTGCGCTATCCAAAAGGCCTGAAGCTGGACGACATCTACACCCCGTTATGGGTGATGGGCACGCTGAAGGTTGAGAAGGTCAGCAATGACCTGGCCGATGCGGCCTATGCGCTGGATGCGAGCAAGGTGCGGGTGGTGGTTGAGGCGGATTTGTAGGCATTGGAACACAACCTGTAGCCGCTGCCGCAGGCTGCGATAAGGTCCGAAGGCGCTTCAAACAGCAGGGCCGCTGCGCAGCCCATCACAGCCTGCAGCAGCGGCAACAGGTTGCGTATCAGACCTTTAGCCGTTTACTCGCAATACTCACGCCCATTGAATGGCTGGCGCCCGGTTGCAGGGTGATCACGTCATCCATCACGTTGGCGGTTTCGATGCACAACATGCGTTGCCAGCCGTCTGCAGCCATGTCGCTGAAGCTGGCGGTCTTGTCGATCCACGGGTTCCAGATCACCGCTGTACGCGAGCCGTGGCTGGTCAGCTCAAGGGTACGCGACCAGTCCGGATCTACGATACTCAGTTGTTGCGGGGTATCGAGGTAGATACGGTCGGTTTCGCCACTAAAGGTCAAATCGCCCGTCTGCTTGATATGTTCCCAGTCTTTGAGCGTGTCGATGTAGGTCAGGCCCTCTACGCCTTGAACCTGAACCTTGCGCACGTCGCTGACCGCGAAGTAGCTGTGCAGCGCCTGGCTGATGCTGACCGGGATGTCGCTGCGGTTATGGCTGGTGAGGCTGATATGCAGTTGGGTGTCGAGGCGAATGCTCAGGGTTAGCGCCACATCGTGGGGCCAGCCGGGCAGGCCGCCGTCGATGTGAGGCAGGCCCAGTTCAATATGCAGGGCTTCGCCCGCGTCATCGATTTCCAGCACTTCCCATTCGCGGGTGCGGACCAGACCGTGGGCGGTGGCAGGCTCGTCGCTGTGGCGCATGGCCTGCACGCTTTGCGGGTTCAACGCCAAATTACCGAACCATGGCCAGCACACCGGCACGCCAGTACGGATACCCTTGCCTTGCTTGTACTGGGCTTTTTCGTTGAGCCAGATAATGGGTGGCTCATCGCCTAGCTGGTAGCTGAGGACTTGCGCACCCTGCTTGGCGACCAGCAGTTGGGCCTGACCATGCTGGAAGTGCCAGCACTCCAGTTCATCCAGGGTGACTGACTCTATATGGTGCATGGCAGGCTCTCTATTTCAGTGCTGTGGAAGGTTAACGGCGGGGCGGAACGGAACGGGTGCGGCCGCTGCCATCAATGGCAACAAATACAAAGACGGCTTCAGTCACCTTGCGCCATTCGCTGGACAACGGGTCGTCACTCCACACTTCAACCATCATCTGGATAGAGCTGCGGCCGATCTCAAGTGCCTGGGTGTAGAACGACAATTGCGCACCCACTGCCACAGGAACCAGAAACGCCATACGATCAATAGCGACTGTGGCTACACGGCCACCGGCAACCTTGCTGGCCATTGCGGTGCCAGCCAGGTCCATTTGTGAAACCAGCCAACCGCCAAAAATATCGCCGAAACCATTGGTCTCGCGAGGCAGCGCAGTGATTTGCAAGGCCAGGTCGCCTTGCGGGATTGGATCTTCTTGTTCGAGCTCTAACATGCCAAAGGGCCTCTGACCCGTGATTCTTCATAAGTACTGCGGGTGAATAAGCGTCTTTAGAAAAACGATTCAGCCCGAACATACTACGTTCGTCACGTTCTTCATAAGCCGCACCAAGGGGAAACTCTGCGAAATCGGCTGAAGCCATCCAGCGGGCGTTTTCGCACAGCAACCTGGAAGTTACCAAGTGTTTCTTACGGTTTGTGAGTATATCGGGCGATGACTCAGCCGACGACCTCCGGATTCCGCTTTTTGAGTGCTCTGCGCGTCTAGCTCTGTGCTTTTGCAAACAATTTGTTATCTTTCAAAACCTGCCCAGCCCCTGCCGGCGAAGTTGCAGCTTTTTGCCGAGCCTAATAAGAGAAGCAAGACCCCATGATCACAGAGCCTTCCAGTGCAGCGCCGCCTTCGCGGCCGTTAACCCGTAATGACTATAAAACCTTGTCGCTGTCTGCCCTGGGTGGTGCGCTGGAGTTTTACGATTTTATTATTTTTGTGTTTTTTGCCACGGTAGTCGGAAAGCTGTTTTTCCCGGCGGACATGCCCGAGTGGCTACGCCTGATGCAAACCTTCGGTATTTTTGCTGCGGGTTACCTGGCGCGCCCTCTGGGCGGCATCGTCATGGCGCACTTTGGCGACCTGCTGGGGCGCAAAAAGATGTTCACCCTGAGCATCTTTATGATGGCAGTGCCGACCTTGATCATGGGTCTGTTGCCAACGTATGCGCAGATTGGCATGTGGGCACCGATTCTGTTGCTGCTGATGCGCGTGATTCAGGGCGCGGCCATTGGTGGTGAGGTGCCGGGGGCTTGGGTGTTTGTGGCCGAGCACGTCCCGCCCCGCCATGTTGGCTATGCCTGCGGCACTCTGACGTGTGGGCTGACAGCGGGTATTTTGTTGGGTTCGCTGATGGCCACTGCCATCAATACGATCTACACACCGGCTGAAGTGTCTGATTTCGCATGGCGGATTCCTTTCCTGATGGGTGGTGTCTTTGGCTTGTTCTCGGTGTACCTGCGCCGGTGGCTGCACGAAACACCGGTGTTCGCCGAGTTGCAGTTGCGCAAGGCATTGGCGGCTGAAGTACCGCTCAAGACCGTATTGCGTGATCATCGCGGCGCGATTGTGATCTCGATGCTGCTGACCTGGTTGCTGTCAGCCGGGATCATCGTAGTGATCCTGATGACGCCGACGGTGCTGCAAACCATCTACGGCTTCTCTGCCACCACCTCGTTGCAGGCCAACAGCCTGGCAATCGTCTTTCTGAGCCTGGGTTGCATCGCCTCGGGTGCCCTGGCTGACCGCTTTGGTGCGGGCAAGGTATTTGTGTTGGGTTGCGCCGGGTTGCTGGTGTCGTCGTGGACGTTCTATCACAGCCTGCTGCAACACCCAGACTGGCTGTTCCCGCTGTATGCCTTGAGCGGTTTGTTTGTAGGCACCATCGGCGCCGTACCTTATGTCATGGTCAAAGCTTTCCCGGCCGTGGTGCGCTTCAGCGGCCTGTCGTTTTCCTACAACCTGGCCTACGCCATCTTTGGCGGCCTGACCCCAATGGCCGTGACCTTGTTGCTTAAGGAAAGCCCGATGGGCCCGGCTTACTACGTGGCTATCATTTGCACGATGGGCTTGGTGGTGGGTGCTTATCTATGGAAAAAGGGCCGCTGAACAAGCCCTGATCCGTCGTAATACCTCGTCAGTCTCCCCGAAGGCCATCATTTGTAACGAGTGATGGCCTTTCATCTAATTGTCACAATCGGTTCATAGAGTGGTCATATGGCCTGCAGATACTGGCCCCCGATTCATCTAACCCCGTTTGTTAGGAGTAAGGCATGAAACTGAAGCGTGTTATGGCGGCCCTGACTTTTGTCGCCGCAGGCGTTGCAACTGCCAATGCGGTTGCCGCTGGTGTTGACCCGGCTATTCAGCCCTACGTGAAGACCACTGGTGTGTCGGGTAACCTGTCCAGCGTTGGTTCTGACACCCTGGCGAACTTGATGACATTGTGGGCCGAGGCTTACAAAAAAGAATATCCAAACGTAAACATCCAGATTCAAGCTGCCGGTTCTTCGACCGCGCCGCCTGCGATTACTGAAGGCACCGCTAACCTGGGCCCGATGAGCCGCAAGATGAAAGACAACGAACTGGCTGCTTTCGAGCAGAAGTACGGCTACAAGCCAACCGCTATCCCGGTGGCAGTGGATGCCTTGGCCGTGTTCGTGCACAAGGACAACCCGATCAAGCACCTGACCATGGAACAGGTCGACGCGATTTTCTCCTCGACTCGTCTGTGTGGCGCCAAAGCTGACGTTAAAACCTGGGGCGACCTGGGTGTGACCGGCGATCTGGCCAACAAGCCAGTCCAACTCTTCGGTCGTAACTCGGTGTCCGGGACCTATGGCTACTTCAAGGAAGAAGCCCTGTGCAAAGGCGATTACAAGCCTAACGTGAACGAACAGCCAGGCTCGGCTTCGGTTGTGCAGTCGATCAGCAGCTCGCTGAACGGCGTGGGTTACTCGGGCATCGGTTACAAAACCGCCAGCGTGAAGACCGTGCCTTTGGCTAAAAAAGGCAGCACCGAGTTTATTGAGGACACCGAAGAAAACGCACTGAACGGCAAATACCCGCTGTCGCGTTTCCTCTACGTGTACGTGAACAAGGCGCCGAACAAGCCGCTGAACCCGCTGGAAGCCGAGTTCATCAAGTTGGTTCTGTCCAAGCAAGGCCAGGAAGTGGTTGTCAAAGACGGCTACATTCCTCTGCCAGCCAAAGTCGCTGCCAAAGCCTTGGCTGACCTGGGCTTGAAAGAAGGCGCATAAACTTTGTAGCCGCTGCCGCCTGGCTGCGATAAGGACCGCAGGACCTTCAGAAACGAGGGTCGCTGCGCAACCCATCGCAGCCTTCGGCAGCGGCTGCAGGTTTAGCGTTGTTGCAGATACACCTAATTTCCATTCCGCTGCCGGCACCGTCGGGCGGCGGATTTTTTGCGTCACCGTTTTGTCATCTTTCTGTCATACAGGACCGCTAGGGTGTGCGCATGAATGATCTGGCCAATTCCTCAATGACTACGACATCCGCTCCCAAGCGCATTGATTTCAATACGCCTGAACTGCAACGCAAGCGCCGCATCCGCGCGTTTAAAGACCACCTGACCCGCTGGTATGTATTTATCGGCGGTCTTGCCGTGCTCGGCGCGATCACGCTGATTTTCTTCTTCCTGGGCTATGTGGTTTACCCTTTGTTCCAGGGCGCGGACCTGAATCCCAAGCAGGCGATTACGCCGGTCTGGATGCAGGACGCCGGCAAGCCGCTGATGCTTTCCATTGAGGAGCAGAATCAGGTCGGTATGCGCGTATCAGACAAGGGCATGGTGTTGTTCTTCAATGCGAAGAACGGTGACGAACTGTCGCGGGTCAACTTGCCGCTGCCAGCCGGTACGCATGTGACTGCATTGGGCGAGGACCAGCCAGGCAACCCGGTGGTGGTGCTGGGTCTGTCCAACGGTCAGGCGCTGGTGTTCCGTCATAGCTATAAAGTCAGTTACCCGGATGGCAAGAAGACCATCAGCCCGGCGATTGAATACCCGTATGGCGAAACGCCGATCGTGCTCGACCCTACGGGTGGCGCACTGGATCACGTGAACCTCAGCGTGAATGATTCGACGCTGGTAGTGGCGGGTACGACGGGCGCGCAACTGAACGTTGTGTCGCTGGCCCGCGAAGAAAACATGATGACCGAAGAGGTCACGAATACTGAAACCCGCATCGACCTGCCGCAGATGACCAATCAGGTCAAAGCGCTGTACATCGACCCGCGTCAGCAGTGGTTGTATGTGATCAATGATCGGGCCCAGGCCGATGTGTTCAGCCTGCGCGACAAGAGCCTCAACGGTCGCTATAAGCTGGCCGATGAGGCGACGACTGAAATCACTGCCAGTACGCAGTTGGTGGGGGGGATCTCGCTGATCTTTGGTGATTCCAAGGGAGGTCTGAGCCAGTGGTTCATGGCCCGTGATCCGGATGGCGAACAGCGCTTCAAGCATATCCGCAGCTTCCAGATGGGCACCTCGCCGATTGTTGAAATCACCGCTGAGCAACGTCGCAAGGGCTTTCTGGCCATGGATGCTGCCGGTGATATCGGCGTGTTCCACAGCACCGCACACCGCACCCTGCTGGTCGAAAAAATTGCCGAAGGCCCTGGCATCATGGCGTTGTCGCCGCGTGCCAACCGCATCATTGTTGAAGAGGGCGGCAAGTTGCTGCCGCTGACCTTGAAGAACCCGCACCCGGAAGTGTCCTGGAGCGCGTTGTGGAGCAAGGTCTGGTACGAGAACTACGACGAACCTAAGTACGTCTGGCAATCGACGGCCGCCAACACCGACTTCGAACCCAAGATGAGCCTTGCGCCATTGACCTTCGGTACGTTGAAGGCTGCTTTCTACGCCATGTTGCTGGCTGCACCGCTGGCCGTTGCTGCTGCGATTTACACCGCTTACTTCATGGCGCCAAGCCTGCGCCGCAAGGTCAAGCCGGTGATCGAGCTGATGGAAGCGATGCCGACGGTGATCCTGGGTTTCTTCGCCGGCCTGTTTCTGGCGCCGTATGTGGAAGGGCACTTGCCGGGTATTTTCAGCCTGTTGATGTTGATGCCGGTCGGTATTCTGGTCGCGGGTTTTACCTGGAGCCGCCTGCCTGAGTCGATCCGGCTGCGCGTACCGGATGGCTGGGAGAGCATGATCCTGATTCCGGTGCTGCTGTTTGTAGGCTGGTTGTCGCTGTACATGAGCCCGTTCATGGAAGCCTGGTTCTTCGGCGGCGATATGCGGATGTGGATCTCCCACGATCTGGGCATCACCTACGATCAGCGCAACGCACTGGTAGTTGGCCTGGCGATGGGTTTTGCGGTTATTCCCAACATCTACTCGATTGCTGAAGACGCCGTGTTCAGCGTGCCCCGCGGCCTGACCCTGGGTTCGCTGGCGCTGGGTGCCACGCCGTGGCAAACCATGACCCGCGTGGTCATCCTGACTGCCAGCCCGGGGATCTTCTCGGCACTGATGATCGGTATGGGGCGTGCGGTCGGCGAGACGATGATTGTGTTGATGGCCACCGGTAACACCCCAGTCATGGAAATGAACCTGTTCGAAGGCCTGCGGACCTTGGCGGCGAACGTGGCGGTAGAAATGCCAGAGTCGGAAGTGGGCGGTAGCCATTACCGTGTGCTGTTCCTCTCGGCGCTGGTGCTGCTGCTGTTTACCTTCATCATGAACACTCTTGCCGAGCTGATTCGTCAGCGTCTGCGCAAGAAATATTCGTCGCTTTAAGGAAGGTAGAAGTCTGTGAAACAGAATTCCCTCAAAGGCTGGTTCAAGAGCGGCGCTCCTGGCGTCTGGATCAGCGGTGGTGCAGTGTCCATCGCCGTCATCATGACCATCGGCTTGCTGTCGGTGATTGCCGTTCGTGGCCTGGGTCACTTCTGGCCCGCTGACCTTATACATGCCGAGTACAACGTGCCGGGTGATGCCAATCACCTGGTGATCGGCGAAGTGGTGCAAAAGGAAGAGGTGCCCCGCGAGCGCCTGAAAAGCGCGGGCTTGCCAGTACCTGAACAAGGCCCTGAGTTCATGACTCGCGAGCTGATCAAGGTCGGCAACCGCGACTTGAACGGTAACGACTTTACCTGGGTGGTGGGCGAGTGGCTGACCAACCAGAGCATGCCGCCAGAGTTGATGGCCATCGAGCGTCGCGAGTGGGGCAACTTTTACGGTTACCTGGTTAACGTGAAAGAAAACGGCAAGGTGGTGGCAGAAGGTGCCGCTGCCTGGCCAGAGCTGCAAGCCCGGGTCAAGCGAGTGAATGATCTGGCATCGCAACTGAGCCAGCTTGAGAAGAAAGACATCGGTGCGATCAACCATGGGTTGGAACGCATCCGTCTGCATGGCCGCAAGCTGGAACTGGAAGGCAAGCTGACCCCGCAGGCACAAGCCGACATGGAGTCTGAGCGCGCCGAGTTGAATGCACGTTACAAGGCTATTGAAGACCGCCTTGGCGATCTGCATGCGCAGTTCAATCGCGACAGTCTCACGGCCCGCGATGCCAATGGCAAAGAGCTGGAAATCGGCATCGGCAAAGTGGTCAAGGCCTACCAGCCGAACGCCATGAACAGCTGGCAAAAACTGGGCATGTATTTCAGCAACATCTGGGAGTTCCTGAGCCAGGATCCGCGCGAAGCCAACACCGAAGGCGGGATCTTCCCGGCGATTTTCGGCACCGTAATGATGACCCTGATCATGGCCATAATCGTGACCCCGTTCGGCGTACTGGCGGCGGTCTACCTGCGGGAATATGCCAAGCAAAACACCCTGACCCGGGTGATCCGTATCGCGGTAAACAACCTGGCGGGTGTGCCTGCGATTGTTTACGGCGTATTTGGTCTGGGCTTTTTTGTGTATGTGCTGGGTGGCTCGGTTGACCGCCTGTTCTTTGCCGAAGCATTGCCGGCGCCGACCTTTGGTACGCCGGGCCTGATGTGGGCCTCGCTGACCTTGGCGCTGCTGGCGGTTCCGGTCGTGATCGTGGCCACCGAAGAAGGGTTGGCGCGGATTCCGCGTACGGTTCGTGAAGGCTCGCTGGCGCTGGGTGCGACCAAATCGGAAACTCTGTGGAAGATCGTGCTGCCGATGGCCAGCCCGGCCATGATGACCGGCATGATCCTCGCCGTGGCCCGTGCTGCCGGTGAAGTGGCGCCGCTGATGCTGGTGGGTGTGGTCAAGCTGGCGCCGTCGCTGCCGCTGGATGGCAACTACCCGTACCTGCACCTTGACCAGAAGATCATGCACCTGGGCTTCCATATTTATGACGTGGGTTTCCAGAGCCCGAACGTCGAAGCTGCACGACCGCTGGTTTACGCCACGGCGCTGCTGCTGGTGCTGGTGATCGCGACCCTGAACCTGTCGGCAGTGTGGATTCGTAACCACCTGCGCGAGAAGTACAAGGCGCTGGAAAGCTAAAAGATAGCCACAAGCGGCAAGCTACAAGCGGCAAGTCAATGCCGCCTCCGCTTTTGCTCAAAACTTGCAGCTTGCAGCTAGAAGCTTGCAGCTACGAACGGAGTAAGACCATGCAGCATGAATCCACTGCCCACGGCATCAACATGTCAGCCTTGGGTCGCACCAAACAAAGCTTGAAGCTGGAAAACGAAGAAGTCGCCATCGAAGTGCCGGGCCTGAATCTTTACTACGGTGAAAAGCAGGCGCTGTACGACGTGAGCCTGAATATCCCGAAACAACGGGTAACGGCGTTTATCGGTCCGTCCGGCTGTGGCAAGTCCACGCTGCTGCGCACCTTCAACCGCATGAACGACCTGGTGGATGGTTGCCGCGTCGAAGGCGAGATCAACCTGTACGGCAACAACATCTACCGTAAGGGTGAGGATGTGGCTGAGCTGCGTCGCCGCGTCGGGATGGTGTTCCAGAAGCCTAACCCGTTCCCCAAGACCATTTACGAGAACGTGGTTTACGGTCTGCGGATTCAGGGCATCAACAAAAAACGCGTCCTCGACGAAGCCGTTGAGTGGGCACTCAAGGGCGCGGCATTGTGGGATGAGGTCAAGGACCGCCTGCACGAATCGGCATTGGGCCTGTCCGGTGGTCAGCAGCAGCGTCTGGTGATTGCTCGCACCATTGCGGTGGAGCCTGAAGTGTTGCTGCTCGATGAGCCATGCTCGGCACTCGATCCGATTTCAACGCTGAAAGTCGAAGAGCTGATCTACGAACTCAAGTCCAAGTTCACCATCGTCATCGTGACGCACAACATGCAGCAAGCAGCCCGGGTTTCGGACTACACGGCGTTCATGTACATGGGCAAAATGGTTGAGTACGGCGACACCGACACGCTGTTCACCAATCCGGCGAAGAAGCAGACCGAAGACTACATCACCGGGCGGTATGGTTAGTAGCAGCTGCAAGCCGTTAGCTTCAAGCGGCAAGTAAAGGCAGTTTGGCGTAACGACACAATCAACTTGCAGCTTGAAGCTTGTCGCTTGAAGCTTTTGCGGAGCAAAACCATGATTTCAAAGGATGGCCTCACCCATCACATTTCCGCGCAGTTCAACGCGGAACTCGAGGACGTGCGCAGCCACCTGCTGGCGATGGGCGGCCTGGTCGAGAAACAGGTCAACGATGCCGTAACAGCGTTGATCGAGGCCGACTCGGGTCTGGCTCAGCAGGTGCGCGAGGTCGATGAGCAAATCAATCAGATGGAGCGCAACATCGACGAGGAGTGCCTGCGCATTCTGGCCCGTCGCCAGCCTGCGGCGTCTGACTTGCGCTTGATCATCAGCATCTCCAAGTCGGTAATCGATCTTGAGCGCATCGGTGACGAAGCGACCAAGATCGCTCGCCGTGCCATCCAGTTGTGCGAAGAGGGTGAAGCGCCACGTGGTTACGTTGAAGTGCGCCACATCGGTGATCAGGTGCGCAACATGGTGCGTGATGCACTGGATGCCTTTGCCCGCTTCGATGCTGACCTTGCGTTGTCGGTCGCGCAGTACGACAAAATCATCGACCGTGAATACAAGACCGCGCTGCGTGAATTGGCCACTTACATGATGGAAGACCCGCGTTCGATCTCGCGTGTGTTGAGCATTATTTGGGTGCTGCGTTCGCTGGAGCGTATCGGTGATCACGCGCGTAATATCTCGGAACTGGTGATTTATCTGGTGCGCGGTACTGACGTGCGTCACATGGGCCTTAAGCGCATGCGCGAAGAAGTTCAGGGTCCTGATGTTGATAACGCTAATGTTGCGCCGCCGCCTGACGATAAATAAGACAGCCTGATTCAAAAGACGCCCGGCTCATTGCCGGGCGTTTTGCTTTTTGGGCTTTCATATCCAAGGAGCAGTCGATGAGCAAGGTGAGTGTGCTGGTGGTGGATGACGCGTCGTTTATTCGTGATCTGATTAAAAATTGCCTGCGTAACTATTTTCCGGGCATCAGGATCGAAGACGCAGTCAACGGCCGCAAAGCCCAGACTCTGCTGACCCGCGAAGCGTTTGATTTGGTGCTGTGCGACTGGGAAATGCCAGAGATGTCCGGCCTTGAGCTGTTGAGCTGGTGTCGCGAGCAGGACAAGCTGAAAACGTTGCCCTTTATCATGGTCACCAGCCGTGGTGACAAAGAGAACGTGATCCAGGCCATTCAGGCGGGGGTTTCGGATTTTGTCAGCAAGCCGTTCACCAACGAACAGCTTCTGTCCAAGGTGAAGAAGGCGTTTACCAAGGCCGGTCTGCTCGACTCAGTAATGGCCAGCGCGCCGACCCGTATGAGCTCGGCGTTTGGCAATGACTCGCTGAATGCGTTGACCGGTGGCAAGGCGCAAGTGGTGACTTCTGCCCCAGTTGCTCCTGCACCACGTCCAGCACCTGTAGCGGCACCTGCACTGACCAGTCGTGGGCAAGGGCAACTGCGTTTGCCCAGCGGCACACAGACGTGCGTGATCAAGGCGCTGAGCCTCAAGGAGGCGCTGCTGGTGGTGCGTCGCGGCGAAGTGCTGCCTCAGGTGCTGGACAGCGCCGTATTGGACCTTGAGCAGGGCGAGAGCGCCGAGGTGGCGCGATTGAATGGTTATCTGCATGCCATCGTGGCATTTGAGCCAAAGCCGGACAGTGCCTGGTTGCAACTGACCTTCCGCTTTGTCGACCAGGATGCCGACAAAATGAACTACCTCTCGCGGCTGATTGCCCACGGTACGGCGCAGAAGCATTTTGTGCCGGGTGCGTAAGCGGTCGTGATACTCCCTGTAGCAGCTGCCGCAGGAACGAGGCTGCGTTCGGCGACGGAGTCGTCGCAAAATCAGACACTGCGGTGTGCCAGACAAATCCGGCTCTCATGATTTACGACGGCTTCACCGCCGAACGCAGCCTCGTTCCTTCGGCAGTGCTACAGTTTTTTGACCGTCAGGGCAGTTGCAACCCGCCGGATGCCTTGTGAATTGCCCGCAAGTGTTCGCCGATCTGTTTGACGTTGGCTTCAGTAGCTGCAATTTCAGCTGCGCGGGCCGGTTCCAGCAGGCTGCGAACTTCCTTGTCCAGGTCAGTGGTCAGGCGCAGTAGCTGCTGCTGGCGCTGGCTGCTTTCGGACTCCAGCATTTCCCACTCCTTGGCTTGCGGCAGACCGTAGCCGCTGCTGCCGAGCAGTTCGGCCGGGCGACTGAGGAAGCCGCTGCTGGCGAGGATTTCCTGCAGGGTCTTGTTGGCTTTGTCCATGCCGCCATCCTTGAGTCCGCGTGCGCCCAGGTACTTTTGTTTGACCTCATCCTGGGCCAATAGCAGCTGGCGACGAAAGCTGGCTTGCTCCAGTAGCAATAATGCCGCGCTGGCCCGCAAGTCTGCTTGCTCAAACCATGGTCGGCGCTCGTCGGCACTCAGGGCCAGCCAGTCTTCGACAGTGGTTTGCTTGATCGGCAAGCGGGTCTTGAGCACGTCGAACATCGCTTGGTAGCGATCGCGGTAGGAATCAAAGCGATAACCCAGGCGCAACGCTTCTTTCGGGTTGTCCAGCACGCTGGTGTCCGCCAGTCCCCGGGCCTTGAGCACTTCAAGCAGGCCATTGGGTACGATGCTGTCCAGACCCTTGAGCTGGGCATTGTCGCTGCCGCTGCGCAGCAGCTTCAGGGTTTCCACCGCGCAGTTATTGGAGATGAAATAGTAGTCGCCGTCATAGCTCCAATGCATTTCGGCGGCGTGTTCCACCACTTCCTCGATTTCAGGGCGGCTCAGTTTGAGCGGCACGGAAGCCAGGCTGCGCAATTCGGTCTTGGTGTATTCGTCGATCACCTGAGCCAGCGGCAATACAAACAGGCGCGAAGGGTAGGCCCCGGTCAGGCCGTCCCAGCTTGAGAGCTGTACGTCATTGACGAACGCCCGGTAAGACAGCACCAAGTGTTCTTGCAGATCGAGGCGACAGTCCGGCCCGCGCGGACGACCGGGAGCACAGATCACCAAGCGCAGCATGCTGTGACCCCAGCGGCTGGCCCATTCCTGATTGGCCTCGGCCAGCAGATAGTCGACGGCGTACACCCGCTCCGGGTCTACGGTGCCGAGCGGTGTTTTGCCGAAATCGTTGCCAGCATTGAGGAATGCAAAGCCCTGTGGGCATTCATCCTTGGCTGCGGGTGCCCAGCCGAAATGTTCTTTGTAGTAGCGATACAGAGCCGGGCGGCGGCAGGCGTAGGCCGGGTCGAGGAGGAAGTACTCCATATTGACCGCGACAAACTCCTTGGGGCTGCTGACTTCATACAGGTCCGGGCTGCGTACAACCTGGTGGTTGTCTTGCTCGCGTTCGCCCCGTCGGCCCACGTATTGCTGCCAGCCTGCCAGGTCGAGCAAGCGGGGATCATCACTGAGGGTGAAGCGCCGCTCAGTCTGCCCGCGACATTGATCGGGGATGCCAATCAGGCCTGTGTTGCTGCTTTGCCGGGCACAGCGGCGGATTAGCGTGCGCTCGGCTGCGGGCCAGAGGCGGGCGCGGTCGTAGATATGGGTCAGCTCGTGCAAGACGGTGGCGAGCATTTCCCGGCGCACAGTGCCGTGGGGGCGGTTGGTCTGCTGGGTGGCGGCAGAGCCATCGGTCAGCCCGGCCAGCAGATTGCGGTTGAGGTCCAGCTCGGAGGTCAGTGATGCCTGGCCGTAAGCGTTGCTGGGCATGTCATCGGTCCAGCCCACCAGAATCTGTCGATCCAGTTGCTCGATAAAACGCGGTGGCAGGCTCTGCATGGCTTCATCGAGCAGGGCTTGGCTGGCCTGTTGTTCGGCCGGGCTCAGACCCTCGGTCTTGAGTTGCAGATGCAGCGCGGCCTGGGCGCTGCTGGTAATCAGCAGCAGGCCACAGGCGGCGAGCCAGCGCGTTAGCGGCCTCACAGTGCGAGGATGGCTTCGGCGAGATCCTGGTCGCTGGCGTTGCGGGCTTCAGGCACGCGGTCGCGCAGGGTGCTGAAAGCTGCTTCCAGTTGCACGCCGCGAATATCACCTTGGCTGGCGACGAAGGTGGCAGCGTCGTCGTGGGCTTCGCGCACAACTTTAGAGTCGCGGATGGAAGTAGTGGTGTCGGATGTGAAGTCAATGGTGCGGCCAAAAGCGCGCACGATGATGTTACTGGTCTGCACGACGGTTTGTGCCTGTGCCACATCGGCGAGCAGCAAAAGGCCAAGGGTGGCGACGATTAGAGGGCTACGCATGAAAAATCTCCGGAAAAAGCGGGTACTTATTGGACGAGAATTGTCTGTGCCAGTTCAAGGTCGCTGGCACTCAATTTTGGCTGGTTCAAGCGCAGATAACGCAGGGCAGACTCCAGCTGTGCGCCTCTCATTTGGCCATCACTGGCAATAAAGACGGCGGCGTCGTCCTGTGCGGCACGTATCAGTTTGTGATCAAAAGGCGCGGACGTCACTTTACTGGTGACGTAACCACTGAGCACCACATTCTGGGTGGTCATGTCGAAGGCGTTGGCTGATTGAGTCCAGCAGAGTACGAGTAGAACAATTAGGGGAAAGCGCATGGGTCTCGAGGCTGTTTGAATGAGGCTCAAGGCTAGCGTAATGGTCGGGGGAGGGCCAGCTTGGTTCAAAACACTGCCGCAGGCTGCGATTCGCAACCTGCGGCAGTGGCTACAGGATGTGTGCCTGATCAGATGGTCAGGATGGCCTGAGCCAGTTGTGCATCAGTGGCCTGCAATTGAGGCGCTTGTTGGCGAATGGCTTCGAAGGCGCTTTCCAGTTTTACCCCACGAATGGTTCCTTCGCTGGCCACGAAGCTGGCGGCGTCGTCACGGGCTGCGCGCACGATCTTGTTGTCACGAAACGAGCCAGTGGCATCGGATGTCAGATCGGATGTGGCTTTTAGAGTGCCCACGATGCCGTCGGTGGTAACGATGAAGCTTGAGGCGTTGGCGCTTGCAGCAACGACCAGCAGAGCAGCCGCGCTAAGTAGGCGAAGTGTGGACATGGTAAGACTCCTGAATGTGAACGTATGAAAATAGACGGTTATGGGCCGAATAGTAGGCTGAGGGTCGCATCAGGCAAAGGATGTTTTGTCTGGAACCGTAGCCAGGGTGCTCTGGATCAGGTATTTCACAAACTGTACCTGCCTTATTTTAATATATTTAAAACTGTACCTGTTGGCTTGCAAGCTACCAAAACGATAGCCCCATAACGACAAAACCCGTCAGCGGTAATCCGCGACGGGTTTTGTTTTTTCAATTCAGGGTGCTGGCGGTGGACCGGTGGTCAGGGCCAGCGAGCGCTAGTTAGCGCCAGAACGGCTTGCTCAGCTCTTCGTAACGCTGTGCTTCGCTAATCCCGGCATCAGCCAGAAGACGCGAGTCCAGGCGAGCCAATTGATGGCGGCTGGAGATGCGGCGCTGCCACAACATCAGGTTGGCAAGTACGCGCAAAGGCATGGAAGCCTGGGTGTTTACAGAGTTGCTTTCGCTGAACAGTTCGGAACTGAGTGTACGTTCCATGGTGACATCCTTCCGCTTGTGGCGGCATTGGCTAGTGGTTTAACTGATGCCAATGATCCTCCTCTTTGTCCAGGGTCTCTAGATACAGTTCATCTGTATTGCAATGGGCCAGTTAACTGTTTAAGAGGGCTGTACGGCTAGAAATGAGCGCAACTGTACCTGTGCGCACTTTAATGGTGCGAAATTGGCAAAAATGGTAGGGGAAGTGTGTTTCAGGGAGAGAAATTGACCAGTACAGCAGTACAGTTTTTGAAATTACAGGTATAAAAAAGCCGCTGACGAAACAGTTTTCGGTCAGCGGCTGTCTAGCTCGCGTGTTACGGCAACATTTTCCCGGTTTCTTCCAGGTTGATATGCCAGCTCAGGGCTTCACGCAGGATGTGCGGTGTGTGACCGCCAATTGCGCAGGCCTTGGTGAAGTAGTCATTCAGGGCTTCACGGAAGTCAGGGTGCACACAGTTGTCGATAATCACGCGTGCGCGCTCACGCGGAGCCAGACCGCGCAAATCAGCCAGGCCTTGCTCGGTGACGAGGATGTCGACGTCGTGCTCGGTGTGGTCGACGTGGCTGACCATTGGCACCACGCTGGAGATTGCCCCGGCCTTGGCAATCGATTTGGTAACGAAGATCGCCAGATGCGCGTTGCGGGCGAAGTCGCCTGAACCGCCGATGCCGTTCATCATCCGTGTGCCACAGACGTGCGTGGAGTTAACGTTGCCGTAGATGTCGAATTCCAGCGCGGTATTAATCCCGATGATGCCCAGGCGGCGAACCACTTCAGGGTGGTTGGAGATCTCTTGCGGGCGCAGCACCAACTTGTCCTTGTAGCGCTCCAGGTTGCCGAACACGTCCGAGTTGCGACGTTCCGACAAGGTGATGGAGCTGCCCGAAGCGAAGGTCATCTTGCCCGCGTCGATCAGGTCAAAGGTCGAGTCCTGAAGTACTTCGGAGTACATGGTCAGGTCTTCGAACGGCGAGTCGATCAGGCCGCACATCACGGCGTTGGCGATGTTACCGATACCGGCTTGCAGCGGGCCGAGCTTGTTGGTCATGCGCCCGGCTTCAACTTCCTGTTTGAGGAAATTGATCAGGTGAAAGGCGATACCGTCGGTTTCGCTGTCCGGCTCGGACACGGTGGACGGCGAGTCCGGCTTGTTGGTGATCACGATAGCGACGATTTTTTCCGGCGGGATCGGGATCGCGGTGCTGCCGATACGATCGTCGACTTTCACCAGCGGAATCGGCGTACGCGTCGGGCGGTAGGTCGGGATATAGATGTCGTGCAAACCTTCCAGGTTCGGGTTATGCGCCATGTTGATCTCGATGATCACCTGTTTGGCGAAAATCGCGAAGCTGGCGGAGTTGCCCACGGAGGTCGTCGGAACAATATGACCTTGCTCGGTAATAGCGACGGCTTCGATAACTGCAATGTCGGGTAGCTTGAGCTGATTGTTGCGCAGTTGCTCAACGGTTTCGGACAAATGCTGGTCGATAAACATCACTTCGCCGGCGTTGATCGCCTTGCGCAGGGTGCTGTCTACCTGAAATGGCATGCGGCGGGCCAGTACACCGGCTTCGGTCAATTGCTTGTCGAGGTCGTTACCCAGGCTGGCGCCGGTCATCAGGGTGATTTTAAGTGGCGACTTTTTAGCCCGCTCGGCCAGGGCCTGCGGGACGGCTTTGGCTTCACCGGCACGGGTAAAACCGCTCATGCCGACGGTCATGCCGTCTTGGATAAGGGCGGCGGCATCTTCGGCGCTCATGACCTTATCGTGCAGGGAGTTCAGGCGAATACGTTCACGGTACATGGATTGTTATCTCGGGCAACGGAAGCAAGAGGCGCAGTCTATTCATTTTCAGAGCCTTTCGTCCCGCTACCATGGTCGAATGCCAGAGGCCGATTTAGAGCCTTTGGTCGGGTTCCTTGGAAAAAGAAAAACCCCGGCCATTACCGCGCCGGGGTTCTCGATATTGCGATGATGCGGGATGTTACTCGACGGCTTTGACCATATCTTCAATAACTTTTTTGGCGTCGCCGAAGACCATCATGGTTTTATCCAGATAAAACAGTTCGTTATCCAGACCTGCATAGCCACTGGCCATTGAGCGTTTGTTAACGATGACGGTTTTGGCTTTATAAGCTTCGAGGATCGGCATGCCTGCAATTGGCGATTTCGGATCGTTCTTGGCTGCGGGGTTGACCACGTCGTTGGCGCCCAGCACCAGCACTACGTCAGCTTGGCCAAACTCGGAGTTGATGTCTTCCATCTCGAACACTTGGTCGTAAGGCACTTCGGCCTCGGCCAGCAGCACGTTCATATGGCCAGGCATGCGACCTGCAACCGGGTGAATCGCATACTTCACGGTTACGCCGCGATGGGTCAGCTTTTCGGTCAGCTCTTTGAGCGCATGTTGTGCCCGTGCTACCGCCAGGCCATAGCCCGGAACAATGATCACGGTGTCGGCGTTCATCAGCAGGAAGGTGGCATCGTCAGCCGAGCCGGATTTAACCGGACGAGCTTCTTGTGCGCCCGCCGGGCCGCCAGTGTCAGTTGCGCCACCAAAGCCGCCGAGGATCACGTTGAAGAACGAACGGTTCATCGCCTTGCACATGATGTACGACAGGATCGCACCCGAAGAACCTACCAGCGAACCGGCGATGATCAGCATCGAGTTGTTCAGTGAGAAACCGATACCGGCTGCAGCCCAACCTGAGTAGCTATTAAGCATCGATACCACGACCGGCATGTCAGCGCCGCCAATCGGGATGATGATCAGCACACCCAGCACAAACGCCAGAGCCAGCATCAGCGCGAAGGCGTTGAGGTTGCCGGTCAGCATAAAGGTGATGCCCAGGCCCAACGTAGCCAGGCCCAGTACCAGGTTCAGCTTGTGTTGGCCGCTGAACTGTACCGGTGCTCCCTGAAACAGGCGGAACTTGTACTTGCCCGAGAGTTTGCCGAAGGCGATCACTGAGCCGGAGAAGGTGATTGCACCAATGGCCGCGCCCAGGAACAGTTCCAGACGGTTGCCCGCAGGGATGGCGTCGCCCAGGTGTTTGACGATGCCCAGCGACTGCGGTTCGACCACGGCCGCGATCGCAATGAATACCGCCGCGAGGCCAATCATGCTGTGCATGAAAGCCACCAGCTCAGGCATTTTGGTCATTTCGACGCGTTTGGCCATGATCGAGCCAGCGGTGCCGCCGACCAGCAGGCCGACAATCACATAGCCAATACCGGCGGTGGCGATCTCGGCGCCCAACTTGTAGATCAGGCCGACGGTGGTAATGATCGCCAGACCCATGCCGAGCATGCCGAACAGGTTGCCGCGACGTGAGGTAGTGGGGTGTGACAGACCTTTGAGGGCCTGAATAAAGCAAATGGATGCAACCAGATACAGAACAGTGACCAGGTTCATGCTCATGGCTTGCGCACCTCTTCTTTGGCTTTAGGTGCTTTCTTCTTGAACATTTCCAGCATGCGCCGGGTGACCAAAAATCCACCGAATACGTTTACGGCAGCCAGCGCGACCGCCAATGTGCCCATGGTTTTACCCAGTGGGGTAACAGTCAGTGCGGCGGCGAGCATGGCGCCCACGATGACAATCGCCGAAATGGCGTTGGTAACGGCCATGAGTGGAGTGTGCAGCGCCGGGGTAACGTTCCAGACCACGTGATAGCCCACATAAATGGCCAGCGCGAAGATGATCAGGTTGTAGATACCGGGGGAGATGAGTTCTTCCATTATTTTTATCCTCAGCCGTTTTTGCGCACGACTTGACCGTCGCGGCACATTAGGCACGCGGCGACGATGTCGTCTTCAAGGTTGATCTGGAACTGCCCTTCGGGGGTGAAGACCAGCTTGAGGAAGTCCAGCAGGTTGCGGGCGTAAAGCGCCGAGGCGTCAGCGGCAACCATGGCGGGCAGGTTGGTGTGGCCGACGATGGTCACGCCATGTTCAACCACCACTTGGTCGGCGACGGTCAGCGGGCAGTTGCCGCCCTGGGCAGCAGCCAGGTCGATGACCACCGAGCCTGGTTTCATCTGGGCCACGGTTTCAGCGCTGAGCAGAACAGGCGCTTTACGGCCCGGGATCAGGGCGGTGGTGATCACGATATCCGCCTGCTTGGCGCGTTCGTGAACGGCCAAGGCCTGGCGCTGCATCCAGCTTGCTGGCATCGGGCGGGCATAACCGCCTACGCCAACGGCGCATTCGCGTTCTTCGTCGGTTTCGTAAGGTACGTCGACAAATTTGGCGCCCAGGGATTCGATCTGCTCTTTAACCGCAGGTCGCACATCGGAGGCTTCGATTACTGCACCCAAACGCTTGGCGGTGGCAATGGCCTGCAAGCCGGCAACACCAGCGCCCAGAATCAACACGCGAGCGGCTTTAACGGTCCCGGCGGCAGTCATCAGCATCGGCATAAAGCGCGGATAGTGGTGAGCCGCGACGAGGACGGCTTTATAGCCAGCAATGTTGGCTTGGGATGACAGCACATCAAGACTTTGCGCACGAGAGGTTCGTGGAGCAGCTTCGAGAGAGAAGGCAGTGATCCCACGCTCGGCCAGTTTGGCAATGGTTTCATTGCTGAACGGGTTAAGCATACCAATCAGCACGGTGCCGGTTTTGATCAGGGCCAGTTCGCTATCGCTGGGAGCGACAACCTTGAGAATCAGCTCTGCGCCGAAAGCATCTGTAGCGTTGCCAATAGTCGCGCCGGCGGCTTCATAAGCACTGTCGATAACACTGGCATTAATGCCAGCGCCGCTTTGAACAGTCACTTTATGGCCTTGGCCGATCAGCTTCTTGATGGTTTCCGGGGTTGCAGCAACCCGCGTTTCACCCGTATGGGTCTCGAGAGGAACACCAATGTGCACGTCATATCTCCTGCGTGATCTTTTATAAGAAAGCCAGCGCACTACGGATGGTGCGACTGGGGCGGCCGATCAGCACGATCCCACCAAAGTATGGGTGGGGCGGGGCATTCTGCTGGCAATTTTTTTGCCCTTCAAGGACTTATGGAGGATGACGAGATCTAAACTACAAGTCATGCAGTGACCGAATGTCGCAACGCTTGGCTACACGCCTTTAAAAACGTGGCTTTCAGGAGATTTACCTGTTTTTTGAGTTTTTTTCACATTTCTTTTGGTTATCGCTGCATAACTTTGAGAAATACCCTGCAGGCCGCGTGGTTACTGGCCTTCAGGTTTGTCCAGTTAGACCAAAGTACAGAGTGTTTAAAAGCGACATTTCCTTATATATGTAGTGCTATTTCTTTAGGCACTACATAGTTTGTCTGGACGATGCGGTGCATTAAATCAGGCTGTATCCCTTGGCCTGCGTGATCAGCCAGTCCTGGAAAGCTTGCAGTGAAGCTGATTCAATTTTTCGTTCAGGGATCATCAGGTAGTAAGCCTTGGTGCTGGACAGGGCGCAATCATTGGCAATCACCAGGCGTTTTTCGGCCAGTTCGCGCTGAATCAGGAAGGGCGGGATCAGGGCTACTCCCATTTCATGCATGGCGGCCTGGGCCAGCATCGAGAACAGTTCGTAACGTGGGCCGGTCATGTCTCGTGGCACATTCATGTCCTGGGCGTTAAACCATTGGCGCCAGGCGTAGGGGCGGGTGGTTTGTTGCAGTAGGGGCAGTTCTGCGAGCGCTTGAGGGCTGAGGTTCTGCTGTGCGCCTAATAATGCGGGGCTACACACGGGGACCGGGTTTTCGCCCATCAGGCGGTAGGACGATGTGCCGGACCAATCGGCATCGCCGAAATAGATGGCGGCATCAAAATCGGTATCGGCAAACAGGAAGGGGCGTGTGCGGTTGGTCAGGTTTACTGTGACGTCCGGGTGTTGTTGCTGGAAGTCCTTGAGGCGAGGTAATAGCCATTGCGTGCCGAAAGTGGGCACTACGGCCAGCTCAATCACGTTGGCACCTTGTTGGCCCATGACGGACAGCGTATCCCGTTCTACGGCATCCAACTGGGTGGCAATGCGCCGGCTGTAGGAAAGCCCTGCTTCAGTCAGCTTTACGCCGCGCTTGGAGCGTCGGAAGAGTTCTACACTCAAGAACTCTTCCAGGCCGGCAATCTGTCGGCAAATAGCCCCTTGAGTGAGGGATAGCTCATGTGCTGCCTTGGTAAAGCTTTCGTGACGTGCAGCGGTCTCGAAGCTGATGAGAGCTGTTGTACTAGGGATCTTGCGGCGCATGTACGGCTTCCTCACTAAATACAGTCAGAAATGGCTTTCTTGAGGGCTACGGAGTGAGAAATTATCACAAGATGGTGTCGAATCCTCGTTTGTCCTTCTATATAGAAGGGGCCTAGGATTGGCCCACGATATTTGACCTATTACACGAGGGTTCTCTCATGGCGGGTAAAGCAAGCTTCAACTGGATTGATCCACTGTTGCTGGATCAGCAGCTCACTGAAGAAGAGCGCATGGTGCGCGACAGTGCTGAGCAATTCGCTCAGGACAAGTTGGCGCCGCGTGTGCTTGAGGCTTTCCGTAATGAGAAGACTGACCCTGCGATCTTTCGCGAAATGGGCGAAACCGGTCTGCTGGGTGCAATGATTCCTGAGCAGTACGGTGGTAGTGGCCTTAACTACGTCAGCTACGGCCTGATTGCGCGTGAGGTTGAGCGTGTCGACTCAGGTTATCGCTCGATGATGAGTGTGCAGTCGTCTCTGGTAATGGTGCCGATCAATGAGTTCGGTACTGAGGCGCAAAAGCAAAAGTATCTACCCAAGCTGGCGTCTGGCGAGTGGATTGGCTGTTTTGGTCTGACAGAGCCTAATCATGGTTCTGATCCAGGCGCGATGATCACTCGTGCCCGTTCGGTAGATGGCGGCTACAGCCTGACGGGTAGCAAGATGTGGATCACCAACAGTCCTATCGCTGATGTATTTGTGGTGTGGGCCAAGGACGATGAAGGCGACATTCGTGGCTTTGTTCTGGAAAAAGGCTGGAAGGGTCTGACTACGCCTACGATTCACGGCAAGGTTGGCTTGCGTGCTTCCATTACAGGTGAAATCGTTATGGATAACGTGTTTGTGCCGCAAGAGAACATCTTTCCGGATGTGCGCGGCCTGAAAGGTCCTTTTACCTGCCTTAACTCTGCTCGTTATGGCATCTCCTGGGGTGCGCTTGGTGCCGCTGAGTTTTGCTGGCACACGGCGCGTCAGTACACCCTGGATCGTCATCAGTTTGGTCGGCCTTTGGCGGCAACTCAGTTGATCCAGAAAAAGCTGGCTGATATGCAGACCGAGATTACGTTGGCTCTGCAGGGTTGCCTGCGTCTGGGGCGGATGAAGGACGAAGGTACTGCGGCTGTTGAGATTACTTCAATCATGAAGCGCAACTCATGCGGCAAGTCCTTGGATATCGCACGTATGGCTCGCGACATGCTGGGCGGTAACGGTATCTCGGATGAGTTCGGGGTAGCTCGTCATCTGGTCAATCTGGAAGTTGTTAACACCTATGAAGGCACGCATGACGTGCATGCCTTGATCCTTGGTCGTGCGCAGACTGGTCTTCAGGCGTTCTATTAACAGGAGCTCGGCTCATGGGTGCTTTATCGCATTTGCGGGTGTTGGATTTGTCTCGTGTGCTGGCGGGGCCGTGGGCGGGGCAGATACTGGCGGACCTGGGGGCTGAGGTGATCAAGGTTGAGCGCCCGGGTAATGGTGATGACACTCGTGCCTGGGGGCCGCCCTTCCTTAAAGATGCCTATGGCGAGAGTACCGGGGAGGCTGCCTATTACTTGTCGGCCAACCGCAACAAGCAATCGGTAACTATTGATTTCACCAAGCCTGAGGGGCAGCAGCTGGTTCGTGAGCTGGCGGCCAAGTCCGACATTCTGATCGAGAACTTCAAGGTGGGTGGTCTGCAAGCTTACGGCTTGGACTACGCGTCGCTAAAGGCATTGAATCCCGATTTGATCTACTGCTCGATTACAGGGTTCGGTCAAACCGGTCCCTATGCCAAGCGGGCAGGTTATGACTTCATGGTTCAGGGCTTGGGCGGTCTGATGAGTCTGACCGGGCGGCCAGAGGGTGAGGAGGGCGCAGGTCCGGTAAAGGTTGGAGTTGCGCTCACGGACATTTTGACCGGGCTCTACTCCACGGTCGCGATTCTGGCAGCTCTTGCACATCGTCAGCATGACGGCGGTGGTCAGCATATTGATATGGCGCTGTTGGATGTGCAGGTGGCCTGCCTGGCGAATCAGGCGATGAACTATCTAACTACAGGTGTTGCCCCTCAGCGTCTGGGCAATGCTCATCCGAATATTGTGCCTTATCAGGATTTTCCGACGGCAGATGGTGACTTCATCCTTACCGTGGGGAATGACAGCCAGTTCCGCAAGTTTGCAGAGGTGGCAGGTCGGTCTGAGTGGGTGGATGATCCGCGCTTTGCTACCAACAAACTGCGTGTCGCTAATCGCGGGGTGCTGGTGCCGCTTATCAGGCAGGCGACGGTGTTCAAGACCACGGCTGAGTGGGTAGCGCAGCTGGAGGCGGTTGGTGTTCCCTGTGGGCCGATCAATGACCTGGCTCAGGTGTTTGCTGATCCTCAGGTACAGGCTCGGGGGCTGGCGATGCAGTTGCCCCATGCGTTGGCGGGACTGGTGCCGCAAGTGGCCAGCCCTATCCGGTTGTCCGAAACGCCGGTGGAGTACCGTAATGCCCCTCCTTTGTTGGGTGAGCATACTCAGCAGGTGTTGGAGCGGGTGTTGGGGATGCAGGCGGGTGCGGTGCAGGCTTTGCGGTTGTCGGGTGTGTTGTAGCTATATAGAGGGGTGCGCCAGCACCCCTCTATATAGGTGTAATTTGGGGGCTTTCGGACTAATTGATAGTTTTGCTCAATTAAGCCTTGACCTAAAATTGTAACGGCCTATAATTCGCCCACTTCCGGCGCAGTCGAAACGGAAAACTCCTTGAGTTTCAATGAGTTGGATTGGTTTTCGACAGTGTCAGCTTCAAGTCATCGAAGCAGGAAATGAGGTGTTGACAGCAGCGTGTAACGCTGTAGAATTCGCCTCCCGCTAACGAGAGATCGAAAGCGCAAGTGGTTGATGTTACAGAGGAAACTTTGAAAACATCTTAAAATAACCGCTTGACAGCAACAGAGGCTGCTGTAGAATGCGCGCCTCGGTTCAGCGAAAGCTAACCAACCGCTCTTTAACAACTGAATCAAGCAATTCGTGTGGGTGCTTGTGGAGTCAGACTGATAGTCAACAAGATTATCAGCATCACAAGTTACTCCGCGAGAAATCAAAGATGTAACCAACGATTGCTGAGCCAAGTTTAGGGTTTCTTAAAAACCCAAAGATGTTTGAACTGAAGAGTTTGATCATGGCTCAGATTGAACGCTGGCGGCAGGCCTAACACATGCAAGTCGAGCGGTAGAGAGAAGCTTGCTTCTCTTGAGAGCGGCGGACGGGTGAGTAATACCTAGGAATCTGCCTGATAGTGGGGGATAACGTTCGGAAACGGACGCTAATACCGCATACGTCCTACGGGAGAAAGCAGGGGACCTTCGGGCCTTGCGCTATCAGATGAGCCTAGGTCGGATTAGCTAGTTGGTGAGGTAATGGCTCACCAAGGCTACGATCCGTAACTGGTCTGAGAGGATGATCAGTCACACTGGAACTGAGACACGGTCCAGACTCCTACGGGAGGCAGCAGTGGGGAATATTGGACAATGGGCGAAAGCCTGATCCAGCCATGCCGCGTGTGTGAAGAAGGTCTTCGGATTGTAAAGCACTTTAAGTTGGGAGGAAGGGCAGTTACCTAATACGTGACTGTCTTGACGTTACCGACAGAATAAGCACCGGCTAACTCTGTGCCAGCAGCCGCGGTAATACAGAGGGTGCAAGCGTTAATCGGAATTACTGGGCGTAAAGCGCGCGTAGGTGGTTTGTTAAGTTGAATGTGAAATCCCCGGGCTCAACCTGGGAACTGCATCCAAAACTGGCAAGCTAGAGTATGGTAGAGGGTAGTGGAATTTCCTGTGTAGCGGTGAAATGCGTAGATATAGGAAGGAACACCAGTGGCGAAGGCGACTACCTGGACTGATACTGACACTGAGGTGCGAAAGCGTGGGGAGCAAACAGGATTAGATACCCTGGTAGTCCACGCCGTAAACGATGTCAACTAGCCGTTGGGAGTCTTGAACTCTTAGTGGCGCAGCTAACGCATTAAGTTGACCGCCTGGGGAGTACGGCCGCAAGGTTAAAACTCAAATGAATTGACGGGGGCCCGCACAAGCGGTGGAGCATGTGGTTTAATTCGAAGCAACGCGAAGAACCTTACCAGGCCTTGACATCCAATGAACTTTCTAGAGATAGATTGGTGCCTTCGGGAACATTGAGACAGGTGCTGCATGGCTGTCGTCAGCTCGTGTCGTGAGATGTTGGGTTAAGTCCCGTAACGAGCGCAACCCTTGTCCTTAGTTACCAGCACGTAATGGTGGGCACTCTAAGGAGACTGCCGGTGACAAACCGGAGGAAGGTGGGGATGACGTCAAGTCATCATGGCCCTTACGGCCTGGGCTACACACGTGCTACAATGGTCGGTACAAAGGGTTGCCAAGCCGCGAGGTGGAGCTAATCCCATAAAACCGATCGTAGTCCGGATCGCAGTCTGCAACTCGACTGCGTGAAGTCGGAATCGCTAGTAATCGTGAATCAGAATGTCACGGTGAATACGTTCCCGGGCCTTGTACACACCGCCCGTCACACCATGGGAGTGGGTTGCACCAGAAGTAGCTAGTCTAACCTTCGGGAGGACGGTTACCACGGTGTGATTCATGACTGGGGTGAAGTCGTAACAAGGTAGCCGTAGGGGAACCTGCGGCTGGATCACCTCCTTAATCGACGACATCAGCTGCTCCATAAGTTCCCACACGAATTGCTTGATTCACTGTAAAAGACGGTAGAAGCCACTTAAGTTGTACGGCTTCTCTATCGTAAAGCTTAGAAATGAACATTTTCTCGAAAGAGAGTGAATGTTGATTTCTGATCTTTTGATTAGATCGTTCTTTAAAAATTTGGGTATGTAATAGAAAGTTAGACTGGATAACACTTTCACTGGTGTTTATTCAGGCTAAGGTAAAATTTGTGAATGAGTTCTTAATTGAACATGCGAATTTTCGGCGAATGTCGTCTTCATAGTATAACCAGATTGCTTGGGGTTATATGGTCAAGTGAAGAAGCGCATACGGTGGATGCCTTGGCAGTCAGAGGCGATGAAAGACGTGGTAGCCTGCGAAAAGCTTCGGGGAGTCGGCAAACAGACTTTGATCCGGAGATGTCTGAATGGGGGAACCCACCTAACATAAGTTAGGTATCTTAAGCTGAATACATAGGCTTAAGAAGCGAACCAGGGGAACTGAAACATCTAAGTACCCTGAGGAAAAGAAATCAACCGAGATTCCCTTAGTAGTGGCGAGCGAACGGGGACCAGCCCTTAAGCTGTATTGATGTTAGCGGAACGCTCTGGAAAGTGCGGCCATAGTGGGTGATAGCCCTGTACGCGAAAACATCTTTACAGTGAAATCGAGTAGGACGGAGCACGAGAAACTTTGTCTGAATATGGGGGGACCATCCTCCAAGGCTAAATACTACTGACTGACCGATAGTGAACTAGTACCGTGAGGGAAAGGCGAAAAGAACCCCGGAGAGGGGAGTGAAATAGATCCTGAAACCGTATGCGTACAAGCAGTGGGAGCCTACTTTGTTGGGTGACTGCGTACCTTTTGTATAATGGGTCAGCGACTTATTTTCAGTGGCAAGCTTAACCGAATAGGGGAGGCGTAGCGAAAGCGAGTCTTAATAGGGCGTCTAGTCGCTGGGAATAGACCCGAAACCGGGCGATCTATCCATGGGCAGGTTGAAGGTTGGGTAACACTAACTGGAGGACCGAACCGACTACCGTTGAAAAGTTAGCGGATGACCTGTGGATCGGAGTGAAAGGCTAATCAAGCTCGGAGATAGCTGGTTCTCCTCGAAAGCTATTTAGGTAGCGCCTCATGTATCACTGTAGGGGGTAGAGCACTGTTTCGGCTAGGGGGTCATCCCGACTTACCAAACCGATGCAAACTCCGAATACCTACAAGTGCCGAGCATGGGAGACACACGGCGGGTGCTAACGTCCGTCGTGAAAAGGGAAACAACCCAGACCGTCAGCTAAGGTCCCAAAGTTATGGTTAAGTGGGAAACGATGTGGGAAGGCTTAGACAGCTAGGAGGTTGGCTTAGAAGCAGCCACCCTTTAAAGAAAGCGTAATAGCTCACTAGTCGAGTCGGCCTGCGCGGAAGATTTAACGGGGCTCAAACCATACACCGAAGCTACGGGTATCACTTAGGTGATGCGGTAGAGGAGCGTTCTGTAAGCCTGTGAAGGTGAGTTGAGAAGCTTGCTGGAGGTATCAGAAGTGCGAATGCTGACATGAGTAACGATAATGGGTGTGAAAAACACCCACGCCGAAAGACCAAGGTTTCCTGCGCAACGTTAATCGACGCAGGGTTAGTCGGTCCCTAAGGCGAGGCTGAAAAGCGTAGTCGATGGAAAACAGGTTAATATTCCTGTACTTCTGGTTATTGCGATGGAGGGACGGAGAAGGCTAGGCCAGCTTGGCGTTGGTTGTCCAAGTTTAAGGTGGTAGGCTGGAATCTTAGGTAAATCCGGGATTCTAAGGCCGAGAGCTGATGACGAGTTGTCTTTTAGACAACGAAGTGGTTGATGCCATGCTTCCAAGAAAAGCTTCTAAGCTTCAGGTAACCAGGAACCGTACCCCAAACCGACACAGGTGGTTGGGTAGAGAATACCAAGGCGCTTGAGAGAACTCGGGTGAAGGAACTAGGCAAAATGGCACCGTAACTTCGGGAGAAGGTGCGCCGGTGAGGGTGAAGCATTTACTGCGTAAGCCCACGCCGGTCGAAGATACCAGGCCGCTGCGACTGTTTATTAAAAACACAGCACTCTGCAAACACGAAAGTGGACGTATAGGGTGTGACGCCTGCCCGGTGCCGGAAGGTTAATTGATGGGGTTAGCTAACGCGAAGCTCTTGATCGAAGCCCCGGTAAACGGCGGCCGTAACTATAACGGTCCTAAGGTAGCGAAATTCCTTGTCGGGTAAGTTCCGACCTGCACGAATGGCGTAACGATGGCGGCGCTGTCTCCACCCGAGACTCAGTGAAATTGAAATCGCTGTGAAGATGCAGTGTATCCGCGGCTAGACGGAAAGACCCCGTGAACCTTTACTATAGCTTTGCACTGGACTTTGAATTTGCTTGTGTAGGATAGGTGGGAGGCTTTGAAGTGTGGACGCCAGTCTGCATGGAGCCAACCTTGAAATACCACCCTGGCAACTTTGAGGTTCTAACTCAGGTCCGTTATCCGGATCGAGGACAGTGTATGGTGGGTAGTTTGACTGGGGCGGTCTCCTCCTAAAGAGTAACGGAGGAGTACGAAGGTGCGCTCAGACCGGTCGGAAATCGGTCGTAGAGTATAAAGGCAAAAGCGCGCTTGACTGCGAGACAGACACGTCGAGCAGGTACGAAAGTAGGTCTTAGTGATCCGGTGGTTCTGTATGGAAGGGCCATCGCTCAACGGATAAAAGGTACTCCGGGGATAACAGGCTGATACCGCCCAAGAGTTCATATCGACGGCGGTGTTTGGCACCTCGATGTCGGCTCATCACATCCTGGGGCTGAAGCCGGTCCCAAGGGTATGGCTGTTCGCCATTTAAAGTGGTACGCGAGCTGGGTTTAGAACGTCGTGAGACAGTTCGGTCCCTATCTGCCGTGGACGTTTGAGATTTGAGAGGGGCTGCTCCTAGTACGAGAGGACCGGAGTGGACGAACCTCTGGTGTTCCGGTTGTCACGCCAGTGGCATTGCCGGGTAGCTATGTTCGGGAAAGATAACCGCTGAAAGCATCTAAGCGGGAAACTTGCCTCAAGATGAGATCTCACTGGAACCTTGAGTTCCCTAAAGGGCCGTCGAAGACTACGACGTTGATAGGTTGGGTGTGTAAGCGCTGTGAGGCGTTGAGCTAACCAATACTAATTGCCCGTGAGGCTTGACCATATAACACCCAAGCAATTTGCGCCCTTGAACACAAGAGCCTGCAAGTTGCGGTGTGTGAAGACGATACAAACCGAAAGTTTGCGATTCACAAAACACCACTCTATTACATACCCATTCGCTGGAGCGTGAGCCGAAAGGCAAACGACCTGGCTACCGAATTTCTTGACGACCATAGAGCATTGGAACCACCTGATCCCATCCCGAACTCAGTAGTGAAACGATGCATCGCCGATGGTAGTGTGGGGTTTCCCCATGTGAGAGTAGGTCATCGTCAAGATTAAATTCCAAAATCCCTGTCTGCTCACGCAGTCGGGGATTTTGTTTTTGTATAAGTACAAGCTTTGTAAAAAGCGTGTGCTGTTAACCAGGCCATTTGCCTGGCTAACAAGTAGATTGAACGTAGCAGGAAATAAGGTGTTGACAGCAGCGTGTAACGCTGTAGAATTCGCCTCCCGCTAACGAGAGATCGAAAGCGCAAGTGGTTGATGTTACAGAGGAAACTTTGAAAACATCTTAAATAACCGCTTGACAGCAACAGAGGCTGCTGTAGAATGCGCGCCTCGGTTCAGCGAAAGCTAACCAACCGCTCTTTAACAACTGAATCAAGCAATTCGTGTGGGTGCTTGTGGAGTCAGACTGATAGTCAACAAGATTATCAGCATCACAAGTTACTCCGCGAGAAATCAAAGATGTAACCAACGATTGCTGAGCCAAGTTTAGGGTTTCTTAAAAACCCAAAGATGTTTGAACTGAAGAGTTTGATCATGGCTCAGATTGAACGCTGGCGGCAGGCCTAACACATGCAAGTCGAGCGGTAGAGAGAAGCTTGCTTCTCTTGAGAGCGGCGGACGGGTGAGTAATACCTAGGAATCTGCCTGATAGTGGGGGATAACGTTCGGAAACGGACGCTAATACCGCATACGTCCTACGGGAGAAAGCAGGGGACCTTCGGGCCTTGCGCTATCAGATGAGCCTAGGTCGGATTAGCTAGTTGGTGAGGTAATGGCTCACCAAGGCTACGATCCGTAACTGGTCTGAGAGGATGATCAGTCACACTGGAACTGAGACACGGTCCAGACTCCTACGGGAGGCAGCAGTGGGGAATATTGGACAATGGGCGAAAGCCTGATCCAGCCATGCCGCGTGTGTGAAGAAGGTCTTCGGATTGTAAAGCACTTTAAGTTGGGAGGAAGGGCAGTTACCTAATACGTGACTGTCTTGACGTTACCGACAGAATAAGCACCGGCTAACTCTGTGCCAGCAGCCGCGGTAATACAGAGGGTGCAAGCGTTAATCGGAATTACTGGGCGTAAAGCGCGCGTAGGTGGTTTGTTAAGTTGAATGTGAAATCCCCGGGCTCAACCTGGGAACTGCATCCAAAACTGGCAAGCTAGAGTATGGTAGAGGGTAGTGGAATTTCCTGTGTAGCGGTGAAATGCGTAGATATAGGAAGGAACACCAGTGGCGAAGGCGACTACCTGGACTGATACTGACACTGAGGTGCGAAAGCGTGGGGAGCAAACAGGATTAGATACCCTGGTAGTCCACGCCGTAAACGATGTCAACTAGCCGTTGGGAGTCTTGAACTCTTAGTGGCGCAGCTAACGCATTAAGTTGACCGCCTGGGGAGTACGGCCGCAAGGTTAAAACTCAAATGAATTGACGGGGGCCCGCACAAGCGGTGGAGCATGTGGTTTAATTCGAAGCAACGCGAAGAACCTTACCAGGCCTTGACATCCAATGAACTTTCTAGAGATAGATTGGTGCCTTCGGGAACATTGAGACAGGTGCTGCATGGCTGTCGTCAGCTCGTGTCGTGAGATGTTGGGTTAAGTCCCGTAACGAGCGCAACCCTTGTCCTTAGTTACCAGCACGTAATGGTGGGCACTCTAAGGAGACTGCCGGTGACAAACCGGAGGAAGGTGGGGATGACGTCAAGTCATCATGGCCCTTACGGCCTGGGCTACACACGTGCTACAATGGTCGGTACAAAGGGTTGCCAAGCCGCGAGGTGGAGCTAATCCCATAAAACCGATCGTAGTCCGGATCGCAGTCTGCAACTCGACTGCGTGAAGTCGGAATCGCTAGTAATCGTGAATCAGAATGTCACGGTGAATACGTTCCCGGGCCTTGTACACACCGCCCGTCACACCATGGGAGTGGGTTGCACCAGAAGTAGCTAGTCTAACCTTCGGGAGGACGGTTACCACGGTGTGATTCATGACTGGGGTGAAGTCGTAACAAGGTAGCCGTAGGGGAACCTGCGGCTGGATCACCTCCTTAATCGACGACATCAGCTGCTCCATAAGTTCCCACACGAATTGCTTGATTCACTGTAAAAGACGGTAGAAGCCACTTAAGTTGTACGGCTTCTCTATCGTAAAGCTTAGAAATGAACATTTTCTCGAAAGAGAGTGAATGTTGATTTCTGATCTTTTGATTAGATCGTTCTTTAAAAATTTGGGTATGTAATAGAAAGTTAGACTGGATAACACTTTCACTGGTGTTTATTCAGGCTAAGGTAAAATTTGTGAATGAGTTCTTAATTGAACATGCGAATTTTCGGCGAATGTCGTCTTCATAGTATAACCAGATTGCTTGGGGTTATATGGTCAAGTGAAGAAGCGCATACGGTGGATGCCTTGGCAGTCAGAGGCGATGAAAGACGTGGTAGCCTGCGAAAAGCTTCGGGGAGTCGGCAAACAGACTTTGATCCGGAGATGTCTGAATGGGGGAACCCACCTAACATAAGTTAGGTATCTTAAGCTGAATACATAGGCTTAAGAAGCGAACCAGGGAACTGAAACATCTAAGTACCCTGAGGAAAAGAAATCAACCGAGATTCCCTTAGTAGTGGCGAGCGAACGGGGACCAGCCCTTAAGCTGTATTGATGTTAGCGGAACGCTCTGGAAAGTGCGGCCATAGTGGGTGATAGCCCTGTACGCGAAAACATCTTTACAGTGAAATCGAGTAGGACGGAGCACGAGAAACTTTGTCTGAATATGGGGGGACCATCCTCCAAGGCTAAATACTACTGACTGACCGATAGTGAACTAGTACCGTGAGGGAAAGGCGAAAAGAACCCCGGAGAGGGGAGTGAAATAGATCCTGAAACCGTATGCGTACAAGCAGTGGGAGCCTACTTTGTTGGGTGACTGCGTACCTTTTGTATAATGGGTCAGCGACTTATTTTCAGTGGCAAGCTTAACCGAATAGGGGAGGCGTAGCGAAAGCGAGTCTTAATAGGGCGTCTAGTCGCTGGGAATAGACCCGAAACCGGGCGATCTATCCATGGGCAGGTTGAAGGTTGGGTAACACTAACTGGAGGACCGAACCGACTACCGTTGAAAAGTTAGCGGATGACCTGTGGATCGGAGTGAAAGGCTAATCAAGCTCGGAGATAGCTGGTTCTCCTCGAAAGCTATTTAGGTAGCGCCTCATGTATCACTGTAGGGGTAGAGCACTGTTTCGGCTAGGGGGTCATCCCGACTTACCAAACCGATGCAAACTCCGAATACCTACAAGTGCCGAGCATGGGAGACACACGGCGGGTGCTAACGTCCGTCGTGAAAAGGGAAACAACCCAGACCGTCAGCTAAGGTCCCAAAGTTATGGTTAAGTGGGAAACGATGTGGGAAGGCTTAGACAGCTAGGAGGTTGGCTTAGAAGCAGCCACCCTTTAAAGAAAGCGTAATAGCTCACTAGTCGAGTCGGCCTGCGCGGAAGATTTAACGGGGCTCAAACCATACACCGAAGCTACGGGTATCACTTAGGTGATGCGGTAGAGGAGCGTTCTGTAAGCCTGTGAAGGTGAGTTGAGAAGCTTGCTGGAGGTATCAGAAGTGCGAATGCTGACATGAGTAACGATAATGGGTGTGAAAAACACCCACGCCGAAAGACCAAGGTTTCCTGCGCAACGTTAATCGACGCAGGGTTAGTCGGTCCCTAAGGCGAGGCTGAAAAGCGTAGTCGATGGAAAACAGGTTAATATTCCTGTACTTCTGGTTATTGCGATGGAGGGACGGAGAAGGCTAGGCCAGCTTGGCGTTGGTTGTCCAAGTTTAAGGTGGTAGGCTGGAATCTTAGGTAAATCCGGGATTCTAAGGCCGAGAGCTGATGACGAGTTGTCTTTTAGACAACGAAGTGGTTGATGCCATGCTTCCAAGAAAAGCTTCTAAGCTTCAGGTAACCAGGAACCGTACCCCAAACCGACACAGGTGGTTGGGTAGAGAATACCAAGGCGCTTGAGAGAACTCGGGTGAAGGAACTAGGCAAAATGGCACCGTAACTTCGGGAGAAGGTGCGCCGGTGAGGGTGAAGCATTTACTGCGTAAGCCCACGCCGGTCGAAGATACCAGGCCGCTGCGACTGTTTATTAAAAACACAGCACTCTGCAAACACGAAAGTGGACGTATAGGGTGTGACGCCTGCCCGGTGCCGGAAGGTTAATTGATGGGGTTAGCTAACGCGAAGCTCTTGATCGAAGCCCCGGTAAACGGCGGCCGTAACTATAACGGTCCTAAGGTAGCGAAATTCCTTGTCGGGTAAGTTCCGACCTGCACGAATGGCGTAACGATGGCGGCGCTGTCTCCACCCGAGACTCAGTGAAATTGAAATCGCTGTGAAGATGCAGTGTATCCGCGGCTAGACGGAAAGACCCCGTGAACCTTTACTATAGCTTTGCACTGGACTTTGAATTTGCTTGTGTAGGATAGGTGGGAGGCTTTGAAGTGTGGACGCCAGTCTGCATGGAGCCAACCTTGAAATACCACCCTGGCAACTTTGAGGTTCTAACTCAGGTCCGTTATCCGGATCGAGGACAGTGTATGGTGGGTAGTTTGACTGGGGCGGTCTCCTCCTAAAGAGTAACGGAGGAGTACGAAGGTGCGCTCAGACCGGTCGGAAATCGGTCGTAGAGTATAAAGGCAAAAGCGCGCTTGACTGCGAGACAGACACGTCGAGCAGGTACGAAAGTAGGTCTTAGTGATCCGGTGGTTCTGTATGGAAGGGCCATCGCTCAACGGATAAAAGGTACTCCGGGGATAACAGGCTGATACCGCCCAAGAGTTCATATCGACGGCGGTGTTTGGCACCTCGATGTCGGCTCATCACATCCTGGGGCTGAAGCCGGTCCCAAGGGTATGGCTGTTCGCCATTTAAAGTGGTACGCGAGCTGGGTTTAGAACGTCGTGAGACAGTTCGGTCCCTATCTGCCGTGGACGTTTGAGATTTGAGAGGGGCTGCTCCTAGTACGAGAGGACCGGAGTGGACGAACCTCTGGTGTTCCGGTTGTCACGCCAGTGGCATTGCCGGGTAGCTATGTTCGGGAAAGATAACCGCTGAAAGCATCTAAGCGGGAAACTTGCCTCAAGATGAGATCTCACTGGAACCTTGAGTTCCCTAAAGGGCCGTCGAAGACTACGACGTTGATAGGTTGGGTGTGTAAGCGCTGTGAGGCGTTGAGCTAACCAATACTAATTGCCCGTGAGGCTTGACCATATAACACCCAAGCAATTTGCGCCCTTGAACACAAGAGCCTGCAAGTTGCGGTGTGTGAAGACGATACAAACCGAAAGTTTGCGACTCACAAAACACCACTCTATTACATACCCATTCGCTGGAGCGTGAACCGAAAGGTAAACGACCTGGCTACCGAATTTCTTGACGACCATAGAGCATTGGAACCACCTGATCCCATCCCGAACTCAGTAGTGAAACGATGCATCGCCGATGGTAGTGTGGGGTTTCCCCATGTGAGAGTAGGTCATCGTCAAGATTAAATTCCAAAATCCCTGTCTGCTCACGCAGACGGGGATTTTGTTTTTATAGAAGTCCCAAGTTTTCGCAGGTACGTTTTGATAACGGATCTGCCACAGAATTTCTTGACGACCATAGAGCATTGGAACCACCTGATCCCATCCCGAACTCAGTAGTGAAACGATGCATCGCCGATGGTAGTGTGGGGTTTCCCCATGTGAGAGTAGGTCATCGTCAAGATTGAATTCCGAAACCCCTGTCTGCTTACGCAGACAGGGGTTTTGTTTTTGCGCGACGTAAATCCTCAGCGCACATCAATTTTCTAGCCCCTCTCCAATACCACTCCAGAAAGCCGCGCTTGCGCTTTCGTCGGAATAAACACATTGCCAGTAAAAGTGGCTAAGTATTCCGCACATGGTGCCGACAGCCTGTTAAGCACTGCGTGCGTGCAGAGCCGCCCAAAGGCGGCTTGTGCGGCTACTCGGGATATCGCCCCGTACGCATCCTCCCTATTGGCATAAGAAGTCCCATGCTATGAATCTCAAGTTCAGCCATAAAATCCTTTTGGCCGCTTCAGGCGTCGTGGTTCTGGCGTTTGCGTTATTCACTTTGTACAACGACTACCTGCAGCGGGATACGATCAAGCAAAACATCGAATCCTCGGTGCAGCAGTCTGGCAACCTGACAGCCAGCAGCGTTCAGAATTGGCTCAGTGGCCGCATCCTGGTACTGGAGAGCCTTGCACAAAACATTGCCCACCAAGGCGCTCAGGCTGACCTCCCTGGGTTGGTCGACCAGCGTGCATTCACCTCTAACTTCCAGTTCACCTACGTCGGGCAAGCAAATGGGGTATTTACCCAACGCCCTGATGCCAACATGCCTGAAGGTTATGACCCCCGCGAGCGCGCTTGGTACAAGCAGGCTGTAAACGCAGGTCAAACCATGCTCACGCCACCTTACATGGCAGCTGTGGGTGGACTGATTGTGACCATCGCCATGCCAGTCAAAAAAGGCGGTGAGTTGCTGGGTGTAGTGGGGGGCGACTTGAGCCTGGACAGCCTGGTCAAAATCATTAACTCGGTCGACACAGGTGGCCTGGGTTACGCATTTTTGGTGAGTGGTGATGGTCAGGTCATCGTCAGTCCGGATAAAGATCAGGTCATGAAAAACCTGAAGGATATCTACCCGTCCAGTTCCCTGCGGATCGAGAAGGGTATCCAGGAAGTGAAGCTCAATGGTCAGGAGCGGATCATTGCCTTTACCCCGGTGACGGGCCTGCCGTCTGCTGATTGGTACATTGGCCAATCGATAGACAAAGACAAGGCTTACGCACCGCTGTCCAAGTTCCGCACATCTGCACTGATTGCGATGTTTATTGCCGTGGCAGCGATTGCGTTGCTGCTGAGCTTGTTGATCCAGGTCTTGATGCGCCCGCTGACTACCATGGGCCGTGCGATGCAGGACATCGCCCAGGGTGAAGGTGATTTGACGCGTCGCCTGGTGATTGAGAACAAGGATGAATTCGGCGAGTTGGCCGGCTCGTTCAACCAGTTTGTAGAGCGTATTCACGCGTCAATCAGTGAGGTGTCCTCAGCCACCCGCCAGGTGCATGACTTGTCCCATCGCGTGATGGCATCGTCCAACGCATCCATTGTCGGTTCGGACGAGCAGAGTGCTCGCACCAACAGCGTAGCCGCAGCCATCAACGAGCTGGGTGCCGCTACCCAGGAAATCGCCCGCAACGCCGCAGACGCATCACAGCATGCCAGCGGTGCCAGCGAGCAGGCAGATGATGGTCGTAAAGTTGTTGAGCAGACCATTCAGGCCATGACCGAGCTGTCGCAGAAAATCAGCTTGTCGTGTGCGCAAATTGAAACGCTGAATGCCAGTACCGACAATATTGGCCACATTTTGGATGTGATCAAAGGTATCTCGCAGCAAACCAACTTGTTGGCCCTCAACGCAGCCATTGAGGCAGCGCGTGCGGGCGAAGCGGGACGAGGCTTTGCCGTGGTGGCAGATGAGGTGCGCAACCTCGCTCACCGCACTCAGGAGTCGGCAGAGGAGATACACAAAATGATCACCTCGCTGCAAGTGGGGTCCCGTGAAGCAGTCAGCACCATGAATGCGAGCCAGGTTTCCAGCGAGGAAAGCGTAGAGGTGGCCAATCAGGCGGGTGCTCGTTTGATCAGCGTGACCCAGCGTATCGAGGAAATCGACGGTATGAACCAGTCGGTTGCCGCCGCTACCGAGGAGCAAACCGCCGTGGTCGAAACTCTCAATGTGGATATCAACCAGATCAATCTGCTCAATCAGCAAGGTGTGGTGAATCTCAACGAAACCCTCAAGGACTGCGATGCGCTGTCGCAGCAAGCCAGCCGCCTCAAGCAATTGGTCGACAGCTTCAAAATCTGAGGCGCGGATCAATAATGAGTTACCCACATCCCTGGCATTTTAAATGTCAGGGCTGTTTTGCTTTCTGTGTATCCAGATAGTGGGTTATGGCCTTTACGCCGCGTTGCAGATGCGACTCAAGCTCCGCAATGCACGCTTCGATATCTCGGGCTCGGGCGTGATGCAACAACGCTCGGTGATCGTCCTGGCATAACTTGCCAAGGTTCATTTGCTTAAGGTTAAAGCGCAGAAAGCGCTCTTCTTCAATAAGCCCTGTCTCAATTAACGCCAACAGTTTCTTATTCGGTGCCTTGCAGTAAAGCGTCTGATGAAATTGCCGGTTGAGTGTGCCGATTTTGCCGAAATCTGTTTCGACTTCGAGCGCCTCGATATAGCCCTCGGCCGCTTCAAAATCTTCGTCAGCCAACAATGGCACTGAAAGGCGTAGCGCTTGAGCTTCGAGCAATAAACGCAGCTCATAAGCGTGCAGCGAGTTGTCTTCTATCAAAGGGGCAACCACGGCTCCTTTGTATTGCACAACCTGCAACAGGCTTTGGGCTTCAAGTTGACGCAATGCCTCGCGAACTGGCATGCGGCTCACGCCAAATAGTTGTGCCAATGCCTCTTGGCGAATCGCAGTGCCACATGGCAAGCGCCCATCAAGAATAGCGTTGCGCAAGGTCTCTTCAATCACCGGTCGCGCCAAATGAGCGGGTATGGGGCCTGAGACAACTATGCTGCTTAGAGGATTGTTTTTGACGGTCACGTTGGGATTACCTGCACCGAAAGTTCAGCACGCTTGTTTGGATCCAATTCAAGTTAGGTAGTGACCCGATCCCTGTCAAACCTCGTTACGTCTAGTTTAGCGTGACTGCCAAAAAAGAGATTGCACGGTGCCACTATCTTTCTTGTTCAGGACCCTCCAGCACGCTCCCCTTTGTTGTGGTCTGGCCCTACAATCGCCGGAGTTAAAGCTGCCCAAATCGCAGCCTCAATGCACAGCAGGTGAAGGATGGGCGTACTCAGCAAAAACGACGTAGGTGAACAGGGGCTTCAACTACCTGCATCGTCCCGCAGTGCACTGACCCGACTGGTTCGCCAGCCGTGGTTGTGGTGTATTTTGCTATTGGCCTCAGGGGTACGGTTTTACGGTTTCACGACCTCTGCCATTTGGTGTGACGAGGGCTCCAGCCTGATGCTGAGCGACTACTCGCTCCCCGGTATCTGGTTTCATGCGGCGCACGATGTTCACCCACCTTTGTACTTCATGCTGTTGCACGGCTGGATAGCGCTGTTTGGTGACAGCCTGGTCTCGATTCGCACCCTGAGTGTACTGCCCGGTATCGCGACGGTATTGCTGGGGATATGGCTGGTACGGCTGATAGCCACTCAAAGGGCTGCGTTGCTGGCGGGCCTTCTGTTAGCACTGCTGCCGATCGCCGTACGCTACAGCCAGGAAGTACGAATGTACTCGTTATTGGGCATGTGGCTGATCGCAGCGACTATCGCATTGGTGTACTGGGTCAAGGCACCGCACAAAAGCCGCTATCTGGCCGTCTACACCGTGCTGATGGCGGCCGCGTTCTACACCCATTACTTCACCGCTTTCTGCGTGATCGCCCATTGGTTGTACCTGCTGCTCAGTGGCCGAAGCACGGGATGGCTGATCAAGCGCCCAGCCTGGTGGCTGGCCAACGCGGTCATTGTGTTGTTGTTTTTGCCATGGCTTCCCGGCCTTATCGACCTGCTGCAACACATGGATGAACTCAAGGCTGGCGGTGATGTGGGCTGGGAGCCTGCTGTCGAGGCCCGCTCCTTGCCAGCCATGATGTGGCAGTTTTTGCTTCAGGACGAAGGCGACAACCTCCCTTGGCCGCTGTTCTGGCTGGCACCGGTGTCGCTCTGTGCCGGGATAGTGTGGATGGCGGTACGTGACGCCACGCCGAATAAATTTCGCACGCTCGTGGCGACTTATACGCTTGTACCCATATTGGCGATCTTCGCGCTGTCATTCATCTCGCCGCTGTTCATCGAGCGGTATCTGATGTTCGCGGCACTTGGCTTGCCACTGCTGGCCGGTATCGCAATTGACCACCTGCTCAAACACCGGCGCGCATTGGCTATCGCACTGCTGGCACTGTTTATCGGTACTGAGACAGTGGGTTTGCGCAGCAATTTCAGCGACGAAGCTGATCATTTTGACCGTCTGGTTGAGCGTGTGAACCAACAGTTCCAGCCCGGTGACCGAATCGTCGTCAGTGACCTGTTCTGGTACTTCAGCTACGTCTACTACAACAAGACCGGGTTTCAGCCCATGCTCTATACGCCCCCCTTGGAGGATGGCGCATCCGGGCGTCCGAATGACTATGGCTTTGGCACGTTGGTGAATGCTCACGGCAAAAAAATCTATGTGGATCGCCTGAGCGACCTGCAACCAGGAACGGGCCGTATCTGGTTGATCAGCAGCAAAGTGCAACCGGATGATTTCAGCACTATCCCCGCGGATTGGCACAAAGCGCAGGACTTGGCCGTCGATGACACGCAGGCTCGACTATATTTGACCTGCACCGCCGCCGAATGCGGCAGACAACCTGAACGGAGCCAACTCGATGCAAGCGCCAACCCATAGCCTCCCATCGTTGTTCAAGCAACTGGGGCTGCCGTCCAGCCCCGAAGATATTGAAAAATTTGTCACCACCCACTCGCCACTCAAACCTGATCTGAAGCTTGAAGATGCGTTTTTCTGGACACCCTCCCAAGCGGCATTCTTGCGTGAAGAGCAGCTTGAAGATGCGGATTGGGCTGAAATCGTCGATCAATTGAACTTGATGCTGCGCACAAAGCCGATCGCAGGTAAGTAGAAATAACTAGCAACACTTGACTGTGATCATCTGGCCGCGCAATATTAATAGTTAGCAAACTAACATTATGTGACGCATCTTGCCTGACACTCTCGATCTACTGCAAATGAGCATCAGCACCGGCATGGTGGTTGCGACTCGCCATTGGCGTCGTGTCTGCCAGGCCACGCTGGTCAATTATGGGATTTCCGAAGCCTGCGCCATGCCGCTGCTAATTATCGGCCGCTTGGGGGCAGGGGTGAGACAGGTCACCGTGGCCCATGCCGCCGGAATGGAAAGCCCTTCGTTGGTGCGTTTGCTTGATCAATTGTGTAAGGCCGGCTATGTGCGTCGCTGTGAAGATGCCAGCGACCGCCGGGCTAAAACCTTGAGCCTGACCGATAGTGGGCGGGCGTTGGTGCAATCGATTGAAGCCCAGCTTGTACAACTGCGACAGGCTGCGCTGGCCGATGTTTCAGTAGCTGATCAGGAAGCTGCATTGCGCGTCATCAAAGCCTTCGAAGCGGCCGTTCGATTGCCAGATGGAGCCGCATCTTGAACGGTTTTTTCAGCAACCTGCCCCCTGCCCGTGACTGGTTCTATGGGGTACGCACCTTCGCCGCGTCGATGATCGCGCTGTATATCGCATTGCTGATGGAAATGCCCCGCCCATATTGGGCGATGGCCACGGTATATATCGTCTCCAGTCCCTTTGTCGGGCCAACCAGTTCCAAAGCAGTTTACCGCGCCCTGGGCACTCTGATCGGCGCTGCAGCTGCGGTGTTTTTTGTTCCGTTATTTGTGCAAACGCCGTTTTTACTGGTGCTGGTGATCGCGCTCTGGACCGGCATTCTGCTGTTCCTGTCGCTCCACCTGCGCACCGCCAACAGCTACGTACTCATGCTTGCCGGTTACACCATGCCCATGATCGCTTTGCCGATTGTGGATAACCCGCTGAACGTCTTCGACATCGCGGTCTCGCGTACCGAAGAAATCATGCTCGGCATCGTCTGCGCAGCCGTAGTTGGCAGCATGTTCTGGCCTCGCCGCCTGACCCCGGTTTTCATCGACTCGGCTGCCAAGTGGTTTGCCGATGCGAGCAATTACAGCAAGCACTTTCTGGCCCGCGACGTAGAGCCGAGCAAAGCCAGCGGCCTGCGGGCATCGATGGTCACAACGTTCAACAGCCTCGAAATGATGATCGGCCAACTGTCCCATGAGGGCGCGCATCCGCAGACGGTGCGTAATACCAAAGAGCTGCGTGGGCGAATGATCCACTTGTTACCCGTGGTCGACGCCCTGGACGACGCACTCTATGCGCTGGAGCGTCGCGCACCTGAACTGCTCGACAGAGTCACGCCTTTGCTCGATCACGCTCAGGCGTGGCTTGAAAGCACCCGTCATGGTGCTCCGATCCAGCAATGGCAAGCGTTGCGCCATGAACTCGAAGCGTTGCAGCCCAGCGCAGCGGCGCTGGACGATCGCCGCCAGCTGGTGTTTTCCAACGTGTTGTATCGGTTAGGTGAGTGGATCGACCTGTGGCAGGACTGCCGCAGCCTGCAAGAAGCTATCTCGACCGGCAGCCAAGACATGTGGCGTGCGGTTTACCGGCACTGGCGTCTGGGCCGGCTGACGCCGTTTCTCGATCGTGGGCTGATGCTCTATTCGGCTTTTTCCACGGTGACCGCGATTGTCGTGGCCTCCGTGCTGTGGATATTGCTCGGTTGGACCGACGGTGCCAGCGCGGTGATTCTAGCGGCCGTGGCCTGCAGCTTCTTTGCGGCGATGGACGACCCTGCCCCGCAGATTTACCGGTTCTTTTTCTGGACCTCGCTGTCGGTACTGTTTGCCAGCCTGTATTTGTTTGTAATCCTGCCCAATCTGCACGATTTTCCGATGCTGGTACTCGCGTTCGCCGTGCCGTTTATCTGCGTTGGCACCCTGACGGTACAACCGCGCTTTTACTTGGGTACGTTGCTGACCATCGTCAACACAGCCTCGTTTATCAGCATTCAAGGGGCCTACGATGCAGACTTCATGGTGTTTATGAACGCCAACCTGGCAGGCCCCGTCGGCCTGTTGTTTGCCTTTGTCTGGACCTTGATTGCGCGTCCGTTCGGTGCCGAGCTGGCAGCCAAGCGCCTGACGCGCTTCAGCTGGCGCGACATCGTTAGCCTGACCCAACCGGCAACCCTGGCCGAGCACCGGCAAATGGGCGTGCAAATGCTTGATCGCCTGATGCAGCACTTGCCGCGTCTAGCCTTGACCGGGCAAGACACCGGCAGCGCCCTGCGCGACCTGCGGGTGGCGCTCAATCTTCTGGATCTGCTGGCCTATGCGCCAAGGGTCACGGGAGAGCCACAACGGTTGTTGCGTCAGGTGGTGAACGATGTGGGCGAATACTTTTGCGCATGCCTGAAGGCAGGTGAGCGTTTGCCTATGCCCCTGGGCCTGCAAATGACCATGGACCGCACCCGCCGCGCGCTCAACGCCAACGACCTGCAAGACGAAGGCGAGGCGCGGGTGCATCTGCTGCATGCCCTGAGCGGGCTGCGTCTGGCCCTACTGCCAGGCGTTGAATTTATTGTTGATAACGATGATCTGCCACACACCCAGGCCCAGAGTATTGATGGAGCGCCGCTATGATCGGTGACGTAGATATCAGCGGAGTGTTCCTGCCCACGCTCTTGGTGTTGATGGGCATCACCTACTTGTTGTTTTTGGTGGTTCACGCGTTACTCACGCGTGTGCACTTTTACCGTCTGGTCTGGCACCGGGCTTTGTTCAACGTCGGTCTCTACGCTCTGCTACTCGGCGTTGTGGATTCGTTTAGTCGATATCTGATGACATGAAAAAACCTTTACTGACCTTGGGCCGTGTCGTTCTCACCTTGCTGGTGGTGACGTTTGCCTGCGTCGTGGTCTGGCGCATGACCATGTATTACATGTTTGCTCCCTGGACACGCGACGCTCACATCCGCGCCGACATTGTGCAAATTGCCCCTGACGTGTCGGGCCTGATCAAGCAGGTGGATGTGCGCGACAACCAGCCTGTCACCCGTGACCAGGTGCTGTTTGTCATCGACCAGGAGCGTTTCAAGCTGGCGTTGCGCCAAGCTGAAGCAGCAGTCGCTGACCGCCAGGAGACCTTGGCCCAGGCCCAACGTGAAAGCCGCCGTAACAAGGGATTGGGCAATCTGGTCGCCCGTGAACAACTGGAAGAAAGCCAGTCCCGTGAAATGCGTGCCCAATCTGCACTTACTGAAGCTCAAGTGGCTGTGGACAGTGCCAAGCTCAACCTGGAGCGCACTGTTGTGCGCAGCCCGGTCGATGGTTATGTCAACGATCGGGCGCCACGGGTCAATGAGTTCGTCACCGCAGGTCGACCAGTGTTGGCGATTGTCGACAGCAGCTCGTTCCATATCGACGGTTATTTTGAAGAGACCAAACTCGACGGCATCCATGTCGGTCAGAGCGTTGATATCCGCGTGATTGGCGACAATGCCCGGTTGCGCGGTCATGTCGAAAGCATCGTGGCGGGTATTGAAGACCGTGACCGTACCAGCGGCCAGAACCTGCTCCCCAACGTCAACCCGGCGTTCAGCTGGGTACGGCTGGCGCAGCGGATTCCGGTGCGCATCGTGTTTGACGACGTGCCTGAGGATTTCCGCATGATCGCCGGGCGCACCGCGACAGTGTCGATCATCGACGACTCGGCCAAGGCCAAACCTGCCCCGGAGAGCGCGCGATGAAAGCCGTTCACCTGGCAGCCGTAGGGCTGGGTTTGCTGCTGTCCGGTTGCCAGTTGCTTGGCCCTGATTACCAGTTGCCCAAAGACGCGGCGATGCAACGCCCGGATTTGCAGGGCGAGTTTGCAGGCGAGGGTGCCAACGTGGTGTCCGCGCCAATTCCCGATGACTGGTGGAAGCTCTATCAAGACCCCAAACTCAATGAGTTGGTGCGCCAGGCGCTGGCTTCCAACACCGATTTACGGGTCGCGGCGGCGAACCTGTCGCGGGCGCGGGCTCAGGTTGAGCAAGCGCAGTCGGCTGGTGGCTGGAGCGGTTCGGTGAAGGCGGGCGCGCAGCGTCTGCAAGAGTCTGGCGAAGCTTTTTTGCTGGCGGATAAAGTGCCGGTGGCCAACGTCGGCGATCTGGGTATCAGCACCTCATACCAGTTCGACCTGTGGGGGACCTTGCAGCGCGGCATCGAGGCGGCCCAGGCCAATGCGGACGCTACCCAGGCTGCGGCGGACACCGCTCGAATCACCGTGGTTGCAGACGTCGTGCGTGCTTATACGCAAGTGTGCGCGGCCAACGAAGAGCGCCATATCGCGCAAGAATCACTGCAACTGCAATCCCAAAGTACGACCCTGATCCAGCGCCTGCGTGATGCTGGTCGAGGCGATGAAACCCAGGTCACGCGCTCCGAAACCCAATTCAGATCCTTGCGCGCCGAACTGCCGCGCTACGAAGCGCTGCGCCAATCGGGGCTGTTTCGATTGTCGATGTTGCTGGCCAAACCGCTGGACCAACTGCCAGCGGCTGTGAGCAGTTGTGCCGAGTTGCCGCACATCGTGCAGCTGTTGCCTGTGGGCGATGGAGCCGCGCTGCTCAAGCGCCGCCCGGACGTGCGTCAGGCTGAGCGCCATCTGGCGGCAGCGACCGCCGAGATCGGCGTAGCCACAGGCTCCCTGTATCCGGACATCAGCATCGGTGCCAGCATTGGTACAGTGGGGCTTCTGGAAAACCTGGGGACGGCCCCGACCAACCGCTGGGGCTTTGGCCCGCTGTTGAGCTGGACCATTCCGACTAACGGTTCGCGAGCGCGAATCCGCGAAGCCGAGGCTATCACCCAAGGTGCATTGGCCAAGTTCGATGGCGTGGTACTCAACGCCATCCGTGAAACCCAGACCAGCCTCGTGCAGTACACCGCCTTGCTCCAACGCCGCGATGCGCTGGCCGAGGCCGGAGAATCGGCCAAAACCGCTGCCGAGCAAACCCACCAGTTCTTCCAGGCCGGGCGCGAATCGTTCCTTGCCGACCTGCAAGCCACGCGCACCTACACCGATGTACGCGCACAGTTGGCCACGGCCAACACCCAGGTTGCCATGAGTCAGATCGATCTGTTTTTGGCCCTGGGTGGCGGCTGGGAAAGTGGACGAACGCAAGCCCCTGCAAGCGCGAAACCCTGACAGCGTTGCTATGCTCTGAGTTATCGGTATCAGAACGATGGCTCAGGGCGTCTGCGGGTCTCTATAGCCCTCCTCATCGTGCAGACCATGCCTGATGGGGATACTAATAATGAAAAACCCTTATGCTCCCGGTTTCTGGTGTGCAGTGGCGGCAGTAGTACTGCTTTCGGCGACGTATTTCTACGGCATCATGCTGGCGCACCAAATCGACAAGGCGATGATCTTCCTCGACAGCGTCAGTGCCCTGATCGCCGTGCTGGCCATCGTGGTTGTGGCCTGTGCCTCGGTTCAAACCCGCCAAATCAAAAAGCGCCAGATCGCCCAAGGCCAGACCCGGGTTCTGATCTGGGACACCAAAGTCGCGCTACGTCGGGTCGAGACGGTATTCGATCGCTATTTCTGGGGCAGCTACTGGCAACCGGGCCGTACCTTCCAGGAGTTCATGGGCGAACTCACCGGCACCCCGCTGGAAAAAAGTCTCGATGCCTTGAAAACCCAATGCCTGAAACTCGACAAGGCCCTGCCATCCGAAGAACGCCAATGGCTCGACCACGCACGAGAGCTATCGGATGTCGCGGCAGCGATGGCCCGTGAGCGCTATCAACTGGATTATTCGGACGTTTCCTTCAACTCTGTAGGTGAAACCTGCATTGATCACGATCTGGAAGTTCTGGTGTACACCTGGAGCGCCAGCCTCAAGAGCTTTGACCATCAACTTGACGAAATAGACCAACATTACGCCCAGCCGGCATGAGGTCTGGCGTCACTCAAGAACAGCGCTTGCGCTGTTGCCAGTGTTAACCTGCTATCACTTTCGGCCCATGACGGGCTTGGCAAAGACCGCATTTTCTTTCAACACAACGGACATTGAACGGGTCAATTGATGAATAAACCATTAGGCGTACTGGCTGGGATTGTAGTTGTTGCAGGGGCACTGAACACTGCTGGTGCGTGGTACACCGGTACTAAACTCGAGGGTGTGCTGCAGACCTCGATTCAGCAGACCAACCAGGAGTTGGCGAAGCAACTGCAAGGCTCCACCACTCACGGCACGATCGAACTGGTTACCCTTGATCGCCACCTCTATAGCAGTACCGCGCACTACCGCCTGAAAATTCAGGACGAGGCTTCGGGCCCTGAAGCTCCGCCGCTGGAACTGCTGTTTGTGGACAACATCGAGCATGGCCCGTTGCCGTGGTCGCGCATCAAGACGTTCAAGTGGATGCCAGTAATGGCGGTCAGCAATTACGCGCTGGAAAAAACCCCGTTTACTGAAAAATGGTTTGCCGCAGCCAAGGATCAGGCACCGCTCAAAGGCCAGGTCACGCTGGGTTACAACCGCTCGGTTGATGGTCAAATGGAGCTGCTGGCACTGGAGGCCAAGCTGGACGAGAACTCCAGCATCAGTTTCTCGGGGCTGACCATGGATGTTCAGGCCGATGCCGACGGCCAAAATATCAAAGCCAAAGGCTACATGGATCACCTCAAGATCAATGCAGCCTCGCTTGATAAGCCGCCAGTAGTGGTCGAGCTCAATGGTCTGACCTTGGCCAGCGACCTGAATAAAAGCGCCTATGGTTTTTATCTCGGCCAGAACGTGCTGGAGCTGACCGAAGGCCAATTGACCTTTGGCGTTGCTCAATCAGTAGCCAAAATCAAGAACTTCGAATACGCGGGTTCTGCTTCCGCCAATGGCAGTCTGTTGTCCGGGCGTCTGACCTACAACGTGGGCGACATCACCCTGGACGGCAAGCCAGTGGGTAGCGCGCAAATGGTCATGACTGCCAGCAGCCTGGACATTCCGGCCATGCAAGCACTGTTGCAGATCTACCAGACCAAGTTCCAGCCTCAAGCTGACGGCACCTTGCCGCAAACGCCGCTGACCCCGGCCGAGCAAGTCCTGATGCAGGCGCAGGTTGAAAAACTGCTGGCCGGTAACCCGCAGCTGGCGCTGGAAAAACTCACGGTCAAGACGGCCAATGGCGAAAGCCAGTTCAATGTGGCCGTGAGCCTGGCCAAGCCGGCTTCGTTTGAGCTGCCGCCTGTCGAAGTCACCAAGCAGATGCTGACCACGCTGGATGCAAAGCTGCTGCTTTCCAAGCCGATGATTGCTGACTTGTCGGCTGTTCAGGCACAACTTGTCGGTCAAACTGATCCGCAAGCCGTTGCCAAAATGGCCAGCATGAACAGCGAGATGGCAGGTGTGATGGCGGTGCAAACCGGGCTGGCCAAGGTGGACGGCAACAACATCCTGGCATCGCTCAACTATGCGGCGGGCCAAGTGGACCTCAATGGTCAGAAGATGAGCCTTGAAGAGTTCATCACTGCAATGACGACCCGCTTTGGCGGTGTAGCCGCGCAGTAATAACCCTGTAGCTGCAGATCCAGTGCAGGAACGGGCTTGCCCGACTCCCGCACTGGATTTATGCCGTAGCCAACGCTCGTATTTCGAGTCACGCCAGCTCAGGCAACAAGGTCTTGGCAAACACAAAGCACAACTTGTTGCCCTCCGGGTCGCGGCAATACGCACCGTAATAGTCGTCACCATATTGCGGACGCTTGCCGGGTGGGCCCTCATCAGTTCCGCCCATTTGCATAGCCGTCTGCCATGCCGCATCAACTTGCTCGACCGAATGCGCGCCAAAACTGACCTGCACGCCATTACCCCAAGTCGCGGGCAATCCATTGATTGGCAATTGAATGTAGAACTGCGGCCAATAATGCTCAGGGCGGTGCCACCCGGCCCCTGAAGGGCTGCTGTCCTCTTCATCGAGGCCAAGACGCACCAACCCCAGCGTTGCGAGCACAGCGTCGTAAAACAGGGTCAATGCGGGCACGTCACGTGCACCGATCTGAATATGGCTGAACATGGGTCGTCCTCCGTAACGGGAAGATGGACTGTAGCCAGTTTTGTGCAGACGCGAAAAAACCACGCGCAAATGCACGTCGGGATTACTTAAGAGGGAGGGGGGAGGAAACGCGGTTCCCTTGAACAAGGGAACGCATTTTGGACCGCGTGCAGCAAAATAATGGCGGAGAACGGGGGATTCGAACCCCCGACACCCTTTTGAGGTGTACTCCCTTAGCAGGGGAGCGCCTTCGGCCACTCGGCCAGCTCTCCGCGAAACGCCGCGTATAGTAACCAGCCTTTCGTCAGTTGCCCATAGAAAATTTAATTTGGCTTACAAAGAGCTGAAAAATCCCGAAAAACAGGCGTGTAACGACTTACCGGGTTCTCGGTAGCAGTCAAAAATGCTTGGGAAGATGTTGCTTTCGATCATCGGTTCCCAGGGCGGGAACGCTATTCCCTTGAACAAGGGATAGAAAATGGTGCACCAGGCGGGATTCGAACCCACGACCACTGCCTTCGGAGGGCAGTACTCTATCCAGCTGAGCTACTGGTGCGACGCGGGCGCCATAATACTCATCTGTGTGTCGCCCGTCCATGCTGCTGATTCGTCAGGTGTTTCTTGGTGCGTTATGGGCTATTAATGGGGGCCGGGTGAGAAAGTGGTAAAACAGTACCGCTTGTTCTTTTTTTCGAACAGGCTATTGTCCTTTACCCCCTTTGACCCTAGGATTCGTTTGAGATTTCAAACGCTCTTGTCTGAGTGCTGAACCGCACGGCCTACTGTTTGTGCGTCATTTAGATACTTTGGCAGTGAATGACTTCCTGACGGCAGCCTTCTACGGCGCCTTTCTACTTTAATAATTCGCTCCGCGCCTGCGCGGTGCTGTTAAGGAAAGCCCACATGCAGCTCAAAGACGCACAGTTGTTCCGCCAACAAGCCTATATCGATGGTGCTTGGGTTGATGCGGACGGTGGCCAGACAATCAAGGTCAACAACCCTGCTACCGGTGAAATCATCGGTACAGTGCCAAAAATGGGTGCGGTTGAAACCCGTCGCGCCATTGAAGCCGCTGACAAAGCGTTGCCAGCCTGGCGTGCCCTGACCGCCAAAGAGCGTGCAACCAAGCTGCGTCGCTGGTTTGAGCTGCTGATCGAAAACCAGGACGACCTCGGCCGCCTGATGACCCTGGAACAAGGTAAACCATTGGCCGAAGCCAAGGGTGAAATCGTTTACGCGGCCTCGTTCATCGAGTGGTTCGCTGAAGAAGCCAAGCGCATTTACGGCGACGTGATCCCGGGCCATCAGCCAGACAAGCGCCTGATCGTGATCAAGCAACCGATCGGCGTGACCGCTGCGATTACTCCGTGGAACTTCCCGGCTGCCATGATCACCCGTAAAGCGGGCCCGGCCCTGGCCGCTGGCTGCACGATGGTGATCAAGCCAGCTTCGCAAACCCCGTTCTCGGCGCTGGCGCTGGTTGAGCTGGCGCACCGTGCCGGCATCCCGAAAGGCGTGCTGAGTGTTGTGACCGGTAGCGCAGGCGACATCGGCGGCGAGCTGACCAGCAACCCGATCGTGCGCAAACTGTCCTTCACCGGTTCGACCGAAATCGGTCGCCAGCTGATGGCCGAATGCGCCAAAGACATCAAAAAAGTGTCGCTGGAACTGGGCGGCAACGCACCTTTCATCGTGTTCGACGACGCGGACCTGGATAAGGCCGTCGAAGGCGCGATCATTTCCAAATACCGTAACAACGGCCAGACCTGCGTCTGCGCCAACCGCCTGTACATTCAGGACTCGGTCTACGACGCGTTCGCCGAAAAATTGAAAGTTGCCGTGGCTAAACTCAAGATTGGTAACGGTCTGGACGAAGGCACCACCACCGGCCCCCTGATCGATGACAAGGCCGTGGCCAAGGTCAAGGAGCACATTGCTGACGCACTGAGCAAAGGCGCGACCCTGCTGGCTGGCGGCAATAGCCTTGAAGGCAGCTTCTTTGAGCCGACCATTTTGATCAACGTGCCAAAAAACGCAGCCGTAGCCAAGGAAGAAACCTTTGGCCCGTTGGCGCCACTGTTCCGCTTCAAAGACGAAGCTGAAGTGATCGCAATGGCCAACGATACCGAGTTCGGCTTGGCATCGTACTTCTATGCCCGCGACCTGAGCCGTGTATTCCGTGTGGCAGAATCCCTGGAATACGGCATGGTAGGCGTCAACACCGGCCTGATCTCCAACGAAGTCGCGCCTTTCGGCGGTATCAAAGCTTCGGGCCTGGGTCGTGAAGGCTCCAAGTACGGCATCGAAGATTACCTGGAAATCAAATATCTCTGCCTGGGCATCTAACCCGGCGGGTGGTTCAAGCAGAGGGGGCACGAGAGCGATGCTTCCCCTGCGTTTCAAACTGTTAATTTTTGTGGCCGGGAGCGCCATGCCAGTCGATCATCGCATGCTGGCATTGATGTCTTCCTGGCGCGTCAGCCTTGAACCACGCCGCTTGATGAGCGGCGAATGAGGAACACCATGAGCAACAAGACCAACGCATCTCTGATGAAACGCCGTGAAGCCGCTGTCCCGCGCGGTGTTGGCCAGATCCATCCGATCTTTGCCGAGTCGGCGAAGAACGCCACCGTAACCGACGTTGAAGGTCGTGAGTTCATCGACTTCGCGGGCGGTATCGCGGTACTGAACACCGGTCACCTGCACCCGAAAATCATTGCCGCCGTGCAAGACCAATTGACCAAGCTGACCCACACCTGTTTCCAGGTTCTGGCTTACGAGCCTTACGTTGAGCTGTGTGAAAAGATCAACGCCAAGGTGCCGGGCAATTTCGACAAGAAAACCCTGCTGGTCACCACCGGTTCCGAAGCTGTTGAAAACGCCGTGAAAATCGCCCGTGCTGCGACTGGCCGTGCTGGCGTGATCGCTTTCACCGGCGCTTACCACGGTCGCACCATGATGACTCTGGGCCTGACCGGTAAAGTCGTACCGTACTCGGCGGGCATGGGCCTGATGCCAGGCGGTATCTTCCGCGCTTTGTTCCCGTGCGAACTGCATGGCATCACGGTTGATGATTCCATCGCCAGCATCGAGCGCATCTTCAAGAACGACGCCGAGCCTAAAGACATTGCTGCAATCATCATCGAGCCGGTTCAGGGCGAAGGCGGTTTCTACGTGGCGCCGAAAGCGTTCATGGCCCGCCTGCGTGAGCTGTGCGACAAACACGGCATCCTGCTGATCGCTGACGAAGTGCAAACCGGTGCTGGCCGTACTGGCACCTTCTTCGCCATGGAACAGATGGGCGTGACTGCCGACCTGACCACCTTCGCCAAATCCATCGCTGGCGGCTTCCCGCTGGCCGGTGTGTGCGGCAAGGCCGAGTACATGGACGCTATCGCTCCAGGTGGCCTGGGCGGCACTTACGCCGGTAGCCCGATTGCTTGCGCAGCGGCGCTGGCGGTACTTGAGGTGTTTGAAGAAGAACACTTGCTGGATCGCTGCAAAGAAGTCGGCGAGCGTCTGGTGACTGGCCTCAAGGCTATTCAGGCCAAGTACCCGGTCATCGGTGACGTACGTGCGTTGGGCGCGATGATTGCGGTCGAGCTGTTCGAAGGCGGCGACTCGCACAAGCCAAACCCGACTGCGGTAGCCCAAGTGGTTGCCAAGGCTCGCGATAAAGGCTTGATCCTGCTGTCGTGCGGCACTTACGGCAACGTTCTGCGCGTTCTGGTTCCGTTGACCTCGCCAAACGAGCAGTTGGACCAAGGCCTGGCCATCATCGAAGAATGCTTCGCTGAACTGGCTTGAGTCCCGCCCACTGAGGGTGTGACCTGAGACACAAAAAAACCGCCTCGGCGGTTTTTTTGCGTTTGAGAGGAGGCGGTTTTTTACACCGTCGCAGGCCGTAGCGAGTAAGTCTTGAGCTGATGGGCAAACTCGCGCAGCGACTGAATCCCGCTGGCTTCTGCCTCGTGTACCCATTCCTTGATCGCCGCCAGCATGTCGTGACCATTGGTGCTGGTCTTGACCCAGATCTGTTGCAGGGCAAGGCGCTTCTCGTAAATCACCTTGAGCGAGTGGCTGTGCTCCAGCATTGTTTCAATACGCTGGTGATGGCGCTCTTCCAGCAGGCTGGTCTCACGGGAAAGCAGACGCTTGGCGCGACGGAACTGGTGACGCACTGAGTGATCGACCTTGGCCAGCTCTTGCTGAACCAGCGGCGCGATCACCAGCTTGCGGTACTGAGCCATGATCTGGAAGCGGTTGTTGAGGATCGCCATCGCGGTGTCCATGTCCAGGTTGCCTTTGCCTTCTACCCGGTGGGCAATAGGTGCAACACGCTGGACCTTGGCCAGGCGCAAAAAGCTGAAGACCTTGATCCAGGCCCAGCCCAGGTCGAACTCCCACTTCTTGACCGACATCTTGGCCGAGTTGGGGTAGGTGTGGTGGTTGTTGTGCAGCTCTTCGCCGCCAATGATGATGCCCCAAGGCACCAGATTGGTGGCGGCGTCGCGGCACTCGAAGTTGCGATAACCCACCGCGTGCCCCAGGCCGTTGACCACGCCAGCAGCCCATACCGGGATCCACATCATCTGAATGGCCCAGATGGTCAGGCCGATGGCGCCGAACAACAGCAGGTCGATGACCAGCATGATCGCCACGCCCAGCATTTTGTAACGCGAATAAAGATTTCGCTCAATCCAGTCTTCGGGGCAATTTTTGCCGTAAATACGCAATGTTTCAGGATTTTGAGCTTCTTCGCGATACAGCTCTGCACCTTTTCGCAAAACGGTCGATAACCCTTTGATCACCGGGCTGTGCGGGTCATCCACGGTTTCGCATTTGGCGTGGTGCTTGCGGTGGATGGCAGTCCACTCACGGGTGTTCTGTGCCGTGGTCAGCCACAGCCAGAAACGGAAAAAGTGTTTCAGGCCACCGTTAAGCTCCAGCGAGCGATGGGCTGAGTAGCGGTGTAGATAAACCGTGACACCGATAATGGTCACGTGGGTCATCAACAGAGTGACTGCAACCAGTTGCCAGGCTGACAAGTCGAGAAAACCGTTGTACCACATAGGCTGTTTGGCCCTCGGAAAAATGAAAAAAACTGCAACATGCATTATCACCATGCAGCCAGATAAAACCAGTCGGCCTTTCAGATAAGAGTGGCTGGATGTTTCTTACACTATAATTCTCACTTTTTTGTAGGTGTCTTTACTTTCTTATGTCTGTTTCCTCTCGCGATGCCTTGCGTACGGCCTTCTTATACGGGCTGCTATCGGTTTTATGGCTGCAGGTAACTGATCATTTATTGAACAGCTATTTCGATGATTCAGCGCAGTTGGCGCAGTGGCAGCTGATAAATGGCTATGTTTTTGCTTTTTTCAGCGCCGTGTTGATTTTTTTCGCCCGAGCTCGCCTTTGCGGTTTTTTGGGTATGAGCCCTGGCTTGAAGCGCCAGCGCCAGGATCAAGAGCGCTTGCGCCAGGCGGCTGTGGTCTTTGACTGCACTCGCGAAGGCGTGCTGGTGAGCAATAGCTGCGGTGTGATCGTGCATGTGAACCGTGCTCTGGTCGAAATTACCGGCTACACGGCCGAGGAAGTGCTGGGTCATCGTCCTAACATGTTCAAGTCGGGTCGCCATGGGCCTGCGTTCTACCAAGCGATGTTCAAGTCGATAGACGAAAGCGGTCACTGGCATGGCGAGATCTGGAACCGTCGCAAAAGTGGCGAGATTTATCCGCAGTGGCAGACCGTCCGCTCGATTACCGATAACAAGGGCCAGGTCACTCACTATGTCGCGGTCTTTTCAGATATTTCCGCGATCAAGAATTCCCAGACCGAACTGGCGCGACTGGTTCACCACGACCCCCTGACTGACTTGCCAAATCGCTTGTTGTTCACGGACCGTACAGAGCAGGTACTGGCTTCCTCGCAACGCCACCAGACCGGTTGTGCGTTGCTGATGATTGATCTCGATCACTTCAAAATCATCAATGACAGCCTTGGTCATAATATCGGCGACCAGTTGCTCAGAGCGGTCGCCGATCGCTTGCAGCGCATCTTTGGCAAGGGCTTCACGGTGGCGCGCCTGGGTGGCGATGAATTTGCCGTGCTGGTCGATAACTGCCCGCAAGTGACTCAGGCCGCAGCCTTCGCGCAACAGGTTCTGGAAGTCATGAAAGGCGCATTCGAGATCGATAAGCATCAGCTGTTTATCAGTGCCAGTGTCGGTATCAGCGTCTTTCCCAGCGATGCATTGAACGCGGAGCAATTGCTGCGCAATGCTGACTCGGCGCTGTTCAAGGCCAAAAGTACCGGGCGTGAAGGCTACGCCTTGTACACCGAAGAACTGACGGCCCATGCACAGTACCGGATTGAGGTGGCCAGTGATTTGCGTCGAGCCCTGGAGCAGCAGGAGCTGCGTGTGTACTACCAGCCGGTGCACGACTTGCCGACCAGCCGCCTGATTGGTGTCGAGGCGCTGGTGCGCTGGGAGCATCCTCTGCGGGGGTTGTTGTCACCGGGTGAATTTATTCCGATCGCCGAGCGTACCGGGTTGATTGCTGAAATCGACGCCTGGGTGCTGGAGCAAGCCTGTTGGCAGATGGTTCAGTGGCGAGCGGCTGGCGTGGAGTTGTCGTTCGTGGCGGTGAACATTTCCAGCCGGTTGTTTACTCGGCCTGAGCTGTACACGTTGGTTTCAACAGTTCTGGCAGATACGGGGCTGGCCCCGGCATTGCTGGAGCTTGAAGTGACCGAAAGCGCAGTGATGGACAACTCGAAAGTCGCATTGGAGCAAATGCACCGTCTGCGAGCGCTGGGTTTGCGTCTGGCCATTGATGATTTTGGAACCGGCTTTTCATCGCTGCTGCGGCTCAAGCAACTACCTGTGCAGAAGCTGAAAATTGATCAGGGATTTGTGGCCGGGTTACCCGCGGACAATGACGATGTGGCCATCGTGCGTGCGGTCATCGCGCTAGGTCAAAGCATGGGCTTGCAGGTGCATGCCGAGGGGATAGAGCAAGTCGAGCAGGCGCAGTTCCTGCTCGACCTCAACTGCAACCTGGGCCAGGGCTACTGGTTCGGGCGCCCGATGCCTGCCAAGGACCTGGACTGGCAGCGAGCCCCCGTAATTCGCGCCTGAACCGTGGTTCAGTTCTTCTCGGGCGGCAAGGTTGGCAGTGCACGCAAGGCTGTTTCATACCACTCGGTGTTGAAGGCGCGGTCCTCTTCGAGGATTGCGTCAATCTCTACGGCCAGCACGTGGGCCATCATCTGCAAGATGTCTTCGCGCTCATAGCCGACCAGCGTCAGCTTATTGAACGTGGCTTTAGCGGCAGGCGGGTTGTCACTTTCAATCTGGTTCTCAATTGCCTGAATCAGCGTGGACTCGGCGAACTCTTCTTCTTCGTTATCGATATCAACTGGCTCGCTCATGGCAGGCTCCTTAAGTAAAGGCCTGCAGTCTAACTGTATTTGTATTCAGTCCGGTGATGCTGCTGGTCACTCTGACGGCAAAGCACTATAACCATCGCAGCCAACCCCAACACGGCCTGGAGGCTTTGTAATGCTCAAGCTTTATGGATTCGCAGTCAGCAATTACTACAACATGGTCAAGCTGGCGCTGATGGAAAAGGGAGTGCCCTTTGAAGAAGTCCCTTTTTTTGCCGGTAAAACCCCTGAAGCGTTAGCCATCAGCCCGCGCGGAAAAGTCCCGGTACTGGGCGTAGATCAGGGTTTTATCAACGAGACCAGCGTGATTCTCGAGTATATCGAGCAGACCCAGCCGGGCCCGAAACTGCTGCCGGTTGATCCGTTTGAGCGTGCTCAAGTGCTGGCGCTGGTCAAGGAAATCGAGCTGTACATCGAATTGCCTGCGCGCGCGTGCTACGCCGAAGCATTCTTCGGCATGCAAGTGCCGGACGCGATCAAGGAAAAAGCTCGAACCGAGTTGCTGGAGGGCATGGCTTCGTTGGGCCGCCATGGCAAATTTGCGCCCTATGTGGCGGGCGAGACGTTGAGCGTGGCAGATATTTACTTTGTCTACAGCGTCAGCCTGGCGTGTGCAGTGGGGCACAAGGTGTTTGGCCTGGACTTGCTGGCTGAAATGCCGGGCGCCAAGGCGCTGCTGGAGCGACTGGAGCAAAACCCGCACGTGCAGAAAATTGCCGCTGAAAAAGAGGCGGCCATGCCGCAGTTTCTGGCCTGGATCAGCAGCAAGAAATAACCGGCATATAGGGTGTCGCCCCGAGTGTGGGGGCGAGCCTGCTCGCGAAGGTCTCAAGAACATCGCGTTTATCCAGCAAAACGCGGTATCGATAACAACTTTCGCGAGCCTGCGCGCTCCCGCCGGGGAGCCGCTTTGAGGCCTAGCGGTTAGCCAGCAAGGCCTTGCCGCGAACAACCGCTGCTTTCACCTGGGCTGGCGCGGTGCCGCCGATGTGATCACGGGCATTGACCGAGCCTTCAAGGGTCAGCACGGCAAACACATCGTCTTCGATCTGATCGCTGAACTGACGCAGTTCTTCGAGGCTCATCTCTGCCAGATCTTTACCCGTTTCTACGCCGTACTTCACGGCGTGACCGACGATTTCGTGGCAATCACGGAACGGCAGGCCACGGCGAACCAGGTAGTCGGCCAGGTCGGTGGCGGTCGAGAAGCCACGCAACGCCGCTTCACGCATGATCGCGTGCTTGGGCTTGATCGCCGGGATCATGTCGGCAAATGCGCGCAACGAATCGCGCAAGGTGTCGGCTGCGTCGAACAGCGGTTCCTTGTCTTCCTGGTTGTCCTTGTTGTAGGCCAATGGCTGGCCTTTCATCAGGGTCAACAGGCCCATCAGTGCACCGAATACACGGCCACTTTTGCCACGTACCAGCTCTGGTACGTCAGGGTTTTTCTTTTGCGGCATGATCGAGCTGCCGGTGCAGAAGCGGTCAGGCAAATCGATAAACTGGAATTGCGCACTGGTCCACAGCACCAGCTCTTCGGAGAAGCGCGACAAGTGCATCATCGCAATGCTGGCAGCTGCGCAGAATTCGATGGCGAAGTCGCGATCGGATACGTTGTCCAGCGAGTTGCCACCCACGGCGTCAAAACCCAGCAGTTGAGCCGTGAATTCACGGTCGATCGGGTAGGTGGTGCCTGCCAGCGCAGCGCTGCCCAGCGGCATGCGGTTGGTGCGCTTGCGGCAGTCGACAAGGCGCTCGTAATCGCGGCTGAGCATCTCGAACCAGGCCAGCATATGGTGACCGAATGTCACCGGCTGTGCGGTCTGCAAGTGAGTAAAGCCAGGCATGATGGTCTCGGCTTCGCGCTCGGCTTGCTCCAGCAGGCCTTTTTGCAGACGGGTAATTTCAGCCAGGATCAGGTCGATTTCATCACGCAGCCACAGGCGGATATCGGTAGCCACCTGGTCGTTACGACTGCGGCCGGTGTGCAGCTTTTTGCCGGTCACGCCGATGCGGTCGGTCAGACGCGCCTCGATGTTCATGTGCACGTCTTCCAGATCGATGCGCCAGTCAAACGTGCCGGCTTCGATTTCGCTCTGGATGGATTTCAGGCCTTCGATGATGCTGTCGCGCTCGGCATCGGTCAGCACGCCGACCTTGGCCAGCATGGTGGCGTGAGCCACGGAGCCCATGATGTCGTGGCGGTAAAGGCGCTGGTCGAAAGTGACGGAGGCGGTGAAACGCGCAACGAAGGCGTCGACGGGTTCACTGAAGCGGCCGCCCCAGGACTGATTGGTCTTGTCGGTGCTCATGGATTCGCTCGTAATCGGCTGAGGGGGAGTTACACAAAAAGTTACTGCGGATCATAACAGGGTTGCCATTCATGGCGTTGACGCAGCACGGCAGGTTTTTAGTGTGAAGTGCGGTATAAACAAATTTCAGAAACGAAATGTATCGTTTGAATACTTTCGTCTTGGCAACCGTCTACAGTTGGTCGTATGGATCAGTCATTGCAGGTCTTTGTAGATTGCCAGACGTATCCGGTATTAAATCGAGCAACCGATACAGGTGAATTTTGCTGTGAGGTTTGCGGCACTTTTTGGCCTTCGCGCTAGTCTTAGCGTGGATCGCCGTGACAGTCGTCACTTCACCTGTCTACGCTATCCTTGTGCGAGACTCACGCAGGAATACAGCGCTATATGAATGTCCTGATCGTTGATGACGAAACCCTGGCCCGCGAGCATTTGAGCCATTTGCTCAGCTCGCTTGGGGGCTATACGTTGCTGGAGCCTGGCGCCACTAATGGCGAAGAGGCGTTAACCCTGATCGAAAACCACAAGCCGGATGTCGTTTTACTCGATATCCGCCTGCCGGGCCTCGACGGGTTGCAGGTTGCAGCCAAATTATGCGAGCGCGAACTACCGCCCTCGGTAGTGTTTTGCGTGGCGCCTGACGAGTTTTCCGTGGAGGCCCTGCAAGACAGCGGTGTCAGCTATGTACTCAAGCCGGTTACTGCTCAGGATCTGAGCGCCGCCTTGAAAGAGGCTCACCGCCCCAATCGCATCCAACTGGCCGCGCTCACCCGACCTGCCGCGCAAACCGGCAGCGGGCCGCGCAGCCATATCAGTGCCAGAACCCGAAAAGGTATTGAGCTGATCCCCATCGACCAAGTGATCTACTTTATCGCTGACCATAAATACGTGACCTTGCGTCACGCTGGGGGCGAGGTCTTGCTCGATGAACCGCTCAAGGCACTCGAAGACGAATTCGGTGAACGCTTTGTGCGTATTCACCGCAATGCACTGGTGGCGCGGGATCGGATCGAGCGTCTGCAACGTACGCCGCTGGGGCATTTCCAGCTGTTCCTGCGGGGGCTTAACGGGGATGCGCTGATCGTCAGTCGTCGGCACGTGGCGGGTGTGCGCAAGATGATGCAGCAACTGTGATTCGTGCTGAAAAAGGCGCGGGCGCGCCGTTTTTGGGCCAGGGAGGCCGCGGACTTTCTGATACAAGTCAAAGCTGTTTTGGCTGAGCTGTTATTATCAGCCGTATCTTTTCAGTACGGATTGATCCATGTCCTCTCGCGAAATCCGCATCGCTACCCGTAAAAGCGCCCTGGCTCTATGGCAGGCCGAATACGTTAAAGCCCGTTTAGAGCAGGCTCACCCCGGTATTGTGGTGACGCTGGTGCCCATGGTCAGCCGTGGTGACAAGCTGCTGGACTCGCCGCTGTCGAAAATCGGCGGCAAGGGGCTGTTCGTCAAGGAGCTGGAAACCGCCCTGCTCGAAAACGAAGCCGACATCGCCGTGCACTCGATGAAGGACGTGCCGATGGACTTCCCTGAAGGCCTCGGTCTGTTTTGCATCTGTGAGCGCGAAGACCCGCGTGATGCTTTCGTATCCAACACCTTCGCCAGCCTCGACGATTTGCCTCTAGGCAGCATTGTCGGCACGTCCAGCCTGCGCCGTCAGGCCCAATTGCTGACTCGTCGTCCAGACCTGGAAATCCGCTTTTTGCGCGGTAACGTCAATACCCGTCTGGCCAAGCTCGACGCGGGTGAATACGACGCCATTATCCTGGCTGCTGCCGGTCTGATCCGCCTCGGCTTTGAGGATCGCATCACTTCGCCAATCAGTATTGAAGACAGCCTGCCGGCTGGCGGCCAAGGTGCCGTTGGCATTGAGTGCCGCAACGCAGATACCGAAATTCATGCCCTGCTGGCGCCATTGCATCATGCAGACACCGCGGTGCGAGTCACTGCAGAGCGTGCGTTGAACAAGCACCTCAATGGTGGCTGCCAAGTGCCAATTGCCTGCTATGCCGTGTTGGAAGGCGAGCAAGTCTGGCTGCGCGGTCTGGTCGGGGAGCCAAGTGGCGGCGTGCTGCTGAGTGCCGACGCCCGTGCGCCACGTGCTGCTGCCACCGAACTGGGTGTGCAAGTGGCCGAAGCGCTGCTGGCTCAAGGTGCCGGGGATATTCTCAAAGCCGTTTATGGTGAGGCAGGTCACGAGTGACAGGCTGGCGCTTGTTGCTGACCCGGCCTGCCGAAGAGTCGGTAGCCTTGGCCAATGAGCTGGCGGCTGCCGGTATTTTTAGCAGCAGCTTGCCCTTGCTGGCGATCCGGCCGTTGGCGTTGACTGATGCCCAGCGAGGGCTGGTGGCGGCTCTTGACCGTTATTGCGCGGTGATTGTGGTCAGCAAGCCTGCGGCCCGTCTGGGGCTTGAGCTGGTCAGCCAGTATTGGGCGCAAGCGCCCCGGCAGAAGTGGTTTAGCGTCGGCGCCGCGACTGCGCAGATTCTCGCCGACCATGGCCTCGATGTTAGCTACCCTCAAGGGGGGGATGACAGCGAAGCCCTGTTGGCGATGCCTGAATTTGAACGCGCGGTTGCTGGTCATCAACCCAGGGTGTTGATCCTGCGCGGGGAGGGCGGTCGCGAGATGCTGGCGGACCGGCTGCGCAACGTGGGCGCACAGGTCGACTATCTTGAACTCTATCGTCGTGAACTGCCGTCATACCCGCCTGCGACCCTGTACCAGCGCGTTAAAGTGGAACGCCTGAACGCGCTGGTGGTCAGCAGTGGGCAGGGTTTTGAACATTTACGCCAATTGGCAGGCGATACCTGGCCGCAGCTTGGATGTCTGCCGTTGTTTGTTCCAAGCCCTCGGGTTGCTGAGATAGCACGCAGCGCCGGGGCGCAAAACGTTGTGGATTGTCGTGGTGCGAGCGCCACGGCTTTGCTGGCGGCGCTGCGGGAGCATCCCGCACCTGCTTTCTAATGCAAAGGATGGATTCGTGAGCGAAACAGTCTTGTCCAAAGATCAAGTGCAGCCCGCGCCAGAAGCGCCGGCTAAAAAACCTGACACTGCGCCGCAGAGTCGCGGTAATGGCCTGGCCGTTGTTGCCCTGTTGCTGGGCGCTGCCGGTGTTGCCGTCGGCGGCTGGGGTGTGTGGCAGGTGCGTCAACTGCAAGCCAGCACCGAGCAGCAATTAAGCGACGTGCCCGCTCTGGCGGCGCAAACGCTGTCGATCAAACAGGGCGAGCAGCAATTGTTGACGCGCCTTAATCAATTGCCCTCCGCCGGTGAACTGGATAACCAGCGCCAATTGGTTGTGCAGTTGCAAGGTGATCAGCAGCGTCTGAACCAGCGCCTCGAGACCGTATTGGGCGAGAGCCGCAAGGACTGGCGCTTGGCCGAGGCCGAGCACTTGTTGCGTTTGGCTACCTTGCGTTTGTCGGCACTGCAGGACATCAGCAGCGCCCAGGCCCTGGTACAGGGCGCGGACGCCATTTTGCGTGAGCAAAACGATCCCGGTTCTTTCGCCGCACGTGAACAGTTGGCCAAAAGCCTGACGGCACTGCGCAGCGTCGAACAGCCGGATCGCACAGGGCTGTTTTTGCAATTGGCGGCCTTGCGGGACCAGGTGGTGCAGCTTAACGCTCTGGCCCCGGCCTATCAGAATCAAGGTGATTCCTTGGCGAGCCTGACCGCAGATGGCGATGGCGCGAGTCGCTGGTCCCAGTGGTGGGATGAGATATCGCACTACATTCGGATTGATTTCAATGCCGACAAAAACGTGCGTCCACTGTTGGCGGGCCAAAGTCTGACTCAGGTTCGTCTGGCACTGAGCCTGGCGCTTGAGCAAGCCCAATGGGCCGCGCTCAATGGCCAGGAGTCGGTTTACACCCAGGCCTTGGCGCAAGCGCAAGACGTCCTCAAGGGCAACTTCAATGCGGATAACCCGCAGAGCAAAAAAATCCTCGAGCAAGTGATTGCGCTCAGCAAACAGCCGGTCACGGTTAAAACCCCGGACCTTGCTGGCGCTCTGAGCGCGGTACAGGCCTATCTGGAGCGACGGCATGTCAGTGCTGACGAACCGGGCCAAGCGGCTGCCAGCCCTGCGCAGGAGGCACTTCCATGAAGCGCTTCTACGTGATTGTGTTCTTGTTGATTGCAGCCGCGGCCTGCATCGGCCTGGCAATCGCTGAAGACGCGGGCTATGTGCTGATCGCTTACAAAAACTTCCGCTACGAATCCAGCGTATGGGCGACGCTCGCCTTGCTGGCCGTCCTGTGGCTGCTGATCTGGGGCATTAAACTGCTGGTGGAGCTGGTCACCGCGTCTACCGGATTGGTGAACCCTTGGTCACGGCGCAATCGCAGCCGTCGGGTACAAATCGCCATTGAACAAGGCCAGATGGACCTTGCCGAGGGGCGCTGGTCCAGCGCACAGAAACACCTGGCGCGGGCAGCCGAGGCCGAGCCTCAACCGTTGCTCTACTACTTGGGCGCCGCACGTGCGGCCAACGAACAAGGGCACTACGAAGAAAGCGACAACCTGCTCGAACGTGCGCTGGAACGTCAGCCACAAGCCGAATTGGCGATTGCCCTGAGCCATGCCCAATTGCAGGTGGATCGAGCCGATACCGATGGCGCGCTGGTGACCTTGCAAGCCATGCACGAGCGCCATCCGCATAACGTGCAGGTGTTGCGCCAGTTGCAGCGCTTGCATCAGCAGCGTGGCGACTGGGCGGCACTGATTCGCTTGCTGCCGGAGTTGCGCAAGGACAAAGTCTTGCCGAGCAAGGAACTGGCAGAGCTGGAACGTCGGGCCTGGGGGCAAAATCTGAGCCTTGCGGCTCAGCGTGAAACCGAAGGCGAGGCGGGCTTGCAATCGCTGCAGCGCGCCTGGCAACAGCTCACTTCAGCTCAGCGCCAGGAGCCCGCGCTGGTTCTGGCCTACGCCGAGCAGTTGCGTCAATTGGGCGCGCAAGCCGAAGCCGAAGAAGTCTTGCGTGGAGCGCTCAAGCGTAATTACGACAGTCACCTTGTGCGGCTCTATGGCCTGCTGCGTGGCAGCGATCCGGTGAAGCAGTTGCAGACCGCCGAAGGATGGCTCAAAACGCACCCTGGGGACGCCAGCTTGCTTTTGACCCTGGGTCGCCTGTGCTTGCAGAACAGCTTGTGGGGCAAGGCGCGGGATTATCTTGAAAACAGCCTGCAGGTAGAGCGCAACCCTGAAACCTGCGCGGAACTGGCGCGCCTGTTGGCCCAATTGGGTGATACGTCGCGCAGCAATCAGTTGTTCCAGGAAGGTTTGAATTTGCTGGATGAGCGCTTGCTGGCCCTGCCTTTGCCAGCAACGGCCACGAGTCTTTAAACGTTCAAACAGGCAGCCTGACGTGTGTCTTTACGCGTGTCAGGCTGCCTGTGGTAATAATTTAGTACGGTGCTAGTCGATTTGTCCTACGTGATTCGCTCTCGTTACGTCCAGCTTCCGTTGGCAATTCCCTACTCGCTTCCAGACGTATCCGCAGAGGGCCAGCTTGAAAGGGCCAATGGCTTTCATCTACCGTAACCAACTGTCTCTTTTGTTACGGAAAAGCCATGTTCTTGGCCAGCTCACGCTTTACTTTCTTTTTGGCCTTTCTCGTAGGCGCGCTGGTGATGGGCTGTGCTCTGTACCTTGAATATGGGTCGGGGCTCAAGCCCTGCTCGTTGTGCCAAGTGCAGCGCCTTTTCTTGCTGGTGTTCTGTCTCGTGAACCTGATGGCTTCTGTACAGGGCCCGCAGCGTTTTGGCATGTGGTGTTACTCCACGGCATCTTCGCTACTGGCACTTTGCGGCGCTGTGATCGCATTGAGGCAGATGCAGCTGCAAATATCGGGGCCTGAACACTTGATGTCCTGTCAGCCGGATCTGGCGTGTGTCTGGCATGACCTTTCGCCGGGTGAATTTTTCTCGATGCTTTACCGAGGCAGTGAAGACTGCGCGCATATTCACTGGACCGTGTTTGACTTGAGCGTTCCCGAGTTAAGCCTGCTGGCCTTTATCGGCCTGCTTGTACTGAGCATCTTTCAGATAATTCGCTCAATCTATGCCGAAAAATTCCCGCGTGGATGCGACGTGAAGTAGCAACCAGGATTAAACGCTTGTATGAACTTTCTCTCGTGCGTACCTTGAAGCAGTTGCCGCGCGGGCATAATCTGGCCCGCACGTATTACTGGAGTTATGCCGCCCAATGCCGGTGCACTCGCGCAGGTTTTTGGTTCACATAGGCCCGGCTGAAGTCGGGTGGCATGGGCCCACAAGGGAAGAGAGATCATCATGCTCGAAAGATGTGAGAGTGCTCAGGAACGTTTCAACGGCGTCCACCAGTTGATTGATCGCTGGCTGCATGAGCGCCGTAAACTTGTGAAGGCTTATGCTGCTTTGATTGATCAGCAAAATAATCCCAAGCGCGGGCCTCAAAAAGAGTTTTGCCAGATCCTGGTTGATTACGTCTCGGCAGGTCATTTCGAGATTTATGAACAGCTCAATCAGGAGGCCCAGGCTTTCAATGATGAGCGCGGGATTGCATTGGCTGCGACCATCTACCCGAGAATCAACGTGATTACCGAAGCTGCTCTGGCTTTCAATGATCATTGTGACGGCAAAGCCCATCGCCCTGACTGCGACAAGCTTGCAGAGGAGATCAAGATCCTTGGTGCTCTGCTGGACGAGCGCTTTGAGCTTGAAGATTGTTTGATCGAAGTGCTGCACAGTGCGCACAAACAGAAAGAAGCAGCTCAGGCTTAAGCAGTAGCCGAGCTAAAAACGGTGCGCAATTGCGCGCCGTTTTTCGTTGTACGGCAGTCACTTTCTGATCGAGAACAACTCGACTTCAAATACCAGCGGCGTGTTGGGCGCGATCAAGTCCCCGGCGCCCTCTGCCCCGTAAGCCTGACTTGAAGGAATCGCCAATCGCCATTTGGCGCCGACAGGCATCTGCACCAGCGCACTGCGCCAGCCAGCGATTACGCTGTCCAAGCGGAACCATTGCGGTTGGGTGCTTTGGTCGAACACCGTGCCATCGGGCAGGCGGCCCACATAGCTCACATAGACTGAATCCTGTGCGCCGGGTTTTGCCCCAGTGCCGGGTTTGAGCTCGGTCAGGATAATCCCGTCAGCCAACTCGTGAGCCTTCGGCTGCTGTTTTTCTTTGAATAAAAAATCATCTTCGGCGCTCTGGCCGGTGTTGCCCGCGGCCTGGCTTTGTGAAGGATCATTCTGCGCTTGATGCAGCGTCAGAATCTGCCCGATGCGCTCCTCACTGAGGGCCAGCGGCTTACCTTGATAGGCCGTGCGCAGGCCCTCGATCAATGCCTGGATCTGCAGTTCAGGCACTTCCTGGCGCAAGCGCTCACCCAGGCTGGCGCCCATGCTGTAGGCGAGGTCGTGCGCAGCGTCGGGGGGTGGTGCAGGGGCTGCGTGAGCCAAAGGCGCAAGGCACAACAACGTCAAAAACAGGTAACGCGGCATGGTGGTTCTCCGGCGTGATGTGCGAGCGATTATGCCTGCGCTCAAGCGGGCGCCGATGATTTTATTCGGGGCTGTAGAGGACGTTGAAGCATTCGCAAAATTTACCCGAACTGACCGTTAAAGATTGATCCAGCACAAGTTTTTCAACGTCATGCAACCCGCAGCTAACCTTAGTGTCAACATGCCCTAGCGGCGGTAGTTGCAGAGGTCTAGTATGAGCCGCACTCACTTCAGCCAGGAGGTAAACCATGTCGGCCAATAAGAAGCCCGTAAATACGCCGTTGCACTTGCTCCAACAACTCTCAGGCAGTCTGCTTGAGCATTTGGAAAACGCTTGCTCCCAAGCGTTGGCTGATGCTGAGAAACTGCTCGCCAAACTTGAGAAGCAGCGCGGTAAAGCTCAGGAAAAACTGCACAAGTCTCGCGCCAAACTGCAAGACGCAGCCAACGCTGGCAAATCCAAGGCTCAGGCCAAGGCCAAGTCTGGCGTTAAAGAGCTTGAGCAACTGCTCGATTCGCTCAAAGACCGTCAAACCGAAACGCGCACTTATATCCTGCAACTCAAGCGCGATGCTCAAGAAAGCCTGAAGTTGGCCCAGGGCATTGGTCGTGTCAAAGAGGCGGTAGGCAAAGCGTTATCCACGCGTGATGCCAAGCCTGCTCCAGCGGCGAAAAAACCTGCAGCCAAAGCAGTTGCTAAAGCCCCGGCAAAAGCAGCCGCCAAACCTGCCGCCAAAGCGCCAGCGCAAAAACCGGCAGCAGCCCGCACGGCAAAACCGGTTGCGGCAAAAGCTCCGGCGGCCAAGCCAGCAGCGGCTAAAACTGCTGCTGCCAAACCTGTCGCCAAGCCCGCAGCAGCTAAGCCGGTAGCGGCCAAAGCGCCCGCCAAGGCTCCCGTAAAAGCGCCAGTTAAAGCCCCGGTAAAACCTGCGGCTAAAACAGCGGCTGCCAAACCCGCTGCCAAGCCTGTCGCAGCTAAACCTGCGGTAAAAGTCGCAGCCAAACCGGCCGTGAAAAGACCCGCTGCAGCAAAACCAGCCGCCAAGCCTGCCGTGGCCCCCGTAGCTGCCACGCCTGCTGCTGCCCCTGCGCCAACCCCGGCAGCCGTCACAAACTCGGCTACCACCCCAGCCAGCGCTTCTTAAGCGAGGTTGATTGCGGCGCGCAGTTGATGCAGCGCGTCGCAATCAGGGTGGACGGCATCGCACGCCACCCTCTGCAGCCAATCGCAAGCCTCTTGCGATTGAGCTGACGGCCAGCCCTGAGTCACCGACTCCAGGCGCCGCAACAATGTCCGCTCCGCCTCCAGTTCCAAAGACTTGATCTGCGCGCGCAACGCTGCCAGCGCATCATCGTGTGTGGCCGCTTCACGCCAGTTTGTGCGCAGTTGTCTTAACGGTTGCACCACCTCGCGCTGCCAGGGCCCGGCACAGGCCTTTAATTGCGCAACCCGTATCTCGTCGCAGGCCACCGCACGCTGCTCCAGCCAGGCTGCGCACAGCAGCAGGCACACATCCAGGCCCTGGCCTTGCAAGTGCAAGCACGCCTGTTCCACGCCGGGGCGGGCGTAGAGGTTCAAACAGTAATTCCACAGGTCAGTCTGCATAGTGCAATTCGCGCCAGTTGAGAGGGAAGCTGGTAGACTCCGCCGCCATTATGATCCGACTTCTGAACCTGACTTTACAGCGTGGCCCGCAACGTCTGCTAGAAGACGCCGAGCTGATCCTGCACGCCGGCCACAAAGCCGGTCTGGTCGGTGCCAATGGCGCCGGTAAATCCACTTTGTTCGCCTTGCTGCTGGGTGAGTTGACGCCTGATTCCGGGGATTGTCTGCTCCCGGCCGACTGGCGGATTGCCCACATGCGACAAGAAATCGACACCCTCGACCGCATCGCGATCGATTACGTGCTCGATGGCGACCTGCGCTTGCGCCAAGTGCAAGCCGATCTGGCCAAGGCCGAGGCTGACGAGGACGGTGCTGCGCAAGCCCGCCTGCACTCCGAGCTGGACAGCGCCGACGGTTATACCGCCGATGCGCGGGCGCGCAAAATGCTCGCCGGTCTGGGTTTCACCAACGAACAAATGGACCGTCCGGTTGCCGACTTCTCCGGCGGCTGGCGGATGCGCCTGAACCTGGCGCAAGCCCTGATGTGTCCGTCGGATCTGCTGCTGCTCGATGAGCCGACCAACCACTTGGATCTCGACGCCATTCTTTGGCTGGAAGATTTCCTCAAAAATTACCCCGGCACCTTGCTGTTGATTTCTCACGATCGGGACTTTCTCGACGCCGTGGTCGACAACATTGCCCACGTCGATCAACGTAAAATCACCCTCTATCGCGGTGGTTACAGCGCGTTTGAACGTGCCCGTGCCGAACGTCTGGCCCAGCAACAGCAGGCCTACGAAAAGCAACAGGCGCAACGTGCGCACATGGAAAGCTACATTGCCCGCTTCAAGGCCCAGGCCACCAAGGCCCGTCAGGCGCAAAGCCGGATCAAGGCCCTGGAGCGCATGGAAGAACTGAGCGCGGCCCATGTGGATTCGCCGTTCGACTTCGTGTTCCGCGAAGCAGTCAAACTCTCCAGCCCGTTGCTCGACTTGTCCGATGCGCGTCTGGGTTATGGCGACAAAACCATCCTGGAAAAGGTCAAGCTGCAACTGGTTCCCGGCGCCCGTATCGGTTTGCTTGGGCCAAACGGCGCGGGTAAGTCGACCCTGATCAAAAACCTTGCCGGCGAGCTGGAGCCGCTCTCAGGTCGTCTGGCCCGGGGTGAAAACCTGGTGGTTGGCTACTTCGCCCAGCATCAGCTCGACTCGCTGGACTCCAAGGCCAGCCCCTTGCTGCACATGCAGCGTTTGGCTCCGGCTGAACGTGAACAGACCCTGCGCGACTTCCTCGGTGGCTTCGACTTCCGCGGTGCGCGTATCGACGAGCCGGTGCTGAATTTCTCCGGTGGCGAAAAAGCCCGTCTGGCGCTGGCGTTGATCGCCTGGGGCCGACCGAACCTGCTGCTGCTCGACGAACCGACCAACCACCTTGACCTCGAAATGCGTCTGGCGCTGACCATGGCGTTGCAAGAGTTCAGTGGTGCAGTTTTGGTGGTGTCTCACGATCGCCATTTGCTCAAAAGCACCACGGATGAATTTCTGTTGGTGGCCGACGGCAAGGTGCAGGAATTCGACGGCGACCTCGAAGACTATGCGCGCTGGCTGGCGGACTATCGTTTGCGCAATGCGCCGGCAAGCAACACGCCGGTCAACCCTGACAAAACTGATAAAAAGGCTCAGCGTCAGGCTGCTGCGGCGTTGCGTCAGCAATTGGCTCCGCACAAGCGTGAAGCCGACAAGCTCGAAAGCGAACTGGGCAAGGTCAACGAAAAGCTGGCCAAGATCGAAACCAGCCTCGGTGACAGCGCGGTTTACGAGGCGGCGCGCAAAGACGAATTGCGTGATCTGCTGGCTGAGCAGGCAAAGCTCAAAGTGCTCGAAGGTCAGCTGGAAGAGCGCTGGATGGAAGCTCTGGAACTGCTTGAATCCATGCAGGCAGAACTGGAAGCCCTGTCCTGATGGAAGCCCTGCATTTACCGCTGCCCGCCGAACTGATCGCACCGCTGTGGATCGGCTTGCAGATTCTGCTGATTCTGTTGGCGGGGTATTTTTCTCAGCGCGTCGTGGCCCGTTTCCTTACTCGCCTAGGTCAGCGTTACCCGTTCCCGCCGCAGTTGATGATGCCGCTGCGGGGCGGTTTGCGCTGGTTCATCATGGGCAGTGCGGTGATTGTCGTCCTGGAGCGTCTTGGCGTCTCTGCCACGGTATTGTGGACGGCGCTTTCGGGCTTTGTGGCGGTGGCGGCAATCGCCTTCTTCGCCATGTGGAGCGTGCTCTCCAACCTGCTCTGCGCAGTGCTGATCTTCACCGTGGGGCCGTTTCGCATTGGTGATGTGGTGGAACTGCTCGACACGCTCGACAAGCCGGGCGTCAAAGGCCGGGTCGTGGCCATCAACCTGCTTTACACCACTCTGATCGAGCCCGCTGAAGCGGGTAGCGGCAGCAGCATGGTGCAAGTCCCCAACAGCCTGTTCTTCCAACGCTCGGTTCGCCGCTGGCGTGAAGGCGACCTTTAAAAGTACTACGCCCCATCTGTAGCCGTTGCCGCAGCCTGCGATAAGTGCCGAAGGACCTTCAAGAGGGTCGCTTTGCAACCCATCGCAGCCTGCGGCAGCGGCTACAAAAAGTAGTGGTCAATTTTCAACCAACGCATTAGCTTAAGGACTTGTTACAGATTTTGTCCGAGGTGTGCGATGTCGTTGGAAACGTGGTTGGCCTTTTTTGCTGCCTGTTGGGTTATCAGCCTGTCCCCCGGCGCGGGTGCAATTGCCTCGATGTCGTGTGGCCTGCAATACGGTTTCTGGCGCGGTTACTGGAATGCATTGGGCCTGCAACTGGGCCTGGCGCTGCAGATCGCGATTGTCGCCGCGGGTGTAGGCGCAGTGCTCGCGGCCTCATCCACCGCCTTCTATGCGATCAAATGGTTTGGTGTGGCCTACCTCGTCTACCTCGCGGTCAAACAATGGCGTGCGCTGCCAGCTGACCTCAGCGATGACGCCGCCGTACGGCCCATCGGCAAACCGCTGGCGCTGATATTTCGTGGCTTTCTGGTCAACGTCAGCAACCCCAAGGCGCTGGTGTTCATGCTCGCCGTCTTGCCGCAGTTCGTAAATCCCGCAGAGCCGCTGGTGTCCCAATACCTGACGCTGGGCGTGACCATGATCTGCGTTGACCTGATTGTTATGGCTGGCTACACCGGCTTGGCCTCGAAGGTTCTGCGTCTGCTGCGCACTCCCAAACAACAGCAGCGCATGAATCGCACTTTTGCCGGTTTGTTTGTCGGCGCGGCGGGTTTTCTGGCAACGCTGCATCGCTCAACAACCTAAAGGCCTTGAGTCGGGGTGATGGGAAGTGAACAATGTGTTACTTCTCATTTCCATTCGGATTGATCGATGACCGCCCGCTCGCGTTTTTTGGCATGGCTACTGCTGCCCGTGCTCGCGTTGTGCAGCCTTGCTGCTTCTGCCAACGCCCCGGAAGGTGCCTCACAGGCGCTTCACTTAATTGACTACATTGGTGCGGACTACCCGCCTACGGTTGAAAGCGGCAAGGTCATCGACGAGACCGAATACCGCGAGCAACTCGAATTTTTGGTTGTGCTCAAAGGGCTGATCGCTGATTTGCCGCAGCGCCCTGAGCGTGACGAGCTGGTGCAAGGCGTGAGTGCCTTGCACACTGCCATCGAACAGCGTGAAGACGGCGTCGCCGTTGCCCGTGCCGCGCGCCAGCTCGGCGCCAAGCTGGCCGTGGCCTACGAGGTCAGTCAAGCCCCCGCGATTACCCCAGACCCTACCCGCGGCGCGCCGCTCTTCGCCCAAAATTGCTCGGTGTGCCACGGTGAAACCGGCGCCGGTGATGGCCCCGCGGGTGTCGGTATGACACCGCCTCCGGCAAACCTGCGCGACGCGCAGCGTCTGGACCGGCTGAGCCTCTACGCGATCTACAACACCCTGGGTCTGGGCGTTGAGGGCACCGACATGCCCTCGTTCGCCGATCAGCTGGACGAGCGCCAGCGCTGGGACTTGGCCACCTACATCGCAGGCTTGAGTAACGATCCGACGGCGTCCAGGGCCGACAAAACCTACAACCTGGCGGACCTTGCCCGCCAAACCCCGAATGAAGTGCTGGCGGCTGAAGGCCCCGAGGCGACAGCGACTTTCCGTGCCCAGCGGGCGCAGCCGCCGCAAGTCAAACGCGGCCCGGCGCAGTTGCTTGACTACACCAGTGCCACCCTCGACAAAAGCCTTGCAGCCTACCGCGCGGGTGACCGTGAGCAAGCCTACGACCTGTCGGTTGCGGCTTATCTCGAAGGGTTTGAGCTGGTAGAAAGCTCGCTGGATAACGTCGACGCCAACGTGCGTAAAAACACCGAGAAAGCCTTGATGGCTTATCGGCAATCGCTCCAGGACGGGTTGCCAATCGAGCAAGTCGAGCAACGTCTGGACACCGCAAAAACCTTGCTCAAAGAGTCTGCGGGGCTGTTGGGCGACGATGGCTTGAGCTGGACCTTGAGCTATATCTCGGGCCTGCTGATTTTGCTGCGCGAAGGCCTGGAAGCGATTCTGGTACTGGCCGCGATCCTCGCATTCCTGCGTAACACCGGCCAGCAATCGGCTGTGCGTAGCGTCAATATCGGTTGGGGGTTGGCCTTGGTTGCCGGTCTTGCGACATGGGCGCTGGCCGCCTATGTGATCGACGTCAGCGGTGCTCAGCGTGAATTGCTTGAAGGCTGCACCGCTTTGTTCGCCAGCGTCATGGTGTTGTGGCTGGGCGTGTGGATGCACGACCGGCGTCACGCGGCAGCATGGCAGGACTACATCAAAAGCAGTCTGGTCAGCGGCGGCGGACGCTTTGGCTTCGCGATCCTGGCGTTCTTCTCGGTATACCGCGAACTGTTCGAAGTGATTCTGTTCTACGAAACCCTGTGGCTGCAAGCAGGCCCGGCCGGGCACAACGCTGTACTGGCGGGCGGCGCCACGGCTTTGGTATTGCTGATGGGCCTGGCGTGGATCATCCTGCGTGGCTCGGCCAAACTGCCATTGGCGCTGTTTTTCGGCATCAATGCGGCGCTGCTCTGCGCGCTGTCGGTAGTATTCGCCGGGCATGGCGTAAAAGCGCTTCAAGAGGCCGGTATTTTCGGTACGCGCCCTGTGGCGTTCTTCGACTTCGAGTGGCTGGGTATTCACGCGGATGCCTACTCGCTGGGTGCGCAGGCCGTGGCGATCCTGGCAATTATCGTGCTGTATAGCCGCAGCAAGTTGGCGGAAAAGCGCCGGGTGCAGGCCTGACCTTATAGCAACCCCGGTGGGAGCGATCCTGCTCGCGAAGGTCGTTCGCGAGCAGCATCGCTCCCACGGTTGAAGTTTTCTGTAGCCTTCACTGTTCAGGAGTTATCCCCATGCGTGTCTGGATCGACGCAGACGCTTGCCCCAAGGCAGCGAAGGATCAAGTCATCAAGTTCGCCCTCAAGCGTCAATTTGAGGTCGTACTGGTGGCAGGCCAGAGTCAGATCAAACCGACTTATGCGCTGGTTAAACTGATTGTGGTGCCCAGTGGCCCGGATGCGGCGGATGACTATTTGGTGGAGCACGCAGTGCCCGGTGAACTGGTGATTTGCAGCGATGTGCCGCTGGCTGATCGGCTGGTCAAGAAGGGAGTGGCGGCGCTGGACCCGCGGGGTAAGGAGTTTGACCCGCAGAACATGGGCGAGCGGCTGGCGGTGCGCAATCTGTTCACCGATCTGCGCGAGCAGGGCCAGGTGAGCGGCGGGCAGGGTGCCTATGGCGAACGTGAAAAGCAGGCGTTCGCCAATGCCCTGGACCGCATCCTGACCCGGCTGGCGCGGGGCTGATCAGGCTTTTTGCGTCAACTCCAGCACGCGGTCAACCATCTTGTTGATCCCGGCCGCTGCTTCGCTGATGGATTTGGCAAGCATATAGGCCGGGGTGCTGACCAGTTTGCGGGCCTTGTCTTCGACAATCTCCGACACTTCGCAGTCTTCGTGGGTGCCGCCCATTTTGGTCACGGCCGCAGCGGTATCCGCGTCTGTACCGATGGTGCAGATCACCCCCGGGCCATAAATCTTGGCGGCGATGGCGGGAGAAATACACATCAGGCCAATAGGTTTGCACGCTTGTGCAAAGGCTTCGGCCAGGCTCAAAACGTCTGCCTGGACCGAGCACGCGGCGCCTTCAGTGGCAAAGCTGGAGAGGTTTTTGGCTGCACCAAACCCGCCCGGCACGATCAGGGCGTCAAAGTCTTCGACTCGGGCTTCGCGAACATCCTTGATCTCACCCCTGGCAATACGCGCCGATTCCACCAGCACGTTGCGCGTTTCGGGCATTTGTTCGCCGGTCAGGTGGTTGATGACGTGAAGTTGCGCAATGTCGGGGGCAAAACATTGCACTTTGGCGCCACGCTGATCGAGGCGCAGCAGGGTGATGACGCTTTCGTGGATCTCGGCACCGTCATAGACGCCGCAGCCCGAAAGAATGACGGCAACTTTTTTTGTGGTCATGTTGGTCTCCTTGTTCATGGCGTTAATGTCGCCTGATTTGGCGCTTGATGCCATAGGGTTTCGCAGGAAGTGCGCCTACGCTTGATGGATCGTCGGTCGGGGTGTGCCATGAAGCTGATTTTGTATGCAGTGCCGTTTTTCTTTGTGCTGATTGCTGTCGAGCTGCTGGCCGACCGCTGGCGCGGGATGCGTACCTATCGCCTGGCAGACACCATCAGCAGCCTGAGCGCGGGAGTGCTGTCGACCACGACCGGGTTGCTGACCAAGGGCGTGGGCCTGATCACCTACGCCCTGGCGCTGAAGTATGTGGCGTTGCTGCAACTGCCTGAGGACAGCCTGTGGGTCTGGCTGTTTGCTTTCGTGTTTTATGACTTCTGCTACTACTGGCACCACCGCCTTGGGCATGAGCGCAACGTGCTGTGGGCGGCGCATTCGGTGCATCACCAGAGCGAAGACTACAACTTGTCCACAGCCCTGCGCCAAACCAGTACCGGGTTTATATTTGGCTGGATCTTTTACCTGCCGATGGCGTTGTTGGGCGTGCCGTTGCTGGTGTTTGTCACGGTGGCGACCCTTAACTTGCTCTATCAATTTTGGGTTCATACCCGCCATGTGCCCAAGCTGGGCTGGTTCGAGTGGTTCTTTGTGACGCCTTCCAATCATCGGGCTCACCATGCGCAGAATGCTCTCTACATGGATCGCAATTACGGCGGGGTGTTCATTGTCTGGGATCGTTTGTTTGGCACCTTTCAGGAAGAGGATGACGCCGAACCGGTGATTTTCGGTGTGACCACCCCGTTGCAAAGCTGGAATCCGCTCTGGGCCAACTGGCAGTTTTACGGTCAGTTACTGGCCGATGCGCGGCGCACCGAGCGCTGGCGGGACAAGCTGCGGATCTGGTTTATGCCCACGGGCTGGCGCCCCGCGGATGTGGCGGCGAAGTACCCGATGAACAAGCCGGACCTGAGCCAGTTTGTAAAATTCGAGGTGCCATTGGCGCTGCGCCAACAGCTGTATATCGCGATGCAATTTGTGGTGTATGTAGCGCTGGGCAGTTATTTGCTGAATTTGGGCGAGACGTTGCCGACCCCTGCTCTGATCCTGGGTTGGGGCTATATGGCGTTGGGATTGTTTGTATTGGGCGCCAGCCTGGAAAACCGGCCTTGGGCACTGAAGCTTGAGTGGCTGCGCCTGGCGCTGAACGTGCCACTGGTGTGGCTGGCCCCTTGGGTGGGGCTGTGGCCGTCCAGCGCTTTGGGCTGGATCGGCCTGTTCAGTTACACGGCGCTGAGTGTGATGGGGCTGTACATGTGCAGAAACCGCATCACTCAGCTGGCGGGTTGCTGATCTCGGTGGTGCTCTTGCTCTTCTCTTCGAGTGCGGTCTGTTTGGCCTGACGCGCATTTTTGAAGCGGCGACGGGCCCACAGGCACAGACCGATCAGCAGCAATCCACCGAGCACCCACAGCTCATATTTCTTGACGTTGCCCAGCAAGCCTTCGAGCACGGCGCCAAAATGGTAGGCGGCGGTCGCCAGCGCGATAGCCCAAATTGCAGCGCCAATGCCGTTAAGCAGCAAGTAGCGGCCCGGCGGGTAGCCTGACAGACCAATGGCTACAGGCATGACGGTACGCAGGCCGTAGACGAAGCGGAAACTCAAGACCCAGATATCCGGGTGCTTGCGAATGTGCTCCAGTGCCTTGTCGCCCAAAAGTTGCCAGCGCGGTTTACGCGCCAACAGTTTGCGGCCGTGCTTACGCCCCAGGAAGTACCACAGCTGGTCGCCGGCATAACTGCCGAGGAACGCCACGATCATGACCAGTTTGAGGTCCATGTATCCGCGGAACGCCAAGAAGCCTGCGAGAACCAGGATGGTCTCACCTTCAAAGAACGTCCCTAGAAACAGGGCGAAGTAGCCAAATTCTTGAAGAAATTGTTGGAGCATTGTCTGGATGCTGGCGAAATGAACGCGCAGCCTACGCCTTAAGGGACGTTCAGGAAAGTATCGAACTGTGTCTTGTCGTTAACAATTCCTACAAATCATGTGTATTTGACTTACATCATTAGTGTTGTCATCTAGTGTTCATGACGAGGAGCTATAAAGGTGCGCGCGCGTAATTGCTGCCCGTTGTCACCCGGTGTAGCGGCTGCCAAAGGCTGCGATCAGGTCTGCAGGGACTTCGACGTGATGGGGTTGCTACGCGCCCCATTGCAGCCTTCGGCAGCGACTACAGGGGACGGACGTCAGAACAAACTCAACAATTGATCCTCTAATCAGGCTCTAGCCCGCATAAAGCGCCTCTGAGCAGTTTAAACCCACAAGCGTTGATGGCATTCTGGCAACTTGACTGGCGGCGCCGCTTAACTGTTACGAGAGTCAAACCCGCTCTTACAGGAACATTCAATGAATACCGAAGGACTTGCAGAACTCGTTGCCACTGAAGCTCAGCCGATTGCCGAGCCAGTTCCTGAAACCCCGCCTGTATCGCAAGGTCCGGCGCCTGCTGCGGCTGAAACGCACGCGGCGGTGCATCCGACGATTGTCGTTCCTGGCCTTGATGACAGCAGCCTGTATATCCATCGTGAACTGTCGCAATTACAGTTCAATATTCGAGTGCTGGAACAAGCGCTGGATGAGTCCTATCCGCTGCTTGAGCGATTGAAGTTTCTGCTGATTTTTTCCAGCAACCTGGATGAGTTTTTTGAGATCAGAGTCGCGGGTCTGAAAAAGCAAATTACCTTCGCCCGTGAACAGGCCGGTGCTGATGGCTTGCAGCCACATCAGGCGCTGGCTCGCATTAGTGAATTGGTCCACGGCCATGTTGATCGCCAATACGCGATCCTCAACGACATTCTGTTGCCCGAGCTTGAAAAGCATCAGGTGCGCTTTATTCGTCGTCGGCACTGGAACACCAAGATCAAGGCGTGGGTACGCAAGTTCTTCCGCGACGAAATCGCGCCGATCATCACCCCGATTGGCCTGGACCCGACCCACCCGTTCCCGTTGCTGGTGAACAAGAGCTTGAACTTTATCGTTGAGCTTGAAGGCATCGATGCCTTTGGCCGCGATTCGGGCCTGGCGATCATCCCGGCACCACGTCTGCTGCCCCGGGTTATCAGGCTGCCAGAAGAGGTCGGCGGTGCAGGGGACAACTATGTGTTCCTGTCGTCGATGATTCACGCCCATGCGGATGACCTGTTTCAGGGCATGAAGGTAAAAGGTTGCTACCAGTTCCGTCTGACCCGTAACGCCGACCTGGCGGTCGATACCGAAGATGTAGAAGACCTTGCCCGCGCTCTGCGTGGTGAGCTGTTTTCACGTCGCTACGGCGATGCCGTGCGCCTGGAAGTCGCCGATACCTGCCCTAAACACCTGTCGGACTACCTGCTCAAGCAGTTCAGCCTGCACGAAACCGAGTTGTATCAGGTCAATGGCCCGGTGAACCTGACGCGTCTGTTTAGTATCACGGGGCTCGACAGCCACCCGGAGCTGCAATACACGCCGTTCACCCCGGCTATCCCGAAGCTGTTGCAGAACAGCGAAAATATTTTCAGCGTGGTCAGCAAGCAGGACATTTTGCTGCTGCACCCGTTCGAATCGTTTACCCCGGTCGTTGATTTGCTGCGCCAGGCGGCCAAAGACCCGCATGTATTGGCAGTACGCCAGACCTTGTACCGCAGCGGCGCCAACTCTGAAATCGTGGATGCGCTGGTGGATGCAGCGCGTAACGGCAAGGAAGTGACCGTAGTGATCGAGCTGCGTGCGCGTTTTGACGAAGAGTCCAACCTGCAACTGGCCAGCCGTTTGCAAGCGGCCGGTGCGGTGGTGATCTATGGTGTGGTCGGCTTCAAGACCCACGCCAAGATGATGCTGATCCTGCGCCGCGAGGCGGGGGAGATCGTGCGTTATGCGCACCTGGGTACCGGCAACTATCACGCGGGCAACGCCAAGCTCTACACCGACTACAGCCTGCTGACCTCCGACGATGCGCTGTGTGAAGACGTCGGCAAGCTGTTCAGCCAGTTGATCGGCATGGGCAAAACCCTGCGCATGAAGAAGCTGCTGCACGCGCCGTTTACGTTGAAAAAGGGCATGCTCGACATGATTGCCCGTGAAACCCAGTTTGCCGTTGAAGGCAAGCCGGCGCACATCATCGCCAAGTTCAACTCGCTGACCGACCCGAAAATTATTCGGGCGCTGTACAAGGCCAGCCAGTCCGGCGTGCGAATTGATTTGATCGTGCGTGGGATGTGCTGCTTGCGGCCAGGGATTCCAGGTGTTTCGCACAATATCCATGTGCGCTCGATCATTGGCCGCTTCCTGGAGCACACGCGGGTGTTCTACTTCCTCAATGGTGGCGAAGAGCAGATGTTCCTGTCGAGTGCTGACTGGATGGAGCGCAACCTCGATAAACGCGTCGAGACCTGCTTCCCGGTCGAGGGCAAAAAGCTGATTTTGCGGGTCAAGAAAGAGCTGGAGTGCTATCTGACCGACAACACCCACAGCTGGAGCCTGCAGTCGGACGGTCGTTATATCCGCAATACGCCAACCGGCAACCAGAACCCGCGCAGCGCCCAAGCCACGCTGCTTGAGCGCCTGAGCCTGCCGGTACTGGCAGTCAGCACCGGGCCGTCGGTTTAGCAGGTCAAGCGAGGTAAGCAAGCTTCGTAGCAGCTGCCGAAGGAACGAGGCTGCGTTCGGCTGCGCAGCAGTCGTAAACCCGGTGGGCGTGATGTAGCTGAAACATCAAGGCTGCATGGTTTTACGACTGCTGCGCAACCGGAGGTAGCCTCGCACTGCTCGTCAATTGCTACAGGTATTGTGCTCGCTTTGTAGCCGCTGTCTTAGGCAGCGGCTACAAAACGCGGTCAGGAAACCGTCAGCACAATCCCGACCCGAGTCAGCCATTGCGCTTCTTGCTCGAAGTCGGCCTGGGTCAGCGGGTTCAGTTCCAGCCAGCCTTCGGGGAAGATCACTTCAAGGTGATCGCCCTCGGCGCGCAGCTTGACCTGCGAGGCTTCCTGGTTGCCACGGATGTGGTAGAACAGGATCGCAAAGCGCAACAGCACGCACAGGCGAATCAGCTTGATGCCGTCTGCGTCAAATTCGGCGAATTTGTCTTTTGGAATATTACGTCGATGACCGCGTACCAGCAGCGCGAGCATTTGCTGGTCTTCGCGTGAGAAGCCGGCAAGGTCGGAGTGCTCGATCAGGTAGGCGCCGTGCTTGTGGTAGTGATAGTGGGCAATGTCCAGGCCCACTTCATGCACCTTGGCCGCCCAACTCAGCAGCTCACGCCAGACACCATCCTTCAAATCCCACGACTTGGTCACCTGGTCAAAGGCGCGCAGGGCTTTGCGTTCAACCCGGGCTGCTTGCTCGCGGTCGACGTGGTAACGGTCCATCAGCGAGCTGAGCGTGCGCTCACGCACGTCTTCGTGGTGATGACGCCCCAGCAGGTCGTACAGCACGCCTTCACGCAGAGCGCCGTCACAGTGATCCATGCGCTGCAATTCAAGTGCATCGAACACTGCTTCAAGGATCGCCAGCCCTGCCGGGAAGATGGCACGACGGTCAGGCTTGATGCCTTCAAAGTCGATCTTGTCTACTTCGCCCAGCTTGAACAGCTTGCGCTTGAGCCAGGACAGGCCTTCAGCGTTCACTTCGCCGTTGCCATGACCGCCGGCCTTGAGGGCCAGGCCAATTGCCCGAATGGTGCCCGAGGAGCCAATGGCTTCATCCCAGGTCAGACGGTGCAGAGCGTGTTCAATGCTCATGATCTCGAGACGCGCCGCGGTGTAGGCCTGGGCGTAGCGAGCCGGGGTGATTTTGCCGTCGCGAAAGTAACGCTGGGTGAAGCTGACACAGCCCATCTGCAGGCTTTCGCGCAGCAGCGGTTCAAAACGCTGGCCAATGATGAATTCGGTACTGCCGCCGCCGATGTCGGCCACCAGGCGTTTGCCCGGGGTGTCGGCGAGGGTGTGGGAAACACCCAGATAGATGAGGCGCGCTTCTTCACGACCGGAAATAACTTCGACGGTGTGGCCCAGAATCTCTTCGGCGCGCACGATAAATTCGTTGCGGTTACGCGCCTCACGCAATGCGTTGGTGCCCACAATCCGCACAGCACCCAACGGCATGCCGTTGATCAACTGGGCGAAACGCTTGAGGCAATCGAGCCCGCGCTGCATGGATTCTTCGGTGAGCTTGCGTTCTTCGTCGATGCCGGCAGCTAGCTGCACCTTTTCACCAAGACGCTCAAGAATACGGATTTCGCCGTTCTGGGCCTTGGCCACCACCATGTGAAAGCTGTTAGAACCCAGATCGATGGCGGCGATCAGGGACGGATTCCTGGCTTGGGATTGGGGCATGGTTGAGGGGTCTCGGTCGATAACTTGGCCATCGTGCCACGATCAAACGCTCGCGCCAACGCGTGATGTCAGATGCATTGATATGAAGCACGAAAGCAGTGACGTTAGTTGGTATCGAACAACTCGTCTTTTCAGGCGATCCGATTTCTGTAGCCGCTGACGAGGTACGAGGCTGCGATCGGTCGCAAAGCAATCGTAAATCCTGAAGTTCGGGAGCACCTGATACGCCGCGCAGCCTGACTTTACGACGACTTCGTCGCCGATCGCAGCCTCGTACCTCGTCAGCGGCTACCGAGTATCTACAACGTCCCGATAAAATTCGCCAGCTCCGGGGTTTGCGGGTTGGCAAACAGCACTTTTGGATCACCCACCTCATGTACTTTGCCTTGGTGCATAAACACCAGTTTGTCACCGACTTCACGGGCAAAACGCATTTCGTGGGTCACCATAATCAGTGTCATGCCTTCGCGAGCCAGTTGGCGCACCACGCTGAGCACTTCGTTGACCAACTCCGGGTCGAGCGCCGAGGTAATCTCGTCGCACAGCAGCACTTTGGGTGACATGGCCAGCGCCCTGGCAATCGCCACCCGCTGCTGTTGCCCGCCCGACAGACGCTCGGGGAAGGCATCGAACTTGTCGCCAAGCCCCACCCGCTCCAGCATCTGGCGTGCCAGTTCGGCAGCCTTGGCTTTTGGGACCTTTTGCACCACTTGTGGAGCGAGCATGACGTTTTCACCCACGCTCAGGTGCGGGAACAGATTGAACTGCTGAAATACCATGCCGACCTTCTGGCGCAGGCTGCGCAAGTCGGCCCGCGCGGCGTCCAGGTATTCGTTATCGACTTCAATCACCCCATCGTTGATCGACTCCAGCCCGTTCAGGGTTCTGAGCAGGGTGCTCTTGCCCGAGCCGCTGCGACCGATGATTGCAACCACTTGGCCCTGTTCGACGGTCAGGTCGATGCCTTTAAGTACATGGTGGTCGCCGTAGTATTTATGCAGGGCGGTAACTCTAAGCAGAGGCATGCAGTCTCCTTTCCAAATAGCGCGCACTGAGCGACAGGGGGTAGCACAAAAGGAAATAACCGAGCGCCACCAGGCCATAGACCATAAATGGCTCAAAAGTGGCATTGGCCAGCATGCTGCCGGTCTTGGTCAGCTCGGTGAAACCGATGATCGAGGTTACGGCGGTGCCTTTGATAACTTGCACCGAAAAGCCCACGGTCGGCGCGATGGCGACACGCAAGGCTTGCGGCAGGATCACATAGCGCAATTGCTCAAGCGGGCTGAGGGCCAAGCTGGCTGAGGCCTCCCACTGGCCGTGGGCAATTGACTCGACGCAGCCGCGCCAGATCTCGGCCAGGTAGGCACTGGTGAACAATGTCAGGGCCAGTGCTGCGGCCATCCATGGCGAAATATCGATGCCCAGCAACGCGACGCCAAAGAAGATCAAAAACAGCTGCATCAGCAACGGAGTGCCTTGAAACAGCTCTATATAGCCGCGTGCCAGGGTGCGGGCGAAGCGGCTTTTGGAAATGCGCATCAGCAACACCAGCAAGCCGATCAGGCCGCCGCCGATAAACGCGACGAGTGATAAGGCCGCGGTCCACTGCAAGCCCGTCAGCAAATTGCGCACGATGTCCCAGAAGGTGAAATCCATCAGCAGCTCCTGGTCAGGTAGCGGCGACCGACCCAGTTCAGCAACTGGCGGATCAGCAAGGCCATGCACAGATAAATCAGGGTCGTCAGGGCATAGGTTTCAAATGCCCGGAAGTTGCGCGACTGAATAAAATTGGCAAAGAAGCTCAGCTCTTCGGTGGCAATTTGTGAGCAGACCGCCGACCCGAGCATCACGATGATGATCTGGCTGCTAAGCGCTGGCCAAACCTTCGCCAGCGCCGGTTGCAGCACCACGTAGCGAAACACTTCAAATCTGCTCATGGCCAGGGCTGCTGCGGCTTCCAGCTGCCCTTTGGGGATCGCCTGAATGCCTGCGCGAATGATTTCCGTGGAATAAGCACCGAGGTTGATCACCATCGCCAGCACGGCGGCCTGCCATTCGCTGATATGCACGCCCAGGCCCGGCAGGCCAAAGAAGATAAAGAACAACTGCACCAGAAACGGTGTGTTGCGGATCAACTCGACATACAGCCCGAACAGCGCAGCAAATGGCCGAATATTCCACGCCCGCACCACGGCGCCGACAATCCCCAGGCTGACCCCAAGCAGCGTGCCGATGGCCGTCAGTTCCAGGGTGAACAGGGCTCCGCGTAATAACAGGTCGCTGTTTTGCAGCACCGGTAAAAAGTCGAACTGATAAGCCATGATTGACCTCGTCGCAAACTATCAGAGGTCGGCTGGCAACGGCTCTTTAAGCCACTGCAGCGCGTTTTTTTCCAGGCTGCCGTCAGCCTTGGCCGTGGCGAGAATTTGGTTCACTTTGTCCAGCAACTCTGGCTGGCCCTTGTTGACGCCCACGTAGACAGGCGAGTCCTTGAGCTTGAGTTTCATCGCCGGGATGCGCTTGGGGTTACGCTCGCTGATGGTGACCATCACCACGTTGCCGCTGGCGATCAAATCCACCTGGCCTGCCAGATAAGCGGCGATGGTCGAGTTGTTGTCTTCGAAGCGTTTGATGGTGACACCGGCCGGGGCCACATTGGTTAGCTCAATGTCTTCGATAGCGCCCCGAGTGACGCTGATGGTTTTGCCCTTGAGGTCGTCCAAAGTCTTGATTTGGACGTCCGGTGGACCAAACACGCCGAGGTAGAACGGCGCGTAAGCGTGGGAGAAGTCGATGACTTTCTCACGATCCGGGTTTTTGCCCAGGCTGGAGATCACCACATCGACTTTGCCGGTAGTCAGGTAAGGCACGCGGTTGGTGCTGTTAACAGGTGTCAGTTCAAGCTTGACCTTGAGTTGGTCGGCCAGCAATTTGGCGGTGTCGATATCCAGTCCGCGGGGCTTCATGTCAGGACCGACCGAACCGAAGGGCGGAAAATCCTGCGGCACTGCGACCTTGAGCGTACCGCGGGCAATCACATCATCAAGGTCATTGGCGTGAGCGGGGGCCTGGCTCAGCATCAGGCTGGCGAACAAGGCGCAAATCAGGGCGCTGTAACGCTGGGTCATGGTAACTCTCCGGGAACGGGCGGGCGGTGGTGTCTGTTTTGTAGAAGAGCACAGCCCATGCCAACAGCCGTTTCAGAGGGTCAGATGCCAGATTTGGGGGTGTTTTGCAGCCTGACGAGCCTCAATGGTGCGAAAGAGTTGAGATTTATGCACCTCAATGGAGCGCGCCACTTCGGTGGGCTTGCACAAAAGCCCCGGGCGATATCCGCACTCATGTACCACTATAGTAAGAGTCAATCGTCCCTCACCTTCCTGAACGCGAGGATGACAGCTATGATGTGCTACGTTTTTGCTTACAACCACGGAGACTTCCATGAGCAGCGATCTTATTAAACACGTCACCGACGCTAGCTTTGAGGCCGATGTTCTCAAGGCTGAAGGCGCTGTACTGGTCGACTACTGGGCTGAATGGTGTGGCCCTTGCAAAATGATCGCGCCGGTTCTGGACGAGATCGCAGAGACTTACAAAGGCAAGCTGACTGTTGCCAAGCTGAACATTGATGAAAACCAGGAAACCCCTGCCAAGCACGGCGTACGCGGTATTCCTACGTTGATGCTGTTCAAGAACGGCAACGTCGAAGCCACCAAGGTTGGTGCGCTGTCGAAGTCGCAGTTGGCTGCATTCCTCGACGCCAATATCTAAGCGTCGATAAAAGCCCCGCTAAATGCGGGGCTTTTTCATGGCTCAAGGACTAGACGCTATGAAACTCAAGTGGTACATTCGGCCCCGCACTGGTTTCTCCACTGCCCCCTGCAAGCCGTCGCCGACGCACTCCTTATCGAATTAGTACGCGATCCTGTCGCCTTCTCTGCGGCGCGGCCTCATTAAGCCAAAAGCTTAATTTCCCCCTCCATAAATGATTACGTCATTCCTATATGAACCTGACTGAACTCAAGCAAAAGCCGATTACCGAACTGCTCGAATTGGCCGAACAGATGGGCATAGAAAATATGGCCCGTTCGCGCAAGCAGGACGTGATTTTCTCCCTGCTCAAAAAGCACGCGAAAAGCGGCGAGGAAATCTCCGGTGATGGCGTGCTGGAGATTCTCCAGGACGGCTTCGGCTTCCTGCGCTCCGCTGACGCCTCTTACCTGGCCGGCCCGGACGATATCTACGTCTCGCCTAGCCAGATTCGACGCTTCAACTTGCGCACTGGCGACACCATCGTCGGTAAAATCCGTCCGCCAAAAGAAGGCGAGCGGTACTTCGCACTGCTGAAAGTCGACACGATCAACTACGATCGTCCAGAGAACGCGAAAAACAAGATTCTCTTCGAGAACTTGACCCCGCTGTTCCCGACTATTCGCATGAAGATGGAAATCGGTAACGGTTCCACCGAAGATCTGACCGGTCGTGTCATCGACCTCTGTGCTCCGATCGGTAAAGGTCAGCGCGGTCTGATCGTTGCTCCGCCAAAAGCGGGCAAGACCATCATGCTGCAGAACATCGCGTCGAACATTTCGCGTAACAACCCTGAAGTGCACTTGATCGTTCTGTTGATCGACGAGCGCCCGGAAGAAGTTACCGAAATGCAGCGTACCGTACGCGGCGAAGTGGTTGCTTCCACCTTCGACGAGCCACCAACCCGCCACGTGCAGGTTGCTGAAATGGTGATCGAGAAGGCCAAGCGCCTGGTCGAGCACAAAAAAGACGTAGTGATCCTGCTCGACTCCATCACGCGTCTGGCCCGTGCCTACAACACCGTAATCCCGAGCTCCGGCAAGGTATTGACCGGTGGTGTCGATGCTCACGCCCTTGAGAAGCCAAAGCGTTTCTTCGGTGCTGCGCGAAACATCGAAGAAGGCGGTTCGCTGACCATCATCGCTACCGCGCTGGTTGAAACCGGCTCGAAGATGGATGAAGTGATCTACGAAGAGTTCAAAGGCACCGGTAACATGGAACTGCCTCTGGACCGCAAAATCGCTGAAAAACGCGTCTTCCCTGCGATCAACATCAACCGTTCCGGCACCCGCCGCGAAGAGTTGCTGACCGCAGACGACGAGTTGCAACGCATGTGGATCCTGCGCAAGTTGTTGCACCCGATGGACGAAGTCGCAGCTATCGAGTTCTTGATCGACAAGCTGAAGCAGACCAAGACCAACGATGAGTTCTTCCTGTCGATGAAGCGCAAGTAAGTCGTCGCAGGCTAAGCAAAAGCCGGGGAAACCCGGCTTTTTGCTGTCTGAGCTTTTTTGATCCGGGCAGCTCTCCCTTCAGAACAGACGGCTTGGGCGCTACACTCTGCTTCCCAACGCCACGGCCACTATGAGGCTCAAGCATGCAGTATCGCGACTTACGCGACTTTATTAGCGGCCTGGAAAAGCGCGGCGAACTCAAGCGCATCCAGGTTCCAGTGTCTCCCAAGCTGGAAATGACAGAAATCTGCGACCGTACTTTGCGTGCGAAAGGTCCGGCTTTACTGTTTGAAAACCCGGTGGGCTACGACATTCCGGTGCTCGGTAACCTGTTTGGTACGCCGGAGCGCGTGGCCTTGGGCATGGGTGCCGAGGCGGTCAGTGAGTTGCGTGAAATCGGCAAGCTGCTGGCGTTCCTCAAGGAGCCTGAGCCGCCTAAAGGTTTGAAAGACGCATGGTCCAAGCTGCCGATCTTCCGCAAGATCATTGCCATGGCCCCCAAAGTCGTCAAAGACGCGGTGTGCCAGGAAGTGGTCATCGAAGGTGATGACGTCGATCTTGGCCTGTTGCCGGTTCAGCACTGCTGGCCGGGTGACGTTGCGCCGCTGATTACCTGGGGCCTGACCGTGACCAAGGGGCCGAACAAGGAGCGTCAGAACCTGGGCATTTATCGCCAGCAGGTGATTGGCCGCAACAAGGTCATCATGCGCTGGTTGAGCCACCGTGGCGGCGCGCTGGATTACCGTGACTGGTGCGAAAAACACCCTGGCCAGCCATTCCCGGTATCCGTGGCCCTGGGTGCTGACCCAGCGACCATTCTCGGTGCTGTGACCCCTGTGCCGGACAGCTTGTCGGAGTACGCCTTTGCGGGCTTGCTGCGGGGCAATCGCACCGAGCTGGTGAAGTGCCGTGGCAACGACCTGCAAGTGCCTGCCACTGCAGAAATCATCCTTGAAGGCGTGATTCATCCCGGTGAGATGGCCCCAGAAGGCCCGTACGGCGACCATACCGGTTACTACAACGAAGTCGACAGCTTCCCGGTGTTCACTGTCGAGCGCATCACCCATCGGGTCAAACCGATCTACCACAGCACCTATACCGGCCGTCCACCGGATGAACCGGCGATTTTGGGTGTGGCGCTGAACGAAGTGTTTGTGCCGATCCTGCAAAAGCAGTTTCCGGAAATCACCGACTTCTACTTGCCACCCGAAGGCTGCTCGTACCGCATGGCCATCGTGACCATCAAAAAGCAGTATCCGGGACATGCCAAGCGCGTAATGCTGGGTGTGTGGTCGTTTTTGCGCCAGTTCATGTACACCAAATTCGTTATCGTCACTGACGACGACATCAATGCCCGCGACTGGAACGACGTGATCTGGGCCATTACCACGCGCATGGACCCCAAGCGCGACACGGTGATGATCGACAACACGCCAATCGATTACCTCGACTTTGCCTCACCGGTTTCCGGCCTGGGTTCGAAGATGGGGCTGGATGCGACCAATAAATGGCCGGGTGAAACCACCCGCGAATGGGGCCGGGTCATCGTCAAGGATGAGGCGGTCACTCGCCGGATCGATGACATCTGGAATCAATTAGGAATAGATTGATGCGTGTAACCTTGCAGCCTTCAGGTGCGGTACTGGAAACCTTGCCTGGCGAGCGAATTCTGGATGCGGCGCAGCGTTTGGGCTATGAATGCCCACAGAGCTGTCGCAATGGTAATTGCCACGTGTGTGCGGCCTTGCTGGTTGAGGGTCAGGTGGAGCAGGCGGGTGATGTGCGTGATCACGGCGAGTTTTACACCTGCCTGGCGGCGCCGCTGGAAGACTGTGTAGTGTTGTGGGATGGCGTGCTTGCGTTGGGAGAGTTACCGGTGCGTAGCCTGGCGTGTCAATTGACCGAATGTGTCGATATGGGTGGCGATGTGTGGCGGGTGCGCTTGCGTGCACCTGCGGGCAAGCCACCGCGTTATCACGCCGGACAATACGTGATGCTGGAACGTGAAAACGGCGATAAATCGGCGTTTTCGCTGGCCAGCGCGCCGCATTCGGGGCGCGACCTTGAACTGCATGTGCTGGTGCGCGAAGACAGCGCGCGGCGCCTGATCGAACAACTGCAGCGCAACAAAATGGTTCGTCTTGAGCTGCCGTTTGGTGACACCCATTTGTCCGAACTGCCGGACGGGCCGTTGGTCTTGATCGCTGCTGGCACCGGCATGGCGCAAATGCACAGCCTGATCGAGCATTGCCGCGCCAAAGGCTTCAAGCATCCGGTGCATCTGTACTGGGGTGTACGTCGTCCCGAGGACTTCTACACCCTGGAACAGTGGGCTGAGTGGGAGAAAATCCCCAACCTGTTCCTGCACAAGGTGGTGAGTGACTTGTGTGGCTGGGAAGGGCGGTGCGGCATGTTGCATGAGGCAGTGTGTGAAGACATCAGCGATCTGGCCAGCGTGCATGTTTATGCCAGCGGCTCGCCTGCGATGATCTACGGCACTCTTGATGCGCTGGTGGCTGCAGGCATGGACGCACACCAGATGCGTGCCGATGTGTTTGCCTATTGCCCGCGGCCTTGAGCACAACGCAACATCCGTAGTCGCTGCCGAGGCACGAAGGCTGCGAGCTGTTAAAATTTAAAGCTCGCAGCCTTCGTGCCTCGGCAGCGACTACGTCATAGCAAGTTTCAAAAGCGCAGGCCGGTGGTAATCATTGCCGCATTGAAACCTAGCAGCACCAACTCGGCTGCTACCGGGCCGTAGTAAGCGCCGACCGAGGGAATAATCACCGGGGCTACACCGAAGCGGTTGAGCGGAATCTTGTCCTGGTATTCACCGTGGTAGCCTTCCAGCAGGCCGCCTGTCAGCTTCAGGTATACCGGGTACGTGTCGCTATCAAAGCGTTTGCCTGCATAGGCGTAATACGAACGCTGTCTAAATGAGTTGCGAAAGGTCGCTCCGCCGAACAACCAGCCTGAAGCGTCATGGTGCTCAATGCCGATCAAATCCTGATTGTTGTTGTGTTCTGAATCTGGCGAAAAGTGTCGGGTATAGACACTGGTTTGCAGATACCAGAAGCCATCTTCTTTTTGCTGTGTGTCATCTTGTGCCAGTGCTGAACTGGCATACGCCAATATCAACAGGTAGCAGATCCCAATGTTTTTCATGTAACAACCTCTGTTGGGTGTGCGCCTGTGGCTGGCAACTATAAAGGGATTGTTTGAAGAATCCCTGAACGAAAGCCGTTTTGAGTCTAGTTGCATATGTGAAGTCGCCGAGCCATACGTCTTGCTGGGCGGGCCATAGCGTATTGGGTGCTATAAGATTCAGGTCGTTATTTTGTTTACTGCATGTAATGCCTGTAGGACCCAATGCCTTCTGCGATAACTACCCGTGAATCTACCTGCTTGAATCTGGCTTATCCGCCGCGACTCGACCTAGGGGCGCCGTTGACCCCGGAGCAATTGCTCAACTCCATGCACAGCACTATGGCGCGTCACCAAGGCGGGCCGGTTTGGTTGTTTGCGTATGGCTCCCTGATCTGGCGTCCAGAATGCACGGCGGTCGAGCGTGTGCGTGGCCGGGTGCATGGCTACCATCGCGGGTTGTATCTGTGGTCCCACGAGCATCGCGGCACGCCGCAATGGCCGGGCCTGGTGTTTGGCCTGGACCGTGGTGGTTCATGCAGTGGCTTTGCTTATCGCTTGCCCGAAGACAACCTCGACGCCTCGCTCTACGCCCTGTGGCTGCGCGAAATGCCGGTGCCCTCGTATCGTCCTCACTGGCTTACCTGCCGACTCGAAGATGGCAGTCAGGTGCAGGCCTTGGGGTTTGTGCTGGAGCGACATCTGCCCAGCTATGCGGGCAACCTGCCGGATGGCGTGTTGAGCCAGGTACTGGCCAACGCCAGTGGGCGCTACGGCACTACTCGCGATTATGTCGAGCAGACCGTAAACGCCCTGCGCAGTCACGCCATGCCAGATCGAAACCTGGAGGCGCGACTCAAGCGCTGTGGGCCGGTCACGCCTTAAGCGGGAGCGCTGACCGCACGTTCTTCACTGGCCGTATTTTTGTGGCGCAACGTCGGGATCATAAACGCGATGGCCAACAGGCACGCGCTGATCAACAGCACAAAGCCGCCATCCCAACCGAAGTGGTCAACCAGATAGCCCATGGCCGCACTGGCCGCGACCGAGCCGCCCAGGTAGCCGAACAGCCCGGTGAAGCCCGCGGCTGTTCCTGCAGCTTTCTTCGGTGCCAGTTCCAGCGCCTGCAAACCGATCAGCATCACCGGCCCGTAAATCAGGAAGCCGATAGAGAACAGCGCGATCATGTCGACGGTCGGGTTTCCCGGCGGGTTGAGCCAGTAAACCAGCGTTGCGACCGTCACCAGCGACATAAATACAATGCCGGTCAGGCCGCGATTGCCGCGGAAAATTTTGTCCGACATCCAGCCGCACAGCAACGTGCCTGGAATTCCCGCCCACTCATAGAAGAAGTATGCCCACGAGGTGGTATCCACCGTGAAATGCTTGGCTTCCTTGAGATAGGTAGGCGCCCAGTCCAGTACGCCGTAACGCAGCAGGTAAACGAACACGTTAGCCATGGCGATGTACCAGAGCATTTTGTTGCGCAGCACGTATTTGACGAAGATCTCTTTGGCGCTGAATTCGTCTTCGTGGCTGGAGTCGTAACCCACCGGGTAATCATTCTTGTACTGCTCAATCGGCGGCAAACCGACAGACTGCGGGGTATCGCGCATGGCAATAAACGCAAATAACGCTACCACCAGGGCAACCGTCGCGGGCACATAGAAGGCGGCGTGCCAGTCGTTGAACCAGGCCATGCCCAGCAAAAACAGCGGGCCGATCAGGCCGCCGCCCACGTTGTGAGCCACGTTCCATACCGATACCACACCGCCGCGCTCCTTCTGCGACCACCAGTGAACCATGGTCCGGCCACTCGGCGGCCAGCCCATGCCCTGCGCCCAGCCGTTGATAAACAGCAAAATGAACATCATGGTCACGCTGGACGTTGCCCAAGGTGCGAAACCGAAAATGAACATCACGCCGGCTGAAATCAACAAGCCAAAGGGCAAGAAGAAGCGCGGATTAGAGCGGTCTGACACCAGTCCCATAAGGAACTTTGACAAGCCGTAAGCAATGGCAATCGCTGACATCGCGACACCCAGCTGACCCCGGGTATAACCCTCGTCGATCAGGTACGGCATGGCCAGCGAGAAGTTTTTACGCAGCAGGTAGTACCCCGCGTAACCGAAGAAAATACCGGCGAAAATCTGCCAGCGCAGTCGTCGATAAGTGCTGTCTATTTTTTCTTCAGGCAGGGGAGCCTGGTGTGCGGCAGGTCGGAAAAAAGCAAACATTCAAGAGCTCCAAATTTCTTGTTATATCAGCGAGCACGAACGTTACATTTTCGTTACTGAAAATGACAGGCATTGTCTTCAGGTGTTGAAGGAAATATCCAGCATGCTGTTTTCACTAATGAACATGGCGTGTGGATATAAAACTATCCATAGGGATGACGAATTTATCGGCAGCGAATGTTTAAGTAGGCGGCGGCCCTATGTGCAATCGGAGCCATCCCACGGCAGGATCGGAGCCCATGAACTGAGAAATTGGGCAGCACATTAATAGTATTTCCCCCTCTGCACCCATGTGGGCGCGGTTTGGTGCAATTGCGGGGGGAAGGTATGAAATGTGTATTGATGGTGCTGGGTATGTTGATGACATTGAGTGTATGGGCGAAAGGCTATCCACCTTCGATCGAGCATGTCGTCAAACCTGAATATCCAATTGATCTGCAGCGTATCAAACTGTCTGGCGAGGTCTGGGTGCGCTTTATGGTCAACGCCGACGGCTCGGTGGTCGATCCGCAAATTATCTACAGCACTCATCCGCAATTTTCCGGGGCCACCTTGAAGGTCGTCCGCCAGTGGCGATTCTCGACCTGGCCGCTGGAGGGAGATAACCCTGCGCAAGTCGAAGTCAACGCGCCGCTAGTGTTCAGTTTTGACACGAGCCGCAGTTCGGTGACCGATCTGCGCGATTTTGATCTGGGCGGGGCCACTTGCCGGCAACTCAATACCGAGGTCGAACGTTACATGCGGCGCAAGATCAACATGCCGCTGGCACAGCTGAAATTGTTTATGGCCACTCACGACTGGTTAGTTGGCGCGTATATTGCGAAAAAATATTCCAGCGAGCAGTTGGCAGTGGCGCTGTTTGATCTGTCACAAGGGATGGTAAGGGTGGTGCAGACCTGCCAGCAAAAACGCAGCCGCAAGTTTATGGATATTTTGCCCGAGAGCGTCAGGACGCTACTGATGATGGAGGCTGCAAGGGTCGAAGAGGTGAGCACAAGCCAGGCTCACAGGCCTATGGCTTTGCAGGTGCTGGCCGATAACGGTGGATAGGCCTGCAAGCAGCCCCGTATGCTTGCCCTCAAACCGAACAAAGGAGCGAATTGTGAAAGCGTGGATCATGTTGATGCTGGCCCTGTCCTTGCCGATGGCGGCAGTCGCGCAAGAGGAACAAGAAGGCGGCGACAAGGTCAGCTATATCACCCTGAGCCCGCCATTCGTGGGCAACTACGGCCTGGACGGTAGCTCAAGGCTCAAAGTCTACAAGGCCGATATTTCCTTGCGCGTGACGGGTGCCGAGGCGGCCAAGGCAGTTAAAGCCAATGATCCGCTGATTCGCAATCAGTTGGTGGGGCTTTTTACCCAGCAGACCAGCGAAACCCTGGGCAGTGTCGAAGCCAAGGAAAAGCTGCGCCAGGATGCCTTGAAGCAAATCCAGCAAGTGATGACCGACGAAACCGGCAAGCCGATGGTCGACGACCTGCTGTTTAACAATTTGATTGTTCAGTAGGGCGCCGTAGACCCGGTGGGAGCGGGCTTACGAGGCAAGGCTCTTGCGAAACCGCGCCAGAGCAATGGCGAAAAACACCAGTCCGATACCGGCCAGTGCCAGCAAGTCAGGCCACACCACGCTCACTCCCGCACCGCGGAACAGGATCGCCGCGCTCAAGCTTACAAAGTGAGTCGACGGCGAGCACTGCATCACCCATTGCAGCCACACGGGCATGCTGTCCAGCGGTGTGCTGCCGCCCGAGAGCAAGAGCATCGGGATGATCACCGGGATCGCCAGCAGACCGAATTGCGGGGTTGAACGGGCCAATGTGGCGAGGAAGATCCCCAGCGCGGTGCTGGCGAACAGATACAGCGCGGTAACCAGCAAAAACAGGGTCAGCGACCCCGCCAGCGGCACTCCTAGCGCCCACTTCACCACCACTTCCAGCGATATCCAGGTGCACAGCACCACGACCAGCATGTTGCTCCAGATTTTTGCCAGCATGATTTCCAGCGCCGTCAGCGGCAGCACCAGCAAATGGTCGAGGGTTCCGTGTTCGCGCTCGCGCAGCAGGGCGGTGCCCGTTAGCACAATGGCCAGAATGGTGATGTTGTTGACGATCTGGATCACGGCCAAAAACCATCCGCCTTCCAGATTGGGGTTGAACAACGCGCGGCTGGAGATCAGTGCCGGGGCTTTAGTGGCCGCGTCACCCTGGCCAGAATAGTTGATCAGTTCCCGCTGGAAGATCTGCCCGATGTATCCCGCGCCCATAAAGGCCTGGCTCATGGCAGTCGCGTCGATGTTGACTTGCACACCGGGTTCGCGGCCTGCCAGCAAGTCAGCCTGGAAGTTGGCCGGCACATTGATCACAAACGTGTATTGGCCGTTATCCATCGCTTGATCGAGCTGGTCATAAGGCAAGGCTTGCGGCGTTTTGAACTCTGGCGGCAGCAGCGATTCACTGAGTTTGCGTGACAGAGGGCTGTGGTCTTCATCAATGATGGCAACGCTGGCGTTGTGCACACCGATGATAGAACTCGAGGCGGGCATATAAATCGCCACCGTAAAGGCATAGAGCAAAAACAGCAGCAGCACGCTGTCATGCCGCAGGCTGGTGAGCTCTTTAAGGCCAAGACGCAGGATGTGCGAGAGCTTGTGCATCAAACCTCCTGCTTCTTGAGCATGATCAGACTCAGCCCGGTAAACGCGACAAAAAAGCCAAACAGCGCCAGGCACTGCGGCCACAGTTGCCGCAGGTCGAGCGCTTTGGTGAAGGTGCCCACCGCAATATCGAGGAAGTGCCCGGCCGGGAACAGCATGCCCATCAGTGCCGACGCACCCTCCAGTGAGGAGCGCGGCACAAGCAACCCAGAAAACTGAATAGTCGGCAAGCTGGTGATGATCATGGTGCCCAGGATCGCTGCGATCTGGGTGCGGGTGAATGCGGAAATCAACAGGCCCATGCTGGTGGTCGACAACACATACAGCAGCCCGCCCAGCGCCAGAGTAATCCCGCTGCCTTTGAACGGTACGCCAAACAGCCAGCGGTTCATGGCCACCAGCAATGCCAGGTTGACCAGGCTCACCGCCAGGTACGGCGCCTGCTTGCCCAACAGAAATTCAAGGCGCGTCAGCGGTGTGGCATAGAAGTTGGTGATCGAGCCCAGCTCTTTTTCACGCACGATGCCCAGTGCGGTCAGCATGGCCGGGATAAACGCGAGAATCAGCGCCATCACGCCCGGACCGATGGCGTTTACGCTGATCACATCCTGGTTGTAGCGAAAACGGGTTTCAAGCTTGGCAGCGGCCTGCCTGTTTTGCGCCAGGCTGCTCAGGGTGGCCAGTTGTGCAAGGTTGGCCTGATGCACGGCCTGCACATAGCTACGGCTGGTTTCGGCGCGAAACGGCATGCCGCCATCAAGCCAAGCAGCAACCGTAGGCTGGCGCCCGGCATACAAATCGCGGCCAAAGCCCGGCGGGATCTCCAGCGCGATTTTGATTTCCGAGCGCTGCAGGCGCTTGTGCAACTCGTCAGCACTACGGATTGGGGCGTGCTCTTCGAAGTAGCGTGAACCCCGGAATGCTTCGAGATAGGCCCGGCTTTGCGGGCTCTGGTCCTGATCGTAGACAGCGAAGGCAAGGTTCTCGACGTCCAGCGAAATGCCGTAGCCAAAAATCACCATCATGAACACTGCACCCAGCAAGGCGAAGGCCATACGCACTTTGTCGCGCAGCAGTTCTTTGGATTCACGGCTGGCGACGGCGATCAGTCGGGTCAGGCTAAAGCCTCTTTTACTGACCGGCGGCGGTGCTTTGACGACCGACGTGGCGCCAGGCTCTGCCGCAGGTTCAGGGCTGGCCCCCTGATCGTTTTGTGCCTGCTCCAGGCAGGTAACGAAAGCGGCTTCCAGCGTGTCACCCTTGAACTGTTGTTGCAGCGCATCGGGGGTATCGCAGGCAAGTACCTTGCCTGCGTGCATCAGCGAGATGCGGTCGCAGCGCTGGGCTTCGTTCATAAAGTGGGTGGACAAAAAGATGGTCACCCCCTGCTCGCGAGACAACTCGATCAGCAGGCGCCAAAAGTCATCACGGGCGGCCGGGTCGACGCCGGAGGTCGGCTCATCGAGGATCAGCACTTCGGGGCGATGCAGCACGGCAACCGCCAGCGACAAACGCTGGCGCAGGCCCAGCGGCAGTTCTCCGGACTGCTGTGCGGCCACAGCGCCGAGGTCGAAACGTTCGATCAGCTCTTCGATACGCGGCTCGCTTTCAGCCTTGGGCAAGTCGAAGAGTTGCGCGTGCAGCACCAGGTTTTGTCGCACGCTCAACTCGCCGTACAGCGAGAAACTTTGCGACATAAAACCAACCCGTTTGCGGGTGGCCAGGTCTTTGGCATTCACCGGGTTGCCGAGCAGTTTGGCGCTGCCCTCGGTGGCTGGCATCAGCCCGGTCAGGACTTTCATGGTGGTTGTTTTGCCACAGCCGTTGGAACCCAAAAAGCCGAAAATCTCACCTCGGCCAATGGCAAAACTGACCTTGTTCACCGCCGTAAAGTCACCGAACTTAAGCGTCAGGTCGTGGGCTTCAATGGCGATATCGCTGTTGTCGCTGGTGCGAGGCGGGATCACCAGCGGTTCATTGCTGTGGCCGCTGTCGCCCTGGTAATGGGTAAAGGCCTCGTCGAGTTTTCCGGTGCCGGTGGCCGCCGCCAATTCCTGACTTAACCCTGAAGCAATCAATTTGCCGCGATCAAGCATCAGGCAGTGCTCAAACTGCTCGGCTTCTTCCATATAGGCAGTCGCCACCAGCAGCGTGAGTTGCGGGCGCTGGCTGCGTACGTCGTCCACCAGCTCCCAGAAACGCCGCCGCGACAGCGGATCGACGCCGGTGGTGGGCTCGTCGAGGATCAGCAAGTCCGGCTCGTGAATCAACGCGCAGCACAGCCCGAGCTTTTGCTTCATCCCGCCCGACAGCTTGCCCGCCGGGCGTTCGGCAAAACGCTCAAGATCGGTGGCCTTGAGCAGCTCGGCCATGCGCTGTTCGCAGTCGTCTTTTGACAGGCCGAACAGGGTGCCGAAAAAACGGATGTTTTCGCTGATCGACAGTTCGGGATACAGGTTGCCGCCCAAGCCCTGGGGCATAAAGGCTATCAACGGGTACAGGGTGTTGCGGTGACGGCGGTTGTCAATCGGGCCGCCAAGTACCTCAAGGGCGCCTTGTTGCAGTTTTTTGACCCCGGCAATCAGCCCCAGCAGGCTCGATTTACCCGCGCCATCCGGGCCGATCAGCCCGCAGCGCGTGCCTTTGGGCAGGCTGAAGGTAATATCGAACAGCGCTTGCTGTTTGCCGTACCAGTGGTTGATGCCACTGGCGTTGAGCGCCAGATCGCTCATTGCAAATTAGCCGGCCAGTTCACGTCGGCGGTTCGCACATAGCCTGCACCCGGCATGCCTGGCTTGGCCTGTGGCACGGCGCTTGGGTCGGTGAGGCGCAGTTTGACCCGAAACACCAGCTTTTGCCGCTCGTCGCGAGTTTCGACTTCTTTGGGGGTGAATTGCGATTTGGCGGCAACAAAAGTAATTTTTGCCGGCAGCGCCTGATCGGGCAGGGCGTCGAGCACAATGCGAGCGTCGGCGCCGACCGTCAGTTTGCCGACCACCGAAGCGGGCAAGTACAGATTCATGTACTGGTCGCTTGGGTCGATCATCATGAAGACCCGTCCGCCTGCGCCCAGCACTTCGCCCGGTTCGGCGAGGCGCAACTGGATTACGCCGTTGATAGGTGCGCGCAGGCTGCTGTCATCGATTTCGCTGGTCAGTTGTGCGACCTGAGCTTGGGATGAGCCAATGGCGGCTTTGGCGGCAGCGACCTGGGCCTGGGCTGCGGTCACTGCTGCGTTACTGGTGTCGAACCGGGCCTGTTGCTGGTCCAGTTGTTGGCCGCTGGCAAAACCACGCTGGGACAGTTGACGAAAACGCGCGAGTTCCTGGCTGGCCAGCAGTTTTTCGCTTTGGCGTAATTGCACGTTGGCTTCGTTGGCGGCCAAGGTTTGGCGGGCGCGCAGTACTTCGGCTTCGGCTTGCGCGCGGCTGGCTTCCAGGGTGCGGGTGTCCATGCGGGCCAGCAGTTGGCCCAGGGTCACGCGATCGCCCTCGTCGACCAGTACTTCGGCCAGTCGGCCCGGGGTTTTTGCCGCGATTTGCACTTCAGTGGCTTCGAGCCGACCGTTGCCCATGCTGATGCCTTCAGGGAGGCGGTCGTGCTGGGATTTCCAATAACCGAACCCGCCTGCTGCAATCAGCAAGACAGCCAAGGGGATAACGAAATAGTGGGAAATACGGTGATTGCTAGACATGCCGACATCCTGTGTCACAGAGCGCTCTAGTTTGACGGTTTCAAGGCAAAAACCACTTGATGCCAGTCAAAGGAAGACCAGAGCGTAGACGGCTTTTGAGCTGCAAGCGGCAAGTTTTTAGCTTTAAGCTAATCCCTTGCAGCTTGAAGCTCTGCGATAGCAGCCCATTGCTCCGGGGTCACGGGCATCACTGAAAGGCGGCTGCCTTTTTGTACCAGCGGCATTTCGGCCAGTGCGGTTTGTTGTTTGAGGTAGTCGAGTTTGATCACTCGCGGGAAGGTCTGCTCATGGGCGACTTGCAGCGCGCTCCAAGGGTTTTTCTCGGCGCTGGCCTTGGGGTCGAAATAATGGCTTTGCGGGTCGAGCGCGGTCGGGTCCGGGTAAGCGGCCTCGCAAATGCGACCAATCCCGGCAATACCCGGCTCGGGGCAACTGGAATGATAGAAAAAGAACAAATCACCCACCGCCATGGCACGCATAAAGTTACGCGCTTGATAGTTGCGCACGCCGTCCCAGCGCGCTTCGCCGATTTTCTGCAAATCCTTGATCGAGAACTCGTCAGGCTCGGATTTCATCAACCAATAGGCCATTTTTGCTACTCCAGAAATATGCCGTGGTTATTTTGTCTGGCAACTTTTTGATAAACCGACAGTCGGTTGACGTCAGAGTTTGCGTGTGTGTTCGTGTTGTCGCAAAATGCCCGACTTTTAAGCTTGACGCTGCTGCACGGGCCATACCAAAAACCGTTGCTGTCATCGTGTTGATTTGCCTGAAGGGGGGCAATCGATGAAACGCAAACCGGATTTACTGTGGATATTGGTTATTTTGTTCGGTTTGGGTGTGGTTACAACTGGCTATGCACAAAGTCTCTGGTCAAACTCGATCGATGCGCCTGCTGAATTGGCGCAACAGCAAGTACAACCCTTCAAACGCTAAACCTTGATCACGATGGCATTGCATCACCCGCGATGCCATGGCTGTCAGTGGGCGACGTACCACTGCCTGTCCGAGACCGTGCCCTGCAAAGGGACATCCCAGCTGGCCTGAGCCAGACTCTCGACCTTCTGACACTCGTGGGCCAGCCCCAGTAGTATCGGCTTGCGCCAGCTTTGGCGCCTTGCCTGATATGCCAGGCTGCGATCATAAAAACCGCCACCCATACCCAGTCTTCCTCCCGTGGCATCAAACCCCACCAATGGCAACAACACCAGGTCGAGCGCCCAGACCTTGCGTTGGCGTGCGCGGTTGATGCGTGGTTCGAGAATACGAAAACGGTTGGGCATCAGCTTTTCACCGGGGGCAACCCGCTGAAATACCATCTTGGTTCTTGGCCAGGCACTGAGCACTGGCAGATAGGTAATCTTGCCTCGGCGCTGAGCTTCACGCAGCAGCAGACGCGGATCGATTTCACCGTCAGTGGGCAGGTACAGAGAGATGTGTTTGGCGCGGCGAAACAGCGGGTGTTGCGCCAGTTGCCGGTACAGGCCGCGAGCGGCCTGGCGTTGCTCGCAGGGCGACAGGTCGCGGCGGGCTTTACGCAGCATTCGGCGAAGTTGCGGGCGGGTAGGCGTCGCAGGTTCGTTCATATGGCGTGCTGTTCAGGAGCGAGTACACCGGATGGTGGCTCGTGGAAGCCAATGCCAGCAGGTGGCTGGCATTGTGCTAGTAAATCAGGCTCCCCGACGTACCGCTGTCGGCTTGGCCCTTGAACCCGAAAGTTCAAGGTGGAAGTTGCAGTAGACCTTAAGGCTTTCCGTCTAGCGGACATGCACACCGGCCCAACGTGCAAGCTCCAGGGTAGTGCGAATCGGCTCAGGGACATCGCTAACTGGCGAATACTCCAGGGAGTGGCGCGAGTATACCCCAAAGAAACCTTTTGAATCAGCTTTGGCGTTCGTTCGGATCAGTGGCCAACACCAGATCAACGCGCTCCAGCAGGTCGCGTACCTGCTCGCGGGTGGCGCTGCTGGTCTGAACTTCGGCGACTTCCTGCTTGTGCAGCAGATCGTGGGTGATATTCAGCGCGGCCATCACGGCGATACGGTCGGCGCCAATAACTTTGCCGCTGCTGCGAATTTCACGCATTTTGCCATCCAGGTAGCGGGCGGCGCTCACCAGGTTGGTCCGTTCTTCCTGGGGGCACATGATCGAATACTCTTTATCGAGGATGTGCACGGTGACGCTACTGCTTGAACTCATGAGTCTTGCTCCAGGGCTTTGAGGCGCGAAATCATCGATTCCACCTTGTGTCGGGCGATTTCGTTTTTTTCAATGAGGTGCGCGCGTTCCTCGCGCCAAGTCTTTTCCTGAGCAATTAAGAGTCCGTTTTGACGGTTTAGTTGCTCGACTCGGCTAATTAGCAACTCGAGTCTGGCCATCAGTGCATGCAGGTCGGTGTCTTCCATTGTGTCCTACTGTGTAATTTCTGATGGATGGCCAAGGCCTGTTGAGGTTTCGTTGTGCCAGCAGACCCTATGTCAAACGAGTTGACGCCTTGATGGTCTGGCACGTCAGCCGATGCTAGGATACAAGCCCTCCATTCTAGACATAGCGCCGCTTGGCGCCTAGCTGACCATGCCTATTCAGAATTCCCCGTATCAAGCCTTTGTTACCCTGCTGACCGCCAGCGGCCACTCCGTTTCGCCTGCTGAACTGCATGGCCACTTGTTGGGCCGCAGTTGCGCTGGCGCCGGTTTCGATGCCGACGGCTGGTTGGTCGAAGCCGCCGAGCTGTTGGCAGGCGAGCCACAAGACAACGTACGCAATGCCTTGATCGGTTTGCAAGAGATGGTCAAGGGCGAGCTGAACAGCGACGACATGACCGTTGTGCTGTTGCTGCCAACCGATGACACACCGCTGACCGAGCGCGCCGCCGCATTGGGTCAGTGGTGCCAGGGCTTCCTCTCCGGTTTCGGCCTGACCCGCCGCGCCTACGCGTTGAGCGATGAAGCCAACGAGGTGCTGCGCGACCTGGCAGCCGTTGCTCAGGTGCAAGATGCACTGGAAGAGTCCGAAGACGGCGAAAGCGACTACATGGAAGTGATGGAATACCTGCGCGTTGCGCCGCTGTTGCTGTTCACCGAAACCAAAAAAACCGCTGAACCTGCTGCAGCCAAGCCTTCGCTGCACTGATTGATCGTAAAGAGGGAACCCGTCTGCCCATGATCCATATCCCGAAATCGGAATACGCACGTCGCCGCAAGGCACTCATGGCGCAGATGGAGCCCAACAGCATTGCGATTTTGCCCGCTGCGGCGGTGGCTATTCGCAATCGCGATGTCGAACATGTGTACCGGCAAGACAGCAATTTCCAGTACCTGAGCGGCTTTCCCGAGCCTTCGGCGGTGATCGTATTGATCCCGGGCAGGGCGCACGGCGAATACGTACTGTTTTGCCGTGAGCGCAATGCCGAGCGCGAACTGTGGGACGGCTTGCGTGCCGGGCAAGAGGGCGCTATCCGCGACTTCGGCGCCGACGACGCATTTCCGATTACCGACATCGACGACATCCTGCCGGGCCTGATTGAAGGCCGTGACCGGGTGTATTCGGCGATGGGCGGCAACCCCGAATTCGACCGCAACCTGATGGAGTGGGTCAACGCGATCCGCTCCAAGGCCAACCTCGGCGCTCAGCCGCCTAACGAATTCGTTGCTCTGGATCATCTGCTGCATGACATGCGCCTGTATAAATCGGCGGCAGAACTCAAGGTCATGCGCCATGCGGCGCAAATTTCGGCTCGTGCCCATGTGCGTGCAATGCAGGCCAGCCGCGCCGGCCTGCATGAATACAGCCTTGAGGCCGAGCTGGATTACGAATTCCGTAAGAGCGGGGCAAAAATGCCAGCCTATGGCTCCATCGTCGCCTCTGGCGATAACAGCTGCATCCTGCATTACCAGGAGAACGACGCCCTGCTCAAAAGTGGCGATCTGGTATTGATTGATGCTGGCTGTGAGATCGATTGCTATGCCAGCGATATCAGCCGCACCTTTCCGGTGAACGGCAGGTTTTCGGCGGAGCAAAAGGCTATTTACGAGCTGGTGCTGGCTGCGCAAGAAGCCGCCTTTGCCGAGATAGCCCCCGACAAACACTGGAATCAGGCTCACGAAGCCACGGTCCAGGTCATTACCGCAGGCCTGGTGGAGTTGGGTTTGTTGCAGGGCGATGTTCAGGAATTGATCGCAAGCGAAGCCTACAAGGCGTTTTATATGCACCGCGCCGGCCACTGGCTGGGGCTCGATGTGCATGACGTGGGTGAATACAAGGTCGGCGGCGAGTGGCGCGTGCTGGAAGTCGGCATGACCCTGACTGTCGAGCCGGGCATCTATATCAGCCCGAACAACCTGAGTGTCGCGAAAAAATGGCGCGGCATTGGTGTGCGGATCGAGGACGACGTAGTGGTCACCAAACACGGTTGTGAAATTTTGAGCGGCGATGTGCCAAAAACCGTCGCCGAGATCGAAGCCCTGATGGCGAGCGCGGCATGAGTCGGGTCAATCTGGCAATCATCGGTGGCGGTCTGGTGGGCGCGAGCCTGGCGCTGGCGTTGCAGGCCGGGGCCAAGGCCCGTGGCTGGAAGATCGTATTGATCGAGCCGTTCGCTCCCGGCAACAGCTATCAGCCCAGCTACGACGCCCGCTCTTCGGCGCTCAGCTATGGCGCCCGGATCATCTATGAGCTTTTGGGCCTGTGGCCATCGATTGCCGAGCGCGGCGAACCGATCAAGGACATTCACGTGTCCGATCGCGGACGATTCTCGACGGCGCGGTTGTCGGCTAGCGAAGAAGGGGTTCCGGCCCTGGGTTATGTGGTTGAAAACGCCTGGCTGGGCCAATGCCTGTGGAAAAGTCTGGACCCGGACGTGATCAGCTGGCGTTGCCCGGCCGAAGTTATCCACATGCAACCGCTGGAAGACGGCTACCGCCTGACCCTTAACGATGAGACAACCCTGGAGTGCGACCTCGCGGTATTGGCCGATGGTGGGCGTTCGGGCTTGCGCGAGCAGTTGGGCATCCATGTGCGTCAGCAGCCTTATAACCAGAGCGCGCTGATAGCCAATATCACCCCAAGCCGACCTCACGGCGGGATGGCATTCGAGCGTTTCACCGACGAAGGCCCGATGGCCTTGTTGCCGTTGCCGGACAACCGCTGCGCACTGGTATGGACCCGTCTGGGGATGGACGCACAGCGTCTGGCAGCACTGGACGAGCGTAGCTTTCTCAGCGAACTGCAGGGCGTGTTCGGCTACCGTCTGGGCACGCTCAAGCAAGTGGGCGCGCGGCATCTGTACCCGTTGACGCTGATTGAAGCGCAAGAGCAGGTACGCCCGCATCTGGCGGTATTGGGTAACGCGGCCCACAGCCTGCATCCGATTGCCGGGCAGGGCTTTAACCTGTCCCTGCGAGATGCCCAGGCCTTGGCCGATGCTTTGCTGGCCAGTGATAAAAAGCCCGGTGATTTCACTACGCTGCTGAGTTATCAACAGGCGCAAAAACTCGACCAGCAACTGACCATAGGCTTTTCGGACCAGGTAACGCGGGTGTTTGGCAGTGAGCAGCCATTGGTTTCGCTGGGTCGAAACCTCGGTTTACTCGGCCTCGACCTGCTGCCACCGGCCAAGCGCTGGTTTGCCCGCCAGGCAATGGGCCTGGGCACCCGCGCAGACAGTTGATGACGACTGGGGCGAGTACGCTCCATGTCGATCCATTTTTTCAGGTGCGGCGTACGCCGCTAGCGAGACAGGCTTAAAGCATGGAAATGCGCGCAGATCTGCTGATTGTTGGGGCCGGAATGGTCGGGAGCGCACTGGCGCTGGCGCTCAAGGACAGCGGGCTGAAAATCCTGCTGCTCGATGGCAGCCCGCTGAGCGTCCAGCCCTTTGCCGCCGAGGCGCCGTTCGAACCTCGGGTCAGCGCCCTGTCGGCGGCCAGCCAGCGTATCTTGCAGCGTCTTGGCGCGTGGGAGGGCATCACCCGACGTCGTGTCAGCCCCTATTCGCATATGCAGGTATGGGATGGCAGCGGCACAGGGCAGATCCACTTTTCGGCGGCCAGCGTGCATGCCGAGGTGCTGGGCCATATCGTCGAGAACCGCGTGGTGCAGGACGCGCTGCTTGAGTGCCTGCAGGGCACCAGGATCGAAATGCTGGCCAATGCGCGCATGGAACAGATGCGCCGTTCAGGCGACGACTGGCTGCTGACCCTGGCTGATGGCCGCACCCTGCGTGCGCCGCTGGTGATTGCCGCTGATGGCGCCAACTCGGCGGTTCGTCGCCTGACCGGCTGTGAGACTCGGGAGTGGGATTATCAGCATCACGCCATCGTCACCAGCGTGCGTTGCGCTGAACCCCATCAGCAGACCGCCTGGCAGCGTTTTACCGACCACGGTCCGCTGGCATTTTTGCCCTTGGAGCGCGATGGTCAGCAGGACTGGTGCTCGATTGTCTGGTCGACCACCCCCGAACAGGCTGCGCACTTGATGGCACTGGACGACGCAACCTTCTGCCGTGAACTGGAACTGGCCTTTGAAGGCCGTCTGGGCAGCGTGTTGAGTGCTGATCCGCGGGTGTGTGTGCCTCTGCGTCAACGCCATGCCAAACGCTATGTGGCCGAAGGCCTGGCGTTGATCGGTGATGCGGCGCACACCATTCACCCGCTGGCTGGGCAGGGTGTAAACCTGGGGTTTCTGGATGCGGCGGTGCTGGCACATGTATTGTTGCACGCGGCTGAGCGCGGCGAGCGTTTGGCCGATGTGCGTGTATTGAGCCGTTTCGAGCGTCGGCGCATGCCGCACAACCTGGCCTTGATGGCGGCGATGGAAGGTTTTGAGCGGTTGTTCCAGGCCGACTCGCTGACCGCACGCCTGCTGCGTAATACCGGCTTGAAGTGGGTCAATAAAATGCCTGAAGCCAAAGCGCTGTTCGTGCGCCAGGCGCTTGGCCTGAGCGGCGACTTGCCGCCGCTGGCCAAGCCCTGAAAAATCTATGTAGCCGATGTCGAGGCACGAGGCTGCGAAGCGTCCCCGTTTCTTGAAGGTCCTTCGGCCCTTATCGCAGCCTGCGGCAGCGGCTGCAGGGCTTCAGTAACATCTGGTAACTCCTCGGTGGCGAGTTAGGTTGAGCTGTTAAATGTGATTCACTACCATTTACGCCCGATTCGCATCAAGAGAGACCGCCCCTCATGTTGGCACCCAAGCGTCTACTGACTGCCCTGGCCCTAACCGTTTTTGCGAGCAGCGTTTCTGCTGCCGATGAAGTGGTGGTTTACTCCTCGCGTATCGACGAGCTGATCAAACCGGTATTTGATGCCTACACCGCCAAAACCGGGGTCAAGGTCAAGTTCATCACCGACAAGGAAGCGCCGCTGATGCAGCGCATCAAGGCTGAGGGGCAGAACGCCACCGCCGACCTGTTGCTGACCGTAGACGCCGGTAACCTGTGGCAAGCCGAGCAAATGGGCATCCTGCAGCCGTTCACCTCCGAGGTGATCGACAAAAATATCCCGCCGCAATACCGCTCCTCCTCCCATGAGTGGACGGGCCTGAGCCTGCGCGCACGGACCATCGCCTATTCGACAGACCGGGTTAAGCCTGAAGAGTTGTCGACCTACGAGGCTTTGGCCGACAAGAACTGGGAAGGTCGACTGTGCCTGCGCACTGCCAAGAAGGTTTACAACCAGTCGCTGACGGCCACCATGATCGAAGTGAATGGTGCTGAGAAAACCGAAAAAATCCTCAAGGGCTGGGTCAACAACCTGTCTACGGACGTATTCTCGGATGACATCGCGGTGCTCGAGGCAATCAACGCCGGGCAGTGTGACGTGGGTATCGTCAACACTTACTACTACGGCCGTTTGCACAAGCAAAAGCCGGATCTGGCGGTGAAACTGTTCTGGCCTAATCAGGCTGACCGTGGCGTTCACGTCAACTTGTCGGGTATTGGCCTGACCAAATACGCGCCGCACCCGCAAGCCGCCAAGGCACTGGTTGAATGGATGACCACTCCTGAAGCCCAATCGATTTTTGCTGGTGTAAACCAGGAATTCCCGGCCAACCCAAGCGTTGCACCTTCGGCCGAAGTGGCCAGCTGGGGCAAGTTCAAGGCCGATGCCTTGCCGGTCGAAGTGGCAGGCAAGCGCCAGGCCGAAGCCATCCGCATGATGGATCGCGCTGGCTGGAACTGATAAGAGTCTGAAGTAATACCTGTGGGAGCGGGCTTGCTCGCGATAGCATCGCCGGGGTTTCATTTGAAACTGCGGTGTTTGCATCGCGAGCAAGCCCGCTCCCACATTCGTTTTCACGTCGTCCCACCCACCTTCCGAGAGTTTTTCGTGGCCCATCCTGCCCAACGCCGCTGGTATCCGCTGGTCTTTGTCATTGCTGCTCTGGTGCTGTTGCCGCTGAGCGTTTTGCTGTTGTCCTGGCAAAGCATTGATGGCCAGATTTGGAGCCACCTGTGGGACACACAGATGCCGCGACTGCTGGGCAACACTCTGACCTTGATCGTCGGGGTGGGGGTGGGCGTAACGCTGCTCGGTGTGAGCCTGGCCTGGTTGACCAGCCTGTGTGAGTTCCCCGGCAGGCGTTGGCTGGATTGGGCGCTGATGCTGCCGTTTGCGATTCCTGCTTATGTGCTGGCGTTTGTCTTTGTTGGCTTGCTGGATTTTGCCGGGCCCGTGCAAACACTGCTGCGTGAATGGTTTGGCATGGGCCTGAGGTTACCGCGGGTGCGTTCTACCGGCGGGGTGATCATCGTGCTGATTCTGGTGTTCTACCCCTACGTCTACCTGTTGGCGCGCACGGCGTTTCTGGCGCAGGGCAAAGGTCTGATGGAAGCCGCCCGGGTACTGGGGCAAAGCCCGTGGCAGGCGTTCTGGCGCGTGGCGTTGCCGATGGCGCGCCCGGCGATCGGTGCGGGTGTGGCGCTGGCGCTGATGGAAACCCTGGCCGACTTTGGCGCCGTGTCAGTGTTCAACTTCGACACCTTCACCACCGCTATCTATAAAACCTGGTACGGGTTTTTCAGTCTGTCGACAGCGGCGCAATTGGCCAGTTTGCTGTTGCTGGTGGTCATGCTGGTGCTCTACGGCGAACGCCGCGCCCGAGGTGCCAGCCGCGCCAGTAACGAACGGCCACGCGTCAGCGCCTTGTATCACCTGCGTGGGCCCAAGGCGTGGCTGGCCAGTGGTTGGTGCTTGCTGGTGTTTGCCTGTGCGTTCGTGATCCCGATGCTGCAACTGGTGGTGTGGTTCTGGCAGCGAGGGCGGTTTGACCTGGACGAGCGATACACCGGTTTGATCCTGCACACACTGTATTTGGGCGCCATGGCGGCGCTGATCACCGTCAGCGTGGCTCTGGTGCTGGCATTTGCCCGACGTCAGGCGCCTACCCCGGCCATTCGCGCCGGGGTCAGCCTGGCGAATCTGGGCTATGCCTTGCCGGGCTCGGTGTTGGCGGTGTCGATCATGTTGGCATTCAGCTACCTGGATCGCGAACTGGTGATCCCGGTATCGGGCTGGTTGGGCGGCGCGGGCAAGCCGCTGTTACTGGGCAGCCTGTCGGCCTTGTTGTTGGCGTATCTGGTGCGGTTTATCGCCGTGGCCTATGGCCCGCTGGAAAACAGCCTGGCGCGTATTCGTCCTTCCTTGCCGGAAGCTGCACGCAGTCTGGGGGTCAGTGGTCCACGACTGTTTTTCAAAGTGTATCTGCCGTTACTGCTGCCAGGCACCTTGAGTGCTGCACTGCTGGTGTTTGTCGATGTGCTCAAGGAAATGCCGGCCACCTTGCTGATGCGCCCGTTTGGCTGGGATACGCTGGCGGTGCGGATCTTCGAGATGACCAGCGAAGGCGAATGGGCGCGGGCCTCGTTGCCCGCCCTGACGCTGGTGCTGGTCGGTTTGTTACCAGTCATCGGGCTGATTCGTCGCTCGGCACATCGAATCGGTTAGGTGTCAGTCCTCCTCCATGCGGCTACAATGCGCGGCATTCGGTGCGGTCTGTCTGTCAGACCAGGTTTCTGCGTGATGTAAGAAGGCCATTTTTCAGGCTTGAAATGCTTCGCAGCCTGTCCGCACCCTCGCCAAGCCCGGAAGGAGAAACCCATGGGACAGCGTACGCCTCTGTATGACCTGCATCTCGCCCTCGGCGCGAAGATGGTCGATTTTGGCGGTTGGGATATGCCCTTGCATTACGGCTCGCAAGTTGAGGAACACCATGAGGTGCGCCGCGACTGTGGGGTTTTTGATGTCTCGCATATGACCGTGATCGACATCACCGGGCTACAGGCCAAGGAATGGCTCCAGTACTTGCTGGCCAATGATGTCGAGCATTTGAATACGCCCGGCCGCGCCTTGTACAGCGCCATGCTCAATGAGCAGGGCGGTGTGGTCGACGACATGATTGTCTATCTGATGCCCACGGGGTATCGGCTTATCGTCAATGCCGCTACACGTGATCAGGATATGGCCTGGATGGAGACTCAGCGCCAGGGCTATGACGTGCAACTGCAGGAGCGCCCGGAACTGGCCCTATTGGCCATTCAGGGGCCACAGGCACGGCATAAAGTGGCCGAGCTGGTGAGTCAGGCACGTGGTCAGTTGATCCAGCAGCTCAAGCCCTTCGAAGGGCAGAGCAATGGCGACTGGTTTATCGCCCGTACCGGCTATACCGGTGAAGATGGTCTGGAAATTGTCCTCCCGGCCGATCAGGCCCCGGCTTTTTTCAACGATCTGGTAGGCGCCGGCATATCACCGATTGGCCTGGGCGCACGCGATACCTTGCGTCTTGAAGCCGGCATGAACCTCTATGGGCAGGATATCCACCTGTCTGTTTCCCCTCTTTGCGCCAACATGGCCTGGACCATCGCCTGGGAGCCTGCCTCGCGCAAGTTTGTGGGGCGCGAAGCGCTGGAGGCCGAAAAGGCTGGTGGCGTGCAGCTCAAGCTTGTGGGGCTGGTGCTCGAGGAACGGGGCGTTTTACGCGCTCATCAGGTGGTTCGCATCGCCAATGTTGGCGAAGGAGAGATCACCAGTGGTAGCTTCTCTCCTACGCTAAGCAAATCGATTGCCTTGGCGCGAGTTCCGATGGCAACGGCTGATCGTGCCGAGGTTGAGATTCGTGGCAAGTGGTACCCGGTTCGCGTAGTCAAACCTACTTTTGTTCGTCAGGGTAAAGCCCTGATTTAACCTTTACTGGCGGGCATGCACAGAGTGTGTGCCGCTGACATTAATTCTTGAGGACACTGAATATGAGCCTGATCCCTGCTGAGTTGCGCTTTGCCGAAAGTCACGAGTGGGCACGCCTGGAAGCGGATGGCACGGTTACCGTCGGCATCAGCGATCACGCTCAGGAAGCCTTGGGGGATGTGGTGTTTGTTGAGCTGGCCGAAGTCGGCAAAGTATTCGCCGCAGGCGATACCGCGGGCGTTGTGGAATCGGTAAAAGCAGCTTCGGACATCTACTCGCCGGTGTCGGGCGAAGTGATTGCGGTCAACGAAGCACTGGCAGACAGCCCGGAGTCGCTGAACAGCGAACCGTACACCAGCTGGATTTTCAAACTCAAGCCAAGCAACACGGCCGAGCTGGAAAAGCTGCTGGACGCTGCCGGCTACAAGGCTGCAATCGGCGAGTAATCCCCGGTTTACTGTGGGATTGACTATTGCTCTTGTGGGAGCGGGCTTGCTCGCGATGGTATCCATGCGGTTTACCTGACAGACCGCGTGAGCCGTATCGCGAGCAAGCCCGCTCCCACATGTGTATCGAGTTGTATTTAAGCGTCTTTCAGTACTGCTTTCACCGCCGCAACCGAACGCTCCACATCGGCCTTGGTCATTGCCGTAAACATCGGCAACGATACGATCAGTCGTCCGACACGCTCGGCAACCGGGAACATCCCCTCCTTGAAGCCCAGCGCACGATACAAACTCAGCAAGTGAATTGGCGGGTAGTGGTAGCCCACGCCGACGCCCAGCGCCTGCATCTCTTTCATGAAGGTTGCACGTGCAGGCTGGCCGTCCTTGCGCTCAGGCAATACAAGCTGGAACAAGTGCCAGTTGGTGTTGTTGAAGTCTGCGACCGGCAGTTGTGCACCGTACTCGGCTTCAAACTCTGGCCCGAAGCATTCGAAATAATGCTTGGCCAATTCCCTGCGATGGGCCGTGATGGTTTCGATATGGGCAAACTGGCCCAGGCCAATCGCAGCGGCGATGTCGGTCATATTGAACTTGCCGCCCAGTACATCGACATCCAGACCGTCGAAACCGGTGCGGGTAACGCCTTGCAGGCGATATTTCTCGGCCAGTCGGGCTTCTTCTTCGTTGTTCAGTACCAGGCAACCGCCCTCGGATGAGGTGATGTTTTTGTTGGCCTGAAAGCTGAACGAGACAAAGTCGCCGCGAGCCCCAATACGCTGACCTTGCCAGCTGGAGCCCAGCGCTTGAGCAGCGTCTTCAACGACACGCAGATTATGCTTTTTGGCCAGCGCGTAGAGCGCGTCCATGTCCACTGGCAAGCCCGACAGGTACACCGGAATGATTGCTTTGGTGCGCGGGGTGATGGCTGCTTCGAGCTTGGCCAGATCGATATTGCGTGTTACCGGGTCGATATCGGCAAACACCGGCGTGGCGCCGACTTCGATAATCACGTTAGCGGTGGCCACCCACGAAATAGGTGTAGTGATGACTTCATCGCCCGCACCGATACCTGCAATGCGCAGAGCGATTTCCATAGTGCAGGTGCCGGAGTTGAAGGTGCGCACCGGGCGCCCGCCAAAATACTCGGACAACTGCGCTTCGAAGGCCTGGACCTTTGGTCCGCTGGTAATCCAGCCCGAGCGCAATACGTCGCCCACGGCAGCAATGGTGGCTTCATCAATGGTGGGTTTGGAAAACGGCAGGAAAGGCAACGAGCTCATAGAGGCGTGACGTCCGATGTGAATGAGTATGGGTGACCAAAGAGCAGTAGCATATCGCTCAAGATCATACTCGGAGGATCGCTCACATCGGGTGAAAATTCTGTATGGCGGCTGAATCAAAAGGGCAGACCTATCGCCTGTAGCCGCTGCCGCAGGCTGCGATGAGATCCGAAGAATGATCAGAATCTCAGGGTTGCTGCGCAACCCATCGCAGCCTGCGACAGCGGCTACAGGAGCAGGGTTTACTCTGCCGTGGCGTTTTTCACCAGAATCGCGTTAGCCAGCTCCATGTCGCTGACCTTCAGGTTCGGGTTGTCAGCACGCACCTGTTGCATGGCCGATTCCAGGTATGGACCACGGATCGAGCCGTTACTGGCAACAAAGCTGCCCGCGTCATCTTGAGCCGCGATCACTTTGCGGTCTTTTTTGAAGGTCAGGTAGGTGGACCCGGTGGTAGCACCGGAGGACAACACATTGCGCCAGAAGCTGTCGGCCATTGCGGAGCCAACAGGGAGGGACAGCAAGGCAATAGCGGCTACAGCATATTTGAGACGCATGACAGTTACTCCGAATAAGTTATCTACCGGTTTTGATTGTAGTTAATGCTCTGGAGTTCCGTAACGTCATGGCACAATTTCTACGCTCAGCACCGTTCCGTTTTGGGCGGTCACGCGAACGGGTGTTCCCACTGCAGCGTCAGGCCCTACGGCCATCCACACGCTATCCCCAACCTTGATTTTACCTCGCCCTTCAACAATAGCCTGTTGAACGACAAACGTGCGACCGATCAGCTCGTGCCCACGGCGATTCAGGTTGGGCTGGTCGCCACTTTCGACACTGCCGCGCTGGCGCCTCCACCAATACACCGCAGTGAGAATCGCCAGTACGCCAAACAGCGGCAGTTGCAGGGTCCATGACATTTCCGGGATCAGAAACGTCAAAACCCCAACGATGATGCCGGCAATACCGACCCACAGCAGATAACCACCGGCGCCGAATACCTCCAGAATCAACAGCACTGTGCCCAGCGCCAGCCAGTCCCAGTAGCTAAGGTGTTGCAGGAACTCCCACATACCTCAGACCTTTTTGCTGTCAAAGGTGGCTTTGACGATTTCCCCGATGCCGCCCACGGCGCCGATGACCTGGCTGGCTTCCAGCGGCATGAGGATGACTTTGCTGTTGTTGGCCGATGCGAGCTTGCCCAGCGCATCGATGTATTTTTGCGCGACAAAGTAGTTGATCGCCTGCACGTTGCCTGAGGCAATGGCTTCGGATACCACCTGCGTGGCCCGAGCTTCGGCTTCGGCCTGGCGTTCGCGGGCTTCGGATTCGAGGAACGCGGCCTGACGACCACCCTCGGCTTCGAGGATCTGCGCCTGTTTTTTACCTTCGGCCGTCAGGATTGCCGCCGCTCGCAGACCTTCAGCCTCGAGAATTTGTGCACGCTTGATACGTTCGGCTTTCATTTGCCCGGACATGGCGGCCATCAGGTCGGCTGGCGGGCTGATGTCCTTGATCTCGATCCGGGTGATTTTGATGCCCCAGGGAGCGGTGGCTTCATCGACGGTGCGCAGTAATTTTTCATTGATGCCGTCACGCTGGCTGAGCATGGCATCGAGTTCCATCGAACCCAGCACGGTGCGGATGTTGGTTTGCAGCAGGTTGCGAATGGCGTGTTCGAGGTTGTTGACCTCGTACGCGGCCTGCGCCGTGTTGACCACCTGGAAAAAGCACACGGCATCGATTTGCACGGTGGCGTTGTCGGCGGTGATGACCTCTTGCGGCGGGATGTCCAGTACGCTTTCCATCACGTTGATCTTGCGTCCGATGCGATCCATCACCGGAATGATGATGTTCAGGCCCGGCTTAAGGGTGTTGGTGTAACGCCCGAAGCGCTCCACCGTCCATTGATAGCCTTGCGGAACGACCTTGAAGCCCATAAAGAGCACGGCGATTGCCAAGGCGACAAATAACAGGACTACAGTACCCACTTGCATAACCATTCCTTGTTTTGAGGTGTGAAAGACAAACGAACGAGGAGTGTAACGATCAAGAAAATTGCGCAACTGTTTAAATTTTAGCCAAAACAATTCAATCACGCATGGGTAACTCGCAGCGCCTCTTCGATTGAGGTCGCCCCGGTGGCGACTTTGTGAGCTGCGGCCAGTCTCAGTCCGAGCATGCCTTGTACACAGGCCAGGCTGCGAATGGCGTTCAGGTCGGTATCAGGGCCAATCAGGGCCTTGAGTTTTTCGCTCATCAACATGACTTCGTAGACGCCGACCCGCCCGCTGTAACCGGTGTCCCGGCATTGCGCACAGCCCTTGGCCCGACAGGCCTGAGCAGGTGGCGGATGGGTCCAGTCCGGGGCGAAGCCCGCCCAGTCGCCGGGGCTCAGCGGGCACTCGGTCTTGCAGGCAGGGCACAGGGTTCTGAGCAGTCGCTGGGCCATGACGCCCAGCAGCGTGGCTTTTATCAAGTAGGGGGCTACCCCAAGTTCTTGCAGGCGGCTGATGGCGCTGGGGGCGTCGTTGGTGTGCAGGGTCGAGAGCACCAGGTGTCCGGTCAGCGCCGCCTGGATTGCCACTTCTGCGGTCTCTAGGTCGCGTATTTCACCCAGCATGATGATGTCCGGGTCCTGGCGCATCAGGGCGCGCACGCCATTGGCGAACGTCAGGTCGATATTGGGCTGAACCTGCATTTGATTAAACGCCGGTTCAATCATCTCGATCGGGTCTTCGAGGGTGCACAGGTTGATTTTGGAGGTGGCCAGTTGTTTGAGCGTTGCATACAGGGTGCTGGTTTTACCTGAGCCGGTAGGGCCGGTGATCAAAATAATGCCATTGGGCCGGGTGGTCATTTGCTGCCAGCGCTGCAGGTCTTCTGGAGTGAGGCCCAACTGGTCGAAGTTTTTCAGCAGTACCTGCGGGTCAAAAATACGCATCACCATTTTTTCGCCAAAAGCCGTGGGCAGGGTGGCAAGCCGGAGTTCCACTTCAGCTCCGCTCGGGGTCCGGGTTTTTATTCGACCGTCCTGGGGTTTGCGTTTTTCGGCGACGTCCATCCGGCCCAGGCCTTTGAGGCGGCTGATAACGGCCATCGTCACCTGCGGCGGGAACTGGTAGACGTCATGCAACACCCCGTCGATGCGAAAGCGTACACAGCCTTGTTCGCGCCGCGGCTCAATATGGATGTCGCTGGCGCGTTGCTCGAAAGCGTACTGAAACAGCCAGTCGACAATCTTCACCGTATGGGCATCGTTGGCATCCGCTTCGCCAGTGCTTGTGCCCAAGGTGATCAGTTGCTCGAGGTCGGTGCGGACGCTGGCTTGCTGATCGTTGAGTGCAGCCCCGGTGACGGATTTGGCCAGCTGAAAAAACTCCACACTAAGGCGCTGGATTTCCAGGGGGTTGGCAATCACCCGCTTGATCGGCCGCTTGAGCACCTGGCGCAAATCGGCTTCCCAACTGCTGACCCAAGGCTGGGTGCTGGCGATGGTGATGGCCGCGTCATCGGCCGCCACCGCGAGGATTGCATGGCGTTGGGCAAAGGCAAAAGACATCAGCCCGGTAACGGTGGCGGCATCGATCTGGAGCGGGTCGAGGCGCAGATAGGGCTGTTCTGCCTGGTGGGCGAGCCAGGCGGTGAGGGTTTCAATATCGAGGATTTTGCCTGGTTGGCTGGGGTCGCATAACTGCCGATTTGCCAAAAACACCAGTGGATGCAAGGCATCGTCGGGGGCTTCGCGGCCGCAGACCAACGCCTGTTCGGCGCAGCTTTGGTGGATACGGCCCTGGGCAAGCAGGGTGGCCAACAGGTATTTGAGGTCCAGCCACTGGTCATGAAGTGGGGCGATGCGCATAAAAGCTCCTTTGGGCATCGGCTCAGACAGATCCTTGTCTGGCCGTGAACCTCAAAGCCTAGTCGCGCGACTGTCGCCTCCACGTGGCCAATGGTTGCTAACCATTACCGCAAAACGTGCAGCATCGGCGCTTTGGATTCCTGCACGGGGAGCAATTCCATTTCAAAGACGCTGATCAGATTGCGCATTTTCTCGCCGATGATCTGGGCGCGATGCCAGCTTTGTTCATGGCTCAGGATTTCAATGCTCATTGTGTCCTGATCGCGCACCACATCCACTTGTTGCGGGATCAGTTGCTGCAACGCAAACAGGTTGAGCACTCGACACAAAACATCGGCATCCGCCTGCGCCTGGATACGGTAGAGCACTGGGCAAGGGGCTGCATTGCTGGCCCACACATCGGGGCGCAGCGAGGGGGTGGCGACTTCCAGATGCGGCATGCAATAGCTCCTGTTCAGACTGGAGAAATTTTTACATGCCGACAGCGAAATTTTTTATCTAAAATGTTTTAAATCAACTAAAAATAGACTTGAACAAGTCTTAATATATAAATTTAAAGGTGTTTTTATGCGCAGCGAGCTGGACGCTTACGACCGACGTATTTTGGCGCTGCTGCAAGAGGACGCTTCGTTGTCCAGTGCGCAGATCGCCGAGAAGGTTGGACTCTCGCAATCACCCTGCTGGCGGCGTATTCAGCGGATGAAGGATGAAGGGATCATTCGTGGCCAGGTGACCTTGCTTGACCGCAAGAAAATCGGCCTCAACACGCAAATTTTTGCCGAGGTCAAACTCAATGCCCACGGGCGTTCCAACTTCACCGAATTTACCGACGCGATTCGTGGTTTCCCCGAGGTACTGGAGTGTTATGTGCTGATGGGGGCGGTAGATTTTTTGCTGCGTATCGTGACTGCCGACATTGAGGCCTATGAGCGCTTTTTCTTTGAAAAGCTGTCCATGGTGCCGGGCATTCAAGAAGTGAATTCGATTGTGGCGCTGTCTGAAATCAAGTCCACCACGTGCTTGCCGGTCTGACCTCCACCCAAAAAAACGGCCTTCGCAAGGAAGGCCGTTGGTGAGGTTTGAACACGGTGTCAGTGAACAAACAGCGCAATCAAAATAATGATCGGAATAGGGATGCCGAGAAAAAACAGCAGAAGTGAGCGCATTTCATTCTCCAGTAAGCAATAGACCGCAATTAAACAAGAGGGGTTGTAGTGGTGTGCGTCAGGTACGTCACTGCATCGCGGCGACGGCCGCCAAAGGTGGCGCACAGGCTGGCGAAAAACGCCCCGATCAGCAGTGTGATAAACATCCACAAGGTGGACCAGGCGGCTACTTTGGCTGCGGTATCAGCCGCTTCCTTGGCTTTTATCTTGGCGTCTTCAACCGCTTGATGGGCTTTGGCATACACCTGATCAACCCTTTGCTCGGCCTCTGGCTGGCTGAGGTTGGTGCGCTGAGCGACTATTTGGGCCAGGTAGGTACGGTCTTCGTTGCTCAATTGCCCGTCGTTGCCCAGGCTGTGGACGAAGATACGGGCCACGGTGCCATGGGCGGCGTCTTCGCTGACGGCTGTGCCGCGATCATCGCGAAACAGGGTGTCGATAAAGTAGTCCGAACTTTTATTGGCATTGCTGCCTGCGGCGCTGCTGGCTGCACTGCTCATCGCTGTGGCAGCCCCTGAAGCAACACTGGCACTCGCTTGAACACCGCTGCCAATTACGCTGCTGACCGAGCCTGCGATCAGCGTCGCGGTTACCAGCGTGGCCACGGCCCAGGCTAAAAAGCCATGCGCGGTGTCGCGAAAGTAGACCTCATCGCCATGCATGTTGGTCCATTTAACCCGCAAACGTCCGGCCAGATAACCGCCCATACCTGACGCGATGATTTGCGTGACGGCCAGCCAGACGATGGCTGTAATGCCCAGGCCCTTGGCGCCAACCCCTTCGTTGGCCCACGGTGAAACCGCCGAAAACCCCAGGCCTGCGCCCAGCATGATCAACAGCAGAGATAGCGCGGCAGCAGTGGCCGCTCCGGCAAAGATGGCGGCCCAGGAAACACCAGAGTGTCCAGAGGAGTCTTGCAGGGCTGCGGGATAGTGCTCAGTTGTCCCGATCATTATTGTTGTGCTCCTGAATGGTAGGAAGTGCAGCGTTCATTCAAGAGATTGCAGGGGATATGCCAATACTGGGTGTATTGGTAATTTCATACTTTTCAATGAGTTAAAAACTATTGAAGCTGCAGGTGCATGCAGTTTGCATGATTGACGCTAAAACCGGCGGGCGTAATGCATTGAAACAATTTAGCGAGAGAGGGCGTAGGCAAAAAAAAACGGGAGCCTTGCGGCTCCCGTTATGCACATCAGTCGTCGTGACGGTGCTTGTTTTTGCGGTGGCCATACGCATGGCCACGGCCACGATGGTCGTCACGGTAGTAGCGACGGTTATCGCGATCACGGTAGCGGCGATCGTCGCTATCGCTTTTATTGCCCATGTAGTTACCCAGCGCACCACCGGCACCACCGCCTGCGGCTGAGCCGACCAGAGCACCCGTGCTGCCGCCGACACTGCGGCCCAGCACGTTGCCGCCTGCAGCACCCAGTGCGCCGCCAATGGCTGCTTCGCCACGGCTGCGTTTGTCGGCACCCACGGCACTGCCTGCCGCGCCACCCACACCTGCACCAATTGCAGAACCGGTCGAGCCGCCGAGCTGTTGGCCAACCACGGCGCCAAGAACCCCGCCTAATGCGCCGCCTACACCGGCTTCGGTGGTGCCACCGGCCGAGGCAACGCCACTGACCAGGCCAAGGGACAACAAGAGAATCGAGGTGAGCTTCATAGATGAGCCTCAAAGAGATGACGGCGCGATCCTGAGGCTGCGGAGGTTGGCTGACAATCGAAATCCGACGAGTAACACGAGTTGTACACAATTCTATAAGTTGTTGTTTTCACTAGGGAACTTATTGATTTTTTGGTGGTCTGTTAACTAGTTCGGTGAGGCCGTTTCCGTAGGGAGACGGCCTTTTTTGTGCCTGAAATATGGATGCGGCTGGCTCTAATGTGGGAGCCGGGTTTGCCCGCGATGGCATCACTGACTTTTACCCGACAAGCCGTATCGCATGAATCGCGAGCAAGCCCGTTCCCACACCTGCCTATCAGCTGGCCTTTGCCATGATCAGTTTCGACGGGCTGGCCGCCTCCAGGCAAATAGCCACGAACTTGGAGGTAGGCGTGTGGCTGCCTTCGCCCGTGCTTTCCAGCGGCACCAACGGGTTGACCTCAGGGTAATAAGCCGCAGCTTGCCCTGCAGGAATATCAAACGCCAACAGGGTGAAGTTTTTGACCCGGCGCTCGTGGTGGTCATCCCAGATCGAAACGATGTCGACTTTCTGCCCCGGTTTGAAGCCCAGGCGGATGATGTCGGCTTCGTTGACGAACAGCACGTCGCGTTGCCCCTTGACCCCGCGGTAGCGGTCATCGAGGCCATAGATGGTGGTGTTGTACTGATCGTGGGAACGCATCGACTGCAAAATCAGGTCAGGCAGCTGGCCGGTGGCACGGGTACGGGCATCCACCAGATCCTGTGGCAGCACGTTGGCCCGGAAGTTGGCGCGCTGGGACGGCGTGTTCCACTGTCGCGCACCGGCCGAGTTACCCAGATAGAAGCCACCCGGATGCTGGATGCGGGTGTTGAAGTCCTTGAAACCGGGGATGGTGTCGGCGATCAGTTCGCGAATGCGCCGGTAGTCGGCCACTACCCAGCTCCAGTCAATCGGATGAGTACCCAGCGTGGCGGCGGCGATACCGGCAATGATTGAGGGCTCCGAACGCATCTGGTTCGACAGTGGCTGCAACTGGCCGTTGGAGTCGTGAACCATGCTGAACGAGTCTTCCACCGTGACCGCCTGCGGGCCTTCGGCCTGGATGTCGATATCGGTACGGCCCAGGCACGGCAAAATCAGCGCTTCCTTGCCATGCATCAGGTGGCTGCGGTTGAGTTTGGTACTGATCTGTACGGTCAGTTCGCAATTGCGTAGCGCTTGCGCTGTACGCGGGCTGTCCGGGGTGGCCTGGGCAAAGTTGCCGCCCAAGCCGATAAAGACCTTGGAGCGCCCATCCAGCATGGCGTGGATGGCTTCAACCACGTTGTGACCGTTTTCACGTGGCACCTTGAACTGGAAGCGCCGCTCAAGGGAGTCCAGGAAGGCCACTGGCGGGCGTTCGTTGATGCCCATTGTGCGGTCGCCCTGCACGTTACTGTGGCCGCGCACCGGGCACAGGCCAGCGCCAGGGCGGCCGATGTTGCCGCGCAACAGCATCAGGTTGGCGATTTCCTGAATGGTCTGCACCGAGTGTCGATGCTGGGTGATGCCCATCGCCCAGCACATGATGACGTTCTTGCCCTTGAGGTACATGCGGGCGGCGCGTTCGATATCCACCAACGTCAGCCCGGATTGTTCCACCAGGTGCTCCCACGAGGTGTCATCGAGGCTGGAGATATAGTCGAGAATACCTGCGGTGTGTTCATTCAAAAAGGTGTGATCAAACACGGCCGGCTCGCCTGCTGCCTGGGCATCGCGCTCCCACTGCAGCAGAAACTTGGCCATGCCGCGCAGCAGCGCCATGTCGCCGCCCAGCGCCGGGCGCAAGTAGGCGGTGTTGGTCGGACGATCACCGTTGGTGAGCATTTCCAGTGGGTGCTGCGGATGCTGGAAGCGTTCGAGCCCGCGCTCTTTGAGCGGGTTGACGCACACCACCTGGGCGCCGCGTTTAACGGCCTCGCGCAGGGGTTCGAGCATGCGCGGGTGGTTGGTGCCAGGGTTTTGTCCCAGAACGAAAATCGCATCGGCGTGCTCGAAATCATCGAACGTTACCGTGCCTTTACCGACGCCGATGCTTTGCGCCAACGCCACGCCGCTGGCCTCGTGGCACATGTTCGAGCAGTCCGGGAAGTTGTTGGTGCCAAACGAGCGCACAAACAGTTGATACAAATACGCAGCCTCGTTGCTGGCCCGGCCCGAGGTGTAGAACTCGGCTTCATTGGGGCTGGCAAGATTGAGCAGATGCCTGGCGATCAAGGCAAATGCGGCATCCCAACTGATGGGGGTATAGCGGTCAGTTTCAGCGTTGTAGCTCATCGGCTCGGTCAGGCGGCCCTGATATTCCAGCCAGTAGTCGCTTTGCTCAAGCAGCGCGCTGACGCTGTGCTTGGCGAAAAACGCAGCATCGACCCGACGCTTGGTCGCTTCCCAGTTCACCGCCTTGGCGCCGTTCTCGCAGAACTTGACCAGGCCGCTTTCCGGCGAGTCGCCCCAGGCACAGCCCGGGCAGTCGAAACCGCCGTTCTGATTGGTCTTGAGCATCATGCGCAGGTTCTTCAGCGCGTTGTCGCTGGTCAACCAGGCTTGCGCCACACTGATCAGCGCGCCCCAGCCACCGGCCGGGCCTTTGTAGGGCTTGTAGCGGGGAGTTGGGGTTTTGTCGGCTTGATGGTGAGTGCTCACGGTTGATTCTCCTGCGCTGGGCTGTAGACCCGTGGCGCGCTTTTTTGTGGCAGATGAATAAGGTTGAGGTTGTGGCGCCGGGCCCATTGCAGCGCCAGGCCCGTGGGCGAGGACAGGCTGATCAGGGTCTGGATTCCGGCGCGCAGCACCTTTTGAATCAGCTCAAGGCTGCAACGGCTGGTAACGATCGCCGCGCCGCCAGCCAGATCGATGTTTTGCCGTACCAGCGCCCCGATCAATTTATCGAGGGCGTTGTGTCGGCCAATGTCTTCGCGGCCCATCAGCAACTGGCCCTGGCCGTCCATATAAACAGCCGCGTGCACGGCGCCGCAGTGCTGGCCTAATGGCTGGAAATCACTGATGCGCTGGCGCAAGCCTTCAAGCCACTGTGCCGGTGGCAACGGTGCGCCGGGCAGTACCTTGAGGTCGGGCAGTGCTTGTTCGAGCGCTTCCACGCCGCATAGACCGCAACCGCTGGTGCCCGCCAGTTGTCGGCGTTGTTGCTTGAGGTTCCAGAACGCTCGGCTGGCGATTTCTACCTGTGCGTATTGGGCCGAACCTGCGCCCGTGAGCTTGAGGTCGTAGAGCTCGCTGGCGTCATGAATAATGCCGCTGCCCAGGCTGAAGCCGACGATAAAGTCCTCGAGGTCAGTGGGCGTAACCAGCATCACGGCCTGGTTGATACCGTTGTAGGCAATCGCCAGGGCGACTTCTTCGGCCAAGGCGGTTTGCGCACCGCTGCTGTGATCCAGGGTGACGTAGTCATAGTTCTGGCTGGCAGCAGGCGCGGGCGTAACAGAGGCGGGCGCCGCGCACAGAGGGCGCTTGGCGTTCATAAGGCAGTTCCGACAATCTATCGAGCCCTAAGCCTAGGCGCGACACAGTGTCGCGTCTAATCATCACTGCTGATCTATTGATAGATGGCGTCGATCAAGAGGCGGTTTGTGATTTCTGATAAAGCGCAAAACAGGCTTCGGCCAAGGCGGAGCGTGGCGCTTCGCGGCGCATGATCAACCCCAGGCGGGCCAGGGTGTGGGCGTCTTCGATGGGATGCAGACGCAAGTGATCGGTCAGGGCTTCGAGTCCGCCTTCAAGGGGCATCACTGCGCAGCACAGGCCGCCGTGGACCGCTTGGATCAATTGATGAACGGCATCGGTTTGCAGCAGCGGTTGCGGCGTGAGGTTACGGCTGTGGAAGTTGTGGTCAATGGACTTGCGAAAATGCATGCCGCTGCTGAGCAGGCCTAGCGGTAACGTAATCAGGGCCTCCCAGCTCAAGGGTTGATCGCCAAAATTGAAATGCCGCTGGTCGTACAGCAGGCCCATGCGGGTTTCGTCCAGGGTGAGTGCGTCAAAGCGTTCCTGGTCGAGGTGCTCAAGGTACGACACGCCGATGTCCAGCCGATTGCTGGCCAGTTGCTCGAGAATTTGCTCAGAGCTGAGCGCCGACAACTCGAAGCGCAGTTCGGGATGCTCCTGATGCAGGCGTTGCAATAAAGGCAGCGGATCAAAACTCGACAGTGGCACCACCCCCAGGCGCAGGGTGCCGATCAGATTGCCGCGACAGGCGGCCGCTTCGGCATGCAAGCCATCGTAGGCAGCCAGTACGGTACGGGCCCAGGCCAGCACCCGTTCGCCGGGGGCGGTAAAACTTTCGAAGCGCTGGCCGCGATTGACCAGATGCAGGTCGAGTTCCTGCTCAAGGCTGCGCAAGCGCATGGACAGGGTGGGCTGAGTGATATGGCAGCGGGCGGCGGCCTGGCCGAAATGCCGGGTTTCATCGAGGGCAATGAGGAATTTCAGCTGTTTGATGTCCATCGTCGCTCCAGGCGCAATTCAGTGGGCGATTCTAGCGTGCTTGCTCTGCTCAATGATGGTCTACGCTCACGGGTCTGGATATTTCAACCTGAGGAGCGTGATGAATGAGCATTTTCAGCTTTGTGAAAGAAGCCGGTGAAAAACTGATCAACCTGTTGACGCCGGGTAACGCCAATGCCAGTGAGGAACTCAAGAAGCACGTGCAGGAAGTGGGCCTGGGCAATCCGAATATCACCGCCACCGTTGACGGTGACAAAGTGACGGTCAGTGGCGAAGTGGCCACGCAGGAAGAGAAAGAAAAAATAATTCTGGCAGCGGGCAATATCGCGGGTGTGGCCAGTGTTGAAGACCAGATCACGGTGACCGGGCCTGTTGTTGTGGCTTCCCGGTTTGTCGTGGTGAAAGCGGGCGACACCCTGAGCGCGATTTCGCTGCAGGTGTACGGCAACGCCAATCAGTACAACAAGATTTTTGAAGCCAACAAACCGCTGCTCAAGGACCCGAACAAAATTTATCCGGGCCAGACGCTGCGTATTCCCGAGTAAACCTGCCAACTTGTAGCAGCTGCCGAAGGCTGCGTTCGAGCGCGAAGCGGTCGTTAAATCTGAGGCTGCGGTGTATCTGGCACACCGCGATTGCTGATTTTACGACTGCTGCGCAGCCGAACGCAGCCTCGCTGAGCTCGTCAGCTGCTACGAGCTCTGGTTAGAGCCCTTCAAGCAACTCGCGATAGTCGCCTAGCGCGGCAAATTCCGCGGTGTCTTTCGGGCCTTTTTTGCTGTCGGGCTGTTTGACCGCCAGCAGGTGGGCTACGCCAAAACTTTGCGCGCTGCGCAGAATCGGCAAGGTGTCGTCGATAAACAGGCTGCGTGCCGGGTCAAAGCCGATATCGGCTTGCAAGGCATCCCAAAAGGCCGGGCTTTCCTTGGGGAAGCCGTAATCGTGGGAGCTGATCAGGCGTTCGAAATAAGGCGCCAGTTCGATGCGCTCCAGTTTCAACGACAACGAATCGCGGTGCGCGTTGGTGATCATGATTACCCGCTTGCCTGCCTGTTTGATCGCGGCCAAAAAGGTATCAGCGTCCGGGCGCAAGGCGATCAGGTGGGCGGTTTCGAGCTTGAGCTCGCGCACCGGGATTTTCAGCTCGCTGCTCCAGAAATCCAGGCAATACCACTTCAACTGTCCAGCATTTCGCTCAAACAGTGGTGTCAGCTCCAGATCGGCCATTGCCCGGCTGATGCCATGCAACTCGGCATAGCGCTGGGGCAGGTGTTCTAGCCAGAAGTGATTGTCGTAGTGCAGGTCGAGCAGCGTGCCGTCCATATCGAGCAGCACGGTATCGATGTCGCGCCAAGGTAAAACGGTCATGCAAAACTTCTCCTACGGGTGAAAAATTTCCGACACAGACAATCGGAAAAGCCGGGGTATAGTACCCCGTTCATATTGAGGAGCCGCTATGCGCCAAAAACCCACCGTACTTGCCCGTGAAATTGTTGCCAGTAGCCGATTGTTTCGGGTCGAAGAAGTGCAACTGCGCTTCTCCAATGGCGTTGAACGCACTTACGAACGGTTGGTGGGGCGCGGCAATGGCTATGGCGCAGTCATGATTGTGGCAATGATCGATGCCGAACACGCGATTTTGGTTGAAGAATATTGCGGCGGTACCGATGAGTACGAAGTGTCTTTGCCTAAAGGCCTGATCGAGCCGGGTGAAGATGTGCTGGCCGCAGCCGAGCGTGAGCTGAAGGAAGAGGCTGGCTACGGCGCTCGCCAGCTTGAGCATTTGACCGAACTGTCGTTGTCGCCTGGCTACATGAGCCAGAAAATCCAGGTGGTATTGGCTACCGACCTTTATGAAGAGCATCTGGAAGGCGACGAGCCAGAGCCGATGCGCGTTGACCGAGTCAACCTGCGTGAGCTGTCGAGCCTGGTGCTCAACCCGCAATTCAGCGAAGGCCGCGCGTTGGCGGCGCTGTATCTGGTTCGTGACCTGTTGACCCAGCGCGGAGTGTTCCAACCGTGAGTGATTTGCCGCATCCCTTGCTTGAAGGCGTCATCACCCTGGCCCATGCCGCTGGTGCCGCGATTTTGCCGTTCTGGCGCGCGGGCGTTGCAGTCACTGCCAAGGCCGATGATTCGCCGGTAACGGCTGCTGATCTGGCGGCGCACCACGTGTTGCTCGATGGCCTGACGGCGCTGGACCCGAGCATTCCGGTGCTGTCGGAAGAAGACGCCAACATCACGCAAGATGTGCGGGCTGGCTGGACGCGCTGGTGGCTGGTTGACCCGTTGGATGGCACCAAGGAATTTATTTCAGGTAGCGAAGAGTTCACCGTCAATATTGCGCTGATCGAGCAGGGTCGCGTGGTGTTTGGCGTGGTTTCGATGCCCACCAGCGGTCGTTGCTACTACGGCGGAGCGGGTTTGGGTGCATGGCGGGCGGATGCCGATGTCGTTGTACCGATCAGCGTGCGCAACACCCCCCCTGCGGGTGAAGCCTTGACCGTGGTTGCCAGCCGTCGGCATTCCAGCCCCGAGCAGGAGCGTTTGCTGGCCGGGTTGAGCGAACAGTTGGGCGAGTTGCAACTGACCAGCGTGGGCAGTTCGTTGAAGTTTTGTCTGTTGGCTGAAGGGGCTGCCGATTGTTACCCGCGTCTGGCGCCGACTTCGCAGTGGGACACTGCTGCTGCGCAGGGTGTGCTTGAAGGTGCGGGCGGCGTAGTGCTGCAACTGGATGGTAAACCGTTCAGCTACCCGGCCCGCGAGTCGCTGCTCAATGCATCGTTTCTGGCGTTGCCGGCCAAGGCGCCGTGGCGTGAGAAATTGCTGGACCTGGCACAACACTGATCCTCATCTGTGGGAGCGGGCTTGCTCGCGATGCGGACGCTGCGGTCTTTCAGTTAAACCGCATCGATGCCATCGCGAGCAAGCCCGCTCCCACATAAATTCAATCAGCGATGCAGCACGTACTGCCCGCTGAAGCGCACCGCATCTTCCCCGCCCTTGGCATTGATCACCCGTGTGTCGAGGGTCAGCCGTGCGCGGCCGTGGCGTTTGTACATGGCCACAAACTTGTTCCAGGCTGCGTCGCCGGGCGCATCACACAGTGCGATGGCGTCCTGGGTCACAGGCAGCGGGTAGCTGATATGACCTTCCTGAATCACGATATGCCCGTCCTCGATCCCCGCCTCGCGCAGACTCAAGTGCAGCCAGCCCCAGCCCGCCAATACCGCGCCGCAGTACAGGCTGCCGCCAAACATGGTGCTCTTGTGGTTGATATTGGCCGCAAGGGGTAACTGCAAACGCAGTTGCCGGTCTTGCCAGCTCAATACGGTGAGGCCCATTTCACGGGTGAGCGGGATGTCGTGATGGAGTATCGATTCCAGATAACGACTGTCGCGGTTCATGCAATGGCCTCTTTAATCAAGTTCATCAGGGTGTGGATGGCTGGCGCTATCGAAATTCAGCCCGTGCTTGCGCAGTTTGTCGTGCAAGGTTTTACGCGGCACACCCAAGGCTTCGGCCAGGCTGCGCATGGAGCTGTGGGAGCGCTCAAGCTCGGCGGCAATCAGGCTTTTTTCAAAGTGTTCGACCTGCTCGCTCAGGCCTCCTGGCACTCCATTACTCGCCGATGGCTGACCATCAGCGGAGTCGTCCAACGCCAGTTCAAGGCCCAGGGCGAAACGCTCGGCGACGTTTTGCAGTTCTCGCACGTTGCCCGGCCAGTTGTGCCGCAGTAACAGCGCCCGTTGCGCCGGTTGCAACACGTTGGGCGTCAGGTCGTGGCGTACGCTGGCTTCGCCGGCAAAGTAATCAAACAGCATCAGGGCGTCTTCACCCCTTTCACGCAAGGGCGCGATACGTAGAGGCGCAACGTTCAGCCGGTAATACAGGTCGGCCCGGAACCGCCCCTGGTCGGCTGACTGGCGCAGGTCTTCCTTGGTGGCGGCGATTACCCGGATATCCAGCGGGATCAATTGATTGCCGCCCAGCCTTTCAACCACGCGCTCTTGCAGCAAGCGCAGCAACTTGACCTGCACATCCAGGCTCATGCTTTCGATTTCATCGAGAAACAGGGTGCCGCCGTTGGCAAATTCAAACTTGCCGATCCTGCGTTTTTGCGCGCCGGTAAAGGCTCCCGGCTCATGGCCGAACAGCTCGCTTTCAACCACCGATTCTGCCAGCGCCCCGGCATTGATTGCCACGAACGGGCCGTTGCGCCGACTCGACAAGTCATGCAGCGCCCGTGCGACCACTTCTTTGCCGGAACCGGTTTCACCCAGAATCAGCACGTCGGCCTTGGTCGCTGCCAGCGCGCCGATTTGCTCGCGCAGGCGCAACATGGCTGGCGACACGCCCACCAGTCGCGTGCTCAGTAACTGGCGATCACTCAGGGCCAGACGCAGGCTGCGGTTATCCAGCACCAAGGTGCGCAAGGCCAGGGCACGGCGCACACTGTCGAGCAACGCGTCGCTGGCAAAGGGTTTTTCAAGGAAGTCATAGGCACCAGCACGCATGGCCTGCACCGCCAGTGGCACATCACCGTGACCGGTGATCAGCAGCACCGGCAGTTCCGGGTCCTGGCCATGCAGCTGAGCGAGCAGCTCCAGCCCGTCCATGCCCGGCATGCGGATGTCGCTGACCACCACGCCCGGCCAGTCGCGGCTGATGCGCTCGGCAAGACCGTTGGCTTCGGCCAGCGGCAATACGTTGAGCCCGGCCAGATCCAGGGTTTGATACAGGGCCTGGCGCAGGTGCGGGTCATCATCGATCAGGATGACCTGAACGCTTGGATCGATGGGCTGGCTCATTACCTGGAGTCCTCCGAGGCTTGCAGACTCACGCCCGGCGCGCCGGCGCGCAGTCGTAAGGTAATTAAAGCACCGCCTTCCTTGTGGTTGGCGAATAACAATTCGCCGCCAAAGGCACGGATCAGCGTGTCGCAAATGGCCAGCCCCAAGCCCAAACCCTGGGTGCGGGTTTTGGTGGTGTAGAACGGCTCACCGGCACGGCCCAACGCCTCAAGGCAAAACCCCGGCCCGTTGTCGCGAATGTACACAGTGACGCCTTCCGGGGTCGATTGGGCACTTAACCACAAGCGCCGTGGCGGGCCTTTTTCCGTCAGGGCATCGAGGGCATTGGCCAGCAGGTTGCCCAGCACCTGGCGCAAGCGGGTCTCGCCGGCTTCGACCCACAACGTGGCGGCGGGCAAATCGCGGATCAGTTCGACTTCCATGCTGCGTCGACGCTTGGCCAGCAATGCCAGTGCATCGTCCAGCGCCGGTTGCAGGGCGACGCTTTCCGGCGCATGGCGATCACGCCGGGCGAACGCGCGCAGGTGGGCAATGATCGACGACATGCGCCCGGTCAGTTCATTGATCAGCTTGAGGTTGCCGCGTGCGTCTTCGATGCGCTGGTGATCGAGCAGCACTTCAGCGTTTTCGGCGTAGCTGCGGATGGCCGCCAGCGGCTGGTTGAGTTCGTGGCTGATGCTGGCAGACATGGTGCCCAGTGCTGACAACTTGCCAGCCTGCACCAGATTGTCCTGTGCGAGCACCAGTTCCTGTTGCGCATGTTCGCGCTCCAGCACTTCTTCACGCAGCAGCCGGTTGAGCCCTTCAAGATCACTGGTGCGCTCTGCCACACGCATTTCCAGTTCACGGCGGGCCTTGGCCTCAAATGCGATCCGGTCCAGGTAATGGCGCCGACGCTGCATCATCAAGCCGATCAGCAGCATGACCACCAGCAGGGTGGCGCCACCAATGGCCAGCACCGTGCGCACCGAACGGTCGATCAGCGTACGCGGGGCAAGAATATTGACACTCCAGCCGGTCTCGTCGATTTTTTGGGTTTGCACCAGCCAGGCATTCAGGTCGAGGTTCAGCGGCTTCGGGTCGCGAGTCGGGTAGGGCAGGATGGCGAAGATGGCCTGACGCTCTTCTGCCGACAACTCGCGGGTCGCTCTAAAGCGCCATTCCGGGCGCGAGGTGAGGACTACCACGCCGTTGTTGTCGGTGGTCATCAGTTGCTCGGGGGTATTGCCCCATAACTGTTCGGTGTGGTCGAGATCGACCTTGACCACCAGTACGCCGAGTTTTTTATCTCCGTCGAGTATCGGTGCCGCGAAGTAATAGCCGCGCTTGCCGGAGGTGGTGCCCAGCCCGAAGAAACGCCCCAGTTTGCCCTCCATCGCCTCGCTGAAATACGGGCGAAAGGCGAAATTGCGGCCGATAAAGCTGTCGCTTTTATCCCAGTTTGAGGTGGCCAGGGTATCGCCGTGGGTATCCAGCAGGTACATGACCACGGCACCGGTCTGGTTGCAGATGCCATTGAGCAAGTGATTGGCCTTGGCCTGTGCCTGGGGATTTTCAGGGTTGGCCAGCACGTCTCGCAGGTCTGGCAGTTGGCCGAGGATCTGCGGCAGTACTTCATAACGATGCAGCGTACCCAGCAGGTTGGCGACGTACAGGTCGAGAGTCTGGCGGTTTTGCCCGGCCAGTTCACTTCGGTAATAGCGCTCGGCCAGGTGCTGCAGCGGCCACAACAATGGCGCGAGGCACAACGCCAACAAGGCCAGGCTGCGCCAGCGGGGTCTGCGAGGAACTGAGGAGGAGGTGATCATCGGGAGGCTGCGCCGCAAGAGTACGGCGCAGTATACCAATGCAACACCTGTAGCCGCTGCCGAAGGCTGCGATGGGTTGCGCGGCGAAGGTCCTGCGGACCTTATCGCAGCCTGCGGCAGCGGCTACACAGAGCTACTCGGTCACACACTCGTGCAATGCGGCGCGCCAGTCGGCCTGGCTGACGCCCCATTCGCGGGCCAGACGGCTGCAATCAAGGCGCGAGTTCTGTGGGCGTGCCGCGGGTGTCGGGTAGGCGCTGGCCGGGATGGGCTCCAGGGTTGCACATGACTTGCCTTGGGCGCTCAGGTGTTCGGCAATGGCCTGGGTGAAGCCAAACCATGAGGTTTCACCCTGTGCGGTCAGGTGGTATGTGCCCCAGGCCCCGGCTTCACCCGCTTGCCAGCGTTCGATCAAGGCGCGGGTGCTCTGGGCAATGGCGCCTGCCCAGGTCGGCGCGCCGATCTGGTCAGCTACCACGCGCAATTCCGGCCGCTCCTGGAGCAAACGCTGCATGGTCAGCAGAAAGTTCTTACCGTGGGTTGAGTACACCCAGCTGGTGCGCAGGATCAAATGCTGAACACCTGTTGCCGCGATGGCCAGTTCACCGGCCAGCTTGCTTTTGCCGTAGACGCCCAGCGGGTTGGTCGTGTCGTCTTCGGTGTAAGGCGCAGGTTTGCTGCCATCGAACACATAGTCGGTGGAGTAGTGGATCAATGGAATGCCCAGAGCCGCCGCCTCTTCAGCAAACACGCCAGGGGCGATGGCATTGATCGCGAACGCCAGCTCCGGCTCGCTTTCAGCAAGATCCACGGCAGTGTGTGCGGCGGCATTGATGATCAGGTCAGGCTTGTGCGCCCGTACCTGAGCACGGATTTGCTCGGGCTGGCTCAGATCCAGCTCGTCACGGCCCAACACAATCAACTCGCCCAGACCGGCAAGGCGCTTTTGCAGCTCAACCGCCACCTGGCCGGTTTTCCCGCTAACAAGAATTTTCAAGGCAACTGCTCCGTTAGTCATGCAACCAAGTCCTTGGGGTCAGTGCTGCCCAGACGCTCGCCCTGATAGCTGCCGTCTTGAACCCGGCGGCACCAGTCGAGGTTGTCCAGATACCACTGCACGGTTTTGCGCAGGCCGGTTTCGAATGTTTCTTCCGGCACCCAGCCCAGCTCGCGTTCGATTTTGCTGGCGTCGATGGCATAGCGTTGGTCGTGGCCCGGGCGATCCTTGACGAAGGTAATCAGGTCGGCAAATTGAGTGACACCTGTCGGGTGCTCTGGTGCCAGCTCTTCGAGCAGGGCACAGATACTGCGCACTACGTCGATATTGGTTTGCTCGTTGTGGCCGCCGATGTTGTAGGTTTCGCCAACCACACCTTCGGTCACGACTTTAAGCAGGGCGCGGGCGTGGTCTTCCACGAACAACCAGTCACGGACTTGCAGGCCATTGCCATACACCGGCAGCGGTTTACCGGCCAAGGCATTGAGAATTACCAGCGGGATCAACTTCTCCGGGAAGTGGAACGGCCCGTAGTTGTTCGAACAGTTGGTCAGCAACACCGGCAAACCGTAGGTGCGGTTCCAGGCGCGGACCAAGTGGTCGGACGCCGCTTTGCTGGCTGAGTACGGCGAGCTTGGCGCGTAGGGCGTGGTTTCGGTGAACAGGTCATCGACGCCATGCAGGTCGCCATACACTTCATCGGTCGAAATATGGTGGAAGCGGAACGCGCTTTTTTCCGGCTCGGGCAGAGTCAGCCAGTAAGCACGGGCTGCTTCGAGCAGGCTGTAGGTGCCTACGATATTGGTCTGGATAAAATCCGACGGGCCGTCGATGGAGCGGTCAACGTGGGACTCGGCCGCCAGGTGCATGATTGCCTGGGGCTCAAAGCGCTGGATGATTGCGCTGACTGCGGCCTGGTCGACGATATCGGCCTGCACGAACTCGTAACGGGTATCGGTGGCGATGCTTTGCAGCGATTCAAGGTTACCGGCGTAGGTCAGTTTGTCGAGGTTGAGTACTTCGTGCCCGGTGTTTTTGATCAGGTGACGAATCAACGCTGAACCAATAAAACCGGCGCCGCCGGTGACTAAAATGCGCATGTGGATTTTCCTTATTCCCTGAAGGTGTTCGAACGTATGGCGCATAGCTTGTGGGGATGAGCGGGGAGGTGCAAGTGGGAGCTGTCGGGAATACAAGTACGTTGGTGTGAAAGTAGATTTATATCTGCTTTGTAGCGACAAAATTATGTTTAAGGCTGATAAATTAATTTTATTGCCGATATTTATCGGCTATAAAGGTGTTTCTCGTTGACGCGATGCAGACCTGCGTCCACTGTCTTGTTTTTTTATGCCACCAAACCCCCGATGCTTTCCAGGAGTCCAGATGACCACTTTGCAAAGTTCGCCACGCGCTGACGGTTTTTACATGCCGGCTGAATGGGCTGCGCAGACCCAAGCCTGGATGATCTGGCCCGAGCGCCCGGATAACTGGCGCCTGGGCGGCAAGCCCGCTCAGGCGGCACATGCGGCCGTGGCCAAGGCCATCGCGCGCTTTGAGCCGGTGACGGTCGGGGTGTCGGCTGCCCAGTACGAAAATGCCCGCGCACAACTCGATGTGCCGAATATTCGCGTGGTCGAAATGTCCAGCGACGACGCTTGGGTACGCGACAGCGGTCCGACTTTTGTCATTAACGACAGCGGTGAAGTTCGCGGTGTGAACTGGGACTTCAATGCCTGGGGCGGATTTGACGGCGGTCTGTACTTTCCGTGGAACCGCGATCAGCAAGTAGCCAGCAAGGTGCTGGAAATCGAGCGTTGCCCGCGTTACTACACCGAAGGTTTTGTACTTGAGGGCGGCTCGATTCATGTCGACGGCGAAGGCACGCTGATCACCACCGCCGAATGCCTGATGAACCGCAACCGTAACCCGCATCTGTCTCGCGAAGAGATCGAAGACGTGTTGCGTGCGCAATTGGCTGTGGACAAGATCATCTGGTTGCCAGACGGCTTGTTCAACGACGAAACCGATGGTCATGTGGATAACTTCTGCTGTTATGTGCGCCCTGGCGAAGTGCTGCTGGCCTGGACTGATGACGAGCGTGACCCGAACTACCTGCGTTGCCATGCTGCGATGGACGTATTGGCAACCAGCACCGACGCCAAGGGGCGCCCATTTGTAGTGCACAAGATGCCGATTCCGGGGCCGATGTACGCCACGCAAGAAGAGTGCGATGGCGTCGACAAGGTGGCGGGTAGCCAGGATCGTAATCCGTCCGAACGCTTGGCCGGTTCTTATGTGAACTTCCTGATCGTCAACGGCGGCATCATTGCGCCGAGCTTTGACGACCCGATGGATGAGCAGGCCAAAGGCATTCTGCAAAAAATCTTCCCGCAACACGAAGTGGTGATGGTGCCGGGCCGTGAGCTGCTGCTGGGCGGTGGCAATATTCACTGCCTGACCCAGCAACAACCTGCGCCGCACAAGGCGTAAACCGCGGTCTCTGTAGATACTCTGTTCCAGGTCAAGCCCCCTGCTTGCGAATGATCACTTCGCGAGCAGGCTCGCTCCCACACTTGAAGCATCTCTGTAGCCGCAAACTGTCGGAACAATCGGGTTGTACACGTCCACCGCTGGCACACCCTTGGCGTTGTAGAGCTTAGGGTCGCACGCTGGCGGCCGATTTCCAGACCGGTCAACAGGCGCGAATGCAGGTTCCGGGTTTTATCGTCGATAAAATCGTTTTGCCTTCCATAGGATGTGCAGCACCTGATTCGCCCGGTTCTCGAAACACACTAAAAGCCATACCGGCGTTTTTCCGCGCATGACAGAAGGCTAGGCTGGTGCTCTGATTTATTGAACATTCGGAGCAACCCATGAGCACCACACCTGTCTTGCATTACATCTATGACCCCCTGTGTGGTTGGTGCTACGGCGCCAAGCCGCTCATTGACGTGGCACGCGGCATTTTGCCGGTAGTGGCCCACGGTGGCGGGATGATGGCTGGCGCGCAACGCCAACCTGTGTCGGCGCAACTGCGCGATTACGTGATGCCCCACGATCATCGGATTGCCCAGTACACCGGGCAGCCGTTTGGTGAGGCGTACTTTGAAGGTTTGCTGCGCGATACCACGGCGGTGTTTGATTCGCAGCCGCCGACCACGGCCGTGCTGGCTGCCGAGCAGTTGGCCGGACGCGGCCTGGAGTTGTTAGGGCGTTTGCAAACGGCGCATTACGTAGAAGGGCGGCGGATTGCCGATATCGACGTGCTGATGGCAGTAGCGGCCGAAATGGGGCTGGAGGCCGATGGGTTTCGGGCCGCTTACGATGCGGCAAGTGGCGAGGTAACCCAAGCGCACTTCAAGGCCAGCCGCGGGTTGTTGTCACGGGTGGGTGGCCAGGGCTTTCCGACCGTCGTTCTGGAGCAGTCCGGTCAGTACCAGGTGATCGACCTTGGGCCGTATCTGGGCAAGCCAGAAGTTTTTGCTGCCTGGCTGCGCCAGCGTGACGGAGTGCCCGCCGAGCACACTAGCGCTTCAGCCCCGGCCTGTGGTCTGGATGGCTGTCAGTAACATTTTTTGACACTTGATTCACAAACAGCCCAATTAACAAATTTTTCACGAAATTGACACGTCACCTTCACGGCGGCTAGGATTCCCGCCAACGCCTGTGGCAATAAGCCATGCACCAACTTTGTAAAGACCTGCGCTGTAGGTCTTTTTTGTTTATGTGAAGCAACCACCACTCAATGTTTCAGCTTGAAATCCACAGCGCGCCTCTATTCAGAAATAAGGAAAATAATATGTTGAACAAGCGGATAGGTCTGCTCGCTTTGGGCGTACTCAGTGCTACCCAGGCCATGGCTAATGATCAAGCTGATGCAAAAGGTTTTGTAGAAGACAGTCACCTCAATGTATTGGCGCGCAACGCCTACATCAGCCGTGACTACAAGAATGGCAAGCAGGATAAAGCTGAATGGGGCCAAGGCTTCCTCGGCACGTTCAGCTCCGGCTTCACCCAGGGCACCGTCGGCGTGGGTGTAGATGCTTTCGGCATTTACGCACTGCGTCTGGATGGCGGCCGTGGCAAAAGCGGCGCGGGTGGTATCGACTTCTTCAAGCAAGGCGCCAGCGGCAAAGCAGCTGATGACATCGCTAAAGCGGGCGCGGCAGTGAAGTTTCGCGTGTCCAATACCGTGCTCAAGTACGGCGATCAAATGCCTGCGCTGCCGGTACTGATGTACGACAACTCGCGTCTGATGCCAGAAAGCTTCACCGGCACTCTGTTGACCTCCAAGGAGATCAACGGTCTGGAAATCAACGTGGGTCGCTTCACCGCAGAGTCGCGTAAAAGTGCTGAAGCGCGCGACAGCGGCGACCTGAAAAGCATCAACGTATTCGGCGGTAGCTACAAGTTCACCGACAACCTGTCGGCGTCCCTGTACGGCTCCGAAATGGAAGACGAGCTGAACAAGCAATACGTGGGCGTGACCTACGCGATCCCGCTGCAAGACAAACAGTCGCTGACGTTTGACTTCAACGGCTACCGCACCCACGTCAAAGAAGACTACGCACGTGACGTGCTGAAGGTTGACGGCCAGGACAACAAGATCTGGAGCCTGGCAACCACCTACGGCTTTGGCGCACACACTGTGACGCTGGCTTACCAGAGCAGCACCGGCGAAATCGGCTACCCGTACGGCGGCTACCGCAATGCAGGCGGCGTGGGCGATGGCGGCAACACCATTCTGCTGGCCAACTCCTACTGGTCCGACTTCAACGCCAAGGACGAACGTTCGTGGCAGTTGGGTTATGGCTTCGACTTCGGTGCCGTTGGCATTCCGGGCCTGACCTACAACATCGCCTACGTTCGCGGCACCAACATCGACGACGGTTCCGACCGTGGCCGTGGTACCGAGCGCGAAATCTTCAACCAGGCCAAGTACGTAGTACAAAGCGGCCCGGTCAAAGACCTGAGCGTGCGTCTGCGCGGCTCATGGTTGCGCGTATCGAACAACGCCAGCGACTACAACGTCGGCGGTAACGAAGTCCGTGTATTTGTTGATTACCCGATCAGCATCTTCTGATGCTACCGACCTGTTAAACAGGTTGGACATCTGAATAAAAACGCCCCGACTGGTTCGGGGCGTTTTTGCAGGCGCAGAGCAAAATTTTATGGAGATGTTTAGTCGCTCTTAGGAAAACGCCTCATCCTCCTGCGCGCACTCGCGCAACCAGTTCATAAACACCTGCAAGCGCTTGGGCACAACGCTGAGCGGGGGGTGGACCAGATAATAGTCGTAGTGGCCGCATTGGCTGAAACCACCAAAAGGCAGTACCAGCTCGCCGCGATCAATCCGTTTTTGCACCAATTGCTGGCGCCCGATGGCGATCCCTGCGTGGCTCATAGCGGCCGTTACGCTCAGGTCCGAGCGGTCAAAGGTCAGGGTGCGCTTGGGCAATGCTGCGAGCAGGTTGTGTTGTTCGGCCCACAAGGTCCACTCGGCATCATAGGCGGCGTGATCCCAGGCCAGGGAGTCGTGCAGGGTGGTGCAGTTGCTCAGGTTTTGCGGGTTTTCCAAAAGCCTGTGGCGTTGCGCATATTCGGGGCTGCACACCGGGGCCATTCGCTCACGCATCAATCGCTGGCTGGTCAGGCCGGGGAATTCGCCATTGGCGTAGTACAGGGCCAGGTCAATTTTGCGCGTGCGAAAATCGACATTGTCGTTACCCACTCGCAGATCCAATGAAACCAGTGGGTAGCGCTCAATAAAGTCCGCCAGCCGGGGCACCAACCAGCATTGGGCTACCGAAGGCCTGGCATAGAGCGCAATGGAACCGGCGATCTCTGCCTGTGAAGATTGTTCAAGTGCCTCGGACAACTCGCCCATCGCACTCTGGAGGATTTCGAAGATTCGCTCGCCTTCGTCAGTCAGGCTGACTTGACGCGTAAGACGCTGGAACAGCTTCATGCTCAACGCAGCTTCCAGCCGACTGATGCGGTGGCTCACGGCGCTGGCGGTCAAACACAGTTCCTGCGCAGCACGGGCAAAGCTCAGATGTCGAGCGGCGACTAAAAAGGTGTGAAGGTTGGCGAATTGGCTGCTGTTGAGCCTGGAGCTGATACGGGGAGGAAGATTAAGCACGGAAATTGTCCCTCAAGCCAACGGCTGACTTTAGGCGTAATGCTGCTCGCCCCCACGGTTGGGGTCATAGCATTACGGCTTGTGGCGGGATGTGGCAATGCGTGCATCTTGCCACATCCGCTTTGTGCGTGAATCAGCCCAGCAACTCTCGACCCTTGGCCAGATAGGCGTCCATTTCGTCAGCAGGCACCATATTGCCGCCCGTAGCCCAGACCAGATGGGTGGCGTTGCTCATGGCCTGTGGGTCCAGACCTGCGCGGGCCAGATAGCCTTGCTGATCGGCCTGGACCCTGGCAATACCGGGCACGCCCGCCAGCGCTGAGGGCTCAAGGCGCAGACCTTCGCTGCGTTCCATCAGGGCCAGCAAGCTGTACATTTCTTCGTCGCTGACGGTGTAAAAGCCGTCGAGCATGCGCTGCATCGCCTTGCCGACAAAACCAGAGGCACGGCCCACCGCAAGGCCATCTGCGGCGGTCACGTTATCAATGCCGAAATCCTGCACGCTGACTTCGTCGTGCAGCCCGGTGTATACGCCCAGCATCATGCAAGGTGAGTGAGTCGGCTCGGCGAAGATGCAGTGCACTGCGTCTGCGAAGGCCAGTTTCAAACCGAAGGCCACGCCGCCGGGCGCACCACCCACGCCACAGGGCAGGTACACGAACAGGGGGTGTTGCGCATCGACGCTGATCTGCGCCGCCGCCAATTGCTGCTTCAAACGCTCACCGGCCACTGCGTAGCCGAGGAACAGATTGACCGAGTTTTCATCGTCGACGAAATGACAGGCCGGGTCCGATTCTGCCTGCTGGCGGCCTTGGGCCACAGCCACGCTGTAATCGCTTTCGTACTCGACCACCGTTACGCCATGGGAGCGCAGCTTGTCTTTCTTCCATTGCCGCGCATCTGCCGACATATGCACGGTCACCTGAAACCCCAGCGCGGCGCCCATGATGCCGATCGACATACCGAGGTTGCCCGTGGAGCCGACGGCTATTTTGTACTGGCCGAAAAAGGCCCGTGCCTTGTCGCTGTGCAGCAGTGCGTAATCGTCATCGAGGGTCAGCAGGCCCCCGGCCAGCGCCAGGTCTTCGGCATGCTTGAGCACTTCATAAATTCCGCCGCGGGCCTTGATCGAACCCGAAATCGGCAGATGGCTATCGCGCTTGAGCCACAGCGCGCCGTTCAGGCTTTGCCCGTAACGCTCGCCGAGCAATGGCTGCAAATGCGTCATGGGCAGGATATCCGACTCGATAATGCCAGCACTGCCCTCTGTCTCAGGAAAGGCAACTCGCAGGTAGGCAGCAAACCGCCCAAGGCGTGCGCTGGCATTGGCCACGTCGGCACTGGTCAGGCCTGTATCGCCAAGCGCCTGCGCCGCCGGCGCCACCCCAGGATTGAACCAAGTGGTCTCTTGAAGCGCGACCAGATCGCGAATCAGAGGGTAGCTGGCATACCAGCTTTCAAGTGTTCTGCCCAAAATCATGACGTAGTCCCTTTAAACGATAAGTCTGAAAATACGGGTTAAATCAAACAAAGTGCGACAGCAACAGGGTCAGCCCCAGCGCGATCGTCGACGCCAGCACAGTGGCGGTGGTGAAGGTTTTCAACGCGTCGGTCAGGGATACGCCCAGGTATTCCTTGACCACCCAGAAAGCCGAGTCCGTGACATGGGTCCAGCCCATCGCACCGGCGCCGATGGCGATACAGATGATCTCTTTGCTCACGGTGGGGTGCGCACCCAGCATAGGCAATACCATGCCTGCGGCGCTGATCATCGCGACCGTTGCCGAGCCGACGGCGAAGTGCATCAAACCGGCCACCAGCCATGCCAGAACGATGGGGTTCATATTCAATTGGGTCAACGAGGCGGACAACGCGTTACCCACGCCGCTGTCGATCAGGATGCCGTTGAATGCGCCACCGGCGCCAATGATCAGCAGGATGCTGGCCAACGGAGGAAAGCTTTTTTGCGTGTGGGTGAGCAAGTCGGCCATGGACAAGCCGCGGCGCAAGCCCAGTGCCCAGTAAGCGAACACCACAGCAATCGACAGTGCGATCAGCGGCGTGCCGAGAAACGAAATCACGCTGAATGCCGTGGAGTCATGGGGCAGCCCAGCGGCGAAACTTTTTGCGACCATCAGCAGCAACGGCAGGGCGATGGTCAGCAGGGTCACGCCCAGGCCCGGCAAATCACGGGTTTTACTGTCATCACAATGCTCGTTCAAAAATGCTTCCTGAGAGTCCGGTGCTTCGGGCTTGCACACCAGTTTGACCCACAGTGGCCCGGCAATAATGGCGGTCGGCAATGCGACAATCAGACCGTACAAAATTACTTTGCCGACATCGGCCCCCAGCATCCCGGTGATCGCCATCGCGGCAGGGTGCGGCGGCAACATGCAATGAACCGCCATCAGCGACACGGCCAACGGCACGCCCAGATACAGAAGGTTGATTCTGGTTTCTTTAGCGACCACATAAATCAGCGGAATCAGCAGTACGAATCCCACCTCGAAAAACACCGGGATGCCAGCAATAAATCCGACCAGCATCATGGCCCACGAGGCACGCTCTTTACCCAAAGCCTTCAACAACGCTTGAGCGATACGCTCCGCGCCGCCTGACTCCTCCAGCATCTTGCCCAGAATCCCACCCAGGCCAATGATCGTTGCCAGAAACCCGAGGGTTCCGCCAACACCGGCTTCGTACGACGAAGCAATTTTTACCAGTGGCATGCCCGAACCGATTCCCACCACAAAGCTCGCAGCGGTCAGGGCCAAGAAGGCGTGAACGCGGACTTTGACGATCAGGAAAACGATCAGGGCGATGGCGCAAAACAACACCAGCAATAGAGTGGGACCGCTGTGCATAGGAGGTGCTCCGGGAAGCGCTTTTATTGTTGAAATAAGTGATCGACGTCACTTTGCTATCGCCAATTAGAGGGCACGGCCGCGGAGCTGACAAAGGATGGATTTTCACGGGACAGATGATGTGGGGTCATCTATAGGAGGGTTAAAACACCCTGCGGGGGCGATGCTGTGTGGGCGCGAGCCTGCTCGCGAAGCTCAGGAGATCTTCGCGGACAGGCTCGCTCCCACAGGGTCAGAAGTCCCAGCGGGTGGTGACCATAAAGTTGCGTGGCTCGCCGTAAATCGCGGAGTTATAGAACCCGATATTGGTGAAGTAGTACTTGTCGAAGACGTTGTTGACGTTGAGCGTGGTCGACAGGTTTTTAGTGAATTGATAACGGGTCATCAGGTCCACCACCCAGTAGGGTTTCTGCGAGAAATCTTCGTACCTGTCCTTGGGGCTGTTGTACATCTCTTGCCAGGCAGTGCTCTGCCAGCGTGCGCCACCGCCCACGGAGACTTTGTTCAGGTCGCCCTTGAGTTTGTAGATGGTGTAGAAGCTGAGCTGATCTTCGGGTTCAAAGGTGGAGATCTTTTTACCGGTGTCATCGCGTACCACCTTGTGTGTGTATCCGGCCTGCAGGCTCCAGCCCGGACTCAGTTCGCCGGATACTTCCAGCTCGTAGCCCTTGGTTTTTGCGGCAGTGCCCTTGAAGGCGTAGTTGGGCGGGGTGGGTTGCAGGTTGTTCCAGGCATCGTCAGGAATCGGGCGGTTGCTTTCCTTGACCTCAAAGTACGCCAGGCTGGCGTTCAGACGGCCATCGAAAAACTCGCTCTTGAGACCGATTTCATAGTTTTCACCCTCGTCCGGATCAAGCATCTTGCTGTTGCGATCCAGGTTGTAGAACTCCTGGGGCATGAACACATCGGTGTAGCTGGCATACGCCGTCAGGTAGTCGGTCAGGTCATAGGTGATGCCCGCGTAGGGAATCAAACGCCCCGTCTCGCGATAGGTATTGGTCGTACCGGTGAGGGTGTAGTCGACTACCCGGCCCCCCAAAAAGACTTTCAGCTCATCGGTAACATTCAGACGTGTGGTCGCGTACATGCCTGTCTGGCGCACAGTGTCATCGCTGATTTGCGAGGCGCTGCCCCAGTCAGGTTTGGCCAGGTGGCCGTTCCAGTTGAAGTAATCCACAAGGTTGGGCGTGGCGAAAGTTACGTCCCAGTAGCCTTTGCCTTTCCAGTTTGCGGTGCTGATCGAGCCGCCCAGCACCAGATCGTGCTCACGGCCGAGAAACTCGTAGGGACCGCTGACATAAAGGTCGGCCGCGTCGCTGGTGGTTTCGCCCTTGTAACGCTGTGCGTTGATTTTGGCGGTGCCATCAGCCGCAGGCTGGTTGAATTGGATGGCACCCAGCTGGGCGTCGTAACCATTGATCTTGTGGTCCAGTTGCAGCTTGCCCACCCAGCCACTGCCCAGATCCTGTTCCAGGGTCGCGAACACGGTCCGGGTGTATTGCTGCCAACTGCTCCAGTCGGTGGCGTTGCTGAACGAGCGTTTGGCGTTGTTGATTTCGCCTGCGTAGTTGTAGAGCGGAAAACTGCCCGACCAGGTCGAACCCTGGGGTTTGTTGTCCTGGTAGTCGGCGCCCACGGTCAGCAAGGTGTCGGGCGTTACGTCGACTTCGAGGATGCCGTAGAACACCGAACTCTGGTTCGAGTAGCGGTCGATATACGACTGCCGGTCCTGGTAGGCCGCCACCGCGCGACCGCGCACATTACCGGTTTCGGTCAACGGACCACTGAGGTCCACTTCAGTGCGGTAGTTGTCCCAGGAGCCAGCGCCTGTGGTGATATGGCCGTGAAAATCGCTGGTGGGCTTCTTGCGCACCAGGTTAATGGTGCCCCCTAGCGACCCCGCCCCGCTGAGCAGGCCGGAGGCGCCCTTGAGCACCTCGATACGGTCATAAATCGCCATGTCGCTCAGGGTGTTACCCGCCGAATAGGCGACGTTGCGTACGGCTGAGGGAATACCGTCGTACTGGAAGTTGTTGATCGAAAAACCACGGGAGTAGTAGTTGGTCCGGTCAGTGTCATAGGCCGATACGGTAATGCCGGGGGTATGGCGCATCACATCGTCGACATTGTCGAGGGCGAAGTCATCCATGTGCTGACGGGTGATAACGCTGATCGATTGCGGCGTTTCGCGGGGTGTCAGCACCAGACGGGTGGCCGTGGCAATGGCCCCCGGCGTGTAGGAACCGGTGCCTTCGGTGACCGTACCCAACTGGTTTGTGATGACTTGAGTGGCCCCCAGTTCCAGCGTTGCGTCAGTGCCGCTGGCGACAAGCACGTAGCCCCCATTGCTCTGGCGCTCGGCGTGCAAGCCGCTGTTGGCGAGCAAGCGGTCCAGCCCTTCCTCGACGCTGAATGAGCCTTCAAGGCCACCCGTCGTGAGGTGACGGGCCTGCTCAGTGTCGAACGAAATCGTCACCCCTGCCTGCACGCCAAATTGGGTAAGGGCATTACCCAGCGGGCCTGGGGCAATCCGGTAAGCGGTCTGGCTTTGCGCCGATACTTGAGTGGGTATCAGTGCCAGACCGGACAGGCTGGCGAGGGACGCGCCAAAGGCCGCCAGGCGAACAGCGCGCGTTATTTTGGTTGTGGCATTGAGGGGGAGCGGGGGCATTCGGTGATCCTTGCGTGGTCATGGCACAAACGCGCTGTAGTCGCGGCTTATGTCATTGACGGATGAGAATCGAAATCAGCAAGGTTAAAATTCAAACCACATGGGCCTGAGCTTATGCCGGTTCGATGCTGGCCCAGTAGCGGGTCAGGAAACGAACCTTCACCGGTAAGGTCTTGCTCAGGTTCTCCAGCACCGTTTCGGTGTCATCGATACGAAATGCCCCCGAGATGCGTAATTCCTGCACCGCTGTTGCACAGCGCAGCACGCCCGGGCGATAGCGGCCCAATTCCTCGATAAAGTCGCTCAAGCGCCAGTCGTCCACGCTCAGCATGCCCTGCACCCAAGCGGTTGAGGCCGCAGGGAGAGCCTGCGCCTCATCGACTGAATCGCTATTGAACGTCACTTGTTGCCCTGCCTCCAGGCGCAGGGGCTGATCGAGATGCCCGTACGGGCGAATTTCAACTGCCGATTGCAGTACGCCAACTCGTGTTTGCCCGGACAGCTGACGCACGCTGAACCGGGTGCCGAGCGCACGCACGCTGCCGTCGCCGGTATGTACGATAAAGGGTCGCTGGTCCGGGTCCTTGGCGGTCTGCACCAGAATTTCACCGCGGTGCAGGCGGATCAGTCGCTGTCTGGAGTCGAAGTGGATATCCAGCGCCGTATCGGCGTTCAACTCCAGTTGCGAGCCATCGTCGAGGCGCAACGAGCGCCGTTCACGGATGCCAGTGCGTTGCTCGGCGAGCATCGAGCGATACGGCACTTGCTCAGCAGCCAACCATGTACCGCTGCCAACGGCCAGCAGCATGCCGAGGATTTTCAACACATCACGGCGTTGAGCTTTCGCCGCATCAAGACTGGAGCGGGCCGCTTTGGGCGGGATCATGGCCCACTGGCTTTGAAACTTCTCGACCCGGGCCCAGGCCGCGGCGTGTTGCGGGCAGGACGTCAGCCATGCTTGCCAGGCTTGGGTGCGTGCCTCGCTGACGGTGCCGTCATTAAGTTGCACATACCAGGTGGCAGCGGCTTCAAGCATGTTGAAATCCGGTGTGCTGGGCATCAGTTCTCGACCAGCAACAGACAGCGGGTCATGGCGCGAATCAAATGATTCTTCACCGTGGTGACCGACACCTCGAAACGTTCGGCGACAGCCACGTAGGTCAAGCCTTCGAGCTGCACCGCGAGGAAAATTTCCCGGGTCCTGCTACCCAGATCATCGAGCAAGGCGTCGATCGAAATCAGTGTCTCGATAATTGAAAGGCGTATTTCTGGAGATATATCCACGGGTTCCGGCTTGAGGGCCAGCGCCTGCAAATACGCCTGCTCAATGGTGCGCCGACGTACTTTGTCGATCAGCAGTGAACGGGCAATGGCGCTCAAATAGCCTCGTGGCTCGCGAATGGGGGTGTCATGGCGGGCGGTCATGACCCGCAGGAACGTGTCCTGGGCCAGATCAGAAGCATCCGCCGCGTTGCCCAGCCGCATGCGCAGCCAGCCTTTTAGCCAACCGTTGTGTTCGCTGTACAACCGATGAAGAACTGAATGATCGAGCGCCGACATAATAATGTCACCAAGGTGTAATTGGTAATCAGTCGCATTATTGTGATGGCAGAGTGTTTATGCAAGGGGTGGGTTTTTGTTGGGGATGGCTGGCAGGTTTAAGTACTGCTGGTTTCATGCTTTTTCTGCGGACTCAAGACAACAGCCGAATCGTTCGAAAGCACTGCGTGTAACACAACTTCAAATCACTCGCAATTTTCTGTGTGTAGCGTGTGTACTAGTTAATTGCATCATCGTTCGATGGTGTGTAACGTACACAACAATGCAGGGGTGGTGGCGTGCGTAGTCGTGAGCTTATTGAATTGCTGATCGCGGATGGATGGTTTGAGATAGCAGTGAAGGGCAGTCACCATCAGTTCAAGCATCCAGCCAAGGCTGAAATCGCGAAAGGGACGTTGCACAACATTCTCAAATCCGCAGGTCTCAAAGGAGAGTTACGGTCATGAAATTCCCTGTGGTATTACATAAAGACGCTGATTCTGAATTCAGCGTGACGGTGCCTGATGTGCCGGGCTGCTTCTCGGCAGGCAGCACTTTTTCACAAGCGTTGGATAACGTGCTGGAGGCGCTGGCTTTGCATCTGGAAGGCGTTGTGGCTGATGGCGGCGAGCTGCCCCAGGCCAAGGATGTGGACGCTCATCTGGACAATACGGATTATATCGGCGGGATTTGGGCAGTGGTGGACTTTGATTTGACGCCCTATCTCGGGAAGTCGGTCCGCTTCAACGCTTCCTTGCCTGAAAACCTGCTGCTGCGCATTGATGAGCGAGTCAGCAAGGACCATCGCTATGCGTCACGCTCCGGGTTTTTAGCGACAGCTGCCTTGCGCGAGCTGAGCATTCAGGTTTTCTGATGGTGGGAGAGGGCGCTTTGGCTTTCTCCAAACCCCGGAAACAAAAAAGGCCCACCTTGCGGTGAGCCTCTTTCGGTGTTGCGTATGGTGCGGCACCAGACGAACGGTATGTTTCGGGGAGACCAGGTTTTTCGGGCGTCTGGAGTTCGCTGGAAAATTCGGCGTACCCCAACTAGTAACTATAAATAAATCAGCTAGTTATGGCGTTAGGTGGAATCGAACTCGGGATTTTTGAGATGTCAGCACGTTGTCGGTCTGCAAGTAATTCAGAGCCGCATACGGAATGGTAATCCTCCTGAATTCGAACGTTGTCGATCATCCCCTCCGTAGAGAATAGGCAGGTATCCGCCCAAAGCTGCCGTGGCGACAGGCAGCAGACGGTCAGAAGTGGACACCTGGATGCCCCCGACCTTTGCATCGCCTTGGAAGAGATCACATTGGCCAACCCAAAACGCACCTTGAGCAAACGCGGCTAGGCGCGTTCACGCCGTTATAGTCGACTCTATTGCCGACCGTACTTCCCGGAGCCTTTTCCCAGTGTCTGACATGCCGACCAACTTCGCTTACACAAAACGCTTCAACGCCGTACTCGCCTACATTGATGCCAATCTCGAAGGTGACCTGTCGGTGAAGACGTTGAGCCATGTGGCGAACTTTTCGGCGTTTCACTTCCATCGGCAATTCACCGCGTTCGTAGGAGTGCCTGTCTCGCGTTATGTGCAACTGATGCGGCTACGACGCGCGGCACATCGCCTGGCCTCCCTCGCTGATCACTCGGTACTGGACGCCGCACTCGGTGCCGGCTTTGAAAGTCCCGAGGCATTTTGCAGGGCGTTCAGGCGGGCGTTCGGTATGACGCCGAGTGCGTTCGGGAAGGAACCGAACTGGCAGGTCTGGAGTACGGTATTCGCAATCCCTCACTTTTCCAGGACTATCATCATGCAAGTACGAATCGTGGAATTCCCTGAAGTCAGGGTAGCAACGCTTGAGCACTGCGGACCCGCCGGGCTCGTCAATGAGAGCGTATGCAAGTTCATCGAGTGGCGTATGCAGAGCGGACAGTCGCCGGTGGCATCGAGTCGCACCTTTGGCATTCCCTATGGCAACCCCGATACGACACCCCCACAAGAATTCCGCTTCGCAATCTGCGGCGAGATTCACGAGGCCGTGGCGTCGAATGAGTTCGGTGTGCACGAGATCGTCATTCCTGGCGGTCGCTGCGTCGTGGTGCGACACGCGGGGTCACCGGATCACATCGGCGAAACGATCTATCCGATTTACCGCGATTGGCTTCCGGCCAGTGGAGAGGAACTTCGTGACCAGCCGCTGTTCTTTCATTACCTGAGCGCCTATCCCGAGACACCGCAGGATCAATGGCAAACTGATGTGTATGTTCCGCTGCTATAGCGGAGCAAGCAGCTTTCGACCCTGACTGACGTTGACGAGTGTCCGCGCAGCAATGTGACAGGTTCTAGGGGGAGTTTCCAAACCCCAGAAACAACAAAGCCCTCGCATTTCTGCGAGGGCTTTGTTTTGTATGGTGCCGGCACCAAGAGTCGAACTCGGGACCTACTGATTACAAGTCAGTTGCTCTACCAACTGAGCTATACCGGCGTTATGGGCGACGAGTATACCCGGATGTTTGCGCTTGTAAACCCCTGATAACAGACTATTTTCACGATTCTGGCTGGGGCTCGTTGAAAAATTAGCGCAGGTAGTCGGCGGTGAGCCGAATTTTCACTGAATTGGCCAGCGGCGACACTTCGTCGCTCATCTGTTCCACCGCATTAAAGATATGCAAACCCCAGCTCAAATAGCGTGCCGCTGTCATCACTGTTTATCCGTACCTGGCCGCCATGCAGTTGCATGATCGAATGCACAATCGCCAACCCCAGGCCGCCGGAGTCGCCAGGTTGTGCCCGTGACGGGTCGACCCGGTAAAAACGGTCGAACAGCTTGCCCAGATGCTGCGCCTCAATCGCCGGGCCAAGGTTGTGCACTCCGATCCAGCAAAACCCGGCATCGTCATGGCGGAGCAAACGCACGGTAGAACCTGCTTGAGCATGGCGCACGGCATTGGCCAGCAGATTGCCCAGCGCTCGTTGCAGCAGTTGTTGATCGGCCACAAGCGGCCCGCTGAGCTGATTATCCAGTTGCAACTGACGGTCTTCGGCCAGTGCCTCGAAGTAATCACATAGCCCATCGCCGACCTCGCGAAGGTCCAGCGCTTGCAGTTGCAATGGGCGCTGGCCGTGTTCGGCGCGGGCGAGAAACATCAGATTTTCGGCCATGCGATTGAGGCGTTCGTACTCTTCGATATTCGACGCCAGCACTTCTTGATACTCGGCCGGGCTGCGCGACTGGTTCAGGGCCAGGCTGTTGCTGCCCAGCAGGTTGTGCAGCGGTGTACGGATTTCATGGGCCAGGTCGGCGGAGAACTGCGACAGGCGCGCAAAGCTGTCTTCGAGCCGCGCGAGCATGGCGTTGAGTGCCTGCACTGGTTCTTTGAGCTCGGTTGGTATGGCTTCGGTGGGCATGCGCCGGTCAAGGCTGCGTGGGTCGATATGGCGCATGGCCTGTGCCAGTTCGCGCAGTGGCGTGAGGCCTCGGCGTAACAGCAGTAAGCCAAGTCCGAAGGCCAGCAATGTGCCCAACCCTGCTGCCATGTACAAGCGCATGCGGTAACTGGCGAGCATCTGCTCACGCTCATCCAGGCGCTTGCCTACCGTCACGCTGAGGATTTCATCAGCCGGGCCTCGAGCCATACCGGCAAGCAGCACTGTCGCGCCCAGGGTTTTGATATCCGTGCGCTGCGGTGCCCGGTCCTGAGCGATAGGCGGCATATCCGGCACATCCTGTTGATGCGGGTTGATGGCGATCAACGGGCTGCCATCTGCCCGTTTGACCAGCAACACGCTGTCCAGGTTGCCCAACATGTTCTGGTACAAGCGCGGACGCTCTTGCAGGGCTTCGAGGCTGTCGCTGTCATGCAGCAGGGCGCGGACTTGCTCAAGGCGCCCGAGCAGCGCCTGGTCATCACGAAACGCCAACTCCGAGGCCAGGGAGCGATACAGGAATACCCCGATCACACTCAGCACCAACGCACAGGTCAGGGCAATCGCCAGCGCGAGGCGCCAGGCGATGGATTTACTCATCGGGTGCTTCCAGCTGATAGCCGACGCCGCGCACGGTGTGGATCAGTTTGGGCATATACGGGTCGTCGACCTTGGAGCGCAAGCGGCGCACGGCGACTTCGACCATGTTGGTGTCGCTGTCGAAGTTGAGGTTCCAGACCTGCGAAGCGATCAAGGTGCGCGACAAAACTTCGCCCTGACGGCTGGCCAGCAGTTGCAGCAGCGCAAATTCCTTGTTGGTCAGGCTGATGCGCTGGCCGCCCCGGCTGACCCGGCGGCGCAGCACATCGATTTCAAGATCGGCAATGGTGTATGCCTCGGCCTCGCGCATGGGGCCACGGCGCAGCAAGGTGCGCACCCGGGCGAGCAACTCGGCAAAGGCGAAGGGCTTGAGCAGATAATCGTCGGCACCCAGTTCGAGGCCGCGCACGCGGTCTTCGATGGCATCCCTGGCGGTCAAAAACAGCACCGGCGTGGCGCTGCGCTGGCGAATCAGTTGCAGCAATTGCCAGCCATTGAGCCCCGGCAGCATCACGTCGAGGATGATCAGGTCGTATTCCTGTTGCTCGACAAAGTAACGGCCGTCCAGCCCGTTCAGCGCCACATCCACTGCAAAGCCTGATTCCTTGAGGCCCTTGGCCAGGAAATCTGCCGTCTTGGCTTCGTCTTCAACCACTAACAAACGCATCGCACACCTCGATCAATCGTCTGCACAGGCTAGGCGCCTTCGCGGGTGTTGCCTATTACAAACTTGTAATGCAACTGACGGGGTTCTGACGAGGGTCGCTGGTTAAGGTGGACGCATTCGTACAGGAGCTTGCCGATGATGCTGAAAACCTTGTTGTTATGGACTGCCGTTGGCGTTGCCAGTGCCGCCCATGCGGCGCCGAATCTGGCGCGTCATGCCGATCTGGACCTGGCCACTGCCCGGCAGTTAGCCGATGCCACGCTCAAGCACTGCACAGGTGCGCTGAGCGTGCTTGATCGCGGTGGCAATGTGCTGGTGGCGATGCGCCCGGAGGACGTTGGCCTGCACAACCTGCTGGCCAGCCAGCGCAAAGCCTGGACTGCGCTGTCGAGCAAAACGCCGACCCGGTTGTTTGCCGAGCGAGCGCGCAGCAATCCTGAAGCGAGCAACCTCAATACCATCGCTGAACTGTTGTTGCTGGGCGGCGGCGTGCCGCTGTTTGCCGAGGGCGAACTGGTGGGCGCAATGGGCGTGGCCGGGGCCGGAGGTGCTGAGCAGGACGAAGCCTGTGCGCTAAAGGCCGCGCAACAGATTGGCCTGACCATTCAACGCTGAATTGATTGTTTTTTAACCAACAGGATTAATCATGAAATCTCTACGAATGACATTGGCGGCTTTGAGTCTGAGCGGCCTGTCGAGCCTTGCATTGGCAGCGGGTAACCCTTTGAGCGTGCATGTGCTCAACCTTGAAAATGGTCTGCCATCGCCGGGTGTCAACGTGACGCTGGAAAAGCATGTGGGTAAAGACTGGCAGCCGCTGGCACAGGGCGTGACCAATGAGCAGGGGCGTATCGGCGAGCTGTTCCCGGCCAAGCAAGCATTTGAGGCGGGTGAGTATCGTGTGGTGTTCAAAACCGGTGAGTACTTCAAGAAAACGGGCCATGAGACCTTCTTTCCGGAAATTCCGGTTATTTTTGAAGTGAAAAATGTGGACCAGCATTACCACATTCCGTTGCTGCTCAGCCCTTATGGCTTCTCGACGTATCGTGGCTCGTAGGCTACAAGCCAGCTCCCACAGGGGGCGAGAAACTTATCCACAACGCTGCGCCAGCAGCATCAGGTTGCGCGGGGTCAGGTGGTTGTCGCAGAACTCGCCGACCTGTACCTCATAACCGTTTTCCTCCAGATACAGCGCCCGATCCAGCACCAGCCACACCTCCAGCGGACGCCGGAACAGCCCGCGCACCAATTCAAGATTGCGCACCTGCGCCAGCCGTTCCCAGCCTGCGGCTTGCAGTGCGGGCCAGTCTTCGTCGCCGCTTGTGGATAAGTTCTTCAGTGCTGCCAGATCTGCGCAGTATTCGGCAAACGGCTTGTTCAGCCAGGTGCCGGGCAACGAGGGTGTGGATAAGTATTCATCACACTGACGGTGCTGGCGCTGCCACAGATCAAAACCCAAACGCCGTGCCATCGACTCGTCACGCTGGCGCCGTACGCGGGTGCCTGCAGTGACGGTTTCGCTCATGGGCAGGCCCAGGTCGTCCAGCGACAGCTGCAAGCCGGACGCCTTGGCGGCTGTGGATAAGGCCTGATAATGCGACCCGCCGATGCGGTTGTAGCAGCAGGGCGACACGGCAAGTTGTGCACAACCCGCCGCGCTGGCCAGTTGCAGCAGGCGCACATGCAAGTCGCCACAAGCATGCAGTGCCACGGGGGTCATCCGGGCCGTGAGCTGCAACGCGGCTTCGGGGGCGAGCACGTCTTGTTGAATATGGTGTGCTGGCAAGTGATGGCGCTGGCTGAGTTGCTGGCCGGACTCGATCAGTGCCGGGTCGTACTCCAGACAGGTCAGTTGCTCTCCAGCGCTCATAAGTCGACGACCTAAATGGCCTTTGCCTGCGCACCAGTCCAGCCAGTGCGTGGGTTTTTGCTTGAATGTCAGGCTCTGGGCGAAGGCTTCGATTTGTTGCCATTTACGCCCCGGCACATCCACCTGCAAGCGCTGGGCAACGGGGGCAATGGCTTGGGTGGGCAGACGGTTAACCGCGCTCAGAGCGAGCGAGGTCGCCGCCAGCTCAGGGAACGGCGCGGGGGCGGGCAAGTGTTGAGGCTGGTTGTGGCTGGCTTCGGCGTCTTGTAGCGAGCGCTGGCGCAACCACTGCGCCAGTTCGGGGTGTTGCGCTTCCCACGGCACATTCAGCGCAGTGAAGGGCCGTGGGCGCCAGAGGTGCTGGTGGTCGAGCAAAAACCGGTCCAGCGCCTCAAAGCGGGCGAGCAGGTCAGCGCCCTTGGCAGGCATCGACGCGCAACCAGCGCTCCAGCAGTTTGAACCCCTGGATCAGCACAAACGACATGATCAGGTAGATCGCGCCTGCGGTCAGGAACATGTCCACCGTCAGGTAGTTGCGAGCAATGATGGTGCGGGTCATGCCGGTCAGTTCCAGCAGGGTCACGGTACTCGCCAGCGAGCTGGCCTTGAGCATCAGGATCACTTCGTTGCTGTAAGCCGGCAGGCCGATACGCGTGGCCCGTGGCAGGACGATATGCACCAGGGTTTTGAAGCGCGACATGCCCAGGGCCCGTGCCGCCTCGATTTCACCCGGCGGGATGGCCTGAATCGCACCACGCAGGATCTCGGCAATGTACGCGGCCGTGTGCAGGGTCATGGTGATGATTGCGCACCAGAACGGGCTACGCAGGTACGGCCACAACGCGCTTTCACGCACCAGATCGAACTGAGCCAGACCGTAATAGACCAGAAACAGCTGGATCAGCAGCGGCGTACCACGGAAGAAAAAGATATAGGCGTAAGGCAGCGAACGCACATACCAGAGTTTGGATGAGCGGGCGATGCCCAGCGGAATAGCCACGATTAGCCCGGCGATCACCGAGATTGCGGTCAGCTCCAGGGTCAGGGTTGCGCCCTGCATCAGCTTGGGCAGCCATTTGAGGATTACTTCCCACTCCATTACGTCCTCCTCACGAAGCCGCGCGCTGCGCGTTTTTCAAGCACGTGCATGGTGCCCATGGCCAATACGGTCAGGCCCAGGTACATCACGGCTGCCACCATGTAGAAGGTGAACGGGTGTTTGGCGAAGGTCACGGCGTTTTGCGCCTGACGCATGATTTCTTCCAGACCGATTACCGACACCAGTGCGGTGTCTTTCATCAGGATCATGAACAGGTTGCCCAGGCCGGGCAGGGCGATACGCCACATTTGCGGCAGCACCAGCCGGGTGAAGATCCGCGGTTTGGACAAGCCCAGTGCCATGCCCGCTTCGCGGTGGCCTTTGGGGATGGCCAGAATGGCGCCGCGAAACACTTCGGTGGCATAGGCACCAAAGCACAGGCCCAAAGCGAGCACGCCTGCAGCGAAGGCACTGAGGGTGAGTTCGGGCATGCCGATGTGTTCGCCGATGGCGCGCACCAGATTCACGCTGCCGAAGTAAATCAGCAACACCCAGAGCAGTTCGGGCACGCCGCGAACCAGGGTCGAATAGGCGCCGCCCAACCATCTAAGCGGTTTGTAGGGGGATGTTTTGGCCAAGGCACCGAGCAATCCGAGCACCAGGCCCAGACACAGCGCAGTAAGTGCCAGTTTGACGGTCATCAGCGCGCCAGCGGCAAGCGCCGGGCCGAATCCGTATAGATCGATAGTCATGGGGTAGGCAGGCTTTGCTAGGGACTGGTGCGCCCGTGGGCGCACCAGTCAGGCAGGTCAGTAGATGCTGAACGGGAAGTACTTGTCGTTGATCTTCTTGTACGTGCCGTCTTCAACGATTTGCTTGAGGGCCAGGTTCAGCTTGGCGCGCAGTTCGTTGTCGCCTTTACGCAGGGCGATGCCGACTTTGTCGTCTTCGTTGACCGGCTCACCCTTGAACTCGTATGCCTGGCCAGCCGGGCTTTTCAGCCAGTCGTAGTTGGCATACTTGTCAGCCAGCAAGGCGTCTACACGGCCCGAAGTCAGGTCGAGGTAGGCGTTTTCCTGGGTGTCGTACAAGGAGATGGTCGCGTCGGTGCCCAGGTTATCGTCCAGCCAGGTTGCAGCTTGAGTTGAACGCTGGGTGCCCAGGGCCTTGCCCTTGAGGGACGCGAGGTCGGTTTTGAAATCGACTTTTTTCGGTGCGATGAACTGCTGCTTGTTGGAGTAGTACGGGTCGGTGAAATCGACCGCTTGCTTGCGTTCGTCCGTGATCGACAGCGACGACACGATGAAATCGTACTTTTTGGCGTTCAGTGCTGGGATGATGCCGTCCCAATCGGAGGTGACGATTTCACACTCGGCTTTCATCTTGGCGCACAGGGCCATCGCGATGTCGGGGTCGAAGCCCACAACTTCACCACTGGCGTTTTTGTTATTGAATGGTGGGTAAGCACCTTCAATCCCGACTTTGTACTTATCAACAGCCAGGGCGTTGGCGCTGAAAACCAGTGTGGCGGCAGCGGCCAGGAGAAGCTTTTTATAGTTCTGCATTCGTGTTGCTCCGTTAGCGGTTGCTGGACATGAATTGTTTACAGCGCGCCGAAACCGGGTTGTCGAACACCTGTTCTGGCGACCCTTGCTCTTCGATCAGGCCCTGATGCAAAAACACTACTTCGGTGGACACCTGACGGGCAAAGCCCATCTCGTGGGTGACCAACAGCATAGTGCGACCTTCTTCGGCGAGCGCGCGGATCACACTAAGTACTTCTTGAACCATTTCCGGGTCAAGTGCCGATGTCGGTTCATCGAACAGAATGACTTTGGGTTGCATGGCCAGCGTGCGGGCAATCGCTGCACGTTGCTGCTGGCCGCCGGACAATTCGGATGGATAGGCATGACGCTTTTCGCCAATGCCGACCTTGGCCAGCAGTGCTTCGGCAACTTCGATTGCTTCGGCTTTGCTCTGCCCCAGAACCCGACGCGGGGCCTCGATAATGTTGTCGAGGATGGTCATGTGCGGCCACAGGTTAAAGTTTTGAAATACAAAACCCAGTTCACTGCGCATGCGATTGATCTGCTTGCCGTCGGCTGCGACCAGTTCGCCATTTTTGGCTTTCTTGAGTTTGAGCTCTTCCCCGGCGACCACGATCTGGCCTTCATGGGGGTTTTCCAGAAGGTTGATGCAGCGCAGCAGGGTGGACTTGCCGGAACCGGAAGAGCCCAGGATCGAGATCACGTCGCCGTCGCGTGCGGTCAGCGAGATACCTTTAAGTACCTCAAGCTCGCCGTAGCGTTTGTGCAAGTTGCGGATTTCAAGCGCGGGCGTGGCCAAAGCCATGTGCGTTCCTCATTGTGTTCGGGTGCGATCCTGCTGTTGGGCGGCCTTCCTGGCGCAGGCCAAGCTAGCATAGGGTTGCAGAGGCAACCAGCCGCCCTGAAGACACAAAAGACGCGAGGGTGGCAGTTTGTCGCATCGCTACAGCAGAGTGTCGCGCCGACAACAACCGACCCTGTATTTCGCCGTTCGGCCAGACAGGTGTCGCTTAAAAAAGGTCGCGATGTTGCCAGCTTTGGCCCGGTGTTGGAAGCGCGAACCTACTAAAGGTTAAAGATGCGCACCGCTTTTGGGCTATATGGGCAATTTTGGGTATTTTTGGTGCGCTGAGACCCATGTAACTGAGTGTTACGGTAACGAATTGGCAAAAAGCCATTACTCTCAATAGGTTGCAGTTGGGGGCAGGAATCGTTGCAGGCCGCGAAAACCGTGCACTTGTCACATTCTGGCTCATTTATTGCGTAAAGGATTCTAAACGCCCCGTTGGTTACTTTTTACGAAAGTCAACGCGGGTGCTCGGAATGGCTTCAATGAAAGGTAGTCCCAATGAGCAATACGCAATCCTCTAACGGTCTGGAACAAGGGCTAAAGCCACGGCATGTGACCATGCTGTCGATTGCCGGTGTTATCGGCGCCGGTTTGTTTGTCGGCTCAGGACACGCGATTGCACAAGCGGGTCCCGCTGTACTGCTGGCTTACGCCGCCGCTGGTACATTGGTGGTGTTGGTGATGCGCATGCTGGCCGAAATGGCCGTCGCATCTCCTGACACCGGTTCGTTCTCCACCTACGCCGACCGTGCCATCGGGCATTGGGCCGGTTTCACCATCGGCTGGCTGTACTGGTGGTTCTGGGTACTGGTTATCCCACTGGAAGCTGTCGCTGCCGGCACGATCCTGCATGCCTGGTTCCCCGGCACGGCGATCTGGGTCTTTACCCTGGTTATCACCCTGTTACTGACGGCCACCAACTTGTTCAGCGTCAAGAACTACGGCGAGTTCGAGTTCTGGTTTGCGTTGGTCAAAGTGCTGGCGATTATTGGCTTTATCATTTTGGGTCTGCTGGCGATTTTCGGCTTTCTGCCTACCAGTCAGGTCAGTGGCGTCGCGCATTTGTCAGACACAATCGGCTTTATGCCCAACGGCATGGGCGCGGTGTTGGCAGCCATGTTGACCACCATGTTCTCGTTCATGGGTACTGAAATCGTCACCATCGCGGCGGCGGAATCCAAAGACCCAAGCAAGCAAATCACCAAGGCTACCAACTCGGTGATCTGGCGGATTGGCTTGTTCTACCTGGTGTCGATTTTCATCGTTGTGGCCCTGGTGCCGTGGAACGACCCGGCTCTGGCCCAGTTCGGCTCCTACCAGACCGTACTCGACCGCATGGGTATCCCGAATGCCAAGCTGATCGTTGATATCGTCGTATTGATTGCGGTAACCAGCTGCTTGAACTCGGCGCTCTACACCTCCTCGCGGATGCTGTACTCCCTGAGCAAGCGCGGCGACGCACCGGCTGCGGCCAAGCGCACCAACGCCTCTGGCACGCCTTACTGGGCGGTGATGATGTCTACCGGCGCAGCTTTTGTGGCTGTATTCGCCAACTACGTGGCTCCGGCTGCAGTGTTCGAGTTCCTGCTGGCCAGCTCTGGCGCCATTGCGTTGCTGGTGTACCTGGTGATTGCCGTGTCGCAACTGCGCATGCGTCAAAAGCGTATGGCTTTGGGCGAGAACATCTCGTTCAAAATGTGGCTGTTCCCGGGCCTGACCTGGGCGGTGATCGTATTTATCGTGGCCATTTTGACCATCATGCTGTTCCAGGAAGCGCACCGTGTTGAAATCATGGCTACCGGTTTGCTGAGCATTCTGGTGGTGGCGGCAGGCCTGTTAGTGGCACGTCGTCGACGCATTGAGAAACTGGGGGCAACGGTACTCAACTGAGGCCAGGACGGCTCTCGCGGTTGAATACACAAGCAAGGCCGCCATCCTCGGGGATGGCGGCCTTTTTTGTGGGTGGCATCAGCGCTGAGGGTGTGAGGCTTCGACCAGCGCTTGCTCGCGGTCGAGTTCGGCGCGCAGTTCTTCCTCGGTGGGCAGAACCAATGTGTATTTGCTGGCGAACAATTGCTCGTTTCCATGCAGCACCGAGTAGCGCACCACCGAGGCATCTTTCAGCGCGCACAGAATGATGCCCATGGTGGGGCAGTCTTCGGGGCCGCGCTTGAGGTCGTCGTACAGGCGTACGTACATGTCCATCTGGCCGATGTCCTGATGGGTCAGCTCACCGCGTTTGAGGTCGAAAATTACAAAGCACTTGAGCAGGTAGTTGTAGAACACCAGGTCCACATAGAAGTCTTTGCTTTCGGTGCTGATGCGCTGTTGGCGGGCAACGAAGGCGAAGCCTTTGCCCAGCTCCAGCAAGAACCCTTGCAGATGATCGATCAGCGCCTGTTCCAGCCCAGTCTCGAAAAGCCCAGCAACCGTCGGCATGCCCAAAAACTCCAGCAGTACAGGGTCGCGTACAAACTCGCGCGGGCTTTTGTTCAGGGGAAGTACATTGGCTGCGGCTTCCTGAATGATCGCAGGACGATCCTGGCTGACCAGCAGGCGTTCGTAATACAGCGTCCCGATTTGCCGCTCAAGGGCGCGGGTCGACCAGTTCAATGTGGCAGCTTCGTTCATGTACCACTGGCGCGCACTGTCTTTTTCGACCCGTAACAGGGTGCGGTAGTGGGTCCAGCTCAATTCGTGACGCAGTGCGTCACATTTTGGAAATGCCTGATAGAAAAGCCGCATGTAGCGAAGGTTGGAGGTATCAAAGCCTTTCCCGAATTCTTGTGTCAGAGATTTGGCCAGTGTTGAAAGCAGCTGCTTGCCATAAGTGGCCCGAGCAGCCCCGGCCTGTTCGTACTCGATGATATGTCGGCCCATGTTCCAGCAGGTTTGCACCTGCAATGTATCTACCAGGCGCAAGGCTTTTTGCCGGGCCTGGCGGATCAGATCGCCCAAGGAGGTGAGCAGGGGAGCCAGATTTGAATCGTGGGTGTTGGCGGGTAGCGGAGGGTTCATTGTTTTTGCCGCGCATTAGCCAGAGGGACTAATGAGAATGTCATTGCCATTTTGTATTGGCAGTTGGTTTTTTGCGGGAAGCGTCTTAAATGTAAAGATGAAAATTACCGGTCTTATGTGAGGTGTTCATGCTCGAATTACGCCCTAGTTGCGAATGCTGCGATTGCGACTTGCCACCTGATTCTGCGCAAGCACGGATTTGCTCATTCGAGTGCACCTTTTGCGCAACCTGTACGGAGCAGAACCTGGGCGGTCTTTGTCCTAATTGCGGGGGTGAGCTGTTGGTGCGACCACGTCGGCCGGCCAATAAACTGGCGAATAACCCGCCGTCGACTGAGCGGATTTTCAAGCCGCAGGGCTGTACTGCCCGTTGAGGTTGTAGCTGCTGTCGAGGCACGAGGCTGCGATTGATTGCGAAGCGATCGTAAGCCCGTGTATCAGCGTTTATCTGAAACGTCGGGCTGCATGGTTTTGCGACTGCTGCGCTCCTCAGCGGCTACGAGTTATTGTCCGGGGGTGATAACCCGCCCCGGCACATCACTCACCAATTCCCCGCTCTGCAACCACTGCAAGGCAATCGGCCACAAGCTGCTTTGAAAGCGGCTGTGAAAAAACGCGAAATGGCCTATGGCTGCTTCGTTGATATCTTGCGGTTGAATGCGCAGGTGCGTGCGTGAGCTGGCGCTGAAGTAACTCAGCAAGCGCTCGATTGCCGCCACGGTGCCAAAAGGATCATCGCTAAAGCTGATGGCGAGGGTTTTGGCCGTAACGCAAGAAAAGGGCAGGGCGGCAAGGCCGCGTGCGCTGGGGAGCTTCTCGTAGCGCGTGCTGAAGGCGCTCCAGTCCCTGACCACGCCCGCCGGGGTGTCTTCGAGCCAGCCCAGGCGCTTGCCGGGGAAGTAGCCGCAGACGCGAGTCAGCAACGGCATGACCCCGTGCCATTTGGCGAGCATCTGCCAGCGCTGTGCTGGCGCGTAGTCGCGCCAGTGGGCAAATTGCGCACCCACTGTCACCAGATGGCGAATCGCCTGCCCGGAGGCCGCCAGGCCCGCTGCACAGCCGCCAAAGCTGTGGCCGACTACATCGACCGGCTGGCCGGGGTATTCGCGCTGGGCGCGCTTGAGGATGGCTTCGGTGTCCAGCGCCCCCCAGTCCGACCAGCTGGCTTCAAAGCCGCGCAACGAGCCGATGCGTGAGGCGCCGATGCCGCGATAGTCGAACAGCATCACGTCCAGGCCGTGGCTGAACAGGTATTCGGCGAACCTTGAATAGTACTGACAGCGCACCGAGGTGGCGGCGCTGACCACCACCACGGCACGCGTACTGTCGGGTGTGCGCTGGCGCCACTCAAAACCGCCCAGCAGGTAACCGTCAGCAGCGGGTTCGGTGAATGCCCGGCTGACAGGTTCGATCAGGGCTACGGTCAGTGCGTGCTCCGGGTATTGCGTTCCTGCAACAGGCGAGAAGCTTCGACGTAGGCCTTCTGGAATGCCGGGGTTTCGATCCAGGCCACGGCGCTGTCTTCATCGTCGCCATGTACCGCGATGCGGTATTCGATCAGCAGGCCCATCAGGAAGTCGGTCGCTGGTTCTTCTTCCTCTTCCGAGATCACCAGTTCCAGCACCGGGTACTGCAGGAATACCGCGCACATGGTTTGCAGGTTGATGGCTTCGGCGCCTTTCATGACCTGGAACAGATCATCGTAATCGGCCGGGTCAAAGCCGTTGTCGAGAATGTCCTGGAAGTTGAACGTGCTGAGATCGATTTTCACATCATCGAACGGACTGTCGATCAGTGCGCCAGCCGAGGCTTTGGCCGGTTTGCCGACGCGGTTCTGTTTAGCTTTGGTTTTGGCCCGCTGCGCGTTCTTTTGCTGTTTTTTTGGCGATGACATGAATGTGTGTCCTTTGCAGGCTGAGGAGAGGATTGAACCCTATCTCTTTGCAATCGCCAAGAGAGGTGGCGCCACCGGGTATAAATCACGGCCAAAAAAAAACCCGCACTAGGCGGGTTTTTCGTTGTTTTGATGTTGTGTAAGCACCACATCAAAACTGAATGTGGTGCCCAGAGACGGAATCGAACCGCCGACACGGGGATTTTCAATCCCCTGCTCTACCGACTGAGCTATCTGGGCAACGGGGCGCATTAGAAGCCTTTTTCGATAACTCGTCAAACACTTTTTTGAAAAATATTTAATTATTACCGTCGCTTACAGACCAAACCCTTTAAATCCGGGGTTTATTCGGTCGGCGGAACGTAGCCTTCAGCTTGTGCGTATTCTTCGCCGCTGAAGAACTTGTCCATTTCGCCCTGCAAATATTTTCGATCTTCTGCGTTCATCATGTTCAAGCGCTTTTCGTTGATCAGCAAAGTCTGGTGTTTTTGCCAGTCAGCCCAGGCCTTGGCCGAAACGTGCTCGAAAATGTCCTGGCCTTTGGTGCCCGGAAACGGAGCGCGTTCAAGGGCAGGCAGTTCTTCTTTGTACTTGCGGCAGATGATGGTGCGGGTCATGACGACTCTCCAGCGTTCAATAGGTCGGCTGCGCGTTTGAGCAGCTTCTTGACCGGGGCGGCAAGGCCCAGGCGCGGCGGGGTGGCGAGGTTATACCAGAGCCAGTCGGGCTCGGCCACGTGATGGCCGCACGAATTGACGTGGATCAGCCAAGGTTCGATGGCCAGTTGGAAATGGCTAAAGGTATGGGTCAGGCCCGGCAATTCGTGTTGCGCGCCCAGGGTCAGCGAGTGTTGTAGCGCCAGATGCTCGATGTCTTGCAGGTCATCCAGCTCGGGCAGGCTCCACAGTCCGCCCCACAAACCGGTCGAAGGGCGACGGTAAAGCAGGATCGCGCCCTCGGCGTTGGCCAGCATCGGCATTAATGTGCGTTTTTGCGGGATGGTTTTGCGCGGTTTGGGGATCGGGTAACGCGTCTCCAGGCCCAGCAGGTGGGCTTCACAGCCGCTTTCGAGCGGGCACAGCAGGCAGCTGGGCTTGCTGCGTGTGCAGAGCGTGGCGCCCATGTCCATCATTGCCTGGGTGTAGGCGTTGACCCGGTCATGGGGGGTGAAGCGCTCAGCGGTGGCCCATAGCTGTTTGGCGACCTTAGGTTCGCCTGGGTAGCCCTCTTGCGCGGTATAGCGCGCCAGCACCCGTTTGACGTTGCCGTCGAGGATCGGTGCGCGCAGGCCCATGCTCAGGCTCGCAATCGCCCCGGCTGTGGATAAACCGATGCCGGGCAGCTCGACCAGTTTTTCGACATCACGGGGGAATTCGCCGTCATGTTCGGCGACGACGATTTTGGCGGTTTTTTGCAAATTGCGTGCACGGGTGTAGTAGCCGAGGCCGGTCCACAGGTGCAGCACTTCGTCTTCCGGTGCCGCAGCCAGGGCTTCGACCGTTGGCAGCGAGGCCATGAATCGGTCGAAGTAGTTCAGCACAGTGCTGACCTGGGTTTGCTGCAACATGATTTCCGAGACCCACACCCGGTACGGGGTGATGCCCTGTTGCCAGGGCAGGTCGTGGCGGCCGTGGCGGTCATACCAGTCCAGAACCGCCGTTGAAAATTGCTCGTCTCTCATCGGTTGAACAGCCCCTTGAGAGCGTTTTTGAGCTCAGGGCTGACTTTGTCGCCGAGTTTCTCTTCAAGCTTGTCGCTGAGCTTGTTGCCCGCCACTTTGGCGGCCACCTTGCCCAGGCCCTCTTTATCCAGGCGGCAGGCCTTGGCGCCAAGCTCCAGCGGGCCACGGCAACGCAATGGCAGCTCGATGCCGACAAAGTTCTTGCCGACTTGGCACGCCGGGTCCGGCATGGCGCGGGTATCGCCTTCGATGGTGATGCCAATGCGGTAGTCCATGCCCAGTACGCGCAGGTCGATGTCGCCATCGCCTTTTACGCTCAGGCCGGGCATGCGCACGATCATGTCGGGGTTGCTGGCCACGCCGTTACGAAACACCAGGCTGCCCTTGAGCTCCTTGAAGGGAGTGTCCTTGGCCAGCGGGGCGCCGCTCAGGGTTTTGCGATTGAGGGTGGAGATGCCCTTGCACAACTGCTGTTCGAGGTTGGCATTGAGCAGCACGCCGTTGTTGAGGGCAAAGTTGGCGGTGCCGTTGAGGCTGGAAATCAGCGCGTGCTGGCTATTGCCGCTGCCCGTGACGTTGCTGTTGAGAGTCAGCAGGCCGGTAACGGGCGGTTTTTGACCTTGGCTTTGCAGGATTTTTTCGACTGGAACATTGGTGATGCGGGTCTGCAGCTTGGCCAGTGGCAGCATGGGCCGCACGTCCAGGCTGCCGTTGGCCGCAAAGTTACCTTTGTAGAGGTTGCCGCTCAGGTTTTCGAGGGTGAGCAAGCCATCTTTGCTGTTGGCCTTGAGCGCAGCATTCTGGATCGGCAGTTGGGTCAGGGTCAGTTGACCAAAGCTGATATCGGCATTCAGGTCGAGCGCCTTGAGGCGGGTAACAGGAATGATCTTGGTCGTGCTCCAGCCGCTTTTGGTCGGTGCATTGGGCAGTGGAGTGTCACCCGATGCGGCCAGTGCGTCGGCTTCGCTGCCTTGTACTTCGGCCTGGCGAGCGGCACTGGCGCCGTTGGCTTCGGCTGATTTAGGCGGCAGGTAGCGATCAGCGTTGAACGTGTCGCCTTTAAGCTGGACACGCACGGCCTGTTTGGCGAAGTCCTCAATGGCAATGCGCCCGGTAAAGGTGCTGTCGTCGACTTTCAGGTTGAGGTCGTCAAAGGTCAGGCTGGTCGGTGTGCCAGACAGGCGGCTGACCAGTTCGACTTTGCTCAGGCTCTCGGGTGCCATTGCAGGCAGCGGGTGGCCGATGCTGTCGAGAAATCTGGCCAGATCGAGCTGGGCAATCGATACGCCGCCGCTGATTTGCGCGGTGGTGTCCAGGTTATTGACCTTGAGTTCACCCAGGGCCCGCAGCTGGTTGGCGGAAATCTTCAAACTGCTCCATTCGGCGACGTTGGCAGCCAGATCAACCAGAATTTGCCCCTGCGCCGCGAAAGTCATGGTTTTGCCTTGCAGCGGCTCACCCGAGGCTTCGCCCGTGACTTTCATGTCTTCAAGCTGATAGCGCTTGAGCACTCGGTCAAAACGCAGTTTGCCGTCGACTTCGGTTTTGACCCGCATCACGGGCTGGTTGGTGCCCAGAAAGGCGGTCAGCTTGACCGGGATGCTGGTGGCTTCGTGAACCGGGCCGGTGCTCAGCTGGATACTTTCGGCGCTGAATTGCTTGCCGCTTTGCTCGTCGTTGTACTCAACCCGCGCATTGTTCACGGTCAGGCTGTCGATATCGAGCTTGAGCGGTTGGCTGACGCTGTCCGGTTTGCTGGTCGGTGCTGGCTCGGTGCTGGCGGTCGTTGCGGTGTCGGTTGCTGGCTTGCCTATGTCCTGCCAGTTGCCGTGACCGTCCTTGTCGCGAGTGAGGCGCAGGTTCAGGCCTTCGACACGAACATCGCTCATTTGCACTTCTTTGCGCAGCAGCGGCAGTACGCGCACGGACAGGCCGAGCATTTGCAGGTCGGCAAAAGGCTGGGTCGGCGCTGCGAGGGTTGCGACGCTGGCGTCGTGCAGCTCCAGGCCTAGCCAGGGGAAGAGGCTCCAGCCGATGTCGCCATTGAGGGTCAGCTCAATGTGGGCTTTGTCACGGGCTATCTGGCGGATCTCGTCTTTATAGTCGTTGGGATCGAACAGATGGCTCAGGGCGAAACCCAGGGCCACGATGATCAGCAACAATCCGAGAAGCACCAGACCCAGGATTTTGCCGAACGCTTTCATGGGCGAGTCCTTGTAAGTCTGAGTGAAGGGGAGTTTTAAATTTAGCCGCAGAGTATAGCGCCACGCGCAGGCGGACTGGGGTTGGATAGTTACGGATCAATTTGCTTCTTTTAGACCGTATCAGCTTGGGCATTCGTCTGCGTTCAGATGGTAATCTGCGCGTGGTTTTCCGACCTTCTGCGACGTATTGTCGCGCATGAACTTGGCCCGACAAAAATGACTGTGTGCCGCAAGGCGCCAAAGTCGGGGGTTGAGCGCGTCCGGGAACCTCTTCATTACCTGGGGGAAACATCTATGAGTACCAGCAGCGTTGCGGGCAGTCTTGCCTCACAACCGGCGTTCCTGTCCAAGGAGCGCATCATTGCCAAACCCGGCTTCAATCGTTGGCTGGTCCCGCCAGCCGCATTGGCCATTCACCTGTGCATCGGCATGGCCTATGGCTTCTCGGTGTTTTGGTTGCCGCTGTCCAAAGCCTTGGGCGTGACGGCGCCTGTGGCTTGCGCACCGGACATGAGCTTTATCGCGCAAGTGTTTTCATCGCAATGCGATTGGCCGATCTCGATGCTCGGCTGGATCTACACCCTGTTTTTTATCTTCCTCGGTTGCTCGGCAGCGGTGTGGGGCGGCTGGCTTGAGCATGCCGGGCCGCGCAAGGCCGGTGTGGTGTCGGCACTGTGCTGGTGTGGCGGTTTGCTGATTTCCGCGTTGGGCATTTATACCCACCAGATCTGGCTGATGTGGTTGGGCTCGGGGGTTATCGGCGGTATCGGGCTGGGCTTGGGCTATATCTCGCCGGTGTCGACGTTGATCAAGTGGTTCCCGGACAAACGCGGCATGGCCACGGGCATGGCGATCATGGGCTTTGGTGGTGGTGCAATGGTCGGCGCACCGCTGGCTGCAGCACTGATGAACCATTTTGCCGGGCCGGACGGCGTGGGCGTGTGGCAGAGCTTTGTGGCGATGGCGGCGATTTACTTCGTGTTCATGATCGGCGGCGCGTTGTCGTACCGCGTGCCACCGACCGGCTGGAAGCCTGAGGGCTGGACTGCTCCGGCGAAAAAAGCTGCGAACGCGATGATCACCCAACGCCACGTGCACGTGAGTGTGGCCTGGAAAACCCCGCAGTTTGCGCTGGTGTGGCTGGTGCTGTGCCTTAACGTATCGGCCGGTATCGGCATTCTGGGCATGGCGTCGCCATTGTTGCAGGAAGTGTTTGCGGGCAAGTTGCTGGGCAATGACCTGACATTCAGCCAGCTGGATGCAGCGCAATTGGCGCAAATTGCGGCGATTGCAGCGGGCTTCACCGGACTGTTGAGCCTGTTCAACATTGGCGGGCGGTTCTTCTGGGCGTCGTTCTCGGACTACCTGGGACGTAAAAACACCTACTTCGTGTTTTTCGCGTTGGGCTTTGCGTTGTACGCGATGATTCCGAACCTTGGTCATCTGGGCAACGTGTCCCTGTTCGTGGCGGCGTTCTGCATCATCTTGTCGATGTACGGCGGCGGCTTTGCCACGGTACCCGCCTATCTGGCAGACCTGTTCGGTACCCAGATGGTCGGCGCGATTCATGGTCGTTTGCTGACGGCCTGGGCGGCAGCGGGCGTGCTGGGGCCGGTGCTGGTCAACTACTTGCGCGAGTATCAGCTGAGCATCGGGGTTGAACGTGCGGCGGCCTACGACATCACCTTGTACATCCTCGCAGGGCTGCTGGTGCTGGGCTTTATCTGCAACTTGCTGGTGCGTCCGGTGGCCGACAAGTACTTCATGACCGATGCCGAACTGGCGGCCGAACAGGCGCTGGGCCATGACAAGGGCGCGGACGCGAGCACTTCGCTGGAGTGGAAAGCTGCGCCAGGCAGCCAGCCACTGGTTATCGCGGCCTGGCTGGCCGTGGGTATTCCATTGCTGTGGGGCGTGTGGGTGACGGTGCAGAAGACTGCGGTGTTGTTTCATTGATCCAGAGGGCGCCACGTCCTGTGGCGCCCTTGTAGCCGCTGCCGAAGGCTGCGATCGAGCCCGCAGGGCTCGCGTTTGCAAGCTTGCAGGAAGGCCCTTCGGGCCTTATCGCAGCCTTCGGCAGCGGCTACAAAATCCGCAGTAGCCTTCACTCCGTCAGCCACATCACCCTTAATGTTTCTGTTTGCCAGACCCGTGCCTATAATGGCCACCTTTTTCGCCCAATGATTTTGCGGAGCTGGTGATGGCCGAACGTAAGGCGTCAGTCGAGCGCGATACTCTGGAAACCCAGATTAAAGCCTCGATCAACTTGGATGGTACCGGTAAGGCCCGATTTGATATCGGTGTTCCTTTTCTTGAGCACATGCTCGACCAGATCGCCCGACATGGGTTGATCGACCTGGACATCGAGTGCAAAGGCGACCTGCATATCGACGATCACCATACCGTCGAGGATGTTGGTATTACCTTGGGTAAAGCCTTCAGCCAGGCTGTCGGCGATAAAAAAGGCATGACCCGTTACGGTCACGCCTACGTCCCGCTGGATGAAGCGCTGTCGCGTGTGGTTATCGACTTTTCCGGTCGTCCAGGCCTGCAAATGCATGTGCCTTACACCCGCGCCACGGTAGGCGGCTTTGACGTTGACCTGTTCCAGGAGTTCTTCCAGGGTTTCGTCAACCACGCCAACGTCAGCCTGCACATCGACAACCTGCGCGGCACCAACACCCACCACCAGATCGAAACCGTGTTCAAGGCTTTTGGCCGCGCGTTGCGTATGGCGGTTGCGCTGGATGAGCGTATGGCCGGGCAAATGCCATCGACCAAGGGCGTGCTCTGATGCAGACAGTGGCGGTAATCGATTACGGCATGGGTAACCTGCACTCGGTGGCCAAGGCGCTGGAGCACGTGGGCGCCGGTCGGGTGCTGATTACCAGCGACGCCAACGTGATTCGCGAAGCAGATCGCGTGGTATTTCCGGGTGTGGGCGCGATTCGCGACTGCATGGCGGAAATCCGTCGACTGGGTTTCGACTCGCTGGTGCGTGAAGTCAGCCAGGACCGTCCGTTCCTCGGTATCTGCGTGGGCATGCAAGCCTTGCTCGACAGCAGTGAAGAGAACGGTGGCGTTGATTGCATCGGCCTGTTCCCCGGCGCCGTCAAGTTCTTCGGCAAGGATCTGCATGAAGACGGCGAGCACCTCAAGGTGCCGCACATGGGCTGGAACGAGGTGCAGCAAAAAGTCGATCACCCGCTGTGGCACGGCATCCCCGACCTTGCGCGTTTCTACTTTGTACACAGCTACTACATTGCGGCGGGCAATCCTCGCCAGGTAGTGGGGGGCGGGCATTACGGCGTCGATTTTGCCGCAGCGCTGGCCGAGGGCTCGCGCTTCGCGGTGCAGTTCCACCCGGAAAAAAGCCATACCCACGGCTTGCAGTTGCTGGAAAACTTCGTGGCCTGGGATGGTCGCTGGTAATGGCGCCTCGCAAGAAGCCGCCGATTCTCACGCTCACCCCCGAGCAAGAGAACGAAGCGAACAGCAAGATCAAACGCTTTATGGAAGACCGCTTCGAACTGGACCTGGGTTCATTCGAAGCGGCTGAAATCCTTGAGCTGTTCACCCGCGAAATCGCGCCGCATTACTACAATCGCGCGATTTTCGATGTGCAGACGCACCTCAAAGAGAGGTTCGAGAGCATCGAAAGCGACTTGTGGGCGCTCGAGAAGAACTGATTTCCGAGTCTCAGACTCCCGAATTTGAAGGTTTGCCATATGCTGATTATTCCCGCTATCGATCTTAAAGACGGTGCTTGTGTACGTCTGCGCCAAGGCCGTATGGAAGACTCCACGGTGTTCTCCGATGACCCGGTGAGCATGGCTGCCAAATGGGTAGAGGGCGGTTGCCGCCGTCTGCATCTGGTCGACCTGAACGGCGCCTTTGAAGGCCAGCCGGTCAACGGCGAAGTGGTTACGGCGATTGCCAAGCTGTACCCGCATCTGCCGATCCAGATCGGCGGCGGTATTCGCTCGCTGGAAACCATCGAGCATTACGTCAAGGCGGGCGTTAGCTACGTGATTCTGGGCACCAAAGCGGTGAAGAACCCCGAGTTCGTGGCTGAGGCGTGCCGTGCATTCCCCGGCAAGATCATTGTCGGCATGGACGCCAAAGACGGTTTCGTCGCCACCGACGGCTGGGCTGAAGTCAGCACCGTACAGGTCATCGACCTGGCCAAACGTTTTGAAGCAGACGGCGTGTCGGCCATCGTTTATACCGACATCGCCAAAGACGGCATGATGCAGGGCTGCAACGTGAGCTACACCGCTGCGCTGGCCGCTGCGACCAGCATCCCGGTGATCGCTTCGGGCGGCATCCACAATCTGGGTGATATCAAAGCCCTGATGGACGCCAAGGCTCCGGGCATCGTGGGCGCCATCACCGGCCGTGCAATCTATGAAGGCACGCTGGATGTGGCCGAGGCGCAAGCCTTCTGCGACAGCTACAAGGCCTGAGGAGAGACCCATGGCGCTGGCCAAACGCATCATCCCTTGCCTGGACGTGGATAACGGCCGGGTTGTAAAGGGCGTCAAATTCGAGAACATTCGCGATGCTGGCGACCCGGTAGAAATCGCCCGTCGTTACGACGAGCAGGGTGCTGACGAGATTACCTTTCTCGACATCACTGCCAGCGTCGATGGCCGCGACACCACGTTGCATACCGTCGAGCGCATGGCCAGCCAGGTGTTTATCCCGCTGACCGTGGGCGGTGGCGTGCGCTGCATCCAGGACATCCGCAACCTGCTCAATGCTGGTGCGGACAAAGTCTCGATCAATACTGCAGCGGTGTTTAACCCGGAGTTTGTGGGTGAAGCGGCGCAGCATTTTGGTTCGCAGTGCATCGTGGTGGCGATTGATGCGAAAAAAGTCTCACAGCCGGGCGAGACCCCGCGTTGGGAAATCTTCACTCATGGCGGGCGCAAGCCAACCGGGCTCGATGCAGTCGAGTGGGCGATGAAGATGGAAGGTCTGGGGGCTGGCGAGATTTTGCTGACCAGCATGGACCAGGACGGCATGAAGAGCGGTTTCGACCTGGGCGTGACCCGTGCCATCAGCGATGCGCTGGGCATTCCGGTGATTGCCTCGGGGGGTGTTGGCAACTTGCAGCATCTGGCCGACGGCATTATCGAAGGTCACGCCAGTGCGGTACTGGCGGCGAGTATTTTCCACTTTGGCGAATACACCGTGCCAGAGGCCAAGGCGTACATGGCTGAGCGTGGGATCGTGGTCCGTTAAGGCCAAAGGCTACTGGACAGCATGGCGTGCCCACGGCACTCTTGAGCACGCCATGGATTTAGGTCGCCTGTCATGTTTAAACGCTTTTTGCTCGTTCTCGCCGGTTCCACTCTGTGGCTGGCGAGTACCGCTTCTGCGGTTGATGCATCGCATTCATCGATAGTGTTGCTGACTGAAAACTTCCCGCCTTACAACATGGCCAAAAACGGCAAAAATTTCGCGCAAAACGAAAATATTGAAGGTATCGCCGTCGATATCCTGCGCGAAACCTTTAAACGTGCCGACATCCCCTACAGCATGACCTTGCGTTTCCCTTGGGAGCGTATCTATCACCTTGCCCTCGAAAACCCCGGCTACGGCGTGTTTGTCACAGCTCGCGTGCCCGAGCGTGAAACGCTGTTCAAGTGGGTCGGGCCGATTGGCCCGGATGACTGGGTGTTGCTGGCTCGAGGGGATAGCCCGATTACCCTGACCTCGCTGGAGCAGGCCCGCCAATACCGGGTGGGAGCTTACAAAGGCGACGCTATTGCCTTGTCCCTGGAAAAGCAGGGGCTGGCGCCGGTGATTGTGTTGCGCGATCAGGACAACGCCCGCAAGTTGCAGGCTGGGCAAATCGACTTGTGGGCCACGGGTGCTCCCGCGGGGCAGTTTTTGGCGCGTCAGGTGGGAATTTCCGGGTTCAAGACGGTGTTGCGTTTTAATCAGGCCGAACTGTTTTTGGCGTTGAACAAGGATGTACCAGACGAGGTGGTGAACAAGTTGCAGAAGGCACTGGACCAGTTAAAGGCTGAGGGTGTGGTCGAGAAGATCCGTGCGAAGTATCTGTAAAAAACGCACTAAAACCCTGTAGCAGCTGCCGAAGGAACGAGGCTGCGTTCGGGTGCGCAGCGCCCGTAAATGCTGAATCCGAGATTTATGTGAGCCACCGCAGTGCTTGGTTTTGCGGCTGCTGCGCAACCGAACGCAGCCTCGTTCCTTCGGCAGCTGCTACGAAATTGACGTACAGCGCAGCAGTCAGCGGTAAACCCCATCCTTCCCATGCCCGGCCATTGCCTTGTTGCTGCGCACGCCGATCATTTGTTTGATATCAATCCAGTCGATGCCCTGGGCCTTGAGCTTTGGCAACTCGCGCTCCAGCACCGCCAGAGTCTGTGGGTAGGGATGGCCGATCATTACGGCTGAGCCTTGTTTGTGCGCCAGCTTGATCGCGGTTTCCAGTTGTTTGGTGATCGCCTGTTCGGTGCGCACGTCATCGAGAAACACATCGCGTGAGACGCTGGCCAGGCCGATCTTTTGCGCCTCGGCTGCGGCAACCGTCTGCGCGCTGGTGCGACTGTCGACAAAGAACTTGTGGCGCTGCTGCAAATTACCCATCAGCCAGGCCATCGCCTGCGGCTGGGATGTCATGCGGCTGCCCATATGGTTGTTGATACCACTGGTGTAGGGCACGGCCTTGAACGCGGCGTTGAGGCGCTTTTCAAGTTCGTCCATGGGCAAGTCCGGATGCCAGGCAAAAGGCCCGGTGGCCGGGTCCATCGGCATATGCAGGATGACGATTTTGCCTGCCTTGTGGGCCTCGCGAGCGAATTCGGCCGCGTGGGGCGTGTCGGGCATCACGGCGGTGGTGACCGGGCCGGGCAAGGCCAGCACGCGGCGGTCGCGTGGCAGGTTTTGCCCAAGGTCATCAATGATCAGGCTCAGATAAGCCTTGTGTGGCGTGGCGGGTGTGCCAGCCGGGGCCGCATGGGCGGCACCGGTCAGGCAGCAGAGCAGGGCGAAAGCCAGAGACAGACGCACCTCAGTTGCCGCGTGTGATGCTCAAGCCTTTAAGCAGGCTCAGGGCCTGGCTCAGCTGGAAGTCATCGTCCTGCGGCATGGGCTTGGCTTTAGGGTTGGAGCCGGTGGGTTTGTCAGCACCGCCATTGCCATTGCCGAGGTGACCTTGCAGGTCGGCTTCTTTGTAGTACTCGGTGTCTTGCTCGCGGGTGATCTTGGCGCGGCTGACTTCGATGTCCGGAACAATGCCCTGGGCCTGAATCGAGCGCCCGTTCGGGGTGAAGTACAACGCCGTGGTGATTTTCAGCGCACGGTCATTGTTCAGTGGCAGCACGGTTTGCACCGAGCCTTTACCGAAGCTGGTCGTGCCCATCACCACGCCGCGTTTTTGATCCTGCAGGGCACCGGCGACGATCTCGGACGCCGAAGCGCTGCCGCCGTTGATCAGCACCACCAAAGGTACGTTCTCGCTCAGGTCTTTGCCGGTTGCCGAGAAGCGCAGCTCGGAGTTGGCGATACGGCCCTTGGTGTAGACGATCAGGCCTTTGGTGATGAAGTGATCGACCACTTCTACCGCCGATTGCAGCACGCCACCCGGGTTGTTACGCAGGTCGAGGATGATGCCCTTGAGGCGCTTGTTGCCGTTTTCTCTGCGCAGTTTTGACAGTGCAGAGGCGACTTCTTCGCCGGTCTTGACCTGGAACTGGGTGATGCGGATATAGCCGTAGCCGTCTTCAAGCAACTGGGCCTTGACGCTTTTTACCTGAATATTGGCGCGGGTCAGGGTCACGTCAAACGGCGTGCCGCCATTGCGCACCAGGGTCAGGGTGATTTTTTGGCCGATCTTGCCGCGCATTTTATCCACGGCTTCGGTCATGCTCAGGCCACGGGTGGGCTGACCATTGATCTTGACGATAAAGTCGCCCGCCTGAATACCGGCCTTGCTCGCAGGGGTGTCGTCGATCGGTGAGACGATTTTGATATTGCCGTCTTCGGAACCGACCTCGATACCTAGCCCGCCAAACTCGCCGCTGGTGCTTTCCTGCAGCTCGGCGAAATCTTCGGGGCCCAGGTACGCGGAGTGCGGATCGAGGTTACTGAGCATGCCTTTGATGGCATTCTCGAGCAGGGTTTTATCGTCTACGGGTTCAACATACGCAGCCTTGATCCGGTCCATGACCTCGGCAAATGTGCGCAGCTCTTCCAGGGGCAGCGGAGCCTTGGTACTGGCTGCGGCACCTGCTGGCTGAATGCTCGGCTCGGCAGCAAATGCCATCGGCGAGCCGATCACCAGAGCGATCGTCAGGGCCAGCGAGTTGAGGCGGGACAAATGCGGCATGTTGAGCGAACTCCTACGTATTAAAGGTGATGGACTCATCCCTGAGTGCGACACCATTGTGCAGGATCGCTTGGGCGCCCCTGCTGACGAATAGCAAAATACAGTGCTGGCGTGGCTTGACCGCCGCTGTTGCCCACGGTGGAAATTACTTCGCCGGCCTTGACGATATCTCCGGCCGACTTGAGCAACGTCTGATTGTGGCCATACAAGCTTAAGTAACCATTACCGTGATCCAGAATTACCAACTGGCCTGCGCCACGCAGCCAGTCGGCAAACACCACGCGACCGCCATGTACGGCGTGAACCTGACTGCCAGCGGCGGCGCTGATCATCACGCCGTCCCACTTGGTACGCGAGTCATCGCCACGGGTTTCACCGAAGCGGGCAAGCAATCGACCATCAACTGGCCACGGAAGTTTGCCCCGGGCTTGAGAAAAAACACCGCCGTAAGAAGCACCGGCACTCGACACCAGTGCGCCGGGTGTTGATTTGACCGCTTTGCGCGGGGCGTCGGTAACAACCGATTCAGCCTCGCGCTGGCGTTTTTTCTCGGCTTCCTGCTGCGCGATCAAGGCTTTCTGGCGCGCCTCTTCGGCTTCGCGGGCCTGACGGGCAAGGGTTTCCTCGATGGTCTTGAGGACTTTAGCCAGATCGGCCTGATCCTGCTCGCGGGCTTGCAACTTTTGATCGCGGTCTTTTACGTCGGTATTAAGCTTGGCCAGTACTTGCTGGCGCTCTGCGCGCACTTTGTCGAGTTCTGCGCGCTGGGTCTCCAGGCTGCTTTTCTGGGTCAGCAGTTGCGCCTGTTGCAGGTTGATATCAGCTTCGACATTGGCCAGTTGGCGCAGGGTTTCGTTGAAACCCTTGAGCTGCTCCAGACGAGCCTGGCTCAGGTAATCGTAATAGGTGAGGGTTCGGGCGAACTTCTCGGGATTTTGCTGGTTGAGCAGCAGTTTCAGGTATTCCTGACGGCCACCCTGATAGGCGGCACGGGCCTGAATGGCGATCAGGCGTTGCTGTTCAAGTTTTGCGCTGTGGAGTTTTTTTTTCTCGCTATCGAGGCGCAGCAGCTCGCCTTCACTCTTTTTTAGTTCTTGTTGCAGGGTTTCTACCTGCTTCTCCAGTTTGCCGATTTCGGTTTCGGTGCCGCGCAGGTCTTTCTGCACGCCGGATTTTTCTTCCTGGAGCTTGCCGAGGAGCTTTTTCAGCTCGCCGATATCCTGGCGCGTGGCGTCCAGCTGCTGTTGGGTTTGCGCGCGCTCGTCGGCAAACGCCGGTTGGAGCAGGCATGCGAAGGTCAGGGCTATAAGGGCGCGAAGCATGGGGCGGGCGACACCTGGGGAACGGGACGGCCTAGTATGCCCGCCCTCGTCACCTATAAGAAATGGATGAAGGTGAAATTGTGATGAAACGGCCGGCCCCTGTGGGAGCGAGCCCGCTCGCGAATGTCGTTAACGATAGCGTGTGTTGATTGGATCATCGCGGCGCGCTTGAGACCTTCGCGAGCAGGCTCGCTCCCACAGGTTTTAATTTAAGCGTCGAGCAGAATCGATTTGCCGGTCATTTCTTCAGGCTGTGGCAGACCCAGCAGCTTGAGCATGGTCGGTGCCACATCGGCCAGTACACCGCCTTCGCGGACCTTGAGTGCACGCTTGCCCACGTAAATGAACGGTACGGGTTCACAGGTGTGGGCAGTATGAGCCTGACCGGTAGTGTCATCGGACATCTGCTCAACGTTGCCGTGGTCAGCCGTGATCAGGGCTTCGCCGCCGACTTTTTCCAGCGCCTCGACAATCCGTCCCACGCACGCGTCCAGGCACTCAACCGCTTTAACGGCTGCGTCGAACACGCCGCTGTGGCCAACCATATCGCCGTTGGCGTAGTTGACCACGATCACGTCATAACGCTGGTTTTCGATGGCATCGACGATATGGTCGGTGACTTCGGGAGCGCTCATTTCCGGCTGCAGGTCGTAGGTGGCAACTTTCGGCGACGGCACCAGAATGCGCTCTTCACCCGGAAACGGTTCTTCACGCCCGCCCGAGAAGAAGAAAGTAACGTGGGCGTATTTTTCGGTTTCGGCGATGCGCAGCTGGGTTTTGCCGTTTTTGGCCAGGTAATCGCCGAGTACGTTCTCAAGGCTGCCGGGCGCAAATGCGCTTGGCGCGGGGATGCTGGCAGCGTATTGGGTCAACATCACAAAACCGGCCAGTTTTGGCTGACGGGCACGTGCGAAGGCGTTGAAATCGTCTTCAACGAACACGCGGGTCAGTTCGCGGGCGCGGTCGGCACGGAAGTTCATAAAGACCACGGCGTCGCCGTCTTCCACTTTCACCGGCTCGCCGAGGGTCGTGGCTTTAACGAATTCGTCGCTCTCGCCACGGGCGTAAGCAGCCTCCAGACCTTCCTGGGCCGTGGTGGCGTTGAATTCGCCCTTGCCATCGACGATCAGGTTGTAGGCCTGCTCTACACGGTCCCAGCGATTGTCGCGGTCCATGGCGAAATAGCGGCCAATCAAACTGGCGATACGGCCTTTGCCGAGAGCTTTGAACGCTTCATCCAGTAATTCGATGGACGATGCCGCGCTTTTTGGCGGTGTATCGCGGCCATCGAGGAAGGCGTGCAGGTAGATTTTTTCTGCACCGCGTTTGAATGCCAGTTCGGCCATCGCAATCAGGTGGTCCTGGTGGCTGTGAACGCCGCCATCAGACAGCAAACCGAGAATATGCACGGCCTTGCCTGCGCTCACTGCCTTGTCGACAGCGGCGCAGATGGTCGGGTTTTCAAAAAACTCGCCATCACGGATCGATTTGGTGACGCGGGTGAAATCCTGATACACCACGCGGCCGGCGCCCAGGTTCATGTGGCCAACCTCGGAGTTGCCCATCTGGCCGTCCGGCAGGCCGACATCCATGCCCGAACCTGAGATCAGGCCGTTTGGCATGCTCGCGCAAAGACGATCCAGCACCGGTTTCTTGGCCGAATAAACGGCGTTGTATTCGTGACTTTCACTGTGACCGAAGCCATCCAGGATGATCAGGACCAAAGGTTTAGGCGTGGTAGTCATAGATCCCACTCGTGGCTGGTTTAATAGAAGGTATGAAGAGGACGCGCAGTTTAAAGCGAAGTTCATGTGGCGTCACCGCCGGGCGGGGTTTGGCCGACCAAGGTGGCTGTGTATACTGGCCCACATTTTACGACCCTGGAACCTTCTGATGGTTGAGCACCTGATTGCATTTGCGACTTCTCACTACCTGCTTGTAGGCGCGTTTGTCATCCTGCTGGCGTTGCTGATCACCCACGAAATAAGCCGTGGCGGGCGCAGCATCAGCACTGGCGAGCTGACCGGTCTGGTCAATCGCGACGAAGGCGTGGTGATTGATATTCGTCCGGCCAAGGACTTTGCTGCCGGCCACATCGTGGGTGCACTGAACATTCCACAAGACAAGCTGATGGCGCGCATTGCCGAGCTGGACAAGCACAAGGGCAAAACCATTATCCTGGTTGACGCTCAGGGCCAGCATTCGGGCTCCCACGCTCGTGAGCTGCTCAAGGCTGGTCACAACGCGGCCAAGCTGTCTGGCGGCATCTCCAGCTGGCGCGCCGACAACCTGCCAGTGGTGAAGTAAGCATGTCCAAGGTCATCGTTTACTCCAGCGACTACTGCCCTTACTGCATGCGGGCCAAGGCTCTGCTTGAGAAAAAGGGCACTGCCTTCGAAGAAATCAAGGTCGACGGCAAGCCTCAGATACGTGCCGAGATGGCTCAGAAGGCAGGTCGTACGTCGGTCCCGCAAATCTGGATCGACGACAAGCATATTGGCGGATGCGATGACCTGTTTGCTCTGGAACGCGCAGGTAAATTGGATGCGCTGCTGAACGTCTGACTCTCATTCTCTATAAGCCCCAAGATCAACAAGGATCTGTGATGACTGACCAACAGAACACCGCTGCTGTTAGCGATGAAGACTCCGCTCCACAATTCTCCCTGCAGCGCATCTACGTGCGTGACCTGTCGTTCGAGGCCCCAAAAAGCCCGGCGATCTTCCGTCAGCAGTGGGAACCGAGCGTTGGCCTGGATCTGAACACTCGTCAAAAGCCACTGGAAGGTGACTTCCACGAAGTGGTTCTGACCCTGTCGGTTACCGTGAAAAACGGTGACGAAGTGGCGTTTATTGCTGAAGTTCAGCAGGCTGGCATCTTCCTGATCAAAAACCTTGATCCAGCGTCGATGAACCACACCCTGGGCGCGTTCTGCCCGAACATCCTGTTCCCGTATGCCCGTGAAACCCTGGACAGCCTGGTAACTCGTGGCTCGTTCCCGGCACTGATGCTGGCTCCGGTGAACTTCGATGCCCTGTACGCGCAAGAATTGCAGCGCATGCAGGAAGAAGGCTCGCCGACTGTTCAATAAACAGTCGTTGCCAAAAAAAGCGCCTGAGGGCGCTTTTTTTTTTGGGTATGTCGAAGACTCTGTGGGAGCGAGCCTGCTCGCGAAGTTCGTTAACGATAGCGCGCGGGTGATGTTGAATCACCAGTTCTTGACGCCTTCGCGAGCAGGCTCGCTCCCACAGATAACGGGATGTGAATTACTTGAAACCCAGTTGCCGCCAGGCTTCGTACACGGCAACCGCCACGGTGTTGGACAGGTTCAGGCTGCGGCAGCCTTCGCGCATCGGCAGGCGCAGGCGATGTTCGCCATCCAGTGCATCGAGCACTTCGGGTGGCAGGCCACGGCTCTCCGGGCCGAAGATAAACGCATCGCCCTCGGCAAACTGCGCGTCGTGAAACGGCTTGGAGCCTTTGGTGGTAAAGGCAAACAGGCGCGGGTGGCCCAGGCTTTCAAGGCAACTGGCCAGGTCGGCATGGCGCTTGAGCGGCGCGTACTCGTGGTAATCGAGCCCGGCCCGGCGCAAGCGCTTGTCGTCCAGCTCAAAACCGATAGGCTCGATCAAATGCAGGTGGCAGCCGCTGTTGGCGCACAGCCTGATAATGTTGCCGGTATTCGGCGGAATTTCTGGTTGAAAAAGGATGACGTGAAACATGCACGGCTCCGAACTTAAAGATGGGCAGCATTCTACGCCTGAAGAAGACCCGCGACCGAAACTATGGCCGCGGGTTTTAGGTTCTTTGGCGATAGTCGGTGTGATGGTCGGGATGATGATCGGTCGTTTGACCGCGCCAACGCCGGTTGAACTGCAACAGGTGGACGTGCTCGCGGGTGGCCTGGTGGTGTGGTTCAACGACGAGCCCAAGTGGCATGGTGAGCTGGTCGACGGCACGCTGGGGTTGTTGTTTGATGCCAAGGGCAAGCTTCAGAACGGCCAGCTGATGCTTAACGGCAAGAATGTGAATTGGCGGCTGCGGCGTACTGATGGGGGGTTGTTGCTGACTCTGGTGGCGGCCCGCCCCTTGCAGGGTGACTGGGCCGGTGCGCCGCAGGATGGGCGCTGGCGATTGCAGGTGAACCTGCGCGAGTAATAAAAGAGGGAATTCCAGCCTGCCTGTACCGGGTTCCCCAAAAGCGGTGTGCGCGTTGATGCAAAAGGCATCAAGGCTGCGGGTGTAAAAGTGGGGAGTCTTGACCTGCCTGTATCAAGGTCCCCTAAAGCGTTGTTGCTTGTTATAGGTATTGCAGGGGGCGTGCCAGGTTTTGATTTTTTGTAAAAACTGCCTGATGCATACGCAAAAGCCCCGGAATCCGGGGCTTTTGCGTTTGGTGTGACTGGTTTCTCGGGTGGTGTGGCTGTAACCATTGATTTAGAGCGGTGCGCGTTAATAGTGCGGGTTGCTTTAGGGTGGTGCGGTCAGGCTTTTGTGGGAGCGGGCTTGCTCGCGATGGCATCACTGCGGTTTTACAGGAAAACCGCGTCACTCCTATCGCGAGCAAGCCCGCTCCCACAGGGAAGGTGTGTGGCAGGTACTTAAGCTTCGTCGCTGTCATCCTCGTCGCCATCGATCTTCATGCCCAGTTCCTTGATTTTGCGAGTCAGGGTGTTGCGGCCCCAGCCCAGCAGCACGGCGGCATCGCGGCGTCGGCCTGCGGTGTGCTTGAGCGCGGTCTCGATCATGATGCGCTCAAAGGTAGGCACTGCACTGTCGAGCAAATTGGACTGGCCACGGCCCAGCGCCTGGTCGGCCCACTGGCGCAGCGCTTGCTCCCAGTTGGTCACTGGAGAAGTGTCCTGCTGCAGGTTCAGCAGTTCGGGCGGCAAGTCGCTGATATGCACTTCGCGGCCCGAAGCCATTACCGTGATCCAGCGGCAGGTGTTTTCAAGCTGGCGCACGTTGCCTGGCCACGGCAGGTTTTTCAGGTATTGCTCGGTTTCGGCCTTCAGCAGCTTGGGCTCCACGGACAGCTCTTGCGCGGCGCTGCTGAGAAAGTGCCGGGCCAGGGTCGGAATGTCTTCGCGACGGTCCGACAGGCGCGGGATATGGATGCGGATCACGTTCAGACGGTGGAACAAGTCTTCGCGAAACTTGCCAGCCTGTACCAGGGTTTCGAGGTTCTGGTGGGTAGCAGCGATGATCCGTACGTCGACCTTGACCGGCGTGTGGCCGCCAACCCGGTAGAACTCGCCATCGGCCAGAACCCGCAGCAGACGGGTTTGGGTGTCGGCAGGCATGTCGCCGATTTCATCCAGGAACAGCGTACCGCCATCGGCTTGCTCAAAACGGCCCCTGCGCAGGTTCGCGGCTCCGGTGAAGGCACCTTTTTCGTGGCCGAACAGTTCGGACTCCATCAGGTCCTTGGGGATCGCTGCCATGTTCAACGCAATAAACGGCGACGCGGCCCGTGGGCTGTGGCGGTGCAGGGCGTGGGCCACCAACTCCTTGCCCGTGCCCGACTCGCCGTTGATCAGAACCGTGATGTTTGAATGGCTAAGGCGGCCAATGGCGCGGAACACCTCCTGCATCGCCGGCGCTTCGCCGATGATTTCCGGGGTTCTGGCCAGTGCTGGAACCACTGTCAGGCCTTGTTGTTCCTGAGCGTGCTGGTTGGCACGTTTGACCAGTGATACGGCTTCATCGACATCAAATGGCTTGGGCAGGTATTCAAACGCACCACCTTGATAGGAGGCCACGGCGCTGTCCAGGTCGGAATGAGCGGTCATGATGATCACGGGCAGACGGGGGTGCTGTTCGCGAATCTTGGCCAGCAAGTCCAGGCCGCTGGAGCCAGGCATACGGATGTCGGAAATAATGACATCGGGCTGCTGGCGAGCCAGGCGACTCATCACGCCATCGGCGCTGTCGAAGCTTTGTGTGGTCATGCCTTCCTGTTGCAAGGCTTTTTCCAGGACCCAGCGGATAGAACGGTCGTCGTCGACGATCCACACGGTTTCACTTCGGCTCATGTCGATGCGGCTCCTTGTTCCAGTGGTAGAAAGATCGAGAAGAGTGTGTGGCCGGGGTGGCTTTCACACTCGATCAACCCCTGGTGCTGACTGATGATGTTCTGCGTGATGGCTAGGCCCAGCCCGGTGCCATCAGGGCGGCCGCTGACCATCGGGAAGAACAGGGTGTCTTGCAACTCGGCCGGGATGCCCGGCCCGTTGTCGATAATTTCGATTTTGGTGACCAGTCGGTGGCGCACATGACCAATGGTGAACTGGCGCATGGCGCGGGTACGCAGGCTGATGCGGCCCAGACGCAGCTCGTTCTGGCTGCCGATGGCCTGCATCGCGTTGCGCACGATATTGAGTACTGCCTGGATCATTTGTTCACGGTCGATCAGCAGGTCGGGCAGGCTCGGATCATAGTCACGCACCAAAGTGATGCTGCCCTGTGTCTCGGCCTCAACCAGATTGCATACGCGCTCCAGCACTTCATGAACATTGGTCATGGCCAGCGAAGGCAGTTTGTTGGAGCCCAGCATGCGGTCGACCAGATTACGCAGGCGGTCGGCCTCTTCGATGATCACGTTGGTGTAGTCGCGCAGGCTTTCGTCGGGCAACTGGCGGGCCAGCAACTGCGCTGCACCGCGAATGCCACCCAGCGGGTTCTTGATTTCATGGGCCAGCCCGCGCACCAGCATCTTGCTGGTTTCCTGTTTGGACAACTGGGCTTCTTCTTTGGTGATGCGCAGCAGGCGGTCGCGTGGGTGGACTTCGAGCAGCAGCATGGTGTCGCCATTGCTCAAGATTGGCGTTACGGCGTAATCCACCGTCAGGTTCTGGCCCGTTAACGAGGTCAACATGGCTTCGCGCTTGGTGAACGGGTGGGCCTGTTCAACCGCTTGGCGCAAGGAATGCAGAGCTTCGGTGGACTCGGTGAACAGCTCGCTGATGAATTGCCCGTGACTGCGTTGTCCGCTGATCGCCAGCAGCATTTCCGCCGCCGGGTTCATGTACTCAAGGCGTAAATCGGCATTGAGTAAAAGCGTGGCAGTGGTCAGGTTATCGAGTAACAGTCGGTGCAGGGCGTCACTGATGGTCATGGGCCGGTCCCGGATTGCGTGCGCGGGTGAGGCGCTGGTGCAAGGAAAATGCAAAAAACAAACCAAGGCTCTGAAAAGAAGCGCGAATCGCCTGAAATAGGGGCTTTGAGCCCGGTTAGGTAGCGCTCTTGATCAGGTTGCGAGCGGTTTTGAACCAAATTGGGCTGGCAAGTGAACATTCTGAACAGCTACTGCACCAATATAGTGCATTGAGGCTGAATAGATTCAGTCCCTTCAAAATACCAGCTGTACGGCAATATTGTTCAGTCACTCTGTGGGAGCGATCTTGTTTGCGAAGGTCGTGAACAATACCGCGCGCTTGCTGGATAACCGTGGCTCTTGGGACCTTCGCGAGCAAGCTCGCTCCCACAGTTGGGCTGATCAAGTGGGGCAGCTCCAGGGAAGAGCTACCCGCGAGGTGCTTACCGGGACAGGGGCATGCCGCTGCCACCGGCATAAAATACGATCAGCTCAACGGGCTTGTTACCGCTGGTTCCGCGGTGGGAGGTCTGCACTACTTCGGGCAGGGCTTCACCTGGGCGTACGGTGATTTTTTGTTGGCTGTCCCTGGTTTCAACCTGCAGCTCGCCTGACAGCACATAGGCCACATTAGGCATGGGGTGCTCGTGCCAATTGAGTGTGGTGTTGGCGGGAATGGTGATTTTGACAACGGTAATTTCAGGCTGGCCGGTGGGGTACGGGGCGTAAGCAGTGCCATCCCAGGTTTCGCCGGTCTTGAGCAGCTGCTCAACCTGTACACCGGGTGGTTTGTTGCTGCACCCGAGCAACGCGAGGCAGGCGAGGGGCAGGAGCAAGGCTTTGAGGGTGTGTGTGCAGGTGTCATGGCAGCGTCCGTTTGAGAAGTCGGCTCAAACTACAGATCGCGCTTTGGGGTGGCTGTCAGGTGTGAGTGAGAAGTTGACCGGGTATTGCTGAGGCTGGTGTAAGACGTTGCGCATAAAAAAAGCCTCCCGTAGGAGGCTTTTTTCAGGTCACGCCGCTTGCGCGAGCGTTACTGGATCAGCAGCTGTAGTACAGCTCGTATTCCAGTGGGTGTACGAAGGTACGGACCTGGATTTCTTCTTCGCTTTTCAGGGCGATGTAAGCGTCGATGAAATCGTCGCTGAAAACGCCGCCTTTGGTCAGGAACGCACGACCTTTGTCCAGCTCTTCCAGGGCTTCTTTCAGGCTGCCGCAAACTTGTGGGATCTCTTTCGCCTCTTCAGGCGGCAGGTCGTACAGGTTTTTGTCAGCTGCATCGCCAGGGTGGATCTTGTTCTGGATGCCGTCCAGGCCAGCCATCATCAGTGCGGCGAAGCACAGGTACGGGTTAGCGGCTGGATCCGGGAAACGTGCTTCGATACGGCGAGCCTTAGGGCTGGACACGTAAGGAATACGGATCGACGCGGAACGGTTGCGAGCCGAGTAGGCCAGCATTACCGGAGCTTCGAAACCTGGTACCAGACGCTTGTAGGAGTTGGTAGCCGGGTTAGTGAAGCCGTTCAGGGCCTTACCGTGCTTGATGATGCCGCCGATGAAGTACAGGGCGGTGTCGGACAGGCCGGCATAGCCTTCGCCAGCGAAGGTGTTCTTGCCATCTTTGGAGATGGACATGTGTACGTGCATACCCGAGCCGTTGTCGCCGTACAGAGGCTTAGGCATGAAAGTAGCGGTACGGCCGTAGGCGTCTGCCACGTTGTGTACGCAGTACTTCAGGGTCTGAACTTCGTCAGCCTTTTTCACCAGGGTGTTGAACTGCACGCCGATTTCGTTCTGGCCGGCAGTTGCCACTTCGTGGTGGTGAACTTCGATGACCAGGCCCATTTCTTCCATGGCGTTGCACATGGAGGTACGGATTTCGTGGTCATGGTCGAACGGCGGAACAGGGAAATAGCCGCCTTTAACGCCTGGACGGTGGCCTTTGTTGCCGCCTTCCACGTCCTGGTCGGACATCCACGAACCTTGTTCGGAGTAGATCTTGAACATGGAGCCGGAAATATCGGACTTGAACTTGACCTGGTCGAAGATGAAGAACTCTGGCTCCGGACCGACGAAAACGGTGTCGCCGATACCGGTGGACTTCAGGTATTCCTCGGCACGGGTAGCGATGGCGCGTGGGTCGCGGTCATAGCCTTGCATGGTCGAAGGTTCGATGATGTCGCACACCAGAATCAGCGTTGGCTGTTCGGTGAACGGATCCAGAACGGCAGTGCTGTCGTCTGGCAGCAGGATCATGTCGGACGCTTCGATGCCTTTCCAGCCAGCAATGGAGGAGCCGTCGAACATTTTGCCATCGATGAAGAAGTTTTCATCGAGCGCATCACGGGCCGGCATGGTCACGTGGTGCTGAGTGCCTTTGGTGTCAGTGAAGCGCAGATCAATCCACTTGACGTCATGATCTTTGATGAGTTGAACCGACTTCGACATAGTGTCCTCCGGGGTGGCTTAGGGCTTGGTAGTGGAGAGCCCTTGATAAGTGGTTGATGCCGGCGCGAATACTCTGCCAAGGCAACCTGCCTCACAAGGGAGCAAATTGCATGCCAGTGCCCCGACTTGGGTTTTATGCCCCAATCTCAAGCAGGTTAGCGTCGCAGACTACCGATTAGCGGCGTTTATCGCACTCAAATGAAGCGAAATCCGGGGTTTATGTTCCATTTTGGTGCGTTGAAAACCGTTTGTACGATAACTGGTTAAACCTTGAGCAATTTCCGCTATAATCCGCGCCCCCCTTTTTTGGCAGGCTGCTCGCGCGCTGTTTTCATGAAACTAATCGTTAAAGTCTTCCCCGAAATCACTATCAAGAGCCGTCCGGTTCGGATGCGTTTCGTCCGTCAATTGGCTAAAAACATCCGTACTGTGCTCCGCGATCTGGACCCGGCTGTGGTGGTGACGGGCGTGTGGGACAACATCGAGCTGCAAACGCGCGTAAGTGACCCTAAAGCCTTGAAAGACATGACCGAGCGCCTGAGCTGCATGCCGGGCATCGCGCATTTCCTGCAAGTCGACGAGTACCCTTTGGGCGACTTCGATGACGTCGTTGAAAAGTGCAAAATGCACTTCGGCGATGCGCTGGCAGGCAAGATCTTTTCCGTACGTTGCAAACGCGGTGGCAAGCACCCATTTACCTCGATGGAAATCGAGAAATACGTCGGCAGCAAGCTGCGTCGTGAGTGTGGGGCGGCTGGAATTGATCTGAAAAAGCCGGAAATTGAAGTCCGCTTCGAAATTCGCGACCAACGGTTGTTTGTGATTCACAGCCAGCACGACAGCATTGGCGGCTTCCCGCTGGGCTCTCTGGAACAGACCCTGGTGTTGATGTCCGGTGGCTTCGACTCCACAGTTGCGGCCTACCAGATCATGCGTCGCGGCCTGATGAGCCACTTTTGCTTCTTCAACCTCGGCGGGCGTGCCCACGAACTGGGCGTGATGGAAGTCGCGCACTATATATGGAAGAAGTACGGCAGCTCGCAGCGCGTGCTGTTTGTCAGCGTTCCGTTCGAAGAGGTTTTGGGCGAAATTCTCGGCAAAGTCGATAACAGTCATATGGGTGTCATTTTGAAGCGTATGATGTTGCGCGCAGCGACCCGTATCGCTGAGCGGCTCGACATCGAAGTACTGGTGACCGGTGAAGCGATTTCCCAGGTTTCCAGTCAGACGCTGCCCAACTTGTCGCTGATTGACTCGGCTACTGACAAATTGGTGCTGCGCCCGCTGATTGCGAGCCACAAGCAGGACATCATTGATCAGGCGGTTGAAATCGGTACGGCCGATTTTGCCAAGCACATGCCTGAATATTGCGGGGTTATTTCGGTTAACCCCAAGACCCACGCCAAACGCAACCGCGTGGAGTACGAAGAACAACAGTTCGATATGGCCGTGCTTGAGCGAGCGCTTGAGCAGGCCAAACTGGTGCCGATTGATCGGGTAATCGATGAATTGGGCCAGGACTTGCAAGTCGAAGAAGTCAGCGAAGTGCTGGCGGGCCAGATCGTGATCGACATCCGTCACCCGGATGCTCAGGAAGATCAACCGCTGGAACTGGCTGGCATCGAAGTACAAGCGTTGCCGTTCTATGCACTGAACAGCCGCTTCAAGGAACTGGATGACACCCGTCAGTACCTGTTGTATTGCGACAAAGGCGTGATGAGTCGCCTGCATGCTCACCATTTGCTCAGTGAGGGACATGCCAATGTGCGCGTTTATCGACCGAGCTAAGAGCCCGGGGCTGTATGCCTGTGGCCTGCGTCACCGGCCCCCCGACGCCACCGTCAAGCTGTAACGGCTTGCACGGACTCTACTGTTAATCGCTGCCTGGACTCAGTCAGCACACCGAATCCTCTGATCGAGATACACAAGTGATCGAAAATCTACGTAACATCGCCATCATTGCTCACGTTGACCACGGTAAAACTACTCTGGTAGACAAACTCTTGCGTCAATCCGGCACTCTGGAGCGCAACGAGCTCAACGACGAGCGCGTGATGGACTCCAACGACCAGGAAAAAGAGCGCGGCATTACCATTCTTGCCAAGAACACCGCTATCAACTGGAACGGCTACCACATCAACATCGTGGATACCCCGGGCCACGCCGACTTCGGCGGCGAAGTTGAACGCGTAATGTCGATGGTTGACTCCGTTCTGCTGCTGGTTGACGCTCAAGACGGCCCTATGCCGCAAACCCGTTTTGTGACCAAGAAGGCTTTCGAAGCCGGCCTGCGTCCAATCGTGGTAATCAACAAGGTTGACCGTCCAGGCGCGCGTCCGGACTGGGTTCTGGATCAGATCTTCGACCTGTTCGACAACCTGGGTGCTACCGAAGAACAGCTGGACTTCAAAGTGGTTTACGCCTCGGCCCTGAACGGCATTGCCGGTCTGGAACACACCGACATGGCTGAAGACATGACCCCGCTGTACCAGGCCATTGTTGACCACGTACCAGCACCACAAGTTGACCGTGACGGTCCGTTCCAGATGCAAATCTCGGCACTGGACTACAACAGCTTCCTGGGCATTATCGGTGTTGGCCGTATCGCTCGTGGTCGCGTCAAGCCTAACACCCAGGTTGTGGCTATCGATGCTGACGGCAAGCGCCGTAACGGTCGTATCCTGAAGCTGATGGGTCACCACGGTCTGCACCGTATCGACGTTGAAGAAGCTTCGGCAGGCGACATCGTCTGCATCAGCGGCTTCGACCAGCTGTTCATCTCCGACACTCTGTGCGACCCACTGAATGTTGAAGCGATGAAGCCGCTGACCGTTGACGAACCAACCGTTTCGATGACCTTCCAGGTTAACGACTCGCCGTTCTGCGGCCGTGAAGGCAAGTTCGTAACCAGCCGTAACATCAAAGAGCGTCTGGACAAAGAACTGCTGTACAACGTTGCTCTGCGCGTTGAAGAAGGCGACACCGCTGACAAGTTCAAAGTGTCTGGCCGTGGTGAGCTGCACTTGTCGGTACTGATCGAAACCATGCGTCGCGAAGGCTTCGAAATGGGTGTTGGTCGTCCGGAAGTAATCATCCGCATGGTTGACGGCGTTAAGCACGAACCGTACGAAAACGTAACCATCGACCTGCCAGAAGAATCGCAGGGCGCAATCATGGAACAGATCGGTATCCGTAAAGGCGATCTGACCAACATGGTTCCGGATGGCAAGGGCCGTGTTCGTCTTGAATACAACATCCCTGCACGTGGCCTGATCGGTTTCCGTAACGAGTTCCTGACTCTGACTTCGGGCGCTGGCATCCTGACCTCGATCTTCGACCGTTACGACGTGATGAAGTCGGGCGACATGTCCGGCCGTCAGAACGGCGTTCTGGTTTCGGTTGCTACCGGTAAGGCTCTGACTTACTCGCTGGAAACCCTGCAAGCTCGCGGCAAACTGTTCCTGGGTCACGGTGAAGACGTGTACGAAGGTCAAATCGTCGGCATCAACAGCCGCGACAACGACCTGGGCGTTAACCCAACCAAAGGCAAGAAGCTCGACAACATGCGTGCTTCGGGTAAAGACGAAACCATCGCTTTGGTTCCGCCTATCCGCTTCACTCTGGAGCAAGCTCTGGAATTCGTACAAGAAGATGAACTGTGCGAAGTAACGCCTAAGTCCATCCGTCTTCGTAAGAAGATCCTGGGCGAAAGCGAGCGTACCCGCGCTGCGAAAAAATCCGGTAACAACTAAGTTATTTAGTTAGCCGTAAAAAAACGCCCCCGACCTTGCGGTCGGGGGCGTTTTTTTGTGCCTGTGTTTCTTGATATCTGAACTCTGTAGCCGCTGCCGAAGGCTATGATAAGGTCCGAAGGACCTTGGCTTTTCATCAAAACAGCAGGGCCGCTTCGCAGCCCATCGCAGCCTGCGGCAGCGGCTACACGATCTGTTTTAAAACACCATCAACTTTTCGCTGCTGTTCTTGCGCTCGACAGCTTTGGGCACGTAGGCGCAATACCCTGGACGCGGGCCCACTCTAGGGTGGTTGCGGCAGGTGTCCGGGCGGATTTCGTAGATGGTGCACATGCGCGACTTGCGATCCAGGTACAGGCAGTCGTTATTGCTCATGCGCTGCAGGGTGAAAATCCCGGACTTCTGATTGAAGCGCTCCACGATCCCTTCTTTTTGCAGGCGCTTGGCGATGTTCTTCGGCGGATCGCCCATCTCGAACTCGTCAACGATGCCGATGCGGATCAGGTCTTTGATCTTGACCTCGACCGGCAACGTGCAGCAGCTGGAAATGCAGGAGCCGCACATGGGCGCGGAGTATTTGGCCCAGGTATCGAGACGGTCGATTTCCGCGGCGGCGATCAGGTTGGACTTCATCAGGCTTGTATTCCAGCGTGCATCAGGGCGCGCGATCATACCGGGGTTGGCGAATGAGTGAACAACCATTTGCCGGTTTTTCGATCAGGGCCATGTTTTAAAGCGTTCAACTGCGTTTGCGCCTCGTTTTGGGGCATCGCTCACTTCGTCAGTTTTTTTAAATAAACTGTTCAAAAAAGCCCGAAACAAAGCATTTTGTTTGTGTTGAAGCGTCTAGGCTGACACCACTCGTTCTTCAAATCGTCCCATCTCGATTGAGGTTGTATCGATGCCCCAGGAACCGCTTGTTCGTGACGCACAGGTGGCGGCTTTCCGTGCCGCTGTAGTAGCCAAGCTGACTTACGCGGTGGGTAAGGACCCGGAACACGCGTTTGACCATGACTGGTTTGAAGCTATTGCTCTGGCCGCCCGCGACCATATGGTCGAGCACTGGATGGACCACACGCGACAGATTTATCGCAAGGATCAGAAGCGGGTGTACTACCTGTCGCTGGAATTCCTCATCGGTCGCTTGTTGTACGACAGCCTGAGCAATCTGGGGCTGCTGGAGGTGGCCCGCGAGGCTCTCACCGAGCTGGGGGTTGATCTGGAGCGCATCCGCCTGCTGGAGCCGGATGCGGCGCTCGGTAACGGCGGCCTGGGTCGATTGGCGGCCTGCTTTATGGAAAGCATGTCGACCCTGGGCATTGCCGCCCACGGCTATGGCATTCGCTATGAGCACGGGTTGTTTCGCCAGAGCATCGTCGACGGCTGGCAGCAGGAACAAACCGAAAACTGGCTCGACTTCGGCAACCCTTGGGAGTTCGAGCGCGCCGAAGTGCTGTATTCGGTCGGCTTTGGCGGCTCGGTTGAAACCAAACAGGATGATCAGGGCCAGTTACGGCAAATCTGGTGGCCAGGCGAGACGGTGCGCGCCATTGCCTATGACACGCCCGTCGTGGGTTGGCGCGGGGCCAGTGTCAACACGTTGCGCCTGTGGCGGGCGAGGGCGCTGCACGACTTGAACCTTGGGCGCTTCAACGCGGGTGACCATTTGGGTGCGGTGGCCGAAGTGGTGCGTGCTGAAAGTATCTCGCGTGTTCTGTACCCGGCTGATGGCAACGAAGCGGGGCAAGAGCTGCGCCTGCGCCAGGAGTACTTCTTTGTTTCGGCCTCGTTGCAAGACTTGCTGCGCCGCCACCTGCACGTCCATGAAACGCTGCTCAACCTGGCCGAGCACGTGTCGATCCAGCTCAATGACACCCACCCATCGATTGCGGTGGCGGAGTTGATGCGCATTCTGGTCGACGAACACGGCATCGAGTGGCATGCGGCGTGGCAAGTGACCGTCGATACCTTGTCGTACACCAACCACACACTGCTGCCCGAAGCGCTCGAAACCTGGCCCGTTGGCTTGATGGAGCGCCTGTTGCCGCGTCACATGCAGATCATTTACCTGATTAATGCGCACCATATCGATGCGCTACGGGCCAAGGGCATTCATGATTTTGACGTGCTGCGCGCGGTATCGCTGATTGAAGAGGATCACGGCCGCCGGGTGCGCATGGGTAACCTGGCATTTTTGGGGTCTCACAGCGTCAACGGGGTCTCCGGGTTACACACGCAGTTGATGCGCAGCACCGTGTTTGCCGAGCTGCACAAACTCTACCCGAACCGGATCAACAACAAGACCAACGGCGTTACCTTCCGCCGCTGGCTGTTCCAGGCCAATCCGCCGTTGACCGCGATGCTGGTGGATGCGCTAGGGGTCGATGTGCTCGATGAGACCGAGCACAAACTGATCAAACTGGAGCCTTTCGCCGAGCGCGCCGATTTTCGCAAGCGCTTCGCCGAACAGCGCCTGCAAAGCAAATGCACCCTGGCGGCGCTGATTTATGAGCGTCTGGGCATCGTGGTCAATCCTGAGGCGATGTTCGATGTGCAGGTCAAACGGATTCACGAGTACAAGCGCCAATTGCTCAACTTGATGCACACCGTGGCGCTGTATCAGGCGATTCGGGCGGAGCCAGGCAATCAATGGGTGCCGCGGGTGAAGATTTTTGCCGGCAAGGCGGCGGCCAGCTATGAGCAGGCCAAACTCATCATCAAGCTGGCCAATGACATCGCCCGTACCGTGAATAACGACCCCACCGTGCGCGGTCTGCTCAAGGTGGTGTTTATCCCTAACTACAACGTCAGCCTGGCCGAGAGCATCATTCCGGCGGCGGATTTGTCCGAGCAGATATCCACCGCAGGCTACGAAGCGTCCGGCACCAGCAACATGAAGTTTGGCCTTAACGGTGCGCTGACCATCGGTACGATGGACGGAGCCAATGTCGAGATGTGCGAGCGGGTCGGCGAGGACAACATGTTCATCTTCGGCCTCAGTTCGCAGCAGGTTGAAGCGCGCAAGCGCAATGGCGAGTTCCATGCGGCTCCGGATGTGGCTGCTTCGCATCGACTCAATGATGTGCTGCAGGCTATTCGTGGTGGGGTGTTTTCCCACGATGACCCGGCGCGTTACACCGGGCTGGTGGATTCTTTGATTGATTACGACCGCTTCCTGGTCTGTGCCGATTTTGATGCTTACTGGGATGCGCAGATGCGCGTGGAACATCTGTGGCAGGACAAGGATCAGTGGTGGCGTAAAGCCGTGTTGAACACGGCGCGCATGGGCTGGTTCTCATCGGACCGGACCATTCGTGAGTACGCGACTGATATCTGGAAAGCGTTGTAGGTTGCGCGGCCTTTGTAGCCGCTTCCGAAGGCTGCGATCGAGACCTCAGGGCCCGTGTTTTCAATAGCGAAGCCCCTGCGGGACTTATCGCAGCCTGCGGCAGCGGATACAGGTTTTACGGTTGATTTAAGGTTTCAGCAGAACTCGCTCTGTCGGTTCTGAGTCTGATTAGAAGATTTGCACCGCAACTCGCGTTAAACTGCGCGGGTTTTTCGCCCCCTCCCCATTGTTCGGAGCCTTACATGTCCCGCGTTACCCTGAGTCGCTATTTGATTGAGCAGACCCGCAGCAACAACACGCCTGCTGATTTGCGTTTCCTCATCGAAGTGGTGGCGCGTGCTTGCAAAGAGATCAGCCATGCCGTGTCCAAAGGCGCCTTGGGTGGTGTTCTGGGCAGCATGGGCACCGAAAACGTACAAGGTGAAGTGCAGAAGAAGCTCGATGTAATTTCCAACGAGATCCTGCTCGAAGCCAACGAATGGGGCGGTCACCTGGCCGGTATGGCGTCCGAAGAAATGGACAACGCCTACCAGATCCCGGGCAAATACCCGAAAGGTGCCTACCTGCTGGTATTCGACCCGCTGGACGGCTCGTCGAACATCGACATCAACGCGCCGGTGGGTACGATCTTTTCGGTACTGCGTTGCCCGAACGAATACCTGACTCAGAACGAGCCTTTGAATGAAAAGGCCTTCCTGCAGCCAGGCACCCAGCAGGTAGCTGCCGGTTATGCCATCTACGGTCCTCAGACCATGCTGGTACTGACCCTGGGCGACGGCGTTAAGGGCTTCACCCTGGACCGTGAAATGGGCAGCTTCGTACTGACCCACGAAGACATCACCATTCCTGAAACCACCCAGGAATTTGCAATCAACATGTCCAACCAGCGTCACTGGGAAGCTCCGGTACAGCGCTACGTTGGCGAATTGCTGGCTGGCGAAGATGGCCCGCTGGAAAAGAACTTCAACATGCGCTGGGTTGCGGCCATGGTTGCAGACGTACACCGCATCCTGACCCGCGGTGGCCTGTTCATGTACCCGCGCGACAGCCGCGAGCCGTCCAAGCCGGGCAAGCTGCGCCTGATGTACGAAGCCAACCCGATGTCGTTCCTCGTGGAACAGGCGGGCGGCGCGTCCACGGACGGTCATCAGCGTATTCTCGACATCCAGCCTGAAGGCCTGCACCAGCGCGTAGCGGTGTACCTGGGTTCGAAAGAAGAAGTGTCGCGCATTACCGCTTACCACAAAGAGTAAAACGCATAACACTGTAGCCGCTGCCGCAGCCTGCGATGGGCTGCGCAGCAACGCTTGTGCTTGAAGGGCCTGCGGCCCTTATCGCATCCTTCGCCAGCGGCTACAGAATCCTCGTCCGACCCCGCCAAACAAATCCTTTCTCCCTTCGGGAACCCGCTCGCGCTTTTCTCTTCTAAGCTTGCATCAGGCAGCCATGCCGCCCTTCCCATGCAGGAGCTTTTCATGAAATTGCGTACTTTGGCGTTGTTGTCGTTCTGTGTATTGCTGGCCGCTTGCAGCAAGGTCAATCAGCAAAATTACTCGAAGCTGTCGACCGGCATGCCCAAGGCCGAGGTTGAAAAACTGCTGGGCAGCCCAACCGATTGCTCGGGCGCACTGGGGATGTCGAGCTGTACCTGGGGCGATAAAAACAGTTTTATCAGCGTGCAATATGCCGGTGACAAAGTGTTGATGTTCTCGGGGCAGGGCTTGAAGTAAGGCAGGTCAGGAGCGTTTGCAATGAAACGTCTTTTAATCAGTCTTGGGGCCGCCGTGTTGCTGGCCGGGTGCGCCGGGTCCAGCAGCGACTCTCTGGCACCGAAAACGGTCGAAAATGTCGACCTCAAGCGATATCAGGGAACCTGGTACGAACAGGCACGCTTGCCGATGTTCTTCCAGCGTAACTGCGCGCAGTCCGAGGCCCACTACAGCTTGAAACCTGACGGCGACGTGGCGGTACTGAACCGCTGCCTGACCGCGCAAGGCAAGTGGGAGCAGGCCAATGGCACAGCAACCCCGCAGGTGGAGGGCAAAACCGACAAACTGTGGGTCGAGTTCGACAACTGGGTTTCGACCTTGCTGCCGGGTGTGACCAAGGGTGACTATTGGGTGTTGTACGTGGGCGACGACTACAGCACGGCGCTGGTGGGCAATCCCGACCGACGCTATTTGTGGCTGTTGTCGCGCAAGCCGCAGGTTGATCAGCAAACCCGCGATGAGCTGCTCAGCAAGGCTCAGCAACAGGGCTACGACACCACACGTTTGATTTGGCGAACGCCGGATGCAGACATGCCCAAAGGCACGGAATAAGCGAAGGCACCCCCCGGCAAGCGCCAGGGGGTGTTGGCTGGGCGCTTAGGCGCGCAGCAGGGTCTTCCACGCGCGGTTCTGGTACACGGCGATGGCTTGCTGCTTGCGAGCGTTGAGCAATTCGTCGTTGTGCTCTGCGTCGTCAGTGATTGGCAAGTTGGCCAATTCCTGCAGCTTGTTCATCTCGCCGTACAAACGGTCCAGTTCCGGAATTTCCAGCACGTTACGCGCCAGACGCAGCCATGCCTGAATGCGCTCGATGCGCGGCAGTTGCTCGGCCAGGTCTTCAGGTTGCTGCTGGTAGCGATTCAGACGCAAGGCAATTGCCTCATCCGACAGCAAGCGCGGCAACCAGCTGTGCAGCTGTGCAGCGCCCTGGCGGTTGCCACGGGTGGTGCCGCGATCGACAGTCCAGCTGCGGTCCATCAACCAGCGCGAGGTGTTCAGCGAGAACTGGCCCCAGCGCGGGTCTTCCAGCTCTTCCAGGAACTGCTCGGGTGCGGCTTTACGCACGTCTTCGTCGTCCTGACCGATCTGTACCAGCGGGCGCCAGTCTTCCAGCAGGGCGTCCAGCGCAGCGCGCAGGGTGCTGGTGGATTGGCGTGGAGCGGCTTGACCGAGGCTGCTGACCAGCGCGCGCAGATCAATCAACTGCTGAACCCAGTCTTGCAGCAAGCGCCAGTGGCCATTGAAACGATACTGCTCGGCCAGACGCTGGCTGTTGCCCAGCAAGTGCCAGGCCAGTGCGGCGAAGGCATCGTCCAGCGGCGTTTCGGGTGTCAGCTCGGGAGCTGGCAGGTTAACGGCGTAGCTGTTGGCGTCGAACAGGCGATAGCCGCGCTCGGCCTTGCTGATGTCACATGGCATCAGGGCCAGCTTCTCGGCCAGCTCTGCGGCCAGCTCCAACAGGGCAGACGGCTCGCCTTCGCGCAGTTCGAGTTCCAGTTCGCAGATTTCTTCTTTCTGCTTGCCAGCAATCACATGGCCCAGGTCCAGAGCGGCTTCAATTACCACTTTGGCCTTGCCGCGACCCCAGGAGATTTCAGCGCGTTCGCGTACGAAATCAGTGGTGAAGATAGGCTTGAGGGTTTTCTTGTCCAGCTCGGCCAGCTCTTCAGGCCAGCATTCGCCGTCGAGTTTTTTGACGTCGAGCTTGGCTTTAGGCAGGTTCCAGTCGTATTCGTTGCGCTCAGACAGGCCAGCGATGCTTTGGCCGCGGGTCTTGAGGGTCTGGATCACTTCTTCGCCATCGCGGCGCAGGCGCAGGGCAACCTTGGCCTTGGCCAGGTCGCGCTCAGGCGTGTCGAAGTACTGGTTCAACAACTCACGGCTTTCCCAGCCACTTTTGTTGCGCTTTTTCAGCAAAGGGTGCTCGCGCAAGGCGGCGAGGGTTTCGCGGCTGACGCGCAGTTTGATTTCGGTTTCTTTTTGCATGGCCGGAAAATCCAGGAACGGTTGCGCAGCCGGGAAAAAGTGTGGCTGCCAAGGCCGTGCAGTGTACAGGACTCGCCGCCCTGACGCCGCGCATGGGTTTATTCTGCGGCGCAGATGGCTCTATGATGGGCCTCGCCCCGCCAACAGGAAGTCAGCGCATGCCTTTACCTTCCATGAAAGAGCAGTTCGCGGCTTTGATCGGCATGCCGTCGGTCAGTTGCACCCAGCCCCACTTGGATCAATCCAATCGTGGCGTGATCGATTTGCTGGCGACCTGGCTCGCCGAGCTGGGCTTCAACTGCGATATCCAACAGGTCAGCCCAGGCAAATTCAACCTGCTCGCAACCTTTGGCAGCGGCCCCGGCGGGCTGGTGCTGGCAGGGCACAGCGACACCGTGCCCTACGATGAAGCACTGTGGCAGACCGATCCGCTCAAACTGACCGAAGTCGATAACCGCTGGGTGGGCTTGGGCAGCTGCGACATGAAGGGTTTTTTCGCGCTGGTGATCGAAGCCGTACGCCCATTGCTCGATCAGCCCTTCAAGCAGCCACTGCTGATTCTGGCAACGTGCGACGAAGAAACCTCGATGGCCGGGGCCAGGGCTTTGGTCGAAGCCGGTCGCCCGCTGGGCCGCGCCGCAGTGATTGGTGAGCCGACAGGGCTCAAGCCGATCCGCATGCACAAAGGCGTGATGATGGAACGCATCGAGATTCTTGGGCAAAGCGGCCACTCATCCGACCCAAGCCTTGGCCACAGCGCGCTGGAGGCCATGCACGACGCGATCAGCGAACTTAAGGGGCTGCGCCAGCAGTGGCTCAACGAATACCGTAATCCGCAGTTCAGCGTGCCTCAGCCGACCCTGAACTTTGGCTGCATTCATGGTGGCGACAACCCGAACCGGATTTGCGGCCAGTGCTCACTGGAGTTCGACCTGCGGCCACTGCCGGGCATGGACCCCAACGCGCTGCGGGCCATCATTCGCAGCAAGCTGCAGCCCTTGGCTGAACGCCATCAAGTGAAGATCGATTTCGCGCCCATTGCTGCCGGCGTGCCGCCGTTCGAACAGGACGCGGATGCCGAGTTGGTGCGGGTTGCCGAGCGACTCACCGGGCATCGTGCGCAAGCAGTAGCGTTTGGCACCGAAGCGCCTTATCTTCAGCAACTTGGCTGCGAAACCATCGTGCTGGGCCCGGGTGATATCACTTGCGCGCATCAACCGGGTGAACACCTGGAAATGTCACGTTTGCAGCCGACAGTGCGTCTACTGACTCAACTGATCGAACACTATTGCCTGAAATAGCGAAAATACCCTTTGCCCTGCACACAAGGAGAGCGCGCGTGTTGCCAACAATGTTTCGACGATAACCACCAGCCCGCTGTGCGTTTGCTGTTTTTGCCCTCTTTAGGCGACTTAATTTTTACAGGCTCTGGTTATGCACGATTACGTTAACTGGCTTCGTCACGCATCTCCCTACATCAATGCCCACCGCGACTGCACCTTTGTCGTCATGCTCCCCGGCGACGGCGTGGCGCACCCCAACTTTGGCAATATCGTCCACGACCTGGTGCTGTTGCACAGCCTGGGCGTGCGTTTGGTGCTGGTTCACGGTTCGCGCCCGCAAATCGATGGCCGCCTTGAAGCCCGTGGCTTGGTGCCCAATTACCACAACGGCATGCGCGTCACCGACGCGACAACCCTGGAGTGCGTAATCGACGCCGTGGGCCAGTTGCGCATTGCGATTGAAGCACGCTTGTCGATGGACATGGCCTCCTCGCCGATGCAGGGCTCGCGCCTGCGGGTGGCGAGCGGCAATCTGGTCACTGCGCGGCCGATTGGCGTGCTTGATGGCGTCGACTTTCACCACACCGGCGAAGTGCGCCGGGTCGACCGCAAGGGTATCAACCGCCTGCTCGATGAGCGCTCGATTGTGCTGCTGTCGCCCTTGGGTTACTCGCCGACCGGCGAGATTTTCAACTTGGCCTGCGAAGACGTCGCCACCCGCGCCGCCATTGATCTGGCGGCTGACAAACTGCTGCTGTTCGGCGCCGAATCGGGCTTGCTCGACGCAGAGGGACGGTTGGTGCGCGAGTTGCGCCCACAGCAAGTGCCAGCGCACATGAAGCGTCTGGGCAGCGACTACCAGGCCGAACTGCTGGAAGCTGCCGCTGAGGCTTGCAGCGGCGGTGTAGCCCGCAGCCATATCGTCAGCTATGCCGAAGATGGCGCGTTGCTCACAGAGCTGTTCACCCGTAACGGTGGCGGTACGCTGGTGGCGCAAGAGCAATTTGAAGTTACGCGGGAGGCGGCGATTGAAGACGTTGGTGGCTTGCTTGAGCTGATCAGCCCGCTGGAAGAGCAGGGCATTTTGGTACGTCGCTCCCGTGAAGTACTGGAGCGCGAGATCGAACAGTTCAGCGTGGTTGAACGCGAAGGCATGATCATCGCCTGTGCGGCGCTGTATCAGATTGCCGAATCGGATGCGGGGGAGCTGGCGTGCCTGGCGGTGAACCCGGAGTACCGTCATGGTCGCCGTGGCGATGAGCTGCTCGAACGCATCGAAAACCGTGCGCGGGCTCAGGGCTTGAAAACCCTGTTTGTATTAACCACACGCACTGCCCACTGGTTCCGTGAGCGCGGGTTTGTGCCGAGCGGTGTAGAGCGCCTGCCGGCGGCGCGAGCGTCGCTGTACAACTACCAGCGTAACTCGAAGATATTTGAAAAAACGCTGTAACCGCTGACGAGGAACAATTCAACTGTAGGAGCGAGCCTGCTCGCGATGACTTTCGAGAGCGGCTCGCTCCCACAGGGCTCAGCAAACCCCGTCAGAACTCCCGCAAACACACATCATCAAGCACCGCCTTGCCCATGTCGCACAAGTAATGCGAAGCCCAGGCATGGGGCTGGCAGTCTTTATCCAGCGCGGCATCCAGTGCCAGTTTTTTTGCGCAATAGAGCAACGCCGACACCTGCTCCAGCGCTTGGCGCAGCGGTATATCGGAGTTGACGCGAAACAGTTCGTGGTTGTCCTGGCCGCAAGGGCCGAAGGTGACGGTGCCGAGGGTTTTGATTGGGGTGTGATCAGCCATTTAGTGCGCTCCTATAGTAATTAAGAGCTGTCACTTTCGTTTCCAGGCGAAGGTGGCAGCTGTACGCAGGCTGGAAACCGGGACAATAGGAACCCGGCAAGTCCGAGGACCTCCCGCGCACAGCCGCCATAACATATAAAAACGCCAACAATCACAGGGATTGATGGCATTAAGGCGATTATTGTTACCCGGGTTTCCAGGCCCGGCCACTGTTTTTTTCAGTGACAACGCACAGTACGCCTCCCTTCAAAACGCGGAAGCCGTCCATTGCCTCAGTGGGCGTAGGAACTGACTGCGCTCGCTCGCACGAACACCACTGATCAGTCCCCTCTCCCTTCGGGAGAGGGCTAGGGTGAGGGGTTTTTTAGTTACTGATCGCCAAAATGCTCGCCTGATACGACGCTACAAACAGGTCAAAGTCGCCTTCTTCCGTTTGTTCGGTCTCGGCTTGTTCGAGCAGTGACTTGCGTGCTTTCTCTTCGAACGCGGCCTGATCTTCAGCACTCAGTGGCTCGCTGCGGAAGTACTCGGCATGGGCCAGGCTCTGGCGCATCGAGAATTGGGCGAAGCTTTCCTTGTGCTCGGCCATGCTGGCCAGCACACGGGCAGACGGCGTCAGTGACACGTCCTGGATCTTGGCCAACTGTTCGTCGAGCGCTTTGCTGTGGGTGTCGCCACCGTGGCTCTGATCGAGCAGGGCAGCCAGCGGAGCGATTTTTTCCAGCAGCTCTGCCGCCCACTCCTTCATGTCGATTGCTGCACCATCACGCTGCAATTGCAGGCCCGGACGGCGACCTTCCTTGACTACGCTGAGGAAGTTCGAAGAACAATTGCCACAGGCCGTGCTGTCGAACTGCGGGCTGTCTTGCAGCGCGCAATACAGCAGGAAGGCGTCCAGGAAACGCGCTTCAGGCAGGTCGATGCCCACCGGCAGGAACGGGTTGATATCGAGCAAGCGCACTTCTACGTACTGCACGCCACGCGCCACGAGGGCCTGAATCGGCCGTTCGCCGGTGTAGGTCACGCGCTTGGGGCGGATGTTGGAGTAGTACTCGTTTTCGATTTGCAGGATGTTGGTGTTCAGCTGTACCCATTCGCCATCCTTGTGCGTGCCGATTTCAACATAGGGCGCGTAAGGCGTGGCCACTGCTTTACGCAGGCTGTCGGTGTAGCTGTCGAGGTTGTTGTAGCACGGCGTCAGGCCGGCCTGGGCGTTGCTCTGGTAACCCAGGTCGCTCATGCGCAGACTGGTGGCGTACGGCAGGTAGAGGGTGTCGGCGTCCAGCTGTTCAAGCTGGTGCGAACGGCCGCGCAAGAAACCGGCATCCAGTGCAGGCGAGGCGCCGAACAGGTACATCAGCAGCCAGCTGTAACGGCGGAAGTTACGGATCAGGGCGATGTAGGCGTTCGATTGGTAATCGCGCTCGGTGCCGACAAAGCCTTCAGCCTGCATCAGTACAGGCCACAGGGCCTCGGGCAGGGAGAAGTTGTAGTGAATGCCGGCGATGCATTGCATGGTCTTGCCGTAACGCAGGGCCAGGCCCTTGCGGTACACGTACTTGAGCTGTCCGATATTGGACGTGCCGTAGTAGGCAATCGGGATGTCTTCTTCGGCCGGCAACGGACACGGCATCGAAGGGCTCCACAGGTACTCGTTGCCGAGCTTGCTGTAGGCAAAACGGTGAATCTTGTCGAGGCTGGCCAGGGTGTCTGCCGGGTCGGGCAGGGCTGGGGTGATGAACTCCAGCAGCGACTCGGAATAGTCGGTGGTGATCTGATCGTTGGTCAGGGCCGAGCCCAGTTCTTCTGGGTGCGGGGTCTGCGCCAGGCGTGCATCGGCTGTGACGCGCAAGCATTCGCGCTCGATGCCGTGCAGGCATTGCTCAAGCAGAGTGAGGTTAGCGCGCTCGCTGAGCAGAGCCAGGCGGCGGTTGAGAAGTTGGCTCAAGTTGGATTCCTTCACGCGTCAGTCGCCCCAATATGGGGGTGGTCAGGACGGTCTACAAGGGTGAAGTTGAAACCGGCGTGGTCGCCTGGCTTTTATTGATAGTGCTTTGGCCCCGTCCCTGTTTCGGCCCCTGAGCGCTCCAAGCGCATTTCGGCACCGCGTTAGCAATGCCGAAATTAACTCAAATGACCCAGCGGCGGCTACAGGACAGCGAACGTGCCTTGTGCTTTTGCGACCAGTTTGTCGCCCTGCAACACCTCTGCTTCGACGACCAGAGTGCGTCGCCCCGGGTGAATGACCTTGGCGATGCATAGCACATCGCCTTCAGACATCGCGCGGATGTAGTTGATTTTGCACTCGATGGTCACGCTCTGCTGATCAAAACCATGAGCGCTGGAGCACGCCAGCCCCATGCTGATATCCACCAGGCTGAACAACACGCCACCGTGCAGCTTGCCGCCCCGGTTGCGCAGTTGCGGCTCCAGGCTCAGCGCCACATGCGCCACGCCGTCTTCCAGCGACTGCACGCGGCAACCGATCAACTCGCTGAAAGCGCTTTGGGTCAGACCATCCGGGAGCGCCATTAGCGTTTCTTCAGCTGTTTAGCGTTGGCAAACAGCGAGGCCATCGCATTATTGCTCGGCGCTGCGGCAACCGTTTCCTTGCGTGGTGCTGTGTTTTGCTGGCGCGGGGCGGAACCCGGGCGTGCACCGCGAGCACCGTCGATTTTTTCGCCGGGGGTGTCGCTCATGCGCATCGACAGGCCTACGCGTTTGCGCGGGATGTCGATTTCCATGACCTTGACCTTGACCACGTCACCGGCTTTCACGGCTTCACGCGGGTCCTTGATGAACTTCTCGGACAAGGCCGAGATGTGCACCAGACCGTCCTGATGCACGCCGATATCGACGAAAGCACCAAAGTTGGTCACGTTGGTCACCACACCTTCCAGAATCATCCCCAGTTGCAGGTCCTTGAGGTCTTCGACGCCTTCCTGGAACTCGGCGGTCTTGAACTCAGGACGCGGGTCGCGGCCTGGTTTTTCCAGCTCTTGCAGAATGTCGGTGACCGTCGGCAGGCCGAAGGTTTCGTCGGTGAACTTCTTCGGATCAAGGCGCTTGAGGAAGCTGGCGTCGCCGATCAGCGAGCGAATGTCACGCTCGGTATCCGAAGCAATGCGCTTGACCAGCGGGTAGGCCTCGGGGTGAACCGCCGAGCTGTCCAATGGGTTGTCGCCATTCATGACGCGCAAGAAACCTGCCGCTTGCTCGAAGGTTTTTTCGCCCAGGCGGCTGACTTTTTTCAACGCCGCACGGGTTTTGAACGCGCCGTTTTCGTCGCGATGGCTGACGATATTTTGTGCCAGCGTGGCATTAAGGCCCGAAATACGTGCCAGCAGCGCCACGGAGGCGGTGTTCACATCCACGCCCACGGCGTTTACACAGTCTTCAACCACAGCGTCCAGGCCGCGAGCCAGCTTGAGCTGGGACACGTCGTGCTGGTACTGGCCGACACCGATGGACTTTGGATCGATTTTCACCAGTTCTGCCAGTGGATCTTGCAGGCGGCGGGCAATCGACACTGCGCCACGGATCGAAACGTCCAGATCCGGGAATTCCTTGGCCGCCAGTTCCGAGGCCGAGTACACCGAAGCGCCAGCTTCAGAGACCATCACCTTGGTGACTTTCAAGGCCGGGTATTTCTTCATCAGATCGATGACCAGCTTGTCGCTTTCGCGGCTGGCAGTACCGTTGCCGATGGCAATCAGCTCCACCGAGTGCTTGGCGCACAGGGCGGCCATGACCGAGATGGTCTGGTCCCATTTGTTGTGCGGCACGTGGGGGTACACGGTGGCGTATTCCAGCAGCTTGCCGGTGGCATCGACCACGGCAATTTTGCAGCCGGTACGCAGGCCCGGGTCCAGACCCAGGGTGGCGCGCGGGCCAGCAGGTGCAGCCAGCAGCAGGTCGTGCAGGTTGTGGGCGAATACGTTGATCGCTTCGGTTTCGGCACCGTCGCGCAGCTCACCCAGCAAGTCGGTTTCGAGGTGGGTATAGAGCTTGACCTTCCAGGTCCAGCGCACCACTTCGCCCAACCATTTGTCCGCCGGGCGATTTTGATTTTCCAGGCCGAAGCGCTGGGCAATCATCATCTCGCCGGGGTGCAGTGTGCCGGGCAATTCTTCACCGACTTTGAGCGACGAGCTGAGGATACCTTCGTTGCGGCCCCGGAAAATCGCCAGAGCACGGTGCGACGGCATGCTTTTGAGCGGCTCGTCGTGTTCGAAGTAGTCGCGGAACTTGGCGCCTTCCTCTTCTTTGCCAGCAATCACGCGGGCGCTGAGGATGGCTTCGTGCTTGAGGAAGCTGCGCAGTTTATCCAACAAGCTGGCGTCTTCTGCAAAGCGCTCCATGAGGATGTACTTGGCGCCATCGAGGGCTGCCTTGACGTCTGCCACACCTTTTTCAGTGTCGACAAAACGGGCCGCTTCGGTTTCGGGATTGAGTGTCGGGTCGTTGAACAGGCCATCTGCCAGTTCGCCCAGGCCTGCTTCCAGGGCGATCTGGCCCTTGGTGCGGCGCTTTTGCTTGTACGGCAGGTACAAGTCTTCGAGGCGGGTTTTGGTCTCGGCGAGTTTGATGTCGCGGGCCAGTTCCGGGGTCAGCTTGCCTTGTTCTTCGATGCTGGCGAGGATGCTCAGACGCCGTTCGTCGAGTTCGCGCAGATAGCGCAGGCGTTCTTCCAGATGACGTAATTGGGTGTCATCCAGGCTGCCGGTCACTTCCTTGCGGTAGCGAGAGATGAAGGGCACGGTGGAGCCTTCATCCAGAAGAGCGACGGCCGCTTCGACCTGCTGCGGGCGCACGCCAAGTTCTTCGGCGATGCGGCTGTTGATGCTGTCCATAAAACCACCTGACAAATTGTGATGCAGGCTCGCAGGCCCGGGCTTGAAGGCTTGCGAGGCTGGTTGAGCGGCCCGGAGGGCGCCGCTACCTGGGCCAAAAGGGCAGCCTGTTGACCCGTGAAATCAGCAAATTACGGCAGGCGCTGAAAAAATAAATCCTGCCACAACCTTTGAAAATTCGAGGTTGCCTGACACAAAAGGCGGCGCATTATAACCAGCGTTCCCGGATTCAGGGCACTGCGCGCTACGGCCTCATTGACGGGTCTGCTGTTTATGCAGGAAAAATCTGCTAACAATGCACACCATGCGTATCACAGCGGCTAAGCCATAATGCGCGCCGAGATCACAGGAGCATCTAATGAGCAGCATTGCACAAACGGCTGAAGGCGAAAAAATTCTCATCGTTGATGACGATCCTGGGCTGAGCAGCCTGCTGGAACGTTTCTTCGTCAGCAAGGGCTATCGCGCCCGTGCTGTGCCGAACGTCGAGCAAATGGATCGTTTGCTGGCTCGTGAGGTATTTAACCTGGTGGTACTGGATTTGATGCTGCCTGGCGAAGACGGCTTGTCAGCCTGCCGCCGTCTGCGTGCAGCAGGCAACCGGGTGCCAATCATCATGCTGACCGCCAAGGGCGACGAGCTGAGCCGTATCAAGGGCCTGGAACTGGGCGCCGACGATTACCTGGCCAAACCGTTCAACCCCGATGAGCTGATGGCGCGGGTGCGTGCCGTGCTGCGCCGCCAAGCGGCTCCGGTGCCGGGTGCGCCGGGCAGCGAAGACGAAAGCGTGACGTTCGGTGATTACGAGCTGTCCCTGGCGACTCGCGAGCTTAAGCGTGGCGATGAAGTTCACATGCTCACCACGGGTGAGTTTGCAGTGCTTAAAGCCCTGGTCATGCATGCTCGTGAACCATTGACTCGCGACAAGCTGATGAACCTGGCCCGTGGTCGTGAGTGGGATGCGCTGGAGCGTTCAATCGACGTCCAGATTTCCCGTTTGCGTCGCATGATCGAGCCGGACCCGTCCAAACCGCGTTATATCCAGACCGTCTGGGGCGTAGGTTATGTGTTCGTGCCCGATGGTAACGCGACCAAGTAATCGCTCATTTGTAGGAGCGAGCCATGCAGGTGCCCTTCGGGGACCTGATCGGCTCGCGATACTTTTTTTGCGGGTCTCAGGGCTCGTTCCTGCAAAGTGTAAAAGCGGCTGTCTATGAAAACCCCTCTCTGGTTTCCCCAAAGTTTTTTCTCGCGCACTCTCTGGCTCGTCCTGATTGTCGTTCTGTTTTCCAAGGCCCTGACGCTGGTTTATCTGCTCATGAACGAGGACGTATTGGTCGATCGCCAATACAGCCACGGTGTGGCACTGACCCTGCGCGCCTATTGGGCCGCTGATGAAGAAAACCGTAACAAGATTATCGATGCCGTCGATCTGGTGCGTGTCGTGGGCGGCGGTGTGCCCGAGGGTGAGCAACACTGGCCCTACAGTGAAATCTACCAACGTCAGATGCAGGCTGAGCTTGGGCCTGATACCGAAGTTCGCTTGCGGATGCACACGTCTCCTGCGCTGTGGGTGCGTGCCCCGAGCCTGGGTGAAGGCTGGCTGAAAGTGCCGTTATACCCGCACCCGCTTCGCGGGCAGAAAATCTGGAATGTGCTGGGTTGGTTCCTGGCGATTGGCTTGCTATCCACTGCATCGGCCTGGATTTTCGTCAGCCAGCTCAATCAGCCGCTCAAGCGTCTGGTGTATGCGGCACGTCAGCTGGGGCAGGGGCGCAGTGTGCGCTTGCCCATTAGTGACACGCCCAGCGAAATGACCGAGGTCTACAGTGCCTTCAATCAAATGGCTGAAGACGTCGAGCAGGCAGGCCGTGAGCGTGAGCTGATGCTTGCGGGCGTGTCCCATGACCTGCGGACCCCGCTGACCCGTTTGCGTCTGTCTCTGGAGCTGATGGGCAACCACAGCGATCTTTCGGACGATATGGTGCGTGACATCGAAGACATGGATGCGATCCTCGATCAGTTCCTGGCCTTCATCCGTGATGGACGTGATGAGCCGGTCGAAGAAGTTGACCTGTGTGAATTGATCCGCGAAGTCGTGGCGCCCTACAACCAGAACGGTGAGCAGGTTCGCTTGCGTTTGCAGCCGATCCAGCCGTTTGCGTTGCGCCGGGTATCGATGAAACGCCTGCTCAACAACCTGATCGGCAATGCTCTGCACCATGCGGGCGAAGACGTTGAGGTTGCGGCTTATGTGTCCGGAGACGTCAGCGCGCCGTACGTGGTACTGAGCGTGATGGACAGGGGGGCGGGGATTGACCCTTCGGAGCTTGAAGATATCTTCAATCCGTTTATTCGCGGCGACCGTGCCCGTGGCGGTAAAGGTACGGGCCTGGGCCTGGCGATCGTCAAGCGGATTGCCTCCATGCATGGCGGCAATGTCGAATTGCGCAACCGCAGCGGCGGCGGGCTGGAAGCTCGTGTACGCCTGCCGCTGGGGCTGATGTTGCCAAGAGGGGCGGTCTAAGCTTGGGAATCTGCGTAGCAGCTGCCGAAGGAACGAGGCTGCGTTCGTCGACGCAGTCGACGTAAAACCTGAGTGTACGGTTTGCCTGTAAGACCGCACATTCAGGTTTTACGATCGCTGCGCAATCGGACGCAGCCTTCGGCAGCTGCTACAGGGTCGATCAGCCCTTGCCCTTGGTCCGCGTCATATGCGGGCTGCTGTTTTTCTCCAGATGCTGAATGATGATCCCGGCCACATCCTTGCCTGTGGTGGTTTCAATGCCTTCCAGCCCAGGTGAAGAGTTGACCTCCAGCACCAGCGGGCCGTGGTTGGAGCGCAAGATATCGACCCCTGCCACGCTCAGTCCCATGACCTTGGCCGCACGAATGGCGGTCATGCGCTCTTCCGGTGTAATTTTGATCAGGCTGGCGCTGCCGCCACGGTGCAGGTTGGAACGGAACTCGCCCGGTTTGGCCTGACGTTTCATGGCCGCGATCACCTTGTCCCCGACCACGAAACAACGAATATCGGCACCGCCGGCTTCCTTGATGTATTCCTGCACCATGATGTTTTGCTTGAGCCCCATAAAGGCCTCAATCACCGACTCTGCGGCGGTGGCGGTTTCACACAGCACCACGCCAATACCCTGGGTGCCTTCCAGCACTTTGATCACCAGCGGCGCGCCGTTGACCATTTCGATCAGGTCGGGAATATCATCCGGAGAGTGGGCAAAGCCGGTCACCGGCAAACCCAGGCCACGCCGCGACAGCAGTTGCAGCGAGCGCAGTTTGTCCCGCGAACGGGCAATCGCCACCGATTCGTTGAGCGGGAAAACCCCCATCATTTCAAACTGGCGCAGTACCGCGCAGCCGTAGAATGTAACCGACGCACCAATGCGCGGAATCACCGCATCGAAGCCTTCCAGCGGCTTGCCGCGATAGTGAATCTGCGGCTTATGACTGGCAATGTTCATATAGGCGCGCAGGGTATCGATCACTACCATTTCATGGCCTCGTTCGGTACCGGCTTCAACCAGACGACGAGTGGAATACAGACGCGGGTTACGCGACAGCACAGCGATCTTCATGCAACACCTGTGGCAGAGGTAGTAGTGACCGGGAACACCGGCTTGTCTTGAACATATTTATGTTCAGGATTGACGACCAGTTGGCCGTCAATCAGGGCTTTTGAGCCCAGCAATAAGCGGTAACGCATCGATTTGCGGCAGGCGAGGGTGAATTCGACCTGCCAGACCCGGTCACCCAGCGCCAGGCCGGTGCGGATCACATAGCGAACCTGGGTGTGGCCGTTGGAGCTTTTGATGGTTTTAATGGCCACCAAGGGAGCTTCACAGCGGCGATGACGCAGTTGTACCAGTGTGCCCAAATGGGCATTGAAACGTACCCACTCGACTCCGTCGCGCACAAATGGCTCGATTTCGGAGGCGTGCAAGCTGGAGGTACTGGCACCGGTGTCGATTTTCGCCCGCAGGCCCGCGACTCCCAAATCGGGAAGCGCCACCCACTCGCGCAGACCGACAACGGTCAAGTGATCAAAAGTCTTCAATATAAGTAACCAGCGATTAACGTATTCAGGCCGCAGGAGGAACCCTGCAGGTAAAACAATCGGCGATGCCGATTTGGCAGTCTACAAACGGTATTCACGCAGAATATCCGGCAAATGGCGACAGTTATCTGCGTGTACGCTGTTCAGCAGGCAGGCATTCTATCGGGCCGATTGCTTCAGTTGTTCATCGCAAGTAGTAGTACAGTTCTGACTATTTCAGTGAAGAGGAATTCCAGTGGCACAAAAGCAGGAAGAGGACGACAAGGTTCGCCTGGACAAGTGGCTCTGGGCAGCGCGTTTTTACAAAACCCGTGCGTTGGCCAAAGCGGCCATTGAAAGCGGCAAGGTGCATTGCCGTGGCGAGCGCTGCAAACCGAGCAAAGAGCCCCGCTTGGGTGATGAACTGCAAATACGTGTAGGCCTTGAAGAACGCACTGTGGAAGTCAAAGCGCTGTCAGTCGTGCGCCGTGGCGCGCCGGAAGCTCAATTACTCTACGCCGAAACCGAACAAAGCATCGCCAAGCGCGAGAAAGCAGCTGCCATGCGCAAATCCGGGGCCATGGGCATCAGTACCGATGGCAAGCCGACCAAGAAACAAAGGCGCCAACTGCACCAGTTTCATGATGCCAGTGGTGCCGAGTGAGCTGATCAATACTCACAAACCGTACGTCGAGTCCGCGAGTGCATAACTTGTAATAGTCCATGCATGGCGCCATATAGGGTCATCAGACCTGCACGACATTGAAAGACTCGTACACATTTTGTCACCAATTCAGAACTCTATTCTTATGTCCGACTTACTCAAAACCGATTCCACACAACGTTTTATGTTCGACACCAGCGATGCTCGCGGCGAACTGGCCTCGCTGGAGCACAGCTACGCTGATGTGTTGGCCAAGCACGCCTATCCGCAGCCGGTCCAGCAGTTGTTGGGCGAGTTGATGGCTGCCGCTGCGTTGCTGGTAGGCAACCAGAAAATCGATGGTTTGCTGAGCCTGCAGGCACGTTCCGAAGGCCCGGTGCCCCTGTTGATGATCGAATGCACCAGCGACCGTGAAATACGCGGCCTGGCTCGTTTTGACGCTGACAGCATTGCCCCGGACGCCACTCTGGCTGACCTGCTGCCTAACGGCGTACTGGCCATTACCATTGATCCTACAGTTGGCAAACGCTATCAGGGCATTGTGGATCTGAACGGCGAAACGCTGGCTGACTGCTTCACCAACTACTTCGTGATGTCTGAGCAAGTGCCGACCCGCTTTTGGCTTGTCGCCGATGGCAAGCGTGCTCGTGGCATGTTCTTGCAGCAGTTGCCTGCTGATGTGGTCAAGGATGAAGAAGAGCGTGTCGACAGCTGGGACAAGTTGCTGATGCTGGGCGATACGCTCAAGGCTGAAGAGTTGCTGGGGTTGGACAACGAAACCATCCTGCATCGCCTGTATCACGAAGAAACAGTGCGCTTGTTTGATAACCAGGTCATTGAATTCAAGTGCAGCTGTTCGCGTGAGCGTTCAGGTAATGCATTGACCAGTCTGGGGCATGAAGATGCGCTGGCTTTGGTTACCGAACATGGCGGCCATATCGAAATTGACTGTCAATTTTGTAACGAGCGCTACCTGTTTGATGCCGCTGATGTCGATCAATTGTTCGCTGGCGCGGGTGTTAAATCACCTTCAGGCACTCAGCACTAAAACGATTCAGCTTAGGTAAAACGCCTGTCAAAACCCGTTCTTGCGCGGTTCTGACAGGTGGGCCCTACTCTTTTTGGGGTTTTCTGGCATAATCCGGCCCACTTTTTTCGCGGTAGTAGTGCAAACTTTTCTACTACAAAACGTTTGGCGCAATCGGCCAATGGCCGACGGGGAACCTCATGACGCAAGCTAATAACGCCGTGTACACCGATCTGAGCATCGACGATCTGGTCAAAGAAGCCCTGAGCCGTGGTGAGGGCGAGCTTGCCGACAATGGCGCACTGGTTGTCAAAACCGGCCATCGTACCGGCCGTTCACCAGCTGACCGCTTCATTGTTGAAGAGCCGACCACTCAGGACGCAATCGCCTGGGGCCCGATCAACCGCAAGTTCCCGGCCGACAAGTTCGATGCACTGTGGGACCGCGTTGCGGCTTATCTGGGTGAGCGTGAGCGTTTTGTTTCTCACGTGCATGTAGGTTCAGATCCGGCGCACTACCTGCCCGTCAAAATGACCACCGAAACTGCTTGGCACAACCTGTTTGGCCGTTGCCTGTTCATCAACCCTGAACAGTACAACCCAGCGGGCAAAGACGAGTGGCAAGTGATCAACGCACCGAACTTCGTGTGCGAGCCAGAGCGTGATGGCACCAACTCCGACGGTTGCGTGATCATCAACTTTGCAGCCAAAAAAGTACTGATCGCGGGCATGCGTTATGCCGGCGAGATGAAAAAAGCCCTGTTCTCGGTTCAGAACTTCCTGCTGCCAGCAGTCGACGTTCTGCCGATGCACTGCGCTGCCAACATGGGCGAAGAGGGCGACGTTACCCTGTTCTTCGGCCTGTCCGGCACGGGTAAAACCACTCTGTCGGCTGACGAAAGCCGTTACCTGATCGGTGACGACGAACACGGCTGGGGCGTAGGCGTTGTGTTCAACATCGAAGGCGGTTGCTATGCCAAGTGCATCGACCTGTCCGAGAAGAACGAGCCGGTTATCTGGAAAGCCATCCAGCACGGCGCCGTGTTGGAGAACGTTGTTCTCGACGAGAACAAAAAACCAGACTACGCAGACGACAGCCTGACTCAGAACAGCCGCGCCGCTTACCCGCGTGAACTGATCGAAAAACGCGCTCCGCTGAACCTCGGTGGTGAGCCTAACGCTGTGATCTTCCTGACTTGCGACCTGACTGGCGTGTTGCCACCTGTTTCGATCCTCAGCGAAGAACAAGCGGCCTACCACTTCCTGTCTGGCTACACCGCGCTGGTGGGTTCGACTGAAATGGGTTCGGGCAGCGGCATCAAGTCGACTTTTTCCACCTGCTTCGGCGCACCGTTCTTCCCGCGCCCAGCTGGCGAATACGCAGAGCTGCTGATCAAGCGCATCCGCGGCTTCGGCTCCAAGGTGTACCTGGTTAACACCGGCTGGACCGGCGGTGGCTACGGCGTTGGCAAGCGTTTCAACATCCCGACTACGCGTGGCGTGATTGCAGCGATCCAGAGCGGTGCTCTGATCGGCGCAGCAACCGAGCACCTGGACACCATCAACCTCGACGTACCATTGACCGTACCGGGTGTTGACACAGTACTACTCAACCCACGTAACACTTGGGAAGACAAAGCTGCCTACGACGAAGCTGCCAAGGCATTGGCTGGCCTGTTCGTTGAGAACTTCAAGAAGTTCGACGTCAGCGACGCGATCAAGGCTGCTGGCCCGAAGGCGTAAGCATTCGGTCAGTGTGTTGATCCACGAAAAAGCCGCCTGAAAAGGCGGCTTTTTTGTGCCTGGAATTTAGCCTTCCAGAGCTTGGGTATCCCACTGTCGGGCTTGGATAGCCTCATACAGCATGCCAATGGTCAGCGGCACTTTGCCCTCGCGGCCCTTGGCCTTGCGCTTGAGGTGCGGGTCATTACCGGCTGGCTGGAAGTAACGGTAGGCGTCGTAATCAGTCAGCTCAAGGCCGAAGTGCTCCTCCAGGGTTTCCATCAGATGCTGGGCATCGCTGCCGTTGCAGCCCAGGTCGAGGTTGATCGAGGTCTTCAGGCTTACGGCCTTGTGTTCCGGCAGGCCGATTTCTTCATGCAGCACCTGCATCAGCTCGCGTAGGGCAGGGGTGTCCGGGAGGTCAGAGGCGAGTTTCATGGTTGTGTATCCGGAGATTTAGGTTGTTTGATTGTGCTTTTGGAGATACTTTTAAAAGCACTAATTAAAGTGCTGCTTTAGATGCTTGTTCAGCTTCGTTCGGATGGCTTACAGGCTTCGCAGATGAGTCATTCCTTATACACAGGCATGAGGCCATATCATGACATTCGCCATGCTCGCTAAAGTTGCTGCTTCAGTGACAGATCTGAAAAAAGACCCCATGGGCACATATCGTGAAAGTGGCGGTGACCCAATGGTCATTCTCAATCGTAATGAACCCGCTTTTTATATCCTTTCGCCAGAGCGCTATGAGTTGCTGCTGGAGATGATTGACGACGTCGAATTGGCAAGACTGGTCAATGAGCGGCGCGGTAATCCTACAGTCAAGGTCGATATTGATGAGCTCATCGCAACTGCCGAAAAAAGCTGAAACGCAGGCAGATGCAATCAAGACCTATAGCCTTGAGTTCGAACTTGAAGCAAGAAAGGAGCTGGCAAAGCTGGATAAGACGCTCCAGATACAGTTGTTGAAGAAGCTTAAATCGCGTCTGTTATTCCCTGAAGTGCCTTCAGCCAGGCTCCGCAATATGCCTAACTGTTACAAGATCAAGCTGCGCGCCAGCGGGGTAAGGCTGGTGTATGAAGTGATTGATAAACGCTTGATAGTTTTGGTCCTTGGCGTAGGTCGGCGGGACGACGATGCTGCTTACGTAACGGCCAAGAAGCGTCTTCACTAGAGACCTCCGGTGATTTCATGACACACCTGTATCATCCCCTCTCAATTTGCCCCCGACCTTTTCTCGATCAGCTGCAACCCCCGCGTTAGAGTTTTGCGCTTTGCAGTGGTCAATGGAGTGACAGTGATGCACAACACCCTGGAACAGGTTTTCGGTTACCCACAGTTTCGTGCCGGGCAAGAAGCGGCGATCAGTGCTGTTCTGGCTGGGCGTTCGGCGGCGGCGATTTTTCCGACGGGTTCGGGCAAGTCGTTGTGTTACCAACTGCCGGCCCTGTTATTGCCGCACCTGACACTGGTGGTCTCGCCCCTGTTAGCCCTGATGCAAGATCAGTTGGCGTTTTTGCAACGCCACGGGATTGCGGCGGCCAGCATTGATTCGGCGCAAAGCCGTGATGACGCAAGTGCAGTCATGGCTCGGGCGAAAACGGGTGAGTTGAAGATTTTGATGATCTCGGTTGAGCGCCTCAAGAACGAACGTTTTCGTAACTTCTTGCAGCAGGTGCCGATTTCGTTGCTGGTGGTGGATGAAGCGCACTGTATTTCCGAGTGGGGGCACAATTTTCGCCCGGACTACCTGAAGCTCCCGGACTACCAGCGTCAGTTCAATATCCCGCAGGCCTTGCTGCTTACGGCTACAGCTACGCCCAATGTAATCGCGGATATGCAGGCCAAATTCGCGATTGCCGAGGCGGATGTCATTACCACCGGTTTCTATCGCGCCAACCTCAACTTATGGGTTGAGCCGGTCAGCGGCGCGACCAAGCGCGAGCGCCTGGTGCAGTGGATGGGCCAGCGCATTGGCCAGCCCAGCATCGTGTACGTCACGCTGCAAAGGACCGCTGAGCAGATCGCTCAGCACCTCAACCAGCACGGGATCAGTGCCAACGCCTATCACGCCGGTTTGCCCCACGATCAACGTGAGGGCATTCAGCGCCAGTTTATGAGCGGGCAGTTGAATTGCATCGTCGCCACCATTGCCTTTGGGATGGGCATTGATAAAAGCGACATCCGCAACGTGGTGCATTTTGACTTGCCCAAGTCGATTGAAAACTACAGCCAGGAAATCGGCCGCGCCGGGCGTGATGGTCAGCCGTCCGAATGTCTGGTGCTGGCCAACCGCGACAGCCTCAACGTGCTGGAAAACTTTGTGTACGGCGATACGCCCGAGCTGCAAGGCATTCGCTGCGTGCTTGATGAACTGCGTGGGGCGATACCTGAAGGGCAGTGGGAGTTCATGCTTCTGCCGTTGTCTGATCAGAGCAATATTCGTCAGTTACCGCTCAAAACCTTGTTGGTGCAACTGGAGCTGCGTGGCCTGATTGCTCCGCGCTATGCCTATTTTGCGGAGTATCGCTTCAAGTTTTTGATCGAGCCCGAAGTGCTGCTGGCCAGGTTCGAGGGTGAGCGCCAGCAGTTCGTCTCGGCCATCATCCAGACTTCCAGCCGTGCCAGAACCTGGGCCACGGTGAATTTCGACGCGTTGTACAGCCAGCATCAGGCCGACCGCAATCGGGTGGTCAAAGCGCTGGATTACTTTCAGGAGAAGGGCTGGATCGAACTTGAAAGCAAGCAGATGACTGAGGTCTACAGCCTATTGGTGAGCGATTTTGATGCCCAGGCGCTGAGCCAGGAGTTGCATGCTTACTTCACTGCCCACGAGCGTGGCGAGATTGTGCGTATTCACGCGATGCTGGCGTTGTTCGCCAGTGAAACTTGCCTGAGCTATCGGCTGGCGCAGTACTTTGGCGACGAACAGGCACCGCAGCATTGCGGGCATTGTTCGGTGTGCGCAGGGCAGGTAGCTCACTTGCCGGAGCCGCCTGCACTGTCGCCGCTTGTGGATAAGAACTTCGAAGCGTTATGTGGCGCTTTTATCCACAGGCATCAGGAATACACGGGAAGTTATCCCCCGGCAGAACGCCTGACCCGTTTTTTATGCGGGATCAGTGTGCCGATGTTCACCAAGATGAAAGCGCGCGCCATTGCGGGGTTTGCGGCATTGGAAAACTACCCCTATGCCCAGGTGCGGGAATGGGCCGCGAAGGAAATGCTTTCCTTGTAGAGACGTTGTTGCCGGCCAAGGTATTCCCAGTGGGAACGAGCCTGCTCGCGAACGGGCTTCGCGAGCAGGCTCGTTCCCACGGTTAGTTTCTTTGTAACCGTTGCCGTAGGGGTTAACCCAACAGCTCGCGCAGCACCCGGGTGAAGTCGCGGCAACTGGCTTCTTCATCGGCGTGATGACCATCACGCACCACCCACTGGCCATTGACCAGCACGTCGCGCACCTGACGATCGCCGCCCGCAAACAACCAGCGGTTGAGAATCGCGTCGTCCTTGGCGGTGGCCAGGTACGGGTCGTTACCGTCAAGCACCAGCCAGTCGGCGCGCTGGCCCACGGCCAATCCGGCAACCGCCTGCCCCATCGCTTGGGCACCACCCACCAGCGCCGCGTCGTACAGCGTGCGCCCGACCATCGGTTGGTCGCTGCGATACATCCGGTTACGACGTTGATCACGCAAGCGCTGGCCGTATTCCAGCCAGCGCAGTTCTTCAACCACACTCAGCGACACATGGCTGTCCGAGCCGATACCCATGCGCCCGCCTTGAGCAAGGAAGTCCACCGCCGGGAAAATACCGTCACCCAGGTTGGCTTCTGTGGTCAGGCAGAGCCCGGCTACGGCCTGGCTTTGCGCCATAAGCTGAACTTCAGCGGCGTTGGCGTGGGTCGCATGCACCAAGCACCAGCGCTGATCGACCTCGACATTGTCGTATAGCCACTGGATCGGCCGCTTGCCGCTCCAGCTCAGGCAGTCGTCGACTTCCTTTTGTTGCTCGGCGATATGGATATGCACTGGGCAAGTCGTGTCGCTGGCGCGCAAGACTTCATGAATTTGCTCGGGGGTAACGGCGCGCAGCGAGTGAAAACACAGGCCCAAGGCTTGCGCAGGCTGTTGCGCCAGCAGCGGCTGCAACTGCTGCTGCAATTTCAGATATTGCTCGGTGCTGTTGATAAAGCGCCGCTGGCCGTCATTGGGTGCTTGGCCGCCAAAGCCCGAGTGGCTGTAAAGCACCGGCAACAGGGTCAGGCCAATGCCGGTCGAGCGCGCCGCTTCGCTGATGCGCAACGCCAGTTCTGCCGGATTGGCATAAGGCTGGCCCGACAGATCGTGGTGTACATAATGGAATTCGGCGACCGAGGTGTAACCTGCCTTGAGCATTTCAATGTACAACTGACGGGCAATAACACCGAGCTGCTCGGGGCTTATTTTTCCGACGAGCCGATACATCAAATCGCGCCAGGTCCAGAAACTGTCATTGGGGTTGCCCGCCACTTCGGCCAAACCGGCCATGGCCCGTTGGAATGCGTGGGAGTGCAGATTCGGCATGCCCGGCAGCAGTGGCCCGCTCAGGCGTTCGGCGCCGTGCGCGTCGGCATTGGCTTGAACCCGGGTCAGGTGGCCATCGGCACCGACCTCGACTCGGACATTGGCAGCCCAGCCTGTGGGTAGCAGCGCACGCTCGGCAAAGAAGACGGACATCGGTTCGGTACCCCATTGCTTGTAATTTGTATATACATATACAGACGTTTGCCTGCTCGGTAAACTCCGGCAAGCTACGCCACTTAACTCATGAACAAGGATTGCCTGTGTCGACTCCGCCTGTCGTGTCCCCGCTGGCCGCCCACATGGGCGATAGCCCGGCCCCGCTTTACGCCCGCGTAAAGCAAATGATCACTGCGCAAATCCAGAGTGGGAACTGGCCGCCGCATTACCGTGTGCCTTCTGAAAGCGAGCTGGTGACCCAATTGGGCTTCAGTCGCATGACCATTAACCGTGCGCTGCGTGAAATGACCGCCGACGGTTTACTGGTGCGCATGCAGGGCGTCGGTACTTTTGTGGCCGAGCCCAAGACTCAGTCCGCGCTGTTTGAAGTCAACAACATTGCCGATGAGATCGCTGCTCGTGGGCATAAACACACCTGCAAGGTGATCAGTCTGGGCGAAGAGATGGCCGGTTCCGAACGCGCCGCCGTGCTCGACATGCGTGAAGGGCAGAAAGTCTTTCATTCGCTGATCGTGCACTACGAGAACGGGATTGCCGTGCAAATTGAAGACCGTTTCGTCAATGCGCTGGTGGCACCGGACTACCTTAAGCAGGATTTCACCCTGCAAACGCCTTACGCCTATCTATCTCAGGTTGCACCACTGACCGAAGGCGAGCACGTGGTTGAAGCGATTCTGGCTGACCCTAAAGAATGCAAATTACTGCAAATCGAGCCCGGTGAGCCGTGCCTGCTGATTCGCCGCCGCACCTGGTCGGGTCGTCAGCCTGTTACCGCCGCCCGCTTGATCCACCCGGGTTCCCGTCACCGCCTCGAAGGACGTTTCAATAAATGAGCCAGACCGTTGTTTTACGCGCCGCCGATTACCCGCGCATGCCGTGGAAAAACGGCGGCGGCAGCACCGAAGAGATCACCCGTGACGCGGGCGAGGGCCTTGAAGGTTTTGGCTGGCGACTGTCGATTGCCGATATTGGCGAGTCTGGCGGTTTTTCGCGTTTCGACGGTTATCAGCGGGTTATCAGCGTGCTGCAAGGCGCGGGGATGAACCTGAAAGTCGACGGCGTAAGCACCCGAGGATTGTTACCGTTCGATGCGTTTGCGTTCCGGGGTGAAAGCGCCGTCACCTGCACCCTGATTGATGGGCCAATCCGCGACTTCAATCTGATCTACGCCCCCCATCGCTATGCGGCACGCCTGCAATGGCTGCACGCGACAACCCCGCAGCGCCTGTTCAGCTCGGCGCATACGCTGTTGGTGTTTGGTGCGGGTGAACAAACGCATGTGAGCCTGGGTAACACCAGCCACGAACATCTGGGCCGTTACGACTGCCTGCAATTGAGCGGCAATCGCCAGTTGTTGGAAATCACTGTGACCGGGTTGTGCTGTGTGATCGAGTTAACGCCGGTCTAGCGTGTAGCCGGTGCCGCAGGCTGCGATAAGGACCGAAGGGCCTTTGCCTTCAACATCAGGGCAGGGGCCGCTTCGCGCCCAATCGCAGCCTGCGGCAGCGGCTACATAAAGCAGTGATGTTTCCGTTCTCTGTTACCTAACGCCCCAATTCAGCGCACAAATCTGCTTTCGTAACACCTCCTACAAATTTTCCCCTCCCCCCATAAAACTTCTCTCGCAGCTGCGCGCCTTTATTTACGGGGCTTGCAGATTTTTCATGGCGAAAATTTGCAGATTGGCCGCTAACTTGCATATGCTTGTATGTACAAGTACATAAGTGTGCGTCGATCCTCTTCTCACACCCGACGCATCTGCCCAACGCTGAGGAGTTACCCGTGACTTCAACTACCCCAAAATCGCCTGCTTCGTTCACCCGTCACCGTGATGGTGAGATCCGCGCCGCCCGTGGTACACAGCTCACAGCCAAAAGCTGGATGACTGAAGCTCCACTGCGGATGCTGATGAACAACCTCGATCCGCAAGTGGCCGAGAACCCGACCGAACTGGTGGTGTATGGCGGTATTGGCCGGGCAGCGCGGAACTGGGAGTGCTACGACAAAATCGTCGAAAGCCTGACCAACCTCAACGATGACGAAACCCTGCTGGTGCAATCGGGCAAGCCGGTCGGCGTGTTCAAAACCCACAGCAACGCGCCACGGGTTCTGATCGCCAACTCCAACCTGGTGCCGCACTGGGCCACGTGGGAGCACTTCAACGAACTCGACGCCAAAGGCTTGGCCATGTACGGCCAGATGACTGCGGGCAGCTGGATCTACATCGGCAGCCAGGGCATCGTGCAGGGCACTTACGAAACCTTCGTCGAAGCCGGTCGCCAGCACTACAACGGCAGCCTGGTCGGTAAATGGGTACTGACCGCCGGTCTGGGTGGCATGGGCGGCGCGCAGCCGTTGGCTGCAACTCTGGCTGGTGCTTGCTCGCTGAACATCGAATGCCAGCAAAGCCGCATCGATTTCCGTCTGGCTACTCGTTATGTCGACGAACAAGCCGCGGATCTGGATGACGCGCTGGCCCGTATCGCTAAATACACCGCTGAAGGCAAGGCGATTTCCATCGCTCTGTGCGGCAACGCTGCAGAGCTGTTGCCAGAAATGGTCCGCCGTGGCGTACGCCCGGACATGGTCACCGACCAGACCAGCGCCCACGACCCACTGAACGGCTACCTGCCTAAAGGCTGGACCTGGGAGCAGTACCGCGACCGCGCTGTGACTGATCCGGCAGCCGTGGTCAAAGCCGCCAAAGCCTCGATGGGCGAACACGTAGAAGCCATGCTGGCGTTCCAGAAGGCGGGTGTTCCAACCTTCGACTACGGCAACAACATCCGTCAGATGGCCAAGGAAGTTGGCGTCGAAAACGCTTTCGACTTCCCGGGCTTTGTACCCGCGTATATCCGCCCACTGTTCTGCCGTGGTGTAGGTCCATTCCGTTGGGTCGCGCTGTCGGGTGATCCGGAAGATATCTACAAAACCGACGCCAAGGTTAAAGAGCTGATCGCCGACGACGCCCACCTGCACAACTGGCTGGACATGGCCCGCGAGCGCATCAGCTTCCAGGGCTTGCCGGCACGTATCTGCTGGGTTGGCCTGGGCCAGCGCGCCAAGCTGGGCCTGGCGTTCAACGAAATGGTGCGCAGCGGCGAGCTGAAAGCGCCGATCGTGATCGGTCGTGACCACCTGGACTCCGGCTCGGTCTCCAGCCCGAACCGCGAAACCGAATCGATGAAAGACGGCTCGGACGCCGTGTCCGACTGGCCACTGCTCAATGCTTTGCTGAACACCGCGAGCGGCGCGACCTGGGTCTCCTTGCACCACGGCGGCGGCGTTGGCATGGGCTTCTCGCAGCATTCGGGGATGGTAATCGTATGTGACGGCACCGACGAAGCGGCTGAGCGCATCGCTCGTGTTCTGCACAACGACCCGGCGACTGGTGTGATGCGTCACGCCGATGCGGGCTACGACATTGCCATCGACTGCGCCAACGAGCAGGGCTTGAACCTGCCGATGATCAACGGCTGACACTGGTCTTCTGTGGGAGCGAGCCTGCTCGCGAACGACCTTCGCGAGCAGGCTCGCTCCCACAAGGTTGCTAAAGATTTCTATAATTTCGGTTACACGCGTGAAGGAGTATTAACGTGCTTGAGTTAAACCTGATCCCCGGCCAACTGAGCCTTGCCCAACTGCGTGACATTTATCAGCAGCCGGTTACCCTCAGCCTGGACGAGAGTGCTTCGGCGCAGATCGATGCCAGTGTGGCGTGCGTTGAGCAGATCCTTGCCGAAAACCGCACCACCTACGGCATCAACACAGGTTTCGGTCTGCTGGCTTCGACAAAAATTGCCAGCGAAGACCTGGAAAACCTCCAGCGTTCTCTGGTGCTGTCCCACGCAGCCGGTATCGGCGAGCCGATCAGCGATGATCTGGTGCGCCTGATCATGGTGCTCAAGGTCAACAGCCTGAGCCGTGGTTTCTCCGGGATTCGCCGCGTAGTGATCGACGCCTTGATCGCGCTGATCAATGCCGAGGTTTACCCGCACATCCCGCTTAAAGGTTCAGTGGGCGCGTCGGGCGACCTGGCGCCGTTGGCGCATATGTCACTGGTGCTGCTGGGCGAAGGCAAGGCACGTTACAAAGGCGAGTGGCTGGATGCAGTCACTGCCTTGAAGCAAGCCGGTCTTGAACCGCTGACTCTGGCTGCCAAAGAAGGTCTGGCGCTGCTCAACGGTACTCAAGTATCGACAGCCTACGCCCTGCGCGGTCTGTTTGAAGGCGAAGACCTGTTTGCTGCCGCTATGGCGTGCGGCGGCCTGACGGTCGAAGCGGTGCTGGGTTCGCGTTCGCCGTTCGATCCACGTATTCATGCTGCTCGCGGTCAACGCGGTCAAATCGACGCTGCTGCGATTTATCGCGACCTGCTGGGTACCAGCAGCGAAGTGTCCGAGTCGCACAAGAACTGCGACAAGGTACAAGACCCGTACTCCCTGCGCTGCCAGCCACAAGTGATGGGCGCCTGCCTGACCCAGTTCCGTCAGGCGGCTGAAGTGCTGGGCGTTGAAGCCAACGCAGTGTCGGATAACCCGCTGGTATTTGCCGAGCAGGGCGACGTGATCTCCGGCGGTAACTTCCACGCCGAACCGGTAGCGATGGCTGCAGACAACATGGCGTTGGCGATTGCCGAAATCGGCTCGCTGAGCGAGCGCCGCATCTCGTTGATGATGGACAAGCACATGTCGCAATTGCCGCCGTTCCTGGTGGCCAATGGCGGCGTCAACTCCGGTTTCATGATCGCTCAGGTAACGGCTGCGGCCTTGGCCAGCGAGAACAAGGCGTTGTCCCACCCACATAGCGTTGACAGCATTCCTACCTCGGCCAACCAGGAAGACCACGTTTCGATGGCTCCTTCTGCTGGCAAGCGTCTGTGGGAAATGGCTGAAAACGTACGCGGTGTACTGGCAATCGAGTGGCTGGCTGCGTGCCAGGGTCTGGACCTGCGTGATGGCCTGAAAACCTCGGCCAAGCTTGAAGTCGCTCGCACCACCCTGCGCAGCAAGGTCGCTCACTATGAGAAAGACCGCTTCTTCGCTCCGGATATCGAAATTGCCATGCAATTGCTGGCGACTCGTTGCCTGAACGATCTGCTGCCTGCTCACGTTCTGCCAAGCCTGTAATCCAAAAAAACGCAGAGGGCCTACGGGCTCTCTGCGTCTCTGTTTTCGCCGACAAAAATAATCAAGGACGCGAAATGCAAACGCAAACTCAAGGTTTGAAACGCGGGCTATCCGCTCGCCACATCCGTTTTATGGCGCTGGGTTCAGCGATCGGAACGGGTCTTTTTTATGGTTCAGCCGCTGCCATTCAAATGGCTGGACCTGCTGTGCTGCTGGCCTACCTGATTGGTGGCGCCGCGGTGTTTATGGTAATGCGTGCACTGGGCGAAATGGCCGTGCACAACCCGGTGTCGGGCTCCTTTGGCCATTACGCCAGCACCTACCTGGGCCCTATGTCGGGCTTTATTCTGGGTTGGACCTACGCCTTCGAGATGATCATCGTGTGTCTGGCCGATGTCACGGCCTTCGGCATTTACATGGGTTTCTGGTTTCCTGAGGTGGCGCGCTGGATCTGGGTTTTGGGCATTGTGCTGCTGATTGGCGGGTTGAACCTGTGCAGCGTCAAAGTCTTCGGCGAAATGGAATTCTGGCTGTCGCTGCTTAAAGTTGCCGCCATCGTGGCGATGATTCTGGCCGGTTTCGGCATCATGCTGTTTGGCATCGGTACTTCCGGCAGCTCTGACGCTGTTGCCACCGGCGTCAGCAACCTGTGGTCGTTCGGTGGCTTTATGCCTAATGGCGTGGGCGGCTTGATCGCCTCGTTTGCCGTGGTGATGTTTGCCTTCGGCGGCATTGAAATCATCGGCATCACTGCCGGTGAAGCCAAAGACCCGCAACGCGTGATTCCTAAAGCGATCAACGCGGTGCCGCTGCGTATTCTGTTGTTCTATGTGCTGACGCTGTTTGTGTTGATGGCTATTTACCCGTGGAACCAGATTGGCAGCCAGGGCAGCCCGTTCGTGCAGATTTTTGACAGCCTGGGCATCAGTTCTGCAGCCACCATTCTGAATATCGTGGTGATCTCGGCGGCAGTGTCGGCCATCAACAGCGATATCTTCGGCGCTGGCCGCATGATGTACGGTCTGGCACAGCAAGGGCAGGCACCTAAAGGCTTTGCCAAAATCTCCCGCCATGGCGTGCCGTGGATGACCGTACTGGTGATGGGCGCTACGTTGTTGGGCGGTGTAGTGCTCAACTACTTGATCCCGGAAAACATCTTCCTGGTCATCGCCTCGATTGCCACCTTCGCCACGGTGTGGGTGTGGTTGATGATTTTGGTGACTCAGGTGGCCATGCGCCGTTCCATGACCCGAGAGCAAGTGGCCGAACTCAAGTTCCCCGTGCCGTTCTGGCCGTATGCGCCAATGGCTGCTATCGCATTTATGGTGTTTATCTTCGGCGTACTGGGTTACTTCCCTGAGACCCAGGCGGCACTGATGGTAGGCGCGGTCTGGATTGTATTCCTGGTTGTGGCTTATCTATTGTGGGTAAAGCCGGCTGCGGGTCGTGCGATTGAAGTGGCTCCCGAGCTTTCCTGAGTTTTTGATCATTGACGGAGTGACGCAATGAAAACCCTTTGGCAACACTGCAATGTCGCAACCATGGCTAATGGCATGTACTCGATCATCGAGGACGCCGCCATCGTTACCCGTGACGGCTACATTGAGTGGATTGGTTCGCGTCAGCAGTTGCCGACGGGCGAGTATGGTCAAACCCATGGCCTGGAAGGGGCGTGGGTGACGCCGGGGCTGATCGATTGCCATACCCACACGGTGTTTGGCGGTAATCGCAGTGGCGAATTCGAGCAACGCTTGCAGGGTGTGAGCTATGCAGAAATTGCCGCTGCCGGTGGCGGTATCGCCAGCACCGTGCGTGCGACCCGTGCTGCCAGCGAAGAGGAATTGTTCGCCAGCGCCCGTCAGCGTTTGTTGTGCTTGCTGCGTGATGGCGTCACCAGTGTCGAGATCAAGTCCGGTTACGGCCTGAGCCTTGAGAGCGAACGCAAAATTCTGCGGGTGATCCGCCGTCTAGGGGCCGAGTTGCCGGTCACGGTGCGCAGCACCTGCCTGGCGGCCCATGCTTTGCCGCCGGAGTACAAGGACCGCGCCGACGACTATATCGAGCATATCTGCAACGAAATGCTGCCAGCGCTGGCAGCTGAAGGGCTGGTGGATGCAGTGGATGCGTTCTGCGAGTACCTGGCGTTTTCTCCGGCTCAGGTTGAACGGGTATTCAAAGTGGCGCAGCAACTGGGCCTGCCGGTCAAATTGCACGCCGAGCAGTTGTCCTCGTTGCATGGCTCCAGCCTGGCGGCGCGCTATCAGGCGTTGTCTGCGGATCATCTGGAGTTCATGACTGAAGAAGATGCGATTGCCATGGCCGAATCCGGAACCGTGGCCGTGCTGCTGCCCGGTGCGTTTTACTTTTTGCGTGAAACCCAGCTGCCGCCGATGGAGGCCCTGCGCAAGCACGGGGTGAAAATCGCCATCGCCAGCGACCTCAATCCGGGCACGTCGCCGGGGTTGTCGTTGCGCCTGATGCTGAACATGGCCTGCACCCTGTTCCGCATGACCCCCGAAGAAGCCCTGGCCGGTGTCACTCAGCATGCGGCTACGGCGTTGGGCATGGGCGAGACCCACGGCTCGCTGGAGCCCGGCAAGGTGGCCGACTTTGTGGCCTGGAACATTGATCGTCCCGCAGACCTGGCCTACTGGCTGGGCGGTGATCTGGATAAACGCGTCGTGCGCAACGGCGTTGATGTAGCGCTTTAGGAGAAAAGCTTGTGGATAAGGTACTGACATTTAAACAAGGCCGCGTGCCATTGCTGATCAGCATGCCCCACGCTGGCTTGAAACTGACACCTGCGGTGAAGGCCGGGCTGATCCCCGAAGCGCAAAGCCTGCCGGACACCGACTGGCATATCCCGCAGCTTTATGATTTTGCCAACGAGATGGGCGCCAGCACCCTGGCGGCTGAATATTCGCGTTTTGTGATTGACCTTAATCGCCCCGAAGACGATGCGCCGATGTATGTGGGGGCAACCACAGGGCTGTTTCCGGCCACGCTGTTTGATGGCGTGCCACTGTTTCGCGAAGGGCAGGTGCCTACGGCACAAGAGCGCGCCACCTACCTGGAGCAGATCTGGAAACCCTACCACCAGACCCTGCAACAGGAACTCAAACGGCTCAAGGACGAATTTGGCTATGCGCTGCTGTTTGATGCGCACTCCATTCGCTCTTGCGTGCCGCACCTGTTTGACGGGCGTTTGCCGGACTTCAATCTGGGCACCTTCAATGGCGCCAGCTGCGACCCGTTACTGGCCCGCGATCTGGAAGCGATCTGTGCCGAGCATCCGACCTATAGCCATGTGTTGAACGGGCGCTTCAAGGGGGGTCATATCACCCGCCATTACGGCAGCCCGGCCGACAACATCCACGCCGTGCAGCTGGAACTGGCGCAGTGCACCTATATGGAAGAGTTCGAGCCGTTCAACTACCGCGAAGACCTGGCCGCACCAACCCAAGTGGTGCTCAAGCAATTACTGGCGCGGATTATCGAGTGGGGGCAGCAGCGTTATTCCAGGAGTTGATTTTGATTTTGTGGGAGCGGGCTTGCTCGCGATGCGGACTACTCGGTCTTACGGTTAGACCGCATCGATGCAATCGCGAGCAAGCCCGCTCCCACAGGATTTATGCAGTTGCCAGATATTCAACCACAGCCTTTTTAAGGACATGCTCCTTGCACCCATTCGGGTTTATGATGCCAGACGGCAACATTTTTCAGCCCCTCTCTCGGAGTGCGTAATGCAGACCTTGTTCCCGCAGATCAAACCCTACGCCCGGCATGAGCTGGCGGTTGATGGGCCGCATGTGCTTTACGTTGACGAGAGCGGTTCGCCGGATGGCTTGCCTGTGGTTTTTGTCCACGGCGGGCCAGGTTCGGGCTGCGATGCCAACAGTCGCTGCTATTTTGATCCGGGCCTGTACCGCATCATTACGTTTGATCAGCGCGGTTGCGGGCGTTCGACGCCGCATGCCAGCCTGGACAGCAACACCACGTGGGATCTGGTCGCCGACATGGAGCGGATTCGTCTGTACCTGGGTGTCGACAAGTGGGTGTTGTTTGGTGGTTCCTGGGGCTCGACCCTGTCACTGGCGTACGCGCAAAGCCACCCGGACCGGGTACATGGACTGATTCTGCGTGGGATCTTTCTGGCACGTCCTCAAGAAATCGAGTGGTTCTATCAGGCAGGTGCCAGCCGGATTTTCCCGGATTACTGGCAGGAATACATAGCACCTATCCCGCAGGAAGAGCGTCACGATCTGATGAGCGCTTTTCACAAGCGCCTGACAGGCAATGACCAGATCGCCCAGATGCATGCGGCCAAGGCCTGGTCGACCTGGGAAGGACGTGCTGCAACCCTGCGGCCCAACCCGCAAGTGGTCGAACGTTTTTGCGACCCGCATCGGGCCTTGTCCATTGCTCGTATCGAATGCCACTACTTCATGAACAACGCGTTCCTGGAACCCAATCAGTTGCTGCGTGACATGTACAAGATTGCCCACCTGCCAGCGGTGATCGTGCATGGCCGCTACGACATGATTTGCCCGCTGGATAACGCCTGGGAGCTGCATCAGGCTTGGCCTGGCAGCGAGCTGCAAATTATCCGCGAGGCCGGGCATGTGGCCTCTGAACCCGGTATTACCGATGCCTTGGTGCGCGCCACCGAGCAAATGGCCCGCAGCCTGCTCAACTTGCAGCCCGACGAAGCATGAAGGGCCTGTTGCAGCGTGTCAGGGGCGCACGGGTAGAGGTAGCAGGGGAGATTGTCGGTTCAATCGACCAGGGCTTGCTGGTGCTGGTCGCCGTCGAACCTGGTGATACCGAAGCGAGCGCGGCCAAGTTGCTGCACAAGCTGCTCAACTACCGGGTGTTCAGCGATGCCGAAGGCAAAATGAACCTGTCACTGGCTGATATTGGTGGCGGTTTGCTGCTGGTTTCGCAATTTACCCTGGCCGCCGATACCAAAAGTGGCCTGCGCCCCAGCTTCTCCACGGCAGCGCCTCCAGCATTGGCCGAGGCACTGTTCAATCACCTGCTGATTGAGGCAAAACGCCTTCACCCGATCGTCGGCTCAGGGCGTTTTGGGGCTGATATGCAGGTGCATTTGGTCAATGATGGCCCTGTGACATTCCTGTTACATATTTAAAACACTGAAAATCCGTGTTTTCGTCCGAAAACAGGGGGTTTTAGCGATAAATACTTGCTGACAGTAGATGCGTTGTCACGCGGGCTACTAGATAATCCCGCGCTACACAGAGACTAATCCGACACGATGGGGGAATTAAAACCTCTACCAATTGTCGGAACAGTGCTCGCCAACCTGGCATTTAGATCGCTGGCCGTTGGTTTCATCATCTGTTTTCGGCGAGGTTTGCTCGTGATTGTTAGTCCATTAAATGCACCAAAAATGTCTGCCAAGCGGTTTCGCAACGCACTGGTGACGGGCTCTGCGCTCTTTTGCTTGTTCGGTGCGGGTCAACTGTGGGCATTCAGTCTGGATGACGTGGCGGCTGAGGCTAAAACCCTCGCCGAGCAGAAGTACCAAGCGCCGCGCAGCAATTTGCCAAATGAATTCCGCGACATGAAGTTCGCGGATTATCAGAAGATTCAGTTCAAGCGTGAAAAGGCTGAGTGGGCGGGCGATAAAACCCCGTTCAAATTGTCCTTCTATCACCAAGGCATGCATTTCGACACGCCGGTGAAAATCAATGAAGTGACCGCCACCAAGGTTGAAGAGATCAAGTACGACTCCAGTCGTTTCGATTTCGGCGACGTCAAGTTCGACCCTAAAGCGACCGAAAACCTCGGTTGGGCCGGTTTCCGCGTGCTGTATCCGATCAACAAGGCGGATAAGCAGGACGAAATCATGACCATGCTGGGCGCGAGTTACTTCCGCGTTGTGGGCAAGGGCCAGATCTATGGCCTGTCTGCCCGTGGTATGGCGATCGACACTGCATTGCCGTCGGGCGAAGAGTTTCCGCGCTTCACCGAGTTCTGGATCGAAAAGCCCAAGCCTAATGACAAGCACTTGGTGATCTTCGCCTTGCTGGATTCGCCACGGGCTACCGGTGCTTACCGCTTTACCCTGCGCCCGGGCGTGGACACGGTAGTGGATGTCAAAGCGCAAATGTTCCTGCGCGATAAGGTTGGCAAGCTGGGCATTGCTCCGCTGACCAGCATGTACCTGTTCGGCGCTAACCAACCGTCCAAAGTCCTCAACTACCGTCGCGAGCTGCACGATTCGTCGGGCCTGGCCATTCATGCTGGCAACGGCGAGTGGATCTGGCGTCCGCTGAACAACCCGAAACACTTGTCGGTGAGCAACTTCTCGGTTGAAAACCCGCGTGGCTTCGGCTTGCTGCAACGTGGCCGCGACTTCAGCCACTATGAAGACCTTGACGACAACTACGACAAGCGCCCAAGCGCCTGGATCGAACCGCAGGGTGATTGGGGCAAAGGCTCGGTTGACCTGGTAGAAATTCCTACCGCTGACGAAACCAACGACAACATCGTTGCGTTTTGGAGCCCGGCCACTCTGCCAGAGCCACTCAAGCCATTTGATTTCGCCTACCGCCTGCACTGGACCATGGACGAAGCGGCCCTGCACCCGACTGACAGCGCCTGGGTCAAACAGACCCTGCGTTCGACCGGTGACGTCAAGCAATCGAACCTGATCCGCCAGCCTGACGGCAGCGTCGCCTACCTGGTCGACTTCGAAGGCCCGTCGCTCAAGGCCTTGCCTGAAGATGCCGCTGTGCGCAGCCAGGTCAGTGTCGGGGACAATGCCGAGCTGGTTGAAAACAGCGTGCGTTACAACCCTGAAACCAAGGGCTGGCGCTTGACCCTGCGGATGAAAATCAAGGATCCGAGCAAGTCCACGGAAATGCGAGCTTCGCTGGTTCAGGATGTTGAGCATGCACCGGCGGCCAAACCGGCAGCGCCTTTGACCAAAGCTGAAAAAGCTGCGGCCAAGGCACAAGAGAAGAAAGAACACGCAGCCAAGGACGCCAAGGCTCCTACGGCTGACGCAACCCCAGCCACTCCAGAACCGGTGAAGACTGAAAAAGTGTTGACCGAGACCTGGAGCTACCAGTTGCCCGCCGATGAGTAATGCTCACCCCCAACCGGCCTCGCTCAGCGAGTACCTGGCGCATTTGCCTCTGAGCGATGAGCAGCGCGCCGAACTGGCGAGCTGCACCTCGTTCGACGAGTTGCATGCACGCTTGTCGGCGCAGACCGATGTTGATGCCAGCGAGGCCGCACAGGCCTCGGTTGGCACGCGTCTGAACCTGACTTCGGCGACTGAGCTTGAGGACGCAGAAATGCTCGCCCTCGATGCCAGTGGCCGGGTGATGCTCAAGGCCACGCCACCGATCCGTCGCACCAAAGTGGTGCCAGAGCCGTGGCGTACCAACATTCTGGTTCGTGGCTGGCGGCGTCTGACCGGGCGCAGCAATCCGCCTGCGCCGAAAATCGACGAGCGCGTCTTGCCCAAGGCCCGCTGGCGTACGGTGGGTTCGATCCGCCGTTACATCCTGCTGGTCTTGATGCTTGGCCAAACCATCGTCGCTGGCTGGTACATGAAAGGCATCATGCCGTACCAGGGCTGGGCGTTTGTTGACCTTGAAGAAGTGCTGCATCAACCGCTGATGCAGACAGCGCAGCAAGTGCTGCCGTATGCACTGCAAACCAGCATCCTGATCCTGTTCGGGATTTTGTTCTGCTGGGTATCGGCAGGTTTCTGGACCGCCTTGATGGGCTTTCTGGAACTGTTGACCGGGCACGACAAGTACCGTATTTCCGGCAAAAGCGCCGGTAATGAGCCAATCCCTGAGCAGGCACGTACTGCACTGGTAATGCCGATCTGTAACGAAGACGTCACCCGCGTATTTGCGGGCTTGCGGGCGACCTACGAATCGGTAGCGGCTACGGGTGATCTGGATCGCTTCGACTTCTTTATCCTCAGCGACAGTAACGACCCTGATATTTGTGTCGCCGAGCAACAGGCCTGGCTGGATGTGTGCCGCGAAACAGAAGGCTTCGGGCGGATTTTCTATCGTCGTCGCCGTCGTCGTGTGAAGCGCAAGAGCGGCAACCTCGACGACTTCTGCCGTCGCTGGGGCGGCGATTACAAGTACATGGTGGTACTCGACGCCGACAGCGTGATGAGCGGCGAATGCCTGACCAGCCTGGTGCGCTTGATGGAAGCCACGCCAGACGCCGGTATCATCCAGACCGCGCCACGTGCGTCGGGCATGGACACTCTGTATGCGCGCATGCAGCAGTTCGCCACCCGTGTGTACGGGCCGCTGTTTACAGCCGGTCTGCACTTCTGGCAGTTGGGCGAATCCCACTACTGGGGCCACAACGCCATCATCCGCATGAAACCGTTTATCGAGCACTGCGCCCTGGCGCCGTTGCCGGGCAAAGGGGCATTTGCGGGCGCGATCCTGTCTCACGACTTCGTTGAAGCCGCGTTGATGCGCCGTGCCGGTTGGGGCGTGTGGATTGCCTACGATCTGCCAGGCAGCTACGAAGAATTGCCGCCTAACCTGCTGGACGAACTCAAGCGTGACCGTCGCTGGTGCCACGGTAACCTGATGAACTTCCGCCTGTTTCTGGTCAAGGGCATGCACCCGGTACACCGTGCGGTGTTCCTCACGGGCGTGATGTCGTACCTGTCAGCGCCGCTGTGGTTCTTCTTCCTGCTGCTGTCGACGGCCTTGCTGGCGGTCAACACGCTAATGGAACCGCAGTACTTCATGGAACCGCGCCAGCTCTACCCGCTGTGGCCTCAATGGCACCCGGACAAGGCTGTGGCGTTGTTCTCGACCACGATCGTGCTGTTGTTCCTGCCTAAACTGCTGAGCATCATTCTGATCTGGGCCAAGGGCGCAAAAGAGTTCGGTGGCAAGTTCAAGGTCACACTGTCGATGTTGCTGGAGATGCTGTTCTCCATGCTGCTGGCGCCGGTGCGCATGATCTTTCACACCCGCTTCGTACTGGCTGCGTTCCTGGGCTGGGCTGCGACCTGGAACTCGCCACAGCGTGACGACGACTCCACGCCGTGGAGTGAAGCTGTGCGCCGTCATGGCCCGCAAACCCTGCTGGGTGCGGCCTGGGCTGCGTTGGTGCTGTGGTTGAACCCGAGCTTCCTGTGGTGGCTGGTGCCGATTGTCGGTTCACTGATGCTGTCGATCCCGGTTTCGGTGATCTCCAGCCGGGTCAAGCTGGGCCTCAAGACTCGCGACGAAAGCCTGTTCCTGATTCCCGAGGAATACGCACCGCCGCGCGAATTGTCGGCCACCGCCGAATACACCCACGAGAACCGCTACCACGCACTGCATGATGGTTTTGTGCGGGCTGTGGTTGATCCGCAACAGAACGCGTTGGCCTGTGCGTTGGCGACGTCGCGTCACCGTGAAGCCGAGCCGATTGAATGGCTGCGCACCGAACGTGTGCGTCACGCGCTGAAAGTCGGTCCTCAGGGCGTCACCAACAACGAGCGTATGGCATTGCTGAGCGACCCTGTTGCCCTGGCGCGCTTGCACGCTCTGGTGTGGAACGAGGGTCATGAAGACTGGTTGAACGCCTGGCGTGAGTCGGTTGCTGCCGACCCGCATGCCCCGTTGTTGCCGTTACAGCCTTCAGCCTGATCTAAAAGAAACCCCACTACGGTGGGGTTTCTGCTTTATGGGGGGTTGTGGGAGCGAGCCTGCTCGCGAATGAACTTCGCGAGCAGGCTCGCTCCCACATTGAAGTTTCTCTGTAGCGGATCCATAGCCCGCACCCATCCTGCTTTTCTCTCGCAAAACTCGTGTCACAACCCTTCTGTGAGTTAGCATCCGTTTCCGAATGGGTGAGTGCCCGGCTGTATTGGCTTTTTGAATCGAGCCCGCCGTTGGCCAACACCTTAATTGAGTAGGTTGAGGGGAGTTGATGATGAAGAAGTTTCTATCGAAACTGCTGGTCGGCGTCACTGCGGTACTGGCGATCAGCGCAGCCCATGCGGGCGCAATTGATGACGCGGTCAAGCGCGGCACCTTGAAGGTGGGCATGGACCCAACCTACATGCCATTTGAAATGACCAACAAGCGCGGCCAGATCATTGGCTTCGAAGTTGACCTGCTCAAAGCCATGGCCAAGTCCATGGGCGTCAAGCTGGAGCTGGTTTCCACTGGCTATGACGGCATCATCCCGGCCCTGATGACCAACAAGTTCGACATGATCGGCAGCGGCATGACCCTGACCCAGGAACGCAACCTGCGCCTGAACTTCAGCGAACCCTTCATCGTTGTGGGCCAAACCCTGCTCATCCGCAAAGAGCTGGAAGACAAGATCAAGTCCTACAAAGACCTCAACGACCCACAATACCGCCTGACCTCGAAAATCGGCACCACGGGTGAAATGATCGCCCGCAAACTGATGTCCAAAGCCCAGTACCACGGCTATGACAACGAGCCAGAAGGTGTGCTGGACGTGGTAAACGGCAAGGCTGATGCCTTCGTTTACGATGCGCCGTACAACGTTGTTGCAGTAAACAAGTTCGGTAACGGCAAACTGGTGTTCCTCGACCAGCCGTTCACCTACGAGCCTTTGGCCTTTGGTCTGAAGAAAGGCGACTACGACAGCATCAACTTCATCAATAACTTCCTGCACCAGATCCACGAAGACGGCACCTACGATCGCATCCATGACAAGTGGTTCAAAGACACCGCTTGGCTCAAAGACATGGAATAAGCGCGATTCCTGTAGCCGCTGCCGTAGGCTGCGATAAGGACCGAAGGGCCTTCAGATTCTGGGGTTGCCTGCAGCCCATCGCAGCCTTCGGCAGCGGCTACACACGCTGTCTGCGCTGCTCTCTACGGAAATATCAAAGTGATCAAACAAAAAAAAGTCCAGTGGCCCTGGCACGTATTGACCGTGCTGGTGCTCATCGGTCTGGCGGGTGCGCTGTATTACGCCACCTCGCTGATGTCTTACGAATGGCGCTGGAACCGCGTCCCGCAGTACTTCGCCTATCAAGCCGAAGAAGCCCAGCGGGCGACTGAAGCCTCGACCGTGATTGAGTTGGTGCGCAAAGGCGATACTGCCGAAGTCGTACTGCGTGGCGAAGATGGCAAAGAGCAACGCGTGACTGTCGCCGACAACAGCCTGCAGTTGGCTGAAGGCGATGATGTTGCTGAAGGCGATGTGATTGGCGTTAACCGCCATTGGGCCGCCGGGCCGCTGCTCTGGGGCTTGTGGACCACGGTTTGGCTGTCGTTGGTGTCAGGCGTACTGGGTTTGATCATCGGGCTGGCCACGGGTCTGTGCCGACTGTCGAATAACCCGACCCTGCGCGATCTCTCGACTCTGTACGTCGAGCTGGTGCGCGGCACGCCGCTGCTGGTACAGATTTTTATCTTCTACTTCTTCATCGGCACTGTACTCAACCTGTCCCGCGAATTTGCCGGTATTGCCGCGCTGTCGTTGTTCACCGGTGCGTACGTGGCTGAAATCATTCGTTCGGGTGTGCAGTCCATCGCTCGCGGGCAAAACGAAGCGGCTCGCTCGCTGGGCCTCAACAGCAGCCAATCGATGCGCCATGTGGTGCTGCCGCAAGCGTTCAAGCGTGTACTGCCGCCGTTGGCCGGGCAATTTATCAGCTTGGTCAAGGACACCTCGCTGGTGTCGGTGATTGCGATTACCGAGTTGCTCAAGAGCGGCCGTGAAGTCATCACCACCTCGTTTTCGCCGTTCGAGATTCTGTTCTGCGTAGCGGGCCTGTACCTGTTGATCAACCTGCCGCTGTCGCATTTCGCCAGCCGGCTTGAGCGGAGGCTCGCGCAAAGTGATTGAAGTTCGCGAACTGGTAAAAGTCTTCGACACCCGCGGGCATATTGTTCGCGCCGTGGACAACGTCAGCACCACTGTCGCCCAGGGCGAAGTACTGGTGGTGATCGGCCCCTCGGGCTCTGGCAAGTCGACCTTTCTGCGCTGCCTTAACGGCTTGGAAGATTTCGACTCAGGCTCGGTCAGCATCGACGGCCTGGATCTGGCCAACCCCAAAACCGATGTGAACGCCTATCGGCGTGAAGTCGGCATGGTGTTTCAGCATTTCAACCTGTTCCCGCACATGACCGTACTGGAAAATCTGTGCCTGGCGCAGAAGGTGGTACGCAAGCGTGGCAAGGCCGAGCGCGAAGCCAAGGCCCGGGCGTTGCTGGAGAAGGTCGGTATCGGGCAGAAGGCCAACGAGTACCCGTCGCGCCTCTCGGGCGGTCAGCAACAGCGCGTGGCGATTGCCCGTGCGCTGGCGATGGAGCCCAAGGTGATGCTGTTTGACGAGCCCACTTCGGCGCTGGACCCGGAAATGGTCGGCGAAGTCCTGGACGTGATGAAGACCCTGGCCCGCGAAGGCATGACCATGGTCTGCGTGACCCACGAAATGGGCTTTGCCCGCGAAGTGGCGAACCGCGTGCTGTTCTTCGACCACGGCAAACTGCTGGAAGACTCCGCCCCGGAAGACTTCTTCAACTCGCCTAAAGACCTGCGCGCCCAGGCGTTTTTGCGCCAGGTGCTTTGACGGCAGCTACAAGCAGAAGCAGAAGCAGAAGCAGATCTGCTTCTGCTCTGAACTTGCCACTTGCAGCTGCTGTTAAACCTTAAACCGCCCCACCAACGTCTGCAAATGTGTACCCAGGCGCGCCAGCTCAACGCTGGAGGCCGCCGTTTCTTCACTGGCGGCGGCGGTTTGCTCTGATACATCTCGCACATTCAACACGCTGCGGTTGATCTCTTCTGCCACCGCGCTCTGCTGTTCGGCAGCCGCTGCAATCTGTTGGTTCATGCCCTGAATGGTCGACACTGTACGGGTGATGTTGCCCAGTGACTCGCCTGCGCGGCGGGTCAGTTCAACGCTGTTGTCCGTCAGGGCGCGACTGTTGTCCATACTGCTGGACACCTGCTGAGTGCCGCTTTGCAGGCCGGCAATCAGCTCTTCGATCTCTTCCGTGGATTTTTGCGTGCGCTGCGCCAGGCTGCGTACTTCGTCGGCCACCACCGCAAACCCGCGACCGGCTTCTCCAGCCCGTGCAGCTTCGATGGCAGCGTTCAGCGCCAGCAGGTTGGTTTGCTGGGCAACGGACTTGATCACGTCGAGCACGCTGCCAATTTTGTCGCTTTCACGCTTGAGATGGCCCATGGCATCGGTGGAATGGCCGACCTCAATCGCCAGCTTCTCGATCTGGGCGATGGCCTGCGCAACCACGCTGTCGCCTTCGCGGGCCTGCTGGTCGGCAGCAATTGCAGCTTCAGAGGCTTCTTCGGCGTTGCGCGCCACTTCCTGTACGGTCGCCGCCATTTCATGCATGGCGGTGGCGACCTGATCTGTCTCGACTTTCTGACTGTTGACCCCGGCACTGGTCTGCTCGGTGACCGCCGAGAGTTCTTCGGCGGCGCTGGCGATTTGCGTCACGCCGTCACTGATTCCGCCAATCAACTCGCGCAGGCCTGCGGTCATCCGTTGTATGGCTTGCTGTAGCTGCCCCAGTTCGTCGCGACGGTCGGTTTGATGGTCGTGGGTCAGGTCGCCTGCCGCGATTCGCTCAACGGTTTTCAGCGTGCGTTGCAGCGGGATAACGATCTGGCGAGTAATGGCCCAGGCCGCAATGATGCCCAGTACCAGTGCCAGCAACGTACAGCCGATCAGCAGGGTGGTGGCCTGCCGGCTGTCAGCGTCGCGCTTGGCTGTTTGCAGAGCCGAGAGTTTTTGGCTCTGCTCGATCAGGACAGTGCCCTGGCGGTGCATGCGCTCAATGGCTTGTTCACTGGCTTGAGTGCCTTGAATCAGGTCGGCGAAGGCGCGTTTGTACTCGGCCACGGCGTTGAGTTGCTGTTCGACCAGTGTCAGCTCGTCGGGAGCTACCAGCTGTTTGCGTGCTCGCTCCAGGCCGTTGTCCAGTTCGCTCAGTTGGTGAGTGACTTCGGCTAGGGTGTTTTCGCCGGGTTGGCGTTCATATTCAAGGCGGGCAATACGCAGGTCTTTGGTCAGGCCGATGATTTTCGAAATATTGGCCAGCTTGTCACCCTGGTCGATGACGGACACCAGACCATTCCAGCCCGTTGCGGTGATCAGCAAGGTCAGCATCAGCACCAGCCCGAAGCCCAGACTGAGTTTACGATTGACGCTTATATTGCCGAGCCGTTGGGCCAGCCGATGGAACATGGTGATACTCCTTTATTGACCGAGTTACGTAACGGTCTTCATGGGTTATCAGGGCATCGGCGCGCAGGGGGATAACTGAAGTGCGCAGGTTGAATGTGTGACGAACGTCAAGAACCTGTAGCCGCTGCCGCAGGCTGCGATGGGCGCGCGGAGCGACCCTGATTTTCAGGCGAGAAGCGAAGGTCCTGCGGACCTTATCGCAGCCTGCGCCAGCGGCTACAGGTTTGGGGAGGTCAGAACAATCGGGCGAGAAGGGCGGTGACGGCGGTTTCGACCCGCAGGATGCGCGCGCCCAGTTGCACCGGCTGCAAGCCTGACTTGGCCAGCAAATCGATTTCGTAAGGGATCCAGCCACCTTCCGGGCCGATGGCCAGTGTGACCGCTTCGTCCAGCCCGCGCGGGCAGGCCGGGTAATCGCCCGGATGACCGACCAGGCCCAGGGTGCCTTCGACCAGCGCAGGCAGGCGGTCTTCGACAAACGGCTTGAAGCGTTTTTCGATGACGATCTCAGGCAGTACGCTGTCGCGTGATTGCTCCAGGCCCAGAATCAATTGTTCACGAATGGCTTCGGGTTCCAGAAACGGGGTCTGCCAGAAGCTTTTCTCTACCCGGTAACTGTTGACCAGAATGACCTTCGGCACGCCCATCGAGGCCACGGTTTGTAGCACGCGGCGCAGCATTTTTGGGCGCGGCAAGGCGAGCAACAGGGTCAGTGGCAGTTTGGCCGGTGGCGGCTGGTCCAGGCTGTGGATAACCAGCTCGGCTTCTTGTGCTTCAAGGCGCACCAGCTCGGCGCTGCCCATCAACCCGCCAATCCGGCCGACGCGCAGGCTGTCGCCGACGACGGCACGGTGAACTTCCTGCATGTGAGTCAGGCGCCGATCGCGCAGGATCACGCGGTCGGCGGCAATGAAATCAGCCTCTTCGAGGAGCAGCAGGTTCACGCTTGTGGCGCTGGCGGTTGGGCGTCGTTGTCAGCCGATTGTTCGTCCGGGTGTTCGCCGCGTTTGTTCTTGCTGACCAAACTGCCAAAAATAATGCCGATTTCAAACAGCATCCACATCGGGATGGCGAGCAAGGTTTGCGAGAAGATGTCGGGCGGAGTCAGGATCATGCCGACTACGAAGCAGCCGATGATCACGTACGGGCGAATCTTGCGCAGGTATTTGACGTCGACGATGCCAATCCAGACGAGCAATACCACGGCCACCGGGATTTCAAAGGCCACGCCAAAGGCAAAAAACAGGGTCATGACGAAATCAAGGTAGCTGCTGATATCGGTCATCATCGCGACGCCTTCCGGGGTAGCAGCGGCGAAGAACTTGAACACCAGCGGGAACACCAGGAAGTAGGCGAAGGCCATGCCTGCGTAAAACAGGAAGATGCTGGAGACCAGCAGCGGCACGGCTATGCGCTTCTCGTGCTTGTACAGACCAGGAGCGATAAACCCCCAGATCTGGTGCAGGATTACCGGAATTGCAATAAACAGCGAGACCATCATGGTCAGCTTGAGGGGCGTGAGGAACGGCGAGGCCACGTCGGTGGCGATCATCGTCGCGCCTACCGGCAGGTATTCACGCAACGGCGTGGAGACCAGGGTGTAGATTTGCTGGGTAAAGGCGAACAACCCGGCAAAGATGATGAAAATCGCCGCGATGCAGCGCAACAGGCGGGTGCGCAGCTCGGTGAGATGCGAAACCAGCGGCATTGGCTGGTCGTGATCAGGCTTATCGCTCATGCGCTTAAGGGGCTCGCGGTGGCAGGGTAGGGTCGTGTGGCGCTGCCGGTTGAGGCGCAGGGTCTTTGCTCAGGCTAACGGGGGCAGTGTTCGCAGGCTCGACAGGCGCAACTGTTGGCTCGGTCGGGGTCAGCGGCTTCACGGCGTCCTGCAGAGGGGCCAGGATCTTCTTGGCTTCCTCTTCCATCGACAGGATATGTTCGTTGTGCAGCTGCCGACGTATTTCGTCGGCGCCGATTTCACGTTCAACTTCCTGTTTGATCGCATTGAAACTGCGTTTCAAGCGCCCGATCCACAGGCCCGCCGTGCGCGCAGCACCTGGCAGTCGCTCGGGGCCGAGCACCAGCAGGGCCACAAGGCCAACGAGCAGCAGTTCACTGAAGCTGATACCGAACATTAGTTTTGGCTCACACGTCTTTGCGGGTCGGCTCTTCGACTTTTTGTGCCTGCACGTCAATGGTGTGCGGCTCGTTCAGGGTCGAAGTGGTGTGTGGTTGTGGTGCAGCAGTTGGCTGCGCAGGCGGAACCACGGGCTCGGCAGGTTTTTCGTCGTCGTTCATGGCCTTGCGAAAGCCTTTGATCGATTCGCCGACATCGGTGCCCAGATTTTTCAGTTTTTTGGTGCCGAAGACCAGGACTACGACTACCAGAATGACGATCCAGTGTTTCCAGTCAAAAATGCCCATGATGTGTTCCTTAGCAAAAGTGATTTAGGCGGACGGCCGGGAGGCTTTTTCCACGTGGCCGGAGGTGCCGATACGCCGCTCCAGTTCATCCAGTACTGCCTGAGGATGCTGCCCCAACTGGGCCAGCATGATCATGCTATGGAACCATAGATCGGCTGTTTCGTAGATAACATCGCTGCAATCACCGCTGATGGCGGCGTCTTTGGCGGCGATGATGGTTTCGATCGACTCTTCGCCGACTTTTTCCAGAATCTTGTTCAGGCCCTTGTGGTACAGGCTGGCGACATAGGAGCTGTCGGGAGTTGCGCCTTTGCGTGCTTCGAGCACTTGGGCTACGCGGCTCAAGGTGTCAGTCATGGGAGTGCCCTGCGTGGTAAATGGCGTGCGGATCTTTGAGCACCGGGTCGACGGTTTTCCACTCAGCGTTTTCGTACACGCGGTAGAAGCAGCTCTGGCGACCGGTATGGCAGGCGATATCACCGATTTGTTCGACCATCAGGATGATCACATCGGCATCGCAGTCCAGGCGCATTTCATGCAGCTTTTGCACGTGGCCGGACTCTTCGCCCTTGCGCCACAGCTTGCCACGCGAACGTGACCAGTAAATGGCACGGTTCTCGGCGGCAGTCAGGCTCAATGCCTCGCGGTTCATCCAGGCCATCATCAGCACGCGCCCGGTCTTGTGGTCCTGGGCAATCGCCGGCACCAGGCCGTCGTTGTCCCATTTGATCTCGTCCAGCCAGTCTTTCATGTTCGACTCCGACAACCTGCCTCAACCCTGTGGCTGAGGCCTGGTGAATTCACAGTTTGCCAGCCTCTTCCGGAGCTGGCTATCGGCGCACGATCAGATACAAGCCTACGGCCAGCATGATTCCTGCTGGCCAGTAGCCCGCAGTGTGCAGGGGGCCGAGGCTGGCCAGCAAGGCCCCTGCGGCCAGATGCCCGGCACCGATCAGGCGCAGGAACCAGCCATCACGGGATTCGCGCACGATCAATTGTTTGTTATTGGCATGGGGTTGCGACATGCGTTCGAGCAAGTCGCGAGTCATGCCGGCCAAATGCGGGATCTGCTCGACCTGGCTGTGCAGGTTGCGCAGCAGGGTTTTAGGGCTAACGCGCTCACGCATCCAGCGCTCGAGGAACGGCTGGGCGGTGTTCCACAGATCGAGGTCGGGGTACAGTTGGCGCCCCAGGCCTTCGATATTGAGCAGGGTTTTTTGCAGCAACACCAACTGCGGCTGGACTTCCATATTGAAGCGTCGAGCCGTCTGGAACAGGCGCATCAGCACCTGGCCAAAGGAAATTTCCTTGAGTGGTTTCTCGAAAATTGGTTCGCACACGGTACGGATAGCGGCTTCAAACTCGTTGAGTTTGGTATGCGCTGGCACCCAGCCTGAATCAATGTGCAACTGCGCCACACGGCGGTAGTCACGCTTGAAAAAAGCGAACAGGTTGCGTGCCAGGTAGTCCTGATCCTCGGGGGTCAGGCTGCCGACGATGCCGCAGTCGATGGCGATATATTGCGGAGCCCACGGATTGACGGTGCTGACAAAGATGTTGCCGGGGTGCATGTCGGCGTGAAAGAAGCTGTCGCGGAACACTTGGGTGAAGAAAATCTCCACGCCGCGCTCGGCCAGCATCTTCATATCCGTGCGCTGATCCGCAAGGGCCTCCAGGTCGGTGACCTGAATCCCGTAGATGCGTTCCATCACCAGCACTTTGGGGCGGCACCAGTCCCAGTAGATCTGCGGCACGTACATCAGCGGCGAGCCTTCGAAGTTGCGCTTGAGCTGGCTCGCATTGGCCGCCTCGCGCAACAGGTCGAGTTCGTCGTAAATGGTTTTTTCGTAGTCTGTGACTACGTCCACCGGGTGCAGCAGGCGGGCGTCAGCGCTCAGGCGCTCGGCGGTACGGGCCAGAATAAACAGCCAGGCCAGGTCAGAACCGATGATCGGCTTGAGCCCGGGGCGCACAACCTTGACCACTACTTCTTCGCCGGTCTTGAGCTTGGCCGAGTGAACCTGAGCCACCGACGCTGAGGCCAGCGGTTCGATGTCGAAACGGCTGAACACTTCGCTGATTTTGGCACCGAGCTGCTCTTCGATCAGCTTGACCGCCACTTGCGGGTCGAACGGCGGTACTCGGTCTTGCAGCAGCATCAGCTCATCGGCGATGTCGGCGGGCAGCAGGTCGCGGCGAGTTGAAAGGATCTGGCCGAACTTGATAAAAATCGGCCCCAGATCCTGCAACGCCAGACGCAGGGCCGCGCCGCGGCTCAGCTCCAGTTTCTTACGCGGGAACCAGCGCCACGGCAGTGCGTAGCGCAGGGACAGCATCCACCAGGGCAAAGGCAGGGCGAACAGCAGGTCATCCAGTCGGTAGCGAATGACGACGCGCTGGATACGAAACAAACGGCGTATGGCAAGCAGCTTCATGCGTTATCGCTGGAATTGAGGGATCGGGAAAGGCGCTCAAAGCGCGCCTCAAAGCGATCCAGGTCGAGTTTGAGTTGGTCGAGTTCGTCAAAGCGCGCTTGCGCTTCGTGTTCGCCGACCAAGGTGCGGGCTTCTTCGCTCAGGTATTCGGCCAGATTTTGATTGAGGCTGGCGAATCCTTGCTGATACCAGTTGGCGCGGCTGCGCAGGTGACCACCGATCAATGCCGTGGCCACTGGCCCGATCCAGTTCGAGAGTTCGTACTCCCAATCCAGTTCCAGGTCTTGCAGCACCGCTGCCAGCTCCATCAGCACCGCGCTGTCGCCTTCAAGCTCGACTTCAGGGCTGTGCAACACGGCGCTTTTGTCCTTGCTCAAGGCCAGACGCAGCAGGCTGGTGGCGGGTGCACGCAAGGTGCAGTCAGGTTCGGCCGCCCATTGGCTGGCCAGCAGCAGGCCTTCATCGCTGGGCAAAATAAACAGGCGCAGCGAGGGGCTCGCGCATTCGACGGCAATCAACTTGCCGGTCAAGGGACGCAAGCGCGCCAGAGCCGTGCTGTCCAGCCGCAAAACGCGGTTGATGCCGTTTTCGACGCTGGCGAGAAGGCCGCGCAGCAACATCAGGGCTTGATGCCGCGGTGCAGAGCGACGATGCCCGAAGTCATGTTGTGATAGGTCACGCGGTCAAAACCGGCCTCGACCATCATCGACTTCAGTGTCTCTTGGTCAGGGTGCATGCGGATCGATTCGGCCAGGTAGCGATAGCTCTCCGGGTCGTTGAGGATCAGCTTGCCCACCAGTGGCATAAAGGCGAACGAATAAGTGTCGTAGACCTTGGACATCAGTGCGTTGGTCGGCTTGGAGAACTCCAGCACCAACAGACGGCCACCCGGCTTGAGCACGCGCAGCATGGAGCGCAGGGCGTCTTCCTTGTGGGTCACGTTGCGCAGACCGAAGGCGATGGTCACGCAATCGAAATGGTTGTCCGGGAACGGCAGCTTTTCAGCGTCGGCCTGAACGAACTCGATATTGCCGGCCACGCCCTTGTCCAGCAGGCGGTCACGACCGACCTTGAGCATCGAGGCGTTGATGTCGGCCAGCACCACTTGGCCGGTCGGGCCAACCAGATGGGAAAACTTGCGGGCCAGGTCACCAGTGCCGCCAGCGATGTCCAGCACCTTGTTGCCAGGGCGTACGCCAGACAGCTCGATAGTGAAACGCTTCCACAGACGGTGCATACCGCCCGACAGAACGTCGTTCATCAGGTCATATTTGCCGGCTACAGAGTGGAAAACCTCGGCGACTTTCTCGGCCTTTTGGCTTTCCGGTACGTTTTTGAAGCCGAAGTGAGTGGTGGGTTCGGCATCGCTGCCTTTGCGCTGATCAGTCATATCGCTGTCACCAAAAGAGAATGCTGGCCATTCTAATCCCGGTGGCCGGCTTTGTCTTGGCGAGGGTGAATGTATAGTGGCGGCTTTATTTATCAGGAGCGACGCCATGGCGCGTATCAGCGTTGAACGTACCCATAACCTTGGCCTTGAGGCCGCACGTGAAAAAGCTCAGCCATTGGTCGAGAAGCTGGCCAGCCAGTACGGCCTGACCCCTACCTGGGCTGGCGACACCGTGAAATTGAAGCGCTCGGGCGTAAACGGCACCCTGGAAATCGGCGAGAAAACCGTCAAGGTCGATGTGGAACTGGGAATGTTGATGTCCGCGATGAGCGGCATGATCCAGTCGGAAATCGAACGGTCGCTGGACAAAGCACTGTCGTGACCTTCTTGCGGCTCGTGCAGCAGGCTAATTCGCTATGAGCCGCCTTGATACAAGGCGGTTTAGCGTCTAAACCTGATGCAGGTGAGCACGTTGTTCATCTTGATGATTCGACGCCCTTGCTCACTGGCGTCGCAACTGAACATTGAGGGAAACACGATGGCTGCTAAAAAGTCGACGACCAAAGAAAGCAACTCATGGGTAGGCAAGGTTGAAGAGTACTCACGCAAAATCTGGCTGGCAGGTTTGGGTGTGTATTCCAAGATTGATACGGACGGCAGCAAGCTGTTCGACACCCTGGTCAAAGATGGCGAAAAAGCCGAAAAGCTGGCCAAGGACGCGGGCCACAAAGTGGCTGAGGGTGTTAAGGCGTCGACCTCATCCGCGCGTTCTCGGGTTGAAGACGTGAAGGATTTGGCATTGGGCAAGTGGAGCGAGTTCGAAGAAGCTTTCGATAAGCGTCTCACCAGCGCCATTTCACGCTTGGGTGTCCCCAGCCGTGAAGAAGTCAAAGCGTTACACGCCCAAGTGGACGTATTGACCAAGCATATTGAAAAACTGACTGCGGCCGCTGCAAAAGTCACTGCGACCAAACCACCTGTAGCGAGCAAGCCTGCAGCGGTCAAGGTTGCGGCAAAACCTGCAGCAGCCAAGCCAGCAGCCAAGCCAGCGTCCAAGGCTGTAGCCGCGAAGCCTGCGGCAAAACCTGCAGCCAAGCCAGTAGCAGCCAAAAAGCCCGCAGCTCCGAAAAAGCCTGCAGCACCTAAAAAACCGGCCGTAGCCAAGGCCCCTGTAGTAACTGCGCCACCGGCGTCGGTGACGACAACGTCATGACTGCTTTGTGAGCAAGCCCGGCTCCCACGGAGAGCATCTGTGGGAGCCCGACTGCGTTACAACATCAGTTTGACGACCGACACCGAAGGGTCGCGCGACTTGCCGGCCTTTTTCAGCTCGGCCAGATAGTCAGCCCATAATTCTTCCTGGCGCACGCCAAGCTGGTGGAGATATTCCCAAGTAAACAGGCCGCTGTCGTGACCGTCATCGAAGGTCAGTTTTAGCGCGTACTGGCCTGCGGGCTCTACCTTGCTCAAGCCGACATTGATTTTGCCGAATTGCAGGATCGGATTGCCGTGACCCTGGACTTCTGCGGAGGGGGAATGCACGCGCAAAAACTCGGCAGGCAGCTCGTATTGCTCGCCGGACGGGTATTTGAGAGTGAGGGTTTTCGAGGCTTTGTGCAGGTTGATGGCGCTGGGGATCATGGTCGTAACCTTTGGTCATCGCACAAACAGTGTAGCCGCTGCCACAGGCTGCGATCACCAACGTAGTTGGCGCAAGATCCGGAGATCGTTGAAGGCCTTCGCCTTATCGCAGCCTGCGGCAGCGGCCACAGGTGTTCGGTTTACAAGATGTAGCGCGAGAGGTCTTCGTTCTCGGCCAGTTCGCCCAGGTGGCTGTTCACGTATTCGGCGTCGATACGAATCGGCTCTTCATTCTGTGTGCTGGCAATATCACCGGCACTGAAAGATACCTCTTCAAGCAAACGCTCAAGCAGCGTGTGCAGGCGGCGAGCACCGATGTTTTCGGTTTTCTCGTTCACTTGCCAGGCGATTTCAGCCAGACGCTTGATGCCTTCGGGCAGGAACTCGATGTTCAGGCCTTCGGTTTTCAGCAGCTCGCGGTATTGCTCGGTCAACGAAGCGTGTGGCTCGCTGAGGATGCGCTCGAAGTCGCCAGGGGTCAGGGCCTTGAGCTCGACACGAATTGGCAGGCGGCCTTGCAGCTCAGGCACCAGATCGCTTGGCTTGCTCAGGTGGAACGCACCGGAGGCAATAAACAGGATGTGGTCGGTCTTGACCATGCCCAGCTTGGTATTGACCGTGCAACCCTCGATCAGCGGCAACAGGTCGCGCTGTACACCTTCGCGGGACACATCGGCGCCGCCGACATTGCCGCGTTTGGCAACCTTGTCGATTTCGTCGATAAACACGATGCCGTGCTGCTCGACCGCTTCCAGGGCCTTGGCCTTGAGCTCTTCGTCATTGACCAGGCGACCGGCTTCTTCGTCACGCACCATTTTCAGTGCTTCTTTGACTTTCAGTTTGCGGCTCTTGCGCTTGCCTTTGCCCATGTTGGCAAACAGGCTTTGCAGTTGGTTGGTCATTTCTTCCATGCCTGGCGGCGCGGAGATATCGACGCCAACAGCATCGGCGACTTCGATTTCAATTTCCTTGTCATCCAGCTGGCCTTCACGCAGGCGCTTGCGGAACAGCTGGCGCGTGTTGGAATCCTGCGGGGTGGCGGCTTCTTCGCCGAACGTGCGGGCAGGTGGCAGCAGGGCGTCGAGGATACGCTCTTCAGCGGCGTCTTCAGCGCGGTGGCGAACTTTTACGATTTCCTGCTCGCGCAGCAGCTTGATCGCCGCGTCAGCCAGATCACGAATGATCGACTCGACGTCACGGCCTACGTAGCCGACTTCGGTGAACTTGGTCGCTTCAACCTTGATGAACGGCGCGTTAGCCAGCTTGGCCAGGCGACGGGCGATTTCGGTTTTACCGACACCGGTTGGGCCGATCATCAGAATGTTTTTTGGCGTCACTTCAACGCGCAGTTCTTCGGGCAGTTGCATCCGGCGCCAGCGGTTACGCAGCGCGATGGCGACGGCGCGCTTGGCGTCGTCCTGGCCGATGATGTGGCGATTGAGCTCGTGGACAATTTCGCGGGGAGTCATGGACATGATAATTGGCGTTCCTCTAGCTGAAGTAAGGTTCACAAACGGGCTGGCGGGCCAGCCTGGCAGGCGTCTTACTCAGCGAGGTCCTGCTCCTCAATAGTGATGTTGTGGTTGGTGAATACGCAAATGTCGCCAGCGATACCGAGTGCGGTTTCGGCGATTTCGCGGGCCGACAGGTCGGTTTTCATCAGCAGGGCGCGAGCCGCTGCCTGGGCGAATGCACCGCCCGAACCCATGGCGATCAAGCCGTCTTCTGGCTCAACCACGTCACCGTTACCGGTGATGATCAGGGAGGCGTCTTTGTTGGCAACGGCCAACATGGCTTCCAGGCGGCTCAGCGAGCGGTCGGTACGCCATTCTTTGGCCAACTCGACAGCGGCGCGAACCAGATGGCCTTGATGCTTTTCAAGCTGGCCTTCAAAACGTTCGAACAGGGTAAATGCATCAGCGGTTGCACCGGCGAAACCGGCGATAACCTGGCCGTGATAGAGGCGGCGGACTTTTTTCGCGTTGCCTTTCATCACGGTATTGCCAAGAGAAACCTGGCCGTCGCCAGCCATAACGACTTTGCCGTGGCGGCGTACTGAAACGATGGTGGTCAAGGGAGAGTCTCCACGCAGCGGGGCGAAAATGCCTGATGGAAATACATATGGGGGTTGTAGCGGATTTTTCAACAGCGGGAAGGGAATGGGGATGAACGGGGAGGAGGGATCTGGTGGGGGTGTTGTGGGAGCGAGCCTGCTCGCGACGCGGTTTTCCTGTTGAATCGCGGTGATGTCATCGCGAGCAAGCTCGCTCCCACAGAGGCTGTATTGCCCCGTGGGAGCGGCTGCTATCAGCGCCGCTGTTGCAACAACAAGTTATTGAACCCGCCGCCCGCCAATTGCTTTTGGGCCACAGTCAGTTGGTCGCGGTTGCTGAACGGCCCGACGAGAACCCGGTACCAGGTTTCGTCTTTTACCGTACCGGCTTCAACCGTAGCGGTCTGGCCCAGCAGGATGATCTGTGCCCGCACTTTTTCAGCATCGGCCTGTTTGCGGAACGAGCCCGCTTGCAGGAAGAACCTGGTCACCGGTGCCGCTTTGACGACCGGAGGTGCAGGTGGAGGGGTGAGGCCGTTCAATGCAGCCTGAGCACGTACCGTGTCGATTTTGGCAGCTTCAGCCGGAGTGACCGGTGCCAGCGGCGCGGTTTGCGGCGTTGGCAGGGTCTTCTCGGGCACGGCTTCTGGCGGCACGATCACTTCAGACTCGGGCAGCAGGGTATAGAAGTCGTACTTGGGCTTGACCGGTTGGGTTGGGCTCGGCGCTGTTTTGTTGGCTTCAGCCGCTTTCGTGGCTTTGAGCTGCTCTTGCTTGACCCGTTTGACGTCGTCGCCCTGGCCAGGCTCGAGCTTCATCAGAAACACGATAAATGCGCCCACGGTCAGGCCGATGGCCATCCATAGCCAGCCCGGAATCGGTTTTTTAGCCGGTGCCTGATAGCGACTGGCGCCGCGCTTGGGTGCAGGTTTTTTCTTCGCGGCCAACTTACATGCGCTCCAGAGTTTCCAGACCCAGCAGTTCCAGGCCTTGCTTGAGAGTACGGCCAGCCAAGGCGGCCAGACGCAAGCGGCTTTGCTTTTGCGCTTCGTCTTCGGCACTCAGGATCGGGCAGTTCTCGTAAAAGCTGGAGAACAGACCGGCCACTTCGTACAGATAGGTGCAGAGGGTGTGCGGTGTGCCTTTTTCAGCCACGTTGTTCAGCACTTCACCGAACTGCGCCAGTTTGGCTGCCAGCTCTTGCTCTTGCGGTGCTTCAAGCACGATCTGCCCTTGCACCTCTTCAAAGCCCTTGCCCAGCTTGCGGAACACGCCCGCGACGCGGGTGTAGGCATACAGCAGGTAAGGTGCGGTATTGCCTTCAAAGTTCAACATCAGGTCGAAGTTGAAGCTGTAGTCGCTGGTGCGGTGCTTGGACAGGTCGGCGTATTTCACCGCGCCAATCCCGACAACTTTGGCAATGGCGCGCAACTCTTCTTCTGCCAACTCCGGGTTTTTCTCTTTCACCAGGGTGTAGGCGCGTTCTTTGGCTTCGTTGAGCAGGTCGATCAGTTTGACCGTACCGCCATCACGGGTCTTGAATGGACGGCCATCGGCGCCGTTCATGGTGCCGAAGCCCATGTGTTCCATTTCCATCGGATGGGTGACGAAGCCAGCCTTGCGGGCCACTGCAAACACTTGCTGGAAGTGCAGAGCCTGACGTTGATCGACGAAGTACAAGGCGCGATCAGCTTTCAATACACCACTGCGATAGCGGATAGCCGCGAGGTCGGTGGTGGCATACAGATAGCCACCGTCAGCTTTAACGATGATGACCGGCAGCGGCTCGCCTTCGGCGTTCTTGAACTCGTCAAGGAACACGCACTGGGCGCCGTTGCTCTCGACCAGCATGCCTTTGGCCTTGAGGTCGTTGACTACGTTGATCAGGTCGTCGTTGTAGGCGCTTTCGCCCATCACGTCGGCCATGGTCAGTTTGACGTTCAACTGCTCGTAAATTTTCTGGCAGTGCGACAGCGAGATGTCCTTGAATTTGGTCCATAGCGCCAGGCAGTCAGGGTCGCCAGCTTGCAGCTTGACCACCAGACTACGGGCGCGATCGGCGAATTCCGGCGACTCGTCAAAGCGTTTTTTGGCTGCGCGGTAGAAGTTCTCGAGGTCAGACAGCTCGTCGCTGGTGATCGGGTTTTCTTCCAGGTAGGCCATCAGCATGCCGAACTGGGTGCCCCAGTCGCCCACGTGGTTCTGACGAATCACCTCATCGCCGAGAAATTCCAGTACCCGGGCTACGCCGTCGCCAATGATGGTGGAGCGCAAGTGGCCCACGTGCATCTCTTTGGCCAGGTTGGGTGCCGACATGTCGACCACGGTACGCATGGCCGGGGCCGCTTTGCGCACGCCGATTTTCGGGTCGGCCAGTGCTGCGTCCAGGCGCGAGGCCAGGGCCTGGGTGTTCTGGAAGAAGTTCAGGAAGCCGGGACCTGCGATCTCGGTCTTGCTGATTTGCTCATCGGCCGGCAGGGCGGCGATGATCTTTTCAGCCAGATCGCGGGGCTTCATGCCTGCAGGCTTGGCCAGCATCATGGCGATGTTGCTGGCGAAGTCACCGTGGGTTTTGTCACGGGCGTTTTCCACCTGAATCGCTGGCGTCAGGCCTTCAGGCAACACACCTTCTGTGACGAGTTGAGCTAGGGCTTGTTGAATCAGCTGGCGAATGGTGTCTTTCATGGTCTTCTCTTTCGACCGCAAGCGCGGTAGCGCTTCAGTGCGCAGGTGGAAAAACTGGGCATTATCCGTTGCCGGGCGGGCCTTGCCAACCTTAGCAGGCAGGTTATGGATATGTGGTGTACGGTTATTCCCTAATATTCTCCAAATCTGTGGGAGCGGGCTTGCTCGCGATAGCATCATCGCGGTCTTCCAGAGACAGTGCGTCGTCTGCATCGCGAGCAAGCCCGCTCCCACAGGGGATATTTGGTGCCTTAATAAAGGTCTACCGGGTCAACGTCCAGCGACCAACGTACCTGGCGACCGCTGGGCATTTGCTCAAGGGCTAGCAGCCATTGGCTGAGCAAACGATGTAGCGGCGCGCGGGCGCTGGCTTGCAGCAATAACTGCGCGCGATAGCGTCCGGCGCGGCGCTCCATCGGTGCGGGCACCGGGCCGAGCAGTTCGATGCCACCCAGGTTCAATTCGCCCAGCAGGCGTTCAGCCTCGCTGCAGGCTTCGTCCAGGAAACCTTCCGCTTGCCCGGGTTTATGGGCTTCGGCACGCAATAGCGCCAAATGCGCGAAAGGCGGCAGCCCAGCGGCCCGTCGCTCGCTCAAGGCCTGTTCGGCAAAGGCGAAGTAACCCTGTTCAGTCAGTTGGATCAGCAGCGGATGGTCGGCCAGATGGGTCTGGATAATCACCTTGCCCGGCTCTTCAGCGCGACCGGCACGGCCTGCGACCTGAACGATCAACTGGGCCATGCGCTCGCTGGCGCGGAAGTCGCCGGAGAACAAGCCGCCATCGGCATCCAGAATCGATACCAGCGTCACCCGGGGGAAGTGATGGCCTTTGGCGAGCATTTGCGTACCGATCAGAATGCACGGCTGACCCTTTTGGATCGTGGCAAACAGCTGGTTCATCGCGTCTTTGCGCGAAGTACTGTCGCGATCGACCCGCAGTACCGGGTAGTCGGGGAACAAAATCCCTAGCCGCTCTTCTGCGCGCTCAGTTCCTGCGCCCACTGGCCGCAAATCAACCTTGCCACATTGCGGGCAGTTGCGAGGCACGCGCTCGACGTAGCCGCAGTGATGGCAGCGCAGCTCGCCGGAGCGCTGATGGACGGTCATGCGCGCATCGCAACGCTGGCACTCCGACATCCAGCCGCAGTCATGGCACAGTAAGGTGGGCGCAAAGCCGCGACGGTTCAGAAACACCAAAACTTGTTGGCCCGCTGCAAGGGTCTGGCCGATGGCTTGTTGCATTGGCCCCGAAATCCCGCTGTCCAACGGACGGCTTTTTACATCCAACCGCAGGAAGCGTGGTTGTTTGGCCCCACCTGCGCGTTCATTCAAGCGCAGTAGGCCGTAGCGGCCGGTGTAGGCGTTGTGCAGGCTTTCGAGAGATGGAGTGGCAGATCCCAGGACTATAGGGATGTTCTCCTGACGGGCGCGAACCAGAGCGAGGTCGCGGGCGTGGTAGCGCAAACCTTCCTGCTGTTTATAAGAACCGTCATGTTCTTCATCGATGATGATCAGTCCCGGGTTTTTCATCGGGGTGAACAGTGCTGAGCGGGTGCCAATAATAATGTCGGCTTCGCCGTCCCGTGCGGCCAGCCAGCTTTCGAGACGCTCGCGGTCGTTAACCGCTGAATGCACCAGCGCGATGCGCGCATTGAAACGCTGTTCGAAGCGGGCCAGGGTTTGCGGACCCAGGTTGATTTCAGGGATCAACACCAGTGCCTGCTTGCCCGCCTGTAGGGTTTCGCGGATCAGTTGCAAATACACTTCGGTCTTGCCGCTACCGGTCACTCCGGCCAGCAAGAAAGCATGGAAGTGGTCAAAACCTGCGCGAATCGCCTCGTAGGCGGCACGTTGTTCGTTATTAAGCGGCAACTCGGGCTGGGCCAGCCAGTGCTCATGGCGCTCGCTCGGCGCGTGGCGGCGGATTTCCACCGTCACCAGTTCCTTGGCCAACAGCAGGTCGAGGCTGTCCTTGCTCAGCATCAACTTGCTTAGCAGTTGGTGCGCCACGCCGTGGGGGTGCTGGGCGAGGGTGGCCAGCGCTTCACGCTGGCGCGGTGCACGGGCGATGCGCGGGTCGTCGAGCCTGGCGCCGGGGGCGATCTGCCAGAACCGTTCCTGGCGCGTCTCGGCCAGTTCGCCCTGACGCAGCAGCACCGGCAGTGCCCAGCTCAGGGTGTCGCCCAGGCTGTGTTGGTAGTACTGCGAGGTCCACAGGCACAGCTTGAAGAGCGAGGGCGGTAGGGGGGGCGTGGTGTCGAGCAGCGCGATCGCAGGCTTAAGCTTGTCGGCCGGGACCTCGCTGTGATCGACCACTTCGACCAGAATGCCGATCATCTCGCGTCGTCCGAACGGCACCCGCAAGCGCATGCCAGGCTGTAATTGACTGCGCAGCACGCCAGCAGGCGCCCGGTAATCAAACAGGCGGCGCAAAGGGGAAGGCAGGGCAAGGCGCAAAATGGCGTCGGGCACGCGGGGCTCTCAAGTGATGAACGGCAAAGATGGCCCGGAGCCTAGCAGACAACGCGTCCCGGGACTTAAAGGCAGGTCAATGAATAATGAAAGAAATAGGGTGGAGCATGCTTGGCCGCTTGCGTCAATGCAAAGGTCTGGTATTATCGGCGCCCTAATTTTACGTGCGGTATTCAACAATGGTGTTGAGTGGCGGCACGCTAGCCCGAGGAATACCCCATGAAAGCCGATATCCATCCAGCGTACGAAACAATCCTGGTAACTTGCAGCTGCGGCAACAAGTTCGAAACTCGTTCGAACCTGTGCAAGCCACTGGGCACCGACGTATGCAACGAGTGCCACCCGTTCTACACCGGTAAGCAGAAGACTCTGGACATTGGCGGTCGTGTTGATCGCTTCAAGACTCGTTTTGGTGCTTTCGGCGCTAAAGCAGCAGCTCCAGCAGCAGAAGCAGAAAAAGCAGCCGAGTAAGGCTGATGACCTTGGGCAGCCTTTTTGGTCTGGCCAGGTTATTGAAAAAGGCGTCCCTCGCGGGCGCCTTTTTTATACCTGCGATTTGGCTTTCGGGGGCACTCGCCGCGCCGCTTTGCCCTGCTCCGGAGGCGCTGACCTATGCTTCGGTGGCGCATGTGTCCGATGGTGACACGCTGCGCCTCGAAGATGGACGCAGTGTGCGCATGATCGGTCTCAACGCGCCGGAGACGGGCAAGAAGGGCCAGTCTGCCGAGCCCTTCGCGGAGGCTGCGCGCAAGCGCCTGCAGACGCTGGTGGCGCAGAGTAATGGCCGTGTCGGGCTGCTCGCGGGCAAGCAGGCTCAGGATCGCTATGGCCGCACCCTGGCCCATGTGTTTGGTGCCGATGGCAGCAACCTTGAAGCCCAATTGCTCGCAGATGGGCTGGGGTACCAAGTGGCGATAGCACCGAATGTCGCATTGCTCGATTGTCAGCAAGCGGCGGAGCGCAGTGCCCGGGCGGCTGGCCTGGGGCTCTGGCGCCAATCGCCAGTGCTTGCAGCGCAACAAATCAGCCGTTCCGGCTTTGCCCTGGTGGGCGGTACGGTCAGTAAGGTGCAGCGCAATCGCGGCGGGCTTTGGATCGATCTGCAGGGTGGTTTGGTATTGCGCATTGCACCCAATCAACTGGCCAATTTCGATCAAAAATCCCTCGCCGGTCTGCAAGGCGCGCAAGTTGAGGCCAGAGGCTGGGTGCTGGACCGCTCGCGGCGCGGAGGGCTAAAGGCTGGGCAGGCGCGCTGGATGTTGCCTTTGACTCATCCGGGAATGTTAAAAGTCGCTGCGCATTAAAAATTGTAGACAATTTTAATCGCATATTGTGAACACTCTAGCCCTTATGGGGCGCGGCTCTTGGCCCAAAGTCGTAAGGCAAAGCCCTTGACACTGCTGACTGGTCAGTCTTGTCGGGACTTTGCGACACGCGTATGCTCGGCGATTCGTCTGTCCAACAGCAAAAAAGCGGAATGCCCACATGTCTGATTTGAAAACCGCCGCTCTCGAATACCATGCCCAGCCCCGTCCAGGGAAACTGAGTGTCGAGCTCACCAAACCTACCGCTACAGCCCGCGATCTAGCGCTGGCTTACAGCCCGGGTGTAGCCGAACCAGTACGCGAAATCGCCCGCGACCCTGAACTTGCCTACAAATACACTGGCAAAGGCAACCTGGTAGCCGTGATTTCCGATGGCACCGCTATTCTGGGCTTGGGTAACCTCGGCCCATTGGCCTCCAAGCCTGTTATGGAAGGCAAAGGCGTGTTGTTCAAGCGCTTTGCCGGTATCGATGTATTCGATATCGAAGTTGACTCCGAGAGCCCACAGGCTTTCATCGACACCGTAAAACGCATCTCTATTACCTTCGGCGGCATCAACCTCGAAGACATCAAGGCACCTGAGTGCTTTGAGATCGAACGTGCTCTGATCGAGCAGTGCGATATCCCTGTATTCCACGATGACCAGCACGGCACCGCTATCGTGACCGCGGCTGGCATGATCAACGCCCTGGAAATCGCTGGTAAAACCCTGGCTGACGCCAAGATCGTTTGCCTGGGCGCCGGTGCTGCAGCCATCTCCTGCATGAAATTGCTGGTGAGCATGGGCGCAACCATCGAAAACATTTACATGGTTGACCGTACCGGCGTGATCCACTCTGGCCGTGACGACCTGAACCAGTACAAGGCGGTATTCGCCCACGCAACCGAGAAGCGCACCCTGGCTGACGCCATGGACGGCGCGGACGTGTTTGTTGGTCTGTCGGGTCCTAACCTGCTGAGCGCTGAAAACCTGCTGCGTATGGCGCCTAACCCGATCGTGTTCGCGTGCTCGAACCCTGATCCGGAAATCTCCCCGGAACTGGCTCACGCTACCCGTAACGACGTGATCATGGCCACTGGCCGTTCGGACTACCCGAACCAGGTCAACAACGTACTGGGCTTCCCGTTCATCTTCCGTGGTGCTCTGGACGTTCGCGCCAAGCGCATCAACGAAGAAATGAAAATCGCAGCGGCCAACGCACTGCGTGAACTGGCCAAACTGCCAGTGCCACAAGAAGTGTGTGATGCCTACGGCGGTATCAAGCTGGAATTCGGTCGTGAGTACATCATCCCGAAACCAATGGACGCCCGTTTGATCACCCTGATCTCCGATGCCGTGGCCAAAGCCGCTATCGAGACAGGTGTAGCAACTCTGCCGTACCCGAAAAACTACCCGCTGAAAAGCGTGGATGACGTCTTCAACGGTTAATTCCGTATAGCGTCAAAACAAAGCCCTGGCACTGAAAAGTGCCGGGGCTTTTTAGTTTTCGGGGGGATGAGGTCTAAAAATTAATACACATATTCAGAAGAATCTCAGACACATTTAGGAATTGTCTTACATTCATTCCTACAGCTAGCGGTTAGTTTTATCCCCTTGTCTGGGGAGGCTTTGTCCTGAAGTGTGCCCTCAGTGCCTACAGGAATCACCGATGCTCACACCCTCTCGCCAGAAGCATATAAGTCGGACCAGTTTTCAATTGGTTGACGAACAGGGAGCAGGCGAGCCGTATGCCGGGCTGGCCTACGACCTTGTAGACGGTGAAGGAGGCACGCACAGCGGTCATCTGGATGCCGTTGGCCGCGGTGAGGTTGGCAACCTGATCGGCCCTGTTGGCGTCATGTTCAGGCAGTTACATGACGGTAGCCGTGCGGTCTATGCGCGATTACTGGATCGCCCGCACTACCCGCTCAAAATCACCGAGCTTCAGGTCAGGGCCGAGCACACTCGATACCTCAACAAAGGGGGTGTTCGCACGCAGGACAAGCCGGTGTGCATCGATACCGAAACTGACTTCTATCAGGTTGAAGTACGGGATTTGGTCGAGCATGTGTCGCATTTGCCGCCAGCGCTCGATTGCCCTTTTGCGCCGCCGCCAAGCCCGCTTGGCGTGTGTCTGGCCAGCGGTCGTCATACGTTGTTGCAAGTCCGCCCCTTACGAGCTTTGCGCCCGCTGCTGTCAACCGACTCACAGTATTGCGCGCTTAATCTCTACCAGTTGGCGTTGCTGGCGACCTTGAGCGATTGCCCCTTTGGTGGCGCCCAAGGCAGGCCGCGTGTGACAACTGCGGATGCGCAACTGAGTATGGGGGATTGGCCGGTCAGCCCAGGGCAAGCCAAGTCCTACTACCCGCTTTATGAAGACGTGGCGTATTCCAGTCGCTTGGAAATCGTGCCGTTTGATCCAGCGTTGTATCCGGCCAATGACCCGCTATCAACAGCAGCACAGGAGACCCCGGCCTCTATTCATTTCAGCGGTGAGATTCGTTTTGGGACAAAAGGCACCGAGATGCAAATCTTTGTGACCCACAACGAGGAAGTCATATTGATTGCCGTTCGTGGCATCTGCCCCTGGTCCGAGTTCTCGGGGCGGGCGGATGCACTTCAAGTGCCCTTTGCAGAGGGGGAGGGCAAGGTGCATAGCGGGTTTTACGACGCTGCCAGGCAGGCTTATGACTTTGCTGGCGTTTACCTGGACAAATTCTACGCCGGGCAAAAAGTCCTGGTTTGTGGTCATAGCCAGGGTGGGGCCGTTGGCTTGCTTCTTTCACAAATGCTGCGTCTGCGCCGGTATTGCGATGTACTGCTCTATACCTATGGTGCGCCTCGTGCAGCGGACGCGACTTTTGTCAGCGCGGCGCATGGCCTGGTGCACCAGCGCATGGTTAACCACAACGACCCGATTCCCAGTGTTCCGGGGAGCTGGATGAACAACCGGTTGACGGCGTACTGCGCCGTCACGATGTTCACCTTTACCCATGTGCCCGCAGGGTTTGGGGTGTTTGTGGCGGGTTTGAGTCATTTGTTCGGCGAGCCGTACCAGCATCACGGCACCTTGCGCCACTTTATGCCGGTGGAGTTCGGTCATGGGCAGGTCTCGCACCTCATCTGGGGGCCTCTCAGTGAAACCATCACCCAGCAGGCATTAAGCCATGCGGTGTTCGAGCAAAAAGCTGCTGTGCCGGAACCGGACGGGCTTCTTGGGCAGTTGGTCGACGTAGGTCAGCAGTTTATGGTCGACAGTTATATTCCCAGTTGCTGGGCAGTGCTGCGACGAAGCCAGCAAGCGCTCACGTTCCGGCGTTCGCTGGTAACAGAGCGGGAGGTGTTATTCGTTGATCAGGCGCTTGAGCACATCGCGCAACAACTGCGCACTCGCTATCGCGAACAGATGACGTTCACGGGCTGCAGTTTTGAAGAGCAGGTGCGAGTAATGAACTTGCTGATGCGGGAGATGAGCAGCGTCGACAAGACCCGAAAGCAGTTATACAAGCTGAGGTTTACGGTGCCCAGCCTGGCAGATGTGTATGGCCGGTTTGCGCTGCAGCCTGAGGTCTTGGCTGAAAGCCTGATGCGCTGGGAGGCCCACAGCGAAAGCACCCGAATGGATCAACTGGCGATGGCGCCGGTTGATGAGTTGCTCGAAGACAGCCTGCCCATGGAATATATGCTCGCCTTGGAAGCAAGCTGCCAGTTGCACTGCAACTGACAGCTTGTCGGGCTCTTGGTTAGAAGAGGTCGATAGGTGCGCCATCATCGGCCGGCAGCGGGCTACCCGGCGCTACGCTGTTGCCCAGCTCGCTGTTGGTCGGTGGCGTGTCTTCGCTCTTGAACAACTCGAAGTAGGCGCCAGGCGTGCCGGGTGAAGCGATACGGCCGCTGGTAGGGTCGATCCGCAGGCTGAGGATGCCTTCGGGCTCGGCCTGGGTGTGAGCAGGTTTGCCTTTGAGCGCACCGCCCATGTAGGTCATCCAGATCGGCAGGGCCACAGTGCCGCCGTACTCGCGACGACCCAGGCTTTCGGGTTGGTCGAAGCCGGTCCAAACGGTGGTCACGTAATCGGCGTTGTAGCCGGAGAACCACGCATCCTTGGATTCGTTGGTAGTACCGGTTTTACCTGCCAGGTCGGTGCGGCCCAGCGCCAGAGCGCGACGGCCGGTACCTAGCTTGATTACGTCCTGCAGCATGCTGGTGAGAATGTAGGTGGTGCGACCGTCGACAATGCGCTCGGCTACCGCTTGTGTCTCTACGGTAGGCAGGCCGGGTGCAGCGTTGATGGTGTCGATGGTCAGCGCTGCAGCTTCTGGTGGCACGTCTTTGCTGGCGCCTTTAGGCACGCTTGGCGGGTTGGCCACGAACAGCGTGTCGCCGTTGCGGCTTTCGATCTTGTCGATCAAGTACGGCGTGATTTTGTACCCGCCGTTTGCGAGCGTGCTCCAGCCGGTGGCAATCTCCATTGGGGTCAAGGTTGCAGTACCCAGGGCCAGCGACAGATTGCGTGGCAGGTCCTGCTTGTTGAAACCGAACTTGCTGATGTAGTCGATGGTGCGATCTACGCCCAGGCTTTGCAGCAAGCGGATAGAGACCAGGTTACGTGACTTGTACAGCGCTTCACGTACACGGATCGGGCCGAGGAAGGTGTTGGTGTCGTTCTTCGGGCGCCAGACCTTGTCCAGATACTCGTCGACAAACACGATCGGCGCATCGTTGACCAGGGTGGCGGCGGTGTAGCCGTTGTCCAGGGCGGCGCTATAAATGAACGGTTTGAAGCTTGAGCCGGGCTGGCGTTTGGCCTGCATCGCACGGTTGTAGTTGCTCTGCTCGAACGCGAAACCTCCGACCAGCGAGCGAATGGCGCCGTTGTCCGGGTCAAGCGATACCAATGCGCCTTGTACCGTGGGCACTTGGCTGAACTTGTAGCTGCCATCGGTTTGCGGTTGTACGCGAATCAGGTCGCCGACTTGCACGACATCCGAAGGCTGTTTGGGCATTGGGCCCATGCTGTTGGTATTGAGGAACTTGCGCGCCCATTTCATGGTGTTCCACGAAACGTGGGCTTCGCCGGAGCGGGTCAGTACCTGCAGGCCGTCCTTGTCGACCTGGGTCACGATTGCCGGTTCCAGGCCGCTGATCGGCCGTTGCTTGGTCAGTTCGTGAGTCCATACAGCCAGGGTCTTGCCGGTAAAGCGCGACTCCGGGCCACGGTAGCCGTGGCGCTGGTCGTAGGCAATCAGGCCTTCATGAACAGCAGTGTTGGCCAGCTCCTGGAGGTTGCTTGGCACTGTGGTGGTGACGCGGAAACCTTCGGTATAAGCCTCGCTGCCGTAGCGTCCGACCATCTCGGCGCGGGCCATTTCAGCGATGTAAGGAGCGCTGACTTCGGGGGTTGGCACGTGGTAGCTGGCGTCGACAGGCTCTGCGATGGCGGCTTCGTAGCTGGCCTGGTCAATCTTGCCCAGCTTGTACATGCGGCCCAGGATCCAGTCGCGACGTTCTTTGCTGCGCACCGGATTGGCCAGCGGGTTAAAGCGCGAAGGGGCCTTGGGCAGACCGGCAATCATTGCCATCTGCGCCAGGCTGATGTCGCGGATCGACTTGCCGTAGTAAACCTGTGCCGCGGACTCGATACCGTAAGCGCGGTTGCCCAGGTAAATCTTGTTCACATACAACTCAAGGATTTCGTCCTTGGTCAGCTCACGTTCGATTTCCAGGGCCAGCAGGATTTCGTTGGTTTTGCGTGAAAAGCTCCGCTCGCTGGAGAGGAAATAGTTCTTCGCCACCTGCATGGTGATGGTGCTACCGCCTGATTGTATGTGTCCGCTTTTTACCAACTGGGTAGCGGCACGCATCAGGCTACTGGGATCGACCCCGTAATGATTGGCGAAGTTGTCATCTTCCGCGGAGAGCAGGGCATTGATGAAATTGGGCGGAATGTCGGCGAATTTGATCGGTGAGCGGCGCATTTCGCCAAACTCCGCGATCAATTTCCCGTCGCTGGTATAGACCCGCAAAGGAATCTGCAACTGGATGCTTCTCAACGACTCTACGGACGGCAAGCCAGGACTAAGATAGAGAAACGCGCCGCTCAACACGAGCAACAGCCCGCAGAATATGGCAACGAAAGACCACCCGAAAAACTTCAGCAGACGAATCAAGGCTTTTGGATTTCCAGATTAAGAAATGGGTTTGCACGTCAGGGTAGTGCGCAGTTGCGCCGGGTCGACGATACGGAAAAAAACGCCCGGCATTATAAGCATTTTTCGCTCATGAACGTCATGAGCCGCATGTCAGAACAGGTTTTGAACGGATCTCATTTTTTACCCTCCGTAAGTTACGGATTGCATTAGGGAAAACAAAAGTGCCCGGATTATTTCCTCAAGTACGCCATCGGTACGTAGGTATCGATATCAGCCCGCAAGCGATCAAGGTCGTCGAACTGAGCCGTTCGCAGGGTGCGTTCAAGCTGCAAGCCTATGCCATTGAACCGCTGCCAGCCGGGCTTGCGGATGATCAGACCGGCGCTGAGCCGAAAAGTGTCGTGCAAGTGCTGCTCAAGGCGTTGGCAGAAGCTGCAGTGGTGGCGCGTGATGCGGCAGTGGCGATCCCCGACGGGCGGCTCATCTGTAAAACCCTTGAGGTAGAGGCGGGCTTGAGCGAAGTCGAACTTGAACTGCATGTACGTCTTGAGGCTGAGCAATACGTGCCTTATGCCCTTGAAGACGTGGCGCTGGATTTCGAGGTTCAAGGCAATTCATCGAGTCATCCCGCGCGGGTTAACGTGCACATGGTGGCGTGCCGTCAGGAGGCACTTGAGTGGTATCGGTCGGTCTTGAGTGATGTTGGATTGAACCTGCGAGTGGTTGCTGTCCAATCCCATGCCATGGCCCGCGGTGTGGACGCCATGGTCTCTGGGCTGGCATTGCAGGGGGCGGTGGCGGTGGTCGACTGTGCGACCCACACAACTCAGCTGAGCATTGTGCAACAGGGCGAGGTGATCTACTCCCGCGAGCTGCTTTTTGGGCATGCCACTGCCGGGGTGCAAGCATTCCAAAGCACGCTCGTTCAACACCTGGAGCGCGGGCTTGAGCTGTTTGTCGAGTCCGGTATTAAAGGGGTGGTCAGCATGATTGTGCTGGCTGGCGAGGCAGTATCGAGTCCGGGGACAAGTCAGTGGGTCGAGGATCGGCTTGGCGTGCCGACACGCACCGCCAATCCCTTTTTGGCCATGAGCCTTAACCCCGCGCTCGCACCTGAAACCTTGCTTTGTCATGCCCCGGTGCTGTTGACTGCCTGCGGTCTGGCCTTGAGAGGGTTTGATTGATGGCAAAAATCAATTTGCTGCCCTGGCGCGCGTTGTTGCGTGAAAGGCGGCGCAAGCGGTTTTTGATGGTGTTGGCGGTCTTGTCGGTGGTGGCAGTGGCCGGAGTGTTTGCGGCTGACCATTTTATCGACGGTCTGGTAGAGCAGCAGCTGGAGCGCAATGACCTTATCCGCAGCGCCACGTTTCAGCTGGACGGTCGTGCGGAGCAAATCGACCAGTTGAAGGTGCGACGCGAGCAGTTGCTTGAGCGCATGCAAACAATCGGGATGCTGCAGAGCAGTCGCTCGAGCAGCGGGATCATTTTGGAGCAGCTAGCACGCAGTTTGCCGGATGGCGTGCATTTCACCGACGTGAAAATGACAGAGGGCAACATTGTGATCACCGGGGTTGCCCAGTCCAACAACCTGGTCGCGCAACTGATGCGAAATCTGGATGCTTCGCATTGGCTGGAAACCCCTGAATTGATCGACGTCAAGGCAGGTCCTGCTCACGATGGGGAACATGTGCGGCAGTTTCAGTTGACGGTGCGTGAAGCGCGGCATACGCCTGCTGGAGGTCAGTTGTGAACGCTGCTGACTGGCTGATGAGCTTGCGCAGTATCGACCTGCGGGAGCTGGATTTTGCAAGCGTGGGTGCGTGGTCCTCACGCCGCAAAACTGCTGTGGCGCTGCTGTGGTTGAGCCTGTTGCTGGTGCTGGGCTACCTCCTGTTCCTGCTGTCGTCGACTACCCGACTGCAACAGCAGGCTGAGGCTCAAGTCGCACTCAAAACTGCGTTTGAATCCAGGGTTGCACAGGTTGCGAACCTGGATGCCTATGTAATTCAACTGCACGATCTGGAAGCTGCTTTTAGCGCAATGCTGAAACAATTGCCTGCTCAGGCTCAGGTGCCCGGTTTGCTTGATCAGGTTTCGCAACTGGGCAAGGCAAATGGTCTGGTCATTGAACGTATCCAGTGGTTGCCCGAAGTACTCCAGCCGTTTTATGCCGAGTTGCCGCTACAGATGACCCTCGCTGGTGGCTATCACGAGTTGGGGCTCTTCGTCAGTGCCATGGCGAGCTTGCCGCGCATTGTCACCCTGCATGACTTCGCGCTTGCGCCGCTCAATGGTACTGGGGACGGCCAACTGCGTATGACACTGCTGGCCAGGACCTACCGCACCCACGATCAAGGACTGATCCCATGAGTGTTTGCGTTCGACTATTGGGCATCGGATTGCTGGCCGGGTTAGCCGGGTGTGATGGCGTACAGGATACGGTCGAACTCAAGAGGTATTTGCAGGCCGCGCAGGCGCTTCCGGGCAGCACCATAGTTCCTGTTCCCGGCGTCAAAGCTCCGCAGGTGTTTACGTACGAGGCGATGGCACTGCGTAACCCTTTTCAGGCTGCGCCTGGGGGTGGCGCTGGCAGTTGGCAGGTAAGCCTTGCCGGAGATGAGCTTGACGTTGGCCGGGCCAGGCAATTTCTGGAGGGTTTCGACCTTGAGCAATTCGAGATGGTCGGGACGCTGTCCAATGATCTGCAGGCTAACGCTCTGCTGCGGGCCAATGGTGTTATTCACCGGTTGAAAGTAGGCGATTATCTGGGCCGAAACAACGGTCAGATTGCCTCGATTGAAGCGACTTTCGTTGAAGTGTTTGAAGTGATTTCTGATGGTCAGGGCGGTTGGCTGGAAAGATCCCTGACTATCCCTTTGAAGCTGCAGTCTTAACGGATTAAACACCATGAAAAGGATTTTACCGGTCTGCGTACTGGCGCTATGGAGTGCGCTGAATTCGCAGTCAACACTGGCGCTGGTACAGGCTGCCCCCTCCTCAGTCGCCACGAACCCGCCGTATGTGGGCGAGAAAATGTCCCTGAACTTTCAGAATGTGGAAGTACGCACAGTGCTTCAGCTACTGGCAGATTTTACCGGGTTTAACCTGGTGGTCAGCGACGCCGTGCAAGGCAGCATTACGCTCAACTTGCAGGATGTACCGTGGGATCAGGCGTTGGATCTGGTACTTGAAAGCAAGGATTTGGGCAAACGCCTTGAGGGCAATGTGTTGCGCATAGCGCCTGCTGAGCACCTCGCGGCCCGCGCACAGCATGACCTTGCGCCTTTGCGTCGAGAGCTGGTGCAGGTCAATTACGCCAAGGCGGTAGATCTGGTCAGGTTGTTCCAGTCGGTGACCGCCACTCAGCCCGGTATCAACGGGCAGGGCACGATCACGGTGGATGAGCGCACCAATAACATCATTGCCTTTGAGTCGGGCGAGCGGCTGGATGAGTTACGGCGCATCGTGGCCCAACTGGATGTGCCAGTACGTCAGGTGATGATCGAGGCCAGGATTGTTGAGGCGGGCGTGGACTTCGAGAAAAGCCTGGGAGTGAGTTGGGGCGGGACCTTGCGTAGAGGCGGTAACTGGAATGCTGGCGGCATTACCCGGTCTGCTGCGTCAGGGGGGGCGCCTGACAACATGAGTGCGCCCTTTGTGGATCTGGGGGTTTCGGGCAATACATCGGGGTTGGGCATTGCCTTTATCACCAACAACGTACTGTTGGACCTGGAGCTGACGGCTATGGAAAAAACCGGCAATGGCGAAATCATCTCTCAGCCCAAAGTGGTTACTTCAGACAAAGAGACCGCCAAAATCCTTAAAGGCACCGAAATCCCCTATCAGGAGACCAGCGCAAGCGGGGCCACCTCGGTGTCGTTCAAGGAAGCGTCGCTGTCGCTGGAGGTGACGCCGCAAATCACCCCGGACAATAGCGTCATCATGGATGTCATCGTGACCAAGGATGAGCCCGATTACATGAACAGGATCCAGGATGTGCCACCAATCAAGAAGAACGAAGTCAGGGCCAAGGTGCTGGTCAAGGACGGTGAAACCATCGTGATTGGGGGAGTGTTCTCAAATACTCAAAGCAAAGTAATAGATAAAGTGCCATTTTTAGGCGATCTGCCGTATGTTGGCCAACTTTTCCGTAAAGACGTTGTCCTGGAAAAAAAATCCGAACTGCTGGTGTTCCTGACTCCGCGTATCATGAACAACCAGGCGATTGCTGTGAGTCATTGATTCTGTGCGAAATTTGATTCTTGTTGGGCCAATGGGGGCTGGAAAAAGCACCATCGGACGTTTGCTGGCCAAAGAGCTGCACCTGCCGTTCAAAGATTCCGATAAGGAAATTGAAGTGCGCACGGGTGCCAATATCCCGTGGATCTTCGATAAAGAAGGTGAACCGGGCTTCCGCGATCGTGAAACAGCCATGATCGTCGAGCTATGCCATGAAAATGGCATTGTGCTGGCGACCGGTGGTGGCGCGGTGATGCGTCCGCAAAACCGTCAGGCGCTCCGCAATGGCGGGCGCGTGGTGTACTTGCATGCCTCTATCGAACAGCAGGTTGCTCGTACCTCGCGGGACCGCAACCGGCCTCTGTTGCGCAACGCCAACCCGGAAAAAATCCTGCGTGATCTGTTGGCCCTGCGTGATCCGCTTTATCGAGAAATCGCCGATCTGGTGGTCGAAACCGATGAGCGGCCGCCGCGCATGGTGGTTCTGGATATTCTCGAGCGTCTGGCGCAGCTTTCTCCCCGGTAGCCGCTGACGAGGGACGAGGCTGCGACTACCAGGTACTGCGCAGGCCATTAAAGTGCGATACGAAATGCGCTATTCTCGGCGCCGGGCATGCATTTTACGGTATGCCATCACTTGATAATTGCGAAGCAGGCCGCCAGCGTCCTGCTTCAACGCGGGGATTCATGCAGACAGTGAAGGTTGATCTAGGCGAGCGTAGCTACCCGATTCATATTGGCGAAGGTTTGTTGGATCAGCCGCAGTTGCTGGCCCCGCATATCGCCGGTCGCCAAGTGGCGATTGTGACCAACTCAACGGTCGCGCCACTCTATCTTGAGCGTCTGACTCGCAGCCTCGCGCAGTTCTCGGTCGTACCGATTATCTTGCCTGATGGCGAATCGTTCAAAAATTGGGAAACCCTGCAGCTGATTTTCGATGGCCTGCTGACGGCGCGCCACGATCGACGCACCACCGTGATTGCACTGGGCGGCGGCGTGGTGGGTGACATGGCCGGTTTTGCCGCAGCCTGTTATCAGCGCGGTGTTGATTTCATCCAAGTGCCGACTACCTTGCTGTCCCAGGTCGATTCGTCGGTGGGCGGTAAAACCGGGATCAACCACCCGCTGGGTAAAAACATGATCGGTGCTTTCTATCAGCCCAACCTGGTGCTGATAGATACCCAGACCCTCAACACCCTCCCTGCCCGCGAACTGTCTGCGGGGCTGGCCGAAGTTATCAAGTACGGCCTGATTTGCGATGAGCCGTTCCTGACCTGGCTTGAAGACAACATGGACGCGCTGCGTGCGCTGGATCAGGTCGCCCTGACTGCCGCCATTCAACGCTCGTGCGCGGCCAAGGCTGAAGTGGTCGGCGCCGATGAGCGCGAGACGGGCGTGCGTGCCACCCTCAACCTCGGCCATACCTTTGGCCATGCCATCGAAACTCATATGGGTTACGGCGTATGGCTGCATGGCGAAGCCGTGGCAGCCGGCACCGTGATGGCGCTGGAAATGTCCGCCCGTTTGGGCTGGATCAGCGATGCAGAGCGTGATCGCGGAATTAGGATCTTTCAGCGTGCCGGCTTGCCTGTAGTGCCGCCCACCGAAATGACGCCAGCCGACTTCATGCAACACATGGCAGTTGATAAAAAAGTGATCGACGGTCGTATTCGGCTGGTGCTGTTGCGCCACATGGGCGAAGCCACAGTGACTGACGATTATCCACAAGAGGTTCTACAAGCCACGCTGGGTGCGGATTACCGCGCGCTGGCTCAGCTTAAAGGTTAATAAGATCCTGATGACTAGTTTGCATGCCGACGAGGCGTTCCTCGGTCACTTCCAGCTCAACCACGACCCCTTTGCACCACGGGTTCCGGGTTTCAAATTTTTCCCTGCCCAGCGCAAGCCGGTGCTTGGGCAATTGCACCACCTTGCCCGCTACAGCCAGTTGCTTTTAGTCGTTGCCGGCCCTGAAGGCAGCGGCAAGACTTTGCTGCGTCAGGCGTTGGTGGCAAGTACCAACAAGCAGTCGGTACAGAGCGTTGTGGTCTCGGCGCGAGGGGCTGGCAATGCTGCCGGTATCTTGCAGCAGGTGGCACAAACGCTGAACGTTGCGCGACCCGATGTGGGTTCCATTCTGGCGCAAGTGGTGCAATTGGCGCTGACCGGGCAAGAAGTCTACTTGCTGGTCGATGACGCCGAGCAGTTGGACGAGTCCGCGCTGCAAGCATTGTTGGCGCTGGCTGCGGGTGCGCCTGAAGGCCGTCCGCATGTGTTCCTGTTCGGTGAGCCGTCAATGATTGCCGGGCTTGAGGAACTGAGCGCTGATGAAGAGCGCTTCCATGTAATCGATTTGCAGCCCTATACCCTCGATGAAACCCGCGAGTATCTGGCTCAGCGTCTCGAAGGTGCCGGGGCTGGAATCGAACTCTTTAGCGCTCAGCAGATCTCAGATATACACGAGAGCTCCGAAGGCTGGCCTGGCACTATCAACCAGGTTGCCCGCGATGCGATGATCGAAGCCATGATTGCCAGCCGCTCAGCGGTCAAGCGTCCAAGTATGGGGTTCAAAATGCCGAAGAAACACGTATTGGCCATTGGTGCAGTAGTGGTAGTGGCCGTAGCTGCTGCCTTTTTGATTCCGGGTCGCAGCAAGGCGCCTACCGCGCCAGGTGCTGAACAAACACAATTGGGGCAAGCCTCGCCGAATAGCGGTGGCAAACCGTCGGTTGATTTCGCAGGCTCTTCCCAGCCGATGCCATTGCCGCTGGTTGGGCAATCGCAGCCGGTCATGCGCGGCCCGCTGGCAGAAGCAGCCGGTGGGATCGCGGAAGGCGACGATGGCGGTGTGCCTGCGGTTGACGGCGGCGTTGCTTCGCCACCTACCGTGACCACCACTGCGCCACCGGTTGGCGTGCCATCGGGCCCTGCGCCTGTGGCAGCACCGCGTCCAACCCCAGCACCCACCGTTGCTGTGGCCAAGCCTGCTCCGGTCGCCAAACCTGCCCCAGCCCCGGCCGCCAAGCCTGTGGTCAAGCCTGTCGAGAAGCCGGTCACCCTGGCCAAGGCCGCACCGGGCGGCAGTTGGTACTCCAGCCAGCCTGCCAACAACTATGTGGTGCAGATCGTAGGCACCAGCTCTGAAGCGTCTGCGCAAAATGTCGCTAAAGAACTGGGCGGTGACGCTCGCTACTTCAAGAAATCCTTGAATGGCAAGCCGCTGTACGTTGTCACCTACGGCAACTTCCTAAGCCATGCCGCAGCAACTGCGGCAATCAAGAACTTGCCAGCGAAGACACAGGCTGGTAAACCTTGGCCTCGCACTGTCGCCAGCGTTCAACAAGAACTGGCTGCAGCTCGCTGATGATCCGGCGACCTTACCCAGGTCGCCTTTCCAGCACTCCAACATTCCTGCTAGAGCATGCGGCTTTTGAGCCGTGTGCCTTGTGGTGTCTGCGCCGCGCGACGGTCAACATCAAAAAATGTTTTGACTAGCACGGCTAATCGCTTTAAACATTCACAAACGCGACATTAAATTTCATTTAATCGGCGCTAAATTTGTGAGCCTTTATGGCGGTGTGTAGAATGACCACCCTTTTGCCCCTGCCAAGCTGGCGTACGTTCAGCGTGGGGAGCAAGTGGTTGAATTAAAAGAAATTTGCCCCTTTTTGGGGCAGCCTGGTGAGAAAGTGTCTATGAAAGCAGGTCTGTACCACCCCGATGAATTCAAGGATAACTGTGGTTTCGGCCTGATTGCCCATATGCAGGGCGAACCTAGTCATACCCTCCTGCAAACCGCCATTGAAGCCCTGACCTGCATGACCCACCGCGGTGGGATCAACGCAGACGGCAAGACCGGTGACGGTTGTGGCCTGCTGATTCAAAAGCCTGATGTGTTCTTGCGCGCAACCGCCAAGGAACAGTTCGGCGCAGATTTGCCCAAGCAATACGCGGTCGGCATGGTGTTTTTCAACCAGGACCCGATCAAGGCCGAAGCGGCCCGCACTAACATGAACAGCGAAATCCTGGCGGCTGGCCTGCAATTGGTGGGCTGGCGCAAGGTGCCAATCGATACCAGCGTTCTGGGCCGTCTGGCACTGGAGCGTTTGCCGCAGATCGAGCAAGTGTTTATCGCAGGCGATGGCCTGAGCGATCAGGACATGGCGATCAAACTGTTCAGCGCCCGCCGCCGTTCTTCGGTGAGCAACGCGGCTGACACCGATCACTACATCTGCAGCTTTTCCCACAAGACCATCATTTATAAAGGCCTGATGATGCCGGCGGATCTCACCGCCTTCTATCCGGACCTGAGCGATGAGCGCCTGCAAACCGCAATCTGCGTGTTCCACCAGCGCTTCTCCACCAACACCCTGCCGAAGTGGCCGCTGGCTCAGCCATTCCGCTTTCTCGCCCACAACGGCGAGATCAACACCATCACCGGCAACCGCAACTGGGCCCAGGCCCGTCGCACCAAGTTTGCCAACGACCTGATCGGCGACCTCGACGAGCTCGGGCCGCTGGTTAACCGTGTGGGTTCCGACTCCTCCAGCATGGACAACATGCTGGAGCTGATGGTCACCGGCGGTATCGACCTGTTCCGTGGCGTGCGCATGCTGATTCCACCTGCGTGGCAGAACGTTGAAACCATGGACCCCGATCTGCGGGCGTTCTATGAGTACAACTCCATGCACATGGAACCGTGGGACGGCCCGGCTGGCGTAGTAATGACCGACGGTCGTTACGCGGTCTGCCTGCTCGACCGTAACGGCTTGCGCCCGGCGCGTTGGGTGACAACCACCAATGGCTACATCACCATCGCTTCGGAAATCGGCGTATGGGACTACAAGCCTGAAGACGTGATCGCCAAAGGCCGTGTCGGCCCTGGCCAGATCCTCGCCGTGGACACCGAAACCGGTCAGGTACTGGACACCGACTCCATCGACAACCGCTTGAAGTCGCGCCACCCGTACAAACAGTGGCTGCGCAAGAATGCCCTGCGCATCCAGGCCACCATCGACGACCATGACCACGGTTCGGCGTTTTACGACGTTGATCAGCTCAAGCAATACATGAAGATGTATCAGGTCACGTTCGAAGAGCGCGACCAGGTGCTGCGCCCGTTGGGCGAGCAAGGTTACGAAGCCGTAGGCTCGATGGGTGACGACACGCCAATGGCCGTGCTGTCCCAGCGCGTACGTACGCCATATGACTACTTCCGCCAGCAGTTCGCGCAGGTGACCAACCCGCCGATCGACCCGCTGCGTGAAGCCATCGTCATGTCGCTGGAGATCTGCCTCGGTGCCGAGCGCAACATCTTCCAGGAATCGCCGGAGCACGCCTCCCGTGTGATTCTCAGTTCGCCAGTGATCTCGCCTGCCAAGTGGCGCTCGCTGATGAACCTCGATCTGCCGGGTTTTGAGCGTCAGATCATCGACCTCAACTACGACGAAAGCGTCGGCCTTGAAGCGGCCGTGCGTAATATCGCCGATCAGGCCGAAGAGGCTGCACGCGCTGGCCGTACCCAGATCGTGCTGAGCGACCGTCATATCGCGCCGGGCAAGCTGCCGGTTCACGCCTCGCTGGCTGTGGGCGCTGTGCATCACCGTCTGACCGAGAAAGGCCTGCGTTGCGACAGCAACATCCTGGTCGAAACCGCGACCGCCCGTGACCCGCATCACTTTGCGGTGCTGATCGGTTTCGGTGCCTCGGCGGTGTACCCGTTCCTGGCCTACGAAGTGCTGGGCGACCTGATCCGTACCGGTGAAGTGCTGGGCGACCTCTATGAGGTGTTCAAGAACTACCGCAAAGGCATCACCAAAGGCCTGCTCAAGATCCTGTCGAAGATGGGCATCTCGACCATTGCCTCGTACCGCGGTGCGCAGCTGTTCGAAGCCATCGGCCTGTCCGAAGAAATTTGCGACCTGAGCTTCCGTGGCGTGCCAAGCCGCATCAAGGGTGCCCGTTTCGTTGACCTTGAAGCCGAGCAAAAACTGCTGGCGGCCGAAGCCTGGAGCGCGCGCAAGCCGATCCAGCAAGGCGGCCTGCTCAAGTATGTGCACGGTGGCGAATACCACGCCTACAACCCGGACGTGGTAGCTACCCTGCAAGCCGCTGTGCAGCAGGGCGACTACAGCAAGTTCAAGGAATACACCGCTCTGGTCGACAAGCGCCCGGTGTCGATGATCCGCGACCTGTTCAAGGTCAAGACCCTCGATACGCCGCTGTCCATCGACGACATCGAACCGCTGGACTCGATCCTCAAGCGTTTCGACTCGGCTGGTATCTCGTTGGGCGCACTGTCGCCAGAAGCCCATGAAGCCCTGGCCGAAGCCATGAACCGTTTGGGCGCACGCTCCAACTCCGGTGAAGGCGGCGAAGACCCTGCGCGTTACGGCACCATCAAAAGCTCGAAAATCAAGCAAGTGGCCACTGGCCGTTTCGGTGTAACCCCGGAATACCTGGTCAACGCCGAAGTGCTGCAAATCAAGGTGGCCCAAGGCGCCAAGCCGGGCGAGGGCGGGCAACTGCCAGGCGGCAAGGTCAACGGTCTGATCGCCAAGCTGCGTTATGCCGTACCCGGCGTGACCCTGATTTCGCCACCGCCGCACCACGACATCTATTCCATCGAAGACTTGTCGCAGCTGATCTTTGACCTCAAACAGGTCAATCCGAAAGCGCTGGTATCGGTGAAGCTGGTAGCTGAAGCGGGCGTAGGCACCATCGCTGCTGGCGTGGCCAAGGCCTATGCCGACCTGATCACCATCTCCGGCTATGACGGCGGCACTGGCGCATCGCCATTGACCTCCATCAAGTACGCGGGTGCACCGTGGGAGCTGGGCCTGGCTGAAACCCACCAGACCCTGCGCGGCAACGACCTGCGCGGCAAAGTGCGGGTACAGACCGACGGCGGCCTGAAAACCGGCCTCGACGTGATCAAGGCGGCGATCCTGGGTGCTGAAAGCTTCGGTTTCGGGACTGCACCGATGATTGCGCTGGGTTGCAAATATCTGCGTATTTGCCACCTCAATAACTGCGCTACCGGCGTTGCGACCCAGAACGAATCGCTGCGTAAAAACCACTACATCGGCACCGTCGACATGGTGGTCAACTTCTTCACCTACGTGGCCGAAGAAACTCGCGAGTGGCTGGCCAAGCTGGGCGTGCGCACTCTCGAAGAGCTGATCGGGCGTACCGACCTGCTGGAAATTCTGCAGGGCGAAACCGCCAAACAGCACAACCTGGACCTGACGCCCCTGCTGGGCAGCGACCATATCCCGGCCGACAAGCCACAGTTCTGCCAAGTAGAGCGCAACCCGCCATTCGACAAAGGCCTGCTGGCCGAGAAGATGGTCGAGCTGGCGACTTCAGCCATCAACGACATGAGCGGTGCCGAGTTCTCGCTCGATATCTGCAACTGCGACCGTTCGATCGGTGCCCGTATCTCGGGTGAAATCGCCCGTGCCCACGGCAACCAGGGCATGGCCAAAGCACCGATCACATTCCACTTCAAAGGCACTGCAGGTCAGAGCTTTGGTGTGTGGAACGCCGGTGGTTTGAACATGTACCTGCAAGGCGATGCCAACGACTACGTAGGCAAAGGCATGACTGGTGGCAAGCTGGTGATAGTGCCGCCAACAGGCAGCATTTACAAAACCCAGGACAGCGCGATTGTCGGCAACACCTGCCTGTACGGAGCAACCGGCGGCAAATTGTTTGCGGCTGGTACGGCGGGTGAGCGTTTCGCGGTGCGTAACTCCGGTGCTCACACCGTGGTTGAAGGCACAGGCGATCACTGCTGCGAATACATGACAGGCGGTTTCGTCTGCGTATTGGGCAAAACCGGTTACAACTTCGGCTCGGGCATGACCGGCGGTTTCGCCTACGTGCTGGATCAGGACAACACTTTCGTCGACAAGGTTAACCACGAACTGGTGGAAATCCAGCGGATCAGTGGCGAAGCGATGGAGGCCTACCGTAATCACCTGCAACACGTGCTGGACGAATACGTTGAGGAAACCAACAGCGAGTGGGGTCGCAACCTCTCGGAAAACCTCGATGACTACCTGCGTCGGTTCTGGATGGTCAAGCCTAAGGCTGCCAGCTTGAAATCGTTGCTTTCCAGCATCCGTGCCAACCCGCAGTGATATGCGCCTGAAAAGTTTGATGAGGTTTTAACCATGGCTGAACGTCTGAGTAACGACTTCCAGTTCATCGATGTCGGGCGCAAAGATCCGAAGAAGAAACTGTTACGTCAACGCAAAAAAGAGTTCGTGGAAATTTACGAACCCTTCAAACCCCAGCAGTCTGCCGATCAGGCTCACCGCTGCCTGGGTTGCGGCAACCCGTACTGTGAATGGAAATGCCCTGTGCATAACTTCATTCCCAACTGGCTCAAGCTGGTGGCCGAGGGCAATATCCTCGCTGCCGCTGAGCTGTCGCACCAGACCAACACCCTTCCCGAAGTGTGTGGCCGGGTGTGCCCGCAAGACCGCTTGTGCGAGGGTGCTTGCACCCTGAACGACGGTTTTGGCGCAGTGACCATCGGCTCGGTCGAGAAATACATCACCGATACCGCGTTCGCTATGGGCTGGCGCCCGGACATGTCCAAGGTGGTGCCGACCGGTAAACGTGTGGCGATCATCGGCGCGGGCCCTGCGGGCCTGGGCTGTGCCGACGTGCTGGTACGTGGCGGCGTGACCCCGGTGGTCTTCGACAAGAACCCGGAAATCGGCGGTCTGCTGACCTTCGGTATCCCGGAGTTCAAACTGGAAAAAACCGTACTGAGCCACCGTCGCGAAGTGTTCACCGGCATGGGTATCGAGTTCCGTCTCAATACCGAAATCGGCAAGGACATCAGCATGGAACAGCTGCTGGCCGAATACGACGCGGTCTTTATGGGCATGGGCACCTACACCTACATGAAAGGTGGTTTTGCCGGTGAAGACCTGCCGGGCGTGCACGATGCGCTGGATTTCCTGATCGCCAACGTCAACCGCAATCTGGGCTTTGAAAAGTCGCCGGAAGACTTCGTCGACATGAAAGGCAAAAAAATTGTGGTGCTCGGTGGTGGCGACACGGCCATGGACTGCAACCGCACTTCGATTCGCCAGGGCGCCAAATCGGTGACCTGTGCCTATCGTCGTGACGAAGCCAACATGCCGGGCTCGCGTAAAGAGGTGAAAAACGCCAAGGAAGAGGGCGTTAAATTCCTCTACAACCGTCAGCCGATCGCCATTGTTGGTGAAGGCAAGGTTGAAGGCGTGAAGGTTGTCGAGACCCGTCTCGGCGAACCGGATGCCCGTGGCCGTCGTAGCCCGGAGCCGATTCCGGGTTCCGAAGAGATCATCGCGGCAGACGCCGTGATCATCGCGTTTGGCTTTCGTCCGAGCCCGGCGTCATGGTTCGACCAGTTCGAGATCCAGACCGACAGCCAGGGCCGCGTGATTGCGCCCGAGCAGTCGCAGTTCAAGCACCAGACCAGCCACCCGAAGATTTTTGCCGGTGGTGACATGGTGCGCGGATCTGACCTGGTGGTAACCGCGATCTTCGAAGGCCGTACTGCGGCTGAAGGGATCATGGATTACCTGGGCGTCTAGCCCAATCCCCCTGTGGGAGCGGGCTTGCCCGCGATGGGATCAACTCGGTCTGCTGATCAATCGAGTTATCTGTATCGCGAGCAAGCCCGCTCCCACAGTTGTTTCACGGTGTTGCCAAATACGGCGTTACACCGCGACAAATCGCCCCGATAGATAAAAGGCACGGCACTTGCCGTGCCTTTTGCGTCCGTCTCTGAGAAAATGCCCCCACTTTTTTCACGGATGCTGACATGACTGTTCTCAAGAATGACCGTTTCCTTCGCGCTTTGCTCAAGCAACCCGTAGACGTAACGCCTGTCTGGATGATGCGTCAGGCCGGTCGCTACCTGCCGGAGTACCGTGCCAGCCGCGCCAAGGCCGGCGATTTCATGAGCCTGTGCAAGAACGCCGAATTCGCCTGTGAAGTCACCATGCAGCCTCTGGACCGCTTCCCGCAGCTGGATGCGGCCATCCTGTTCTCCGATATCCTGACCATCCCCGATGCCATGGGCCAAGGCCTGTACTTCGAAACTGGTGAAGGTCCACGCTTCAAAAAAGTCGTCAGTACCTTGGCCGACATCGAAGCGCTGCCGATTCCTGATCCACAAAAAGACCTTGGCTACGTGATGAACGCAGTCAGCACCATCCGCAAGGAACTCAATGGTCGCGTGCCGCTGATCGGCTTCTCCGGCAGCCCGTGGACTTTGGCCACCTACATGGTCGAAGGCGGCTCGTCCAAGGACTTCCGCAAAACCAAGGCCATGCTCTACGACACCCCGCAAGCCATGCACTTGCTGCTCGACAAGCTGGCGCAGTCGGTGACCTCGTACCTCAACGGCCAGATCCTGGCCGGTGCGCAAGCGGTACAAATTTTCGATACCTGGGGCGGTAATCTGTCGTCGGCGGCCTATCAGGAATTCTCCTTGGCCTATATGCGCAAAATCGTCAGCGGCCTGATCCGCGAGCACGAAGGTCGCAAAGTGCCGGTCATTCTGTTCACCAAAAACGGTGGCCTGTGGCTTGAAAGCATTGCCGACGTTGGCGCTGACGCGTTGGGCCTGGACTGGACCTGCGACCTGGGCGAAGCCCGCAAGCGTGTGGGCAGCAAGGTTGCGCTGCAAGGCAACATGGACCCGACCGTGCTCTACGCCAACCCGGAAGCGATCCGCACCGAGGTCAAGCGCATCCTGGCCAGCTACGGCAACGGTTCGGGCCATGTGTTCAACCTGGGTCACGGCATCACCCCGGAAGTGAAGCCTGAACATGCTGGCGCCTTTATCAGCGCCGTGCATGAATTTTCGGGGCAATATCACCAGTAATCTGGCGGTATAAAAAAAGCCCGGTTCTCATTCACGAGAACCGGGCTTTTTTGTGGGCGATCAGGCGTTTTTGCTATTGCCTGGCAACACGGGCAATTTGGCCAGGTGCAGCGCCACCAGCAGCGCAACCACCAGCAAACCGCCGATAAACAGGCCGATACCGTTCCAGCCCGCAAGGTGCCAAAAAACGCCGCCCAAGGTCCCGGCCACACTCGACCCGGCGTAATAACTGAACAGGTACAACGACGAGGCCTGCCCCTTGGCCTTGGTCGCGCGGCGGCCAATCCAGCTACTGGCCACCGAGTGCGCGCCGAAGAAGCCGAAGGTGAACAGCAGCATGCCGATCACCACGAAGGCGATGGGTTCGAGCATGGTCAGTGCGATCCCTGCCAGCATCAGCACAATCACTGCCCACAGCACTTTGCGTCGTCCCAGTCGGTCGGCCAGCGCGCCAATCTGCGCCGAGCTGTAAATACCCGACAGATAGACAATCGACAGCAAGCCGACCACGGCCTGATTCATGTTGTATGGATCGGCCAGCAGGCGATAGCCGATGTAGTTGAACAGCGTCACAAAGCTGCCCATCAGCAAGAACGCTTCCAGAAACAGCCACGGCAAACCGGCATCGCGAAAGTGCATGGTGAAACCGTCCAGCAGGCTGCGCGGGTTCATGGCCCGTGGGCGGAAGTTGCGCGATTCGGGCAGGATTTTCACAAACACCATAGCTGCGACCAGCGCCAGAGCGCCGATCACCAACATCGCCGTGTGCCAACTCACAAAGTCGATCAACACACCGCTGATCAAGCGTCCGCTCATACCGCCAATCGCGTTACCGCCGATGTACAAACCCATCGCCAGGCCGATGTGTTGCGGGTGAATCTCCTCACTCAAGTAAGTCATCGCCACTGCCGCCAGGCCGCTGAGCGACAAGCCCACTAGCGCCCGTGTAATCAGCACTCCTTCCCAGGTCGGCATCATTGCGCTGAGCAAGGTAAACGCAGCAGCGGAAAACAGCGCAAACACCATCACTTGCTTGCGCCCGAAGGCATCGGAAATCGGCCCGGTAATCAGTAAGCCAATAGCCAACATCGCCGTGGCCACCGACAGAATCAGACTGCTTTGCGCCGCGTTGATTCCGTATTCATGGGACAGCACCGGCATCATGGGTTGCACGCAATACAGCAGCGCAAAGGTCGCAAAGCCGCCCGAGAACAGCGCCAGCACCGTGCGCATAAACATCGGTGTGCCTTTCTCGATAAACACGTCATTGAGTTGAGCGACAACATCATCCAGCGCCGAAGGCGGGATTTCGTGGGCGAGTGGGGCAACAGCAGTTTTCACGAGGGACCTCAAAAAAGCGTAAAGCCGAGCGGCAATGGCAAAAGAATATAGGTGGCTAACGATTCTTTCCAATATATTGTTCGACCTGTTTGATAGGTTTTACGACTTAATGGAGTCTCTATGGAACTGCGCCATTTGCGCTACTTCATTGCCGTCGCCGAAGAGCTGCACTTTGGCCGCGCCGCCCAATTGCTGGGCATCTCGCAACCCCCACTAAGCCAGCAGATTCAGGCGCTGGAGCAGGAACTGGGGGCGCGGCTTTTCGACCGTACCAACCGCCGGGTTGAACTCAGCGAAGCGGGGCGGTTGTTTCTGGAAGAGGCGCGTCTGGTGTTGGCTCAGGTCGACAAAGCTGCCGATGTGGCGCGCCGTGCGCAATTGGGCGAGTTGGGCGAGTTGAAGATCGGCTTCACCTCATCGGCGCCGTTCAACTCCAGCATTCCCCAGGCGATCTTTGCGTTCCGTCAGGCCTTCCCGGCGGTGCATCTGAACCTCAAGGAAATGAGCAGCCGCGAAGTCGCCGAAGGCTTGGTGGATGAAAGCATCGAAGTCGGAATTATGCGTCCACTGGTGTTGCCTGAGTCGTTGAGCTCCGTGGAGTTGTTTCGTGAGCCGCTGGTGGCGGTGATTCGTGCCGATCACCCATTGGCCGAAGGCAGCGAGCAAGGCTTGCAACTGGCGGCGTTGGCGGACGAGCCGTTTGTGTTCTTTGCGCGCAGCTATGGCAGCGGGCTGTATGCGCAGTTGCTGAGCCTGGCACGGGCGGCGGGTTTCAGCCCGCATATGTCGCAGGAGGCGGGCGAGGCCATGACCATTATCGGTCTGGTATCGGCGGGTTTGGGGGTGTCGGTGCTACCGGCGTCGTTCCAGCATATGCGTATCAAGGGCGTGGTCTATCGACCGCTGCTTGACCCGGACGCCAACACGGCAGTGTGGTTGGTACAGCGCAAGGGCAACAACTCACCGATGGCAAATGCGTTTGCGCAGTTGCTGACACGTAAAACCGTGGCAAGGGTCTAGCGGATTGAGCTTTTGTGGGAGCGGGCCTGCCCGCGATTCAGGTGACCCGGTTAATCGGCATACCGCGTTGATGCCATTGCGAGCAGGCTCGCTCCCACCATTGATACTGCGTTTACCCGGCCAACAACTTATCCACAGATGTTTTGACCTGCCCAAGCAAATGCACCACCGACAGCGCCACATCGCGGTTAAGGCCGTGCAAGTTATCGGCCGACGCATACGCCGTGGCAATGGCGCAACGCAGCAGCTCTTCGGTGTGTTCGATGGTTTGTTCGTATTCGGGTGTGTGAGTCATGGCGCAGTTCCTTAGTTGATTAAGAGCTGACGCCATTTGCTTGCACACAAAGAGGGTGGCAGCTGTACGCGGGTGTGCAAGACCGGTCGAAAGGAACTGAATCCCGGCAGGCCAGAAGACCTCCCACGTACAGCCGCCATAAAACAGAGTTTTTAGGCAGTGATAATCCATGTTCCTAACTCGATTCGGACTTGCACGTCCGGTCACCCATGGGGGATGACGTACCGGAGGCTAGCGATCGAAAGAGACAGGCGCAAGGCCCAAGGATTCTCTAGGAATCGTCCTGCGAATGAAAGGGATCGCTCTCGCGCAGTGGCACCGATGGCTGATTTAATAAAATGGGATTTCTGACGAAAGGGAGTGTAATCAGCTGATTCTTCAGGTGTAGCCTTAGGTTTACCTTTTGCGAATGATTGAAATTATTCGCAGTTCAACATTTTCTCGTTGGCTTTCAGACGTGCCCGACCGTCGAGCACGAGCGCGTATTTCGGTCAGGATTGATCGAATGGCTGAAGGACATTTGGGGGATACAAAGTCGATTGGAGCTGGGCTAAAAGAAGCACGAATCGATTACGGCCCTGGTTACCGGCTGTACTTTATGCAGCATGGTCATCAATGGATCGTTTTATTGTGCGCTGGAGACAAAAGCAGTCAAGTCCGTGATATCAAACAAGCTCGGTTGATTGCCAAAGCGTATAAGGAGAATGACTTGTGACTGAAAAATTCACGCGTTGGGACAGCACCGAATTCCTCAAGACTGAAGAAGATATTGGGTACTACCTTGAAGCTTGTATGGACGAAGCTGGGGATGACCCTGCCTTTATCGCCAAGGCGCTTGGGAAGGTTGCCAAGGCGCGTGAGACTCTGAGGATCCTGGGCAACCAGCCATCGCAGAGCCGGACAGACACCGTGCGATGACAAGCCAGTCTGTTTGCAAACAAGGCGCCGAAAGGCGCCTTTGTCATTTCTGGCGTTTGAACGTTGTGGCTTACAACGGTTTTGCCAACGCTGATTCCGACAACTGGCGGGCTGTGCGTTCATTCTGGTGATCTTTCAACTCACGCACGATGCCTTTGTCCAGCAGGCGTACCCAGCGGATGTAGTTCTTGTGGATCTTGCCGTCCTTGTAGTCCAGGCCGCTGCTGTCGCGGTAGGCGATCTGGTAATGGTTGGCGCTGTACGGAATGTCGATTTCGGCGTGGTATTGCTCGCGCACGGTAATTTGCGCCTGCACCAGCTGCGAGGTGATTTTTTGCACTGTCCAGCCACGGGCCACCAGGGTTTTGACAATGGCCTGTTGCATCTGTGCACGGTCGCTCTGGATCGAGGCGTGCAGTGTGCGATCCGGGGTGAGCATGCGTTTGCTGCTGCACGACACGGTGGTCAGCAACGCCAGGGCAATCAGGGTAACGCGTAGCAAGTAAGTCATGGTGGGATCCTGGAAGTGTTACGACCAGCGACGGAAGATCAACGATGTGTTGACCCCGCCGAAGGCAAAGTTGTTGTTCATCACGTAATCGTTGTGCATCACGCGAAACGCGTCACGCAGGTAATCCAGCTCGCCGCAACGCGGGTCGATTTCATCCAGATTGTGCGTGGGTACATAACGGTCGCGGTTCATCATCTCGATGCTGAACCACGATTCCAGCGCGCCACAGGCGCCCAGGGTGTGGCCCAGAAAGCTCTTCTGCGAGCTGATGGGCATGTGTTTGCCAAACAGCTCGCTGGTGGCCAGGGTTTCGGCAATGTCGCCCTGTTCGGTAGCGGTGCCATGGCCATTCACATAGCCGATGGCCTGGGCGTTGATCCCCGCGTCTTCCAGCGCCAGTTCCATCGCCCGGCGCATGGTGCTGACTTCCGGGCGGGTGGTGTGCTGGCCGTCGGCATTGCTGCCGAAACCGACAATTTCCGCGTGGATATGGGCGCCGCGGGCCAGTGCGTGTTCCAGTTCTTCAAGTACCAGCATGCCGCCGCCTTCACCGATCACCAGGCCGTCGCGGCCGCTGTCGTAGGGGCGCGGGCTGGTGTGGGGTGCGTCGTTTTTCAGGCTGGTGGCGTACAGCGCATCGAACACCATCGCTTCGGTAGGGCACAGCTCTTCTGCACCACCGGCCAGCATAAGAGGCAAGCGTCCGAACTTGATGGCCTCGTAGGCATAGCCGATGCCCTGGCTACCGCTGGTGCAGGCGCTGGAGGTCGGAATCAAACGCCCGGTCAGGCCAAAAAATATGCTGATATTGGCCGCTGTGGTGTGCGGCATCATGCGCACATAACTATTGGCGTTGAGGCCGTCTGCAACCGAGTTGAGCAGCATGTTACCGAAGGCCTTGATATCTTCGGTGCTGCCCGTGGACGAGCCGCAGGCCACGCCCATGCGGCCGTCGCGAATGATCGGGTTGCCCAGCAGACCGGCGTCTTGCAAGGCCAGTTCCGCTGCGCCCACGGCCATGCGTGAGACGCGGCCCATGCTGCGCAGTTGCTTGCGGGTCCAGTGTGCGGGCACCGCAAAATCATCAACCGGTCCGGCCAGCCGGGTGTTGAGTTCGGTGAAGCGATCCCACTCGTCCATGCGCCGGATGCCGCTGCGCCCAGCCACGAAGTTGGCCTCGATACTGGCCCAGTCACTGCCCAGCGAGGTGATACCGGCCATGCCGGTGACGACAACGCGCTTCATCAGCACAGGCCTCCATTGACGGCCAGCACCTGACGCGTGATGTAACCCGCTTCGGCCGACATCAAAAAGTTAACCGCCCCGGCGACTTCCTCCGGGGTGCCCATGCGTTGGGCTGGAATCATTTTCATCAGTTCTTCTACCGGTACGTTTTCGTCGAGCATGGCGGTGTCGATCAGACCGGGTGCCACGCAGTTGACGGTGATTTTGCGTTTGCCCAGCTCGATGGCCAGGGCCTTGGCGGCACCGATCAAACCGGCTTTGGAGGCGCTGTAGTTGACCTGCCCGCGATTACCGATCAGCCCCGATACCGAGGTGATGCACACAATGCGACCGGCAGCACGGCGACGGATCATCGGCATCATCACCGGGTGCAGGACGTTGTAGAAACCGTCGAGGTTGGTGCGCATCACCACGTCCCAATCGTCTTCGCTCAGGGCCGGGAACGCGCCGTCGCGGGTCAGCCCGGCGTTGAGCACTACACCGTAATAAGCGCCGTGGGTTTCAACATCGGCCTCCAGAATGGCTCTGCACTGGGCGCGATCCGATACATCGAATTGCAGCACGCGAGCGCTACGGCCCAAGGCCTGAACCTGGGCCATGACCGCGTCGGCTTCGCTGCGGCCACTGCGGCAATGCAGCACCAGATCAAAACCGGCCTGTGCCAGACGCAAGGCAATGGCGCGGCCAATGCCACGGCTGGAACCTGTGACCAAAACGGACTCAGTCATGGCGGGTCTCCTGGGATACTTGAGCAAGATAGTTTTCGGCCTGAGGTGGGCGGAACACGTTCAGGCGGGCGCTGGCATGAATGCCGGCGCCGGTGAGGTGGCACTCGAACACGCCCATGCCGTTGTCGTCTTCCAGCGAGCGCAGCGCGTGGATATGCAGTTCGCTGCCCAACGGGAAGTGTTCGACATTGCATTCAAATTTACGCGTGCCGAGCAAGAAACCCAGCTCCACGGGACGGCCTTGCACGCGGGCGCGGCAACCGGCATACGCCGCCACGCTCTGGGCCATCAGCTCAATACCGACCCACGCGGGCAGGCTGGCGTCTTCACGGTTGAACAAACCGCCTGCACGCACAGTGAGGCGGGTTTGAATCTGTTCTTGATCAAACGCCAGCACCTGATCGATCAGGATCATGTCACCAGCGTGGGGCAGCAATTCGGCGAGCGGCCAATCAATCATGGGGCGTCTCCGATAATCAGGCTGACGTTATTGCCGCCGAAGGCAAACGAGTTGCTCATCAGGCAGCGTTGCGGGGTCGGGGCGAGGGTCTGGCCGGGGGTTACCCAGTTGAGCGCGGGCAGCGCCGGGTCGGGTTGGCCATCCCAGACGTGTGGCGCCAGGGCATCGCCGTGGTTCAGGCTGAGCCAGCAAAAGGCGGCTTCCAGTGCGCCTGCCGCACCCAGGGTGTGACCGGTCATGGGCTTGGTTGACGAGCATGGCACGCCTTCGGGGAAGACCAGGGCCACGGCGTGGCTTTCCATCGCGTCGTTGTGCTGGGTGGCAGTGCCATGCAGGTTCAGGTAGCCGATTTGCTTCGGCTGCACACCCGCACGGCTCAAGGCCTTGTGCATGGCTTGGGCGGCGCCGCGCCCGCTGGGTTCCGGGGCCGAAATGTGGTGGGCATCACTGCTGGCGCCCGCGCCGAGCAAGGCGATGCAGTGGCTGCTGGCGGGTTGCTTGCTCATCACGAACAGGGCGGCCGCTTCGCCGATATTGATGCCGTGACGGTTCGCCGAAAACGGATTGCAGCGCTCATCGGACACCGCTTCGAGCGCAGAGAAGCCGTTGAGCGTCAACTTGCACAGCGTATCGACACCGCCGCATAGCACGACGTCGCACAGGTTCATGTCCAGCAGCCGCTGGGCGCTCATCAGGGCGCGGGCGCTGGAGGTGCAAGCGGTGGAAATCACGTAGGCCGGGCCGCTGATGTTCAGCCATTCGGCCAGGAATGTAGCCGGTGCGCTGAGCTCTTGTTGCTGATAGTCGTAATCAGCGGGGAATTGCTGATGTTGCAGATAGTGAGCAATGCCACGGCTGGCTTCATCGATACCTGAGGTGCTGGTGCCCAGTACGACGGCGATGCGCTCGCGGCCGAAGGTCTGAATCGCCTGTTCGATATCGCCTTGAATCTGTAATGCGGCTTCGAGCAACAACTGGTTATTGCGGCTGCTGTGTTGGGTGAGCGTGGCCGGGATTGCTACCAGATCACCGCTTACCGCACCCATGGTCAGTGCGCGCTCGGGCACCCAGCCGCTTTGCTGCTGCATGCCCGAGCAGTCACCGGCAAACAGCTTGCGGGCAACTTCTTGCGAGCCACGGCCCAGCGCACAGACCACGCCAAGGGCATTGAGGTAAGCAGTCATGGGGCGGCCTCCAGCGGGCTGACCGTGTAATGCAGGTTGTTTTTCATATCGATGCGAAACACCTGGGGTTGCAGGTAGTGCACTTGCCAGCGTTGTTCCATAAATCGCAGATCAGACGCAGTTTTTGCCTGTGGATAATTATTCGTCAATTCAGCCCCAGGGGTTAGCGCAAACAATAGTGCGGCGAACAGCTCGCGGGCCTCGGGGTTGGGCGGCAACAGACCGTCGGCGTGCCAGTTGGCGCCTTGCAGCAACTGACGTGCCAGTGGAATCCCCAGCGGGTCCATCAATGACCAGCGCAACCCGGCACTCTCCTGCTGGATCACCAGCAACCAGTCCTGACGCTGATCGGCCTGTTCGCGCTGGATATGCAACTGCATGGGCAAGGCCAGGGTTGGCGTGTGCTTGGGCAGCGGCAGGCTGGTGCAACCGCTGAGTAACAGGAGCAAGACTATCCACAGAGCGACGCCGATCCTTGTAGCCGCTGCCGCAGGCTGCGATAAGGGCCGAAGGGCCTTCAAAAAAACGGGCCTGCTTCGCACGCCATCGCAGCCTGTGGCAGCGGCTACAGAGATCGCATTCATCATGGTTTAGTGCCTTGCTGGGGCTTGCGCGCTACCACATTAACCAAGGTTTCTTCCCGTTGCCCTACCGGTTTTGGCTTAAGCAAGCCCAAACGCTCGAGCAGGCCGAAATCCTTGGAGCGGCTCCACCACAGGTACGGGTACGAGACGTTCCGCGCTTCAAATTCGAAGCCCTGGTCACGGATCATTTCCAGGTATTGCTCCGCGCTTTTCTGCACGTGCATGGGGTGGCGGAACAGCCAGCGAATCACCCACGTGTCGATATAGGCCTCGGTGGACTCGGCAAACAGCAGGTAACCACCGGGCTTGAGTACTCGGTGAAACTCGGCCAGCGCCCGGTCCTGCTGCACCAAATGGTGAAAGGTCTGGTGGCAGAACAGGATGTCGACGCTTGCGTCCGGTATATCAAGTTCGGCGCAATCGCTGCCGATCAGCTCGATGTCTATGCCCTGACGCTTGGCTTCTTCGCCGCTCAGTTGCAGGCTCAGCGGATCGGCATCCAGCCCAATCAAACGCTTGGGGGCGAAGGTTTTGTGCAGGTACTGGAACGATTTGCCCTGGCCGCAACCGGCATCCAGAATCACTGGCGCCGATGGCAGCGGGTCGCTGAACAAGCTGCGCAGGTCATTGATCGCCACCCGCAGCACATGGTGCTGCCAGGTGTGACTACGCAAAAACCAGAACCCCAGGCGGGTTTCTTCTACGTAGGTATCGCTCAAAGGTTTCATGCGGACTCCGTGGCGCAGATGTCCGACAGCATGCGCAAACGGCGCTTGGGTTCGCTGACAAACGGGTTGTTTTCATCCCAGGCATAGCCCGCCAGAATCGAGCTGATCATGCGGCGAATGTGTGGCGAGCTGTCAGGGTGGTAGATCACGTCCTGGAAGGTGCCGGCGTACCAGCCTTCGACGTAGCAGCGGAAAGTATCGACCCCGCGCTTGAGCGGCTCGGCAAACTCGGTTTGCCAGTCTACGGCTTCACCTTGCAACTGACGGTGCAGCACGCCAGCGGCCATGCTGGCCGAGCGCATGGCGATGGTCACGCCTGAGGAGAACACCGGGTCGAGGAACTCGGCAGCATTGCCCAACAGCGCAAAGCCCGGCCCGTGCAGGGTTTTGACATTGGCCGAGTAGCCGCCGATGGTGCGCGCCGGGGTGTCCCACACGGCCTTGGCCAGCACCCGTTGCAGGCTTGGGGTTTCGTCGATAAAGCTGCGCAGGCACTCGTCGAGGTTTTCGCTGCGGCCCTCAAAATGCTCCGCCGCCGCGACCACGCCCACCGAGCAGCGGCCATTGCTGAACGGGATGCTCCAGAACCAGATATCGCGCTGGGTCGGGTGGGTGGTAATTAGGATCTTGTTGCGATCAAAGCCTTCGCAATCAATACGGTCTTCAACGTGGGTAAATATCGCCTGACGCACCGGGAAGTTCGAAGGTGCCTCAAGGTCGAGTAAACGCGGGAGCACACGGCCATAACCGCTGGCGTCGAGGATAAAATCAGTTTCGACCTGATAGCGGCTGCCGTCTTCGCGCTCAACTTCCAACACCGGCTTGGCCCGCAAGACATCGGTGGCGATTACGGTCTCACCGTAGCGGATTTCAACCCCCTGCAAGGCGGCCTGATCGGCCAGCAGCTTATCGAAGTCGGCGCGTTGTACTTGAAAGGTGGTGGGTTTGCCGTTGCTGAACGTGTCACCAAAATCGAAGGCGCTGTACTGCTCGCCCCAAGCAAAAGCGGCGCCGTTTTTCAGCTGAAAACCAGCGGCTTGCACGGCTTCCAGCATGCCTGCTTCTTCGATGAAATCGAGGCAGTGCGACAACAGGCTCTCGCCGATGGAAAAACGCGGGAAGTGCTGGCGCTCGATGATCAACACATCGTGACCCTTGCGTTTGAGCAAGGCCGAGGCGATGGCGCCAGACGGCCCGGCACCAATCACCACAACCTGACGACGTTCCATTTCCATTACTGACACAGAGGCTCCTTGCCGGGGATTACAGCCGACTTCAAAAGGGGTTTATTCATGCCCGCCAGCGCCGGTAACAGCGTGGCGATCAGGCCCATCAGCATCAGTGCGAAGTACAGCGCCGGGCTGATGAGCTGTTGTTGCAGCAGCAGGTTGAGGAACACTATTTCACTCAACCCGCGAATATTCAGTAACAGGCTTTCACGCCATTTGCTGGCCCCTGCAAAGGACGGCGTGGCCCAGCTCAACCCGAGCCAGTTACCCAGCAGTTTGCTGGCCATCGGCAACAGCAACAGCGCGGCCATCTGCAGCACGCTGATCTCGCTCAGGGCACTGTGCACATCGATCTGCACTATGCCGAACGTGAGGATCAGCGGCACCGCAAGGTGGGTTTGCAGGCGTTCCAGCCATAGGGCTTTTAACGGCATCACCAAGGGCATCTTGAGCCAGGCCATGCAGATCAGGTAGCCAACGCCGAAAATCAGCGCGTTAAGGCGGTAATGTTCGGCCACCACCAGCAAGGCGAAAAAGCTCAGGCTGTAGCACAGCGGCTGGCGAATGCGCAGGGTTCGCAGAAGCAGCGGCAGCAAGGCCCCGGCAATGGGCAGCAGCAAACTGTTGAAGTCGAGGCTGCCCTGGGCCAGCCCAAACAGGCTCCAGCACGTCAGGTCGATCAGGATCGCGCTTTGCACCAAGCGGCGGGTGGCGGCAGGCGGGTAGTCGATGTGGCGCAAGTACAAGTACAACACCGGGATTGCGGTGATGGCAAAGACCAGGCCCACGGCCAGTGAGCTTAACCAAGGTTGTTCCGGCAGCAACCACACGGCGCAGGCCAGCCCGCAGGCGAAGGGTACGACAAAGCTGGGCAGGGCGATTTTCACGCTTTGACGATCAATGCGCAGATCGATCACGTCGCTCAAGATGGTGCCGAGCAACAGGGCGAAACTCAGGCTGTAGAAACTTTTAAGCCACACTGGCGTGACCAGTTGCGCGCCGCTGAGCTGCCAGTGCGGTTCGATCCAGAACAGCATCAGCAGCGGCAAGCCGATGGACGCCAGCAGCAACTGGCTGACAATCGGGATCACGCCAAAGTGACGGCCCACCCGGGTCGCCACGGCAAACAGGGCCAGGGCGAGCAACCAGAATACGATGGTCATCATTGGCTGTGCTCCTGCTTGCCCGCCCAAGGCGCGAGGATAAAACTGAACGCCAACCCAAGACTGACCGACAGGCCGAAGTTGCTGACCGCAGGCGTGCTCGACACCGCCAGCAGGCCGAACGAAAGCCAGGTAGTCAGCGCCGCCAGCAGGGTGCCGAGCAGGCTCACGGCGGCACCGCCGATCTGCTCGCGCATCAGGATCGCGTAGTCGACACTGATCGCTGTCACCAGCAGCAGGCCAAACAGGCTGAACAGCGTCAGCGGCTGGCCCAACCAACCGAGGCTGGCAAGGCTGCACAGAGCGGCCAGCAGGGGCAGAGCGACGATGCGCAGCGCCCCGCCAACACCGAACGGCGCGACCAACAACAATACGATCAAGGCGCAGGACAGCAGCTTCAATTCGGCGGCGCTGATTTGCGTGGCGGCGAACACCTTGTTCAAATCGCCCAAGCGGTCGACCAGTTGTACGCCTGGCAGGTTTTGCGCCTGCTCGCGCAGCAGGCTGGCATTGCTCAAGCCTTGCAGGCTGACCATTGCCGCGACGCCTGCATCATTTTTACCCAGCCAGAGTGCACGCCAAGGCTCGGCCAACGGCCCTTTCAGCGCGTCATCGATATGTTGTTCGGGCAACGCCTGCAATTGCACCAGCTCGTTTTTCAGTGCGGCCTCGGGTACACCCAGCTCCAGCAGCGGTTGCCAGTGTTGCGCCAGTTGGGTCAGCGCATCGCGCAGTCGTTGTTGCTCGCTGGGCAGGCTGACCAACTGGTTCAGCGCCAGGTAACCCTGCAACTTGCCGGTGTGCACCAACTGATCCAGACGCTCACCAAGGGCGGCTTGGCGCTCCAGCAATTGCTGCTCGTTGTCGGCGCGCACCAGGAAGAACTGGCTGGTGGGCTGATAGCCGGTAATCCGTGCAATGGCCTGTGCCTCGGCGAGCAATTGCGGCGGGGCGCCGACCCATTGGCGGATATCGTTCTTGCTGGTCAGTTGCCACAAACCAGCTGCGCAAAACGCCAGCAGCAGAGCCAGCAAAGCAGGGGTTGGGATGCGTTCGAGCAAGGCTTCGCGCACGTTGAGCAACCATTGCGCAATACGCAGCGGCCATTGCGCAGGGCGCAGTTCCACGCCTTTGAGCAACGCGGGCAGCAGGCACACGGCGCTCAGATACGCACCGACCAAACCGGCAGCGGAGAAAATGGCGATTTGGGTCAACGCCGGAAACGGGGTAAAGGCCAGTGCCAGATAGCCGATGCAACTGGTGGCCAGGCTCAGGCTCAGGCCGGGCAAGGTCAGGCGCAGGGCGGGCCAACTGCGCCAGGGTTTCAGGCTCCAGCTCTTGGACAGGTAATGCAGCGGGTAATCCACCGCCACACCGATCAGGCTGGAGCCCAGCACCAGCGTCATCACATGCATGCTGCCAAAGAACGCGACGCAGGCCACGGCACCAAACAGCATGCCGACCAACACGGGTACAAACGCCAGCAGCACCCGCCAGCGCCGAAACGCCAGCAGCAACAGCAGCAGGATTCCCGCTGTGGCCCCGCCGCCAACCCAGGTGATTTCACGGGTGGCCTGCTGTTGCCCGCTGGCCGCGTAGAGCAAACCGCTGGCTGCGAGCAATTGCACATTGTCGGGTGCGACTTGCGCACGGCTGTGCTCAAGCAGTTCGGCAACCCGCAGCGGCAGCTTCATATCGAAGGCATTGCCTTGGGTGCGGGCGCGCAGCAGCACCCAGCTTTTGCCGTCGGCATCGGCGATCAGGGCGCCGCTGCCAATATCGAGTTGCACAGCGCCGCGTTGCGGCTGGCTGTTCTGGATGCGCCCGGTCAGGCCCAGCCAGTCATCCTGGCTGGGCACCAGGCTGAAGCCGGTGAAGGGGTCGAACAGCGCCTGTACGCGCTGTTGGACAAAAGCATCGGGGTGCTCGATCAGTTGCGTGCGGTCGGCTGCAGAGAGCATCGCCAGCCGCCCGCGCAGCAGTTGTTCGCGCAGGCCCGCAAGGTCGGCCTGCAGGTTCCACTGCACCTTCTCGAACAGACCGCTGGCTTGCCACTGCTGGCCCAATTGCTCAGCTGCAGCGATGGCTTGCTGACGATCGGCACTGCCCACCAGCACCAGCATTTCGCGGTTCAGGGGTTCTTGCATGCGCTGTTCGGCGCTTAGCTCCAGTGCGTCGGGCGAATCCCCGGGCACCAGTTCCATCAGGTTGGCCGACAGCGGTGCGCCGTGACGCCATTGCCACCCGGCGAGCGCGAGCACAGCCAGCAGCAGGATCAAAAAGCCACGGGGCAACCAGTGTTCACTGCGCAAAATCGTGCTGCTCCGCGCTACTCAAGGGTTGGTTGCTGACGCTGTTTTGCATCTTCAGCAGGGTGCTGTCGCCCTGGGTTTCTTGCAGCTCGATGCGTTGCACCAGTTCGCCGCCGTCAATGTTGATCTGCTTGAACACTTGCTTGAGCAGCAGCGAGCGCGGAGTCAGGGTGAGCTTCCAGTGCTCGGGTTCGCCTTGCAGTTGCAGGTCAAAATCGCGCTGCAGGCCGCTGCTGTCGCCTTGCAGCACAGCCAGAAACAAACGATTCTGTTCGGCCCCGGCGCTTTTACCGGGGAGCATTTGCCAGCTCGTACCGTTGCGCCGGGCGATGCCAAGGGCGGTGATGCGGTAATCCTGTTGCAGCGGGGTTTTCAGTTGCCAGAGCAGACCGTGGTCCTTGGCCAGCACAAAGGTGCCGGTGCTGGTCAGCGGCCTGGGCAGGGCGCGCAGGTGTTTTTCCTGGATGAAGTCGCCGTGAATGACCTGAGGTTTGGCCAGTTGCTCGCTCAGTTGTTGCAGGTCGAAGGCGTGAGCGAGCGGGGTGACCCCGAGCAAAACCAACAACACTGCCCCCCTGTAGCCGCTGCCGCAGGCGGCGATAAGGGCCGAAGGACCTTCGGTTTTGAAGAAGCGCGATCCCTTCGGGCTCGATCGCAGCCTGCGGTAGCGGCTACTGAGATTATTAAACACACTCATGCCAGCACCCTGGCCACAGCTTCGGTAAAGCACCTTGGCGACGCCAACTGCATTTCCTTGCTGGCGATCTCAACCGCCACCTGCACCGTCACGGCCCGGGTCAGCCGTTCGCCCGTGATCAGATCAGTAATCAGATAGTTGATTTTCAGGCGGTTCTCCCACTCCACCAGGCTGGCGCGCACGTTGATACGCTGGCCAAACGTCGCACCGCGTACATAACGCAGTTGCATGTCGATTACCGGCCACGCGTAGCCCGCATCGAGCATCTGCGTGTAGTTGTGGCCGATATGGTCGAGCAGCGCGCAACGCGCTACTTCGAGGTATTTGACGTAATGGCCGTGCCACACCACGTGCATGGTGTCGATGTCGAAAAACGGCACCACTACTTCGGTATCAACGTGCAAAACGCCTTTGCTACGCATGCAGCCTCCAGTGTTGTTGGGCGATCCGGCTCAGGCACAACCGCAACTCGGCTTCCAGGGCACGGTCTTCGATCACTGGCGCAAAGTCCTTGGCCAGTTCGGCGTGCATCTGCGCCAGTGCGGGCGGCAACGGGCGGGCGTCTTCGGCGCGGCTGCGCAACCACACACCCTGGTTGGCCGCCAGCAAGGTGGCAGCGGCGACCTGTTCGGTCAGTTCCAGCACGCGGATTGCATCGCGGGCAGCGATGGTGCCCATGCTCACTTTGTCCTGGTTGTGGCACTCGGTGGAGCGCGAAAACACGCTGGCCGGCATGGTGTTTTTCAACGCCTCGGCGGTCCAGGCGCTGGTGCCGATCTGCACCGCTTTAAAACCGTGATTGAGCATCGCCCGCTCAGCGGTAGCGCCCGACAGGTTGCTCGGCAAGCCGTGGTTGTAACGCACGTCCACCAGTAGCGCGAGCTGGCGGTCGAGCAGGTCGGCGACGTTGGCTACCAAGGTCTTGAGGCTGTCCATGGCAAAGGCGATATGCCCGCCGTAGAAGTGCCCGCCGTGGAGCACGCGTTCTTCTTCGGCGTCGATGATCGGATTGTCGTTGGCGCTGTTGAGTTCAATCTCGATAAACGAACGCAGCCAGTTCAGGCTGTCAGCCAGCACGCCGAGCACATGAGGCGCGCAGCGCAGCGAGTAGCGGTCTTGCAGGCGATGCAAGGGCGCGGTCGGGGCGTCGATGGCCAGGTCCTGGCGAATCCACGCGGCTACCTGCATTTGCCCCGGATGCGGTTTGGCGGCGAACAGGCGTTCGTCGAAGTGCTCGGGGTTGCCTTGCAGTGCCACCACATTGAGGGCGGTGATGCGGGTGGCAAGTTTGAGCAGGTAGTCGGCGCGGGCATAGGCCAGGCACGCGAGGCCGGTCATCACGGCGGTGCCGTTCATAAGCGCCAGCGCTTCCTTGGGCCGCAATACCAGCGGGGTCCAGCCCAGTTCGCGGTGTACGTCGAGCGAAAAACGGCGCTCGCCCTTGAACAGTACTTCGCGCTCACCGGACAGGGTCGCTGCTACATAGGACAGCGGCGTCAGGTCGCCGCTGGCGCCGACCGAGCCTTCTTCGGGGATCAGCGGCAGGATGTCGTGGGCGATAAAAGCTTGCAGACGCTCCAGCAGCTCGATGCGCACCCCGGACACGCCGTGGCACAGCGACTGCAAGCGGGCAGCGAGTACAGCCCGGGTGGCCTGGGCATCCAGCAGTTTGCCCAGCCCGCAACCGTGAAAGGTGTAGAGGTGGCGCGGCAGGGCTTCGACGTGCTCCAGCGGCACCGCGACCACGCACGAGTCGCCGTAGCCGGTGGTCACGCCGTAGATCACGCCTTCCTTGTCCAGCAGCGAGTCGAGAAAACGGGCGCCCTTGGCGATACGTTCGCGGTACTCGGCGTCGTCTTGCAGTCGGGTCGGCGCTTGACGATTGGCCAAAGTCAGCACGTCTTCAATGCGCAATGGGGTTTGGCCGAAGGTTACTGGCTCATGCAGATGCGTCGTCATCGGTCTTCCAGAAAGGGTAAAAGTTAAACCATTGTTGCGGTGCCTGGAGGCAGTAATGCCCCAGTCGTTCGGCGTAGCGGGTGGCCCAATGGGCTATCACCTGCTCGCGGTCGCTGCGCCGCCAGAGTACGGCTTCGCAGAAGGGTTCGAGGGTGACTCGGTAGTGCCCTTCATGCTTGAGGCAAAACATCAGGTTGACCGGGCACTTGAGCAGCCCGGCCAGCAACCACGGCCCTTGCGGGAATGGCGCGGGGTGACCGAGGAAATCCACCAGCACATTGCGCCCGCCATGCAGCGGCACACGGTCACCGGCTATCGCCAGCCATTCGCCGTTTTCAAGGCGCTGATTGAGTTGCAGCATCACGGCCGGGTTGAGTTCGCTGACCTGAATCAGCCGCAAATGGCTGGCCCCGGCTTCACCCAGCAGGCGATTGAATTGTTCGGCGTGCTTGGTGTGAACCAGCACGTTCATGGTCACCTGTTCGCCCAGCTCTGCCAGCGCCCGGCACACTTCGAGGTTACCCAGGTGTGCGCCCACCAGCATCTGCCCGCGTTCCCCGCGCAACTGATTGCGCAGCAGGGCGGGGTCGACGATTTCAATGTCTTCGATCTTGAGGCGGCCGTTCCACACATCGAGCTTGTCGAGCAGGGCATCGGCAAAGGCCATGAACTGTCCGAACACGCGCCAGCGGGAGGGGCGCAATTGGCTTTGCCCGCTCCAGTCGGCCAGCCGTTGCTGGTATTGCCAGATGCTGCGCCGGGCGCGGCCACCGAACAAAAAGAAGTACAACACGATGGCGTAAAGCACCGGGCTGAGCAGGCGTCGGCCCAGCAGTTTGACGCCGAAGGCGGTGAGCTTCATCAGCCGGAAACTGCCGCGCTCCTTATGGTCAGCCCAATGCTGTGGAGGCTCGCTCATGTTCGCCAGCGCCTCCACAGGATGCTCGGCAAGCGCAGCAACATGCCGAAAAACAGCTTGGTGTGCATACCGGAAATCAGCGCGTTGTCGTGGAACAGACGAAAGTGCGAGAGGCCGTCCTGTGGGTAATGAACCTTGGTTGGCAGCCAGCGCATGGGCTGGTTGCGCCAGGCTAAACGCACCAGGATTTCGGGGTCGAAGTCCATGCGTTTGCCCAGCTTGACCGAGTTGATCAACGCCAGTGTCGGCCTCAGCGGGTAGACCCGGAAGCCGCACATCGAATCGGGAATTTGCAGTGACAGGCTGTTGATCCAGACCCAAACGTGGGTCAGGTAGCGCGCATACAAACGGCCCTTGGGCACGCTGGCGTCGTACTGTGGGTAACCGCAGATCAGCGCTTCTGGGTTTAGTTGTGAGACTTGCATGAACGTCGCGACATCACGCAGGTCGTGCTGGCCATCGGCGTCCACTTGCAGGGCGTGGGTGAAGCCCAGTTGTGAGGCTTCACGCAGACCGGCCATGACCGCGCCGCCCTTGCCTTGATTGACGGCGAGGCGGATGAGGAAAATGTTATCGCCCTGGGCAAGTTGTTCGAGCACCGCGCTGCATGCGGGGCTGCTGGCGTCGTCGACCAGCACACAAGGCAAACCAGCGGCGAGCAGGGCGTCGACCACGGCAGGCACGGCGGTTTCGTGGTTGTAGACGGGGATCACGGCGCAGGGGTTATGCATGAGCGGCCTCCAGCACGATGCGACCACTGGAGCAGGGCGCCGTGGCGTTGCGGTACGCGAAGTGCAGTTTGCTGCGTTCATGGTCAAAGCGCAGGGTCAGCTCAAGAACGTCGCCGGGGCGCACCAGTTGCTGGAATTTGAGCACTTCCATCCCGGCAAAACGCGGCGGCAGGTCGAGCAGTTGCTGACTCAGTGCCATTGCCCACTCCACTTGCACCACGCCCGGCAGCACCGGGGTTTTGGGGAAGTGGCCGCTAAAGTACGCCAGGTCCGGCGGGATCGACAGGCTGAGTATCCATTGGCCGTCATTTTCGATTTGGCTCAGCACTTCGGGCGTTTTCGGCCGGGGTGCCAGCAGTAACGCATCGACTTGGGTCTGTGGCAGCTTGCCCTGGCTGTTGAGCGGCAACTGGCGCAGCAAACGCCAGCGGCGCGGCAAGGCCAGCGCTTCGCAGTGCTGGCTCAAGTGCTGGCGCAGGATTTGGGTCAGGGCGCGTCGGCCGTGTTCACGTAGCGCAAACAGGCCGCTGTCACTGAGCACCAGCAAGGCGCCCAGCGAGGCGCGGTTTTCATTGACTACGCCCAAGCGGGCTTCGGCTACCCAGTCGTGGTTGACCAGCGCGTGCTCCAGCATTGGCAAGGAGATGCGTTTTTCTTCCAGCTTGACGATGCGGTCCAGGCGCCCGAGCAACTCGAAACGACCGTCGGCCTCGATGCGAGCGGCGTCAGCTGTATGTTCGATATGGCCCGTGGGCAAGTATGCCGAGGCGATGACTAGAGCGCCGTCTGCGCTCTGGCTCAGGTGTACATCGGCAAAGGGTTGCCACAGGTTTTGGCCCTGACGCCACGCGATACCGCCGGTTTCCGAGCTGCCAAGGATTTCAGTCGGCCACTGGCCCAGACGTTCGAACAACATTTGCGCCGCTTCGGCAGGCAAGGCCCCACCGGACGAAAACACCCGGCGTACGGGGCTTAAAGCGGGCCAGTCGAGGTTGTCGGCCATACGTTTTAGCAAGGCGGGGCTGGCGACCCAAGCGAATGAACGGTGCTCGCGGCTGACGCGCTGCATGTCTTCGGGGAACGCCAGTTGCTTGCGCACAAAGGTGCGGCCCGCACACAGGGGCCACAACACGCGGAACAACAACCCATAAATGTGCTGCGCCGCGACGCTGGCGATGATGCACGCCTCGCCCAGATCAGCGCCCCACAGCTGTTCCAGCGCCAGAACTTCGTTGGCCATCTGGCGCAGGCTTTTGTCGATGCGCTTGGGTTCGCCGCTGGAGCCCGAAGTGCACAGACTGAGCTGGCACAGGTCCAGGTCCAGTTCACCGCCAGGCAGCGCGTCGCCGTACAAGGCTTGCAACTCGTCGCTTTGGGTTATCCACAGGTCAACCCGGTCATCCCAGCGCTGACGGGTTTGCGCTTGCAGGTCGGCGGGTAGCAGCACGCTGACCCCGGCCCGCCAGGCACCGAGTAAAGCCACGGCCAGTTCGCCAGCGTCTTCAAGGTGTACGGCAATGTGTTGCACGCCGCGCTGTTGAAGGCCGCCCGCCAGGCGCAGGGCCTGTTCGCTGAGGGTAGCGTGGCTCAGCGTGGGGTTAACCGTGACTCGGCGCTCTGCGTGCCCCTTGAGCAATAGCTGCTCAAGATTTATCCAATTCATGCCCGGCCTCTTACCTTTTGTCGTATCAGCCATTCAATGGCAAACAGCAGTCCCATCAGCCCGTAGGCGATCAGACCGTTGTACAACGTCCACCAGCTCAACGGCGCCCACAGCGTCAGACCGGCTGCGACTAACCCGTTGAACATAAAAAACAGGCACCAGACCTTGGTTACCTGTCGCGTGTAATGAATGGCAATGTCGGGTAGCACCGGCTCGCGCAAACGCGCCAGGCGTTCGATCATCGGCGGCCCGAACTTCAGGCTCAGGCCGAACAGGCTGAGCATGAGTGTACTGATCAGTACCGGGTACCAGCGTAATAATGCGGGGCTGTTGAACAGCGCCAGCAAGGCGCAAAACACCAGTGCGACCGCCGCCATCCACACACCGCCGGGGCGCCGCTCGCCGGTCAGGGCGCGGGCCAACCACAAGCTGCCCAGCAGTAGCGCGAACTGCCACGGGGCGAAATGGGCCATGCCGAAATGCACCGCGAAGGGGTACAGCAGGCCAGCCAGCAGCAGGCCAAGGCCAATCAGTCGACTCATGCGTCTGCGTGAACCAGACGGTAAACCGCCTCGACCACGTCATTTACGGTTCGCACCGATTTGAATTCTTCAGCGGCGATTCGCTTGCCGGTTTTGCGCTTGATGTGATCGATCAGGTCTACGGCATCGATGCTGTCGATTTCCAGGTCCTGATACAGGTTGGCGTCCAGGGTGACGCGCTCGGGTTCAAGTTCAAAGAGTTCAACCAGAGCGTCGCGCAGGGTATTGAAAATGTCGTCACGGGTTTGCATGGTTCGGTCTCAGGCTGCCTGTTTGGCGGTGACAAAAGCCGCAAGGCTGGCCACGTTGGAAAAGTGATTGCGAGTGTCTTTGGCGTCGGCGTCTATTTTGATGCCGTAGGTTTTTTGAATCGCCAGGCCCAACTCCAGTGCGTCGACTGAATCCAGCCCCAGACCTTCGCCAAACAGGGTCTGTTCGTCGCCGATGTCGCTGATGCTGATGTCTTCGAGGCCCAGGGCATCGATGATCAGCTGTTTAATGTCGCTTTTCAGATCGCTCATCTGTGGCGAGCTCCTTAATAAAATAGTCATGCACGAAGTCATTGAGCAGGCGCGAGGCTTTGGGCGGTGGGCCAAGCGCAGTAAAGGTATTTGGATCTATATCGGCCCCGACCCGAAAACTGAAGTGCACCCGCCGATTGGGTATGCGGTACCAGGGCTCGGCCTTGGTCAGCGTGGTGGGGCTGACCTTGATCACCACCGGGGTGAGGATCTTCGCACCCCGCAACGCTATCGAGGCGGCGCCGCGATGAAAGGCCGGGGGCTGGCCCGGCAGCGTGCGTGTGCCTTCCGGGAAAATGATCAGGGTCTGGCCTTCACGTAACGCTCCCGCGGCGCTCTCGAGCATGTCGACGCTGCCATCATTGCTGATGTACTGCGTGGCACGCACGGGGCTTCGGGTGAACGGGTTTTGCCAAAGGCTTTGTTTGACCACGCAATTGGCGTTTTTCACCAGCCCGATCAAAAAAACCACATCGATAAGCGACGGGTGGTTGGCGATGATCATCTGACCCGGGCGCCCCAGTCGTTCGGCGCCTTGCACGTCATAGGTCAGCACGCCCATGCGGGCCATCGTGCGGATAAACAGCCAGAACAATCGGCTTACGGTTGCTCGCACGCGCTCGCGGTGACGAACGGCGTCTCCTGGCAGGCAACTGAGCACCGGGAAAATCACCAGGCGCAGGCACAGGCACCCCAGGCCGAACAGTGCAAAACTGATAGCTGTGGCGATCAGGCGCCAAATATAAGCATCGCGGCGGCTCACAGGCTGTGTTGCCAGTTCCAGACGCGGTTGTTCCAGACGTGTTGGAATGATGCCTGCCCATCGTGCAGGTGGCGTAACAGGTTCAGGGCATGGGGCCACGGGGCTTTTGCGCTGCCGGTGGCGGTGGCGGCGCTTGTGAGCGAAACCTGCCATTGCTTGCCCGGTGTCAGTAGCAAGCCGACGGCATAAGGGAAGGGCACATCATCGATCCAGCGCGCATAGGCTTGTGGCGGTTGTTCTTCTGTGATGATCAGCAGTACAGCGGGCGCGCCTTCATTCAACAGGGCGCAGGCCTCGATCAGGCCGTGTTCCAGGCCATCTCCGGCGGCGGCAAGTGCGGTCATCTCGCTGGTCTCGCCGCGCATGATCGACCACAGTCCAATCACCGCGTTATGCACCGAGAGGCTGAATTGTGTCGGAGACAAGGGCTGGTCGGCAGCCAGGTCGCTCAGGATGTCGAATGTGCGGGGGGTTTCACCGTGGCGCGAGGCAAAGACCAGCGGCAGGCCTTCATGGCCTTGTGCCAGTGGCCAGCCGACGCTGAACGCCATGCGCGCCATGCGGCTGAGCCGTCGGCGTTGCATCGCGGGTAAAAACGAGACGTCGGGTGCTGCGTCGCTGGCAGCGGGTACGCTGGGTTGCTGGCTCCAGGCTTGCCAATCGGCCACGCTGTCGAGGCCCGGAGCCCAGGCACGCCACGCGGCGATATTGAAATTGATCACTGGAGTTTCATCCCGCCCTTGCAGGCTTCCTTGATGCGAAAGTGGGCATCGATCCATGCCGCACCTAATACAGAATGACGACATTATCCCGGTGCAGTTGGCTGGTAGCAAATTTTGCTTACATTTCCAGTATGTTTCGTCTGTGATCTGAAAAAAATAGGGTCAATGCGCTTTAGGTGTGAGAAGTGTTTATTTGTTTTCTCAGATAAACGCCCAAAGGCTGTAGTTCATTTCGTAGCAAGGTAGCGAAGCCGCGCAAAGGCCATCTACACTCGGCTACTCATTGGTACACGGAGGTTTTGAAATGCGGCGCGTGGTGTTCAACCAAAAAGGCGGTGTGGGTAAATCCAGCATCGCGTGCAACCTGGCGGCAGTCAGTGCCAGCGAGGGTTACAGGACATTGCTGGTGGATCTGGACGCCCAAGCCAACTCCACTCAATACCTGACTGGCCTGACCGGCGACGATATCCCGATGGGGATTGCCGACTTCTTCAAGCACAGTTTGACGGCCGGAGTAGGTTCGAAGAAAAACCGGGTCGATATTTACGAAACGCCTTTCGAGAATTTGCACGTTGTTACCGCCACGAGCGAACTGGCCGATTTGCAGCCCAAGCTTGAGGCCAAGCACAAGATCAACAAGCTGCGAAAACTGCTTGATGAATTGTCCGAAGACTATGATCGCATTTATGTCGATACTCCGCCCGCACTGAATTTTTACGCTGTATCGGCTCTGATCGCCTGTGATCGGGTATTGATTCCGTTTGATTGCGACAGTTTTTCACGTCAGGCACTGTATGGCTTGCTGGCGGAAATCGAAGAGCTAAAAGAAGACCACAACGAAGATCTGATGGTCGAAGGCATCGTGGTCAACCAGTTCCAGGCCCGGGCCAGCCTGCCGCAGCAAATGCTTGATGAGTTGATTGCCGAAGGGCTGCCGGTGCTGCCGATGTACCTCAGCAGCTCCGTGCGTATGCGCGAGTCACATCAGGCGTGTCAGCCTTTGATTCACTTCGACCCGCGGCACAAGCTGACCCAACAGTTTGTGGAGTTGCACGATTATCTGGATCAGAACGCTTAAGCGCTGATGCCCTGGCTGCGCAGCCAGGCGGTGAGTTGCTGCAAAGGTAACGCACCGCTCTGGCGAGCTACTTCACGGCCGTTTTTAAACAGTATCAGGCTGGGGATCGAGCGAATTCCCAATTGCCCGGCCAGTTGCTGATTGGCCTCGCTGTCGAGTTTGGCCAGTCGGCATTTGCCGATCAGCTGGCTGGCGGCTTGCTCAAATATCGGGCCAAAGGCTTTGCAGGGCCCGCACCACTCTGCCCAGACGTCTACCAGCAATGGCAGGTCGCCTTTGATCTGGCTGGCATAGTCGGTTTGTTTCAAATCGAAGGGTAAGGCCAGTAGCACAGCATTTTTGCAGCGCCCGCATTTGGGGTGCTCGCTGATGCGCTCGGCGGGGATACGGTTAAGGCCGTTGCAGTGAGGGCAAGGGATCAGCAGCGGTTCGGTCATGGGTAAATACTCCACAAAGAGGGCTCTGTGTAGCCGCTGCCGCAGGCTGCGATAAGGGCCGAAGGCCCTTTGAAATCAGGAATGCTGCGCAATCCATCGCCGCCTGCCCCAGCGACTGCAGGTTCAGGGTGTGCAGTTCAGCAGACAATCCCTCAACCCGCCACCGGCGTCAGTGGCCAGATCCACGGGATCACCAGCATGGCCACGATCAGCATCAGCACATTCAATGGGATGCCGATGCGCATAAAGTCGCTGAACTTGTAACCGCCCGCGTTATACACAAAGGTGTTGGTCTGGTAGCCAATCGGCGTGGCGAAGCTGGCACTGGCGGCAAACATCACGGCCACCACGAATGGCCGCGGGTCGACGCCCAGTTGCTGCGCCACACCAATTCCGATCGGCGTCAGCAATACCGCCACGGCATTGTTGGAGAGGATCTCGGTGAGGATGCTGGTCAACAAATAGATAAACCCCAGCATCAGCAACGGCCCGGCATGAGGGAGGGCGGCCATGGTCTGGTTGACCACCAGATTGATCAGGCCGACTTTATCCATCGCAATGCTGATGGCCAGCATGCCGAAAATCAGACTGAGGATTTTCCAGTCCACCGCCTTGTAGGCGTCCTGCACGTCCAGGCAACGGGTGGCGACCACGGTTACGGCGGCGATCAACGCCAAGCCTTCGATGGGCATGATCTCGAGTGCTGCGAGCAGCATCACCGCCAGCGTGGAAATGATTGCAATCGGCGCCTTGTCGCGGCGATATGCACGCTCAAGGACAGTATTGAGGCTGATCAAGTCGCCATTTTCGGCAAAACGACGAATTTGCGAAGGTGTGCCTTCGACCAGAATCACATCGCCAAATTGCAGATGCAGGTCGTCGAGATTGCCTTGAATGTTTTCGTCCTGACGATGCACCGCGAGCACCGCAATGCCATATCGCGCTGTCAGGTCGAGGTCGCGCATGGGGCGGTGGCTGTAGCGGGAATTTCGCCCCACGATGGCCTCGGCGAGGATCACATCGTGGTTGCTGATGGTTTCGAACGCGTCGCCACGGTTAAAGGCCAGCACGCCGCTTTCGCGCAGTTCGACCACATTTTGTACTTGCCCGTGTAGCACCAGGCGGTCGCCGCTGCGCAACTGGGTGGTAGGTTCAGGCGTGGAAAGCTCTTGCTCGTCGCGAAAAATCTTCAGTACTTGCAGGCCGCTGCCACCATTCAGATCGGCTTCAGCCAGGGTCTTGCCGATCACGGGGGAATCGTGGGGCACCAGCAATTCGCTCATGAAGGTGCGCGTCAATTCCGGGCGCAGTTGCTTGGACAGGCTGTCGCGATCAGGCAGCAGGCGGTTGCTGAAAATCATTAGGTACACAAAACCCACGGCGGCAAACATCAGCCCGGCCTGAGTGATTTCGAACATGCCAAAAGGCGCGAGCCCGGCTTTGCGCGCGACCCCGTCCACCAGAATATTGGTCGAGGTGCCGATCATCGTCAGCATCCCGCCCAATACCGTGGCGTAAGACAGCGGGATCAGCAGCTTGGAGGGTGAACTGTGGGCGCGCTTGGCCAGGGCAATTGCCACTGGGGTCAAAATGGCCACCACGGGGGTGTTGTTCAAAAAAGCCGAAATCACCAGCGCGGTAATCATCAACCCGCCAAGAACCCGCAGCGGTTGGTCGCCCACCAGATTGCCCAGCCAGTTGCCCAGAGCATCAATGCAGCCGGTGCGTTCCAACGCGGCCGAGAGCACAAACATGCAGGCAATCGTGGCGGGGGCCGAGTTGCTGAGCACGCTCAACACTTCGTGGGGCGTGAGGATTTGCGTGACCAGCAGGGCGGCGACGGCAATGGCAGCCACCACATCGGCGCTCCACTTCTCGCGCACAAACGACACCAACAGCCAGACCAGCAAAGCGGCAACAAACAGCAGGGGGAGCGAGTCCCAGGACATGGGTCTTCCTTAATGCAACGAATCTCGTATGAGGTATCGGGCAGGCCAGAGCCGCCGCGCGGGCGTCACGATAATCAGGGTGGGTTAGTTCGTCTAAGACTGTTTGGGCAGGTTGTTATGCGATTTGGTTATGCCAGTGTCCAGGCGAAGTATTTGCACACACAGTGCTGAGCCAGTGGCGCAGCCCCTTATCTAGGCTTAGACGCGAGACAGCGACAGCACCATTAGTCAGAGAGGCGTTATCGCACATTGCGATTTACTGACCTCTGGCTTAACCTCCATAGCAAGATGCGATAGGGACGTTGCATGCGAGTGATAACAGCCAAGCGTATTTGGGAAGCGAAAGAACAATGGCCGCAATCGGCGAACGCTCTTGATGAGTGGTATCGCAAGATCAAGGTCCTCAACCCTGAAGACTTTGCCGCGTTAAGGTCGTTTTTCCCAGCCACCGACAAGGTAGGTTCGTTTCACGTTTTCAATATTGGAGGTAACAAGCTGCGGCTGATTGCCCTGGTGCGTTATCGGGTACAGCGCCTCTACATTCGTCATGTGCTGGATCACCGTGACTATGACAAGGGCAACTGGAAGGAGTAAGCACAATGAATGCATTGGTCGAACAGGCGGTAGAGCACTGGCAGTTTGTGTCACCCCTGCTGCGCAAACCAAAAAACGAAGCAGATTACGACGCGTTGGTTGCAGCCCTTGATCAACTGAGCGACTTGATCTGCGACGATGAAAGTCACCCCTTGATGAGCCTGGTGGACATCATCGGCGACTGGGTTGAGGCCTATGACCTTGAGCATCGACCGATGCCCAAGGCCAGCGGTGTCGATGTATTGCGCTCGGTGATGCAAGAGCACGGGCTGACCCAAAGCGATTTGCCGGGGGTTGGAACCCAGTCGGTGGTGTCCGAAATTCTCAGCGGCAAGCGCCAGCTCAACGTGCGACAGATTCGCTGGCTGGCGGATTACTTCAAAGTGCCTGTGGACATGTTTATCTGAGGCTTTGTGCCTGCGCCACGCGGTCTAGCGTGGCGTCAATCAACCCTTTACTCATTTCAATCAGTTGCAGGCTGGCGAACGTCAGGCTGTGGCTGGTTTGTGGGCTGGTGACCTGGCTTTCCGCACATAGAACGGTGGCACTGCCGAGCAATTGGGCGGCCAGTTCCAGCGCGAGGTTGATCGGGATGCCGGGGTTTACGGTGAACAGGGTTTCACCGCTAAAGCTGTGGCCGAAGGGGGTTGGGGTTTGGGTGATGATTTGGGGCATTGGAAAACTCCACTATGAGGTAAGAGTTACCACCGCTCGCCGTCAAACTTAAGGTGGCAACTGTGTGCAGGTTGACGGACCGGTCATAGTGGGACCCGGCGCACCCGAAGGTGCCCCACACACAGTCGCCATAACATTCATGCGGGCACGAGTGTGCCGAACGAATTTCTAGACTATGCGTTCCACTATGAAGAGCCCGACCGTCAAACCGGATCACGAATGTGTCGTGACGTTGGCGAGGATAGGGGCTGGTGGGGCGAGGGTCAATCGGGAGCAGGCCACAATCCCTGTGGGTGAGGGAGACTCAAACTGTAGCCGCTGCCGCAGGAACGAGGCTGCATCCGAGATGGTGCGCCACTGCGACGAAGCGCTCGCAAACCCGGAGTATCGGTGTTGCTTGACACACCGACGAGCCTGATTTTACGACGACTGCGCCGGAATGCCGTATCACGCCGAACGTAGCCTCGTTCCTACGGCAACTGCTACGCAGCGGGTTACGACGAACAACTGATTTCCAGATGCTTGCCCCACTCCGGTGGCCGCTCGGCATAGCTTTCCATACCCGCTTGCTCGGTAAATGGCTGGGTCAGCACCTTGTGCAAGCGCTGCACTTCGCTGTAATCCCCGGCCTGTGCCGCATCGATGGCCTTTTGTGCCAGGTAGTTGCGCAGGATGTACAGCGGGTTGACCGCGTGCATACGTTCGCGGCGGGCGCTTTCATCACTCACACCTTCACGGGCAACCCGGGCTACGTACTGCGCGGCCCATTCATCAAAGCCCTTGAGGTCGACAAATTCGTCACGCAGCTGCGCCACAGCCTGTTCGGCTGGCAAATCCCCCAAGCGACGGAAGAACAAGGTGTAGTCGATGCTGCTGCCTTGCATTTTTTGCAGCAGTGTTTCGATCAATTGTTGATCAGCGTCTTCGCCGGTGGTCAGGCCCAGACGGCGGCGCATCAGGTCGGTGTAGTGGGCCTGGTACAGCGGCAAGAACAACCCCAGGGTTTCACGCAGGGCTTCAACGCTGATAAACGGCGTTAACGCTTGGGCCAGTGCGCTGAGGTTCCACTGGCCGATAGGCACCTGGTTGCTGAAGGAATAGCGCCCTTCGTGGTCGGAGTGGTTGCAGATGAAGTTGGCGTCGAAGTCGTCGAGGAAGGCAAAAGGCCCGAAGTCGAAGGTGATGCCCAGAATAGACATGTTGTCGGTGTTCATCACGCCGTGGCAAAAGCCGTAAGCCTGCCATTTGGCAATCAGCTCGGCATTGCGCTCGACGATCTCGCGGAACATCGCCAGATACGGCTCGGGTTGCTCCAGGCACTCGGCAAAGTGCATCGCCAGTACGTGCTCGCCCAGTTGCTTTTGCTGCTCGGGGCGCTTGGTGTAGTAGAAATATTCGAAATGCCCGAAGCGCACATGGCTCGGTGCCAGGCGCAGGACCATGGCGGCGCGTTCCTGGGTCTCGCGCCATACCGGGGTATCTGAGCCGATCACGCACAAGGCGCGGCTGCTGGGGATGCCCAGCGCATGCAGCGCTTCGCTGGCAAGGAACTCGCGGATCGATGAACGCAGCACCGCGCGGCCATCGCCCATGCGCGAGTAAGGGGTCATGCCGGCGCCTTTGAGGTGCAAGTCCCAATGCTCGCCCGCGTCGTTGTAGACCTCGCCCAGCAATAGCCCGCGGCCATCGCCCAATTGCGGGTTGTAGGAGCCGAACTGATGGCCGGAGTAGACCATGGCGCGAGGTTCGGCATCGGCCCACAGGGTGTGGCCGCCAAACAGTTGGGCGAATACCGGGTCCTGGGCAACAGACGGGTCGAGATCCAGTAGCGCCAGAGCGGCCTCGCTCGCGACTACCAGCCGCGGTGCGTCGATAGGCTCGGGCAGTACGTGGGTTGAAAACGCGTCACCCAGCCGAGCAAAGCGGTTATCAAAAGTCAGTTCGTCGAGGGCTTTCAATGACCGTCTCCAGTAAAGGGTTAAAGCGTGTGCAAAACCTGTAGCCGCTGCCGCAGGCTGCGATGTGGGCAGCGAAGCGGCCCTCAAAAAACTGAAGGTCCTGCGGCCCTTATCGCAGCCTGCGGCAGCGGCTACAAGGTGTATGTATTAATCGAGCTTGCCCAGTTGCGGCTTTTGCTGCGGTGGTGTGGGTTCCACCGGCGCTTCTGGCCCAACGGGCACCAGCTTGTATTCCTGGCCCTGCAAGTTCTTGAGGTACACCTCCATCTGCTGGAACGAGATGTTGATGTGGTGGTTCTTGAATTCGCGGTTGATAAAGCGGTTAACTTCGTCGATCACCGGGTTACGGTCACCCAGATCACGTACGTGCATGCGCAATTCGTGGTCCAGGGTGCTGGCGCCAAAGTTCAGGAAGTACACGTGGGGCTCAGGGTCTTTGAGCACTCGCGGGTTTTCTTGCGCGGCCTTGAGCAGCAAGTGTTTGACCAGGTCCAGGTCGGAGCCGTAGTCGACCCCCAGCTTCAGGGTGACGCGGGTGATGGTGTCGGTCAGCGACCAGTTGATCAGTTGCCCGGTAATAAAGGTTTTGTTCGGGACGATGATGTCTTTGCGGTCGAAGTCGGTAATGGTGGTCGCACGAATGCGGATCTTGCTCACGGTGCCCGACAGGTTGCCGATGGTGATGGTGTCGCCAATCCGTACCGGGCGTTCGAACAGGATCATGATCCCGGAAATAAAGTTGGCGAAGATTTCTTGCATCCCGAAGCCCAGGCCCACCGACAGTGCGGCCACCAGCCATTGCAACTTGTCCCAGCTCACGCCCAGGGTCGAGAGGGTCGAGACAAAGCCGATGCCGATGATCACGTAGGTCAGCAAGGTGGTAGTGGCATAGGCGCTGCCCTGGCCCAGGTCAAGGCGCGACAGCACCAGCACCTCCAGCAGACCGGGCAGGTTGCGCGCCAGCGCGATGCTGATGCCGATGATGACCAGCGCACCGATCACGTCGCCGATGCTGATGGGCACCATGCTCATGTTGGCGCCGCTGCCGCTGGTGTATTCGTACAGGGTGATGTTGTCCAGGTAGGAAAATACCGAGATCAAGTCGGCCCACACCCAATACAGAATGCCAATAAAGCCCGCCAGCAGGGCCAGACGGATCAAACGCAGAGACTGTTGGTTGACCTGTTCGATGTCTAGCGTCGGCTCTTCGATGACGATGTCGTTGCCTTCGCCTGCTTCCTTGGCAGCTTGGCGCTTGGCCAGTGCACGCTGGTAGGCCAGGCGCCGTGCGGCTACCGCCAGGCCACGGACAAAGGCGGCTTCGACCACCAGCCAGAGCATCAGCAGGTAGAGGGTGTTGATCAGGCGGTCGCTGAGCTTGAGCGCGGTGTAGTAGTAGCCAAAGCACACGGCAACAAACAGCGCGAGCGGCAACAGCGCGAAAGCAAAACCGAGCAGCTTGCGCAGGCGATAGGCTTTGGTCGCCGTCTCAAAGTCGTTGAGCAACAGGCGGCACAGCAACCAGGCCATAGCGGCATAGCAGCTCAGTACCACGAGGATGCCCAGTACATCGTCTGCCAGCGCCGCCGGTTGCTGCTCGGCAAAGGCGACCACGGCCACCAGGGCCAGCACTACAAAGCCGAGCTTGCGGATCCAGTTCTGGAGGAACGCAACCAGTGGTTTTTCCCAGCGAAAATGCAACTCGGCCACGCCACCGGGTGCCAGGATCCGGTACGCGGTGTAGAACACCAGCCAGGCTTCGGCCATCTGGACCAGCGCCGCGCCGGTATTGGCGTTCATGCCGCGGGCATCGGTTTGCAGGGCATAACCGCACAGGGCCAGCGCCAGGGAAAGGGGCATTGCCAGCAGGATGTTGATCAGGATCGCCAACGGCGTGTGCCATTGGCTGTCACGCTTGAAGTGGCCAATGTCCTGATGGATTTTGTTCAACTTGCTGTAGAGGTATTTGCGCTTCCACAGCAGGGCCGCTACCACCAGCAAAAACGGTAGAAACAATAGCGGCCGTTCCACCAGGCCTTCTGCCAGCTCGGTGACGCTGGAACCCCAAGGCAGGATGGTAATTTGCTGTACCAGTTGGCTCGGGGCGGTTTCCAGCCATTCCAGGTCCAGCGGCTTATTGCTGGGGATCCAGAACATTTGCTCGTCCAGCGTGGCGCGCAGGCTTTGGGCGGTGCTGAGCAGTTGCTTCTGGTTCAGTTGCAGGGTGATCGATTCGTTGAGCACCGAGCTTAACTCGCGATTCAGGCGGTCCAGCAGATCGCTGCGGGTGTTGACCAGTTCGAGCAGGGTTTTACGCAGCTGCGGAGTGACTTGATCGGCGGGCTGGGTCGACAGCAGGTTATCGACGTAGGTCGTGGGGTTGCTGATCAGCTCGCGCTGCTGGTTGATTTCAAACTGGTATAGACGAATGTCGGCGATTTCGTCTGCCAGATTCTTGTCCATTTTTTGCAGGCGCGGCAGGGCTTGCTTCTGCTTATAGAGAATCTTGGACAGCAACAAGCTGCCCTTGAGCACGTTGATTTGCTCATCCAGTGCTTGATCGCTTTGAGTGACGTTGTCCAGTTGTTGCTTGGTTTCGAGGTTCTGCTGGGTGACTTCGTTGAGGCGGTCGGTACTGCGCAGCAAGTAGTCAGAAAGCTTGAGGTTGATTGCGCTTTCGGTTGCCAGCAGGCTGCTGCTGCCGGATTTTTTTGCCTCAAGGGATTGTTCTGTGACGGTTTGTTGCGACTGCGCCAGACGCTTTTGGTTGATCAGGGTTTGCAGGTCCTGGATTTCTTGATCCTGGCGCGTGGTTTTTTCCAGCAGCAGATCATGCTGGCTGCCGCTCAGGTCTTGCAGCAGGCTGTTGCCGGCCAGCTCCTGGCGACGCAGTGCTATCAGTGCGGTGAGCGAGGCGGCCTCAGCATTGAGCTGGTTGCGTTGATCGGGGGTGAGCAGCTTGCCGTTGTCGCGCCCTGTTTTCAGGGTGGTGCTGATCTGCTGGATGCGCGTCTGGCTGGCGCTGATTTCGGCCTGCGCCCGCTCTGGCCGGGTTTGCGCGGCAATGCTCTGGCTGTTGGCAATGGCCAGTGCTTTTTGCAACTCGCCCTGTTGCGTGGTGCGTTCAGCCAGCAGTTGTTCCAACTGTGGTACGGGCAGGTCACTGTAACGCTGCGCTACGGGTATGGCTTTGCTGGCCTTGAGGCGGGACAGTTCACGCTGGTTTTCGCTGGTCTGGCGAGGTGCACTGCTGAGCAGTTGTTTCACGTCGTTCAGGCGCTGCTCGTAATCGGCTTTGTTGGCCAGCAGGGCAAGGGTCTGCTGGAGCACTGCTTGCAGCGCTTTAAGGTCGGCGTCCGGCAGCTTGCGATCAGCAATTTTGTCGAGGCTTTGCTGTACCGCTTCTGCGGTAGGCGGTTCGGCCGCGTGTAGCGTGCCGACACAAAGGCTCAGACCGAGCAGGACGGTTGCGAAAAACGTGCGCAGAGTTGGCATAGATACCGGTCAGACAAAGGTCAGAAAGTTGGAGTTTAGAGGAACAGCCCGGGCCCCGGTGCACTTCCTTCGGGGAATCTGACGCCTACTTTGGCGATCTTGTTCCCGTCCATGACGGCGACGGTCCAAATGGTGTTGTTCCATTCCACCTGGTCGCCGACGACCGGAGCGCCGCCAACTTTCTGAGCAATAAAGCTGCTGAGTGGAATGTTGGGGTCGATGCCGTCCAGCTTCAGGCCGTACAAAGCCGATACAGCACCCAGTTGGGCGTCGCCTTCGAGCACAAAGTCGCCGAAGAAACGCAAATCCAGGCCGCGGCTCGGCGGCTGGCTGAACAGTTTGCCCAAGGCTGGCAAGTTGTGTTCGTGGCCGATCACGCAGAGCAGATCGCCAATTTCCAGCGTCGTACTACCCGACGGATGGAGCAGTTTTTGATCGCGAAACAGGGCTGCGATGCGGGTGCCATCGGGCATTTTCAGTTCCCGCAGGGCCGCGCCGATGCACCAGTTTTGTGCGTCGAGACGGTAAACAAACAATTCCCACTCGCTGGTGACATGCACTTCAAGGGCCGAACGGGAGACGGGGGCCAGGTCTGGCGGTACGGTCACCTTCAGCAGCTTGGCAACCCACGGCAGGCTGGTGCCTTGCACTAGAAGGGACACCAGCACGATAAAGAACGCCAGGTTGAAATACAGTTGCGCATTGGGCAGCCCGGCCATCAACGGGAATACCGCCAGAATGATCGGCACCGCGCCACGCAGGCCTACCCACGCGATAAAGGCTTTTTCACGGCCGTGGAAGGCCTTGAAGGGCAGCAGACCCACCATCACCGACAGCGGACGGGCGAACAGGATCATCCACAGCGCCAGCGCCAGTGCCGGAATCGCGATAGGCAGCAGGTCGTGCGGCGTCACCAGCAGGCCAAGGACCAGGAACATGCCGATCTGTGCCAGCCAGGCCATGCCGTCGAGCATGTGCAAAATGCCGTGACGGCTGCGAATCGGGCTGTTGCCGATCACTAGCCCGCACAGGTAAACCGCCAGGAAGCCGCTACCGTGCAGGGCGTTGGTCAGGGAAAAGACCACCAGCCCGCCTGCGATCACCAGAATCGGGTACAGGCCGTTGGCCAGGTTGATCCGGTTGACCATTTGCAGCATCAGCCAGCCACCTGCCAGCCCGACTGCGCCGCCGATACCGAACTCACGCAGCAGATTGAGCAACAGGCTCCAGTGCAGACCGGTTTCGCCGCTGGCCAGCATGTCGATCAAGGTCACGGTGAGGAACACCGCCATCGGGTCGTTGCTGCCGGATTCGATCTCGAGGCTGGCCGAAACCCGCTCGTTCAAGCCCTTGCCACCCAGCAACGAGAACACCGCCGCCGCATCGGTCGAGCCGACAATGGCGCCGACCAGCAGGCCCTGGATCAGGTTGAGGTTGAACAGCCAGGCGGCCATCAGGCCGGTGAGCCCGGTGGTGATCATCACCCCCACCGTGGCTAGCGACAGCGCCGGCCATAACGCCACGCGGAAACTGGAGACCCGCGTGCGCAAGCCGCCATCGAGCAAAATCACCGCCAGGGCGAGGTTGCCCACCAGATAAGCGGTGGGGTAGTTGTCAAAAATAATGCCGCCGCCATCGACACCCGCCGTCATGCCCACCGCAAGGATGATGACCAAAATCGGGATGCCCAGACGCGAGGACAGGGAACTTACCAGGATGCTTGCACCTACCAGCAACGCGCCGATCAAGAACAGGCTGTTGATGGTCGTCGCATTCAAAGGCAGTACTCCAGGAAACTCAAAAAGACAGGGCGCAAACCAAACATGCAGTCTGCGTGCCAGCGATTCTAACCTGCGTTATTGGCGGGCTGTCAAAAAGGTTTTGAATGAATTTCAGCATGTGCTTTTTTGGTGCCACGCAGTTGATGATTTGGTTTTTTCTTACAGGGTAATGGGAATCTGACTGCATTTTTATGTTGGGCAAATTGTGTCTACTGCGACCTCCCACTTGTGCATGGATGTGATATGAACCCTGCAACTGCGGCTGACGGTACGTTAGTGGACAAAAAATCGCGGCCTGATGACGAGCGAAGCACGCTGTATGTCGTGTCTGTCACCAAGTTTATTTTGCTGTATGCGCTGACGGCGGGCGGGTACGTATTTTATTGGTCGTACCGTAACTGGGCGTCATATAAAGAAGTGAGCGGAGCACCGATCATGCCGGTGATGCGTGCCGTGTTCTGGCCGTTCTTTATTCTTTCGCTGTTTGACAAGGTTCAGAACGGCCTGGACATGACGGGGCGCTCATACTTCTGGCACCCGGAGACCCGGGGCTTATTGATCATGCTGCTGGTCATGTTCGCGGTGCTGGTGTCGCTGTTCTTTAACCGGCCTACGGATACGGTGTTTGTGTTTGTCGCCAACGTTGTGTTGATAGCCAGCTGCTGTGCGATGTTTGTCGAGGCTCAGCGTGCGATCAATATGCTGGGTGGCGACCCGCAGGGCAGCCACAACAGCGCGTTCACTTGCTCCAATGTTGTGTGGATGGTTGTGGGTGTGCTGTACATGGCCTTCGTTGCCTATCTCGTGTTTATGTTCGAAGGCTGATTTTTTGATGTAAAAAAACCGGGCAACCTTTTCAGGTGCCCGGTTTTTTATTGCCCGTTCAAACCATCAACCGATGGTCATCAAGCTTGCGTTACCGCCAGCAGCAGCAGTGTTGACGCTGAGTGCGCGCTCGATCACCAGACGTTCCAGAGCGATGTTGGTTTCGCCTTGGGACAGACCTTGCACGCCCACAATGGCGCCGGTGCGCTGGGCCACTTGCTGGCACACGTCGCGCAACTGATCGCAGTCGCCGTGGTGCAGTACGGCGTCGAAGATCACTTCGTCCTTGGTCCAGTCAGCCACCAGAGTGATGCGTGCTTGCACCTCTTTTGGCAAACGGGTGACCAAGGCCTTGGCCAGCTCGCTTTGCGGCAGTACAGCGGTGCTACCCACGGCCAGTACGGCAGCCAGTTGGGTCAGCAGGTCGCTTTCGACTTCAGCCAGGCACAGCACGTGTTCACGCGGCAAGATTGCGTAGCTGTTGCGCTCGCCGGTCGGGCCGTTGAGCAGGCGCGTAATGCCGCTTTGCGAGTGCGTAGCGTACTCGGTGCACAGTTCGGCCAGTGCTGGTTGCTGGTTGCTGGTGGCCCAGGCTTGCAGCGCGCTGAGCGGTTTGCTCATGGCGTCGCGGGCCTGGGTGTCCGGTGCGGTAATGGCGTCGACCTTGGCGAACGACTGCTCGATCGCATTGCTTGGGCGGGTCGACAGCAGACGGTACATGTACAGCGGACCACCGGCTTTAGGGCCGGTGCCCGACAGACCTTCGCCGCCGAACGGTTGTACACCGACCACGGCACCTACGATGTTGCGGTTAACGTAGACGTTACCGGCATTGACGTTATTGACCACTTTGGCAATGGTTTCGTCGATACGGGTGTGTACGCCCAGCGTCAGGCCATAACCCGAAGCGTTGATCTGTGCGATCAGTTGGTCGATGTCTTTGCGCTTGTAGCGCACCACGTGCAGCACGGGCCCGAAAATTTCACGTTCCAGCTCGTCGAAGCTTTCCAGTTCAATCAGGGTCGGCATGACGAAGGTGCCGCGTTTGCTCTCTTCGATATCGGCAATGGCCATCTGGTAAACAGTGCGACCTTTATCGCGCATGCCCTGGATGTGTTGCTCGATCCCGGCCTTGGCTTCGGCATCGATCACCGGACCAATGTCCACGTTCAGACGTTCCGGGTTGCCCATGCGCGATTCGGCCATGGCACCTTTGAGCATTTCGATTACGCGGTCTGCAGAATCTTCCTGCAGGCACAGTACGCGCAGCGCCGAGCAGCGCTGGCCGGCGCTGTCGAAGGCCGAGGACACCACATCGATAACCACTTGTTCGGTCAGCGCCGAGGAGTCAACGATCATGGCGTTCTGGCCGCCGGTTTCGGCGATCAGCGGGATAGGACGGCCTTGAGCATCCAGGCGGCCTGCCACGTTGCGTTGCAGCAAGCGTGCAACTTCGGTGGAGCCGGTGAACATCACGCCTTTGACCCGATCGTCGCCGACCAAGCGTGCGCCCACGGTTTCGCCACGGCCCGGCAGCAATTGCAGCACGCCCTGCGGGATGCCTGCTTCGAGCAGGATGCGCACAGCCTGAGCGGCAACCAGCGGAGTTTGTTCCGCCGGTTTGGCCAGTACCGGGTTACCGGCAGCCAAGGCAGCAGCGACCTGGCCGCTGAAGATTGCCAGCGGGAAGTTCCATGGGCTGATGCAGACCACCGGGCCCAATGGGCGGTGGGCATCGTTGGTGAAGTCGTTGCGCGCCTGCACTGCGTAGTAACGCAGGAAGTCGACGGCTTCGCGCACTTCGGCAATGGCGTTGGCGAAGGTCTTGCCGGCTTCACGGGCCAGCAGGCCCATCAGTGGCTGGATCTCGGCTTCCATCAGGTCGGCGGCACGCTCCAGGATTGCAGCGCGTTCAGCGGGCGGGGTTGCCTGCCAGATCGGTGCGGCACTCAGTGCGCACTGGATGGCCTTGTCGGCGTCTTCAACAGTGGCTTCTTGTACATGACCGACCACGTCACGCAGGTCGGCCGGGTTGAGTACCGGTGCAGAGGCTTCGTTGCTGGAGTCGCAACCGAGCATCGGCGCGGCTTTCCAATCGTTGTGGGCAGTGGCCAGCAATGCACAGGACAACGACGCCAGGCGGTGTTCGTTGGACATGTCGATGCCGCTGGAGTTGGCGCGTTCGCTGCCATACAGGTCACGCGGCAGCGGGATACGCGGATGCGGCAAACCGAAGCCGCCTTCCGTTGTAGCCATCTGCTCGATCTGGCTCACCGGGTCGGCCACCAACTGGTGGATCGCGATGGTGTGGTCGGCAATGCGGTTAACGAACGAGGTGTTGGCGCCGTTTTCCAGCAAGCGACGAACGAGGTAGGCCAGCAATGTTTCGTGGGTGCCAACCGGGGCGTACACACGGCACGGACGGTTCAGTTTGCCGTCGGAAATCTTGCCTACAACCTGTTCGTAAAGCGGTTCGCCCATGCCGTGCAGGCACTGGAACTCGTACTGGCCGGTGTAGTAGTTCTGCCCGGCGATGTGGTAAATCGCCGCCAGGGTTTGGGCGTTGTGAGTGGCGAACTGCGGGTAGATCGCTTCTGGAACGGCCAGCAGTTTTTTCGCGCAAGCGATGTAGGACACGTCGGTGTACACCTTGCGGGTGTAGACCGGGTAGCCTTCCAGGCCTTCGACCTGGGCACGCTTGATTTCGCTGTCCCAGTACGCGCCTTTCACCAGGCGGATCATCAGGCGATGACGGCTGCGACGAGCCAGGTCGATCACATAGTCGATCACGTACGGGCAACGCTTCTGGTAAGCCTGGATCACGAAACCGATACCGTTCCAGCCAGCCAGTTGCGGTTCGAAGCAGAGGCGCTCCAGCAGGTCGAGCGAGATTTCGAGGCGGTCGGCTTCTTCGGCATCGATGTTGAGGCCGATGTCATAGTGCTTGGCCAGCAGGGTCAGCGACAGCAGGCGCGGGTACAGCTCGTCCATCACGCGCTCGTACTGGGCGCGGCTGTAACGCGGGTGCAGGGCCGAGAGCTTGATGGAGATGCCCGGGCCTTCATAAATGCCACGACCGTGGGACGCTTTGCCAATCGAGTGGATGGCTTGCTCGTAGGACGCGAGGTACTTTTGCGCGTCATGTTCGGTCAGTGCAGCTTCGCCGAGCATGTCGTAGGAATAACGGAAGCCCTTGGCTTCAAAGCGCGTGGCGTTAGCCAGGGCTTCGGCGATGGTTTCGCCGGTCACAAACTGCTCGCCCATCAGGCGCATGGCCATGTCGACGCCCTTGCGGATCATCGGCTCGCCGCTTTTGCCGATGATGCGGCTCAGGGAGGAGGTCAGGCCTGCTTCGTTGTGCGTCGATACCAGCTTGCCGGTCAGCAGCAGGCCCCAGGTCGCGGCATTCACGAACAGCGACGGGCTGTTGCCCAAGTGCGGGTGCCAGTTGCCGGTGCTGATCTTGTCGCGGATCAGGGCGTCGCGGGTGCCTTTGTCCGGAATGCGCAGCAGCGCTTCGGCCAGGCACATCAGCGCCACGCCTTCCTGGGACGACAGGGAGAATTCTTGCAGCAGGCCTTGCACGATACCGGCACGGCCACCGGCGCTCTTCTGGTTGCGCAGTTTTTCGGCAATCGAGGCGGCCAGGGCTTGCGTAGCTTCAGCCATCGGGGCTGGCAGGCGGGCCTGCTCAATCAGCATCGGCACCACTTCGGGTTCCGGGCGACGGTAAGCAGAGGTGATCGCTGCGCGCAGTACCGATTGCGGCAGGATGCTTTCTGCAAACTCCAGGAAGCACTGATGCGCGTGATCGGCGTGTGCGTCGTCGGCGTCATCGCTGGCGCTGCCAGGGATACCGCTCAGCTCGCTAAGGGTTGCACCACCCTCGAGTTTCTCCAGGTAATTGAAGATTGCCTGCTTGATCAGCCAGTGTGGCGTGCGATCAATCGAGGTCGCGGCAGCCTTGAGGCGCTCGCGGGTTGGGTCGTCAAGTTTGACCCCAAGGGTGGTGGTAGCCATATTTTTATCCTCATGGGTGCCACATTTGCGTGGCAGCAGCTGGCGGCAAGATTAGCGCTGCGCCGGGAGAGGTGCAACCTAGTGCAACCCGTTTTTTTACAGATTGTTCGACACTTCGTCAGGAATATTTCAACACAGCCGAAAGGGTGCGTCGGCTTGGTGCTATTTCGATGGTTTTGCGCTGTTCTTGCTCCGAAAAGGAGCAAAAATACTGAATTGAGACGAAAAGGCGACAAGGTGCAACTTAGGTGATAGAAACTGGTTGCACCTTATTTGCTTTGTTGCATAGCATTCGCGCCCAAGGTGCAACCGGCTGCAGGTTAGATTTTTCTTCCTGCGTTATGGTTCATCAACTGATGATTTTCCTGGGGAAACGTCAGTCATAAATGCGCGGCAAGGTTAATCGTCTCAAACAGGACGTTTGTGAGCGTACGGCCAGACCGCCGCTAAACATAAAAACAATGCCAGGGCTTTTTAAATGAGTGTTAGTAACCCAACCCTGATCACATTTGTGATCTATATCGCGGCAATGGTGCTGATCGGCCTTATGGCCTATCGCTCCACCAACAACCTTTCTGACTATATTCTCGGTGGCCGTAGCCTGGGCAGTGTTGTAACTGCGTTGTCCGCTGGCGCCTCCGACATGAGCGGCTGGCTGTTGATGGGTTTGCCGGGCGCGATTTACATGTCCGGTTTGTCGGAAAGCTGGATCGCCATTGGTCTGGTGACCGGTGCTTATCTGAACTGGTTGTTTGTTGCCGGTCGCCTGCGGGTACAGACCGAGCACAACGGTGATGCGCTGACCCTGCCGGATTACTTCTCCAGCCGTTTTGAAGATAAAAGCGGTTTGTTGCGGATTATCTCGGCCATCGTGATTCTGGTGTTCTTCACCATCTACTGCGCTTCCGGCATCGTGGCCGGTGCCCGTCTGTTCGAAAGCACCTTCGGTATGCCTTACGAAACTGCTTTGTGGGCTGGTGCTGCGGCGACCATTGCCTACACCTTTATCGGCGGCTTCCTGGCCGTGAGCTGGACTGACACCGTTCAAGCCACCCTGATGATCTTCGCGCTGATCCTCACGCCGATTATCGTGCTGCTGGCCACTGGCGGCGTGGACACCACGTTCCTGGCCATTGAAGCTCAGGATCCAAGCAACTTCGACATGCTCAAGGGTACTTCCTTCATCGGCATCATCTCGCTGATGGGCTGGGGGCTGGGTTACTTCGGCCAACCGCACATTTTGGCGCGTTTCATGGCTGCTGATTCGGTCAAGTCGATCGCCAAGGCGCGCCGTATCTCCATGACCTGGATGATCCTGTGTCTGGCCGGTACGGTCGCTGTGGGCTTCTTCGGTATCGCTTACTTCTCGGCACACCCGGAAGTAGCAGGCCCAGTGAACGAAAACCCTGAGCGTGTATTCATCGAGCTGGCCAAGCTGCTGTTCAACCCATGGATTGCCGGTGTACTGCTGTCGGCCATTCTGGCTGCGGTCATGAGTACTCTGAGCTGCCAGTTGCTGGTGTGCTCCAGTGCCCTGACTGAAGACTTCTACAAGGCTTTCCTGCGCAAAAATGCATCCCAGATGGAACTGGTATGGGTCGGTCGCGCCATGGTGTTGCTGGTTGCGCTGATCGCTATCGCTCTGGCGGCCAACCCTGAGAACCGTGTTCTGGGTCTGGTGAGCTATGCGTGGGCAGGCTTCGGTGCTGCTTTCGGTCCAGTGGTACTGATCTCGGTACTGTGGAAAGGCATGACCCGCAATGGTGCGTTGACCGGTATTCTGGTCGGTGCCTTCACCGTGATCGTGTGGAAGCATTTCGCTCTGTTCGGCCTGTACGAAATCATCCCGGGCTTTATCCTGGGCAGCCTGGCCATCGTGCTCGTGAGCCACACTGGCAAAGGCCCGACCAAGGGCATGATTGAGCGCTTCGATGCTGCTGAGAAAGACTTCAAGCTGAACCGCTGATCAGGTAAGCGCATGCGCTGACTTGAGGGTGTTCTAAAACGGCCTGTCTCCTGGTGAGACGGGCCGTTTTTTTTTGCCAGCGGGTTTCACCGTATCTCGGAAAAACCGCCTGGCACCTGACGTCAGGATGTGTACAAGGTAAACTTCGCCTCCTGCGCAGGAGCAACCATGAATTATCGTCACGCCTTCCACGCCGGCAACCACGCCGACGTTTTCAAACATATCGTCTTGACCCGCCTCATCGCCCTGATGTCGCGCAAAGAGCAGCCTTTTGCCTACCTCGATACCCACGCCGGTATTGGTTTGTACGACCTCAAGGGCGATCAGGCCAATCGTACAGGCGAGTATCTGGAAGGTATCGCACGGTTGTGGGGTCAGAAAGACCTGCCTGCGGTGACTGACGATTACATGCAGGTGCTGCACAAGATGAACCCGGATGGCGAGTTGCGCTATTACCCGGGCTCACCGGAGTGGGCTCGACGCTTGACCCGTTCCCAGGACCGCGTGCTGTTGAACGAAAAACACCCCGAAGATGGCGTGTTGCTCAAAGACAACATGAAGGGTGACCGCCGTGTTGCCGTGCATCTTGGGGAAGGCTGGCATGTGCCGCGGGCGCTGCTGCCAGTGGCCGAGAAGCGTGGGCTGATGTTGATCGACCCGCCGTTCGAGAAGCTGGATGAAATGAAGCGTTGCGCTGAATCGTTGAAAGACGCGATTAGCCGCATGCGTCAGACCGTTGTGGCGATCTGGTATCCGATCAAGGACAAGCGCCAACTGCGTCGTTTTTATCAGGACCTGGCGGGTTCAGGTGCGCCGAAACTGCTGCAGGTAGAGTTGTTCGTTCATCCGCTGGACACGCCCAACAGCCTCAATGGCTCCGGTTTGGCCATTGCCAACCCGCCTTGGGGTCTGGAAGAGGAGCTGCGTGAACTGCTGCCGTGGCTGGCCAAGAAACTGGGGCAAACCCAGGGCGGCTGGCAGATGGAGTGGTTGATCGCGGAATAACCTGTAGTAGCTGCCGAGCTTGCGAGGCTGCGTCCGGCGGCGTAGCCGTCGCAAAGTCAGAGTCTGCGTACTGTCAGTTGAATCGCATTCTATGAATTTACGATTGCTTCGCAACCAAACGCAGCCTTCGGCAGCGGCTACAGTGGGCGGCTTGGTGTTAGATCAAATCGGGCAGGTCACGCCCGTGCCGCCAATGCCGCAATAGCCTTGTGGGTTTTTCGCCAGGTATTGCTGGTGGTACGCCTCGGCGAAGTAGACCGTGGGGGCCTGTTCGATTTCGGTGGTAATGGTGCCCAAGCCAGCCTTGTCCAGCTCAGTCTGGAACACTTTTTTGCTCTCCAGTGCCTCTTCCAGTTGCTCAGGCGTGGTGCAGTAGATCACCGAGCGGTACTGGGTGCCGATGTCGTTGCCCTGACGCATGCCCTGGGTCGGGTTATGCAGTTCCCAGAACATTGCCAGCAATTGTTTGTAGCTAATGATCTCTGGCTCGTAGACCACCAGTACCACTTCGGTATGGCCGGTCAGGCCCGAGCAGACTTCTTCGTAAGTCGGGTTTGGCGTGTAGCCGCCTGCATAACCGACCACGGTGCTGACAACGCCTTCGCGTTCCCAGAACTTGCGTTCTGCGCCCCAAAAGCAGCCCAGACCAAAAATCGCAAAGTCCACATTTTTCGAGAATGGGCCCAGTAACGGCTCGCCGGTGACGTAATGGGTTTCGGGTAGCTGTACGTGGGTGTCGCGGCCCGGCAGGGCTTGTTCTTTAGTGGGTAGCACGTTTTTATTCACCAGGATTTCCGAGCGCAAGACCATGGTTCAAGTCCTCTGTCAGAGTGTAGGAAGTCAGGCCGCGGGGCCACGGGGGTAGCGTTTGAGCTTTTCTATCAATTCGCTGCCGGGGATCGGACGGTCGAACAGATAGCCCTGGCCCACATCGCAACGATGGCGGCGCAGGAATGCCAACTGTGCAGCGGTTTCAATGCCCTCGGCAACCACTTTGAGCTTGAGGTTGTGAGCCATGGCGATAACCGCTGAGGTAATTTCCATGTCGTTCTGGTTGTCAGGGATGTCTTTGATGAAGCTACGGTCGATCTTGATGATGTCGATCGGGAATTTTTTCAAGTAGCTGAGCGAAGAGTACCCGGTGCCGAAGTCGTCCATGGCCAGGGTCAAGCCGAGCTTTTTCAGCTGGTCGAGTTGCAAGCGGGTGTCGTCGGTGGCTTCCAGCAGCAGGCCTTCGGTCAGCTCCAGCTCCAGCAGTGCGGCCGGCAGCTGTTCTTCCTTGAGGATGCTCGCAATCGAGGCCACAAGGTCGGGGTCGGAAAACTGTTTGGGCGACACGTTGATCGCCACTTGCAGGTGGCCAAGTCCAGCCAGGCTCAGTTGCTTGCTCATACGGCAGGCCTGGCGGGCGACCCATTTGCCAATGGGGATAATCAGCCCGGTTTCTTCGGCCACACTGATGAACTGGTCGGGGCGGATCATCCCGTTTTTGGGATGGTTCCAGCGCAGCAGGGCTTCCATACCCAACAGTCGCCCGCTGCGCAGGCACAGCTTGGGCTGATAGAACACTTCGAGTTCGTTTTGGGTCAGCGCGCGGCGCAGGTTGTTCTCGACAAACAGCTTGTAGCTGGCTTCGGCGTTCAAGGCTTCGGTGAACACTTGCACCTGATGCTTGCCGCAGGCCTTGGCCTTGTGCAGGGCCAGACCTGCGTTGCGCATCAGGGTTTGCGGGTCGCGACCGTGCAAGGGCGCGCAGGCAACGCCGACCGAACCGGTAACGCTGATCAGCTGGTTGTCGACGAACATCGGTTTATCGAGGGTCATCAGCAGTTGGCTGGCAATTTGCTGTCCGGTCGTCAGGTCGGTGTCGTCCAGCAATACCGCGAACTCATTACTGGCAAAACGCGCCAGGCAATCACTGGGGCTCAGGCTGTTGCGCAGGCGGCGGGCCAGGCTGATCAGTAGCTTGTCGCCGGTCTGGTGGCCGAGGCTGTCATTGATGCGCTTGAAGTTGTCGATATCCACCAGCAGCAGGCAGACCGAGGAGTTGCTGTTGCGGGTGAAGCGTTCATCGAGGTTGCGGATAAAGGCCGGACGATTGCCCAGATTGGTCAGGTTGTCGGTATACGCCAGGCGTTCGATGCGCTGCTGCGCCAGCTTGGCGTCGGTGATGTCCTCGTAAATACCGATGTAGTGGGTCAGTTCTCGGTTGTCGCCATAGACCTTGGAAATCGACATCTGGCCCCAGTACGGTTCCAGGTTTTTACGCCGACTTTTGAATTCGCCCTGCCAGCTGTTGCCGTTGCTCAGGCTGGAGTGGGCATCGAACAGCAGTTCGCTGAGGTTTTCCAGTGCGGGCAGCTCGGACAGTTTGTGCCCCTGGACTTCCTCGGTGCTGTACTGGGTGATGGCCGTAAAGCTGGGATTTACGTACTCGACCACACCGTCGCAGTTGACCAGCAAGAAGGCGTTGGCGCTTTGCTCGACCGCACGCTGGAACAGGTGCAGGGCGTTGGTGGCGGTACGCCGATTATGGTTGTTGATGACCTGGGCAAACTGGTCGGCCAACTCACCGGCAAAGGCGATTTCATCGGCCTGCCAAGTGCGTGTCTTGCCGACTTGTTCCAGGCACAGCACACCGACCACCTGGCCATCGATACGGATGCCTGCGTCGAGCATGGCATTGGCTTCGGAGCGTCCCAGGCTGGCCACCAGCTTGCGGGTGCGCGGGTCGCGGCCAGCGTTCGGAGCATCGATCGCGCGGCTGGTGTGCAAGGCTTCGAGGTAGTCGGGGAATTGGCTGGCGTCGAAGGTGTCTTGCGCAGTATGGGCCTGGGTACCGCGCTGAAAAGCCGATACCGGCAGCAGTTGGCTGCCCTCGAGGTTCCACAGGCTGGCGCCGTCAATTTGATAAATATCACAGGCGCTGCGGGTGATCAGCTCGGCGGCTTCTTGCAGCGAGTTGTGCTGGCTGTATCGGTGGCGGGCCAAGCGCAGGATTAAATCCTGCTGGGCACGTACGCGCTCCAGGTGCTGGAGTTGTTCTTGCTGGGTACTCTGGTTGAGCGCCAGAGCGATTTGCAGGCGGCTATTTTGTGTTTCGAGTTCAACGACAGGGGCGGGCGACGGGCTGGTTTTGGGGTCTGCAATCACCAGTAAGTAGCCGCGCACCAGGTGCCGGTTGTGCTGCTTGTAAGCCTCGCCCAGCTCCATCAGGTTCAGTGGGCCGAAAGCGGTGTGCAAGGTGTAATGGACAATGTAATGGGACGAGGTTCTGAGCTGGTGTTCAATTGCATCGTGCAAGCGATAGCGAGCCAGGGGCTCCATCAGGCTGGCGTAGGGTGAGCCAACCAGCGCGCACAGCTCTGCCGCGGGCATGCCAAATTGGCGCTCGCAGTGAGGGTCGAGGTAGAGCATGGCCCAGCTGGCTTCATTCAGCCGTTCGAAACGCAACATGCCGAGCCTGGAAGGCACGGGTAGCTGGGTCACGACCTCGGCTGCCATACGGGGGGCAGCATCGGGTTGGCTTTTCATTGGGGCACTCGCTTCACAAATGCGGATTGCGCACGGGCAGTCACCCTGTTTCTGTGGTTTGCGGCAAGGTTGCATCATGCTCACGGTGCTGACAAGTGATCATAAAGGCCAAGTGCTATAAGGGCTTATCGGCCGGCCAGCAGATTCCTGCAGGCCGAACGGCAAGGTTTGGCATTTATGTTAGTGCAATGATTACCGACTCGATGATCCGGCCCTTTTTATTGTGAAAATCGACCTTGAGCTGTTTGCCTTCAATGGTCAGGCAGGCGAAGTTGTCTTCGCTCACCACACGACTGGTGAGGCGCGGCGAGTAAGTGCCTGTGCCGACCGTGGTCAGGGGGGCGTTGAAGATCAGGTCGCTGGCGCTGGCATACGTCAACAACCGGGTGTTGCACAGTGGTGAAGACACCACGCTGTGTACGACAAACCCCGGGCTTTTGCTGTGGGTCAGTTGGCAGGTGAGGGAGCCGTGGATGTCCCCGGAGACGAACACCACGTTCTTGATGGCGTTGGAGCGAATGGTCTCGAGGATCTGGTTGCGCTGCGCTGTGAATGCCTTCCATGCGTCGTCACCGTGCTGCTGGTCGGGCATGAACAGGACGCTGCTGACGATAAATTTCACCTTGGCTGTGCTATTGATCAACCATTTACGCAGTGCATATTCCTGTTCGGTACCGATCATGCTTTTGGCATTGGCGGACAAGTTACGTTCAGTGCGGCAGTCCATGACAAACCAGTCGATATCGCCATCGGCAAACCAATACCAGTAGCGGCGCAGATCACGATTGATACGCCCGTCGGGTAGCAAGTCGTGGGCCGGGCCGTGGCTGCATTGATAGATCTCATAGGCAGTCATGGCATTGTTGTAGAGCGCCCGATCGTCGCTGCCCCGATTGGCCGGCCAGTTATCTTCGATTTCGTGGTCGTCGAGAATCATGTAGGTCGGTGTGCCAGCCATCAGGTTGCGAATGTAGGGCTGCGAAAACGCTGCCTGGTATTTCTCGCTTATGGCGGCGTATTCGCGATCAGGCAGCAGGAAATTCAGATCGTCGACATACACCTGATCGCCGGTCATCACCACCGCATCCAGAGGGCGCTGGCGGTTTAATGCGCTGATGGAGTTGAAGATCTCGTCCCCCAGCTCCGGCGCCGAGGCTATGCCCCCGGTGAGCCGCAGGTAGCGGCACGAGCCAACCACATAGCGACGTACACGGCCGGGTTTGCTGGAGGTGGTCTTGAATGTGTAAAAGTAAGCGGGCCACTGGAGCGGGATTTTTTTGACGGTTTCAGGTGTGTGGTCGTGGCGTGTGGTGGTGAACCAGCCAGCCTGGTACTCGTAGCGGGTATCGGCGCTTAGCCCGTTCAAGACCAGGGTGTCGGACATGTCGAATTCAGGGCTCAGCCTTGAATATACACCGGCAGACCACTGGCTTTGGCCGACCTTTCGATGGCGGATACCGGCAAATACTGCGTTGTTTTTGTCCGGCGCGCCGCGCACAAAAATACGGGCGTTATGAGTGGTGGTATAGCCCAGGACAGGGCCAACGGTTGGTCTGTTCACATCGAAATCCTTTCTGATGTTTGGCGATCAATGTCGCGTGATAAAAGTCCTTTGGTTAACCGTAGAAGTGAGTGACTGGCTGGCCCATTCCCGGAATCAGCGCGGGTTGTAGTGCGGGTGAGATACCGGGTGTGGGAGTTTTTTAAATTGCCAGATCAAAAGCCCCTCACCCGAGCCCTCTCCCTGTGGGAGTGTTGGAGTGAGGGGCTGTTAAAAGCGCAGGCAAAAAAAAGCCCCGCCAAATGGCGGGGTTGAGGTACGAGCGGGGCGCTCGGAAAACTGTGCGCTACCCCGGCCCTCGGTGAGGAAGGCCGGGGCGTGGCTTACAACAGGATAGTGCGGATATCGCCCAGCAAGTCGCTCAGGCGCTTGGTGAAGCGTGCAGCGGCAGCGCCGTTGATCACACGGTGATCGTAGGACAACGACAGCGGCAACATCAGTTTCGGCTGGAAGGCTTTGCCGTCCCAGACTGGCTGGATGGTTGCCTTGGATACGCCGAGGATTGCCACTTCCGGTGCGTTGACGATCGGCGTGAAGCCGGTGCCGCCAATGTGACCGAGGCTGGAAATGGTGAAGCACGCGCCTTGCATGTCGTCTGCGGTGAGCTTCTTGTCACGGGCCTTGGCAGCCAGTGCAGCCGCTTCAGCAGCCAGTTGCAGCAGGCTCTTCTGATCAACGTTCTTGATCACAGGTACCAGCAGACCATCCGGGGTGTCTACGGCGAAGCCGATGTTGACGTACTTCTTGTGGATGATTGCTTTGCCGCTTGGCGCCAGCGAGCTGTTGAAGTCCGGCATTTCCTTGAGCAGGTGCGCGCAGGACTTGAGCAGCAGAGGCAGGACGGTCAGTTTCACACCGGCTTTTTCTGCGACGGCTTTCTGTGCGACGCGGAAGGCTTCCAGCTCGGTGATGTCAGCCTGGTCGAACTGAGTCACATGCGGGATGTTCAGCCAGCTGCGGTGCAGGCTCGACGCGCCGATTTGCATCAGGCGAGTCATGGCCACTTCTTCCACTTCACCGAAGCGGCTGAAGTCCACGACCGGGATCGGCGGAATACCAGCACCACCGGTTGCACCGGCGGCTGGAGCTTCCTTGGCCTTCTGCATCATGGCTTTGACGTAAGCCTGCACGTCTTCTTTGAGTACACGACCGTGCGGGCCGCTTGAGCTGACCGCGTTCAGCTCAACGCCGAACTCGCGGGCCAGTTGACGCACGGCTGGGCCGGCGTGAACTTTGGCACCCTTTGGCGCAGGCGCGGCGGCCGGGGCAGGTGCTGCCTCGGTTTTCGCGGCTGGTGCAGGGGCAGCAGCAGGCGCTTGTGCTGTGGCCGGTGCTGGAGCAGCGGCTTGGGCAGGAGCAGCCGGCGCAGCAGCGCCTTGAACCTTGAGCTTGAGGATGAAGTCGCCAGTGCCGACTTCGTCATCCAGCTTGACCGAAATGCTCTCAACCACACCGGCGGCTGGCGATGGAATTTCCATGCTGGCCTTGTCGGATTCGAGGGTGATCAAAGATTGATCAGCCTCAACGGTATCGCCGGCCTTGACCAGGATTTCGATGATTTTGGCTTTACCCGACGAACCGATATCCGGGACATGAATGTCCTGAATGGTGGCAGCGGCAGGTGCAGCAGCTGCCGGGGCCGCAGCCTCGGCAACAGGGGCGGCGGCAGGCTTTTCAGCCGCAGCGGCAGTGGCAGCCGGAGCTGGTGCTTCAGGTGCCGCAGCGGCGCCTTCGACTTCCAGTTCCAGCAATTCGTCGCCTTCTTTCAGGCGGTCGCCCAGCTTGACCTTCAGGCTCTTGACGATACCGGCTTTAGGAGCAGGGATTTCCATGCTCGCCTTGTCCGATTCCAGCGTCAGGATGCTCTGATCGGCTTCGATGCGGTCGCCGACTTTTACAAACAGCTCGATGACTTCACCGTCGCCGCTGCCGATGTCAGGTACTCGAATGAGTTCGCTCACAAATATTCTCCTCAGCAGTCCAGTGGGTTGCGTTTTTCCGGGTTGATGCCGAACTTGACGATTGCTTCTGCAACCACCTTAGGTTCGATATCGCCACGGTCAGCCAGTGCTTCCAGGGCTGCCAACACCACGAAGTGACGGTCTACTTCAAAGAAGTGACGCAGTTTTTTGCGGCTGTCGCTGCGGCCGAAACCGTCAGTGCCCAGCACTTTGAATTCCTTGACCGGTACCCACTGGCGAATCTGTTCGGCGAACAGCTTCATGTAGTCGGTAGAGGCAATAACCGGACCTTTACGGCCAGTCAGACACTCTTCGACGTAGCTCAGCTTAGGCTTCTGGCCAGGGTGCAGACGGTTGCTGCGCTCAACGGCCAGGCCGTCGCGACGCAGTTCGTTGAAGCTGGTAACGCTCCAGACGTCAGCGCCAATGTTGAACTGTTCACGCAGAATGATCGCCGCTTCACGGACTTCACGCAGGATGGTGCCGGAGCCCATCAGCTGAACGTGGTGTGCCGCTTCTTTGGTGTCTTCTTCGAGCAGGTACATACCCTTGACGATGCCTTCCTCGACACCGGCCGGCATGGCTGGCTGCTGGTAAGACTCGTTCATCACGGTGATGTAGTAGAAGACGTCCTGTTGCTCTTCGGTCATCTTCTTCATGCCGTCCTGAATGATCACCGCCAGCTCATAGCCGTAGGTTGGATCAAAGGTGCGGCAGTTCGGGATGGTACCGGCCAGGATGTGGCTGTGACCGTCTTCGTGCTGCAGGCCTTCACCGTTGAGCGTCGTACGCCCGGCGGTGCCGCCGATCAGGAAGCCACGGGTGCGGCTGTCGCCAGCGGCCCAGGCCAGGTCGCCAATACGCTGGAAGCCGAACATCGAGTAGAAGATGTAGAACGGCAGCATCGGCTGGTTGTGGTTGGAGTACGAAGTACCGGCAGCGATGAAGGAGCTCATGGCGCCTGCTTCGTTGATGCCTTCTTCGAGGATCTGACCTTTTTTGTCTTCGCGGTAGAACATCACTTGGTCTTTATCGACTGGCTCGTAGAGCTGGCCGACGGAAGAGTAGATGCCCAACTGGCGGAACATGCCTTCCATACCGAAGGTACGGGCTTCGTCCGGGATGATCGGAACGATGCGCTGACCGATTTCCTTGTCCTTGACCAACTGCGCCAGGATGCGCACGAAAGCCATGGTGGTGGAGATTTCACGGTCGCCGGAACCGTCAAGGATGGCCTTGAGGCTTTCCAGTGGCGGGGTCGGAATGCTCATGCTCTTGGCGCGACGCTGAGGTACGAAGCCGCCCAGTGCAGTGCGACGCTCGCTCAGGTAGCGGGCTTCAGCGCTGCCTTCTTCCGGTTTGAAGAAAGGCAGGTTTTCGATTTCGTCGTCTTTGACCGGGATGTCGAAACGATCGCGGAACAGCTTCAGGCTTTCAACATCAACTTTCTTGGTGTTGTGCGCAGTGTTCTTCGCTTCGCCGGCACCGGTGCCATAACCCTTGATGGTCTTGGCCAGGATCACGGTAGGCTGGTTCTTGTGGTTGACCGCTTCGTGGTACGCCGCGTAGACCTTGTACGGGTCGTGGCCGCCACGGTTGAGTTTCCAGATCTCGTCGTCGGACAGATCAGCAACCATCGCCTTGAGTTCTGGCGAGTTGAAGAAGTGTTCACGTACGAACGCGCCGTCTTTGGCTTTGTAGTTCTGGTACTCGCCGTCGATGACTTCGTCCATGCGACGTTGCAGGATACCGTCAACGTCCTTGGCCAGCAGTGGGTCCCAGAAACGACCCCAGATGACTTTGGTCACATTCCACTGAGCACCGCGGAACACACCTTCGAGTTCCTGGATGATCTTGCCGTTGCCGCGAACCGGGCCATCAAGGCGCTGCAGGTTGCAGTTGATAACGAAGATCAGGTTGTCGAGGTTTTCACGGCCTGCCAGGGAGATGGCGCCCAGAGATTCCGGCTCGTCACACTCGCCGTCGCCCAGGAAGCACCAGACTTTCTGACCTGCAGGGATGTAACCGCGGGCTTCCAGGTACTTCATGAAGCGCGCCTGGTAGATCGCCTGGATCGGGCCAAGGCCCATCGATACAGTCGGGAACTGCCAGAAATCAGGCATCAGCCAAGGGTGCGGGTAGGACGACAGGCCCTGACCGTCCACTTCCTGGCGGAAATTGTTCATTTGATCTTCGGTGATCCGGCCTTCCATGAACGCACGGGCATAAACGCCTGGCGAGGTGTGACCCTGGAAGTAGATCAGGTCGCCGCCGTGCTCGTCGGTCGGGGCCTTGAAGAAGTAGTTGAAGCCGATGTCATACAGGGTTGCACTGGAAGCGAAGCTGGAGATGTGACCGCCCAGGTCAGAATCTTTCAAGTTCGTGCGCATCACCATGGCCATGGCGTTCCAGCGAACCAGCGAGCGAATGCGGCGTTCCATGAACAGGTCGCCAGGCATGCGTGCTTCGTGGGTTACAGGAATCGTGTTGCGGTAAGGCGTGGTGATGGCATACGGCAGCTGCGAACCGGTGCGGGTAGCGAGCTCACCCATACGGGTCATCAGGTAGTGAGCGCGGTCTTCGCCTTCTTTATCGAGAACCGATTCCAGGGCGTCCAGCCATTCCTGGGTTTCGACGGGATCGAGGTCTTGCATGGCTTGCTCCAGGGCGGATAGGCTTCCAGAATCGGTTGCCTGAGTTTGCGACTGGCCTTGTGGGCAGACGACATAAATTCTTGGATGGCCGGAGGTTGATTCCAGCGGCGTGTAGTTTTACTACAAATCGTCGGCCATTTCAGCCTTTCAAGTGTGTGACTCAGTAGTAAAACTACAGGAAAGGTCTCGGTGGCCACCTGTTTGGTTGTGCGAAAAATCGATATTGTTGGTACGTTTTTTAGTATTCAGGCTGTAATTCGAAGGCTTGTTGCTAAACAAAATGCTGTTCCAGCTATTTATAACCTTTGTTCGACAGTCGGATTAAACCGCTGTTTCTTCCTGTCACCGTACTCGGCAACACCTTCGCCGATCAAGGATAGACCATGAGCCTTCCGTCGCTTGCCCCAATTCCAGCCCTTTTACAGCCTCTCGCCAGCCGTGCCGAACACTCTTGGCGTACGGCGGTCGCCGGGCTTGAAGGTGAGCACGGGCTTGATGACTGGTCGACGGAGCGCTGGTCGGCATTCAGTAGGGTCAGTGCGGCGAGCGACTTCTTTATTGAACAGTCGTTACGTGACCCTTTGATGTTGCTTGAACTTGTGCACTCAGGGGAACTGGACCGTAGCTTTGTCCCCGGCGAGCTGTGCGGGCAAATTGCCGCCGTCACCCAGGCTGCTACCACCGATGATGAGCTGGGCCGTGCGCTGCGTCGCCAACGTACCCGTCAGCAGATCCGGATTATCTGGCGTGATATCAACCGTCAGGCCGATTTGATTGAAACCTGCCGCGACCTGTCGGACATGGCCGATGCCAGCATTGATCAGGCCTATCGCTGGTTGTATCAGCGCCATTGCCAGCAGTTCGGCACGCCCACCGGGCACCGCAGTGGCGAGCCCCAGCAGATGGTGATTCTGGGCATGGGCAAGCTCGGTGCGGTAGAGCTGAACCTGTCGTCGGACATCGACCTGATTTTCGCCTACCCCGAAGGCGGGGAAACGGTGGGTGCCAAACGGGCTTTGGACAACCAGGAGTTTTTTATCCGCTTGGGTCAGCGCTTGATCAAGGCGCTGGACCCGATGACCGTCGACGGTTTTGTGTTTCGCGTCGACATGCGCCTGCGCCCGTATGGCTCGTCCGGGGCGCTGGTGCTGAGCTTTAATGCGCTGGAGCAGTACTACCAGGACCAGGGCCGCGACTGGGAGCGCTATGCAATGATCAAGGCCCGGGTCGTGGCCGGTGATCAGGCGATGGGCGCGCAGTTGCTCAGCCTGTTGCGCCCGTTTGTGTATCGCCGTTACCTGGATTTTTCGGCGATTGAAGCGCTGCGCACCATGAAGCAACTGATCCAGCAGGAAGTGCGGCGCAAAGGCATGGCCGACAACATCAAACTGGGGGCGGGCGGAATTCGTGAGGTGGAGTTTATTGCCCAGGCATTCCAGTTGATCCACGGCGGCCGTGATCTCAGTTTGCAGCAGCGGCCTCTGCTTAAAGTGCTGACCACCCTGGAAGGGCAAGGCTATTTGCCGGGCGCGGTGATCAGCGAGCTGCGCGAAGGCTATGAATTTTTGCGCTACACCGAACACGCGATTCAGGCCATTGCCGACCGCCAGACCCAAATGCTGCCCGACACCGAACAGGATCAGGCACGTATCGCCTTTATTATGGGCTTTGACAGCTGGTCGGCATTCCATGAGCAATTGATGGCGTGGCGTGGCCGCATCGACTGGCATTTCCGACAGGTTATTGCAGATCCTGATGAAGAAGAGGTCATCGACGAGGGCGAGTTGATCGTCGGCGGTGAGTGGTTGCCGCTGTGGGAAGAAGTTCAGGACGATGCAGCTGCCTGTGCCCAGTTGGAGGAGGCCGGGTTTGTCGACGCGCCAAAGGCCTTGAAGCAACTGGCAAGCCTGCGCTCCAGCCCGCAATTGCGCGCCATGCAGCGTTTGGGGCGTGAGCGTCTGGACGCCTTTATTCCGCGTCTGCTGGCGCAAGCGGTGGAGCACGCCAACCCCGATCTGGTGCTGGAGCGGGTGTTGCCGTTGGTCGAGGCAGTGGCCCGTCGCTCTGCTTATTTAGTGTTGCTGACCGAAAACCCCGACGCGTTGCGCCGTTTATTGACGCTGTGCGCGGCCAGCCCGTGGATCGCCGAGCAAATCACCCGCTTCCCGTTACTGCTCGATGAGTTGCTCAACGAGCGTCGCCTGTTCAAGCCCCCGCTGGCGCCAGAGCTGGCCGCCGAGTTGCGTGAACGGCTTACGCGTATCCCCGAGGACGACCTTGAGCAGCAGATGGAAGCCTTGCGCAACTTTAAGCTGGCCCACCGCCTGCGAGTCGCCGCATCCGAAATCGCCGGTAGTCTGCCTTTAATGAAAGTCAGCGATTACCTGACCTGGCTGGCCGAAGCGATTCTGGAACAAGTACTGGCACTGGCCTGGCGCCAGACGGTGGCCAAGTTCGGCACCCCGCAACGTGCAGACGGCAGCCTGTGCGACCCTGGCTTTATTATTGTCGGTTACGGCAAAGTCGGCGGGATCGAGCTGGGGCACGGTTCGGACCTGGACCTGGTGTTTATCCATGATGGCGACCCGAATGCTGAAACCGACGGCGCGAAGCCCATTGACGGCGCGCAGTTTTTCACCCGGCTGGGGCAACGGATCATCCATTTGCTAACGGCCCAGACCAACTCCGGCCAGTTGTATGACGTTGACATGCGTTTGCGTCCGTCAGGCGCATCAGGATTGTTGGTCAGCTCACTCGGTGCTTTTGAACGCTATCAGGAGAGCGAGGCCTGGACCTGGGAGCATCAGGCGTTGGTGCGCGCGCGGGTGCTGGTGGGTTGCAAGCAGGTGGGCGCCGCGTTTGAGAACGTGCGTGCCAGCGTATTGGGCCGCGAGCGTGACTTGCCTACCCTGCGCCAGGAGGTCAGCGAGATGCGGGCCAAGATGCGTGGCAACCTGGGCACCCGTATCACTGCTGCCGGAACCGCCGAAAATGCCTACGAGGCCACGGTGCCATTCGACCTCAAGCAGGACGCCGGAGGTATCGTCGATATTGAATTTATGGTGCAATACGCGGCCCTGGCCTGGTCCAGGGAACACCCGGCGTTACTGCGCTACACCGACAATATCCGCATTCTGGAAGGGTTGGAGCAGGTGGGGCTGATGCCTGCCACCGATGCCAGCCTGTTGCGCGAGGCTTACAAGGCCTTTCGCACCGTCGCCCACCGCCAAGCCTTGCAAAAAGAGGCCGGGGTGGTCACGGGGGATCAATTTGTCGTCGAACGTCAACACGTCCGGCGCATTTGGTCCGAGCTAGGATTGAGCTAGTTTTTTAGCTTATACACAGAATTAGAGCTGTAAGAACGTATCCGGCGGGTCCATAAGCCCCGTCCAATTTGCCTGACACCCAGTGGTGCAGGTGCTGGATTCTTTGAGGAGCGTAATGATGTCGATGGCTGATCGTGATGGTGTGATCTGGTATGACGGCAAGCTGGTGCCGTGGCGTGATGCCACGACGCACGTGCTGACCCATACATTGCACTACGGCATGGGCGTGTTTGAAGGTGTACGCGCTTACGAAACCCCGCAGGGCGCGGCGATTTTCCGCTTGCAGGCGCACACTGACCGCCTGTTCGATTCGGCCCACATCATGGGCATGAAGATCCCGTTCAGCAAAGAAGAAATCAACGAAGCGACCCGCATTGCGGTGCGTGAAAACAACCTCGACAGCGCCTACATTCGTCCGATGGTGTTCTACGGATCCGAAGCCATGGGCCTGCGTGCCACTGGGCTTAAAGTCCATGTGATCATCGCGCCGTGGAGTTGGGGTGCCTACATGGGCGCCGAAGCGCTGGAAGTCGGGATCAAGGTGCGTACCAGCTCCTTTACCCGTCACCACGTAAACATTTCCATGACCCGGGCCAAGGCCAACGGTCACTACATCAACTCGATGCTGGCCCTGCAGGAAGCGATTTCCGGTGGCGCTGACGAAGCACTGTTGCTGGACCCTGAAGGTTTTGTTGCCGAAGGCTCGGGCGAGAACGTATTCCTGGTCAAGGATGGCGTGATTTACACCCCGGACGTAACGGCCTGCCTGAACGGCATCACCCGTAGCACGATCCTGACCCTGGCCACCGAGCTTGGGTACAAGTTTGTTGAAAAACGCATCACCCGCGACGAGGTTTACATCGCCGACGAAGCATTCTTTACCGGCACTGCCGCTGAAGTAACGCCAATTCGCGAAGTCGACGGGCGCCTGATCGGTATCGGCCGTCGTGGCCCGATCACCGAAAAACTGCAAAAAGCTTACTTTGACCTGGTAACCGGCAAGACTACGGACCACCCAGAGTGGCGTACACTGGTTAAGTAAAGCGATATGGCATCACAGCAGGGAGGCGAATGCCTCCCTTGCTTGTTTATGGAAACTTATGAATATTTTGATCGTTGGGCCCAGCTGGGTCGGTGACATGGTGATGGCGCAGACACTGTTCCAGTGCCTTAAACAGCGCCACCCGCAGTGCGAAATAGATGTGCTGGCCCCCGAGTGGAGCCGGCCCATCCTTGAGCGCATGCCTGAAGTTCGCAAGGCCTTGAGCTTTCCGCTCGGCCACGGCGCGCTCGAACTGGCCACGCGACGCAAGATCGGCAAGTCCCTCAAGGGCCAATACGATCAGGCAATTTTGTTGCCCAACTCGCTGAAATCGGCCCTTGTGCCGTTCTTCGCGGGTATTCCCAAACGTACCGGCTGGCGCGGCGAATTCCGCTACGGCCTGCTTAACGACGTGCGCAAGCTCGATAAAGAACGCTACCCGTTGATGATCGAGCGTTTTATGGCACTGGCCTATGAGCCGGGGGCAGACCTGCCCAAGCCGTACCCGCGTCCTGATTTGCAGATTGACCCACAAAGCCGCTCTGGCGCGCTGAGCAAGTTCGGCCTGGAGCTGGACCGCCCGGTACTGGCGCTATGCCCGGGTGCCGAATTTGGCGAGTCCAAGCGTTGGCCGTCGGAGCATTACGCCAAGGTCGCAGAACAAAAGATCCGCGAAGGCTGGCAGGTGTGGTTGTTCGGCTCCAAAAATGATCACGCGGTGGGCGAAGATATCCGCTCGCGGCTGATCCCTGGGCTGCGCGAAGAGTCGGTCAACCTCAGCGGCGAGACCTCGCTGGCCGAGGCTATTGATTTGCTCTCATGTGCCGACGCCGTGGTGTCCAATGATTCGGGGCTGATGCACGTGGCCGCAGCGCTGAACCGTCCGCTGGTGGCGGTCTATGGTTCCACGTCACCGGGCTTTACCCCGCCTTTGGCTGATAAGGTCGAAATCGTGCGTCTGGGCCTCGATTGCAGCCCGTGTTTTGATCGTACCTGCCGCTTCGGCCACTACAACTGCCTGCGCGAGCTGATGCCTGCACCTGTGGTTGAAGCCTTGCAGCGTTTGCAGGGCTCACCGGTCGAGGTCAACTAAGTGCGGGTTCTGTTGGTCAAAACCTCATCCCTTGGGGATGTGATCCATGCCTTGCCCGCGTTGACCGATGCGGCACGGGCGATTCCAGGGATCACCTTTGACTGGGTCGTGGAAGAAGGCTTTGCCGAAATTCCGACCTGGCACCCGGCTGTGGGCAAAGTGATTCCAGTGGCAATCCGGCGCTGGCGCAAAAACATCTGGGACACCATCAAGAGCGGTGAGTGGCGGCGTTTCAAGCAAAGCCTGCGTGCCGAAAAATACGATCTGGTGATCGATGCTCAAGGCCTGGTCAAAAGTGCCTGGCTGACCCGCTATGTAAACGCCCCGGTGGCCGGTCTGGATAAAGACTCTGCCCGTGAGCCGCTGGCCAGCCGTTTTTATCAGCGCCGTCTGGCCGTGGCCCGTGGGCAGCACGCGGTCGAGCGTTTGCGTCAGCTGTTTGCGGTGGCATTGGGGTACGACCTGCCCAAAGGGCTGGGCGATTACGGCCTCGATGTTGAACGCCTGATTGAACTGCCGCGCAACAAGCCTTACGTGCTGTTTTTGCACGGCACCACCTGGGACACCAAACACTGGCCCGAAGTGTACTGGCGCGATCTGGCCTTGCGCATGGGGCACATGGGTGTCGAAGTGCGTCTGCCGTGGGGTAACCCGGCAGAGAAAGCTCGCGCCGAACGCATCGCCAGTGGTCTGAACAATGCGGTGGTGCTGCCCAAACTGAACCTGGCCGGTGTTGCCAAGGTACTGGCCAGTGCCAGCGCCTGCGTGGCGGTCGATACCGGGCTGGGGCATCTGGCGGCAGCATTGGATGTGCCGACCATCTCCCTGTTTGGTCCCACCAATCCGGGGCTGACCGGCGCCTATGGCAAGGTGCAGATCCACCTGGCCAGCGATTTTCCGTGTGCGCCGTGCCTGCAGAAAAAATGTACCTACACTCCGACTGCACAGGACCAGCAGCGGTTTGATCTGAAAAACGAGTGGCCTTTGTGCTTTACCCGTTTGAACCCTGAGCGTGTCGCAAGTCGATTAAGCACGTTGTTACTGGCTGAGGAACTGCGCTGATGCAACTGGCTTTTGTGCTGTACAAATATTTCCCGTTTGGCGGGCTGCAACGTGATTTCATGCGCATTGCGCTGGAATGTCAGAAGCGCGGCCATCAAATTCGCGTCTACACCATGATCTGGGAAGGCGATATCCCGCCGGGTTTTGAAGTGCTGGTGGCGCCGGTCAAGGCCTTCCACAACCATACCCGCAACGAAAAAATGCTCGCCTGGATGCAGGCTGACCTAGCCAAACGCCCGGTGGACCGCCTGATCGGTTTCAATAAAATGCCGGGTCTGGACGTGTATTACGCGGCCGACGGCTGCTTTGAAGACAAGGCGCAAAACCTGCGCCATTCGTTCTATCGCTTCTTCAAGCGCTACAAGCACTTTGCCGAGTACGAGCGGGCAGTGTTCGACAAGCACGCGAAGACTGAAATCCTGATGATTTCCGAAGTCCAGCAGCCGCTGTTTATCAAGCATTACGACACCCCGCTGGAGCGCTTCCATCTGCTTCCGCCGGGTATCGCCCTGGACCGCCGTGCACCCGCTAATGCCGCCGAGATTCGCGCCGAGTTCCGGCGCGAGTTCAACCTGGCAGACGACGATTTGCTGCTGGTACAGATCGGTTCCGGGTTCAAGACCAAAGGCGTGGATCGCAGCCTCAAAGCCCTGGCGGCCTTGCCTGGCGAGCTTAAAAAACGCACTAAATTATTTGTCATTGGTCAGGACGACCCCAAAGTCTTTCAATTGCAGAGCGCTACCCTGGGGCTTGGCGATCATGTGCAGTTCCTCAAGGGCCGCAGCGATATCCCGCGTTTCCTGCTGGGCGCCGATTTGCTGATCCACCCGGCGTACAACGAAAACACCGGCACCGTGCTGCTTGAAGCGCTGGTGGCAGGTTTGCCGGTGCTGGTCAGTGCCGTCTGTGGCTACGCCCATTACATTAGCGACGCTGATTGCGGCCGTGTACTGGACGAGCCGTTCGAGCAGGCGCAACTCAATGAATACCTGACACACATGTTGTCCGACGATGCTGCGCGCGCGGCCTGGAGCCAAAATGGCCTGGCCTACGCGCAGACGGCCGACCTCTACAGCATGCCGCAGCACGCTGCGGATGTGATTCTGGCGGAGCAACACTGATGAAACTGATTCTTGCCGAACCGTTCAAGAGCTTGTGGGCAGGACGCGATGCGTTCACCGAAGTCGAGCGTCTGGAAGGCGAGGTTTACCGTGAACTGGAAGGCCGACGTACCTTGCGTACCGAAGTCGACGGACGCGGTTTCTTTGTGAAAATCCACCGTGGTATTGGCTGGGGTGAAGTCTTCAAAAACCTGCTGACGGCTAAGCTGCCGGTCCTCGGTGCAGGCCAGGAGTGGCGAGCCATCAAGCGCCTGCACGAAGTCGGCGTGCCGACCATGACGGCGGTCGCCTATGGCGAAAAGGGCAGCAACCCGGCGGCGCAGCACTCGTTCATCATCACCGAAGAGCTGGCGCCGACGGTCAGCCTCGAAGACTTCAGCCTCAACTGGGTCAAGCAGCCGCCGCAACCCAAGCTCAAGCATGCGCTGATCGCCGAAGTGGCGCGTATGACCGGCATGATGCACCGCGCCGGGGTTAACCATCGCGACTGCTACATCTGCCACTTTTTGCTGCATACCGACAAGCCGGTTACGGCCGAAGACTTCCGCTTGTCCATTATTGACCTGCATCGCGCGCAAACCCGTGCAGTGATCAGCAAGCGTTGGCGTAACAAGGATCTGGCGGCGCTGTACTTCTCGGCGCTGGATATCGGCCTGACGCAACGGGACAAACTGCGCTTCCTGCGTGGTTATTTCCAGATGCCGCTGCGCAAGATCCTGCGCGATGAAGCACACCTGCTGGCGTGGCTGGAAGGCAAGGCGAGCAAACTCTACGAACGCAAACAGCGTTATGGAGATGCACTGTAATGGCGGGTTGGAATCTGGAACCCGCTTACAGCGCGTTGGCATCTGATTTCGGCAGTCTGGAGGCGGTGTTTGCCTTGCAGGGCGAGCACCTGACCCGCGATCCGTTATCGGAAGTGATTCGTGTCGAGCGTGGCGGGGTCAATTACTACGTCAAGCGCTACACCGGCGCGGGCAAAGGCTTGCGCCGTTATTTGGGCCGTCCGCGGGTCAAGTCCGAATGGCAGAACCTCAAGCGTTTTGCCAAATGGGGTATTCCCACCGCCGAGGTAGTGGCCTGGGGCCTTGAACGCAGTGGTTTTGCCTATTCGCGTGGCGCCATGATCACTCGCGAACTGCCCAACACCCGCGATTTGTCGGAGCTTGCCGACAAGCATGATCCGCTGCTCAAGGATCGCGCGTGGGTCGATTGCGTTAGCCGCCAGCTGGCGCGCTATACCCGAATCATGCACGACCATCGCTTTACCCATAACGACCTGAAGTGGCGCAACCTGCTGATCGACGACCAGCCCAAGCTGTTCTTGATCGACTGCCCTAACGGCGATTTCTGGCGCGGCTTCTGGCTCAAATATCGCATCACCAAAGACCTGGCGTGCCTCGACAAAGTGGCCAAATACCACCTGTCCTACACCCAGCGGTTACGTTTTTATTTCCAATACACCGGGCGCACTACGCTCAATGCGGCAGACAAGGAACGGGTCCGTCATATCGTGCGCTTTTTTGAGGGCCGGGAATGACTGATTTTATCGCGGATGCCGACCGAGCCTTGCTTGAGCGCCACGGCCTGGCTGACTTTGATTCATTGTGGTCCGTGCAACTGGAATCGGTGGACGAACCCAACACCAGCGGTGGTGGTTGGAGCAGCGTGTTTCGCATGGACCTCGAAGGCCAGGGGTTTTACCTCAAGCGCCAGAGCAATTACCTGACCCGCACGCTGCACAGCCCGTTTGGCGAACCGAGTTTCGCCCGCGAATTCCGCAATATTCAGCGTTATGAGCAAATGGGTATCCCGGCGCTGGAAGCGGTGTTTTTTGGCGAGCTCAAAGTGGCTGGCGAACGCCGAGCGGTGCTGATGACTCGGGCACTTGATGGTTGGAATGACCTTGATTCGCTGCTTGAGCAATGGCCGCAACTGAGCAACGATCAGCAGCAGGCGATTTTGCGCGAGTGCGGCCAGTTGGCCCGTCGCCTGCACGCCGCGCGTCAGGTGCATGGCTGTTTTTACCCCAAGCACATCTTCTTGCAGGCCGCTGGCGCGGGTTATCGCGCCCAACTGATCGATCTGGAAAAAACCCGGCCCTTGTTGCTGGGCCAACGTGATCGGGTCAAGGACATCGAGCCGTTGCTGCGCCGGGCGCATGTCTGGACTGACGCCGATGTGCGCGCCTTGCTCGCGGCCTATCTGGATCAGCCGGTCGACAGTGGTCTGGTCGATGCCTGGCTGGCGCGGCTGAATGTGCGCCGCAGCCACAAGGGAGGTCGCTGATGCGTTTGTCCGAACTGCAAAAGGCCGGTCGTGCACCGGGCTTGCCGCTGAGTATTGAACTGGCCGACGCGGCCGGCCCTGCGCAATTGCAGCTGTTGACCTTGCTGCGGGTATTGCCGGGGCAGCGCTATGTCGGTGCCGGGGTATGGCGCGGGCGTACCGTGCTGGCCAAATTGATGGTGGGCAGCAAGGCAGCACGCAATTTTCAGCGCGAGTTGACGGGCGTACGCCTGTTGGCTGAACAGGGTTTGACCACGCCACAGTTGCTGGCCGATGGCTTGCAGGAAAGCGAGGGCGGCTGGTTGTTGTTCGAATTTATCGAAGACGCGCAAAGCCTCGATCAGGCCTGGAAGGCGGTGCAGGGCTTGCCGGTTTTGGCGGACGAACAAGCGGCTGTGCTGGGCGAGGCTTTGGCTGCGATTGGCCAGATGCACCTCAAAGGTTTGTGGCAGCAGGATCTGCATCTGGACAACCTGCTGCGCCAGGGCGGTAAGTTGTATTTGATCGACGGTGCAGGCATTTGCGTCGAAGAGGCGGGCAAACCGCTGTCGCGGCAGAAAGTGCTGGAAAACCTCGGGGTGTTCTTCGCCCAGCTCCCCAAAAATCTTGAGCCGTTTATCGAAGAGCTGCTGGTGCATTACCTGCTGAGCAACGGCGAACACGCCTTGCCGCTCGAGGCGCTGCTCAGGCAGGTCGAGAAGGTACGTGCCTGGCGCTTGAATGATTACTTGAACAAGGTCGGCCGCGATTGCTCGCTGTTTAGCGTGCAGCGCGGGGCCTTCGCCCTGCGCGCTGTTTTGCGCGAAGAAGAACCCGCCATGTTGCCTGTACTGGCCAAGGCCGATGCCTTGCTCGATCAGGGCCATCTGTACAAAACCGGCGGTGCGGCAAGTGTCGGCAAAGTTGAAGTGGCCGGTCGCACCCTGGTGGTCAAGCGCTACAACATCAAGGGTTTTGCCCACTGGCTCAAACGCTTCTGGCGTCCGAGCCGGGCCTGGCATTCGTGGCGTGAAGGCAATCGGCTGGCGTTTCTGGGCATCGCCACGCCCAAGCCGCTGGCGCTGCTGGAAACCCGTTTTCTGTGGCTGCGCGGCAAAGCGTATCTGGTCACCGAGTATTTGCCGGGGCCCGATATCATCGAGCGTTTTGCGCCGTATGTTGAGCGCGGCGATGCCCCGGAATCCGAATTGCAGGCGCTGGACCAGTTGTTTGCCGATTTGATTCGTGAGCGTATCAGCCACGGTGATCTCAAGGGTCATAACGTGTTTTGGGCTGATGGCCGCTGGGCACTGATCGATCTGGATTCGATGTGCCAGCATCGCTCGCCTGGCAGCTTCGCTTCGGCCTACGCCCGCGACCGTGCGCGCTTCATGCGCAACTGGCCAGCTGGCAGCGCATTGCATCAAGTGATTGATGGGCGCTTACCCAAAACCATAGTAGAGGCTTAGGCGCGCACTTGTAGCCGCTGCCTTTGTTCCTCGTCAGCGGCTTGAGATACTTCAAACGTGGGAGCGAGCCTGCTCGCGAAGATCATTCGCGAGCAGGCTCGCTCCCACAATTTTTTGACCTGGAACAGAGTATCTACAGGTGGGTCGCTGAGCGCGCCTATTTCACATAGGTCATGCCCATAGCTGCCATATTGATGGCCAAATCCTGGGCTTGAGCAAATCGCACGTCATGCACGTCTGGCCATTCGGGCCTTTGCAGGTAGACCTTGCCATCGGGGTCACAGAGCAGTGGTGTCTCGATCAGCTCAGTCGTGGCGCTGCGATGAAACAGCGTTGGCCCGTCGATGGGATGGTTGTTAAAGGTGTACTGGTTGACTTGGTTGAGCAAACGTTCGATTTCCTGGCGCTGGCGCGGGCCCCAATACGTTCGGCTAGCGCTCACTTCCACAGAGAGACGCAAGTCAGTCTTGTAAAAGGCGAGGCTCAAGGGGCCATTTTTCATGAAGGTGACACGGCCTTTATCCGGGCCAATGCCGGTCGGTTGGCCCGGTAACGTGTCCATGACTTTCATCCCGATGCCGCCATTCAATTCGGCCAGGCCGGGTATGCCTTCAAAGGTATTGACATGGGTACTGCCGACCAAGGCTACCCATTTATGGGCGCCGTGCTCTGCCTGATGGGCGCGGATCGTTTCAGAGCCATAAAAGCTGAGCGCCTTGCAGCGTTTCAAGTGATAGTCCCGCTTGCCGATTATGTTGTAGCTGGAGGCACAGTCGAGGGCGATGACTCTGATCCCGTGCGAGCGGGCGGCGGTGACCAGGGTCAGGAAGGTGTAAGCCGGGTGGCTGTCGAGGCCTTCGCGCTTGTACAGCTGTTTCAAAAACTTGTTGAGCTTGTGGCTGATAATGCCGCTTCTGGCATTGATATCCAGATCGGCCTGATGGAAGTCGGTTTGCAGGTGCTCAAGGTAAAAGGTTTTCACATCGTTTTTTGCCAATTCGGCCATGTTATCGATCAGGAATTTTTTGCTGGCCACTGAATAATGGTTTTCACCGACCACGAGTCCCGTGGATCGGCTGTAGATCTGCCGCAAAATCTCGGGGTGGGGTGTCGCTTGAGCCAGTTGCGGAATGCTGACGCGAGGCGCCAGCACAGCCGAGTGGATAAAAGTCTGGGCTCGATTGATGAAGTCGAGTCGCAATCGGTAAAAAAACTGACTGGCTTGTATGACTACAGGGTCACGAAAGGTCGCGCTCCGAGTGTTCTGATTGCGCGTCTGGGCTTTGATAAAAGCCTCGACTCCTGCTCGGTGCTCTCGCGGTAGCAGAGTGAGGTTTTGCGTGTCTACGGGTAGCGGAGGAGAAATGTGGCGTGCGCCTGCTCTTAACGCTGTCCAGCGAGGATAGCCCCGTGATGTCGAGTGCTTGACCTCCCATTCGCTGCTGCCCAGATTGCGCCTGATTTTGAACACCGGTTGGGTGGTGCTTGAGCCAGTTGCAATGATCAGGTGCAAACCAGGGCCGGGTACGCCTGCGCTCACTTCGAACACCTCGTTGTTTTGCTGGATGTAATGGCGTTGGTTCAGGGTGTAAATCCCTTGCGTATCCGGGATGTCACGCAAGTGCTCAATACCGCTCACGCGTGCTTGGTTAATCAACGTGTTAATCCCGAAAATCTGGTTGCTCATTGGCGTCGAGGCGTTGGCTTTCCATTTACCCAGCGCTACTTCCAAGGAAGGGGTTTTGTATGCGGCGTTCGGCATGCGCCGGTCAATCATCAGCCATGTGTCTTGGGTTCGATCATAAGTGGCCTGGAACAGACGCCCATTGGCATCCGGCAGGTAGTACTCGCCAGCAGCACCGTGGGAGGGTTTGAACTCATACACCCCCTGGCGATAGTGCTCACCCTTGAGCAAGGTCATCTGCTGCGGTGTTTTGAGTGAGGCGGCGCCCGGACTGAAGGCCCGCGTAACAGGGCCGCTGCGAACCCGAATGGAAGATGCAAAAACCTGGGAGCCAGCAAAGTCTGACCCGGCATCGGTCAGGTGCGCGACGCAGATGAGCCAGTGCAGCATCGCCTCATGGTCCTGCTCACGCCGCAGCGCGTCCACGCCTTGATAGAGCCCATATAGAAAACGCCCGATCGATAGCGGGATCAATACCTTGAGCGGCAGTGCGAAGCTGATGATGTCCACCACGGTCATGACGGTGTCTTTGACCGTTTGAATATTGGCCTCTCGCGTTGTGGTCGATTGTTCATCGACGTTACGCAGCGCAAAGGCCACTTCGCCAGCGTAGCTGGCATCCAGAAAATGCTCGGTGATGGCTTGGTCCTGGATGTTCGAATCGGTCAGGCCGGCCTTTAACAGTGGGTTTAAATAGGCCTGTTCGAGCACAGAGGTGCGTTGTAAAACGTAGTCGCGCAACGCAGGCAATGACAGTTGCCTGGCCAGCTCATTAAGGTTGTCAAAGGTGCGAAACCATACACGGTCCGGGGCCTCCGGCAGATAGCACAGTTGTTGCTGTGTGCTGCTGTGGGCAGTAACCAGCAGCACGCCGGGCATGGGGTTACCACGCAACATCAATAGCCGGGTCGAAATCTTCGAAACGATGATTTTCGCGGTGTCTGCGTCCAGCAAGGCTTCAACCCAGTCGGCCTGTTGGTTGGAGAGTTGCCCGGACAGCCTGGCTTCAAAGGTGTCGAGGCGCATCTGCGCCGTCTTGAGTGCCCGGTAACGCTCTTTGCGCCAGCTTGCCTGTTCGGAGGTAAGCAGGGTTTCGTTCAAGAAATCACGGTAAGCGGTGCCGATATCCAGTTCGCGGATAATGGATTTAAGGTACGAACTGCTCAGCATGGGATGACGATTGCCATGACCGTCTGTAATGGTGGCCGTCAAGGCGAACGTAACGTCCAGTGCCCCGACATTATCCAGCGCAGCTTCCGACAGCGTGCGTCGGACCGGTTGAAGGGTCACGGTGGGGCCCGTTCTGTCCAGGCTCATGCCCGCCGCAAAACCTGAATTCGCCAGCGGGTAAATAATGGGGCCGGTCTGCAGGGCATCGGTGGTAACGAGCACCAGCGTGTCCGGGTCGACCGTTATGCCAAGATCCTCTCTGATCCGTTGCCTGAGCCGGTCTCGAGCAAAGGCCAGCAGGTAGGTTTTATTGCCGCTTTGTTGAGCGCGGGGCATGCCGGGGCCTTGTGACAACGCGACCTCGCGACTCAGGGTTGCCACTGCATGGCGCCAACGACCCTTTTGCGCCTCGGGCGCTGATTTGAGCCAGTCAGGCAGTTGTTTTTCAAATAGCCGGGTGTAGCGGTTCTGGATGATGGCGGCGGGCTTGAGGTAACGGCTCAACGACAGTGCGTCGCTCAGGTAGTCGTCCAGTGCGTCCAGATTGTTGGCACTGCCGTTGAGGGCGGCACTGGCCCACGCGTGATCGATATTGGCCAGTTGCGCCTGAATCAATGCCCCAGCACGCTCTGCAAAGACGTGACCGTGTATTTCGCGGTAGCCCAGGCTGTGAGCGTGGCCCTGTATAGGTGGGTGTTCCTGGGTAGGTCGAACACTGAGCAGCGCCTTGCTTTGTACCTCGTCCCCTAGCCGTAATCGCAGCTCCAGATCCAGTGCCTGCAACGAGCTGAACGCCTGTAAGCCGCTGTCTGGCAGGTACAGCAGGGCTAAATTGGTGGCGGCTGGAGAGGGCGAAAAACTCGGCGTTTCAAAGTTTGTCGAGAGTGAATCGATACCTGATGTTCCCGCCCGGGTCAGTACAAAAGCACCAGGAAGCGGCCAGTCGAGTGCGGGGAAAGGCCCGCGGATGAGTATTTCGTAAACCCCTGTGTAGTTGGCGTGCTGACGGTCGATTCGATCCTGACTGCGGGATGTCTCGAGTACGTCGAGCACGGTTTGGCTTTCTGTTGCGCTAAGTGTCTGGTCACGTAGCCTCAGCGACTGTTCAGCTTGAACCAAACCCATGAAAAACCGCCTCAGCCATTCACGGGGCGTTCGGTTCTCCAGGCCAGGGTGGGGGGTTTTCCAAAAGTGCGTGAGTGTATTGGTTAAGCACCATTTGAGGTGCTGGATGAGATAGTCGACAAAGGTTTCCAGTACGGCAACGGGCATTTGGGGAATAAGGTGCTGCCTGTCTGTTGAGTCGGGCACGCGATAAACCTGGCTTGTGCCTATCAGGTAAGCGGGGGATTCACCGGTCAGGTAGCGGGTATTGAGAATTTCCAGCAGTGAGTGAGAGATTAGTTGTTCGTCCTGACCCGGTTCGTCGACGTCAGTCAGGCCGGTCAGATAAATCTCATTGATGCGAATGTCCGCAGGCAGCCCAGGGAAAAACGGGTGCAGATGGTACTGGAAGGCAGCTTCCAGATTCGGTACGAGTTTTGAAAATGCCAACAGCTGTTGCTCGGCATCCTTGAGTGGAGTTGAAGAGAGGGGCATGGCTGTGCATTCCTTTACTGAGGTCGACGTGCGTGATGCAGGTCGTACATGCAGGTAAAGGAACCACAGGGCTTTTTTGGAAGAGTGTTAGATAGATATGCCCACCACCACAACAACGACATCAAGCCCTACGCCTGATCGCTTTTTGTAGCCGCTGAGGAGCGCAGCGAGGCTGCGTCCGGCTGCGAAGCAGTCGTAAATTCAGACGCCTCGCTAGTGCTTGACCGGGAACAGAGTAGCTACAGAGACACTTCAAGCGTGGGAGCGAGCTTGCTCGCGAAGATCATTCGCGAGCAGGCTCGCTCCAACTGGGGGGCTTGACCTAGAACAGAGTCTCTACATTGGGTAGCCGCAGGTCGCGGGTTTATTAGAAGCTGTACTGCGCCCCGGCGCCCGCGTACCACGAGCGGCCCGGTGCGGCTTCGTAGTAGCGCTGATTGCCATCAGCCACGATCACCGAACCCACGTACTGGCGGTCCAGCAGGTTGTCCAGGCGCAGGGTTTGGTGGAAGGTCCAGTGCTCTACTTTTTGCTCAAACTTCGCCCGCCAGTTGAACACGCTGTAGGCCGGTGCTGCCTTTTGGGTGTTGGTGTCTTCGACATACACCTTGCTGCGGTACATGCCTTCGATTGCAGTGCTGACCCAATCCGTGGGTTTCCAGTTCACTTCGGCAAACAGGGTGGTTTGCGGTACGCCCGGCAGGTAGTTGCCTTTGTCCACGGTGCCTTTGGTGCTGGCGAAGTCGCTGTCGTAGGTGGCTTGCAGGCGGGTGTAGGCGAGGGTAGTGGTCCAGTGTTCGCTGAGCTGGCTTTCGACGCCCAGTTCGAAACCTCGGCGCAAGGTGCGCCCGGCGTTTTGATAAGTCGTACGCCCACCGGTGTTGCTCTGTACCACCAGCTCATCTTCGGTGGTGATCTGGAATACAGCAGCATTGATCCGCGTGTTACTGATCTGTGCCTTCAAGCCCATTTCATACTGGGTGCTTTCAGAAGGCTTGAGGCCAAAGTTGAAGCCCTGGCCACTTGGTGAGTAGGCCAGTTCGGCTTGGGTCGGTGTTTCAAACCCTTTGCCCGCACTCACATATCCATGCAGTTCAGGGGTAAAGGCGTACATCACGCTCATGGAGGGCGTGGCTTTTTCATAGCGCTTGGTGCCGCTGTCGTCGCCATTGCTCAAGAATTGATCGTCGACGTCCATTTCCATGGTGCTGTAGCGTAAACCGGCCTGTACGGTCCAGTTGTCCAGCGCCCAGTTGGCCTGCACGTAGGGGTCGAGGCTGCGGGCGGTGTCGACTTCGTCGCGTACCAGTGCACCTTTAACGCCCAGTTGGTTGCCAACGAAGTTGTTGTAACCGTGACGGCTGTCTTGGCTTTGGTCAAAGTCCAGGCCGCCGATCAGGGTCAGGTCACCCGGCACGCCGTATACCGGTTGCAACCAGCGCAGGCTGCCGCCGTAGAACTTGCGGTCGAACTGAACCACGCCGCCGCCTTGGTTGTTGCTGGGCGTACCCTTGGGAATCGCCAAATACTGAATCACACTACGGGTGCCGGTATAGGCATTGACCTGCAAGGTGGCGTCACCGATGTAGCGCTCGTAGTTCAGGCCCAGTTGCTGATGATCGATACTTTTACGAGTGTTGTAGGTAATCGCATTGGGTGTGACCGAGCGCGGGTCGGCTTTGTAGGCGGCCCAACTTTGGCCCAGCGGGTCTTGCGTGCCGTTTTGCTCGAGGCTGCTATAGATCAGCGCCAGCTTGCTGTCTTCGTCAGGCTTCAGGTTGAGCTTGGCAAAGGTCTGGTCGCGGCGGGCGGCGCTGTGGTCGCGGTAGCCGTCGGTGTCCATGCGCGAGGCATCGAGCACAAAGCCCACGTCATCGGTGGCGCCTTCAGCTGTCAGGTGATTCTTGCTCATGCCGTCGCTGCCGATCAGGGTTTCGGCACCGATACGCGGTGGGCCTTCGCCGTCACGGGAGAACATTTGAATCACCCCTCCGGCGTTGCTGCCGTAAAGGGTTGCGGCGGGGCCGCGCAGCACTTCGATACGCTCGGCAGTGTCGAGGTTGAACGTGGCCGCCTGACCTTGGCCATCAGGAGTGCTGGCCGGGATGCCATCGGCGATCAACTTGATGCCGCGTACGCCAAAGGCCGAACGGGCGCCAAAGCCTCGGGACGAAATCTGCAAGTCCTGGGCGTAGTTCTGGCGGTTTTGCACCACCAGCCCTGGCACGCGGGACAGTACCTCGGACGCGTTAATGCCCAATTGGCCGTCGCTGATTTGTTGCTGGCTGATGCTGTCGACCGAATACGGCAGGTTAAAGCTTTGGCTGGCACTGCGCGAGCCGGTGATGACGCTGGGATCGAGTTCCAGCGGTTCGGCCAGCGTTGGGGGCGCAATAAAAAGACCAGGCAGCAGCAAGGCAAGGCGGGCGGGTACAAAAAATTTCATGAGGGTTATGGCGGTTCCGTGTGACGCGACCCGTCTGGGCGACGGGCATCAGGCTAGCAGAGGCCGCGCATTTTAGCGGCTGAGGGAGCGATAGCCAGCAAAAGTAACCGGTCAGGACAAAACACGGTTGTCCTGACTGGTGTTGTGGTGGGCTACCAGTTCACGAGCTGCATGCCTTTTTCTTTCAAGTCGCTGACCAGGCTGTCAAAGATGTCATAGCGCTTGAGGTGGATATCTGGCCAATCGCCAAGCTCGATAAAAAACTGGCCGTTATCGCTTTGGATACGGCTGCGCAGGATCTCCTGGTTGCGGGTGCGCTGGATCAGCTCCGGGCCGTTCAATGGAGAGTTTCCAAACATGAACTCGCCGGGCTGAGCCAGCATTGCTTCGATTTGTGCCTGGGAAAATGCCGGTCGATCAGGCGCAATGCCGGGTAACTCGATCTCCAGCCAATAATCGTTTTTCAAAAACAGGTACTCGGGTTGCTGAAAGCTCGGAGGTATCACCGCCCCCAGGTTCTGCTGCAAACCGTGGCCTTGGCCCGGGGCCGCATCGGAAACACGTACGCCGATGGCGCCCTCCAGTTCTGCCAGCCCGGGCACGCCCTGATACGTGTTGGCGTGGGAATTTCCAGTCAGGGCGATCCACTTGTGGGTGGGGTTCTGGCTCCGATAACGGTTGATCATCTGGGCGCCAAAGTAGCTGAACATTTCATACCGATTCAGGTCGGGGTTTGCACTGATCTGGATCCTGGGGTTGTAGCTTGCCGTGCAATCCAGCGCTTTGATGCGAATGCGGTAATGTTGGGCTTCGCGCACCAGTTGGCTGTAGGTGAAGGGGCTTGTGGGGTTGAGCCGGTGACCAGCGTCTTGTCGCCTGAGGAAATCATCCAGCGCCACGGGCATTTTTCCGCTTTCAAAGAATGCATCCAGATGTGCTTGGTGCAAGTCGGTGTGCAGGTGTTCGAGAAACAGCACTTTCACATCATTGTTGGCCAGATCGCTCATCTGGGCGATCAGGATCTGTTTGCCTGACTGTTGGGCGTGTGTTTCGCCCAGCACGATGCCTTGAGTGTTTTCGTAAAGGCGATCAAACAGGTTTTTGGGTGACGTGTTAGTGGGTATTTCCGGAAGTATGGGGCGTGGCTTGACGGGGCTGGTTTTGAGAAAGGCGCGGGCATCGGTCAGGAGTCTGGTACGTAGCCTTGAGAACAGTTGGCTGGTCTCATTGAGCCCGAGATGCTGGATGAGTGTTCTGTTGTCAAACAACACCGGATAGTTGGTGATCAAGTCCTGTACGCGGACTTTGTAGTTGGCCGGTAAATCGTAAGCGCTGTAGCTGCTCTCGGCGGTGTTGAGCGCCAGCTCGCTGCTGTCATGTACCAGAGGCTCCCAGCGTTTTGTGGTGCCGGAGCGGTGTTTGATTTCCCAGTAACCCGTGGTGCGCCGCACTTTGTAACTGACCCTGGTACTGCGGGAACCTGCGGGCACTTGCAGGTACCAGTTACGGCCCAGCCAGCCACTGCTGACTTCAAAAACTACGCCGTTTTGTTCGATATATCGCTGGTTGTGAACGCGATACACGCCGCGTGCGTCAGGATTTTTACCGCGCAGGTCAATGCCTGTGACTTTGGCGCTTTCAATCACCCGTTCAATCCCGGCCTGCTGGTTGCTCAGGGAGCGAACAGGGCTGGCATCCCAGATCCCGGCTGACAGTTCGCGAAGCGCCAGTTGGTAGTGAGCCTCGGGTTTGCGCGGGTCAATCACCCGCCAGGTTTGATCCAGCGCGTCATAGTGGCTGCGATACAATTGGCCATTACTGGCTTTGACGTAATAGTCGGGCTTGTTGTTCACCGAAGTTGACTCAAGGACCCCAGTACCGAATTCGTCGCCTGTGCGAAGTTTGAGCCCTGTCGCCGCGTGTGGGCTCGCCGCCGCAGGGCTCAGGGTAGGCGCTGGCAGCTTCGCGCGCTGGCGGATCACCTGGCCAAAAACGGCAGAACCGGCAAAGTCCGAGGCACCGTCGGTCAGATGAGTGATAGCGCCTAAAAAGTGCAGCAGTGCTTCGTGCTCTTCATCCCGTTGCAGCGCATCTACACCCTGCATCAACTGGTAGACGAAACGAGCCAGTACGATGGGCAGCAAGAGCTTGATCGGCATTGCAAAAGAGATGATGTCGATGGCGGTCAGCGCGGCTTCTTTTGCGGTATTGAGGTTGCTTTCCCATGTGGAGGTCGATTGCTCGTCGGCTTCGTGGATGGCATGCAAGGCTTCTGTGTCGTATGAGGCTTCAAGCAGGTGGTGAGGGATGATCTGGAGTTGCACAGTGGTGTCCGTCATTCCTGCTTCCAGCAACGGCTTGATATAGGGCTTTTGAGCAACCGTCACGCGTTGCAGTACATAGCTGCGCAATGAGAGGTGAGACAGTCGTCTGGCCAGCTCATTGCGCGAATGTGCGCTCACGAACCAACGGTTATTCGGCGCACCGGGCAGGTAGCACAGCAGCTGGGCTGATCCGGTCAAGCTGAATACCAGCGCGCCGGGCAGTGGCTTGTAGCGCAGAATCAACAGATGCACTTTGACTTGTTTGCCGTTGAACCAGGGGCGTGTGGCCTCGACGGGGTGATCCAGCGCGTGTTGAATCCAGGCCACATGTTCGACGCTCAAACTGCCCGACAACCTGGCTTCCAGCAGGTCCAGTTGCAGTTGAGCCTTGCTGAAGTCGATATAGCGCTCCTTGCGCCAGAGGGCTTGTTCAGAGTTCACCAGCAAATCATTGAGTCGGGCTTTGTATCGCCCGCCGATATCCAGCTGACGCACCAGCGCTTTCAGATAGGCCGGGGTAAGAACCGGGTGGCGATTGCCCTTGGCATCCTTTACCAGTGCTGTCAGAGCAAAGGTTGTGTCCCAGATACCTACGTTGGCCAAGGCCAATTCACTCAGGCTTCGTTGAGTGGTTCTGTGGGTAATTGTGTGGCCTGTTCGTTCCAGGCTGACGCCGACGGCAAAGCCCGAGGGAAGCCCGGCGCCACTGCCAGGGTAAACCAGCGGGCCGGTCTGCAGGGCTTCGGTGGTCGAGATGAAAATGCTGTCGGGATCAATCTCTATCCCGTGATCGGCTTTGATCCGTTGTTTGAGTTGAATCCTGGCATACCCCAGCAGGGTGTTTTTTTGTCCGACTTCTGCAAGGGATTGGGTGTCTGGAGCCTGCGACGCGTGACGCTCAAGATTCAAGCGCTCGACGGCCAGACGCCACTGGGCTTTGTCGGCATCAGAGGCTGACACAAGCCATTGCGGCAACCGGCTTTCCAGCAGCCGGACATAGCGCGCATGCACAATGCGGGCGGGCTGGAGAGGCAAGCTTGAATTGAGTGACTGTTCGATCAGCTCGGACAAATGCTCAAGCGTGGCGTCCTGTTTCCGGGTGCGGGCAAGTGCCCATGCGTGTTGCTGATCGTGCTTCTGTTTTTCGATCAGTTGGTCGCTGTAAAAGGTCGGTATGTCGTCTTCCTCGATCGAGCCGAAGTCCACGTGCCCATGGGTAAGCGCGCGCGTACGTTCTGCAGCCAGCACATAGTCGAGAATCGTCTCGCGCTGGACTTCATCCCTGAGGCGCGCGCTCATTTCTTCGCTGAGTGCCTTGAGTGAGGTGAATGCTTCGAGGCCATTGCTCGGCGTATAGAGCACCACGGTACGCGGCGTTTCGTCCTGCACGATGCGATTGTCATGGGCATCGCTGGAAGCTCGGGGCACGTTGTTATGAGTGATCACGAACACGCCATGCAGCCGAATACCCCCTTGCAGGGGATGACCATCGAGTGAGACCTCATAAAAACTGAAAGCACTGCGTGGCGGCTGTGCAGAACGAGGACCAATAACGGGGAAGACCTGCTTGATCGCCTCCATGGGGTTGGGCGCAAGGGTGTTTTCGCCGTGACGCACAGTGGCCTCGGACAGGATCAGGTCGCGGGTGTACTGGGTTAGCCAGGCTTTGGGTGTGAGGCCGTCGAGATTGTTATTGGGCGTTTGCCAGAAATAGCTGAGGGCATCTTTAACGCAAAGCTCAAGGCTGTGGGTTGTGAAGTCGAGCAATTGCTCAAACTCGGGCGCCGTAATGCCGCGAGTCAGGTGCTGATCGTCCAGGGTGTGGGGGTGGTTGTAAATGCGCGCAGTGTTCTGAAAAAAGGTCGGTACTGCCCGGGTGAGATAGCACTGCTCGACCAGCGCGCCAAGGGTTCGGCTGGCGATCACCGGTAACTGACCGGGTTGCGCCGGCTCTTCGTAGTTCAAGTAGAGCCGGTCAAGGGCTGCGTCCCTGGAAAGCCTGGGGAACAGCAGCCGCAGCCGATGGTTCAGTGCTTGGTCGAGGCGGGGGAAGGCCTTGGTGAGCCGCTGCAGCTCGTGCGGCAGGCTTTTGAAATGTTCCAGATATTCAGGCATCGCATGCTTCCTGTGATGAGCCTTGCGCCCGGATGGGTGCGCAAAAGTGTGTTCACAGGAAATCCCATAGCCTTGGGGCGTTGGGCTTATATATGTGTTGTCTTGCTCTCGACTAATCAGTGCGGGCGGTTGAAGTAAACGCTTGCCTCACGGCAGGCCGTTACCGGCCCGCGCATAAGCAACGGACACCTTGGTTAGCGTGCAGGTTGTAGGCCCAGTTTTTTCAGGTCTGCAATCAGGAACTCAAGGTAGTCATAGCGTTTGAGATGAATATCGGTCCAATCGGGACGATCGATAAACACTTTGCCTTCGTCGACTTGCAAGCGTGTGCGAGCAATTTGTCGACTATTGGCACGATGGATCAGATAGGGGCCTTCCACTGGGACATTTTGCAGCAGGTACATGCCCGGCTGGCTGAGTTTTATGTCGATCTGTGCCGCAGTCCGGGTGTGCGGTCGTAGCGGTGTACCGGGTATCTCCACTTCCAGCCAGTAGTCGGCTTTCAATAAAATGTGCCCTGGATGCCATACCGTCGGAGGCACGATCACAGCGAGATCCTGAAGCAGGCCGAGGCCATGGCCGGGAGTGGCATCGGAGAGAGATATACCTATCGCACCTTCCAGCTCGGCGAGCCCTGGCACACCTTGATACGTATTGATGTGGCTATTACCGGTAAGGGCTATCCATTTTTGATGGGGGTTTTGTGCCAAATGCCCGCGGATTACCTGCGTGGCGAAGTAGTTGAACATTTCAGTGCGATTGACATCGGGGTAGCGAGTACGCATCCCGTTGACATGATAACTGGCCACGCAGTCCAGGGCCTTGATCGGAATGCGATGGTGGATAGCTTCGCGGACCAATCGGCTATAGGTGTATTCACTCAAAGGGTTGATTTGGTGCCCGGCATCCTGGGCTTTGAGAAAGACGTCCAGCTCCGATGGCATTTTTTGCGTAGTAAAGAAGTCATCCAGCATGCCCTGATGCACATCCGTTTGCAGATGTTCGAGGAAGATCACCCCCACGTCGTTATTTTTGATTGCATCCATCTGGGTGATCAGGATTTTTTTGGCCGAGAGCTGGGAGTGGCTCTCACCTAGAATCACGCCTTGAGACTGTTCGTACAGCTCGTTGAAGAGGTTCTCTGGCGAGATGTCCTGCGTTAGAAAAGGTCGTACGGCCCGCTGCCGGGGGGGAGCTGCCTTGAGGAAGGCCTGGGCGTCCAACAGTAGTTTGACCCGCAGTGTTTTAAAGAAATGGCTGGATATCTGAAGGCTGGGGTGGGGGGAGACATAGTCGGTCTGCAGTAGCTTGTCGTTGCCAACAACGAGCTCCCTGACAATGGCTTGGTGCTCTGCAGGCAGATCGTAAGCGCTGTATGGAACCTCTGGTGAGCTCACAGGCAGCTCGGCGCGGCTGCGCACCAAGGGTTCCCAGCGCTTTGTGGTGCTGGATATACGATGTTTTATCTCCCAGTGCCCCACTATGCGTCGCACTTTGTAACGGAGATTGGCGCTGCTGGAGCCTGCTGGTATTTGCAGGTACAAATCGCGACCCAACCAACCGCTGTAGACCTCGAAAACCAGGCCACTTTGTTCGATATAACTAAGGTTACCCACCCGGTACACGCCTTTGGTATCAGGTGTTTTGCCCGCCAGGTTGACGTCCGTGATTACTGCGCTGTCTATTGCGCGTTGGATACCGCTCTTCTGACTGAACAGGTGCGGTGCAGGATCAATGTCCCATCTGCCTGCCGAAAGCTCGTGCACGGGCACGCGGTACTGCGCATCGGGCTGTCTTTCGTCAATGACCCGCCAGGTTTCGTCCAGGCTGTCGTAATGGCTGCGATACACATTGCCTGTCCTGTCCTGAACGTATTGGGCTGGCGCAGTGCCTTCAACCGAGACTGTCTCATACACACCGGCACCGTATTCCTCGCCAGTGCGCAGCCTCAGCCCGGTAAGGACGGGGGAGCTCGCCCCGGCAGTGTTGAGCCTGGGAACAGGTTGTTTGATTCGTGCGCGGATGGAGCGACTAAAGACCGAGGAGCCGGCAAAGTCCGAGGCGCCATCGGTCAGATGACTGATTGACCCCATAAAATGAAGAAGGGCTTCTGATTCTTCGTCCCGTTGCAGGGCGTCATAGCCTAGCGCCAACTGGTAGAAAAACCGCGCGGCGACAATCGGCAGCAGTATCCGGGTGGGCAGGGCAAACGATATGACATCAATCGCCGTCAGTACCGCCTCTTTGGCAGTGTTGAGGTTGCTTTCATAGGTTGAGGTCGATTGCTCGTCCGCCTCCCTGAGCGCATGCAAGGCTTCAGTGTCATAAGACGCTTCGAAAGCGTGGTGATTGATGATTCGCAACTGAGTGTTGCTTGTGTCCAGCCCTTCTCTGAACAACGGCTTGATGTAGGCCTGCTGTGCGGAGGTCACCCGGCTCAGGAGGTAGTTGTGAAATAGCGGCTGCGACAGGATGCGAGCCAGATCACGGTGCGAACTGGCTACCACAAACCAGGTGTTTTCTGGTGCATCGGGCAGATAACAAAGCAATTGTGTTGAACCGGTGCAACTGAACACCAACAATCCCGGCAGTGTCTTGTAACGCAATACCAGCCAGAGTGGTTTGATCTGGGCCCCCTTGACCAATGGACGGTTTTTATCAACCGGGTGATCCAATACGGCTTGAACCCAGGCGGCATGATCTTCAGTCAGAATGCCCGACAGCCGCGCTTCAATCAGATCCAGATTGAGCTGTGCGGCCTTGAGTGCGGCATACCGCTCTTTGCGCCAACGGGCCTGGGGTGAATTCACGAGCAAATACATGAGCCTGGCTTTGTAGTTTTCGCCCACATCCAGTTGGCGCACCAGTGCCTTGATGTAGCTGTGAGTCAGGACGGTGTGGGGTTTGCCTTGGGCGTCGGTGATACGTGCGGTCAGGGCAAATGTGACATCCCATATCCCGACGTTGGCGAGCGCCAGTTCGCTCAGGCTGTGTCTTGTCGTGTGATAGCTGATGGTTGGCCCGGTGCGGCCGATACTCGCCCCTGCGGGGAAACCGGAACCGCTGACAGGGTTGATCACGGCGCCTGTCTGCAGGGCTTCGGTGGTGGAGATAAAAATGTTGTCGGGGTCGACTTCAATTCCGTGGTCAGCTTTGATTTGTTGTTTGAGTTGCAAACGCGCATAGCCCAACAGGGTGCTTTTTTTCCCACTTTGCGCGATGGGGAAGGCCTCTGTGGTTTCGCAAGCCAGCCGCTCATGACTTAGCCTTTCAACTGCCAGGCGCCATAGGTTTTTGTTTGCCTCGCTGGCGGTTTTAAGCCAGACCGGGAGCCGAGTTTCATGCAGCCGCGTATGGCGAGCCTGCAAGATGCTTGCGGGTTTTAACAGCATGCTTGAGTTCAGCGACTGATCCATCAGGTTGTTCAGTTGCTCAAGGGTGACGTTCTCTTTGCGCGTGCGGGCCATTGACCAGGCATGGCCCATGTCGCGTTTTTGCTTGTCGATCAGTTGTTCAACGTAGAACGTCTGGGGGGGCTTGTCCCGTACCGGGCGGTAATCCACATGTTGGTGGGCAAGGGCGCGGTCACGATCCTGCGCCAGAACGCAATTGAGTAATGTCTCGCGTTGGTAGGTGTCCTTGAGTCGCTCGCCCAGCTCCTGGGTCAGCGCTGTAAGCGTGGTGAAGGTTTCCAGGCCTTGACTGGGGGTGAAGAGCACCACCGTGCGCGGTATTTCGTCTTGCACCACGCGCAGTTGCGAGTTATCGGTCACCACGGTGGGCAGGTTTTTCGTGGTTATTACGAAAACGCCATGCAGCGGCACAGCACTTTGAGCCGGCTGGCCATTGAGCCATAGCGAATAGAAGGCGAAGTCGGCCCGGGCGGGCGGCCTGGAGGGTGAATGGAACATCTGGTAGACGGCATCCAGGCTGGCTGTGTCGAAGGTTTTGTCTGCATGGCGCACAGTCGCTTCTGCCCGGATCAGGTCGAAAACATAACCGGACAACCAGTCTTTCGGAGTGAGTGACTTGATCTCCTGGCGTGGTGTTTGCCAAAAGTCGTTCAGTCCATCCTGCACGCACTGCTCGAGGTCGTAGGTGACAAAGGCGAGGAATTTTGTGAGCTGTTCAGCGGTTATTGCAGTGACCCGGTCCTGTTCATCGAGGGTGTGCGCGTAGCTGTAGATCTTCGTGGTGTGCTGATCGAGGGTCGGCACTTGCTGATCGAGGTAGCACTGATCGATAAGCATGCTGATGGATTTACTGATGATGACGGGCGATTGCCCCGGTTCTGACGGTCCTGCTTGATTGATGAAAAGCCAGTTGGTACAGGCATCTTGCGCAAGTAATGGGCAGTAGCGCCGCAGGCTTTTCTCCATGGCGATTTCAAGGTCGGGAAGGCTTTGCCGCAGAGTGGACAGTTCTTTGTCGGCTTGTGTGAGCAGTGCCAGGTTGTCAGGCATGGTTTTATCCTGTGGTTTGGTGAGCGCAAAAAACACGCAAAAACTTCGTCACAGGTAATCGCAAAGCGATGGGTGGCTGGGCTTATATATATGTTGCCCTCGCGTGAAGTAGCGGCACCAGGCACCCATAAGCCCCGCTGGCAGGGCGTGGCAAATAGCGCTGGGTCATTCGTTCGCGCTTTACGCTATAATCCCGCCCTTTAGTTGTTCCTCGCGTTGCGGGGGGCACACCATTTTTTCAGGCGCCCGCCGCCTGCCTGCATTCAAAAGAGGCCCAACCTGTGGCATTGACGATTCTTGGCCTGTCCGGCGCCCTTAGCCATGATCCCTCAGCAGCCCTCTATATCGACGGCAAGCTGGTAGCGGCGGCTGAAGAAGAGCGCTTCGTACGCGATAAGCATGCAAAGAACCGCATGCCCTACGAGTCCGCGAAATTCTGCCTTGAGCAAGCGGGTATCAAACCTTCCGACGTTGACGTTGTGGCGATCCCTTTCGCCCCGATCAGCTTGTTCGGCAAGGCCCGCTGGCACTACGCCAAGCGCTACTGGTACGCCCCGGATCGCGCCCTTGACGCGATCCTGATGGGCAACCGTCGCTACAAGCGCTATCGCAACAAGATTGTGTTCTGCCTTGAGCAACTGGGCTTTGATCCGAAGAAAATCAAGATCGAACCGGTTGAGCACCACTTGGCTCACGCTTCCAGCGCTTACCACTGTTCGGGTTTCAAAGAGAAAACCGCGATCCTGGGTATCGACGGCAAGGGTGAGTACGCCACGACCTTCTTCGGTTATGGTGAAAACGGCAAGATCACCAAGATCAAGGAATTCTTCGACCCGGATTCCCTGGGCGGTCTGTACGGCGCGATCACCGAGTTCCTCGGTTTCGAGATGCTGGACGGCGAGTTCAAGGTGATGGGCATGGCACCATACGGCGACGCCAGCAAATACGATTTTTCGCGTTTGGCTTCGTTTGAAAACGGCGAATTGGTGATCAACACCGAGTACGCCAACGTCATCGGCCTGCGTCGTTACAAAGAAAAGGGCAAGGGGTTCTACTTCTCGCCAAAACTGATCGAGTGGCTGGGGCCAAAGCGCGAAGGCGATATCGCCGACGAGCCGTACATCCACTACGCGGCCAGCATGCAGGCGCTGTTTGAAAAACTGTCGCTGCAGATGATCGATCACTACCTGGGCGACATTCTTAAAGAGACCGGCAAGATGGCCTTTGCGGGCGGCTGCGCGTTGAACGTGAAGCTGAACCAGAAAATCATCGCCCGTCCTGAAGTCAAAGAGCTGTTTGTACAGCCTGCATCCGGCGATGCCGGTACTGCAGTGGGTGCGGCGGCTTATGTGTCTCACGCTCGCGGCGTGCCGGTCGAGAAGATGGAACACGTCTACCTCGGCCCTGCGTACAGCAACGAAGATGTGATCGCGGCCTGTGCCCGTCACCCGGGCAAGCCTGCGTATCGCAAGATCGAGGGCACCCCGGAGAAGATCGCCAAGATCATGGTCGACGGCAATCCGGTGGCCTGGTTCCAGGGCCGTATGGAGTTCGGTCCGCGTGCACTGGGTGGTCGTTCGATCATTGGTTGCCCGAGCAGCGAAGGCGTGGCAGACCGCATCAACGAACAAATCAAGTTCCGCGAGCGCTGGAGGCCTTTCTGCCCGTCGATGCTCGACACCGTTGGCCCGCAGATGATCAAGGTCGATCATCCAGCACCGTTCATGACCTTCACCTTTGAAGTGTCGGACGAGTGGAAATCCCGCGTGCCAGAGGTTGTCCATGAAGATGGCACCTCCCGCGCCCAGGTGCTCAAGCGCGAATACAACCCGCGCTACTACGACATGATGAAGGCGCTGGAAGTGCTGACCGGCAACGGCGTGTCGCTGAACACCTCGCTCAACCGCCGTGGCGAACCGATGGTTTGCTCGCCGACCGACGCGCTGAACATGTTCTTCGGTTCCGATCTGCAGTACCTGATCATGGAAGATATTTTGGTAGTTAAAGACGGCGCCGAGACTTATGAATCGCTCGACTGAGCGTCATGTGCTGCAGTTCTGCCACGGCTATGACGGGCCGTTTCTGGACTGCGCGCGCCAGTACGCCAGCCTGTTTGCCGGCACCGGGTACAAGGTCACCACGGTCTTTTTGACCGGGGCGGCCGACCCGCAAGTGGCCGCAGGCTGTGCGTCTGATGAAGTGCTGTTCATGGAGTTCAGCTCCAAGGCCATTCGCGGCCTCAAGCTGGGCGCCATCCGCGAGCTGCGCAAGATCGCCGCTTCGCGCAACTTCAGTTTTTGCATCGCCCACCGCTTCAAGCCGATTTATGTCGCCTTGTTGGCCACCGGCTTGCCGGTGATCGGCGTGCATCACGCGTTTGGCGACTATCAGCGTCGCAGTCGCAAGCTGTTTGCCCACCTGTTTCGCAAGCGCCTGAGCCTGCTCGGTGTCTCGGACGCGGTGCGTGACGACATGCGCAAGTGCCTGCCCAAGTGGCCAACGGGTCGCATCAGCACGCTCTACAACCGCATCGATATCAATACCGTGCAAGCCGAGCAATTGTCTGGCACTCCGGCGCGTGAAGCGCTGGGGCTGTCGGTCGATGGCTTTATTGTGGGTAATGTCGGGCGTCTGCATCCGGACAAGGACCAGGCCACGTTGATCCGTGGTTTCGCCAAGGCGCTGCCCAATCTGCCGACTGACAGTCAGTTGGTGATTATGGGCAAGGGCCGTTTGGAGCAAGACCTCAAAGAGCTGGCCATAGAACTCGGGGTCAGCCCACATGTGCTGTTTCTGGGCCAGGTGCCCGATGCGCGGCGTTATTTCCGGGCCTTTGATGTGTTTGCGTTGAGTTCCGATCACGAACCGTTCGGCATGGTACTGCTGGAAGCCATGGCGGCTGGCGTGCCGTTGCTGGCCACGGCCTGTGGCGGCGCCAAGGAAGTGGTCGAGGGCGTGGGGGTATTGTTCCCGCTGGGCGATGCCGAGCATCTGGCCCAAGGCCTGCAACACTTGGCGCAACTCGATGACGAGCAGCGCCTGGCCTGCGCCGAACTGATGCTTGAACGCTTGCACGAGCGCTTCAGTGATCAGGCGGTACGCAATACATTCTGGCACTTGGCGCAAGTCACCGACCTGACTGCGGAGTCCTGATGCTCAATCGATTTCAAGGCTGGCGCGAGCGCGGCTGGAGCGTTGTGGATGCTGGCACCTATGCCGATGCCTGGCAGCGTTTTGGTGGCAGTGTTGCCACCCATCCGCTGGTGGTCGAGCGCTTGGCGCAGTTGGCTGGCATCCCGGTGCGCTATCTGGCCTGGGAGCAGGGCGGCGAGCTGAAAGCGGCAATCCCGACCTGGGGTCGCGACCTGGCCCTGTCCAAGGACGTGCTCAAGCGTCACGGCAAAAAAGGCCTGTTCGATCTGGGCAATGCTGAGCTGATCCTGCCTGCAGCGGCTGATGCGGCGGCGCCTTTGCGTCACCGTGGGCGTTATCTGTCGCAGCTCTGCGAAGGCCGGTTCAGTACCCTCAAGCCACAGGCCGAGCAGTTGGCCATGGCTCGCACGCCCGAAGAGCTGTCGAAGAAATTCCGCTATAACCAGCGCCGCGAACTGCGTTTGCTGGAAGAGGCGGGCGGCGTTGTGCGCCCGGTTTCGGAGTTTTCCAGCGTTGAACTGGCGAGTATCTATTGCGATTTGTTTCTGCGGCGCTGGGGTTTTGTCGCCACGGGAGCCGAGCGTATGGCTGAGGTCATTGAGCTGTTGCGCGAGCTATTGATTGGCTCGGTGGTTTTCCTCAATGATGCGCCGATAGCCATTCAGCTGGTGTACCGCGCTGAGTCGCCAGAGTGGATCAGTGTCGAATACGTCAATGGTGGCGTCGATCCCCAAACCCGCGAATTCAGCCCTGGTAGCGTGTTGAGTTTTATCAATACCCAGGCTGCCTGGGAGCAGGCCCGTAGCGTCAACAAGCCTTTGCGCTTCTCGTTCGGCCGTGCCGATCGCGAGTACAAGGAGCGTTGGTGTAATCCGGTGCCGGTATTCAGGGTCTGAAACACAAATCTTGTGGGAGCGGGCTTGCTCGCGATGGTATCACTGCGATCTTTCATGCATAGCGCAGCGCCTGCATCGCGAGCAGGCTCGCTTCCACAGGAGCTTAATCACAAGAGCCGAACTATGAGCCAACCCGCCTCGCGCAAACAACAGCTCCTCAAGCGTCATCGGCGCAACAAGCGCATCAGCCTGCTGATCGGCCTGCTGGTGCTGATTGCCAGCGGTGTGCTGCTGGCCTGGTGGCTGCCGCCGGTACTGGCGGTGCTGGGCTGGGTGGCCCATGAAGCCTGGTTTGCCGACCATCTGTTCTATTCGCCCAAAGACGATTACCAGTACAACTTTGCGGCAGACAGCCAGCGCCCGCCCGTACGTCTTGTGGGCGAAAAACTGATTGTGGATCAGCCGCTGAGCCTGGCTGGCGACGAAACCCTGATCCTGGCGATCAAGGTTAAAAGTGGCTGGTTGGGGCGTTTTCTCGATCCGTACGTGCAGCTGTCGGACGGTGAGTCGGCTGACCGGCAGACCTTCGAGCGTGGGCTCAATGGCCTGCGCTACCTGAACTTGAGCGGTTTTGGGGCAGCCCTGGTCGACGGCAAACTGCATATTCGCGGGCGTTTTTGTCGCGTTATGGGCCCGCCGCAGTTGTGGGTGTTCAGCCAGCCCGACTACCGCAATCAGCGTGTGATGGTGATTGCGCCCCACGCCGACGATGCTGAACTGGCCGCTTTTGGGCTGTACAGCCAAGCCAGGGAAGCCTGGATTGTGACCCTGACCGCAGGCGAAATCGAAGCCGAGCATTATCAACAGATGGGCCTCGAGCGCGCCCAGGCGGCTCGTCTCAAGGGTCGTTTGCGTGCTTGGGACAGCATGGTTGTGCCGCGCTGGGCCGGTGTGCAGCAAGACCATTGCGCGCAGTTGGGGTACTTCTGCCTGCAGTTGCCTGCCATGCAGGCCGCGCCCGACCAGCCGATGGCTTCGCGAGAGGCTGACTTGAACGACATTCGCCTGTTTCGCCAGCTCAACCCGTTCCCGCTGCCCGGTGATCTGGACGGCGCGCCGACCTGGCTTAACTTGCTGGCTGATCTGCGGGCGTTGATTCTGCGCGCCCGCCCTGAAGTGATCGTGCTCCCGCACCCGTCAATCGACCCGCACCCGGATCATATCTGCGCGCACGCGGCAGTGATCGAAGCCCTCGAAGGCCTGGAGTGGCAACCGACCACCGTACTCGGTTACGCCAACCATCTGCATGACAACGACCGTTGGCCAATGGGCAATAGCGGCGATGGCATTGCGTTGCCGCCGGTGTTCGATGCCTCGCTCAGCCTGCGCCCTTGCAGCCTGGCGCTCAACCTTGAGCAGCAGCGCGACAAAGCGATGGCGTTGGGCATGATGCATGACTTGCAGCCCCGAGCTGTGCTCAAGCGTCGAGTGCGCCGTTCGATACAACAGCTCTTGGCAGGCAGAAAACCATCGCCTTATGGCGAAAATGAATTTTTTCGCAAAGCGGTTCGGCGTCATGAACTGTTTTGGGTATTGAAAGAACATGCTGCAAACGGACTTCATCGGGGAGAGTTATGAAGCGTTCCAAGGTTTTGCAATTACAGCCCGATTACAACGTCAAATCCCATGACTTTGCCGACCTTGCCGAGCAGATCGTGCGGGCGCTGCCCAGTGAACGTTACGAAGTGACGGCGGCATTCTTGCGTGGTCGTCCAGGCCCCGGCGAACCGGTGAGCAAGGCCGATCATTCGGTGTATTTCGAGTTTAGCGACAAGTCGCTCAAGGGCATGCGTCTGCGCGCCATGTGGGCGTTGTACAAGTTCTGCCGCAAAGAGCAGTTTGATGTGGTGATTTGCAACCGCTTCAAACCGGTAAACATGATGTTGCAGCTTAATCGTTGGCTGAAAATCCCGCTGTGCGTGGGTATCTCCCATGGATTTGGCGAATATGACCGCTTTTATCGGCGCAGTCAGGCCAAACGCCTGATCGACAAGGCCTGGCGCTTTGTCGGGGTATCACCTGCGGTCAAACAGTACCTGCTGGACTGCAAGTGCGGTTTCACTGAGCAAAATACTTTCGCCATCACCAATGCCATCGATATCGAGCAAGCCGAAGCCTTGCAGCTGCCACGCCAGCAGGCGCGTGAAAAGCTTGGTCTGGATCAGGATGCGCGGATGATTGGCGCACTGGGTCGACTGGTGCCGATCAAGGGTCATCGCTTTTTGCTGCAAGCCTTCGCTGCGCTGAAAGACAAATACCCCAAGGCACAACTGGCAATTATTGGTGCTGGGCGTGAAGAGACGCGCTTGCGCGAGCAGATCGGGCAGTTGGGTCTCAATGGCCGTGCGCATCTGCTGGGCTTTCAGGAGAACGCCCTGCAGTACGTTCGTGCTTTCGACATCTGGACCATGCCTTCGCTGGCTGAAGGTCTGGGGTTGGCACTGCTCGAAGGCATGAGCGGGCACTTGCCGGTGATTGCCAGCGATGTGCCAGCCATGCTGCCACTGATCGAGGGGGCCGGTGGTCTGGCCGTCAAGCCCAGCGATGTGGCAACGCTGACGGCCGCGCTGGATGAGTACCTGGCCTTGTCGGATGAAGCATTGCAGGCCAAGGGCGAGCAGGCATATCGCTACTTGCAGGAACACCACGATATTGAGGTGTTCCGTCAGGAGTATCTGGATTTGATCGACTCGGGCTTGAGTCAGGCACGCAAGGAGCATTCATGACCGACTCGCAACCTTTGGTGACGGTAATTATCGCCTCCTACAACCATGGCCCGTATATCGAGCAGAGCATTCAGAGTGTTCTGGATCAGACCTATCCCAATATCGAGTTGTTGGTGATTGATGACGGCTCGCCTGATGACAGCGTGGAGCGTATTCAACGTTTGCAGGCCGCGCATGGTTTTGATTTTCGGGTGCAGCAGAATCAGGGGCTGACCAATACGCTTAACGGCGCTATCGCCCGGGCCAAGGGCAGTCTGATCGTACCGTTCGGCTCCGATGACATCATGATGCCGGACCGCATAGCGGTTCAGGTTGCCTACATGGATGGCAAACCTGAAGTGGGCATTTGCGCGGGCAATATCGAGTTGATCGATGCTGATGGCAATCTGTTTCCGGAAAAGCGTCAGCGCCGTGATGTGCCGTTCCGGCGTCTGGATTTCGATGACATGTTCCTGGAGCGCAAGCCTTATCCGCCCGCACCTACCCTGATGATCCGCCGCGAAGCGCTGGACAAGGTGGGGGGGTTTGACCCGAGTATTCGCCTTGAAGACTTGTATATCGAGCTGAAAATTACCCATGCCGGGTACTTTATCGACGGCCTGAACGTGGTGATGGCACGCTATCGCAAGCACGCCACCAATTCGTACAAGAATCATCGCTTCATGATCGACAGCATCTTGCGCATCTATGCTCAGTTCAGCGATCACCCGCTCTATGACGAGGTGCGCTACAAGTTCCTCAACTCCATGTTCCTGAAAACCTCCAACCGCAATCGCGCTCTGGCCCGTGAGCTGTTGGCGCAGATCCCGTTCAAGCACTGGACGGGTAAAACCTGGCGTGGCCTTGGGCGGTTGTATTTTTCGCCGTTGGAAAAAGACTAAGACGAGGGGCGCGCTGTGGGCTGGATTGAACGTTTTCGGGAGAAGCGCGCCAAGCGTGCGATCCGCAAATTACCGAAAATCGAGCGGGGAGTGGCCCGTTTCAAACAGTGCTATCCCGACTACGAGATCGGCCGGGGCAGCTATGGCCTGCCCTTGGTACACGACTGGAAAGAAGGCTCAACCCTGCGCATCGGGGCGTTTTGCTCGATTGCCGAAGGGGTGAATATCTTTTTGGGCGGGCACCATCGGGCCGACTGGGTTACGACCTATCCCTTCCCGGCCATGCTCAAGGCGGCGCAGCACATTACCGATTACAACGGCACCCGTGGCGATGTGGTGGTGGGCAGTGATGTGTGGCTGTGCTCCAACAGCACCGTGCTGTCGGGCGTCACCATCGGCCACGGCGCAGTTGTGGCGGCCGGTGCGCTGGTCACGCGTGATGTCGAGCCGTATGCGGTGGTGGGTGGTAACCCGGCAAGGTTTCTGCGCTGGAGGTTCCCGCAGGAGCAGCGCGAGGCCTTGTTGCAGGCAGCCTGGTGGGAATGGCCGCAAGCCGATATCGAGCAAGCGGTCGGCCAACTGTGCAGCGACAATATTGAAGGTTTTTTGGCTTACGCCGCCAAGCGTCAGGCCTGATCGCGGTCGGGGCAGGGAGCACCTGCAGGTGCTCCCTGTAATGTGTCAGACCGCAGCTTGCGCAGTACTCAATTGCTTGATCTGCTGGCTCAGGCTGTTAACGGCGACAGGGTCCGCGAGGCTGGCGTAACCGTCGAGCAGCGCTTGCAACTGCTCATCGAACAGCCAGCGACGGTCTTCCGGGTAACGCTGCATGTGGCGCAAGTTGCGCTGGCGCAATGCGATCCTCAGCGGTGACGGGTAGAGGTGCAGGTCGGCTATGTCGATCAGGGCAAACTCGCCGTCGTCCATCAGCAACACATTGCCCAGGTGCAGGGAGCGGAAGTAAACGCCCTTGTCGTGCAACACCGCGAGGAACTTGCCGAAGCGCTCCACCAGTGCATGGCGAACGGCCGGCGACCCCATCGATTGCATTACCTGACGCAGGGTCTGGCCCGGCAGCGGCTGGTACAGAACAGCCGTGCTGCCATCGCGCAATTGATACAGGTCGAGGATCTTCGGCGCGGGGATACCCATGCCCTGCAAGCGTTCGCTGTTGATGGCAAAACGTTCTGAGTACGGGTTGAAGCTGCCGGAGGTATAGCAGCGGCGCTGGCGGAACAGCTTGAGAAAGTTGCCGTTTTCCAGACGCAGGACTTTTGGCCCCAGGCCGTCTTCTTCAATGATCTGAGCATGCGCCTGAAGCGTGTTGAACGCCGCTGCAGAGAGGCTGCGTACAGGTCGGTCGCGCAGAATCCTGAGGCGCTGGTTGATGCTTAGTGCAGCGATCAAGGCCAGAGGGATCCACAGCAGATACCAGTGTTCCTTGGGCCTCGGCAGTATGCCGCCGCCTTCGGTCAGCCCGGCGCCAATGCCGTACACCAGCAATGCCGAAGCCAGGATGAACAACGGCTGCACGCGATGGCGCCAGCTGCTGTACAAGGCCCAGACCTGCATGAACAGCCAAGGCGTGAAGCCAAGAATGCCGGTGTAATACAACACGCCCAGGGCGAAGTTGTGAGGCTCGCTCAGCAAGAAGCCCGCCCCAGGGTCCAGGCTCAGGGTCGATTCGTAACCATGGCCGATCCAGGGCATCAGCTTGATTCGCTCCAGCACCAACTGCCACAGCTCAAAGCGGAACGAGCTGCCACGGCTCATGATCATTTCGGAGAACAGTGCCATCACCAGGATGCCGCCTGCGACCAGCATGCTCATCAGTGCGAGTGAGCGTCGGTTCCAGCAGACCAGGCTCAGCCAGATCATGGCCATGACCACGGCCACTAGCGGGGTTCTGGAGCCGGTTGCCAGTAGCGCAGCGAACATGATGGTAAAGGCAGGTACTGCGATAAGCAGGGTGTACGGGCGTTTGCAGGTCATGCTCAGCGTGAGCCAATAAATGCAAAAGAAGCCAAACGCGTGGGAGCTGAGCAGTGGGTTGTCGAATGCACCAGCGCCGATCATCCGGTCTTCCGGGGCGTAATGGCTGATGAACATGTACAGGTTATAAAGGGTAGCGATCAGGGCAATGATTGCAGCAGCAAAGAACACCGGCTGCAGGCTTTCACTGCGATATTTGGTCAGCAGCGTGCAGCCCCAAAACAGCATCAGCAAGTGCAGGGCCGGTTTGAGCGAGCCCATGACGTCTTCTTCGCCGTTGGTCCAGATCAAGGTGACCATCGCCCACGCGGCAAACAACATAAAGCCCAGGATGAGCGGTTCACGCAACATGTCCTTCAGCTCTTTAGGCCGCAAGATGATCGCGATCAGGGTCGGAATGCTGAACAGGGCGTAATACAGCTTGTGATGAATACTTCGCCCAGGCAGGAAATAAAGGTCGGATAAGAGTAATAAAAGGCCAACGGGGAGCAGCCATAGGCAAATGAAATCAAACACCCGCTGCTTTGAATAATTTAAGTAACTGAATTGCATGCTGAAAGGTTCATTCCAGGTTTTGGACGGCCATACTAGCGTACTGGCCCTGTGGTGTCGTTTTTACTGCCCCACGAAGGCGGGCTTCAAGCGTTAGGCAGTACACCAGAGAAGCTGTGATAAAGTCAGCTTCCTTTTTGACTAACCGCCGCGTGATATGACCGAATCCAGCCCCAGCACAAGCGAATCGAGCTTGAAGATATATCTGCGCCTGCTCAGCTATGTCCGGCCTTATGTCGGCCTTTTCCTGCTGAGTATCGTCGGGTTTCTTATTTTCGCTTCGACCCAGCCAATGCTTGGTTACATCCTCAAGTATTTTGTCGATGGCCTCTCCAACCCGGACGCAGTGCTGTTTCCCACTGTCCCATATTTGCGTGACCTGCGCCTGTTACAGGTCGTGCCGATACTGATTGTATTGATCGCCGCCTGGCAGGGCCTGGGTTCTTTCCTGGGCAACTACTTCCTGGCCAAGGTCTCCCTGGGTCTGGTGCATGACTTGCGGGTGCAGTTGTTCAACAACCTGCTGGTACTGCCCAACCGCTATTTTGACAAGCACAACTCGGGCCATCTGATCTCCCGTATCACCTTTAACGTGACCATGGTCACCGGCGCTGCCACCGATGCGATCAAGGTCGTTATTCGTGAAGGCATGACGGTGGTGTTCCTGTTTGGTTCGTTGCTGTGGATGAACTGGCGCCTGACGCTGGTAATGGTCGCGATCCTACCGCTGATCGCGGTTATGGTGAGTACTGCCAGTAAAAAATTCCGCAAGCAAAGCAAGAAAATCCAGGTGGCGATGGGCGACGTGACGCACGTGGCCTCGGAAACCATCCAGGGCTATCGCGTTGTTCGCAGCTTTGGCGGTGAGGCTTACGAGCGTAAACGCTTCCTGCAGGCCAGCCAGAGCAACACCGACAAGCAACTGCGCATGACCCGCACTGGTGCGATTTATACGCCGATGTTGCAGTTGGTCATCTACGTCGCGATGGGCGTGCTGATGTTCCTGGTGCTCTACCTGCGCGGCGATGCTTCGCCGGGCGACATGATTGCCTACATCACCCTGGCCGGTTTGCTGCCCAAGCCGATTCGTCAGTTGTCCGAAGTCAGCTCGACAATCCAGAAGGGTGTGGCGGGCGCTGAAAGCATCTTCGAGCAACTGGACGAGAAGCCGGAAATCGACACCGGGACTATTGAGCGTGACCAGGTCAGTGGTCGTCTCGAAGTGCGTAACCTCAACTTCACCTACCCGGACACCGAGCGCCAGGTGCTCAAGGACGTGACGTTCACGGCCGAGCCAGGGCAAATGGTGGCACTGGTGGGGCGTTCCGGTAGCGGCAAGTCGACACTGGCGAACCTGATTCCGCGCTTCTATCACCACACTTCGGGCGAAATCCTGCTGGATGGTGTGGATATCGAGGACTACCGCCTGCTCAACCTGCGTCGTCATATCGCCCAGGTGACGCAGCATGTGACCCTGTTCAGCGACACCGTGGCCAACAACATTGCCTACGGCGACCTGGCGGGCGCCCCGCGTGCCGACATCGAGAAAGCCGCGCGTGATGCCTACGCGATGGACTTTATCGAGCAATTGCCACAAGGCCTGGACACTCAGGTCGGCGAGAACGGCGTACTGCTTTCCGGCGGTCAGCGCCAGCGTCTGGCCATTGCTCGTGCATTGCTCAAGAACGCACCGTTGCTGATTCTCGATGAAGCGACCTCGGCGCTGGATACCGAGTCTGAGCGTCACATCCAGGCGGCACTCGACCACGTCATGAAAGGTCGCACCACACTGGTGATCGCGCACCGTCTGACCACCATCGAGAAAGCCGATCTGATCCTGGTGATGGATCAGGGCCAGATTGTCGAGCGCGGCACCCATGCCGAGCTGATGGCGCACAACGGTTACTACGCGCGCCTGCACTCGATGGGCCTTGATGCCCCGCAAACCTCTGGCGATATCGCCTAGCAGGTGCCGTCGCCGCAATCCATTTGCAGTCGCTGGCGCAGGCTGCGATGGATTGCGCAGCGATCCTGACCTGGAGCCTGCGGCCCGTCGCAGTCTTTGGCAGCGGCTACAGATAACTTTCGCTTTGCCTGATTCTCATTCGCTGCGATTAATACCGTGAACTGACCAGCGTTCACCCTGTGTTAATATCGCGCCCCTGTTCATTTTGTATGTGGGTTCTCCATGAAGTTGTCCATGCCGCGATTCGATCAAGCCCCTGTCTTGGTGGTAGGCGATGTCATGCTCGACCGTTATTGGCATGGCGGGACCTCACGGATTTCCCCTGAGGCGCCGGTGCCGGTGGTCAAGGTCGAGCAAATCGAAGACCGTCCAGGCGGCGCTGCCAACGTTGCGCTTAACATTGCTGCTCTCGGTGCGCCTGCTTCTTTGGTGGGTGTGACCGGTGACGACGAAGCTGCCGACAGCCTGGCTAACAGCCTCAAGGGCGCGGGCGTTCATGCACTGTTCCAGCGCATTGCGCACCAGCCGACCATCGTCAAACTGCGGGTCATGAGCCGTCACCAGCAACTGCTGCGTATCGACTTCGAAGAACCGTTCGCCACCGACGCTCTGGCGTTGGGTGCTGAAGTTGAAAACCTGCTTGAAGGCGTCAAGGTGCTGGTGTTGTCCGACTACGGCAAAGGCGCCCTGAAAAACCATCAGGTGCTGATCCAGGCCGCACGTGCCAAAGGCATTCCGGTGCTGGCCGATCCCAAGGGCAAGGATTTTTCGATCTACCGTGGCGCAAGCCTGATCACGCCAAATCTCAGTGAGTTCGAAGCCATTGTCGGTGGCTGCACGGACGAGGCCGATCTGGTAGCCAAAGGTGCCAAGCTGATGTCCGACCTGGACCTTGGAGCCTTGCTGGTTACCCGTGGCGAGCATGGCATGACCCTGTTGCGTCCGGGCTTTGCGGCCATGCACTTGCCGGCCCGGGCCCGTGAAGTGTTTGACGTTACCGGGGCTGGCGATACCGTTATTTCGACCTTGGCCGCGGCCATCGCAGCCGGTGAAGAACTGCCGCACGCCGTGGCGCTGGCCAATCTGGCGGCCGGTATTGTGGTTGGCAAGCTGGGTACGGCGGCCATCAGCGCGCCGGAACTGCGCCGGGCGATTCAACGCTCGGAAGGTTCGGAGCGCGGTGTTCTGAGCCTCGACCAGCTGTTGCTGGCTATCGAGGATGCGCGGGCGCACAACGAGAAAATCGTCTTCACCAATGGTTGCTTCGACATCTTGCATGCCGGGCATGTGACCTATCTGGAGCAAGCGCGGGCCCAGGGCGATCGTCTGATCGTTGCGGTCAACGATGATGCTTCAGTGAGCCGTCTGAAAGGCCCTGGGCGCCCGATCAACAGTGTTGACCGGCGCATGGCGGTACTGGCAGGTTTGGGCGCGGTGGACTGGGTTATCAGCTTCCCCGAGGCTACTCCGGAAAACCTGCTGGCCCAGGTCAAGCCTGATGTGTTGGTCAAGGGCGGTGATTACGGGATCGACCAGGTAGTCGGCGCCGATATCGTGGCGGCCTATGGCGGCACGGTGAAAGTGCTGGGGCTGGTTGAAAACAGCTCGACCACGGCGATTGTCGAGAAAATCCGCGGTCAGTGAATGCAGCTCTCACCCTCATCCTCTCCCGGAGGGAGAGGGTGAGAGGCTTTAGCTCTTCACCACTTTCCTGAAAATCTGCCGCGCCTTGCCGGTCAGGCGCTTGAGCCTGGACTCCGGTGTCGGCGGGTTCAGACCCTGTTGCTTGACCCAATCCTTCCAGCGAATCCGCTCGTCGTGCACCACCCAGCCGTCCTGCGGTGCAAAGCTCTCGGCCAAGCGCACGCCCCGAGTACTGGCTGGCTGTAACCGATCTTTGCTCAGGGTGTATAACTCGGCGCAGGGCTGGCCCTCGGTCAGCGGGATCAAGTACAGATCCGGGCGCTGGCGATCAAGGCGAGCGACCAGTTGATCGCCCTCCAGCCGTTCGTCGACATGAAACAGGCTCAGGGACTTGGCCTCTTTGGGCACTTCCAGACGCAGGTCGTAAATCAGTTGCAACGATGCAGTTGGCAGGTGTACGTAGGCCCGTGGTCGCTCCAGCAGTGGCTGAGCGCCACAGCGAACGGGCCGCGCTGCACCAGACAAGGGCGTAAGACGAAAGGGCAGAGCTTCACGGTAATGCAGCGCTGCGGAGTAGGGCGCCGGTAACCATGTGTCGTTGAAGCGCCCGCTTAGCCAACCCTCCGGGGTTTCCAGCAAGCACTCTTCGGCAATCTCCTGGATGGCCGTATGCAGGGGCAGATTGACCTCATGGGCAGGCACATAGCCCGAAATCAGTTTGAGCACCACATCCCCCCGATCCTGGCGCCGCTGGCGCACCAGCACCCAGTAATCGCGGCCTTGCCAGTTCAAGGTCAGGCGGACCGATACCCCAAGGTTGGCCAGTTCCAGCGAAAAGCGCTCAGTGTCGGCAACCTTCACCGGCCGGCGCTTTTGCAGGGTTTGGGTAAAGTTCAGGGGCATGCCGACGCTTTGGTAGCTCAGGCCCTCGGGTGTTGCTTCGACATACAGCGGCAGGGTCTTGAAGTCACTGGGGTTCTTGCGGATCAGCATGCGCGGCATGTCGGCTCCTCCTTGCGTCGGGGTCGGCCGCCTTGGCGGCTTCAGGTTTTACGCAGAACCTGCGCAACAGTCGCCACGTTATGGGCCAAGTGCAGCGGATTGATGGTGCCGACAATAGCACTGGCAACCCCGTGATGGCCAAACACCAGTTCGAAGCTGGCACGCACCGGATCAACCCCTGGGCTCAAGCAGACATGCCCGCTGGCCAGGGCCTTTTTAACCAGAATGGCCTTGCCGTGGGTAGCGGCGTAATCGATGACAGGCCGCTCGGCCTGTTCATTGAGGTTGTAGGTGACCATCGCGCAGTCACCGGTTTCAAGGGCTTTGAGCCCGCCTTCAACAGTTTTGCCCGATAAGCCGAAGCCGCGAATTTTGCCTTCACGTTTCAGTTCGGCCAGCGTCTCGTAGACCTCGCACTCGTTGAGAATCGCAAGGTCATTGCCGTCTGAGTGAACCAGCACCAGATCGATAAAATCCGTTTCCAGACGTTGCAGGCTGCGCTCCACCGAGCGCCGTGTATGGGCCGCGCTGAAATCGTGGCTCGACTGGCCGTCGACGAACTCTTCGCCCACTTTGCTGACAATCACCCAGTCCTGACGCTGGCCACGCAATAGCGGGCCAAGGCGTTCTTCACTGCGCCCGTAAGCGGGTGCGGTGTCGATCAGGTTGATGCCCAGGTCGCGGCTGAGCTTGAGCAACATCCGCGCTTCGTCGTCGTCCGGGATCTGAAAGCCGCTGGGGTATTTAACCCCTTGGTCGCGGCCCAGCTTGACAGTCCCCAGCCCCAGTGGCGAAACCAGCAGGCCGGTACTGCCCAGCGGGCGATGCAGTTCGTGCAGCGTCGGCTGGCTCATGGCAACAGTAGCTCCCAGGCAGTTTTGCCCAGAGGCGGGCGCGGCAGCGGCGGCAGGGCCGGGGCATTACTCGGTTGGATAGCGTCTTGCTCCAGCGCTTTGAGCACCCGGTCAGCGAAGTCAGGTGCGAGTGCCAGCTTGGTCGGCCAACCCACCAGCAGACGGCCTTGATCCGCGAGGAAGGCGTTGTCCGGACGCACCAGGCCCGACTGCGCGGGCTCGGCCCGGTTAACCCGAAACGTGGCCCACTGTGCCTGGCTCAGGTCGACCCACGGTAGCAAATTGCCCAGTTCTTTTTGCGCCACGGCGATTTGCTCGGCCGGTTCGCGGGCAACGCCATCAGCCTCGGCGATTTCACCGCCCAGATACCACACCCACTCGCCATCGGCGGCCGGGTGGGTGGTCACGGTAACGCGCGGTTTGGAACCACCGCCCAGGCAGTGTGCATACAGTGGCTTGAGGCTTGGGCCCTTGACCAGCACCATGTGCAGCGGGCGCAGTTGCTGGGCCGGGACGCTGATACCGGCGCAGGCCAACAGTTCGGCATTGCCTGCGCCTGCGCTGAATACAATGCGCTGGGCATGAATATCGCGTCCATCGACCCGCAGGCCGATCAGTTCGTTGTTTTCAAGCAAAGGCTCGATGGATTGACCGGCCAGCAGGCCATCGCCGGCCAGTTCGGCCAGACGCTCGATCAGGCTCGGGACATCGACTACCAGCTCCGCCAGGCGATAGACCTTGCCCTTGAAACGCGGATTCTGCAGGGCGGGCGGCAATTGGTCGCCCTTGACCTGATCAACCCGGCCGCGCACGGCCTTGCTGGCAAAAAAGCTGGTGAGATTGCCCGCCAGTGTGCCGGGCGACCACAGGTAATGGGCTTCGGAGAGCAGGCGTACGCCGCTCAAATCCAGCTCGCCGTTACCGGCAAGGGCTTCGCGCCAGCGGCGTGGCATATCGGCAATGGCTTCGGAAGCACCGGTCAGGGCACCGTGCAGCGCGTATTTGGCGCCGCCGTGAATGATCCCTTGGGATTTCAAACTTTGACCGCCGCCCAGGCTTTCGCGCTCGACCACCACCGTGGAAAACCCCAAGCGGCGCAGGCGGGCATTGAGCCAGAGGCCTGCAACACCAGCGCCGACAATCAGCACGTCGGTGGAAATAACAGATGGCATGGGCGACCTCAGCGTTTAAAGACAAAGCTGAGAGTATACAGCCAGATCTTGAAGCTGGGTCTGAGTGCACAAAACCGTGTTGATACTCTGTTCCAGGCTCGCTCCCACGCTTGAAATATCTCTGCCGCAGGCAAAGGGACGAGTCGGGCTCAGTGTCCCGCCGTTTTCGAGAACAGCTGGATCACCACCACGCCCAGCACGATCAGGCCCATGCCGAGCATTGCCGGGATGTCGAGCTTTTGCCCGTAGATAAACAATGCCGCGATGCTCACCATCACAATCCCCAGGCCCGCCCATACGGCGTAGGCCACGCCCACGGGAATGGTGCGCACCACCAGGGTCAGCATCCAGAACGCTGTGGCGTAACCGGCGATGACCAGAATAAGTGGCAGCGGTGTGCTGAAGCCTTTGATCGCTTTCATGGAGACGGTTGCAATCACTTCGGCGCAAATGGCGATGGCCAAATAGTAGTAGGCGTTCATGGTGGAGTCCTGAGGTTGGTGCGGGGCAATTTAACAGCAAGACATTCTAGGGTCTGTAAAAGTGTGTAGTGCGTTCTGATTGCGACACGACGGAGGTGATTCGGTGCCATCATCGTGAATACTTTTTCAAGTAAACTCCGCGCCCATGAATAGAACTCTCTACACCTTGCTGTTTCATCTTGGGCTGCCGCTGGTGGCGATTCGTTTGTGGCTGCGGGCGCGCAAGGCGCCAGCCTATGCCAAGCGCATTGGTGAGCGTTTCGCCATCAATTTGCCCTCCATGCAGCCGGGCGGGATCTGGGTACATGCGGTGTCGGTGGGCGAGAGCATTGCCGCGGCGCCGATGATTCGGGCGCTGCTCAAACGTTATCCACAGCTGCCGATTACCGTGACCTGCATGACGCCGACCGGCTCCGAGCGGATCAAGGCCCTGTTTGCCAATGAGCCGCGTGTTCAGCATTGCTACCTGCCTTACGATTTACCGTGGGCGGCGGCGCGCTTTCTGGACCGGATCAAGCCCAAACTTGGCGTCATCATGGAGACCGAGTTGTGGCCTAACCATATCCACCAATGCGCCAAGCGTGGCATTCCGGTGGCGCTGGCCAATGCACGACTTTCCGCACGCTCGGCCAAAGGCTATGCCCGCTTTGCCGGTCTTACCCGGCCGATGCTTGAGGAAATGAGCCTGATCGCGGTGCAGACCGAAGCTGAAGCCGAGCGCTTTCGGCTGTTGGGCGCGCGACCGGAATGCGTTGAAGTCACGGGCTCGATCAAGTTCGACCTGAGCATTGATCCGCAACTGCTGATCAATGCCCGGGAATTGCGTGAGCAATGGCATGCCCAGCAACGTCCGGTGTGGATTGCTGCCAGTACCCACGAGGGCGAAGACGAGGTGGTGCTGGCGGCTCATCGGCAATTGCTCGGCCATTACCCTGATGCGCTGCTGATTCTGGTACCGCGTCATCCCGAGCGTTTCAATTCGGTTTTCGAGCTGTGCCAGCGCGAAGGTTTTGCCACCGTGCGCCGTTCCAGTGGCGAGGCGGTTGCCGCTCATACGCAAGTGCTGATGGGCGACACCATGGGCGAGTTGCTGTTTTTGTATGCTCTGGCAGACACCGCCTTTGTTGGCGGCAGCCTGGTGCCCAACGGCGGGCACAACCTGCTGGAACCGGCAGCGTTGGCCAAGCCGGTGCTGAGCGGGCCGCATCTGTTCAACTTCCTCGAAATCGCCGCCAAGTTGCGTGAAGCCGGGGCACTTGAAGAGGTCGATGACGCGCAAGGCCTGGCCGTTGCGGTGCAGCGTTTGTTTGAATTGCCACAAGACGCGCAGCGCATGAGCGACGCGGGTCTGAAAGTAATGCTGGCCAATCAGGGTGCCTTGCAACGTTTACTGGACGGGTTGGGGCGCCTGTTGTCGCGCTGATCCATCCAGCGGCAGGAACCAGCGCTCGGCCAGCGCTTTACCGATCTGGCCACGATGTACGTTGACAATGGCTTGCCCGCCTTGTGCATTGGCCAGTTGCGAGTAGTAGCTCAGCTTGCGTTGTGCTTTGGTTTTCAAATGGGCGACGGTGTAGTTCTGCCTGGGAGCATCCGCCTGCTCATAATGAAAGTGCGCATACCAGAGCGGATAACCCTGAGAGTCGTTGATGGCGTACTCCTGGATAAAGTCCCGGTGCTCACCCTGCAGCTGTATCCGCTCGCCCAGCCCCGCGATCTGCACCCGCTCATGAGCCAGCAGGTAGCGCAGGTTACCGTCGGTCGGCGGCAACTGCAGACTCAACTGGGTGCGCAATTCCTGGCCTTGGCTGATCAGGCGCCTGGCACCGTCGCGCATATTGTCGACCAGCACTTGGTCGCTGGGCAGGCGTGATGCCAGTGGCTGCGACTGAAGGGCAAAGTGCAGTTCGGTGGCCAGCTTGTCGAGTTTCGTGGCCTCATGAGTGTGCAACTCTTCGACTTCTATGGGGTGTCTGCAACGGACCTTGAACTGCCGACCTTTGCGCAGAAGCTCGTCAAACCGGTCGAACAATTTGCGCGCATCGCCCTTGATCACATTCAATGCGCGTGTCGCTGGCGGTATTTCAGGTTGCACGGTGCGGATTTCAACCCACTCGTCGCCGTGCTGCGAGTAAGTCGAGAGCAATTGGTTGTCGTAGCCGGAGCGTATTTCAATCACCTCAATCGGCCACTCGTTCCCGGCGGGTTTCAGGTCACCGATCAATGGGCCCTTGCCACGGGTATTGATTACTTTTTTCTGCGGTTTCCCGGCCGCCGAGGGTGTGCGTTTGCGAGGGCGCTTTCGTGGCGTCTGCGGGGGTTTTATTTCGGCGGCCAGCTGCTTTACGACACTCAGGTAAAGTTCTTCCAGCAACTGGCGCAGCTTGTTGAAATAGTCGATCTCCAGTTCGTCGGCATTGACGATACTGATACCTTCCAGAGCATCCAGAGCCTGCCCGTATTGTTCGGCCAGGCTGTCCAGCACCGCAAGCCGTTTGCTGGCATCGAACTCCAGGCTATTAAGTTCGTCGTGGGTGCGAAGGTACTCTTTGAGCGGGTCAATCGTGGTGTCCAGCGTTCTCTCGATCAACTTGCCGGAGGTGATTTTTGAGCTGGCCAGTTTCAGGCAGTCGAGCTGAAAGCTTTTAAGGCTCAGGCTGGTGAGTTCCTCTGTGGGTATATCTGCGGCCAGGCGGTAGGCAGTTTCGCTGCCTGCGTTACTGAGGTTGTAGAGCTGCTCGATATAGCTGTTTCGCAGTTCGAGCCGGTCAATGGTGCGCTCGTTGAGTGCAACCAGAGCCTTGATAAACAGTCTGAAGCCTTGAGGATCCAGGTCAGCCGCTTGTTCCATCTCGGGCCCCGGTCTGGTGAACTGCGGCCATTGCTTGATGATGGTTTCTTTCTCGTATTTCGAACTGGCCAAGGCGCTGACCCGGTTGTCGAACAGGCTTTCCAGCAGGGAAATCACAATCCTTTCGTGAAAGGGTATCTGCAGTTCAATACGCTCCTGGTTGCTATCAAGCATGTGCTGGTAATAGTTGAGTGACGCTTGCAACGCGTCGTCGAATTTTTCGCGAAACCTGGCGAGTTGTTCATTGGTAAAACGCGTATCGCCCTGGGCGCGTTGCAGGGCCGCATGTGTTATCTCGACGGCTTTTTGCAGCGGGTCTTCCTGTCTGAAGGAAGCTTGCAACTCGGCCTCCAGTTGTTTGATGCGCTCTGCCTTTTTTTGTTGAAGAGCGGCTATGCGGCTGGGGGCCATGCCTCCTTGCAGTCGCAGGCGCAAGTCCAGCGACCAGTTGCCGTTGCCATCCGATTTCAACGCAGGGCCTTGTTGGCGGGTATCCGTGGGGGCCACGATCACGGCCGAACCGCCCTGATCGATATAAACCGGGTACAGCTCATGATCGAGCAGGACGTGCCAAGACTGTTGAATGCGGTATAGACCTTTGTGCGCTCCGTTCAATGCTGCGGGGGGCAGTGAACCGCGAAGCGCCACCTTGAACCGATCCAGTCGCTCACGCTGGCTGGGGGTCAGACGATTACGGGCACTGCTGAAACTGAAGTCGAGCACCGTGCTTTGCGCATTGGGAAATTCGCCCGCCAGGGTCACGGCTCCCTCGACGATTTTGGGCGGTGGCGGCTCGGGCCACTGCTCGGCGATACGAGCAGGTGCGAAGGGGCGCAAGGCTTTGGCCTTCAGCGCCTTGGCCCGGTGTGTGTCACGGGTTACTGCGCCTGCGGCCAAGTGGAACAGCAGCATGCCGACGTTGAGCAACACATCGGCCGCCGCCAGTTCGCGTGCGCTCGGGTCATCACTGGCGAGTTCGGGGATATCCTGGCTGGCCGAACTCGCCAGGCTCAGCAGCCAACCTGTCAGCATCAGTGGTCGTGGCAACGCAGGTAACAACAACAGGCTGTTGAAAATCAGCCCTGCGCCCTCAAGTAACACGCCCCAGCGGCTTTCACTGTTGGACACTGAATCGGCATTCGCCTGGTCCACCAGGGCCCGGGCGGTATTGCCATATAAAAGCTGCATCAACTGACCGTTATGCAGGTATTGCAGCAGTTCGTTATTGCTGGCGCTGGTCGCAAGCCGGGCGGGCTGCGGGACTTCGATGGGTGCGAATTCACTGCCCAGGCCAAACCGCACGTAATGGGGCTCCTTGAACCCGCCGTTGTCGTAGATCGGTCGGGCGAGGTCACTCAACCAGATCAGGACGCTGTCTTGCACCTCGCCAGGTTGCGCGATAGCGTCCAACAGCGCGGCGCGAGTAGGGTATTGGATCAATGATTGCGCGTAGAGCGGCCGATACAGCAGGTGCGGGCCGACATCCATGTTGTCGGGTTCAATGATGTACATATTGCTCACGACATCTGCCACAGCCTCGGGTTTGCGCGCCAGTGCCAGGTTTCTGATGACCACCGGTTGCCCATCAACCTCTCGATCCTCGGCCAGGGTTTTGACCAGTGCACCGACATGGCGTGCGCCGAGCGGGGTCACTCCACTCTCTTGTTTGAGGCTCAGTTCCAGAGCCTGTAATGGCAGTTGCACACGCAAGTGCCGGGCGAACAGTTGCTCGCGCTTCCTGGCATCGGGGGTGTTGCCCAGTAGCAGGTCTTCGAGCCGTTGGGGGTAAACCTTGCCGATGTCGACTTGTTCGATAAGGCCATTACGCCGAGTGATGTAATCGGGCGTCAGCCATTCGGGCAGCGAAAGTCCAAGACGATGTCGCAGGGTTAATGAGCCTTTTGGGCGTGCGAACAAGTTTTTCAGGGCCAGGTCGGTCAGGCTCATCTTGACCCGTTCCACCATGCCGATGGTGCCCGCAAACCCGGCCGCGGTATGAAAGGTCAGTTCAATATCGTCGGGATTCAGGGTTTGTTTGGCGGCATGCAGGTCCAGGTGTTGCTCAAACCGTAGCTGTTCACGTTGCATCTGCTGCTGCAGGGCATCGGCGGCGTAGCTGCGAATGTCGGCGATGTCGCTGAGGAAGGTGCGTCCGTTACTGCGTTTTTTTGTGCAGGCCCAGGCCACGCTGTATTGGCGGTAAAGGGCCTGCTCTGCAAGGGATGCATTTTTCAGCCATGCGGGCAGAAGCTGCTTTAGCGCTTCAAGGGTTTGCGGACTGGCTTGCGGGGCGTTGAGAAAAAACGCCGAGGGATCGGTGATGTCCCGATAGACCGTTTGCAGCGCCTGCCAACCGATACCGGCTGGCAGTTTCAGGTTGCTCAGTTCCTCCAGTTGACGGTTCAGCAGGGCGGCGGCATGGGCGTCAAACACGTTGCCGTCAATCTCGAAGGATCTGACGCGAATTTCTTGCGCCACATATCTTTTACCGATCCAGGAGGACCAGTCTTTGGCAACCTGGTCCAGATTTTTGAATAACAAGGTGCTGGCGTTCGCTTTCCAGATCAGTGCCAGGTCTGTGCCTGTCAGTACGATTCTTTGGCTCAGTACGGATTTGCTCACCCCGGCATTGATGATTGTCGCCCTGAGCCAATAGGCGCGGATCGCGTTTTCACCGTATTGACGGATTCGATCTTCGCGCTCCGGGCAATTGATCACCTGGTCAATTGCCTGGCGAGCCTTGTCAGCCAGATCGGGTTGTTGCAGGACGCCGATGCTCAGGGTGTCCCTGATTACATCGCTGAGCCACTGCCAGCGGCTGATGCCAGTGTCGGAGCGGTCTGCCCAAAAATCGCTCAGTGCATTCTGCAAGCTCAGAGGCAAGCGCCAGCTCAGTTGTTTGACCAGGGTCTCGATGACTTTCATGTCCGGTTCATCTTCACCGGATTTGAGCCATGCGGGTGGGGCATCGGACAGGTAGAAGGATTGAGCGTTGACGGGGCTTAAGTCCAGCGCAGTGCCGCTGCCCAGATAGTCCAGAACCCGTGGCATGAATGGCTCCATAGCCCAACCGCCTTGCGCGCGGGGAGTGGCCAGCCGGGTGCGCTGCAGGTCGATTTTCAGTGAGGGATACTGGTGTGCAATGGCCTCGCCGAGCACTGTACGCACGATTGATTCGAGGTCGGGAGGGTTGGCGAATTGGGCCTTCACGGCGTTTATCGCGGGTACAACAGACGGTAAAGAGGGTTGAGCCGAAGAGGGTAGTGACATGGGAGTGCCTGTCTTGAGTTCAAGGAGGTCAACAGACCGGAGTCGTATTTACCTCTGGAGCTCTCAAAAACAGGTGGTATCGGGATATACCGGCACAAACGTGGGAGCGAGCCTGCTCGCGACGCTCTTGAGACCTTCGCGAGCAGGCTCGCTCCCACAGTTGCGGTCACACGGAGCTTAAGTGAACTGCACTACGCAGGTTGCGATCTTTGCAGCGAAAAGATCGCAACCTGCGCCAGTTAATTACCCGGCGAACGCATATTGGCTTCGGCCGCCTTGGCCAGATCCGGTGGCAGGAAGTCCTTGTCCGGGTTGTAGTCGGCTTTCAGGTAACGCGACAGCGCTTCCAGATCCCCAGGGTTCAGGGTTCCCGCTGCCTGCTTGAGGCGCAGGTTATCGAGGATGTAGTCGTAGCGGCTGTTGTTGTAATCACGCACTGAGTTGTACAGCTGGCGTTGGGCGTCGAGCACGTCGACGATATTGCGTGTGCCGACCTGATAGCCGATTTCCGTGGCTTCCAGCGCGCTCTGGTTGGAGATGATCGACTGTTTGCGTGCTTGTACCTGCTCAACGTCGGTGTTCACCGCACGGTGCAGGTTGCGGGTGTTTTCGACCACCTGGCGACGCAGGGCTTCACGCTGCTGCTCGGTCTGGTCCAGGCGCGAGTACGACTCGCGAACCTGCGAACTGGTCAGCCCGCCGCTGTAGATCGGGATGTTCAACTGCACGCCAATGCTGCGTTGTGACACATCGCCGCCATAGCGCTGGTTGAGGGCGTTGGGGTTGCTCAGGCCAAAGGCGTCGTTGTCCCCGGTCTTGTACTGCACCACGGCATCAAGGGTTGGCGCGTGGCCGGCCTTGCGTTGCTTGAGGGTTTCTTCGGCGGCATCCACCGCGTAATTGCTGGCCAGCAGGTTGAGGTTCTGCCGGCCGGCGGTGTCGACCCATGCCTTGGCGTCATTGGGCGTCGGCGGCAAGATCGGCAAGGTATGGCGCATGCCTTCAATGGCGTTGTACTGACGGTTGGTCAGGGTAATCAGCGACTCAAAGGCGTCTTCGACCTGGCGCTGAGCGAGCATCCGATTGGCGCGTGCCGTGTCGTAGCTGGCCTGGGATTGCAACACGTCAGTCTTGTCCGACAGACCCACGTCAAAGCGCTCGCGGGACTGGTCCAGCTGGCGCTTGAACGCGGCCTCTTCGGCTTTGGTGGCTGCCAGTGTGTCCTGGGCGCGCAGTACCGAAAAATAGGCATTGGCGCTTTGCAGGATCAAGTTCTGTTCAGTGGCCGAGAGCTGCAGTGCAGCCTGTTCATTGACCGATTCGGCCGCCTTGAGCTGGAACCAGCGATCAATCCGGAAGATCGGTTGTGCCAGGGTCGCCTGATACACCACTGCGCTGCGGGTGGTCGTCAGTGACGGCTGGTCGATGGAGGTGCGCACATTGCTCGACTCGGCACCCCCCGACAGGTTGGGCAGCAAACCGGCGCGGGCCTGGGGCACGATTTCCTTGCGTGCGGAGTAATCGGCGCGGGCAGCCGCCAGATCAGCGTTGTTATCCACAGCCTCCTGGTAAACGCTGACCAGGCCGTTTTGGTTGGACAATGGGGCGGTGGTATCCAGAGCCATTGCGCTGGTCGCCCAAGACACGGCTAGAGCCAGTGATAGTTTGCGCAGCATGAGCGATCCCTAGTTCAAGAATGCGAAAAATGAAAGCCCGAGTCCGACTCGCGTTTTCAAGAAGTAGCGAGTGTAGTAGTGGTGGCACCTTGCAACAATGGCGTTGTTGCGCCTTTTATCACCCGCTTGATTGTGGTGTTGGCGTTCTGTCTCACTCTTGTCTAGACTGGCCGGGTTCTTGTCGGGGTGCCTTGCTATGAGGCTGAGATCGAATAATTTCGGATCCCGTTGAACCTGATCAGGTTAGCGCCTGCGTAGGGAACAAGATTTCTCGTCTCCCGGCGAGTCCTCTTGAGTGCTGTCCGGGATCGATTGATCAAAAAATGATCAGTCTTTCGAGGCCGTCACTCAGCATCCAGTCCTTGGGTGCATCCGTACATTTTTCAGGTTCTCCCTCCGACAATCCGCCTGGATGCAGTCTGGAGAGCCGTGATGAGTACAAAACCAAAAAACGCGATCAATCTCAGTGATTCGGCCAAGGTCGATGAGCAGTCGGTCAAGCCGTTTACCCGCTCGCAAAAAGTCTACGTACAGGGTTCGCGCCCGGACATTCTGGTGCCGATGCGTGAAGTCAGCCTGGATGTCACACCTACCGATTTTGGCGGCGAAGTGAACGCCCCGGTATTGATCTACGACACCTCCGGCCCGTATACCGACCCGTCCGTGCAGATTGACGTGCGTAAAGGCTTGGGTGACGTGCGTTCGGCGTGGATCGACGACCGGGCCGACACCGAACGCCTGTCGGGCCTGAGTTCGAACTTCGGGCAAATGCGCCTGGACGATGCAGAGCTGACCAAGCTGCGTTTTGCCCACGTGAAAAACCCGCGTCGGGCCAAGGCCGGGGCTAATGTCACCCAGATGCACTATGCGCGTCAGGGCATCATCACCGCCGAGATGGAATACGTCGCCATCCGCGAAAACATGAAGTTGCAAGAAGCCCGCGCCGCCGGTCTGCTGGATCAGCAGCACCCTGGCCACAGCTTCGGCGCCAGTATCCCGAAAGAAATCACTGCTGAATTCGTGCGCGAAGAAATCGCCCGCGGTCGCGCCATCATCCCGGCCAACATTAACCATGTTGAGCTGGAGCCGATGATTATCGGCCGTAACTTCCTGGTGAAGATCAACGGCAATATTGGTAACAGTGCGTTGGGCTCGTCCATCGAAGAAGAAGTGGCCAAGCTGACCTGGGGTATTCGCTGGGGTTCGGACACGGTGATGGACCTGTCCACCGGCAAGCACATCCACGAAACCCGCGAGTGGATCATCCGCAACTCGCCGGTGCCGATCGGCACCGTGCCGATTTATCAGGCGCTGGAGAAGGTCAACGGCGCCGCCGAAGATCTGACTTGGGAGTTGTTCCGTGACACTCTGATCGAACAGGCCGAGCAGGGCGTCGACTACTTCACCATCCACGCCGGGGTGTTGCTGCGCTATGTGCCGCTGACCGCCAAGCGCGTGACCGGCATCGTGTCCCGCGGTGGTTCGATCATGGCCAAATGGTGCCTGGCGCACCACAAAGAGAACTTCCTTTACACCCATTTCGACGAAATCTGCGAAATCATGAAAGCCTACGACGTCAGCTTCTCGCTGGGCGATGGCTTGCGTCCGGGCTCGATTGCCGATGCCAACGACGCCGCGCAGTTTGGCGAGCTGGAAACCCTCGGCGAGCTGACCAAAATCGCCTGGAAGCATGATGTGCAATGCATGATCGAAGGCCCTGGCCACGTGCCGATGCAGTTGATCAAAGAGAACATGGACAAGCAGCTGGAGTGCTGTGACGAGGCGCCGTTCTACACCCTCGGCCCACTGACTACCGACATTGCTCCGGGTTACGACCACATCACCTCGGGTATCGGTGCGGCCATGATCGGCTGGTTCGGTTGCGCCATGCTTTGCTACGTAACGCCCAAGGAGCACCTGGGGTTGCCGAACAAGGATGACGTGAAGACCGGGATAATTACCTACAAGATCGCTGCCCACGCTGCCGATTTGGCCAAGGGCCATCCGGGGGCGCAAATCCGTGATAACGCGTTGAGCAAGGCGCGGTTCGAGTTCCGCTGGGAAGACCAGTTCAACCTCGGCCTGGACCCGGACACCGCGCGCTCCTACCACGACGAAACCTTGCCCAAGGATTCGGCCAAGGTCGCGCATTTCTGCTCCATGTGCGGGCCGAAATTCTGCTCGATGAAAATCACCCAGGAAGTGCGCATCTACGCCGCTAACCAGCGCATCGATGCTATCGACGTGGACGTTGCCAAAGGCCTGGCTGAACAGGCTGAGCGCTTCAAGCAGGAAGGCAGTCAGCTGTACAAAAAAGTGTGATCTGAAACGCGCCAGCCCTGCTGGCGCAAATCTCTGTAGCCGCTGCTGCAGGCTGCGATAAGGGCCGCAGGACCTTTAACAAGCGAAGGTCGCTGCGCAACCTATCGCAGCCTGCGGCAGCGGCTACAGGGTTTGTCCTTCTTTTTGAGACTCATTCCTTGAACACACCCGGCACTTACTCCCCCGACCTTGCTGTCCCTCTGGACAGGCGCGTATTCGGCGGTCGTGATTTGTTTTCCCTGTGGTTTTCCCTTGGCATTGGCCTGATGGTGTTGCAGACCGGCGCGTTGCTTGCACCGGGGCTGGGGCTGACAGGTGCGTTGCTGGCGATTTTTCTCGGCACGCTGGTGGGCGTGTCGCTGCTGGCCTCGGTCGGCGTGATTGGCAGCGATACCGGCTTGTCATCGATGGCTGCGCTCAAGCTCAGCCTCGGCAGCCGCGGCGCCATGCTCCCGGCCATGCTCAATGTGTTGCAACTGATTGGCTGGGGCTCGTTCGAAATCATCGTGATGCGCGATGCGGCCAGCCTGCTCGGTGCCCGGGCCTTCAGCGAAGGCAGCCTGCTGAGCAACCCCTTGTTGTGGACGCTGTTCTTCGGCGCTCTGGCTACCTTGCTGGCAGTCAGCGGGCCATTGACCTTTGTGCGTAAGGTGTTGCGCAAATGGGGTATCTGGCTGCTGCTGGCGGCTTGTATCTGGCTGACCTGGAACCTGTTTGCCAAAGCCGACCTGCCTGCGCTGTTGGCACAAAAGGGCGATGGCTCGCTGCCATTTGCCGTGGGTTTTGATATCGCCATCGCCATGCCGCTGTCCTGGCTGCCGCTGATTGCGGATTACTCACGCTTCGGCAAACGCGCCAAAAGTGTATTCGGCGGCACGGCACTGGGCTTCTTTATCGGTAATTTCTGGTTGATGAGCCTGGGCGTGGCTTACACCCTTGCGTTTGCGCCGAGCGGTGAAGTCAATGCGCTGCTGTTGGCGCTGGCGGGTGCGGGGTTGGGTATTCCGTTACTGCTGATTTTGCTCGACGAGTCGGAGAACGCTTTTGCCGATATTCACTCGGCGGCGGTGTCTGGCGGGATATTGCTGCGTTTGAAAGTTGAGCATCTGGCCTTGGCTATCGGTGTGATCTGCACCCTGATCGCTTGCTTCGCGCCGCTGGCGCAGTACCAGAACTTCCTGTTGTTGATCGGCTCGGTGTTCGCGCCATTGTTCGGTGTGGTGCTGGTGGACCACTTTGTCCTGCGCAAGCGCAGCGCCCAGGTGATGCCAACTCTGTTTCGCTGGCCTACCTTGCTGGCCTGGTTGGGCGGAGTGGTGACTTATCACCTGCTGGCCAATTTATTGCCGGATATTGGCGCAACCTTGCCTGCGTTGTTGCTGGCCGGGGTGTTGCAGTGGGTGTTGGGGCGCGCTGCAAAAACGCCCTTAACCCTGAGCGCGGAGCACTAAATCTGTAGCCGCTGCCGCAGGCTGCGATAAGGCCCCGAAGGGCCTTTGCTTTCGACCTCGAAGGCAGGGGCCGTTGCGCTGCCCGTCGCAGCCTGCGGCAGCGGCTACAGGTTGTGGTTAGCCCTGGGCCGGGAACCACTCAGGTTTAAAAATCCCTTTCAGGCGCGAGTAGGGGATCTTCAGCTCAACATGACCTTCGGAGTACGGCGCAATGCTGTACACGTCATATTTGAGCACTACGTTGTCCTTGAGCAGCGCTACGTGCGGGGTCTTCTCGAACGGCCAGTTTTTTACGAACTCCGGATCGCTGCCATAGTGGCTGCTGATCAACCAGTTGTTGTGGGCCACTTTGGCGGCGCCCCAAAAGGCTTGCTCCTGACCCGGCAGCAGCATGTCCTGCAAGGTCACGTCTCTTTGTTCTTTGCGTGAATAGTTGATAAAGCCACGCCCCGGCATGCCATGTGCGCCGCCGGTGTCCAGGTAGCTGGACAGCTCGACAATCACCAGACCGTCATGTTGTTCGCGTACCTTGGCTTGCAAATAGGTGCTGTTGCGGCTGTCGGCGGTACGCAGGAAATGCTCGCGGTAGGCGTTGAGCGATGGTGCCATTTTTTCGTCAGGGGAGCTGACGGTCATTCTCAACAGGCGGCTTTCAATCAGCGCGTCGAGCTTGGGCGCGTCGGCGAAGTGCAATGTGTCGATATTCACCAGTGGGCAGTCCTGGCCGCTGCAGCCGGCTTTGACTTGCTCCGAGGCATCATTGGTAAACCCCAGCGGTTTTTGTACCGAAGGTTGAAACATGCTTTGGCAAGCGCCCAGGGTCAGGGCGATGCAAGTCATGGAAGCAAACTTTAAAAGCGACATGGTCGTCCTTCATCGTCGAAAGAAAGGGGAAATAATGGTGGTTCGACTGCCAGCATGGGCATCGGTTCGCCACTAAGCTTACATAGAGCCAATTAGAGTTGTTTTGCAGGCAATCCGTCTATCCCCGCGTCATAAAAGAGGCTGCATCCGCAGGTGCAGGCGCGTTAGGATGCGCGATGCCGAGGGCCACCCCGGTGAAATTCGCCAGCAAGGGGTTTGCAATGACTGATATCACCAAGGCCACGCCGAGCGCCGTTGAGATCGTAAAACGCGAGAACGGTTATCAGGGTTTTTACAAACTTGATCGCGTGCACCTGCGCCATGAACTCTTCGCCGGAGGCATGAGCCGTGAGATCAGTCGCGAAGTGTTTGTGCGTCATGACGCGGTGTGCGTACTGCCTTATGACCCGCAGCGCGATGAAGTGGTACTGATTGAGCAATTTCGGGTTGGGGCCATGGGCAAGACCGAAACCCCGTGGCTGATCGAGCTGGTTGCCGGGTTGATCGACAAGGCCGAAGTGCCTGAAGAGGTCGCTCACCGTGAAGGCGAGGAGGAGGCCGGACTGACGTTCTCGTCACTGTGGCCGATCACCCGTTATTTCCCGTCACCGGGCGGCAGCACCGAGTTTGTGCATTTGTACCTGGGGCGTTGCAGCACCGTGGGTGTGGGTGGCTTGCATGGCCTCGAAGAAGAAGCGGAAGATATCCGTGTAACGGTATGGGCGTACGAAGATGCGCTGCAAGCAGTACGTGATGGACGTATTTCCAATGCAGCGAGCATTATTGCCCTGCAATGGCTGGCGCTTAATCGCGCTGAAGTGAGGGGGCTATGGTCGTAAATGGGGTTCGCGATCGTTATCGAGTTGATCTGATCGGGCTGCAAGCAGCTTGCGAGGCCAACTACGCGCGGCTGATGCGTTTGTTGCCAGAGATGCGCGAGCAACCTGGCCCGCGTCGGATCGCTGTGACCCAGGGAGATCAAATGCTGGGTGTACTGACGCTTGAGGTGATCCTCGACTGCCCGTACACCACCACCCTGCGGGTGCGTCAGGAACACAGCTTGCCCTGGTTGCCGGTGCCCTAGTTGCAGGTGCAGGTGTATCACGATGCGCGTATGGCCGAAGTAGTCGCTGCCGAGCATGCCCGGCGCTTTCGCAGCATCTATCCTTATCCCAACATAGCCATGCACCAGCCTGACGAAAAAGCCCAGCTCAATGTGTTTTTGGGTGAGTGGCTGAGTCATTGCCTGGCGTGTGGGCATGAATACGCTGAAGTGCGCTGAGCCAGCGCTTTTGCTCGTTGCAGCCTTCGGCAGCGGCTACAAAAGTTTGAGCGGTGGCTGCATAATCGAGCCATTCATTGACCCCTCCCGGGAGAGCCACCTTGCCCAATGTATCCACGCTGACCACCGAAGATCCGGTGCTGCTGGTGCAGCTGTCTGACAGCCATTTGTTTGCTGATCCAGACGGTTCGCTGCTGGGGCTCAAGACGGCGCAGAGCCTGCAACAGGTCATCGATCTGATCCGCGCCGAGCAACCGCATATCGACGGCGTACTGGCCACTGGCGATTTGACCCAGGACGGTAGCGTCGAGGCTTATCAGCACTTTCGCAAACTGACGGCGCAACTGGCGCCGTTTGCCCGTTGGATCCCCGGTAATCACGATCAAATACCGCAAATGCGCGAAGCCGCCGTACAAAGTCGTCTGTTGGAGGCGGTGGTTGATATCGGCAATTGGCGCATTACGTTGCTCAACTCGGCGGTGCCCCATTCCACTCCCGGTTATCTGGAAGACGACCAACTGCAACTGCTGGCGCAATCCTTGAGTGAAGCGCCCGAACGTCATCATCTGGTGTGCTTGCATCACCATCCAGTGTCGGTGGGGTGTGAGTGGCTGGAGCCGATTGGCCTGCGCAACGCCAAGGAGTTCTGGGCGGTCCTGGATCGTTATCCACAGGCCCGGGCGGTGCTCTGGGGGCATGTGCATCAGCCGTTCGATCAGCAGCGCAACGATGTCCGGCTGCTGGCATCGCCGTCGACCTGTATCCAGTTCGCAGTTGGCAGCCAGGACTTCAAGGTCAGCAACGAGGCACCGGGCTACCGCTGGTTGCGCCTGCAACCTGATGGCACGTTGCAAACCGGCGTGTCGCGCCTGGCCGGTTTCACTTTCGAGCCGGATTACAGCGCCAATAATTACTGAAATATCTTGAAGCGAGTCATTGCCCTTGAGTCAGGCTAAACTGCGCGTCTTTCTTGATGCTGTGTTCAGCTTAATGTGTCTTCGGGGGTCATCACATGTCGGGTTCAATCTTGTATATCCACGGGTTCAACAGTGCCCCCGAGTCCAAGAAGGCCACGCAGTTGACGACAGTGATGCAGCGCATCGGGCAAGGCGAGCAGTTGCGGGTGCCAGCCTTGCACCACCATCCGCGTGAGGCCATGGCCCAATTGCAGGCCGCGATCAGCGAGCTGGGCAGGCCATTGCTGGTCGGTAGCTCGCTCGGCGGCTACTATGCGACCTGGTTGGCCGAGCAACATGGCCTCAAAGCCTTGCTGGTCAACCCGGCCGTCAGCCCGCATCGGATGTTCGACGGTTATCTGGGCACGCAAACCAACCACTACAGCGGCCAAACCTGGGAACTGACCCACGATCATGTGCAGGCGTTGGCCGAGCTCGAAGTGGCAGCACCCCAAGACCCGCAGCGGTATCAGGTGTGGTTGCAAACAGGCGATGAAACCCTGGACTACCGCTACGCTGAAAAGTACTACGCGGCCTGTACATTGCGTATTCAGGCGGGTGGCGATCACAGTTACCAAGGTTTCGCCCAGCAACTGCCAGAGCTGTTGAGCTTTGCAGGGATTGGCGCCGAACAGTTTCAAACCATCGACTTTGCGGCCCTTTAAGGCGCCCGTCGAATGGCCCTTATTTTTCATTTACGACTAACGACGAGACCCTATGGCCACTCCCAGCGCTAGCTCTTATAACGCCGACGCCATCGAAGTCCTCTCGGGCCTCGACCCGGTGCGCAAACGCCCTGGCATGTACACCGACACCAGTCGGCCCAATCACCTGGCCCAGGAAGTCATCGACAACAGCGTCGACGAAGCCCTGGCCGGTCACGCCAAGTCGGTGCAAGTCATTCTGCACGCCGATCACTCACTGGAAGTCAGCGATGACGGGCGCGGCATGCCGGTGGACATCCACCCGGAAGAGGGTGTGTCAGGTGTCGAGCTGATCCTCACCAAGCTCCACGCGGGTGGCAAGTTCTCCAACAAAAACTACCAGTTCTCCGGCGGCCTGCACGGCGTGGGGATCTCGGTGGTCAACGCGCTGTCGACGCTGGTGCGGGTCAAGGTCAAGCGCGACGGCAACGAATACCAGATGACCTTCGCCGATGGCTATAAAGCCACCGATCTGGAAGTCATCGGTACGGTCGGCAAGCGCAACACCGGCACCAGCGTGTACTTCGCGCCGGACCCCAAATACTTCGATTCGCCCAAGTTCTCGGTCAGCCGTCTCAAGCACGTCCTCAAGGCCAAGGCCGTACTGTGCCCGGGGCTGCTGGTCAGCTTTGAAGACAAAGGCACCGGCGAAAAGGTCGAGTGGCATTACGAAGACGGCCTGCGCTCGTATCTGGTCGACGCGGTCAGCGAATTCGAACGCCTGCCGGATGAGCCGTTCTGCGGCAGCCTGGCCGGTAATAAAGAAGCCATCGACTGGGCCTTGCTGTGGCTGCCTGAAGGGGGCGACAGCGTTCAGGAAAGCTACGTCAACCTGATCCCCACAGCTCAGGGCGGTACTCACGTCAACGGTTTGCGCCAGGGTTTGCTCGACGCAATGCGCGAGTTCTGCGAGTTCCGCAGCTTGCTGCCGCGTGGCGTGAAGCTGGCGCCCGAAGACGTGTGGGAACGCATTGCGTTCGTGCTGTCGATGAAGATGCAGGAGCCGCAGTTCTCCGGCCAGACCAAAGAGCGACTGTCCTCCCGTGAAGCGGCAGCATTTGTATCGGGCGTGATCAAGGACTCCTTCAGCCTGTGGCTCAACGCCAATCCCGAGATGGGCATGCAGCTGGCCGAACTGGCGATCAACAACGCCGGACGCCGGCTCAAGGCCAGTAAAAAGGTCGAGCGCAAGCGCATCACCCAAGGCCCAGCCTTGCCGGGCAAACTGGCCGACTGTGCCGGGCAGGACCCGATGCGTTCCGAACTGTTCCTGGTAGAGGGTGACTCCGCTGGCGGCTCAGCCAAGCAAGCACGGGACAAGGAATTCCAGGCGATCCTGCCGTTGCGCGGCAAGATCCTCAATACCTGGGAAGTCGACGGCAGCGAAGTGCTGGCCAGTCAGGAAGTGCACAACATCGCCGTAGCCATCGGTGTCGATCCGGGCGCAGCCGATATCAGCCAGTTGCGCTACGGAAAAATCTGCATCCTGGCCGACGCCGACTCCGACGGTCTGCACATTGCGACCTTGCTCTGCGCGTTGTTCGTGCAGCACTTCCGTCCGCTGGTGGACGCCGGTCACGTGTACGTGGCGATGCCACCGCTGTACCGCATCGACTTGGGCAAAGAGATTTTCTACGCCCTGGACGAAGCAGAACGTGACGGCATTCTTGACCGGCTGGTGGCCGAGAAAAAACGTGGCAAGCCACAGGTCACGCGATTCAAGGGTCTGGGTGAGATGAACCCGCCACAGTTGCGCGAAACCACGATGGACCCAAATACCCGTCGCCTGGTGCAACTGACGCTGGAAGATTACGCCGCTACCAGCGAAATGATGGATATGCTGCTGGCCAAGAAGCGCGCCGGTGATCGCAAGTCATGGCTCGAATCCAAAGGTAACCTGGCGCAGGTGCTGGCCTGATGCGCAGTGCCTTGCTGGGCTTGCTCTGGTTGGGTGCTGCGCCAGTCATGGCCAATACCTGGCCAGAGCTGGTGCTGCAGTCAGAGCACCCGGTTGCAGGCATGCGCGGTGGCAATCTGTCTGGCTTGGCGCTGTGTTCAGGTGAGTTGTGGACCGTCTCGGATCGCGATGATGATCAAATTTATCGCCTTGATCAGCGTACTACCGTGTGGCAAGCCGAGGCCCTGAGCATTGAAGTTCCGCCGCCGCCGGAAAGCGGCTTGCCGTGGGGTGTACGGATGATGGGTAAAGCCATCAGCCCGTTGCGCGGCGGTGCTCTGGATTTTGAAGGCATCACGTGCGACGACGCGGGCAACCGCTATGTGGTCAGTGAAGCCCATGCCGCTGTGTTGCAAGTTCCGCTGACGGGCGCGCCGGCCTGGCTCAAGATTGACCCGACGTTGGTGCGTCAGGCCCGTGCCAGTGGCATGTTGCTGCATTTTAATGCGTTGTTTGAAGGCATCGCCATCAACCCGCAGGGCAACCAGATCTGGCTGGCGGCGGAGCGTGAGCGCCGTGGCTTGCTGACCATCCGCAAAAAACAGAGTGTGTGGGATTGCGCAGGCGGTTGCGTACTCATGAGTGAAGGCGGTCTTGAACAGGCGCCGCCTCAGCTCAAGGCCAAGGCCCAGCAAAAGGATTTTGCCGATCTGGCGCTGTTCGAGGGCAAGCTGTTTACCCTTGAGCGCATGGCCTATCGCATTTGTCGGCGTACCCCGGATACGGGTGAAATCGAGCGCTGCTGGTCATTTGCCAATGATGCTTTGACCGAAGGGCGGCTTTATAACAGCGCCTATGGCAATGCCGAGGCCTTGAGCCTGGATGCCAAAGGCGCCTGGATCGGTGTCGACAACGGCAACCATGTCCGTGCCGATGGCGAGAAGCGCCCCATCGTCTGGCGCTTTGCTGCCCCGCAAGGTGGTTGGAGTGTCAAATCATGAGCCAGCAAGCACCGGGTAAAGGTGTCGGTCGCGTCTTCATGATCGTGGCCTGGTGTGCCGGGCTGTACCTGGCAGCGCAATTTTTCGGGCGCTGGGAACAGCGTCAGGCAAACCCCAATACCGAAGTCACCTCGCAACAAGGCGAGGGTTATATCGAGGTCAAACTGCTCGGCAACGCGCAGGGTCACTTCGTCGCCAGCGGCCGGATCAACAACGTGCCGGTGGAGTTTTTGCTGGATACCGGCGCCACCGATGTGGCAGTGCCGATGGATCTGGCCAGACAACTGGCGTTGCCCAAAGGTGTCCCCGTGACCCTGAACACCGCCAATGGCCGCACCCAGGGCTATCAGACCCGCATCGACCGGCTGCAACTGGGCGCCATTGTGTTGCGCGACGTGCGTGCAGTGGCGGCTCCGGGGCTGGAAGGCGAGCAAGTGCTGCTGGGCATGAGTGCGCTGAACAAACTTGAATTTACCCAGCGCGGCGGCACCATGCTGCTGCGCCAGACAACGAACTGAATGAGGTCCGCATGAGCGACTCCCTTGAACTCAGCCTGGACGGCGTAGAACGCCGGTCACTGGCCGACTTCACCGAACAGGCCTACCTCAACTACTCCATGTACGTAATCATGGACCGGGCCCTGCCGCATATCGGCGACGGCCTTAAGCCCGTACAGCGGCGTATTATTTACGCCATGAGCGAATTGGGGCTGGACGCTGACTCCAAGCACAAGAAATCGGCGCGTACCGTCGGTGACGTACTCGGCAAGTTCCACCCCCACGGCGACTCGGCGTGCTACGAAGCCATGGTGTTGATGGCGCAGCCGTTCAGCTATCGCTACACCCTGGTCGACGGTCAGGGCAACTGGGGTGCACCGGACGATCCCAAGTCGTTCGCGGCCATGCGATACACCGAAGCGCGCTTGTCGCGGTACTCCGAAGTGCTGCTCAGCGAGCTGGGCCAAGGCACGGCGGACTGGGTGCCAAACTTTGACGGCACCCTCGACGAACCTGCGGTATTACCCGCACGTTTGCCGAACATCCTGCTCAATGGCACCACCGGTATCGCCGTGGGCATGGCCACCGACGTGCCGCCGCACAACCTGCGTGAAGTGGCAGCGGCTTGCGTGCGCTTGCTCGACGAGCCCAAGGCCACCGTTGAGCAGCTGTGCGAGCACATTCAGGGCCCGGACTACCCGACCGAAGCTGAAATCATCACCTCCCGTGCTGACCTGCTGAAGATCTACCAGACCGGCCGTGGTTCGGTGCGCATGCGTGCCGTTTATCACATTGAAGACGGCGACATCGTGGTCACCGCGCTGCCGCATCAGGTATCCGGTGCCAAGGTGCTGGAGCAGATCGCGGCCCTGATGCAGGCCAAGCCGACCAAGCTGGCAATGGTCACTGACCTGCGCGACGAATCTGACCACGAAAACCCGTGCCGTATCGTGATTATTCCGCGTAACAACAAGGTCGATCTCGACGAACTGATGCAGCACTTGTTCGCCGTAACCGAGCTTGAGTCCACGTTCCGGGTCAACATCAACATCATCGGTCTGGACGGTAAGCCGCAGCTGAAAAACCTGCGCGCCTTGCTGGTGGAATGGCTGGAGTTCCGGGTTAATGTGGTGCGCCGCCGACTGCAGTTTCGCCTCGATAAAGTCGAGCGTCGCCTGCACCTGTTGGACGGTTTGCTTACCGCGTACCTGAACCTCGATGAAGTGATTCACATCATCCGTACCGAGGAACACCCCAAGGCCGAGTTGATTGCGCGCTTTGCCCTGAGCGAAATCCAGGCTGACTACATTCTCGACACGCGCTTGCGTCAATTGGCCCGCCTTGAAGAGATGAAGCTGCGCACCGAGCAAGATGCGCTGCGTAAAGAGCAGGCCAAGCTGCAAACCCTGTTGGGCAGCGAAACCAAGCTTAAAAAATTGGTCCGCACCGAATTGCTGGCCGATGCCGAAACTTATGGCGACGACCGTCGCTCGCCAATTGTGTCTCGTACTGAAGCCAAGGCCCTGTCGGAAAACGAACTGGTGCCGACTGAATCGGTCACGGTTGTTCTATCTGAAAAAGGCTGGGTGCGTTGCGGTAAAGGTCACGACCTGGATGCGACAGGTTTGTCCTATAAAGCGGGGGATGGTTACAAAACCGCCGCGGCCGGACGTTCCAATCAATTTGCGGTGTTTATCGACTCCACGGGGCGCAGCTACTCGGTGGCGGCGCACACCTTGCCGTCGGCCCGTGGCCAGGGTGAGCCGCTGACCGGCCGCTTGACTCCACCGCCCGGCGCAAGCTTTGAATGTGTGCTGTTGCCGGAAGACGATGCGCTGTACGTTATTGCCTCTGATGCTGGTTACGGTTTTGTGGTCAAGGGTGAAGACCTGCAAGCCAAAAACAAGGCTGGCAAGGCATTGCTCAGCCTGCCCAAAGGCGCGCAAGTCATGCAGCCAAAGCCCGTCAACGATCGCGAGCACAACTGGCTGGCAGCCGTGACCACCGAGGGCCGCCTGCTGATTTTCAAAGTCAGCGACCTGCCGCAACTGGGCAAGGGCAAGGGTAACAAGATCATCGGTATTCCCGGCGATCGCGTGGCCAACCGTGAAGAATATGTGACTGACATTGCCGTGCTCCCGGACAACGCCACACTGGTGTTGCAGGCAGGCAAGCGTACCTTGTCGCTCAAGGCGGATGATCTTGAGCACTACAAAGGTGAGCGTGGCCGGCGGGGTAACAAACTGCCGCGAGGCTTCCAGCGTGTGGATGCCTTGTTGGTAGAAATACCCAATTAAGCCTGTTTAGGTGCCCGATCTGCGTTTTTTACGCGCAGATCGGCGCGACAGCGCTGGAGTCAGGTCCAATATTCGCGGATGATATGCCGCGTTTGCGACACGGCTCATGGCAATGTGCCTTGCGAACCTTTCGAGAATCACACTGCGGCCTGCCATATGGCGGCCACCTGGATGGAATGATGAACGTTCTACGCCTTCCCTTAATTGCGTTGCTGACCGGTGTGTTGGGTCTGGCGGGGTGCAGCACGCACCAGCCCGCGGCCTTGTACCAACTGGACAGCGGCACCCCCGGCCAGCCTGCGCAAAGCGCCGGCATGGCCGTGGTACTTGGCCCGATCAGCGTGGCCGACTACCTGCAACGTGAAACCCTGCTGCAACGTCAACCCGATGGCAGCCTGAGCGCCGCAACCGACGGTCGATGGGCCGGCAGCCTGTCGTCAGATATCGATCAACTGCTGGTGCGCCAGCTGGCGTGGCGTCTGGACAGCCAGCGTGTTGTTCTGGCGCCTGCCACTGCGGGCTTCAGCCCGGATGTACAGGTACTGCTGTCGATCACTCGCCTGGACTCGGGCAAGAACCTGCCCGCAGTGCTGGATGCGCAATGGCGTTTGATTGACCGTCGCGGGCAGGTGCGTGACAACCGTATTGTTCACCTGGAGCAGCCGCATGCGGGCAGCACGGCTGATCAGGTCAAGGCGCAAGGCAAGTTGCTGCAGCAGTTGAGCGAGCAATTGGCAGTGGCGCTTAAACCACTGGCCAACCAGCCACCGCTGGTTGAGCCGCGCAAGCCAGCGGCCCGTGCCGAGCCGAAGCAAGAAGCGGAAAAGCCGAAAATCCCTATGGCTTCACCTATTCGTACGGACATGGAAGTGTTCCGCTTCTAGGTTAAATGCCAGAAACAAAAAATCCCGCACATGTGCGGGATTTTTTATGGAAGGTCAAAAGCCCTCTTCTATACCCGGCTCTCGTGCATCCGCGCCAGTTGGCGTTCCAGCATGGACGGGTAGGGCTCCATCAGGCGCTCAACACAGCAGGCGCCTTCAGGGCTGGCAATCGGACGAATGCGGGCACGCTGACGAATCAGCGAGTCGTCGCTGATCTTGCGCTCAACCAGCAGCAGGTTGCGGCTGTGTTGCGACAGGGCAAGGGCGTCCTGCGCGGTTTCAGTCAGCAGCAGGTCAATCTGGCTGATGCCGCTCAAGCCTTCGCCCAGTACCAGGCCGAGTTGCAATTGCAGGGTGATGCCGCTGTCCGCGACTTCGATCTGCAAAGCGTGACCCAGGGCTCGCAGCAGTTCGCCGCAGCAAATGGCGTTGGTCAGGTAGTCTTCGCCGCTGTCTTCGCTGTGGAACAACATCAGCGTGCTGCCATCGTTCAGTGTGTGCAGCTCGCTTTGATACAGCGAAGCCGCCTGATTCAGGCAGTCGCGATAGCGCTCCAGCAGCTCCATCAACCGGGCGCGGGGTAGGCGACGCAGTTGTTCTTGTGCGCCCAGTTGCACCGCGAGCACGGCACTTGGCTGTGGCGCTGTGGACGCGGCCGGTTTGGGCTTGGCCAGCACAACCGGCGCCGCTTTGGTGGTGCCAGTGTCGCGCAGATCGGCGAACGGATCTTCGTCGTCGTTCTCGTCTTCTTCGGTGTTGATCAACTGCCGGGGTGCTGCTTTAGGGGCAGGGGCAGGTGGGGTCTCATCGAAAGTAGGGTCGCTCAGGTTGCGTACTTCGAAAGTAGGCTCGTTGTCTTCGGCTTCTTCGTAGTCGCTGTCGTCGTAGTCTTCTTCTTCCGGTTCTGGCTCGGGTTCCGGCTCGGGTGCCGGAGGGGCCAGGCGGGTGTGAAGCTGACGGGCCAGATCACCGATTTCATCCTGGCGCTGAATGGCCGGGGTGTACGGGTCGGGTTCGCGCAGCCATACCCGCAGTTGCAACAGCGGTGTGGTGATATGGCGACCCAAACGCAAGCTCAAGGCCAATGCCAGGGCCAGTAATATGGCGCTCAAGATGCCCATGCTCTGCAGGCTGATAGTCATCGGCTGCTCAAACTGGTTCATATCCAGACTGATACGCAGATGCCCAGCGGTCACATCCTGAAAGGTGATCTTGGTTTGATACACGCCTTCGGTTTCGCCCAACAGGCCGTTCTTGGGACGTTGCCCGGCTTCGGCGAGGATGCGGTTATCGACACTATAGATAGCCGCGTGGGCCACCAGTGGATTTTTGGTCAGGTTGTTGAGCAGCACGTTGAGGCTGAGGATGTCGTTGGACACCAGCAGCTCGGTCGCCGAGGTAGCGGTTTGCGTGGTCAGGCTCTGACCCAGGGCATCGGCCTGTTCGTGCATGGCCTGCTTGAATTGCAGCCCCATCACTACGGCGTAGATGACCAGCGCCAAGGCGACCAGAATCACGTTATGGGTGGCAATGCGCAGAGCAAGCGGAACGCGACGATCGCGCAGGGCCCGGAAGATCAGCAGGAAGAAGTTATCTGTTTTGACAGGCAATGGCCGGTTCACTGAGCGCGGCTCTTAGTCCGTTAAGTTGGTGCGCAGTATAGCGAGCAGCCCGGAGACGGCAAAGCCTTGGCGGTGCCCGATGGTCACTGAAAGTGGGTAGAATGCGTTTTTTTTAGCGAATGGGGGTGTGCCTTGCGCGAAATCGTCCTGATAAACATCACCGGTGAAGATCGTCCGGGTCTCACTGCGGCCATTACCGGTGTACTGGCCAGCAATGGTGTGAATATTCTCGACATCGGTCAGGCCGCCATCCATGGCGTTTTGTCGTTGGGTTTTCTGGTGGAAATTCCGCAAGCAGAGCTGGTTTCGGCGGTGCTCAAAGACTTGCAGCCATTGATTGCCCAGGAAGGCCTGCAACTGCGCTTTGACCCCATCAGCGAAGAGCATTACCAGCGCTGGGTCAACGAGCAAAGTCAGACCCGTCATGTGGTAACGCTGATGAGTCGTCAAGTGACTGCCTGTGAGTTGCAGCGTGTGACCTCGATCATCAGCCAGCATGGGCTGAACATCGAGCAGACGGATCGCCTGTCAGGCCGTGTGCCGCTGGATGCGCCGACTGCGTTGAGCAAAAGCTGCATCGAGCTGCGTGTTTGCGGCGAGCCTGTAGATGTGGATGCGCTGCGTGCCGACTTCTTCAACCTGGCGCAGGAACTGAGCGTGGACATCGCGCTTCAGGAAGACACCCTGTTCCGTCGCAATCGCCGTCTGGCGGTGTTCGACATGGACTCCACGCTGATCGAAGCCGAAGTGATCGACGAGTTGGCCAAGGCTGCGGGTGTCGGTGAACAGGTGGCTGCAATCACCGAGCGTGCGATGGCCGGTGAGCTGGACTTCAAGGCCAGTTTCAAGGAGCGCATGGCGCTGCTCAAAGGTCTGGATGTGGGCGTGCTGGATGCCATCGGTGCCTCGCTGCGCCTGACCGAAGGCGCCGAAGTACTGTTTGCTGAGCTCAAACGACTGGGCTACAAGACCGCCATCCTGTCGGGCGGCTTTACCTACTTCGCCAAGCAGGTCCAGGCGAAGCTGGGCATCGACTATGTGTTTGCCAACGAGCTGGAAGTGGTGGATGGCAAGGTGACCGGTGTCGCGGTCGAGCCGATTGTTGACGCACAACGCAAGGCGGACTTGCTGCGTGAACTGGCGCAAAAGGAAGGCTTGAGTCTGGAGCAGACCATTGCGGTCGGGGATGGTGCCAACGACTTGCCGATGCTGGCGATTGCCGGGCTGGGTGTGGCATTCCGTGCCAAGCCGCTGGTTAAAAAGTCGGCCAAGCATGCCATTTCGACCCTGGGTCTGGATGGCGTGTTGTATCTGCTGGGCCAGCGTGATCGTAAGGGCCTGTAAATAAACTGTGGGAGCGGGCTCGCTCGCGATGGCATCACCTCGGTGATTCAGATGTACCGAGTTGACAGCATCGCGAGCAAGCCCGCTCCCACAGGTTAAGGTTTATGTTTTATTCGGCGTGAGCCGGCGCACCAATGCTCTGCCCCATCATCACCGGCGAGCCCGCCGTCAGGCCTTCAGCCCATTTCACCTGGTCCGCGCCGAACAGCACGATGGCGGTAGAACCCAGTTTAAAGCGACCCAGCTCGGCACCTTTCTCCAGATGGATCGGCGCACGGGCAGCTTCGTCGTAGCGGAAGGTTTTCAGCTCGCGTTTAGGCGGCGTTACCAGACCGGCAAACACGGTTTCAATCGATGCCACGATCATGGCGCCAACCAATACCACGGCCATCGGGCCACGCTCTGTATCAAAAATGCACACGGCACGCTCGTTGCGGGCAAACAGCTCCGGCACGTTTTCGGCCGTGGTCTGATTAACCGAGAACAGGCGGCCCGGTACGTAGATCATTTCGCGCAGGGTGCCCGCCAGTGGCATGTGGACGCGGTGGTAGTCCTTGGGCGACAGGTAAATGGTGGCAAAGTCGCCGCCAGTGAACTGTGCCGCCACAGCAGGATCGCCACCCACCAGCTCCAGCACGCTGTAGCTGTGACCTTTGGCCTGAAACACGCGACCGTGCTCAATCGGGCCCAACTGGCTGACTGCGCCATCGGCAGGGCTCAACACCGCGCCGGGGGTTTGATCCAGCGGGCGGGCACCGTCTTTCAAGGCGCGGGTGAAGAAGGCGTTGAAGTGCTCGTAGGCGGTAACGTCCTCAACCAGTGCCTGGGACATATCCACTTGATAACGCTTGGCGAACCAGGTGGTGAACGCATTCTTGAACCAGCGCACGCGGCATTCGGCAATGCAGCCGGCCAGACGTGAGAGCAGGTGATGCGGCAACAGGTACTGACTGAGGAGGAACAAACGCTTTTTCATTCAAGGTCCTTAATTTTTTACAGGCAGCTCGACAGGCGTATCGGGATGGTTGCCCCATTCGCCCCAAGAGCCGGCGTAGCCTTTGACGCGCGGATAACCGAGCGATTTGGCGACGAGATAAGTAAAGCCAGAACGGTGGTGAGTCTGGCAGTGGGTAATCACTTCTTTGTCTGGCGTGATGCCCAGATCCTTGAGGATCTGCGCCATGTCAGTGCGAATTCGCAAGCTGCGGGTTTTATCCATGCCAGCGGTCCATTCAAAATTCTTCGCTCCGGGGATATGCCCGCCCTTGGCCGCCAGCACTTTTTCGCCCGTGTATTCGGCTGCGGTGCGCGCATCCCAGATTGCCAGGTCGGCAGCGCCCAAGCGGCTTTGCAGGTACTCGCGGGTCGCGGTAGGCTCGTCGTGCAAGGTCAGTGACACTGTGCCGTTGGCGGCTGGCGGTACGTCCTGGCTGACTGCGTAACCGTCGCCAATCCAGGCGTGTATGCCGCCATCCAGATAGTGATAAGCCTTGTGCCCGATCACATCCAGCAGCCAGATAAACCGCCCGGCCCAACCACCGCCTTCGTCGTCATACACCACGTAGACCGCATTCGGGTTATGCCCCAGTTCACCGAACAGCGTCTCGAGCGCAGCCTGGGACGGCAGCAAGCCGGGTGCCGGTGGCAGTCCCAGTTGTGTGCGCTTGGGATCGACGAAACGAGCCCCCGGAATATGCCCGGCTTCGTAGCGCGCGACGCTGGTCAGGTCGACCAGAATCAGTTCGGGGGCGTCGAGCCGGGCGAGCAGGTCGCTGGGCTCAATCACTAACGGCAAGCCAGAGAAGCCAGGCATGTGAAGCCTCCAGAGCAAAAAAGGGGGGGGATTGTAGCGCTAGCGCCCGCGAGTACTAAAGCTATTCAGGGCTTTCTCGATACATTGGGCGGTTTTGCCAAATGCCTGCACGCTGGTTTCAGAAAGTGGCCCGCCGCCCTGATCCGCGAGGATCAGCATGACTACGCGACCGTTGCTGCTCAGCGAGCGTAGCAGCAGATGCTCGCCAGGGAACAGGCTGCGCAGGCTATAGGGCAAAACAGCGGATATCACGGCGTTGTTCTCGGGCGTCAGGCGTACTTGCGCCGGTTGCGTCATCAAGCGTTGCAGCGCCGTGCTCTCACTGATGTTCAGATTCAGGTCGAGGGCGGTCTTTGCCAGTCCTGCCATCTGGTTGACGCTCAGAGTCGTCGAGGTTTTATCGGGGGTCAGCAACATCATCCGGCGCATGCCGCACGCGAGCAAGGCTTCACGGGCGCAGGTGGTCAGGTGCATCGGGTTAGTAAACGCGCTCGGTTGCTCCAACAGTTCCCCACAATGCTTGCGCCACGCGGTCAGTGCCTCGGCCGATGGCGGTGGTGCAGCCAGCGCGGCGGGGCCGGTACGGCGTGCATCCCACGGCCAGAGCAACGCCTGGGCCGGGTGCCAGAGGTCTGGCAGCGAGTGGTAGCGAGTGGTAGCGTGCGCTGCTCACGGCCTGTTGGTGCGCCTGCTGTTGCACTTCATCCAGCGGCATTTGCAGGTACAGGCTGGTGATAAACTGCCAGCGCAAATTATGCGGTGTGTCCCAGGCCTGCTGGGCCGACAGCGCCAGGCAGTTGGCCAGTAACACGCTGTTGGCGGGATGGTTGAGCCAGCGCCGCAGTGCCGGCTCTGCGTCCAGCTGCTGTTGCTGGCGCAGCGGATGATGAGTGTCGCGTGCAATGTGCAACACCTTGACCAGCGTGAGACGCTCGTTGGTGATTACCGTATGACTATGCGTCACCCAGGCCGGCAGTCGCCACAGCTCGGCCAGCGTGCGGCAGATCTCAAACAGCGGTACACCAAACAGGGCCAGCTCGACTTTTTTGGCGCACTCGCCTTGCTCGATTACCCGTCGTTCCCAGGCTTCAAGCAGTAGCGGGTGGGCAAGCGCCAGGGCCCACAGCGGCGACAGAAACAGCAAGCTGCTCCAATAGATTTCTTGCCAGAGCCGCGCCAGACGATTGCCGAACAGGCCAATGGCTTGCTGTGCCGCGTGCTGGCTGATGAGCTGGATTTGCCGATAGGCCAGCGGGATTTCTTCGATTGCCAGGGCGGGTACGTTTTCGAGCAATGCTTGCGTACGTTTCAGGCCCAGGCGATTGATGGCCACTTCAAGGCTTTCGGCAGGCTCGCTCAGGCTGCTCTGGGCTTGCTGATTAGCCTCGCGAATCAGCCTAAGCGCGAGTGCCGGGCTGTCCTGCATGACCTCGGCAATCTCGCGCAATGAGCGGCGATTGTCGTTGATTGCCTTGTATGCCCGCAGATGGCTGTTCTGCGGAATCGGCAGATCAACAGCGTCCAGGCGTGCGACCCAGGCATCGAGGGTGGTGGGTGTAGATGTCGGTGCGCAGGTTTCGTTGGCCATGGTGGGAACGCGGTCATCATCGATTGTGGACACGCCCGTAATGGGTTGAATGGCTTTTCGGCTTTACCGCCTATAGTCTGGCGCAGATTCGCCGATAAGGAGAAGAAGAGTTTTAGCTTCGCTGGAATATGACCTCGACCCCGACTTACTAAGTACCTTTATATCTATGGCTAAAATTATCGGCATCATTGTTGTGTTCGCGAGTGTGCTCGGCGGATACGTGCTTTCCCACGGCAAGATCGGGGCGCTGATCCAGCCGTTCGAGGTTTTGATCATCGGTGGGGCGGCCTTTGGCGCGTTCCTGCAAGCCAACCCCGGTTACATGACCATGCATGTGATCAAAAAATCACTCGGCATGTTTGGCTCGCGGTTCTCCCACGCTTTTTACCTGGAAGTACTGGGGCTGGTTTACGAGATTCTGAACAAGAGTCGCCGCGAAGGCATGATGGCCATCGAGAGCGATATTGAAGACGCGGCTGCAAGTCCGATCTTCTCCAAATACCCCACGGTACTTAAAGATGAGCGCATGACCGCGTTTATCTGTGATTACCTGCGCATCATGTCGTCGGGCAACATGGCACCCCACGAGCTGGAGGGGCTGTTCGACATGGAACTGTTCAACCTCAAGGAAGAACTGGAGCATCCTTCCCATGCCGTTACCGGGATCGCGGACGGAATGCCCGGCTTCGGTATTGTGGCGGCGGTATTGGGTATTGTCGTGACCATGGCTTCGCTGGGTGAAGGTGATCAGGCGGCAATCGGCATGCACGTTGGTGCGGCCTTGGTGGGGACGTTCTTCGGTATTTTGGCTGCGTACGGTTTCTTCGGGCCTTTGGCGACGTCCTTGGCTCACGACGCCAAGGAAGAACTCAACGTGTACGAGTCGATCAAGGCTTCGCTGGTAGCTTCGGCCTCGGGCATGCCGCCGTCACTGGCAGTCGAATTTGGTCGTAAAGTGCTGTATCCCAAGCATCGACCAAGTTTTTCCGAGCTCGAACAAGTGGTTCGCGGTCGCTGATTTATGGAAAACAACCAACCCATCATCATCAAACGCGTCAAACGCTACGCTTCAGGCCATCACGGTGGTGCCTGGAAAATTGCCTTCGCTGACTTTGCCACGGCAATGATGGCGTTCTTCCTGGTGATGTGGCTGATGACGGCCGCCACTCCAGAGCAAAAAATCGCCATTGGCGGGTATTTCAAAGACCCGATCGGTTTCAGTGAGAGCGGCACGCCGTACATCATTGATTTGGGCGGCACGCCCGCGTTGGCGCCGGAGAACACCCTCAATCCTGAAGAAAAACTGCAGCCGCAGCCCGACAAGATCAAGGTCGATGCGGAGCAGGTTGAGAGCATGGCCGAACAAGTCGAGAAAGAGCGCCTTGAACTGCTGCTTCAGGAGTTGCAGAACAAGGTTGAAGAAAACCCGCAACTGCGCAAATTCAAGGATCAGCTGCTGTTCGAGATCACCCCTGACGGTCTGCGAATTCAAATCACCGACGCGGCAAACCGGCCGATGTTTGATGTTGGCAGTGCGCGGCTCAAGCCGTACTTCGAAGATATCTTGCTGGCCATGGCTGACACCATCAAGGCTGTGCCCAACAAAGTCAGCATCAGCGGCCACACCGATGCCATGCCCTATGCGGGAGGTGGTGATTTTGGCAACTGGGAGTTGTCGGCCAACCGCGCCAATGCGGCCCGGCGTGCCCTGGTGGCGGGCAGCTACCCGGAAACGCAGATTGCCCGGGTAGTGGGTTATGCCTCGTCAGTGTTGTTCGACAAGGCCGACCCCTATAACCCGATCAACCGCCGAATCGATATCGTGGTACTGACCAAAAAGGCCCAGCAAGCGATTGAGGGTGAGCAAGGGGCAGAGTCGGTGAAGCCACAGGATCTGCCCAAAGGCCCGGTCGATCCGATCAAGTTGCCCGCCGATAAACAGCCGATGCCGATGCATGAAGAGCGCCAGAAGCTCAACTTGTTTGACGACAAGGCACCGTAACTTTGTAGCCGCTGCCGCAGGCTGCGATAAGGTCCGAAGGACCTTCGCTCTGAAAAGCGCGACCCCTTCGGGCTCGATCGCAGCCTGCGGCAGCGGCTACATTTATGCGGCTTAGTAACTCGACTCAGGCAAGCTGGCAATGATCGAGCGATAGCTGTTCATGCGTTGCTGCTGCACGCGGCCATCTTCAAGAGCCATCAGCAAAGCACAGCCCGGCTCGCGGTCGTGTTTGCAGTCGCGGAAGCGGCAAGTGCCGATCAAGTCGTTGAACTCGATAAAGCCCGCCTCAACATCGGCGCGGCTTACGTGGCCCAAACCGAACTCGCGAATACCCGGGGAGTCGATCAACTCGCCACCGCCCGGGAAGTGGAACAACCGCGCCGTGGTGGTGGTGTGCGTACCTTGGCCGGAGACTTCCGACAACGGCCCAACCCGCAGGTTGACCTCTGGTAGCAGGCTGTTGACCAGGGACGACTTGCCCACGCCCGACTGGCCCACAAACACGCTGATATGGCCATCCAGTTGCGCTTGCAACTGCTGCATGCCGTCGCCGTGATGGGCTGACACTTCCAGCACCGGATAACCCAGCTGGCGATAAACCCCCAGCAACGCATTGAGCGCCGGTGAGTTTTGGTCGTCGATCAGGTCAGCCTTGTTGAGCAGCAACAGCGGGCGAATCCCGGCGTGCTCGGCGGCCACCAGATAGCGGTCGATCAGGTTGGCGTGCGGCTCGGGCATGGGCGCGAACACAATCACGATCATATCGACGTTGGCGGCGACCGGCTTGAGTTGGCCACGGCTGTCAGGACGGCACAGCTCGGTTTTACGCGGCAACTGGGCGACGATAACGCCGATGCCCTGATTGCCTGCGCGCCATACAACCGTGTCACCGGTGACCAGTGCGGGCAGGTTTGCACGCAGATGGCAACGGAACATCTGGCCTTTGAGCTCGCCTTCCTGGGCTTCGACTTCGACCTGCACACCAAAGTGCGCGATCACCAGACCGAGTTGCTCGGGGCCTAAATCACCGCCTTCAAGCGCTTCGACGGCACTGGATTCGCGTTTGGCGGCGCGGGCAGCGCGCTCGCCCTGGATCTTTTCGATGCGCCAATTCTGACGACGATTGAGCTGGCGTTTGGCCATGGGTGTTCCGTGTTGATAAAACGATAAGGAAGGTAAAACGCTGGCGAGTTTAGCACGAGGGCCGCATGCCTAAGCTAAACTGCGCGACTAAGCACTGGAGGCCATTATGCAAAACGCGCAGAACCTGATCTGGATCGACCTGGAAATGACCGGTCTGGACCCTGACAACGACGTCATTATTGAAATGGCCACCATCGTCACCGACAGCAACCTCAACACCTTGGCTGAAGGCCCTGTGATTGCCATCCACCACAGTGATGAAGTGTTGGCCCGCATGGACGAGTGGAACACCCGCACCCACGGCGGCAGCGGCCTGACCCAACGGGTCAAGGACAGCACCACGACCATGGCTGAAGCCGAAGCGCAGACCATCGCGTTTCTGGAACAATGGGTACCAAAAGGCAAATCGCCGATCTGCGGCAACAGTATCTGCCAGGATCGCCGCTTCCTGTACACCCACATGAAAGCCCTCGAAAGCTACTTCCACTATCGCAACCTGGACGTCTCGACGCTTAAAGAGCTGGTAGCTCGCTGGGCCCCGGAAGTGCGCGACAGCCTGGTAAAAAAGGGCACGCATCTGGCGCTGGATGACATCCGCGAATCGATTGCCGAGTTGCAGCACTACCGCAAGCACTTCATCAAGTTCTAATCAGTGCTCTGTAGCCGCTGCCGCAGGCCGCGATGGAGCGCGTAGCGGCCCTGCTGTTGAAGGTCCTTCGGCCCTTATCGCAGCCTTCGGCAGCTGCTGCAGAAGCAGACTCCCGGCTGCCCCCTTTTGGTGCCCGCACCAACTGAGTAGACTGCGCGCCTTATTGCAAGGATCGCCGCCATGTTGTTGATGCTCTATTTAGTTGCCATTACTGCTGAAGCCATGACTGGCGCGCTGTCTGCCGGGCGTCGGGGCATGGACTGGTTCGGGGTGGTGCTGATTGCCTGCGTCACCGCGTTAGGCGGCGGCTCGGTGCGCGACGTGCTGCTGGGGCATTACCCGCTGACCTGGGTGAAACACCCGGAATATCTGGTGTTGACCACTTTCGCCGCACTGGTGACGATCTTTATCGCGCCATTGATGCGCCATTTGCGCTCGCTGTTTTTGGTCCTCGATGCGTTGGGACTGGTGGCGTTTACCTTGATTGGCTGCATGACCGCCCTGGAAATGGGCCAGGGCATGCTGGTGGCTTCGGTGAGCGGGGTGATTACCGGGGTTTTTGGTGGCATCTTGCGTGACATCTTCTGCAACGACATTCCGTTGATCTTCCGCCGCGAGCTGTATGCCAGCGTGTCGTTTGCAGCGGCCTGGTGTTTCTTGCTGTGTACTTATATGGAAATGCCCAATGAGCAGGCGATTTTCGTCACGCTGTTCGGTGGGTTATTGCTGCGCTTGCTGGCGATTCGCTTTAACTGGGAAATGCCCAAGTTCGTTTATAACGATGAGCATTAAGCTGCAGGCACGAACCTGGGGGAGTGGCGGTGTGTCAGGCACGTTGGGCGTGCTGTTCAAGCGCCCACTCCACATGCTCTTGTACCAGCTCTGACGGGTAGTCACGCCGAGCCTTCAGCGCTTCCAGTACCGGGATCGTTGAAGGCGCATTGCCCAACCCTACCGCCAAATTACGCAACCAGCGCTCATACCCCGCCCGACGTAGCGGTGAACCCTCGGTGCGGCTCAAAAACGTGTCTTCATCCCACATAAACAGTTCGGCCAACCCTGCGTTGTCCAGGTTATGCCGGGGCTTGAAGTCGCCTTCAGCCGTGGTACGGGCAAAACGGTTCCACGGGCACACGATCTGGCAGTCATCACAGCCAAACACCCGATTGCCGATCATTGAGCGTAGTTCTTCGGGGATCGCGGTTTTCAGCTCGATGGTCAGGTACGAAATGCATTTGCGTGCATCCAGCACATAGGGCCCGACAAAGGCATTGGTGGGGCAAATATCCAGGCAAGCGGTGCAGCGCCCGCAGTGTTCGGTCTCGTGGGGTGGGTCGACCGGCAGCGGCAAGTCGACAAATAACTCGCTCAAGAAGAAGTAACTGCCCGCCTTGCGGTTGAGCACCAGGGTGTTTTTGCCGATCCAGCCCAAACCAGCTTGTTGGGCGATGGCTTTTTCCAGCACCGGGGCGCTGTCGACAAAGGCGCGGAAGCCAAACGGGCCAATATCCGCCTGAATGCGGTCGGCCAATTGCTGTACGCGCTTGCGGATCAGCTTGTGGTAGTCGCGGCCCAAGGCGTAGCGCGACACGTAGGCCTTTTCGGGTTGGGCCAGTAATTGCGCCATATGGGTGTCGCCGGGCAGGTAGTCCATGCGCAGGGAAACCACGCGCAATGTGCCGGGTACCAGCTCGTCAGGGTGTGAGCGCTTGCTGCCGTGGGCGGCCATGTAGTCCATGTCGCCGTGATAGCCCGCATCGAGCCAGCGTTGCAGATGGTGTTCGTGTTCTCCCAGGTCGAGGCCAGCAATGGCGACTTGTTGAAAGCCCAACTCACGACCCCATTCCTTGATGGACTGAGCGAGAGCGGGGAGATCGGCAGTAATAGCAGGCATGAGGCAAGAGAAACCGGAGCTGAGATGCGTATAATTCTGCCAGACATCGGAGCTCGACACGCATGCCCCAGACCAAACACCTGTCAGTTGGACCCAAAGCCCTTCGCGCAGATAACCTGCCACGGCTGCCTGCACGTGCTCCAAGTGCCCATAAAGGCCAGTTCGGGCATGTGCTGCTGGTGGGCGGCGACCGTGGGTTTGGCGGCTCGATTGCCTTGAGCGCACACGCAGCATTGCGCTGTGGCGCAGGGCTGGTATCGCTGGCTACGCGCCCCGAGCACGTGGCCGCAGCCTTGGTCCGCGTGCCTGAGGTGATGACCCTGGGGGTCTCGTCGGCCAATCAGTTGATGGGCGTTTTGGCGCAGGCCTCGGTGGTTGTAGTCGGGCCGGGGTTGGGCCAAGGGCCTTGGGGGCGTAGTCTGTTGTCGGCTGCTGCGCAGGCAAAAATGCCTCAGGTGTGGGATGCCGATGCACTGAATCTGCTGTCCAACTCAGGTATTGAGCTGGCGCCCGGTTCGGTGATCACCCCGCATCCTGGTGAAGCTGCGCGTTTATTGGGTATCAGTACCGAACAAGTACAGGCTGATCGCCCGGCAGCGGCTCGCGCCCTGGTTAAAAAGTATTCAGTTGTGTGCGTCCTTAAAGGTGCAGGCAGTCTGGTAGCAGGGCTGGCTGGCGAGTTGGCCATTTGTAATGACGGTCACCCGGCGATGGCCACGGCCGGTTTGGGTGATGTGCTGGCAGGCGTGATTGGCGCGCTGCTGGCTCAGGGCATGAACGCTTTTGATGCGGCGTGCCTGGCGGTGTGGCTGCATGCCCGCGCCGGAGAACAACAAGGACAATTGGGCCGTGGGCTGGCGGCCAGTGATTTGATTCCAGCCATTCGACAGTTGTTGGAGGAACACGCACCGTGCACGAAATAACACTGCAACTGGCCGATGAAGAGGCAATGAGCGCATTTGGCGCGCGACTGGCGACGGTTACTCAAGGACACGGCCTGATCTTTCTGGACGGCGACCTGGGCATGGGCAAGACGACCTTGTCCCGCGGCCTGATTCGCGGCCTTGGTCATACCGGTTCGGTTAAAAGCCCGACCTTTACCCTGGTTGAGCCTTACGAAATTGGCGATATTCGCGTTTTTCACTTTGACCTGTATCGCCTGGTCGACCCTGAAGAGCTGGAGTACATGGGGATTCGCGACTATTTCGACGAAGACGCCCTATGCTTGATCGAGTGGCCCGATAAAGGTGCAGGCTTTTTGCCAAAGCCCGACCTGACCATTACCATTAGCCCGCACAACACCGGGCGTTTTCTGAAACTGACGCCCCAAGGTTCACGTGGCGAGTCTTGGTGTGCCGCATTGGCACCGGAATACAAATAATGATGGGGTTTGGTATGCGCTTTCGCGCGTTAGTAAGTGTGGTGGGTGTGTTGCTCAGTGTCATGGCGGTCAATGCTGTGGCGGCAACACAGGTCAAAAGCGTGCGGTTGTGGCGGGCGCCGGACAACACACGACTGGTATTTGATCTTACTGGCCCAGTGCAACACAGCGTATTTACCCTGACGGCGCCTGATCGTCTGGTGATTGATATCAATGGCGCGACCCTGGCCGGGCCGTTGAATGTAGCGACGGCCAACACACCGATTACCAGCATGCGCTCGGCGCAACGAACCCCAACAGATTTGCGCGTGGTGATCGACCTGAAAAAGGCCGTCACTCCCAAGAGCTTCGTTCTGGCGCCCAATGCACAGTACGGCAATCGTTTGGTGGTCGACCTGTATGACCAAGGTGCCGACCTCACACCAAGCTTGCCTGCCACCAACGTGGCGACGGTGCCTGTGGTGCCGGTCACTCCGGCTCAACCTGACGTGAAACTGCCGCCGATTCCGAGTGGCAAGCGCAGTGTCGTGGTTGTGATTGACGCCGGTCACGGTGGTGAAGATCCGGGTGCTTCGGGCTCGGCAGGGCAGCGCGAGAAAGACGTGGTGCTGGCGATTGCCAAAGAGCTGCAGCGCCAGATCAACGGCATGAAAGGCTTCCGGGCTGAGCTGACGCGCACGGGCGACTACTTTATTCCGCTGCGTGGCCGTACCGAAATCGCCCGCAAGAAGGGCGCCGACCTGTTTGTGTCGATTCACGCTGACGCCGCACCGTCCAAGGCAGCCTTTGGTGCTTCTGTGTTTGCCTTGTCTGAACGTGGCGCGACTTCCGAGACCGCCCGTTGGCTGGCAGACAGCGAAAACCGTTCTGACTTGATCGGTGGTGCGGGTAACGTGAGTCTCGATGACAAGGACCGCATGCTGGCAGGCGTATTGCTCGACCTGTCGATGACGGCTTCGCTGACTTCGAGCCTGAACGTGGGGCAAAAAGTCCTGAGCAACATCGGTCGGGTGACACCGTTGCACAAGCAGCGCGTGGAGCAGGCCGGGTTTATGGTGCTCAAGTCGCCGGATATCCCTTCGATCCTCGTCGAAACCGGGTTTATCTCCAATAGCAATGAAGCCTCCAAGCTGGCGTCGAGCAGTCACCAGCAAGCGTTGGCCCGTTCGATCAGCAGCGGCGTGCGCCAGTTCTTCCAGCAAAACCCACCACCGGGCACTTATATCGCCTGGCTGCGTGATACCGGCAAAATTGCCCAAGGCGCCCGCGAACACACGGTTCGCCCTGGCGAAACTCTGGCGATGATTGCTGTGCGTTATCAGGTGGGCGTGGCGACACTGCGCTCGAGCAACGGTTTAAAAACCGATGAGTTGAAAATCGGCCAGAACCTGAATATTCCGGCCACCGCCCTGGCGGCTCAACAATGAGTGACGCGGTATTGAACAGCAGCGCACGGATTGAGCTGCTCAGCCCGCGCCTGGCTAACCAGATTGCCGCGGGCGAGGTGGTTGAGCGCCCGGCATCGGTGATTAAAGAGTTGCTGGAAAACAGTCTGGACTCCGGCGCCAAGCGTATCGACGTGGACGTCGAGCAGGCCGGGATCAAGCTGCTGCGGGTGCGTGACGATGGCAGCGGTATTTCCAGCGACGACTTGCCGTTGGCGCTGGCGCGTCACGCCACCAGCAAGATTCGTGACCTCGAAGACCTTGAACGGGTGATGAGCCTGGGCTTTCGCGGTGAGGCGCTGGCTTCCATCAGCTCCGTTGCTCGTTTGACCCTGACTTCGCGTACCCGTGGCGCCGATCAGGCGTGGCAGGTTGAGACCGAAGGGCGCGATATGGCACCGCGGGTTCAACCGGCTGCACATCCGGTGGGTACCTCGGTTGAAGTGCGCGACCTGTTTTTCAATACTCCGGCGCGGCGTAAATTTCTTAAAACCGAAAAAACCGAGTTCGATCACCTGCAAGAAGTGATCAAGCGTCTGGCGCTGGCGCGGTTTGATGTGGCGTTCAATCTGCGCCACAACGGCAAGACTATCCTCAATCTGCATGAGGCTCACGACGATACTGCCCGCGCCCGGCGTGTGGCAGCGGTGTGCGGCTCGGCGTTTCTGGAGCAGGCGCTGCCAATCGAGATTGAGCGCAATGGCCTGCATCTGTGGGGTTGGGTCGGCTTGCCGACCTTCTCGCGCAGCCAGGCCGACTTGCAGTATTTCTATGTAAATGGCCGTGCGGTGCGCGACAAACTGGTGGCCCATGCGGTGCGCCAGGCGTATCGCGATGTGCTGTTCAACGGTCGGCATCCGACCTTTGTACTGTTTTTTGAAGTCGACCCTTCAGTGGTTGACGTCAACGTGCACCCGACCAAACACGAAGTGCGCTTCCGTGACGGGCGCATGGTGCATGACTTCCTGTACGGCACTTTGCACCGTGCCTTGGGCGATGTGCGCCCGGAAGATCAGTTGGCTGCACCTGCGCCCGTACCGGGGGCTGATCGGCCAACGGGTCTGGATGCCGGTGAGTTTGGCCCACAAGGTGAAATGCGCTTGGCGGCCAACGTACTGGAGCAGCCGCAATCTGCGCCGACCCAGCATGTAGCGGGTTCGGGGGCCGGGGCAGGTTATCAATATCAGTACCGCCCTCAGTCTTCCGCGCCTTCGGTTCCTGTCGAAGAAGCACGCAATGCCTATCGTGAATTCTTTGCGCCATTGCCCGAGGCCGGCGCTGCGCCGTTGCCGGACGGGCAGGGCGATATCCCGCCGCTGGGCTTTGCCTTGGCGCAGCTCAAAGGGATTTATATCCTCGCTGAAAACGCTCAAGGGCTGGTGCTGGTGGATATGCACGCGGCCCACGAACGGATCATGTACGAGCGCCTGAAAATCGCCATGGCCAGCGAAGGTCTGAGCGGGCAGCCGCTGCTGGTGCCGGAATCGATTGCGGTCAGTCAGCGTGAAGCCGATTGCGCCGAAGAGCACGCCGAGTGGTTCCAGCGCCTGGGCTTTGAGCTACAACGCCTGGGCCCGGAAACCCTCGCCATCCGCCAGATTCCGGCGTTGCTCAAGCAGGCTGAAGCGCAGCGTCTGGTACATGACGTACTGGCCGACTTGATGGAATACGGCACCAGTGACCGGATTCAGGCTCACCTCAACGAGTTGCTCGGCACCATGGCTTGCCACGGTGCAATCCGCGCCAATCGTCGTTTGGCGATTGCGGAAATGAACGGCTTGTTGCGTGACATGGAAAACACCGAGCGCAGTGGTCAGTGCAATCATGGTCGTCCCACCTGGACCCAAATGGGCCTGGACGACTTGGACAAACTCTTTTTGCGCGGTCGCTGATGACAGGTTCCAACGCTTTACCCCCGGCCATATTTTTGATGGGGCCGACTGCTGCCGGTAAAACCGACCTGGCGATCGAGCTGAGCAAGGTACTGCCATGCGAGCTGATCAGTGTCGATTCGGCGCTGGTCTACCGCGGCATGGACATCGGTACGGCCAAGCCCTCGAAAGAGATTCTGGCCGCACATCCTCACCAACTGATCGATATTCTCGACCCGGCGCAAAGCTATTCGGCGGCTGACTTTCGCCGCGACGCGCTCAAGGCCATGGCCGAAATCACCGCGCGGGGCAATATTCCGTTGCTGGTGGGCGGCACCATGCTCTATTACAAGGCCCTGATTGATGGCCTGGCAGATATGCCTCCAGCTGACGCTGAAGTGCGGGCGCAGCTCGAAGAAGAGGCCCAGCGCCTTGGCTGGCGAGCCCTGCACGACCAGCTGGCGGCCATCGACCCCGAGTCTGCGGCGCGGATCCATCCCAATGATCCGCAGCGTCTGACGCGAGCTTTGGAGGTTTATCGGGTCAGTGGGATGAGCGTGACGGAGCATCGGCAAAAACAATCTGAGCAAACGACTAAAGCAGCGGCTTCTGGGCACAGCCAATTGCCCTATACTGTCGCGCATCTGGCCATCGCTCCGGCGAATCGTCAGGTGCTGCATGAACGAATTGCACAAAGATTCGGGCAGATGCTGGAACAGGGGTTCATTGACGAGGTCATAAGCCTGCGCCGTAGAAGTGACCTGCATTCAGGGTTGCCGTCTATACGTGCTGTAGGCTATCGCCAAGTCTGGGATTACCTGGACGGCAAGCTGACAGCGGCCGAGATGCAGGAGCGCGGCATCATTGCTACGCGCCAATTGGCCAAGCGTCAGTTCACCTGGTTGCGTAGTTGGGACAACCTGCATTGGTTGGACAGTCTGGACTGCGACAATCTGCCACGAGCCTTGAAATACCTGGAATCGGTCTCCATATTGAGCTGAGTCTTGGCAAATGCCGTCTATCCTATGGATGTGGCGACAGCGGTCATCTAATTTTTGTTTCTATTTTTTATCCTTACAGGAGTGCGGCATATGTCAAAAGGGCATTCGCTACAAGACCCTTACTTGAATACTTTGCGTAAAGAGAAGGTTGGCGTTTCCATCTATCTGGTCAACGGGATCAAGCTGCAGGGGACCATCGAGTCTTTCGACCAGTTCGTGATTCTGCTGAAAAACACCGTCAGCCAAATGGTTTACAAGCACGCTATCTCGACAGTCGTACCAGTACGTCCGATTCGTCTGCCAAGCGCAGCTGAATCTGAACTGGCAGACGCTGAACCAGGTAACGCTTGATAGGAGTCTGCTTTGTTCTTTGAGCGCCACGGTGGTGGTGAGCGGGCAATCCTCGTTCACTTGGAAGGACAGGACCCTGAGGCGCGCGAAGATCCGCAGGAGTTCCAGGAGTTAGCTGTATCGGCCGGCGCCGAGACCGTCGCGTTTTTTAACGTGCCGCGTCATCGGCCATCGGCCAAGTACCTGATTGGCAGTGGCAAGGTCGAGGAGTTGCGCGACCTGGTCAAGGCCGAAAAGGTCGACATCGTGATTTTTAATCACGTGCTCACGCCCAGTCAGGAGCGAAACCTCGAACGTGTTTTCGAGTGTCGCGTACTTGATCGTACCGGGCTGATTCTCGATATCTTCGCTCAACGCGCCCGTACCCATGAAGGCAAGTTGCAGGTCGAACTGGCCCAGCTTGACCACATGAGCACGCGTCTTGTGCGTGGCTGGACTCACCTTGAGCGTCAAGGTGGCGGCATTGGTATGCGCGGGCCGGGTGAAACCCAGCTCGAAACCGACCGCCGTCTGTTGCGCGTGCGCATCAGCCAGATCAAATCCCGTCTGAAAAAAGTCCGCAGTCAACGCGAGCAGTCCCGTAGAGGGCGCCAACGCGCCGATATTCCTACAGTGTCGCTGGTGGGCTATACCAACGCCGGTAAATCCACGCTGTTCAACAAGGTCACCGGTTCTGACGTATTCGCCGCTGACCAGTTGTTCGCCACGCTCGACCCGACCTTGCGCCGTCTGGATCTGGACGACCTGGGGCCGATTGTACTGGCCGATACCGTGGGCTTTATTCGTCACCTTCCGCACAAGCTTGTTGAGGCTTTCCGGTCTACGCTCGAAGAGTCGAGCAATTCCGATTTGCTGCTGCACGTAATCGATGCGCACGAACCTGAGCGCATGGCGCAGATCGAGCAGGTGATGGTGGTTCTGGGCGAAATTGGTGCACAGGACTTGCCGATCCTCGAGGTCTACAACAAAATCGATTTGCTTGAAGGTGTCGAGCCGCAGATCCAGCGTGATGCCGACGGCAAGCCGCAGCGGGTCTGGTTATCGGCCCGTGACGGTCAAGGGCTGGAGTTGCTTGAGCAGGCCATCGCCGAGTTGCTGGGCAATGATTTGTTTGTTGGCACCTTGCGCTTGCCGCAACGTTTTGCTCGACTGCGTGCACAGTTCTTCGAACTGGGGGTTGTGCAGAAAGAAGAACATGACGACGAGGGCTCCAGTTTGCTGGACGTACGCCTGCCGCGATCCGAGCTCAATCGCTTGGTCAGCCGCGAAGGGATGCAGCCGCTGGAATTCATCGAAGAACACACTTTGCAATAAAAGCCTCGCAAAGCGGTCGTGCCGCTGTGATAGGCATTCTGTAGCATTGGTCGGCGCGCCGTGGGCGCGTCTTTGCTTTATCAGATGGAGAGCGCTATGGCTTGGAATGAGCCGGGTGGCAACTCGAATAATCAAGATCCTTGGGGTGGCAAACGCCCTAATAATGGCGACCGCAAGGGACCACCAGATCTCGACGAGGCCTTCCGAAAGCTGCAGGAAAGCCTGAATGGGTTGTTCGGTGGTGGAAAAAAACGTGGTGGCAGTAGCGACGGTGGATCGAACGGCGGTAAAGGTGCTGGTTATGGCCTGCTGGGGATCGGCCTGGTCGTACTGGCTGCCGCTTGGCTGTACAGCGCGGTCTATGTAGTCGATGAGCAGGAGCAAGCCGTGGTGCTGCGCCTGGGCAAGTACTACGACACCGTTGGGCCGGGTCTGAACATCTACTTCCCTCCGTTCGATAAAAAGTACCTGGAGAACGTGACGCGTGAGCGTGCGTACACCAAGCAGGGCCAGATGCTCACTGAAGACGAGAACATCGTCGAAGTGCCGTTGACCGTGCAGTACAAGATCAGCAACCTGCGCGACTTCGTGCTTAATGTCGATCAGCCGGAAGTCAGCTTGCAGCAGGCCACCGACAGCGCCTTGCGTCACGTAGTGGGTTCCACTGCGATGGATCAGGTTCTGACCGAAGGCCGCGAACAAATGGCTGTAGATATCAAAGAGCGTCTTCAGCGCTTCCTCGATACCTACAAGACCGGTATCACCGTGACTCAGGTGAACGTGCAGAGCGCAGCGGCACCGCGTGAAGTGCAAGAAGCCTTTGATGACGTGATCCGTGCCCGTGAAGACGAGCAGCGTGCCCGCAACCAGGCTGAAAGCTACGCCAACGGCGTAGTGCCGGAAGCGCGTGGTCAGGCTCAGCGCATCATCGAGAACGCCAATGGCTATCGCGATGAAGTGATCTCTCGTGCCAAGGGTGAGGCAGATCGCTTTACCAAACTGGTAGCCGAGTATCGCAAGGCTCCGGACGTCACGCGTGACCGTCTGTATCTGGACACCATGCAGGAAGTCTTCAGCAACACCAGCAAAGTACTCGTGACCGGTAACAAGAACGGCCAGAGCAACCTGTTGTACTTGCCGTTGGACAAAATGATCGAAGGCCGTAATGGCAGCACCCCGGCAACGGGTTCAGCCGCCGCGGCGGGCAATAAGGATTCGGTATCCCATGCCAATCCGGACCTGCCGACACCACCGCGTACCCGGGAGAGTCGCTGATGAGCAATAAATCGCTGATCGCCCTTATTGTTGCCGTTGTCGTGGCGATTGTTGCCTGGAACAGCTTCTACATCGTCTCGCAAACCGAGCGCGCCGTTATGTTGCGCTTCGGCCGCGTGGTTCAGGCCGATGTTCAGCCTGGCCTGCATGTGAAGATTCCTTACGTTAACCAGGTGCGCAAGTTTGACGCTCGCCTGATGACGCTGGATGCTCCGACGCAGCGTTTCCTGACGCTGGAAAAGAAAGCGGTAATGGTTGATGCCTTCGCCAAGTGGCGCGTAAAAGATGCCGAGCGCTTCTACACTGCGACCTCGGGTCTGAAGCAGATTGCTGACGAGCGCTTGTCGCGTCGTCTGGAATCGGGCCTGCGTGACCAGTTCGGCAAGCGCACGCTGCATGAGGTTGTGTCCGGTGAGCGCGATGCGCTGATGGCTGATCTGACGGCATCGTTGAACAAAATGGCCGAAAAAGAGCTGGGCATCGAAGTGGTTGATGTTCGGGTCAAGGCCATCGACCTGCCTAAAGAAGTAAACCGCAGCGTGTTCGAGCGCATGAGCAGTGAGCGTGAGCGTGAAGCTCGTGAGCACCGCGCCAAGGGTAACGAGCTGGCAGAAGGCATTCGTGCTGACGCCGATCGTCAAGCCCGTGTGCTGTTGGCTGAGGCGTATCGTCAGTCCGAAGAAGCTCGCGGTGATGGTGATGCCCAGGCTTCCGCGATCTATTCCAAGGCTTATGGCCAGGATCAGGAGTTCTACAAGTTCTATCGCAGCCTGCGCGCATACCGCGAAAGCTTTGCGAACAAGAGCGACGTTCTGGTACTGGATCCAAGCAGTGATTTCTTCCGCTACCTGGAAAAATCCAAGCCTTCGCAGCAGTAAAAGCGCTTCAAGCCAGTGGGAGCTGGCTTGCCAGCGATGCAGCCAACTCGATCTGTCTGACAAATCGAGTCGATGCCATCGCCAGCAAGCCGCTCCCACACTGTTTTCAGAGGGTATTGCATGCTCATCAGAGGGCATGTATTCACTCCGCCGGGCGGGCAAATTGCCTGGCGGGGTGATCCTTTTAGAAAACGAGTGTATGATGCGGCAGCCGGGAAATTCCCGGCTTTTTTGCGTCTGTATGTTTGATTGACCGAATGGCTGTTACAGCATCGGCAGATTTTTCGAGGAATGTGCTGTGTAAGCCTGTCGCTTGGGCTTTTTTGCTGTGCGCGCTCAAGACGCAGCCACGTTCTGCTTTACTCAAGGCTCGCCTGCTTGGCTGGCCGCCCGGATCATAGGGGAATGGCGTAATGGCAACGGTAGACCGCTGGCTCTTGCCAGATGGCATCGAAGAAGTACTTCCACCTGAGGCTGCCCGCATTGAAGTGGCGCGCCGTCAGGTGTTGGATCTGTTCCAGAGCTGGGGCTATGAGTTCGTCGTCACCCCGCATATCGAATACCTGGAGTCCCTGCTGACAGGGGCTGGCCAGGATCTCGATTTGCGTACCTTCAAGGTTATTGACCCGCAAACGGGTCGCCAGATGGGTTTTCGTGCCGACATCACGCCGCAAGTGGCGCGCATCGATGCGCATACCCTGCGTCGCGAAGGCCCGAGTCGTCTGTGCTACGCCGGCAGCGTGCTGCATGCTCAGCCGCGTGGTTTGTCATCCTCGCGTAGCCCGATCCAGCTGGGCGCCGAGTTGTATGGCGATGCCAGCCCGAGCAGCGATGTTGAAGTGATCAGCCTGATGCTGTCCATGCTGCAACTGGCCGACGTGCCGGATGTGCACATGGACCTTGGGCATGTTGGTATTTACCGCGGTCTGGCCCGTGCGGCCAACCTGTCGGTTGAAGTGGAACAACAATTGTTCGACGCCCTGCAACGCAAGGCGATCGACGAAGTAACGGCCTTGACCGAAGGTTTGCCGGCTGATTTGGCAGGCATGCTGCAGGCATTGGTTAGTTTGTGTGGCGGCCGCGAGGTGCTGGTTGCTGCGCGTGAGCGTCTGGCCAAGGCTCCGGCCCCGGTTGTGGCTGCTCTGGACGACTTGCTGGCGATTGCCGAGCGGTTGTCTGTGCGTTTCCCGCAGTTGCCGTTGTATTTTGACCTGGGTGAGTTACGTGGTTATCACTACCACACAGGTGTGGTGTTTGCGGTCTTTGTACCGGGCGTTGGGGACTCCATCGCCCAGGGCGGTCGTTATGACGATATCGGTGCTGTTTTCGGACGTGCCCGTCCGGCTACCGGTTTCTCGACCGATTTGAAAACCCTGGTGACCCTGGGGCGTGCTGAAGTCGAGCTACCGTCTGGCGGTATCTGGATGCCTGACAGCACAGATGCGGCACTCTGGCAGCAGGTTTGCCAGCTTCGCAGTGAAGGTCAGCGTGTGGTTCAGGCGTTGCCTGGGCAACAGCAGGCTGGCGCCCAAGAGGCAGACTGCGACCGCCAATTGATTCAGCAGAACGGCTTGTGGCAAGTAGTGCCACTGGTTTCTTGAGTTTTCCTGCCGGCGGCTGCCGGCACCAAGTTTGCGCGAATGAGGACAAGTGTTATGGGTAAGAATGTCGTAGTCCTGGGCACCCAATGGGGTGATGAGGGCAAAGGCAAGATCGTTGATCTGCTGACCGAACATGCTGCCGCTGTAGTGCGTTACCAAGGTGGCCACAACGCTGGCCACACACTGGTAATCGACGGCGAAAAAACCGTATTGCACCTGATTCCGTCGGGCGTGTTGCGCGAAGGCGTGCAATGCCTGATCGGCAACGGTGTCGTGGTTGCTCCCGACGCCCTGCTGCGTGAAATCATCAAGCTGGAAGAGAAAGGCGTACCGGTGCGCGAGCGCCTGCGTATCAGCCCGTCCTGCCCGCTGATCCTGTCGTTCCACGTGGCGCTGGACCAGGCCCGTGAAAAGGCCCGTGGCGAGCTGAAGATCGGTACTACCGGTCGCGGCATCGGCCCGGCTTACGAAGACAAGGTTGCCCGTCGTGGCCTGCGTGTTGGCGATCTGCTGAATATGCCGCGCTTTGAAGCCAAGCTGCGTGAACTGGTGGATTACCACAACTTCATGCTGGTCGGTTACTACAAAGAGCCAGCCATCGACTTCGACAAGACCCTGGCCGAGTGCAAGGAATACGCCGAGCTGCTCAAGCCGCTGATGCTGGACGTGACTGCCGAGCTGCACGACCTGCGTCGCGCCGGCAAAGACATCATGTTCGAAGGCGCTCAGGGTTCGTTGCTGGACATCGACCACGGTACATATCCGTACGTGACCAGCTCCAACACCACTGCTGGCGGCGTTGCTACTGGTTCGGGCGTTGGCCCGATGTTCCTGGACTACATCCTGGGCATCACCAAGGCATACACCACACGTGTAGGTTCGGGCCCGTTCCCGACTGAGCTGTTCGACGACGTTGGCGCTCACCTGGCCAAGCAAGGTCACGAGTTCGGTGCTACTACCGGCCGTGCTCGTCGTTGCGGCTGGTTCGACGCCGTTATCCTGCGTCGTGCTATCGATGTGAACAGCATCTCGGGCATTTGCCTGACCAAGCTGGACGTACTCGACGGTCTGGAAACCATCAACATCTGCGTAGGCTACACCGACGCAAATGGTGTTGAAATTGCACCGACCGATGCTGACAGCTACGTAGGCCTGCAGCCTGTGTACGAAGAAGTGCCGGGCTGGACTGAATCGACCGTGGGCGCCAAAACCCTGGAAGAGCTGCCAGCTAACGCTCGCGCTTACATCAAGCGTGTAGAAGAGCTGATCGGCGCGCCGATCGATATCATCTCGACTGGCCCGGATCGCAACGAGACCATCGTTCTGCGTCACCCGTTCGCTTAAGTCGCAGCTGATGTAAAGCAAAAGGCCCTTCGGGGCCTTTTGTTGTTTCAGGCATGCTGCGCTGCTTTTTTATAAACATCACAAGCCACTACAAAATCTTCACGTATTGAACGTTTGAATACTGGAAAAGACTCGCGTACATGGCTATCGGATTATGCAGGCTCAAGAGCCTCCTGCGATATACGCCCTGTTGAGTTGAGCGTTGAGGGGGTGTTTATATTAAACCTGCAAGAGCAACAGTCAGTCCTGAAACCGGGCGATACCAATAATCAAGAGTTGCGCGAGTTGTAATACATTCCTGAAACTGCAGGACCTTTTGCCTGGATGATTTCCTGGACTAAAGAGGCCCACACTAATCCCTGTGTTGTACCCCCGGCATAAGTACCGCCGGCTACTATTTGGTTGTGTGCGGACCAGTGAACTATTGACAGTCCATCTGAAGTGCCGGGCCGGGCACAATCAGTAATGTGCAAGTCACCACGTTCTATCGCCCTTTGGTAGGACTTCGGGAAGTGCCGAGAAACAGCGGCCAGACACGCCGCGAGTATCTGTTTCTTATCCTCCGGCGTTGAGTCGGGTGGAACCTGCCCGCCAGAGACAAGAATGTGGTCGCCGTCCAAGCGGCAATTCATGACGCCGATTGGCAGATCGTACTGCAGCTTGAGCCCGCGCATTTGTGCACCTTCATTCTCGACAGCGCGCAGTTTGAAAAACCAGCCAATGATCGCTCTTACTTCTGGTTCCTCTACTCCCATGGCAGTGACGACGAAGTGTTCTCTACTCAGCTCGGCAATTTGAATCCGACTCAGATGCCGGGGCAGGAACTGAACCCCGGAGCGCTGTAAAAGCGCCTCTAACCCATCCATTACATGGAGAAACTCCAGGTCGTAGCCAGATACCTCAATAGCCCGCCCGATTTCGGGGATTCCATAACGTGCCTGGAAATGCAGTTGACTGATTTCTACGGGCTCGCTTCCCGGCTTGCCACTGGGCCAAGGCCTGCTTTCGATATCGCGCTGCTCGAGGATAGCGGCCTCTACGCCATCGGCATCTGCCATATAGGCTCGTATAACCCGTGCTTGGGCGAATGGTGCCAACGATGGGTTGTCGGCCAGGAGCTTTTCAAACAGCTCTATGCCTGCGCGATTGCACTCAACGGCCAAATACTGATTTGCGGGGAGTAGGTAGTCGTTATGTAGCGGCTTTGCAGTCGTCTCCGTTGCTGATAGATGGCGCATGTTCACATTCTTGTGACTGGCGCCATCGCTCTCCTGAGCTCTGCCGTAGACAGTGACCTGATAATTCGCCAGGCGGCACATCACCGCCTGGAGCAGGCCATTGATCCCTCTGCCGATGATCGACACGCGGGGTGCCCCGGCATCTACCGGCTCAGAGGGGATCGTCAATGGCTGTGCAAGTTTGCGCCTGACAAGGCCACGCAAGGCCATCAAGCTCAGATGAACTGAGACGGCATAGTCCAGGTCGCAATTGCAGGCTTCGGTTGTTGCCGCCTGTGTAGTCAGCGTCGCAGGTTTGCGCCACATGGAGGCGCAGTAGCCGAGCGCTTGTGTGCGCAGACAAAATGCATCCAGTGTCATAGGCCCGTAGTCCAGGATCAGTTGGATGCCTTCAGCCTCTGCCAGGGTCTGCAAAGCATCATCGCTAAAGACATCCGGTTTGGCGACACAGACCAGGCGGGCCTGTCTGTGCATACGCCGAATGAGTGTCTGATCAATGCAGTGAACGGATTCATTATTCAGCGATACGCATACGGCGACAGCACGGGCGCCCTCCAGTGCTTCGAGCCAGTCCGAGACAAAGGACACTCTGCTATCGGAAAAGGCTTTCCCGGTATCGTCCGGCGTTTGAGCGTATCGACTCAGCACCTTGATCCGAACATTTGGATCTCGATCAAGTAGCAATTCAACAAGCTCTTTGCCGACATTGCCGTATCCCAACACTGAAATATCATGGGGTATGGCCCCGTCGGCCAGTGTCAGCCAGTGCGCAATATAGGCAGCGACATGCGGTGCGTTAACCCCTGGCGTATTGATCACTCGAATGTGGTTGGATTCGCACAGGTCCAGCCGCACTTTATCCAGACTCGTACCTCTGCGAATCAGGAAGAGGTCCCCGAACGGGTGGGATATGCGCCATTGGTTGATAACGTCTGCATCGATGACCTGGTCTCCTGCAACGATAGTTGATGGGCGCAGGAGTCCGATTTGTATAAGCAGAGTTTGTTTGGTTAATGTCGGGGGGAGAAACACGACATTGCTGGGTGCATCAGCTTTCCAGTATCTCGATACAGGTGCGATATGTAAGATATTTTCGGTTGTGGCAATGAGTGATGCGGCGACTGGCGGAACGGAAGAGTGCGTCATGGCCTTGGCTCCAGCAATTTTGACCTGCGAATGCCCTGCAGAGAAGAACTCAATAAAGTTGGGGTGTTACGGATATATGTTTAAACCTTGTTTGATAGAAGTTGCCTTGCCTTAACGATTTCCCACTCTTCAATTGGATTTCGATCGGGTTGTAATGGTGCCCGAGGTTTGCCAAGTAGTTAGGGGAGTCTTGATCTTCTTAATATTTGAATCCTTTCATTTATTTTGGCTTATAACTGCACCACCTAAATGGTTTCGACAACGCTATCAGGAACTGGCAATCAGATATGTAGGACGCTTCCCTAATTTCTGAATCGCTCTGTTTTTGGGTGGCGCAATCGCGGAGTAGGGCGAAACCAGCGATACGGCACGAGCCTTGCTGTGAAAACCGTCAATAAGCGTGCCATCAAAATAATGGCACCCAAGTGGAGGGTTTTCTGTGTCTGCCGTTCTCTCACTGTTACAAAGCCGTCTACTGCGGCCAGTATTCGTTACCCTTGGTATCGCTCTTTTGGTGCAAGTGCTGGTGGCTGTTGCACTGACACGAAGCACGGTGACGGCATTAGAGTCTGATCTGGACACGCGCCTGGGGGTCGACAGCCAAAAGCTGACGGCTGAACTGGAGCAGGCCGGGCGTGAAGTCAAAGGCAGTCTGGACGGGCTCTCCGCCAGTACCCGTCAGCGGCTGACGGCGGGCCTGGCGCCGCGCTTGAAAGAAGAGCAGGTGCAGGTGCGAGCGGCTCTGGAGAGAAGCTTGATGGATTCGGCCAACGACATGGCGCAACTATTGGCCGCCGTGGCACCGCGGGCCATGTGGGACAGTGATGTCCCGACACTATCCGAATTCGCACGCCGCGCTCAGCGCAATCCCAATGTGTTGTTCGTGGTGTATGACGACGCCGCTGGTCAGCACCTGACGCGTTACTTGAATCGCGATAATCCCATCAACAAGGCCCTGCTGGAGAAAGGGCAGGGTGAGCGTGCCCTGGATAAAGTACTGGATGCTGCTCGGCACGACCCTTCGGTGTATTACCTCGAAGCCTCCATTAGCCCAAATGGCGTTGAGATTGGCAAAGTGCTGATGGGTGTCTCAACGGCGTCGATCGAACAAGACCTGGTGGCCCTGGATCAGCGATTCAACGGGTTGATCGCCAGCAGTGATCAGTTGGTCGGTGCAAGCCTGCAAGGCGCGGCCAGTGATAGCGCGGGGGTTTTGCGCACTCGCCTGGAGTCCGCGCAGGCTGCGGCGGCACAGATGCAAGTCAACACCGCGCAGACCGTGCGCGAGGCGGCTGACACCTTGCGCTGGCGTATTGGCCTGGGGTTGGCGATTGTTGGTCTGGGGGTGTTGCTGTTGCTGGCCGTGGTGCTGGGGCGGCGTGTGGTCAACAAATTGTTACTGCTGATCGCCGCGCTGGATGATCTGGCGGCAGGCGAGGGCGATCTGACCAAGCGCGTGGGTCTTAACAGCAAGGATGAAATCGGTGACATGGCGGCGGCGGTCAATCGCTTTGTCGACAAGTTGCAGCCCATCGTGCGTGAGGCGGGGGATGTGGCGCAGCGTACCGGGGTCGAGATCGGCGTGATGACTTTGCGCAATGCCGGGGCGGATGCTGCCGCGCAATTGCAGCGTGATGAAGTCGCACAAAGTCTGCATGCGCTGTCGACCATGGCGGATGCTGCGCAATCCGAGAGCCAGGCGATGCAGGCCGCGCTCAAGCAGGTGGTGGATATCCGTCAGGCCACCGATGAAAACACTCGTACCTCGGCCAAGGTCGGCGGCCTGATTGAGGCGCTGGCGGGGCAGGTGGGCGAGGGTGCCAAGGTGATTGAGCGGTTGGCGCAGCAAAGCGAGCAAATCGAAGTGGTCCTGACCGTTATTCACGGCATTGCCGAGCAAACCAATCTGCTGGCCCTCAACGCGGCGATCGAAGCGGCGCGGGCAGGGGAGACGGGTCGGGGGTTTGCCGTGGTGGCAGATGAAGTGCGGGCGCTGGCCAGCAAGACCCAAAGCTCCACTGGCGATATTCAGGCACATATCGTGGCGTTGCAGCAGGGCGCGAAAGAGGCGGTGGCGGCGATTGGTCTGGCGGGGCGTCAGGCCGATGAGGGGTTGGCGGTGCTGCGTGGCAGCGTGCAATTGCAGAAAACCATGCAGACTTCAGTCGAGCAGGTGCATACCGCCATTGGTGAGGCGACCAAAGCGGCAGAGCATCAGGCGCAAGGTGCGCATGCGGTACGTGGGCGGGTTGAAGTGATTCATGCTCAGGCCGAGCGTGCTGCGCAGGCGGTGACCCAAACCACGGCCAGCGGCAAGGTGCTGGACGGGTTGGCGGCGCAGCTTAAAGCGAGTTTGGGGCAGTTCAGGGCGTGAGATAAAAATCTGCCCTCGCCCTCTCCCTTTGGGAGAGGGTTGGGGTGAGGGTCAGCGGCTCAAATACATCTTCGTGGTCAGCAGATACACCGGCAGTCCCGACACGAGAATTAACAACGCCGCATAAGGCGCGGCCGCGGCAAACTCGATGTTCGAGGTATGCGACCAGACCTGGGTCGCCAGGGTGTTAAGTCCGGTAGGGCTAAGCAGCAAGGTCGCCGTCAGTTCTTTCATCCCGTCCAAAAACACCAGCGCAAACGCTGCGCCCAGAGCTGGGAAGATGATCGGTAGCGTCACCCGGCAAAATGCCGAGAACGACGTGGCGCCCAGGGTTCGTGCTGCTTCTTCCAGTTGCGGTGCTGCCTTGTTCAGGGCTGTGCGGATCGGTGCCTGCGCCAGTGGCAAAAACAGCAGCGCATAGGCAATCAGCAACAAGGCCGAAGTCTGATACAGCGCCGGTACGTAGTGCAGGGCGAAGTACACCAGTGCCAGGGCGATCACCAGTCCCGGCAGCGCATGCAGCAGGTAGGGCAGGCGTTCGGCCCAGATTGCCAGCGGGCCTTTATAGCGCACCACCAGCAGCCCGACCGGTACCGCCAGCACCAGGCACAATGCAGCCCCGCCCAGCGCCAGGGACAGCGAAGAAAGTAGCGCTTCGCCAATCTCGGCCACAGGGAAGGCCGCGGAGCTGCCCTTGACCAGCCAGTACACCAACATCCCCAGCGGGATGCCGCTGCCAACCACCGCCAGTGCCAGGCAGTACAGTTGCCCTGCCAGTGACCATTTACCCAAACGTACTTGCTCGGCCCGCCGTGCAGCGCCTTGGCCGATACGAATGTGGCGGCCCTTGCCGCGCACTTTCAGCTCCAGCCACAGCAGGCTCAAGCACATCACCAGCAATACTGCCGAGAGCATCGCCGCATTGGCGTTGCTGAACTCCAGCTCGAACTGCTGATAAATCGCCGTGGTGAAGGTCTGCAGGCCGATGATCGACAGTGCACCGAACTCCACCAGCATGTGCAGGGCAATCAGCAGCGAACCGGCCAGCAACGAGGGCCATAGCAGCGGCAGGGTGATGTTGTAAAACACTCCCCAGCGGTTCTGGCCCAGGGTACGGGCCGACTCCTCAAGCGCCGGGTCAAGGTTGCGCAGTGTGGCCGCTACCGGCAGAAAAATCAGCGGGTACTTGGACAGGCTCATCACCAGAATCGCTCCGCCCAGGCCTTCAAAGCTGGCGCTGAGCGAGACCCAGGTAAAGCTGCTGACAAACGCCGGTACGGCAAACGGCAGGCACAGGATTACGCCCCACAGGCGCCGTCCCTGCAGGTTGCTGCGTTCCAGCAACCAGGCCAGGGACAGGCCGACCACAGCGCAGGTCACGGTGACGCCGACCATCAGCAGCAAGGTGTTGCGCATCAGGCCAAAGACATAGGGCCGCCACAACAGGTGCAGCGCTTCAGACCACCCGGCTTGCCAGGCTTTGGTGCCGACATACAGCAGCGGCAGCAGGCTCAGGCCCACCAGTAGCAGAACGGGCAACAGCAGCCAGATCGAAGGCCGTTTACGGGTGGGCATAAAGCGTGCAGGTTGGGCGGCAGACAGCATCAGAGCAGGCCTACATCGCGTTCCAGGTCCAGGGCTTCTTCCGCGTTGCCCAGGTCGGCAGGTGTCACTTTTGGCGGTTGCAGCTCTTCAAATGGCTTGAGGCCACGTTCGGAAACCATGCCTTTGCGCATCGGGTATTCAGCGGTGGTATTGGTGATCACACGCTGGCCCTCTTCGCTGGCCATGTAAGCGAGCAACTGCTGGGCCTCTTTCGGATGTTTGCTGGCCTTGAGTACGCCAGCACTGGACACGGTGATCAGGCCGCCGGCATCGCCATCGGTGAAGTAATACAGCTTGGAATCCAGCTGGCCCTTTTCGCGCTGCAAGGCAAACCAGTAGTAGTTGTTGACCAGTACGGCGGCCACTTCACCGTTTTCTACCGCTTTGAGCGCCACCATATTGTTGGTGTAGGTCTTGCCGAAGGCACGCAGGCCGGTCAGCCACTCTTCTGCGGCTTCACGTCCGTGCAGTTTGATAATGGCGACGGCCTGTTCCTGGAATGCACCGCTGGTAGGTACGAAACCGATCTTGCCTTGCCACTCGGGGTCGGCGAAATCCATTACCGACTTGGGTAACTGGTCTTCGCTGATCTTCTTCGGGTTGAACGCGACAACGCGGGTGCGCGCAGTTACGCCGATCCAGGTGCCGTTAGCGGCCACGTACTCCTTGGGCAGCACTTGCAGGGTGCTGTCATCGGCCTTGGCCAGAAAACCCTGCTCGCCCAGATTGTTCAGGGGCGGCGACTCTTCGGCGTAGAACACGTCAGCAGGCGAACGGTCGCCTTCTTCCATGATCTGGCTGGCCAACTGGTTGCTGCTGCCCTTGCGCACATTGACGTGAATCCCGGTTTTGGCTTCGAAGGCCTTGGCGAGGTTATCGCCGACTTCCTTGTGCTGGCCGTTGTACAGCGTCAGCGATACAGGGTCGGCAGCATGGGCGGGGGCGGTCAGTGCAAGACCGAGGATGGAGAGAGTCAGACCGCGCAGTAGAGATGTCGCAAGCCGGGTATTTCGGAGCATCATTCGCTGGGTTCCTCGCTTGGGTACTACAAAACTTGTAACAATAATAAACGATATTGTTTCTCAAGTGCACTTGACGGCGAGGTCGATGGTCGTAAGCGATGGTGTGCCAGGGGGTGATGCGTGCCCCTGAAACGCAAAAACCCGCTTTCGCGGGTTTTTGTGAGGTTTCAAATGTATTCGATGAAAACACTTGAAACTTGAATTGGTGCCCAGAAGAAGACTCGAACTTCCACGACCTTGCGGTCACCAGCACCTGAAGCTGGCGTGTCTACCAATTTCACCATCTGGGCAGTATCAGCAACGTTGCCGCTGTTGATGTGGCGCATAATACGGAGAGCTTTTGGATCTGTAAACCCCTGTTTTAATTTTATTAAATCAGCGGCTTAGAAGATCTTAAATGCAAAAACCCGCTTTCGCGGGTTTTTGTGTGAGGCTGAAGAGTGTACTACTCTGCAATCTCGAATTGGTGCCCAGAAGAAGACTCGAACTTCCACGACCTTGCGATCACCAGCACCTGAAGCTGGCGTGTCTACCAATTTCACCATCTGGGCATTATCTTCAACACTGTTGCCGTTGTCGATGGCGCGCACTATACGGATGACCCTTTGACCTGTAAAGCGTTGTGATTAAAAATATTGAAAATTTTTCGCGAACGGTTGGGCTGCAGCGTCAAAGCGGGTCAGAAAGGACTATTAAGGCCCAGTGTGTGCCTGAAATTTCCCGTTTCAATACGCGTATGCCAAACTAACCCGCATATAGACAAGGTGAAAACTATCTAATGGCCGATTGGCAGACCCTCGATCCCGAGGCCGCACGTGAAGCGGAAAAATACGAAAACCCTATCCCTAGCCGTGAACTGATCCTTCAGCACCTGGCCGAGCGTGGCTCGCCTGCTGCTCGTGAACAGTTGGTGGAAGAGTTCGGTCTGACTACAGAAGACCAAATCGAGGCCTTGCGTCGTCGCCTGCGTGCGATGGAACGCGATGCCCAGCTTATTTACACTCGTCGGGGCACTTATGCGCCGGTGGACAAGCTCGACCTGATTCTCGGCCGCATCAGTGGTCACCGTGATGGCTTCGGCTTCCTGATCCCGGATGATGGTAGCGACGACCTGTTCATGAGCCCGTCGCAAATGCGCCTGGTGTTCGATGGCGACCGTGCGCTGGCCCGTGTTTCGGGTCTGGACCGTCGTGGTCGTCGTGAAGGCGTGATCGTCGAAGTGGTGTCGCGTGCTCACGAAACCATCGTGGGTCGTTACTTTGAAGAAGGCGGCATCGGCTTTGTAGTAGCCGACAACCCGAAGATCCAGCAAGAAGTGCTGGTAACGCCGGGCCGCAACGCTGGCGCGAAAGTTGGCCAGTTCGTTGAAGTGAAGATTACTCACTGGCCGACGCCACGCTTCCAGCCGCAAGGCGATGTGCTTGAGGTCGTAGGCAACTACATGGCTCCGGGCATGGAAATCGATATTGCCCTGCGTACTTACGACATTCCTCACGTCTGGCCCGAAGCTGTCCTTAAGGAAGCAGGCCGGTTGAAGCCGGAAGTCGAAGACAAAGACAAAGAGAAGCGCATCGATCTGCGTCATCTGCCGTTCGTCACCATTGACGGCGAAGATGCGCGCGACTTCGATGACGCCGTTTTCTGTGAAGCCAAGCCTGGCAAGTTGCGCCTGTTCTCCGGCGGTTGGAAGTTGTACGTGGCGATTGCCGACGTTTCCAGCTACGTGAAAATCGGTTCGGCACTGGATGCTGAAGCGCAAGTTCGCGGTAACTCGGTGTACTTCCCTGAGCGCGTGATCCCGATGCTGCCTGAGCAGCTGTCCAACGGCCTGTGCTCCCTGAACCCGAAAGTCGACCGTTTGGCCATGGTTTGCGAGATGACTATCTCCAAAACCGGCGAAATGACCGATTACCAGTTCTATGAGGCGGTGATTCACTCCCAGGCGCGCCTGACCTACAACAAGGTCAGCACCATCCTGGAACAGCCGAAAACCAACGAAGCCAAGCAACTGCGCAGCGAATACGCTGATGTAGTGCCGCACCTCAAGCAGCTGTACTCGCTGTATAAAGTGCTGCTGGCTGCCCGTCATACTCGTGGCGCGATTGATTTTGAAACTCAGGAAACCCGAATCATCTTCGGTTCCGATCGCAAAATCGCCGACATTCGCCCAACCACCCGTAACGACGCGCACAAGCTGATCGAAGAATGCATGCTGGCCGCTAACGTAGCCACAGCTGAGTTCCTCAAGAAGCACGAAATTCCTGCGCTGTATCGCGTTCACGATGGTCCGCCGCCGGAGCGTCTGGAAAAGCTGCGCGCGTTCCTCGGTGAGCTGGGTCTGAGCCTGCACAAAGGCAAGGATGGTCCGTCGCCGAAGGATTACCAGGCATTGCTGGCCAGCATCAAGGATCGTCCTGATTTCCACCTGATCCAGACCGTGATGCTGCGTTCGTTGAGCCAGGCGGTATACAGCGCTGATAACCAGGGTCACTTCGGCCTGAACTATGAAGCCTATACCCACTTCACCTCGCCGATTCGTCGCTACCCGGATCTGTTGACGCACCGCGCAATTCGCAGCGTGATCCATTCCAAAATGGACACCCCGCACGTTCGCCGTGCTGGCGCGATGACCATTCCGAAAGCGCGTATCTATCCGTACGACGAAGCGATCCTGGAGCAGCTCGGCGAGCAGTGCTCCATGAGCGAGCGCCGTGCTGATGAAGCTACGCGTGACGTGACCAACTGGCTCAAGTGCGAGTTCATGAAGGATCGCGTCGGCGAGTCGTTCCCGGGTGTAGTAACGGCAGTCACCGGTTTTGGCCTGTTCGTGGAACTGACCGATATCTACGTCGAGGGTCTGGTTCACGTGACCGCCTTGCCGGGTGACTACTACCACTTCGATCCTGTGCATCACCGCCTGGCGGGCGAGCGCACCGGTCGCAGCTTCCGCTTGGGCGACACCGTTGAAGTGCGGGTAATGCGCGTCGATCTCGACGAACGCAAAATCGACTTCGAAATGGCGGAAAAAACCCTCAGCGCGCCGATTGGTCGTAAAAATCGCACTGCTGATGCGCCTAAAGCTAAAAATGCAGGCAAGTCGGGCACCAAGCCGACTGAAAAACCAGTCGAGCCAGCACCTGCTGCACGTCGTAGTGCGCCAGCCAAGGCTGTCAAGAAGTCCACCGACGACACCTATCGCCCTAGCGATGCTGCGGCGAAAAACGCCGAGCTGCGCAAGAGCCGTGAATTGAAGCAGGCGTTGCTGGCCGAATCAAAAAGCGGCGGTCGGACATCGGAGCCGGGAAAGTCGGGTAGGGCTGCACCTGCTAAAGATGCAGGCAAGCCCTCCAAGCCGAGTAAACATCGTAAAGGCCCGCCAAAATCGGGCGCCGCTCCTGCTGCCAAAAGCGGCGGGTCGCGCAAACCTAAGGCCAAGTCATGAGTCAGTTGGAAAAAATCTACGGCATTCACGCTGTAGAAGCGTTGCTTCGTCATCACCCAAAGCGCGTCAAGCAGGTATGGCTGGCGGAGGGTCGTAGCGATCCTCGCGTTCAGACCCTGATCGCGCTGGCTGATGAAAGCCGGGTAGCGGTGGGCAATGCTGAGCGTCGCGAAATGGACGTTTGGGTTGAGGGCGTGCACCAGGGTGTTGTGGCTGATGTAAGCCCGAGCCAGGTGTGGGGTGAGGCCATGCTCAACGAATTGCTGGATCGCACCGAAGGTGCTCCGCTGATTCTGGTGCTGGACGGCGTAACCGACCCGCACAACTTGGGTGCTTGCCTGCGTACGGCCGATGCTGCCGGTGCGTTGGCGGTTATCGTGCCCAAGGACAAGTCTGCAACCTTGACTCCGACTGTACGGAAAGTGGCCTGTGGTGCAGCGGAAGTTATTCCGTTGGTTGCAGTTACCAACCTTGCGGCCACCCTGAAAAAGCTTCAGCAGCGCGGTCTGTGGATCGTCGGCACTGCTGGTGAAGCCGAGCAGGAACTGTACGAGCAAGACCTGACTGGCCCGACCATCCTGATCATGGGTGCTGAAGGCAAGGGCATGCGTCGCCTGACGCGTGAGCATTGCGATTACCTGGTGCGCCTGCCAATGGCCGGTAGCGTCAGCAGCCTGAACGTATCGGTTGCGACAGGCGTCTGCCTGTTCGAAGCCCTGCGTCAGCGCAGCGTCAAAGCCAAGACTTCTTCGAAGAAGAAGTAAGCAAGACTTGTAGTCGCTGCCGCAGGCTGCGATCGGGCGCGAAGCGCTCGGCCTGACGGTCTGCGTTTGAGGGCCTTCGGCCTTATCGCAGCCTGCGGCAGCGGCTACAGAGTTTTGGTGACTAAAGATTGTTCAAATAATCACCAATTGCCTTGCGCCTCTGTTGTCCCTTCTCTACAATTGCGCCCCTTGCCGTCATGGCGGGCGCATATGTGCCTCTCTAGGCAAGACACACAAGTGTCATTCACTCCTTGTCTGACCGCTTTTTAGTTAGCGGCAGGCTACAACCCGTAAGGAGCATTCATGCGTCATTACGAAATCATCTTTTTGGTCCACCCGGATCAAAGCGAACAAGTCGGCGGCATGGTAGAGCGTTACACCAAGCTGATCGAAGAAGACGGCGGCAAAATCCACCGTCTGGAAGATTGGGGCCGTCGTCAACTGGCCTACGCAATCAACAATGTTCACAAGGCTCACTACGTGATGCTGAACGTTGAGTGCACTGGCAAAGCCCTGGCTGAGCTGGAAGACAACTTCCGTTACAACGATGCTGTGATCCGTAACCTGGTCATCCGTCGCGACGAAGCCGTAACTGGCCAGTCCGAGATGCTCAAGGCTGAAGAGAACCGCAGTGAGCGCCGTGAGCGTCGTGACCGTCCTGAGCATTCTGACAGCGCCGATGGCGATGACAGCGATAACAGCGACGCCAGCGATAACGCTGACGAGTAATCCACGGACCTTTTGAGGAGCCAATTACATGGCACGTTTCTTCCGTCGTCGTAAATTCTGCCGCTTCACCGCAGAAGAAGTGAAAGAGATCGATTACAAGGATCTCAACACTCTGAAAGCTTACGTATCCGAGACCGGCAAAATTGTTCCAAGCCGCATCACCGGTACTAAAGCTCGTTATCAGCGTCAGCTGGCCACCGCTATCAAGCGCGCCCGCTTCCTGGCCCTGCTGGCCTACACCGACAGCCACGGCCGCTGAGACCGGGCAGTCGACAAGTAGTAAAGGATTGAAAGCATGCGTGCCTTAGCTGAGTTCATCATGCGAGGCCGTGTGCAGGCCACGTTAATCGTGGCCGGATGTGCGGCATTGCCGTTTTTGTTCTGGTTGAGTGCTGCTGCAGGTTGCCTTGTGCTCCTGCGGCGCGGTCCGAGAGATGCCTTGAGCATCCTCTCATGGGCTTTACTACCGGCCTTGGTCTGGTGGTTTATCGGAGAACCTCGCACCCTTATGGTGTTGCTGGGAACTCTGGGGTTGGCGTTGATGTTACGCGCCGGCCAGTCCTGGAATCGCGTGCTGCTGGTCAGCGTAGCGTTGGGTGTGGTGTATGGCGTGATCCTGGGTACGGTTTTCCGCGAACCCATTGGTGCGATGGCGCAGGAGTTGGAAAAACTTCTGCCGCAGGTCCTCAATGGTCTCTACGACAAGTTATCTGCCGTAGAGCGAGCGCGCCTTGGAGCACTGATTGCACCCGTCCTCACCGGTTTGATTGCAGCTTTGATGCAGGTCGTCAGCGTGCTTAGCCTGATACTTGGGCGTTATTGGCAGGCGTTGTTGTATAACCCGGGCGGTTTTGCCAGCGAATTTCGCAGCATCCGCCTACCGCTGGGACCAGCGCTCGTATTGCTGGCGTGCATGCTTATAGGGCCGAATTTCGGTCCTGAAATGGCCATGCTTACGCCGTTGTGCAGCGTAGCGTTGTTCTTCGCCGGGCTAGCCCTGATTCACGGGCTGGTGGCGCAAAAGCGACTGGCCAAGTTTTGGTTGGTGGGGTTGTACGTCACGCTGTTGCTATTTATGCAGCTGATCTATCCGTTGCTCGTGGTCTTGGCCATTGTCGACAGCCTGATTGATTTTCGTGGACGTCTGGCACCGAAAGGTGTCGATAAAGACTCTGCGGACGGTGAAGGTTAAAAGTTAAGAGGATTTTCACATGCAACTGATCCTTCTGGAAAAAGTCGCGAACCTGGGCAACCTGGGCGACAAAGTAAATGTTAAGGCCGGTTACGGTCGTAACTACCTGCTGCCGTACGGCAAAGCTACCGCTGCAACCGCTGCCAACCTGGCTGCGTTTGAAGAGCGTCGTGCTGAGCTGGAACAAGCTGCTGCAGACAAAAAAGCTTCGGCTGAAACACGCGCTGCCCAACTGGCTGAGCTGGAAGTGACTATCACTGCCACCGCTGGCGACGAAGGCAAGCTGTTCGGTTCGATCGGTACTCACGACATCGCTGATGCACTGACCGCCTCCGGCGTTGAAGTTGCTAAAAGCGAAGTTCGTCTGCCGAACGGCACTATCCGCAACGTTGGCGAATTCGACGTGGCTGTGCACCTGCACGCCGAAGTTGAAGCAACCGTACGCGTTGTTGTGGTAGCTGCTTAAGCAGTCTTAACTGACTGGCACCTTGTGTGTCAGACGGTTAACATCGGGCACGATCCTGTTTACAGGTCGTGCCCTTTGTCTTTCTGCAGTTTCTGATTTTCAAACCCCCTGTTTTTACAAACAACTCAAGTGGCCATGAACGATATCTCCGCTCCTGAGCAATACGACCTACAAACCGCAGCCCTGAAGGTGCCTCCGCATTCCATCGAGGCCGAACAGGCCGTGCTCGGTGGTTTGATGCTGGATAACAACGCCTGGGAACGCGTGTTGGATCAGGTCTCGGACGGCGATTTCTATCGGCATGACCACCGCCTGATCTTTCGGGCCATCGCCAAGCTGGCGGACCAGAACTCCCCGATCGACGTCGTGACCCTTGCCGAGCAATTGGACAAGGAAGGTCAGACCTCGCAAGTCGGTGGCTTGGGTTACCTCGGTGAGCTGGCAAAAAACACCCCGTCGGTCGCTAACATCAAGGCCTATGCGCAGATCGTTCGCGAACGCGCCACCTTGCGTCAGCTGATCGGCATCAGCACTGAAATCGCCGACAGCGCGTTCAACCCCGAGGGGCGCAATGCGGCAGAAATTCTCGATGAAGCCGAGCGTCAGATTTTTGCGATTGCCGAGGCCCGGCCAAAAACCGGCGGCCCGGTCAGCGTTAACGATCTGTTGACCAAAGCTATCGACCGCATCGACACCCTGTTCAATACCGACAACGCGATCACTGGCCTGTCCACCGGCTATACCGATCTGGACGGCATGACCAGTGGCTTGCAACCGTCGGACTTGATCATCGTTGCTGGTCGTCCATCGATGGGTAAAACCACCTTTGCGATGAACCTCGTTGAAAACGCCGTTCTGCGCAGTGAAAAAGCGGTACTGGTTTACTCCCTCGAGATGCCAGGCGAATCGCTGATCATGCGTATGTTGTCGTCGTTGGGTCGTATCGACCAGACCAAGGTCCGTGCCGGTCGCCTCGAAGACGACGATTGGCCGCGCCTGACGTCGGCGGTCAACCTGCTCAATGACCGCAAGCTGTTTATCGATGACACGGCCGGTATCAGCCCATCGGAAATGCGCGCGCGGACCCGACGCTTGGTGCGTGAGCACGGTGAAATCGGTCTGATCATGATCGACTACCTGCAACTGATGCAGATCCCGGGCTCGGGCGGTGACAACCGGACCAACGAAATTTCCGAGATTTCGCGATCTCTCAAGGCCCTGGCCAAGGAATTCAACTGCCCGGTCGTGGCGTTGTCGCAGCTCAACCGTTCCCTTGAGCAACGGCCCAACAAGCGCCCGATCAACTCCGACTTGCGTGAATCCGGAGCCATCGAGCAGGATGCCGACGTCATCATGTTCGTGTATCGGGACGAGGTGTACCACCCCGAAACCGAGCACAAGGGCATTGCCGAAATCATCATCGGCAAGCAGCGTAACGGCCCGATCGGTACTACGCGCCTGGCGTTTATCGGCAAATACACGCGCTTTGAAAACCTGGCGCCGGGCAGCTACAACTTCGACGACGATTAATCCGCCTGGCTCCTGTGTGAGCTTTCAGGTACACCGCAGTGATGCCATCGCCAGCAGGCTGGCTCCCACGGTTAATCAACGTGTGCCAATCAATTCCGACCATTGCCGTCGGAATTGATCATTTTTTGTGCTATATTCCGCGCCCGCGAATTTCTTAGTAAATGACGCGCCCCCATTTTCTGTACTCAACACCGGTCATCGACATGCAAGCAGCCAAGCCTCTATTTGACTATCCGAAGTACTGGGCCGAATGTTTCGGTCCAGCGCCATTCCTGCCGATGAGCAGGGAGGAGATGGATCAGCTTGGCTGGGATTCATGCGACATCATCATCGTCACCGGTGATGCCTATGTCGATCACCCCTCGTTCGGTATGGCGATCATTGGTCGTCTGCTGGAGTCCCAGGGCTTCCGTGTGGGCATCATTGCCCAGCCGAACTGGCAGTCCAAAGACGACTTCATGAAGCTGGGCGAGCCGAACCTGTTCTTCGGCGTCGCAGCCGGCAACATGGACTCGATGATCAACCGCTATACCGCTGACAAAAAGATCCGTTCCGATGACGCCTACACCCCTGGTGGCATGGCTGGCAAACGTCCGGATCGCGCCAGCCTGGTGTACAGCCAGCGCTGCAAGGAAGCCTATAAAAATGTACCGATCGTGCTCGGTGGCATCGAGGCTTCCCTGCGCCGCATCGCGCATTACGACTATTGGCAGGACCGCGTACGCAACTCGATCCTGATCGACGCCTGCGCCGACATCCTGTTGTACGGCAACGCCGAGCGCGCCATTGTTGAAGTGGCCCAGCGTCTGTCCTACGGTCACAAGATCGAAGACATTACTGACGTTCGCGGCACCGCGTTCATTCGCCGTGACACGCCGAAAGACTGGTACGAAGTCGACTCCACGCGTATCGACCGTCCGGGCAAGATCGACAAGATCATCAACCCGTACGTCAATACCCAGGACACCCAGGCCTGCGCTATCGAGCAGGAAAAGGGCCCGGTCGAAGATCCGAACGAAGCCAAGGTGGTGCAAATCCTGGCTAGCCCGCGCATGACCCGTGACAAGACGGTTATCCGTTTGCCATCGGTTGAAAAAGTGCGTGGTGACTCGGTTTTGTATGCTCACGCGAACCGTGTATTGCACCTTGAAACCAACCCGGGCAACGCCCGTGCGCTGGTGCAAAAGCATGGCGAAGTGGACGTGTGGTTCAACCCACCACCGATCCCGATGACCACCGAAGAAATGGACTACGTGTTTGGCATGCCATACGCACGTGTTCCGCACCCTGCGTACGGCAAGGAAAAGATCCCGGCCTACGACATGATTCGTTTCTCGGTGAACATCATGCGTGGCTGCTTCGGCGGCTGCACCTTCTGCTCGATCACCGAGCACGAAGGCCGAATCATCCAGAACCGTTCCGAAGAGTCGATCATTCGCGAAATCGAAGAGATCCGCGACAAGGTGCCAGGCTTCACCGGTGTCATTTCCGACCTCGGCGGTCCGACCGCGAACATGTACCGCATCGCCTGCAAAACGCCTGAGATCGAATCCGCGTGCCGCAAGCCGTCCTGCGTATTCCCCGGTATCTGCCCGAACCTGAACACCGACCACTCGTCGCTGATCCAGCTGTATCGCAGTGCCCGCGCCTTGCCGGGCGTTAAGAAAATCTTGATCGCATCCGGTCTGCGCTATGACCTCGCGGTCGAGTCGCCGGAATACGTGAAAGAGCTGGTAACTCACCACGTTGGTGGTTATCTGAAGATCGCCCCGGAACACACCGAGGAAGGTCCGCTCAACCAGATGATGAAACCGGGCATTGGCAGTTATGACAAGTTCAAGCGCATGTTCGAGAAGTACACCAAGGAAGCAGGCAAAGAGCAGTACCTGATCCCGTACTTCATCGCCGCTCACCCCGGCACCAAAGACGAAGACATGATGAACCTGGCCATTTGGCTCAAGACCAACGGGTTCCGTGCCGACCAGGTGCAGGCGTTCTACCCGTCGCCGATGGCTACTGCCACCGCGATGTACCACTCGGGCAAGAACCCGCTGCGCAAGGTCACGTACAAGAGCGACTCGGTGACTATCGTCAAGAGCGAAGAGCAGCGCCGTCTGCACAAGGCGTTCTTGCGCTACCACGACCCGAAAGGCTGGCCAATGCTGCGTGAAGCTCTGACCCGCATGGGTCGTGCTGACCTGATCGGTTCGGGCAAGGATCAACTGATCCCGCTGCATCAGCCCGCGACTGACAGCTACCAGAGTGCGCGTCGCAAAAACTCGACGCCTGCTGGCAGCCACAAGGTAGCCGGTGAGAAAACCACCAAGATTCTTACCCAGCACACCGGCCTGCCGCCGCGTGCCAGCGATGGTGGTAACCCGTGGGACAAGCGTGAACAGGCCAAGGCTGCGGCATTTGCCCGTAACAAGCAGGCTGCTAAAGAGCGTCACGAAGCAGCCAAGGGCGGCAAAAGCCAAAAGCCGACCCGCAAGCCGGTAGTGCCTCGCTAACTCTGGCTCCTTCGGCAGCTGCTACGGAGTTTGTGTATTAAGTGGCACATCAACGCCAGCCTTAGGGCTGGCGTTGTGCTTTCTGCGCGCTGAGAAGCCTGCCTGGCGTGCGTAGGCTGTTTGCTGAGCAAAGGGTAGGGCGTGCGCTTGAAAGCGTCTGAGGGCGTTCTGGCTAACTGCGAGGATCAGCAGCCGGGCTGCTGATCCTGATCACAGATCCTGTGGGCCGGGTTGTGGATAACCGGGCCGAGGGGGGAGCTTAAGCAGTTGGAGCTTTATCTTCTGTAGCGCCGGTATCTTCTGCGGCGACTTCACTTTCGGCGTCGACTTCGTCATCCAGTTCGGTGTCTACGATGCCACTTTCAGCAGCCGCTTTCTTGCGGGCAAGCTTTTCCTCTTTCTTCTGCTCTTTAGCCAAGTCTCTTTGACGCTTAGCGAAGTTATAGTTTGGTTTGGCCATGGGCGATCCTCTTGGGGTCGAAGGTGAGGTTAAGCGGCGCGTATTCTGCCCTGTATTAGTGCTTAGCCGTTAGCTGGGTTTTTGCAAGGTTGTATTTTGCGCTGAAAATACGACTCTACACCCACCCAAAAACCGGTTGTGGATTAAATCTCGTCGCGACCACAGGCGCCACAGGCATAGGCGGCCAGCAAACAGGTCATTAATGCCGGAAGTCTCATCACTTATTCCCCAAAAATCAAAATGATGACCTAAGGTTATATGCGCTATGTCCGTTTTACAGATCAATTGTCTCGATCATAGCGATAGACCATGACCCAGATCATATGAATCGATACAATTTTCAGGCAATCTGTATACAGATTTTGCTTTTCATACCCTGCCTTGGAGATCCACCATGTTTGCCAAAGTTGTTGCGGTATCCCTTTTGACCTTGGCCAGCGGCCATTTGTTGGCGGCTGAGTGCGCTGTGACTGTCGATTCGACTGACCAGATGTCTTACAACACCAAAGAGATCGTCATCGACAAATCCTGCAAGACCTTCACTGTGAACCTGACGCACTCCGGCAGCCTGCCGAAAAACGTCATGGGCCATAACTGGGTCCTGGGCAAAAAGGCAGACATGCAGGCAATTTCGACTGACGGTATTGCAGCTGGCCTGGATAAAAACTACCTCAAAGACGGTGACGAGCGCGTAATTGCCCACACCAAAGTGATCGGCGCCGGTGAGAAAGACTCGGTGACTTTCGACGTGGCCAAACTCAAGGCGGGCGAAGAGTATGAATTCTTCTGCACCTTCCCGGGCCACAACTCGATGATGAAAGGCGCCGTGGTTCTTAAATAAGACCCCGCAGCCCACCAACAGCCCTGGCCTTGTGTCAGGGCTGTTTGCATTCAGGGTCAGGCTTTTGAGTCGGTCATCTTGAAAATGCCTTGGGCGTTGCTGCTGTCGAAGTTCAGATCGATGCGGCCAGTCTCGGGGTCGACCTTGCGCTGAATAAACTCCACAAACGACCCGGGCACAGTGTGCTCTCGGTACACCCCGGCGCCATCGATCAAGCCTCGGGTGACGGTGCAGGCACGATACGCGGTTTGCATGACTCTGCCCGAGGCCGAGACTTCGATGCTGTCCTTCATTGGCCGCTGCAGGTCACGTTGCTGCGCGACGCAGGCTTCAAGATCCTCTACCCGGTCGGTGAGGTGGTTGAAGCTGTTGCCCTCGGTGGCAATCCAGGCCATTTCGGCACTTTCATTGAGCAGGCACTGATAGTCCGCTTCGTGTACCACGCCATGTTGACAGCCGAATGCCTGATACAGCGCCGGTAACAGGGTTTGGGCTTCGCTCAGGCTGCAATGGCGGGTAAGGCTCAGGCGTTTGAGGATGCTTTCGTGCTCGGCTTGTAGCGGGTCGAGGCTGGAGCCGACCACACGGCTGACGGCTTGTTGAAAGGCTTCGCTGAAACGCCCCGGATGCAGTTCCGAGACAAAGAACTGCGCAATGTCCTCGGGCAGGTCCATTTGTCTGTAGCCCCAGCCAGTCATGTTCAGTTTGGTCAGGGGGTAGGTTCGAACATCGGTAAAGCCCAAGGGCTCAAGCAAACGGGAAAATGCCTGACGGCCACGGGGCAGCTCGCCGTTTGCGGGCCAGTCCACCGTGCGGATAGCTCCGTGGTCAAACACCACCTTGCGCCCGTGTTGAGCCTGTTCTTGCACATAGCGTCGACCATCCGGTACGGCCTCCACCAGCTTGTGCAGCAGGCACAGGTTCAATGCCTCGGCGAGCCATGCCCGGTGCAGCGCCTGCTCATGCCAACTGAAACGCAGCAGCCCTTCAGGCACCTCGACATGCTTGCGCAACCAGGTGGATGCCGGTTGACCGAGCAAAGAATCGACAAGGGAGAACAAACCATCGAAAGAAGACATGGGGCAGGGCTCTGGCGACGAAATAGACGTCTATCAAAGCCTGTGCAAGAGGGGGCGACAAGCGAAAAAAAACGCGGGGTTCATTCCGTTTTTTCGTATTGCCTATGATGAAACCACTGTAGGAGCGGGCTTGCTCGCGATAGCACCACCTCGATTTGCCTGACAAATCGCGGCGCCTGCATCGCGAGCAAGCCCGCTCCCACAATGATCAAGGCGCGAACGGCATCTCACGCTTGTGGTGGGTTTTTTCGTACGTGCTGCGGATGATGTTGAACGCTTCGTCGCTCACCGGTTCGCCATGCAGGAAGGCATCAATCTCGGCATAGGTCACGCCGTGGGATGCTTCATCAGGTTTGCCCGGCTCCAGGTCTTCAAGGTCGGCAGTAGGGACTTTCTCTACCAGTGATTCCGGGGCACCAAAGTGCCGCGCAATTGCCCGCACCTGATTTTTTACCAGCCCGCTGAGCGGCGCCAGGTCACAGGAACCGTCACCGAACTTGGTGAAGAAGCCCATCACCGCTTCGGCCGCGTGGTCGGTGCCGATCACCAGCCCGCCAGTCGCGCCGGCGATGGTGTATTGCGCCACCATGCGCATCCGCGCCTTGGTGTTGCCCAGCACAAAATCCACGGTGGCTGGCGGCTTGCCGTCAAAGGCGCTTACTTCAGCGGCCAGGGCCTTGACGGCTGGGCCGATGTTTACGGTTTGACGCTCATCCGGGTTGATAAAGTCGACTGCCGCCGTGGCGTCGACTTCGTCGTGCTGCACGCCGTACGGCAAGCGCACGGCAATAAAGCGGTACGCCTGATCGCCGGTCTGCTCGCGCAACTGCTCGACCGCGCGCTGTGCCATCAAGCCTGCGGTCAGTGAGTCGACCCCGCCGCTGATACCCAGTACCAGGGTCTTGAGCCTGGCGTTGTGCAGGCAGCACTGTATAAAAGTGATGCGTCGGGCGACCTCGGCCTCAAGGGCGGCGATGTCTTTAAACGGCGGCTGGACCTTGAGGTCTTCAGCAATCTGACGCTGTATGGCCTGCATGATTCACTCCTTGGAAGACTGTTCAGGAACTTGGAAAACGTGGCGCAAGTAGGCGGCGAAGTTTGGGTCGGAGCAATGGGTCTTGCCCGGCTCATCGGAAATCTTGGCCACTGGCGAGCCATTACAGGCGGTCATTTTAAGCACGATACTCATCGGCTCAACCCCTGGAATGTCGCAGGTCAGGTTGGTGCCGATGCCGAAGCTGACATTGATTCTGCCGCGCAGTGCGCGGAAAATTTCCAGCGCCCGGGGCAGGGTCAGGCTGTCGGAGAACACCAGAGTTTTGCTCATCGGATCAATGCCCAGCTTGTGGTAATGGGCAATGCATTTTTCAGCCCACACTACGGGATCGCCCGAGTCGTGGCGCAAACCGTCGAACAGCTTGGCAAAGTACAGATCAAAATCTTTCAGGAAGGCATCGGTGGTGATGCAGTCCGTCAAGGCTATCCCCAGTAAACCGCGATATTCCCGCACCCAGCAGTCGAGCGCTGCACTCTGGCTGTCGATCAGTCGCGGCCCCAGTTGTTGGTGCGCCATGATCCACTCGTGGGCCATGGTGCCCAGCGGTTTCATGTCCAGCTCGCGGGACAGATTGACGTTGCTGGTGCCGACAAAGCGCCCGGGGAAATCGTGTTTGAGTACGCTGACCACTTCTTCCTGCACGCGATACGAAAACCGTCGGCGAGTACCGAAGTCGGCGACCTGCAACTCGGACAATTCTTCGGTGCTGGCGTTGGCCTGCAACCAGTCGAATTTGCGATACAGCTGCTCGCGGGCCTGGGACAGCACCGTGTCTGCATAACGCGAGCGGTTACGTACTTCGCTGACAATCGCCAGCATTGGCACTTCAAACAAAATCACATGCAGCCACGGCCCACGCAGGCGGATAACCAGCTCGCCGTTTTCGATAGCGGTGTGAACGTAGCGCATATTGAAGCGAAACAGGCCCAGGAAGCGTATGAAGTCGGGCTTCATAAACGTGATTCGCTCCAGAAACCCCAACTGGTCCTGAGTCATGCTCAGCTCGCCCAGGCGTTCGATCTGGTGGCGAATCTCGTTGAGATAGGGGCGTAAATCCTCGCTGTTGCGGCAGCGGAATTCCCACTCGACTTCAACGTTGGGGTAGTTGTGCAGCACCGCCTGCATCATGGTCAATTTGTAGAAGTCAGTGTCGAGCAGGTTCTGCACGATGCGATCGGCAAATACACTCTCGCTCATAGCGGCAATCTCCATGCTGCCCGTGCCTTATTGCCACGGTGTTCAGCTTTTTCAATGAATGGCGCTAGTGGCGCATATCCGCAGGCGCTTTTGCCAGCGGTTTTTATATTTGAAGCAACGAGACGAGCAAAACCCTGTAGCAGTTGACGAGCAGTGCGAGGCTACGTCCGGCTGCGCAGCAGTCGTAAACCCGGTGTGCACGATGTATCTGAAACACCACAGCTGAATGGCTTTACGACTGCTGCGCAGCCGGACGCAGCCTCGTTCCTTCGTCAGCTGCTACGAAGATTTGCGTACCTCACTTGACCTGCAACCGAGTATATAGAGGCTCACTGTTCATTCAGTTGCTCCATCATCCAGCTCACAAACGCGCGCACCTTGGGCACGCCTGCCGAATGTTCAGGATACGCCAGGTAATACGAGTCGCGACTCGGCATCAGGTGTTGCCAGGCGATCACCAGTTTGCCGTCGGCCAATTCTTCTTCCACCAGGAATTTGGGTAGCAGCGCCACGCCACATCCCTCCTGCGCGGCACGGATGCACATATAGAAGGTATCAAAGCGTGGCCCGTGATAGCTGTGGTCGGTGCAATACCCCTGATCCTCGAACCACTCGTGCCAGGCCTGCGGCCGCGAAGCGTTTTGCAACAGCACCAGATCCGTCAGTTGGGTTGGGTCCGTCATTGGCGTGCGCGGCAGGCTTGAGGGTGCACACACGGCCACCAGTTCCTCGCCAAACAGCTTCAGACACTCACTGCCCGGTCGTGAACCCTGGCCGAAATAAAACGCTAGATCGCTGCGCCCTTGCAGCAGATCGTCGCCTTGTTGCTCGTTGCACAGGTCCAGATGGATCTGCGGATGGCGAATCCCCCAGCCCTTGAGGCGCGGCACCAGCCAGCGGGCACCGAAGGTTGATGGGGTCGAGACTCGCAATACTTCCGTTTCACCGCCATAGGAGCGCAGGGTGTGGGTCGACATCTCGACCTGGGTCAGGATTTTTCGGACTTCTACCAGATACAGATCGCCGGCGGGTGTGAGCTGAAGGCGGCGGCGCACACGGCGAAACAGCAAGTGCTGCAGCAACTCTTCGAGCTGCGCGACCTGTTTGCTGACGGCACTCTGGGTCAGGTTCAGCTCTTCGGCGGCGCGGGTGAAGCTCAGGTGACGGGTCACTGCTTCAAAACACTGCAACGCCGTGATCGAGGGGAGATGGCGCTTGTTGAGCATAAAAAGGGCCTTGATTCTTGTTGTCAGGCAACGTTACCAGCGCAGCATGAATTTTCGGAATGATATCTCGCTTAAAGGTCGTTTGTTGCCGTCATGGGAGCCAGCTACAACTAACGGCCTGCGAATTATCTTTCTCAAGTTCAAGGAGTGCCCCCCAATGGTTGCTGCATTACTGGATCGTCTTGGTGTGAATCCCGCGCTGTATCAGCAGGGTAATCAGCCGGTATACACGCCGATTGATGGCAGCCAGATTGGCGCCGTGCACTGGGAAGGTGCCGCCGAAACCGAACAACACGTGACCCGCGCCGAGCACGCATTCGAGGCCTGGCGCAAAGTGCCAGCCCCGCGCCGTGGGGAGCTGGTGCGCCAGTTCGGCGATTTGCTGCGTGAGTACAAGGCCGATCTGGGCGAGCTGGTGTCGTGGGAAGCGGGCAAGATCACCCAGGAAGGCTTGGGCGAAGTGCAGGAAATGATCGACATCTGCGACTTTGCCGTCGGCCTGTCGCGCCAGCTCTATGGCTTGACCATCGCTTCGGAGCGTCGGGGCCACCATATGCGTGAGACCTGGCACCCGCTGGGCGTGATAGGGGTGATCAGCGCATTCAATTTCCCGGTGGCGGTCTGGGCGTGGAACACCACGTTGGCGCTGGTATGCGGCAACTCTGTGATCTGGAAGCCGTCCGAGAAAACCCCGCTCACCGCGCTGGCCTGCCAGGCGCTGTTTGACCGGGTCCTGAACTCATTCAGCGACGCACCCAAGTACCTGGCCCAAGTGATTATCGGTGGCCGTGAGGCCGGTGAAGCACTGGTTGAAGACCCGCGTGTCGCGCTGATCAGTGCCACCGGCAGCACCCGCATGGGCCGTGAAGTGGCGCCAAAAATCGCCGCCCGCTTTGCCCGCAGCATTCTGGAACTGGGCGGCAACAACGCAATGATCCTTGCCCCGAGTGCCGATCTGGACATGGCCGTGCGCGCCATTCTGTTCAGCGCCGTCGGCACTGCCGGTCAGCGTTGTACCAGCCTGCGCCGTCTGATCGCCCATGAGTCGGTCAAGGAAGAAATCGTCACCCGGCTCAAGGCCGCCTATTCCAAAGTGCGTATCGGTCATCCGCTGGAAGGTAATTTGGTGGGGCCGCTGATCGACAAGCACAGCTTTGAAAACATGCAGGATGCGCTGGAGCAAGCCCTGAGCGAAGGCGGCCGGGTGTTTGGGGGGGAACGTCAATTGGCTGGCCAGTACCCTGGCGCTTACTACGTGGCCCCGGCGATTGTGGAAATGCCCGAGCAGAGCGATGTAGTGTGCGATGAAACCTTTGCTCCGATCCTGTACGTGGTCGGTTACAGCGACTTTGCCGAGGCGCTGCGCCTGAACAACGCCGTGCCCCAAGGCCTGTCGTCGTGCATTTTCACGACCGACGTGCGCGAGGCTGAGCAATTTATGTCCGCTACCGGCAGTGACTGCGGGATCGCCAACGTCAACATCGGGCCCAGCGGCGCGGAAATTGGCGGCGCATTTGGTGGTGAGAAAGAAACCGGCGGCGGCCGCGAGTCGGGCTCTGATGCGTGGCGCGGTTATATGCGCCGCCAGACCAACACCGTGAACTACTCGCTGGAGTTGCCGTTGGCGCAGGGGATTACCTTCGATTGAGTGAGAGGAGTACACCCCTGTAGCCGCTGCCGAAGGCTGCGATAAGGGCCGCAGGACCTTCTTTCATTCATGAAAGCCAGGGTCGCTGCGCAACCCATCGCAGCCTTTGGCCGCGGCTACAGGTGATTTGCGTTTGGTTGGGTTTCATTTCTGGAGCTTGGCAATGCCTCTACAAGAACAATGTCTATGGGAAAACCTCACCCCACAACGCCCTCAGGCGCCCACTTTCAAGGGTGAACTCAGCGTTGATGTCTGTGTGATTGGTGCCGGAATCACCGGCCTGTCAGCCGCAATCCATTTGCTTGAGCAGGGCAAAAGTGTATGTGTGCTCGAAGCGCATCGCACCGGGCATGGCGGTTCGGGTCGTAACGTAGGACTGGTTAACGCCGGGATGTGGATCGCGCCGGATGATATTGAAGCCGGTTTCGGGGAAGCGGTCGGTAGCCAGCTCAATCGCATGCTCGGTGCCGCGCCCGCGCTGGTATTCAGCCTGATCGATAAATACCGCATCGACTGCCAGTTGCGCCGCGAAGGCACGCTGCACATGGCCCATAACGCCAAGGGCGAAGCCGATCTGCGCAGCCGCGAGCAGCAATGGAAGCGCCGCGGGGCGCCTGTGGAATTACTCACCGGCGCTGCGTGCGAAGCCGCCACCGGCACCACCAAAATTGCCGCTGCCTTGCTTGACCGTCGCGCGGGAACCCTCAACCCGATGGCCTACACCTCGGGCCTGGCAAAGGCTGCCGGTGATCTGGGCGGGCGCTTGTTTGATCACTCGCCCGTAACCGGGCTTGAGCGCCAGGGCCAGCGCTGGTCGGTGCAAACCGCATTGGGTGCGGTGAATGCCGAACAGGTGGTGCTGGCGTCCAATGCCTACACCGAAGGCGAATGGACTGACTTACGCCGCAACTTTTTCCCCGGTTACTACTACCAGGTTGCCTCCCAGCCGCTGACTGACGCCACTGCCGCCCGGATCTTGCCCGGCGGCCAGGGCTCATGGGACACCCGGCAGGTGTTGAGCAGCATCCGCCGCGATGCCGAGGGCCGCTTATTGCTGGGCAGCCTGGGCAATGGCAATCAAAAGCCTGCCTGGTTTCTCAAAGCCTGGGCCGACCGTGTGCAACAGCACTACTTCCCGTACCTCAAGGGCGTGGAGTGGGAATGCACCTGGACCGGTTGTATCGCATTTACCCCTGATCACTTGATGCGTTTGTTCGAGCCAGCACCCGGTTTGGTGGCAGTTACCGGGTACAACGGTCGGGGCGTGACCACTGGCAGTGTGGTGGGCAAAGCGTTTGCCGACTACTTGTGCAGCGGCGATGCCAAGGCTTTGCCGATTCCTTTTGCGCCAATGCGACCACTGTCTGGCACGGGGCTACGCAGCTGTTTATACGAAGCCGGTTTTTCGCTGTATCACGCCGGACAATGTTTAAGAATTGTGATCTGACGGGGTTTTTTTCTGGATGGCACCGCGTTTCTTCGTGTAGCGACTAGCCTCTAATGGTGCGGCCTGTAGCAGTTACGCACCGAGAGTGTGCAGTTCGGTGACGCACGGGGTTACAGGGCGGTTGCACAGTGCAGGGCAACCCGGTTGCAACGTTTGTTGCGATGGGTGGCGCCAGCAAATAAACAATGGTTTCACCTTCCTTGGTTTAGACGGTTGCACGCCCAATGAAAATGGGCCCGAAACAGTCGATATAACAACAACACAGCGGCTTTTTTAAGAATAAAAAACCAATGGCACGCGCCTTGCTCAGCGCTTTATGTGAAGTCGCAGTGCCAACTAAAAAAACCTCAGGAGCACCACCTCATGTCGCAGACGTTCTACAAGAAAGGTTTTCTGGCCCTCGCAGTGGCTGCTGCTTTGGGCGTGTCCTCGTTTGTTCAGGCAGATGTGAAAATTGGTGTGGCGGGCCCGATGACCGGCGCCAACGCGGCATTTGGTGAGCAGTACATGAAGGGTGCGCAGGCGGCTGCGGATGCAATCAACAAGGCTGGCGGGATTAACGGCGAGAAGATCAAGCTGGTTGCTGGCGACGATGCCTGTGAGCCCAAGCAGGCCGTGGCCGTGGCCAACCGTCTGGTCGATCAGGACAAAGTGATCGGTGTGGTCGGTCACTTCTGCTCTTCGAACACCATTCCTGCTTCCGAGGTGTATGCCGATGCGGGTGTGATCATGATCACGCCGGGCTCGACCAACCCGCAGGTCACTGAGCGTGGGCTGGATGCAGTGTTCCGTATGTGCGGGCGTGATGACCAGCAAGGCATCGTTGCAGGCGACTACATTGTCGACGTGCTCAAGGGCAAAAAAGTAGCAGTCATCAACGACAAGGACACATACGGTAAAGGTCTGGCCGATGCCACCAGTGCACAGCTGACCAAACGCGGCGTGAAACCTATTCTGGAAGAAGGCCTGACCCGGGGTGAGAAAGACTTTAGCGCGCTGGTCACAAAAATCCGCGGCGCCGGTGCTGATGTCGTGTATTTCGGTGGTCTGCACCCAGAAGCCGGTCCGCTGGTCCGCCAGTTGCGTGAAGCGGGTCTCAAGGATGTGAAATTCATGTCGGACGATGGCATCGTGACCGACGAGTTGGTGGCCACTGCCGGTGGCCCGCAGTATGTCGATGGCGTGTACATGACCTTCGGCGCCGACCCGCGCCTGCTGCCGGACAGCAAGGTGGTGGTTGAAGAGTTCCGCAAAGCCGGCACCGAGCCAGAAGGCTACACCCTGTATGCCTACGCTTCGATCCAGGCCCTGGCTGACGCCTTCAATGGCGCTAAATCCAATAAAGGTGAAGACGCAGCCAAGTGGCTCAAGGCCAACCCGGTTAAAACCGTGATGGGTGAAAAAGCCTGGGACGGCAAAGGCGACCTGAAAGTCTCTGACTACGTGGTTTATCAGTGGGACAAAAGCGGCAAATATCACCAGTTGGAAAAACAGAAGTGAGATAGATCGCTCCTGCTGATTCCCTGATTCCTTAGGAACTGGCCAAGCCTGCGATCTTTTAAACACTCAAAAGATCGCAGCCTGCGCCAGCTCCTCCGGATCCAAGGGCATCGGAGGCAAATCGGCATCACCTGTCTTCTTTTCCAGGAGTCGCGTACACCCTGCCAGCCAAGCTGTCCTCTGACGGCGTGGACGGCTTGCGTCTGCGCAACGGCTCAAGTGCGTGAGATTGCGTTATGGATGGTATTTTCCTACAGCAACTGCTGAACGGCCTGACCCTCGGGTCTGTCTACGGCCTGATCGCCATCGGCTACACAATGGTCTATGGCATCATCGGCATGATCAACTTCGCCCATGGCGAGGTGTACATGATCTCTGCTTACCTCGCGGCGATCAGTCTGGCTCTGTTGGCATACTTCGGTATTGAATCCTTCCCGCTACTGATGTTGGGCACCTTGGTTTTCACCGTAGTGGTGACTGGCGTGTATGGCTGGGTCATCGAACGCGTGGCTTACAAACCTCTGCGAAACTCCACACGGCTGGCGCCGCTGATCAGCGCCATCGGTATTTCCCTGATCCTGCAAAACTACGTGCAAATTGCCCAAGGCTCGCGTCAACAGGGGGTTCCGACCCTCCTTAGCGGTTCCTGGCGCGTGGATATTGGCACCGGTTTTGTACAACTCACCTACACCAAAGTCTTCATTCTGATTGCAGCCTTCGTAGGCATGGGTCTGCTGACCTACATCATCAAGTACACCAAGCTGGGCCGCATGTGCCGCGCCACCCAACAAGACCGCAAGATGGCCTCGATCCTGGGGATCAACACCGACCGGGTGATCTCCTACGTATTTGTGATCGGCGCTGCCATGGCCGCGTTGGCCGGTGTGTTGATCACCATGAACTACGGCACGTTCGACTTTTATGCCGGCTTTATTATTGGCATCAAGGCGTTCACTGCTGCCGTGCTCGGCGGGATTGGATCATTGCCTGGCGCCATGCTCGGCGGGATCATCCTGGGTATTTCCGAGTCACTTTTTGCCGGGTTGGTTAACTCGGATTACAAGGACGTGTTCAGTTTCTCACTGCTGGTGCTGATTCTGATTTTCCGTCCCCAAGGCCTGCTGGGTCGTCCTCTCGTGGCGAAGGTGTAAGTATGTCTGCAGCCATTAACAAACCAATTGATATCAAAAAAAGCGTTATCGACTCGATCCTTGCCGGGTTGATTTCATTGATTGTGTTCGGACCGATCGTGGGGGTAGTGCTCGACGGCTATAGCTTCAACCTGCAGCCGGCGCGTGTTGGCTGGCTGGTGGCGATTGTGATGGTGGGACGCTTTGTCCTGAGCCTGTTCCTGCAAACGTCCAAGGGCCTGAAAATTCTTCAGAGCTTTGAGTCCACCGGCTCTGGTGTGCACGTGCTGCCACCCGATTACAAATCGCGGCTGCGCTGGATCGTGCCGCTGCTGATCGTGATTGCCATCGTGTTCCCGTTTTTTGCCAACAAATACATCCTGACCGTGGTGATCCTCGGCCTGATCTACGTGCTGCTCGGCCTGGGCTTGAACATCGTGGTCGGGTTGGCGGGCTTGCTCGATCTGGGGTACGTGGCCTTCTACGCCATCGGTGCTTATGGCCTGGCGCTGGGCTATCAGTATCTGGGGCTGGGCTTTTGGTCGGTGCTGCCGCTGGCGGCCATTACGGCGGCGATGGCGGGGTGCATTCTCGGGTTTCCGGTATTGCGAATGCATGGGGATTACCTGGCCATCGTGACCCTGGGCTTTGGTGAAATCATTCGCCTGATACTCAACAACTGGCTGTCGTTCACTGGTGGGCCCAACGGTATGCCGGTGCCTTCACCGACGTTTTTCGGGCTGGAATTTGGCCGTGTTGCCAAAGAAGGCGGGGTGCCGTTTCATCAGTTCTTCGGCCTGGACTACAACCCCAACATCAAATTCCTGTTTATCTACATCGTGCTGTTTCTGGTGGTGCTGCTGGTGCTGTACATCAAGCATCGATTGACCCGCATGCCGATCGGTCGTGCCTGGGAAGCGTTGCGCGAAGACGAAATCGCCTGCCGCTCCATGGGGCTTAACCATGTACTGGTCAAACTCTCGGCGTTCACCATTGGCGCGTCTACGGCAGGTCTGGCCGGGGTGTTCTTCGCCAGCTACCAGGGCTTTGTTAACCCGTCCTCGTTTACCTTCTTTGAGTCGGCGCTGATCCTCGCGATTGTGGTGCTTGGTGGCATGGGGTCGACGGTGGGTGTGGTAATTGCTGCGTTCGTACTGACCGTGGCCCCTGAATTGCTGCGCAGCTTTGCCGAGTATCGGGTGCTGCTGTTTGGTGTCTTAATGGTGTTGATGATGATCTGGCGACCGCGAGGCCTGATCCGGATCAGCCGTGTCGGTGTTACGCCACGCAAGGGAGTCGCGCCATGAATGAGCCCATCATGAAAGACGACGTGGTGCTTTCGGTCGACAAGCTGATGATGCATTTCGGTGGGATCAAAGCCCTGAGTGATGTCAGCCTCAAGGTTAAACGCAACTCGATCTTTGCCTTGATCGGCCCCAACGGTGCCGGTAAAACCACGGTGTTCAACTGTCTGACCGGGTTCTACAAGGCCAGCGGCGGCAGGATCGAACTCAATGCCCGGGGCGCACGTACCAATGTGATCAAGCTGCTGGGCGAACCGTTCAAGCTGACCGACTTTGTATCGCCCAAGGCGTTCGCCAGTCGGCTGTACTACAAAATGTTCGGTGGTACACATCTGGTCAACCGCTCGGGTCTGGCGCGGACCTTCCAGAACATTCGCCTGTTCAAGGAAATGTCGGTACTGGAAAACCTGCTGGTGGCCCAGCACATGTGGGTCAACCGCAACATGCTCGCCGGGATCCTCAACACCAAGGGCTATCGCAAGGCCGAAAGCGATGCGCTGGACCATGCGTTTTACTGGCTGGAGGTAGTGGATCTGGTGGACTGCGCCAACCGCTTGGCCGGTGAATTGTCATACGGCCAACAGCGGCGTCTGGAGATCGCCCGGGCCATGTGTACGCGTCCGCAAATCATCTGCCTGGACGAACCGGCAGCCGGTCTTAACCCACAGGAAACCGAAGCGCTGAGCGGGATGATTCGCCTGCTGCGTGACGAACACGACCTTACCGTGGTGCTGATCGAGCACGACATGGGCATGGTCATGAGTATTTCTGATCACATCGTGGTGCTCGACCACGGCAACGTGATCGCCGAGGGCGGGCCTGAGGCTATTCGTAACGACCCGAAAGTGATTGCTGCCTACCTCGGCGCAGACGAAGAGGAGCTGATATGACGAGCACGATCCTCGAACTCAAGGAGCTGGATGTCCACTACGGTCCGATCCAGGCACTGAAAAAAGTCTCGATGCACATCGAAGAGGGCGAAACCGTGAGCCTGATCGGCTCCAACGGCGCGGGTAAATCTACGCTGCTGATGTCGATATTCGGCCAGCCCAGGGCCAGCGGCGGGCAAATCATTTATCAGGGCGTGGACATCACCCAGAAGTCCTCGCACTACATTGCCTCCAACGGCATCGCCCAGTCGCCGGAAGGCCGTCGCGTGTTTCCAGACATGTCGGTGGAAGAAAACCTGCTGATGGGCACCATCCCCATTGGTGACAAACATGCCGACGCAGACATGCAGCGCATGTTCGAGTTGTTCCCAAGGCTCAAGGAGCGGCGTAACCAGCGGGCCATGACCATGTCCGGGGGCGAGCAGCAAATGCTCGCCATCGCCCGCGCATTGATGAGCCGCCCCAAGCTACTGTTGCTGGATGAACCTAGCCTGGGGCTGGCGCCGATTGTGGTGAAGCAGATCTTTGCCACCCTGCGCGAGCTGGCCACTACCGGCATGACCATCTTTTTGGTGGAGCAAAACGCCAACCACGCCCTGCGCTTATCGGACCGCGCCTACGTAATGGTCAACGGTGAAATCCGCCTGACCGGCACCGGCAAGGAGCTGCTGAGTAACGACGAAGTGCGCAACGCCTATCTGGGTGGGCACTGACCGAACTGCCTAAACCCTGTAGATACTCTATTCCAGGTCAAGCCCCCTGTGGGAGCGAGCCTGCTCGCGAATGATCTTCGCGAGCAGGCTCGCTCCCACGCTTGAAGTATCTCTGTAGCGGCAGCGGCTACACAATTGCGCAAGTTGCTTATCCCTCATGTTTTTTGTTCGACAATTTCCTCTCCGTACAGCCCCGCCGCAAATTGTGGAAAACATTATTTCAACTCTGTGAAACCGCGACATAAAGACGCTGTAATTGCCTGTTTTGTCATCAATTTGACTTGTCCCCGTTTGCTGTGGAGGTGGCTGTGGGTAACGTGGGAGTAGTTGGCTGTAGGCCTTTACCTACACGGTGTCCAGCGGTGTGGTTATTTTTCGATCAGTGGTTTTTGCTTGGCCGCTCCGGTGATTTGTCAACAGGTTTGTTTAGTTTTAAAGAGCGCTCGAAATACATGACTAACCTGTGGATAAGTCTGTGGTTAAACTCTGGAAAGAATGCGCTAGACGGCGTAATTACTGGCCTGTGGCTATGTGCCGGGTTTTACCTGGTTGCACCCTTTTGGGGCGTGTGCATGTGGGGCAGGTTCAGGTCAAGTTAAAAACACCTCGTTCTGTGCTCTACCCCTTGTGAATAGCGGCTTCGAGCATTTTCGACTTACACCCAAAGACTGTGGACGGGCCTGTGGATAAGGTGAGCGCATATGGCTCCAGGCCTTATGCATCATGGCTTGTCGGAGTTTGATCGTTTTTTGTACAGTTAAAGTCCGCCAGCATGACCGGGTTGCCGCTGGAACCCAGCCGGGGCATTCTGCTCAACGTCCAATTCAACGGCGGCCGATGCCCGCCAGCCAAGGAGAACACGATGACTTCCACCCTGTTTATTACAGGCGCGACTTCCGGATTTGGTGAGGCGTGTGCGCGCAAGTTTGCACAGGCAGGCTGGAAACTGGTGCTGACGGGTCGGCGCGAAGATCGCTTGAAGGCACTGTGCGAAGAGTTGTCCAAGCAGACCGAGGTCCATGGCCTGGTGGTAGACGTGCGTGACCGTGCGGCGATGGAGGCGGCGATTGCCGATCTGCCGCCCTCGTTCAGCAAGTTGCGTGGGCTTATCAACAATGCTGGCCTGGCGCTGGGCACCGACCCGGCCCCCAAGTGTGATCTCGACGACTGGGACACCATGGTCGACACCAACATCAAGGGCCTGCTTTACACCACCCGCTTGCTGCTGCCACGCCTGATTGCCTACGGCCGCGGTGCCGGGATCGTCAACCTGGGTTCTATCGCTGGCAGCTACCCGTACCCCGGTAGCCATGTGTATGGCGGCACCAAGGCTTTTGTAAAACAATTCTCCCTGAACCTGCGCTGCGACTTGCAGGGCACTGGCGTGCGAGTCAGCAACGTTGAGCCGGGCCTGTGCGAGAGCGAATTCTCGATGGTGCGCTTCGGCGGCGACAAGGCGCGGTACGACGCGACCTACCAGGGCGCCGAACCGATTCAGCCCCAGGACATCGCCGAGACCATTTTCTGGGTACTCAACACCCCGGCGCACATCAACATCAACCGCCTTGAGCTGATGCCCGTTACGCAGTCCTGGAGCGGTTTTGCCATCGAACGCCATACCAAGGAGTAAACTCACGCCTGGCAGCCCACCTGCGACCTCCTGAGGGGGTCGCATTCAATCGGGCTGAAAAGGAGTTTTTGTGAGTAACCGTGGTGAGCAGCAACTGCTCAAACAATCGACTGTTCTAATGTTCGCGGTGGCCATTGCTGGCATCGCGACGGGTTTTATTTCGGGTTCCGAATCCATCCTGTTCGATGGTTTTTTCTCTTTGATCGCAACTTTTATCAAAGTGTTGATGCTGATCACAGCGCAACTGATCGCCAAGGAAAGCAACCAGCGTTTCCAGTTCGGCTTCTGGCACCTAGAGCCAATGGTGCTGCTGATTGAAGGCAGCTTCCTGTTATTGATTGCGATCTACGCATTTCTTAACGGCGTGTTCGGCATTATCAATGGCGGGCGCGACATCGAATTGGGCATGGTGATCGTCTACGCGGCGGTGTTTACCGTGATCGAGTTCGCCTATTACTTCTGGGTACGGCGCAAAAACCGCAAACTCAAGTCAACCTTGATCCAGTTCGATAACATCAGTTGGCTGGTGGACGCGATGCTGTCGGTGGGGCTGTTGATAAGTTTCGTCACCGCGCTGGTGCTCAAGCAGCAGGGTTATGCACAGTGGGCGGCTTACGTTGACCCGGCAATCCTGATTTTGCTGGCGCTGAGCATGTTGGCCCCGGCGTTCAAAATCCTTAAACCGGCCTTGCGTGACGTACTGGGCATTGCCCCGGACAAGCTCGATGACAAGGTTCGGGACGTGCTGGAGGACATGTCGGCGCGCCATGGTTTTGAAGGCTACAAAACCTATGTGCAAAAGCATGGGCGGGCGCGGTTCATCGAGATTCATATCGTGCTGCCAGCAGGTTATCCACTGATCAGCGTGAAGACGCTTGATGCGTTGCGCGAAGAAATATCCGAGCTGCTGGGGGCGGCTGACAGTGCACGTTGGCTGACCATCAGCTTTACCGGGGATCGCAAGTGGATTGCGTAACTCAAGGCAAGTAACTTTTTGTGGGAGCGGGCTTGCTCGCGATCGGATCGGCGCGGTTTATCTGATAAACCGGGTCGCCTGAAGCGCGGGCAAGCCCGCTCCCACAGTTGTTAGTGTTAGCTGAGGAATTGCGCCAACCCGCTGTAGCACGTCGCCAGGTGATACGGCGTGGTCGACGGCATATCTTCGCGGCTGACCTTGCCCGCGCCATCCCGGCATTCATACCAGCCACCGGCATGTAAAAAGTTCTGTTGCAGCGCCAGCAATTGGCGTTGCAGGCGTGGCTGGCTGTCCGGGCGTAAGGTCAGTGCGCGCAGGTACTCGGCCTGTGCCCAGATACGCTGGGTGCCATCACGCAGGCTGCCATCGGCGGCCAGCATGCCGCAGACCGCGTCGCTCTGTGGATCGACCCCCACCTGCTCAGCAAAGCCAAAGGCGCGATCCAGCGACCCGTGTAGCGGGGTCTGGCGCAGCAGGGGCGAAGATTGCAGCAAAAAGAACCACTCAAACTGATGGCCTGGCTCAAACCAGTTATCCACAGCCCCGTGCGGTTTTTCCAGCATGACGTTATGCACAGGCTCTATAAACCGCTGCTGCATGCCCGCCGCCAGTGCCAGCAGTGCGGCGTGTACCGGGGCATCGTCGCGGACCGACAGGGTGGCCAAAAACGCTTCGGCCAAGTGCATCAACGGGTTTTGCAACGGGCCGCTGCCCAGTGATGACCAGTCCCGGTCCAGGCTGGCTTCATACAGACCGTCGCCATCGCTGAAACGCTCGGCTACCACTTGCAATGCGCCATTGAGCGCCGACTCCACCAGCGGTTCGCGCACTTTGGCCCAGTAATGGGCACAAGCGAAGATGATAAAGGCGTGGGTGTAGAGGTCTTTGCGTTGATCCAGCGGCGCGCCGTGAGGGTCGATGCTGTAGAACCAGCCACCGTGTTCGGCGTCGTGAAAATGCTGGTGCAGCGAGCGAAACAACTGAGCTGCGCGCTCCGCCGCGCCGGGGAAGGCCGGGTCGTCGATCAGGCTGGCGAACAGGTACAGTTGCCGTGCACAGGCCATGGCGCGGTAGCGCTGGGGTGGCAACGGCTGGTGCTCGGGGCTCAGGGCCTCATAGGGCAGCGCCAGTTCGGCATTCCAGCCGGGGCCTTGCCAGAGCGGCACAATGACCTGGCGAAAATGCTGCTGCACTGCCGCAAAGGTGGCGGTCAGTTCAAGCGGGAAGTCGGAGCTGGCTACATCAGGCATCGGCGGGCGTCGTCACGGCTGGGGCGTTTGCGCGACATGATACACCGTGATTCCTGGATGATCTCAACTCTGTTGGAGCGAGCCTGCTCGCGATGGCATCACTGCGTTTTTATGATGTACCGCGTCGCGGCCATCGCGAGCAGGCTCGCTCCCACAGATGATTTCAGCACTATTTGACCAGCAACCCCTGACGCTCGATAAACGCCACGATGGTGTCCAGGCCCTGCCCGGTCTTCTGGTTGCTGAACACAAACGGCTTGTCTGCGCGCATGCGCCGGGTGTCGCTGTCCATCAGTTCCAGCGACGCGCCCACCAGCGGCGCCAGGTCGATCTTGTTGATCACCAGCAAGTCCGACTTGCAGATTCCCGGCCCGCCCTTGCGCGGCAACTTGTCCCCCGCCGACACGTCGATCACGTAGATCGTCAGGTCGGACAGTTCCGGGCTGAAAGTCGCCGACAAGTTATCCCCACCCGATTCCACAAGAATCAGGTCCAGCCCCGGAAAACGTCGGTTCAGTTGATCCACGGCTTCCAGATTGATCGACGCATCTTCGCGAATAGCCGTATGCGGGCAACCACCGGTTTCAACTCCAATAATGCGCTCCGGAGCCAGCGCCTCGTTGCGCACCAGAAAATCGGCATCTTCTCGGGTGTAGATGTCGTTGGTCACGACAGCCAAGTTGTACTTTTCGCGCAATGCCAGGCACAGGGCCAGGGTCAGTGCGGTTTTGCCGGAGCCCACCGGGCCACCGATGCCAACTCGCAAAGGCTGTGTGTTCATTACATTCTCCTAGGAACGAAATAGGCGGCTGTACTGGCGCTCGTGGGCCATGCTCGCCAATGACAGGCCGAAAGCGGCGCTGCCCAAGTGGGATAAGTCGAGAGTACTGGCGTGTTGCTGTGCCTGCTGCAAGGCGGGGGACAACTCGCTGGTCATGCGCTGGGCTGCCTGTTGGCCCAATGGCAGGGTTTTCATCAGCACCGCCAGTTGGTTTTCCAGCCAGCTCCAGAGCCAGGCAGCCAGCGCATCCTGTGGGCTGATGCTCCAGGCGCGGGCAGCCAATGCCCAGCCCAGCGCCAGATGCGGTTCAGTCTGTTGTGCGAGAAACATCCGCGCGGGCTCGTCCAGTTCCGGCAAACCAGTGAGCAATTGTTGCAGGGAGTAGCCCATTTGCCGGCTTTCCTGATGCAACTCACGGGTTTCACGGCTGGCGCGATGCTCATCGCACAAGCGCTGCAAGGCACTCCAGTCCTGATCGGCCGCTGCTTGGCAATGGGCCAGCAGCAACGGCGCTTCGAAACGGGCCAGATTGAGCAGCAGTTGATCACTGATCCAGCGTGAAGCCGCGACCGGATCACCTACGCGGCCATTCTCGACGGCCATCTCCAGCCCTTGGGAGTAGCTGTAGCCGCCAATCGGCAACTGCGGGCTGGCCAGGCGCAGCAGCGCCCAGGCCGGGTTCACAAGCGCACACCAAACTGATGCAGCTTCGGGGCATAGTTGAAGTCTTCTTCGCCCGCACGGGAGTGGTGGTGACCGCCTCCGTAGGCGCCGTGTTCCGGTTGAAACGGCGCTTCAATGGCTTCGGTGTGAGCGCCCAACTGCTCGAGCATGGCCTTGAGCACGTAGTCATCGAGCAGGCGCAACCAGCCATCACCCACTTGCAAGGCGACGTGACGGTTGCCCAGGTGATAGGCAGCGCGGGTCAATTCAAAGGCATTACTGCAGGTGACATGCAGCAGTTTTTCGGGGCTGGCGCAGACGCGCACGATGCGCCCGTCCTGGGCCTGGAGAAATTCGCCGTCATGCAAGGGCGCCTGACCGCGCTCAAGGAACAGGCCGACATCTTCGCCACTGCTGCTGAAGCAGCGCAGGCGGCTCTTGCTACGGGCTTCGAAGTTGAGGTGTAGCTCGGCGCTCCACACGGGGTGGGCCTGGATTCTGCGATGAATCACCAACATCGGAAAGCTTCCTGCAATTGACATTACCTGGGTCAGAGCAAGGGGCTTGCCAACCCGGGTGTAGACCGCAAATGCAGGCCCAAAAAGAGTGCAGGAAGATGAAGCTGTTCTAAATTAGTGCGTAATGGGTGCCATGGCGCACCAACAGGGTGCGCTTGCAATTATTCAGTGCTGCCCAAGCCTTTCCAATGCTTGAGCCCGATAAAGATAAAGCGCAGTTGTTGGCTGATTTTGGCTTGGGGTTGCAGGTGGTCGGGCAGGGTGTCTGCAGGCGGGTCGATGACATCGGGCAGGGCGGCAAACACGCTTTTGACCACCAGATCGGCGATCACGGTCAGGCCCGCGTGGTCCAGATGCTGCAATTTTGGCTTGGAGCCAAGGTCTGCCGCGAGGTCCGAGGTGATGTCTTCGCGCAGGGCCCCAATGGCCTGACGAACCGGTTGGGAACCGCCGTACTGCTCGCGGGCCAGAAACAAAAACTGCGAGCGGTTGGCCTCGACCACGTCGAGAAAAATACGCACGGAGGCGTTGATCACACCGCCCATGAACAGTTCGTTGTGACGCACCAGGCGAATGGTTTCGCGAAAGGTCTGGCCGACTTCACTGACCAGTGCCAGGCCCAATTGGTCCATGTCGCTGAAGTGGCGATAAAAGCCGGTGGGCACGATGCCAGCCGTTTTGGCGACTTCGCGCAGGCTCAGGCTGCCAAAGCCGCGACCCGACTCCATCAAGTGGCGGGCAGCATCCATCAGCGCAAGGCGGGTTTGTTGTTTCTGTTCGGCGCGAGGGAGCATCGGGGCTGGTATTCCAGACAAGTACAGCGGCGCACTCTAGCAAATTTGATCAATCCCTTGTAGCCGCTGCCGAAGGCTGCGATGGGGTGCGTAGCAGCCCCAGGATGTTGAAGGTCCTGCGGCCTTTATCGCAGCCTGGCGGCAGCGACTACATGGATCGATTTAGCTGGCACGTTGATTCCTTTCTGCCAAACGATCAGCGCCACCTTCGGCAACAAACTGATTGCTTGGGGTGCGATCGTAGCCATCTTCAGCAACGCTTTTTTGCTGATCAAGGGTACGTTGTGCGCCGTCTTCAGCAACCGGGTTGAGCGGTTGGCTCAGAGTGCTTGATGCAGGCTGTACCATTGGGGTTGGCTCTTCGTCGGCAGGCATAGCGAATGCGTTGAAGGCCATAAGTGAAAGGGAAAGACCAAACAATACTGGGCGTTTCATGGTGTGTGCTCCGTAGCAGTGCAATCAAGTAGGTGTGGTGGCAATGCTACGCTTGGCTACCGGATATCAAAGTTCATACGGCCAATGGTGATAATCGACAGAATTGATTGTTCAGGATCGGTGGCTCTAGCCTGCGGTTCTTGAGGTTTTTTTCACGAAAGACGTGGCAGGGTTAAACCTTGAGACGTCTTTGCCAGTCGTACATTTACAGGCGTCGTAACTGGGACGTTCAGTCGTAATCAAGGAGCCGTGACATGACGCGCACCCGTAAAACCCTTGCCTGGACAGGCTCTGTATTCGTTCTGCTGGTCGCTGTGCTGGTGGTGGTTCTCGCTACTTTCGACTGGAACCGCATCAAGCCGACCATCAACACCAAAGTGTCTGAAGTCCTTCATCGCCCGTTTGCCATTAACGGTGACCTGGCTGTGCGCTGGCAGCGTGAAGAGGACGAAGGAGGCTGGCGTGCCTGGGTGCCGTGGCCGCATGTGATCGCTCAGGACCTGACGCTGGGCAACCCCGAGTGGGCGAAAACCCCGCAAATGGCCAGCCTGAAAAAAGTAGAGCTACGCCTGTCGCCGCTGGCGCTGCTGACCCAAACCGTGGATATCCCGCGTATCAACCTGACCGAGCCCAGCGCCAGCCTTGAACGGCTGGCTGATGGCCGGGCGAACTGGACCTTTACCTTCGACCCCAAGGACCCGAACGCCGAGCCCTCGAGCTGGACGCTGGATATCGGTGCCATTGGGTTCGACAAGGGGCACGTGACCCTCAATGACCAGATCCTCAAAACTCAGCTGGATGTGTTGATTGACCCATTGGGCAAGCCGATCCCGTTTAGCGAAATCGTCGGCGAAACTGACGCGAAAAAGGTCATGGAAAAAGGCGCCAAGCCGCAAGACTATGCGTTCGCCCTGAAGGTCAAAGGCCAGTACCACGGCCAGAAGCTCAGCGGCGCTGGCAAAATCGGCGGCCTGCTGGCGCTGCAAGATGCCAATCAGCCTTTCCCGCTGCAAGCTCAAGTCAGCATTGCCGATACCCAGGTGGCGCTTGCCGGGACCTTGACTGACCCATTGAATCTTGGGGCGCTGGACCTGCGCCTGAAGCTGTCCGGCACCAGCCTGGCTAACCTGTATCCGCTGACCGGCGTGACCTTGCCCGATTCGCCGGCGTACTCAACCGATGGGCACTTGATTGCCAAGCTGCATGAGCCGGGTGGTGCGACCTTCACTTATGAAAACTTCAACGGCAAGATCGGCAGCAGTGATATTCACGGCGATCTGCAATACCTGGCCAGCCAGCCGCGGCCAAAGTTGTCCGGCAAGCTGGTCTCCAACCAATTGCTGCTGGCTGACCTGGCGCCGCTGATTGGTGCTGACTCCAACACCAAACAAAAAGCCCGTGGCGGCGAGAGCAAACAACCGGCTGGTAAGGTACTGCCGGTCGAAGAGTTTCGCACCGAGCGCTGGCGCGACATGGATGCCAACGTTGAACTCACCGGCAAGCGCATCGTGCAGAGTGCGGAGCTGCCGTTTACCGACCTTTACACTCATCTTGTGCTCAATGACGGTGAGCTGAGCCTTGAGCCGCTGCGCTTTGGCGTGGCAGGCGGCAAGCTGGATGCGCAGATTCGACTCAATGGCCGTGTCACGCCGTTGACAGGCAGCGCCAAATTGACTGCCCGTAACTTCAAGCTCAAGCAGCTGTTCCCCACCTTTGAGCCGATGAAAACCAGCTTCGGCGAACTCAATGGTGATGCCACGATTGCCGGCACCGGCAATTCGGTCGCCAAGTTGCTGGGCACCGCCAATGGTGATTTGAAAATGATCATCAATGACGGCGCCATCAGCCGCAGCCTGATGGAAATTGCCGGGTTGAACGTGGGTAACTATGTGGTGGGCAAAATCTTTGGCGACGAAGACGTCAAGATCAACTGCGCAGCAGCAGACCTGGGGATCAAGAGTGGTCTGGCCAGCACCCGGTTGTTCGTGTTCGATACCGAGAACGCGATTATCTACATCGACGGCACGATCAACCTGGCCACCGAACAGCTCGACTTGAAGATCACCCCTGAGTCCAAAGGCCTGCGTCTGTTCTCGTTGCGCTCACCGCTGTATGTGCGCGGCACCTTCGCCAACCCGTCGGCGGGTGTGCAAGCGGTGCCGTTGCTGTTGCGTGGTGCAGGCATGGTGGCGTTGGGAGTGATTGCAGGCCCGGCGGCAGGGTTGCTGGCATTGGTTGCGCCAAGCGGCGGCGAACCTAACCAGTGCGCACCGCTGCTGCAACAAATGCAGCAGGGCAAAGTGCCTAAAACGGTGAAGTAAACACTGCAGAACTAATGTAGCCGCTGCCGAAGGCTGCGATAAGGGCCGTAGGCCCTTCGAGGGCCGCTGCGCTGCCCATCGCAGCCTGCGGCAGCGGCTACAGGTTGTGGGTTCAGAAGTGTTCTCAGGTTTTTCGAAGTGGCGTAGTCCAGCGCTCCGAAAGAATCACCCCGCCCAGCGTCAGCGCACCGCCAATCAGGTGGTAGGCATGCAACTGCTCTTTCAATACCAGCGCCGCAATCAGCGCGGTAATCAGAGGCAGCAGGTTGAAAAACAGCGTGGTGCGGCTCGGGCCAAGTGTGGCCACGGCTTTCATCCAGGCCAGCGGCGCGATCATTGACGCCAGCACACAGGCATAAAGCACCAGCCCCATGTTATGCACCGTCGGGCCGACCTTGGGGGAGGCCAGGTACAGCGGAAACAACACCACAATTGCCACCAGCACCTGCATATACAACATTTGCAGCGGTGGCAGGCGCAACTGCCATTTCTTCAGCAAGGTGCTGTAAATCGCATAGGCCAGGGTGGCGATCAGCATCATCGCATCGCCTAGGTTAAGGCCGTGATCGAGCAAGGCTGCAAGGCTGCCGCTCGATACCACCACCAGTACCCCGGCAAACGACACGATGGCCCCCACCAATGCCCCGGCAGTCAAGCGTTGCCCCAGGCTGATGATCGACATGGCCAGCACCATCAGCGGCATCAATGACAGGATGATCCCCATATTGGTCGCTGAAGTTCTGGCCGCCGCGTAGTAAGCCAGGCTTTGGTACACGGCCATGCCCAGCACGCCGAGGACGAATATCTTGCCTAGATTGGGGCGGATAACAGGCCAATTGGCTATCACCGGCTTGAGCATAAACGGGGTGAACAGCAGGCCAGCCAGCAGCCATCGGTAAAAGCCGATCTCGGACGGAAAGATCGCTCCTACAGCCAGTTTGTTGATAACGGTATTGCCGGCCCAGATAAAAATGGCCAGTAGGGGATAGGCGTATTGCATCAGTGACAACTACAGAATTAATAAGCGCTGATTATCCGCCTGTCTGTCTGCAAGCCTATACTTCGATCCAGCCAACCTCATGCCGAATCCAGACACATGCGCAAGAATCTGATCAGCGTCCCCGAATTTGATGGCTTGCCTGCGCCGGTTTACTTTCGCTACGCCGAGATCGAAGCCCATAGCCATGCCGTACCGCACGAGCATGCCTGGGGTTCACTGGATTACGTGGCCCACGGGGTAATGCGCTTTGAGGTCGATGGTCGGCGCTTTATGTCGCCGCCGCAGTACGCAGTCTGGGTCCCGCCCAACACCGAGCACAGTGCCTATAACGCTCAGGCGATTGTTTATCGTTCGGTGTATCTGGATGCCATTCATTGTCAGCACTTGCCGAGTACCCCGGTAACCCTGGCCATCAGCGATATTCTCAAGGCCATCCTCAGCGACTTCGCCCGTCGCGATATCAATATCCCTGAGAGCGAGGCGGATATTCGCCTGGCGCAGGTGCTGGTCGACCAATTGCGCCAGGCACCGGTGCATCAGTGTTACTTGCCCTATGCCAGCCATCCGGGCTTGTTGCAGGTGCTCCAGGCGCTGCAACAGGCACCTGGCGATAACCGATCGTTAGGCCAGTGGGCGCAGCAGGTACACGTCAGCGAGCGCACGCTGGCGCGGCTGTTTGTACGCGAGTTGGGCATGAGTTTTGGCGAGTGGCGTCAGCGCCTGCGCTTTCTGGCGGCGATCGAGGCGCTGGAGTCTGCACGCAGCGTGCAGGACGTGGGGTTTGATCTGGGTTACAGCACCTCATCGGCGTTTATCGCAATGTTTGCGCGTCAGGCCGGGTGTACGCCAGAGCAGTATCGGCGCCAAGCACGTGTGCTGTAACAGAGTTTGTCTACACTTCAGGAGATCGCGCTGCAATCTGGCGCGCCAATAAGGAGAAAACTCCATGAAAATGCTGCGTGTGCCTCTGCTGTTGATCGGTTTGCTGCTGTGTTCCCAAGGTTTTGCGGCCACCGCTCAACAAAACAAAATGACCACCTGTAACGCTGACGCCAGTGCAAAAACCCTCAAGGGGGATGAGCGCAAAGCCTTTATGAGTACCTGCCTCAAAGCCAAACCGGCAACCCAGCAGGACAAAATGAAAACCTGCAACGCTACGGCTGGCACCCAAGCCCTCAAGGGTGACGCACGCAAAGCCTTTATGAGTGATTGCCTGAAGAAAAAATAGCTTCAAAGGCCTGCGCGTATCTCGTAGCTGCCGAGGAACGAAGGCTGGGTTCGGCGACGAAGTCGTCGTAAACCCTGAGAGCCGGGTTTGACTGGTGCACCGCAGTGCCTGATTTTACGACGGCTGCGCCGCCGAACGCAGCCTCGTTCCTTCGGCAGCTGCTACGGTAAAGTTTGAAATTCTAGTGCTCCCCGCCGAAGGCTGGCAGACTGCCTGTCCTTTCACGCTGTCAGTTTTGAGGCTGTATGCCAACGTTTTCTCAGCGTCACATCATATTGGCCAGTTACATCATCATTGCTGGCGGCCTGTTACTGGTTTTTCCTTTGCGTTTGTTGCCCAGTCTGCTGGCCGGGTTGTTGGTATTCGAACTGGTCAACATGCTCACCCCCCAATTGCAGCGCCTGATTGCCGGGCGACGTGCGCGCTGGTTGGCGGTGGCGTTGCTGGGCACGGTAATCGTCAGTGTGCTGGCGCTGATCTTTGCCGGGGCGATCAGCTTTTTGCTGCATGAAGCCGAAAACCCAGGTGCCTCACTGAATAAATTCATGGTCGTGGTTGACCGGGCACGCGGGCAATTGCCGCCGTTTCTGGACAGCTACCTGCCCGCCAGCGCAGCAGAGTTTCGTGTCGCCATTGGCGAATGGATGAATAAGCACCTCAGCGATTTGCAACTGGTGGGTAAAGACGCTGCGCACATGTTCGTGACCTTGCTGATCGGCATGGTGCTGGGGGCAATCATGGCCTTGCAGAGCATTCCCGATATCAGCCGCCGCAAGCCGCTGTCGGCTGCTCTGTTCGAACGTTTGCACCTGCTGGTACAGGCGTTTCGCAATATCGTGTTTGCTCAGATCAAGATCGCACTGCTCAATACTGCGTTTACCGGGATCTTCCTGGCCGTGATCCTGCCGCTGCTGGGTGTACACCTGCCGCTGACCAAAACCCTGATCGTGCTGACCTTCCTGCTGGGCTTGCTGCCGGTGATCGGTAATCTGATCTCCAATACCTTGATCACCATCGTCGGGCTGTCGTTGTCGATCTGGGTGGCGGTGGGCGCGTTGGGCTATCTGATCGTTATCCACAAGCTGGAATACTTTCTCAACGCCAGAATCGTGGGTGGGCAGATCAGCGCCAAATCCTGGGAATTGCTGCTGGCGATGCTGGTATTTGAGGCAGCCTTCGGCCTGCCGGGTGTGGTGGCTGGACCGATTTACTACGCGTATTTGAAGAGCGAGTTGAAGCAGGTGGGGTTGGTTTAACGGTTAACGCACATCCTCGTAGCAGCTGCCGAAGGAACGAGGCTGCGTTCGGTTGCGTAGCGACCGTAAACCCGGAATACCGAGTTCAAGTGACACTCGGCAGTGCCCGGTTTCACGACGGCTTCGCCGCCGAACGCAGCCTCGCTCCTTCGGCAGCTGCTACAGAGGGATCAGCCGTAACGTTTTTTAGCTTCAATCGCCAAACCGCTGCCGATGCTGCCAAAAATGTTGCCTTCAACATGGTTGGCATTAGGCAACATGGCCGAGACGCTCTGGCGCAACGCCGGAATGCCGCTCGAACCACCGGTGAAGAACACCGTATCGACTTGCTCGACACCCACGCCCGCACTGGTGAGCAGGTTGGTCACGCTGTTGCGGATACGCTCCAGCTGGTTGTCGATGGACGCTTCAAACATTGCCCGGCTCAGGTCCACGCTCAGTCCCGGCTCAACCCGATCCAGCAGCAAGTGACGGCTGTCGTTATGGGTCAGTTCGATCTTGGTTTCTTCGATTTCCATCGCCAGCCAGTGACCGGCACGTTGCTCGATCAGCTTGAACAGGCGATCGATACCGCCGGTGTCGACGATGTCGTAACGCATGCTGTTCAGGGCGATCTGGGTTTTTTGCGCGTACACCGAGTTGATGGTGTGCCAGGTCGCCAGGTTCATGTGGTGGCTGGTAGGCATGTAGGCACCGCTTTTCATGCGGCTACCGTAGCCGAACAGCGGCATCACGCCTTGCAGGCTCAGTTGCTTGTCGAAGTCGGTACCGCCCACGTGCACACCGCCGGTGGCGAGAATGTCGTCCTGGCGGTTGTCCATGCCACGGCGCTCGGGCGACAGGCGCACCAGCGAGAAGTCGGACGTACCACCGCCGATGTCGACGATCAGTACCAGCTCTTCGCGCTCAATGGTTGACTCGTAGTCAAATGCCGCAGCGATTGGTTCGTACTGGAAGGACACTTCCTTGAAACCGATGGCGCGGGCCACGTCGGTCAGGGTGTTTTCGGCTTCCTGGTCGGCCAGGGGGTCGTCATCGACGAAAAATACCGGGCGGCCCAGTACCACTTCTTCAAATTCTCGACCGGCGGTTGTCTCGGCGCGCTTTTTAAGCTGAGCGATAAACAGCCCCAGCAAGTCCTTGAAGGGCATAGCTGTGCCCAGAACGCTGGTGTCGTGCTTGATCAGCTTGGAGCCCAGCAGGCTCTTGAGCGAGCGCATCAGGCGGCCTTCATAGCCTTCCAGGTACTCATGCAGCGCCAGACGGCCATACACCGGGCGGCGTTCTTCAATATTGAAGAACACCACTGAGGGCAGGGTGATCTTGTCGTCCTCCAGCGCGATGAGGGTTTCCACGCCTGGGCGCAGCCAGCCGACGGTGGAGTTGGACGTGCCGAAGTCGATACCGCAGGCACGTGCTGGAGAGGCGCTTTTCATGTCTTTCGTGTTCCGGTTAAAAAACGGCCGCGCAGTGTATGTCAGACGCTCAAAGAATCGAAGCACGACTAATCGTTAAATCGCAGGTTTTAATCCACTTGAAAGACTATCCTTCATCCCCAAACTTCCAGTCATTGGCTTGGTAGTTAGCAGGCGATTGCGTGAAGCCCGTAGGCTGCCGATAAACTTTTGCAGCGCTGCTCTTGAGATCGGTCAATCGACAGGCCGGTCAACTGGAGCATTCTGGGTGACCGGAGCAGCGCGATATTGATAACGGATGGTGATCCTTACATGGACTTCAAAGACTATTACAAGATCCTGGGTGTCGAGCCCACGGCGGACGATAAGGCGATCAAGACCGCCTATCGCAAGCTGGCGCGCAAGTATCACCCGGATGTGAGCAAGGAAAAGGACGCCGAGAGCAAGTTCAAGGACGTCAACGAAGCGTATGAAGCGCTTAAAAGCGCCGAAAAGCGTGCTGAATACGATGAAATTCGTAAATATGGTCAACATGGTCAGCCGTTCCAGGGGCCGCCTGGCTGGCAGGGTCATTCCAGCAGTGGCTTCGAGAATAATGGCGATTTTTCGGACTTTTTCAGCTCGATCTTCGGTTCGCGCGGTAATGGCTTTGGTGGGCAGTCGGGCCGCAGTGCGGGCCGTCGCGGGCAGGATGTTGAAATGGAATTGCCGATTTTTCTTGAAGAAACCCTGTCTGGTGAGTCGAAGCAGATCAGCTTCCAGATCGGCGATACCAGCAAGACCCTGAGCGTGAAGATTCCGGCCGGTGTGACCGACGGCGAGCGCATCCGCCTTAAAGGGCAGGGCGCGCCGGGCATGGGCGGTGCAGCCAATGGTGATCTATACCTGATCATTCGCTTTGCGCCGCACCCGAAATTCGATGTCGAAGGCCACGATCTGGTCATCACTGTGCCGCTGGCACCGTGGGAAGCTGCGCTGGGCACCAAGGTGGCGATACCGACCCTGACCAGCAAGGTGATGATGACCATTCGCCCAGACAGCCAGAGCGGTCAGCGTATGCGCATCAAGGGCCACGGTTTGAGCGACAAGCAAGGCCAGCGTGGTGATTTGTATGCCCAATTGAAAGTGGTCATGCCGACCCATGGCGACGAAGCCACCAAAGCGTTGTGGCAAGAACTCGCCGATAAAGCCGCATTTGACCCGAGAGCCCAATGGAGTAACTGATCATGAGCAGCACCCTGATCGTTCAGCTGGACATGGAAAGGTTCTGCGAAGAGGCCAATATCTCGGCCACTTACGTGATAGAGATTGTCGAACACGGAATTATCGAACCTCAGGGCCGCACGCCAGACGCGTGGCGCTTTGAAGACTACGAACTGGTCATCGCCAGGCGTGCGGCCAAGCTGCGGGATGATTTGCAAATGGAATGGGAAGGCGTCGCCCTGGCGCTGGACCTGCTCGAGGAAGTGCAGCAGTTGCGCGCTGAAAACCAGCGGCTGAAGCAGCAACTGGGACGGTTTGTGATGTAGCCGCTGTCGAGGCACGAAGACTGCGATGGGGCTGCGAAGTGCCCCCAAGCGCTCGCAGCCTTCGTGCCTCGTCAGTGGCTACACAGCCTTAACGTTCCTGGGCAGCACCACGGTAAACGTCGTGCCCTCGGCTTCGGTCGAAATCACGTCAATGCGCCCCTGGTGGGCGTCCACCACTTCCTTGATGATAAACAGGCCCAGCCCCAGGCTGGTCGACGTACCCGGCTGGCTGATGTCTTCGCTCGGGCTGCGCACCAGTGGGTCGAACAAAGTGGCAATCGCGTCCTCGGCAATGGGTTGGCCCAGGTTGTGGACGCGCAAGGTCACTTCATCGCCATCCCCGCTCAGGGTGAGTGTCACTTTGCCCCTGCGGGCGCCATGTTGCAGTGCGTTGCCGATCAGGTTTTGCAGCATTTGCCCCAACCGGCGCGGGTCCCAATGGCCCTGCACGTCGCCCTCTACGTGCAATGTCGGAGCGCAGTCGGGCTGCCCGGCGCAGGCTTCATCCAGAGCTACCTGGCAGGCGAGGGCCAGATCCATGGCCTTGGGCTCTATCGGCAGGCTGCTGCCCAAGCGGCTGCGCACAAATTCCAGCAGGTCGTTGACCATTGCGCCCATATGGCGCGCGCCAGTTTTGATTGCCCGTACATAAGTCTGCGCATCGGCATCGAGCCTGGCTTTGCGCTCCAGCATTTCGGTGGACATGCTAACGGCCTGCAGCGGCGCGCGCAGGTCGTGACCGAGAATGGCCAGGAAGATGTCCCGCGAGCGACTGACCTGCTCGGCATAGGCTGCCGTGGACTCTGCCAACGCCTGATCAATGGCTTCGTTGAAACGGATCATGTCCTGCATGTGGGAGAGGGCCGGGGTGTCGATGCTGGCGACCCACAGGCGAATCACGCAGGCGCGCAAGTGGCGGAACTCCGAGGTCATCTGCACCAGATCAAAACCCACGGTATGGCGCAGCTCGCCGTGGCTGGCAGCAGCTTCATCCAGGGCCGGGCTGGTTTCGGGCCCTTCGCCCTCGGCTTTGGCCTGCTGCTCGCTGGCGGTTTGCGCGGTGTTCATGTCCCGCGATGCGGCCAGCAGGATCTCTTTGGCATGGTCGCGCAGCGCCAGGCTGTTCATGGATTCAGCCGCGGGCGTGATGGTTTCGGCAAACTGCTCCCATTCATCGACGATACGGTCAACATTGTGCACGATGAATTCTGATAGGCGCATGGCCACGAACCTTGCTGCAAGAGCGGCTGTATTGAAAGGTGACGCATCTTAGCGCCAAACGGGTCTTTTCAATACAGCCGCCAACCTCCTGCAAACACGGGGGGGTCAGAACAAGAAATAGCGCTGTGCCATCGGTAGCACATCGGCGGGTTCGCACCACAGCAGCACGCCGTCGGCCTTGACTTGATAGGTCTGCGGGTCGACTTCGATAGTGGGCAAATAGCCGTTGTGGATCAGATCGGTTTTTTGCACATCGCGACAACCTTTGACCACTGCAATCTGTTTTTGCAAACCCAGGGCCGCAGGTACGCCTGCGTCAAAGGCGGCCTGGCTGATAAACGTCAGACAAGTGGCATGGCGCGAGCCGCCGTAGCTGGCGAACATTGGCCGGTAGTGAACCGGTTGCGGCGTCGGGATGGAGGCGTTGGCATCGCCCATCAAGCTGGCGGCAATCGCCCCGCCCTTGAGAATCAGCGTCGGCTTGACCCCGAAAAACGCTGGACGCCACAGCACCAGGTCAGCCCACTTGCCCACCTCGATAGAGCCCACCTCATGGCTTACGCCGTGGGTGATCGCCGGGTTGATGGTGTACTTGGCGATGTAGCGCTTGGCGCGAAAGTTATCGTTGCCCGGGGTATCTTCGGCCAGCGGGCCGCGTTGTTTTTTCATCTTGTCGGCGGTCTGCCAGGTGCGCGTGATGACTTCGCCCACCCGGCCCATGGCCTGGCTGTCGGAGCTGATCATGGAGAACGCACCGAGATCATGCAGGATATCTTCGGCGGCGATGGTCTCGCGGCGAATGCGGCTTTCGGCGAAGGCCACGTCTTCAGCGATGCTCGGATCGAGGTGATGGCAAACCATCAGCATGTCGAGGTGTTCGTCTATGGTGTTGCGGGTAAAGGGTCGGGTCGGGTTGGTGGAGCTGGGCAGCACGTTGGCCAGGCCGCAGGCCTTGATGATGTCCGGGGCATGCCCGCCGCCGGCGCCTTCGGTGTGATAGGTGTGGATGGTGCGACCTTTGAAGGCAGCCAGAGTGGTTTCGACAAAGCCCGATTCGTTCAAAGTGTCGCTGTGAATCGCCACTTGCACGTCATACAGATCGGCCACATTCAAGCAGTTGTCGATGGAGGCTGGTGTGGTGCCCCAGTCTTCGTGCAACTTGAGACCGATGGCCCCGGCTTCGACCTGCTCGATCAACGGCTGCGGCAGGCTGGCGTTGCCCTTGCCGGTAAAGCCCATGTTCATCGGGAATGCGTCAGCGGCTTGCAGCATGCGCGCCATATGCCACGGGCCCGAGGTGCAGGTGGTGGCATTGGTGCCGGTGGCAGGTCCGGTGCCGCCGCCGATCATGGTGGTTACGCCGCTGTTGAGCGCCTCTTCGATCTGCTGCGGGCAGATGAAGTGGATATGGGTGTCGATGCCGCCCGCGGTAAGGATCATGCCTTCACCGGCGATCACTTCAGTGCTGGCGCCAATCGCGATGGTCACATTGGGCTGGATATCCGGGTTGCCGGCTTTGCCGATGGCGTGAATCCGGCCGTTTTTCAGGCCCACATCGGCTTTGACGATGCCCCAGTGGTCGATGATCAGCGCGTTGGTGATCAGCGTGTCGACCACCTCGCTGGCCAGCAACTGGCTTTGGCCCATGCCGTCACGAATCACCTTGCCGCCGCCAAACTTCACTTCTTCGCCATAGGTGGTGAAGTCCTGTTCAACCTCGACCCACAGCTCGGTATCGGCCAAACGAACCTTGTCGCCCACGGTGGGGCCGAACATGTCGGCGTAGGCCTGACGGGATATTTTCATTGTGCGTTCCTGAAAATTAAGACGAATCGTTAACGCCGAAAACCTGTTGTGGGAGCGGGCTTGCTCGCGATTCAGGCAACGCGGTCTTTCAGCACAACCGTGTAGATGCCATCGCGAGCAAGCCCGCTCCCACAGGGGGAAGATGTGTTGTGGTCAATCCAGATCCCCCATGATCCGCCCGGCAAAGCCGAACACCCGGCGCAGTCCAGCCAGCTCTATCAGTTCCACTTCACGGGTCTGCCCCGGTTCGAAACGCACCGCCGTACCCGCCGGGATGTTCAGGCGCATGCCGCGGCTGTCGCCACGGTCAAAGAGCAGGGCGTCGTTGGTTTCGAAAAAGTGATAGTGCGAGCCCACCTGGATCGGGCGGTCGCCACGATTGGACACGCTCAGGCTCAAGGTGCGGCGGCCGACGTTCAGCTCGATCTCACCCGATTCAATGCGATATTCGCCTGGAATCATTGCGGCTCACTCAGGGTTTTAAAGTAAATGGCGGTCGGGCTGTAATGGCCGTTGGGGCTTTGGCAGTAGTTGGGCAGTTCGCCGACGCGGGTATAACCCAGCGCACTGTAGAAGTTCTCGGCGGGTGAGCCTGCTTCGGTGTCCAGATGCAGCAACCCGCGTTTCTGTTCGCGTGCGCCTTGCTCCAGAGCGTGGATCAGTACCTGGCCTAACCCGCGGCGGCGGACTTCATTGAGTACCAGCAGTTTTTGCACTTCAGCGCGGTTCAGGCCATTGGCCTTTTGGCACAGGATCAGTTGCACGCTGGCCAGCACGCGCTGATCTTCGACCAGAACCCACAGCAGCAGGTTGCCTTGCTCCAGTTGCGCGTGAACCTCGTTGAAGTAGCGGCTAGCCTGGGGTTGATCAAGGTCGTTCATAAAACCCACCGATGCACCGTGCTGCACGGCGTCGAGCAGCAGCGCAATCAGGTCTTCGCGGTATTGGGCAAAGCTCTGCGCCGTGACGCGCACCACCTGTTCGCTGTTCATTGCACGGGCTCCTTGGGTGGCAGTGCGCCGGGGTTGAGCATCAGTTGCATAAAAGTCAGGTCGAGCCAGCGCCCGAACTTGATTCCCACTTGTGGCATACGCCCGCTGGTAACAAAACCAAGCTGCTTGTGCACATGGATCGAAGCCGCGTTGGCGCTTTCGATAGCCGCAACCATCACGTGTTTGTCGCAGGCCCTGGCGCGGTTGATCAGTTCAGTCAGCAACTGCGGGCCAAGGCGTTTGCCGCGTTGCTCGGGGTGGACGTACACCGAGTGCTCGACGGTGTGGCGGAAGCCTTCAAACGGGCGCCAGTCGCCAAAGGAGGCATAACCCAGGGCGATATTGGCGGCGTCGACGATCACCAGAATCGGATAGCCCTGGGCCTGACGGGCGTTAAACCATTGCTGGCGGTTGTCCAGGTCGACGGTTTGTTCGTTCCAGATGGCGAGGGTGTTGAGCACCGCATCGTTGTAGATATCGCGAATCGCAGGCAGGTCAGCCGCGACGGCATCACGAATAACGTAAGACATGGTGCAGCCTCAGGCGATGGGTTGATGGACAGTGACCAGTTTGGTGCCATCCGGGAACGTAGCCTCGACCTGGATATCGGGGATCATTTCCGGGATACCTTCCATCACCTGCTCGCGAGTCAGCAGGGTGGTGCCGTAATGCATCAGTTCGGCGACGGTGCGGCCATCGCGGGCGCCTTCGAGCAGGGCTGCCGAGATATAGGCGATGGCTTCCGGGTAGTTGAGAATCACGCCGCGGGCCAACCGCCGCTCAGCCAGCAGGCCGGCAGTGAAGATCAGCATCTTGTCTTTTTCGCGTGGAGTCAGGTCCATGATGGAGTCCGTATCAAATAAGTTAAAAGTGCCCTGTGGGAGCGGGCTTGCTCGCGATGGCATCACCGCGGATTCACTGGCCGACCGCGGTGTCTGCATCGCGAGCAAGCCCGCTCCCACAGTTGAATTGCATTGTTCTCAAGTACTCCAGATCCTCGGTGCCAGCGCCTCGCGCCCCAGCAACGCCGGGCGCAGCAAACGCCATAAGTCGATCAACCAGGCCCGTGCCTGCAAGGCTTCACCCGCCAAACAGCGCGCTACCAGCAAACCCGGTAATTGGGTCAAGTCACCGCGCACCGGATTGGGCAGCGAGCGACAGGTTTCCAGCAGCTCGGCACTGATTTCACCTGTCACCAGCAAGGTGGCGAACACCGGGTTGCCGTCCAGGCCTATCGGTGAATCCAGCAACCCGTCGCCACCCACAATGCGCTGGCGCTCATGCCAGAGCAACTGGCCATCGCGGCGAATATCCAGCCGCGATTGAAAGTGCCCGCGCTCAAAACGCTCGCCGCTGGCCAGTCGTCCCAGCGCTACCATGTCCCAGTAAAACAGCCGCGCATCGCCTTCAAGGTCGATGCGGGTGGTGAGCTCGGCCTGGGCGGCGCTGAACACGATGGTTTCTTGCGGTAGCCATTCGAGGGTCGCACCTGCGGCCACTTTCAAGCTTACGTTCTGATAGGCAGGGCCCGCTGCGCGATACCACTTGGCCGCGCCGGGGCTGGTCAGTTGTGCCCAGGCACCGGGGCCGACACTGGCGCTGATATTCAGCTGGTCGCCACCGGCAATCCCGCCCGGTGGGTGGACGATGATGTGCTGGCAAACTTCAGGGCCTTCGGGGTACAGGTGCTTCTGCACCCGCAGCGGGCCAAGGTGGCGGCGCAGGACAGGGCGCGTGCTGTCGCCAAAACGGCCATAGCCCAGCTCCAGCTCGGCATGCCAGCTGGGGGTGAACAATGCAGTGTTGGCGGGTAAGTTCATATGTAGGACTTTTCGCATAGAGAACGTCGAAGATTAAATCGTAACCAGCCCGCGCACACCCTCTGTCTGCATATTTTCACCGCGGCCTTGCTGCACGATTTCGCCCCGCGACATCACCAGGTACTGGTCGGCCAATTCTTCGGCAAAATCATAAAATTGCTCCACCAGCAAAATCGCCATGTCCCCGCGTGCGGCGAGCATTTTGATTACGGCGCCGATTTCCTTGATCACCGAGGGCTGGATGCCTTCGGTGGGCTCGTCGAGGATCAGCAAGCGCGGGCGGCTGGCCAGGGCACGGCCGATGGCCAACTGTTGTTGCTGGCCGCCGGACAGGTCACCGCCACGTCGATGCTTCATTTGCAGCAATACCGGGAACAGTTCGTAGATAAACGCAGGCACCTCTTTGGCCTCGCTGCCTGGGAAGCGCGACAGGCCCATCAGCAGGTTTTCTTCTACCGTCAGGCGTCCGAAGATCTCCCGGCCTTGAGGTACGTAAGCGATCCCGGCGTGTACCCGCTGGTGAGGCTTGAGTGTGGTGATGGTTTGGCCTTCCCACTGCACATCGCCTTCCTTGACCGGCAGCAAACCCATCAGGCACTTGAGCAAGGTCGTTTTGCCCACGCCATTACGGCCCAGCAGGCAGGTGACCTCGCCGACTTTTACCTCGAAGGACAGCCCGCGCAGAATGTGGCTGCCGCCGTAGAACTGATGCAGTTTTTCGACTTGAAGCATGTTTGGATTCCTTTTTAACTGCACCGAACCTGTAGCCGCTGCCGCAGGCTGCGATTGAACGCGAGCGGTCGCGTTCTTGAAGTGTTTGAAGCCCCTGCGGGCCTTATCGCAGCCTGCGGCAGCGGCTACAGGTATTCGTCAGCGGCCCAGATAAACCTCAATCACCCGTTCATCCGCCTGCACCTGCTCCAGCGAGCCTTCGGCCAATACACTGCCTTGGTGCAACACGGTGACGTGGTCGGCAATCGAGCCGACAAAGCCCATGTCGTGCTCCACCACCATCAGCGAATGCTTGCCTGCCAGGCTTTTGAACAGTTCTGCGGTGAACTCGGTTTCAGCGTCGGTCATGCCCGCCACCGGCTCATCCAGCAGCAACAGTTGGGGGTCCTGCATCAGCAGCATGCCGATCTCCAGAAACTGTTTCTGGCCGTGGGACAACAGCCCGGCCGGTCGATGGGCCGAGGTAGTCAGGCGGATGGTGTGCAGCACTTCGCCAATACGGTCTTTCTGCTCGCCACTCAGCTTGGCGCGCAGGCTGGCCCATACCGACTTGTCGGTTTTTTGCGCCAGCTCCAGATTTTCAAACACGCTCAGGGCTTCAAACACCGTGGGCTTCTGGAATTTGCGGCCGATTCCCGATTGCGCAATCTGCACCTCGCTCATCTGGCGCAGGTCGAGGGTTTCGCCAAACCAGGCTTGCCCTGCGCTGGGGCGGGTCTTGCCGGTGATCACGTCCATCATCGTGGTCTTGCCCGCGCCATTGGGGCCGATGATGCAGCGCAGTTCGCCCACGCCGATATACAGGTTGAGGTTATTCAGCGCTTTGAAACCATCGAAGCTGACGCTGATATCTTCCAGGGTAAGGATGGTGCCGTGACGGGTATTGAGCCCCGAACCGGCGGCCTTGCCCAGACCGATAGCATCGCGGCTGCTGCCTGCGTCCTTGTTTGGTTCGAGGATAGGTTCGAGCATGAAATGCCTCATTGGTCGGCCCTTTTCTTCAGCAGGCCGATCACGCCTTTGGGCAGGTACAGGGTCACGACGATAAACAGCGCCCCCAGAAAGAACAGCCAATACTCAGGGAAGGCCACGGTGAACCAGCTCTTCATGCCATTGACCACCCCTGCGCCCAGCAGCGGGCCGATCAGGGTGCCGCGACCGCCCAAGGCGACCCATACCGCAGCCTCGATGGAGTTGGTCGGCGACATTTCACCGGGGTTGATGATGCCCACTTGAGGCACATACAAGGCCCCGGCCAGGCCGCACAGCACTGCGCTCAGCACCCAGACAAACAGCTTGAAGCCGCGCGGGTCGTAGCCGCAGAACATCAGGCGGTTTTCCGCATCGCGCAGGGCGGTCAGTACGCGGCCGAACTTGCTGCGCGCCAGGCGCCAGCCGAGAAACAGGCTGACGACCAGTAACAGCACGGTGGCGAAAAACAACGCAGCGCGGGTGCCGGGCTCGGTGATGCCAAAGCCCAGAATGCTGCGAAAGTTGGTAAAGCCGTTGTTGCCGCCAAAACCGGTTTCGTTGCGGAAAAACAGCAACATCCCGGCGAAGGTCAGGGCCTGGGTCATGATCGAGAAGTACACGCCCTTGATCCGCGAGCGAAAGGCGAAAAAGCCGAACACCAGCGCCAGCAAACCGGGGGCCAGCACCACCAGGCACATGGCCCACCAGAAATGCTCGGTGCCGACCCAGTACCAGGGCAATTCGGTCCAGGACAAAAAGGTCATGAATGCCGGTAGCTCATCGCCCGAGGCCTGACGCATCAAGTACATGCCCATTGCGTAGCCGCCCAGGGCGAAGAACAAGCCGTGGCCCAGGGACAGCAGCCCGGCGTAGCCCCACACCAGATCCAGCGCCAGCGCGACGATGGCGTAACAGAGAATCTTGCCCACCAGCGTCAGGGTATAGGCCGAGACCTGGAATGGGCTGTCGGCGGGCAGCAGCGAGAGCAGCGGCAATGCCAGCAGCACCAGCAGAATCAAGGCGCCCGCCAGGGTTGTGAGCCTGGGGCCGGCTTTTTGTGCAGCAGTGACCATCAGAGGCTGATTCATCAGTCGATCACCCGTCCTTTTAGCGCGAAGAGCCCTTGCGGACGCTTCTGGATAAACAGAATGATCAGCCCCAGGATCAGGATTTTGCCCAGTACGGCGCCGATCTGCGGTTCAAGAATCTTGTTCGCGATACCCAGGCCGAAGGCCGCGTAAACCGTGCCCGCCAGTTGCCCGACGCCGCCCAGTACCACCACCAGAAACGAGTCGATGATGTAGCCCTGGCCCAAGTCCGGGCCGACGTTGCCGACCTGGCTCAAGGCCACGCCGCCCAGCCCGGCGATCCCCGAGCCCAGGCCGAAGGCGAGCATGTCCACGCGCCCGGTGGGTACGCCGCAGCAGGCGGCCATGTTGCGGTTCTGGGTCACGGCGCGCACGTTGAGGCCCAAGCGGGTTTTGTTCAGCAGCAGCCAGGTCAGGAACACCACGGCCAAGGCGAAAACGATGATCACCAGCCGGTTGTACGGCAGCACCAGGTTAGGCAGCACTTGCAGCCCGCCCGACAGCCAGGCCGGGTTGGCCACTTCGACGTTTTGCGCACCGAACATCACCCGCACCAGTTGGATCAGGATCAGGCTGATACCCCAGGTCGCGAGCAGGGTCTCCAGCGGTCGGCCGTAGAGGTGACGAATGATGGTGCGCTCCAGCACCATGCCCACAACCGCGGTGACGAAGAACGCCACCGGCAATGCGAGCAACGGGTAGTACTCGATGGCACCGGGGGCAAAACGCTGGAACAGCAACTGCACGCAGTAAGTGGAATAGGCGCCCAGCATCAGCATTTCGCCGTGGGCCATGTTGATCACGCCCAGCAGGCCGAAGGTGATAGCCAGGCCGAGGGCCGCCAGCAGCAGGATCGAACCCAGGGACAAGCCGCTGAAAGCCTGCCCCAACAGGTCGCCGATCAGCAGTTTGCGTTTGACTTGCGCCAGGCTGGTTTCGGCTGCGGTGTGCACCGTGGCATCAGTTTCGACACCCGGTTGCAGCAGGGCTTCAAGGCGGGTACGAGCCAGTGGCTCGCCGGTTTCACCAAGCAGGCGCACGGCGGCCAGACGCACGGCCGGGTCGGCATCGACCAGTTGCAGATTGGCCAGCGCCAGGCTCAGTGCCGCATGTACATCACTGTCGCTTTCGCCAGCCAGTTGCTGGTCGAGGAATTTGAGTTGCGCAGGCTTTGCGGACTTTTGCAGCTGTTGTGCCGCGCTCAAGCGCAGCGTCGGATCGGCTGCCAGCAACTGATGACTGGCCAGCGCCGTATCGATCAGGCCGCGCAGGCGGTTGTTCAGGCGCAGGGTTTTGGTTTGGCCATCGACGGTGAGCTGGCCCTGTTGCAGGCTGATGATCAGTTCGATGCGGGCAGGAACGGGTTGTGCCGCCCAGCTTTCCAGCAGTTGGGCTTGCTGGCTGTTGTTGGCGACGGCGAAGTCGCTGGCGTCATCGGCGTTGGCGGCCAATGGCAGCAACAGCAGCAACGCCAGAATGAGGCGGTAGAGGGCAGTAGGCATAACAAATGTCCTGATCATGCACGGACGTTGTGGGAGCTGGCTTGCCTGCGATGGCATCGCTGCGGTGTATCAGATACACCTAGTTGTTTGCATCGCAGGCAAGCCAGCTCCCACATTGATCGCACCAGACAAAAAAGTGTGGCGGGGCTTAGTTACTCTTCACCGCGTAATCCGGCTTTTTGTCATTGCCAGGAATGTATGGGCTCCACGGCTGGGCGCGGACCGGGCCTTCGGTTTGCCAGACCACGCTGAACTGACCGTCAGGCTGTATCTCGCCGATCATCACCGGCTTGTGCAGGTGGTGGTTGGTCTTGTCCATAGTCAGGGTGTAGCCCGATGGCGCGGCAAAGGTCTGGCCGGCCAGCGCTTCGCGAACCTTGTCGACATCGGTGGACTTGGCTTTTTCTGCCGCTTGGGCCCACATGTGAATGCCCACGTATGTAGCTTCCATCGGGTCGTTGGTTACCGCTTTGTCAGCGCCCGGCAGGTTGTGCTTCTTGGCGTAGGCTTTCCAGTCGGCGACGAATTTTTCATTGACCGGGTTCTCAACCGACTGGAAGTAGTTCCACGCCGCCAGGTTGCCCACCAACGGTTTGGTGTCGATACCGCGCAGTTCTTCTTCGCCCACCGAGAACGCGATGACCGGAACGTCGGTGGCCTTCAGGCCCTGGTTGGCCAGCTCTTTATAGAACGGCACGTTGGAGTCGCCGTTGACCGTGGAGATCACCGCGGTTTTGCCGCCCGCCGAGAATTTTTTGATGTTGGACACGATGGTCTGGTAATCGCTGTGGCCGAACGGGGTATAGACCTCGTCGATATCCTTGTCGGCTACGCCTTTGGAGTGCAGGAAGGCACGGAGGATTTTATTGGTGGTGCGCGGGTAAACGTAGTCGGTACCCAGTAATACAAAGCGCTTGGCGCTGCCGCCATCTTCGCTCATCAGGTATTCAACCGCCGGGATCGCTTGCTGGTTGGGCGCAGCCCCGGTGTAGAACACGTTGGGTGACATCTCTTCACCTTCGTATTGCACCGGGTAGAACAGCAGGCCGTTGAGCTCTTCGAATACCGGCAATACCGATTTGCGCGACACCGACGTCCAGCAGCCAAACACCACGGCCACCTTATCCTGGGTCAGTAACTGGCGACCCTTTTCCGCGAACAGCGGCCAGTTGGATGCCGGATCGACCACGACCGCTTCGAGCATCTTGCCGTTGACCCCGCCCTTGGCGTTGATCTCGTCGATGGTCATCAGCGCCATGTCTTTAAGTGAAGTTTCAGAGATCGCCATGGTCCCGGACAGCGAATGCAGAATGCCGACCTTGATGGTCTCGGCAGCCTGAAGGGTCCAGGACATACCCATGGCGGCAATCGAGGCCGAAAGGGTGAAAGCTTTGATCAAGCTGCGACGCTTCATGGTGCGATCTCCAGGTATCTGATTTTTTAGTGTCGATCCGAATACCTGAAGGTATTTGCAAGGGGTGTGCCGTGATGGGAAAAAGGTTCTGCAACAGGGCTTTGCGCGAAAAAAAGGCGTGCTCGCGCACCAAGTGGGGGCTTTAAAGGCAGGTGGGTGCACGGCGTGCGCTGCCTTGGTGCTGCGTGCACCAGGGCAGGGAAATATTTAGTTAATACCGATCCATCGAGGTACCGGCGAAGGATGAAGCTTCCCTCTATCCAGAGAAAAGCCAAATGGAACTTTCAGATCAGTTGTCCCGTGACAAGACCGTACAACTGCCGAGTCTGAGCCCGCCCTTTTTAATCAAGGAAGCACAGCCATGAACACTCCTCGCAACCGCGAAAAACGGCTTGCCCGACCCGCTATAACGGCCCGGCTCCCGGCGTTGAGTCCGGCCTTTGTCAGCGCCGATGATGCCGCCCGGTTCGCTCATCGGTTGATTGGTGATTTTCGCTCGGCCGAATATGGCGGCGTCATCTTGAAAGACGCGCAGGGCTTCTACTATGCGACCCGCCCGGTAAAAGGCAAAACCGGTGCTTTCGATCCGACACTGGTGATCTCAACCAACCCGCAAGGCCACTTTATCCAGCCCTCTGGTTACACCTGTTATGCCTTGTATCACTCGCACCCGGATAACTATGACGCGTTGAAGCGTGGCTTCGGGCGCTGGACCGAGTCGCAGGTACATATCGCAGTGAATTTCTTTTCCAACATTGATGTATTGCTCAACAGTCAGAATGCCTATTTTGCGCGGGTGCACTATTTGTCGGGGGTCAATGGCTCACTGATCAAATATGTCGCCAGCGGATCAGCTCGGGAACGAGCATTGGCAGTGCGTATCGGCGAGGATTCGAGCAAGGGGATTTTAACCTTCAACAGCGCCGTGGGGTTTGTTGAGGCCGCCGCGGCAGCCGGTGACCTGAGCGTGATCCAGTCCAGCGAAGTCTGGGACGGAAAACTCGGGGTGCTGGGCGCCGATTACCGGCCATTCACGCCCAAGGCCCTGCAGGATATTGCGCCGGTCATCATTGCCCAGCCTGCCTTTGGCCCGACATTCCGCAGCGCGGAGCTGGCGCTCAAGGATGTCAGGGCGCGCATTCATCAAACCAGCGAGAGCCTTTATGGGGTGATTCTCAAGCGCAAGGGGGTGGGGTTTTTCATCGCTTCTGAGCCGGTTACCGGCGAAACGGATTTTGCATTGCAGCGCATCTTCGGTCGTGACACGGCAGGCAGGCTGCGATTTCCTGAGCAGTTTGACTTGATTGGGGTTTATTGCAGCGATGGCTTTTATCGCGACCCCAGCCTTATGCCCGCCGAAGAAGTGTCGATTTTCAAAAATTTCGTATACCCGCAAACCCTGGCCAAAGGTATTGAGGCGGTCCGGTCGCTGGCGGGAGTAGGGGCCAAACGGTCGCTGGCGCTGTATATCTCGACCCGCGACGGCGCGCTGTTGAAATACGTATCGACCTTTGCCTCGAGCGAACAGAAATTTCTGGCCCGGTTGCCCGAAGGCGAGGGCCAAGGCCTGGCCATTTTGCGTGACATGCTGGGGGGCGTTTATAAAACGACAACCTGTATTCGTGAGCTGGCCGGTGCGGGTGAGTTGAGCGTGCTGCACAGTAGTGACCTGTGGCGCTCTGAAGGCCGGGTTGATGCTGGCTGGGAACCCTATGAAGGGTTTTACCGTCGAGACATGGGGCCGTCCTTTGTCACCCCGGACGATGCTGCCCGCTACGCCCACAAACAAATAGCCAGTCGCACAGCCAGTGTCTATGGCGGCTTGATCTACCAGCGGCTGGATAACCGTTTTGTCGCGACTGAACCCTTGAAGGGCAAAAACGAGACTTTTGACGCCTCGATGGTGTACCCGACCGAGTTGGCCAGGTTCGTGCCTGCGGGCTGTTCTGTGGTGGCGGTCTATCACAGCCACCGTGTGCATCCGTTGCAATTATGGCGCTCAAAAGATGAAGAAAAACTGTTTCGCAACATGCTTGAGCCCCATGAGGTTTACGACGCAATCCGCAATCGTGACTGGGCCGCAATCCGATATTTTTCAGCGCAGGACGGTGCTTTGCTCAAGTACACCCCCAGCGGCTCACCCCAGGAAGCCGTGCTTGGGGCGCAGCTCGCACCTCCTGCTGACCATCCCGAACGCGTGCGGCACAACACGATGGCAATGGCCATGCGCGGCAACTCGAAAAAGCCCAGCGAGTACATCGCGCTTGTGGCCAAAACCGGGGATTTGCAACTTGTGGTTGGCAGTGCCCTGTGGGGTAGCCCCGGTAAAATTACAGATGGATGGCGGCCTGGAATCGACAGTGGGCAGGCAGTGCAACCGCCGGCACTGAGCCCGGTTTTTGCGCAATCGGAAGACGCCGTGCGCCATGTCCATGAACAGATGGGCGCCCGCCAGTCCGGTCAGTACGGGCTGGTCCTGCGCAGCACTCACAGCGAGGAGTATGTGACGACGCTGGCGCTGGAGGGCGGCGACTTCAGTATGGATCGGCTGTATCAGCGGGATGATCTGACCGGCAGCTACAAACTGCCTGCGGGTTTTAAACCGTTGGCGGTGTATGTGGCAGCGCCCGGGCAGATCGACCTGCCGGGCCATCTCCCCGACAAGCGGGTTTACGAAGGGTTTATTTCACCTTTGGATCTGGTCAAGGGCTTGCAGCTGGCGATCAATCTCCAGAGCCAGACCGATTTTTTGGGGGGCAATTCGGTCCTGTATATCTCGACCGCAGACGGGGCCTTGCTGCGGTTTGCCAGCGCTCTGGATGCGACCCAATTGTCTGCGGGAATATTCAAAAACGCCGGGCAAGTGCTGCTGGACCAATTGACCGCGCGTAGGCTGACGCCCGTTGAATATGTGCGCCAGGTAGCAATGGCGGGGCGTCTTGAGGTGCTGGTAACCAATGGGGTCTGGGCCCATGCCGGCCCGGTATCGGGCGGCTGGCAACCCTTTGGTGCGCAAGTCGGGGGCAGGCCCGAGCGTTCGATCAGACAGTTTCCCGCGAGCCCGGTGTTCAGCTATCCAAACGATGCGGCCCGTTATGTACATGGCAAGATCAAACAACCCCATACCCTCAATATCCTTGGGGGGATTTTGCACCACCCGGCTTACAACACTTACGTAGCGCTCGACCCGGTGGTAAATGGCGAGCCGGTAAATATCGCAGAAACCCTGCTTGAAACTCATCGCGTCACTCCCGGTGCGTCTTCGCCCAGGGTAGTGCTGCCCGAAGGATTCAAGCTGGCCAGCCTGTATTTCTCGCGCGATATGCGTAACCGCAATGCTGCGGGAGAAGTTGAAACCCTGCTGTTGCGTAACATCCCATGGCCGGAAGATATCTGTTACGCCACCCATACCCTGGACCTCAGGGGGCTGGGAGTCGCTTACCTGTATGTGTCGACCGACGATGGTGGGCTTTTGAGGTATTGGCGGGGGAGCCAGGAGGCCAGGTTCCAGCTGTGCAACACAGTGATTGGCGATGGCTGGTCAGCCTTGGGGTATTTCGAAGAGAACAGTCAGGCGACGCCAGTGAACATGCTGCCCAGCGATATGCTGACCCATGTACTCAATTCTGGCGGGATGCATGTTTTGGTGACCAGCAGCAGTTGGCCACTTGCCGGGATTATTGCTTCAGGGCACACAGTTCGGGCTCAGCCCGAGGCATTCGATTACGAGGGCACGACGCCGGGCCTGCCAGTGGCAGACTTGAAAGTCGGCCCCCTGCGTGACGAGCTTTAACGCTTGCGCATCAAGCCAATAAAAAACAGGCCGCCAATCGCCGCCGTGGCCACGCCAATGGGCAGGTCCTCGGGGGCGATCAGGGTGCGCGCCGCCACATCGACCCACACCAGAAACACGCTACCCAGCAGTGCCGATACAGGCAGCAAACGCCGATGCTCGGCGCCCACCAAGCGCCGGGCGATGTGCGGGATCATCAGGCCGACAAAGCCGATCGAGCCGCTGATGGCCACCAGTACGCCGGTCATCAGCGAGGCGATCAGAAACACCCGCAGGCGCACGTTGCGCGCATTCAAACCGAGGGTGACGGCGGTCTGTTCGCCCGCCATCAGCGCGTTCAGCGGGCGGGCCATGCCGAGCAATAACACCAGCCCCAGCAGCACGCTGGCGCTGGGGATGGCCAACAGTTCCCAGCGTGCCAACCCCAGGCCGCCGAGCATCCAGAACAGCACGGCGGAGCTGGCGCGATGGTCGCCCAGAAACAGCAGGGTATTGGCCACGGCCATCATTACAAACGACACGGCCACACCGCACAGCAGCAGGCGGTCGCTGTCGAGCCGGCCGTGACGGCTGGCGATGGCCAGCACCAGCAGCATGCTCAACAGGGCGCCGATAAAGGCAGCGATGGGCAAGGTCAGCAGGCCGACGATTTCACCCACATGCAGCACCACAATCACCGCACCCAGGGTGGCGCCGCTGGTGACGCCGAGCAGGTGCGGGTCGGCCAATGGATTGCGTGTCACGGCTTGAAGCACCGCACCGATCAACGCCAGCCCGGCGCCGACCAAGGCCCCGAGCAACATGCGCGGCACCCTGATCAGCCACACGATATGTTCCTGGCCTGCGCTCCAGTTCACCTCGCCAATGCCGAACAATTTGCTCAGCAAAATGTGCCACACCACCTCCACCGGCACCCGCGCCGGGCCAAAGCCCAGTGACACCACGCACGACACCAGCAGCAATGCGCCGAGGCCGATCAGCAACAGGGCGTAGCGGCGAGCCATCATTGTGGGTGGAAACCTTTGGCCAGGGTTTCTATCGCCAGCACGTTGTCGATGCCCGGTGTGGCTTGCACGTAGGGAATGACGATAAAGCGCTTGTTGCGGATCGCGTCCACCGATTGCAGGGCCGGATTGGTTTCAAGGAAACGCTGTTTTTGTTCGGCGCTGACTTCGCTGTAATCGACGATCACGATGACTTCGGGGTTGCGCTCGACCACGGTTTCCCAGTTGATGCGGGTCCAGCTGGCGTCGATGTCGCTGAGGATATCGTTGCCGCCGGCGGCTTCGATCAGCGCATGAGGGATGCCCAGTTTGCCCGAGGTCATGGCGCGGTCTTCGCCGCTGTCATATAGAAACACCCGCGGCTTCGTGGCGGGCAGGGACTTTTGCACCTCGGCGATTTTTACCTGCATTTTCGCGATCAACGTATTGGCGCGCTCTTGTACGTCGAAGATTTTGCCCAGGTTGCGCAGGTCGTTGTAGGTGTCTTCCATGCTGGCGGGTGGGCGTTTCATCACAAAGGCGCAGGACTCGGTCAGCTCATAAACATTGATGCCCAGCGGGGTCAGGGTTTGCGGCGTCAAGTCGCCGCCCACGCGCATGCCGTAGTCCCAGCCAGCGAAGAAGAAATCGACGTTGGCATTGAGCAGGGTTTCAACCGAGGGATATTTGCTCGCCAGTTCCGGCAAGCCGTCGAGGATCACTTTCATCTCGGGAGTTACCGCCTTCCAGCCACTGATGCCACTGTAGCCAGCCATGCGCGGCTTGAGGCCCAGGGCGAGCATCATCTGCGTCATGTTGATGTCATGGCTGACCGCGTGTTTCGGCGCTTGGTTGAAGGTTACGTCACGGTTGCAGCTTTTGATCGTCAGCGGGTATTTCGTGGCGTCGGCCTGGGCCAGTTGGGCGCCCAGCAAAATGCAAAGGCCGAGTGCAAGGGAGGTCAGCTTCATGGTCGGGTTATCCAGGTGATGCGCGGGTAGCCGGACAGCGGGTGATCGTCGATCAAAGCCGCAACGCCAAACACATCGCGCAGCAGTTCGACGGTCAGCACCTCGCGTGGAGTGCCGCTGGCGATGATTTTGCCGTGGTCGATCACATACAGGCGGTCGCAAAATGCGGCAGCCAGATTGAGGTCGTGGATGCTGGCCAAGGTGCCGATGTTCAGGCGTTTGACCAACTGCAGCAACTCCAGCTGATAGCGCGGGTCGAGGTGATTGGTCGGCTCGTCGAGGATCAGCAGTTCGGGCTGCTGGGCCAGGGCGCGGGCGAGGATCACCCGTTGCTTTTCACCGCCCGAGAGGGTGGCGAAGGCGTGGTCCTCAAAGCCGCTGAGGCCGACTGACTGCAGCGCGTTCCGGGCCAGTTGGCGATCGGCTTCGGTATCACCGTCGAACAGGCCTTTGTGCGGGGTGCGGCCCATGGCGACCACTTCGTCGACGGTCAGGCCAAAGGCGTCAGGGAATTCTTGCAACACCACGGCAATGCGTTGCGCGCACCAGCGCGGTGATTGCTGCCAGAGGCTGTGCGGGCCGAGGTGGACCGCGCCTGCCTCGGGTTTGCTGAAGCGATAGGCACAGCGCAACAGGCTGGTTTTACCGCTGCCGTTGGGCCCGATCAACCCCACAAACTCACCTGCCGCGACGTGCAGGTTGGCATCACGCAGCTGGAACTGGTGATGACAATGGCCATGGCCCAGAGGGGTCCAGGCGAGTTGGGTGAGGGTGAGGCGGGTCATAAATATCCGGTTGTGTTCTCGAAGAATCAAAAGCCCCTCAAACCGTCCCCTCTCCCGGAGGGAGAGGGGACGGTTTGAGGGCAGCGCTTAAAATGCGTAATCAGCCGTCACAAAGAACGAGCGCGGTTCGCCCATGATCCACTGTTGGCCGCCATTGTATTGGCTAACAGCGTACTGGCGGTCGAACAAATTGTTCAGGCGCAGTCCCAGGGTGGTTTTGGGCAGGGCTTTCCAGCTCACGGTAGCGTCGACCACGGTGTAGCTCGGCACTTCGACGTTGTTGGCCGTGTCGGCATAACGCGAGTCGACATAACGCACACCGGCTCCGGCATTCACGTCATCGGTAATGGCCTTGCTCAACCACAGGTTGGCGGTACGTCGCGGTACATCCGTAGGGCGATTGCCTTTGCGTGACACGCCTTCGTCATTAAACGTGTCGTACTGGGCGCGTACCACAGAGGCATTGGCTTGCAGCTGCCAGCGGTGCGGCAGTTGCAGATCAAGGCTGGCTTCCAGGCCATTGGAGGATTGCTCGCCGACTTGCAGGGTACGGGTGGAATCATTCGGGTCGGTGGTCAGCAAATCCTTTTTGATGATGTGGTACGCGGCGAGGGTCCATTCGCCTCGCTGGTCCCAGAACATCTGCTTGAAGCCGATTTCGGTCTGGCGGGCATGGGCCAGGCTGAAGTCTTGCTGCTTCTGATCCAGACTGATCAGCCCACCCACGCCATCTACGCTGGTGGCCTGCTGGACATAGGCCGACATGTCTGGTGTCAACTCGTATACTAGGCCGACTTTCCAGCTATTGGCCGACAGGCCTCGGTCGCTGCGTTCGGTGGCTTTATCCAGAAAGAAATCATTGCGATCCAGATGCACGATATCGCGGCGCACGCCGGTGACCAGCGACAGTTGATCGGTCAGCTCGGTGCGATTTTCAGCGAACAGTGAAACCTGCTGCGTAGTGGTGGTGAATTGGTCGCGGTATGGCGACTGACTTTCAAACTCGCCCCGGTCCGGGTGGTACAGGTCGATTGGCTGGCCGTTTGTGTTCACATCTGTATACGGCGAGTTGCTGTGCAGGTTGAAGTGGATACGGTTGTAGTCCGCGCCGACCAAGGTTCTGCTTTTAAGGCCGAACAGGTCGTGGTTGAGGGTGAAGGTCTGGCGATCACCGACCTGTTCCTGTTCGTGCTTGATGCTGTAGTAACCGCTGCGCAGCAAGGTTTGCTGGCTTTCATTCCATGCGTGGTTTTCGGCGTTCTGCCAGCGGCGCTGGGCCTTAAGGTAGTACAGCTCGTTGCTGGCAGTGAGGTTGTCGTTGATCTGCCATTCGCTGTTCAGGCGCGTCCACTGGTCGTTGTAGTGCAGCTTGGCGTCACGCACGTTGTAGTTTTTGTCACGCAGGCTTTGGTGATATCGGCCATTGATCAGCGGTACACCGAAGTTGTTTTGCGGTTCCTGGTCGCCATAGTCGTGGCTCAGGGTGAATGCCAGATCATCATTGGCCTGCCAGCGCAGGGCGGCGCTGATAAAGGTATTTTCAGAGTTGCCGTGATCGATCCAGCCATTGCTCTGGTTGTGATTGATATTCAAGCGGTAGCTCAGGGTGTCGGTCAGCGAACCGCCGCTGTCCAGCGCCTGTTGGCGGGTGTCGTAGGAGCCGTAGCCGACGCGCAGGTGGTTTTCGATTTCGCCGCTGAACGGTTTTTTCGGGAGCACGTTGATCACCGCACCCGTAGCGCCTTCGCCATACAGCACCGAAGCCGGGCCGCGCAGTACGTCGATGCGCTCAACCGACCAATCGTCCACCGGAAAGGTCACGGTGCCCGCGCCGCTGTACATGCGCACGCCGTCATACAGCTGCATCACCGAGCCTTCCCCGACAAAGCCGCGGGCCGAGTAGGCCGAGCCGCCGTTACCCGGCGTGCCGGTGTTGCTGATACCGGTGCTGCGGGTGACGGCGCTTTGCACACTGCGATCACCGCGGGCGCGGATTTGCGCACCCGTCAGGCTCTCAACGCTGGCCGGAGTTTCGAGGCTGTTGAGGTTCAGGCGCGAACCGGCGCTGGTGGCGGTCTTGAGGTCGATGCTTTCAAGATCGACTTCAGGGGCGGTAATGCTCGCGGCTGGCAACATCAGGGACGGGGCGCTGTCATCGGCCTGGGCGCTGTTTATCGCCAGCAGGCAGAGGCTGGACACTAGGTACTTGTTCATCGTGGCAGTGAGTCGCTTTTTTCGAGAGGTGTGCCCGCTGCCTCCTGGCGGCGGGTAATGGAGCTTAAATAGATTGTTATACAGTAACAACTATTTTGTGTCCGATACTGGCGCGCCAGTATAGGGAATGCTCTGGAATGCGCCTCTCGGATGACTCACGTTAGTTATGAGGAGTGCTCATGTTGGGGTTTTGAGCGAAAAACCATCAACAGGCGATCAAGCACCCAAACAGCGATCAACGATGCCCCCACCAGCGGAAACATCACGGCGAGGGCGAGCATGATCACAACCCCGGTCTTCCAGGTCGGCAATTCGTGACGTAACGGCGGCACGCCCAAACGACCCTGCGGGCGACGTTTCCACCAGATCACCAGGCCGCTGACCGAGCTGAGCAGGATCATCAGGCACACCAGCAGAATCGCGATCTGGTTCAGTGAGCCGAAGAGCTTGCCCTCATGCAGCATCACGCCCATTTCCGTGGCGCGGGCAACGTTGCTGTAATGCTGCCAGCGCACGTCAGCCAGGACCTCGCCGGTGTATTGATCGACATGCAGGGTGGCGTCGTTGCGCGGGTCGTCGGCGAATACCGCGATGGTAAACACGCCGGTTGCGGTGGTGGGCAGGGTGATGCTGTAACCGGGTTCGACCTTGCGCTGGCTGGCGATGTTGACCAGATCTTGCAGCGTGATCTTGGGAGCAGCAGGGCCGCTGGGCATGGCGCCGTGGCCCATGTGCTCGGCGTGGGCGCCGGAGACTGGCATCGGGGTGTTTTCCAGCGCCCAGGGCACGGTCTGGCGGGTGGCAGTATTGAGGCTGCGGGCTTCAACATCGGACTTGGGCACGTTGTTCCACATCGCTGCCGGGAACTGGTTCCAGACATCGGCGTATTGCTTGCCCCAGAAGCCGGTCCAGGTCATGCCGCTGACCAGCATAAATAGCAACAGGGCTGCGCCCCAGAAACCGGTTACGGCATGGAAGTCACGCCACAGCACCCGCCCGCGTCGGCCCAGGCGCGGCCACAGTATTCCGGCGGCCGATTGCCCGCGTGGCCACCACAGGTACAGACCGGAAACCACCAGCACCACGCCCCAGCCAGCAGCCAGTTCCACCAGCCGGTCGCCGAGGGTGCCGATCATCAACTCGCCATGCAGTGCCCGAGCCACGGCTTGCAGATTGAGCTTGGCATCCTGCTCGCCCAGCACTTCACCGCTGTAGGGGTTGATAAACACGTTAAGCTCGCGCCCGCCGTTGTGGATCACAAATTGAGCGCTGCGCTCCGGGTTGATTGGCGGCAGGTACTGGCTGATATGGCCCTGTGGATAAGCGGTTTGCACGCGCAGTAATTGCTGGTCGGCGCTGAGGCTGTGATGGCTGGGGCTGACGTTGAGCAGGTGGTCGTAGAGCAGGGGGTCGAGCTGGGGTTTGAACAGGTAAATAATCCCGGTCAGTGCCAGCAGGATCATGAATGGAGCAACAAACAGCCCGGCATAGAAATGCCAGCGCCAGGCCAGGTTGTAGAAAGACGGTGTTGATTGGCTCATGTGAGCGGCTCCGCAAGGCTAAATACTTTTTGTTGAATCTGGATCCTGTGGGAGCCAGCCTGCTCGCGATTCAGACGACGCGGTGTAACTGACACTCCGCAGCGATCCCATCGCGAGCAGGCTCGCTCCCACAAGGCGGGTTAGAAGCTCACATCAACCTTGGTCCACAACGTGCGGCCCGGTTCATTGATCGGGGTCGGGTCGTTGGCCGGGAAGCCGTAACCGGCGTTGCCCGCCATGTTCAGGTGCTCGCTGTAGTTTTTATCCAGCAGGTTGTCGACCCCGGCGCTGACCTTGAGGTTCTTGTTTATGCGGTACGCGCCATTGAACGAGAACACGCCAAACCCGGCGCTCTTGTCGAAGTCCTTGCCCACCACGTTGCCCGCGTTACGGTCGATGCGGCCCTGGGGTGCCACTACTCGCCACAAGGCGCCCGCGCTCCAGTCGTCTTCGCTGTAGGTCAGGCCCAGGCGGGTGTCCAGCGGCGGCATTTGTGGCAGAGCCTTGCCGTCGGTGGTGTTTTTGCCCCAGGCATAGGCCAGAGTCGCGTCGGCTTTCCAGTTGGAGGTCAGTTGATAGGCCGCGCCCAGTTCACCGCCCATGATCCGCGCGTTGATGTTCTGTGCCTGGGACGCGCCCCTGGCGTAGTCGAACAGAATGTAGTCGCGGACTTCACCGGCATACACCGAGGCCCAGGCTTCCACGGTTGCGGTTTTGTATTGCAGGCCCATATCGAGTTGGGTGGTCTTTTCCGGTTTGATAGCATCGAACGCGTTCACCGAACCGGCAGGGCCTGAGCTTGGCGAAAACAGTTCCCAATAGTCCGGGAAACGCTGCACGTGGCCCAGACCTGCATACAAGGTGGTCGGGCTGTCGGCCAGGTCATGCTCAAAACGGACAAAGCCGCTGGGCAGGGTGTCGGCGCGGGTCTGGTTGAGGGTCGGGTTGGGTTTGCTCATCATCCCCGAACCGAGGCGGGCGCGGTAATCCTTGGCTGATGCACGGTCCAGGCGCGCGCCGGTAATTACCCGATCACGTTCGGCGGCGTACCAGGTCAGCTCGCCAAAGGCACCGTAGTTGTGGAAGTCGGCGTCCTTGCTCCAGTTCTGCTCCTTGTAGGTATCGATGCCCATACCCATGCGTTTGCGGTGTTCGTTGGTCTGTGCTTCGATGCCGCTGATCAACTGGTAATCGGCCCAGCGCCAGGTGGCTTTGATGCGGGCGCCGAGGGTGCGGCGGTCGACGTTGGACGCCATCGGCCCGGCCATCATGCCGGTGCCCGACGGGGTGCGCAGGGTGTAGTTGTCCATCACGTGGTCGGCGTAGTTGTAGTAGACCTGTGCTTCGATCTTGTCGAGAACGTCGCCGATATTGGATTTTTCAAAGCGCAGGCCAAGGCTTTCGCGCAGGTATTGGCTGCCGTCCATGCCGCGCCCGGCCGAACGTGCTTCGCCATCGCCCTTGCCGGCGGTGAGTTCCAGCAGGGTATCGGCATCCGGGGTCCAGCCGAGGGCGATATCGCCGTTCCATTTGTCGTAGCGCGACGGCACGGTGTCGCCATTGCCGTCCTTGTAGTCGTCGGAGTGGGCCGTGTTGCCGATCACCCGTACATAGCCCAGCGGGCCACCGGCGGCGGCATCGATGGTTTTGTCGAAGCGGCCGTTGGAGCCTGCCAGCAGGCTGGCGTTGACCCGTGTGCCCAGTTCACCGAAGTGCTCGGGCTCACGCTCGAACAGGATGGTGCCCGCCGAAGCGCCAGGGCCCCAGAGCACGCTTTGCGGGCCTTTGATCACGGTGAGCTTGTCGTAGGTTTCCGGTGAGATATAGGACGTTGGTGCGTCCATGCGCCCAGGACAGGCGCCGAGCATTTCGCCGCCGTTGGTGAGGATCTTCAGGCGCGAGCCGAACATGCCGCGCAATACCGGGTCGCCATTGGTGCCGCCGTTGCGGATCATGGCGAAGCCTGGGATGGTCTTGAGGTAGTCGCCGCCGTCACTGGCGGGCACCGGCTGGCGCGGGTCCTTGGGGTTGGTGACCACGGTCAGGGGCGAGCTGGGGGCAATGGCGGTAATCACCAGCGGGCTCAGTTCATTAGTGTGCCCTGCATGTTCGTCGGCCAGTGCGGTGGACGCCAGCAATGCGCAGCACAGGGTGCTGAGGGCAAAGGGCAAAACCGCCTGGGCGTGAGGCAAACGGGAGGCAGCAGTAAAACGGGACATAAGCATTCCAATATTCAAGCGAATACAACCCGGCACCTGCGGCTGTCTAAAGCAGCGTATGCAGGTCGGCCAGATAATGAGTTGTGTCGAGGCTTAAAAGAATGCGGGTGGGGCTCGCGAGCGCGATCCGGGGAAGACCGGTTGCCGGGCATGGCCCAGCCGGGGGTTGGACGCCAGATAGCGCTTGGGCGCAGGCGCATCAAACAGGTTAAGGTCAACGCTGCCGGGCAGCGCCGGGCAACTGAACAGCAGGGTGCAGTAGCCGCACTTTTCCCAGATCGCGTGGTGGTCGGTGGCAGGCTGTTTATGTTCGGCGTGCGCAGACATGTCCATGCTCATATCCATCGACATGGGCATGGGCATGGACATGGAGCCGTGATGATCCATCGGCATCGCTTGGGAAATCAGCGGGCCGATAAAAATCATCAACATGGCAAACAGGCTCAGCCAACTGCCGCGAATTTGCGACATGGAGTGCCTGGCGCGAGGTTCGCGCACGGGGTTCAGAAACCTTGGCCGTTAGTGGGCGTGCATGTGTTCCATGCTGTCGGCCGGGGCTGTTTTCTGCACGTTGACTTCAACCGGCACCGCACCGGCTTTTTCAAAGTGCAGGGTCAGCGGGAAGTGCTTGCCGTCCTGCAGCAGGCTGCGATCCTTGAGGCCGAACATCATCACGTGGTACGCCATGGGCGCAAACGTCACGGTGCCGCCAGGCGGGACGTCGACGCTGGCCACCGGCAGCATTTTCATCAAGTCGCCCTCCATCACGTGCTGATGCAGCTCGGCCTTGTCGGCAATAGGGGTGTCGACACTGACCAGGCGATCGGCAGTGGTGCCGGTGTTGTGAATGACAAAATACGCGGCCACGGTCGGCGCGTTGGGCGGCAGCTCTTGTGACCACGGGTGGGCAATTTGTAGCGTGCCGCTTTTGTATTCGTGGGCGTTGGCAAAACAGGCAGGCAGCAATACAGCCGCCGCGATCAGGGCGTGCTTGAGCAGTGAGCGGTTCAACATGGCGATTCTCCGGAACGATTCAAAACGCAAAAGGAGTGCGAGGCGGAATCAGACCAGAGGTGAGGCGCGGGGGTTGAGGCTCGGCCATTGCTGGCGCGGGGTAGGGCGTTTGAGGTGATCGGGGATCAGGCTGTGGCCATGTTCGATGGCCGCAAAATACAAGGTGGGAATATGCGCGGGCAGAGCCACCAGCGGCGCAGAACCCGAGCAGCACCAGCAATGCTGCATGGTGGAGTGATCGTCTTGCTGGCTGTCACCCGCGTCAACCGTGCCCAGCGACACGGCAACCATCTTGGTGCCGGTTGAGGTGCAAAAGCTGCTCCACATAAACTGTTCGGTGGCAGCAGGTTTAGCGTTACCCATCGCTCCGGCCGTCGACATGGCAAGCATGTTGAACAGCACTGCAAAGCAGGCGATCCAGGCAAATGCAAACCGTTGTCGGGACATGAGCAATTCCATGAGTGAGGCGATCAAGGTGGCTATTAAGCCTGAATGATCGGCGTAAGTAAAAAGAGCGGGTGCGGCTGAGTGTCACCGCACTGGAGTACGCGTCAGTGCGCCGGCACCGCATGTACCTCTATTTGAACCCCGAGATTGCTACGGATAACGGCAAAGATGGCCGCCAGATTGTCCATGCTCGGGTTGCCACTGACCGAGAGCATTCTATGCAGGCTCTTGCTGGGCTTGGCTGTTTCTTTGGACAGGCCTTCAAACCCCACGGTGGCATTGACCAGATCGCGAAGAATGACCCGCGCCATTTCTGGCTCGCCATTCAGGAAAAGAGTAGCGGCTTCATCGAGCAGAGCTTGAGCAAATGCGGGGTCGCGTTGGGCTCGCTCAGCAATTGTTTGCTTGAAACTTCTTGTGAGAGCCATAGCAATTACCTCGTGTGTTGCGTGGTGTTTTTTCGGCTTTTGTACTCGGCAATGAGTTTTTTAGCCTGTTTGATATCGTGTTTCTGGCTGGACTTGTCGCCACCGCCAAACAGGATGATCAAGCGTTTTCCTTCCTGTAACAAATAGATTCTATAGCCGGGGCCCCAATCGATGCGGTACTCCCCCAAGCCTTCAAACCACTTTATGTTCGAAGTGTTGCCCATCTCCATGCGCAAAATTGCTGTGGATACCTTAGCTGCAGCATGGGCATCCAATGACGAAAACCAGCGCTCGAAAGGGCTGGTTTTATCTTGACCGCAATATTCTTCTACGGAGATCGTCATGCCGCTAAAGGTAACAAATAAGTTACCATATGGCAAGGGCGATGAAATTCATGCGTAATGAAGTGCTCTTAAAGTCGTCAGTAACTCATCAGCCAGCACAAACTCCCGATCAACCCTCGCCAGCTCCGGCCGCTTGAGGATCAACACCGGTACTCCACGCTCGCGGGCGACTTCCAGTTTGGGTTCGGTGGCGCTGCTGCCGCTGTTTTTGCTGATCAGTACATCAATCTGGCGCTGCTCGAACAATGCTCGCTCTTCGTCGAGCAGAAACGGCCCGCGTGCGCCGATCACCTCGCAACGTTCATTGCCGGGGTACTGATCCAGAGCGCGCAAGGTCCAGAACTGGTGCTCGGGGATCTCATGCAGATGCTCCAGCGGTTCGCGGCCCAGGGTGAACAGCGGGCGTTTGAATGGTCTCAAGGCTTCGACCAGTTCGGCCCAATCCGCCACTTCCCGCCAGTCATCACCGGCTTGTGCAACCCACTCCGGGCGCCGCAGGGCCCAGCACGGGATGGCGCTGGCTGCAGCGGCAAGAGCTGCGTTACGGCTGATTTGTGCCGCGTAGGGGTGGGTCGCATCCAGCAGCAAGTCGATGCCCTCGTCGGCAATATACCGGGCCAGACCTTCTGCGCCGCCATAACCACCAACCCGTACTTCACAACGCAAATCGGTAGGCACGCGACCGACCCCGGCCAGGCTGTAGACGTGTTGGGGGCCGAGCGTGCGGGCGATGGCCAGCGCTTCGGTGACGCCACCGAGCAACAATATCCGTTTCATGCAAAAGCTCCGGCGTGGCCAACGATGCCGCCTTGGCGGTCGATGGCGAACACTTCAATCTGTACCTGGGCAGGCACCACGCTGCGGGCAAAATTCAGCGCGTGCTGGCATACCGCATCGCCCAAGGCGATACCGACCGCACTGGCCATCGCCAAGGCTTGTTGGCTGGTGTTGGCCTGGCGAATGGCTTCCTGTAGTTGTAGGTCGGCACCAATGGCAGCGGCCCATTGCGCCAGTTGCGGCAGGTCAATGCTGGAGTGACGGCTGTGCAGGTCCATATGCCCCGCGGCCAGCTTGCTGATCTTTCCGAAACCGCCGCAAATGCTCAACTTATCCACAGGGACTTTGCGCAAATGCTTGAGGACCGCGCCGACGAAGTCGCCCATTTCGATCAGGGCAATTTCCGGCAGGTTGTAGACCCGGCGCATGGTGTCTTCGCTGGCATTGCCGGTGCAGGCGGCGATATGCAGGTAGCCGTTGGTTTTGGCCACGTCGATGCCCTGGTGGATCGAGGCGATATAGGCCGCACACGAGAACGGGCGCACGATGCCGCTGGTGCCCAGAATCGACAGCCCGCCGAGAATCCCCAAGCGCGGGTTCATGGTTTTCAGGGCCAGTGCTTCGCCGTCTTGCACGTTTACGGTCACTTCAAAGCCGCCGCCGTAATTCAGCTCGGCTGCCAGTTGCTGCAAATGGTCGGTGATCATCTTGCGCGGTACCGGGTTGATTGCCGGTTCGCCCACGTTCAGTACCAGCCCTGGGCGGGTCACCGTACCGACGCCCCGCCCGGCGACAAAGCCGATGCCCGCTTCGGGCCGCAGGCGCACCCGCGAGTAGAGCAGTGCGCCGTGGGTCACGTCCGGGTCATCGCCTGCGTCCTTGATGGTGCCCGCTTCGGCGCCTGCTTCGCACAGGCGGCAGAATTCCAGACGCATCTGCACCTTTTTGCCTTTGGGCAGGGTGATCTCAACCGCGTCATGGCAGACGCCGCTGAGCAGCAAGCGGGCGGCGGCCAGGCTGGTGGCGGTGGCGCAGCTGCCGGTGGTCAGGCCACTGCGCAGCGGTGCGGGTTGTTCGGCGGTTTCGTCACGCATCGAGGGGCTTGGTCATGTCCAGAAGGGTAATCGGCAGCGCCTGGCGCCAGGTGTCGAACTCGCCCAGCGGTTGCGCCTGAGCGATATGAACCCGCGTCAGTTCGCCGCCGTGGCGTTCGCGCCAGCTCATCAGGAGCATTTCACTTTGCAGGGTGACGGCATTGGCCACCAGTCGCCCGCCGGGCTTGAGTTGCTGCCAGCAGGTGTCGAGCACGCCCTCGCGGGTCACGCCGCCACCGATAAAAATCGCGTCCGGGCGCTCCAGCCCGGCAAGGGCTTGCGGGGCCTTGCCGCGAATCAGTTGCAGGCCGGGAACGCCCAGAGCATCGCGGTTGTGTTCGATCAGTTGTTGGCGGCCCGCATCGGCTTCAATCGCCAGCGTGCGGCAGCTTGGCCAGGTGCGCATCCACTCGATACCGATTGAGCCGCTGCCCGCGCCCACATCCCACAGCAGTTGGCCGGGCAAGGGCGCAAGACGGGCGAGGGTGATGGCCCGCACATCGCGCTTGGTCAGTTGGCCGTCATGCTTGAAGGCCGAGTCAGGCAAGCCGCCACGGGATAGGGGCTGGGTCGAGGCATCGGCCTGGCATTCAATAGCGATCAGGTTGAGGGCTGCGATCGGCGGGTCGCTCCAGGCATTGGCGCAGGCTTCAACCCGGCGTTCCAGTGGGCCGCCAAGATGTTCCAGCACCGTCAGCAGGCTCGGGCCAAAACCCTGTTCGCGCAGCATCGCAGCAATAATGGCCGGGCTACTGCCATCGTTGCTCAACACCAACAAGCGCACGCCGCTGTGCAGATGGGCATTGAGAGCGGCTACTGGGCGCGCTACTACGGACAGCGTGACCACGTCCTGCAAGGCCCAGCCCAGTCGGGCGGCTGCCAGCGAAAAGGACGAAGGCGCTGACAGAACCTGCATTTCATCGCTCGGGACCAATCGTGCCAGGCTGGCACCGACGCCAAACAGCATCGGATCGCCGCTGGCCAGTACGCACACGGGTTCGCCGCGCATTGCCAGCACGGGGGCCAATGAAAACGGGCTGGGCCAGGTTTGGCGCTGGCCACGGATGCATGCGGGCAGCAGGTCGAGCTGGCGCTGGCCGCCTATCACGGTGCCAGCACTCAACAGCGCGCGGCGCGCAGTTTTGCCCAGACCGCTGAAGCCGTCTTCACCGATTCCCACAATTGTTAGCCAGGGCGACATGCCGATCCTCTTGGTGAACGCTGATTTATCCAACTGCCAGCGGGTTTCAAAGGCCCGTAGACAGGGCACGCATGATAGCGCGCCTTGGCCTGCAGGTGCCTTGCGCATAAAGCCACCGGGTGCAATGACGTGACCTTGGCGAAGATTGGGCGGGGCGCTGCAGCCGCGGTTACAACGGTTTGGTGTCGATAAGTATGTAATGCCTTTGCAATGGTGCCGTGGCTTAGCGTTTGAGTTCATTTTCAGGGCGCCCTTCAGGCTCGCCCGTCACGCTTGCGAGATGAACGATGAACGCTATCCCACGCCCGTTTTATGCAGAGCAGGCCTTGTATGAATGCTTCATGAACAGCCTGTCGCTCGCCGAGTTGGCGGGTGACCTCAGTGCGGCCGAAAGCAGCGCGCTGCGCAGTGCGGTAAAGGAAGACCACCCCACCGGGTCGGCGCAGGTGCACAGCCTGTTTGTGTCACGCAAGCAATGCCGACCGGTGCACTGGGCGGGTGCCCTGCTGTGCCGACCAGGCAATGCCCCAGGCAGCGCCGTATTTTTATTTACTGTAACGGGCACGTTGCGACGGTTCGCCGACGAAAGTGCTTTGCGCCAGGCGCTCGAGCAGCAACTGGACGATCCCGAACAGCGCAGTGAGTTGTTGCGCTTGACCCCTCTGGACGTGCGCGCTGCTCTGATCACGCCTGGTGCGCTGACGCTCGACACCCGGCAGGTGCAATCACCGGTGATGCAGAATGTCAGTCAGGGTGTTAGCGACTTTTTAGTCAGTTGCCGGGTGCAGGCATTGGCCAGTCTGATCACTCTGCCTTCGTTACGCTCGGTCCTCGATACACAGTTGAGTCGTGCGCTGGCGCGGGAGTATCCAGGTTGGCTATTGGATTTTCAGACGATCTGGCTTCGCAGCAGCAGACGTGGGGAACACCCCACGCAGGAAGACCAGGTCACGACAGTAAGCTTGGGCACGGCGGCGCTGGATTTTTACCTGAAGGGTGAATTGCCCGCTGCCGATAGCCGAGAGATTTTGGGGTTGCCTGAGGGCGGCACCCATGAAGTTGAAACGCGCCTTGTTCGAGTGCTGTCGAGTGCAACCAAAGACCTGCCAAAGCGCATGCAGGCGGCTCTGGACACGTATTGGCAGGAGGCGGGTGCAGCGCAAGTCAGCCCGTTTGACCATTGTGTCGCCAGGCTCGGCGACCTGTTTTATCACCAGACGCTACAAGCCCTGCATGACCAGCAGATTACCCGGGAACAATTTGGCCATTTGCAGCAGATGTTTTCGGACGTTAATAACAACGCCCAGGTACAGGCTGCGCGTTTGGCGGTGTTTGATCCGACCAAGGGCGAGTTAGCCTTGTCAGGGGTGTTCAGTGTGTTTTTTCCGAAGCAGGAGAGCCCGGTTTTTTCATTTAGCGCAGCCCAAGGGTTGATCAAGCATGGCACTCGGGCGCGGTTCAAGAGTTGGCTGCTGTCGAGTTTGAGAACCCCTGCGACGTATGCATCGATTGCGCGCTACATCGCTTTGGATCAACGTGAGTCGCTCGCGGCAATGTCCGAGCTTCGATTGAGTGTCGAGCATATTTCCAGCGATGTATTCGCCGCTTGCGTGCAATCAATTCGCACCCGGCAGTCCAGCGATTTCAATTTTCTGTTGCAGCAGCTCCGGGCCGGGCATGTCGCGCTGGCAGCGGTCGATCATGCACTCGATGTGCGGCAGTTGATCGACCCTGATCTGTTGGCGTTGAACAGCGGCGGGCGTTGGAGCAGCCGTTATGTGCCGGGTGCAAGCGGTTTTACCCCGGTACCGGACAGCCCCAGTGAGGTCGCCGATGTGCTGGGTTTGAAGTTGATGAACCTGAAGGCTCAGCGGGATGAGCTGCTGCGTTATTGGCCAACCCCATACTCATTTGCCTTGGCCAGGTTGCAGGAACCCATGATCCGGGCCGGGCATGGACGTCTGGATTTCTCCTGCGTGGTGATACAAGCTCGGGACAGCCACACGCCCGTTCGATCAGTGATGCTTGTCGATGCGCTATTGGAGCGGGTGACCGGTTATCGTCCGCTGCCGCTCAACCCTCAGGCGGTTGAGGCCGCTTTGCAATCAAGCAGCAGTGCCGAAGCCAAGCTGCTGAAAACCTTTGCCGGGACCAAGGTGCTGACGGTGCTGGATCAGGCCGCAATGGATTTCAGCGCCCAGTTCAAACAGCGGCTCCGGGGGTTCTTTTTTACCCCTTACAGCCCGCAGGGTCCGGATGCGCTGGCGCTCAGGCTAGCCACCTTGAGGGGCGTGATGTTGCGTGCCGAGCTGCGCCTCATGCATCTGGACAACGCTCTTGGCTCGACTGACCGGGCAATCCTCAACACCGTACTGGACTATCCAGTGAGTGATCAGCGCCCGGCACTCAATCAGTTCGTACCGGATGTGCATGGCATCAGCTTGTCGTTTAACGGGGGGCAGGGGGCAATGGCTGTGGCCAATTGTTTTCTGGTCACCGAACGCGGCGGGCTTGAGTCTGCCAACGCAGGTCGTGCAATTGTCTGGACTCCGGCAGCAGGCTTTGAAGGATTTGATTGTTTGGACCATTGCATGGCGCACCTTGAAGCGCTTTTGCTGAGCAAGGTCCGGCGCTGGGAGTTGCTGGACAATGTGAGCACTGCCGAGCAGTCGGGCGTGTCGACGTATCTGGACGGCACGCGTTACTGGAAAGTGGCCGGGCAAAATCGCTGGCTTTACCTGGAGCCGATCGAGCAGGACTTCATCAGCCAATGCCAGATAGCTGCTATCAACAAGGTGCTGCAGGACATCGAACATGTGTGCCGTCTGGCCCGAAATACGCCGTTGTCGGCGCAGGCTTTTGAAAATACGGTGCAGAGCGCGTTGGTTGCAGGCCGGGCCGGGGTAATGCTGGAGCGGGTGATCGAAACGGCTCGTCTGCAACAGTTCAATACCTTGCTGCCCGCCTGGCTGAAAGCGGCCGCGCCAGACGAGCAACAGCAATACGCTCACCTGTTGCAGCGCTTTCAGAGTGCCGGGCAAGCCGATCAGAGTTACTTGCATGACATCCCGGAAATCACCGAGTTTTCACGAGCGGCTCTGGCGTCTCGCCTGAACACCGACTTTCCTGGCCAAGGGCTGCAGCCGGATGCGATTGAGGTGGTGATCGACACCTATCTTGGCGCTCCTGTAGGCGTGGGCAATATTCCGTCTTTTTTGCCCGCGGCCACAACGCGTACTCACCAGAGCCTGACGCAGTTTGCCTTGAATGCTTTTTACCGGCTCAACGCCGGGACGATGTCCTTGCACGGCCACGATGGCCGGGCGCTACCTGCGTTGCTGGACGCCGCTTATGTGCGTCAGTTAACCCGGCAACTGGATATCGGCGCTCAGTACCAAACCTTGCTCAAGACCAGACTTGCGCCCGGTAACGATGGCGTTGCACTGCGCCAGCAACAATTTGCCGAGCATTTGCGGCTGCAAGTGATTGAGCAGGCATTGCGCGAGAAGCTGATCGACCCGAGAAAGGAAACCTCCTGGCGCTATTTGCAGCATGTGATGGACATGCCCGATGGCTCGGCCCGCGAACCGCTGGACGGTGGCACGATCATCATTCGGCCCTTCGAGTTGATCGCAGAAGAGGGGGATGACCCGGACCGGGTCGCGGGTGTGTACCTGATCGGCCCCGCGGCACCCGAGGCCGGGCCGCAGATTTTGTGGGTCAACTACAGCGAGCAGTTTACGTTCCAGTCTTACGACAGCGACGCTGACGTGCTCGAAGACCTGCGCACCTCCACACCTATGCAAAATCTGCTGCTGTCACGCATGTCAGCCTTTACCCGCAAGACTTACGCCAATGGCGGTTTTGTCGAACCGCATCTGGCGCGTTATATCAGCTCACCCATACCCGGTCTGTTGCTCAAGGCTTTGCCACCCACTCTGGCTAACCGCCCCATCGCGGGCAATTTGTTTCATGAACTGTACAAGGATAACTACCAATTGCTGCTGGAAATGGCTGCGGAGCAATCGAAAACGACGGCCGAAGCGAATTGGGAGTCTTTCAAGTACCTGTTCAGCCTGATCGTGCAGACTGCGCTGATGTTTCTCCCGGCCAAACTCAGTATTCCGTTGGTGGTTTGGCAGAGCATGGGGGCGCTAAATGAGGGCGTGGCCGCGGCAAGGCGGGGCACGTGGGGCGAGGCCGTAGGGGATTTTGCCCAGGCGCTGCTGATAACGGCCACCCGTCAACGCAGCGGCAAACATACCGAAGGCGTGACGCCGGAGCTGGCCCCACAAGCCGAGTTACAGCCTTTTCAGGTCAATGATGTGGCCCTGAAAGATCTGCACAGAGACCCCTCCACTCATGTTTACAGCGACCCGCGCAGCGGCTTCAACTATGTGCAGTTGGCCGGGCAAGTGTTTCGTCTCAAGGCCTGGCGCGAGCGCTGGCGCATTTTTATCGACGAACAGCTCGACGGCCCACTGCTGAAACTCGACGACAAGCAGCAGTGGGTTCTGGACACCCGCGAGCCGCTGTTGGGCGGCGGCCCGGTGTTTTCCAGAGCGATCATGGGCGGGTATGCCTTTACCTATGAAATGGAAGCCATTGGCATGGACAGTATTCAACGGCGTTTTCCTGAGAAGGCATTGAAGATCCGCGAGGCTCATGAGCTGGCGACTATCTACCTGCAACGCAGTCAAAACGCACTGCATACGCTGAACGAGGCGGGTGAGGTAAATGCTGATAACCGCGAACTGCTGGAGATTTTCTTTGATGTTGAGGCAATTGATCAAGCGATGCTCGAGCGGCTCAAACAAACGGTTGAGCCCATGCTTGCACGGTTTTTACATCCCGATATGGCGCCACTGACGTCAAGCAAATACGTGGTGTGTCGATCCCGGTTTGCGAACAATACTGTGGCTTTTGTCAACCTTGCGGACCCGAGCAAGCGTGTCTATTTGGCCGAGAAGTTCTTCGCCTCGGTGTTTGAATTACCCTATGCGTTAAATCACCCGTACTTGAAGCAGACCGAGCCACCGTTTGCGGTCAACCAGCACTATCGCGCCTCGTTCCTGTTGCACGAGATCAACCATCAAGTACTGAACACGGACGATATTTTTTATTCGAACCCGGGCTTCCCCTATCCCGATCTACTGGATGAGCGTACGGCCTATGGCAGCCGTCTTAAACAGCTCTGTGACGTCGCTCAGCAGTGCCATTCGCCGTACGTGGAGGAGCAGAGGCTGTTTCAGTCGTTCAATCCCGATACCCAGCAGTGGAGCGATATACCAAACGGTCCGGCCAAAAGCCATGTGAAAAAAATTGCCGGGGTGCAAACGCTGGCGCAAGCCCGTGAGGTATTCACCAAGGACCCCATGAAACGTATCGATTTGATGCTGGCCAATGCTGACACGGTAGTCTTGCTGATCAGCCGTCTGGGCCGTGTTCACCCGGTGTTCGCTGAGCCGCCTCAACCCATGTAGGTATTCCGTCCGGCAAGCTTTTCATGGGATTGCCCAAAGCAGGCATAATGCGCCACCTGCAATAGCCCATTGCCTGTTCTGGATAGCCCATTGACCCTGCCACTTGAATTGCCTGTCACGACTTCTGTGCGCCCTTCGGCTTGCCCGGGGTTACTGCGCATCGTTGCCGCGCTGGATGGCGGGATCTGCCGGGTCAAGCTGGACGGCGGCTCGATCACTGCACGGCAAGCCCGGGCGGTGGCTGATGTGGCCCAGCGTTATGCCAGCGGCGTGATCGAGGCGACCAATCGCGCCAACCTGCAGATTCGTGGTGTTGGGCCCAGGCAGCGTGAGCTGATTGAGCCCCTGCTGGCGGTGGGCCTAGGGCCTGCGACCGCAGCAGGTGATGATGTGCGCAACCTGATGCTCAGCCCTACTGCGGGCATCGACCCGCAGATGCAGTTCGATACGCGCCCGCTGGCCCGGCAAATACTCGCGAGTTTGCAAAGTACTGCGCGGTTTGCCGAGTTGTCGGCCAAGTTCGCGGTGCAACTGGACGGCGGCGAAGCATTGGCCATGCTCGAACACCCCCACGACCTGTGGTTGTCGGCGTTCGAGCACAATGGCCAGACGCTGCTGGCCTTTGGTCTGGCCGGGTGCCCGGGCCATGACCGGGCGCTGGCAGCGGTGCCGGTTGAGCACGGGCATGCGCTGGTGCTGGCAGTGTTGACGCTGTTTCTTGATCTGGCCCGCCCGGAACACACGCGGATGCGTCATTTGCTCAAGGAAGTTGCGCTCGCGGATTTTATGGCGCAGTTGGCGCAACGCCTCAGTGTGCCGCTGATGGTGCTGGCACAATGGCGGCGCGAAGGCACTGACGGGTTACGGCACATCGGGACTTATCCACAGATCGAGCAAGGCCGGGTCCATATCGGCGCCGTGCCTGCGCTGGGTCGGCTGGATGCCGCGACCCTGGCCGGGCTGGCTCAACTGGCAGAGACGTTCGGCGACGGCACGTTGCGCTTCACCCCTTGGCAAAGTGTGTTGCTGCCCAATGTTCAGGCGCAGGCTGCGCTCACGGTTACACGACAGTTAGAAGCCCTGGGGTTGCTCTGTGATGTACAGACCCCGCTGGCGCATCTGCTTGCCTGTACCGGTTCAAGCGCCTGCGCCAAAGGCCTGGCCGATACCAAACAGGACGCGCGTCAGCTGGCGGCCGTTTTGCAGCAACCGCACAACATACATCTGACTGGCTGCCTGCGCTCTTGCGCGGCGGCCCACGTTGCGCCGGTCACTTTGCTGGCCGTGGCGCCCGGTCATTACGACCTTTATTTACGTGCCCCAGAACAACCGGGTTTCGGTGTTCTGCGCGGGCGCAACCTTACTATTGAAGCGGCGGGCGCCTGGCTTGAGGCCCGCCAACGGAGCAACACCGATGATTGATTACATCCGCGATGGTCAAGAGATCTATCGCAACTCGTTCGCCATTATTCGTGCCGAGGCCAACCTCGCCAGTATCCCGGCGGATCTGGAAAAACTCGCGGTGCGAGTGATTCACGCCTGCGGCATGGTCGACGCTATCGAGGACCTGCGTTTTTCGCCGGGCGCGGGCAAGGCCGGACGCGATGCACTGGCTGCTGGCGCGGCAATCTTGTGCGATGCGCGCATGGTTTCCGAAGGTGTGACCCGTACCCGTTTGCCGGCCAACAACCCGGTGATCTGTACCCTGCGTGAAGAAGGCGTGCCAGAGCTGGCGCTGGAGAAGGGCAACACCCGCTCGGCGGTGGCCCTTGAACTGTGGCGTCCGTATCTGGAAGGCAGCGTGGTGGTGATCGGAAACGCGCCGACCGCGCTGTTTTACCTGCTGGAAATGATCGATGCCGGGGCACCTAAACCGGCGCTGATTCTGGGCTTTCCGGTCGGCTTTGTCGGCGCAGCTGAATCCAAGGCCATGCTCGCGGCGGACAGTCGCGGCGTGCCGTTTGTGATCATGCAGGGCCGCCGCGGCGGCAGCGCGATGGCTGCGGCTGCGGTCAACGCACTGGCGACGGAGATCGAATAATGACGCAACCAGGACGTTTGATCGGTTTGGGCGTTGGTCCCGGTGACCCGGAGCTGATTACCGTGAAAGCCTTGCGCTTGCTGCGCGAGTCGCCGGTGGTGGCGTACTTCGTCGCCAAAGGCAAAAAGGGCAATGCTTTCGGCATTATCGAAGCCCATCTGCAAGACGCGCAAACGCAGATGCCGCTGGTGTACCCGGTGACCACTGAAGTGTTGCCGGAGCCGTTGTCGTACGAACAAGTGATCAGCGATTTCTACGATCAGGCGGCTGTTGAAGTGGCCGTGCATCTGGAAGCCGGGCGCGATGTGGCGGTGATCTGCGAAGGCGACCCGTTCTTCTACGGCTCCTATATGTACCTGCACGACCGTCTGGCCCAGCGTTTTGAGGCTCAGGTGGTGCCGGGTGTGTGCTCGATGTTGGGCGGTGCTTCGGTACTGGGCGTGCCGCTGGTGTATCGCAACCAGAGCCTGTCGGTGCTCTCGGGTGTGCTGCCCCACGACGAACTCAAGTCGCGCCTGGCGGTTGCCGATGCGGCGGTGATCATGAAACTGGGGCGCAACTTTCATAAAGTGCGCGAAGTACTGGGTGAGCTGGGCCTGGCCGAGCGTGCGCTATACGTTGAGCGCGCCACCATGAGCAATCAGAAAATCGTGCCGCTCAATGAAGTGGAACCGATGTCCTCGCCGTACTTCTCGCTGATTATCGTGCCGGGCGAGCGGTGGCAAGGATGAGTCGACCAGCACCGGCCATTGTCATCCTGGGCAGTGGCAGCTTGAACACCGCTCGGCGTATTCAACAGTGCTGCTCAGAGGCGCTGATTTATGGTCTGGCAGGGCGGGTTGAGGACGTTGACCGCAGTTACAGTGATTTTGGTGCCACCCTGCGTGAGCTGTATCAGCAGGGCACACCGATTATTGCGTTGTGCGCGGCGGGAATTGTGATTCGCACGCTGGCGCCGTTGCTGCTGGAGAAGGGCGCCGAGCCGCCGGTACTGGCCGTTGCCGAAGACGCCAGCGCGGTCGTACCGCTGCTGGGCGGGCTGGGCGGGGTGAACGATCTGGCACGGGAAATCGCTGCCGGCTTGGGCATTGCTCCTGCGATCACCACCAGCGGTGAACTGCGCTTTGGCACCTGCCTGCTTAACCCGCCGAGCGGCTACGCCTTGGGCGATCTGGAATTGGGCAAGCGCTTTGTGTCTGACCTGCTGGCGGGCGAGCCGGTGCGTATCGAAGGTGATGCACCGTGGCTGGTCAGCGCGCAGTTGCCTGAAAGTCAGCAGGCACGTCTGAGTATTCATATCGGCAGTGCCGAGCGTGAACCGGCGGCTGATGAGCTGTTGATCTATCCGCGCAATGTGCTGCTGAAGGCAAGTGCTGAAGTCTCGGCGCAGACGATTCGCGAGGCTTTGCACGAGGCGAAGTTGGCCTGGCAATCGCTGGCGTGCATCGTTGCGCCCGACACCTTGATGGGCAGCGCGCAGTTGCGTGAAACGGCCCTCGAATTGGCTGTGCCACTTCGGTTTGTCAGCGCTGCCGAGCAACTGCCTGTGGACTGGCGCGAGTCGGGTAGCGGGCTAAAGTTTGGCGTAGCATTCGCACCACTGGACCCACAGCAGATTGGCCGGGCGCGTGGACGCTTGGCCGTTATCGGCCTGGGCCCCGGCGCTGCCGAGCTGATGGTGCCTGCGGTCAAAGCCGAACTGGCCCGGGCCAATGATGTGTTGGGTTACGAAACCTATGTGCGCATGGCCGGGCCGTTTCGCGCCGATCAGGTGCTGCATTGCACCGATAACCGAGAAGAAATGCAGCGTGCCCGACATGCCTTTGAGCTGGCGGCACAAGGTCGTTCGGTCGTGGTGGTGTCTTCGGGTGATCCCGGCGTATTTGCCATGGCCGCTGCAGTGCTTGAGGCCTTGCACGAGTCTACTGAACCGCAGTGGCACAGCGTCGACCTGGAGATCCTGCCGGGCGTATCGGCTTCGTTGGCAACTGCTGCACAGGCGGGTGCGCCGCTGGGGCATGACTTCTGCGTAATGTCGCTGTCGGACAACCTCAAGCCGTGGAGCATCATTGAAAAGCGTCTGGACCTGGCATCCGAGGCGGACCTGGCCCTGGCGTTCTACAATCCGATCTCCCGTTCACGACCGTGGCAGTTGGGGGTTGCGCTGGATATCGTGCGCCGTCATCGCACGGCGCAAACGCCTGTGGTGCTGGGGCGCGATATCGGCCGTCCAGGCCAAACCCTGCGCGTGATTACGTTGGGTGATTTGACGCCGGATCAGGTAGATATGCGCACTATGGTGCTGATTGGTTCGTCGACCACCTGCACCTTCCCGCGTGCCGATGGTACACAGTGGGTGTATACGCCGCGCTGGTATGGCGAAAAGCCTTGAGCACAACCGTAGCAGCTGCCGAAGGGACGAGGCTGCGTCCGGCTGCGAAGCAGTCGTAAAACCATTCGGCTTTGGTGAATCAGATGCACCGTGCTTGCCGGTTTTACGACGATTGCATCGTCGAACGCAGCCTCGTTCCTACGGCAGCTGCTACGCAGACTTTGTTCAAGGGACCATATAGCCCCGAACCCCGGTAAAGATGATTTGCGCTGCGAGGGCGCATACAAACAGGCCCATCAGGCGGCTTACGATCTGTAAGCCCTGCTCGCCCAGAATTCCCTCGATCTTGTTGGAAAGGTAAAGCACCACGCCGACCGTCAGGCTGGCCAGGGCAATACTGACGATAGCCATGAGCTTGTCGTCCCAATGGGGCTGGGTGATGCCCATGACCAGCAGCGCACCAATGGTGCCGGGGCCCACGGTGAGCGGGATGGTCAACGGCACAATGGTTACGTCTTGCTGCACGTTGTCAGTCTGAACCACAGACTTGCCTTGGGCCATGCCCAGTGCCGAGATAAACAGCACGCTGCCGGCACCGATGCGGAACGCGTCAACGGTGATGCCAAACACGCTGAAAATGGTGCGCCCGAACAGATAGAGCAGCACGCTGGAGATCAGCGTGGCCAGGGCCACTTTCCAGGCCAGGCGGCGGCGCTCCTTGTTCGAGTAACCCCGGGTCAGGCTGATAAAACACGACAGTACGAAGAACGGGCTGTAGAGCACCAGCATCTTCAAATACACACTGAACAACACATGGAGCATGGTCTGAGCTCACATCGAAGGGGGGCGCGCAAAGTTTATCAGGGGATTGAGTGTATGTTAGGACAGTTGTGCCCTGGATTGACGCAACTCACGCTGTTCGACCCAGAATTCCACCAGTTCACGCAGTTGCGACAGCTCCACGGGTTTTGACATGTGCCCGTCCATGCCTGCCTGTCGAGCGCGTTCCTTGTGCTCGGTAAGGATGTGCGCGGTCAACGCAACCACCGGGGTGCGTACCCGCTGATGGCTGACTTCCCAAGCGCGCAATTGCTCGGTAGCGGAAAAACCGTCCAGTATCGGCATTTCACAGTCCATCAGAACCAGGTCGTAGCGCTGGGTTTTCATCGCTTTCAGCGCTTCCTCGCCATTGCAGGCGGTGTCCGGGTGCAGGTTGAGCTTGCCCAGCATGCCGCGAATGACCTTGGTCGAGATGTTGTTGTCTTCGGCCACCAGAATACGGAAGTCACCGGGCACTGATACAGGTACGGCCGCCGGGCCATTGGCAGAGGTGTGCGCGGCGGTATGCCCCTTGTTGCGCTGGGTCAGTTCATCGGCCAAGGTGGTTTTGAGGGTGTAACCGGCCACTGGCTTGGCGAGGATGCGCTTGATCCCGCAGTTGCGCGCAATGATCTTGCTCGGCGCGTTGCTGATACCCGTGAGCATGACCAGCAGGATGTCGTGGTTGAGGCTCGGGTCTTCCTTGATCTTGGCGGCCAGTTGCATGCCCGTCATGCCAGGCATGTTCTGGTCCAGCAGGACGATGTCGAAGTAATCACGCAAGTGCGCCTTGGTGCGCAGCAAGGCCAGAGCCTCCTTGCCCGATGCCGCGGCACTGACGTTCAGGCCCCAGGCGGAGCACTGTTGCACCAGCACTTTGCGGCAGGTGTCGTTGTCGTCGACCACCAACACCCGTGCGCCCTTGAGCGGGCTGTCCAGATCGGAAGTCGGGTGCTCAAGGTGTTGCGGGTCCAGAGGCAGGGTCAGCCACAGATTGCTGCCGGTGGTTTGCCCGGGTTTGATCCCGAACTCGCCGCCCATCAACAGGATCAGCTGGCGCGCGATGACCAAGCCCAAATGGCCACCGAGGCGGGTTGCCGCGAGGAAGTTCTTGCTGTGCAACTCGGCATGCAACAGGGCGTCACGCTCCTGCTCATCCATCGGTTGGCCGGAGTCTTGAATGGCAATGCGCAGGCGTGGCGGGCCGCTGCGCTCCTCCAGTGCGACAACGATAAGAATCTCGCCCTCGTCGGTCTTTTTCAGGGAGTTCTCGAGCAGGCTGAGCAAGGTCTGGCGCAGGCGGGTGGGGTCACCGCTGATCACCCGTGGCACTTGTGGCTGGATAAAACTGATGAGCTCGACGTTCTGCTGTTCGGCTTTGGTGCGGAAAATACTCAGGCAGTCTTCGATCAGGGCATTGAGGTCGAACTGTACGTCGTCGAGCTCGATTTGCCCCGATTCGAGCTTGGAGATATCGAGAATTTCGTTAATCAGCGTCAGCAGCTCGTTGCCCGCACTGTGGATGGTTTGTACGTAATCGCGTTGTTTGACCGACAGTGGTGTACCCAGCAGCAGTTCGGTCATACCCAGCACGCCGTTCATGGGGGTGCGGATTTCATGGCTGATCTTGGCCAGGAACTCGGCCTTGGCACTTACCTCGGCGTTACTGGCAGCCAGGTCGCGGCTGATGCTGAATTGCGCATCGGTGATGCCGCGATTGCGCTCGCTCAAGGCGATGCTCATCAGCAAACCGCTGGTGCAGATCACCATCATCAGCGCCAGAACCAGCTCCTGCGGTGCGATCAGGGTCAGGCCCAGCAGTGCGGGGAGGATCACCAGGGTGCCGATATTGAAAAACACCATCGCCATGACAAACATGCGCGCCGGTCGGTAGCCTTTTTGCCAGTGGTAAACCGCAACCGCCAGAATGCTCAGGCTCGCCAGTCCGACCAGAGCGTAGGTCATCAGGTTCAGTGGCAGGTCATCGATAAACAGCAGTAGCAGGCCGCCGAGGCTGATGATCAGAATGTTTAGCAACAGCAGTTTGTGCAGCGGATGTGAGCCACGGTTCGAGAAAAAGTGATAGGTAAACATCAACCCGCAAGGTGCGGTCAGCAGCAGGGCCAGGTAGGCACCGGGGATTTGTGCGCCTTGCCACTGCGGGAGCCAGGGGTCCAGCAGGTTCAGGAACAGCGCCGAACTGGCCATGAGCAGGATTTCACAAATCGCAAGCCACAGGCTGCTGGGCGAGCGGCTAAAGGAAAAGCGAATCAGGTTGTGCAACACCAGCATTGCCATGCAACCGAGCAACAGACCATAGAGCAAGGGCTTGCCCTGGCTGGCGGCCAGCATGACGGCAGTGTCGAGGGTAATGTGGGGACGTAACTGGTGGTCCGAGACCATGCGCAGGTAAACATCCAGGGCTTCATGACTTTGCGGTAAAGGCAGTAGGTAGTCACTGCTTGGCACAGGCTTGCTGCTGAGGGGCAGTGAGTTGCCGGTGACGATTTCGCTGATCAGCTTTTGATCGTCAAAGACATACATGTCCAGGCGCGAGAGGTCGGGGGCGAACACCCGCAGAATTTGTTCGTGCCTGTCGGGTTGCAAGCGTACCCGCAGCCATAGGGCTTCACCGGGTTCGGCGGGGGTTAACCGGGCAAGATCGACGGGACTGAACTGGCTGGATAGCCGTGCGGAGCGCACATCGCTCAGTTGCAGTGTGCCCTGAGGGTCAGAGAGGACCGACCAACTTGTGGCTGATGCCGCCTGCACCGACGTTATACCGAGTACAGAAGCCATCAGAGCGACGGTAAAAGCTATGGCAATCCTGAGCCAGCGCACGGCGAAATCCCTTCGTAAAGTGAAGCCAGATGATAACTATGCGCGGGCCTGGAATAGTTAGGCAAGGGCCAATGGCCCTTACCTATCCATGTGGATTGCTTATTCCTGGTTCTCACCGCGTTCGCGTGCAATGGCTCGGTAGCCAATATCGTTGCGGTAGAAACAACCGTCCCACTCGATGGCCTTGGCCAGCGCGTAAGCTTTTTGCTGCGCCGCTTCAACGGTGTCACCCATTGCGGTTGCGCACAGTACGCGGCCGCCCGAGGTCACGACTTCACCGGCTGCATTAAGCGCAGTACCGGCATGGAACACTTTGCCTTCCAGCTTGGCGGCTGCGTCCAGACCGTGGATTACTGCGCCTTTGGCATAATCGCCAGGGTAGCCGCCAGCAGCCAGGACAATGCCCAGGCTTGGACGCGGGTCCCATTGTGCTTCAACCTTGTCCAGCGCTTGAGCCAGTGCGGCTTCGATCAGCAGTACCAGGCTCGATTGCAGGCGTAGCATCACCGGCTGAGTTTCCGGGTCGCCAAAGCGGCAGTTGAACTCGATGACTTTCGGGTTGCCGGCCTTGTCGATCATCAGGCCTGCGTACAGGAAGCCGGTGTAGACGTTGCCTTCTTCAGCCATGCCGCGCACGGTCGGCCAGATCACCAGATCCATCACGCGCTGGTGAACTTCGGCGGTGACTACCGGGGCCGGGGAGTAAGCACCCATGCCGCCGGTGTTCGGACCGGTGTCAGCGTCGCCAACACGTTTGTGGTCCTGGCTGGTGGCCATTGGTAGAACGTTCTTGCCGTCGACCATCACGATAAAGCTGGCTTCTTCGCCGTCGAGGAACTCTTCGATGACCACGCGCGAACCGGCTTCGCCAAACGCATTGCCCGCGAGCATGTCGCGTACGGCGTCTTCGGCTTCGGTCAGGGTCATGGCGACGATCACGCCTTTGCCCGCGGCCAGGCCGTCGGCCTTGATCACGATCGGCGCGCCGACTTTTTGCAGGTAAGCCAGAGCGGGTTCGATTTCAGTGAAGTTCTGGTAGTCGGCAGTCGGGATCTTGTGACGCGCCAGGAAGTCCTTGGTGAATGCCTTGGAGCCTTCCAGCTGAGCGGCACCAGCGGTAGGGCCGAAGCAGTCCAGGCCACGGGCACGGAACAGATCAACCACACCGGCAACCAGTGGCACTTCCGGGCCAACAATGGTCAGGGAAACATTTTTCTCGGCAAAATCAGCCAGTTGCTCAAGGGCCAGCACGTCGATGGCGACGTTCTCGCACTTGGCTTCGATGGCGGTGCCGGCGTTGCCCGGGGCAACGAATACTTTGGCGACACGTGGGTCCTGAGCTACTTTCCAGGCCAGTGCGTGTTCGCGGCCACCGCTGCCAATGATCAAAACATTCATTTCAAAAACCTCGGATGACGCTGAATTCTGTGGAAACGCGGGTCAGACCTTGTAGCCGCTGCCGCCAGGCTGCGATCAACCGCGAAGCGGTTGCAGGATGTTCAGATCGCTGAAGACCTTTTGGGTCTTATCGCAGCCTTCGGCAGCGGCTACATGGTTCGTGGCGTCTGCAAAAGTGTTTAGTGACGGAAGTGGCGCATGCCGGTGAAGACCATGGCAATACCAGCTTCGTCTGCTGCTGCAATCACTTCGTTGTCACGCATCGAGCCGCCCGGCTGGATCACTGCAGTGATACCGGCCTTGGCTGCGTTGTCGATGCCGTCACGGAACGGGAAGAATGCGTCCGATGCCATTACGGCGCCTTGTACTTGCAGACCCGCGTGTTCAGCCTTGATCGCGGCAATACGGGCCGAGTTTACGCGGCTCATCTGACCTGCGCCGACACCGATGGTCTGACGGCCCTTGGCGTAGACGATGGCGTTGGACTTCACGTATTTGGCTACTTTCCAGGCGAAGATCAGGTCGTTGATCTCTTGCTCGGTCGGTGCGCGCTTGGTCACGACTTTAAGGTCTTCACTGCCGATCATTTCGATGTCACGGCTCTGAACCAGCAGGCCGCCGTTAACACGTTTGAAGTCCCAGGCCGGGGCACGGTCTGCGCTCCACTCACCGCAGGCCAGCAGGCGTACGTTGGCTTTGGCTGCCACGATGGCGCGGGCTTCTTCGCTCACGGACGGGGCGATGATCACTTCAACGAACTGACGCTCAACGATGGCCTTGGCCGTTTCAGCGTCCAACTCGCGGTTGAAGGCGATGATGCCGCCGAAAGCCGATTCGGTGTCAGTGGCGTAGGCCAGCTCGTAGGCTTGGCGAATGCCGCCTTCTGCGTCCGGGCTTACGGCCACGCCACACGGGTTGGCGTGCTTGACGATCACACAGGCTGGCTTAACAAAGCTTTTTACACATTCCAGCGCAGCGTCGGTGTCGGCTACGTTGTTGAACGACAGCTCTTTGCCTTGCAGCTGGGTCGCGGTGGCGATGCTGACTTCAGTCGGCTTGGCTTCAACGTAGAACGCCGCTTTCTGGTGCGGGTTCTCGCCGTAGCGCATTTCCTGGGCCTTGATGAACTGGCTGTTGAAGGTACGCGGGAACAGGCTGCGATCTTCTGTGCTCAGGGTCTCGGCGGCCTGGTTCACTGTACCCAGGTAGTTGGCGATCATGCCGTCGTAGGCAGCGGTGTGCTCGAAGGCCTTGAGCATCAGGTCGAAACGCTGTGCGTAGGTCAGGCCGCCGGCCTTGAGGTTTTCCAGAACGTTGGCGTAATCGCTGGCATTCACCACGATGGCCACGTCTTTGTGGTTTTTGGCCGCCGAGCGAACCATGGTCGGGCCGCCGATATCGATGTTCTCGATGGCGGTCGGCAGGTCGCAGCCTGGTTTGGAGATGGTGGCTTCAAACGGGTAGAGGTTAACGGCTACCAGGTCGATCGGCTTGATGCCGTGCTCGTTCATGATGTCGTCGTCGATGCCGCGACGGCCCAAAATGCCGCCGTGGATTTTCGGGTGCAGGGTTTTAACCCGACCGTCCATCATTTCTGCAAAACCGGTGTAGTCAGCGACTTCAACAGCGGCTACGCCGTTGTCTTGCAGCAGCTTGAACGTACCGCCTGTGGACAGGATCTCGACGCCGAGGGCTTCCAGTTCACGGGCGAAATCAAGGATTCCGGTTTTGTCGGAAACGCTGATTAGAGCGCGGCGGATCGGCAGGCGGGTAGTCTGATCGGTCATCTCGATTTCCATCAAAAGCAAAGGAGTCAGCAAAAAAGGCGGCCTGTTTTATCAGGACGCCTTTCAGGTTTGATTGAATGCTTACAGCAGATCGTACTGTTTGAGCTTTTTGCGCAAGGTGCCGCGATTGAGGCCCAGCATCTCGGAGGCCTTGGTCTGGTTGCCCTTGACGTAGTTCATGACGCACTCGAGAAGGGGGGCCTCGACTTCGGAAAGTACCAGGTTGTAGACGTCCGTGACTTCAGCGCCCTCCAGGTGGGCGAAATAATTGTGCAGCGCCTTCTCGACACTCCCGCGAAGGGTCTGACCTTCTTCGCTCGGTGTATTGAGGTGCTGTTTCAAGTTGACGTTGTCGCTCACGGGCGTTGTTCCACTCACTAATGTCTCGGTCATCATCGTCATGCGGCCACCCATCCCTCGTCCCCTGTCACCAGGCTCTTGTGTCGTTCGGCGAAAAACGCCTGAACGTTGGCGCATTGTGCTTCCGTATCTTCTAAACGATTGAAGTGGGCGCGAAACTCCTTGGCGCCCGGCAAGGTTGCCAGATACCAGCCGACATGCTTGCGGGCGATGCGTACGCCCAAAACCTCCCCATAGAAGGTGTGCAATGCAGTCAGATGCTCTAGCAGAATACGTTCCACTTCGCTCATCTGCGGTGCCGGCAGCAGTTGCCCGGTACGCAAAAAATGATCAACTTCGCGGAAAATCCAGGGCCGCCCCTGGGCTGCCCTGCCAATCAATAGTCCGTCAGCCCCGGTTGCGTTCAACACATGCAGGGCCTTTTGCGGTGAATCGATGTCGCCGTTGGCAAAAACCGGTATCGACACCGCCTGCTTGATCGCGGCGATGGTGTCGTACTCGGCTTCGCCGGTGTACAGGTCGGCACGGGTTCTGCCGTGTACCGCCAGAGCAGTGATCCCGGCTTGTTCGGCGATTTTTGCCACCGTCAGGCCGTTCTTGTTGTCCCGGTCCCAGCCGGTACGGATCTTCAGGGTGACCGGCACATCAACTGCAGCCACAACGGCCTGCAGGATCTCGTTCACCAATGCTTCATCTTTCAGTAACGCGGAGCCGGCGGCCTTGTTGCAGACCTTCTTCGCCGGGCAACCCATGTTGATATCAATAATCTGTGCGCCCAGTTCCACATTGGCCCTGGCGGCGTCTGCCAGCATTTGCGCGTCACCGCCGGCGATCTGTACCGAGCGCGGCTCGGGATCACCGTCGTGAATCATGCGCAGGCGCGATTTGCGGCTGTTCCAGAGACTCATGTCGCTGGTGACCATTTCCGAAACAACCAGGCCTGCACCCATCCGTCGACAAAGCTGACGAAAGGGCTGGTCGGTGACGCCCGCCATAGGGGCGAGAATCAAACCGTTGTGCAATGTATATGGGCCGATGCGTACCGCCGACATAGGACTTCCCTGTTGTGGGGCCGGATCTTGGGAGTTCGAAAAAGGGTTGGCATGATACCCGCTCTCGATGACTGGTTAAAGACGCAATTGGATGAATTTTGAACAATTGGAGCTGAAGGCTAGTTACAAGCCTCAAGCGACAAGCTGCAAGACACAGCAAATTTGCATTTCGCTTCTAACTTGCGGTTTGAAGCTAGCAACTAAAAGCGCAGCGCGCTCATTCCGGGGAATGAAAACTCAGGCTGTAGTTAACGGCCTTTGGACCCGGGTCGAGGATGTCCAGGGCAATGTGGATAGGGGTTTGCGGGGGCATCTCGGCCTTGGGCAGATCGCCGCTCAGGTATTCGCCGGGCTTGAACCGACGACTGGCGATCATTTTGCCGTTGAGGTCAGCAAAGCGTAGCTCCAGCAGCGGGAAAGGTTGGGAGAAGGGCGCGCGGTTGTAGAGGATTGCATCCACCACCAGCGCTCCGGCGAATTCGGGGTGGCTGCGTACCACCAGATTGCTGCTTTTGATCCGGTCGATATCCACTTTGGACGGCACCGTACAGCCGATTTGCGGGCACAGTTGCTGGAAGATCGGACGGTATTGGTCCTGACGCGCCAGCTCGTCGAAGTGATTGGCAATGTACTGCCCGGCCAGTGCCGCGCCAGCCAGGAGTGCCAGCAGGGTCCAGAGCAGGCGTTTGCCCCACGGCGAGCGGCGTTTTTGCCAGTCCAGGTGCAATGGGTCGTCGACCAGGTCAAGCAACGCTTCTTCGCGCATGCCCGGTTCGTTGCGCTTGCGTTTGCCTTTGCTGACAGGTGCCAGTTCAGGGAGTTCGTCGTCCTCGTCATCGGTGGCCGACAGATGTTCGCCCGGCAGCGGATCGAGGTCATCGTCCAGCGAAAGCTGGAGCGGCGGGGTATCGTCCGGTTCGTCAATGTCCAGTGACAGGGACGGCTCGGTCCGTCCGGTTTCAGCGAGCTCTACGGCTTTTTCGGCAACTTTGGCGGTCTCTGCACGGTCTGCCGCTGACTCACTGAACAGGCTATCAGACCATTCACCTTCTTCAGTGTCAGGGGTGTCGCGACGAGCACTCAGTGAGCTGCTTTTTGGCTTGTGCGGCTGGCCGAAGCTTTTGCTGGGCTGGATTTCACGCTCTTCGAGCCTGGCCAGTTCTTCGTCCAGATCCAGATGGTCGAGGTCCAGTTCGCTCGCTTGCCAAGGGGCCGGACTGGCCGCCTTGGGGGTAGCGGGCGGCTCGACCGCCTCGGGTTCTGGCGTTGCGACGACAGGCGGCTGCTCTGTTTCAGTGCTGCTGTTGAGCAGTTGCTGTGCAGCGTTGAACACTTGCAGGCAGGCGCCACAGCGCACCACTCCGCGTGCCACGCTCAATTGAGCGTGGCTGACGCGAAAGCTGGTCTGGCAATGTGGGCACTGTGTAACGAAGCTATCGCTCATGCGGCCATCCGAATTAGGCAAGCGTGCATTGTAGGGGCTGTACCTGCTTCATTGCGAGCCGAGTGCGCGGATTGAACTTAGCGCCGACGGCCGCTGATGCGCACCCAGCCATCGCGATTGGCAATCGGGTCCAGATCGAAGTCTTTGGCGTATGCCGCAGCGACTTCTTCGCCCTGTTCGGCGAGGATGCCCGACAGTGCCAGACGGCCGCCCGGCTTGACCAGGCTCGACAGTTGCGGGGCCAGGGAAACCAGCGGGCCAGCCAGAATATTGGCAACCACTACATCGGCCTGAACCTGTGGCAGGTCCTCGGGCAGGTACAGTGGGAACAGTTCTTCGGCGATGTTGTTGCGCCCGGCGTTATCGCGGGAGGCTTCCAGTGCCTGCACGTCGATATCGGTGCCGATGGCCTCTTTGGCGCCCAACAGCAGGGCGGCAATCGCCAAAATCCCCGAGCCGCAGCCGAAGTCCAGCACGTTGCAGTCTTTCAGGTCCTGACCGTCGAGCCATTCCAGGCACAGTGCGGTGGTCGGGTGGGTGCCGGTGCCGAAGGCCAGGCCCGGATCGAGCAACAGGTTGACCGCGTCAGGCTCGGGAGCAGCGTGCCAGCTTGGCACGATCCACAGGCGCTGGCCGAAGCGCATCGGGTGGAAGTTGTCCATCCAGCTGCGTTCCCAGTCCTGGTCTTCGATAACTTCTGCGTGGTGTTCAGGCAGTGGCGAGCCGGTCAGCAGTTCCAGATGGGACAGCACGAGTTCGGCTTCGGTGCCGCCTTCGAACAATGCCAGCAAGTGGGTGTGCGACCACAGCGGTGTGGTGTTGAGCTCAGGTTCGAAGATTGGTTGGTCTTCGGCGTCCATGAACGTAACCGAAACAGCGCCGACTTCGAGGAACGCGTCTTCGTAGGTTTCGGCTTGTTCCGGGCTGATGGCGAGGCGTACTTGCAGCCAAGGCATGGCGGGCACCTTTGAAAAATAGGAGTGTGCAGCCGGTCGGGCTGCGAGAAGCGCGCAAGTTTACGCGAGCGGGCTGGCGGTGGGGTAATCAAAAACGATGAAAAGCCAGGTAGCCGCAGTTGTCCTGTTGTGGGAGCGGGCTTGCTCGCGATGGCATCACCTGCGGTCGACCTGCAATGCCAGGTCGTTTGTATCGCGAGCAAGCCCGCTCCCACAACGGCGGTTGCGAGCCTCCCGCAAACAACAAAGCCGCTCGAAAGCGGCTTTGTTGACGGGAATACAAACTTACTTGTTAGCCAGTTTGTGTTCCAGGTAGTGAATGTTGACGCCGCCTTTACAGAAGCCTTCGTCATTCACCAGGTCGCGGTGCAGCGGGATGTTGGTTTTGATCCCGTCGACCACGATTTCGTCCAGGGCATTGCGCATGCGCGCCATGGCTTCGTCACGGGTCGAACCCCAGGTGATCAGCTTGCCGATCAGGGAGTCGTAGTTGGACGGAACCTTGTAGCCGCTGTACAGGTGCGAATCGACGCGAACGCCGTTGCCGCCTGGAGCGTGGAAGTGCTTGACCATGCCAGGGCTCGGCATGAACGTCGCAGGGTCTTCCGCGTTGATCCGGCACTCCAGCGAGTGACCGTGAATGTTCACGTCAGCCTGGGTGAAGGACAGCTTGTTGCCGGCTGCGATGCTCAACATCTCTTTCAGGATGTCGATGCCAGTGACCATTTCGGACACCGGGTGCTCTACTTGCACACGAGTGTTCATCTCGATGAAGTAGAAACGACCGTTCTCGTACAGGAACTCGAAAGTACCCGCGCCGCGGTAGTTGATGTCAACGCAGGCCTTGACGCAGCGAGCCAGAACTTCAGCGCGTGCGGTTTCGTCGATACCCGGTGCCGGAGCTTCTTCCAGAACCTTCTGGTGACGACGTTGCAGCGAGCAATCGCGGTCGCCCAGGTGGATCGCGTTGCCCTGACCATCGGAAATTACCTGAACTTCCACGTGACGCGGGTTGGTCAGGTATTTTTCGAGGTAGACCATCGGGTTGCTGAACCAGGCGCCGGCTTCTTCGCGAGTCTGCTTGGCTGCTTCGATCAGGTCTTCTTCACGATGCACAACGCGCATGCCGCGACCACCGCCGCCGCCAGCGGCCTTGATGATCACCGGGTAGCCGACTTCGCGGCCGATGCGCAGCGCGGTTTCTTCGTCTTCCGGCAGTGGGCCGTCAGAACCTGGAACCGTGGGTACGCCTGCAGCGATCATGGCGTGCTTGGCCGATACCTTGTCGCCCATCAGGCGAATGGTGTCGGCTTTCGGGCCGATGAAGGCAAAGCCGGATTTCTCGACTTGCTCGGCGAAATCGGCGTTTTCAGCCAAAAAGCCGTAGCCCGGGTGAATCGCCGTGGCGCCGGTCACTTCAGCGGCCGCGATGATGGCCGGAATGTGCAGGTAAGACAGGTTGGCCGGTGCCGGACCGATGCAGACGGTTTCGTCTGCCAGGCCCAGGTGCATCAGCTCTTTGTCGGCAGTGGAGTACACCGCGACAGTCTTGATCCCCATTTCCTTGCACGCCCGCAGGATGCGCAAAGCAATCTCGCCACGGTTGGCGATCAGGACTTTTTCCAGCTTCTGAGGCTTCAACATCGTTGGCTCCCCGTGGTTCAAACGATGGTGAACAGCGGTTGGTCGAATTCAACCGGCTGACCGTTTTCTACCAGGATGGATTCGATAACACCGGCTTTTTCAGCCGTGATGTGGTTCATCATTTTCATCGCTTCAACGATGCAAATGGTGTCGCCGACCTTGACGGTCTGGCCAACTTCAACGAAGGCAGGCGAGGTTGGCGCCGGGGTACGGTAGAACGTACCGACCATTGGCGACTTGACCACAAAACCGTTCAGTTTTGGTGCGGCAGGTGCTTCAGTCACGGTAGCAACCGGAGCAACAGCTACTGGAGCTGCGGCAGGCGCTTGCATTGGAGCCGGAGCGTAGTACTGCTGAGCAGGAGTCTTGCTGTGACGGCTGATGCGTACGGACTCTTCGCCTTCTTTGATTTCCAACTCGTCGATGCCGGACTCTTCCAGCAGCTCGATCAGTTTCTTAACTTTACGGATATCCATGAATCGTCAACTCCCAATGGGTCTGTCAGGGGCGTTTAGCTTGTAGTTCAAGCTGTTCCAGGGCGGCCTCCAAGGCCAGTCGATAACCGCTGGCGCCAAGGCCGCAGATCACACCTACCGCAACGTCGGAGAAGTAGGAGTGATGGCGGAAAGGTTCGCGTTTGTGCACGTTAGACAAATGCACTTCGATAAATGGGATGCTCACTGCCAGCAACGCGTCACGTAATGCCACGCTGGTGTGAGTAAAAGCCGCCGGGTTGATCAGAATAAAGTCCACGCCTTCGTTGCGGGCAGCGTGTACGCGGTCGATCAATTCATACTCGGCATTGCTTTGCAGGTAGAGCAAATGGTGACCGGCATCACGCGCCCGTTGTTCCAGGTCCTGATTGATTTGCGCCAGGGTGGTTGCGCCGTAGACGCCCGGCTCGCGGGTGCCGAGCAGGTTCAAGTTGGGGCCGTGTAGAACCAGGAAAGTCGCCATCTGCTGTTCCTTATTATCTGTGTGCAGTTGTCAGTGCCGGGCGACTATGCCGAAAACCGGATTCGCTGTCCAGTTAACTGCAATAGCCAGCACGATGACCGATGTTCGCGAAAAGTTTGTGACTGAAGCTCTAGATCTGGTCATTCGCGATGGCGACACGTTCGGCGAAGTCCGCTGCATTGATCTCACCGATGACCCGTTGGTCACTTTTTTCGGAACCGTTTTTGCCGAAGAACATCAGCGCAGGCGGGCCGAACAATGTGTAGCGGTCGAGCAGGCCGCGCTGCTCGGCATTGCTGGCAGTGATATCGAAGCGCACCAGCCGGTAACCCTTGAGCAGATCCAGCACTCGGGGGTTGTTCAGCACTTCGTGCTCAATCACTTTGCAACTGATACACCAGCCGGCGTACCAGTCCAGTAACAGCGGCTGGCCCGCGGCTTTGGCCTCGGCCAGTGCGTTGTCCAGCTCGGCAGCAGTACTGACGGTGAGCCATTGGCCGGCTGGTTGTACGGCGCTGGTCACTGCCGGGTTGGTGGGTTGCGCATGGCCGATGGGGTTGAATGGATCGCTTTGCCCGCTCAGGGCGCCGTACCAGCAGGCCAGCCCGTAGACCAGCAAAAAAAGCCCCAGCAACTGGGCCAGACGCTGGCGCGGAGCTTTATAGGTGAACTCCAGGGTGCCGAGAAACAGACTCACGCCCGCCGCCAGTGCACCGATCAACAGCAGGGTCACTGGCCCAGGCAGCACGCGGCTGAGCAAGCCGATAGCCAGACCGAGCAGCAGCACGCCGATGGCGTTTTTCACACTCACCAGCCACGGCCCGCTTTTCGGCAGCCAGGCCGCGCCACCGGTGGCGACCAGCAGCAGCGGCGCACCCATGCCCAAGCCAAGAGCAAACAGCTTTAAGCCACCGCCCAGTGCATCGCCACTGGCACTGATATACAGCAAGGCTCCGGCCAGCGGTGCGGACACGCAAGGTGAAACCAGCAAGCTGGAGACCACTCCCAGCACGGCGGCGCCCCAAAGTGAGCCGCCTTGGGTACGGTTGGCCACACGGTCGAGACGGTTGCTGATGGCTTGCGGCAGTTTGAGTTCAAACACGCCAAACATGGCGAGGGCAAAAATCCCGAAGAACAGCGCAAATGGCGCCAGTACCCACACTGATTGCAGACGCGCCTGCAGATTGAGTTGCGCGCCGAACATGCCCATCAGTGCGCCCAGCAGGGCAAAACATGCCGCCATCGGCAGCACATAGGCCAACGACAGGCTGAAGCCGCGCAGGCCGCCGACCTGACCACGCAGCACCACGCCGGACAGGATCGGCAACATTGGCAGCACGCAGGGGGTAAATGTCAGGCCAAGCCCTGCGAGGAAAAACAGTGCCAGTTCGCGCCAGTTCCACGATTTTGTCGGTTCGTCGGAGGTCGTGACGGCGCTGCCATCGATGCTCAAGCGTTCGGTTTCAGGCGGGTAGCACAGGCCCTTGTCGGCGCAGCCCTGGTAGCTGACCACCAGCGTAAAGGGGCGTGAGTCGTTTGCCGGGCGCGGGATGTCTACATCGAGAATGCCGTGATAGACCTCGACGTCGCCAAAGTACTCATCGTGTTTCGCCTCGCCGGGTGGCAGTTGCGCAGTGCCCAGAGCGATATCGGCGGGTTCGGTCTTGAAGGCGAACTTGTGTCGATACAGGTAATAGCCTTCGGTAGGCACAAAGCGCAGCTTGATCGACTCGGGCGTGCTGCTGATCAGATTCAGCTTGAATGCTTCGCGTACCGGCAGAAAGTCGCTGCTGTTATTGATTGCGCCCAGGGTTGCACTGGGTCGGTTATCCAGCAACCCCGCGCCCATGGCAGGCACGGCAAACAGCAAACACAGGAGCAAAAACAGACGGCGCATAGGAATCTCGCAAAGCAAACGTGCGGGCATGATAGCGGAGTTTGTGCGATGAAAACCGCGTAGCAGCTGCCGAAGGAACGAGGCTGCGTTCGGCGGCGAAGCCGTCGTAAAATCGGCAAATTCGGTTTGCCAGGTAAACCGCGCTGCCCGGTTTTACGATTGCTGCGCAATCGAACGCAGCCTCGTTCCTTCGGCAGCTGCTACGAATTTTGCCGGTGGCTTACACCCGAAACGCCTGCACGGCGGTGTTGAGCTCTGAGCCCAGCTCGAGCAATTGCTGGCTTTGGTTGCGGGCGATGCCGATACGTTGCAGGTTTTCGTCGCCCAGCACGTGAATGCGTTCACTGTGATCGCGGATCTCGCTGACCGCCCCGGTTTGTTGGGCGGTAACGTCGGCAATGCGCACGGCGGTGTCTGAGATGGTTGCTATCGCCGCGACAATTTCATCCAGTGCACCGTCTGCGGCCTGGGCTTGCTGCGCGGTGGCCTGGGCGTGGGTCACTTGTGCGCGGATGCCTTCAACTGATTGCCGGGCGGCCAGTTGAAGCCCGCCAATCAGGGTCTGGATCTCGTTGGTTGCACCTGCGGTGCGTTGCGCCAGGGAGCGGACTTCTTCGGCGACCACCGCAAAGCCACGGCCCATTTCACCGGCGCGAGCGGCTTCAATGGCGGCGTTGAGCGCCAGCAGGTTGGTCTGATCAGCAATGGAGCGAATCACCGTGAGTACCCCGCCAATGGTGGCCGACTCCTCTGCCAGACGCTCGATTGTCTGCGCGTTGCCTTGCACTTCGCCGACCAATGCGTGCAGCCCGGTCAGGCTCTGGCCGATCACCCGTTGCCCCTGAGCCACGGCCAACCCGGCACTACGACTGGCATCGGCGGCCTGGCTGGCATCCCCCGCGACCTGAGAGATGGTCGCCTCCAGCTCACCCAGAGCATCGCGGATTTGTGCGCTATCACCGGCCTGACGTTCAGCGCCGCCATGCAAGCCCGTGCTCAGCTCGGCCAGGGTCTGGCTGCTGCCGGCAACCTGCTCGGCATTCAGGCGCAGGGTGCCCACCAGGTTCACCAGATAGCTGCGCAAGCGATTGAGTGAGGATTCGATATCACGTAACTCGCGATTGGTTTTGCCCAGTTGAATGTCGTGGCTGAAGTCGCCTTCGGCCCAGGTCGACAGCAGTGGCGCCAGGTATGTCAGTACCCGCGCCAGTTTGCGCTGCAGGGTGTCGATCAGGAGTGCGATGAGCAGGATCAGGCCAATCATCAGGCCCTGGATCAGCCGAACTTCATTCTGGATTTGCCCATGCTCGGCGCGCACCACGGGTTCCAGCTCGGCGATGGCCTGTTGTACGGCGTCCAGTTTGAGGTGGGTGGCGGCGCTGAGCCGGGCACGTTGCTCGATTTGCGTGCGGGTGCGCTTGAGTTCCGCCGGGTAGCGGCTCAACAGGCTGTTGAGTTCGCGCTTGAGACCCACTCCGGCGTCCTCGGCTTGGGCCGTGTCGCTGGTTTCAAGGCCCATCATCGCGGCAAAGTCGTCAGTGCCCGAGGCGCTTTTGCTGCTGACGCCCAGCAGGGGCAGGGCGTCGATTTGTCGGGCCTGAAGCTGAATGCTGTCCAGCTCGCGCTCCACATCACCGGCCAGTTCACTGCGCCCGCTGCTGACCAGCTTGTCGCGGGCTAGGGACAGCTTGGCCAAGTGCTGCGAGGCGGTCAGCAGCAAAGGCAGATAGGCGCGGGCCTCGGTCGAGGTCGGATCGCTGGCATATTGGCTGAGCTGTTCGAGGCCGGCCCCCAGCTCACGTTCAGCTTGCAACAGCAAGGCCTGCGGGTCACCGGCCAGCTTGCCGGCGGCCAGCAGTTCGGTATTGCTGTAGGTGCTCAGGTTTTCGAGGCTGGGCCGCAGCGCATCGGCCAGTGCTGGCGGCAAAGGCTTGAGTTCGGCCTTGAGGGTCTCGAGCGCGCTGTTGGCATCGCTCAGGCGCAGGGCATCGCCGCTGGCAAGGTAGTCCTCGATATTGCGTGCCACTTTGTTCTGAAACTGCTGCGAGAGGCTCAAATAGCGCTCCATCAACAGAAAAGGGCGCTCCAGCGCCTGCTGCGACCACCACAGGGTTGCGCCCAGAGCGAGGCACACGGCGACCAGCAGCAGCGTATTGAGGTTGGTTAGCAGCTTCAGGCGCATGTGGATTCTTGCCTACTACACAGTCAGAAGCGGCAAAAGTTATTGCAGTTGAGTTACAGCGGTGTGACGTGGGCGGGGATTACGAATAAATAGTGGCAATAGGCCTTAACTGGTGAAAGGGTTGCACCCGATTGCGGCCATTGTTCTTGGCCCTATACAGCGCTTCGTCGGCCTGGGAAGCCATCAGCAGGCTGTCTGCCTGGTCCTGCATCTGCACCAGGCCCGCGCTGAATGAGCACGCCAGGTCGGTGGGCTGCGCGGGGTAGAAAATCTCGGCGAAGCGTTGGCGAATCTGATCAAGCACCTTGTAGGCCGACTCCTGATCGGTGTCCGGCATCACAATCGCAAACTCTTCACCGCCATATCGGCCAATAAAATCGGTTTTGCGCAGTCGTTGCTTGAGAAACAGCGCCAGGCTTTTGATCACCCTATCGCCCATCGGATGGCCGTAGCCATCGTTGACGCGTTTGAAGTGATCCAGATCGAGCATGGCGAAACTCAGCGGACGATTTTCGCGGCGGGCGCGAAAGGTGCAGTCTTCAAGCAATTGCAGGATATGGGTGTGGTTGTACAGCCCGGTCAGGCTGTCACGTACCATCCGCGCCTTGAGGTGGCGAGCACGGACGGCGCGGTTGCGCACGGTGGTAATCAGATGGCGCGGCTGGATCGGTTTGGTCAGAAAGTCATCGCCGCCCTCGCTCATGGCATCGAGTTGTTTGTCCATGTCGTCTTCGGCCGACAGATAAATGATCGGCACACTGACGTAGCGGTCGTTGTGGCGGATCACCTTGGCCAACTCAGTGCCAGTACAGGTGGGCATATACATATCGAGGATGATCAGGTCCGGCTGGAATTGCGCCAGTTCGGCCATGGCCTGAATCGGATCAATCAATGTGCGGGTGACAATCCCGGCGCCGTTGAGCAAGCGCTCGGTGTGCAATGCCTGAGCCCGTGAGTCGTCGATGATCAGAACCCTGTAGGGTTCGTATTGGGCCACGCAGGTCAGTACCTCGATTTTTTCCATCAGGCTTGAAGCTTCGAGGGTACCGGTAAAAAACGCTTGTCCACCTGCGCGCACGGCGGCCAGGCGGGTCGGAGTGTCGGTTTCATGCAAGCTGAAAAACAGCAGCGGGAGCTTTTGTTCGAGACCGACCTGGGCTTCGGCCGCCAGCTCCAGGCCCATTCCGGGGCCACTGAAGTCGACATCCATCACAATTGCTGCTGGATGGCGCTCCGCCATGGCGTGGCGAAAGGCGGTCAGGTTGCCGAATGCTTGGGCGCTGAGCTCAAAAAAATCCAGTTGCTTGGCCAGTCGGTCCGCGCGCTCCAGGTCTTGCAGCAGGATATACACCGGCTTGCGCAGCGGTGGCAGGCAGACGTGGGGCATCAGATCGTCCTGGCGCAGACCGGTGCGCGACAGGCGCTGCATCAAACGGTTGAGCTCGGTGATGATCTTGCTGCTCAGGCGACTGTGATTGGCCGCCATGTCTTGTAGTGCAACGTTGATGCCCCGGGCCAGCTCGATGTGTTCCGGTTGCTCGAAGCGTTCGGCAAAACGCAGCAGGCGCGAATTGGCGTCGTCGAGTTCTGCCAGCCCTGCAGCGGACCATTGGTTGGCCTGCAAACGTTGCCATATCTCAAGAATCTGGCGTGCCTGATGCGTGACCCGTTGGGCAAAGTGGTTTTTCAGGCGTTCGCGACTGGGGTCTTCTTGCTCGGTCATATCCTGGCTGCTGGGCAAAGAGGGCATGCTCAAATCGAATGATGGCCCTATGCTAGCACCTCGCTCCAAATGTACGAGTTTCTCCTTGAAATTAACTGTCGGGCAGCCATGTTGCCCATCCATGTTCTATAGTGCCGGGCGTATATGGCCCCTGCGATCCTGCAGATAACCTGGCCTCGATTTAAAAGCGTGCAGCAAGGCACGATGGGTTAGGGTTGTGGTCGAACCGTTGAATCAAGCATTTGAAAGGACATAGCCATGCTGGACTGGAAAAAACGTGAGGGCACAGCCCGCGAGTCGGTCAAAGAGACGAAAACACAGTCGCGTGGTTATTTCAAAAGCATCCTGTTGAGCCGCTCAATCGCAGTGCTGGTAGGTATCTATGTCGTGGTCTGCCTGGGATTTGGCTGGTACTGGAGCCAGGAGCCGGACCTCTTTCCCGTGCAGCAAAACGCTCAGTTAGCTGCCGAGAAAGAAGGCAAGCAGATGGTGCCGGGCTTCACGACCGTCGAAACCCTGAAAACCGTCGCCGGGACATTGCTCAACAAGCCGGGCGGCTATCTGTCCAATGACCGTTTTCCACCGGGCATTTTTCTGGACAACATTCCAAGCTGGGAATATGGCGTGCTGGTGCAAGTGCGCGACTTGACCCGCGCCCTGCGCAAGGATTTCGCCCGTTCGCAGTCGCAGTCGGCTGAAGACGCGGATCTGGCCAAGGCTGAGCCGCGCTTCAACTTCGACAATAAAAGCTGGATGCTGCCTTCCAGCGAATCCGAATACCAGGAAGGCATCAACTCCCTGAGCCGTTATCAGGCGCGCCTGTCTGACCCGAACCAGAAAAATGCACTGTTCTATGCCCGTGCCGATAACCTGAACAACTGGCTGGGCGATGTGGGTACCCGCTTGGGTTCATTGTCGCAACGCCTGTCGGCCAGCGTAGGGCGGGTCAAGCTCAACAGCGCGCTGAAGACTGAAAGCCTGCAACCTGGTCAGGTTCCAGTGGTTGACGAAGAAGTGGTCGAAACACCGTGGATGCAGATCGATAACGTGTTCTACGAAGCCCGCGGTCAGGCCTGGGCCTTGTCGCACTTGCTGCGCGCCATTGAGGTCGACTTCGCTGATGTGCTGGCCAAAAAGAACGCCACGGTGAGCGTGCGCCAGATCATTCGCGAGCTGGAAGCAGCGCAAGAGCCGGTCTGGAGCCCGATGATCCTTAATGGTAGCGGTTATGGTGTGCTGGCTAACCACTCGCTGGTCATGGCCAACTACATTTCCCGCGCCAACGCGGCGGTCATGGATCTTCGTCAATTGCTGTCGCAAGGCTAAATCATGCCTATTTCAGCCTTGGAGGCCGCGCACCGTGCGGCCTCCGATGTCGAGCAAGTGGCTTGGGTCGATCGCGACGACCACCTGCTGGGCGGCTTGCCGCGCCGCGAACTGCGTGAACGCGGCCTGATCGGTCGCGGTACGTTCATCCTCTTGTTCAACTCTGCCGGGGAACTCTGCGTGCATCAGCGCACCCTGAGCAAAGCGTTATATCCCGGATTTTGGGATGTGGCGGCGGGCGGTATGGTCGGGGTTGATGAAACCTACGCCGAATCAGCCGCCCGTGAACTGGCAGAAGAACTGGGCGTGAGTGGTGTGGCGCTGACGGCTCACGAACGGTTTTACTTCGAGGGCCCGCAAAACCATCTGTGGTGCGCGGTGTTTTCGGCCGTGTGGGACGGCCCGCTGCAGGTGCAACCCGAGGAAGTCCAGAGCGCCTGCTTTATGCCGGTGGCAGAGGCGTTGCGCCTGAGCGGGCAGCAGCCTTACTGCCCGGATTCGCTGGATGCGCTCAAGCGTTACCTTACCCAAATCAACACGGCGTAGGTCGCTGCGCAGTTGCCCCTGTGGGAGCGAGCCTGCTCGCGAATGCCGTTCGCGAGCAGGCTCGCTCCTACGGTTGAAGTCCATGTGGCCCTTGCGCAGATTTTTACGCCGATTGGCTATTGGGCAGCAGCGATTTTGTCGTTACACTGCGCGACCTTTTTCAGGCTCAGGCGTTTTTCCCGCTTGAGTTGCGCTGCCCCTGCCAGAGTGGGGCTTCGCGGTCGGTACACCTTGGCGCAACAGCGTCATGCACCGGCCAATTATTTGTCCTCCGAATGAGGATTGCCGGTGGCCAAAAAAGCCGCATCCTTCGCCGCCCTTGGTGGCTTGGTATTTTCCACCGACGCAGGTCGTCACTGTCCGGACTGTCGCCAGCCAGTAGACGCCTGTACCTGCAAACAAACCCTGATCCCCGAAGGTGATGGCATTGCTCGCGTGCGTCGCGAAAGCAAGGGCCGTGGCGGCAAGACGGTGACCACCATCACCGGCGTGCCGCTGCCTGAAGACGCGCTCAAGGAGCTGGCCACCACGTTGAAAAAACGTTGCGGTACCGGCGGGGCGCTGAAAGACGGGATCATCGAGATCCAGGGCGATCACGTCGAGCTGTTGCTTGGCGAGTTGCTCAAACACGGATTCAAAGCCAAGAAATCCGGCGGCTAGCAGCCTCTGTGAAAACCACCGCGCAGTTGGTCTGACGCCTTCAAGGGCTGTCAGATTGTGCTCGCCATGGTTTTCACAGAGCCTGTTATCACGGGTTTCTAAACTCGGCGCTGTTGTCAGGGTCTGACTAATCGTCACTTTCACACTTTAGACTGCACCAGCCTGCTTTCAGGCTGGGCTATTTGACTTATTTATAGGGGACTTCGATGTCCGTACGACGCACACGCAAAGACGATGGCAGCCAATGGACAGTTGCGGACAGCCGCAGCGTTTATGGGATTCGCCATTGGGGGGCCGGGTATTTCGCGATCAATGAAGCCGGTCGCGTAGAAGTCCGTCCGAACGGCCCGAACAGCTCGCCCATCGACCTGTACGAGCAAGTCGACGAACTGCGCAAGAACAGCGGTTTGTCCTTGCCGTTGCTGGTGCGTTTCCCGGATATCCTGCAAGACCGTGTACGCCAGCTGACCGGCGCCTTCGATGCCAATATCGAGCGCTTGGAATACCAGAGCAAGTACACCGCGCTGTACCCGATCAAGGTGAATCAGCAAGAAGCCGTGATCGAAAACATCATCGCCACCAAAGATGTGTCGATTGGCCTTGAAGCCGGCTCCAAGCCTGAGCTGCTGGCCGTGCTGGCGCTGGCCCCGAAAGGCGGCACCATCGTCTGCAACGGTTACAAGGACCGCGAGTTCATCCGTCTGGCACTGATGGGCCAGAAGTTGGGCCACAACGTCTTTATCGTGATCGAGAAAGAATCCGAAGTAGACCTGGTGATCGAAGAAGCGGCCTCGCTCAAGGTCAAGCCACAGGTGGGTCTGCGCGTACGTCTGTCGTCCCTTGCTTCGAGCAAGTGGGCTGACACCGGCGGCGAGAAATCCAAGTTCGGTTTGTCTGCCGCGCAGTTGCTGTCGGTGGTTGAGCGTTTCCGCACTGCGGGTCTGGATCAAGGCATCCGCCTGCTGCACTTTCATATGGGCTCGCAGATCGCCAACCTGGCGGACTACCAGCACGGTTTCAAGGAAGCGATTCGTTACTACGGTGAACTGCGCAACCTCGGCCTGCCGGTTGACCATATCGACGTGGGCGGCGGTCTGGGCGTGGACTACGACGGTACGCACTCGCGCAACGCCAGCTCGATCAACTACGACATGGACGATTACGCCGGTGTTGTAGTGGGCATGTTGAAGGAGTTCTGCGATGCGCAAAACCTGCCGCACCCGAACATCTTTTCTGAAAGCGGTCGCTCCCTGACCGCACACCACGCCATGCTGGTGGTGCAAGTGACCGACGTCGAGAAGCACAACGACGACGTGCCGGTTATCGAGAACAAGGAAAACCTGCCGGAAACCGTGCAGTGGCTGGTGGACCTGCTGGGCCCGACCGACATTGAAATGGTCACCGAAACTTACTGGCGTGCCACGCACTACATGAGCGACATCGCCGCCCAGTACGCCGACGGTAAAATCAACCTGGCGGAAAAAGCCCTGGCCGAGCAGTGCTACTTCGCTGTGTGCCGTCGCCTGCATAACTCGTTGAAAGCGCGTCAACGTTCCCACCGTCAGGTGCTGGACGAACTCAACGACAAGCTGGCCGACAAGTACATCTGCAACTTCTCGGTGTTCCAGAGCCTGCCGGACACTTGGGCGATTGGCCAGGTACTGCCGATCCTGCCGCTGCATCGTCTCGACGAAGAGCCGCTGCGCCGTGCTGTGCTGCAAGACCTGACCTGCGACTCCGACGGCAAGATCAAGCAATACGTCGACGAGCAGAGCATCGAGACCAGCCTGCCGGTTCACGGGTTGAACGAAGGCGAAGACTACTTGCTGGGTATCTTCCTGGTGGGCGCTTACCAGGAAATTCTCGGTGACATGCACAACCTGTTCGGTGATACCGACTCGGTGAACATCTACCAGAACGCCGATGGCAGCGTGTACCACGCCGGGATCGAGACCCACGACACCATCGAAGACATGCTGCGCTACGTGCATTTGTCGCCTGAAGAGCTGATGAACCACTACCGCGACAAAGTGGCCAGTGCCAACATCAGCGCCAAAGAGCGTACCCAGTACCTGGATGCGCTGCGTCTGGGCCTGACCCGTTCGTCGTACCTGTCGAGCCACTGATTGCCCGACACAGTCCTCGCTGACTGAAAAACGCTGACCTGCGCACTGCGCGGGTCAGCGTTTTTTTTTGCCTCGGTTCAGGCGCCGAACCATTGATCCTTGCGCTGCATGTGCCACGCATAAATGCCCAGGGTCAGGCTGCGCAGCACCATAAACAGCAGAAAACTTATCCACAGCCCGTGGTTGCCATAGCCGTGCAGCGCCCAAGCGACGGGGAGGGCGATAATCACACTGATGACCATTGCATCGCGCATTTCCCGGGCTCGGGTGGCGCCGATAAACAGCCCGTCGAGCAAATAGCTCCACACTGCAATCAGCGGTAGCAAGGCCAGATACGGCAGGTACTGGAAGGCTGTTTCACGCACGCTCGGGATGTCGCTTTGCATCTCGATAAACAGATGCCCGCCCAACAGGAACAGCAGCGCAAAGGCCAGGCTGGCCAGCAACGACCAGCCGCAGGCCACCACCATCGAACGGCGCAAAGCAGTGCGATCGCGAGCGCCGATTGCATGTCCGCATAGCGCCTCGACGGCGTGCGCCAGACCGTCCAGGGCATGGGCGGCCAACAACAGGCCATTGAGCAACAGCGCATTGGCCGCCACCGTGGCGTCGCCCAAGCGGGCACCTTGCAAGGTGATAGCAAAAAACACCGATTGCAGCAGCAGGCTGCGGATAAAAATATCGCGGTTGACGCCCAGCAGTGGCTTCCAGTTGTGCCAAAGGCGCAAGGCGGCCCACACCAGCGTGCCGGGAAATTTGCGCAATGCTCCGCGTGTCAGCCACAAACCGAGCAGGGCGCCGCTCCACTCGGCAATCACCGAAGCCCGCGCCGAACCGGCCACGCCCCAGTCCAGACCGAGTACAAACCACAGGTTGAGTGCGATATTGACCAGATTGGTGGTCAATAGAATCGCCAGTGGCGCTCGGGCGTTTTGCGTGCCCAGAAACCAGCCCACCAGCGCATAACTGGCCAGGGCAGCCGGTAAGCCAAACAGGCGGATATGGAAGAAGTCCAGGGCCAGGGCGTGCAGTTCGGCCGAGGGCTGCATCAGGCTCAGCGCCACCCCGCTGAATGGAATCGCGATGGCCCCCAGCAGCATCGACAGCAATACACTGAGCAACAAGCCTTGCAGCAGGATTTGCCGCAGAGCGGTGCCATCCCCACGGCCTGCGGCCTGCGCGGAGAAGCCGGTGGTGCCCATGCGCAAGAAGCCCATCATCCAGGCCAGGAAGATATACAGGCTGGCGCCCACGGCCACCGCGCCCAGTTGATGCGCGTGGGGCAGGTGGCCGATCACGGTGCTGTCGACCAGCGCCACCAGCGGCACGGAAATATTCGACAGGATCATCGGCGCTGCCAGCGCCCACACTCGGCGATGGGTCGGTCGGTCGCGCCAGTCGGCGAGTAGAGAAGATGACATGCAGGCTCCTTTGGGGAGCGTGATTGTAACCTGTGGGAGCGGGCTTGCTCGCGATGCAGACAACGCGGTCTGATCGGTTGGCCGCAGTGATGCCATCGCGAGCAAGCCCGCTCCCACCCAAAAGCCAGGCCAGCATCTGCGGTGGAGAACCAATCCCCTGTTCCACAGTCAATCTGACCAGCGCGCCTGTGGTTCATGGCGCGCTGTTATATAGTCGACCCCTTCAATGCCCAGTCAAACGAGTACACCATGCTTAACAAAGGATTGTTCCTGGCCTGCACGCTGGCGCTGTTGAGCGCTTGTGATTCTTCCAGTGTCGACAAACCCGCAGCGCCCAAGGTTGCCGCGAGCCAGTCGGCCAAACCGGTGCAGGACGTCAAGGTCCTGGCCGAACGCTATGCCGGGCGCGAGTTGAGTGTGGTGGATGTGTCCGAAGTGCAACTGGACGGTGCCAGCACCTTGTCCGTCAGCTTTTCGGTACCACTCAATCCAGAGCAGAACTTCGCGGACACGCTGCATCTGGTGGATGCCAAAACCGGCAAGGTCGATGGCGCCTGGGAGCTGTCGGATAACCTCATGGAGCTGCGCCTGCGCCACCTTGAGCCACAGCGCAAACTGATCCTCACCGTTGACCCCGGTCTGCGCGCCGTCAACGACGCCAAACTGGCCGCCGAATACGTCAGCCGCCTTGAAACCCGCGACCTGCAGCCCATGGTCGGTTTCGCCAGTCGTGGCAACTTGCTGCCCACCCGTTTGGCCGAAGGCCTGCCGGTGATCGCGCTGAACGTCGACAAGGTGGATGTCGAGTTCTTCCGGGTTAAACCCGAATCACTGCCGGCATTTCTTAGCCAATGGGGTCGCAACAGCAGCCTGCAAAGCTACGAAGCCAAGGACCTGCTGAACATGGCCGATCTGGTGTACGGCGCTCGCTTTGACTTGAACCCGGCGCGTAATACCCGTGAAACCCTGATCCTGCCGACTTCCGGGATCAAGCCTTTGCAGCAACCGGGGGTGTATCTGGCGGTGATGACTGCGTCGGGCAGTTATAGCTATTCGACCCCGGCGACCTTGTTCACCCTCAGCGACATTGGCCTTTCCGTCCATCGCTACCAGAAGCGCCTGGATGTCTTCACCCAAGCGCTGGAAGGCGGCAGCGCCCTGGCCGGTGTCGAGCTGGAGTTGCTCGACGGCAAAGGCCAGATGCTTGGTCAGGGTAAAACCGCCAAGGACGGTCACGCGCAACTGGCTCTGCCACCCAAGGCCGAAGTGCTGGTGGCGCGTCAGGGTGATCAGACCAGCTTGCTGCGTTTGAATACGGCAGCGCTGGACTTGGCCGAGTTCGATATTGGTGGCCCGCAAGCGCACCCGTTGCAGTTCTTTGTGTTTGGCCCGCGGGATTTGTATCGTCCCGGTGAAACCGTACTGCTCAATGCCTTGCTGCGCGACCGTGACGGCAACCCGGTCAAGCCGCAGCCGGTCAGCGTTGAAGTGCGCCGTCCGGACGAACAGGTCAGCCGCAAGTTTGTCTGGTCGCCGGATGCCTCGGGTCTGTATCAGTACCCACTGCAACTGGCTAGCGAAGCACCGACCGGGCGCTGGCAACTGGTGTTCGATTTCGGCGATGGCAAGCCGCAGCTGTATGAGTTTTTGGTCGAGGATTTTTTGCCCGAGCGCATGGCGCTGGAGCTTAAAGGCAGCGACACGCCGCTGAGCCCTGAGCAAACGGCTGAAATTCAGGTGACGGGCCGTTACCTGTACGGCGCTCCGGCAGCGGGCAATCGCTTGAGCGGTCAGGTCTATGTGCGGCCATTGCGCGAGGCGGTCAGCGCCTTGCCGGGTTATCAGTTTGGTTCGGTAACAGAAACCGAACTGACTCAGGATCTGGAACTGGACGAAAGCGTCCTCAATGCCGAAGGCAAGGAAACCATCAGCCTTGAAAGTCAGTGGAGCGATGCCAAATCGCCGCTTCAATTGATTGTTCAAGCCAGCTTGCAAGAGTCTGGCGGGCGCCCGATTACTCGGCGTCTGGTGCAGCCGGTGTGGCCTGCGGAACGACTACCGGGGATTCGCGGTTTGTTTGAGGGCACTGAAACCGATGGCGATGGTCCGGTTGAATTTGAACTGTTGGTTGCCGACAGCCAGGGCAACAAGCTGGCCGCCGATAACCTCAAAGTGCGACTGGTGCGCGAGCGCCGCGACTACTACTGGAACTACTCGGACAACGATGGCTGGAGCTATCACTACAACGAGAAGTTTTTGAACCTTAACGAAGAAACCCTCAGCCTCAAGGCGGGCGACACCGCCAAGGTCAGTTTTCCGGTGGAGTGGGGCCCTTACCGGGTTGAAGTCGAAGACCCGAAAACCGGCTTGATCAGCAGCCTGCGTTTCTGGGCTGGTTATCGTGCCCAGGACAACGCCGAAGGTGGTGCCGTGCGCCCCGATCAGGTCAAGCTGGCGCTGGACAAGGCCGCCTATGCCGATGGCGACACGGCCAAAGTCACGGTCACACCACCTGCGGCAGGTAAGGGTTACTTGTTGGTTGAAGGCAGTGATGGCCCGCTGTGGTGGGAAGAAATCGAAGTGCCCGCCGAAGGTAAAGCCTTCGACATCAAGCTCGACCCGAGCTGGGCGCGTCACGACTTGTACATCAGCGCACTGGTCATTCGCCCCGGTGAGCGCAAGACCAATATCACCCCTAAGCGTGCTGTTGGTGTATTGCACCTGCCAATCGATCGCAGCCAGCGCAAGTTGGCGCTGAGCCTGGACGCGCCGCAAAAAATGCGTCCCAAGCAACCGCTGACGGTAAAAATTCAGGCTAAAAACGCCGATGGCAGCATCCCCAAGCAAGCCCATGTACTGCTGGCCGCAGTGGATGTGGGCGTACTCAATATCACTGAATACCCAACCCCTGATCCATTCGCCAGCCTGTTTGGGCGCAAGGCCTATGGCGCGGACCAACTGGATATCTACGGGCAACTGATCGAAGCCGGGCAGGGCCGTCTGGCCAGTCTGGCGTTCGGTGGTGATGCGGCGCTGGCCAAGGGCGGCAAGCGACCTGCCACCAGCGTGACCATCGTCGCGCTGCAAAGCGCACCGGTGACGTTGAACGAACAGGGCGAAGGCCAAATCAGTGTGGATATCCCCGACTTCAACGGCGAACTGCGGTTGATGGCCCAGGCCTGGACCGATGATCGCTACGGCATGGCCGAAGGTAAAACCGTGGTCGCCGCGCCGCTGGTGGCCGAGCTGGCCGCACCGCGCTTTTTAGCTGGTGGTGACGAGACCCGGCTGGCGTTGGACTTGTCCAACCTCACCGACAAACCGCAAACCCTGCAAGTGAAGCTCAACACTGAGGGCCAACTGAGCCTGCTGGGCGATGCGACGCAAAACGTGACGCTGAGCCCCGGCCAGCGCAGCACCTTGCAGGTGCCGGTCAAGGCCCTTGGCGGTTATGGCACGGGTCAGGTCAAGGTGACGGTCAACGGTCTTGATCTGCCGGGTGAAACCCTGGCACCGTTCACCCGAGAGTGGACCCTGGGTGTACGCCCGGCGTATCCAGCTTTGCTCAAGCATTACCGCGCTGTGCTCAACGATCAACCGTGGAGCCTGCCCGACGCCGAGCTGCAAGCCTTTGAACCGGCCGGGCGCGAAGCCTTGCTCAGCTTGTCGAGCCGTCCGCCGCTGAACCTTGGCGAGCAGATCCGGGCGCTCAAGGCCTACCCGTACGGCTGCTCCGAACAAACCACCAGCGGCCTGTACCCGGCGCTGTATGCCGATGCCGCGTTACTGCAACGGCTGGGCCTTGAAGGCGAGCCGGACGCGGAGCGCAAGCGCAAAATCGAATTAGGCATCGAGCGCCTGCTGGGGATGCAGCGTTACAACGGCAGTTTTGGCCTGTGGGGTGCAGACGGTCAGGAAGAATACTGGCTCAGCGCCTATGTCACCGACTTCCTGCTGCGCGCCCGCGATCAAGGCTACGCGGTGCCGCCCGAGGCGCTGAAAAAGGCCAGCCAGCGTTTGCTGCGCTATGTGCAGGAACGCAACCTGATCGAAGCCGACTACAGCGAAAACCTCGAACACACCCGCTTTGCCGTGCAGGCGTATGCGGCGATGGTTTTGGCCCGTAGCCAGCAAGCTCCGCTGGGGGCCCTGCGCAGCATCTTTGAACGGCGCAGCGATGCCCGTTCGGGCCTGCCATTGGTGCAGTTGTCGATTGCCCTGCAGAAGATGGGCGATCAGCCGCGAGCCGATCAGGCGCTGGTGGCAGGCCTGGCCGTGACTCGCAAGGCGGATCAATGGCTGGGTGATTACGGCAGCCCGCTGCGCGATCAGGCGTTGATTTTAGCCCTGCTGGAAGAAAACAACCTGATGAGCGGCCAGCGCGAGCAACGTTTGTTCGATCTGTCCGATCAACTGGCGGCGAGCCAATGGTTGTCGACCCAGGAGCGCAACTCGTTGTTCCTCGCCGGTCGCGATTTGCTGAGCAAACCTGAAGCCAGCTGGACAGCGCAGCTTACCAGTGGCAGCCAGACCCGCGAGCTGAACAACGCCCAATCGGGCATCAAGCTCGATGGGCCGTTGCTGGCCTCGCCCCTGACCTTGCGCAACCAGGGCAGCACGCCGATTTATCAACAGCTGACGATTTCGGGCTATCCACAGCAAGCCCCGGCGGCGGGTGGCGAGAACATGAGTATTCGCCGTGATTATCTAGGCATGAACGGTGAGCCGCTGGACCTCAAGGCGCTGAAAAGTGGTGATCTGGTACTGGTGCATCTGGCCGTTACGGCCAAGCAGCAGGTGCCGGATGCGCTGGTGGTCGACTTGCTGCCTGCGGGCCTGGAGCTGGAAAACCAGAACCTGGGCCAGAGCGCGGCCAGCCTTGAAAACGCCAGTACCCAGGTCAAGCAATGGCGTGAGTCGATGCAGAACGCCAGCGTAGAGCATCAGGAATATCGCGATGACCGTTACGTGGCGGCACTGAAACTGGATGGCTATGGCACCACGCACCTGCTGTACCTGGCCCGTGCCGTGACCCCAGGGACATACCGCGTACCGCCACCACAAGTGGAATCCATGTACCGTCCCAACTGGCAGGCCGTGGGCGAAACACCAGGGGATATGGTGATCAAGGGCCGGTAATCATGTTTGTGTAGCCGCTGCCGCAGGCTGCGATGGGTTGCGAAGCAACCCCAAAGAAGGTCCTGTGGCCCTTGGCGCTGCCTTCGGCAGCGGCTACAGAGATACTTCAAGCGTGGGAGCGAGCCTGCTCGCTCCCACTGGGGCTTGACCTGGAACAGAGTATCTACAGGGTTTGGGTGTTTAGCTGATGATCCAGCTAAGTACCCACAACCCCAGTAGTAACCAAATCACCCCGCCGATGATCGAGGCGCGCATAAAGGCGCGTACGGCGTTGTATAAAAACAGTAGGCCGATCACCAAAATGGCAATGCTGATAATCGAGGTTTCCATGCCCAGCGCACGGCCAAGACCGTCGACAAAGTTACTGCCGGCGTGGCTCAGGCCACTGAAAATGCCACCCAATCCTTCAACGATAAAGCGAATGATGGCCCCGAACATTTGCCCCAGGCTTTCGAAAAACCCTTCAACTTGCATGTGTGTATCCCGATGAGTAAGGCGGCCACTTTGCCAGATATCGACCGTGGGCGGCTACGCATCGTGAGCTGGATAGTCGCTTGCCTGTTGCTGGTGTGCACATTGCTGTGGCTGGCTGACCGAATTTGGCCGCTGCCCTTGCCCCAGGATGATCAGGCCCGCGTGGTGTTGGCCGAAGACGGTACGCCGTTATGGCGCTTTGCCGATGCCAACGGCGTGTGGCGCTACCCGGTGCAACCCAGTGAAGTGTCGCCGCTGTACCTGGATGCCTTGCTGACTTACGAGGATCGCTGGTTTTATCAGCACCCAGGGGTCAACCCTTTGGCGCTGGGGCGCGCGGCCTGGCAAAACCTCACCGGCGGGCGGGTGTTGTCGGGCGGCAGCACTCTGTCGATGCAGGTTGCGCGTTTGCTTGATCCCCACGAGCGCACGCTGCCCGGCAAACTGCGTCAGCTGTGGCGCACCGCGCAGCTGGAATGGCACCTGTCCAAGGATCAAATTCTCACCCTGTACCTCAATCGCGCACCGTTTGGCGGCACTCTGCAGGGCGTTGCGGCGGCCAGTTGGGCGTATCTGGGCAAGTCCCCGCTGCAGCTCACCCATTCTGAGGCCGCGTTGCTCGCTGTGTTGCCGCAAGCGCCGAGCCGTCTGCGCCCCGACCGTCACCCGGGGCGGGCGCAAGTGGCGCGGGACAAAGTGTTGCGCCGCCTGGCCGAGTACCGGGTATGGCCGCAGTCGGCCGTGAACGAGGCGCTGGAAGAACCGCTGCTGCTGGCGCCGCGTCTGGAACCGAGCCTGGCGCCGCTGCTGGCGCGGCGGCTTAATCGGCCCAACAGTCCAGCGTTGATTCGCACCACGATTGACGCCAACTTGCAGCGCCGACTCGAAGACCTGTTGTTGGGCTGGCGCGCCCGTTTACCCGAGCACACTTCGGCGGCCATCGTAGTGGTCGAAACCGAGAGCATGGCGGTACGCGCCTATCTGGGCTCGGTGGATATCAACGATACGCGTCGCTTTGGCCACGTCGATATGATCACAGCCATGCGCTCGCCGGGCTCTACGCTCAAGCCGTTCTTGTATGGAATGGCTATGGATGCCGGGCTGATCCACTCCGAATCGCTGCTGCAGGATGTACCCCGACGCTATGGCGACTACCGTCCGGGCAATTTTTCCATGGGCTTTAGCGGGCCGGTCTCGGCCAGTGCGGCGCTGGTCACTTCGTTGAATCTGCCCGCCGTGCAGTTGCTGGAAGCGTATGGCCCCAAGCGCTTTGCCGCCGATATGCGCAATGGAGGTGTGCCATTGAGTTTGCCGGCATTGGCCGAGCCCAATCTGGCGTTGATCCTCGGCGGTGCCGGCAGTCGTCTGGAGGATCTGGTCAGCGGCTACAGCGCCCTGGCGAGAGAAGGTCGCAGCGCCAATTTGCGTCTGCAACCGAGTGACCCGTTACACGAGCGACGCATGCTCTCGCCCGGTGCAGCGTGGATTATCCGGCGCATCCTCAGTGGTCAGGCGCGCCCCGATCGCGACCCGCACGCCGAATTGGTGCAGCGCCCCCTGCTGGCCTGGAAGACCGGCACCAGCTACGGCTTTCGCGATGCCCTGGCGATAGGGGTAGCGCCGCGCTACTTGATCGGCGTGTGGATTGGCCGCCCGGATGGCACGCCCGTGCCGGGGCAGTTTGGTCTGGCGTCGGCGGCGCCCTTGATGTTGCAAGTACACGATGTGCTGAGTAACCGCGACAGCCAGCGCGGTATTGTCGCGCCAGTTCAGGCCGTGCCGGCCAGCGTCGCAGTGGCTGCGATTTGCTGGCCGCTGGGCCAGCCCATGAACAAGGGCAATCCCGATTGCCGTCGCCAGCGTTTTGCCTGGACGCTGGATCACACCACGCCCCCGACCTTGCTTGCAGCGGATCAACCACTGGGTGTGGGCCTGCGTGAAACCATTTGGGTCAACCCGCAGGGCTTGCGCGTGGCAGCGCAATGCGCCGGTGCGCAGCTGCGTGAAGTGGTGTTATGGCCTGCACCGCTGGAACCCTGGCTACCCCGTGTCGAACGGCGTGAGGCGCGGTTGCCGCAGGCCTCCAGGGAATGCCCGCCCCCGGCCTTGAATGCGGCTGCGCCGCTGTCGATTGTTGGCGTACGCGACGGTGACCGCCTGCGTCGTCCGGCAGCCAGTCAGGAAGTGTTGCGCCTGGCGTTATCGGCCTTGGGCGGAGACGGTCGGCGCTGGTGGTTTATGAACGGTGCCCCGTTGGGTGTCAGCACTCGGCAAGAGGTGCTCAACACCACGCTGCAACAGACGGGCCGTTATGAACTCAGTGTGCTCGATGAAACCGGGCAGACGGCGCGTGTTGAATTCAGCCTGGTGGAATAAGTGGCAGTTTCCGGTTTTTTGCACCCTACGCGTCAGCGGGCAGGCCATTAATTATGCCTATATCTAAAGTGGGCTTGTCGCGCTCGGTTACTTGTTGGGTGAGCAATAACATTGATAAATAAAGTTGTTTTGTCGTCGAGTAGATCCAAAGTATTAGTCCATAAGGTGGATGCGCTCGTCTGTATATAAGGGGTTAATACCAAGTTGTGAATTGTTTGATTTTGCTCGTGGCGTTGTCATGTCTGTAACCGATGAAATTATCCCTGACGCAGAACAGGGAAGTTTCGAACTCAGGCATAACAGGTGCAGGGCATTGATCATGAACACTCAACTTTGGTTGAAAACCAGTACGGCTTTGCTGTTGGTAATGACCGTCAGCCTGTCAGGTTGCAGCAGCGGCGGTGGCGGTTCCAAGAGCTATGTGGCTAGCAATAGCGGCTCTGGCGGTGGTGGCACCGGTGGTGGCGGAACTGGCGGTGGTGGCACTGGTGGTGGCGGAACGGGTGGCGGCGGTACAGGCGGTGGAGGTACTGGTGGTGGCGGCACGGGCGGTGGCGGAACCGGTGGTGGTACAGGCGCCACGCCTCTGGTGACAGGTCAGGTCGTAGGGCAAGTCGGTACAGCCGTAGGTGGCGTGGGCAGTACGGTCAGCGGTCTGGGTAGCACGTTGAACGGCGTCCCGGTCGTCGGCACCCTGGGTGGCGGTCTGGTGGTGAACACTGGCAATGCGGTGACCTCCGTGACGGATGGTCTTACCCACGGTCTGGGCACACTGGGCACCGACAAGGACTCGCTTGGCCTTACCGTGGCGGGTGCCACCCATGCGGTCAGTGATGTAGGCAAAGGCGTCTCGTCAGTTGGTACTGGCTTGAGCACTGTGCTCGATAACACCCCGATCAGTCAGATCCCGCTGGTGGGCGGCGTCGTCGGCAAGGTGACCGACACCACAGGCGGACTGGTAAATAAAGTGGGCACTACCGTGACCATGCTCGGCAATACACTGACCACCAACGTGACCAGTGGCCAATTGGGGCAGGTCACCGGTGGTGTGAATGACAAAGTCCTAGTGCCGGTCATTTCACTGGTGGAAAACGTCACGGGCAAAGTGGGCACGACCACAGGTCTCGGGGCTCCCGTGGACGGTTTGTTGAACAAGGTCGGCGGCGTTGTCGGTGGGCTCGGCACCAAAGTGGCAACAACCGGCGACAACAATCCGGTGACCTCCCTGGTTGGCGGCGTGCTGATCGGTGTGGGCGGTGTGGCTGACAAGGCGGGTGGTTACGTGAACCCGGCGTCCGGCAATGGCACAGGTACGGCTACTGGTCTGGGTGGTCTTGGCGGATTGTTGGGTCTTGGAGCAGTCGCCGGTACAGGTTCAGGTAGTGGTACTGGTGCTGGCCAAGGCGGCTTGCTAGGTCTGGGCGGTGGTGGCTTGCTGGGTATCAAACTGGATTCAAGCAACAACAATTCAGTGGGTGCGACGGTAGGTGCGGGTGGTGGTGCAACAGGTGGTTTAGGTGGTCTGGGTGGTGCTCTTGGGGGAGTGCTTGGCGGGTTGGGCAACTTGGGCAAGAAAAACTGACGCTATTGCACCTGGCCGGTTCGACGGCCGTATCTACAGCGCCTACGCTTGGTTGGGACGGGAGATTCGGATGAGTCTCTCGTCTTTTTTCATGTACAGGTTGTAGGACTGATGCTGGGGCAACTTCACGAAACACTCAAAAAAGATGAAGTCCCTTCGTCATGCCGCTGTAGTTGAACATGGAGAGTCTTATGCGTAATTGCATTCCTTTTTTATTCTTGGCACTGGCCCCGCATGCAGGTGCCGACATCCTTCCGCGTTTCCTCAACAGCAACGACAGCATGCAAAGCTTGCCCACGCCCAACTTGCCGGTAGACGCTTATCGCCCGTCAGCGCCTGCGCTGGAGTTGCCCAAGGCGGGTGCCGCCGAGGCTCAGCCATTGTTGATGGGTACCCGGCTGACCATCCGCAAGTTGCAGATTGAAGGCGGTACGGTCTACCCGCTGCCGGAATTGGCCGCGGTGTTCAAGCCGTTGTTGGGCCATGAAATCACCTTGGCGCAATTGATTGAGGTGACGCGCGGCATTACCCAGCGCTACCAGACTGACGGCTATTTGCTCTCGTATGCGTTTTTGCCACAGCAGGATTTCGATCAGGGGCTGGTACGTGTGGTACTGGTAGAAGGCTATATCCGTGATTACCAGGTTGACGGTGATGTTGGACGGGTCAAAGGCTTTATTGATGAGCTGGTAGACAAGCTCAAGGGCGAGCGCCCGCTGACCCGTAAAACCTTTGATCGCTATAGCACGCTGATGAGCCGGATTCCCGGCGTGACCTTGCAGGCGCAAGTACCTCCGCCTGGCACCACCGACGGTGCATCGACATTGCATATTGGTGCCAGCCGTAAACCGTTCACTACCAGCATGAGCTTTGTCGAAGGCAGTCGCGATAGTACTCAGGCACTGTTCGGGGCCAGCAGCAACTCGCAAACGGCCATGGCTGAACAGCTGACCCTGAGCGGTTTGTTTCCCCCGGGCAAAGACAAGGAGCACTACTACCGCCTCGATTACAGCCAGTACTTGAACGCCGAAGGCACACAGCTAAGCGTGTATGGCGCCAGTTATCGCAGTGATCCGAGCACCAGTATCGCTACCAGCGATGGTTTTGAGCTCAAGCCCCATCGTGAGAATGACCGTTTCTCGATAGGCGTCAGCCATCCGCTGATAGCCGCGCCTGATCAATGGCTGAGCGTCGCCGCCCGGTTGTATGGGGTGAACGACACTACTGACTACAACGTGGTCGGTTATGGGCAGACCATCAGCGAAAAAACCAACGTACGCGCACTGGCGTATGAAGGCGATTGGCGCAAGTCCGATGCCAGGCAGTTACGCATCTTGAGTGCCGGTGTGTACCAAGGGATCGATGGTTTGGGGGCCAAAAGCGAGAGTAATCTGACCGGCAGCCACTACGATCTGGACTTCTTCCGGTTGCGTTTGTCGGGGGTGCAAAGTGACGGCTTTCTGGATAACTGGCAGGGCGTAATGTCAGGTGCCTTGTACTGGACCGACGACAGTTTGCCTGACAGCGAGCGCGCGGTATTTGGCGGGCAGAACTTCGGCCGTGGCTATCCGGACGATCAGGCTTCGGGGGACAAGGGTTGGGGGGTGGCCTATGAACTGAACTACAGCTTTAACCGTGACGGGGAATGGGTGAAGTTGCTGCAACCTTATGCGGTACTGGACAGGGCCAAGACCTGGTACAACGAACTGCCATTAAAAGGTTCAGACATGTCTTCGGCGTCCGTGGGGATGCGTTTTGGTGACAGGCGTTATTACAACATTGCTCTGGAAGTTGCCAAACCGATGTCTGATATTGCGCTGGACAGCTTTAACCGTAGCCCGCGTTATACGTTGAGCTTTAGTTACCAGTTGTAGGGGTATATATGTAGCTTGGCGGAACCGTTTAACCCCACGGAAGTTGTTGGTAATTGTGGTCTTTCAAGAGTTGGAGGATTACGGTTTTCGGCAACTTTTGTGGGGTTTTTGTACGGCGAAAATATAATTAAGGTCAGGGTTGGTGCAACGGGGGAGGCGAGGGGAAGAGGGTGTTTAGAGTATCTAGCAGACGCACGTGGTAGATGGGTTTGCGGAACAGATCCAGTACGTGCAGGCGCAACAGATCGCTGACATCGCCCATGTCGGCGTGCCCGGAAATAACGATGACCGGTAAATGCTGGCGCGATGCATGTTCCTGCAGGCGCTTGATCAGCGCTATGCCGCTTTCTTCCGGCATGCGCAGGTCAGTGATGACCAGTGCAATATCCGAATGCCGGGCCAACTGCTGAAGGGCGAGTCTGACTGACGTTGCCGTAAAGCAACCAAAGCCCTCGCCCTCCAACAGCTCAGCCAACTCCAGCAGTGCGTCCTCTTCGTCATCCACCAGAAGGAGCTGTTGGCGCGGCGAAGAGGTGCTCATAGTAATGACTCGTCGTAACTGATTAGGCGGGCATTGCGAGGCCAACTTTAATCTCATCAAATATATCTGTTACTGCTTTTTGTACGTCGACTGAGAATCCAGCAATAACTACTGCAACCATCGCCGCAATAATAGCGTATTCAATACCCGAAGCACCTTCTGTTCGCTTAATAAATGACTTGATCTGGCCAGCCACGAATGCCTGGGCAGGAATATACACTCTCAGAACAGTATTTAACATCATCTGACTTCTCCTTAGTGCACCGAGGTGGGCACTGCAATGGTGCGGCTTGATTGCGATCTGCCATCACAGCATTGGCAATAAAGTATTTTAAAGCAACTGTAACAATGGACTAATCATAAAGTATTAATTCTAATTAGCCGTCGAAAAGTGTGTGTTAAATCAAATTATTAAAATTAATTAAAGATTTTTAGTTCCGATAATGGCATTTTGATTTCTCTGCGCTATTTTCAAGTAACGAAGTGGGTTGCATCGGCGTTATTTGTTCATAGCTGCCTGATTGCGAATTGGTTTTTTAGTCTGCAGTACGCCGTAAGAAAGGGAGTTTGTGCATGAACAATCGACGCAGTTTAATACTCGCCGCGATTTTGTTTGTTGGGGCTATTGCTGCCGGTTATTGGGGCCTGGTATTGAGTCGGCAACAGCCGATAGCTGCACTTCCGGTCACTCAGGTAATCGAGCAGGGAGTGGTGGCGGCTGAAGACACGACCCGCAAGCCAGTGGTGGTTTTAGCCCATGACGTGCCTCCGCATGTGGCCTTGACGGCCGCCGATGTGACCCTGGAGAAATTGACCACTGTGCCTGCCGGCAGCCTCACCGCGATTGATCAGGCGGTGGGCCGTACCCCTTGGCGTAGCCTGAGTGCAGGTACTTGGCTCAATGAGCAGAGCTTTGATATGGGCGGCCCGTTGGCGCGGATGATTCGCCCCAATGAACGCGCACTGGCGGTAGCGATTGACGAAGTGACCGGCGCGGGCGGGCAGCTAACGCCGGGTGACTACGTCGATATCCTGCTGTTTCTGCGGCAGGACACCGCCAACCCGCAGCAATCGGCTCAGGTGGTATTGCCTGCGGTTCGTGTGCTGAGCGTGGGGGATGATTTGGGTCTGACCAACGATGGTCAACTGGCCTCCCAGCCGAAGAGTGCCGAGGAAGCGCTCAAGCAGGAACAGCGTCGTGCCAGCGCGCGCACCGCAGTACTGGCGGTTCCTGAGCCACTGCTCAATCAACTGATGCTTGCCACACAGGCCGGCACTCTGCGTCTGGCGGTGCGCAGCGCTCAGGAGCAGCGTTTGAGCAAGTATTGGGCGGGCGAACAGGAGGCTTCCAATAACCTCGATAACGCCAAGCGCAGCCTTTATCAGTTCAATCAGTTAGCCATGTCCGGCCCGGTAAAAGGCCCTGTCACTGGCAACCCCGGCGGCGCCCCTCGTGTGCGCGGTATCGAAATTATTCGCGGCAACCAAACGGCTAAGTAGCCTGCCCGATAAAAATCCTGATCTTCAAGGAAGCCCAGCATGAGCCATCGTTGCGTTCCGTTGTACAAGCGTGCTGTCTGGACTCTGATCTTGAGCAGCCTGCCTTTCGAAATGGCCTTGGCCGTTCCAAATAATTGCGCGGCACTCAGCCAGTTTCCAGCGGTACTGGAAGTGGCCCAGGGTGGCCAGCAGGCACTGGATTCGCCAGTCAGCATTTCCCGTATTGCGGTGGGTGACCCGACCATCGCCGATGTTCACGCCAATGGCAGTAATGCCTTTTTGCTCACCGGCATGGCGCCAGGTACTACCAGCCTGATGGTTTGGACCGCCTGCTCGAAAACCCCTCGCCAGAGCATGATATTCGTCAAGGGCAAGGCCACCGGGGGCTTTACCAGTGCCTCACTGTCACCGTCAGAAGACTCCACGCTGCCGGTACAGGTACAAACCGATATTCGCTTTGTCGAAGTCAGCCGCACCAAGTTGCAGGAAGCCAGTACCTCGATCTTTGGTATGGGCAGCAACTTTTTGTTCGGCTCTCCGGGTTCATTCCTCAGTACGGCTGAGGGGGTGATCACGGGCGGTCCTGTTGCCAACAGCAAGTATTTCAACATCGGTTTTGGCGGTGGCAAGGTCAAGGCCATGATCAACGCTCTGGAAGGCAGCGGTTTTGCCTACACCCTGGCGCGACCAAGCCTGGTGGCAATGAGCGGGCAGAGTGCGACCTTTCTCGCCGGTGGTGAAGTGCCGATTCCTGTGCCCAGCAGCGGCAGCGATAACGTCTCGATCGAGTACAAGGAGTTTGGTATCCGTCTGACGCTGACCCCAACCGTGGTCGGGCGTGATCGCGTCATGCTTAAAGTGGCGCCAGAGGTTAGTGAACTGGACTACACAAATGCGGTGAATATCGCCGGGACGCTAGTACCGGGCCTTACGGTTCGTCGTACGGACACCAGCATCTCCCTGGCCGACGGCGAGAGCTTTGTGATCAGTGGTTTGATCAGTTCGCGCAATACCTCACAGGTGAATAAATTCCCAGGGCTGGGAGATATCCCGATTCTTGGCGCGTTTTTCCGCGACTCCAACATCAGTCGCGAAGAGAAAGAGCTGCTGATGATCGTGACGCCGCACCTGGTTCAACCGTTGGCGGCCAATGCGCAGCTGCCGTCCTTGCCCGGTGAAAATCTACGCAATTACGACCCTAACTGGTATCGCTTGTATTTCCTCGACAACGGCAATGCCAATCGCCGTAGTGGGTTATCACAATGAGCCAAAACCTGAGCCAGACGTTTCTCGCGCTAACGCGCAACAACACCGATCTTGAATGGTTGCAAGGTGCGCTGGCGCCGCTGGGGCAAGTGGTAGGTGCAGGCAGCAGTAGCCTGGACGAACTGCTGGCATTGGTGGATGTGACCTTTGCCGGGTTGATTTTTGTCGGCCTGGACCGCGACAAGGTGGTGGCCCAGTGCGCGCTGATTGAAGGCGCACTGGAAGCCAAACCGATGCTGGCCATAGTTGCCCTGGGCGACGGCATGGACAACCAGTTGGTGCTGAACGCCATGCGTGCGGGCGCCAGGGATTTTGTGGCCTACGGTTCGCGTTCCAGTGAGGTGGCGGGGCTGGTTCGGCGCTTGAGCAAGCGCTTGCCTGCAGTCGCGCCGAATGCTGAGCTGGGTGGCCTGAGTGTGCTGTTCAGTGCGCAATGCAATGCCGACGGCGCGTTGCTCGCCAGCCACCTGGGGCTGGTGGTGCAAAAGCATGATCAAAAAACCCTGTTCCTGGACCTGGGCGTGCCCCGTGGTGATGGCCTGGCATTGATGGGGCTTGAGAGTTCGTTCTTTTTTGGCGATGCCTTGCGCCATCTGCGACGCCTGGACAGCACCTTGATTGACAGCGCCTTTACCAAGGCCGCGGGCGGTCTGCGGATTTTGGCCCACAGTGACAACGACGAGCCTCTGGAACTTACCAGCGCTGCCGAGTTGTATATGTTGCTTAGCGCTTTGCGTCAGCACTTTCAGCACATTGTGGTGAACCTCACGGGGCAGCCCGACAGTGAGGCATTACGCACGTTCGTCAGTCATTGCGACACCCTGCTCTGGTACACCGACCAAAGTGTGCTCGACTGCCGTCGTAACCTGGACGTGCTCAGCCTTTGGCGCGCCAAGGGCATGAAGCTGGAGCACGCGGGGTTGTTGGTCGATCGTTATCTGCGCGGTGTGGCACCTGATGTCAACGCGCTGGCCAAGAGTTTTGGCTTCCCGGTTCTGGCAACGCTGCCGTTGAGCCCGGAACTGCGGATCAATGCCAAGAATCAGGCCGCCACCTTGTTTGATCTGGGCCCGCGAGAAGCCCTGAGTCTGGGCCTGAAAAAACTCGGTGAGCGGCTATCCAGGCGTTCGCAGTTGCCCGGGCAGGTATCGTCCGGGCCTGCCATGTGGTTGAACCGCCTGTGGGGCTCAAAATGACCAATGAACAGTTGTTCGGCTCTGGCCTGTACAAAGACGGTCATGCGGATCACGACGGGCTGAAACTGGTACTGCATCGCTACATCATTGATGCCATTGAGGAGACCGGGAAAAACCTGCTGGAAGATTCGCGTCTGGTTCTGGCGCAGTTTGTCACCGAGCGGGTTGCGGAGTATGTGTCGCGCCTGCACCTGGCTATTTCCCGTTATGAGATGGAGCGGCTGGCCGAAGAAATCGTCGATGAATTGACCGGTTTCGGCCCGCTTGAAGTACTGCTGCGAGACCCTGCCGTTACCGAAATTCTGGTCAACGGCCCGTATCGGGTGTTCGTTGAACGCGAGGGTTTGCTGAGTCAAAGCGACCTGCGTTTTATCGACGATCATCACGTCGAACGGGTCATGCAGCGCATCCTGGCACCGCTGGGTCGGCGCCTGGACGAATCCTCGCCGATGGTCGATGCGCGCATGCCCGATGGCAGCCGGGTGAACGCGATCATTCCGCCGATTGCGCTGGATGGTCCTTGCCTGTCGATTCGAAAGTTTCGCAAGGACATGCTTAAAAGCAGCGACCTGGTGGCGATGCAAACCATCGACCAGTCGATCTTCGAGTTTTTCCAGGAGTCGGTGGGCAAGCGCTGCAATATCTTGATCAGCGGCGGTACTGGCACCGGTAAAACCACACTGCTGAATATTTTGAGCCAGCTGATCAACCCTCACGAACGGCTGGTCACCATCGAAGACGTGGCTGAATTGCAGCTGGGTCACCCTCACGTAGTACGCCTTGAAACGCGTCCGCCAAATGCCGAAGGGCATGGCGAAGTCAAAGCCAGCGACTTGATTCGTAACGCCCTGCGGATGCGTCCGGACCGCATCATCCTCGGTGAGATCCGGGGTGTGGAAGTGCTTGATGTGTTGACGGCGATGAACACCGGTCACGATGGTTCGATGAGCACCGTGCACGCCAACACCGCGCAGGATGCGTTGTTGCGTCTGGAAACTCTGGTCGGCCTGACGGGCCGCACAGTGGCGGAAAAAACCTTGCGCCAGATGATCTGCGCCGCACTCGACGTGATCATCCAGCTCACGCGTATGCCGGATGGCCGGCGTTGTGTCAGTGAGGTGCTGGAGGTGGTGGGGGTGCGTGACGATGTGTATGTGACCAACACCCTGTTCCGGCTGGATAAGCGCACTGGTTTTGGCTTTATGCGTGAAGCCGTGAACCCGGCAGGCGACAAGTTGCGTCGTGATCCCATTTTGAATGCTCACGGCTGAGGTGCACCCATGATCCCGGCCTTACTGCTTTTTACCATCAGCTTTTTGATGTTCGCGTTTTCGCTGAGCTTGGTGTACCGCGCCCTGCGTGACCCGACTACCAGCCGGGTGCTGGACCGTCTGGGTGTCGACCAGCCGCAACTGGCGGAAAAGATCCAAGGCGTGGCTTGGCTGGATCGGGCTTTTTTACAGGCCGGTCTGGGCCGCCCTTCCGAACGCCTGGGTTTATGGTTGGGGCTCTGGGCCGCTGCGGTAGTGGTGGGTGGTTTGCTCGGTGGCTGGGTGTTTTTACTCGCGCTGCTGGTGTTGCCGCCGTTGTTGGTGTGGCTATTTGTCAGATGGCGATATCACCGCCGGGTGGGGCGCATGGTGGGGCAGCTGCCACAGTTGCTCGATCACTGTGTCCGTAGCCTGAAAGCGGGGCGCACCTTGGTCGATGCGGTACTGCATGCCATAGATTCATCCCGTGATCCGCTCAAAAGCAGTATCAGCCGGGTGTCGCGAAATGTGCAGTTGGGGGCGAGTTTACCCGAGGCGGTGCAGGACTTTGCCGAACTGTATGAGCGCGATGAATTTCGCATGTTTGCCCTTGGCCTGAAGGTTAACCATCGCTACGGCGGTAACGCCAGTGAGTTGCTGGACAACCTGATCGTGCTGATTCGAGAGCGTGAACAAGGGGCTCGCAAGCTGAAGGCCATGACGGGTGAAACCCGCGTGACGGCGCTGGTACTGGGCCTGTTGCCGCTGTTGGTGTGCGGCTTTTTTCTGGGTACCAACCCGACTTACATGGTCAAGATGTGGCAAGACATTAGTGGTCAGCACTTGCTGCTATCGGCCTTGGCCATGCAGGTATTTGGCAGTCTAGCGCTGTGGCGCATGGTGCGGAGCGTATGACATGGCCTATTTGATTTGCGCAGTTTTACTGTTGGGCGCTATGGCGCTGTTGCTAAACAACGTGATCCAGGATCGCCTGCGTCAGCAGCGGGTGATGCAGCGCCTGGAAGGTGACAAGACCGGGCCGGGCAAACTCAGCCTGTGGATGCGGGCGGTGGGCAACAGCAAGTTTGGTCAGCGCTCGGTTTCGCTGGATAACGAGACCCAGATCCTGCTCAACCGCGTGGGTTGGCGCACGGCCAGTCAGCGTTCGTTGTTTGCCGCCTTTCAGGTATGTACGCCGGTGGCCTTTGCCGGGCTGGTGTTTCTGGGGCATGAGTTGTTCTTTCCCAAGGCAGGCAACCTGTTGGCGGTACTGCTGTTGGCTTTGGCATTGGGGTATTTGATCCCCAAGCGGCTGTTGGCCTACGCGGCGAAACAACGGCAGCAGGAAGTGGCGGTGGAGGTTTCAACCTTTATCCCGTTACTGCGCATTCTGTTTGAGTCGGGCATGGCGGTTGAACAGGCGTTACGCGTGCTGAGCCAGGAGGCCAGGCAACTGCTGCCGGTGCTGACTGGCGAGTTGCGGGTAGTGCTGGCCCGAGTGGACTCGGGGCTGGAGTTGAGTCAGGAGCTGAGCAAGACCGCGAGCTTGCTGGAAGTAGATGAGTTCAATGACACCTGCGTGATCCTGCTGCAGTTGATTCAACAGGGTGGCGGCGCGATGAAATCGCTGCAGGCGCTCAAGGAGTTGCTCGACGACCGGCGCATGACACGTATGGAGGAATACATCTCCAAGATGTCCGCCAAGATGTCGGTAGTGATGATGGTGTTTCTGTTCCCCGCGCTAATGATCGTATTGGCCGGGCCGAGTTTTGTCGCGATCTCACGAGCCTTTGCCTCTTGATCAGGAGTATGAGCATGAAACTTGTCATCGTCGTGTGTGGGCTGCTGATGCTGGGTGGCTGTGCGACAGGGGGGCAGAGCAATCCGCCGTGGCTGGCCATGAGCGGTAGCTGCGCCAAATTGAGTAGCGAGCAGGAACTGTCGCTGAACCTGGCGGATGACATGGCCAAGGAGGGCAAGCTGCACGCCAGCCTGGCCAATCTGCAAAACCTGCCGGAGCGTTCCGCGCAGGTACAACTACGCAAGGCGCGGATCTATCGCCAGTTGGGCCGAAGTGAAGCTGAACCCTTGTACCGGGGGCTGTTGGGGGGGTGTCTGGCCGCTGAAGGGGAGCATGGGCTGGGCCAGTTGGCAGCGGGGCGCGGCGATAACGCTTTGGCAACCACCTACCTTGAGCGTGCGTCGCGACTTGCGCCGACCGATGCCAAGATTCGCAATGACATGGGGGTGGTGTACCTCAATCAACGCCGGGTTGATGAGGCCCGGTTTGAGTTTTTGACTGCTCTGGAGCTCAAGCAGGACGACTCGCTGGCGGCGCTGAATCTGGTGACCTTGCTGATTTACCAGGATCAGTGGAAACAGGCTGCCGAACTGGTGACCCGTGCCGGATTGACACCCGAACAGGTGAGTGATGCTCAGTCCCGGGCACAGGAATTGAAGACCCAAGCCAAGACAGCCAGCAACCAGGTGGCTGCAATCAAATAATCTGTTGGAGGTTTGCCATGACTTTTTCTATTCGTGTGGGGGTGCTGTTGGCCCTGCTGCCGCTAGGCGCGCTGGCCATCGAGCCTGGCCCTGCGGCCAAAAACCAGCAGCAAACCGAAAACTGGTTGCAGCTTCAGATCAGTGGTCAGGCCCAATCGCCGATACGCCAGGTTGCCACCCCGGCAGAGCGAGAGCTAAGCCTGCAACGCTGGCTGGACAGCTACAAGCATCCAATTCCCGAGTATTACAAACAGGATGAAGGGGGTACAGCCAAGCAGAATTGAGTGTGCACTTTGTGGGGGGGGGCGGCTGTTTTAGTGATTTAGTCCGGCTCCCACAGTTGTTGTGCAACAACACATTCTGTGGGAGCTGGCTTGCGAGCTATTCAGGCCGCTAGTCAGCGATTAATACGCAGTCTGTCGGTGGTGATTGGAAGGGGCATTAGGGGACAGGGCAAGAGCCAGTTGGGTGCGATTGTTCATGTGGGTCAGGCGCAGTACTTGAGACACGTAGAGCTTGACCGTGTTTTCGGTAATGCCCAGATCGCAGGCGATCTGGTAGTTGGTCTGGCCTTTGCTGACCAGCTTGGCGACGTCCAGTTGGCGCGGCGATAGTTGTTTGAAAATCGTCGGGATCTGTTGCCAGGTGCCCTCATTTGAGTCTTGTGGACTTGAGGGTTGATAGTCGGATTGCGGAGGGCGTCTAGCAGACTCCATGTCTTGATACAGGTCGTCAATCGACTCTGCCAGGTTCTGCAGTTTTTGGTTCAGGTGGCCCAGCTGATCGCTCTTGTGGCGTTCGCGCAAGCTGGCTTCCTGACGCTGGAGGCCCTCAAGCAGCTCATTCAGATCGACCGGCTTTTGATAGTAGTCGGCAATGCCGATACGCAAGGCTTTGATCACATCCTGTTTGTCTGCTCGACCGGTCAGCAAAATGCTTTCAAACGCGCGGTGTTTGCCGGCGAGTTTTTGCAAGTGCTGGGTCAGTTCGATGCCATTCATTTCTGGCATGTGCAGGTCGCACAGCACCAGACCTATCAGTGGGTCGGCAACGAAGGCACTGATGGCTTCACTGCTTGAGTTGCAAGGCACGCAACGGTAACCGCTGCTTTCCAGAAACTCGCACAGCTCTTCGACAATCAACGGCTGATCGTCTACCACGAGTATTTTTATTAGAGTTTGGGACTTGTTCACACGCTTCTCCTTCCTGGTAAACCAATCAGGGACTTCTTTGTCCACTCATTTGAGGCGACTGATTTAAACGTAGACCTACTTTACGACTATGTACAAGGCGTTAACCCCGCAAATCAATTAGTTAAGAAGCACCATTGTCAGGGTAAATCCCCCTAACAGGAAGGGCGCAAAGGGATGCTTTTTTGACGCAAGGCCTTTCATGTCAAATGAATGGATCTTAACTCGTTGATTCACTAAAGGCAGGGCTTTTGACGCGAGCAACCACAACACACCGGCACACAGACCGGCACCGATAATGGTGCCCAGAACTGTCGGACGATCGGTTGCCAGCGCGAGTGCAATGAGTAGTTTTACATCACCGGCACCCAGCTTGTTCAGTGCATAACCGGGCAGTGTCAGCAGCAGGACAATCAGCAACGCCCAGCCTCCTTCGGCTGCGCTTGCCCCGAGCCAGGTATGGCCTGTCCAGAGTAAATACAGCAACGCCAGAGCCGCCGCCCCAAAGGTCAGGATATTGGCAATCTGGCGTTGGATAAGGTCTTGAACGGAGCAAGCAGCGAGCCACAGAAATACAACACATAACGGAATCACGTAAATGGCCTCCCTTTTTTACCAGTGATTCTATGATGATATTAGTTTTGATTGTCAGGGTAGATGCAGTCATGAAAACAAGACTTCCCAAAAAGCAGAAAGGCGCCGCTGCGATCGAGTTCGCCCTGGTGTTTGTGATTTTTTTTACGGTGCTTTATGGCGTGCTCAGCTACAGCTTGCCGCTGTTACTGATGCAGTCATTCAACAATGCGACCGCCGAAGCGGTGCGTCGCAGCATGGCGGTTGATCCGGCGGCAGCGAACTATGGGAGTGTGGTGGAGACGTTGGCCAAAAGCGTTCTGAGCGAGAAGCTGACCTGGGTGCCTGCCGCGTTGAAAGACAGTCTGGCCCCGGCCGCTTCTTACAACGACGCCACCAAGATACTGACAGCCAGCGTTAGTCTGCCGGCCGAGGCCCTGAACTCCATCATGCCTGTGCTCAAACTGGGGAGCATCACCGTGCCTGACCTGCCAGCCAAGCTGATGGCCCAATCGAGTGTCAAACTTGTCAACCCGTGAAGGGCTGTTCGGGCGGTTGTTGGGGCGGACCAACGAGCGCTTGCCTGAATCCAGCGGGCCGCAATCACGTACCGATACGGGCATCCAGTTGCTGCTCGATCAGCAGGGCTACGTCATTGAGATTCGTGGCCTGCAGCGTTACGGCCTGGCGCGGGCTACCGGCGACGGCGCACCGCGTTTGTTGCTCAGCTATCTGGTGCCGGGCAGTACGCAGGCACTTGAAGGCGTACCGGCAGACTGGGTGGGGCACAGCCTCGACCTGGACTTTCAATGCGCCGGGCTGCGGGTGGTGCATACCCGGGGCTGGATTCAGCCTCAGGCCGAGGGCTGGCTTTTACAGTTGCTGGATATCAGCGACTTACGACTCGGCAGCCAGCAGGCCCGCAGCCGTGAGCGCTGTACACAATTGATTCTCGGTTTGAGCGCACAATTGCGCCAGTGCAGTGTGGTGCGCTTGCCTGAAGTGATGCACGAGGCGCTACGCAGCGTGGCCCAGCATGGGCGTGTGCCCTGCATGGCATTGGCTCTGCGTGATGATGCGCAGTCTGCTTGGCACATGCACAGCACTTATCACGCCTTTGATGCACCGCAACTGTGGATGCCAGAGCAAAGCCTGGGCAGCCTGCTCGACCCGCTCAGTGGGGCCTCGCCCATGCGTGTTGAGCGCGACGGCAACCCGAGGCTCAACGACCTGTTTGGTAATGCCGACGGCGTGCTGGTGCCCTACAGCGATCAGCAAGGCCTGTGTGCCTGGCTGATGCTGGGTTTTTACCCGGCCTCCTTGCATGGCCCGCAGATGAGCGAAAGTGACTGGCTGCAGGTGTGTGCCACGTTGGCTGCGCCGCTGCTGGATCGCTTGCGTGAGCAGCAGCACCTGCAACAGCGCGAGCGCATGGACGCCCTGCAAGGACTATTGGGCACGGGCTGGTGGGAGTGGTCGACAACCAGCGAGCTGTTGCAACTGGCTCCGCAGTTGGCCGCAAGCCTAGCGTCTACAGCCGAACAGCAGGTGTTGACCCGCGAGGAATGGTTGGCGCTGTTTCATCCTGCTGATCGGGATGAACTCAGTGGTCGCTTTAATGAACTGCTGGAACATGGCAAGGATCTGCTGTTGTTCGCGCGGGTGCATCAAACGCAAAGCGCGCAACCCACCCAGTGGTATCGGATTCAGGGCCAGGTGCTGGGGAGCGGCACGAGACGGCGCATCGTGGGTTTTATGCTGGATGTCAGCGACATCAAAAACCAGCAGCAGCAAGTCGCTGCCGCCCATGCTCGGCTGGACAACCTGATTGCCAGTTCGCCTGCGGTGATTTACGTCCAGCGTTATGTCGAAGGCGCGCTGTTGCCTGCATTTTTCAGCGATAGCCTCAAGCCCCTGCTGGGCTGGACGTTACAGGAATGCACGGGTGCCACGTTGATCGAGTGGGTCCACCCCGATGATCGCGAGCACTATTTTGAGCGTACGCGCCAGTTGCTGCGCGAAGGCAGCACCCGTAGTCGGTATCGGCTGCGCGATCGGCGCGGCGATTATCACTGGCTGCTGGACGAGGCCAAGCTCTTGCGCGACGACCTGGGCTTGCCCGTTGAAGTAGTCGGCTTGTGGCTGGATATCACCGAGGCTACCGAAGCCGCCGAGCGGGTCAAAAACAGTGAAGAACGCTATCGGATTCTGGTCGAAGATTCGCCGGCCATGATCTGCCGTTACCTGCCTGACCTGACCCTGACCTTCGGCAATCAGCCGCTGGCCAGCTACCTGGAATGCACGACCGAGCAACTGCCGGGGATCAACCTGAGCAGTTGGCTATCGTGCGAACAGCGCGAGGCTTTTGTGCAGCGTATTGGTGGTTTGACTCCAGAGTCTCCCGTCAGCTCGGCTGAAATCAGCCTGCAACTGCCGGGTCGCGAATACGCCTGGTGGGTATGGTCGGACCGGGGCATCTTTGACGCCCAAGGCAACTTGCTGGAAGTGCAAGCCGTGGGCCGCGACAACACCGAGGTGCGCCGCTCGCAACAGCAACTGACCCACAGCGCAAAAATGGCCACCCTTGGCGAAATGGCCACAGGCCTGGCGCACGAAATCAACCAGCCGTTGAACGTGATCCGCATGGCCGTAGTTAACGTGCTCAAGCGGCTGAGCAGCGGTGATATACCCCTCGTTTACCTGCACGAAAAACTTACCCGTATCGATGGGCAGATCCAGCGTGCAGCACGTGTGGTAGACCACTTGCGCGTGTTTGGCCGCCGTTCCGAAATCGAACAGCAAGTGTTCAACCCGACACAGGCGATGGAAGGCTCCGTGGCCTTGCTCGGCGAAGGCTTGCGCGGCAAAGGCGTGGAACTGCGCAGCGAAGGCCAGGTGTGTGCCGTGCTGGTGCGTGGCCATATTGATCAGCTTGAGCAGGTGTTGATCAACCTGATGGTCAATGCCCGTGATGCGCTGATGAGCAAGCGCGAAACTGACCGCGACTTTGAGCCCTGGATTGTCCTTAGCGTCGAGTCCGATGCCCGGAGCGTGCGCCTGCAGGTAGATGACAACGCTGGCGGTATCGACCCGCGCCTGCTGGAGCGGATCTTTGAACCGTTCTTCACCACCAAGCCCATCGGGTTGGGCACAGGCCTGGGGTTGTCTGTGAGCTACGGCATTATCGACAACATGGGCGGGCGTCTAAGCGTCAGCAACACCGGGCACGGAGCCCGGTTCTGCGTGGAATTGCCGGTGGTCGAAGCGAGCTGACCTGTAGATACTCTGTTCCAGATCAAGCCCCAGTGGGAGCGAGCCTGCTCGCGAATGATTTTCGCGAGCAGGCTCGCTCCCACGCTTGAAGTACCTCGTCAGCGGCTACAGGCGCGTTGTTGGTTAAAGCACCAGTTGGGCGCGGCCGCCTTGGCCGCAGGAGAGATTGGCGCCGATTTCGGCGTTACCCAGGTTGATGCCTAAAGCTTGCAGCAAGGTATTTATGATGGGATCAAGCAAGGGGGCAAGCAGGAGCTTGAATGTTGAGGCCAGAGTACTGGTGATCGAATGAAGTGTGCCAGCGACGGTACTAAGAGCGTCGTTAGTAATGTTGGCAGTTTTGGGTATGTAAGAAACCAGTAATTGATTGTCCAGTGTGTTGCCTATGCTCTCTATTAGTTTTGTAGAGTTCAAGCTTTTATAAACGGGTGGCAAACCAACATTTTTCAAGTTTAAAGCGTCAGGAGAGTCGGGGGAGTTGTACGTTATAGGCTGTGAGTTGGCCCCGACTTGAGTCTGGAGTTTTAGTCCGAGCCCTCCGCCTGCACCGATTTGGGTAGGTGAACAGATGAAAGCGGCTATGCACTTTGTAATGTCAATGCTGATAAGTTTTACAGGCTCTATTGCGAGATAGGTTTTGTTGTTTATTTCAACCTTTGGAGGGAATGTTGCGTTTAATGGCGGGCTGCCGATGCTTAAATTGACTAATGCAGTCGAGGCCTGAATCGTCAGGCTTTTTGACGTATTGCTTGAACAGCTATAGTCAGTGACGTAGCTGTTAGCACCGGCAGCGTCTAGATAAATATCAAGCGAAGAGAAAAGACTCAATGAGGTTCTGTCTCCTACAAGCAGGTTGCCTACGGCTCCAATCAAGTCCAAGTTTAATAATTTGTTTACTACGTTTGTAAGTGGCGACAGTATTGAGGTTAGCGTTGATGTAAGGTCAGAAACCAGTTTGAGTATGGCTAGATCTACGTGTACGTGCGTTTGGACTTGCGCTGTTCTTACCATTATTTGGTCGGCGTCTACCATAGGACGCTTTATTGCCAGTGCAGGATTCCCAATAGCAGATATTTGCGGGGGTTCTATAACTTTAACTGAAATTGCTATGTTGCCGACAAGAGGGACGTTGGTATTGACGGTCACCGCGGCCGCGTTTTTCCCATTTGACAGTTGAGCAACGCCTTGTAGCAGGTCGAATATGCTCATTTCTGTGTTTAGGCCCGCGCTTGGGGTCCCTGTTTCGATGTTAAGTAAATCACTCAGTTTCAAGAGTTGTGTGCTACTGGGTAGTAGACTGAGCTTAGTAAGGTTTTTAATCACTAAGTCCGCACCTGGGCCATTTTTTTTCAGTACGCTGACCGAAAGCGCATCCAGGAGTTGAGAAAGATGTAGGTTAGTGTTTAGTAGTTCGTCGGTACTTCCGATGTTCGTGTTTAAATCAAGTAGTGTGTTCAGATAACTGAGCAAGCTGATTTTGGTGTCTACTAGCCCATTCCAAGACACCGCGTCGAGTGTCAAAGTGCCGCCGAGCATCCCGCCAATAAGCGGGTTAAGAAGTGTTGATTGGTCGGAGCTGATTTTTACCAGTGAGCTGCGAATAGTCAACTGAGCCAATGGTGACCCACCATTGCTTCCCACTGCACTCGCCGTCAAGTTTGTAGCAGGGTCAAACCCGTCTTTTGAAAAAATGCTCCACAAGCCCCCCGCCACACTGGTGGGTACGGTCGTAGTGGCAATAACACGGATGGCGTCGGACTTGGTCTGGTCCGGCGTGAAGACGCGCAACTGGGTGGCGCCATCGGTCTTCAGGGTGCCGCAGGTGGGGGTTATCGTTTGCCCGCTGCCGGGCGTGAAACCATTGCGGGTTGCGCTCTCCTTGGCGTAGGTCACGGCGGTAGCGCTGCTGCCACATGTTCCCCCCCGACTCACCACTTCCAACGCAGCCATATCCGCCACCCGTTGCAACTTGCGTTGCTCCAGGTACAAACGCCCGCTGTCGATTACCAACAGCATAAACAGCAGCACCATGCCAAGGGTGACGGCGGCCATCAAGCCGATTGCGCCACGCTGTTGCTGTGGACCAGTGAAACCCATACCGCGTAGTTGGGGAGACATCGAGCACTCCTGATGCTGGTATATGAACCAGCGCTAACTCTCCAAAGTTTCAGCGAGTGTAGCCAATAAGTGATCAGTGCGCTGGCCAGTTGCCAGTTTTATAGGCGCGATGTGAGCGATTAATCAAAAGCCAACGATAAATGACTTAAAATTTAGTGTGGGAGCTAACGTGTTCGCGAAAGTATTAATGCCAACTTACTTATATACATCGCGAACACGTTAGTGTTGTGTAAAACAGTCAGCCTTACTTGGGTGGGTAAGTACTCAGGATTTTAGTTGCCGCGTCGCGGATCGCGGCGTCGCGTTCCGCTGGGGTCGGGCTGTTGTCGACGACTTTTTCGGCACTGCCGCGCCACACCAGTTTGCCGTCTTTGGCATCGATCAGGTCAATTTGCAGCGTGCCCACCTGATAGACCACATTGCGGGTTTCGTTGTACATCGGTGCGCCCCAGTTACCTTCCCACGGGCCACCCCAGTAACCACCCCAAGGTCCACCCCATGCACCGCCGTAGCCGTAATGGGTCACCACTTGTTCCTGGCGGTTGGCGACGATCAGCCAGGCCTGTACCAGAAGGTCCGGTTTGTTGCCCGCAGCCACCGGGCGCAGACCACGCTGGTCAAGTTGAGCGCTCACGGCCTGAATGATTCGTTGCTCGGTCAGGTCGCTTCTGAGCATCGGGCTATTGGGCTGATATTGCACGGCCGGTTCTTTCCAGGCCCAGGACTGGAATTTGGCGAAATCGACCGCAGGGTTGTAGTCGTGGCTGACCTGCAGGGTCTCGCAGGCGCTGAGCAGCAGGGCCAGGCCCAGTAATGCAATGCGACGTAGCATGATGCTTTCTCCGCTTCAACTTAATGGGGAGGATATGCCTGCACTGCCTTGTTCAGTGATTCGCGCAGGGCGTCACCGCGTTCGCTCAGGCTGCCTTTACTGCTGGTTTCTGCACTGGAACTCCATACGGGTTGGCCAGTTTTGCCGTCGTACAGGTTGAGCCGCACCACCATGACTTCTACCTCGTAGGTGCGTACTACGGGTACAGAGTTGTACATCCCGTACTGGTTGCCGTAACGGCCGTAACTGTTCCCATATCCGGTTCCATAACCATAGTCGTCCTGCACCTGACGCAGACGTTTTTCAGTGTGCAAATCAGCGCTGACCCACAGGTCCGCCGCCCGGCCGGGTTGTGCCGGGCGCAAGCCGCGCTGGTCCAGCGCATTGTTCACGGCTTCGGCGATTTGCGCCGAATCGGCCCATGCCGTGCCAACCGGCAAGCGGCCATTGAGCCAGGCCCAGCTCTGGTAGCGCCCGTAATCCCGCGGTGCCGCGGGGTAGGCACTCAGGTCCAGAGTATTGGCCGCTTGCGCCGGGGCTGGCGGCATAGGCATGGCACTTGCGGTGTATGGGTTAGGGCTTTGGCAAGCGCCCAGTCCCAGGCTTAAAACGATTAAGGCAGCGCGGCGATACATGATGTTCTCCCCAAGGCGATTCAAACCGGACGGCAAACCCAATGCAGATAACGTCCCAGCCCGGCAAAGGCGGGATGGCGACGGTGGGCCAGCTCCATTTCAACCAACGCATCAAGCTCTGCGCGAGCCTGAAACTCCACAGGCATGTAGTCGTGAAACACTCGTACGCCGCTTTGGGTTTCGACCTGCCACATGCCTTCGAGTGCCGTGGCCAGTTCCCGTGGATCGAGTGGCTGTTGCGGGGTAAGGCTCTGTTTTTCGCCAGCCATGTCGTTCTTGCGCATTTTGCGGAAGTGGCCTTTGAGCAGATTGCGATAGATCAACGCGTCGCGGTTGTAAAACGCCAGTGACAGCCAGCCGTCCTTGGCCGTCAGTTGGTGCAGAACAGGCAGGATCGCGTGGGGTTCGGCCAGCCATTCCAGTACGGCGTGACACAACACCAGATCGTAGGGTTCGGTCAGCTGCCCCAGCAGTTCTTGCCACGGAGCCTGAATAAACGTACCTGTCTGGCCTGCCTCGGCAAAGCGCTGTCGAGCGCCTTCAAGCATGGGTGCGGCCGGCTCGGCGAGGGTTACATCGTGACCTTGTTGGGCCAGCCACAAAGACATATGGCCCAGCCCGGCGCCGATATCCAGCACCCGCAGCGGGCGCTTGGGCAGTGTTTGTTCGAGGTCGGCCTGAAGCACGGCCAAACGAATGGCTCCCTTGGCGCCGCCGTAGATTTTCTCGGCGAAGCGGGTGGCCAGTTGATCGAAGTGACGGTCACTCATTTGCTGAAACGCCTTTCGTTGTCGGCCAATTTGTTGCGCACCACTTCATTCATGTCCAGGCCCAACTCGGCGCACAGCAATACCAGGTACAGCACGATATCGCCCACTTCCTGGCCGGCGTGGGCGAGCTTGTCGGCGGGGAGCTGACGGGATTGGTCTTCACTCAGCCACTGGAAAATTTCCACCAGTTCGGCCATTTCGACACTGGCGGCCATGGCCAGGTTTTTCGGGCTGTGAAATTGCTTCCAGTCGTTGTTATCGCGGATGCGGTGCATGCGTTGCGTGAGTTCGTCGAGGTTCATCGAGGGTGTGCTCTCCAGAAGGCGCAAAGCTTGCGGCGGAACGAGCATTGGCGCAAGTGAAAGGCACTACTCCCCCTGTGGGAGCGAGCCTGCTCGCGAAGGTCGGTAACCCTTCGCGAGCAGGCTTGCTGCCACAGCGGAATTAGCGATGAATCAACTGATCGGTCGCCAGTTACCGATCAAATGCACCAGGTCGTCATGCCCGTTGAGCTGGAAGTCACCACTGGAGCCCGCTTCGCTACAGTGCAGGATCACCTCGGCAGGCAAGCGGACCGGTTTTTTGAACGCGACGAAAATTTCCACATTGGCGGCTGGCAGGTGTGAGTTCAGAGCCGCCAGGGCGCGAGCCTCTATCCACAGGCCGTGGGCGATGGCGCTGGGCAGGCCAAACAGTTTGGCGCTGGCGGCGCTGAGGTGGATGGGGTTGTAGTCGCCCGACACTTTGGCGTACCGGCGCCCAATGTCGGCGGGCGCGTACCAGCGGGTCAGCTCGCCCAGGGAGACTGGCGCAGGCACTACGGGCTGCGGCACTTCGCCCGTCAGCTCAACACCTTTGCACAGCAGCGTGCTTTCGGCCTCCCATAATGGTCCCAGCAGGTCGTCGACCTGAGTCACCACATCGAAGGTTGCGCCCTTGGGATGCTTTTGCAGGTTGTGCACAGATACCCCGATGCGTAGCTGCGTCACGTTGCCCATGGGGCGCAGTAGCCGAATCCGATTTGTCAGATGAATCAGCCCAAGCAGTGGGAAGGGGAAGTCCTTACTGGTCAGTAATTGCATTTGCAGCCCGAAGGCCAGGACATGGGGGTAGGTAGGAGGAAGTAATGGGCTTGGCCCCAACGCGCACACATCGCGAAAGGCTGCCAATGGCTTGGCTTCAACCTCGACCCAACAGCGCACCCCCTGTTCTGGCAAGGTGCTGCCGGTGATCTTGCGCCGGGCTGCGGCGCGAGCGTACAGCGTGGGCAAGTGCGGCGGGCTGCTGAGGTCGAGCCACTTCACGGTCATGCTCCCAAAATGCTTTGCCCGCACACCCGCAGCGCCTGGCCACTGACTGCGCCCGTACCCGGCTGGCCGAGCCAGGCCACCGCTTCGGCGACGTCCTGCGGCTGGCCACCCTGGCCCAGCGAGCTCATGCGCCGACCCGCTTCGCGCAAGGCAAAGGGAATATGCGCGGTCATTTGGGTTTCGATAAACCCTGGGGCCACGGCGTTGATGCTGATCCCACGCTCGCCCAGGAGTGGTGCCCAGGCTTGGGCCAGACCGATCAGCCCGGCCTTGCTGGCGGCGTAGTTGGTCTGGCCGCGGTTACCGGCAATACCGCTGATGGACGCAAGCAGAATCACCCGGCCGTTATCACGCAGGGTGCCACTGTCGAGCAGGGCTTTGGTCAGCACTTGCGGGGCGTTGAGGTTGACAGCGAGCACCGCATCCCAGAACTCGGGGGTCATGTTGGCCAAGGTTTTGTCGCGGGTAATACCCGCGTTGTGCACCACGATATCGACGCCGTCTGCCAGGTGCTCGATCAGTTGTGCAGGAGCGTCGGTGGCACAGATGTCCAGCGCGATACTGCGCCCGCCCAAGCGTGCGGCCAAGGCATCAAGGTCGTTTTTGGCTGACGGCACGTCCAGCAGGATAAGTTCGGCGCCATCCCGGGCCAGGGTTTCGGCAATCGAGGCACCAATCCCGCGGGCGGCGCCGGTAACCAATGCCTTGCGCCCGGCCAGAGGGCGCGTCCAGTCCTGCACCTGAGCGGCGCAGGCGTTCAGACGCAGTACCTGGCCACTGATAAATGCACTTTTGGGAGAGAGGAAAAACCGCAGTGCGCCTTCAAGCTGGTCTTCGGCCCCTTCACCGACATACAGCAGTTGCAGGGTGCTGGCGTTGCGCAGCTCTTTGGCCAGCGAACGGCTGAAGCCTTCAAGCGCACGTTGGGCGCTGGCAGCGAATGGATCACTTAGTGTTTCAGGCGCCCGGCCCAATATCACCATGTGCGTGCAGTCCTGCAGACTGCGCAGCAGTGGCTGGAAAAATTCGCGCAGTTGCTTGAGCTGATCGGTGTGCAGCAGCTCGCTGGCGTCGAACACCACGGCTTTGAGCTTTGGCCCCTGGCCAGGAATCCACGGCGTGGCGAGCAATGGTTCGGGACCATAGCTGAACACCGCGTCGGTGAGCTTGTTGGCGAAGCGGTTAACCTTTTCGGCCAATGCGCCGCCGCCAATCAGCAGAGGCCCTTCGATGGGGCGCAGGCGCCCGGCTTGCCAGCGTTCCAGTCGTCCCGGTGACGGCAGCCCCAAAGCACCGACCAGACGCTGGCCGAGGGCTGAGTTGACGAAGTCGATATAACGGTCTGACATGGAACACTCTCCGACAGTTGGGGTTCAAAGGGTTGACCACAAACATGCCGTGGTCGTTCGTTATCAGCGATAAGGCCTACGCTTGTAACGATTAATGGATTTAAGAGAATAGGGTGAATCTTATGAGTCTGCGTCGTGTAGCAATTATTGGTGGTAACCGAATCCCGTTTGCCCGTGCCAACGGACCTTATGCGACCGCCAGTAATCAAGACATGCTGACGGCGGCGCTGGAGGGTTTGATTGAGCGTTACCACCTGCACGGGCTGCGCATGGGCGAGGTGGTAGCCGGGGCGGTGCTTAAGGACTCTCGGGACTTCAGCATGACCCGTGAGTGTGTACTGGGTTCGCGGTTGTCGCCGCAAACCCCTGCCTATGACCTGCAGCAAGCGTGCGGCACCGGTCTTGAGGCCGCGTTGCTGGTGGCCAACAAGATTGCTCTGGGGCAGATCGAGTGCGGCATTGCAGGGGGAGTGGACTCCGCCTCCGATGTGCCGATTGGTCTCAATGACGGGCTGCGTAAATGGCTGTTGCAGTTCAATCGCATCAAAACGCCTGTGGATAAGCTCAAAACCCTGCTGCAATTGCGTCCTGGCTTCTTGAAACCCGAGTTTCCCCGTAATGGCGAGCCGCGTACCGGGCTGTCGATGGGCCAGCACTGCGAGTTGATGGCACAGGCCTGGAACATCCCCCGGGTCGAGCAGGACGAACTGGCCCTGCACAGTCATCAGGCGCTGACGGCGGCTTATCACGCGGGCTGGGAAGATGATTTGCTTACGCCTTTTCTGGGCTTGAGTCGCGATAACAACCTGCGGGCCGATCTGACCCTGGAGAAGCTGGCGGCGCTTAAACCGGTGTTCGAGCGCAGTGCCAAAGGCACGCTGACGGCGGGTAACTCCACGCCGCTGACCGATGGCGCATCGACGGTATTGCTGGGCAGTGAGGAATGGGCCAAGGAGCGGGGGCTGCCGGTTTTGGCGTACCTGCGTGATGGCGAAACAGCCGCTGTGGATTTTGTGCATGGCGCCGAAGGTTTGCTGATGGCCCCGGTATATGCCGTCCCACGGCTGCTGGCGCGTAATGGCCTGACCTTGCAGGACTTTGACTACTACGAGATTCACGAGGCATTTGCCGCGCAGGTGTTGTGCACCTTGAAGGCCTGGGAAGATGCAGCCTACTGCAAAAGCCGTCTGGGTCTTGATGCACCTCTGGGCTCGATTGATCGCAGTAAACTCAACGTCAAAGGCAGCTCATTGGCGGTGGGGCACCCGTTTGCGGCGACGGGCGGACGTATCGTGACCAATATGTCCAAACTGCTGGCCACTGCCGGGCAGGGCCGAGGTCTGATCTCGATCTGCGCGGCGGGTGGGCAGGGCGTGACGGTGATAATTGAGCGGTAGGAGAGCTCCCCCCCCCCTTGTAGCCGCTGAGGAGCGAAGCGAGGCTGCGTTCGGCGACGAAGTCGTCGTTAAAGTCAGGTTGTGCGGTGTGTCAGGTGCTCCCGGTTCTCAGGATTTACGTTCGCTTAGCGCCCGATCGCAGCCTCGCTTCGCTCCTCAGCGGCTACAGGAGTTGTGCGTGCGCGAACCTCCTGGCGGCTGCGAGTGGCGTAGCTTTCAGCCATCACCGAACACACTATCAGCTGTAACGGGTGGTAGATCATGATTGGCAGCAGAATCAGGCCCAGCCCAGGGTTGGAGCCGAAGATCAGGGCGGCCATTGGCGCACCGGCAGCCAGGGACTTTTTGCTGGCGCAGAACACCGCGGCGATTTCGTCGCTGGTGCTGAACTTCAAGGCGCGAGCAGTACGGGTGGTCATCCACAGGATGACGGCGAGCAGCACCGCACTGCCGATCAGTGCGCTGAAAATCACCGAAGTGCCTTGTTGTTGCCACATCCCCGAGACCATCGAGTTGCAGAACGCGGCGTAAACCAGCAGCAGAATCACCACCTTGTCGCAGATGTTGGTGTAGCGCTTGTGGCGGGCGAAAAAGCGCCCGAACAGCGGGCGTACCAGTTGGCCCAGCACCAGAGGCAGCAGCAGCATGGCGCACAGGTCGAGCAGGGTTGAACCCAGGTCGATGCCGCCCGCGCCGCTCCCCATCACAAAGCTGACCAGCAAGGGCGTGATGAAGATCCCCAGCACACTGGACAGGCTGGCGTTGAGAATCGCCGCCGGGACGTTGCCGCCTGCGCTGCCGGTGAGTGCCACCGAGGAGGAGATGGTCGAAGGCAGGGCGCACAGGTAGAAGAAACCCAGCATCAATAGCGGCGGGATATGCGCACCCAACAGCTTGTTGGCGATCACCCAGATCAGCGGGAAGACGATAAAGGTGAAGCCCTGCACCATAAAATGCAGGCGGATGTTTTTCAGACCGTGGCTGATTTGCTCGCTGGACAGGTTGACCCCATGCAGGAAAAACACCAAAAACACGCCAATATTGATGACCCACTCGGCGTGCATCCCACCGCCGGTGCTGCCGAAATGTGGAAACACATAAGCCAGGAATGTCGCCAACAACATGCCGCACAGAAACCAGTCGGTGAACATTCGTTTGAGGTGTTTGAGCACAGGCATCGTTGCCACCGGAATATTGTAAGAATTGATGACTTAGCCTAACGTCGCAGGTATCAGACGTCTTGCGACATAAGGCCAATCAATGCCGCCAAACGGACAACGTGGGCCCCAGCGTGCCATTCCAGTGCTCGATGAGTTGCCGCGGCCGCTCTATGCCCGGGCTGAGAGTCTTGGGGCGGGGTCGTGGACGCCCCGTCATCGCCATGACTGGGTGCAATTTTCGTACGCTATCAGCGGTGTTCTGGGGGTGCATACCGACGAGGGCAGTTTTTTTGCGCCGCCGCAGTGGGGAATCTGGATTCCGGCCGGGCTGGAGCACGAAGTCATTACCTCGATGCGTGCTGAAATGCGCAGTCTGTATGTGCGCCGTGAAGACTGTCGGTGGGCGCCGCAGCATTGCCGGGTGTTGGAGGTCACGCCGCTGGCCCGGGAGTTGATCAAGCGATTTTGTGAATTGCCGGTGGCCTACCCCGAAGGCGCAACCCCCGAACAGCGTCTGGTGCAGGTGTTGCTCGATCAGCTTGCGAGCTTGCCCGAGGTTGGGTTCTCGTTACCGTTGCCGCGTCATGCGCGGCTGCTGGCGTTATGCAATGAGTTGATCGAAAGTCCGGATACGGTAGTGACCTTAAGCCTGTGGGCTGAGCGCTTGGGCACGTCGGAAAAAACCCTGATGCGTTTATTTGCCCGTGAAACCGGTTTGAGCTTTCGCAGCTGGCGTCAGCGCATGCGCTTGCTCTCCTCGTTAAAAGGGCTGGAGGAGGGCGCCAGCGTAACCAGCGCGGCGTTGTCCTGCGGTTATGATTCGACCTCGGCCTTTATTGCCGCGTTTAAGAAAATGTTCGGGTTTACCCCTGGCGAGTTATTTCGTCAGGGCTGAGTCGGTGCTCAAAACGGGTTGCTCGTCTATCATTCAAATCGTTTGCCCTCTCCCCGTGGTGAGTGGATTGCCGTATAACGAGTGACATTCGCGTGTTTGGTAATAAAGGACCCACAATAAAAGCTGATGAAGACTCCAAAACGCTTAGAACCCCTGATCGAAGACGGTCTGATCGACGAGGTGCTGCGCCCACTCATGAGTGGTAAAGAAGCAGCTGTGTACGTAGTCCGCTGCGGCAATGAGCTGCGATGCGCCAAGGTTTACAAGGAGGCTAACAAACGAAGTTTTCGCCAGGCTGCCGAATATCAGGAGGGCCGCAAGGTTCGCAACAGCCGTCAGGCTCGCGCGATGGCCAAGGGCTCGAAGTTCGGTCGCAAAGAAACCGAAGACGCTTGGCAGAACGCCGAAGTGGCTGCGCTGTTTCGTTTGGCTGGCGCTGGTGTCCGGGTTCCAAAACCGTTCGACTTCCTGGAAGGCGTGCTGTTGATGGAGCTGGTGGCGGATGAGTACGGTGATGCCGCTCCGCGATTGAATGACGTGGTGCTGGAACCGGATCAGGCGCGCGAATACCACGCCTTCCTGATTCAGCAGATCGTGCTGATGCTGTGTACCGGTCTGGTTCACGGCGACTTGTCCGAGTTCAACGTACTGTTGACGCCGACCGGCCCGGTGATTATCGACTTGCCGCAGGCAGTCGATGCCGCGGGCAACAACCATGCATTCACCATGCTGGAGCGTGACGTCGGCAACATGGCTTCTTACTTCGGGCGTTTTGCACCGGAGCTGAAGGGCACCAAGTACGCCAAGGAAATGTGGGCGCTTTATGAAGCAGCCACCTTGCACCCTGGCAGCGTGTTGACGGGCGAGTTTGACGAGCCGGACGAGCTGGCTGATGTCGGCGGTGTAATGCGCGAGATCGAAGCTGCACGCCTGGACGAAGCCTTCCGTCAGGCAGTACGTGCTGCGGATGATGCTCCACCGAGCAAAGCTGAAGAGCCGCCACCACCGTGGATGCAGTAATTGGCTAAATAAAAAATCCGGCTCAGGCCGGATTTTTTATGTGCTCGAATCGTGTGCCTTGTGGGAGCGAGCCTGCTCGCTCCCACAAAGAGGGGATTTCAAAACCGGTTCAGTGGGATTTTCAGGCTGCACAAGCCACTTTCATCTGCGGGTGGCAGGTTGCCAGCGCGAATGTTGATCTGAATGGCCGGGATCAGCAGTGCAGGAACCCCAAGAGTGGCGTCGCGTGCCGTGCGCATGTCGACAAAACCCGTCAGATCGATGCTGTCGTTCACATGGATATTTCTGGCGCGCTGTTCGCCTACCGTCGTTGACCAGGTAGCTGCGCGCCCGGCTGGCGGGTAGTCATGGCACATGAACAGTCGGGTCTGTGCGGGTAAGGCCAGCAGGCGCTTGATCGATTGATACAACTGGCGTGCATCGCCCCCCGGAAAGTCGCAGCGGGCCGTGCCCACGTCAGGCATAAACAGGGTATCGCCGACGAACAGGCTGTCGTTCTCAACCTGATAAGCCATATCGGCCGGGGTGTGCCCCGGCACATGCAGTGCCCGTACCTGTAGTCGCCCGATGTGGAATAACTCGTCCGGTTCGAACAGCCGATCGAACTGCGAGCCGTCCAGTTTGAACTCGGGCTCAAGGTTGTAAATATCGCGAAATACCCCTTGAACCTGGGTGATAGCAGCGCCGATGCCGATCTGGCCGCCCAGTTTACGTTTCAGATAGGCGCTGGCAGACAAGTGGTCGGCGTGGGCGTGGGTTTCCAGTAGCCATTGCACCTTCAGCCCCTGTGCCTGCACGAACGCGGCGATATTGTCGGCGCTGGCGGTACTGATGCGACCGGCGGCGGCATCGTAGTCGAGCACCGGATCGATGATCGCGCACTCGCTGGCGCAGGCTTCATAGACCACGTAGCTCACGGTTGACGTCACTGGGTCGAAGAAACCTTGAATTTCGGGGAGCATGAGAGTCCTCGTGCAAGTCAAAAAATGTTCAATATATTGAAACATATATTATCGGGTCGTAGACTGTCGACCATCACGCCCCGGAGCTTTTCATGACTGCTCAGCTAACTAGCGAAGAAATCGGACTTCTGCGCGATTCTGCCTCCAAAGCCTGCACGCTTCTCAAGGCCTTGGCCAATGAAGATCGACTGCTGCTGCTCTGCCAACTGACCCAGGGTGAGCGCAATGTTGGCGAACTTGAAGCGTTGACGGGCATCCGTCAGCCCACCCTCTCGCAACAGCTGGGCGTGTTGCGCGATGAAGGCATGGTCAACACTCGAAGGATGGGGAAATATATTTTCTATTCACTCGCCAGCTTTGAAGTGGTTTCTGTGATGCAAACCCTGTCGGGTCTGTATTGCGGGCAGGCACTCAAAAAGTAACGCGCTCTCAATCCATTCATTTTTGTTGTGCCTGGAGTGCTCAATGGAGCAAAGCATCAAGCGAATCGACGCGTCATTTTCTGTGACCGGTCAGATCGAGCAGTCTGATCTCCAATTTTTGGCTGCGCAGGGTTTTGCCAGTGTGATCTGCAACCGCCCGGACCATGAAGGCGGACCAGAGCAACCGGAGCACGCATCCATGCAACAGGCAGCCCAGGCCCTGGGACTGAGCTTTGCCTACCTGCCGGTGCCGACCACTGGCGCGACACCCGAGCAGGCGCAGCAGTTGCGTCATTTGCTCAGCGAGCTGCCCAAACCTGTTCTGGCGTACTGCCGCACGGGCAATCGTTCTTCAAAACTATTTGAGGCGGCCACCCAAGGCACGCGTGAGGCCAGGCAGTACGATGTGGTCGTGGTGGGCGGTGGTTCGGCCGGTATCTCGGTGTCGGCGAGCTTGTTGAAGCGCAACGCGGCGTTGCGTATCGCCGTGATCGAACCCAGTACCGAACACTATTACCAGCCCGCCTGGACGCTGGTAGGGGGCGGTGCCTACGATGTCAAAAATACGGTTCGGCCTACTGCTGCGGTGATGCCCAAAGGCGTTGCCTGGATCAAGGCGTCGCTGTGTGCGTTCGCCCCGCAGCGCAAGGTTGTGCTGCTCAGCGATGGTACTGAGCTGGGTTATCAGCAATTGATCGTTTGCCCAGGGCTGCAACTGGCCTGGGAAAATATCGAAGGTCTGGAAGAGACTCTGGGCAAAAACGGCGTCACATCCAACTATCGCCACGATCTGGCGCCCTACACTTGGGAGCTGGTGCGCAGCTTGCGTGGTGGCAAAGCGCTGTTTACTCAGCCGGGTATGCCAATCAAGTGTGCAGGCGCCCCGCAAAAGGCCATGTACCTGTCCTGTGATCATTGGCGCAAGCGTGGTGTTCTGGATTCGATTGCAGTGGAATTCAATTTGGCCGGGGCGGTGCTGTTTGGCGTCCCGGCTTTTGTCCCGCCGTTGATGAAGTACGTTGAGGCCTATAACGCCCAACTGGCTTTTCAGTCCAATCTGGTCAAGGTCGACGGGCCGGGCAAGACTGCCTGGTTTGATGTGATTGCCGCAGACGGTAGCGTAACCCGCGTCGAGAAAACCTTCGACATGTTGCATGTGGTGCCACCGCAGCAGGCCCCCGACGTGATCCGCCGCAGTGAGTTGGCTGACAAGGCGGGCTGGTTCGAAACCGACCCGGCAACCCTGCAACACCCGCGCTACCCTGAAATTTTCGCCTTGGGTGATGTTTGTAACACGCCCAATGCCAAGACCGCAGCGGCGACCCGCAAGCAAGCGGTCGTGGTGGCCGACAACCTCCTGGCACTGCGCAAGGGGGCGGTCTTGCCCAAGCGCTACGACGGCTACGGCTCCTGCCCGTTGACCGTGGAAAACGGCAAAGTGATCCTGGCCGAATTTGGCTATGGCGGGAAACTGCTGCCCACCTTCGCCCTTGACCCGACGGTGCCGCGCAAATCGGCCTGGCTGCTCAAGGCAACCTTGCTGCCGTGGTTCTACTGGCACGGCATGCTTAAAGGGCGCGAATGGTTCACTGACTGCAAGCCGGACTGAGCCTGACCATGTTGATTATTCTGTTGGGTATGTTGGTGGGTGTGGTACTCGGTTTGACGGGGGCCGGTGGCGGCATTTTGGCTATCCCGGCACTGACCCTGGGGCTGGGTTGGACCCTGGCGCAAGCCACACCGGTGGCATTGCTGGCGGTCGGTACGGCTGCGGCATTGGGCGCCCTAGATGGTCTGCGTAAAGGGTTGGTGCGTTACAAGGCCGCCGCATTGATGGCGATTGTGGGCTCGACGACCTCGCCGATCGGGCTTCACCTCGCCAGAATGATGCCCGCCAGGGTGCTGGTTTTGATGTTTAGCGCGGTGATGATGTTCGTCTCGGTGCGTATGTTTTTGCAGGCCAGAGCCGATGCGCGTGATGACGGCAGCATGGGGGCAATAGAAAAAAACTGCATGCTCAACCCGTCTACCGGGCGGCTGACCTGGAATGCTCGCTGCAGCATGACGCTGGTGTCGATTGGCGCCACCTCGGGTCTGCTGACGGGCTTATTGAGTGTGGGTGGCGGATTTTTGATCGTGCCTGCGTTTCGCAAATTCAGTGATGTGCGCATCCACGCTGTGGTGTCCACCTCGCTGATGGTGGTGGCGTTGGTATCGCTGGGCACATTGGGCAACCTGATGAGCCAGGGCGTAAGCCTGTCGAGTGAAGGCGTGGTGTTTATCGCGGCAACCCTGGCCGGGATGATTGCCGGCCGAGTGATTGCCCCCAAGGTTTCGGCCCAATGGCTACAGCAAGGCTTCGCGGCACTGTGCGCCGCGATCGGCCTGTTGATGCTCGCTAAAGTGGTCCTGTAGAGGCGTTACGGACTCCCGTAGCAGCTGCCGAGGAACGAAGGCTGCGTTCGGCGGCGAAGCCGTCGTAAAACCTGAGGTCGCGGTCTACCAGTTAAACTGTGGGCTCAGGTTTTACGATTGCTTCGCAATCGAACGCAGCCTCGTTCCTTCGGCAGCTGCTACAGGGCTTTCGCTCTGTTGAGGCAGCAGGCGCTCTCCAGATCCTTGAGAATCGGGCAGTCAGGGCGATGATCGCCCTGGCAGTTCTCGACCAGATCCTGCAGCGTGTCGCGCAGGCTGGTCAGTTCGGTAATCTTTTGATTCAACGCATCAATATGCTGGCGCGCCAGTGCCTTCACATCGCTGCTGGCGCGCTGGCGGTCTTGCCAGAGGGTCAGCAGCTTGCCGACTTCTTCCAGCGAAAACCCAAGGTCACGCGAGCGTTTGATAAACGCCAGGGTGTGCAGGTCGTCGTTGCTGTAAAGGCGATAGCCGCTGTCACTGCGACTGGCGGGTTTGAGCAGGCCGATGGACTCGTAATAACGAATCATCTTGGCGCTCAAGCCGCTGTGTTTGGCGGCCTGGCCGATATTCATGACAGTTGCCTCCTTATTCAAGATCCTTGGGTTTCCAGAATTTGAGCAACAACGCGTTGCTGACCACGCTGACGCTGGAAAAGGCCATTGCCGCGCCCGCCAGCACCGGATTCAAAAAGCCGAAGGCGGCCAGTGGAATGCCGATTACGTTGTAGATAAACGCCCAAAACAGGTTTTGCCGGATTTTGGCGTAGGTCTTGCGGCTGATTTCCAATGCCGCAGGCACCAGTCGCGGGTCGCCGCGCATCAGGGTGATGCCCGCCGCATGCATGGCCACATCGGTGCCGCCGCCCATCGCGATGCCAATATCGGCCGCTGCCAGTGCCGGGGCATCGTTGATGCCGTCGCCGACCATCGCCACTACACCGGTTTTCTTCAGCTCAGCCACGGTTGCGGCCTTGTCGGCGGGCAACACTTCGGCGTGGACATCGGTAATCCCCAGCGCCTCGGCAACCACCTTGGCGCTGCCACGGTTGTCGCCGGTCAGCAGGTGGCTGCTGATGTGGCGTGCATTGAGCTGCTCGATGGCCGACAGGGCGCCCGGTTTCAGCGTGTCACCAAAGGCGAACAGGCCCAGTACTTGCGGTTGCGGGCTTTGTTCGATCAGCCACGACAGGGTACGACCTTCGGTTTCCCAGGCCTGGGCAGATTCGGCCAGCGACCCCGGGTTGAGGCCGGTTTCTTCCAGCAGACGGCGGTTTCCCAGTGCCAGGCGGCGGCCCTCCAGAGTGCCGGCAATGCCGCGTCCGGTCAGCGATTGGCTGTCGATCACATCCGGTACATTCAGACTGCGTGCGGCGCAGGCATCCAGAACGGCTTTGGCCAGCGGGTGTTCGCTACCGCGTTGCAGGGCTCCCGCGGCTTGCAGCAAGTGCGCCTCATTACCGTCGAGTGCGCTGAAGTGGGCAATTTGCGGGGTGCCGGAGGTCAGGGTGCCGGTCTTGTCGAAAACCACGGCACTGACTTCGTGGGCGCGCTCGAGGGCTTCAGCGTCCTTGATTAAAATCCCGTGGCGAGCGGCGACACCGGTGCCGGCCATGATTGCGGTAGGGGTCGCCAGGCCTAGAGCGCAAGGGCAGGCGATAACCAATACCGCCACGGCGTTGATCAGCGCGGTTTCGATGGGGGCACCATAAAGCCACCAGCCGAGCAGCGTGGCGAGGGCGATCAGCAGTACCACGGGGACGAATACCTGGCTGACTTTATCCACCAGTTTCTGGATCGGCGCCTTGGCTGACTGCGCGTCTTCGACCAAGCGGATGATTCGCGCCAGTACGGTTTCAGTGCCCAGAGCCAGGGTCTTGATGATCAATCGGCCTTCGCCATTGATGGCGCCGCCGGTGACTTTATCCCCAGGCTGTTTCGGCACCGGCAGGCTTTCGCCGCTGATCAGGGCTTCGTCGGCATGGCTCTGGCCTTCGACCACTTCGCCATCCACCGGGAAGCGTTCGCCGGGTTTGACCAATACCAGATCATTGAGGCGCAGGTCGCTGATGGCAACGTCTTGTTCCTGTCCGTCGATCACGCGCAAGGCCCGTTCCGGGCGCAGGGCTTCCAGGGCGCGGATGGCGCTGGCAGTCTGGCGTTTGGCGCGGCTTTCAAGGTATTTGCCCAGCAGCACCAGAGCGATCACCACCGCCGAGGCTTCGAAATACAGATGCGGCATGCTGCCGGGCTCGGCGATGGCCCACTCATAAAGGCTCAGGCCATAGCCGGCGCTGGTACCCAGAGCAACCAGCAGGTCCATATTGCCCGCACCGGCTTTGACGGCTTTCCAGGCGGCGACATAAAAGCGCGCACCGAGAATGAATTGCACCGGGGTAGCGAGCAGAAACTGGGCCCAGGCAGGCAGCATCCAATGCACGCCAAAAGGCGCGAGCAGCATCGGCAGTACCAGCGGCAATGCCAGCACAATGGCCAAGGTCAGCGCCCAGCGCTCGCGGTGCAGGCGTTTTTGCTGATCGTCTTCAGTGGCTTTTTCGGTTTGGTGCACGCTGGCGCCATAACCGGCCTGGCTGACAGCGTTTATCAGCAAACTTGTATCGACCTGGCCGAGTAGCTCGACATGGGCACGTTCTGTGGCGAGGTTAACGCTGACGCTTTTGACCCCCTGCACCTTGGCCAGGGCCTTTTCGACCCGCCCCGCACACGAGGCGCAGGTCATGCCGCTGATGTCCAGTTCCAGGCTATGGGCGGGCACGCTGTAACCTGCCTGATGCACGGCTTCGACCAATGCCGGCAAACTGTCCACAGGCGCTTCGATACGTGCCTGTTCAGTGGCCAGATTGACGCTCACCGAGCGCACGCCAGGGACTTTGGTCAGGGCTTTTTCTACACGCCCTGCGCAACTGGCACAGGTCATTCCATCAATCGGCAGATCGAATTGGGTGGGCACGAGCAGTCCTCCTCAAGAAGTTATCTATCCATAGAATCGACCTTGACCCCATGGGAAGGTCAAGGCTTCTTGCTGTTCGTTATCGCCCGCTCAATATTCCAGTTTGGCAGGCTTGAGGTACATGCCTTGTTTACCCAGGGCGATGCGGTATTTACGGACGTCACCGGCCTTGAGGGTGAATTGCTGTGCGGGTGGGACCAGCATGCCTGGCAAGCAACCGGGAGCTTGCCCGGGCAGCAGCTTGAGGCGGATATCGACGCTGGCCGCCGGCAAGTTAAAGGACAGCGCCTGCTCCTGAAACAATCGCCCGGCCAGTTGATCGTCGATATACACGCCGACCTCGCAGTTGGTCGGCACTTCAAGGCGCTCGCGAGAAATGATCAGCACGCCGTAGTCCTGATCGGCATTTGCCCACAGCGGTAAATTGGCAAGAGCCAAAAGGCTGACTAGGCTCAAAGCGGTCCAGCGCATGGCTAAGTATCCTGTTTTCAATCGCAAGGCCTGCAGCTTGGCCGAGCAGGGGATGGATTGCCAGTAAGCGAGTAAAACAACGGGCTTGACCTTGCCACAGTGGCAAGGTCGAAGCTTTAGTCATCACTCAGATAGGAGGCTTGATCATGCAAACGTTCAAAGTAGACGGTATGACCTGTGGTGGCTGTGTGGCTGCGGTGACCCGTGCGGTGCAGGCTGTGGATAAAGACGCGAAAGTCGACGTGGACCTGGCGAGCAAAACCGTCAAGGTGGACAGCAAGGTGTCGCCTTTGCAGATTATCGATGTGATCACCAATGCCGGGTTTGAAGCGCGTACAGCGCACTGATGTTGCGTAGCAGCTGCCGAAGGAACGAGGCTGCGTTCGGCGGCGAAGCCGTCGTAAAACTTGCGTTCGCCTTCTATTCAGTTAAACGGCGGGTTCAGGTTTACGAGCGCTTCGCACTCGAACGCAGCCTCGTTCCTTCGGCAGCTGCTACAGGGATTTGTATCAAGCACTAAATATTTATTAGCTAGCTATCTTTATGTTCAAGTTCAGTATCCGCGGCTAGACTATCGGGCTGCACTAATTGCAGCACGATCTGGATACCTGATGAACCTTAGAACGATTCTGATTCTTGGCGCCTTGAGCGCTTTCGGTCCCCTGGCGATCGACTTTTATCTGCCTGGCTTTCCGGCGATGGCGCAAGCCTTTGCAACAGATGAGCAACATATTCAGCTCACGCTGGCGGTCTACTTTTTGGGCTTGTCCATCGGCCAACTGGCCTATGGCCCGATTGCTGACCGTTTCGGTCGACGCATTCCGCTGCTGGTGGGGGTTGGCCTGTTTACGCTGGCATCGTTGGCTTGCGCGTTTGCCCCAACTCTGGAATGGCTGATCGGTGCCCGATTCGTTCAGGCACTGGGTGGTTGCGCGGGTATGGTGCTGTCGCGGGCAATTGTCAGCGACAAGTGTGATGCTGTGGGTTCGGCCAAGGTCTTTTCGCAATTGATGCTGGTGATGGGGCTGGCCCCGATCCTGGCGCCGATGCTCGGTGGTGTGCTCGTCAACCTGCACGGCTGGCAGTCGATTTTTATCGTATTGACCGGGTTCAGTGCCCTGGCCGCCCTTGCCGTGGCGTTGGGCTTACCGGAAAGCCTGCCGGCCAATGTACCGCGTCAGCCTCTGTCGGGAGCGTTGCGCCAATATGGCCGTTTGCTCAAGGACGGTGAATTTCTGGGGCATGCGCTCACCGGGGGGATCGCTATGGCCGGGATGTTTGCCTACATAGCCGGTTCGCCTTTCGTCTTTATCAAACTCTATGGCGTACCTGCCGAGCATTACGGCTGGCTGTTTGGCAGTAATGCTGCGGGCTTCATTCTGGTGGCGCAGGTTAACGCCCGCTTACTGGCCAAGCGCGGTCCGGCTTTTTTGCTGGCGCGTACGGTGTGGGTCTATCTGGCGGCGGGCCTGGTGTTGCTGGGGATCAGTGCGCTGCACACGGAGCAATTGTGGCCGCTGTTGATTCCGCTGTTTATCTGCATCGCCAGCTTGGGCTGCATCATTCCCAATGCTTCAGCCTGTGCCATGAGCGGGCAGGGCGCGCGAGCCGGTAGTGCTTCGGCGATGCTCGGCTGTTTGCAGTTCAGCGTGGCTGCGGCTGCAGCTTCATTGGTGGGTGTGTTGCACGATGGCAGCGCGATGCCGATGGCGCTGGTCATTACGTTATGCGGGGTTTTGGCTGTGGCTATCGCGATGGCGACCCGGCGTTTGTACACCGCCCGGATCGCCGCAGAGCAGTCGATCTGATTCAGCCTGCCAAACGTTCGGGCAGCCTGTGCGGGGCTTGCAGGCGAGATTGCAACTTATCCACAAAGGCACGGGCCTCGGATTCGCTACGAAAGTTAACGGCTTGCTGGTCGATTTGAACTTGCCATTGGCAGTCAGGGGATCTTGCTAACGCTTTTATCAGGATTTTCATTACGGGCCTCCTTCAGTTCGCAAAGGAGGCCAGTGTATGCCGAAATACTTGGGTAAATATGTCAGGGGTCAAGTCTCTGACTGACGGTTGAACGTTGGCCGCATCAATCCCCTGACAGTTTTTTCAGAACCCCTCGAGCACAATTTTGCCTTTGGACTTACCGCTTTCCAGCAGTGCATGGGCGCGGCGCAGGTTGGCGGCGTTGATGGTGCCAAAGTGCTCGCCGACGGTCGTGCGCAAGGTGCCAGCATCGATCAGCTCGGCGACGCGATTGAGCAAGCGATGTTGCTCGATCATGTCCGCAGTCTCGAACAGCGAGCGGGTGTACATGAACTCCCAGTGCAGTGACAGGCTCTTGCGCTTGAGCTTGGTGATATCCAGCGCCTTGGGATCGTCGATCAGCGCAAGTTTGCCTTGTGGTGCCAGGGCTTCGACCAACTGATCCAGATGCTGATCGGTTTGGGTCAGGCTGGCGACGTGGGTGACGGCGTTGATGGCGTGGCGCTTGAGTTCTTCGCTCAACGGCTGGCTATGGTCGACAACAAGATCGGCACCCAGCTCGCGGACCCAGGTTTGGGTTTCAGGACGTGATGCGCTGCCAATCACCTTGAGTGCGGTCAGTTGGCTGGCCAGTTGCGTCAGGATCGAACCGACGCCACCTGCCGCGCCGACAATCAGCAGGCTTTGCTGCTCATCGGTTTTGCCCTCGGTTACGCCAAGGCGCTCAAACAACAGTTCCCACGCGGTGATGGCAGTCAGCGGTAACGCTGCAGCCTGGGCGAAGTCGAGGCTTTTTGGCATGTGCCCGACGATCCGCTCATCAACTACGTGGCGTTCGCTGTTGGCCCCGGCACGGGCAATGGAGCCTGCGTAAAACACCTTGTCGCCAACTTTGAACAGGCTGACATCGCTGCCGACAGCCTTGACCACCCCGGCGACATCCCACCCCAGTACTTTCGCGCAGGCGCCTTCGGGCTGTACGTTCTGGCGGACTTTGGTGTCCACCGGGTTAACGGAAATGGCTTTGACCTCGACCAGCAAATCGCGCGGACCGGCAACCGGCTCAGGCAATTCGATGTCTTGCAGGGCCAGCGGGTCTTGAATGGGCAGCGAATGGTAGTAGGCGACAGCTTTCATGGGACATCTCCTGAAAATGGGTAAGAATCTGGTGATGATGATTAGCTATTTATCAGAATGATAAAACCGGCTAAAACAGCAGTCTCTTTCAATATTTTTTTGATAATGGCCGAGTGAGTCCTGGATGCTGCGTTTCGATGACCTGCAACTGTTTGTTCGCGCCGCCGATTTGGGCAGCCTCTCTGCCGCCGCACGGGTGATGGACATGTCACCCGCAGTGGCCAGTGCGGCACTCAAGCGGATAGAGGCACAGTTGGGTGCGCGACTGCTGGCGCGCTCTACCCGTAGTTTGCGCCTGACAGCTGAGGGCGAAGGTTTTCTCGAGTATGCCCGTACGGCGCTAAGTAGCCTGGATGAAGGGCGGCGTTTATTGGCGCGTGGGCAAGATCAGGTCAGCGGTGTGTTACAGCTGTCGGCACCGTCCGACTTCGGGCGTAATTTGTTGCTGCCCTGGCTGGATGAATTTCAGCGTGAGCATCCGCAACTGACGGTGCGGCTGTTACTCGGTGACCGGATTGCCGATCTGTTTCGCCAGCCGGTGGATATTGCCTTGCGCTATGGCGAGCCGGAGGACTCCAGCCTGGTGGCATTGCCGGTGGCGCCGGACAATCGCCGGGTGCTGTGTGCATCTCCCGCCTACCTGGCGCGCAAGGGTGAGCCGCATCAGCTCGAGCAACTGCTGCAACACAACTGCCTGCTGTACATGCTCGGCACGCGGGTCCACGACCATTGGCAATTCAATGATGGCAAGCGCGAGTTGGGGCTGACGGTGAGTGGCAATCGTTTTAGTGACGATGCCGATGTGGTGCGCCTGTGGGCGGTGGCCGGGGAGGGCATTGCCTACAAGTCGTGGCTGGATGTGGCGGGGGATGTGACAGCAGGCAGGCTCAAGGTGCTATTGCCTGAACTGTTGTGCGAACGGGCTCCGCTCAATTTGCTCTGTGGTCATCGTGCGCAGTTGAGCAAACCGGTGAAGCTGCTGCGCGACATGCTCAGTGAGCGATGTAGGGCGTTATCTAGAACCTTGTAGATACTCTCTTCCAGGTCAAGCCCCTTGTGGGAGCGAGCCTGCTCGCGAAGAGCATTCGCGAGCAGGCTCGCTCCTACGCTTGAAGTATCCCTGCGGCAGCGGCTACAGGTCTGATCGGTTGGTATTAAGGCTTGACCAACCGCGCATCCAGGCTGTTTTGCGCCAGGCGTTTGGCCTGGTCCTGGGTCATCCCCAGATCGGTGTACAGCGCATGGAAATTCTCGGTCATGTAGCCGCCGAAGTAGGCCGGATCATCGGAGTTGACGGTAACTTTCACGCCGCGCTCAAGCATGTCGAGAATGTTGTGCTGCGACATGTGATCGAACACGCAGAGCTTGGTATTGGACAACGGGCACACGGTCAACGGGATCTGCTCGTCGATGATGCGCTGCATCAGGCGCTCATCTTCAATGGCGCGTACACCGTGATCGATGCGCTGGATTTTCAGCAGATCCAGGGCTTCCCAGATGTATTCCGGTGGGCCTTCTTCACCTGCGTGGGCAACGGTCAGGAAGCCTTCATGGCGTGCCCGGTCGAATACGCGCTGGAACTTGCTCGGCGGGTGGCCCATTTCTGAACTGTCGAGACCAACGGCGACAAATGCATCGCGAAATGGCAGTGCCTGATCGAGGGTTTTTTCCGCTTCTTCTTCACTCAAGTGGCGCAGGAAGCTCAGGATCAGACCGCTGGTGATACCCAGTTGCTGCTCGCCATCCTTGAGTGCACTGGCGATGCCGTTGAGCACGACTTCGAACGGAACACCTCGGTCGGTATGGGTTTGCGGGTCGAAGAAGGGTTCGGTGTGAATGACGTTCTGTGCCTTGCAGCGCAACAGGTAGGCCCAGGTCAGGTCGTAGAAGTCCTGAGAGGTGCGCAGTACGTCCGCCCCTTTGTAATAGAGGTCGAGGAATTCTTGCAGGTTGTTGAAGGCGTACGCCTTACGCAAGGTTTCAACGTCGTTCCAGGGCAACGCGATCTTGTTGCGCTCGGCCAGCGAGAACAGCAACTCAGGCTCCAGGGAACCTTCAAGGTGCATGTGCAGTTCAGCTTTTGGCAGGGCGTTCAGCCAGTCATACATAAAAAATCTTCTCATCAAATCGGGTACAGATGGCGACATTCTACAGGCGGGAGGTGACACAAGTGAAAATCCCCCCGCCATTTGTCGCAGACCGCTTACCAGGGAATAGTCTGACCCTTGTAGTCGATAAAGTGATGGCCGCCTTTACCGGCAAAGACTTTGACCTGTTCAACCAGGCCGCGGGTGCTGGTTTGTACATCAATGTCGGCACCTTCGCCGCCCATATCGGTTTTTACCCAGCCCGGATGCATGGACAGCACGGTTGGGTTGTTGTCGCCCAATTCGTAGCGCACAAAGGTGTTGGTCATTGAGTTGAGCGCTGCCTTACTGGCCTTGTAGAGGGCCATCTCGGGGGCATCAGGGTGAGTGACGCTGCCGAGTACCGAACTCATAAATGCCAGGACACCACTGTCTTTTCGGACTTTGCTGACAAATTCGCGGGCCAGGTTGATTGGAGCCACGCTGTTGGTGAAAAACAACTGCCCCACTTCGGCCAGCGTGGCATTGCCCGACAGTTGATCATCCGGGCCTTTGACGCCGGCATTGATAAACAGCAGGTCGAAAACGTCGCTGTGCAACGTATTGCTCAATGCTTTGATGGCCTGCTTGCTGTCCATGTCCAGTCGCTCGATGCGTACCGGCCCCAGGGCTTTCAGTGCTTGCGCTTTACTGGGATCGCGGACTGTCGCCGTGACGGTCCAGCCATCGGCGATCAGCTCTTTGACCAGACCCAGGCCCAAGCCACGTGAAGCTCCGATGATCAGTGCGTGTTTTGCTGTCATGAGTAGCGTCCTATAGAACGGTGATGGGGGTTGGTTAAAAAGCGTACAAGTGTGTCAAGCGCACACGGCACAAGGGCTGCAGCGGTATGTGCTCAGGTTATCCACAGGTGGGTGCACAGTGCCTGTGGGCAACTATTGATGCAGGAAAATAGCACTTTTATTCGTCAGCCTTAAAGGCGTGGCGGTGTAGCAAAATTCTGCCGCGACTGAGGTCGGCCAGTTGCTGTTGCGCAAGAACAATCTGTTCTTCGGCTAATGCCAGTCGCAGGTCAACGCCATTGGCGGTGAATGCCTCGTCGATGACCAAGCCGTTCAGTTCGGCCAGGCGCAGCTTTACCAGTGCCAGCTCGCTGAAACTGCACGAACAGTTGAGCATTACCCGGCTGACCAAAGGCAGTTTTTCGGCGCTTTGCAGGCATTTGTTCGCGCCGCCGCCATAGGCGCGAGCCAGTCCGCCGGTGCCGAGCTGGATACCGCCATACCAGCGGATGACCAGCACGGCGACCTGGTCGCAGTCCTGGGCCTCAATGGCCGAGAGTATCGGGCGTCCTGCTGTGCCGCCGGGCTCGCCGTCATCGCTGCTGCGGTATTGATCCCCAAGCTTCCAGGCCCAGCAATTGTGCGAAGCATTCAGGTCACTGTGCAGCTCGATGAAGTCGAGAGCTTGTTGGGCGCTGGTGATAGGCGCGGCAAAGGTGATAAAGCGGCTTTTACGGATTTCTTCGCGGTATTCGCAAAGTCCCGTGAGGGTAGAAGGCATGTCGGTTCCAGGCTCAGGCAGTGGGCGTCAGGCCGCAGCCTTTGAGAATGATGCGAGTCAGGTTGTCACTGGCCACTTGCATGTCCTGTTTGGTCAGGTGCGTGCGGCCTGATACGCGGCAAATCTGGGTCGAAAAGTCGGCGTAATGCTGGGTGCTGCCCCACAGCAGGAAAATCAGGTGTACCGGGTCGACCGGATCCATCTTGCCAGCGTCGATCCAGGCTTGAAACACCGCCGCTCGACCTTGAAACCAGGCTCTGTAGTCTTGAGTGAAGTACTCGGTCAGACAGGCCCCGCCGCTGATGATTTCCATCGCAAATACACGCGAGGCCTGGGGCTGTCGGCGTGAGAACTCCATCTTGGCGTGAATGTACTGAGTCAGTGCTTGAGCCGGGTCATCTTCAGCGGTCAGGGCATTAAAGGTGCTGTCCCATAATTCGATGATATTGCTCAGAACAGCGATATACAGCCCCAGCTTGTTGCGGAAGTAGTAGTGCAGATTGGCTTTGGGCAGCCCAGCGCCAAGGGCGATGGCATTCATGCTGGCGCCTTTGAAACCATAACGGGCAAATTCATCCTCGGCGGCCTTGAGAATGGCCTGTTCGTTTTTCTGGCGAATACGACTGGGAGGCTTGCCATCATGGGCGGGGACTTCAAAGGTCATGGGCGTTCCAGGCAATCTGTGGGTATAGCGAAGTTTTTCACGTTAGCGCGTCGCTTCCAGGCTCTCAAGAAAACTTTCCAGTACCAGATGCGGGCGACGACCTTTACGCGTGACGGATGCCAGGCTCAAATCATAAAAGCGCGTTTTGGCTTTAAGTGCTCGTAGTCTGCCCTGCTGAACCCACAGGCTGGCGTAATGGTCGGGCAAGTAACCAATATAGCGCCCGGTCAAAATCAAAAAAGCCATGCCTTCGCGGTCTGAAGCGCTGGCGGTGCAGTTGAGCGCTTGATAGTGAGCCTGAATATCGGAGGGCAAGCGGAAGGTGGGAGCGATGGCGTCTTGATCATTGAGCCGCGCATCCTCCAACTGCCGGTCGTCGACATAAAACAGCGGATGGCCCACTGCGCAATACAGCAGGGAGCGCTCGCTATAGAGCGGCTGATATTCCAGCCCGGACAAGGTGCTGGCCTGCGGCACAACGCCCACATGCAGACGCCCGTCGAGTACCCCTTGTTCTACTTCGTGGGGCGAGATCATGCGAATGTGGATTTGCACATCGGGGCCGCGCTCCTTGAGCTGGGCCAGAGCATGGGTGATGCGCATATGGGGCAGGGTGACGAGGTTGTCGGTCAGGCCAATGGTCAGTTCGCCGCGTAAATGCTGGTGCAGGCCGTTGACCTCTGTACGAAAACTTTCGAGCGCGCCGAGTAACTGCAAAGCTGACTGATAGACCTCGCGGCCTTCTTCTGTCAGCGAAAAGCCCGCCCGCCCACGTTGGCAAAGGCGCAAACCCAGGCGTTGCTCAAGATCACTCATCTGCTGGCTGATGGCTGAGCGCCCGATGCCCAGCACGGTCTCAGCCGCCGAGAACCCACCGCACTCCACGACACTGCGGAAAATACGCAGTAATCGAATATCAAAGTCGCTGACCTGGGCCAGTGCATCCGGACGACGGCTGCTCATAGTTTAGTGAACGCCTAACTAAAGGTTAGAAGAGTTGGATTTCATCGACTTTATAGGCGTGGCAATTTAGGTGCAACAACGCTTTCAACATCCCACGCCGCTTTTGCCTTGCGAGGTTTTGCTGATGAACATGCCCGAGAATGCCGAATTGAACGTGACCAGCCAGCTAAAGCTGGATGCTCACTGGATGCCTTACACCGCCAACCGTAACTTCCATCGTGACCCACGTTTTATCGTGGCCGCCAAAGGCAGTTATCTGACGGACGATAAGGGTCGGCAAATTTACGATTCACTGTCTGGTCTTTGGACTTGCGGTGCAGGGCATACCCGGACGGAAATCCAGGAAGCAGTGGCCAAGCAATTGGGCACCCTCGATTATTCTCCGGCGTTCCAGTACGGCCACCCATTGTCCTTCAAGCTGGCAGAGAAAATTACCGAGCTGACGCCGGGCAATCTCAATCACGTGTTCTTCACCGACTCGGGTTCGGAGTGTGCGGACACTGCAGTGAAAATGGTGCGTGCTTACTGGCGCCTGAAAGGCCAGTCGAGCAAAACCAAGATGATTGGTCGTGCTCGTGGTTATCACGGTGTGAACATCGCGGGCACTAGCCTGGGTGGTGTAAACGGCAACCGTAAATTGTTCGGTCAGGCGATGATGGACGTTGATCATCTGCCGCATACGCTGCTGGCGAGCAATGCGTTTTCTCGCGGCATGCCGGAGCTGGGTGGGATTGCTCTGGCCGATGAGCTGCTCAAACTGATCGAACTGCACGATGCCTCGAACATTGCAGCGGTGTTTGTGGAGCCGATGGCCGGTTCTGCCGGTGTTCTGGTTCCGCCGCAGGGTTATCTGAAACGTCTGCGTGAAATCTGCGATCAACACAACATCCTGTTGGTGTTCGATGAGGTGATTACCGGGTTTGGTCGTACAGGTTCGATGTTCGGTGCTGACAGCTTCGGTGTGACACCTGACTTGATGTGTATTGCCAAGCAAGTCACTAACGGTGCGATCCCTATGGGCGCCGTGATTGCGACCAGCGAGATTTATCACACGTTCATGAATCAACCGACGCCTGAGTACGCGGTTGAATTCCCGCATGGCTATACCTACTCGGCTCACCCAGTAGCGTGTGCTGCCGGTCTTGCTGCGCTTGATCTGCTGCAAAAGGAAAACCTGGTGCAGAGCGTGGCTGAAGTCGCGCCGCATTTTGAGAATTCGCTGCATGGTTTGAAGGGCGTGAAGAACGTCATCGATATTCGCAACTATGGCCTGGCAGGTGCGATTCAGATTGCACCGCGTGATGGCGATGCAATCGTGCGTCCATTCGATGCTGCGATGAAGCTGTGGAAAGCCGGTTTCTACGTGCGCTTTGGTGGAGACACCTTGCAGTTCGGGCCAACCTTCAACAGCAAGCCGCAAGAGCTTGATCGTTTGTTCGATGCTGTCGGCGAAGCTCTGAACCAGATCGACTGATCCTTCTATATAGAAGCGACACTAATTGCATTCACCCAGGCGCGCAGCGTTCGCGCCTGTGGACAACTTTTCTGGAGCATCCATGAGCACCATTCAACACTTGATCAATGGCGAACTGCTGAACGACTCCGGTCGTACCGCTGACGTGTACAACCCGTCGACCGGTAAAGTGATTCATCAGGTTCCATTGGCCAGCCGCGAGACCATTCAACAAGCTATTGATGCAGCCAAGGCCGCATTTCCGGCGTGGCGCAATACGCCTCCGGCCAAGCGTGCCCAGGTGATGTTCCGTTTCAAGCAATTGCTGGAGCAGAACGAAGCGCGGATCTCGCAGTTGATCAGCGAAGAACATGGCAAGACCCTGGAAGACGCAGCGGGTGAATTGAAGCGTGGTATCGAGAACGTCGAGTACGCCTGTTCAGCTCCTGAAATCTTGAAGGGCGAATACAGCCGCAACGTAGGGCCGAACATTGATGCCTGGTCGGACTTCCAGCCACTGGGCGTGGTTGCGGGCATTACGCCTTTCAACTTTCCGGCCATGGTTCCGCTGTGGATGTATCCATTGGCGATCGTGTGCGGTAACTGTTTCATTCTTAAGCCGTCGGAGCGTGATCCAAGCTCGACGCTGTTGATTGCTCAATTGTTGTTGGAAGCCGGGTTGCCAAAAGGCGTGATGAACGTGGTGCACGGCGACAAGTCTGCTGTGGATGCACTGATCGAAGCGCCAGAAGTCAAAGCACTCAGCTTTGTAGGTTCAACGCCGATCGCCGAGTACATCTACGCGGAAGGCACCAAGCGCGGAAAGCGCGTGCAGGCACTGGGCGGGGCGAAGAACCATGCGGTACTGATGCCGGATGCGGACCTGGATAACGCAGTCAGCGCATTGATGGGCGCGGCGTATGGTTCGTGCGGTGAGCGCTGCATGGCCATTTCGGTGGCTGTGTGTGTGGGCGATCAAGTGGCAGATGCCTTGGTGGCCAAACTTGTTCCGCAAATCAAGGCGCTCAAAATCGGTGCGGGTACTTCGTGCGGTCTGGACATGGGGCCATTGGTCACTAGCCAGGCGCGTGACAAGGTAAGCGGCTATGTCGATGATGGCGTGGCGGCAGGTGCCGAGCTGGTGGTGGATGGTCGCGGCCTGAGCATCAAGGATCATGAAGAAGGCTTCTTCCTGGGTGGCTGCCTGTTTGATCGCGTCACCCCTGAGATGCGTATCTATAAGGAAGAGATCTTCGGTCCGGTGCTGTGCATCGTACGGGTCAAGAGCCTGGAAGAGGCGATGCAAATGATCAATGATCACGAGTACGGGAATGGCACCTGCATTTTCACTCGTGATGGTGAAGCGGCTCGTTTGTTCTGCGATGAGATTGAAGTCGGGATGGTGGGGGTTAACGTTCCGCTGCCAGTACCTGTGGCATACCACAGCTTCGGCGGGTGGAAGCGCTCGTTGTTTGGCGACCTGCATGCTTACGGCCCGGACGGCGTGCGCTTTTACACGCGTCGCAAGGCGATTACTCAGCGCTGGCCTCAGCGGGCCAGTCATGAGGCATCGCAGTTTGCCTTCCCGAGTCTGTAAAGCTAACGGTAGCGCTATATAGAAGAGGAGAGGCCAGCCGTCAGGCTGGCCTCTGCTTTTAGGGCGCTTTTAAGGCTATATGACAGAAATGTGAAACAAGTGCTTGACCCAGAATTCTAACGGCCTATAATTCGCCCACTTCCGGCGCAGTCGAAACGGAAAACTCCTTGAGTTTCAATGAGTTGGATTGGTTTTCGGCAGTTTCAGCTTCAAGTCATCGAAGCAGGAAATGAGGTGTTGACAGCAGCGTGTAACGCTGTAGAATTCGCCTCCCGCTGACGAGAGATCGAAAGCGCAAGTGGTTGATGTTACAGAGGAAACTTTGAAAACATCTTAAAATAACCGCTTGACAGCAACAGAGGCTGCTGTAGAATGCGCGCCTCGGTTCAGCGAAAGCTAACCAACCGCTCTTTAACAACTGAATCAAGCAATTCGTGTGGGTGCTTGTGGGGTCAGACTGATAGTCAACAAGATTATCAGCATCACAAGTTACTCCGCGAGAAATCAAAGATGTAACCAACGATTGCTGAGCCAAGTTTAGGGTTTCTTAAAAACCCAAAGATGTTTGAACTGAAGAGTTTGATCATGGCTCAGATTGAACGCTGGCGGCAGGCCTAACACATGCAAGTCGAGCGGTAGAGAGAAGCTTGCTTCTCTTGAGAGCGGCGGACGGGTGAGTAATACCTAGGAATCTGCCTGATAGTGGGGGATAACGTTCGGAAACGGACGCTAATACCGCATACGTCCTACGGGAGAAAGCAGGGGACCTTCGGGCCTTGCGCTATCAGATGAGCCTAGGTCGGATTAGCTAGTTGGTGAGGTAATGGCTCACCAAGGCTACGATCCGTAACTGGTCTGAGAGGATGATCAGTCACACTGGAACTGAGACACGGTCCAGACTCCTACGGGAGGCAGCAGTGGGGAATATTGGACAATGGGCGAAAGCCTGATCCAGCCATGCCGCGTGTGTGAAGAAGGTCTTCGGATTGTAAAGCACTTTAAGTTGGGAGGAAGGGCAGTTACCTAATACGTGACTGTCTTGACGTTACCGACAGAATAAGCACCGGCTAACTCTGTGCCAGCAGCCGCGGTAATACAGAGGGTGCAAGCGTTAATCGGAATTACTGGGCGTAAAGCGCGCGTAGGTGGTTTGTTAAGTTGAATGTGAAATCCCCGGGCTCAACCTGGGAACTGCATCCAAAACTGGCAAGCTAGAGTATGGTAGAGGGTAGTGGAATTTCCTGTGTAGCGGTGAAATGCGTAGATATAGGAAGGAACACCAGTGGCGAAGGCGACTACCTGGACTGATACTGACACTGAGGTGCGAAAGCGTGGGGAGCAAACAGGATTAGATACCCTGGTAGTCCACGCCGTAAACGATGTCAACTAGCCGTTGGGAGTCTTGAACTCTTAGTGGCGCAGCTAACGCATTAAGTTGACCGCCTGGGGAGTACGGCCGCAAGGTTAAAACTCAAATGAATTGACGGGGGCCCGCACAAGCGGTGGAGCATGTGGTTTAATTCGAAGCAACGCGAAGAACCTTACCAGGCCTTGACATCCAATGAACTTTCTAGAGATAGATTGGTGCCTTCGGGAACATTGAGACAGGTGCTGCATGGCTGTCGTCAGCTCGTGTCGTGAGATGTTGGGTTAAGTCCCGTAACGAGCGCAACCCTTGTCCTTAGTTACCAGCACGTAATGGTGGGCACTCTAAGGAGACTGCCGGTGACAAACCGGAGGAAGGTGGGGATGACGTCAAGTCATCATGGCCCTTACGGCCTGGGCTACACACGTGCTACAATGGTCGGTACAAAGGGTTGCCAAGCCGCGAGGTGGAGCTAATCCCATAAAACCGATCGTAGTCCGGATCGCAGTCTGCAACTCGACTGCGTGAAGTCGGAATCGCTAGTAATCGTGAATCAGAATGTCACGGTGAATACGTTCCCGGGCCTTGTACACACCGCCCGTCACACCATGGGAGTGGGTTGCACCAGAAGTAGCTAGTCTAACCTTCGGGAGGACGGTTACCACGGTGTGATTCATGACTGGGGTGAAGTCGTAACAAGGTAGCCGTAGGGGAACCTGCGGCTGGATCACCTCCTTAATCGACGACATCAGCTGCTCCATAAGTTCCCACACGAATTGCTTGATTCACTGTAAAAGACGGTAGAAGCCACTTAAGTTGTGCGGCTTCTCTATCGTAAAGCTTAGAAATGAACATTTTCTCGAAAGAGAGTGAATGTTGATTTCTGATCTTTTGATTAGATCGTTCTTTAAAAATTTGGGTATGTAATAGAAAGTTAGACTGGATAACACTTTCACTGGTGTTTATTCAGGCTAAGGTAAAATTTGTGAATAAGTTCTTAATTGAACATGCGAATTTTCGGCGAATGTCGTCTTCATAGTATAACCAGATTGCTTGGGGTTATATGGTCAAGTGAAGAAGCGCATACGGTGGATGCCTTGGCAGTCAGAGGCGATGAAAGACGTGGTAGCCTGCGAAAAGCTTCGGGGAGTCGGCAAACAGACTTTGATCCGGAGATGTCTGAATGGGGGAACCCACCTAACATAAGTTAGGTATCTTAAGCTGAATACATAGGCTTAAGAAGCGAACCAGGGGAACTGAAACATCTAAGTACCCTGAGGAAAAGAAATCAACCGAGATTCCCTTAGTAGTGGCGAGCGAACGGGGACCAGCCCTTAAGCTGTATTGATGTTAGCGGAACGCTCTGGAAAGTGCGGCCATAGTGGGTGATAGCCCTGTACGCGAAAACATCTTTACAGTGAAATCGAGTAGGACGGAGCACGAGAAACTTTGTCTGAATATGGGGGGACCATCCTCCAAGGCTAAATACTACTGACTGACCGATAGTGAACTAGTACCGTGAGGGAAAGGCGAAAAGAACCCCGGAGAGGGGAGTGAAATAGATCCTGAAACCGTATGCGTACAAGCAGTGGGAGCCCACTTTGTTGGGTGACTGCGTACCTTTTGTATAATGGGTCAGCGACTTATTTTCAGTGGCAAGCTTAACCGAATAGGGGAGGCGTAGCGAAAGCGAGTCTTAATAGGGCGTCTAGTCGCTGGGAATAGACCCGAAACCGGGCGATCTATCCATGGGCAGGTTGAAGGTTGGGTAACACTAACTGGAGGACCGAACCGACTACCGTTGAAAAGTTAGCGGATGACCTGTGGATCGGAGTGAAAGGCTAATCAAGCTCGGAGATAGCTGGTTCTCCTCGAAAGCTATTTAGGTAGCGCCTCATGTATCACTGTAGGGGTAGAGCACTGTTTCGGCTAGGGGGCCATCCCGGCTTACCAAACCGATGCAAACTCCGAATACCTACAAGTGCCGAGCATGGGAGACACACGGCGGGTGCTAACGTCCGTCGTGAAAAGGGAAACAACCCAGACCGTCAGCTAAGGTCCCAAAGTTATGGTTAAGTGGGAAACGATGTGGGAAGGCTTAGACAGCTAGGAGGTTGGCTTAGAAGCAGCCACCCTTTAAAGAAAGCGTAATAGCTCACTAGTCGAGTCGGCCTGCGCGGAAGATTTAACGGGGCTCAAACCATACACCGAAGCTACGGGTATCACTTAGGTGATGCGGTAGAGGAGCGTTCTGTAAGCCTGTGAAGGTGAGTTGAGAAGCTTGCTGGAGGTATCAGAAGTGCGAATGCTGACATGAGTAACGATAATGGGTGTGAAAAACACCCACGCCGAAAGACCAAGGTTTCCTGCGCAACGTTAATCGACGCAGGGTTAGTCGGTCCCTAAGGCGAGGCTGAAAAGCGTAGTCGATGGAAAACAGGTTAATATTCCTGTACTTCTGGTTATTGCGATGGAGGGACGGAGAAGGCTAGGCCAGCTTGGCGTTGGTTGTCCAAGTTTAAGGTGGTAGGCTGGAATCTTAGGTAAATCCGGGATTCTAAGGCCGAGAGCTGATGACGAGTTATCTTTTAGATAACGAAGTGGTTGATGCCATGCTTCCAAGAAAAGCTTCTAAGCTTCAGGTAACCAGGAACCGTACCCCAAACCGACACAGGTGGTTGGGTAGAGAATACCAAGGCGCTTGAGAGAACTCGGGTGAAGGAACTAGGCAAAATGGCACCGTAACTTCGGGAGAAGGTGCGCCGGTGAGGGTGAAGCATTTACTGCGTAAGCCCACGCCGGTCGAAGATACCAGGCCGCTGCGACTGTTTATTAAAAACACAGCACTCTGCAAACACGAAAGTGGACGTATAGGGTGTGACGCCTGCCCGGTGCCGGAAGGTTAATTGATGGGGTTAGCTAACGCGAAGCTCTTGATCGAAGCCCCGGTAAACGGCGGCCGTAACTATAACGGTCCTAAGGTAGCGAAATTCCTTGTCGGGTAAGTTCCGACCTGCACGAATGGCGTAACGATGGCGGCGCTGTCTCCACCCGAGACTCAGTGAAATTGAAATCGCTGTGAAGATGCAGTGTATCCGCGGCTAGACGGAAAGACCCCGTGAACCTTTACTATAGCTTTGCACTGGACTTTGAATTTGCTTGTGTAGGATAGGTGGGAGGCTTTGAAGTGTGGACGCCAGTCTGCATGGAGCCAACCTTGAAATACCACCCTGGCAACTTTGAGGTTCTAACTCAGGTCCGTTATCCGGATCGAGGACAGTGTATGGTGGGTAGTTTGACTGGGGCGGTCTCCTCCTAAAGAGTAACGGAGGAGTACGAAGGTGCGCTCAGACCGGTCGGAAATCGGTCGTAGAGTATAAAGGCAAAAGCGCGCTTGACTGCGAGACAGACACGTCGAGCAGGTACGAAAGTAGGTCTTAGTGATCCGGTGGTTCTGTATGGAAGGGCCATCGCTCAACGGATAAAAGGTACTCCGGGGATAACAGGCTGATACCGCCCAAGAGTTCATATCGACGGCGGTGTTTGGCACCTCGATGTCGGCTCATCACATCCTGGGGCTGAAGCCGGTCCCAAGGGTATGGCTGTTCGCCATTTAAAGTGGTACGCGAGCTGGGTTTAGAACGTCGTGAGACAGTTCGGTCCCTATCTGCCGTGGACGTTTGAGATTTGAGAGGGGCTGCTCCTAGTACGAGAGGACCGGAGTGGACGAACCTCTGGTGTTCCGGTTGTCACGCCAGTGGCATTGCCGGGTAGCTATGTTCGGGAAAGATAACCGCTGAAAGCATCTAAGCGGGAAACTTGCCTCAAGATGAGATCTCACTGGAACCTTGAGTTCCCTAAAGGGCCGTCGAAGACTACGACGTTGATAGGTTGGGTGTGTAAGCGCTGTGAGGCGTTGAGCTAACCAATACTAATTGCCCGTGAGGCTTGACCATATAACACCCAAGCAATTTGCGCCCTTGAACACAAGAGCCTGCAAGTTGCGGTGTGTGAAGACGATACAAACCGAAAGTTTGCGATTCACAAAACACCATTCTATTACATACCCATTCGCTGGAGCGTGAACCGAAAGGTAAACGACCTGGCTACCGAATTTCTTGACGACCATAGAGCATTGGAACCACCTGATCCCATCCCGAACTCAGTAGTGAAACGATGCATCGCCGATGGTAGTGTGGGGTTTCCCCATGTGAGAGTAGGTCATCGTCAAGATTAAATTCCAAAATCCCTGTCTGCTCACGCAGTCGGGGATTTTGTTTTTGTATAAGTACAAGCTTTGTAAAAAGCGTGTGCTGTTAACCAGGCCATTTGCCTGGCTAACAAGTAGATTGAACGTAGCAGGAAATAAGGTGTTGACAGCAGCGTGTAACGCTGTAGAATTCGCCTCCCGCTAACGAGAGATCGAAAGCGCAAGTGGTTGATGTTACAGAGGAAACTTTGAAAACATCTTAAAATAACCGCTTGACAGCAACAGAGGCTGCTGTAGAATGCGCGCCTCGGTTCAGCGAAAGCTAACCAACCGCTCTTTAACAACTGAATCAAGCAATTCGTGTGGGTGCTTGTGGAGTCAGACTGATAGTCAACAAGATTATCAGCATCACAAGTTACTCCGCGAGAAATCAAAGATGTAACCAACGATTGCTGAGCCAAGTTTAGGGTTTCTTAAAAACCCAAAGATGTTTGAACTGAAGAGTTTGATCATGGCTCAGATTGAACGCTGGCGGCAGGCCTAACACATGCAAGTCGAGCGGTAGAGAGAAGCTTGCTTCTCTTGAGAGCGGCGGACGGGTGAGTAATACCTAGGAATCTGCCTGATAGTGGGGGATAACGTTCGGAAACGGACGCTAATACCGCATACGTCCTACGGGAGAAAGCAGGGGACCTTCGGGCCTTGCGCTATCAGATGAGCCTAGGTCGGATTAGCTAGTTGGTGAGGTAATGGCTCACCAAGGCTACGATCCGTAACTGGTCTGAGAGGATGATCAGTCACACTGGAACTGAGACACGGTCCAGACTCCTACGGGAGGCAGCAGTGGGGAATATTGGACAATGGGCGAAAGCCTGATCCAGCCATGCCGCGTGTGTGAAGAAGGTCTTCGGATTGTAAAGCACTTTAAGTTGGGAGGAAGGGCAGTTACCTAATACGTGACTGTCTTGACGTTACCGACAGAATAAGCACCGGCTAACTCTGTGCCAGCAGCCGCGGTAATACAGAGGGTGCAAGCGTTAATCGGAATTACTGGGCGTAAAGCGCGCGTAGGTGGTTTGTTAAGTTGAATGTGAAATCCCCGGGCTCAACCTGGGAACTGCATCCAAAACTGGCAAGCTAGAGTATGGTAGAGGGTAGTGGAATTTCCTGTGTAGCGGTGAAATGCGTAGATATAGGAAGGAACACCAGTGGCGAAGGCGACTACCTGGACTGATACTGACACTGAGGTGCGAAAGCGTGGGGAGCAAACAGGATTAGATACCCTGGTAGTCCACGCCGTAAACGATGTCAACTAGCCGTTGGGAGTCTTGAACTCTTAGTGGCGCAGCTAACGCATTAAGTTGACCGCCTGGGGAGTACGGCCGCAAGGTTAAAACTCAAATGAATTGACGGGGGCCCGCACAAGCGGTGGAGCATGTGGTTTAATTCGAAGCAACGCGAAGAACCTTACCAGGCCTTGACATCCAATGAACTTTCTAGAGATAGATTGGTGCCTTCGGGAACATTGAGACAGGTGCTGCATGGCTGTCGTCAGCTCGTGTCGTGAGATGTTGGGTTAAGTCCCGTAACGAGCGCAACCCTTGTCCTTAGTTACCAGCACGTAATGGTGGGCACTCTAAGGAGACTGCCGGTGACAAACCGGAGGAAGGTGGGGATGACGTCAAGTCATCATGGCCCTTACGGCCTGGGCTACACACGTGCTACAATGGTCGGTACAAAGGGTTGCCAAGCCGCGAGGTGGAGCTAATCCCATAAAACCGATCGTAGTCCGGATCGCAGTCTGCAACTCGACTGCGTGAAGTCGGAATCGCTAGTAATCGTGAATCAGAATGTCACGGTGAATACGTTCCCGGGCCTTGTACACACCGCCCGTCACACCATGGGAGTGGGTTGCACCAGAAGTAGCTAGTCTAACCTTCGGGAGGACGGTTACCACGGTGTGATTCATGACTGGGGTGAAGTCGTAACAAGGTAGCCGTAGGGGAACCTGCGGCTGGATCACCTCCTTAATCGACGACATCAGCTGCTCCATAAGTTCCCACACGAATTGCTTGATTCATTGAAGAAGACGATAGAAGTAGATCAAAATTGGGTCTGTAGCTCAGTTGGTTAGAGCGCACCCCTGATAAGGGTGAGGTCGGCAGTTCGAATCTGCCCAGACCCACCAATTTTGTTTGGAAATTACCTGTAGAAATATGGGGCCATAGCTCAGCTGGGAGAGCGCCTGCCTTGCACGCAGGAGGTCAACGGTTCGATCCCGTTTGGCTCCACCATTACTGCTTCTGTATCGCAAAGCTTAGAAATGAACATTTTCTCGAAAGAGAGTGAATGTTGATTTCTGATCTTTTGATTAGATCGTTCTTTAAAAATTTGGGTATGTAATAGAAAGTTAGACTGGATAACACTTTCACTGGTGTTTATTCAGGCTAAGGTAAAATTTGTGAATGAGTTCTTAATTGAACATGCGAATTTTCGGCGAATGTCGTCTTCATAGTATAACCAGATTGCTTGGGGTTATATGGTCAAGTGAAGAAGCGCATACGGTGGATGCCTTGGCAGTCAGAGGCGATGAAAGACGTGGTAGCCTGCGAAAAGCTTCGGGGAGTCGGCAAACAGACTTTGATCCGGAGATGTCTGAATGGGGGAACCCACCTAACATAAGTTAGGTATCTTAAGCTGAATACATAGGCTTAAGAAGCGAACCAGGGGAACTGAAACATCTAAGTACCCTGAGGAAAAGAAATCAACCGAGATTCCCTTAGTAGTGGCGAGCGAACGGGGACCAGCCCTTAAGCTGTATTGATGTTAGCGGAACGCTCTGGAAAGTGCGGCCATAGTGGGTGATAGCCCTGTACGCGAAAACATCTTTACAGTGAAATCGAGTAGGACGGAGCACGAGAAACTTTGTCTGAATATGGGGGGACCATCCTCCAAGGCTAAATACTACTGACTGACCGATAGTGAACTAGTACCGTGAGGGAAAGGCGAAAAGAACCCCGGAGAGGGGAGTGAAATAGATCCTGAAACCGTATGCGTACAAGCAGTGGGAGCCCACTTTGTTGGGTGACTGCGTACCTTTTGTATAATGGGTCAGCGACTTATTTTCAGTGGCAAGCTTAACCGAATAGGGGAGGCGTAGCGAAAGCGAGTCTTAATAGGGCGTCTAGTCGCTGGGAATAGACCCGAAACCGGGCGATCTATCCATGGGCAGGTTGAAGGTTGGGTAACACTAACTGGAGGACCGAACCGACTACCGTTGAAAAGTTAGCGGATGACCTGTGGATCGGAGTGAAAGGCTAATCAAGCTCGGAGATAGCTGGTTCTCCTCGAAAGCTATTTAGGTAGCGCCTCATGTATCACTGTAGGGGTAGAGCACTGTTTCGGCTAGGGGGCCATCCCGGCTTACCAAACCGATGCAAACTCCGAATACCTACAAGTGCCGAGCATGGGAGACACACGGCGGGTGCTAACGTCCGTCGTGAAAAGGGAAACAACCCAGACCGTCAGCTAAGGTCCCAAAGTTATGGTTAAGTGGGAAACGATGTGGGAAGGCTTAGACAGCTAGGAGGTTGGCTTAGAAGCAGCCACCCTTTAAAGAAAGCGTAATAGCTCACTAGTCGAGTCGGCCTGCGCGGAAGATTTAACGGGGCTCAAACCATACACCGAAGCTACGGGTATCACTTAGGTGATGCGGTAGAGGAGCGTTCTGTAAGCCTGTGAAGGTGAGTTGAGAAGCTTGCTGGAGGTATCAGAAGTGCGAATGCTGACATGAGTAACGATAATGGGTGTGAAAAACACCCACGCCGAAAGACCAAGGTTTCCTGCGCAACGTTAATCGACGCAGGGTTAGTCGGTCCCTAAGGCGAGGCTGAAAAGCGTAGTCGATGGAAAACAGGTTAATATTCCTGTACTTCTGGTTATTGCGATGGAGGGACGGAGAAGGCTAGGCCAGCTTGGCGTTGGTTGTCCAAGTTTAAGGTGGTAGGCTGGAATCTTAGGTAAATCCGGGATTCTAAGGCCGAGAGCTGATGACGAGTTAACTTTTAGTTAACGAAGTGGTTGATGCCATGCTTCCAAGAAAAGCTTCTAAGCTTCAGGTAACCAGGAACCGTACCCCAAACCGACACAGGTGGTTGGGTAGAGAATACCAAGGCGCTTGAGAGAACTCGGGTGAAGGAACTAGGCAAAATGGCACCGTAACTTCGGGAGAAGGTGCGCCGGTGAGGGTGAAGCATTTACTGCGTAAGCCCACGCCGGTCGAAGATACCAGGCCGCTGCGACTGTTTATTAAAAACACAGCACTCTGCAAACACGAAAGTGGACGTATAGGGTGTGACGCCTGCCCGGTGCCGGAAGGTTAATTGATGGGGTTAGCTAACGCGAAGCTCTTGATCGAAGCCCCGGTAAACGGCGGCCGTAACTATAACGGTCCTAAGGTAGCGAAATTCCTTGTCGGGTAAGTTCCGACCTGCACGAATGGCGTAACGATGGCGGCGCTGTCTCCACCCGAGACTCAGTGAAATTGAAATCGCTGTGAAGATGCAGTGTATCCGCGGCTAGACGGAAAGACCCCGTGAACCTTTACTATAGCTTTGCACTGGACTTTGAATTTGCTTGTGTAGGATAGGTGGGAGGCTTTGAAGTGTGGACGCCAGTCTGCATGGAGCCAACCTTGAAATACCACCCTGGCAACTTTGAGGTTCTAACTCAGGTCCGTTATCCGGATCGAGGACAGTGTATGGTGGGTAGTTTGACTGGGGCGGTCTCCTCCTAAAGAGTAACGGAGGAGTACGAAGGTGCGCTCAGACCGGTCGGAAATCGGTCGTAGAGTATAAAGGCAAAAGCGCGCTTGACTGCGAGACAGACACGTCGAGCAGGTACGAAAGTAGGTCTTAGTGATCCGGTGGTTCTGTATGGAAGGGCCATCGCTCAACGGATAAAAGGTACTCCGGGGATAACAGGCTGATACCGCCCAAGAGTTCATATCGACGGCGGTGTTTGGCACCTCGATGTCGGCTCATCACATCCTGGGGCTGAAGCCGGTCCCAAGGGTATGGCTGTTCGCCATTTAAAGTGGTACGCGAGCTGGGTTTAGAACGTCGTGAGACAGTTCGGTCCCTATCTGCCGTGGACGTTTGAGATTTGAGAGGGGCTGCTCCTAGTACGAGAGGACCGGAGTGGACGAACCTCTGGTGTTCCGGTTGTCACGCCAGTGGCATTGCCGGGTAGCTATGTTCGGGAAAGATAACCGCTGAAAGCATCTAAGCGGGAAACTTGCCTCAAGATGAGATCTCACTGGAACCTTGAGTTCCCTAAAGGGCCGTCGAAGACTACGACGTTGATAGGTTGGGTGTGTAAGCGCTGTGAGGCGTTGAGCTAACCAATACTAATTGCCCGTGAGGCTTGACCATATAACACCCAAGCAATTTGCGCCCTTGAATACAAGAGCCTGCAAGTTGCGGTGTGTGAAGACGATACAAACCGAAAGTTTGCGATTCACAAAACACCACTCTATTACATACCCATTCGCTGGAGCGTGAGCCGAAAGGCAAACGACCTGGCTACCGAATTTCTTGACGACCATAGAGCATTGGAACCACCTGATCCCATCCCGAACTCAGTAGTGAAACGATGCATCGCCGATGGTAGTGTGGGGTTTCCCCATGTGAGAGTAGGTCATCGTCAAGATTAAATTCCAAACCCCCTGTCTGCTCACGCAGACAGGGGGTTTGTTTTTGTGCCGAGAAAAGTTGCAGGCAACCTGCATCAGCATCCCCCTAAGCCCAAGCACTCTGCTTTGCAGCTTGAACTCCACCAATCTTGCCGAGCAATGTTAAGGTTCGCCTTTGGATTTTGCCTTCTCCTAAGGATGCCGTCATGCCGGTTGCTACGTCCCTCAATGCGGGTTTTATGGTGGTTCACGGTAACCGCCTCGATGAGTTACGCAGCCTGGTCGTCAGTTGGATGCGCCGCTATCCCCTGGCGCCTTTGGAGAACGAAATTGCTCTGGTGCAGAGTAATGGCATTGCCCAATGGTTGAAGCTGGCCCTGGCTGAAGACGCTAGGGACGATGACCTCGGTGGCTGCGGTATTGCCGCAGCAGTGGACGTGCAACTGCCAGGCAGCTTTTTGTGGCAGCTTTACCGACTTGTATTAGGCAGCGAAGAAATCCCCGCCAAGTCCTTGCTCGATAAAGCCCCGCTGACTTGGCGCCTGATGCGCCTGCTTCCGGCCCTTATCGATCAGCCGCACTTCGAGCCGCTGCAGCGCTTCCTGACTCACGACACCGATTTGCGCAAACGCTATCAACTGTCAGAGCGCCTGGCTGACCTGTTCGACCAATATCAGGTCTATCGCGCCGACTGGCTGGAAGACTGGGCTGCTGGCCGTCTTCAACTGCGCAACGCACGAGGCGAAAGCCCGGCCTTGAGCCCGGCTAACTGTTGGCAAGCAGAGCTGTGGCGAGCGCTATTGCTCGATGTCGGTGAAGAGGGCATGTCCCAGAGCCGGGCCGGGGTTCACCAGCGGTTTATGGACAAGATCAGCAGCCTTGAGCAAGCCCCGCCCGGTTTACCTGCGCGGGTGATCGTCTTCGGTATCTCTTCATTGCCCGCTCAGGCACTCGAAGCACTGGCTGGACTCGCGCGGTTCAGCCAAGTGCTGCTCTGTGTGCATAACCCATGTCGTCATCATTGGTCTGACATCGTTGCCGACAAAGATCTGCTGCGCCATCAGTACAAACGTCAGGCCCGCAAAAGCGGAATGCCTACAGCGCTTGATCTGGACACCCTGCATCAACATGCGCACCCATTGCTCGCCGCCTGGGGCAAGCAAGGTCGCGACTATATCAACCTGCTCGACAGCTACGACGATCCCAACAGCTACCGTGCTGCCTTTCGTGATGGCCGCATCGATCTGTTCAGCGAAGTCGAACCACTCAACCTGCTCAACCAGTTGCAGGACGACATTCTTGAACTGCGGCCACTCAACGAAACCCGCGAGTTGTGGCCCGCGATTGATTTGGAAAAAGATCGCTCAATCCGCTTCCACATTGCTCACAGCGCACAACGGGAAGTCGAGATCCTCCACGACCAACTACTTGCACGATTTAGCGAAAACCCTCAATTGCAGCCACGCGATGTGATTGTGATGGTGCCGGATGTCGACAGTTACGCGCCGCATATCCGTGCCGTGTTCGGGCAGATCGAGCGTGATGATCGGCGCTTTATCCCCTTCACCTTGGCCGACCAGGGCCAGCGTGGCCGTGATCCGTTGCTGATTGCTCTCGAACATCTGCTCAAGCTGCCCGACAGTCGATTCCCCGTCAGTGAAATTCTCGACTTGCTCGATGTTCCTTCGCTGCGGGCCCGCTTCAACGTGCAAGAGCGCGACCTGCCAACCCTGCATCGCTGGATCGAAGGTGCGGGGATTCGGTGGGGCTTGAATGCCGCGCAGCGCGCCGGCCTTGGCTTACCGCAACAACTGGAGCAAAACAGTTGGCGTTTCGGCCTGCGCCGCATGCTGCTTGGCTATGCCGTAGGCAGTGGCGAAGCCTGCGATGGCATAGAGCCTTACGATGAAATAGGCGGTCTGGATGCAGTGTTGATCGGCCCGCTTGTGGCTTTGCTCGATGCGTTGGAAATCGCCCATCAGGAGCTTTCGCAACCTGCGCTGCCGCAGCAATGGGGCGAGCGGCTGCAAGCGCTGGTGCAGCTGTTTTTCCAGGCCGAAACTGAACACGATGACTATTTGCTGGCCCAGCTTGAAGAGCTGCGTGAGACCTGGCTCGAAACCTGTGAGCTGGTTGGTTTGCAAGACGAGTTACCACTGACGGTAGTACGCGAGGCTTGGTTAACCGGACTGGACCAAGGCAAATTGTCACAACGCTTCCTGGCCGGGGCGGTCAATTTCTGCACCTTGATGCCGATGCGTGCGATCCCCTTCAAACTTGTCTGCCTGCTGGGCATGAACGATGGCGACTACCCGCGTGCACAACCGCCGCTGGACTTCGATTTAATGGGCAGCGACTACCGCCCAGGGGACCGTTCCCGCCGCGAAGATGACCGATACCTGCTTCTCGAAGCGCTACTTTCCGCACGCGAGCAGCTCTATATCAGCTGGGTTGGGCGCAGTATTCGCGACAACAGCGAACGCCCGGCCTGCGTCCTGATCGGCCAGCTGCGTGACCACCTCGCCAGTGGCTGGCAACTGCAAGGGGGCGGTGACCTGCTCGCGGCCATGACCCAAGAGCATCCGCTGCAACCCTTCAGTACCCGCTACTTTCATGAGGGCAATAGCAACCTGTTCAGCTATGCCCGCGAATGGCAGCGACTGCACGCGCCACAGCCGGAGCCCGTTCAACCCGGCACGCTGGCAGCACACGAACAGGAAGAGCCGCTAAATCTGACGCAGTTGCAGGATTTTTTGCGCAACCCGGTGCGCCACTTCTTCAGTCAGCGCTTGAAAGTCTTCTTTGAAGCAGCCGAAGTGCCTCTGGCCGATGAAGAACCTTTCGTACTCGATGCACTGCAGCGCTACACCTTGAGCGACAGCCTGCTCGAAGCTGCACTGGCGCAGCCCGACGAGATTGAACACGCCTTGCACACCCGCGCCCAGCGTCTGCAAGGTAGTGGCTTGTTGCCTATGGCCGGGTTTGGTGAATGCCTGCAACACGAACTGATCGAACCCTTGCCGGATGTACTACAGCGCTATCAGCAGCTGTTGGCTCTTTGGCCCACACCGCTAAATAGCGCGTTGCCTGTCAGCTTTGAGGATCAAGGTCTGACACTGGAAGGTTGGCTCGGTAACCTGCACCAGCGCAGCGACAAGGGCCTACTGTCCGTTACCACCATTCCTAATAGCATCGGTGCGATTAAAACCCGCAAGTGGCACCGGTTAACCCGGCCTTGGGTAAACCATCTGGCGGCCTGCGCCAGTGGCCTGCCGATGTCCACTGCTCTGGTAGCCAGCGATGACACCCTGCTGCTTGACCCTCTGGACCCCAAGCAGGCCCGTGAAATACTCGGCAACTTGCTGGTAGCCTGGAAAGTCGGCATGAGCCACCCGCTGCCAATCGCCGTGAAAACCGCCTTCGCTTGGCTCGCACAGACAGACCCGGCGAAGGCTGACGCGGCGGCACAAAAAGCCTACGAAGGTGATGGTCAAACCAGCGACGGCGAACGCCGCGAAAGCGCGGCTCTGGCCCGCCAGTTCCCTGACTATGTGGCTTTGGTGGCTGCTGGAACATTTGAGGAGTGGTGCGATGCCCTCTATCGACCACTTTTTGATGCGCCTTGGCGCTCATTAAACAGCGAGGCGTCACGCTAATGAGCGAGCAAACATTACCGCTGGCCTTGGCCTTTCCCCTACGTGGCAGCCAACTGATTGAAGCCAGCGCCGGCACCGGCAAAACCTTCACCATCTCGGCGCTATACCTGCGTTTGATCCTGGGGCATGGCGGTGAGGAGTCAGGCTTTGGTCGTGAGTTATTGCCGCCGCAAATTCTCGTTGTGACCTTTACCGATGCGGCCACCAAAGAGCTGCGCGATCGCATCCGCACTCGCTTGGCAGAAGCCGCGCGGTTCTTTCGTGGCGAGATCGAAGCCCCGGATGCCCTGGTCGAGCAACTGCGTGAGCAGTTTGCTCCCGAGCAGTGGGCCGCTTGCGCAGGACGCCTCGATATCGCGGCCCAGTGGATGGACGAGGCGGCGGTTTCGACCATCCACAGTTGGTGTCAGCGGATGTTGCGTGAGCATGCCTTCGACAGCGGCAGCCTGTTTACCCAGACCCTGGAAACCGATCACAGCGACTTACTGGGTGAAGTGCTGCGCGATTACTGGCGACTGTTTTGCTACCCCATGCACGGCGACGCGTTGAACTGGGTGCGCGCCAACTGGAGTGGCCCTGCCGCCTTGTTGCCGCGCGTGCGTGCACTGTTTGGCAGCTCGCGCTCGCCCGCCAGCACAGAGCAGACCCCGGCGCACATGATCGAAGCCTGCTTGCAAGAGCGCCGCGAGGCGCTATCACAGCTCAAAACGCCATGGCTGCAATGGGCGCAGGAATTACGCGATATCTGCCTTCAGGGTGTGGCTAGTAAAGCGGTCGACGGTCGCAAGATGCAGGCTCGCTATTTCGAGCCATGGTTTGAAAAACTCAGTGCCTGGGCGGCCGATGAAGCTCAGGAGCAGCTTGATCTCGGCACCGGTTTCACCCGCCTGACCCCCGATGGCATGGCTGAAGCCTGGAAAGGCGCGCCGCCGCAGCATCCGGGGCTGGATGCCATGCATGGCCTCAAGGCCGCGCTAGATGCCTTGCCGACCCCGGATGCGGCAGTTCTGCAACATGCCGCGAATTGGGTAAGCGTGCGTTTCGAGGAAGAAAAACGCCGCCGTGCCGAAATGGGTTTTGACGACATGTTGCTGCGCCTCGACGCGGCATTGCAGGCAGAAGGCGGCGAGCGCCTGGCGAGCCTGATTCGTGAGCAGTTCCCGGTGGCACTGATCGACGAGTTTCAGGACACCGACCCCGTGCAGTACCGCATCTTCGAGACCATCTACCGGATTGAGGACAACAGCCCCGACACCGGCCTGTTCCTGATCGGCGACCCGAAACAGGCGATCTATGCCTTTCGCGGAGCCGATATCTACACCTACTTGCGTGCACGCCAGGCTACCCATGGCCGGCTGCACACACTGGGCACCAACTTTCGCTCCAGTCACGCCATGGTCCAGGCGGTAAACCACGTGTTTGAGCGGGCCGAACAGCGCGATACCGGCCGAGGCGCGTTCCTGTTTCGCGAAGGCACTGAAAACCCTGTGCCCTTTGTGTCGGTTAAATCCCAGGGGCGCAAAGAAGTCCTGCAACTGGATGGCCACCCTGTCAGTGCATTGACGCTTTGGCAGTTGCCCTCCGAGCAACCCGTATCGGGCCTCATCTATCGTCAACAACTGGCGGCAGCCTGTGCCAGCCAGATCGTCGAGCTGCTCAATGGCGGCCAGCAAGGGCGCTGCGGTTTTGCCAAGGAGGGCGAAACACTGCGCGGCGTATTGCCTGCGGATATAGCCATTCTGGTGCGTGACGGCAAGGAAGCGCAGGCAGTGCGGAGAGAATTGTCGACTCGTGGCGTACGTAGCGTTTACCTGTCGGATAAGGACTCGGTCTACGCTGCGCAGGAAGCACACGATGTACTGGCCTGGCTCAAGGCCTGTGCCGAACCGGACGTCGAACGCCCGCTGCGTGCTGCGCTAGCCTGCATCACCCTGGATCTGCCGCTGATTGAACTGGAGCGTTTGAACCAGGATGAATTGGCCTGGGAGCAGCGCGTGATGCAGTTCCGCGGCTACCGCGAAACCTGGCGCAAGCAAGGGGTGCTCGCCATGCTGCGCCGTTTGCTGCACGACTTTGAATTGCCCCAAGCCCTGATTGCCCGGCCTGACGGCGAGCGTGTCTTGACCAACGTGCTGCACCTGTCCGAACTGTTGCAACAGGCCGCTGCCGAACTGGACGGCGAACAGGCGCTGATCCGCCATCTGGCCGAGCATCTGGCCTTGTCCGGGCAGGCAGGTGAAGAGCAAATCCTGCGCCTTGAAAGTGACGAGCAACTGGTCAAGGTGGTGACTATCCACAAATCCAAGGGGCTGGAATACCCATTGGTGTTCTTGCCGTTTATCTGCTCGACCAAACCTGTGGATGGTAGCCGTTTGCCGCTGCATTACCACGACGTGGCGGGCAACGCCCAAGTGAGCTTGAAGCCGACCCCAGAGCTGATTGCCCAAGCCGATGACGAGCGTCTGGCCGAAGACTTGCGCCTGCTTTATGTGGCCCTGACCCGCGCCCAGCACGCTTGCTGGCTTGGCGTTGCGGACCTTAAGCGCGGCAATAACAATCGCTCGGTTTTGCACCTCTCGGCCTTGGGCTATTTGCTGGGCGGCGGGGCGATGTTGGCCGAATCCGTTGGATTGCAGAGCTGGTTGGCAGATGTGCAGCAAGACTGCGCCGCCATACAGTGCGAACCCGTGCCAGCCGCTTGCGAGGCGCATTTTTATCCACCGCTCAATCAGGCCACTTTGCTTGAGCCGCTGATCCCGAGCCGCCGCGCCGCAGAAAACTGGTGGATTGCTTCCTACAGCGCACTGCGTATCGGTGACAGCCTCAGCCCCGTCGAAGCACCTGAAAGTGCCTTGGCGCAAAAGCTCTCGGATGATGAGCGACTCGATCCTGATGCGCCGCGCGATGTGTTACTCAGTGGCGGCGATATACACCGCTTCCCTCGTGGGCCAAACCCCGGAACCTTCCTTCACGGCCTGCTTGAATGGGCTGGCACTGAAGGATTCAAGGCTGACCCACTGTCGATACAGGACGCCGTGGCGCGGCGCTGTAACCGGCGCGGCTGGCAAGGCTGGATCGAGACCCTGAGCGATTGGTTGCAACATCTGCAAGATGAACCCTTGCGTCTGAATAATGGCCAACCGGCTGTGGTACTCAGTGAGTTGAGCCAGTACCAGATCGAGATGGAGTTTTGGTTTGCCAGCCATAAGGTCGATGTTGTGCAACTGGATACGCTGGTGCGTCAGCACACCCACGGCGGTGCACCGCGTGCCGGGGCCGAGCCGAGTTTGCTTAATGGCATGTTCAAGGGTTTTATCGACCTGACCTTCGAACATCAGGGGCGTTATTACGTTGCGGACTACAAATCCAACTGGCTGGGCGCTGACGATTCGGCCTACACCGAACAAGCAATGACCACCTCGATTCTGGACAACCGCTATGACCTGCAATACGTCTTGTACCTGCTGGCCTTGCACCGCCAACTGAAGGCGCGACTGCCCGACTATGACTACGACCAGCACATGGGAGGCGCGCTGTATCTGTTTTTGCGTGGCACCCGATCCCAGGGGCAGGGTGTGTATTTCACCCGGCCACCGAGAGTCTTGATCGAAAGCCTGGACCTTATGTTCCAGGGCAAACCTGTGCCGAAAACAGCTGAACCGGCGTGGGAACAGGGAGTGTTGTTATGAGCCGTTCGTTTGCCGAGTTATTGCCCACACCGTTGACGGCCGAGAGCCTTGCCCTGCTGCAGCCCTTGGGCCGTGCCGATGACCTGCTGTTGTTGCTGGAGCGCTGGGTCGAGCGCGGCTGGTTGCGCGCACTGGATAAAGCCTTCGTTGCGTTCTTGCATGAGCGCGACCCGCAAGGCGACCCCCTGGTGCTGTTGGCAGCGGCCTTGACCAGTCATCAGCTGGGCCACGGCCATGTGTGTCTGGATCTGTTCGAAACCCTGAAAGAGCCCGACTTCGCACTGTCCTTGCCACCCGAAGGCGATGTACAAACCGGCGCCATGCTGCTGCCCTCGCAACTGCTTGAGGCGCTGGATGGCGATGCCTGGTGCAAGGCCCTGCAAGCCAGCCCTTTGGTTGAGTACGCTGGCCAGTCGTCAGCGGATGCGGCCAGTCGGCCATTGGTACTGAGTGAGCGCCGTCTGTATTTGCGTCGTTACTGGAGCTATGAGCGCCGAATCGACAGCGCTTTGCGTCAGCGTCTGGCGATAACTGAAGTGACCCCCGATGACTTGCCCGCACGGCTGAACGGCTTGTTCGGCAGCCCGGCATTGAATGCGCCGATTGACTGGCAAAAACTGGCCTGTGCCTTGGCCACCCGGGGGGCTTTCAGCATTGTCACCGGTGGCCCCGGCACCGGTAAAACCACCACAGTGGTGCGTTTGCTGGCTTTGCTACAGGCCCCAGCGGTAGAGGCAGGCGCACCCTTGCGCATTCGTCTTGCCGCACCGACCGGTAAAGCGGCCGCCCGCCTGACCGAGTCGATCAGCCTGCAAGTCAAATCGCTGGAAGTGGACGACAAGGTTCGGCAAAAAATCCCCAGCGACGTGACTACCGTTCACCGCCTGCTCGGCAGCCGCCCCGGCACGCGGCACTTCCGCCATCACGCGGGCAATCGCTTGCCGCTGGATGTACTGGTAGTCGACGAAGCATCGATGATCGATCTGGAAATGATGGCCAACTTGCTCGATGCCCTGCCTGCGCATGCGCGGTTGGTGCTGCTGGGCGACAAGGACCAGTTGGCGTCGGTTGAAGCCGGCGCCGTGCTGGGGGATTTGTGTCGCGATGCCGAAGCGGGCTGGTATACCCCGCAAACCCGTACCTGGCTGGAGCAGGTCAGCGGCGAAAACCTCGGTGCCAGCGAGTTGCAGCAAGACCTCGACGGTACTCACCCGCTGGCGCAGCAAGTGGTCATGTTGCGCCATTCGCGGCGTTTCGGTGAACGCAGCGGCATTGGCCAGCTGTCGCGTCTGGTCAACCGGCAGCAGCCCCGTGAAGCGCGAGCCTTGCTGGCGGCGGGCAGCCATGCCGACCTCTTTGCCTTGCCCCTCAAGGGCGAGCAAGACCGCGGATTTGAACGTCTGGCACTGGAAGGGCGCGGTGAGCAGGCCAAAGGCTATCGGCATTACCTTGAGGTGTTGCGCGAGCAGCGCCCCGACGCCGAAACCGGACTTGAAGACCCTTGCTGGGCGGCTTGGGCGGGCAACGTATTGCAAGCATTCGAGGCGTTCCAGGTGCTCTGCGCCGTACGCAAAGGGCCTTGGGGGGTCGAGGGCTTGAATGCGCGCATCACCCAGGCCTTGTTTGCCCGCAAGCTGATTGACAGCGATCAGCACTGGTATGAAGGCCGCCCGGTGTTGATGACCCGCAACGATTACGGCCTGGGCCTGATGAATGGCGATATTGGCATTGCCCTCAGACTTCCCGAGCGCGACGGCCAGGCCCAGCGTCACGTGCTGCGTGTGGCTTTCGCGCGTAACGACGGGCAGGGTGGCATTCGTTTTGTGCTGCCGAGTCGGCTTAATGATGTGGAAACGGTCTACGCCATGACCGTACACAAATCTCAGGGCTCGGAGTTCTCCCACACTGCGCTGGTGCTCCCCGAGGCGCTCAACCCGGTATTGACCAAAGAGCTGATTTACACCGGCATTACCCGGGCCAAAGACTGGTTCAGTCTGGTCGAGCCACGTGCGGGAGTTTTTGAAGAGGCCGTACAGCGCAAGGTCAAACGCTTGAGCGGACTAATGCTGGGGCTGGGCTAACCACCCCCTGTGGGAGCGAGCTTGCTCGCGATGAGATCGCTGCGGTTCGTCAGGGAAACCGAGTCGCTTGAATCGCGAGCAAGCCCGCTCCTACAGGTAATTGGTACGCCTGGGCAGTGCGCAATGTGACCTGGATCACGGTTCATGTGGATGTCGTGCTATCGTTGCGACATTATTCCTACAAAGATTACAGAGAAATCCCGCATGGAAGTGGCTGTCTCTTCCGCAGAACAGCATTTTGGACGGCGGCAGCTGTGGCTATCCCTTTGTCTGTTACTGCTGAGCACTCCCTGCCTGGCGCAACCTGAAGCGTCCATCAACCCGGCTGATCAACGTGCCAAGGCCGTGACCCAAGTGGTCCTTGGCATCCTCAGTTATGCGCGCTGGCCTACCGAACCGGTTCAACTGCAGCTCTGCGTTATCGGCCCCACCGAGTACACCGATGACTTGCTCAAAGGCGCGACCCAATCCAGCGGCAGGCCGGTACAGGTGCGTCGTGTATTGGTGAGCGACCCCAGCATTGTCACCGATTGCAATGCGGTCTACCTGGGCAAGTTAAGCAGTGACGAGCGTAATCAGCTATTTACCAGCCTGAATGCCAAAGCCGTGTTGAGCATCAGTGAAGACGGTGATCAATGCACCGTTGGCAGCCTGTTTTGCCTTCACGTTAGCGATGATCAAGTGTCGTTTGAGGTCAACCTCGATTCTGTCGCCCGTAGCGGCGTGCGCATTCATCCCAGCGTGTTGCAGCTGTCACGCCGTCGGGCGGCTCAGCCTTGAGCCTGTCTAATACGGTTAAAGGTCGGCGCAGGCTGCGCTCGGTGTTGCGTCGTGGGCACTTGGGGGTGGCGCTGGTGGCGGTAACGCTTGCCAGCGCCTCCATGACCCTGCTGGGCGTGCTGGCACTCAAGGTCTACGCCGACCACAACCTGCATCTGATTGCCCGCTCCATCAATTACACCGTGGAAGCCGCCGTGGTATTTGATGACAGTGCGGCTGCAGCCGAAGCGCTGGCCCTGATTGCGTCCACCGAAGCGGTCGCCGAAGCTCGGGTCTATACGGCTGATGGTGAATTGCTGGCGCAATGGCAGCGCCCCGAGACGGGCCTGCTCTCGAGGGTTGAAATGCTATTGGCCGATGGTTTGCTGGAGCAGCCGCTCACCCTGCCGATTTTGCATCAGGGCCAGGAGGTCGGACTGATGACGGTTCGCGGGCATGGCGCCAACATGTTGCGTTTTCTACTCAGTGGCCTGTTCGGCGTTCTGGTGTGTACCGCGCTCAGTGCCTGGAGTGCCGTATACCTGTCGCGTCGGCTGCTAAGCGGTATCACCGGACCTTTGCAGCAACTGGCTGAAGTGGCTCACGCCGCGCGTAGTGAGCGAGCGTTCGATCGTCGCGTGCCACCCGCGCATATTGCTGAACTGGACAGCCTGGGCAATGACTTTAATGCCTTGCTCGATGAGCTGGAGTCCTGGCAAAGCCATCTGCAAAATGAAAATCAGACCCTCGCGCATCAGGCCAGCCATGACTCACTGACCAATCTGCCCAACCGCGCCTACTTTGAAACGCGGCTGACGCGCACCCTGCGCTCCTTGAACAAAATAACCGAGAAGGCGGCGGTGCTGTTTCTCGACAGCGATCGCTTCAAGGACATCAACGATGCTTATGGTCACGCTGCGGGAGACGCGGTGCTGGTCGCCGTGGCCACACGGATTCGTGCCCAACTGCGCGAAGGCGACGTAGTGGCGCGTCTGGGTGGCGACGAATTTGCGATTTTGCTCTCCCCGTTACACCGAGTCGAAGACGCCCAGCGCATCGCAGACAAGATCATCGACAGCATGCTTGAGACGATTCAACTGCCAGGGCAAATCAGCGTCGTGACCTCGCTCAGTATCGGAATCGCCGTTTACCCCGAACATGGCGCAACTCCGGGTTCGCTGCTCTGTGCAGCCGACTCGGCGATGTACCAAGCAAAACGTCTCGCCAGAGGCGGACAACATGTTGCGGAGTTGGAGTACCCCGCAACCCCGTAATTATCAGGAGCTACCCCCACCATGTTTGGATTGACCCGGCGTTATTTGCAGTTGTTCAGCGTTGCCCTGTTGTTGCTCACCTTGTCGTTAAGCGGTTGCCAGACCCCACCGCCCAAAGGCCTGACTCCGGCGCAGATTGCGGTTCTGAAGCAGCAGGGCTTTGAATTGACCGAGGAAGGCTGGGCATTTGGCCTCTCGGGCAAAGTATTGTTTGGCAGCGATCTTGAAGTGCTCAACGTGCAAAGCCAGGAAATTGTTGAGCGCATCGGCACCGCCTTGCTCGGTGCCGATATCCAGCGCGTGCGGGTCGACGGCCATACCGATTCCTCGGGCAAGGAGTCCTATAACGAACAACTGTCCGTGCGTCGTGCCAACAGCGTGGTCAAGGCCCTGACCAAAGTCGGCATGCGCCCGGAGAACATTCAGATCCGTGGGTTGGGTAGCCGCGAGCCGGTAGCCAGCAACAATACCCGCGCCGGGCGCACTGAAAATCGCCGTGTGTCGATTGTGGTGATTGCGGATTAAAGGCTGTTACTACCGCCCTGTGGGAGCGGGCTCAGTAGCCGCTGAAGAGCGTAGCGAGGCTGCGATGGGCTGCGCAGCGGCCCCGGATCGAAGGCCCTTCGGTCTTTATCGCAGCCTACGGCAGCGGCTACAGAGATACTTCAAGCCTGCTCGCTCCCACTGAGGGCTTGATCTGGGACAGAGTATCTACAAAGGCAACATTCAATCCGCGAACTTCATCCCACGGGTTTCCCCCAGCAACAACGGCGCATTCAGCTCCGTCACTTCGCGGATGTAATCCCACAACAGGGTGATCCGTTTGAGCTTGCGCAGGTCTTCGCGGCAGTACATCCAGAATTGGCGTGTCAGGTTGACCTCGTTGGGCAGAACCGGCAGCAAACGCGGGTCCTGGGCGGCCAGAAAACACGGCAGAATAGCCAGCGAACGACCTTGCTGCGCGGCCACGAACTGCGCAATGACGCTAGTACTGCGCAGGTTGGCGCTGGCGCCCGGCAGCACATTGGCCAGGTACAGCAGCTCGGAGCTGAACGCCAGATCGTCCACATAACTGATAAACGTATGCTCCGACAAATCCGCCGTGCTGCGGATCGGTGGATGCTGGTCCAGATATTCCTGGGTGGCAAACAGTTGCAAACGGTAGTCGCACAGCTTGCAGCACACATAAGGCCCGTGTTCCGGTCGCTCCAGCGCAATGACGATATCGGCCTCGCGCTTGGACAAGCTGATGAAGTGCGGCAGTGGCAGGATATCCACCGAAATCGCCGGGTAGGCGTCCACAAAATGGCTGAGCTGCGGGGTGATAAAAAAGCTCCCGAAACCTTCGGTGCAACCCATGCGCACATGCCCCGACAACGCCACGCCAGATCCTGACACTTGCTCGCAGGCCATGTGCAGCGTGCTTTCGATCGACTCTGCATAACCCAGCAAGCGCTGGCCTTCATTGGTCAGGGTAAAGCCATTGGTACGCGATTTTTCGAACAGCAAAGTACCGAGCGCAGCTTCCAGTGAGCTGATCCGCCGTGACACGGTGGTGTAGTCCACCGCCAACCGTTTGGCGGCGCTGCTGGCTTTGCGGGTGCGGGCCACCTCCAGAAAAAACTTCAGGTCATCCCAGTTCAGTGCGCTTAACGATGTGATGTTTTTTTGCATGTTAGACCGGCTTTTATGTGCGTTCTTATTAGAAGAACGCACACCTATACTCCAAAAACAGTCCTGCGACCAATTGGACGCCCGTACTCACAAAAATAATTCCGGAGACTTCCATGAGCGTTTCTAACACCCCGTATCAAAACGCCCGCTTGCTGATCGACGGCGAATGGGTCGAGTCGCAGACCACGGAGTGGCACGACATCGTTAACCCGGCCACTCAGCAAGTGCTGGCCAAAGTCCCGTTTGCCACCGCTGATGAAGTCAACGCCGCCATTGCCGCTGCCCAACGCGCCTTCCAGACCTGGAAGCTGACGCCGATTGGCGCACGCATGCGCATCATGCTCAAGCTGCAAGCCCTGATCCGTGAGCACTCCAAACGTATTGCCACCGTCCTCAGTGCTGAACAAGGCAAAACCATTGCCGACGCCGAGGGCGATATTTTCCGTGGCCTGGAAGTGGTCGAACACGCGTGCTCCATCGGTACCTTGCAGATGGGTGAATTCGCAGAAAACGTCGCAGGCGGAGTAGACACCTACACCTTGCGCCAACCAATCGGCGTCTGTGCAGGGATCACGCCTTTCAACTTCCCGGCCATGATTCCGCTGTGGATGTTCCCGATGGCCATCGCTTGCGGTAACACCTTCGTCCTTAAACCTTCCGAGCAAGACCCGCTGTCGACCCTGATGCTGGTCGAACTGGCAATCGAAGCCGGGGTTCCACCAGGCGTGCTCAACGTTGTCCACGGCGGCAAGGACGTAGTGGATGCTCTGTGCACCCACGCAGATATCAAAGCTGTTTCGTTTGTCGGCTCAACCGTCGTCGGCACCCATGTCTATGACCTGGCGGGCCGTCACGGCAAGCGCGTGCAATCGATGATGGGCGCGAAAAACCACGCAGTGGTGCTGCCCGACGCCAACCGTCAGCAAACCCTCAATGCACTGGTAGGCGCAGGTTTTGGTGCTGCCGGTCAGCGTTGCATGGCCACCTCGGTAGTGGTGCTGGTGGGCGCTGCCAAACAATGGCTGCCAGACCTCAAGGCGCTGGCGCAAAAACTCAAGGTCAACGCCGGCAGCGAAGCGGGTACAGACGTAGGCCCGGTGATCTCCAAACGTGCGAAAGAACGTGTGCTGGGGCTGATCGAAAGCGGTATCAAAGAAGGCGCAGTGCTTGAACTTGATGGCCGTAACATCAAGGTCCCGGGTTTCGAACAGGGTAACTTTATCGGTCCGACCCTGTTTTCAGGCGTCACCACCGACATGCAAATCTATACCCAGGAAATCTTCGGCCCGGTGTTGGTGGTGATTGAAGTCGACACCCTCGACCAGGCCATCGCGCTGGTCAACGCCAACCCGTTCGGTAACGGCACCGGCCTGTTTACCCAGAGTGGCGCAGCGGCCCGCAAGTTTCAGAGCGAAATCGATGTCGGCCAGGTTGGTATCAATATTCCGATTCCAGTGCCGGTGCCGTTCTTCAGTTTCACCGGTTCCCGTGGCTCCAAGCTCGGCGATCTGGGCCCGTACGGCAAGCAGGTGGTGCAGTTCTATACTCAAACCAAGACCGTCACCAGCCGTTGGTTTGACGATGAAAGCGTGAATGATGGCGTCAATACCACCATCAATCTTCGTTGAGGGCACACACCATGAACATCGCATTTATTGGTTTGGGCAACATGGGCGCACCGATGGCGCGCAACCTGCTCAAGGCCGGGCATTCGTTGAACCTGTTTGACCTGAACAAAGACATCCTGGCCGAGCTGGAAGCCCTTGGCGGCCATATCAGCGCGTCGCCGCGCGATGCGGCCAAAGGCACCGAGCTGGTGATCACCATGCTCCCGGCAGCGGCCCATGTGCGTAGCGTGTGGCTGGGTGAAGACGGTGTGTTGGCCGGTATCGGTGCCGGTGTGCCGGCCGTGGATTGCAGCACCATCGACCCGCAAACCGCCCGTGAAGTGGCCGCCGCTGCGGCCAAGCAAGGCGTGCAAATGGCCGATGCCCCGGTATCCGGCGGTACAGGCGGTGCGCAAGCGGGCACCCTGACCTTTATGGTGGGTGCTTCCCAGGGCCTGTTCGACACCTTGCACCCGGTGCTCTCGCAAATGGGCCGCAACATAGTCCATTGCGGGGATGTGGGCACCGGCCAAGTGGCTAAAATCTGCAACAACCTGCTGCTCGGGATTTCCATGGTGGGCGTCAGCGAAGCCATGGCCCTGGGCGCAGCGCTGGGCATCGACAGCGAAGTACTGGCCGGAGTTATCAACAGCTCCACCGGGCGCTGCTGGAGTTCGGAGGTGTACAACCCGTGGCCGGGCATCGTTGAAACGGCCCCTGCATCACGCGGCTATACCGGCGGCTTTGGCGCCGAGTTGATGCTCAAGGATCTGGGGCTGGCCACCGAAGCTGCACGCCAGGCCCATCAACCTGTGGTGATGGGCGCCGTGGCGCAACAGTTGTATCAGGCCATGAGTCTGCGCGGCGAAGGCGGCAAAGACTTCTCGGCCATCATCAATAGCTATCGCAAACCCCAATAGGGGGTTTTCCCGGGAGTCCGCGTCGGGCGGATTCCCGGGTTTTTTTCGGGCTTTAGATCAGGCAAAAACGAAATACTTGCGCACGGTTTCCACCACTTCCCACGTGCCTTTCATACCCGGTTCCACCACAAAAATATCCCCGGCCCGCAGATGGATTGGCTCCTTGCCCTCAGGGGTGATGATGCAATAGCCTTCGCGGAAATCGCAGTATTCCCACTTCACGTACTCCACGTACCACTTGCCTGGTGTGCAAATCCACGTGCCCATGATCTTGCTGCCGTCTTCGCTGGTGTAAGCGTTGAGGTTGACGGTGTGCGGGTCGCCTTCGAGTTTTTCCCATTTGCAGGCATCGAGCACGGGCAGGGGATGGGTGTCGCGAAGCACAGTAATTGGCGCAGACATAAGACCTCCGGTGATGGGTTAATAACCCCCACCCTAACCGCAGCAGTGCTCTGACAGATGCCTGATCCCGACCCCCAGATACGCAAAAGCCCCGGCACTGAACGCAGTGACGGGGCTTTTTGTACCGGTTGAACGCTTAGCGTGAGTTGGCCAGCGCCTTGCCAGTGCGCAGGCGCACCAAATAGAACCCGTAGATGATCAGCAGCCACACTGGAATCGCATATACCGAGGCGCGAACATCGGGGATCATCCAGATAACCGACACGATCACCGCCATAAACACCAGGCACAGGATATTGCTGAACGGGAACCAGAACGCCTTGAACGAAGGCGTCACGCCTTGCACCGCCATGGCCTTGCGGAACTTGATATGGGTGAGGCTGATCAGCGCCCAGTTGATCATCAACGAGGCAACCACCAACGCAAACAGCAACTCCAGAGCCTTGTGCGGGGCCACATAGTTGACCACCACACACAGCAACGTCACCAGCGCCGACACGCCCAGTGCCCGCAGTGGCACGCCATTGTTGGTCAGCTTCATCAGCGCCTTGGGCGCATCACCCTGTTCGGCCAGGCCGAAGAGCATGCGGCTGTTGCAGTACACGCCGCTGTTGTAGACCGACAGCGCGGCAGTCAGTACCACGAAGTTGAGAATTTGTGCCGCCGTGTTGCTACCGATCAGGGCGAAAATCTGCACAAACGGGCTACTGCCGTAGGCATCGCCACCGGCGCCCAATGTGACCAGCAACTGATCCCACGGGTACAGCGCCAACAGCACCGTCAGTGCGCCCACATAGAAAATCAGAATTCGGTACACCACCTGGTTGATGGCCTTGGGGATTACCTTTTTCGGCTCGCTGGCTTCAGCCGCGGTGATGCCCACCAACTCCAGGCCGCCGAAAGAAAACATGATAAAGGCCATGGCCATCAGCAGGCCGGTGCCGCCATTGGGGAAGAACCCGCCGTGGCTCCACAGGTTGCTGATCGACGCTTGCGGGCCGCCGGTGCCGCTGAACAGCAGGTAGCACCCGAGCACGATCATGCCGACAATCGCCACCACTTTGATGATCGCGAACCAGAACTCCATTTCGCCGAACACCTTCACGTTCAGCGTGTTGATCAGGTTGACCAATACAAAAAACACCACGGCGCTGACCCAGGTCGGCACCTCGGGCCACCAGAACTGGATGTACTTGCCCACCGCCGTCAGCTCGGCCATGCCCACCAGTACGTACAGTACCCAATAGTTCCAGCCCGACAGAAACCCCGCGTAACCGCCCCAGTACTTATGGGCAAAGTGGCTGAAAGAACCGGCCACCGGCTCCTCGACAATCATCTCGCCCAACTGGCGCATGATCAGAAACGCGATAAAACCGGCAATCGCATAGCCCAGAATCATCGATGGCCCGGCCGACTTGAGTACGCCCGCCGAACCCAAAAACAGGCCCGTACCGATAGCGCCGCCCAGGGCAATCAGCTGGATATGGCGGTTTTTCAAACCGCGTTTGAGTGTGACCGGGGGGGAGTTAGCGTCAGCCATCGGGTGCCCTGTGGGTTGTTATTCTCAAGATCTGATCAAAATACCCGCGGCCAAAGACGCCCCGGGTGTCGCAAGCCCCGGATATTACTCTTGGTAAAAATGCAGGCATACAGCTGAACGCAAAACCGCGACACTTCCTACGGCATTAACTGACTGATAGCGCCTCAAGCAATGCAGCGGCATAGGCGGGCAACTGCTCAAACGAGCGGGCGCACAGCAGCAGTTTGCGATCTGCCCACGGCTCGCTCAGGTTCACCACCTTAAAGGTGCGCGGTGCCTGCCAGCGCGTGATTGTCGCTTGTGGCACGATGCCCAGCCCGGCGCCACGGGCGACCATGCGCAGCACCCCGTCAAAACCTTCGGCACGAATTCGCACGTGCATGCGCAAGCCGCTGTGCAACGCTTGCTCTTCCAGATACACCGCCAGCGCGCTATTCGCTGACAGCCCGACATAGTCATGGCTCAGGGTGGCGCTGAAGCTGAGCACCGGGTAATCGGCCAGCGGGTGATCGAGCGGTATCACCAGTACCAGCGGATCATCGCGAAAGGGGCGGGTTTGCAGGTCGCGGGTGTCTACCGCGTTGGAAATCACCCCGATATCGGCTGCATCCTGACGCAGTGCATGGGTGATGCGCAGGCTGGTGAGCTCTTGTTGATCGACGCTGATATTGGGGTGCTGGCGCACAAAGTCGGCGAGCAACTCGGGCAGATATTCGGTGTGGGCGGTGGTGTTGCACAGCAGGCGGATCCGGCCTTTAAAGCCCAAGGCATATTCACCCAGATCGTGGTTCATGCGCTCCACCTGCTGCAACAACAACCGTGCATGTTGCGCCAGCGCTTGCCCGGCCGGGGTGGGGCTGATACCACGGCGACTGCGTTGCAAAAAGTCCACGCCCAGGGATGACTCCATGGCTCTGATCCGCGCACTGGCAGCGGCCAGCGACAAATGACTAAGGCTGGCGCCCGCCGTGATATTGCCCGCCTGCAGTACATTCAAGTACAAGCGAAGATCAACCAGATCGAAGTGCATGTAAGCGTCCAGCCGTTAAATGAAGAATCTATGTGGGGTAAATACCTGTAGCAGCTGCCTCGTTCCTCCGGCAGCTGCTACGCAATATAGAGTCTCCCACAGAGAATTTATAATTTGCCTATTGCTGTGCAAGAGGCTGTCTCAGTGTATGCCGCATTTTCAGGCACCTGCCGATGCTCCAGCATACGCCCATGAAAACACTGATCGAGTTTTACCAACATCTGGGCTGGGCCTTGTCACTGCTGGTGATGATGAGCTTTTTGCTGGCGGGCACGGTCAAGGGCGTGATTGGCCTTGGCTTGCCGACTGTCGCCATGGGCATGCTCGGGCTGGCTATTGCTCCGGCGCAGGCTGCGGCACTGTTGATTATCCCCTCCATCGTCACCAACGCCTGGCAGCTGGCTGCCGGTGGGCAGTTGCGGGCGTTGATAAAACGCCTGTGGCCCATGCAACTGGGGATCTTTATAGGCACCGGGCTCGGCGTGCTCTGGCTAAACATTGACGGCGGCAGTTGGGTGGGGCGGGCGTTAGGTGCGGCCCTGCTGCTGTATGCCTTGAGCGGCCTGTTCCTGCCCACCCTGCATGTCGCCCCACAGCGCGAGCGCTGGCTAGGCCCGGTGTGCGGGTTGGTCACCGGGCTTATCACCTCGGCCACCGGGGTGTTTGTAATTCCCGCCGTGCCGTACCTGCAAGCGTTGGGGTTGAGTAAAAACCAATTGGTGCAGGCCTTGGGATTGTCCTTCAGCGTCTCCACATTGGCCCTTGCCGCCGGGCTCTACTGGCGCGGCAACCTGGGCGGCGGTGAGCTGAATGCCTCATTGCTGGCGCTGGTGCCCGCCATGCTCGGCATGTGGCTGGGGCAATGGCTGCGCCAGCGCATCAGCGCCCTGTTGTTCAAACGGGTATTTTTTATCGGTATGGCGCTGCTCGGCAGCCACCTATTGATCAACAATTAACGGCTATTCGTGCTGTGACGGCAAAGGTGATTTGACTCACTGCGGGTTTTTCTCACACAAGGGGGTCGATATTCTCTCGGCATATTCTTTACCCCCATGCCGCTCAGCAGCGCTGAGGGTTTAACCCCCTGGAGGCTGATGATGAAAAAAATACTCTTGCTTAACGGCGCCAAAAAATTTGCTCACTCCGATGGTCGTTACAACCTGACCCTGCACGAGACCGCACTGGCGTTTTTTGATCGTCAGGGCTTTGAAGTCAAAGTTACCCACATCGACGAAGGCTACGATATCGCCGAAGAAGTCGAAAAATACCTGTGGGCAGATGTGGTCATTTACCAAATGCCGGGCTGGTGGATGGGCGCACCCTGGATCGTTAAAAAGTACATCGACGAAGTGTTCACCGAAGGCCACGGCAAGCTCTACGCCAGTGACGGTCGCACCCGCTCCGACGCTTCGCAGCGCTACGGCAGCGGCGGTCTGATCCACGACAAGAAATACATGTTGTCGCTGACCTGGAACGCACCGCAGCAAGCATTTGACGATCCAGCAGACTTTTTCGAGGGCAAAGGCGTGGACGCGGTGTACTTCCCGTTCCACAAGGCCAATCAGTTCCTGGGCATGACCGGCTTGCCGACCTTCTTGTGTGTCGACGTGATGAAGCGTCCACAGCCTGAAGTCGACGCCGCACGTTACGAGCAGCATTTGGCTGAAGTGTTTGGCCTCAACGCCTGACCCCTGCCGACCATACCCGTAGCAGTTGCCGAAGGAACGAGGCTACGTTCGGCGACGTAGTCGCCGTAAATCCAGAAAAAACGGTATACCTGAGACACCGGGTAGTATGGTTTTACGACTGCTGCGCAGCCGAACGCAGCCTCGTTCCTTCGGCAGCTGCTACGCAACCTACAGAATCCCCCCACAGTTCGAGACGGTATGTACTATCAACGTCTAGTCAATGAGGGGCACGTGTGAAAGCCAGATCCGATGAGCTGCAAATTTTTGTTTCGGTGATCGAGTGCGGTTCGATTTCTGCCGCCGCCGAGCAGGCCGGGCAAACACCTTCAGCCGTCAGCCGCACGCTGTCACGGCTGGAGGCCAAGCTTGAAACCACGCTGATCAACCGCACCACGCGGCGCATGGACCTGACCGAAGAGGGCAAGTTTTTCTTCGAGCGGGCCAAGCTGATCCTTGAACAGATGGATGAACTTGAAGAGCGTCTGATCTCACACCAGCGCACGCCGTCCGGGCGTTTGCGCATCAATGCCGCCTCGCCCTTCATGCTGCACGCCATCGTGCCGTATCTCCCCGAGTTCCGGGCGCTGTACCCCGAGATTCAACTGGAACTCAACAGCAACGATCTGATCATCGATTTGCTGGAGCAAAGCACCGATATCGCGATTCGCATCGGCACCCTGACCGATTCCACCTTGCATGCCCGCTCCTTGGGTTGCAGCCCGCTGAACATCCTCGCCAGCCCCGACTACATTGCCGCCCACGGCATGCCCGCCAGTGTGGCCGATTTGGCCAACCACACCCTGATCGGTTTTACTCAGAACGATGGCCTTAACCAGTGGCCGCTGCGTTATGCCCAGGGCGATCGCTGGCCCATCCAGCCGGCCATCAGCGCGTCGAGCGGCGAGACCGTGCGCCATCTGGCGCTGCAAGGGCAGGGCATTGCCTGCCTGTCGCACTTTATGACTCACGAAGATATCAAGACCGGGCGTTTGCAGGCGGTGCTGGGCGAGTTCAACAGCGGTTACAGGCAGCCGATTAACGCCGTGTACTACCGCAACTCACAGCTGGCACTGCGCATTCAGTGTTTTCTGGATTTTATCCAGGCCAAACTCGCCGGGTACGCGGGCCCGCACTTCAAGGGCTAAGGTGCTTGCTCCTACAGGTATTTGTGTGGCTGGCCCACACAAATAGCAACGTCTGCACCTGCTGCGTCGCTTTCTATTGAGTGATGTTTCCTAGAGAATCCTGAGCGTCTTGTGGCGCTGCAAACGGGTCGATAGTCTCGCCGAGTCGCTGGTTTCAGTGACCGGTTGTGACAGGCCGTTGAGAGTGACAAGACAGCCTCATAGACATTTCATCGTGTTATGGCGGCTGTGTGCGGGGCACTTTCGAGTGCGCCGAGTCTTGTCAGCTCTCCTCGGTCTGTCACCCGCACGCAGCTGCCACCTTCACCGATTGACAGCGGGACAGAGGCAGTTCTTTCAGCCATTTTTTTGAGTTGACGCCATGAAGAAAATTGTCCCCGATCCTCCGCTGTTTACCTGCGCCCATCAGGGCACTTCGCTGTTCAGCATCAACCCCGGCGTGCCTGTTCAGGACGCGCTCAAACACGCATCGTTGTTGCTCAAGGGCGCGGAATTGACCGCCGACGATATCCGCTCCCACCTCAGCGGCTTTGAAGCCGAACAGCTATGGAACGTGATTCACAGCGTGGAAATGGCCCGTGGCCTGGTGGATGCACTGATAACCGAAGCCCATACATAACTCTCCCGTAGCAGCTGCCGAAGGAACGAGGCTGCGTCCGGCGACGAAGTCGTCGTAAATCCGGTAAACGCGGTCTACCAAAAACACCGGGTTGTATGGTTTTACGACTGCTACGCAGCCGGACGCAGCCTCGTTCCTTCGGCAGCTTCTACGAGCCCAGTTTTGGCGTAGAACTGAGTCTTCCACAAGGTTGTGCGTCGTTCCGCACTTTCGCTTTTGTGGTTTGAAATCATTGCCGAATTCAGACAAGGTTCGGTCACGGTTGATAACAATAAAAGGAAGTATCGAATGCGTATTGTGTGGTTCAAAACCCTGGCCTTGACGGCTGCTATTGCCGCCAGCTCTTCGGCGTATGCCGTCACTCTGGAAGGCGGCGCGGTCGCGGCACCGGATCAATATGGCGCTGAAGTAGCTGCGCAAATTCTCAAAAAAGGCGGTAACGCTGTCGACGCCGCTGTGGCGACCGCCTTCACCCTGGCTGTGACCTACCCCGAAGCCGGCAACATCGGCGGCGGCGGTTTCATGACGATGTATATCGATGGCAAACCCTATTTCCTCGACTATCGCGAAACGGCGCCCAAAGCCGCCAGCCGTGATATGTACCTCAACGAAAAAGGCGAAATCATCGAGAACCTGAGCCTGGTCGGCTCGCGCGCCGCTGGCGTGCCGGGCACTGTGATGGGCTTGTGGGAGGCGCACCAGCGCTTCGGCAAATTGCCGTGGACCGAGCTGCTGACCCCGGCCGTGGGTTACGCGAAAAACGGCTTCAAGGTGGCTGACCAGCAATTCCAGTACCGCGAAGATGCATTGGCGCTGTTCAAGGGCACCACCAACTTCGGCGATTATTTCGGCAGCATGAAACCCGGCGAAACCTTCAAGCAGCCAGAGCTGGCCGTGACCCTGGAACGCATCGCCGACCAGGGTGCCAAGGACTTCTACCACGGTAAAACCGCCGACCTGCTGGTGGCGCAGATGCAAAAGGACAAAGGCCTGATCACCAAGGAGGACCTTAACGATTACAAGGTCAACTGGCGTGAGCCGATGCGTGTGGATTTCCGTGGCAACACGTTGTACACCGCGCCGCTGCCAAGCTCGGGCGGTATCGCGCTGGCACAGCTGATCGGTATTAAAGAGGACCGTGCGGCGGACTTCAAAGGCGTAGAACTGAACTCCGCCCCCTATATCCACCTGTTGGCTGAGATCGAAAAACGCGTGTTTGCTGACCGTGCCGATTACCTCGGCGACCCGGACTTCGGCAAGATGCCCGTGGCAGAGCTGACCGACCCGGCCTATATCGCCAAGCGCGCAAAAGAGGTCAACCCAAAAGCGATTTCCGAGACCGCCAAGGTCAAGCCGGGCCTGGAACCGCATCAGACCACACACTTCTCCATTGTCGACAAACAGGGCAACGCGGTCAGCAATACCTATACCCTGAACTGGGATTACGGTAGCGGCGTTGTGGTTAAAGGCGCGGGCTTCTTGCTGAACGACGAAATGGACGACTTCAGCTCCAAGCCGGGCGTAGCCAACGCTTTTGGTGTGGTGGGTGGCAATGCCAACGCCATCGAACCGGGCAAGCGCATGTTGTCGTCCATGAGCCCAAGCCTGGTGACCCGCGACGGTCAGGTCACGCTGGTACTGGGCACACCTGGCGGCTCGCGGATCTTCACCTCGATTTTCCAGGTACTCAATAACATCTACGACTACGACCTGCCGCTGGAAAAAGCGGTGGCGGCGCAGCGCGTGCATCACCAGTTGCTGCCTAAAGACACGATCTACTTCGACGCCTATGCGCCGCTCACCGGCAAAGTGGCTGATGAGCTCAAAGCCATGGGTTACACCTTGGAAGATCAGGGCTGGAACATGGGTGACATTCAGGCCATTCGGGTGAACGGCACCCAACTCGAAACCGCCTCCGACCCGCGTGGCCGTGGTGTAGGCAGGGTGGTGAAGTAACAACAGAAACGTGTAGCCGCGCCGAAGGCTGCGATGGGTTGCGAAGCGACCCCGCTTTTCAAGCAGCGAAGCCCCTGGCGGCCTTATCGCAGCCTGCGGCAGCGGCTACAGTTATCTCGCCTCTATTCAATTTGTTACCATCTGTTGCTCGTTACTCCCTCCTAGGTAAATCATGAAATTCTCACGTCTGCGCGCTGATGTCCTGGCCGGGCTCACGACGTCCTTCGCTCTGTTGCCCGAGTGCATCGCGTTCGCGCTGGTTGCCCACCTCAACCCGCTGATGGGCTTGTATGGCGCGTTTATTATTTGCACCCTCACCGCGCTGTTTGGCGGACGGCCGGGCATGGTCTCCGGCGCGGCCGGGTCGATGGCGGTGGTGATCATCGCGTTGGTGGTGCAACACGGCGTGCAGTATTTATTGGCCACCGTTTTGCTAAGCGGGCTGATCATGCTGGCGTTCGGTCTGCTCAAACTCGGCAAGCTGGTACGCATGGTGCCGCACCCGGTGATGCTGGGTTTTGTGAACGGCCTGGCGATCGTGATTGCCATGGCGCAACTGGATCACTTCAAAGACGGCGACACCTGGCTCAGTGGCATGGCGCTATACATGATGATCGGGCTGGTGGCCGCGACCATGGCCATCGTCTACCTGTTGCCGCGTCTGACCCGCGCCGCGCCGCCTGCGCTGGTGGCGATTTTGGGCGTAGGCCTGGCGGTTCATTTTATGGGTTTGCCGACCCGAACCTTGGGCGATATGGCGCATATCGCCGGTGGTTTACCGAGCTTTAGCCTGCCGCAGATTCCCTGGACCCTGGAAACCCTGAGCATCATCGCGCCTTATGCCATCGTGATGGCGGTGGTCGGGCTGCTGGAAACCTTGCTGACCCTCAACCTGACTGACGAAATCACCGAGAGCCGTGGCTACCCGGACCGTGAGTGCGTAGCACTGGGCGCAGCCAATATGGTTTCGGGGGCGTTAGGTGGGATGGGCGGTTGCGCGATGATCGGGCAAACCGTGGTCAACCTCAGCTCCGGTGGGCGTGGTCGGTTGTCCGGGGTGACCGCCGGGGTGATGATTTTGCTGTTTGTGTTGTTTCTGTCGCCGTTTATCGAGCGTATCCCGCTGGCAGCGCTGGTGGGGGTGATGTTCGTGGTATCGCAGCAGACCTTTGCCTGGGCCTCTTTGCGGGTACTGAACAAAGTACCGCTTAACGATGTGCTGGTGATCATCGCTGTGACGGTGATTACCGTGTTCACCGACCTGGCGGTGGCGGTGATGTGCGGGGTCATTATTGCTGCGCTCAACTTCGCCTGGCAGCAGGCCCGCCAGCTATACGCCGACGCCGATCTGCAGAGCGATGGCAGCAAACTGTACCGGGTCCATGGCACGCTGTTTTTTGCCTCTACCACAGCCTTTCTCAAACAGTTCGATCCGGCCAATGACCCGGCGCAGGTAACGCTTGATTGCGCTCATTTGACCTTCGTCGATTATTCGGCGATTGCGGCACTCGATACCCTGCGCGAGCGCTATCGCAAGGCGGGCAAGCATTTGCGAGTGCTGCACCTGTCCGAGCGCAGCAAAAAACTGCTTAAACGCGCCCGTGTGCATCACGAGTGAAAATACGTCCCCCGGATTTTCATTTTTGACTGTTGCTCATACCTGAACACGACACGGCGTATCGGTCCACGAAAGTAATTTTCATAAAGATTGATAACGTTCCCCGGTAATGCTTTCTGAGTTTCACAAGAACTCAAAAAATATTGCCGGGGGAACCTCTTATGACGCCATCTTCGGGCTACGGGCTGCTGCTCTACGCGGCCATTGCCATCATTGCGCTGATCGTTCTGATTGCGCGCTACAAGATCAATCCGTTTATCGTCATCACCCTGGTTTCCATCGGGCTGGGCCTGATGGCGGGCATGCCTGCAGGCAGTGTGATGGGGGCTTATGAGGGCGGTGTCGGTAAAACCCTGGGGCACATTGCACTGGTGGTGGCGCTGGGCACCATGCTCGGCAAGATGATGGCCGAGTCGGGGGGCGCCGAGCAGGTGGCGCGCACCTTGATTGACCGTTTTGGTGAGCGCAACGCGCACTGGGCCATGGTCTGCATCGCGTTCCTAGTGGGCTTGCCGTTGTTTTTTGAGGTCGGCTTTGTGCTGCTGGTGCCGATTGCCTTCACCGTTGCGCGCCGGGTTGGGGTGTCAGTGCTGATGGTCGGTTTGCCGATGGTGGCCGGTTTGTCGGTGGTGCACGCACTGGTGCCGCCGCACCCGGCGGCGATGCTGGCTGTGCAGGCGTATCAGGCGTCTGTTGGGCAAACCCTGATGTACGCGATTCTGATCGGCATCCCTACGGCGATCATCGCCGGGCCGCTGTTCGCCAAATTTATCGTGCCGCGCATTCAGTTGCCCGCCGACAACCCGCTGGAAAAGCAATTTATCAACCGCGAACCGCGGGCACGCTTGCCGAGTTGCAGCATCACCCTGGGCACGATCCTGCTGCCGGTGGTGCTGATGCTGATCGGCGGTTGGGCCAATCTGATTTCTACCCCGGGCAGCGGGTTCAATCAGTTTTTGCAGTTCATCGGTAACTCGGTGATGGCGCTGCTGATCGCTACGGTGGTGAGTTTCTGGACCTTGGGGCTGGCCCAGGGGTTTAACCGTGAATCGATTTTGAAATTCACCAACGACTGCCTTGCGCCCACCGCCAGCATCACTTTGTTGGTGGGGGCGGGTGGCGGGTTGAACCGCATTCTGATCGATTCGGGCGTGACCACCGAAATTGTCGGCCTGGCTCAGGAGTTTCAGTTGTCGCCGCTGTTTATGGGCTGGGTGTTTGCTGCGCTGATGCGCATTGCCACCGGCTCGGCTACTGTCGCCATGACCACCGCTTCGGGGATTGTGGCGCCAGTGGCGATTGGTCTGGGTTATCCACACCCGGAATTATTGGTGCTGGCCACGGGCGCAGGGTCGGTGATTTTTTCTCACGTGAACGACGGCGGCTTCTGGCTGGTGAAGGAATACTTCAATATGACCGTCGCCCAAACCTTCAAGACCTGGACGGTGCTGGAAACCCTGATTTCCGTGGTGGCGTTTGGTTTTGTCCTGATCCTCTCAGAGCTGATTTAAATGGACATCCTGTATCAAATTCGCGTTCGCCAGGACAGCTTCAGCGCCGCCGAAGCGCGGATTGCCCGGCTGATGCTCAGCGACATCGGCTTTGCCGCCAGTGCCAGCCTCGACGAACTGGCGCTGCGGGCCGAGGTCAGCAGCGCCACCTTGTCGCGCTTTGCCCGCAGCGTCGGTTGCCGCGACTTGCGTGACCTGCGCTTGCAATTGGCCCAGGCCAGCGGTGTGGGTAACCGCTTTCTGGATAGCGCGAGCATGCCCGAGCAATCGGCGTTTTTTCGCCAGATCGTGGGGGATATCGAGTCGACGCTGCATGAGCATCTGGCCGGTTTCAACGGTGAAAGATTTGCCGATGCGGTCCGGGTGCTCAGCGAGGCGAGGATGATTCACGCGTTCGGCATGGGCGGTTGCTCCAGTGGGTGCAGTGATGAATTGCAGGTGCGCCTCGTGCGGCTGGGCTACCCCATCGCCGCCTGCCGCGACGCCGTGATGATGCGGGTGGTGGCCGCGTCCCTCGGGGCGGAACACGCCGTTATTGTGTGCTCTTTGACGGGGCAGACCCCGGAGCTGATCGAGGCGGTAAAGCTGGCCCACAACTATGGCGCCAAGGTGATTGCGATCACCCGTCCCGACTCGCCGCTGGCTGAACTGGCGGATGTGGTGCTGGCGCTGCAAGGGGTGGAAACCAGCTTTATCTACAAGCCCACGGCGGCCCGTTACGGCATGTTGCTGGCTATTGATGTGCTCGCCACCGAGCTGGCGTTGTCGATGCCCGAAGCCAACCAGGAGCGCTTGCGCCGGATCAAGCTGGCATTGGATGACTATCGTGGCGGCGACGACTGCCTGCCGTTGGGGGATTGAAATGCGCTACGACACACTGATTCGCAATGCACGGCTGATTGATGGCACTAACGCCCCGGCCTATACGGCTGATGTGGCGGTGCGCGGGGGGCGTATCGAGCGTATCGGCGACTTGAGCGATGCACGCGCCGCCCACGAAACTGACGCCGCTGGCCGGGTGCTGGCGCCGGGCTTTATTGATGTACATACCCACGATGACACAGTGGTTATCCGCCAGCCGCAGATGTTGCCAAAACTCAGTCAGGGCGTGACCACGGTGATTGTCGGTAACTGCGGCATCAGCGCATCGCCCGTGACCCTGCGCAATGAACCGCCGGATCCGATGAACCTGTTGGGGGCCAAGGCTGCGTTTGTATACCCGCGTTTCAGTGACTATCGTGCCGCGGTCGAGGCGGCCAGCCCTGCAGTGAATGTTGCCGCGCTGATCGGTCATACGGCCTTGCGCAGTAACCATATGGACGATTTGCAGCGCACCGCCAGCGCCAGTGAAATCCAGGCCATGCGTCAACAACTGCGCGAAAGCCTGGAAGCGGGGGCTTTGGGGTTATCCACAGGGCTGGCCTACGCCAGTGCATTCAGTGCCGAGACCGACGAAGTGCTGCAACTGGCTGGCGAACTGACTGCGTTCGGGGCTTTGTACACCACCCATTTGCGCAGTGAGTTCGAACCCGTGCTGGAGGCGATGGACGAAGCGTTTTTGATCGGACACCAGGCTCGAGTGCCGGTAATCATTTCCCATCTCAAATGCGCCGGTGCGGGCAATTGGGGGCGCAGCCCGCAGTTGCTGGCGGCGCTGGAGCAGGCGGCGAAGACCCACCCGGTGGGCTGCGATTGCTATCCCTATGCGGCGAGTTCTTCGACCCTGGACCTCAAGCAAGTGACTGATGCGTTTCGCATCACCATCACCTGGTCGACGCCGCACCCTGAGATGGGTGGGCGTGATTTACAGGACATTGCCGGGCTTTGGGGCTTGTCGTTACTGGACACGGCGCAGCGTTTGCAACCTGCAGGCGCGGTGTATTACGGGATGGATGAAAGCGATGTGCGCAGGATCCTCGCGCATCCGTTATCGATGATCGGCTCGGACGGGTTGCCCGAAGACCCGTTTCCGCATCCGCGTCTGTGGGGGGCGTTTCCAAGGGTATTGGGGCATTACAGCCGAGACGTGGGCCTGTTCCCTTTGCACACGGCAGTACACAAAATGACCGGGTTGTCGGCGCAGCGTTTTGGTCTGAGGGAGCGGGGCGAAATACGCGAAGGCAGCTGGGCGGACCTGGTGCTGTTCGACGCCGGGACAGTGCGCGATGTGGCAGATTTCAACCAACCGCAGCAGGCAGCTGAAGGGATAGACGGGGTGTGGGTCAACGGCGTGTTGAGTTATCAACAGGGCGCAGCCAGTGGCAATCGCGCCGGAGTGTTTTTAGCTCGCTGATATTGCTGTTGTGGGCGCGAGCAAGCCCGCGCCCACAGGTTCGAGTGGTTACACCTTGAAGTGGCTCACCATCTCTTGTAGCTGATTACCCAACCGCGCCAGTTCAACGCTGGACTTGGCCGTCTCGTCACTGGCCGCTGCGGTTTGCTCGGAGACGTCGCGCACGTTGACGATGCTGCGGCTGATCTCTTCGGCCACTGCGCTTTGCTGCTCGGCGGCTGCGGCAATTTGCTGGTTCATCGACTGAATGTTCGACACCGTGCGGGTGATGCCTTGCAGCGACGTGCCTGCCTGGCGTGTGAGAGTCACGCTGCTGTCGGTCAGGTTGCGGCTGTTGTGCATCACGCTGGCCACGTGCTGCGTGCCGCTTTGCAGGGCTGCAACCAGGGTCTGGATTTCTTCGGTGGATTTTTGCGTGCGCTGGGCCAGACCGCGCACTTCATCGGCAACCACGGCAAAGCCACGGCCTGCGTCACCGGCACGGGCCGCTTCAATGGCGGCGTTGAGGGCCAGCAGGTTGGTCTGTTCGGCCACAGCCTTGATCACGTCCATCACGCTGCCGATCTTGTCGCTTTCCTGTTGCAGCACGGCCATGGCTTCAGTCGAACGGCCGACTTCTACCGCCAGACGCTCGATCTGATCAATCGCCTGGTTGACCACGGTGTCGCCTTCGCGGGCTTCATTGTCTGCCGCGGCCGCCGCTTGCGAGGCCTGTTCGGCGTTACGTGCGACTTCCTGCACGGTGGCGGTCATTTCATGCATCGCAGTGGCTACTTGATCGGTCTCGATCTTCTGGCTGTTGACCCCGGCGCTGGTTTGCTCGGTGACGGCCGACAGCTCTTCGGCAGCACTGGCGATCTGGCTGACACCGTCGCGAATACCGCTGATCAACTCACGCAGGGTTGTGCCCATGCGCGCAATACCTTGTTGCAGCACGCCCAGTTCATCGCGACGGGTCACCCGCAGGTTCTGCGAGAGGTCGCCGCTGGCAATGCGATCAACCACGGCCAGGGTTTCACGCAGGGGCACGGTGATCTGGCGAGTGATGATGACGGCTGCAGTGATGCCAAACAGCAACACCAGCAAGGTGGTGATCAGTTGCATGCTGTTGGCCGTGGCGCTTTCGATATCGCGGCGTTCCAGCTGGAGCTTGTACAACTCATCGCTGTGGCCAAGGATACTGGTGCCGTACTCGGTCATGTCCTTGCGCATGGCGATGATGGTGTTGTCGGTGCTGGCGTACAGCTGCAGCGCTTGTTTGTACTGCGCCATGGTCTGGGTCAGGGTGCCCAGGGTGTCGCCGGCATTCGCGCCGAAATGCGCGGTCAAGCGTTCAAGACTGGCGACGGCGCTGTCCAGTTGCTGGCGTGCAGCCTTCTCGGTGGTGGGGTTGGGCGCGGCAATATAGGCGCGCACCTGATAACGCGAGAGCAGGAACTGCTCGCGTACCTCGGATACCGTCTGGAACATGTCGAAACGGCTTTCATCACCCACAGGCAGTTGCAGGGCACGGGCAATCAGGGTCGCGATGGCGTCCTGTGCCAGTGTGGCGTTGCGGTCCATGCTGGCTCGCGACGCGGCAGACTCAATATACGCCTTGCGCATGTTCGCCAGTGCACGCTCGTAACGGCCGATGACCTCTTGCTGCTCCTTGAGCAACTTGAGGTTTTCAGGGCTTTGAAAAGTGCTGATCAGCTCATTTTGCTGGGTCTTAAACGCATCAATGCTGGTTTGTACATTCTGTGCGGCAGTTTCGTCGCCGTCCGTCAGCATGTACTGCAAGCGCGTGACCCGCAGGTTGGTAAACGCGGTATTGAGGCGCGTGATGTCGCTCATCCAGTTACTGCGATCAATCATCTTGTCCAGACTGATCCAGTTGCAGACGGCCATCACGCAGGTTAGGGCCAGTACCAGGCCAAAGCCCAGGGACAGTTTCAGGTTGACGCTGATGTTGCTCAGCCATCTGTTCATTGAGTTCTCCAGGAACGCTGCACGCATGATCTAAGTTCGCTGGAGGGTTTTATTTTTTTGGCCCAGCCGAGTGTTGTATTCGGTTATATCGGCGGCATTTGTCAGAGCTGAAACGTTTTCTTGTGTGCGTCGTTCATTAACGGCTCACGTTTTTTTTCACATTTGTTTCACCTGTCACTGACCTGCGCTTTTTTAAACTCGTGTTCAGCTAATAGAAAACAACATTGTGTAAGTCTATTTCTTGCAGCAGGGACGCTAAGCGACCCGTTGTCATATTCGGGCTATAGGGTGGCGGCCAGTGTCGTTCACTGACTGCCATAGGAGCGTGTGTACTGTGACGTTGAGTCTTGGTTTGAACGCAATCAATCGCGTAATGCTGCGCTGTGGGCTGGCCCGCTATAAAAATACATTGGTGGTGATCTTTGCCGCCGTGCTGGCCGTAGCACTGACATTGGCGATATTGGCTCCCGCGTCCCCGGCCAATCTGGGGCAGCCGAGCCATGCCGATCAGGTGTTGCAACTGACTAACAGTTGGGCCAAGGGCGATGTGATTGTGCTGGTGCGGCATGCCGAACGCTGTGATCGCTCGACTACGCAGTGCCTTGGCCCCGCAGACGGGGTGACGGTGCGCGGTGCGCAGGCGGTCCAGGTATTGGGTGCAGACTATAAGCAGCTGGGGCTCAATAACGCCGATATCTATAGCAGCCTGCTGACCCGGGCCCGGCAAACGGCCAACGCCATGTTTGATCGACCGGTAGAGGCACAGGACTGGTTGTTCAACTGCCGTGGCACGATGTTGCGTGATGCGCTCAAGCACAAAGTGCCGGGTCACAATCTGATACTCGTGAGCCACAGCGAGTGCATGGACCAAATGCTGGTGGACATGCACCTGTCAACGGACACTACCTTTGGCTACGGCGCTTCATTGTTTATCAACACCAATGGTGTGAACGCAGCGCCGCAGATGCTCGGTTATATCGAGACCAAGGACTGGGCGAGCATTGTACCGGTGGTGACTACACACCACGGGATTGAATCCTCACAATTCTGAAACACTCTGCGGTGAAGGCCCGTGTGACCCCGTCTGTGGGAGCGAGCCTACCCGCGAAGGTGTCCTCGCTTCGCGAGCAGGCTCGCTCCTGCTGAGTCACTGCATACCCATCAAATACGCTTTAGCAGGCGGTCCCAGTTTTGCTCATCGGGCAACGGCAGGTCGCTGAGTTCGCGAGCCACCACATTTTCGATATCGCTGGCGCTGAGCACTTTTTCATCCAGCCACGGCCAGGTCGCATCCGCGTCACGGAAGTTGAGCTGGCTGTTCAATTGCTCGATGGCAAGGGCGAGCAAATGCAGCAGCACCCATTGGCTGGTGATATAGGGCTTTTGCGGCGCAGGGATACGACTGAGCAGGGTTGTCACGTCGGTCAAATCCGCACTGGGCGATACGTTGCTGTGCAGGTTCCAGACAATCGAACCGTTATTCGATACATCCTGATTGGCCAGTGCCGGGTCGGTGCTGACCTCCACGTGGAGCTTTACGCGCTGCTGTTCAAGTTGATCAATCAGGTAATTGGCCAGATCCGATTTGCGTAGAAACGCGGTGGCGGTGTTGAAGGCCAGATTAGCGTCGTAGTCGCTCAGGGTCTTGCTGGTGATGCTGATGGTCATGACAGGCTCCTTGGCTGGGAATCGCCCAAGGAGCGTAGCCAATGCACCACGATCGGCCACGCCATCTGCGTATCTGTTGCCTCGGATCAAGTTTATGGGGTGGGTGCTGCCAGGCTGACGAAGTAAAAGTGGTGACGCCCCACACTGACCTTGTCCAGTACGTTCAAGGAGATGCCCGGTATTTCGGGCTTCTCGACAAGGGCGATATTGTCAGGCGATGCACTGAGAAACGCTTGCAGTTCGTCCGTGGTCTTGAGCGTGTGCTGCAATTGCTGGGTGTAAAACACCACGGCACCCAAGCGCTCGTCGGGTCTGAGCAGCGCCACCTGTTTGCCACTGGCTTGCAGGTCCATGACATGGGCGGCGATGGGCTGGAATGACTCTTCTTTGTCGGCTCGCGGGGCCCAATGCGCTGCCAGCATATAGGCGGCCACCAGGCCAGCTAACAGCGCGATGGCAAGAGGGCGGTGGTAATCGCTGAGGAACCTGGCTGTTGCCGACTCCGGGCTTTTTTTGCGTAGCCAGTCCAGAATCACCCGGGCGTATTCTGCGGCAATGACGGCGGCGGCTGGCGCCAGCGACATCATGTATACCGCGCGTTTGCTGGAGGCGAAGTTCAACAGTAGAAATTGCGCCACCAGCCACACACAGAAGAACAGCAGAAACGGGTTGTCGCGCAGCTGCTTGCGAAAGTGCCACAGGCCCAGATAGGTCAGCAGGTTCCACGGCAGGAAGGCTTCGGGCAGTTTTCTCAGGTAGTAGTAAAACGGTTCGTAATGCCCGGCTTCGACAAACGATCCGCTAAAGCGCCCAACGCTGTTGGTCCATAACAGTTCGCTTACCGCCTGCATCCCGCCGCGCTGATACAGCACACACAGCCAGATCAGTAGTGGGACCAGTCCGAGCAGAGTCAGCAGGGCGGGGCGCAGCCAATTGTGCAGGGCGAAGCGTTTTTCGATCAGGTTTTCGCACAGCAAATAGACAAAAATCACCACCCCCGGAAGGGCAAGTCCCAGTACGCCTTTGCTCAAGGTCGCAATGGCAATCCCGGCGGCAAACAACAGCCAACTGCCCCAGGCAAAACGAAGCTGGCGGCTGGCATAAAAAAACGCCAGCAACGCCATGGTTACCCCCAAGGTCAGCAGAGAGTCTTCGCCCACTTGGCGGGCGTTACCCCAAAAAATCCCCATGGTTGCCAGCATCGCCGCTGCAGTCCAGGCCAGAGCGGTTGGACGCCCGAGTTTGCGTAACATGGCGTACAGCAACAGCACGCTAAATAAGCCGGCGAAGGCAGAGGCCAGGCGCACCGCGAACAACTCGGCGCCGAACAGGCGAATGGCGCCTGCATCCAGCCACAGGCTCAGGGGTGGTTTTTCGAGGAAGGGGTCATTGAGCAAATTGGGCGTTACCCAATCGTCGCTCAAGTGCATTTGCATGGCGATGCCCGCCACCCGAGATTCGGTAGAGCCTTGTAGTTGATGATTGCCCAGTGCAAAAAACAGCAGGACACAACCGAGCAGCAATAACAGCAAAGCAGGACGAGTCAGACGCATTGGGCTACCAGGCAGAAATCGAATGGAATACTGCGCTGGAGTATAGGAGGGCAATTCTTAACAAATTGTGAAACCTGCCTGCCCAATTTGCCGCTGAGGAGCGAAGCGATCGTTAAAGTCTTTTACGACTGTTTTGCACTCGATCGCAGCATTCGTTCCTCGTCAGTGGAGAGAGATACTTCAAGCGTGGGAGCGAGCCTGCTCGCGAAGAACATTCGCGAGCAGGCTCGCTCCCACTGGGGGCTTGATCTGGAACAGAGTATTTACAGAGGGTTGTCGGTCAGAACGTGGCTTTAACCTGCAATCCCGCGACCAGCGCATTGCTGCGGCTGGCGCCGTAGAAGGCCCCCGGCTCGATGATGTATTGCAGGTCCGGGCGCAACAGCAACCACGGCGTGACTTGCGCGCCATAGTTGAGTTCGAGCAACTGCTCGCCGCTGTCCAGGTTAGCGATCATGTCCGCTTGTTCCGGGCTGCTGGCCGCCGCTTCTTGAACATCCCGTGAGCGTGAGTTGAACACGGCGCGGCCATAGGCGAAGGCGATGCTGTCTTTGGGGCGGCTGGCAAACGGCTTTTGCTTGACCAGACCCACCGAGTACCAATGGCTCATCGGCGAGGTTGCAGCATTGCTGCTGGCCGCCTGGCCAAAGGCGCGCAACACGCTTTCGGGGTCTTGCTCGTCACGCCAGATGGCCTGGTCGACCAACACATAGGCGCCGGTGCGATTGTTGGCCTTTTGTGTGCTGCCAATTTTGCGGGTGTTGGACGTGTCGTAGTACCAGCCCACTTTGTATTGGCCATTGAGCCAGGCGTTGTTGGTGAAGATCGCTTCCAGCGGCATGATCGCCCCCGTGGTGCCTTTGGTGGTCATGCTGAAGGCTTCGGAGGAACGGCTGTTGTACTCGGGGTTGACCTGGAACACGGCGGTTTGCAGGGTCAGTGCCGGGCTCACGGTGTAGCGCAACTCACCGCCCCAGTGGCCGGTGGGGTAGTTGGTCCAGCCACTGCCATTGGACTGGGTCAGCGGGTGGGCGCAAAAACCGGCGTTGACGAAGCTGGTCAGCAGCGGCATGCCACCGAAGTCATTGCCCATCGGCAAGAAGCCCAGCTTGGTGGTCAGGTCTTCGGAAAACAGGGTGCGCTGGTAGCTGAACTCGGACAGACGGGTGAAGTTACCGCCGGCGTTTTCCTGGATCGGCAAGCGGTTGCCTACCAGATCTTCGGAAGCACTGTGACCGCGACGATCATTGACGGTGATTTGCACCAGGCCAGCTTCGGCGGTGCCGAGTATTTTGCTCAGGTCGAACTGGGCACCGATGCGCACTTGTTGCGAGTAACGAGTGCCGTGCTTGATCCCGCCCTGCAGGTTGGAAAAGGTTTCGGAGTTGTAATCGCCGGTCAGCTTGACGCCTTTGTCGATCAGCTTTTGGCGCTCGCCGCCCCAGTCGCCGGTCAGGGTCGAACGGTTCATCAGGTTGTCGGTGGTATCGGCCAGTACGCAGGCAGGCGCCAGGGCCAGCAATGACAAGCCGCCGCACAGGCTGGTGTTCAGCAGGGCGCGGGAAGAGAAAAACATCTACGGGTGCTCCTTTATATGAAGTGTCGGCGACAGGGCGCGACACGATGCCGCACATTATGAACTAGTTAGTTAATAATTTTCATATTTGGTTACACGGCATCCCCGTAATGACTAAGGGCGTCGGTAGCCCCCATCCGCTAGACTCCCGCGTTTATCCGTACCAAGGGATGTTCATGATCTGGTTTCTTGAAGGGCAATCCAGCCAACGCGACGTGATTGCAGGTGCCCGAGCGGCGCTGCCGGATGCGGTACGGGTTTATGCTTCACACCGACAAAGTCGCCCTGAAATTACCGGGTTGGCCGATGTCGCCTGGCGCGAGCCGCAGGACAATCAAGAACGCATCGACTGGGTCATCGAGCAGGCGCGGGCCCATCAGATCAAGGTGGTGCTGGCCGGGCGCGTGGGTCAGGTTTATGAAGCGCACCGTGGCGAGTTCGAATCTGTGGGGCTGCAACTGATCACAGGTGCTCTGGACCTGGACACCTTTGAACGGGTTGATGACAAGTCGGCGTTTACTCGTGAGGCATTGGCGGCGGGACTGGCGTGTATTCCGGCGATTACCGTGAGCACCCAGGCCGAGCTGCAAGAGGCCTACGCCCAACTGGCCCGCGACGGTCAGGTCTGCGTAAAGCCAACGCGCGGCATTTACGGCCAAGGCTTTTGGCGTTTGGCCGATGATGTCGACCCGTTTCGCAGTTTTGCCAACGCTGACGCCCATGAAGTCAACGCGACCGTGTTTGCCCAGGCCTATGGCCTGTCCGAGACGCCCAAGCCGTTGCTGGTCATGCCTTATATGCCAGGTAGCGAATGCTCGGTAGACATGGTGTGCGAGGCCGGTGAAGCCGTGGCTTATGTCGGGCGACGCAAGCAAGGCCTGATGCAGACATTCGAGCGCGACGGCCCAGCGGTTGAGCTGGCGATCAAGGCCGCACGGCACTTCAAGTGCGACGGTATCGTCAACGTGCAAACCCGTGACGACGCGGCGGGCCAGCCACATTTGCTGGAGATCAATCTGCGTTACTCCGGTGGCATCGGCTACACCCGTGAAGCCGGGGTCAACCTGCCCGGTATTTTTGCCGCTCGCCGCCTCGGCATGCCCGTGCCTGCCAGCGTCTGGCGCGATGATATTCAGGTAAAGGCGATCACGGTCGTGGTTCCGGTACGCGGGGACTCGCTACCAGGTTGAGTTGACGTTTCCGGTAACTATTTATCGCTTGTCTAAAGTTATCGACTCGCTGATCGTCCCCCACTTTTTAAGTATTTTCAGGTAGTAAATGTTGATGAATAGCGCTAACCCCACGACTGAACCCAAGGTTTTGCATGCAAACCTCAAGCGCGGTCGTCTGGAGGTAGAGGTCAATGCATCGACCTTTGATCCACAGGCACTTTTCGATTTTGCCGAGCGGCGCAATCCAAAGCGGGCCTTTTTGTTTGTCTCCCGGGTACTGGGTCGCCATATCCCGGCCCGTCCATCGTTGATGGCTGAAAGCTTCAATGCCCTGGCCGCCAAGATTCCTGCCGACTTGCCCGGCCCGGTGTTGGTGATTGGCATGGCTGAAACGGCCGTCGGTCTGGGTGCTGGCGTACACCGCGCCTTGAGCCAGACCCGCAATGACAGCGTGTATCTGTGCAGCAGCCGTCACCCCACGGGCAGCGCACTGTTTGCCCGTTTTGAAGAAGAACACAGCCACGCCAGTTCGCACCTGCTGCATCTGCCACAAGATGCGCAAACCCGCGAAATGATGCTCAACGCCCGCTCGCTGGTGCTGGTGGACGACGAAGCGTCGACCGGCAATACCTTTATCAACCTGTCACGGGCGCTGGCCGAGGCGGGGCTCGATTCGATTGAACGCATCGTTACCGCGACCCTGACCGACTGGTCCCAGGATGCGGTGCGCAAGGCGATGGGTGACCACGTCACTAGCGTCTCTTTGCTCGACGGTCGTTACACGTTCGCCGAAGATCCAACCGCAGAGCTGCCGGATATGCCTGAAGTAGGTAGTGTGGCCCAAGGCGACTGGGCGCTCGATTCGAGTCGTGACTGGGGGCGCATGGGCGTTCGCCAACACCTCGACACGCTGGCGCCTGATTTACAGGTCACACCCGGTGAGCGGGTATTGGTGATTGGCACCAGTGAATTTGTCTGGCGCCCCTTTCTGCTGGCCGAGCGCCTGGAGCGGGCGGGTGCCGATGTGCGCTTCAGCTCCACCAGCCGCTCGCCGATTGCCCTGGGGCATGCCATCGACCACGCGTTGTCGTTCTCTGACAACTACGGCCTGGGTATTCCCAACTTTCTTTATAACGTCGCCCCCGGCCAGTTTGACCGGGTGCTGATTTGCAGCGAAACCCCGGCAGCCGCCGTCGACCCGGCGCTGATCAGCGCACTGAATGCGCAGGTAATCGTTGATGAGCAGTAATCGCCCTCTGGTGTTCGTCGATCTGGACGACACCCTGTTTCAAACCGCCCGCAAAATGGGCGATGAGCCACGCTTTGCCGCCACGCTGGATGTGGATGGTCAGCCCAACGGTTTTATGAGCGCGACCCAGAAGAGTTTTGTTGAGTGGCTGCTGGCCACCAGCGACGTAGTCCCGGTGACTGCGCGCAGCATCGAAGCCTATCAGCGGGTGCAATTGCCCTTTGTCCACGGCGCGGTCTGTGCCCACGGTGGGGTGATCCTCAACCCGGACGGCTCGCTGGATGCCCAATGGCATGCCCGCATGTGCGACGAGTTGGCGCTTGAGCAAACCCGGCTGCATCAGTTGAGCGAGCAAACCCTGGCCATTGGCACGGAGCTTGGCTTCTCGTTGCGCGGCTGGGTGGTAGAAGAACAGGGCTTGGCCAATTACGTGGTCACCAAGCACAACAATGAAACTGACCAGGCGTTGCTCACCGTGTTGGCTGAGGTCAAGGCGCGGGGCTTGCTGGACGGGCTGTACGTGCACGGCAATGGCAACAATCTGGCGTTCCTGCCTCAGGCCTTGCAGAAGCGCGAAGCAGTGCGCGAGTGGATCCGCCGTGATCAGGCGATCAACGGCAAGCGCCCGCTGCTGGGCTTTGGTGACAGCGTGTCGGACCTGGGCTTTATGGCCGAGTGCGACTGGTGGGGCACGCCCAAGCGCGGTCAGTTGGCCAGCCATGTGTTGGCGAGTGTCGACCATGAGTAACGCTTTTGCAGGACTGCATACCGTCGGCAGTGGCAGTTATGACGCCGATGACGTGCACTTTTTGCTGCGCGCCATGCAGATTGAAGTCACCGACGTGCAGGAAAAAGAGCGCCTGATCCAGACCCAGCAGCGCCATTACTCCGAGATGATCAGCCAGGAGCATGCACCGTCCGACACCCATAAAAGCCTCTATCAGCTTGCGTTGGCACAGAACGGCGCACGCATGGCAGCGGATGTGCAGGCGCTGGCACAGGCCTTGAACGAACGCTACAGCGGCCCGTCGATTGCGCTGGTGTCGTTTGTACGGGCAGGCTTGCCGTTGGGCGTGTTGCTGCGTCGGGCACTGGTTGATCTGGGGCGCGAGGCTGCGCATTACGGGATCAGTATTATTCGCGACCGTGGAATCGACAACGTCGCACTCGAAGCTATCATCAAGGCCCACGGTGCCGAGAACATCGTGTTTGTCGATGGCTGGACCGGCAAGGGTGCAATCAGCGGGCAGATTCGCGACAGCCTGGCGGGAGACTCGCGTTTCCCGGCAGATCCGCGACTGGTGGTGTTGGCCGACCCCTGTGGGCGCGCCTGGCTGGCGGCTTCGGCTGAAGACTGGCTGATCCCGTCGGGCATCCTGGGGGCTACGGTTTCAGGGCTGGTTTCTCGCTCTATCTGGCCACAAGACCCTGGGCTGCATGGCTGTGTGGTGTACGACCATTTGGCGGAACACGATGTGACCATGAGTTTTATCCACAGCATCGAGACCGAGCGTGCGCAGCTAGCACCGCTGGTCGCTGCACAGCCGTGGACAACGGAGCAGGCCGAAGTTTTGCAACACTCGGCGGTGGCGGCGGTCGAACGTATCTCGACCCGGTTTGCGGTGACCAACCCCAACCGGGTCAAACCGGGTATTGCCGAGGCCACCCGCGCCGTTATGCGCCGGGTGCCGGACCACGTACTGGTCCGCAACCTTGACGATCAGGACGTGCAACTGCTGCTGCACTTGACGCGCCAGGCCAACATCGAGGTCCAGGAAGTCGGTGATGAGTTGGGGCCGTATCGTGCAGTGACCGTAATCAGGAGTGTTCGCTGATGATCAAACATTCAGCCTATGCCTTGGGCGCCACACTTTATATGCCGGCCACCCGTCCCGACATTCTTGACGTGGTGCTGGGGGACAAAATTCAGGGTTTGCGCTCACTGGTGGTGTGCCTGGAAGACGCCGTGGCCGAAACCGACGTGCAGCAGGGGCTGAACAACCTCAAGAGCCTGCTGCTGGGGATTGAGGCACGTGGCGGTCGACCGTCTACCGGGCCGATCCTGTTTGTGCGGCCCCGGGATGCCGCCATGGCGGCGGTGCTCAACGAGTGGTCGCTGATGCGCCATGTTGACGGCTTTGTAGTACCCAAGCTCAGCCTGGGTAATATTCGCGAGTGGCAGCAGGCGGTTACCCGCGACGACTTGATGCTGATGCCCACCCTGGAAACCCCTGAAGTCTTTGTGCCCAATGCCATGGTTGAGCTGCGCAGCGCCATGCTGGAGCAATTGCCGGGGCGCATTATTGCCCTGCGCATAGGCGGCAATGACTTGATGGGCTGCCTGGGCTTGCGTCGCCCACAGACCATGACCCTGTACAGCACACCCATGAGCTATGTGATTCCCATGTTATGCGGGATTATGGGCTCGGCAGGCTTTGCCCTGACCGCACCGGTGTTTGAACAACTGAACGCACCGCACTTGCTGGAGCAAGAGCTGGCGCTGGATATGGCCCACGGGCTTGTGGGTAAAACCGCTATTCATCCGTCGCAAATTGCAGTTATCCACAGAGCGTTGCAAGTCAGCCTTGAAGATCTCAACAGCGCACGCCACATACTGAGTGAGGCGGCGCCTGCGGTGTTCAAGTTCAATGACGCCATGTGTGAACCCGCGACCCATTACAAATGGGCGCAAACAATTATTGAACGAGCACATTGGCAAGGGGTTCGTCCCGAAGTTGCCAGCTCGTCAGACACTTTTGGAGGCAGCCTGCGATTGGCTGAATTAGTGGGTTGAACGACGTTTTGAAGACACCGATCAATGGCAAGCAAGTTCTGTCGGCATTCGACTTTGATGGCACGCTGACCTATCACGATACTTTTGTGCCTTTTTTGCGCTTTGCCTTTGGTAATCGGCTGTTCGCGATGCGTTTGCTGCGGATGATCCCGGCCACCGCTTGCTATCTGCTGGGTAGGATTTCGCGCAATGATTTGAAAGAAAAACTGATCGCCGTCTACCTGACCGGTGCCAAAGAGGCGTGGGTAAAAGAACGCGCCGAAGCATTTTGTGACGTTTCCTGGCAGCGTCTAATGCGTCCTTTAGGATTAACATCCGTCGCCAACCAAGTTGAGCAGGGCGCCAACGTCACTATTTGCTCGGCGTCCCCGGAGCTGGTGCTTACACCGTTCGCCCAAAAACTCGGTATCGGCCTGATCGGTACCCGGCTGGCTTCAGTCGATGGCGTACTGACGGGGCAGATCGACGGTATCAACTGTCGTTGTGAGCAAAAAGTCATTCGGTTAGAGGCGCAATACGGGCCTTTGGACCAATACATCTTACGCGCCTGGGGTGACACCGTAGGCGATGAACAAATGCTCGGGGCCGCTCAGGAGCCACATTGGCGCGAATTTCACGCGCTGTGGCGCCGCAAGCGGCCACTTGACGTGTGTTTACGTGAAGGGCTGTAAGCCAGGCGTAAGCAAAGCGTGTCAATAATCAGCAATTACCTATCGTGCTTCAGCGCAGACAAGGAGACGCTTCATGGCCATTTCGCTGTCCAAGAATCAAACCATTTCTCTCGAGAAAGAAGCCGGAACCGGTCTTAAAAAAATCCGTATGGGCCTGGGCTGGGACCCGGTCAAGCCGAGCGGTTTTTTTGCCAAACTGCTGAGCAGTGACACCGCTATCGATCTGGATGCTTCGTGCATCCTGCTCGACAGTGCCAAACAACCGACAGACCTGGTGTGGTTCCGCCAGCTCAAGTCCAATGACGGCTCCATCGTTCACTCCGGCGACAACCGCACGGGTGAGGGCGATGGCGACGACGAATCGATCCAGGTCAATCTGGAGCAACTGCCAGCCGGGGTTAAACACCTGGTGTTTACCGTGAACTCGTTCACCGGGCAAAATTTTGAAGCGGTCGAAAACGCCTACTGCCGCATCGTTGACGAGCTGACCGGCAAAGAGCTGGCGCGCTTCAACTTGTCGGACAAGGGGCGTCACACCGGGGTGGTCATGGCGTACATCAGCCGCACCTCGGCGGGCTGGGACCTGACCGCTATCGGAACCGTGGCCAATGGCCGTACCGCACAAGACCTGGCCAGTGATGCGGCCAAGGCGGTGCGCGCATGACGACTTTGACGCCTGGCGCCAATACTGGCGTTGCCTCTGGCACCCTGAGCGTGACCATCAGCTACACCCCGGTGGCGGGCGCTGATCTGGACGTGTCGGCCTTCCTGCTCAATGAGTCGGGCAAGGTGCGTGGCGACAACGACATGTGCTTCTTCGGCCAGCAGAGCGTCAACAATGGCGCGGTCAAGCTGGTCGAGTCGGCTGCCGGGCGCAGTGTGTTCAGCGTCAACCTGGAGGCCATTGACCCGGCCATCGAAAAAGTCGCACTGACCGCGACCATTTACGAGAACAAGGCCCGTTTCGATGCCTTCCCACAGCTGAATGTAGCGGTGAGTGGCGGTATTGAAGCGCCGATTCCTACCCAGGGTATGCAAGAGACTGCGTTGATCCTCGGAGAATTCTATCGCCGTCAGGGCGCATGGAAATTCCGCTGCGTCGCCCAGGGCTTTGCCGGTGGCCTTGCGCCATTGGCTCAGCATTTTGGCGTTGATATTGCCGCGCCCGCTCCGGCTGCCGCTCCGACGCCAGTGCCGTCTCCAGCACCTGCTGCACCTGCTGCGCCTGCGCCTGCTCCGGCGTCGAAGATCAACCTGTCCAAGATCACCCTGGACAAGCAGCGCCCGTCCATCAGCCTTGAGAAAAAGGACGGTGACTTTGGCGAGATCAAGATCAACCTGAACTGGAACCGCACCAACCCGAACGACAGCGCGGGCAGTGGCGGTGGCGGTTTTTTCGCGACCCTGCGTAACAAGGCGACCGGCAAGTCGGGCGGTATCGATCTGGACGTGGGTTGCCTGTACGAAATGGAAAACGGCCGCAAGGGCGCGGTTCAGGCCCTGGGCAATGCCTTTGGCGACTTCCGTGACGAGCCGTTTATCCAGTTGATGGGCGACGACCGTACCGGCTCGGTGAGCGACGGCGAGTGGCTGCGTATCAACGGCAAGGAGTGGCGCAAGATGCGTCGCGTGCTGGTGTATGCGTTCATCTACGAAGGCGCACCGAACTGGCAGGCGACTGACGGCGTTATCACCTTGTATATCCCGGGTGAACCGCCGATTGAAGTGCGTCTGAGCGAGGAGGGTGGCACCAAAGGCATGTGCGCCATCGCATTGCTTGAAAACATCGGAGGCAGTGTGAAGGTCAACCGCAGGGTTGAATTTTTCAAGGGCCATTCCGATATGGATAAAGCGTTCGGTTGGGGTATGCGCTGGGCTGCTGGCTCCAAATGAGCGCTATGTAATTGGCCACCTGCTGACGCAGGCGCCGCTCCAATAATTTCTGACAAGGTGACTCCAATGCTCGAATGGCTCAAAACCAACGCCACTGCCGCCCGTGACAAGCTCTCGACGGAAGTCAGCAAGTTCAAAAACCGTGAGTTCATGGAAGCCGTAGTTTCCGGGTGCGCACTGGTGGCCGCTGCCGATGGCAATATCAGCAGCGACGAAAAACAGAAGATGGTCGGGTTTATTCAGAACTCGAATGAGCTGAAGGCCTTTGACGTTAAAGACGTGATCAAGGCATTCAACGCCGTCTGCGAAAAATTTGAGTTTGACCAGCAAATCGGCCGCGCTGAAGCGCTTAAGTCGATTGGTCAGCTGCGTAAAAAAGAAGATGCCGCCCGTCTGCTGGTGCGTGTTTGCTGCGCAATCGGTAGCGCCGACGGCAACTTTGATGAAAGTGAGCGGGCTGCTTGCCGCACCATCTGCAATGAGCTGGGGCTGAACCCTGGCGATTTTGATCTCTGAGGACATCATGGAAAACACGGCAATTGGCTTTCCGCCAACTACCATCGCTGTATTTGTGGCTCTGGCGGTCATTGCTCTGGCAATCGACCTGTTTACCCACAAAAGCGATAAACCGGTCACGCTGACCAACGCCGCCGTCTGGTCGGTATTCTGGGTGCTGATCTCCCTCGCATTTGCGGGCTACCTGTATTACGCCCACGGCCCAAGCGTGGCCAGCCTGTTCGTAACCGGTTACGCGCTGGAAAAAGTTCTCAGCGTCGACAACCTGTTCGTGTTCATGGCGATCTTTGCCTGGTTCAAGATCCCGGACGCGCTGCGTCACCGTGTTCTGTACTGGGGCATCATCGGCGCCATCGTGTTCCGTCTGATCTTCGTGGCGATCGGTACTGGTCTGCTGGCGTTCGGCCCTTGGGTCGAAGTGCTGTTTGCGGTGGTCGTGGCCTGGACGGCGATCATGATGCTGCGCAGCAAGGAAGAGGACGAAGAGGAGGATTACTCCACGCATATGGCCTACCGTTTTGCGAAAAAACTGTTCCCGGTTTGGCCGAAGCTGCACGGACATAATTTCTTTGTTTCACGTACAGAGCTTGAAAAAGAGATCACGAAGCCGCAGAACAAGGGAATGACCCTTGTAGGTAAGGGCGCTCTTTTTGCAACACCACTGTTTTTGTGTGTGGTGGTGGTTGAGGTTTCAGACATTCTGTTTGCCTTCGACTCCGTGCCGGCAGTGATTGCCGTGAGCCGTGAACCCTTGATCGTGTACTCGGCCATGATGTTTGCAATTCTGGGCCTGCGTACCATGTACTTCGTTCTCGAAGCGCTGAAACGCTACCTGGTACACCTGGAGAAATCGGTTATCGCACTGCTGTTCTTTATCGCCGGCAAGCTGGCCCTGAACGCAACCGATCACCTGTTTGGCCACGGTATCAGCATTGATCCAAACACCAGTTTGATCGTGGTGTTGGTGGTATTGGCCATTGGTATTGTGGCCAGCATCATCTTTCCCGGTAAGGAAGAAGAGCAGTCCGACGTTAAAAACGACACGAACGCTTGATCGCACATTACTAAGGAGAACTACACATGGCACTTTCCCTTTCCAAAGGCGGCAACCTGTCTCTGTCCAAAGAAGCTCCGGGGATGACTAAAGTCCTCGTGGGTCTGGGCTGGGATGCACGCTCCACCGATGGTCAAGACTTCGACCTGGATGCGAGCGCTTTCTTGCTCAAGGCTGACGGTAAAGTACGCGCTGACTCCGATTTCATTTTTTACAACCAGCTCAAAAGCACCGATGGTTCGGTTGAGCACACGGGCGACAACCGTACCGGTGAAGGCGACGGCGATGACGAGGCGATCAAGGTCGACCTGTCCAAGGTGCCAGCCGACATCGACCGGATCGCATTTACCGTGACCATTCACGAAGCTGACGCACGCCGTCAAAACTTCGGCCAGGTACGCAATGCTTTCATCCGCATTGTGAACCAGGACAACAACAATGAAGTGGCGCGTTATGACCTGGCTGAAGACGCCAGCACCGAAACCGCGATGATCTTTGCCGAGCTGTATCGCAATGGCGCCGAGTGGAAGTTCCGCGCTGTCGGTCAAGGGTTTGTCGGTGGTCTCAAGCCATTGGCTGAAAGCTACGGTCTGAAATTTTAATCCGCAACCCATCAACTTTTCATATAAGGGTTCACGCACATGGCAGTAAGTCTGAGTAAAGGCGGCAACGTTTCCCTGACCAAAGAAGCTCCGGGCCTGACCGAAGTTATCGTAGGTCTGGGTTGGGACCCACGAGTGACTGACGGTCAGGAATTCGACCTCGACGCTTCGGTGTTTATTGTTGGCGAGAGCGGCAAAGTGCTGAATGACGGCAGCTTTGTGTTCTACAACAACAAGACTTCGCCGGACGGCAACGTTGTGCACCAGGGCGACAACCGCTCGGGCGCAGGCGATGGTGACGACGAGCAAGTGAACGTCAACCTGGCGGGCCTGTCGCAAGAAGCTAAAAAACTGGCTTTCGCGGTGACCATTCACGACGCTGATGGCCGCAAGCAAAACTTCGGTCAGGTTTCGAACGCTTACATCCGCGTTCTGAACAAGGCAGACGGCAAAGAGCTGGCACGTTTTGACCTGAGCGAAGACGCTTCGACCGAAACCGCGATGGTCTTCGGCGAGCTGTATCGTAATGGCGAAGAGTGGAAGTTCAAGGCTATCGGCCAAGGCTTTGCAGGTGGCCTGGCGCCATTGGCATCGAACTTTGGCGTTAACCTGGGCTAACCCCCGGCGTTAAGCAAAAGGCCCTCCCCGGTTTCGGGGAGGGCCTTTTTTTTGTGCGTGAAACGCAACCCCTGTAGCAGCTGCCGAGGAACGAAGGCTGCGTTCGGCGGCGAAGCCGTCGTGAAATCAGATGCTGCGGTGTGCCAGTTAAAACCGGCTCTCAAGGTTTACGACGGCTTCGCCGCCGAGCGGCTACGTTATCAAAAACTCATTTGCCATTGCCCCATCAGCCCGTGATTGCGGCTGTTGCTGCCGATATCGCCGGTATACCCCACGCCCAGTGTTTGACGGGCCGATACGCCAATATCCAGCCCTGCCTCCAATACCAGGCTGTTGCGGTCCAGCGCGCTGCCTTCGACATTGAAGGCAGAACCACCGAGCACAAAGGCCTGGCTGGTTGTGCTGCTGACATCGCCATAGGTGTGCTTCCAGCCTGCGCTCAGGCGTGGAGTGACGCTCATGCCGTTTTCCAGTTGGCTCAGATGCGCCAGACGCACCCCCAGGGTGCTGTTGAAGTTGTCCTGTGTTTGCTGATCGACCTGTAACGCGGCAGCACCGCCTTTTTCGGTGTAGCGATCACGCTGGTAACGCTGATAACCAAGATTGGCAAACGGTTCGGCACTCAGGCGCCCGCTGCCCAAGGCGTAGCCCAGTTCGGCAAAGGCTTGCTGGCTGCTGGCCTGGTAATCGCCCTTGGGCTGATCGCTGAAGCCGTTAAACACCACGCTGCGTTTGCTGTCACCGTTATGGCCGCTATAGGCCGCGCCCAGACGCAGGGCCAACGCGCCGCTCTGGCGGATCGCATAGGCGCCCGCATGCCAGCTGTTGACGGTGCCATCCATGCCGGTGCTGTTCACGTCGGTTTTTGAGTAGCCGCCGAGCACGCCCATGCGCCAGTCGGGTGTCAGCGCCCAGTCGGCACCGAGCAGTCCGCCTTTGGTGTGTTGGGTCAGATCGCTGTTGCCGTGTGTCCCGTCCAGGCGGCCATAGCTGCCCAGGCCCTGAAGCCAGAGACGACCCTGGGCATTCGGGTCATTGAGGTTGCGCACACCCGCAGGTACGCCAGTGGCGGCCAGGGCCGGGGTGTCGCTGGCAGCACTGGCAACCTGCAATCCACCGGCTGCGCCCAAGGACTGCATGGCCGTCAACATGCTGCTGCCCACTTGTGAGGTGGCGCCCAACGTTGCGCTGCTCAGGCTTGCAGTGCTGCTACCCGCCAGTTGTTCGATGGCCGCTCCCGCCGTTTGCGTGCTGGTGTTGAGCAAGGCGTTATACAGCGCATTCCCGGCCTTGAGCTGGCTGAGGCCGATGGCGGCACTCCTGCCGTTGGCGCTGCTGGCGTAATTGGCAAAAGCCACGTCATTACGCGCATAGGTCAGCTCGACGCTGGTGGGGCTGTAGCTGAGGGTCGGGGTGAGGAAGGCGTAGTCGCTGGTGACCTTGGCGAAGGTGCCGTCGACGCCCCCTGCGTTGAGCACCGTGTACTGGCTGAGCCACGGGTAGTTGCCGCTACCGGCATTGATCGCCAGCGTTGCGCCGTTGAGCCAGGCAGTGCCACCGACCTTTACCGGCGCACTGCTGCCATCGGCATTGACTCCATAAGCCAGGGTCGCGTCGCTGGTCAGGGTCAGGTCATGGATGATACTTGGACCTCCCAACTGTGGGTTAGCTTGCAACGTGCCGTTGACCAGCAGGTTGGCAACACTGCCGCCACCGGCATACACGCCACCTTCGTCGACGATCAGGGCACCGCTGATGGTGCCCTGATTGATCAGGCGGGCGCCGCTGAAAATCACGCCGCCGTCACTGAAATCGTTCTGGCTGGTAAGTGTCCAGCTACCGGACCTCACGTCCAGCCATTCAAAGTTCTGGCTATTGCCGAAACTGCCACCGGCCGGGTCATCGAGCGTGACCTGATCAAAACCGCTGCCGCCATCGACCAAACCGTCGAAGCGGCTGGCGCTACCCAGCGTCAGCTGGTCATTGCCGCCGCCCAGATCCAGCGCCTGGCCATTGCTGCCACTGATCAGGCCATTGTTGATCACCACATCATCGAACTCGCCCACAAACTTCACGCCAAAACCGTCCAGCCCCTTGATCGTGCCGTGGTTGATCAAGGTGGTGGCGGCGAGCCCTGAGCCATCGCTGCCATCATCCACCAGCACTGCATTGTTGGCGCCGCTGACCAACGCGCCTTGAGCGTTGTAGATATAACCACCGCCCAGCGCGATACCTTCGCTGCCGTTGGCAAAGCCGTTTTTATCGACACCGCCCGCGCCGGTGCCCTGAATCACGCCGTAGTTTTCGATGTGGGCGATAAGGTCGATATCCACTCCGTCGCCATCACCGTTAGGCTTGAGCCCGGAGTAGGCACCGGTGATGGTGCCGTAGTTGATTACAGTGCCATCACCGTCCGAGCCGAAGCCCGAGCCGTTACGCCCGGTCACTTCGCCATGGTTGATCAGCGTTGCACCCAGATCGGTGGTGATCCCGTGGCGCCCGCCCGTAACGGTGCCGTAGTTGGTCACCGTCACGCCGGTGGCCGAGTCGATGTCGATGCCGTCGAACTTGTTGTCGTCGCTCAGTGCATCGCCCGATGAGATCTCGCCGTAGTTGACAATCGTGGCGTTGGAGCCGGTTTTCATGCCGTCGCTGAACTCGCCGCGAATCAACCCGCCTGCACGGTTGATCAGGGAGATGTTGACGTCATCGTTGCGCACCGCGTCGAGGTCGATGGCCTGGCCGCTGTCGGTTGAGCGAATGGTGCCGCTGTTGTCGATCAGCACACTGCCACTGCTGAAGTGGGTGTCGATGCGCAGGGCATCGTTGCTGCCCTGGATCGTCGCGCCGCTGCGGTTAAGAATGCTGTAGTTACGCTCGCCAGTTGCGCTGCCACTGCTGTCGATAGCGCGCCCACCCGTCGATATCAGGCTGCCCGCGTTGTCGATCACCACGCCTGTACCGCTGGTACTGCCCTTGAGCGTGACAGCCACTTTGGCAGTGGTCAGGCTCCCGGCTGGGGTCACGGTCAACGAGTCGCTGGCGCCCAGGTTGAGGGCGCTGGTGCTGGGAGCGCTCAAAATGGTGTCACTGGCGAGTGCCAACGGGGTAAACCCGCTTGAGCTTAAAAGCGCGATGGCAAGTGCGAGACGTTGGGGAGAGGGGGGCATGGGTAGCGACCTTATCGGGAATATCCGGGCCGTCTTTTATAGCGAGAAGTTTTTACAGAATGATGTATCTGAATACCACCTGAACCTCTGTATTGTGTCGGCCATTGTAGGATTTTTCGCTTTCTTCCGGCGCCTTCAGGCTTTCTCGATGCCCCCCCTTATCAAAGTGGTTCAGCTCAAACATGGATACATTACGCGCACGTCTCGCTGGTCTGATTGAATTTGTAAAACAGACGGCACTCATGCAAAAGCGGCCCGCGTTGACCGTCAGCCAGCACAACGCATTCAGCGCCAGCGAAGAAAAGCTGCGCGCATTGCCAGGTGTCGGCCTGGATGTACTGGAAGGCGACGATGATGAAATCTGGCTGCGGCTTGAGCGTTTGCACGAGACCCGTCCGCCCGCGCCATTGAGCCCGCTGCTGGCGCTGTGGATCGAGCTTAAAGGCACCCCGCAAACCGAGCCGGCGCTAAAACTGCGGGTAGCGCGTGAAGCGCTGATCAACAGCGGCGTACTGTCCGAGGCCGAGCTTGCGCGCCTGACTCTGGTGGGGATCAATGTCAGCGAAGACGCCCCGGTCGATGAGTGGGTGAATCTGGAAGACTGCCTGGATGCAGGCGAGATCAAGGCCCAGTTCAAGTCCTACAGCCAGACTGCCTGGCGCCTGTGGGCGGTAGAGGAAAAGCAGCGGCGCAAAAGTATCGAGCTGTATGCCGAGCTGTTTCTGCTGGTGCAGCAGATGCAGGGCAATCTGGGGGATGCGCAGCTGGAACTGGTCTGGGGGCTAGGGGTTTCGACGTGGGAACATCCCGAGGTCGGTGTCATCCATTACCCGTTGATTAGCCAGTTGGTCGAGATCGCCATCAACCCGGACACCATGGCGCTGGAAGTACGTCCGCGTGCCGCTGAGCCGCGGTTGGAAGTGGATGCTTATGTCGCGGCAGATATTGCCGGTGTCGGGCCATTGGCGACGCTGGCCAAGGATTTTTTCAACAAGGACCAGGGTGGGATCAGCCCGTTCAATCCGGGCAGTCATGAGCCGGTGATTCGCTCGGCGTCGTCATTGCTCGATGCTCAGGGGCAGTTTGTGCCGGTGACGGTTGCCGAAGGCGATCGCAGCGTGCCCAAGGCCGGTGAGCACCTGTGCGTGACAGATACCTGGTGCCTGTTTGCCCGTGTTCGCGACAGCAATATGTTTATTGAAGACCTGGCCCGTTTTGAAGGCGAGATAGAGGCAATCGGCGATTTGCCGCCAGCCTTGCAGGCGATCTTGACCGAGCCTTCCAGCGTGTTGGAAGACGTAGTTCTGCCACCGTTTCGCGGTTTGTCCTACGTCAGTGGTTCCCAAGGCGGTGATGCGCCAGCGGCTAAAGTCCACGAACTGTATTTCCCCAAGCCCTACAACGACGAGCAGGTGCAAATCATCCAACTGCTGGAAGTGCACGATGGTGTGGTGGTGCAGGGCCCGCCTGGCACCGGCAAGACCCACACCATTGCCAACGTCATCAGCCATTACCTGGCCAATGGCAAGCGGGTGCTGGTGACGTCGATGAAAGACCCGGCGCTGGCTGTGTTGCAGGAAAAACTCCCGGAAGACATCCGCCCGCTGGCGATCAGCCTGCTGAGCAGCGAAGCGGACGGCATGAAGCAGTTCGAATTTGCCATTCAAAAGATTTCATCTGAGGTCCAGCGCATTGATCGGGCGCTGTACAAGCGCGAAATCGGCCAGATCGACGACGAAATCAATACGCTCCACGGTCAGATGGCCAGCGCCGACCGTGAAATTACGCAGTGGGCCGAGCGTAACCTGTCGGACCTGGAAATCGACGGTGAACGCCTCAGCCCCACCCATGCCGCATTGCAGGTCGCCGCGGCGCAAGATGAAATCAACGGCTTTGCCGATCAGATCGGTATTGGCGAGGAGCACCGCCCACGCTTCACCCTGCAAGACATTATTGCCTTGCGCGAGGCACGGCTTGAGCTCAAGGACTCGCTGTCTTATTTGGGCCTGAAAGTCCCGCAACTGGACGACTTTCCGGATGCGCAGACGCTGATTCAGGTCCATCAGGATCTGGCTCAGGAAAGCCAGTTGCAGCACAAGGAAAGCACCGGCGAGGTGCCGCGGTTGCTCGACGCCAGCGCGCAGACCCTTGAACAGGCGCAGACGCTGGTCGAGCACCTGGGGCAATTGCAGGCACTGCGTACGCAGCTCAAAAGTGCGGAGCACAGCTGGGTGCCGGCCATGCAGGCCTATTTGATGCGTAACCCCAATGCCGATGTGCTGGCGCTTTTCGACAGCCTCAAGGGCGAAATCGAAGAGGCACTGGCCGGTCGCAAGGCGTTTGTCGCCCGGCCGGTGAGTTTGGCCTTCGAGCTGCAGGCACAGCCCGAGGTGGTCGCCGCCATCGATAACCTGGCCCAGGGGCGGCGCCCGTTCGGCTTGTCCGGCCTGATCGGCAAGGGCAGCCAGAAGCAGTTGCTGGACAACATTGTGGTGCTGGGCAGCAAGCCGCAAAGTGATCAGGACTGGGCCCACGTGCAGGCGTTTGTGCGCTTTCAGCAACTGGGCCGCACCCTGTTGTTGCGCTGGAATGCACTGGCCGCCGAGATGCCGTTGCCGACCCTTGAAACCGACGCCGAGCAACTGCTGGCGGCGGCCAGGGCGATTGAACAATACGGCGATATCATCCGCGCCGAACAGGGCGAAGTCCGCGCTCAAACCGAACTCAAACACCTGCTCCCGGACTGGGCTGAAGTCGCTCAGTTGCGCAGTGACGAGGCGGTGATGGGCAAGGGTGAGGGCATTTTGCGCCATTACCTGATACGCCACCGATTGGCGGCCACCTGGGCGCTCAAGGAAGCCTTCAACAAGGCGTTGGCCGGTTGTGGCGGCGCGGTGAGCGAACGCCTGCAAGGGTTTCTGGATTTGAGTCTGGGCCAGCCGCAGGTGACCACCGCCGAGGTTCAGGCGCAGTGGTCCGAGTTGATGGACGAGTTGCGCCGGGTGTTAGCGCTGACGAGTGCGCTGGCCACGGTGCAGCGGGTGACAGAGGTGATCGCGCAGAGTGGCGGCTTGCTCTGGGCTGCACGTTTACGCGACGAGCCGAGCACCGGCCCGGTGGATGGCCTGCTGGCGGACAACTGTCTGGACGTGTGGCGTCTGAGCCGTCTGGCACGCTACCTGGACAGCATCGACGGGCGTGAAGATCTTAAGCGTTTGTTCACATTGCGCGGTGAGCTGGAACTGAGTCTGTCGCGCCTTTACCAGGATGCGGTGGTCAAGCGAACCTGGCTGCGCCTTTCGGAAAACGCCACGCCAAGTGTCAGGGCGGCCCTTGAGCTGTATCGCACCGCGATCCGCAAGATCGGCAAGGGCACCGGCGTGCGTGCCGGGCGTTATCGACAGGATGCGCGACTGGCCGCCGATGTGGCGATTTCGGCGATCCCGTGCTGGATCATGCCGCATTACCGTATCTGCGAGAGCCTGCCGGCCCAGTACGGGGCCTTTGACCTGGTGATCATCGACGAAGCGTCACAGTCCGATCTGAGCGCCTTGCCTGCCTTGCTGCGCGCGAAAAAAGTGCTGGTGGTGGGCGATGACAAACAGGTTTCGCCGGACGGTATCGGCATGGAAGAAGAGCGCGTACAGAACATGATGGCGCGCTATCTGGGTAATCAGGTGGGGCTGTATCGGCCATTGATGTCTCCTGAGCGCTCGCTGTATGACCTGTTTAAAGTAGTGTTTGCCAAGAGCGGCACCATGTTGCGTGAGCATTTCCGCTGTGTGGCGCCGATCATCGAGTACTCCAAACGCGAGTTCTATAACCACGAGCTCAAGCCGCTGCGCCTGCCGATGATGACCGAGCGCCTGGATCCGCCGCTGGTGGATCTGCTGGTGATGGACGGGGAGAAAAAGGGCAAGTTCAACCTCGGCGAAGCCAATGTGATTGTCGAGGAAATCCGTCGCCTGATCGCCCTGCCGCAGATTGCCGGGCGCAGCATCGGTGTGGTTTCGCTGCTGGGGGCGGAGCAGGCGCAAAAAGTCATGCAAATGCTGACTAAAGAGCTGGGCGAAGAGGTGATCACCCAATTCCAGATCAGCTGTGGTGATGCGCGCACGTTCCAGGGCAAGGAGCGGGACATCATGTTCCTGTCGATGGTCGCCAGCCCCGGTGATTGTTTTGCCAACAGCCGCGACTCGATAGCCCAGCGCTTCAACGTGGCCGCGTCCCGGGCGCGGGATCGCATGTACCTGGTGCGCAGCGTCGAACTGACCGACCTCAGTGCGGTCGATGGTTTGCGCCGTGGCTTGATCGAGCACTTTGAAACGCCCTTTACTCAGGATGCAGCGCAGGTCAGCGATTTGCGCGAGTTATGCGAGTCGGGCTTTGAACGCGACATGTACGATGAACTGACCCGGCGCGGCTATCGGGTGATCCCGCAGGTCGGTGTAGGGGCCTATCGCATTGATATGGTGGTTGAAGGTGACAACGACAGTCGCTTGGCAATCGAGTGTGACGGCGACCGTTTCCACGGGCCGGACCGCTGGGACAGCGACATGCGCCGCCAACGTATTCTGGAACGTGCCGGTTGGCGCTTCTGGCGCTGCTTTGCCTCGGCGTTCACTCTCAATCGACAGCAGATCATTGATGATTTGTTGGCGACTTTGAAGGCAATGAACATTGAACCTGCCAGTGGCGAAGGGGCGGCACCGAGCATTCATGTCGAGCGGCGCCAGGTATATGGCTTTCGACGCGCCGGTGCCGTGGATGAGGAGGGCCGTGTGCGGCCCTATGACAACCGTCCGGCCAAGGACCCGTTTTTGTTCTGGGTCCCTGACGACACGTTTGCCGTGAGCGATGTTGAGGAAGGTCAGTCTTCAGAACTCGAACTGATACTGCGCTGACACGCTGCGCTCGCGCGCGCGTTCACCGCGCTGATCACTCAGGTTCATGCTCAAGGCGCTGCTGTGGGTGAGCCGTGCAACAGCGCCAAGGTTCAGTTGCAGCGCCGTGCTGTTCAGCGGCGCTCCTGCGACGCGCATGCTGCTTGCGCCTTGCCAGGCGACATCGGTGGTTGGGCTCAGGTCGCCGCTGGCGCGGGTATAGGCCGCGCTGCCGTTGAGGCTGAGCCAGGAAGGCCCGGCTGAGGTTCTGTGCAAATCGACCTTGAAGCGCACGCCGCCGGTGGTCAGGTTAACCGCGCTGCTGGCAGCGCGTCCGCTCAGGGCACTCTTGGCGCCGCGTTCGCTGAACCCGTCAGTCTGGCTGCGCACGCTGGCCAGTTGCACAAAGGGTTGCCAGTCCCACGCGCCCTGACTCAAACGATAGTTGCCTTCAACAAATACCTGTTGGGTCCGGCTGCGGTAGTTGGCGGAAAGGTTTTCATCGATCCCGGCAATATTGATGTGGCGCTTGGTTTGTATCCTGTTGTGGCCATAGGCGAGCCCGCCGTAAAGCCCGAAGGCATCCCAGGCGTGCCCCGCATGCAGGCCGAACTGGTAACCGTCGAGGGTGGCCCGGTCGCCACCTGCGGTTTTTACGCGGGTTTGACCGCTGGAAAGCAGCAGCCCGGCGCTAGTGCCCTGTTCGAAGTCATGGTCAGCACCGACCAGTATGCCGCTGAGTTTGTGACTGGCAGACGCAGCATTGCCGTCACCGTTCAGGCGCCCGCCTTGCAGAAGCGACTGCACCCAGACGCCCTGACGGGAGGGGCTGTCGAGGACCTCACGCGCACGAACCAGCGCGGCGTTACGCAGCACCTGGGTGTTTTCGAGCAGTATTGATTGGGTGCTGGCGTGCAGTTCGCCGCTGAGCTGGCCCAGTGCGTGTCTCGCCTCGTCAGGGAACAGCGAGGTCAGGCGCTGGGCCAGCGGCTCGGACATGGCCAGGTTGTCGGCGGCGCTGGCCGTGGCGCGCTGGTTGGCGGTGCTGGCGGCCGAGAGCAGCGGCAACCCACGGGCGACATCAACCCCGATGGAGTGTGTGTCCTGGGTCTGGGTGAAGCTTAAAAATGGCGAGAACGCCCGGTGATCAAACGAGGTGAAATGGCCCTTGATTCCCGCATCGGCCTGCAACACGCGGTAGTGCTCACCAAGCGCAAATACACCGGGATTGCGGGCCAAACGCAGCGTGCTCGCTTCCAGTTCGGCCAGGCCTGTGACCTGCAGCGCCGGTACAGCGCCAAGTTGCCCCGCAGTGGCGATCAAAGCCGAACCTGCGCCCTGTAGATAATTACCGTTGACCGTCAATGGCCGGTGTTCGCTGCCGGGGGCAATGGTTCCCAGTACTTGGGTGTCAGCCAGTGTGCCGTCGCCACTGAGCCAACCGCCTGCACCTACTCGGGTAATGGCGCCGGTTTGTTGGCCGTTGATATGAGCGATGCCGCCGTTCACATTGAGCTCAGTGCCCTGCAAGGTGCCGTTAAGGCGTAGCAATCCGCCTGCAACGTTGATGTCGCTGGCCAAGCGGTTATTGCCATCGAGTTCGAGGATGCCGCCGCTGAGGGTCACACCGGCAAAACTGTTGTTGCCACTGAGCCGCAGCCAGCCATCACCGGTCTTGCCCAAGCGCCCAGGGCCACTGATGTCGTTACGCCAGTCATCCCAGGCGCCGCCTTGCCAGATCACGGCGCCACCGGCGCGGCGGTCCATTGCCACGGTGGTATCGACACGCAGCTGGCCTGGCCCGTCGATGGCTTTTTTCAGGTCGATCAGGCCCCAGCCGTACACGTCATCCACGCCGGGTGCACCCAGGTCTTGGGTCGTGGTCAGCAGTACATCGCGTACTTGCGGGTTGCTCAGATACGGGAAACGTTCCATCAAAAGCGCCAGCGCACCGGTTACATGGGGGGCGGCCATTGACGTGCCGGTATAGGTTGCATAGCCAAAGCGGGGACGGTCGGCGATGACATCAACGCCGTTGACTTCGCCATCCTCGGCATAGCGTTTTTTAACGTCGATCTCACCATCGACGACGGAGGAGGTGATTACGGTTCCCGGAGCGGCCACGCACCAATTCATGCTGTAGCCGCAGCGAAACGAATCCGAGTTCAGCAGCAGGTTTTTATTCACATTGACCACGCTCAACCAGTACGGCTCAAGCTCTGGTATGGCGCGGGGCAAGGAGGCCAGCGTATCCGCGAAAGGGGACAGTTCGGGGGTCGGGTTGTTCTCGGAATTGCCGGCCGCCCACACCTGTAGTAAACCGCTGTCTTGGGACATTTTGGCAAACACATCGATCAGGCCCGAGCGATGCTTTTGCAGGGCTGCATCCAGTTGTTCAACGGTGGACAAGTCCTCGGGGATACCCCAGCTGTGATTGATGGCTCGCACGTTCTGTGCACGCAGTTGCTCATACGCTGGCAGATAGGCCTCGAGGGCAGGCATGACGGTCTTGTCTTGCCCCTGTGATTCGGGAGCATCGTTATAGACGTTACCGAACAAGCGTATCGAGCTCAGATTGGCCGCATAGGCCACGCCGTGCATGCCTTTGCCATCACGGTTGGCGAGCATCGTTCCCGCTACGTGAGTGCCATGGGGTTCGTATGCTGCGCCCAGCATGGCTTTGTACTCATCAAGCTCGTCTCTGGACAGTTCGCGGTTGGCGATCAATTGTTCCAGTCGGGCCAAGGTTTCTGGCGGTAAGTCGTTGTACTCGATGTTCGCGCGATCACCCTCGGAGAAGAAGCAGCCCCGATTGCCCTTTGTAGGCAGCATTTCTTTCTCGCATCCGAAGTCAGCGATGCGCACAGGGCGATTATCTTTTGCAGCGAATTCACTGTGACGTAAATCAACACCAGTATCGCCAAGGCTCAGGCGTACACCGTTGCCACTCAGCCCGCGGGCATAGGCCACATCCGCGCCAATTGCGGCCAACCCCCAATCCAGTTTGAACTCCGCGCTGTGCCAGCTGGCGGCGTCGTGCAAGCGTCCCTGTTCGCTATACGCCAATGCTTGAGTGGGGATCGTCCACATACCTGCAAGCAGGCTCAGGGTCAGGGGGGATACGCGTAATGAGGGATGGAAAGTGCAGGAAGCGAGCTGCCTGTCGCGTTTTTTTGAGTTGAGCATGCCTGAAAGTTCTTTGTCTGAAATGAGCTGTGAAGCGTGGGCAATTACCCACAGGCTGCGAATCAGACGTGGCGGGGTTATATGCGAGAGGGCTCCGCTTAGGATGTAGGCAAATGCAATTTGTTGAGCAGCGTCTGTCGTGAACCCGCAGCAGGTGATCGTACAACCGGCTTAAGCTATGATGCGCCTATACGGGGGCAGGACAACACAGTGTCCAGATCCGCCAGGGCGATGGTTCAGCTGCTTTAATGATCAAAGTCCCCGATCCTTTTGATTTCGAGAAAAATGTTCACCATGGAAAACCAGAACGACGTACCCCGCCTCCCTCGCAAGCGCCGCAGCCTGGCGCAAGAGTTGGTGACGGTGCTGTCCGAGCAGATCCGCGACGGCATGCTCAAGCGTGGCGACAAGCTGCCTACCGAGTCAGCGATCATGGAGGCCCACGGCGTTAGCCGCACGGTGGTGCGCGAAGCGATTTCCCGGTTGCAGGCGGCAGGGCAGGTCGAGACCCGGCACGGCATCGGTACTTTTGTGCTGGACACGCCGAGCCCAAGCGGTTTTCGGATCGATCCGGCAACCGTCATTACTTTGCGCGATGTACTGGCGATTCTGGAGCTGCGTATCAGCCTTGAAGTGGAGTCTGCCGGGTTGGCCGCTCAACGCCGCAGTGCCGAGCAATTGGCTGCAATGCGGGCGGCGCTGGATGCCCTGAACGAAAACACGGCCCGTAACGGTGATGCCGTGGCTTCGGATTTTCAGTTCCATTTGCAAATCGCGCTGTCGACTGGCAACCGTTACTTCACAGACATCATGACCCACCTGGGCACCAGCATCATTCCGCGTACCCGGCTGAATTCGGCGCGCCTGGCCCATGATGACCAGCAGCAATACATGAACCGACTGAACCGCGAGCACGAAGAAATCTACCAGGCCATTGCCCGCCAGGATTCCGAGGCGGCTCGTGCGGCCATGCGCCTGCACCTGACTAACAGCCGCGAACGCCTGCGCCATGCCCATGAAGAAGCCGAGGCGCAGCGCGGGTAGGGCACTGACGGACCGGTGTTGATTCTCTGTTCCAGGTCAAGCCCCCCAGTGGGAGCGAGCCTGCTCGCGAATGTTCTTCGCGAGCAGGCTCGCTCCCACGCTTGAAGTATCGCAGCCTTCGTTCCTCGTCAGCGGCTACAGTTTTGTACGGTTCTCAGACAACCTATCTCTATTCTAAAATTAAATTCTTATCTGGCTTAACACCATAAAGCCCGTCCTAGACGGTTTTTATGGTTTTTGCTGAGTGGAATTTGTCCCCTGGCAAGCACCGATTGAAGAAATGAGATTGACGTTACTTTTTTAAGTTGTACGATGACGTACGACGCAAAGAAGCATTAACTTACTTTTCATCACAACGTGCTCCCAGGGTGTTCGAATAATGAATCCACAAGAACTGAAGTCCATCCTCTCTTCCGGTCTGTTGTCCTTCCCGATAACCGACTTCAATGCTCAAGGTGATTTCAACCGTGAGGGCTACATCAAGCGGCTGGAATGGCTGGCCCCGTACGGCGCCTCGGCCCTGTTCGCCGCTGGCGGCACTGGTGAGTTCTTCTCCCTGGCGGCCAGCGAATATTCGCAAGTGATTAAAACCGCGGTCGATACCTGCGTTAACAGCGTGCCGATCCTCGCCGGTGTCGGCGGTTCGACTCGCCAGGCCATCGAATACGCTCAAGAAGCCGAGCGTCTGGGTGCCAAAGGTTTGCTGCTGCTGCCTCACTACCTGACCGAAGCCAGCCAGGACGGCGTTGCCGCCCACGTTGAGGCCGTGTGCAAGTCGGTGAAAATTGGCGTGATCGTCTACAACCGCAACGTCTGCCGTTTGACCGCACCACTGCTGGAACGTCTGGCCGAGCGCTGCCCGAACCTGATTGGTTACAAGGATGGCCTGGGTGACATCGAGTTGATGGTGTCGATCCGTCGCCGCCTTGGTGATCGATTCAGCTACCTGGGCGGCTTGCCGACCGCAGAAGTCTACGCCGCCGCCTACAAGGCGCTGGGCGTGCCGGTTTATTCTTCGGCAGTGTTCAACTTCATCCCGAAAACGGCGATGGATTTTTACCAGGCCGTGGCCCGCGAAGATCACGCCACCGTGGGCAAGATCATTGATGACTTCTTCCTGCCGTACCTGGACATCCGCAACCGCAAAGCCGGTTACGCGGTAAGCATCGTCAAGGCCGGGGCAACCATTTCCGGTCACAGCGCAGGCCCGGTACGCACTCCGTTGACCGATCTGTTGCCAGAAGAATACGAAGCACTGGCCGCTTTGATCGACAAGCAAGGCCCGCAGTAAGTAAGCACCAAGGCCGCTGAGAAATCAGCGGCCTTTTGCGTAAGGGAATATGCTCGGCGGCTGTAAAAATTCTCCCAAGGAATCACACACAGCGTCACCCGTAAGTCCGCCACACCTAAAAATATTCACCCGCGCATAAAAATAATCAGTGGGAGTAGTACGACATGCAAGCGACCCAGCCTACGCGCGTCCGCTATTTGATTTTGCTCATGCTTTTTCTGGTGACCACGATCAACTATGCCGACCGTGCCACCATCGCCATCGCAGGCTCCAGCCTGCAAAAAGACCTCGGCATCGACGCTGTTACCTTGGGTTATATCTTCTCTGCATTTGGCTGGGCCTATGTGGCCGGACAAATCCCCGGTGGCTGGCTGCTCGACCGTTTCGGTTCGAAAAAAGTTTACGCCCTGAGTATCTTTACCTGGTCATTGTTCACCGTGCTGCAAGGCTTTGTCGGCGACTTCGGTATGTCTACAGCCGTGGTTGCGCTGTTTATGCTGCGCTTTCTGGTGGGTCTGGCCGAGGCTCCGTCCTTTCCCGGTAATGCCCGCATCGTAGCCGCCTGGTTTCCGACGGCAGAGCGTGGCACTGCATCGGCCATTTTCAACTCGGCGCAGTACTTCGCCACGGTACTGTTCGCGCCATTGATGGGCTGGATCGTCTATTCCTACGGCTGGGAACATGTGTTCATTGTTATGGGCCTGTTCGGCGTGGTGTTTTCGGGCATCTGGCTAAAAGTTATCTACAGCCCTCGCGAACACCCGAGCATTAACGAAGCCGAGTTCAAGTACATCGCTGAAAACGGCGGCATGGTCGACATGGACCAGAAAGGTAAAAAGGCTGATGGCCCTAAGTGGGATTACATACGCCAACTGTTGACCAATCGCATGATGCTCGGCGTTTATTTGGGCCAGTACTGCATCAACGGCATTACCTACTTTTTCCTGACCTGGTTTCCGGTGTACCTGGTGCAGGAACGCGGCATGACCATCCTCAAGGCCGGTTTTATCGCTTCGTTGCCCGCCATCTGCGGGTTTATCGGCGGGGTGCTGGGCGGGGTGATTTCCGATTACCTGCTGCGTAAAGGCCATTCCCTGACGTTCGCGCGCAAGGCGCCGATCATCGTTGGCCTGCTGGTATCGAGCAGTATCGTGGCGTGCAACTACGTGGATGTTGAATGGATGGTGGTTGGCTTTATGGCCCTGGCATTCTTCGGTAAAGGGGTGGGTGCACTGGGCTGGGCCGTTGTGTCCGACACGTCGCCCAAGCAGATCGCCGGGCTGAGCGGTGGCCTGTTCAATACCTTCGGCAACATCGCTTCGATCACTACCCCCATCGTCATCGGGTACATCATCAGCTCCACCGGTTCGTTCAAATGGGCGCTGGTGTTTGTCGGCTGCAATGCACTGGTAGCGGTATTCAGCTATCTGGTGATCGTAGGACCGATCAAGCGAGTGGTACTCAAAGAGCCACCCACCAGCGGTCCTGAAACCGTTGAACTTTCACCTGCCCATCTTTGAGGAGCGGTGCCATGACGTTGATTGAACATTCCGATTCGCCGCGCTCGATCCGCTTGCACCCGCTGGATAACGTTGCGGTGGTGGTTAACGATCAAGGTGTGCCGGCCGGTACTGTCTTTGCGGACGGTCTGGTGACCCTGGACTTCGTGCCGCAGAGCCATAAAGTCACCCTGGAGGATATTGCTGAGGGGGGCGAAGTGATTCGCTACGGCCAGACCATCGGGTATGCCTTGCAAGCCATTCCACGGGGCAGTTGGGTCAACGAAGACCAACTGCGCATGCCCACGGCCCCGCCGCTGGACAGCCTGCCGCTGGCCACCGAAGTTCCGCCAGCGCAGGCGCCGCTTGAGGGTTATACCTTCGAGGGTTACCGCAACGCCGACGGCACCGTGGGTACGCGCAACATCCTGGGCATCACCACCACGGTGCAGTGCGTGACCGGGGTGCTGGACCATGCGGTCAAACGGATCAAGGATGAACTGCTGCCCCGTTACCCGCATGTTGATGATGTGGTGGCACTGACTCACAGCTACGGCTGCGGCGTGGCGATCAGCGCCACCGATGCATACATCCCGATCCGCACCGTGCGCAATCTGGCGCGCAACCCGAACCTAGGGGGCGAAGCACTGGTGGTTGGTTTGGGCTGCGAAAAATTGCAGGCCGGGCAAGTGATGCACGAGAACGACAGCTCGGTGGATCTGAGCGAGCCGTGGATGTACCGCTTGCAGGACTCCAGCCACGGCTTTACCGAGATGATCGAGCAGATCATGGCACTGGCTGAAATTCGCCTGAAGAAGCTCGATCAGCGCCGCCGCGAAACCGTGCCTGCGTCCGAGCTGATCCTGGGCATGCAATGCGGCGGCAGTGATGCGTTTTCCGGGATCACCGCCAACCCGGCCCTGGGTTACGCTTCGGACTTGCTGTTGCGCGCGGGAGCAACGGTGATGTTTTCCGAAGTGACTGAAGTGCGCGATGCGATTTACTTGCTGACCTCCCGTGCCGAGAGCGAAGCCGTTGCTCAAGAACTGGTGCGCGAAATGGACTGGTACGACCGCTATCTGGCCAAAGGCGAAGCGGACCGTAGCGCCAACACCACGCCTGGGAACAAGAAGGGCGGGTTGTCGAATATCGTCGAGAAATCCCTGGGTTCCATCGTCAAATCCGGCAGCAGCGCGATCAATGGCGTACTTGGCCCTGGTGAACGCTTCAAGCGCAAAGGCCTGATTTTTTGTGCGACGCCCGCCAGTGACTTCGTCTGCGGCACTTTGCAACTGGCCGCCGGGATGAACCTGCACGTGTTCACCACTGGGCGCGGTACGCCGTATGGCTTGGCGATGGCCCCAGTGGTGAAAGTCTCGACCCGTACCGAACTGGCCCAGCGCTGGCCGGACCTGATCGATATCGATGCCGGGCGCATCGCCACCGGGCGGGCGACCATCGAAGACCTGGGCTGGGAACTGTTCCACTACTACCTGGATGTGGCCAGCGGCAAAAAACACACCTGGGCCGAGCAGCACAAACTGCACAACGACATCACCCTGTTCAACCCGGCGCCGATTACCTGATCGGCCATATTGTGAGAGCGAGCCTGCTCGCGAAGGTCTCAAGAGCGTCGCGCTATTGGTAACGACTTTCGCGAGCCGGCTCGCTCCCACGTTGGCTCTGCTCTTCCAGGTTCTGCTGCGCATGGGCCGCCACCCGGCCAATCACCAAAATCGCCGGGCTTTTCAGTTGGAAGGCTTCGGCATCGTGTTCCATCGCGCTCAGTTGGCTGCGGCATTCGCGCTGGTGGGGCAGGGAGGCATTTTCGATCATGGCCACCGGCATATCCGCCGCCATGCCCCCGGCCAGCAATTGCTCGCGGATCTCACTCAGCTTCGCCACACCCATATACACCACCAACGTGGTGCCGCTTTGCGCCAGTGCCGGCCAATTTACCTGGCTGTCATCCTGAGTGTGCGCCGTCACCAGCGTCACGCCCCGGGCGACGCCGCGCAGGGTCAGCGGGATAGCGCATTGCGTCGCCCCGGCCAGCCCGGCAGTAATGCCATTGACCAGTTCCACCTCAACCCCGTGCTCGCGTAACCACTGCGCTTCTTCACCGCCCCGGCCGAAGATGCACGGGTCGCCGCCCTTGAGCCGCACCACGCATTTACCGTGACGGGCATAACGCAGCATCAGGCGATGAATAAACGCCTGCGGAGTCGAGCGACAGCCGCCGCGCTTGCCCACCGAAATTACCCGGGCAGCGGGGCAATGCTCCAGCACTGCGTCATTGACCAGATCGTCGATCATCACCACATCCGCTTCGCGCAGGGCGCGCACGGCCTTGAGCGTCAGCAGTTCCGGGTCACCCGGGCCAGCACCCACCAGCCAGACTTTTGCACTCATAGTGTTTTCCTCACGCGATAACGGCGATCGGCTGCGCTTGGGCAGCCAGCAAACGCTTGATTTCCGGGACGCAGGAACCGCATTGCGTCCCGCAGCCCAATGTATTTTTCAGCCCCTGCAAGTCCAGTCCCTGGCTGATACCGGTGCAGACCGCGCTTTGGCTGACGTTCTTGCAGTTGCACACAATTTTGTTGCCACCGGCCGGGGTGTCGACGTTGCCCGGCGGCACACTCAGCGGCGCCAGTAACCAGCGCCGCAGTTGTTCATCGGCCCGGCCTTCCAGCCACAGGCTTTGCAGCCAGTGCTGGGCGAGGGTTTCGCCAGCCAAGCGAATGGCGGTAATGCGCCCGCTTTCGATACGCACCCGCTTGCCAATGGAGCGGCGCGGGTCGTCGTAAGCCAGCACCGGCCCCTGGTTAAGGCCCAGGCATTGGTCGATATCACGCAGCAACTGCGGGTCCGGTGCGCTGGCGCTGGCCGCACGAATCAGCATCGCAGGGCGCTCGCGGCCGGTCAGGCTGAAACTAACGTAAGAAAAGGCTTCGCAGAGTGGGCGCAGTGTCTCGAAGCTTTGTTGAACATCACCCTCAATCAGGGCGAAGAGATGCCAGGGCAATTGCACCGGCTCTAGCCGTACGGCGCTGTGTTTGAGTTCCGGCTGTTTGGACAGCGGGTCGAACGCTGGCAGGGTGAGGGTATTGACCCCGCCCTTGAGGAAGCGGTCGCCCCAGTGCATCGGTAAAAACGCCTGCCCAGGGCGCACGCTGTCGTCGCTGCTGACCGGCAGGATCACCGCTCCGCGCCGACTCTTGAGGCTGATCAGATCTCCGGGCTGCAGGCGATGGCGGCGCAGTTCGTCCGGGTGCAGGCTCAATACCGCTTCGCTGACATGACCGAACAACTGCGAGGCGGTACCGGTGCGGCTCATGCCATGCCATTGGTCACGCAGGCGGCCGGTGATCAGGGTCAGCGGGAAGCGTGCATCGCGTTGCTCCTTGGCTGCCCTATAAGGGTCGGCCACAAACTGCGCCCGGCCGCTGGCAGTTGGGAAAATCCGGTCCAGATACAGCCGCGCAGTGCCTTTACGGGCACCCACCGGGAACGGCCATTGCTGCGGGCCGATGGCATCGAGCACGGCATGGCTGATACCCGACAAGTCCAGATCACGGCCTTGGGTCAGGTGCTTATATTCGTCGAACACCTGCGCTGCGCTTTGAAACGCAAACAGGCTGCTGTGCGCCGGGCGTAGTTGCTTCTCCAGTCGTTGTGCAAAATCAACCGTAATCGCCCAGTCGGAGCGCGCCTCACCCGGTGCAGCGATGGCTTTGCGCACGTGGGAAATACGCCGTTCGGAATTGGTCACCGTTCCGTCCTTTTCCCCCCAACTGGCGGCGGGCAACAGCAGGTCGGCGAAGGCGGCTGTTTCGGTGGTATGAAACGCCTCTTGCAGCACCACAAACGGGCAGGCCCGCAACGCGGCCCGCACAGCTGTCTGATCCGGCATGGACTGTGCGGGGTTGGTGCAGGCGATCCACACTGCTTTGATCTTGCCGTTGGCCATCTGCTCAAACAACTCGATAGCGCTCAGGCCGGTGTTCTGCGGCAGTTGCTCAACGCCCCAGTAGGCGGCGACCTCATCTCGATGCTCAGCATTGGCGGCGTCGCGATGGCCGGGCAACAAGTTGGATAGGCTGCCGGTTTCGCGCCCGCCCATGGCATTGGGCTGACCAGTCAGGGAGAACGGCCCGGCACCTGGACGGCCGATCTGCCCGGTGGCCAGATGCAGATTGATCAGCGCACTGTTTTTCGCGCTACCGGCAGTGGACTGGTTCAGGCCCATGCACCACAACGACAGAAAACTCGGCGACGTGCCGACCCATTCGGCGCATTGCTGCAGTTGCTCGAGGCTGATGCCGCACAACTGCGACACCATTTGCGGGGTGTAATCGCGCACCAGGTTTTTCAGTTCGGGCAGGCCTTGGGTATGGGCCTGGATAAAGTCGCGGTCGACCCAGTCTTCCCACAACAGCAAGTGCAAGATCCCGTGAAACAATGCGACGTCGGTGCCGGGCAGAATCGCCAGATGCAGGTCGGCCAGATCGCAGGTATCGGTACGGCGCGGGTCGATCACGATGACTTTCATCTGCGGGCGCTGGGCTTTTGCCTCTTCCAACCGACGAAACAGCACCGGGTGGGCGTAGGCCATATTGCTGCCGACAATCATCACGCAGTCGCTCAGCTCCAGATCCTCATAGCTGCATGGTGGTGCATCGGCGCCCAGGCTGCGCTTGTAGCCGACCACGGCCGAAGACATGCACAGCCGCGAATTGCTGTCGATATTGTTGGTGCCCACCAGGGCCCGCGCCAGTTTGTTGAAGACGTAGTAGTCCTCGGTCAACAACTGCCCGGAGATGTAAAACGCCACGCTGTCGGGTCCGTGTTCGGCGATGGTGGCGGCGAACACATTGGCGGCGTGATCGAGGGCGCTGTCCCAGTCGGTACGGCCACGGGCCAGCTCCTTGCCCAGGCGCAATTGTGGGTACAACGCACGGGCGTTGAGGTCGCCGGTGAGGTGCAGCGTCGAGCCCTTGCTGCACAGTTTGCCGAAGTTGGCCGGGTGCGCCGGATCGCCGCTGACGCCGAGAATGCGCTCGCCGTCATGCTCGATCAGCACGCCGCAGCCGACCCCGCAGTAGCAGCAGGTGGAGGCGGTGAGCTGGCGGTTCATCAGCCTGCGTCCCGCAGGGCCAGTTGCACCCGGCCATTTTCGACCCGCGCCGGGTGGTGATGGGCGCAGCCGATGTCCGGGGCCAGAGCTTCGCCGCTTTGCAGGTCGATCTGCCAGTTGTGCAGCGGGCACGACACGCGCTTACCGTAGATCAAGCCCTGGGACAGCGGGCCGCCCTTGTGCGGGCAGCGGTCATCGAGGGCGAACACTTCGTCGTCGCTGGTGCGAAAAATCGCGATGTCACCCTTTGGCCCACTAATGATCCGCGAGCCCAGGGCGTTGATTTCCTCAAGTGAGCAGATATCCAGCCAGTTCATGCCAGCACCTCCAGGTTTTTCAGGGGGATAACGTCGAACTCTTTTTTCAGCTGGGGCTGAGCCAGACGCTCCTTCCACGGGTCCTGCTCGAACGACAGGGAGAATTGCAGCCGGTCATTGAGCGCCTTGCGCCGCTGCGGGTCCTCAAGCACGGCCTTTTTGATGTGCTCCATACCGACCCGCTGCAGGTAATGCACGGTGCGTTCGAGGTAGAAGGCTTCTTCGCGATACAGCTGCAAAAAGGCGCCGTTGTACTCGCGCACCTCTTCAGCGGTTTTGACTTTGACGAAGAACTCGGCAACCTCGGTCTTGATCCCGCCGTTACCGCCGATATACATCTCCCAACCGGAGTCCACACCGATAATCCCTACGTCCTTGATACCTGCTTCCGAGCAGTTACGCGGGCAACCGGATACCGCCAGTTTCACCTTGTGTGGCGACCACATATTGAACAGGTCGTGCTCCAGCTCAATGCCCAGTTGCGTCGAATTTTGCGTACCGAAGCGACAGAACTCGCTGCCCACGCAGGTCTTCACCGTGCGGATTGATTTGCCGTAGGCGTGGCCGGAAGGCATGTCCAGATCCTTCCATACGCCGGGCAGGTCGTGTTTCTTGATCCCCAGCAAGTCGATGCGCTGCCCGCCGGTGACCTTGACCATCGGCACGTTGTACTTGTCGGCCACGTCGGCAATGCGCCGCAGCTCTGACGGGTTGGTGACACCGCCCCACATCCGCGGGACCACCGAATAGGTACCGTCTTTTTGAATGTTGGCGTGGGCGCGCTCGTTGATCAGGCGCGATTGCGGGTCATCTTTTGCTTCGCCCGGCCAGGTGGAAATCAGGTAGTAGTTGAGTGCCGGGCGGCAGGTGGCGCAGCCGTTGGGCGTGCGCCAGTTCAGGTAGCTCTGGGTGCCGGCGATGGTCAGCAAGTGTTGGTCGCGGATGGCCTGGCGGATTTGCCCGTGGTTCAGGTCGCTGCAACCGCAGATGGCTTTTTCGCTTTTGGGTTTGACGTCTGCCGCGCCGCCCACGGTGTTGATCAGAATCTGTTCCACCAAGCCTGCGCAGGAGCCGCAGGAGCTGGCGGCCTTGGTGTGTTTTTTGACATCGTCGACGCTGAACAGCCCGTGCTCCTGGATCGCCTTGACGATGGTGCCCTTGCACACCCCATTGCAGCCGCAGACTTCGGCGGTGTCGGCCATGCTCATGGCCTTGTCTTGGCCCTGATGGCCTACGTCGCCGATGGCATTTTCACCAAACATCAGGTGGTCGCGGATCTCACCGATGGCGTGATTCTCACGGATCTGCCGGAAATACCATCCGCCGTCGGCAGTGTCGCCGTACAGGCAAGCACCGACCAAAATATCGTCCTTGATCACCAGTTTTTTGTAGACCCCGCCAATCGGGTCGCTGAGGGTGATGGTTTCGGTGCCTTCGCCGCCCATAAAGTCGCCAGCGGAGAACAGGTCGATGCCGGTGACCTTCAACTTGGTCGAAGTCACCGAACCTTGATAACGGGCAAAGCCCAGTTGCGCGAGATGGTTGGCGCAGACCTTGGCCTGCTCGAACAATGGTGCCACCAGGCCGTAAGCGATGCCGCGATGGCTGGCGCACTCACCGATGGCGTAAATACGAGGGTCGTAGGTTTGCAGGGTGTCGTTGACCAGAATCCCGCGATTGCACGGGATGCCTGCCTGCTCGGCGAGTTCGGTATTGGGGCGAATGCCCGCGGCCATCACCACCAGGTCGGCGGGGATGATGTCGCCGTTCTTGAACTCGACCGAGCCGACCCGGCCATTACCCGCGTCATGCAGGGCGTTGGTCTGTTCGCGCAGGCGAAAATGCAGGCCGCGTGCTTCAAGGGCGGTTTGCAGCAATTGGCCGCTGATCGGGTCCAACTGGCGATCAAGCAGCCATTCACCGATATGCACCACGGTCACATGCATACCGCGCAGCATCAGGCCGTTGGCCGCCTCCAGACCGAGCAGGCCGCCACCGATAACCACCGCGTGCTTATGGGTTTTGGCGGTGTCGATCATTGCCTGGGTGTCGGCAATGTCGCGATAGCCGATAACACCGTTCAGGGTGTTGCCCGCAATTGGCAATATAAATGGGGTTGAGCCGGTGGCGATCAGCAGACGGTCGTATTCGGCTTCAGTGCCGTCTTCGGCGATGACTCGGCGCTTGACCCGGTCGATCTTCACTACTTTGCGGTTGAGCAGCAGCTTGATGTTGTTGTCCAGATACCAGTCCAGATCGTTGAGCACGATCTCTTCGAACGTCTGTTCACCGGCCAGCACTGGCGAGAGCAGAATGCGGTTGTAGTTGGCATGGGGTTCGGCGCCGAAGACCGTGATGTCGTACAGCTCATTGCTCAGCTTGAGCAATTCTTCCAGGGTGCGAACCCCGGCCATGCCGTTGCCGATCATCACCAGCTTTAGTTTTTTCATCAGGTTCTCCGGGAGCTGGGGCCTGCCTTATATGGGGCATTGCGGCCTTGCTCGACAAATTGTGTGCAAACAAAAAAAGGCGTCCCGCCAGTTACCTGGCGAGGACACCTTTGTCCTTGTCCCGTTCTCTCGGGAAACCCGTTCTTCGTCGTTGAAGGCCGGGTTTTATGATTGATGATTCAGCTAATGCAGCGGTTGTGCCAAGTCGTCAAAAGCCCATGTTTAAAGGGGGGGAAGTTTTTAGGGGCGGAGTTTTGTGCACCGAATAAAAGCGCCGCGCCCAATATTGGAGCGTTATTCCCGTAGCCGCTGACGAGCGTATTACGCTGATCGCAGCCTTCGTTCCTCCTCAGCGGCTACAGAGATACTTCAAGCGTGGGAGCGAGCCTGCTCGCGAAGATCATTCGCGAGCAGGCTCGCTCCCACTGGGGCTTGACCTGGAACAGAGTATCTACAGAGGTTTTCGAGCGTATGTCATGTGTGAAGCAGCAAAAACATCAGCACCAGATTGATCACCAACGACACCAAAGCCACCCCTCGCCACACCTTCAGCGGCTCTCGCTCCAGCAAAGGTCTGGGGCGGATGTTCAGGCTCTGGCGCTCGCCCTGTTCCAGTTGCAGCAACCACTCTTCGGCCGTTTCAAAACGCTGCTCGGGGTCGGCTGCAACGCCGCGCTCCAGGCTGTGGGCAATCCATTCCGGCAGGTCGGGCCGATAACGACTGGCACTCACCGGAACGCCAAACCGCGGGCGTTGGAAGGCTTCGATTTCACCGTAGGGATAATGCCCGGTCAGCAGGAAATACAAGGTCACCCCCACCGCGTAAATATCCTGCTTAGGGCCAGGTTTTTCGCCTCGAAAGGCTTCCGGGGCGATGTAACTGGGTGTGCCGGGCAGCGCTGATGGCAGGTCTTCCGAGAGGCCCGGGCAGTAGGCTAGCCCGAAGTCCAGCAAGCGCAGTTCGCCGTCGTCACCCAACAACACATTGTGCGGCTTGATATCGCGGTGAAAAATCTGTCGTCGATGCAGCAGGCCCACGGCCCCCAGCAGACGCTCGGCCAGTTCCAGCCATTGCGCCAGAGGCAGCGGCCCGCCCTTGGCGTAGAGTTTTTCCAGGGTTGAACCTGAGTATTCACGCATCACGTAGTACAGATGCTGACGCAGGTTGGCGGGGTGTACTTCAGGAAAATGTCGCCCGGCCACGCGCTTGAGAAACCATTCTTCCGATAGCAACGCTTGCCCGGCCAGATGATCGTCGTGCAGGCGGGCGGGAAGGGTTTTCAGCAGCCAAGGCTGTTGTTGCGCGTCGTGTACCCGGTAGAGCAACGACTGCTGACTCTGGCCAAGATGGCTTTCGACCTGCCAGCCCTCAAAGTGCTGCCCCGGCCTTAGCACGGGCGGCAGTGGCCATTGCTGCAACTGCATCAATGCATCGCCGATGCCGCTCTCGCCCAGGGCATCGACCCGTACCAGCAGGGCGCTGGCGTTGTCCTGGCTGCCTGCCCGGTGCGCGGCATTGACCAGTGTGCTGGCGGCGTCTTGCAGGTCGGGCAGGTCACGCAAAAGGGCGGCGATAGCGCTATCGCCCAAGGTCGACCATACGCCATCGCTGAGCAGCACAAAGGTCTCGTCCTGGCGCATTTCACCGTCGAGAAAATCCACCACCAGATGCTGATCAAGCCCAAGCGCCCGTTTAAGCACATGCTGCATGCCCGGCTGATCCCAGACATGATCTTCGCTGATGCGCTGCAAGGCCCCGGCGTACCAGCGGTACACCCGGCAATCGCCGACATGGGCCAGGGTAAATCGCTTGCCACGCAGCACCAGGGCACTGACCGTGGTCAATAGCGGTTGCCCGCCGCCATTGGCCTGGAGCCAGCGGTTCTGCGCGAGTAATAAGCGCTCCAAGGCCTGCGCAACGCTCCAGGTTTCGGGCGTGGCGTAGTAGTCCAGCGCCAGAGCCTGCAAGGTCGAGCGGGCGGCCAGACCGCCGTCGGCGCATTGGCTGACACCGTCGGCGATGGCGAACAGATACCCCTTGCTCGCCGCCAGCATTGGCACTGGCGTGACTTCGCGCAGTGCGTCTTGATTCTCCGGGCGTGGCCCGGTCGCGCTGGCGTGGGCAAAGCTCAGTTGCAGGCTCATCGCGGCCTCACACTCGGGCAGCGGTCACGGCAGCGGAGCCCCAGGTGGTTCTCCAGCGACGTTTGACCCCATGCAGGCCGAACCAGGCCAGAACCCCAAGGCTGGCGAACAACCATAAGGCCAGTTGATAACTGCCGGTGCTTTGCTTGATTGCGCCCATACCTGCCGCCAAGGCGAAGCCGCCGATACCGCCAGCCATGCCGATCAGGCCGGTCATTACCCCGATTTCACGTCGAAAACGCTGCGGCACCAATTGGAAAACCGCACCGTTGCCAGCGCCCAGTCCCAGCATGGTGCAGACGAAAAGTGCCAATGCAGCGTAGGAACTTGGCAGGTTGAAACCTACGGCGGCGATGCTGATGGTCGCCACGGCATACATCCCCAGCAGCGTGCGAATCCCGCCGAAGCGATCCGCCAGTGCGCCGCCCAAAGGCCGCATCAAACTGCCGCCAAACACGCAGGCTGCGGTGTAGTAGCCCGCAGTCACCGGGCTCAGTCCGTATTGATCGTTGAAGTAGCCGGGCAGGGCGCTGGCCAGGCCGATAAAACCACCGAAGGTTACGCTGTAGAAAAACATGAACCACCAGCTGTCGCGATCACCCAGGGCCTTGAAATAGTCGCCCATGGATTTGGCTTTTGGTCGCTCGGGGGCATTTTTGGCCAGCCAGGCAAATACGAAAATGCACAGCACCAGCGGGATCAGGGCAAAGCCGAATACATTGCTCCAGCCATAGGCCGCAGCCAGCACCGGGGCCAGCAGGGCGGCGAATACCGTTCCCGAGTTGCCAGCACCGGCGATGCCCATCGCCTTGCCTTGGTGCTGCGGCGGATACCATTGCGAGGCCAGCGGCAGGGCCACCGCGAACGATGCACCGGCCATGCCCAGAAACAGCCCCAGCAGCAGGGCCTGCTCGTAGCTGTGAATCCCGTGTTTCCAGGCGACAAACAGCGCGCAGATCACAATGACCTGGCCGATCAGCCCGGCGGTTTTCGGTGACAGGCGATCCGCCAGCAGGCCCATCACAAAGCGCAGCAGGGCCCCGGCCAGAATCGGCGTGGCCACCACCAGCCCGCGCTGTTGGGTGGTCAGGTGCAGGTCGGCGGCGATTTGCACCGCCAGCGGGCCGAGCAGATACCAGACCATAAAGCTGAGGTCGAAATAGAGAAACGCCGCGAACAGGGTCGGGGTATGGCCGGATTTCCAGAAGCTTGAATTCATCGCGCACCTCAACGGTTAATCGTTTCGAGAAGGAGTCATGAGCGTGGGTCTGTTGCCAAAACGAAAAAACGCCGCTACCTGATCCGCCATGGGCGAATGAGGTGAGCGACGTCTTTGTCGTAAGTAGGGCAACCGCCGTTGGTTACCGGTAGTGAGTGCTTAGCGAGAAGTGTGCCAACAGGTGAATAACTCACCCCTTGTGGGAGCGAGCCTGCTCGCTCCCACAGTTGAAGTATTTACAGGGAAGGGTGTCAGCCCAGCAACTCACTCATGGCTATGATCTGTTCCGCCACTTGAATCAACTTCTGCTGGCGGCTCATGGCTTGGCGTCGCATCAGGGTGTAGGCCTCTTCTTCGTTGCAGGTTTTCATTTTCATCAACAGGCCCTTGGCCAGTTCTATGCGCTTGCGCTCGGCCAGTTGCTGGTCGCGGGCGTGCAGTTGGGCGCGCAGAGCCTGGTCGCTTTCAAAGCGGGCCATGGCCACATCGAGAATCGGTTGCAGGCGCTGGGCATGAATACCTTCGACGATGTAAGCACTGACCCCGGACTTGATCGCCTGGCGCATCACACCGGGGTCGTGCTCGTCGGTGAACATCACGATCGGCCGTGGCTGGTCCCGTGAGACCAGTACCACTTGCTCCATCACATCACGGCTGGGTGACTCGGTATCGATCAGGATGACATCCGGGCGCACCGTTTCGACGCGCCCGGGCAGGTCGATGGTCAGGCCCGACTCGTCGATGACTTCAAATCCGGCTTCGGTCAGCGCAGCTTTAAGGCGGCCGACTTTTTTCGCCGTGTCGTTGATCAGCAAGATACGCAGCATGGGGCAGGTTCCAGTCAACGACGGGCGAGAAGAGGAGTGTTGGCGCTCATGGCATGCAGCGCAAAGCTTCGTGCATAAGCTGCAGGGTCCGTGCCGTCCCACACCTTGCCGTCGATCAGTTGGCTGCTGCGCATGTCCGTTGTACCAGCGGTCACGCCAACGGCGCTGGCGGCGTCGCGGTAAAGGGCCAGTTGCTGAACCTGCCGGGCTATGCCCAGGTAGTCCGGGTCTTCGCGCAACAAGCCCCAGCGGCGGAACTGGGTCATAAACCACATGCCGTCGGACAGGTACGGCAGGTTGACCGCGCCGTCGCCATGAAAGCGCAGCGCGTGGGGGTCTTGCCAGTGATTGCCCAGCCCGTCGCGGTAGTCGCCGAGCAGGCGCGGTTCAATGCACTCAACGGGGGCATTCAGGTACTCGGGGGCGCTCAACAACTGCGCGGTGCTGCGCCGGTTTTCGGCGCTTTGCTCGATAAAGCGGCTGGCTTCGAGAATCGCCATTACCAGCGCCCTGGCGGTATTGGGGTACTGCTCGACAAAAGCCTTGGTGCAGCCGAGGACTTTTTCCGGGTGGTCGGGCCACAGCGCTTGGGTGGTGCTCAGGGTGAAGCCCATGTTCTGTTTTACCGCACTGGCGGCCCACGGTTCGCCCACGCAGAACCCGTCAATCCGTCCTGCCTGCAAGTGCGCGACCATCTGTTGCGGTGGCACCACCACGCTGTCGACGTCTTGCAGCGGGTGGATACCCTGGCTCGCCAGCCAGTAATACAGCCACATGGCGTGGGTGCCGGTGGGAAAAGTCTGGGCGAAGGTCAGTTTTGAGCGACTTTGGTGCACGTGTTGTTGCAGCGCCTCAGGACGGGTCACGCCCAGGGCTTGCAAACCGTGGGAGAGGTTGATGCTCTGGCCATTCTGATTGAGCCCCATCAGCACGGCCATATCAGTGGCCGCCACGCCTCCAATTCCCAAGTGCACGGCGTAGATCAGGCCGTACAGGCTATGGGCGGCGTCGATCTGGCCACTGACCAGGTTGTCCCGCAGGCTGGCCCAGGACGACTGGCGCTTGAGGTTCAGAGTCAGGCCATAAGGCTGGGCGAACCCTTGCGTGGCGGCGACCACCACCGAGGCGCAATCACTGAGGGCCATAAAGCCGAGGTTGATTTCGGTTTTTTCCGGGGCATCGCTGCCGTTGACCCAGGCCAGAGGGCCTGTGTGTGGTTCGATCATGGGAGTTGCACCTTGGCGAAAAGCATACAGCGAGGGTGCAAGGCATATGCCAGAGGGGTAAACCCAGTTGAAATCCCGCTGTTAAAGGGCTTTGGATTAGCCGTTGCCTTTGATGGGCTGGTCTACTTCAAGCGGTCTTGCGCCTTGCGATACGCGGCCTGATGTTCGCGCTTGTCAACGGCGACGACGAACACCACAACCTCTTGATCAATGACCTGATAGATCAAGCGGTAACCCGCGCTGCGCAACTTGATTTTGTAACAATCGGGCAGCTTGCGCAGCCGGTTGGCTTCAACGCGGGGGTTGAGCAACACCTCTGACAATTTGCTCTTGAATTGCAGCCTGACCGTGTCAGCGAGTTTGTGCCATTCCTTGAGGGCGCGCTGGTCAAACTCAAGATCAAAGGTCATCCAGTGTCACCTTGACCCTTTGCGGCGCTGCCAGGCGTTCGCGCACGGTGTTGATGAGTGCTTCGTCTTCTTCTGTCACCAGCATGGGGCGAAAGGGCAGTTGGCCGCGTTCGGCTACGTACTGCAATGCCTGGCGGACCAGTTCCGAGGGGGTGACACCCAAACGCTCAAGTTCCTTGTAGGCGCGGGCTTTGAGTTCATCGTCGATGCGGATATTGATGGAGGCCATGGTTTTGACTCGTGTAATGACATTTGTCATTACGTTGGCATCTGCTCGTTTCTTATTCAAGTGCCATTGGGCGGTTGAATGTTCTGCATTGTTCATATGTGCTCCTGAGTTTAAGCCGCCAAACCAAAGAAGGGCGGTCAGCTCTGTGAGCCTAGCTAGAGATAATCAGGTGATTCGTACGACGATTCGCTTTCATTCCCGTGAAACATCCGAGAAAATCCCGTTCGCTTGCGCCTGTCCAAATCGGGGAATAGTCTCGCTCCACCGCTGCAAAACAGCGGTCGGGTTTAGTCGCCCGGTGTTACTAGGCGCAATGCGCCACCTTAGCGAGGCGCTTTTTTTCGGCCTGCGTTTTATGGTGGCCGTGCGCAGGGCGCCTTCGGGTGCGCCGGGTTCCTAGTACACCGGTCGACTAACCTGCGCACGGCTGCCACCCATTCGTTTAGTCGCGATAAGTGACAGCTCCTTTTGATGTACTAGGAGTCTTCACGATGAAAAAAATCACTCCCGATCCCCCTGTTTCTCCCCTCGATGCTGCTGACAGTCACGACCCGTTGCTGGACCGTATCGCCACCGAGCGTGCGCTCAATTATTACCTGCAAAACCATAAGCCTTTTCGCCCTGTGGGCACGGCCCTGTATGCCATCCCGGACAGCGTCAATTCAGAAGCGGCTTTGGCCCAGGCGTCAGACTTGTTGCGCTGTGCGGGTGCCTGCGCGAATGAGGCGGGGAATGGCTTGAGCGGGCCCGCGCGCGATTTGGTGTTGTCGACCGTGCACTTGGTGGAGCTGGCCAAGGGTTATGTCGATAAATCGCTGGACACGCTGGCAACGCACTGAGGCAGCACGCGCCTGATTGGCGACAGGCGCGTTATATATTTATCAAAAGTACGATGGGCTAAATCCGTACCGGCACAAACCAGCCAACAAACCAGTCTACGGGTGCAATGTTGTTCACTTAAGAGCAACGCTCCCACAAGAGGCAGAAATCGCTTCAGAGAACAGCCTCTAGCTAATGGCGCTGGCCAGTCGCGCCATGGCGGTCTCGATTTCATGGGCGGTCAGGGATGAATAACCCAACAGCCAGCCTTGTTGCTTCTCTTTGCCTGCGTAAAGGCGGCTCAGGCCGGGCAGTTGGATACCGGCAGCGGCAGCTTGGCGAATGGTTGTTTGTTCTGACAGGCCTTCGGCCAGAAAACAGGGGATCTGTAACCCGCCTTGCGGACGCAGGGCGGTGACGATGCCCGGCAAATGTCGGTCGATAGCGTCGAGCATCGTGGCCCGACGCCCGGCGTAGAGTTTGCGCATGGCACGCACGTGGGCGTTGTAGTGACCATCTTCCATAAAGCGCGCCAGGGTCAGTTGCAGGACTTGGGGCGTGTGGCCGTCCATGATGCTGCGCGCATAGGTGAAAGGTTTGACCAACTCGTCAGGCAGCACCATGTAGGCCATGCGCAAGCCCGGATAGAGCGTCTTGCTGAAAGTGCCGATATAGAGCGTGCGTTGGTGTTTATCCAGCCCCTGCACGCAGGCGGTGGGCAAACCGTCGTAGTGGAATTCGCTGTCGTAGTCGTCCTCGATGATCCACTTGCTCTGCTCGAGCGCCCAGTTGATCAACTCCAGACGGCGCTGCAGTGGCAAGGTCGCCCCGGTGGGGTATTGATGAGACGGCGTGACATACACACAGTTTGCGCCGCTGCGGTCGGCGCGCAGCAGGTCGGTGCGGATGCCCAGGGCATCAACGTCTATCGGCACAATCTGGGCCTCGGCACTCTCAAAAGCTTTTTTTGCACCGAAGTAGCCGGGGTTTTCGAGCAGGATCGGTTTACCGGCGTCGACCAGTAACTGGGCACACAGGAACAGGGCCTGACGGGTGCTGCTCAGCACCAGAATCTGTTCGGGGACGCACTTGGCCCCGCGCTCAAGGTTCAAGTACGTTGCAATGGCTTTGCGCAGCGGTTCGGCGCCTTGCGGGTCGCCGTGCAACAAAATATGGGCGCGGTGTTCCTTCATGACCTGGCGCTGAAGGCGTTCCCAGACCGCTACGGGAAAAGAGCGGGTTTCCGGCAGGCCGGTGGCAAACGCCCTGATCATCTGTTGATCGTTTACGCCGCCGCTGTCGAGGATCATCTGCCCGCGTCGACTCAAGCCCGAACCGGGCAGCGCCTGACTGCGCCGGGCCGCAGGTCGTTGATTGCGACTGCGCCTTACCCCGTGCAATTGGCTGCCGACACTCTGGCAGACATAACTGCCCGAACCTTCGCGGCGCACAATAAAACCGTCACGCTGCAATTGCACATAGGCGTTCTCCACCGTGTCGCGAGCTACCCCGAGCGACCGGGCCAGCACTCGCGTGGCGGGCAGTTTCAGGCCGGGGTCCAGAGCACCGTCGAGGATCAGGCTGCGCAGGGCTCGCTGAATTCGCTGGTGCAAATCCAACGGTTGAAACTCGACATCGTTGAGCCGGATTTTCAGGGTTTCAAGCTCAAATGTTTTGCCCATGTGGTCTGCTCTGGATGGGTAAATTGGCCTGCAATGGCGGGCCATTCTATCCGTACACTTTGCCCGTCGCCACTTGCACGGAGCATCGCCATGTCATCCACCGCCTCAACTTCAACCCTGCGTTTACGCGATCTGCTTCACCCGGTTATCGCGGGTTTAATCTCGGTGATCGTCAATTATGGCGGTACGTTCATTCTGGTCTTTCAGGCGGCCAAGGTCGCCGGGTTGAGCCCTGAACTGACCGCCTCGTGGGTGTGGTCGGTATCGATTGGGGTAGGGGTGAGCGGGTTGTTTCTCAGTTGGAAATACCGTGCGCCGATCATCACTGCCTGGTCGACACCGGCTGCGGCGTTTCTGGTTGTGGCGCTGGCCACCACGCCCTATGCCGAAGCGATAGGTGCGTACATGATCTCGGCTGCGGCCTTCGTGCTGCTGGGTTTGTCCGGCTATTTCGAAAAGCTCATTCGCTTGATCCCGCCGGGTATAGCTGCCGGGTTGCTGGGCGGGATTCTGTTGCAGTTCGGTATCGGCGCGTTTGCCGGCATGAGCATTGACCCGCTGCTGGTCGGGCTGTTGATCGCCGCCTACCTGGTACTCAAACGCTTTAGTGCGCGCTACGCCGTGGTGGGCATTCTGGTGTTGGGGCTGGTGTTTCTGCTGAGTCAGGGGCGTGTTGACCTGACGGGCCTGTCACTGCAATTGGCGACGCCGGTCTTCACCCGGCCCGAGTTCTCACTCAATGCTCTGCTCAGCGTGGCGCTGCCATTGTTTCTGATCACCCTGACCGGGCAGTACATGCCCGGCATGCTGGTGCTGCGTAACGACGGGTATAAAACCAGCGCCAATCCGATAGTCACGCTCACCGGGCTCGGTTCTTTGCTGATGGCGCCTTTTGGCTCCCACGCGTTCAACATCGCGGCGATCACAGCGGCTATTTGTACGGGCAAGGAAGCCTCGCAGGATCCGTCCAAACGCTGGATCGCAGGCATTGCGGCGGGGGTGTTTTACATTCTGGTGGGGATTTTCGGCGTGACCCTGGCGGCAGTATTCATGGCATTCCCAGCCACTTTTATCACGACTCTGGCCGGGCTTGCGTTACTCGGCACCATCGGTGGCAGCCTGGCCAGCGCGATGGCAGACGCCAAATCCCGGGAAGCGGCGCTGATCACCTTTCTGGCATCCGCCGCCAACATCACGTTGCTGGGTATTGGCGGGGCATTCTGGGGGCTACTGATCGGGTTGGTGGCCTACGCGGTGCTCAATGGCCGCTTGCCAGGGCGTTCAGCGGTGGTGCAGGCGGCCAAGTAAACAGGTAAATAATTAAATTGGTTATTAACTTACAATCCTAGGATTTATAACTGTTTGTCGGAGTTTAAATAGTCTTTGTTCTATTAAAATGCCCATCTATCTTTAGATTAAATAGTGATTAGTCAGCGCTACTTTTATGCCTTTATGATCTGTCCACAACAACTCGTGAGGCAGGAGTGGCGTAATGACTATTCAAGTAAAACCCGTGGCGGGTCGAATTGGTGCACAACTTGAAGGCGTTAAACTGGGCGGTGATATCAGTGCCCAAGCGTTCGAGTTTATTAATCAGGCCTTGTTGAAATATAAAGTCCTGTTCTTCCGTGACCAGCATCTGGATGACGCTGAGCATGAAGCGTTTTCCCGACGTTTCGGCGATCAAGTACCCCATCCAACCGTACGCTCTGCCGAGCAAAGTGCTGCCATCCTGAATCTGGATGCCAAGGAAACCCGAGCCAACTCCTGGCACACCGATGTGACCTTTGTTGCCAATTATCCAAAAATTTCGATCTTGCGCGGTGTGGTCATTCCCCCTTATGGCGGCGACACGGTGTGGGCTAATACGGCGTCAGCCTATGCCGACTTGCCACAACCTCTAAAGCAACTTGCCGACAGCCTGCGCGCCTTGCATACCAATGTTTATGACTATGCCGCGCCGCGCAATACCGATGAGTCTGGCCTTAAGCGTTATCGCGAACAATTCACCGCCCAAGTTTATGAAACCGAACATCCGTTAGTTCGCGTTCATCCGGAGTCTGGCGAAAGAAGTTTGTTGCTGGGGCACTTTGTCAAAGAGATCCAGGGTGTCAGCAGCAGCGACTCGAAGCAGCTGATTCGCCTGTTCCACGACCGCATTACCCATGTCGACAACACCGTGCGTTGGCGCTGGCAGGAAGGCGATGTGGTGATCTGGGACAACCGCGCCACCCAGCATATAGCGATCAACGACTACGGCGATGCCCAGCGCATCGTGCGCCGCACCACCATCGACGGCGATGTGCCGGTGGGTGTGGACGGCCGCCTGAGCCAGGCGCTCAAGCCGACCCCGGACACCCGCTCGCCGAAAACCGAAGCCGACAAAAAACACCTCGCCGCCTGACGGGCCGCACCTCATCGCTCCAAGGAAGATCTGCCCATGGCCTCATTCAAAGTAAATACCCTGCTGCGCAAGACCCGCATCGCTGCCGTGCTGGCTGTGGTCATGGCTGTACCGCTGGCCGAGGCCGATGTGTTGCGCATCGGCGTGGCGAGCGCCGGTGGCGGTGATCCGGTCACGTTCAGCGGCTCGCCCCTGGGCATAGTGCGCAACCAGCAACTGCTGGAAAAAGCCTTCGCCGGAACGGGCACCGAGGTGCAGTGGTTCTTCTTCAAAGGGGCTGGCCCTGCGGTTAACGAAGCCTTGTCCAATCAGCAGCTGGACTTCGCCTACCAGGGCGACTTGCCCGCAGTGGTCGGGCGCTCCAATGGGCTGGACACCAGGCTGCTGGCAGCACTGGGTGTGCGAGCCAATCTGTATCTGGCGGTGCCAAAAGGCTCTGAGATCAAGACTATCGAAGACCTTAAAGGCAAGAAGGTCGCAGTGTTTCGCGGCACCAACGGCCATCTGGTGTCGATCAACCTGTTGGCCGAGCACGGTCTGACCGAGCGCGATATCAAGGTCATCAACCTCGATACCGGCAGCACTCAGGCAGCGCTGGTTTCCAACGGCGTGGATGCCGCCTTTGGCGGTCGTGAACTGTTCAAGCTGCGCGACAAGGGCCTGATCGACATTGTTTACGACAACCCGGACCAGGATGTGCGCTACACCCGTCAAACCGCATTGGTGGTGCGTGGTGCTTATGAAAAAGAGCATCCGGCCAATGTGCAAAAAGTGGTCGATACGCTGGTGGATGCCGCGCATTGGACCTCTGAAGACAGCCACCGTGATGAGGTCTTCACCGAGTGGGCCAAAAGCAATGACCCTGTGGACTCACTGCGCGCCGATTTCACTGGGGTCAGCCTGCGGGACAGGGCTTCGCCGCTGATCGACACCTTTTTGGTCAGCCGCTATCAGGCGGTGGCGGATCAGGCCAAGGACGAAAAATTGATCCGCCGTCCGGTCAGCATCGATGGCTGGTTTGAGCCCGGCTACCTGCAGACCGCGCTCAAGGCCAAAGGCCTGGAGAACTTCTGGACGGCCTATGGCACGGATGGCAAGCAGCCTGAAGGCAATGCGGTAGCGGGCAAGTAACTGCATACCCCTGTGGGAGCGGGCTTGCTCGCGATTGAATCGACGCGGTTATCCAGACAGACCATGTCGTCTGCATCGCGAGCAAGCCCGCTCCCACAAGGTCGCCAACAGGAACTCCGTTTTTTGTAGTAGCTAAGGAATCACGCATATGGCCAAGGCACAGACAGTTGCACCAGAGCAGTACGTACCGGCGCTACCGAAGGGCAACGTCCAGCGCTTGCCGCCAGCACCGACGCGCCCGGTACGCAAGGTCGAGGTGCCGCGCACTTGGGCCTGGTCTTCGCAGTTGGGTGACAGAGCCTTGCCTTGGCTGTTGCCGCTGGCCGTGCTGGGCCTGTGGTATCTGGGGGTGGAGCAGGGCTGGCTGTCAGAGCAGGTCTTACCGCCACCCGCCTATGTTTACGAAACCCTTTCGGACCTCTTTGCCTCCGGCGACCTGTGGATAAATGCCGCCGCCAGCCTGCAGCGGGTGGTGGTCGGTTTTGCCCTCGGGGCCTCCATTGGTGTGGTGTTGGGGCTGGCCATGGGGCTGTCGAAAACCATCGAGGATTATCTGCTGCCCACCTTCAACGCCATTGTGCAAATTCCGGTACTGGCCTGGCTGCCGTTTGCCTTGTTGCTGTTCGGCATCGGTGAGCCGCTCAAGTATGTGCTGATTGCCAAGGCGGCCCTGGTGCCGATCACGCTGTGTACCTTGCAGGCTTTCCATCAAGCGCCCAAGGGCTTGCTGGAAGCCGGGCGGGCATACGGTTTCAGTCGTTGGCAGAGCGTGATTTTTATCGTCTTGCCTGCGGCTGTTCCAACCCTGTTTACCGGCCTGCGTCTGGGCTTCACCAAGGCCTGGCTATCGCTGGTGGTGGTTGAGTTGGTGGCGTCGAGCGAAGGGCTGGGTTACCTGATTGTTTATGGTCGTCAACTGTTCCAGCTGGATCTGGTGATGGCTGCCGTGGTGGTGGTCGGCGGGATCGGCCTGTTGATCGATCGCGGTTTCGATTACGCCGAGCGGCGTCTCAATCGTGGTCGCACACCCGCAGCGGGGCGCCTGTCATGAGTAGCGCTCTGGCAATCAGTCATGGAGGCAGCAGCCGTCGCTATCGCGGTTGGGTGTTGCCGATTGGCGCCGTCGCCCTGTGGTGGCTGGCCTCGCACATGGGCTGGAGCCAGTCCGGTCTGCTGGTTTCACCGGAAAAAGTCGCAGCCACGGCCTGGGACCAGATTGCATCAGGCAAATTCTGGCGGGCCATCAGCGCCAGTCTGGCGCGCAACCTCAGTGGCTTTTTTATCGGCACCACGCTTGGGCTGGTGCTGGGCTGCCTGCTTGGCCTGTCGCACTACTTCGAGCGTCTGGTGGGCCCAAGTTTCAATACGTTCAAGCAGATTTCGCTGTTCGCCTGGATCCCGCTGATCTCGGTGTGGTTCGGCCTGGGGGATGTGGCCAAGGTGGTGTTTCTGTCGCTGGCGGCATTGGTGCCGGTGGTGGTCAACACCTGCGACGGGCTGCGCAACGTCCCGCCCAATCTGCTGGAAGTGGCGCGGGTATACCGCTTCAGCCGCTGGCAAACCATCGTCGGGGTCATGCTGCCCGCCGCCTTGCCGTCGATTTTCACCGGGCTGTATCTGGCGCTGGTGTACTCGTGGCTGGCAACTATCGGTGCCGAATACCTGCTGGTATCGGGGGAGGGCATTGGCAACACGCTGATCGATGGCAGTGAGCATTTCATGATGGACCTGGTGCTGTTCGGCATGGTGGTCATCGGCCTGGTGGGCTGGAGCCTCAATGCCCTGGCCCGGATTTTTGAGCGACGGATGCAGCGCCTGTACGGCATTGACCCGCGTTGATCGGCACTTTCAGAAGGATTGCAGCATGCTCAATAACAGCCTGACCCTGGAAAACATCAGCAAGCGCTTTGCTTCCCGACCGGGCAGCACCAGCCAATTGCAGGTCCTGGACAATATTCAGCTCAACATCGCCCCCGGCGAATTCATCAGCATCGTCGGCGCCAGCGGTTGCGGCAAATCCACCTTGTTGCGGTTGATCCTGGGACTGGACGAGGAATACGACGGGCGCATCCTGCTCGACGGCAAGCCCATCGACGGCACCGGTCTTGAGCGCGGCATCGTGTTTCAGGATCACCGTTTGTTCCCTTGGCTCAATGTTGAGCAGAACGTTGCAGTTGCCCTCAAGAATTCGCCGCTGAGCGCAAAGGAAAAGCGCGACACCGTGCGCGAGCACATTGAACTGGTGGGCCTGCAAGACTTTATCGATGCCTACCCGCACCAGATCTCCGGCGGCATGGCCCAGCGGGTGGCTATCGCTCGCGGCCTGGTCAATCGCCCCAGCGTGCTGTTGCTGGACGAGCCGCTGGGGGCCCTCGATGCCTTGACCCGTGCCCGCCTGCAAGGCGAGCTGCAAAACATCTGGGCCAAGGAAAAAATCACCATGATCCTGGTCACCCACGATGTGGATGAAGCGGTATTTCTGGGCGACCGCGTGGTCGTTATGCAGCCCAATCCAGGGCGTATCCGCCGCATCCTCGATATTGATTTGCCGCGCCCGCGCAACCGTAGTGACAGCCGCTTTATCGCCCTGCGCGACGATGTGCTGAGCGACTTCGCCGAATTGCACTGAACCCTTGCTACCTAAAATTCAGAGAACGGAAAATGTCCGAACGTCAGCTCAGCCTCAATCTGTTTATCTACCCCAATGGTCATCACGAAGCTGCCTGGCGCCACCCGCAGTCGGTGCCGGAATCGTCGATGGACATCGGTTATTACCAGCAGCTTGCATTGCGCGCTGAACGGGAAAAGCTCGATGCGATCTTCTTTGCCGACTCACCGTCACTGGCCGAAAGCGGCCGTGAAGGCCTGCGGATCCGCTTTGAACCGGTGACCTGGCTGGCGGCCATTGCTGCAGTTACCCAGCGCATTGGCCTGATCGCTACGGCCAGTACCACCTACAGCGAACCCTACAACCTGGCCCGCTCATTCAGCGCGCTCGACCACTTGAGTAAAGGTCGCGCCGGTTGGAATATCGTCACTACTTCAATGGCCGCTGCCGCTGCCAATTTTGGCCTCGACGCACACCCTTCGGCCCATGATCGTTACGCCCAGGCCGAAGAGTTCGTGCAAGTGGTCGGGGATTTATGGGACAGCTGGGAAGATGATGCACTGGTGCTGGACAAGAACGCCGGAGTGTTTGCCGACAGTGGCAAGGTGCATGCGATCAACCATGTTGGCGCCTACTACAAGGTCAAGGGACCGCTGAACTCGCCGCGTTCGCCCCAGGGGCGGCCGGTGCAGGTGCAGGCCGGTTCTTCCGAGGATGGCCGTGATTTCGCCGCCAGGCATGCCGAAGCGATTTTTACTGCGCACCAGACCCTGCAAAGCGCCACCGAATTTGCCAATAACATTCGGGCCCGGGCCAAGGCCGTGGGCCGCGACCCGCGCCAGTTGAAAATCCTTCCGGGCATCAGTCCGTATATCGCGAGTACCGAAGCCGAGGCTCAGCGTAAATTCGACGAGCTCAACGAACTGGTGCTGCCCCATGTTTCCCTGGGCCAACTGCGGCGCATGTTGGGCGTGGACCTGACTGGACATGACCTGGATGCGCCATTCCCGCGCCACCTGATCGACTTTAGCGGTACTGAAAGCCAGTCCAGCCGTTTCAAATTGATCATCGATATCGTCGACCGTGAAAACGCCACCTTGCGCCAGTTGATCAACCGCTTGGCCGGAGCGCGTGGGCACTGGGTGCCGGTGGGTACCCCGGTGCAGATTGCGGATTTGATCGAGCAGTGGTTCCGCAGCGGCGCGGCCGATGGTTTCAACGTGATGCCTCCGGCATTTCCCGATGGCTTTGAAGTATTCCTGGATGAAGTGCTGCCGATTTTGCGCAAGCGCGGTTTGTTCCGCACCGAGTACGCGGGCAGCACCTTGCGCGAGCACTACGGCCTGACGCGCCCGGAGTCGCGCTACGCCCTTAAAACAGCTTGAGCATTAACTGATTACCTGTAGCAGCTGACGAGCTCCGCGAGGCTGCGTTCGAGGGCGCAGCCCTCGTAAACCCTCTGATCGCGGTGTATCTGATTAACAGTGGTGCATGGATTTGCGACTGCTTCGCAGCCGAACGCAGCCTCGCGGAGCTCGTCAGCTGCTACGGGGCTACTACAAGACCATAAGGAGCGGGCATGAACCCGATCAATAACAGAAGAGCTTTTCTTAGAAGTTGCGCCGTACTGAGCGCAGTTGGCGCTGCCGGCATTCTGCTGCCCGGTTGCGAAAAAAAGGACGCTGGCGCCGGTAAAAGCGCCGCCGTGATCAAGAGCCGCGCCGATCAAGTCGTGGACTTCAAGTACCCGGACAACCCGTCATTCGATCTGGTCTACGTCGCCGACTCCCTCGGCTATTTCGAGGGCACCCGCGCACGGCCCAAGTACATCGGGCGCATCGCCGCACCGCAGATCATTCCGTTGACCGGCACCGGCGAAATCGACTTCGGTGCGCGCATGGTGCCCCTGGTGATTTCAGCCATCGCCAGTGGCCTGGATCTCAAGGTGGTCGCCGCCGGTGGCAGGACGCTGCAGGAAGCCCCGCACATGAAATACTTCGTGCGCGACAATTCGGGCATCGTCAAACCCAAGGACCTTGAAGGTAAAACCGTCGGCTTCAACAGCTTCGGTGCGTGCGCCGAGTTCGTCACCAAGAAGTACCTGCGCGAGCAGGGCGTCAATGTCGACAAGATCAACTGGGTCGTGGTGCCGGACAATCAGGGCGAACAAACCCTGGCCACCGGCAATATCGACGTTGCCATCATCCACCCGCCATCGTCCGGTGGTGCCGAGAACAACCCGGCGCTGCGCAAGTTGTGGAGCGATTTCGACCTGGACGGCGGGCTGGGTGGCATGGCGCCGTACAGCGTGTATGGCAAGTTCAGTCGCGAGCACCCGGAGGCGACCCGCGACGTGGTCAACGCCATCGCCCGGGCGGCGAACTGGGTCAATGCCAACCCCGATGATGCGCGCAAGATCACCTCCGAGCGTATCGGCATGAAGCTTGAACTGGTGGAGCGCTTTGCCTATGTCGACGACCTGGTCGTCACCGAACCGCCGATTCAGTACTACATCGATATTTTGGAGAACGAAGGCAAGATCAAAAAAGGCTCGATTGCGGTCAAGGATGTCTACACCAACGAATTTAATCCGTTCGCCCAGGGGCACGCCTGATGACGGCCCACAAGATCGTCGCCCGAGACCTGAGCATGGAATTCCAGGCCCGCGATGAATCCGGGCGTGAGGAGCGGGTGCCCGTGCTGGAGGGGTTCGACCTGCAGGTACACGAGGGCGAGTTTCTCTCCATTCTCGGGCCGTCGGGCTGCGGCAAGTCGACCTTTATGAACATCCTCGCCGGGCTTGCGCACAAGACCGGCGGTGACCTGCTGGTGGACGGCAAACCCCTGCAAGGCATCAACCGCAATCAGGGGGTGGTGTTTCAGGGGTATGCACTCTTGCCCTGGCGCACGGTGCTCGACAACATCGCCGTGGGCCTGGAGATCCGCGGCGTGGGCAAGGCACAGCGACTGGAAACCGCCCGCGAATACCTAGAGCTGGTGGGACTCAACGGCTTTGCCTCGCGCTACCCCCACGAGTTGTCCGGCGGCATGCGCCAGCGCGTGGCCATTGCCCGTTCGCTGGCCTACGACCCGGACGTGCTGTTGATGGACGAGCCCTTCGCGGCCCTGGACGCGCAAACTCGCGAGACCTTGCAGAGCGAGTTACTGCGCATCTGGGACACCCATAAAAAAACCATCGTGTTCATCACCCACAGCCTGGACGAAGCGATCTTCCTGTCGGATCGGGTGGCGGTGATGACTCAGCGTCCGGGGCGGATCAAAGAGATTTTCGATATCGACCTGGCCCGCCCCCGCCTTCCTGAACTGCGCAATACCCAAGCCTTTGTTCACTATCGCCAGCGCGCCTGGGAGGCCCTGCGCGATGAAGTGAACGACATAACCCGTGAGCCAGCAGCAGCGGCGACGCATCAGAACTGGCAGAGCATTGCGACTCTGGGTGGTTATCGGATTGGAGTATGACCATGGGCTTTAAATTGACTTCACGCCGGGTGTTCGACAGCACCGTGGGCATTGTGGCGTTCCTGGCCCTTTGGGAGGCGTTGCCGCAATTGGGGATCGTCAACCCCGGCTACCTGAGCCCGCCGTCGGCGGTGTTGGGTGCGGTGCTGGACCTGGCCAGCAGCGGTGACTTGCTCAAGCACGTGCAGGCCAGCCTGTTTCGTTCTTTTGCCGGGTTGCTGCTGGCCATCGCCTCGGGTGTCAGCCTGGGGTTGATGATGGGCTGGTTTGCACGGGTCGAAAGCGTGCTTGATCCGTTGTTGCAGTTCTTTCGCCAGACCTCGGCGCTGGCATTGTTCCCGGTGTTTATTCTGTTTTTGGGCATTGGTGAATTGTCCAAGATCGCGATCATTTTCTGGGCGTCGTTCTGGCCGATTCTGTTGAGTACCATCAGCGGGGTGAAGCAGGTCGATGGGTTGCTGATCAACTCGGCGCTGTCGATGGGGGCGAACCGCTGGTTTTTGTTTACCAAAATCGTACTGCCAGCGGCGTCGCCTTCGATCTTTACCGGGATTCGTCTGGCGGGTGCGTATTGCATCACCGCACTGGTGGCCGCCGAGATGATCGGTGCTCATTCCGGGTTGGGTTTTCTGACGCTCAATTCCCAGGAGGTGTTCCAGATCCCCAGCATGTACGCAGGCATTCTGCTGTTGGCGGTGGTGGGTTTGCTGCTGAACTTTTTGCTGGCCTTGTTGGAGCGACGTTTTACCTATTGGCGCCGGGGCTTGCGCCACGGTGGTTAGGTGGCTGGCGTCAGCGGTGATTGGCGCAGCGGCGCTGGTCGCCTGGCACTGGCCTGCGGCACCGGGCGATATGCCCCGGGGGCCGCTGTTGCAGGCAGCCGAACAGCGCCAGGTGTTGCGCGTGGGTGTACGCAGTTATCCGCGCCCGACCCTGGGACAGGAAGCGCTGGTTGCCGAGCCGGATGAACTGGACAGTCAGTTGGCCGAAGCCCTGGGGTCTTACCTTGGCTTGAAGGTGCAACTGCAGGCGTTGCCCGATATGACCAACTTGAACGATGGCAGCGTCGATCTGGTGATAGCCGGGAGCTTGAAGCTGCCTGTGACGGCTGATCGGGTGGCGAGTTTGCGCAAGTTGCCGGTGCAGTACCGGGAGGGGGCGTTGATTGGCTTGCGTAATGCACCTCGGCGCCCGATACAGGGGCAAAGCGTGTGCATTGCCGTTGGCAGTCCTTGGGCGCAAACCTTGACGCAACAGGGCGCCGAGTTGCGAACCTATGTGTCGTCGATTCGTGCCGCGGTGGCGTTTATGGCGGGCGAGTGCAACCTGTTGGCTGAAGAACGCAACAGCTTGCAGGCGCTTGCACAGGCGCCGGATTGGCGTTTCTACACGTTGTTGCCGCAGACATTAAAGGCGAGCAGTGATGTACGGGTTTACCTGAGCCGCACCGACAAACAGAGCCGGGCGCTGATCAATGCGGCGTTGCATGACTGGCAGGCCCGTGGCGGCCAGACCCGCGCCTGGGATTTGCGCAGTAATGCCTTGTTGGTGGACAGCCTGAAGATTGGGGATGGGCTGGTGTGTCATTGAGCCTTGGCGGCTACAAGGTCTGAAGGAAACTTCAACTGTGGGAGCGAGCCTGCTCGCGAACGAACTTCGCGAGCAGGCTCGCTCCCACAGGGAGGGTTGACTGGCAACAGAGTGTCTACAGGTGTGCGGGGTCTACACCACGCCAATGCGCCATTGCGCAGGCGGCGGTGTGCCGTTGACCGCGAAGTCACCCACGATGCGGCTCTTGTAGATACGCGGATTGTGGGACGACAACGTCCGCGCATTACGCCAGAAACGGTCCAGCCCCAATGGCTTGAGGGTGGCCGACGCACTCAGCGCATCGAACAAGTCGCCACTGGCCTTGATGATCAGGTCCGAAACGATGGTTTGTGATTGCGCCACTTCCAGCTCCGCGATGTTCACCGCCAGGGCCAGGGCCAGGGCCAGGGCCTGTTCGTCGTCGCTCAAACTCGCTTCATGGGCGCGTTGCAGGGCCTGTGCGTTCAGTGCCGTGATGGCTCCCGCGGTGTAGGCCGCGCTGCGCAGGTTGCCCACGACTTGCAGCACTTGTGGATCCTGAGCCACGCGCGGGGCATTGCCGCTGCTGAAGCTGCGGGTGCGCTTGGCCACGTGCCCGGCCGTCTCTGCGGCCAGCGCTCGGCCAAGTCCGGCCAGGGTCGCGGTGTGCACGGTCTGGTAAAAAGCCGGTGAATAGCGAAAGCGGTTTTCAGCCAGGATGACGTTGATCGGATCGACCGGCACTTCGCGAAAATGGGTCGTGCCGCTGGCGGTCAGGGTCTGGCCGAAACCGTTCCAGTCATCAATGATTTCAACCCCGGGGTCGCTGGTGCGTACAGTCACCGAGACCCGCTGTTCATCAGGGTTGTTGGCGCTGACATCGACCCAGTCGGCATACAGCGCCCCCGTGGTGTAGAACTTGCTGCCGCTCAGTTGCCAATGGCCGCCGTGCAGGCTCAGGCGGGTGCCGAATTCAAGCTGTTTGGCGTTGCCCACTTCGCCGGACGCCGGGCTGACGGTCTCGCCACGGCCCAGTCGCTCCAGCCAAATGCCCTGATACTCACGGTCGCGGCTGTTGAGCAGGTTTTCGCAAAAACCAAAGTGCCCGCGCAATGACTGCACCAGATTCGAATCGGCCTCGGCCAGCTCGATCAGCAGGTTGAACAGCTCGGGCAGGCTGGCGCCCGCGCCGCCGTATGCCTTGGGTACGCGAACCGTGGTGAAACCTGCTTCCTTGAGCCATTGCAGTTCCTGGATCGGCAAGCGCCGCTCCAGTTCGCGATCCACTGCACCCTCGCGAATCCGGGCGAACAGGGGGCGAAAACGTTGCGCCAGGTCTTCGTATCCGGCCGACGGGACGGCGCCCCAGGCTGAGTCTATTTGCGACATGTGATGCTCCTTGGAATTACCAGCCAACGGCAAAGCGCAGGCCGGATACAGGCAGGGGTGTGGGGCTCGGCGCCGCAGCGCCCGGTATCGCCGCCAACAGGCGACGGGTGTAAGGGTGCTGGGGTGAGTGCCAGAGGGTGTGCGGGGTGGCTTGCTCGACAATCTGCCCTTGTTCCATCACCAGGATCCGGTCGGCGAAATAGCGCACCACCGACAGGTCGTGGGAGATAAACAGGTAGGACAGGCCCAGCTCTTCGCGCAGTTCCACCAGCAGGTTGAGAATCTGGGCCTGGGTCGAGACATCCAGTGCCGACACCGGCTCGTCGCAGATCACCAGCCGGGGCTTGAGGATCAGCGCCCGGGCAATGCCGATGCGCTGGCGCTGGCCACCGGAGAACTGGTGGGGCAGACGCGCCAGACTGCTGCGCGCAAGGCCGACGGAGTCGAGCATTGCCAGGCGTGCCTGTTGGCGCTGCCCTGGGTCGTTCTGCCCGTGCAGGCGCTGCACGCGGTCGAGAATGGTCTCCACGCTGTGGCGCGGATTGAGCGCGGCATAGGGGTCCTGGAAAATCATTTGCACCTGACGTCGCCAGCCCAGCAGCTCCTCACCGGCGAGGCTGGCGATGTCGCGCCCGTCGAACTCGACAGTACCGCTGCGTGCAGGCAGCAAGCGCAGCAGGGTGCGGCTGAGGGTCGACTTGCCGCAGCCCGATTCGCCGACCAGCCCCACGCTTTCGCGCTCGCCCACTTCCAGGCTGATGCGGTTGAGCACAGTGCTGTCGCCGTAGCCTGTGGTCAGGTCGCTGACCTTGAGCAGCGCCGGGTTGCCCGCGGGTGCCCGTGGCTTGCGCCCCGGCCCGTAGTGGCTGCTGTTGACGCTGTAGCGCGTGGCCTGGTCGGGCTGGCGCTCGATGTTGATTTCGGCCAGGCGGTTGTTCAGGTAGTGCTGGTCATGTTCCGCTCCCAGCGAAGCCTGAAGCAGGCCGCGACTGTAGGGGTGTTGCGGGCGATCGATCAGGGCGCGGGTCGGTTGGCTTTCCAGCGCGTGACCGTCATGCATCACGATCACCCGGTCGGCGTGTTGGCCAACCACGCCCAGATCATGAGTGATCAACAGCAGGCCCATGCCCAGTTCACCGCGCAATCGCGCCAGCAATTCGAGGATCTGCGCTTGTACGCTCACATCCAGCGCGGTGGTCGGCTCGTCGGCGATCAACAGGCGCGGCTGGCAAGCAATCGCCATGGCAATCACAACCCGCTGGCGCTGGCCGCCGGACAAATGTTGCGGGTACTCGCGCAGGTGCGCCGCGGGGCGGGGCAGTTGCACCAGCGCAAAGAGTTCTTCGGCGCGCTTCCAGGCCTGGCGACGGGTGAGGTCGGTGTGCGCCAGCAGGTTTTCGGCTACCTGTTCGCCCAGGGTCAATACCGGATTGAGGCTGGACAGCGGGTCCTGAAAAATCATCCCCAGCGCGTTGCCTTGCAACTGGCGCATCTGCCGGGGCGCGATGCTCAGCAGGTCCTGGCCTTCAAATAAGACCTGGCCGCCCAGCCGGGCGTTGTCCGGCAGCAGGCCCATCAGCGCCAGGGCCGTGGTGGATTTGCCGCAGCCGGATTCACCCACCAGTGCCAGGGTCTCGCCAGCCTGCAACGTGAAACTCAGGTCTTTTACCGCATCGGCGTTGTCGTAGCTCACGCGCAAACCGCGTACGTCCAGAAGGCTCATGGGATATACCGTCGCAGGCGAGGGTTGAGGGCGTCGTTAAGACCGTCGCCCAGAAGGTTGAGGGCCAGCACCACGAAGATGATTGCCAGCCCCGGCAGGGCGGTCAGGTACCAGCCGCTGGCGATCTGTTCGCGACCACTGCCGAGCATGGCACCCCAGCTGGCTTGGTTCGGATCGCTCATGCCCAGAAAGGCCAGTCCGGCCTCCACCAGAATCGCCTGGGCGATCAGAATCGAGGTGGTGACCACCAGCGGCGCGAGGGCGTTGGGCAGAATTTCGCGCAGGATGATGGCGCTATCGCTGAAGCCCAGGCTGCGGGCGGCGGTGACGAAGTCGGCTTCGCGCAAAGTACGGAATTCGGCGCGCACCAGCCGTGCGACTGTTGGCCATGAGGAGATGCCGATCGCCAGCGCGATGATCCCCAGTGTCGGGTTGCCGATGGCCACGATGACGATCACCAGCAAAAACGACGGCACGGTCTGGAACACTTCGCAGATGCGCATCAGCACATCCCCCAGCTTGCCGCCGTGGTAGCCGGCCAAGGCACCGACCAGCCCGCCGATCAACACGCTGATCAGGGTGGCGCTGGAGGCAATCAATAAGGAGCCCCGGGCGCCGTGGGCGATACCGGCAGCCACGTCGCGGCCCAGTGAATCGCTGCCCAGAAAGTAGCCAGGATCGTCGCCGGGCCAGAGCATCGGCATGGCCACCATGTCCAGCGGATCGCCGGGGTAGAGCGTGCCGGCCAACAGCGCCAGGATGAGCACCAGCGCCAGCATCGTCGCGCCGATCAGTGCCGAGGGGTTACGCAGCAGGGCCGTCCAGACGCTTTCGCTGTATCCGGTTGGAGCGGTTTGCAGCACGGCAGAAGTCATGTGGCAGCTCCTTATCAGTCGGCCTGGATACGGGGGTCGAGCCAGGCTTGCAGCAGGTCCACGGCGATGTTGATCAGCACCACCAGCATCGATGACAACAACAGGATGCCCAGCAGCAGGTTGTAGTCGCGGGACATCACCGCCTCCAGGGTGAGGCGGCCCAGCCCGGGCCAGCCAAACAGGGTTTCGGTGACGGCAGCACCGCCAAGCAGGGCGGCAAAATGCAGCCCGGCCAGGGTCGAGACGGGCAACAGGGCGTTGCGCAACACGTGCCGCGACACCACCCGCCAGGGCGTGAGCCCCTTGGCGCGAGCGGTGCGCACGTAGTCCTGACGTTGCACTTCAAGCATCGCGGCGCGGGTCAGGCGGGCATACAGGGCGATATAAAACGTGGCCAGGGCCAGTACGGGCAGCACAGCGTGTTGCAGCCGGTCGAGCAGCCAGGCCGGGCCATTGAGGTTCAGGCCCAGGGTCTGGAAACCGTTGTTGGGTAGCCAGCCCAGTTTGACCGAGAACAGCAGCACCGCCATGAGGCCGATCCAGAATCCCGGGGTGGAGTAGAGCAACAACACCGCCAGTGACAACACGCGGTCAGGCCAGCGCCCGACCCAGGTCGCCATTGCGGTCCCGGCAGCAATCCCGATAGCCAGTGCCAGCCCCAGTGCGCCGACCATCAGCAGCAGGGTGTTGGGCAGTCGATCCAGCACCAGTTGGCTGACCGGCAGGTTGAAGCGCGGCGACAGGCCCAGGTCCAGATGGGCCAGTTGGACGAGGTAGCGCTGCAGTTGGTCCATCAGGCTCAAGTCCAGGCCGAAATGGCTGCGCCACTGGATCAGCGTCTCGGCGCTGGCGCCCCCGGATTCACCGGCCAGCACGTCTACCGCGTCGCCGGGGATCAGCCGCAGCAGCAGAAAATTAAGTACCAGGATGCCGATCACGGTGGGGATGGCCTGCCACAAGGTGCGCCGTGACAGGCGCCACATTCTGCGTCGCTCAAGCATGCTCGCCACCGCTGGCGGCCAGGCTGATATTGGCCAGGCTGCTGTCCAGGCCGTTGGCGTCGTCTTCGAAGCCGCTGACCCGCGAGTTGTACACCGAGACCTGCTGCTGCATCACCAGGGTGATGGACGGTACCTCTTCGATAACGATTTTTTGGAACGCCTTGAACAGATCGCCGCGTTTTTGTTCATCGGTCTCCACGGCAGCGCTTTCCAGCAGGCGGTCGACTTCAGGGTTGTTGTAGTGGGTGCCGTTGGAGAAGGGCACGCCTTTGCGAAAGTTCTTTGACCAGTACAGGCGTTGAACACCGACGGTAGGGTCATACAGGGTGCCCATGCCGACCACGGCGAAATCAAAGTCGCGGTCGGTATAGATGCGCTTGATGTAGGTGGGGAAGTCCTGGGCGCGCAGCTTCACTTCGATGCCAATACGCGCCAGAGCGCTGCGCACATAGGTGGCGGTGCGGCTGTAGCTGTCGCCGTAGGGCAGCGGATCGAGGGTCAGGCTGAAGCGCCAGGGGCCTTTTTTTGTCAGCCCGGCCTTGTCCAGCAGTGCGTTGGCGGCCTCGGTGTCGAACGGGTACGGGTTGGGGCCTTCGTAGACATAATTGGCGAAGCTTTTCGGGATAGGCGAGTAGCTGGCTTCGGCGTAGCCGTAGTACACCACTTTGCGGATGACTTCGCGGTCCAGTGCATGGGCAATCGCCTGGCGAACGTCGAGGCGTGACAGCAGCGGGTGGTCAAGGTTGAACTCAAGAATGGTCGGGGTAATGGTGTAGCGGTAGCCCCGGGTTGTGGCCTTCAGTCGGCCGGATTTGGTCAGGCGGTCCAGCTCGCTGAGGGGGACCGGGCTTTGCCCGCCGGCATCCAGCGTGCCGTTTTCGAAGGCTGCCATGCGTGCGGCGCCGTCCGGGATGACCTTGAGGATCAGGGTATCTACCACAGTTGCCGTCGGGTCCCAGTACTGCGGGTTGCGTTCGTATTCGATAAAGCTGCCACGTTCCCAACGCTTGAAACGGAAGGGGCCGGTGCCGACCGGGGCGTTGTTGTGCAGGTTGCTCAGAGGATCGCCTGAGGCGTAGAGATGCTTGGGCAGGATCGGCGTTTCTCCGCCGGCAAAGCCTCGGATCAGATAGGGCGCAGGCTTGCTCAAGTGGACGATGGCGGTGTGATCGTCGGGAGTGTCGACCCGTTCAAGGTTGGCAAAGGTGCTGGAGCCACGAGGGTGGAAGCGTTTGATCAGGTCCAGGGAAAAGGCCACGTCGGCCGAGGTGAAGGGCTCGCCGTCATGCCATTTGACGCCTTCGCGCAGGGTGAAACGGTAGCTCAAGCCATCGGGTGCAGCCTCCCAGGCGGTCGCCAGTGCAGGGCGGGCGTTGAGGTTTTCGTCATAGGTGAGCAAACCCTCCAGCACCTTGCTGCTGGCCGTGACGCTGGTGCCCGCGGTGGTGTTGAACGAGCTCAGTGACGGTGGTTCAGGATTGATCAACAGATTGAACACCCGTCGCCCGCTGACGGCTTCGCCCGTCGCGTCGGCCAGGGCTGAGGGCAGGAACGGAATGCTGGCGCCGAGTGCGGACAGGGCAGACAAGCCAACAATGAATTGACGACGGGTAAAGGGCATGGCGGTCATCCTGGGAGTGGGTTAGCGGCGCAAGCCGGCCTGGCGCAAAAGGGGCAACACTCGCTCTCCAAACTGCTCAAGGTCGGGGGCGAAATCGAAGAAACTCAGTTGCAGACCATCGATGCCTGCTTCTTTCAGGCGAATGATGTCGCGCACCACGGTCTCGGGGCTGCCGACCAGCTGGATATTGCCGCCGACATAACGCTCTGCCGGTTGGTGGCCGCGCCAGGCATGGGCATCGCTGGCTTCACGGGCATGGCCTTCCAGCGCGCCAGGGTCGCCTGCGGCGGTAATCGCGGCGTGGACTTCCCAGGCTTCGGCATCGCTGTCGCGGCAAATCACCAGAGGGTTGATCAGGGTGCGCACCTGACGGCCATAGCCGCGGGCCGCATGTTTTATCCGCTGTAAATGCTCGGGCAGCTTGTCCAGCGCGTTCTCGATTTCGGCACTGCCGGGGCTGGTGGTAAACACGATGTCGGAGTGGCGGGCAGCGAAATCGATGCCTGCGGGTGAGCCGGTGGCGTTGACCAGCACCGGGCGGCCGAAGCTCGGTTTGACGCTGATGTAGGCCTCTTCCAGGTTGTAATGATCGCCGCTGAAATCGACGTTGTCCTGACTGTGCCAAAGCTCCTGCACTACGCGGATAAACTCATCGGCCTGGCGATAACGCTGATCATGTTCGATGGGTGCCTGCCCAAAACGCCGGTGCTCGCGATGCCGGTGGCCGGTCACCAGGTTCAGGCCCCAACGGCCTTTGCTGATGTGGTCCAGGGTGGCGCCGAACTTGGCCAGATGCAGCGGATGCCAAGGGCCGTAAAGTACGTGCAGGGTGGAGATCAGCAGGATTCGCTCGGTCACCGACGCCAGTGCTGCCTGGGTGATAAAGGCATCCAGCGACTCATCGTGATAACGAATATCGCCACCGTAGCCGCCCTTGCCCAACCATTCGGCCAGGGCGAACACCAGATCGAAACCCAGCGCTTCGGCGCGCAGGGTCAGCTGGCGGTTGTAGTCGAATGTCCAGGTGGTGCTGCGCGGCAGAGCCGAAGGGCTCCAGCCACCCGACTGCACCGGCAGGAACAGGCCCAGAAACAACGGTTGTTCGAAGGCACGGGACAGAGGGCTTTCAGGGAAATCCAGAGGGGATAGGTGACGTGACAAGGCGAACGCTCCTGGCAGTGGGTAGGCAAAAACGGGCTATTCCTGCACTTGCGCAGGGCTGGTCACCAGATAGGCGACGGCTTCGCTGTCTCTCGGGTTGTGGCAGGTGGGGGGCTGTTCGGTGTGGAACAGAATTGAATCGCCAGTGTTCAGGACGAAGTGTTCGTCATTGATGGTCAGCTCCACAGTGCCTTGAGCGACCACCAGGTTTTTTTGCCCGCTGTGTGGTTTGCCGGGCACGTTTTGCCTGGCCTGCGGGCTCAGGCGCAGCTCATGGAACTCCACCTTCGTTTCACCGTGCTCGGGGGGCAGGGCGCGGCGGACAATGGTGCCGGGGTCGAGAAACTCGGCGATCGAGACCTTGAGCGCGCCAGCCACCTTGCACAGCACTTTGACCGAGGGAAAGCTGCGGCCTGCCTCTATTTGCGCAATCATCGAGCGGCGTACGCCGCTGGCATGCGCCAGTGCTTCCAGCGATACCTGGCGCTTGTCGCGCAGGCGCCGCAGGTTCAGGCTGATACGCTGGGCGATGGGGTCGTCGCCCTGGTGGTCGCGCTCGGGCAGGCTAAAAGGGATGCTGCCGCTGCTGTCGAGAAAACCGGTAGGGATATTCATGGGCGCGAGCCTGCAACGTGAGTGAGTGCAGGTGAATAGTCAGGGCCATGGGGGCGACGGCTCATGATGATTCCTTTTCATGCGGTCCGAAAAGTCATGAGATTACCGATGGTTTTTTAGATCCATAAATAATTAATTTCGACGTTTAAAGATCGTTTGCGAATAAGAGGAATCCTGACAAAACCGCTCTATGGTTATGCCTCGTTGGGCGTTGACCGCCCTAGCCACGCTGACTAATGTTTGCGCCATTCGATTTCACGATCACCACGCAGGGAGTCATCATGAGCGACATTCAGTACCGCAACCTGGGCCGCAACGGTGTGAAGGTTTCGCCCATCACCCTGGGCACCATGATGTTCGGCGGGCAGACCCCGGACGACGTCGCCCGGCGTATCACCGACCGCGCGTTTGAGCAGGGCATCAACTCCATCGACACCGCCAACGGCTACAACGGCGGTGCTTCGGAAGAGGTGGTCGGCCGCTTGATCGGCGAGCGCCGCCAGCAATGGGTGCTGGCGACCAAGTTCGTCAATCCCGACCCGGGTGGTAGCGGGCCGAACAACAGTGGTGCTTCGCGTCAGAACGTTATCGCCTCGGCCGAGGCCAGCCTCAGACGCCTGAACACCGACTATATCGACCTGTTTTACCTGCACCGCGAAGACCACGACACACCGGTAGATGAAACCCTGCGAGCCCTTGATGACCTGATCCGGGCAGGCAAGATTCGCGGTTACGGGTTGTCCAACCATCGCGGCTGGAAGCTTGCCGAATTCAGCCGCAGCGCCGACCTGTTGGGCATCCAGCGGCCCAGCGTGAGCCAGCCGCTGTACAACCTGGCCAACCGCCAGATCGAAGTCGAGCACCTGCCGGCTGCCGAGCACTATGGTATTGGCGTGATCTCTTACAGCCCGCTGGCGCGCGGCGTACTGACGGGCAAATACGACCCCGATCAGGCACCCGGCGAGGATACCCGTGCAGGCCGTAACGACCCGCGCCTGCAACAGACCGAATGGCGTCCCGAGTCTCTGAACCTGGCCCAGCGCATACGTGAATACGCCGAGGGGCAAGGCATCACCGCTGGCCAGTTCGCCTTGTCCTGGGTGCTGAACAACGCCCTGATCACCTCGGCCATTGCCGGTCCCCGTACCGAACAGCAATGGGAAGACTACGTACCGGCGTTGAACTACAGGTTCACTGCGCAGGACGAAGCGTTTATCAATGATCTGGTGGTGACCGGGCACTCATCGACACCGGGCTACAACGACCCGAGCCATCCGTTTTTTGGGCGCAGGTCGCGGGTGTAAATGAGCGACCGCGTCGCCTGCATCGCAGGCAAGCCAGCTCCCACAGGTCATGTGTTGAACACAAATCTTGGTGTGTCTGTGGGAGCGGACTTACTCGCGATGGCAACACCGCGAGTTACCTGGCAGACGGGGTAGTCAGGATCAGAAGTTGGCCGGTGTGTTGGCGCTGATGATCTCTGCCTCATCCGCGCCGATATTGCGAAACCGGTGCGGCAGGGTGGTCGGGAAGTAATAGCCGTCCCCGGCATTCAACACGCTGATTTGCCCGTCTACGGTGAGTTCAACCGTGCCCCTGGCAACCAGCCCGCATTCTTCGCCTTCGGCGTGCACAATCGGCTCTTCCCCGGAGCTGGCGCCCGGCGCGTATTGCTCGCGCAATAAGCGCATTTGCCGGCCCGGCACCGAAGCGCCAATCAACAGCAACCGCAAGCCATCACGTCCGAGGTCCGGCTGTTCATTCGCACGGAAGACGTACTGGTGTTCGCGGGGAGGCTGGTCGAAGGTAAAAAAATCAGCCAGAGACATGGGAATGCCTTCAAGCAATTTCTTGAGGGAACTGACAGAAGGACTGACGCGATTCTGTTCGATCAGGGAGATGGTGGCATTGGTGACGCCGCTACGCCGGGCCAGCTCGCGCTGGGACATTTTGTAGCTTTCGCGTACTAATTTGAGTCGTGAGCCCGTGTCCATGACAGCCTTATGTGAGAACTACTTAAGGGTGATGGGGGGAGATGGCGGTCGACGGATGCTGCAAATCACACCGTACCCCTGTCCCAGAAACGTGTAAGGCGACTATTAAATCACGTTTGTTCGTGTTGCTCAGCAGGTTCGGTAAATAGCGCTGGCCAACCCTGATTGCCTGATACCGGTCAGTCAAGGAGAGCGGTGGGAGCGAGCTTGCTCGCGATGCAGGCGCCGCGGTCAGCGGGTTAAACCGCGCTGCTCCAATCGCGAGCAAGCTCACTCCCACAAGGGTTACACAGCTAGATCCCGAAACGGTCGCGCATTGCGTAGTACGCAGCGCCCATGGCGGTAAGTGGTGCCTGGAAGGTCCGGCCACCGATCATGGGCATGTGCGGCAAGGACGCAAACGCATTAAAACGCTCGGCGTCGCCGCGGATCATTTCCGAAATCAGTTTGCCAGCCAGGTGCGAGCAGGTGACTCCGTGTCCGCTGTAGCCTTGCATGTAATAGGCGTTTTTCTCGATGCGGCCAAATTGCGGCATGCGCGACATGGTCAGCAGGAAGTTGCCGGTCCAGCGGTAGTCGATTTTCACGTCCTTCAGTTGCGGGAAGGTTTTGAGAATTTTTGGTTTGATCAGTTGCTCGATGTCATCCGGCTCGCGGGCACCGTAAACCACGCCGCCACCGTAGAGCAGGCGGTTATCGGCAGTCAGGCGGTAGTAGTCGAGCAGGTAGTTGCAGTCTTCAACGCAGTAGTTGTTGGTGATCAGGCTGCGGGCGACTTTTTCAGGTAGTTGCTCTGTCACGACAATTTGCGAGCCGCAGGGCATGCTTTTGCTGGTCACGCGATTGTCCAGGCCCTGGGGCAGGTAGGCATTACCGGCGATCAACAGGTATTTGGCCCGAACCACACCTTTGGCGGTGCGCACGGTAATCGGCTCGCCGTAAGTGATTTCAACGGCGGCCGACTGTTCGAAAATCTTGCCCCCCAGGCCGATGATTGCCGAGGCTTCGCCGAGTGCCAGGTTCAGCGGGTGGATGTGTCCGCCCTGCATGTCCAACAGGCCGCCGACGTAGTTGTCGCACCCCACTTCACGCTTGATGTCTGTCGCATCGAGCATTCTCAGGTTCTTGTTGCCGTAACGCTCCCAGCTGTTTTTTTGCTCGGTCAGGCCTTTGAGCTGCTTCTTGTTCAGCGCCGCAAAGATGCCGCCCGGACGGTAATCACACTGGATATCGTAGTGTTGGATGCGCTGACGGATGATGTCGGCGCCTTCGAAAATCATGCTGCCAAGGACTTCGGCAGTTTTGTCGCCGTAGCGTGCTTCGATGACGTCAACGTCACGGCTGTAGGAGTTGACCAGTTGACCGCCGTTGCGACCGCTGGCCCCGAAGCCGACTTTGGCGGCTTCGAGCACGGTTACGCTGTAGCCTGCTTCGGCGAGGAACAGGGCTGAGGACAGGCCTGTGTAGCCAGCGCCGATCACGCAGACATCGCACTCCACCAGTTCTTCAAGTGTTGGGAAGTCGCCGGTGTGGTTGCGGGTTGCGGCGTAGTAACTGTCTATATGGGTTTGTTTCATAAATTTCTCCGATGGCTGTCGACACGTGCTGGCGACAGCCGTCGTAAAGGTGTTAGAGCTTGATCCAGGTGGCTTTGAGCTCGGTGTATTTGTCGAACGCATGCAGCGATTTGTCCCGACCGTTACCCGACTGTTTGAAGCCGCCAAACGGCGCAGTCATGTCGCCGCCGTCGTACTGGTTGACCCAGACGCTGCCAGCGCGCAAGCCGCGGGCAAAGGTATGCGCCTTGCTCAGGTTGCTGGTCCACACGCCTGCGGCCAGGCCGTAGATACAGTCATTGGCAATCGCCAGCGCTTCTTGTTCGGTATCGAAGGTGATCAGCGACAGCACCGAGCCGAAGATCTCTTCCCGAGCGATGGTCATGGCGTTGGTCACGCCGTCAAAAATGGTCGGCTCAACGTACAGGCCACCGGTGTCTTCGAGGGTGCGGTTGCCGCCAGTGATCAGCTGTGCGCCTTCGTCTTTGCCGATCTGGATGTAACGCAGGACCGACTCCAGCTGGCGCTGATCGACCACTGCGCCAACGGTGGTCGCCGGGTCCAGGGCATGCCCGGGTTTCCAGGCCTGCAGTGCTTCTACCAGGAGTGGGATGAATTGCTCGCGAATCGAGCGCTCCACAAGCAGGCGCGAGCCAGCAGTGCAGACTTCGCCTTGGTTAAAGGCAATGGCGCTGGCGGCTGCTTGCGCGGCCACACGCAAATCAGGCGCGTCGGCAAACACCACGTTAGGGCTCTTGCCGCCAGCTTCGAGCCACACCCGTTTCATGTTGCTTTGACCTGCGTAGATCAGGAGTTGCTTGGCAATTGCCGTCGAGCCTGTGAAGGCCAGAACGTCGACGTCCATGTGCAGGGCAAGTGCTTTGCCGACGGTATGACCGAACCCTGGCAGCACGTTGAACACACCTTTCGGGATACCGGCATCCAGCGCCAATTGAGCGATGCGGATCGCCGTGAGTGGTGATTTTTCCGAAGGTTTGAGGATGAACGAGTTGCCTGCCGCCAAAGCCGGGGCGAATTTCCAGCTGGCCATGATCAGCGGGAAATTCCACGGCACGATGGCCGCCACAACACCTGCAGGCTCACGAGTGATGAGGCCCAGTTGATCGTGTGGCGTGGGCGCAACTTCGTCGTAGAGCTTGTCGATGGCTTCGGCGCTCCAGCGGATCGCGTTGGCGGTCGCCGGGATATCGATGGTCATGGCGTTGCTGATGGGCTTGCCCATGTCCAGGGTTTCCAGCAACGCCAGTTCTTCCTGGTTTGCCAGAATCAAATCGGAAAAGCGAATCAGGATGCGCTTGCGCTCAGCCGGAGCGAGCCTGGCCCAGATGCCTGACTCGAATGCCTGGCGGGCGATGATCACCGCCGCATTGGCGTCGGCTTCGTCGGTGCTGGCGACGTTCGCCAGAAAGCGACCGTCTACCGGGCTTGTGCATTCGAAGGTTTCACCGCTGAGTGCCGAGCGGTATTGGCCATCAATAAATGCTCGGCCTTCTAGTGTCAAAGACTGAAAGCGTTGCTCCCAGTCACTGCGAGTGTTTGCCATTGAAGTGACTCGATGCAGGGGGAAATTGGGTCGCCGGATTTGAAGTCGATCCATTAACGATTCGAAAAACACAGGCACTGTGGGAGCGCGGTTGTCCGCGAAAGTGGTGTGTCAGGCGGCATCGATAGTGGATGGCTCCCACAGGGGGAGGTGGTGTACGCGCAACTGCGTACACCACTTGGCCAATCAGACGGTGTGCAAGTACCAGTTGTACTCAAGGTCCGAGATGGAGTTTTCAAACTCGGCGAGCTCGCTTTCCTTGCAGGCGACAAATACGTCGATGTACAGCGGGTCGATGTATTTGGCCATGACTTCGCTGTCGTCCAGCTCGCGCAGTGCGTCGCGCAGGTTGTTCGGCAGGCTCTGTTCGTTCTGCTCGTAGCTGTTGCCTTCCACCGGTGGGCCCGGTTCGATTTCGTTGGTCAGACCGTGGTGAATACCGGCCAGAACCGACGCCATCAGCAGGTAAGGGTTGGCGTCGGCACCCGCGACGCGGTGTTCAATGCGCACGGAATCGGCAGAGCCGGTCGGTACACGCACCGCTACCGTACGGTTGTCGATACCCCAGCTCGGCGAGTTCGGCACGTAGAACTGTGCGCCGAAACGACGGTACGAGTTAACGTTGGGGCAAAGGAAGGCCATTTGCGCTGGCAGGGTCTCGAGCACACCGCCGATCGCGTGACGCAATGCGGCGTTCTGCTCGGGATCCTCGCTGGCAAAGATGTTGTTGCCTTCCTTGTCGAGAATCGAAATGTGCACATGCAGCCCGTTGCCCGCCTGGCCCGGATATGGCTTGGCCATGAACGTGGTGTCCATCTCATGGTCGTAGGCGATGTTTTTCACCAGGCGCTTGAGCAGCACGGCGTAATCGCAGGCTTTGATCGGGTCGGCAACGTGATGCAGGTTGACTTCGAACTGTGCCGGGGCGCTTTCCTTGACGATCGCGTCAGCCGGGATGCCTTGCTCTTTGGCACCTTCGAGGATGTCTTGCAGGCAGTCGACATATTCGTCGAGGTCATCGATCAGATACACCTGAGTCGACATCGGACGTTTACCAGACACCGGCGACCGCGGCGATTGCGGGCGACCGTTCACGTTGTCCTGGTCGATCAGATAGAACTCGAGTTCAAAGGCTGCGCAAATGGTCAGGCCCATGTCGTCGAACTTGGAAACGACCTGGCGCAACACTTCCCGTGGGTCAGCGAAGAACGGCTGGCCTTCAAGTTCGTGCATGGTCATCAACAATTGCGCAGTCGGGCGTTTCTGCCAAGGCTCGATGCACAGGGTGTTGGGGATGGGGTAGCAGATTCGGTCCGAGTCACCGATATCCAGACCCAGGCCGGTGCTTTCCACCGTAGAACCATTGATATCCAGTGCAAATAGAGAAGCCGGCAGGTTGATGCCTTTCTCGTAAACCTTGTGCAGGCTGGTGCGTTCGATGCGCTTGCCGCGCACCACGCCGTTCATATCCGCAATAAGAAGGTCGACGTACAAAACCTCAGGATATTTCTTAAGGAATGCGTTCGCTTCATTGAGCTGAACTGCGCGCAGTGGAACCGACATGATGCACCTATTATGTTAATTATTATGTTCATTGCCCTTTCGCAAGCTCAGTCAATCCGAAAGGCGATGTGAAGTCAATAGCGAACACTTGGCCTGAAATTGTTAATTTAAAGGCTTTTATAGGGTCTTTTGGTCTCGTGTCGGTGGCAGTGCGCGCTTGGATCATGAAGATCACTGAAAAGTGTTTTAGATTTTTTACATTGGAGTTGTTAATTAAAATCAACAAGACTAAGCTCCGGAAAAGCTCGCTCACATCGATTTTGCTGCCTGCGTAACGCTGGCGGGCGTGTCTTTGCGTCACACAACAAGCTGCGATAACAACAAGTACTACCAGGCTGCCGGGACGTCGGCGCCGAATAAACCCGTCGCTGCGGGTTTGCGATCAACTATTAAGTCGGGCCGTGTTGGCCTGGCGACTGAAGCTGTTGGGAGTTTCATATGGCAAACGCCTCCAGTACTTACAGGAAGGCTCTTGAAGGTCATCAGGCACCGAAAAAGGTGTTGGTAAAAGTCGACCGAGTCAGCAAAAAATTCGACGAAACCATTGCTGTTGACGATGTATCCCTGGAGATCCATCAAGGCGAAATCTTCGCCCTGCTCGGAGGTTCCGGCTCCGGCAAATCGACCCTTCTGCGCATGCTGGCAGGCTTTGAGCGTCCAACAGAGGGCCGTATTTTTCTCGATGGTGTAGACATCACTGACATGCCGCCCTATGAGCGGCCGATCAATATGATGTTCCAGTCATACGCGCTGTTCCCGCACATGACGGTGGCGCAGAACATCGCCTTTGGCTTGAAACAGGATCGCTTGTCCGCCAGTGATATCGACGCCCGCGTAGAGGAAATGCTGCGGTTGGTGCACATGACCCAGTACGCCAAACGCAAGCCGCATCAGTTGTCCGGTGGTCAGCGTCAGCGTGTGGCCCTGGCCCGTTCGTTGGCCAAGCGTCCGAAATTGCTGTTGCTCGACGAGCCGATGGGCGCGCTGGACAAAAAACTGCGTTCGCAGATGCAGCTCGAACTGGTACAGATCATCGAGCGCGTAGGCGTGACCTGCGTGATGGTGACTCACGACCAGGAAGAAGCCATGACCATGGCTGAGCGTATCGCCATCATGCACCTGGGCTGGATCGCGCAAATCGGCAGCCCGGTAGACATCTATGAAGCACCCGTCAGCCGTATGGTCTGCGAGTTTATCGGCAACGTGAATTCCTTTGACGGCACGGTCATAGACGACGAGGAAGGCTACGCAATCATTCACAGCCCGGAATTGGAGCGCAAGATCTACGTCGGCCATGGGGTGACAACGTCACTGCAGGACAAGTCGATTACCTACGCCATCCGCCCGGAAAAAATGCTGGTCAGTACTATCAAGCCCGAGTCCGCCTATAACTGGTCGCAGGGCAAGGTGCATGACATCGCCTACCTCGGCGGGCACTCGGTATTTTATGTGGAGTTGCCTGGCGGCAAGATTGTCCAGTCGTTCATGGCCAACGCCGAACGCCGTGGCGCACGCCCGACCTGGGACGACGAAGTCTACGTCTGGTGGGAAGACGACAGCGGCGTGGTACTGCGCTCATGAACATGCGAAAACTCAAACGCCGACTGCAACGAATAACCCCCGGTGGCCGTCAAGTGGTCATCGGGATTCCATTCCTGTGGCTGTTTCTGTTCTTCATGCTGCCGTTCTTTATCGTTCTGAAGATCAGTTTTGCTGAGGCTGACGTCGCCATTCCGCCGTACACCGAGATCTACGGCTACGTTGATCAAAAAATCCAGATGCTGCTGAACCTGGGCAACTACGCCATGCTGGGCGACGACGAGTTGTACCTCGCCGCCTACCTGGGGTCGTTGAAGATGGCCTTTTTCAGCACGGCGTTGTGCCTGCTGATCGGTTATCCGATGGCCTATGCCATCGCCAATGCGCGCAAAGAGATGCAGACCGTGCTGGTGCTGCTGATCATGATGCCGACCTGGACCGCGATCCTGATCCGCGTGTATGCCTGGATGGGCATCCTCAGCAACAACGGTCTGCTCAATGGTTTCCTGATGTCGATGGGCTGGATCAGCGAGCCGCTGCAGATTCTCAACACCAATATCGCGGTGTATATCGGCGTCGTGTATTCGTACCTGCCGTTTATGATCCTGCCGTTGTATGCCAACCTCGTAAAACACGACACCAGCCTGCTGGAAGCCGCGTCTGACCTGGGTTCGAGCACTTTCAACAGCTTCTGGAAAATCACCGTTCCGCTGTCCAAAAACGGCATTATCGCTGGCTGCATGCTGGTGTTTATCCCGGTGGTGGGCGAGTTCGTGATCCCGGAACTGCTGGGCGGGCCGGAAACCCTGATGATCGGTAAAGTGTTGTGGCAAGAATTCTTCAACAACCGTGACTGGCCGGTAGCCTCCGCGCTTGCCGTGGTGATGCTGGCGATCCTGATCGTGCCCATCATTCTGTTCAACCGCAGCCAGGCTAAAGAGCTGGAGGGCAAGATATGAATCGCTTCCGTTTTTCGAGCTTTATGCTGGTTGCAGGGCTGCTCTTCATCTACCTGCCGATGTTGATTCTGGTGATCTACTCGTTCAACGCCTCCAAGCTGGTAACGGTGTGGGGCGGCTGGTCCCTGAAGTGGTACGTGGGCTTGCTGGATAACACGCAACTGATGGGCTCGGTCATGCGTTCGCTGGAGATTGCCTGCTACACGGCGATTGCAGCGGTGGCGCTGGGTACTCTGGCGGCGTTTGTACTGACCCGCATCAGCCACTTCAAGGGTCGCACCCTGTTTGGCGGCTTGGTGACGGCGCCGTTGGTAATGCCGGAAGTGATCACCGGTCTGTCGCTGTTGCTGTTGTTCGTGGCCATGGCGCAGATGATTGGCTGGCCGCAAGAACGCGGTATCGTCACCATCTGGATCGCCCACACCACGTTCTGCTCGGCCTATGTGGCCGTGGTGGTGTCGTCGCGACTGCGTGAACTTGATCTGTCGATCGAAGAAGCAGCCATGGACCTGGGTGCCAAACCGTGGAAAGTGTTCTTTTTGATCACCATCCCAATGATCGCGCCGTCACTGGCTGCGGGCGGCATGATGTCGTTCGCCCTGTCGCTGGACGACCTGGTATTGGCCAGCTTCGTGTCGGGACCGGGGTCCACGACCCTGCCGATGGAAGTGTTTTCGGCGGTGCGTCTGGGGGTTAAACCCGAGATCAACGCCGTGGCCAGCCTGATTCTACTGGCGGTGTCGTTGATGACCTTTATGGTGTGGTTCTTCAGCCGCCGAGCTGAAGAGCACCGTAAAAAAGCCATTCAGCAAGCCATCGACGAGTCGACGGCTGAGTCCTGGAAGCAGCCTGACGTGCGTCGGCCGCAGCCTACAAACGCGGTTTAAGCGCAGTTCATAAAAAACCTCGCCTCCTGTGAAAGGGCGGCGAGGTTTTTTATGGGGCAGGAAACACAGCAATTTTTTGTAGCCGCTGCCACAGGCTGCGATGGAGTGCGCAGCAGTCCCTCAGAAGGACCTGCGGCCCTTATCGCAGCCTGCGGCAGCGGCTACAAAATCACCTTGTTGTTCAAGGACAGTTCTTTGGGGAAATACCGACTGGGCACCTCGCCCAATACCTTGCGAAAAACACTGGTGAAGGCACTTGGGCTGCTATAGCCCAGATCGGTCGCCACTCGCGTGATCGGCTCTGCGTTACCCAAACGCACCACCGCGGCCAACAGGCATGCCTGCTGGCGCCACTCAACAAAGCTGATGCCGGTCTGTTGGCGAAACAGTCGGGTGAATGTGCGGCGGCTCATGCCAACCTGGCGGCTCATATCATCAATCCCGATATCCAGTGACGGCTGCGCCAGCAGGTTGCGGCAAGCCTCTGCCAGCCGTGGCTCGGTTGGAAGTGGCGCACTGAGTGACAGGGGCGACATTTCGGCAATCTCGTGAAGCAGCAAGCTCATCACCAGACCTTCCCGCTGGGCCTCGTCATACAGCGCCGGAATATCCATGGCCTGGATCAACAACTGGCGAAGCAATGCCGACACGTCGAAGACCTGGCAGTGCTCGGTCAGGCCAAGCCGGCTGGCAACGGGATTGCGGATGTAAGTGTTAAGCATGGTCACCGGCCCGGCCATGCTCATTTCGTGAGGTACTCCCGCGGGAACCCAGATAGCCCTTTGTGGCGGCACCACCCAGTTGCCCTGGCTGGTGAACACCGTGATCACACCGCAAGCTGCATAGGCAAATTGCCCGCGCTGATGGGTATGCAGGGCAAAGTGCTGCCCGTCTCGATAGTTATTGGCCGTGACTACCGCGTCGCGGGGGATATTTTCGTAGGTGTCTATGTCAGTTTCGCGCATGGCCCGAATTTAATGATCTATGACCTGATAGTGCAAGCGGGCCGATGCTGAAATTGTTCATAGTGTTGTTCTGGTTGGCGCATACAGCCGTCAGCCCTGCCTTGCGGAATTAGCACACTATGCAAAAGAAACACCTGATTTTAGCTGTACTGGTGACAGCGATCTGGGGCCTGAACTTCCCCATTACCAAGCTGGGCCTGGCGGCGATTGATCCGCTGCTGCTGACGGCGCTTCGATTCACCCTCGCGGCACTGCCGTGGGTTTTTTTCGTCAAGCGCCCCCCGATCGACATCAAATGGCTGGCTGCTTATGGGCTGATTTTCGGGGTTGCGATGTGGGCGCTGATCAACCTTGGCATCGAAGCGGGCGTGCCGCCCGGAACCGCCGCGCTGCTGATCCAGTTCAGTGCTTTTTTCACCATGGGCTGGGGCGTATTGCTGTTTCGCGAACACCTGAGCCTTGGGCAAATACTCGGAATCGGGCTGGCAGTGCTGGGTCTGGCCAGCATTATCCTCGCCAGCCCCGGTCATGGCACGACCGTAGGCTATGGCTTGTTACTGGTTAGTGCATTCAGTTGGAGTGTCGGCAACGTCATCATCAAGCAGTCAAAAGTGCGGGAAATGTTCGCCTTTGTGGTCTGGGCCAGCCTGTTTGCGCCGATCCCCTTGTTGCTGCTCACCTGGCTTGCGCATGGGCCTGCGCCGTTTACCGCACTGCTCACGCACTTTGAGTGGGTGGCGCTGCTCTCGCTGTTGTTTCAGGTCTACGCGGCGACGCATTTCTGTTATTGGGGCTGGAATTTATTGCTGCGTGAGTACCCGGTATCGAGGGTCGCACCCCTGTCCTTGCTGATTCCGGTGTTCGGGATCGCAGGTTCGATGCTGATGCTGGGGCATCAGACTGATTTCAATGAAGGGGTATCGATTGTGCTGATTCTTTCGTCGCTGGTTGTGGGGTTGATTAAAGGGCGGCGGGGTGTGCGTCTGGCGCGACCTGACGGGGCCGTGTGACTTCAACTGGAGGAGCGAGCCAGCTCGCGAAGGTCTTAAGAACATCGCGATTATCCTGTAGGCACACGGTATCGTTAGCGGCCTTCGCGAGCGGACTCGCTTCCACAGCGCCAGCGCTCGCGTAAGGTTATTCGTATTCATGGAGGATTTAATTGATGGCTCGCGTGGGTTTGGTACTGACACCTGGTTTTGCAGATTGGGAATACGCATTTATTGCAGGGACCGCATTTCCGTTTTACGGGATCGACGTCAGGTTTTTCGCGCCTGTAACGGGACAGTTCTGCTCGCAGGGTGGATTGGTTGTCACGGTGGACAGCAGCTTGCAGCAGTGCCTTGACTGGAAGCCAGACGTTGTCGTCGTGATTGGTGGGATGATCTGGGAGCGTGCGGATGCACCGGATATACGTGGCTTCCTGGATACCAGTCGTTCAAATGGAGCGGCAATTGCCGGGATCTGTGGAGGGACACTTGCGCTTGCAAGGGCGGGTCTTCTGGACAAGGTTGCGCATACCTCAAACAGTGCTGACTTCCTGCTGCAGAATGCCTTGGGTTATCAGGGCGCTTCGCTTTATCAAAGTAGCCAAGGCGCTGTAGTTAGCGAGCGCATCATCACTGCTCCGGGTCCAGCTCCTGTCAGCTTTACCTGCGCTGTGTTCGAAGCTGCGGGGCTGTCTGCCGAGATTGTTTCCCAGTTCAGGGCCTTATTGGCGGCAGAGCATGGATAACTGTTTCGTCTTAGAAAAAGCATTTCAAAAAATAGTCGCGCAATATTTAGGATGCAAAGTGGGATACAGCAACGGTTAGAGCGCATAAAGCATATTTTGCCCTGCGTGGGGCTCAGCGCCTCGGTTCTGCTGGATTTCAGGCACATCTAAAGACGTCTGTGGACGTCTTTAGATGTGCCGGGGTAATTTGAACAAGTATGAAATAAGCCTGTATTTGTTGGGTTTTGATGGGCTTTGACTTTTTGGGGATACAGCAGGGGATACATGGGCCTATCTGCTGTGGTTAATTCAATGATCCGTTGTGGAGTAAATCTTTAGCCTGGAATTTTTTCCGTGCACGTCTTGAGGAGTAATCGCGACCTTATTTGGGCGTGTGGATTCTGTTTTCCCTATGACGCTCTGTCTATAAGCCAGCCCACGAGACCGTTTCGAACCGCTTGGAGTGCTAGCTTTTCAGGCCCCCAGTAAATAAACGAACCGTCACTGCTTTCTGCAGCTAAGGCCTTGAGGCTGGAATCCGGTGAATGTGTTACGAAGTAGAAGTGTGTGAAGCCGCTCATGTCTGTAAATTTTTCTTGATAGGAGCGGTAAACCGACGCTGAAGCTTTTGATTTCACTTGGATGCCAATTCGCTCTTGGGTAATGGGAGACAAGAGATCGAGATCAATGTCCTTCTCAATCTCTCCTGCCACTCCTGTTCGCTGCCAACCGGCCTGCCGAAAAATCAAATCAGTGAGTGTTTCAAGATCCTTGGGGTGGAGGTTTTTAATAATGGGTATGACAGCTGCAATCAGGTTGTCGACAGCTAGCTGAGCCTCTGCGATATGAGGCTCAGATGTTCCCATGATTTTGTGAATCAAGTAGTTGAACTCTCGGACGGTACAAATTGTTCCTTGGAAGCTCTGCACGGCTAAGAGCTTGCCGCTCAGGTGGCTTTTGATAAGTACCCTTCCATTGATGTCAGTGTCACGCCACTCACCTGAGGCCTGCCTAGTTTTTGTTAGGTCTGGGAGCTGGGTAATTCCAGGCTTAGCGAAGCACCACCACAGTCGGTCAGAAAAGAAGGTTATCCAGATGGTAGATTCTGGCTCCTCGTAGAATTGCCGTACTTGGTTGATATGCCTTGTAACGCTGCCTGGGTTCGAGCTTTCAGGAAAAGAGTTTCGAGCTGCATCCCAATCGCCACCCAAACAGTACTCATGGGGTACCTCACGGTAGCCAATTCTCAGGGTGCCGTTTTCGATGCACTCTTTCTCCCATTGTCCGCTGGTCCCCAGCTTGATGAAAAAAGCCTTGGTGGGTTTTTTTGCGTTCAACAATTCGATACCTCTCCGTGGTTGGAATGGAGCCTATGTTTGAATGGATGTGGTGACATCCAGACGTGGCTGATTGAGCCCTGCTCTATACATGAAAAAACTGCCGGGGGCCCCTGACGAATTCTTTAGGGTACGGGGCATGAAACCCGCAGGATTTTTTTAGCAGCAGGGCACCCAGCTTATTGAAATTTCAATCGTTGAAATCGAAAGATATTGAAGAAAAGAGGAGAGGGGGACTAGGCACCCAGCAGGGCACCGGATGTGTTGCTGATAGTGAACACCTAGGTGAGTCAACTGGGTCAACCGGTCAAGTGTGGTCAACAAACTTTGAAACCCAGCCACTAACGATTTCGTGCGGGTTTCCTGCCCCGTATCTCCTCGAAATGCCCAGGGTCCCCAGCGGCTCCTGAGCCATAGTGCAAATGCACTGGTGAACCAGCAGTTCACCCGGATCACCTGTTCACTAAGCTGTGCACTTTTCCTCTACCACAATCGCGCGGGTTTCCTGCCCCGTACCTAGCCAAAATTCCTAGGGGCCCCCATCAGTTTTTAGGCACCGAAAAGCGCTTTAGCATCTATCGCTGGAGGAACCATTGATTAGAGGGGCAGGGGGAACCCTCTCAAAAGCAGTGTTACGAGTGTTACAGGTGTTTCTGATTACATATATAGCTGACTTTAAAGGGTTTTGTAATGGTTACACCGCTCTGGATTGTACTCGTAGGTAAGTGTTACAAGAGCTGCTGGTGTTACATGTTATTAACTCTTCATTGGTCGCTATCACCCACCCCAAGCCTATAGTTGGCCGACGGCAGGATTAGGCCAAGAGCTGCCACTCACATACGTCAGACTCCGGCCAAAAGTAGATATGAATGTGTTCCTGTAGGCTGGATCACCTCACATACTTGCCAGCCCTTAGGGTCACGTAATATCAGAGAACGCCCTACTAAACCGGGCTCTCAATGAGTTAGTAGCGTCCCAGTAGGGCATCAGTCCACGCTAAGCCATCTTCTAGGGAGGGATGACGCGGCTCGTCGTTGGGGCGGACATTTTTGCGGCGCATGCCTTCCAATGAAGCAAGTAGACGTCTGCAACTATCTGCTATTAGGCCCGTACCTTTTGCACGAGCATAAAGCTCCGCCCTTAGTTCGTTGTTGGCGTTCTGTACAACTTCATACTGTGCGCTGCTGGAAGGTTCTTTTAGCGTGAATGCATCTAGTAGCATCCTGTACGCTGGCATGTTCGGGTGAGCTGCCCTCCCTGTATCAAGTGCCTCTAAGAGGAAGAGCTGACGAGCCGCCTCGCTTCCTTTGATGTGCGTGAGAACTGCACCGGCAAGTACATCAGCGAGAGGCAATTTGGGTTTCCGGCATGCGTTCAGGAAGGCCTCAATCTGACTAGTTCCCTCGCCAACGGTGGCCGCGACGCTGGCAGCAAGTTGTTCCAGCGTCCAAGCGCTTCTACACCACTCAAACAGTCTCCCATTGGAGACAAGGGCAAGAAACTCGGTGAGATACCTTGGCGTCAGAGAGGAAACCAGAGCGCGTGCGAGTTCTTCGCTATCATCAAACTCACTGCCCAACTCCAAAAGAACGGGCCAAGCGGCTTCTGAATGCGTGGCACCCAAACGGCGCATGATTTCAGTGGGGTGCGTGAATCTTCGCCATTGCTGAAGGTAGTACCCCACCGTTTTGCTCAAGAGCGATGGGGGCACCGCGATAAGCAGTAGTTCACTTAGATCTGACATCACATAGCTCGATTCATTGTCGATCCACGTGGCATCGGCCGTTTGCTCGTGCAGGGCTTCAAGTTGCTTCACAATTACTGTATCGGAGATGTAAAAGCCTTGGCGTACGAGTCCACGCAACGCATCAACCGTACCGTGGATATCCATCAGAGCACTGGCTAAGGCGCGATGCATTGGCTCGATAACGCTAGAACTTGGAATTCTCGCGACAACCCCCGCGAGGTACCCAACTTGGGACTGCGCCTCTCGTAGGTTCCACTTCTCGTCATTGGATCTCTTCTCTTGGCAGCGTGTCACAAGCTCGCTCAGCTTCTGCCCAAGGATGCTGGCCGCCTCATCAGTCCAATATTGAAAGGTGTCATCAGGTTGACGATGCTCGCGGCCCAGATTCCTACGCCGCATTCCCTCTCTGATATCCGCGCTGACACTGCTGTACGACCGCTCCTTCTTGCTAGCCCAAGGAGAGCTGGCGATTCGAGCAATCACATCTGGGATAAACCTCACCGCACTAGGATGGGCCATTAGTTCCAACAGGCTCGGCAGCGCTTCAGGCCCACGCTTCACCATAGCCGATAGCAGATAGTTGCCAAGCTGGGGGTTAGATGGACGTGGCGATGAGGGGCTCTCAGACCACAGATCGACTTTCTCCTTGAAAGTACTCCAAGCATCTAAATGACGGCTAAAAGCCTCTAATAAAAGAGGTCCGAACTCCGCTGGTGCGACCTGACTTGCTATGCAAGAAAGGTATATCCAAATCCTGTCCTGTGGAACCTCCGCGATCTCTTCCTTCTGAGAAAACTGGGTTACTAACTGTCGGACTTCATCAACTGTTGGCAGCCATTGATTAGCTGTGCTGGGGCTACCCTCGTCGCGCCAAATTCGCCGCCACACAAGCTCAACTAATTGAGCAGCCTCATAGTAGGAGGATGCCTGTGCTCGCTTCATTACAACATTAAGCAGGTCATGCCCAGGTGCATGCACAAGCAAGTACCGCAGTTGCCTATTCCTTTCGTGGTCTAGGTCCGTCAGTGTCCCTCGATAAGTTTCTGGGTGATGCAACAAGGAGGCAACGCTGCGCTCGGTTTGGTTTAGGTCAGCAAGAGGTCCCAGTATCTCGCCACTCAGTCTCTTGAAGTCTTCCCCCTGCAGAGCTAGCCATGCTCGTTCGAATATACTGGTCTTTACGTCAGTTGAGGCTTGGTGCAGAAATTTACCCACCCATTCAGGCACGACTCGTGCTTGCAAGGCGAGCTCCGAAGCAAGGTCTAATAAGCGTTCGGGTGCATTGATCTGTGCAATGTCAATCAAGGGGCGATTGTCTCCGTGATGTTCACCACTACCTAAGTACTCGAAGATCACCTCTATAGCCCTCGGCCCAACCTCGCTAGGGAAGGCCTGCACAAGCTTTAGCCGTGTGCTGTCGGATATATCGTTGCCATAGATGGCTAGTAAACGCTCTCGTACCTCCTCGCTAGCGTACCCATCCTCTAAAGCGTATTGGACGTAGTTCATGACTTCGTGTTCAGTCTGGACTTCAATTGGAGCATCCAGCCAGGCTAGGAAAGGCACATCCGAGGCAGGGAAATGCCAAAATAAGGCGCAAATCGCTGCTGCCCTAACGGCAGGTTCAGGCTCACTTTGAGCCAGCTCCACGAGAAACTCGTAGTTGTCTGCTCTATCAGCGATCTCGTGTACAAATTCTACTCGGCGCTCTGATGGCCATGAGGCAACTCGGAGTTCAGCCCCGGCTCCAAGCTGAAGCAGGGATATGCCGGAACTTTTCAATTGATACGTATGCAAGCGGGTCTGTTGATCTTCGCTCTCAAGGAGTGGCCACAGCTTATCGGCGAAAGCAGGTAAGCCGGACGCAATTTGATAGGTGACTCCAATATCGCGAACTTCGTACAAGGGGGATGAGGCTAGTTCATTGACGCTAGCCACTAGGTGACGATGAAGCTCAGAGTTGTCTGCGTCACTAAAACCGCAGACTCCTGCCAGGTCGCAAGCCCGCCCCAAGTCTATCGCTAGGCCAACCGTTACTATCCTGGTTCTAGCGGCAGCCGAGCTCCTGTCACCTTTTAGCTTGTCTGCGATAAGTGCAAAAGATTCGTCCCAGGCCGGTTGGTTGATCGTTGCACGCAGAATCGCAGGCGAGACGCCATCATCACCGCAGTTCCGTAGCAGTCGTGTAGCTGCGAAGTATTCTTGGAAACGTTGGTGGGCGAAGCGAACCACACCATCGTCGAGGTGCAATAAGTGATGACTGACCAGCAAGTCTAAGATTGGGGCCAATTGTGGAGGAGCGCCTATTAACCTGCGCTCGGCTAGTTGAGTGGCTGCGGCGTGAATAAATTGAAGCGCGTCGTTTTTGGAGCAATAGATAGTTCGTTTCTGCGTAAGTTGGCAGGCCAGCTCTTCAAGGTATTCGCGAGAATGGCCATCTACAGGTGAGTCAGACAGCACCAAAGTACGCAGGTCATCTTCTTCAAAGGCCTGCACTGTGGCACCGAGGAGGTCAAATACGCTCGAATACGAGGCATCACCTCTCCTAGCTTGTGCAATGAAGCCTCGAAGTATGAGCGGGCTCCTAGTTACATGGCGCAGGTGCGTATTTTTGGCAAGTAAGACCAGTAGCGGTGCCGATCCGACATCGCCAAGTTCAGCACGGAGTACCGCCGACTGGCCATCCCATGTAAGGCCTCGAACCTCCACACGCCTCGTATTTGGTAGCCTGGGCACATCACTTGAACTCCGTGATACGACCACAATGCCTAGTGAGTCAGCAGCGACTGATAACTGGTTTAGTTCCTCTAGACAGGCCAGCTTCAGTGAGGCAGGCACCTCATTCCAGCCGTTGAGCATGACGACCAGCCGACCAGCTTCGGCCAATTTGGTTAGTTCATCGACAGTTACACCATTTGCTATTGCTGAGGAACGTTTAGATATGTATTCAAGAAGGCTCGTATTAGCCCGCCCCCAGAGCGCGGCGTCCACGAACAGAGGTATACGGCTACCTGCGCTGAAACAAGACGAACACAGCTCTAATAGAAATGTAGTTTTGCCTATACCGCCCTCGCCGAACAGGATCAGGCTGACTCCAGTCTCGATGACTGTCACAAGCTCAGGGGTACTAATTGGTCGCGGGCTCGTGTCGTGGTCACCTTGTTTCTCATGAGCCTCTAACGTGAGTGGCGCAATGAACTCAGGCATTTTCCAACTGCGCTTGCCTGCCTCCAGCAAGCTTGTGGCCATGGCTCGAACACGATCCAAATCGGCATCACTTGGAAATTGAAGCTGCGTGGGATGAAGCAGCATTTGCAGTTGCGCAGATGAGCGAAACGCAATAGCAGACTGTAATGCTTGTTTGCCCTTCTCTGTCGCTTGGAGTTGCCCCAAGACATACGAGACGACTTGTGTCACGGAGCTATCAGCTAGCGATCCTGTACTCCGAGCGAAAACTTCGTAATTTGCAGCGAGCTCTCTCTCGGACCGTTCTGACGTTTCCAAGTTACCACCTGCCCGCGCTACCAGCGCTTTGACAAATAGCTCGACGTTGGCGTCTTGCCGCAACCAGTTTCGGAAGGCATGAGGCTGAAGCCCTGAAAAAGATTTACCACTGTCTGCAAGCTTTTTCAGCCCTTCGCATATCAGGTTATGAAGGCTGGTTTGGCTGGCTAGGTCCTCACCTTGCATGGCCCTGTTGCTGGCTTTATGTCGATCGTACTCTTCACCTGCAGTCGTCAGGATTTTCTTCAAGATCCATACAGCAGGTGTCTTGAGTACCGCAAGCCACTCTAGAGCCATTCCTATTTCTCACTCATAGCCCGTGTTTCGGACTGTTTCGATTATGTTCAATGATGCGAGCTGGTTCTAAGTTATAACACCTACAAGCGTGCTTCATTGATCGTTGCCTAATACGTTGGTCGCAGCTGGAACGTTGATTTGAAAAACGCCTAGAGAGGGTGCCAAACGTCGAGTCTACGGTAATGGTGCTAAGGAGCGCTTCTTGCCGGAAGCTGCTATTGGGTCGAGGTCACTTTCGGGTAGATTTTGGCTTGTCACGGCTGACAGGAAACGACCTAATTCTAGCGGCAAGCATTGGCTGAAATCGGATCGTCTAAAACTCAAGCAAAGCAATTTTAAAGCCTTGTGGGGTGTCGCAGTCTCACAGGGTGCGCACCACACAAGGGTATCAATGGCAACAATCGATCAGTCTGAGCCAGCTCATATGGTCTGTATAGCTGAGATGAGTGCCCTGTAGCGTGCGTATTCGGCTTGCTAGAGAACTCCATTGGGCGTTATCTGACGACTGAGAGTAGGCTCGGGGCAGCCGATGGTCTAAACTGCGGGATGAATCCAAGCAGCAGCCCATAGACCGGACAGGGAAGACGCTCCTATGGCTACGGCCCGACAAATTATCGCACTGCTTAGCAGCCACAATCAGGGAGACGAGGAACAGTTTCTCTCGATCGCTCTACAAGTTGCCGCTGCCGAAGCGCGTAGGGGCCGTCAGGAAGTGGCAGACGAATTGAAGACTCTCGTGGATGCCGCACGCAAGCGTAAAACTTCAATCCGTAGTGTATCTGGTCGGCCTGGAAGCGAAGTTGCTATTCCAATCTCTAAGCCTCGAGGTGATCTCGAGAACCTCTTGTCTGTGTCGTACCCCAAAGCACAAATGCAAGACTTAATCTTGCAAGAGTCTATGCGCGATCGGTTAAATCGCTTGATTCATCAACAAAGACAACGTGACCGATTGCGACATCATGGTTTTCCACCAAGTTCTCGGTTACTTTTAGTGGGGCCGCCTGGTTCTGGTAAAACATTAACTGCTTCGATATTAGCTGGTGAGTTGCAGTTGCCGCTATTTACAATCAGGCTCGAAACAGTTATCACTAGGTTTATGGGTGAGACTGCCTCGAAGCTGCGATTGATCTTCGATCAGATCGCATCTGTTCGGGCCGTTTATTTGTTTGATGAGTTTGATGCTATTGGTGGGCGTCGCAACGCAGATAATGACGTTGGTGAAATGCGAAGAGTGTTGAACTCTTTCTTGCAGTTCCTTGAAGAGTCAAATAGTACAGATAGTCTTGTAGTTGCTACGACTAACCATCCGGAGCTTTTGGATCGTGCACTGTTTCGTAGATTTGACGACATTTTAGAGTACGACCTCCCCGACTCTGAAGGTATAAAAGCTGTATTGAGCTCTTTTTTACACTCTCACTTACCCAAACGTATTTCTTGGGTGAAAATTATTGAGGCAGCTACAGGCTTAAGTCAAGCAGAGCTTAGTAGGGCCGCAAGTGAAGTTTTGAAGGAAATGATTCTCGGCGATATAAAACAGGTTTCTGCCGAAATAATAATAAATGCACTTAAAGAGCGTCATGCACTTAGGGAAACTATGTCGGGTCTGACCCCTAACTAGATTGCAAGTGCAGGCAGGAGCCGTAAAGATTATGGAAGAAGCGAGTAAGGTTTTAAGTTACAATCTCCCGCATTTTCGTGTCGAAAGTTTTCAGAGTGGTCACCTTTATCAGCGGCCTAGTAAAGACTTAAGCGGTATTACGTCTGGCAGGGATGTTTCTCATGGTAGGCAACTTCGTGACAAGTTAGCTTTGGCTTTTCAAGCTGCAGCTGGAAGAAATGGTTTCTACAGTACTGATATTAGTGAAAGCTGTCCGGCAATCTATCTGGAAGTTTTAATTTCTTCTGATTCGGCTATTCCCAATCTAAATTGGAAAAGTAAAGATATAAGACTCTCGGCATTGAGAGTTGCTGATGGGGGCGATATTGTTGGTGCTCTTTATGTTCCGGAAGATGCTGTAGATTTTCTAACCCTAAAGGTGCAGGAATACGCTGAAGAGAGAGTTGGATCAGGAAAGGCAAAAAATGAATTAAAGTTTGCGCCAGTGGAAAGTTTTTTGATAGGTGATATCGAAAGTCTTTGGACGGACTCAAGACCATTTCCTAGGGACATGGCAACAAGCTTGTGGTGGGAGTGCTGGTGCATATCTTCTAGGTCTGAGAAGCTTCGAAGGATAGCTCAAAAGTTAAGGTTGCGCGTAAACGAAGCAGCTTTGAGTTTTCCTGATTCGGAGATTTTGTTAATTTATGCGAATCCACTTGAGATGAGTATATTAATTAGCAATACTGATGCAATAGAGGAACTGCGTAAAGCAACAGATAATCCCTACTTCTTTACAAGATTAAACCCGATAGAAAAAGAAGACTGGATTTCTAGTTTAATAAACCGAGTAGTCCCTCCCGCTGTCGATTGTCCCGCCGTCTGTGTTCTTGATAATGGAGTAAATCAAGCGCATCCGCTCCTCCAGCACGCCCTAGCGTCAGAAGATTGCCAAGCAATACATCCTGACTGGGGAGGTGATGACCATCACGGCCATGGGACCAATATGGCGGGCGCTGCGTTATATGGTGATCTCACTTTTGCATTGGCGGACCAACGGAATATCGACTTAAATATCCGATTAGAGTCAGTAAAATTTATTCCTCCTCCTGGTTGGTCAAGAAACGAACCGTCCAGTTATGGCGTTATTACTCAGGCGGCCGTTGCCCTTGCAGAAGCTCGAGCGCCAGGGCGAAAACGAGTTTATTGCATGGCAATCTCCAATGAGGATGTTTCAGGCGAGCGTCCAACAACCTGGAGTTCTGCAATTGACCAAATTTGTTCTGGCTCAATGCTTGGTGATTTCGATACCAGAGATGACAATCAATCAGGCCCTAAGCGACTGTTCATTCTTTCAGCAGGGAATATTCCTGATTCATCGAATCCAGATGATGTTTCTGATTACGATGAGTTTCCAATAGAAGACCCAGGGCAGTCATGGAATGCTATTGCTGTTGGTGGTTTCACGGACAAGGTAGATCTGTCGGAACAGCCGAAAATGGATGGCTGGAAAACCCTCGCCGAAGTAGGTGACCATAGCCCTTATAGTCGTATTAGTACAGACTGGGAGCACTCTAGAAGTCCAATCAAGCCAGAAATAGTATTTGAGGCAGGAAATAAAGCTATCAGTCCTGACGGGCGGGAACTGGTATCTGGCGTGCCTGCACTTTCGATATTAACCACTGGGAAAAACTTCACAAAAAATCCCATTGAAGAATTTTGGGCGACTAGCTCTGCGACGGCACAAGCTGCTGGTCTTGCAGCGGAGATTATGGCGCGGTTTCCAGATCTTTGGCCAGAAACTATAAGAGCTCTGATTATTCATAGTGCCCAGTGGACTCCAGCAATGCTTGCTAGGCTTCACAGGAAAAGCAAAAAAGAGTGCATCATGCTTGCGCGTCAGTTTGGATATGGAGTGCCGCAGCTAGAGCGGGCTTTAGCATCTGCACAAAATGACCTTGCATTAATTTCTGAGGCGTACATTAAACCCTTCAAAAAAGAAGTTAATGATAAAGGTCGAGAGATCGGATCTCCGTCGTTTAACGAGGTTCACTATTACGATCTTCCATGGCCGAAGAGCGAGCTTGAGCGCTTAGAAAACCGAGAGGTACAGCTGAAGATAACGCTATCATATTTTATTGAGCCTAGCCCTGGCGAAATGGCGCAGGTTATACCTGCTAGATATCAGTCGTATGGTCTTCGTTTTGAGCTTAAGAAAAAATCAGATACTGATTCGGATTTCAGGCATCGAATAAATAAGCTTGAAAAAGCAGATGTAAAGCCTCAGCCCGCTGAAGTTGATAATAACTGGACTTTCGGACCTAAAAGCATTGCGGCTGGCTCAGTGCATAGCGATGTTTGGATTGGTCATGCAATTGATTTGGCTGCTAGAGATAAAATAGCTGTATATCCAGTGTCAGGGTGGTGGCGTTATAGAGCGCATTTGAATAGACATCAGTCTAATGCTCGTTACAGTTTAATCATATCCATTTCATCTGAAGGCGAAGACGTAGAATTGTATGCCGAGATTGCTAGCAAAATCGCGGCAGATGTCGCGACTGAAGTGTCGATTGAGTCCAGTGTTTAATAAGTTTTAGTCGTCTCTGATTTCATTAGCGTGTCTTGGTGACCGCTTATGACCGCTTGAAGGTCTGTCGCTAAGGCCTTCAAGCGGTTAAGTGCGCAGCTGTAATAAATCTGATGGGCGCGTGGAGGTTTTTCAGTGCAGGGCTGTTAGGAATGACTAATGGTAGATGCTTGTGGCTCAGACTATGGCGGAAGCCTTGTCTGCTACCGCCATAGTGTTAACTCCGTTTATTCAGCTGTTGCTCTATAACGCTGATCTCTGCATTCATTGCTGCAATCGTCAAAGTCTCTATTTTTGTAGTTTTCCCTGTCCTTGGTTTTACGAGGTTTATTAGTCCGTTCAAATGCGTTTTCCTGGCTTTCAGGGAATCCGAATAGCTGATTTTGCTTTGTGTAGCAGCGTTCATGGTGGGGCCTCGTGGATGACCGAGACGGCCTTGCTTCAAAGCCGTCTCGGGGGAAAGCTGCGTTACATAGCGAGTACGTCTTCAAAGCTATGCTGATATGAGCGTTCTGAAAGATCGCTCCAGCCCCAAGGCCCGTAGTTTTCGCCCTGCTCAGGGATTTTCAGGTTCGTCAGCGCTATTGGGTCGCGATCGATAAGACGCCGAGCGGCCCACAGCTTGCCGCCTACCTCGAGCAGAGCTATTGCAGCAGCATTCCACTTTTCTTCAAGCACTGTGTTTGCCAAGCGTGACGCTTGGTTTTCAATGTCTGCGCGCGTTTTCTGTGCTTCTGAGATGTGTCGATCAATAGTGACGATTTCTTGCTCCAGCGCAGTAATAATCAGCTGTTGGCGACGATGATGCTCTGCGGCTGAGGTGAGATGTTTTGCAGCTTTTTGAGCGTCGTCATTAGCTTTTTTCTCACCTTCGACATCGCCCCAAGCGACTGCCTGTGCATAAGCTGTAGCGGCCTCTGTCTCTGCCTGCCGAGCTTTTGTCATATCTTCATGTGCTTGCTGACGGACCTGCTCCAAGCGCGTACTGATGCTGTCACGTTTTTGGTTTAGCTCTTCTTCGTCAGCCTTCCATGTAGTGATGGCTTCGATGTAGCCAGCCATCAGGCTTTGGTGATTGGCCAGTGTTTCTCGGCGATGGATCTGCTGATTGAGGGGCTCGATGTCCCGTTCACGGTAGCCGACCTGTCTTTTTTTATCGGTGATTCTATATCGCAAATTCTCTTCCAAACTTTGCAGCTCTTCATAGTCTTCGAGTGCTGCGGCGTAGGGGATCAGTTCGCGCTCAAGTGTTTCTTCTCGAGAATTTTTTGTTCGCGGCGGTCTTTCAGTTCTTGGATCTCGTTCATTGGTTCTATCTCAATGTAATTCGATTAGAGGGTGGCTGAACGGCTGGCGAGACCGGGAATAAGCCGGCACTACCTCTATCAATGGGCAACCGTCAGGCAGCCCTGGCCTCGCTCTCATCTGTCCCCGGAACCGTATTTACGATGTAGCAGCGTTGTGGCCCTAGTCCCGGCAGGCGGACGAGGCTATACGCCTTACCATCGCTTCCCGGCTCGAGCACTCCACGACGTAGCAGCTCCTTGTTCACGGCATTGATGTTCATGCCTTTGAATACTTCGGAGCGCCAAGCCTCGGGCAGCACGTAGTAAGTGTTGGTGGTGTGAAGCTCGTCGCCCAGGCCGTGCTCCAACGACTTTCGAAAGCCCAGCCGGTCAATGGTGCGCGGACCGTGCTCATCGATCTTGGCTGCGGCAGACTCCCAGCGAGTGAATCGGCTTTCACCAAAGCGCTCGATGACTTGGCGCAGCCGAGTAACGATGGCGTCACCTTCATAGTTACCGGTGCCGCCGCGTTCATTCAGCCATGCGTTGAGGCAGACACGGGCTGCTGTGGTTGCGGTGCCGTCAGGCCAACCGGTGATACCCAATGCGGTAGCGAGCTCACCAGCTGCAGCCGCAAGACCAAAGCGAAGTGCTGCACGATGTGCCTGACCACTCGCTGAGGCGGGCAGGGACTTGGCAATAAACCCTTCCAGGGTGCGGCGCAGGATGATCGCCCAGCCGTGCATTTTCCCTGGCTCGCACAACGCTGATAGAAAGGCTGTAAGCGGTGTGCCGTAGTACTTGGCTACTCGGGCCTTGAGTGCGTCAGAAAGGGCGGCAGCGTCCTCGAAACCTTCAACACGTCGAACATGCCGAGCCCTTTACTGGCGTCTGCAGGCACGGCGAGCATGCGCACTTCCATACCCGCTTTGAGCTCTTTGTTGGCCTCGGCCATGTGTTGCGCCAAGGTTTTTTCGCCTGTGGATAGAAATAGCAGGCGCCACTCTTGAACCTGTCGGCCCGCTTGGCCACGATCATTAGCGCGGGCTTTACCGGTGCCGTTGCCGAGCATGTAAACGGTTTCGCCAATGATGCGCGGGTCGCACATACCGATTTCATCGAGAACCAGAAGGCCGTCCGAGTGCGCTGCGGCGATGGACTCCAAAGCGTTATCGGTCGAGCGCCATGACCGCACCAAGCGCGGCCCGCCGTAGATAGAGGCAGCGACTTGCAGGTGGGTGGTTTTACCGCCCGAGCTATCGCCGTACAGGTGAAAGCCGCCTGATTCATGACCAAGCATGTGCAGCAGTGGTCCAGCAAACGCCGCGCTGGCCACAAATGCCAAGCGATGATTACCCACGCACAAGGCGCCGATTTGCTCTTGCCACTGCTCCAGGGTGCCAGCTTCACTGATAGGCGGAAGCTGGGCGCCTGCTTCATAGAAGTGCAGATGCTCTGTGTGGGAGCCGACTTGCTGTTCTGGCAGTAGAAAGGCGCTGTCATACCAGCCCAGTCGTGCGACCAAGCGTGCGCGCTGTGCGCTGTCGAAGCCTTGGAAGTAGCTCTGCAAGTCGTTGCGTGCATTCCAGGCCAAGCAGCGTGGTATCAGACAAAGGGCGGCGCTTGATATCGGCACGTTTCATTGGTGTGTATCCCTTTGGTTAAAAATTAGAGCAAAGAGACGCAGGGATACACGGCGGGAATGCATAAGGGGAGACAGGGACGGATAGCCAGAAACAAGAAAGCCCGCACGGGGCGGGCTTCTTGGGTGTTTCGCAGACTGTCTGAGACAGGTCTGGGCAGCTATTTGGTGGAGCCGGGGGGATTTGAACCCCCGTCCGCCAGTACTCCGCTGTCGGTACTACATGCTTAGCCGTATCTATTAAGTTAACCCTCAGCGACCCGAAGGGCAGGGTGCTTTGGGCGAGTTGTGTAAGTTTTAGCCGATTCGTCCACAACGTACTGCACGGCGATCCTGTTCTATATGACAATCACTTCAGGTTTACAGGCATCCCCTAGTGATTGCTGGACCCGAAGGTACCAGGAGGATGGCTAAGGCAGCTTACGCTGCGAGAGCTTGACCCTCGTAGGTTTCGTCATTGGCAACTATAAGTAGTTGCAACAGTGGATTTACGAGTTCTGTTACCAACTCGGCATGCACCTAGAGTTTCGCAACCGGCGTCGAATCCTAAACGGCCCCGATGCTTGCTGTGTGTAACCAGCAAGCTTGCGGAGTCTACGCCTTTCTGGCGCAGAAGGCCAACCTAAAGGGGCTACTCACCACCTTTGTTGTTATCGGCAATATCCTGAAGCGTCTGGGTCGTCAGTGAAATGCAGTTATCGAGGCCTTCTTTCGTGCCTTTGGCTTGCTCAGCCTTGGCATCAGCGACTCGGCTATCGATGCTGTCTTGTAAATCTGAGCTCATTTCTCCGGAGCTGACCACAGCGTCCTTGATTTTCTGCAGGTTGATTTGGCAAAGGTCTTCTGCCGCAAACACCGGTGAGGCCAACATCACAGCGGAAATAAACAAACCAGCAAGAGCGGTACGCTTCATGGGGAAAACTCCTTGTGCTCATGATAGGCCCGGTGGCTCCAGGCTCGGTTTTATGCCCCAAACATTGGGGCCTTAAGCCAATTGACTATAGCCACGCTCAGGAGTTTTGCTTGTGGCAGGCTATTAATTTCAGGTTTTTTTTGCGCTCGAACACAGGGATTGATGCTGATCACTTTTGGTGAGGTCAGGCCGGATTTTGTAGCCGCTGCCTCGCTCCCTCTCGGCAGCGGCTACAGAGTTATAGCGTGCTGGAGGTTGTCACCCGATCCACCAGATACACCAGGCCGTGGTAGTCAATCCCGCCATGTTGGCTCAGGCCAATTTCACACGTTCGGCTGGTCGATATTCCTTCGCTGCAATGCTGGACCGCGTCTTTCAAGGTGCGCAGTGAGTGGGCATTCAGCTCGGGGGTGGTAAAGCCTTTGTCGCCTGCAAAACCGCAGCAGTGAATGCCTTCCGGGATGACGACTTCGGTGCTGCACAGACGGGCGATATCGATCAGCGCCTGGCTTTCGCCCAAGTGCTGGGTGCTGCAGGTTACATGCACGGCTATCGGCGCGGTTTGTGGGGTGAATTTCAACTTATCCACAAGGTGGGTGCGGATGAACCGTACCGGGTCGTACAGGTCGAGGCGGCTTTCGCCCAGGTCCTGCACCAGGCGCAAGGTACACGGGCTGGTGTCGCAGTAGATCGGGTCAAGCCCGCCACGGCTGGCATGCAGCAATGCGCCGATCAGTTCCTGGCGCTTATGTTCGGCCTGTTCGCTGTAGCCCTTGGAGGCAAACGGCTGGCCGCAGCACAGGCTGTCCATATTGTCGGGGAACACGACCTGATAACCGGCTTTTTCCAGCAGCCCGCGGGTTTTATCCAGCAGTGACATTTGTTCTTGGTCACCTGCCGCAGGGCCCATGACCCGCGATACGCAGGCCGCCAGATAGACCACCCGTGGTCGGGCATCCGTGAGGGGCGCGGTGAAGCGAATCGCCCGCTCCGGCTGGGGCATGGCGTTTGTCCACAGCGGGACGCGGCCCTTGCTGGCTCTGGTCAGTGCAGACGAGATTTTTGCCATACGCGGCGCGCCCAGTAGCATGCGCGCGCCATTGGCCACATGCAGGGTGAAGCGTGCACCTTGCAGCGTGGTTGCAAAATGATTGCCCAGCCAGTCGGCGGTTTTCACGCTGTGAGCGCTGCGGGCACGCAGTTTTTTCACCAGTTCGCCAGTGTTGATGCCAACCGGGCAGCGTTGCGCGCATAAGCCGGTTGCCGCGCAGGTATCGATACCTTGATAGGCGTAGGCTTTTTCCAGTTCAGTAGTGTCGATACCGGCGCTTTTTTTGGCCTGAATATCACGCCAGATCACAATCCGCTGGCGCGGGCTGAGGGTCAGCCCTTTGGATGGGCACACGGGTTCGCAGAAGCCGCACTCGATGCACTTATCCACAATCTCGTCAGCGGCTGGCATCGGTTTCAGGTGCTTGAGGTGGATGTGCGGGTCTTCGCTGAGTACCACGTCGGGGTTGAGAATGCCCTGTGGGTCGAGCAAACGTTTGAGTGTCCACATCAGTTGGTAGGCGTCGCTGCCCCATTCCAGTTCGACAAAGGGCGCCATATTGCGCCCGGTGCCGTGTTCGGCCTTGAGCGAGCCGCCGAACTCCACGGCCACCAGTTGTGCGACGTCATCCATAAAGGCTTGGTAGCGCGCGACTTCTTCGGGGTTGTTGAAGCCCTGGGTGAAGACGAAGTGCAGGTTGCCCTCCAGCGCGTGGCCGAACAGGATCGCCTCGTCATAGTGGTGCTTGTCAAACAGCTCGATCAGGCGGTTGACGCCGATGGCCAGTTGTTCGACCGGGAACGTCACGTCTTCGATGATCACCGTGGTGCCGGTTTTGCGCACCGCGCCAACGGCGGGGAAGGTGTCTTTACGGATCGCCCACAGCTTGGCGTTTTCTTTTGGGTCTTCGGTGAAATCGATTTGTTTCTCGACCGCAAAGGCCGACAGCGAGGCCATGATTTGCGCCAGTTGCTCGTGCAGCAAGGTTTGGGACGCGGCGCGAGATTCGATCAGCAGAGCGCAGGCATTGGCCGACAGTTGTTGTACGAAAGCTGGCATGCCGGGTTTGTCCTGTACCGAGCGCAGGCTGCGGCGGTCCAGCAGTTCTACAGCGGAAACAGGCTGGCTTTTGAGCACGGTTACGGCGTTACAGCAGGTTTCAACATCCGGGAACACGATCAGCGCCGAGGCTTTGTTCGGATGGTCGATCACGGTGTCGTAGGTTACTGCGCTGATAAAGCCCAAAATACCTTCGCTGCCCACCAGCAAGTGGCTGAGGATATCCAGCGGGTCGTCGAAATCCACCAAGGCGTTAAGCGACAGGCCGGTAGTGTTTTTCAGTCGGTATTTGTGGCGAATTCGGGCAACCAGTTCGGTATTGGCGCGGGTCTCGCGGGCCAATGTCGCCAGTTGTTCGAGTAATGTGCCGTGGCTTTGACGAAAGGCGGCAATATTGGCTGCGTCTTCGGTGTCGACCCGGGTGCCATCGGCCAGCACTACGCGTAGGCCTGCCAAGGTGTGGTAAGTGTTTTGCGCGGTGCCGCAGCACATGCCGCTGGCGTTATTGGCGACAATGCCGCCAATTTTGCAGGCGTTGATCGATGCCGGGTCGGGGCCGATCTTGCGTCCGTACGGGGCCAGCCAAGCGTTGGCCTGAGCGCCGATTACGCCGGGTTGCAGGCGGATCTGCATACCCTGGCCGCGTATTTCCTTAGCATTCCAGTTATCCCCCAGTACGATCAGTACCGAGTCGCTGATGGCTTGGCCAGACAAACTGGTGCCCGCTGCGCGGAAGGTCACCGACACTTGATCGCGACGGGCCAGGCGCAGCAGTTCGACCACTTCGTCTTCGGACTCAACGCGAATCACCAGCTTGGGAATCAGCCGATAAAAGCTCGCGTCAGTGCCAAAGGCCAGGGTTGATAGCGGGTCGCTGAAGCGACGGTCTTGCGGGATCAGCCGTTGGGCATCTTGCACAAAGGCGGCGGGCAGACTCATGCGTCCTCCAGAATCAGCACGATCAGGTCTTTCGGACCGTGGGCGCCGTAGGCGAGGATTTGTTCGATATCGGCGGTTTTCGACGGGCCGGACACCAGCAATGCGTTGGTCGGCATACCCGCCGCCCAGTTCATCTCACGCTGTACTTGATAGAAGTTATCGCGGATTTCGCTGGCCTTGAGCAGGGCGAAATGCACCGGTGGTACCAAGCTCATGAGGCGTGGCTCTTCCGGTGTCGGCCACATGATCAGGCTACCGGTGGCAGCAATCGCGCCCAAGGTGGTGGTCAGGCTGGCCGGGGTGTCGTTGAACAGCTCGGCTTTCCATTCTTCTACCGGGCGGTCGTAGGCCTTGAGTGCTGGTAGCGCAGGGTTTTGTGCCCAGTGGTCGGTCACTTTTTGCCCGTGGGGTGTAGTTGGCGCGATCAGCAGGCTTGGCAGTTGACGGTCGGTGACCAATTGCGCCAGCAGCGCGGGCCAGTCTTGCTCGGTGCTGAGGTGAATTTCGGTGTGTACGGCTTCCATCAACTTACGCAGTTGCGGGATGCGTTGCTCCGGGGCGTAGGTCCATGGCTCTGTCACCAGCACTTCATCGAAGTTGTCAGGCACGGGCGTGGTGCCAGTAAGGCTTTTGCGCAGTTTGTTGAGGATGTTTTGCTTAGCGCTCATTACTGGTCTCCCGACTTTTTCGCCAAATGCTCGCGGGCCATATCGTGCAGCGAACGGGCAGCGGGTTTGGGGGCGCTGTGGTTTTGTGTCCACGGGCCGACATTGTTCGGCGTGAGCCCGCGCAGGCGGGTCGCGGCCTTGAGGAAAACGCGGTATAGGGCAGGGGAGCTGTTGAGCTTGGCCCACATGTTCCAGATCAGGCGTTCCTTGCGTGAGTACTTGCTGCCCTGACCGCGCATGATGCGGGGCGAGGTGCCGGGGGCTTTGACGTTCTCTTCGCGCAAGCGCCGCAGCAGGGCCGGGATCGGAATTTTTACCGGGCACACTTCGCCACAGGCGCCGCACAGTGACGAGGCGCTCGGGTGGTCCGGGACTTTGGCCAGACCGACCATGTGTGGGGTGATGATTGCGCCAATCGGACCCGGATACACCTCGCCGTAGGCGTGACCGCCAATGCGGGTGTAAACCGGACAGTGGTTCATGCAGGCACCGCAGCGAATGCAGTTCAGAGTCTGGCGCAGTTCGCTGTCGGCAAATGCCTGGCTGCGGCCGTTATCGAGCAACACCAGATGCACTTCTTCAGGGCCGTCCAGCTCGCCGGGCTTGCGTGGGCCGGAGATCATGTTGACGTAGGTGGTAATTGGCTGACCAAGGGCCGAGCGGGTCAGCAACGACACCAGCGGTACAACGTCACGCAGGTTTTCGACGACTTTCTCGATGCCGGTGACGGCAATATGCACAGGCGGCACGGTGGTCGACATACGGCCGTTGCCTTCGTTTTCTACCAGCAACAGGGTGCCGGTTTCGGCAACGGCGAAGTTGACCCCGGAGACGCCGATATCGGCTTCAAAGAATTTTTGTCGCAATACGCGACGGCCGATCTGGATCAGTTGGTCGACGTCCTTGGTGTATTCAACGCCGAGTTTTTCGTGAAACAGGTCGGCCACTTGCCCTGCGTTCTTGTGGATCGCGGGCATGATGATGTGGGACGGTTTTTCATTGTCGAGCTGAACGATGTACTCGCCCATGTCGGACTCAAGGCATTCAATGCCCTGGGCGCCAAGCACGTGGTTCATCTCCATCTCTTCACTGACCATCGACTTGCCTTTGATCACCTGTTTGGCGGCGCGGCGGCGAGCAATGGATATAACGATTTCGTTGGCTTCGTCGACGGTTTCAGCCCAGTGCACCTGCACGCCGTTGCGGGTCAGGTTGGCTTCCAGTCGTTCCAGCAGGTCGGGCAGTTTGGACAGTGCGCGGGCGCGGATCGCGTTGCCGAGGGCGCGCAAGTGTTCGCGCTCATGGGCGTCGCTGAAGGCCACGGCGCGTTTGGTCATTAGCGAATCCATGGCGCTGCGGAAGTTGTTTCGCAGTTGCACATCACCCAGGGCTTCGTGGGCGCGTTCGCGGAAGTCTTCTTCCACGGTGACGGTAGGGATCAGCGTGCTTGCGTTCATTGTTCACCTCCGGTGCGCTGCCACAGAAAACTGGCCAGATGCTGGCCGCGTAGAGCTTGTTTCTGCTTTTCCAGCGAGCCGTTGATGTTCATCAGGCAGCCGCAGTCGGCGGTGAGTACTTGGTGCGCGCCGGTATCAATCAGCGAGCGGGTTTTGTCCGCGACCATTGCGCCGGAAATGTCCGGCATACGGACGCTGAATGTCCCACCAAAACCGCAGCATTCACTTTCGTGGCTGTGGTCGATGCGTTCCACATTGCTCAGTTGCGCGAGCATTTCGCGGCCGTGCAGGTGAGTATTCATTTCGCGGCGTGCGGAGCATGAGGTGTGCAATGCGACCTTGACCGGGGCGCCGTGGTCCTTGAATTGGACCTTGCATACAAACAGCAAAAACTCGGTCAGCTCGAAGGTGCGCTCGGCCAAGGCGTGGACCTTTTTCAGGGTCTCGGGCTCGTCCTTGAACAGGTCTTCGTAGTGTTCGCGCAGCATGCCGGCGCAGGAGCCGGACGGCACGACCACCGGGTAGTCTTCAGCAAACAGGGCAAGCTGTGAACGTGCGACTTCTCGCGCCTGATCGGTGTAACCCGAGGTGTAGGCCGGTTGTCCGCAGCAGCTTTGACCTTGCGGGTAATCGACGTCGATGCCTTCGCGCTCGATCAGGTGAATAGCGTCCATCCCTGCTTCGGGGAAGAACAGGTCGACTACGCAGGTGCCGAACAGGTAGACCTTGCGCGGCTTGTGCGCAGGGTACTGGCGGGGAGTCGGAAGGGGCGGGGCGACGCGGGTCGCATTTGGCACGGCATTATAGAAAAGCTCGCTCATCAGGCGTCTCCGGGTGGTCCCGGTTATGTGTCCACCGAGGTGGACCGGGTAGTGAATTATTGACGCCGGGGCAGTACCCCGGCGCCATTAATGTGCTGTAACCATAGCGCGTATTAGTGCACCAGCATGCCAGTGAACCAGTACGCCTGAGCCAGTGTGATCAGGCCGACGATGGTGGCGAAGAACAGGCTGTGCTTGAGGGTGAAGCGGAACAAGTCGGATTCTTTACCCACCAGACCGGTTGCCGCACAGGCCACGGCGATCGATTGTGGTGAAATCATTTTGCCGGTCACGCCGCCGCTGGTGTTGGCCGCCACCATGAGTACGTCGCTGACGCCAATTTGGTGTGCCGTGGTGGCTTGCAGCGAGCTGAACAGGGCGTTGGAAGAGGTGTCGGAACCGGTCAGGAACACGCCCAGCCAGCCGAGGAACGGCGAGAAGAACGGGAATGCTGCGCCTGTGCCTGCCAGTACCAGAGCCATGGTGGAAGACATGCCCGAGTAGTTGGTGACGAAGGCGAACGCCAGCACCATACCGATGGACAGGATCGGCCAGCGCAGTTCGAAAAAGGTATCTTTTAAAGTGGTCAGACCAGTCTTGATGTTGATTTTCAGGATCAGCATCGAAATCAGCGCGGAGAAGAAAATCGCGGTGCCGGTGGCCGAAATCGGATCAAGCTTGAATACGGCAGCAATGGCGGTCGGGGCATTGACGATCGGTGCAGTCTTGATCACCAGTTGATCCAGGTGCGGGATCGCGAAGTTGAATACCCAGCCGTACATCGAGCCACCGGCGGAGAACATGGCCTTGAACGGTTTGAGGGTCCAGATGGTGACCAGTACGGTCAGGATCAGGAACGGTGACCAGGCTTTCAAGATTTGCAGCAGGCTGTAAGGCGACGCCATCAGGTTGGTCGGCTTGCCGAAACCACCTGCGCTTGCGGTGACGATTACGTCAGAGGTAACACCTGCGATCTGCGCACCAGCGGTACGTTTTGGCTGCCAGACTTTAAGGAACAGAGTCAGGCTGATCAGGCTGGCTAGCGCCGAGGTGATGTCTGGCAGCTCCGGGCCAATGTAGTTCGAGGTGAAGTACTGAGTGATGGCGAAGCTCAGCCCAGCAACCAGTGCCGCAGGCCAGGTTTCGCGAACGCCGCGCAGGCCGTCCATCATGAACACCAGCCAGAACGGTACGAACAGCGACAGCAGGGGCAACTGACGGCCCGCCATGGCGCCGATCTTGAATGAGTCGATGCCGGTCACTTGGCCGGCCACGATGATCGGGATGCCGAGTGCGCCGAATGCAACCGGGGCGGTGTTGGCGATCAGGCACAGGCCTGCTGCGTAGAGTGGGTTGAAACCCAGGCCTACGAGCAACGCGGCAGTAATCGCTACCGGTGCACCGAAACCGGCTGCACCTTCAAGGAATGCACCGAAGCAGAAGCCGATCAGCAGTACTTGCAGGCGCTGGTCGTCGGTGATCGACAGTACCGAGCTGCGGATGATTTCGAACTGGCCGCTTTTGACGGTCAGTTTGTAGAGGAACACCGCGGCAACGATGATCCAGGCAATCGGCCACAGGCCGTAGGCAAAGCCGTAGCCCGCTGCTGCGAAGGCCATGTCGACAGGCATCTGGAAGGCAAAGATGGCTACCAGAATCGACAGTCCAAGGGTAATGCTGCCAGCGACGTGACCTTTGAGGCGGAACACGGCCAAGGCCAGGAAGAAGAATACGATTGGGATTACGGCCGCGAGAGCGGACAGGCCGAGGCTGCCGAGCGGACTGTAGAGCTGTTGCCAGGTTTGCATATGGGGTGGCCCCTAATTGTTATTGGTCGATGCTGTCGATTGCTCTTGGTAAATTGGTATTACCAATTTACAATCGCTGTTGGCTAGGTTAAAAGCCTTATGTGGCATGTGTCAATTTGCCGCCTCTAAATCTTTCGTCGAGGTGTTCGTTGTCGGAGCATCTGATGGGGTTTCAAGCGGTGTTTCTGATGGGTGTATGAGTTGCGCCAATCGGCGAGAATAGCGGCCCCCGGCGCATGGTCGGGAGGGTGGAGAGCAGTTATGGGGTTTGATCAGATCCGTCAGCGCCGTTTGTCGGACGACATTGTCGAGCAACTTGAAGGGATGATCCTTGAGGGCACGTTGAAGTCGGGTGAGCGCTTGCCCGCGGAGCGTGCACTGGCCGAGCAGTTTGGTGTATCACGCCCGTCGTTGCGTGAGGCGATCCAGAAATTGTCGGCCAAGGGCTTGCTGGTCAGTCGCCAGGGCGGTGGCAATTACGTGGCGGCATCGCTGGGTTCGACGTTCAGTGACCCCTTGCTGCAGTTGCTCGAAAGCAACCCCGAGGCACAGCGCGACTTGCTTGAGTTTCGTCACACCCTTGAGGCCTCGTGCGCTTTTTACGCGGCATCGCGGGCCACCGAGATGGATCGCGAGCGGCTGCGGCTAGCCTTTGAGCGGCTACAGGATTGCTATGCGCGGGTTGATGAGGTCAGTCGCGCCGAAGAGGGGGAGGCGGATGCGAACTTCCACTTGGCTATCGCTGAAGCGAGTCATAACGCCGTGTTGTTGCACACGATTCGCGGGTTATTCGACCTGCTCAAGCGCAACGTGGTGACCAATATCGGTGGCATGTACAAGCAGCGCAGCGAAACGCGCGACATGCTGATCAGTCAGCATCGCGAGTTGTATCTGGCGATTATTGAGGGGCGGGCGGAGGATGCTCGCGAAGTGGCGAGCCGACATCTGGTGTATGTGCAGGAAGTGCTGGAAGAGGTGCGCCAAGAGGTGCAGCGCGTGGCACGGGCTGAGCGGCGCAATGGGTTGTGATTATTTTTTGTAGCCGCTGCCGCAGGCTGCGATAAACCTCGAAGAGGTTTTCGGGCATCGCAAATTGCGGCTGCTGCGCGGCCGATCGCGGCCTGCGGCAGCGGCTACAAGACCATCGGGCTTGGTCTAGTCTTCCTTGCCCTTGTTGCGCACCGCTCGCTGCAGCTCTCGATCGGAATCGCGCTCGCGCTCGGTATGACGCTTGTCGTATTCCTTCTTCCCTTTACCGAGGGCAATTTCGCACTTGATCAAGTGCTTGCTCCAGTAAATCGAGAGGCATACGCAGGCGTAACCCTTCTGCTGCACCGCTGAAAACAGCTTTTCCAGCTCGCGCTGGTTAAGCAGCAGCTTGCGGGTGCGCGTAGGGTCGGCAATAACGTGGGTGCTGGCAGTCGTCAGAGGCGCAATATGGCTGCCGAGCAACCATGCTTCACCATCCTTGAGCAGCACGTAGCTGTCGACCAGCTGTGCCTTGCCTGCACGCAGACTTTTTACTTCCCAGCCGGCCAGGACCAGACCAGCCTCGAACCGATGTTCGATGAAGTAATCGTGTCGCGCTTTTTTATTCTGCGCGATGGTCCCTGTAGGGTGTTTCTTCTGTTTAGCCATAGGGGCGGCATTATAGGCAGTTGCGAGCGTGTCGGCTACGGGCACCTGCGTGCTTGAGCACCTAGGTTGATTCCCGGACAATGCGCCCTCTTTTTTTAGTGGTTGGGCGTAGTAACGATGTCGACAGACAAGGTTTCTGTCCACGGCAGTTGGGCAAGCCGTTGGGTCTTTATTCTCGCTGCGACCGGTTCTGCCGTGGGTTTGGGCAGTATCTGGAAATTCCCTTACATGGTTGGCGTCTATGGCGGCGGCGCTTTTGTGTTGGTGTTTCTGGCCTGTATCGCGCTGATCGGTGTGCCGGTGATGCTGGCTGAAACCCTGATCGGGCGGCGTGCGCGGCTCAGTCCGGCGAATGCCTTGAAGGTGTTGGCGGTTGAGGCGGGGCATTCGGGGCGTTGGTCGTGGGGAGCTTTTGCCGGGATGATCACGGCGCTGCTGATTTTGTCTTTCTATAGCGTGGTGGGCGGTTGGTCGCTGGATTACATCATCAATATGGGCAAGGGCGATTTTCAGGGGGCGACTGCCGATCAGGTCGGTGCGTACTTTGGCGGTGTGATTTCCAACCCCTGGCGCCTCACGTTTTGGCACACGGCATTTATGTTGCTGTCTGCTTATGTGATTGCCAAGGGCGTGGTTGCAGGGCTTGAGCGCAGCCTGCGGATCATGATGCCCATTCTATTTGTGCTGCTGTTGGTGTTGCTGGGTTACAGCATGACCACCGGGCACTTTATGGAAGGCGTGCATTTCATGTTCGACTTTAACCCCGACCGCGTGCTTGACGGCTTGCTGGCAGCGATGGGCCATGCGTTCTTTTCGCTGAGCGTTGGCGTGGGTTCTATCATGATCTACGGCGCGTATATGCCCAAGAATGCATCGATCTCCGGAACGGTAGTCGGCGTGGCGTTGATCGACACTTTTGTCTCATTGCTCGCCGGGCTGGCATTGTTTCCAATTGTCTTTGCGTCGGGGCTAAACCCCAGTGAAGGGCCGGGTTTGATGTTTGTGACCTTGCCATTTGCGTTCGGCAATGTGGCATTCGGCCAGTTGATGGGCGTGGTGTTTTTCGTTCTGGTAGCGGTGGCGGCCTGGAGTTCGGCCATTTCGTTGCTTGAACCGATGGTGGCGTATCTGGTGGAACGGACCAAAGTGCGACGGTTGTGGGTCACGTTCTGGCTGGCGTTTAGCTGCTGGTTTGTTGGCCTGGGCACGGTGTTTTCGTTCAATATCTGGAAGCAGGCCAAGTTTTTCGTGAATGAAGAGTCGGGTTTTCATCTCTATCAGTGGGGTGCGGCTAGTGGCCTGGACTTCTTTGGTGTCGTCGATTTCTTCACCTCGCGTATCATGTTGCCTTTGGGTGGCCTGTGCTTTGTGGTCTTTGCAGGCTGGATCATGGGGCGCGGTGCGGTTCGTGACGAGTTGTCGATGCGTAGCCCGATGTTGTTCGCCCTGACTCTTTTTTTGATGCGCTATGTGGCGCCACTCGGCATTCTGATTGTGTTTGCCGCCCAGCTGTGGAAGTAACGCTGACATGACTACCCATATCCAACGCTCCGCCTTGTTGCCTTATCCAGCCCAGGCGCTTTATGACCTGGTGAATGATGTTGCGCATTACCCGGAATTTTTGCCGTGGTGCTCATCTGCCCAAATCCTGGAAAGCACTGAGGTGCTGATGCGTGCCAGCCTGGGCGTGGCCAAAGGTGGCTTGAGCCAGCACTTTGTAACGCGCAATACGCTGGTGCCGGGGCAATCCATTGAAATGAACCTTGAAGAAGGGCCATTCACCAAGCTGCACGGTCTATGGGTGTTCAAGCCACTCGGTGAGAAGGCTTGCAAGATCAGCCTGGACATGACGTTTGATTACGCCGGTGCCATTGTCAAAGCGACCTTGGGCCCCTTGTTCAATCAGGCGGCCAATACGCTGGTGGATGCATTCTGCCAGCGCGCCAAACAATTGTATGGCTGAGCCTGTGATTGAGGTTGAAGTGGTTTATGCCGCAGTCGATCGCCAGTGCCTGCTGACCGTGGTTGTGCCGCAAGGCACGACTGTGCGCGCGGCGGTATTGGCATCGGGTATGGGGCGGGAGTTCCCCGAGCTGGACCTGGCGAGTTGTCCGGTGGGGATTTTCGGCAAGCAGGTGGCTGATCCTGAAACTCGGCTATTGCAGGCGGGTGACCGGATCGAGATGTATCGCCCGTTGCTGGCTGACCCTAAAGAGATTCGACGCCAGCGTGCGGCTAAAGCGGCAGAGGCCAAACGACTGAGTCAGCTCTGATTGCTATATTGCAGACAACAAAAAGCCCGGCATGCCGGGCTTTTTTGTGCCGAACGCTTATTGTTCGGTGGTATCCAGAGGCTGTGGCGTAGGAACCGGTACGGCTTCAACGCCGTCTACGTCCTTCTGGATCTGGTCAAGCAACGAACCAGGTTTGGCTGGTACATCACTCTTCTCGACTGGGGCTTGAGTTGCCGGTTCGGTCACGTTTGTGCCGCCGGTTTTGCCGAGAATGGCTTCGTCGCGGCTTACACCAGGCTTGAAATCGCCTGACAAGCTAACGAGCTGGTCGTTTTGGTTGAAGAACACGCTGACGCGTTCCTGTTGGCGTTCACCGCCACCGGGCTGCAGGCTATACAGGTAATCCCAGCGATCAGGGTGGAATGTATCAGTCAGCAGGGCGTTGCCCATGATAAACCGCACTTGCCGACGGGTCATTCCCGGGCGTAACTGGTTTATCATGTCCTGCGTGACGACATTGCCCTGTTGGATGTCGATTTTGTAAACCCCGGGGAATGAACAACCGGCGAGTGCGAGCAGTCCCACAAAGGTGAAACTGGTTAGCAAGAGCTTGGTGTTTTGCATCGGTGGGCGACTTCCACTATCTTGGCTGGGACAACGTAAACGCCGATCATACCCGTATTAAGAGAAGCTGCGAAGCGGCTTCCGCGAGAAAGCTAACCATGGTTGAAAATAGCGAACTACGTAAGGCCGGACTTAAGGTGACTCTGCCACGAGTCAAAATTCTACAGATGCTTGACTCTGCAGAGCAGCGTCACATGAGCGCCGAGGATGTTTACAAGGCACTTATGCAAGCTGGCGAAGACGTCGGTCTGGCCACGGTTTACCGTGTACTGACCCAGTTTGAGTCAGCGGGGCTGGTGATTCGCCATAATTTCGATGGCGGTCATGCGGTCTTTGAATTGGCTGATGCCGATGGCGGCCACCACGACCATATGGTCAACGTGGACAGCGGTGAAGTGATCGAGTTTTTCGACGAAGACATCGAAAAACTGCAGCACGCCATTGCAGCCAAGCACGGTGTTGAGTTGGTGGATCACAACTTGGTGCTGTACGTGCGCAAGAAGTCCAAGTAAGCATGTCACGCGAATTACGGTTCGCGAAACGATCGAAGGCGGCCCAAGGGCCGCCTTCGTGCTTTCTGATGTTGGTCTTTTTATGACCGTTCGTCGTTAAGCTGCCAGATTTTTTGCAGTGACGACCATTTTTTTGGCGTGGGCCAACGATTCCTTGGTCAGATCAACACCGCCGAGCATGCGTGCGACTTCTTCCACGCGTTCTTTTTTACTCAGTTTGGCCACGGCAGTGCGGGTGGTATCGCTCTCGCGAACCTTATGCACGAAAAGGTGCTGGTGGCATTGAGCAGCCACCTGCGGCAGGTGAGTGACCGTCAGCACTTGACCGCGCTCGCCAAGACGGCGCAGCAGTTGCCCCACGATTTCTGCAGTCGGGCCACCGATACCCACATCCACTTCGTCGAACACCAGAGTCGGTACGCGGGAGGTTTGTGCGGTGATCACCTGAATGGCCAAGCTGATCCGCGACAGTTCACCGCCAGAAGCAACCTTGGCCAGGGCCTTGAGTGGCTGGCCAGGGTTGGCGCTCACGAGCAACTCGACCTGCTCCAGGCCGTGAGGCATCGGGTCGCTGCTGCTTTGTGGGCGCAGTTCGATCACAAAGCGGCCGCCGGGCATGCCCAGACGCTGGATTTCTTCTTCTACCGCGCTGCTCAGGCGTGTAGCCGCTTGGCTGCGCAGGTTACTGAGTTCGCGTGCGCATTCGTGATAGTGGCGGGCATAGGACGTCAGCTCATTGGCCAGGCGTTCGATGTTTTCATCGTTGGCGTTGAGGGTTTCGAGCTCATCCAGCAGTTTTTGCAGCAGGGCGGCTACTTCAGTCGGGTGAACCCGGTGTTTGCGCGCCAGGGTGTAGATGGTGTCGAGGCGTTCTTCCAGGTACTGCAGGCGGCCTGGGTCAGCGTCAAAATGGTCGATAAAGCGATTGAGTTCACCTACGGCTTCCTCGACCTGAATCTGTGCGCTGGCCAGCAGGTCGGTTGCTTCACCCAGTGAGCCCGAATTGTTGTTGATGCTCGACAGACGATTGAGGCTAGCGGTCAGCGCATTGAGCACATTGCCTGAGTCACTTTCGCTGCACTGTTCAACCACTTGGCGGCAAATGGTCAGCAGGGTTTCGGCGTTGGTCAGATTTTTGTGTTCCTGCTCCAGCTCTTCGAGTTCGTTTTCACCCAGTGAAAGTGTTTCAAGCTCTTCGAGCTGGTAGCTCAGTAATTGATGGCGCGCGCGTTGTTCGTCGCCGGAGTTGGACAGGTGCTCAAGCTCTTGTCGGGTCTGGCGCCAGCGCTGCGCGGCCAGTTGCACCTGGCGAGCCAGGTCGGTGGCACCGGCGAACTCGTCGAGCAGGCGACGGTGGGTGTCGGGTTTGAGCAGCGACTGGTGTTCGTGCTGGCTGTGGATATCGATCAGCAACTCGCCCAAGGCTTTCAAGTCGCCTTGAGGGCAGGGCGTGCCATTGATATAGCTGCGTGAGCGGCCTTCAGCAGTGATGACCCTGCGCAGGATGCACGGGCCGTCGCCTTCCAGATCGCGCTCGGCAAGCCAGGCCCGGGCTTCGGGAATATCCTGCAGGTCGAAAGTGGCCAGAATATCGGCCTTGTCGGCTCCTGGACGGACTACGCCGCTGTCGGCGCGGTCACCCAGGGTCAGCCCCAGGGCGTCGAGCATGATCGATTTGCCGGCACCGGTCTCACCAGTGATTACACTCATCCCGCGATCCAGTTCGAGATCGAGATGTTCAACGATGGCGTAGTTGTGTACGGACAGGTGCACCAGCATAGGAGCCGCTCCAAAACGTAATGTCTGGTTATTTATACAGTGTTTTGTTTCGTGCTGACAATGGTTGTGCTTAGTTCGATTTGCTTGTTTTTTTCGGTTTTTTAGCGCGATCCGTTTTTTTTGCGAGTGGGGCGAGGGAGGGCAAACATGTCTTTTCTGGTTTTTTGGCTCTTGAACCTGAGAATTGCGACCCCATATACCTTGGCACAAGCGCGAGTCGAGCTCGCGGACGAAGTTTGAAAGGAGAAATCTATGGCAGACGAACAGACTATGGATACGCAGAACCAGGAAGCCGATGTAGCCGGTGAAGATCTGGCAACCCGCGTGCAGGTGCTTGAAGAGCAGCTGGCAGCCGCTAATGATCAGGCTCTGCGCGTAGCTGCCGATCTGCAGAACGTTCGCCGTCGCGCCGAGCAGGATGTTGAGAAGGCACACAAGTTTGCACTGGAGAAATTCGCCGGTGACCTGTTGCCGGTGATCGACAGCCTGGAACGCGGTCTTGAACTGTCCAGCCCGGACGATGAAAACATCCGTCCAATGCGCGAAGGGATCGAACTGACCCTGAAAATGTTCCAGGACACCCTGAAGCGTTATCAGCTGGAAGCTATCGACCCGCATGGCGAACCTTTCAATGCCGAGCAGCATCAAGCGATGGCAATGCAGGAAAGCGCTGAGCTTGAGCCAAACAGCGTGCTCAAGGTGTTTCAAAAAGGTTATCAGCTCAATGGTCGCTTGCTGCGCCCGGCTATGGTCGTAGTCAGCAAGGCGCCAGCGCCGGTTTCGCCATCGATTGACGAGCAGGCTTGAAATCGGCCGCAAGGCCCCCATTTAGAAGTCAAGCGTTAAGTAATGCCGCAGTTGGTCATTACTGCTGCGGCAAAAAAATTCAAATTTAGGGAGAGTAAACATGGGCAGAATTATCGGTATTGACCTCGGGACCACTAACTCGTGTGTTTCGGTTCTGGAAAACGGTAAGGCAAAAGTTATCGAAAACGCAGAAGGCGCGCGTACTACGCCGTCGATCGTTGCGTACGCTAACGATGGTGAAATTCTGGTTGGCCAATCGGCCAAGCGTCAGGCAGTGACCAATCCGCATAACACCCTGTACGCGGTGAAGCGTCTGATCGGTCGTCGTTTTGACGAAGAAGTTGTACAGAAAGACATTCAGATGGTTCCGTACAAGATCGCCAAGGCTGACAACGGCGACGCTTGGGTTGAAGTGAACGGCCAGAAAATGGCTCCGCCACAAATCTCGGCTGAAATTCTGAAGAAAATGAAGAAAACCGCCGAAGATTACCTCGGCGAGCCAGTGACTGAGGCGGTAATCACCGTTCCGGCCTACTTCAACGACAGCCAGCGTCAGGCGACCAAAGACGCCGGCCGTATCGCGGGTCTGGACGTAAAACGCATCATCAACGAACCAACCGCAGCTGCTCTGGCTTACGGTATGGACAAAGCGAAAGGCGACCACACTGTCATCGTTTATGACCTGGGTGGCGGTACTTTCGACGTATCGGTTATTGAAATTGCCGAAGTTGATGGCGAGCACCAGTTTGAAGTGCTGGCAACCAACGGTGACACGTTCCTGGGTGGTGAAGACTTTGACATCCGTCTGATCGACTACCTGGTTGACGAGTTCAAGAAAGAAAGCGGCATGAACCTTAAGGGTGACCCGCTGGCGATGCAGCGTCTGAAAGAAGCCGCTGAAAAAGCCAAGATCGAACTGTCTTCTAGCCAGTCGACTGACGTGAATCTGCCTTACATCACTGCAGATGCCACCGGTCCTAAGCACTTGAACGTGAAAATTTCGCGCGCCAAGCTGGAATCGCTGGTTGAAGACCTGGTTCAGCGCACCATCGAGCCTTGCCGTATCGCTCTGAAAGACGCCGGTATCGACATTGGCGCGATCAACGACGTAATTCTGGTCGGTGGTCAGACTCGTATGCCGCTGGTACAGAAGCTGGTAACCGAGTTCTTCGGCAAGGAAGCACGTAAAGACGTGAACCCGGACGAAGCTGTTGCAATGGGTGCTGCTATCCAGGGCGCGGTACTGTCGGGTGATGTTAAAGACGTTCTGTTGCTGGACGTGAGCCCGCTGACTTTGGGTATCGAAACCATGGGCGGCGTAATGACTGCTCTGATCGAGAAAAACACCACGATTCCTACCAAGAAATCGCAAGTGTTCTCGACTGCTGACGATAACCAGGGCGCTGTGACCATTCACGTTCTGCAAGGTGAGCGTAAGCAAGCCACACAGAACAAGTCGTTGGGCAAGTTCGACCTGGCTGACATTCCACCTGCTCCACGTGGCGTGCCTCAGATCGAAGTGACCTTCGACATCGATGCCAACGGCATCCTGCACGTAAGTGCAAAAGACAAGGCGACTGGCAAGTCTCAGTCGATCGTGATCAAGGCTAACTCGGGTCTGTCCGAGGAAGAAATCGCTCAGATGGTTCGCGATGCCGAGATCAACGCTGAAGAAGACCGCAAGTTCGAAGAACTGGCAGCTGCACGTAACCAGGGCGACGCACTGGTTCACTCGACGCGTAAAATGATCGTCGATGCTGGCGATAAAGTGACTGCGGAAGAGAAAACTGCAATCGAAGCTGCTGTAGTTGCACTTGAAGCCGCTGTTAAAGGCGACGACAAGGCTGCTATCGAAGCCAAGGTTGAAGAGCTGTCCAAGGTGTCTGCACCGGTTGCACAGAAAATGTACGCCGAGCAGGCGAACCCGGCAGACGCAGCGGCCAAGCCAGCTGATTCGGCTGAAAAAGCGGACGACGTTGTCGACGCTGAGTTCGAAGAAGTAAAAGACAACAAGTAAGACGCTTGTTTGTCGCCCAGTTGACCGCGCTTGAGCGGTGACTGGTAGGATGTCGCCGCGCGGGAGCTTGCTCCCGCGTTGGCGTGTCTGGAGTATCAGAATTTTTACAGCATGCGACAAGGTCGAATGCTGGCGGTTTGGACTGGATCTTTCTTGTTTTCCAGCCAGAGGTAACCGCTCCTGTCGGCCAATGCATTGGCTGTTAAACACAAACCAATATCGTTGAAAAGACGTGAGTCGGGTCTGATCCTTTTCGGGCTTGGCGGGTTTGGCGAGGCTCGGGAGGGTTTTGTCGAACGTCCTTGAGAGTGCAAAGAATTATGGCAAAGCGCGATTATTACGAAATATTGGGTGTTGAACGCACTACGACCGAGGTCGAGCTGAAAAAAGCTTATCGTCGCCTGGCGATGAAGCATCACCCGGACCGTAATCCGGATGACAAGGCCTCGGAAGATCTGTTCAAAGAAGCCAACGAAGCTTACGAAGTTCTGTCGGACTCCAGCAAGCGTGCGGCCTACGATCAATACGGCCATGCCGGTGTTGATCCGCAAATGGGCGGCGGCGGTGCCGGTTTTGGCGGTCAGAACTTCTCCGATATTTTCGGTGATGTGTTCAGTGATTTCTTTGGCGGTGGTCGTGGCGGCTCCCGGGGCGGCGCTCAGCGTGGTAGCGATTTGCGCTATACGCTGGAGCTGGATCTGGAAGAGGCTGTGCGCGGTACCACGGTCAATATCCGTGTTCCGACACTGGTCAACTGCAAGCCATGTGACGGTTCGGGCGCCAAGAAGGGTTCTTCGCCTGTTACCTGTACCACCTGCGGCGGTATTGGCCAGGTGCGCATGCAGCAAGGTTTCTTTGCTGTTCAGCAGACGTGTCCGCGTTGCCACGGTCAAGGCAAGGTCATCTCTGATCCGTGCGACAGCTGCCGTGGCGAAGGTCGCGTAGAAGAGTACAAAACCCTTTCCGTCAAAGTGCCTGCCGGTGTTGATACCGGTGATCGTATTCGCCTGTCCGGCGAAGGCGAGGCGGGCGTGCAAGGTGGCCCGACTGGCGATCTGTACGTGGTGATCGATGTGCGCGAGCACGCGATTTTCCAGCGCGACGGCAAGCATCTGTTCTGTGAAGTGCCGATCAGCGTGGCTGATGCTGCTTTGGGTGCAGAGCTTGAAGTGCCGACCCTGGATGGTCGGGTCAAGTTGAAAATCCCTGAGGGCACCCAGACCGGCAAGCAGTTCCGCTTGCGTGGCAAGGGCGTTGCTCCGGTGCGTGGCGGTGGTGCAGGCGACCTGATGTGTCGTGTTGTGGTTGAAACTCCGGTCAAGCTGAGCCGTCGTCAGCGTGAGCTGATGGAAGAGTTCCGCACTACGCTGGAAGGCGATAGCTGTCATTCGCCAAACGCCACTGGCTGGTTCGAAGGTGTGAAGCGTTTTTTCGGCGACCTGTAAGGAGCAGTAAATGCGACGTATAGCTGTGATGGGCGCTGCCGGGCGCATGGGCAAGGCATTGATTGATGCGGTTCAACAGCGCTCGCCTCTGTGCGGGTTGAAGGCGGCAATCGTGCGTCCGGGAAGCTCGCTGGTGGGGGCTGATGCCGGTGAGCTGGCTTCTATCGGGCGTATCGGGGTTCTGTTGTCGGACAGCCTGCAAGCGGTCGAAGCTGATTTTGATGTACTGATCGACTTCACTCTGCCCGAAGTGATGCTGGGCAATCTGGCTGTGTGTCGCAAGCTGGGCAAAGCAATGGTGATTGGCACTACGGGGCTGACGGCTGAGCAAAAGCAGCAGTTGGTCGAGGCGGGTCAGGATATCCCGATTGTCTTTGCTTCCAACTTCAGTGTCGGGGTCAATCTGTCGTTCAAGCTGCTCGACATGGCGGCGCGGGTGATGGGCGATGATGCGGATATCGAAATCATCGAGGCTCATCACCGGCACAAGGTCGATGCACCTTCCGGTACGGCGATGCGCATGGGTGAAGTGATTGCTGATGCGCTGGGTCGTGATCTGCAGAAGGTCGCGGTTTATGGTCGTGAAGGCCATACCGGTGCCCGTGAGCGTGAAACCATTGGTTTCGCCACTGTGCGCGGCGGTGATGTGGTGGGCGATCATACGGTGCTGTTCGCCACTGAAGGCGAGCGGCTCGAGATTACCCACAAGGCATCCAGTCGCATGACCTTCGCCAAGGGTGCCGTTCGTGCTGCCTTGTGGCTGCAAGGACGTGAGCCAGGGCTGTATGACATGCAGGATGTGCTCGACCTGCGTTGAGTAAACTCTGTAAAATCGGGTTGTTGGCGCGCCAGTAGCCCGATTTTTAACCGCTAAGCGATGTTCTGTCGCATTCTCCTGTCTTTTAGACTCTTTAGCGGTAGACCAAAAAAGCCTTTTTCTGTAAGCTACAGCTTTAGTGTGTCCACTAAAAGCGCGCAGATAATTCGATGAAGAAGCGGGGTGACGTGTCCATACGTCTCTCCGCTTTTTTACAACCTGCGATCGCCCTTTCAGGCTTTATTTACGGGAGGTCTTCTTGACTAAGCAAGCCATACTCGCCCTCGCTGATGGCAGCATTTTTCGCGGCGAAGCCATTGGGGCCGACGGTCAAACCGTTGGTGAGGTGGTGTTTAACACCGCAATGACTGGCTACCAGGAGATCCTGACGGATCCTTCCTACGCTCAGCAAATCGTGACCCTGACTTACCCGCATGTTGGCAATACCGGTACTACCCCGGAAGACGCCGAGTCTGATCGTGTCTGGTCCGCAGGTTTGGTAATCCGTGATCTGCCACTGGTTGCCAGCAACTGGCGCAACACGATGTCGCTGGCCGACTACCTGAAAGCCAACAACGTTGTGGCTATCGCCGGTATCGACACCCGCCGTCTGACACGCATCCTGCGTGAAAAAGGCGCGCAGAACGGCTGCATCATGGCCGGTGACAACATCTCCGAAGAGGCTGCAATTGCTGCCGCACGCGGCTTCCCGGGCCTGAAAGGCATGGATCTGGCGAAAGTTGTCAGCACCGAAAAAACCTACGAGTGGCGCTCCAGCGTCTGGAACCTGGCCACCGACAGTCACCCGACTATCGAAGCCAGCGAACTGCCTTACCACGTAGTTGCATACGACTACGGCGTGAAGTGGAACATCCTGCGCATGCTGGTTGAGCGTGGCTGCCGCGTTACCGTGGTTCCAGCTCAGACTCCAGCCAGTGACGTATTGGCTCTCAACCCGGATGGCGTGTTCCTGTCCAACGGCCCGGGTGACCCTGAGCCTTGCGACTACGCAATCACCGCGATCAAGGAAGTTCTGAATACCGAGATTCCGGTATTCGGCATCTGCCTGGGTCACCAGCTGCTGGCTCTGGCCGCCGGCGCCAAGACCGTGAAAATGGGTCATGGCCATCACGGTGCCAACCACCCGGTTCAGGATCTGGACACGGGCGTTGTGATGATCACCAGCCAGAACCACGGTTTTGCGGTAGACGAAGCGACCTTGCCAGCCAACGTGCGCGCCATCCACAAGTCGCTGTTCGACGGCACTCTGCAAGGCATCGAACTGACCGACAAGAGCGCTTTCAGCTTCCAGGGCCACCCTGAAGCAAGCCCGGGCCCGAACGACGTTGCACCGCTGTTCGATCGCTTCATCAATGAGATGGCCAAGCGCCGCTGATCAGCCCCTGCTGCAGCGCCCGGTGGCGGCCCCGAACTTCGGTGGCCCCCAGGGCGCTTCAGGAACCTGATTGACAGCTTGCCGACTGACCTGCGGATTTGAGTGACAAACCCATGCCAAAACGTACAGACATAAAAAGCATCCTGATTCTCGGCGCTGGCCCGATCGTTATCGGCCAGGCCTGTGAATTCGACTACTCCGGCGCCCAGGCTTGTAAAGCCCTGCGCGAAGAGGGTTACCGCGTCATCCTGGTGAACTCCAACCCGGCCACCATCATGACCGACCCGGACATGGCCGACGCGACCTACATCGAGCCGATCAAGTGGCAGACCGTTGCCAAGATCATCGAGAAAGAGCGCCCGGACGCACTGTTGCCAACCATGGGCGGCCAGACTGCACTGAACTGCGCACTGGACCTGGAACGCGAAGGCGTTCTGGAGAAGTTCGGCGTAGAGATGATCGGCGCTAACGCTGACACCATCGACAAGGCTGAAGACCGTTCGCGTTTCGACAAGGCGATGAAGTCCATCGGCCTTGACTGCCCACGTTCCGGTATCGCTCACAGCATGGAAGAGGCCAATGCGGTCCTCGAAAAGCTGGGTTTCCCGTGCATCATCCGTCCGTCCTTCACCATGGGCGGCACCGGTGGCGGTATTGCTTACAACCGTGAAGAATTCGAAGAAATCTGCGCTCGTGGTCTGGATCTGTCGCCAACCAAAGAGCTGCTGATCGACGAATCCCTGATCGGCTGGAAAGAGTACGAGATGGAGGTTGTCCGCGATAAGAAGGACAACTGCATCATCGTTTGCTCGATTGAAAACTTCGACCCGATGGGCGTGCACACCGGTGACTCGATCACCGTTGCTCCGGCACAGACCCTGACGGACAAGGAATACCAGATCATGCGTAACGCCTCTTTGGCGGTACTGCGTGAGATCGGCGTTGAAACCGGCGGTTCCAACGTTCAGTTCGGTATCTGCCCGGACACCGGTCGTATGGTCGTGATCGAGATGAACCCGCGTGTATCGCGTTCCTCGGCGCTGGCATCGAAAGCTACCGGTTTCCCGATTGCGCGTATCGCTGCCAAATTGGCGATCGGTTACACCTTGGATGAACTGCAAAACGAAATCACCGGCGGCGCCACGCCTGCGTCCTTCGAGCCGTCCATCGACTACGTTGTGACCAAGCTGCCGCGCTTTGCTTTCGAAAAATTCCCGAAGGCAGATGCGCGCCTGACGACTCAGATGAAGTCGGTAGGTGAAGTCATGGCCATTGGCCGGACTTTCCAGGAATCCCTGCAAAAGGCCCTTCGTGGTCTGGAAGTGGGTGTAAGCGGTCTTGATCCAAAGCTGGACCTGAGCAACCCGGAAAGCATGGCCGTGCTCAAGCGCGAGCTGACCGTGCCGGGCGCCGAGCGTATCTGGTACGTGGCTGACGCGTTCCGCGCCGGTATGACCGTTGAAGATATCTTCGGCATGAACATGATTGACCCTTGGTTCCTGGTACAGATCGAAGATCTGATCAAGGACGAAGAAAAAATCAAGACCATGGCGCTGTCCTCGATTGATCGCGATGCCATGTATCGCCTCAAGCGCAAAGGTTTCTCTGACGCACGTCTGGCCGTACTGCTGGGTGTGACCGAGAAAAACCTGCGTCGCCACCGTCACAAGCTGGAAGTGTTCCCGGTCTACAAGCGCGTTGACACCTGCGCGGCCGAGTTTGCAACCGACACTGCTTACATGTACTCCACCTATGAGGAAGAGTGCGAAGCCAACCCTTCGGATCGTGACAAGATCATGATTCTGGGTGGTGGCCCGAACCGTATCGGCCAAGGTATCGAGTTCGACTATTGCTGTGTACACGCCGCTCTGGCGCTGCGTGCCGACGGTTACGAGACCATCATGGTCAACTGCAACCCGGAAACCGTTTCCACCGACTACGACACTTCGGATCGTCTGTACTTCGAATCCGTAACCCTGGAAGACGTGCTGGAAATCGTACGTGTCGAGAAGCCAAAAGGCGTGATCGTCCAGTACGGCGGCCAAACTCCGCTGAAGCTGGCTCGTGCCCTGGAAGAAGCTGGCGTGCCGATCATCGGTACCAGCCCTGACGCCATCGACCGTGCAGAAGACCGTGAGCGCTTCCAGCAGATGGTTGAGCGTCTGAACCTGCGTCAGCCGCCTAACGCTACTGTGCGCAGCGAAGACGAAGCAATTCGTGCTGCTGGCAAGATTGGTTACCCGCTGGTTGTTCGTCCTTCCTACGTGTTGGGCGGCCGTGCGATGGAAATCGTCTACGAAGAAGAAGAGCTCAAGCGCTACCTGCGTGACGCGGTGAAAGTGTCCAACGACAGCCCAGTGCTGCTGGACCACTTCCTTAACTGCGCCATCGAAATGGACGTGGATGCTGTCTGCGACGGTACAGATGTGGTGATCGGCGCGATCATGCAGCACATCGAACAGGCGGGCGTTCACTCCGGTGACTCCGCATGCTCGCTGCCGCCGTACTCGCTGCCGCTGCACATCCAGGACGAGATGCGCGAACAGGTCAAGAAAATGGCTCTGGAATTGGGCGTTGTCGGCCTGATGAACGTGCAGTTGGCCCTGCAAGGCGAAGATATCTACGTGATCGAAGTGAACCCGCGTGCTTCGCGTACCGTTCCTTTCGTATCCAAGTGCATCGGTGTTTCCCTGGCAATGATCGCTGCCCGCGTGATGGCCGGTAAAACCCTGAAAGAAATCGGCTTCACCAAGGAAATCATTCCTAACTTCTACAGCGTGAAAGAGGCGGTCTTCCCGTTCGCCAAATTCCCGGGTGTTGACCCGATTCTCGGCCCTGAGATGAAGTCCACCGGTGAAGTGATGGGTGTGGGCGATACCTTCGGCGAAGCGTTTGCCAAGGCTCAGATGGGTGCAAGCGAAGTGCTGCCAACAGGCGGTACTGCTTTCATCAGCGTGCGTGACGACGACAAGCCTTTGGTGGCCGGTGTTGCTCGCGACCTGATCAACCTGGGTTTTGAGATTGTTTCGACTGCTGGTACTGCCAAGTTCATCGAAGCAGCAGGCTTGAAAGTACGCCGCGTGAACAAGGTGACCGAAGGTCGTCCGCACGTTGTCGACATGATCAAGAACGACGAAGTTACCTTGATCATCAACACCACCGAAGGTCGTCAGTCGATTGCTGACTCCTACTCCATTCGCCGCAACGCGCTGCAGCACAAGATCTACTGCACCACGACCATTGCTGCTGGCGAAGCGATCTGTGAAGCGCTTAAATTCGGTCCTGAAAAAACCGTGCGTCGCTTGCAGGATCTACACGCAGGATTGAAGTCATGATCAAGTACCCGATGACTGTCCAGGGCCATAAAGCCCTGGAAGAAGAGCTTGCACACCTGACCAAGGTTGTTCGGCCAAAGCTGAGCAAGGAAATTGGTACGGCGCGTGAGTTGGGCGACCTCAAGGAAAATGCTGAATACCATGCTGCTCGTGAGCTGCAGGGTATGTCTGAGGCTCGTATCCGTGATATCGAAGGCCGTCTGCAGAATGCAGTGGTGATTGATGTGGCGGCGATTCCTCATACCGGCAAGGTGATTTTCGGCACGACGGTTGAGATCGCTAACGTTGAAACTGACGAAAGCGTGATCTATCAGATCGTGGGTGAAGACGAAGCTGACTTCAAACTCGGAAAAATCTCCGTTGGCTCGCCATTGGCTCGCGCCTTGATCGCCAAGGAAGAGGGTGACGTGGTTGCGGTGAAAACACCGGGCGGCGTCATTGAGTACGAGATTGTTAAAGTAAGTCACATCTAAGAAGTGTGCCCGCCTTGTGCGGGCGCACTTTTTTGGCGGCCGACCCGGGTGTTCCGGGTTGGTAGCTTGTGGTTGTTGCACACAGAATTTTTGCCGGTGCTGGCCTGAACACGGCTGGCAGCGTTGCTGTTTGAAAAGGCAGGTAGCGGGTGGGGAGGTCGTGCGTTGGGCGTCTCTGGCTGCCTGATGCGTTGCGCGGGCAGTTCTTGCATAACTCTCGGGTTTAACCCTGGAAGAGTTTCAGGGCGCGCCAGGCGCACCCTTGACCCTTGTCGACATCACTTGAAGCGATGGATGTTCGACAGTTGCTTGTTTACATTGACGTTCTTACGGTACAGAAGCGCCATTTTGCCGATAATCTGTACCTGTTCCGCTTTGCCGGCCTTGCACATTTGTGCGACGGCCTCCAGGCGGGATTCGCGATCCAGAATGTTGACTTTGATTTTAATCAGCTCGTGATCGCCCAATGCGCGTTCGAGTTCGGCTAAAACACCTTCAGTCAAACCATTATCAGCCACAGTCAAAACTGGTTTCAGATGGTGGCCAATGGATTTGTACTGTTTCTTCTGCTCTTGAGTGAGCGGCATAATCTGACCCCTGTGTCTGATCTTGTAAAAAGCGGCGGCCAGTTTACCCGAGCGAGTCCGAGACCGCCCGGTTAATCACAACCCGTTTAAAATTTTTGAGGTGGCCCGTGGCCCGTTCCAAGACTAGCCTTAACTGGCTGAAAGAGCATTTCAACGATCCATACGTCAAAATGGCGCAAAAAGACGGGTATCGCTCGCGTGCCAGCTACAAATTGCTGGAGATCCAGGAGCGTGATCGTCTGATTCGTCCAGGCATGACGGTTATTGACCTGGGTGCTGCCCCGGGTGGCTGGTCACAGGTAACCAGTCGTCTGATCGGTGGCCAAGGTCGCTTGATCGCTTCCGACATTCTGGACATGGACAGCATCCCTGATGTGACCTTCATCAAGGGCGATTTTACTGAGGACGCAGTGCTTGCGCAGATCCTCGAGGCTGTCGGAAATACACAAGTAGACCTTGTGATTTCAGATATGGCCCCCAATATGAGTGGATTGGCAGCTGTGGACATGCCTCGGGCGATGTTCCTGTGCGAGTTGGCACTGGATCTTGCCGGTCGCGTCCTACGTCCTGGTGGTGATTTTCTGATTAAAGTTTTCCAAGGTGAAGGCTTCGATCAATACCACAAAGACATTCGCAAGCTGTTTGACAAGGTACAGATGCGCAAGCCGTCGTCGTCACGAGACAGGTCCCGCGAGCAGTATTTGCTGGGGCGCGGCTTCCGTGGAGTTGATGGTTCTGCCAGTGATGAGCGTCTTTGACCGGGGCGATAGTTTTTTTTGAATCGCTTTACAGATCTGGCATAACGAATATTGTGTAGTCAAAGTTTCACAAAGGGTTACAGACGGAGCCTGCAAGGGTTGTAGGCAATGTAGTAAGTTATGCCGGTGAATATCATGCGAAGCACGCTTCAGTAGCGGGGCTTGTGCTTCAGAGGGTAGCTAATTGAACGATATGGCAAAGAATCTGATCCTGTGGTTGATCATCGCTGCTGTCCTGGTGACAGTGATGAACAACTTCTCCAGTCCAAACGAGCCACAAACCCTCAACTATTCCGACTTCATCCAGCAAGTTAAGGATGGCAAGGTCGAGCGCGTTGCCGTGGATGGCTACGTGATTACCGGCAAACGCAGCGATGGGGATACCTTCAAAACCATCCGTCCGGCTATTCAGGACAACGGTTTGATCGGTGACCTGGTGGATAACCATGTGACCGTTGAAGGCAAATTGCCTGAGCAACAAAGCATCTGGACTCAACTGCTGGTTGCGAGCTTCCCGATTCTGGTGATCATCGCAGTCTTCATGTTCTTCATGCGTCAAATGCAGGGCGGTGCCGGCGGTAAGGGCGGACCGATGAGCTTTGGCAAGAGCAAGGCGCGGCTGTTATCGGAAGACCAGGTCAAAACGACTCTGGCTGACGTAGCGGGTTGCGACGAAGCCAAGGAAGAAGTGGGTGAGCTGGTTGAGTTCCTGCGTGATCCGGGCAAGTTCCAGCGCCTGGGTGGTCGTATTCCTCGTGGCGTGCTGATGGTTGGCCCGCCAGGTACCGGTAAAACCCTGATCGCCAAGGCGATTGCGGGCGAAGCCAAGGTGCCGTTCTTCACGATTTCCGGTTCCGACTTTGTTGAAATGTTCGTGGGCGTCGGTGCAAGCCGTGTTCGTGACATGTTTGAACAAGCCAAGAAGCATGCTCCTTGCATCATCTTCATCGATGAAATCGATGCTGTCGGTCGCCACCGTGGTAACGGTATGGGCGGCGGTCATGATGAGCGTGAGCAGACGCTTAACCAGTTGCTGGTTGAGATGGACGGCTTTGAGATGAACGACGGCATCATTGTGATTGCCGCCACTAACCGTCCTGACGTACTTGACCCTGCGCTGCTGCGTCCAGGCCGTTTTGACCGTCAGGTTGTGGTTGGTTTGCCGGACATTCGTGGCCGCGAGCAGATCCTCAAGGTTCACATGCGCAAAGTGCCAATGGGCGATGATGTCCAGCCGGGCGTTATTGCACGTGGTACTCCGGGCTTCTCGGGTGCTGATCTGGCCAACCTGGTGAACGAAGCTTCCTTGTTCGCAGCGCGCACCGGTAAGCGTGTTGTTGAAATGAAAGAGTTCGAGCTGGCCAAGGACAAGATCATGATGGGCGCCGAGCGCAAATCGATGGTCATGTCGGATAAGGAAAAGCGCAACACGGCGTATCACGAAGCGGGTCACGCTATCGTTGGTCGCGTAGTGCCTGAGCATGATCCGGTCTACAAGGTTTCGATCATTCCGCGTGGTCGTGCGCTGGGTGTGACCATGTTCCTGCCGGAAGAGGATCGTTACAGCCTGTCCAAGCGTGCGCTGATCAGCCAGATCTGCTCGCTGTATGGCGGTCGTATCGCTGAAGAGATGACCTTGGGCTTTGACGGTGTTACCACTGGCGCGTCCAATGACATCATGCGTGCGAGCCAGATTGCGCGGAACATGGTTACCAAGTGGGGTTTGTCCGAGAAGCTCGGCCCACTGATGTATGCCGAAGATGAAGAGTCTTATCTGGGACGTGGCGGTGGTCAGTCGGCAAGTGTGTCCGGCGACACAGCCAAGCTGATCGACTCCGAAGTGCGCAGCATCATTGATCAGTGCTACAACACTGCCAAGCAGATACTGACTGAAAACCGTGACAAGCTCGATGCAATGGCTGATGCGCTGATGAAGTACGAGACGATCGATGCTGATCAGATCGACGACATCATGGCGGGTCGTCCGCCGCGTGAGCCGCGTGACTGGGAAGGCGGCAACTCGGGTACCCCGACTGCCCCAACGCTGGATAAAACCGAGCGCCCGGAAACACCTATCGGCGGCCCTGCTGCTGATCAATAAGGCTTGAAATGACTTCTGTTCAGTCCTCAACCCGGTTGCCTTGCGGCAACCGGGTTCTTGATTTGGCCCATACGCATGTTATGGGTATTCTTAATGTCACCCCTGATTCCTTCTCCGATGGCGGCCGCTTTGCAGCATTGGATGCGGCTTTGCGCCATGCGCAGTCGATGGTTCTGGCCGGTGCAACTCTGATTGATGTTGGCGGTGAATCAACGCGCCCCGGCGCTCCTGTGGTTTCGCAGCAGGAAGAGCTGGATCGGGTTGCGCCTGTTGTCGAGCGCATAAGTCGGGAACTGGACGTCATTATTTCGGTCGATACATCCGCGCCAATGGTCATGACCGAGGTTGCGCGTTTGGGTGCGGGGCTGATCAATGATGTGCGCTCGCTGCGCCGTGAAGGCGCCTTGCAGGCGGCTGCGGCCACGGGATTGCCGGTATGTCTGATGCATATGCTCGGTGAGCCGGGCGATATGCAGGACAATCCGCATTACGATGACCTGGTGGGCGAAGTCTCTGCGTTTCTGGTCGATAGCATGGCGCGCTGTGCCACTGCCGGTATTGGCCCTGAGCGCATCGTGCTGGATCCGGGGTTCGGCTTTGCCAAAACATTGCAGCACAACCTTAGCCTGTTCAAACATATGGAAGCCTTGCATTTGATGGGGCGGCCTTTGCTGGTGGGTGTGTCACGTAAAAGTATGGTCGGGCAGGCGTTGAGCCGGCCAGTTGCAGAGCGGCTGTATGGCAGTCTGGCTCTTGCAGCCTTGGCGATGACCAAGGGGGCGCGTATTTTGCGTGTCCATGATGTTGCCGAAACAGTTGATGTGGTACGGATGATCGCAGCGGTAGATTCCGCAGACTAAGAATGATGGAGCACTTATGACAAAGAAGTATTTTGGCACCGACGGTATTCGTGGTCGGGTCGGCGTTTATCCGATTACCCCTGATTTCATGCTCAAGTTGGGTTGGGCGGCGGGCATGGCGTTTCGCAGCAAGGGCGCTTGCCGGATTCTGGTAGGCAAGGACACCCGTATTTCGGGTTACATGTTCGAGTCTGCGCTTGAAGCGGGTTTGTCGGCTGCCGGGGCTGATGTGATGTTGCTGGGGCCTATGCCTACACCGGCTATCGCCTACCTGACGCGCACCTTCCATGCGGAAGCGGGCATCGTGATCAGTGCTTCGCACAATCCCCATGACGATAACGGCATCAAGTTTTTTTCCGGCGATGGCACCAAGTTGCCTGATGACGTCGAGTTGATGATCGAGGAGTTGCTTGACGCTCCGATGACGGTTGTTGAATCCGACAAGCTCGGCAAGGTGTCGCGTATCAATGACGCTCCGGGTCGTTATATCGAATTCTGCAAAAGCAGTGTGCCAAGCAGTACCAAATTCGGTGGCCTCAAGATTGTTCTCGATTGTGCTCATGGTGCTACCTACAAGGTTGCTCCGAGCGTTTTCAAAGAGCTGGGCGCGGAAGTTATTGTGCTGTCGGCTCAGCCCAATGGCCTGAACATCAACGACAACTGCGGCTCGACTCATATGGGTCAACTGCAGGCTGCCGTGGTGGCTGAAGGCGCGGACCTGGGTATTGCCTTCGATGGCGACGGCGACCGTGTTCTTATGGTTGACCATACCGGTGCCGTGGTTGATGGCGATGAATTGCTGTTTATCATTGCGCGTGATTTGCACGAGCGTGGCAAGTTGCAGGGTGGTGTTGTCGGTACGCTGATGAGTAACCTCGGGCTTGAGCTGGCATTGGCTGACCTGGGCATTCCGTTCGTGCGCGCCAATGTAGGTGACCGTTACGTTATCGCTGAATTGCTGGAGCGTAACTGGCTGGTGGGCGGGGAAAATTCCGGGCATATCGTGTGCTTCCAGCACACTACAACCGGCGATGCGATCATTGCTGCACTTCAGGTGCTGCTGGCTTTGCGTCGTCGCGATGAAAGCCTTGCACAGTCGCGCCAGGCGTTGCGCAAGTGTCCGCAAGTTCTGCTGAACGTACGGTTTGCAGGTGGGGTTAATCCTGTCGAGCATCCGGCTGTTAAAGACGCTTGCGCGCGCGTCACCGAGGCCATGAACGGTCGCGGCCGTGTCTTGTTGCGCAAGTCGGGAACAGAGCCTTTGGTGCGTGTAATGGTCGAAGGCGACGACGAAAACATGGTTCGCGGCTACGCCGAAGAGCTGGCAAAACTGGTAAGTGAAGTTTGTGCCTGAATTCGGCTTGCCAGCGCGGATGTGGTTGGGTAACATCTGCGCCCACTTTGACCGACGAGGTAAAGCATGCGTCGCACTATGGTAGCTGGTAACTGGAAGATGCACGGTACCCGCGCCAGCGTCGCTGAGCTGATCGACGGTCTGCGTGGTCTGGTCTTGCCGAACGATGTTGATGTTGCAGTATTTCCGCCTCAGCTGTTTATTGATCGTGTTATCAATGGCTTGCAAGGCGCAGCGATTTCGGTCGGTGCTCAGGATGCTGCAGTGGAGTCGGGGCAGGGCGCTCTGACTGGCGAGATTTCATCGAGCCAGTTGGTAGACGCAGGTTGCAAGCTGGTGCTTGTGGGGCACTCCGAACGTCGCCTGATTCTGGGTGAGCAGGACGAGACACTCAATCGCAAGTTTGCAGCGGCTCAAGCCTCTGGTTTGACGCCAGTGTTGTGTATAGGGGAAACCCTGGAGCAGCGCGAAGCGGGGCAAACGCTTGAAGTGGTAGGGCGTCAGCTGAATGCCGTGATTGACGAGTTTGGCATTGATGCTTTTGTAAATGCTGTGATTGCATACGAGCCGGTCTGGGCCATTGGTACCGGACTGACCGCATCACCACAGCAAGCGCAAGATGTGCATGCGGCCATTCGCGCACAGCTGGCGCAAAAGAATTCTGAAGTGGCACAAGGTGTGCGGCTTCTATACGGCGGCAGCGTGAAGGCGGCCAATGCGGTCGAACTGTTCAGCATGCCGGATATCGATGGGGGACTCATTGGCGGGGCTTCCCTGAATGCAGATGAGTTCGGTGCGATCATTCGTGCCGCAGGAAACTGAAAATGCTGGATAACGTCGTAACTGTGTTTCATCTGCTGACAGCATTGGGTGTAATTGCCCTGGTTTTGCTGCAACAGGGCAAGGGAGCGGATGCTGGAGCATCTTTCGGCGCAGGTGCATCAAATACTGTGTTCGGAAGCCAAGGTTCCTCTACCTTTCTTAGTAAGTTTACTGCTATACTTGCCGCAGGTTTTTTCATAACCAGCTTAGGGTTAGGTTACTTTGCTAAAGAGAAAGCTGAACAGCTGACTCAAGTAGGTTTGCCAAATCCAGCGGTGTTGGAAGTTCCAGTGCAAAAGCCGGCTTCAGATGATGTTCCGGTGCTTCATGAGCAAAAGTCGGCAACCCCTGCGACTGACGTACCTCCAGCTCAAGAGCAAAAGTAAAACGGGTTTCATGATGTAACGTAGTATTGCCGAGGTGGTGGAATTGGTAGACACGCAACCTTGAGGTGGTTGTGCCCATAGGGTGTAGGGGTTCGAGTCCCCTTCTCGGTACCAATTATCAAGAATGCCCGCAGTAGCGGGCTTTCTTGTATGTGGAAGGTTGGATTGACCCTGAAAAGGATCAACCGTATACTTCCGCTCCAGCTTTGTCGCGGGATGGAGCAGTCTGGTAGCTCGTCGGGCTCATAACCCGAAGGTCGTCGGTTCAAATCCGGCTCCCGCAACCAGTTTTAGCGGAGCCCCTTCTTAGGGGCTTTTTGTTAACTGGACACTTTATAGCGTCGGTATTCAACGACGTTTCAGAGATGGGCGCTTCGCCCATTTTTTCATTTTGCACAGCATGCACAAACATGCACAGGGGGTTCAGGTGTCGAGCAAGCTAGAACAGTTGCAGGACTTGTTGGCCCCGGTGATCGTGGCCCTTGGCTATGAATGCTGGGGTATTGAATTTTCGGCTCAAGGCCGCCATTCAATGTTGCGTGTCTATATCGACAAGGAAGGCGGCGTACTGGTAGATGACTGCGCAATTGTCAGTCGTCAGATCAGCGGCGTTTTGGATGTCGAAGATCCTATCGCTGTTGAGTACACGCTTGAAGTTTCTTCTCCTGGCATGGAACGCCCTCTGTTCACTATTGAGCAGTTCGCGAAATTTGCCGGTGAGCAAGTGAGGATCAAGCTGCGTTCCCCGTTCGAAGGGCGACGCAACTTTCAGGGCCTTCTGCGCGGCGTAGAGGAGCAGGACATTGTGGTGCAAGTTGAAGACCATGAATTCCTGTTGCCGATCGATATGATCGACAAGGCCAACATTATTCCCAGTTTTGACTGAGACGCGGATCCCGCGGATCCAATGGCTTGCGAAAGGCGAGGCGTACGATGAGCAAAGAAGTACTGCTGGTTGTTGAGTCGGTGTCCAATGAAAAGGGCGTACCGGCAAACGTTATTTTTGAAGCGCTGGAGCTGGCTCTGGCCACCGCGACTAAAAAGCGTTTTGAAGACGAAGTCGAACTGCGTGTGGAAATCAATCGCCACACCGGTAACTATGAGACTTTCCGTCGCTGGACTGTGGTCGAAGACGAAGATCTGGATGATCCAGCATACGAGTTGGCTGTAGACCAGGCCCAGGCGAAACAGCCAGGCGCTGTAGCTGGCGATATTATCGAAGAGAAAATCGATTCTATCGAATTCGGTCGGATTGCTGCACAAACGGCCAAACAGGTCATTGTGCAAAAGGTCCGCGAAGCCGAGCGCGCTCAAGTAGTCGATGCTTATCGCGAGCGTCTGGGTGAAATCATTTCGGGCACCGTGAAAAAGGTGACACGTGACAATGTGATCGTCGATCTGGGCAATAACGCTGAAGCGTTGCTGGCCCGTGAAGACATCATCTCGCGTGAAACCTTCCGTGTTGGCGTACGCCTTCGCGCACTGCTCAAGGAAATCCGCACCGAGAACCGCGGCCCTCAGTTGATTCTGTCGCGTACCGCGCCAGAGATGCTGATCGAGCTGTTCCGCATTGAAGTGCCAGAGATCTCCGAAGGCCTGATCGAAGTGATGGCGGCCTCCCGCGATCCAGGATCACGCGCTAAAATAGCCGTTCGCTCCAAAGACAAACGCATTGATCCGCAAGGTGCCTGCATTGGTATGCGCGGTTCGCGCGTCCAGGCAGTGTCCGGCGAATTGGGCGGAGAGCGAGTGGATATCGTCCTTTGGGATGACAACCCGGCGCAGTTCGTGATCAACGCAATGTCGCCAGCTGAAGTGGCGGCAATTATCGTCGACGAAGATGCCCATGCAATGGACATCGCCGTTGGCGCAGACAATCTGGCCCAGGCGATTGGTCGCGGCGGTCAGAACGTACGTTTGGCCAGCCAGTTGACCGGCTGGACCTTGAACGTGATGACCGAATCGGACATCCAGGCTAAGCAGCAAGCAGAAACCGGCGATATCCTGCGCAACTTCATCGAAGAGCTGGAAGTTGATGAAGACCTGGCGCAGGTTCTGGTAGATGAAGGCTTTACTAGCCTGGAAGAGATTGCCTACGTACCGGTGGAGGAAATGCTCAACATCGATGGCTTTGACGAAGATACCGTCAACGAGCTTCGCGCTCGGGCCAAAGATCGACTGTTGACTAAAGCCATCGCTACTGAGGAAAAGCTGGCAGACGCCCATCCGGCCGAAGACCTGCTCTCGCTTGAGGGTATGGACAAGGATTTGGCGATGGAACTGGCGGTGCGCGGCGTAATTACCCGCGAAGACCTGGCCGAGCAGTCTATTGACGACCTGCTCGACATCGACGGCATTGACGATGATCGTGCCGGCAAGTTGATCATGGCCGCCCGAGCCCATTGGTTCGAGTAATTAGGCGCGGCCTGAGGAGAGAAATGCATGACGCAAGTCACGGTGAAACAACTGGCCGATGAGGTCAAAACACCGGTTGAGCGCCTGTTGCAGCAGATGCGTGAGGCAGGTCTGCCGCACAACGCCGCCGAGCAGAATGTGACCGACAGTGAGAAGCAAGCTCTGCTGACTCACCTGAAAAGCAGCCACAAGGCTAAAGTGGAAGAACCGCGCAAGATCACTTTGCAGCGTAAAACCACCAGTACCCTGCGTGTTGCTGGCAGCAAAAGCATTAGCGTTGAAGTACGCAAGAAGAAAGTCTTCGTACAGCAAAGCCCGGAAGAAATTGAAGCCGAGCGCAAACGTGAGATGGATGAACGTCGTGCAGTAGAAAATGCCGCACGTCAAAAGGCTGAAGAAGAGTCCAAGCGTCGCGCCGAAGAAGACGCGCGCCGTCAGCCTGCATCTACTCCTGCTGCTGCTCCAGCTGTTGCCGCGCCTGCACCTGTGCAAGCCGCAGCACCAGCCGCACCGGCTCCAGCAGTTGATGCACGCAAGCGTGACGAACAGCGTCGCCCGGACAAGCCACGTGCTGACGATAATAATCGTCGCGGTAGTGGTGACGGCGATCGCAAAAACGCTCCGCATCGTGCCTCGGTTAAAGAAAAAGCACCGACTCCACGTGTTGCTCCGCGTACTTCCGACGAAGAAAGCGACAGCTTCCGTCGCGGCGGTCGTGGCAAGGGCAAGCTGAAGAAGCGTAACGCTCACGGTTTCCAGAGCCCAACCGGCCCTGTAGTTCGTGACGTTCAGATTGGCGAGACCATCACTGTCGGCGATTTGGCTGCACAGATGTCGGTCAAGGCTGCTGAAGTCATCAAGTTCATGTTCAAGCTGGGTACTCCAGCGACCATCAACCAGGTACTTGATCAGGAAACTGCTCAACTGGTTGCTGAAGAACTGGGCCACAAAGTGACTCTGGTCAGCGACAACGCCCTGGAAGATTCCCTGGCCGAGTCCCTGAAGTTCGAAGGCGAGTCGTTCTCCCGTGCACCGGTTGTGACCGTAATGGGCCACGTTGACCACGGTAAAACGTCCCTGCTCGACTACATCCGTCGTGCCAAGGTAGCTGCTGGCGAAGCCGGTGGTATTACTCAGCACATCGGTGCATACCACGTTGAAACCGAACGCGGCATGGTCACTTTCCTCGATACCCCGGGTCACGCTGCGTTTACCGCAATGCGTGCACGTGGTGCCAAGGCGACTGACATCGTGATTCTGGTTGTTGCTGCAGACGACGGTGTAATGCCGCAAACCATCGAAGCTGTTCAGCATGCGAAAGCGGCTGGTGTGCCTCTGGTTGTTGCAGTGAACAAAATCGACAAGCCAGGTGCTGATCTCGATCGCATCCGCAGCGAGTTGTCCGTTCACGGCGTGACGTCGGAAGAATGGGGTGGTGACACTCCGTTTGTTTCGGTCTCGGCGAAAATGGGTACCGGCGTTGACGAATTGCTCGAAGCCGTACTGCTGCAAGCTGAAGTTCTGGAACTCAAGGCAACTCCATCGGCTCCTGGCCGTGGCGTAGTGGTTGAGTCCCGTCTGGACAAAGGCCGTGGCCCTGTTGCAACTGTTCTGGTTCAAGACGGTACCCTGCGCCAAGGCGACATGGTTCTGGTCGGCTCCAACTACGGTCGCATCCGTGCCATGCTCGATGAGAACGGCAAGTCCATCAAGGAAGCCGGTCCATCCATCCCTGTCGAGATTCTCGGCCTGGACGGAACGCCAGATGCTGGCGACGAGATGAGCGTAATGACTGACGAGAAGAAGGCGCGTGAAGTTGCCCTGTTCCGTCAAGGCAAGTTCCGCGAAGTGAAACTGGCGCGTGCTCACGCAGGCAAGCTGGAAAACATCTTCGAGAACATGGGCCAGGAAGAGAAGAAGACGCTTAACATCGTCCTCAAATCTGACGTCCGTGGTTCGTTGGAAGCTCTGCAGGGCGCCCTTGGCGGCCTGGGTAACGACGAAGTGCAAGTGCGCGTAGTTGGCGGCGGTGTCGGTGGTATCACCGAGAGCGACGCTAACCTGGCACTGGCCTCCAACGCTGTACTGTTTGGCTTCAACGTGCGTGCCGATGCCGGCGCTCGCAAGATTGTCGAGCAGGAAGGCCTGGACATGCGTTACTACAACGTCATCTACGACATCATCGAAGACGTCAAGAAAGCCCTTACCGGCATGCTTGGCAGCGACGTTCGGGAGAACATCCTGGGTATCGCCGAAGTCCGTGACGTGTTCCGTTCGCCTAAGTTCGGCGCGGTTGCAGGTTGCATGGTGCTTGAAGGTGTTGTTCACCGTAACCGTCCAATCCGCGTACTGCGTGAAGACATCGTTATCTACGAAGGCGAGCTGGAATCCCTGCGTCGCTTTAAAGATGACATGTCCGAAGTGCGTGCCGGCATGGAATGCGGTATCGGCGTCAAGAGCTACAACGACGTTAAAGTCGGTGACAAGATCGAAGTGTTCGAGAAGGTCCAGGTTGCTCGCAGCCTCTAACTCGCGAGCCTCAAGAGCGAGGACGAGCCGCGGCATGCAAATGACCGTCGCTCGGCCTGGACTCTAAACGCAACGCCCGGTCCGGCTTCTGTCTGGCCGGGCGTTTGCCGCTTTCAGACCGCATGGGTTTCCCATGGGTGAGTAACAGGTAACAAGACATGGCAAAAGAATATAGCCGTACCCAACGTATTGGCGATCAGATGCAGCGCGAGCTGGCACAGCTGATCCGTCGTGAAGTCAAAGACCCGCGCGTGGGTCTGGTCACCATTACTGCTGTTGAAGTCAGCCGTGACGTCGGTCACGCCAAGATCTTCATCACCGTGATGGGGCAGGATAATGCTGAAGACATCGCCCAGAGCATCAAGGTGTTGAACTCGGCAGCGGGTTTCCTGCGCATGCAACTGGCGCGTGAAATGAAACTGCGCAGCGTTCCACAGCTGCACTTCCACTACGATGAAAGTGTCGTGCGTGGCGCTCACCTGTCCGCCTTGATCGAGCGTGCAGTGGCTGAAGACAATCAGCACCCTGAAACCACTGCTCCCGAAGACACCAAGGAGTAACCGGTGGCTCAGGTCAAGCGTATCCGTCGTAACGTCAGCGGCATCATCCTGTTGGACAAGCCTCTTGGATTCACTTCCAACGCGGCCCTGCAGAAAGTTCGCTGGCTGCTCAATGCCGAGAAGGCAGGGCACACCGGTAGTCTCGATCCATTGGCCAGCGGTGTATTGCCGCTGTGCTTTGGCGAAGCCACCAAGTTTTCGCAATACTTGCTCGATTCCGACAAGGGTTATGAAACCCTGATGCAATTGGGCAAGACCACCACCACGGCAGATGCTGAGGGTGAGGTTTTACAGACTCGCCCAGTGACCGTTGGTCGTGCCGATATCGAAGCTGTTTTACCCAATTTTCGTGGGAAAATCAGTCAGATACCGCCGATGTACTCTGCACTCAAGCGAGACGGACAGCCGCTTTACAAGCTGGCCCGTGCAGGCGAAGTGGTGGAGCGTGAACCACGTTCTGTTACTATTACACGCCTCGAATTACTGGCCAGCGAAGGCGACACTGCGCGCTTGGCCGTCGACTGCACCAAAGGCACCTATATCCGTACCCTCGTGGAAGATATCGGTGAGCAATTGGGGTGCGGTGCATACGTTGCAGAGTTGCGTCGTACGCACGCCGGACCTTTCAGCTTGGCCCAAACGGTCACGCTGGAAGAGTTGGAAGCGGTGCATGCCGAAGGCGGTAATGAAGCGGTAGATCGCTTCCTGATGCCATCGGACAGCGGGTTGCTGGACTGGCCGTTGCTGCACTTCTCGGAAGCCAGTGCTTTCTATTGGCTCAATGGTCAGCCGGTTCGTGCTCCGGATGCTCCGAAGTTCGGTATGGTGCGGGTACAAGATCATAACGGTCGCTTCATCGGGATCGGTGAAGTGAGCGAAGACGGGCGCATTGCGCCGCGTCGACTGATTCGGTCGGAATGACCGGAACCAGGCTGCTTCGGGATGTAATACTCTTGGGGCAGATTGGAATGAGGGTGGCTGTTATTAGGCACGGTCACATCTCACATTTAAATACGAGGATTTGTCCTCGGCCTATTGGATCTGTCTTGCTTGCAAGCAGGCCCTAATTGAAAGGAAAGCCAAATGGCACTTACAGTTGAACACAAAGCAGAAATCGTAGCTGACTACCAGCAAGCTCCAGGTGATACAGGTTCTCCAGAAGTGCAGGTTGCACTGCTGACCTTTAACATCAACACGCTGCAAGGTCACTTCAAGGCAAACAGCAAGGATCACCACTCCCGTCGTGGTCTGATCCGTATGGTAAACCAGCGTCGCAAGCTGCTGGATTACCTCAAAGGCAAAAACGTTGAGCGTTACAAAACGCTGATCGCTCGCCTGGGTCTGCGTCGCTAATAGCGATGTTGCTAGAGGCTGGTTGTCTGTCGTGCGTTTGCGGGTTTCCCGCAAGCGGACGGCAGGCTTCCAGCCTCAAGTTTTATCTGGACTAGCCGGATTCTTACGAAAATTTGCCGCACGGGCTGTTTTCGTAAGCATCTTGAGTCGGGTCAATACCCGATGTTGCACATGACTTTCGCAAGAAACCCGTTCCCCAAGAGCCACAAAGAAGGTAGGACACCGTGAACCCGGTTATCAAAAAATTTCAGTTCGGTCAGTCGACCGTTACTCTCGAGACTGGCCGTATCGCCCGTCAGGCTTCCGGCGCAGTATTGGTCACCGTTGACGACGACGTCAGCGTGTTGGTGACTGTTGTCGGCTCCAAGCAAGCTGATCCAGGCAAGGGCTTCTTCCCTCTGTCTGTTCACTACCAGGAAAAAACCTACGCCGCGGGTAAAATCCCAGGCGGTTTCTTCAAGCGTGAAGGTCGCCCTTCCGAGAAAGAAACCCTGACGTCGCGCTTGATCGACCGTCCGATCCGTCCGCTGTTCCCGGAAGGTTTCATGAACGAAGTGCAGGTTGTCTGCACCGTTCTGTCCACCAGCAAGAAAACCGATCCGGACGTCGCTGCGATGATCGGTACTTCGGCTGCCCTGGCAATCTCCGGTATTCCTTTTGATGGTCCGATCGGCGCTGCCCGCGTTGCTTACCACGAAAGCACCGGCTACCTGCTGAACCCGACTTACGAGCAACTGGCCGCTTCGAGCCTGGACATGGTTGTTGCCGGTACTTCGGAAGCCGTATTGATGGTTGAATCGGAAGCCAAAGAGCTGACCGAAGACCAGATGCTGGGCGCAGTACTGTTCGCCCACGACGAATTCCAGGTAGTTATCCAGGCTGTTAAAGAGCTGGCTGCCGAAGCTGCCAAACCAACTTGGGACTGGGCTGCGGCTCCAGAAGCTACCGAACTGCTGGGCGCTATCCGTGCCGAGTTCGGCGAAGCGATCTCCCAGGCTTACACCATCACCGTCAAGGCTGACCGTTACACTCGCTTGGGCGAGTTGAAAGACCAGGTTGTTGCCAAGCTGTCCGGTGAAGAAGGCCAGCCTTCTGCCAGCGAAGTCAAAGCTGCTTTCGGCGAAATCGAATACCGCACCGTTCGCGAAAACATCGTTAACGGCAAGCCGCGTATCGATGGCCGCGACACCAAGACTGTTCGCCCTCTGAACATCGAAGTTGGCGTACTGCCGAAGACCCACGGTTCGGCTCTGTTCACCCGTGGCGAAACTCAGGCTCTGGTTGTTGCAACTCTGGGTACTGCCCGTGACGCACAGCTGCTGGACACCCTGGAAGGCGAGAAGAAAGACCCGTTCATGCTGCACTACAACTTCCCTCCGTTCTCGGTAGGTGAGTGTGGTCGTATGGGTGGCGCTGGTCGTCGCGAAATCGGTCACGGCCGTCTGGCCCGCCGTTCGGTTCAGGCCATGCTGCCTGCTGCTGACGTGTTCCCGTACACCATCCGTGTTGTATCGGAAATCACCGAATCCAACGGTTCCAGCTCGATGGCATCGGTTTGCGGTGCTTCCCTGGCACTGATGGACGCTGGTGTTCCGATGAAGGCACCGGTTGCCGGTATCGCCATGGGTCTGGTTAAAGAAGGCGAGAAATTCGCAGTTCTGACCGACATCCTGGGTGACGAAGATCACCTGGGCGACATGGACTTCAAAGTAGCCGGTACCGCTAAAGGTGTTACCGCGCTGCAGATGGACATCAAGATCAAGGGCATCACCGAAGAAATCATGGAGATCGCACTGGGCCAAGCCCTGGACGCTCGCCTGAACATCTTGGGTCAGATGAACCAGATCATTGCCGTATCGCGCAACGAGCTGTCGGCTAACGCTCCGACCATGATCGCGATGAAAATCGACACCGACAAAATCCGTGATGTTATCGGTAAAGGCGGCGCGACCATCCGTGCAATCTGTGAAGAAACCAAGGCTTCGATCGATATCGAAGACGACGGTTCGATCAAGATCTTCGGCGAAACCAAAGAAGCAGCAGAAGCAGCGCGTCAGCGCGTTCTGGGCATCACCGCAGAAGCCGAGATCGGCAAGATCTACGTGGGCAAGGTTGAGCGTATCGTCGACTTCGGCGCATTCGTAAACATCCTGCCAGGCAAAGACGGCCTGGTTCACATCTCCATGCTGAGCGATGCTCGTGTTGAGAAAGTGACTGACATTCTGAAAGAAGGTCAGGAAGTGGAAGTACTGGTACTGGACGTGGACAACCGCGGCCGTATCAAGCTGTCCATCAAGGACGTAGCTGCTGCCAAGGCATCGGAAGCTTAATAGCCCCCGATACCTGCTTTGAAAAAAGGATCCTTCGGGATCCTTTTTTTATGCCTGAAGAAAAGTCGGGCGATAGGCCATGAGTGCAAAGCCGCAACTTGCATGCAGTTTTGCGGGGTGTCATGCATTTTGCACGACATACAGATTATTGAATAATTGTAACTTATTGATTTATAAGGATTTATTTTAAATTTAAAGTTGGCACAGGCCCTGCAACAGTACAGATAACCCTGCAGCTGGAAGACGGCGCAGATTTTGAAGAAGACAGGAGTTACTCGTATGAAGAAGTTCGCTATCGCTGCCGCAACTGCCACCGCTCTGACCCTGACTATGGCCAACGCCGCATTTGCTGCTCAAGCGACCACCCAAGCCCCGATGGTCGTGGCTGCTGGCGAAGTAACCAAAGCCAAGGAAGCCACTTCTGATACCTGGATCACAACCAAAGTGAAAGCTGACCTGGTTACCGAAAAAGGCATTCCGGGTACTGATATCAAGGTTGAGACGAACAAAGGTGTTGTTTCCCTTTCTTCCATGGTGCCAGTGACTGAGGCGCAAAAAGAGATCGCAGTTGCCATTACCAAGAAAATCAAAGGCGTTAAAGCTGTCTCGGCTGATGGCTTAAAAGCTGAATAACCCACTCTTGCTCGTAGAACCGGGGGAAGCAAAGCTGCAGCAGGTCATTTAAGCAGTACGCCTGCAGGCTTTGAAACAAGGTTCATGCGACGGCCATACGGATGTGGCCATTACAGCCCTCGGCGCTCTGCGTCGGGGGCTGTTCTATTTGGGCGGAGGGTACGAAAATCTTTGTAGCCGCTGCCGGAGGAACGAGGCAGTGTCCGGCTGCGCAGCAGTCGTAAAACCATAAGCCTCGTTCCTTGCGCAGCAGCCACACAGGTGCGGGGTTCTGGTTTATTCGCTATCCAGATGCAGCGGCGAGATTACCCTGCCATCGCTTTCGGCTTCGCCCAGGGTGGCATCGATAAAGTACACGCGGTCATCAGCCAACTGGCCTTGATCGACCAGGAAGTCCTTGATGCTGCTTGCGCGGTCCTGGCCCAGTTGGCGCAGCAGTACTTCGCTTTTGCTCCAGAACTCGACCAGAGCGGCGCTCATTTTGGCGGCCCGTTCATCACGGCTCAGGTCAGCCCATTCGGCAGGTGGCTGTTGTTTGAGGCGGGTGCGGTAAATACCTTCGAGTAACGGCCCCTTCTCTTCATCCGGCACCTTGAGCAGCGATGCCTGGGCAGGCACCTTGTCGCCACGGCGCTGGAGAATCTTGTAGTAGTTGTATTGGTACTCGCGCTCAAGACGATCTTGAGCGATATGCGGCCCATCGCTGCTTTGTGCGGCCGTGCCTTCAATTTCAAGGCGCAAGGCCGGGCGTTGTTTCAATGCATCGGCCAGAGTAGTGAGCGCTTTTTGTGCCTCAGGGCTCAGCTCGCTTGATCCTGGCGCGAATGACACTGTACCCAGGTCCTCGGAGCCACCGCCGGTGATCAGCCCGCCAATGAACTTGAAGGGTGCCTGTGCCGCGCGTACCACCAGGTTGCGCAGGGTTTGCCATACAATTGGCATCACGCTGAACTGCGGGTTGTTCAGGTCACCAGTCACCGGCAGTTCAATGGATATCCTGCCGTCGCTGTCCTTGAGCAACGCAATCGCCAATTTAAGTGGCAAGTTGACGGCGTCCGGGCTGTCGACTTTCTCACCCAGTTGCAATTGCTCGATCACTACTTTGTTTTCAGCCTTGAGCTGACCTTGGGTGATCAAGTAATGCAGGTCGAGGTTCAGACGGCCCTTGCGGATACGGTAGCCAGCAAATTTGCCGGAGTAAGGCGTCAGGGTTGTCAGTTCGACACGCTTGAAACTGGTGGCGATATCGAGGCTAGCCATCGGGTCAAAGGGATTGACGCTACCTTTGATGGTGACAGGGGCGTAACGGTCGACCTTGCCTGCGATATTCACACTCGCCGGTTTGGCCTGACGACTGTCAATGGTACCGATCTGGCCGTTGAGTTGTTGAACCGCGGTCTGGAAGTTCGGGGTCAGGCTGAAGTCGGCAAAGTTGGCCGAACCGTCATTGATCGCGATGCCACCCACATGGATGCCCAGTGGTTTGCTCTTGCTGGCAGCCGGTTTGGCACCGCTGCCAGCGGGTTGCGGGATCAGCAGGTCATCGACGTTAGTAGTGCGATCGTCGTTGATCATGAAGCGCACATAGGGTTTTTCGAAGTTGACCCGGGTAATCGACAGGCTTTCACCGTGCTGGTACTTAACGTCTTCCAGTACCAGCTTTTGCCATTTGAGGAAGTCGCGGTTTTTCAGTGTGTCCAGTGTGTGCAGTTGATCGACCTGAGCACGCCCAGCCACGGTAAAGGCCAGCGGCTCGGTACTTTTAAGATCGACCGCGAGGTCGCTGCCGAGCATGCCGCTGCGTAGCTCAAGGCGAATAAACGGGTCGATATAGGCCTGCGCTACACGCAAGTCGATATCCTTGGTTGTGACCTTGAGCCTGGCACTTACCGGGCTCAGGTTGACGTCGCCGCTGGCGGTGAGCTTGCCTTGCTTGCCCACACCCGTGTCGAGGTTGAGAGTGAAGGGTGAGCGGTTCAGGCTGTCGAAGTTTTTCAGGTTCAGGTTGAGCGGGCCAATATCCAGCGCCACTGGGGTTTTAGGCTCCTTGTCGGCGAGGTGTACCCGATAGTCGCGCAGCTCAACGTCCTTGAGCAGCACTTGCCATGGCTTGCTCGGTGCAACGGGGGCAGGCTTTGGCGCTGCAACTGTCACCTCGTCATCCGTTTTGTGCGGGACCTTTTCGGGTTGGCTGGCAAACAGCTTCTGCCAGTCCAGTTGGCCGTCTTTCTCGCGAGCGGCCCAGGTTTCGAGATTCTGGCTGTTGATCTTGCCGACGACGACTTGCTGCTTGGCCAGATCTACAGTGGTGTCGCTGATATCCAACCGTTCCAGACGTGCCAAAGGGCGTCCGTCAGGGGCATTGATTTTAAAGGGTGCGATGCTGGCTGAGGCGTTGCTCAGCACCATCTCGGTTTCTTTGGACAGGTTCAGGGTGTAATCGGTGCTGAAGTTCAGCACCCCGTCTTCGAGTACCAGTGGCAGCGCATCACGTACATAGGGCCACCAGACTTTCATCTTGGCATCGGTGACTTTCAGTTTGCCGGTAGAGGTGATGGGCACCAGGCTCAGCGTACCGCTCCAGTCAATCCGCCCGCCTGCCGGACCAGCAGCCACCAGGGTCATGTCGGCGTTGTCATCGGGCAAGGTGCTGAGGTTTTTTAGCTCAAGGTCCATCGAGTCGTACAGAAATTCGATAGGCTCGCTGGGACGCATATCGGTGAAGTGCAGGTAGCCCCCCGCCAGTTTGATGTTGTCCAGACGTACCGGGAAAGGCTTGCTGTCGGGATCGCTCGGGGTGGGCTCACTGGCCGGAAGCTTGAACAGCTGAGTCAGATTGAGCGTACCGTCCTTGTTGAACAGCAGCTCGGTCTTGGGCTTGTCCAGCTGAACATCCGCCAGGTGCAAGGCTTTTGTCCACAGGCTGTCTGCTTGCAAATTGGCATACAAACGGTCAAACCCGACTTGCTCCTTGCCCGGTTCGCCAACTTTCAGCCCCCACAAAGTCAGCTCCAGGCTGAACGGGTTGAACTCCAGCCGGTCAAGTTTGGCGGGTACCGTGGCGTAGTTGGCCAGTTGCTGGTTGATGATGCGCAGGCCAACGCCCGGCAAAATCAGGAAGCCAAGCACGCTGTAAAGTGCGATAGCAATCAGCACGGCGCCGAGGGCGCGGATCAATCCTTTGAGCATGTGGGGCGTCGTCTATAGCAGTCGGGAGTGCCTTGGAGTATGGCACGCGTTTCTGGTTCCGAGACGAGCGCCATAAACACAGCACGTTTTTAAAATTGAAGGATCAAGGTTTTCAGCGGTGGCTGCTGATCCAGGGACGGGAAGTCACTGGCGGGGGGCAATACCTGCCAATCGCGAACCGGGCGGCCTGCTTTCTCGGCGCAACGCAAAACCTGTTCGCGCCAGTCGTCCATGCTGACTTTCGCCAGGTTATTGCAGCAGATCAGCACGCCGTCTGGCGCGGTGGTCAGCACTGCGGGCTTGAGCAGGCTTTGATAGTCGCGCAGCAGATCGACCGTACCAAACGCGCTCTTGGCCCATGCAGGCGGATCGAGCAACACCAGATCATACTCACGCTGATCCATGCGCGGGTAGGCAGGCAGCTTGTGGCGGCGCTGAATAATCGGCAAACCTGCCAATTGGCGGATGGCCGCAAAATAGTCCGACTGTACGAATTTCATTTTCGGTAATTGCGGGTTCAGCAGGCCGTTTTCGCGGCCCACCGCCAGATTGCCTTCAGCGAAATCCAGGTTGCAAACTTCACTGGCGCCCCCTGCCGCAGCACTCAGGCCGACGCCGCAGGTGTAGGAAAACAGGTTGAGTACGCTTTTACCGGCGCTGTGTTGCTTGACCCAGCCGCGAGCATTGCGCAGGTCGAGAAACAGCAACGGATCTTGTCCAGCATGGCGCCCGCGTACACGGTATTTCAGGCCCCACTCGTGACCGACCGTGTCTGCCAGTGCCGCTTCATCGGCGCGGTATACGGTGTCTTCGCGATCAATACGTGAATTGCCTTGGGAGCGGTCGTTGTAGACCAGCATCAGGTCTAGGCCCAAGTGACGATTGATGGCTTCGTGCAGTTGCAGCAGATCATCGCGCTCAAGGCGCTGATGGAAACTTTGCACCAGTAGCTGTGGGCCGTAACGGTCGATGGTCAGGCCGCCAGCGCCCTCCTGGCTGCCGTGAAACAGGCGATAGCAGTCAGTGCCCTGAGTATGCAACTCGGCCAGCAATTGATGACGGTTATCGAGGGCGGCGCGCAGCGCCTGATTCAAGGAAGACATGCGATGCGCCTTGGGGAATGGATAAGGCGCGGCAGTTTAACAGAAGCGGGGGCAGGGAGGTCTTGAACCTGTGGGGGCTTGCCCGCGATGGCCGCGACCCGGTTTCAGCCAAGCCCCATGCGCCGCCGCGCCCGTTGTACTGAACCATTGCGTACGGCCCAGCGCAGGATCGGCGCGGTGCTGCTGACTTGCGCCCGCACCAGTTTGCGAACCAGCGGGCGTTGCTGCAGCCCCAACTGATCGCTGGCCCAGTCCGGTAGCAAATCAATCCCGGCCTTCATCATCAGTGCGCCAAAAGGCTTGGCCAGCAGGCTGGGGGAGGGGGCGTTGAGCAACAGGCGAATCACTTCATGACTACGTTCATCACAGAGTAATTGTGGGCGGATGCCTTCGAGGTAGTCGGCGATTTGCTGGCGTGAACGCGGGACATTTGTAGCTCCCAGGCGTTCAGCGATCATGGCTATTTCGTCGTAGTAACGGTCCTGATCTGCGCCGGACAAATGCGGGTTGCGATAGCGCAGGTGGGCGGCGAGGAAGTTGCTGACTTCAGCCACATGCACCCAGGTCAGCAACTCGGGATCGCTGGCGGCATATGGGCGGCCGTCGAGGGCGGTGCCGGTGACTTGCAAATGGATGGTACGCACTTTGTCGATCAGCCAGTTGGCATCGCCAGTAGCGCCGAAGGTAGTGCCAGAAATGAACTGCCCGGTGCGGCGTAGCCGACCCAGCATGTCTTGACGGAAATTGGAGTGGTCCCACACCCCGGCCAGGGCCAGTGGGTGCAAGGCTTGCAGCATCAAGGCGCTGATGCCGCCAATCAGCATGCTGGTGAAATCACCATGCACCTGCCAACTGATGGAATCCGGGCCAAACAGGCCGGGGTCGCCCTTGGGGTTTTCGAGGTCGAGCTGGCCGAGTGAAAGCCCGGTCAGGCTCATGATCTGGCGTTCGATGGGAATGCGGATGAAATCCATGGAGCCTCGATTGTGCCGGCCAGTCGAGGGACTGGCCGGCTATCAATCAACCGCGATGACGACCGCGGAAGTAGTTGATCAGACCTTGGGTCGAAGCATCATCGGCTGGCTCTTCGATGCTGCCGGTCAAGCGGTTGTAAACACCCTTGCCCAGCTCTTTGCCCAGCTCAACGCCCCATTGGTCGAAGGCGTTGATGCCCCAGATCACGCTTTGCACAAAAACCTTGTGCTCGTAGAGCGCAACCAGTGCACCCAGACGACGCGGGCTGATGCGTTCAACCACCAAGGTATTGCTCGGACGGTTGCCCGGGATCACCTTGTGCGGTGCCAGTTTTTGCACTTCTTCTTCGCTCATGCCTTTGTCGCGCAGCTCGGCCTCGGCCTCTTCGCGGGTTTTACCCAGCATCAGGGCCTGGCTTTGCGACAGGCAGTTGGCATACAGCCACTGGTGGTGATCGGAGACCGGGTTGAAGCTGACAATCGGCACGATAAAGTCGGCCGGGATCAGCTGTGTGCCTTGATGCAGCAACTGGTGATAGGCGTGCTGGCCGTTACAGCCCACACCACCCCAGATCACCGGACCAGTGTCGGTGGACACCGGGGTGCCGTCCTGGCGCACGCTCTTGCCGTTGGATTCCATATCCAGTTGTTGCAAGTGCTTGGTGATGTTGCGCAGGTAGTGGTCGTACGGCAGGATCGCGTGGCTTTGCGAGCCCCAGAAGTTGCCATACCACACACCCAGCAAGGCCATCAGCACCGGCATGTTCTGCTCGAACGGTGCGGTCTGGAAGTGCTGGTCCATGCTGTAGGCACCGGACAGCAGCTCTTTGAAGTTGGACATGCCGATTGCCAGCGCAATTGGCAAGCCAATGGCCGACCACAGCGAGTAACGCCCACCGACCCAGTCCCACATCGGGAAGATGTTTTCTTCACGAATACCGAATGCTACGGCCGCCGCGTTGTTGCTCGACACAGCGATAAAGTGGCGATGCAGTTCGGCTTCCGATCCGCCTTGGGCCAAGTACCAGGCCCGTGCCGCCTGAGCGTTTTTCAAGGTTTCGAGGGTGTTGAAGGATTTTGACGAAACGATGAACAGCGTGGTTTCTGCGCGCAGTTTTGCGGTCAGTTCATGGAACTCACTGCCATCGATGTTCGCCAGGTAATGGCAGCGCACGCCTTTCTGGGCGTAGGACAGCAGAGCTTCAGACACCAGCTCAGGGCCAAGGAAGGAGCCACCAATGCCGATGTTGACGATGTCGGTGATCGGCTTTTCGGTGTAACCGCGCCACAGGCCGTCGTGAATCCGGCCGACCAGCTCGGTCATCTGGTTCAGGACTTTATGCACCTCGGGCATGATATTCACGCCGCTCACCGACAGCTTGTCGGCAACCGGGCGGCGTAGCGCGGTGTGCAAGGCTGGGCGGCCTTCAGAGGCGTTGACGATTTCACCGCCGAACAACGATTTGATCGCACCTTTGAGGTCAGCCTCATTGGCGAGGTTGACCAGCAGATCGCGGGTCTCGTTGTCGATCAGGTTTTTCGAGTAGTCCAGAAACAGCCCGCAGCTGCTCAGGGTGAATTCTTCAAAACGTTTGGGGTTGCTATTAAACGCGTCGCGCATGCTGAAATTTTGCATGCCGGTGCGGTGTAGTTTCAACGCTTGCCAAGCGGGCAGAGCGGTAACGTCATGAGGGGTGCGGTAGTACGCCATCGCTGCGGATATCCTTTTTGCTTGAACTGCCTTTGGACACTGAAAACGCCTGCACCTTTTTATTATCGAGGTGCTCGGTCGGTCTGATTCTGCACGTCAGCTAGAAGCAGGGCGATTACAGTAACTCTCTCGCCTGCTTCTGTCTTGGCTTTGTCTGACAACAATCGGTAACTTTTGTCACCGCTATGTCACACGAGCTGAAACGTTTCAGTGTTTTTTATTGGGTGCGGGTCATTCCGCGGGTCCGCACAGTCGGCTCTGTCAGAGCGCGCTGTCGAGGTTTAAGTGTACGTTGTCGATTAAACGGGTGGCCCCCAGAAAAGCCGCGACCAAAATTACCAGGTCACGATCAGTGGTCTGGGCTGGAAGTAAAGTCTGTGCGTGGCGGACTTCCAGGTAGTCGGGGCGAAAACCAATGGCTTCGATTTGCGCCAGATGTTGGTTCACCAGCGTCGCGTAATCGCGCTCACCGGCTTCAATGGCGTGTGCCATCTCGCTCAGGTGACGGTACAGCGCTGGCGCCAGGGCTCGTTGTTCTGGGGTCAGGTAACCGTTGCGCGAAGACAGCGCCAGGCCGTCGTCGGCGCGTACGGTGGGTTCGCTGATGATCTGGATTGGAAAGTTGAGGTCGTTGACCATTGCGCGAATGACTGCCAACTGTTGGTAGTCTTTTTGCCCGAAGATAGCCAGATCCGGCTGAACCATATTGAACAGCTTGCTGACCACGGTGGTCACGCCATCGAAATGCCCCGGGCGGCGACTGCCGCACAGCTCATTGCTCAGCGTGGCAGCGGTGACACGGGTCAGGCCGTCCATGCCGTTGGGGTACATCTCTGCGACGGTCGGGGCGAACAACAAATGGCAGCCCGCCTGCAGGAGCTTTTCCTGATCGGCTGCCAGGGTGCGCGGGTAGGTGTCGAGGTCTTCGTTGGCACCAAATTGCAGCGGGTTCACAAAAATGCTCGCTACTACAAAATCAGCCTGCTGCGCGGCGGTTGTCACCAGGGCCGCGTGGCCGCTGTGCAGATTACCCATGGTCGGAACCAGGGCGATCTGTTTGCCTTCGCGGCGTGCGCGGGCGACAGCTGCGCGCAGTTCGCGAACGGTTTTTACTGTGTTCATGCGCTGAATCCATGTTCGGTGCCAGGGAAGCTGACGGCTTTGACTTCAGACACGTAGGCGCTGAGGGCGGACTGGATGTCAGGCTGGCCGGTCATGAAGTTTTTCACGAACTTGGGCACGCGACCGGTCAGTGAAAGACCAAGCATGTCGTGCAGCACCAGGACCTGACCGTCGGTGTCGCTGCCAGCGCCAATGCCGATTACCGGAATTTTGACCGCGTGGGTGATTTCTGCCGCCAGTTCGCTTGGCACGCATTCAAGCAGCAGCATGGCTGCGCCTGCCTGCTCAAGTGCAATGGCATCGGCGCGCATTTGGCGGGCCTGATTTTCGTTGCGGCCTTGCACCTTGTAGCCGCCGAGCACGTTGACTGTCTGCGGGGTCAAGCCCATGTGCGCGCACACGGGAATACCGCGTTCGGTCATGGCGCGAATCGATTCCGCGAGCCACACGGCGCCTTCGACTTTGACCATATGTGCGCCAGCTTTCATCAGCAGGGCGCTGTTGTTCAAGGCTTGTTCGAGTGTCGCGTTAGCCATAAAGGCCATGTCCGCGAGAATCAGGGCGTCCTGGTTGCCGCGCTTTACGCAGGCTACGTGGTAAGCCATGTCCGTGGTCGTAACAGGCAATGTGCTGTCATGCCCTTGTAGAACCATGCCCAGGGAGTCGCCTACCAGTAACACTTCAACACCGGCCTGATTGCAGGCGTGGGCAAAGGTGGCGTCATAGCACGTCAGCATGGTGATTTTTTCACCTTTTTGCTTAAGGCTTTGCAGGGTGGTCAGGGTAATAGCTGGCATGAAAAGGATCCTCGTCAGGCAGTGTGATAACCACTGCAAGTAACGCGTGTGATTCATCGTTATGAACAGGCACACCTTTCTGGAGGGTGCTTATAAAGCCTGCTTTTCACATTGCGCCATCCAGTGGATGGCTGCGGGATGCCTATAGTCGTGACGAGCTCACAGGAAGTCAATTCCGGGTGTTACCGCAGAGGTGTTACCCGGGTATTGATTCGATTCAGCTTTAAGGCGCGATGCGCTCGAGCCCGATGAAAGGGCAGTCGGCGAGCAATTGCGACAGTGTGCGGCCATCGGCGAGTTGCAGCGATGCTGGCGCCAGTTCGGCCAGTGGGTACAGCACAAAAGGGCGGGCGTGCATGTGGTAGTGCGGGACCTTGAGGCGGGGTTCGTCGATCAGGCGATCGCCGAACAGCAGGATGTCCAAATCCAGCGTACGCGGGCCCCAGCGCTCGTGGCGCTCGCGACCTTGGTCAAGTTCGATGGCTTGCAGAGCGTCCAGCAGGTCCAACGGCGCCAGGGTGCTGTCGATGGCAGCCACGGCATTGGTGTAACGCGGTTGGCCGGGCAGTAGCGAATCGCTTTGATAGAACGCTGAAACCCCGACGAATCGGGAGTCAGGTAATTGCGCCAGTGCCTGGACAGCACTGCGCAATTGATCTGCAGGGTCAGCCAGATTGCTGCCCATTCCAATGTAGATACGTTCCATCGCTTATTCGTCCGCGGCGGCGCTACGTTTGCGCTTGGCACCGCTGGTACGGCGACGCTTGCGCGGTGCTGGTCCGGTGCCATCTTCCTTGGCATTGCTCAAGTCGCGAATCATGTCGCGGCGACCGCTGTCATTGGCGTCCTGATAGTCAGTCCACCATTGGCCCAGGCCGTTGGTTTCTTCACCTGCGCTTTCACGCAACAGCAAGAAGTCATAGCCGGCACGGAAACGCGGGTTGTCGAGCAGCATGTCGGCACGTTTGCCACTGCGGCGCGGCAGGCGTTCCTGCATGTCCCAGATCTCGCGAATCGGCATCGTGAAACGTTTGGGAATAGCAATCCGCTGGCATTGCTCGCTGATCAGCTCGTGCGCAGCTTCCTGCATGGCAGGGATCGCTGGCATACCGCGGTCCTGCAAATACATGACGCGGGCTGGCAGGGCAGGCCAGAGCAAGGCGGCAAACAGGAAGGCCGGGGTCACCGGTTTGCCCTGTTTGATTCGCAGATCAGTGTTGCGCAAGGCTTCGCTGATCAGGGTGTGGGTGTACGTCGGATTGTGTTCCAGTGCTTCGGCGCTGGCCGGGAACAGAGGATCGAACAATTCGAGGTCGACCAGCATTTCAAAGGTATCTGAAGCGTTACCCGAGAGGAACAGCTTGAGTACTTCTTCGAACAGCCGTGCAGACGGGATCTCGCGCAGCATTGGAGCCAATTCACGAATCGGTGCCGCGGTGTGTTTTTCGATGCCAAAGTTGAGTTTGGCGGCAAAACGCACTGCGCGCAGCATACGCACCGGGTCTTCCTGGTAGCGCTGTTGCGGATCGCCAATCAGGCGCAGCAAGCGGTTGCGAATGTCGTGTACGCCGTTGGCGTAATCGAGGATGCGCTCGCTGACCGGATCGTAATACAGGGCATTGATCGTGAAGTCACGACGCTGTGCGTCTTCTTCAAGGGTGCCGTAAACGTTGTCGCGCAAAATGCGCCCGCTTTCGTTACGAGAGGACTGGTTGCTGTCTTCCTCTTCGTCGTTTTGCGGGTGATTGGCACGGAAGGTCGCGACCTCAATGATTTCGCGGCCAAAGTGGATATGCACCAATTTGAAGCGCCGACCGATGATTCGCGCATTGCGAAACTCGGCGCGCACTTGCTCCGGCGTGGCACTGGTGGCGACGTCAAAGTCTTTTGGCGTGATGTTGAGCAGCATGTCGCGTACGCAACCGCCGACCAGGTAAGCCTGGTAACCGGCGTTCTGCAGGCGTTCGACGATATTGACCGCGTAGCGGCTGAACTGGGCACGTTGCAGCGAATGTTGGCTGCTGTTGAGCACTTCAGGGGTGCTGCGCAGTTGTTGCGTACGACGCTTGGGGGAACGGAGTGACTGGAACAGCTTCTTCAGCATGGGATGCACTGTTTGAAGGAATGTTCGGCCAAAACGAAGAATGACCGCATGATGGGCGGGGATTCTAGCATTTAGTCAGGGGATGGTGTAGGACGCTGAGCCAGTCTTGCGAGCGAAGCTGCAAGCTGCAAGCAGAAAAAGCGCTAAGAAGGGCGGCTTAGAGGGGTAGGGGGATTTGTTAAATCGCAGGAAGCACAAGGGGAGCCGAAGCTCCCCTGGAATTAGTTGCGTGCTCTATTTTTATTATTGATTGCGGGCTTTTTGTTTTTGTTAATCGCCCTGGTTACAAAGGTCTGGCCTGTGCAACCCTCCCAATCGGGAGATAAGAGCAAACGGATTGCTTTGGTCGCTGTGTTGATGTGATCAATGATCCAACTAGTTCAGGCTCTGCTTTAAGTGCAGTTTTTGTAGTTCTCTGCCTAGTCGTGGGGCAAGCCCCATTTACAACGCCTCTCCAAAACAATCAGTTAGCTGCGCCTCCGCCGTGTTGTTCTTGTTATGCGTGAGCCGATACGTCTTATTTTTATTATGTGCTGCTGTGATTCTTATTGTTCTTGTACGGATACATATAGCATGAGGCGTGCCAACTTTTGCGCGGCCCAGCAAAATAAGGGGTTTTAAGGTTTTTTGCTTTTCCAAGGGCAAAAAAAAGCCGGGTCATCGTTACCGTAAGACCCGGCTTTTGTTACGTGATTTAACTGAGGTAACAGTTTTTTTACATTTAGCAGTGTTACCTAGCCTTCGCTTGGCACGCCGGTTTTGCGCCGCGGGATCCCCAGGCGCTGGCGCCGCTCCCACAAACACTTGCGGCTGACCCCCAGTTTGCGGGCCAGTTCGGTCTCGGTCATGTGGTCCTGATGCTCAAGCACGAAGTGCTGGAAGTAGTCTTCCAGTGACAGGTCTTCGGTCGGATCAAGGCTGGTGTTACCGCTGCCGATGCTCTGCTGCGGGGCCAGGCCGATGAAGTCATCGTCTTGCAGGTCGCTCAGTTCAATATCGATACCCAGCAGTTCGGCCGAAATTTCCGGGCTTTCGCACAGGATCACTGCACGCTCGACTGCGTTTTCCAGTTCGCGAACGTTACCCGGCCATGAGTAATGGCTGATTGCACGCTCGGCATCGGGGGCAAATTTCAGGTCGGTGCGACCAACACGGGCGCTTTGACGGGCGAGGAACGCGGTGGCGATTTCGTTGACGTCGGCGCCACGTTCGCGCAAGGCAGGCAGTTTGAGTGCGATCACATGCAGGCGGTAGTACAAGTCTTCGCGAAACTGGCCCACCTTGGCCAGGCTTTTGAGGTCGCGGTGAGTCGCCGCAATCAGGCGCACGTCAACTTTTTGCGATTGCACGGAGCCTACGCGGCGTATTTCGCCTTCTTGCAGCACGCGCAGCAGGCGCGCCTGTGCCTCAAGCGGCAGTTCGCCGATTTCATCAAGGAACAGCGTGCCACCATCGGCGGCTTCAACCAGACCGGCACGTCCAGCGCTGGCGCCGGTAAATGCCCCTTTTTCGTGGCCGAACAGCTCGGACTCGATCAGTGACTCGGGGATAGCCGCGCAGTTCACCGAAATCATCGGCGCCTTGGCGCGTCTGGACAGGTTGTGCAGAGCGCGCGCGACCAGCTCTTTACCGGTCCCTGACTCACCCTGGATCAATACATTGGAGTCTGTTGGCGCTACTTTGCGGATCTTGCTGTACATGTCCAGCATTGGCGGGCAGGAGCCAATGATGCCAATTTCACCGTTGCTGTTATCTACCGTGTTTTTGTCGGCGATGCCCGCTTTGGCAGGACGCTCGGCAGGCACGCTTTGGGTGTTTTGCCGATCACGCAGAATGCGCGCTACCGCTTGCAGCATTTCGTCATGATCAAAAGGTTTGGCGATGTAGTCGACGGCGCCCATTTTCATCGAGTCAACGGCCGAGCGCAGGCTTGCATAGCTGGTCATGATCAGCACCGGCTTGCCTTGGCCAAGCTTGATCAGCTCGGTACCTGGAGCGCCTGGCAGGCGCAGATCGCTGACAATCAAGTCGAACGAGGGAATGCTGAAACGCTCCTGAGCTTCTTGCACCGAGCCAGCCTCGCTGACCTGGTACTGGTTACGCTCCAGTAAGCGGCGTAACGCGGAGCGGATGATGGTTTCATCTTCGACGATCAAAATATGCGGCATTGATTCAGTTCTCTCGACGGTCTCAGTTCACAGCGGACGTCGCTTCGACATGACGCGGTAGTGTCACCCGGATACGGGTTCCGCGTTGGCTGATAATGTCAGCCGGGCTGTCGATGGTGATTTGTCCATAATGCTCTTCAACGATGGAATAGACCAGTGCAAGGCCCAGACCGGTGCCTTCGCCAGGGTCCTTGGTGGTGAAAAACGGTTCGAACAATCGGTCCATGATGTTCTTCGGAATGCCTGTGCCTTCGTCTTCCACGATGAGGTCGACAGTGTGCTCGCTGGCTTCGGTCTTGACCCTGACTGCACTCCCCGCAGGCGAGGCATCGCGGGCGTTTGACAGCAGGTTGATCAACACTTGGGCGAGTCGCTGCGGATCACCATCAATCCAGTGGTCAGGGTCGCAGAGGTTGTAAAACTGCACTTCAAAATTGCGTCGGTTCAGGGCCAGCAAACCGATGGCATCCTGGGCCACTTCGGCCAGACAGACGGGCTCGTCATTGTGCTGATGGCTGCCAGCATGGGCGAAGCTCATCAAGGACTGCACGATGCGCGAAATACGCTTGGTCTGCTCAAGAATCTGGCTGCTGATCTCAGTCAGTTCGCTGTCGTCCTCGCGTTCTTCGCGAAGGTTTTGCGCCAGGCAGGCGATGCCGGTCACCGGGTTGCCGATTTCGTGAGCCACGCCCGCTGCGAGGCGGCCGATACTGGCCAGCCGCTCGGAGTGCACCAGTTTGTCTTCGAGCATCTGGGTTTCTGTCAGGTCTTCGACCAGCAACACCAGACCGCTGTTGCCCGGAGCCAGGGGTTCGTCAATCGCGGCCTTGTGCAGGTTGAGCCAACGGGTTTGACCGTCGAGAGCCAGGTGCTGCTTGTGCAAGTGTTCGTCAGGCAGGTCGATAAAACCTTGCAGCAGTTCTCGCCACGGGTCGCCCAGGGTACTCAGGCGCGAACCCACCACGCGCTGTGCCGGGATGCCGGTCAACTCTTCCATGGCTTTGTTCCACATCAGGATCTCTTGATCCTTGGCCAGCGAGCAAACGCCCATGGGCAGTTCTTGCAGGGTCTGGCGGTGGTAGCGGCGCAAGGCATCGAGCTCGGCTGCAAGACCTGTGAGGCGCGAGTGGTAGTCCTCAAGCCTGCTTTCGATAAAGTGAATGTCTTCGGTGACGTAGTTTTCACCGCCTGACTTGTAGGGCAAAAAGGTCTCGACCATATCCTGGGCGACGCTGGGGCCCATCAAGCCGGAGAGGTTGGCTTCGATACGGTCGCGCAGGCGGCGCAAGGCATAGGGGCGGCGCTCATCGAATGGCAGGAACAGGTCGCGTAGCGCTTGCTCGACTTCTTTTTGCGCGGCCTTGGCTCCCAGGGGTTTGGCCAGCTGGGTGGCGAACTCTTGCGGTGAGGCGGCGTGCAGCTCGCGGCGTTGCGGGCGGCGCACGTTGTCGACTGCGCAAGCTTCGGCGGCGCTTGCCTCTTCAGGGCTGGCGTTGGTGAACAGCGAAATCAGGGTGAACATCAGCACGTTGGCCGCCAAGGACGCAATGGCCGCCATGTGCCAACTGGTGTCGTCCAGCACGTAGATCATGTTCAACCACGGGATATAAAAGCCCTGGAAGTTGCCGATCAGCGGGAACAGCATACTGGCCATCCACACCAGAATCCCTGCCAGCAACCCGGCAATAAAGCCGCGTCGGTTGGCGGTCGGCCAGTACAGCACCGAGAGCACGCCAGGCAGGAACTGCAACGTGGCGACAAAGGCCACGATGCCGAGGTTGGCCAAATCTTGTTCGGCGCCCAACAGCAGGTAGAAACCATAGCCAGCCATGATGATGGCAACGATCAGTGCGCGACGGGTCCACTTCAGCCAGCGGTAGATGTTGCCTTCGGCAGGTGGCTGATAAAGCGGCAGCACCAAGTGGTTCAGGGCCATGCCCGAAAGCGCCAGGGTGGTGACGATAATCAGCCCGCTGGAGGCCGAAAGCCCGCCCACATAAGCCAATAGCGCCAAGGGTTTGTTGTTGGCGGCAATACCGATACCGAGGGTGAAGTACTCGGGGTTGGTAGTGGCGCCCAGCTTGAGGCCGGCCCACAGAATCAGTGGCACGGCGAGGCTCATCAACAGCAGAAACAGGGGCAGGCCCCAGCTGGCGCTGACCAGCCCGCGAGGGTTGAGGTTCTCGGTGAAGGTCATGTGATACATGTGCGGCATCACGATGGCCGAGGCGAAAAACACCAGCAACAGGGTACGCCACGGCCCTTCTTGCAGCGGCGTGTGCAGGGCGGCGAGCGCCGTCTGGTTTTGCAGCAGCCACACTTCCAGCTGTTGCGGGCCATCGAACACACCATAAAGCGCGTAGAGGCCGACGCCGCCAATGGCGATCAGCTTGATCACGGACTCAAAGGCAATGGCGAATACCAGCCCTTCGTGTTTTTCTCGGGTGGCGATGTGCCGTGAGCCGAAGAAAATCGTAAACAGGGTAATCAGCGCACAGAAACTCAAGGCCACGCGGTGTTGCACCGGTTCGCGAGTGAGGATGCTGATGGAGTCGGCCACGGCCTGGATTTGCAGGGCCAGCAGCGGTAACACACCAATGAGCATGAAAATCGTGGTCAGCGCACCGGCCCAGGTGCTGCGAAAGCGGAAGGCGAACAGGTCTGCCAGCGATGAGAGCTGGTAGGTGCGGGTGATTTTCAGGATCGGGTAAAGCAGCACTGGCGCCAGCAGGAAAGCCCCGGAAACACCGAGGTAGCTGGATAGGAAGCCGTAGCCGTATTCGTAAGCCAGGCCCACGGTGCCATAAAACGCCCAGGCACTGGCGTAAACGCCCAGCGACAGTGTGTAGGTCAGGGGGTGGCGAATGATTGCACGCGGGATCATGCCGCGTTCACTGATCCAGGCTACGCCAAACAGCACCCCCAGGTAGGCGGCGCTGATCAGGATCATCTGGGTCAGGCTAAAGCTCATCGGCATCTTTTTGGCTCTGAAGAATAAAGGTCACAACGATCAGAATCAGCCAGAGCAGATAGGGCCTGTACCAGGCGCCTGTCGCATCGATCCACCAATCCATGATGGCGGGAGAAAACAGGTAGATCCCGACAACCAGCAACAGGACCAATCGATAGATATACATCCCGCCCTCACTTTTACAGGCCGCATGCCCAAAAACGTGCGGCGATGGTAACGGATGGCTGGCAACCTGCAAGGGCTGTCAGCGTAATTGCGCCTCGGCGAGGGTGAGTGTGCGTGGGATATTGGCTGCGTTCCAGTGGGCGACACCCCAATCCAGAACTTCACGCGGGGTGGAGTCGTTCAAGCGTTCGTCTGTGGTCTGACCCAAAGTGCGCAAGGCGCGAAGCAGTAGCGGCGTAGCCTGTTCCGGGGTCAGGGGCGGCGAGCGGTACGATTTACCGAGTTTGTGGCCATCTGGTTGCACAATCAGGGGCACATGCAAATAACGCGGTTGTGACAACCCCAGTAGCTCCTGCAAGTAGAGTTGGCGCGGTGTGGAGTCCAGCAGGTCAGCGCCGCGCACGATATCCGTTACGCCCTGGGCTGCATCATCGAGCACCACGGCCAACTGATAGGCGTAGAGCCCGTCGCGGCGGCGAATTACAAAGTCGCCCACCTCGCGGCCCAGATGCTGGCTAAATGAGCCTTGGACCCGGTCTTCAAAGCGGTATTCAAGTTCCGGAACCCGTATGCGTATTGCGGCGTTCTCCATCGAGTGGCCAGCATTGCGGCAAAAACCCGGGTAAATGCCGTTGTAGCCTTCAAGCTGTTTGCGCGAGCAGGTGCAGGCGTAAGCCAGGCCCATGCTGAACAGGCGATTGAGGACTTGGGCGTAGGCTTCGTGGCGCTCGCTTTGCAGAACCAGTTCGCCGTCCCACTCAAAGCCATAGCGTTCAAGGGCATCCAGAATCGCAGCCTGGGCACCTGGCATTTCGCGCGGCGGGTCGAGGTCTTCCATGCGCAGCAGCCAGCGGCCACCTGCGGCGCGGGCGTCGAGATAAGAGGCGAGGGCGGCGACCAGGGAGCCAAAGTGCAGATGGCCGCTGGGCGTTGGGGCGAAGCGCCCGATGTAGGAGGGAGTAGTCATGACAAAAATCCTGTAGCCGCTGCCGAAGGCTGCGATGGATATGGTGCGCCACTGCGAGTAGCAGCCTTGGTGTTTTGAAGGCCCTTCGGTCCTTATCGCAGCCTGCGGCAGCGGCTACAGAATTCTGTGACCAAATTCCAGAAACAAAAATGGGGCGTTCGCACGCCCCATCTGGTCAAGTCGGCGATTACTTGCCGACTTGTTTTTCCTTGATTTCAGCCAAGGTTTTGCAGTCTACGCACATGTCGGCAGTAGGACGGGCTTCGAGTCGACGGATACCGATTTCGACACCGCAGGATTCGCACCAGCCGTATTCTTCGTCTTCGATCAGTTGCAGAGTCTTGTCGATTTTCTTGATCAGCTTGCGCTCGCGATCACGGGCGCGCAGTTCCAGGCTGAATTCTTCTTCCTGGCTTGCGCGATCGGATGGGTCAGGAAAGTTTGCCGCTTCGTCTTTCATATGATCAACGGTGCGGTCGACTTCCTGCATCAAGTCCTGTTTCCACTTGTTCAGAATCTTGGTGAAATGCTTGCGCATGGGCTCGCCCATGTACTCTTCACCCTTTTTTTCAACGTAGGGTTCAAAGCCGCTAAGTTGACTATTCTGTTGCTTGGTTTGTGTGGGCATGAAATGGACCGCCTCTCATTCTTCTAATCCATTGCGCAGGATTGCAACATCACCGACACCTGCCGGCCCTGCGGCTGCAAGCGGGCGAACTTACCAGATCAAATCGGGCTGCGCTACTCCCGCATGTCTAGCCCGTTGTCAGTGGTTGTGTACAGACCCTGTAGTGCTTGAGATTAGTGGCTAATTAATAATTTTAGTCGAGCTATGACCGGCGCCTGGGTTGTTTGGTTCTATTGGCGGGTTGGCTAAGACTGTATTTAGCTCTCCCTTGTGAGATTGCTTGGGTAGAATCGTTTTTTTGCTTACCCAGGAAAACAGGCTAATGGCTCAGTCTTACAGTGCGCGCAGCCGCGCAATTGAACCGTTCCACGTAATGGCGTTGTTGGCGCGTGCCAACGAGCTGCAGGCTGCGGGGCACGATGTGATTCACCTGGAAATCGGCGAGCCGGACTTCACCACGGCTGAGCCTATCATTGCCGCCGGGCAGGCCGCTTTGGCCGCCGGAAAGACCCGCTATACCGCTGCCCGTGGCTTGCCGCAGCTGCGTGAAGCAATCTCTGGTTTCTACCAACAACGCTATGGGTTGAATATCGACCCCTCGCGGATCCTTATCACACCGGGCGGTTCTGGCGCCTTGTTGCTGGCAACAAGCCTACTGGTTGATCCGGGTAAGCACTGGCTGCTTGCGGATCCGGGCTACCCGTGTAATCGACATTTCCTGCGCCTGGTTGAAGGCGCTGCGCAATTGGTGCCGGTGGGGCCGGATGTGCGCTACCAACTGACGGCGGATCTGGTTGAACGCTATTGGGATCAAGACAGCGTTGGTGCGCTGGTTGCATCGCCAGCCAACCCTACCGGGACTATGTTGAGTCGTGATGAGCTGGTAGCCCTGTCGACGGCGATCAAGGCTCGTAATGGGCATCTTGTAGTGGACGAGATCTATCACGGCCTGACCTATGGTTGTGATGCTACGAGCGTGCTGGAAGTCGATGACAGTGCTTTTGTACTCAATAGTTTCTCCAAGTATTTCGGCATGACCGGATGGCGTCTGGGCTGGCTGGTGGCGCCACCTGAAGCCGTGGCCGATCTGGAGAAGCTCGCACAAAACCTCTATATCAGCGCGCCAAGCATGGCCCAGTACGCAGCTCTGGCTTGTTTTGAGCCGCAGACGCTGGCCATTCTGGAAGAGCGGCGGACCGAGTTCGGTCGGCGTCGTGACTTTCTGTTACCAGCCTTGCGTGAGCTGGGCTTTGGCATTGCAGTAGAACCCGAAGGTGCGTTTTACCTGTACGCCGATATCAGTGCGTTTGGCGGTGATGCGTTTGCGTTTTGCCAGCATTTTCTCGAAACCCAGCACATAGCCTTTACTCCGGGCCTGGACTTTGGGCGTTACAAGTCCGGGCACCACGTACGGTTTGCCTATACCCAAAGTTTGCCGCGTCTGCAGGAGGCCGTAGAGCGGATCGCCCGTGGCCTCAAGAGCTGGAAGGGCTGATGCGTTTCTCACCTGAGCTGGAAGAAGGGCGGCTGATAAAACGCTACAAGCGTTTTCTGGCGGACATTGAAACCACCAGCGGCGAGTTGCTGACCATTCACTGCCCGAATACGGGCTCTATGCTTAATTGCATGGTTGAGGGCGGTCAGGTTTGGTTCAGCCGCTCCAATGATCCCAAACGCAAGTTGCCGGGCACCTGGGAAATCACGCAAACCCCGCAGGGGCGGCTGGCGTGTGTGAACACCGGGCGCGCCAATCGCTTGATCGAGGAAGCGCTGCTGGCGGGGGTGATTACTGAGCTGGATGGGTTCACTGCGCTCAAGCGCGAAGTGCCTTATGGGCAAGAGAAGAGCCGGATTGATTTTCGCCTGGAGTACCCGCAGGGCTTTGCCTTTGTCGAGGTCAAAAGTGTCACCCTGGGTTTTGACGACTCTCGTGTCGCGGCATTTCCGGATGCCGTAACCCAGCGTGGCGCCAAGCATTTACGCGAGCTGGCGACTCTGGCGCGCGAAGGTGTCCGTGCAGTCCAGCTGTATTGCGTCAACCTTACGGGGGTCGACGCTGTACGTCCTGCAGAAGAAATCGACCCGGCTTACGCCGCAGCATTGCGCGAGGCAGTAGCAGCCGGGGTGCAAGTGCTGGCTTATGGTGTAAGCCTGACCTCTGACGCGGTGGTGGTTGATCGTCGGTTAGACGTCATCCTCTGAAGCTTCTGGTGTAATCCAGATCCCTTGGCTGTCTTCGCGACAGCCAAGGGCCGTCAGAAATTGCCCGGCGCAAGGCCCGGCAATGCACTCCCCGCTTTCGATCAGGAACAGCGCAGAGTGGGTAGCACACTGGATCAGGCTGGCGCTTGAGTCGAGAAATTGATCCGGTTGCCACTCCAGCGGTACCCCGCGATGGGGGCAGCGGTTTTTGTAGGCATAAACTTGGCCATCACGGCGAATGACCAGCAAACGCAGATCGTCCAACTCGAAGCCGCGGCTGGAACCTTCGCCAAGTGCCGCAGAGGGGCATAAAAACTTCATGACAATCCTTAATAGCAGCCAAACAGTTGTGTCGAAGACGTGTTTCAGGTTGGGTTAAGAGGTTGACGTGCAAATGCAAACAATTATCAAATGGCGCCTTGCTCCGCGATGTACTGTTTTCACGGCGTGACAATTCCTTTGTCCCGTTGAGCCCTCTTTTTCAAGGAATGCCTCTGTATGCGCTTGAGTCTCCGCCTGATTACGCTCTGTGCAGGCCTTATGATCACTCATGCCAGCCTGGCTGGTGAGTTGCCGCAACGCTGGGTCAGTGCAGGGGGAGCGCTTTCGGAATGGGTCAGCGTGTTAGGCGCAGAGTCTAAATTGGTTGGGGTCGATACCACCAGTCAACATCCTGAATCACTCAAGTCGCTGCCCAGCGTTGGGTATCAGCGCCAGCTCTCGGCAGAAGGGATCTTGAGTTTGAAACCGGATGTCCTGATCGGCACTGAAGAGATGGGGCCGCCGCCTGTTCTGGCACAAATTCGTGGTGCCGGTGTGGCGGTCGAGATGTTTTCGGCACAGGCAGACCTCGCAAGTCTTGAAGGTACTTTGCAACATCTGGGGCTGCTTCTGGGGGACGAGGAGCAGGCGGCACAGGTGTTCAAGAGTTATCAACAGCAGCTTGAGCAGCATCAGCAACAGGTCAAGTCCGCACAAGCAGGTCACAAGGCCCCCGGAGTATTGCTGCTATTGGGCCATGCAGGCGGCAAGCCGTTGATCGCCGGCAAGGACACCGCCGCAGACTGGCTGCTGACTCAAGCCGGTGGGCATAACCTGGCCACGCATAAAGGCTACAAGCCGTTTTCGGTGGAAGCGCTGGCGGGACTCAATCCTGAAGTGCTGGTGTTTGCTGATCGTAGCCTGACAGGTGAGGCGGTTCGCCAGGCACTGATGAAGGAAAATCCGATATTGATGTCTATTCGCGCCGCCAAAAATGGCCGGGTGTACGAGTTGGACCCGACGCTGCTGGTGGGCGGTCTGGGACCACGGTTGCCGGCCAGTTTGAAGCAACTGACAACTGAGTTTTATCCAACGGTTCCGGCAAGCCAATGAAGACGCTGGTTAAACCCCGCTCTCTATTTATAGGGCTGAGCGCGCTGTGCCTGTTGTCGATTTGGCTGTCGCTGGCGCTGGGGCCGGTGAGTTTGCCGCTGTTTGACACCTTGCGCGCCGCCCTGCGGCTGCTCGGCGTGCCGATTCAGGGTGACGGGCTGGAGCAGGCTGAGCTGATCCTGGGGCAGATTCGTTTGCCGCGCACCTTGTTGGGTCTGGCGGTAGGCGGGGTGTTGGCGCTGTCGGGCGTGGCCATGCAGGGTTTGTTTCGCAACCCGCTGGCGGATCCCGGGTTGGTCGGTGTGTCCAGTGGTGCGGCGTTGGGTGCGGCGATTGCGATTGTTGGCGGAGCCGCTTTTGGCGGGCTACCGGAATTTATCGGGCCTTATTTACTGTCGTTATGTGCATTTCTCGGTGGTTTGGGGGTGACAGCGCTGGTGTATCGACTGGGACGCCGTAACGGTCAGACCAATGTAGCCGTCATGCTGTTGGCGGGGATAGCGCTGACAGCTTTGGCCGGGTCGGCGGTAGGCTTGTTTACCTATCTGGCCGATGACGCAACATTGCGTACGCTGACGTTCTGGAATCTGGGCAGCCTTAATGGCGCCAGTTACGCGCGGTTGTGGCCATTGTTGATTGTCACCGTGGGCGTTGCGTTGTGGCTGCCCCGGCGGGCGAGTGCGCTCAATGCGCTGTTGCTTGGAGAGTCGGAAGCCAATCATCTAGGAATTGATGTTGAAGGTCTGAAGCGTGAACTGGTGTTTTGCACCGCTCTGGGTGTGGGGGCCGCAGTGGCGGCGGCAGGCATGATCGGCTTTATCGGGCTGGTGGTACCGCATTTGGTGCGGTTGCTGGCGGGGCCTGATCATCGAGTGCTGTTGCCTGCATCGGTCCTGGCGGGGGCGACGTTGCTGCTGTTCGCCGACTTGGTTGCACGGCTGGCCCTGGCACCGGCAGAGCTGCCGATCGGGATTGTTACCGCATTTCTCGGTGCGCCGTTCTTCCTGTTCCTACTGTTACGAGGTCGTCACTGATGCTGCGTGCGCAAAACTTGCAGATCCGTCGCGATCAGAAAATCGTGCTGGCGGATGTCACCCTTGATGTGCGCCCGGGGGAAGTGTTGGGCGTACTGGGGCCCAATGGCGCGGGGAAAAGCACATTGCTGGCAGCGTTATGCGGGGAACTGGCACCGAGCGGGGGGCAAGTCTGGTTGGATCAGCAGGCCTTGGGTCACTGGAAAGGCGCGCAGCGGGCACAGCGCCTTGCCGTCTTGCCGCAAACTTCGACCCTGGATTTCGCCTTTCGTGTTGAAGAGGTCGTAGGCATGGGCCGGCTACCTCATCAGACAGGCCGTACTCGTGACTCGGAAATCATTCAGGCCGCATTGCAGGCTGCGGATGTTGAGCACCTGGCGGGGCGCAGCTATCTGGCGTTATCGGGGGGTGAACGCCAGCGGGTACATCTGGCACGAGTACTGGCGCAATTATGGCCAGGTCAAAGCGGGCAGACCCTGTTGCTCGATGAGCCAACCTCGATGCTCGACCCTTTGCATCAACACACCACGCTCAAGGCCATTCGGGCATTCGCTGATCGCGGCGCGGCGGTACTGATCATCCTGCATGACTTGAATCTGGCGGCGCGTTACTGCGATCGCTTGCTGTTGCTTGAGGAGGGGCGTCCGCGAGCCCTTGATTGCCCGCAAGTGGTATTGCAGCCGGACGCTCTAAAGGCCGTTTTTGGTCTGGATGTTTTAGTACAACCTCATCCGGAACTGGGGTGTCCTTTGGTCATTGCCCGCTGAACTATAGCGCCAGTTACTTTTTTGCTGGTGCTTTTCAACAGGCAAAAAAAGACCCGGCAAGAGCCGGGTCAAATAACCGTGATTAGCCTGATGAGGAGATTTTCTGAGAGTCCGAACCAAGGGCCTTCCAGAAGATCGACTGGTCTCGCGACCAGATGGCGTAATAATAACAATTCTCATTCCAGTGTCAATAGCTGTTTTTTACCGTTCATCTTGTGTGGCTTAAACCGTCACTTCAGGCTTTGCTCAGTGCTTCCAAATGCTCGACTTGCCGGTTAAGGGCTTCTTTGCGTTCTGCCGGAATGTCATTCCAGTGCACATCCAGCAAGGCCCCTTCAATGGCATACAGAAGCACTTTAGAGGCCCTGAAGCCCCTGGCTTTCACCGCTCGATAAGCATCTACGGCGCCTAAGCGCTTCAAGTCAGAGGCACTATGGATGCCAACAGCATGTAGCCATTGGGCCGAGGTTTTTCCGAGGTTTTTCAAATGCTGGAGTTCATCATTCATCTGCTCTCCTTGCGACGGCGTGAGCTCAGCGTTTACAGGGCATGGTGATCCTACGAAGTGTAGCGCTCAGTAGGAAAACCGCAGTCCATTAGTCGGTTTTGGAACAAGGAGTACCCAGTTCAGGCTGCTTTCTGTCGGACAGTGGCAAGGGGCCAGACGGGCAGGTGGCTGTGTCCGGGTCAACAGAGCGGTATTACTACGACGCTTTAACCTCGGACCGGGTGTCGTATTTGCGTCACTTGGTGCGGTAGCGCAGGCGGGTGCCAAAATTAACCGACATCAGAATTTCATCGGCCGTCAGCTCGACCGGGAAATAGGCACCTGAAATCTGTGCATGGGCCAGGCTGGCACCTTCGATGCAAGACGTGCGCAGGTCCAGGCCGCGCAAGTCGGCTGAGCGGAAATAACCGTCGGTGAAGTCCACGTCTTCGACTTGTAACTCGCGTAAATCCAGCCCACGAAAGTCTCCGCCGCGCATGTCGATATGTCCGGCAGGACGCTGCTGATTGAAACCGCGGATATCATCTTTATGCAGCAGAGCGTAGAGCGCCGACTCAAGCAACTTGGGATGGCTCATGGTAGGGCTCCAGCCGGATGTGGTAACTAATATTATAGTGCCACTATCGGGTGCCGTGAAACCATTGCGGTTTCACGGCGAACGCGAATTCTTACAGGCCTGGCAAGCGCTGACGAATGTCCGCAATCAGGGTGTCGAGGCTTTTGCTGTTGTGGGTTTCAACACGCTTGCTGCGCAGAATTTCATCGGCGCCCAGCGCTTGGCGGTTGGCTTGCTGGGCCTTGACCACTTCGAGGGTGGCGTCGGAAGGGTCGGTGCCAATGGACTTGCGGTGGGCCAGCCAACCTTCGATCACAGCGTCTGGCGCGGTACAGTCGAGGATCAGGCAAGGTACACCGGTGGCTTCTGCAACCTTGGCGGCGGCGTCGCGCTGCTCGCGTTTGAGGTAGGTGGCGTCAATAACGACGGGGAAGCCCGCGCGCAGCACGATGCCAGCCAGCTCATGCAGTTTGTTGTAGGTTGCTGCGCTGGCGTCGGCATTATAGATGCCATCTCCTACAGCGTTTTCAGCGGTCTGCTTGCCGAACAGTTGCTTGCGGATAACGTCTGAGCGCAGACGAATCGCTCCCAGCGCCTCAACCAGTCGCATGGCTACTGAGCTTTTACCTACAGCCGAAACGCCATGGGTAATGGTCAGGAAACGTGACGGAATAGTGCTGTAGCTTTCCGCCAGGTTGGCGTAGTTACGGTACTGACGCAGGGTGGCTGCGCGTTGCACCGGGCTGGCTTCGGCAGGCATGCTGAACAGACTGACTTTGGCGCGAACCAGCGCACGGTAGGCCTTGTAGAAGTTCAGCAGCTCAAGCCCCTGGTAATCACCGGTCAGCTCCAGGTACTGGCTGACAAAGCGTCGTGCCAGAGACTTCAGGCCGCGGTCTTCAAGGTCCATCGCCAGGAAGGCGGTATCGGCATACACGTCGGTGAAGCGGAAAGGCTCGTTGAATTCGATGCAGTCAAAAATTACGACCTTGCCATCAATCATCGTGGCGTTGCCCAAGTGAATATCACCGTGGCATTCGCGGATAAATCCTTGGGCCTTGCGCTGTTCAAACAGTGGCTTGAGGCGTGTAAAGCTTGCCTCTGCCCAGGCCTGAAGGGCCTCCAGTTGCAGCAGGTCGGCTTTATCCACGAGGAATGGGCGAATTTGCTCGAAGTTCTGGCGGACCGGGTCCATCACGGCGTCTGGAGTGCCTTGATAATGGTCTAGAGGAACGTGGGGCGCCTGCGTGTGGAAATGGGCAATTTGCTGGGCCATCTCGTCAATATGGGCGGCATTAAGCTCGCCATTGGCTTGCAACGTGCTCAGTAGCTGGCTTTGCGGAAACTGGCGCATTTTTAGTGCGTATTCAATCACCGGACCTTCGCCGCCCAGCGTTGGCGCCTCGGCTGTACCGGTGATCGGCAACACGTCGAGGTACAGGCCTTCGGTCAGGCGCTGGTTCAGGCGCAGCTCTTCATTGCAGAAGTGTTCACGACCGCTGAGCTCGGTAAAGTCAAGGAAGCCAAAGTTGACCGGTTTCTTTAGCTTGTAGGCGTACGGGCCGGTGAGAATGACCCAGGAGATGTGAGTCTCGATAACCTGAAACTTATCGACTTGATGGGGGTAGAGGTCCGGGTTCTGCAGGGCTGTAATCAGGTTCTGGCTCACGGTTGATCCTTCAAGGTCTGGAAAATTCAATGCGCCATTATGGCCGCTGACAGCGGGAGTGCAAACCGCCGGGCTGCGCATGATGAACATGAATAAAGTGCGTATAATCTCGCGCCATGACTCGTACCCGATCCCCTCGCTCCCGTTCCAAACGTCCTTCTGGCGGCCTTCGGCCCTGGCTCGGCTGGGCAATCAAGCTCAGTCTGGTCGGCCTGGTGGTGCTGGCAGGTTTTGCCGTCTACCTCGATGCCATCGTCCAGGAGAAGTTCTCCGGCAAGCGCTGGACCATCCCGGCCAAGGTTTATGCTCGGCCGCTGGAGCTGTTCGTCGGCCAGAAGCTGAGCAAGAACGACTTCCTCACGGAGCTCGACGCCTTGGGCTATCGCCGCGAAAGCGTTGCCAATGGCCCAGGTGCTGCAGCGGTTAATGGCAACACGGTCGACCTCAATACCCGTGGTTTCCAATTCTATGAAGGTGCCGAGCAGGCACAGCCAGTGCGGATACGCTTTTCTGGCGATTATGTGGCAGAGCTTTTATCGACCAATGGCTCCAAGCTGCCCGTGGTGCGCCTTGAGCCCTTGTTGATCGGTGGTATCTATCCGAAAAACCTCGAAGACCGGATCCTGATCAATATTGATCAGGTGCCGCCGTTTCTGCTTGATACGCTGGTAACCGTAGAGGACAGGGACTTCTATCATCACTTTGGGGTGTCGCCGAAGTCGATCGCGCGGGCCATGTGGGTCAACACTTCGGCCGGGCAAATGCGCCAGGGCGGCAGTACGTTGACCCAGCAGTTGGTCAAGAATTTCTATCTGACCAATGAGCGCAGTCTGACCCGCAAGTTGACCGAAGCAATGATGGCGTTGTTGCTGGAGTTGCATTACGACAAGCGCGAAATTCTTGAGGCGTATCTCAACGAAGTGTTTGTCGGCCAGGACGGCCAGCGCGCTGTTCACGGCTTTGGTTTGGCCAGTCAGTTCTTCTTCAGCCAGCCGCTGGCCGAGCTCAAGTTGCATCAAGTGGCGCTGCTGGTAGGTATGGTCAAAGGGCCGTCAGCCTATAACCCGCGACGCTATCCTGAACGTGCGCTGATGCGCCGTAACCTTGTGCTCGATTTGCTGGAGCAGCAAGGTGTTGCAACGCCTGAGCAAGTTGCCGCAGCGAAGAAAATGCCGCTGGGCGTGACCACGCGCGGCAGTCTGGCAGACAGCTCATTCCCGGGCTTCCTGGATTTGGTCAAGCGTCAGTTGCGTGAAGACTATCGTGACGAAGACTTGACCGAAGAAGGGTTGAGGATCTTCACCAGCTTCGACCCGATCCTGCAGATGAAGTCTGAGGCAGCTGTCGGTGAAACCTTCAAGCGACTTGCCGGGCGCAAGGGATCGGATGAGGTTGAAGCCGCGATGGTGGTGACCAACCCGGAAACCGGTGAGGTTCAGGCGCTGATCGGCAGTCGTGCTCCAGGCTATGCAGGCTTTAACCGTGCACTGGATGCGGTGAGGCCGATTGGCTCCCTGATCAAACCTGCGGTCTATCTCACGGCGCTTGAACGGCCGAGTCAGTACACACTGACCAGTTGGCTGTCGGATGAGCCGCTATCGATCAAAGGCGCAGATGGCCAGATCTGGAAACCTCAGAACTATGATCGGCGCTCGCACGGTACGATTTTCCTCTACCAGTCGATGATGAATTCCTACAACCTCGGCACGGTAAGGTTGGGGCAGGAAGTCGGGGTGCCTAACGTCCTCAAGACATTGGCGCGACTGGGGGTAGAGCGGCAATTCCCTGCGTTCCCTTCCATGTTGCTGGGGGCTGGCGCATTGAGCCCGATGGAAGTGGCGACGATGTATCAGACCTTGGCCAACGGCGGCTTCAATACGCCCATGCGCGGTATTCGCAGCGTGTTGACAGCTGAAGGTCAGCCGCTCAAGCGTTATCCGTTCCAGATCCAGCAGCGCTTTGATCCGGGTTCGATTTTCCTGATTCAGAACGCGATGCAGCATGTGATGCGCGAAGGTACAGGGCGCTCGGTCTATAACGTATTGCCAAAAAACCTTACGTTGGCAGGTAAAACCGGCACCAGTAACGACTCTCGTGACAGCTGGTTCGCAGGGTTCAGCCAGGATTTGCTGGCAGTTGTATGGCTGGGCCGCGATGACAATGGCAAAACACCGTTTACCGGTGCCACCGGGGCCTTGCAGGTGTGGACCAGCTTTATGAGCAAAGCAGGTCCCCTGCCGCTCGATATGCCTCAGCCCGATAACATTGTTCAGGCCTGGATTGATCCGCATACCGGTCAAGGATCTGATGCCAGCTGCCCTGGCGCGGTACAGATGCCGTATATTCGCGGCAGTGAGCCGCCAGCGGGGGCCAGTTGTGGTGGGCAGGCGCCTGCCACGGGTGACGCCGTGATGGATTGGGTCAAGGGCTGGTTGAATTAAGCAAAGAGGGTTTGACGTGAATAAGTGGTGGATTGCGGCTGTTTCAGCCCTGGCTTTGCTCAATGGTTGTGCCAGCGTACCGCAGGGTTCGATTCCTGTGGTCGATTCTGGTGTTCCGGTATCCAATAACGAACGTATTTCGGCCCAGCGTACGGCGGGGAGTTATCCACAGGCCGCTGTTCCGCGGGCAGCTCAAGCGCGCACGATTACCGAGGACTCGGGTGTTGTGGTGATGGTCCCGGGTGGCGCTGCCAGTGTTTCGACACCGATCAGCACTCAGCCTTTCACACCGGGGCCAATTACTCCGGGGCCAATTACTCCGGGGCCAGCTGCCGCGCCTATCAGCACGGGTAGCTACACGCCGAGTAATACTTACAGTGCACCGGCACCGATTACACCAAGTGGTATTCCATCGAACAGCAGTGGCGGTGGTCTGGCTGCTGACGAGCAACTGGACGGCCCGGTGCTGGCGCTGCTCACCACCGCACAGCAGCAACAGTCGAGCGGGGACTTGAACGGCGCGTCGTCGAGCCTTGAGCGGGCTCAGCGCGTGGCACCTCGTGAGCCCCAAGTGCTTTACCGTCTGGCCCAGGTCCGTATGGCTCAGGGTGATGCTGCCCAGGCGGAGCAGTTTGCCCGTCGTGGTTTGACTTTCGCCAATGGCCGCCCGGATTTGCAAGCGAGCCTGTGGGGTTTGATTGCCCAGGCGCGTGAGAAACAAGGCGATGCAGCAGGCGCTGCACTGGCTCGTCAAAAAGCCAAGGTGAGTCTCTGATGGTTATGGACTCACGTACTCCTGAAGTCGCCGAGTTCTTGTTGCTGATCGAGCAGGAAATGCGCACGCAGGGGTTGTGGAGCGACAAGGTTCCTACGGAGCACGACTTGTCCAGCCAAGAGCCATTCAGCGTCGACCGGCTCGACTTTGAGCTGTGGGTGCAGTGGATCTTCCTGCCGAAGATGAAAGTCATTGTTGAGCAGGGTCTGCCATTGCCAAATGTTTCGGGTATTCGGCATATGGCTGACCAGGTTTTTGCACAGCGTCGCGGAAACTGGAAGCCACTGCTCAAGCACTTCGAAGGTTTTGACCTGTTGATCAGCCCCTCCGCTTGAGGTCATAGCTGCCAGTTTTTGCTGGCAGTCATCCATTTTCTTGTCAGTTTCTGTCATTTCGCGCGTTTTTTTGTGCGTTCCTGTCGGTTTATGAAAATAAATCTCATAGATGGCTTGACTTGGGCTGGCCTAATGACAAGAATCGAAGTCCCGCTGTAGAGGGACTGCCAGAAGCAGACCCTCTCAGCAGATCATGAGGCGCACACCCGCGCCGACCTGCAACACCCGCAACGCGTTACCTCGCGCTGGGTGGGAAACCCCCGCAACATTTGGGGAGTTCCCAATACTTGCTCAGTCAGTGCTGACGTAGTCGGCGACCACCGTCGCTCATGCTCTGCTGAAAAGTAAACCTATTAAGACCCGTTCGTATTTTTGTGAACGGTATTCTGGCGTTTTAGAGGTGAACAACGTGGAGCTTTTATCTGGCGGTGAGATGCTCGTGCGCTTTTTGCGCGACGAAGGTGTCAAATATATCTACGGGTACCCTGGTGGTGCTCTTCTGCATGTCTACGACGCACTGTTCAAAGAGCCGGAAGTTACCCACATCCTGGTTCGCCACGAACAAGCTGCTACCCATATGGCTGACGGCTATGCCCGTGCAACCGGTAAGGCCGGTGTAGTACTGGTTACTTCCGGACCGGGTGCTACCAACGCCATCACCGGGATTGCCACTGCCTACATGGACTCCATTCCGATGGTGATCATTTCTGGTCAGGTGCCTAGCACCATGGTCGGGACTGATGCTTTCCAGGAGACCGACATGATCGGTATCTCTCGGCCCATCGTGAAGCACAGCTTTATGATCAAGCATGCTTCGGAAATCCCGGAGGTCATGAAAAAGGCGTTCTACCTCGCTCAATCCGGTCGTCCTGGTCCGGTAGTGGTCGATATTCCGAAAGACATGACCAACCCGGCCGAGAAGTTCGAATACGTTTTCCCGAAAAAAGCCAAGTTGCGTTCTTACAGCCCGGCCCTGCGTGGTCACTCAGGCCAGATTCGCAAGGCGGCAGAGATGCTGCTGGCAGCCAAGCGCCCTGTGCTTTATGCAGGCGGCGGGGTTATTTTGGGCGGCGGTTCGGCTCCGCTGACCGAGTTGGCAAAAATGCTCAACGTACCCGTAACCAATACGTTGATGGGCCTGGGTGCCTACCCTGGCACCGACCGTCAGTTCGTCGGCATGCTCGGTATGCATGGCAGCTTCACTGCCAACATGACCATGCACAACGCTGACGTGATCCTGGCTGTAGGCGCGCGCTTTGATGACCGTGTAATCAACGGTCCATCCAAGTTCTGCCCGAACGCCAAAATTATCCATATTGATATCGACCCGGCGTCCATCTCCAAGACCATCAAGGCAGATGTGCCGATCGTAGGTCCGGTAGAGAGCGTGTTGAGCGAAATGGTCGCAATCCTCAAGGAAATTGGCGATAAGCCGAACCCGGAGGCAGTTGCCAGTTGGTGGAAGCAGATCGACGAGTGGCGTGGTGATGGTGACCTGTTCCCTTATAACAAGGGCGACGGCAGCGTGATCAAGCCTCAGGCTGTTATCGAGATGCTCTGCGAAGTGACCAAGGGCGATGCGTATGTAACGTCCGATGTGGGTCAGCACCAGATGTTTGCGGCCCAATACTACCGCTTCAACAAGCCTAATCGCTGGATCAACTCTGGCGGCCTGGGCACGATGGGTTTCGGTTTCCCGGCGGCGATGGGTGTAAAACTGAGCTTCCCTGATGCTGACGTTGCCTGTGTAACGGGTGAGGGCAGTATTCAGATGAATATTCAGGAACTGTCGACGTGTTTGCAGTATGGCTTGCCGGTAAAAATCATCAGCCTCAACAACGGTGTGCTTGGCATGGTGCGCCAGTGGCAGGACATGAACTACGGCAGCCGTCACTCGCACTCGTACATGGAATCGCTGCCTGATTTCGTCAAGCTGGCAGAGGCTTATGGGCATGTGGGTATTCGGATCACTGATCTGAAAGACCTCAAACCGAAGATGGAAGAGGCCTTTGCCATGAAGGATCGCCTGGTGTTCCTGGATATCCAGGTTGATACCAGTGAGCACGTTTATCCGATGCAGATCAAAGATGGCTCCATGCGCGACATGTGGCTGAGCAAGACGGAGCGTACTTAATCATGCGGCACATTATTTCCTTGCTTCTTGAAAACGAACCGGGCGCCTTGTCTCGTGTTGTCGGGCTTTTTTCGCAACGTAACTACAACATCGAAAGCCTGACGGTGGCACCAACCGAGGATCCGACCTTGTCGCGTCTGACGCTGACCACGGTGGGGCATGATGAAGTGATCGAGCAGATCACCAAAAACCTGAACAAGTTGATTGAAGTGGTCAAGTTGGTGGACCTGTCGGAAAGTGCTCACATCGAGCGCGAGTTGATGCTGGTAAAGGTCAAGGCGACAGGCGCACAGCGCGCAGAGATCAAGCGTACAACGGATATTTTCCGTGGGCAGATCGTTGATGTCAGCGCCAGTGTGTACACCGTGCAGTTGACAGGCACCAGCGAGAAGCTCGACAGTTTCATCCAGTCGATTGGGACCGCCTCGATCCTGGAAACAGTTCGCAGTGGCGTCACCGGGATTGCCCGTGGCGACAAAGTACTCAGCATCTAAAACTAATAAGTGCTAATTGGCCTGAATGGCCTGGATATAAGGGAAAATCATGAAAGTTTATTACGACAAAGACTGCGACCTTTCGATCATCCAGGGCAAAAAAGTAGCCATTATCGGTTACGGCTCCCAGGGTCACGCCCAAGCCTGCAACCTGAAAGACTCCGGCGTTGACGTTACTGTTGGTCTGCGTAAAGGTTCGGCCACTGTCGCCAAGGCTGAGGCTCACGGCCTGAAAGTGACTGACGTTGCCAGCGCTGTTGCCGCTGCTGACCTGGTCATGATTCTGACTCCGGACGAGTTCCAGTCCGCGCTGTACAAGAATGAAATCGAGCCGAACATCAAAAAAGGCGCAACCCTGGCGTTCTCCCATGGTTTCGCAATCCACTACAACCAGGTTGTACCGCGTGCTGACCTTGACGTGATCATGATCGCGCCAAAAGCTCCGGGCCACACTGTGCGTTCTGAATTCGTACGCGGCGGCGGTATCCCTGACCTGATCGCTATCTACCAGGATGCTTCGGGCAATGCCAAAAACCTGGCACTGTCTTACGCTTCGGGCGTGGGCGGCGGTCGTACCGGTATCATCGAAACCACCTTCAAGGACGAGACTGAAACCGACCTGTTCGGCGAGCAGGCTGTTCTGTGTGGCGGTACTGTTGAGCTGGTTAAAGCTGGCTTTGAAACTCTGGTTGAAGCCGGTTACGCGCCAGAAATGGCTTACTTCGAGTGCTTGCACGAGTTGAAGTTGATCGTTGACCTCATGTACGAAGGCGGTATCGCCAACATGAACTACTCGATCTCCAACAACGCTGAGTACGGCGAGTACGTTACCGGTCCAGAAGTGATCAACGCTGAATCCCGTCAAGCAATGCGTAACGCTTTGAAGCGCATTCAAGATGGTGAATACGCGAAGATGTTCATCAGTGAAGGTGCTACCGGCTACCCATCGATGACCGCCAAGCGTCGTAACAACGCTGCTCACGGCATCGAAGTCATCGGCGGACAATTGCGTTCGATGATGCCTTGGATCGGCGCGAACAAGATCGTTGACCAAGCCAAGAACTAAGTTCTTGGTCTGTAGAGAAAACGCGGCCTAGGCCGCGTTTTTTCGTTTGAGCGCCAGCTTCTGGTATAAAGCAGGATCGTTTGCGGGTGCATGTTGGCCCCAAGCTTCTATCGAAACTTTCCATATCGTTGCAAGGTAATGTCCATGAGCGAACGTCCCGAAGAGCCAAAAGCGGCTTCAGACGCCGATAGCCTGCTGCCTATCGATGAGCATGTCGAAGAAGGGCATGACGCCGAAGGGCGTAAAGTCCGGCATCGTGGTATCTATCTGCTGCCGAACCTTTTCACCACTGCGAACCTGTTCGCCGGTTTTTATTCGATCATCAGCTCCATGAGTGCCCAAAGCGCCATGAGTGCGGGTGACGCTGCTGGCGCAAGCAAATATTTTGCGTTTGCGGCCATCGCGATTTTTATCGCAATGGTGCTGGATGGTCTTGATGGTCGTGTAGCCCGTATGACCAACACCGAAAGTGCATTTGGCGCCGAGTACGACTCCTTGTCGGACATGGTTGCCTTTGGTGTGGCACCTGCATTGCTGGCCTTTGGCTGGGCGCTGGGAGATATGGGCAAGGTCGGCTGGATGGTTGCCTTCATCTATGTAGCGGGTGCGGCGTTGCGTCTGGCGCGTTTTAACACGCAGGTCGGAACAGCGGATAAGCGTTACTTCATCGGGTTGGCCAGCCCGGCTGCTGCAGGTGTGGTAGCGGGTATTGTTTGGGCATTCAGTGATTACGGGATCCAGGGATCGAAAATGTCGTTCCTGGTTGCCTTGCTGGTCGCTGCCGCTGGCATGTTGATGGTCAGCAATATCAAGTACAACAGCTTTAAAGAGCTGGATTTGAAAGGGCGTGTTCCTTTTGTGGCGATCCTGGCTGTGGTTCTGGTATTCGCTGTTGTGTTCAGCGATCCGCCACGCATCCTGTTGCTGGCCTTCCTGGTGTATGCGGCATCGGGTCCGATTCAGTACTTACTGCGTTTGCGTCGTAA
>NZ_OY817088.1:3655000-4440000 GCF_963681935.1 Pseudomonas kulmbachensis | reverse complement strand
AGTGAAAGGCTAATCAAGCTCGGAGATAGCTGGTTCTCCTCGAAAGCTATTTAGGTAGCGCCTCATGTATCACTGTAGGGGTAGAGCACTGTTTCGGCTAGGGGGTCATCCCGACTTACCAAACCGATGCAAACTCCGAATACCTACAAGTGCCGAGCATGGGAGACACACGGCGGGTGCTAACGTCCGTCGTGAAAAGGGAAACAACCCAGACCGTCAGCTAAGGTCCCAAAGTTATGGTTAAGTGGGAAACGATGTGGGAAGGCTTAGACAGCTAGGAGGTTGGCTTAGAAGCAGCCACCCTTTAAAGAAAGCGTAATAGCTCACTAGTCGAGTCGGCCTGCGCGGAAGATTTAACGGGGCTCAAACCATACACCGAAGCTACGGGTATCACTTAGGTGATGCGGTAGAGGAGCGTTCTGTAAGCCTGTGAAGGTGAGTTGAGAAGCTTGCTGGAGGTATCAGAAGTGCGAATGCTGACATGAGTAACGATAATGGGTGTGAAAAACACCCACGCCGAAAGACCAAGGTTTCCTGCGCAACGTTAATCGACGCAGGGTTAGTCGGTCCCTAAGGCGAGGCTGAAAAGCGTAGTCGATGGAAAACAGGTTAATATTCCTGTACTTCTGGTTATTGCGATGGAGGGACGGAGAAGGCTAGGCCAGCTTGGCGTTGGTTGTCCAAGTTTAAGGTGGTAGGCTGGAATCTTAGGTAAATCCGGGATTCTAAGGCCGAGAGCTGATGACGAGTTAACTTTTAGTTAACGAAGTGGTTGATGCCATGCTTCCAAGAAAAGCTTCTAAGCTTCAGGTAACCAGGAACCGTACCCCAAACCGACACAGGTGGTTGGGTAGAGAATACCAAGGCGCTTGAGAGAACTCGGGTGAAGGAACTAGGCAAAATGGCACCGTAACTTCGGGAGAAGGTGCGCCGGTGAGGGTGAAGCATTTACTGCGTAAGCCCACGCCGGTCGAAGATACCAGGCCGCTGCGACTGTTTATTAAAAACACAGCACTCTGCAAACACGAAAGTGGACGTATAGGGTGTGACGCCTGCCCGGTGCCGGAAGGTTAATTGATGGGGTTAGCTAACGCGAAGCTCTTGATCGAAGCCCCGGTAAACGGCGGCCGTAACTATAACGGTCCTAAGGTAGCGAAATTCCTTGTCGGGTAAGTTCCGACCTGCACGAATGGCGTAACGATGGCGGCGCTGTCTCCACCCGAGACTCAGTGAAATTGAAATCGCTGTGAAGATGCAGTGTATCCGCGGCTAGACGGAAAGACCCCGTGAACCTTTACTATAGCTTTGCACTGGACTTTGAATTTGCTTGTGTAGGATAGGTGGGAGGCTTTGAAGTGTGGACGCCAGTCTGCATGGAGCCAACCTTGAAATACCACCCTGGCAACTTTGAGGTTCTAACTCAGGTCCGTTATCCGGATCGAGGACAGTGTATGGTGGGTAGTTTGACTGGGGCGGTCTCCTCCTAAAGAGTAACGGAGGAGTACGAAGGTGCGCTCAGACCGGTCGGAAATCGGTCGTAGAGTATAAAGGCAAAAGCGCGCTTGACTGCGAGACAGACACGTCGAGCAGGTACGAAAGTAGGTCTTAGTGATCCGGTGGTTCTGTATGGAAGGGCCATCGCTCAACGGATAAAAGGTACTCCGGGGATAACAGGCTGATACCGCCCAAGAGTTCATATCGACGGCGGTGTTTGGCACCTCGATGTCGGCTCATCACATCCTGGGGCTGAAGCCGGTCCCAAGGGTATGGCTGTTCGCCATTTAAAGTGGTACGCGAGCTGGGTTTAGAACGTCGTGAGACAGTTCGGTCCCTATCTGCCGTGGACGTTTGAGATTTGAGAGGGGCTGCTCCTAGTACGAGAGGACCGGAGTGGACGAACCTCTGGTGTTCCGGTTGTCACGCCAGTGGCATTGCCGGGTAGCTATGTTCGGGAAAGATAACCGCTGAAAGCATCTAAGCGGGAAACTTGCCTCAAGATGAGATCTCACTGGAACCTTGAGTTCCCTAAAGGGCCGTCGAAGACTACGACGTTGATAGGTTGGGTGTGTAAGCGCTGTGAGGCGTTGAGCTAACCAATACTAATTGCCCGTGAGGCTTGACCATATAACACCCAAGCAATTTGCGCCCTTGAACACAAGAGCCTGCAAGTTGCGGTGTGTGAAGACGATACAGACCGAAAGTTTGCGATTCACAAAACACCACTCTATTACATACCCATTCGCTGGAGCGTAAGCCGAAAGGCAAACGACCTGGCTACCGAATTTCTTGACGACCATAGAGCATTGGAACCACCTGATCCCATCCCGAACTCAGTAGTGAAACGATGCATCGCCGATGGTAGTGTGGGGTTTCCCCATGTGAGAGTAGGTCATCGTCAAGATTAAATTCCAAAATCCCTGTCTGCTCACGCAGTCGGGGATTTTGTTTTTGTATAAGTACAAGCTTTGTAAAAAGCGTGTGCTGTTAACCAGGCCATTTGCCTGGCTAACAAGTAGATTGAACGTAGCAGGAAATAAGGTGTTGACAGCAGCGTGTAACGCTGTAGAATTCGCCTCCCGCTAACGAGAGATCGAAAGCGCAAGTGGTTGATGTTACAGAGGAAACTTTGAAAACATCTTAAAATAACCGCTTGACAGCAACAGAGGCTGCTGTAGAATGCGCGCCTCGGTTCAGCGAAAGCTAACCAACCGCTCTTTAACAACTGAATCAAGCAATTCGTGTGGGTGCTTGTGGAGTCAGACTGATAGTCAACAAGATTATCAGCATCACAAGTTACTCCGCGAGAAATCAAAGATGTAACCAACGATTGCTGAGCCAAGTTTAGGGTTTCTTAAAAACCCAAAGATGTTTGAACTGAAGAGTTTGATCATGGCTCAGATTGAACGCTGGCGGCAGGCCTAACACATGCAAGTCGAGCGGTAGAGAGAAGCTTGCTTCTCTTGAGAGCGGCGGACGGGTGAGTAATACCTAGGAATCTGCCTGATAGTGGGGGATAACGTTCGGAAACGGACGCTAATACCGCATACGTCCTACGGGAGAAAGCAGGGGACCTTCGGGCCTTGCGCTATCAGATGAGCCTAGGTCGGATTAGCTAGTTGGTGAGGTAATGGCTCACCAAGGCTACGATCCGTAACTGGTCTGAGAGGATGATCAGTCACACTGGAACTGAGACACGGTCCAGACTCCTACGGGAGGCAGCAGTGGGGAATATTGGACAATGGGCGAAAGCCTGATCCAGCCATGCCGCGTGTGTGAAGAAGGTCTTCGGATTGTAAAGCACTTTAAGTTGGGAGGAAGGGCAGTTACCTAATACGTGATTGTCTTGACGTTACCGACAGAATAAGCACCGGCTAACTCTGTGCCAGCAGCCGCGGTAATACAGAGGGTGCAAGCGTTAATCGGAATTACTGGGCGTAAAGCGCGCGTAGGTGGTTTGTTAAGTTGAATGTGAAATCCCCGGGCTCAACCTGGGAACTGCATCCAAAACTGGCAAGCTAGAGTATGGTAGAGGGTAGTGGAATTTCCTGTGTAGCGGTGAAATGCGTAGATATAGGAAGGAACACCAGTGGCGAAGGCGACTACCTGGACTGATACTGACACTGAGGTGCGAAAGCGTGGGGAGCAAACAGGATTAGATACCCTGGTAGTCCACGCCGTAAACGATGTCAACTAGCCGTTGGGAGTCTTGAACTCTTAGTGGCGCAGCTAACGCATTAAGTTGACCGCCTGGGGAGTACGGCCGCAAGGTTAAAACTCAAATGAATTGACGGGGGCCCGCACAAGCGGTGGAGCATGTGGTTTAATTCGAAGCAACGCGAAGAACCTTACCAGGCCTTGACATCCAATGAACTTTCTAGAGATAGATTGGTGCCTTCGGGAACATTGAGACAGGTGCTGCATGGCTGTCGTCAGCTCGTGTCGTGAGATGTTGGGTTAAGTCCCGTAACGAGCGCAACCCTTGTCCTTAGTTACCAGCACGTAATGGTGGGCACTCTAAGGAGACTGCCGGTGACAAACCGGAGGAAGGTGGGGATGACGTCAAGTCATCATGGCCCTTACGGCCTGGGCTACACACGTGCTACAATGGTCGGTACAAAGGGTTGCCAAGCCGCGAGGTGGAGCTAATCCCATAAAACCGATCGTAGTCCGGATCGCAGTCTGCAACTCGACTGCGTGAAGTCGGAATCGCTAGTAATCGTGAATCAGAATGTCACGGTGAATACGTTCCCGGGCCTTGTACACACCGCCCGTCACACCATGGGAGTGGGTTGCACCAGAAGTAGCTAGTCTAACCCTCGGGAGGACGGTTACCACGGTGTGATTCATGACTGGGGTGAAGTCGTAACAAGGTAGCCGTAGGGGAACCTGCGGCTGGATCACCTCCTTAATCGACGACATCAGCTGCTCCATAAGTTCCCACACGAATTGCTTGATTCACTGTAAAAGACGGTAGAAGCCGCTTAGGTTGTACGGCTTCTCTATCGTAAAGCTTAGAAATGAACATTTTCTCGAAAGAGAGTGAATGTTGATTTCTGATCTTTTGATTAGATCGTTCTTTAAAAATTTGGGTATGTAATAGAAAGTTAGACTGGATAACACTTTCACTGGTGTTTATTCAGGCTAAGGTAAAATTTGTGAATGAGTTCTTAATTGAACATGCGAATTTTCGGCGAATGTCGTCTTCATAGTATAACCAGATTGCTTGGGGTTATATGGTCAAGTGAAGAAGCGCATACGGTGGATGCCTTGGCAGTCAGAGGCGATGAAAGACGTGGTAGCCTGCGAAAAGCTTCGGGGAGTCGGCAAACAGACTTTGATCCGGAGATGTCTGAATGGGGGAACCCACCTAACATAAGTTAGGTATCTTAAGCTGAATACATAGGCTTAAGAAGCGAACCAGGGGAACTGAAACATCTAAGTACCCTGAGGAAAAGAAATCAACCGAGATTCCCTTAGTAGTGGCGAGCGAACGGGGACCAGCCCTTAAGCTGTATTGATGTTAGCGGAACGCTCTGGAAAGTGCGGCCATAGTGGGTGATAGCCCTGTACGCGAAAACATCTTTACAGTGAAATCGAGTAGGACGGAGCACGAGAAACTTTGTCTGAATATGGGGGGACCATCCTCCAAGGCTAAATACTACTGACTGACCGATAGTGAACTAGTACCGTGAGGGAAAGGCGAAAAGAACCCCGGAGAGGGGAGTGAAATAGATCCTGAAACCGTATGCGTACAAGCAGTGGGAGCCCACTTTGTTGGGTGACTGCGTACCTTTTGTATAATGGGTCAGCGACTTATTTTCAGTGGCAAGCTTAACCGAATAGGGGAGGCGTAGCGAAAGCGAGTCTTAATAGGGCGTCTAGTCGCTGGGAATAGACCCGAAACCGGGCGATCTATCCATGGGCAGGTTGAAGGTTGGGTAACACTAACTGGAGGACCGAACCGACTACCGTTGAAAAGTTAGCGGATGACCTGTGGATCGGAGTGAAAGGCTAATCAAGCTCGGAGATAGCTGGTTCTCCTCGAAAGCTATTTAGGTAGCGCCTCATGTATCACTGTAGGGGGTAGAGCACTGTTTCGGCTAGGGGGCCATCCCGGCTTACCAAACCGATGCAAACTCCGAATACCTACAAGTGCCGAGCATGGGAGACACACGGCGGGTGCTAACGTCCGTCGTGAAAAGGGAAACAACCCAGACCGTCAGCTAAGGTCCCAAAGTTATGGTTAAGTGGGAAACGATGTGGGAAGGCTTAGACAGCTAGGAGGTTGGCTTAGAAGCAGCCACCCTTTAAAGAAAGCGTAATAGCTCACTAGTCGAGTCGGCCTGCGCGGAAGATTTAACGGGGCTCAAACCATACACCGAAGCTACGGGTATCACTTAGGTGATGCGGTAGAGGAGCGTTCTGTAAGCCTGTGAAGGTGAGTTGAGAAGCTTGCTGGAGGTATCAGAAGTGCGAATGCTGACATGAGTAACGATAATGGGTGTGAAAAACACCCACGCCGAAAGACCAAGGTTTCCTGCGCAACGTTAATCGACGCAGGGTTAGTCGGTCCCTAAGGCGAGGCTGAAAAGCGTAGTCGATGGAAAACAGGTTAATATTCCTGTACTTCTGGTTATTGCGATGGAGGGACGGAGAAGGCTAGGCCAGCTTGGCGTTGGTTGTCCAAGTTTAAGGTGGTAGGCTGGAATCTTAGGTAAATCCGGGATTCTAAGGCCGAGAGCTGATGACGAGTTAACTTTTAGTTAACGAAGTGGTTGATGCCATGCTTCCAAGAAAAGCTTCTAAGCTTCAGGTAACCAGGAACCGTACCCCAAACCGACACAGGTGGTTGGGTAGAGAATACCAAGGCGCTTGAGAGAACTCGGGTGAAGGAACTAGGCAAAATGGCACCGTAACTTCGGGAGAAGGTGCGCCGGTGAGGGTGAAGCATTTACTGCGTAAGCCCACGCCGGTCGAAGATACCAGGCCGCTGCGACTGTTTATTAAAAACACAGCACTCTGCAAACACGAAAGTGGACGTATAGGGTGTGACGCCTGCCCGGTGCCGGAAGGTTAATTGATGGGGTTAGCTAACGCGAAGCTCTTGATCGAAGCCCCGGTAAACGGCGGCCGTAACTATAACGGTCCTAAGGTAGCGAAATTCCTTGTCGGGTAAGTTCCGACCTGCACGAATGGCGTAACGATGGCGGCGCTGTCTCCACCCGAGACTCAGTGAAATTGAAATCGCTGTGAAGATGCAGTGTATCCGCGGCTAGACGGAAAGACCCCGTGAACCTTTACTATAGCTTTGCACTGGACTTTGAATTTGCTTGTGTAGGATAGGTGGGAGGCTTTGAAGTGTGGACGCCAGTCTGCATGGAGCCAACCTTGAAATACCACCCTGGCAACTTTGAGGTTCTAACTCAGGTCCGTTATCCGGATCGAGGACAGTGTATGGTGGGTAGTTTGACTGGGGCGGTCTCCTCCTAAAGAGTAACGGAGGAGTACGAAGGTGCGCTCAGACCGGTCGGAAATCGGTCGTAGAGTATAAAGGCAAAAGCGCGCTTGACTGCGAGACAGACACGTCGAGCAGGTACGAAAGTAGGTCTTAGTGATCCGGTGGTTCTGTATGGAAGGGCCATCGCTCAACGGATAAAAGGTACTCCGGGGATAACAGGCTGATACCGCCCAAGAGTTCATATCGACGGCGGTGTTTGGCACCTCGATGTCGGCTCATCACATCCTGGGGCTGAAGCCGGTCCCAAGGGTATGGCTGTTCGCCATTTAAAGTGGTACGCGAGCTGGGTTTAGAACGTCGTGAGACAGTTCGGTCCCTATCTGCCGTGGACGTTTGAGATTTGAGAGGGGCTGCTCCTAGTACGAGAGGACCGGAGTGGACGAACCTCTGGTGTTCCGGTTGTCACGCCAGTGGCATTGCCGGGTAGCTATGTTCGGGAAAGATAACCGCTGAAAGCATCTAAGCGGGAAACTTGCCTCAAGATGAGATCTCACTGGAACCTTGAGTTCCCTAAAGGGCCGTCGAAGACTACGACGTTGATAGGTTGGGTGTGTAAGCGCTGTGAGGCGTTGAGCTAACCAATACTAATTGCCCGTGAGGCTTGACCATATAACACCCAAGCAATTTGCGCCCTTGAACACAAGAGCCTGCAAGTTGCGGTGTGTGAAGACGATACAAACCGAAAGTTTGCGACTCACAAAACACCACTCTATTACATACCCATTCGCTGGAGCGTGAGCCGAAAGGCAAACGACCTGGCTACCGAATTTCTTGACGACCATAGAGCATTGGAACCACCTGATCCCATCCCGAACTCAGTAGTGAAACGATGCATCGCCGATGGTAGTGTGGGGTTTCCCCATGTGAGAGTAGGTCATCGTCAAGATTAAATTCCAAACCCCCTGTCTGCTCACGCAGACAGGGGGTTTGTTTTTGGGCCGAGAAAAGTTGCGGCTAGCGCAATATCGCTCTTCAGCTGTACTGCGGCTAAAGTCCTACAAATAGGCACAGTTATTTTGTAGTCCGCGCACTAGAATAAGCCCAGTCATTTTCTGAGCCAGAGACTCCCTATATGCCAGATCCGGTTGACCCCTGCAGGGTGTCAGAATTACCGCTGGACGAGTTGGTGGCTTGTCATGAGTGCGATCTGTTGATGCGCAAGCCGCATCTTGCTCTCGGTGAGAAAGCCCAATGCCCGCGCTGCGGTTACGAACTCTACGCCCATAGGTACAAGGTGGTTGAACGCAGCCTTGCGCTTGTGATTGCCGCATTGTTGCTCTACATCCCTGCGAACTTTTTGCCCATCATGCAGCTCAACCTACTGGGCCAGGCGTCGCAAGACACGGTCTGGAGTGGTGTGCTTGGTTTGTTCAATACCGGCATGCAAGGCATCGCGGTCGTGGTGTTCCTGTGCAGCATGGGGATCCCGCTGCTTAAATTGCTCTGTCAGCTCGCCGTACTTCTCAGTATTCGCTGGAATATAGGCCGCAGTTACGGATTGCTTATTTACCGTATTTATCACCACCTGCGTGATTGGGGCATGCTCGAGGTGTACCTGATGGGGGTACTGGTGGCGATCGTGAAACTGGCCGATTTAGCTGAATTGAGCCTTGGCCTGGGGTTGGTCTGTTTTATCAGCTTACTGCTGGTACAGGTCTGGCTGGAAGTGGTGATGTCGCCTCACCAGATTTGGCAAGCGCTGTCCGGGGAGGATATTCATGCGGGCGATTGATGCAGGTATTTTGATCTGTGGCGAGTGCCACGAGCTGAACAGGCAAGATCCTGAAACAGATGAGCAAACCTGTACTCGCTGCGGGGCCCTGGTCCATGCGCGGCGCCCCGACAGCCTGATGCGTACCTGGGCATTGCTGCTGACCTCGGCCATTCTCTACATCCCGGCCAACCTGCTGCCGATCATGACGATCAACTCACTGGGCCAAGGCTCTCCGAGTACTATCATGGCGGGGGTTATCGAGCTGGTGCAGCACGGCATGATCCCGATTGCAGCGGTTGTGTTTGTGGCAAGTATTCTGGTGCCGACCTTCAAACTGGTCGGCATTGCGCTGCTGCTGTTTTCGGTACAGCGCCATCAGCCTCTGTCGGCTCGGCAACGTATCATCATGTACCGCTTTATTGAGTTCATTGGCCGCTGGTCAATGTTGGATATTTTTGTCATAGCCATTTTGGTGGCTGTGGTGAATTTTGGACGCATAGCCAGCATCGAAGCCAATCTTGGCGCAGTGGCCTTTGCCAGTGTGGTGGTGCTTACGATGCTTGCAGCTGTAACTTTTGATCCCCGACTGATTTGGGATAATACGGAGTCGGACGACGACCATGAGTGACCTGCCTACTGCTAAAACCCGCCCGGCTTCCAATTGGTCGGCGATCTGGATCCTACCGCTTATTGCCCTGATCATCGGTGGCTGGCTCGGATGGCGTGCCTACAGCCAGACCGGTATCGATATTCAGGTGCGTTTTGAAAGTGGCGAAGGCATCGTCGCCAACAAGACCGAAGTGGTCTACAAAGGCATGCCTGTGGGTAAGGTCAAGACTCTGGCTTTGGATGAAGATGGTCCAAGCAAGGGTGTGATTGCCACGGTCGAGATGAACAAGGACGTTGAGCAGTATCTCAAGACCAATACTCGCTTCTGGCTGGTCAAGCCCAGCGTGTCATTGGCGGGGATTACCGGCCTCGAAACCCTGGTCTCGGGTAACTACATTGCTGTCAGCCCCTCAGATGGCGAGCCTGTTCGCAAGTTCAAGGCTCTCTCACAGGAGCCGCCTCTGTCTGATACCGTTCCCGGCCTGCACTTGACGCTCAAGGCTGACCGTCTCGGCTCGCTGAACCGTGGCAGCCCGGTGTTCTACAAACAAATCCAGGTTGGTCAGATCAAGAGCTACGTGCTGTCAGAGGACCAAAGTACCGTCGAAATCAAAGTCTTTATTGAGCCGACCTACGCCAATCTGGTGCGCAAACATACGCGTTTCTGGAATGCCAGCGGCATCAGCATCGACGCCAACCTGTCGGGTGTGAAGCTGCGCAGCGAATCCCTCGCGAGCATCGTGGCCGGTGGTATTGCGTTCGCTACACCAGAGAACCGCAAAGACAGCCCACCCACCGATTCAAACCTGCCGTTCCGTCTCTATGAAGATTTCGATGCTGCCCAGGCGGGAATCAAGGTCAAAGTCAAACTGAGCGACTTTGAAGGCCTGCAAGCCGGTCGCACGCCTGTTATGTACAAAGGTATTCAGGTGGGTAGCCTCAAGGGCCTCAAGGTTGACCCGGACCTGACCAGCGCCAGCGCCGAACTGACCCTCGACCCGTTAGCCGAAGACTACCTGGTGCAAGGCACCCAGTTCTGGGTGGTCAAGCCATCGATCTCGCTGGCCGGTATTACCGGGCTAGAGGCGTTGGTCAAAGGTAACTACATCGCGATTCGCCCTGGTGACAAGGGCAGCACCCCCGAGCGCGAATTTATCGCCCGGGCCAAAGCACCACCGTTGGATCTGCGCTCACCGGGCCTGCACATGGTGCTCTTCACCGAGAACCTGGGGTCGCTGGATGTCGGCAGCCCAATTCTCTATAAGCAGGTCAAGGTCGGTTCGGTTCAGAGCTATCAGTTCTCCCGCACTAAAAAGCAGTTGGTGATCGGCGTCCATATCGAAAAGGAATACGAAAACCTGGTCAATGCCTCGACCCGTTTCTGGAATGCCAGCGGTATCACGCTGACCGGCGGCTTGACCGGCGGCATTCAGGTTAAAAGTGAATCCTTGCAAAGCCTGATGGCTGGCGGGATTGCCTTTGAAACCCCAGAAGCCAAAGCTCCGTTGCAAAAACGCATCCCGCGTTTCCGTCTGTTCACTGACCGCGACGCTGCCATGCAGCAGGGCGTAGCGGTGACGATCAAAGTAGCCCGTGCCGATGGCCTGCGCGCAGGCACGCCGATTCGTTTCAAGGGGCTGGATGTTGGCAAAATCGAAAGCGTCGATCTAAGTGAAGATCTGCAATCCGTGTTGCTTCAGGCCCGTATCACCGAAGTCCCGGAGCGCATTGCGCGGGCTGGTAGTCAATTCTGGGTGGTCAAACCGGAACTGGGATTGATGAAAACGGCCAACCTCGAAACCCTGGTCACTGGCCAGTACCTTGAGGTGCAACCCGCGAGCAGACAATTGGGTCGCCAGACCAGTTTTGTCGCTCTGGAGCAGGCACCGGATGCCGCGGTTCCACAGGCCGGGTTGAGTCTGGTATTGAGCGCTGCGCGCCGTGGTTCGCTCAAGGAAGGTGTACCTGTGACCTATCGTGAGGTCACCGTGGGCAAGGTGACCGGGTATGAACTGGGCAGCACTGCCGATCGCGTACTGGTACACATCCTGATCGAACCGCGTTATGCGCCGTTGGTGCGCAGCGGTAGTCGCTTCTGGAACAGCAGCGGTTTTGGTGTCGACTTCGGTTTGTTCAAGGGCGCAACGATTCGCACCGAATCGCTGGAAACCCTGGTTCAGGGCGGCATTGCTTTCGCTACCCCGGATGATGACAAAATGGGCAATCAGGCCCGTCCTGAGCAGACTTTCCCGTTGTTCGACAAGTTCGAAGACGAATGGCTGCAATGGGCGCCGAAGATCCCGCTAGGTAAATAACCTGCAAAAAAAACCGCGATCATTGATCGCGGTTTTTTTATGCTCAGGATTCAGCCTCAGACTTCATCCAGCTCGGGCTGTTGCACAGCCGTCACCGCATCAGGTTTTACCTCGTCATGACGACGGATGTACTTCCAGTCGTCTTCATCGATGTAAATCCCGTTCGGTCCGCTGCCGCCCTCAAGGTCGATGGCCACATGGGCACAGACTTGCGGCTTCACACTGGCCAGAATCGGTACGAAGCCCAGTTGCAAACTGGTCTCCAGCAGCGCGGTCTGGTTTTTCTCGTCAATGTCCGCGGCTTCATCCAGGTAGTACGGCAAGCGGATACGCCCGGCCTGATCGCGGTCCATCAAGTGCAGCAACAAATACATGTTGGTCAGCGCCTTGATCGTCATGGTCGTACCGTTGGATGCGGCACCGTCAATATCGGTATGGATCACCGGCTGGCCATTGACCTTGGTGATCTCGAACGCGAGCTCGAAAAGGTCCTTGAGACCCAACTGGTTGTGATTCGCCGCCACCAGCCGCGCCAGATATTCCTTGGCCTCTTCGTTCTTGTTGTCCTGCTCGGCGCTCTGGCTGAGGTCGAACACGGACAGGGTTTCGCCTTCTTCGTACTGACCGGCGCTGTGGATAATCTGATCGATATGCTTGAGCGCCTCCTTGTTGGGCGCCAGTACGATGCGGAAGCTCTTGAGGTTGGAGACCTGACGCTTGTTGATCTCGCGGTTGAACAGCGCCAGTTGATGCTCGAGGCTGTCGTAGTCGCTGCGGATGTTTCGCAGCGTGCGGGCGATGTCGGTTACCGCTGCCCGACGTGCCTTGCCCAGTGTCAGGGCTTCTTCGGTACGGTGCGCGTAAGCGTTGATCAGCAACTGCAGGCGCCGCTCCATATCGTCTTCGCTGTCGAACTTGGCCACACCTTTGAGGCGCACCTGCGCATATAAGGCTTCGATCTGACCGTCGCAGCGCAACAGCCCTTGCCAGCTGTCCTGATAGTCGTTGAGCAATGGCAACAGGTTGTCCATCGAGTCGTCGACCGGGTCCATAAATGGCGTACCAAACGGCAAGTCAGCAGGCAGCAACTGACGACGACGCAAACTGTCATCCAGCGTGCGCTGCTTGGCTTCCATGTCACCGATCTGGCGACCTACCAGTTGCAGCTTGGCGGACAACTGTTGAACCCGTTCGGTGAAGGCATCGCTGGAGCGCTTCAACTCGTCTTGCGCTGCTTCGGCCTGGGCCAGTTGCTCGAGTTTCTCGCCCTCTTCGGCACTTAATGTCTGACTGCGGCGGAAGTCTTCCAGCGCCTTCTGCGCATCCAGCACTTGCTGATACAACGACTCGGCTTCGGTTTTGCTCGCGGCGCGATCCGAGGTCACGGCCTGTTGGGTTTTCAGCTGCTTGAGTTCTTTTTCAAGACGCTCTTTTTGCTCGCGCAATGCCGCACGGTCAGCCAGCGCCTGCAGGGCAGGGGGCTCGATATGGCTCAGATCAATGGACAGCCCTGGCGCTTCAAAACGCTCACCTTTAAAGCCATCGAGGATCAACTCCAGCGACTTGACCCAGGCATCGCTGTCATCCAGCGCAATCCCGTGCTCACCCAATGGCAGGCTGAACAGCGCGCTGTTGAACAAACGCATCAGGCGTTCCACGTCCTGCTGCGAAAACTCTTCGCGCAGACGGGCATAGCTGTTGTTGTCCGCGTGATCGAGTTGCTGCTTGACGGACTTCAGACGTTTTTCCAGGTCACGCAAGCGTTCGTCCAGATCCTCGGCACTGAACTGACGCGATTGCGCCAAGGCACCCGCCAGTTCGTCATGGGCGTCCTTGGCGCTCAGCAGTTGCTGTTCCAGCACCTTCACATCGTCAACCAGAGCGAAGCGATGCTTGAGTACCGACAACTCGCCGAGCCAGCGCTGAGTGCCAGCGATCTCCCGCTCCAGACGCATCAACTCCTGGGTGCTGCTGCGCTGATCGTTTTGCAATGAGTCCTGTTCGTTGCGGTAGTGCTCGGACTGGATCAGCAACTCTTCCTTGCGGGCCCCGGCGTAGTCCTGCCAGGTGCCGAGCAACGAGTCGAGCAGTGGCGACAAGCGATGCAGTTTGCCGCGCAGCAGGTCGCGTTGACGAACACCGGCCGCCAGCGACTCCACCAATGGCCCGGCGCCGACCAGTGCGTTGTAGTCCTGCTCCATGCGTCGTACGTCGCGGAAGGCTTCTTCACACGCGGCGATGTAATCAACGCTACCCGAACGCAGGCTGTGCTCAAACGCATCGAGAAACAGCTGCTTGAGTTTGGCGGCAGTGATTTCGCGCATATGCAGCAGGTTGATAAACAGGGCGCGGAAGGTCTTGAGGCTCTGCTCGCTGGTGGAACGCAGCGGGATCAGGGTCAGATCCAGCGGAATAGACGTATGCCCGCCGACCAGCAAACGGCGCAGTTCATCGGGCTTCAGTTCGTAGGCTTTTAGGCCGTTACGCTCGAGGTTGTTGAACAGCTCTTTCTGTCGCAGGCAGGTATCGTCTTTTTGGTAATGCCCCAGGTCCAGTTTGCCCGCGTAGGCGAAAAACTGGTGACCGAATCCACCGCCGGGGCCGCGTCCTACCACACCGATCACATGGGGACCGTGGGGCAGGGAGACTTCGACCAGGATGTAGCTGGTATCTGAGGCAAAATAGAAGCGCCGCGATTGTTCGAGGCTGTACTTGCCGAAGCTCATGTCTGACATGCGTGCCAGAATCGGGAACTGTAAGGCGTTGATCGATGCCGACTTACCGAGGTTATTCGCCCCGTAGACCGACAGGGGATGTTCCAGCGGGAACAGCCCCAGGCTGTAACCGGCCGTGTTCAACAGGGCAAAGCGGCGAATGCCGTAGCGTTCCTGGCTCATGCGTCCATCTCCTGCTGTTCATCGGCAATGGCACGAGCCAATGCGGCTTCATCGTCGTCAATATCGTCATCGACCAGAACCGGTGTCGGCAAAGGCAAGATGCTGTGCAAGCTGGCTGCCAGATCGCGGTCTTGTTGCACCGACAGGCACACATCCAGAAAGCGGTGCATCGGTGGCAGGAAGCGGTAGATGCCAGGCTCTTCACTGGCAAAGCCGAGCTGCGTCATGCGGCGCATGATCTTTTCTTCCAGCTCTTCATGGGTGGTGACTTCGGCCTGCACAAACAGATCGCGGTATTTTTCCAGCAGCGCGGGTAGCTCGTCGCGCCCCAGGCTGCCACCGTCAAGCACGGCAATCGGGTCGCGGCCCTGATCGGCCAGATGCTCGACGATGATGAACGTGAACAGCGCCAGGCGTTGCGCAGTCTTGTTCACTTGCGCGGTGGCAGTGTCGGGCACGAAGTAATAAAAACCACGGGTATCACACACCAGCTCAAAGCCCAGTGCCTTGAACAGCGCGCGGTATTGATCCTGGAAGTTCGACAGTTGTGCGTACAGCTCGGGATCGCGGCGGCTGACGTGATAGCCCTTGAACAGCTCACGAAAAATCGGTGCCAGCTGGGACAGTTCAGAAAGATCAAGATGCATTCAGAGGACTCGCAGAAGTCTGGGTCGCATCTTCGCTGTGGGAAAGCAGAGCGAAGGAGCGCAGGCTGACCAGATGTTCGTGGGTGTGGTAATCGCGGCGCTCAAGACGTTCGCGCACAAAGCGTTTTTCGCGGGACAGGCGCGAGAACCAGTACAACAGTTCGTCGGTGTCGCCATCCGGCTCTTGTGCCAGCAGCCAGGTCATCAAGTCCGGCATCGGCAGCGCGTCGCTGCAACGATCGAGCATTTCCTTGACGGTGCGCGGTGCCTTGGGTGTTTCGCCCCGGTGGACTTTATGCGCCTTGGGGAATTTCGTCGGTTTTGGCTCGAAGCGGGCCAGGGCGTAGACATAGGCTTCGACTTGGCTGGCGCTGCCCAAAAAGGTGCTTTGCGGGCGCGTGAACATCGGCATCGAAGCTTGCGGTACCGCGTCCAGCCCCTTGCGTCGGATGGCGGCCAGCGCCAGTGCCGCGCCACGGGTTACGGCGTTGTGCCGACGGGCCTCTTCACGCAGCGGCAGCAACAGCTCGCGGGCATGGCGCAGGGTCATCTGGGCGCTGGTTTGCATTTCGAGGATGCGCGCATGGGTGCGCAGCAGCATATCGTCGTCTACCAGATGGCCGAGCCGCTGTTGCTCGCTGAGCATGCGCAGCAGCACGACTTCAACTTTACGTACGCCCTGTTCGAAGGCACCGTCGGCGTTGACCAGCTGAATCATCGGTTCGACGTATTCGTCCCACGTCGCCAGGACTTCTGCATAACGCTGGCGCAGTGGTATTTGCCGATCACTGGTCTTGGCCCGCTCGGCCACGGCCACCAGCGCTTGTTCGTCGTTGGCCAGCTTCTTCAATACGTCACGTACACGCATATCGAGCAAACGCAGCTGGCGCGCCAGGTCATGACTGTCACGGATGTCGAACGCATCCTGGATATATCCGGCCAAACGCTCCAGATGGCGCAGGTAGGCTTCGATTTCCAGGCATAGGCCAAGACGGTGCTCGTGGCGCAGATAGGCCAGAAAGTCGTGAATTTGTGCGTTGAGCTCGAAACGGTTCGGGCTTTTTGCGACCGGCACCAGAATGTCCAGACGAATCCAGGCATCGAGCACGCTGGTGATGTCTTGTGGCGTGCTGTCCACCTGATGTGCGGCCAGTTGCAGACGCAATTCGTTCAGGCTCAGGGTGCCTTGGTCGAAGTGTTCACACAAAGGCTCAAGAAGTGCCCAGTGCTCGGCGAGGGCACGTAAAACGCGCTTGGGTTCGATCATGGGAGGGCCGGTCAATTGGCAATGAAAGGCCGCGATTGTACTGCAACGTGAGGTCGAGTCATCACTTGGCGGATCAACTGCGGGCGGGAAGGGCAGAAGGGCGGTAGAATCCCCCCTCTTTAGTTATCCACAGATGGCCGACCCTTGTTGAACGAGTCCCGCCGCCGCGCTTTTTTGACTGCCATGCAAGTGGTCAGTTGGTTGCCGCGCACTGAATTGCCGTTTGCCGCACCTTCGCGGCCAGAACTGCTGGTGCTTCCTGAACCGCCTGCAGAGCCTGAAATCATTCGGCCTGTGGTCAAGGCAGCGGCCGCACCGAGCAAGCCCGCAGAGCGCCCACGGATCGAAGTGCCTCGGCCTTCGGTCACCCCGCGCCCTGCCAGCAAGGCAGTGGAGAAAGATCAATCGGCTCCCGTACCGGCCAAGGTTGTGCAGTTGCCACCGCCGCGTTTTGCCCTGCAATTGTTGCGCGCCGGGCGCTGCCTGGTGCTGGTGGAGTTACCCACAGGCAGTGCGTTCCAGAGTCGTGACCCAGCCTATTTATTGTTAAAGGATATGTTGCGCGCTGCGGGTCTGCCCGATAGCCCGCAAATCATTGGCGAGCCGGTGCGTTGGCCGCTCCTCAGGCGCGGCAATGTTGATCAAGGGCCTGACGCTGCGCGTGAGTTTGTGCAGGGTTTTCTCATGGCCCGCCTGGAAGAGGCCGAATGTGCCTGCTTGTGGCTGGTGGGGCTGCCAGCGGTGCGGTTTGCCGGTGAGGTCGATGCCGAATCGTTCAACCGTGAACTCGAAATCGAAGGACTGGGCTGCGCATGGGCGTTGCCGGGTCTGGAACTATTAATGGATGAGCCACAACGCAAAGCGGATGTGTGGCAAGCCATGCGCAGGCTTTTGGCGCGCTGGAAACAAAACGATGAGTGATGCTGTAACTTTTCGCCCGATGACCGAGGCGGACCTTGAAGCGGTATTGAAAATTGAATACGCCGCCTTCAGTCACCCGTGGACACGCGGTATTTTTCTCGATGGCCTGGGTAAATATCATATCTGGCTGATGTTTGAAGGTGAGCAGCAAGTTGGCCACGGTGTGGTGCAAATCATCCTCGATGAAGCGCATTTGCTGAACATTACCGTTAAACCCGAGAGTCAGGGGCGTGGCTTGGGGCTCAAGTTGCTTGAACAGCTGATGTCGATTGCCTACAAGCATGAGGCCCGCGAGTGCTTCCTCGAACTGCGCGACAGCAACACGGCTGCGTTCAAGTTGTATGAGCGCTATGGCTTCAACGAAATCGGCCGCCGCCGTGATTACTACCCGGCAGTGGGTGGTCGTGAAGATGCAGTGGTAATGGCCTGTACGCTGGTCGACTAACTGCAACAAGCCATTTGTGGGAGCTGGCTTTCGACCCGGTATGTCTGAATCACCGCGTCGATAGCATCGCGAGCAAGCCCGCTCCCACAGTGTTTAGTGCGGCAATGAGAGTGTGCTCCCGCATACGTTTCAATGCTTGCGACCCACAGGATCAATTTCCGCCAGTTCTGCTTCATCCAGCCCTTTGCCAGCGCCTATGTCGTCTTCGTCAACCAGGCTCAAATCCCAGTCAGCGGCAGCATTCGGGCTCTGGGCGGCTTCCTTGGCATCGCGGGCACCGTCTTCGCGGATGAGCATCTCCTGCTCCAGGTCGTCGTCATTGAGGCCCAACTCCAGCTCATCATTGAGCACCGCCCTGTGCTTGACTCTTTCATCGTCGATAAACAAATCGCTGATGGGCTCGTAAGTGTCGTCATCATCAAAATTCAGTGGCTCAACCGAGCCCATGGCATCCTCGATATCGTCTATCGGTGCGGGTTGCGGTGCCCCGTAAGGGCGACGTGAATCATTCATGGCAATTCCTCATACTGTAGGGCCTTAATACGATGACTGTAGTCATTGTTGAAGATTCCACCCGGCTGACCGCCGGAATGACATGTATCAACGTGACCCCGACCGCTGGTCGGCTGTCATAACAGCGCATCAACTCTTGAGGCTTCACAGCATGAACGAACTACAAGATCTGATTGATAACAACGAGCGCTGGGCCGATGCGATCAAACAGGAAGATCCTGACTTTTTTGCCAAGCTGGCTCGCCAGCAAACGCCGGAATACCTATGGATTGGTTGTTCGGATGCACGCGTACCGGCCAACGAAATTGTAGGCATGCTACCCGGCGATCTGTTTGTGCACCGCAACGTGGCCAATGTCGTGCTGCACACTGACCTCAATTGCCTGTCGGTGATTCAGTACGCGGTCGATGTGTTGAAGGTCAAACATATATTGGTAACGGGCCACTATGGCTGTGGCGGCGTGCGCGCGTCCATGAAGGACCAGCAACTGGGCCTGATCGATGGCTGGCTGCGTTCCATTCGCGATCTGTATTACGAGAATCGTGAAGCGCTGGCGCTGTTGCCGACCGAGGAAGAGCGCGTCGACCGTTTGTGTGAGCTGAATGTGATTCAGCAGGTGGCGAACGTTGGCCACACCAACATCGTGCAGAATGCCTGGCATCGCGGGCAGAAGCTGTCGGTTCACGGCTGCATTTACGGGATCAAGGACGGTCGCTGGAAGAGCCTGAACACCACCATCAGCGGGCTGGACCAATTGCCTCCGCAGTATCGCCTGCGGCCGGTGGGCTCGATCTGAGGTTGCATGCATAACCCGTGGGAGCGGGCTTGCTCGCGATGGTATCGACGCGGTTTTCCTGCATTACCGCGCCGCCTGAATCGCGAGCAAGCCCGCTCCCACATTTGGTTGCGGGTTCGCTTACGGCATCACTGGCGGCGTATACGTCAGGGTAGTCCCCAGCGCCCACAGCAGAAACAGCACCAGCGGTGTGTGCACCAGTAATTGCACAAACGAAAAGCCGATCAAGTCTCGCGCCTTCAACCCCAGCACGCCCAGCAGCGGCAGCATGTAAAACGGATTGATAAGGTTCGGCAGCGCTTCAGCGGCGTTGTAAATCTGCACAGACCAACCCAGGTGGTAACCCAGATCATTGGCCACTTGCATCACATAGGGCGCTTCGATAATCCACTTGCCGCCGCCCGACGGAATGAAAAATCCCAAAATTGCCGAATACACGCCCATCAATAACGCATAGGTGTCGTGGGATGCGATTTGCACGAAAAACGTCGAGATGTGATGAGCAAGGGTTTGCCCGTCAGTACCTTTGACCACCGTCATCAGCGCTGCAATCGAGCCGTACAGCGGGAACTGAATCATCACCCCGGTGGTGGTGGGCACGGCGCTGGCCACAGCATTCAGAAAACTGCGCGGGCGCCAGTGCAACAGAGCACCGAGCATCAGGAATAGAAAGTTATAGGTGTTAAGCCCCGAAATAGCGCTGATCGCCGGTTTGGTCGAGAACTCGTGAAACAACCAGCCGGCCGCCAGGAGCACCAGCAAAATGGTCAGCAGCGGGCTGTATTCCAGCCATTCACCGGGCCGTGTGCGTGGCGGCAGTTCTGGCGTGCTGAAGCTCGGATCGATACCACAGGCTGCGGCGTCACGAGCGGATTCAGGGCCAGGCGCAGTCGCGTAGGCAACGATCAGTGATACCACCACCAGGGCTGCCAGCAACACACCGGACTGCCAGAGAAAGATGGTTTCGGTGAAGGGGATAACCCCGGTGATTGCCAGAATCGACGGCGGCAGGCTGGCCGGGTTGGCCTGCAACTGCGCGGCAGAAGACGACAGCCCCAATGCCCACACTGCGCCAAGCCCCAAGTACGCCGCAGCGCCGGCGGCGCGATAGTCCATGCGCAGGTTGGTACGCCGGGCCAGTGCCCGCACCAGCAGACCGCCAAATACCAGGGACAGGCCCCAGTTCAGCAATGAGGCGACCATCGAAATCAACGCCACCCAGCACACAGCCTGGCGTCCGTTCTTCGGCACTTGTGCCAGTTTGTCGATCAGTTTGACCGCAGGCGGTGAACTGGCGACCACGTAGCCGCCAATTACCACGAAGGCCATTTGCATGGTGAACGGGATCAGGCTCCAGAAACCATCGCCGAACGCCTTCGCGGCATCGGTGGGTTTGGCCCCCATAAACATCGTGGCCAGTGCAACGGTGATCACCGCAACAGCAGCGAACACCCAGGAGTCAGGAAACCAGCGCTCGGCCCAGTTCGAGCAGCGCAGGGCAAAGCGGGCAGAGCGGCTGTCTGTAATCTCAGCGGCCATGGGGCATACCTCATTGTTCTTATGATTATTGTGTTGTCTGCACCCGGCCTTTCAGGGATGAAAAGCCGGTGCAACCACAGGAAGAGCACATTAAATCAATCGAGGGTTTTTGCCGATGGATTAATACAAAACGGGCTTCGCAACAAAAATAACCCTCGCTGTCCGAAAAGGCGCTGCTGAGGGGTAAACTCTTTCCTTTCCCAAAGGAGTTTCTATGAGTCTCTACCAGCCAGGCATTCTTGCCAAACCCGTGCCGTCACAGGCGCGCTACATGTTTTTCGCCCTTAAGTCTGTAGAAGCACTGCCGGCTGCGCTCGACGTTTTGTCGCAGTGGGTGGACGGCAAAAGCGTAGTAGCGGGCTTTGGGTCGCCGCTGGTGTTGGCATTGGGCGTAAAAATTCCAGGGCTGCGAGTGTTCCCGGCTCTCAATGCAATGGTTGAAAACCCGTCGACCCAGCACGCGCTGTGGTTGTGGTTGCTGGGTGATGACCGCGGCGAGTTGCTGCACCGCAGTCAGGCCATCGAAGCGGCGCTGGCGCCTGCTTTGAGCTTGCTGCAAGTGACTGAAGGCTTTCGCTACAACACCGATCGTGACTTGACCGGCTATGAAGACGGTACTGAAAACCCGGTGGATGAAGCGGCGGTCGATGCGGCTATCGTTGCTAACGCCGGTGCAGGGCTGGACGGAGGCTGTTTTGTTGCCGTGCAGCAGTGGCAGCATGACCTGAACGGTTTTGCTGCTCGCCCGCAAACCGAGCAAGACAACCTGATTGGTCGTCGCAAGAGCGATAACGAAGAGCTTGAAGACGCGCCGGCCTCGGCCCACGTCAAGCGCACTGCTCAAGAGAGTTTCTCGCCTGAAGCCTTTACCGTGCGTCGCTCCATGCCGTGGACAGAAAATGGCAAGGCCGGGCTGATGTTTGTGTCCTTTAGCCGGACCTTGAACGCGTTTGAAGTCCAGTTGCGTCGCATGAGCGGCATGGAAGATGGCATCGTTGATGGTCTGTACAGCTTTAGCCGGCCCTTGAATGGTGGCTATTACTGGTGCCCGCCGATGAAGGATGGGCGGATGGACTTGAGCGCGGTTCGCCCGGCTTAAACTTCAGGTTTAATCAAGCGTGCTTACAGCTGAACCGGTTTTTTAAGGTTTGTCTGATGTTTCAAAAACTGCCAGCTCAATAGGCTGGCAGCATGAAGTTAAAACATTTTTTCCGTCCCCAGGATGCCTCGTTCTCGACCTCAATCGCAGCGCGTACTTTGCTGCGTTCGTTTTTTGTCGCCTTGTTACTGTCGTTGTTAGGCGGGCTGTATGTGTATATCAACTCCAGTTTCGACCGGGAGATCTCCCAGCGCCGGGGTTATATGAGCGGGGCGATACTCGAAGCCCAGCGCTTTTTCACCGGCCATGAAATGCTCCTCAAAAACCTCAGCCTGGCGGCGGTGCGTAACAAGCCCGTCTCACCAGCTGCGCCCATGGAACTGGCGGATGAGGTTGAAATGACACTGGGCGAAGGTATGCATTCCTGGAGCCTGTGGCAGACCCGTCGTGAACTTGAGTATCTACGCGAAGAGAACATCAATCTGCTGTACGTAAAGGCCGGCTCTGATGCGCAGGCAGTGCGCCTGACCCGATACACGCTGCAGCCAATACCCGTCGACCAGAATGTATTGCGTCAGCTAAAAGAGCTGGAAAAAACGCCGATGCCCGTTAAGGGCGAGTATTGGTTTAACGCCACGCCTAACTTCGTCATTGCTGACAGCCCGGTTTTGTACCTGTTCACCTTGCTCGATCAGCGTGACCCTCATTCAGGGTGGTTGGGCCTGGAAATTGAGGGGGCCGAAATTTCGACGGCCATGGACCGCAAGCACGCAGGTGACTTTGTGGTGATTAATGCTCAGGGCGAAGAGATATTTGCCAGTGCCTTGAATCCAGGCCTGACACAAGCGCTGCAAGGCTTTGGCGGTGATCGTCAATTTGGTTTTACGGGCGACGGGTTGTGGCCCGACTACCTGATCATGCGTAACCAACTGGGCTATGCGGACCTGCAAGTGGTGTACTCGATGGAGTTCGGTCACTTGTTAACGTCTCTGCGTGAGCCGTTGCTTATTGCCCTTTTAATTGGTTTTGGCAGTGCATTGGGGTTGGGGTTGCTGGTGCAACGTATCGAACGCCAACTGATTAACCCCGCGATATATCGAAAACATGCGCTGATCGAGAGCGAAGCATTCAGTCGTACAGTTATTCAGACGGCACCCGTTGCGTTGTGTGTGTTGCGAAGGGCCACTGGCGCGGTGGTTTTGGAAAATACTCTGGCCCAACAGTGGTTGGGACATGGCCGTGAACGTGATCAGTTATGCCATGACTGGATTGACCGAGCGTATGACAGCAGCGAAAGAAACCGTTTCGATGAGTTCTCGGTTGCTGGACGCCATCTGCATATCAGGTTTGTAGCCACACGTTATAAAGGTGAGGACGTGCTCCTCTGCGCATTTAGTGACATCAGCGCACACAAGGATGTCGAGATCGCCCTGGAGCAGGCCAAGCGTGTGGCGGACAAGGCCAATGATGCCAAAACGCAGTTTCTGGCAACCATGAGCCACGAGATTCGCACACCGTTGTATGGCGCCTTGGGCACCCTTGAACTATTAGCGCGCACCCAGTTAACCCCCCGTCAGCAAGAATATGTGCAGGCTATTCAAAGTTCGTCTTCTACGCTGCTGCAACTGATTTGTGATGTGCTGGATGTATCGAAGATAGAGGCAGGACAACTGGCGCTGGAGGTGAGCGAATTTGCCCCTCTGGATTTGATCCAGGAAGTGGTCAGCGGGTACTCGGCGGCAGCGCAAAGCAAGGGCTTGCAGCTATATGCGCATATCGATCCGCAGTTACCGGAACAGTTGCTCGGCGATGCACCCAGGATTCGCCAGATTCTGAATAATTTGCTGAGTAATGCCGTCAAGTTCACCGATAGCGGGCAGATTGTGGTGCGAGTGACGGTGGATAGCCGCAGCGATGAGCGGGTGACGGTGTCCTGGCAAGTGACTGACACGGGGCAGGGGATCGCGCAGGAAGATCAACCCTTCTTGTTCGACCCTTTTTACCAGGCCGGTTCCCGGGCCAATGTGATCAGTGGCACGGGCTTGGGCCTGTCGATTTGCCAGCGCTTGATGTACTTGATGAGCGGCACCATGAGTGTCGTCAGCGAGCCGGGCTTGGGTAGCAGCTTTACTCTCGCACTGCCTCTGGAACAGTGCCGAGCTCCGAAACTGGACGACTCAGTCAAGTTGTTACCTGAAAAAGTATTCGTCCGGTCATCCATACCGAAACTGGCCGAAAACATTTGCGGCTGGCTGCGACGCTGGGGTGCCAGGGCACAAGTGCTGCGTCCCGGGATGGACATTCATGACAGCAATGCTGTGCTGGTCGAGTTGTATCCCGGCGAATACGAACGCAGCCCTGAGGTGCAATGGCCCGGCCCGGTAGTGATTGCGTGCGGCAATAGGTGTTTTGCACCTGGCGAACGCGAGGGCGCGCAATGGCACGTCAAATTGAGTGATTTGCACGACCTGCGCCGTGCCGTCAGTCAGGCTCAGGGTCTCAACCCCTACGCCCGGCCATTTGAGCCGGGTTCCAGCGTTTATAAACCGCTGGGGCTGCATGTTCTGGTCGCTGAAGACAACGCCATCAGCCGGTTGATTCTCAAGGAACAGCTAGAAGAGTTGGGTTGTACGGTGGTGATGGCATCCGATGGTTTGGAGGCGCTGGAGCTATGGAAGCACGCGACCTTCGACAGGGTTCTGACTGACGTGAACATGCCGCGCATGAACGGCTACGAATTGACGACTCAACTGCGAAATTTCGATAACCAGGTGCCCATCATTGGCGCTACGGCCAATGCCCAGCAGGAAGAGCGTGCGAGGTGTTTGGCGGTGGGCATGGACGAGTGCCTGGTAAAACCCTTTGGCCTCAGCGCCTTGTTCATCTGCCTTGAGCAAACAGAGAGAGTGTCTAATGTCCTATAGCGTTCTGATCGTCGAGGACCATCCTTTCCAGCATCAATACCTGCTCAACTTGTTCCACGACCTGGGCAATATTCGTGTCGAAGCCGCCAGAGATGGCAAGGAAGCGTTTGATTGGTTGCAAAAGCAGTCCTTTGATCTGGTACTCACCGATTTGCTGATGCCGGGCATGGACGGCGTGCAACTGATACAACGGCTATCGGCGCTGCCTTGCAAACCGGCTTTGGCGATCATGAGCGCTGCCTCGCGACGCATGATCGTGAGTGCCAGTCTGGTGGCGCAAAGTATGGGGGTTGATGTGATCGGGCAGTTATCGAAACCGGTCAACCCAGCGGCTGTTCGAACCCTGATGTGCAACCTGGACAAACTGATCAAAAGTGACAAGTCACCCGCGAATGTGCCTTTGACACTGACCCGTGAAACGTTGCACGAGGCCATGCAGAGCGGTGCGTTACAGGCCTGGTTCCAGCCCAAGAAGTCCTTGCACGATGGGCTGATTGTCGCTGCGGAAGCCTTGGCACGGTGGGAACATCCTGAGTTGGGGTTGTTGATGCCTGCCGATTTTCTACCGTCACTGGTCAGGTTGGGGCTGGAGAAAGAACTGCTGTTGCTGTTCATCAAGCAAACCATTGCCGCCCAAGCCAATTGGGCCCGTCAAGGGTATGACATACCGGTATCGATCAATCTGCCTACGCACTTGCTCGATGACGATGACCTGGCCGACGAACTGCACGATTACGTGCGTACCCAGGGCGGTATTACTGCCAAGTTGGGCTTTGAGTTGATGGAATGCTCCACCACTCAGGACATCAGCAAATATTACGCAGGGGCATGTCGTTTACGCATGAAGGGCTTTGGTCTGGCACAGGACGATTTTGGCCAAGGCTTCAGCTCGTATTTCAATCTGGTCTCTACGCCGTTCACTGAGCTCAAGATTGATCGGGCGCTGGTGCATGGTTGTGTTGAAAACGAAAACCTCGCCTCTGCGCTGGCCAGTATCGTCGCGCTGGGGCGCCAGCTGGGTTTGGAGGTCGTGGCAGAAGGGGTCGAAAGTCAGGAGGAGCTGGCGCTGCTGCGCAAGCTCAACTGTGATCGTGTACAGGGGTTTCTGATCTCTCGTGCCGTATCATCGGGCCGCTTTGGGCATCTGTTACATGAGGATTCGCCCCCGCGTCTTTATTGAGGCACTTCGTCACCCCGCGTGGGCAGCGCACTTAAGGCATGCGTGATCAGTACTTGACTCATCGCGGGTATATTCACGCCAACAGTAATTGAAGTCACTTACTTGGCCCCTCCCTTGCTCGTCTAAGCTTTGAGCCTGAGTTCAAGTCTGTCCCCGCGAAATACAGGAAGTAACATGACCTCTGACAATGCCTCACTGGGCAAACTCGCCTTGAGCTCCATGCGATTGAACCGTGGCGTCCTGATTTTGATCGGAGTTGCGGTGCTGTTAGTGGGCACTTGTGTATGGGCCCTACAGCGTTTGGTCGAAGTTGAAGTGGAAAAGATTGAGTATCACTTCGCGCGGTTAGTGGAGAGTCTCAATGAAAACCACTCGTTTTTGACCAATATTAATAGCGCAGTCAGGGATGCCCCGGATGTCCTGACCGCGAACATCATGCCCTTGCAAAGCAAGCAGGTGTTCGAGAGCAACGGGGTGAATATATTTGAAGGCAAGGAGTTTTCGTTTTCGACGCCTTTTAATCTGACGCAAAGCACTTCGTCCAGCCCCGTTGTCACGAATCAATCGGCATTTTCGCTGGGTATGCACTTAGCCAATTTCTATAGCGGTTTTTGGTCGGGGTCTGTGTACCCCGCCCCGCAGTTGTTTCTTTTACCTTCCAATAATGCATTCACCTTGGCGGTACCAGCGATTGGCGCTCGCCGTGGGCACGTGGCAATTTTGAGTCTGGATGAATTTTTGGAGACCAGTCAGCAGTTGTCGTTGCTGTTCAAGGAACGCAAGGCTTCGCTCCCGGAGGGGCAGGTGCGCTGGGTCAATACCAACAGTGTCAGCGAAGGCAACCCTATGGTGTTTGCCGTTATCAAAATCAATCTGCCGCCCAAGTTTCTAGAGGTCGTGGGCAATGATCGTGAAGTGTTGCTCGCGGCATTGATCAACATTCGGCGTTTGACCAACATCCCGACGAGCATTGCCACCCCCGCCTTTTATGACCTCACACTGATTGCGCCCTCGGGGGCGGTGCTGGTCGGGCGCTTGAGTGGCACCCACAATAGCCCCGACGGTATGCGCTTCAATGCCCAAGGCTTGGAAATCAAGGTTTCCAACACGCAAGGGGAACATTGGTCAGCAGTGTACCGAATCAGTTATGAGAGCTTTTTTCGCTATGCCAAATGGACGTTATTGAGCATTTTGGGCATAGCGTTGTTTTCTATCTATGTGGGTTGGCTGGTCAATCGCTGGTATCGATTGCGTGTTGTTCGGCCAGCGGAGCGAGCGCACCGGCGAGTGATCGAAAGTGAGATTTTCAGCCGTGCGGTGATCGACACTGCTCCCACCGGTTTGTGCGTGGTGCGCCAGTCGGACAATCATATGTTACTGGCCAACAAGCGTGCACAAGCCTGGCTGGGTAACTCGCAGTACATCTCTCGGCTAATTCACGAACAACAAGCCGACATGGGAGAGGCCTGTGTCAAGGTGGGTGAGCGCTACTTGCATGTCAGCTTCAGCAGTACGCGTTATCAAGAGCAGGATGTCATTGTATGTGCCTTCAGCGATGTCACCGGGCACAAGGATGATGCCGCCGCCTTGACCCTGGCTAAACACCAGGCGGAAGAGTCCAGTCACGCCAAGACCACATTCCTTGCGACCATGAGCCACGAAATACGCACCCCACTGTATGGCGTGCTGGGCACTCTGGAGCTGCTGGAACTGACGGATCTTGATACTCGGCAACGCATCTATCTGAACACCATTTCGCGCTCGTCTTCGATCTTGTTGCAGTTGATCAGTGACATTCTGGATGTGTCCAAGATTGAGTCCGGACAAATGGCGCTCGAACCGGAGCGTTTTTGTCCGCTGGACATGGTTGAGGAAGTGGTAGACGCCTACGCCGCGGCAGCTGAAAGCAAAGGGTTGCAGATTTACGCCTGCGTTGATGCGGATGTGCCGGATCAGTTGGAGGGCGACCAGTCTCGACTGCGGCAAATTCTCAATAATCTGTTCAATAATGCGGTCAAGTTTACCGACTACGGTCGCGTCGTCTTGCGCTTGAAAGTGTTGAGTCGGGAAGCGGACAAGGTGACGTTGCAGTGGCAAGTCACTGATACCGGTGTGGGTATTTCGCAGCCGCAGCAGGAGCGTCTGTTTGAGCCGTTTTATCAGGTTTTTAACGGTCATGCTTCAGGCGGCACCGGCTTGGGCCTGTCGATTTGCAAGCGCTTGAGTGAGTTGATGGGCGGGCAATTGAGGGTTGTCAGTGAACCCGGCCTGGGGAGCAGTTTCAGCCTGATATTGAGCGTGCCAATACTCGAGGGCGCATTACCGGGCGCCAGCGACCTGCAACTGCGTCCTGCGCCGGTTTATGTTCGTGCGCCTGTCAACGAGCTGGCGGAAGCCGTTTGTGCCTGGCTCAACCGTTGGGGCGCCCATGCACTGGTAGCGTCGCCGGGGGCACTCAATACAGTAACTGGATCGGTGCTGGTAGATCTGCTGCCAGGGCGCAGTGCGCCACTGGAGTGGCCAGGGCCACGGGTGCTGGGCATCTCTGGCGCGGGGCAACCCGAGCATACAGTTGAGGGGTGGAAAGTCAGCGTGCACATGGTTCGCGGAATTGGTCGCGCCGTGCTGTTGGCTCAGCAAGGACGAATCACTCGCGAGATCGGGAAAGCACCGGCTGTTCGTGAAAAGCTGGCGTTACGGGTATTGGTTGCTGAGGACAACCCGATCAACCAGGCCATTCTCAAAGAACAGCTTGAAGAGCTCGGTTGTCGTGTGGTGCTGGCGTCTCACGGTCAGGAGGCGTTAAGCCTGTGGTCGCCTGACGCATTTGATGTGGTGATGACTGACGTCAACATGCCGATCATGAACGGCTATGAACTGGCCAATGCCATTCGCCAGCAAGATACCCGGATTCCCATTATCGGTGTGACTGCCAACGCGATGCGCGAGGAGGCCGAGCGTTGCATTGCCGTGGGTATGAACGCTCGAATGGTCAAACCCATGACCTTGCAGAAAATATGGACTGAATTGGTCGAGGTTTGTGACGTTGATCTATGCGGAGTTGCGCAAGAGCTGTCAGAAACAGGGCAGGGCTGCGCAGATGATCTTGCGCAACAGCCGATTGTGGTCAGCGCCAGAATGCGCGATCTCTTTATCAACACCATGAGCGCGGATATCCAGACGGCGATTGACGCCTTGGTCAGCCATGACATCGATGCCCTGAAAGCTCGTTTGCATTGTATTCGTGGGGCTCTGGCAGTTGTTCAGGCGCATGATCTGGCCAGCGGCTGCGGTGAACTTGAGCAGCGACTTGAGAATCATGTATTGGATGCACCTTTGCTGGTTCAGATTGAAGCATTGCTGGCACGTGTTCGTCGCGCAGTAGCGGCGATCTGAAATTTTTCTCCAACACCACCGATTGAGCGTCTCTTCGCGTGATCGTTCTTTTGACAGGGATGCGCCCGTGAAAAAAACTAAAATCATATTGGCTGATGACCACCCGATCGTTCTGATGGGGGTATGCGAGCTGATCGAGCGTGATGAACGCTATGAGGTGGTGGGCCAGGCCCTGACATCTTCAGATCTGATCGAGCAGGTGCAGCGCCTGAAACCGGACATCATCGTTACCGACTACAACATGCCGGGTGATGAAACGTATGGTGACGGGGTCAAATTGATTGAGTACCTGATTCGAAATTATCCACAGGTGCAGATTCTGGTGCTGACCATGCTCACCAACAACTTGATTCTGTCGCGTCTGTATGACTTGGGCGTGGGGGGGATCATTCTGAAGAGCGGCGATCTGAACGAAATCCTGCTGGCGCTTAACGCATTGTCCAGTGGCGCCAAATGGCACAACAAAGCCGGCCAGGGCAGCGCCAGTGTGATTGAGCGCTCCGATGCGGTGCAGACCCGTATCGCCAGCTTGTCAGTCAAGGAGTTCGAGGTGTTGAGGCACTTTGCTTCAGGAATGAATGTGCGGGATATCGCTCATTTGTTGAACCGAAGTGTAAAGACCGTGAGCTCTCAGAAGATCACGGCCATGCGCAAACTCGACGTGGAAAACGACCACGCTTTGCTGACGTTCTGCATCAGCATGAATCTGATCTGAGTAAGGTTCAGTCAGGGGGTGAGCAGCGGGGTCGTCATGGTCTGAAAATGCCCGCCATCATCGATCCAGGTAAAGTTCACCTTAAGACCTGCCGGGCTTACCAGACTGTTGGACGCAAGGGGATAACGCTTTTCACTCAACGGCAGTGCCATCATCTCCGGGAGTGGAGGTATTGCCATTTCCCGGCCTTGATCGATCAGTTTCAAAGATGCCAGCGAGGCGTGGTAAGGCGTTGGGTTGCGCAGTACCAGTTGCCATTGATCCCCTTGTTTCTCCAGCTTGAAAGACAGGCTCTTGGCCATGTCCTGGGGAAGAGAGGGCAGATTTTTCGGGCGATAGAAAATCTTCATCTGCGTATTCATGGCCAGTGCCACAGACGTTTGCTCGGCCGACTTGTTGGCGGCTTTGGGCGCGATTTCATAGAGGTTTAGCCAAAACACAGACTCTCGATCCGAGGGCAGTGCATCGCCGTTATGCACAATGCGTAAACCCTGTACCGCGCCCGCTTGCATACGAAATACCGAGGGCAGGGTGATCAGCGGCGAAGTGCTGTTTTCGGGCGTTTGCTGGTCTTCGCCCTCATTGACCCAAGTTTGTACTACCACGGGGTATGCGTTGATGTTGGCCAGCATCAGCGAGCGTTCATTCTGTCCTTGTTCGTAAATCACCCGGGTACTTGAAGCCATGATGCCCGCCTGTGCCGGGAGCGTGATCAACACTGCAGCGCTGAGCAGCAGCAGGCGCGAGGCGGTAGTCATCATTTTGGCGATCATGATTACTGCACCTTGACGAGAACATAGGCTGTTGCATTCACGGTTCCCGGTAATGCCTTGCGCCCAGGTAATGCTTTGAGAATCGCCGTGAGGGTTTTTGTGTAGTGGGTGTAACCCGATGCGGAACTGCCATTGGCAGTCGCACTCTCCTGAACGGGATACCAGCCGCCTGCGTTGCCGCTGCCAGCCATCTCGCTGCCAAGAAAGTTCATGGGCTTGCCGTTATTACTGAGTGCAATGCCGACACCGGTCGCAATGCCTGGGTCAGTACCGTAGCCATTGGAAACCAGATGCGTGACGCCTTGTGCTCCGGTGAGCAACCCAAGCTCTGCGGCTTTGGCGTAGGCCGCGGCAGACGCTTGAACACCCAGTGCGGTCTGGTTGTTGCCAACCCCGGACACCACCTGATTACTGCATTCAAGCTCAATTCTGAAATCGCTTTCGCGGGTCATGCCGTTGTTGAGTTCCTGAGCGGTGACAGGCGCAAAGGTGACCAGCGGCGTCACGTTGCGTGCAACACATGTCGCGGCATAACTGATGGAGGCTGCGCTGCGCATACCAAAACCAACCCCGTTTTTAGCGCCCCAAAATACATAGTTGGTGTTGGAGTCTGAGCCCACCGTGTCGGACTTGTAGCCCGGGCCCTGAAACTGGATATAACCATTGGGCTGGGTACAGGTGTAGCTGTAAGTTCCGCTGCCACTCTCGGCCGCCTGGTTGCCGCAAAAGTTACTGCCGCTGCCGCTTTTGGGTGGCAAGCTGGAGACCCGCGCCAGTTCGGCCTGCACCATGCTCAGGTGTTTGGGCTTGATCTGCAGTTTGTTGCCTACCACGTCGTATTGAGTAATTTTGCTTTGCTGCCAATACCGGGTGAACACCTTGCCTGAATTGAGGTGGGTCAGTTTGAGCCCGACATACGGGAAGTAAGTGGCGTAGTAACCGGGCAGGCCATCATTGGTCGATGTGCCTGCGCCGTTACCGATTTCCCAATAACCGCCGACACGGTCATCACCGTTAGTAGCAAACAGCTCATAGAGTTCGTCCTTGTCCGCAAGGTCGCACTCCCAAAGTACGGTTTCACTGTTGAGCCCCGTGGCGGTGGCGCTATCGGTGATCGTCGTGCCCAGTGCCGTGCCGACCGGTTGCAGATAGGTGCTGGTCAGGTTGATGCGTCCGAAGGTGATTTGTGCCGTGTATCCGTCGAGTACCGCGTTGCCGTTATAAATACGTTTGCAGTTGGCTTGCACGGCTGGCAGTGCCGTCAGGGTCAGTATAAGCAGCAGTAACTGATTCAATCGTGGGCGTAAGGTAAACATAAGAAGCCTCGATTCTGGTGCTGGTTTAAGGCCGGCATGAATAGGGCCGGCGCTTGATAATCAGTGCGCATTGCACTGGCTGGTGACGCGCAACAAGGGCTGTTCCAGATCTCGGTCCGTCACGTCATAGGTGAGCGAGCACTGTTCTTGCGGGCGATCACCCCAACGCAGAGTCAATGTGCCTTTGGGTTGTTCGCTGCGCAGATACGCTTGGCTGCCCTGGCCGACCATGCCAATGACGTTGCCGTTTTCGTCCAGCACATCAGCACCCATGGGTACGGTCTGGTTGTTGGCCAGCAGTGCCTTGATCAGCAGTGCGTTACCGCTTCGGGTTTTGAACTTGATCTTGACTGTCGCACCGGCATAGGGCGCAACCCGACGCTGACCATCATCGAGCTCGGCTTTCTGGTTCATCCCTTCTGGATTGATCGCCACGGTGTTGTAGCGATAGGGTGTAAGCGAAGGCACCAGTGCGAACCCTGCGTCATCAATCGTGGTGCCTTGGCCATTCATGATTTTTGCCCCGCTGGCGCCTTTGGCTTCTACCAGGGCAAAGGTATCGCCCAGGTAGGGGCCAAGTGTTACGCCGCCGCTATGAATGGCAACTGCACCTCGGGCGCTGCCGGAGGTCTGCCAGTAGTCCTGGCCCTTGGACGCACTCATGCCGAGACTGGTTTTTGGCAGGCGTTTCTGCAGATTGCCGCTAAAGGTGTTCTGTTTTTGTTCGTCATCGCGGGAAATATCCACGCCATAACTCAGTGTTTGCTCAGCATCTGCGGTGCCTGAAACAGAGGTCTGATACACGTTGCCGAAGTTTGCGCTATGACTGACGGAACTGCTGAGGGTTGGCGTGTTGCTCTTCGATGGACTGCCCAAAGGGAACGATACGGAGAGCAGCGAGACAGTTTCTGTCGTACCAGGCGTAGAACCGTTCCAACTGCCACCGCTGACATTTTCGTCAGGGCGACCGTCATACCCGCCTTGGCGGATTTGCTGATAGCTGCCGGTGGACTGGCGCGAGACCGAAAGGTTGAAACTGACGGAGTTGCTCAAGGTATTGGAGTAGCCCATTTGCAACTGAGTGTCGCGCTCGCGACCATTGCGATAGTCCTGGGTCGAGCCCGAGACATAAACCGAACCGAGCGATTGCAGGCTTTGGTTAACTGAAACTTCAAAGCGCGAGCGTTGCAGGTAGCTGGAAGATTCCCAGTTTTCTCCGGAGCGCAGCGACTCACGCACCCCCAGCACGTCGCCTAGGTCACGGTAGCCCGCAGTGGAGTAACGATAGCCAGCAATCGACAAGGTGGTGTTGGTCGGCGTGAACGTGCGGCTGTAAGACAAGCGCGCCATCCAGCCATCCACCACACCTTCTTGCGGCATGTCGGCCCTGGAGTAAGTAGTGTCCAGACCAAAGGCGCCCAGCCAGTTGGCATATACGCCGCCGAGTACCAAGGCTTGATAGCCATCGGCAACTCGTAAGCCAGTGTTGGTGGTGACGCTATTGGTAAGGCCACGCTGATAGGTGATTTCACCGAACGCATCGTTGTCACCGACGTCACTGGTTTTGCCGATAGCAGCGCTATAGCGTGAAGTACCCGGACGCAGCGATTCAGGTACCGCCGAGAACGGCACGCTGTATCGACTGATGCTGCCGTCAGCTTCCTGTACCGTGACTTCAAGGTCGCCGTTGTAGTTGGTCGCGTAAAGATCGCTGATTTCAAACGGTCCCGGCGCCACAGTGGTTTCATAAATATCACTGCCGTTCTGGCGCACGGTGACCTTGGCGTTGGTCTTGGCGATGCCGCGGACGGTCGGAGCATAACCGCGCACCGACTCTGGCAACATGCGTTCATCGGACGCTATTTGTACCCCGCGAAAACCTATTCCAGAGAAGAATCGACCCGAGGTATAGCCTTCACCTGCTGTCAGTTCGCTGCGCAGGCTCGGCAATGCGCGCTGCAAGTAGGTTCGGGTGGCGTTCCAGTCGCTGCCATTTTGTGAGTCGTAGCGCAGGGACGCTTGCTGGCGCAGACGCCAAAGACCCATGTTCAACCCACTGTTGAGTGACAGGTAGCTGGAGTCGGTATCTTTGGCGTTCGTTCCGCTACGACTGACGTGGTACTGGTTGGCGCTGTAGTTGATAAAACCGATGGTGTCACCCGCATCCAGGCTTTGTGTTGATACAAAACCTCGGGGTTCGCGCGACATAAGGCTTTGCGGCATGCTCACGTCGAGGCGCAATTGGGAGAAATCAAAATAGCTGCTGGCGCCGGGTACGGTATTGCTCAGTAATTGGCATTGCTGGTCCGGCGTATCGGTAATGGCAGTGTTCAATACACCGGCGCCTTCGAGCAGCGCGCGGGGCAAGCAAGGCTGAACATCGTCCTTGGCCACTTCCTCAAACTGCACGGGAATGCGCTCAACAAAACGATTATTGATGAACAGGTCAACGGTGTAACTGCCCGGATCAATAGCGTTGATTTTGTTAAAGCGCGACAGCGAACCACCACCAAACATCATGTTGTCGTCGAACTGGTATTCATCTATTCCTGTTTCGGATTCGGCCTGCGCAGTGCTGGCGGCCAGACCGATAAGCAGGATCGAAGTTGAAACCAACAGGCTATAAGGTGTGCGCGGCAGGAACCGACAGCGAGTGACGTGAGCAACGGTCATGTTTGTATTTCCGAGGGTCACTGAAGAGGAAAGTCGGAGGTGACATCTGCCCCAAAGTCGTTCACCAGCGTCAGGCGCAACTGATCTGTACTGCTGGCGCGAGTACCGTTGTTAGCCACTGGCCATTTCTGCGTGGAGTAAGGGGCGAGCATTACCGCTTTGGTCAGGCCGACAGGTTTGCCGCCGATCACCAGGTTGGCTTCACGCACTACGGCGTGATATCCGCTGTTGTTTTCTGCCAGCACACTCAAGCTGGAGCCTGAGCCCTGCAGCTTGAAGGTCATTGATTTAGCGATGTCTTCGGGGGCACCAACGATGCTTTCCGGACGATAGAAGACCTTCATCCTGCTGCTTACGGTCAGCATCAGTTTGTTGGCTTGCATGTCACTGCTCTTGAGTGCCGGCATCTGCATAAAGTTGATGTAGAACACAGACTCGCGGTCTTGAGGTTGGTCTGTGCCGGTGTACACCAATCTCACGACTTGTCCTGCCTTGGGGTTCATCCGGAAAATCTGCGGGCTTGCGATAAACGGGGCATCAGCGGTCTGCGGCGTAGAGGCCGGGTTGCCGTTGTCCACCCAGATTTGCATCAGGTTGGGGTACGCATCGTGACTGGTAAGCTGCAGGACTTTTTCACGAGCTTGAGCGGGGTAAATCACCCGGGTACCACTGATGACTACACTGGCCAGCGCGTTGTTGGCGAAAACGGCAATCATCAAAAAACTGACAGACAGGGCTAAGCGTTTCAGGCAGGCCATGGCCAACTCCTTCCGAAAGGCTGGGTATCGATGAGGGGGGGGTGTGGTGCGGACCCGCCGCCTCGCGAGAGGCGAAAGCGGCAGGTCAGAGCGTTACGCTTACAGGTAGTCGAGCGCGTACTGAGCAGAGGCAGACACGGTACCGGCAGTTGCAGCGCCGGTGCTGATGTAGCGAGCTGCGAAGTCATGGCTGGCTGCGGTTTCGTCTTTCTTCAAGACCAGGCCAGAAACTGAAGTCATCCCGCTCAGGGAGATTGGGTTACCGCCAGAGGCATCCAGCAATTGGATAGCAACGTTTTTAGCAGTACCTGTGTTGCTCATGTTGCCGCCAGCGTTAACGTCGGCGCCGAGGAACGTGGTCTTGATGTTCAGGTCGCCGACGGTCGGTGCAGTGCAGCCGGTAACTGCGATAGTGAACGGTGTTTCGCCGGCGAATTGGCCAGAAGTTGCCAGATCATTAGCAGCAACGGTCGGCAGAACAACAATTGGGCTGCCGGAGTTGCCGTTGATTGAAACCTGGCAAGTCTGATCAGAAACCTGGCCTTTGAAGGTGATGGTGTTTTGGCTGGCAGCGAAAGAGATTGCTGGCAAAACCGACAGTGCGATGAACAGAGCAGTACGTTTCATTTCATTAATCTCGATAGTTAGACAAAGCTCGAATCCAACCTTTTCTCGTCAGGTCGGTCAGGAGCGTGCTCAGGTTATCGAGGAGTGCTGGTAGCGATAATCAGACGATTCTTAAAAGGCTGCCGGGTGGCCAACAGGGGCATGTTTTTTGGCGGACCTGAAAATGGCTTGCCTTGCGGTGAGCCATTTTCAGGTCCGGTGCTGGCGCCGAAGTTGGTTGAAGGGCAGCTGCATTCGGATAACGGAAGTCTGCACAGACATATGCCGGCCTTCGGTCTGCTCACTACAAACGCAGCTTGCGACGAATCTTTTCCACTCGATCACTGTTCTGGCCCTGCAATTCCTGACGCTCTCGCAGGGTCGCGATGTAACTCTCGCGGGTGCGTAGGATATGCCGGCTGAGCAGGGTCGCCAGCGGGCCATGTTTACCCGCCTCAACCAATTCGATCATCCGCCGGTGATCATTGAACGAGCGGTCCGGCTCGTGCCTGGCACGCCGGGCCAGGTGCGTACGTAAGGCCGCGACGCGGCCCAGGTTGCGTTCGTAGGCATCGACCAGATAACGATTGCCGCTGAATTTGAAAAAACTCAGATGGAACTCGGTGTCGGCGGCGCCATAGCTCAGCCTGTCATCCTGCTCCAGCGCACTGATCATTTGTGCCAGGGCGTCACGCATTGCCTGCAGGGTGGCTTCAGGGTTGCGTTCAAAGGCACGGCGTGAAGCCTCTACTTCGAGGGTTACACGGTGCTCGCAGAGTTCGACAATGTCGTCTTCGGTAGGGCTGAACACGTAGCTGCCGGACTTGGCCACCACGTTCACCAGCCCCTCGGTCTGCAGCAGGGCCAACGCTTCGCGCACTGGCGTGCGGCTGACTTCAAAGGCTGCGGCCAGACTTTCTTCGGAAAGTGCTTCGCCCAGGTCAAACCGTGCCGAAACGATGGCTTCACGAATGTTGTCGGCCAAGCGTACGGCGAGGGACTTTTCTACGGATTTGCTCATTGGGTCTACGCAGTTTTTTCGCCGAGCTATGGCTCAGGCTGTTGGGCCACCATGATAACGGAACGCAAGCTTTTAACTTGTATACTAGTTGTTGTACCTTAGATTCGTCCCCCAACAATAATATGGACGTTTTCATGGCCTCTTCCCAAGCGCTTCAGCCTTCTCTTATGTACACCTTGCTCGATGCCCTGCGCGAGCTTCTCGGTGAGCGTGTAAGCACTAGCCGTGCCGAGTGCGAGCAACATGGTCGGGGGGAGTCATACCACCCGACCTTGCCGCCGGACGCGGTGTGTTACGCCGAGTCCACTGCCGAGGTCGCAGCCATCGTTAAGCTCTGTGCCGCGCATCGAGTGCCAATCATCGCCTTTGGCGGTGGCACCTCGCTGGAAGGGCATGTAGGCGCCACGCTGGGTGGGGTCTGCATCGACCTGAGTCGCATGCAGCGAATCATCGCTGTGCGTCCGGAGGACCTGGATGTGACCGTTGAAGCTGGGGTCACACGGATGCAGCTCAATGCCGAACTGCGCACCACGGGACTGTTCTTTCCGGTCGACCCCGGAGGTGAAAGCACTTTGGGGGGCATGGCGGCTACCCGTGCCTCAGGGACCAATGCGGTGCGTTATGGAACCATGCGTGAGAACGTATTGAACCTCACTGTGGTACTTGCCGATGGCCAGGTGATCAAGACGGGGGGGCGTGCACGAAAGTCTTCCGCTGGCTACGACCTCACTCGGCTGTTCGTCGGCTCGGAAGGCACCTTGGGTATCATCACTGAAGTTACCCTGCGGCTTTACGGCATTCCGGAAACCACCAGCGCGGCGGTGTGCACCTTTCCGACGATTGCGGCGGCGGTCAGTTCGGTGGTGTCGATCATTCAATACGGCATCCCGGTGTCACGGGTTGAATTGCTCGATGCGCGCACGGTGCAGGCGGTAAACCGTTTCTCGCAGATGGGACTGGCTGAAATGCCAACCCTGTTTTTCGAGTTTGCTGGCTCTGCGGCCAGCGTGGCGGAGCAGGTCGAACTGACGCGGGAAATTGTCGAAAGTAACGGGGCTCTGGGTTTTCAAGCGGCCGCCGATGGCGATGCCCGTAATGCTCTGTGGCGTGCCCGCCATAATGTTCACTATGCCATGCAGTCCATGCGCCCGAATGGGCGGATCTGGAGTACCGATGTGTGCGTACCCATTTCGGCGCTGACTCAATGCATCGCTGAAACTGCCGAAGACGTAGCCAAGGTGTCTTTTTTCGTCGGAGTGGTCGGACATGTGGGTGATGGCAACTTCCACCTGGGGCTGGTGGTCGATCCGGATAACGAAGCAGAAATGGCCGAAGCCGAAGCACTCAATGAACGAGTGGTCGAGCGCGCCATTGCCCTGGACGGCACTTGCACCGGCGAGCATGGTATCGGTTCGGGAAAGGTAAAGTTCATGCAGCTGGAACACGGCGCCGCACTCGGCGTCATGCGCCTGGTCAAGCAGGCACTCGACCCGTTTGGGTTGATGAATCCGGGCAAAATCCTGCCTGAGGCTTGATGCATGGCATGCATGGGCGCTTGCCGAAATAACGGACAATCGTAAGCACAGGTATTCATTGAGCTTTTTTTATTTCGTGCTTGACGCCCCTAGCGTAAAAAACGTTTAATTGCGCCGTTGCCCAGATAGCTCAGTCGGTAGAGCAGGGGATTGAAAATCCCCGTGTCGGCGGTTCGATTCCGTCTCTGGGCACCATTACTTCCAAACCCCTGATGCCTAAAGGCTTCGGGGGTTTTTTGTTTCTGGGTACTTAGTATTACTTGGCGTAGTAGTGGGTTTGCGCGATTACACGCCGTGCTGCTTGTTGCCGCGAGGGCCAATACAGACACTCCCTGTCGGGAGGCTGGCAAGCAGAGTCATTTGATTTCTGGCTTGTGTCCCTTTGGTTCTGTTTTTGAACCGGGATACACAGGGAGATACACGGCGCTCTTCATCGTGGCGGTTGCCTTGGTCCTTTTGACGCAACGCTCGCAATTATGAATAGCGGCGGTCGAAGTCGGACCGTAATTATTCGACCTGTTGCAACCCGTCAGCCGGACAAAATGATCCGACCCTTTTGTATTCCGTTCGCATCACTCTGGAAAACTCCGGAATGCTCAAAATTAATATCAGCTACTTGCTCGGGTCTGGCTAGCCGGGTTGGGCCGCTAGGCTATTACTGACGTTACGCCCCAGCACAAGCACCGTAACAAAACCGCAGCCTACTAAGGCCGTAGCTAGACTCAACAGCACCGAGCTGCCCAGTTGGTCGACGATCTGCCCGCCGAAGAACGAGCCCAACGCAATAATTACCTGGAACAAGGCGACAAATAGTGGCATGCCGCGTTCGACATCCTTGGGCGCTACGACAAACATCCAAATACTGGCGCAGGCCGGGAAGGCGCCGAAGGCAAAGCCCCAGAGCGCGATCAGCATCGCTGCGCCGGTCATGCCGGTGGCGAAGTGGGGGAAAAGGGCGGTGCTGCTGCCGATCATCAGTGCGACCAGCAACAGGGTGTACCGCACGCTACGGTTGGCGGCGAAACCGGCGAAAATATTACCCATTACCCCTGCCACGCCATAGAGCAACAGCAGTGAGCCAATAGTCGGCCCATCGAAGCCAGCACTTTGTTTGAAGAAGGGGGCAACGTAGGTGTACGCGGCAAAGTGCGCCAGGCCAATCAGCAATACAGCGATCAATCCAACCCGAGCTTGTGGATTGATAAACAAGGCCGGGAGGTCACTGATGCGGATGGCCTTGTCCGGGTTGAGCCGCGGTAGCAGGAAGATCTGTGCCAGTAGTACCGGTACGCCCACCAGCGCGGTTACCAGGAAGGTCGTGCGCCAGCCCATCAGGCCACTCAGCCAAGTACCTACGGGCACGCCCAGTACGGTGGCCAAGGTCACACCGATCATGATGATCGAGGTAGCCTGGGCTACACCAACTCCCTTGGGGGCCAGGCGGCCGCTGAGGGCAATGGCAGTCGCCCAGAAACCGCCAATACTGATGCCCAGTAGTACGCGACCGAACAGCAGCAGGCTGAAGTCGCTGGCGAAGGCCACGACCGAGTTGGCGATGATCATCAGCAGCGTCAGGCCGATGAGCAGATAGCGACGGTCCGAGGCACCAATGCCCACAGACAGCAAGGGGGCGGCGAGGGCCGCTGCTATGCCGGGCAGGGTAACCATCAGACCGGCGTGGCCTGCACTGATACCGAGATCGCTGGCGACATCGTTGAGCACACCCACCGGGAGAAACTCGCTGGTAACCAAGGCGAAGGCGCCCACTGCGACCGAGAGAATCGCCAGCCACTGCTGTTTGACACTCTGTTGATTATGTTCGGGTAGGCCGTGATGGGCCTGGCTGGCGCTTGGCATGGTGCTGGGTTCCAAGGGGGAATGTCGCCTGAAGACAGGCGGAGAAGCGGGGAGAAATCGGAGACGATTATATGAGTGAGTTTTGGCAACCAAACAGGCGGGCCTTTCGATAGTAATCATCAGTGCAATCGATGGGCCGCTCTGAGGAGAGCGTCCGCTTTTGGCCGAAATCTGCTATTGATGAACAGCAGAGATTGGCCGATGACTGCCTGTCGCCGCCATCAGCAGCAATGTGTAGTTCTCCGGCGATTATCGTTACGAAGCATGATCGTCAAATCCAATGCAATCGGTGGTCAGATGCAACGTAAATGACTGGTCAGATTGAATGCAAACGCGTGGACAAGTCTGTGCAACACCTCTACACCTCTACACCAGTCATCAGTTAGCCGACCGGTGTAGGGCAGCCGCCTGCGGGACCTGTCTTCGCGACCTGTGGCGATGAACCGCATTGATGCGATCTGGCTCGTCACCGACGCCATGGATATGCGCGCGGACACCGAAACCGCGCTGGCGCGGGTCTACCCACGCAACGTGTGTTGGCGGCCGGAGGCTATGCGAAGTTCATCTCCAGCAGGTCGCAACGAATGGGGCGGCCCCTCTATTTGTATCGTTTTTTGCACCGAATCCATCGATGTCACCCTCGTCGCGAATACTTCGAGGTTTGGCCATGGTGCAAGATCAAGACCGATGCGACGCGCCCAACTCAGCATTACGAATAGATAAGCGTCCGGCGCTGTAAACGTCTCACCCATCAGGAAGCAACGGCCTTCCAGGCAGCGGTCAACATAGTCGAGGCGCGGTGATACGTGAACTTGGGTCGCAGCTTGCCCCTCGACCGTCTTCGACAGAAAGTTGGCGGCTACGCCGCCGTGACGCTCAGGCGTGATGAAATTCTTGTGCAGCTCGGTTGCGATAAAACTGAGCCATTCCATTTCATGGTGACGCCGGACATCGCCTGGTGGCGCAAGCAATGTTTTTGCGGGGGCAAGGTCAGCAATATAAGTGAGAATGACTAGGCATTCCGTCAGCATGTCACCGTCCTCCAGGCGCAGGGCTGGGACGTAAGATTTCGGGTTGATCAGGTTGTAATCGCCGTCAGTCCACGTTTTGGATGCCAGGTCGACCCGTTCGGCTCGAAACGGCACGCCAGCCTCATGAAGCAGGATATGCGGCGCCATGGAACTCGCGCCAGCAGCATAGAATAAGGTCAACATCGTAGATCGCTCCTAAGTAATGACGATGTCATCTTCTCAAGCATCAAGAGCCGATAAAATGCGTGAAATCACAGGCGAAGCGTGCGGAAACACACCTATATGCTGAATTGGCAGGATCTCCAGTATTTTTTGGCTGTGGCGCGTCACGGCTCACTGTCCGGTGCGGCGAATGAGTTGCGGGTTGACCATACGACAGTAAGCCGTCGGGTCTCGCATCTTGAAACTGCTACAGGACTAAAGCTTATTGATAGATTGCCTCGGACAACGCGATTGACCGAACAAGGTCGGTCGCTTGCTGACATTGCGGCCTCAATGGAGGGTGCTGCTCAGGATGTTCAACGCCATGTGCGTGGGCAAAGCTCGGGCGTTTCGGGAACGGTTGTCATCAGTGCCTTGCCGGTTCTTACTTCATTCGTCATCGCGCCTAGCCTGGCCAGCCTACGTTCGAATTACCCGGAACTGCATGTCGTCCTGAGTGCGACATCAGCAGTTGTGTCACTCGAGCGTGGTGAGGCAGATATATCGTTAGGCTTTGTGCGACCGGATACGCAAAGTCGTATCGTCCGAAAAGTGGGGATGCTGCCGCTGGCCCTTTATGCCCATGCGGCAACTGAAAATACGTTGCCCGACACTTGGTCTTTCATCTGTTTTGAAACCAGCCTCGACCACATCCCCCAGCAGCGCTGGCTTCAGGACTTCGCTGGCGTGCGTCCTTTTGTGCTGCGGACGAACGACGTGCTGACGCAATATCAGGCTACGAGATCGGGCCTGGGCCTTAGCCTGCTACCTTGCCTGCTCGGTGACGCGGATGCGGAACTGGTCAAAGTATCCGTGGATGCCCCCCCTTCACCACGTCCCCTATGGATGTCGGTGCACGCCGACATTCGCAAGTCTCCTGCGGTACGGGTGGTGATGGATCACCTGGTTGCTACGTTTGCCGAGTTGCTGCCTGCCAGATAAGTGGACACCCGCGCAATTATGCAAGGTGCGACGGACGCTTCCTGCAGGTCGCACGTTACAACGCGTTCGGGGGAGCAGGAATGGTTACGGCGCAAGCCTGCACCTGTGGCGTGTGGGTAGGGGCGGATAACCCCCGAGCCCCATCCAGCTCCATTTGCCCGCCGGAGTTTTGTAGCGTAATTGCCAGGACTTCTGGCCATCAGGCTTAACACGGAAGTACAACCCATTGCCGTTCTGTTCCCGGTATTCCTTTGTGTCGGGTTCCAGGTTGGCCAGAGCAGTGTCAGATAAGGGGCGTCTTTTGATCTCTGAACGCTTCATTGGCTTGTATCCCTTCGGTTCGATTATTAACGAAGGATACGCAGGGGGAAGGTATAGGGGGGGGAGACAAGGAGAGATGCCCAGACACAAGAAAGCCCGCACTAGGCGGGCTTCTTGTTGGTTTCATTTTCATCTTGCGATGTAGTGAAACCGGTATTTGGTGGCTACACAGGGACTTGAACCCCGGACCCCAGCATTATGAATGCTATGCTCTAACCAACTGAGCTATGTAGCCAATGGCGCGCATTATTCCCTCGTACGGGACATGTGTCAAGCAAATATCTTAAAAAATCTTTGTTCTATCAACTGCTTAAGGTTTTGCGGCCTTTGGATGGCAATATCTTGTAAAAAAATGGCACATTGACGTACCTGCAAGCGCGCATTCACCTGTCGTACGGAAACTCAAATGGCTCTTAGCAACGCTCAAACAAATACAACCGCGTCCTCTTCTGCCCCCCAGTCCAGCCCGTTAGTCATGCGCATTATCGGCGCAGTGGCCTTGGCGCATCTGATCAATGACCTGATCCAGGCAGTACTGCCGTCGATCTATCCGATGCTCAAGGCCAAATATGACCTGACGTTTACCCAGATCGGACTGATTACCCTGACGTTCCAACTTACCGCATCTCTATTACAGCCGTGGGTGGGGTACTACACCGACCGTCATCCGAATCCGTTATTGCTGCCGGCCGGTATGGTTTGCACTCTGGTCGGGATTTTGATGCTGTCCCAGGTTGGCAGTTTTCCGCTGATTCTGTTGGCAGCAGGGCTGGTCGGTGTCGGCTCTTCGACCTTTCACCCGGAAGCTTCTCGGGTAGCAAGGCTGGCTTCAGGCGGGCGCTACGGCCTGGCGCAATCGACCTTTCAAGTTGGCGGTAATGCCGGATCGGCCTTTGGGCCGTTGCTGGCTGCGGCAATCATCATTCCCTTTGGCCAGGGCAACGTAGCCTGGTTCGGGCTGTTTGCCCTGTTCGCCGTAGGGCTGCTGTATGTCATCAGTCGCTGGTACCGCAATCATTTGAACCTGTTCAAGCTCAAGGCGGGGCAGAAGGCCACTCATGGCCTCTCAAAGCAACGAGTGCTGGGTGCGTTGGTGGTACTCGGCTTGCTGGTGTTCTCCAAGTACTTCTATATGGCGAGCCTGACCAGTTACTACACCTTCTTTCTGATCGAGAAGTTCGACGTTTCGGTGTCCACCTCGCAGCTGTATCTGTTCCTGTTCCTGGGGGCCGTCGCGGCGGGTACGTTTTTTGGCGGCCCGATCGGCGATCGCATCGGGCGCAAGGCGGTAATCTGGTTCTCGATTCTCGGCGTTGCGCCGTTCACGCTGCTGCTGCCTTATGCCGACTTGTTCTGGACCAGCGTGCTCAGCGTCATCATCGGCTTCATTCTGGCCTCGGCATTCTCGGCAATCGTGGTGTACGCGCAGGAGCTGGTGCCAGGCAACGTGGGGATGATCGCCGGTATCTTCTTCGGCTTGATGTTTGGCTTCGGCGGGATTGGTGCCGCCTTGCTCGGGCACCTGGCTGATATTCATGGCATCGAGTATGTGTACACCCTGTGCTCTTATTTGCCGCTGTTCGGGGTGTTGGCTATTTTGCTGCCGCGAACCAAAAAGGTGTGAAACCAATAGGTAGCCGCCTGGAAGCCCGTAAGGGCTTTCAAGTGGCTATGCAGAAGGTTTGTCGCTCTGTGTAATAAATCCGAACGTCAGCAGGGCGCTTTCAACCGTGCTCAAGTGTTGCAAGCACAGTTGCCAGGGCGCGGACACGGCATCCGCCACTTCGATGGGCACTACCGGCAGCAATACTGGATGCTCGTTGTCATTGGCGATTGCGGCGCAGCCTGAAGCCACGCTGGCCAGTCGTTCGTGCAGCGAGGCGGGGGGCGGCCCCTGTTCCTTGCGCAGTGCATCGGCGAACGCTTCGGCAAATAGCAGCGAGCTGGCGTACAAGCGCACCGCATGGCGCTCGTAGCGTTTGGCAATGTCTTTGACCTCCCGTGATACAAAGCGCCCGCGCAGCGTCCAGCGTGCGGTGTTGCGTGCACTGCTGATGCCGTTTTCCAGGGCGATAAGGCTGTCGTGGGCTCGGGAGAAAATCAGCACCGCGTTTTCGGCTTTGCTGGCGTCTTTTTCTTCCAGTGCTTGCAGACTTTTACTGAAGCCTTTGGCGAGTTTTTCCAGTAGGTCCTTGGCCGAGCTATCGATGATCCCGATTGGATTGGGGGTGAGAAGGACTTGGCTGAACACCAGGCCGACGCCAGCGCCCACGAGCACATCCAGCATGCGGACCACGCCTGCGGCCTCAGGGCCGACTGCAAGCATCAATACGGCTGAAACCCCTGCCTGAATCGGAACTACGGCCCCCAGGCCATACAGCGCCGCGATGGCGATGGCCGAGAAGGTGGCAAAGCCGATACGCAGCAGCGGATAGCCGTCAGGCAACCACAGGGCTGCTTCACCCACGACAATCCCCGTGGCCACTCCCACCATCAACCCGATGGCTTGCTTGCCATGGCTGGGCAAGCCTGGGGCCAGGCACACGACGGCGCTGATTGCGGCAAACACCGGATGTACGTGACCGAACAAGTGCGTGGCGAGAATCCAGGCCAGTGCGGCGGCGATGGCGGATGCGAGGGCATCACGCCAGCCTGAGGACCAGCGGGTCCGGATCTTCTCAATTGAGGAATCGACATGGCGACGCAGGAAGTTGGCGCGGGGAATCATTAAAGCTCCCGATCATTTATTCAGATGGTAGTAACCATAGACCCTGGCAGGCCTTCAGAGTGCTCTTCATGGCGAAGATCAAATACAAGGCAAAAAAAAACCGCGCCTGAGCGCGGTTTTTTATACGTGTGATGTTTTACACGTTGAAGCGGAAGTGCAGAACGTCACCGTCTTTAACGATGTATTCCTTGCCTTCCAAACGCCATTTGCCAGCTTCTTTCGCGCCAGCTTCACCGTTGAACTTGATGAAGTCGTCGTAGGAGATTACTTCAGCACGGATAAAGCCTTTTTCGAAGTCGGTGTGGATCACACCGGCTGCCTGCGGAGCGGTAGCCCCAACTTTAACGGTCCAGGCGCGAACTTCCTGAACGCCTGCAGTGAAGTAGGTTTGCAGGTTGAGCATTTCGTAACCGGCACGAATTACGCGGTTAAGGCCTGGCTCTTCAAGGCCCAGGGCCTCAAGGAACATGTCCTTTTCTTCACCGTCGTCGAGCTCTGCAATTTCAGCTTCGATCTTGTTGCAGACCGGAACCACGATTGCGCCTTCTTCTTCGGCAATGGCCATGACCACATCGAGCAACGGGTTGTTTTCGAAACCGTCTTCAGCCACGTTGGCGATGTACATCACAGGCTTGGTGGTCAGAAGGTGGAAGCCTTTGATGATTTGTTTCTCATCGGCATCCATATTCTTGATCAGGCTGCGAGCCGGCTTGCCCAAGGTGAAGTGCGCGATCAGTTGTTCCAGCAGGGCTTTTTGAGCCACAGCATCCTTGTCGCCGCCTTTGGCGTTACGCGCGACTTTCTGCAGTTGCTTTTCGCAGCTGTCGAGGTCGGCGAAGATCAGCTCAAGGTCGATGATTTCGATGTCGCGCTTCGGGTCAACGCTGTTGGAAACGTGAATCACGTTCTCATCTTCAAAGCAGCGGACCACGTGAGCGATAGCATCGGTCTCACGAATGTTGGCCAAGAACTTGTTGCCCAGGCCTTCGCCTTTCGATGCGCCAGCCACGAGGCCCGCGATATCAACGAATTCCATGGTGGTTGGCAGGATGCGCTGCGGTTTAACGATGGCAGCCAGCGCGTCCAGACGTAAGTCGGGCATCGGCACGATGCCGGTGTTCGGCTCGATCGTGCAGAAGGGGAAGTTCTCGGCCGCAATACCGGATTTGGTCAGGGCGTTGAACAGGGTGGATTTGCCGACGTTAGGCAGGCCGACGATGCCGCAGTTAAATCCCATGGTGTTTTCCCCGAGGAGTAGAGTCAGGCCTTCTGGCTGTGCAGGTTTTTCATCGCACGGTTCCATTCCCCGGCGAGGATATCCGGCAGCACGCCGAGGGCAAAATCGATGCTGGCGTCCAGTTTTTCCTGTTCGGCGCGAGGCGCACGACCCAGAACAAAGTTGGACACCATGCTGGCGACGCCTGGGTGGCCAATGCCGAGCCGCAGACGATAGAAATTATTGTTGTTTCCCAGTTGCGCGATGATGTCGCGCAACCCGTTATGACCTCCATGGCCGCCACCGAGCTTGAGCTTGGCAACGCCGGGGAGGAGATCGAGTTCGTCGTGGGCCACCAGTATGGATTCCGGCGCAATACGGTAGAAACCGGCAAGCGCCGCGACGGCTTGGCCGCTTCGGTTCATATAGGTGGTGGGAATCAACAGACGAACATCCTGACCCTGGTGGCTGAAACGCCCGGTCAGGCCAAAATATTTGCGGTCTGCAACGAGGTTTACCCCGTTTGCCGACGCGAGACGCTCAACAAAAAGGGCCCCTGCGTTATGCCGGGTCTGTTCGTATTCGGTGCCTGGATTTCCCAGGCCAACGATCAGTTTTATGGCGGTCACGACAAGGGCCCTTCTATGGAGTTGTGGATAACATCGCCGCTGACAGTAGCGGCGAAAACAGACAAAAAAGCGGGTTTACATGAGTAAACTTCGCGATCTTGTCCGCTTTACTCGCTGCGTGTTAGCTCGCGATGTTTCTCAAAACTCCAACAGCAGAGTAATGAATTACTCTGCTTCTGGTGCAACACGTGGAGCGTGAACGTTGGCTACTGCCAGGTCGTTACCGTGTGCCAGAGCTACGAACTCAACGCCTTTAGGAGCGGTGATGTCCGACAGGTGAATGATCGAGCCGACTTCGGCGTTAGCCAGGTCAACTTCGATGAATTCAGGCAGGTCTTTTGGCAGGCAGGTAACTTCGATTTCAGCAACAACGTGCGAGATCTCGCCGCCTTTCTTGATCGGAGCAGCTTCACCAACGAAGTGAACTGGAACGATTGCAGTCAGCTTTTGACCAGCGATAACGCGTACGAAGTCAGCGTGCATCACGTGGCCTTTGGCCGGGTGACGTTGCAGAGCTTTGATGATCACGTTTTGCTTAACGCCGCCAACGGTCAGTTCGATAACGTGGCTGTAAGCAGCTTCGTTTTCGAGCAGTTTGGCAACTTCTTTAGCCAGCATGCTGATGGATTCAGGGGCTTTTTCGCCACCGTAAACTACAGCTGGAACCAGGCTTGCGAGACGACGCAGGCGGCGGCTCGCACCTTTCCCCAGGTCGGAACGCACTTCAGCATTCAGAGTAAAATCGTTCATGTTGTATCTCCAAAATAACCACATCCGGCCTAGCGTTTGCGACCAGCGCTATGGACGGTATGGGCAAAAAAGCCCCGCCCCAACAGGTTGCTGGGGCGGGGCGCTTTTCGTCAGCAAATGTCTGAGAAGGGCAGGGCCCTTAACGGAACATCGCGCTGATCGATTCTTCGTTGCTGATGCGGCGAACCGCTTCAGCCACAACCGGTGCGATATCCAACTGGCGGATACGCGTACAGGCTTGTGCGGCTGCGGACAGCGGAATGGTGTTAGTCACCACCAGCTCGTCCAGCATGGAATTTTCGATATTCTCGATTGCCCGACCCGACAGCACAGGGTGTGTGCAGTAGGCGAACACTTTGGAAGCGCCATGCTCTTTCAAGGCTTTAGCCGCGTGGCACAGAGTGCCGGCGGTATCGACCATGTCATCAACCAGAATACAGGTACGCCCTTCGACATCACCAATGATATGCATCACTTCCGAGTGATTGGCTTTCTCACGGCGTTTGTCGATGATACCCAGATCAACGCCCAAGGACTTGGCAACAGCACGTGCACGCACGACGCCGCCGATATCCGGGGACACAATCATAAGGTTCTCAAAGCGCTGATCTTCGATGTCATCCACCAAAACTGGGGAGCCATAGATGTTATCTACAGGAATATCGAAGAAACCCTGAATTTGGTCAGCATGCAAATCAACCGTGAGAACACGATCGATGCCGACTACGGTAAGCATGTCAGCGACAACTTTTGCGCTGATAGCTACACGTGCGGAACGCGGACGGCGATCCTGACGGGCATAACCAAAGTAAGGAATAACAGCAGTAATACGAGTAGCTGAGGAGCGGCGGAAGGCATCTGCCATCACGACGAGTTCCATCAGGTTATCGTTGGTCGGAGCACAAGTCGGCTGAATGATGAAAACGTCTTTACCGCGGACATTTTCATTAATCTCAGCGGTAATTTCGCCATCGGAAAATTTTCCGACAGAGATGTCACCGAGTGGGATATGCAGCTGACGTACGACACGCCGAGCCAGATCGGGGTTAGCGTTCCCCGTAAAGACCATCATCTTGGACACGCGCAGTACCTGAAGGCTGAGGGTAACCTGGATGAGTATAAGAAATGGCAGGGGCGGCTGGATTCGAACCAACGCATGGCAGGATCAAAACCTGCTGCCTTACCGCTTGGCGACGCCCCTGTATCTGTTGCTACGAGTACCGTGTACCCGTTTCCTTTGCCAGATCTTGTAGCTTGCGATGCAACATCGAAACGTTGCTTCCTTTTGCTACAAACCCTGTAAGGGTGTCTGTCAGAAGGTGCAGCACTTTATCAGCATCTGCTTCGTTTGGGAAGGCCCCAAATATACAACTTCCAGTTCCAGTTAATTTTGCTTCGGTATATTTACCTAACAAATTCAAAGCGTTACGTACTTCTGGATAACGCTCCTTCACTACTGCTTCGCAGTCGTTTCGGCTGTTTCCCTTGGGAACGGGGCGCACTTTAATGGGCAAAGAGTCACGTGTCAACAAAGGATCTGAAAATATTTCTGCAGTACTTACAGATACTTGCGGAACAAGCACCAGATACCAGGGTTCTTCCGGTGCTGCGGGAGTCAGAATTTCCCCGATGCCTTCAGCAAATGCGGCGTGGCCACGTACGAAAACCGGGACGTCAGCCCCTAAACTCAGGCCCAGCGCTGCCAGGCGATCTTCATCCCAGGCCAATTGCCAAAGATGATTGAGCCCCAGCAAGGTGGTTGCCGCATTTGAACTGCCGCCGCCGATGCCGCCGCCCATGGGCAGAATTTTTTTTATCCGGATGTCGATTCCCAGGGGGCAACAGGATTGCGCCTGAAGTTTTTTTGCCGCTTTCACGATCAGATTGTCGTCGTGAGGGACGCCGGGGAATTCGGTGTGCAGACGAATAATTCCATCGTCACGCACGGTAAAGGTCATTTCATCTCCGTAATCGAGAAACTGAAACAACGTTTGCAGCTCGTGATAGCCATCTTCTCGACGGCCGAGGATGTGCAGCATCAAGTTAAGTTTTGCCGGAGAGGGCAGAATCAGGCTTTTTTTATCTGGACCGTCTTGCATTTCATTGACCCAACAAACGAGGTTGCCAATCTTTAACCACTAATGTGACGTCCAGATCCGGCCCGTGCAGCTTGACCCGCTCGGGCAGCCAGAAGCCGTTCTGCTCGACATAGCTTAAATATTCGATTTTCCAGCCGTCCTGTTCCAGGTTGGCCAGGCGACTATCTGCATTCAATGTCACCCGGCTTTTGCTGCCAGGCGCGGGTAAGCCACGTACCCACCAGACCAGATGTGACACCGGCAGGCTCCAGCCCAGTTGCTCACCCAGCAATTGCTCGGGTGTTGGTGCTTCGTAGCGGCCCTGATTGGCGACTTCCAGAACGACACTGCCCGGTCGCCCGGTCAGGCGCGCAGCACCCCGGCCCAGCGGCCCGGAAAGACGAATATCGTAATAGTCCTGACGCTGCAGCCAGAAGAGGGTGGCGCTACCTGAGTCTTTTGGGGCGCGAATTCCGACTTTGCCGTTGATTTGCCAGCCGTCGAGTTGGCTCAGCTGTTGTTTGTGCGCCGACCACAGGGCAGGGCTGCCGTGGCCTTCAACTGACTCGCGGGCACCAAAGCCCGCACACCCGGCGAGCACGGCAATCAGGCTAAAAACGACAAGATGGCGCAAATGACGGAAAAACATGGTTAAAGATTCTCGGATCCGGTCAGGCGCAAGATAGTTTTGCGCAGGATAGGGCTGTCAGGGTTTTCCTTAAGAAAAGTGCCCCAGATTTTTTTGGCTTCACGCTGCTTACCGTTTGCCCACAGCACTTCACCCAAATGAGCGGCGACTTCCTGATCCGGGAAGCGTTCCAGCGCCTGGCGTAGCAAGCGTTCGGCTTCATCGAGATCGCCAAGGCGGAAGTTCACCCAGCCCAGGCTGTCGAGTACGGCCGGGTCATCCGGGTTCAGTTCATAGGCTTGCTGGATCAGTGCCTTGGCTTCTGCGTAGCGCGTGGTTCGATCCGAAAGCGTATAACCCAAGGCATTCAATGCCATGGCATTGTCAGGCTCGCGTTTGATAATGGCGCGCAGATCTCGCTCCATTTGCTCAAGATCGTTGCGCTTTTCGGCGAGCATTGCGCGTGAATACAGCAGATTCAAGTCGTCAGGGTATTGCTTGAGTGCCTGTTGCAGGACACTCCAGGCGCGCTCCGTCTGGTTATTCGCCGACAGGGTTTCAGCTTCAATCAAGTACAACTGAATCGCGTAGTCGGGTTGCGCATCACGAGCTGCCGCCAGGTTTTTGGCTGCTTCAGCGCCACGCCCGTGGCTGACCAGGATATCCGCCTGGCGCAGTTGTGCTGGCAGGTACTCATTGCCGGGGCCGACTAATGCGTACTCGTTGAGCGCACCCTGAGGGTCATTGCGTTCTTCGGCGATCCGGCCCAGGTTCAAGTGCGCCGAGTCGACATGGCTATCGCGCTCAATCAGTTCTTGCAGATAGCCTTCAGCCTCGTCCCAGGCCTTGCCCTCGAGGCAAACCAGTGCCAGGGAAAAGCGCAGCTCATCGTCTTCGGGGTACTGCTGGACCAGGCTGGCAAACTGCACCTTGGCCTCGTCCATGCGGTTCTGTTCGACCAGAGTGCGGGCATACGTCAGCCCCAGACGCTTGTCGTCAGGGTATTGGCGAATGCTTTTTTTCAGCAGTGGCAGCGCTTCATCGCCGCGATTGAGGCTTTGCAGCAAGCGTGCTCGCAACAACAGCGGGGCGACTTCACCGTCCTGGGGCGGATTTTTTTCCAGCAGTTTCAGTGCGCCTTCGGCATCACCATCCTGTTGCATCAACAAGGCCTTGCCGAAAATCAGCTGGCCGTTGTCCGGATGCCTGGCCAGCAAGCTGTCAAAACTTTTCTGCAGGCCCGCTCGGGTCTCTGCATCTGTCTCTACTGCCGATAAGGCGAGAAAATCGAAGTGAGTGTCGCCCTTGGCCTGCAAGACTTTTTCCATGTACGCCATGGAATCGTCATAGCGGCCATTGCGCGCCAATTGAATGGCCGCGGCCCGTTGCGCCTCAAGATCGTCCGGGGCGTTTTTGGCCCAGATCAGCGATGTATCGAGTGCGGCCTGATCGGCGCCCAGATACTCGGCGATACGGAAGGCCCGCTCAGAGATGCCCGGATCTTGCGTGTTGATCGCCTGCGTCACGTAGTTGTCGAGGGCAATGTCCAGACGATTACGTTGACCGGCCAACTCGGCGCTCAACAGGCTGTACAGCGTTTCTTCGCTGAACGAGCTGTAGACCGTGGGTTTTTCCGGGGCGGAGGTAGCGTCTTCAGCCGGTGATGAATCATCCGGGGACGTGGGGGCCAAAGCCTGGCAGCCACTGAGAAGGACGAGAGCGAGGAGCAACGCGGAGGATCTATTCATATAAGAGATGGGCGACTTACCTGCGGTCCGGGCATCATGACACATGCGATGGTGCAAACCATAACAGCTGCGACTATCGATATCTTGGGGCTGTTGATGTGTTCAACAGACCTTAACTATAGAGACAATAGTCAGCAATGGTTGTTCTCAATCTGGCGAAGTAGGACAATTGCCGGCTTCTCGTCATCATCAGCGATCTTGAATGGCCTTCCTCGCACTCGGTATTAACCACAAGACTGCTTCAGTAGACGTCCGCGAGCGCGTGGCTTTTACTCCCGAGCAGTTGGTTGAGGCCTTGCAGCAGCTCTGCCGCCTAACCGACAGTCGCGAAGCTGCGATCCTCTCCACCTGCAATCGCAGTGAGCTCTATATAGAGCAGGACCACCTTTCGCCTGACAGCGTACTGCAATGGCTGGCGGACTATCACAAGCTGAGCCTCGAAGAGTTGCAGGCTTGCGCCTACATCCACGAAGACGATGCTGCCGTTCGTCACATGATGCGCGTGGCCTCGGGCCTGGACTCTTTGGTGCTGGGCGAGCCGCAAATTCTCGGCCAGATGAAATCAGCCTACGCCGTGGCACGTGAGGCGGGCACTGTCGGGCCTTTGTTGGGACGTTTGTTTCAAGCGACCTTCAACTCGGCCAAGCAAGTGCGCACCGACACTGCCATTGGCGAAAACCCGGTTTCTGTGGCGTTTGCTGCCGTGAGCCTGGCCAAGCAGATCTTCAGTGATTTGCAGCGCAGCCAGGCCTTGCTGATCGGAGCGGGCGAGACCATTACCCTGGTCGCCCGCCACCTGCATGACCTTGGGGTCAAGCGCATCGTGGTGGCTAACCGTACTCTGGAGCGCGCAAGTACTCTGGCTGAACAGTTCGGTGCCCACGCCGTGCTGCTGTCGGATATTCCCCAGGAGCTGGTACACAGCGATATCGTGATCAGCTCCACGGCCAGCCAGTTGCCGATTTTGGGTAAAGGGGCCGTCGAAAGCGCCTTGAAGCTGCGCAAGCACAAGCCAATTTTCATGGTCGACATCGCTGTTCCCCGCGATATCGAGCCAGAAGTCGGCGAGTTGGACGACGTTTACCTCTATACCGTCGATGATCTTCACGAAGTGGTTGCCGAAAACCTCAAGAGTCGTCAGGGCGCTGCCCAGGCGGCCGAAGAACTGGTGAGCATCGGCGCTGACGACTTTATGGTGCGTTTGCGTGAACTGGCGGCGGTTGATGTGCTTAAAGCCTATCGTCAGCAAAGCGAGCGTCTGCGGGACGAAGAACTGCAAAAGGCCCAGCGGATGCTTGCCAATGGCAGCAACCCTGAAGATGTGCTGGTACAACTGGCGCGTGGCCTGACTAATAAATTGCTGCATGCACCCAGCGTGCAGCTGAAAAAGCTTTCCGCCGAAGGCCGCCTCGATGCGTTGGCCATGGCCCAAGAACTTTTTGCCCTCGGTGAGGGCTCATCGCATAGCTCTGCGGATAAAAAATTGTAATGAAAGCGTCACTGCTTAATAAGCTGGACATCCTCCAGGACCGTTTTGAAGAACTGACCGCACTGCTTGGCGATGGCGAAGTCATTTCTGATCAAACCAAATTCCGTGCCTATTCCAAGGAGTACGCGGAAGTTGAACCCATTGTTACGGCTTACGGGCTGTGGCTCAAAGTGCAGGCCGACCTTGAAGGCGCCCAGGCGTTGCTTAAGGATAACGACCCCGACATGCGTGAAATGGCGGTCGAAGAAGTTCGCGAAGCTAAAGAACGGTTGATCGAACTGGAAAAAGACCTGCAGCGCATGTTGTTGCCCAAGGACCCGAATGACGGGCGCAATGTATTCCTTGAAATTCGCGCCGGAACGGGGGGCGATGAAGCGGCCATTTTTGCGGGCGATCTGTTTCGCATGTATTCGCGCTACGCAGAGCGTCGCGGCTGGAAGCTGGAAATCCTGTCGGAAAACAGCGGTGAGCATGGCGGCTATAAAGAAGTCATTGCCCGCGTCGAAGGTGAGAATGTGTACGGCAAGCTGAAGTTCGAGTCGGGTGTGCACCGCGTACAGCGTGTGCCCGCCACCGAATCCCAGGGTCGTATCCATACCTCCGCATGCACCGTGGCCGTGTTGCCCGAGCCGGACGAGCAAGAAGCCATCGAGATCAACCCGGCCGATTTGCGCGTTGATACCTACCGTTCTTCGGGCGCGGGTGGTCAGCACGTCAACAAGACCGACTCGGCGATTCGCATTACCCACTTGCCCTCGGGCATTGTGGTGGAGTGTCAGGAAGAGCGCTCCCAGCATAAAAACCGGGCGCGGGCGATGTCCTGGCTTTCGGCCAAGTTGAATGATCAGCAAACCAGCGCTGCGGCCAATGCCATTGCCAGCGAGCGCAAGTCGCTGGTGGGTTCGGGAGATCGTTCCGAGCGCATCCGCACTTACAATTTCGCGCAGGGGCGAGTGACCGACCATCGCGTCAACCTGACCCTGTATTCCCTGGATGACGTACTGGCTGGCGGTGTTGATGCCGTTATTGAGCCACTATTGGCGGAGTTTCAGGCTGATCAACTGACAGCCCTGGGTGAATAAATGACTATTATTGCCAGCTTGTTACGTGCTGCTGAACTGCCTGATTCACCAACTGCCCGTCTCGATGCGGAGCTGCTACTGGCTGCTGCCCTGGGCAAGTCGCGCAGTTATTTGCACACATGGCCCGAGAAAATTGTCAGCAGCGAATCGGCGTTGACCTTCGCCGAATACTTGCTGCGTCGCCGGGCCGGTGAGCCGGTGGCCTACATTCTGGGGCAACAGGGCTTCTGGAACCTGGATCTGGAAGTGGCGCCGCATACACTGATTCCGCGCCCGGACACCGAGCTGTTGGTCGAAACGGCGCTGGCCCTGCTGCCCGCAAGCCCGGCCAAAGTGTTGGACTTGGGCACCGGCAGCGGTGCAATCGCGCTGGCCTTGGCCAGTGAACGCGCCGCTTGGCACGTAACCGCGGTTGACCGTGTGCTTGAAGCCGTGGCGCTGGCCGAGCGCAATCGCCAGCGTTTGCAGCTCGAAAAAGTCAATGTGTTTACCAGTCACTGGTTCAGCGCATTGGCCGACCAACGTTTTGATCTGATCATCAGCAACCCGCCCTACATTGCCGCCGGTGACGTTCATCTGGCCGAAGGCGATGTGCGTTTTGAACCTGAAAGTGCGCTGGTCGCCGGTGCTGATGGTCTGGACGATATCCGCGAGATCATCGCGGCCTCTGCCCAGCACCTGAATGCGGGTGGCTGGTTGATGCTGGAACACGGCTACGACCAGGCAGCGGCTGTTCGCCAACTGTTGCAGGACGCAGGTTTTGCACAGGTCGAAAGCCGCAAGGACCTGGGTGGACATGAACGCATCACGTTGGGTCGCCTGCCGTGCTGACCGATGAGGAACTGTTGCGCTATAGCCGACAGATCCTGTTGCAACAGGTCGATATCGACGGTCAGTTGAAGCTGAAAAACAGCCGTGTGCTGATTATCGGCCTGGGCGGGCTTGGCTCGCCCGTCGCGCTCTATCTCGCAGCCGCTGGGGTCGGTGAGCTGCACCTGGCCGATTTCGACAACGTCGATTTGACCAACCTGCAACGCCAGATCATTCATGACACCGCCAATGTCGGCGAGAGCAAGGTCGACTCCGCGTTGCGCCGCCTGCACCTGATCAATCCGCATATCAAACTGGTCGCTCACCGATCGGCGCTGGATGCCGACTCGCTGGCCGATGCCGTTGCCGCGGTGGATTTGGTACTCGATTGCTGCGACAACTTTGCTACCCGTGAAGCGGTGAACAAAGCCTGTGTCGTGGCGCGCAAACCACTGGTCAGTGGCGCGGCGATTCGCCTTGAAGGGCAACTGTCGGTATTTGATTCACGTCAGCCCACCAGCCCCTGTTACCACTGCTTGTACGGGCACGGCAGCGAAGCGGAACTGACGTGCAGCGAAGCTGGAGTTCTTGGCCCGTTAGTGGGGCTGGTCGGCAGCTTGCAAGCCCTTGAAGCGCTCAAGGTACTGGCCGGTTTTGGTGAGCCGCTGGTGGGCCGCTTGTTATTGATCGATGCTTTGAGCACGCGTTTTCGCGAGTTGCGGGTCAAGCGCGACCCTGCGTGTAGTGTGTGTGGTGTTGGCCATGAGTGAAGCGCCGGTTGGAGTTTTCGACTCCGGCGTCGGCGGCTTGTCGGTACTCAAGGAAATTCACGCACTATTGCCCCATGAATCGCTGCTCTACGTGGCTGATTGTGGGCATATCCCCTATGGCGAAAAAAGCCCCGAATTCATTCGCCAGCGCTGTGCGGTGGTGGCTGACTTTTTCCAGCGCCAGGGTGCCAAGGCTCTGGTGCTGGCCTGTAATACCGCGACGGTGGCGGCGGTCGCGGATTTGCGTCAGCGTTACCCCGACTGGCCCATGGTCGGAATGGAACCTGCGGTCAAACCGGCAGCGGCAGCTACTCGCAGCGGTGTGGTGGGGGTGCTCGCGACCACCGGTACATTGCAAAGCGCCAAATTTGCCGCTTTGCTTGATCGTTTTGCCAACGATGTGCGGGTGATCACCCAGCCGTGTCCGGGCCTGGTGGAACTGATCGAGACTGGTGACCTGCACAGTGACGCATTGCGCACCTTGTTGCGCAGCTATGTAGAGCCGCTGCTGGCAGCGGGTTGCGACACCATTATTCTGGGCTGCACCCATTACCCCTTCCTCAAGCCTCTGCTGAGTCAGATGCTCCCGCCTTCGATCAGCCTGATCGATACCGGTGCCGCCGTGGCGCGCCAGCTTCAGCGGTTGTTGGCCGAACGAGAGCTGCTGGCGAGCGGCCCACCCCGTGAAGCTCAGTTCTGGACCAGCGCCTCTCCTGAACACCTAGGAAAAATCCTACCTGTGTTATGGAATAAATCTGGCGTTGTGCGAAGCTTCGGTCTGTAAAAAATCAGAAATCTGCTTCAGCGCGCCTGCCTGATGAAGCGCATAACAACTGACATTGGCATATGAAAATAGGATTTTCTTATGAAGCGACTGTTTTGTTTGGCTGCGATTGCAGCCGCGGCACTGGGGCACAGTTTCACCGCACAGGCTGCCGGGCTTGAGTTTGGGGTAGGGCACACCAGCGAATCGACCATGACGTATCGTCTTGGTTTGAAGTCCGATTGGGACAAAAGCTGGCTGCAAAGTGATATTGGGCGTCTTACAGGTTATTGGGACGGGGCTTACACCTACTGGGAAGGTGATAAATCATCCGCGAGCAATAGCTTGTCTTTCTCGCCAGTATTCGTATACGAATTTGCCGGTGAGCGGGTTAAACCCTATGTCGAGGCCGGGATCGGCGTTGCGTTGTTCGCCCACACCGAAGTCGAAGGCAACAGGCTGGGAACAGCATTCCAGTTTGAAGACCGGCTTGGTTTTGGCTTGCGCTTTGCGGGTGGTCATGAGGTCGGGATTCGCGCGACCCACTACTCCAATGCCGGGATCTCCAGCACCAACGATGGCGTAGAAAGCTATGCGCTGCACTACACGATGGCGCTGTAACCCTGCCCCCTCTCAGCGATACGCCGTCGCAATGCCCTGGCGTTCATTGAGGCACTCGACTTCGCCCATTTCGAACTCGCGACAAATCAGCGGGCGTTTCTCATAGATGTTGCACATCATGGTGTTGCGATCCAGGGCCGCACACCAGCCATCATCCAGGCGCAGCATCACTTCGCCGCCCCAATCATCGTTGTCGATAAAGCGCTCGGGCACACCCGTGTCGGTGATCAGCATCACTTCCAGTTGGCAGCAGCACGCCGCACACGTCGAGCAGGTGACGGCGGGTTCGGTAATTTCGGTCAGGGGGATGTTGGTCATAGGCGCGCAGTGTAAGGCAGAGCTGCGATCAGGTGTGGATGTGCTGATGAACGCAGAGATATAGCCGCTGCCGAAGGCTGCTGTGGCCCGCGTAGTGGGCCCGGTATGTTGATGGCCTGCGGCCCTTATCGCAGCCAGCGGCTACAGGTGCTTAACAACGGAAACAATCCCGCCCACAACAGGCTCAACCCAAGCAGAGTTGGCCACAGGCCCAGTGGAAATTGCACCGCACCCAGCCTTTGCCCCGCGTAATACGATAACGGCCCACCGATTGCGCCCAGCAAAATAGCGCGCCACAACGGCTTTGCGGTCCATGCCAGGCAATGGTTCAAGGTGATGGCCAGCAGTGCCCATAACAGCACCAGCCAGAACGGAATCAAAACCCCGGCTTGCTTGAAGGCGAAAACGCCGGCATTCAGCAGCAGGCTGTCCACCGTGCTGCCGAGCACGCACACGACGGCGATTAAACGGACTTGCGCCAATGAGCGACTTATCCACAGCAGATGCGCTAACAGCGCGCTGCCTGCCAGCAGTAACCACAGGCTATTGCCGCCCAGTACACAGGCAAACCAGCCGAGCTGGAACAGCCCGGCATTGATAAGGTTCTTAAGCATTAAACCGGCCGAGCAATGGCTCGGGCATGGCCGCAGGTTTGGCCAGCAACAATTGTGCGGTGCCGATGCTGCGCTCCAGAAAGCCACCTTCGCAGTAGCAAAGGTAAAACTCCCACAGGCGCAGAAAGTATTCGTCGTAGCCCAGTTCAGTTAATCGACCGTGGGCACGACGAAAGTTCTCGTGCCACAGACGCAGGGTTTTAGCGTAGTGCAGGCCAAAATCCTCCATGTGCATAAGATTCATGTCAGTGTCCTTGCCGACAATTTCGAGCATTTTTTTTACGCTGGGCAGCGCGCCACCTGGGAAAATGTAGCGCTGGATAAAGTCCACGCTGCTTTTGGCTTGCTCGTAACGCTGTTCGCGAATGGTGATGGCCTGCAACAGCATCAGCCCATGTGGCTTGAGCAGGTGGGAGCATTGTTTGAAGTAACTGGGCAAAAAATGATGCCCGACCGCTTCGATCATTTCGATCGACACCAGCTTGTCGTATTGCCCTGTCAGATCGCGGTAATCCTCCAGCAGCAAGGTCACCTGATCGTGTAAGCCTAATGCGTCAACCCGGGCTTTGGTGTAGTCGAATTGCTCTTTGGACAGCGTCGTGGTCGTGACCTTACAACCATAATGCTGCGCTGCGAACAGCGCCATGCTGCCCCAGCCAGTGCCGATTTCGAGCAAGTGGTCTTCGGGCTTGAGGTTGAGCTTTTGACAGATGCGCTCAAGCTTATTGAGTTGTGCTTGTTCCAGGGTGTCGTCAGCACTTAAAAACTGTGCCGCTGAATACATCATCGTGGGGTCGAGAAACTGTTCAAACATCTCGTTGCCCAGGTCGTAATGTGCGGCAATGTTTTTTTGCGAGCCTTTGCGGGTATTGCGATTGATCCAGTGCAGGCCGCGTATCAGTGGGCGGCCCAGACGGGCGAGGCCACCCTCCATGGCATCGAGCACCTCCATATTGCTGACCAGCACCCGGATCACTTTGGTGAGGTCGGGGGAACTCCAGTAACCGTGAATAAAGGCTTCACCGGCACCAATCGAGCCGTTGCTGGCGATCATGCCCCACAGGCTTGCATCATGAATCTGTACTTCGCCGACCAGGCCCGCAGTGCTGTCACCGAACATCAGGCGTTCGCCATTTTCGATGACAACCAAATGGCCATTTTTCAACTGGCCGAGTTGGCGCATGACCCCACGGCGCAGCAACGCGCTGGTCAGATTGTGGGTAGTCGATAGTGAGGATTTGCTCACCAGGCTAGGGCTCTTCATGGCGTTTATCCTTGGGTTGCAGGGCGGCAATGCGAAAGGCGCCGTCGGCGGCCTGATGGGAGAAAATCGGTGTGCGCTTGAGAAACAGGCGCAAGGCTTGCCAGTAAATGGCCAGACAGGTTTTTGCAGTCATCCACGGAAACTGCCGCAAGTAGCGATGTAGCCTCGCGCGGTCCAGCGTGCTGCGCTGCAGGTTGAGGGTGGCATCAAACAGTTTCAGCTCCCCCTGCCAGTCGGCCATATGCACCCCGAGGCGGGCCTGTGGCGGGCTGAAACTCATGCGGTATTCCAGATCCCGTGGCAGAAAGGGCGAGACGTGAAAGGCCTTGGCCACGACGGCATGCTGAAAACCGTCCCCCTGAGTCGGGAGCACGTAGTGATAGCGTTCGCGCCAAGGCGTATTGGTGACTTCGCACAAGATGGCGGCCAGTTTTCCGTCAGCCTCGTAGCAGTAAAAGAAACTCACCGGGTTGAAGGACAGCCCCCAGCTGCGGGCTTGTGTCAGTAAACAGATCGAGCCTTGCGGCGTATGCCCTAAAGCAGCACTTACTTGCTGGCGAACCGCGTCAATCAAGCGCATGCCGGTTGTGGTGAAGGTTTTCAGGTAATCGGTTTCACGAAAGGAGAAGGGTGCAAAGCGGCTTTTTCCGGCCAGCGGTGATAGCCCGAGTACAGCGTCTTGCTCATCCAGGTCCAGATACAACAGACCGATCTGATAGCGGAACGCATGGATGGTCGGCGCAAAGCGTCGATGGGCAATCCAGCCGCTGTACAGGGCGCTGTTCATAGGTGCTGGCCAAAGGCTTGGGCCACGCGCAAGGCGCTGACCACGCCATCCTCATGAAAGCCGCTGGCCCAATAGGCACCGCAAAAATAGCTGTGCTGCTCGCCCAGCAATTCTTGCCAGCGCGCTTGTGCGGCAACGGCGTCCAGGCTGTATTGCGGGTGGGCATAGGTGTAGCTGGCCAGTACTTTGAACGGATCAATCGCTGAGGTTTGATTGAGGCTGACGCACAAAGTCGCGTCGCTCTGAATACCTTGCAGGATATTCATGTTGTAGGTCACAGCCGCACGTTTTTGCCCTGTTGCGCCCAATCGATAATTCCAGCTGGCCCATGCCAGTTTCCGGTCCGGCAGCAGGCGGGTGTCGGTGTGCAGTACTACGTCATTATTGTAATAGGGCATCGCCCCCAGGATTTGCTTCTCTGCGGTCGAGGGCTTGGCCAGCAGGCTGAGGGCCTGGTCGCTATGGCAGGCAAAGATCACCTTATCGAAGTATTCAGTGCCCCTGGCGCTATGTACAAGAACCCCCTGTTCATTGCGCGCTACCTGCATGACCGGGCAATTGAGACGAATTCGGTCGGAAAAGCCTGCGATCAACGGTTTTATGTAAGCACTTGAGCCGCCTTCAATCACACGCCATTGCGGGCGATTGCTGACGCTGAGCAAACCGTGATTCTTGAAGAAACGCACAAAAAACTGCAGCGGAAAGGTCAGCATATCGGCCAATGACATGGACCAGATTGCGGCCCCCATCGGAACGATATAGTGCTCGATAAAGCGCGACCCATAACCCTGTTGTTGCAGGTAGTCGCCCAGTTGGGTGTCGCTGGCAATACGCTGTTCGTCCAGATCACGAATGGCTTGGCGATTGAAACGTAAAATATCGCGCAACATGCCCCAGAACCTGGGCGACAACAGGTTGCTGCGCTGGGCAAACAAGCTATTGAGGGTATTGCCGTTGTATTCGAGTTTGCTGTCAGTGTCGTGCACTGAAAAACTCATTTCAGTGGCTTTGGAGCGAACCCCCAACTGGTCCATCAGCTTGATGAAATTGGGATAAGTCCAGTCGTTGAATACAATGAACCCAGTGTCCACGGCATAGGTTTTCCCTTCGACGTTCACCCATACGGTGTGGGTGTGGCCGCCTACCCAGTCACTGGTCTCGAACACGCTGATATCATGTTCCTTGTGCAACAAGTAGCCGCAGGTCAGCCCCGAAATGCCGCTGCCAATGATCGCGATTTTCATGATGGCTTACCGTCTGAGGTCCTTGCCAGGCGTTTGCCTAGCGCCACTTGCAGGCGTTTTGGCAAGTTTGCCAACAACCGCAAGGTGGCGATAAATACTGTGGGGAATGCGATTTCCAGCGGGTGTTTGTCCAGGCGCTGGCAAATATGCCGTGCAGCTTTTTGCGCGGACCAGCGCATGGGCATTGGGAAGTCATTGTTTTCGGTGAGCGGAGTGTCGACAAAACCAGGGCTGACCAAGGTGACGTCGATGCCTTCCTGAGCCAGATCGATACGCAACGATTCGAGCAAGTAGCGCAGGCCCGCTTTCGATGCCCCGTACGCCTCGGCCCGTGGTAATGCCCAATAGGTTACGGAGCTGACCACCCCTACCAGATGCGGGCGCGAACCTGCGCGCAGTAAAGGCAGAGCACTTTCAAGGCAATAGCTGCTGGCCAGCAGGTTGGTGCGCACCACGCGCTCGACCAGCGCCGCGTCGAACTGACGGACGTCGACATATTCACAGGTCCCGGCGTTGAGGATCACGCTGTCCAGTGCGCCCCAGGCTTGCGCGATGCGCTTGCCGATTTCGCGTACTTGCGCACTGTCGGTCAAGTCGCCGGGCACCAGCAAAACTTGCCCAGGGTAACGGTCGGCCAAGGCTTTCAGGGGCTCCAGCGTGCGGGCGCTCAATGCCAGCCGAGCGCCGCCTTCGAGCAATGTCTGCGCCATGTGCGCGCCAATCCCGCTGCTGGCGCCCGTCAGCCAGATCCGCCGCCCGTCAGCCATGGCTCACCTCCAGCATTTGCCGTGATGGCAGATTTTTGAAAGCGCTCAGGGCGCGGTCGCGGCTTTGGCTCAAGTTAACGATGGGGACCGGGTAATTGGCCACGCCAAACAGTCCGCCAATCAAGGCGGGGTTGTGCAGCTGTTTTTTATTCAGGTCCGCCAGTTCGGGCAGCCAGTGCTTGATAAATCGACCTTCGGGGTCGAAGCGCTCTGACTGAGTCTGCGGGTTGAAGATTCGAAAATACGGCACGGAGTCGGTGCCGGTGGAAGAGCTCCACTGCCAGCCGCCGTTGTTGGCGGCCAGGTCGCCGTCGATCAAGTGCTGCATAAAAAAACGTTCGCCTTCACGCCAGTCGATCAACAGGTTCTTGGTCAGGAACATCGCTACTACCATACGCAGGCGGTTGTGCATCCAGCCGGTTTGCAGCAGTTGTCTGATGGCCGCGTCAATGATCGGGAAGCCCGTACAGCCCTGTTTCCAGGCGGCCAGTTCAGTGGGCGCGTCACGCCACGGCAGAAACTCTGTTTCGGGGCGAAAGGCGCGGTGCCGCGAGACCCGTGGGTAACCCACCAGAATGTGCTTGTAGAACTCGCGCCATAGCAGCTCCGTGATCCAGGTAGATACGCCGGGGCTGCCGCTTTCAAACTCACCGTTGTTGCTTTGCAGGGCGGCGTGCAGGCACTGCCGGGGGGAGATAACGCCCGCTGCCAGATAGGCCGAAAGCTGGCTGGTGCCGGGTCTGGCCGGCAGGTCGCGCTGGTCCTTGTAGTATTCAATCTGTTCGTCGGCAAACTGCGCCAGACGTTGCCGAGCTTCCTCTTCCCCCGCAGGCCATAGCGCCCGTAACGCCGCACCGGGCACAGCAAAACCGTCAACTGTTTCAGGCAGGGGGTCGCGTGTGATGTGCAACGGCGCTTGGGCCTTGGGGCTGGCGACAATTTGCGGCATGGCCATGTGCAGGCGGTTGTAGCAGACCTTGCGAAATTGACTAAACACCTGAAAGTACGAGCCGGACTGCGTCAGGATGCTGCCTGGCTGGAACAGCAGTTGGTCGAGGTAGCTGTGAAATTCAATGCCCTTGGCGTCAAGGGCTTGAGCCACTGCTTTATCGCGACGGGTTTCGTTGATCCCGTATTCCTGGTTGGCGTGGACCGCCTCGATACCCAGTTGCTGGCACAATTCAAGGAGGACCGCCGGCGCCTGATCCCAGGCTGCAGCGGTACGAATCAGCAGCGGGATATTGAGCTGCTGCAGGCTGTCGCTCAGGGGGCGCAGGTTGCGCAGCCAGAAGTCGACCTTGCACGGCGCGTCGTCATGGGCCCGCCATTGATCAGGGCTGATGAGGTAAACGGCCACGGTTGGGCCGCGTGTGGCGGCGGCGCTCAGGGCGGTGTTGTCGTAGTGGCGCAAATCGCTGCGCAGCCAGATCAGTTGCATGTTGATTCCTTGACTAGAAGAGTCCGAGCTGACTGAGCCGTTGATGGGCCTCAAGCGGATCAAGCGCCAGGAACAATCCTGGGATTTCAGTGGTACATACGGCTAACTCGGCGCTATGGATGCATACCGTTGGTCCGGCAATCAGAGTCGGGCAATCGATACCATTGAGCAGCTTTGGCAGCTGTTGGGGGTTGAGGGTCTGGCTCGAATAGAGCACCACCGCAGGGGAATTGAGGCGTTCAGCGGCTAATGCCAGCTCCCCGTTGGGCAGGGGGGCGTCGAACACCTCCACCGGGCAATGGCTGCTGCTCACCAGCCAGGCGGTGAGCCAGAGGTGTGCTTCGAAATACTGGGGCGAATGATTGATCAGCAGGATGGGCGCCCCTTTGAGCGAGCGATTGTTGTGGTAGATCCGGGCACCTAACTTGCTGCGCAGCCAGGAACTGAAGAACACTCGCTCCAGCTGCGCCCCGAACTGGCCCTGCCAGCGTTGTTCCAGCTCGCTTAACAGCGGGATCAGCAACTGCTCGCACAGCGTTTGTGCCGGATACAGCGACATGACCTGATTAAAGTTGTCATCGAGCTTGCGCTCGGCCAGTTCGGTGATGGCCAGCGTCAGGGCCTGGCGCCACGCCTGCCAGTCGTTACCGACAGGTTCACGGAATGCTGGCGCAATATCGAGCAGCGGTTTGACCTGGCTGACCGGTACTCCACGATTGAGCCAGGTCAGAATGTGTCGGATACGCAGGATATGTTCGGCCGAGAACAGCCGATGGCCCTTGGCCGTACGGTGCGGAACGATCAGGCCGTAACGCCGTTCCCAAGCGCGCAGGGTCACGGCATTTACTCCGGTGATACGGGCCACTTCCCGGATCGGCTGCCAGCCTTCAGCCAGTGCCTGGCTATAGTCGGCATCGGGGGTATTGGGCATGATCCGGTCGTCATTCATGGTCAGATCGCATTGCGCAGGCTGAGATTTTCCGGGTGCGGCTGCAGGTAAACCTGGCGCGAAATATAAGGGTGCGGATGCAGGCGAAAGTGATGCTTGAGCAAGGTCAGCGGCACCACCAGCGGTACGATGCCGTGCAGGTACTGACCAATCAATTGCTGCACTTCCTGCTTGTCTTCAGGGCTGATGGATTGCTTAAGGTAGCCGCTGATGTGTTGCAGCACATTGGTGTGGGTGCGGCGTGTGGCACATTGTTTCAGCGCTTTCATCAGTTCGCTGAAGTACTGCGAGGCGATCTCGCGTGGGTCGTTTTTGCCAATACGGCCCAGCATATTGCCCAGTGTTCTGTACTGCGCGGGGTGGTGGGCCATGAGCTGGTATTTATAGCAGGCGTGAAAATCTGTCAGAGAGCGGCGGGTGATCCCGGTTTTGAGCAATGCCTGCCAGGCGCTGTACGCATAAACCCGGGTCAGGAAGTTCTCGCGCAGAACCGGGTCATTCAATCGGCCGTCTTCCTCCACGGGCAAGTCAGGGTGTGCGGCGCAAAACGCTTGGGCGTAAATGCCGCGCCCGCTCAACTCGGCAGGGCGGCCGCCGTCCTGATAGACCTTGACCCGCTCCAGGCCGCAGGACGGTGACTTCTGCATAAAGATGTAGCCGCTAATATCGGTGTGCGCGGCGGCCATCTCCAGCCCGTAGTCGTGCAAGGGTTGGGTCACGTTCAACGTGCTGTCGACACTGCCTACGGCTTGTGGCTGTGCAGGGCTGCCCACCAGGCGCACGGGTTGGCGCGGGATGCCCAGGCCGATGGCGACTTCGGGGCAGAGCGGGACAAATTCGAAGTGTTCACTCAGGGCCTGGCTGCACAGTCGCGACTCTTTATGCCCGCCGTTGAAACGAACCTCGGCCCCCAGCAAGCAGGCGCTGATGGCGATTTTCGGTTTGTGCTGGGTTGAGACGGCGCTGGCCATGTGACGAACCTCCAAGAATTACTTGTACATCTTTTATTCGATGTACAACCTTGGTTCATCATAAGCCTGATGTTGTACAAGTCAAATTACTTGTACAGGTATTTGGGTGGGTGGCGAGAACTCTCGTAGCCGCTGCCGAACGCAGCCAGCGGCTACGGGGTATTAATCCAGATGCTCGATCAACCGGCGCGCAGCCTCCTGGCCGCTCAACCATGCACCTTCGACACGGCCCGACAGGCACCAGTCGCCGCAGGCGTACAGGCCCAGGTCGGAATCCGCCAGAGCTCCCCATTCATGGGCTGCGGCTGGTCGGGCGTAGAGCCAGCGGTGGGCCAGGGTGAAAATCGGCGCTGGGGTAGGGAAGTGCATTAGCTCGGCAAATGCGCCATGCAGTTGTTCGATGACAGCTTCTTTAGGCAAGTCGAGATTTTGTTTGCTCCAGGCACTGGTCGCGTGCAAAACCCAAGTGTCAGGCTGGTGGTCACGCCCTGGTTTACTGCGGTTTCGGGCCAGCCAGTCAAGCGGGCTGCCTTGTACGAAGCAGCCTTGCATCGGCGTGTCGAGTGGTGATTCAAAGGCCAGGGCTACGGCCCAGGCAGGTTCCATTTTTACCCCTGCTGCAGTGCTTGCCAGTTTTGGCGCGCTGGCCAGCAGAGACGTGGCTTGCGGCGCCGGGGTGGCGATGATGACGTGGCTGAACGGGCCGTGTTCGCCACCCTCGGCATCCAGCAGGTGCCAATGCTTTTCACCGCGTATCAGGTCGGTGATCTGGCATGCAAAGCTCACCGGCAGATGGCCTAGCAGGCCGCGGGTAATGGCGCTCATGCGTGGCTTGCCGACCCAGCGGGTCTGCTCGTCAGGGGAGGGGCTTAACTGACCGTTTTTATAGTGGTACAGGTGTGGCTCCCACTCGATGGCCCAGCCATTGGCTTGCCATTGTTGGACTTCATCGACAAAGCGCCGGTCGCGAGCGGTGAAGTACTGAGCCCCCAGGTCCAGCACCCCGACATCGCTGCGCTTGCTCGACATGCGTCCGCCGCTACCACGGCTTTTATCGAAAAGATGAATCGCGTGTCCTGCCTTGTGCAGAGTGTTTGCTGCTGCCAGCCCGGCTATGCCGGCGCCGATGATCGCGATAGGTACAGTCATTATGGCCTCGTTCTCTGTTTGCACAGACTACGCCGTCGGCAATACCTGTACAATTCTATTTGTTAGTATAGGTTTTAGTGTTTCTTTCAGATCCATGTGGCCTATTCTTAAGTCAGCTCGAAGACCGATAAAAGGTCTTGGTATAAAAATAGACCAGTGCTCCCGATAAAACTCCTTACGAGGATCAACTCATGCACATATTGCTGACCGGCGGTACAGGCTTGATAGGGCGTCAGCTCTGTCGTCACTGGCTGGCGCAAGGCCATCGCCTCAGTGTGTGGAGCCGGCGCCCTGAGCAAGTGGCTCAATTGTGCGGTGCTCAGGTCAAGGGTATCGCCACACTTGAAGCGCTTGGGCAGGATCCCGTTGACGCGGTGATCAACCTCGCTGGCGCACCCATCGCTGACCGGCCCTGGACGCGCAAACGCAAGGCCTTGTTGTGGAGCAGCCGCATCACCCTGACTGAAACCCTGGTGGCCTGGCTTGAAAGCCGTGAGCACAGGCCATCGGTGCTGGTATCCGGCTCGGCCGTTGGCTGGTATGGCGACGGTGGCGAGCGTGAGCTGACAGAGGACTCGCCGCCAGTCAGCGAGGATTTTGCCAGTCACTTGTGCATCGCCTGGGAAGAAACCGCGCAACGCGCGCAGGCCTTGGGCATGCGCGTGGTACTGGTGCGCACGGGGCTGGTGTTGGCAGCCGAGGGCGGCTTTTTGTCGCGCTTGCTACTGCCTTTCAAACTGGCGCTGGGCGGGCCGATAGGCAATGGTCGGCAATGGATGCCATGGATTCATATCAAGGATCAAATTGCCCTGATTGATTTTCTTGTGCATGAGAATGCCGCCAGCGGTCCTTATAATGCCTGCGCGCCGCACCCGGTACGCAATGCCGAGTTCGCTCAAACCCTGGGCCGCGTACTGCACCGTCCGGCGTTTATGCCCATGCCAACATTTGTCTTGCGCGTGCTGCTGGGCGAGATGTCAGGTTTGTTATTGGGTGGTCAGCGGGCAACACCTGCAAGGTTGCTGGCTGCCGGTTTTACTTTTCAGTTCACCGATTTGCGTGCGGCGCTAGATGATGTAGCCGCCCGCCTCTGAAATAGGATGTTGCATGACCGACCACGCGCTGTTGCTGGTTAACCTGGGTTCGCCGGCGTCTACTTCGGTAGCGGATGTACGCAGCTACTTGAACCAGTTTTTGATGGACCCGTACGTGATCGACTTGCCGTGGCCGGTACGGCGTTTGCTGGTATCGCTGATCCTGATCAAGCGCCCGGAGCAGTCCGCCCATGCCTATGCCTCGATCTGGTGGGAGGAGGGCTCGCCGCTGGTAGAGCTCAGCCGCCGCTTGCAGAAGGCGATGACCAAGGAGTGGACCCAGGGCCCGGTTGAGTTGGCCATGCGCTACGGTGAGCCATCGATTGAAACGGTGCTCACCCGTTTGGCTGCGCAGGGCATCAAAAAGGTCACGCTAGCACCGCTTTATCCACAGTTTGCCGACAGCACCGTGACCACGGTGATTGAAGAAGCCAAGCGCGTGGTAAAGAGCAAAAAACTGCCTGTTCAGTTCTCCATCGTGCAGCCGTTCTACGATCAGCCCGAGTATCTCGATGCATTGGTCGCCAGCGCCAAGCCACATCTGGAACAGGATTACGACCATCTGCTGCTGAGTTTTCACGGCCTGCCAGAGCGGCATTTGCACAAGCTGGACCCGACCGGCAACCACTGCTTCAAGAATGAAGACTGCTGCCGAAATGCTTCGCCCGCTGTCCTGGCGACCTGTTATCGGGCGCAGTGTTTGCGTACTGCCCAGGCCTTCGCCGAGCGTATGGGGCTGCCTGAGGGCAAGTGGTCGGTGGCGTTCCAGTCCCGTCTGGGCCGGGCCAAGTGGATCGAACCCTACACTGAGGCGCGCCTGGATGCGTTGGCCAAGCAAGGGGTGAAAAAGATTCTGGTGATGTGCCCGGCGTTTGTGGCCGATTGCATCGAAACCCTGGAAGAGATCGGTGATCGCGGACGCGAGCAGTTTATTGAGGCGGGGGGCGAGGAGTTGGTGCTGGTGCCGTGTCTCAATGACAACCCGCAATGGGCAAAGGCATTGAATACATTGTGTGAAAGAGCGCCGTTGGCGCTGTAGTAGCGGTTATCTGATGTGGGAGCTGGCAAGCTAGCTCCCACATCAGATACTTAGGTTGTCAGGTCGATTCAGATAACCGGCCCACCACCTTTCTTGTGCTTCCAGCTGTCATTGCCCGGCAGGATCAGGTTAAGCGCTATCGCAACGATGGCGCACAACGCGATGCCCTTGAGACCGAAGTCTTCCGGGCCCATGCCTGTACCGATCAGCACACCGCCAATCCCGAATACCAGCGTTACCGACACGATCACCAGATTGCGCGCTTCACTCAGGTCAACCTGGTGGCGGATCAGGGTGTTCATGCCTACAGCGGCAATCGAACCGAACAGCAGGCACAGAATTCCGCCCATCACTGGCACTGGAATACTTTGCAGCAGCGCGCCGAACTTACCGACAAAAGCCAGGCTGATGGCGAAGATCGCCGCCCAGGTCATGATTTTCGGGTTGTAGTTCTTGGTCAGCATCACTGCGCCCGTTACTTCGGCGTAGGTAGTGTTGGGCGGTCCGCCCAGCAGGCCTGCAGCGGTGGTAGCGATGCCGTCACCGAACAGCGTGCGGTGCAGGCCCGGTTTTTTCAGGTAGTCACGACCGGTTACGCTGCCCACGGCAATTACGCCGCCGATATGTTCAATGGCCGGGGCAAGTGCCACGGGAACGATAAACAGAATCGCCTGCCAGTTGAACTCGGGAGCGGTGAAGTGCGGCATGGCGAACCAGGGCGCCGCGGCGATCTTGGCGGTGTCGACGACCCCGAAGTAGAACGCCATGCCAAAACCCACCAGCACACCGGCAATGATTGGCACCAGACGGAAAATCCCTTTACCGAATACAGCCACGATCAAGGTGGTCAGCAGCGCTGGCATCGAGATCATCATGGCGGTTTGATAGTGGATCAGCTCGGAGCCATCTTCAGCGCGGCCCATGGCCATATGCGCAGCGATGGGCGCCATTGCCAGGCCAATCGAGATAATCACCGGGCCAATCACCACGGGTGGCAGCAGGCGATCAATAAAGCCGGTGCCTTTAAGCTTTACCGCGAAACCGAGAAAGGTGTACACGAAACCGGCTGCCATTACGCCGCCCATGGTCGCGGCCAGGCCGAACTGGCCCTTGGCGAGAATGATCGGGGTAATGAAAGCGAAACTCGAAGCCAGAAAGACCGGCACCTGGCGGCGGGTCACGATCTGGAACAGCAGAGTCCCGAGACCCGCCGTGAACAGTGCAACGTTGGGGTCGAGGCCGGTAATCAGTGGCATCAACACCAACGCGCCAAAGGCCACGAAGAGCATCTGTGCGCCAGAGATAATCTGGCGCCAGAGCGGGTCGTTGAACTCGTCCTGCATGTTATACGTCCTTTTGCTTGGTGCCGAAGATCTTGTCGCCGGCATCGCCCAAGCCCGGAATGATGTAGCCGTGCTCGTTCAAACGCTCATCAATAGAGGCGGTGTAGATGGTCACGTCAGGGTGAGCGGCTTCAACCGCAGCAATCCCTTCTGGTGCAGCAACCAGCACCATGGCGCGGATCTCTTTGCAGCCGGCTTTTTTCAGCAGGTCAATGGTTGCAACCATCGAGGAGCCAGTGGCCAGCATCGGGTCGATAATCATCGCCAGACGCTCGTTGATTTCCGGCACCAGCTTTTCCAGGTAGGTGTGGGCCTGGAGGGTTTCTTCGTTACGGGCAATACCGACAGCGCTGACTTTAGCGCCTGGAATCAGGCTGAGTACGCCTTCGAGCATGCCGATACCCGCACGCAGAATCGGTACGACGGTAATTTTCTTGCCAGCGATTTTTTCAACCTGGACGGTGCCGCACCAGCCTTCAATCTCGTAAGTTTCGAGGGTCAGGTCTTTGGTGGCTTCGTAGGTCAGCAACGCGCCGACTTCCTGAGCGAGCTCACGGAAGTTCTTCGTGCTAATGTCTGCGCGGCGCATAAGGCCGAGCTTGTGACGGATCAGCGGATGGCGGATCTCACGGATGGGCATAAGTAAAGGCTCCGGTTGGGCAGGCAAAAAAAGCGGCCTAGATTAATCTAATCCGGGGTGATGTCCTACAGACATTACTGCACGTTAGTCCATAAATGCTTGATCTGAGCCATGCGGATGCGTACCTTTGCCCGCTTTTCTTGCACAACCCCCCCTGGAGAGCGTCATGTCTGCTGATCTCGAGCATATCCGTCAAATCATGCGAGAGGCTGACTGCCTGTACACCGAAGCTGAAGTCGAGGTGGCAATTGCCCGCGTAGGTGCGCAAATCACGGCTGAAATGGCTGAGACCAATCCAGTGGTATTTTGTGTGATGAACGGCGGCCTGATTTTTTCCGGCAAGCTGCTCACCCATCTGAAATTTCCGCTTGAAGCGTCGTACTTGCACGCCACGCGCTATCGCAATGAAACCACAGGCGGTGATCTGTTCTGGAAGGCCAAGCCAGAAGTATCGTTCATTGACCGTCACGTGCTGATCATCGATGACATCCTGGATGAAGGTCACACCCTGAGCGCGATCGTCGAGTTCTGCAAACACGCCGGTGCCCGTCAGGTGCATACCGCGGTATTGATCGACAAGGACCACGACCGCAAGGCGCGCCCGGACCTGAAGGCCAACTACGTAGGTTTGCCGTGTATTGACCGTTACATCTTCGGCTACGGTATGGACTACAAAGGCTACTGGCGTAATGCCGCTGGCATCTATGCGGTCAAAGGCATGTAATAAAGGATGTTGAAGCTTTCATCACGAAAGCTTCAACCCGGTTCTACCTCCATGAGTGTGCTGACATGCTGGCTATTTTCCTTCAGACGCTCACGATCACAGCCCCGGTGTTTGCCATGCTGTTTTTGGGCGTGGTGCTCAAGCGTGTGGGCTGGATCAATGACAACTTTATCCATACAGCGTCGGCCCTGGTGTTTAACGTCACCATGCCGGCGTTGTTGTTTCTGGGTATTTTGCATGCGGATCTGAGAGCTGCCCTGCAGCCCAAGGTGCTGGCTTACTTCGTTCTGGCAACTTTTCTCAGTTTTGCGCTGGCGTGGGGTTGGTCGATCTGGCGTTGCCCGCGTGAAGATCGCGGGATCTACACCCAGGGTGCATTTCGCGGGAACAACGGGGTTATCGGCCTGGCGCTGGCGGCCAGCATGTATGGCGATTATGGGATATCGTTGGGCGCGGTGCTCGCCGGTCTGGTGATTCTGCTCTACAACACCCTGTCGACCATTGTGCTGGCAGTCTATAGCCCGGTGATCAAGTCCGACCCCTGGAGCATCTGCAAAAGTGTGTTCAAAAACCCACTGATCATCAGTGTGCTGGCTGCTGTGCCGTTCGCGGTGTTCAAGATCAGCTTGCCCGGCTGGTTGCAGGCATCGGGTGAGTACCTGGCGGCGATGACCTTGCCGCTGGCACTGATTTGCATCGGCGGTACGCTGTCGTTGGCGAGTTTGCGTAAAAGTGGCGACATGGCGCTGAGCGCCAGCCTGGTGAAAATGGTCAGCATGCCGCTGTTGGCAACCTTGGGTGCCTGGCTCTGCGGCTTTCGCGGGCCGGAACTGGGGATTCTGTTTTTGTACTTCGCCAGCCCGACGGCCGCTGCCAGTTATGTCATGGCGCGGGCGGCCAATGGCAATCACGAGTTGGCCGCCTCGATTATCGTGATCACCACCTTGATGGCAGCCATCACGACCAATATCGGCATTTTTGTGTTGCAGTGGGGCGGTTGGATTTAGCCTCTGCGGCTCAGTGCTGTCGCCGCCATGCGCGCAGGGTGCTGAACAGCAGAAACAGCAGCAGCGCCGGCAAGATAAAGAACAGCATCAGGTGTTCAAGCTTGCCGGCCAACGGCATGCCGGTGGTGAAGGACACCACGTGCAGGCCATAAGCCAGATACAACCCCAGAAACAACACCCCTTCAACACGGGTCACGCGGTAGCCGGTGTAGAACACGGGCAGGCACAGCGCCGCAACACCCAGCATCACCGGCAGGTCGAACGCCAGCGCATTGGGCGACACGGACAAGGGTGTGGGTGCCACCAACGCAGTCAGGCCGAGAACTCCCAACAGGTTAAAGACGTTACTACCAATCACGTTGCCGACGGCAATTTCGCGCTGGCCGCGAAATGCTGCAATCAGGGAAGTGGCCAGTTCTGGCAGCGAGGTGCTGACGGCAATGATGGTCAGTCCGATTATCCGCTCTGACAGCCCCAGTTCAGTGGCTAGCGTGACTGCGGCCCCGAGCAGCAGATGCCCGGCAAGCCCGAGCAGACCCAGAGCTGCGAGCATCAGCAGTAAGTTGTGCAGCCAAGAGGTACGGGGCAAATCGTGGCTGGCGTGATGATGGCCGCTGTGGCGAGATTGGCGCAGCAGCAGGGCCAGATAGATCAGTAGGCCGCCTAGCAAGACCACGCCGTCCAGGCGGTCGAGTTGTTTGTTCAGCGCCAGGGCGAATACCAGGCCGCTGGCCAGGATCATCAGGGGTATGTCCAGCCGTACCAGTTGACGGGACACGCGCAGGGGAATGATCAGTGCCGAGAGCCCGAGGGTGACCAGGATATTGAAGATGTTACTGCCGATCACACTGCCCACGGCAATGTCGGCGGTGTCATTGAATGCAGCCTGCAGGCTGACGGTCATCTGCGGTGCGCTGCTGCCCAGTGCCACCACGGTCAAACCGATCAGCAGTGGACGCACTTTCATGTTGGCAGCGATGCGCACGGCGCAACGCACCAGTAATTCGGCTCCTGCGATCAGCAGCACGAGGCCACAGAGCAATTGCAGCAAGTTCCACGGTGATAGAGCGCTCAAGCCAAAAATAGCGACAACTCCCTCAATTAATCACTCAAGCCCTGAACCCGGACTTTGGCTGTGCCTGTACGCAGCATATCCAACTGCTGGGCGGCCTTGCGCGAAAGATCGATCAGGCGGCCACGGGTGTGCGGCCCGCGATCATTGATGCGCACCACGACGGATTTGTCGTTGCTTAAATTGGTCACCAGTACCCGCGTGCCGAAAGGCAGGCCAGGGTGGGCGGCAGTGAGGGCATGTTGGTCGAAGGGTTCGCCGCTGGCGGTTCGCTTGCCGTGGTGGCGAGCGCCGTAATAGGAGGCAATGCCGGTTTTGTCATAGCCGCGGGGGTCTATGTCATGGCTGGCACAGCCAGCGAGCAAGCTGAGCAGGGCGCAGGCGCCGAGTAGCCGCTTCATGGGGAATCCTTTTTGTTAGCCGTTAAATAAGCTGTAGCCGCTGCCGCAGGCTGCGATGGGTTGCATAGTGCCCCCGCTTTTTTATCAAAAGCGAAGGTCCTGCGGCCCTTGTCGCAGCCTACTGCAGCGGCTACTAGCTTTGCTTTTAGCCTTCGAGCTTGCTTTTGAGCAGTTCGTTGACCTGTTGCGGGTTGGCTTTGCCTTTGGAGGCTTTCATCGCCTGGCCCACAAAGAAGCCGAACATCTTGCCGCGCTTGGCTTCGTCTGCCGCACGGTATTGCTCGACCTGTTCTGCGTTGGCCGCCAGCACTTCATCCAGCACCTTTTCAATCGCGCCGCTGTCGGTGACTTGCTTGAGGCCGCGCTTTTCAATGACATCGTCGGCAGTGCCTTCGCCATTGGCCATCGCTTCCAGCACGACCTTGGCGATTTTGCCGGAGATGGTGTTGTCCTTGATGCGCTGCAGCATGCCGCCCAGTTGCTCGGCGCTGACCGGCGACTGGTCGATGTCCAGGGCTTGCTTGTTGAGCAGGCTGCCCAACTCGACCATCACCCAGTTGGCCGCCAGTTTGGCGTCGCCACTGATGCTCACGACTTTCTCGAAGTAGTCTGCTTGTTCGCGGCTCGAAGCCAATACGCTGGCGTCGTAGGCCGACAGGCCGAACTGGGACTGGAAGCGCTCGCGTTTCTGCGGTGGCAGCTCCGGCAGGGTGGCGCGCACGTCTTCGATAAACGAATCTTCGATGACCACTGGCAGCAGGTCCGGGTCGGGGAAGTAACGGTAGTCGTTGGCTTCCTCCTTGCTGCGCATGGCGCGGGTTTCGTCCTTGTTCGGGTCGTACAGGCGGGTCTGTTGAATGACCTTGCCGCCGTCTTCGATCAGTTCGATCTGACGTTGTACTTCGCTGTTGATCGCCTTCTCGATGAAGCGGAACGAGTTGACGTTCTTGATCTCGCAGCGTGTACCGAACTCGGCCTGGCCAACCGGGCGAATCGACACGTTACAGTCGCAACGCAACGAGCCTTCTGCCATGTTGCCGTCGCAGATGCCCAGGTAACGCACAAGGGCGTGCATCGCCTTGACGTAGGCCACGGCTTCTTTGGCGCTGCGCATGTCCGGCTCGGACACGATTTCCAGCAGCGGCGTCCCCGCACGGTTCAGGTCGATGCCGGTGGCGCCGCTGAAGTCTTCGTGCAGGCTTTTGCCAGCATCTTCTTCAAGGTGGGCACGGGTGATGCCGACGCGTTTGACGGTGCCGTCTTCCAAGGTGATATCCAAGTGGCCCTTGCCGACAATCGGCAGTTCCATTTGGCTGATCTGGTAGCCCTTGGGCAGGTCCGGGTAGAAGTAGTTTTTGCGGGCAAATACGTTGTGCTGAACAATTTCAGCATCAACTGCCAGACCGAACATCACGGCCATGCGCACGGCTTCCTGGTTCAGCACCGGCAGTACGCCGGGCATGCCCAGGTCAACCAGGCTGGCCTGGGTGTTCGGTTCTGCACCAAAAGTGGTAGCGCTACCGGAGAAAATCTTCGATTGGGTGGCGAGCTGGGAGTGAATTTCCAGCCCGATCACAACTTCCCATTGCATATGTTTTTCCTCAGAAGCCGGCAGGTGAGCGCGTGTGCCAGTCAGTGTTCAGCTGGTACTGATGGGCAACGTTGAGCAAGCGACCTTCCTGGAAGTAAGGCGCGAGCAATTGCACGCCCACTGGCAAGCCATCGACAAAACCGGCTGGCATCGACAGGCCCGGCAGGCCCGCGAGGTTGGCGGTAATGGTGTAGACGTCTTCCAGATAGGCCGAAACCGGATCGCTGTTTTTAGCGCCGATTTTCCAGGCCGGGTTAGGCGTGGTCGGGCCGAGGATGATGTCGACTTCGTTGAACGCAGCCATGAAGTCATTTTTGATCAGGCGGCGGATTTTTTGCGCTTGCAGGTAGTAAGCGTCGTAGTAACCCGCCGACAGGGCGTAGGCACCGACCAGAATCCGGCGCTGTACTTCCGGGCCAAAGCCTTCGGCGCGCGAGCGCTGGTACAGGTCAGTGAGGTCTTTCGGGTTTTCGCAGCGATGGCCGAAGCGTACGCCGTCAAAACGCGACAGGTTGGACGAAGCTTCGGCTGGCGCGATCACGTAGTACGCAGGAATCGCGTGCTGCATGTTCGGCAGGCTAATGGGCTTGATCACGGCACCGAGCTTTTCCAGCTCTTTGATGCTGTTGTGGACCAGTTCTGCGATGCGCGAGTCGAGACCTTCGCTGAAGAACTCCTGAGGCACGCCAATGCGCAGGCCTTGCAGCGAACCATTAAGGTTGGCGCTGAAGTCCGGCACGGGTTCGTCGATGCTGGTGGAGTCTTGCGGGTCGAAACCGGCCATGCCTTGCAGCAGGATGGCGCAGTCTTCGGCCGTGCGGGCCAACGGGCCGCCCTGATCGAGGCTGGAGGCGTAAGCAATCATGCCCCAGCGCGAAACACGACCGTAGGTCGGTTTCAGGCCAGTGAGATTGGTCAGCGCTGCCGGCTGTCGGATAGAACCGCCGGTGTCGGTGCCAGTCGCGGCAGGTAACAGACGAGCGGCAACGGCTGCTGCCGAACCGCCAGACGAACCGCCCGGAACATGCTCAAGGTTCCACGGGTTTTTGACCGCCCCGTAGTAGCTCGATTCGTTGGCCGACCCCATGGCGAACTCGTCCATGTTGGTCTTGCCCAAGGTCACAGCGCCAGCGCTAGCCAGTTTGGCAACCACGGTGGCGTCATACGGGGCCTTGAAGTTGTCGAGCATTTTGGAGCCGCAGCTGGTGCGTACGCCCAAGGTGCAGAACAAGTCCTTGTGACCGATCGGCGCGCCCAGCAGGGCACCGGTTTCACCGTTGGCGCGACGTGCGTCAGCGGCCTTGGCCTGCTCTAGGGCGAGGTCTTCGGTGAGGGTGATGAAACTGTTGAGCTGAGGATCGAGCTGGGCGATACGCGCCAGCAGGGTCTTGGTCAGCTCTTCGGAGGAAAACTTTTTATCGGCGAGTCCGCGGGCGATCTCGGCCAGAGTCAATTGATGCATGCAGGCTCTTTCCCTTTACTCGATGACTTTCGGAACCAGATAGAGGCCGTTTTCGACCGCTGGTGCGATGGACTGATAAGCCTCGCGATGATTGCTTTCAGTCACGACGTCTGCGCGCAGGCGCTGGCTGGCTTCCAGTGGGTGGGCCAGAGGCTCGATACCGGTGGTGTCGACGGCCTGCATCTGATCAATCAGCCCCAGAATGCTGTTAAGGGCTTCGGTGGTGCGTGGAATATCGGCATCATTGAGGCCAATACGGGCCAAATGAGCGATTTTTTCCACGTCGGAGCGGTCAAGCGCCATGGGATTCTCCAGTGGAAAACAGGACGGATGCTATCCGTGTGTTAGATTGTCGGAACACTACCGCATTTCTACGGTCATATGGCCGCGATTATGGGCATTGGTGCTCGGAAAAGCGTCCAATTTAACATATTGGCGCCTTGCCCAAAATCCCTGTCGTTGTTAGAGTTTGCCGCACTTTTTTACCCACGCGTTGCCTAGGGTCCCTTTCCCATGTTCAAGAAACTGCGTGGCATGTTTTCCAGCGATCTTTCCATCGACCTGGGCACTGCCAACACCCTTATTTACGTGCGTGAGCGCGGTATTGTCCTGAATGAGCCATCGGTTGTGGCTATTCGGACACACGGTAACCAGAAAAGTGTCGTTGCCGTCGGCACCGAGGCCAAGCGCATGCTTGGCCGTACACCGGGCAACATTGCTGCCATTCGTCCGATGAAAGACGGCGTTATTGCCGATTTCAGCGTTTGCGAAAAAATGCTGCAGTACTTCATCAACAAGGTGCATGAAAACAGTTTCCTGCAACCTAGCCCGCGAGTTCTGATTTGTGTGCCTTGCAAATCGACTCAGGTAGAGCGTCGTGCCATTCGTGAATCGGCACTCGGTGCCGGTGCCCGTGAAGTGTTCCTGATCGAAGAACCAATGGCTGCTGCCATCGGTGCCGGCTTGCCGGTTGAAGAAGCACGCGGTTCGATGGTTGTCGATATCGGTGGTGGTACCACTGAAATCGCCCTGATCTCCCTGAACGGTGTGGTTTACGCCGAATCCGTACGGGTGGGTGGCGACCGTTTCGACGAAGCGATCATCACTTACGTACGTCGCAACTACGGCAGCCTGATCGGTGAGTCGACTGCCGAGCGCATCAAGACCGAAATCGGTACGGCTTTCCCTGGCGGTGAAGTACGTGAAGTCGACGTGCGCGGCCGTAACCTGGCAGAAGGCGTACCACGTGCCTTCACCCTGAACTCCAATGAAGTGCTTGAGGCTCTGCAAGAGTCGCTGGCAACCATCGTTCAGGCTGTGAAAAGCGCACTGGAGCAGTCTCCGCCAGAATTGGCTTCGGACATCGCCGAGCGTGGTCTGGTACTGACCGGTGGTGGCGCCTTGCTGCGTGATCTCGACAAGTTGCTGGCTCAGGAAACTGGTCTGCCGGTGATTGTTGCCGAAGACCCGCTGACCTGCGTTGCGCGTGGCGGTGGCCGTGCGCTGGAAATGATGGATAAACACACAATGGACCTGCTCTCCAGCGAATAAGATCGTGTGGTGCAGTCCTTTGGTTATCATCAGAAGGTAGCACTTTGCAGTGCTGCCTTTTGGCGTTTATCTTCTGTCAATCTTCATCCAGGCCGCTTGAAGCCGTATGAATAAATTGAACACTTGCCCGGGAGGAGCGGCTTATTAAACCGCTCTTTTCCAAAGGCCCCTCATTGGGCGTGCGCTTTTTGGTGCTGGTCGTGCTATCGGTCACGCTGATGGTAGTGGACGCTCGCTTCACGTTGCTCAAACCCGTGCGCAGTCAAATGTCGCTGGTGCTGATGCAGTCCTACTGGATTACCGATTTGCCGCAGCGCTTGTGGCAGGGTGTGGCCAGTCAGTTCGGCAGCCGTACCGAGCTTGTGGCGGAAAACGAGAAACTCAAAACTGAAAACCTTCTGCTTCAAGGCCGCATGCAAAAGCTGGCCGCCTTGACCGAGCAGAACGTGCGCCTGCGCGAGTTGCTGAACTCATCCGCGCTGGTCAACGAAAAGGTTGAAGTGGCCGAGTTGATCGGCATGGACCCTAACCCCTTCACCCATCGCATCATCATCAACAAAGGTGAGCGCGACGGCGTGGTACTGGGGCAGCCCGTGCTTGATGCCCGTGGGCTGATGGGGCAAGTGGTCGAGCTGATGCCCTACACCTCGCGTGTCCTGTTGCTGACTGATACGACCCACAGCATTCCGGTGCAGGTAAACCGTAATGGCTTGCGCGCGATTGCCAGCGGTACGGGTAATCCGGAGAGCCTGGAACTGCGTCATGTTGCAGACACTGCGGATATCAAAGTGGGCGACCTGCTGGTCAGCTCGGGCCTGGGGCAGCGTTTCCCGGCCGGTTATCCGGTGGCAACGGTCAAAGAAGTGATTCACGACTCGGGCCAGCCTTTTGCCATTGTGCGGGCAGTGCCGACGGCGGCCTTGAACCGTAGCCGTTACCTGCTGCTGGTGTTCAGCGATAGCCGAACCCCGGAAGAGCGGGCCAATGACGCTGCCAAGGCCCAGCAGGCAGAGCAAAACGGTGAAGCACCTTCCATTGTTCCGGCGACAGTGCCAAAACCTGCAGCACCGGTGGCTGCACCTGCACCTGCACCTGCACCTGCAGCTGTAGTTGCACCGTCGGTGGCGCCTGTGGCCGCCAAGCCTGCTTCTGCCAAGGCCCCGGCTGCCAAGCCTCCTTCTGCAACCCCCGCCGCAGCCAGGCCGCCAGCCGCTGTGCCGGCCACTACTCGGGAGAGGCAATAATGGCGAGTACGCGTTCGAGTAACAGCTGGCTGATCTGGCTGACATTTGCCATCGGCCTGTTGCTCAGCATTTCACCGATGCCGCAGTTCATGGAAATCCTGCGCCCGCTCTGGCTGGCCTTGTTGTTGGCCTTTTGGGCCTTGTACATGCCGCATAAAGTGGGAATGCTCACTGCGTTTTGCCTGGGGCTGGCCGAGGATGTGCTGTACGGCACGTTACTGGGGCAGAACGCCCTGACACTGACCCTCATCACCTTCCTGGTCTTGTCACTGCAGCAGCGCCTGCGGGTGTTCCCGATGTGGCAGCAAAGCCTGGTGATTCTGGTGATTTTCGGTCTGGCTCAGCTCGCCCAGTTGTGGCTCAGTGCCTTGACCGGGAACCGCCAACCGACCCTGGCGCTGATCTTGCCGGCTTTGGTCAGTGCACTGCTGTGGCCCTGGATCAGTTACGGGCTTCGCGGGTTATGCAGACGTTTCAAAATCAATTAATCGGATACGAGCCATTTCCTGGTTTGTGCACCTCGACAGGGAGATGTCTTGATGACCTCGCTTTATCTGGCCTCTGGCTCACCGCGCCGACGCGAGTTACTGACTCAAATCGGCGTGCCGTTTCAAACAGTCAGTGCGGCCATTGACGAAACCCCCCTCCAGAATGAATCCCCTGTGGCCTATGTCGAGCGCCTGGCGCGTGAAAAGGCCCAAGCTGGACGCCAGCAACTGCTGGCATCGAAACCGGACGACGGGTTTTGCGTTCTGGGGGCCGATACGGCTGTGGTGCTCGATGAGCACATTCTCGGTAAACCAGTCGACGAGGCCGACGCCTTGGCTATGCTCATGGCGTTATCTGGCCGGGAGCATGAGGTGTTGACCGCCATCGCGATTGTGGATGCCGGGCGTTGCGAAACTCGAGTGGTGCGCAGCCAGGTCCGTTTTCGAAACATCGACAAACAAGAAGCCAGCCTGTACTGGGCCAGCGGTGAGCCGCAGGATAAAGCCGGTGGTTACGCCATTCAGGGCTTGGCAGCGGTGTTCGTGGCGGGTCTAAATGGCAGTTATTCAGCCGTTGTTGGGTTGCCCGTGTGCGAAACCGCAGAACTGCTCGGGCATTTCGGCATACCCTGTTGGCAAAACCTTACCGTGCGCTGAATACCGCACCTACGAGACGTGGCACTACTGTGATGACGCCTGAACGAGACCCAGCCATGAGTGAAGAGATCCTGATCAACATCACGCCGATGGAATCGCGCGTGGCGGTGGTAGAGAACGGTGTTCTGCAAGAGGTGCATGTCGAGCGTACCCAGCGCCGGGGCATTGTCGGCAACATTTATAAAGGCAAAATTGTCAGGGTTTTGCCCGGCATGCAGGCGGCCTTTGTTGATATCGGGCTGGACCGCGCGGCCTTTATCCATGCCTCCGAAATTTCCCTGCGCGAAGGCCAGGCCGTTGAAAGCATCAGCACGCTGGTGCACGAAGGCCAGAGCCTGGTGGTGCAGGTTACCAAGGATCCGATCGCTTCCAAGGGCGCACGTCTGACTACTCAGCTGTCGATTCCTTCACGCTATCTGGTGTACATGCCGCGCACCGCGCATGTTGGTATTTCGTTGAAAATTGAAGACGAAGCCGAACGTGAGCGTTTGAAGCGGGTGGTCACCGATTGCGTGGCCCAGGAAGGCATCCAGGAAGCCGGTGGTTTTATCCTGCGTACGGCGGCCGAGGGCGCCGGGGCGGATGAAATCCTGATGGATATTCGCTACCTGCGCCGCTTGTGGGACCAGATCGGGGCCCAGATCAAAACCGTTGGTGCGCCGACTGTGATCTACGAAGATCTAGGCTTGGCACTGCGCACATTGCGCGATCTGGTCAGTCCCAAGATCGAGAAAATCCGCATCGATTCGCGTGAAACCTTCCAGAGAACCACTCAGTTTGTTGCCGAACTGATGCCTGAAATTGCCGACCGCCTTGAGCACTACCCAGGCGAACGGCCGATTTTTGACTTGTACGGCGTGGAAGACGAAATCCAGAAAGCCCTGGATCGCAAAGTCCCGCTCAAGTCCGGCGGTTATCTGGTGGTCGATCCGGCTGAAGCCATGACCACCATTGACGTCAATACCGGCGCATTTGTGGGCCATCGCAACCTTGAAGAAACCATCTTCAAGACCAACCTCGAAGCGGCCACCGCCATTGCCCGGCAATTGCGCCTGCGCAACCTGGGCGGGATCATCATCATTGACTTCATCGACATGGAAGATGAAGAGCATCAGCGTCAGGTGCTGCGCACCCTCGAAAAACAGCTGGAGCGTGATCACGCCAAGACCAACATCATCGGGATTACCGAGTTGGGTCTGGTGCAGATGACCCGCAAACGCACCCGCGAGAGCCTTGAACAGGTTCTGTGCGAGCCGTGTGTGTGCTGCCAGGGCCGGGGCAAGCTGAAAACCGCTGAAACCATCTGCTATGAAATTTTCCGTGAAATCCTGCGTGAGGCCCGGGCCTATCAGGCGACAGGTTATCGGGTGTTGGCCAATCAGAAAGTGGTCGACCGCTTACTGGACGAAGAGTCCGGCAACGTTGCGGAACTGGAAGGTTTTATCGGGCGTACGATTCGTTTTCAGGTCGAAACCATGTATTCCCAGGAACAATACGATGTGGTGCTGCTCTGAAGTATCAGACGTCGTATAGCGTTAAAAAGGGGCTGAGCTCAGCCCCTGTGATCATTACTGAAGGGGCCACCTGACATGGAGCGTCTGACACGCTTTTTTGCCGCGCTGACCCGTTGGGGGTTGGGCCTGTGCGCCCTGGTTTTAGTGTTGACGGCGCTGTACGTCAGCCTCGGCCGTGAATTGACCCCGCTGATCGCTGAATACCGCATCGAGGTGCAGAACAAAGCCCGCGAAGCCTTGGGCATGCCATTGACGATTGGCAGCCTTGAGGGGCGCTGGAGCGCCATGGCGCCCGTATTGCTGGCACACGATGTGATGATTGGCGAGGGCAACAGTGCCTTGCGCCTGGATGAAGTGCAGGTGGTGCCCGACGTGTGGGCCAGCCTGTTGAACCGTGACATCCGTATCGCCCGCGTGCAACTCAATGGTCTGCAACTTAGCTTGCGTCAGGACCAGGACGGCCATTGGGCCCTCGAAGGGTTGCCGGTACAGGACGACCAGCCACTGGATCCTGAGCAATTACTCAATCAGCTGCAGCGTGTATCGCAGTTGTCGGTGCTCGACAGCCAGGTGACGCTCGAACCCTTCAAGCACGCTCCGCTGACCATGACCTATGTAGGGCTGACGCTGGACGTTGGCGCCTCGGATCAGCGCCTCGACGCGCGGCTTACCTTGCCCGATGGTCAACCTGTAGCGCTGAGCCTCAAGACCCAGGTTCAGGCTAGCCAGTGGCGAGATGGTGCGGCCCAGGCTTATGTCAGCCTGCCGCAGAGTGACTGGGCCAAATGGCTGCCCGCCACGCTGCTTCAACCGTGGAAAGTGTCTGAACTCAAGGCGGGTGGCGAGCTCTGGTTTAACTGGAACAAAGGCTCGGTACAGAGCGCGGTTGCACGCTTGAATGCACCAAAAATCAGCGGTGCCTACGCCGACCGTAAAGCCGAGACCATTGACAGCCTGGCGCTGCATGCCTGGGCTGAACGGGGCAAGCAAGGTTTCAATGTAGTACTCGATTCGCTGGCAATGGACCTGGGCAAGACCCGCTGGGAAACCCGCATGCAGTTGCAGCAGTTCGCGGCGACCGACAAGGAGCAGGAGCGCTGGCACTTGCAGGCTGACCGCCTGGACCTGACCCCGATTACACCGTTGCTCGATTCGCTGGCGCCGTGGCCCGACGGTTTGGCCAAGGTGATCGACCAGCTCAAGGTCACGGGTACGCTGCGTAATGTGCTGCTCGACTACCGTCCCGACGCGACAGGCGATGAAAAGCTCAGCTTCGCTGCCAATCTGCAACAGGTCGGGTTCAATGCCACCCACGGTGCCCCGGCTGCGCGCAACGTCAGCGGCCTGATCAGCGGTGACCTGGGCAAGGGCGAACTGCGGCTCGACAGCAAGGATTTCATGCTGCATCTGGAGCCGATCTTCGCCAAGCCCTGGCAGTACCTGCAAGCCAATGCTCTGCTGACCTGGACCTTGAACAAGGACAGCTTCACCCTGATCGCGCCGTACATCAAAGTGCTGGGGGAGGAGGGCAAGATCGCGGCTGACTTTTTGATTCGGATCCACCTCGACCATTCCCAGGAAGACTACATGGACCTACGGGTCGGTCTAACGGATGGCGATGGTCGTTTTACCCCCAAATACCTGCCTGAAGTGTTGAGCCCGGCGCTTACCGAATGGCTGAGTACCGCGATTATCAAGGGCGCGGTCGAAGAAGGTTTTTTCCAGTACCAAGGATCGCTGAGCCACGACGCCGTTGCGGCGGCACGCAATATCAGCCTGTTCTTCAAAGTGCAGGGTGCAGAACTGGCGTTCCAGCCCGGCTGGCCCCATGTGCGCAATGTCTCGGGTGATGTATTTATCGAAGATAGCGGCGTGCGGATCATGGCCAGCAAAGGCCAACTGCTCGACACGCAGGTTCGCAACGTTGCGGTGAGTATTCCCCATGTGCCCAGCGGCAAGGTCAGTCATCTGTTGCTGGATGGCGATTTTGACGGTGGTCTTGGTGACGGCCTGAAAATTCTTCAGGAGGCGCCGATTGGCACCGCTGAAACCTTTGCTGGCTGGCAGGGGGAGGGCTCGCTCAAAGGCCGGGTCGATCTGGATATCCCGCTGGGCAAAGGTGAAGAGCCGAAAATCCTGGTGGATTTCAATACCGACAAGGCGCGCTTGAAAATCAGCGAACCTGAGCTCGAACTCACTCAACTCAAAGGCGACTTTCGCTTTGACAGTGCCAAGGGGCTGAGTGGCAAGGGCATCAGCGCACGTGCGTTTGATCGTCCGATCACGGCGCAGATCTTTGCCGACGGCAAGCCCGGCCGCATCAGCACCCGTTTGGTGGCAAGCGGTCAAGTGGGGGTTAAAAAACTCACTGACTGGCTCAAGTTCAATCAGCCGATCCCGGTGACGGGTGATTTGCCTTATCAGCTACAGCTTACTCTGGACGGTGCCGACAGCCAGTTGCGCGTCAGTTCCAGCCTCAAGGGCGCTGTGGTGGATTTACCAGCGCCGTTCGGTCTGGCGGCCAATGAGAGCCGCAACAGCGTGTTCCGCATGACCCTGCAAGGGGCCGAGCGCCGCTACTGGTTTGACTACGGTGACCTGGCCAACCTGACCTTTGCCGCCCCCAATGGCAAGTTTGAAGACGGGCGTGGCGAATTGTTCCTGGGCGATGGCGACCCGGTGCTCCCTGCCAGCAAGGGCTTGCGTATTCGTGGCGTGCTCTCGGAACTGGACGTTGCCCCGTGGCAGGCGCTGGTCGAGCGTTATGCAGGCAAGGACCCCGGCGGCAGTGCCAAGCAACTGCTCAACAGCGCGGACTTTAAAGTCGGCAAGTTGATCGCCTTCGGCACTCAACTGGATCAGGTTCGCTTGATGATGAAGCGCAATGCCGCCTCCTGGGCGTTGCAAATCGACAGCAAGCAGGCCCTCGGTGCGGTGACTTTGCCAGATGCCAAAAACGCCCCGATTGTGGTCACGATGCAGAGCATTCGTCTGCCCGCGCCCGACCCCAAAGTGGTGGCCGACGAAAATGCCCCGGACCCGCTAGCTGCGGTTGATCCGCGAAACATTCCGGCGCTGGACATCGTCATTCGACAGCTCTACCAAGGACCGGACTTGCTTGGCGCCTGGTCGCTCAAAGTACGGCCAAACAGTCGTGGCATTAGCCTCAACAGCCTGAACCTGGGGCTCAAGGGCCTGCTGCTCGAAGGCTCGGGTGGTTGGGAAGGCGTCGCGGGTAGCAGCAAGAGCTGGTATCAGGGCCGTCTGGGTGGCGGCAATTTGGCTGACGTACTCAAGAACTGGGGCTTTGCCCCCAGTGTGACCAGCAATAATTTTCATCTGGACGTCGATGGCAACTGGCCGGGTTCACCGGCCTGGATCGGCCTCAAGCGTTTTTCCGGTACCCTGGATGCTTCACTCAATAAAGGCCAGTTTGTGGAAGTCGATGGCAGCGCCCAGGTGCTGCGCATTTTTGGTCTGCTGAATTTCAACGCCATTGGCCGTCGCCTGCGTCTGGACTTCTCCGACCTGTTTGGCAAAGGTCTGAGCTACGACCGGGTCAAGGGCGTGCTCAATGCCAGCAGTGGTGTCTATAGCACCAGCAAACCGATTCTGATGACCGGGCCATCTACCAACCTGGAGCTTAATGGCACGCTGAACATGGTCACCGATCAGGTCAACGCCAAGCTGCTGGTGACCTTGCCGGTGACCAACAACCTGTCCTTGGCCGCGTTGGTGGTGGGTGGGCCAGCGGTAGGTGGGGCGGTATTTTTGCTCAACAAGCTGATCGGCGATCAGGTGTCGCGCTTCGCCAGTGTGCAATACAGCATTCAAGGCCCGTGGAACGATCCGAAGATCACCTTCGACAAGCCTTTTGAGAAAAAATAGGAGCGCGTCATGTCGTTTGCAGTGATTCAAATGGTCAGTCAGAGCGATGTGCTGGCTAATCTGGCTCAGGCTCGACGCCTACTGGAAAAGGCGGCTGCTGGCGGCGCGCAACTGGCCGTACTGCCTGAAAACTTTGCCGCCATGGGCCGTCGTGATATTGCCGATATCGGTCGCGCCGAGGCATTGGGTGAAGGCCCGATCCTGCCATGGTTGAAACAGGCCGCTCGCGACCTCAACTTATGGGTAGTTGCCGGGACATTACCGTTGCCGCCAGAAGGCCAGCCAGATGCCAAGGTCAATGCCTGCTCGCTGCTGATCAATGCTGACGGCGAGCAAGTGGCTCGCTACGACAAACTGCACTTGTTCGACGTGGATGTGTCTGACAGTCGTGGTCGTTATCGTGAATCTGACGACTATGCTCATGGTGAGCGAGTGGTGGTGGCTGATACTCCAGTCGGCAAGCTGGGCCTGACCGTGTGCTACGACCTGCGCTTTCCAGAGCTGTACAGTGAGTTACGAAGCGCTGGTGCGGAGCTGATTACTGCACCCTCGGCATTTACCGCCGTGACGGGGGCGGCGCATTGGGACATTCTGATTCGCGCGAGGGCCATCGAAACCCAGTGTTACGTGCTTGCAGCGGCCCAGGGAGGCGTTCATCCGGGTCCGCGCGAGACCTACGGGCACGCTGCCATCATCGACCCTTGGGGGCGGGTGCTGGCCGAGCAGACGCAAGGCGAGGGCGTATTGCTGGCCGAGCGTGACTCCGTCGAACAGGCGGATATCAGGGCGCGCATGCCGGTGGTGAGCCATCGGCGATTTTTTTCGCAGGGCGCGCAGACGCGCGTTTAGAAGCACGGTTTTGGTTGGATGCATTTTTTGTGGGAGCTGGCCTGCCAGCGAAAACATTACTGCGCTGAGCCAGGCAGACCGAGTCGCCTGGATCGTCAGCAGGCTGGCTCCCACAGTAATTTTCAGGCCCGTGGGTTCAGCACTCAAAGATGCTGATGCGGGGGCCAAGACGGAGTGAGTATGAGCGAGTTGTTGACCTCAGTCAGCGAACACCTGTTGGCACCGGGCGGTGTCACCATCGAAAGTCTGCAAAGCGTATTGGGTGACCTGGCCGGGCCAGGTATCGATGCGGCAGACCTGTATTTTCAGGGCCAGATTTCCGAGTCTTGGGCACTTGAAGACGGCATCGTCAAAGAAGGCAGCTTCAATCTCGATCAGGGTGTAGGCGTGCGCGCCCAGTCTGGCGAGAAAACCGGTTTTGCCTACAGCAACGCGATCACCCTGGAAGCCCTGGGGCTGGCTGCTCGTGCTGCTCGTTCCATCTCCCGCGCTGGTCAAAACGGCACGGTGCAGGCATTCACCACCCAGGACGTGGCCCAGCTGTATGGCCCGGATAACCCGCTGGAAGTCATCAGCCGCGCTGAAAAGGTCGAACTGCTCAAGCGTATTGATGCCGCTACCCGCGCCCTCGATCCGCGTATTCAGCAAGTCACCGTGAGCATGGCCGGGGTCTGGGAACGGATTCTGGTGGCCTCCACTGACGGTGGCCTGGCGGCAGATATTCGTCCTCTGGTGCGTTTCAATGTCAGCGTCATCGTCGAGCAAAATGGTCGTCGCGAACGCGGCGGGCATGGCGGTGGCGGGCGTACCGATTACCGCTATTTCCTCACCGACGACCGTGCCATGGGTTATGCCCGTGAGGCACTGCGTCAGGCGCTGGTCAACCTTGAAGCCGTACCGGCACCCGCAGGCACCATGCCTGTAGTCCTTGGTTCTGGTTGGTCTGGTGTGTTGCTGCACGAAGCCGTGGGCCACGGTCTGGAAGGGGACTTCAACCGCAAGGGCAGTTCAGCCTACAGCGGCCGCATGGGTGAAATGGTTGCCTCCAAGCTGTGCACCATTGTCGATGACGGCACCCTGGCCGGTCGCCGTGGCTCGCTCAGCGTCGATGACGAAGGCACCCCGACCGAGTGCACTACGCTGATCGAAAACGGCGTGCTCAAGGGCTATATGCAAGACAAACTCAATGCTCGCCTGATGGGTGTGGCCCGCACCGGCAATGGCCGTCGCGAGTCCTACGCGCATCTGCCAATGCCGCGCATGACCAACACCTACATGCTGGGCGGTGAAAGTGACCCGGCCGAAATTATTGCCTCGGTGAAAAAGGGCATCTACTGCGCCAATCTGGGCGGTGGTCAGGTCGACATCACCAGCGGCAAGTTCGTGTTCTCCACCAGCGAGGCGTACATGATCGAAGACGGTAAAATCACTTACCCGATCAAAGGCGCAACCCTGATTGGCAACGGGCCGGAAGCGATGAGCAAGGTGTCGATGGTCGGTAACGATCTGTCGCTGGATAGCGGCGTGGGGACATGCGGCAAGGACGGACAGTCGGTGCCGGTAGGCGTTGGGCAGCCAACCCTGAAGATTGACGCGATTACTGTTGGCGGTACGGGCGGTTGATGGAAGTTTCCGGGAAGGCTGCCAGGCAACCCTCCCGGATACGAGGCTTAACGCAGACCGCGTTGAGACTCGTCCAACCCACGAATGTACTTGAACAATTTGCGGCTTGAAGCCGGTGCCTTGTTCTGAGCCAGTTCGTGTTTGGCCTGACGTATGACCGAGCGCATTTGCTGGCGATCAGCTTCAGGGAACTCGGCAACAAACTTTTCCAGTACTGCGTCATCACCTTCGATCAGGCGATCACGCCAGCGCTCGAGGTTGTGAAAACGTTCGTTGTACTGGCGAGAAGAGGCATCGACTTGATCGATCAAAGCAAGAATTTCATCAAGCGGTTGATCGCGCATCAGTTTGCCGATGAACATCATATGGCGCTTGCGCGCAATATTGGCCGTGTGTTTTGGAGCATCTGCCAGAGCCTTTCGCATTGCGTCAGTCAGGGGCATTTTGTTCAGCAAGTCAGGCTTGAGTGTCGTGAGACGCTCGCCCAGATCAACCAGAGCATGAAGCTCGCGTTTGACCTGCGATTTGCTTTTTTCGCCGTCGAAGGCGTCGTCGTAAGAATCAACCATGGTGGCAGTCCGCAAAGAAACGCCGCCATGATAACCAGTCGGGGGCCGCTTGTCCGGCCCGGTCGCTCGGCGGCCCTGCCGAAAACAGAATTTGAGTGGAGAAAACCATGAGTGCAGTACAAAGCGTCGGCCCGCAGGCCTTGCCGGCACTGCAAGAGCAGGTAGAGCAAATCATCGCCGAAGCCAAGCGTCAGGGCGCCAGTGCCTGTGAAGTAGCTGTGTCGCTGGAGCAGGGCCTGTCGACCTCGGTACGTCAGCGCGAAGTCGAAACCGTTGAGTTCAACCGCGATCAGGGTTTTGGCATCACTCTTTACGTGGGGCAGCGCAAAGGTTCGGCCAGCACTTCGGCCACCGGCCCGGATGCGATCCGCGAAACCGTCGCCGCGGCGTTGGCGATTGCCCAGCACACCTCCGAAGATGAAAGCTCGGGTTTGGCTGATGCCAGCCTGATGGCTCGAGACCTGAAAGATTTCGATGTGTTCCACACCTGGGACATTACCCCTGAGCAAGCCATCGAAAAGGCCCTGGCCTGTGAAGCCGCAGCGTTCGAGGCCGACAGCCGGATCAAGAACGCCGATGGCACCACGCTAAGCACGCATCAGGGTTGCCGCGTATACGGCAACAGCAACGGCTTTATCGGTGGTTCGGCTTCGACCCGTCATAGCCTGAGCTGCGTGATGATCGCCGAAGGCGATGGCCAGATGCAGCGCGACTACTGGTATGACGTCAATTGCCAGGGTGAGCTGCTGATGGACGCCGCAACCATTGGCCAGCGCGCTGCAGAGCGCGCCGCTCGCCGCCTGGGTTCACGCCCGGTGCCGACCTGCGAAGTGCCGGTCCTGTTCTCGGCCGAGTTGGCCGGTGGCTTGTTCGGCAGCTTCCTGGGCGCAATCTCGGGCGGCAACCTGTACCGCAAGTCATCGTTCCTGCTGGATACCATGGGCCAGCAGATTTTCCCTGAGTGGCTGACCCTGGATGAGCGTCCGCATTTGATGCGCGCCATGGGCAGTTCGTCGTTCGATAACGATGGTTTGGCCACTTACGCCAAACCGTTTATCAAAGATGGCGAATTGGTGTCCTACATCCTCAGCACCTACTCCGGGCGCAAGCTGGGCATGCCAAGCACCGCCAACGCGGGCGGCGTGCACAACCTGTTCGTGACCCATGGCGATGAGGATCAGGCCGCATTGATCCGGCGCATGGGCCGCGGCCTGTTTGTCACTGAACTGATGGGCAGCGGCTTGAACATGGTCACCGGCGACTACTCCCGTGGCGCGGCGGGCTTCTGGGTCGAAAACGGCGAAATCCAGTTCCCGGTGCAAGAAGTGACGATTGCCGGCAACATGCGCGACATGTTCAAACAGATCGTGGCCGTGGGCAACGATCTGGAACTGCGCAGCAACATCCGTACCGGCTCGGTGCTGATCGAACGCATGATGGTGGCGGGTAGCTAAGCGCGAGTCATATGGGGCTTGCGCCGTACTCTGTAGCCGCTGAGGAGCTTCGCGAGGCTGCGTCCGGCTGCGCAGCAGTCGTAAACCATACAACCTGGGTATATCAGAGTTTTAACCATTGCCGGGTTTACGAGGACTCTGTCCTCGGACGCAGCCTCGTTCTACTCGTCAGCTGCTACAGATCGCAATCGTTGCAAAAACTCCGTAGCCGCAGCGAGGCTGCGATGGGTTGCGCAGCATTTGAAGGGCCTTCGGCCCTTTTCGCAGCCTCGTACCTCGACAGCGGCTACAGGTTTTACTGCGCCGCTAGTCATAGTTGAGCGATAGCGGGATGGAGTAGCTGCCTATCCCCGTCGTACCATCGCGTCACTGCTCAGATTACGCACCATGACACTGGCTTCTTTTTTATTTCCTTCAAATACTGCTCTGGTTGAATTGAGCGTAATTGAGGCCTCTGCTTGACTGTACAGAAACACGGTAAACAGAACGGCGACTATGTTCAAACTTTGAAATAACATATTAATAGTCTCGGTGCGCGTGTGAAAGTTAAGGAAAGGCAGAGGTCTTTCTTTGTTTTTACTTAGTCGTAAATAAACGTAAAAGCCATGCTTGCATTGGCAGCGCCAGCCGCCAGTGATATGCCGTTTTTGATGTGTGCGGCGCACAGATCTATTGTTGCAGTGGCCGCACCCGTGCCATTAACCGTGGGTGGTGTAGTTAGACGATTACCAACATCAATATTAAAAATCGTGTTGTTGTTGTCCATCAGCTACCTCTAAGGGTGTAGGAAGCTGCAGTGGGTACTGAGTGAATACGAGGTAGATGATAGGTTTCTGGCTGCAGTACGGATGTGGGATGAGACCCTATTACTTGTAAGGATTTTCCTAATACTTCTATGGCCAGCAGTAGCACCACCGGCGGAGTGAGATTTTTCTCAGGCAATAAAAAGACCGCGATCAATGATCGCGGCCTTGCGGATCCGGGAACAGGGCTCTAAGCCATCATCAGGCTTGTTTTGATAATCAATATCGCTTAATAATGAATCTCATTATCGAGTGAGCTTGGGTCATGAGTTCAGCCTTGCGTGAAGGGCCGTATCTAGAAAGCTGGCGTTGGATGAGCCGCCAGATCCGTTGCGGGCTGGCGCCGAACGAGCCACGCCTGATCGAGCATTATCTGGCTGAAGGCCGCTATCTTGCGGGCTGCACGGCGACCTCGCCGTGGATGATTGCCGTAACTACCTTCCGGCTGCTGCTGGACACCGCAACCGACACCGCGCTGCCGTGGCACTGGCGCACTCAGTGTCTGGACCACGCGTGGCGCCCGCTGCGCGACCTCGAAACCCAAGCCCTATGTAACTGCCGACTCAAGCGCTGGCAAAGCTGTGCCTGGCAGTTGGCGACCTGCGAGCTCGAGCCTTCAATTTCTTTAACAGAACTGGTGCAAGGATTTCCTGATGAGTAACACTCGTATCGAACGTGACAGCATGGGCGAATTGCACGTACCTGAGGCGGCGCTCTATGGCGCACAAACCCAGCGTGCAGTCGACAACTTCCCCATCAGCCATCAACGCATGCCAGCGCAATTCATTCGCGCACTGATTCTGGCCAAGGCCGCAGCCGCCCAAGCCAACATTGAACTCAAGCAAATCAGCGCTGCCCAGGGCGAGGCCATAGTCGAGGCCGCCCAGATTCTGCTGACCGGTGACTTTATGGAGCACTTCCCGGTGGATATTTTCCAGACCGGATCGGGCACCAGTTCCAACATGAATGCCAATGAAGTGATCGCAACGCTTGCCACGCGGCTGCTGGGTGAGCCGGTTAACCCCAACGATCACGTCAACTGCGGGCAAAGCAGCAACGACATTATCCCGACCACCATCCATGTCAGCGCGGCTCTAGGCTTGCACGAGCAACTGCTGCCCGCGTTGACGCATCTGGTGCAGGTTATCGAGCACAAAGCCGAGCAGGTTCATCAGTACGTCAAAACCGGCCGTACGCACTTGATGGATGCCATGCCCGTGCGCATGAGCCAGGTGCTCAACGGCTGGGCGCAACAGCTCAGGGCTAATATCGAGCATTTGCACAATCTGCAGCCTGCGCTGCAATCGCTGGCGCAGGGCGGTACGGCGGTGGGCACCGGGATTAACGCGCACCCGCAGTTTGCCGCTTTGTTCAGTCAGCAGCTCACGGCCCTGACCCAGGTGAAATTCACTCCGGGCAAAGACCTGTTTGCCTTGATTGGCTCGCAGGACACGGCCGTGTCGGTGTCGGGGCAACTCAAGGCCACTGCGGTTTCGCTGATGAAAATTGCTAACGACCTGCGCTGGATGAACTCAGGTCCCTTGGCAGGCCTGGGCGAGATCGAGCTTGAGGCCTTGCAGCCGGGCTCTTCGATCATGCCGGGCAAGGTCAACCCGGTGATTCCGGAAGCCACGGCAATGGTCGCAGCTCAAGTGATCGGCAACGACACGGTGATCACTATCGCGGGGCAGTCCGGCAACTTTGAACTGAACGTGATGTTGCCGGTAATTGCCCAGAACCTGTTGAGCAGCATCGAGCTGCTGGCCAATTCCAGCCGCCTGTTGGCCGACAAGGCCATCGCCAGTTTCAAGGTCAACGAGGGCAAGCTTAAAGAAGCGCTGGCGCGTAATCCGATTCTGGTGACGGCCCTGAACCCGATCATTGGTTATCAGAAGGCTGCCGAAATCGCCAAGACCGCCTATCAACAAGGCCGCCCGGTGATTGATGTGGCCCTCGAATACACCGACCTGCCACGCAGCCAGCTTGAGGTCTTGCTCGACCCCGAGAAGTTGACTGCAGGCGGCGTTTAACGCATCGACACTGCTTTGGAGGCTCACATGGAACACTGGAAACGCACGATCGAAAGAGCCAATCGCTGTTTCGCCGAGGGCGAGCTGGTCGATGCGCGGGAGCATTACTTGCAGGCGCTGGCGCTGGCACAAGTTCTGTTCGAGCGCTGGAGTGATGCCGACGAAGCAGTAGCGGCTTGTGTCATTTCGCACCACAACCTGGCGGATCTGCACCTGCGGCTCAACCAGCCGGAGGAGAGCGTCGAGTACCTCTGCGCGATCCACCAGCGTTTATTGCAAACCATGCAGAACGCTCGCCTGTCGTCGGCCTTGCGTGAAGCAGCGTTGCGTCAGAGCAGTAAAACCTATGTTGAGCTTTTGAACTTTATCAGTGAGCACGGTGAGTACCCGCGCTCCAATCTTTTACTCAAAAGCAACCTGGCTCAGAGCAGCCATGAATATTCGACAGTTAGCGGCCATCACTTGGGAGCACATTGATATGACTTACACCTTGCCTGCCTTGCCTTATGCCTACGACGCGCTCGAGCCGCACATTGATGCGCAAACCATGGAAATCCACTACACCAAGCATCACCAGACCTATATCAACAACCTGAATGCGGCGGTGGAGGGCACGGAGTGGGCCCAGTGGCCTGTGGAAAAACTGGTGGCCAGTGTTAATCAGTTGCCCGAAAAGCTGCGGGCAGCGGTGATTAACCAAGGTGGCGGGCATGCCAACCATTCGCTGTTCTGGGAAGTTATGAGCCCTCAAGGCGGTGGCAAGCCCGAAGGTGAGTTGGCCAAGGCGATTGATCAGCAACTGGGCGGGCTGGAGACCTTCAAGGAGAACTTCACCAAGGCAGCGCTGACTCGTTTTGGTAGTGGCTGGGCCTGGCTGAGTGTGACCCCGCAAAAAACACTGGTGATCGAGAGCAGTGGTAACCAGGACAGTCCGTTGATGAATGGCAATACGCCGATTCTCGGGCTGGACGTATGGGAGCACGCCTATTACCTGCGCTATCAAAACCGTCGCCCGGAATACATCAATGCGTTTTACAACGTGATTAATTGGCCTGAAGTGGCGCGTCGCTATCAAGCAGCGATTGGCTGAGCCCACTCAAAAGGATTCAGGCGGATTATGGGCACGCAAATATTGGCGGTAGGTGGCGTGCGGATGTTTCGCTATGCCCTCGGCACGCTCTTGCTACTGGCGGGCACAGCCTTGCTGGTAGCCAAGGGTTTGGTCTGGCTGGATCTGGAGCCGAAACTGTTGCGGGCGCTGCAGGGCGGTTCGCTCTGTGCGCTGGGCACTGCATTGGGTGCGGTGCCGGTATTGGTCATTCGTAAAATGCCGGTGGCGGTCAGCGATACCTTACTTGGCTTTGGTGCCGGGGTGATGTTGGCGGCCACGGCCTTTTCGCTGATTGTGCCGGGGATTGCTGCCGCTCAAGGCCTGGGGTTGTCGCCCTGGTCTTCCAGCGGGCTGATCAGTCTGGGCATCATGCTGGGCGCTTTCTGCCTGTTTCTGGTGGATCGCAAGGTCTCGGGTGTCGGGCCGGAGGTGTTCGCCAGCCGCCCAGGCGAGCCGGTTATTGCACCGCGGATCTGGTTGTTTGTGATTGCGATTGTGGCGCACAACATTCCCGAAGGCATGGCGGTCGGGGTGTCGGCGGGGGGCGGTATGCCTGATGCCGATAGCCTGGCGATGGGCATAGCCTTGCAGGATGTGCCTGAAGGGCTGGTGATTGCCTTGGTGCTGGCAGGGGCGGGCATGTCGCGGGTCAAGGCGTTCCTGATTGGCGCAGCCTCCGGTCTGGTTGAGCCGGTGTTCGCGGTGCTCTGCGCTTGGCTGGTCAATCTGGCTGAGGTGTTGTTACCGTTGGGGCTGGCATTGGCGGCAGGGGCGATGCTGTTGGTGGTCACGCAGGAGGTGATCCCGGAGTCGCGGCGCAATGGTCACGAAAAACTGGCGAGCCTGGGGTTGTGTGTTGGCTTTTGCCTGATGATGGTGATGGATACGGCGCTTGGGGCGTAGTCGCAGCCTTCGTTCCTCGCCGGCGACAAGGCGAGCAAAACTCCTGTAGCAGTTGACGAGTAGAACGAGGCTACGTTCGGCTGCGAAGCAGCCGTAAAACCATTCAGCCTTGGTGTTTCAGATAAATCGCGTATACCGGGTTTACGACGATTGCATCGCCGAACGCAGCCTCGTGGAGCTCGTCAGCTGCTACGAGCAATTGCGTCGCTTTGCTCACTCACCCTCATCAAAGAAGTTGTTGATCAGTTTGGCCAGTGCATCCAGAGCTTCCTGCTCCTGCTCACCTTCGGTCATCAGGTGGATGGTGGTTCCCTTGCCCGCAGCGAGCATCATCATGGCCATGATGCTTTTGCCATCTACCATTGATTCAGGAGTACGACCCGCCCGGATCTGACATGGGAACTGCCCTGCGATACCGACGAACTTTGCTGATGCCCGGGCGTGCAAGCCCAGTTTGTTGATGATTTCAATTTCCAGTACAGGCATCGCGGGGTAGATCCTTCAAGTAAGGTCGCGGTGGCGAACCTGGACGTTCTTCAGAGTTTCTTGCAGGCATTTGCCCAAGCGTTCGGTCAGGTACACCGAGCGGTGATGCCCGCCCGTGCAGCCAATACCAATCGTTACATAGGCACGATTACTGGCAGCAAAACGCGGTAGCCACTTCAACAGGTAACTGGAGATATCCTGGAACATCTCTTCGACATCGGGTTGTGCTGCCAGATAGTCGGCAACCGGTTGGTCGAGTCCCGATTGCTCGCGCAGCTCGGGTTTCCAGTACGGGTTAGGCAGGCAACGTACGTCAAAGACCAGATCAGCATCCACTGGCATCCCGCGCTTGAAGCCAAACGACTCAACCAAAAAGGCAGTGCCGGGTTCAGGCTTGTTCAGCAGGCGCAACTTGATGGTGTCACGCAACTGATACAAGTTCAGATTGGTGGTGTTGATGGTCAGGTCTGCGAGGTCAACAATTGGCCCGAGCAGTTGGGTTTCGTCTCGAATAGCTTCGGCAAGTGAGCGGCTTGCGCTGCTGAGCGGGTGACGGCGACGTGTTTCCGAGAAGCGCTTGAGCAAGGTTTCTTCGTCGGCGTCCAGGTACAGAACATCGCACTGGATATGCCGATTACGAACCTCTTCAAGCAGTTGGGGGAAACGTGACAAGTGGCTCGGCAGGTTTCGCGCATCGATCGATACGGCCACCAGCGGCTGCGCCAATTCGGTGTGAATCAGCGCACGCTCGGCCAGTTCCGGCAGCAAGCCGGCTGGCAGGTTGTCGATGCAGTAGAAGCCGTTATCTTCAAGGACGGCGAGGGCTGTACTTTTACCGGAGCCGGAGCGTCCGCTGACAATTACTAAGCGCATGATTAATGACCGTTCTGTACGTCCAGAACAACCTGATACAACGCTTCGTTGCTGGATGCGTTACGCAGTCTTTCGCGAACGTCTTTACGATCGAGCATGCTGGCAATCTGCCGGAGCAGTTCCAGGTGTGCATCGGTTGCCGCTTCTGGCACCAGCAAAACGAACAGCAGGTCGACCGGCGCGCCATCGATGGCGTCGAAATCTATAGGGGCGTCGAGGTGAAGCAAGGCGCTGACTGGCGACTCACAGCCCTTGAGGCGGCAGTGGGGTATGGCGATGCCGTTACCAAAACCGGTAGAACCCAGTTTTTCACGGGCGATAAGGCTCTCAAAAACATCCTGCATTTCGAGACCAGGCACTTCGCGGCTGATCAGGTTGGCAATGTGTTCGAGTGCGCGCTTTTTACTGCCGCCCGGCGCGTTCACCAAGGAACGGCCGGGGGTCAGGATACTTTCAAGTCGGATCATGGGTAGGGAGTATTAACGACCGGTCGCGCCCTGGAGCAGGCTTTGGGTCTTTTCCTTATGCTTTTTCAGTTGGCGATCAAGCTTGTCAGTGAGCAGATCAATGGCGGCATACATGTCGTCATGCTCGGCGTTGGCAACGACTTCTCCTCCATGGATGTGCAAGGTGGCTTCGATCTTCTGTTTAAGTTTTTCGACCGCCATCGTTACCTGTACGTTGGTAATCTTGTCGAAGTGACGCTCCAGTCGGTCGAGTTTTTCGCCGATGTAAGCGCGTAGCGGTTCGGTGACTTCCAGTTGGTGTCCACTGATGTTGACTTGCATACAGTTTCTCCTTTGATGCCATTGCATAAAGCGGCAGGCCGAGCAGCCTGCCACTGAAACGCTGGGGTCCGTGGCTTACATCAACCGCTTACGTTCGCTTGAAGGCGCTATCCCTAGGGATTCGCGGTACTTGGCGACGGTGCGACGGGCTACCTGAATACCTTGTGCCTCCAGTAAACCAGCGATCTTGCTGTCACTCAACGGCTTTTTCTGATTTTCAGCCGCAACCAGTTTTTTGATGATGGCACGGATCGCGGTGGAGGAGCATTCGCCGCCTTCGGAGGTGCTGACGTGGCTGGAGAAAAAGTACTTAAGCTCATAAATACCGCGGGGGGTATGCATGAATTTCTGCGTAGTTACTCGCGAAATCGTTGATTCGTGCATGCCGACAGCTTCTGCGATGTCATGCAGTACCAACGGCTTCATGGCCTCGTCGCCATATTCCAGAAAGCCGCGCTGATGCTCGACGATTTGGGTAGCCACTTTCATCAGGGTTTCGTTGCGGCTTTGCAGGCTTTTGATGAACCAGCGTGCTTCCTGCAACTGGTTGCGCATAAAGGTGTTGTCGGCACTGGTGTCGGCGCGGCGCACGAAACCCGCGTATTGCGGGTTGACCCGCAAGCGTGGCACGGACTCTTGATTGAGTTCTACCAGCCAGCGTTCGTTGTCCTTGCGTACGATCACGTCAGGTACGACGTACTCGGCTTCGCTGGACTCGATTTGCGAGCCAGGGCGCGGGTTGAGGCTTTGCACCAGCTCAATGACCTGGCGCAGCTCGTCTTCCTTGAGCTTCATGCGGCGCATGAGTTGGCTGTAGTCGCGCGCGCCCAGCAGATCGATGTAGTCAGTGACCAGGCGTTTGGCTTCGTTCAGCCAGGGTGTCTTGGCCGGGAGCTGACGCAATTGCAGCAGCAGGCACTCGCCCAGGTTGCGCGCACCGATGCCAGATGGCTCGAATTGCTGAATGCGGTGCAGAACGGCTTCGATTTCATCGAGCTCAATGTCCAGTTCCGGATCGAACGCTTCGAGAATTTCCTCGAGGGTTTCGTCCAGGTAGCCCTGGTTGTTGATGCAGTCGATAAGGGTCACGCCGATCAGTCGGTCGGTGTCAGACATCGGTGCCAGGTTCAATTGCCACAGCAGGTGACTTTGCAGGCTTTCGCCAGCAGAGGTGCGGGTGGTGAAGTCCCACTCGTCATCGTCGTTGCTTGGCAGGCTGCTGGCGCTGGTCTGGTAGATGTCTTCCCAGGCGGTATCGACTGGCAGTTCATTGGGAATGCGGTCGTTCCAGTCGCCTTCGTCCAGGTTATCTACAGTTTGCGCAGATTCCTGGTAAGTCGGTTCCTGAACGTCGGTATTGGGTTTTTGCTCGATGTTGTCGGCCAGGGGGTCTGCATTGTCGAAGTCGTCGCCTTCTTCCTGGCGTTCGAGCATCGGATTGGACTCCAGGGCTTCCTGGATTTCCTGTTGCAGGTCGAGGGTCGACAATTGGAGCAGGCGGATGGCCTGTTGCAGCTGAGGTGTCATCGTCAGCTGCTGGCCCATTCTCAAGACTAGCGATGGTTTCATGGCAGGGGCTTAACACCTTATTCGCCGGCGCACATGGCGCCATCCACTACAGGGCGCGTGAGCGCCAAACATAAGCAAATTATATGCCTGAAACCGATGCGTTTGCCTAGGGGGTGCTCAGATTAGTTTTTTGCTTGCGCAACTAATCGAGAGCGCTCCCCATCGAGCGCCTGGATAATAAAAATCATGCGGACTTTTTTCTGTCCTTGGCGCTCCGGCAACACGCTATATCCTGGCCTTACAAGCGGAATTCATTGCCCAGATACACTTCTCTCACCAACTTGTTGGCAAGAATCGTTTCAGCATCACCTTCGGCAATAAGTTGGCCGTCGTTAACGATATAAGCGGTTTCGCAGATGTCGAGGGTTTCGCGCACGTTGTGATCAGTGATCAGTACGCCAATGCCCTTGGCTTTGAGGTGGTAGATGATTTGCTTGATGTCGCCGACCGAGATCGGGTCAACCCCGGCAAAGGGTTCGTCGAGCAGGATGAACTTGGGGGCGGTGGCCAGTGCCCGGGCAATTTCTACTCGGCGACGCTCGCCGCCCGACAGGCTCATGCCCAGGTTGTCGCGGATGTGGTTGATGTGGAACTCTTGCAGCAAGCTTTCCAGCTCTTTGCGTCGACCTGCCTTGTCGAGTTCCTTGCGGGTCTCGAGGATCGCCATGATGTTGTCGGCTACCGACAGCTTGCGAAAAATCGAGGCTTCCTGCGGCAAGTAACCAATACCGGCGCGTGCGCGACCGTGCATCGGCTCATGGCTGACGTCCAGGTCATCGATCAGGACGCGGCCCTGATCGGCATGTACCAGGCCGACAATCATATAGAAGCACGTGGTTTTGCCCGCGCCGTTAGGGCCGAGCAAGCCCACGATTTGCCCGCTGTCGATCGACAGGCTGACATCACGTACTACCTGACGGCTCTTGTAGCTTTTGGCCAGATGCTGGGCTTTCAGAGTTGCCATTACTGGGCCTTCTTCTTGGGCTGGATCACCATGTCAATGCGTGGGCGAGGTGCTGTGACCTGGCTGCCATTGGCGCGACCGGCGCTGGCGACTTGTTTCACCGTGTCGTAGATGATTTTTTCACCTTCGGTGGTGTTGCCGTCGTTGATGACTTTAGCCTTGTCGATCAGCACGATGCGGTTTTGCGGCGCATGGTATTGAATGGTAACGGCATAAGCCTGAACCGGCTTGGGGTCCGTGGCTTTCTGCAGTTGCTCGAAGTAAGCCAGGTTGCCGACGGAAGTAACCACGTCGATCTCGCCCGCGCTATTGCGAGTAATGGTGACGGTGTTGCCAGTGATTTTCATCGAACCCTGGGTGATGATTACATCGCCCTTGTAGGTGGCAACGCCTTGCTTGTCATCCAGTTGGGCTTCGTTGGCCTGGATGCGGATAGGTTGCTCGTTGTCGTTCGGCAGAGCCCAGGCGCTCACGCTTCCCAGTGCTGCGCTCAAGCTGAGCAATAAAGGGAGGGTTTTAACGAGACTCATACTGTCCTCTTACGTTGGACAGCAGGTCCATCCTGCCGTCTTTCAAATATGCTTTCATGCCCTTGCCGGTCGTTACGCCGCCAGCACCGTCGATTCTAACGTCTCGCTCGGTCTGCGCATATTGCTTCTGCGGGAATACAGTCATGCGGGTACTGGTAATAACGGTGCTGCGGTTCTTCTCGTCGGTGCGGGCAACACGCACCGAGTCGATCAGCTCGACCTGCGTACCGTCCGGGTTGACTTCGCCACGCTCGCTCTGCACGTGCCATGGGTATGCCGTGCCGCGATACATTTGCATGTCGGGGCGGGTCAGTTGAGTGACTTCCGACGCTTTAAGATGTTCAAGCTTGTCGGAGGTCATCTCGTATTGCAGCTTGCCGTCTGGCAAGTACTGAAGGCTGCGTGCATTGACGGCGTAATAGTCGATAGCCTGTTCATCAACAGCCACGGCAGGGGTGTCGAGAAAGCGTTCCGGTCTGATATTCCAGTAGCCAACTGCCGCAAACAGCGAAGCAATGACCGCGAATAGCAGAATGTGGCGAATCTTTTTGCTCAGCATATAAAGCTCTATAGGTAGGCGGCGTGGGCTGCGTCCAGGCTGCCCTGGGCACGCAGAATCAGCTCGCAGAATTCGCGGGCGGCACCTTCGCCACCACGTGCCTGAGTAACGCCATGGGCGTGTTCGCGAACAAAGCCAGCGGCATTGGCCACCGCCATGCCCAGGCCGACACGACGGATGACCGGCAAGTCAGGCAGATCATCGCCCAGATAGGCGACCTGTTCATAGCTTAGGTTGAGTTGGCCAAGAAGCTCGTCCAACACGACCAATTTGTCTTCTCGACCCTGATACAGGTGTGGAATACCCAGGTTTTGCGCGCGGCGCTCGACCACCGGGGTTTTGCGGCCGCTGATGATCGCGGTCTGGACTCCTGCAGCCATCAGCATCTTGATGCCCTGGCCGTCGAGGGTGTTGAAGGTCTTGAACTCGCTGCCGTCTTCGAGGAAGTACAGGCGGCCGTCGGTCAAAACGCCGTCAACGTCGAAAATGGCCAGCTTGATGTTTTTACCGCGCTTGAGAAGTTCCTGGGTCATTACATTACTCCTGCGCGTAGCAGATCGTGCATGTTCAAGGCACCAACCGGGCGGTCTTCCTTGTCGACAACAACCAGCGCGCTGATTTTGTGGTCTTCCATAATTTTCAGGGCTTCGGCCGCCAGGATGTCAGCGCGGGCGGTTTTACCGTGTGGGGTCATGACCGCATCGATGGTTGCATTGCGGATATCGATCTCACGGTCCAGGGTGCGACGCAAGTCGCCGTCAGTAAAGATTCCGGCCAAGCGGCCGTCTTCTTCAACGACCACGGTCATGCCCAGGCCCTTGCGGGTCATTTCCATCAGCGCTTCCTTGAGCAGCGTGCCGCGCTGTACCTGCGGCAGCTCGTCGCCAGAGTGCATGACGTTTTCGACTTTCAGCAACAAGCGACGGCCCAGGGCGCCACCAGGGTGGGAAAAGGCAAAGTCTTCTGCTGTGAAACCGCGGGCTTCAAGCAGTGCAATGGCCAGTGCATCGCCCAGAACCAGGGTTGCCGTGGTGGAGGAGGTCGGTGCCAGATTCAGCGGGCAAGCCTCTTGGGCTACGCGTGCGTCAAGGCTGACGTCGGCGGCCTTGGCCAGTGGCGACTCTAGATTGCCGGTCATGCTGATCAGTTTGATGCCAAGGCGTTTGATCAGGGGCAGCAAGGTGACAATTTCGGCGGTTGAGCCGGAGTTGGACAGTGCGAGGATGATGTCATCGCGGGTGATCATGCCCATGTCGCCGTGGCTGGCTTCTGCCGGGTGAACGAAAAAAGCCGTGGTGCCGGTGCTGGCCAGGGTGGCGGCAATCTTGTTGCCTATGTGCCCTGACTTGCCCATGCCGACCACGACTACCCGGCCTTTACTAGCCAAAATCATCTCGCAAGCGCGTACGAAATCTGCGTCGATATGTGCCAGTAAACCTTCTACGGCTTCCAGTTCGAGGCGGATAGTGCGTTGGGCAGATTGAATCAGGTCGCTGGATTGGCTCATGGTTGAAGTCGGGTAGCCTGAGAAAAGGCAACGATTATAGCGGTTATGTGCGCATCCCTCACGCTTGATCGCAGTGCATTGTTGTCTCTTTAGGCAAAGACTTCGTGTGATTTAAGAAAAACCCTCTTTATTTCACTGTATTGAGGCTTAACCGGCACTCCTTCGGCCTTGGGCGGTCACTATGAGCGGTGGTATAGTTCGCCGCCAGTTCGGCCCGCCAGGGAACGCGTGCTTCTTGATAAGAAGTTTGGTGTCCGGGTGAGAGGCAGACGCTGTATCGCAAGGAGTTTAGATGAGCGCCGATAACGCCTACGCGGTCGAGCTGAAGGGAGTGTCCTTCAAGCGCGGCACGCGCAGCATCTTCAATAATGTCGATATTCGTATTCCGCGTGGCAAGGTCACGGGAATCATGGGCCCGTCGGGCTGCGGCAAAACCACACTATTGCGCCTGATGGGCATGCAACTGCGTCCCAGTAGCGGCGAAGTGTGGGTCAATGATCAAAACCTGCCGACCCTGTCGCGCAGTGATTTGTTTGATGCCCGCAAGCATATGGGCGTGCTGTTTCAGAGCGGTGCGCTGTTTACCGATCTGGACGTGTTCGAGAACGTTGCCTTCCCGCTGCGGGTGCATACCGAGCTGCCGGAAGAAATGATTCGCGACATTGTGTTGCTGAAATTGCAGGCAGTGGGCTTGCGCGGGGCTATCGATCTGATGCCCGACGAATTGTCTGGCGGCATGAAGCGCCGGGTGGCTTTGGCGCGGGCGATTGCCCTGGATCCGCAAATCCTGATGTATGACGAGCCCTTCGTGGGCCAGGATCCCATTGCAATGGGGGTGCTGGTACGGCTGATTCGCCTGCTCAACGATGCGTTGGGTATCACCAGTATTGTGGTTTCTCATGACCTGGCTGAAACCGCGAGTATTTCTGACTATCTGTATGTAGTCGGCGATGGTCAGGTGCTGGGGCAGGGCACGCCGGAAGAGCTGATGAATGCCGATAATCCGCGTATTCGCCAGTTCATGACCGGCGATCCGGATGGCCCGGTTCCGTTTCACTTTCCGGCCTCGGACTACCGAACCGATCTTCTGGGGAAGCGCTGATGCGCAAACATTCATTAATGGACCGTGTCGGATTGTTCGGTCGTGCCGGGATAGACATTGTCTCGGTGCTGGGGCGTTCGACGATTTTCCTGTTTCATGCACTGCTGGGGCGTGGCGGTATCGGTGGCGGGTTTGGGCTTTTGCTCAAGCAACTGCACTCTGTAGGCGTCATGTCCTTGGTCATTATTGTGGTGTCCGGCATATTCATCGGCATGGTGTTGGCGCTGCAAGGCTTCAGCATTCTGTCCAGCTATGGTTCCGAGCAGGCTGTCGGGCAAATGGTTGCCTTGACCCTGTTGCGTGAGCTGGGGCCGGTTGTAACTGCCTTGCTGTTTGCCGGGCGAGCGGGGTCTGCATTGACCGCTGAAATCGGCAACATGAAATCGACCGAGCAACTGTCCAGCCTGGAAATGATTGGGGTTGACCCACTCAAGTACATCATTGCGCCACGGTTGTGGGCCGGGTTTATTTCCCTGCCTGTGCTGGCGATGATTTTCAGTGTGGTCGGGATCTGGGGCGGCTCGTGGGTTGCAGTAGATTGGCTGGGCGTCTATGACGGCTCCTACTGGGCCAATATGCAAAACAGCGTAACCTTCAGTGGTGACGTACTTAACGGGATCATCAAAAGCATCGTTTTTGCCTTTGTAGTGACCTGGATTGCCGTGTTTCAAGGTTATGACTGCGAGCCCACTTCAGAGGGGATCAGCCGTGCCACTACCAAGACCGTGGTGTATGCCTCATTGGCAGTCCTCGGCCTGGACTTTATTTTGACTGCCTTGATGTTTGGAGATTTCTGATGCAAAACCGCACCATGGAAATCGGTGTCGGCCTGTTCCTGCTGGCTGGCATCCTGGCTTTGCTGTTGCTCGCCCTGCGGGTCAGTGGACTGTCCCCGACCGCCAGCACCGACACGTACAAGCTGTATGCCAATTTTGACAACATTGCCGGTCTTACCGTGCGCGCCAAAGTCACCATGGCGGGCGTGACCATCGGCAAGGTTACGGCGATCGATCTGGACCGTGACAACTACATGGCTCGTGTCACCTTGCAACTCGAAAAAGCTGTGGATAATCTGCCGACCGATTCGACTGCGTCTATTCTCACAGCGGGTCTGCTGGGTGAGAAATATATCGGTCTCAGCGTGGGTGGTGAAGACACCCTGCTCAAAGACGGTGGCACTATTCACGACACTCAGTCGTCGTTGGTTCTGGAAGACCTGATCGGTAAATTCCTGCTTAATACCGTTAGCAAAGACGCCAAATAAGGAGCTTTTAGATGATCTCTCTCTTGCGCCGTGGCCTGCTGGTAGTTCTGGCTGCAGCCCTTCCTCTGATGGCAAATGCTGCGCCGGGGCAATCTGCCCACGATATCGTTTCAGACACAACAACCCGGTTGCTGGCCGACCTGTCTGCCAACAAAGAGCAGTACAAGCAAAGCCCGTCCAAGTTTTACGATGCCTTGAACGAAATCGTTGGCCCAGCAGTGGATGTCGACGGTATTTCCAAAAGCATCATGACCGTGAAGTACTCGCGCAACGCTACACCTGCGCAGATGCAACGTTTTCAAGAGAACTTCAAGCGCAGCCTGATGCAGTTCTATGGCAACGCCTTGCTTGAATTCAACAACAAGGGCATCACCGTTTCGCCGGCCAAGGATGAAAGCGGGGATCGCACCAGTGTCGATATGACCGTGAAAGGTGATAGCGGCGCCATTTACCCGCTCTCCTATACCCTTAACAAGGTGAACGGCGAGTGGAAAGTGCGCAACGTGATTATCAATGGCATCAACATCGGCAAGCTGTTCCGTGATCAGTTCGCTGATGCCATGCAGCGCAACGGCAATAACCTGGATCAGACCATCGATAACTGGGCTGGTGAAGTTGCCAAGGCCAAGGAAACTACCGATGCAGCTGCTCCCAAGGCAGCTGGCAAATGAGTGAGGCGGGTGTAACCCTGGCCGGCGAGAGTGAGCTGCGTCTTAGTGGCGTGCTCGATTATCAGACCGGCCCTCGTTTGCGCAAAGAAGGCCAGGCCCTGATCAAAAAAGCCCTGGCCAAAGCCCTGGTGGTGGATTGCTCGGCAGTCACCAAATCCAGCAGCGTCGGATTGTCACTGTTGCTGTGTTACATCCGTGATGCGCAAGCCCTGAACAAGCCATTGAGCATTCGTGCCATGCCCGAAGACATGCGCGAAATCGCCCAGGTCTCGGGCCTGACCGAGCTGCTGGCACATCATTAATTGCCACCTATAGAAAAGCCCCCCGTCAGAGTCCTGTTATACGGGGTTCGCAGGCGCGGGGCTTTTTTGTATGATGGCCGACCCGCGCGCGTTAGGCGCCGAATGAGGTTGAGCATGCAGGCCGTAGAAGTGAAGAGCTTTCTTGAGGGAAAGCTGCCTGGAACCCAGGTAGAAGTTGAGGGCGAAGGCTGCAACTTTCAGCTGAACGTGATCAGTGACGAACTGGTGGCCCTGAGCCCGGTCAAACGTCAACAAAGCATCTATGCCCATTTAAACCCGTGGATCGCTGATGGCAGCATCCATGCGGTCACTATGAAATTCTTCAGCAGCGCGGCCTGGGCCGAGCGCACCTGAGCCCCCTGAGCCCATTGGCGTCGAGATTGTTATGGATAAATTGATTATTACCGGCGGTGCCCGTCTTGATGGCGAAATCCGCATTTCCGGGGCGAAGAACTCCGCCCTGCCGATTCTGGCAGCGACCTTGCTGTGCAATGGCCCGGTAACCGTAGCCAACCTGCCGCATCTGCATGACATTACCACCATGATCGAACTGTTCGGTCGCATGGGCATTGAGCCGGTGATCGATGAAAAGCTCAGCGTCGAAATCAACCCGAACACCATCAAAACCTTGGTTGCACCGTACGAACTGGTGAAAACCATGCGTGCGTCGATTTTGGTTCTGGGACCGATGGTTGCCCGCTTTGGTTACGCTGAAGTGGCCTTGCCAGGCGGTTGCGCCATTGGTTCGCGCCCGGTTGACCTGCACATCCGTGGCCTTGAAGCCATGGGCGCAGTGATTGACGTTGAAGGCGGCTACATCAAGGCCAAAGCGCCAGAAGGCGGCTTGCGCGGTGCCAACTTCTTCTTCGATACCGTCAGTGTGACCGGTACCGAAAACATCATGATGGCCGCAGCACTGGCCAATGGCCGCAGCGTATTGCAGAACTCTGCACGCGAGCCTGAAGTCGTCGACCTGGCCAACTTCCTGAACGCCATGGGCGCCAAGGTTAGCGGTGCGGGCACTGACACCATCACCATTGATGGCGTAAAAGAGTTGCACACTGCGACCTATCGCGTGATGCCGGACCGTATCGAAACCGGTACCTACCTGGTAGCCGCAGCCGTGACCGGTGGCCGTGTGAAGGTCAAGGACACTGATCCGACCATCCTCGAAGCGGTTCTTGAAAAGCTCAAGGAAGCGGGCGCAGAAATCACCACCGGTGAAGACTGGATCGAGCTGAACATGCACGGCAAGCGCCCTAAAGCGGTGAACGTGCGTACCGCTCCGTACCCGGCGTTCCCGACCGACATGCAGGCGCAGTTCATCTCCCTCAACGCCATTGCCGAAGGCACGGGTGCTGTGATCGAGACCATCTTCGAAAACCGCTTTATGCACGTGTATGAACTGCACCGCATGGGTGCCAAGATCCAGGTTGAAGGCAACACTGCCATCGTTACCGGCACTGAAACCCTCAAGGGCGCGCCAGTAATGGCCACCGACCTGCGTGCTTCGGCCAGCCTGGTGATTTCGGCTCTGGTAGCTGAAGGCGACACCCTGATCGATCGCATTTACCACATAGACCGTGGCTATGAGTGCATCGAAGAAAAACTGCAGATGCTGGGCGCCAAAATCCGCCGCGTTCCGGGCTAGTTTTTGCTGTTTGGCTTCATGGGCACAGGGATAGTGTCCAGCCGCCAGGTGACGTAATGGCTTGCAAGCGTTACTTTACCTGGCCTCGAATCGTTCAAGTCGAGCCTGATATCAGGCTCGATGCTTGTCCGGCGCCGATTGCGTTCGGGCAAAAGTACCCTGATAAGGACTTACGTTTCCCATGTTGACCATTGCACTGTCCAAGGGCCGTATCCTTGACGACACCCTGCCGCTTCTGGCTGAAGCGGGCATTGTGCCGACCGAGAATCCGGACAAAAGCCGCAAGCTGATCATCCCGACTTCCCAGCCAGACGTCCGGCTGCTGATCGTCCGTGCCACCGACGTGCCAACTTACGTTGAACATGGTGCCGCCGACCTCGGTGTGGCCGGTAAAGACGTGCTGATGGAATACGGCGGCCAGGGCCTGTATGAGCCGCTGGACCTGCAGATTGCCCAGTGCAAACTGATGACTGCCGGTGCCATCGGTGCCCCCGAGCCTAAAGGCCGCCTGCGCGTTGCGACCAAGTTCGTCAATGTCGCCAAGCGTTACTACGCCGAGCAGGGCCGTCAGGTCGACATCATCAAGCTGTACGGCTCGATGGAGCTGGCGCCGCTGATTGGTCTCGCGGACAAGATCATCGACGTGGTCGATACCGGCAACACCTTGCGTGCCAATGGCCTGGAACCTCAGGAATTCATTGCCGCCATCAGCTCCCGTCTGGTGGTTAACAAGGCTTCGATGAAAATGCAGCACGCCCGTATTCAAGCCCTGATCGATACCCTGCGCAAAGCAGTGGAATCGCGACACCGCGGCTGACTCATCTGCGCGACCTTGAGTCGCGCCCATCTATCCGTGTAATAGCCAGAAATCTCAGGTACCCACGCGGATGGCTTGGTAGTCTTGTGGTGCCTGAGCTGTGCAAAACCAATATCCCAAGCATTCGCCCAATACCGAGGCCCTCGCTATGACCGCTCCCACTGCAATTCGTCGACTCAACGCTGCTGACCCGGATTTCGCGCAGCATCTGGATCATTTGCTGAGCTGGGAAAGTGTGTCTGACGACTCGGTCAACCAGCGTGTGCTCGATATCATCAAAGCTGTGCGCGAGCGTGGCGACGCTGCGCTGGTTGAATTTACCCAGCGCTTTGACGGGCTGAGCGTTAACTCGATGGCGGATTTGATCCTGCCGCGCGAGCGTCTGGAGCTGGCTCTGACACGCATTACCACGCCACAGCGTGAAGCGCTGGAAAAAGCCGCACAGCGTGTACGCAGCTACCACGAAAAACAGAAACAGGATTCCTGGAGCTACACCGAGGCCGACGGCACGGTACTGGGCCAAAAGGTCACGCCACTGGACCGTGCCGGTCTGTACGTGCCGGGCGGCAAAGCCTCGTACCCGTCGTCGGTATTGATGAACGCCATTCCGGCCAAGGTCGCAGGCGTCACCGAAGTGGTGATGGTGGTGCCGACCCCGCGGGGTGAAATCAATGAACTGGTACTGGCTGCCGCCTGCATTGCGGGTGTTGACCGGGTGTTCACCATTGGCGGCGCACAAGCTGTCGCTGCGCTGGCTTATGGCACCGAGAGCGTTCCGAAAGTCGACAAGGTGGTCGGGCCGGGCAACATCTATGTCGCGACTGCTAAACGCCACGTATTTGGTCAGGTCGGCATCGATATGATCGCCGGTCCTTCGGAAATTCTCGTGGTCTGCGATGGCCTGACCGATCCGGACTGGATTGCCATGGACCTGTTCTCCCAGGCCGAACACGACGAAGACGCGCAAGCGATTCTGGTCAGCCCGGACGCTGAATTCCTCGACAAGGTTGCGGCCAGCATCGCCAAGCTGCTGCCAACCATGGAACGGGCCGAAATCATCGAAACCTCGATCAATGGTCGTGGCGCGCTGATTCTGGTCAAGGACATGCAGCAGGCGATTGATGTTGCCAACCGTATTGCTCCGGAGCACCTGGAGTTGTCGGTGGCTGACCCGCAAGCATGGCTGCCGCAGATCCGCCACGCGGGTGCGATCTTTATGGGCCGCCATACCTCTGAGGCCTTGGGCGATTACTGCGCGGGTCCAAACCACGTATTGCCGACTTCCGGCACGGCGCGTTTTTCGTCGCCGCTGGGGGTGTACGACTTCCAGAAGCGCTCCTCGATCATTTTTTGCTCCGAGCAGGGTGCTTCCGACCTGGGCAAGACCGCTTCGATTCTCGCTCGCGGCGAATCGTTGACCGGTCACGCCCGTAGTGCCGAATACCGCATCATCGCCGACGAACAGGGGCAATAAGCATGAGCAAATTCTGGAGTCCATTCGTTAAAGAACTGGTGCCTTACGTACCGGGCGAACAGCCTAAGTTGACCAAACTGGTCAAGCTCAATACCAACGAAAACCCTTACGGGCCTTCGCCTAAAGCGCTGGCGGCGATGCAGGGCGAGATCAACGATAACCTGCGTTTGTACCCTGACCCGAACAGCGACCTGCTAAAGCAGGCTGTTGCCGAGTACTACGGGGTGCAGGCCAATCAGGTGTTTTTGGGCAACGGCTCGGACGAAGTGCTGGCCCATGCGTTCAACGGTTTGTTCCAGCACGACAAGCCGCTGTTGTTCCCGGATATCAGCTACAGCTTCTATCCGGTTTACTGCGGTTTGTACGGTATCGAATTCGATGCTGTGCCGCTGGATAAGCAGTTCCAGATTCAGCCTGCGGACTACGCCAAGCCTAATGGCGGGATCATCTTCCCGAACCCTAACGCTCCGACCGGCTGCCTGCTGGCGCTGGACGCCATTGAGCAGATCCTCAAGGCCAGCCCCGACTCAGTGGTGGTGGTCGATGAGGCGTACATCGACTTTGGCGGCGAGACGGCCATCAGTCTGGTGGATCGCTACCCGAACCTGCTGGTGACCCAGACCCTCTCCAAGTCGCGTTCCCTGGCCGGGTTGCGGGTCGGTTTGGCGGTGGGCCATCCGGATCTGATCGAGGCGCTGGAGCGGATCAAGAACAGCTTCAACTCCTACCCGCTGGATCGTATCGCCATTGCAGGCGCGGCGGCGGCGTTTGAAGACCGTGAGTACTTCGAGCAGACCTGTCAGTTGGTGATCGACAGTCGCGAGCAAGTGGTCGGGCAGTTGCAGGCGCTGGGTTTTGAAGTGCTGCCATCAGCGGCGAACTTCATCTTCGCCCGTCACCCGGAGCATGATGCGGCGGCGCTGGCGGCCAAACTGCGCGAGCAGGGCGTGATCGTGCGTCACTTCAAGCAACTGCGCATTGCCCAGTTCTTGCGCATCAGCATCGGCACGCCGGAGCAGAATGCGGCGTTGATCGAAGGGTTGTCGGATATCTAATACACAATGACTACTGTGGGAGCGAGCAGGCTCGCTCCCACAGTGTTGGGGTGTGTTGTTTATCAGTCATTCTGCGGCGGCTGTTCTTGCGGCGGGCGCAGGCCCACTTCGGCAGTGAGCTTCAGCTCTTTGCCGTTACGCATGACCTGAATCGTGATCTTGTCCGAAGGCTTGATCCGCGCCACCTGATTCATCGAGCGACGGCCATCGTTGGCGGGCTCGCCATCAATGCTCAGAATCACATCCCCCAGTTGCAGACCGGCTTTTTGCGCCGGGCCATCACGGAAAATCCCCGCGACAACAATCCCCGGACGCCCACTGAGACCAAACGATTCGGCCAGTTCCTGAGTGAGCGGTTGAACCTCAATCCCCAGCCAGCCACGAATTACCTGGCCGTGCTCGATAATTGATTTCATGACCTCCATCGCCAGATTGATCGGGATCGCAAAGCCGATGCCCTGGGAGCCACCGGACTTGGAGAAGATCGCGGTGTTGATCCCGGTCAGGTTGCCGTTGGCATCCACCAGCGCACCGCCCGAGTTGCCTGGGTTGATCGCGGCATCGGTCTGGATAAAGTCTTCGTAGTTATTCAGCCCCAACTGGTTGCGGCCGGTGGCACTGATGATACCCATGGTGGTGGTCTGACCCACCCCGAACGGGTTGCCGATTGCCAGGGCAATATCGCCGATGCGCAGGGTGTCCGAGCGGCCGATGGTGATGGATGGCAGGTTTTTCAGGTTGATCTTCAGCACCGCCAAATCGGTTTCAGGATCGCTGCCGATAACCCGGGCCAAGGTTTCGCGCCCGTCCTTGAGCGCCACCACAATCTGGTCGGCCCCGGCGACCACGTGGTTATTGGTCAGCAAGTAACCTTCGGGGCTCATGATCACCCCCGAACCCAGGCTGGATTCCATGCGCTTTTGTTTGGGCGCGTTGTTGCCGAAAAAGTGGCGGAACTGCGGGTCCTCGAACAATGGCTTGGCGTTCTTGTTCACCACTTTGGTGGTGTACAGGTTGGCTACGGCGGGAGCCGCGCGTACCACCGCATCGGCATAGGTCACAGGGCCTTGCTGCACATAGCTGGCTTGCGGGGCTTGCTGCAGATTAACGTCCAGGCTCGGCAGTCCAACCCATTGCGGGTAACGCTGAATAATCAGCAAAGCGATAAGCACGCCAGCCAGCAGTGGCCAGCCAAAGAAACGCAAAGCCTTAAACATTGAACTCAGTCCTGAAGGTTGCAGAGCCATCTTGACGGCCCATAATGGCGCCATTATACGAGGGCCGCCCGGCTCTGAACGCTATATTTAGGAGTCTTTTATGGCTGTCGCCCTGAGCACGCTGGTAGAAGAAGCAAATCGTTACCTCAACTGTGCCTCCATCAGTGATTACTGCCCCAATGGTTTACAGGTCGAAGGCCGCCCGCAAGTGATGCGGATCGTCAGCGGCGTGACCGCCAGTCAGGCATTGCTGGATGCTGCCGTCGAGGCCCAGGCCGATCTGGTGCTGGTGCATCACGGTTATTTTTGGAAGGGCGAAGATCCATGCGTCACCGGGATGAAGCAGCGCCGCCTGAAAACCTTGCTCAAGCACGATATCAGCCTGTTGGCGTACCACTTGCCGCTGGATCTGCATCCTGAGGTGGGCAATAACGTGCAATTGGCGCGGCAACTGGACATTACCGTTGAAGGCCCGCTGGATCCGGGCAATTCGAAAGTAGTGGGGCTGGTGGGGTCCTTGGCTGAGCCGGTGACCGCCCGTGACTTTGCGCGCCGCGTTCAAGAGGCGTTGGGGCGTCAGCCGCTGCTGATTGAAGGCAGTGAAATGATCCGCCGCGTGGGTTGGTGCACCGGAGGCGGGCAGGGCTACATCGATCAGGCAGTGCTGGCCGGAGTGGACCTGTATCTGAGCGGCGAAGCGTCCGAGCAAACCTTCCACAGTGCCCGCGAAAACGACATCAGTTTCATTGCCGCAGGGCATCACGCCACCGAGCGTTATGGCGTGCAGGCCCTGGGTGATTACCTGGCGCGACGCTTTGCCCTGGAACACCTGTTTATTGATTGCCCGAATCCGATCTGATTCCAAGCAACGATGACTAACCGTGGGAGCGAGCCTGCTCGCGAAGAGGCCATTATCAGCATCTCTTTCGCGAGCAGGCTCGCTCCCACAGGCAATTACAGCCCAAACTCGGCGATCTATTCTTAGACCGTTTCGATCTAGTAGACGCGATCAATAGAAGAGGGTGCTGTGCTAGCATTCGACCCTCGAACACGGCCCGCAGGCCGTTCATAAGATAGCTTTCGTGAGTAGCCATGGTCGACAAACTGACGCACCTGAAACAGCTGGAGGCGGAAAGCATCCACATCATCCGCGAGGTGGCCGCCGAGTTCGATAACCCGGTGATGCTGTACTCGATCGGTAAAGATTCCGCCGTGATGCTGCACCTTGCACGCAAGGCGTTTTTCCCTGGCAAGCTGCCGTTTCCGGTGATGCATGTCGACACCCAGTGGAAATTCCAGGAGATGTACAGCTTTCGCGACAAGATGGTCGCCGAGCTGGGCCTGGACTTGATCACTCACGTCAACCCGGACGGCGTGGCGCAAGGGATCAACCCCTTCACCCACGGCAGTGCCAAGCACACCGATATCATGAAAACCGAGGGCCTCAAGCAGGCTCTGGACAAATACGGCTTCGACGCCGCCTTTGGTGGTGCACGTCGCGACGAAGAAAAATCCCGTGCCAAAGAGCGCGTGTATTCCTTCCGCGACAGCAAGCATCGCTGGGACCCGAAAAACCAGCGCCCCGAGTTGTGGAATGTCTACAACGGCAACGTCAACAAGGGCGAATCGATCCGCGTATTCCCGCTGTCGAACTGGACCGAACTCGATATCTGGCAGTACATCTACCTCGAAGGCATCCCGATTGTGCCGTTGTACTTCGCCGCCGAGCGCGATGTCATCGAAAAGAACGGCACGCTGATCATGATCGACGACGAGCGCATCCTTGAGCACCTGTCTGACGAAGACAAGGCGCGCATCGTCAAGAAAAAGGTCCGCTTCCGTACCCTGGGTTGCTACCCGCTGACTGGCGCGGTGGAGTCTGAGGCTGAAACCTTGACTGACATCATCCAGGAAATGCTCCTGACGCGAACTTCCGAGCGCCAGGGCCGAGTCATCGATCACGATGGCGCAGGCTCAATGGAAGATAAAAAACGTCAGGGTTATTTCTAAGGGGTTGTTATGTCGCACGTATCTGATTTGATCAGCGAGGACATCCTCGCCTACCTGGGCCAGCACGAACGCAAAGAGATGTTGCGTTTTCTGACCTGCGGCAACGTCGACGACGGCAAGAGCACCCTGATCGGGCGCCTGCTGCACGACTCCAAGATGATCTATGAAGACCATCTGGAAGCCATTACCCGCGACTCGAAAAAAAGCGGCACCACGGGCGACGATATCGACCTGGCGCTGCTGGTAGACGGTCTGCAAGCCGAGCGCGAGCAGGGCATCACCATCGACGTGGCGTACCGCTATTTCTCAACCGCCAAACGCAAATTCATCATTGCCGACACCCCAGGCCATGAGCAGTACACCCGCAACATGGCCACCGGTGCGTCGACCTGTGACCTGGCGATCATTCTGGTAGATGCCCGTTACGGCGTGCAGACCCAGACCCGTCGCCACAGCTTTATTGCCTCGTTGTTGGGCATCAAACATATCGTTGTGGCCATCAACAAGATGGACCTCAAGGGTTTTGATGAAGGTGTGTTCGAGTCGATCAAGGCCGACTACCTGAAGTTTGCCGAAGGTTTGAAGCTCAAGCCGACCAGCCTGCACTTTGTGCCGATGTCTGCCCTTAAAGGCGACAACGTGGTGAACCGATCCGAGCGTTCGCCGTGGTACACCGGTCAGTCGCTGATGGAAATCCTCGAAACCGTAGAAATTGCAGCGGACCGTAATCTCACCGACTTGCGCTTCCCGGTGCAATACGTGAACCGTCCCAACCTGAACTTCCGCGGTTTTGCCGGTACGCTGGCCAGCGGCATTGTGCACAAGGGCGATGAAATCGTTGTGTTGCCGTCGGGCAAGAGCAGCCGGGTCAAATCCATCGTCACCTTTGAAGGTGAGCTGGAGCACGCCGGTCCTGGCCAGGCGGTAACGCTGACCATGGAAGACGAGATCGATATCTCCCGTGGCGACCTGTTGGTGCATGCCGACAACGTGCCGCTGGTGACCGATAACTTCGAAGCCATGCTGGTGTGGATGGCTGAAGAACCGATGCTGCCGGGCAAGAAGTACGACATCAAGCGCGCTACCAGTTACGTGCCTGGTTCGATTGCCAGCATCGTCAACAAAGTTGACGTAAACACCCTGGAAGAAGGTCCGGCCAGCGCCTTGCAGTTGAACGAGATCGGCAAGGTCAAGATCAGCCTCGATGCGCCGATTGCGCTGGATGGTTATGACAGCAACCGCACCACCGGTTCGTTCATTATCATCGACCGCCTGACCAATGGCACCGTCGGTGCAGGCATGATCGTTGCTCAGCCGCTGAGTCATGGCAGTGCAACCCATCACGGCAAACTGGCGCACGTAGCGGTTGAAGAGCGCGTCCAGCGTTTTGGCCAGCAGCCAGCGACTGTGTTGTTCAGCGGCTTGTCCGGCGCCGGCAAAAGCACCTTGGCCTATGCGGTTGAGCGCAAGCTGTTCGACATGGGCCGTGCGGTGTTCGTACTGGATGGCCAGAACCTGCGCCATGACCTGAACAAGGGTCTGCCACAGGATCGTGCAGGGCGTACTGAAAACTGGCGTCGTGCTGCGCATGTGGCGCGTCAGTTCAACGAAGCGGGCCTGCTGACATTGGCTGCGTTTGTTGCCCCGGATGCCGAAGGCCGTGAACAGGCCAAGGCGCTGATTGGCAGTGACCGTTTGCTTACCGTGTATGTCCAGGCATCCCCGGCCGTGTGCGCCGAGCGTGACCCGCAAGGGCTGTATGCGGCAGGTGGCGACAACATCCCGGGTGAGTCCTTCCCGTATGACGTGCCGTTGAATGCCGACCTGGTGGTCGACACGCAATCGCTGCCACTGGAAGACAGCGTCAAGCTGGTGCTGGATCTGTTGCGTCAACGCGGCGCGATTTAAGCCGCACTAAAAAAGCCCGTCACCGAGTGATCGGTGGCGGGCTTTTTTATTGGGTGCGGCAATCAAATAATTGTAGCCGCTGCCGAGGTACCAAGGCTGCGATCGACGGCGAAGCCGTCGTGAATAATGTCCCCGGTGTTTCAACATATCAGGGACTCAGGTTGTACGGGCTCTGGGATCCCGATCGCAGCCATCGTACCTCGGCAGCGGCTACAGGGTTGTGAATCAGGTTTTGGGATACTCCCGATGCAGCTCGCCCAGCAACCGGTCCTTATCCTCCCAAAGCCGGTTGATCCAGCCCTGAAACGCCAGCCGGTACTCGGGGTCCTGATCGTAGTTTTTACCGAGAAACTCAGCCGGGATTTTCAGCTCTTCAAACACCACGACCACCTCTTTCACATTGCCGCACAGCAAGTCCCAGTACCCCGGACGTCCGCCCGGGTAGTGAATCGTCACGTTGACGATCGACTGCAGCTGTTCGCCCATTGCATCGAGTACAAAGGCGATGCCACCGGCCTTGGGCTTGAGCAAGTAGCGAAACGGCGAGTTCTGCTGTGCGTGTTTGGCCTCGGTAAAGCGCGTGCCTTCAACGAAGTTGAAGATCCCCACCGACTGGTCTTTGAACTTGGCGCAGGTTTTACGTGTGGTCGCCAGATCGGCGCCTTTCTTCTCCGGGTGTTTGGCCAGGTAGGCCTTGGAGTAACGTTTCATGAACGGAAAGCCCAATGCCCACCAGGCCAGGCCAATCACGGGCACCCAGATCAGCTCCTGCTTGAGGAAGAACTTCAGCGGGCGGATACGTTTGTTGAGCACGTATTGCAGCACCATGATGTCGACCCAGCTCTGGTGGTTGCTGGTCACCAGATACGAATGCTCGTAGTCCAGCCCCTCGAGCCCCTTGATATGCCAGCGGGTCTTGCGCAGTAAATCCATCCAGCGATTGTTGTTGCCGACCCAGGTTTCGTGGATACGGCGCATCAACTCGTCGGTCACCCGCTGCGCTGCCGGGAAGGGCAAGCACAGCTTGAAAATCGCGACGATAAACAGCGGCGTGCAACACACGATGGTGTTGATCGCCAGCAGCAGTGAAGCGATGACGCCGCGTAACGGCGCAGGCAGAAAGTCCAGCATTTACACATCCATAGGTCGGTTGGCTGCTTGAATCGCCGTAAGGGCGATGGTGTAGACGATGTCGTCCACTTGCGCGCCGCGTGGCAGATCGTTCACCGGTTTGCGCAGACCTTGCAGCATCGGCCCAAGGCTGACGCAATCGGCGCTGCGCTGTACGGCTTTGTGCGTCGTGTTGCCGGTGTTGAGGTCGGGGAACACGAATACCGTGGCACGGCCCGCCACCTGGCTATTAGGGGCCAGTTGTTTAGCTACCACCTCGTTGGCGGCCGCGTCGTATTGCAGCGGGCCGTCAATCAGCAATGCGTGCTGGGCTTCGTGGGCCAATAGAGTGGCTTCGCGAACCTTTTCGACCTCTTCGCCACTGGCCGAATCACCGCTGGAATAGCTGATCATCGCCACTCGCGGAGTGATGCCGAAGGCGGCGGCAGAATCGGCGCTTTGCAGGGCGATTTCAGCCAGTTCGGTGGCGGTGGGGTGCGGGTTCATCACGCAGTCGCCGTATACCAGCACCTGCTCGGGGAACAACATAAAGAACACCGACGATACCAGGGTGCAGCCCGGCGCCGTCTTGATCAACTGCAGGGCAGGGCGAATGGTGTTGGCGGTGGAGTGGATTACCCCGGAGACCAACCCGTCCACTTCATCCAGCGCCAGCATCATGGTGCCAATCACCACCGGGTCTTCCAGTTGTTGCTCGGCCATCGGTGCGTTGATGCTTTTGGTCTTGCGCAGGGCCACCATTGGCTCGACGTAACGGGCCCGAATCAGGTCCGGGTCGATAATTTCGAGGCCCTCAGGCAGCTCGAAACCGTGGGCCTTGGCCACCGCCTGGACTTCTTCGGGCTTGGCCAGCAAGACACAGCGGGCGATGCCGCGAGCATGACAAATAGCTGCCGCCTGCACGGTCAGGGGCTCGCTGCCTTCTGGCAGAACGATGCGCTTGTTGGCTTTTTGGGCGCGCTGGATCAGTTGATAGCGAAATACCGCAGGGGTCAGGCGCATTTCCCGTGGCGTGCCGCAGCGTTGGTGCAGCCACTGGGCATCGAGATGGCTGGCGACAAAGTCGGTGATGATTTCCGCACGTTCGCGGTCATCGATCGGGATTTCCTTGTTCAGGCCATTGAGGCGGTTGGCGGTGTCGTACGACCCCGTACTCACCGACAGCACCGGCAGCCCGGCCTGTAGCGCTCCCCGACACAGTTCCATCAACCGCGGATCGGGTTGGGTGTCACTGGTCAGCAGCAAGCCCGCCAGCGGCACGCCGTTCATCGCGGCCAGACTCACGGCCAGAATGATGTCGTCGCGATCGCCCGGGGTCACCACCAGTACGCCCGGCTTGAGCAGTTGCAGGGTATTGAGCACGGTGCGGGCACACAGGATGATTTTCGACATGCGCCGGGTTTCATAGTCCCCGGCATTCAGCACCTGAGCCCCCAGCAACTCGGCCACATCGCGGGTGCGCGGGGCGTTGAGTTCAGGTTGGAACGGAATGCAGCCCAGCAGCTTGAAATCACCACTGCGCAGCAGCGGCGAATGCTCCTTGAGGCGTGCCGAGAAGACTTCCATGCTTTCGTCGGTGCGCACCTTGTTGAGGATCACGCCGAGCACCTTGGGGTCTTTGGGGCCGCCAAACAGCTGTGCCTGCAACTCAACCCGGCCGGAGAGTTCGGTCAGCACTTCGTTTTCCGGGGCGGAGACCAGGATCACTTCGGCATCCAGGCTTTTCGCCAGGTGCAAATTGACCCGTGCCGCGTAGCTGGCGGTGCGGGTGGGCACCATGCCTTCGACGATCAGTACGTCCTTGCCGACGGCGGCCTGCTGGTAAAGGTTGATGATCTCTTCGAGCAGCTCATCCAGCTGGCCGTCGCCGAGCATGCGCTCGACATGCGCCAGGCCCAGTGGGGTAGGCGGCTTGAGGCCGTGGGTGCGGGCGACCAGTTCGGTCGAGCGCTCTGGGCCAAGATCGCCTGGATGCGGTTGGGCAATGGGCTTGAAAAAACCGACTTTCAACCCGGCGCGCTCCAGAGTGCGAACCAGGCCCAGGCTAATGGATGTCAGACCCACACCAAAATCGGTGGGGGCGATAAAGAAAGTTTGCATGCGAGCTTCCTGACGTGGCAGTGCAAGGGCAACACCCTTTAAACGGGGTTTGTGCCTGAATCAATTGCCAAGATTAGCGCTATCCGCCTCCTGAGCACACCAACCGCAGTCAAAGGGCTGGCCTATTTTTTTCTGGCGCTGCAATGGATCAAGCACCCAGGGCCTGGATTGCCAGGGGGGTTGGTGACGCTGGTGCTGGGTGTGGCCGCAGGAGAGCACGACAACCCAGTGCTCCTCTTGATCCAGACGCCAGCCAATGATTGTTGAAGTTTTCAAAATTATCCGTTGGTCTTGGTTGTGTTCGCTTTCGAGTGATTGCTTGGTTAAACTTGCGCTTCTTTATTATTTTGCAAAAGGTCTCGCCCCATGACGATCGCCACCAACAAGGCAGTCTCCATCGAATATACCCTGACCAACGACGCTGGTGAGGTCATCGACAGCTCTGCCGGCGGCGCACCGCTGGTTTACCTGCAAGGCGCAGGTAACATCATCCCAGGTCTGGAAAAGGCTCTTGATGGCAAGGCCGTTGGTGAAGAACTGACTGTTACCGTTGAACCTGAAGACGCTTACGGCGAGTACTCCGCCGAGCTGGTCAGCACTTTGAGCGCCAGCATGTTCGAAGGCGTTGACCAACTGGAAGTGGGCATGCAGTTCCACGCTTCCGCTCCAGACGGCCAAATGCAGATCGTGACTATCCGTGACCTGGACGGCGACGACGTGACTGTTGATGGCAACCACCCATTGGCCGGTCAGCGCCTGACCTTCCAGGTTAAGGTTGTTGCTGTACGTGACGCGAGCGAAGAAGAAGTTGCTCACGGCCACGTACACGGTGAAGGCGGTCATCAGCACTGATAAGTGCTGCTAAGCTCACAGTGAGCTAGCTATAAAAAAGGCGCCTTCGGGCGCCTTTTTTGCATCGTAGATCATGGCAATTGGCACCTTGAGCGATTGCTTGAATGTAGCCCCGGGAAATTTGGAGTCCGTCATGAGTGCTTTTCACGACCTAACCTTGGACGCGTTGGACGGCAAACTACTGCCACTGGAAACCTTCAAGGGCCACGTGGTGCTGGTGGTGAACGTCGCCTCCCAATGTGGTTTGACGCCGCAATACGCGGCATTGGAAAACATCTTCCAGCAGTACAAGAGCCAGGGTTTCAGCATATTAGGTGTGCCATGCAACCAGTTCGCCGGACAAGAACCTGGCACTGAGCAGCAAATCCAGGAATTTTGCAGCCTCAACTACGGTGTCAGCTTCCCTCTGAGCAGCAAGCTTGAGGTCAACGGGCCTGAGCGTCATCAGCTTTATCGTCTGTTGGCTGGCGAGGGGGCCGAGTTTGAAGGGGATATCACCTGGAACTTCGAAAAGTTCCTGGTTGGTCAGGATGGTCGAGTACTGGCACGTTTTTCACCGCGCACCGCACCAGACGATGCAACGGTGATTCAGGCAATTGAAAAATCCTTGGCTTAAGTTTTTTTCGCCGCGATTTGAACCGCTGCTGCGGCTGCGCCAGCGCAGCCCTGGCAAGCCCGCTGCAACTGGTTTTCGAACTGTTCGATAATGCCCGGCCAGCTCTGGCGGCTGGCATGGCGGCGGGCATTGAGGCGCAGGGTGCGCAAGGTTTCGGGGTTTTCCAGCAGCCAGCAGGCAGCTTCGATCCAGGCGTATTCATCGCCAGGCATGGCCAGCACACCGTTGTAACCATGACGGATATGCAGGCCAGCAGCGGCTTCGTCATACGCGACCACGCCCAAACCTGAAGCCTGGGCCTCGAGCACCACATTGCCAAATGTCTCGCCCAGGCTCGGAAACAAAAACACATCTGCGCTGGCGAAGTGGCAAGCCAGCGCGTGTCCGGACTGCTGGCCGCAGAAAATTGCTTCAGGCAACGCTGCTTCCAGTACTGCGCGTTTTGCTCCGTCGCCCACCACAATCAGCTTGAAGCGGCGTGCGGGATAACGGGCTTGCAGCTCATCAAAGCAGCGCTTGAGTGCGTCGAGATTTTTTTCCGGAGCCAAGCGTCCAACATATAACAGCGCTATGTCGTTTTCTCTGAGTCCCCAACTCTGGCGCAAGGCGTTTTGGCGTTTTGCAGGGTTGAACAGCTGGCTGTCGACCCCACGCGGGAGCAGATCCAGGCGTTCGAAATGACGGCGCTCAAGTTCCACGCGCTGGCTGGTGCTGGGGACCAGAGTCAGCGCCGAACGGTTATGGAACCAGCGCAGGTAGTGCGTCAGTGCGCGGGTGAACAGAGTCAGGCCGTGTTGGCGCAAGTACTGCTGGAAATTGGTGTGAAAGCCGGTGATCGCGGTAATGCCCAAACGCCGGGCAACCCTTAATGCACACAAGCCCAACGGTCCCTCTGTGGCGATATAGACCACATCCGGGGGTTGCTGGCGCCAGCGTTTGGTCAGGCGATGGGTAGAGGTCAGGCCCCATTGCAGGCCGGGATAACCGGGTAACGGCCAGCCGCGGCAGAGCATCAGCCCGTCGTTGCTGCGCTGGTTGCCATCGTCGGTCTGGCGTGGGCGTATCAGTTCAATGCGATGATTGCGTGCGCGCAAACCGTCATACAGATGGCCAAGGGTATTGGCGACCCCATTGATTTCGGGCGCGAAGGTGTCGGTGATCAGGGCGATATGCAGGGCTGTGGTCATGACCCCAGTGTGCTTTGGAGTCATGACGCCCATGTGTCACGGTGATGATGGATTTATGAAGTCAGCGGCTGCGGCTGGAGGCTGCCAGTGCTTCATCGCCACGTTCGCGTACCCAGAACAGAGTCGCCCCGGCCACGGCAGCGGGCATCATCAGGATATTGACCACCGGGATCAGCAGCATCAGGTAGACGATGCCGCCAAAGCTCATGCTCTGCCAGCGCTTCTCGCGCAGCCAGGCGAGCATTTCGTTCCAGCCCAGCTTGTGGTTGTCGGCCGGGTAGTCGATGTACTGAATGGCCATCATCCAGATCCCGAACAGTAGCCATAACGGTGCGGCAATCAGGTTGAGCACCGGAATAAACGACAGGATCAGCAACGCAATGGCCCGCGGCAGAAAGTAGCCCAGCTTGCGCATTTCGCGGGCCAGGGTACGCGGCACCATTGCTGCCAGTTCGGCCCAGCTGAAGGGCGGGGAGTTATCGACCCCGCGTACCACGGCTTCGACTTTTTCCGATAGAAAACCGTTAAACGGCGCGGCAATGATGTTGGCCAGCATGGTGAAGGTGAAAAACACCATCAACGCGACGAGCACCACGAACAGTGGCCATAACACGTAATTGAGGAAGCTCAGCCAGCTGGGCAGCGACGGCATCAGGGCATCGACCCATAGGCTGAACTGATGCCCGGCGAAGTAAATCAATCCGACGAACAGCACCAGATTGATCAGCAATGGCAGCAGCACGAACAGGCGCAAGCCGGGGCTGAGAACCAATTTCAGGCCTTCACGCAGATACTGCGGGCCAGAGAGAACGGGGGCGGGCATAGAGTGCTCCGAGCAGTGGAAAACCGGGCGACCTTAACGGCTTTATCCGTAAGGCGAAAGTCTTGTATCAGGTTCGACAATTACTGTAACAAAGCCGTCTAAAATCGGATTCGACTACATAGAGACCCGCTATGAGCTGGATTGTTAATGCGTATTTCCTTACTCTCTGCGGCCTCTATATGCTTCACCCATATTTTTCAGGATCTGCGCGTTCCAGGCATAGCCTGGGCAGATTTACGGTTTCTTTTTATTCCAGCCGGTAAAGCGGCGTTCCGACCCGGTTGCAATGCGGGCGGTCATAGGAGTGAGTCATGTCTGAAGTACGTCATTCGCGTGTGATTATTCTGGGTTCCGGCCCTGCCGGTTACAGCGCCGCTGTTTACGCGGCCCGCGCCAACCTCAAGCCACTGCTGATCACGGGCATGCAGGCTGGCGGTCAATTGACCACCACGACTGAAGTCGACAACTGGCCGGGTGATGTTCATGGTCTGACCGGCCCGGCACTGATGGAGCGCATGCGCGAGCACGCCGAGCGTTTCGAGACTGAAATTGTTTTCGACCACATCAATGAAGTGGATCTGAAAAACAAGCCGTTTACCCTCAAGGGCGACAGCGGCACTTTCACCTGCGACTCGCTGATCATCGCGACAGGCGCCAGTGCCCGTTACCTGGGCCTGCCGTCTGAAGAAGCGTTCATGGGCAAGGGCGTTTCGGCCTGTGCGACCTGTGACGGTTTCTTCTACCGTAACAAGCCGGTTGCCGTGGTGGGTGGTGGCAACACTGCTGTTGAAGAGGCGCTGTACCTGGCCAATATCGCCAGCAAAGTGACCCTGGTCCACCGTCGTGAAACGTTCCGTGCCGAGAAGATCCTGATCGACAAGCTGCACGCCCGTGTCGCTGAAGGCAAGATCGAGCTCAAGTTGAACGCGACTCTGGACGAAGTGTTGGGCGACAACATGGGCGTGACCGGTGCCCGCCTGAAGAACAACGACGGCAGCTTTGACGAGTTGAAAGTCGACGGCGTCTTTATCGCCATTGGCCATACGCCGAACACCTCGTTGTTCGAAGGCCAACTGGAGCTCAAGGACGGCTACATGGTTGTGCAGGGCGGCCGTGAAGGCAACGCCACGGCTACCAGCATCGAAGGTGTGTTTGCTGCGGGCGACGTGGCTGACCACGTTTACCGTCAGGCCATCACCTCGGCGGGTGCTGGTTGCATGGCTGCGCTGGACGCCGAGCGCTACCTGGACGGCCTGCAGAACGCCCAGTTCTGATAGCCCGCCCCAATAAAAAAACCGGCCTAGGCCGGTTTTTTTGTGTCTTGTGCCAACCCACAACCCGTAGCCGCTACCAAAGGCTGCGATAAGGTTCGAAGAACCTTCAAAAGCGGGTTGCTGCGCACCCCATCGCAGCCTTCGGCAGCGGCTACAGGTTGGGATTACGCCTTGCGCGTCAGCGGCTGGGCGTCGAATTTGACCCCGGCCAGGCCGTGGGTAATCAGTGCACGGATATTGCTGTGGTCAGTGCCTTCGGGGGTGGCCAGTACCGAGCGGTAGTGCTCGCCGAAGGCCAGCAACGACTCCTGATCGCTCAGGCCTTCCAGCAGGGCCAGGCCCAGAGTCTTGCATGAACCTTCGTTCTGCCCGGCAGCGTTTTCCACGCCACCGTTGTTGAAGGCCTGTGGCTGGTAATCGTAGTGCGCTGCGATAAACGCCAGGGTATCGGCAAAAACGTGTTCGCCGCTGGTGAGGCTGGCGCGCAGGGTGTTCAAGTCAGTCATGCTTTTTTCCTTGGTCAAACGCCGCCGCCTGCTCGGCGCTGGCTTCTTTCTGGTATAGGGATTTCCACTCGGCATACGGCATGCCGTATACCACTTCACGGGCGTCATCGAGGCTGATGTCGATCTGGCGCTCGTCAGCCGCTGCCTTGTACCACTTGGACAGGCAATTGCGACAGAAACCCGAGAGGTTCATCAGGTCAATATTTTGCACGTCCTTGCGGCTGTCCAGATGCGCAACAAGGCGACGAAAGGCCGCGGCTTCGAGTTCAAGTTGTTCTTGGGCTGTCATGGGTTTCACCGAGGTTAAGAGGTTGCAGCCTGGCGGCTCGCCGCCAGGGTAATCGACACCGATTCGGCATAGCGCAGCGCGTGCGGTTTGTCGACTTCGACTTCGGCATACAGCACGGCCGCGTTGGCCATCACCAGGTCCAGCAACTCCTGGGTCAGGCGCTCCAGCAGGGCGAAGCGGTTTTCTTCGACGTGCTGGATCACGGCCTTGGTGATGGTGCGGTAATTGAGTGCGTGGTCGATATCGTTATCGCGTACTGCCTCTTGCGCCGCGTAGAGGATGGTGAGGTTGATCAATACATCCTGCTTATTGAGGATTTCTTCCTCATTGATGCCGATATAGGTGCGCAGGCACAGATCTTTGACGCGAATGCGGGCCATTCCTGGCTGAAGTTGTGACATTACGACTTGCTCCGTCCAATCAGTTGCAAGAATTCCATGCGGGTACTCGATTCGCGAAAGGCGCCGAGCATGACCGAGGTGTTCATGGTCGAATTCTGTTTTTCTACACCGCGCATCATCATGCACATGTGCTGGGCTTCAATCACCACGGCCACACCAGCGGCCTGGGTGACGCTCTGAATGGCGTCGGCGATTTCCCGGGTGAGGTTTTCCTGGATTTGCAGGCGACGGGCGAACATGTCGACGATGCGGGCGATTTTCGACAGCCCCAGCACTTGGCCGGTCGGGATGTAAGCTACATGGGCCTTGCCGATAAAGGGCAGCAGATGGTGCTCGCAGAGTGAATACAACTCGATGTTGGCCACGATCACCATCTCATCGCTGTCCGAGGCGAACAGAGCCCCGTTGACGATGGTTTCAAGGCTCTGCTCGTAGCCATGACACAGGTATTGCATGGCTTTGGCGGCGCGCTTTGGGGTGTCGAGCAAGCCTTCGCGCTCAGGGTCTTCGCCAAGACCAATGAGGATATTGCGGTAATGCCCGGGCAGTGATGCACTCATGAAAATACTTCCTCGCGGGACGGCTTATTTTAGATGCCGGCCGCCATTGACGGTCAGGGTAGTGCCGGTCACATGGGGGTTATCCAGCAGATAGCGCAGGCTCTGGTAGATCACCTCGGCACCGGGCTCGATGCCCAGTACGGATTTGGCCAGCGCTTTGGTGCGGTACGCCGCATCGTCGTCAGGGTTGAACAACAGCATGGCCGGGGCGATGCCGTTGACTTTGATCCGTGGTGCCAGTTTAGCCGCGAACGACAAGGTCAGGCTTTCAAGCCCGGCCTTGGTCGCGCAATAGGCAATGTGCTTGCTGCTGCCCTTGCGCGTCACATCATCGCTGATATGCACAATGTCCGCCGGGCTCGAGTGCTTGAGCAGTTCGCTGCAATGCAGGTTGATCAGGTACGGCGCGAGCATGTGCACGCTGAACATTTGCATGAAGGCGCTGGTTTCTGTGCCTGGCGTTTCTGCCAGCCAAGCTGAGGCGTTGTGGACAATCGCGCGCAAGCTGGGGGTGTGGTTTTTAAGACGCTCGATAAAATCAAGAATGCCGGCCTCGGTCGAGAAGTCGGCAAACAACGCAGTAGCGCCCAGGTCACGTAGGGTTTGCACCCCGGGTTTTTCGCTGCGATAGCTGAAAATCACCGGGTAGCCGTCTGCCAGCAATTGCTGCGCACAGTGCAGGCCAATACGTTGGCCTGCACCGGTGATCAGGATCGGAGCTGAAGAAGTGGGCATGACGGACTCAGTGCACAAAAGCCGGAAACAGTCGCGGCGCAGTGGCAAAACTATACCAGCGTGCGCGACATAACGCCCAAGCCCGAGTTTTAGTTGCGCTGTGTCGCAATCGTGTTGCGCATGGGTTTGCCCGGCGTGCTGTGCAGCCAGCTGGCAAGCAAGTGCGTAGACAGTGGAATAAACAGATAAACCATCAGCGGTGTCAGGGCCAGAGTGCTGACCAGTACCCGTGGCAACAAACTCAACTCGCCCAATAATGGTGCGCACACAAAGTTGAACAATAGCGAGACAGGGAAAAATGCCAGCCAGATGGCAACGGCTTGCTTCCAGCGCGGTGGTCGCTGCCCGGCAGCGCCAAACCAGCCGTCGATACCGCTGACACGGTGCTCGGAAGGGTCGGCGAACAAGTCGCTGCCGCGTAGCAACCAAGCTTTGCGCGAGACCGAATGCTCCCAGGCGTGCAGGGTGGATTCGTCGGCAAAGCGGAAAATGATTTGAAACTCGTCATCGCCTGCAGGCGGAGCCAATACGCCGGAGCCCAAATAACCGGGAAAGTCCGTGGCCAACTGTTCGCCTTCATGCAGCCAGGCAATTAATTCCTGATAGCGACCTTTGGCGACACGGCGCGCAACCATCAACGTGACAGGGGAGGTAGACATTGTGTATCTCCATGAGGCTAATGCTGCCCGGGTAGGGCAGACACAAAACACAGCGCCGGGGTGGTGGCCTGTGTGATGAAAAACAAGCAAGGATTGTTCCTGAATACCAATCGCCTGAACTTGTGTAGCAGCTGCCGAAGGCTGCGTTCGATTGCGAAGCGATCGTAAATACTGAGTTCTTGAACTGACTGGCACACCGCAGAGCCTGACTTTACGGCGGCTTTGCCGCCGGACGCAGCCTTAGGTCGCTGTTACGAGTGCGGGGCATTTATGCAAGTTGGAGCGTAGAATGCGCCCATCTATCTCAAACCGTTGCCCTCCCGATGCCCGTGATTACTGACGCTGAGCCGATTACACAGGCTGATGATTGCCAAGACCTCTACCCGATCCGGGAAGTCGCCAGACTCACTGGCATCAACCCGGTAACCCTGCGCGCCTGGGAGCGGCGTTATGGTTTGATCGAGCCAAAACGCACCGAAAGTGGGCATCGCCTGTATTCGGTGACCGATATTGGGACAATTCGTCGGGTAATGGACTGGCTGGAGCGTGGGGTTACGGTAAGCAAAGTCGCGCAACTGCTCGCCAGCAACACGGCCTGCGACGACCCGCAACCGGTCGCCAACGAATATGCCGAATGGCAGAGCCGCATTAGCAGCGCCCTTGCTGCATTCAATGAACCTGAGTTGGAACGCCTCTATGGGCAGGTTTTTTCCAGTTACCCGGCAGAAGTGGTGTTTCAGGGGGTTTTTCTGCCGTTGTGGCAGCAACTGCTGAAAACCCGGGATGTTTTTGGGCGTACCAGCGAGTGGCTGCTGCTGGACGGTTTTTTGCGCGGGCGGGTGCAGCACCGTCTGCAATTGCAGGCGATGGATGCCCGGCAGTGCGTGGTTGTAGTGGCAATGCCTGAGCTGTGCCACGAGCTGGAGTTGCTGGTGGCAGGCTTGCTGTTGACCCGCAGTGATCGGGTCGTCAGGGTTTTGGCCATCGGTCAGCCACTGGATGAGCTGTCTCTTGTTTGCGACAGGCTTGAACCGCAGGCCGTTGTGCTGTTTGCCAACCATGCGCTGAACACGGCGCAGCACCGCAGGCTGGAGCGGCTGGCGCAGGCCTTGAATTGTTCGGTGTCATTGGCCGGGGAGGCGGCAAATGTGGCCCAGGAGGCGCTGGCGGGATCATCCATTGGCTGCCTTGGCAGTGAGGCGCGATTGATGAACCAGCGGCTGGACGCTGATCTCAAGGCAACGCAGGGCAGTTGATCGGAGTCAGATGTGCAGGCTCGGATGCGCCAGGCGGTGTTGCTGCAGGATGTACTGGCGCAACTGTTCGATTTCGCCTTTGTCACGCTGGCTTAGCCGATATGCGTAAAAGCCCAGCTCAGTCTTGCGTTCCAGCGTGCCGCGCAGAGCGATCCGCTCATATCCGTCGGGGCTGAACCACTGCGCAAACTGGCGGGGCGGCCGGCTGTCGTGACGCATTTCAACCAGAACGCCTTTGAACGAAATTTCGGTTATCCACAGATGCCCGGCTTTGCCCCGGATATTTTCCAGCGGCACCGGTTCGGCCAGCGTCAGGCGCCAAGGGCGAGCCTTTGGCCCGTCTTCGAAGATACTCGGAGCACCCAGTTGCAGATGTTGGGCATGGAATTCGTCTTCGACCAGACGCAGCGGAAAACTCATTTGCTGGTTGGCAAATTGCGCCTGGATCGTGACCTGTTCATGGGCCGCCAGGCGTGTCAGCAGATCACGGATTTGTGACATTCCGTTGAGCATCAGGCTGGACGACGCATCCCGCGAATTCAGCAGCGGGTTCTGATGCATCGTTTGGATGAAATCCAGCTCGTCCTGAGTCAAAAGGGAATCATGAGACATGGATGGGGCTCAAAAAAGGGTATGAAAATTCGTCACAGTGAGTATCAGACCGCTATTTCTACGTTTTGTTTAATCCGCTCGTCGCCTTGAGCGCTTGCAGTTCGGCCTGTACTGCGGCCAGTTGGGCTTCGAGCTGGGCGACACGCTGCTGGGCCTTGACCTGCTGGGTGACATCTTTTTGCACGCCAATAAAGTACGTCAGCTTGTCGTTCTCGTTGAACACCGGGGTGATCGACAGCTCATTCCAGAAATGCGTGCCGTCCTTGCGATAGTTGCGCAGCACCTGGCGGGTTGGCTGCCCGCTGGCGATGGCTTCGCGGATCAACTGCAGGCCAATCTGGTCGCGGTCGCCCGCCTGCAAAAAACGGCAATCCTGATACAGGATGTCTTCGCGGTTGTAGCCGGTGAGGGCTTCAAACGCGTTGTTTACATAAATCAGAATGTTGTCTTCGCCCTCTTGTTCGGCAACCACAATGCCGTCCTGGGACGCGTCTACCATGCGTTGCAACAAACGGGAGTTGATCATTGTGCGATTCTCTTTAGTCGAACAGATTCAAGGATGTTAAGGCATCGGTACGTGAGTGGCGTATCACCTGCTAGTATCCCAGCCTTTTAGTCAGTTACAGGATCAGATTGATGAAAGTCGCCATCCTTTCCGGCTCGGTGTACGGCACCGCTGAAGAAGTCGCCCGCAATGCCAAGCAACTGCTTACCGATGCCGGTTTTGAGGTTTTGCTCAATACTCGCGCCACCCTGGCCGATATTCAGGCGTTTGCTCCCGAGGCTTTTTTGGCCGTGACCTCGACCACTGGCATGGGTGAGCTGCCGGACAACCTTGTGCCGCTGTACAGCGCCATCCGCGATCAGTTGCCAGCCGCCTGGCGCGGTCTGCCCGGCGCCGTGATCGCGTTGGGTGACGAGAGCTACGGCGACACTTTCTGTGGCGGTGGCGAACAGATGCGCGAACTGTTCGCCGAGCTTGGTGTGCGTGAAGTGCTGCCGATGTTGCGTCTGGATTCCAGCGTCACGGTTACTCCTGAAGAAGACTCCGAACCGTGGGTTGCAGACTTGATTAAAGCACTGAACCCATAACCGGTCGTTCACGCAGCAGCTCAAGCCAGGCTTGAGCTGCCCGTGACAAATACGCGCCGTCGCGCCAGATAAACGCGATATCCCAGCGCAGGGAGTCCGGCGCCACAAGCTTGACCCGAACCACGCCGGGGCGCTCCAGAGCACGGGCAACCACGCTGGGCAGCAACACCACGCCTTGGCCTGCGGCTACCAGTGCCACCAAAAAATCCGCCTGGCCACTGCGTCCGCCTTCCTTGGGGGTAAAGCCTGCTTGCTGGCAAGCCTTGAGCACGCGGTCGTTGAGCATAAAACTGCGTTGGTAGAGCAAAAATGGCGTGTCGGCCAATTGCTCGAGGCGCACGCTGGGGCCTTCTGAAAGCGGATGATCGGCCGGGATCAAGACATCCAGCGGCTCGTCGCAAAAAGGTTGGTAAGCAAACGTGGGGTTTTTCGGGGTCAGACTACCGCCCAACTCCAGTTCACCACTCAAAACCGCCTGCTCGATATTCAGACTCCCTTCTTCCAGCAACTGCACTTGAATATTCGGATAGCGCCGCCGGTATTCTGCAAAGAGCCCGGCGAACAGTGTGTTACTGCCCAGCAGCGGCAGGCCGACCCGCAGCTCGCCCCGGGTCAGATGGCTCAAGTCGTCGAGCTCACTCAGCAACTCCTGATGCAAACGCAGCATACCTTCGGCCCGCTGCAACACCACCTTGCCCGCAGCCGTCAGCCTGACCTGTGAACCCAGCCGGTCAAACAGCGGCGTGCCGAGGCTGTGCTCAAGTTGCGCCACCTGCTTGCTCACCGCTGATTGGCTGATATGCAAGTTGTGAGCGGCTGGAGTGAAGCCGCCAAGGCGTGCGACTTCAACAAAGGTGCGCAGGTGTTTGAATTCCATGTGCGTGATTCCATTTTGGAATGGCTATAAGTCTGACAATTCGTTTTCGGGATGGTAGCAGGCTCTTTAAACTGAGGGTCTGTCTGGAATGGAAACATCATGAAACGCTTCGATGTAAAACGCTTGGGTCGTTTGCTCAGTGAACTGGCCGTGTTGTTGGCGCTGTACTTTCTGGGCTGCCAACTGGCGGCCTGGTGGCACTTGCCAATACCGGGAGGGGTTGTGGGTATGGCGCTGTTGTTGCTGGCGTTTGCTCTGGGCTGGGTCAAGCCTTCGACCCTGCAACTGGGCGCTGGTGCATTGATGGCGGAAATGCTGCTGTTTTTTATTCCCGCACTGATGAGCTTGCTCGATTACGGCGTAATTGTGCGCGATGACGGTTGGCGCATCCTGTTGGTGATTGGCGTCAGCACCTTGCTGGTGATGGTAGTCACGGCGTTTACCGTGGAAGCAGTGTGCCGCTGGAGAGTGCGCCATGAAGTTTGAACTGATGCCCATGTTCTGGCTGGCGCTCACGCTGGGGAGTTATGGCTTTAGCCGCTGGCTGTATCGGCGCACCGGGCGTTATCTGCTGTCACCGCTGATCCTGGTGCCGGCCATGTTGCTTGCCGTGGCTGTGCCGTTGCACACGGCGTATGCCGAATACTCCCGCAACACGCATTGGCTGATGCTGGTCTTGGGGCCGGTAACAGTGGCCTTCGCCGTGCCGATCTGGCAGCAGCGCAAGTTGCTGGCCCGGCATTGGGTGGCGTTGCTGCTGGGGATGCTGGCGGGCAGCGCGTCGTCTATTGCCAGTTCTTTCTGGTTGGCCAAGGCGTTGTCACTCGACACTGCGTTGACGATGTCATTGGTGCCGCGCTCCATCACTACCCCGTTTGCCATGCCGCTGGCGCAAGACCTGGGTGGCGTGCCCGAGCTCACGGCGGTGTTTGTAATGTTTACCGGAGTATTCGGCGCATTGCTGGGCGGCATCCTGCTCAAGTGGTTGCCGCTGCGCAGCAGCCTGGCCCGAGGCGCACTGTTCGGCATCGGCGCCCACGGTGCAGGTGTGAGCCGCGCCCGTGAAGTGGGCAGCGAAGAAGGATCGGTGGCGGGGCTGGTGATGGTATTGACCGGCATCCTCAACCTGTTCGCGGCGCCGTTGCTGAACATGGTGTTTTAACCATAAATGCATCCCTTGCTTTTGTGGGAGCTGGCTTGCCTGCGATGGCATCCCACGGTTTTGCCTGACGGACTTCATCGCCTGTATCGCAGGCAAGCCAGCTCCCACAGAAGACGCGCTTGGATTATCGCAGGCATAAAAAAGGCCGCTGAAAACAGCGGCCAAAGAAGACGTTCATCAAGGAGCTACAAATCAACGTCAGGGTAAATTGGGGGGCAGAGTCGATGCGACTCAATGCGTTGGACGTGTGTCCGTGCTGGAAAGTTCGACAAGAATAAGGGCTCGCCCGCTGCGGAGTAAGCCCGCTTTGCGACAATCTCTTTTACAGCTTCGACAACAGTTACAGTGCGAAAAAACGTCTGTGGCTCAAGGGTTTGGTCGCTTCGACGGATAGCCAGGATCTGCTCGATGAAGCTAAATTCGTATGGATGTTTTGATAGCGTTCGTCGTCAGTCCGGCTGATACCCCATCCGCCAACTGATGGCCTGGCTCGCAGCCAATAAACGTTTGGCTGCGGGCCCGTTTTCATCGGCATGGAACAGCGACGTTGGGCCTACTACGGTCAGTACGCCCGCCACCTTGGCAGTCGCATCGAACACCGGGGCCGATAGCGCATCGACGCCGGGCATCAGCAAGCCGTGTACGAAGTGCAATCCACGCTGACGGATTTGCTCGCAGAGCCGGGTGTAGGCCTCGGGTTTTTCCAGGGGGTGCACCAGATCGGTTTTCAACTCCAGTTCACGCAAGTCAGCGGTTTCGCGATCCGGCAAAAAGGCGTTGAACACCAACCCTGTGGATGAACTCAGCAGCGGTAGAACCGAGCCCAATTGAGTGACCACCGTAATTGCCCGCACCGCAGGTTCGATATGCACCACGGTCGCGCCCTGATTGCCCCATACGGCCAAAAAGCAGGTTTCATTCAAGTCATCACGCAGCTCGGCCAAGGGCAGGGCGGCGACTTTCAGCACATCCATACTGTTGAGCGCGGCCAACCCTACGCGCAACGCCTCGCGCCCCAGCCCGTAATGGTTGGTGGCGATGTTCTGTTCGGCAAACCCGCTGGCAATCAGCGCCTGTAAATAGCGATGCACCTTGCTGGCGGGCATCTGCACGTGTTCGGCCAGACGCGACAGTGACGTCGAGGGGGACAGCTCGGCCAGGGCCTTGAGGATGTCTGTACCGACTTCGGCTGAGCGCACTTTTTGCTTGCCGGCACTGTCGTTGCTGCTGCGGGTCTTTTCCATGGTGATGCTTATATCTCGGGACGAATGGGCGTCTTTATAGCTTGACGCTTAATACCAATCAAATTACGTTATGCGTAATTGAATTACGATAAAAATAACGCAGCGACGCGCAAACTGTTTCACTGCAGCGCGCGGTCAACTGTCTTCTCCACTTTGGAGGCTCCATGAACCTCGACGCGTCTTCGCCAGCCCTTGGCTATCAATCCGGGTTTGGCAACGAATTCAGCAGCGAAGCACTGCCCGGCGCCTTGCCGGTTGGTCAGAACTCCCCGCAAAAAGCCCCGTACGGTTTGTACCCCGAATTGTTCTCTGGCACTGCGTTCACCATGGTTCGCAGCGAGGCGCGGCGCACCTGGATGTACCGCATCCAGCCTTCCGCCAACCATCCGGCGTTCGTCAAGCTGGAACGGCAATTGGCCGGTGGTCCGCTGGGCCCGGTGACGCCTAATCGCTTGCGCTGGAACCCGTTGCCGATCCCAGATGACGCCACGGATTTTATCGACGGTCTGGTAGGCATGGTGGCCAATAGCGGGTCGGAAAAACCCTCGGGTATCAGCATTTATCATTACCGTGCCAATACCTCGATGCAGCGGGTGTTCTTCAATGCTGACGGCGAGTTGCTGCTGGTGCCAGAACAAGGCCGCTTGCGCATTTGCACCGAGCTGGGGCGTCTGGATCTGGCGCCTTTGGAGATTGCGGTAATCCCTCGAGGTCTCAAATTTCGTGTCGAGCTGCTTGACTCGCAGGCGCGTGGTTACGTCGCTGAAAACCACGGCGCGCCGCTGCGCCTGCCCGACCTTGGGCCGATTGGCAGCAACGGCCTGGCCAACCCGCGTGATTTTCTGACCCCGGTTGCGCATTACGAAGACACGCGCCAAAACACGGTTCTGGTGCAAAAGTTTCTGGGCGAGCTGTGGGGCTGCGAGCTGGATCATTCGCCGCTTAACGTCGTCGCGTGGCATGGCAATAACGTGCCGTACAAATATGATTTGCGCCGTTTCAACACCATCGGCACCGTCAGTTTCGACCATCCTGACCCATCCATTTTTACAGTTCTGACCTCGCCGACCAGTGTGCCGGGCTTGGCCAACCTGGACTTCGTGATCTTCCCGCCGCGCTGGATGGTGGCTGAAAACACCTTCAGGCCACCCTGGTTCCATCGCAACCTGATGAACGAGTTCATGGGCCTGATCCAGGGCAGCTACGATGCCAAGGCCGAAGGCTTTCTGCCCGGTGGCGCGTCGCTGCACAGTTGCATGAGCGCCCACGGCCCGGACGGCGAAACCTGTACCAAAGCGATTGCGGCCGAACTGCAACCGAGCAAAATCGATAACACCATGGCCTTTATGTTCGAGACCAGCCAGGTGTTGCGCCCAAGCCGTTTTGCCCTCGAATGCCCGCAGCTGCAATCCAATTACGACGCTTGCTGGGCCACGCTGCCCGTGACCTTCACCCCGAATCGGAGATAACCCATGACCCAGTCCACTTTCCCCCGTAGCTGGATCACCTCCGCCAACGGTCACAGCGACTTCCCTCTGCAGAACTTGCCGATGGGCATCTTCAGCATTGATGGCTCGGCTGCGCGCAGCGGGGTTGCCATTGGCGATGCGATTTTCGATCTGGAAGCCGGGTTGGCGGCCGGTCTGTTTGAAGGCCAGGCCAAAGTGGCGGTAGAGGCCTCGTTGGGCGGCGCGTTGAATGCCTATTTTGCGTTGGGCCGCAGTGCCCGCGTTGCCCTGCGTGAGCGCTTGCTGGAATTGCTGAGCGAAGGCAGTACCCTGCGCGGAAAAATCGAAGCCCAAGGCGCCAGGCTGCTGCCGCTGGCGGCCGATTGCCAACTGCATTTGCCTGCCAAAATCGGTGACTACACCGACTTTTATGTAGGCATCGAGCACGCTAAAAACGTCGGCAAACTGTTCCGCCCCGACAACCCGCTGTTGCCTAACTATAAATATGTGCCGATTGGTTATCACGGTCGTGCCTCGACCATTCGTGCGTCTGGCGCCGAAGTCCGTCGCCCTAAAGGGCAAACCTTGGCAGCCGGTCAGACCGAGCCGACCTTTGGCCCGTGCGCACGTCTGGACTACGAGCTGGAACTGGGGATCTGGATTGGTCAGGGTAACGACATGGGCGACTCGATCCCGGTCAGCGAAGCGGGCGAGCACATTGCCGGTTTCTGCCTGCTCAATGACTGGTCGGCCCGCGATATCCAGGCCTGGGAATACCAGCCGCTTGGCCCGTTTCTGTCCAAGAGCTTTATCACCAGCATCTCGCCTTGGGTCGTGACCGCCGAAGCGCTGGAGCCGTTCCGCCGTGCGCAACCGTCCCGTCCCGAAGGTGATCCGCAGCCGCTGGCCTATCTGCTGGATAGCAGGGATCAGTCCAGTGGTGCGCTGGATATCGAACTTGAAGTGCTGCTGCTGACTGAATCAATGCGTGAGCAAAATCTGCCAGCCCATCGCCTGGGCTTGAGCAACACGCTGAACATGTACTGGACCGCTGCACAGTTGGTGGCCCACCACAGCGTCAACGGTTGCCAGTTGCAGTCCGGCGATCTGTTTGGTTCGGGTACCTTGTCGGGCCCGGACCGCTCGCAGCTGGGCAGCCTGCTGGAAATCACCGAAGGCGGTAAACACCCGATCGAGCTGGCTTCGGGCGAGGTACGTAAATTCTTGGAAGATGGCGACGAAATCATCCTGCGTGCCCGTTGTACCCGCGAAGGCCATGCCTCCATCGGTTTTGGCGAGTGCCGGGGCAAGGTCGTCGCCGCGCGCTAAAGGAGCGGGTCATGGAACTGTTTACGTATTACCGTTCAACGTCATCTTACAGGGTGCGGATCGCGCTGGCGCTTAAAGGTCTGGATTATCAGGCAGTGCCGGTCAATCTGATCGCGCCGCCTGGCGGTGAACACCGCCAGGCGGCGTATCTGGAGGTCAACCCGCAAGGCCGTGTACCTGTTCTGCGCACCGATGAGGGCAGCGTGCTGACCCAATCGCCAGCGATCATCGAGTATCTCGAAGAGTGCTACCCGCAGGTGGCGCTGCTGTCCCGGGACCTTGTCACCCGTGCGCACGAGCGGGCGGTGGCGGCGCTGGTGGCCTGCGATATCCACCCGCTCCACAACGTCAGCGTGCTCAATCAACTGCGCCAATTGGGGCAGAGCGAAGAGCAGGTGGTGCAGTGGATCAGTCACTGGATCACTCAAGGGCTGGCGGCCATTGAGCAGCTGATTGGTGATGATGGATATTGCTTCGGGGCCGAGCCAGGGTTGGCGGATGTGTATTTGATCCCGCAGTTGTATGCCGCGCAGCGGTTCAACGTCGCGTTGACGCCGTACCCGCGCATTACCCGGGTGGCGGCACTGGCAGATAAACATCCGGCGTTTATCAAGGCGCATCCGGCCAATCAACCCGATACCCCTGCCTGAAGGAAGCGCAACAGGTAGCAGCTGCCGAAGGAACGAGGCTGCGTTCGGCGGCGAAGCCGTCGTAAACCCTGAGGGCCGAGTTTAACTGATACACCGCAGCGTCTGATTTTGCGACTGCTTCGCAGCCGAACGCAGCCTCGTTCCTTCGGCAGCTGCTACGTTCTGCGGGTTATGTCCGAAATCGTGAAAACCGCGCAGGCTTATTCCTGCGCACTTCAACGATTTTTTTGGCGCCGCCTATACTGGCGAATACCCATAATCGTTCGAGGGCCTGATGATGTTTGCTCTCATGCAAAGCGCTCAGTTGGAGTCGCTGCACCTTAGTGTGGACCCCGTTACAGGCCTCAAGGCGGTTATTGCCATTCATAACACTCGCCTGGGCCCGGCGCTGGGTGGCTGTCGTTACCTGGCGTATCCGAACGACGAAAGTGCTGTGAACGATGCTATCCGTCTGGCTCAAGACATGAGCTACAAGGCGGCGCTGGCCGGCCTGGCAGTCGGGGGTGGGCAAGCCGTGGTTGTGCGCGCGGCTCATGTCGAGAGTCGTGCGGCCCTTTTTGAGGCGTTTGGCCGCTGTGTCGATCAGTTGGACGGGCGTTATATCACCGCGATCGACAGCGGCACCTCTACCGCCGATATGGATTGCATCGCCCAACACACCCGACACGTGACCAGCACCACTGCGGCAGGCGACCCTTCGCCACATACAGCCATGGGGGTGTTTGCCGGTATTCGCAGCACCGCGTCATCGCGCTTGGGCAGTGACAACCTGGAAGGTTTGCGGGTTGCGGTTCAGGGCTTGGGTAAGGTCGGTTACGCGCTGGCTGAGCAACTGCATGCGGCGGGTGCCGAGTTGCTGGTCTGCGATACCGACCCCGGTAAAGTACGTCTGGCCATGGAACAACTGGGTGCGCATCCCATTGCCTGCGAAGCCTTGCTCAGCACGCCGTGCGACATCCTTGCGCCGTGCGGCCTGGGCGGTGTGTTGAACTGGCACAGTGTGGCGCAGCTGCGCTGCTCGGCCGTGGCCGGGTGTGCGAATAACCAACTGACCAATCTGCAAGTAGCCGATCAACTCGAACGGCGGGGTATTTTGTATGCGCCCGATTACGTCATCAATTCCGGCGGGCTGATCTATATGGCGCTGACCCATCAGGATGCTGCGCCCGAGGCCATCAACCAGCAGTTGTTGCAGATCAGCCAGCGCCTGACCGGCATCTATGCTCACGCCCAGGCCGAAAAGCGCTCACCGGCACGGGTCTCGGATGAGCTGGCGCAACGGTTGTTGTACCCAAAGGATTAAAAGCAGGCTAAATCCAGTTTTGGCGCGTCTACAGCAAACCGTGTTTCAAATTCCACTAGCCCCGCATGCACTTGCTGCAATGCCTCAATCTGGCTCATCACAGCGTGTTTTTTGCGGGCGATGGCGTCGTTCACCACTTCCCATGGCAATGTCTGGCCACGGTGTTGATCAAGAATTGCCTGCATTTCCTTGAGCTTGAAGCCCAACTGCTGCGCGCATTTGATAAACATCAGCAGTTCAACACTTTGCTCGCTGTAGACGCGATAGGCGCCACGGCGTTGCGCGGGTGGTAACAGGCCTATGTCTTCGTAATGGCGAATGCTTTTGATGGTGGTGCCCGACAACTGGGCGGCTTTGCCGATGTACATGAAAAATCCTTTTAATCGCCGCCCGCCAGATTATCGAGTGGCGAGCCTGCGTGCCTCTTGAAGCCAGGCGTCTCTTTGGGGTGACGTGGCGTCGAGAATCGGGCCAAACGTCAGGGTTGCGAGGGGCTTTATGCCACAAAATGCCAAGGTGGTTTTGCGTATTTGATGCAGCCCCGGCATGCGATAAACCCATTTGTAGTACCACGGCGGGGTGTCCATGGTTACCAGCAGGTGCGCGCTGCGGCCTTTCAACAGCTTGTCGGGGAATGCCTTGCCCTTGCGGTACTGAAAGGCAAAACCGGGCAGCAGGATGCGGTCGAAAAAGCCTTTCATTAATGCGGGAATCCCGCCCCACCAGATCGGGTAGACCAGAACCAGCTGCTCAGCCCAGAGAATATCAGCCTGGGCGTTGAGCAAGTCAGGCTCAAGCGCCTGGATCTGCCTGTAGCCTTCATGCAGCACCGGATCGAAGCGCAGAGCACCCAACTGCATGAACCGCACATCATGGTTGGCACCCTTGGCCGCTTCTATATAGGTGTCTGCCAGAGCACCGCAGAAACTATCCGTGCTGGGGTGACCCAGGATCACCAGTACTCGCTTGCTCATCATCACGCCAACTTGAAAGGGGGCCTTTGAGGGTAGGGGCTGCCCCGTAGGGGAGAGTCAAGCGAGAGCCCGGTGCGGTTACTCGCTGTCGACCAGCAACTCGGACAGGGCGTCCGGCTGGCTCTTGAATGCCTTGGCAAACACATCGCGATTTTTCGCCATGTAAATACCGGCTTCTTCGACCTGCTGCTCGCTCAGCGACGGCACAGCTTTTTGCAACACTTCTGCCAGCAACTCAGCCAGTTCCAGCATTTTGTCATGACGGTCAGCTTCGGCTTTATCCATGAACAAGCGCTCCAGATCTCGGCTGCTGCGGTATACCACTTCGACGGCCATTTACCACCTCATATGCCTTCACGTAAATTATCTTGCGATTACTGTATTTATATACAGCGAAAAGGATAAGCCAATCACCAGGTTTTGAATAGCGGCTTTTTCACTCTAGCTGCAATTGGTAGGCGTATCGGGTGCCTGACGTGTCTAATAGCCGCCCGTCATCATCTTATGTGGGAGCGAGCCTGCTCGCGACGGTCTTGGCACCTTCGCGAGCAGGCTTGCGCCCACAGTTGAAAGTAGTGCGCTCTCACATGGCCTTTTTTCTGCATGTAAAAAGCGTCATGTGCATCGCGGATGATCCGTTCGAGTCGATTCAAGGAGCTGCATCGTGAGAGTTAATAAAGCTGAAAAGCTACGTCGCCAGGTTCATGAACTGGCCGAATCGATGGGCAATCTGTTCGTCGAAACCTTCCATTACCTTGCGCTGTTTGCGATTGGTGCGGTCACTGCCTGGGCGGCGGTGATGGAATTTCTCGGGATGGTGGAGAAGGGCAACATCTCTATTGATGACATCCTGCTGCTGTTTATCTACCTCGAGCTGGGAGCGATGGTCGGGATTTATTTCAAGACCAACCACATGCCCGTGCGTTTCCTGATTTACGTGGCGATCACGGCGTTGACCCGTCTGCTGATTTCCAACGTATCTCATCACAACCCGCCGGACATGGGCGTGGTGTACCTGACCGGGGCGATTCTGTTACTGGCGTTTGCCATCCTGGTGGTGCGTTATGCCTCGTCGCAGTTCCCGTCGGTGAAAATCGAGAACCCGCATCGCAAGACCGGTGCCGGCTCCGGTGAACACCCTGAGGTGGAGAAGGGCGAGTTGTAACCGCAACAACATGAAAAAGGGCGGGCTTACCGAAGTAAGCCCGCCCTTTTTTTGCGTCCTGAACGCTGAATCAGCTATTGAGTTCGAGTTCTTTTTCTTTCTCTAGAAACTCTTCTTCCAGCAGGGCGTCAGCACTCTGCTTTGGCTCTTTCTCCTCAAACCCTTCCGGAGAGAGCGTCACGGTACGTTTGCCACGCAGCTTGCCGAACAAGTGCTCCAGCTTGTGCTCCAGTTTGGTAGCGGCACCTTCTACCGCTTCTGTCAGCGAATCAGCGTCGTGGGAAACCAGAAACGGTTGATGCCCTTTAGGTCGAGCCTCCATTTTGCAACGTTTGTCTTTAGTTCCAGATTTGCCACCGTTTTCATCGGTGACATGCACGATAACTCGAGTCAGGTCTTCCAAGTGACGTTCGAGCGTAACTTCAACTGTCGCAGTCACCCAATTTTGGGTACGTACGTCAACGGCGATGTTCTTATCGGAAAAGACTTCAGTTTGCATAATTCTTCCCTTATATAGCGTGCTCGTGTGAGGTCTGACGGCCTCGTGTGTTCAAAGGTTCATCGTCATCGCTCAGTTACAGTGTTTGGGCCGATGACCAAATATTTCAAGTACTATTTTCAGGAAGTCTCACGTGCTGTGACCGGCGTCAGTCTTTGGCTGTGAGAAAAGCCCGCATGGGCGGGCTTTGGTTGATTTATATCAAAATGCGACAGATGTCTGAACGTAGAGCGTGCGCGGCTCGCCGACGTATTTGCCCTTGTTGTTATCGTCAAACGAACGGGTGTAGTACTCGTGATTGAGGATGTTTTTGACCCCCATCGCCACGTTCAAGTCAGACAGTTGATGCCCGAAGTCGTAGCCCACCCGTGTATTGAACAGCATGTATCCGGGGATTGAGCCGGTGCTGCCATCAGCGCTTTCGGCGCGGGTGTTGGCGTTGTCGGCGAACTGATTACTTTGGAAGGTCGTGTCCAGGTTGGCTTTCCACGGCCCTTCGGTGTAACCCAGGCCGATGCTGCCCTTGTTTTTCGAGGAGAAGGGCACGCGATTGCCCTTGTTCGGTCCATCTTCGCGGATAGTCGCGTCAACATAAGCGTAGCTGGCGTATACGTCGAAACCGGCCAGTACCGGGCTCAGGCCATCCAGCGCGTAGTTGACGCTAGCCTCGATCCCCTGGTGCCGGGTCTTGCCCCGTGCGATCACTGTATCGGTGGTCTGATTGCTGTCGTATTGATTGTTGAAATTGATCAAGAATGCGCCGATCTCCGCGCGCAGGTTGCCATTGTCGTAGCGTGTGCCGAGTTCCCAGGTGCGGGCTTTTTCCGGTTTTACTTCGCCGCCGGTGACGCGATTGGGCATCTGGCTGTACTGCACGCTGCCGAACGAACCTTCGGTATTGGCATAGATATTCCAGCTGTCGGTGACGTGGTACATCACGTTCAGCGCTGGTAATGGGGTGTTGTAGTCGCCCTTGTATTTGACGTTGGTCAGCAGGTTGGTTTGTTGCTGTTCAATCATTTCGTAGCGAATGCCGGGGGTGAACGTCCATTTGCCGATGTCGATCTTGTCGTCGATAAAGAATGCATGGGCTTCAGTAGCGCCACGGGTATCGCGGTCATTGCGGCTGTTGGTGGTCGGCAATTCGTTGGCCGCAATCGGTGCGCGGTAACGCAGTTCATGACCTGCTTCGTTGATGTAGCGATAGCCCGCGCCCACTTCGTGGCGGGTGTTGCCCAGGTCAAAGCCTTGTGCAATGCGGGTTTCGATTCCGCGTACCCAATATTCCCGTGGCGACAGCGAAAGGAAGGTGCCCTGGTCCAGATAACCGCTGCGCAGGGTTTTGGTGAAGAAGCTGTTGACCGTGAATTCACGGCGGTCTTCCTGATAGCGGTAGCCGAAGTTGACCAGCGTACGACGGCCCCAGAACTTGTCGTTCGGACGTGTCGACTGATACGGATCAGCTTTGTAGGCCGCAGTGCTCAAGCCGCCGGGCATCTCGGCTTCGCCGTCGTAGTACTGGGCCATTGCGTGCAGGCTGTTGGCTTCGTCGATCTGGTAGTTACCCTTGAGGATCAGATCGTCGATACGGGTATCGCTGTGTTCGCGCCAGTCGCCACCGCGGGTACCGGAGTACAGCAAGGCGCCGCCCAGGCCATTGTCGGCCGTACCGCCGGCGAGCAGGTTGGCGGTTTTCTTGAAGCCGTCTTGCGTGGAGGACGGGCTGGTTTCGGTCTGGAAACCAGCCTTGACGGTCGGTTCGTCGGGAATGGCGCGGGTCACGAAGTTGACGATGCCGCCTACGTTTTGCGGGCCATAACGCACGGCACCGCCACCACGAACCACGTCCAGCGCGTCCATATTGCCCATGCTGATCGGGGCAAACGACAGTTGCGGCTGGCCATAGGGGGCGAAGGGTACGGGGATGCCGTCCATCAAGACGGTGGAGCGGGTAGCCAGCCGTGGGTTGAGGCCGCGAATGCCGAAGTTGAGCGCCATGTCGTGGCTGCCGGTGCCGTTGTTTTCCGGGGCGTTGACGCCTGGAATGCGATTGAGTACGTCGCGGGCAGTGGTGGCGCCCTGGCGTTCGAATGCTTCGCGGCGGATCACATCACGTGCGCCGGCGTGTTCGAACACATCGATTTGCGCTGCTTCACCGAGCCAGTCGCCGACTACGCTGGAGGCGCCCAGCTCAATGCTCGCTGGTGCCAGCGAGGCTGCAGCGGGTTGCAAGCTGAACGCTCCCTGACCTTCGGCGCGGGCTTGCAGGCCCGTGCCTTCGAGCAAGGCCTGCAGACCTTGTTCGGGGTCGTAGGTGCCTTCTAGGCCCTTGCTTTGAATACCGCTGGCGGTAGCGGAACTGAATGAAATCAGCACCCCGGCTTCGCGTCCAAATTGATTCAGGGCGTTTTCCAGCGATGACGGCGCGATGTTGTAAGCCTTGGTGTCGGCAAAGGCCATCGGCAGGACGCTGAAACTCAAACTGGCACCCAATAGCAAGCGGGCCAGGGATGTGAGGCGAAAGGGCTGAGCGGGCATGAAGGGATCCTGAGACGAAGGGAATCAAAGTGGCTTACCTTCTCTGTCACGCCAGATTTGAAATCAGCTCACATTTCTGAAATTAAAATAAAGCCTTTTTGTGGGAGCGAGCCTGTTCGCGAATGTCGTTAAATCGCGATGCTCTGAGACCTTCGCGAGCAGGCTCGCTCCCACATTAAATTTCATGCAACCATTACGCCCGTGCCTCAACCGTTACCCAATACCGGGTAAAGCGCTTGATCCGCACCGGCAGGCTGACAGCAAGCAACTCCAGCACCCGTTCGCTGTCGTCCACCGGGTAAGTGCCGGAGATCAACAGGTCGGCAACCTTGGGATCGCAGTTGAGCTGGCCACGGCGATAGCGTGCCAGCTCGGCCAGGAAGTCTGCGAGGCGCATATGGGCGGCGACCAGCATGCCGTCGCTCCAGGCGCCGCTCCCCGCATCCAGCGGGCGCGGCGGGTTCCAGGCCTGACGGTTAAAACTCAGTTGCTGGTGTGGCTCGACCCAGAGCGGGGGGCCTGAGTGCACAGTAGGTGTGAGCCTGACCCGGCCAGAAAAAACGGCGATTTCAGTGTGATTACTGAATTGACGCACGTTCAGGCGTGCGGCCTGTGGCTGCAAACTGCCGTGGGCGGTGAGCACCTGCAAGGGGCGCGAATCCTGGGCGGCGGTCAGTAATATTTCACCTTCAAGCAAGCGAATCACTCGCTGCTGCGCGTCGAACTTCACATCGACCGAGCTTGCGGTGTTGAGCTGGATCTGGCTGCCATCGTGCAATTGCAGTTTGCGCCGCTGACCTACCGGGCTGCTGAAGTCGGCCAGCAGCGGGGTGACGGGCAGCTGATCGCGCAGACCATAGGTCAACGCCGAGCCTGCACCCAACAGCAGCAACAGTTTCATGGCCTGGCGTCGGTTGCTGGTCTTTGGTGCGTTCAGGGCAGCATGGGCCAGTGGTGACGACAAACCGCGCAAGCGCTGGTTGATCCGCTGGATATGCTCCCACGCCCGCTGGTGTTCAGTGTGTGCCTGCAGCCATTGCTCCCATGCCTGCTGGCGCCTCGGGCTCAGCGCGCCATCCTGCATTTCGATCAGCCAGCTTACCGCTTGCTCGGCGACTGCGGAGCCGATGTCGGGTGGCTGATTGAATCCACCGTTCACAGGGCGAAGTAGCAGCGCATGGCTGCCTTGCTCAAATGGCGTTTGACCGTGGCAATCGAAATACCCAGTCGTGCGCCGATTTCGGCGTAGCCAAGCCCATCGACCTGGGCCAGCAAAAAGGCGCGTTTGACTGGGGAGGGCAGGCCGTCGAGCAACTGATCCAGCTCCATCAGGGTTTGCAGAATGATCGCCCGCTCTTCTTCGCTGGGTGCGAGTTGCTCCGGCATCTGGGCGAGTGCCTGCAGATAGGCGCGCTCCAGATCCTGACGGCGGTAATGGTTGAACAGCACGCGCTTGGCGACGACGGTCAAAAATGCCCGGGGTTCGTTCAGGCTCGGGGTTTCGCGGGCTGTAAGCAGCCGCATAAAAGTATCTTGCGCCAGATCGGCAGCACTTTGCGGGCAGCCCAGCTTGCGCCGCAACCAGCTCGTGAGCCAGCTGTGGTGGTCCTGATACAGGACCTCGACGGTATTTGACTGCGGCAACGACCACTCCAGCTGCGCTGAAAACGCTTTAGAGAACAAGAATTGTTCGCATTGTAGTAGTGGCTTATTGAGTAGAGCAATCACCGCTGATCAATGAGGTGAGCGCTGGCCGTCATCTGTTTTTGCATATGAGAATATTTATCATTAGTATCGCTTTCCTTTTTGACCTGCGCACCGATGTCCATGACATGACCCCACCCGAACTTGATGATGGCTCCAGTAGCGAAGCGCGCCATGGACGGGCGCATTTTCTGCAGGTGTTTTTAACCCAGCGTCCGCAAATGGAAGCGCTGGTGAGCCGCCGCGTGGGGTGCCGGGCCACGGCCGCCGATCTGGTGCAGGATTTATTCCTGCGTTTTTGGCGGCGGCCACTGGTGCAGGTCGAAGAACTCAGTACCTACTTACTGCGCTGCGCGGGCAATATAGCTATCGACCATTTGCGCAGCGAAGGTACGCGCGGGCGGATCAGCCATCACTGGCAGCCCGAGCCGGATGCCCAAAGCTGCGAGCCCCAGGCAGCGCTGGAAGCAGGCAATGATTTGCGTCAGGTCGAAGCGGCCTTGCGCAGCCTGCCCGAGCGCACGCGGCATATCTTTTTGCTCAACCGAATCCACGGTCGCACCTATGCCGAGATCGCCAAGGTCATGGGCGTGTCCCAGAGTGCTGTTGAAAAACATATGATGCGTGCCCTTGAGGCCTGCAAGGCCAGTTTGCGTGAGCCGAGATCAGGGAAGGCGTTGTGATCAGTCGTTCGAAAACTCCCATCACCCGCGAGCAGGAGCGCACCGCGCTGGCGTGGCTCAGTGTGCTGCACGATCAGCCCGACAGCGGCGATCAGGCCACCTTCAGCCGTTGGCTCAAGGCTGATCCGGCCCATGCCGAAGCCTATGCCCAGGCACAAGTTGTGTGGGAACTGAGCGAGGTGGCGGCCAGCACCCTGGCGGACGAAGAAGCACTGGTGATGCAGCGTTACCTGTCAGCGATGAAAACTTCAAAGCGCAGCCGCCTGCGGCACTGGTCAGGCGGGATGGCGATTGCCGCGTGCTTGCTGATGATGGTCGGCGTGTTTGCCGGTTGGCAGCCAGCGCGTTGGCTGGACGATCTGGGCGCTGATTACGTGAGTGCGCCGGGGCAGGTGCGCACCGTCATTTTGGCCGATCAATCGCAGGTTACTCTCGATGCCGACAGCGCCATTGCAGTGGACTTCAGCGGTGGCGAGCGGCATGTCCAATTGCGCCGTGGGGTGGCCTTCTTTCATGTCACCCATACCGGCGAGCCTTTTGTCGTGGATGCCGAGGGCGGTGAATCGCGGGTGTTGGGCACTGAGTTTGAAGTGCGCCTGCAACCCGATGGCGCCCAGGTCACGGTGTTGTCCGGGCGGGTAGGGGTCAAGGCGAGCAAGGACGGGGCGCAGCAAATCCTCACTGCCGATCAGCAACTGGCTTACGACGCTGGAGTGACAGATGTGGTGCATCGCGTCGACAGCAAGGCCCAACTGGGCTGGCGCTCGGGTTGGCTGACCTACTACAAAACGCCGCTGGTCGACGTTGTGGCGGATCTCAAGCGCTACTACCCCGGCCAGATCGTGTTGCTCGATAGCCAATTGGGCGCAAAGCGCATCAGCGGCAGCTTCCCCAGCAAGGACCCGCAAGCGGTACTCAATTCCCTGCAAGGGGTGTTGGGGTTTGAACAGCACAGTTTGTTTGGGCGGGTGATTGTATTGCGTTGACTGCTCCCCTCACCCCAACCCTCCGGGAGAGGGTTGGGGTGAGGGGAAAGGGCCGCACACAAAATTAATTTTCAATCGCAGGTGAGGTAACTCCCGCCCCCATCCGTGTAGTGCTTGAAAATGCGAAAAGTTCGCATTCCGTATCGAGTCGACACACAGGTCATGAGCATGAAGTCCAGGGCAAGTTCGGTGAAACAGTGGTTGGGGGCTTCTGCTTTTTTGATCGCCGGGTTGGCGCTAAACCCGCTGTGCCTGGCGATTGCCGGCGAGGCACCTCAACAGCAGGTCAGCGCGATGTTCGACTTCAACCAGCCGGCCAAGCCGCTGCCCCAGGCCCTGAACGATTTTTCCCGTTTGACCGGCTTTAGCGTGGTCTATACCGACGAAGCCCCCTTCGGCCTGCAAGCCCCGGCAATCAAGGGCCGCATGAGCGCAGATGAGGCCTTGCAGCAGTTGCTCGCGCAGTCGGGCTTTAATGTGCGGCGCACCGACGCCAATACCTTTGCCCTCGAACCCCAGCCCATGACAGGCGCCCTGAATCTGGGTGCCACCAGCATCACCTCGCAGGTCTCAAACGACACCAGCTACCAGCCGCCAGCCAACACCTCAGTGATGCGTGGCACGGGTTCGTCCATGGAAGTTCCGCAGACTATCAACGTAGTCGCTGCCCAAGTGATACGTGACCAGGCACCGCGCAATCTGGATGACGCCCTGAACAACGTCAGTGGTATTACCCAGGGCAACACGCTGGGCGGCACCCAGGACTCGGTGATGAAGCGCGGCTTCGGTGACAACCGCGACGGTTCGATCATGCGCGATGGCATGCCTCTGGTGCAGGGGCGGGCGATGAATGCGACCACGGAGCGGGTCGAGGTACTCAAGGGGCCAGCCTCGTTGCTCTACGGGATTCAGGATCCGGGCGGGGTAGTCAATGTGGTCAGCAAAAAGCCGCAACTGGAGCAGTACAACGCGCTGACAGTGCGTGGCTCAACCTACGGTGCGGGCAAAAACGGCAGTGGCGGCAGCCTGGACAGCACCGGCCCGTTGGGTGACTCGGGGCTGGCTTACCGGATGATCATCGATCACGAAGACGAAGATTACTGGCGCAACTTCGGCCTGCATCGCGAGACGCTAATTGCACCGTCGCTGGCCTGGTATGGCGACAATACCCAAGTGCTGCTGGCATACGAGCACCGCGAGTTTCTGACTCCCTTTGACCGGGGTACGGCGATCAACCCGGCCACCAACCACCCGCTGGATATCCCGGCTACGCGCCGTCTGGATGAGCCGTTCAACAATATGGAAGGGCGCTCCGACCTGTATCGCCTTGAAGTCGATCACGACCTCAACGACGACTGGAAAGCCCATTTCGGCTACAGCTGGAACCGCGAGACCTACGATGCCAGCCAGGTTCGCGTCACCCAGGTCAACTCCGACGGCACCCTGACTCGCAAAATGGACGGCACTAAAGGCGCGATCACCACTGACCGCTTCTCCACCGTCAGCCTGCAAGGCAAGGTTCAGGCTGCGGGCATGCAGCATGATCTGGTGTTCGGGTTCGATGACGAGTACCGCAAAATCTACCGCGCCGATCTGATCCGCCAGGACAGTCAGTCCATCTTCAACTACGAGAATCCGGTGTATGGCAATGAAGTTGCCGGCACCACGGTCAGCGCCACTGACAGCAACCAGACCGACTTGCTACGCAGCGATTCGCTGTTTGCCCAGGACTCCATTCACCTCACCGACCAGTGGATTCTGGTGGCTGGGGCACGTTTTCAGAAGTACGACCAGTTGGGAGGCAAAAGCATTCCGTTCAAGGTCAGCACCGACACCAACGGGGTGAAATGGATTCCCCGTGCAGGCCTGGTGTACCGCTACACCGATGAACTGTCGTTCTATGGCAGCTACACCGAATCGTTCAAGCCCAACTCCAGCATCGCACCGCTGAGCGGGGGCGTAGTACTGGATTCGTCTGTTGCCCCGGAGGAGTCCAAGTCCTGGGAACTGGGCGCCAAACTTGATATTCCGGGGCGTATCACCGGCACCGTGGCTTTGTATGACATCAAAAAGCGCAACGTGCTGGTGTCCACCACAGTGGGTACTAACACTGTGTATTCGGTGGCCGGTGATGTCGGTTCGCGGGGCCTGGAGCTGGATGTCAGCGGTCAGTTGAGCGAGCAGTGGAGCCTGATCGGCAGCTACGCCTACACCGATGCCGAAGTGACAAAAGACACGAAATACCAAGGCATGCGTTTGCAGAACGTGGCTAAAAACAGCGGCTCGCTGTCGGCGGTGTATGACTTTGGCACTATCGTGGGTGGCGACAAACTTCGGGTTGGCGCAGGCGCACGCTACGTGGGCGAACGGGCAGGCGATGCACTGAACGACTTCGACCTGCCGGGCTACACCGTGGCCGATGCCTTTGCGACCTACGACACTCACGTCGAAGGGCAAAAGGTCAAATTCCAGGTCAATGTCAAAAACCTTTTCGACCGCACCTATTACACCTCAGCGGCCAGCCGCACCTTCGTCTCCATTGGCGATGCACGGCAATTTACCTTCTCCAGTACGCTGGAGTTTTAAGGCCGCACGGGATGGATTTTGCATCTGGTGGGAGCGGGCTTGCCCGCGATCGGATCGCTGCGGTGTATATGCAATACCGCGCTGTTTGAATCGCGAACAAGTGGCACCGCCGCTCTCACTGCGCTACCTGAACGCCGCCCGATATTCCCCCGGCGTACTGCCCAGGCTTTGTTTGAAGCGATTGGCGAAGTGGCTGGCGCTGGCGAAACCGCAGGCAAGTGCTACATCGCCCAGTGCCAGAGTACTGTTGCGCAGCAAATCGCGGGCGCGGGCCAGGCGGCGGGACAGCAGGTATTGATGGGGCGGCACGCCGAAGCTTTCGCGAAACATGCGCGCAAAGTGATAAGGCGACAGCGCGCACTGCGTCGCCAGTTGACCGATGCTTAGCGCCTCGGCCAGCCGGTGTTCGATGTAGTCGACCAGTTGGCGTCGTTGATAGGCGGCCAGTCCGCCCTTGAGTTGCAGCCCCTCGCGCAAGCCCACTTGAGTCAGTACGGCATGGTCGAGCAGGGCGCTGGCCAGGCTGCTGGTCAGCAGGCGTTCGCCGGGCTCGTTCCAATTCATGCCGAGCAGTTGGTGAAAACGCCGATTTTGCGGCTCGTCATCCTGAAAGGTGATTTCCCTCAGTTGCAGCTCTCGTGGCTCGCGGTCGAGCAGACTGATGCAGCCCAACGCAAATTGCTCCTGGCTGACATACACATGGGCCAGACGAATCTCGCCATTGATCACCCACGCCGATTGATGATCGGCGGGCAGGACGCAGAGTTTGCCCGGTGCGCCTCTGGCCCCGGGTTGTTCACGGCGAAAGGTGCCGGTGCCGCCGGAGATGTAGCACGACAGGGTGTGGTGAGTCGGCGCTTCATAATTGCGGATGTCGTGATGGTTGCTCCACATGGCCGCAGCCATGCCGTCACCCAGTTCGACGCTACGTTCCAGCCGTGCATTGGGCGAGCGGCCCATAGCTTGAAAGACTTGCAGGGTTTGCAGTGGGTACATGGTCAGTTCTCCAACGCTTTGCATCCTACTCCGTCGCGCCTCGGCTGCCAGCCCCGTACCAACAAAAGCGCAAGAATCTGCAAGTGCGCGCACAAGCGAAGGCACAAACTGAAAGCCATTGTCTGGAGTGCGCCATGAACCTGTTCTTGTATGTATTGACCGTGCTGATCTGGGGCACCACGTGGATCGCCCTGAAGCTGCAACTGGGGGAGGTGGCGATTCCGGTGTCCATCGTTTATCGCTTTGGTCTGGCCGCACTGGTGCTGTTTGTCGTGCTGTTGCTCAGCCGCAAGTTGCAGGTGATGAACAGGCGCGGGCATCTGATTTGCCTGGCCCAGGGCCTGTGTCTGTTTTGCGTCAATTTCATGTGCTTTTTGACCGCTAGCCAGTGGGTCACGACCGGCCTGATTGCGGTGGTGTTTTCCACCGCCACACTGTGGAACGCACTGAATGCGCGGATTTTCTTCAAGCAGAAAATCGCCCGCAATGTGATCGCCGGTGGTGCCTTGGGGATGCTCGGCCTGGGTCTGTTGTTCTGGCCTGAATTGAGCGGGCATACCGCGACGCCGCATATTTTGCTCGGCCTGGGCCTGGCGCTGATTGGTACCTTATGTTTTTCGGCGGGCAATATGCTGTCGAGTGTGCAGCAGAAGTCTGGCCTCAAGCCTCTGACCACCAACGCCTGGGGCATGTTCTATGGTGCCAGCATGCTGGCGCTGTACTGCGTGTTTAGTGGCATCCCGTTCGGCATGGAATGGAACACGCGCTATATCGGCTCGTTGTTGTACCTGGTGATACCGGGCTCGGTAATCGGCTTTACCGCGTACCTGACGCTGGTCGGGCGCATGGGGCCGGAGCGCGCTGCTTACTGCACGGTGTTGTTCCCGCTGGTGGCGCTGAACGTGTCGGCCTTCGTCGAAGGCTATCAGTGGACCGCGCCGGCGCTGGCTGGGCTGGTGCTGGTGATGCTGGGTAACGTACTGGTGTTTCGCAAGCCCAAGCCTGTGGCACTGCAAGCCAAGCTGGCGTGAGGAGCCACCCCGTAGCAGCTGCCGAAGGAACGAGGCTGCGTTCGGTTGCGCAGCGACCGTAGATCCTTAATCCGGAATTATCCTGACTCACCGCAGGGGCTGGTTTTGCGACGACTGCGCCGTCGAACGCAGCCTCGCGGAGCTCGACAGCTGCTACAGGGTTTATGTTGCCAGGCGGGTCAACCCTTGAACACCTGCGGGTTGACCAGATCTTGTGGGCGTTCGCCCAGCAGAGCGCTGCGCAGGTTGGCCAGGGCGCGGTTGGCCATCGCTTCACGGGTTTCATGGGTCGCCGAGCCAATATGGGGCAGGGTGACCGCATTTTTGAGTTGGAACAGCGGTGAATCGCTCAGCGGTTCTTTCTCGTAAACGTCCAGACCCGCGCCCCGGATGGTGCCGTTTTGCAGGGCCTCGATCAGCGCAGGCTCGTCAACCACCGGGCCACGGGAGATATTTACCAGGATCGCACTTTTCTTCATCAGCCCCAGTTCGCGGTGGCTGATCAGGTGCCTGGTTTTTTCGCTGAGTGGAACCACCAGGCACACAAAGTCAGCCTCGGCCAACAGTTGATCCAGGCTACGGAACTGCGCGCCCAGTTCTTGCTCAAGCTCGGTCTTGCGGCTGTTACCGCTGTACAGGATGGGCATGTTGAAACCCAGTCGACCCCGGCGAGCAACAGCTGCGCCGATATTGCCCATGCCGACGATCCCCAAAGTCTTGCCGTACACATCGCTGCCGAACAAGGCGGGCGGCACGCTGGCCTTCCACTCGCCGGCCTTGGTCCAGGCGTCAAGCTCCGCGACCCGGCGAGCGCTGCTCATGATCAGGGTAAAACCCAGGTCAGCGGTGCTTTCGGTGAGCACGTCCGGAGTATTGGTGAGCATGATGCCGCGCTCGTTGAAGTAATCGACATCGTAGTTGTCATAACCCACCGACACGCTGGACACCACTTCCAGCTGTTTGGCGTTTTCCAGCTGCTTGCGTCCCAGCTTGCGCCCGACGCCGATCAAACCGTGGGCGTGGGGCAATGCCTCATCGAACTGTGCGTTGATATCGCCCAGTTTGGGGTTGGGGGCAATCACATTGAAGTCTTGTTGCAAGCGCTCGATCATCTCGGGCGTGACACGGCTGAAGGCAAGTACGGTTTTTTTTGCGCTGGAAAGGCTCATCGGAACAAGGCTCATCGGCTGTCGGGAATGCAAGCAAGCTAACATTCCCGCCCACCATCCGCCAATCCTGTAGCCGCTGCCGAAGGCTGCGATGGGTTGCGAAGCCGCAGGTCCTGCGGCCCTTATCGCAGTCTGCGGCAGCGGCTACAGAGGCGTTTGTTTCAGCTATACGTCACCAGCTCGGTCTGATGCGCGGTTAAAATTTCCGGCAACGAGCTTTTCAGGTATTCGACCCAGGTTTTGATCTTCGCATCCAGGTATTGGCGCGAGGGATAGATGGCGTACAGGTTCAACTCCTGCGAGCGGTACTTGGGCAGCATGCGCACCAGTGTGCCGTTACGCAGGCCTTCGATGGCGGCGTACACCGGCAACACGCCCACGCCCATGCCGCTGGTGATCGCGGTTTTCATTGCATCGGCCGAGTTGACCAGAAACGGCGAGGAGTTGATCAGGACCATTTCCTGGCCTTCCGGGCCTTCGAACACCCATTTGTCCAGTGCAATCACCGGGCTGACCAGGCGCAGGCAGGAGTGGTTGAGCAGGTCGCTGGGTTTGATTGCAGTGCCATTGGCTTTCACGTAAGCGGGCGATGCACAGACGATGCTGTAGGTGATCCCCAGACGCTGGGACACAAAGCCGGAATCCGGCAGCTCGCTGGCCAGCACGATGGATACGTCGTAACCCTCGTTGAGCAGGTCCGGCACACGATTGGCCATGGTCAGGTCAAAGGTCACATCAGGGTGCGTCTTGCGATAGCGGGCAATGGCGTCGATCACAAAGTGCTGACCGATGCCGGTCATGGTATGCACTTTCAGTTGGCCAGCAGGGCGTGAGTGGGCGTCGCTGGCCTCAGCTTCGGCTTCTTCGACATAGGCCAGGATTTGCTCGCAACGCAATAAGTAGCGTTTGCCGGCTTCGGTCAGGGCGATGCGGCGGGTGGTGCGGTTCAGCAGGCGGGTTTGCAGGTGGGCCTCAAGGTTGGAGACCGCGCGCGAGACGTTGGCAGTGGTGGTGTCCAGCATGGCGGCAGCGGCCGTGAAACTTCCGGCTTCGGCCACATAACTGAAGGCGCGCATGTTTTGCAAAGTGTCCATGAAGTGCTCTCAAGGGGCGATATAGGGGACAGCTACCAATTACACAGCGACAAATTGTGACATGAAGTTTCAGGGTTTACCGGCCGGTTTTCATTCGACCAACGGATTATCCCAAGAACGGTAATAAAGATTCACATTTATGCCCGCTTATCGTTGTGCCTGCCAAGCCATAGACTTCTCTATCTCAAGCCTCATCTCCCCTCATGTCAGGAATTTGCAGCAGTGCAGCGTCGCATCAGCAGAGAGCTTAAAGCCCTCAGTGTTCTGGCTTTATCGTTAGCATTAAATGGCTGCATTGGTTTCGGCGGCATTGGTCCCAAAGACGCAATGTTACCTGCCAATACCCTGGCCACCGACGAGGCGATCCAAAGCGCCGCGAAAGATGCAAACTGGCCCAAAGCCCAATGGTGGCACGCTTACGGCGACCCGCAACTGGATCAATGGATCACTCTGGCGGTACAGGGTAGCCCAACCATGGCCATGGCTGCTGCCCGTGTACGTCAGGCCAGGGCTCTGGCGGGCGTCGCCGAGTCGGCTGAGTCACTGCAAATCAATGGCGAATCGACCCTCAAACGGCACAATTGGCCTTCTGACCCGTTTTACGGTCCGGGCGCGCTGGACAACACCACCACCTGGGACAACAACGCCGCGTTGGGCTTCAGCTTTGCACTGGACCTGTGGGGCCGCGAAAGCAATGCCACCGAACAGGCCGTGGACATGGCGCATATGAGCGTCGCCGAAGGGCGCCAGGCCCAGCTCGAATTGCAGAACAACGTCATTCGCGCCTATATCCAGTTGTCGCTGCATTACGCTCAGCTCGACATCGTCGAGTCGACCTTGCGTCAGCAAGAGCAGATTCTCGACCTGGCGCAAAAGCGTCTGGACGGTGGCATCGGTACGCATTTTGAAGTCAGCCAGGCGCAGGCGCCGCTGCCCGAAATTCATCGCCAGATCGATGCCCAGGAAGAAGAAATTGCCCTGACCCGCAACCAATTGGCGGCGTTGGCCGGTAAAGGCCCGGGCGAGGGCGCCCGTCTGAAGCGCCCAACCCTGGCGCTGAATACCGCGCTCAAATTGCCCTCGGCCTTGCCCGCACAACTGCTGGGTCAGCGCCCGGACGTGGTCGCCAGCCGTTGGGAAGTAGCGGCCCAGGCCCGGGGCATCGATGTGGCCCATGCTGGTTTTTATCCCAACGTCGATCTGGTTGGCAGCATTGGTTTTATGGCCACCGGTGGCAGCGCGCTGGGCTTTTTGACCGGCAAGAAGCTCAACTACAACGTCGGCCCGGCGATCTCGCTGCCGATTTTTGATGGCGGCCGCCTGCGTTCGGAGTTGGGCGTGGCATCCGGCGGTTATGACATGGCCGTGGCCAGGTACAACCAGACACTGGTGACTGCACTCAAGGGTATTTCCGATCAGTTGATCAAACGCGAGTCGATGGAAAACCAGCAGGTGTTCGCCGCCGAGTCGGTTGCCGCCGCGCAGAAAACCTACGACATCGCCATGGTCGCGTTTCAGCGCGGGCTTACCGATTACCTCAACGTACTGAACGCGCAAACCCTGTTGTTCAAGCAGCAGCAAATCCAGCAGCAGGTTCAGGCCGCCCGCCTGAGCGCCCATGCCGAGCTTGTTACTGCATTGGGTGGCGGTCTTGGGGCTGGCTTTGATGTGCCCAAAGATGACCGCTATGTCCCCGAAAAACCCCCGGCCGTCATGGCGCTGTTCAATCACTAAACCACTGATGGCTAATTTTGAGATCCGGTAGATGAACCACTTGCCCGCCCCGGTACGCTGGCTGTATTCCCTGGAATGGCGCCGTGGCTTTTATGACTGGGCACGCAGCGATGGCGTGACCTGGGTGCATATCTTCAAAGTTTTGATCGCGGCCTTTTTGACCCTGTGGCTGGCCATGCGTCTTGAGTTGCCGCAACCGCGCACGGCGATGATCACAGTGTTTATCGTGATGCAGCCGCAAAGTGGCCAGGTGTTTGCCAAAAGTTTTTACCGATTTTTGGGTACCCTGACCGGTTCGGCGGTGATGGTCGCGTTGATTGCCTTGTTTGCGCAGAACACGGTGTTGTTCCTAGGCTCGCTGGCGATTTGGGTGGGTATCTGCTCGGCCGGTGCGGCGCGCTGCCGTAACTTTCGTGCTTATGGTTTCGTTCTCGCCGGTTACACCGCCGCCATGGTCGGTTTGCCCGCGCTGGCGCATCCCGATGGGGCCTTTATGGCCGCTGTGTGGCGGGTGCTGGAAATCTCCCTGGGCATCCTCTGCGCCACGGTCATCAGTGCCGCGATCTTGCCCAAAACCGCAGGCGCGGCCATGCATGACGCGCTGTACAAACGCTTTGGTGTGTTTGCCGGTTTTGTTGCCGAAGGCTTGCGCGGCCAGTCCACTCAAGAGGCCTATGAAGCCAGCAACGTGCGCTTTATTGGTGAGAGCGTAGGGCTGGAAGGCATGCGCAGCGTGACGGTGTTTGAAGACCCGCACATGCGTCGTCGCAGTGGCCGCTTGAGCCGTCTGAACAGTGAATTCATGGCCATCACCACACGCTTCAATGCCTTGCACCAACTGCTCGCACGTTTGCGCAGCCGTGGTGTGGTAGACGTGGTGTCGGCCATCGAGCCCGAGCTGGAAATACTTGCGCAGTTGCTCGACACCTACGCTGGTCGCTCGTTGACCGATAAAGACGCAGCCTTGCTGGCCGAGCAGTTGGATGCTTTCAAGAGCAGCCTGCCGGGACATGTACGTGCGCTGCGGGTGAAGTTTTTGGACAGTGAGCCCAGCCCCTCGGACTTTCTGGACTTCAATACCGCCTACGAACTGTTGTTCCGCTTCGTTGATGATTTGCACAGCTACGCGTTGACCCACGCCTCGCTGGCCGACCACACCCACGAACGGGAGCGCTGGGATCAGCCCTTTATCTCGCAAACCAACTGGTGGTCAGCGGCGGCGTCGGGGATTCGGGCGGCGTTTATTCTGGTGGTGCTTGGCACCTACTGGGTGATGACCGCCTGGCCCAGCGGCGCCACCATGACCTTGGTCGCTGCCGCCACCGTGGGCTTGTCCGCCGCCACGCCCAACCCCAAACGCATGGCGTTTCAGATGGCGTGCGGGACCTTTATCGGGGCACTGGTGGGCTTTGTCGAAATGTTCTTTGTGTTGCCCCATATCGACGGCTTCCCGTTGTTGTGCCTGGTGCTGACGCCGGTGATCGTGTTCGGCTCGTTCCTGACCTCGCGGGCCAATTACGCCGGGGTTGGACTGGGCTTGCTGATTTTTTTCAGCATCGGCTCGGTCCCCGACAACCTGACGATCTACAACCCGTACCAGTTCATCAACGACTACATCGCGATGGTGCTGGGTATGCTGGTGTGTGCGGCTGCCGGCGCGATTATTCTGCCGCCTAACAGCCGCTGGTTGTGGAGTCGCCTGGAGCAGGATCTGCGTGAGCAAGTGGTGTACGCCATCAGCGGCAAGTTGCGCGGTTTGAGTTCCAGCCTGGAAAGCCGTACCCGCGACCTGATGCACCAGGCTTATGGCTTGGCAGCCGGCAAGCCGCAGGTGCAACGCGAACTGCTGCGCTGGATGTTTGTGGTGCTGGAAGTCGGCCACGCGATCATCGAGCTGCGCAAGGAACAGGCAATTTTGCCGGTGCACCCGGCGTACGCCGAGGCCCAGCCATGGCGTCAGGCCATCCGGGTTATGGGCCGGGCGCTGGTGCGGCTGTTTATCGCCCCCAGCGAAAGCAACCTGGAGCGTGCGCTGATTGCCGTCGATCACGCCATCAGCCGGGTGCAGTCCACCGACGAACCTTTCGCCCGTAACTTCGACACTTCGGCGCTGGTCCGGGTGCAAAGCTACCTGCACTTTATCCGTACTTCACTGCTCGACCCGCAATCGCCGCTGGCCGCATATGCCCAGCCGCAAGGACTTGAACATGCCTCGTGAAATCGCCTTCCACGGCGTCTACATGCCCACCATGACCCTGATGTTTTTTATCGCGGCGGGGTTGGCATGGGGCTTTGACCGACTGTTTTCCGGCTACGACCTGTACCGCTTCTTCTGGCATCCGGCGCTGTTGCGCCTGAGCCTGTTTGCCTGTCTTTTTGGCGCCATGGCGCTCACTGTTTACCGTTGAGACCGATCCGATGAAAAAGTTTTTCAGCCTGCTCGCTACCTTGCTGGTTCTGGCCCTTGCGATATGGATCGGCCGCACCCTCTGGGAGCATTACATGAACACCCCGTGGACCCGTGATGGACGGGTGCGGGCCGATATCATCAACGTTGCGGCCGACGTTAACGGCTACGTGACAGGCGTGCCGGTCAAAGACAACCAGTTGGTAAAAAAGGGTGACGTACTGCTGGAAATCGACCCTGAGCATTACCAAATCGTGGTCAAGCAAGCGCAATCGCTGGTGGCGTCCCGCAAGGCCACCTGGGAGATGCGCAAGGTCAACGCCCATCGCCGGGCGGACATGGACAGCCTGGTGATCTCCCGCGAAAACCGTGACGACGCCAGCAACATCGCCGACTCGGCCCTGGCTGACTACCAGCACGCGCTGGCTCAGCTTGACGCGGCGCAGCTCAACCTCAAACGCACCAAAGTGCTGGCTACCGTTGACGGCTACGTCACCAACCTCAACGTGCACCGTGGCGACTATGCGCGGGTGGGCGATCCGAAAATGGCCGTGATCGACAAGGATTCGTTCTGGGTTTATGGCTTCTTCGAAGAAACCAAACTGCCGCACATCCGTGTGGGCGACAAAGCCGACCTGCAAATGATGAGCGGCGAAGTATTGAAGGGACATGTGGAAAGCATTTCGCGCGGCATCTACGACCGCGACAACCCCGAGAGCCGTGAACTGGTGGCCGACGTAAACCCGACGTTCAACTGGGTGCGCCTGGCGCAGCGGGTGCCGGTACGTATCCACATCGACGAAATCCCCGATGGTTTCCTGCTGGCCGCAGGCACTACGTGTACGGTGATTGTTGAGCAGGGCAAAGTGGACTGACCTTGGGTTAGTCCTGGGGCCGCTTTGCGGCCCATCGCAAGCGGCTACAGGCGAATCTGGTATTTCTGACAGTAGGCAGTCCGCTGGTTTGCGTTTCTACTCTGATCAAGAACTGCAAAGGCTCTTGATGATGAATATTCACTGCCACACACCAACCTTAACAACCATTGATTCGCGTCGATTGACCGTGCGTTCAATCACTTATTGCCGCTCTGCCAGCGATGCAGATGCCGAGGTTCGCATCAATCGAACCCGGTTCGACGAGGCGGGGCGAGTGGTGGCTCAGTGGGACCCGCGATTGTGGGTACTGCATGGCAGTGATGCCTCGACGCCGGCCAATGCCGAGCACCTTTACACGCTGACAGGCATTCCCTTGAGATCCTTGAGTGTTGATGCTGGCCTGCGAATCAGCCTGCCGGGTGAAGTGGGGCAGCTCCTGCACAGCTGGGATGGGCGAGGTAGTCAGCAACATATTCAGTACGACACCTTGCTGCGCCCCCTGGCGATTTTTGAGCATGAGTCAAATGCCCCGGTATCGTGTGCTGAGCGTTATATCTATGGCTCTGTAGATCCAATCTGTATCGACCACAACCAGTACGGACAATTGATCCGTCACGATGACCCAGCTGGTACGAAGCATTTTAATGAGTTCGGCATAACGGGCGAGCTTATTGAGCAAAATCAGCACTTTTTACAGACACTGGAATCGCCGAATTGGCCTGCGTCAGAGAGTGAACGGGACCAGTTGCTTGAGACGGGAGCGGGGTACACAACCGTGTCTCGTTTCAGCCCTTTGGGCGCTGTCGTGCTGCAAACCGATGCCAAGGGCAATCAGCAGCAGTTTGATCACACCCTCGGCGGTCAGTTGCGAGAGGAGCGACTGCTGCTTGCAGGGGCATCGACCGCCAAGGTTATAGCCAGCAGCATTCATTACAACGCTGGCGGTCAAACTCAGCAACAGACTGCCGGTAACGGTGTGATCAGCAGCTTCGACTATTCACCTCAGGACGGTCGACTCAGCCGCCTGCGAGCCAGCCGGCCACAGCAGGAAGCCTTGCAGGACCTGAACTACCTGTACGACCCGGTGGGTAATATTCTCAGTATCGAGGACAAAGCCCTCCCGGTGCGTTTCTTTGCCAACCAACGCATCGAGCCGATTAATCGCTACACCTATGACAGCCTTTATCAACTTATCGAAGCTACGGGGTGGGAGTCAGGGAGCGACAACCAGGGCCCTGATCAGATTGAAGACCCACAAGCGGTTGCCAATTACCGTCAGACCTACCGTTACGACGCCGGTGGGAATTTGCTGGAGTTGACCCATCAAGGGCCGCAAAGCCATGGGCGCGTGCTGACTGCGGGCAAGTTCAGCAATCGTTGCCTGCCCGATAACAAGGGGATCGCGCCGACGGAGGCCGATATCGCCGCAGGTTTTGATAAAAACGGTAATTTGCGGGCATTGGAAAAAGGTCGGACGCTGAATTGGGACTTGCGCAACCAGTTGAGTGAAGTCAGGCCTGTAGAGCGTGAGTCGGGCCTTGATGATAGTGAGAGCTACCGTTATGGCGCCAACGGCATGCGCCAGCGCAAAGTACGTTTAACGCTAACAAATTCCCGTCAGGTGATTAACGAAACCCGTTATTTACCGGGGCTGGAAATTCGATTGAGCAAGGCCACGGGGGAAACGCTGAACGTAATCAGTGCCCGCGCAGCGCGCAATTCGGTGCAGGTGCTGAAGTGGGAAACACCGCTGGCGAAGAATTCGGTAGATGAACAGTACCGCTACACACTTGCCGACCACCTGGGCTCTTTCACCTTGGAGCTGGGCAGTGAGGGCCGGATTATTAGTCGTGAGCTTTATCATCCGTTTGGCACTACGGCGTTTAGTGAGCGAGGTGATTCGAGCGAGGTGACTTACCGGACTTTGCGCTATTCGGGTAAGGAGCGAGATGCAACTGGGCTTTACTACTACGGCTTTAGGTACTTCGTGATGGGTTGGCGCTGGATAAATCCTGATCCTGGTGGCTTTATCGATGGATTAAACCTGTATAGAGCCCTGCGCAATAACCCAATTTACTACAGTGATCTGGATGGACTCATGCCGGTGCATGGTGAGGGGCAGGGTACGAAAGACCGGCGCTATCACGAGCTTTCCGAGCAGGGCGCTGTTCGTCCTCTGCAGGCAGCAGGTATGCAGGCGATACGTAATTTTTTTGCGGACAGCGAAGATCCGAGCACCCAAGCCTATCGCCGTGAAATTCCCGTGGCACTCGAAGAACTGAATGCTCGACATGGCCAGGCGCTTGGCAATACTCATCAAGCTCATGTCATTGCAGCAGCCCGAACCAGAACGGCAGCTCCCTCGGGGCCAGTGTTGTATCACGCTGGAGAGGCTATGTCGGGAGTGTTGAGTACTGTCGTGGGTGAGGGAAATACAAGCAAGATAATGGGTCCAATGTCTGTTGTTTTTAACAGTCCTGTGGAGGATCCTGCGGTACTGGCACAGAGACGGAGTGCAGTTGCCAATACTATACAAATTGCAGGGGACCTGGCGTCGCACAGCAGACACCCGCTTCTCTCTGCAGGGGGGCATATCGCAAAAAAAGCGGGGCAGCTGATGAAACAGAGTGAAGCACAAACGCAGATGCAATATGCGCAACTGACGGATACAGCAATCAGATATGCAGTTATTCCTGCGCAGACTTCTATGCCTTCAATGGCAATTAACAGGTTACCTGTGGACGCGCATTTCGCGGCACTGACCGATTCGCCCATAGCCCTCGAGTCGCTCGTTTCCAGCGGTCGGTACAGCGCCATGAACAGGCGCCTGTTTGCCGCCGCATTTGATCAAGCATCAAATCCCCGGCAAGGGTCTGGAGCACTATCCAACTTTTGATCCCCTTGCCTTGCAGCGGTAACGCACAGTCATGACCGTTACCGTTGCACTTCGATCTCAAGTACCGGCTTGTTGCCTGTCAATCCGCACAAAACGTCTCATGCAAATGCCGCCACAGCACCTTGCCGTCGGCGGTTTTTTCAAATACCACGGTGGCCCGGCGATCAGTGCGGTTGCCGTTGTGTTCCTCTTGCAGCTCGCGGTAGCTGACCACCGCACCGCCTGCGTGCAAGGCAATGCCCTTGAACTCGCTGAGGGTGATTTTCAACCCAGGGCGCGCTCCGCGCAGTTGTTCAAACAGTGTTTCTACCCCGTCGAGATCCAGCACTTTGCCGCCGGGGGTAATCATCGAAAATTGCGGCGAAAAACGCGCTAGCAAAACCGGCAGTACGCCGGGCTCCAGGCCGGAAAACCAGCCTTCAATTTCGACGTGGGTTTCGTTTACCAGATCAAAGTAGCTCGCGTAGTCAGTCATCGGAATCTCCAGGTTAAGGTGCGAGTAAAGCCAGCACGCGGGATGTATCAAGGCGCAGAACGGGAATGAGCGGCACCAGCGTCAATGCACAACCGATGGCAAAGCATAGGGCATAGGCGTGGGGCGTCGAGGTGATCAGGGTCAAAGCGCCCAACAGGGCCATCATCAATGCCGGGCCAAGCAAGAAACTCAGCTGACGGTTGATATTCCATAGCGCGCTGGCGTGGCCCATGTGCTGGGCAGAGACATCAATAAACGCGGTATTTTGCGCCGTGCTGCTGCACAGGCTGCCGCCAAATCCCATCAGCCCGTACAGCGCGATTGGCAGCCAGGAGCTTGAACCATCAATCTGGGTCAACAACCCAATACCCACGGCTTGTGCCGTCATGCCCAGCAAAAGCAACGGCTTTGGCCCGACACGGTTAAATTGATAACGGCTCAGGCAAATGCCCAGCGCCGATGCCAGCGCCCACGGCAGCATCAAGGCGCCGGTTTGCGCAGGGCTCAAGCCCAGTTGGTGCAGGTACAAAATGCTCACCAACTGGGTGCCGATAAAAATTCCGGGAATAAACAGATACGTCAGCATCCCGACCCGCAGCAGTGGGCTTTTCAGCAAGCGCGCCATGTTCAGCGCTCCTGTCGCCACACTCCGATAATTCAGCGTCGGGCGCGAAGTGGGGCGGGGCTCTGTTTCAAGCCAGAGTGCGGCCAGCAACAGGGCAAGCACTGCCAGTGGCAGGTTGGCGTAAAACACCCAGCGCCATGACCATGACTCAACCACCCAGCCGCCCAAAACCGGCGAAAGCGCGGGTACCAGCAACGCCACCAGTAAAATTACGGAAGTCAGGCGAGCCCGCTCGCGCACGGGAAAGTGCCGATACACCATGGCTTGCCCCACCGGAATCAATAATCCGCCGGCCAGCCCCTGCAGCAAACGCCAACCCATCAGTGCTTCTATCGAGCCCGACTGTGCCACGCACCAGGACGCCAGACTGAACAACAGGAGTGAAGCCATGATCAATCGCTTTTCGCCAAACACGGTTGCCAACCACACGCTGGGCAAAATGATCAGTGTCAGGCCGAGCATGTAGGCGTTGCCGATCCAGGCCAGCTGCGTGACGGATGCGTGCAGTTCCAGGCTGATTTGCGGGTAGGCAATGGCTGCGGCGAACATGTTCACCAGATCCAGCGCATAGCCCAGCAAATACACCAGCGCGATTTTGTTGCGGTAGGCCATGGTCGGCTCCTTGATCGGAGACCGCACAGTAAGCAGCTTTTGCTTGTGGAGGAACCGTCCGCTCGCTGCTAGATTGTCAAAATTATTTTGACAATTGGCAGGATGAAGCATGGTTAGTCTCGATCGATTCGACACTTTCAAAGCCGTGGTCGAAGCTGGCTCCCTTACCGGCGCTGCGGATCTGCTGGGGCAAACCCGTGCCGTGGTCAGCTTCAACATCAAGCGGCTTGAGGCTGAGCTGGGCGTGACCCTGCTGACGCGCAACACCCGGCGGCTGGCCTTGACCGAGGCGGGTGAACGTTTTTATCTGCACTGCCTGAGCATGCTGGAAGCGGCCCGGCTGGCGATTGACGAAGCCCGAAGCGAGCACACGGAACTCAAGGGCACGCTGCGTATCACCACCACTGTGGAATATGCATTGGCCAAAGTGGTGCCTGCACTGGAGCTGTTTCGCGCCTTGCACCCCGACCTCAACGTGCACTTGTCGACCTCATCGACCCATGCCGATCTGATCTCCGAACGTTTTGATGTGGCTTTGCGCTTGGGCCGTGTGCTCGACTCCAGCCACCGTGCCGTGCAGTTGAGTACTTTCGAGATTCTGCCCGTGGCTTCACCGGCGTTTATTGCCAGCGTGGCGCCCATCAATAGCGTGCAAGCCCTTGAACAAACACCCTGGCTGGAGCATGGACGGGTAGGGGAGTTGAACATTACCGACTCGAGCAGCGGTGTTGCCCAGCCTTATCAGCCCAATCCCGGCAAGGCGCGGATCAAGGCAGACAACTCATCGGTGCTGCTTGCCTTTGCCCTGACCGGGCAGGGCGTTGCGATCTTGCCCGACTGGCTGATTAAAGAGGATTTGCAGGCCGGTCGATTGGTACATCTGCTGCCCGGCTGGCAATTTACTCGTCAGGGGGTATTTGCGCTGTACCCCGACACCCGGCATCTGCCACTGAAGGTGCGGGTGTTTATCGATTTTATGAAGGTCCATGGCTGACCTGCAGCCCTTATCGCAGCCTTCGGCAGCGGCTACAGGTTTTTTGCAGTCACAGTTCTTTATCCAACCCGAACCGCTTCATCAGGATTTTCTGCAGTAAACCACTCGGCACCAACGCAGCCAGTAACGGCATGGCACGGCTGCCATTGCCATAGCGCAACAACATTGGGGGCCTGGTTTTTTGTACGGCCTTGAGTACCGCATCTGCAAAGGCTGTTACAGCTGTGGGGTTGTCTTGCGAGGCTTTGGCTCTTGCGCGAATACCGTCGCGCACGGGCCACCAGGCAGATTGCTGGCCAATCAACTGCTCGGCCTGGGCGCTGGCATTTTTCGCGAAGCTGGTGTCGATGGCGCCGGGCTGTACTTCCAGTACGCGGATGGCAAAAGGCGCCAGTTCCATGCGCAGTGCATCGCTCAATGCATGTACTGCGGCTTTTGAAGCGCAATAGGCCCCGGCAAACGGAGTCACCAATACACCGGAAACGCTGCCGATATTGACCACCAGCCCCTTGTTGCGGCGCAGCGCTGCAAATAGCGCGCGGGTGACACCGACCACTGAAAACACGTTGGTTTCAAATTGCTGCTGCAGCCCCTCGACGCCGCCATCGAGTAACGGGCCCATGGCGCCATAACCGGCATTATTGATCAGCACATCCAGCCCGCTGCCCTCGTGCGCCAAGCGTTCAGCCAGTTGCGCCAATGCGTGTGGGTCATTTACGTCCAGTTGCACTGCGGTGAACCCCGCTGCCGCCAACCGGGCCACATCCTCAGGCTTGCGAGCGCTGGCCCAGACCTCATGACCCGCTGCCTTGAAGGCATCGGCCAGGGCGCGGCCAATGCCGCTGGAGCAGCCGGTGATCAAAACACGGAGCATCGAAAAATCCTTAATTGGAAAAGCTGCCTTGCAGACGTTCTGCTCGGAACTCCAGGGTTTGCGGTCGATAACCGGCGCGCAGGGGCGGCATCGGTAAACAGTCCTGCCAGCTGGCTTGGGCTTGCAGTTCGCCGGGCCCGCGATAGCGTGGGGCGGTATAGAGGTTATCGGCGAGGTTGACGGTATCGCCCGGTGCATAGGCGGCGATGCGCCAGCCAAGTTCGACCAGTGGCACGTCATTGCGGTTTTTCAGGGTCAGTTGCAATGGGCGGTCTGCCGGGCAATGCACGGGGTCATAGACGATACGCAGCTCCAGGCGTGCCAGTTGCTGTGCTTCGCGGTTGTCGAGCCAGGCCACAGACGCTGCAACAATTGCTAGCCCGAACACTGCCGCCAGCGAAACCGGGAAAGCCTTGGACGGATAGCGCAGCAACAGCACAAGCCAGGTGATGATCAGTAACACGCCGATAAACATGGCAGCGCCTCTTGCATGGAGTGAGTCTAACTTACCAGCCTGAGGCCCCTGGAGGGGTCATTCCTCAGCGTGGTCGCGCAAAAACACCAACAGATCCGGCTTGGATTGTTCAGCGCTAAAACGATAACCCTGCTCATCGAACTGCTTGAGCTGCTCGGGGTTGTTGATGCGTTCCTTGATTACAAACCGGCTCATCATGCCGCGGGCTTTTTTGGCGTAGAAGCTGATGATCTTGTACTGGCCGTTTTTCAGGTCCTTGAATTCAGTATTGATGATACGTGCGTTCAGGGCCGATTTTTTCACTGCCGAGAAGTACTCGTTGGACGCCAGGTTGAGCAGAACGTCATCGCCCTGTTCCGCCAGTGCTTCATTGAGCCATTGGCTGATTTGCGTGCCCCAGAAGGCGTACAGGTCCTTGCCCCGGGCATTGGCCAGCTTGGTGCCCATCTCCAGTCGATACGGCATCATCAGGTCCAGCGGGCGCAACAGGCCGTAGAGTCCCGAGAGCATGCGCAGATGGGTTTGCGCGTAATCAAAGTCCGCTTCGCTAAAGTCCACGGCGTTAAGGCCGGTATACACATCGCCCTTGAATGCCAGCAGTGCCTGTTTGGCATTTTTTGGGGTGAACGCTGGAGTCCAGCTGCCGAAGCGTGCCGCATTGAGCCCCGAGAGCTTGTCGGACAAATGCATCAGCTCGCCAATCTGTTGCGGGCTCAGTTCGCGCAATTGTTCGATCAGCTCCTGGGAGTGGTCCAGGTATTGCGGCTGGGTGAAACGCGCAGTGGCCGGCGGCGTCTCGTAATCGAGGGTTTTAGCGGGTGAAATCACCATCAGCATGAGGTCGTCTCCTTTTAGCGTCTGGGGATTCTAGGGGGTTGGGCGGTTTGACTCCACCTATCGTCGCGATAGGCGTTTGAGACTCTGTAGCCGCTGCCGAAAGCTGCGATAAAGTCCGCAGGACTTTCGGGGCTGCTGCGCAACCTATCGCAGCCTTCGGCAGCGACTACAGGTCACGGGCATTTGTCCGGGTTATAGTGCTGCCAGTTTTTATTGGGAGATTGATCCGTGCGCATTGCTCTTTTTTTCTCGGCCATGCTGGTGTGCCTGGGGGCAGTGGCGGCGCCCAATGAGCCCGCAACGCTGGATCGCAGTACCTGGCCCGAGCAATTGATCAGCCCCGCATTGTTCGATGTTGCTTCGCGGGCCGAAATTCTTGCCTTCGCCCATGCCTTGCTGGTCAGTGAAACGCTGGACGAAAGCGCGCTCAAGCAGCGCCTTGGCCTGAAGACCATCAACCTGGACACCATTGATAACCTGCGTAAACGCATGTGGCAGCGGCTGTTGGCCAATTACAACCTTGCCCAGCAAAGCTGCGATCAGGATGCCTCGTTTTGCTATTACGTCGACGGCATGGACAGCTTGCGCGAGCAGGCCGGCAAGTTTGAAATCGCCGACGACTCGTTTTATGTGGCCTGGGCCGAGCCGAGCCGTGAGTTTCACCAGCGTTATCTGGATGAACAACTGCGCAAGGCCGCGCTGTTCCCGCAAATCAGCAGCGAAATCGAGCTGTTCGGCGAGCAGGAAAGCAACGGCGAAGCGATGCATGATCGACTGTTTTCATTGACGTTCGACAGCGGCCCCAGCCAATTGCCCGGCACCACCGACTGGTTGACCGACTACCTGCGCAAGCAATCCATGAGCGCGACTTTTTTTGTGTTGGGCAATAGCGCGCAGGTGCGCCTCGACAAAAGCGGTACACAAGCTCTGCAAGCGCTGTACAAGGGCCAGTGTGTGGGCGTGCAGGGCTGGGAATATCGCTCACACAGTCACTGGCAAGACTGGCAGGACTCGATTTTGCGCACCACGGCCTTGGTCAAACAGGTTGTACCGAACAACTACGTCGCTCTGTTTCGCCCACCCTATGGGCAGCGGCGGGCAGATAGCGGGGGGTTTTTCCAGGCGCAGGGTTTGCAGGTGTCATTGTGGGATATTGATGCGCAAGACATGTCAGCCAGCCTGAGCGCCGAACAGTCAGCGCAACGGGTGTTGAGCCTGATGCTGTTGTGGCGTCATGGGGTGATTGCGTTTCACGATACCCAGGACAAAGTGCGTACGGCGTTGCCTTGGTTGCTGAAGGCGACGGCACAAAGTGGCTTGGGTTGGGAAGATTGCGAAGTGTTGTAGAACACGCAGTTAATATATGACTCTAGCCCCGCTTCAGGCATCCGCCAAGGGTATTCGTCATTCCATGAAATAAATTGCCTATTCGCTAAAAAAGCTTTTTTTTGTCACACATTTAGGAGTATTACGAAGACAGACGGCCGAAACCTGCAACACAGGTGGCGTCTTCCAAGACCCACCGGGCAGGGTAATTACGGCAGTCACTCCGAGGCGCAGAACTGTTGTGGTATTGCGTCGAATGGCTCCCAAAAAGGTGACCGAGTATGGATGATCACGGACGCACTCCTTCTTCCAACCAGCCAATCCTTTATGTGCTCGATACCAACGTACTGATTCACGATCCAAACGCATTGCTGAACTTCGAGGAACATCACGTCGCGATCCCCATGACGGTGCTCGAAGAGCTCGACAAACTCAAAACCGGCAAGCTGCTGGTGGCCGCGGAGTGTCGTCAGGCTATCCGTTTGATTGATCAGTTGCTGGGAGTTGCCAGCCCTGAAGATGTCGAAAAGGGTGTGCCGATCCAGCGTGGCAAAGGCGCGCCCAAAGGCTTTCTGTCGATCATGATGAGCAAGCGGCGCGAGCCCAACACGCTGCTGCCAGAAAACCTCAACGACAACATCATCATCAACCAGTTGATTGACCTGCACGCCCGCGAACCGAAGTTGCGTGTTGTGCTGGTGACCAAAGACATCAACATGCGCCTCAAGGCCCGGGCTTGCGGGATCGAGTCCGAGGATTACAGCACCGACCAGTTGGTTGACGACGTATCGATGCTGTCGCGTGGTTACCACACCATGACCGGTTCGTTCTGGGACCGCGTCAACAAGGTCGAGACCCGCCAAGGTCATGGCCGCACCTGGCATCAGGTGCAGATGAACGAAAACCTGCCCTCTGTGCATATCAATGAATTCATCATTGATGAGCAGGGCTTTGTCGGCTGGATCAAAGAGGTGCGCAAGGACCAGTTGCTGATTCTCGACATGCACCAGGAGCCACTGCTGCACCAGGAAGCCTGGGGGCTCAAGCCTCGGGATATTTATCAGGGGCTGGCGCTGTTTGCTTTGCTCGACCCGGATATTCATCTAGTCAACCTGTCGGGTGCGGCGGGTTCGGGTAAAACCATCCTGGCGCTGGCGGCCGCGATTGAACAAACCATGGTCAGCAAGCGCTACCGGCGGATTATCTGTACCCGCAGCGTGCAAGGGCTGGATCAGGAAATCGGCTTCTTGCCGGGCACCGAAGCCGAGAAGATGGAGCCTTGGCTGGGGGCTATCACCGACAACCTTGAAGCCCTGCACATGGAGGATGAAAACACCCACGGCAGCGTCGACTACATCCTGAGCAAGGTGCCGTTGCAGTTCAAATCCCTGAACTACATTCGTGGTCGCAGCTTCCAGCAGAGCCTGATCTTGATCGATGAGTGTCAAAACCTCACGCCGCACCAGATGAAAACCATCATCACCCGTGCGGGCGCCGGTTCCAAAGTGGTGTGCCTGGGCAACCTGGCACAGATCGATACGCCGTACCTGTCGGCCACCAGCTCGGGGCTGACCTACCTGACGGAGCGTTTCAAAGACTTCCCCAACGGGGTGCACATTGCCCTGCAAGGGGTGCCTCGCTCGATTCTGGCCGAATACGCCGAATCGCATTTGTAACCTTGATGGTTTAACCCTGACCCGGGCGGCCTTGAGCCGCCCGGTTGCGTTTCAGGGGGAGGGAGCCGGCGTGTGTCTTCTGGAGATCAGGCTGTAGATCGACGGCAGTACAAACAACGTAAACAGCGTCCCCACTACCATCCCCACGACAATCACGATGCCCAGTCCGAAGCGGCTGCTGGCCCCTGCGCCGCTGGCAAACAGCAAGGGCACCAGGCCGACCACCATGGCGGCGGTGGTCATCAGGATTGGCCGCAAGCGGATGCGGGCCGAGCGGATGATGGCGTTGGCCGGTGAGCAGCCCGTAGCGGCTTGCAGTTCATTGGCAAACTCGACCATCAGGATCCCGTGCTTGCTGATCAGCCCGATCAACGTCACCAGGCCGATCTGGGTGTAGATGTTGAGCGTGGCCCAGCCCAGTGCCAGCGGGATCAGGGCGCCGCAGATCGACAGCGGTACGGTGATCAGGATGATCAGCGGGTCGCGCAGGCTTTCGTACTGCGCCGCCAGCACCATGTAAATCACGATCAGGGCGAACACAAAGGTCAGCATCAGCGCGTTGCCTTCGTGGATAAATTGCCGCGAATCGGACTGCCAGTCATGGCTGAAGCTGGCGGGCAATTGCTTGCTGTGTTCGGTCAAAAAAGCCACGGCCTGGCCCAGGCTCACGCCGGGTGCCGCGATGCCCTGGAAGGTTGCCGAATTTTGCTGGTTGAACTGTTTCAGGCGGTTGGGCTGGATATCGCTGTGCAGGCTGACCACGGTGGCCAGCGGTACTTGCACCCCGGTATCGGTGGCGAGGTAGAAGCCGTTCAAGGCCTCGGGCGTCAGGCGCTGGCTGGCCCCGGTTTGCGCGATCACATCATAGGAGCGGCCCTGCATCGCGAAGCGGTTGGTGTAGTTTTCGCCGACCAGTATTGCCAGGGTGCTGGCGATGTCTTGCAGGCGGATACCCAGGCTGTTGGCCTTGTTGCGGTCGATCCGCACCTCGGTCACCGGGTTGTTGAACGCCAGGTCACTGTCGACCACGGCGAACAATCCGCTGGCCCGGGCCTGCTGCTTCAGCTGTTCCATGGCCAGGTACAGCGAGCGGTAATCCTCGGTGCTGCGGATCACCAGTTGTACCGGCAAACCACCGGTGGAGGCGGGCAGCGCCGGCATCTGGAAGACGAAGATGGCATTGCCTTCCACGCCGTCGACCCGCTGCTGCAATTGCGTCTGGATCTGCGCTGCGCTGCGCCCGCGCTGGTTCCATTCCTTGAAATTGACTCCGGCATAGCTGGCCGCCACACCGTCGGTGCCGTTGATGATCCAGGTGCCGGTAGCTTCGGGGATGGCACCGAGGACGCCACTCAATTGCGCGGCATAGCGCTCAACAAAGTCGAGGTTGGCGTGTTGCGGGGATTTGATCGCCAGCAGCAGGTTGCCCTGGTCTTCATTGGGCGCCAGTTCTTTTGCGGCCTGGCCGTAGAGCAGTGGCAGGCTGAGCAGGATCAGCACGGCAAAGCCCAGGACCACGCCGCGCTTGCGCAATGACAGCAGCAAGCCTCGCTGATAACGCCGCGATAAACGGTGGAAGAACCCCTCGGCCAGCATGCCCATGGCGCCTTCGTCTTGTCCGGCCGGCAGCAGTTTTGCGCACATCACCGGGGTCAGCGTGAGGGCGATCACTCCTGACACGAGCACCGCGCCGGCCAGGGTCAGGGCGAACTCCTTGAACAGTGCGCCGGTCAGGCCGTTCATCAGGCCGATGGGCATGTATACCGCGGCCAGGGTGACAGTCATGGCGATCACCGGTGAGGCGATTTCACGGGCGCCAATCAGCGCAGCCTCAAGCGGGGCAAGGCCTTCCTTGATATGGCGGTGGATGTTTTCGGTGACCACAATCGCGTCGTCCACCACCAGCCCGATGGCCAGCACCATCGCCAGCAGCGTCAGCAGGTTGATGCTGAAGCCAAATAACGCCATCAAGGCCAGGGCGCCGAGGATCGACAGCGGGATGCTGAGGATCGGGATCAGCACCGTGCGCCATGAGCCCAAGCACAGGAAAATGATCAGCACTACAATCAGGATCGCTTCGAGCAGGGTCTGGATCACTTCCACAATCGAGGCTTCGATAAAGTGCGCGGTTTCGAACGCAAGTGCGGCTTCGACCCCAGGTGGCAGGGTTTTCTGGATGTCCGGCAACAGGCGTTTGATGCCCTCGACAATTACCAGCGGGTTGCCCCCGGGCGTGGCGTACAGCCCCAGATGCACCGCGGGTTTGCCGTCCATCAGGGCGCTGGTTTCGTAGGCGGCCGAGCCCAGCTCGATCTCGGCAATATCGCGCAGGCGTAGCAGGCGGTCCCCACGATTGCTGATCACCAGGTCGCGAAATTCGTCTAGGGTGGTGAGGGCGCTGTTGACCTGAATCGATGACACCACGTATTGCCCTTTGATTTGCCCCGGGGCGGCCTGGAAGTTGTTGGCGCGGATCGCCTGTTCGACCTCGGCGGCGCTGATGCCATGGCCGGCCATGCGTTGCGGGTCGAGCCACAGGCGCATGGCCAGGCGCTGGCCGCCAAAGGTATCGACCTTGGCCACGCCTGCAATCGTGGCGAACAAGGGCTGCACCACCCGGCTCAGGTAGTCGCTCAGGGCTGCGGCCGAGAGGGTGTCGCTGGTAAAACCGACATACGCCACGGCGGTGGATTCACCGGCCGAGCGCTCGATCACCGGGTCGTAGGCCTGTTCCGGCAAGCGATACTTGACCTGGTTGACCTTGGCGATCACCTCGCTCAGGGCCTTGGCCGAGTCCTGGTTCAGCGCCATGCGCAACGTCACCAGGCTATGGCCCTGCACCGAGGATGAGCTGATGTAGTCGACGCCTTCCACCGAGGCCAGCGACTGGTTGATGGGCTGGGTGACAAAGCCCTGCATCAGTTCGGCCGGGGCCCCGGGGTAGTCGGTGCTGACGGTGATCACGGAGCTTTCCAGCAACGGGTACTGGCGCACGGGCAAACCCATATAGGCTTTGAGCCCGGCCAGCAGGATCATCAGGCTGACCACCAGCGCGAGCACCGGGCGGCGGACGAACATATCTGTGAACTTCACTCGATGGCTCCTGCGTCAACGGCCAGTACGCTGTCGGTAATGGGCTCGATACGTGCGCCATCGCTGAGTTTGATCTGACCGGAGATCACCACTTGATCCCCCGGCGCCACCCCCCGGGTGATCACTACCCAACCCTCGCGGCGCTCGCCGGTCTCGACCGAGACCCGGCGCACAGTGGGTATGCCTGCAGGTTGCACGACATAGAGGTCTTCGCCATACGCGCTGTAGGTCACTGCCGTTTCTGGCACGCTCAAGGTGTTTTCGGGCAGCGGCTGGGGCAAGCGCACCCTGGCAAACATGCGCGGCAGAGCAGCACTTGGCGGGTTTTTCAGGTGTGCCTGCACGCTGGCGGTACGGGAACGCTCAAGGAACGGATCGATGCTGCTGACCACGGCCGTCAGCGGTTGATGGGGCAGGGCATCGAGTTCGACCAGCAGGCTTTTGCCGGTGGCGAAGTGGGGCAGGGCCTGCTCGGGCACACTGAAATTGACGTAAAGGCCCTTGTTGCCGATCAGGTTGATCAGGGTATCGCCGGGGTTCACGTACTGGCCTAAATGGACTTTACGAATGCCCAAAGTGCCGTCGAACGGTGCCCTGATGGTGCGCTGCTCTATCTGTGCCACCAGCCCCTGAACAGCACCGCGGGCGGTGGTGTATTCGGCTTGGGCGTTGTCCAGCGCTTCCCGGGAAATGGCATTGGAATCGATCAGTTTTTTCATCCGCTCAAGGCGTACCCGGGTGTTGTCCAGTTGGCCCTGCAAGCGCACCAGTTGGCCACGCTCGGGCGCATCGTTGAGGCGCAGCAGAACTTGCCCGCGGGTGACTCTTTGCCCGGATTCAATGGGCAGCTCGACGATCCGCCCGCCGATCTCGGCGGGCACGCTGACTTCCTGCACCGCTTCCAGCTCGCCAATCGCGTCCAGATAACGGATAAACGGCTGGTTGCTGACCATGGCCACGGCCACCTTGACCGGCGCGACCTCATACGCGGCGGGTGCCGGTTGTTGCCAGCACCATACAGCCCAGAAGATCAGGATCAGCATCAGGCCTGAAAACCCGTAAAGGGCGTTGCGTAGGGTAAGCTGGCGCGTGTTACGCGCCGTGGCAGTGGAGGGTGTGGGATCTAGCATGCAGCGCTCCCTTGGAGTGGGCTAATGACAGGAGAGTCGGAGTGTTACTGCGCAATATCGATTTGAATCTGCTGGTGGTGCTTGATGCGTTGCTCACGGAAAAACACGTGACCCGCACCGGTGTTCGCTTGCATCTGAGCCAGCCGGCCATCAGCCACTCGCTGAACAAGCTCAGGCTGCTGCTGGATGACCCGTTACTGATTCGCCAGGGCAATGAGGTGGTGCTCAGTGCGCTGGCGCAAAACCTTCAGGCGCCGCTCAAGGCCGTGCTCGGCCAGATCGAGACCTTGCTTGGCCAGTCCATCGACTTTGTGCCGGCAGACTCGCAGCGCACCTTTCGCGTGGCGATGTCCGATTACGGCGCCGCTATCGTGCTGCCCAAATTGCTGGTGCAACTGCGCAAGCTGGCGCCGGACACCTCGCTGGTGGTGATTCAGGACAGCCGCCTGGGCATGCTGGAGCAAATCGAACAGGGCAAAATCGACCTGGCCGTGGGGGTGTTTGCGACGCTGCCGGCGGATATCAGCTGCGACGTACTGTTCGAAGAAACCTTTACCTGCCTGCTTAACCGTCGTTCGTTGCCCGATAGTGGCGTGCTCGACCTGGACAGCTATCTGGCGCGTCCGCATTTGTTGGTGTCGATGGATGGCAACACCCAGGGCGAGGTCGACAACGTTTTGCGCGCCCGGGGGCTGCAGCGGCGGGTGGCGGTCAACGTTCCCCACTGGGGCACCGCGCCGGGGATGATTGCCGGCACCGATCTGATCCTCACCGTGGCCACCCGCACTCTGGACAACGTGCCGCTGGGGGACACGCTGGTGGCGATACCTCCGCCGCTGACCGTGGCGCCGTTCAACTATGTGCAGGTCTGGCACCAGCGGTTTAATCAGGATCCGGCCCATCGTTGGCTGCGTGAGCTGGTCAAACAGGTAAGCGCGCCTTCAACCCCGTGAGGCAATGACAAACCCTGCCAGCACCACACTCACCCCCAGAATTTTCTGCAGGCTCGGGCTGTTTTTGGGCAGGCCGAGCAAGCCGAAATAATCAATCACCAGCGAAATAATCAGCTGGCCCACCACCACCGCCATGATGAAATTCAGTGCTCCCAGACGCGGCACGGTGATCAGTGCGACGGTGATGTAAAACACCCCGGCCAGGCCTCCGAGCCAGATCCACCAAGGGCCGGTGAGCAGCGCCGCGAGGTTGGGGCGGGGCACTTTCACGATCAGCATCACCAGCGCAATGGCCGCGCCACTGACCAGCAACGAAATCACCGTGGCCCAAAACGGGTGGCCGAGCACAACGCCAAGCCGGGCGTTGCTGCCAGCCTGCAAGGGCACGGCAAAGCCTGCAAACAGGCTCAGGGCAATGACAACAAAAAGAGGCATAAGCACGGCTCCGAAGTTTCAACCGTTGTACGGCGAATGCCGGCAGGCGGCCAATTCGATGTTCTGATGCGCGGTATTCGCGGGGTCGATGGTCTTAACCAATTCTCGGGTTTACACTCCTTGCTCCTGTCTGGAGTACCCCCTGTGCTGACTCATTTAGATTCTCAAGGCCGCGCCAACATGGTTGATGTCACCGATAAAGCGGTGACATCCCGTGAGGCGCTGGCACAAGCCGTGGTGCGCATGCGCCCTGAAACCCTGGACATGATCGTCAGTGGCGGCCACCCCAAGGGTGACGTGTTTGCCGTGGCGCGGATTGCCGGGATTCAGGCGGCCAAGAAAACTTCGGACCTGATCCCGCTGTGCCATCCGCTGATGCTCACCAGCGTCAAGGTTGAACTCAGTGCCCAAGGCACTGATGCGGTGCTGATCGTGGCGCGTTGCAAGTTGTCCGGGCAGACCGGTGTCGAGATGGAAGCCCTGACCGCTGCCAGCGTGGCGGCCCTGACGATTTATGATATGTGCAAGGCGGTGGATCGCGGCATGACCATCGAAAGTGTGCGGGTACTGGAGAAGCTCGGCGGCAAGAGCGGGCACTTTCAGGCAGACGCGTCATGAAGCTCAACGTCGTTTTCTTTGCTCGTTACCGTGAGGCGCTGGGGCTGGATGGCGAGTCGGTGGACGGTGAGTTTGCGTCCATCGAACAGCTGCGGGCGCACCTGGCGCAACGCGGTGGCGCCTGGCAGGTGCTGGCCGAGTCCAACCTGATGTGTGCGCGCAACGAAGAGCTGTGCAAACTGGATGAACCGCTGGCAGACGGCGATGAAGTCGCCTTCTTCCCTCCCGTGACCGGAGGCTGAGCATGGCGATTCGGGTACAAGCGGCGACCTTTGACCCTGGCGCTGAAGTCAATGCACTGCACGCGGCCAATCTGGGCGTGGGGGCGGTGGTGAGCTTTGTCGGTTATGTGCGCGACTTCAATGAAGGGCGCGATGTGGCGGGGATGTTTCTGGAACACTATCCAGGCATGACCGAAAAGGCCCTGGCCAAGATCATGGTTGAAGCGGAACAACGCTGGCCGTTGCTCAAGCTTGAAGTGCTGCACCGGGTGGGTGCGCTGGGGCCGGGTGAGCCGATCGTGTTTGTGGGAGTGGCCAGTGCCCATCGCCAGGCGGCGTTTGACGCTTGTGCGTTTGTGATGGACTACCTGAAGACCCGCGCCCCGTTCTGGAAAAAAGAACAGACCGCTGACGGCCCGCACTGGGTTGAAGGGCGGGCCAGCGACGAAGTGGCGGCAGATCGCTGGAAGTAGCTAACGAGCTTTGTAGCCGCTGCCGAAGGCTGCGATAAGGGAGCCAGGCCCTTCAAAAAGCGTTGCCGCTTCGCAACCCATCGCAGCCTCGTGCCTCGACAGCGGCTACAGAGTAACTACCGATTCAGCGTATTACGCGATTGCATCCGGATCGTGCGGTTTGCGTACCGCTCGTACCACCGGGCGCAGCAATTCGGTTGGCGGCGTTTCGCAGCTGATTTTGCGACCCAGCAAGGCTTCGATCGACGGCAGTTGATACGAGTCGTCTTCACCGGCAAAGCTGATGGAAACCCCGCTGGCACCTGCGCGGCCAGTACGGCCAATGCGGTGCACGTAATCGTCCGGCACTTCAGGCAGGGTGAAGTTGATTACGTGGCTGATGCCGTCGATATGAATTCCGCGACCTGCGACGTCGGTGGCCACCAGCACGCGGATCTTGCCTTCACGAAAGCCTTCCAGCGTCTTGATGCGCTTGTGTTGCGGCACGTCGCCCGATAGCTGGGCAGCGTTGATGCCGTCACGTACCAGGCGCTCTTCTATGCGGCGCACTTCGTCCTTGCGGTTGGCGAACACGATGACGCGCTCCCAGCCGTTGTCGTTCACCAGGTTGAACAACAACTTGTATTTGTCGGCACCGGCAACGGCATACACGTGCTGCTCAACCATATCGCTGGCGACGTTGAGCGCTTCGATTTCGACGATGGCAGGGTCGGTAGTCCATTGCTTGGCCAGGTTCATCACGTCCTCGGTAAAGGTCGCGGAAAACAGCAGCGTTTGACGTTCGGCTTTCTGCGGCGTTTGACGAATGATCTGGCGCACTTGCGGAATGAAACCCATATCCAGCATGCGGTCGGCTTCGTCGAGCACCATCACTTCGACCATGTCCAGATGCACTTCGCCGCGCTGGTTGAAGTCCAGCAGACGGCCCGGTGTGGCGACCAGAATGTCGCAATGACGCGCTTCAAGCTGCTTGAGCTGTTTGTCGAAGTCCATACCGCCGACAAACGTCATGACGTTGAGGTCGGTGTATTTGGTCAGGTCGGCCGCGTCCTTGGCGATTTGCACCACCAACTCGCGGGTCGGCGCGATGATCAGTGCGCGTGGCTCACCCATGTAACGCTCTTTGGGCGGCGGGGTCTGGGTCAATTGGCTGATGATCGAGATCAGGAACGCAGCGGTTTTGCCGGTGCCAGTCTGGGCCCGACCAATCGCATCGCGACCGCTCAGGGTGTAGCCCAGCACGCCCGCCTGGATCGGCGTGCAATACGGGAAACCGAGGTCTTGAATGGCGTGCATCAGCTCGGGGGCGAGCTTGAAATCGTGAAAGCGGACTTTGCCTTCTTGTGGCTCGACCGCAAAGTCTTCGAGTTTCCAGGGAATGACCGGTGGCTTGGGGGCCACTTCGCGCCGTGGTTTTGCAACTTTAGGCTTTTCGATACGCGGTTGTTCATCCGCGGGCTGTGCGTCAGGAGTGGTCACCGGCGCTGGGGCTGGAGCAGGAGCAGGAGCAGAACGACCAGGCTGTTGCGCGTCGGTTCGCGGGCTGGTGTTGCTCGAAGGTGTAACGGAAGCTGGCGCGAGCGGCTCAGCCTCGCTTTTACCGAATATTTTTTTGAGTGCTTTGAGCACGGTCATCTCATCAGTTGGTTAAGGAGTGTACGCCGGGCAGTGTAATGCAAGTCGGGTGCTCGGCGTAGTGAACGACAGGATGTTTCGGTTTTAGGTCAGACGTTTCGTCAGCCAGGCCCCGATGTCGCGAATTTCCTCGGGTAACACTTCGTGGCCCATTGGGTATTCCTGCCATGTAACTGCTACGCCTGCTGCCTTTAAACGCTCATAAGCCGTACGGCCCATAGCGTTTTGGACTACATCATCGTACTGCCCATGTAGGCACAGGGCCGGGATACGTTGCTGGCTGGCGGACAATGGCAGCACATCGCTGAACGTCGGTGCATAGGTGGAAAGGGCAAGTACGCCACCCAATGGTCCCTGCCATTTCAAATAAGCAGTGTGGAACACCACGGCACCACCCTGGGAGAAACCGGCGAGGAAAATCCGGTTGGCGTCGATACCGCTCTGGCGCTGGGCTTCGATCAATTGAATGACCATGTCAGCCGACTCTTCCAGCTCTTCTTCGCAGATGGAGCGGGCAGGGCTCATGGCCTTGATGTCATACCAACTCGGCATGGCATAACCGCCATTAATGGTCACGGCGCGGGTCGGTGCCTGGGGCAATACAAAGCGTGTAGTCAAAAGCGACTGCTGCAGGATTTCGGCCACCGGCATGAAGTCATAACGGTCGGCACCCAAGCCATGGAGCCAGATAACACAGGCGTCCGCAGTCTTTTGGGGTTGGATAATCAGAGGTTGGGTCATGGCTGCTCCATCGTTGTGCATGTGCGCAAACCGGGTGCGCTACAAAAGTGCTCGATCGGTGAAAAATTACAGAAAATGTCGCTTGCTTGAACGTTTTTTCCAGCATTACGTACTGAACTTACTTAAGCAGCTGGTGTGGTACGCGCTTTGCTATGTGGACAGGGACGTGAATGCGTTCACCTTCGGCGGTAACACTAACAGGCTACTGCCGATGGGGGGACAGCAAAAATCCCGAGGTTGAAGTTAGACAAGGAATTCAACAGCTCAAGTGAGCGCTTCAGTTTGACGGTTCGTGCGATGCACCCATCGCTCAAGACTTATGCCGCTTGACCCAATAAAAGCCAACACGGGTCAACATTGCCTCACAAGGGGGCGGCGGGTCTTGTTCAAACACAATAAAAGCGCAGTACTGGAGGTTTGAATGAAGCAGTTGAAATCCACCCTGGCTCTGGCCACCGCAGCCATCGTGTTGAGTGTCAGTGGCTTTGCCCACGCAGGCGCAACCCTGGACGGCGTCAAAAAGAAAGGCTTTGTGCAGTGTGGCGTCAGCGACGGGTTGCCGGGTTTTTCGGTACCTGACAAAAACGGCAAGATCCTGGGCATTGATGCCGATATTTGCCGCGCAGTGGCCGCAGCGGTATTTGGCGATGCAACCAAGGTCAAGTTCAGCCAGTTGAACGCCAAGGAACGTTTCACCGCGCTGCAGTCGGGCGAAGTTGACGTGCTGTCGCGCAACACCACCTGGACCAGCTCCCGTGACGCGGGCATGGGCATGGTGTTTGCGGGCGTGACCTACTACGACGGTGTTGGCTTTTTGGTCAACAACAAGCTGGGCGTAAAAAGTGCCAAGGAACTGGACGGTGCAACCATCTGTATCCAGGCTGGTACGACTACCGAGCTGAACGTCTCGGATTACTTCCGCGCGAATAATCTGAAGTACACCCCGATCACCTTCGACACCTCTGATGAAAGCGCCAAGTCGCTGGAAAGCGGTCGTTGCGACGTGTTGACCTCCGACAAGTCGCAGTTGTACGCACAGCGCACCAAACTGGCGAACCCAAATGACTACGTGGTATTGCCTGAAACCATCTCCAAGGAGCCTCTGGGCCCTGTAGTGCGTAAAGGCGACGAAGACTGGTTCAGTATTGTGAAGTGGACTCTGTTCGCCATGCTCAATGCAGAAGAAGCAGGTATCACCTCCAAAAACGTCGTGGCTGAAGCCAAGTCGACCAAAAACCCGGATGTTGCCCGCTTGCTGGGTGCTGACGGCGAGTACGGCAAAGACCTGAAACTGCCAAAAGACTGGGTGGTACAGATTGTCAGCCAGGTCGGTAACTACGGCGAAGTCTTCGAGAAAAACCTCGGCAAAAGTACTCCTCTGGCCATCGACCGCGGGCTGAACGCTCTGTGGAATAACGGCGGCATTCAATACGCACCACCCGTGCGCTGATAGCCCTTTCACCCGGTAGGCCAACTGCCGGGTGATGTTGTTTGATCCATTTTTAGGGGCACTTCATGCAAACTAAAGTCGGCGCACCAAAGCCCAGGCTCAGCCTCGGCGATCCGCGTGTGCGTGGGTGGTTATTCCAGATCATCACCGTCGCACTGGTGGTGTTTATGGGCTGGTATCTGTTCAACAACACCCAGACCAACCTCCAGCACCGTGGCATTACTTCAGGTTTTGACTTTCTTCAACGCAGTGCCGGATTTGGCATTGCGCAGCATCTGATTGATTACACCGAGTCCGACAGCTACTCCCGGGTCTTTCTGATCGGTTTGCTCAACACCTTGCTGGTGTCAGTGATCGGTATCGTTCTGGCGACGATTCTCGGTTTTATCGTGGGTATCGCGCGGTTATCGTCGAACTGGATGATCAGCAAACTGGCAACGGTTTACGTCGAGGTCTTTCGCAATATTCCTCCTCTGCTGCAAATTCTGTTCTGGTACTTCGCGGTCTTTCTGACCATGCCGGGGCCACGCAACAGCCACAACTTTGCTGACATTTTCTATATGAGCAGCCGTGGCCTGAACATGCCAGCCGCCGTGGGCACCGAGGCCTTTTGGCCGTTTATGGCCAGTGTGCTGCTGGCGATTGTGGCTGTGGTGCTGATGGTTCGCCGGGCCAACCAGCGCTTCGAAGAGACCGGTGTTCCATTTCACAAGTTTTGGGTCGGGCTGGCACTGATGCTGGTGATTCCGGGCTTGTGCGTGTTGCTGTTTGGCACTCCGGTGCATTGGGAAATGCCGCAACTCAAGGGCTTCAACTTTGTCGGTGGTTGGGTGCTTATCCCTGAGCTGCTGGCGCTGACCATTGCGTTGACGGTGTACACCGCGGCATTCATTGCCGAAATCGTGCGTTCGGGGATCAAGTCGGTCAGCCACGGCCAGACCGAAGCTGCCCGCTCGCTGGGCCTGCGCCCGGGGCCGACATTGCGCAAGGTAATCATCCCGCAAGCACTGCGGGTGATTATTCCGCCGCTGACCAGCCAATACCTGAACCTGGTGAAAAACTCGTCGCTGGCGGCGGGCATCGGATATCCGGAAATGGTTTCACTGTTTGCCGGCACCGTACTTAACCAGACCGGGCAAGCGATTGAGGTCATTGCCATCACCATGAGCGTGTACTTGGCAATCAGCATCAGCATTTCGCTGCTGATGAATTGGTACAACACGCGTATTGCGCTGATCGAGCGATGAGGACGGGACTATGACGACTCATGTTTTTAAACCCGACATGCCACCGCCGGGTAACCGCATCGGTATTGTCGCTTGGGCGCGGGCCAATCTGTTTTCCAGCTGGCTCAACACCTTGCTCACCCTGTTTGCCTTTTACCTTATTTGGCTGATCGTGCCGCCGCTGCTGAGCTGGACGATTCTTGATGCCAATTGGGTCGGTAGCACGCGGGCTGACTGCACCAAGGACGGCGCCTGCTGGGTGTTCATCCAGCAGCGTTTCGGCCAATTCATGTATGGCTATTACCCTACCGAGTTGCGCTGGCGGGTTGATCTGAGTGTGTGGCTGGCCGTGATTGGCGCAGCGCCGCTGTTTATCTCGCGCTTCAAGCACAAGGCAATCTACGGCCTGGGCTTTTTGGTGGTGTACCCGATTCTGGCTTACAGCTTGCTGCACGGCGGTCACTGGGGGCTCACTAACGTGGCTACCAGCCAGTGGGGTGGCCTGATGCTGACGCTGGTTATTGCCACAGTGGGTATTGCTGGCGCCTTGCCATTGGGGATTTTGCTGGCGCTGGGACGACGTTCGGACATGCCGGCCATTCGCGTGGTGTGCGTGACCTTTATCGAGTTCTGGCGTGGCGTACCGTTGATCACCGTGCTGTTTATGTCCTCGGTGATGCTGCCGCTGTTTCTGCCTGAGGGCATGAACTTCGACAAGCTGCTGCGGGCCCTGATCGGGGTGATTCTGTTCCAGTCAGCGTATGTGGCTGAGGTGGTGCGCGGCGGTCTGCAAGCGATTCCCAAAGGGCAGTACGAAGCAGCGGCGGCGATGGGCCTGGGCTACTGGCGCAGCATGGGCCTGGTGATCTTGCCGCAAGCCCTGAAGCTGGTGATCCCTGGCATCGTCAACACCTTTATTGCCCTGTTCAAGGACACCAGCCTGGTGATCATCATCGGCCTGTTCGACCTGCTCAACAGCGTCAAGCAAGCGGCTGCCGACCCGACCTGGCTGGGCATGGCGACCGAAGGCTATGTGTTTGCAGCGTTGGTGTTCTGGATTTTCTGTTTTGGTATGTCCCGCTACTCCATGCATCTGGAGCACAAGCTGGACACTGGCCATAAGCGTTAGGTAGGAGTGCGACATGAGTGAAGCAATCAAAAAAACCGCGAGCGCTGAAGGCATTATTCAGATGCAGGGCGTCAACAAGTGGTATGGCCAGTTCCACGTACTCAAGGACATCAACCTCAATGTGCAGCCGGGCGAGCGCATTGTGTTGTGCGGGCCATCGGGGTCGGGCAAGTCAACGACCATCCGCTGCCTCAATCGCCTCGAAGAGCACCAGCAGGGGCGCATCGTGGTCGATGGTGTAGAACTGACCAATGACATCAAGCAGATCGAATCGGTACGCCGCGAAGTGGGCATGGTGTTCCAGCACTTCAACCTTTTTCCGCATTTGACCATCCTGCAGAACTGCACGCTGGCACCGATGTGGGTGCGCAAGATGCCCAAGCGAAAGGCTGAAGAAATCGCCATGCATTATCTGGAACGGGTGCGTATTCCGGAGCAGGCGCACAAGTACCCGGGTCAGTTGTCGGGTGGTCAGCAACAGCGGGTGGCGATTGCCCGGGCGCTATGCATGAAGCCAAAAATCATGTTGTTCGATGAGCCAACTTCAGCGCTCGACCCGGAGATGGTCAAAGAGGTATTGGACACCATGATCGGTCTGGCAGAAGACGGTATGACCATGCTCTGCGTGACCCACGAAATGGGCTTTGCCCGCACCGTGGCTAACCGGGTGATCTTTATGGACAAGGGCGAAATCGTAGAAGAGGCCGCGCCGAATGACTTCTTCGACAACCCGCAAAATGACCGGACAAAATTGTTCCTGAATCAGATTCTGCATTGATTCAACAGCACCTGTAGGCGCTGCTGCAGGCTGCGATCGAGCCCGAAGGGTTTGCGGTGTTGAAGGGCGAAGGCCCTTCGGGCCTTATCGCAGCCTACGGCAGCGGCTACAGGGTTATTTATGGCGCTGCTGCTCTTTTTGCACCAGCAGCGCATTGATGTCGGCACACGCGTTGATTGCAGGCAGTTCCTGAACCAGTTCGGGATGGCGATCGAGTAAACGCATCAGCACAAACAATGGTTTTGGAGGCTCAACCTCGGCCCGCTCATAACGGCTGAACGCATTGTGGCCGCCCCCTGACAGCAACTGCACGGCACTCTTCTGGGTGAAGTGCAGTTTGCGCCGGATTCGCTTCATCTCTTCTGCCATTACCCGTTTGGCATCTTCAATCAGTTCGTCACCCGCCTGGGCATAACGCTCGGCGCTGGGAGCGTCGAATTCGATCTCTGCGCATTCCGTGCATTCGTAGCCGGCCAGGTTGTGCACCATCCGGTTCAACTGCTTGAAGTCCACTTTGAAGCTGCGCCCTTTGAACGCTTGCATCACATCGCCGGCACCGCAGGTGTAGCAGTCATGTTTTTTCATAGGTCTTTTTCCTTGAAAGCGATGACTGGCGGCCCTCCACTTGGGCGATAAGTCACCTTGATGTAGATGGCCAAACCGTAGGCCTGTGCGTGATAGACGTCCTGCCAGACCTTGTGGTCGGCGTGGGTCGACATCGACTTGTAAAGTGATCTGCGCTCTAAAGTGGCAATGACCCGCTGCATTTGCGCGAGGGTAAGGCCCATGGTTCGTCCGCCATCCAATGCGCTTTTGGTAAACGCTACAGCGCCAAGCCGTCGAACATCGGCTTGAATCAACGGCAGGTTGTAGTGAGGTGTTTTCTTTTCCATAAGAGGCAGCCTCGATACGATTTAAATTACCCTTAAAGGGTTTTTTGTTCAATGGTTAGTGATCGTTTTTTTGCGGTCTTTAAGCTGTAGTTGATTGCCCAACTGGATGTGTCTGGATAGGATGTAGGGAAATTCATCCTATGATTGGATGAAAAGGCGAACTCAATGACAGACGCTTCTCCGCTGATAAAACGTTCCCTGGTTGATCAGGCCCTTGAGCAACTGCGAACACGCATAAACAACGGCACCTGGGAGGTGGGGCAGCGCTTGCCGACCGAACCCGAGCTGGCGACGCAGCTGAACATCAGCCGTAACACTGTGCGTGAAGCGATGCGCGTGCTGGCGTTTGCCGGGTTGATTGAAATCCGTCAGGGCGACGGCAGTTACCTGCGTGGGCGCGTCGACCCGATGGACACGCTGCGTGCGTTGTCATCGTGCTCGATGGAGCAGGGCCGGGAGATGCGGCAAATCCTTGAAGTCGAAGCGGTTGGCCTGGCGGCCTTGCGTCGCACCGATGAGGACTTGCGGCTGTTGCATCAGGCACTCAATGCCAGTGGCCAGCATTACCACGGCGAACTCGATACCTATATCTGCTGCGACCTGGTATTTCACCAGCGGCTGATTGATGCCGCGCACAACCCTGCCTTGAGCGAGTTGTACCGCTACACCTCGAGCGTCGTGACCAATCATTTGCGCAAGACGATGGATATTCATCCGCGACGTCAGTTGGTGTTTGATCTGCATGTCGAGTTACTGGAAGCCGTAGAACAACAAAACCCGCAACGAGCCATGGCGCTGTGCCGGACGTTGATCAATGAACCCTGAGCCGGAGCAAGCCATGAGTCACCCCTCGTCAATCGCCAATGCCAGCGTTGAGCCCGCTCGTCATCTGGATGAGCTGGAAGAGTTACTGATCGACGCCGAAATTGACGATGAGCAGGTGCAACACACGCCACCCGTCGTGCTGCGCCCCTGGCTGCTGCTGTTGGGGCTGGTGCTGGTGGCGCTGAACCTGCGTCCGGCGTTGTCGAGCATGGCGCCATTGCTTGGCGAGGTCTCGGACAGTCTTGGTTTGTCGGCAGCGAAGGCAGGCTTGTTGACCACCTTACCGGTGCTTTGCCTGGGGCTGTTCGCGCCTTTGGCGCCGATCCTGGCCCGACGTTTCGGGACGGAACGGGTGGTGCTGGGGATTCTTTTTACGCTGGGTGGCGGCATTGTCTTGCGCAGTTGCCTGGGTGAGGTCGGGCTGTTTGCCGGGAGTATTTTGGCCGGAGCCAGTATCGGAGTAATTGGCGTACTGCTGCCTGGCATTATCAAGCGTGATTTCGCCGGGCATGCCGGGACCATGACCGGGGTTTACACCATGGCCCTGTGCTTGGGCGCGGCACTGGCGGCGGGCGCGACGGTGCCCCTTAGTGAGTCGCTGGGCCAGAGCTGGGCCATGGGACTTGGGTTTTGGGCATTACCCGCACTGTTAGCAGCCATTTTTTGGTTGCCCCAAGTGGGCAAACGTCAGGGCTCACACAACGTTGCTTATCGCGTGCGCGGCTTGCTGCGTGATCCATTGGCCTGGCAAGTGACGCTCTATATGGGGCTGCAATCCTCGTTGTCTTACATCGTTTTTGGCTGGTTGCCCTCAATTCTGATTGGTCGCGGTTTGACCCCAACCCAGGCAGGGCTGGTGATGTCCGGCTCGGTCATCGTGCAATTGATCACGGCATTGAGCGCCCCGTGGCTGGCAACGCGGGGTAAAGATCAACGGCTGGCAATTGTGCTGGTAATGGCGATGACCCTGGCCGGTCTGTTCGGTTGTCTTTATGCCCCCATCGAAGGTTTGTGGGGTTGGGCGATTGTGCTTGGCCTGGGGCAGGGTGGTACGTTCAGTTTGGCCTTGACCATGATAGTGCTGCGCTCGCGGGACGCTCATGTCGCGGCCAACCTGTCGGGCATGGCCCAGGGCATTGGTTATACCGTGGCTTCGATGGGGCCGTTGGCCGTCGGTGTAGTGCATGAATTGACCGGTGGCTGGAATGCGGTGGGCTGGATTTTCGCGGTCATCGGCCTGGGCGCCATTATCGCCGGGCTCGGTGCTGGCCGATCCTTGTACGTGAATGTGCAGAGCGAGAAAGTCTGAGGCCCATAGTGTTTCTGTTCATGGCAGATTATCGTGTTCGGATTCCTGACCCGCACGGACCCTGCCATGAGCCAAGACCATCAAGCTTTGATTACGCGCTTTTATCAGGCCTTCCAGCAGCTTGATGCGCAAGCCATGGCCGCCTGTTACACCGACGATGTGCTGTTCAGCGATCCGGTGTTTGGCGAGCTGCGTGGACAGAGTGCTGCTGACATGTGGCGCATGCTGACTTCGCGGGCCAAGGACTTCAGCCTGACTTTCGATCAGGTTCAGGCCGACGGGCAGCGCGGCAGTGCGCACTGGGTGGCAACCTATGTGTTCAGCCAGACCGGGGCTACGGTGGTCAATGATATTCAGGCGCGCTTTGTGTTTCGCGACGGCAAGATCTGCGAGCACCACGATCACTTTGACCTCTGGCGCTGGTCGCGTCAGGCGTTGGGTACAAAGGGCTTGTTGTTGGGGTGGACGCCGCTGGTGAAAAACGCCATCCGGGCTCAGGCCCAAAAAGGGCTCAAGGCCTTTCAGGCCAGCCGTTGAAGGTGAGCGCAAAACCCTGGTTTGTTTATCTGGTGCGGGCTGCCAATGGCTCGCTGTATTGCGGTATCAGCGATGACCCGGTGCGCCGCTTTGCCCAGCATCAAAGCGGTAAGGGCGCGCGCTTTTTTGCTTCAAGCCCGGCCGTGGCTTTGGTGTATGTCGAGACTTGGCCCGATAAAGGCGAAGCCTTGCGCCAGGAACGGCTGATCAAAAAGCTCAGGAAAAGCGCCAAGGAATGTTTGGTACAAAGCCAGGCAGAGACGGTTTTCACCTGTAGCCGCTGACGAGGAACGAAGGCTGCGATCGATCGCAGTCTTCGTTCCTCGTCAGCGGCTACAGCAAGAGTGGTGTGATGTTATTTCAACGCCGCGAGTATCGCATCCGGTTTGAAGTCCCTGAGTAGCGTGCCGTTCACGTCCAGTATCGGAATTCCGCGTCCACCCAGGGCCTCGTAGGCTTGACGGGCAGCCGGGTCTTTCTCGATATCAAACTCCTTGAACGGAATGCCTTTTTCATCCAGAAACCGCCGCGTGGCCTTGCAGTAGCCGCACCACTCGGTGGAGTACAGCACCACCCGGGCGTTGGCCCTGGTCTGTTCAGGCACGACCCCCGAGGGGTTGAGCATGCGCTCGATCTTGCCCCAGTTCTGGAAAATGACCACTACCACCAGAACAAACAGGACTTTCTTCAAAATACCGTTGAGCATTACTTGCTGCGCTTGAGCTGGTCGAGCAGTTGGGTCGGCAGGCCCTTGATCACCAGCGTGCCGGCTTCTTCGTCGAATTCGATCTTGGAACCCAGCAGGTGGGCCTCAAAGCTGATAGACAGCCCCTCAGCGCGCCCGGTGAAGCGGCGGAACTGGTTAAGGGTGCGTTTATCTGCCGGAATCTCTGGCGACAGGCCGTAGTCCTTGTTGCGGATATGGTCGTAGAACGCTTTCGGACGCTCTTCGTCGATCAGCTCTGATAACTCTGCCAGGCCCATGGGCTCGCCGATTTTGGCCTGGCTGCTGGCGTAATCGACCAGGGTCTTGGTTTTTTCGCGGGCGGACTCTTCGGGCAAGTCCTCGCTTTCTACGAAGTCGCTGAAGGCCTTGAGCAGGGTGCGGGTTTCGCCCGGGCCGTCGACGCCTTCCTGGCAGCCGATGAAGTCGCGGAAGTACTCCGACACCTTCTTGCCGTTTTTGCCTTTGATAAACGAAATGTACTGCTTGGACTGCTTGTTGTTTTGCCACTCGGAAATGTTGATCCGCGCGGCCAGATGCAGTTGGCCAAGGTCCAGATGGCGCGAAGGCGTCACGTCCAGCTCCGAGGTCACCGCCACGCCTTCGCTGTGGTGCAGCAGGGCGATGGCCAGATAGTCGGTCATGCCTTGCTGGTAATGGGCAAACAGTACGTGGCCACCGGCTGAGAGGTTGGACTCCTCCATCAGCTTTTGCAGGTGCTCGACTGCAATGCGGCTCAAAGCGGTGAAATCTTTACCGCCATCGAGGTACTCCTTGAGCCAGCCGCTGAACGGATGCGCGCCGGACTCCGCATGGAAAAAGCCCCAGGCTTTACCTTGCTTGGCGTTATAGCTTTCGTTGAGGTCAGCGAGCATGTTCTCGATGGCTTGAGACGCGGCCAGTTCAGAGTCACGGGCGTGGAGAACTGCGGGCGTACCGTCGGGTTTTTTGTCAATTAAATGGACGATGCAATGACGGATCGGCATGGGCTTCTCGGCGAGTAATGAGAGGACAGGGGGCGTACCCCGCAAAGACGCCAAGTGTACCGCACCTGAGCGATAGGTCGGAGTTTGGGGGGCTTGAGACTGCTTCAGACGGTTTTTTTACGGTTTTAAGGCGATAAAGCTGACCAAAAGCCCAGGTAGAGGCGGATATTTCACCGTCTCTGTGCTAGTTTTGCCCGGTCTTGCGCTCGGAAACGGCGTAAAGCGTGCATTCAGCATGTGTCAGGTCGAACCAAACCCCGTTTTTGCTATCTACATACGCGATTCGTCGTGAAAGCTGGCGGGTGTGCCAGACCCTTGAGATCTGGCTCGATGGCTGACATTGCACTCTGCAAACCAAATGAATTTGATAGGGAAGGAACATCTCAATGGCTATTACTAAAGACCAACTGATCGCCGATATCGCTGAAGCTATCGACGCGCCAAAAACTACCGCGCGTAACGCTCTGGACCAACTGGCTCAGATCGTTGCTGATCAATTGGAAAATGGCGGCGAAATCACTCTGCCAGGTATTGGCAAACTGAAAGTGACCGAGCGTCCTGCCCGTACTGGCCGTAACCCTTCGACTGGCGCTGCCATCGAAATCGCAGCCAAAAAAGTTATCAAGCTCGTTGTGGCCAAAGGCCTGACTGACGCTGTTAACAAGTAAGTATTAAAAAAGCCGCGCCCGGACAAGTCCGGGCGCGGCTTTTTTATGGGCGCAAATCCTGTAGCCGCTGACGGGGTACGAGGCTGCGATGGGCTGCGAGGCAGCCCCGCTTTTTGAAGGCCCTTCAGGCCTTATCGCAGCCCGCAGCAGCGGCTACAGGCTTATGCACTTACTTCCAGTTCTTTTCACGCCACATCTGCTGCTGCTCTTTGTCGTGGAAGGTCCAGGCCACAAAGCGGCTTTGCTTGTTGCCCTGGGACATGTCCACCACTTGGCTTTCCCGCGCACCGGCTTTTTTCAGCGCAGTCTGGATGGCCGGCAAGTTCGATGCCTTGGATACCAAAACGCTGAACCACAGAATTTGTCGACCCACCTGGATGCTTTCGCGGATCAGTTGCGTGACAAAGCGCTGTTCGCCGCCTTCGCACCACAACTCGGCCGCCTGGCCACCAAAGTTCAGAACCGGCAGCTTGCGCTTTGGATCCGCCTTGCCCAATGCGCGCCATTTACGCTCACTGCCGCGCGTCGCTTCATCCAGGGATGCGTGGAACGGCGGGTTACACATGGTCAGGTCGAAGCGTTCGCTGCTTTCCAGCAGGTCCAGCAGGATTTTCTGCGGGTTGGGTTGCAGACGCAGGCTGATGGCTTTGTTCAGGCCGTTGGACTGCACGATTGCCTTGGCCGCTTTGACGGCTGTTGGGTCGACTTCGGTGCCCAGGAACTGCCAGCGGTATTCGCTATGGCCGATCAGCGGGTAGACGCAGTTGGCGCCCATGCCGATGTCCAGTACGCGAACGTTTTGCCCGCGCGGGATTTCGCCGTCGTTCATGCTGGCCAGCAGGTCAGCCAGGAAGTGCACGTAGTCAGCACGACCCGGGACAGGCGGGCACAGGTAGTCGGCCGGGATATCCCAGTGAGCAATGCCGTAGAACGCCTTGAGCAGGGCACGGTTGAATACGCGCACGGCAGTCGGGTTGGCGAAGTCGATGCTCTCTTTACCGTACGGGTTGATGATCACGAACTCGGCCAGCTCCGGACATACCGAAATCAGCTGAGGGAAGTCGTAGCGGCCCTGATGGCGGTTGCGCGGGTGCAGGCTGGGTTTGACCCGTGGCTCGACCGGCTTGGCATCGCTGGCAGCCTTGGGCTTGTGGCGTGTGGCTTTGGAAGTACGTGGGGTAGTCATGTTCAATTCATTCCACAAAAGCAATCGCGGGCAAGCCCGTTCCTGCAGAGTTAAACCCTGCGGGAGCGGCCTTGCCCGCGATCAGGTGCGCAGCGTATTTACAGGCTGGAAATCCGCGCGTGCTGGTCTGCCAATTTGCTCAAGGCCTGTTCGGCTTCGGCCAATTTGGCACGTTCTTTTTCGATGACTTCGGCCGGAGCCTTGTCAACGAACGCGGCATTCGACAATTTGCCGCCCACTCGCGCAACTTCGCCGTGCAAGCGCTGGATTTCCTTGTCCAGGCGCGCCAACTCTGCATTTTTGTCGATCAGGCCGGCCATTGGCACCAGTACTTCCATCTCACCTACCAGAGCGGTAGCAGACAGAGGTGCTTCGGCGCCATCTTGCAACACAGTGATCGATTCGAGTTTAGCCAGCTTTTTGAGCAAGGCATCGTTCTCGGTCAGACGGCGCTGGTCTTCGCTGCTGACGTTTTTCAGGTACAGCTGCAACGGTTTGCCCGGGCCGATGTTCATTTCGCCACGGATGTTACGCGTGCCGAGCATCAAGCCCTTGAGCCATTCGATATCGTCTTCGGCAGCCTGGTCGATGCGTGCTTCGTTAGCCACCGGCCACGGTTGCAGCATGATGGTCTTGCCTTCAACGCCGGCCAGCGGCGCGATGCGCTGCCAGATTTCTTCGGTGATGAACGGCATGAACGGGTGCGCCAGACGCAAGGCCACTTCCAGTACACGTACCAGCGTGCGGCGGGTGCCGCGCTGACGTTCTACCGGAGCGTTTTCGTCCCACAGCACAGGCTTGGACAGTTCCAGGTACCAGTCGCAGTACTGGTTCCAGATGAACTCGTACAAGGCTTGTGCCGCGAGGTCGAAACGGAACTGGTCGAGGTGACGGGTCACTTCGGCTTCGGTGCGTTGCAACTGCGAGATGATCCAGCGGTCGGCCAGCGACAGTTCGTAGGCTTCGCCGTTCTGGCCGCAGTCTTCGCCCTTGTCCAGCACGTAGCGCGCCGCGTTCCAGATCTTGTTGCAGAAGTTGCGATAGCCTTCAACGCGGCCCATGTCGAACTTGATGTCACGACCGGTGGATGCCAGCGAGCAGAAGGTGAAGCGCAGGGCGTCGGTGCCGTAGCTGGCGATGCCGTCGGCAAATTCGTCGCGGGTCTGCTTCTCGATTTTCTTCAGCAGTTTTGGCTGCATCAGGCCGGTGGTGCGTTTGGCCACCAGGTCTTCGAGTTCAATACCGTCGATGATGTCCAGCGGGTCCAGGACGTTGCCCTTGGACTTGGACATCTTCTGGCCCTGACCGTCACGCACCAGACCGTGTACATACACGGTCTTGAACGGAACTTGCGGGGTGCCGTCTTCGTTCTTCACCAAATGCATGGTGAGCATGATCATCCGGGCAACCCAGAAGAAAATGATGTCGAAACCGGTCACCAGCACGTCAGTGGAGTGGAAGGTTTTCAGCGCGTCGGTTTTTTCTGGCCAGCCCAGGGTGGAGAACGTCCACAGACCCGAACTGAACCAGGTGTCGAGCACGTCGTTGTCCTGTTGCAGCGCAACGTCCGGACCCAGGTTGTGCTTGGCACGAACTTCGGCTTCGTCGCGGCCTACGTAGACCTTGCCCGATTCGTCGTACCAGGCCGGAATGCGGTGGCCCCACCACAGCTGACGGCTGATGCACCAGTCCTGGATGTCACGCATCCACGAGAAGTACATGTTTTCGTATTGCTTTGGCACGAACGCGATGCGGCCGTCTTCAACGGCGGCAATCGCTGGTTCTGCCAATGGCTTGGTCGACACGTACCACTGGTCGGTCAGCCACGGCTCGATGATGGTGCCCGAGCGGTCGCCTTTCGGTACTTTCAGGGCGTGATCGTCGACGCTGACCAACAGACCGGCTTCGTCAAAGTCCGCCACGATTTGCTTGCGCGCTTCGAAGCGATCCAGACCGGCGTATTTGGCCGGCAGGGTGCCATCGACAGTTTCGTTCAGCTTGCCGTCGAGGTTGAACACCTGAGCAGCAGGCAGCACTTTGGCGTTTTTGTCGAAGATGTTCAGCAGTGGCAGGTTATGGCGCTTGCCGACTTCGTAGTCGTTGAAATCGTGGGCCGGGGTGATTTTCACGCAGCCGGTGCCGAATTCAGGATCGCAGTAATCGTCAGCGATGATCGGGATGCGGCGACCAACCAGTGGCAGCTCAACAAACTTGCCGATCAGGGCCTTGTAGCGTTCGTCTTCCGGGTTTACCGCAACGGCAGCGTCGCCGAGCATGGTTTCTGGACGGGTGGTAGCAACCACCAGGTAATCCAGACCTTCGGCGGTTTTGGCGCCGTCAGCCAGCGGGTAGCGCAGGTTCCACAGGAAACCTTTCTCGTCGTGGTTTTCCACTTCAAGGTCGGAAATTGCGGTGTGCAGCTTGGTGTCCCAGTTGACCAGACGCTTGCCGCGGTAGATCAGACCGTCTTCGTGCAGGCGAACAAAGGCTTCTTTCACGGCTTCGGACAGGCCGTCATCCATGGTGAAGCGTTCGCGGCTCCAGTCTACGGACGAGCCAAGGCGACGGATCTGACGGCTGATGTTGCCGCCGGATTGGTCTTTCCATTCCCAGATCTTGTCCAGGAACTTCTCGCGGCCCAAGTCATGGCGGTTCAGACCTTGTGCTTCGATCTGACGCTCAACCAGCATTTGGGTGGCGATACCCGCGTGGTCGGTGCCCGGCTGCCACAGGGTGTTGCGACCCTGCATGCGGCGGAAACGGATCAGTGCGTCCATGATCGCGTTGTTAAAACCGTGACCCATGTGCAAGCTGCCGGTGACGTTCGGCGGCGGGATCATGATGGTGTACGGGTCGCCCGCGCCTTGCGGGGCAAAATAATTCTCTTCTTCCCAGGTTTTGTACCAGGAAGTTTCAATGGCGTGCGGCTGGTAGGTCTTATCCATGCGCGGCGGGACCCTATTGGCATTAATTCAGGAAAGCCGACAAGTATAGCGGGGTGGGAGGCGCAGGGCGAGTTGTGGTGTGGTGCAGGAAAAATTTGTAGCAGCTGGCGAAGGAACGAGGCTGCGTTAGCCTGCGAACCAGTCGTAAAGTCCGAGTTCTCAGTTTATCTGACGCGCCGAGGTGTCTGACCTATGACTGCTGCGCAGCCGAACGCAGCCTCGCTCCGCTCGTCAGCTGCTACAAGACCCGGATCAGCTCTGGTGTTGAGCGAGCAGGCGCTCCATATGCGCATCGAGGCGGCGTTTGATCTCGGTTTCGATATGCGGGGCGAAGTCGTTGATCACGTCTTGCATGATCGCTTGCGCAGCAGTGCGCAGTTCTTTGTCCAGATGCACCAACAGCGCGTCCGGGGCTTTTTCTGCCACGGGGGCCGGAGCTATGCCGACCAGTGGTATTTGGGCTGGCTCGGGCTCTTCTTCATCGCTGATCACTTCAGACAGCAACGGGATCTGTGGATCCTGTTGGCCGACCATCTCCGTCAGCAGCGGCGGTTGCAGGCCCTCATCGCCGAGCAGCTTGCGAATGGATTCAAGATCATCGAGCAGGTGTGCGGCTTTTTGCGGCGAATTTGAAGTGTCCATCGTGTGCTCAGAGTCGTTGTAACTTGTGGTCTTGCAGAGGATAGCCCTGTTCACGGTAGAAGCGGAAACTCTCCCGTGCGGCCAGTCGAACGGCGGGGTCTTCGACCACTACTTCAGCCACGCGGGCGAAGCGTTTGAAGAATTCCGGGACTTTAAGGTCCAGGTTGATCAGCAAGTCCTGATGGGACAGGGGGGCATCCGTGCAACCCATGACAACTACACCATCGGGTTCATCTTCGGTGTTGCTGTGGGGCACGAAGCTTTCGCCCTTGAAACGCCACAAACGTTCATCCAGATCCTGGCGTTGTGCGGCGTCAGTGCAGTGCAAATACACGCGGTGGCCAAGGCGCCAGGCCTTCTCGGTGAGTTTGCAGGCAAAATCCAGCCGCGCCGAGGGTTCGGCGCTGGGCAGGATATAAAAGTCGATTTTGGTCGGCTCTTTGGTTAATTCTTGGGTCATTGCGGTTCCTGAATCCGGGCTACGCCGCCGTCAAGCGGCGCAGCCTTGGATTGTCAGCTTCAAGCGTTGGCGCGATCCAGCAGGTACTGGGTCAGCAGGGGGACTGGACGGCCACTGGCGCCCTTGTCCTTGCCGCCGCTGACCCATGCGGTGCCCGCGATGTCCAGGTGGGCCCAATGATAGGCCTTGGCGAAGCGCGACAGGAAGCAGCCAGCGGTGATGGCGCCGCCTTTAGGGCCGCCGATGTTGGCCATGTCGGCGAACGGGCTGTCCAGTTGCTCCTGGTATTCGTCGAACAACGGCAATTGCCAGGCACGGTCGTCGGCTTGCTTGCCGGCTTCCAGCAGTTGGTTGATCAACTCGTCGTTGTTGCCCATCAGGCCCGAAGTGTGGGCGCCCAGTGCAACCATGCAGGCACCGGTCAGGGTGGCGATGTCGATTACGGCCTGTGGCTTGAAGCGTTCTGCGTAGGTCAGGGCATCGCACAGCACCAGGCGACCTTCGGCGTCGGTGTTGAGGATCTCGACGGTCTGGCCGCTCATGGTGGTCACGATATCGCCCGGACGCGCAGCGCCGCCGCTTGGCATGTTTTCGGCGCAAGCCAGAATGCATACCAGGTTGATCGGCAGTTTCAGCTCAAGCACGGCGCGCAGGGTGCCGAACACGCTGGCGGCACCGCCCATGTCGTACTTCATTTCGTCCATGCCCGCGCCCGGCTTGAGGCTGATGCCGCCGGTGTCGAAGGTGATGCCTTTGCCGACCAGTACGAACGGTTTTTCGGATTTCTTGCCGCCGGCGTAGTTCATCACGATCAGGCGTGGCGGCTGGTCGCTGCCCTGGCCCACGGCGTAGAACGCGCCCATGCCCAGATCCTTGATCTTCTTCTCGTCGAGAATTTCGACTTTCAGACCTTTGTATTCTTTACCCAACTCCTTGGCCTGTTCTGCCAGGAAGGTCGGATGGCAGATGTTTGGCGGCAGGTTGCCGAGGTCGCGGGTGAACGACATGCCCGCTGCAATCGCCTGGGCGTGGGTTACGGCACGCTGGACTTCGGCCTGTGCAGCCTTGATGGTCAGCAGGGTGATTTTTTTCAGGGAGCGAGGTTCGGCCTTCTGGCTTTTGAATCGGTCGAAAGTGTACTCACCGTCGATCAGGGTTTCGGCCAGCAGGCGGGTTTTGCTGTAGCTGTCGCGACCCTTGACCACCAGTTCGTCGAGTGCGAACACCGCGTCGCTGCCGCCCAGGCCTTTGAGGACACCAAGCGCGGCACTGATGATTTTACGGAACGGGCGGTCGCCCAGTTCTTCATCCTTGCCGGTGCCCAGCAGCAGTACGCGTTCGGCCTTGAGGTTGGGCAGGCTGTGCAGCAGCAGGCTTTGACCGGCTTTGCCGGCCAGATCACCGCGCTTGAGGACTGCGCTGATAGCGCCGCCGGTGAGTTCGTCGATAACGTTGGCGGTAGGGCCCAACTTGCGGCCTTCACCAATGGCGACCACCAGAGTGGCCGTTTTCAACGTTTCTGGACTAACGCTTTTTACAACCAGTTCCATGTCGGGGTCCCTGAGTCAAATAGTCAACATGCGCACAAACAATGCTGTTTGCTTGCTTGATAGAGGAGGCGCTTCACCTGCGATCCAGGCTGGCGACAAGGCGGGCAGTTTGAACCCCGTCGGACGAGCCTGACAACCCCGGTATAGGGCCAACTTGCCACTTTCAAGACTGCGCAGTGACAGGGGCGGCCATTCACAGGATAATGCACCATCTTTTTAAACGGCTCAGCTCATCCCCATGAGCCTGAACCGACTCGTTATGCTGCTTGTTTGGCCGCCTTAGCCTGACGACCCTGGAGTGTCTGGTTTGATCGTCTTCCGTTATCTATCCCGCGAAGTCCTGCTTACATTGAGCGCTGTCAGCGCTGTGCTGCTGGTCATCATCATGAGCGGTCGTTTCATCAAATATCTGGCTCAGGCCGCCTCGGGCGCACTGGATCCAGGCTCATTGTTCCTGATCATGGGCTTTCGCCTGCCAGGCTTCATGCAGTTGATTCTGCCGCTGGGGCTGTTCCTGGGCATTTTGCTGTCTTATGGGCGCTTGTACCTCGAGAGCGAGATGACCGTGCTGTCGGCTACCGGCATGAGCCAGCAACGTCTGCTGGGCATGACCATGGCACCTGCCGCACTGGTTGCACTGATCGTGGCCTGGCTCAGCCTGAGTCTGGCCCCGCAGGGTGCCAATGAATTTCAGTTGTTGCTCAACAAACAGGATGCCCTGACCGAGTTCGACACCCTGGAAGCCGGGCGCTTTCAGTCGTTGAGCGATGGTTCGCGGGTTACTTACACCGAAGAGCTGACCAATGACCGGACCCATTTGTCCGGCGTATTCATTACTCAAAAGAATCTCGGGCGGGACGCCAAGGACCGCAATATTTCAGTGTTGCTGGCTGAAAAAGGTCGTCAGGAGGTTCGCCCCGACGGCAGCCGTTGGTTGATTCTGGACAACGGCTACCGCTATGACGGCAACCCTGGGCAGGCTGATTATCGCGCCATCAAATACGACACCTACGGTGTATTGCTACCGAAGCCGGATGTCAGTAATGACGTGACGGACCGCGATGCGATCCCGACACGAAACCTGATCGGCAACCCGGAGCCGCGCTCGGTCGCCGAGTTGCAATGGCGTATTGCCTTCCCGTTTTTGGTGTTTATCGTGACCTTGATCGCAGTGCCGCTGTCGCGGGTAAATCCGCGTCAGGGGCGCTTCCTCAAACTGTTGCCGGCCATTCTTCTTTATATGGCCTATCTAAGCATGCTGACCTGGGGCCGAGGCCTGCTTGAGGGCGGCAAGATTCCTTTGGTGTTGGGCTTGTGGTGGGTACATGCCCTGTTCCTGATCATTGGCCTGGGGCTGATGTACTGGGAGCCGCTGCGCTTGAAGTTGGCGAGTCGCCGTAGTGCCAAGGAGATGACCCGTGGTTAAGCTCGACCGCTACATTGGTAGCAGTGTGTTGATGGCAATTTTGGCGGTACTGGGGATTATTCTGGGTCTGGCGCTGCTGTTTGCGTTGATCGACGAGATGCGCAGTATCAGCAGCAGCTACACCATCATGGACGTTTTCAGCTTTGTAATGCTGACTGCTCCGCGTCGCTTGTACGAAATGTTGCCGATGGCAGCGTTGATCGGCTGCCTGATCGGTTTGGGTGGTCTTGCAAGCAACAGTGAGCTGACCATCATGCGCGCGGCGGGTGTGTCCCTGGGGCGCATTGTCTGGGCCGTGATGAAGCCGATGCTGGTCTTGATGCTGGCAGGTGTGCTGATTGGCGAGTACGTAGTACCCGCCTCTGAAAACCTTGCCCAGGCCAACCGCGCACTGGCGCAAGGTGGTGGTGATGCGCAAAGTTCCAAGCATGGCCTGTGGCACCGCCAGGGTGATGAGTTCATCCATATCAACGCTGTTCAGCCCAACGGGCTGCTCTATGGTGTGACCCGGTATCGCTTCGATAAAGAGCGCAACATGTTATCGGCGAGCTTCGCCAAGCGTGCGCAGTTCGATCAGGGGCACTGGCAGTTGAACGACGTCAGTACCACGGTTTTTCACGATCGCAGCACTGAAGTGATCAAGGTTCCGGAAGAAAGCTGGGACGTTTCGTTGAGCCCGCAGCTGCTTAGTACCGTGGTCATGGCGCCTGAATCGCTGTCGATCGCTGGCTTGTGGAGCTACATCCACTACCTCAAGGAACAGGGGCTGAATAATGGCCGTTATTGGCTGGCATTTTGGGTCAAGGTATTACAGCCGCTGGTGACTGCTGCTCTGGTGTTGATGGCCATATCTTTCATCTTCGGCCCATTGCGCTCTGTTACTCTTGGCCAGCGGGTATTTACCGGGGTGCTGGTGGGTTTCACCTTCAAGATTGCCCAGGACCTGCTGGGCCCGATGAGCCTGGTGTTCGGTTTCTCGCCGTTGTTCGCGGTGCTGGCACCGACTGCAATCTGTGCATTGGCAGGCATCTGGCTGCTGCGTCGAGCAGGCTGACAAGCCTTCATTGAGTTCGCCAGAAGCCCCTATCTCGCGACAGGGGCTTTTTTGTAGGTGTCCATTGGCCTGTGAACGTGACGCTTGGCGAGAGGATCAGGTACAATTCCCGGCTATTTTTCGGCGGGCAGTCTGCCTGCGACTTTTTTGAGTGTTGACCCGTGAGTGATTTGAGTCATATCCGCAATTTCTCCATCATCGCCCACATTGACCATGGCAAGTCGACGCTGGCCGATCGTTTTATCCAGATGTGCGGCGGCCTCGCCGAGCGCGAAATGGAAGCCCAGGTACTGGATTCCATGGATCTGGAGCGTGAGCGCGGGATCACCATCAAGGCCCACAGCGTTACTCTGTACTACACGGCCAAAGATGGCATTACCTATCAACTGAACTTCATTGATACCCCGGGTCACGTCGACTTCACCTATGAAGTCAGCCGTTCCCTGGCGGCCTGTGAAGGTGCTTTGCTGGTAGTTGATGCGGGGCAGGGCGTAGAAGCCCAGTCCGTCGCCAACTGCTACACCGCTATCGAGCAGGGCCTTGAGGTCATGCCGGTATTGAACAAGATCGACCTGCCGCAGGCTGATCCTGATCGCGTGAAAGAAGAGATCGAAAAGATCATTGGCATCGATGCCACTGATGCCGTGACCTGCAGCGCCAAGACCGGCCTGGGTGTGGACGAGGTGCTTGAGCGCCTGGTGCATACCATCCCTGCGCCAACCGGTAACTACGAAGATCCGCTGCAAGCGTTGATCATCGATTCCTGGTTCGACAACTACCTGGGCGTTGTGTCCCTGGTTCGCGTGCGCCACGGCCGCGTGAAAAAGGGTGACAAGATTCTGGTCAAGTCCACCGGCAAGATGCACCTGGTAGACAGCGTGGGTGTGTTCAACCCCAAGCACACGGCTACCGCTGATCTGAAAGCCGGTGAAGTAGGCTTCATCATTGCGGGCATCAAGGACATTCACGGTGCGCCAGTGGGCGATACCCTGACCCTGAGCTCAACCCCTGATGTTGACGTACTGCCAGGTTTCAAACGTATTCAGCCGCAGGTCTATGCCGGTTTGTTCCCGGTAAGCTCTGACGATTTCGAAGACTTCCGTGAAGCCCTGCAAAAGCTCACGCTGAACGACTCGTCGCTGCAGTACACCCCGGAAAGCTCCGACGCGCTGGGCTTCGGCTTCCGTTGCGGCTTCCTCGGCATGCTGCACATGGAGATCATTCAGGAGCGCCTTGAGCGCGAGTACGACCTGGACCTGATCACCACGGCGCCAACCGTAATTTTCGAACTGCTGCTCAAGACTGGCGAAACGATTTACGTCGATAACCCGTCCAAGCTGCCGGATGTATCTTCTATTGAAGACATTCGCGAGCCGATCGTGCGCGCCAATATCCTTGTGCCTCAAGAGCACCTGGGTAACGTCATTACCCTGTGTATTGAAAAACGCGGCGTTCAGCACGACATGCTGTTCCTGGGTTCTCAGGTTCAAGTGACCTACGACTTGCCGATGAACGAAGTGGTTCTGGACTTCTTTGACCGTCTCAAGTCCACCAGTCGCGGCTATGCTTCGCTTGATTACCATTTCAACCGTTATCAGTCGGCTAATCTGGTCAAGCTGGATGTATTGATCAACGGCGAGAAAGTTGATGCGCTGGCATTGATCGTTCACCGCGACAACGCTCACTACAAAGGGCGTGCGTTGACCGAGAAAATGAAAGAGCTGATTCCGCGTCAGATGTTCGATGTGGCAATTCAGGCTGCCATTGGTGGCCAAATCATTGCGCGCTCGTCTGTTAAAGCGCTCCGAAAAAACGTACTGGCCAAATGCTACGGTGGTGACGTTAGCCGTAAGCGCAAGCTGTTGGAAAAGCAGAAAGCCGGTAAAAAACGCATGAAGCAAGTGGGTAACGTGGAAATTCCACAAGAAGCCTTCCTTGCAGTGCTCAGGTTGGATAGCTAGGTCCTATGTCACTAAATTTCCCGCTGTTGCTGGTCATTGCTGTTGCCGTGTGCGGTTTGCTGGCGCTGCTCGATTTGGTCTTCCTGGCTCCTCGCCGGCGCAAGGCCATTGCCAACTATCAAGCCAGCGTTACGCCGGTTGATAGGCAGGTAGTCGAAAAGCTCAACAAGGAACCGCTGCTGGTTGAATACGGCAAGTCGTTCTTCCCGGTTTTGTTCATCGTGTTGGTGCTGCGTTCGTTTCTGGTTGAGCCGTTCCAGATCCCGTCCGGCTCGATGAAGCCGACCCTGGATGTGGGCGACTTCATTTTGGTGAACAAGTTTTCGTACGGGATCCGCTTGCCGGTACTCGATACGAAAGTCATCGAAGTGGGTGATCCGAAGCGGGGCGATGTGATGGTGTTTCGCTACCCAAGCGATCCGACGGTTAACTACATCAAGCGTGTAGTTGGCCTGCCGGGCGACAAGATTCGCTACACCAGCGACAAGCATCTGTATGTCAACGATCAACTGGTTGCCGAGCAACTGGTGGGCACCGAACCAGGAACCCTGGGCAGTGCCGAGTTGTACAAAGAGAAGCTGGGCGAGGTCGAGCACATGATCCGCAAGGAAATGAGCCGCTACCGTGCGCCACCTGACAAGGAGTGGACGGTTCCGGCCGGGCATTACTTCATGATGGGTGACAACCGTGACAATTCGAACGACAGCCGTTACTGGGATGATCCGAACATTCCCAAAGACGAGCTGGGCATGGTTCCCGACAAGAATATCGTCGGCAAGGCCTTTGCTGTTTGGATGAGCTGGCCAGAGCCCAAGGCGAGCAACCTGCCGAACTTCTCGCGGGTTGGTCTGATCAAGTAGTCAAGACGGCGCTGTTAATAACAGCGCCGAATGCTTTTCAGGTGTACGAATAAGTCGTGTGCCTGAGTATTCAGGATGTGGATTTGAACAAAGCGTTAAGTGTGACGGCGGCGAACAGCCTGTTCCCTGTCCATTTGCTATGCGATAAACGAGCATCACTGATCCCTTATATCGGTCCGGTGGTGACATTCGGCCACGAACTCAGCGTGGGTAAATCGTGAGTTTTTCTTTAGAACGTTTAGAGCGTCAGCTCGGTTATACCTTCAAAGACCAGGAACTGATGGTTCTGGCCCTGACACACCGCAGTTTCGCGGGGCGCAATAACGAGCGTCTTGAGTTCCTGGGTGATGCCATTCTCAATTTTGTTGCTGGCGAAGCGTTGTTTGACCGCTTCCCGTTGGCCCGTGAAGGCCAGTTGTCGCGTCTACGCGCGCGCTTGGTAAAAGGCGAAACCCTGGCCGTACTGGCTCGTGGTTTTGAGTTAGGCGAGTACTTGCGCCTGGGCTCTGGCGAACTGAAGAGCGGCGGTTTTCGCCGTGAATCGATTCTGGCCGACGCCCTTGAAGCGCTGATTGGCGCCATTTACCTGGATGCGGGCATGGATGCCGCCCGCGACCGCGTATTGGCCTGGCTTGCCAGTGAGTTCGAGACCCTGACTCTGGTCGATACCAATAAAGATCCAAAGACCCGCCTGCAAGAGTTCTTGCAGTCGCGTGCCTGCGATCTGCCGCGTTACGAAGTGGTAGATATCCAGGGCGAACCGCATTGCCGCACGTTCTTCGTTGAGTGCGAAATTGCCCTATTGAATGAAAAAAGCCGGGGTCAGGGTGTGAGCCGTCGTATTGCCGAACAGGTAGCGGCCGCCGCAGCACTGATAGCCCTTGGCGTGGAGAATGGCCATGACTGATACAACTGCAACTCGCTGTGGCTACGTTGCCATTGTTGGTCGACCAAACGTGGGTAAATCCACACTGCTGAACCACATTTTGGGTCAAAAGCTGGCGATCACTTCGCGCAAGCCGCAGACCACTCGCCACAACATGCTGGGCATCAAGACCGAAGGCACCGTGCAAGCGGTCTACGTTGATACCCCGGGCATGCACAAAGGCGGCGAAAAGGCCCTGAACCGCTACATGAACAAAACCGCTTCGGCAGCGTTGAAAGACGTTGACGTGGTGATCTTCGTCGTGGACCGCACCAAGTGGACCGACGAAGACCAAATGGTGCTGGAGCGCGTTCAGTACGTGACCGGTCCATTGATCGTGGCGCTGAACAAGACCGACCGTATCGAAGACAAGGCCGAGCTGATGCCGCACCTGAGCTGGCTTCAGGAGCAACTGCCGAACGCCCAGATCATTCCGATTTCGGCTCAACACGGGCATAACCTCGAAGCGCTGGAGCGTGTGATCGCCGATCACCTTCCGGAGAACGAGCACTTCTTCCCGGAAGACCAGATTACCGACCGCAGCAGCCGCTTCCTGGCCGCCGAACTGGTACGCGAAAAAATCATGCGCCAGATGGGTGCAGAGCTGCCGTACCAGATCACCGTAGAGATCGAAGAATTCAAGCAGCAGGGCAAAACCCTGCATATCCATGCCTTGATTCTGGTTGAGCGTGACGGTCAGAAAAAAATCATCATTGGCGACAAGGGCGAGCGCATCAAGCGTATCGGCACCGAGGCGCGCAAGGATATGGAGCTGCTGTTCGACTCCAAGGTCATGCTGAACCTGTGGGTTAAAGTGAAAGGCGGCTGGTCCGACGACGAACGCGCCCTGCGTTCCCTGGGCTACGGCGACTTGTAAACACAGCTCTACCCGTGGGAGCGAGCCTGCTCGCGAAGGTCGTTAACGATAGTGCGCGTTTATTGGATAATCGCAGCGCTCTTCAGACCTTCGCGAGCGGGCTCGCTCCCACGGTGATTTCAGGCGTATACAAAACTCCATGTCCAGCAAGCCCATCGTCCCCCAGCTCGCCTACGTCCTGCACAGTCGACCCTATCGTGAAACCAGCGCGCTGGTTGATTTCATCACGCCTCAAGGGCGCCTGCGGGCGGTGTTACGCAGTGCGCGGGGTAAGGCCGGTACGTTGGCGCGGCCCTTTGTTCCGTTGGAAATCGAGTTTCGCGGGCGTGGCGAGCTGAAAAACGTCGGGCGCATGGAAAGCGCCGGGATTTCAACCTGGCTCAATGGCGAAGCGCTGTTCAGCGGCCTCTATCTCAACGAATTGCTGATTCGGCTGTTGCCGGCTGAAGACCCTCATCCTGCTGTATTTGATCACTACGCAGCGACCTTGCTGGCGTTGGCCGAAGGCCGACCGCTGGAGCCTTTGCTGCGGGCGTTCGAATGGCGTTTGCTGGACGATCTGGGTTACGGCTTTTCGCTGAGCGTCGATATTCACGGCGAACCGGTAGAGGCCGATGGCATGTACCGCCTGCAGGTTGATGCAGGGCTGGAGCGGGTTTGGCTGCAACAGCCGGGGCTGTTTCATGGCGCGCAGCTGCATGCGATGGCCGAGGCGGACTGGGCTGCGCCTGGCGCATTATCGGCCGCCAAGCGCCTGATGCGTCAGGCACTGGCCGTTCATTTGGCTGGCAAGCCTCTGGCCAGTCGTGAGTTGTTTCGCAAGCCCTGAATAGACCGGTATGCTGTGCGCCGAATCTTCAACTCTTCAGGAGAGCCCCTGTGACCCAAAGCAACCGCATTCTTCTCGGCGTGAATATCGACCACGTAGCTACGCTGCGTCAGGCTCGCGGCACGCGTTACCCTGATCCGGTCAAGGCTGCGTTGGACGCGGAAGAGGCGGGCGCCGATGGCATCACCGTGCATCTGCGCGAAGACCGCCGGCACATTCAGGAGCGTGATGTGTTGCTGCTCAAGGATGTGCTGCAAACGCGCATGAATTTCGAAATGGGCGTAACCGAAGAGATGATGGTATTTGCCGAGCGCATTCGCCCGGCGCATATCTGCCTGGTGCCTGAAACGCGCCAGGAGCTGACCACCGAAGGTGGTCTGGATGTTGCCGGGCAAGAAGCGCGGATCAAGGCGGCGGTTGATCGTCTGGCTAAAATCGGCTGTGAAGTCTCGCTGTTTATCGATGCGGACGAGCGTCAGATAGAAGCGTCCAAGCGCGTGGGCGCGCCCGCTATCGAACTGCACACCGGGCGTTATGCCGATGCACAAACCCCGACCGAAGTGGCTGAGGAGCTGCAGCGTGTGGCCGATGGTGTGGCGTTTGGCCTGGCTCAGGGGTTGATCGTGAATGCCGGTCATGGCTTGCACTACCACAACGTAGAGGCAGTGGCTGCGATCAAGGGCATCAACGAGTTGAACATTGGCCATGCGCTGGTGGCGCACGCATTGTTCGTGGGCTTCAAATCAGCTGTGGCCGAGATGAAAGCGCTGATCCTGGCGGCGGCGAAGGCTTAATCCCCTTGTAGCAGCTGCCGAAGGAACGAGGCTGCGTTCGGCGACGTAGTCGTCGCAAATCAGACGCCTAAATGTGTCAGATATATCGAGTTATTCAGGTTTCACGACGGCTGCGCCGCCGAACGCAGCCTCGTTCCTTCGGTAGCTGCTACGAAATGACGCTTTTTGTCAGAGCTGCGGCTCTTCCTTCGGCTTGGTCTTGTCGACACCGGGGATGTGCAGCTTGCTGTCAGCGGCCTGATCGCCTTCAAGTTGCGGTTGTGTAGCCCATGTCAGGATGTCGTAGTAACGACGGATGTTGGCCACAAAGTGCACTGGCTCGCCGCCTCGGGCATAGCCGTAGCGGGTTTTGCTGTACCACTGCTTCTGCGCAAGGCGAGGCAGCATTTTCTTCACGTCCAGCCACTTGTTCGGGTTCAGGCCTTCTTTCTTGGCCAGCTTGCGTGCGTCGTCCAGATGGCCACCGCCAACGTTATAGGCCGCCAGCGCAAACCAGGTCCGGTCAGGCTCTTCAATATCACTGTCGAGCTCGCTCTTGATCAGCGCGAGGTATTTGGCACCGCCCATGATGCTTTGTTTGGCGTCCAGGCGATTGGATACACCCATTGCCTGCGCAGTGTTTTGGGTCAGCATCATCAGGCCGCGAACGCCTGTTTTGGACGTAACGGCGGGTTGCCACAAGGATTCCTGATAACCCATGGCGGCCAGCAGTCGCCAGTCGATCTGTTCTTTTTTGGCGGCGTCCTTGAAGAACTTTTCGTACTTGGGCAGACGCTGCTGCAAGTGCTGGGCGAAAGTGTAGGCGCCGACATAGCCAAGTACATCCACGTGCCCGTAGTAACGGTCTTTGAGGCGTTGCAGGGTGCCGTTTTTTTCGACCTTGTCCAGGTACGCATTGATCTCGTTGAGCAGGCTGTTGTCTTCACCTGCCGCGACCGCCCAGCGCTGGCTGCGGGCATCCCCCAGATCGAACGCCACGCGCACATTGGGGAAGTACACCTGGTTCATGGCCACTTCGTTGGAGTCGACCAGTGTCAGATCAATCTGACCCTCATCCACCATGCGTAGCAAGTCGACGACTTCGACGGCATCGGATTCGTCGTATTCAATGCCGGGATATTGCTTTTTGAGTTCGGCGAGCTGTTCGGCGTGGGAGCTGCCTTTCATGACGGTGATGCGCTTGCCGACCAGATCGGCAGCGGACGTGGGGCGCGATTGTCCGTTGCGATAGATGATCTGCGGTGTGACTTCGAGGTACGGGTGAGAAAACTTGGCTTGTTGCAGGCGCTTCTCGCTGCTGACCAGACCGGCAGCAGCTAAAGCCGGGCCGTTAGGCTGGCCCAGTTGATTGAACATGTCGTCCAGGTTGTCAGCTGTTTCGATTTTCAGCTCTACCCCCAAATCGTCGGCAAAGCGTTTCACCAGCTCGTATTCAAAGCCGGTTTCGCCATTGCGATCCTCGAAGTAGGTCGCGGGGCTGTTACGGGTAATCACCCGCAGTACCCCATCCTCCTTTACGCGCTCAAGGGTGCTGGGTTTTTCAACGCAGGCACCGAGCATCAGGAAGAGTCCGGTTGCGAGGAGCCATCTGGCTCCACGCTGGCGGATATCAGTTAGAGAAAACATCCGCGCAGTATACGCAAAGCAGCGCAGGTGCCATATCTCGACAATTTTCGAAGGTTCTGATAACAGCCGTCAAAATAGCTGAAACCCTTGTGGAATGGGGGTTGCGTCAATGTTTAAAGATCATAAGTGAGCATTCGCCAAGCGGCTGATAGCCATAAAGAATAAGGCTTTGGTCGATTAGTGACGTTTGGTGTGCTTCAGGTGTGCCGTTTCGGGTGCCGTGGCGAACGGTTTAGGCTAGAATGCCGGGCCTCAAAGCATACCCCTCCCGAGGCTGTCCCGAAGATGTTGATCCTGCGCGGCGCTCCTGCCCTTTCTGCCTTTCGCCACAGCAAACTCCTTGCACAACTGAGCCTCAAGGTTCCGGCTGTCACTGGTTTGTATGCTGAATTCGCCCACTTTGCCGATACCACCGGTGAGCTGACCAGCGATGAACAGCAGGTACTGGCTCGTCTCCTGAAGTACGGCCCAAGCGTGCCGGTCCAAGAGCCGAGTGGCCGATTGTTCCTGGTGTTGCCGCGGTTTGGCACCATCTCCCCTTGGTCCAGCAAGGCTAGCGACATTGCCCGTAACTGTGGCCTGGCTAAAATCCAGCGCCTGGAACGCGGCATTGCGTTTTACGTTGCCGGTCAATTCAGCGACGCTGATGCTGAACTGATAGCCGCTGCATTGCACGACCGCATGACGCAAATCGTGCTGGGTAACCTGGAACAGGCTGCCGGTCTGTTCAGTCACGCCGAACCCAAGCCGCTGACTGCGATTGACGTGCTGGGTGGCGGTCGCGCCGCGCTGGAAAAAGCCAACATCGAGTTGGGCCTGGCGCTGGCCGAAGACGAAATCGACTATCTGGTCAATGCCTTCAACGGTTTGGGCCGTAACCCGCATGACATCGAACTGATGATGTTTGCCCAGGCCAACTCCGAGCATTGCCGCCACAAGATCTTCAACGCCAGTTGGGATATTGACGGTCAAAGCCAGGAAAAAAGCCTGTTTGGCATGATCAAGAACACCTACGTGATGCACAGCGAAGGCGTTCTGTCTGCTTATAAGGACAACGCTTCGGTCATCGTCGGCAGTGTTGCCGGGCGTTTCTTCCCGGATCCTGATACCCGCCAGTACGGTGCGGTGCAGGAGCCTGTTCACATCCTGATGAAGGTTGAGACCCACAACCACCCAACCGCGATCGCCCCGTTCCCGGGTGCAGCGACCGGTTCCGGTGGCGAGATCCGTGACGAAGGCGCAACCGGTCGTGGCGCCAAGCCAAAGGCCGGCCTGACCGGTTTTACCGTATCCAACCTGCAGATCCCGGGCTTTGAACAGCCGTGGGAAGTGCCGTACGGCAAGCCTGAGCGCATCGTTACCGCGCTGGACATCATGATCGAAGGCCCGCTGGGCGGCGCTGCATTCAACAACGAATTCGGTCGTCCGGCTCTGACCGGCTACTTCCGTACGTTCGAGCAGTCCATCACCACCCCGCGTGGCGAAGAAGTCCGTGGTTACCACAAGCCAATCATGTTGGCTGGCGGCATGGGCAACATCCGCGCCGAACACGTACAGAAAGCCGAAATCACCGTAGGCTCCAAGCTGATCGTGCTCGGTGGCCCGGCGATGTTGATCGGCCTGGGCGGCGGCGCTGCTTCCTCGATGGCTACCGGCGCAAGCTCGGCTGACCTGGATTTCGCTTCGGTACAGCGCGAAAACCCGGAAATGGAACGCCGTTGCCAGGAAGTGATCGACCGCTGCTGGCAGTTGGGTGACAAGAACCCGATCAGCTTTATCCACGACGTGGGTGCTGGTGGTTTGTCCAACGCCTTCCCTGAGTTGGTGAATGATGGCGACCGCGGTGGCCGTTTCGAACTGCGCAACATTCCAAATGACGAGCCGGGCATGGCCCCGCACGAAATCTGGAGCAACGAATCCCAGGAGCGTTACGTTCTGGCCGTGGGCGTCGAAGACTTCGACCGCTTCCAGGCGATCTGCGAACGTGAGCGTTGCCCGTTTGCCGTAGTCGGTGAAGCCACTGCCGAGCCGCAACTGACGGTCACCGACAGCCACTTCGGTAACAGCCCGGTGGATATGCCACTGGAAGTGTTGCTGGGCAAGGCTCCGCGCATGCACCGTTCGGCAGTGCGTGAGCAAGAGCTGGGCGATGACTTCGATCCAGCTGCGCTGAGCATCGGCGAGTGCGTTGAACGCGTTCTGCATCACCCGGCCGTGGCAAGCAAAAGCTTCCTGATCACCATCGGCGACCGCACCATTACCGGTCTGGTTGCTCGTGATCAGATGGTTGGTCCGTGGCAAGTGCCAGTGGCTGACGTTGCCGTCACCGCCACCAGCTTCGACGTGTACACCGGTGAAGCGATGGCGATGGGCGAGCGTACTCCGCTGGCACTGCTGGATGCTCCTGCATCGGGCCGCATGGCTATCGGCGAAACCCTGACCAACATTGCGGCTTCGCGCATTGGCAAGATCAGCGATATCAAGCTGTCGGCCAACTGGATGTCGGCTGCCGGTCACCCGGGCGAAGATGCCCGTCTGTACGACACCGTAAAAGCAGTCGGTATGGAATTGTGCCCTGAGCTGGGCATCACCATTCCGGTGGGCAAGGACTCAATGTCGATGCAAACCCGCTGGAGCGAAGAGGGCACGGACAAAACCGTGACCTCGCCGCTGTCGCTGGTGGTTACCGGTTTTGCACCGGTGCTCGATATTCGCCAGACCCTGACCCCGGTACTGCGCATGGACAAAGGCCTGACCGATCTGGTTCTGATCGATCTGGGTCGCGGCCAAAACCGTATGGGTGCCTCGATTCTGGCGCAAACCTACGGCAAGTTGGGCAAGCATGCTCCAGACGTTGATGACGCAGAAGACCTCAAGGCCTTCTTCGCCGTGATCCAGGGTTTGAATGCTGATGGCCATCTGCTGGCTTACCACGACCGTTCCGACGGTGGTTTGCTGACCAGCGTAATGGAAATGGCGTTTGCCGGTCATTGCGGTGTCAACCTGGTGCTCGACGGTCTGGCTGAAACTGCCGCTGACATTCCTGCGATCCTGTTCAACGAAGAGTTGGGTGCGGTGATCCAGGTTCGTCAGGACTCGATGGCGGATATCCTTGCGCAGTTCAGCGCTGCCGGTCTGGGCGACTGCGTGTCGGTCATTGGCCAGCCGCGCAACTGTGACGATGTGAGCATCGAATTCAACGGCGAGACCGTGTTTGAAGGTCAGCGTCGTCTGCTGCAACGTCAGTGGGCTGAAACCAGCTTCCAGATCCAGCGTATGCGTGACAACGCTGATTGCGCCGAGCAAGAATTCGCCGTACTGCTGGAAGAAGACAACCCAGGCTTGAGCGCCAAGCTGAGCTTTGATGTCAACGAGAACATCAGCGCGCCGTACATCAAGACAGGCATTCGTCCTCAAGTGGCCGTACTGCGTGAGCAGGGCGTCAACGGTCAGGTTGAAATGGCGGCGGCATTCGACCGTGCCGGTTTCAACGCGATCGACGTGCACATGAGCGACATTCTGGCTGGCCGTGTCGACCTGAACGAGTTCAAGGGCTTGGTTGCCTGCGGTGGTTTCTCCTACGGCGACGTACTGGGTGCCGGTGAGGGCTGGGCCAAGTCGGCTCTGTTCAATGCCCGTGCTCGTGATGCGTTCCAGAGCTTCTTCGAACGTACCGACAGCTTCTCCCTGGGTGTGTGCAACGGTTGCCAGATGATGTCCAACCTGAGCGAGTTGATCCCGGGCAGCGAGCTGTGGCCGCACTTTGTGCGTAACCGCTCCGAGCAGTTCGAAGCCCGTGTGGCGATGGTTCAAGTACAGGAGTCGAACTCGATCTTCCTGCAGGGCATGGCCGGTTCGCGCATGCCAATCGCTATCGCGCACGGTGAAGGCCATGCCGAGTTCGCCAGTGAAGAAGCCATGCTGCAAGCGGACCTGTCCGGTTCTGTGGCGCTGCGTTTCGTCGACAACCACGGCAAGGTGACTGAAAACTACCCGGCCAACCCGAACGGCTCGCCGCGCGGGATTACCGGTCTGACCAGTCGTGACGGCCGTGTGACGATCATGATGCCGCACCCTGAGCGTGTATTCCGCGCCGTGCAGAACTCGTGGCGTCCAGAAGAGTGGAACGAAGATGCGCCTTGGTTGCGCATGTTCCGTAACGCTCGTGCTTGGGTAAATTAAGAACAGGGTGGATTAAGACGATGTACAAGCTCAGCTTTTTCGTTCCCCCGAGCCATGTCGAAGTGGTCAAGGATGCCGTATTCACTGCCGGTGGCGGTCGAATCGGGACCTATGATCACTGCGCCTGGCAGACATTGGGCCAGGGCCAGTTTCGCGCGTTGGACGGCAGTCAGCCGTTTCTCGGGCAAACCGGTCAGGTCGAGTATGTAGGGGAATGGAAGGTTGAGCTGGTCGTCGCCGATGACCTGATTCACGCCGTGGTGGCTGCGCTCAAGCACAGCCACCCGTATGAAACGCCTGCTTATGAAGTGTGGCGTTTGGCGGATTTGTAAACCCTGATATGTAGCGGCTGCTGCAGGCTGCGATAGGGTGCGAAGCAGCCTTGGTTTTTTGAAGGTCCTTCGACCCTTATCGCAGCCTGCGGCAGCGGCTACAGGGGCTTGATCAACTGCCCCAACACCTCGCTCAACCTGCCTGCCTGTTCCCCTACCAACACATGCCAAACGCCATCGGCGTGCTGGCTGATGCCTTGGCTGCCCAAAGCCTTGAGCTGCATCTCTGACAGCAAACACTCTTCCCCAAGCTTGACCCGCAAGCGGGTGATGGCTACGCATTCAACGCGTAATACATTGCTGCTGCCGCCCAGTGCGTTCAGCCATCTTTGTGCGTGTTCGGGTTCGATTTTTTGCACCGGCTCAACCGTTGTGGCTTGCACGGTACTGGCAGCTGGCGAATGACTGACTTGCGTTAGCTGCAGGCGAATGTCATCGGCAATGCTGTCTGCCATTGGCCCAACCACGACTTGCAGGCTGCCTGCTCGGCCGGGGCGCATCACGCCCATGGCGCCCAGGGCTTTGAGTTCGCTGTCGACGGCCTTGCTGCGGTCGGCCAGTTCCAGGCGCAAGCGCGTGGTACAGGCGCCAACCGTGATCAGATTGTCCGGGCCGCCCAACGCCTGAATATAGGCTTTGGCGCGCTGGTTTTCGCAGAGGCCGGCGGTTTCTGCCACGGGGTTGTCTTCACGGCCCGGGGTCTTGAGTTTGAAGCGGCGGATGCAGTAATCGAACACCAGATAATAAATGCCGAAGTACGCCAGCCCGATTGGAAAGATCATCCAGCCATTGGTCGACTTGCCCCAGCCCAGCAGCATGTCGATGGCCCCACCGGAAAAGGTAAAGCCCAAATGGATATTCAGCAGGTTGGTGATAGCCATCGACAGGCCTGTCAGCAGTGCATGCAGCAAGTAGAGCAAAGGCGCGAGAAACATGAAGGCGAATTCAATGGGTTCGGTGACGCCGGTTAAAAATGCCGTCAGTGCCAACGACAGGAAAATCCCGCCCATCAACTTGCGTCGTTCTGGCAGCGTGTTGCGATACATCGCCAGGCAAGCAGCCGGCAGGCCGAACATCATCATCGGGAACATGCCGGTCATGAATTGCCCGCCATTGGGGTCGCCTGCAAAGTAGCGGCTCAGATCCCCGGTCACGACTTGTCCGGCGTCGTTGGTAAAGCTGCCGAACACGAACCAGGCCATATTGTTGAGGATATGGTGCAGCCCGGTCACGATCAGCAGTCGATTAAGCACACCGAAAATAAACGCGCCGAGGCTGCCGCTTTCGAGCAGCAAGACACCCAGGCTGTTGATGCCTTCCTGAATAGGCGGCCAGATCAGGCCAAACAACGCTCCCAGGGCCACGGCCGCAAACCCGGTGACAATCGGTACAAAACGCCGGCCGCCAAAAAACGCCAGGTATTCCGGCAGCTTGATGTCCTTGAAACGGTTATACAGCGCGCCTGCCATCAGGCCGCTGACGATCCCTGCCAGCATGCCCATGTTGATATTGGGGTCCAGCGCCTTGAGGGTCGATACCAGCACAAGGTAGCCGATAGCTCCCGCCAACCCGGCAGTACCGTTGTTGTCGCGGGCGAAGCCCACGGCAATGCCGATGGCAAAAATCAACGCCAGATTGGCAAAGATGGTGCCGCCCGCATCGTGGATGATTGCGATGTTGAGCAAGTCGGTGTCGCCCAGGCGCAGTAACAGCCCGGCAATGGGCAGGATCGCAATCGGCAACATCAACGCCCGGCCAAGCCGTTGCAGACCTTCGATGAAATATTGATACATGAGGGATTCTCCGTCGTTGTTTTTGTTGTTAGTCGCACAGCGGCCAGTACTGACGACAGGCCTCGCGTACCGATGCGGCATTGCTCATGTTCAGCAGGGTCTGGCTTAACGTTTGGCACATCCCGGCATCCAGCTGACGAACCCGGGCCTTGATTTCACCGATTTGCAGCGGGCTTACCGACAGTTCGCGAACCCCCAGGCCGATCAAGACCGGTGTGGCCAGCGGGTCACTGGCCAGCGCACCGCATACGCCTACCCAGCGCTGGTGTTTTGCAGCACCGGCGCAGGTGTGGGCGATCAGGCGCAGCAACGCCGGGTGCAAGGCGTCGACACGGGCGGCCAGCCCTGCGTGGTCGCGGTCCATCGCCAGGGTGTACTGCGACAAGTCGTTGGTACCGATGGAGAGAAAGTCCGCATGTTCGGCCAATTGCTCAGCCATCAGGGCCGCTGCCGGTACTTCAATCATGACGCCCAGTTCCGGACGCTGGCTCAGGCCCATTTCAACGCGCAAGGCATCCAGGCGCCGACGGATATGCAGCAGCTCGTCGACTTCGGTAATCATCGGCAGCAGGATGCGGCAACGCTGCACTGGGCTGACTTGCAGCAGGGCGCGCAATTGCTGGTCGAGTACCTGGGGATGCAGTTGCGCCAGGCGAATACCGCGCAAGCCCAAGACCGGGTTGGCCTCGACGGGTAGCGGCAGGTAGTCGAGTTGTTTGTCGCCGCCTACGTCAATGGTGCGGATGATCACCGGCTTGTCGCCCATGGCATTGAGTACGCCCTGGTAGGCTGCAATCTGCTCTTTTTCATTGGGGGCGGTAGTACGATCGACAAACAGGAACTCAGTGCGCAGCAAGCCCACGCCGTCTGCACCATTGGCGTGGGCGCTGGCGGCTTCGTGGCTGGAAGCGACGTTGGCGGCAATTTCGATGTGTTGCCCGTCGCAGGTCATGGCGGGCTCACGGGCATGCAGTTGTTGACGGGAAAACCGTTGCTGTTGGGCGAGGTTGGTTTGGCGCACCTGTTCGACGCGCTCCGAGGTCGGGGTCAATTCCAGGCGAGCATTGTCGGCGTCGAGTATGACTTCCTGGCCTGCGGGTAAACCCAATACATCGGGGCCCAAGGCAACCAGGCAAGGCAAGCCTTTGCCGCGAGCCAGAATCGCCACATGGGAAGTGGCACCGCCTGCCGCCATGCACAACCCGGCCACGTTCTGTGCGCTGAGCATCAACAGGTCGGAAGGGGTCAGCTCATGGGCTGCGACGATGGCCCCCGGCGGCAACTGGCAATGCCCACTCTCACCCAGCAGGGCCCGCAGTACCCGCTGCTGAAGATCGTGCAAATCGTTGGAGCGTTCGGCCAACAGGGTGTTGCCCAGACTTTTCAGGATCGTGCATTGCTGCTCGATGGCATCGCTCCAGGCATGGGCTGCGTCATGTCCTTGGGCGATGGCGACGTGGCTGGCTTGCAGCAGTGCGCTGTCTTCGAGCAGGTCCAGGTGGGTGGCGAAAATCGTTTCTTCATTGCAGTTGTGTTGCTCGCGTGCGGCGCTCAGGGTCAGCCGGATCTCTGCGCGCACTTGATCCAGGGCAGTATTGAGTGCCAGCAATTGTTGCTCGGGAACATGGTTTCCGAGGTCGGGCGGCAGTTGTACGCCGGACAAATAAAACAGCGGGCCGCTCGCCAGTCCGGGCGCAGCACATACCCCGTTAAGCTGGCCCGGCGGATTGAGTGGCCGGATCGGTGTCGGGGCAAGTGCGGGTCGGGCAGGTGCCGGAGCCGATTGAGCTTTGCCCAGTACCGCCAAAACGGCTTGGAGCGCGGCGTCGGCATCTTCGCCTGCGCAACTGACCTGAACCTCATCCTGCTCGCAGATGCCCAGTGCCAACAGCCGCACAATGCTGTCGCACGGGGCTGAGTTGGCGCCTATGTGCAAGCGCACCAGGCTCTTGAAACCCAGAGCGGTCTGGCGCACCAGCGCGGCAGGTCGCGCATGCAGGCCACCGTGATGGGTTATGCGCACGCTGCCCTGGGCCTGTTGGCTGGTGCTGCCAGCGCCGCCAACCGGGGCAGCGCTGGTACGCGCAACGATATGCAACAACGCCTCGCCTGCCAGAGCCGTGTCATGTTGCGGGGGGTGCAGTTCGAAATGCTCGCCGTTGGTCAGCACCAGAAGGCTGATCAGGCTTTTGCAGCGTTGCGCGATTTGATCGGGGTTGAAGCGCAGCAGCGGTTGGCCGTTACTGACCCGGGCGCCGTTTTCCACCAGCAGCTGAAAACCTTCGCCCTGAAGATCAAAGGTGTCCAGCCCCACATGCAGCAGCAGTTCGGCACCGTTTTCAGCGCGTATGGTCAGGGCGTGGGCGGTTTTGGCGACATGCACCACTATCCCGTCACAGGGCGCATACAAACAATCGTTCAGAGGGTCGATGCCAATGCCGTCGCCCATCATGCCACTGGAAAATACGGCATCCGGTACGAGGGCCAGCTTGATGATCGGACCGCTAAGCGGCGCGCTGAGGGTGAGGTTCTTATTATTGTGCATGGCGCGATACTCATTAAACCTGCGGGGAGGACAACTCAGTGGGTACGGGTCACTTTGCTCAAGAAGCGCGGCTGATCGGGGTCCAGCCCTCGGGCTTCGGCCAAGGCTGCGGCCATCACATAGAAGCTTTGGATCGCCAGGATCGGGTCCAGGTCCGGGTGCGCTGCCTGGCTCAAGGTCAGGTCGCGTTCGGCCACGTCATCGGGTGCCGCCAGCAATACACGGGCGCCGCGTTGGCGCATGTCGCGGGCCAGGGTCAGCAAGCCTGCCTGCTCCACGCCACGCGGGGCGAAAATCAGCAGCGGGTAATTTTCGTCAATCAGGGCCATGGGCCCGTGGCGCACTTCGGCACTGCTGAAGGCTTCTGCCTGCAGCGTCGAAGTTTCCTTGAATTTAAGCGCCGCTTCCTGGGCAATGGCGAAGCCTGCGCCCCGGCCGATCACCAGCAGTCGCTGGGCGTCGCGCAGGGTGTCGATGGCTTTGCTCCAGTCCTGTGTACAGGCGTCGCGCAGGCCTGCGGGCAGGAGGTTGCCGGCTTCGAGCAGGGCTTGGTCATTGGCCCAGTGCGCAACCAGCCTGGCGCTGGCGCTCAGGGTGGCGATAAAGCTCTTGGTCGCGGCGACACTGTGTTCGGCGCCAGCACACAAGGGCAGGGTGTACGCGCTGGCGTCTGCCAGCGGTGAGTGTTCGGCATTCACCAGCGCTACGCTCAAGGCGCCGCGTTCGCGCAGCAAGCTCAGGCTGTCGATGATGTCGGGGCTTTGGCCAGACTGGGAAAAGGCAAACACCGCCTGGCCTTTCACCCGCAGTGGTGACTGGCGCAAGGTCACCACTGACATCGGCAACGACGCCACGGGCACGCCCAGGTGCTGCATGGTCAGATAGGCAAAGTAACTGGCGGCATGGTCAGAGCTGCCGCGGGCGAGGGTCATGGCCACATCGGGCGGATTGGCCCGCAGTTCGCGTGCGAGGTCGGTCAGGGCCGGGTCGAGATTGAGCAGTTGGCATTCGACGGCTTTACACGCGGTTTGGGCCTCTTCAAGCATTTTGGAAGTCAAGCGCTTCTCCTTCGACCATGACGGCAGTGATGTTCAATGAGCGATCCAGGCGCACGCAGTCAGCCCAGCTACCGGGCTGTAAGCGCCCGCGATCTTCAAGGCCGAGGTAATCGGCCGGGAACTGCGACAGACGCTGCGAGGCTTCGGCCAGCGGCAGACCAATTTTCACCAGATTGCGCAGCGCCTGATCCATCGTCAGGGTGCTGCCTGCCAACGTGCCATCCGCCAGGCGCACGCCGCCCAGGCACTTGGTGACGGTGTGGCTGCCCAGCTGGTATTCACCATCGGGCATGCCGGTGGCAGCGGTCGAGTCGGTGACGCAGTACAGGCAAGGGATCGCTCGCAAGGCGGCACGGATGGCGCCGGGATGCACGTGCAACAAGTCAGGAATCAACTCGGCAAAGCGCGCATGAGCCAGGGCCGCGCCCAGAATGCCGGGCTCGCGGTGATGCAGCGGGCTCATGGCGTTATACAAATGGGTAAAGCTGCTGGCACCGGCATCCAGTGCGGCCACGCCCTCTTCATAACTGCCCAGGGTGTGGCCCAGTTGCATGCGAATGCCGCGGGCGCTGAGTGTGCCGATCAGTTCGATATGCCCGGCAATTTCAGGCGCTATGGTGATGACCTTGATCGGCGCCAGGTTCAGGTAATCCTCGACTTCGGCCATCAGTGCGGTGTGCGCAAAGTTGGGTTGTGCCCCGAGTTTGCCAGGGTTGATAAACGGGCCTTCGAGATGCACGCCGAGGACGCGGGCGCAGCCGCTCGGGCGAGTTTGGCAAAAGTCACCGAGGGCGCCGAGCACGCGGCTGATGTCGTGATTCGGCGCGGTCATGGTGGTTGCCAGCAAGGCCGTGGTGCCAAAGCGCAGATGGGTACGGGTGATGGTGTCGAAGGCTTGCGCCCCTTGCATGATGTCTTTGCCGCCACCGCCGTGAACGTGCAAGTCGATAAAACCGGGCAGCAGGTACGGCAAATCGTTATCTGCCGGGTTGCAGGGGCTGCCTTCGATGCCGACCACTTTGCCGTTTTCGTGGCGCAGGTAGCCGCGAACCCAGCCGTGGGCCGTGAGGATGTTGTCTTCGAGCATGAGCAGCCCTCTGGGCGTGGTGTCGAGTCAGGGTTAGCGGCGCAGTTCCGCCACGAAGTCGTAGTAGTCGTTGCGGCAATAGGTGTCAGTGACTTCGATGGGCGTGTTGTCTTCGAGGTAGCCAACCCGGGTCATCAACAGCATGGCGGTGCCAGGCTCAATGCCGACCAGGGTCGCGAATTCAGGCGAAGCGTTGATCGCCTGAATATGTTGAAGGGCGCGGACCACCGGTTTGCCGATGCTGTCCAGGTACTCATAGAGTGAGTCACCAATCACCTGTGGCTGCGGGATCAGAGAGGCGGGCAGGGCGCTCATCTCGATCGCCATGACAGTCTCATCGGCTTTGCGCAGGCGCTTGAGCCGCGCGACTTTATCGGTGGGCGACAGCGCCAGGCGAATCAGCTCTTCGTGGGTCGGCTGGGTAATTTCACGCTCTAGCCAGTGTGAGCTTGGGGCAAAACCTTTGAGCCTGAGCATTTCGCTGAAACTTGAAAGTCGCGACAACGGCTGTTCCAGGCGCGGCGTGATAAAGGTGCCCGAGCCTTGGCTGCGGCGGATCAAGCCTTGCTCGAACAGTACTTCCAGGGCTTTGCGGGCTGTCACCCGGGACAGGCCCAGCTGTTCGCTCAGGCTGCGTTCCGAAGGCAAGGCCTGCTCGGCTTTCCAGACGCCGGCGTGAATCGCGGCTTCCAGATTTCGGGCCAGTTGCAGGTACAGCGGCGTGGCCAGGGTGTCGTCCGGGCGTAGAGCCAGAAGAGTGTTCATGGGCGGTGCATCCGATGCGGTTATTAGGGTTTTGTCGCTCGGTAATGTGGCGAAAGTAATACCACTTCAATACCAAGTCAACGCGAGAATAATCACTATTCCCAGCATTAAGAGGGTGTTGTTCGGCTGAAAATATCTTTGGTGTTTAAGTGGTATTAGCGGTGCGCGGAAGGCGCTGAGAAGTTGCGGGCCCAGTCGGGCCCGGCGGGATGCAAAGGTATTAGACGTGGGGAAGAGGGAGTGGCGAACAACGACTGAAAATTATTTTTTGCTTACGGGCGGATTTCAACCATCGTGCCGTCTTTGACCAGGTTCCAGACTTCACGCATTTCGTAGTTTTTCATTGCGATACAACCATCGGTCCAGTCCAGGGTATGGAACAGCTCTTCGGGGTTGTCTTCGCTGTCTGGCGTGCCGTGGATCATGATCATCGAACCCGGGTTTACGCCCTCACGTCGGGCTGTCGCCGCGTCGCTGATATTGGGGTAGTTGATATGCATCGCCAGGTTGAACTTGTCGCTTTTTTTACGCCAGTCGACCCAATACATCCCCTCAGGGGTGCGCTTGTCGCCTTCACGCATTTTTGCCCCCTTGGGTTGCTTGCCCAAGGAAATACGGTAGGTCTTGATCGGTTTGCCATCGCTGATCAGTTGCAGCTTGCGGGCGGACTTGAGTACCAGGACCTTGTCGATGCTTTTCCCGGCATGGATCGGCTGTGCTGACGGGGTTGACTGGAGTACCTGATTTTTATCGACGGGTTTTCCGTTTACGGTTATGACAACAGAAGCTTGGCAAGTAACGGCAAATGACAGGCAAAGAGCAGCGAGCAACCAACGCATTAGAGGGATATTCCTGAGGTACAAGGCAAACAGCATTATTGTTGGGGTTTATCAAGGCTGGCCAAAGGCGCTACAGCCTCGCTGCGCACAGGGTAGGTGGCACCAGGGCGGTCAGCGAAAAAGCATTCTAAGGTACGGCTGACCGTGCGAAAAGCCAGCTCTGACCAAGGGATGTCTGCTTCTTCAAACAGCCGGACCTCAAGGCTTTCTTCGCCTGCTGCAAAGTCGAGGCTTTGCAGCTCGGCGCGATAGAAAATATGCACCTGATTAATGTGCGGCACATCGATCAGGGTGTAGATATTCAGGTTTTCAACGATGGCACAGGCTTCTTCGAGGGTTTCGCGTCGGGCTGCGTTTTCTACCGTTTCACCGTTTTCCATAAACCCTGCGGGCAGGGTCCAGTAACCCTTGCGCGGTTCAATGGCGCGCCGGCACAGCAGCACTTGTGTGCCCCAGGTGGGCAGGCAACCGGCAACGATATTGGGGTTTTGATAGTGGACAGTGTTGCAGTGGTCGCAGACATAACGCAGGCGCGAATCGCCTTGCGGGATATGTTGGCTGACGGAGTGGCCGCACAGGTTGCAAAATTTCATGCTGTGGTCTCTGGGTACTGCGCCTATCTTGGGGGGTTAGACGGGGTCGCGGCAAGTGCAGCATTACGGGCTGCGACACTGCGGTGCTTGGGTGCCCCGGGCAATTTGGTGCATGATGCCCGATAAGTGACGGATCGAGATGACCTATGCTGGACGAGCTGCTTGGCCGTGTGAGCCGCTACACCCCCCGCACGCTGGAAACAGAACGCAACTTCCCGGAGGCGGCCGTGCTGTTGCCGGTGACACGCAGTGCTGAGCCCGAACTGATTCTGACCCTGCGCGCCAGCGGGTTGTCGACCCACGGCGGTGAAGTGGCTTTCCCCGGAGGGCGCCGCGATCCCGAAGACCCGGACCTGGTATTTACCGCTCTGCGTGAAGCCGAAGAAGAAATCGGCTTGCCGCCGGGGCTGGTCGAAATTATCGGTCCGCTCAGTCCCTTGATCTCATTGCACGGTATTCGGGTGACACCATACGTCGGTCTGGTGCCGGATTACGTTGAGTATCTGGCCAACGATGCCGAAATCGCCGCCGTGTTCAGTGTGCCGCTGGAGTTCTTTCGTCAGGACCCGCGTGAGCACACCCATCGCATCGATTACCAAGGGCGCAGCTGGTATGTGCCGAGCTACCGTTTTGGCGTCTATAAAATCTGGGGGCTCACGGCAATCATGATTGTTGAACTGATGAACCTGCTCTACGACGACGTCAATATCAACCTGCATACCCCGCCTGAACGTTCCATTCCAATTTAGGCTCTGTACGAAATATATCTGCGCTCGGTTATGCTGCGTTGAAAACAGGCTCGCCTAACCTTCGCTCGAAAACATGTCATACAGACCCTAGAGCCGTCAGCAGACGGCCACGCCTGCCTTGAGGACATCCCATGAAATACCGTCTGGGCGACTCGCTCGTCGAAACCCATCCCGACAGCTGGACTGCTCCCAATGCCACCCTGATCGGCAAGGTGCGCCTGGAGGAGGGTGCCAGCGTCTGGTTTAACGCTGTGTTGCGCGGTGATAACGAGTTGATCCTGATTGGCAGGCACAGCAACGTGCAAGATGGCGCGGTGATGCATACCGACATGGGCTATCCGCTGACGTTGGGTACGGGTGTGACCATTGGTCATAACGCCATGCTGCATGGCTGCACGGTGGGCGATTACAGCCTGATCGGGATCAATGCGGTGATCCTCAATGGCGCCAAAATCGGCAAGCACTGCATCATTGGCGCCAATTCGCTGATCGGCGAGGGCAAGGAGATTCCGGACGGTTCGCTAGTCATGGGATCGCCGGGCAAGGTGGTCCGCGACCTGACCGAGGAGCAGAAAAAACTGCTGGAGGCCAGCGCGGCTCACTATGTGAAAAACGGCCAGCGTTATGCGCGTGATCTGAAGGTGCAAGAGCAATGAGTGATACCGAGCGCCCGGTCGCCTCACCCTGCGTGAATATTTGCGCACTGGACGATGATGATGTGTGCAGCGGCTGCCAGCGTACCGTGGCAGAAATTACCCGATGGAGCCGCATGACTAACCCCGAGCGCCGTGAGGTGTTAGCGCTATGTCATGAGCGGGCCAAATCCAGTGGTGTGGTGTGGATGTTGGGGCGCTAACCTGTAGTCGCTGACGAGGTACGAGGCTGCGATGAGCTGCGCAGCCGCCCCTTTAAGGCCCTTCGGGCCTTATCGCAGCCTGCGGCAGCGGCTACAAAATCCTGACCGACTCAAGTACCCTGTGCGCCTTCTCTAGAGGTGTCGCCCGCTACCATGCTGTTTCTTGTCGCTTATATCGCCAGCGTTGTGCTGATCAACTTCGCGTTTTCCACGGCGCCGCATCTGGACATCATCTGGTCAGCCTGGGGCGGGCTGGTGTTTGTGTTGCGCGATATGGTGCAAACCCGCTTCGGCCACGGCGCCCTGTTGGCCATGCTGGCGGCGCTGGTGCTGTCGTACATCACCTCCGACCCTTCGATTGCCCTGGCCAGCGCCACAGCGTTCGCCGTCTCCGAATGTATCGACTGGCTGGTGTTCAGCATCACCAAGCGGCCCTTGCACGACCGCTTGTGGATCAGCTCTGCGCTGAGTATCCCGATTGATACCTTTATTTTCTTCGGCATGATCGATGCGTTTACTCCTGGCGTGATCATTACCGCCATGGCGTCGAAATTCGCCGGTGTCACCTGTGTATGGCTGGCAATGGCCTGGCGTTTGCGTAAAGCCGCCGTTTAGTCATGTAAAATACTGGCCTTTGTATCCCCCTGCAGGCGCAAGCTTTGCGCGCGCCTTCGATGATTTGTTTCCTTGAGGACCTGAAATGACCCGTATCGGAACTCCACTGTCGCCGACCGCGACCCGCGTATTGCTGTGTGGCTGCGGTGAGCTGGGCAAAGAAGTTGTCATCGAATTGCAGCGTCTGGGGGTCGAAGTGATCGCTGTCGATCGCTATGCCAATGCACCCGCCATGCAGGTTGCCCATCGCAGCCACGTGATCAATATGCTCGACGGCGCCGCCTTGCGTGCCGTGATCGAAGCAGAAAAACCACACTTTATCGTTCCGGAAATCGAAGCCATCGCCACCGCGACCCTGGTCGAACTGGAAGCTGAAGGTTTCACCGTCATTCCAACCGCCCGTGCCACTTCGCTGACCATGAACCGCGAAGGCATCCGTCGTCTGGCGGCAGAAGAGCTGGATCTGCCGACCTCGCCGTACCATTTTGCCGATACCTTCGAAGACTACAGCGCAGCCGTGCTGGATTTGGGTTTTCCGTGTGTGGTCAAGCCGGTAATGAGTTCGTCGGGCAAAGGCCAGAGCCTGCTGCGCAGCGCTGACGATGTAAAGGCTGCCTGGGACTACGCGCAAGAAGGCGGTCGTGCGGGTAAGGGCCGGGTCATCGTTGAAGGCTTTATCGACTTCGACTACGAAATCACTCTGCTGACCGTGCGCCATATCGGTGGCACCACCTTCTGTGCTCCGGTCGGTCACCGTCAGGAGAAGGGCGACTATCAGGAGTCCTGGCAGCCGCAGGCCATGAGCCCGATTGCTCTGGCCGAGTCCGAGCGTGTGGCCAGGGCCGTTACCGAGGCGTTGGGTGGTCGTGGTCTGTTTGGCGTTGAGTTGTTTATCAAGGGCGATCAGGTGTGGTTCAGCGAAGTATCGCCGCGTCCGCACGATACCGGTCTGGTGACTTTGATTTCTCAGGACCTGTCGCAATTCGCGCTGCATGCGCGGGCGATTCTGGGCTTGCCGATCCCGTTGATCCGTCAGTTCGGGCCTTCGGCTTCGGCGGTGATTCTGGTTGAGGGGCAATCGACCCAGACCGCATTCGCCAACCTGGGCGCGGCTCTGAGCGAGCCGGACACGGCCTTGCGCCTGTTCGGCAAGCCAGAGGTCAACGGCCAGCGCCGCATGGGCGTGGCGCTGGCGCGGGATGAGTCGATTGAGGCTGCGCGGGCCAAAGCGACCCGTTCTGCCAAAGCCGTAGTTGTAGAACTGTAAAAAACTTGTGGGAGCGGGCTTGCTCGCGATTGCAGCGCCTCGGTTCATCCGATGTTCCGAGTTGTCCGAATCGCGAGCAAGCCCGCTCCCACAGGTTGAGTGTTGCTTCAGGCCACCTTGTTCAGGTCAGCCTCTTTCGTTTCTTTCAGGCACAGCACAGCGATCAGGCTGAGCACGGCTGCGCCCGAAACATACCCGCCAACCCAACTCAAACCGCCCATGCTCACCAGCTTCTGGGCAAAGAACGGGGCCGCCGACGCGCCGACAATTCCGCCCAGGTTGTACGCGGCCGACGCGCCGGTGTAGCGCACGCGGGTCGGAAACAGCTCAGGCAGCAGAGCGCCCATCGGGGCAAAGGTCACACCCATCAAAAACAGTTCGATACACAGAAACAGCGCCACGCCCCAGGTCGAACCCTGGGTGAGCAGAGGTTCCATCAGGAAACCGGACAGGATCGCCAGCACGCCGCCGACAATCAGCACCGGCTTGCGCCCATAACGGTCGCTTGCCCAGGCCGACAAAGGCGTGGCGGCAGCCATGAAGAGCACGGCAAAACACAGCAGGCCGAGGAAGGTTTCGCGGGTATAGCCCAGGGTGGAGACGCCATAGCTCAGCGAAAATACTGTCGAGATATAGAACAGTGCATAGCACACCACCATCGAGGCGGCGCCCAGCAGCATCGGTGCCCAGTACTGGCTGAAGAGTTCGACGATGGGCATTTTCACCCGCTCGTGTTGTGCCACGGCCTTGGCAAACACCGGGGTTTCTTCCAGCTTCAGGCGCACATACAGCCCGACCATCACCAGCACGGCGCTCAGCAGGAAAGGAATGCGCCAGCCCCATGAGCGGAACTGCTCATCGTTCAGGTTCATGGCCAGAATCAGGAACAGGCCGTTGGCCGCCAGAAAGCCGATCGAAGGCCCCAGTTGCGGGAACATGCCATACCAGGCGCGCTTGCCCTTGGGGGCGTTTTCGGTAGCCAGCAGTGCGGCCCCGCCCCATTCGCCACCCAGCCCCAACCCTTGGCCGAAGCGCAGTACGCACAGCAGGATCGGAGCCCAGGCGCCAATCGTGGCGTAGCCCGGCAGTACGCCGATCAGCGTGGTACACACGCCCATCAACAGTAGGGAAGCGACCAGAGTGGATTTGCGCCCAACCCGGTCACCGAAATGGCCAAACAGGAATGAGCCCAGCGGGCGGGCGAGAAAGGCGATACCAAAGGTCAGAAACGCCGACAGCATTTGCGCTGTACCGGAAGTCTGCGGGAAAAATACCGGGCCGATGACCAGTGCCGCTGCGGTGGCGTAGACATAGAAGTCGTAGAATTCGATGGCCGTACCGATAAAACTGGCCGTGGCAACCCGGGTTGCGGAGTTGACCGGCTTGTCGGGCGAGGCTTCGCTGTAAGTAGTACTGGAGGTCATACGCATATCCCTGACAGTTATGAGCTCGTTTACCGTTATCAGCTATTTCGGCGGATATGGCAGAGCGTTTTTTATGGTCGTTTAGCCCGAAGGGCTGGGGTGTAGGCGCAATGATTATAGGGAGGCCTTGCAAAATGTAACAAGGCCTTGCGCGGCGATTAAACCGCGGGTTTGACGCTGTTGTGCCAGATAAGCACACGGCTGACACGGTTATCTTCGGTCTGGAGGATCTCCAGGCGATAACCGCCGATTTTCAGGCATACCGTGGTTTCCGGGATGGTTTCCAGCGCTTCTGTAACAAGCCCGTTGAGGGTTTTTGGGCCGTCGCACGGCAGGTGCCAGCCCAGTGCCTTGTTCAGTTCGCGGATGGAGGCGGCGCCATCGATCACATAACGGCCGTCGGGCAGGGGGTCGATATGCGGGTTGCTGACGTCTTGCTCGTCCTCGAACTCGCCGACGATCTCTTCGAGAATGTCTTCAAGGGTGACGATGCCGAGCACCTCGCCGTACTCATCGACCACTACGCCCAGGCGGCGCTGCTGCTTGTGGAAATTCAGCAGTTGCAGTTGCAGTGGGGTGCTTTCGGGGATGAAGTACGGTTCGTGACAGACCGCCAGTATTGCCTCTTTGGTCAGGCTGGCGTCGGGCAACATATGCTGGATATGACGGGTGTTGAGGATGGCTTCGACTTGATTGATGTCGTTATGAAACACCGGCAGGCGCGTGCGCTCGGTGCTGCGCAATTGCTCTATAAGCTCTTCGATCGGATCGTCGAGGTTGAGGCCCTCGACTTCGCTGCGCGGGATCAGGATGTCATTGACCGTGATGTTGTCCAGCGCATGGATGCTGGAGAGCAGGTGCGGGCGGCTGTTGGGTTGCTCGCCGTGTTGCTGGGGATCTTCGTCTTGCGGTTGCAGGGCTTCTGCGCGGCGGGCCGCTGAGCCACTTTTGCCGAGAAAATAGCCGGCAAGTATCCCGACTCCTGCGATCAACAGCGCCGAGACTGCGAGAATCGGCCCGGGGGGCAAGCTATCCATAATTATCGCCCGTCAGATATGCAGAATGTATTCACGAACCAGCTTGCTGCCAAAGTAGGCGAGCATCAGCAGGCAAAACCCGGCAAACGTCCAGCGGATGGCTTTGTGGCCGCGCCAGCCGAGGTGGTAGCGACCCCACAGCAGTACGCTGAATACGATCCATGCCAGGCAGGCCAGCAAGGTTTTGTGCACAAGATGTTGGGCGAACAGATTGCCCAGGAACAGCCAGCCGGAGATCAGCGACAGCGAGAGCAGTGACCAGCCAGCCCACAGGAAGCCGAACAGCAGGCTTTCCATGGTCTGCAGTGGCGGAAAGTTCTTGATCAGACCTTTGGGGTGTTTGTGCTTGAGCTGATAGTTTTGCAACGACAGCAGCAACGCCTGGAACACCGCAATGGTGAACATGCCATAGGCCAGGATCGACAGCAGGATATGCGCCAGGATGCCGGGCTCTTCATTAATAACCTGGACCGTGCCTGGCGGGGCGAACTCGGACAGCAGTACCGTCAACATGCCCAGCGGATATAAAAGCAGCAGGAGGTTTTCGACCGGTATCCGTGCGCAGGCAACCAGCGTCACCGTGATGACGGCCACGGCAATCAGGCTGGCAGCACTGAAGAAGTCCAGTTCCAGACCCGCCGGGGTCATCAGGTGGGTAAACAGGCTGGTAGCGTGGGCGAGGACGGCAAGAATGCCGAGCGTCACCAACAGGCGTTTGTTTGCCTTGGCGCCCTGGCGCAGGCAAGTGCCTTGATAGAAGGTCGCAGCGGCGTACAAGCAGGCGGCGGCGAGGCTGGGTAGCAAGCTGGGTGACAAGGGGAGCATAAATCCTGTTAGGCAAGCCCGAAAGGGCTGAGTTTGGCATACAACCGCCCATGCACGAAAGACCACATAAGCCGACGGCAAGGTGTCGGACACGGCCAGTCTTCGCTATAATCCGCGACCTGCCCACGCCGCAGGCTCGCCGAGCATCAGTTTTACACGGGCTGGGCCGCAATAACCCCGGTCTACTTTGGGCCTGAAAGGATCGCGCATGTTTGAAAATTTAACCGACCGTCTCTCGCAGACGCTGCGCCATGTCACCGGCAAGGCCAAGCTGACCGAGGACAATATCAAAGACACCCTGCGTGAAGTGCGCATGGCGTTGCTGGAAGCCGACGTGGCTTTACCGGTAGTCAAAGACTTCGTCAACGCGGTCAAAGAGCGCGCTGTGGGCACAGAAGTGTCGCGCAGCCTGACGCCTGGCCAAGCGTTTGTGAAGATTGTGCAGGCTGAGCTTGAAAGCCTGATGGGCGCCGCCAACGAGGATCTGGTCCTCAATGTCACGCCGCCTGCCGTTGTATTGATGGCCGGTTTGCAGGGTGCGGGTAAAACCACCACCGCCGGCAAGCTGGCGCGCTTCCTTAAAGAGCGCAAAAAGAAAACCGTAATGGTGGTTTCGGCTGACGTTTATCGTCCGGCCGCGATCAAGCAGCTGGAAACCCTGGCTGCTGAAGTGGGCGTTACGTTCTTCCCGTCCGATATCAGCCAAAAGCCGGTAGACATCGCTCGCGCAGCCATTGCTGAAGCCAAGCTGAAGTTTATCGACGTGGTGATTCTCGATACTGCGGGTCGTCTGCATATCGACGCCGAGATGATGGCCGAGATTCAGGAGTTGCACGCGGCGGTCAAGCCTGCGGAAACCCTGTTTGTGGTCGACGCCATGACCGGCCAGGATGCCGCCAACACGGCCAAGGCCTTTGGCGACGCGTTGCCGCTGACCGGTGTGATCCTGACCAAGGTCGACGGTGATGCCCGTGGTGGTGCCGCGTTGTCCGTGCGTGCAATCACTGGCAAGCCGATCAAGTTCATCGGTATGGGCGAGAAGAGCGATGCTCTTGAGCCTTTCCACCCGGATCGTATTGCCTCACGCATCCTGGGCATGGGCGACGTGCTCAGTCTGATCGAGCAGGCCGAGCAGACCCTCGATAAAGATAAAGCCGACAAGCTGGCTAAAAAGCTTAAAAAAGGCAAAGGCTTCGACCTCGAAGACTTCCGCGACCAACTGCAACAGATGAAGAACATGGGCGGCCTTGGCGGTCTCATGGACAAACTGCCGAACATGGGTGGCGTCAATCTGGCGCAAATGGGCAATGCCCAGGGCGCGGCAGAGAAGCAGTTCAAGCAAATGGAAGCCATCATCAACTCCATGACCCCGGCCGAGCGCCGCGACCCTGATCTGATCAGTGGTTCGCGCAAACGCCGGATTGCCATGGGTTCCGGCACTCAGGTGCAGGACATCGGCCGCTTGATCAAGCAGCACAAGCAGATGCAAAAGATGATGAAAAAGTTCTCCACCAAAGGTGGGATGGCCAAAATGATGCGCGGCATGGGCTCGATGATGCCCGGCGGCGGCATGCCAAAAATGTAATTTACCTGCCCGAGCGCTTGCGTTCGGGCAACTCGCAGCAATGCGAGACACCCGGCAAACCCGCACTGTGCGGGAGCTGACCTGTCGCCATTCGTGGCGACCTTGTTGCAAGTCTGTAGGGTATGCCGGTAGGCGCCTGAAAAAGACATTTGCAAAAGTCCGGATATTCCTTAGAATATGCGGCCTTTCGGGCACCTATGCCCGCTGTGCCTTTAGATTTGCAGCACCGACTACAGGAACGATGTTCACATGCTAACAATCCGTCTTGCCCTTGGCGGCTCCAAAAAGCGCCCGTTTTACCACTTGACCGTTACCGATAGCCGTAACCCACGTGACGGTTCCCACAAGGAACAAATTGGCTTCTTCAACCCGGTTGCCCGTGGTCAAGAAGTTCGTTTCTCCGTTAAAGAAGACCGCCTCGCCTACTGGCAGAGCGTTGGTGCAACCATGTCTGAGCGTGTTGCTCAACTGGTTAAAGAAAACGCTAAGGCTGCGGCCTGAGCAATATGAGCGTGACGCCTGAAACTGCTGATGATTTGATCGTTATCGGCAAAATCTACTCGATTCACGGCGTGCGCGGCGAAGTGAAGGTTTATTCCTTTACGGATCCAATTGATAACCTGTTGGACTACAAAAAGCTGACGCTTCGGCGCGGTAATGATGTGCGACAGGCAGAGCTGGTCAGTGGCCGTTCTCATAACGGCAAGTTTCTGGTTGTAAAGCTCAAGGGTCTCGATGACCGTGACGAAGCTGGTCTTCTTCGCGAATTCGAAATCTGCGTGCCGCGTAACCTGTTTCCTGAACTGACCGACGGCGAGTACTACTGGTACCAGCTGCAGGGACTGAAAGTGACCAACCTTGAAGGGCAATTGCTCGGCAAGATTGTTGATCTGATGGAAACTGGCTCGAACGATGTCATGGAAGTCAAACCTTGCCCAGGTAGCCTGGATGATCGCGATCGCTTGTTGCCCTATACAGAGCAATGCGTGCTGAGCGTCGACCTTGCAGCTGGCGAGATGAAGGTGGATTGGGATGCGGACTTCTAAGCGTGGCTAAATTGCGCGTAGAAGTGATCAGTTTGTTTCCCGAAATGTTTTCCGCTATCAGCGACTACGGCATCACTAGTCGTGCGGTGAAACAAGGGCTCTTGCAGCTTACTTGTTGGAACCCGCGAGACTACACAACGGATCGACATCACACTGTGGACGATCGCCCATTTGGCGGTGGCCCGGGCATGGTGATGAAGATCAAGCCTCTGGAAGATGCACTGGTTCAGGCCAGAGAAGCAGCCGGAGAGGCGGCGAAGGTTATTTACCTGTCGCCCCAAGGCCGTCAACTGAATCAGTCGGCGGTACGCGAACTGGCGAATGAGGAAGCATTAATCCTCATTGCAGGTCGTTATGAAGGCATTGACGAGCGTTTTATAGACGCTTATGTCGATGAAGAGTGGTCGATTGGTGACTATGTACTCTCTGGTGGCGAGCTGCCGGCGATGGTTCTGATTGATGCGGTTACACGACTGCTGCCTGGAGCTTTAGGGCATGCGGACTCCGCGGAGGAAGATTCCTTCACGGATGGTTTGCTGGATTGCCCGCACTACACCCGACCGGAGGTGTATGCGGATCAGCGTGTTCCCGACGTATTGCTTAGTGGCAATCATGCACACATCCGGCGTTGGCGTTTACAGCAGTCCCTTGGGCGGACCTTTGAACGACGCGCCGATCTTCTGGAAAGCCGCTCGCTTTCTGGAGAAGAGAAGAAGCTGCTCGAGGAATATATCCGCGAGCGGGACGATAGTTAACAACGTATCGATGGTAGATCAGTTGATCTACCTTAGGAGCACAGCATGACTAACAAAATCATCCTTGCACTCGAAGCAGAGCAGATGACTAAAGAGATCCCTCCTTTTGCCCCGGGCGACACCATTGTCGTTCAGGTGAAAGTGAAGGAAGGCGATCGTTCGCGTCTGCAAGCTTTCGAAGGTGTAGTGATTGCCAAGCGTAACCGTGGCGTGAACAGTGCTTTCACTGTTCGTAAAATCTCCAACGGTGTTGGCGTAGAGCGTACTTTCCAGACCTACAGCCCGCAAATCGACAGCATGGCAGTGAAACGTCGCGGTGACGTTCGCAAAGCCAAGCTGTACTACCTGCGTGACCTGTCCGGTAAAGCAGCTCGCATCAAGGAAAAACTGGCTTAAGTCCAGCTTCCCGATGCAGAAAAAAGCAGCCTTCGGGCTGCTTTTTTGTTGCCTGAAATTTGTCATACCTTTGTCCAGTTGTAGGTAGTAAAAGCATGACTTTGCGTGAGCAAGAGATTCAACGCCGTACCGAATTGTCCGTTACCCGTATTACCAAAGCGGTATTCCCCTCGACCACCAATCATCACAACACACTGTTTGGCGGCACTGCGCTGGCCTGGATGGACGAAGTATCGTTTATCGCGGCGACTCGTTTTTGCCGTTTGCCGCTGGTGACTGTTTCTACCGACCGGATTGATTTCAACCACCCGATTGCAGCGGGCTGCATCGTTGAGTTGGTAGGGCGTGTGGTCAAAGTCGGCAATACCAGCCTCAAGGTTGAGGTTGAGGTGTATGTCGAAAGCATGAGCTGCGACAGTCGTGAGCTGGCGATCCAGGGCGTGTTCAGCTTTGTCGCCATCGATGACAACAAGCGCCCGGTGCCGGTATTGCCGCAAAACTTGTAGCGGCTGCCGTAGGCTGCGCTAAGGGCCGAAGGGCCTTCGTTTACGGGGGCGCAGCGCAGCCCATCGCAGCCATCGTTCCTCGGCAGCGGCTACAGGTTTTGTGTCGTCTGCTTTCGTCTCAGGCCTCCCGCCTGATCAACGCCAACAGCGTCCAGCCGGTTCCCGGTTTCAGTTCGCTGTCAGGTGTCACCACATGCACCCAGCCACTGTTGTCGCGGGCGAACAGCAGGGTCAGACGCTTGCCGTGCAGGGCCTGGTAATCCTCCCAAGTAAAGTTGTCGGTCAGGTTCGTGCTGTACAACTCGGCACCTTGGCTCAACTCGCTGGCCAGTTGGCCATAGGTCAGCGCGGGGCTGCCCAGCGCTTGCCCGCGGTACTCATGACTGGCGCGATGCTTGTCGGTACGGCGGTTTTCCTGGCCATTGGTTAATGCAAACAGGCGCTGAGGTCCGAACTCGTGGTGAAAACGTACCGCTGCCAGCGTATTCAGCTCGCCAGATGGCGACAGTGCGAGCAAGTACCCCAAGCCCACCAGATCAAGATGAGTTTCGGCATGCTGTGAGGCCGGATTACCAAAGTAAGTGGGCAGGTTTTCCATGCGGGCGGCGCGAATATTTTCCCAGTTGGAGTCCGTCAACAGGACGCGGCTGCCCAACTGCTGCAGTGCTTTGCCAATCACTCGCGCCGGGCCATTGGCCCCGACGATCAAAAAGCCGCTGGGTGCGGGCTCTGCCACTTTCAGCAGGCGGGCCAGAGGGCGCGCCGTGGCGCTTTGCAGCACCACGGTGCCAATGATCACCGCAAACGTAAGGGGCACCAGCAGCAGCGCGCCTTCATGGCCTGCTTCATCCAGGCGGATAGCAAAGATCGCGGAAACGGCGGCTGCAACAATCCCGCGAGGAGCGATCCAGGCCAGCAGTGCGCGTTCACGCCAGTTCAGTTTTGAGCCCAAGGTTGAGAGCGCAACGTTCAGCGGCCGAGCAATGAGCTGAATGATCAGCAGTAACACCAGTACCGCAGGCCCAAGGCCAATCATGGCGTTCAAGTCCAGGCGCGCCGCCAGCAAAATAAACAGGCCCGAGATCAGGAAGATGCTCAGATTCTCCTTGAAGTGCAGGATGTTGCGCACATCCACACCTTTCATATTGGCCATCCACATGCCCATCAAGGTGACCGCCAGCAGGCCGGATTCGTGCATCACCTCATTGGCGCCAATAAATACGGCCAATACCCCCGCCAGTGTGGCCAGGCTTTGCAGGTATTCCGGCAGCCATTGGCGGCGCACGATGTGGCCCATGATCCAGCCACCCACGATGCCGAACAGGCTGCCGCACACAATCACCCCGGCGAAGGTCAGCAGGCTGTGACTCAGGCCCTCACCTGTGGCGCTGGCGATGATAAAGCTATAAACCACCACCGCGAGCAGCGCGCCAATCGGGTCGATGACGATGCCTTCCCAGCGCAGTATGTTGGCAATTGAGGCCTTGGGCCGCACCACGCGCAGCATCGGTACAATCACCGTCGGCCCAGTGACCAGTGTCAGCGTCCCGAAAAGCAATGCCAACAGCCAGTCGAAGCCCAGCAGCCAGTGTGTGGCCAGGGTAATTACAGCCCAGGTAGAGAGCGCGCCGATGGTCACCAGCCGGTGCACGACGGTGCCAATTTCGCGCCACTCGGACAGATGCAGGGTCAGGCTGCCTTCAAACAGAATCAGCGCTACTGCCAGAGACACCAAGGGCATCAGCAGGGGGCCAAACAGTTCTTGAGGGTCAAGCCAGCCCAGTACAGGGCCGACCAGAATGCCGGTCAGCAGTAAAAACAGAATGGCCGGCAGCTTCAGTCGCCAGGCCAGCCACTGGGAGCCCAAGGCTGCAATGCCGATACCGCCGAAAGACAGCAAAATCTGTTGTTCGGTCATAAGGTTATCCTGTGAAAACTTATGGTTTATGGCATCTGCCAGCCATGAAAGACTAGCGGCCACTTTTGCAGTTCACTTTTTATTTGTGCGTAGCCTTTGGTCTGCGCGTTTCGAGAGCTAATGCCAGCTATAGACGACCCACTTATCGACCGTTTTCTGGATGCCTTGTGGTTGGAAAAAGGCCTGTCGGACAACACCCGCGACGCTTATCGCAGTGATTTGGCCTTATTCAATGGCTGGCTGCAGGAACGCGACATTGCGCTGATCAATGCCGGACGCGAATTGATCCTGGATCACTTGGCCTGGCGTCTGGAGCAGGGGTACAAACCTCGGTCAACGGCGCGTTTTCTGTCCGGGGTGCGTGGCTTCTATCGTTACTTACTGCGAGAAAGGCTGATTAGCGTCGATCCGACGTTGCAGGTCGATATGCCGCAGTTGGGCAGGCCGTTGCCTAAGTCGCTGTCAGAGGCTGACGTTGAAGCGCTGCTCGCTGCGCCCGATCTGAGCGAGGTTATCGGTCAACGGGATCGGGCGATGCTCGAAGTGCTGTATGCCTGCGGCCTGCGGGTCACCGAGTTGATCAGCCTGACCCTGGAGCAGGTCAATCTGCGCCAGGGGGTATTGCGGGTGATGGGCAAGGGCAGCAAGGAGCGTCTGGTGCCGATGGGAGAGGAGGCCATCGTCTGGGTCGAGCGTTACATGCGTGATGCCCGGCATGAGTTGCTCGGCGGTCGCCCCAGTGATGTGTTGTTCCCCAGCCAGCGCGGTGAGCAAATGACTCGCCAGACTTTTTGGCACCGCATCAAGCATCAGGCCAAAGTCGCGGGGATCGACAAGTCGCTGTCGCCCCATACCTTACGTCATGCTTTCGCCACCCATTTGCTCAACCACGGCGCCGATTTGCGAGTGGTGCAAATGCTGCTGGGCCACAGTGACCTGTCCACAACGCAGATTTACACCCATGTCGCCCGTGCTCGTCTGCAAGACTTGCACGCCCGCCATCACCCGCGTGGCTAGGTGTCTTGTGTCAGTCAGAGTCGGTCATGCAAGTCATCTGTGGTAGGCTTTGCCGGTTTAGAAAGTGCGCCGCCCAAACCCGCTGTTTCAGGACGGGTGCTGAGATTTGGCCGCTTTGTCCGTCTTCAGGAGTTCCCATGCGTGTGACCCAAATTTTTGCCGCCGCAGCCATTGCGTTGGTCAGTACGTTCTCGTTCGCCGATACCGGCGCCGAGCAAGCTATTCGCAAGAGCCTTGAAACACTGCAACTGGATGTTCCGGTCGAGAGCATCAGCGCAAGCCCGATGGCTGGCCTGTATGAGGTCAAACTTAAAGGCAGCCGCGTGCTGTACGCCAGTGCCGATGGACAGTTCATCGTTCAAGGCTATATGTTTCAACTCAAGGACGGTAAGCCGGTCAACCTGACCGAGCAGGCCGAGCGTGTTGGCGTCGCCAAGTTGATCAATGGTATTCCGGTTGCAGAAACCGTTGTTTACCCTGCAATTGGCGAAACCAAGTCGCACATCACGGTATTTACTGACACTACCTGTCCTTATTGCCACAAATTGCACGCCGAAGTCCCGGAACTGAACAAAATGGGGATTGAAGTGCGCTATGTTGCGTTCCCACGTCAGGGTCTTGGTTCTCCGGGCGACCAGCAGTTGCAAGCGGTCTGGTGCTCCAAGGACAAGAAAGGCGCGATGGACAAAATGACTGATGGCAAAACGGTCGAGGCGCCAAAATGCGCCAACCCGGTTGCCAAGCAGTTTGCGATGGGCCAGTCCATCGGAGTAAACGGCACGCCAGCCATTGTTTTGGCTGACGGTCAGGTAATTCCGGGTTATCAGCCTGCTGCACAGGTTGGCAAGCTGGCACTCAGTGTTAAATAATCCTGCGTCGTCACGGTAAGCCTTTGACGATCATGGCGGGGCAGTTCCACTGCCCGGCTATTAATAGAGAACCGTGGTGATCCACGGTTGTTTTCCACGGCCGACCTTGAGTCGGCCGTTTTATGGGGAGTTCAGCGTGAATCCGGTCAAAGTAGGTATCTGTGGGCTCGGGACCGTCGGTGGCGGCACCTTCAACGTACTAAAGCGTAACGCCGAGGAGATTGCTCGCCGTGCCGGGCGTGGTATCCAGGTTGCGCAAATTGCAATGCGTACGCCAAACCCTCAGTGCGACATTACCGGTACCCCCATTACCAACGATGTCTTCGCTGTTGCGACCAACCCTGAAATCGACATTGTTATCGAGCTGATTGGCGGTTACACCATCGCCCGTGAGCTGGTGCTCAAAGCCATCGAAAACGGCAAGCACGTGGTCACTGCCAACAAGGCGCTGATTGCCGTTCACGGCAATGAAATTTTTGCCAAGGCTCAGGAAAAGGGCGTGATCGTCGCGTTCGAAGCTGCCGTTGCAGGCGGCATTCCAGTAATCAAGGCGATTCGTGAAGGCCTGTCGGCCAACCGCATCAACTGGGTGGCGGGCATCATCAATGGCACCGGTAACTTCATTCTCACCGAGATGCGCGAAAAAGGCCGTACCTTCGAAGACGTGCTGGCTGAGGCGCAAGCGCTGGGTTACGCCGAAGCGGATCCGACGTTCGATGTTGAAGGTATCGATGCGGCACACAAACTGACGATTCTGGCGTCGATTGCCTTCGGCATTCCGCTGCAGTTTGACAAGGCCTACACCGAAGGCATCACCAAACTGACAACCGCGGATGTGAATTACGCAGAAGCCTTGGGCTATCGCATCAAACACCTGGGCGTTGCGCGCATTACTCCCAACGGTATCGAGTTGCGTGTGCACCCGACGCTGATCCCGGCTGACCGTCTGATCGCCAATGTGAATGGCGTAATGAACGCAGTAATGGTCAATGGTGACGCTGCCGGTTCGACCCTGTTCTACGGTGCTGGCGCTGGCATGGAGCCGACCGCTTCGTCAGTGATTGCCGACCTGGTTGATGTGGTTCGCGCCATGACCAGCGACCCTGAAAACCGCGTACCGCACTTGGCCTTCCAGCCGGACTCGCTGTCGGATCACCCGATTCTGCCGATCGAGGCCTGCGAAAGCGCCTACTACTTGCGCATCCAGGCTAAAGATCACCCTGGTGTGTTGGCTCAAGTGGCCAGTATCTTGTCCGAGCGTGGCATCAATATCGAATCGATCATGCAGAAAGAAGTCGAAGAGCACGACGGTCTGGTGCCAATGATCCTGCTGACCCATCGTGTTATCGAGCAGCACATCAACGATGCCATTGCGGCGCTTGAAGCGTTGCAGGGTGTAGTGGGCCCAGTGGTTCGTATCCGCGTTGAACACCTAAATTAATTGATGGCGCCAAGCGGCAGGCTCCAAGCCGCTTGGCGCTCAAACCGAAGGTTTGAAGACATGCGCTATATCAGCACCCGTGGCCAGGCACCGGCCCTGAATTTTGAAGATGTATTGCTGGCCGGTCTGGCCAGTGATGGCGGTTTGTATGTACCGGAAAACCTGCCGCGTTTTACCCAGGAAGAAATCGCTTCCTGGGCAGGTTTGCCGTACCACGAGTTGGCGTTTCGGGTGATGCGCCCGTTTGTTGCCGGCAGCATCCCGGACGCGGACTTCAAAAAGATTCTCGAAGAAACCTACGGTGCGTTTTCCCACGCAGCGGTAGCGCCACTGCGCCAGCTCAATGGCAATGAATGGGTGCTTGAACTGTTCCACGGCCCGACCCTGGCGTTCAAGGATTTCGCCCTGCAACTGCTCGGTCGTTTGCTTGACTACGTGTTGGAAAAACGTGGCGAGCGCGTAGTCATTGTCGGTGCGACTTCCGGTGATACTGGCTCGGCTGCGATTGAAGGCTGCAAGCATTGCGAAAACGTCGATATTTTCATCCTGCACCCCAATAACCGGGTGTCGGAAGTGCAGCGTCGCCAGATGACCACACTGTTCGGTGACAACATCCATAACCTCGCCATCGAAGGCAACTTCGATGACTGCCAGGAAATGGTCAAGGCCAGCTTCGCCGATCAGGGTTTCCTCAAGGGCACGCGCCTGGTTGCCGTGAACTCGATCAACTGGGCGCGAATCATGGCCCAGATCGTTTACTACTTCCATGCAGCCCTGCAACTGGGCGGGCCGCACCGTTCCGTGTCGTTCTCGGTGCCTACCGGCAACTTTGGCGATATTTTTGCGGGCTACCTGGCACGCAACATGGGTCTGCCGATCAACCAGTTGATCGTTGCCACCAATCGCAACGACATCCTGCATCGTTTCATGAGCGGCAATCAGTACGCCAAGGACACCCTGCACGCGACCCTGTCGCCGTCGATGGACATCATGGTGTCATCGAACTTCGAGCGTCTGTTGTTCGACCTTCACGGTCGCAATGGCGCGGCAGTTGCCGGCCTGATGGATACCTTCAAGCAAACCGGTAACTTCAGCGTTGAAGATGACCGCTGGACCGAAGCGCGTCGCCTGTTCGATTCGCTGGCGGTGGATGATGAGCAAACGTGCGAAACCATCGCTCAGGTATTTGCCGAGAGCGGCGAAGTGCTGGACCCGCACACTGCCATCGGTGTGCGTGCCGCCCGCGAATGCCGTCGTAGCCTGGATATTCCAATGGTTATCCTGGGCACTGCGCACCCGGTCAAGTTCCCTGATGCGGTTGAACAAGCAGGCATAGGAAAAACCCTTGAACTGCCGTCGCACCTTTCTGACTTGTTTGAACGAGAGGAGCGCTACACGGTGTTGGCCAATGACCTCAAGGCTGTTCAGGCCTTTGTCAGCCAGCATGGCAATCGCGGCAAGGCCCTTTAAAGGCATTCGTCTTACGCGTTTTGAAGCCCGTCATCTGACGGGCTTTTTTGTTTGTGCATGGCAGACTTGTTCGGTTTTCGCCCCCGTATGCTGGCGAGCGCTCAGTCAAGGATGCTGTCATGTCACGTCTTCGCCGGGCATCTGAAACATGGATGCGCCTAGTGCTGTTTATGGGCTTTTTAAGCGTTATGCCGCAGGCCATTGGCAACCACGGATTGCCCTTGAGCCTTGGAACAGGCCCTGTCGAGTTCAAGCCGCTGCAACTGGATGCCGCTGATCAGCAATGGCTGGCCAATCATGGCGCGCTGCGGGTTGGTATCGCCCTTGGCGATCACGAACCTGTCGATATCACCAATGACCGCAATCAATATCAAGGCCTCAGTGCCGATTACCTCAGTATCGTGCGCGACAAACTGGGTGCAACTGTTGAAGTCCTTGGTTTCAGAAAACGCGATCAAGCCGTTGCAGAGCTGTTGGCCGGGAAGATCGACATTCTGACCAGTGCCAGTGGTTTTGAACGAGGGGTCGAGGGGATCACTTTTTCCCAGGAGTACATGACTGATCGGCTGGTTCTGGTCGGCCGTGCAGGTGAGGCTAAACCGGTTACAGGCTGGGCCGGTAAAAAAATCGGGGTGGTCGATGGCTACGTCGATATTCTGACCGTCCATGCGTTTTACCCTGACAGTGAGATCATAAACATTCCCGATTTGCACAGTGCGATGGAAACACTGGCAGAAGGGGGCGTTGATGCGTTTATCGGTAATGAACTCATTGTGCAGTCATTCAAAAGCATTCGGCCTTATTCGCAACTGCACATTATCGGGGACAGCGCGTTACCTGTTTACGGACTCGCATTTGCATCCCGTCGTTCTGACCCTCAGCTTGCTTCCCTGATCGAAAAAGCCCTGTCCAGCCTTGATGAGAGCACCTCGCGCATGGTCCTTTCCCGCTGGACGACCGGCCTTGAAGGCAGCATTGCGCAACAACGCATCAACCTGCTGCCTGGCGAGCGGGAGTGGATCGCGCGTAATCCGGTTGTGACCCTGGCTACACAGCAGTTTGCGTTGTACTCCTTCAGGACCGGGGACGGTCGATGGGCGGGGTTGAGCATTGATATTCTGGCGCGTATTTCACGCATGACCGGCTTGCAGTTTGTCCATAAAGAGGTGTTTTCAACCGCGCAAACCTTGGCCATGCTCAAAAGCGGCAAGGCGCAAATGAACGCCAGCCTCTCCAGAAGTCGTGAGCGCAAAGCCTATTTGAACTTCACCCATTCCTACGGTGGCGCTCCCTGGGTTTTTGTCGTGCGCGTCAATGATTCTCGCCTGGGGTCATTGGACCAGCTATCCGGAAAAACCCTGGTGCTTCCAGCCAGGCATGCCCTCGAAGACTTGGTTCGACGTGAATACCCTGCAATCACCCTGCGGCTGGTCGATACCTATGCCCAGGCGCGCCACGCGGTCGCTCAGGGCGAGGCGGATGCGACCGTCCAGAGCGAGACCCAGGCGCATTTGTATCCGCCGGGGCGTCTCAAGGTCGGGCGCAGTGTGGACGGGCGCTGGGCTGCCGCCAGTTTTTCGATACCCGACCAGTACCCTGAGCTGCTCAGCATCATGAACAAGGCTCTGGAGGCCATGCCAGTGACCGAATTTCGCGCGTTGAGAGCCAACTGGCTGGGGGGCGTTGGCAAACCGCTTGTTATCGACAGTGGCTTGTATCATTCCGAGTGGCTGTACTGGGCGATAGCGGGTTTGCTGGTAGTCGGCCTCATGCTGTTTTCATACAACCGATTTTTACGTAGGCAACTGATTATTGGGCGCCAGCTTGAACAAGCCCTGCAGGCGCAGCTGGAGCTCAGCCAGCGTTATCTGGATGGCATCCCCAGCCCGATCTTTGTGCTGGGCCTTGAAGGTCAGTTGCTCACCTGCAATCAATGCTATGAAGAGCGGTTATCGGTCAATCTGGCGCAGATTTGCGGGCTGAAGGTCACGGACGTCAATTTGTTTCCTGATCAACTGGCCCAGCAGTTTCAGGGCGAAATCATGCACATGCTGCAAAGCCGAAGGCCTTACTACCAAAAGCGTTGGGTGGAGTTTAAATCGGGAGGTATGGAGATCTATCAGTGGACCGTCCCGTTTTACTCCGTTTCCGGACGTTTGGAGGGCTTGGTAGGAGGCTGGTTTGATGAGCATGAAGCCAGAAAGTGGGACTCGTGAGACTGGTTTCAAAGGTTAAATACAGTTTTTTGAACTTCCCCCTGCTTTTTCGGATATGTCCGATGTTTCTTGGTCGTTAGGCCTACTAAGGTTGATCTCCTCGATAACAGTAGGTTTATGTCTGAAGGCCCATGATGCGACCTCTGAAAGTATTGATTCTTGAAGACAACCCATTTCAGTTGATGGTGCTGCATCAGATGCTCAACGCATTCCGTATTTTCGACGTGCTGACGGCCGAAAGCGTGGATTGCGCCCGCAACTCTTTGCTCAAGAGCGGGGGCATCGATGTCGCCATTTGTGATCTAAATATGCAAGGGGCATCAGGTCTGGAGCTGATCAGCGAGTTGGCGCTGAAGCGTAAAGCGAGTGCTTTGATCATCCTGAATGCTACTGAGCCTCAAGTCGTCGAAATGGCGGTCTGTATGGCTCGCAAGCAAGGTCTCAAGGTGTTGGGTTGCTTGCCCAAGCCCGTAACCATAGGCGGGTTGGGGCAATTGCTGGAGTCATACCGGAGTTCCTTTTTGAGAACGGGTAGTGCGAATTAATTGCATATGCCGGGGGAACTTCCTGCGATTTCTGCGTGTCTGATTTTGCATCGGCAGGATCAAGCATATTGCTCCGATGTTTGTAGCCTGTTGAGCAGGTCATCTTGACCTTGTTAAACCCCGAGTTGTCTCCCCACTTCTCGGGGTTTTTTTATGGTTTTTTTGTCACTGCGGATCCGGATGTGGCAAGTGCATCGGCCCGATTTTGGTAAGTACCGCATTAACGTTGCGAATGACTTCGCGACCATCAGGTGTGTCCGAACAGCCGACGTAAATGGTTTGATACTCGGGGGCACCCTGAATGGGGTAAAACACCATTGTTTCGGACGACAAGCCCTGTTGGCTGATCTTGGCCTGAATTTCCGGCCAATATCCCAGTAGCGCCTGGATGCGACCTGCATGCTGCATCTGCAACAGACTGCCCAGCGGGTCGTTGCCGTAATGCATGAAAAACTGGCTCGCCGGGCTCTGTGACAGCAACTCGTCAACCCACACCCCATAGCTACGTTTGGCGATGAGCCCAAGCTTCAAGGCTTGAGCATTTAACAGGCTCGGCAAGTCCACCTTGTCATCATGGACAAAGGGGGCGATCAGTTGTTGGTCCTTGCGCAGAATCGCCATGCCATTGCTGTGTAAAACCGCAACAGGCACGGAGTAGATAATCGAGCGGGCCCGGGCAGGGTTCCAGATCAGGGCCGGATCGCAGGTCAGAGACGGCTCTGCAAGCATTTGCAGGGCGCGGGCGCGGTTAACCGGCATGACCACGTGTTGGTACTGCGGCATGCTATCTATCAGGATCTGCGTCACTTGATCGATGATGCCCTGACCTTTCTGCGGGCCGTAGAACACGGTCAATGGCGGCAAGTCACGCATCAGCCAGATGAGCTGTTGCTCGGCCTGGCTGCAGGGCGTCCATGCGAGTAAAAGCGAGGTGATCAGGCCTGCCCAAGGGCTTCGCCACTTCGAGCGATGAGTCATTGTGCTGATCTCCTTCGGTCCCACCAGGAATGGGCCATCAGCCTAAATGGCACCGGTTTGCTTGAGGTTGGCGATTGCGGCGGCGTCGTACCCCAAGCTGCCTAATACTTCATCATTGTGGGCACCCAGTTCGGGTCCAACCCAATCTGCAGAGCCGGGGGTATCAGACAGCTTGGGTACGATGCCGGGCATTTTGAAGTCTTTACCGTCAGGCAGCCTGGCTTGCAGAAACATTTCACGGGCTAAAAACTGCGGGTCAGTGAACATGTCTTCTGCCGAGAAAATACGGCTGGCGGGCACTTGTGCCGTGCCCAGCCGCTCAAGCACTGTCTCCAGCGGTAACGAGCCGACCCAGCGGTCAATAACCCCGTACAGCTCATCACGACGTCCATCTCGGCCATCATTGCTGGCAAGTGCCGGGTCATTTGCCAGGTCATCACGACCAATGATCTGCATAAAGCGTTTGAAGATTGCGTCGCCATTGGCGCCGATCTGAATGTGCTTGCCGTCCAGGCTGGTATGGATCGAAGACGGGGTAATGCCCGGCATGATGTTGCCCGTTCGCTCACGGATAAAACCGAAGACATCGAACTCGGGCACCATGCTTTCCATCATGGCAAAAATGGCCTCGTAGAGCGCCACATCCACCACCTGGCCCAGCCCCCCGTTAACTTCGCGATGACGTAAAGCCATCAGGGCACCAATCACGCCCCACAGTGCGGCAATCGAGTCGCCAATCGAGATGCCGGTGCGCACCGGCGGGCGATCCTCAAAGCCAGTGATGTAGCGCAGCCCGCCCATGGATTCGCCGACCGCGCCAAACCCCGGCTGGTCTTTCATCGGGCCGGTTTGACCAAAGCCGGAGAGGCGGACCATCACCAGTTTCGGGTTCAGCGCGTGCAGCACATCCCAGCCCAGGCCGAGTTTTTCCAGCACGCCGGGGCGGAAGTTTTCGATCAGGATATCGGCGTCCGCCAGCAATGCCTTGAGGATGTTCAGGCCGTCAGGGTGCTTGAGGTTCAAAGTCAGGGATTTCTTGTTGCGCGCCTGGACGAACCACCACAACGACGTGCCTTCGTATAGCTTGCGCCACTTGCGCAGTGGGTCTCCGCCATCCGGGGATTCGACCTTGATCACCTGTGCGCCAAATTCGGCGCAAATGCGTGATGCAAAAGGTCCTGCGATCAGGGTGCCCAGTTCGACGACTTTGAGGCCCGAAAGGGGTTTGGTGGCGAGCGTCATGTGCAATCCTTGTCCGGGGGAGCGAGCGAGTACAGCCTTTTAACATAGCCGAGCGCTCGCAAGAAGCTGGCCGATTCGTTGAATGACAGTGTATCGGTTAGACTTGCCGCCTTTCTCCGTATCAAGAAGCCCGTTCATGGCACAGCCGTCCACGACCTACAAGTTTGAACTCAACCTTACCGATCTCGATCGCGGGGTCTATGAAAGCGTCAAGCAGACCATCGCCCGTCATCCTTCGGAGACCGAAGAACGCATGACCGTGCGCCTTCTGGCCTACGCCTTCTGGTACAACGAGCAGCTGTCTTTTGGTCGTGGTCTGTCTGATGTTGACGAACCAGCCTTGTGGGAAAAAAGCTTGGATGACCGTGTTTTGCACTGGATCGAAGTCGGCCAGCCTGATTCTGACCGCCTGACCTGGTGTTCGCGCCGCACTGAGCGCACCAGCTTGCTGGCCTATGGCAGCTTGCGCGTGTGGGAAGGCAAGGTGATTCCAGCGATCAAAAACCTGAAAAACGTCAATATCGCTGCCGTCCCGCAAGAGATTCTTGAAATACTGGCCAAAGACATGCCACGAGTTATCAAGTGGGACGTGATGATCAGCGAAGGCACGATCTTCGTGACCGACGATCGCGGCCAGCACGAAGTGCAATTGCAGTGGCTGCAAGGCGAACGCTAAGCCGCACCATTTTTTTACGATCTAGAGACCTATCACCCGCTTATGCGCATCGAACCTCGCCCACTGCCTCAAATCCTGCCTTTTCTGGGCGAAATGCCAACCCTGCTGACGCGTCTTTACGCGGCACGGGGCGTGCAGTCTCAGGCTGAACTGGATAAAAGCCTGGCGCGGCTGATCCCGTATCAGCAGCTCAAGGGCATCGATGCCGCCGTGGATTTGCTGGTAGTGGCGCTCGAACAGCGTCAGCGCATCTTGATCGTCGGCGATTTTGACGCCGACGGTGCCACGGCCAGCACCGTCGGTATGCTCGGTTTGCGGTTGCTGGGGGCGGCCCATGTCGATTATTTGGTGCCGAACCGCTTCGAATACGGCTACGGCCTGACCCCGGAAATCGTCGAAGTCGCGCTGACCCGTACTCCGCAGTTGCTGATTACGGTCGACAACGGCATCTCCAGTATCGAAGGTGTAGCCGCGGCGAAAAAGGCCGGGTTAAGCGTGCTGGTGACCGACCACCACTTGCCGGGCAACGAGTTGCCAGCGGCTGACGCCATCGTCAATCCCAACCAGCCCGGCTGCGATTTTCCGAGCAAGGCGCTGGCTGGGGTAGGGGTGATCTTTTATGTACTGATCGCTTTGCGTGCGCGCTTGAACAGCCTGGGCTGGTACCAGAACAGCAAGGCGCCGAATATCGCCGAATTGCTGGACCTGGTGGCACTGGGCAGCGTGGCCGACGTGGTGCCGCTGGATGCCAATAACCGGATTTTGGTGCATCAGGGACTTGAGCGAATCCGTGCCGGGCGTGCTCGTCCGGGGCTCAAGGCGATTTTGGAAGTGGCCAAGCGTGACCCTTCAAAAATCACCTCGACCGATCTGGGCTTTATTCTGGGGCCACGTCTGAACGCCGCCGGGCGTCTGGACGACATGAGCCTGGGCATCGAATGCTTGCTCACCGATGATGCCAATGCGGCGCGAGAAATGGCCGCGCAACTGGACGAGATGAATCAGGACCGCAAATCCATTGAGCAAGGCATGCAGCGTGAAGCTCTGGCCCAGCTCAAGGACCTGACCATCGACAGCATGCCGTTTGGCTTGTGTCTGTTTGACCCTGAGTGGCACCAGGGAGTGATCGGGATTCTGGCTTCGCGTCTCAAGGAGAAGTACTTCCGGCCGACCTTCGCTTTTGCCGATGCGGGCGACGGCATGCTCAAAGGCTCCGGACGTTCGGTGCCTGGGTTTCATATTCGTGATGCGCTCAGCGTGGTGGCCGCACAACACCCGGACTTGATCAGCAAATACGGTGGGCATGCGATGGCTGCCGGCTTGACCTTGCCCGAGGCCAACTTCCCTCTGTTTTGCGAGGCATTTGATGCCGAAGTCCGACGTCAATTGCGTGAAGAAGACCTCACGGGGCGCATGTTGTCCGACGGCAGCCTGGCGGTTGAAGAGTTTCATCTGGAGCTGGCGCGGGCTCTGCGCAATGCCGGCCCGTGGGGGCAGCACTTCCCCGAGCCGTTGTTTCACGGGGTGTTCCAGCTGGTAGAGCAACGCATCGTTGGCGAGCGGCATTTGAAAGTTGTGCTCAAAACCGAATGCGGCAGCGTAAAGCTTGACGGCATCGCTTTCGGGATTGATCGCGACGTGTGGCCGAACCCGACCATTCGCTGGGTCGAGCTGGCCTACAAACTCGACCTCAACGAGTTCCGCGGCAATGAAACTGTGCAACTGATGATTGCCCATATCGAACCGCGCTAACTCACGCCCGCAAACTTTTTTGTAGCAGCTGTCGAGCTCCGCGAGGCTGCGTTCGGGTGCGCAGCGCCCGTGAATCCTGAATCAAGGATTTGTCTGAACCACCGCAATGCCAGGCTTTGCGGCTGCTACGCACCCGAACGCAGCCTCGCGGAGCTCGTCAGCGGCTACGAGGACTTGCGCCCCTATTAGAGTCGCTACAGGTTTTGTACTGAACTCCCCCTCATCCAGTGATGTCGACTAGGCTCTAACGAAGTATCTGGAGCCCGCCCACTGGAATTAGAGGTGACCCATGAGTCTGCTGCTCGAACCCTACACCCTGCGTCAACTGACCCTTATTAACCGCATTGCGGTCTCGCCAATGTGCCAGTACTCCAGCGTCGACGGGCTGGCCAATGACTGGCATCTAGTCCATCTGGGTAGCCGCGCTGTTGGTGGCGCTGGGCTGATTTTTACCGAAGCCACCGCCGTAGTCCCTGAGGGACGTATCACCGCCCAGGACCTTGGGTTGTGGAATGACGAACAGATCGAACCCCTGCAACGCATTACCCGCTTTATTCGCGCTCAAGGGGCCGTGGCCGGTATCCAGCTGGCGCATGCCGGGCGCAAGGCCAGTACCCATCGGCCCTGGTTAGGCAAGCACGGCAGCGTCAAGGTGGAGGAGGGCGGCTGGGTGCCCGTCGGGCCTTCGCCAATTGCTTTCGACCCACAGCACACTGCGCCGACGCAGTTGGACGAAGCCCAGATCAGTGAGGTGATCCAGGCCTTTGTCGCCGCCGCCAAACGGGCGCTCGAGGCGGGTTTCTCGGTGGTTGAAATACACGCGGCCCATGGTTATCTGCTGCATCAATTCCTTTCGCCTTTGAGCAACCAGCGTCGTGACCAATATGGTGGCTCTTTCGAGAACCGCATTCGTCTGGTGCTGCAAGTGACCGAGGCTGTACGCGAGGTGTGGCCACAAGAGTTGCCGCTGTTTGTGCGGGTCTCGGCCACCGACTGGGTGGAAGACGGTTGGAACCCGGATGAAACCGTTGAGCTGGCACGACGTCTCAAGGTGCTGGGCGTTGACCTGATCGATGTATCTTCGGGGGGGACTGCGGCGGCGGCCGAGATTCCGGTCGGGCCGGGTTATCAGACACGCTTTGCCGAACGTGTACGCAAAGAAGCTTGTATCGCCACCGGTACGGTGGGGATGATTACCGAGCCTGCGCAGGCCGAGCATATTCTGCGCACCGGTCAGGCCAACCTGATTCTGCTGGCCCGTGAGCTGTTGCGCGACCCGTACTGGGCGCTGCACGCAGACGATGACCTGGGCGGTAAAAAGGCCACTTGGCCAGCCCAGTATCAGCGTGCTACTCACCGTGATCAGCCGATCCATGAGTCCGATCTGCGCGACTGATTCGACGTTTTTTTCACGCTAAACCCGCCTGGTGGCGGGTTTTCTGGCTCCCTTGAACCCTGTTGCGAGAGGATGTTTATGAGTACGCGAGGATTGCTTGATCAGTTACTGAAATCCGGCCAGCAAATGCTGGAGAAAAAAACCGGCGCTCAAGGCAGCGCTTCCAGTTCCAGCAAAGGGGGCCTGGGTGATTTGCTCGGCTCTGGTGGGTTGGGCGGTTTGCTCTCAGGTGCCGGAGGCGGTGCGTTGGCAGCCAGTGCCCTGGGCTTGCTGCTGGGAAACAAAAGCGCGCGCAAGTATGGCGGTCAGGCGTTGACCTATGGTGGCTTGGCCGCATTGGGCGTGCTGGCCTACAAAGCCTATGGCAACTGGCAGGCCAATCAGGGCACTGCACCGCAAACCGAACCACAAACCATTGACCGCGTAGCGCCGGCGCAAGTCGAGCAACATAGCCAGGCGATCCTCAAGGCCCTGGTGGCTGCCGCCAAGGCGGATGGTCATGTCGATGAGCGCGAGCGGCAGTTGATCGATGGCGAGCTGAGCAAATTGAATGGCGACCCTGCGTTGCGCCAGTGGCTGCAAGCAGAGCTGAACAAACCGCTGGACCCTGCGGAGGTGGCAAGTGCCGCCAGCACTCCGGAAATAGCCGCCGAAATGTATATCGCCAGCCTGATCCTGGTGGATGAAGAGCATTTTATGGAGCGTGCATACCTGGAAGAGCTGGCCAAGCAGCTCAAGCTCGACCCTGGCCTCAAGGCCGAGCTGGAAGCACAGGTCAAACAGGCCCAAGGCTAAAGCCCTCTGCGGTATGTCTATTTCAGCGCCCCGGTCCGCAATGGCCCGGGGCGTTCCTGTCTAACCCCCCCCCCCTGTTTATGCCAACTCGCAGCTCTTTTCTGCGAACCGCTGCCACTTCGCCGTCATAATCTCCTGCTAGCTTGCCCGCAAGAAATATTTTGTTACGTTTGATCAGGAATCTGTAATGAGCGACGAGACAGACCAGGACACCCAACTCCCGGCGGATAGCAGCCGCCGTCGGTTTCTCGCCGGTGCCGCTGCACTGGGCGTAGGCGCAGCCACCTTGAGCGCTTATGGTGGATCAGGGCCTGACAGTCCCGCCAAAACGGCGCCGCTGACGCCTGCCGAACTGGACAGCAAGCTCCACGAACAGGTCAAGACCATCGTGGTGATCTATGCCGAGAACCGCAGTTTCAATAATCTGTTCGCCAACTTTCCCGGCGTCGAGAAGCCGTTGTCGGCACTAAAGCTCGCCGATTACCAACAGCGCGACCGCGACGGTAGCCTGTTACAGACCTTGCCACCGGTCTGGGGCGGGGTAGTGCAGACAGGGCCGCAAACGGTCGATGGTGTGACCTACGCTCCTGGTGTGCAGTACCAGGAAAACCTGGCCAACGCCCCGTTCGCCCTCAAAGGGCCCAATCAGGAAGATCTACCGCTGAACCTGGTGACCCGCGACCTGTGGCACGTGTTTTATCAGAACCAGATGCAGATCAACGACGGCAAGAATGACCAGTTCGTCGCTTGGGCAGACTCCGGTGGTTTCACCATGGGTTACTACGCCCAGACGCGGTATTCGCTGCGTCTATGGGACGTGGCGCGGGAATTCGTGCTGTGTGACAACTTCTTTCAGGGAGCATTTGGCGGCTCGTTTCTCAACCACCAGTACCTGATCAGCGCCACTGTGCCGTTCTATCCGAACGCAGGCACTTCAGTTGCCGAAGCCCAGATTGCCGTGCTGCAAGGGGACGACCCGACCGGCACGCGCCTCAAACCCCTGGAGAAATCACCGGCCAGTGCCATGACCGGCGCGCCGCAGTTCGGCCCAAGCGCACTGACACCCGATGGTTTTGCGGTAAACACCATGGCTCCGCCTTACTGGCCAACCTGGATCCGCGACCCTGAGCGACCGGACTACGCCAAGTCCGACCTGCCGAGCGTGCTGGTGCCACAAACCCACGAGCATATCGGCGACAAGCTGAACCAAAAGAATATCGACTGGGCTTGGTATGCCGGTGCTTGGCAGGCCACGCTGGAGCAGTTCAAGGGATCGGAGGGGATTCCCAAAATTCCTGGCTTCCAGTACCACCACCAGCCGTTCAACTACTTCGTGAACCAAGGCCCGGAGAACCCGAGCGAGCGCAGCAAACGCCTGCGTGACGGTGGCCTGGGGGACGAGGCAAGTACCAACCGCTTCTTGGCCGACGCCGAGGCTGGCAAGTTGCCTGCGGTGTGCTTCTACAAGCCCCAGGGCAACCTCAACCTGCATGCCGGCTATGCCGATGTAGCTGCTGGTGATCGCCACCTTGATCGCGTGCTCAAGGTGCTGCGCAACAGTGCGCAGTGGGAGAACATGGTGGTGGTGCTCACAGTGGACGAAAACGGTGGCTGGTGGGACCACGTCGCTCCGCCCAAGGGTGACCGCTGGGGGCCAGGTACGAGAATTCCGGCATTGGTGGTGTCGCCTTTCGCACGCAAGGGTACGGTGGATCACACGGTGTATGACACGGCCTCGATCCTGCGCCTGATCACTCGCGTGCATCAGTTGGAAATGCTTGATGGCCTCAAGCAGCGCGACGATGCAATGAAAGCCCGCGGCCAGGCGCCCATGGGTGACCTGACCAATGCACTGACGTTTTAACGCGTAATCACGGTGCTCTGTGGGAGCAGGATCGCTCCCACAGAGCAATGAGTTCAAATCGAGATCTCCTACACGTTTTGGATATTTTAAAATGTAGGTTTTTTTGTTTATTGCTGTGAGATCCGTCTCAACCGCTGTGCGAATCATTGCGTACCCTCGGCTATACTCACCATCATTTTGTATAGCTCCCCGAGGATCGACTGTGAAGAACTGGACGTTGCGCCACCGCATATTGGCGAGCTTTGCGGTAATCATCGCCATTATGCTGTTGATGGTTGTTGCTGCTTACTCGCGCCTGCTGTCGATCGAGAGCAGCGAAGAGACGGTACGCACCGACTCGATCCCCGGGGTTTATTACAGTTCGATGGTTCGCAGCGCCTGGGTCGACAGTTATGTCTTGACCCTGGAACTGGTGGGTTCTATCAACCAGCGTGCTCTGACCAACGAAGACCGCAAGCTGTACGCCAGCTACCAGGAACGTTTGAACAAAGAGCTGGATAATTACCGCAGGACTATCTTTGAAGGTGGAGACAGGGCTCGCTTTGATGAGTTCCTGGGGCTTCGCAAAGATTACGATCAACTGCTGGCCAGTGTCCTCGACCTGTATCAGAACAAGGATTTCGTACAGGCCCATAAGGTGCTTTCCGAGCAACTGGCGCCAGCCTGGATGGCCGGCCGCATGCAGCTCAACGAGGTCATCGACAGTAATCGTGATTCGGCCTCGACTGCGACCGATAACATTGCCCATGCGGTATTGACCGCCAAGTTAAGCATGATTATTTCGCTGATCATTGCCGTGCTGGCGGCGGCCCTCTGTGGCTTCCTGTTGCTGCGGGCGATCATGTCGCCGATGAAGCGCATCGTTTCGATTCTGGAGGTGATGCGTTCCGGTGACTTGAGCTCACGCTTGAATCTGGAGCGTAAGGATGAGTTTGGCGCGGTTGAAACCGGCTTCAACGACATGATGGCCGAACTGACCTCGCTGGTATCTCAAGCTCAGCGCTCTTCGGTGCAAGTCACCACGTCAGTGACTGAAATCGCCGCCACTTCCAAGCAACAACAAGCCACGGCCACTGAAACCGCAGCGACCACCACCGAAATTGGCGCCACGTCCCGCGAAATTGCAGCCACATCCCGTGACTTGGTACGCACCATGACCGAAGTGACCTCGGCAGCCGATCAGGCCTCTATACTGGCCGGTTCCGGGCAGCAAGGCCTGGCCCGCATGGAAGAGACCATGCACTCGGTAATGGGCGCCGCCGATCTGGTAAACGCCAAGCTGGCGATTCTTAACGAGAAGGCCGGCAACATTAATCAGGTGGTGGTGACCATCGTCAAAGTGGCCGACCAGACCAACCTGTTGTCACTCAACGCTGCCATCGAAGCTGAAAAAGCCGGTGAGTATGGTCGTGGCTTTGCGGTCGTCGCCACTGAAGTCCGCCGGTTGGCCGACCAGACGGCTGTGGCCACTTACGATATCGAACAGATGGTTCGCGAAATTCAGTCAGCGGTCTCTGCAGGCGTGATGGGCATGGACAAGTTTTCTGAGGAAGTACGTCGCGGTATGTCCGAGGTGCAGCAGGTAGGCGAGCAACTGTCGCAAATCATTCATCAGGTTCAGGCTTTGGCGCCGCGAGTGCTGATGGTCAATGAAGGCATGCAGGCTCAGGCGACGGGCGCCGAGCAGATCAATCTTGCACTGGTACAACTGGGCGATGCCAGCAGCCAAACCGTCGAGTCCTTGCGTCAGGCCAGCTTTGCGATCGACGAACTCAGTCAGGTTGCCGTTGGGCTGCGCAGCGGCGTTTCGCGTTTTAAAGTCTGATGAGCGAGCTTCTAGCCAAACACTCAGGCGCCAAGGTGTCGAAAGAACGCCTGTTTTTGGTGTTTTACATCGCCAGTGAACGCTACGCACTGGCGGCCACAGATGTGGTCGAAGTGCTGGCACGTTCGCCGCTCAAGCCGATTGCCCAGGCACCCGCTTGGGTGGCCGGGGTGTTTGCTCATCGCAATCGGATGGTGCCGGTGATCGATATCAGCGCCATGACCTTTGGTAGCGCGGCGGTGGCGCGTACCAGCACCCGGCTGGTGCTGGTCAACTATCGCGGCCAATTGCTGGGGATGCTACTGGAGCAAGCCAGCGACACTTTGCGCTGTGATCCGGCGGACTTTCAGCCCTATGGTCTGGATAACCGTGATGCACCTTACTTGGGGCCGGTGCGTCAAGACGAGTCAGGGCTATTGCAGTGGTTGAGTGTGGATGACCTGCTTAGCCCCGCTGTGTATGCACTGCTGTTTCCTGCGAGCGATGACGGTGCTTGTGAGCAGGTGATCGCATGAGTGACGATCAACGTTTTTTCGATTTCCTGAAGCTGCGCATTGGCCTGGACGTGGCCTCGGTCGGCCCGGCAATCATTGAGCGTGCCGTTCGCCAGCGCTGTTCTGCACTGAACATGGCCGATAACGATCGCTACTGGCAGCACCTGCTCAGCTCCCAGGATGAGCAGCAAGCCCTGATCGAATCAGTGATCGTGCCCGAGACCTGGTTCTTTCGTTACCCCGAATCGTTTGCCACGCTGGGGCGTCTGGCCAGAGAGCGTCTGGTCGAGATCGGCAGTCGCCGCGCCCTGCGTATTCTGAGCTTGCCGTGTTCAACCGGCGAAGAGCCTTATTCGATTGCAATGGCGTTGTTTGATGCGGGGTTTGCAGCGCATCAATTCAAAGTCGAAGCGCTCGATGTCAGCCCGCTCTCGGTGCAGAGGGCGCAGAGAGCGCTGTATGGAAAAAACTCATTTCGTGGGCAGCAAACTGACTTTCGCGAGCGTTACTTCAGCCTTGAGGACGACGGTTATCAGCTGTCGGCACGGGTATGCGAACAAGTCAGCTTCAATGTCGGAAACTTGCTGGACCCCATGTTGCTGGCCAGCTTCGAGCCTTTTGACTTCGTGTTCTGCCGCAACCTGTTGATCTACTTTGATCTTAAAACCCAGCAGCAGGCACTGGATGCACTCAAGCGCATGACCCGTGATGATGGCGTATTGTTTATCGGCCCGGCCGAAGGCAACCTGCTCAGCCGGCTGGGCATGCGCTCGATCGGTGCGCCGCAGTCGTTTGCCTTTTGCCACAGTCGTGAGCCATTACCTGCAGCCCGCCCTGTGCTGGCTGAATTCAAGCCGTTGATCCGCCCACAACGGGCAGTGCCAGTGCTGCCACCGGCCAGCCGACCTTTTGCCCCGCGACCTCAAACCTCTACCGCGCAAAAGCCGAGTTCACTGACAGATGAACCGAAAGCGCTGCTGGAGCAAATCGCCAGCTTGGCCAATGAAGGCAAAAGCAATGAGGCACGGGCCGCCTGCGAACAATTTTTGCAACGACATGAGCCGCAGGCCGAAGTGTTTTACTGGCTGGGTTTGCTCAGCGATGTTCAGGGTCAGACATCCCAGGCACAGGTTTTTTATCGCAAGGCGCTGTACCTGGAGCCTCAACATTCTGAAGCACTGGCCCATCTGGCGGCCCTGCTGGCTTCGCAAGGCGATGTCGCAGGCGCCCAGCGCTTGAACGAGCGCGCTGCCCGTAACGGGCGTTCCGCCCACAGTGAGCGTAAATAATGAGCGCTTTAGCAGCCCAGAACTTGATCCACTCCGAAGCACAAGACATTGATGACTGCTGGAACCGTATTGGTATCTACGGTGACAAGAGCTGCCCGTTGCTGGAGCAGCATATTCATTGCCGTAACTGCGCCGTCTATTCGAGTGCCGCGACCCGTTTGCTGGATCGTTACTCATTTGAACAGGAACATCAGGAACTCAATGCACCACAGGCGCATGAAGAAAAAGTCGCTACGTGCTCGCTGGTGATTTTTCGTTTGGGTGACGAGTGGCTGGGGCTGGCCACGCGCTGCCTGGATGAAGTCGCACAAATGCAGTCGATTCACTCCTTGCCGCACCAGCGCTCCAGGGCTTTGCGCGGTGTGGCCAATGTGCGCGGCACATTGGTGCCGTGCCTGTCGCTGGTCGAACTGCTGGGGCTGGACCCCTCGGTGCCTGGCGCAACATCGCTACGGATCATGCCGCGCATGCTGATTGTGGCGGCTCACGGCGGGGCGGTGGTACTGCCGGTGGATGAGGTGGATGGTATTCACAACATCGCCGAGCATGAATTAAAAGCGGCGTCGAGTTCAGGCGAGCATGCCAGCGCCAAATACACCCAGGGTGTGCTGCAGTGGAAAACCCGCAGCCTGCGCTTGTTGGATGAAGAGCAACTTTTGAGCGCAATCACCCGGAGCCTCACATGACCCCCGAGCAAATGCGCGACGCCTCGTTGCTCGAGCTATTCAGCCTTGAGGCCGAGGCGCAAACCCAGGTGCTCAATGCCGGTTTGCTGGCGCTTGAGCGCAACCCGACGCAGGCCGATCAGCTTGAAGCCTGCATGCGAGCGGCACACTCGCTAAAGGGCGCAGCCCGGATAGTCGGAGTGGACGCCGGGGTCAGTGTTTCCCATGTGATGGAAGACTGCCTGGTCAGCGCCCAGGAAGGCCGTTTGTACCTGCAACCCGAGCATATAGATGCTCTGTTGCAGGGCACCGATTTGTTGATGCGCATTGCCACGCCTGGCAGTGACAACGTCGGTCCGGCAGATATTGACGCCTACGTGACACTCATGAACGGGTTGCTGGACCCAGCGAACGCGCATGTGGCACCGCCTGAATTTGATGTGTCGCAACTGTTACTGGCACCCATGCCGCACGCCCCGGCACCTTTGCTTGAGCCGTTATTGCAGGCCGAGCCCGAGGTTACGCCAGAGCCAATGCGTCGCCCCCAGCGGCTGACCGAAAGCGGCGAACGGGTGTTGCGGGTCACGGCGCAGCGCCTGAACAGCCTGCTCGATTTGTCCAGCAAATCGCTGGTAGAAACCCAGCGTCTCAAGCCCTACCTGGTGACGTTACAGCGCCTCAAACGCATGCAGGGCAGCAACCTGCGGGCAATGGATACGCTCAGTGAGCATCTCAAGACCATGGTCCTCAGTCATGAAGCCGAAGAGGCGCTGGCAGATGCCCGGCGCATTCTGACTGAGTCGCAGCGCTTGCTCAGTGAGCAGACCGCCGAGCTCGACGAGTTCTGCTGGCAGGCTGGTCAGCGTGCGCAATTGCTCTACGACACCGCACTGGCTTGTCGTATGCGCCCGTTTGCCGATGTCCTGGTCGGGCAGGAGCGCATGGTGCGTGATTTGGGCCGCGCCTTGGGCAAGCAGATTCGCCTGGAAATCGAAGGCGAAAAAACTCAGGTCGACCGCGATGTACTGGAAAAGCTTGAAGCGCCACTGATCCATTTGTTGCGTAATGCCGTCGATCACGGCATCGAAACTCCGGAGCAGCGGCTGCTTGCGGGTAAACCTGCCGAAGGTTTGATCCGCTTGCGCATCTCCCATCAGGCCGGTTTGCTGGTGCTTGAACTGAGCGATGACGGGGCCGGTGTTGATCTGGATCGCTTGCGCCGCACTATCGTTGAGCGTCAGCTGTCTACCGAGTCGACGGTGGCGCAACTGAGCGAAGAAGAACTGCTGACCTTTCTGTTTTTGCCGGGGTTCAGCCTGCGTGACATCGTGACCGAGGTTTCGGGGCGTGGCGTGGGGCTGGACGCCGTTCAGCACATGGTGCGCCTGCTGCGCGGTGCCATTGTGCTGGAGCACACTGCGCAACGTGGTAGCCGCTTCCATCTGGAAGTACCGCTGACCTTGTCCGTGGTCCGCAGCCTGGTGGTTGAGGTCGCAGACGAGGCCTATGCCTTCCCGCTGGCGCATATCGAGCGCATGCGTGACCTGCAACCGGACGAAATCGTGCAACTTGAAGGCCGCCAGCACTTCTGGCATGAAGGCCGGCATGTGGGGCTGGTTGCCGCCAGCCAGTTGCTGCAGCGCCAACCCAGCCAGAGTGACGATGAAACCCTGAAAGTCGTGGTGATTCGCGAGCGCGACGCGGTCTATGGCGTGGCCGTCGAGCGCTTTATCGGTGAGCGAACCCTGGTGGTATTGCCCCTCGATCCGCGCTTGGGCAAGGTGCAGGACATTGCGGCCGGGGCCTTGCTTGACGATGGTTCCCCCGTATTGATCGTAGATGTTGAAGATATGCTGCGATCGGTCGACAAACTACTCAACACCGGACGTCTGGAGCGTATCGACCGGCGTAATCGGCATACCGCAGAACTGACCCGCAAACGTATTCTGGTGGTCGATGACTCGCTGACGGTGCGCGAATTGCAACGCAAGCTGCTGCTTAACCGGGGCTATGAAGTGGCTGTGGCAGTGGATGGCATGGACGGTTGGAATGCCTTGCGTGCCGAACACTTCGATCTGTTGATTACCGACATCGATATGCCGCGCATGGATGGCATCGAACTGGTCACTTTGTTGCGTCGTGACAGTCGATTGCAATCGATGCCGGTGATGGTGGTGTCTTACAAGGATCGAGAAGAAGACCGTCGGCGCGGCCTGGATGCAGGAGCCGACTATTATCTAGCTAAAGCCAGTTTCCATGACGATGCCCTGCTCGATGCAGTGGTTGAACTCATTGGAGGAGCCCAAACATGAGAATCGCCATCGTCAATGATATGCCCTTGGCGGTTGAAGCCCTGCGTCGGGCGCTGGCGTTCGAGCCCGCCCATCAGGTGATTTGGGTCGCCGCAGATGGCGAGGAAGCAGTGCGCCTGTGCGCCGAGAACACGCCGGACCTGATTCTGATGGACCTGATCATGCCGGTGATGGATGGCGTCGAAGCCACGCGCCGGATCATGGCCGAAAGCCCGTGCGCCATTGTGATCGTTACCATCGATCGCGAGCAAAACGTCCATCGCGTATTTGAAGCCATGGGTTTTGGTGCGCTGGATGTGGTGGACACCCCTGTGTTGGGTGGCAGTAACCCCAAGGAGGCGGCGGCGCCCTTGCTGCGCAAGATCCTCAATGTCGGCTGGTTGATGGGCCAGGGTGAGAAGCGTGTCCCACCGGTATCCGCCCAGCCTCGTGTCCCGGGTATGCGGGGCGGGTTGGTGGCGATCGGTTCGTCGGCAGGCGGCCCGGCAGCGCTCGAAACCTTGCTCAAAGGTCTGCCGAGGAACTTTGAAGCGGCAATCGTGCTGGTTCAGCATGTTGATCAGGTTTTTGCGGCCGGAATGGCCGAGTGGCTGAGCAACTCTTGCGGGCTCAATGTTCGTTTGGCCCTCGACGGTGAAGCGCCTCTGGCGGGGACCGTGCTGCTGGCGGGCACCAACCACCATATCCGGCTATTGAAGAATGGCACGCTGGCCTATACCGCTGAGCCGGTAAATGAAATTTATCGACCTTCGATAGATGTATTTTTTGAAAGTGTTGCCCGGCACTGGAGTGGCGATGCGGTGGGTGTGCTGTTGACCGGAATGGGGCGTGACGGGGCTCAAGGCCTCAAGCTTATGCGCCAGCAGGGCTTTCTTACCATTGCCCAGGATCAGTACAGCAGTTCGGTGTACGGCATGCCCAAAGCGGCGGCCGCCATCGATGCAGCGGTTGAAATCCGCCCCTTGGACAAGATTGCGCCACGCTTGCTGGAGAAATTTGCCAAATGACTGGTAAAACCCGACAGGACTGGCTTGAAGGTTGTAATTCAGGTGAACGCGCATGAATGACTTGCAGTTGGACGACGTCAAAACTGACGAAAACTCGGCCATGGTATTGCTGGTAGACGATCAGGCAATGATCGGCGAAGCCGTACGCCGTGGGCTTGCTCTTGAGCAAAATATAGACTTTCACTTTTGTGCGGACCCGCATCAGGCTATTGCTCAGGCCATCCGCATCAAGCCGACGGTGATTTTGCAAGACCTGGTGATGCCGGGTCTTGACGGTCTGACCCTGGTGCGCGCGTACCGCAATCACCCGGCGACCCAGAATATTCCGATCATTGTGCTTTCCACCAAGGAGGATCCGCTGATTAAAAGCGCGGCTTTCTCGGCTGGGGCCAATGATTATTTGGTGAAACTGCCGGATAACATCGAACTGGTGGCGCGGATTCGCTATCACTCAAGGTCTTACATGACGCTGTTGCAGCGTGATGCGGCTTACCGTGCGTTGCGGGTCAGTCAGCAGCAGTTGCTGGATACCAATCTGGTGCTGCAACGCCTGATGAATTCCGATGGGCTGACCGGGCTGTCCAACCGCAGGCACTTCGATGAGTATCTGGAACTGGAGTGGCGCCGCGCCATGCGCGAGCAAACCCAGTTGTCGTTGTTGATGATTGATGTCGACTACTTCAAGTCCTTTAACGACAGTTTTGGTCATTTGGACGGCGACGAAGCGTTGCGCAAAGTGGCCTCGGCCATCCGCGATGCCAGCAGCCGACCGTCTGACTTGCCAGCCCGTTATGGTGGCGAGGAATTTGCCATCGTACTGCCCAATACCTCGCAGGGCGGAGCCCGGCTGGTAGCTGAAAAGCTGCGTATGGCGGTCGAAGCCATGAACATCCCGCATATTTCGCCGACAGCGGGTCAGTGCCTGACCATCAGCATTGGCCTGGCGACCATGACCCCGCAACAGGGCGGCAATTGCCGCGAGCTGATTTCGGCGGCAGACAAGGGGCTGTATCTGGCCAAGAAAAATGGGCGTAACCAGGTGGGGATCGAGTAACCCACTCCTGTAGCCGCTGCTCGTCAGCGGCTACAGGGTTTTAGTGTTAATTGGAATACCGCGTACATCCTTCCAGGACCTTGTCCCCATAGGAAAGATGAGATTGCTGACGGAATGCGTCAATAAGCTATCACTCCCGGATCATCTGTGGGAGCGGGCTTGCTCGCGATTGGGGCGATGCGGTTTGTGTTGATTTTCCTGCCCATAACCCCGCCAGGCGGGCTGCTGATGTGCTTGGTTTACGGTATACTCCCCGGCTTTGTAAAAATCGCCTACGAGTGCCGCCAGCCATGGAAATCAACCCGATCCTTAACAGCATCAAGGACCTGTCAGAGCGCTCCGAAACCATTCGGGGGTATCTTTGACTACGATCAAAAGCATGAGCGTCTGACTGAAGTCAATCGCGAGCTTGAAGATCCGAGTGTCTGGAACAACCCTTCGTACGCCCAGGAGCTGGGGCGCGAGCGCTCCCTGCTGGCGCAGATCGTTGAAACCCTTGATGAGATGCACACCGGTCTGGCCGATGCCAAAGACCTGCTGTTGATGTCCGCCGAGGAAGAAGATCAGGCCGCTGTAGATGACGTTGCCGCTGAGGTGGAACGTCTGCGCGAAGCCCTTGAAAAACTCGAATTCCGCCGCATGTTCCGCGGTGAAATGGACGCCAACAACGCTTACCTGGACATTCAGGCAGGCTCCGGTGGTACCGAAGCGCAAGACTGGGCCAATATCCTGTTGCGGATGTATTTGCGCTGGGCCGACAAGCGCGGCTTCGATGCCACCATCATGGAGCTGTCTGCCGGTGACGTTGCCGGGATCAAAGGCGCGACCGTACATATCAAGGGCGAGTACGCATTTGGTTGGTTGCGCACCGAAATTGGCGTCCATCGTCTGGTCCGCAAAAGCCCGTACGACTCGGGAAACCGTCGTCACACCTCGTTCTCGGCTGTATTCGTTTCGCCGGAAATCGACGACAACATCGAAATCGACATCAACCCCTCGGACCTGCGGATCGATACCTATCGCTCCTCCGGTGCGGGTGGTCAGCACGTAAACACCACCGACTCCGCCGTACGTATTACTCACGTACCGAGCAACACCGTGGTGAGCTGCCAGAACGAACGTTCGCAGCATGCGAACAAAGACACCGCGATGAAAATGCTGCGCGCGCGTCTCTACGAGCAGGAAGTCCAGAAGCGTAATGCCGCTTCCCAGGCGCTGGAAGACACCAAGTCGGATATCGGCTGGGGTCATCAGATCCGCTCGTACGTACTTGACGCCTCGCGTATCAAGGATTTGCGTACCAATATCGAGCGCAGTGATTGCGATAAGGTGCTCGACGGCGATATCGACGAGTACCTGGTAGCCAGCCTGAAACAAGGGCTGTAAGTCGAGCGACCAACCGTAAAGTGCGAAGCCAGTGCGATGCCCAAAAGGCGTGCTAAAGCCCGCTTCCCCCCGCCGCAAGGTGGGGGTAACGAACCTGTGATGGAATTTTTTAAGACATGAGCGACCAACAACTCGATCCGCAAGACGTGCAACAGGAAGAAAACGCCCTGATCGCCCTGCGCAAGGAAAAACTTGCAGCCGAGCGCACCAAGGGTAATGCCTTCCCGAATGACTTCCGCCGTGACAACTACTGCGCCGACCTGCAGAAGAAGTACGCGCAAGCGACCAAGGAAGAGCTGGCCGAAGCCGCCATCCCGGTCAAGGTTGCTGGTCGCATCATGCTTAACCGTGGCTCGTTCATGGTGATCCAGGACATGACCGGTCGCATCCAGGTCTACGTCAACCGCAAGACCCTGCCGGAAGAAACCCTGGCCGCTGTGAAAACCTGGGATCTGGGCGACATCATCGCTGCTGTTGGCACCCTGGCCCGTTCCGGCAAAGGCGACCTGTACGTTGAAATGACCGACGTGCGCCTGCTGACCAAATCCCTGCGCCCGCTGCCGGACAAGCACCACGGCCTGACCGACACCGAGCAGCGCTATCGCCAGCGTTACGTTGACCTGATCGTCAACGAAGACGTGCGTCACACTTTCCGTGTGCGTTCGCAAGTCATCGCCCACATCCGCAGCTTCCTGATGGCGCGCGACTTCCTTGAAGTGGAAACGCCGATGCTGCAAACCATCCCGGGCGGCGCGGCGGCCAAGCCATTCGAAACCCATCACAACGCTCTCGACATGGACATGTACCTGCGCATCGCGCCGGAACTGTTCCTCAAGCGTCTGGTGGTAGGCGGTTTTGAAAAGGTGTTCGAGATCAACCGCAACTTCCGTAACGAAGGCGTTTCGACTCGTCACAACCCTGAATTCACCATGTTGGAGTTCTATCAGGCTTACGCCGACTACGAAGACAACATGGACCTGACCGAAGAGTTGTTCCGTGAACTGGCGCAGCTGGTTCTGGGCACTACTGACGTGCCGTACGGCGACAAAGTGTTCCACTTCGGCGAACCATTTGTACGTCTGTCGGTGTTCGACTCGATCCTCAAGTACAACCCCGAGCTGACCGCTGACGACCTGAACGACATCGACAAGGCTCGCGCCATCGCCAAAAAAGCTGGCGCCAAGGTGCTGGGCTTTGAAGGTCTGGGCAAGCTGCAAGTGATGATTTTCGAAGAACTGGTCGAGCACAAGCTGGAACAGCCGCACTTCATCACCGAGTACCCGTTCGAAGTGTCGCCGCTGGCTCGTCGTAACGACGAAAACCCGAACGTCACTGACCGTTTTGAGCTGTTTATCGGTGGTCGTGAAATCGCCAACGCCTACTCCGAGCTCAACGATGCTGAAGATCAGGCTGAGCGCTTTATGGCTCAGGTCGCGGATAAAGACGCAGGCGACGACGAAGCCATGCACTACGATGCAGACTTCGTACGTGCCCTGGAATACGGCATGCCGCCGACTGCCGGTGAAGGTATCGGTATCGACCGTCTGGTGATGTTGTTGACCAACTCACCGTCGATTCGTGACGTGATCCTGTTCCCGCACATGCGCCCACAAGCGTAACGTACCAGAATAAAAAGCCGCCGATTTGAGGCGGCTTTTTATTGCCCGGGATGTAGGGTCCTGCAGCCGCTGCCGAAGGCTGCGACAAGAGCCGCAGACCCAACCCATGGCAGCCTTCGGCAGCGGCAGAGATACTTCAAGCGTGGGAGCGAGCCTGCTCGCGAAGATCATTCGCGAGCAGGCTCGCTCCCACGCTTGACCTGGAACAGAGTATCTACAGAGTGTTAATCAACGTTAAAAGGAATTTATCGTGAACCTTGTCGTGTCTCCGGAAGGCGCCGCAAATGTCGCCGTGGCAGTAGCTGAAAGTGTTCAATACCAAGGCCGCAAGGCCAGCCGGCATGGCAGCGAGCAGCGCCGCCAACTGATCCTCGATGCCGCCATGCGCATTGTGGTCCGCGACGGTGTGCGCGGGGTACGGCATCGGGCTGTGGCCGCAGAGGCCGGGGTGCCACTGTCGGCAACCACCTACTACTTCAAGGACATTGACGACCTGCTCAATGACACTTTCGCTCAGTACGTGGAGCGCAGTGCTGCGTTCATGGCCAAGCTTTGGCAAAGCACCGAAGGCAAGTTGCGCTACCTGGTGGCCAAGGGCGATGGCAGCCAACGGGCCCGTGCCGTACTGGCGGATGAAATCGCCGAGATGACCGCTGATTATCTTCAGCATCAAATGCTTACCCGTCGCGAGCATCTGATGGCCGAGCAGGCTTTTCATCAGGCGGCACTGTTCAACCCACGGCTGGCGGTGCTGGTACGTTCGCATCAGCAGATTTTCCTGCAGGGCGCCGGCCAGATCTTCGAAGTGCTAGGCTCCAGGCAACCTCAGCAGGATGCCAAAGTCTTGACGGCGATTATCGGTCGGATGGAGTATCAGGCCCTACTTGATGGCGCGCAGCCTGAGGCGGATAACGACCGGCTGGCTATTCTTACGCGCTACATGCACTTGGTGCTGGCCGCTCTATAGAAGGATGCAGGCATGAAAGCTTGGCGCGTGATGCTTATGGCATTGTCGTTTTTGATGTTGAACGGTTGTCTTGTGACCTTTAGCCAGGCGCCGCTTGCGCCACAGCCAGCGCCTAAACAGCTGCTGGGCAAGTGGGTCAGCAAGGATGCCTGGGGGCAAGCACGCAATCTTGAGATCAGTGCCATCGACAAAACCCGATACCAGGCCGTGGTCTACCCCAAGGGCGAACCCAAGGCCCGTGAGCGTTATGTGTTTATCGTTGCTCGCCACGGCAGTCGCTGGTATGCCTCGGCTGCAATACCGGCCAAACTGGGCGGCAATCACACGCTGAGCGGTTTTGAGTTGACCGATAACGGTGAGCTGGTGATCTACGATCTGGACCTTGATCAAATCAAGCAGGCTATCGGCCAGTCCGTGTTGAGCGGTGATCCGGTCGAAACCGCAGAAGGCCCTGGCACCTTGATCAAAAGCCCGTCGGCCGATGTTTTTGCCTACCTGGACGACCCGGCCAATTCCGACGTATTTGTCGAAGCAGCCCGCTATAAACGCGCGGCCAAATAACGTTCTTGATTACAAGCACGCTCTTAATTGAAGGAAGCTGCCGGTGGACGACTACCAGCGCACGATCCGCACCTTGTCTGACCGCATCGTGTTGGCACAAACCCCGATTCGCGTACTGGATGCGGTGAAGTGGGACGACAGCATCCGCCAGGGGTTTCTCAAGGCCAAAGGCAAGGAAATGCCTGCGGTCAGCCGTGATTATTATCTGGGGCGACCGTTGTCCTTTGACTCGGGCGCGGTGAAATCCGAGTTCCAGAACATCGAGCGCGACATCACCCGCCAACTGGGCCAGTTCAACCCGGTCGGGCAGATCATGCGCCGCATGTGCAAGGAGTACCGGATGGTGGTGCGCATGCTTGAAGCGCGCGGTACTGAAGACTTCGGGCTGATTTCCCAGGAACTGTATGGCGCCGCCTCGGACGCGTTCCATGCCGGTGATCCGACCTTGGCCGATCTGGGCTTGATGATGTCCGACTACCTGGACAATATCGACGGCCACGGCGCGCTCAAGGACGAAGCCAAGACCCTGACCGCCAAAGATGCGGTGAACCTGCTGCAAAGCCGCCTGAACAAGGTATTTGGCGAGGCAGAGGAAACCATCCGGGTGTTTGAGTCCGATGGCATCGTTGCGGACGCGGCAGCGGGTGCCGATTACATCAAGATCCGCACCGATGCGATGTTTAACGAACGTGATGTGCGGGCCCTGGAAGTGCATGAGGGCTTGGTGCATGTGGGTACCACGCTTAACGGTCTGAACCAGCCAATCTGTACCTTTCTGTCCAAGGGCCCGCCGTCGTCCACGGTGACCCAGGAAGGCCTGGCGATTTTGATGGAAATCATCACCTTTGCGTCCTACCCGAGCCGGCTGCGCAAGCTGACCAACCGCACTCGCGCCATTCATATGGTGGAGGAGGGCGCGGACTTTATGCAGGTGTATGAGTTCTTCCGTGAGCAAGGTTTTGAGATGCCAGAAAGTTATGGCAACGCGAGCCGAGTTTTCCGTGGATCAGTGCCCAATGGCCTGCCATTCACCAAAGACTTGTCCTACCTCAAAGGCTTCATCATGGTTTACAACTATATTCAGCTGGCCGTGCGTAAAGGCAAGCTGGAGCAAGTGCCGCTGCTGTTCTGTGGCAAAACCACGCTGGAAGACATGCGCACCCTGCGTCAGTTGGTGGATGAAGGGCTGGTGGTTGCGCCCAAATACTTGCCGGATCAGTTCCGCGACATGAATGCGCTCTCGGCCTGGATGTGTTTCTCCAACTTCCTCAACCACCTGAGCCTTGACCGTATTGAAGCGGACTACTCGAATATTTTGTAACGTACACCGTGAACCGTAGCAGCTGCCGAAGGCTGCGTTCGATGGCGAAGCCATCGCAATATCGGGTTTCGCGGTGTTTCAGGTCAACGGCGTCTGTCGGTTTTACGACTGCTGCGCAGCCGAACGCAGCCTTCGGCAGCTGCTACAAGTAATGCAACCTTCGCAACTGGTGCCAACTCAGATGAAAACCCTGGCTGCACTCTGCCTGCTGTTGACCCTCAGCGGATGCAGCTCATTGCTGTTTTACCCCGAGCCCGGCCAGCCGATTACTCCGGCGGCGGCAGGCCTGGACTATCGTGACGTGACCCTCACTGCCGCCGATGGCACGCGCCTGAGTGGCTGGTGGCTACCGGCCAAAAAAGGCGTGCCGCTCAAGGGCACGGTGCTGCATCTGCACGGCAATGGCGGCAACCTGGCTTACCACTTGGGCGCTACTGCCTGGCTGCCAGAGCAGGGCTATCAAGTGCTGATGCTCGACTATCGCGGTTACGGCTTGTCGCAGGGCTCACCGGGTTTGCCTGCGGTGTATCAGGACATCGACGCGGCTTTCGACTGGTTGCAGCAACAACCGCAAACTCGAGGTCAGCCACTGATCGTGCTGGGGCAGAGCCTGGGGGGCGCGATGGGCGTGCACTACCTGAGTGAACATCCGCAGCAACGGGCACGAATCAAGGCGATGGTGCTTGATGGCGTTCCGGCCAGTTACCGCGAAGTAGGGCAGTTTGCCTTGAGCACGTCCTGGCTGACCTGGCCGTTGCAAGTGCCGTTGTCATGGCTGGTGCCCGACGCCGACAGTGCGGTTTATGCGATGCCGCAAATGGGCGGCGTGCCGCTGCTGATTTTCCACAGCCTGGATGATCCGATCGTGCCGCTTTCCAATGGCTTGCGCCTGTATCAAGCTGCGCCCCCGCCAAAGGTGCTGCAACTGACGCGTGGCGGTCACGTCCAGACGTTTGCCGACCCAACCTGGCGTCAGGTGATGCTGCGCTACCTGGATGACCCGCAACACTTTAATGGCGTGCGGCGCTTGGGCGAAATTCCCAACTACCCCGCCTCACCGAACACCGAACTTGAAGCCGAGAGCCAACAATGAGTGAAGAACGCAACGCCATCCCCCTGATCATCACAGGTATCTGCAGCATCATCGGCACCGTGGGTGCTCTGTGGTACTACGGCTATCTGCACTTCGCCAAGCCTGAAGATGCGTTGTTGCTCAGCGACTTCACCATGCTCAAGACCATTCCCGGTGAAGACTACAAAGTCTCGCTCACGCCAGCCAACCAGGTGGCGCAGTGCATCGACGGCATCATCGTACTGTTCGACACCGAGCAGAAGGGCCTGACCGGGGTATTGGTCAATAACAAGAAACAAGCGGTGCGTTGCCTGGGCCAGGAAACACCGAAGCTGTAGCAGCTGCCGAAGGAACGAGGCTGCGTCCGGCGGCGCAGCCGTCGTAAAACCTGAACTCGCGTTTTTTCAGCTAAACCGTGCTTTCAGTGTTTACGACGGCTGCGCCGCCGAACGCAGCCTTCGGCAGCTGCTACGCAGAGTTGCCCGCGTTCGTACAGAAGCAAAAAGCCCCGCCTGATCGCTCAGGCGGGGCTTTTTGCATGGGCTTATTGCATCGAGGAACGTGGTGCTACCGGCTGGTTGTCGTTGGAGATGGTCACTTCAACGCGGCGGTTCTGAGCTCGCCCCGAATCGGTGGCGTTGCTCGCAACCGGGTATTCCTTGCCATAACCCTGAGCCACGATACGGGTTGGGTCTACACCCTTGCGCACCAGAGCATTACGCACAGACTCGGCACGACGCTCAGACAAGGTCTGGTTGAAAGCTGCCGAACCGACGCTGTCGGTGTAACCCTCGACAATCACCTTGCGATCCGGGTTCTGGACCAGGTACTCAGCCAAGGTGTTGATATTGCGCATGCCATTGGGTTGCAGATCGGACTTGCCGAACTGGAACAGCACATCGCCAAAGGTGACCAGCGTGCCGCGTTCGGTTTGCTTGGCGTTCATGCCCTTGAGTTGCTTGATCTGCGCATCACGGGCATCAAGCAATGCCTGGGAGCGTGCAGCACCGGCATTTTTCAGGTTGTTTTCAGCGGTGCGCAACGCGATGGTTTGCTTGGCCACTTCAATACGCTGGTTGGTCAGATAGGCCAACTGGTCGACCTTGGACTCGTCTTCCTTGTTCAGATAAGCCTTTTCAGCCTTGTCCAGCCATTCGCTGGCGTCCTTGGTTTCAAGCGCTGCAACCTTGGTGGCTTCAGGGTTGGTTTGCAGGCCCGAGAAGTTGGTCTTGGCGTTTTCCAGATTGACGTTTGGCTGGTGCGAGCACGCCGCCAGGCCAACGCTCAGGGCCAACAGGGCAGGGATCAGTACTGTATTGCGCATGATATTTAGTCCTTTCTATCGATTAGGAATGCTGTGTCGTCGGGTGCAGTGAAAAAACAGCAGCGTTTACTGAACGCTGCGCATGCCTTCCTGACGCAATTCCTGCACGGCTTTCTGAGCATCCTGAACAGCTTTCTCGGCTTTGGCCGCCTGGGCTTTGCGCTCTGCTACGCGAGCGTCCCACTCAGCTTGTTCGGACAGGCGTCGGGCCTCGTCGTATTTTTTGTCATGCATGGCCAGCTCGGCTTGCTTGAGCTTGTCCTGGGCAGACTTCATTTCCACCGGCGCATATTCAGTACCGCCCGCGCTCACGGCGTTATTCACGGCCGACTGAGTCACTGCGTATTGTTCCGACGGCGGGTTGCCAGCACATCCAGCCAAAACGAAGCTGGTGCCGATTGCCAGCGCAGCCAGTTTTAGCCCGCGCAGGCGTGGTGAGGTGGTTTTGACAGTGCGGGTCATCATGGTCTTCAACTCCATTGGGAAACTCCTTAGAAACAGCAAATTCCATCACGACTGGTGGCGTCACCCGGAGTGTTGGAACACGAGTTCCAGCGGTGATGGTTAATGGCTGTGACCGGAGCGTTTTTTGAATAGTTCAATAAAAGATGGCATATGGCCTAAAAGAATTCTGACCGTTCGGTCAGCGCATTTTTCTGGTACGGCGGCGCGGATGGCTTGCCAGAAACAGCGTTTGCAACGCACTCTTGGGGCACGAGCTGTCCCCGGATACCGCTGGAGAAACTGCTGATGACCGATATTGATGCACGCTTGCGCGATGATGTTCACCTGCTGGGTGAGCTGTTGGGTAATACGATTCGTGACCAATACGGCGAAGAATTTCTCGCCAAGATCGAGCTTATTCGCCGGGGAGCCAAGGCCGATCGGCGCGGCACTACAGGCGAAGAGTTGAGTGCGATTCTGGATGCCCTGAGCGACGATGAAGTGTTGCCGGTGGCGCGGGCGTTCAACCAGTTTTTGAACCTGGCCAATATCGCCGAGCAGTACCAGCTCATCCACCGGCGTGAAGAGGGGCAGGCCGAGCCTTTCGAGGCGCTGGTGTTGCCGCAGTTGCTCGAGCGTCTGCTGGCCGAGGGGCATAGTGCCGAGTCGCTGGCGCGTCAGGTAGGCCGTCTGGAAATCGAGCTGGTGCTCACCGCACATCCCACTGAAGTGACCCGGCGTACCTTGATTCAAAAGTACGATGCAATTGCCGAGCAACTGGCTGCCCAGGACCATCGTGACCTGACCCTCGCGGAAAAAACCGAGATCGAACAGCGCCTGCAGCGGTTGATCGCTGAAGCCTGGCACACCGAAGAAATCCGTCGTACTCGTCCCACGCCTGTCGATGAGGCCAAGTGGGGGTTTGCGGTCATTGAACATTCGTTATGGCACGCGGTGCCGCACATGTTGCGCAAGGCGGACAAGGCTCTGCATGCGACCACCGGGCTGCATTTACCGCTGGAAGCGGCACCGATCCGTTTTGCTTCCTGGATGGGCGGCGACCGTGACGGCAACCCCAATGTCACGGCCACTGTGACCCGTGAGGTGCTGCTGCTGGCGCGCTGGATGGCGGCTGATCTGTATCTGCGCGATATCGACAAACTGGCGGCTGACCTTTCGATGCAGCAGGCCACGCCCGCGTTGCTGGCCGTAGCAGGGGAGAGCGGCGAACCGTATCGGGCCGTGCTCAAGCAATTGCGTGAGCGCCTGCGCGCTACCCGTAGCTGGGCCCAGAGCGCGCTGAGCAGTAACCAGAGCGCTCCCGAGGCGGTGTTGCAGGACAATCGCGATCTGCTGGCGCCGTTGCAACTGTGTTATCAGTCCCTGCATGCCTGTGGCATGGGTGTCATTGCTGACGGTCCATTGCTTGATTGCCTGCGTCGGGCCGTAACCTTTGGCCTGTTTTTGGTGCGCCTCGATGTGCGTCAGGACGCCTCTCGCCACACGGCGGCAATGACGGAAATCACTGACTATCTGGGTCTGGGCCGTTACGAGGACTGGGACGAAGAAGCGCGCTTGATCTTCCTGATGCGCGAACTGGCCAACCGCCGACCGCTGCTGCCGGGCTACTTCAAACCCGGTGCCGACACCGCCGAAGTCCTGGCGACATGCCGCGAAGTGGCCGCTGCACCGGGGGCCTCGCTGGGTTCTTATGTGATTTCGATGGCGGGAGCCGCTTCTGATGTGCTGGCGGTGCAACTGCTGCTCAAAGAAGCCGGGCTTGAGCGTGCGATGCGTGTGGTGCCGCTGTTTGAAACCCTCGCGGATCTCGACAATGCAGGTCCGGTTATCGAACGTTTGCTGTTACTGCCGGGTTATCGCGCCCGTTTGCATGGCCCGCAGGAAGTCATGATTGGCTACTCCGATTCGGCCAAGGACGCGGGCACCACGGCGGCGGCCTGGGCGCAGTATCGAGCGCAGGAAACCCTGGTCAATATCTGCCGTACGCAAAGCGTTGAGCTGCTGTTGTTCCATGGTCGCGGCGGCACCGTGGGGCGTGGCGGTGGCCCGGCCCACGCGGCGATTCTGTCGCAGCCGCCGGGGTCGGTGGCGGGGCGTTTCCGTACTACGGAGCAGGGCGAAATGATTCGCTTCAAGTTCGGCCTGCCGGATATCGCCGAGCAAAATCTGAACCTGTATCTGGCCGCTGTACTGGAAGCCACCTTGCTCCCGCCACCCCTGCCGGAGCCGGGTTGGCGGGCGCTGATGGATGAGTTGGCGGCAGACGGGGTCAAGGCCTACCGTGGGGTGGTGCGCGATAACCCGCAGTTCGTCGAGTACTTCCGCCAATCCACCCCGGAGCAGGAGTTGGGCCGTTTGCCGTTGGGCAGCCGTCCGGCCAAACGTCGGGCAGGCGGGATTGAAAGCCTGCGGGCTATCCCGTGGATTTTCGGCTGGACCCAGACCCGTCTGATGCTACCCGCCTGGCTGGGCTGGGAAACCGCGTTGAGCCAGGCGCTGGCACGCGGTGAAGGCGAGCAGTTGGCGCAAATGCGCGAGCAGTGGCCGTTCTTCCGCACTCGCATCGACATGCTGGAAATGGTCCTGGCCAAGGCCGATGCCGATATCGCCCGGCTCTACGACGAGCGTTTGGTGAGCCCGGAACTGCTGCCATTGGGTGCGCACTTACGCGACTTATTGTCGCAGGCATGCGCGGTGGTTCTGGGTTTGACCGGTCAGGCGCAGTTGATGGCGCATAGCCCGGAGACCCTTGAATTCATTCGTTTACGCAACACTTACCTTGATCCTCTTCATCTATTGCAGGCCGAGCTTCTGGCGCGCTCGCGTCGCCAGCAAGCAGCCCAGGACAGCCCTCTGGAACAGGCATTACTGGTAACTGTGGCCGGGATCGCGGCGGGCTTGCGCAACACCGGCTAAGGCAAAAGAGCGGCCAATGTCGCACCAGGGGGCGTGGGGGCCGGGCAGAGTTGCTACCGATTCCTGCGCGGGCGCGACACTTTATTGTGGGGTTGAGACCTGTGACACCCGGCCGCACAGGCCCGTTTAGCTGTAATTTTTCCTACTTTTGGCGTCTTGTGTGGGCCGGGCCTGCTGTGTATCTTGATCAGCCCTTGGCCGTTTTGATGGCCATAACCCGATTTTGAGACTGGCCCAAAGAGGCGAGTCTGTTGTCATTTAAATAAAAAATTTGAGGAGCACATCGATGCGCGTAATTCTGCTGGGAGCTCCCGGGGCCGGTAAAGGTACTCAGGCAAAGTTCATTACTGAAAAATTTGGCATCCCGCAAATCTCCACTGGCGACATGTTGCGTGCAGCCGTTAAAGCCGGCACCGAGCTGGGCCTGATCGCCAAAGGCGTAATGGACAGCGGTGGTCTGGTCTCCGACGACCTGATCATCAACCTGGTCAAAGAGCGTATTGCTCAGCCGGACTGCGTAAACGGTTTTCTGTTCGACGGTTTCCCGCGCACCATTCCGCAAGCTGAAGCCTTGGTCAAAGCCGGTGTCGAGCTGGACCACGTGCTGGAAATTGCAGTAGAAGACGAAGAGATCGTTCAGCGTATTGCTGGCCGTCGTGTACACGAAGCTTCGGGCCGCGTTTACCACACCGTCTACAACCCGCCAAAGGTTGAAGGCAAGGACGACGCCACTGGCGAAGACCTGGTACAGCGCAAGGACGACACCGAAGAAACCGTTCGTCATCGCCTGTCGGTTTACCATTCGCAAACCAAGCCGCTGGTGGACTTCTACCAGAAGCTGGCTGCTGCCCATGGCAAGCCGAAGTACAGCCACGTTGAAGGCGTTGGCTCGGTAGAATCGATCACTGCCAAGGTGCTTGAAGCGTTGAGCTGATAAGTCGATTTTGCGTCATCACAACAGCCCGCTTGCGGGCTGTTGTTGTTTATACTGCTGCACTATTTCCAATTCTGATTCTGACGGGAACACCGATGAGCACCTTGCTGGCCCTGGATACCGCGACTGAAGCTTGTTCTGTTGCCCTGTTGCACGATGGCAAGGTCACGAGCCACTACGAGGTGATCCCGCGCCTGCACGCGCAAAAGCTGTTGCCGATGATTAAAGAGCTGTTGGCTCAGGCGGGTATCGAGCTGTCGGCAGTCGATGCCATTGCCTTTGGTCGTGGGCCTGGTGCCTTTACCGGCGTGCGTATTGCCATTGGCGTGGTCCAGGGCTTGGCTTTTGCGCTGGAGCGCCCGGTGTTGCCGATCTCCAACCTGGCGGTACTGGCCCAGCGTGCCCATCGCGAGCACGGCGCGACCCAGGTGGTGTCGGCCATTGATGCGCGGATGGATGAAGTGTATTGGGGTTGCTATCGCGAAGAGGCGGGGGAAATGCGTCTGCAAGGCGCTGAAGCCGTCTTGGCGCCCGAGGCTGCCACCTTGCCCGATGGCGCCACAGGCGACTGGTTTGGCGCGGGCACTGGCTGGGGTTACGCCGAGCGTTTGCAGGTCAAGCCGTACGCGATGGATGCGGGCATGTTGCCCCACGCTGAAGACCTGCTGACCCTGGCCCGATTTGCCTGGGCCCGTGGCGAAGCCATCCGCGCCGATGACGCGCAGCCGGTGTACCTGCGTGACAAGGTGGCGACACCCAAAGCCGAGCGCTAAACCCCGCTGCCCTGTAGCAGCTGCCGAGGTACGAAGCCGTCGTAAAACCTGAGCTCTCATTGTATCTGACACACTGGGGCGCTTGAATTCACGACGGCTTCGCCGCCGAACGCAGCCTTCGTACCTCGGCAGCTGCTACGCATATTGTTTGCACCGCGCAACCAATCGCTGGCTCATTTGCTTAGTCAGCCTGGCGCCGCTAAATTGTAACTATCGCTACCGAGCTTGCTGCCATGCGCATTGACGGCTTTTCTTCCCAGTCCTACCCGATCAAGCGCAAGCCGCGTAAAGGCCAGCCGCTGCTTGATGAGTCGGTTGAGGACAGTGAAGTTCCGCTCGAAAGCGCTCCGCAAGCTACCCGTACGTCCTCATCCAGCGACCGCATCAGCCAGTTGCCAGTGCGCTCCCAGGACATGATCTTCCAACGTGCCATGAGCAAAAACGCAGCCAGTGCCCTTGCCAGCTACCTGACCACCGCAGGCTTTGTTGAATGGGAAACCCAAGTGCTAGGGCTGGACCTGTATATTTGAGCCATGACTCAATTACCTCTGCCTTATTACCTTGGTTGCCCGTCCTGGAGTGACAACGCCTGGCGCGAAGGCCTGTACCCGCAGAACGCTCGCTCGACCGATTTTCTAAGCTTGTATGCGCAGGTCTTCAATGCCGTCGAAGGCAACACTACCTTCTATGCCAGGCCCGCACCGACCACGGTCGAGCGCTGGGCGCAAAGCCTGCCGGAACACTTTCGCTTTACCGCCAAGTTCCCGAGGGAAATCAGCCATGGCGGTGATTTGCGTGAGCAAACACCGGCAGCAGAAAGCTTCCTGCAGTTGTTGCGGCCCTTGGGAGCACGCGTAGCGCCGTTTTGGCTACAACTACCGGCTAGCTTCGGCCCTCATCGTTTGGCCGAGCTGGTGAGCTTTATAGACGCTCTGGAGTGCCCGCTGGCCGTTGAAGTGCGTCACCCGGAGTTCTTTGCCAGGGGCGATGCCGAGCGCTTGCTCAATCGCCTGCTGATGGATCGCGGGGTCGAGCGTATCTGCCTTGATCCGCGCGCACTGTTCAGTTGCACCTCGACCGATCCTGCGGTGCTTCACGCGCAATCGAAAAAGCCCAAAGTGCCTCCGCGCCCGGCAGCCTTCACGCAATTCCCGCAGGTGCGGTTTATTGGTCGCCCGGAGCTGGAGGCCAATGATCCGTATTTGTTGCCCTGGATTGAAAAAGTCGCGGGCTGGATCGAGGAAGGGCGCACGCCATATGTGTTTCTGCACACGCCGGACAATCACCGCGCGCCTGAACTGGCGCGGCGTTTTCATCGGCAACTGAGTGCAAGGTTACCGGGGCTGCCCGCACTGCCTGAGTTGCATCAGCAGACGGCGGTGGAACAGTTGGGCCTGCTTTAAGCCGCCATTCGCAGGTTGTTGACCACCAATGGGCGGGCCCAGCCCAGATCGAAGTCCATTGCCCGTTGTTGCTCGATCAGGGTCATGGTGTCGAATGGCTCGGCAGGGGGTGGCAACAGGTCCAGCTCGAATTCTGCAATCGGCAGATGCAGTGGGCGTGGCTCAGGCCCCGGGCCTAGGGCGGGCAGCGGATGTCCCTGTGCCATGACCAGCGGCCGCACCCAGGTCTTGTTGAAATTCTGTTGCTGCTGTTGGGCGATAAGATCTTCAGCCGGGTAGGGCACGGCTGGCGGTGGCAGCAGGTCCAGTTCGAATTCGGCAATGGGCAAAAACAGAGCTTGCGGCGGGCGCAGCTCGGTGTCCTGAACTTCGCAATGGCGCTGGGTCACGATAGTACCCAGTACCTCACTCCCGCCACGGGGCTCGGCATTTACATCCCTGGCCAGGTTGGCCACATCTATCGCTGCAAACTCTTCAGTGCCGGACTGTTCTGCCAATGCTTGGGCGTAGAAGTCCTTCCACAGGTGATTGACGCTGCCCGTGATCTGCGAATTGTGTCGGCCAAAGTCGCCAATTGGCGCAATAAAGCCGATGGATGTGGAATGAATGTCTGACATAGCTCTCGGACAACGCCCGGCTCTGGCAAAATGGCGGATATTTCATTTATCGGCAGTCTTTGCCGATCATTAAATTTTTGGGCGTGTTTTTAGATGATTGAGCAAGCAGCGGGCTGTCGTATCAAAGTCGAGGCATTGGACGAGGCCTATCAGGCCCTGGCCGAGCAATGGGCTGAGCGCCTGGGTTTGCCTCTGGACGAGCCGGATGCGCAGTTCGCCTTGCAGTTGAGCGCCCAGGGTTTGCAATTGCAGCAACTGGGCCCGGATGCGCCGGGGCCAGTGCGGGTCGACTTCGTGGAAGGCGGCGCGGCCCATCGTCGTTTGTTCGGCGGCGGGACCGGGCAGATGATTGCCAAGGCGGTAGGCATCCAGCAGGGCGTACGCCCGCGGGTGCTGGATGCCACAGCGGGTTTGGGCAAGGATGCGTTCGTTCTGGCGAGTCTGGGCTGTGAAATGAGCCTGATCGAACGCCAACCACTGATTGGCGCGCTGCTTGAGGACGGCCTGGCTCGTGGCCTGGATGATTTTGAAGTGGCGCCTATCGTGTCGCGCATGCACTTGCTTAAAGGCAATTCGATTGAAGTGATGCGCAACTGGGAAGGCGAACCGCCGCAGGTGATCTACCTCGACCCGATGTTCCCGCATCGTGAGAAAACCGCGTTGGTGAAGAAAGAGATGCGCCTGTTTCGCCCGTTAGTCGGTGATGACAATGATGCCCCGGCCCTGCTTGAAGCGGCGCTGGCGCTGGCGACTCACCGGGTGGTGGTCAAGCGCCCACGCAAGGCACCGTGCATTGCAGGGCCAAAGCCGAGCCATGCATTGGATGGCAAATCGAGCCGATACGATATTTATCCGAAGAAGGCGTTGAAGCCCTGATACAAAGCTTGGGCAGCGCCAGCAGAGAACCTTAACCGTGGTTGCTCGCGAACGGCCTTCGCGAGCAGGCTCGCTCCCACGGGAGCAACAACCGAGTGTCTACAGGAACGGCCGATAAGCCCGCATGAAAATCCCCACGACCTCCTGTACATGGGCCTCGCTCGCTTCGGGGCCCGGCGGCTCGCCGCCGGCAAACAGCAGGCGAAAGTTGGGTGCGCCCTTGAGCATGCAGAAGAAGTGCTCCGCCGCGTAGTGAGGGTCGTCTATCTGCAACCCACCGCTCTGATCGATCTTGCGCAACAACCCCTCCATCTCGTGAACCACGCGCTCGGGGCCCGCTTCGAGGAAAATTTGCGACAGCTTGGGGTCCTGGCTGCCCAGGGTGACCATCAGGCGGTGCAGGTTCAGCGACTCCTCACTGTTGATCAGCCCCTGAAAGCCGCGGGCGATATTCAACAGCACCGCCTCTATCGGCTTGCCTGCGGGTAATTCAAAAAACAGTTCCGGTAATTGCTCAGTGCATTTGGACATGATCGCCGAAGAAAACAGCGTTTCCTTGTCGGTGAAGTGGCTGTAGACCGTCAGTTTTGACACGCCCGCCAGGCCTGCAACCGCATCCATGCTGGTATTGGCATAGCCATTGGTCAAAAACAGGGTTTTGGCGGCGTCAAGGATCGACTGGCGTTTTGCCAGGTCCTTGGGGCGGCCGAGGGCATTGGGGGGTAAATGATGGTCAGGCATATCCGTTTATTACTGGACTGGTGAGTTTAGTATTAATAACATGCTGGTCAGTATAAATATTCCAAGCCCCATTAGCGAAAGGTCGTCACCATGTTGCGCCATGCCTTGCCCCGCGCTGTGCCTCTGTGTCTGGTTTTTTTATTATCTGGGTGTGGGCATGAAGAGCCTGCCAAAATCAGCATTAGCCCGGCGATGGTGGTGCAACCGCAGCCTTCGGCGCAGGCGAACCAAAGTTATCCTGGTGAGGTGCGGGCCCGTTTTGACCCGCAGTTGGCGTTTCGTATTGGCGGCAAAGTCACCAAACGTCTGGTTGACGAAGGCGAGCGGGTCAAGGCGAATCAGCCACTGGCCGAGCTGGACCCGCAAGACGTACGCCTGCAACTGGACGCTACCCGTGCTCAAGTGGCCGCCGGGCAGGCCAACCTGAATCTGGTACGGGCTGAACGCGATCGCTACAAGACCCTGCTGGATCGGCAGATGGTCAGCCGTTCGCAGTTCGACAACGCCGAAAACCTCTACCGCTCGGGTGAAGCCAAGCTGCAGCAGCTCAAGGCCGAGCAGGACGTAGCCAGCAATCAGGCAAGCTACGCCGTGTTGCGTGCGCCACAAGATGGTGTGATCGCTCAGCGTCAGGTCGAAGTCGGGCAAGTGGTAAACGCCGGGCAGACGGTGTTCACCTTGGCTGCCGATGGCGAACGTGAAGTGCTGATCAGCCTGCCGGAGCAGGACTTTGGCCGCTTCAAGATCGGTTTGCCGGTAGCGGTGGAGCTGTGGTCGCAACCCGGCCAGCGCTTCAGTGGACGTATTCGAGAACTGTCACCGTCGGCCGATCCAAAGTCGCGCACCTTTGCTGCCCGTATCGCCTTCACTGCGGGCAAAGTGCCTGCCGAATTGGGCCAAAGCGCCCGGGTCTTTATTCAGAGCGAAGGCGTCAGCACGTTGTCGGTACCTTTGTCGGCCTTGACTGCCGAGAACGGTGCAGCCTACGTGTGGCGCGTCGGCCAGGGCAACAAGTTGGAGCAGGTCCCCGTGCGTGTAGGACCGTTTGGCGAGAAAAGCGTGCCGGTACTCGAAGGCCTCAAGGCCGATGACTGGATCGTTGCCGCCGGGGTGCATGTGTTGCACCCGGGACAGGAGGTGCGGCCGATTGATCGCTCCAACCGGGCGATCAATGTTGCGGCGAAGGAGTAATCCCCATGGGTTTTAACCTTTCCGCATGGGCGTTGCGCAATCGCCAAATCGTACTGTTCCTGATGCTTTTGCTGGCAATTGTCGGCGGGCTTTCTTACACCAAATTAGGCCAAAGCGAAGACCCGCCGTTTACCTTCAAAGCCATGGTGATTCGAACCCTGTGGCCGGGTGCCACGGCTGAAGAAGTCTCGCGCCAAGTCACTGAGCGTATTGAAAAGAAACTGATGGAGACGGGCGAATACGAACGGATTGTCTCGTTTTCGCGCCCTGGTGAGTCGCAAGTGACCTTTATGGCACGCGACTCGATGCACTCAAACCAGATTCCGGAGTTGTGGTACCAGGTCCGCAAAAAGATCAGTGACATCCGTTACACCTTGCCGCCGGATGTGCAGGGGCCGTTTTTCAATGATGAGTTCGGCACCACCTTCGGCAATATCTACAGTTTAAGCGGCGAAGGTTACGACTACGCAGTGCTCAAGGACTACGCCGATCGCATCCAGATCCAACTGCAACGGGTCAAGGATGTAGGCAAGGTCGAGCTACTGGGGCTGCAGGACGAAAAAATCTGGATCGAGCTTTCCAACCTCAAGCTCGCAACCCTGGGCTTGCCGCTGGCGGCGGTGCAAAAGGCACTTGAAGAGCAAAATGCGGTATCGACTGCGGGCTTCTTCGAAACCCCGGCCGAACGTGTGCAATTGCGCGTCAGCGGTAATTTCAAAACGGTCGAAGAGATCGAACATTTCCCGATTCGCGTAGGTGAGCGCACCTTGCGGATCAGCGATGTGGCCGATGTGCGTCGTGGCTTTAATGACCCACCTGCGCCGCGTATACGCTTTATGGGCCAGGACGCAATTGGTCTGGCTGTAGCGATGAAAGATGGCGGCGATATTCTGGTGCTGGGCAAGGCGCTGGACACCGAGTTTGAACGAATCCAGAAGCATCTCCCGGCCGGCATGCAATTGGGCAAGGTCTCTGATCAGCCTGCGGCGGTGAAAACCAGCGTTGGCGAATTTGTGCAGGTGCTGGTGGAAGCACTGGTTATTGTGTTGCTGGTGAGTTTTTTCTCGCTGGGTATACGCACTGGCATGGTGGTGGCGCTGGCCATTCCGCTGGTGCTGGCAATGACCTTTGCCGCTATGCATTACTTCGGCATCGGGCTGCATAAAATCTCCCTGGGTGCTCTGGTGCTGGCGCTGGGCCTGTTGGTGGACGACGCGATCATTGCCGTGGAAATGATGGCGATCAAAATGGAGCAGGGCTACGACCGGCTCAAGGCGGCGAGCTTTGCCTGGACCAGCACTGCGTTCCCGATGCTCACCGGTACGCTGATTACCGCTGCGGGTTTCTTGCCGATTGCCATGGCGCAGTCGAGCACGGGCGAATACACCCGCTCGATTTTTCAGGTGGTGACCATTGCCCTGCTGGCGTCGTGGGTTGCGGCAGTAGTGTTTGTGCCGTACCTGGGCGCGCTGTTGTTGCCGGATCTGGCGAAGATCCATGCCGCCAAGCACGGCACCGGAGCTGGCGTGCCTGACCCCTATGCGACACCGTTTTACCAGCGGGTTCGACGGCTGGTGGAGTGGTGCGTGACGCGGCGCAAAACCGTGATAGCACTGACCGTACTGCTGTTCCTGGGGTCGGTAGTGTTGTTCAAATTCGTCCCTCAGCAGTTCTTTCCGGCGTCCAGCCGTCTGGAGCTGATGGTCGATATGAAACTGGCCGAAGGCGCTTCGTTGAGCAACACCACCGATCAGGTCAAACAGCTCGAAGCGCTGCTCAAGGATCACCCTGGGATCGCCAACTACGTGGCCTATGCCGGGACCGGCTCGCCACGTTTTTACCTGCCACTGGATCAGCAGTTGCCTGCGGCCAGCTTCGCCCAGTTTGTAGTGCTGGCCAAGACCATCGAGGACCGCGAAAACCTGCGCACCTGGTTGATTAGCACCCTTAACGAGCAGTTTCCGACAATACGGTCGCGGGTCACGCGTCTGGAGAACGGCCCGCCTGTGGGCTATCCGGTGCAGTTCCGGGTCACCGGTGAGCATATCGAAGAGGTAAGGGCACTGGCGCGCAAGGTGGCGGCCAAGGTTCGCGACAACCCTTATGTGGTGAACGTGCACCTGGACTGGGAAGAACCGAGCAAAGTGGTGTACCTCAATGTCGATCAGGACCGTGCTCGGGCCTTGGGCGTGAGCACGGCCAACCTGTCGCGCTTTTTGCAAAGCACCTTGCTTGGCTCAACCGTCAGTCAGTACCGCGAAGACAACGAGTTGATCGAGATTCTGCTGCGCGGCACGCCTCACGAACGCACTGAACTGTCATTGCTGCCGAGCCTGGCAGTGCCGACCGACAATGGCCAGAGCGTTGCCCTGTCGCAAATAGCGACCCTGGAATATGGCTTTGAAGAGGGCATTATCTGGCACCGCAACCGTCTGCCGACCGTGACCGTGCGTGCGGACATTTATGGCAAGGAGCAACCCGCAACTTTGGTACAGCAGATTTTGCCGACCCTTGAAGATGTACGCGCCGAGTTGCCGGATGGTTACTTGCTGGAAGTGGGCGGCACCGTTGAAGACTCCACCCGTGGTCAGGACTCGGTGAAAGCCGGTGTGCCGCTGTTTATCGTGGTGGTGCTGACGTTGTTGATGGTGCAGCTGCGCAGCTTCTCGCGCATGGTGATGGTGTTTCTGACGGCGCCGTTGGGCTTGATCGGTGTGACGCTGTTCCTGCTGCTGTTCGGCAAGCCATTCGGCTTTGTGGCGATGCTGGGCACCATTGCGCTGTCGGGGATGATCATGCGCAACTCGGTGATCCTGGTGGATCAGATCGAGCAGGACAAAGCGGCGGGGCTGGACCCGTGGCGGGCGATTATTGAAGCGACGGTGCGGCGTTTTCGCCCGATTGTGCTGACCGCGCTGGCGGCGGTGCTGGCAATGATCCCGCTGTCACGCAGCGTGTTCTTCGGCCCGATGGCGGTGGCCATCATGGGCGGGCTGATCGTGGCGACTGCGCTGACCCTGCTGTTTTTGCCGGCTTTGTATGCGGCGTGGTTCAAGGTGAGGAAGGTTTAAAGGCAAAAGCCCCTCACCCCAACCCTCTCCCCGAGGGTGAGGGGGCCGATTGGGGGATATTGGAGCGCCACAGCAGTCTGAAGATACTGCACTGAATCCGACAACAGCTCGGTCAGTCCCCTCTCCCTCCGGGAGGGGGCTAGGGTTGCTCTTAAAGCGTCCCAAACACCTTCTTGGCCAAACTGGTAGCTGCTGCTGCCGGGTTCTGGCGGATGGTTTCTTCCTGTTTGCCGATCATTTCGAACAAGCCATCCAGGGCTTTTTCGGTCACGTAGCTTTCGATATTGGCGCTTTTGGCGTCCACCACACCCAGCGTGGCCGCTTGCCCTGCGAATGCGTTGTACTGCTGGGCCAGACCAACCTTGTCCGTGGCGGCTTTGACGATTGGCAGGAACTTGGCGCGGATCTGTTCGCGGCTGCTTTTGTTCAGGTACTGGGTGGCTGAGTCCTGGCCTCCGGTGAGGATGCCCTTGGCATCTGCCACGCTCATGTTTTTCACCGCATTCACCAACAACACTTGGGCTTGTGGCACGGCCGCTTCTGCGGCCTTGTTCATGCTGGTTTCAAGTTGGTCGACCTGAGCGCCCATGCCGAATTGCTTCATCTTTTTCGCGACTTTACCGAGGTTGCCCGGCAACTCGATCTTGACCTCGGGGTTGTTGCTGAAACCACCGGGGGTACCCAGTTGCTTGACCGCAATCTGCGCACCTTGGGTCAGGGCGTCTTTAAGGCCGCCAGTGGCATCGCTTTGCGACAGATCGCTCAACGACAACGCCAGCGCGTTGGCCGAAATCAGCAGGCCTGCGCACAGGCCCGCGAAACGTAGAGAAGGACGCAGCATGGGGTAACTCCTTGATTAGCGAACCTGATCCACACGCAAACGGATCGGTTGCAGGGTTTTTGCATTCAGGTCGACGCTGTTGCGCTCAGTGCTGATAAACAGCAACTGGCCATTCTCTTCAATCCGCGCACTCACCGCATAGGTATGGCCGGGCTTGACCTGCGCCGGGTCATAAGTCAGGTGGAACGGTAGTGGCACCTGACCGTTGATTTGGCCACTTTGCTTGGCAAGCGTTACCGCCGGAGCGTCGGCCAGCGAGACATCCTGCAAGCTCACTTCCAGTGTAGCCGTAGGCGGCAGGGCAATACGTTGCAGGTAAAACACTTCACCGTCGAGGGACGCTTGCGGGGCTGAGGTCATGGAACTACAGGCTCCGAGCAGGGCTGTGAGGCTGAGTAAAAGTACTTTTTTCATGGGGAGCTCCTATCAAGATGTTTTTTCGAGCGCAAGCGGCGGCTGCTCTTGTGGGTCTTCGCTGCGGTGCAAGGCAACCTGGCGAATCGACAAGCGAATTTCGGCCGGCAATACACGTTTGGCGGCGCCTTCGGCCAGTTCGCCGAGCAGTTCGTGGTAGCTCAACTTACCGCTGGCATCACGGCGCAGTACGTCTTCTTCAAGCAATGTCTGGATAAAGTGGCGGAACAGGCTCTTGTCGAAAAACTCGGGAGCGTTGAGCCCGTGCAGGATCGAAAGCCGTTGGGCCATCATGGTGCACAAATCTTCCAGTTCTTCGGCGCTCAAGGTGTTCTGACCACTGTTGAGCAGCAAGGATATGGCCATGTAGAAGCGTTGCAGGGTTTGCGCAATGCTCCTGGACAACAGGGTCAGCAGTACAAAATGCCGCGAACTTGGCGCCGGGCGCAGGTACACGCCGTTTTCGAAGCGCAACAAGCCTTGTTCGACAAAAGCCTCGAGCCACTGGTCGACCACGCCGTCGAGTTCTTGCGCTGACCAGCGGATAAACAACTCCGATTGCAGGTACGGATACAGTGCGTGGGTGTAGCGCAGGATCTGTTCGCGGCTCATGCGCGAGGCGCTTTGGAAGAAGCTGGCCAGCAACGAAGGCAATGCAAAAATATGCAGCACGTTGTTGCGGTAATAGGTCATCAGGACTGCGTTCTGCTCATCCAGATAAAGGATTTTGCCCAGCGCATCGCTTTGCTCGGCGAGCAGGTTCATGTCTTTCACATGGTTGATCAGCGCCCGGCCGTCGCCTTCGGGCAAGGTGGTGTGCGGCGAGTAGGGTACGCGGCGCAGCAGGGCCAGATACAGATCCAGCACCCGCGCCATAGCCTGTTCGTCCAGTGCCAGTCGGGTGGTGGAAAGCAGGGCCAGCGCCACCAGGTTTACCGGATTGATGGCTGCCGCTTCATTCAAATGCTGAGCAACCTTTTCAGCCAGGCGATTGGTGGTTGGGCTCAACCATTCCGGGCGATACAGCGGCGCCAGTTCCTGCTGGCGCCAGCCCGGTTGCTCTTGTTCAAGAAACTCGGCGAGTTTGATCGGTTCACCAAAGTTGACCGCGACCTGACCGAACTTCTGTTTTTTAAGGGCGCCAATTACTTTGAAAATATCGAAAATCGATTCTTTCTTCTTGCTCGCACCGCGCAATTCGCCCAAGTAGGTACGACCCTCGAGTACGCGCTCGTAGCCGATGTAGACCGGTACAAACACAATCGGTGTACGCGATGAACGCAAGAAGCTGCGCACGGTGATGGCCAGCATTCCGGTTTTCGGTTGCAGCATGCGCCCGGTGCGGGAGCGACCGCCTTCGACGAAGTACTCCACCGGGAAACCTTTGGTGAACAAGGTATGCATGTATTCGTTGAACACCGAGGTGTACAGCGGGTTGCCCTTGAAGGTGCGGCGCATGAAAAAAGCCCCGCCCCGACGCAGCAGGCGGCCCAGTACCGGCATGTTCAGGTTGATCCCGGCGGCGACATGCGGCGGGGTCAGACCATTGCGAAACAGCAGGTAGGACAGCAGCAGGTAGTCGATATGGCTACGGTGGCACGGCACGTAAATAATTTCGTGGCCTTGGGCGACCTTTTGCACGCTCTCGATATGGTTGACCTTGACCCCGTCATAAATCTTGTTCCAGAACCAGCTCAGGAGCACTTCGAAAAAACGGATCGCGGTGTAGGTGTAGTCGGATGCGATTTCATTGGCGTAGCGCAGCGCCTGGGCTCGGGCCTTGTCCGGCGAGATGTTCTCGCGCTCGGCTTCATCGAGGATCGCCTGGCGCACGGCAGGCTCGTTGACCAGGCCCTTGACCAGGTTGCGACGGTGCGACAGATCGGGGCCGATGGTGGCGGTTTTCAGGTTGCGAAAGTGCACCCGCAAAATGCGTTGGGCCATGCGCACGGTGCGTTCGTGGCCTTTGTTGAGGTCGATCAGTTCGCGCAAATGAATCGGTGCCGAGAACTGCACGCGGGTTTTGCGGCCCAGTATCAGGATCCGCAGCATGCGGCGCAGGCGCCCGGTCACTGCCCAGCTGTCGGCAAACAGTAGCTTCCAGGGGCTCGATTCGCTGTCCGGGGACTGGCCCCAAAACACGCTGACTGGAATGATTTGCGCATCTTCGCCCGGATTGTGGGTCAGGCCGTCGACCAGACGGGTCAACACCGGCGGTGCCCCGCGCTTGTCCTGACGGCCCAGCCAGTCTGGCTCGGGGGTCAGGTAAAAGAAGGCGGCAGGCTCAATCATCTCGCCCACGGCGACCGGCAATACCGGGCGCGGCAGACCGGCCTTGGAGCATTCGGTGTCGACCACGGCCAGTTCGGTCAGCGAAGGCGATTGCAACACATAGAACACCGGTCGGCTGCGATCCAGGTTCAGGGAAAGGGAAGACTGATTAATCGTCTCCGAGCGCACCCACAGGTACAGCAAGCGACGCAGGGCGCCAAATACAAGGCGGCGGAACGGGGAGGGGGTCATACGGCTTCTGCGTTAGTGGATTAAACGAGTGTTTACTCGGTCGGGTAGTTTGCCGTATCTCCGGAAAATCGGCAAAAAAGCGGCGAACTAATATTGATTGAGTGTTTTTTTGCCTGACTTATACTCGGTGTTCTTTCGCGATTGTGCGTAAGACCGAATCTTCAAAGATCAGCGTTAAACGATAGTTCTCAAAGGGCCAATTAACGAGCCCGATCAATAATAAAAAGGGGGAAAGGTTCCATGACAACGCGCGTAACAGGCAATGTGAAGTGGTTCAACGATGCCAAGGGCTACGGCTTTATTCAGTGTGAAAACGGGGCTGATGTGTTTGTGCATTACCGCGCTATTCGCGGTGAAGGCCATCGCAGTCTGGCTGAAGGCCAGCAGGTCGAATACACCCAGGTCACCGGTGACAAGGGCTTGCAGGCCGAGGATGTAGTGGGGTTGTAACGCCAGCCTTGTAGCAGCTGCCGAAGGAACGAGGCTGCGTTCGGCGGCGAAGCCGTTGTAGAACGTGAGCGCGCAGCTTATCTGAGCCTGCGCGTGGCCTGACTTTACGACGGCTTCGCCGCCGAACGCAGCTTCGTTCCTTCGGCAGCTGCTACGGCACTCAGGAACCAGTTTTCCAGGTGATTTCTTCCTGGCCGTCTTCGCTGATACGAATCCAGCGGTCGGCGTCGGCCTCGCCCTGTTCTTCGACCCAGCTACCCGGCGCGCAACGTACTTCCACGTTCAGCGCTTTAAAGGCTGCGTGGGCGCAAGTGATGTCGTCTTCCCACGGCGTTTTATCGCTGTCCAGATACAGGCTGTTCCATTTGCCGACGGCTTTTGGCATCCAGGTAACGGGTACGTCGCCTGCGGTACACTTCCAGGTTTCGCCTTTCTTTTTCCATTCCGTGCACGGGCCCAGCACTTTCGCGAGCCAGGCTTCGACGTCTTTGTAAGTGACCGCTTCTTTCAGGTAAATCTCGATATCGGGTTGGCGCATGGATGTCCTCACTGTGGGTCTGAAAAATCCACTCGCGGATTAATCGGATCAAGGGCGTATGCCCCTGACCGTAAAGTTGGTTATTGAAGAACGAAGTAATCGTAGCGCATCGAAACCGTCACCACTAAAGGCTCGGGGTGTTCGATGACCTGGGCCCGACGCTCGGCGCTGGCGCGCCAGCCATGGGGGGTCATGGCCAGCAGGTTGGCGCGATCCTGGGATTCGCTCAAGCTGAGTGTGAACTCCAGGGTTTCGCTGTGTTGCAACTGCATGCCTTCGGGCACCAGGGCCAGGTGTTTGTCGTCGGCATAGTCGCGTACTTCGTCGTACAGTCGTTCGCGCAATTGCATCAAATGCCCGCGGGTTGGGCCGATACGCATCAGGCCGCCGCCCGGGGTCAGCAGGCGCTTGGCTTCGAGCCAATCCAGCGGGCTGAATACGCTGGCCAAAAACTGGCAACTGGCGTCGGCCATAGGCACGCGGGCCATGCTGGCGATCAACCAGGTCAGTTGCGGGTTGCGTTTGCAGGCGCGCTTGACCGCTTCGCGGGAGATATCCAGCGCGTAGCCATCCGCGTTGGGCAGCGCCTCGGCGATTTGCGCGGTGTAGTAACCCTCGCCACAGCCGATGTCGAGCCAGCGTTGCGGTGCGCGCTCGGCTGCCAATTCCGCCAGGCGTTTGGCCACCGGTGCGTAATGGCCAGCGTTGAGAAAGTCGCGGCGGGCCTCGACCATGGCCTGGTTGTCGCCAGGGTCGCGGCTGTTTTTGTGTTGCACTGCCAGCAAGTTCAAATAACCCTGGCGGGCACGGTCAAAGCTATGCCCGGCTGGGCAGGCCACGCCATTGTCGACCGCATGCAGCGGCTCGGAGCAGATTGGGCAGGCAAGCATCAGGCGAGCAACTTGATCAGGGTCTGGTAGTAGATTTCGGTCAGCACATCAAGATCGCTGGCCAGAACCCGTTCGTTGACCTGGTGAATGGTCGCGTTGACCGGCCCCAGCTCTACAACTTGCGTGCCCAGGGTGGCGATAAAGCGCCCGTCGGACGTGCCGCCGCTGGTGGAGGCTTTGGTTTCGCGGCCGGTCACCTGCTTGATGCTCGACGATACCGCGTCCAGCAGAGCGCCTGGCTCGGTCAGGAATGGCAGCCCGGACAGCGCCCACTCGATGTGCCAGTCCAGATCGTGCTTGTCCAGAATGTCCGCCACGCGTTTTTGCAGGCCTTCAACGGTGGATTCGGTCGAGAAGCGGAAGTTGAACACCGCTACCAGATCACCGGGGATCACGTTGGTCGCGCCAGTACCGGAGTTGAGGTTGGAAATCTGGAAGCTGGTCGGCGGGAAAAAGGTGTTGCCGTTGTCCCAGTGCTCGGCGGCCAGTTCGGTCAGTGCGGGTACTGCGAGATGAATCGGATTCTTGGCCAGATGCGGGTAGGCCACATGGCCTTGCACACCGCGCACGGTGAGCTTGGCGCCCAGCGAGCCGCGCCGGCCGTTTTTAACCACGTCACCCACCAGCGTGGTGCTCGACGGTTCGCCGACGATGCACCAGTCCAGACGTTCGTTGCGGGCAGCGAAACGCTCAATCACCGCCTTGGTGCCGTGATGGGCCGGGCCTTCTTCGTCGCTGGTAATCAGAAATGCGACCGAACCCTTGTGGTCCGGGTAGTCGGCGACGAAGCGCTCAGCAGCCACCAGCATGGCGGCCAGGCTGCCTTTCATATCGGCAGCACCACGACCACAAAGCATGCCGTGCTCATCGATCAGCGCATCAAACGGGTCGTTTTGCCAGGCTTGCACCGGGCCGGTCGGCACTACGTCGGTGTGACCGGCGAAGCACAGTACCGGGCCTTCGTGTTTGCCGTGGGTGGCCCAGAAGTTGTCGACGTCTTCGATGCGCATCGGCTCAAGCTTGAAGCCTGCATCGCCCAGGCGCTGCATCATCAGCTTCTGGCAGTCGGCATCGATCGGCGTCACGGATGGGCGACGGATCAGATCGCAGGCAAGTTGCAGGGTCGGCGAAAGGTCGGCGTGGGCCGTCATGGTATGGACTCCGAAGCGGGACAGGTGCGGGGCGGCACGGCACAAAAGGGCGGTTATCTTAAAGCAAAACGGCGACCAGAGGCCGCCGTTTAGTGGTTGCAGTCAATTTATGCAGCAGGTTGTTCTTCTGCTTCTTCGACCGGTTTGGGCAACGAAGACATAAAGGCCATGATCAACGCCGCCAGATACGGCAGCGATTGCACCAGCAGCATCACCACCCAGAAACGCATGTCGTTGCTTGGCAGGCCTTGTACCAGGAAGATCCCCAGCGCAGCGCCCCAAAGCAGCAGCATGATGAACACTTCTTCGCGGGCTTCCGAGATCGCGACCCAAAAGCCGTGGTTATCGGCGTTTTTAGGTGTACGGAAGAACGGAATGCTGGTGGTGAAGAACCCGTAGAGCACCGCTTTGGCGATGGTATGGGACAACGCCAGCCCGGCCAGAGCCGCGGCAAATGCATCCTTGAGGTTAACCCCCACTGCACGACGGTACAGGAAGATGATCTTGCCAACCTTGAACACAAACAGTGCCAATGGCGGGATAGCGAAAATCAGCAGCGGCGGATCGACCCGCGTCGGCACAATAATCATTGCCGCCGACCACAACAGGGCACCCACGGTGAAGAAGATGTTCATACCATCGGCCACCCACGGCAACCAGCCCGCAAGGAAGTGATAGCGCTGACCACGGGTCAGTTCCGTGTCTTTGCCGCGCAGCAGGCTGGAGGTGTGACGCTTGATAATCTGAATCGCACCGTAGGCCCAGCGGAACCGCTGTTTCTTGAAGTCGATAAAGGTGTCAGGCATCAGGCCCTTGCCGTAGCTATTGTGCGAATAAGCTGCTGAATAACCTTTTTCGAACACACGCAGGCCCAGCTCGGCGTCTTCACAGATGCACCAGTCCGCCCAGCCGAGCTCTTCGAGCACGGAGCGTCGGGTCATGGTCATGGTGCCGTGCTGAATGATCGCGTCACGGTCGTTGCGGGTGACCATACCGATATGGAAGAAGCCCTTGTATTCCGAGTAGCAGAGCTTCTTGAACTTGCTTTCGTTCTGGTCGCGGTAGTCCTGGGGCGATTGCACGATGGCGATTTTCGGGTCGGCAAAGTGCGGCACCATGTGCTTGAGCCAGTTGCGGTCCACGCAGTAATCGGAGTCGATCACCGCGATCACTTCGGCATCCGGCGCGGTGTGCGGGATCAGGTAGTTCAACGCGCCGCCCTTGAAGCCAGCCAGAGGCGCGACGTGGAAGAACTTGAAGCGTGGGCCGAGGGTGGCGCAGTAGTCGCGCACCGGCTCCCAGACCGCCGGGTCCTTGGTGTTGTTGTCGATGATCAACACTTCGAAATCGGGATAGTCGAGGTTCGCGAGGGCGTCGAGGGTCTGTTTGACCATCTCCGGCGGCTCGTTGTAGCACGGCACATGGATTGAGACTTTCGGGCGATAGGCATCGTCGGCTTCGACCGGTAAAAATTCCCGTCGCCGTTTGTGCGTCCATACCGCCTCGGCCAGTTCATGGGCCTCGGTAAGCAGGACGATAAACACCCCGAGTGCACCCAATCCGAGCAAGAAGCCCACGGTCAGGCTAAACCAGGTGCTGTATTGCTGGCTGTAGTCGTAACCGATCCAGACCAGCACCGACCCGCACAGGAACGCGGTAAAGGTCAGGAAGGTTCGGCCACGCTGGCGCAAGGCCGAACCGTCGATCAGCAGCAGTGCCAGCGACAGCAGGCCCATGACCACTGAGCCAATTGCCAGCACGCGCCACTGTGGAATCGCGACCACCGGGCCTTCAAAGTTGAATTTTTGCTGACGAGCAGCGTTGTACACGCCCCAGTACGCGCCCACCGAGCCTTCATCGCTGGCCTTCCACGGCTGGTCGAAGGCTTCGATCACAAAGTAGTTGTAACCGCGACGGTTCAGGGTGTTGACCAGTGTACGCAGGTAAATCGCCTGGTCGGCCGGAGTGGCATCAGCGCCACCGCGCATGCGGCCATTGCTCGGCCAGCCAACCTCCGACAGCAGCAGTGGTTTTTTCGGGAACATCTTTTTCAGGTCGCGGGCACGGTCCAGTACAAACTGCCCCGCCTCGTCCACCGGGATAAACTCCCAGTACGGCAGAATGTGCGCGGCGATCAGGTCAACGTGCTTGGCCAGTTGCGGGTATTTCTCCCAGATATGCCATTGCTCGGACGTAGTGACCGGCACCTTGACTGCAGCGCGAACCCGATCCAGCAACACGATCAGGTCTTCAGGGGTGATTTCTTCGCGGAACAGGGCTTCGTTACCCACCACAACCCGCACCACGCTGCGCGAGTTATTGGCCAGTTCGATGGCTCTCTGGATTTCGCGTTCGTTGCGCTCCAGATCAGGGCTGATCCAGATCCCGATGGTCACGCGCAAACCGAATTCTTCCGCCAGCTTGGGGATATCCCCCAAGGTGCCGTCGACCGAGTAGGTCCGAATGTTGTCGGTCAGCTTGCTCATGATTTCCAGATCGCGACGCATTTCATCGTCGGTCGGGTATTGGTCTTTCTGCGGGTACTGGCCTTGCTGGAACGGCGAGTACGAAAAGCCGGAGATTTGCTCGGGCCAGTTCGGTGCAGAAACCGGGCGATTAATCAGTGCCCAGAAGCCTGTGAACAGGGCGGCGATGGCCAATACCACCACCAGGTTGAGTCCAAATTTACGCGATGACATAACTATTTCGGGTTCCAAAGGGAGTGGAACGAAGATCGCTCGGCGGGTGCCAAACGGCGCGCATCCTACACTGTGCTCTGACCCATCGTATAGCTGACGGAATTGGGTCTGGCATTTGGCAGTTGCAGCCGACTTAAGTTCTTTCTTTATTACTTGTAGCTCTTATCTCTCTACTCAGCAGGCTATTAAAGCAGGCTTGGTCGCCTAGCCTGTAGGAAAGATACTCAATGCAATGTAAGCCCCCTATAATGCGCGCCGGTTTTTGGGGTGTTGGTCATGAGTACAGAAGATCCACGTTTTGCCGGTGTAGCCCGGTTATATGGGCTGGAAGGCCTTGAGCGACTGAAGGCGGCGCATGTGGCGATCGTCGGTGTGGGCGGTGTCGGGTCGTGGGCGGCAGAAGCGATTGCGCGATGCGGCGTCGGCGAGATTTCGCTGTTTGACCTGGATGATGTTTGCGTCAGCAACAGCAATCGGCAGTTGCACGCCTTGAGCACGACCGTTGGTCGGGACAAGGTCGAAGTCATGGCCGAGCGTCTGCGTCAGATCAACCCGGATTGTGTGGTCCACGAAGTGGCGGATTTCGTAACGCGCGAAACCATGGCCGAGTACATCACCCCCAATATTGATTGTGTGATCGACTGCATCGACAGCGTGAATGCCAAGGCCGCACTGATTGCCTGGTGCAAGCGCCGCAAGATTCAGATCATCACAACTGGCGGCGCGGGCGGGCAAATCGACCCGACGCTGATTCAGGTTTGCGACTTGAACCGTACGTTCAATGACCCGCTGGCCTCGAAAGTGCGTTCGACCTTGCGCCGCGATTACGGTTTTTCTCGCACCATGACCCGCCATTACAGCGTGCCATGCGTGTTCTCCACCGAGCAGCTGCGCTATCCCAAGCCTGATGGCAGCATCTGCTTGCAGAAGAGTTTCGTCGGCGATGGGGTGAAGCTGGATTGCGCAGGTGGTTTTGGCGCGGTGATGATGGTGACGGCGACTTTCGGTATGGTGGCGGCCACCAAGGCAGTGGACAAAATCGTGGCTGGGGTCAGGCGACCTTCGGAGCGGGTGAAGCCTGCACCACAGGAATAAGGCTCGCCTCGGACCTGACCTGTGGGAGCGGGCTTGCTCGCGATAGTATCGGCGCGGTTTTTCAGATGAACCGAATCGCCCGCATCGCGATCAAGCCCGCTCCCAGAGAGGGCGGCAATGGCTAGCCTGCCAGTTCCCGCATCCTCACCAACACTGCATTCAGCCCATTGCTACGCGATGGCGACAGCTGGCGACTCAGGCCCAGTTGGTTGAACCACTCGGGCAGGTCGACCTGCTGCAGCGCTTGCGTCGATAACCCGTTCACCCGCGCCAACAGCAACGCCACCAGCCCGCGAATCAGTCGCGCCTCGCTGCTGGCAGCAAATTGCCAATGGCCATCTACTTGCTCACCCACCAGCCACATCAGGCTTTCACAGCCATGCACGCGATTGGCTTCGGTTTTGTCGGCATCGTTCAGTTCCGGCAAACGCTGGCCCCATTGCATCAGCAGGCGTGCACGCTGCTCCCAGCCGGAGCAGTGCTCAAAACTATCGAGTGCAGCCTGTGCGTCGGCGGGCAGGGTCATTGCAGTAGCTCCAGCGCCTGATCGAGCGCGACGAAGAAACGCTCGAGGTCTTCAGAATCGTTGTACAGCGCCAGCGAGACACGGATGGCGCCTGCCAGACCAAAACCTTTCAGCAGTGGCATGGCGCAGTGGTGCCCGGCGCGTACGGCAATCCCCTGTTCGGTGAGCAAGTGCGCCAGGTCGGCGTTGTGCACGCCCTCGACCACGAAGCTGACCAGCGCCAGTTGCGGCGACCCCAGCAGGCGAATGCCCTGACGCTGTTTCAAACCTTCGACCAGTAGCGCATGCAGTGCCGCTTCGTGGGCCTCAACCGCTGTCTGATCAAGGTTGGCCAAATAGTTGAGGGTGGCGCCCAGCGCAATCACGCTGGCAATCGGCGGGGTGCCCGCTTCAAAGCCCAGCGGTGCCGGACGAAATGTGGCGTGCTGGTAGTCGGCGTCTTGCACCATCTCACCACCAAACTGCCAGTGCTGCAGGCGGGCCAGTGCTTCGTGGCGACCGAACAGTACACCCAGCCCGTCGGGGCCGTAGAGCTTGTGGCTGGAAAACACATAGAAGTCGCAGCCCAGCACTTGCACGTCATGGCGACCATGCACGACGCCCTGTGCGCCATCGACCACTGTCAGTGCATCGTGGGCCTTGGCCATTGCCAGCAACGCGGGCAGGGGTTGCCACACGCCGAGCACGTTGGACAGTTGGCTCACGGCCAGCAGGCGGGTACGCGGGGTGATCAGGCGTGCCGCGGCATCGAGGTCGATCACTCCGTCGGCATCCAGAGGCAATACCACCAGAGTCAGTTTTTTGCGCTGTGCAAGCTGTTGCCACGGCAGCAGGTTGGCGTGGTGTTCCAGAGCGCTGATAACAATTTCATCGCCCGGATTGAATTGGTGCTCCAGGCCATAGGCCAGAAGGTTCAGCGCCGAGGTGGCGCCGTGGGTGAAAACAATTTGCCCGCACTCGCCAGCATTGAGCCATTGCGTCACTTTGTGGCGGGTGTTTTCAAATGCCTGAGTCGCGTGGGCACCCGGCAAATGCTGGGCCCGGTGCACATTGGCTGCGCCATTGGCGTAGTAATGCGTCAGTGCGTCGAGCAGGGCTTGGGGTTTTTGTGTGGTTGCAGCGTTGTCCAGATAGGTCTGGTCCTGACGTTGCAAGGCGGCGATGGCAGGGAAGTCAGCGCGCCAAGGAGAAGGCAAAAGCATGGTGTGGGGCTCTGTCGACGAAGCCAGAGACTGGCTCCGTCAGTTGCAGATAAACGCTTAGTTGTGAGCGTGCAGTGCTTCGTTCAGCTCGATGGCCGACTTGTGGGTTTTGCATTCCACAGCGCCAGTTTGCGAGTTGCGACGGAACAGCAGGTCAGGCTGGCCGGCCAGATCACGGGCTTTGAGCACTTTGACCAGTTGGTTGTTTTCATCCAGCAGGGCCACTTTGGTGCCCGCGGTCAGGTACAGGCCCGACTCGACGGTGTTGCGGTCGCCCAACGGGATACCGATACCGGCGTTGGCGCCGATCAGGCAGCCTTCGCCAACCTTGATCACGATGTTGCCACCGCCCGACAAAGTACCCATGGTCGAGCAGCCGCCGCCCAGGTCCGAACCCTTGCCGACGAATACGCCAGCCGAGACACGACCTTCGATCATGCCCGGGCCTTCGGTGCCCGCGTTGAAGTTGACGAAACCTTCGTGCATCACGGTGGTGCCTTCGCCAACGTAAGCGCCCAGGCGAATACGTGCCGCGTCAGCGATACGCACGCCAGCCGGAACCACGTAGTCGGTCATTTTCGGGAACTTGTCGACCGAGAACACTTCCAGCAGTTCGCCACGCAGGCGCGCTTCGAGTTGACGCTCTGCCAGCTCGCCCAGGTCGATGGCGCCTTGGGTGGTCCATGCCACGTTTGGCAGCAGCGGGAACACACCGGCCAGGTTCAGGCCATGCGGCTTGACCAGGCGATGGGACAGCAAGTGCAGCTTGAGGTAAGCCTCAGGCGTGGAGGTCAGGGTGGCGTCTTCGGCCAGCAGGGTTGCGACCAGTGGCTTGTGGCTTTCGGCCAGACGGGTCAGCAGGGCTGCTTGAGCAGCGTCGAGCGGCTTAACGGCTTCAGCCATTTGTGCGGCTTGAGCGGTGGTAAAGGTGATTGCCTGATTGCCGCCGGTGTAGCCCAGGATTGGGGCTACGGCTGCGATCAGCTCGACCGATGGATTGATCAGGGGTTGTGCGTAGAACACTTCCAGCCATGCGCCTTGACGGTTTTGGGTGCCGACGCCGAAGGCTGCGCTGAACAGGGTAGTAGACATGCAATTACCTCTTACAAAAATAAATGGGCGGTCGTTTAAAGAAGCGCCGCCGCATAAAGATCAGGCTTGAAGCCAATCAGGGTTTTGTCCCCGAGATCCAGCACCGGGCGCTTGATCATCGAGGGTTGGGCGAGCATCAGTTCAATGGCTTTGGCTTGGTCGAGATCGGCTTTGCGTTCGTCGTCGAGCTTGCGAAAGGTTGTACCGGCGCGATTGAGCACCACTTGCCAGCCGTGCTCGTTGCACCACTGGGTCAGGTGTTCACGGTCAATGCCGCTGCTTTTGTAGTCATGGAAGTCGTAGCGCACTGCATGTTCATCCAGCCAGGTGCGAGCCTTTTTCATGGTATCGCAGGCTTTGATGCCGAAAAGGTGCAACGTCTTGCTTGAATCGTTCACGGAAATTGCCCCTCCTTTGGAGATGCTGTAAATGAGCAGTCGAGGATTATGCCATGGGTCGCGTGCTTGGGCGTGGATGGCTTGAGCATCGCACGCTCTTGTGACATGTCGTCGCACTGCGACTTATGTTCAGACTCAAGATTTGTCGCTAGCGGCTACTATGACCTGCAATGCAAAAATGTTGCTAGCTGTGTCTAGTAGAAGCTGAAAGTTTGGGAACCTTGTAGATATGCAAACCGCCTATACCGTACTCATCCTGCTAATGCTGGTGAGTGTCTCGCGTCTGTTGGGACGCTTGATTCCCTTGCCTTTGCCGTTGGTGCAGATAGCTGCAGGTGCCGTGTTGGCCTGGCCGACTCTGGGCCTGCATGTGGCTCTGGACCCTGAATTGTTTCTGTTTCTGTTCTTGCCGCCGTTGCTGTTCTCGGATGGCTGGCGCATGCCAAAACGTGAGTTCTGGCGCCTGCGTGGGCCGATTCTGACGCTGGCCGTAGGCCTGGTGCTGTTTACGGTAGTGGGTGCCGGTTATTTCATTCATTGGTTGCTGCCGACCATTCCGTTGCCTGTGGCGTTTGCCCTGGCTGCGGTGTTGTCGCCCACCGATGCGGTAGCGGTGTCGGCCATCGCCCAAAACCGGTTGCCAGCGCCCTTGATGCATATGCTTCAAGGCGAGGCGTTGATGAATGACGCAACGGGTCTGGTGACGTTCAAGTTCGCACTGGTAGCGGCCATTACCGGGGTGTTTTCCTTGGCCAACGCCAGCCTGACTTTTGTCCTGGTGGCTTGCGGTGGGCTGGCCATCGGCGTGGCCTTGAGCTGGTTGGTGGGGCGCTTGCGTTCGTGGATGATCGCCCGTGGCTGGGATGACCCGGCGACTCATGTGGTGTTCATGTTGCTGCTGCCCTTTGCCGCCTATGTGTTGGCTGAACGTTTGGGGGCGTCGGGGATTTTGTCGGCCGTAGCCGCAGGCATGATGCAGAGCTGGCTGGACTTGCTGCCGCGTCAGACCAGCACCCGGTTGCTTAATCGCAGTGTGTGGTCGCTGCTGGAGTTTGCGTTTAACGGTCTGATCTTCTTGTTGCTGGGCCTGCAACTGCCGGACATCATCAAGGCCGTAGTCCACCTTGAACCAACCCTGTGGCCGGCTTTGATGTACCGCTGTCTGGACGTAGTCGCGATTTTTCTGGTGTTGTTGGCGCTGCGTTTTATCTGGGTGCAGAGCATCTGGCGCCTGTCCGGCCTGTTGCGTCGCTGGCGCGGCAAGGGCGAGCTGACAATGGTGCCGACCGCACGCTCCTGCTGGCTGCTGACCGTAGGCGGGGTGCGTGGGGCAGTGACGCTGGCGGGGGTGATGTCGATACCGCTGTTGCTGAACGAGGGATTGGATTTTCCTGAGCGTGACCTGCTGATCTTCATTGCGGCGGGGGTGATCTTGCTGTCGCTGGTGGCGGCCTGTATTGCGCTGCCCTTGTTGTTACGCGGCATCCAGAAAGGCCCGGACGATGCGATGCGCAATGAGGTGCGCGAGGCCTGGCGGCGTACGGCAGAAGCTGCGATTCACGCGCTGGAGGCTGAAGATGTGGTCGACGGGCCGCAGGATGCAGCACAGGCAGCCCTGGCGGCGGAACTGAAGGCGCGGATCATGTCGGAATACCGCCATCAGCTGGCGGTGTACAACGACTCGGCAGAGGCGCAGGCACTGGCTACGCAGATGGACCAGTTGGAAAGCCGATTGCGTCTCAAGGCGCTGCGGGCACAGCGGCTGGAGCTGTACAGCTTGCGTCGGCATCACGAAATCGGCGATGACGCGTTGGGTGAGATCCTCAAGGATCTGGACTTGAGCGAGGCGAATCTTGGGGCGGTGAAGTAACGGCTTGATAAAACCGTAGCAGCTGCCGAGGAACGAAGGCTGCGTTCGAGCGCGCAGCGGTCGTAAATCAGGCATATGCGGGTGTCACTGATAAACCGCATTTGCCGGACTTACGGCGGCTGCGCCGCCGGACGCAGCCTCGTTCCTTCGGCAGCTGCTACAGGGTCGCGAGGGGTTAGCGGCGGCGCTGGATAAAGTCGCGGATGCGCTCGGCGGCTTCCACGCATTCAGCCAGTGGTGCAACCAGTGCCATGCGCACGCGGCCTGCGCCGGGGTTGAAGCCGTCGACTTCGCGGGACAGGTATGAACCCGGAACCACGGTCACATGCTCTTCTGCGAACAGGTCGCGGCAGAATTCGGCGTCGTCGCCTTCAACCTTGGGCCACAGGTAAAAACCGCCATCCGGTCGCTGTACATCCAGCACCGGGGCCAGAATCTCCAGCACCGCATCGAACTTCTCGCGATACAGATCACGGTTGGTACGCACGTGAGCTTCGTCGTTCCAGGCGGCAATGCTGGCCAGTTGGGTCTGAACCGGCATGGCGCAGCCGTGGTAGGTGCGATACAGCAGAAATGCCTTGAGGATCTCTGCATCGCCCGCCACGAACCCTGAACGCAAACCTGGCAGGTTCGAGCGCTTGGACAGGCTGTGGAACACCACACAACGTTTGAAATCTTCGCGGCCCAGTGCCACGCAAGCGCTGAGCAGGCCAACCGGCGGCGTTTGCTCGTCGAAGTACAGCTCGCTGTAGCATTCGTCAGCAGCGATCACGAAGTCGTATTCGTCGGCCAGTGCGATCAGTTTTTTCAAGGTGTCGAGCGGGATCAGTGCACCGGTAGGGTTGCCCGGCGAGCACAGGAACAGGATCTGGCAGCGCTTCCAAATGTCGGGCGTAACAGCGTCGAAATCCGGGTTGAAACCATGTTCGGCCAGGCAGGGCAGGTAGTGCGGCTGGGCGCCTGCAAGGAAGGCTGCGCCTTCATAGATCTGGTAGAACGGGTTCGGGCTGACGACCAGAGCATCGTCGCCACGGTTGACCACGGTTTGGGTGAAGGCGAACAAGGCTTCACGGGTGCCGTTGACCGGCAGGATGTTGCGCGCCGGATCGAGCCAGCCTTTTGGTACGTTGAAGCGACGCTCGGCCCAGCCAGCGATGGCTTCACGCAGCGCCGGGATGCCCAATGTGGTCGGGTAGACCGCCATCTGGTCGAGGTTGTCAGCCAGCGCCTTGGCCACGAAGTCCGGTGAGCGGTGTTTTGGTTCGCCAATCGACAGCGCAATCGGGCGTTTGTCGGCGTTGGGCTGCACGCTGCCAAGCAGGGCGCGCAGTTTCTCGAACGGGTAAGGCTGTAGCTGTTTTAGAGCGTTGTTCATGGGGTGCGGGTCTCACTCGGCGGCGGTTAGATGCTCAGGCGCCACGGTTCTGGGGTTGAGTCTTGGTTGACCGTCAGTTGTTCAACAATGGCGTCCTGCAAGCGCATGCATAACTGCGGGTCTGACAGCGGCTGGTTGTGTGCGTCGGTAATGAAAAATACGTCTTCGACCCGCTCTCCCAAAGTGGCGATCTTGGCATTTTGCAGTGACAGGTCGAACTCCAGGAAGATCATTCCGATCCGCGCCAGCAGGCCCGGGCGGTCAGGGGCGCTGAGCTCCAGTACGGTGACCGGGCGCTGGGCGTCGTTGTGGATCGTCACCTGGGGGGCGAATGCAAAGTGCTTGAGCTGGCGCGGCACGCGGCGCTGGATGATGGTCGGGTAGTCATCCGGGTTGCGCAGGGCTTCAGTCAGGCCCTTGCGGATTTTTTCAATGCGCGCCGGGTTGTTGCCGATCGAGCCGCCGTCGTTGTCGAGCACGATATAGGTGTCGAGGGTGAACTGGCTGCTGGACGTGATGATGCGCGCGTCATGGATGTTCAGGTTGAGTTGGTCCATGGCGGCCACGGTCACGGCGAAGAAGTCGTGCTGGTCAGGCGCATAGATGAAGATCTGCGTACCGCCCTCGAACTCGCGCTGGGTAGTTTCCTTGATCAGCACCAGGGGGCCGCCATCGGCAGGTTGTTGCAGGATGGCTTCGGTGTGCAGGGCTACGTCGGCCGAGGTGTGGCGCAAGAAGTAGTCGTCGCCCAGCTGCGACCAGAGTTGCTCCACGTCATCCTGATCGTTGCCGTTGCGCACCAGCGTATCCAGCGCAGCACTTTGGGTCTGGCGGATTTGCTCTTCGCGGTCTACCGGGTTTTCCAGGCCGCGACGCAAGGCGCGCTTGGTTTCGGTGTAGAGCTGGCGCAACAGGCTGGCGCGCCAGGAGTTCCACAGCGTCGGGTTGGTGGCGTTAATGTCGGCCACGGTCAGTACGTACAGGTAGTCGAGATGGGTCTCATCGCCCACGATCTGGGCAAAGTCATGGATGACCTGCGGATCGGACAGGTCCTTGCGCTGGGCGGTGGTCGACATGACCAGGTGGTTTTGCACCAGCCAGACAATCAGGCGGGTATCCCACTGCGGCAACTGGTGGCGAATACAGAACGCTTCGGCATCCACGGCGCCAATTTCTGAGTGATCGCCGTGCCGGCCCTTGCCGATATCGTGGTACAGCCCGGCCAGATAAATCAGCTCGGGCTTGGGCAGCTTGGCCATTAGCTTGCTGGCCAGCGGGAATTTCTCTGACACTTGGGTGTATTGCAACTTACGCAGGTGCTTGATCAGGTTCAGGGTGTGCGCGTCGACCGTGTAAATGTGGAACAGGTCATGCTGCATTTGTCCGACGATAAAGCCGAACTCTGGCAGGTAGCGTCCGAGAATGCCGTATCGGTTCATCCGGCGCAGGTTGCGATGGATGCCGATCTTGCACTTGAACAACTCGATAAACAGGCTGGTGTTGCGAATGTCTTTACGGAATTCGTCGTCGATCAGATAACGGTGCTCCCGTAGCAGACGAATCGTGTCCGCGCGTACACCTTTGATTTCAGGGTGTTGGGCCATCAGCAGGAATATTTCGAGCATGGCGAACGGGGTGCGCTTGAACACGTAGTCACTGGTGGCTTCGATATAGCCATCGTGCAACTGGAAGCGTGAGTTCAACGGCGTTGGCGGCGCTTCGTCTTCGGGGGCGAGGATGATCTCTTCGAAGTGCTGGATGATCAGGTCGCTGAGCTGGGCAATGCTCATGACCACCCGGTAGTACTGCTGCATAAAGTTTTCGATGGTCTGCTTGGCATCTTCGCCGGTAAAACCGAGCAGTTCGCCGATGCTGCGCTGATGATCAAACAGCAGGCGGTCTTCAGAGCGGCCTGCGAGCATGTGCAGGGCGTAGCGCACCTTCCATAGGAACTCCTGGGAAGAGGCGAGCAGGGCGTGTTCGCTTTCCACCAGAAAGCCTTCGCCTGCCAGGGCGCGCAGATTCAGGGTCCCGTACTGGCGACGGGCTACCCACAAAAGGGTCTGGATATCGCGCAGGCCGCCAGGCGAGCCTTTGACGTTGGGTTCCAGGTTGTATTCGGTGTCGTTGTACTTGTGGTGACGGGCTTTTTGCTCTGCGCGCTTGGCCAGGAAAAAGTCCTTGCTGGGCCACATATGCGCGGTGCTGGTGACATCCAGCATGCGTTGGCGCAAATGCTCGGGGCCTGCCACGGTACGGCTTTCCATCAGGTTGGTGATGATGGTCAGGTCGGCGCGGGCCTGCTCGGCGCATTCCTCCACTGAGCGCACGCTCTGACCTACTTCCAGGCCAATGTCCCAAAGGAGTGTCAGAAAGCGTTCAATGGAGTCGCGGAAAACTTCGTGATCGGCGTTGTCCAGCAGGATCAGCAGATCGATGTCGGAGTAGGGGTGCAACTCGCCACGGCCGTAGCCGCCGACGGCGACCAGAGCAATGTCGGCCTGGTCGCTCCAGCTGAACTGATCCCAGGCCTGTTGCAGGATGTTATCGACGAACCATGCACGATCTTCGATCAAGCGGCGAATATCGCGCCCCCTTTTGAAGCGTTCGTCGAGCACCTCGCGTGCCTGGCGGATCGCCTTTTTGAAAGCGGCAATGGGGCTTGCCTTTAATGCCAGTTCGGCCTGGAACTGGCCACGGTCAAAAAGTTCTGGATCCACCTGCGGCATCGATTGGCATTCCTGTCGTGGGATTTGTTTCTGTTCAAACGGTGAAAACAGGCAAGTATCAGGCCGAAACGCGTGGGATGGTGTCATCGCTGCGCAGGGTGAAGATCTCGTAGCCGGTCTCGGTCACCAGCAGGGTGTGCTCCCACTGTGCAGACAGCTTGCGGTCTTTGGTAATTGCGGTCCAACCGTCGCCCAGCACCTTGGTGTCGGCCTTGCCCTGGTTGATCATCGGCTCGATGGTGAATGTCATGCCTGCCTTGAGCTCCATGCCGGTGCCTGCGCGACCGTAGTGCAGGATTTGCGGCTCTTCGTGGAACACCTTGCCGATACCGTGGCCGCAGAACTCGCGCACTACCGAGAAGCCGTTCTTTTCAGCGTGCTTTTGGATCACTTCGCCGATATCGCCCAGGCGGCAGCCCGGTTTGACGATTTCGATGGCCTTGTACATGCATTCCTGTGTCACTTGCGACAGGCGTTCGGCCCAGACTGGAACCTTGCCGACGTGGAACATGCGGCTGGTGTCGCCGTGATAGCCATCCTTGATCACGGTCACATCGATGTTCAGGGTATCGCCGTCTTTCAGGACCTTGTCACCCGGGATGCCGTGGCACACCACATGGTTGATCGAGGTGCAGATCGACTTGGGGAAGCCTTTGTAATTGAGCGGAGCAGGGATGGCCTCTTGCACATTGACGATATAGTCGTGGCAGATGCGGTCCAGCTCTTCAGTAGTAACGCCTGGCTTGACGTGCTCGGCGATCATTTCCAGGACTTCGGCGGCCAGTTTGCCGGCGACACGCATTTTTGCGATGTCCTCGGGGGTTTTGAGGGTGACGGTCATTCGGGCTCTCTTCGCGCGTTGGCGCTCATCATCAGGATTGCGGATGTGCTGTTATAGCTGCACACCGTCATGAAAACGCGATTCTAACAGACGGCCGGCGTGAATCATGAGCCAAGCGCCATCGCTTCTATTAATAGAGTGGAGCATTCTGGCTCTATTCGAAGGCCTGCGCAAAAAAGGTGGCGGTTAATGATCCATCTTTTGATCTGCATTTGATCTGCATTTGATCTGCATTTGATCTGCATTTGATCTGCATTTGATCTGCATTTGATCTGCATTTGATCTGCATTTGATCTGCATTTGATCTGCATTTGATCTGTATTTGATCTGCATTTGATCTGTTTTTGACTTGGCTTTTGATCTACCTGCCCCTTCGGGAGGCCGAATGGAGGTTCTGCGCAGTGGGTTGACCGGCATGGATGCCGGGAGAGCCGTGCCGGGCCAAGGATGGCCCGTCACGGCGTGCCCACGGAGCGGGACCGGAGTGAGGGGCACCTGAGCGAAGCGAGGGCCGTACGCTGGGGCGAGGCCTTTTTGCTTACTTTTGTGGCTGTTTGACAAAAGTGAGACGCCGTAAGGGCGGAACCCGTAGAAAGCCGTGATACATCGAATGGATATGTACTCGGTGGTTTTCACTTGAGTTGTGAGTACATATCCAGCATTCGCGTCCAACTGAAATAAAGGTTCCGCCCTTACGGCGGGTTACTTTTGGCAAACAGCCACAAAAGGAACCAAAAAGGCCTTGCCCTACCATACGGCCGCCTCGTCCAAGCTCGGCGGTGCCCTCACTCCGGCACTGTTATGGGCCTCAGCGGTGTTTGGAATATTTTAGTGGCGGCAGTAACATTGTCAGGCAAGAGCCAAGAGCCAGCCTGGGGTAAACCCTTGTCAGGCAAAGGCTTAGCAATAAAGTCAAAATCCACGCTTCGTTTTTTGACCTTCTTGTGGTATAAAATGCGCCGCTTTGCGGGTATAGCCCGCAGAGCACAAACCCACACACGTGTCGACACGATGACCTGGGTGCCTTCAGCTTGAAGCTGCTGGTTGGTCGTTGGGATACGTGGAGGCCTAACCCGACTTATTAAGGAACTATCATGTCCCAAGTCAACATGCGCGATATGCTGAAGGCCGGTGTGCACTTCGGTCACCAAACCCGTTACTGGAACCCGAAGATGGGTAAATACATCTTTGGCGCGCGTAACAAGATCCACATCATCAACCTTGAAAAAACCCTGCCAATGTTCAACGAAGCTCTGACTTTCGTAGAGCGTCTGGCCCAGGGCAAAAACAAGATTCTGTTCGTCGGCACCAAGCGTTCCGCTGGCAAGATCGTTGCTGAAGAAGCAGCACGTTGCGGTTCGCCGTACGTGGATCACCGCTGGTTGGGCGGCATGCTCACCAACTTCAAAACCATTCGTGCTTCGATCAAGCGTCTTCGTGACCTTGAAATCCAGGCAGAAGACGGTACTTTCGCCAAGCTGACCAAGAAAGAGGCGCTGATGCGTACTCGCGATCTGCAGAAGCTGGATCGTAGCCTGGGTGGTATCAAGGACATGGGCGGTCTGCCAGACGCACTGTTCGTTATCGACGTTGACCACGAGCGTATCGCGATCACCGAAGCTAACAAGTTGGGTATCCCGGTAATCGGCGTTGTCGATACCAACAGCAGCCCAGAAGGTGTTGACTACATCATCCCGGGTAACGATGACGCAATCCGCGCTATCCAGCTGTACATGGGTGCGATGGCTGATGCTGTGATCAAAGGCCGTAACCACGTTGCTGGCGGCACCGACGTTTTCGTCGAAGAAGCTCCAGCTGCAGCGGTAGTTGAAGGCTGAGTAATTAACGCCTAGCGTTTACTCAGTACGCAAAAAGGGGGCTTGGCCCCCTTTTTGCCACCTCGAAATCCATTTGTTGTAACCATGTTTGTCGTATCTGTATCAGATGGCGGCCTGCACAGTTGATTCGAGGTGGGCTTCACACGAATTGAACGCCCGTTCGGTCGGGTGGAATGGTTGAAAACCTATCCAAGAGGAATTTTGAAATGGCAGAGATTACTGCAGCGTTGGTTAAAGAACTGCGTGAGCGTACTGGCGAAGGCATGATGGATTGCAAGAAAGCCTTGACCAAGGCTGGCGGCGACATCGAAAAAGCCATTGATGACATGCGTGCTTCGGGCGCTATCAAGGCAGCCAAAAAAGCAGGCAACGTTGCTGCTGAAGGCGCTATCGCAGTTAAAGTTGCGGAAGACAACAAGTCTGCCGTAATTCTTGAAGTCAACTCGCAAACCGACTTCCTGGCTCTGCAAGAAGACTTCAAAAACTTCGTCGCTGCCAGCGTTGAAAAAGCGTTTGCTGACAAACTGACCGACGCAGCTCCGCTGATCGCCGCTCAAGAAGAAGCTCGTCTGATTCTGGTTGGTAAAGTAGGCGAGAACGTTAACATCCGTCGTCTGGCTCGTATCGAAGGCGATGTTGTTGATGCTTACCTGCACGGCAACAAAATCGGTGTTGTAGTTGCTCTGAAAGGCGGCAACGCTGAGCTGGCTCGTGACATCGCCATGCACGTAGCTGCAAGCAACCCTGAGTTCCTGCTGCCATCGCAAGTTTCCGCTGATGCTATCGAACGCGAAAAAACCGTGTTCATGAGCCTCAACGAAGACAAGATCAAAGGCAAGCCAGCAGAAATCGTTGAAAAAATGGTTGCCGGTCGTATCAGCAAGTTCCTGGCTGAAGCCAGCCTGGTTGAGCAAGCTTTCGTCAAGAACCCGGAAATCAAAGTCGGCGAACTGGCCAAGAAAGCCGGCGCTGAAATCGTTTCCTTCACTTACTTCAAAGTAGGTGATGGCATCGAGAAGCCAGTTGATGACTTCGCAGCAGAAGTTGCTGCTCAAGTGGCTGCAAGCAAGCAATAAGACGGTTTTTAACTGTCGACCCAAGAGGCTGCCCGCTCACGCGCGCAGCCTCTTTTCAGATGGGAGGGGTTTTTACCTTCTCAACGGAACCGGTTAACAAAATCGTGTTCCGATGGCACTGCTGTGCAGTGCCACAGTTAGAGCGCAGGCTGCAGAATGGCCTCGCACAGATTTTCAATAAAACGCGGCAGGAGAGATTCGCAATGGCTCAGCAGGGCAGTGGTTATCAAGCTCGCTATAAACGCATTCTACTCAAGCTAAGCGGCGAAGCCCTGATGGGCTCTGAAGAGTTCGGGATCGACCCCAAAGTACTCGACCGCATGGCGCTGGAAGTGGGCCAGTTGGTCGGCATCGGCGTTCAGGTAGGATTGGTAATTGGTGGTGGCAACCTGTTCCGTGGTGCCGCATTGAGCGCCGCAGGTATGGACCGTGTAACTGGCGACCATATGGGCATGCTGGCTACCGTGATGAACGCCTTGGCCATGCGCGATGCGCTGGAACGTGCGAATATCTCCGCCATCGTTATGTCGGCTATTTCCATGGTAGGCGTGACCGATCATTACGATCGTCGTAAGGCCATGCGCCATCTCAACGCCAAGGATGTGGTGATTTTTGCTGCAGGTACCGGTAATCCATTTTTCACAACGGATTCGGCTGCCTGTTTGCGTGCCATTGAAATCGATGCTGATGTGGTGCTCAAGGCGACCAAGGTTGACGGCGTGTACACCGCAGACCCATTCAAAGACCCACATGCCGAGAAGTTCGATCATCTGACTTACGATGAAGTACTGGATCGCAAACTGGGTGTTATGGATCTGACGGCTATCTGTCTGTGCCGTGACCACAAAATGCCATTGCGTGTATTTAATATGAACAAGCCCGGCGCCCTGCTTAATATTGTCCACGGCGGCGCTGAAGGTACTCTGATCGAGGAAGGTCAACAATGATCAACGAAATCAAGAAAGACGCTCAAACGCGCATGCAGAAGTCGCTGGAATCTCTGTCCCATGCATTTGGCCAGATCCGTACCGGCAAGGCTCACCCAAGCATTCTGGGTAGCGTGATGGTTCCTTACTACGGCTCGGATACTCCGATCAGCCAGGTAGCGAACATCACCGTTAAAGACTCCCGTACCCTGCAAGTCGTAGCGTTCGAGCGCAACATGCTGGGCGCAGTCGACAAGGCAATCCAGAGCGCTGGTCTGAACCTCAATCCGACCAACCTGGGCGAATTGTTGTTGATCTCCATGCCTGCCCTGACTGAAGAAACCCGTAAGGTTTTCGCCAAACAGGCGCGTGACGCTGCTGAAGATGCCCGTATTGCCGTACGTAATATCCGTCGTGACGCCTTGAGCCAGCTCAAAGACCTGGTCAAGGAAAAGGAAATCAGCGAAGACGAAGAGCGTCGTGGCGCTGATGATATCCAGAAGCTGACCGACAAGGCTGTGGCAGATATTGAAGTTGCCACCAAGCAGAAAGAAGCGGACCTGATGGCCGTATAAGGGTCAGGGCGTTTTATGGAAAAGACGAAGCAGGCTGACCCGTCATCTGTTCCGCGACATGTCGCGATCATCATGGACGGTAATAATCGCTGGGCGAAAAAACGCTTTCTGCCGGGTGTTGCCGGGCATAAAGCGGGTGTGGATGCGGTTCGTGCGGTAATTGAGGTATGTGCCCAGGCGGGAGTCGAGGTGCTTACCCTGTTCGCGTTTTCCAGTGAAAACTGGCAGCGACCTGCTGCGGAAGTCAGTGCCCTGATGGAACTGTTCTTCCGGGCGCTGCGTCGTGAGGCCAAGCGCCTCAACGAAAACGAGATCAGTTTGCGGATCATTGGCGACCGCTCACGCTTTCATCCGGACTTGCAAAAGGCGATGAGTGAAGCGGAAGCAATGACGGTGGGCGAGGGTCGCTTTGTGTTGCAGATCGCCGCTAACTACGGTGGTCAGTGGGACATCGCGCAAGCTGCCCAGCAGCTGGCACGTCAAGTCCAGGCAGGTCATTTGCAGCCGGAGGAAATCACCCCCCGGTTGTTGCAAACCTGTCTGGTAACGGGTGATCAGCCGTTGCCTGATTTGTGTATCCGTACCGGAGGCGAGCACCGCATCAGCAATTTCTTGCTGTGGCAGCTAGCCTATTCCGAGTTGTACTTCTCCGACCTGTTCTGGCCGGACTTCAAACACGAGGCCATGCGTCATGCATTGGCTGATTTCGCTTCTCGCCAGCGCCGCTTCGGTAAAACGAGCGAGCAGGTTGAGGCTGGAGCCCGGATTTAATGCTGAAACAACGAATCATCACTGCGCTTATCTTGCTGCCAATTGCCTTGTGCGGTTTTTTTCTGCTTGAGGGCAGCGGCTTTGCGCTGTTTATTGGCGTAGTCGTTACTTTGGGTGCCTGGGAATGGGCGCGTCTTGCAGGCTTTGAGGCTCAAACTGCGCGGGTTTTGTTTGCCGCGATAGTGGCCTTGTTGTTGTTTGGTCTGCACGTTTTCCCTGATCTGGCGCCTTGGGTGCTGGGTGCGGCGGTATTGTGGTGGGCAGCAGCAACCTTTTTGGTGCTGACCTTTCCGCAATCGGCCGGGCACTGGTCGAGTATTGCGGCCAAGCTGGTTATTGGTCTGCTGATCCTGTTGCCAGCTTGGCAAGGTCTGGTTCTGATCAAGGCAATGCCGCTGGGTAACTGGCTGATCATGGCAGTGATGGTTCTGGTCTGGGGCGCAGATATTGGCGCTTATTTTTCCGGGCGCAAATTTGGCAAACGCAAGCTGGCCCCTAAAGTCAGTCCGGGCAAAAGCTGGGAAGGTGTTTTTGGTGGTTTGTTGCTGAGCCTGCTGATCACTGCTGTCGTCGGTGTAGTGCGTAGCTGGAGCGCTTCGCAGATGTTTGCTGCGCTGGTCGGCGCCGCCGTGATTGTATTGATCTCGGTGGTGGGCGATCTCACGGAAAGCATGTTCAAGCGCCAGGCTGGAATTAAAGACAGCAGCAATCTGCTGCCGGGCCATGGCGGTGTGCTGGACCGGATCGACAGCCTGACGGCGGCGATCCCTGTATTTGCGGTATTACTGTGGATGGCTGCGTCATGAGTCGCCCACAACAGATTACTGTTCTGGGGGCTACGGGCTCTATTGGCCTGAGCACCCTGGATGTTATTGCGCGTCACCCTGATCGTTATCAGGTCTTTGCCTTGAGCGGCTATAGCCGTCTCGCCGAGCTGCTGGCCTTGTGCGTCAAGCACCGACCGCAAGTTGTGGTGGTACCCCATGAGCAGGCTGCGAGCCGGTTGCAGGCGGATTTGCGCGCTGCGGGGCTCAACACCGAGGTATTGGTGGGTGAGGAGGGCTTGTGCCAGATATCCTCGGCTCCTGAAGTCGATGCGGTAATGGCGGCAATCGTTGGTGCTGCGGGCCTGCGTCCGACACTGGCCGCAGTCAATGCCGGCAAGAAGATCCTGCTGGCCAACAAGGAAGCGCTGGTGATGACCGGCGACCTGTTTATGCAGGCCGTACGTCGTAGCGGCTCGGTATTGCTGCCCATCGACAGCGAACACAATGCGATCTTCCAGTGCTTGCCGCAGGATTTTGCCCGCGGTCTGGGGAATGTAGGGGTTCGTCGGATTTTGCTTACCGCGTCTGGCGGGCCGTTCCGTGAAACGCCGCTGGCCCAGCTTGAGCATGTCACTCCAGATCAGGCCTGCGCTCATCCCAATTGGTCGATGGGGCGCAAGATTTCGGTCGATTCAGCCAGCATGATGAACAAGGGCCTGGAACTGATCGAGGCTTGCTGGTTGTTCGATGCCCGGCCGGATCAGGTTGAAGTGGTTATCCATCCGCAAAGCGTGATTCATTCGCTGGTCGATTATGTGGATGGCTCGGTGCTGGCTCAGTTGGGTAATCCGGATATGCGTACGCCGATTGCCAATGCCTTGGCCTGGCCTGAGCGTATCGACTCGGGTGTTGCGCCGCTGGACCTGTTTGCAGTGGCACGACTGGACTTCCAGCGTCCTGACGAGCAACGTTTCCCTTGTTTGCGTCTGGCTCGCGAGGCGGCCGAGGCCGGTAATAGTGCCCCAGCGATGCTTAATGCGGCGAACGAGGTTGCAGTGGCTGCCTTTTTGGACGGGCGAATCCGTTATCCGCAGATCGCCCGTATTATCGAAGATGTATTGAATAGCGAGCCTGTAGTCGCCGTAGACGAGCTGGAAGCGGTGTTTGCCGCTGATACCAAAGCTCGTATGCTGGCTGAACAGTGGTTGAGTCGTAACGGCTGAAAAAGTGGTGCTTGCCGGAACCGGACAGAATCGCGGAGAAAGTAGATGAGTGCGCTCTATATGATTGTTGGCACCCTGGTGGCATTGGGGGTGCTGGTCACTTTTCATGAATTCGGTCACTTTTGGGTGGCGCGCCGTTGTGGCGTCAAGGTTCTGCGCTTCTCCGTGGGCTTCGGTACGCCTCTATTGCGCTGGCATGATCGCCAGGGCACCGAGTTTGTTGTCGCAGCCATCCCGTTGGGTGGCTACGTTAAAATGCTCGACGAGCGCGAAGGTGAAGTGCCTGCCGATCAACTCGATCAGTCGTTCAATCGTAAAACCGTAGGTCAGCGCATTGCCATTGTCGCGGCCGGGCCGATAGCCAACTTCATGCTGGCGATGGCGTTCTTCTGGGTGCTGGCCATGATGGGCAGCCAGCAAGTGCGGCCGGTCATCGGTGCGGTTGAAAGCGGCAGCCTGGCGGCGCAAGCCGGTTTGGTAGCGGGTCAGGAAATTGTTTCCATTGATGGCGAGGCTACGACAGGCTGGTCCAACGTCAATCTGCAACTGGTTCGACGTCTGGGTGAAAGCGGCTCTCTGCAGGTTGTTGTGCGTGAGCCGGACTCCTCTGCCCAAGCGTCGCATCAACTTGTATTGAAAGACTGGCTCAAGGGTGCCGATGAGCCGGACCCTATCACCTCCTTGGGGATTCGTCCGTGGCGTCCCGAGCTGCCGGCAGTTCTGGCAGAGCTGGACCCGAAAGGTCCAGCGCAGGCCGCAGGGCTTAAAACCGGTGACAAGCTGCTGGCCATGAATGATCAGGTCATCAAGGATTGGCAGCAGGTTGTTGACTGGGTTCGTGTGCGCCCGGATGCTCGTGTCGTGTTGCGTGTTGAACGCGATGGCGTGCCTGTTGAGATACCTGTCACGCTGGCAGCTCGCGGTGAGGGCAAGGCGGCAACGGGTTACCTGGGGGCAGGGGTCAAAGGTGTCGATTGGCCACCAGCGATGATCCGGGAAGTCAGTTATGGCCCGCTCGCAGCAATCGGGGAAGGGGCAAAACGCACCTGGACCATGAGCATATTGACGCTCGACTCGCTGAAGAAAATGTTGTTCGGTGAGCTCTCGGTAAAAAACTTGAGTGGACCGATAACCATTGCTAAAGTGGCGGGCGCTTCTGCCCAGTCGGGTGTTGCGGATTTCTTGAATTTTCTGGCTTATCTGAGCATAAGCCTGGGGGTTCTGAACTTGTTGCCCATACCTGTACTGGATGGGGGGCATTTGTTGTTTTATCTGATCGAGTGGGCGCGTGGTCGTCCCTTGTCGGATCGGGTGCAGGGTTGGGGAATGCAGATCGGGATCAGCTTGGTGGTCGGGGTGATGTTACTTGCCTTGATCAACGATCTGGGTCGTCTGTAAACGCTTCGCTGAATTGCGAATCTGCCGCATTTTGCGGCAGTTTGTTTATTGCCAGTTGGAATAAGAAAGGACTTCATGAAACGTCTGCTGCTAACTGCGGTTCTCGCCGTACTGATGATCGCCGAAGTTCACGCCGAGTCCTTCACTATCTCTGATATCCGTGTCAACGGGCTCCAGCGGGTTTCCGCCGGTAGCGTGTTTGGTGCGTTGCCTCTGAACGTGGGTGAGGTCGCGGATGACCGCCGTTTGGTGGAATCCACTCGTGCGTTGTTCAAAACCGGGTTCTTTCAGGATATCCAACTGGGTCGTGATGGCAATGTGCTTGTTATCACGGTTGTCGAGCGTCCTTCCGTCTCCAGCATCACAATTGACGGGAACAAGGCGATCTCCACTGATGACCTGATGAAAGGTCTTAAACAGTCGGGGTTGGCCGAAGGTGAGATTTTCCAGCGCGCCACCCTTGAAGGTGTGCGTAACGAACTGCAACGTCAGTATGTTGCCCAGGGCCGCTATTCGGCGACGGTAGACACCGAAGTGGTGCCCGAGCCGCGTAACCGCGTTGCCTTGAAGGTCAATATCAACGAAGGCACGGTTGCCGCTATCCAGCACATCAACGTGGTGGGTAATACGGTTTTCCCTGAATCGGATCTGGTTGACCTGTTCGAACTGAAAACCACGAACTGGTTGTCGTTCTTCAAGAATGACGACAAGTACGCTCGTGAAAAACTGTCGGGTGACCTTGAGCGTCTGCGCTCCTACTACCTCGATCGCGGCTATATCAATATGGATATCGCTTCGACCCAGGTCTCGATCACGCCCGACAAGAAAAGCGTCTACATCACCGTTAACGTGAACGAAGGCGAAAAATACAACGTCGGCGAAGTAAAACTGAGCGGTGACCTCAAGGTTCCTGAAGATCAGATCAAGTCGCTGCTGCTGGTTCAGCCGGGCCAAGTGTTCTCGCGCAAGCTGATGACCACTACTTCCGAGCTGATTACCCGTCGCCTGGGTAACGAAGGCTACACCTTCGCCAACGTCAACGGCGTGCCTCAGCCAAACCCTGAGAATCACACTGTTGCCATTACCTTTGTGGTCGATCCGGGCAAGCGTGCTTACGTAAACCGCATCAACTACCGCGGCAACACCAAGTCGGCCGACGAAGTGCTGCGTCGCGAAATGCGTCAGATGGAAGGTGGCTGGGCTTCGACCTACCTGATTGATCAGTCCAAGGTTCGCCTTGAGCGCCTGGGCTTCTTCAAGGAAGTCAACGTTGAAACCCCGGCAGTACCCGGTACTGACGATATGGTGGACGTAAACTACGCAGTTGAAGAACAGGCGTCGGGTTCGATCACTGCCAGCGTCGGTTTTGCCCAGAGCGCCGGTTTGATCCTTGGCGGCTCGATTACCCAGAACAACTTCCTGGGTACGGGTAACAAGGTCAGCATTGGCCTGACGCGCAGCGAATACCAGAGCCGCTACAACTTCAGCTATGTTGATCCGTACTGGACTGCTGATGGTGTGAGCCTGGGTTACAACGCGTTCTACCGTACAACCGACTACAAAGAGCTGGACGTTGACGTAGCAAACTACTCGGTGGACAGCCTTGGTGCTGGTATCACCATGGGCTACCCGATCAGTGATACATCGCGTCTGACCTACGGTCTGACAGTGCAGCAGGATGAAATCAGTACCGGTCAGTACACCGTTGACGAAATTTTCGACTTCGTAAATCGTGAAGGCGACAAGTACCTCAACTTCAAGGCATCGGTAGGTTGGTCCGAGTCGACCCTGAACAAAGGTGTGTTGCCAACACGTGGCAGTTCCCAGAGTCTGGTGCTTGAGTCCACGATTCCGGGCAGTGACCTGCAGTTCTACAAGCTTGATTATCGCGCTCAGCTGTTCCAGCCACTGACCGACACCTACACCATGCGTCTGCACACAGAGTTGGGCTATGGTGATGGTTATGGTTCGACCGCTGGCCTGCCGTTCTATGAGAACTACTACGCTGGTGGTTTCAACTCGGTACGTGGTTTCAAGGACAGCGCCTTGGGCCCTCGCAGCACTCCAAGCTCCGGTAAAAATCCGGGCACCATTGCGGACCCGGATCAAGATCCGCTGCCGTTTGGTGGTAACGTGCTGATCCAGGGTGGTGTAGAGGTTCTGTTCCCTATGCCGTTTGTGAAAGACCAGCGCTCCCTGCGTACCTCCGTGTTCTGGGATGTGGGTAACGTGTTCGACACCAACTGCAAGGGCGATACCAAGGATTGCGATATCGGCTTTAGTAACATGGCCAGTTCTGTTGGTGTTGGCGTGACCTGGGTAACTGCGCTTGGCCCGTTGAGCTTCAGCTTGGCCATGCCGATCAAGAAACCGGATGACGCAGACACTCAAGTGTTCCAATTCTCCCTCGGCCAGACTTTCTAAAGCCTGACCTTAGATATAGACAACGGATTTTTTAGGAGTGCATCGTGCGTAAGTTGACTCAATTGGTTCTCCTGGCTTCGGTTCTAGTGGCAGGCCCGGCTTTCGCCGACATGAAAATTGCCGTACTGAACTATCAGATGGCATTGCTTGAGTCGGACGCAGCCAAGCGTTATGCCGTGGATGCCGAGAAGAAGTTTGGCCCGCAACTGACCAAGCTCAAAAGCCTGGAAAGCAGCGCCAAAGGCATTCAGGATCGTCTGGTGAAGGGCGGCGACAAAATGCAGCAGGGCGAACGTGAACGCCTGGAACTTGAATTCAAGCAAAAGGCCCGTGACTTCCAGTTCCAATCCAAGGAGCTGAACGAAGCCAAAGCCGTTGCTGACCGCGAAATGCTTAAACAGCTGAAGCCAAAACTGGACAGCGCTGTTGAAGAAGTCATCAAGAAAGGCGCCTTTGACCTGGTGTTCGAGCGTGGTGCTGTGATTGATGTCAAACCTCAGTACGACATCACTCGCCAGGTTATCGAGCGCATGAATCAGCTGAAGTAATTATGACTGCGACTATAAAACTCGGCCAATTGGCCGAGTTCCTTGGAGCCACATTGCGTGGCTCTGCGGAGAAAGAAATCACTGGGCTAGCCACTTTACAAGAGGCTGGCCCAGCTCAGTTGAGCTTTCTGGCCAACCCCCAATACCGAAAATTCCTCGTTGATTGCCATGCCGGGGCTGTATTGCTCAAGGCTGCAGACGCCGAGGAGTATGTCGGGGATGCGCTGGTTGTACCCGATCCGTATCTGGCTTATGCCCGAATTTCCCATCTGTTTGACCCCAAGCCCAAAGCGGTTGCCGGCGTTCATCCAACGGCAGTGATTGCTGCTGACGCGGTGGTTGATCCTGCAGCATGCATTGGTGCCTTTGCTGTGATCGAAAGCGGTGCGCGCATCGCTGCTGGCGTCACGGTCGGGCCTCATTGCTTTATCGGGGCTCGCTGTGTAATTGGCGAAGACGGCTGGCTGGCTCCGCGTGTGACGCTTTATCACGATGTTCGCATCGGTCAGCGTGTGGTTATTCAGTCGGGTGCCGTGCTGGGTGGCGAGGGTTTTGGCTTTGCCAACGAGAAGGGTGTTTGGCAAAAGATCGCTCAAATCGGTGGTGTAACCATCGGTGATGATGTCGAAATCGGTGTTAATACCGCCATCGACCGCGGTGCTTTGGCCGACACACTGATCGGTAATGGCGTCAAGCTGGATAACCAGATCCAGATCGCACACAACGTTCAGGTGGGTGACCATACGGCCATGGCCGCCTGTGTCGGGATTTCCGGTAGCACTAAAATCGGCAAGCACTGCATGTTGGCGGGTGGTGTCGGTTTGGTTGGGCATATTGAAATTTGTGACAATGTGTTCTTGACTGGCATGACGATGGTGACCCACTCGATTACCGAGCCAGGCGCCTATTCTTCCGGTACGGCTATGCAACCAGCCGCTGAGTGGCGCAAGAGTGCGGCACGTATTCGTCAGCTGGACGACATTGCCAGACGGTTGAAACAACTGGAAAAGCGCGTCGGTAAGTGACCCCCGGCGGCAAAGCTTCTTCAAAAGGCTAATACAATTTCCATATCAAGCGTGCTGAACCCCTGGTTTGCTTCCTTGATTTGCTAGAGGAGCGCGCCTTAGTCGCGCGCGCCCAATCTTTATTACAGGCTTCCCCACGAAATGATGGACATCAACGAGATTCGCGAATATCTGCCCCACCGTTACCCGTTCCTGCTGGTGGACCGAGTGGTGGATCTGGATGTCGAGAACAAGCGCATTCGTGCCTACAAGAATGTCAGCATCAATGAGCCTTTTTTTAACGGCCACTTCCCGGCGCACCCGATCATGCCCGGTGTGTTGATCATTGAAGCGATGGCTCAGGCTGCCGGCATTCTTGGCTTCAAGATGATGGATCTCAAGCCGGCTGACGGCACACTGTATTACTTCGTAGGCTCCGACAAGCTGCGCTTCCGTCAGCCTGTGCTGCCGGGTGATCAGTTGATCCTTGAAGCCAAGTTCGTGAGCTGCAAGCGCTCCATCTGGAAGTTCGAGTGTCAGGCCACGGTGGATGGCAAGCCGGTATGCTCGGCTGAAATCATCTGTGCGGAACGCAAACTATGAGTTTGATTGACCCTCGCGCAATCATCGATCCGACGGCCATATTGGCCGACGACGTCGAGGTCGGCCCTTGGTCGATCGTCGGCGCAGGTGTGGAAATCGGCGAGGGGACAGTGATTGGGCCGCATGTGATTCTCAAGGGCCCAACCAAAATCGGTAAGCACAACCGTATCTACCAGTTTTCATCGGTGGGCGAAGACACGCCTGATCTCAAGTACAAGGGTGAGGAAACTCGCCTGGTTATCGGTGATCACAACGTTATTCGTGAAGGTGTGACGATTCATCGCGGAACCATTCAGGACCGTGCCGAGACCACGCTGGGTGATCACAACCTGGTGATGGCCTATGCCCATATCGGGCATGACAGCGTGATCGGCAACCACTGCATTCTGGTCAACAACTCAGCGTTGGCGGGCCATGTGCATATGGGCGATTGGGCGATCCTGTCAGGTTTTACCCTGGTTCATCAGTTTTGCCATATCGGCGCCCACAGCTTTTCGGGCATGGGCACCGCCATCGGCAAGGATGTTCCTGCGTTTGTGACTGTGTTCGGCAGCCCTGCCGAAGCCCGCAGCATGAACTTCGAAGGTATGCGCCGTCGCGGTTTCAGTGATGACGCCATTCATGCGTTGCGTCGTGCCTATAAAGTGGTCTACCGCCAGGGGCTGACCGTTGATCAGGCACTTGCCGAGTTGGCCGAGCCTGCTCTGCTGTTCCCTGAAGTTGCCATGTTTGTTGAGTCCATTCGCTCTTCCACCCGCGGCATTACGCGCTAGTCATGGCCAGATTGCGTATCGCGCTGGTAGCGGGGGAGGCCTCGGGCGACATTTTGGGCTCGGGATTGATGCGGGCACTCAAGGCTCAGCATTCTGATATCGAATTTATCGGCGTTGGCGGTCCGTTGATGGAAGCAGAGGGTATGACCTCCTACTTCCCGATGGAGCGTTTGTCGGTGATGGGGCTGGTTGAGGTGCTGGGGCGTCTGCGTGAGCTGCTCAAGCGCCGCAAGCTCTTGGTTCAGACATTGATTGCCGAAAAACCCGATGTGTTTATCGGTATTGATGCACCTGATTTTACCCTCAATATTGAACTTCAATTGCGCCGTGCCGGAATCAAGACCGTGCACTACGTCAGCCCTTCGGTATGGGCCTGGCGTCAGAAGCGCGTGCTGAAAATTCGCGAAGGCTGCGATTTGATGCTCACACTGTTGCCTTTTGAAGCCAAGTTTTACCAAGAGCACGGCGTACCTGTGCGTTTCGTCGGGCACTCGCTGGCCGACACTATCCCGCTTGAAGCAGATAAAGCCGGTGCTCGCGTTGAACTGGGTCTGCCTGACGGGCCGTTGGTCGCTTTGATGCCCGGTAGTCGCGGCGGTGAAGTGGGCAAGCTTGGTGGGTTGTTTCTCGATGCGGCGCAAAAAATCCGCGAAGCCCGGCCTGATGTGCGTTTTGTATTGCCGTGTGCGAGTGCCGCGCGCCGTGAGCAAATCGAGCAGTTGCTGGTTGGGCGCGACCTGCCGCTGACCTTGCTTGATGGTCAATCACACCTGGCACTGGCAGCCTGCGATGCGGTGCTGATTGCATCCGGCACTGCCACGCTGGAAGCCTTGCTCTACAAGCGGCCGATGGTGGTGGCTTATCGCCTGGCTCGGTTGACGTTCTGGATTCTCAAGCGCCTGGTCAAAAGTCCGTACGTGTCGCTGCCCAACTTGCTGGCTCAGCGGATGCTGGTGCCCGAGCTGTTGCAGGACGCTGCGACGCCTGAAGCCCTGGCCCAGACCCTGCTGCCCCTGCTGGACGGCGGTGAAGAGCAGACTCGCGGCTTTGACGAGATTCATCGCACATTGCGCCTCGACGCTTCCAATCAGGCCGCCAAAGCGGTACTGGACCTGATTGCACAATCCAAGTGAGTAAAGTAACCATGCAAATCGGATTGGACTTCAATCTGGTCGAAGACCTTGTTGCCGGTGTCGATGAGGTGGGTCGCGGCCCACTGTGTGGCGCCGTGGTGACTGCTGCCGTTATTCTTGACCCCAATCGGCCTATCGTCGGGCTCAACGATTCGAAAAAACTCACCGAAGCGCGTCGTGAAAAACTTTATGACGAAATCTGTGAAAAAGCCCTGAGCTGGTGTATTGCTCGGGCCGAAGTCGAAGAGATCGACGAGCTGAATATTTTGCACGCCACCATGCTAGCCATGCAGCGTGCAGTCGAAGGGCTGAGCATTACCCCTAAACTGGCGATGATCGACGGTAATCGCTGCCCCAAGTTGGCAATGCCTGCTGAAGCCGTTGTTAAAGGCGATAGCAAGGTTCCGGCGATTGCGGCGGCGTCGATTCTGGCCAAGGTCAGCCGTGACCGTGAAATGGCTGCATTTGAGTTGCAGTATCCGGGCTATGGTATCGGAGGTCACAAGGGTTACCCAACACCGGTGCACCTCGAAGCCCTTGAGCGTCTTGGCCCGACACCCATTCACCGGCGTTCGTTTGGTCCGGTGCGTCGTGCCTATGAGGCCCTTGAAGGTCTCGCCAAGGTTTAGCCGCAAGGCTGATGTTTTTGCCAAGGCCCGGTACAATCCGGGCCTTGTTGTTTCTCAAAGCTTATAGACAGGATCACCATGCCGGCTTCATTCGTTCACCTGCGCCTGCACACTGAATACTCCCTGGTCGATGGCCTGGTGCGGATCAAACCGCTGATCAAAACCCTGGCCGGCATGAATATGCCCGCTGTCGCGGTGACCGATCAGAACAACATGTGCTCCCTGGTCAAATTCTACAAAGCGGCCATGGGCGGCGGGATCAAGCCGATCAGTGGCGCGGATCTGTGGTTGTCGAACAAGGACCCGGAAAACCCGCTGAGTCGTATCAGTCTGTTGGCGATGAACCCTTTGGGTTATCGCAACCTCACCGAGCTGATCTCCCGTGGTTACATCGATGGTCAGCGCAATGGCCAGGTGATCATTGAGCGCGAGTGGGTAGCCGAGGCTGCTGCAGGCCTGATCATGCTTTCGGCAGCGAAAGAGGGCGAGATAGGTGTTGCGCTGATCAGTGGCAACACTGAAGAAGCCGAGACCCTGGCCCGCGAATGGATGGCGGTGTTCCCGGACCGTTTTTATCTGGAAATTCAGCGCACCAAGCGCCCAAACGACGAAGAGCATCTGCATGCTGCCGTAGCCCTGGCGGACAGGATTGGCGCGCCGCTGGTGGCGACCAACGATGTGCGTTTTATCAAGCAGCAGGATTTCGAAGCTCACGAAACCCGCGTGTGCATTGGTGAAGGCCGGGCCCTGGATGATCCGCGCCGCTCCAAGAACTACAGCGATCAGCAGTATCTGAAAAGTGCCGAGGAAATGGCCGAGCTGTTCAGTGATCTGCCTGAGGCGCTGGCAAACACGGTTGAAATCGCCAAGCGCTGCAATATTGAAGTCAAGTTGGGCACTCACTTTTTGCCCAACTTCCCGATTCCCGATGGCATGACCATCGATGAGTATTTCCGCAAAGTATCGTTTGATGGCCTGGAAGATCGCCTGAGCGTTCTGCTGCCCAAGGACACCACCGAAGATTACGACGCCAAGCGTCAGGTGTATGTCGACCGGCTTAATTTCGAGCTGGATATCATCATCCAGATGGGGTTCCCCGGTTACTTCCTGATCGTTATGGACTTTATCCAGTGGGCCAAGAGCAACGGTGTGCCGGTAGGGCCGGGCCGTGGTTCGGGTGCAGGGTCGCTGGTGGCCTATGTGCAGAAGATTACTGACCTTGATCCGTTGGAATACGACCTGCTGTTCGAGCGATTCCTTAACCCGGAACGGGTATCGATGCCCGACTTCGACGTCGACTTCTGTATGGATGGTCGCGACCGGGTCATCGAGTATGTGGCCGAAAAATACGGTCGTAACGCGGTAAGCCAGATCATCACCTTTGGTTCGATGGCCGCCAAGGCGGTAATCCGTGACGTGGCGCGGGTGCAGGGCAAGTCCTACGGCCTGGCGGATCGTCTGTCGAAGATGATTCCGTTTGAAGTCGGCATGACCCTGGAAAAAGCCTACGAACAGGAAGAAATCCTGCGTGACTTCATCAAGGTCGATGAAGAAGCAGCTGAAATCTGGGAAATGGCCCGCAAGCTTGAGGGCGTTGTGCGTAACGTCGGCAAGCACGCCGGTGGTGTGGTTATCGCGCCGACCAAACTGACAGACTTCTCGCCGATTTACTGCGACGAAGAGGGTGGCGGTCTGGTTACCCAGTTCGACAAGGATGACGTTGAGTCTGCCGGTCTGGTGAAGTTCGACTTCCTCGGTCTGCGGACCCTGACGGTTATCGACTGGGCCCTGAAAACCATCAACCGCGAGCGTGCCAAGGTTGATGAGCCACCGCTGGATATCGCTTTTATCCCGCTTGACGACAAACCGACCTACCAGTTGCTGCAAAAGGCCGAGACCACCGCGGTGTTCCAGCTTGAGTCGCGTGGCATGAAAGAGCTGATCAAAAAGCTCAAGCCCGACTGCCTGGAAGACTTGATCGCATTGGTGGCCTTGTTCCGTCCAGGCCCATTGCAGTCAGGCATGGTTGACGACTTTATCAACCGTAAGCACGGCCGGGCCGAACTGGCATATCCGCACTCGGACTATCAGTACGAAGGGCTCAAGCCCGTACTGGCACCGACCTACGGCATCATCCTGTATCAGGAACAGGTGATGCAGATTGCCCAGGTCATGGCCGGTTATACCCTCGGCGGCGCTGACATGCTGCGTCGGGCCATGGGCAAGAAAAAACCCGAAGAAATGGCCAAGCAGCGCGGCGGCTTTATTGAGGGTTGTGCCAACAACAATATTGATGGCGACCTGGCCGGTAACATTTTCGACCTGGTGGAAAAATTCGCCGGTTACGGCTTTAACAAATCCCACTCCGCTGCCTACGGCCTGGTGTCATACCAGACCGCATGGCTGAAAACCCACTACCCGGCGCCGTTTATGGCTGCGGTACTGTCGGCGGATATGCACAACACCGACAAAGTCGTGATCCTGATCGAAGAAATTCGCAGCATGAAGCTGCGTCTCGACGCGCCGGATGTGAATGCTTCGGAGTTCAAGTTCACGGTGAACGACGAAGGCCGGATCATTTACGGTCTGGGGGCAATCAAGGGGGTAGGTGAGGGGCCGGTTGAGGCGATTACCGAAGCGCGCCAGGACGGTCCATTCACGGATCTGTTCGACTTTTGTGCCCGGGTAGACCTTAAACGCATCAACAAGCGCACGCTTGATGGCCTGATCCGAAGTGGCGCGCTGGACCGTTTGGGGCCGTTCTTTCATGACGAGCCCAAAGCCTGGCAGGCCAGCATCGACCAGAACCGCGCAGTGTTGTTGTCGGCGCTGGAAGAAGCGATCAAGGCGGCCGAGCAGACCGCGCGCACCCATGACAGCGGTCACGCTGACCTGTTTGGCGGGTTGTTTGTCGAGGTCGATGCGGACGTCTATGCCAATCACCGCAAGGCCAAGGAACTGACGCTCAAGGAGCGACTCAAAGGCGAAAAGGACACGCTGGGCCTGTATCTGACCGGTCATCCGATTGATGAGTATGAAGGCGAAATTCGCCGCTTTGCCCGTCAGCGCATCATTGATCTGAAACCTGCGCGCGACACTCAGACCGTGGCCGGGATGATCATCGCGTTGCGAGTGATGAAGAACAAAAAGGGCGACAAGATGGGCTTCATCACCCTTGACGATCGTTCGGCACGGATTGAGGCCTCGCTGTTTGCCGAAGCTTTCCATTCGGCGCAATCGCTGTTGCAGACTGATGCGATGGTGGTGGTCGAAGGTGAAGTCAGTAATGACGATTTCTCTGGCGGGCTGCGATTGCGAGTCAAGCGGGTGATGAGCATGGAAGATGCGCGCACCAGTCTGGCTGAAAGCTTGCGATTGAAAGTCAACCGGGCCGCGCTTAAGGGTGATCAATTGCGCTGGTTGGGCGAGTTGTTAAAGAAACATCGCGGTGCGTGTCCGATTACCATGGACTACACCGGCGAAGACGCCAAGGCCATGTTGCAGTTTGGCGAGACCTGGCGAATCGATCCGGCGGACAGCTTGATTCAAGCCCTGCGTGACCAGTTCGGGCGAGACAACGTCTTCCTCCAATACCGTTGACGGTCAGGGGCGATTAGCGCGCCCTGACCTCGACCTGAATTTTTAATCTCGACCTGAGAGCGCCTGTCCCTTAAGGTAGGCGCGATACAGATCAACCGGCTGCCCCAGCTCGGTTCGAAACGCCAGCAAATGCTGGGTTTCAAACCTTCTGGCATGCTTTGCCGCCGACCCAAGACGGATGCTTATGAACCCGAATTTTCTTGATTTCGAACAGCCGATTGCTGACCTGCAAGCCAAAATCGAAGAGTTGCGCTTGGTTGGTAATGACAATTCGCTGAATATCAGCGATGAAATCTCTCGTCTGCAAGACAAAAGCAAAACGCTGACTGAAGATATTTTCGGCAAACTGACCAGCTGGCAGATTGCCCGCCTGGCCCGTCACCCGCGCCGTCCATACACGCTGGACTATATTCAGCACATCTTCACCGAATTCGATGAGCTGCATGGCGATCGTCACTTCTCGGATGACGCTGCCATCGTTGGTGGTATTGCCCGCCTGGACGATCAGCCAGTGATGGTGATTGGTCACCAGAAAGGCCGTGAAGTCCGTGAAAAGGTGCGTCGCAACTTCGGTATGCCGCGCCCTGAAGGCTATCGCAAGGCCTGCCGTTTGATGGAAATGGCCGAACGCTTCAAAATGCCGATCCTGACCTTCATCGATACCCCGGGTGCTTACCCTGGTATTGATGCTGAAGAGCGCAACCAGAGCGAAGCTATTGCCTGGAACCTGCGCGTCATGTCGCGTCTGAAAACCCCGATCATCGCGACCGTTATCGGTGAAGGCGGTTCGGGTGGTGCATTGGCAATTGGCGTTTGTGACCAGTTGAACATGCTGCAGTATTCGACCTACGCAGTGATCTCGCCTGAAGGTTGTGCCTCGATTCTGTGGAAGACCGCCGAAAAGGCGCCGGACGCAGCTGAAGCGATGGGTATCACCGCTGAGCGCCTGAAAGGCCTGGGTATTGTGGACAAGGTGATTGGCGAGCCATTGGGCGGCGCGCACCGTGATCCGGCAGCAGCATCTGCCTCGATTCGTGCAGATCTGATTTCCCAGTTGGACATGCTGAACAAGCTGGACCACGAAACGCTGCTCAAGCGTCGTTATGACCGCCTGATGAGCTACGGTCTCTGATTTAGCGAAATCTGAATGTGGGAGCGAGCTTGCTCGCGATGGTATCTACGCGGTTTGTCTGAAAGACCGAGTTGTCTGCATCGCAGGCAAGCCAGCTCCCACAGGTTTTTGCAATGTCTGATTTTTCGACTCTACTTTTTGCAGCCCTGAAACCCTGGCGCAATGCCAAAGCCTGGCACGTCGCGCTGTCCGGCGGTCTGGACTCTACCGTCCTGCTGCACCTTCTTGTGCAACTTCGTCAAACCCACCCATTACCTCCAATTACCGCGATCCATGTTCATCATGGTCTTCAGGCGGCGGCTGATGCGTGGCCGGCCCATTGCCAGGTGCTGTGTGACGGGCTGAGCGTGCCGCTGCAGGTGGTTCGGGTGCAAGTTCAAGCGGGTGCCAGTATCGAGCGTGCGGCTCGGGATGCGCGCTATCAGGTGTTTGTGGTAGCTACCGGAGCTCAGGAAGTGTTGCTCACCGGGCAGCATCGCGACGATCAGGCCGAAACCCTGCTGTTTCGTTTGTTGCGCGGGGCTGGGGTCAGCGGCTTGGCGGCCATGCCGCGTCAGCGTCGTTTGGGGGCAGGGCACCTGTGTCGGCCCTTGCTGGATGTGCCTCGTGCTCAGCTTGAAACCTATGCCCGCGAGCACAATCTGAGCTGGATCGAAGACCCGTCCAACACCCAGACAGACTTTTCCCGCAATTACCTGCGCCATGAGGTATTTCCCGCTCTGCGTCGGCGCTGGCCGCAAGCCGCTGCCAGCATGGCTCGCAGCGCTGCACATTGTGCCGAGGCGCAAGGCCTGCTTGATGAGTTGGCGCAGCAGGATATTCACGCGGCAAGCGCTGCCGATGAATTTGTCTGGCTAGGCCTGCCTTCGCTGGAGCTTGCTCCGGTCGCAGCGTTGTCGCCTGCACGTCAGCGCAATGCCTTGCGTCACTGGCTGGCGGCCTTCACGCAATTGCCTGATACCGACCATTGGGCCGGGTGGGACGCATTGCGCGATGCTCGTGACGGCGCGCAGCCGGTCTGGAAACTGGCCCAGGGTGAGCTGCATCGCGCGGGTGCGCGCATCTGGTGGTTGTCCGGTGACTGGCTGTATCAGCCAACTGCGCCAGTGTCGTGGGCCCAGCCCGATCAAGTGTTGGCACTACCGGGTAACGGTCGGGTGCGCTTTGTAGGGGATATTCCCGATGGCCCCTTGCAAGTGAGCTATCGTCAAGGCGGTGAAGTGATGGCGCTGGAGCAGCGCGGTCATCGCGATCTGAAGCGGTTGCTGAACGAGCGGGGTGTTCCGTTGTTCGCCCGTGGCAGATTGCCGCTTCTGTACCGTAATGAGCAGTTATTGGCCGTGGCAAACCTCAATGGACTGGACTCCAGCCCCTGTGGACGCTGGCAATTACAGTGGCTGCCAACTTTGAGCGATCAAGGTTTGAGCTGAAAGGGGGTTTCCGGTAGACTACGCTCCCTTCTTGATACAACTTCTGTGGATTCACCAGAATTACAGAAGTTGCCGATTACCAAGCAGTCTTTGCTGGGCGATTTTAAAAAAATGTGTGGCTTGCATCGAACCGATGGTTTCCATCGGTCTGTTTCAACGCAGCAGTTTTTCGAAAGGTGCACTGTGACTAATGCTGGTGATTGGGGGCTTCGGCCTTCCTTCGCTTTCCCCGGCGGCTCTGACCGCTTTAACGCAGACTTCTAGGGTTTTTCATGACGCGCTACATCTTCGTCACGGGCGGTGTTGTTTCTTCATTGGGGAAAGGCATTGCCTCGGCTTCATTGGCAGCCATCCTGGAGGCGCGGGGACTTAAGGTCACCATGCTGAAGCTGGACCCCTACATCAACGTTGATCCGGGCACCATGAGCCCGTTCCAGCACGGTGAAGTGTTCGTCACACACGACGGCGCCGAAACCGACCTGGACTTGGGCCATTACGAGCGGTTTATCCGCACGACCATGACCCAGAACAACAACTTCACCACGGGCCGCGTTTACGAACACGTCCTGCGCAAGGAGCGCCGTGGTGATTACCTGGGTGCAACCATCCAGGTCATTCCGCACATCACCGACGAAATCAAGCGTCGAATCATCAAGGGCGCCGGCGATGCCGACGTAGCGATGGTTGAGATTGGCGGTACTGTGGGTGACATTGAGTCGCAACCGTTCCTCGAAGCAATCCGTCAGTTGCGCATCGAAGTAGGCGCCAAGCGCGCCATGCTGATGCACCTGACTCTGGTTCCGTACATCGCCACTGCTGGCGAAACGAAAACCAAACCAACGCAACACTCGGTTAAAGAGCTGCGTTCCATCGGCCTGCAGCCAGATGTATTGATCTGCCGCTCCGATCACCACGTTGATATTTCTTCGCGTCGCAAGATCGCGTTGTTCACCAACGTTGAAGAGCGTGCCGTTATTTCGCTGGAAGACGCCGACACCATCTACCGTATCCCGGGCATGCTGCACGCTCAGGGTCTGGATGATTTCGTTGTTGAGCGTTTTGGCCTGGAATGCAACAGCGCCGACCTGTCCGAATGGGAACAGGTTGTCGATGCCAAGCTCAATCCAGAGCACGAAGTCACCATCGCGATGGTTGGCAAGTACATGGAACTGCTGGACGCGTACAAGTCGCTGATTGAAGCGATGAGCCACGCCGGTATTTCCAACCGTACCAAGGTCAACCTGCGTTATATCGACTCCGAAGACATCGAAAACAAAGGCACTGAACTGCTTGAAGGCTGTGATGCCATTCTGGTTCCGGGCGGCTTCGGTCTGCGCGGCGTCGAAGGCAAGATCACGGCTGTTCAGTATGCTCGCGAGAACAAGGTTCCATACCTGGGTATCTGCCTGGGCATGCAAGTAGCGGTTATCGAGTTCGCACGTAACGTGCTGGGCTGGAAAGACGCCAACTCCACCGAGTTCGATCGCAGCAGCGGCCACCCGGTTGTAGGCTTGATCACCGAGTGGGAAGACGCCACTGGTGCAGTCGAAACCCGTACTGAAACCTCGGATCTGGGCGGCACCATGCGTCTGGGTGCCCAGGATTGCCAGCTGCAAGCCGGTTCCCTGGTTCACGATTGCTATGCCAAGGACGTGATTGTTGAACGTCACCGTCATCGCTATGAAGTGAACAACAACCTGCTGTCGCAGTTGACTGAAGCTGGCCTGAAAGTGACCGGTCGTTCCGGTGACGGCGCGCTGGTAGAAGTGGTTGAAGCTCCGGATCATCCTTGGTTCGTCGCTTGCCAGTTCCACCCGGAGTTCACCTCCACGCCACGTGATGGCCATCCATTGTTCACCGGTTTCGTCAAGGCAGCACTGGCACAACACGAGAAGAAGGCGTAATCAGCATGGCGCAAAAGATTATCCGTGTAGGCAATATCGAAATTGCCAACGACAAGCCAATGGTCTTGTTCGGTGGCATGAACGTGCTGGAAAGCCGTGATATGGCCATGAAGGTGTGTGAAGAGTACGTGCGGGTTACTGAAAAGCTCGGTATCCCTTACGTGTTCAAGGCCAGTTTCGATAAGGCCAATCGCTCATCTGTCAGCTCTTACCGTGGCCCTGGCCTCGAAGAAGGCATGCGGATTTTTCAAGACATCAAGGCCGCTTTTGGTGTGCCGCTGATTACCGACGTCCACGAACCTGCCCAGGCAGCCGTGGTCGCCGAAGTCTGCGACATCATCCAGCTGCCGGCTTTCCTGTCGCGTCAGACTGACCTGGTCGTGGCAATGGCCAAGACCGGCGCCGTGATCAACATCAAGAAAGCCCAGTTCCTTGCGCCCCAGGAGATGAAACACATCCTGAGCAAGTGCGAAGAAGCGGGCAATGATCAGTTGATCCTCTGCGAACGTGGTTCCAGCTTTGGCTACAACAACCTTGTTGTAGACATGCTGGGCTTCGGCATCATGAAGCAGTTCGAGTACCCGGTGTTTTTCGACGTGACCCACGCGCTGCAAATGCCTGGTGGTCGCTCGGATTCTGCCGGTGGTCGTCGTGCCCAGGTGACCGATCTGGCCAAGGCTGGCATCAGCCAGAGCCTGGCGGGTCTGTTCCTTGAGGCACACCCGGATCCGGACAACGCCAAATGCGACGGCCCTTGTGCCTTGCGTCTGGACAAGCTGGAGCCGTTCCTGGCCCAGTTGAAGTCTCTGGATGAGTTGGTTAAAAGTTTTCCGACAATAGAAACCGCGTAACCCTCGTTTCTCCGGTAAAGTACCGCACGATTTCTCGGGCTGATGAAGCCCGAGCCTTATCGCCCGCAAGGCTGCCTGCTGTTTGACCCTTGCCGCCGATAACAATATTTCCCTCAGCTGCGTCGTTTTCGTCAACTTTGGAGTGTTTACAACAATGGCAAAAATCGTCGACATCAAAGGTCGTGAAGTTCTCGACTCCCGTGGCAATCCCACTGTGGAAGCGGACGTGCTTCTCGACAACGGCATCATCGGCAGCGCTTGCGCGCCGTCCGGTGCATCCACCGGTTCCCGTGAAGCGCTGGAACTGCGTGATGGCGACAAGAGCCGTTACCTGGGCAAGGGCGTACTGAAAGCCGTTGCCAATATCAACGGCCCGATTCGTGACTTGCTGCTGGGTAAAGACCCGGTTGACCAAAAGGCGCTGGACCACGCGATGATCGCGTTGGACGGTACTGAGAACAAAGGCTCCCTGGGCGCTAACGCCATTCTGGCCGTGTCTCTGGCTGCTGCCAAAGCCGCTGCACAGGACCAGGACCTGCCGCTGTACGCGCACATCGCTAACCTGAACGGCACGCCGGGTGTTTACTCGATGCCGGTTCCGATGATGAACATCATCAACGGTGGCGAGCACGCTGATAACAACGTCGACATTCAAGAGTTCATGGTTCAGCCGGTTGGCGCCAAGACCTTCTCCGACGCGCTGCGCATGGGCACCGAAATCTTCCATCACCTCAAAGCTGTGCTCAAGGCCCGTGGCCTGAACACCGCAGTGGGTGACGAAGGTGGTTTCGCACCTAACCTGGCTTCCAACGAAGATGCACTCAAAGTGATCTCCGAAGCCATCGCCAACGCCGGTTACACCCTGGGCACTGACGTGACCCTGGCGCTGGACTGCGCGGCAAGCGAGTTCTACGAAGACGGCAAATACAACCTGTCCGGTGAAGGTCAAGTCTTCAGTTCCGAAGGTTTTGCTGAATACCTAAAAGGTTTGACCCAGCGCTACCCGATCATCTCGATCGAAGACGGCTTGGACGAATCTGACTGGGACGGCTGGAAAATCCTTACCGACAAAATCGGTGAGAAGGTTCAGCTGGTTGGCGACGACCTGTTCGTAACCAACACCAAGATCCTGAAAGAAGGCATCGACAAGAGCATCGCCAACTCGATCCTGATCAAGTTCAACCAGATCGGCACCCTGACCGAAACTCTGGAAGCTATCCAGATGGCCAAGGCTGCTGGTTATACGGCTGTGATCTCGCACCGTTCGGGCGAAACCGAAGATTCCACCATTGCCGATCTGGCAGTGGGTACTGCGGCTGGCCAGATCAAGACCGGCTCTCTGTGCCGCTCTGATCGCGTTTCCAAGTACAACCAATTGCTGCGTATCGAAGAGCAACTGGGTGCAAAAGCCAAGTACAACGGTCGCAGCGAGTTCCGCGGCTAAGTACGGCGTGGTAAAAAGACTGCAGCTTGTGTCGGAAAATTCGCCACTGCGAGTCTTTTGACACTAATCTGATGCACATCGGTACAAGCCTGGTTCTTCCAGGCTTTGTACTATTGGTTGTTTACGTTTGTCGGCATGGCTGTCTTTTTACTGGATACCTGATATTCGATGCGCAGTCCCAATTGGTTGTTTCTCATCTTGCTCTTGCTGCTCGCTGGCCTGCAGTATCGCCTGTGGGTGGGGAATGGCAGTTTGGCGCAGGTTACCGACCTGACCCAGCAAATAGCCGATCAACATGCTGAAAATGAAATTTTGCTGGAGCGTAACCGCGTCCTGGATGCGGAAGTGCTGGAGCTGAAAAAAGGCATGGAGACCGTTGAAGAGCGTGCTCGCCATGAGTTGGGCATGATCAAGGAGGGTGAAACCCTCTATCAGTTGGCCCAATGAGCTATCCAACACCGGCCTTCTGGGCCGTGATTCCTGCCGCGGGTGTTGGTGCCCGTATGGCCGCGGACCGTCCCAAGCAATATTTGCAGTTGGGCGGGCGCAGTATTCTCGAACACAGCATCAGCTGTTTTCTCGACCATCCCGGCCTTAAGGGGCTGGTGGTCAGCGTCGCGTTTGATGATCCCTTTTGGCCAGCTTTGCCATGTGCCGCTGACCCTCGTGTAGTGCGGGTGGATGGCGGGCGCGAACGGGCGGATTCCGTGCTCAATGCGTTGTTGCATCTGCATGCCCAAGGCGCTGCGGATGACGATTGGGTGTTGGTCCATGATGCGGCACGGCCAAACCTGTCACGTGAAGACCTGAACAAACTGCTGAGTGAATTGGCTGACGATCCTGTGGGTGGTTTGCTGGCTGTTCCTGCGCGGGACACACTCAAGCGCGTCGACAAAAATGGTCGCGCAGTTGAAACCGTTGATCGCAGTTTGATCTGGCAGGCCTATACACCGCAGATGTTTCGCTTGGGGGCCTTGCATCGTGCTTTGGCTGACAGCCTGGTGGCAGATGCGACCATCACTGACGAATCTTCGGCGATGGAGTGGGCCGGTCTGGCCCCGCGCCTGATCGAAGGGCGTTCGGACAACATCAAGGTCACCCGCCCGGAAGACCTGGAATGGCTGCGTTTGCGTTGGCTTAATCGCTGAGCATGTAACTGCTGCCGAAGGAACGCAGCCTCGTTCCTTCGGCAGCGGCTACAGAGATAGCGTCAGATACTCCTCCCGCTTCGCCAAACCTTCCTTCAAGTAATCCACCAGTTTTCTGACTTTTGGCGACAAGTGCCGCTGTTGCGGGTACAGCGCCCAGACCGCAGTGTTGGGCGGCTGGTGGGTGTCGAGCAGAGATACCAATGCGCCGCTCTTCAAATGCTCCAGCACGTAGTAATCCGGCAACTGACACAGCCCCACACCCTGTAACGCTGCATCCAGTACCGCCTGCCCGCTGTTGCAGCGCCAATTACCCTGCACCCGTTGCGAAAACTCGCGTCCGTCCTGCTGTAATTGCCACAGATCGGAGCTGCCAATCAGGCAGTTATGCCGGCTCAATTCCGACAGGCTATGGGGGCGGCCGTAATGTTCCAGGTAGGAAGGTGATGCGCAGACATACATGCGCCTGGGGGCGAGGCGGGTGGCTACCAATCTCGAATCTTGCAAACGGCCCAAGCGAATTGCCAGGTCAAGGCTTTCATGCACCAGGTCCAATGGCCGGTTGCTGAGTTCTATATCGACCCGCAATTGCGGGTACAACCCCATAAAGCGGGTGACCAAAGGCACGATAAATCGCTCGCCATAAGCTACCGCACACGTCATGCGCAGCATGCCCTTGGGTTCGCTGGCCAGATCACCGACCGCTCTCAGCGCCTCTTCCCGTCCATCTTGCAGGCGCTGGCAGTGTTGCAAAAAAGTTTGCCCGGCTTCGGTCAGCGTCACCTTTCGGGTGCTGCGATAAAACAGACGCGTTTGCAGTCGCTCTTCGAGGCGCGCCACCTGCCGGCTGATATGGGATGAAGAGACGCCAAGGCGCTCGGCCGCCGCTGTGAATTGGCCGCACTCGGCCACGGCGACAAACTCGTCGATACCTTCCCAACGGTTCTCATTCATGGGTGATTATCCCTGTATGGCAATAATGTTTTGCTTTTGTCTGGATTATTAATCACTCAGCGCTGATTTACACTCGGCGTCTTGTTTTTACTTTGCTGGAGACGATTGATGATCAAGTCACGTGCTGCCGTAGCGTTTGAGGCCAAAAAGCCGCTGGAAATCGTAGAAGTTGACGTTGCCATGCCAAAGGCTGGCGAAGTGCTGCTGCGGGTTGTTGCGTCGGGTGTTTGCCATACCGATGCTTACACCTTGTCCGGTGCGGATCCGGAAGGCATCTTCCCGTCGATCCTGGGCCACGAAGGCGGCGCCATCGTTGAAGCGATCGGTGAAGGCGTGACTTCGGTTGCGGTCGGTGATCATGTCATCCCGCTTTACACACCTGAGTGCGGCAAGTGTAAATTCTGCCTGTCGGGCAAGACCAACCTGTGTCAGGCGATTCGCTCGACTCAAGGCAAGGGCCTGATGCCGGACGGCACTACGCGCTTCTCCTACAAAGGTCAGCCGATTTTCCATTACATGGGTACTTCGACGTTTTCGGAATACACCGTGCTGCCGGAGATTTCGGTCGCGAAAATTCAGAAAGATGCACCCCTTGAGAAGGTGTGCCTGCTGGGTTGCGGCGTCACCACCGGGATCGGTGCGGTTCTCAACACCGCCAAGGTCAAACCGGGCGATACCGTGGCGATTTTCGGCCTGGGCGGTATTGGTCTGTCTGCAGTGATCGGCGCCGTAAAAGCCAAGGCTGCGCGGATTATTGCCATCGACATCAACCCGGCCAAGTTTGAAATTGCCCGCCAGTTAGGTGCCACCGATTGCGTAAACCCGAAAGATTTCGATCGCCCGATTCAGGATGTGATCGTCGACATGACCGACGGCGGCGTCGACTTCTCGTTCGAGTGCATCGGTAATGTACAGCTGATGCGTGCGGCACTGGAGTGTTGCCACAAGGGTTGGGGCGAGTCCGTGATTATCGGCGTAGCCGGTGCAGGCCAGGAAATTTCAACCCGTCCATTCCAGCTGGTGACTGGCCGCGTCTGGCGCGGTTCGGCGTTCGGCGGTGTGCGCGGTCGCAGCGAATTGCCAAGCTACGTCGACATGGCGCAAAGCGGCGAGATCCCGCTGGATACTTTCATTACCCACACCATGGGCCTGGAAGATATCAATAAGGCATTTGACCTGATGCATGAAGGCAAAAGCATTCGCACCGTAATCCACTTCTGACGAAGAGCTGCAAGTTGCAAGCTATAAGCTGCAGCGGGTGATACACCTTGCCTGCTTTTAACTTGTGGCTTGCAGCTGAAAGCCTGGAGCTGCCCATGACATTGGAAAATATCTCCTGCCAAAAAAGCTTTGGCGGCTGGCACAAGCGTTACAAGCATCGCTCTGAAGTACTGGGCTGTGAAATGGTATTCGCCGTGTACTTGCCGCCGCAGGCCGAGCAGGGCGCCAAGTTACCGGTGCTGTACTGGTTGTCGGGTCTGACCTGTAACGACGAGAATTTTATGCACAAGGCAGGTGCCATGAAAATGGCTGCCGAGCTGGGGCTGATTATCGTGGCGCCCGACACCAGCCCGCGTGGCGAGGGGGTGCCGGATGACCCGCAGAGTGCCTGGGACTTTGGTCTGGGCGCAGGTTTCTATCTGAACGCCACTCAAGAGCCTTGGGCACAACATTATCGGATGCACGATTATGTGGTGCAGGAGTTGCCAGCCTTGGTCGAAGCGCATTTCCCGGCTTCGCAAAAGCGTGGCATCAGCGGCCATTCGATGGGCGGCCACGGCGCTTTGGTCTGTGCGCTGCGCAACCCTGGGCGCTATCAGTCGGTATCAGCCTTTGCGCCGATCAGTAATCCGATGGATTGCCCGTGGGGGCAAAAAGCGTTCTCCAACTATTTGGGTGACGAGCGTTCGCGCTGGCGTGAGTGGGATGCGAGCGTGTTGATCAGTGAGGCTCGTGAGAAGTTGCCATTGCTGGTAGATCAAGGTGATCGGGATGACTTTTTGGCCGTGCAACTCAAACCTGAAGCACTGCAGCAGGCCGCCAGATTGGCGGATTATCCGTTGACCCTGCGCCTGCAGCCGGGCTACGACCACAGCTATTTCTTCATCGCCAGCTTTATTGATGACCACTTGCGGCATCACGCGAGCGCACTTAGCGCCTAATGTTGGTCAAAGTAGGTAGAATCACGCCCTGACTTAATCGGGGCGTTTTTTTATGCGTATTGGCCACGGCTATGATGTGCACTGTTTCGCTGAAGGCGATTTCATTACGTTGGGCGGCGTGCGGATCTCCCACAAATTCGGGCTGCTTGCCCACTCTGATGGCGATGTGCTTTTGCACGCCCTTAGCGATGCCTTGCTGGGTGCTGCGGCGCTTGGCGACATCGGCAAACACTTTCCGGACACCGATCCGACCTTCAAGGGCGCCGATAGTCGCGTCCTGTTGCGTCATGTCGTGGGTCTGATCCATGCCAAGGGCTGGAAAGTCGGCAACGTCGACAACACCATCATTGCCCAGGCGCCGAAAATGGCGCCGCATATTGAAACGATGCGTGCGCTGATTGCGGCGGATCTAGAGGTTGATTTGGACCAGGTAAACGTAAAGGCTACGACCACTGAAAAGCTTGGTTTCGTTGGGCGTGAAGAAGGTATCGCGGTGCACTCCATTGCGTTGTTGGTTCGCGCATGAACGAGTCTGATTTGCTCGGTCCACGGGCCTATGGCGAGGCATTGGGCACGGCAGTGCTCAAAGCGACGGCTGAAGATTTTCAAGTCGACGAAGTGCTTGATATACCGCTGTCCGGAGACGGTGAACACCTGTGGTTGTGGGTCGAGAAACGCGGCCTGAACACCGAAGAGGCCGCGCGCCGAATCGCCAAGGCGGCAGGCGTGCCTTTGCGCACTGTCAGCTACGCAGGCCTCAAGGACCGTCAGGCGTTAACCCGCCAATGGTTCAGCGTGCAACTGCCGGGCAAGGCAGACCCTGACTTGTCGGGCGCTGAAAACGACACCCTGAAAATTCTCAAGAGCTCGCGCCACAAACGCAAATTGCAGCGTGGAGCCCATGCGGCCAACGGCTTTACCCTGCGTCTGACGCAAATGGCCGGGGACAAGGATGCACTGGAACAGCGCCTGCAACTGATAGCCAAGCAGGGCGTACCGAACTACTTCGGCACCCAGCGTTTCGGCTGGCAGGGCGGCAATCTGGGCGAAGCCCGCGATTATGCGGCGCGCAAAGCCTTGCCTGAGCAGCGTAACGTGCGTTCGCGGTTACTCTCCACCGCTCGCAGCTATCTGTTCAATCAGGTGCTGGCGGCACGCGTGGCCGATGGTAGCTGGCAGCGGGCTCAGGTCGGTGATTTGCTGGCCTTTACCGACAGCCGCAGTTTTTTCCCGGCGGGCGAAGCTGAATGCAGCGATCCGCGACTGGCTATCCTCGATCTGCACCCTACCGGCCCGCAGTGGGGCGAGGGTGAGTCGCCGACCACCGGCGTGACCCATACGCTTGAGCAATCGATCGCAGAGCGCGAAGCCGATTTGCGCGACTGGCTGGTTCGCGCGGGCATGAGCCATGAGCGACGCATCCTGCGACTGCCCATTGGCCGGTTGACGTGGCATTATCCGCAGCCTGACATTCTGCAACTGGAATTTGTTCTGCCGGCCGGATGCTTCGCCACTGTTCTGGTGCGCGAGCTTGTTGATCTGGTGCCTTTGGATCAAGCGGATAGCCTATGCGTATTCTGATTTCAAACGATGATGGGGTCACAGCCCCGGGGTTGGCTGCGCTCTACGGTGCGCTGGCCGATTACGCCGAGTGTGTGGTGATTGCCCCTGATCAAGACAAAAGCGGGGCGAGCAGTTCGCTGACGCTGGACCGGCCGCTGCATCCGCACACGTTGGCCAATGGCTTTATCAGCATTAATGGCACCCCGACCGATTGCGTGCATCTGGGCCTTCACGGCTTGCTGGAGCAGCAGCCGGATATGGTGGTGTCCGGGATTAACCTGGGCGCCAACCTGGGTGATGACGTGTTGTATTCAGGCACCGTGGCGGCAGCGCTGGAGGGGCGTTTTCTGGATCGTCCTTCATTTGCCTTTTCGCTGGTATCGCGCCAGGTAGACAACTTGCCGACCGCGGCTTTTTTTGCCCGCAAATTGCTTGAGGCCCACGCATCGCTGGAACTGCCACCGCGTACCGTCCTCAATGTGAATATTCCCAACTTGCCACTCGAGAAGATTCGCGGCATTCAGCTCACCCGTCTTGGGCTCCGGGCACGGGCTGCGGCGCCGGTACGAATGGTTGATCCGCGCGGCAAGGCCGGCTACTGGATTGCCGCGGCGGGGGACGTCGAAGACGGTGGGCCAGGTACGGACTTCCACGCGGTGATGCAGGGGTATGTGTCGATCACACCGCTGCAACTGGACCGCACCTTTGGTGATGGTTTCAAAAGCCTTAATGGCTGGCTGGAGGGTATGGGCTGATGGCGCGCGAGCAGGATGGCATGATGCACCGCGGCATTGGCATGACCTCTGAGCGTACCCGCGAGCGGCTGATTCAGCGTCTGCGTGAAGAGGGCATCGTTAACCAGAACGTGCTTGAGGTCATTCGTCGTACACCACGACATCTGTTTGTGGATGAAGCTCTGGCACACCGGGCCTACGAAGACACGGCGCTGCCGATCGGTAATAACCAGACCATTTCCCAGCCTTACATGGTGGCGCGCATGAGCGAGCTGCTGCTTGAAGACGGGCCGCTGGACAAGGTAATGGAGATCGGCACCGGGTCGGGTTATCAAACTGCTGTGCTCTCGCAACTGGTTGAACGCATATTTTCGGTTGAACGCATCAAGGTATTGCAGGATCGGGCCAAGGAGCGACTGCTCGAGCTCAACCTGCGCAACGTGGTATTTCGCTGGGGCGATGGCTGGGAGGGCTGGCCTGCGCTGGCGCCCTACAACGGCATTATCGTGACGGCAGTGGCGACCGATGTACCGCAGGCATTGCTCGACCAGCTTGCCCCCGGTGGGCGTCTGGTGATTCCGGTAGGCGCGGGTGAGGTGCAGCAATTGATGTTGATTGTTCGCGAAGAGCACGGTTTCGCCCGGAGAGTGATCGGCAATGTGCGCTTTGTACCGCTGCTCAATGGGCCATTGGCCTGAGTCTTTGCCTGGTCTGAGTGAATTATAGGACCGGGCGCAGGTCATACTGCGCAGCGCCAACACGCCGCCCAATGCTTGACAGTTGTTTTCATGATTCGGCTTTGCCGTCTGTAAAAGCCCTGTAGCCAGTTATACTTGCGCCAAATCATGGCCAGTACTGGCGTCTATTATTTATCTTTAGCCATCTTCAAAGGGAGCGGCGGGTGAGTCTCACAGTCATTGCGCAGCGTATGAGTACCAAAAGCTATCAGAGACTGGTGGTCGGTCTGTTCCTGAGTGCCACGCTGGCTTTGTTGGCGGCGTGCTCCAGCACCTCGAAAAATGGCGTAAACGTCGTTGACCGCAATGGGGTGGCTCAGCGCCCGGCAGTGACCACAGGGCAGTACGTCGTGCGTCGTGGCGATACCCTGTTCTCGATTGCGTTTCGCTACGGCTGGGACTGGAAAGCGCTGGCCGCACGTAACAATATTGCGGCTCCGTTCACTATTGTCCCAGGTCAATCAATTCGCTTTGACGGACGCTCCGGAACCCTGCCTGCAGGTGGCACTTCCACCACTGTGGTGTCGTCTTCTTCGGGTAGCAAGACCACCGTTATCAAGCGTCCAGGCGCTGTCGTAGCGGCGCCGGCGGCTGTCGCGCCACTGCCGGCAGGTCCCGCACCGAAGGGTTGGGGATGGCCTTCTAATGGCATTTTGATAGGCAAATTTTCTTCAAACGGTAGTTTGAATAAAGGTATTGATATCGCCGGTGATTTGGGACAGCCTGTTTTAGCTGCGTCTGATGGTTCGGTTGTTTACGCTGGCAGTGGATTGAGGGGCTACGGCGAACTGATCATCATCAAACACAGTGATACCTATGTCAGCGCCTACGGTCATAACCGCAGGCTTTTGGTTCGGGAGGGGCAGCAGGTCAAGGTTGGACAGACAATTGCCGAAATGGGGTCAACTGGTACAGACCGGGTGAAACTTCACTTTGAAATTCGCCGCCAAGGTAAACCTGTAGATCCACTGCAATTCCTTCCACGTCGTTGATCGGTTACCAGCCTGTTCCTGCTCTGGTTAAGGAACAGGCTCAAGCATTGCCAAGGATTAAGGCGATGCTCGAGCTTGAGGTCGAACTCACCAAAGGACTATAGAAATGGCTCTCAATAAAGAAGCGCCGGGGTTTGACATCGACGATGAGGTGCTCCTTATGGACTCCAGCATCGATAGCGACTTGATGTCAGAAGAAGACGATTCAACCCCTCCAGCTCGAACCAAGTCCAAAAAAGCACCAGTCACCAAACAGCACAAGTACATTGACTACACACGGGCGCTTGATGCGACCCAGTTGTACCTCAATGAAATTGGCTTCTCCCCGCTGCTATCCCCTGCAGAAGAAGTTCATTTTGCGCGTTTGTCGCAAAGTGGAGATCCGGCCGGGCGCAAGCGCATGATTGAAAGCAACTTGCGGCTGGTGGTGAAAATCGCCCGTCGGTACGTCAATCGTGGTTTGTCGCTGCTGGATCTGATCGAGGAGGGCAACCTTGGGCTGATTCGGGCTGTCGAGAAATTTGATCCCGAACGCGGGTTTCGCTTTTCGACTTACGCCACTTGGTGGATTCGCCAAACGATTGAACGGGCGATCATGAACCAGACCCGTACCATTCGTTTACCGATCCATGTTGTCAAAGAACTCAACGTCTATCTGCGAGCAGCGCGTGAACTCACGCAAAAGCTCGATCACGAACCGTCCCCTGAAGAAATCGCCAACCTGCTGGAAAAACCTGTTGCCGAGGTCAAGCGCATGCTTGGGCTCAATGAGCGGGTGTCATCGGTAGACGTTTCTCTAGGCCCGGACTCTGACAAAACACTGCTCGATACCCTGACGGATGACCGCCCTACAGATCCTTGTGAGCTGCTTCAGGACGATGACCTATCGCAAAGTATTGACCAGTGGCTTTCTGAGCTCACAGACAAGCAGCGTGAGGTCGTTATTCGTCGTTTCGGGTTGCGTGGTCATGAGAGCAGCACCCTTGAAGATGTAGGTTTGGAAATTGGCCTGACGCGCGAACGCGTGCGGCAAATCCAGGTCGAGGGGCTCAAGCGGTTGCGCGAAATCCTTGAACGCAACGGTTTGTCGAGCGAGTCGCTGTTCCAGTAACAAGCTAGGCGTATCAACCAAAAACCCCGAGCGACTCGGGGTTTTTTGTGTCTTGAATTCAGCGGGATGCTCTTCGGTGCATATTCAGTATCAATGCCGGTTGAAATGCAGGGTCAAATGGCGGCTGTTGGGGTAGGGCATAAAGGGATCATTCGGATAAGTCTTGAAAAGCAATGTTACGGACGATATTGAATATTATCTGCGTATTGCTGTAAGCCTTTGCTTACCTTTTGCGTAAGCCGAGAGCTCTATCAGGGTGGGATAGAACCTTTTTTATGTATGCTATTGAATGTAATTGTTTGAAATATAACGATTTTTTATTTTCGTTTATAACTGCTATGTAATAAATATCTATAACTGCTGTGCTTGCAGCAATTCAATAAAACTCTAGTATCTAAGTTGTGTCGACGGATCGACGCGGCGCTCAAGGAAGAACGCAGATGGACATCGCGGGATGCGATTCATCAGGATGATGAGAAGGAAAAAAAGGGACTAGGGAAAAAATGTGGGCGGGTCAAACCGCCCCTTTTTTCGCCCGAAAAAAGGTCGTGTGACTACTCGCACTATTACGCATCAGCGAATCGCTAACAGCAAAGCGCCCGAGGTCATTGACCTCGGGCGCTTTGTTTTGTGGGGCCCAAATGTCCCGTTAACGCTGATGCCTCTTCAGGGCACACATGCCATGTGCTTACAGCGTTGGGTAGTCGATGTAGCCCACCGAGCCTTTGGAGTAAAAGCTCTCTGGATGCGCTTCATTGAGCGGTGCATCGACCTTCAGGCGTGCAGGCAGGTCTGGGTTGGCGATAAAAGGCACGCCGAAGGCAACGGCATCCGCCTTGCCCGCGGCCAGCCAAGCATTGGCGCTGTCTTTGGTGAAGCTTTCGTTGACGATATACGGGCCGCCAAAGGCTTCCTTGAGCTGCGGGCCAAGGCTGTCTGGCGCTGCGTGTTCGCGGGAACAGATGTAGGCGATACCGCGCTTGCCCAGTTCGCGGGCGACATAACCAAAGGTTTCAGCCAGGTTGTCATCACCCATGTCGTGCAAGTCGGCACGAGGCGACAAATGCACGCCAACACGGCCAGCGCCCCAGACGTCGATGGCGGCATCGGTAACTTCGAGCAACAGGCGAGCGCGGTTCTCTACGCTGCCCCCATATTGGTCGGTACGTTTGTTGGTGTTGCTTTGCAGGAACTGGTCGAGCAGGTAGCCATTGGCACCATGAATTTCGACACCATCAAACCCGGCGGCCTTGGCGTTTTCGGCACCCGTGCGGTAGGCCTCGACAACATCAGCGATCTCGGCGGTTTCCAGTGCCCGTGGCGTCGGGAAGTCAGCCTTTGGACGAACCAGGCTGACATGACCTTTGGCAGCAATGGCGCTTGGGGCTACAGGCGCTTCGCCATTCAGGTACATCGGGTGCGAGATACGCCCCACATGCCACAACTGCAACGCAATCCGCCCACCGGCTGCATGCACCGCCTTGGTGATGTTGGTCCAGCCACGGACCTGATCGTTGGACCAGATGCCCGGGGTATCCGGATAACCGACGCCCATGGCTGTTACCGAAGTGGCTTCGCTCAGGATCAGGCCGGCAGAAGCGCGCTGAACGTAGTATTCAGCCATCAGCGCATTGGGAACCCGACCTTCATCGGCGCGGCAGCGGGTCAGCGGAGCCATGATGATGCGGTTGGGCAGTTCAAGATCGCCCAGCTTGATCGGATCGAAAATCGTGGTCATTTATGCAGCCCTCTCAAGGATCAGTTTGTAGCACTGGCCAGTTCGGCATTGCCGTTTTGGCGAAAAGTAATCAGGGTCACCAGCAGCGCCAGAATCGCCAGCGTGGCAGCGGCCAGCGGAACGCTGGTGAGGCCGAAGCCGTGGGCAATAACACTGCCACCCACCCAGGCGCCCAGTGCATTGCCGACGTTGAACGCGCCAATATTCAGGGTTGAAACCAGGTTGGGTGCGGCTTTGCCGAAGGTCACGACGTTGATTTGCAGTGCCGGTACGGCGGCAAAGGAGGCGGCGGCCCACAGGAACAAGGTGATTTCAGTTGGAATCACGGCGACGCTGGTCCAGGTCAATACGGTCGACATCACGGCCATCGAGATAAAAACACCGATCAGGGTCGCGGCCAGGCGCTTGTCTGCCAGCTTGCCGCCGATGATATTGCCCACCGTCAGGCCAAGGCCGATCAGCAACAAGGTCCAGGTCACGCCGCTTGGCGATACGCCAGTGACATCACCGAGCAAGGGCGCTACGTAAGTGAACAGGGTGAACATCGAGGCGGAAAACAGCGCGGTCATGCTCAATGAAAGCCAGATGCCAGCGCCCTTGAGTGCGGCCAGCTCGGCACGCATATCGAGCTTCTCTTCGTCACGTTTGGCGGGCAGAAAGCGGATCAGGCCGATCAGCGCCACGACACCAATCACGGTGACTGCGAAAAACGTCGAGCGCCATCCTGCGGCCTGGCCCAGAGCGGTGCCCAGGGGGACGCCCAGCACGTTGGCCAGGGTCAGGCCGGTAAACATCAGGGCCACTGCTGACGCGCGTTTGTTGGCAGGTACCAGGCCTGCAGCCACAACCGAGCCAATACCGAAGAACGCGCCGTGACACAGCGCTGTCACTACGCGGGCAAACATCAGCACGTTGTAGTCACTGGCCAAGGCACACAGCAGGTTGCCGATGATAAAGATCACCATCAACGCGACCAAGGCAGCCTTGCGCGGCAATTTAGCCGTGGCCAGCGCCATGAACGGAGCCCCGATTGCCACGCCCAGTGCGTAACCGGTCACCAGCCAGCCAGCGCCGGGGATCGATACGCCAAGGTCGGCTGCGACATCAGGCAGCAAGCCCATGATCACGAACTCGGTGGTCCCGATGGCGAAAGCGCTGAGCGCCAGAATGAGTAGCGAGAGGGGCATGAAAGTCCTTGTTAAAGCTCTTGGCTGATTTGTTCGAGGAAGGCCTTGATGGTTTCCTCATTGCGTTTGAAAAAGTGCCACTGGCCATGCTTTTGGCTGGTAATCAGGCCCGCTCGCTGCAGCGTTGCCAGGTGGGCAGAGACCGTTGACTGCGACAGGCCGCAGAGTTGGTCAAACTGTCCGGCGCACACGCCATGTTCGGTGGAGTGGACCTGGTCAGGAAACGAGGTGTCAGGGTCTTTGAGGGACTTGAGAATTTCTCGGCGTACTGGGTGTGCCAGGGCTTTTATTATTTCGTCGAGTTCAATCGGCATAGTGGCAGTGCTCATTGGGTACAACGTTATATCGCGATGAGGCGAACTTTAAATCGTCGTATCGCGATATACAAATATGAAATTGATCTAGGATCAGCTCAAATCGATATATCGGGTTATAACGATATTGGTGCGGCAGTGCTAAACTGCGCGACATGAATTATCTCGCACATCTGCACCTTGGCGGTCAGCGCCCGGAAGAATTACTTGGCAGCCTCTATGGCGACTTCGTCAAAGGGCGGCTGCACGGTCAGTACAGCCCCGAGATTGAACACGGGATTCAACTGCACCGCAGCATTGATGTATTTACCGACAACCATCCCTTGGTTGATCAATCGTTGTCGCGATTTACCCGGACCCGCAGGCGTTATGCGGGCATTGTGCTGGATGTGTTTTTCGATCATTGCCTGGCACGGGACTGGGGCCAGTATGCCGAGGGGCCGCTTGAGCGATTTACTTCGGACTTTTATCGGGTGCTGGTGGCCGAACAGCAGTTGCCACGGCGGCTTGCCACTATCGCGCCGCATATGGCTGCTCATGACTGGTTGGGTTCGTATCGGGACTTTGCTGTGCTGGAGCAAGTGTTCAACGGGATAGCTCGACGCTTGTCGCGCCCGGAAGAACTGGCCGGTGCTATGCAGGATTTGAAGGGATTGTACGAGCCGCTCAGTGAGGATTTTCGGCTGTTTTATCCGCAGTTGCAGGTGTATGCGGCGGGTTGCTATCGGAAGGCATGTCCGTAGCAGGTGCCGAAAAACCAGATTTTGCGGTGTATCAGTTAAACCCGGTTGTCAGGGTTTACGACTGCTGCGCAATCTCCTGTAGCCGCTGTCGAGGAACGAAGGCTGCGTTCGGCTGGGCAGCAGTCGCAAAACCGTACACTGCAGTGGTTCAGGTAAATCCCGGACAGTGGCTACGGGCCTTTACCGTTTCACCGCTTCGTCTGCATCGCGAGCAAGCCCGCTCTTATCAAACATGAAGCAAGTTACTGATTTAAAAAATTGAAAATTATCCTTTAAAACGTGAATTCTCGTAGGCGCCCCCCAGTTTGATGCGCGACAGCGCTGCATCGAAGAGGTAGTGGGGCCTCCCACTCCTCACTGTGCATAGGCCTCAGCTCAAATCATCGCCCCCACTCTTTCCGGCAGCGGGTCGGTTTGCGTGATCGGTGCTGTCACCACTCGCCGTATCGCTTCCTGGGCCTTGAACGCCAGCAATGCACGCTCCTGTTGCTGGCAGGCTATAGGTTCCAGCAGATGGATCTCGACGTCGGCCTGATCGTGGGAAAACAAGCGCAACAAATGCGACAGCAAATCGTCATCGCCAATAAACGGTGCTATCGCATCGACCTCACCATTACGTAAGTAACGGATGGCTACAGGCTGCAACGACATTTGGCTGTCAATCGCTGCCGCTAACAGACGGCCATGAAAGGTACGTACCGAGCGCCCGTCAGTGGTCGTGCCTTCGGGAAACATCAACAGGGACAGCGGTTGTTGCAAGTGACGGGTCATCTGCTCTCGAATCAACTGGCTGTCGCCCGCGCCCCGGCGAATGAACAGGCTGCCGGCCTTGGCCGCCAGCCAGCCTGCAACGGGCCAGTTGCGCACCTCTGATTTGGACAGGAAGGACAGCGGGGTCAGTTGCCCAAGCAGCGCTATATCGGTCCATGACACGTGATTGCTGACCCATAGCATTGGTGTTGCAGGTAGCTCGCCGACTACGGTGATGCGAAAGGGCAGGGCATTGCTCAGGCGTGCCATAAAAAATTGCGACCAGCGCTGGCGACGATCCATCGCGCTGTTCAGGCGCAAGCGTTCAAGTACCCCGAACACTCCAGCCATGCTCAACCCCAGGCTCACCACCCCTAGCACTCGCGCCACTCGGCCATATCGGCGTAAGCGGCTCATTACATGGCCGCCTTGAAGTGGCGAGCGTAACGCGGGCACAGTTCATCGCGCTTGAGCAGAATAAACACGTCAGCCACCTGGAAGTCCTCATCCCAGCAGGGTTCGCCACAAATCCTGGCGCCCAGGCGCATATAAGCCTTGAGCAGCGGTGGCATTTCGGCGATGACGTTGGCGGGTACTTCCAGTGCCGGTAATGGCTTTTTCGGCTCGGCGCGTAAATGTTCAGTACACAAGTAGCGTTCGCGCAGACGCTGCATGATTGCCTGGGCCTGGATACCGCCATCCTGCATCGGGATGCTGGCGCAGCCCATCAGGTAGCGATAATTGCCCTGGTTGAGTACTTCAGCCAATTCGCCCCAGAGCACGGTGATGGTGCCGCCATTGCGGTAGGCTGGGTCGACACAGGTTCGGCCGATTTCAAGAATTGGGCCCTGCAAGTGAGCCAGCCCGTGCAGGTTGAATTCTTCTTCACTGTAAAAGTGGCCGATGTTCTGTGCTGCGCCGTGATCCAGCAAGCGGGTGGTGGCTACCAATTGGCCGCTATTGAGATCGCGCACCCCGATATGCTCGCAATAGGCGTCGTAACCGTCTTCATCCAGACCGTGTTCTGCACCTTTGAGTTTGGCCTTCAGCTCGTCGCTAAACACCCGAAAGCGCAGGGCCTGGGCCTCGCGCAACGCGTCAGGTCCGATCAGGCGTTCTGCCTGCAGGCGGCGTTCTGGAACAGTTTCGCGGATACGGGCGATCTGGGACATTGCGAATCTCCGTGCAGGCACCGGGCCTGCCTTGGGTTTCTGCGAATCGACTGAGGTGGGCAACTTCAGGCTAGGCAGGTGCAATGTCATCGCCATGACATTTGGATGATGCTTACATGACAGGCTCTGGGCAGAGGAACTGTCGATAGGGGTTGCGGCTCTAACACTGTGTAAAAAAAACTGCCAAGAGCGCGCTCTGGGGTTAATGTTCGCGCACGTTTATCGGGTGATGAGTTTTTATGTTCAAAGCGTTTTTATCTGCGGCCTGCACCTTGTTGCTGACCCTTGGTGTGAGCCTGTCTGCCCAGGCCAACTGGTATCTGGACGGTGAGTCATCACGGTTGTCATTTATCACTACGCAAAATGCCAATGTTGCCAACGCGCATCGCTTTTTGGTCTTGCACGGCAAAGTCGACCGTAAAGGCCATGCGCAATTGCGCATCGAAATGGATTCGGTCAACAGTGCGGTGCCGTTGCGTGATGAGCGCATGCGCGACGTGCTGTTTGATTTCAAGTCCTTCCCCGAAGCGCAAATCAGCGCGCAAATAGATCTGCAACCGATCAACGATCTTGCCTCCGGGGCGCAATTGGAGCTGCACTTGCCGGTCACGGTCAGCTTGCGCGGCAAACAGCACACCTATGAGGCCGAGTTATTGGCCACGCGTCTTGATGAACGGCGCTTTCAGGTCGTGACTCTTGAGCCGCTGATGCTGCAAGCCGAAGATTTTGGTCTGCAACCGGAGCTCGAAACCCTGCGAAAATTGGCCGGACTGTCGGCGATCAGTTTTTCAGTACCGGTGAGTGCGGTGCTGATTTTCACGGCTCGCTAAGATGGCTGGCGCGGTGTTTGGCTGGCGTAGCGACAACCAGTTCGAGTTGCTGATCGATGGGCCTCAGTTTTTCCCTCGAATGCTGGCAGCCATCGAGCAGGCACAAGAGCAGATTGATCTGGAGTTGTATCTGGTGGAGGCCGGAGACTGTGCCGAAACCATCGTGCAGGCCCTGGAACAAGCGGCCTGGCGCGAGGTACGGGTGCGCTGCCTGTTTGACGGTTATGGCAGTCTGGGATTGAACCTGGGGTTGCGCCGGCGATTGACCGAGGCCGGTGTCGAACTCCGGTATTACAACCCGCTGAGCTGGCGACGCGGGCTGAATAATCTGTACCGCGATCATCGCAAGCTGTTGCTGGTGGATCAGCAATTGGCCGTGGTTGGAGGCACCGGGGTGACCGACGAGTTTTGGCGCCCCAGTGAAAACACCTGCGACTGGCATGAAGTCATGGTCGAGATTCAAGGCCCGTTGGTGCTGGACTGGCAGATGCTGTTTGATCGTCAATGGCGCGCCAACATCAGTCGCAAGGCGTGGAAATCAGCGACACACTTTGGACTTGCGCGATTGCCCAAGGTGCCTGACGAAGGGCAGGGTATGGGGCGCGTGGCTTACGCGGATGCGCATCAACATCGCGATATCCTGCAATCGCTGGTGCGCGCGATCAACAGCGCAAAACAACGGATCTGGCTGGCCACGCCTTACTTCTTGCCGACCTGGAGCGTACGTCGTTCGCTACGCCGTGCGGCTGCACGGGGTGTTGATGTGCGGTTGTTGCTCACGGGGCCGCGCACCGACCATCCCTCCGTGCGTTATGCCGGTCATCGCTATTACCCGCGTTTGCTTAAGTCCGGCGTACAGATTCTGGAATATCAGCCCCGTTTCCTGCATTTGAAAATGGTCCTGATCGACGACTGGGTCAGTATTGGCTCGTGCAATTTCGACCACTGGAACCTGCGGTTCAACCTTGAGGCTAACCTCGAGGCGATCGACCCTGCGCTCACCCAGGCGGTCGCCGCCAGTTTTATCAACGACTTCGCGCAGAGCCAGCCCATCAGCCTGCAAGACTGGCAGTCACGACCACTCTGGAAGCGGGTGCAGCAGCGCATCTGGGGCTGGGTTGATCGGGTGGTGGTGAATATTTTGGGGCGTCGGCACTAGAATTTTCTCGGCACGCGGTTACAGAACCCTGCATAACGTGCAAAATCGAGCGACTTCACGAGTAACGGAAACGCGTGAAGCATGTTTTTTTGGAGCGTTTTGCATGACACCTTCGCTGTTATTGGCCGTTCTGGCTTCGGGTTTTATCTACGGCATCACCCCTGGACCGGGGGTGCTCGCCGTATTTGGGATTGGTGCCGCACGCGGGCGACGCGCCGGAGCCGGTTTTTTGTGCGGGCATTTGCTGGGTGATGTGATCTGGTGCAGTACGGCGCTGATTGCCATCGTGGGCGCCCGTGAGTTTGGCAGCACGGCGTTTAATGTCCTGGGCTTGATCAGCGGCCTTTACCTGTTTTGGCTGGGGCTGCGTGCAGTTCGCGCCCAGCGTGGCAGCGTCGCCCAGCAAGGACCAGCACGCCAGCCGTTTACCCATGGCATTTTCTTCGGCTTGACCAATCCCAAGGCGTACCCCGTGGCGGTGGCGACCTTTACTGCATTGCTCTCCAGCCGTGCGGAACTTCTGACATGGGCCATGCTGCCATGGCTGATCGCATTGAGCTTTGTGGGTGGGGCGCTGGCCTACGTCATTTTGGTAGGCATTGTAGGCGCGGGGCATGTCAGGGCACTCTATCAACGGCATGAGCTGCTGATTACCCGTTTATGCGGGGTGATGTTTATCGGTTTTGCGATCAGTGCCTTGATGCACGCGCTGCCTGGGTTATTGCGAACTATCGTATGAAGTAGTGGCAGGGAACGCATGGCGATCTACGGCTCAGGGATGAATGTTGATGTTTACCCCTGAGGCACCAAGCGGTCTTATGGACATCAAAAGTTACCTGTTTCAGGCCGGTTTTATTGACTTGCTGCTGGATGCAGTGTGTGTGGTCGACCGCGCAGGCCACTTTGTTTATGTCAGTGCGGCCTGCGAGCGTATCTGGGGCTATGAGCCAAGCGAGCTGATTGGCCAGCCCATGATCAATCTGGTTTTCCCCGCCGATCGTGAGCGCACACTGCTCGCTGCCAGTGAAATCATGGCAGGCGAACCCAAGCTGAATTTCGAGAACCGCTATGTCCGCAAGGATGGGCGGGTCGCCCATATATTGTGGTCAGCGCGCTGGTCTGAAACCTATCAGATGCGCATTGCCGTAGCCCGTGACATTACCGAGCGCAAGCAAGCCGAGTCGCGCCAGTTGGCACTTTTCGCAATATCGGAAGCCGCCCACGCAACCGATGATTTGCTGACGCTGTTCAAGCGAGTACACCAGCTCATTGCGCAGTGGCTGCCGGCATTGAATTTTTCGGTTGCGCTTTGTGATCAAGGCCAGGGTGCGCTGAGTTTTCCTTATCACGTTGATGAGCATCCGTTGCAGCAAAACTCGGAGGTTACCCAACTCAGTGAGCTGGTCATTCGCGGTGGTCAGTCCATTCTGCGTTGTGGCGAGAAAATGCCGTCATGGCTGGGCGTGCCCCTGGCGACCCAGAACGGCATTATTGGTGCTCTGGTGGTCAAGAGTGCGCAGGGAGAAGAGCGTTATACCGAGCAGCACCAAGACCTGCTGCAATACGTCTCGACCCAGGTGGCGGCCGCCATCGAACGCAAGCAATTGCATGCCCGCTTGCAGTACTTGGCGCAGTACGATGCCTTGACTCGCTTGCCCAATCGAACGCTGCTCTACGACCGTTTGAACTGCGCGCTGGTGCATGCCAAGCGTGAGCGTGAATGCATGGCCGTCCTGTATCTGGATCTGGACCATTTCAAACGGGTCAACGACAGCTTCGGGCATGCCGTCGGTGATGGTCTGTTGCAACAGGTTGCGCACCGTCTGAGAAGTAGCGTGCGTGAAAGCGACACTGTCGCCAGGATGAGTGGTGATGAGTTTGTGCTGGTTCTGTCCAAACTCACGTTGCCGGAGCACGCGCTGGTCGTGGCTGAAAAACTGCGACTGAACCTCAGTCAGCCCGTGCTGATTGAGGGCCATAGGCTCAGCATTTTTGCCAGCATCGGCATCGCCGTTTATCCCGAGCATGGAGAGCTGGCCCAGCAACTGCTCAACTATGCAGACACGGCAATGTATCGAGTGAAAAAGAGCGGGCGCGGGTGAGATCATTCACCACTTGCCCGCTCTTGCCTCATCAGGCCTGAGCCAGAGCTGTGTGCTGGACGGTCGCAATGTTTTTACGTACCGCGCGATGCAGCAGGCCGCACACCATAAAGCCGATCAGCGCCAGTAGGCTCATCAGGCTGAATACATAGTTGTAGCCTTGTTGGCCTGGAAAGTGATCGAGGATCGAACCGTAGATCACGTAGGCAAACATCCCGGGGGCGTAGCCGATCAAGCAGGCGATACCGAAGGCCGAACCGGTGATGCGCTGGGGAATGCCCACTTCACTCATGGGCGCCCAAAATACGCCACGCATGGTGAACACAATCAGTGCGAAGGACAGCGTGGCGGCCATGCCGATATAGATGAAGTGCCCGCCCTTTGGCACCAGCATGATCAACGCCATGATTGGTAGCAGCGCCAGAAATGCCCACTTCATGTAGCGCGAAGGGCTCTTGAAATACTTGTCGGCCATAAAGCCGCCCGCCGGGCCGCCGAGGATCTTGAGGAAGTACTGGTTGATGATGCCGTAGGCACCGACCAGTGCGACCGGCAGCTCATAAATATCCTTGAGGTAGGGAATGAAGTAAGTCAGGCCGCAATAGACGATGTAGACCATGAAGACGTTGAAGCTGACCAGCCAGATCCCGGGAATCCTGATCGCTTCAAGCAGCCCGGACATGCCGGACAGGCTGGCCTCTTTCTTGACCACGGGGGCTGCCTTGTTATCGCGCAACAAGAACCAGGTGACAATGCCCGCGATGATGTCGACCAACGAATAGAACACGATGGCCGACTTGAGCCCCGCTTCACCTGACCCCATCGCGACGAACACCCCCAGCGCTGAAAACGCGACCAGCGTATCGACGATGCCCCGACCTCCCTCCAGAAAGCCGAACATGCGACCTTGTTCGTTATCCTCGCCAAGGTTGCGCACGGCCTTGAGCAAGGCAGGCCAATAGATGCAGTCCGCGCAGACGGCCAGTAGGCAGAACACGATCAACAGCTTGTCGAAGCCGGGGAAGGTGGCCAGATACAGTCCCAGACTGCCGGTTCCGATCAGGCCCAGGGGGATCAGCTTGCGTGTATCAAAGCGGTCCGCCAGATACCCGCCGACCACGAACAGGGCGGTGGCGATGATGGCATTGGCACTGAGCAGCGTGCCAAGCTCGGTGTGGCTGAGCCCCATATATTGCTGAATCGGGACGTAGAAAGCGTCTTTGAGGTTGGCGAGCTTGTAGATAGTCCCGCCGCCAAGAATGAGGACCAGAAAGCGTAGCCATTTGGCTTTGGACTGAGTGGTCATTTTTGTTCTCCCAGCGTCAGTTGAGCCAACATTTTCAATTCACCCAGCAGGTCGCGCACATAGCGAATCTGGTTGTTCGCCCACTGGTGTTCCTCATCCATCATCCGTTCCACGCAATAGCCTGGCGGCAGCGCGGTTTCGCTCATTTCGCGGTAGTCGATAAAGGGGTCAGCGGCTTCGTCCGACTGGCGGAAAGCTGGCGCGATGTAGTGGTTTTCCTGCTCCAGAATGAAGGCGATAACCTGCGGCTCGTGCTCGCCGAGCATCAGCAGTTCGAACACCATGCGCGCACTTGGCAGATGGTCTTCGACGCTGCCTTGCAGCACACCGTAATGCCCGAAACCGTTTTGCTCAGGCACCACGCGTACACCTTTCATATGTACTTGGCGGATGTGCGGGGCCAGTTGTTGCAGGGCTGGCAACGGCTGCTCGCAGGCGTTGATCATGTTGCCGAAGTCGAACAGCGCATGCAGGCGTGGATGGTCAAGACGCTGCAGCAACTGCGCAATCTCATGGCTCTTCAACTCTTCATGTTGCTCGAAGTCGAAAAACAGGTCGTGCAGGTCTGCCTGCTCGGCCAGATACCGCAGGTCAGTTTCAATCAGCGCCATAACCCGTGAAAGGTGGCCTTCATAGCGTGAGTAAACGCGGATGTTGCGCGTGCCGAGAACGTTGGCAATGGCGATAACCTGATCGACATCTTCCTTGCGGGTGCTACTGATTTCCAGATGCACATCCAGACCGAGCCTGGCAGCCTTGTCGCGGAATTCCTGTAACTGGTGCGGGTTCATGTTGCTCAGGCTGTTGGCCTCGCCATCGAGCAAGTGCAGGCTCAGCCCTTGCAGCTCATGGCGGTAGGCGAAGTCCAGCAGCTCACCTGGCAGGACCCGGCCATGGGTCAGGTTGCTGAGGAGGGGATAGGCATGGGCGAACAGGCGCAGCTGCGCCAGTCGGTCGATAAGTTTACTGGCCAGTTGCGGGGTCAGCACCGGCGGCGGGCAGCTGCCATCGGTGTTATGGCTTAGCAGGGAGTTGAAGCGTGCTTGAATACAGTTCATTAGAATTATTCCTGGTACAGGCACCGAATCAGTCGGTAGGGCCTTTATCGCACCAGGGTGGTTCTATCTATAGAGCCATTATTTTTTAATTCTTATGACCACTTTGCAGTGAGTGGCCCATTTTCAGCAGCGCCTGAGCCAGCGCTTCGACTTTCTCTTCGGCCTGTTCTACCGGGGTGCCGGCAAAGCCGATCAGCAGACCGGGTGGCAGATAACGCTGTACGCAGTAGTCGCTCAGGGCGTAGGTATGAATCTGGTGCCGGGCCAGTTCCTTGGCGATGGCCGCGTCATCCAGTTCTGGGGCGAGCCAGCCGATCAGATGCATGCCAGCACTCACGGGTTTGAGCTGCATAAAGTTGCCCAAACGTTGCTGCAGTGTGCTCAATAAACACTCTTGACGAACCTGATACAGCGCGCGCATACGGCGGATATGGCCGAGGAAATGGCCTTCGCGGATAAAGTCTGCCGTGACTGCCTGTAGCTGCGTGGACGGGCTACGATCCATGACGGCACGCATGGCGCAGAAGGGATCGACCAGCGCTTGCGGGAGTATTACGTAACCCAGCCGTAATGACGGGTAGAGCACTTTGCTGAACGTGCCGACGTAGATGACGCGGGCCCGTTGGTCCATTGCATAGAGGGCTGGCAGTGGGCGCGAGCCATAGGTGAACTCGCTGTCGCAATCGTCCTCGATGATCCAGCGATTGCCCCGATCAGCCCACTCGATCAATTCCTGGCGCCGTGCATAGCTCATTGTCGTGCCGAGCGGGTGCTGGCGTGACGGAGTCGTAAACGCCAGTCGCGCCTCTGGGCATTCACGCAGGCCTTGCTGCACGTCGATACCCTGTTCATCAATCCGTAATGGCACCACTCGGCAACCTTGGGCCTGGAGGGCAATGCGCGCAGCAATATGGCCGGGGTCTTCCATCCAGATGCTGTCCTGGGGGTCGAGCAACAACATGCCCAGCAAGTTGAACGCTTGCTGGGCGCCCGAGACGATAACTACCTGGCTGGCCTCGCATTCGATTCCGCGAGCGTCATAGACGTATTCGGCAATCGCCTCGCGCAACCGCAGCAACCCCTTTACCTCGCCATAACCGAGTATTGCCTTGGTCGGTTGGCACAGATGCCGGTTCATCAAGCGCTTCCACACATGCAGCGGGAAAGCATCGAAGGCGCCCTGGCTTGGGAGGAAAGAGGTCGGACAGTTTGGTTCCCAGGTCTCGTAGGAAATCCCGCTGAAATGATCGCTGCGCAAGGACAGCACCGATTGGCTCAGGCTCGACAGGCGCGGGGGCTTATGCAGTTCGTCAGTCGTGGTTTCGCGGCTTTCCCACTCGGCTCCGACATAAGTGCCCGCACCGGGCCGTGAAACCAGAAACCCCTCGGCAATCAGCTGATCGAAAGCGTTCAGGATGGTAATTCGCGACAGCGCCTGTTCTTTGCACAAGGTCCGCGTGGAGGGCAGCCGAGTACCTCCTTGCAGGCGACCAGCAAGAATCTGCTGGCGAATTTGCAAATACAGTTGACGATACAGGGGCGTTGGGCTGGCACGATCCAGCGCGATGCCGGTCAGGAGCCGACCACCGGGGGATTTCATGGGGTTTTGCCTCAATTATTGTTATTGCGTACTCAGGTACTCAGAGTTGCGCGTCGTCACGTATGGCGGCCAGGTCTTCCAGAAACACTCGTAGAATCGGTGGCGGGGCGACGCCCCGTCGGGTGATCACATCAAAAGGGGAGGTCAGGCAAAGCGTGTTGGGTGCAAGTTGCTGCATCTCGCCGGTCTTGACCCACTGGGCCGCAAAGTGATTGGGCAGAAAGCCCAGGTAGGCTCCCGATATGATCAGAATGGCCAGTGCCTCGATATTGTCGACGGTGGCTGCCGCCTTGCTCACTCCCAGACTATCCAGATCATATTGCTGCATAAAGCCCCGGGCCACGATACGGCTTTCGCCGATTTCCTCCAGTAACTCGTCACTTTCTGCAGTGCTTGCGAACAATGGGTGGCGGCGCCCGCAGTACAACCCGAGAGCTTCATGGTACAGCGGTGAATATTCAAGCCCTGACACGGGGTTGGGGAAGTGCCCTATGGCCAGGTGCAAACGGTTGTCGAGTACTCGCTCTTCCAGCTCTGCCGGGGTACCGACATAAACGTTGAGGTGTACATCGTGGCCGCGGGAAACAAAGCGCTGCGTGGTTCTGGGCAGGGGCGAGCCGGGGTCGCTGATGGTGGAGTCGATGATGCCCAGATTCAGCTTGCCGGTGATGTTCTGTTTGAGCACACCGGCATCCAGGCAAAAGGAGTCCACGGCCATCAGCAGGCGCTGGGTAGATTCGTAAATGGCCACGCCTTGTTCGGTCAGGCGAAAGCCACTACGGCCGCGCTGGCACAGTTTTACCCCGAGCCGGGTTTCGAGGTGGGTCATTTGTTCGCTGATGGTCGACTGGCCGATATTCAAGGCCGCTTGTGCCGCAGAAAACCCTCCGCATTTTACGATCTCGACAAAGACCCTGAGCAGTTTCAGATCTACGGTGTGTAGTTGATTCACTCCGGTACTCCCTTCTCTTGATGCATCGGATAGCCCGATATGAGTATCGGATGATTAGCATTTTTTCCATCAAAACCTGCGCTCATAGTCACTCCAGCAGGGGACGCTTACCAGCACTGTCCTCGCCAATAACAAGAACTGGAGATACATCACTATGTCTAAGAATGGGTATGAATCCGGGCGTTTGAACCTTCCGTTCGTGGGTCACTGTACGTTTGGCAAGGCCCCGGTCTGCACCGATTGGGATGCCCTTGATGCCGACGTGGCGATCCTCGGAGCGCCCAATGACATGGGAACGCAATGGCGCTCCGGGGCACGTTTTGGTCCACGCGGGATTCGTGAGGCATCGACGCTGTTTTCCTTCGGCCATGCGGGTGCATACGATCACGAAGATGACGTTATGTACCTGACCGCTCAGGATGTGCGCATGGTGGATGTGGGGGATGCAGATATTATCCACACCGACATGAATGCCAGTAACGACAATATCGAATTCGCGGTACGCAAGATTCTCGAAGCCGGTGCCATGCCGGTGGTTCTGGGGGGGGATCATTCCGTACATGCCCCGGTGATCAAGGCGTTCGAGGGCAAGGGACCGATTCATATCGTGCATTTTGATGCGCATCTGGATTTTGTCGACGAGCGGCATGGCGTTCGATATGGCCATGGCAACCCGCTGCGCCGTGCTTCGGAAATGAACCACATTGTCGGCATGACCCAAATGGGCATCCGTAACGTGTCGTCGTCCAACCGCGATGACTATGAGGCCGCCTACGCTTCCGGCTCCAAAGTACTTTCTGTTCGCGATGTGCGCCGCCTCGGCACCGAGGGCGTACTGGAACTGATCCCGCAAGGGGTCAAATACTACATCACCATCGATATCGATGGTTTTGACCCTTCCATTGCACCTGGCACGGGAACCCCGAGCCACGGTGGTTTCTTGTACTACGAGGTACTGGAAATTATCCAGGCCCTGGCCAAACGCAGCAAAGGCAACATTATCGGCATGGATCTGGTGGAGGTTGCGCCGGTGTATGACCAGGCCGGTGTGACCTCGATTCTGGCCGCGCAATTGCTGCTCAACAGCATCGGTTTCATCTACCACGAGCGGGCCAAGGCACGCGAACTCTGATATGCGCAACACGTCGGGGATCAGTGTGCAGCCCCGGATCGAGTCTTGAACCCAAGAGGCTTGGCGTGACCTTCACCCCGGCCCGAGAGAATAAAAATGGACATGACCGTCAAGCAGTATTTGCAAACATTCGGTGTGAGCGAAGCGACGCAAAGATTTCTCACCAAACACCAGAAAATGTTTATTGCTGGAGAGTGGGTCGAGGCAAGCGACGGGCAAACGTCTGACGTGATTGAGCCATCGACCGAGTGCGTTTTGACTCGCATTCCCATGGGCACCACCGCGGATCTGGACCGCGCCGTGCAGGCTGCTCGGGCGCAGTTTGACGGTGGCGCCTGGCGTCAGCTCAAGCCGCTGGAGCGCGAGCGGCTGATGCATCGGCTGGCCGATCTGATTGAAGAAAATGCTGATGAGCTGGCTGAAATCGAGTCCATCGATATGGGTAAATCGGTGTCCGGTGCCCGTGCTGTCGACTTGCAGGGTACGGTGGACACGCTGCGCTATTTCGCCGGGTGGGCGACCAAGATTCATGGACGAACTGTAGAACCGTCGCTGCCCGGTAACTATCTGGCCTATACCCGCAAGGAGCCGATCGGTGTTGTGGGCGCCATCGTGCCGTGGAACTTCCCTTTGCAAACCATGGCCTGGAAACTCGGTGCCGCGTTGGCCACCGGCTGCACAGTGGTGGTCAAACCGGCCGAGCTGACGTCACTGTCGGCCTTGCGCTTTGCAGAACTGGTGCAGCAAGCGGGCATCCCTGACGGTGTGGTTAACATTGTGACCGGGCGCGGTAATGTCGTTGGTGCGGCGATGGCGACCCATCCGGGTATCGATAAGCTGACCTTTACCGGCTCGACCCCCGTTGGTCGCACTGTCGGGCAGGCGGCACTGGATGACATGAAGCGACTTACCCTGGAACTGGGCGGCAAGTCCCCGGTTATCGTGCTGGCCGATGCCGATGTGCCAGCGGCGGCTCAGGCGATTGCCAACGGGGTGTTTTTCAACTCGGGCCAGGTATGCGATGCGGGTACTCGGGCCTACGTACATCGCAGTATTTACGACAGCTTCCTGAGTGAGTTGATTGCCTACACTCGGACCCTGAAGATGGCGCCGGGGCTGGACCCCGACTGCTTTATCAGCCCGCTGGTTTCTGCATTGCAGAAACAACGGGTGTTGGACTACATCGAAATCGGCAAGCGCGAAGGTGCCGAGCTGGTCTATGGCGGACAGCCAGTCCAAGGTCCTGGCTACTTCGTCGAGCCGACGATCTTTGCTCATTGTCGCAACGATATGCAGATCGTTCAGGAGGAGATATTCGGCCCGGTGCTGGTTACCGCGCCGTTCGATGATGAAGAAGAGGCTCTGGCGCTGGCCAACGACTCTCCGTTCGGCCTGGCCGCAGCGCTGTACTCCAATGACCTGGGTCGCGTACACAGCCTGATTCCGCGGCTCCGGGCCGGTTCGGTGTACGTCAATGCCCACGGCACCATAGACCCTTCGATGCCGTTCGGAGGTTACAAGCAATCGGGTTTTGGCAAGGATCTGGGCGCTGAACAGCTCGATTACCTGCTGGAAACCAAAGCGGTGTGGATAACGCTGCCCTGAGTGTCTTGTGACTCTGGTTCGTCGGGCGCCTGACGCGACTCTGAAAAGACGCACTCCAGTGCGTGCCGGAGCAGGTCGGTTATCTGGTCATGATCTTCACTACCTTTGCGAGTACATCATGGACACTCTTCCCAAATCGGCTGTCGAAGGGCACTCGATCGACTTTATTCCCGAAAGCGAGCGCACCGACAAACTGTCCAGCCAGGGGCCGTTCTGGTTTCTTGGTAACTTCACATTCTTCACCATGACCATAGGTTTCGTTGGCCCCAGTGTTGGGCTGAGTGCCTTATGGACCATCCTGGCCGGCACGCTGGGTATCATGTTTGGCACTTTGTTCATGGCATTTCACGGCTCCCAAGGGCCGCACTTGGGTTTGCCGCAGATGATCCAGTCGCGGGCCCAGTTCGGTTATCGCGGGGTGATTTTGGCACTGTTGGCCACGCTGTTTGTGTTCGCCGGTTTCAACATTGTCAACATGGTGTTGATGATGCAGGGCCTCAAGGAGCTCTTCGGTTTCAACCCGCTGATTGTGGCGCTGGCCGTGACGGTGCCAGCGACGGTGCTGGCGATTCTGGGCCATGACTGGATGCACCGCAGTTTCAAGTGGGCGCTGTTTCTGTCGATCCCGCTCTACGGTCTGGTGACGCTGGCAGTAATGATGAATTGGGTGCCCGATGCACCGATGCCGCTGCTCGCTGCGGGTGAGGCAACCCCGGCACCTTTGGGTTTTAACTGGACCGGCTTTATCACCCAGTTTGCCGCAGCCGCCAGTTACAACATTGCCTATGCGCCATACGTATCCGACTACTCACGCTACCTGCCCAAGAACACCCATAGCGGGAAACTGATCGCGGTGGTGTTTCTCGGCGCTTCTCTGTCCGGTGCCTGGATGATTGCCGTGGGTGCCTGGCTGGCCGATCACCTGCATGCGAGTAACGTTCTGGTTGCGCTGTCGCAAGTGGGCAACACCGTCTCCCCCTTGATGGGCATTGTTGTGGTCGGTGTGACCATTCTGGTGTTTTTGCCGGTTATCGCCATGAACATTTACAGCGCCAAGCTGACCACCTTGACGTGCGTGGACTCGATCAAACACATCGAGCCGACGCGCAGGGCACGTATCCTCGCAATCGCTTTTGTGATCCTGCTGCAACTGGGTGTGTCGCTGAGCCTTCAGGGGTCGGACAAAGGTTTGTCGGTGCTGGGGATCTATCTGGTGGTGATGCTGTATTTCCTGGTGCCATGGACGGCCGTGAACCTCACCGACTACTTCTTTGTGCGCAAGGGGCGCTATGCCATCCCGCACTTTTTCACGCCGCACGACAGCCTCTATGGCAGTTGGGGCATGCGTGGCCTCGCTTCATATGCCATTGGTTTCGTCGCGATGATCCCGTTCTTCTACATCTTTGATGGGGTGGCGCAGAAGGAAGTCTATGTCGGCCCGCTGGCCAAGGCTCTGGGCAATATAGATATCGCCTGGCTGGTCGGGCTCATCGTGTCGGGGCTTGTGTATTACTGGTTAAGCCGCTCGATCGATCTCAAAAACGAAGAAGCCGTCATTCAGCGGATCGAACTGACGCATCCGCATTTCACCACCGGGGACAAGGCAGCGATGCCGCTTGCGCCGCTGTCCGGCATTACGAATTTTGGGAGATAGACATGTCGATCAAAGATTTTGATTACATCATCATTGGCGCAGGTTCTGCCGGATGCGTGTTGGCCAATCGGCTGACCGAAGACCTCGATACTCAGGTTCTGGTGCTCGAATACGGCGGTAGCGATCGCAGTGTGGTGATCCAGATGCCGAGTGCGTTTTCGATCCCGATGAACACCACCAAATACAACTGGCGCTATGAGTCCGAGCCCGAGCCTTACCTCGATGGCCGTCGCATTCATTGTCCGCGGGGCAAGGTGCTGGGTGGCTCGTCGTCTATCAACGGGCTGGTCTATATCCGTGGCCATGCTTTTGACTTTGACGAGTGGGAATCCTTGGGCGCAGAGGGCTGGGGCTATCGCAATTGCCTACCGTACTTCAAGCGTGCCGAGAGTTGTGAAGCGGGCGGTGACGAGTATCGCGGAGGCAGCGGCCCGCTGCATACCACCAGCGGCAACAAGATGAAAAACCCGCTGTACGGGGCTTGGGTCGATGCCGGTGCCGAAGCGGGATACATCAAGACCGATGACTGCAATGGCTACATGCAGGAAGGCTTTGGCGCCATGCATATGACGGTCAAAGACGGCGTTCGTTGCTCTACGGCCAATGCCTATTTACGACCTGCCATGCAGCGTCCCAATTTGACTGTGATCACACTGGCGATGACCCGTCAGATCATTCTCGACGGCCAGCGCGCAGTGGGCGTCAGCTACGACCGTGACGGCCAGACCCACACGGTTTACTGCAAGCGCGAAGTGCTGATTTGCGCGGGGCCGATTGGCTCGCCGCATCTGTTGCAACGCTCCGGAATCGGCCCCTCGGTAGTGCTCGAAAAGGCCGGGGTAGAGGTGCTGCACGATCTGCCTGGAGTGGGCGAGAACCTTCAGGATCACTCGGAAATCTACATCCAGTACGGCTGCAAGGAACCGGTCACCCTCAACAGCAAAATGGACCCCCTGAGCAAACTGACGATTGGCCTGCGCTGGTTGTTGTGCAAGGACGGGCTCGGAGCAACCAACCACTTTGAAGCTGGCGGTTTTATCCGTTCCGAACAGGGTCTGCGCTGGCCGGATATTCAGTTTCACTTCTTGCCCGCTGCCATGCGCTATGACGGCAAAAAGCCGATCAAGGGCCACGGCTTTATGGTGCTCACCGGGCCGAACAAACCCAAAAGTCGTGGCCATGTACGGCTTCGTTCGGCGGATCCCTATGAGCATCCTGAGATTCTGTTCAACTACTTGCAACGCGAAGAGGACCGCGAAGGTTTTCGACGTTGCGTGCGCCTGACCCGGGAAATCATTGGCCAACCCGCTATGGACCGTTTCCGTGACACCGAGATTGCACCAGGACCGAACGTGAACAGCGATGCCGAGATCGATGCCTTCGTACGCGAAAATCTGGAAAGCACCTACCACCCTTGTGGTTCGTGCCGCATGGGGGAGGACGATATGGCAGTGGTGGATTCACAACTGCGAGTGCGCGGGGTCGAGGGTTTACGTGTGATCGACTCGTCTGTATTCCCGACAGAGCCGAACGGCAACCTCAACGCTCCTACCATCATGTTGGCCGAGCGGGCCGCAGATCTGGTTCGTGGGTGCAAGATGCTTCCTGAATCCGATGTGGTTGTGGGGTTGGCTGCACAGTGGGAAACACGTCAGCGCACTTCAGCACCGGTGAGAAAAGTCAGCGTTTGAGGCGTAGCGCAGTGTGGGGGATTTTGACTTGAAGAAGGGATTCTTACTTTGAGCTGCTTATGGAATTTGGGAGTTTCCATGGAAGCAAAAGTGGAGCGGGTGGCGGGAATCGAACCCGCGTGATCAGCTTGGGAAGCTGGAGTAATACCATTATACGACACCCGCTCAGAGCGGCTGACTTTGTACCAGAAGTCGGCCTTGATGAGAAGTTTTATTCTGAAAATATGCACTTCGCAGCGTTTTTTCGACCTGTTGTTTGTCTCGCACGCGCTCACAGGGAGAGTGACTGTGGTTGAAGCTGCGTCGGTTTTAGAAAGTCGAGCAGGGCGTTTTTACTGATATGGCTGGCGGACTTGTGTTCCATGTCCAGAAAATGCCCGGTGTTTTCCAGGCTGACAAACTGGCTGTTGGCAATCGGTTGCGCAAAGTGCTGAGCGTCGCTGGCCACGGTGTATTCATCCCATGCGCCATTGATAAATAACACCGGGATCTCGATCCCCTTGGCTGCACTGAGGAAGCACTGCTGGTCGCTGTTCAGAACGTGGTTGATATGAAAGTGCATCTGCGCATATTCATGCTCGGCCAGGCTGCTGACATGCCGAAAGTTGAAGCGTTTGAAGAGCGGGGGCAAGTGCTTGCCCAGCGTGTCATTCACCAGATTGCCGACCTGGGTCCGGTTGCAGGCCGCCAGGCAGTGACGACCACGCTCCAGATAGTCGCGCATGGCTTCGTTGATCAACGGTGAAAAAGAACTGATCACGGCTTTTTCGATACGCCGTGGCGCAGATGCCAGTGCGGTCAGCGCCGCTGTGCCCCCCCAGGAAAACGACAGCAGATAATTTGCATCAAAGTGCTCTATCAACTCCAGAAGCACCTGCGCTTCCAGTTCTCTTGTCAGCATTTTCTGATGAGGGTTATGAGGTTTGGACTTTCCGGCGTAAGGCTGGTCGTAAAGAACAACATTCAAATGCGGGTGCAGGTTTTTCAAGGTCTGGGAAAATGACGCAGTCGTCGCCATCGAACCATTGACCAAGATGATGGTGTTCTCTGCGTTATCGCACCGATAGAACTCGGTGTGAATTCGGTATTGGCCTTGAATATCGAGCACTGCAATTTCGGGCTTCATCATGGCGTCAGACTCCAGTGAATCGAGCGTCGGTCTGACTGATGGTGCACCGCGATTGTTACAGGCAAGGGTAAGGGGATAGTCCGTTGACGGCTAGTGTGCGGGCGGCCCTTGGAATAGTTGTATTTCCTGATCGCTCAGCGCCCGATATTCGCCGGGGGCCAGTTGGCTGTCGAGTACCAGCGGGCCGATGCTTTCGCGGTGCAGCAGTACAACCTTGTTGTTGAAGTAGCCAAACATGCGTTTGACCTGATGGTAACGACCTTCAACGATACTCAGGCGCGCACTGCAAGGGCCGAGCAACTCCAGTTCGGCGGGCTGTGTTGTCAGGTCTTCAAAGGCGAAATAAACGCCTTCAATGAATTTGCTGATGTACTCGGGGCCGATTTCCTGTTCCGTCTCGACGTAATACACCTTGGGCATTTTGGTTTGGGGTTGGGTCACATGGCGCGACCACTGCCCATCGTTGGTGATCAGCATCAGCCCGCTGGTATTGAAGTCCAGCCGGCCTGCAATGTGCAGTTCGTGCTGGTCGGGCTCATTGAGCAAATCAAGTACCGTCGGGTGCTCCGGGTCCTGGGTGGCGCTTACACAGCCAGGTGGTTTATGCAGCATGAAATACCGCGCTGGTTTACCTGCCTGAAGGATTTGCCCGTCGAACTCAATCCTGCTGAATGCCCGGATTTCGTGGCGTGGATCGCTAATCACCTGCCCATCCACCTGGATCCGCTTCTCGATCAGGAGCAAGCGTACTTGTTGGCGGTTGAACTGGGGCAAGTTGCTCAGGAAACGGTCTACACGCATAGCGATTAATCACAAGAAAAACAGACCTGCATATTACTTTAGGTGCTCCGATTGCGCTGGCTGCAATTGGCTTTGAACGTTCGCACAGCGAGGGCAAAGGCATGTCAGGTCGCGCTGTTCAAGTGGCAAGGCGCGGATGATTTCGGGGTCGATACTGACGCTGTAGCACCAGCAGGGTTGGTCGACGGTTGCAGGGTTTGCCATGGAACAGTCGTTGCGGGCCCCGCATGCAGGGCAAATCTCGGGAGTGGTCATGTCTGGGTGTCCGTTGTGGGGCAGGCGCTTAATCGCTCCATAGTAAACGCTGTCGAGGGCGTACGTATTTTTATGCGCGGGGCGTATGAAAATTCATTAATTTTTCAGTAAGTGGGTATTTAAAAGTTCGTGCACAATTATCGGAATTCGCCTACTAAGAATTGCATTGTCAAGTTGTGAGGGTTGATTAGTATTGGGTGCTTCGGCAAGGGGTGAGTGTCGAGAACTATCAAGTTTTAAATAAATATTTAGAGGTGGCTGGTTATGAAAGTTATTTGTATATTTTTGTGGGTGTTATTTTATTCGGCAAGTTCATGGGCTAATACAGCCGAAAGTTGTCCGAGTGTTGAAAGTGTAACCCTGCGGGCGGGTATCTACACCGCGCCGGCCGCCAAGGCCGGGAGCGAATGGATCGCTGTGTCTGGCGCGCAGTCGGCTTCGCGGTTGGAATCATTTGAGGCCGGGGTGTTTTATCCGGAAAGTAATCAGCAAGGCTCTGTAGGGAAAATTGGCTATTGCGAATATAAAGCGCAGGATCGTTCCCGTGTGAATTTGCACTATCGACAAAGCCGCGCTGAAGAGCACTCAATGCGTCTGCTCAATGTAGGCAACTGGACGTTTATGGAAAGTGGGCTGGGTCTGAAACTCTATGAATGCACTGTTTCAGATCCAGGCGCCTGTGCTTTTTCCATACTGGAGTAACTCGGTAATCCATCAGTTTTGATACAACAGCCGGGTGACAGAGGGGAGGGCGGAGGGCAGTGTGTTGCCTCTCTGCTTGATCCGCCGGTCTGACGTTTTTTATTCACGGCACTGAAAATCATTTTTGCGGTCTTAACAGGTGTCAGACAGCGTTGCTGTTTGTCGCCTTCCAGCGTCGCTGGATGTGCTCTTTCGCGGTCCAGGAGGCCGCCATGTATCGTCGCCTGCTCTCTATCGTTGTTCTTGGCTTGGCTGTATCTGCTTGCGTGCCTTATTACTCGGGTTACGAAGGTTATCGTACAGAGGTCTATACGGCTCCGGCCCCTTATTACTATGGCGGCTATCGTCCGTATTACGTGTATCCGCGAGGCTACTATGCCCCGTCTCCACGCTATTACCATGGGCCCGCGTATTACCCTCAGGGGCCAGGCTATCGTTACGGTCATGGGCCGGGTTATGGCGCTGGTCATAATGGTGGGCGGGGGTGGAACCACCGGTGATGTTGACAATGGCGGCGGGCTTTTCTAGTGTCCGCCCCATTGTTTCTCAGGATGTAGCCATGACGTCGGATGACCGTATAAAACTTGAACCTGTATGGAAGCAGGCCTTGCGTGAAGAGTTCGATAAACCTTACATGGCCGAACTGCGTGAATTCTTGCGTCAGGAGCATGCAGCCGGTAAGGAAATTTACCCACCGGGCCCGCTTATTTTCAACGCTTTGAACCTGACGCCGTTGGACAGGATCAAGGTGGTTATCCTTGGCCAGGACCCTTATCACGGCCCAGGCCAGGCACATGGGTTGTGTTTTTCAGTGCAGCCCGGTGTCCCGACCCCGCCCTCGCTGGTCAATATTTATAAAGAGCTCAAGCGCGATTTGAATATCGACATCGCCCCCCACGGCTGCTTGCAGCATTGGGCTGAGCAGGGTGTTCTGCTGCTCAATACAACGATGACGGTGGAGCGTGCCAATGCCGCGTCCCATGCAAAAAAGGGCTGGGAGCACTTTACTGACCGAATTATTCAGGTAGTGAGTGAGCAGCAGCCTAAACTTGTTTTCTTGCTGTGGGGCGCCCACGCGCAGAGCAAGCAAAAACTGATTGATGCGACCAAGCATCTGGTGCTGACGTCGGTGCACCCATCGCCGCTATCGGCCTATCGAGGGTTTATCGGTAACGGCCACTTCAGTCGAACCAACAAGTTCCTTGAGCAAAATGGCTTGTCCCCGATCGACTGGAAACTGCCACTGGCATAAACAGTTCAGGCAGTAGCGGGGTGGTTGGCCGCGATAGTTGATCATCGTTTTGCACACCAGGTAAGGCAGCCTGGTGTGTAGGGTCTCAGTGTTAAAACTCGATTTGAATCAGGCAGTGCACAATCGACAATTGTCGGTTGTGCCTGTCAATTTTTCTGCAATTGCGCCGACGCGTGCTACCCAAGTCACTGCGTCGAACCGGATGCTCATGCTAGCGAACGTCTCGCTGCCGATACTGATGTCCAGGTAGGTGATGTTCATGATGTTGCTCCTAACTACTTGCAAGGCAGGTTTTCATAAAGTAGAGCTGCTTGGCGCAGTTCACGATTTACGCCGGGAAGGTGGACGTTGGGATTAGGCATGCCGCTGGGAGATAACTCATGGGTCATTTCAAACTCGGCTCTGACTGACCAGCCGCAGGCTTCAGTTGTGCACTGCAAGTAAGCGACACGCAAGAATATGTGGCGACCCTCGCTGGTGCGAATACGCATTTTACTTAGGCAGTGCGGGCAAACCATTTTGTAGGCGCTCATGATTGACTCCAGTTGAACTATCGTAAGGTGCCTGATTGAACATGCACGCTAATTTCAAAAAAAGACCAATCCGTTGATCGTGGGCCAGGATCGTTATGGGTGGGTTTGAAATGTTTTATAAATGGTGTGTAGGTTATTTTTACCTTGCTTGTAGGAACTGTGGTTGTTGTTAGTGTTTGTTCATTAAGTTCATGTGATCGCGCTTTTTGCCTTTATTTTTATGGGTAAGGTTACATGGCAGAAATACTGGAAGTACTCGGTAAGCTTAAATTCTGCCGAAAAGCTCAATAAAGTCAAATTGGAGTGAGTAGATGTGTGTGGCCTGAAACCAATTGAAATACTTGGGCTGTTGAAAGTGAGTTTGATTAAGCCTAGTGCCGCGCCTTCGCCGGTGTCAGGACTGTGGCAGTGAGCTCAAGAGCAGGCTGGCAGTTTCAATTGTTTGATGGGGCTCTTGATTTACTTAGGTGGGCGTAAACGCCGGATTATTTCAACTATGTCTGCTGTATTTACCCAAGCCGTTAATTTTATACTGATGGGGATGACGATAAGTGCGCAAATAAATGCGGTGACACCCGAAGACAAGCCTGGCAGGTGTGGCAGTACCACGGGGGCAAACAAATACCCAACGCCGGCACTCAGGAAAAATGACCCTGGAAATCTCCAGCCTTTCAGGTTGCCGCGCCTGCTCGTCACGATACATGCACCCAAGCTTGCCCCAAATAGAGTGTCACGATCGATCATTGCGACGACGATGGACAGTTTTGTTTCGAAATACCAGTATTGAGCTAGATTAACTATTTCAATTGTCATGGTGTGTACTCTGGGATCAATGTATTTGTTTGATGTAAAGATTCAAGTGGGTAGTTGCCTCGATTTTTGAGTTGATGATGCTTGATGAGGTGAGGTAAAGGGGCGTGTGGTCATGGTTTGCCCCTTGGAGAGCGTCCAGGCAATTCCGCTCAGGGTAGAAGGGTGATGCCGAGCTTAATGGCTTTAAGTACCGCGGCGTGACGTGACGTAACATCGAACTTTAGGCGTAAGTTAGCCATGTGGAAGTTGATCGTAGTTTCTGACCGGCTCAGAATGATTGCAATTTCAGCGCTGGTTTTTCCCTTGGCACACCACTCAAGTATTTCTTGTTCTTTCTGAGTGAGGCTCGGTATGAACGGCTGGGGTGTCGGCGGGGTCAGTCGGCAAAGTGACTTTTCTGAATGAGCAGAACTATGCATGTGGTGTCCTTGCTGTAGTGGTTGGTGTAAGCGCAGGTTCATTGTTTGAGCATTAAAAATAAGCGCACTTGCTACACACCAACAACTCAGTAAGGTTGTAGGAACACCTTTAACATCTTACGAGAATTCCTACATTGATCGGTGGTATTTCAGCGGGAGTGATCCCGCGTCCAGTACCGAAACAAAGGCTCTGCCAAAAACAGCACGAAGATCAGGCGCATGACTTGCAAGGCGGTGACCAGTGGAACTGAAAGTTGCAGTGTTTCTGCTGTAAGGCTCATTTCAGCAATCCCGCCCGGCATCATGCCCAGGGTCATGGAGCGCAGATCGAGTTGGGTAAGAGCACTCAAGCCCAGTGCGCACAGACTAGCGATCAGCATCGTCAGCGCTGTGCCCAGCAGTGTTCGGCCAATGAACGAAGGTGCCCGACGGAAGAACGCTCGATTGAAGTGGCAGCCCAGCCCGCTGCCAATTAACCATTGGCCCATCTGGCTGCTGCCGTCAGGCAGACCGATATGCAAATCCCACAGGATGCTGGCGCTGGCGCTGACTAGCAGTGGTCCGAACAACCACGGATTGGGTTGACGCAAGCGTTGCCAGATCCAGGCCAGCAAAGCACCTGCTGGAAACAACAACAGTAACGAGTAAACGTTGATGGGGGCGGGGTGTAAGGCAGGTGCACCTTCGCCCAGTAGATACTTGAAGGCTGCCGGGACGCACAGTACAACAGTCAGCACCCGAAGGCTCTGGCCTGCTGCAACGCGGCTTAACACGGCACCATTGCGTGCGCCGAGGTTAACCATCTCTCCCGAGCCGCCGGGCATGCTGGAGAAGAACGCCGTCGCGCGATCCTCGCCGCTGCGACGCATAAGCCATACGCCGATCACACTCGAAACACTGGTGAGCAGGGCGCCAGCCAGGATCAGCCAAAAATGCGCCAGCACTTGCTCCATCACCACGGGCGTGAAATGCAGGCCGATGCCGATGCCGACAATCCATTGTCCGCATTTTCGCCCGCCAGGAATTTCGGCCAGTTGCCAGGGTGTCAGGCAACGTACCAGGATGATCGCGAGCAAGGAGCCGACCATCCACGGCAGTGGCCAGCCGATAAGGCTGGCGAGATAACCGCCGGCCAGACCGACCAGCGGCGTTCCCCACCAGTGTTTGAGTCCTGAATCACGCATCGGCCAAGGCGCGACGTTGAGCACTACGCTTACGCCAGATACGCAGTACAGGCATCAGCAACATGAGCGCAGTCAGTACCCAAACGCCCAACGTGATCGGGCTTGCCCAAAGGATTTCCAGTGCACCATTGGAAATCGACAGGGCGCGGCGCAGGTTTTGCTCCATAAGCCCGCCCAGAATGAACCCCAGTAGTACCGGAGACAGCGGGAAGTCGAGTTTGCGCAGGATATAGCCGAAAATGCCGATACCGATCATCAGGAACAGATCGAATGTAGTGGCGTGAACGGCATAGACGCCAATGGCGGTAATAATTGCGATCACCGGCACCAGCGCCCAGTTAGGCACCGAAAGTATCCGGGTGAAGATGCGGATCATCGGAATGTTGAGGATCACCAGCATGATGTTGGCGATAAACAACGAGGCGATCAGGCCCCAGACGATATCCGGTTGCTGCTGGAACAACAGCGGGCCGGGTGTGATGTTGTACAGAGACAAGGCGCCGATCATCACCGCCGTGGTGCCCGAACCCGGTACACCCAGCGTCAGCATCGGCACCAGCGCGCCGCATGCCGAAGCGCCAATGGCCGTTTCGGGAGCCGCCAGACCGCGCATGTCACCCTCGCCAAATTTGCCGGTAGCACCCGCCAGGCGTTTTTCAGTCATGTAGGCCACGGCACTGGCCAGGGTGGCGCCTGCCCCTGGAAGTACGCCCATGACGAAGCCGAGCAGACCACAGCGGATATTCACCACGAACACCGCCGAGGCTTCCTTGAAATTGAACATCATGCGGCCAGTGGCTTTTACGACTTCCTGGCCGCGGTGGGTTTTTTCCAGCAGCAATAAAATTTCGCTGATGGAGAACAATCCCAGTACCAGAACGACAAATTGAATGCCGTCAGTCAGGTGGATGTTGTCCCCGGTGAAACGGTAAACGCCGCTGTTGGCATCAATCCCCACGCACGCCAGAAACAGGCCAATCAGGGCTGCGATAAAGGTCTTGAGTGGCCGATCTCCCGCCATGCCGCCCAGGCAGACAATGGCGAACACCATCAGCACAAAATACTCCGCCGGACCGAAAGCAATCGCCCACTTGGCCAACAGCGGTGCGAACAACACCATGCCGCAGGTGGCAATAAAGGCACCGATAAATGAGCTCCAGGCCGACAACGACAACGCCACGCCAGCCAGTCCCTTGCGGGCCATTGGGTAGCCGTCGAGGGTGGTCATCACGGTCGAAGCTTCCCCCGGGATGTTCAGCAGGATCGAGCTGATACGCCCGCCGTATTCACAGCCCAAATACACCGCTGCCAGCAGGATAAGTGCCGACTCCGGCGGTAACCCGAGGGCGAAGGCGATAGGGATCAGCAGAGCGACCCCGTTGATTGGGCCAAGCCCTGGCAGTAATCCAACCACGGTGCCGATCAAGGTGCCGCACAACGCGGTGACCAGGTTGTAAGGGCTGAGCGCGACGCCGAAGCCCTGGCCCAAATAGCCAAAAGTATCCATATCAGTTCTCCAGAACGTCGAGCAGGCCAAGAGGCAGCGGAACGTCCATGGCTTTATCGAACAGTAAATAAAGGCCGACGCTCATCAAGCTGATGATCACGATGCTGGGCAGCCAGCGCCCGCCATACAGGCGCGCCATCGGGATGCCGATCAGGGTGCTGCTGAGAATGAAACCGAGGGTCTCGAATGTACCGGCGAAAATCAGCAGCAGTACGACACACAGACCAATCTTGGTCAGGGTTTCGCGATCCAGTTTGGGGTCATCTTCGCTATGCACTACGGGCGATGGACGAAAGACCATGTAGATCAGCCCCAGCCCCATCAAAGCCAGCATGAGCAAAGGGAAGGCGCGAGGGCCGACGGGTTCATAGGAAAAAGCCGCCTGATAAGGCCAGGCCATCACCGCCAAACCGAGACAGACAAGCAGCATTGCAACGGCAAAAACGCGTTGTACGAGCATGGTTCACTCCTGGGCTGAGCCCTATATTCAAGGGCGCAGCCAGCGGTCGGCAGTGGTTACTGGATCAGGCCAAATTCCTGGGCCAGGGTTTTGTAGTCAGCCACCTGCTTTTTCACATAGGTGTCCAGCTCCGGACCGGTCATGGCGAAGGGGAATAGCTGGCGCTGATCACGCAATGCGGTGAACTCTTCGGAGGCCAGCAGTTTGTCGAAGGCGTCTTTCCACCATGCGTAGTCTGCATCGCTGACTTTTGGCCCAAGATAGAAACCGCGCACAACCGGCCATACGATGTCGTAACCCTGTTCTTTGGCGGTCGGAATGTTCTTCATCTCCGGCTCATCCAGGCGTTCGTTGGCGAACACCGCGAGCAGGCGCATATCGCCGCTCTGGATATGCGGCATGGAGTCGGAAATATCCGTACTACCTACTTGAATATGCCCACCCAGCAGCGCCGTTGCGATTTCGCCGCCGCCTTCCAGGGCTACATAACGCAAGTCACGCGGGTTGATCCCGGCGGCCTTGGCGATCAGTGCAGTTTGCATCCAGTCCTGGCTGCCAACCGTACCGCCTGAGCCGATCACCACTTTACTGGGGTCTTTTTTCAGGGCCTGAACCAGATCATCGAGGTTCTTGTAGGGCGAGTCGCTCTTCACCGCAATGGCGCCGTAGCTGGTGCCAACGGCAGCCAGCCACCGCACGGCGTTTTCATCGAAACGGCCGAACTTGCCTTGTGCCAGGTTAAGCAATGAGCCACTGGACCAGGCTACCAAAGTGCCCCCGTCGGCCGGGCGCTGGGCCACCACCGCGTTATAGGCAACGGCACCTACGCCACCGGGCATGTAGGTTACGCGCATGGGTTTACTGAGCAGCTTCTCGTTCACCAGTGCGCTTTGCGCCAGTTTGCAGGTCAGGTCAAAACCACCGCCCGGCGAGGCCGGGGCGATGCACTCGGGGCGTTTTGGCTCAGCCATGAGTTGGCTGGTAAGCAGCATGCAGCTGGCAGCGAGAGCCAGGGAACGCAGGGGAAGTTTCATATTATCTCCTCAGGAGCTTTTGTTTTTATAGGGTAGTTATTTGTTGCTCAAATTCGTTGGCGCAGGGCTGTGCCTCGCCCGTATCAGGTACAAAGTACGGGCGATAGAAGGCCACTCGCAGGCATGGTGAGACAGGGCGCGAGTACGGAACAAACACAGAAGTGACGGGGCTTGGGCTGATGAGTCAGCATACAGGTGCTCCATTATTGTTCTTATTGGCGAAAACGCTTCGAGGCGTTTTTCGGGCCGCCATGCAGGCCATGGCGGTAATAGGGATTGCTGTAAGTCTCGCGATGCTAACCGGCTAACCTTTCGCTAACCTTACATAAGGCATTCACGGCTTTTGGGCTTCACAGGGCTCCGGCCGTCTGTACACTCCGCGCACTGAAGGCTGCGTCCTGAACAAAAATAATGAGGTAAACCCAATGCGTGTGCTTTTGGTCGAAGATCAGTTGCAACTGGCCGAGAGTGTCGCCCAAGCCTTGAAGGGCATAGGCTTGACCGTAGATGTACTGCACGACGGAGTGGCCGCTGACCTGGCCCTGAGCAGTGAAGAATATGCGGTGGCGATTCTGGACGTGGGCTTGCCGCGCATGAATGGTTTTGAGGTGCTGGCGCGCTTGCGTGCCCGTGGCAAAACCTTGCCGGTGTTGATGTTGACTGCGCGCAGTGACGTCAAGGATAGGGTTCACGGGCTTAACCTTGGTGCCGATGATTACTTGGCCAAGCCGTTCGAGCTGACAGAGCTTGAGGCTCGGGTCAAAGCGCTGCTGCGCCGTAGCGTATTGGGTGGCGAACGCCAGCAGCAATGTGGATCTCTGATCTACGACCTTGAAACCCGGCGCTTTACCTTGGGCGAAGAGTTACTGACCTTGACTTCGCGTGAGCAGGCGGTGCTCGAAGCGCTGATAGCCAGGCCCGGAAGGGTCATGAGCAAGGAACAGTTGGCGGCCCAGGTGTTTGGTCTGGACGAGGAAGCGAGTTCTGACGCGATCGAAATTTATATTCACCGCTTGCGCAAAAAGCTCGATGGCCAGGCCGTGGCAATTGTGACCTTCAGGGGCTTGGGGTACTTGCTGGAAAGCCGCGATGTTTAAGCTCGACAGCCTGCGCTGGAGTTTGCTCTGGCACCTGACGCTGTTGCTGGTTGTACTGATGCTGGCCAGCGGTTTGAGTGCTTATCTCAATGGCCGTGAAGCTGCCGATACCGCGTACGACCGAACCCTGCTGGCGTCGGCGCGTACCATCGCGGCGGGCCTGTCGCAGCGTGATGGCAGTCTGAGCGCCGACGTACCCTACGTTGCGCTGGATACGTTTGCCTACGACAGCGCCGGGCGAATTTACTATCAGGTCAACGATATCCACCAGCAGTTGATTTCTGGCTATGAAAACTTGCCGGCACCGCCACCGGGCACGCTACGTACCGATGATTACCCGGCTTTGGCGAGTTTCTATAACGGCATGTATTTGGGGCAGAACGTGCGGGTCGTGAGTTTGCTCAAGGCGGTGAGCGAACCCAGCATGAATGGCATGGCGGAAATCCGTGTGGCCGAGACCGATGAGGCGCGGGTGGCTATGGCCCGCAGCCTGATGGCCGACACTCTGCTGCGTTTGGGGATGTTGGGGCTAGGGGCGTTGCTGGTTGTGTGGTTTGCCGTAAGCGCCGCATTACGCCCGCTGGAGCGTTTGCGCACCGCTGTCGAGGAGCGTGAGACGGATGACCTGCGACCTTTGCCGCTGGTTTCCGTGCAGCGGGAATTGCGGCCATTGGTCCAGGCCCTCAATCATTTTACCGAGCGTTTGCGCGGGCAATTCAAGCGCCAAGCGCAATTTATTGCCGACGCGGCCCATGAGCTGCGTACCCCATTGGCGGTGCTCAAGGCCCAGCTTGAACTGGGCTTGCGTGCAGATGATCCGCACGCCTGGCGCAATACCCTTGAGCAGGCAACCCAGGGCACGGACCGGCTGACTCACCTGGCCAATCAGCTCCTGTCGCTGGCACGGATCGAAAATGGCGCGCGAGCCATCGCTGAAGGCGGCGCGCAGTTACTCGACCTCAGTCAATTGGCTCGTGAGCTGGGCATGGCGATGGCACCTCTGGCCCATACCCGGGGTTTTGCGCTGGCGCTTGAGGCCGATCAGCCGGTTTGGTTGTACGGTGAACCCACGTTGCTGCACGAACTGCTGAGCAATCTGGTGGACAACGCCATGGCCCACTCTCCCGTGGGTGGCAATGTCGTCTTGAGAGTCACTGCTCCCGCGGTACTGGAAGTCGAAGATGACGGCCCAGGTATTCCCCCTGAAGAACGCGAGCGGGTATTTGAACGTTTTTATCGACGTAATCAGCAAGTAGCGGGGTCGGGCCTGGGGTTGGCAATTGTCGGTGACATTTGCCGTGCGCACCTTGCACATATCAGCCTGCACGATGGCGTGCAGGGCGGGTTGAAAGTACGGGTTAGTTTTGTCCCGGCCAATGGCGATCGCCGATAGGGTGAGAAACTCCGGGATTCAATCTCTGTAGCAACACAGAGTTTGTGTTACGAGTTCAGATAAACATCCCGCGCGCTTCGTTCAGTTGCTCCTGAAACCTGGGGTCGCCAGCTTCTACCCCCAGTTTCTTGAAGGCGTGCAGGGCGCTCAGTTGCTCAATGTCCTGATGCATGAACACGGTCGCGATTTGCACCAGATCGATGTAGTCAATGGCTTTGGATTGGCGGTTAAAGTCCTGATACAGGCCGGGAAGCTTGAGAAGCATCTCCGGAAACTCCCAAACAGCCAGCAATTTGTCGCCAATCAGCGGATGGATGCTGTCAATCACGTGATTCAGTGAGATCGGGTCGGAGAGCAGTTCGTTGTGTTCTTCGGCGTAGGTCAGGATGGGCAGTACGCCAATTTGATGCACCAGGCCGCCCAGTGCCGCCTGGTCTGGCTTGAGTGAGCTATGACGGCGGCACAGGGAGTAGCAGATACCTGCTACTTCCAGACTTTGGCGCCAAACATCGCGCATTTTTTTTTCGACCGTTTCCGAGCGGGCATGGAAAATTTGCTCCATCACCAGCCCGATTGCCAGATTGCTGCTGTAGTTGACGCCCAGGCGCGTGATGGCGGTGTGCAGGTCCGTAACCTCGCGGGTGGCACGCAGCATCGGGCTGTTGACCACTTTGATCAATCGCGCCGACAGCGCAGTGTCACGACTGATGACCTTGCTCAAATGGCTGACGCTGATTTCAGGGTTTTCAGCTGCCTTGCGGATGTTCAACGCTACTTCCGGTAGCGTGGGCAAAACCAGGTCGTCTCTATCAATGGCCTTAAGCAAGTCCGCTTGGACTCTGTGCGCGAGCATGCTCATATCTCTAGGGTGCTGCGTTTCAATGTGTGGCAATCAACGCTGGATCTCGCGATCACGGTCCAATTGATAAGGCAGCTCAAGCAGCGAAAGGCCAGGGCCTTGCAAGTCACCCAGGTGAATATCGCCCGCTTGGGCCGCATCCGAGGTCAGGACGGCAAGCAATTCGATACCGTTTTCTGCTTGAGCACCAAGCACGACTTCGCCCACTGAACTGCTATGGGAAGGTGCAAACAGAGGGGTCCCTGGCGCGGGTACTTCTTGAGCCGCCTCAAGCGACAAACGGTAGAGGTGGCGTTTGAGTTTGCCGAGATATTGCATGCGCGCGACGATTTCCTGGCCGGTGTAACAGCCTTTTTTGAAGCTGACACCGCCCACGGCTTGCAGGTTGATCATCTGCGGAATAAACAATTCGCGAGTCTGGGCCATGACCTGGCCAATACCCGCGCGGACCTGGCCAAGCAACCATTGGTTGAGGTCGGCTTCAACCAATTGCGCCTTCAAGTGTTGAACAACGCTTTCGCGCTGTGCAATCGGGGCCCACAGTTCTGCACGGCCTTCAGAGGCGCGAATGGCAATCAAACCGTTGGCGCGAGCGACGCTGTCGGTCTCGGCAGGCAGGTTCAGGCCCAGGCTCTCCAGTACCGTGTCTGCCTGGCTCAGGCCAAAGCGTGCCCAGTTGGCGCTGTCGTCGGTCAGTGTCGACTTGGAGAACACGGCGTACTTCTTCAGGTCCGCCAACTGCGGCTCGACCAGCTCATGGGCCATTGCCAGCAGGCAGCCGTTGTCCTGGAGCACGATGCGGAAACTGGATTGCATGCGGCCTTTTTGCGTACAACGGGCACCCAGGCTCGAGCGAGTTTCGCTCAAGTAGTTGAGGTTGCAGGTCAACTGCCCCTGCAAAAACTTGCTGGCGTCGTTGCCGATAACAGCAAGAATACCTTCGTGGTTCAGAGTGCAGAAAAAAGCAGAGTCGGCCATGGGTCATCGCAGGTAAAAAAGTCTGGGGGACATCATAGAGGTGCGCCCTGCAAATGGGTAGTTCCAGGGGACCGACCAAAGCCGACTGTTCTATGACGGATCGGCCTGTATACTTGCGCTCTATTTGAGGAGCGCTCCATGGTCGAAGATGTTGAACTCAATCGTCTCTACTGGCACAGCCGTCGCGGCATGCTTGAACTTGACGTGTTGCTGGTGCCTTTCGTCAAGGAAGTGTACGCCACCCTTAATGATGTAGACCGCGACTGCTATCGCAAGCTGCTGGAATGTGAAGACCAGGACATGTTCGGCTGGTTTATGGAACGCACCGAATCCGAGGACCCTGAGCTGCAACGCATGGTTCGCATGATTCTGGATCGTGTCCAGCCCAAGTAATTATTTTGAGTGCCGCTGGCATGCCTCCGGGCAATTGCTGGCGGCATGTCTTGCAGCCCAGGCCCTGGCGCTGATTTCAATCTGCCTTCTTTCAATCCCGGTCATGGCACGCGTGCTCGGCGTTTTGTTGTGCCTGGCGTACGGTGTTTGGGTGCTGCCACGGCATGTTCGATTGACCCATGCCAAGGCTTTTAGCCGCTTGCGCCGCGATGCCGATGGCTGGCAGCTGTGGAGCCGTGCACGGGGCTGGCAGGCGGTGCAATTGCGCCGCGACAGCCTGGCTCTGCCTTGGGTGGTGATTGTACGTTTCAAGTTGCCTGGTGAATGGCGGGTTCGGGCTGTGTGTATCCCCGCCGACGCGCTGGCGCCAGATCAGCACCGGCGCTTGCGCGTGCGACTGAAGTTCAGTCGGCGTAGGTGGCTGGCACCAGAATAGTGTCCAGGGCTTCGGGCAACATGTGCGGGTAGTCGAGAGTGTAATGCAGGCCCCGTGACTCCTTCCTCGCCATGGCGCTGCGGATCATCAGCTCAGCTACTTGTGCCAGATTGCGCAACTCGATCAGGTCGCGACTGACTTTATAGTTACTGTAAAACTCGTCAATTTCGTCCAGCAGCAAGCGCACTCGATGCTGTGCGCGTTGCAAACGCTTGTTAGTGCGCACGATTCCAACGTAGTCCCACATAAAGCGCCGTAGTTCATCCCAGTTGTGGGCGATGATCACGTCTTCGTCAGAGTCGGTAACCTGGCTGGCATCCCAGCTCGGCAGGGCTATGGGCGCGGCGATGTCGGGCAGTTGGGCAAGGATGTCGGCAGCGGCCGACTTGGCGTACACAAAGCATTCCAACAGCGAGTTACTGGCCATGCGGTTGGCGCCGTGCAAGCCGGTGAAGCTGGTTTCGCCAATGGCGTACAGGCCTGGAACATCCGTATGACCATGTTCGTCGACCATTACACCGCCGCAGGTGTAATGCGCCGCTGGCACCACCGGGATCGCCTGCTTGGTGATGTCGATGCCGAACCCGAGGCAGCGCTCATAGACTGTCGGGAAGTGAGTCTTGATGAACGATTCTGACTCGTGGCTGATATCCAGATACACGCAGTCGATGCCCAGACGCTTCATCTCATGGTCGATGGCGCGTGCCACGATATCTCGCGGAGCCAGTTCGCCTCGTGTGTCGAACCGATGCATGAAGCGCTCGCCGTTAGGCAACTTGAGGTGTGCCCCTTCGCCCCGTAGCGCCTCGGTGATCAGAAAGCTCTTGGCCTGCGGGTGATACAGGCAAGTGGGGTGGAACTGGTTGAATTCCAGATTGGCCACGCGGCAGCCCGAGCGCCAGGCCATGGCAATGCCATCACCGCAGGCGCCGTCCGGATTGCTGGTGTAGAGGTACACTTTGGCCGCGCCCCCCGTGGCCAGAATAGTAAAGCGCGAGCCAAAGGTATCGACCTCGCCCGTGGCGCGATTGAGCACGTAAGCGCCGAGGCAGCGATCGCCGTCGAGGCCCAGGCGACGTTCGGTAATCAGATCGACGGCGACACGTTGTTCAAGCAATTCGATATTGGGCCGCTGACGTGCTTGATCGAGCAAGGTCTTGAAGATGGCGGCGCCGGTGGCGTCAGCCGCATGGATGATGCGCCGATGGCTGTGGCCGCCTTCACGGGTGAGGTGGAACTCAAAACCTGGCTGCTCGGGATCGACGGTGTCGTCGCGGGTAAAGGGCACGCCCTGATCGATCAGCCACTGGATGGCCTCGCGGCTGTGCTCGACGGTAAAGCGTACCGCGTCTTCATGGCACAGGCCGCCGCCGGCATTGAGGGTGTCTTCGACGTGGGATTGCACCGTGTCGGTGTCATCCAGAACGGCGGCAACACCACCCTGAGCCCAGAATGTCGAGCCATTGGCCAGGTCGCCCTTGCTGAGGACCGCAATACGCATGTGGCTGGGTAGTGTGAGAGCAAGGCTCAAACCAGCAGCGCCGCTGCCAATCACCAGCACGTCATGTTGAAAATGTTGGCTCATTCTTCTGACATCCGCAAAAAAGCGCCCACTAGTATATAGAAGGGGGGATCGGCACAATGGCCGGGCCTTTATGGCATTGTGAAATTACAGCGGGCATGAAGTGTGCCTCAGACTTGAGTAGTCTGCATGTCGATTTTCACAATTAATCTGCAAGGGGCGTCAAGGCTCAGGGGGACTCGAACCCTGATCCGCTTTCGAGGTGCCGCAGGGTGTACTTCGTACGAAAGTATTGAACTTTTCGTACTGCTCAGCGTTCCATAGAGGGTTGCCCTTGATGCAGGGAAACGGCGCTCAATTTGATGCGGGGTTTGTTTTTCGACTCGACAGCAGAATGTGGCGACAAGATTATCGACGCAGCCGGCCAGGCCCGAGCTGCGTTTTCGTGCGTGCCAAATCCGAGCGCGCAGGAAACTTGCCAGGGGGGAGAGAACTTTTGTGTAAAGCCCGAGTCTATGTTTGCAAGCCTGATCAATTAGCAAAGCAATCTTCCTCCCGGCCTTATGAGGAGTATTCATGCTAGCCCAGGAAGAGGATCAGCAGCTGGTCGAGCGCGTACAGCGCGGCGATAAGCGCGCATTCGATCTGCTCGTGCTGAAGTATCAGCACAAAATTCTCGGGTTGATCGTGCGTTTTGTGCACGACACCCATGAAGCCCAGGACGTCGCTCAAGAAGCCTTTATCAAGGCTTACCGGGCACTTGGTAATTTTCGCGGTGACAGCGCCTTTTACACATGGCTGTATCGCATCGCCATTAATACGGCAAAAAACTACCTGGTATCACGCGGTCGACGTCCGCCTGATAGTGATGTGAGTTCAGAAGATGCTGAGTTTTACGATGGTGACCACGGTCTCAAGGATCTCGAGTCGCCGGAGCGCGCTTTGCTCCGCGACGAGATCGAGAGCACCGTACATCGCACCATTCAGCTACTGCCAGAAGATTTGCGTACGGCCTTAACTTTACGTGAATTCGACGGTCTGAGTTACGAGGACATTGCGAGCGTCATGCAATGTCCGGTGGGTACCGTGCGCTCCCGGATTTTCCGCGCTCGGGAAGCCATTGATAAAGCCCTGCAACCGTTGTTGCAGGAAAACTGAGACAGCGGCGACAGCCAAGAGAGGAACCGCCATGAGTCGTGAAGCCCTGCAGGAATCGCTGTCCGCAGTGATGGATAACGAAGCGGACGAACTGGAACTACGTCGGGTATTGAATGCCTTTGACGACACACAAACGCGTGATACCTGGTCTCGTTATCAGGTGGCCCGTGCTGTGATGCACAAGGACCTGCTGATTCCGCGCCTGGACATCGCATCTGCCGTTTCGGCCGCCTTGGCCGAAGAACAAGTACCGGCCAAGGTGGTTCGTGGTCCGTGGCGCAGCATTGGTCGCCTGGCCGTTGCTGCTTCGGTTACCGTTGCTGTTTTGGCGTGTGTCAGGCTGTACAACCAGGATGACATCGTTGGTGCCCAGCTTGCTCAGCAGGCTGCACCACAGAGCCTGAGTGCGCCGATGGCTAAAGGCCCAGCGGTACTGGCCAACTACAGCGAAAGCTCCGATCAGGCCACAGGTCCGATGGCAAACGGTGTTCTGCAAGGTCAGCCCGGTTGGCACGATCAGCGTTTGCCAGGTTACCTGCGTCAGCACGCCCAGCAAGCGGCATTGAAAGGGTCTGAAAGCCCTCTGCCATATGCTCGGGCTGCCAGCCTGGAAAACCGTTAAGGACCAACATGCGCGTCCTACCTCTGTTATCGCTTTTGCTCTGCGGCTGGTTTGTTGTACCTGCACACGCCGATGATGCCCAGGACTGGCTCAAACGTCTTGGGCAGGCCGAGCAACAGCACAGCTATCAGGGCACTTTCGTTTACGAACGTAACGGTAGTTTTTCTACCCACAGCATCTGGCACCGCGTGCAGGATGGGAAAGTTCGTGAACGCTTGATGCAGTTGGATGGCGCTGCACAAGAGGTCATTCGTGCCGACGGGCGCACTGAGTGTGTCACTGGCAAGATGGTCTCCGGGCCTGGAGATGTCAGTGCCGTGTCGGCCAGACAGCTTGATACCCAGAAGCTCAATGACTGGTACGCAGTGACAAAAACAGGCGACTCAAGAGTTGCAGGTCGGCCGGTGGCGGTGATTTCACTCACCCCGCGCGACCAGCATCGTTATGGGTTCGAACTGTATCTGGACCGTGAAACCGGTTTGCCTCTCAAGTCGTTGTTGCTCAATGACAAGGGGCAACTGCTTGAGCGTTTCCAGTTTACCAGCCTTGAAACAACCACTCCTGATGACAGTGAACTCAAGCCCACAGGCCTTTGCCGTCCCGTTGCCACGGCTGATACGGCGGCCCCTGTGGTCAATACTGCCCATGCTTGGCATTCCGACTGGCTGCCACCCGGTTTCGAGCAAATCAGCAGCACAGTGCGGCGTGATCCACGGACCAAGTCTGAAGTCACCAGCCTCTTGTATGACGATGGCTTGACGCGGTTTTCGGTGTTTCTTGAGCCTTTGCAGGGCACTGCAGTTCCCGATGCCCGTGTACAACTGGGGCCAACAGTTGCAGTTTCACGGCATCTGACCACCCCGCAAGGTGACATGATTGCCACTGTGGTGGGTGAAATCCCGCTGGGAACTGCGGAGCGAATTGCACTCTCAATGCGTGTCGGTAAAGACGAATCTCAGACTAAACCATAGGGCTGGGTCGACATGGCGGGTGACAATTTTCCAATTGCCATTTTTCTATCTTTTAATAAAGGTCAGAGCCCTAAAGGGCTCTGGCCTTGTTTGTTTTCTGGGGCCTTAAAAACGGTCTATGCTTTGGACTTGGTTTTTTAGTGCCTGTCGCTTAACTCTGCTGCTATTAACGGGAGCTGTATGTCGATGCCTCGATTGAAAACTTATTTACCTATTTTTGCAGCCGTGCTGATGCTCGGGCAGGCAGTTCCGGTGATGGCTGAAGCGCAGTTGCCTGATTTTACGCAACTGGTCGAGCAAGCCTCGCCAGCCGTGGTGAATATCAGCACCACGCAAAAGTTGCCGGAGCGCAAAGTATCAAGCATGGGGCAAATGCCCGACCTGGAAGGCTTGCCGCCTGGTCTGCGCGACTTCTTTGAACGCAGTATGCCGCCTGGTGGCAAAGGTGGGCGGCAACGCGAGGCTCAATCCTTGGGGTCGGGCTTTATCATCTCGCCCGATGGCTACATCCTGACCAACAACCACGTTGTGGCAGATGCTGATGAAATCATCGTGCGCCTGTCTGATCGCAGCGAAATGAAGGCCAAGCTGGTTGGTACTGACCCACGTTCCGACGTTGCGCTGCTGAAAATCGAAGGCAAAAACCTGCCTGTACTGAAACTGGGCAAGTCTCAGGATCTCAAGGCCGGTCAGTGGGTGGTTGCCATCGGCTCACCGTTTGGCTTTGACCACACCGTGACCCAAGGCATTATCAGCGCTATCGGTCGCAGCCTGCCGAATGAAAGCTACGTGCCGTTTATCCAGACTGACGTGCCGATCAACCCGGGTAACTCGGGTGGCCCGCTATTTAACCTGGCGGGTGAAGTGGTGGGTATCAACTCGCAAATCTACACCCGCTCGGGCGGCTTTATGGGCGTGTCCTTCGCGATCCCTATTGATGTCGCCATGGATGTTGCCAATCAGCTCAAGGCTGGCGGCAAGGTCAGCCGTGGTTGGTTGGGCGTAGTGATTCAAGAGGTCAACAAGGATCTGGCCGAGTCGTTTGGCCTGGACAAGCCAGCTGGTGCGCTGGTGGCACAGGTACTTGATAACGGGCCGGCTGCCAAAGGTGGTTTGCAAGTTGGCGACGTGATTCTGAGCATGAATGGTCAGCCGATCATCATGTCGGCAGATTTGCCGCATCTGGTTGGCGCTCTCAAGGCCGGCAGCAAGGCAACCCTTGAAGTGATTCGTGACGGCAAGCGCAAAAACCTCGACCTGACTGTCGGTGCTATCCCTGATGATGCGAAAGATCTCGCTTCAGGCACGGGTGCCGAGCAAAGCAGCAACCGTCTGGGTGTGTCCGTGGCCGACTTGAGCGAAGAGCAGAAGAAAGCCAACGACATCAAGGGTGGCGTGATCATCACCGACGTTCAGGACGGTCCTGCGGCCTTGATCGGCTTGCAACCTGGCGACGTGATTACTCACCTGAACAATCAGGCAATTACCAATGGTAAGGAGTTCACTGAAATTGCCAAGGCATTGCCGAAGAATCGCTCGGTGTCGATGCGGGTTCTGCGTCAGGGTCGTGCCAGCTTCATAACCTTCAAGCTGGCTGAGTAAGCCATAGATATCTGTAGCCGCTGCCGAGGGCTGCGATGGGTTGCGTAGCAACCCCTGTTTGAAGATCCTTTGGATCTTGTTATTCGCAACGCAGCAACAAAAAAGCCCGTATCGAGAGATACGGGCTTTTTTTATTTCTTGATTTTGGGGATGCGCACCAACTGAGTGTTGGAATACATGTCATGCCAGGTGCGGTTTTGCTTGTCGAAGACCGACCAGATGAACCCCAGACCCAGGCATAGCCATGAGCCGATGGAGACGATAAAACGCAACAAGGCTTGCCACAGGCTGATGGCCGTACCGTCCGCATTTTGCACGCGTATGCCCCAGACTTGCATGCCCAGGGTTTGCCCGGAATGGGTCCAGAACTTGGCAAAGAAACCGAACAGGACAAAAAACAGGATGGTCGAGAGTAATGGGTCGCCATCCAGGGCACCGGCCTCGGAAAGTGCCCTCATTTTGGCTTCGCCGATAAAGCTCATCATGATCAGCTTGTAAATAAAGGTGGTGACAATCAGCAGGGCGGTACACAGCAGGAAATCATAGAACATGGCTGCCAGGCGGCGCCCCAGGCCAACGGCGGGAAATTCGCCTTGAGGGCTAAGTGGTTGTTTCGACATGGCAGGGTCTCGTGAAGGAAAAGAGCCATCTTACGGAATTACGGCCATAAAAAAGCCTCTGATGTCACCATCAGAGGCTTTTGTGCGCGAGATCAGGCTTCTGGTTGAACTTCGTCAGCCTGCAGGCCTTTTTGGCCTTGAACTGCGATGAAGGTCACTTTTTGGCCTTCTTTCAGGCTTTTGAAGCCGTTGCCCTGAATGGCACGAAAGTGCACAAACAGATCTGGACCACTTTCAGGGGTGATGAAACCAAACCCTTTCTCGTCGTTGAACCACTTGACGGTACCGCTCTGACGTTGGGACATTTCTTAATTCCTTTGACGCTAACAATTAATGACAGCCTCTTTCACATGAAAGAGTTCTGGTGCTGGGTTGCAGGAAAGTAAGAGACGCAGAACGGGTTGTAGCAAACGTAGAGCTACTGCCCAGGTCACGATTCCAGCGACCCATGCAAACACAGTAGGCAAACTCTACGAAACTGGAATTGAAAATACAAGCCCCGTTAATAAGCGGGCGATACCGGGTTATTAACCTGCAGCGGGAAGTTATAAGTGCGGATTAATCATAGAGAGGTTCAATTGTTTTCGAGTTTAAAACAGTGTTTTCGCTATCGAATCTTAGTGCAGTCCAGGAGCAGTTGCATGCTACGTTAGTGTGTAAACATGCAACTGTCTTACTTGAGGTTAGACGCTTAGCCTCTGTAATAACGCTGTGCGACAAATGGCATTTTCGACACTTTCATGGGTACACGCTTGCCTCGCACAATCGCCCAGACTTCAGAGTCCACCGGGGTGAACGCGATATCCAGATAAGCCATTGCCAGGGGCGCGCCCAGAGTTGGGCCAAAACCGCCGCTGCACACAGTTCCAATCACAGTGCCGTCGGCGTCGACAATTTCCGCGCCTTCACGTACCGGGGTGCGCTCCTGTGGCAGCAAGCCCACGCGTTTGCGTGCCACGCCATTTTGCTGCTGGGCAAAGATGCTCTCGGCACCCGGGAACCCGCCAGGACGCAGGCCATCGGCGCGGCGAGCCTTGGAGATTGCCCACAGCAGGCTGGCCTCAATTGGCGTGGTGCTGTCGTTCATGTCATGCCCGTACAGGCACAGGCCAGCTTCCAGGCGCAGCGAGTCCCGTGCGCCGAGGCCGATGGCCTGGACTTCCGGTTCTGCCAGCAGGCGACGTGCCAGTTCTTCGGCGCGATCGGCCGGTACTGAAATCTCAAAGCCGTCTTCGCCGGTATAGCCAGAGCGGCTGACGTAGCAGTCCGCGCCCAGCAATGTCACCGGGGCAAATTGCATAAAGGTCATTTTTGCCACTTCTGGCGCCAGGCGTTGCAGCACGTTGACGGCTGCCGGGCCTTGCAGGGCGAGCAGGGCGCGCTCTTCAAACAACGGCTGGATCTGGCAGTGGGCGCTCAAATGCTTGCGCAGATGCGCCAGGTCCTGATCCTTGCACGCGGCGTTAACCACCAAAAACAGTTCGTTATTGCCCAGATTGGCAACCATCAAGTCATCGAGGATGCCACCTTGTTCGTTGGTGAACATGGCATAGCGCTGCATGCCCACCGGCAGGTCGATGATGTCGACCGGCACCAGAGTTTCAAGGGCCTTGGCTGCATCAGCGCCGATCAGGCGGATCTGGCCCATGTGCGATACATCGAACAACCCGGCCTGTTCACGGGTGTGCTGGTGTTCTTTCATCACCCCCAGCGGGTACTGCACGGGCATGTCGTAGCCGGCGAACGGCACCATACGGGCACCGAGTTCAAGGTGCAGTGCGTGCAGCGGGGTTTGAAGCAGTTGTTCGGTGGACATTCGAGACTCCTTGAAAATCAGCACTCAATAATGTTGACAGCCAGACCGCCGCGAGCGGTCTCCTTGTATTTGCTTTTCATGTCGGCGCCGGTCTGGCGCATGGTGCGGATCACCTTGTCCAGCGAGACAAAGTGCTGGCCGTCACCGCGCAAGGCCATGCGTACCGCGTTGATTGCCTTGACTGAACCCATTGCATTGCGTTCGATGCACGGCACTTGGACCAGGCCGCCAATCGGGTCGCAGGTCAGGCCGAGGTTGTGCTCCATGCCGATCTCGGCAGCATTCTCGACTTGCTGTACGGTGCCACCCAGCACTTCGCACAACGCGCCAGCCGCCATTGAACAGGCCACGCCGACCTCGCCCTGACAGCCGACTTCGGCGCCGGAGATCGAGGCATTTTCCTTGTACAAAATGCCAATGGCGGCGGCGGTCAGCAGAAATCGCACCACCCCGTCTTCATTGGCTCCGCCAATAAAGCGCATGTAGTAATGCAACACGGCAGGAATGATCCCGGCCGCGCCGTTGGTAGGTGCGGTGACAACACGTCCGCCGTTGGCGTTTTCTTCATTGACCGCCAGCGCGTACAAATTCACCCAGTCGAGCACCGACAGCGCATCGCGCAACGCGGCCTCAGGGTTGCTGCACAGCTGACGATGCAGCGCAGCCGCCCGACGCTTGACCTTCAACCCGCCGGGCAAAATGCCTTCGTTGCGACAACCGGCACTCACGCAGTCCTGCATCACTTGCCAGATTTTCAGCAAGCCGCTGCGCGTCTCGGCCTCGGGGCGCCAAGCGCTTTCGTTGGCCATCATCACTTCACTGATCGACAGGTTGTGAGTGACGCAATGGCGCAACAGGTCCTTGGCGGTCTTGAAGGGGTATTTCAGTGCGGTGCTGTCTTCGACAATGCGGTCAGCGCCCGCTGCGCCTTCATCGACCACAAAGCCGCCACCGACCGAGTAGTACTCGCGGCTGCGGATCTGAATTCCAGCGCCATCGAGTGCTCTGAAAATCATGCCGTTGGGGTGATAGGGCAGGGGTTTGCGAATCATCGCCAGGTGCGACTTTTCGTTGAAATCGATGGGGTGTTGGCCCAGCAGGTTCAAGCGCCCGCTGCTGCGAATGGCGGCCAGACGCTCGGCCACGGTTTCGGTGTCAACGGTATCCGGGTGTTCACCTTCGAGCCCCAGCAATACGGCTTTGTCGCTGCCGTGTCCTTTGCCGGTGGCGCCGAGGGAACCGTAGAGTTCAACTTTTACGCAGGCGGTGTGTTGCAGCATTTCATCACGGCGCAGACCTTCGACAAAACGCGCAGCAGCACGCATGGGGCCGACGGTATGGGAGCTGGAGGGGCCGATGCCAATCTTGAACAGGTCGAACACGCTTAAAGACATAGGGTTCTCCGGTTTCTTATTGTGTAGTGCAACTTCGATCCCTGTGGGAGTTGCTTGCCTGCGATAGCATCACTGCGGTCTGGCTGCAAAACCGCATTGCCTGTATCGCGAGCAAGCCCGCTCCCACATTTGGATCTCCATGACCCGGTTGCTTATGCTTCCTGATAGCTTTCGATCGAAGGGCAAGCGCAAATCAGGTTGCGGTCGCCAAACACGTTGTCGACCCGGCCAACCGGTGGCCAGTACTTGCCTTCGATCAGGGATGCAACCGGGTACACCGCTTGTTCGCGGCTGTACGGGTGGGTCCATTCGCCGACCATTTCAGCGGCGGTATGCGGAGCGTTTTTCAGCGGGTTGTCTTCCTTGGCCAGGCTGCCGTTTTCAACGGCGCGAATTTCTTCACGGATACAGATCATGGCGTTGCAGAAGCGGTCCAGTTCTTCCTTGGATTCGCTTTCGGTTGGCTCGATCATCAACGTGCCTGCCACCGGGAACGACATGGTTGGAGCGTGGAAGCCAAAGTCGATCAGGCGCTTGGCCACGTCATCGACGCTGATACCGCTGGTTTCCTTGAGCGGGCGCAGGTCGAGGATGCATTCGTGGGCCACCAGGCCATTGCTGCCCGAGTACAGCACCGGGTAGTGCTCCTCGAGACGACGGGCGATGTAGTTGGCATTGAGGATGGCCAGCTGCGAAGCGCGCTTGAGACCTTCGCCGCCCATCATGCGGATGTACATCCAGGTGATTGGCAAGATGCTGGCGCTGCCGAACGGTGCCGCACATACCGCGCCTTCCTTGCGTTCCATTGCCGCGTGACCCGGCAGGAACGGCGTGAGGTGCGATTTGACGCCAATCGGGCCAACACCCGGGCCGCCACCGCCATGTGGGATGCAGAAGGTTTTGTGCAGGTTGAGGTGGGACACGTCGCCGCCGAACTTGCCCGGTGCGCACAGGCCCACCATCGCGTTCATGTTAGCGCCGTCGATGTACACCTGGCCGCCGTTGTCATGAATGATGCCGCAGATTTCGCGGATGCCTTCTTCGAACACACCGTGGGTCGACGGGTAGGTGATCATCAGCGCGGCGAGGTGATCGCGGTGCTCGATGGCCTTGGCGCGCAGGTCTTCAATATCGACGTTGCCCCGTGCATCACAGGCCGTTACCACCACGCGCATACCGGCCATGTTGGCAGTTGCCGGGTTGGTACCGTGGGCCGAAGACGGGATCAGGCAGATGTCGCGGCGCTCTTCGCCACGGCTCTGGTGATAGGCGCGGATCGCCAACAGACCGGCGTACTCGCCTTGGGAACCGGCGTTCGGTTGCAAGGATATGGCGTCGTAACCGGTGGCCGCGCAGAGCATGGCCTCAAGTTCTGTGGTCAGTTGTTGATAGCCCAGGCTTTGCTCGGCAGGAGCAAAGGGGTGCAGGCTGCCGAACTCGGCCCAGGTCACCGGGATCATTTCGCTGGCAGCGTTGAGCTTCATGGTGCACGAACCCAGCGGGATCATGGTGCGGTCCAGCGCCAGGTCCTTGTCCGCCAGACGACGCAGGTAACGCATCAGTTCGGTTTCAGAGTGGTAACGGTTGAACACCGGGTGGCTGAGGATCGGTGACTGGCGCACCAAGGCGGCTGGCAGGGTGCCGGTCACGGTCTGGGCCAGTGCGTCGAAGTCAGGCAGGGTCTGACCATCGGCGGCGAGCAGGGTCCACAGGGCGATTACGTCGCTCTGGCTGCTGGTTTCATCCAGCGACAGGCCCAGACGCTGATCGTCGACCACACGCAGGTTGATGCTTTGTGCGTGGGCCTTGGCGTGCAGGGCGGTGGTGGCGCTGGCGGTGTTGAGAGTCAGCGTGTCGAAGAACTGTTCTTGCTCGACTATCAGCCCCAGCGCGCTCAGGCCCTGAGCCAGGATCGCGGTCAGTTGGTGAATGCGCCCAGCGATCTGGGTCAGGCCTTTGGGACCGTGGTACACGGCGTACATGCTGGCGATGTTGGCCAACAGCACTTGCGCGGTGCAGATGTTGCTCGTGGCCTTCTCGCGGCGGATATGTTGCTCGCGGGTTTGCATGGCCAGGCGCAGTGCCGGTTTGCCGTGACGGTCAACCGAAACGCCGACCAGACGGCCAGGCATGTCGCGCTTGAACGCGTCGCGGGTAGCGAAGTAGGCCGCGTGCGGGCCACCAAAGCCCAGGGGCACGCCAAAACGCTGGGCGCTGCCGATGGCCACGTCAGCACCGAACTCGCCCGGAGGCGTCAGCAGGGTCAGGGCCAGCAGATCGGCGGCAACGGCCACCAGTGCGTTGGCCGTGTGGAAACGCTCAACCAATGTACGGTAGTCGAACACGTCACCGTTGCTTGCCGGGTACTGCAGCAGAGCGCCGAAGAAGATCGATACGTCAGTCAGCTCGCGTTCGTCAGCGACCACCACCTCAATGCCCAGCGGCTCGGCACGGGTGCGCAGCACGTCGAGGGTTTGCGGGTGGCAGTGGCTGGATGCAAAGAAGCTGTGGCTGTTTTTGTTCTTGCTCAGGCGTTTGCAAAAGGTCATCGCTTCGGCAGCGGCGGTGGCTTCGTCGAGCAATGAAGCGTTGGCAATCGGCAGGCCGCTAAGGTCGCTGATCAGGGTCTGGAAGTTGAGCAGCGCTTCGAGACGGCCTTGGGAAATTTCAGGCTGATACGGCGTGTAAGCGGTGTACCAGGCCGGGTTTTCCAGCAGGTTGCGCAGGATCGGTGAAGGCGTGTGGCAGTTGTAGTAGCCCTGGCCGATATAGGTTTTGCACAGCTGGTTCTTGGCTGCGATGGCTTTGATCGAGGCCAGTGCATCGGCTTCGCTTTGACCCGCCGGCAAGTTGAGCACGCTGGTGCCCTTGATGCTTTCCGGGATCACGCTGGCGCTGAGGCCTTCAAGGGAATCAAAGCCGAGGGTGGCAAGCATCGCCTGCTCATCGGCCTGGCGCGGGCCGATATGGCGGGCGATGAATTCATTGGCAGTGCTGAGATTGATAGTCATGGCTGAGTTCTCAGTTGTCGTCTTGGGCTTTGATCAGGCGGTCGTAGGCGTCCTGATCGAGCAGCTTGTCGAGCGCATCGGCATCGGCGGGCTTGAAACGGAAGAACCAGCCTTCGCCCAGCGGATCTTCGTTGACCAGTTCCGGGCTGCTGTCGAGCGCGGGGTTCACTTCGAGCACTTCACCGTCCAAAGGCATGTACACGCCACTGGCAGCCTTGACCGACTCAACAGTAGCGGCTTCTGCACCCTTGTCGTAGGACTGCAACTCAGGCAACTGCACAAACACCACGTCACCCAGAGCGTTTTGCGCAAACGCGGTAATCCCCACGGTTACGCTGCCGTCGGCTTCGGCGCGCAGCCATTCGTGGTCTTCAGTAAAACGCAATTCGCTCATGGAAACTCCTCAGGGCCAGACATGTCTGGTGGTCACAGGTAAATGCTCGTGAAGACCGAGCTTATTGAGAGTTCATTGCAAAATGGCTGCCAGTTTATAAATATCCTTATTTATCAATTAGTTATGTATTTATAAGGATCAGATTTACAACTGTGCTGTAGCGAAATCGCTACAGCACAAAGGCAATAAAAAAATTCAAGAGGATCAAAGCCTTGCGTGGCTGCGGTTTAGAGGGACTGTATCGATATCGCTCCACTGGAGTGATATCGATACGGGCGAGGGGAGGGCTCTATGGGAGCGAGCCTGCTCGCGATGCCTGCGACGCGGTCTGACCGTGATTACGGGTCGATTCACGCGCGAGCAGGCTCGCTCCCACAGGGGAATGAGCGCGTCAGGCTTTACCCGGGATGCCGTATTTGCGTAGCCGGTGGGCAATGGCGGTGTGGCTGGTTTGCAGGCGGTTGGCCAGTTGGCGGGTCGAGGGGTAGCTGACGTAGAGCTTTTCCAGCAACGCCTTTTCGAAGGACTCGACGGCGTGCTCAAGGGTTTCAATCTCGCCGTCACTTTGCCGCGCAACCGAGGTGCCAGCGATGTCCAGGTCGCCAATGTCGACCAGGTTACTTTCACAAATGGCGGCAGCGCGAAAGATCACGTTCTGCAATTGGCGTACGTTACCGGGCCAGCGATTGCCCAGCAGGGCCGGGTAGGTGCCCGGCGCCAGTCGGCACACCGGGCGCTGGATCTGAGTGCAGGCCTGCTGCATGAAGGTGCGCGCCAGCAGCAAAATATCCTGGCCGCGCTCGCGCAGCGGCGGTACTTCGATATTGAGCACATTCAGTCGGTAGAACAGATCTTCGCGAAAGGTGCCCTCGTTGACCATTTTTTCCAGGTTGCGGTGAGTGGCACTGAGGATCCGCACATTGACCTTGACCTCGCGTTCGCCGCCCACCCGGCGGAAGCTGCCGTCATTGAGAAAGCGCAGCAGCTTGGCTTGCAGATAGGGGGACATTTCGGCGATTTCATCGAGGAAAACCGTACCGTGGTTGGCCAACTCCATCAGCCCCGGCTTGCCGCCACGCTGGGCACCGGTGAAGGCGCCGGGGGCATAACCGAAGAGCTCGCTTTCGGCCAGGTTTTCCGGAAGTGCAGCGCAGTTGAGGGCCAGAAACGGCGCGCCAAAGCGATCACTGATGGCATGGCAGGCGCGGGCCACCAATTCCTTGCCAGTACCGGTTTCACCCTGGATCAACAAGGGCGCGTCCAGCGCGGCCACACGCTGTGCGCGGGCTTTAAGCGTGCGAATCGCAGGCGACTCGCCGAGCAGGGCATCAAAGCCTTCGGCATGGTCGTGGTGCAACGCGGCCAGGCGCTCGCCGATACGGCTCGGTTGATACAGGGTCAGCAGGGCACCCGCATCGGTGATCGGCGTGGCATCGAGCATCAACGGATGGCCGTTGAGTGTGACTTCGCGCAATGGCAGGCGAAAGCCGTTTTCCAGCAGCACGTCGAGCAGTCCGGGGTCGGTGAACAGCTCGCCGATGCTTTCGCCGGTCGGTTCATGGCCGTACAGGGCCACCAGTGCCGGGTTGGCCAGCAGCACATGGCCTTGGCTGTCCAGCGCCAGTACCGGATCGGTCATGGCCGCGAGCAAGGCGTCGAGTTGCAAGTGGCGGCGTTGGCCGGGAAGGATGTCGACCACTGTCACCGATTGCACGCCCTTGACGCTGAACAGGGCTTCGCGCAGTTCGTCGAGTACTTGCGGGCTCAGGGTCGGGGCATCGATGTAGACGTTGGGCGGGACCATCTCCACCGCATCCAGGTTGAGGTTACGCCCGCCGAGCAGGGCCAGGACTTCCTGGGTGATGCCGACACGGTCGATAAAACTGACATGGATACGCATGGGAACAAGGAACACTTCTGGCCAGCGGGGATGGCCAGTATGCCTTGGCGGGGAGGATAGGTGAAATTCCGTGGGAGCGGGCTTGCTCGCGATGGCATCAACACGGCCTAACAGTAAAACTGCGTTGCCTGCATCGCGAGCAAGCTCGCTCCCACAAAAGCGCAGCCATCATCAAGTGGCTGAATTACTCCAGATGTTCAGGTTTGATCGGGTCGCCAGGCTTGTGGTTGAGCTGGGCCAGGACGTCGGCAAACATCTTGTCGTAGTAACCGTGCATCGCGCGGATGTCTGCGGTTTTTGGAATGCCGTGTTTCACGGCAATCTGGAATGCGTCATGGGCAAAGTTGTAAGCCAGGTCCTTGGGCAGGGTGAACGACTCTTTGAAGTCCTTCTGGTTGATCTGACCATGCATGTCGAACTGCATCGACTTGCCTTCCTTGGGATCCTGAACGACCTGGTAATCAATTTTGATGTCATACCCAAAGTCGCCCGGCTGCAGCGGTTCGCGATGGATATGCAGGTGACCGGGTTCGAACGAGGCCATAGGGGTACTCCTTGATGCTATGGGAAAAAGGGCAGACCCCGGGGCCTGCCCAGGGACTTAGAAGTAAGTGATACCCGGTTTTTCGGTGCTGACGCGAGTACCGGCCTTACCTTGAACGATTGCTTCGATATCCGCCAGTGCGCCGATTACTGCGGTCTTGCCGGTTTTACGGGCAAACTCGCAGGCAGCCTCCACTTTTGGTCCCATTGAACCGGAGGCAAAACCGAGCTTTTCCAACTCATCCGGGTGAGCCTGAGCAATGCCTTTCTGGGTTGGCTTGCCCCAGTCAATAAAGGCAGCATTCACGTCAGTGGCGATCACGAGCAGGTCGCTGCCCAGCTGTTGAGCCAGCAGTGAGGAGGCCAGGTCCTTGTCGATTACGGCTTCGATGCCGCGCAGCTTGCCGTCTTCGCCATACATGGTCGGGATCCCGCCACCGCCCGCGCAGATCACGATGGTGCCTTTTTCCAGCAGCCATTTGATCGGGCGAATTTCGAAGATGCGTTTGGGTTTCGGGCTGGCTACCACGCGGCGGAATTTGTCGCCGTCCGGTGCAATACTCCAGCCTTTTTCAGCGGCCAGGCTCTTGGCTTCGCTTTCGGTGTAGACCGGGCCAATGGGTTTGGTGGGGTTCTGAAACGCCGGGTCTTTGGGGTCGACTTCAACCTGGGTCAGCAGGGTGGCGAAAGGCGCTTCTGGTGGCAGCAGGTTGCCCAGTTCTTGCTCGATCATGTAGCCGATCATGCCTTCGGTTTCAGCACCGAGTACATCCAGCGGGTAGGGGGCTACTGCCGTATAAGCGGCAGCTTGCAGCGACAGCAGGCCGACCTGAGGACCATTGCCGTGGGCCACTACCAGCTCGTTGCCGTGGGCAATTCGAGCGATTTGGGCGGTAGCGGTCTGGATATTTTCGCGCTGGTTCTCGGCGGTCATGGGCTGGCCGCGACGCAAGAGGGCGTTACCGCCCAGTGCAACGACGATACGCATACAGGATGTCCTTTTAGAAGTGTGAGAGCGCCTTGTGTGGGAGCGAGCCTGCTCGCGAAGCTCGTTCGCGAGCGGGCTCGCTCCCACAGTAGATGTGTGTTTACACATCTACTGTGGGCCAGGCTTAGATATCAGCCAGCGCCGCTACCAGGATCGCCTTGATGGTATGCATGCGGTTTTCGGCTTGCTCGAAGGCGATGTTGACCGGGGACTCAAACACTTCTTCGGTCACTTCAATGCCGTTTTTCAGGTTTGGATGGTGCTCGGCCACATCCTTGCCAACCTTGGTTTCACAGTTGTGGAACGCTGGCAGGCAGTGCATGAACTTCACGCGTGGGTTTTCTGCCGCTTTGATCATGTCGCTGTTGACCTGGTAAGGCAGCAGCAGCTTGATACGGTCGTTCCAGGCTTCAACCGGCTCGCCCATCGATACCCAGACGTCGGTGTGGATAAAGTCCACGCCTTTGACCGCAGCTTTCGGGTCTTCGGTCAGGGTGATTTTGGCACCGCTTTCCTTGGCGAATTCCTGGCACTGTTTGACGAACGACTCTTCCGGCCACAGGCTTTTTGGTGCGGCGATACGCACGTCCATGCCCAGCTTGGCGCCAATCAGCAGCAACGAGTTACCCATGTTGTTGCGGGCATCGCCCAGGTACGCGTAGCTGATGTTGTGCAGCGGCTTGTCGCTGTGTTCGCGCATGGTCAGCACGTCGGCGATCATTTGCGTCGGGTGGAACTCAGCGGTCAGGCCGTTGAATACCGGTACGCCAGCGTACTTGGCCAGTTCTTCCACAATGGCTTGTTCAAAGCCACGGTATTCGATGGCATCAAACATGCGGCCCAGCACGCGGGCGGTGTCTTTCATGCTTTCTTTGTGGCCGATTTGCGAGGAAACCGGATCGATGTACGTCACGTGTGCGCCCTGGTCGTGGGCTGCAACTTCGAATGCGCAACGGGTACGGGTCGACGTTTTTTCGAAAATCAGCGCAATGTTTTTGCCTTTCAAGTGCGGCTCTTCAGTACCGGTGTACTTGGCGCGCTTGAGATCGCGAGACAGATCGAGCAGGTAGTGCAACTCACGTGGCGTGTGGTGCATCAGGCTCAGAAGGCTGCGGTTTTTCATGTTAAAAGCCATGGTGATCTCCTTGGTTTTGGGTTAACCGGCTTGCACTGGCCCCTCGTAGGGGCCCGCGCAAGCAATCAAATGGGGTGATTAATAGTCGATTGGGTCGCGAATGATCGGGCAGGTCATGCAGTGGCCACCGCCACGGCCGCGTCCCAGTTCGGAGGCGCTGATGGTGATGACTTCAACGCCAGCCTTGCGCAGCAGGGTGTTGGTGTAAGTGTTGCGGTCGTAGCCAATGACCACGCCAGGTTCCAGCGCCACCACGTTGTTGCCGTCGTCCCACTGCTCGCGTTCTGCGGCGAAAGAGTTGCCGCCGGTTTCGACGACGCGCAGTTTTTTCAGACCCAGGGCGTGGGCCACGACTTCGAGGAAGCTGCCTTCTTCGCGTCGTACATCGATGCCGCCTTGTTTCTTGTCATCCGGATACAGGGAGAAGGCAACGATCTGCTTCACCACTTCAGGGAAGATGGTGACCAGGTCGCGGTCGCAGAAGCTGAATACGGTGTCCAGGTGCATCGCGGCGCGTGAGCGCGGCATGCCGGCCACGATGATGCGTTCTACCGCTTTGTTCTTGAACAGGTTCAGCGCCAGTTGGCCGATGGCCTGACGCGAGGTGCGCTCGCCCATACCGATCAGTACCACGCCGTTGCCGACGGGCATCACGTCGCCGCCTTCAAGGCTGGCGTTGCCGTGGTCGACTGTCGGGTCGCCGTACCAGATCTGGAATTCGGCGTTGGTGAACTCGGGGTGGAACTTGTAGATCGCCGTGGTCAGCAGGGTTTCCTGACGACGCGCTGGCCAGTACATCGGGTTCAGCGTCACGCCACCGTAGATCCAGCAGGTGGTGTCACGGGTGAACTGAGTGTTGGGCAGCGGTGGCAGGATAAAGCTGGTGTGGCCGAGGAAATCGCGGAACATCTGAATGGTCTTGCCACCAAAGCTGTCTGGCAGGTCGTCTGCCGACACGCCGCCGATCAGGTATTCGGCCGCCTGGCGTGGCTCAAGGCTCTTGATCCAGGATTTGACTTCGTTGACCAGGCCCACACCCACCTGATTGGGGGTCACTTTGTGGTCCAGGATCCAGTCCAGGGCTTCTGGCATGGCGACGATATCGGTCAGCAGGTTATGCATTTCCAGTACATCAATACCGCGATCGCGCATCTTGGTGACGAAGTCGAAGTGATCGCGTTTGGCCTGGTTGACCCACAGCACGTCATCGAACAGCAGCTCATCGCAGTTGCTTGGGGTCAGGCGCTGGTGAGCCAGGCCTGGGGAACACACCATAACCTTATGCAGCTTACCGGCTTCGGAATGCACGCCGAACTTCACTTTTTCCGTGGTCATTACAGTCATCCTCCAAAGTACACAAACAGGTTGTTACAGGGTCAGGAAGCCGTCGTAGAGACCATAGGCAGCCACCAGGGCACCGATCACTACTGCGGCAAAAATTACTTTCTCGATGTTGGTGAAAACAGGTTGGCCACTTTCACGCTTGGCCTTGGCGAACAGAATGGCGCCAGGTGCGTACAGCAGGGCCGACAGCAGCAGGTACTTGAGGCCGCCGGCATAGATCAGCCAGATGGCGTAGATCAGCGCGATACCACCGATGATCAAGTCTTTCTTGCGTTCTGCCAGGGCGTTCTCGTAAGTCTCGGCACGCACCGCCAGCAGGAAGCCGTAGGCCGCAGACCAGAGGTAAGGCACCAGAATCATCGAGGTCGCGAGGTAGATCAGCGACAGATAGGTACTGGCCGAGAACAGGGTGATGATCAGGAACAGTTGCACCATGGCGTTGGTGAGCCACAGGGCGTTGACCGGAACATGGTTGGCGTTTTCCTTTTTCAGGAAGGCCGGCATGGTGTGGTCCTTGGCCGCCGCGAACATGATTTCGGCGCACAGCAGTACCCAGGACAACAGGGCACCCAGCAGCGAGATGATCAAGCCGACGCTGATCAGCACCGCACCCCAGTGACCGACCACATGCTCAAGCACGGCCGCCATCGACGGGTTCTGCAGTTTGGCCAGTTCAGGCTGAGTCATGATGCCCAGCGACAGCACGTTCACCAGTACCAGCAACAGCAGCACGGTGATAAAACCGATCACGGTAGCTCGACCCACGTCCGAACGTTTCTCGGCACGGGAAGAGAAGATGCTTGCGCCTTCGATACCGATGAACACCCATACGGTGACCAGCATCATGTTGCGCACCTGGTCCATCACGCTGCCCAGATCCGGGTTTTTCACGCCCCAGATGTCGCTGGTAAAGATGTCCAGCTTGAACGCGAAGATGGCAATCAGGATAAACAGCACCAGCGGTACGACCTTGGCAACGGTGGTCACCAGGTTGATGAACGCTGCTTCCTTGATCCCGCGCAGTACCAGAAAATGCACAGCCCACAGCAGGATTGAGGCACCGATGATGGCCGCAGGGGTGTTGCCTTCACCGAAGATCGGGAAGAAGTAACCCAAGGTGCTGAACAGCAACACGAAGTAGCCGACGTTACCCAGCCAGGCGCTGATCCAGTAACCCCAAGCGGATGAGAAACCCATGTAATCGCCGAAGCCGGCCTTGGCGTAGGCATAGACGCCGCCGTCGAGGTCAGGTTTGCGGTTGGCGAGGGTTTGGAACACAAAAGCGAGGGTTAACATACCGACTGCGGTGATTGCCCAACCGATCAGGATTGCACCCACATCGGCACTGGCGGCCATGTTTTGCGGCAATGAAAAAATGCCACCGCCAATCATTGAACCAACTACTAGAGCAACCAGCGCACCCAGTCGCAGTTTTCCAGGAGTATCAGACATTTGTAGTAACTCCAATCCAGGAGAAGTGAGGCTTCAAAGTAAGTCCATTGGTATTCGAGCCGTTTGACATAGATCAGGGCATTACTACATTCCATTGTTGATAGAGCGGGGAAGGTCGCGATGACGTATTTTTATGACGCTTCCTGAAAGCCTTACTCCAGACATGTTTTCAGGTATTAATACGTTCGTCGACCGGAGGGTCGTGGGGATTGAAGCTAGCCAGTATTTTCAGATATGCAAATTTCATTGCCATGTTTCATGAACCTGTCGACGAAATTAAATCGTCATCTATATGTGAACAGTTTTTTAGGTTTCAATAGAAAGGTTCGCAATTAAGAATGGCCGGCTTATTGCGCAACCCTATTAAACGTTCGGTTAGTTCATATATTTAGTCGGTGAGTGGCTGTAGCTTTATAGCCCTGAGTTTTAAATCAACAGCAGCAGAGGTGGCGATGTCGCAACAGACACAGAAGCTCCGGCTAAACGCCCTGATCGCGTTGGTGGTTGGCTCGATGATTGGCGGCGGGATTTTTTCGCTGCCACAAAATATCGCCGAGCGTGCAGCGGGCGGTGCAGTGTTGATCGGCTGGGCGATCACTGCGGTGGGCATGCTGGCGCTGGCCTTTGTGTTTCAGACCCTTGCCAATCGCAAGCCGGAACTCGACTCCGGGGTGTATGCCTACGCCAAGGCCGGTTTCGGCGATTACATGGGTTTTTCGTCCGCCTGGGGTTACTGGATCAGCGCCTGGATGGGCAACGTCGGCTACTTCGTGTTGCTGTTCAGTACCCTGGGCTATTTTTTCCCGATGTTCGGGCAAGGCAACACGCCGATTGCCATCGGTTGTGCGTCGCTGCTGTTGTGGGGTGTGCACTTTTTGGTGCTGCGCGGGATCAAGGAGGCAGCGTTCATCAACCAGCTGACCACCGTCGCCAAAATCGTGCCGATCGTGATGTTTATCGTGTTGGCTGGTGTGGCATTTAAAGCGGATATTTTTACCCGGGATTTTTGGGGGGCCGAGACCCCGAGCCTGGGCAGTGTGATGGACCAGGTGCGCAACATGATGCTGGTCACGGTGTTTGTGTTTATTGGCATCGAAGGCGCCAGTGTGTACTCGGGGCGGGCCGAAAGACGTTCGGATGTGGGCAAGGCCACCGTCATCGGTTTTCTCGGCGTGCTGGCGTTGCTGGTGCTGGTCAACGTGCTGTCGCTGGGCATCATGAGCCAACCGGAGCTGGCGAAGCTGCAGAATCCGTCGATGGCCGGTGTACTCAAGCATGTGGTGGGGGAGTGGGGGGCGATTCTAATCAGTATCGGCTTGGCGATTTCGTTGCTGGGGGCGCTGTTGTCGTGGGCGTTGCTGTGTGCAGAAATTCTGTATGCCACGGCAAGGGATAAAACCATGCCGGCGTTTTTGAAAAAGGAAAACGCCAACCATGTACCGGTCAACGCCTTGTGGCTGACCAACTCGATGATCCAGATTTTTTTGATTATCACCCTGGTGTCTGCCGGCACCTATACCAGCCTGATCTACCTGGCCTCGTCGATGATTCTGGTGCCTTACCTGTGGTCGGCCGCCTATGCGGTGCTGTTGTGCATAAGGGGCGAGACTTACGAGCGGGCGGGTCGTCGGCGCATCAAGGACCTGGCGGTGGGGGCTGTCGCGCTGATCTATGCGATGTGGTTGCTGTATGCGGCGGGCCCCAAGTATCTGTTGCTGTCGGCGTTGCTGTATGCCCCGGGGATTTTCTTTTTTGCCAAGGCCAAGCGTGAACAGAATGAACCTCTGTTCAAAACATGGGAGAAGGTGATTTTTGCGGCGGTGCTGATGACTGCACTGGGGGCGGCGTATGCGCTCTATGGCGGTTTTATAAGCTTGTGATTATTTTGTAGCAGCTGCCGAGCCTGCGAGGCTGCGTCCGGCGGCGAAGCCGTCGTAAAGTCAGGCAATTTGGTTGTGTCAGGTAAAAATGGGATTCATGTTTTACGACGACTACGTCGTCTTACGCAGCCTCGTTCCTGCGGCAGCGGCTACAGGTGTTTTGCAGTTGCAACAGGTAAGCGCTCCGGCCGTGACCAGATCCACAGGTTGCCCATGCTCATGCCGGCAATGGCGAGGAAGACCGGCCATTGGTGGTCGAGCACATACAGCATCAACCCTGCACACAGCAGCATGCTGATGGTGGCGCTGACCTTGGCCTTGCGCTGGATGATTTTGCCGTTGCGCCAGTTAGTCAGGATCGGGCCAAACAAACGGTGATTTTCGAGCCAGGCACTCAGGCGCGGGGAGCTTTTGGTCGCGGCCCAGGCAGCGAGCAAAATGAATTCGGTAGTTGGCAGGCCAGGAATCACAATGGCGATCAGGCCAATGGCAAGGCTCACGTAGGCCAGCAAGCCGAACAGAATGCGAGTGATTTTCGACGAGGATTGGCTTTGGCGGGTCATAAGCTCAAGACGCATAAAAGGACTCCCGGTCAGCCAGCGCTGACCGGGCCTGTCAGCTTAAGCCAGTTCTGGCTGAGCAGCGTAGGCGTGTTCCAGTAATACGGTGAAACGCTCAAAAGCCGCTACTGCACCTTTGTCCAGATCGGTTTCTTCTTCAGCGGTCAGTTTCAGACCGTCAAGGGTCTTGATAAAGCTTTTCCAGCCTTCGGCACGGCCACCAGCAGGCTCGCCCAAGTGGCGGGCACCAAAGGTGTCGCTCAGGCCCAGGCCCACGGCACGCTTGATCAAGAACGCAGCGCCTAACTTGGAGCCTTCGGAAACGAAGATCCAGCCCAGTGCTTCGGCCTTGCTTGGCGAGTTGACCGCACCGGCAACCGGGGCCGGCACTTCGGTGTTGAGGTCAGCCAGGTCGGCCTTGGCTTGCTCGGCGCGGCAGCGCTCTGGCAAGTCGGGCACGATCTCTTTCAGGGCCGGGTCGGTATACAGCGTCTTGAGTTCCGACTGGAACAGGTACTGGGCCACGACAAAGCGGGCGAAATTGGCCACTTCTTCAAACGGCTTGTGCGCCTTGACCAGTGTGTCGAGCTTTTGATGCGGCTCGTTGGTGATCTGGTTCAGACGTTGCGAACGCAAGGCAGGACGTGCTGCGGATTCAGGAGCGGTCATGAATATATCCTTGAGAATGAGATGCGCTTTGTAACTAGACGATCAGGAAGACGCATCACAGTAAAAAATCCTCACTGCGCAGAGCAAAAGCCTGCGCGGTGAGCTTTGAGGTCAGATATCCCAGACCAGATTGATTGCGAAGTTGCGGCCTGGAGCGGTCAAGCGCTCCATATTGGCCGGGTTCAGCACACCGGCTTCCCCCACGCTGTCGTAGCCGCGCACGTCATCCCAGTTCCAGTATTTTTTGTCGGTCAGGTTGTACAGGCCAGCGTTGACGGTGACGTCCTTGGTGACCTTGTAGAAACCGGTCAGGTCGAGCACGCCATAGCCCGGCGACTTGAATTGGGTGCTGGTGCCATCCGGGGCGAAGAAGCTGGTGTCGTCTACCTGATCCTTGTTCTTGACCAGGGTCCAGCTCACCAGACCGCCGTAGTTTTGCTGCTCGTAGCCCAGGCCCATGACGGCGGTCAGCGGGTTGACGCTGTTGATTGGCTGGCCGGTGTCGTCATTGCGGCCGTGGGCATAGGCCACCGAGCCACGGGTGTACAGGCCTTGAGGCGCGCCGAAGGCGTCCAGATTCAAGCGACCTTTCACTTCTGCACCCTTGATGGTGGCGTGCTTGATATTGTTGGCCCGGAACTTGAGGTCGTCATAGCCAGGAGTGATGGCGTCTTCATTGATGAAGTCGCGGTACTTGTTATAGAAAACCGCAACGTCGAATGATCCAGCGTCAAAGTTGCCGCGCAAGCCGGTCTCGTAGCTTTTGCTTTTTTCCGGTTCCAGGTCCGGGTTTGGCTCTACCGAGTAGCCTGCCTGAAGGTTATCAAAGCGGCCATACAGTGATTTGGCGGTCGGTGTACGGAAGCCTTCGGCATATTGGCCGTACCAGGTGTAGTTGTCGTTGAACGCATAGGTCACGCCTAGCTTGGGCGACAGGCGATGCCAGACCTTTTCCTTGTCGCTGACCGTGTCCAGATTTTCAGGGTTAACGGTGTTCAGGAACTCTTGAGTGATGTGCGGCGTCAGCTTGGTGTAGTCGTAACGCAGGCCCGGCATAAAGGTCCAGTCGTTCCAGCTGATCTGATCCTGGGCGAACAGGCTATAGGTGTTGATGGTCGGGTCCGGGAAATCGCTGGATTTGACCAGATAGTCTTTTGAACTGTCGGCACCGACGGACGGGCACCCTGTACCCACTGCCAGGCAAGTACCCGAGCCGCTGCGCGAGCCGGTGACTTTTTGGTGCTTGATGGTGGCGCCGTAGGTCAGCAAGTGATCGGTGTCACCAATATTGAAGGCTTTGTCCGCCTGGGCATCGAGTACCCAAGTCTTTTCTTCGTAGGTGGTGTTACGCGAGCGCATTACATTGCGGGAGAACGGGACGTAGTAGTCCTCCAGGGTCTTTTGGTCAGTCTTGGCGATCTGATAGTTCAGGCTCCACTTGAAGTGGTCGGCCAGCAGGGTGTCGAGCACCATGCTGTTTTCAAGGCCAAAACGCTCACGGCTGATGGTGTCTTTACCGTCACGGGAGCGGTACATGTTTTGGCCTACACCTTTGCCGAACGGACCGCCGACCGCACTTTTCTCATTAATGTCGAGACGGTCCTTGTACTTCTCATAAGTGAAGCCAAGACGATCATCATCGTTGTAGTTCCAGCCTGCCTTGGCCAGTACGTTGGTGGTTTTCACGTCTTCGGGGTTGGCCGCAGTGCGGGACAGACCGGTGCCGCCGTGATCGCCATAGGATTCGGTTTCGTGACCCTCACGCTGGCTCAGGTGCAGCAGGCCGTCGAATTCGCCGGAGCGCCCGGCCACGGTGCCTGATTTCAGCCAACTGCGATCGGCCGAGCTGTAACCTGTTTTAAGGCGGGCACCGACATCCTGGCCTGGCTTGATAATGTCATCCGGGTCCAGGGTGAAGTAGCTGACGGCGCCGCCGATGGCGTTGCTGCCGTACAGCACTGACGCCGGACCACGCAGGATTTCGACGCGCTTGATGACTTCCGGGTCGACATAGTTGCGCTGGGTCTTGGCGTAAGGGCCGTTGAAGAACGAGTTGGGGATTTCTACGCCATCGACCTGGGTCAGAATCCGGTCGCCATCGATGCCGCGGATGTTGTAGTTACTGATACCACCACGCTGACCGGCACCACCTACCGAAACACCCGACTCATACCGCACCAGGTCTTTGATGGTATTGACGTTATTGCGGTCCATATCCTGGCGGTCATGGACGCTGACGGTGCTGGGCACCGAGTTTACATCCTGCTCCTGGCGGGTGGCGCTAATGGTCACTTGTTGCAGGGCCAGGGTGCCGGTGGTGCCACTGCGCTTTTCCAGCACGATATTGTTGTTGCTCAGTTTGCGGTAGCCCAGGTTGGTACCGATCAGCAAACGCTCCAGAGCTTTTTCCGGGGACAGCGAGCCGCGTACGCCGGGTGAAGAAACGTTCTGCGCCAGCTCAGCCGGCAGGCCGACCTGCCAGCCGGTGACTGTACTGAAATCGTTCAGGGCAGAGGCCAGTGGCTGTTGCGTGATTGCAAACTTGTAGTTACCCACGGAACGCGTAGCCGGCTGCTCATCGGTTGCCGCCAGGACTGGAGCCGCCTGTACGCCAGCCAAAATTATGGCAGCGGTCAACAACGACAATGTGCATTGCTGCAAACCGCCTGTGCGGACGTTGGATGAGGGCCGGCTGTTGAAACGAGTGGGCATTGATAGCGCTCCGAGGTGAACGAATCTTATAGTTGCGAAGCTGATTCAAAATGCGAATCAGTTGCATTGACTACAACGAGACGAATGACCTACGGCTATCGAGTAAAAAAACCTACATTTAATTGTGATGCTAGTTACTCAAGGTCCCTGTGACCTCAACTGTGGGAGCGAGACTGCTCGCGAAAGCGCGCTATCGTTTGCGACCTTCGCGAGCAGGCTCGCTCCCACAGAAGCATCTCAAACATTTAATTGAGAATGACCAGCGCCGGGAATTCCGAGATGTTGCTGGAAGTGATGTGAGCCAGCGAGCGCAGGATGTCCAGCGGCTGATCGAGCCGGTAGTTACCGGTCACGGCGACGCTGGCCAGTTTGTCGTTGTTGTTGACGATCCAGCCGGGGTAGTAGCGCCGTACTTCGTCCAGCACTTTGCCCATGGGGCAGTTCTCAAACACCAGGCGTCCTTGAACCCAGGCCAGGTCGGTCTGGGGGTTAAGTTTGGCGGTCTTGCTGAAACCGTTGGGGCCAATGCTGACGCTGTTGCCGGCAGACAGGCGCATTTGCGTACCGGCACTGCTCACCCGCAAGTCCACATCGCCGCGCTGCACTCGTACTTGGGCTTCGCCATTGAGGTAACTCACGGCGAAGTCGGTGTCGCGCACACTCACGCGTACGGGGCCGGCATCGAGCACCAGCGGGAATTCCAGATTGGCCGGGATCTCAAAATACGCCTCACCCTGGTACAGGCGAGCGCTGCCTTGGGCGTTGACCACCTTGCTGGAGAACGCGGAATTGGTGTTAAGCAGTACTTTGGAGCCATCTTCGAGTTGCAGACGCTGGCGCTCGCCGATCACGGTCAAATGATCGGCTTGCAGGCGCAAGGGCACATTGCTGTAACTGCCCACGCTGATAATTACCACCGCTGCGGTTGCCAAGTGTTTCCAATGCCGCCCGATGCGTCGCAGCAGGCTGGGTGTGCGATGGGTCTGCAGGGTTTGCGCGGCGGCCAGCACCGGCTCTCCATTCCATATCGCGTTGGCCCTGGCAAAGGCCCGGGCATGGGCCGGGTCGGCATTCAGCCAGTTTTCGAAGGCGGTTTGCTGTTCGTCGCTCGCACACTCAAGGGTAATCAGCCAGTCCAGTGCCTGATCCATGGCGCTGTCTTGCAGCACGTCTTGCGCCAGTTCAGGCACGGCAGATTTGTGAGTGTCCGTCACGGATGTTCCTTGGCAGTTTCAGAGCGTTCTTACAGGCATCACCGCTTAAGGTTAAGGGCGTTCAAGTCTGTCGGCTACCCCGATGCAGATTGCCATGATCAATTTGAGTTCCTTTTGAACGGTGCTCAGTGACACGTCAAGTTCTTCGGCAATTTCTTGATAACTGCAGCCATGCAGGCGGCTGAGGATGAAAATCCGTTGTTGACGCGCACTTAGCTGGCTCAGGCTCACACTCAAACGCTCCAGTAGTTGCGCGGCTTGATGGGCTTCTTCCGGGGTGCTGTGGGTGGAGGCGACGCCTTCGATGACTTCCAGTGGCACATCTTCGACCACGGTGCGTGACTGAATACGGCGGGCGCGCAGGTGATCAAGCGCCAGGTTGCGTGCGGTCTGGAAGACAAAGGGTTCAAGGTGCTCGACGGAGCGCTCGCTCAAGGCCCGGGTTACGCGCAAGTAGGTCTCTTGCAGCAGGTCCTCGGCGGTGCTGTGGTTGTTGACCATCCGCTCCAGAGTGCGCAGCAAGGTTACCCGTTGGGTAAGGAAGACTTGATTGAAGTGGGACTGGCTCACTGTGCTACCCGACCGATTTTGAGCGAATGATAATGCTTATCATCCGTGCTGTTGGTCAAGTGATGTTTTAAAAAGGTGTAATTATCCTGTAGCAACTGCCGAAGGCTGCGTTCGGTTGCGAAGCGACCGTAAACCCTGAATGCACGGTTTTCCTGACCCACCGAACACTATGATTTTACGATTGCTTCGCAGCCGAACGCAGCCTCGTGCCTCGGCAGCTGCTACACAATAGGTGCCCAGACTTACGCCCGTCCTTTCAAATACGCACTGTAATCCGGGATGCGGTGTTCGTGGGCCTGGCTCATCAATGGGCTGCTGAGCAGGTAGTCCGCGCTGCATTCATTGCAGGCCACCGGAATGTTCCATACTGCAGCCACTCGCAGCAGGGCCTTGATGTCCGGGTCGTGGGGCTGAGGTTCGAACGGGTCCCAGAAAAACACCAGCATATCGATCCGCTGCTCGGCAATCCGTGCGCCAAGCTGTTGATCGCCGCCCAAAGGTCCGCTGATCATGCTTTCGATCGGCAGCCCAAGACGCTGGCTCAACAGCAGGCCGGTAGTGCCAGTGGCACACAGGTCATGCTGGCCGAGTTCCTCTTTATGGCGCTCGGCCCACTCCAGCAAAAAGCCTTTGCAGTGATCATGGGCCACCAGGGCGATGCGCTTGCGCGCCGCCAAGGTGGCCGTGGTGAAGCTGATACCGATCATCGCGTTACTCCGCGTTGTACAGCGCCAGGCAGTTATCGAGCATGCGGTTGGAGAAACCCCACTCATTGTCGTACCAGGCCAGAACCTTAAGCAGCTTGCCGCTTACTTTGGTGTGATTGGCGTCGAAAATGGACGACAGAGGGTTGTGATTGAAATCGCTCGATACCAGCGGCAGGCTGTTGTAACCCAGTACCTTGGAGTGCTGGCTGGCCTCTTTAAACAGCGCATTGACTTCAGCCGCGGTGGTTTCACGTTTGAGCTCGATGGTCAGGTCGACCAGCGACACGTTGATCACCGGAACCCGCACGGCCATGCCGGTCAGCTTGCCGGCCAGCTCTGGCAATACCAGGCCCACAGCTTCGGCGGCGCCGGTTTTGCTCGGGATCATGTTCTGGGTAGCCGAGCGTGCACGGTACGGGTCCGAGTGATAAACGTCGGTCAGGTTCTGGTCATTGGTGTAGGCGTGGATGGTGGTCATCAGGCCGTTTTCAATGCCGAACTCGCGGTGCAGGATTTGCGCCACCGGTGCCAGGCAGTTGGTGGTGCAGGACGCATTGGAAATAATTTGATGGGATTGGCGCAGAATGTCGTGGTTAACACCGTAGACCACAGTCGCATCGGCATTTTTACCTGGTGCAGAGATAATCACTTTACGGGCACCGGCGATAATATGCGCCTCGGCTTTACTGCGATCGGTGAACAAACCTGTGCATTCAAACACCACGTCAATTTTCAGCGCCGCCCACGGCAGTTCAGCCGGGTTCCGAATGGCTGACACGCTAATGCGGTCGCCATTGACGGTCAGGCTCTCCTGATCATGCTCGACGCTGGCGTCGAACGTGCCGTGAACGGTGTCGTACTTGAGCAGATGAGCGTTGATCGAACTGTCACCCAGATCGTTGATGGCGACGATCTGCAGGTCCTGGCGGTAACCTTGGGTATACAGTGCGCGCAGGACGTTCCGGCCGATCCGGCCAAAACCATTGATTGCGATTCGTAGAGTCATGGAAAGCGCCTGCCATCGATTTGTTGTTGGAATTACAAGATTATTCGCATAAAAATAGAAAACAAGCCATTTAAGTGGCAATATTTTGTTTTATCTACAACGAGTGACCTGAATCAACGGGTCCGAATGATTGAAGTCGTGTGTCTGCACCCTTCGATCAGCATAGGACACGTACAGGTCGCCACATCCGTTAGCCTGGAGTTCAACACATGCATCCCCGCGTTCTTGAAGTCACCGAGCGTCTTATTGCCCGTAGTCGTGCCACCCGTGAGGCGTACCTGACACTTATTCGCGGCGCCGCCAGTGACGGTCCGCAACGCGGCAAGCTGCAATGTGCCAACTTTGCCCATGGTGTGGCCGGGTGCGGCACAGAAGATAAAAACAGCCTGCGGATGATGAACGCTGCCAACGTTGCAATAGTTTCGTCATATAACGACATGCTGTCGGCTCATCAGCCTTACGAACACTTTCCTGAACAAATCAAAAAAGCGTTGCGCGAAATTGGCTCGGTGGGTCAGTTCGCTGGTGGCACGCCTGCCATGTGTGATGGCGTGACCCAAGGCGAGGCGGGCATGGAGCTCAGCTTGCTGAGCCGCGAAGTGATCGCGTTGTCGACGGCCGTGGCGCTGTCGCACAACATGTTCGATGCGGCGCTGATGCTGGGGATTTGCGACAAGATCGTGCCGGGCCTGCTGATGGGCGCACTGCGCTTCGGGCATCTGCCGACCATTTTTGTACCGGGTGGGCCGATGCCATCGGGGATTTCCAACAAGGAAAAAGCCGACGTGCGTCAGCGTTACGCTGAAGGCAAGGCCAGCCGCGAGGAGCTGCTGGAGTCGGAAATGAAGTCCTACCACAGCCCTGGAACCTGTACGTTTTACGGCACCGCCAACACCAACCAGTTGTTGATGGAAGTGATGGGCCTGCATTTGCCGGGTGCCTCTTTCGTCAATCCCTACACGCCATTGCGTGATGCGCTGACCCGCGAAGCCGCTCACCAGGTTACCCGTCTGACCAAGCAAAATGGCGACTTCATGCCATTGGGCGAAATCGTTGACGAGCGCTCGCTGGTGAACTCCATCGTCGCGCTGCACGCTACCGGCGGTTCGACCAACCACACCTTGCATATGCCGGCGATTGCCATGGCAGCGGGCATTCAATTGACCTGGCAGGACATGGCCGACCTGTCCGAGGTGGTGCCGACCCTGTCCCACGTCTATCCAAACGGCAAAGCCGATATCAACCACTTCCAGGCCGCGGGCGGTATGGCGTTCCTGATTCGAGAACTGCTCGAAGCCGGTCTGCTCCACGAAAACGTCAACACCGTGGCGGGTTATGGCCTGAGCCGTTACACCCGTGAACCGTTCCTGGTGGATGGCGAACTGGTTTGGCGCGAAGGCCCGATTGAAAGCCTCGATGAGGCGATCCTGCGCCCGGTTGCCCGTGCATTCTCGGCCGAGGGCGGGTTGCGGGTGATGCAAGGTAATCTGGGCCGAGGAGTGATGAAAGTCTCGGCGGTCGCGCCGGAGCATCAAATCGTCGAAGCCCCGGCCCGCGTGTTCCAGGATCAGCAGCAACTGGCCGATGCATTCAAGGCGGGCGAACTGGAACACGATTTTGTCGCCGTGATGCGTTTTCAGGGCCCGCGTTCCAATGGCATGCCCGAGCTGCACAAAATGACGCCGTTCCTCGGTGTGTTGCAGGACCGGGGCTTCAAGGTGGCGCTGATTACTGACGGGCGGATGTCAGGCGCATCGGGCAAAATCCCGGCAGCGATTCATGTCAGCCCCGAGGCTTCGATTGGCGGCGCCCTGGCGCGAGTGCAGGACGGCGACATGATTCGTGTCGATGGCGTCAAAGGCACATTGCAACTGCTGGTGGATGAGGCAGAATTCGCGGCGCGCACCCCGGCCATCGGCACTCTGGATAATGCCGTCGGCACCGGGCGTGAGTTGTTTGCGTTTATGCGTCAGGCCTTCAGTTCGGCCGAGCAGGGCGCGAGCACCTTTACCTCGTCTCTGGAAAATTTGAAATGAAGCTCGCACTGGTCGGTGACATTGGCGGCACAAATGCACGGTTTGCGCTGTGGGAAAACGACCAGCTGCATTCGGTCCGCGTGCTGGCCACGGCAGATTTTGCCTGCCCGCAAGACGCCATCAAGCTTTATCTGCACGACCTGAACCTGGCTCTGGGCTCTGTAGGTTCGGTGTGTTTGTCAGTCGCAGGTCCCGTGAGTGGCGATGAGTTTCGCTTTACCAACAACCATTGGCGCTTGAGCCGCTCGGGGTTCTGCCAAGCGTTACAAGTCGACAACCTGCTGCTGATCAATGACTTCAGTGCGATGGCCCTGGGCATGACTCGCCTGCAACCGGATGACGTGCGCCAGGTTTGCCCGGGTATTGCAGACTCGACGCGGCCATCGGTGGTTATCGGGCCTGGAACCGGGTTGGGCGTGGGCACCCTGCTAAATCTTGGCGAGGCGCAGTGGATGGCCTTGCCGGGGGAGGGCGGCCACGTTGACCTGCCCATGAGCAACCCGCGTGAAGTGCAGTTGTGGCAACACATCTACAACGAAATTGGCCATGTGAGTGCTGAAAGCATTTTGAGCGGCAGCGGTTTGCCGCGGGTCTATCGGGCGATTTGTGCAGTGGATGGTCATACCCCGGTGCTGGACAGCGACCGTGCGATCACCGCCGCCGCGCTGGAAGGGGATCCGGTGGCGCTGCAGGTGCTGGAGCACTTCAGTTGCTGGCTGGGACGTGTGGCGGGCAACAATGTTCTGACCATCGGCGGGCGTGGTGGGGTGTATATCGTGGGCGGTGTGATTCCGCGTTTTGCCGATATCTTCCTGGCCAGCGGCTTTGCCCGCAGCTTCGCCGACAAGGGATGTATGAGTGATTACCTGAAGGGCATCCCGGTGTGGTTGGTGACGGCACCGTACCCTGGTTTGATCGGTGCGGGAGTGGCGTTGCAGCAAGCGTTTGGCTAAAACGTGTAAACCTTGTAGCCGCTGCCGCAGGCTGCGATAAGGGCCGAAGGCCCTTCAAAGCCATCGCAGCCTGCGGCAGCGGTTACCAATAAAAATAAGGAACACCACAGTGACCATACCCGGCAAATCCATTTTGCTGGTCGATGATGACCAGGAAATCCGAGAACTGCTTGATCTCTATCTCACTCGCGCCGGTTTTCAGGTGCGCACCGTGGGCGATGGTGCGGGGTTTCGCGAAGCGCTGGATGCGGCGGCCAGCGATCTGTTGATCCTTGATGTCATGCTGCCCGACGAAGATGGCTTCAGTTTGTGCCGTTGGGTGCGTCAACATCCACGTTTTGCCCAGATTCCGATCATTATGCTGACCGCCAGCTCTGACGAGGCGGACCGGATCATTGGCCTTGAACTGGGCGCCGACGATTATCTGGGTAAACCCTTCAGCCCACGCGAGCTGCTGGCGCGGATCAAGGCGTTATTGCGCAGGGCGCAATTTGCCAATACGAGTTCGGGCAACGAAGTCCTGGCCTTTGAAGACTGGCGACTGAACACCGTGACCCATCGACTGTTTCATTCCGATGGCGAAGAGGTAATCCTGTCAGGGGCTGATTTCGCCTTGCTCAAGTTGTTTCTGGATAACCCGCAGCAGATTCTCGACCGTGACACCATCGGCAACGCTACCCGTGGGCGGGACCTGATGCCGCTGGACCGGATCGTCGACATGGCGGTCAGTCGCTTGCGCCAACGCTTGCGCGACACCGACAAACCACCGCGGTTGATCCGCACCATCCGCGGTAGTGGTTATCAGTTGGCGGCTCAGGTCTCGTTCGGCAATGACCTTTAAATTCCTGCGCAAATGGCATTTGCCCCGCTCATTGCTGGGCCGCATGTTGCTGCTGACCTTGCTCGCCATTTTGCTGGCACAAACCCTGTCCAGTGCTATCTGGCTGTCGCAGTTGCGTACCACGCAACTTGAAGGCCTGGTCAACAGTGCACGCAGCATGGCGCACTCGATGAACGCGACCGTGACCTACCTGCGCTCCTTGCCATTGGCCTATCGTCCGCTGGTACTGGATCAATTGCGCAGCATGGGCGGTACACGTTTTGTCGTCAGCCTCAATGACAAGCCTTTGGACATGCAAGTGTTGCCGCCGACCCAGCGCAAGCAGGCGGTGCTGGATGCGGTGGATCAGGTGTTGCGCGAGTCGGTAGGGCCCAACGTCGACATGTCGGTGAGGTTTGTCAGCCCGCAGGATTTACGTATTTTCAATGCCGGTCTCAAGCTCGATGAGCTGCCACGTTCCTGGGCGCATTTTGCGTTGACCCTGGAACCGGTCAATCCGCCGGTGCTGGTGACGCAAATTCAGATGGTGCCGGGCGAATGGCTGTACATCGCGTCCCTGTTGCCCCAGCCCTACACCAGCCTTGAAGAAGAGGGCCTACCGGCATTGCAGGTGTGGTTTATCGTCCTCAGCAGCATTTTTTTATTGTTGTTTATCGGGCTGCTAGTGCACTGGCAAAGTCGCCCGCTCAAGCGTCTGGCCCGGGCTGCCCGCGATATGTCGCTGGGCGAGGATGAGGTCAAGCCGGTCGAGGTGGGCGGTGGCAGCGAAGTGGTCGAGGTGGGGCGTGCCTTGAACACCATGCGCGCGCGTATCAGTCGTTACTTGACCGAGCGCAGTCAATTGTTCAGTGCCATCTCCCATGATTTGCGCACGCCCATTACCCGCCTGCGCCTGCGCGTTGAGCTGCTGGACGACGAGCAACTGCAACACAAGTTCGGTCGCGATCTGGATGAGCTGGAGATGCTGGTCAAAGGCGCGCTGCAATGTGTGAAAGACACTGATATTCACGAAAATATCGAGGCAGTGGACTTGAATCACCTGCTCGATTGCTTGATCGAGCCTTATTTGCTCCCGCAGGGAAATGGCCGTGTGACGTTACAGGGGAGGGCCCTCTGGCCGTATTCGGGCAAACCGCTGGCTTTGCGGCGCTGCATGGGCAACCTGATCGATAACGCACTCAAGTACGGTAAAAACGCGCACTTGCGTATTGATGACAATGAAAACGCTTTTGTGCTGACCGTTGACGATGAAGGGCCGGGCGTTCCCGAACAGCGGCTTGAGCAAGTGTTTGAGCCTCACTTTCGCCTGGCCGGGCAGCAGCAGGGCTACGGGCTGGGGCTGGGTATCGCACGCAGCATCGCCCACAGCCACGGCGGTGAAGTCAGTTTGCAGAACCTGCGCGTCGGCGGCCTGCGGGTTACTTTGTACTTGCCGCGAAATGGCGACTGATCGACAGACTCGCCTGCTCGGCACTGATGGGCAACAAGACTTCCAGGTTGGATGCTGAAGCCTTTTCGATAATGGCTTCAGGTCGGCGGGGGCTATTCATCGCAGCGTTGATACGGTTTTCGCGCACGCGCCTGCTGGTCTGGCTGAAGTGCTGCTGCAGTTTTTCCATGGCCACGTCATAGGGCTCGTTGCACAGGCTTAATTGCCGCTGGCGCTCTTGCAGTGCCAGCCGCTTGGCCTCGTCATCGCCATAACGATCAACGCGAAAGCTCTTGCTCAGGTTGTAACCGTGAATACGCGTCGTCGCGCGCCAGTAATCGATGTGGTTGGACAGAACCCGGTAAACCCCGGGGTGCCCGCTGGTGTTGTGCGGCATCAGGCGTTGGCGGCTCTCATAAGTGAAGGCCTGGGGCATTTTCAGCACCAGTTGGTTGCGCAAGTTTTCGGCCGCGTCCAATGCTGCAGCTTCCCCTCCGTACTCGGCAAAGTCGAAGAGGTGCAGATGCATCTTGCCGGAGCGCTGAATGTCCAGTTTCCAGGCGTAGGCGCGACCGTCCGGGTATTCAAGCGGGTAAATGAAACAGTGATTACGGGTCGTTGCGCGTGGGCTTGGCATAAGTCACATCTCCTGATGGGGACCGGCATCCGTTCTTTAATCGTGACGATGTGCAGCAGACTCGCTGAAGTTTTTTGCTGGTACAACGTGGGAAAACGACTTCGGGATGCGTCCTACATGTAATGCGGAAAATGCCTTACTTCGGTTGTGGGCCCAGCTTGGTGGCTTACAGGAACCCAGTGTCAGACATTGTCGTAAAACCTTCAGCATCGAAAATCGCCCAAACCTCTGTGTCACAAGGTTGTGACATATGCGCGTCTCTTCGTTACGCGGGGGCGGGTAGTGATGGATACACTCTTTGGCAGCGCAAGCAAAAGACTTGCACAGCTATAACAACAAGAAAGGATCAGTCATGAATTCATTCAGTCGCCTCGCCGTTGTCATTTCGCTTGCCACTCTATTCCCCCTGAATACCTATGCCAGCACCCCTGCCGATTCCAAAGGTACGGTTGAAGTCGTGCATTGGTGGACGTCCGGTGGTGAAGCCAAGGCGGTTGGTGTTCTTAAAAAGCTGATCGAAAAAGACGGTTACACCTGGCAGGACAGCGCTGTGGCCGGTGGTGGTGGCGCAGCGGCCATGACCGTGCTTAAAACCCGCGCCGTGTCAGGCAACCCGCCGTCAGCTGCACAAATCAAAGGCCCTGACTTGCAGGACTGGGGCGCCCTCGGTTTGCTGACCAACCTCGATGAGGTGTCCAAGACTAATAACTGGGACGCGCTGCTGTCCAAAACCGTATCCGACACCATGAAATACAACGGCCATTACGTGGCTGTACCGGTGAATATTCACCGGGTGAACTGGTTGTGGATCAACCCCGAAGTGTTCAAAAAAGCCGGCATCGACAAAGCGCCAACCACCCTTGAAGAGCTCTATGCCGCAGGCGACAAGCTTAAGGCCGCGGGCTTTATACCTCTGGCCCACGGTGGCCAACCTTGGCAGGACAGCACGGTTTTTGAAGACCTGGTGCTGAGCGTCATGGGGCCTGACGGTTATAAAAAAGCCTTCATTGATCTTGATCAAAAAACCTTGACCGGCCCGCAAATGGCCGAAGTCTTCACCAACCTGAAAAAACTGCAGAGCTATATGGATCCGGATGGCACCGGCCAGGATTGGAACCTGGAAGCGGCCAAGGTGATCAACGGCAAAGCCGGTATGCAGATCATGGGTGACTGGGCGAAGAGCGAGTGGGCTGCTGCGGGTAAGAAGGCTGGCACAGACTATGAATGCGTGCCTTTCCCCGGCACCAAGGGCAGCTTCACTTACAACATCGACTCGCTGGCGATGTTCAAACTGTCTGCCAAAAACAACACGCCAGGCAATATCGCAGCGCAAAACGATGTGGCCAAAATCGCCCTCGAACCTGAATTCCAGTACGTGTTCAACCAGAACAAAGGCTCGATTCCGGTACGCAACGATCTGGACATGAGCAAGTTCGACAGCTGTGGCCAGGCGTCAGCCAAAGACTTCGCCGAAGCGGGCAAGTCCAACAGCCAGTTGCCAAGCATGGCGCACAACATGGCCACTTCGCTGGCGGTGCAAGGCGCGATTTTTGACACCGTGAGCAACTTCATGAGTGACAAGAATGCGGATCCAGCCACTGCTGGCAAAAAGCTCTACTCCGCGATCAAGTCTGCGCAGTAATTCGTTGCTCTGACCTGCCACGCTCAGGCGTGGCACCCCATGACCCCAGGTTGTGCGGCATCTGCGTTTGCGGATGCCGGCATACCCTCTCGGGAGTATTTCGATGAGTTCCGTGGCTGTGTTCAGCAAGGCCTCGCCCTTTGATGCGCTGCAACGCTGGTTGCCCAAGCTGGTTTTGGCGCCGAGCATGCTGATCGTGTTGGTTGGCTTTTATGGCTACATTTTGTGGACGTTTGTGCTTTCGTTCACCAACTCCAGTTTTATGCCCAGCTACAAATGGGTGGGCTTGCAGCAATACGCACGCTTGATGGAAAACGACCGCTGGTGGGTCGCCAGTAAAAACCTGGCGGTATTTGGCGGGATGTTTATCGCCATCAGCCTGGTCATCGGCGTGTTCCTGGCGATTCTGCTCGACCAGCGGATTCGCAAGGAAGGCTTTATCCGCACGATTTATCTGTACCCGATGGCGCTGTCGATGATCGTCACCGGTACGGCCTGGAAGTGGCTGCTCAATCCCGGCCTTGGGCTGGACAAAATGCTGCGCGACTGGGGGTGGGAAGGCTTTCGTTTTGACTGGCTGCTGGATCAGGATCGGGTGGTGTACTGCCTGGTGATCGCGGCGGTATGGCAGGCTTCCGGGTTTGTGATGGCGATGTTTCTGGCCGGTCTGCGCGGGGTCGATCAGTCGATCATTCGTGCCGCCCAGGTCGACGGTGCGAGCCTGCCGACCATCTACCTGCGCATCGTGTTGCCAAGCCTGCGCCCGGTGTTTTTCAGCGCTTTCATGATCCTTGCGCACATTGCGATCAAGAGCTTCGACCTGGTGTCGGCGATGACCGCCGGTGGCCCGGGCTACTCCTCGGATTTACCCGCGATGTTCATGTATTCCTTCACTTTCAGCCGTGGGCAAATGGGTGTCGGTTCTGCCAGTGCGATCATGATGCTGGGGGCGATTCTGGCCATCCTCGTGCCGTACCTGTATTCCGAACTGAGGAATAAACGCCATGACTAATATGACGAGCGGGATCGGGGCACCACGATTGAGCTTCAGCCGCCTGGCGATTTACGCCACCTTGATTCTAGCTGCCGCGATCTACTTGATCCCGCTGGTGGTGATGCTGCTTACCAGCTTCAAAAGCCCTGAAGATATCCGCACCGGCAACCTGCTGAGCTGGCCGCAAGTAATTGACGGTATTGGCTGGATCAAGGCCTGGGACACGGTGGGCGGGTACTTCTGGAACTCGGTGAAAATCACCGTGCCTGCGGTATTGATCTCGACCTTTATCGGGGCCATGAACGGTTACGTCCTGTCGATGTGGCGCTTTCGCGGTTCGCAACTGTTCTTTGGCCTGCTGCTGTTTGGCTGCTTCCTGCCATTTCAAACCGTGTTGCTGCCGGCCTCGTTCACCATTGGCAAGCTGGGCCTGGCCAACACCACCACCGGCCTGGTGCTGGTGCACGTGGTTTACGGCCTGGCCTTTACCACGCTGTTTTTCCGCAACTACTACGTGAGCATCCCGGATGCCCTGGTCAAGGCTGCGCGGCTTGATGGGGCGGGCTTTTTCACTATTTTCGGGCGGATTCTGCTGCCGATGTCGGTGCCGATCGTGATGGTCTGTCTGATCTGGCAATTCACTCAAATCTGGAACGACTTTCTGTTTGGTGTGGTGTTTGCCAGTGGGGATGCGCAGCCGATTACGGTGGCGCTGAACAACCTGGTCAATACCAGCACCGGCGCCAAGGAATACAACGTTGATATGGCTGCGGCCATGATCGCGGGGCTGCCGACGCTGCTGGTCTACATTTTTGCGGGCAAGTATTTTCTGCGCGGGCTGACGTCCGGCGCGGTCAAGGGGTAAGGCATGGCTACTCTCGAATTACGTAACGTGAATAAATCCTACGGCAAGGGTTTGCCCGACACGCTGAAAAACATTGAACTGAAAATTAACGATGGCGAATTTCTGATTCTGGTGGGACCTTCGGGCTGCGGTAAGTCGACCCTGATGAACTGCATTGCCGGTCTTGAGACCATCAGTGGCGGGGCGATTCTGGTGGACGATGCCGACATCAGCGGCATGAGCCCCAAGGACCGTGATATCGCCATGGTATTTCAGTCCTACGCGCTGTATCCGACAATGAACGTGCGCGACAACATCGCCTTCGGTCTCAAGATCCGCAAAATGAGCGCGGAGGCGATTGAAGAAGAAGTCGCACGGGTTGCCAAGCTGCTGCAAATCGAGCACCTGCTGACCCGCAAGCCTGGTCAGTTGTCGGGTGGTCAGCAACAGCGCGTGGCGATGGGGCGGGCACTGGCGCGGCGGCCGAAGATTTACCTGTTTGACGAGCCGCTGTCCAACCTCGACGCCAAGCTGCGGGTCGAAATGCGCACTGAAATGAAGTTGATGCATCAACGCCTGAAAACCACCACCGTTTACGTCACCCATGACCAGATTGAAGCCATGACCCTGGGCGACAAAGTGGCCGTGATGAAAGACGGGATCATCCAGCAGTTCGGTACGCCCAAGCAGATCTACAACGACCCGGCCAACCTGTTTGTGGCCAGCTTTATTGGTTCGCCACCGATGAACTTCATCCCCCTGCGCCTGCAGCGTCGCGAAGGACGGTTGCTGGCCCTGCTCGACAGCGGGCAGGCACGCTGCGAGTTGCCGCTGGGCATGCAGGACGCCGGGCTGGAGGATCGTGATGTGATTGTGGGCATTCGCGCCGAGCAGATTGTGTTGGCACCCGCCGAGCCCAATGGCTTGCCAACGATTCGTGCTGAAGCGCAGGTCATCGAGCCCACAGGCCCTGACACCCTGGTTTTTGTGAACCTGAACGGGAGCAAGGTCTGCTGCCGAATGGCCCCTGATGATGCGCCGCTAGTGGGGCAGAGCCTCAATTTGCAGTTCGATCCGGCCAAAGTGCTACTGTTTGATGCGAATACGGGCGAGCGTCTGGGAGCGATGAGTTCGCCTCAGACCCACGGCCGGGCAGATAACGTGGCGCAATTCAAGGGTCGTTAAGTCGGAACAGGGAGCCTGTGACCAGGCCTCCTTGAGTTGTGCCGCGTTAAACAATGCCAATAAGAAAACAACGAGGATTAAGGGATGACTAACAGAATGACCCGCACCCGTCTGGCCTGCCAGCTATCGGCAATTATCGCGCTAAGCCTGGGTGCAAGCAGTGTCTACGCCGACGAAGCGTTCAGCGCCGACTCGAAATGGATGACCGGCGACTGGGGCGGTGAACGGACCAAACTGATTGAACAGGGCATCGACATCAAGGCCGATTACGTCGGTGAAGTCGGTGCCAACCTGCATGGCGGTTACAACGACGACAAGACTGCGCGCTACAGCGACCAGTTCGGTCTGGGCGTGGCTTTGGACCTGCAGAAACTGTGGGGCTGGGATAACACCCAGGCCAAGATCCAACTCACCAACCGTAATGGCCAGAACATCTCCAATGACCGTGTCGGCGACCCGCGTGCCGGCACTCTGAGTTCCTCCCAGGAAGTCTACGGCCGTGGCCATATGGTGCGCTTGACCCAATTGTGGATTCAGCACCAGTTCCTCGACGGCAAACTGGACGTCAAGGCCGGTTACTTCGGTGAAGGCGAAGACTTCAACACCTTCCCGTGCGAATTCCAGAACCTGGCGTTCTGCGGCTCCCAGGTCGGTAACTGGGCCACCAACATCTGGTACAACTGGCCGGTTAGCCAGGCTGCACTGCGTGTGAAATATAATATTTCGCCCGAGTTCTATGCGCAGATCGGCGCGTACAACCAGAATCCGTCGCAGCTTGAACACGGCAATGGCTTCAAGCTCAGCGGCAGCGGCACCAAGGGCACCGTCCTGCCGGTCGAACTGGTCTGGTCGCCGAAGGTCAACAGCCTGCCGGGTGAATACCGTGTCGGTTACTACAAAAGCACCGCGCCGGCCGATGACCTGCGCGAAGACATCAATGGCAATGACGCCGCAACCACCGGCCAGAGCTACCGCGTTCGCAACAGCAAAAGCGGCTACTGGTTTGTTGCGCAGCAGCAACTCACCACCCATAACGGTGATGCTTCCCGCGGCCTGAACATTGCTGCCAATGCCACCTTCCACGACAAGGACACCAACATCGTCGACAACTACCAGTCGCTGATGTTCGTGTACAAGGGCCCGTTCGATGCGCGTCCAAAAGATGACGTAGGTATCGGTTTTGCCCGTATCCATGTCAACGACGAGGTGAAGAAAAACGCCGAGCTGGCCAACGCGGCCATTGGCGCCACCGACTACAGCGATCCGCTGTACTCGCCATTGCGCTCTACCGAGTACAACTACGAAATCAACTACGGCTTCCACGTGACCAACTGGCTTACCGTGCGTCCAAACCTGCAATACATCACTCACCCGGGTGGTGTGGACCAGGTAGATAACGCATTGGTAGCAGGACTGAAAATTCAGTCGGTGTTCTAGGGTTCTTGCGCTAAGCTCCTTGCTTTTCCAGCGGATAGCCTTGGCTATCCGTTTTTTTTTCGGGGCTGCACACCTCGGCGTATGATTTTCAGGACTGCGGCACATGCATGAGCATCCGCTTCACCGTTTCTTCAAATCCAAACGCGAACAGCCGATTTTTCAGTGGGAGCGTTTTCAGCAACGCGACGTACTGGTGATCGATCACCCACATTGCCAGGCCGTATTCAGCCGTCAGGGCGCGCAATTGCTGCACTTCCAACCAACCGGGCAAAAGCCGTGGTTGTGGTGCGCAGCCAAATGGCCACAAGTGGGTGCCATACGCGGTGGGGTCCCTATTTGCTGGCCTTGGTATGGCCGCCATCCCAGTGAAAACGCGTGGCCATCCCATGGTTGGGCGCGGTTGATCGACTGGAAGCTGCTCGACAGCAGCACCGATGAAGAGGGTGTGACCCTGCACTGGCGTTTGCAGCTGTGCGATTGGCAGGTCGATTTGCATGCACGTCTGGGTGAAGAAATGGAGCTGCGCCTGAGTACCGAACATCAGGACGATGAGCCGTGCCAGGTCAGCCAAGCATTACGCGCTTACTGGCGTATTGGTGATGTCGCGGAGGTAGCGCTGTCCGGTCTGGACGGTGTGCAGGGCTACGATCAGTTGAACCGTGAGGTTTGTCAGCAGAAGGGCGAGCTGCGGGTGGAAGGCGGTTGCCAGCGGGTGTTCCAGCATGACGGCGAAATGCAGCTCAACGATCACGCCTGGCAGAGAGCGTTGAGTATCGACACGGGAGTCAAGGCCAACACGGTGGTCTGGCATCCGGGCAAGCGGCCATTACTGGGCGTGAGCTGGAATGAAGTGATGGGTTTTGTGTGCGTGGAGTCCACCAGTGGCGGCACGCATAACCAGACCCTGGCCCCCGGCGAGAAAGCTCATTTGAGTTTGCAGGCGAGGGCGGGGTTGGTGGCTGGTTAATGTTGCGGCTTGCTCACAGCCTCTTTTCTCATCAAACGTAGAAATGCTTGACGATGGGGGCAGAGCTTGCAGCGGATGCTGTACTTTTTGCCGGGCCTTTATAAGACAGGTTTGATTTCGAAATAGTCAGGCTGTGGGGTATGAGTATTTGTGGTCGAAACAAACTGTTCATGACCACGTCCGATTGCCCGGAACGCTGCAACTCGAAAACAGCCTCTTTTGTGTCGCCGCTGAACGGTTGCAGCTCGTTCACAATGCTGAGTGCAAGGCCCTCAATCATGTCCATTCCCATAAAGATGGAAGGCAGAATTGTGTTTGACTCGGCTGACCTGAAAAAAAGATCTTTATCCCCATGTGCTACCCATGCGGGTGGGTTCGTTACGGGTCTCTGATCAATTTGCGCAAGGTCGGTCAGCTCTAAATGCGCCACGTCGTGATACTCATGCATGGGTTCCAGGACCGTCCGGTATCGATGCTCACCGAATCGGCTCTTTTCTTTCTGGTTTTTTTCGCCGGCCTCTAGTGAAAAAAATACGAAATCGTTTGTAGCGAAACTTTCGATGTCCAAGAGTTCGGTATTGTTTTTATCGAAGGTGATTTTGTTTTTTTGCAGCTGCTTTCTCGACTGCAGCGTCAGTGCGCCACTGCTGTCGCGAAAATCCTTGTTTGAAAAGTGCACAAGGTTAAATACTTCTTCTTGAAACCCCGTGACGAACAGCTCTTCTGCGGCTGACAAGTCCAGGTCTTGCTTAAGCCTCGCCATATTTCTATCGGATAACTCACTGATGGCGGTGAAACCGTTGCCTTGGGTTCTTATGTCCTCCCACGCCTCGCCATGTTTGAGCATATGGTTATAGGCCGCCTCGACTTCTTGCGGCGCATTGCCATTTGGATCAACAAAGTTCAGCGGGTTGTTGCGCAGCATTCGATACAGATTCAAGCCATCCACAGTCCCCGCCGGATCCGGGTTAATCCACCGCTGCAACCATGGCGCGTAATAGCGCATGCCGTAGTAGTAAAGCCCACTGGCATCGCGCTCCTTGCCCGAGTAACGAATGGTTTTATAGGCTGCCTCAACGGCGGAGCGCGCTGACCACCAGGCTGTACCGCCATAGGGGTAATAACCTTCATGGCTGATCAGGCTGGCGTGTGCGTCCAGTTCCAGGGTGCTTGAACCCAAGTGGTCATCCAGGGTGTAGCGCAACTGGTCATTCTCGACCGCGTCGGGTTTGCCGTGTGCCCAATGCAGGCAGCGAACGGCAGTCGCGATCACGACTTCAAGGCGTTCTCCTTCGTGGGTATGTATTTCCAGCCCCGGCAAGTAGCGCACCTCTGAGGTATGGGTCACCATTTTTGCCTGCTGGGTGCCGACTTTGCGCAGGCGCTGGCCGCTGGCGTCGTAGATATAGCGCTCCTCATCATCGCTGCCTCCCTGGCGACTGACTTGTACGGTTCGGCTCAATTGATTGCGGTTATCCCAGCTCAGGGGCTGACCGGGTAGCAGGGCTTGCTGGTTGCCATTGGCATCGAAGGCCGCGTTAAAGTCCGGTATTTCAACCTGGGTCAAACCACGATTGCTTTTGGGCGCGATCAGCATCGTGCGGGTGTAGTTCTGCTGGCCTGTATGACGTAGTTCAGTCAGATTGCCGCCCGCATCGTATTGATAGGTCTGGCGGTAATTGACCAACAGGCTCAAATCGCCCGGGTTGGGCGCAAGTTCAGGTAAATGCGGGCCAATGCTGGCCCCGAGTGCTTCGCTGCCGGTAGCTTCGATCAATTGGTAGAGGCTGTCGTAGCGATAGGTGTTGATGGGTGAGGTTTTATGATGGGCAAAGAAGTGCACAGATTGGGCAAAGTCTTCAATTTGCAGCACATTGCCCACCGGATCGTACTGATAGCTCAGCGACTGCAGGGTACTACCGGGTCGGGTTGAGGTGAGTTTTATCAAGCGTCCGCTGGCAGGGTCGTACTGGCTGGCGCGGGTGACGCCATTGCCCAGGGTCTGGCTTTCAATTTGGCCAAAGGCGTTATAGGCCACGCTGTGGAAAACAGCAGTTTGCGTGCCTCCTTTGAGTTGCAGGGTTGCGCCGTTGACTTCACCTGCAACGTTGTAGCTCGTGCGTTGCTGATGACCCGAGGCATCGATCTGACAGGTTGTTTCGCCTAGGGCGCTGTACTGCCAGTTAGTGGTTGCACCACTTCCGGGTTCGAGTAACGCATCGCGTTCGGTTACGGGCTGCGGCCAGTCAGGCGTCTGCAGGCGGGTTAAAAAGTGTCGTGTTGCACTCAAGGCGGTGCCCGATAATGTGTAATCGGCAAAGAGTTGTGTGCCGGCACTGTCATCGTTGCGAACCAAACGACCGCACTGGTTGTGTGCAGCGGCTGGCGCAGAAACAGCGCCATAGCCAAGACGCGTAATAACCTGTTCAGGCTGGCCCGGTCCTTGTTCGCTAATGGAGACCGGTCGTGCCAGTTCATCGAACTCGGTCCGCCAATGGCTGCCTCGACTGTCCCAGCTTTCAGCGTTGTTGGCATTTGCGTCAGCCAGAAGCAAACGCCAACCGGCATCAACGCTGTCGGTTAACAGTACCCGGTTGGACAGACTGAATACGGCGCTTTGATTGGGGGCGCCCAGGCGCGGGTCAGTGCACGCGATGGGTCGCCCGGCGGCATCGAATTGTTGACGAGTTACACGTTCGCTGACAGGTTCTTCGAGGTTGCTGCGATAGTAGGCAACTGTTCGGGCAGCCAACCCACGCGGTTCAATGACTGTGAGTATCGGGGTCATTGCATCCTGCCGGTTGTGCAAGCTAATAGTCATTGCAAGCCTCCTGTATCGCCGACGCTGCTCATGGTTTTGAGGGGGAAGGCCTCCAGATACAGGTCATTTTCATCCTCACTGATGCTGTACCAGGTCAGGTACGTCTGGCGCCGCCAATAACCACTGGCGGTAATGGTTTTGGTCGGGCGGCCCAGCGGGTCGTAGAACTGTTGGTCGCTGTAACCGAACTGGCGAAAGGACTCGTCGTTGATGTAACGATACTTATCGGCGAAGTAAGGCCGGTAGACGCGAACCGCCAAGCCTTTATTGTTGTATTCCACGCGCTCGCTGACACGCCAGCGCTCGGCGGCCTGTACCTGTGCTGGCTGGCCTCCCGTAATGCTCAGGTTGCCTTGGTCGTCGACTGCGTAGGCCTGCCCCGGTTCGACCTTCTGTTTGCTTTGCAAGGCTCGGCCAAACCCGTCCGAGGCACTGATGGACATGCGTACTTGGCGTTGCGGGTCGTTCGGGTAGCGGTCAGCCTGCAAAACTGCGCAATAGGCCGGTTCGCGAGGCAAGGCCAACAAGGCTGCGCAGGTTTGAGCCGAGATCTGGCTTTGCGGGTACTCACCGTTGGCCAAGCGTTTGCGCGCACTGGCGCGTAAATACCCGGTGGGCATCAGCACCCCCAGCGCTACGCCATTGGGCAGCAGGTTCTGCGGCGCCTTCCCCATCCAGCTGCAGGGTTCGTAGAACATGGCCGAGGCCAGGTCGCCCATCACCGAGCTGTCGGCAATGGCCTGCCCAGCGCTTGCCGTGGCCTGCGTATGGCTGGCCATGGTGCCAAAACCGACATCCATGACCGCCTGGGTTGTGTCGTTCCACTCGGTGCCCCAGAACGTGCTCAGCACCAGCCTGCCCATCGCATCGTAGCGGGCTTCGTTAACATTCTGATTGGGGTCACGAATCCATTTGGCCTGCAAGGATTTGTAGTCGTAAACCACTTCAGTCACACCCTCGTCAGGTGCCGTAAATTTTTCCGGTAGTAACCAAAGGTGGTCATAGCTGACCCTGGACGGTTTGACCCATACCACCGGTTTTTGCTCGAGCAATTTGTTGAAATGCTCAATCGCGGCGAAAGTTGAATACCCCGTGCGTGCGGCCCACAGGCTGGTGCTGGCATCGACCGTGTTGCTGGTGGGCCGCCACAGACCGACATCCACATAACCGGCCGATTCGAGTTTGGCCTTGATCTCGTCAGGAGTGTTGCCCAGCAGGTTTGTCGGTGCGCCCTGAGCATCCTTGATCACATAGGCTTGCAAGGCACTGGCATCCAGTTCGGCCTGTTCGCCATATTCGGGCAGTGCCTCGAAGTTTACCGTCCCGTCAGGGCAGCCCTGGTATTGCACGCGGCTCTGGCCCGCCAGCATGCGCTGGCCGTTGAGCGGGTCTTTGCCCAGCGGTGACTGGGGGCCAATAAAGGTTTCATAACTGATGTTCTTGATCGATGGGTCGCCAGCGTCCAGGACGTAGGCCACATCCTGGCTGCGGTAGGGCAGGCCTAATCGCAGGTAGTCGGTCTGCTTGATATGTAACACCCGCGCATGGCTCTCGCTCAGGTAGCAGCGCAGTTGGGCGTCGTCCCAGGCATCGCCCCACCAACGACGCAAGTGTGCGTGATCTTCGTCGTCCGGGTACGGAGCCCGTGCACCGGCCCGTCGGGCGCATGCAACGGAGACGGCATGGTTTACGCTGCCATACTCATCCATGGTCAGGTTGATCTGGTGCTGGCAGAGCGGATCATCGCCTTGGCGCTCGTATTGCAGGCTGCGCTGTTCGATGACGAAAGGCAGCATGACGCTGTAGTTGTCATGTGCCGAGCGCGCTTGCAGCAGGCGAACGCCATAGCGACTTTGCGAGACGCTGTAAGGCACGCAATTGCCATCCACCCCCAGAATTTCGGTGCGCAAAACCGAGCCACTCAAGGTGCGGGCCGCGTCGCGCAGGGTTGGGGCATCCCAGTCGGTATGGATCTGCTCGTTGCCGTCCACGCGCTGGGTGCACAGTGGGCTGCCCAGCGGCGCAAGCAGTGCATCGTCGGCCCAGGCATCGGTAACGGCCATGTGCAGGGTCTTGCCGGTGTGAAACCAGGTTTTGCTCAGTACCGGTGCGCTAAATCCTTGGGTCTCGGTAGCCGGTGCAGACTCTGTGTCGGTTTGCAGCAACAACCCAAATCCGCGAAATTCCCGCTCTACGCCATCGTAATAACCGTGTCGATAGGCAAAGAACTGAGATAAGTGGTTGCCGGTAATCTGATCGAACTGGCGTTGTTCACTGACCAGATGCATGGGGAAGGGCATTTCAGACACTGCCTGAGACGGGTCTTGCAGAAGGGCTTTTTCATCCAGCCATTCCTGGGCCGATGAGCGATACACAACCTCGCCCGCAGCGCCCATGTTGTTGTCCGTGGCGCACAGCAGATACGGTTTGCTGTTGCTGACAAAGTCGCAACGCCAATGAACAGGCTCAAGATCTGGCTTGCAGGTGTTGCTGGTCACCACCAGGCTTGAGCAGCCCAGACCTTGCAGGTCAGCCACGCTGACGCTGGTCAGCGCCTCATATCGCAACCCTTCGGGCAACGTAATAGTGACGGGGGCGGCGAAACCATGCCCGCTGAGGTTGATGAAAATCTGCACCGAGCCACTTTGCCAATACAGGATGTCGGCGGCACCCGAGCCATCGAGATCGGCAAGCCGAATATGCGCGGGGTTAAACTCCCCGGCAAACTCCAGTTTGCCAAGGTTGATCGGCTCGCCGAATCGACCGCGCCCCAGGTTAGGAAAGCAGCTCACGGCCTGATCTGTAATACGGATCAAATGCTGCTGGCCCGATCCCAGCAGGTCACTGAACGCCACCAGTTCGTAGCGATCATCACTGAATACGGGCAAGGCGCTTTCATCGACCTGGCGTTTGACCAGGACGGGGGGAGCGAAACCCTTGTTCTTCAAATTGGCATACAGGCGAACGCTGCGTGTCCCGATCATCGCCAAATCCGACAGGCCGTCTCCCATCAGGTCGGCCAGTTGTGCTTGCGGATGAAAAAATTCGCTGGGGAAGGCTGCGTAGGGGGTGAAGTGGTCCCATTGCTGATTGGTGTCGAGGGTGAAAAAGCCTGCAATGGAGGGCTGGGCCACCAGCCAGTCGAGCTTGCCGTCACCGTTTAGATCAGTCAGAACTTGAAGTGTCGGCGATTGCAGGTTGGCGGCAGGCATTTGCTTGAGCAACTCCCGCGCAGCGTAGCTCACCGCGTTTTTATCAAGACCGGGAGAGGGATGACGGACGGGGCGCCGGTAGTACCAGGCGTTTTCCAGGCGATACAGGATTCCGGCCAGGCCATCGCCGAACAGGTCCACCAATTGGTAGTTACCGGCATCGATGCCCGCGTCCAGCCTTGGCGCCTGCTCGGAAAAAAATGGCGAGAACCGGGCCTCCCCGGCGGTGAGGTTGAATGAGCTGTACTCGAACTCCATCGGCGGGTTGAACTGCGCCTCTTGCCCGACATAACCAATCAAGTGAGCGGCGCTCAGCAATGACGCAACCGGTTGCTGCTGGTACTCCAGTTGCAGGCGCTGGACCAGCGTCGGTTTGCCCTCAATCAGTACCGGGCCGGTATTGTCGGGGCCATCGGCACACCAGTGATACATCAGTACCTGATGGCACAGGCGCAGAGTGCGGTCCTCGAAGCCATATCGGTAACTGCTGACCGGGTCAGCCCGCAGTGGCCACGACTGGCCAGCGGTCTGCGGGTACTCGGGCTGGGCCACCAGTCGAGCGTCGGATTCGCCATAGTCGAACACCAGATCAAAAAACCAGACCGGTGCCATTGGCTTTTGCAGCAAAAAAGGCACCCGGTCGCCAGTCAGATTGCCATAACGCACACGCTGCAAATAACGATGGGTGTTGCTGTCCCTGCGTTGCCAGGCGTCTGCGTAGGGCCCTGTCAGAGTGCTCAGCGATACATCGTTTTCAGCTATGTATTCGTACAGGACATGTTCGCCATTCACCGCGACCGACTCTTCAAGATGCCACTCTGCAACCCAGGTCGAGGTGTCATGCCGGTGTTGCAATCGGGCGGTTTCACTATGGCCATAAATATGGACGCTACCGTCGGCGATCTGGATCAGCCAAAACGAATCGGTTGCGCCGACATAGTGTTCGAATGTGCTGAAGTCTCCTTCCACCCGTGGTCTGTAGGCGGTCACGCGGTAGGTTTCAGACAACGACCGGTCGCGAAAGCGTGATGCATCGCGAGTGTTGATCTGGCCATTGGCATTGCGCTCAGGCAACAACACATCGCCATTGGGCGAGAGGTAGGCCGGTTCGCTCATATTGCCATTGGCGTCGGGCTCGAACTGCGGCGTGCCCCGGTTGTTTTTCCGACTGATCGAGGGCCGGTTGATTGACCATCCCTGACCGAACTCTGTCCGTCCGCCAGCACTGCTGTAGCTCAATCCCAGTGCTGGGGCATAGCCGCGGCCAGGCGTGATGGGCAAGGGAATGGCGACTGACGCTGCGCCGGTGAAGCCGACGGCTGCCCAGCCTTTGCCAATGCTTTGGATGGCTCCGCCGCCTTTTGGCAGTGAGGGTGCAGAAATACTGAGCGGTTCTTGGGCCATGATCATGAACTCCTGCCACGGGGCTTTTTCAGATAGACCGATCTGAAGATGAAGGGGCAGGAGTAGCAGGCAGAGGAGAGACTGAACCCCGTTTAAAGAATGACCCCGAGGCGTTCACGTTATGACTGTTTTCGACAGCTGTAACCTGTCATATCTGACAGTAAAACGTCCTGGGGACTGCGGCTTTAGAAGAGGAGGGAAGATCATGGTGTAGCTGCTGAGGAGCGCAGAGAGGCTGCGATAAGGTCCGAAGAACCTTCAAAATGTCGGGCTCGCTGCGCTCCTCAGCGGCTACAAGCCCCGTGGGCTGTCAGTTGAATTCGTCGCCTACCGGATAGCGGCTGGCGTTGAGGCTTTCCTTGATTTTGCGCAGGTGTGGCTGGAAGTCCACGCCGCGGCGCAAGGTCATGCCGGTGGCCAGCACATCGAGTACGGTGAGCTGAATAATGCGCGAGGTCATTGGCATATAAATGTCAGTGTCTTCGGGCAGCGGGATATTCAGGCTCAAGGTACTGGCTTTGGCCAGCGGCGAATTTTCGGCGGTCAAACCCAGTACAGAGGCACCATTGGCTCGCGCAATACGCGCCACTTCCACCAGCTCACGGGTGCGTCCGGTGTAGGAAATAATCACAAACAGTTCGCCGGTATGCGCCACCGAGGCGATCATGCGCTGCATCAGTACGTCGGCGTGGGCGGTGACCGCCAGATTGAAGCGGAAAAACTTGTGCTGCGCGTCCAGTGCCACCGGGGCCGAGGCACCCAGGCCAAAAAAGTGGATCTGCCGAGCCTGGATCAGCAAGTCGACGGCGCGGCTGACAAGGTTGGGGTCCAATGCCTGACAGGCGCTGTCCAGGGAGGCGATGGCGCTGCCGAAAATCTTCTGCGTGTAAGCGGCCGGATCATCGTCCGCTTCAACCGCACGGCTGACGTAAGCTGCACCACTGGCCAGGCTCTGCGCAAGTTGCAGTTTTAATTCAGGGTAGCCACTGACGCCAAATGAACGGCAGAAACGGTTGACCGTGGGTTCGCTGACGGAGGCTGCCTGAGCCAGCGCAGCGATGCTGAACCGGGTTGCCTGCTGCGGGTTCTGCAAAATGATTTCAGCCACTTTGCGCTCGGCCTTGTTCAGGTCTTCGAGGCGGCCCTTGATCTGTTCGAGTAAATTTCGCACGCGGTCCATTTATGATCCTTGGGTCAGCGATGCAAGAACCGGACTAAAGCGGTTCTGGAAGGTGGCCTATCCTACTGGTGGCCTGTGACGACCACTAGCAGGAATCTGTATTTTCAGAAAATGTTGTGTTTATTACTACATTTTTCCTTGAGTGATGCCTTGAAAAAAGGTATTTGTAGCTTAACTTGATAAAAGAACAAACATCATGCCTTCGATTACGGTTGAACCGTGCACCTTTGCCTTGTTCGGCGCCCTCGGCGATTTGGCCTTGCGCAAGCTGTTTCCTGCTTTATACCAATTGGATCGCGCCGGTCTGCTCCACGCTGACACGCGCATTCTTGCGCTGGCTCGTGAACCCGGCGACGCCACCGCGCATCTGGCGCATATCGACAGCCAGTTGCGCCAGTACCTGGGCGACAAGGAAATCGAAGCTGAGGCGCTAACCCGCTTCCTGGCTCGATTGAGCTATCTGCATGTGGATTTTTTCAAGACTGAAGACTATTTGTCTCTGGCAGAGCTTGCCGGAACAGAACAGCGCTTGATTGCCTACTTCGCCACACCGGCGGCGGTTTACGGTGCTATTTGCGAGAACCTGTCGAAAGTTGGCCTAGCGGAAAACACCCGCGTGGTGCTGGAAAAGCCCATCGGCTCGGATCTTGAATCCTCGCGCAAGGTCAACGATTCCGTGGCGCAGTTCTTCCCCGAGAACCGCACCTACCGGATCGACCACTACCTTGGCAAAGAAACCGTACAAAACCTGATTGCGCTGCGCTTTGCCAACAGCCTGTTCGAAACCCAGTGGAACCAGCGCTACATCTCCCACGTTGAAATCACCGTGGCCGAGAAAGTCGGCATCGAGGGTCGCTGGGGTTATTTCGACAAGGCTGGCCAGCTGCGCGACATGATTCAAAACCATCTGTTGCAGTTGCTGTGCCTGATTGCGATGGATCCGCCTGCGGACCTGTCGGCCGACAGCATTCGCGACGAGAAGGTAAAAGTACTCAAGGCACTGGCCCCGATCAGCGCCGAAGGCCTGACCACCCAAGTGGTGCGCGGCCAGTACATTGCCGGTTACAGCGAAGGCCAGTCAGTGCCGGGTTATCTGGAGGAGGAGAACTCCAACACCCAGAGCGACACCGAAACCTTTGTTGCCCTACGTGCCGATATTCGCAACTGGCGTTGGGCGGGTGTGCCGTTTTACCTGCGGACCGGCAAGCGGATGCCGCAAAAGCTGTCGCAGATCGTGATCCACTTCAAGGAACCGTCGCACTACATCTTCGCCCCTGAGCAGCGTCTCCAAATCGGCAACAAGCTGATTATTCGTCTGCAGCCGGATGAAGGTATTTCCTTGCGTGTGATGACTAAAGAGCAGGGCCTGGATAAAGGCATGCAGCTGCGCAGCGGTCCGTTGCAATTGAATTTTTCCGACACTTATCGCAGTGAGCGGATCCCGGATGCCTACGAGCGTCTGTTACTTGAAGTCATGCGTGGCAACCAGAACCTGTTTGTACGCAAAGATGAAATTGAAGCAGCATGGAAATGGTGCGACCAGTTGATCGCCGGCTGGAAAAAGTCCGGTGATGCACCCAAGCCGTACGCGGCGGGCTCCTGGGGGCCGATGAGTTCCATTGCTCTGATTACGCGGGACGGGAGGTCTTGGTATGGCGATATCTGATGTGAAACTGCCTGAAGGTGTCAATGCGCACACTTTCAAGAACCCGGCACACATGGCCGAGGGGCTGGCAACTCGTGTTGCCGAGGAATTGAACCAGGCCATCAGCACTCAGGGCGTTGCCACTTTGGTAGTGTCTGGCGGTCGCAGCCCGGTGGCATTTTTCCAGAGCTTGATCAAACAGCCGATCGACTGGTCGAAAGTTGTCGTCAGCCTTGCTGATGAACGCTGGGTGCCGGTTGAACATGCCGACAGCAACGCCGGGCTGCTGAAAAAGCACCTGCTTCAGGGGCCAGCCGCCAAGGCCCGTTTTGTCGGTTTGTATAACGCTGCAGCCACAGTTGAAAAGGCTGCGTTGGAAGCGGATCAAGGCCTGGCCGAATTGCCGCCGATTGATGTGCTGATTCTGGGCATGGGTGATGACGGGCATACCGCGTCGTTGTTTCCTAACAGCCCGAACCTGAGCGAAGCCCTGCAACTGGACAACCCGCGCCGTTGCTGGGCGATGCTGGCGCCAACCGTGCCGCATCAGCGTTTGAGCATGAGCCGCAGTCTGCTGGCCAGTGCGAAGCACAAAGTGCTGTCGATCCAGGGACAGTCCAAATTGAACACCCTCAACGAAGCGCTGGGGGGCACAGATGTTGCTGCCTTGCCGATTCGTGCCTTTCTGCAACCTACGTTAGAGATTTACTGGTGCCCATGAGCCAAGGATCAGCTGCCATGACAACAACAATTGCGAACGTATCGATGGCGGATAAAGTCGCCCTGATCGACAGCCTCTGTGAACGTGCACGAATTCTGCCGGTGATTACCATTGCCCGCGAACAAGACATCCTGCCATTGGCGGATGCGCTGGCGGCCGGTGGTCTGACGGCCCTGGAAGTGACCTTGCGCTCGTCGTTCGGCCTCAAGGCCATCCGTATTCTGCGCGATCAGCGCCCTGAGCTGGTGACAGGTGCGGGCACCGTGTTGGATCGCCATATGCTGGCGGCGGCAGAAGAAGCTGGTTCGCAATTTATTGTTACGCCGGGCATTACCCGTGACTTGCTCCAGGCCAGCGTTGCCAGCGATATCCCGCTGTTGCCGGGTATCAGCAATGCTTCCGGAATCATGGAAGGCTACGGACTGGGCTACCGTCGCTTTAAATTGTTCCCGGCTGAAGTCAGTGGCGGTGTGGCCGCGATCAAGGCATTGGGCGGCCCGTTTGGCGAGGTCAAATTCTGCCCGACTGGCGGGGTTGGCCCGGCGAATATTCGCAACTACATGGCGTTGAAAAACGTGATGTGTGTGGGCGGTAGCTGGATGCTGGACAGCGAGTGGATCAAAAACGGCGACTGGGCCCGAATCCAGGAATGCACCGCAGAGGCGCTTGCTCTGCTGGATTGATGTTTTAGCTACGAATATGTTGTGTGTTCTACGGTTTTTGGTGCGCTTGGTCGGCGCACCTTTTTTTTGCCCGGGTTTTTGTGATTACAACCAACCCGTAGCAGCTGCCGTAGGAACGAGGCTGCGTTCGATTGCGCAGCGATCGTAAATCCTGAATGCACGGTTTTTTCAGAAAGAACGCATAGTCTGACTTTACGACGGCTTCGTCGGAGTGCCGCACCACGCCAACGCAGCTTCGTTCCTACGGCAGCTGCTCCGGGGCGAGCATCAAATGGTTATGCGTGGGCCAGTGACAGCTCGCGCAACGCCCTGACCAACTGATTAATGTCATCCAGACTGGTGGTTAAACCCACAGTGATACGAATGCAACTGCCACACGCCGAGCCATTGCGGGCGACGGTGAACAGGTTGTAGTCCTTGAGCAGGCGGTCAACCATCGGCTGCTGATCCTGTAGATGGGTAAAGCGCAGCGACGTAATGGCGCAACGCAGCCGCGGATCATCTTCGATCAGCACTTCAATCCCCGGCATTTTTCGCGCCTCACTCACCCACAGATCGCGCAGGTAGTTCAGTCGTGCTCCCTTGGCCCGTGCGCCGCCCATGTCCTGGTGCTCCTGTAACACTGTGGGCAGGGTCAGCCAGGCCGGGATATTGGCGGTGCCGTAGGGCGAGCGGTTGCGGATATCCGGTTCCGGGTAATGCTGGCTGGCCATGTCGGGGTCAATATCGGCCAGGCGCTGCGGGTCTATATACATACAGCCCAGTGTCAGCGGCGCCCCGATCCATTTATGCAGGTTGTACCCGGCAAAGGCGACGCCCAGTGTCTGCAGATCGAACTCGATCTGGCCCAGGGCGTGGGCACCGTCAAGTATCACATCGACCCCGTGCTCTTTGGCCGCTGCGACAATCTCCTGCACGGGCAGCACCAGCCCGGTGCGGTGGGTCACATGGGTAAGGGCCATCAGCTTGATACGCGGGTGGCGCACAAAGGCTTCGCGATAGCTGGCCACCAGGCTTTCATAAGTAGCAGGGTGCTTGTGGGTGATTTCAATGACTTCAAGCCCGCGTTGCTGTGCCACCCAGCGCATCGCATATTCGACGCTGTGGTATTCCAGGTCGCAGATCAGCAATTGATCGCCGGGTTGCAGGCCGTTGTAGTTGCGAATCAACGATTGCAGTGCGTCGGACGCGCGCGAAGTCAGTGCCACACCTGCCGGGTCAACGCCCAGCAGCTCGGCAAGTTGGTCGCGGATCTCGATGTTCCGGGACACATCGAAATGCTGGCGCACAGGGATCGAGTTGTTGCGGTTAATAAAGTCGATATTGCGCTGGTAGTCCTGCGCCACGTCGCGGGTCATGCGCCCGAAGTAGCCGTTTTCCAGATTGATCGGGCCGGGAGCTACGTCGTAGCGCTCGGCAATGGCGTGCCAGAAGTTTTCGTCGCGGGCGTTGTCTTCAATCCTTGGCATGGGCAACTCTTTCAGTGGCGGGGTTTGGGTTTTGCGTGTTTGGCGCGCAATGGGTCGAGGAGGTCCGACAGGCCGTTGTGATCAATCTCTTGCATCAGGGCCAGCAAGCCGCCCAGTTCGCCGTGGGGGAAGCCCTGGCGGGCAAACCAGTTCAAGTACTGGCCGGGCAGGTCGGCGATGATGCGGCCTTTGTATTTGCCGAAGGGCATTTCGCGTGTCAGCAACAGTTCGAGTTTTTCGGGGTTCATGCGGCGGCCTTTATTACGTGAAGCTATAGGATGAAAAATACAGGCAATTTGCATGAAGGCCAATTGACAGTTCATGCATATAAACCGGATACAGATTTTAATGAGTTTTGTAACTTGCTGATTATTAAGGGTTTTATTCGATTTTAAAAACTGGCACGAGCCCTGCAATCTCTATTGCACGATCCTCAACCCTGTAAGGAATTGAACAATGACTGACCTTAATAAAGAAGCCATTAGCGTCCTGAACGATTTGATCGAAACCAGCAAAGACGGCCAGGAAGGGTTTAAAACCTGCGCTGAAGATATCAAACACCCGGAGCTCAAGGCACTGTTTGCCAAGCGTGCTGCTGACTGTGCAGCGGCAGCTGCCGAATTGCAGGCACAGGTACGTGCACTGGGTGGTGATCCGGAAACCAGCACCAGCGTCGCCGGTGATTTGCATCGCCGCTGGGTGGACGTCAAGTCGGTGTTTACCGGCAAGGATGAAGAAGTAGTGCTCAACGAAGCTGAGCGCGGTGAAGACCACGCGCTGAAAGCTTATAAGGAAGCGCTGGAGAAAATCAGCAAGCACAACCTGGTGGGTATTCGCGATCTGGTAGAACGCCAGTATCACGGTGTGCAACGCAATCACGATCAGGTCAAAGCCCTGCGTAATCAGGCCCGTGCCCGTGCTTGAGAGCAACATGGCTGAATAAAAAAACGCCGGTTAACCGGCGTTTTTTTATGGGCGGGGATTAACCAATGCTGATCGCCGGCAGCACCGGCAAGGTCACGGTTTGTTGCTTGCGCGGGGCAATGATTTCGGCTTCGCCATCAACCACGATTTCATCGCGCTGATTGAACACGCGGGTAGCGATGCGAACGCGGAACTTGGGCATTTTTTCCAGAATTTCCAGACGCACGGTCAGGGTGTCACCGATCTTTACCGGCTTCTGAAAGCTCATTTGCTGGCCGACATAAATAGTGCCCGGGCCAGGCAGTTCGCAGGCCACGGCAGCACTTATCAGCGCGCCACTGAACATGCCATGGGCAATGCGCTCTTTGAACATGGTCGCAGCGGCGAATTCAGGGTCGAGGTGCACCGGGTTGTGGTCGCCGGACATGGCCGCAAAAAGCTGGATGTCGCGCTCTTCGACGGTTTTGCTGTAACTGGCAGTCTGGCCGACTTCGAGGGCTTCGTACGGGGTGTTGGTAACCTGGGTCATCTAGCGCATGTCCTGTGACGAGTGTTTGGTTTTAAAGCCATGATTTTAAAAGATTTTTCAATTCTTTTAGATAAAAAAGCAAATATGCTCATTCGCTGCGCAGCGGGCGGGTGTGGCTCAATGCCTGATTGAGCCACTCAATAACATCAGCCATCACTTCGTCGCGATTAATTTCATTGAAGAGTTCGTGCCGCGCTTGCGGGTACAGATTCAACTGCAACTGACGATTACCGGCTTGTCGCAAAGCCTTGGCCAGATCAGTGAGACGCTTGCCTTCACTCACCGGATCACATGAGCCGCCCATTATCAGTAACGGCAGGCCCGGATCAATTTGAGCGAGATTGGACGCTTTGCTGATTTGCTGCAACCCGCCTAACAAATCGATCCACAGTTGGTTGGTGCAGCGAAAACCACACAAGGGGTCACTGGCGTAAGCATCGACCTGGGCCGGGTCACGACTGAGCCAGTCGTAAGCGGTGCGGTTGGGCTTGAAGGTTTTGTTGAAAGAGCCGAAGGACAGCCACTCGATCAGCGCGCTGCGACCTTTGGGTCCTTGGCGCCACCGTTCGAAACGGGCGATCAGGCTGGCGGCACGATAGAGCGCCACCGGCTGGAAATTCGAGGCGCTGAGAATCGCGCCTTGCAGGCTTGCACTGTGATGCATCAAATACGCCTGGGCGATGTAACTGCCCATGCTGTGGCCGAGCAGGAAAATTGGCACTCCCGGATAGGTCTGGCTGATATGTCGGTTAATAGCCGCCACATCACTGACCACAGCACACCAGCCATCGTTGTCGGCAAAGTAGCCCAGAGTTTCTTGCTCCGCCGTTTTGCCGTGGCCGCGCTGGTCGTGGGCATACAGCCCAAAACCGGCATCACACAGGGTTTTGCCCAGGTATGCATAACGGCCACTGTGTTCAGCCATGCCATGAGCCAACAGAACAATGGCTTTGGGCGTGCCAGCAGGCAGCCACTGGTGAACAAAAAGACCACTACGGTCGTTCGCCTCCAGCCAGAAAGTCTCAGGGATCATGGCAATTCCTTCATTTGTAGTCGTAGCAGTGTATAGCGCATTTGCCTGAAGGCCACTCAACAGGTAATCCCGTAGCAATAAGATTCAAGATGTAAATGGCGAAGATCGCTGTATTTGCCTACAACTTGATAACTGTTAACGTCCGCACATTCCGCTTTTCATTAAATGAATGACGCGGCCAGACACGCTCAGGTACGAGGATAAAAATAATGCAACCTGATTTCTGGAATGACAAACGTCCCGCCGGTGTACCGCTGGATATCGATATGACGACTTTCAAGTCGGTGGTTGATGTTTTTGAGCGCTCCTGCAAGAAATTCGCGGATCGCCCGGCCTTCAGCAATTTGGGTGTGACCATCACCTATGCCGAGCTTGAACGCCACAGTGCCGCTTTTGCCGGTTATCTGCAGGAATACACCGATCTCAAGCCTGGCGACCGCATCGCCGTGCAAATGCCCAATACCTTGCAGTATCCGATTGCCGTATTTGGTGCGATGCGTGCCGGGCTGATAGTGGTCAACACCAACCCGCTCTACACCTCGCGTGAGATGCGTCATCAGTTCAAGAGCGCAGGTATTCGTGCACTGGTGTACTTGAACATGTTCGGCAAGCGCGTACAGGAAGTACTGCAAGACACCGAAATCGACTACCTGATCGAAGCCAAAATGGGCGACATGATGCCGGCCGCCAAAGGCTGGATCACCAACCTGGTGGTCGATAAGGTTAAAAAACTGGTGCCTGCCTACCAGTTGCCCCAGGCGATTTCCTTCAAAAGCGTGTTACGCCGTGGTGCCGGCCAGGTTATTCGCCCGCTGACGGTAACGCTGGATGACACCGCAGTGCTGCAATACACGGGCGGCACCACCGGCCTGCCCAAAGGCGCGATGCTCACCCATGGCAATCTGATAGCCAACATGCAGCAGGTGCGTGCGTGCCTGTCACAGCATGGGGCTGATGGCCAGCCGATGCTCAAGGACGGCCGCGAGATCATGATCGGTCCGCTGCCGCTTTATCATATCTATGCATTCACCGCCAATTGCATGGGCATGATGGTCACCGGCAACCATAACGTCCTGATCACCAATCCGCGTGATATCAAAGGTTTTATCAAGGAACTTAAAAACTGGAAATTCACCTGTTTTCTGGGCCTCAACACCTTGTTTGTTGCGCTGATGGACCACCCCGACTTCAAGACCGTGGACTTCTCCGGGCTTAAAGTCACCAACTCGGGCGGTACGGCACTGGTCAAGGCCACGGCTGAGCGTTGGGAAAAACTCACGGGGTGCAGAATTGTCGAAGGCTACGGCCTGACGGAAACCTCGCCGGTGGCCAGCGCCAACCCTTGCGGCTCCCTGGCAAGGCTGGGCACGGTAGGCATGCCGGTTCCGGGCACGGCCATGAAAGTGATCAGCGATGAGGGGGTTGATCTGGGGCTGGGCGAGCGGGGCGAGCTATGCGTCAAAGGTCCGCAAGTGATGAAGGGCTACTGGCAAAACCCGGAAGCCACAGCCGAGGTGCTGGACGCCGATGGCTGGTTCAAGACCGGCGATATTGCGGTGATTGATCCGGATGGTTTTGTCCGCATCGTCGATCGCAAAAAAGACCTGATCATCGTCTCCGGTTTCAACGTGTACCCCAACGAGATTGAAGACATCGTCATGGCTCATCCAAAAGTAGCCAATTGCGCAGTCATTGGTGTGCCCGATGAACGCACCGGGGAGGCGGTCAAACTGTTTGTAGTACCGCGCGCAGGCGGGGTGACCGTTGAAGAACTCAAGGCTTACTGCAAGGACAACTTCACGGGCTACAAGGTGCCCAAGCAAATCGTGTTGCGTGATTCCTTGCCCATGACCCCCGTTGGCAAGATCCTGCGTCGCGAGTTACGCGATAACGCCTGATTCGTTCAACCTGGCGACAGACGCCCACTGGCAGTAAGCCAGTGGGCGTTTTTTTTCGGCCATGACACTGACCGACAATGGCCCATAACCTTCAGTAGGTGCGCTGTAATGCCCGATATAGAGGGCTTTTGACGTTAGTAGAGTTATTGCACTAATGATGACTTAGGATTGTCCTACAGTCAGGTTGGTTACTCTGCGGCCCATTTTTGGCTCTAGGCGGCCTTTAGCAAAGCTGCTACTCTCGGCGCGCTTTGTGACTTCCAGGTTAAGTAAAAACCTGAACTGTCCATTATAAAAATCAAACAAATAAGAACCGCACCCATGCGGTGAAGAATTCGCGACGCTGAGGAGTGGGCTTCCATGATTGAGAGCTTTTGGAAGGATAAGTACCCAACTGGGATTGCTGCTGAAATCAATCCAGATGAATACCCAAATATTCAGACGGTACTGCGGGAATCTTGCCAGCGTTTCGCCGATAAACCGGCGTTCAGTAATCTGGGCAAAACCATCACCTATGGTGAGCTTTATGAGCAGTCCGGCGCTTTTGCTGCCTGGTTGCAGCAGCACACCGACCTGCAACCCGGCGATCGCATCGCCGTGCAATTGCCCAACCTGCTGCAATACCCGATCGCTGTGTTCGGAGCAATCCGCGCCGGCTTGATCGTGGTCAACACCAACCCGCTGTATACCGCGCGGGAAATGGAACACCAATTCAAGGACTCTGGCGCCAAGGCGCTGGTATGTCTGGCGAACATGGCGCATCTGGCCGAAAAGGTCGTGCCGCAGACTTCGATCAAGTATGTGATCGTCACCGAAGTGGCCGACATGTTGTCGCCCTTCAAGCGGGTGCTGATCAACTCGGTCATCAAGTATGTGAAGAAAATGGTTCCGGCTTATCACTTGCCCCAGGCCATCAAATTCAACGATGTGCTGAGCAAAGGGCAGGGCCAGCCGGTCAAGGAAGCCAACCCTGCGAGCAGTGATGTTGCTGTGCTGCAATACACCGGTGGCACTACGGGTGTGGCCAAGGGCGCGATGCTGAGCCACCGCAACCTGATCGCCAACATGTTGCAGTGCAAGGCGCTGATGGCTTCCAACCTCAATGAGGGTTGTGAAATCCTGATTACGCCACTGCCGCTGTACCACATCTACGCCTTTACCTTTCACTGCATGGCGATGATGTTGCTCGGTAACCATAACGTGCTGATCAGCAACCCACGTGATTTGCCGGCGATGGTCAAAGAACTGTCCAAGTGGAAGTTCACCGGCTTTGTGGGTCTCAATACCCTGTTTGTGGCGCTGTGCAACAACGATGCCTTCCGCAAGCTGGACTTTTCGGCTCTCAAGGTGACGTTATCGGGCGGCATGGCCTTGCAAATGTCGGTGGCCGAACGTTGGAAAACTGTGACCGGTTGCCCGATCTGCGAGGGTTACGGCATGACCGAAACCAGCCCTGTGGCCACGGTAAACCCGGCCCAGAGCATCCAGGTTGGCACCATTGGCATTCCGGTGCCTTCGACGCTGTGCAAAGTAATCAACGATGCCGGTGAGGAGCTGCCGCTGGGTGAAGTTGGCGAGTTGTGCATCAAGGGCCCGCAGGTCATGAAAGGCTATTGGGAGCGCCCGGACGCGACCGCGGAGATCATGGACGCTGAAGGTTGGTTGAAGTCCGGTGATATCGCACTCATTCAGCCAGATGGCTATATCCGTATTGTCGATCGCAAGAAAGACATGATTCTGGTTTCGGGCTTCAATGTGTACCCGAACGAGCTGGAAGACGTGATGGCTTCCTTGCCTGGTGTTTTGCAGTCCGCGGCAATCGGTATTCCGGATGAGAAAACCGGTGAACTGATCAAAGTGTTTATCGTGGTCAAGCCGGGCATGACCTTGACCAAAGACCAGGTGATGGCGCATATGCGTGCCAATCTGACAGCCTACAAAGCGCCTAAATTCGTCGAATTCCGCGACAGTTTGCCGACCACCAACGTGGGCAAAATTTTGCGTCGTGAGCTGCGAGACGAAGAGCTGAGAAAGCTGGGCCTTAAAAAGTAACTTGCCTGAATACAACAAAGCCCCGCATTGCGGGGCTTTGTTGTTTACTTGTGTGGGAGCGAGCCTGCTCGCGAAAGATGTTAACGCTTGTAACTTTCGCGAGCAGGCTCGCTCCCACGGATTTTTTACTTCTGCATAAATTGCGCGAAGTTGACACCAGTACCTGTCGGACGCACGTCCTGCAGGAAGGAGTCCTTGTCTGCGCTCAGCTCAAGGCTCATGGTTGGCGTACGCTTGTGCGTAGCACGTACGACCATGCCTTCGCGCTTTTCGCGCAGGAATGCTGTCGTTACCTTCAAATGCAGCAGCTCGTCGGTGCTTGGAGTGTGCAGCAACAAGTGTACCCATTCGTATTGACCGACAGCCAAGCGGGCCAACGGAATATCGAACCACCAGATGTTCTTGTTGGTGTTCAGTGCGGCGAAATGGCAGTTGTTGACGCCGAGTACCGCGCCGCCGAGTTCCTGGTTTCTGCGGGCAATAGCCAGCTTTTTATCGAGTTTCATAACCTTCCTACAATTGCGGATCTTCAGCGCCATAGCCTGAATACGTCGCGTATTCTCGGGGGTTAGCGGGCAAACATAAAGCCCAACCTGCGCGGAACGACGAAATGATCGGTAGAAAATAAATGAAACTCGGTGCGGGAAGGTGAGTCAACCTTGGGTTGGTCGATTTACAGGTTTGGCGGTGAAGTGCTTTCAGAGTCGCCAATTGGACTACTTTTAGGTAAAACCCTTCGCTTGGAGGCGTGTTGAACTCAATAACTGCGCGGCGAAAGGAGACGCTATGTTTTTTCCAGGCTTGAACGGCCTGCCTTTGGGCAAAGTCTTGATCCGTACGGTCAAGGAATTTATCGACGATGAAATGTCGACCTACGCCTCGGCGCTGGCCTACCAAATGCTGTTTTCGTTGTTTCCCTTCATTCTGTTCCTGATTGCTCTGATCGGCTTTTTGCATCTGCCCGACTTCTTTACCTGGTTGCGTTTGCAGTCTGAACTGGTCTTGCCGCCGCAAGCGCTGGAGCAGGTCAATCCGGTCATCGACCAGTTGCAGCAGTCCAAGGGCGGGTTGCTGTCGGTGGGTATCGTGATTGCGTTATGGACCGCTTCGGCGGGTGTGCGGCTGATGATGAGTGCGATGAATGCCGCGTATGACGTGGTCGAAGGGCGGCCCATCTGGAAGCGTTTTCCGCTGTCGATTTTTTACACCATCGGCATTGCCGGCATGCTTCTGGCCGCGGCTGCGCTAATGGTGCTCGGGCCGCAAGTGATGAGCTGGCTGGCAGGGCAGGTGGGGCTTGAAGACTTCGTTGTGACGCTGTGGACCATCCTGCGCTGGCCGGTGATTATCCTGTTGCTGATGGTTGCGGTGGCACTGATGTATTACGTGATGCCCGATGTTGAGCAGAAATTTCGTTTTATTACGCCTGGGTCGGTGCTTGCGGTAGTCGTCTGGATTGTGGCGTCATTGGGTTTTGCCTTTTATGTCAAAACCTTCGCGGACTACAACGCCATGTATGGCAGTATCGGGGCAATCATCGTGTTGTTGCTGTACTTCTACATTTCGTCGGCAGTGCTGTTGCTGGGAGCCGAGATGAATGCGGTGATCGAACACTTGTCGGCCGAAGGCAAAAATCCGGGTGAGAAAACATTCGCTGAATCCGAAGACCCCGACTCGAAGCAGCATGTTTCTGGCCTGGGGCGCGACCATTCCCTTAAACCCACTTCTGATGAAGCCTGACTATGATTCGTGAAATTCTGAAAATGGGCGATGAGCGTCTATTGCGTGTAGCCCAACCGGTGCCGGCTGAAATGTTCGACACGCCTGAACTTTGGCAACTGCTCGACGACATGTTGCAGACCATGGAACATGCGGGCGGTGTGGGTCTGGCGGCCCCGCAGATTGGTGTTGATCTGCAACTGGTGATCTTTGGCTTCGAGCACAGCGAACGCTACCCGGATGCCGAAGCCGTGCCGCAGACCATCCTGATCAATCCGTTGATCACGCCTCTGAGCCCCGCGCTTGAGGAGGATTGGGAAGGCTGCCTGTCAGTCCCAGGCCTGCGCGGTGTAGTCGAGCGGTATCACAAGATCCGCTACGAAGGCTTCACCCCCAAAGGTGAGCCGATCGTACGCGTTGCGGAAGGCTTTCATGCGCGGGTGGTGCAACATGAATGCGATCACCTGATCGGGCGTCTGTATCCGTCACGAATCAAGGACTTCAACAAATTTGGCTTTATTGATGTGTTGTTTCCGGATCTGGAACCGGGCACGCAGGAGTAACCCCTAACGCAATCATCGCCTTGTTGCGTTGGTAGCGAACCAGTCGTTCATGCAGGGCGTGGGGCAATTCCACGTCCAGGTTGAATCCCAGTTTTTCATAGAAACCCTGCAGTTCTGGATCGCAGAACAACCAGACCGGGCCGTCGCAGGTTGCCACTGCCTGGCTGACCAGTTCGCCAGCCACACCTTGCCCGCGTAGCGCTGGCGCGACAAACAACCCTGTTAGCCAGTAGCCGTTAGCCATTGGCCGCAAACACAACCCCGCAATAATCTCTTCTTGGCGAGCGACCCATAATTGCGCGTCCTTGACCGCTTTCATCGACGACTGGTGCGCACGATAAAACTTGTTCATCAACGGCCACAAAGGTGCTTCAAGCGGGGCGTAAACAATGGCAGTCATGAGTCCACAGGCTTTTAGGGAAGGGGCGCGCAGTATAAACAAACATGGCGCGGGTTTTGTGGTGTTGCCGATATTTACTGTTGAGGTCTATTCGGAATTAAAACGTAAGTTTTATCGTTCTTTTTCGAATAAACGGTTTTAAATAAAAGTTCGCGCGTGATCAGTGCTATACCTGAGTCCACATCCCTGAACACTGGAGCGCACAACATGGCTAAAGGCATGGATTCAAAGAAAGCAGCGAAGAAAAAACCGGCCAAAACAGCTGACGAAAAACGCGCTGATAAAAAATCCAAAAAGTCCGATACCGGGTTGTTTGGGCATTAAGTAACTCTCCAGGAGCTCGGTTCTCGGGCTCCTGTCGTACTTTTAAACGCCGCATCCTCCATTTGGATTATTTTTTAAGCCTGTGCGTTTCGTCGCAAGTTGATGGCCATTTGCTTGCACCCGTTATTTGGCTAGCTATGCTCCTGTTTCACGGGGCCGGGCGCTAAGTGCTTAAACCCTCGAAGTGCGTACAGCTCTAACGTTAAGAGTTAAAAGCGCAGGTGGTTTGCTGTGTCTTGGACACTTTTGAATTATCAATAGACAGCACCTCCAGGGATTGAGCCATGTTTAATTCGCCCCGAAAAGCCGATCAGCTTGAGAATCAACGCCTCAATAGCTTGTTAAATGACATGGCAGCCAAAGTGCAGGCTATCAGTCGCTCCATGGCTATTATTGAGTTCGCCCCTGATGGCACCATCCTGGATGCCAACGAGAACTTTTGTCGGGTCATGGGTTATTCCGTTGACGAGATTCGTGGCAAACACCATCGACTTTTTTGTGAACAGTCTTACATCAAATGCAGCGACTACAGCCATTTTTGGCGCGATCTGGAACGCGGCGAACCGTTGAGCGGCACCTTCTCACGGCTTGACAAGTCGGGGCGTGAGGTATGGCTGGAAGCCAGCTATATGCCCATTGTCGGTTCAGACCAGCAGGTCACCCGTGTGATCAAGGTTGCTTCGGACATCACCGAGCAAATCAATAAAGAGCACGAAAACCAGAGCATCGTGAATGCCCTGAGCCGCTCCATGGCCGTCATCGAGTTTTCACCTGATGGGCGGGTGATCAATGCCAACCAGAACTTTCTCGACACCATGCATTACTCAGTGAACGAAATTGTTGGCCAACACCACGGCATGTTCTGTCATCGAAGTGAGAGCGAATCAGCCGGATATAAATCTTTCTGGGCCTCGCTCAACCGAGGTGAATACCATTCCAGACGTTTTGAGCGGGTCGACAAATACGGTCATACGGTTTTTCTTGAAGCGTCCTACAACCCGATTTTCGATGCCAAAGGCCGGTTGTACAAAATAGTGAAGTTCGCCAGCGATATCACCGCCCAGGTCACCAACCTGCAAACTGCTGCCGAATCGGCCCACAGCACTTCGGTGCAAAACGACGCCTGCGCGCAGAAGGGGTCGCAGGTGGTTCAGCAGACGGTGCAAATCATCGAGGCCATTTCCAGGGACCTCAATGAAGCTGCGCAGAGCATTGATGCCGTGAGCAAGCAGTCGGACAGCATTGGCAAGATTGTGCAGACCATTCGCGGGATCGCCGATCAGACCAACTTGCTGGCGCTCAATGCCGCGATAGAGGCGGCAAGGGCTGGTGAGCACGGGCGCGGTTTTGCAGTGGTGGCAGATGAGGTCAGAAATCTGGCGGCGCGCACCAGTGCGGCCACACTGGAAATTGTTGAAGTGGTACGCAGAAACCATGACCTATCGCTCAGTGCGGTCACCAGCATGCAGTCGAGCCTGAGCCGAACCGGGCTGGGTGTTGAACTGGCCAATGAGGCGGGAGAGGCAATTCTGGAGATCCAGCAAGGCTCCAGGCATGTGGTCGATGCTATCAGCCAGTTCAACTCGACGTTGCAGTTGCATTAACTGCTCTCGCGCACCATCAATTCAAACCCCATGTCTTGTACCGGGTTGGCCACTTTATTGCCCGCCATCAGTGTGAGCATCTGCTCGGCTGCGCGGCGGCCAATGGCTTCCCGAGGTGTGCGAATACTGCTGAGGCGCGGCACCATAAACTCCGAAGACGGCAGGTCGTTAAAGCCTAGTACCGCAATCTGCTCCGGGATTTTTATCCCGGTGCGCGCTGCCTCCAGCAGGGCCCCTTGGGCAAGGTCATCGTTGCCGAAAAATATGGCATCAACCTGCGGATGGCTGGCGAGCAATTGTAAAAACAATTCACCGCCAAGGCCCACAGAGGAAGGGCGGGGCGTCAACACTTCAAGGTCAGGGTTGTACAAGCCTGCTTCCTGCAAGGCGCGACGGTAGCCTTCGCCCCGCAACAGCGTGCGTTGATCGAGTTGAGCGCCGATATAGGCCAAACGTCGGCGCCCACGGGAGATCAAATGCCGGGCGGCGGTTTCACCGGCCTTCAACTGAGAAAAGCCTACGCAGTTCAGGCCCTCGGCAGCATCCAGTTCCATCATGTACACGCAAGGGACATTGCTGGTTTCGATCATGCGCCGGGAGCTTTCGGAGCGGTCAAAGCCTGTCAGCAACAGACCGCGTGGCTGGTAGGCCATGTAGTTGCGCAGCAGGTTTTCTTCTTCATCGCGCGAGTAGTGAAAGTTGCCGATCAATACTTCAAAACCCTTGGGGCGCAATACGGCATGGATAGCTTCGAGAGTGTCGATAAACAGCAGGTTGGACAATGAAGGCACCAGCACGACTACGGAGTGGCTCTGCGCCGAGGCGAGTGCCCGAGCGGCCGGATTGACCACGTAGTTCAGGTCGGCGGCGGCCACCCGCACCTTTTCTGCAAGCTCGATGGCGACGCTGCTGATACCGCGTAAGGCGCGGGAGGCGGTAATGGGGCTGACCCCGGCGAGGCGGGCAACTTCATTAAGGGTAGGGCGACCCGTGGTTCGGGTGTTTTTATCGTTTTTAGAGGAGGTCATCGGGGCGGCTTGCCAAACAAAAAACAAGTCACTAAGGTAGCGCTGTCCTGGCGTGCCCGCAATTGCCTGATTGCGGGCAAGTCAGTTACCCCAGCTTTGTATGTCGAGAGCGTCACCGCGTCTCCCCATAAAAATGAGAAATAGACGTCGGTAGCCTAGGCTTTGTGCTTTGCTTTCAAGTATTGAACGCATGGACAAAGACAGCGCTGTCTACGGACTGAGGTGTTTCATGAGTCAACCTATTACTGCTCTGGTCATCATGGGCGTCGCCGGCTGCGGCAAGTCCAGCGTTAGCCAGGCACTGTGCCATCTCAATGGCGCAACTCCGATTGAAGGTGATGCGTTTCACCCAGCGGCCAATATAGACAAAATGAGTGCCGGTATCCCCCTGACCGATGAAGACCGTGCCGGCTGGCTAGACAGCCTGTGCGATGAATTGCGTCGTGCGGTTGCTAACGGCCAGCGCCCGGTCCTGACCTGCTCGGCGCTGAAACTGCGTTATCGCGAGCGCTTGCGCAGTGCGGTTGACGGTTTGGGCTTTGTGTTTCTTGAGCTCACCCCTGAAGTCGCTGCTGCTCGAGTGGCCGATCGTCCGGGGCACTTTATGCCCAAGACGCTGATCGACAGTCAGTTCGCTGCGCTTGAGTCACCGACCAATGAGTCATTGGTACTGACCTTGAACGCAGGTGAGATGAACGTTAAGCAATTAGCGAGCGCTGCCCGAGACTGGTGGTGCGAGCAGACGGTAATGGCAACTTCATGATGTTGTTTCAAACAGATAGCGCTATCTGCCTCGGCCGTAGCGGCACACACGTACTGGATAACAACAAAAAGGCAGGAGACGCCCCATGCTAGGCATGTCCCACAATACGTTTCTGCTGCTTGACGCAGTAGTGACCATCATCGGCTTGATCGTATTGATCACCCGATTCAAGCTGCATCCCTTTATCGCATTGATCATTGCGTCGGCATTTTTGGGCCTGACGGCCGGTATGCCTGCCAATCTGATCATCAAATCGTTCCAGGACGGCTTTGGTGGTGTGTTGGGCTTTGTCGGGATCATCCTGGCGCTGGGCACCATGCTTGGCAAAATGATGGCTGACTCTGGCGGTGCAGATCAAATCGCCCGTACCTTGATCCGTGCATTCGGCAAGGAAAAGGTGCAGTGGGCGATGATGTTTGCCGCATTCCTGGTCGGCATTCCGCTGTTCTTCGAAATCGGCTTTGTACTGTTGATCCCGCTGGTGTTTATCGTTGCGCGCCGCACCGGTGTCTCGATCATCAAAATCGGTATCCCGCTGCTCGCCGGTTTGTCGGCTGTACACGGGTTGGTGCCGCCGCACCCGGGCCCGTTGCTGGCCATTGGCGTATTTGGTGCCGATATCGGCAAGACCATTTTGTATGGCCTGATCGTTGCGTTGCCAACGGCGATCATTGCCGGTCCTATTTACGGTACGTTTATCGCTAAATACATTCCCGGTCATGCTTCGCAGGAGTTGATGGACCAACTGGCGAGCGAGCCGGAATCAAGCACGCTGCCGAGCTTTTCCATCACCTTGATCACTGTGCTGCTGCCGGTGTTCCTGATGTTGCTCAAGACGTTCGCGGACGTTGCGCTGCCGGATGGCAACTTCTTCCGTGTGTGGATGGACATGATCGGTCACCCGATCAGCGCCCTGTTGCTGGCATTGCTGCTGGCGCTTTACACCTTTGGTGCTCGTCAGGGTATTGATTCAAAACGCATCCTGAAACTGCTCGACGCGAGCCTGGCTCCGACCGCTGCAATCATTCTGATCATTGGTGCAGGCGGCGGCTTCAAGCAAATGCTTGTGGCTAGTGGTGTGGGTGACGTGATCGGCCATATGGCGGTGAACGCGCAAATCTCACCGATCCTGTTGGCTTGGCTGGTGGCTGCGGTGATTCGTATCGCGACCGGTTCTGCGACCGTAGCGACGATTACCGGTGCGGGGATTGTATTGCCGGTAGTGGACATGATTCCGGGTGTAAACCGCGAGCTGCTGGTGCTGGCAACGGGGGCGGGGTCGTTGATTCTGTCTCACGTCAACGATGCGGGTTTCTGGCTGGTGAAGCAGTACTTCAACATGACCGTGGCTGAAACCTTCAAAACCTGGACCGCGATGGAAACCATCCTGTCGGTTGTAGGTTTGATCTTTATTCTGCTGCTGTCGTTGGTGGTTTAACGAGTATTTGTAGCCGCTGCCGCCAGGCTGTTTGAAGGGCCGCAGGCCCTTCAAACAGGGTTGCCGTGCAACCCATCGCAGCCTACGGCAGCGGCTACAGAAACTTAGCTGGCGCTCAAGCCGTCAGCCCGGAACATAGCGCGAATACCGCGTAGCGCCTGACGAATGCGATCCTGATTTTCAATCAGGGCAAAGCGCACATGATCGTCGCCGTACTCACCAAATCCTACGCCTGGCGACACACAGACCTTGGCATCCGCCAACAGCTTCTTGGCGAATTCCAGCGAGCCCAGGTGCGCGTAAGCCTCGGGAATCTTGGCCCAGATATACATCGAAGCTTTCGGGTTTTCGACCATCCAGCCCAGTTCATGCAGCCCTTTGACGATCACGTTGCGGCGCTGACGGTACTGTTCGGCAATATCCTTGACGCACTGCTGGTCGCCTTCGAGCGCAGCAATCGCCGCCACTTGCAGCGGGGTGAAGGTGCCATAGTCGTGGTAGCTCTTGATTCGCGCCAGAGCATTGACCAACTCCGGATTACCCACCATAAAGCCAATGCGCCAGCCTGCCATGTTGTAGCTTTTTGACAGGGTGAAAAACTCCACCGCGATGTCCTTGGCGCCCGGCACTTGCATGATCGAAGGGGCTTTCCAGCCGTCGTAGACGATGTCGGCGTAGGCCAGGTCGTGAACCACCAATACATCGTATTGTTTGGCCAGGGCTACCACGCGCTCGAAGAAATCCAGCTCAACGCATTGCGCCGTGGGGTTGGACGGGAACCCCAGGATCATCATTTTCGGCTTGGGGATCGAGCCGCGAATGGCTTTTTCCAGTTCGGCAAAAAAGTCCACGCCAGGGATCAGGGGCACCGAACGCACCTGGGCACCGGCAATCACGGCACCGTAAATGTGAATCGGGTAGCTGGGGTTGGGCACCAGCACGGTGTCGCCTTGGTCCAGAGTGGCAAGCATCAAGTGCGCCAGGCCTTCCTTGGAACCGATAGTGACAATGGCTTCGTGCTCGGGATCAATCTCGACGTTGTAACGGTCGGCATACCAGCGTGAAATAGCCCGGCGCAGACGCGGAATACCACGCGAAGTCGAGTAGCCGTGCGTGTCTTCACGCTGTGCGACAGTGCAGAGCTTTTCTACGATATGGGGTGGCGTCGGGCCGTCAGGGTTACCCATGCTGAAGTCGATGATGTCTTCGCCCCGACGTCGGGCGGCCATCTTCAGTTCAGCAGTGATGTTGAAAACGTAGGGGGGGAGTCGATCTATGCGCGCAAAGCGTCGCGGCGAACCTTGGTCTGCCATGTGTGCCTCTGATACGTAAGCGCCCGGAACCGTCCGAGCGACGTTGACCACTGCGGTGGTCTGAACAAAACAATACTGGCGATGATGGCCTTTTGTCTAGATGCCGCCAGGGTCTATTTTTTCGCGGGTACGACCAAGCTGCGTTTTTGTTCCTATACTCAATTGCTGTGTTTCCTACTTACTCGATCGAGCATGTCCCATGGATCAACTAAAAAAGTTCGAACTGCCAGCTCCGCGATTTGCCAAAGGTCAGTTTCAACTGATCGCGGGCTTGGGTGGGCGTTTCACTCAGGAGACCTCTGATCGAATTCCTCATTTGTGGGACCAGTTCATCCCGGAGATCGGAAAGGTGCCAAGTCAAATTGGCGAGGAAACCTACGGTGTTTGTTGTAATCCGGATGGCGAAGGCGGCTTTGAATACATTGCCGGCGTGGCTATCAGCAAGCTGGACGACCTGCCTGAGCGGTATCGCTGGATTGAGTTGCAAGAGCATGCCTACGCGGTCTTCGAGCATCGCGGCCCACTGGATACTCTTGCACAGACTTTTCAGGCGATTTGGAACGACTGGCTGCCCAACTCTGGCTACGAAGCGGTTGATGCGCCCGAGTTCGAGCGCTACAGCGCAGACTTCAATCCTGACACCGGCACAGGGGTGGTAGAGATCTGGCTACCGGTTAACAAGCCCGCTTAACCGGCCTGTAACAGCCGCGGCGACATGGGTTTCAGCGACAGCACCAGACGTCGTTCACCGCGATAGGCCTCGCCCTGCTCGACCCACCCCTGGCTCAGGTAAAAAGCCAGGGCGCTGGCGTTGAACGGACTTACAGACAGCATCAACTGACGAACTTCGGGCCAAAACCGATGAATGGCCTGGGGTAGTTCGCGCAGACAGGCTTTGCCTAATCCTTGGCCTTGCATCCGACTGTCGACCTGCAGTGCGTGCAAGGTGGCGCTGCCAGTTTCTGCCCAATGAGGCAAAAGTAGTTGGCGCTTAAGGAGTAGAAAGGCCACCGGTAGTTCATCGGTTAGCAGTGCCAATCCTTTGATCCCGTCATGTGCTTGGGCAGGCAGCGAGTGCAGAGCCGACTCGATATTGCCGCAAAAAGCGATTTGCTCAGGATGAACCTCAATCCCCAGCAATTGTTCGCGCTGGAGAGGGGTGAGGGCTTCATAAGCGCAGAGGCGGATGTGCATGTCGGAATTCTGTCGGGGCGCAATGGGAGGTAGCTGACGCTTTACATCAGTTACCGCTGAACAGTGCGTCAGTTTCTACTTATCCCGAGCCCAAATACAGATTTTTTCGCAGGTCGACCTTCAGGGCAGCGGCAGGCTAAAGGTAAAAATCGTGCCGTTTTCTTCATCCGAGGCTACTTCCAGATGGCCGCCGTGGGACAGGGCTATCTGGCTGGCAATGTACAGCCCAAGGCCAAGACCGGCTTGCGGTGTGTGGTTGGCCGAGCGTGTATAGGGCTTGAAGATATCGGGCAGGAGTTCGGCCGGGATGGGTTTGCCTTGGTTCGAGACCGAGAGCCTGAAAACCCCATCCAGGATCAGGGCTTCAACCCGCACCGAACCGGTGAGAGAACCATGGGTAATGGCATTGGCCAGCAGGTTGGAGAGCAGTTGAGCCAAACGGCCACTGTCACATTGAATGCCTTCGAGTGGTCCGATGTCAGACTGGATCCAGCGGTCGGGATGAACGCTTTGTACTTCCGAAACCACGTGGCTGAACACTTGATCGAGATCGAGGCATTCGCACAGGGTTACGGGGATTCCGCTGCCGAGGCGGCCTCGAGCAAAGTCCAGTACGTCCTCTACTAACTGCGATGCACGATGACCGCAAGTCAGGATGTGCTGCACCAGAACATCAGTTGACGGGCTGGGGTGCCTGCGTAACAAACACTCGGCGGCTGTGGTGATAGCGAATAACGGGTTGCGCAAGTCATGGCCGATAACGGCGATAAATTGCTCGCGCAACTCTGCATTTTCGCGCTCCTGTAACAGCGCCGTTTCGGTACGCTGCAGGCTTTCTTCAGCGTCAATTTGCAGAGAAAGCAGACGTGCAAATGACTCCATTGTGGACTGGATGGTGCTGGCTTTGAGGCTTGCTGGATCTGGGTCAAGAGCGCACAGAGTGCCAAAAAAACTGCCGTCGGTACGCCATACCGGAATCGTGATGTAGCTCTCGAAACGATACAGTTTTGGCGTGTGATGGTGCTGGTACAGCGGGTCTGTACTGGCGTTGTCGATGATGATCGGCAGATGCGAGTTCATGCTTTCAAAGCACAGTGTGCTGACTAGATCCAGTTCCCCACCCGCCTGCAAACCAAAGCCCAGGTTGTCGAGTACCGCACAGGCGGTCCAGGTGGTCTGGGTGACTCGGGCAACGGCGGCAAAGCGCATACCGGTCATTTCAGTGATGACCTGCAGGATCGCAGGCACAGCACTGATCCGGTTAATTGTTGCAATATCGTCTGCCGCGCCTTGCGCCATGGGAAATGCTCTTGCTTAAAAAGTTGATTTTAGCCACAACACTTGAGCAAGGTACAAATTCATGGGGTATTTGTATAAATTTCTACAGACAAAACAAAAAGCCGCGCCCTTCATAAAGAGTGGCGCGGCCTTTTTATTTAAATTAACTCAGGTGTCTTGTTTGTCCTGCAGCACTTCAGCAGTTTTTGCGTCGAGATCGACGTCCCACTTAATACCTTTGCTGTCGCGCAATTCAACTTCATAAACCAGTTTGCCGTAGGAGTGATCAAGCTCGGTGTCGAGAATGGTCGCGCCCGGATGTTTATCCAGCGCTGCTTGATTCAACTTTTCAAATGAGGTGATTTCACCCGATTTGATCAGGCCAGGAATATGGTCAGGGCGTACATCGGCCTGGGCAACACCAGCAGTCAAGGCCAGGGCAACAGTGGCGAATACTAGATTAAGTGATTTCATGTTGAGTCCCTTGGGGTTGATTTGTTTAAGTGGGCTCAGACTACCCGGCGCAACTTAACTCATCCTTAATTTTCGCCCTGTTACTTGCTAGTAGCCATTTTTTTCCAGCAGTTGGTTAACGGTTTGTGGTGCTGGACGCTGGAAGTACTTGAGCAGTTCACTGGCACGGTTAGTGAAAATGCCGTCGACGCCTGCGGCCATTGCTTTTTTGAAGTCCACAGGTTCGTCGAGGGTGTACACGTGCACCAGCATGCCTTTGTCGTGGGTGGCCTTGTTCATCCACGGCTGGATCAGGTCGGCATAACTCTGGTCACCGCCGTGGGTGAGTGCTGCCGATGGGCCTGTGCCGATTGCTCCGTTGGTCTTGGCAATATCAAGCCATCGGATGAACTCTGCCTGGTCTTTGGGTTGCTGCTTGGCGTAGTACGCGGCTTTATCCTTCTCGCCAGAATCGGCGAAACTGAGCGTGGTCTTGGGCGTAATGGAGTCTTCACCCACCCACAGCAAGAGGATTTTTGGTGTGTCGGGCATTTCTTTTTGCAACAACCCAAGGCTGCTTTTCTCGAAGGTTTGCAAAATCACCCGGCCTTTGCCCTGACCGACCTGCGGTTCCGCTTTCGCTCCTGTCGCAGGCTCAAGCCAGCCTCGTTCGTTCAGCTTGTTTTTCAGGTCGTGTTCAATACCCGGAAATTGCTTGGGTTCTTTGGTTTCGATGTACAGGCCCGGTTTGTGTTGCGGATTGCCTTGGGCGATATCGATGATTTCGTCCAGAGTCAAAATCGGCAGTCCTACGTAGGATTGACGTGCGCGTGTCGGGTAAGACTGGTTGAACCAACTGCCTGCATCCAGGGTTTTAAGTTCTGCGAGGGTAAAGGCGCTGGCGGGGCTGTCTTTGCGCTCCGGGAATTTTTTGGCCACATCGGTGGTACGTAACAGGCTGTTGTCATGCAGCGCAAACAGAACACCATCCTTGCTGCGTTGCAGGTCCATTTCCAGATAGTCGGCGCCCAAGTCTCGGGCCAGGGTGTAGGCTGCTGCGGTTGATTCCGGGGCATCGAATGACGCACCCCGATGGGCAATAACTGCCGGGTGCGGGATACCGTGAGCGTTGGCTTGTGCCGCTTCAATGGTGTTTACCGCGCTGGCGGTTTGTACGCCGCTCATGGCCAGGATCAGTAGCAGGGCGCTTTTGCCAAAAGTGTCAGGCATTGGTTGAATTCCTTTCAATCAGAACAATAGGGGGCCAAGCGACGGGCAGATCGACATGGACCTGTGTAATGTTTTTTTTGCGATTTTTCCTGCAAATGTGCAGTACTCTTGGGCGCAGCAGCGTCCCCGGCAGAGGGACAAGCATCAAGTCTTGCGTGTAAACCATCGTTCCAGAGCCCTTGGGGCTCGTTAGTGAGGTTTACCATGCGTATCACTTCGCAACTAATCTGTCAGGCCGCCGATCTACTTAACGGTTTTGTTGGTTTCAATCGTAAGACAAGCCAGCACATTGTCCGCTTTAGTGAAGATTCTTTCGGGATGGATGTCGCTGACGACAACATCACGCCTACCAGCGAGTTTGTTTGGCAGTCTGCTGGCGCAGACACCATGACCCTCAAGCGCGAGTTGATCCAGTTATTGCTGGATCAAAACATCGACGACCGTCTGAACATTACCGAGCCTTTACGTGTGTATATGCAGCGTCAGGACGTGCCTGAAATTTCGGCCGTGCGCCGCTGTATAAGCTGAGTGCCTGCAACCCTCAGGACTCTTTGCGCACGAAGTGTTGGTGCATTTCCGTGGTCAGGCTTTCAATCCGCTCGGTCAACTGTTTGGTCATTTCGGTTAGCCGGGTGTTTTGTTCCAGCAGCGTCATGATCTGTTCTGTGGTTTGAGCCGCGGCGGCTTGCCGTTCGGTATTGGCCACGGCCAGAGCCTCGCGGTGCTGGGCATCTGCATCGGACTGGGCCTTGTCGCGCGCGGCTTGGCGCGTTTGAGCGAGCAGGATCAAGGGCGCGGCATAGGCCGATTGCAAGCTGAACGCGAGATTGAGCAGGATGAACGGATAAATATCAAAGTGCGCCACGCCAAACACATTCAGGCATACCCATATCACCACGATCAGGGTTTGTGCGCCGAGAAAGGCCGGGGTGCCAAAGAAGCGCGCAAATGCTTCAGCCCTTAAGGCAAACCGGTCATTGCCGAAGGTTGGCGCCAAGTGCTCGTAGGCCCGATGAAAACGCAAGTGATCGGTTTTCCTTGTGGGCGCTGGAGTGGCTGTATCTTCAATGGCCATAGGGCTCTCTTCTGGTTTCGCTTGCGTGATGGGTTCAACCGGAACTGCCGCTCAAAACCGACTCTGGAAGTGTGTCTGCGGCACCAACACTGATTTTGTTACGGCCCGTGTTTTTTGCGATGTACAGGGCTTTATCGGCTTCGTTCAACCACATGTTGGCGTGCAGGAACTCGGGGCGGCAGGTGGCTAGCCCAATGCTCAGGCTAACGTTCAGGTCAGGTTCGTCGCAGTATTGAAAGTTGGCGAACACATGGCGCAGCCGCTCCATGATTTCCGTGGTTTGGGCCAGCGAACGGTTGGGCAGGATGACGCAGAATTCATCACCGCCATATCGCCCGGCGAGGTCTTCGGCACGCAAGTTATTCTTGAGCTCCTTGCTGAGCTGGCGCAATACACTATCGCCCACGATATGTCCGTAGGTGTCATTGATATTCTTGAAATGGTCGATATCAATCAGTACCAGCGTGGCAGTGGAATGGTTTTCTTGGCACTTGAGGAAGCTGAGCTGTAACAGGTCTTTCCAGTAGCCGTGATTAAGCAGACCGGTAAGGCTATCGGTACGGCTGAGGGTGCTGAGTGTCCGCTTATGTTCCGCCAGAGTGATTGCCAGGCCATAACTGACCATGCCTACAGCGAAAGGGTAAAGGATCAGTACGGGCACGCAGGCATAAACTTGCAGGCTGGTGGTATGGGGAGTAAAGGCAATACCGAACAGCAACGACGCAATCAGGGCACCTGCCAATTGCGCCAGCGCTCCACGGAGCAGCAATTTTGGGCCACCTGCCGCGACGTTATGCATCATCATCATCGACACAATGATAACCGTTGGCAGAGGATTGAACTGAATGCTCGCAGCCCAAAATCCCCCACACAGAGAATCGATCAAAATATTGCGGCGTTCAGCCCTATACGGATACGTCGCACGTGATGACAGCTGATATGCCAAGTGCGGCCATGCAAACGCATTGATCAGCAGCAGTACCCACACCCAGGCAGACCTGTCGAGCGGATAGAGAGCCGCCATCAAGCCGATGCCGCCAAACCCAGAGCCAATGATCCGTGGCGCATAAATGCGCTTGGCGAACGACAGACCTTTGCCTCTTTTATTGTCCATGGTTATCTGCGCAAGATGTTTGGGCTGAGTATCCGGCAACTGCTTGGTAGTCTCTGGCCGATTGTTGGCTTGCTGATAAGCATTGTCGAGAATACATCGCAGATATGTTGTTTTTTTTGAAACGATTTTTCGGTCTCTTCCAGCCCCTGAGGTAGAGACCGACCCTGTGGTGCAAGTTAAGCAGTGTCTGCTACCACTACAGGCGTTCATAAAATGACGATCAACCTTTCATGGACTGAAAAGCAAGTTAATACTCACTTTTTCACTGGAGCCTTCAGCCATGGCACTCGACTCACACAGTGCAGAGGGACCTAAACCCGCTGAACGTCATCAAGGCGCATTTTTGAATGATGGCGTAAGACCGTCCTCCAGCCTGGGCAAGACCTTGGGTATTTTCTGGAAAATGATTTTTCAAAAGCCTTCGGATACTCGTCCGGCAGGTGTGATCCCGGTCAAGTCACTGACTCGTCAGCAGTTGGATGCCGCACCGAATTTCAGTGTGTATCGGCTGGGGCATTCGACCTTGTTGCTCAAGCTCAACGGCAAATACTGGCTGACCGATCCGGTCTACGCAGAGCGTGCCTCACCGTTCCAGTGGGCTGGCCCCAAGCGTTTTCATGCGCCACCGATCAGCCTTGATCAGCTTCCTCCTTTGGAGGCAGTGATACTTTCCCATAATCACTATGACCATCTGGATCAAAAAACCGTGTTGCGCCTGGCAGCCAAAACACAGCATTTTTTGGCGCCCCTGGGTGTAGGGGATTTGCTCATCAAGTGGGGAGTGCCGGCCAGTAAAGTTCAGCAACTGGACTGGTGGCAGGACACCCAATGTGGAGGCATTCACTTTATCGCGACCCCGTCCCAGCATTTTTCAGGCCGAGGTCTGTTTGATCATAACCAGACGCTTTGGGCGTCCTGGGTGATGATTGTTGATGAGGTACGGATTTTCTTCAGTGGTGATTCGGGGTATTTCGATGGTTTCAAATTGATCGGTGAGCAGTTTGGGCCGTTTGATCTGACCTTGATGGAAACGGGCGCCTACAACGTTGACTGGCCGCATGTACACATGCAGCCCGAGCACAGCTTGCAAGCCCATATCGACCTGAATGGACGCTGGTTAATGCCTATTCACAACGGCACCTTTGACTTGGCCTTTCATGCCTGGTCCGAACCCTTTGACCGGATTGTGGCGTTGGCAGAGCAACATAATGTGCTCATCACAACGCCGCAAATGGGGGAGGGATTCAACCTGATGCAACCTCACAAAGGTCGTGCCTGGTGGCTTGAGGCGCACACTGGCGGGTAATCAAGGTCGTTCTTTTACTCGATCATGGCAAAGTCATCGCGGCCCATCGGATCTGGCGTTGTGCCGCGAACATTGCCTCCACGGCCGGGTGAAAACCCGGGGAAGAACACCAGCCCTTGCGCTTCCAGACTGTATGCGAGGGCCAGGCGAGTGACATCGCGTACAGGCGCTCCGGCTTCAAAGCGTTGAATGGCGGGCACTGAAACGGTGGACTGTTCACTCAGGTGCTCGAAACTCCAGCCAAGCATTTCACGGGCTTGCGCGCAGTGCAGTGGAGTAAATTGATTAATGACGATGCGTTCATAAGTGCTGCGCATGGCTGAATGGGGCATGGGGGTTCTCCAGAGCTGAGTCAGTGCTTGAAAAAATACTGTGTTTTTATACAGTTATTTTTATCGTGGATCAAACTCATTTCTTGATACGTGCTGGCCGGTTAAACCAGCTGCCCAGCCGTTTTTTTGCAGGTTTTTGCGTGTGACGTAAGGGTCGAATATTTCGATAATGAGGGTCACGTAGCTGGTTTACACCCCCCCCCGCATTTCCGCCCGCCTGGCAACCCAGTTCGAAGATTTCATCAATAAAGAAATTTCTTCGCTCATCCCAGAAAAGTCCTAAATCTTTTATTTCAACGAAGTCTAAGAATTGCCCCATTCAGGGACATTCGGACGCTCTTGCCTACGAGTTAGCCCTACAGCCAGGTTAGCAAGTGATGGATGGAGTGCAGCATGTCGGTATCTCACCTCGGGATGAGGTTGTTATCTCTGGTTTTGCTCGGTGCCTTGGCAGGGCAGGATTCGGCCATGGCGGCTCAAGTGACGACGCCGGGTGATCAGGACCTGATTCGCGACCGTCAGGAGCGCCTGCTCGAAGAGCAGCGACGCCGACTTGAGGAACTTCAGGAGCTGCCTGGTAAGCCTATTTCCTCTACGGCTCCAGCTCAGGCAGCCGACAGCCGCTGTTTCCCTATTAAAAGCATCCAGCTCAAAGGCGCCGACAGCCTGCCTGCCAGTGAGCGCGAGTCTGTGCTCAAGTCATATATCGGGCAGTGCCTGGGCGTCCCCCAGCTCAACGAGTTGCTCAGGATTATCACTAACCACTATATCGACAGGGGCCTGGTGACCAGTCGTGCGTATTTACCGCAACAGGATCTGTCCCAAGGTCATCTGCAGGTGTTGGTGGTGGAGGGCACGCTCGAAAGCTTCAAGGGCGCCGACAACAGTCAGCTGTCGATGCGCGAACTGGCTATGGCTTTTCCCGGTCAGGCAGGTAGTCAGCTCAACTTGCGGGAAATCGAACAAGCGATTGATCAGCTCAACCGTTTGCCATCCAACCAGGCACACATGGAATTGACGCCGGGCAGTGCAGTGGGCGGCAGCTCGGTTTTGGTAAAAAACGATCCACAAAAGCCCTGGCGCGCCAGCCTGTCGCGCAATAACGACGGCCAGAAGAGTACCGGCGAGCAGCAGTGGGGCACCGGGTTTGAGTGGGACAGCCCGTTAGGTCTTGCGGATCAATTGGTTCTGCGCGGTGGCCATGATGCGATCAGTGATCATCAGAAAGCGTCGAAAAACGCGATGCTCTACTACAACCTGCCGTGGGGTTGGTGGAACTTCGGTTATAGCTACAGCCAGAGCGATTACCGTTCCGTGGCCCAAGGTGACGGATTTGACTTCAAGCAAACCGGCGACAGTGCAAACCATCAACTGCGTGCAGAGCGGGTGGTTCATCGCGATGCGCTGAGTAATACCTCCCTTAACGTCGGTTTGGCACATATACGTTCCAACAACTACGTCGAAACCTCGCGGCTGCAAAACAGCAGCCATCGTTTGAGCGAGTTTCAGGTGGGCATCAACCACGGTCGGCGAATCGCCAATGCCTTCGTCAACCTTGATGCCGGTATGCAAAACGGTACTGGCGCCTTTGATGCTCAGGGCAATCACCACCCCAAGCCCGGCATGCCAGATGCCCGCTACCGTAAATACACCGCCACCCTCAGCTATTTGCAGCCCTTCAAACTGTTGGGCGAGTCTTTCAGTGTGACCAGTCTGGCCACCGGCCAACGCAGCGAGGATGTGCTGTTCAGCCCGCAACGCATGAGCCTGGGCGGCTCAGCCTCTGTGCGTGGCTACAAGGACCAACAGCTTTCCGGCGACAGCGGCGGTTACTGGCGCAACGACCTGCGTTGGTCGCGGCCTGTGACCCTGGACTGGCTGCGCCCGGTATTCACCGACTACGGCACCAGCTTCGGCTACGACCAAGGCGTGATTCGCCACGGGCGTTACAACCGAGAGCTCAGTGGCCGAGTCTCCAGCAACTCGCTGGAGCTGTTTGCCCGTGGCCGCCATCTGAGCGCCAACGTGACCTTTGCCCACTCTCTGGAACGACCGGATGTGCTCACCAAGCGCGAAGCGCCGATCTACTTGCGCATGGATTTCTTCCTGTAATTCAACGTTTTGCTGCATCGAGAAACTGACATGGATGATCGTCATTTAGCTTTTTTGGCCCGCCAGCCTTCCGCTGCACTGCAACCCCGGGAATCCTTTGTGGGAATGCCCAAGCGTGGTCTGGCCTTTATTCTGGTCAACGCGATTTTTTGGCAGCCACTGCTGGTGCAGGCCGCAGACATCGTGGTCAGCGGGCCAGGTACCAGCCTGGGGGCCGCGGGCAATGGCGTCCCCATCGTCAATATTGCTGCACCCAATGGCAGCGGCTTGTCGCACAACCAGTTCAAAGACTACAACGTCGGTGCCAATGGCCTGATCCTCAACAACGGCATCGATCGAACGCAGTCGACCCAGCTGGGTGGGATCATCCTCGGCAACCCGAACCTGCATGGCAACGCCGCCAACATCATCCTCAACGAAGTCAACGGTGGCAGTCCCAGCCAATTGCGCGGCTACACCGAAGTAGCGGGGCAGTCGGCCAAGGTGATCGTGGCCAACCCCTACGGCATCACCTGTAATGGTTGCGGTTTTATCAACACCCCGAACGTCACGTTGACCACCGGCAAACCCATCCTCGATAACGGCCGTCTGGATCGTTATCAGGTTGATGGCGGCGCAGTGACCATCGACGGTCAGGGTTTGAACGCCAGCAACGTCGACCGCTTCGACATCATCACCCGCTCGGCGAAAATCAACGCGCAAATCAATGCACGCAACTTGACTGTGATCGCCGGTCGTAACGACGTCAACGCTCAGACCCTGCATGCCACCGTGCGCGCAGATGATGGCAGTGCCGCGCCGCAGTTGGCGATTGACTCCAGCGCCTTGGGCGGAATGTACGCAGGCGCCATCAGGCTGATCGGCACCGAGGCCGGTGTCGGGGTGAAACTGGACGGCACCTTGGCTGCTAGTGGTGGCGATATCCACCTCGATGCCAATGGACACTTGAGCCTGATCCAGGCCACAGCCAGCGGCGCGGTCAAGGTCAAGGCCGCAAGCCTTGATGCCCAAGGGGATGTGTACGCGGGCACCGCACTGGACATGCAGGCTCAAGGTGATTTCACTAATCGTAAAAACCTCGCGGCCCGCGACAGCATCAAGCTCTTAAGCGGCGCACAGTTGATCAACAAAGGGATCATTGAAGCCGGGGTCAATGCCGATGGCACGCGCAACATTGCCGGCGATGTGCAGATCAATACACAGACACTGACAAACACGGATGCCAGCATCATCGCCAGCCGCAAACTGACGGCTAGCGCCCAATCCCTGAGCAACCAAGGCGGCACATTGAGTGCCAAACAGATCGCTAACATCAGCGCCGGCACGCTGAATAACCAGAACAAAGGCAGGGTTCTGAGTAACGGCAGTCTTGATTTGCAAGCTGATCGGTTGCTTAACACCCAAGGGCTGGTTTCAGCTAACAGCATCAATGCCCGGGTCGGGAGCCTGGATAACCGTAATGGCATGCTCAATAGCCAGGGGCAGATGGGTTTGAGCATTGACGGTAAATTGCAAAACCAGAGTGGTGTGGTGATTGCTGACGGTAGTACGCATATCACTGCCGCCAGCCTTAACAACAGCAATGGTCAAATTTCCAGCAAGCAGAACCTCAAGGTTAAGGTACAGGATCTCAACAACCAGCAAGGTCAGTTGATCGGCCAAGGTGTTGTCCACCTGCTCGGTAACTCCTTGGATAACCGCCAGAGCGGTCTGGTCGGCGGCACTCAAGGGGTGTTGCTTGATGTGGCAGATATCGATAACCGTGGCGGCGAAGTCACCAGTCAGGCTGATGTCACGTTGACCGGCAATCGTCTTGACAACAGGGGGGGCAGGCTCTCCAGCCAAAAAGACAGCAAGCTTGTCTTTGGCTCCGGTGTAGACAACAGCCAGGGCCTGATCAGCAGCGAAGGCTTGTTGAGCATGTCGGCGGTGACTCTTGTCAACAGTCTGGGCAGGCTGTCCAGTGGTAGCCAGCTCAGTGTCACAACCAGCGGTGCCCTGGATAACCGGGGGGGAAGCCTGGTAACCAACGCAGCTCTCGACGTGCGCAGCGCCAGTCTCGATAACAGCGAGAAGGGCACTCTGAGCGCCATGAAGGCGCTACAGATCACCACCGGCGCGTTGGATAACCAGCACGGCGGCAGCATAAACACGGCCGATACCCTGGCTATCACTGCGGCGCAACTGGACAACCGTGATGGCACTATCGTTAGCGCCAAAGACCTGACCGCCAGCGTCACAGGCCTGAATCAGCAGGGCGGGCAACTGACCAGTAACACCGCACTCACCCTGGACCTCAATAACGGTCAATTAAACAATCAGGAAGGCCTGATCAACGGGCCGCTGCTGGTGCTGAAAAACCTCAAGGACGTGCACAACCAGGGTGGCGAAATCTCCAGTCGCCAAGGCTTTACCTTGGCGGCGGACAATCTCGACAACAGTAATGGCCAGCTCCTGAGTGATGACGCACTGAGCCTGCGCATTACACAGGCCCTGACCAACATCAAAGGCCTGATCGCTGCGGCGACGGTGGATGGGCGAGCGGCAGACCTGGATAACACCTCCGGCTCCCTGACCAGTCTTGGCGATCTGCAACTGGATGTTCAGGGCCTGCTGAGCAACCGGGGTCAGGGCCTTATCGAAGCTGGCAATACCCTGACGGCCAACAGTGGCGAGTTGAACAACCAAAATGGTTCGTTGCTGGGCAAGGCCATCACACTGGACTTCGGTACAGCAACGGGCGATCTGAACAATGCGGGCGGTCTGATCACCACCCAAGGTCCCTTGACCCTCAAGCATCTGCGTGACCTGAACAACCGTGGCGGCGAAATTTCCACCACGCAAACCCTCAGTCTGAGTGGCCGCAACCTTGATAACAGCACCGGCAAGCTGATCAGCAATAACCTGTTGGCCATCAATGGCCACAACCTGCTCAATCAGGGCGGACTGATCTCCGGCTGGCAGGGCTTGAGTGTCACCGGTGCAACGCTCGACAACCGCAACAGCGGCAAGCTGTCCAGCCTTTACGGCAACCTTGATGCACGCCTCAGCTCCAGCCTTCTTAACAGCGGCACAGGTGCCCTGGTCAGCCAGAAAAACCTGACCGTTACAGCGGGTAAACTGGACAACAGTGCCAAGGGCAATATAACCAGTGCTGGTGCCCAAACCCTTCACGTCAGCGGCTTGCTGAACAACGCCCAAGGCGGTGTGATCGACAGTGGTGCGGCCCTGGACTTGAGCGCGCATGACCTCGACAACACTACTGGCAGCATCAAGGGCACCACCGCCACAATCCTCGACCTGGCCGGCACCCTGACCAACACCCGCGGCAAGCTGTCCAGTGGCGGCCCGCTGCTGATCCAGCGGGCGATGCAGATCGACAACCAGGGTGGTGAACTGGTCAGCCGGAGCTTGCTGACCCTGTTGACTGTTGGCCTGGACAACCGTAACCGCGGCACAGTCGCGGCGGATGGCAGGTTGGAAATTAGCGCCAGTGGTCTGGTGAAAAACAGCAATGACGGCCTGATCTACAGCCAGGACGCCGACCTGAAACTCACCGCCAACCGCCTGGATAACGTCAAGGGCAAGGTGCAAAGCAAGATCAGCCTGCATCTGGATATTGCCGAAGATCTTGATAACCAGGGTGGCAAACTGATCGCCCAAGACGGTGACCTCAACCTCAAAGCCACCAATCTGGACAACCGGGGTGGCGAACTGGCCAGCCTCAAGGCTGCCCTTGATGCTCGCGTAGTCGGCGTACTGCGCAACGACTTGGCAGGTGTTATCCAAGGTCAGCGCTTGAACCTGAACGCGGGCAGTATCGATAACGCCGGCGGCCGCATCTCCGCACAAACTGGGGATGCCTTCATTGCCACCGGGTCTTTCGATAATCGCGACGGTAGCCTTTTCGCCAAGGGCTTGTTGAAAGTTACCGGCAACTCCTTTGACAACAGCGGCGAGCTGGGCGGGCGTGTCGCTGCGCAACAAGTCAGCCTCGATCTGAGCGGCGCCCTGAACAACCATAAAGGCATCATCGAAAGCGCAAGCGCTCTCAATGTTAGCGCCGCCAGTGTAGATAACCGGGCAGGGCAACTGCGTACCGTGGGTAACAGTGGCAATACCCTGTTTCAGATCGGCGGGTTACTGGATAACCGCGACGGCAGCCTTGAAAGCGCCAACACTAACTTGACGTTGCTCGCGGGCAGCTTCCAGAACGCTGGCGGCAAGGTACTGCATTCAGGCAGCGGCACCTTCGCCATCGATCCGTCGCTCCTCGACGACGTGGGTGGCAGTCTGGTGAGTCGAGGCGGCATGACCCTCAACCACGACACCTGGACCAACAGCAGTGTGATTCAGGCCGCACGCCTGACAGTCAACGTCAACAGTCTCAATCAAACCGCCAACGGTCAGTTGCTCGCATCCGAGCGCTTTGTCGGCATGGGCGGGAACTGGTCCAACGACGGATTGCTCGCCAGTGACGGCAGTCTGCGCCTCAACCTCGATGGCACTTACTCGGCCAAGGGCCGAGTGAGCAGCCTTGGAACCCTGGACTTTGGCGCTGCGCACATGAACCTCAACGAAACCGCCACCCTGGCCGGTGGCGGTGATACCTGGGTCACTGTGGGGGGGCAATTGAACAACGCCGGGCGCCTGACCTCTGCGACTGACCTGAGCTTAATTGCTGGGGATGTGACCAACACCGGCACTCTGGGCGCAGGGGCCAACCTGACGCTCAGTACCGGCACACTGCTCAACCGCGACGGTTTTATTTTCAGCGGCGGAGACATGCAGTTGCTGGCTTCCAGCTTCACCAACGCCTATGCACAGGTCTATGCCCTAGGTGACGTATTGATTGCCAGAGACTCGGACCAGGCCAAAGCCGACTTGCTGGACAACCGCTCGGGCAATATCGAGAGCGCGCAGAACCTGACTATCAGTGCAATGACCGTCAATAATGTCAGGGATGTGCTGGAGTACTCGGCCCATGAAAAAAGCTCGGTGACTATTACTGAGCTCGATTGCAATGCAATACCCATCGCAGGCTGCGACTTCCGCAGTGGTGGCCGTCGAAACGGGTTGTGGCAAATTGATGAAGTCGACAGCCTGAAGATTACCCGAAGCACGCTTGCGTCAATGTTGAGCAGCGGTGCGGATCTCCAGATCAACGCTCAGACACTCAATAACCACAGCAGCACCATCGCCGCCACAGGCAACCTGACCGCCAGTGCGGACACTATCAACAACCTGGGCGTGCAAGGGCAGGAGATCAAGACCACTCGCACTTACTGGAGCTTTGTTTGGCAGATTTTCGCAGCCGTTCCGGCGGCGGCCAATTTCAATGCCAAGAACAGCCCCGCTCCCTCGGCCACAGTCGAAGCAGGCCTGAGTTATTTTCTTGGCCTGATGGGCGGCGGCAAGCTCTCGCACACCACCAGTACCCAGAACATCGAGGCTCAGTCGTACGACGCAATTATCCAGGCCGGAGGCAGCGTCAACCTCCATGCCGAGCAGAACATCAATAACAGCGTTGTACGGCCTTTCTACGCCTACGTTGCGGCTGGCCATACACCAACCGATACGGGCGCAGGGAGTGGCTACTCCACGGCGATCTACATCAACTCCCAATTGCCACCTGATATGGCTCAACAACAAGTTAACCCGGTAGGGCTCCCCGGTTTTAGCTTGCCCGAGGGGCAGAACGGCCTGTTCCGCCTGAGCGCACAAGGCAGCAGTACCCCGGCAATCAATGGTCCGCAGAGCTGGGCCTTGGGCAGCGCCAGCGTCGCAACTGTAGACCGCTCGCCAACCACACCGATCGACCTCGGGGCTGTAGCAGGCTCCGCAACCTCAGTCGACGGCCTGACCATCAACCGCGTACAAGGCTTGCCTGACGCAAGCACCGTATCCCGCCCGCACAAGTACTTGATCGAAACCAACCCGGCACTGACCAGTCTCAAGCAATTTATGAGTTCGGACTACCTGCTGTCGAAGTTGGGTTACGACCCGGACCAAAGCCAGAAACGCCTGGGTGATGGCTTCTATGAACAACGCTTGATCCAGCAAGCCGTCACCGTCCGCACCGGCCAACGCTTTATCGACGGCCAAACCAGCGATGCGGCGACGTTCAAATACCTGATGGACAACGCCATCGCCAGCAAGCAGGCGCTTAACCTGTCCGTGGGTATCACCCTGACGGGCGAACAGGTAGCGGCCCTGACCCACGACATCGTCTGGCTGGAAAACGCCACGATTAACGGCGAGCAAGTACTGGTGCCGGTGTTGTATCTGGCCCAGGCCAACAAGCGCCGCGCGCCTGACGGCGCATTGATCGCCGGTAATGACGTTAACCTGATTGCAGGCAAAGACCTCAACAACCTTGGCACCCTGCGTGCCACCGAAAACCTCTCGGCCAACGCTGGCAACAACCTTGTAAACAGCGGCCTGATCGACGCTGGTAATCGCCTCGACCTGTTGGCGGGCAACAACCTGACCAACAAGGCGGGCGGCATTATTGTCGGGCGTGACGTCAGCTTGACGGCCATCAGCGGTGATCTGCTCAATGAGCGCACCGTCACCAGCCATAACAGCAGCAACGGCTACCGTACCGAACGCACGGACTTTGTGGACAACGCCGCTCGCATCGAAGCGGCGAACAACCTGACCCTGCAAGCCGGGCGCGACGTCAACAGCGTGGGTAGCGTAATCAAAAGCGGCGCTGACACCGCCATCAAGGCTGGCCGTGACGTTAACCTTATCGCCACAGAACAACGCAACAGCCAGGTCGCCGGCACACTGTCGCGCAGCGACAGCACCACTCAATACGGCTCAGTCATCGAAGCGGGCCGTGACTTCCAGATCGTTGCGGCGCGAGACATCAGCGCCATCGCCAGCCAGATCGAAGCCGCACGCAACATCGCCATGGCCGCCACCGGTGACCTGACCCTGGCCTCGGCGACGAACGAACAACACAGCTCGCTCAATACCAAAAAAGTCAAAACCCGGGACGACCATGTCAGCCAGGTGTCGACCACGGTCAAGGCCGCAGGGGACGTGACGCTGAGCGCCGGGGAGGATTTGGCATTGGTTGCCAGCCGGGTTGAAACGGGGGGTGAGGCTTATCTGGTGGCGGGTGGGAATCTTGAACTGAAGGCCGTAGAGGAACAGGACTACAGCTTCTACAGCAAAACCAAAAAAAGCTCTTCCGGTAAATCCTTTCGCCTTAACGAAACCGACGCCCACACCAACGTTGGCAGCCTGGTTATCTCGGGTGGTAACAGTACCTTGATGGCCGGCGACGACTTACTGCTGCAAGGCAGCGCGGTAAATGCCGAGAAAGGTGCCGCCAAATTGATTGCAGGCAACGATATCCAGATCCTTGCCGTCAGCGACTCCAGCAATGCACGTCACGAGAGCAGTAAAAGCAAAAGTAGTTGGGGGGGGCTGAACTCAAGCAAGGTTAAGGACAAGATCAGTGAAACCAGTACCACAGCAGTGGGAAGCATGGTTTCGGGTGACACGGTTAGCGTGACTGGCGGGAAAGACGTCAAAGTAACAGGCTCGGCATTGGTCAGTACCGATGATCTTGCTGTTCAAGCTGGGCGTGATCTGACCGTTGATGCAGCCGTAAATACGTTCTCGCGCACCGAAATGCACAAGGAGAAAAAGCGCGACCTGACAGGCGTTCTGACCGGGAACAACCTTGGGCTGGATGACATTACCGGTAACCAGCACCTGTCCATCAGTAGTCAAAAGCAAAACGGTACAGCTCAGGAGACGACCCTGGCGGGCAGCACTATTGGCTCCAGCACTGGCAACGTAACGTTGATCTCCGGGCGTGAGTTGACGGTGAATGCCAGCGATGTGGTCAGTACCAAGGACATGAGCCTGAGCGGTTCCAACGTCACAATTGCCGCTGGTACCGAAACCGCGCATCAGACGAGCAAAGACAGCTCCAAGAGTCTGGCGGTCGGCCGGGTGGTGGGCGGCATGGCGGTCGATACGGTCAACAGTATTCGTAACGATATAAGGGCTTCGCAGGAGGCTGACGACAGTCGTCTCAAAGCGGTCAAAGGTGCGCAAGCATTGCTTTCGGTTTACAACGCCGTCGGCAACAAGGATGCCAGCGCGGCAAGCGTGTCAGAGGGCAAGCCTGCCAACAGTGGCGGCTCGGTGATTAAAATCGGCACCGAACTGGCATCAACCAACAAGAAAAGCAGCAGCGAGTACAACGCCGAAACAGTCAAGCAATCCACCCTCAACAGCGGTGGCAGTCTGGCAATTGTCGCAACGGGCAATGCGCCAGACACCAAGGGCGATATTCACGTCATTGGCAGCAGCATCAAGGCCGCTGACACACTGTTAATGGCGGAGAATGACATTACCCTGGAAAGCGCCCAGGAGCGGAAAAATTGGGACAACCAGAATAAGAACGACAAAACCAGCATTGGCATCAGCTTCAATCTGGGTGAGCAATCAGGCTTCACCCTTGACCTTGGTGCACAAGTAGCCAAAGGCATTGGTAAAGGCCATGAAGTCAGCCAGGTCAACAGTACAGTCGATACTGGGCTTCTGGTGCTCAAAAGCGGTCACGACACCATGCTGGCTGGCGCACAAGTGCGGGCAGATGCCATCAAGGCTGATATCGCGGGCAACCTGAATATGGCCTCGCGTCAGGACGAAGCCAGTCAGAAGAACAAACAAACCAGCGGCGGCATGGGCGCGAGCATCTGTGTGCCGCCATTCTGTGTAGGTGCCCTGGTATCGGGCTCCGCAAATATCGCTGGCAGCAAAATGAACAGCGATTATCAGGCCGTGACCGATCAAACGGGCCTGTCTGCAGGCAAAGGCGGTTACGAGATTAATGTCGGAAAAAACACAACGCTTCAAGGCGCAGTGATTGCCAGCGATGCGACGGCAGACAAAAACCTCCTCAGCACTGATCGTTTATTGGTCAGTGACATCAAGAACAAAAGCGAAATAAAAAGTCAGGCCGGGAGTTTGAGCTATTCCGGAGCCATGGAAGGAGGCGGGGTTGATGCACGCTCGGACGTTGGCGGAGCGATGCCGGTGCTGCTCAAAGACTCCGAGAAGAGCAAAACCTACAGCGCGGTAAGCGAAGGCTCCATCACCGTGCGCAACCCAGATGGGGCCAATGATCTGGTGGGTCTGAGTCGCGACACCACCCACACCAACCAACGTCTGGATAGGCCAGACGAAAAGGCGATGCAAGAACGCATCGATCTGATCCAAAGCTCAGCGCAGCTGGCCAGCAGCGTGATCAGTACAGTGGCTAAAGCCAAGGCGGACGCTGCAACTAAATTAGCCAATGAAGCAACTACCCCAGAGCAAAAGCAAGCGGCTGCGATTGCACAGGATAACGCCAATAGCTGGAAGGTAGGAGGCGATAAACGGCTGATGGCTGATATTGCCTCGGGCCTTATCGCAGCTGGCCTGGGTGGAGCGACGGGAAGCACCACTGTAGGGATTATTGCGAACACGTCGTCCAGTGGGATTTTCAAAAAAATAGGTGATTACTCTACCGAGCAAAGAGATAAATCCACTGACAGTGCAGTCAAGGCAGCCTGGGATGAAGGCGGAGCAGCACGTATTTTGCTGCATGCATTGGCGGGTGCAGCGATAGGTTTATCGAGCGGCAGTGCGCAAAGCGGAGCTTTGGGGGCTGGGGCGTCAGCGGCGTTGATGCCGTCCATCGGCCAAGCTCTGGCTGACAGTGGAATGTCAAAATTGGAACAAGATGCTGTTGCCTCGTTGATTGCGACCGGTGTCGGAGCTACGGCTGGCTCGGGTAAAGGCACTGGTGGGGCGGTTGTGGCTGGTGGGGCTGGATTTGGTGTCGAGGCCTTTAACCGACAGTTGCATAAGCAACAAGAAATTCCGGTTCTGGAGAAAAAAGCTGACGAGCTGGATAACACTTTAGGTCAGCCAGGTTCCAGTGCGCGTTGGATAGATCTGTTGATGATCGCTGCGGGAGGTTCAGTTGATGCTGCTGACGAAGCACGTTTGAACGGGTTGGTCTTGCAGTCCCAAGGGAATGACCCTGAGTCCCAACGTTTTATGGAAGACTTGGACGTTGCCAAAGGCATTATTGATCAGCTGGCGGCACAGAAAATTCCTCTGAAATGGAACGATGGAAGTCAGATTGTAGCGAATGGCGAAAAGGTCTTTGCATTTAACTCAACAGAAAAACAGTTCAATGACTCCACGTTATTCAGTTCATCGGTTTCACATGGTCAAGGAACAGTTTATGACCAATGGCGTCAGTACGGGCAGGAACAAACCAGCGAGCATTCGAAAGAAATTGGCCAGTTGTCCAGTGCTGAGTCTAAAGTAAGGGATGCTGCTCAGCGGTTGTCTGATTTAGCCAGTAAAGGAGTTTTGACGGTTTCACCCGAACTTGATGCTGCTATGCTGCTGATGCCAGCAGGTAAGGGCGCAAAGGCTGTAGTTGAGACGGTTCTGGAGAAGATAGCCGCTGGGAAGGCTTCTGCGGTTGTTGGTGCAAAAGCAAATGTGGGGTCCATTAGTCACATCTCTGGAGTGAATCTTCCTAAAAGTCAGTCTAAGATGATTGCTGATTTTGAAGCAGCAGGGTACCCAACAAAACCAGTAGTTTCTCCGACCAGCGGAAATGTGGTCGGAACTCAATACATCTTGCCTGATGGTTCGCGAGTTCGGGTGATGCAGGCGGATGGTCGAAGTCCCCAGCGCGCATCATTCGAGAACGCTAATGGCGGACCTGTTGATCCTACTACTGGAAAGCCGCCGCAGCCCCCGCAGGGTTTATCGAAGGCTGAACGGAAGCAGTGGATTAGAGAGCGTACGCATATTAAACAGGTGGACTAAATGATGAATACACTCTTGCAAGCTGTGGCTCTTTTGTTGCCTATGAAAATTGAAAGAGTATTTTGGGATGGCGATACTTTGATGCTTTTTTCGGCGGGTTGGAGCTTTCGGACTGAGAGTGCGTGGCGTGTGTCTAAGGGGGGGGAGTTGCTGTTCGCTTGTTGGGATGACGATGCCCTTGACCATGTTTCTGAGCTTTTAGGCTTATCCATTGTTGAGGTAGGTTGGCTTATTGATGCTCAGCCAATTGATCCATTCTTTAAATTGTCTGACGGCCGCGTCTTGAATACATTTTGTTCGTCATCAACTGAGCCTTGGCTTATGGAGTTCTCGGATGGGGCCGTTTATTTAGGGAATACTTAATTTCATAAGGTTTTCTTGGTGCAAAAGCAACAACTAAGGTAATTACCGAGTTTGGGCCTATGAATCAGGGCCCGTTACCGAAAGGAATCGCGGACACATTTCGTGGCGGTACGTACTCAGAGGTCGTTACTCAACAACCGACCACGTTGTATCGTGTTTATGGTGGGACTGCGCAGGAGCTAGGTGGCTATTGGACAGCGACAAAGCCAGCAGGCCCTGTCCAGTCGATTATTGACAGCGCTTTGAAACCCGAATGGGGGAATACTGCTACAAAGGTGGTCAAAATTGAAGTTTCTATAGGAACTAAGTATTTTGAAGGCGTAGCTGCTCCTCAAGGTGGACTAGTTGGGGGTGGTAACCAGGTGCTGTTTCCGAAAGATTTCAAAATTGACACTTCTTGGATAAAGCAATGAATGAGTGTAATTGGGAAGTTATAGAGGGGTTTTCATCTCCTAGGGAGTATGAACGATTTTCTGCCTGGATCACCGAACAGGTTAAATCTGGGATTACAGAGCAGACTCCTGTTCAGGACAGCTATGCGGGGCCAGGATTTGAAGAAAAATGGTTCAAGTGCATAGTGTCAAATGAAACGTGGAGATTGGTTTCCCCTCAAGCTCCTTTTCAAGGATATTGGGGGCCAGTTTAGAGAAGCCGGGTATTGAGTTGGTGCAAAAGTAACAGGTGGTGCAGTAGAGCTAACGTTTGACAAGGCTACCCGGACTTGGACAACTCCAGCTGGTCTAGACTATGGACAAGGATCGGTTCAAGGAAACAGAGTTTTGCATGTTTTAGAGCATGCGGAGCCGAATCCGGCCAAGACAACACATAGCGTCTTTAGTATGGACAGAAAAGAGATTTTAGGCGCTGTCGATGAAGCATGGCTCAAGAAAGGTAGTCATGTAGTAGGTGATCCGGGTGCATATGTTGTCCCGATGGGCCGAGCGATTGGTACTTCGGGAGAAACGAGTATTAAAATTATTGTTCGGCCTGGGACCAGTCAGGTCATTACCGCCTATCCTGTGAAATAGAGAAGTTTTATATGTTGTGTCCACGGTGTGAGCAGGGAGATATTGTCAAGGCTAAAATTATAGCTGACGGCACTTGCTTGTTCGTATGTCAAGAGTGCGAGGCCTCATGGTTTTTATACGAAGACATTGGCGTTAGGGCCTTTTTCGACTATGGGACTTATATGGAAAGTCTAGGGCTGAAACCACTATGGAGTGAGTTGAAAATTATTCCTGGGTAGGTGCAAAAGAGGTACCGGCTGTTAAATGGAGTGCCCAAGAGAAGCATTTTTCAGGTCATAATTCGTACACCCCAGGCCGTAGTGTTTTGACAAGTGACTCCCGAAAGCTTGCCGAAAGTGCTGGGACTGGACAACAGGTCGGTAATATTCCAGTTGGCCTGTCAGGCTCGAAAGAAAGGGTGAATTTTGGTGGGCCTATAGGGGCTTATATAGATGGAGCAGGCGTGGCAACACCTACTGCGAATGGAATAATTCACTACTCTAAGGATGGTATCCACATTGTGCCAGCGAGGCCGTGAATAATGTGCTCTATTGATAACGCAATCGTGATGGCCCGTCTAAGTATTCAGAGGGCATTGTTAGGAGAAGTGTCGGGGAGGCTTCGTGCTGTTATTTTTTCAGTATCGGAATTGTTTTTGAATATTAGATTCTATTTCGACGGTGAAATCGGCGAAGATGATTTCGAATCTGCCTCCTGTGTTGAAACTGAGGTGCTTGCTGATTACGAGGAAAATTGGACGGTTATAGTGAAATGTTTGCGGTTATATGCCTCGGAGACGATACTTGATGATGGGGTTTGGGTATTCAGGCGGCGTGAAATGTAAGAATAATTAAGTTGGTGCAAAAGCAACCGGCGAGGTAGCTGCTACCGTGCCGCGGACTCCTCTAGCAGGCCCAACAGGTAACTGGAAAAATTACACTCACGCAGAGGCTGTCATTCAGACCCAAGCATCTGGCCGGTTGGTAAATGCAGAAAAAGCGGTTATTGATCCGAGCAAAGTGACATCTTATGCATTGAACACAGCGCACCCTGTTGGCGGTAACAAAGCAAAGGTCTTTGAGTCGGCCTTGGGCTACAATCAAACGAATGCTGCCAGTTTAATAACAAAAGTACAGGAGGGTGCAATGCTGTATCCTGCGAAGTTAGGCGCTTCTGATAAATTTGGTCAGCGTATAACTATAGATATGCCAATAACTGGGCCAAACGGTAATACGGCAACTGTCCGTACAGGCTGGATATATGGTCCGGGTTCTGCCACACCTAGGATGACGATCCTCTATGTCAAGTAAGGAGTATAAGGTGGGTTATTCGCTTTTTGATGTGGTTGTGTTAATCGAGGATATTCCGGAGGAGGGGTTGCGGGCAGGTATGAAGGGGGCGATTATTGAGACCTATGGTCAGCCAGTTGAGGGGTATGAAATAGAGTTTTGTGACGACCAGGGGCGAACAGTTGCACAGTTGGCATTATCCTCTGATCAATTCCAGCTCTATAAGTAGGTGCAAAAGCGACAGGTGGTGCAATTGACGCTGGCTTTGATACTGCTAACCTGCAGAGTAAATTGCAGGGGTACCTACTTGACGCAGGGCACCCTCAGAACCAAACCAAAGCCACTTGGTTTCAGCAGGCTCTTGGCTTTGACAAGAATAATTGGGAGGTGTTGGCGTCGCAGATTCAATTTAATGAAGCGAAGACTGTGGTGATAAAAACAACTCAATATGGTCAGACTTTCGAGCAGGACAATCCCTATTGTCGGGACTAATGGGAGAACCATTGACGTACCTTTCGTATTTTTAAAAGACGGCTCAGGTACCCTTCGCCTTGTAACAGGAATTCCGGCAAAAAAATGAATATATTTCGCGAAAATGATGTCGTTCTTCTCCGGGAAGGGGTAGAGGCCAAAATAATTACTGGAGATGACGTCTTTATACCCGAAGGGGCCGAAGGCACAATTGTTATTGTACATGGCAGTGCTGATCAGCCCTCGGCCTATGAGGTTGAGTTTTTCATTCCAGAGAAAAACGATTTTGCTCTAGCTACGGTGGATGTAGGTTTGGTATGTAAAGTCTGATTGTTCCTTTGGTGCAAAAGCTACTGCTACAACGGGAGAAGTTGTAGCTACTGAAGCCACAAGTGCAAATGCCCAAGCTGCATTGAGAGCGAAACTATCAGGACTACAAAAAGCTCAAGAGACAGCAGCGGTCACTAGAATACTGCCTGATGGCCGTTTCGTTACTACACACAAGAGGTTCCTGCAAGGACAGAAGGACCTACTAGGGGTGCTTCTTTCGCCACGGAGTTTGATCCTAAAACGGGCAGTACGAGGCAATGGATGGAAAGCTATGACCGTGCAGGAGAAGTAATCCGTGTCCACCCTAAAAGTATTAATGGGCAGCCGGTTGATGCTCAGCACTACCCTCCGACCGGAGCAGAGCTAAAGAGTTGGGGGCAGCAATGAGCATGGAAGACATAGTGGCTGACAGACTTGGAAGAGTAGTTGCTCATGGATTTGATATTTTTAAAATATCAAAAGAGGCACTTGATATTTACCAAGATCCAAACCTTTCTCTCACAAAAGCTTTAGACATTGCGTTGTTGTCACTAATGGCAATGGTCGAAGGGCCAGAGTTTGAGATGACAGAAAAAGAATTTTATGATTTTTTATCTGATATTCGACAGATGTAGTTTTCAATATACCCAACTTGATCAAGCACTATCGACACCGGCCTTGCGCCGGTGTTTTGCACCCTTTTTGCCGCCTTCCTGCACCCATCCTGTAGTCTTCTTGTACTCAAACTGTACCCTTTGTGTAGTCCTTTTGTCTCATAGCCTGACGACCTACGGTCTACCTGCTCAATACGTCCTTTTACTGTATGAAATTTTGCTCCTTAACCGGAGCAAAATCTCAATACACAATACGCACCTCTTGCGAGGTGAGTATTTTCTATATGCATCAATTAGTTATCCGATTTCTGCCTTCTAGGCGCTGCTATACATTTGTAATACAAAACACAGGGTTCGCCCAATAAACACGGATGTGCGGTGTATTACCTTTGTAATACACAGATCTATCGCCTTTCGATTACTCCTTCCCCTTAGTCGCTGTGTAGTGGTCAACTAATCCCGGACACGACGTTAAATTTTTTCTCGGCTTGAGCTTGCGCGAGCCCAGCGTTGAATTGATGGGGCCGAATCCAGTTGTACCGATGCATCAAAAAATGACTGATGTCGCGTTGGTCCTCTTGGGCCGTTCGGTAGCCCGTGGTTGGTATCCATTCAGTTTTCAGGCTCCGAAACACACGCTCCATTGGCGCATTGTCCCAACAATTTCCTCGGCGACTCATGCTCTGGCGCATTCGCTAACGCCAGAGCCGCTGGCGGAATTAACGGCTCGCATACTGCGACCCTTGATCCGAGTGAAGCAGCAGCCCCTGAGGTCTTCCACGTTGCTCATAGGCCATATCCAGCGCCTTAATAACCAGCTCGGCGTCCGGCTTTTCCGACAACGCCCAACCCACCACCCGGCGCGCGCAAAGATCCAGCACAACAGCCAGGTAGTGCCATTTACCTTGAGCCCAGATGTAAGTGATGTCGCCGCGCCAGACCTGGTTGGGCGCAGGAACATCGAACTCCCGATTCAATGTATTCGAGATATCCAGCCGTTCGACCGTTGCTCGTTTGTACGCATGAGAACCTGGCTGTTTGCTCACAAGCTCAAGTTCGCGCATTAAGCTACGTACCTTGAATCGGCCCAGTTGCTCACCGTCATCACGCATCATCGCCAAGATGCTGCGGCTGCCCGCAGCGCTGCGACTTTGCGTGAACAGTTCATTGACCCGACTGTGCAGCCGAAGCCACTCAACATCAGGAGTCCGGCGACTGAGACGCTGAGCGTAGAAACACGAGCGGGTGACTTCAAACACCTTGCACAGCCAATCAACCGGCTCGTGGACGCTCAGTTGGTCAATCAGCGCGAACGCTCGTGATCTTCCGACATCAAGAGCGCGGTAGCCTTTTTTAGGATGGATTTCTCTCGCTCAAGTCGAGCGATACGAGCTTCCAACTCCTGAATTTTCTGCTGTTCCGGGGTCAGCGCTTTGCTCTGCGGGGTAACGCCTTGGCGTTCCTTCTGAACTTGGTCAACCCAACGGCGTAGTGCCGACTCACCGACACCGAGTGAACGGCTGGCTTCGATGTAGCTGTAGTTTTTGCTTGAGTACGAGGTCGGCAGCCTCGCGTTTGAATTCAGCGGAAAAGGAACGGCGTTGTTTGGTCATCTGACACCTCGATCTGGCGAGCATTCTAGCCTAAATGGGGGGCCGGTTTCATTAGACCACTACACTTTGTGCCATGCGGTGTTTACGACAATATTTTTCGTACAGAACTTAGGACTCCAGCCACAAGATTATGTAAGTAGAGAAATTTCTTCGCCGAGATCAGAAACTTCTTAAATCTTTTATTTCAAATAAACCTAAAACTTACTCCCGTTCAGGGACATTCGGACGCTCTTGCTTACGAGTTAATCCCACAACCAGATTAACGAATTATGGAAGGGCATCAGCATGACTGTTCGGGATTGAGTGATCACTACGCCGAGACACAACAGAAACCCTGAAAAAGGTTTTTTGGTAGTCGGATGATGCCTGTTTGAATGTGCCCCCTTATCTGAAATAGCGGTACCGGAAGAAATGACTCAATCTGCAATTCATCCCGCCCTCGCTACCAATCAACTCCTGTATCTGCTGTATGGCGACAAGGCTGTTTATCGGCATGAGGCGAAGTTCAGTATTTTGTCGGCGCTACGCCACAGGAAGGTTTCAGCGGACTTTACGATTACGCTGATGACTGACCAACCCGAGGCGTTTGATGGCTGGCCAATCACAGTGTTGCCTCTGGACGCTATGACACTGGATGCCTGGCAAGGTGCAGGCGGTTATTATCATCGGCGCAAGGCTTGCGCCATCCAGGCAGGTGTTGCGCTTGCTGGCAAAACTATTTTCACTGATACCGATACGGTTTTTTTCAAAGACCCTGCTCAACTGTTCAAACGCGTCACTGATGATCAGTTTTTGATGGATGAGTTTGAGTGGTATTGGGACGAAGCTTCCCGGCGCTCGGAGTTCAGCGCACTCGTTACACATCTCAAGGGTGAAAATAAAGTACCCGTACCTGCCTTGAGGCTGTTCAATAGCGGAATTTGCGGGATGACCAAGGCCAACGGGGATCTTCTCGAGGGGGCCATCAGTTTGATTGATCAATGGACTCATCATGGCGCAACGCTCCTTACGATTGAGCAAATCGCGATGTCATTTATGTTGGCCGGTCGGAAAGTCGTCGAGGCCAATGACTGCATCAATCACTATTTCTCGGTGAAGCGCTATCACCATGCAATGTACCAGGCGTTTTTCGAAGAGCAGGGCGAGGGCTATCGCGATGACTTGCCAAGAGCGACATTTGCTGTTCCCGACCGGCTTCCAAATAACTCGCTGCGCAATCGCTTACAGCTTAGATGGAGGTTCAGGGGGCAATGCTCTACTTCCCGAAAGGTAGCCAAGTTCTATCTATTGGGTAAGCAGGCTGATCGTTCTTCTTATCTTGATACTTGCAAGTATCTTTGGTGGGCTGTGGCTGTTGATGAACTTAGCAGCCTGGAACCTGCTGGCAAGTCCTTCACGAAGTTGGCTGCGTTATGGCAGGCGGATTCTGAATTTTTGAGTTTCATAAAGGGGAATAAAACACAAAAAGATGAAAGGTATATTTTCACTGGGTGAGTCTGAAATTTGCAAGGAGGGAGGTCATTTATGTCGGAACAACGTGCACAAAAAAAGGGCCAACAATTGTTGGCCCTTTTTGCTTGTTACGAATGGCTTGAATCAAGCCCCCGTATCAATCCCAGCTCAACGCGCCGCCGGTTTGGTATTCAATAACCCGCGTTTCGAAGAAGTTTTTCTCTTTCTTCAAGTCCATGATTTCGCTCATCCATGGGAACGGGTTGGTGGTGCCCGGGTATTCTTCTTTCAGGCCGATCTGCGACAGGCGACGGTTGGCGATGAACTTGAGGTAGTCCTCCATCATCGCTGCGTTCATGCCCAGTACGCCGCGCGGCATGGTGTCGCGTGCGTATTCGATTTCCAGCTGGGTGCCTTGCAGGATCATCTGCGAAGCTTCTTCCTTCATTTCAGCGTCCCACAGGTGCGGGTTTTCGATTTTGATCTGGTTGATCACGTCGATGCCGAAGTTCAGGTGCATGGATTCGTCGCGCAGGATGTACTGGAACTGCTCGGCAACACCGGTCATTTTGTTGCGACGGCCCATCGACAGGATCTGCGTGAAGCCGCAGTAGAAGAAGATGCCTTCCAGAACGCAGTAGTAGGCGATCAGGTTGCGCAGCAGTTCCTTGTCGGTTTCGACGGTGCCGGTTTCGAACTTCGGATCGGAGATCGAACGGGTGTACTTCAGGCCCCAGGTGGCTTTTTTAGCGACCGACGGGATCTCGTGGTACATGTTGAAGATCTCGCCTTCATCCATGGCCAGCGATTCGATGCAGTACTGGTAGGCGTGGGTGTGGATCGCCTCTTCGAATGCCTGGCGCAGGATGTACTGGCGGCACTCCGGGTTGGTAATCAGGCGGTATACGGCCAGTACCAGGTTGTTGGCAACCAGGGAGTCGGCTGTGGAGAAGAAGCCCAGGTTGCGCATCACGATGCGACGCTCGTCGTCGGTCAGGCCTTCCGGATTTTTCCAGAGGGCGATGTCGGCGGTCATGTTGACTTCTTGCGGCATCCAGTGGTTTGCGCAGCCGTCGAGGTACTTCTGCCACGCCCAGTCGTACTTGAACGGTACGAGCTGGTTGAGGTCGGCGCGGCAGTTGATCATCATCTTTTCGTCAACCGCAACACGGGCGGAAGCGCCTTCGAGTTCGGCCAGACCTTCAGCGATGTCGAGGTTGTCCAGAGCGGCCTTGGCGCGAATGATCGCAGCCGAGTCGTTGGCTGTAACTGCACGGGCTTCCTGGGCTGCAACACCGCCAGCGGCGTCGAGGCGGTCCATGTTGGCTTCGGTGGCGTGGCCAGCGTTGGCGCCTTTAACGGCGACTTCGCCTTCGTCTTCTTTGTCGAATTCGTCCCAGCTCAGCATGACGTGTCGTCTCCTGCGTGAGGGCCTGATAGCCGTGTGAAAACACTGATGGTTTGTTTTTTACACGGCCATAGGCCACTTGGATCTAAGAAATGTTGCTTGCAGTAGCGTTGTGCTCACGCAAAAACATGAATGTGTACGGTGGCTTGTACCGCTGTCGCTCAGGGGAGGAGGTCGTACCTGCACTCACCCTGGACCTTGAGGTCGTAGCAGCGTGGTTTTATAGCCCGGCAAGGGGATATTTCAAGCCTTTTTGGTGGCTGCAGTATACGGCTTTTGCACAAGGTATTTCAGCCAGTATTTTTTTAGAGCATGCGACGAAACGCCCTAAATTTGTGTTGGGCTTAAGCATGGCTGCGGCTGAGCGCGGGTTCACCGGGGCAGAAGTTTTTTTACCAGGGGCCGAAGCGGTCAAATGACCTGGGGCTTGAGCGGGAATGAGGCGGGCTTTGACGCGGGGCAGACCAAGCCCGGCCGAAACCGGGCGTCGAGTCGATGCGGTGTTAGCTGAGGCGATGGCCGTTGGTGCGGTCGTAACCGTCTTCGGCAAAGGCGGCCGAGCGGGTGTTGTCGTAGCCATCCTCGGCAAAGCTGGCCGAGCGGGTGTTGTCGTAACCATCTTCGGCAAAGCTGGCCGAGCGGGTGTTGTCGTAGCCATCTTCGGCAAAACTGGCCGAGCGAGTGCTGTTGTAACCGTCTTCGGTAAAGGTGGCTGCGTGTGTGCGGTCATAACCGTCGGCGGCAAATGCGGTGCTGGCTAGGACGGACAAACTGAAAGCCACAATCAATGAACGTTTCATTTAATAATTCCCGTGCGATACAGGCGCAGGCAGGCAACTTTTCAAGGGCGATAAAGTTACGTTGATAGTTGCAAGAAGAGCCGTGTTGGATCGCTTTAACAAGTGAGTTAATTAACGCTGGAATAAATCGGGAGCCGTTAATCAGCCGTTGGAACAACCGTTGCCCATTACGCGGTACTCAAGGGTGTGTTGCATGCCCTGCGAGTCTTCGTAGACCATTTGGGCCGGTACGACTTCGCAAACGCTGGGGATTTCGCTCATGGAAATAACTTTGGCGATATCCAGTTCGGACGAGTAGGAATACTGTTCAACGGCAGGCTGCTGATGTGCAGCATGTGCGTTAACTTCATCAGCCATGGCGGTCAAACACACACTGCTCAGGGCCAGAACTAACAACGCTTTCATTTCAAAATTACCTGTTTTAGGTCGAGAGGGGTCACGCAGCCCTTGTGAGGCTACGTGTGAAACCGAGTAATGAAGAGCGATTAAACTTGCCTTCGTGGGGGCTGTAACTTGGGTTAATCGCGGTGCCTTGGTTGGCGAGATGAATTTTAGGCCTGTGTCGTCCGGGCATATAGAGGGAGTTTTGATAAAGACTATTGACAGTTTCTGCAACAATCGTCGAAAACAGGGCTCTTTTTTGACGTTTGCAAGGTGAGCGTTGAGCAGTAAGACGCTGTAAGTACCGGTCTTGAGCCTTGCGCAGAAAAACCATGATTTTTCTGCGTGTTTCTTACTACCAACGTCGAATGGATCTCACGGCCTGGCCCGGCTAAAACAGGGTCATAAAACAACAACTACAAGCATTGAGGTATGAAACATGAGTGCCGCTTCCCTGTATCCCGTACGCCCTGAAGTCGCTGCTAATACGCTGACTGACGAGGCGACCTACAAGGCGATGTACCAGCAGTCCGTCGTCAACCCGGATGGCTTCTGGCGCGAACAAGCAAAGCGTCTCGACTGGATCAAGCCTTTTACTACCGTCAAGCAGACCTCCTTCGACGATCACCATGTCGATATCAAATGGTTCGCCGACGGCACCCTCAACGTTTCCTATAACTGCCTGGACCGCCACCTTGCCGAGCGCGGCGATCAGGTAGCGATCATTTGGGAGGGCGACGACCCTTCCGAGCAGCGCAACATCACCTACCGCGAATTGCACGAAGAAGTGTGCAAGCTGGCCAACGCCTTGCGCGGTCAGGATGTACACCGTGGTGACGTTGTCACTATCTATATGCCGATGGTGCCTGAAGCCGTGGTCGCCATGCTGGCGTGTACCCGCATTGGCGCAATTCACTCGGTAGTGTTTGGTGGCTTCTCGCCCGAGGCGCTGGCCGGGCGAATCATCGACTGCAAGTCCAAGGTGGTGATCACTGCAGACGAAGGTCTGCGCGGCGGCAAACGCACGGCACTCAAGGCCAATGTCGATGTGGCACTGACCAACCCTGACACCTCGAGCGTGCAGAAGATTATCGTGTTCAAACGCACCGGCGGCGACATTGCCTGGTACAAGCACCGTGATATCTGGTACCACGACTTGATGGCTGTGGCCTCGAAGCACTGCGCGCCGAAAGAAATGGGCGCCGAAGAAGCCTTGTTCATCCTTTATACCTCGGGCTCAACCGGCAAGCCCAAGGGTGTGCAGCACACCACGGGTGGCTACCTGCTGTATGCGGCCATGACCCACGAGCGCGTGTTCGATTACCGTCCTGGCGAGGTTTACTGGTGCACGGCGGACGTGGGCTGGGTAACCGGTCACACCTATATCGTTTACGGGCCGTTGGCCAACGGCGCGACCACGTTGCTGTTTGAAGGTGTGCCGAACTATCCGGACATCACCCGTGTGTCGAAAATTGTCGACAAGCACAAGGTCAACATTCTCTACACCGCGCCAACCGCCATTCGCGCCATGATGGCTGAAGGTCAGGCAGCGGTTAAGGATTTCGACGGCTCCAGCCTGCGCCTGCTGGGTTCGGTGGGTGAGCCAATCAACCCTGAGGCCTGGAACTGGTACTACACAACGGTCGGCAAACAGCGCTGCCCAATCGTGGATACCTGGTGGCAGACCGAGACCGGGGCTTGCATGATGAGCCCGCTGCCGGGTGCGCATGCGCTCAAGCCGGGCTCTGCTGCACGTCCGTTCTTCGGTGTGGTGCCGGGGCTGGTGGATAACCTGGGCAACCTGATCGAGGGCGCTGCCGAGGGTAACCTGGTGATTCTTGATTCGTGGCCGGGGCAGGCGCGGACCTTGTATGGCGATCATGATCGATTCGTCGACACCTACTTCAAGACCTTCCGTGGCATGTACTTCACCGGTGACGGCGCGCGTCGCGACGAGGATGGCTACTACTGGATCACCGGTCGTGTAGATGACGTACTGAACGTGTCCGGACACCGGATGGGTACGGCTGAAATCGAAAGCGCGATGGTGGCGCACCCTAAAGTCGCTGAAGCTGCAGTGGTTGGCGTGCCGCATGACATCAAGGGGCAGGGGATCTATGTCTACGTCACCCTCAATGGTGGCGAAGAACCGAGTGAAGCGTTGCGCCTTGAGTTGAAAAACTGGGTGCGCAAGGAGATCGGTCCAATTGCCTCGCCGGATGTGATCCAGTGGGCGCCGGGCCTGCCGAAAACCCGCTCGGGCAAAATCATGCGCCGGATCCTGCGCAAGATCGCTACCGGTGAGTATGACGGTCTTGGCGATATTTCGACCTTGGCCGATCCGGGTGTGGTGCAACATCTGATCGAAACCCACAAGAGCATGAAGGTCGCGTAACGCGCTTTCATTGTCATCGAGCCCCGCCCGGCGCTGCCTGGCGGGGTTTTTTATTAATGGTCTTGTAGCCGCTGCCGAAGGCTGCGATAAGGGGCGCAGGGCCTTCGCTTTGAATTTAAATCGCTGCCTGCGGCAGCGGCGACAGGAGAAGTGTTGGAGGGAGTGTTACCGCATATGTAACCGGCTGCACAGCAACGGGGCATTCCGACACCCAAAGCACCGTTTTAGAGCCCTATTTGACCCGCTATAAAATAAGATGAAACGCTGCACTTGCCGGAATAGAAGGGTTTGCGAATAATAGGCCCGCTATTTGCAGCTTCTATAGGTTCTACGTCTTTTCCTCTTGCATTTATTTGAAGAGTTGTCAACACCCAAGACCGCCTTTTTCGATGCATCTGTAATTAGTTGTCGCATTGAAGAAATAACGGCTTGAAGCCTGTCGTTAGAATGCCGATCACTCGCTCGTCGTTGTTGTGCTGATTTCAGCTCAACGCCAGTAGGACGTTGCGCCGCATTCCCGGTTTAACCTCCGCATATTGGGCTTAGGCTCACTCTGCTTTTATTGCCCTTACCGATGGAGTCCTAAGATGAAGAAACTCGTGCTTCTTGGCGCCCTGGCACTGTCCGTGCTGTCCCTGCAGGCTTTTGCTGCTGAAAAACCTCTGAAGATTGGTATTGAAGCCGCTTACCCTCCGTTTGCTTCCAAAGCCCCGGATGGCAGTATCGTAGGTTTTGACTACGACATCGGTAATGCGCTGTGTGAGCAGATGCAGGTCAAATGTGTGTGGGTCGAGCAAGAATTTGATGGTCTGATCCCTGCGCTTAAAGTACGCAAAATCGACGCGATCCTGTCCTCGATGTCCATCACCGAAGACCGCAAGAAGTCTGTCGATTTCACCAACAAGTACTACCTGACCCCGGCTCGCCTGGTAATGAAGGAAGGTACTGTGGTCAGCGACAGCCTGGATGAGCTCAAAGGCAAGAAAATCGGCGTACAGCGCGGTTCGATCCACGACCGTTTCGCCAAGGAAGTTCTGGCACCTAAAGGTGCAGTCGTAGTGCCTTACGGTTCGCAGAACGAAATCTACCTGGACGTAGAAGCGGGCCGTCTTGATGGCACCGTTGCAGACGCCACCCTGCTGGACGACGGTTTCCTGAAAACCCCGGCTGGCAAAGGCTACGCATTCGCAGGCCCGGCATTTACCGACGTTAAATACTTTGGTGATGGCGTGGGTATCGCAGTGCGCAAGGGCGACGCCCTGAAAGACAAGATCAACGCTGCTATCACGGCTCTGCGTGAAAACGGCAAGTACAAGCAAATCCAGGACAAATACTTCAACTTCGATATTTACGGTCAGTAATACATCGCAGTTATTCGTCCGAAATGGCGCAAGCGACAGGATCTCTGAAGTTTGCGCCATTTTTTCATCCCCATTTCTGAGGACCTGAATCATGTTGAAAGGCTACGGGGCTGTCATCCTCGATGGCGCTTGGCTGACGCTTCAGCTCGCCTTGTCGTCCATGGCCCTGGCCATTGTTCTAGGTCTGATCGGTGTTTCGTTGCGCTTGTCGCCGGTACGTTGGCTGGCTTGGATGGGCGATCTGTATTCAACGGTAATCCGCGGGATTCCCGACCTTGTGCTGATTTTGCTGATTTTTTACGGCGGTCAGGACTTGCTCAATCGCGTGGCGCCAATGCTGGGCTACGACGACTATATTGATTTGAACCCGCTGGCGGCCGGTATTGGCACTTTGGGCTTTATTTTTGGCGCCTACCTGTCCGAGACCTTTCGTGGTGCTTTCATGGCCATCCCCAAGGGGCAGGCTGAGGCCGGCATGGCGTACGGGATGAGTTCGTTTCAGGTGTTTTTCCGGGTATTGGTGCCGCAGATGATTCGCCTGGCGATTCCGGGCTTTACCAATAACTGGCTGGTGTTGACCAAGGCCACGGCCCTGATTTCGGTAGTCGGCTTGCAAGACATGATGTTCAAGGCCAAGCAGGCGGCAGATGCCACCCGCGAGCCGTTCACTTTCTTCCTGGCGGTTGCGGCGATGTACCTGGTACTGACCAGTGTTTCGCTGCTGGCGTTACGACAACTTGAGAAGCGCTACTCGGTAGGCGTAAGGGCGGCTGATCTATGATCTTTGACTACAACGTCATCTGGGCCAGCATGCCGCTGTACTTGAGCGGGCTTCTGGAAACCGTGAAATTGCTCGGCATTTCGCTGTTTTTCGGCTTGCTGGCAGCAGTCCCGCTGGGGCTGATGCGGGTTTCCAAGCAAGCCTGGGTCAACCTCCCTGCCTGGCTTTTTACCTACGTGATTCGCGGCACGCCGATGCTGGTCCAGCTGTTCCTGATCTACTACGGCCTGGCTCAGTTTGAAGTGGTTCGTGACAGTTTCATGTGGCCGCTGTTGTCCAGTGCGACGTTCTGCGCGTGCTTGGCATTTGCCATCAACACCAGCGCCTACACCGCCGAAATCATTGCCGGTAGCCTGCGGGCCACGCCTAATGGCGAGATTGAAGCCGCCAAGGCAATGGGCATGTCGCGCTCGAAAATGTATCGCCGTATCTTGCTGCCGTCGGCCATGCGCCGGGCTCTGCCGCAATACAGCAACGAAGTAATCATGATGTTGCAGACCACCAGTCTGGCCTCCATCGTGACTCTGATCGACATTACGGGCGCCGCGCGCACCGTCAATGCGCAGTATTACTTGCCGTTTGAGGCCTACATCACGGCCGGTGCTTTCTACCTGTGTCTGACCTTCATTCTGGTGCGCCTGTTCAAACTGGCCGAGCGCCGCTGGCTGGGCTACATGGCCCCACGGAAGGCCTGACATGGAACGAATTGATCATCTGTTGCCCTGGAACAGCTTGGGTTCTGAGCGCCACTTGACGGTATTTCGGTTTGGCGCGGGTGAGCGCAAGGCCTACATTCAGGCCAGCCTGCATGCCGATGAGTTGCCGGGCATGCGCTGTGCCTGGGAGTTGAAGAAGCGCCTGGCCGAACTTGAAGCTCAAGGCGCCTTGAACGGCGTGATCGAATTGGTGCCAGTAGCCAACCCCCTGGGGCTTGGCCAACTGCTGCAAGGCAGTCATCAGGGGCGTTTTGAGTTTGGCAGCGGCAAGAACTTCAACCGCGATTTCGTTGAGTTGAGCGAGCCGGTAGCGCAGAAGCTGGCAGGGCGCCTGGGCGAAGATCCGCACGCCAATACCCGACTGATCCGTCAGGCAATGCTTGATGTGTTGTCCGAGCTGCCCCCTGCAGCCAGCCAGCTGCAAGGCATGCAGCGTGTGTTGCTGAGCCATGCCTGCAGCGCGGATATCGTGCTTGACCTGCACTGCGAGACCGACGCTGCACTGCATATGTATGCCTTGCCTCAGCATTGGCCGCAGTGGTGTTCGCTGGCTGCGCGACTGGATGTGCGTGTTGGTCTGCTGGCCGAGGATTCGGGCGGCAGCTCCTTCGATGAAGCCTGTTCGTTGCCGTGGCTGCGCTTGCAGCGCCAGTTTGCTGATGCGCAGATTCCATTGGCCTGCATGGCAACCACGCTGGAGCTGGGTGGGCAAGCCGATACCGGGCGCCCGCAGGCTGAGGCTTATGCCGAGGGCATTCTGGCGTTTCTGGCCGAGCAGGGGCTGATCACTGGCGACTGGCCGGTAGCGCAGTATGAAGCGTGCGAAGGCATGCCATTCGAAGGCACTGAGTTGTTATTTGCACCGCACCCCGGTGTGGTGAGTTTTTTACGTCCGGTGGGCGCCTGGGTTGAAGTGGGCGAGCCGCTGTTTGAAGTGATTGATCCTTTATCCGACCGGGTCAGTACGGTATGCGCAGGAACATCCGGCGTGTTGTTTGCCGTTGAGCGACTGCGTTATGCCCAACCCGGTTTCTGGCTGGCTAAAGTGGCGGGGCGCGAGCCTTTGCGTCACGGGCGCTTGCTCAACGACTGACTGTTTTTGTGAGAACCGACAGCATGTACAAACTTGAAGTCCAAGACCTGCATAAACGCTATGGCAGTCATGAAGTGCTCAAAGGCGTTTCACTGGCCGCCAAGGCGGGCGATGTGATCAGCATCATCGGTTCCAGTGGTTCCGGCAAAAGTACCTTTTTGCGCTGCATCAACCTGCTTGAGCAGCCCCATGCAGGCAAGATCCTGCTCAATGGCGAAGAGCTCAAGCTGATTGCCAACAAGGACGGCGCACTCAAGGCTGCTGATCCCAAGCAGTTGCAGCGCATGCGTTCGCGCCTGTCGATGGTGTTTCAGCATTTCAATCTGTGGTCGCACATGACCGCGTTGGAAAACATCATGGAAGCGCCAGTGCACGTGCTGGGGATGACCAAGGCCGAGGCCCGTGAAAAAGCCGAGCATTACCTCAACAAGGTAGGCGTGTCCCATCGCAAGGATGCCTACCCAGGGCACATGTCCGGCGGTGAGCAGCAGCGTGTGGCGATTGCCCGTGCGCTGGCGATGGAGCCTGAAGTCATGCTGTTTGACGAGCCGACCTCAGCCCTCGATCCGGAGCTGGTGGGTGATGTACTGAAGGTGATGCAGGACCTGGCGCAGGAAGGCCGGACCATGGTGGTGGTGACTCACGAAATGGGCTTTGCCCGTGAAGTGTCAAACCAGCTGGTGTTCCTGCACAAAGGGATTGTTGAGGAAAGCGGCAATCCGCGTGAAGTGCTGGTCAATCCACAATGCGAGCGGTTGCAGCAGTTTCTGTCGGGCAGCTTGAAGTAACTGCAGTTTTAAGACTGCCTCTGTGCACCAAAATAGGTCATGCTCCGCATCCCGCGCAGCTGGCCTAGGCTAGTTGCATAGGTTTTATTCCCGTTTTCGTTCCGGATAGCACGCTATGACCGCCCATCGAATTGGTTTCCTCATTTGGCCCAGCACCAAAGCCTTGACCCTGGCGCTGGCCGAGGAAGCGTTGCGTGTTGCTCAGCGCGTGCATCCTGAAGTCGTTTACGAGTTGTTGTTCCTGCAGGCCGAGCCGCCTATCGAAGGCGCCTGGCAATTGCCCGGCGAGCCCTGGAACGGCAAGCTTGAAGGTTGCCAAAAACTGTTCCTGCTGGCAGACGAGCCTCCGACCTCCCTGGCGCCAGCCTTGAGCAGCGCGCTCAAGCAGCTGGTGCGGGCAGGGTGTGTGATTGGCGGGTTGTCGGCCGGGGTCTATCCGCTGGCGCAATTAGGCCTGCTCGATGGTTATCGTGCCGCGGTGCATTGGCGCTGGCAGGATGATTTTGCCGAGCGTTTCCCCAAGGTGATTGCCACCAGTCATTTGTTTGATTGGGATCGTGATCGCCTGAGTGCCTGTGGCGGGTTGTCGGTGCTCGATTTGTTGCTGGCTGTGCTGGCCCGTGATCATGGCGCTGAGCTGGCCGGTGCGGTTTCCGAAGAGTTGGTGGTGGAGCGCATTCGCGAGGGTGGCGAGCGTCAACGCATCCCGCTGCAAAACCGCCTTGGTTCCAGCCATCCCAAGCTGACCCAGGCCGTGTTGCTGATGGAAGCCAATATTGAGGAACCGCTGACCACTGACGAAATCGCCCAACATGTGTGCGTATCGCGTCGGCAGTTGGAGCGAATCTTCAAGCAATACCTCAATCGGGTGCCCAGCCAGTATTACCTGGAGCTGCGCCTGAACAAGGCCCGGCAAATGCTGATGCAGACCAGCAAGTCGATCATTCAGATCGGTTTGTCCTGTGGTTTCTCGTCTGGGCCGCATTTTTCCAGTGCGTATCGCAACTTTTTCGGCGCGACGCCGCGAGAAGACCGTAACCAGCGCCGCAGCAGCAGCCCGTTCGAGTTGTCATCGGCACCCGCCGAACGCGGCTGAAATCGTCCCGCCCCATCCTGCCCCTGAAACCAGCATGACCTGCCGTTGCGGCAATGCTCATGCTTTGGGGGCAAATCAGCGCGCCAGAGTGCTGCCGTAAATACGCCCCAGCGTTTAAACTGCGCCTTTGTGACGGAATATGTCGCATTGTCGTAAGCCTGTGTAAATCGTGGTTTGGCGCTATAAGAAGTTGTCGCTTGGCGACAAGGCGCGCCCCCGATGTGTCCCTACAATCCCCCCATCGCTCGCCAGTTTAGGCAGGCGTTCCTCTTCAGGAGACTCCGATGTCCGTTGAGCAAGCCCCGGTGCAACGCGCCGATTTCGATCAGGTCATGGTTCCCAACTACGCACCTGCGGCCTTTATTCCTGTGCGTGGCGCCGGTTCCCGTGTCTGGGACCAGGCAGGTCGAGAGCTGATCGACTTCGCGGGTGGCATTGCCGTTAACGTTCTTGGCCATGCGCATCCGGCACTGGTTGGCGCGTTGACTGAACAGGCAAACAACCTTTGGCACGTATCTAACGTGTTCACCAACGAGCCGGCACTGCGCCTGGCCAAAAAACTGGTGGATTCGACCTTCGCCGAGCGCGTGTTCTTCTGCAACTCGGGTGCCGAAGCGAACGAGGCCGCCTTCAAGCTGGCCCGTCGTGTGGCCCATGACCGTTTCGGCGCCGAGAAGTACGAAATCATTGCCGCGCTCAACAGCTTTCACGGCCGCACGCTGTTCACCGTAAACGTAGGCGGGCAGTCGAAGTACTCCGACGGTTTCGGTCCAAAAATCACCGGTATCACCCATGTTCCGTTCAACGATCTTGACGCGCTGAAAGCGGCGATCTCGGACAAGACCTGTGCCGTGGTGCTGGAGCCGATTCAAGGCGAAGGCGGCGTGCTGCCTGCCGAGCAGGCTTACCTGCAAGGCGCCCGCGAGCTGTGCGACCAGCACAATGCGCTGCTGGTGTTTGACGAAGTGCAAACCGGCATGGGCCGTACCGGCGAACTGTTTGCCTACATGCATTACGGCGTGACGCCGGACATCCTGACCAGTGCCAAGAGCCTGGGCGGTGGTTTCCCGATCGCAGCCATGCTGACCACCGAAGCGCTGGCCAAGCATCTGGTTGTCGGAACCCACGGCACCACTTACGGCGGTAACCCGCTGGCGTGCGCAGTCGGCAATGCGGTGATCGATGTGATCAACACCCCTGAGGTACTGCAAGGCGTTAAAGCCAAGCATGACCTGTTCAAAACCCGTCTTGAGCAAATTGGCCAGCAATACGGCCTGTTTACTGAGGTGCGTGGCATGGGCCTGTTGATCGGCTGTGTGTTGAGCGATGCCTGGAAAGGCAAGGCTAAAGATATCTTCAATGCCGCAGAAAAAGAAAACCTGATGATTCTGCAGGCTGGCCCCGATGTGGTGCGTTTCGCTCCAAGTCTGGTGGTTGAAGAAGCCGATATCGAAGAAGGTCTGAACCGCTTCGAGCGAGCCGTTAAAACACTGACACAAGCCTGACCGGCATTCCCTGTGGGAGCGAGCCTGCTCGCGAAAGTCTCGAGAGCCGCGCTATCGTTCACGACCTTCGCAGCAGACTAACTCCTGCAGGACGGTCTTGTTTTTCCCCTCTTATTTTATGGATTAAGGAGTGACACCATGCTGGTGATGCGCCCTGCGCAAATGGCTGATCTGGGCGAGGTACAGCGTCTGGCTGCGGATAGCCCGATTGGTGTCACTTCATTGCCGGACGATATCGAACGCCTGCGCGACAAGATCGCCGCGTCCGAAACCTCGTTTGCTGCCGAAGTCAGCTTCAATGGCGAAGAGAGCTACTTCTTCGTTCTTGAAGACACCACCACCGGCAAGCTGGTGGGGTGTTCGGCGATTGTGGCTTCGGCCGGTTACTCGGAGCCGTTTTACAGCTTCCGTAACGAGACCTTCGTTCACGCCTCCCGCGAGCTGAAGATCCACAACAAGATCCACGTCCTGTCGCAGTGCCATGACCTGACCGGTAATAGCTTGCTGACCAGTTTCTATGTGGTCCCGGAACTTGTGGGGTCGGCCTGGTCCGAGCTCAACTCCCGTGGCCGTCTGCTGTTTGTGGCCAACCACCCGGAACGCTTTGCCGATTCGGTGGTAACCGAGATCGTCGGTTATAGCGATGAAAATGGCGACTCGCCATTTTGGGACGCTATTGGCCGTAACTTCTTCGACTTGAACTACGCTGCCGCCGAGCGTCTGTGCGGGCTGAAAAGCCGTACTTTCCTCGCCGAGCTGATGCCGCACTACCCGATTTACGTGCCGTTGCTGCCTGACACTGCCCAAGAGGCCATGGGGCAAGTCCACCCGCGGGCGCAGATCACCTTCGACATCCTGATGCGTGAAGGCTTCGAGACCGATCATTACATCGACATTTTCGACGGTGGCCCGACCCTGCATGCACGGGTTTCGGGGATCCGCTCAATCGCTCAAAGCCGCGTGGTTCCGGTCAAGATCGGCACGCTGAGCAAAGGCGGCGGTCGTCAGTACCTGGTGGCCAATGCCCAGTTGCAGGACTACCGCGCAGTATTGCTGGAGCTTGATTGGGCGCCGGGCAAGCCGGTCACGCTGGATCTGGAAGCGGCCGAAGCACTCGGCGTTGGCGAAGGTGCCAGCGTACGAGTGGTGGCGGTTTAACGCGTTTGAGCGAGTTTCGCGGGGTTCGTCAGCGAGCCCCGTCTGAGGAGATAGCATGATCGTTCGTCCTGTACGCAATAGCGATTTACCGGCCCTGATTGAGCTGGCACGCAGCACCGGAACCGGCCTGACCACCTTGCCGGCCAACGAAGAGCGCTTGCTGCATCGAGTGACCTGGGCTGAAAAAACCTTCCGTGGTGAGGCCGAGCGCGGCGATGCGGATTACCTGTTTGTGCTTGAAAACGACGAAGGCAAGGTGGTGGGTATTTCCGCCATTGCTGGCGCCGTGGGCCTGCGCGAGCCTTGGTATAACTTCCGGGTGGGCCTGACCGTCAGCGCCTCGCAAGAGCTGAGTATTTATCGGGAAATTCCGACCCTGTTTCTGGCCAACGACCTGACCGGCAACTCTGAGCTGTGCTCGTTGTTCCTGAGTGCCGATTACCGCACTGGCCTCAATGGCCGGATGCTGGCCAAGGCCCGGATGCTGTTTATCGCCGAGTTCCCGGAACTGTTCGGTAACAAGATCATTGCCGAAATGCGTGGCATGTCCGATGAAGCCGGGCGCTCGCCGTTCTGGGAAAGCCTGGGTCGACACTTCTTCAAGATGGAATTCAGCCAGGCCGACTACCTGACTGGTGTAGGCAACAAAGCCTTTATCGCCGAGTTGATGCCCAAGTTCCCGGTGTACACCTGCTTCTTGTCTGAAGATGCCCGTGCGGTGATCGGCAGGGTGCATACCCACACCGAACCGGCGCTGAACATGCTTAAAAGCGAAGGTTTCAGTTATCAGGGCTACGTCGATATTTTTGACGCGGGCCCGGCGGTGGAGTGCGAAACCAGCAAGATCCGCGCTGTACGCGACAGCGAAGCGCTGGTGCTGGCCATCGGCACCCCGGGTGACGATGCCACGCCTTACCTGATTCACAACCGCAAGCGTGAAGATTGCCGCATCACCGCAGCGCCTGCGCGTCTGGCTGCTGGCACTCTGGTTGTCGATCCACTGACCGCCAAACGCTTGCAACTGACCGCAGGCGATCAAGTGCGCGCGGTTGCCTTGTCGGCCCAGCCAGTTGCCCCACGGGAGTCGAAATAATGAGCACGTTGTACATTGCAGGCGCCTGGCAGAACGGGCAGGGCGAAGCCTTTGAATCGCTGAATCCGGTCACCCAGAAAGTGCTGTGGGCAGGTAATGGCGCCAATGCCGAGCAGGTAGATGCCGCCGTCAAGGCCGCGCGTCAGGCTTTCCCTGAGTGGGCCACACGCACATTTGAACAGCGCCTGAGCGTGCTTGAAGCCTTTGCCGCGAGCCTTAAAACTCACGCGGATGAACTGGCACGTTGCATCGGTGAAGAAACCGGCAAGCCACTTTGGGAGTCGGCCACCGAAGTCACCAGCATGATCAACAAAGTGGCGATCTCGGTGCAAAGCTACCGCGAGCGCACAGGTGAAAAAAGCGGCCCGCTGGGCGATGCCACCGCTGTTTTGCGCCACAAGCCCCATGGTGTGGTTGCCGTATTCGGTCCGTACAACTTCCCTGGTCATCTGCCTAATGGGCATATTGTTCCGGCATTGCTGGCCGGTAACAGCGTGGTTTTCAAGCCGAGCGAGCTGACCCCCAAAGTCGCTGAGCTGACCGTCAAGTGCTGGATCGAAGCCGGGCTGCCAGCCGGGGTGTTGAACCTGCTGCAAGGTGCGCGCGAAACCGGTATCGCACTGGCGGCGAACACAGGTATCGACGGGTTGTTCTTCACTGGTTCGAGCCGTACTGGCAATGCACTGCATCAGCAGTTTGCCGGGCGCCCGGACAAGATCCTGGCCCTGGAAATGGGCGGCAATAACCCGCTGGTGGTCGATCAGGTCGCGGATTTGGATGCTGCGGTCTACACCATCATTCAGTCGGCCTTTATCTCTGCCGGGCAGCGTTGTACCTGTGCCCGCCGTTTGCTGGTGCCGCAAGGCGCATGGGGCGACAGCCTGCTGACGCGTCTGGTTGACGTCAGCCAGAACATCGAAGTGGGTGCTTTTGATCAACAGCCCGCACCCTTTATGGGGTCGGTGATTTCCTTGGGCGCCGCACGCGCCTTGATGGATGCACAAGAAGTTCTGTTGGGTTCGGGCGCTGTTGCCCTGCTGGAAATGCACCAGCCCGACAGCAATGCCGCCTTGCTGACGCCGGGCATTATCGACGTGACTGAAGTCAGCGATCGTTCGGACGAAGAGCTGTTCGGGCCATTGCTGCAAGTGATTCGCTACGCCGACTTTGACGCGGCAATTGCCGAGGCCAACAACACCGCGTTTGGTTTGGCTGCGGGCTTGCTGTCGGATTCCGAGGCGCGCTATCAGCAGTTCTGGCTGCAGAGCCGTGCCGGGATCGTGAACTGGAACAAACAGCTGACGGGCGCGGCGAGCAGTGCACCTTTTGGTGGCGTCGGGGCGTCGGGCAACCATCGCGCCAGTGCCTATTACGCAGCAGATTATTGCGCGTACCCGGTGGCTTCTCTTGAAACCCCGACCTTGACCCTGCCAGCGGCGTTGACCCCTGGCGTGCGAATGTCGTAACGCTTATCTCATTCCTGTGGGAGCGGGCTTACTCGCGATTGCATCAGCGCGGTCTGGCAGTAAAGCCGCATCGTACGCATCGCGAGCAAGCCCGCTCCCACAGGAGATACAAATAGCCACCGTTTCCCGGAGCCTCACCGATGAAGTCCTTTGAAGTCAATTTTGACGGTTTAGTGGGGCCGACCCATAACTATGGCGGTTTGTCGTTTGGCAACGTCGCCTCCCAGAGCAACAGTCAGCAGGCCTCCAACCCCAGGGAAGCCGCGCTGCAAGGCCTGGAAAAAATGAAAGCGCTGATGGACATGGGTTTTGTCCAGGGTGTGCTGGCGCCGCAAGAGCGTCCGGACGTTGCTGCTTTGCGCAGTCTGGGTTTTTCCGGCACCGATGCGCAGGTTATCGAGCGCGCAGCCAAAGAAGCCATGCCGTTGCTGGTTGCCAGTTGCTCGGCATCGAGCATGTGGGTGGCTAACGCCGCGACTGTCAGCCCAAGTGCAGACACCGCAGACGGGCGTGTGCATTTCACTGCTGCCAACCTCAACTGCAAATACCACCGCAGCATCGAGCACCCGACCACCAGCCGCGTGCTGGGCGCGATGTTCGCTGATCAGCAACACTTTGCGCACCATGCGGCACTGCCCGCAGTGGCTCAGTTCGGCGATGAAGGCGCGGCCAACCACACGCGCTTTTGCCGTGAATATGGCGAGGCAGGTGTCGAATTCTTTGTGTTCGGTCGCAGTGCGTTCGACAGTCGTTACCCGGCGCCGCAAAAATACCCGGCCCGCCAGACCCTTGAAGCTTCGCAAGCGGTAGCCCGCCTGCACGGTCTGAGCGAAGAGGGCGTGGTATTCGCCCAGCAAAACCCTTCCGTCATCGACCAAGGGGTGTTTCACAACGATGTGATTGCCGTGGGCAATGGTGAGCTGTTGTTCCATCACCAGGACGCGTTCCTCAATACCGAGCAGATGCTGGCCGAGTTGCATGGCAAGCTGGCGGCCCGTGGCGCTAACTTCCAGTCGATCAGCGTGCCTCGCGATCAGGTGGCCGTGGAAGATGCGGTGCGTTCGTACCTGTTCAACAGCCAACTGCTGAGCCGTGCGGATGGTTCCATGCTGCTGATCGTGCCTGAAGAGTGCCGCGCCAACCCGCGTGTCTGGCAGTACCTGCAAGGGTTGACGGCTGCTGGTGGGCCGATTCGCGAGGTTAAGGTGTTTGACCTTAAGCAAAGCATGCAGAACGGCGGTGGCCCGGCGTGCCTGCGGTTGCGTGTCGCACTCAATGAAACTGAGCTGGCAGCTGTCAATCCGGGGGTTATCATGACCGCGCCGTTGTATGACACGTTGACCCAGTGGGTCAGCAAGCACTACCGCGACGCCCTGCGCGAAAGCGATCTGGCCGACCCGCAATTGTTGCTTGAGTGCCGTACGGCATTGGATGAACTGACGCAAATCCTTAAACTGGGCTCGGTTTACCCCTTCCAGATCAATTGAACGGCGGTGTGCCTGAGCGATTATTAGTGCCGGGCACACACCTTCACCTCCCAATGAGAGCAAAAGAATGACCGATACCCTGAAGTTGATCCTTGAAGACACTGATGGCACCCAGCTGGAAACCAGCTGCACCCGCGTTGCCGTGATGTGGCAGGGCAAAGAATTGTGGATTCAGCAAGACGGCCGTGGCCAGTTGCTGATCGGTGTTGACGTTGAAGAAGGCGATGCCGAATACGCCAACCTGCTGCTGCGTCCATTAGCGACTAACCTTGTCAGCCTGCAACTGGAAATGGAACCGGCTGATCTGAGCGATGACGAAGACGATCACGTACACGGTCCAGACTGCAACCACTGATTAAGGATGCACCATGCTCGCTCTCGGCAAACTGCTTGAACTGACCTTGGCTGGACGTGAACCAGCCGAGAAAACTCAACTGACTGTCGACGGCGTGCGGATGCGCTGGCTGACCGAAGGCGCGCTTGAAGTACGCCCGCCCGAGGCTCGCGACAACGGCATGGATCTGTTGTTGTCAGCCGGCATCCACGGCAATGAAACAGCGCCGATCGAGTTGCTCGATCGTCTGTTGCATGCCATTGCGCGGGGAGAAATCAAACCCCGCGCACGAATTCTGTTCCTGTTCGGCAACCCGGGTGCCATGCGCACCGGCGCGCGGTTTGTCGAAGAAGACCTCAACCGGCTGTTCAATGGTCGCCACGCAAGCAGCAGCGGCCCCGAGGCCCTGCGCGCGTGCGAACTTGAGCATCTGGCCGAAACGTTTTTCAGCCCGCCTGAGCGCACCCGTCTGCATTACGATTTACACACGGCGATTCGTGGATCGAAGATCGAGCAGTTCGCGCTCTATCCCTACAAGGAAGGGCGTACTCACTCCCGCGACGAACTGGCCCGCTTGCGCGCCGCCGGGATGGAAGCGGTGCTGTTGCAAAACAAGCCTTCGATTGTGTTCAGTGCTTACACCTACGACCGGCTGGGCGCCGAGGCGTTTACCCTGGAGTTGGGCAAAGCCCGGCCTTTCGGGCAGAACGGCGGGGTCAATGTCGAGCGTCTTGAGCTGCGTTTGCAGCAGATCATCGAGGGCACCGAGTCGCCGCTGGCCGAGGCTTCGCTCGAAGGCTTGCAGCTGTTTAGCGTGGCCCGTGAAGTGATCAAGCACAGCGATGCATTTATCCTGCATTTGCCGGTGGACGTCGAAAACTTCTGTGAGTTACCCAAGGGATACCTGCTGGCGCAAGACGCGGGCAAGACGCGTTGGGTCATTGAAGAAGAGGGCGCGCGGATTATCTTCCCAAACCCCAAGGTCAAGAACGGTCTGCGCGCCGGGATGATTATTGAGCCTGCTGCTATCGAAGCGCTGGTTTAGCCTGGAATGAACCTTATGTAGCTTTTGCGTGAAGGCAGCCCCAACTCCTCGCGTATGCCGTTTTCGGTAAAGGCCACCGGGTTGGTCCTGGTGGGAGGGGTGAGCGGGTCGTTATCAAAGTCAAAGGGCTCTGCGCTGGCGGGCAAGCCGACTACCTGCAGCTCCGCGTTGTCGGCCTGGGCTGGCGGCATGTGGGGTTGTTGCGGATCCGGGCCGGTTCCCGAAAAAATGGTGCCGGTCACGTAGTTGTAGGCATGACACAGCTCATGGTAGAGCGAGGCCAGAGGCACCGATTCGTCTTTCTGGTGGGCCGGGTTGTAGTAGACCGTTCCGCCAAAGGCTCCCCAGCCAGCAGAGCCACCTGCTATGTAAGGCGACGCCATCAGCAGCGCGGGCTGGTACATCCCGTTGTCGATACGCTTGAGTTCCACAATGGTGATGGGCTTTTGGCTGGCGTGAATGCTCTTGCTCAGGGCTGCCAGCAACTGTTGGCCGTAGGTCGAACCCAGTAACATTTTCAAGTCATCGGTCACACGCTCGACGAATGCGGGTGCTCCCTGAATGACCAGCCCTGAACTCGCCAGCGATTGCGCGTCGATTTTGCTGACCTGGTTATCGATAAAGGATGTGGCGTCATTTTGCGTATTGGCGGGCACCAGAACGCCCTCGCTTACGGTGGTCACAGGCTCTATTGAGTGCGCCTTGTCGTTGGGCTTGAGCCCTGCGAAGGCGTTATCCCCCAGGCCTGAATAAAGGGCGTTGCTGCCTTGACCAGCGTACAAAAGGTCATCGCCATCACCGCCACTGATGATGCTGTGTTGCTCGCCGCCAATGGCAATATCATTGCCTTCTCCGGTCTCGATGTAGCACCTGCCAGCCCCGCCGCGCACAAAATCATCCCCTTTGCCGGTGTAGACCGTCATTACGCCGCTGCCGATGGCATTGACCACGTCATTCCCTTCACCGGTTTCGATATAGGTGCGTCCATCGCTCGTCATCACGCGGTCATTGCCGGGGCCAGTGTATACCTGGGCGAAGCCTGAACTGGTGACAACGGTGTCATCGCCTGAGCCGGTGTTGATGTGCAGGGGCTGCATGACCGTGGCGGCAATGTAGACCGAGTCGTTACCGTCCTGGGTATGGATTTCAATGATTTGTCTGGCGCTGGCCGGGGTAACGCGAAAGCGCAGGTGATTGATATCGATCAGCAGTCGATTACCGGTGCGGGTCACCAAAATGGTTCGGTGCAGCCCTTCAATGGTGAAAACCAGCCGATCCGTGCCCTCGGAGATAGGTGTGGAGTATTCGTGGGTGTAGCGATCAATGGTGACGCTCTGACCCTTGTGGACAACGACATGAGTGCGGGTCTCGAGGGTGTGGTCGGTTATTGGCAGGGTTGTGGTGGTCGTGCCGGGGCCTTGGCTGGCGCCATTTATGGCGAATTCATGCTCGGCTTGAAGCCGTGCAGTGGAGGCTGAAGGGGTGAAAGAGGTCATCGTGGGTACTCCAGTGAATAAAGAGGCTTTATTCAAACGGCTCTGGAGGGTGCTGCGGTGTCAGATAATTGTAGCGGTGCCCACAAGCCGGACCGAAGTCTGGCTTGTGGGCTGGCGATTTACACCGCGCGTTTTTGCTGGGTGTCCAGGCGCTTCAAGTCGCGAATTTTTTGCAGGGTATCGACGCAGGTCTTTGCCGCTTCCTGGCCTTTGTGCACGAAGTGGTCGAAGAAGAATTTGTGGTGTTCTTCACCGGCATGGAAGTGGTGCGGGGTCAGGCTGACCGAGAATACCGGCACTTCGGTTTCCAGTTGCACTTGCATCAGGGCGCTGACTACGGACTGGGCGACGAAATCGTGACGGTAGATGCCGCCATCCACCACCAGTGCCGCGCCGACGATACCGGCATAACGGCCAGTCTTGGCCAGCAGCTTGGCGTGCAGCGGGATTTCAAAGGCGCCGCCAACTTCAAAGAAATCGATGTCGCTTTCCTGATAGCCCTGTACCAGCATTTCGGCCAGGAAGCCTTTACGGCTCTGATCGACAATGTCTTTGTGCCAGCAGGCTTGGATAAACGCTACGCGCTCGTGGTGGTTTTTGCTTTTGCTGTCGATTGCGGTGGGTTGCATGTTCAGATTCCTGTTTGTGTGAAAAACAGGGCATATGAATCGAATGGGATTAAAGGGTACGTTCAGGTGGACAGCGCACGGCCATTTGGCATCGTCACTTGTCCACCTGGTTGACGGCCCTTTGGCGCCAATCCCGTTCTCTCTTCATCCGGACTATGACCGTCGGCCCCGGGATCACACCGGGTCTGCTGACCTTGATCTGTCTTCGCCGAAGCGGGGACCGACCAAGCGCTCGCGGGCTATGCGCTTTGCGCGCAATTACCGCCGGTGGGGAGTCGCACCCCGCCCTGAGAACGTTGCCGCCAGCCTTTCTGGCGGCGGGCATTTTGTATCACAAATTTTTCGCAGATGCATGGCTGCTTTTTGCTAATAGCAATCAAATTTCTTGCTGGGTTAGCAGTCGATTTCTGTGCAAACACAAATATATAGCCAATCTGCCTGCGCTACGCTTGTTCGAAAGGGAATTCCCCGATTAGTCTCCAGTGCTGATCACTTATTGCCGAGGCCGCTTCAATGACTGTTATCGATCTTCGTAGTGACACCGTGACCCAACCCAGCGCTGGCATGCGCGAGGCCATGGCAAATGCGCCGATGGGCGACGATGTGTATGGCGAAGATCCTTCGGTAAACAAGCTGGAGTCCGAACTGGCCTTGCGTCTGGGTTTTGCCAGTGCGCTGTTCGTGCCCACCGGTACCATGAGCAACCTGCTGGCACTGATGGCTCATTGCGGGCGCGGTGACGAATATATCGTCGGTCAGCAGGCCCACACCTATAAATATGAAGGCGGCGGGGCGGCGGTACTGGGCTCGATTCAGCCGCAGCCGCTGGAGGTTCAGGCGGATGGTTCGCTGGACCTGGCGCAGGTTGTTGCCGCGATCAAGCCTGACGATTTTCACTTTGCCCGCACCCGTTTGCTGGCCCTGGAAAACACCATGCAGGGCAAGGTGCTGCCGGTTGAGTATCTGGCAGCGGCCAGTCGCCTGACCCGTGAGCATGGGCTGGCGCTGCACCTTGATGGCGCCCGGCTGTACAACGCGGCCGTCAAGCTGGGGGTTGATGCGAGTGATATCACCCGGCATTTCGACTCGGTATCGGTGTGCCTGTCCAAAGGTTTGGGTGCGCCAGTGGGCTCCGTGTTGTGCGGCACTGCCGAGCTGATCGGCAAGGCCCGGCGCTTGCGCAAGATGGTCGGTGGTGGCATGCGCCAGGCAGGCCAGTTGGCGGCTGCCGGGTTGTATGCGCTGGACCATCAGGTTGAGCGTCTGGCGGACGACCATGCCAATGCGCAGTTCCTCGCCGAGGGCCTGCGTGCTGCCGGGTATGAGGTGGAGCCGGTGCAGACCAATATGGTCTATGTGCAGATCGACGAGCGGGCGGAGGCTCTCAAGGCCTTTGCGGCCGAGGAGGGGATCAGGCTCAGCGCGGCACCGCGCTTGCGAATGGTGACGCATATGGATGTCAGTCACAGTCAGATTGAGCACGTAATAGCCGTTTTTACCGAGTTTTCCCGCCAATAATCTTGCGATCCGTCCAATTGCTTGTCGCTATCGTATAAACACGCTGTACCCGAGGCGAAGGGCCGATATAATGCGGCCCTTTGCGAGTCGCACTGTCGATTGACGTGATTCACTTGCCTCTGGCCGCAGCCTCCGTGGAAGAACCTATGAAAAGCGCAGAAATCCGTGAAGCCTTCCTTCGCTTCTTCGAGGAGCAAGGTCACACCCGTGTCCCTTCCAGCTCCTTGGTCCCGAATAACGACCCAACCCTGCTGTTCACCAACGCGGGGATGAACCAGTTCAAGGACTGTTTCCTGGGTCAAGAAAAACGTGCTTACACCCGAGCGACCAGCAGCCAGAAGTGCGTGCGAGCCGGCGGCAAGAACAGCGACCTGGAAAACGTCGGCTACACCGCACGTCACCACACCTTCTTTGAAATGCTCGGTAACTTCAGCTTCGGCGATTATTTCAAGAAAGACGCGATCAACTTCGCTTGGACTTTCCTGACCGGCGTTCTCAAGCTGCCTAAAGACAAGCTCTGGGTAACCGTTTACGCCAGCGATGACGAAGCGTATGACATCTGGACCAAAGAAGTCGGTGTCCCTGCCGAGCGCATGATCCGTATTGGCGACAACAAAGGCGCGCCGTACGCATCGGACAACTTCTGGACCATGGGCGATACCGGCCCGTGCGGCCCTTGCACCGAGATTTTTTACGATCACGGTCCTGAAATCTGGGGCGGCCCGCCGGGCTCGCCAGATGAAGACGGTGACCGTTACATCGAAATCTGGAACAACGTGTTCATGCAGTTCAACCGCACCGCCGATGGCGTGTTGCATCCGTTGCCAGCGCCGTCGGTAGATACCGGCATGGGCCTGGAGCGGATCAGTGCGGTGATGCAGCACGTCAACTCCAACTACGACATCGATCTGTTCCAGAGCCTGCTCAATGGCGCGGCGCAAGCCATCGGCTGTGCCAACGAAGGCCAGGCATCGCTCAAGGTTGTAGCCGACCACATCCGTTCGTGCAGCTTCCTGATTGCCGATGGCGTATTGCCTTCCAATGAAGGTCGCGGCTATGTATTGCGCCGCATCATTCGTCGCGCCTGCCGTCACGGCAACAAGCTGGGCGCAACCGGCAGCTTCTTCTACAAGATCGTCGCGGCACTGGTTGCCGAGATGGGCGAAGGCTTCCCGGAGCTGGTTCGCGAGCAAGCCAACATCGAGCGCGTGCTTAAAGCCGAAGAAGAGCAGTTCTCCAAGACCCTGGAGCAGGGCCTGAAAATCCTTGAGCTGGATCTGGCTGAACTCAAGGGCACCGTGGTGCCGGGCGACGTAGTGTTCAAGCTCTACGACACCTATGGTTTCCCGATGGACCTGACGGCCGACATCGCCCGTGAGCGCAACCTGACCGTGGACGAGGAAGGCTTCGAGCGCGAGATGGAAGCCCAGCGTGTGCGTGCGCGTTCGGCCAGCGCGTTCGGCCTGGACTACAACACTCTGGTTAAAGTCGATGTGCCGACCGAGTTTATCGGTTACAGCGCGACCCAGGCCCCGGCCAAAGTCGTTGCTCTCTACAAAGACGGTCAGTCGGTTGCCAGCTTGAGCGAAGGCGATGACGGCGTGGTCATTCTTGATCAGACCCCGTTCTACGCCGAGTCGGGCGGCCAGGTAGGCGATTGCGGTTACCTGCAAGCTGGCGCAGCGCGTTTTGACGTGCGCGACACCACTAAAACCGGCGGCGCGTTCCTGCACCACGGCGTGGTTGCAGCGGGCGGCCTGAAAACAGGCGAATCCGTTGAAGCCAAGGTAGATGCCGATGTACGTCACGCCACCGCGCTGAACCACTCGGCGACTCACTTGCTGCACGCGGCCTTGCGCCAGGTGCTGGGCGAGCACGTTCAGCAGAAAGGTTCGTTGGTCGACAGTCAGCGCATGCGCTTTGACTTCAGCCACTTCGAGTCGATCAAGCCTGAGCAGATCAAGGCGCTGGAAGATATCGTCAACGCCGAGATTCGTAAGAACACCCCGGTCGAGACTGAAGAAACCGACATCGAAACCGCCAAGCAAAAAGGCGCCATGGCGCTGTTTGGCGAGAAGTACGGCGACAACGTGCGCGTACTGAGCATGGGCGGCGATTTCTCGGTTGAATTGTGTGGCGGTATTCACGCTAACCGTACTGGCGATATCGGCCTGATGAAAATCATCAGTGAGGGCGGTGTAGCCTCCGGTATTCGTCGGATCGAGGCTGTTACAGGCGCGGCCGCACTGGCTTACCTGAACGCCGCCGAAGAGCAGCTCAAGGAAGCCGCAAGCCTGGTCAAGGGCTCGCGTGAAAACCTGGTCGACAAACTGTCGGCGGTGCTTGAACGTAATCGCCAGCTGGAAAAACAACTGGAACAATTGCAGGCCAAAGCTGCAAGCGCTGCGGGCGATGACCTGTCATCGTCGGCAGTGGACGTAAAAGGCGTGAAAGTGTTGACCGCCCGCCTGGATGGTCAAGATGGCAAGGCGCTGCTGGCGCTGGTAGATCAGCTGAAGAACAAGCTCGGCCGTGCGGTGATCCTGCTCGGCAGTGTTCATGAAGACAAGGTTGTACTGGTTGCAGGCGTAACCAAAGACCTGACTGGCCAACTCAAAGCCGGTGATTTGATGAAGCAGGCCGCTGCGGCAGTGGGCGGGAAGGGCGGTGGTCGTCCGGACATGGCGCAAGGCGGCGGTGTTGATGCTGCAGCCCTGGACGCTGCGTTGGCCCTGACTGTGCCATTTGTCGAACAGGGTATCTGAGGTCCAGTACGCGCCATCGTCTAGTGATGGCGCGTCGTTTGAATGATAAATGGGCGCCCTTTATGGGCTGAGGCTGCTTTGAAATGGCTTTGATCGTACAGAAGTTTGGAGGCACCTCGGTCGGCACTGTCGAGAGAATCGAGCAGGTCGCCGATAAAGTTAAGAAGTTCCGCGAAGCCGGTAATGATCTGGTGATCGTGCTCTCTGCAATGAGCGGCGAAACCAATCGCCTGATCGAACTGGCCAAGCAAATCAGCGATCACCCGTCACCTCGCGAGCTGGATGTAATTGTATCCACGGGCGAGCAGGTGACTATTGGTCTGCTGGCGATGGCGCTGAACAAGCGCGGTGTACCTGCGGTGTCCTATACCGGCAGCCAGGTGCGCATCCTTACGGACAGCTCGCACACCAAAGCCCGCATCCTGAAAATTGACGATCAGAAGATTCGCGCCGACCTTGGGGCCGGGCGTGTGGTTGTGGTTGCAGGTTTCCAGGGCGTCGATGAGCACGGCAACATAACCACGTTGGGTCGTGGCGGCTCTGACACCACCGGTGTGGCACTGGCGGCGGCCCTGAAGGCTGATGAATGCCAGATCTATACCGATGTAGACGGGGTTTACACCACAGACCCGCGGGTTGTGGCCAAAGCTCAGCGTCTGGAAAAGATCACCTTCGAAGAAATGCTGGAAATGGCCAGCCTGGGCTCCAAGGTGTTGCAGATCCGCGCAGTCGAGTTCGCAGGCAAGTACAACGTTCCGCTGCGCGTTTTGCACAGCTTCAAGGAGGGTCCAGGCACCCTCATTACTATTGATGAAGAGGAATCCATGGAACAGCCGATCATTTCTGGTATCGCGTTCAATCGCGACGAAGCCAAGCTGACCATCCGTGGCGTGCCAGACACCCCGGGCGTGGCGTTCAAGATTCTGGGCCCGATCAGCGCGGCCAATATCGAAGTCGACATGATCGTGCAGAACGTCGCGCACGATAACACCACCGACTTCACCTTCACTGTGCACCGCAATGACTACAACGCCGCACAAACCGTGCTGGAAAACACGGCGCGCGAGATCGGCGCCCGTGAAGTGGTGGGTGATACCAACATTGCCAAGGTTTCGATTGTCGGCGTAGGCATGCGTTCTCATGCGGGCGTTGCCAGCTGCATGTTTGAAGCACTGGCCAAAGAGAACATCAACATCCTGATGATCTCGACCTCCGAGATCAAAGTGTCGGTGGTGATTGAAGAGAAGTACCTGGAGCTGGCCGTGCGTTCCCTGCACACCGCTTTTGACCTGGACGCGCCAGCCCGACAGGGTGAGTAAAACGTTTCCAGGAGGGCGCGGTTAATCCGCGCCCTTTGTTTTTTTGGCAGGCATGAACCAGGCCCACCTGTTTTGTCATGTTGGTCAATACTTAGGAGCACAGGGTGCTATAGCTGTTCGGCTAGTAGGCCCGGGCTCTTTTTTTTTGCAGACTGTTGTCCCTGAAATGAAAAGTGTGAGGAGAAACGTATGCTGATTCTGACTCGCCGTTGTGCGGAAAGCCTGATCATAGGCGATGGCGAAATTACTGTGACCGTGCTCGGTGTCAAAGGCAACCAAGTGCGCATTGGTGTGAATGCTCCCAAGGAAGTTGCTGTGCACCGTGAGGAGATCTACCTGCGGATCAAGAAAGAAAAGGACGAAGAACCAAGTCTTTAATTTTATTTAAGTTTTTAGTTGCATGCGGGGAAAAGGCTGGTTATTATACGCCCCGTGTTGCGGAGAGGTGGCCGAGTGGCCGAAGGCGCTCCCCTGCTAAGGGAGTACATCTCAAAAGGGTGTCGGGGGTTCGAATCCCCCCTTCTCCGCCATTATTCATGTAGCACGTTCGAATCTAGACAGTTCGGTAAGTTGTTGAAATTACTGAAAAAAAAGCTTGTCAGAGAGATTCAACGGTCTATAATACGCAGCTTCAAATGCACTCGTAGCTCAGCTGGATAGAGTACTCGGCTACGAACCGAGCGGTCACAGGTTCGAATCCTGTCGAGTGCACCATTTAAGAGTTAATGGCTTTGGCGGTTAACTTGGCTTCAACCAGCGGTGGTCTGGTCTAACAAACACAACTTGCACTCGTAGCTCAGCTGGATAGAGTACTCGGCTACGAACCGAGCGGTCACAGGTTCGAATCCTGTCGAGTGCACCATTTAAGAGTTAGTTGCTTCGGCGGTTAACTTTGCTTCAACCAGGGTGGTCTGGTCTAACAAACACAACTTGCACTCGTAGCTCAGCTGGATAGAGTACTCGGCTACGAACCGAGCGGTCACAGGTTCGAATCCTGTCGAGTGCACCAAACACCAAAAAGCCTGCACAGTGTGCAGGCTTTTTGCTATCTGCGATTTGAACATTACTGTCATTCGCCAGACTTCTCCCCAGTTTATGCTGACCCTTGTACACGCTGAGATTTCATCTTCGGCTTGTGTCCTATGCGTTTTAACCTGCGTCGCACAATCATCGTGCAGGCGCCGTTCGACGGCGCCTCGCAAGCTTTTGTTAAGTCCAAGATTTTTGCGTCATAAATTTTTAAGCCGTGTATGATTGCGCCCGTCAGCCCCGCCGGGGCTTGTGGAATACTTCCATGGACTTACCCAGTAGAAACTCAGCATCCCGTTTTTCCAATCATGAATTGACTGATTGATCCTTCCGGCGTGCCCTGCTGCTGGGAGTGGAGTTCGCCTATGACCGAAGTTGAAGTAAAGAAAACGCAAGACAGCCTGCAAAGCCGCCTCGCTCAAGTTATTGAGCTGCTTAATCGCCAGCGTGTGGTCGAAGACCTGACTCATCGTCAGGAAGGCCATAACCATGATCGGGTTGAAAACCTGGTCCATCGGCAAAACCTTGTTGAGCTCCAGCGCAAGCTGGAAGACCTGCACTCCGCAGACGTTGCCTACATCCTCGAAGCGTTGCCGCTGAACGACCGTTTGACGGTCTGGCAGTTGGTCAAGGCTGATCGCGATGGCGACATCCTGCTTGAAGTATCCGACTCGGTACGTGAAACCCTGATCGCCGACATGGACGATCACGAGCTTCTGGCAGCCGCCAAGGAGATGGATGCCGACGAACTCGCTGACCTGGCCCCTGAGCTGCCGCGAGACGTCGTCCATGAGTTGATGGAGACCCTTGATGGTCAGCAGCGTGAGCGCGTTCGCTCCGCACTGTCCTATAACGAGGATCAAGTCGGCGCCCTGATGGACTTCGAGATGGTGACGATCCGTGAGGATGTCAGCCTTGAAGTCGTACTGCGTTACCTGCGTCGCCTCAAAGAGCTGCCTGGGCATACCGATAAATTGTTCGTGGTCGATTACGACGGTGCGCTCAAGGGCGTGTTGCCGATCAAGCGTTTATTGGTCAACGACCCTGAAAAGCAAGTGTCCGAGGTAATGGCCAGCGATCCGGTGAGTTTCCATCCGGACGAAGATGCCTACGATGCCGCTCAGGCGTTCGAGCGTTATGACTTGATCTCTGCGCCTGTAGTCGACAAGAACGGCAAGCTGATTGGCCGTCTGACCATCGATGAAATGGTCGACCTGATCCGTGAGGAGAGCGAAACCGAAGTTCTCAACATGGCCGGTCTGCGCGAAGAGGAAGATATTTTTGCCTCGGTCTGGAAGTCCCTGCGTAACCGCTGGGCCTGGCTGGCAGTCAATCTGGTCACGGCGTTTATTGCTTCGCGGGTGATCGGCCTGTTTGAAGGCTCGATTGAAAAACTGGTGGCACTGGCAGCGCTGATGCCTATCGTGGCCGGCATTGGCGGTAACTCTGGCAACCAGACCATCACCATGATCGTACGAGCGATGGCGCTCGATCAGGTCAACACCGGCAGCACCTCGCGTCTGATGCGCAAGGAGCTGGCCGTGGGCCTGATCAATGGCCTGGTGTGGGGCGGGGTAATCGGCGTTGTTGCGTACCTGCTGTATGGCAGTTGGTCGCTGGGCGTGGTGATGACCGCGGCCATGACACTCAACCTGCTACTTGCAGCGCTGATGGGAGTATTGATCCCCATGACGTTGGCCAAGATGGGGCGTGACCCGGCCATGGGCGCGAGTGTGATGATTACCGCCATGACCGACAGTGGCGGGTTCTTCATCTTTCTGGGGCTGGCAACCATCTTCCTGCTTTGATGGTCTGCGGCCTGATCGGACACTGTCTGATCAGGCCGTTTTTGTAGCGGGCGTGAACAGCGCCCATAAAAAAAGCCAGCGCGATGCTGGCTTTTTTGTGCCTGATTTAAATCAGGATTACTCGGATGCCGCTTCAGCGTCGTGAGCAATCAGTGAAACCAGGGCGTTTTGCTGGCGATGTGACAGTTGTCGAAAGCGTTGCAGCAGCTCACGTTCATGCAGGGAAAGTTCTGGGCTGTCCAGGCGCATGCTGAGTTCGTCACCCAGTACACCTTCCTGAATAAGGCTTTGCTCAAGACGAGCAATGATTTCTGAGTTCATGCTGCGGTGATGGTTGCGAGCCACTTCGGCGATGCGCTCGCGCATTCCGTCTGGCAGGCGTACGACGAACTTGTCAGCCGTACGGCTGGAGTAAATAGCCTGTTTCAATGGGCGCATTATAGTTAACCGGTTAGTTCAGGGGAGCGGTTCTCGGGAATTGGCCGCAGGATGTATTTAAGACCGTCCTGGTGGCCAAATGTTCAACCTGAATTGCGAAGAGGCGCGCATCATGCCTTAAATCTGCCATTTCCCCGGCGTCAATTCTGTGACAAATATTGACCCGGATACAGGCGTTATGCCAGCAGTGATTATCAAAAACATGAGCTGGTATTCATAGCGTACAGATTTAGCGCTTATCCAGAAGGGTTGTGCCCTTGCAGGTTAGTAGCCTTGGCGCAATTGTGGGTCAAACTTGATTATTCACCCGTTCTCAGTGCGCTCATCAAAAAAACCAGCGTTCAACTTCGGCTGCTTCGCGGGTGGGGCGATCATTGGTCGCCAAATGAGGAGCTACGCTGGTGGCCGCATTCATCACCGCCAACTGGGGTAGCGGTTTGAGTGGTTTGCTGTAAACAGCTGCTATTTCAACGGGTTGCTCAGCCGAAGCAGGCTCAGGTTGAAAGTGCACCGCTGCCAGCACGGCCAGCGCAAGGGCATTTAACAGTAAGAGTGTGCTGTTCATGGCGGTCATCTCTGAGAGCATGGACGGAGTACTGTTACTAGAGCAGTCTTCATGCCAACTGTAGAATGGGTAAAAATCTATATAAAACAGTTGGTTGAAGTATGTCTTGGAGAGGGGCTGATTGCAATTTGCAATGATGGCTTTTTGCTGTAGTGCAATTTGCATGACACGGAAGAAAGCGAGGAATTATCAGCCCTGTGCAGCCGCGGATAGCGGCTGCAGCGTGCTTGTCTAGCGTGCGAATCGAGCTGCCCACCCCGTAATCGCCTTGGGGCGGGGTGTTGCGTAGGTGCGTACTTTCGACGTCGACAGCCCCAGGCGAACCAGCGTTTCGGCGATGGTCACCGCTGCCGTTACACCATCAACCACCGGCACACCGGTGCGCTGACGAATCTGCTCATCCAGTCCGGCCATTCCTCCGCAGCCCAGGCAAATAACTTCCGCCCGGTCTTGGCTGACCGCCAGTTCGGCCTGTCGAACAATGGCTTCAACAGCTTTTTGCGGTGAAGACTCGAGTTCCAGAACGGCAAGGCCGCTGGCGCGTACCGAAGCGCAGCGTTGCCACAGTCCTGACAGTTTCAAGCGGTCTTCGATCAGTGGCACGGTGCGATCCAGTGTGGTGACCACCGAGTAGGCGCGCCCCAAAAACATGGCCGTGCTGGCCGCAGCGTCAGTGATATCCACCACGGGCACGTTGAGCAACTCCTGCAATCCTTCGCGGCCATGCTCGCCATACCCGGCCTGGATCACGGCATCGAAGGGCTGATCGTAGGCCATGACGCAGTCCATTACCGCGATTGCGGCCAAATAACTTTCAAAATTACCTTCAACCGACTCAGCGCCGAAGCTGGGCGTCAGCCCAATGATTTCGGTGCCCGGCGCGGCTACGGATTGCGCCTGCCGAGCAATGGCCTGAGTGATGCTGTCGGTCGTATTCACATTAACCACGAGGATTCGCATGGACTCTCCTTGGAGTGGCTGGGAGGAGGCGGCCTGCACGCGGCAGACCGCCGTTGCATCAATGGCTGGCGTTATCGACCGCAATCGATTCGCCGCTGACTTGGGCGTAGTGGGTTTGGCGTTTGGCGATGATCAGATAAAGCATCGCTGCAATACCGGCACCAATCAGCCAAGAGAATGGAGAAACAGTGTGGAAACCCGGAACCAGCGCCAGAATAATTGCGATCAGCGCTGCCGGAATAAACGCCGCAACGGCGCGCAAATTCACGCCACGGGAGTAGTAGTAAATACCTGTGGGGTCTTCGCTATATAACGCTGGCACATCCACCTGGCCTTTTCGTACCAGCCAATAGTCGACCATGATCACGCCATATAACGGGCCGAGCAGGGCGCCCAGGCCAGACAGGAAGTAAACAATAACCAGCGGGCTGTTATAGAGATTCCACGGCAGGATCAGCACCGCGATGGTTGCGCTGATCAGTCCCGCCCGGCGAAAGGTCAGGTACTTGGGGGCCAGGTTGCTCAGTACGAAAGCTGGCGCGACGAAGTTGGCCATGATATTCACCGCCACCGTCACAATCAGAAATGCCAGGCAGCCCAGCACCAGGAAGAAAGTATTGGGGATCGACGCAATGATCTGCGTCGGGCTCTCGATAATTGTCCCGTTGATTTGAAACTGAGCGCCGCAGAGCAGGACGGTGATACCGGCAAACACCAGAATATTCACCGGTAGGCCCCAGAAATTTCCGACCGTGATGGTTTTGCAGCACGGCGATGAACGCGAAAAGTCACTGAAATTAAGGATCATCGTGCCGTAAATCGCCAGCCACAGCGCGCCACCGGCAAACACATTGCGCCACACCTCTGCGGTGCTCAATGGCACGCGATCCGACCAGGCAATGCTGCCGTTGGCCTGAAAGTACATCCAGGCAGCAAGGCACAGCACGGTGATTAAAATCACTGGCCCGGCAAAGGCTTCATAGCGGCGAACCATTTCCATGCCGTAGGCGAGGATCGCCAGTTGCACAAACCAGATCGCGACAAAACATACCCAGCCCAGGGTCGACAGCCCAAGGATCGAGTCGTGGTCATAGGCAGCGAAACCGGGATGAATGGCGGTCAGCAACACACGCAAGACCACAGAGGCCAAATAGGTCTGAATCCCGAACCAGGCTATCGCGATAACGGCGCGTATCAGCGCCGGAATCTGGGCACCATGAATGCCGAAACTAATACGGCTAATAACCGGAAACGGCACTCCGGTTCTCTGGCCCATATAACCCGAGAGGTTCATGAAGTTGAACACCAGCGCTGCGCCGATCCCGAGCGAGAGCAAAATTTGCCAGCCATTCAGCCCAAGTGCATACAGCCCGATGGCAAACGAGTAATTGGCAATGTTGTGCACATCGTTGGTCCACAGGGCAAAAATACTGTAGCGGCCCCAGCGCCGACCTTCGGTTCTGGTCGGGGCAAGGTCGTTGTTATGCAGGCGCGGACTGAGTGCCAGTGGTGCGGGCGTGGGGCCTGCGGTGTGGGGGAGGGGAGTTGAAACCGGTGAAGGTAAATCCAGAGCGATGGTATCGGCGAGTCTTGAACGCATTCTGGCAAGCTCCTGATGCCTACCGGCGTGATGACTGTTCATGAGCGTTGGCTCGACAAATCTTCGTCACGGCTGGCGGGAATCACTGGTTGTGAGAGTCCGCGGTATGCCTGCTTTTTGCTGCAGGCTACGAAACAATATGTACTTAGTTTTTGTTTATTTTGTATACAAGTTCCGTGTTGGTGTAAGCGATATTCATGCCAGCAGAAACACAGAGATCAGTAAAAGTGTTCAAGGACTGCTTTATGTTTTTTCATCTATCTGAAAATAAAAGAATTTTTATTTTTTACCTGGCTGCTGAAAAACCAGCGAATAGAAAGGGAGATGGCGCGTGGTCGATTGTGACCAAAGAATGGGTTGTTACTTTTTGATGCAGAAAACCTGTGTGGAGAGTTTGAGTGCACCGTTATGTGACGTTTTGTATACGGTTTTTTTGGCTGTAAGCACCAGTAAATACCCTGCTCCAGCTCAAGCCCCCCCTGTGGGAGCGAGCCTGATTGCGAAGATCATTCGCGAGCAGGCTCGCTCCCACGCTTGAAGTATCTTTGCGGATACTCTGTTTCCGGGTGCGCAGCGCGTGGAAATACAAAGCGTCAGGTCTGACGGTTACGCCGCATTCACGGCTATGGGGAGTGTGTCTTACCGTTAAAAAGCCCACGCGCGACATGACAAATAAAGGCCTGGCCGTTACCATGCTCGCCGTCATTTGTCTCAGTAGCTCAATTGGATAGAGCATCCCCCTCCTAAGGGGAAGGTTGCAGGTTCGAACCCCGCCTGGGACACCAGATACGCAAAGGCCCCGCACTGTTTACCAGGCGGGGCCTTTTTTGTTGCTGTTAGCCAACCCTTCAGGCTAGGCCGAGTAACCCCCGGCCCGCCAGGTTTTTCATCAATGCGCTAACTCCAAACGACCATTGCGGCGCTTGGTCGCTACCTGTGACGCGGTTGTGCAAGGCGCCCAGTGTCGGTGACGAGATGCTCACCACATCATCCGCCTTGTGGGTGAAGCCTTGACCCGGCTGGTCGCGGTCTTCAGTCGGGGCGAACAGGGTGCCGAGGAACAGCACGAACCCGTCCGGGTACTGGTGGTTGGCGTTGAGTGTCTGTTCGGCCAGGTCCGCTGGGTCGCGGCTGATCTGGTTCATCGAGCTTTTGCCGTCGAGTACGTAGCCGTCCGTGCCTTCGACGCGCAAGGTCACTTCGCAGTGGCGCACGTGGTCGAGGTTGAAGTGTTCGTCGAACAGGCGAATAAACGGCCCGAGGGCGCAGGATGCGTTGTTGTCCTTGGCCTTGCTCAGCAGTAACGCGCTACGGCCTTCGAAGTCGCGCAGGTTGACGTCGTTGCCCAGGGTTGCGCCGTGTATGCGGCCTTGGCTGTCCACTGCCAATACTACTTCGGGCTCCGGATTGTTCCAGCTTGAGCCGGGGTGAATGCCGATGGCGTTGCCGCTGCCCACCGCCGCAAGGATCGGCGCTTTGGTGAAGATTTCTGCGTCCGGGCCGATGCCGACTTCGAGGTACTGCGACCACATGTTCTGTTCGATCAGCACCTGCTTGAGGCGCATGGCTTCGGGTGAGCCGGGGCGTAAATCGCGCAGGTTGTCGCCGATCACTTCTTGCACCAGGGCGCGAACTTCTTCGGCGCGCAGGGCATCGCCGCCTGCTTTTTCTTCGATCACCCGTTCGATCATGCTGGCGGCAAAGGTCACGCCTGCGGCCTTGATCACTTGCAGGTCCGCAGGGGCGAGCAAGTAGGGTTTGGCCTGGTCGCGTTGCTCACCACTGTTGGCCAGCAATGCCTCAATTTTACCCAGCGAGGTACCTCGGATTTCGCGCACGGCTTGCAGCGGGTTTTCGCTATCCAGCAGCAAACTCAAAGTAGGGAAGTGGGCGGTACAGTCGATCACTTCGCCGTCACGAATCACCACAACGGCTGGGCCACCACGTTCACCGGGCAACCACGCGCGACCGACCAGTGTTGCGCGTTGCCAGTCATCCGGCAGGGAGTTTTTTACGGTCAATTGCAGAGTTTGCATTAGCGTGATCCTTGAAAAAAGTACATTGGGCAACTCTGGGGTGGCCCAGGTTTTGTGGGAGCTGGCTTGCCTGCGATGCGGACGCTGCGGTTTGTCAGGTAAACCGAGGTGATGTCATCGCGAGCAAGCCTGCTCCCACAAGTCAGGTCATGTGTCCATAGTGTTTAGTGGGAGTGGCGGGGTGGGCCGTTTTCCGGGATCACACGCCAGTACAGGGTTGCCGGTTCCAGGCAGCCGCCCGTGGACAATTGGCCAACCAATTGGCGATACAGTTCCTGCCATGGGGTTTGCGAAGGGGCCAGCGGTGGCAGCGGTTCCTGGCGGCGCTCGTTGAGTACGCTTTCGTCCACCAGCAGGTTGACGCTGCGGGCATTGAGGTCGACGCGCAGGCGATCGCCGGTGCGCAGCAATGACAGGCCGCCGCCCACGGCAGATTCGGGTGACATGTTGAGGATCGACGGGCTGGCTGAAGTGCCGCTTTGACGGCCATCGCCCATGCACGGCAGTGAATCGATCCCGGCCTTGATCATGCTGGAGGGCGGCGCCATGTTTACCACCTCGCCACTGCCGGGGAAGCCGACGGTGCCGCAGCCACGAATCACCAGAATGCAACGCTCGTCGATGTCCAGGGACGGGTCGTTGATCCGCGCCGTGTAGTCTTCCGGGCCCTCGAACACAATGGCTCGCGCTTCGAAGCTGTTGGGTTGCAGCGGATCGCTGAGGTAGGTCTTGCGGAAGGCCTCGCCCACCACTGACATTTTCATGATGGCGCTGTCGAAGAAGTTGCCGCTGAGTACGATAAACCCGGCGCGGTGCATCAGCGGGTCCTCATAGGAGCGGATCACGTCACGGTCGCCGGTTACGCAGTCGGCAACCACGTCACCCATGCTGCGGCCACTCACCGTGAGGCAGTCGCGGTGCAGGCGGCCGACCTTGTCCAGTTCATGCATCACCGCCGGTACGCCACCGGCACGGTGGAAACTCTCGCCCAGGTATTCACCGGCCGGCATGCAGTTGACCAGCAACGGTACGTCTTCGCCGACACGCTGCCAGTCTTCCAGCGACAGGTCGATGCCGCTGTGGCGGGCGATGGCAATCAGGTGTGGCGGGCAGTTGGTGGACGCGCCCAGCGCCGAGGCCACGGCGATGGCGTTTTCAAAGGCGGCGTGGGTCATGATCTGCGACGGGCGTACGTCTTCGCGCACCAGGTCGACAATCCGCATGCCGGTGGCATAGGCCATTTGCCCGCGTTCGCGGTACGGCGCCGGGATGCTCGCGCAGCCGGGCAGCGACATGCCCAGTGCTTCGGCCAGGGCGTTCATCGACAGGGCGGTGCCCATGGTGTTGCAGTGGCCAACCGACGGTGAGGAGGCGGTGGTCAGGGTCATAAACCCTTCGTAATCAATCTCGCCGGCACTGAGCAAGTTGCGCGCATGCCACAACACAGTGCCCGAGCCGATGCGCTGGCCCTTGTGCCAACCGTCGAGCATCGGCCCGCCGGACAGCACGATGGAGGGCAAGTCGGTAGTGGCCGCAGCCATCAGGCAGGCCGGGGTGGTTTTGTCACAACCCGTGGTCAGCACTACACCGTCCAACGGGTAGCCGTGCAGCACTTCTACCAGGCCCAGATAGGCTAGATTTCGGTCCAGGGCGGCGGTCGGACGGCGTGACTGCTCGGCAATCGGGTGCACCGGAAATTCCATCGGAATGCCGCCCGCGTCGCGAATGCCGTCCTTGACCCGTTTAGCCAGTTCGATGTGATGACGGTTGCAAGGCGTGAGGTCGCTGCCGGTCTGGGCGATACCGATAATCGGCCGCCCCGATTGCAGCTCGGCGCGGGTCAGGCCCTGGTTCATGTAGCGCTCTACATACAGTGCGGTGAGATCGGCGTGGCTTGGATCGTCGAACCACAGCTGGCTGCGCAGGCGGCGTGGGGTTGAATCGGTCATGGCAGGCTCCAGCAAGTTATTCGGGCAAAGGGTTGTTGCGGCGCAACTGACGGATCAGCCCGGCGTGGTCGAGTTCGCCGTCACCGGCCTCGACCATGGCGGCAAACAGGCTGTCGACCAGACTGCCAACCGGCAGTGACAGGCCGAGTTTTTGCGCTTGGGCGAGGGCGGTACGGGTGTCCTTGAGCTGCCATTTGGCAGGCCCGCCGGGAGTGAAATCATTGTTAAGCATGCGTTGGCCGTGTTGGCGCCAGATCGGTGAATCGACAAAGCCACCCATCAGCGCTTCGTGGACTTTTGTCGGGTCCGCGCCGCCGCGCTCGGCCAGCAGCAGGCCTTCGGCGACGGTGGCGATGGTGCTGGCGACGATCAGTTGGTTGACCAGCTTGGACAGCTCGCCGGTGCCCGCCGGGCCAACGTGCACCGGGCGGCCCATGGCGGCCAGGACCTCGCGGCCCTGTTCGAAGGCCGCCGTTTCACCACCGACCATGATCGCCAGGCTGGCTTCCCGTGCACCGCGTTCGCCCCCCGACACCGGAGCGTCGAGGTAGCGCAGGCCGCTTTCGGCGCACATATGAGCCTGTGCGGCAGCGGTGTCGACCGGAATCGAGCTCATTACAATCACCAGCGCGCCGGGCGCTAATGCTTGGGTGGCGCCGTTTTCACCAAACAGCACCTCGTCACAGGTCGGGCCATCGCTGAGCATGCAGATCAGCACCTGGGCGCCGTCTGCTGCTTCAGCCGGGGTCTGAAACACTTCGGCGCCTTGCGCGGCAAGTTCCTGCACCTTGGCGGGCGAGCGGTTCCATGCCCGCACCGGGAAGCCTGCATGCAGCAGGTTGCGGGCCATGGGCTGGCCCATGATCCCGGTGCCGATAAAGGCTACGGTTGGCAAACTCATGCTTTACCTCCAACGGCGGCAGCGGATGCCTGGGTTGCGCCGATCTGCGACACCTTGTTACGTGGCATCAGCACCATGCCCAGGCCACCCAGTCCGACCAATGCAGCAATCACCAGGAAGCCCGGGGTGTAGCTGCCGGTCACAGTGAACAGATAGCCGGTCAGGTAAGGACCGATAAAGCCGCTGAGATTACCGATGGAGTTGATCAGGCCAATCCCTACGGCAGCGCCGACGCCCGTCAGTACTTGCCCCGGTACGGCCCAGAACACGTTGATGGCGCTGTAGACGCCCATGGCCAGCAGGATGAAACCAATAACGATGATCCATGGCTGGTTGAGCCACAGCGCCACGGCAATGGAAATTGCGGCGAGCATGGCTGCACCGCCCGCATGCCAGTGACGTTCTTGCAGGCGGTCCGAGCGACGGCTCCACCAGATCATTGCCACTGCGGCGACGGCGTACGGGATGGCGGTGATCAGACCGTTCTGCATCAGGCCGATTTCCAGCCCGAACGTGCCGCGGAACGATGCCAGAACCGTTGGCATAAAGAAGTTCATCGCGTTGGAGCCGGAGGTAATTCCGAAGTACACCATTGCCAGCAGCCATACCTGACGGTTGCACAGTGCCTTGCGGATCATCTGGCCCTTGGTCGGTTGCACGCCCACTACCAGCGGTTTGTTGCGCTCTTCCTGGGCCAGGGTGTTGATCAGCCAGTTGCGCTGTTTGTCGGTCAGCCAGTGAGCATCGGCCGGGTGGTCAGTGAGGTAGAAGAAGCACACCACGCCGAGAATCACCGCAGGTACAGCTTCGACGATGTACATCAGGCGCCAGCCGACAAAGCCCCAGGCATCGCCCATTTCCATCAGGCCCACTGACAGCGGTGCACCGATAATTTGCGCGATGGGTACGCCCAGGTAAAAGCTGGCGATCATGCGGGCGCGGTAACGGCTCGGGAACCACAGTGACAGCAGGTAAATCACCCCCGGGAAGAATCCGGCTTCGGCTATACCCAGCAACACGCGCAGGGAGATGAAGTGGATGGGTGTCTGCAAAAAGCCCATGGCACCGGCGATGATGCCCCAGGTCACCATGATCCGGGCGATCCACACCCGGGCACCGTAGCGGTGCAGCAGAATGTTGCTTGGCACTTCGAACATGAAGTAACCGAGGAAGAAAATACCTGCGCCCAGGCCATAAATGGTCTGGCTGATGCCGATGTCTTCGTTCATCCGCAGGGCGGCGAAACCGACGTTGTTGCGGTCCAGGAAGGCGACCACAAACAGCAGGACAAGAAAGGGGATCATGCGTTGGGTAACGCGTTTGATCGTCTGTTGTTCGATGTCCGAGACATCGGGGAGTGGAGTAGTCATGTGGCACGACCTCATTTTTTATTGTTGTGAGTAACGTGAGTCTTGAGTAACGAATCCTTCGTAGCAGCTGACGAGCGGAGCGAGGCTGCGTTCGGCGGCGTAGACGTCGTAAACCCTGGGAGCCGGTTTTGACTGGCACACCGCAGGGTCTGATTTCACGACTGCTTCGCAGCCGGACGCAGCCTCGCTCCGCTCGTCAGCTGCTACGGAGCGCCTTGTGTCAGTTGGCGGTGTCCTCAATATGCGCCCGCACGATGGCGTCGAAATCCGCGTCGGCGGTAAAGCCCAGTGCGCGTGCACGCGGCGCTTCTACCTTGCTTGGCCAGCTCTCGACGATGCGCTGGATGGTTGCGTCCGGCTCCCAGTTAATCAGTTTGGTTACTTCATCACCGGCCACCCGTTGCAGCGCCGCCACCATATCGGCGACGGTGGTGGTGACGCCCGGCAGCGGGATGATGCGTTCGTTGCCCAGGGTTTGCGGTGACAGAGTCATGCCCAGCAGCATCGATTCAATGATGCGCCGCGGCGAGGTGAGGTATACGCGGGTGTCCGGGCGTACGGGGCAGACGGCGGGCAGGCCCACCAGCGGTTCGCGGATGATCGAGCTGAAGAAAGTCGATGCCGCTTTGTTCGGCTTGCCGGGGCGCACCGCCACAGTTGGCAGGCGCAGCACCCGGCCATCGACAAAGCCCTTGCGCGCATAGTCGGCCACCAGCAATTCACCCACGGCTTTTTGCATGCCATAGGACGATTGCGGGGTGAGCACGGTGTTGTCGTCGACTACTTCCGGCAATGTGCCGCCAAACACCGCGAAGCCGCTGGCGTACACAAAGCGCGGCGCGTTGCCCTGTTTGCGCAGGGTTTCGAGCAGCAGCATCAGGCCGTGCAGGTTGACCTGCATGCCCAGATCGAAATCCGCCTCGGCAGCTGAGCTGACCACCGCCGCCAGGTGCCATACCAGGTCCACGCCATCAGTGACGCGGGCGATGACTTCGGGGTCGGCGACATCGCCGGTTACCAGTTCGATGCGCGGATCAGTCGGCACATCCTCACCGGCAAAGGTGTCAAACAGCACGATACGTTCAATGGCCCGAGGCGCTTGGCCTTCAAAGGTCAGGGTGTTGAGGTCGAGCAGGCGCTGGGCCAGTTGCTTGCCGATAAAACCGGTGCCGCCAGTGATCAGAATTCGCATGTGTAGCTCCGTTTCTTATAGTTGTTTGAGCGTTGTATCAGTCGGCTTGAACGGTGAGTTGGCGCTGTTCGCCAAGGCCGCTGATGCCCAGGTGCATGACCTGGCCTGCGCGCAGGTACACCGGTGTCGGTTTGACGCCAAGGCCCACACCCGGCGGCGTTCCGGTGGAAATCACATCGCCCGGTTGCAGCGACATGCAGCGGCTCAGGTAGGCAATCAAGGCCGGGATCTGGAACACCATGGTGCGGGTATTACCGTTCTGGTAGCGCTGTCCGTCGACCTCAAGCCAAAGGTCGAGCTGGTGCGGATCGGCGATCTCATCGCGAGTCACCAGCCACGGGCCGAGGGGGCCGAAGGTGTCAAAGCCCTTGCCCTTGTCCCAGGTACCGCCACGTTCCAGTTGCCATTCGCGCTCGGACACGTCATTGATCACGCAGTAACCGGCCACGTGCTCCAGAGCGTTGTTTTCGTCGATATTGCGTCCGCCCTTGCCGATGACCACGCCCAGTTCGACTTCCCAGTCGGTTTTGGTCGAACCACGGGGGATTTCCACGTTGTCGTTGGGGCCGCAGATGGCGCTGGTCCATTTGCTGAACACTACCGGTTCGGCTGGCACCGCCAGGCCCGACTCGGCGGCATGGTCGGCGTAATTGAGACCAATGCAGATGAACTTGCCGACCTGGCCGACGCAGGCGCCGATGCGTGGCGAACCGCTGACTAGCGGCAGGGTGGCGGGGTCGATTTTGCTTAGTGCGTCCAGGCTTGTGGCATCAAGGGCCGTGCCAGCCACATCGGCGATGTGCGCCGACAGATCGCGGATATTGCCTTGAGCATCCAGCAGACCGGGTTTTTCCTGACCTTTATCGCCGTAGCGCAGCAGTTTCATAAAAGCTCCTTTATCAAAATGTTCTTGGTGGGAGCGAGCCTGCTCGCGATTGCATCACCGCGGTGTCACTGAAACACCGAGGTGCCTGCATCGCGAGCAGGCTCGCTCCCACGGTTTCAGTTACTCATCCCGCCATCAATTACCTGGACAGTGCCGGTGGTGTAGCTGCTGGCATCGCTGGCGAGGTACAGCGCCAGTTGGGCGATTTCTTCAGCGCTGCCGATGCGGCCCATGGGTTGGCGGTCTACGAAGGCCTGATACACCTCGGCTTCGGACCGTCCCTGTTCAAGGGCCTGTTCGGCGATGCGCTGGCGCAGCGAAGGCGAGTCCACGGTGCCGGGGCAAATGGCGTTGCAGCGAATGCCCTGGCGCACATAGTCGGCGGCCACTGATTTGGTCAGGCCGATCACCGCAGCCTTGCTGGCGGTGTAGGCAAAACGGTTGGGCACGCCTTTGACGCTGGACGCCACCGACGCCATGTTGATGATCGAGCCGCCGCCGTTACCCAGCATGCCGGGCAGGAACGCGCGGATCATCCGGTACATGGCGGTGACATTAAGGTCGAAAGAGAATTGCCAGGCCTGCTCGTCGCATTCCAGTAGCGCGCCGCTGTGCACGTAGCCTGCGCAGTTGAACAGCACGTCAATAGCCCCCACCTGCTGGCAGATGGCGTCAATGGCGGATGCTTGAGTCACGTCCAGAGCCAGGGCTTGAATGCCAGGGATGTCGTGCAAGGTTTCGATATGCAGGTCGGTGGCAATGACCTGAGCGCCTGCATCCCGAAAGGCCAGTACCGAGGCGCGGCCGATGCCTTGCGCCGCCGCGGTGACCAGAACGCGTTTGTTGGCTAGGTTCATGACAAGTGTCCGTTGTTATTATTTGGCGCAACAACTGCACACTAATATTGCTTTGCGATAATCGCCAATGAGATATTCTCAGGTCTTAATAACCGGAGGTTATCGGATGGCGGATGTCGGGTTTAACCAGCTGTGCAACTGGCTGCGATTTCGCCATTTGGTGCTTATCGACACCTTGGCGCGTACGCAAAACATGCACGCCACCGCGCAAGAGATGAGCATCAGCCAACCGGCTGTCAGCAAGATGCTGCGCGAAATCGAGCATCAACTGGGCTTTGATGTATTTGCCCGTTTGCCGCGCAGCATGACGCTCACTGACCTGGGTAGCCACGTGGCCCGGTTCGCCCAGATTGCGTTGAACGATACCGGCCAGTTTGTCAGCCAGATCAATCATCTGCGCCAGGGCGGGCATGGCTTGCTGAAGGTCGGCACCATCTATGCGGCGACAGCCCTGGCAGTACCGGCGGCAATTGTGCGGGTCAAGCAGGACTGGCCCTTGCTCACTGTGCAAGTGCTTGAAGGCACCAGTGCCAACATGCTGACTCTGCTTGAACACAAGGAGCTGGATCTGGTGGTGGCGCGGTTTACCCTCGACCGCCATCGTGAGTTGTTTGAATTCCAGGCGCTGGCGCCGGAGCCGCTGTGCCTGGTCACGGGCAGCCAGCACCCGCTGGCCGGGGCCAGTGAAGTGCCGCTGGCCGAACTCGGCAGCTGGCCGTGGGTGATTTACCCGACGGGCACGCCGATGCGCGCACGGGTAGAGAAAGCCTTTGTCGAAGCAGGCATGCAGACCCCGGAAAACACCGTGGAAACCGTGTCCCTGCAAACCACCATGCAACTTTTGCAAACCACCCCAGCGGTGGCGATGCTGGCCGAATCGATGGTGGAGCCGGAAATCCGGGCCGGGCGTTTGACCCGTCTGGCCTTGCCATTTCCGCTGGTGCTGGCGGATTACGGGGTGATTATCCGGCGCAATGAAGTACCTCAGTGGTCTGCGAAAGCCTTTATTGACGCGCTGTTGAGTGGCCCGGATGCCCTGCGCGGTGCCCGCCAGACGCCTTGATAACGACGAGTTATCAACTGATGGAATCTTGTGATTGGGCAGTGTGAACGTGGGCAACTAGAGTGAGCGGCGTCCTTGCAGGATAAAAAACCGCTCACTAGAGGCGCGCATGAAAACAATAAAAAGCTACAAGACGCTGACCATCTTCTTCCTGTTTATGATTGGCGTGGTCAACTACCTCGACCGCAGTGCCCTGTCCATCGCCAACACCACCATCCAAAAAGACTTGGCCATCAGCCCGATGCAAATGGGCGTGATGCTTTCGGCTTTTTCCATTGCCTACGCATTTTCGCAACTCCCCCTCGGCGCATTGATCGACAAGCTCGGTAGCAAGCTGGCGCTGGGCGGTTCGCTGGTGGTGTGGTCGGTCGCGCAGGCGGCCTTCGGTTTGTTCAGCAGCTACGGCCATCTGGTCGGACTGCGGGTGTTGCTGGGGATTGGCGAAGCGCCGGTGTTCCCTTCGGCGGCCAAGGCGTTATCGGAGTGGTTCGATACACAAGAGCGGGGTACGGCCACCGGCTGGGTGTGGTCCTCGACCTGCATCGGACCGTGCCTGGCGCCGCCTTTGTTGACGGTATTTATGGTGCACCTGGGCTGGCGCGGGATGTTTATCCTGACCGGCATCCTGGGCCTGCTGCTGGCGGTGTGCTGGTTCAAGTTCTACAAAAGTAAAGCGCAGTACATGGCCGAGACCGGCCGTGCAGAACCGGTGCCGGTACAACAGGCCAAGGCGCCGAAAGTGCGTTGGACCTCGTTGTTCAAGGACCGCAACACCTGGGGCGCATTTCTCGGGTTTATGGGCGTGATCTACATGATCTGGCTCAACCTCACCTGGCTGCCCGGCTACTTCGAACGCGAGCATGGCCTGGACCTGTATCGCACCGCCTGGGTGGTATCTTTGGCTTACCTGTTCGGCGCCCTGGGCACCATCGTTGCTGGCAAATGCTGCGACCGCTTGGTGGCGCGCGGCATGCGGGTACTGGCCAGCCGCAAACTGATGGTGATACTGGGCCTGCTCGGCGGGGCGCTGTTTACCCTGATCGTGGCCTTCACCACCAATGTGGTGGCCTGTGTGATCCTGCTGTGCCTGACCATGTTCTTTATCAACATCTCCAGCGCTACGGCCTGGATGATCGTCAACACCATCGTGCCGTCGGAGCGGGTCGCGTCCTTTGGTTCGATCCAGAACTTTGGCGGTTATCTTGCAGGCTCGATTGCGCCGATCCTGACCGGCTTCAGCGTGCAGCAAAGCGGCTCGTTCTCCACTGCATTCGTGATCAGCGCGGTAGTGGCGGCGTGCTCGGCCCTGGCTTACTTTACGTTGCTCAAGGAGCCACAGGCGCCGTTGTCGCCACTGGCGACACTTGCAACAGCGTGATTGAGTCTTTGTGGGAGTGGGCTTGCTCGCGATGAAGGCGCCGCGGTGTATCTGAGCAACCGCGTCGATACCATCGCGAGCAAGCCCGCTCCCACAGGTTTCTGGATGGTTTGATGGATCAAAGCCATTGGGCATCCCACAAGGGATAATCGCCGATTCGTTTGATCAGTCCGGCGCGCAAAGGGTTGGCGATAACGTAGCGGGCTACCCGCTTTAGATCTTCGTCATGACGTAAAGCATGGTCATGGTAGCCCTGCTGCCAGCGGCTGCCTGTGCGTCCGGTTACCTGATTGATGGTTCGGGTGCTCAACGATTTGGTGCGGCACATCAACTCATCAAGCGAGCCATGCTGCAGTTTTAGCAGCCAATGAAAGTGATCAGGCATCACCACCCATGCCAGCGATTCCGCGAAGCCTTGTTCTTGTGCCTGCCTGAACTGCTGGACAACATGCCGTCCTGTACGCCAGTTCAGGAAGATGGGTTCGCGATCCAGAGTGTTGGTGGTCAAGAGATAGATGCGATTTTGCTCGCTGTAGCGGCCGCGGCGCAGGCGATGGGATGCTGGAAGTGAAAGCATGACAAAGCTCAATGAGTTGATAAACCTCAAAGGCTAGTCACTGCTAGGCAGGGGTCACCGGCCATGGTTTAACCGTATATGTCACGGCGCACGATTTTTGTGTGAGCGGTTGCATATATGCAACCCTGTGGGAGCGGGCTTGCTCGCGATGGCATCACTGCGGTGTAACTGAAACACCGAGGTGCCTGCATCGCGAGCAGGCCCGCTCCCACAAATAATTGGCGGTGGCTCGCAGCCTGTTACAACCAGGACTCGGTAACCCGCCGGTCAAGTTCTTCCCAATCGGCCATGCCCAGCACCCGGGTGGTGTTCAGGCCGCGCAGGTAGCCGCGCAGTTGATGGGCGCTGGCGTGGACTTCTGCGGTGCTGGTGTTTTCGCTGTCCAGGGCCTGCTCGTAGAGGCTCAGGTAGTCGTCCACCCGGTCGCGGTACTCGGGCAGTACCGCTTCGCGAATCAGGTCGAAAGTTCTCAGTTTTTGATTGGTATTCACGGGCCACCCTTTGTGAGATTACGGGCTATTGTTTTGCGTCCAACTGTTTCCCAATGTATCTCACCTGTGGCCCGTGTTAATACCGCTAGCGCCCGTTAGTGTGACGCAGGTGCCGAGACGGCAAGTTTCCCCGGTTCACGCCCGGCCCTGGCAGAACGCACCAGCATCAACGCCCCCAGCAAGGCTGTCGCGGCCAAAAAGTACATGCCTGCGTGTGGGTTGTTGAAGTAGCCCTCGGCCCAGGTTTTGACCGTCGGCGCGAGGAACCCACCGAGGTTGCCCAGCGCACCAATCACGGCAATCCCGCTGGCCGCTGCCGCACCACCCAAAAAGCGCGTTGGTAAGGTCCAGAACAACGGTTGCACGGTGATAAACCCGGCTGCCGCGACGCAGAACGCCAGGATCACCAGCGGCAGGCTGCCACTCAACGTCGAACCCACCATGCCCACCGCGGCCAGTGCCAGCATCACTGCGGCAAAGCGGGTTTGCTGGCCTTTGCGGTCGGCGTAGCGGGTTACGGCGTACAGCATGATAACGGTAGCAATCCACGGGATGGCGGTCAGCAAGCCGACTTTCAGGCCAATGCCGGTGCCCAGCAGTTCGGCGATCCGGGTCGGCAGGTAGAACAGCACGCCATACACGCTGACCTGAATCGTGAAGTAGATAAAGGTGAAGTACAGCACCTTGGGGTTGATCAGCGCCGAGCGCCAAGACGACGGGCCCTTGTTGGCCTTGAGCAGTTGCTCTTTGTTCAGTTCGTGTTCGATCGCGGCCTTTTCTTCGGTGTTCAGCCACTTGGCATCCCGCGGCTTGTCGGTCAGGTAGAAGAACGCAAATACGCCGATGATCGACGCGGCCAGGCCTTCGGTGACGAACATCCATTGCCAGCCCGCAAGGCCGAACTGGGCCGTTTCCAGCAGCCAGCCCGACACTGGGCCACCTACCATCAACGACACCGGTACGCCGAAGTAGTAAATGCCATAGGCCGAGCCGCGCTGGTTCTGCGGGAACCAGTAGGTCAGGTACAGCACCACGCCCGGCGACAGCCCGGCTTCGGCTACACCGAGCAGAAAACGCAGGACGTAGAAGCTGGTTTCGTCGTGGGCAAACATCATGGCCGCAGAAACCAGACCCCAGGTGACCATGATCCGGCTTAGCCAGATTCGCGCGCCGACCTTGTGCAGCATCAGGTTGCTCGGTACTTCAAATACCGCATAGCCAATAAAGAAAATCCCCGCGCCCAACGCAAACGCAGCGTTGCTTAGGCCGGTGTCGGCCTGAAGGGCGTGCTTGGCAAAGCCGATGTTGGAACGGTCGATGATCGCCATGGCGAACATCAGGGCGACAAAGGGCAGGATGCGCCAACGAATCTTGCTGAGCGCCTGTTGCAATACAGGGTTGGACATGGGGTGCTCCGTTTGTTTTTTTTGTGGAGTACAGCAATCAGATTTTTTTCAGGGCAGCACGGGCATAGGCCGCAACGATGACAAAACAGCCCATCGGCAACAGGTACGCCACGGCGGTCGAGGAGTGGTCGGCGACCAGGCCCATCACGTAGGGCAGCAGCGCGCCGCCGACAATGGCCATGATCATGAATGAGCTGCCGCGCTTGGTATGCGGGCCGAGGTTTTTCACGCCCATGGCAAACAGGGTCGGGAACATGATCGACATAAAGAAGAACATCGCCACCAGCGCCACCACCGACAGGCCTTCAACCCCCAGCACCACCACGGCGCTCAGTGCCACGTTGATCAGCGCGTAAATCAGCAGCAGAAGCTGGGCATTGACGCGGCCCATCAGCCAGGTGCTGAAAAAGCGGCCAAACATAAAGCTGAGCATCGCCACCGAGAGCAGATACGCGGCTTGCTGGCTGCTCATCTGTGCCCAGTGTTCGGTGACGTAGTTGATGAAAAACGCGCCTACGCCGACCTGTGCACCGACATAGAAAAACTGGGTGATTACCCCGGTGACAAACTCGCGGTGCTGCCACAGGGTTTTGTGGTCGTGCTGTTGGGCCTGGACTTCCTGCTCGCGCAGGTCGGGCAGCGGGGTACGGGCGATCAGGATGGCCACCAGCAACACCAGGGCGGCAATCACCAGATAGGTCATTTGCAGCGATTGCGTGGTGTCAGTGCTGTTGGCGCCGCTGAAGAACAGCGCGCCGCCAATCAAGGGCCCGAAAAACTGCCCCAGGCCGTTGAACGATTGTGCAAGGTTCAAGCGTCGCTCGGCCCCGGCGGGGTCGCCCAAGACTGTGGCGTAAGGGTTGGCGGCGGTTTCCAGGCAACCCAGGCCGCAAGCGATCACAAACAGGGCGAACAGAAAGAACTGAAAGCTCTGCGCGGCAGCAGCAGGCATAAACAGCAGGGCGCCGGTGGCGTAGAGGCACAGGCCTAACAGAATGCCTGCCTTGTAGCCGTACTTGTCCATCAGCAAACCGGCGGGTAGGGCGATGAGGAAGTAGGCGCCGAAGTAGGCGCTTTGCAGCAGGCCGGATTGCGCCTTGCTGACGTGCAGGGTTTCCTGGAAGTGCTTGTTCAGTACATCGAGCAAGCCATAGGACAGACCCCAGAGAAAGAACAGGCAGGTCACTAGAATCAGTGCCCAGCGATAGGACGTGACCGCCCGGCCAAAGGATGGCTGTGCGACGTTCGAGTGCTTGAGTGACATGACGCATCTCCTTTTTATTGTTGTTAGAGCGGTGTTGCGTGGATCTACTTGTGGGTGCTGACCTTGTGGGAGCGGGCTTGCTCGCGATGGCATCACTGCGGTGTGTCAGGCAGATCGAGTCGTCTGCATCGCGAGCAAGCCCGCTCCCACAGGGTCAGGGTGAATGGTGCAGGCTGAAAATCTGGCTCATCGACGCCCATTTTTCGCCGGGACGGGTCCAGGGTGTGGGCTGCTGGAAGCGCCACATCAGCGTTTCCCATTCCTGCACCCTGGGGTCACTGGCTCCGGCCCGGGAAAAGGCTTCGGCGTTGAAGTCGGGAGCCGTGTCCATGACCATGAACAGCCGCGTACCCAGGCGCCAGATCTGCATGTCGAGCACGCCGTGCTGGCGCAGGTGGGCGCTGATCTGCGGCCAGATTTGCTGGTGCAAGCGTTCGTACTCGGCGATCAACACCGGGTCGTCTATCAGGTCCAGCGCCAGGCACTGGCGACTCATGTCAGCGCCCGGTCCAGGTGGGTGTAGCCGCCATCTACCACCAGCCATTGCCCGGTGGTGTGGGAGGAGCGTGACGACAACAGAAACAGCACGCTGTCGGCGATTTCCTCACTCGTGGTCATGCGTTGGCCGAAGGGGATTTTTTCGACGATGCTTGCCAGCTTGGCTTTCGGGTCGGCAAAGGTGTCGATCCAGCGCTCGTACAACGGAGTCATGACTTCAGCCGGAATGACTGCGTTGACCCGTACCCCGTCGCTCAGCAACGAGGTGGCCCATTCGCGGGTCAGCGACAGTTGCGCGCCTTTGGCGGCGGTGTAGCCGCTGGTGCCGCCTTGCCCGGTGAGGGCGGTCTTGGAGCTGATATTGACGATGGAACCGCGAGTAGCCTTGAGCGCGTCCACGCACAAGTGGGTCATCAGGTAGTAATGGATCAGGTTTTTTTCCAGTGACTCGACAAAGGCTGAACGCCCGGCCTCAAGGCCGATGCTGTCATTGACTCCGGCGTTGTTGACCAGCCCGTCGATACGGCCAAAGCGTTGCAGTACTGTGGCGACGGCGGCGCGGCAGGCGTCTTCGTCGCGCAATTCGACCTGTACAAACAGGCTTTGGGAACCACGTTGGTCCAGTTGCCGCGCCAGTTCATCGGACAGCGGGCTGTGACCGAAAATAACCGGGATCGCGCCTTCGTCGGCCAGCCCCAAGGAGATAGCTGCGCCAATCCCCGAGCCACCGCCGGTGACGATAAAGACCTTGTCTTGCAGGTATAGATTCATTGAATCGCTCCCTCAATGTTGTAGACGCGGCACGCCGTGCCACCCCAAATGGCCGCATGCTGCGAGACACTGCCAACCAGGCCGCAAGTGGCCGCGTAGTCGCTGGCCAGCAGGCACACAGGCCAGTCGGAACCGAACATCAAACGCTCGGGGCCGAACAGCTCCAGTGCGGTGTGCAGATAGGGCGTCAGTTGTGCGCTATGCCAATCCTGCCAATGGGCTTCGGTGATCAGCCCCGACAGCTTGCAACTGACATGGGGCAGGGCGGCCAGCGGCGCGAGTTGTTGGGCCCAGGCTTTCCAGTCATTGGCCTGCACATCGGGCTTGCCCAGGTGATCGAGCACCAGATGGTGTTGGTCATGCTGCTGGCATAGCTCGGTGGCAGCGCCCAGATCCCTGGCCTTGACCAGGATTTCGTAGACCAGACCCTGGCGTTGCAAGGTGTTCAACCCCCGGTTAAACGCGGGGTTTTGCATAAAGTCGGCGGGCGCGCTTTCGTCCTGCAACTGATGACGAAAACCACGCAGAACCGGGTTCTGCGCCCAGCGTTCCAGCGACTGTTCAAGGTCGCTGGCGCACAGGTCGACCCAGCCCACCACGGCGCAAATCCACGGGTAACGTTCAGCCAACCGTAACAACTGATCGGTCTCGCTTGCACAGGCGCGGGCCTGCACGGCGATGCAGCCGTCAAACCCGGCCGCATCCAGCAGCGGGCGCAAATCATCGGGCTGAAAGTCGCGGCGTAAACAGCCCATGTCGCGGCCTATCCAGGGGTAGTCCGCGGCGTCATAGCGCCAGAAGTGCTGGTGTGCATCGAGCCGTAGTGAGTGTGAGGACGACATTATTATTGTGCTCCGCCCGTTGGTTCAGCCCCGGTAGCGATACTGCTCGCGGGACGCTGCCTTCATCTGAATCGAGAAGCCCGGCGCCTGCGGTGGCATATAGGCCGCATTGCGAATCACGCACGGGTCTTCAAAGTGTTCATGCAGATGGTCGACAAACTCCACCACCCGGCCTTCGTGAGTCCCGGCGATGCACAGGTAGTCGATCATCGACAGGTGTTGCACGTATTCGCACAAGCCAACGCCCCCGGCATGCGGGCACACCGGCAAGTTGTACTTGGCGGCCATCAGCATCACGGCCAGCACTTCATTGACCCCGCCCAAGCGGCAGGCGTCGATCTGCACCACGTCGATGGCTTCGCGCATGATCAGTTGCTTGAACACGATACGGTTCTGGCACATCTCGCCGGTTGCCACCTTGACCGGGGCGACCCCGAGGCGGATTTTGCGATGGCCTTCCACGTCATCCGGGCTGGTGGGTTCTTCGATAAACCACGGCTTGGCGAACGACAGCTCACGCACCCAGTCGATGGCCGCGTTGACTTCCCATACCTGATTGGCGTCGATCATCAGTTGGCGATCCGGGCCCAGCACTTCGCGGGCGATGCGCACGCGGCGGATATCGTCTTGCAGGTCATGGCCGACCTTCAATTTGACGTGGGAGAAGCCCGCATCCACGGCTTCCTGGCACAGGCGGCGCAGTTTGTCGTCGGCATAGCCCAGCCACCCGGCCGAGGTGGTGTAGCAGGGGTAGCCGTCGGCTTCGAGCAAGGCCAGGCGCTCGGCCTTGCCCTGGGCGCGTTCACGCAGCAGGGTCAGGGCTTCGGCCGGGGTGATGCAGTCGGTGATGTAGCGAAAATCAATGCAGCGCACCAGTTGCTCGGGGCTCATGTCGGCCACCAGGCGCCATACCGGTTTGCCTTCGGCCTTGGCCCACAGGTCCCAGGCGGCGTTGACCACCGCACCGGTGGCCAGGTGAATGGCGCCCTTGTCCGGGCCGATCCAGCGCAGCTGGCTGTCACTGGTGACGTGGCGCCAGAAGCGGCCCATGTCTTCGGCGATCCATTCCAGTTTCAACCCCACCAGCAGGCTGGCCAGGGCCTTGATTGAAGCGCAGCAGATTTCATTGCCACGGCCGATGGTAAAGGTCAGGCCGTGGCCTTCGAGGTTCGGGGTGTCGGTTTCGAGGATGACATAGGCCGCTGAGTAGTCAGGGTCCGGGTTCATCGCGTCCGAGCCATCGAGGGATTGCGAGGTGGGGAAGCGGATGTCTTCAACCCGTACGGCGGTAATCGTGGTCATGGTGCGGCTCCCTGTCAGTCGGAATTTACGGTGCGCTGCTGTTGTTCACCCAGGCCGCTGATGCCCAGGCGCATGGTCTGGCCGGCGCGCAGGTACACCGGTTCTGGCTTGATACCCAGGCCAACGCCCGGCGGGGTGCCGGTGGAAATCACATCGCCCGGTTGCAGGCTCATAAATTGGCTGAGGTAGCTGATGATCTTCGGGATCTGGAAAATCATCGTCCGCGTATTGCCGTTCTGGTAGCGCTTGCCGTCCACTTCCAGCCACAGGTCGAGCTGGTGCGGGTCGGCGATTTCGTCACGGGTCACCAGCCATGGGCCGAGGGGGCCGAAGGTGTCGCAGCCCTTGCCTTTGTCCCAGGTGCCGCCCAGTTCCAGTTGGAACTCGCGCTCGGACACATCGTTGATCACGCAATAACCGGCCACGTGCTCCAGGGCCTCACTTTCGCTGATGTAACGGCCGCCCTTGCCGATGACCACGCCCAGTTCGACTTCCCAGTCGGTTTTGCGTGAGTTGCGCGGGATTTCGACGTCATCGTTGGGGCCGACAATGGCGCTGGTCCATTTACTGAACACCACCGGTTCGGCAGGGATTGCAGCGCCGGTTTCGGCGGCGTGGTCGGCATAGTTCAAGCCGATGCAGATAAATTTGCCGACCTGGCCGACGCAGGCGCCGATGCGGGGCGAGCCTTCAACCAGCGGCAGAGTGGAGGGGTCGATGTCTTGCAGGCGGGCAATGCTTTGCGGGCTGAGGGTGTCGCCTGCGATATCCGTGACCACTGCGGATAAATCGCGCAGTTGACCGTTGTTATCAAGCAGGGCAGGACATTCCTGGCCTTTTTCACCGTAGCGCAGCAGTTTCATAAGTAATCCTTTTTGGAGAGAGGGCAGGGCCCTGTGGTAGTGGGCTTGCTTGCGATGGCATCACTGCGGTTTAACTGAAACTCCGAGGTGCCTGAATCGCGAGCAAGCCCGCTCCCACAAGGTCAAAATCAAAAACGAAAGAGCTGGCGTCAGTTGCTCCAGCCGCCATCAATGATTTGTGCGGTGCCGGTGGTGAAACCGCTGGCACTCGATCCGAGGTACAGCGCCAGCTGGGCGATTTCTTCGGCGGTGCCGATGCGGCCCATGGGCTGGCGCGCGGCAAAGGCGGCGTATACCTCGTCCACACTGCGGCCTTCGCGCTCGGCTTGTTCGCTGATGCGCTGGCGCAGGGAAGGGGAGTCAACGGTGCCGGGGCAGATGGCGTTGCAGCGGATGTTCTGGCTGACAAAGTCAGCCGCTACCGAGCGGGTCAAGCCAATCACCGCGCCCTTGCTGGCGCAGTAGGCAAAGCGGTTGGGCACGCCTTTAACGCTGGACGCCACCGATGCCATGTTGATGATCGAGCCGCCGCCGTTGCTCAGCATGCCCGGCAAAAAGGCGCGGATCATGCGGTACATGGCGGTGACGTTGAGGTCCAGGGCAAAGCTCCAGTCCTTTTCGCTGCACTCCAGAATATTGCCGCTGTGGACCACGCCTGCGCAGTTGAACAGCACATCCAGCGGGCCAAGTTGTTTGGCCAGGCGCTCAATGGCAGCGGCATCGGTGACGTCCAGAACATGTTTGTGCGCGCCTTCAAGGGCGTCGAGGGCGGCGGCATTGATGTCGGCGGCGAAGACTTCGGCGCCGGCGGCCAGGTACGCCTGGACACTGGCCTGGCCAATACCCTGAGCGGCTGCAGTGATCAGCACGCGTTTGCCGGAAAGATCCATGGATGCTCCATAGTGATATTTTTTGTTTTTGTGGAAACCGGCCTAATGGTCAGGCCATTGCAGGCGCAGTAAATGGCAAAACGACGCAAGTATCAGGATAAGGTTTGCTATGATCGCTCTACGTTATCCGTCCAATGGTCAGGCCATTGGTCCTTTTGTAGCATGCACCTCAGTCTTCAACAAGCGTCTTTTTTTGCCAAAAGTGATCGTCGATCGCTGTTCATGCCAGAGCCAATTTCACAATGCCATTTCAAGTAATTGATAACCAAAGACTTTATCGGCAAATTGCCGACCAGCTGCGGGCCTTGATCGACAGCGGTGAATTCCCCCCGGGCAGCCGTTTGCCCGCCGAACGCGAGCTTGCCAAGTTGCTTGGCGTGAGTCGTGCGTCGGTGCGCGAGGCGATGATCGCGCTGGAAGTCATCGGGCTGGTCGATGTACGTGTCGGTAACGGGGTGCTGGTGTGTGAACCACCGGTGCAATCGTTGACCAATGAACCGGTGATGGCCCAAGCCACGCGCAATCAGTGGAAAGAGCTGGACCCTGAGCTGAACCTCGAAATCGACTTCAATGCCGAAATCCCACCGTTCGCCTTGCTTCAGGCTCGTCGTCTGATCGAGCCCGAAGCGGCGGCACTGGCCGCGGTCAATGCCAGCGATGAAGAACTGGCGGGCATCCGCGAAGCCTTTGAACGCAACGTGCAGGACAACCTTGAAGGTTCCCACACGCACCCCGGCGACCGCCTTTTTCATATCCGCATTGCCCAGGCCTCGGACAACCCGGCCTACGCCCTGATGATTCAACATCTGTTGGGCCATCGTTACGGAAGCATGTTTCAGCGTCTGCAAAACCACTACACCTCGGACGATATGATTCATCGTTCGGAAAATGAACACCGGCGTGTGCTGCAAGCACTGGAGCAGCACGACGCGGATGCTGCGCGCCAGGCGATGGCCGAGCATCTGGATGAAGTGATCCGTATCTTCAGCCGTAGCGCTCGCTGATCCTCAATCGGCAGCGGGACAGAGTTGGGAAAATTCCTACGTTTACAGGGAATTTCCCTAGGTAAGTCTCTTACCGAACTCGAGACAATTGACCTACACCGTTCACGATGGGTCAACCTCAATGCCTGGCAACTCCCTGCGTATCCTGATTCTTGAAGATGACGCCTTTCAACGTGCTGTTGCGGTGAGCATGTTTCGCTCGCTGGGGTGCCATGAAGTGTTTGAAGCCAGCGATGGCAGCGAGGCGCTGGCGGTTCTTCAGCAGGTAGGTACGGTGGATATCGCCGTCTGCGACTTGCAGATGGAGGGCATGGATGGGCTGGCCTTCTTGCGTCGGGCGGGCAAATTGGGGCAAGTCAAATCCATCATCATCAGCAGTGCCCTGTCGGCTGACTTGTGCCGTACAGCGCATCAGATCATTGCCCTGCTGGGGCTGGAGCTACTGGGTGATGTTGGCAAACCGCTGTACGCCGACGTCCTTGAGCCATTGCTGAGCAAGTATCAAAGTGCCAGCGCGAATGGGCACAAGCTGGAGCAGAGTGTGCAACTGGCCTGTGAGGACGAGGTGCGCCAGGCGCTGGCCCTGCAGCAATTGCAGGCCTGGTATCAGCCCAAATTCAATCTGCAGACCGGTGAGGTGTGTGGTGTTGAAGTGCTCTGCCGCTGGTTGCATCCGCACAAGGGGGTGCTGCCGCCAGCCGTGTTTATCCCGGTGCTGGAACGTTGCGGATTGATGGATGACTTGTTGTTTGCTCAGTTGGATCAAGCCTTGCGCCTGCAAGAGCAAGCCAGAGCCGAGGGCTTCCCCCTGAATATGGCGTTCAACCTGCAAACCGCGCAACTAGCCAACAGCCAACTGACTTACACCCTCAAGGGGGTACTGACCCGTCATGCCACACCGGGCTCCAGGCTGACCTTCGAGTTGACCGAAAGCGGGCTGCTGCAAGCACCGGCCGCCAGCCTGGAAAATCTGGTGCGCCTGCGGATGATGGGCTGCCGGTTATCGATTGACGATTTTGGTGCCGGGTTTTCCTCGCTGCAACGGTTGTGTCAGTTGCCGTTTAACGAGATCAAGCTCGACGCCGAATTTGTCCGCAGCGTTGCACATGAGCCGCGCTGCGAAGCTGCGATCAGCAGCACCCTGGCCCTGGGTAAAGCCTTGGGGATGTCGGTGGTTATCGAAGGAATTGAAACCGAGGCTCAGTTCCTGCGTTTGCAGGCCATGGGCTGCATTGAAGGGCAGGGCTACTGGTTTGCCCGGCCCATGAGCGGGCCGGACTTGCTGGGCTGGTTGCAGCAACGTGAAACGAGCCTTGCTTGCTAACAATCAATTACTTAAATGAGTAGGGTGTCAGCGCGGTGGGGTCGATGTTCTGATCGACTTTGACCATCGCATCCTTGAGCGGGCAAAGCAGGCCGACACTGGTTTTGCGGCAGCCTTTGGCGCTTGCGAAATCACCCTTGAGCGGTTTTTGGCTGGCGCTTAGTTGGGTCAGGTTGCGGATTTGATCCATCGACTGCGCTTCAAAGGCAATGCGCAGAAAGTACTCTCCGGTTTTGACTTCCTTGTAGCGCTCGAACTGCAGCGTACCGACCGGGGGAATGTTGTTCTCGATGTAGTCCCCCAGCTTCCAGCCGAAACCGAGCATGGTGCGCAGGTAGGAAATGTTGGTGTCATGGGCCACCAACAGCATCAGCGGAACGTCTGGTGGAGTATCCGGGGCGTCTTTTTGGGCCAGTGAAGTGCCTTGTTTGAGCTCCAGCGAGATCTGGTTCATCAACTCGGACGCGCCGCGGCTGGCGATATAGGGGATGTCGTTGAGGTAGTCGTATTTGGCTTTGGTCAGCACCATCAGGCTTGAGACTTCGGCAGCGGTGCGGCCGTTGCCGAACGCGACTTTATCCAGTGGCAAGCCCTGGCTGTACTCCAGACGGAACACTTCGCCCATATTGGCGCCAGCGCTCAGACCCTTGATCGAGAAGCGGCCCTTGGCATTTTGCTCCAGTTCCCAGGCTTGTTTGCCGTACGGGCAGTCGGTGCCGGGCATGCAGGCGACTTCTCTGAGTTTTTCTTCAAAGGGTTTGTAGCGCGCCTGTGCCGCTTCGACGCTACCGCCCAAGGCCTTGAGAATGGCGGCTTTGGCTTTCACCGGGTCGAGGGCGGCAAAGGGCATTTCATTGGCCTGGAACAGCGCGTCCTGTTCGCCGCTGACATAAGTCGGCTGCAGGCCGCAGCCGGGGAACATGCCGTCGAGCAGGGCCTGGGCGGTAGCTTTGGTGCGTTGCAGGGGGCTGGCGTGGACCAGCAACTGGCTGGCATCCGGGCAGCCCGTGGGGATCAGCCCGGCGGTGCGCAGCACTTCGCCACGGTAGCGGCCCATTTCGACGGCACCGGTGTAGCCGTGGCCGGTCAGGTTGCCGAAGGGCACCAGCCAGGTTGGCCATTGGCGCTGGGTGACGGCAGTCAGCAGTTTTTCATTGGACTGGGTGGGCGGACGGACGCCGTGGCGGCTGACCTGCACGACTTTATCCAGCACATAGCCATCGCCGGTGGGCGTCCCGGCAAAGGCTGCCGGGCTTAACAGGCTGGCCAGCAACAGGCCGGTACAAAGAGGGGGCAACGTCTTCATCGTTTTTCCTTGGGTCATCCTGGACACAGTGGGCGCAGTGTAGCCGCTGCGCAGCCCATCGCAGCCTCGCTGCGCTCCTCAGCGGCTACAGACTGTAGCTTTTTGTGAGGTACCCGCTTGAAATCCCGAACAGCTGCTGCGTATTTTGTACAGGTTGCCGTTAGCGGCCTGCATCACAACAAGGAAAGTGTCATGACGAGCGATGGCCAGGGCTCACTCGCACAGCGATTGGCGGGTATTGATGAAATTGAATGCGTCACCCCCGATCTCAATGGCGTGCCCCGTGGCAAGGTCATGACCGCTGCCGGGTTCCTTGAGGGGCGGCGTTTGCAGATGGCCCGTGGAGTGTTGCTGCAATGCATCATGGGCGGTTACCCCGAAGCGCGTTTTTATGGCAGCGACGACGGAGATCTGGCGCTGGTGCCAGACCCGGCCCATATCCATCGCCTGCCCTGGAGCCAGCAGCCCCGCGCCTTGGCTATTTGTGATGCCGATGAGTTCAGTGGTGAAAGCTCGCGGCTATCGACTCGCGGTCAGTTGAAGGCCGTTATTGCCCGTTACGCGGCCCGCGGACTGGCGCCGGTGGTGGCGACCGAGCTTGAGTTCTTTGTGTTTGCGCCCAACACCGATCCGACCCAGCCGTTCCGTCCGCCAGTGGGCCTGGATGGCCGTCGCGAAGATGGTTTTTCGGCGTTCAGCATCAGTTCCAATAACGGACTGCGACCGTTTTTCAGCGAGGTTTACCAGTGCATGGCGGCCCTGGGCTTGCCGCGTGACACCTTTATGCATGAGATGGGCGTCAGCCAGTTCGAGATCAACCTGCTGCACGGTGATCCGCTGTTGCTCGCCGACCAGACTTTTCTGTTTAAGCATTTGCTCAAAGAGGTCGCCCTGAAACATGGACTGACCGTGGTCTGTATGGCCAAGCCGCTGGCGCATACGGCGGGCAGTTCGATGCATATTCATCAGAGCGTGGTGGAGCTGGGCAGCGGTCGCAACGTGTTCAGCGACGAAGCGGGGCAGCCGACGGCAACCTTTCGCCACTTTATTGGCGGCCAGCAGGCCGGCATGGGGGACTTCACGGCGCTGTTTGCGCCGAACGTCAATTCCTATCAACGTTTGTTCCATCCTTATGCATCGCCGAACAATGCCTGTTGGTCCCATGACAATCGTTCCGCGGGCCTGCGCATTCCGGCCAGTTCACCGCTGGCTCGACGGGTCGAAAACCGCTTGCCGGGTGCGGACGCCAACCCGTATCTGGCGATTGCCGCCAGCCTTGCGGCCGGGTTATACGGCATCGAACATAAGCTGGAACCCAGCGCTGCAATCGAGGGCGCGTTCGATGTGCCCCAGGCGTTGTCATTGCCATGTACCTTGCATGCTGCACTTGAGCGTCTCAAGGGGAGTCACTTGGCGATTGAACTGTTCGGTACTGAGTTCATCGAAGGTTACATTGCGTCCAAGACGCTGGAGCTGACCAGCTTCCAAGATGAAATTACTCCCTGGGAGCGTCGCGTTTTGGCGGCTCAGGCTTAACCGTTTAAATCTGTGGCGCCGGGCCTGTTCCCGGTTGCAGACACAAGGAGCCGCACGGAAAGCCAATGCACCAAATATGGAAGTCTTTTCGAGCGTTGTACTTTGCCTCGCTGATGATGTTGATCGGCTCTGGCCTTTTAAGTACTTATCTGGCGCTGCGCCTGGCGGCCGACAATGTCGACGGCTTGTGGATCGGCGCCTTGATGGCGGCCAACTACTTTGGCCTGGTACTGGGCGGCAAGATCGGCCACCGGCTGATTGCCCGGGTCGGGCATATTCGTGCCTACGCCACCTGTGCCGGTATCGTCGGGGCGGCGGTGCTGTGTCACGGGCTGACGGACTGGTTGCCGATGTGGCTGCTGCTGCGGGTGATCGTCGGCCTGGGCATGATGTGCCAGTACATGGTTATCGAAAGCTGGCTCAACGAGCAGGCAGATGCCAAACAGCGCGGCGTGGTGTTCAGCCTGTACATGATCGCGTCTTATTTGGGGCTGGTGCTCGGGCAGCTGATTCTGGCCGTTCACCCGGCCCTGGGCCCAGAGTTGCTGATGGTGGTGGCGTTGTGTTTTGCCTTGTGCCTGGTGCCGGTGGCCATGACCCGACGGATTCACCCGGCCCCCCTGCATCCGGCACCGATGGACCCCAGGTTCTTTATCAAGCGCGTGCCGCAGTCGTTGATCGCGGTGATGGGAGCGGGCTTGCTGGTGGGCTCGTTCTACGGTCTGGCGCCGCTGTATGCGTCGCAGCAAGGGCTTTCGACCGAGCTGGTCGGTGTGTATATGGGTAGCTGCATTTTTGCTGGTCTGGTGGTGCAGTGGCCGCTGGGCTGGTTGTCCGACCGTTATGATCGGCCGCTGTTGATCCGGATCTTCGCCTTTCTGCTGGCAGTGGCGGCATTGCCGTTGGCGATCTTGCCAGAGGTGCCACTGGAAGTGCTGTTTGTGGCGGGTTGTGTGGCGGCCCTGCTGCAGTTTTGCATCTATCCGCTGGCAGTTGCCTTTGCCAATGACCACATTGAGCCTGAGCGTCGCGTGTCGTTGACGGCCATGTTGCTGGTGACCTATGGCATTGGGGCAAGCGTCGGGCCACTGGCGGCGGGCGTGCTGATGAAGGTGTTCGGCAGCCAGATGCTGTATGCGTTCTTCAGCGTGGCCAGTTTGATCCTGGTATGGCGGATTCGCCCGAATGCAGTGACCAACCTGCACCAGGTCGACGATGCGCCGCTGCATCACGTGGCGATGCCCGACAGCATGTCCAGCTCACCGCTGGTAGCTGCGCTTGACCCGAGGGTGGATGAACAAATGGTGCAGGAGCAGATGGTGCAGGACCCGGTGGTGGATGAGTTCGAACCGCAGTCGGAACCCAAGCCATAGGGCCTGCGGTCTAGTAATAGTCATCCTTGTCAAACTGCCGCGCCTCGCGCTGCAGTTGATAGACAAAGCGCTCGACCTGGCGCTGCACAGCGCCGCTGATGTTGTGAAAGCGCAAGCCCGCGAAGGTGATGTTGAAGCGCTCTTCAAAATGCAGATAACGCAGTTCGACCGGCGTGGTCATCAGGCCAAAGGGCAGGGCGGCGCTGAAGCGCTCATACACCTGGCCCAGTTGCAGGCTTTGGCTGATATCGCCTTCAAAGCGCAACTTGCAACCGGTGGCGGAGACGTCCAGCAGCTTGCCATTGACTGGCGTGCCGAGCTTGTCACCGGCAATTTCCACATCAATCAGGTGAGCCAGTTTCAGGGCGGCGCGGAACGCGTTGCGGCGTTGGTGGTAAACCACTTCGCGCGGTAGCGCGCCGCGATAGCAGCGATGATCATTGAGGTCGCCAATGCTCAGTTGCGTCGTGCATTCCCAAGCGATGCGTACGCCATCGTGGAAACCCTCAACTCGAAACGGTATACCGTCCTCAAGAAAGCGCTCGCCCTCACGGGGGATCATTTCGTCCAGGACCAGGGTGTTGTTCTCACGATTCACATCGACCACATAGCTTTGGAAGCGCTGGGTGCGATCCTGAAAAGTGATGATTAACGGGTCATGGCTCTCTTGCAGCATCCGCAAGTTGGAGGCGATTTCCAGGGGGGTAGTCAGCACCTTTGGTGGCTGCGGAGCGTCTTGTGCGTCGAACACGTTGCATCAATCTCCAGGCAAAATACTGCAACACACAAAAAAGAGGCATTCTGCCATCATGCTGTGTGTCTCGCTAGATTCAGTGTTTGCGCAGGCTCAGGCCTGGCTGTAGGCGCGGTGCTTGTTAAGCATCGAAGTGGTGCCGCGTGCGTCATACAACGATGGGGCTTCGCCGCCATGAAGAATGCGCAACTGGTTGGCGGTGATCGCCTGCTGAGTCTGGATCGACTGGCCATTGAGCAAGTTCGCGGCCTGGCATTGAGCCAGTAACTGGTTCAGCGCATCGCTTTGGCTAAGCAGCTGCGCGCCCACGCTGGAATGGCTGGCCAAGCTTTCGAGGCCGCTGCGGTTGGTAGCCAGGCCCAGGCTTGCCAGGATCTCGCTGCGTTTGCGGCCATGTTGCTCAAGCAAAATGATCAGCGACTGCTTGCGCGCCAGAATATTTTCCAGCACCTGCATGTCGCGGCCTTTAAGGGCGATGGTCTCGTCCTGCAACAGGCCAAGCAGTTGCTCGGCGGGGGCGAGGTCATCATTGATCAGTTGCAGTAAATTTTCGTCGTGCATGGCGAACTCTGGGTCTGTTGACGCTTCGTTGTGGCCGCGACGCTGTCCCACTTGGTGCAGGGCAAGGCGCGAGCAGTGTAGTTTGGTGTTTCAAATAAGCTGCGAGTAACACAGCCCAGCGACGCGGCTCACAACGAAGCGTCAACAAACCCCTGGATTAAGCGTCCAAAAGTGCGGCACAGGCCGTGGGCCTAGCGCTCGGCTTCCATATTCAGCAGTTTGCTGGCGACCCGATTGCTGTCGACCTTGTAGCTGCCGTCGGCAATGGCTTGTTTAAGCTCGGCCACCCGATTTTTGTCGACCGCAGGTTGTTCACGCAACGAGTCGCTGATCTTCTGCAACTGTTGAGCCTCTTGGCTGAGGTGTACAGATTCCCCGCTCGGGGCGCTGGCTTGTTCAGGGCTTTTTGCCGGGGCCGCTTGCGTGGCGCTACCGGTTTCCTGGCTGGCGTTGCTGCGCGTGCTGCCGGTTAAGGGCGGTGCGCTGTTGAGACGACTGAAGTCGATGACCATAACGAAAAACCTCGGGGTATTTGGACGCTTGCCATGTTTTCGGCCATACCCGGAAAAACTTTAGGCTCGATTAATCATAGCTTCACATAGAACGGTACTGATCTACGTCAAACCACAGTGTAGGAAAGTCGAGGAGCTGATGCCAGTTTTCCTACAATGCCACCTCAACTTGGCCGGGTGCTGTGACCCGAGCGCGGATCACACGCTTGGAATTCAGGTTCTTTACCCGGATCTGTTCGCTGAGGCCACCGTCCGACAGGGCTTCGCCGGGCATTTTGACACTTAACGTGCCGCTGCGGGCGCTGATTACCACATGGTCACCCTTGCGCACGGCAGCAGCCTGTTCCAGATGCGTGAGCGTCAGCACTTGATCGGTGACCATCGGGCGCAGGAGTTTTTGACCGACCGCCAGCTCGGTCGCGGTCAGATAGCCCTGATTGATCAGGCCCACATCCCGTTCGCGCAAAGTGACATCGGCGTAGTCGATCACCATGCCGCGCTTGAGCGGGTGATTGACGATGACCACGTCACGGAACAGTTTGACCTGGGCCGGAACGAAGATGGTCCATGGCGATAGCCCTTCGCAGCGTACACGCACGATCACGCGCCCCATGGGTTGTGCCGGGCTTTCGAGGGAGGCTGTCAATTCCTTGTCGCAATGAGCCAAGCGCAGACGCGGGTCCAGGTTGTTGACCTGGATCTGATATCGCCCCTCGGTCTGGCTGGTGGCGAGATAGTCTTCAACCGTGAATTCAAGAAAGCCCTGGGTCACGCCGATAAGCTGTTCAGGTGATGTAAACGCGTCGGCCCTGCTATAAGTGCCTACGCCAAGCAGGGCGCCAGCCGCCAGGACGCTCAGACAGCAGCGGCGCAGCGTCTGGGGGAAAAATCGGTGGCAGGAATTTGTCGTTTTTGCGTTCATGGCCGATAAAAAAGCAAGCCCCGTGCCGTTTACGGAAATTGGGTGTTGAAACTTGAAGTCTTTAAGAGGAGCTGAGTATGGCCGGAGTGATGGATGCGGTTAACCAGCGCACTCAACTGGTGGGGCAAAACCGCCTGGAGCTGTTGCTGTTTCGTCTGGATGGGCCACAGCTTTACGGGATCAATGTGTTCAAAGTCAGGGAGGTGCTGCAATGCCCAAAACTGACCATGATTCCCAAGTCCCATCCTGTGGTGTGTGGTGTGGCGAGCATTCGCGGCGCGACCATTCCGATTCTTGATCTGGCGATGGCCACCGGATCGGGTGCTTTGAAAGACCAGAGCAACCCGTTTGTGATCATCACCGAGTACAACACCAAGACTCAGGGCTTTCTCGTTCGCTCGGTCGAACGTATCGTCAACATGAACTGGGAAGATATTCATCCGCCGCCCAAGGGCACCGGTAACGACCATTACTTGACGGCCGTGACCCGGATGGACGACCAATTGGTCGAAATCATTGACGTCGAGAAGGTCCTGGCAGAAGTTTCGCCATCGCCTGAAACCATCACCCATGGCGTGGTGGATGTTGAAACCCGAACCAAGGCGCTGTCGCTGCGGGTGCTGACCGTCGACGATTCGTCGGTGGCACGCAAGCAGGTTGCCCGTTGCCTGCAAACGGTGGGCGTTGAAGTCGTGTCGTTGAACGACGGTCGTCAGGCGCTGGACTACCTGCGCAAGCTGGTGGAGGAGGGCAAGGACCCGTCCGAAGAGTTTCTGATGATGATCTCGGATATCGAGATGCCGGAAATGGACGGCTACACCCTGACCGCCGAAATCCGCAACGATCCGCGGATGCAAAAATTGCACATCATTCTGCATACTTCGTTGTCTGGGGTATTCAATCAGGCGATGGTCAAAAAAGTCGGGGCTGATGACTTTTTGGCCAAATTCCGGCCTGATGACCTGGCATCCCGGGTAGTCGACCGGATCAAAGCAGCAGACCATAGCCAGGGTTCACCCTTGGCGGTCAAAACGATTTAAGAGGCAGGACATTTGTCGACGGCTAATTTGGATTTTGAACAGTTCCGGGTCTTCCTGGAAAAAGCCTGTGGCATTTTGCTGGGTGAAAACAAGCAGTACCTGGTCTCCAGCCGGCTCAACAAACTGATGGAGCAGCAAGGCATCAAGTCGTTGGGCGAGTTGATTCAACGTATCCAGAGCCAGCCGCGCAGCGGGCTGCGCGAGTTGGTGGTCGATGCCATGACCACCAATGAAACCCTGTGGTTTCGCGACACCTATCCCTTCGAAGTATTGAAGAACAAGGTGCTGCCTGAGCAAATCAAGGCCAATCCGGGGCAGCGCTTGCGTATCTGGTCGGCAGCCTGTTCTTCGGGGCAGGAGCCCTTTTCGCTGTCGATGGCGATTGATGAGTTTGAGCGCAGCAACCTGGGGCAACTGAAGGCGGGCGTGCAGATTTTTGCCACCGACCTGTCAGCCCAGATGCTCAACACCTGCCGCACCGGTGAGTACGACAACCTGGCGATTGGCCGTGGCCTGTCGCCGGAGCGCTTGCAGCGCTATTTCGACCCCAAGGGGCCGGGGCGCTGGGTGATCAAGACGCCGATCAAGAATCGGGTCGAGTTCCGCCCCTTCAACCTGCTGGACAGCTATGCAGGCTTTGGCAAGTTCGACGTCGTGTTCTGTCGCAATGTGCTGATCTACTTCTCGGCAGAAGTGAAGAAAGACATCCTGCTGCGCATTCACAGCACCTTGAAGCCGGGCGGTTATCTGTTTTTGGGCGCCTCCGAAGCGCTCAACGGATTGCCGGATCATTACCAGATGGTCCAATGCAGCCCGGGGATCATCTACCAGGCTAAATAGGCGGACAAATAACCGTAGACCGTAGACCGTAGACCGTAGACCTTCGGCAGCTGCTACGGAAAACCCGAAGCAAAGCGGCAGAAAAGCGGCAGTCAGCGGTCAACCGTTGCCGCTTTTCTGGCATTGCCGCCTCCCATGCCCCTCCCAAAGCCTTGAAATACGGCTCTGTGCCAACTGGCACGGGGTTTGCTCTGTTCATGTCATGTAGAACCTGAATCACATCCTCAGGTCAGCCCACAAAGGTTTTTCGACATGAGCATCAGCTTCGATAAAGCGCTTGGTATCCATGAGCAGGCACTGGGCTTTCGCGCCCAGCGCGCTGAAGTACTGGCCAACAACATCGCCAACGCCGATACCCCGAACTACAAGGCTCGGGACCTGGATTTCGCCTCTGTGCTCGCCGCCCAGAGTGACAAAAACCAGAGCGGCACGTTTGCGTTGAACAAGACCAACACTCGCCATATCGAAGCCCAGGGTCTGAGCAGTGGCGATGAGTCGCTGCTGTACCGCACGCCGATGCAGCCGTCGATCGACCAGAACACAGTGGACGCTCAGATCGAGCAGTCGAACTACGCAGAGAATGCGGTCAACTTCCAGGCCAGCTTCACCCTGCTCAACAGCAAATTCAAAGGGCTGATGTCGGCCCTGCGCGGGGAGTAATTCATGTCTCTAGCCAGTGTGTTCAATATTGCCGGTAGCGGCATGAGTGCCCAGACCACGCGTCTGAACACCGTCGCCAGTAACATCGCCAACGCCGATACCGTGTCGTCGAGCATCGACCAGACCTACCGTGCCCGGCACCCGGTGTTCGCCACTATGTTCGAAGGTGCGCAAAGCAGTACGGGTGACTCGCTGTTTCAGAACCAGGACGGCGCGGGCCAAGGCGTGCAAGTGCTGGGTGTGGTTGAAGACCAAAGCGAGCTGCAGGCCCGCTACGAGCCGAACCATCCTTCTGCCGACGCCAAGGGCTATGTGTATTACCCCAACGTCAACGTGGTTGAAGAAATGGCTGACATGATTTCCGCCAGTCGTTCGTTCCAGACCAACGCCGAGCTGATGAATACCGCCAAAACCATGATGCAGAAGGTCCTGACCCTCGGTCAGTGATAAGGGACGACGCAAATGAGTGTGACCGATTCCACCAGCGGCTTGACCCTTAATCAGGTACTTGCCAACTCTGCCCAGGCCAAGACCACCGACACCAGCGTGGCGGCGGCAACCAAAGGCGTTACCGGCAACACGGCGCTGGGCAAGGATGCGTTCCTGCAACTGCTGGTCACCCAGCTGAAAAACCAGAACCCGCTGGACCCCCAGGACAACACCGCGTTCGTCGCGCAACTGGCGCAGTTCAGCAGCCTGGAGGGCATCACCTCGCTCAACGATACGGTCAACTCCTTGTCGGGCGGGCTGCAGTCCTCGCAGGCTTTGCAGGCATCGTCGCTGGTGGGCCGCTCGGTCATCGTGCAAACCAGTGAAGCCTATGTGGACCCTGCCAGCGACAAGCCATTCAACGGCACCGTGGTGGTCAAGGACGCCGATTCAAAACCCGTCATCACCATTACCGATGCCGACGGAGAGGTGGTCCGCACCCTGGAGCTGGGCAGTCAGAAAGCCGGCAACGCGGACTTTACCTGGGACGGCAAGGACGACGACGGTGTGCTGCTGGACAAAGGGTCCTACACCTTCACAGCGTCGAGCAAAAACGACACCGGCACCACGGCGCTCACCACCTACCTGCCAGCGACCGTTAACAGCGTGACCCTGAGCAAGACCGGTGGCGAAATCATGCTCAACCTCGCAGGTCTGGGCAGCATTGGCATGTCCAAAGTCCAGACCATAGGCCTCTAAGCCGACTCATACGCCTCAAGGAGAGAAACATGTCATTCAATATCGGCCTTAGCGGTCTCTATGCGGCGAACAAGCAACTCGACGTGACCGGCAACAACATCGCCAACGCTGCGACCACCGGCTTCAAGGCATCGCGCGCAGAATTTGCCGATATCTACTCGGCCAGCAAGCTGGGTATCGGCAGCAAGACCGTAGGCAGTGGCGTAAACCTGGCAGCGGTCTCGCAAAACTTTGGTCAGGGCTCGATCAACAACACCGGCAACCTGCTGGATATGGGGATTCAGGGCAGCGGCTTTTTCGTGCTGAGCGACAACGGCTCCTTGAGCTACACCCGTGCCGGCACGTTCAAATCCGACAAAGAGGGCTACGTGACCAGCTCCGATGGCACTGCGCGTTTGCAGGGCTATGGCGTGGATGCGAACGGCAATATCATCAACGGTGTACTGACCGACCTGCGCATCGACACTTCTAACCTGGCGCCCAAGCCTACGGGTTCGGTAACGTCGGAGATCAACCTGAACTCCAGCTCCGATACGATTGACCAGACCAAAATTCCGTTCGATCCGAGCGAGTCCACCAGCTACAGCAAAAAATTCAGCACCATGGTCTACGACACCCAAGGCAACGCGCACCCGATGGACCAGTACATGGTCAAGACCGGTGCCAATACCTGGAGTTCTTACACCCTGATTGACGGTCGTAACCCTGATGGCACGCCAGTCTCGGGCGATGGCGCCAAGGCTCCAGTGGCCTCGACCCTGGAGTTTGACTCGGCTGGTGCGCTGACCAAGGTCACGCAGCCCGATCCGATCAAGGATCAGCCTGAAAACACGCTGGTTGTCAGTGGCTGGAAGCCGGGTGCCATGATCAATGGTAAATGGGACTCGAACGGTGCCGACGCCAAGCCGGGCGGCATTGCCATCAACATGGCCAAGACCACTCAGTACAACACCGACTCCTCGCGTAACCCGCCGACCCAGGACGGCTACGCCACCGGCCAGATCAACAACCTGACCATTGATGGTTCGGGCGTGATGTTCGCCAACTTCAGCAACAACCAAAGCCGCGCCATCGGCCAGATATCCCTGGCCAGCTTTACCAATGAACAAGGCCTGCAGCCGGTGGGCGGTACTGCCTGGAAGGAAACCTTCTCCTCGGGTATGGCTGGCTACGACGCACCGAAAGTTGGCAGCCTGGGGGCCATTCAGTCCAATTCGCTGGAAGACTCCAACGTCAACCTGACCAATGAGCTGGTGGACTTGATCAAGGCGCAGAGCAACTACCAGGCCAACGCCAAAACCATCTCGACGCAAAGCACCATCATGCAGACCATTATTCAGATGACGTGATGGGTGTTATCGGTCATCCAGGCCTTCTGTAGATACTCTGTTGTCGATCAAGCCCTCCTGTGGGAGCGAGCCTGCTCGCGAAGGTCATTCGCGAGCAGGCTCGCTCCCACGATTGTTCTAGTCGCAGTCTCGCTTCGCTCAGCTGAACTCAATCCGCTCCGGCACCCGCGTCATAAGCACCTTGCCAGCACGGATCGACACCCGTGCCTTGGCTTGGCGCCGCACCGCTTCGTAATCATTTTCGGCATCCAGCACCAGTAGATTCGCCGGGCGACCTACCTCGATTCCGTAACCCTCACCCAGATTGAGCGTGCGTGCGCTGTTGTCGGTGACCAGATCCAGGCAGCGCGCCAGATCGTCAAAACCCATCATGTGGCAGATATGCAAACCGGCATCCAGCACCCGCAGGATGTTGCCGTTGCCCAGCGGATACCACGGGTCCTTGATCGAGTCCTGGCCAAAACACACGTTCATTCCGGCCCGATCCAGCTCGGCCACCCGAGTTACGCCACGGCGTTTCGGGAAGGTGTCAAAACGCCCCTGCAAATGAATGCTCTCGGTCGGGCACGATACGAAGTTGATTCCCGAGGCCTTGAGCAACCGGAACAGTTTTGAACAATAGGCATTGTCGTAAGAGCCCATGGCCGTGGTGTGGCTGGCGGTTACCCGGCTGCCCATACCGCGTACCCGTGCTTCTTCGGCCAGCACTTCAAGAAAGCGTGAATGCGGGTCGTCGGTCTCGTCGCAATGCACGTCCACCAGGCAACCGGTGCGCCCGGCAAGGTCCATCAAGAACTTGATCGAACTGACCCCTTGTTCACGGGTGTTTTCAAAGTGCGGAATACCGCCGACCACATCGGCGCCCAACTCTACGGCCAGGGTCATCAACTCGCGCCCACCGGCGTAGGACTCGATACCTTCCTGTGGGAACGCAACGATTTGCAGGTCAATCAGGTGGCGGGTTTCCTCGCGTACTTCAATCATCGCCCGCAGCGCGGCCAGGGTCGGATCGGTGACGTCGATATGGGTGCGTACGTGTTGAATGCCATGCTCGGCCAGCATGCGGAGGGTGGCGTGGGCACGCTGTTTGGTGTCTTCGTGGGTGATGGTTTCTTTACGCTGTGCCCAGCGCTCGATGCCTTCGAACAGCGTGCCACTAAGGTTCCACTCGGGCTGGCCCGCGGTCAGGGCCGCATCCAGATGGATATGCGGCTCTACAAAGGGTGCGATCAGCAACTGGCCTTGAGCATCGATATCTGCACTCTGCGCCGCTACTGTGCCGGGCTGCAAGGTGATGGCGCTGATGCGTTCGCCTTCGCAACTGACCGTATACAGGCCGGGTGTTCTACGCAGCGTGGCATTGATGATGTTCATAGTCGTTCCTATCGTTGGACACTAACAATGTAGTCGCAGCCTTCGTGCCTCGGCAGCGACTTCGGGAAGTTTTTCTCCCCAAAAAACAAAACCCCCGTTAAGCCCAACTGTTGCCAGGGCTTAACGGGGGTTTATGGTCAGGCGGTTAACCCGCCTGCCAGCTCAGCTTATTGGCAAGCTTCGCAATCCGGCTCGTCAATCGCGCAAGCCTTTGGCACAGGTGCTGGACCGGCCGGGGCGGCAACTACGTCTTCGCTGTTGTTGCCGTTCGACACGGCGTTGAGCTTGCCAGTGTTGACGGTGGACTTCTCGGTGCTGGTCGCGGCCAGGGCACGGAGGTAGTAAGTGGTTTTCAGACCACGATACCAAGCCATGCGGTAGGTCACGTCCAGCTTCTTGCCCGAAGCGCCAGCGATGTACAGGTTCAGCGACTGAGCCTGGTCGATCCACTTCTGACGACGGCTGGCGGCGTCAACGATCCACTTGGTGTCAACTTCAAACGCAGTGGCATACAGCTCTTTGAGCTCTTGCGGGATGCGTTCGATTTGCTGCACGGAACCATCGTAGTACTTCAGATCGTTGATCATGACCGAGTCCCACAGATCGCGAGCCTTGAGGTCGCGAACCAGGTACGGGTTGATCACGGTGAATTCGCCCGAGAGGTTCGATTTCACGTACAGGTTCTGGTAGGTCGGTTCGATCGACTGCGATACGCCAGTGATGTTGGCGATGGTCGCGGTCGGTGCGATGGCCATGATGTTGGAGTTACGAATGCCTTTCTGTACACGGGCGCGAACCGGTGCCCAGTCCAGGGATTCGTTCAGGTCAACGTCGATGTACTTCTGGCCACGCTGTTCGATCAGAATCTGTTGCGAATCCAGCGGCAGGATGCCCTTGGACCACAGCGAACCCTGGAACGTCTCGTAAGCGCCACGCTCGTCAGCCAGGTCGCAAGAAGCCTGGATCGCGTAGTAGCTGACCGCTTCCATCGACTTGTCGGCAAACTCAACGGCGGCCTGCGAAGCGTAAGGAATGTGCTGCAGGTACAGAGCGTCCTGGAAGCCCATGATCCCCAGGCCCACTGGACGGTGCTTGAAGTTCGAGTTGCGAGCTTGCGGCACCGAGTAGTAGTTGATGTCGATAACGTTATCGAGCATGCGTACGGCTACGTCGATGGTGCGCTTGAGCTTGTCGGTGTCCAGCTTGCCGTTGACGATGTGGTTCGGCAGGTTGATCGAGCCCAGGTTGCAAACGGCGATCTCGTCCTTGTTGGTGTTCAAGGTGATCTCGGTGCACAGGTTCGAGCTGTGAACCACGCCCACGTGCTGCTGCGGGCTACGCAGGTTGCACGGGTCTTTGAAGGTCAGCCAAGGGTGGCCGGTTTCAAACAGCATGGACAGCATTTTACGCCACAGGTCTTTGGCCTGGATGGTCTTGAACAGCTTGATCTTGCCAGGGTACTGGGACAGTGCTTCGTAGTACTCGTAACGCTCTTCGAAGGCCTTGCCGGTCAGGTCGTGCAGATCCGGTACTTCGGATGGCGAGAACAGGGTCCACGGGCCGTCATCGAAGACGCGCTTCATGAACAGGTCAGGGATCCAGTTGGCAGTGTTCATGTCGTGGGTACGACGACGGTCATCACCGGTGTTCTTGCGCAGCTCGATGAACTCTTCGATGTCCATGTGCCAGGTTTCCAGGTAAGCACATACAGCGCCTTTGCGCTTGCCACCCTGGTTAACGGCTACGGCGGTGTCGTTCACCACTTTCAGGAACGGAACCACGCCCTGGGATTTGCCGTTGGTGCCCTTGATCCACGAACCCAGTGCACGTACTGGCGTCCAGTCGTTGCCCAGGCCGCCAGCGAATTTGGACAACATGGCGTTGTCGTGGATCGCGTGGTAGATGCCCGACAGGTCGTCCGGCACGGTGGTCAGGTAGCAGCTGGACAGCTGTGGACGCTGAGTACCGGCGTTGAACAGGGTTGGGGTCGACGACATGTAGTCGAAGGACGACAGCAAGTTGTAGAACTCGATGGCGCGGTCTTCTTTTTGCTTCTCTTCGATTGCCAGGCCCATGGCCACACGCATGAAGAAGATCTGCGGCAGTTCGAAACGTACGCCATCGTGGTGGATGAAGTAACGGTCGTACAGGGTTTGCAGGCCCAGGTAGGTGAACTGCTGATCGCGCTCGTGGTTGATCGCCTTGCCCAGTTTTTCCAGGTCGAAGGTGGCCAGAACCGGGTTCAGCAAATCGAACTCGATACCTTTGGCGATGTAGGCCGGCAGGGCCTTGGCGTACAGGTCAGCCATCTCGTGGTGGGTGGCGCTGTCAGCGACTTGCAGGAAGCTCAGGCCTTCGGCACGCAGGGTGTCCATCAGCAGGCGAGCGGTCACGAACGAGTAGTTGGGCTCACGCTCTACCAGGGTGCGGGCGGTCATCACCAGGGCGGTGTTGACGTCGCTCAACGCTACGCCGTCGTAGAGGTTTTTCAGGGTTTCGCGCTGGATCAGGTCGCCGTCAACTTCTTCCAGACCTTCACAGGCCTCGGTGACGATGGTGTTCAGGCGGCCCATGTCCAGCGGCGCGAATGTGCCGTCAGCGAGGGTGATACGGATCGACGGGTGAGCGCGCACAGCGTCTTCAGCCGGGGCGCGGGTTGCACGTTCCTTGGAGCGGGCATCACGGTAGATCACATAGTCGCGTGCCACTTTTTGCTCGCCGGCACGCATCAGGGCCAGTTCAACCTGGTCCTGGATTTCTTCGATGTGGATGGTGCCGCCCGATGGCATGCGACGCTTGAAGGTCGCGGTGACTTGTTCGGTCAGGCGCGCAACGGTGTCGTGAATGCGCGACGAAGCGGCAGCGTTGCCACCTTCAACTGCGAGAAACGCCTTGGTGATGGCGACGGTGATCTTGTCATCGGTGTAAGGAACTACAGCCCCGTTACGTTTGATCACGCGCAATTGGCCTGGCGCGGTCGCAGACAGATCCAGATTTGAATCGGTACCCTGCGAGTTCTCGCGAGTTGTATCGGTTTGCATGGGGGTGTCTCCACATTCTCTATGTTTGTTTGGGCGCCTTTTGGGTGCCCACCGTTCCGTCCTGAAGCACTACAACCGGTAATGAGCCGGGCATAACAACTTCGGGACGTACAGAAGGGGGGTTAAGCCGCTTCCGTGCCGAAGTCTTGATTCACGCAGACCGCGTGAAACCGTATTCCAGCGGGATGACAGTATTTTTACTGCAACACCCGGGCCGCTTTCCGACGTTTAGGTTGGAAAGCGGTTGCCATCCGCATGAGCGGTTTGGACTTTAAAAACTGCGTTTGGTTTAACCCAACAGGCGCGAGAAAAGGGCTTGAAATTCTCGTCTGAGTTGTGTTGGGTTTTTGGCCTAAAACCCTACATATGGGGTTTTTTGGCGGAGCTGATACAAGATATGCGTTTTGCAGGGGTTGTGCAACGTACTGCCTGTGGATAACCCTGTGTGTAAATTGTGTGTGAAAGCTTGAATATCCATGTAGGCCGCACTGCACCGGCATTTAGCCGTTTGTCACCGGATTTTGCAGGAGCAAATCGTTTGCGCTGGATTTTGAGGGCGCGAACCCTACCATAAAAAACAGCGCTGTCCGAACGCATTTTCAGGCGGGTGCAAAGATAGGAAAGGTCAAGCGAAAAGACGTGCCGGGAGGCCGCATAGGGCCTTCCCGGCAATTGAGTGAAATTACTGCAACTGGAAGCTGTTTTGCTGGACGTTTTGCGAGTCGAGGCCAATCTGCACATTGAATTCGCCAGGCTCGGCGACGTGCTGCAACTGCGCGTTGTAAAACTTCAGATCGTTCTCGGCGACGGTGAATTGCACGACCTTCTGCTCGCCGGGTTTGAGCATGACTTTCTGGAAGTTCTTCAGCTCCTTGAGCGGACGGCTCATGGAGGCGGTGACGTCCTGGATATACAACTGAACCACGGTTTCGCCCGCGCGCTTGCCCGTGTTTTTCACGGTTACGCTGGCGGTCAGAGTGTTGCCCGGCTTCAAGGTTTTGGTCGACAGGCTGACATCCGACAGGCTGAAGTCGGTGTAGCTCAAGCCATAGCCAAACGGATACAGCGGGCTGTTGGGCTCATCGAAATACTGCGAGGTGTAGTTGCCCGGTTTGCCCGGTGTGAAGGGCCGACCAATGCTCAGATGGCTGTAGTAAGTCGGAATCTGACCTACAGAACGCGGGAAAGTGATCGGCAGCTTGCCTGACGGGTTGTAGTCACCGAACAGCACGTCAGCAATCGCGTTGCCACCTTCGGTGCCGCTGAACCAGGTTTCCAGCACGGCATCGGCTTGTTGCTGTTGCACATCGATCGACAGCGGACGGCCGTTCATCAACACCAGTACCAACGGCTTGCCGGTGGCCTTGAGCGCAGTAATCAGGGCGCGCTGGCTGGCAGGAATGTCCAGGTTGGTGCGGCTCGACGACTCGTGGGACATGCCCCGCGATTCACCCACCACAGCGACGACTACATCCGCCTGCTGCGCGGCCTTGACCGCCTCGTCAATCATCACCTGCGCCGGGCGCGGGTCGTTGACCACTTCTGGTGCATCGAAGTTGAGGAAGTTCAGGTAGTCGACGATTTTCTGGTCGTCGGTAATATTGGCGCCGCGGGCGTAGATCAGGTTGCCCTGTTGGCCGAGTGCGTTACGCATGCCGTCATACACGGTCACAGACTGTGCTGGCAGACCCGCTGCGGCCCAACTGCCCATGATGTCGATCGGGGCTTTGGCCAGGGGGCCAACCAGGGCAATGCGCGCCTGTTTATTCAGGGGCAGGGTTTCGGCCTGGTTTTTCAGCAGCACCAGACTCTTGCGCGCCACTTCACGGGCTTCGCTGCGATGCAGGCGGCTTTCGGCCTTGGTGTCGGCCGGGTCATCTTCAGCCTTGCCGATACGCAGGTACGGGTCGGCAAACAAGCCCATGTCGTACTTGGCGCCAAGCACCTCGCGCACGGCGTTATCCAGATCGCTTTGCGGCACTTCACCGGACTTGAGCAGGCCAGGCAATTCTTCGCCGTAGGCCTTGTCGTTCATGCTCATGTCGATACCGGCCTTGATTGCCAGCTTGGCGGCTTCGCGGCTGTCTTTGGCTACGCCGTGCTTGATCAATTCAATAATCGCGCCGTGGTCGCTGACTGCAACGCCTTTAAAACCCCAGTCCTTGCGCAGCAAATCCTGCATCAGCCACATGTTCGAGGTGGCAGGCACGCCATTGATCGAGTTCAGGGCCACCATCACGCTACCTGCGCCCGCTTCGATGGCGGCGTGGTAGGGCGGCAGATAGTCCTGAAACATGCGTGTCGGGCTCATGTCGACAGTGTTGTAGTCACGTCCGCCTTCGACTGCGCCATACAGGGCAAAGTGTTTGACGCTGGCCATGATATTGCCGGGCAGGGCAGGTGATGCGCCCTGATAGGCCTGCACCATCACCCTGGCGATGCGCGAAACTAAATAGGTGTCTTCGCCAAAGCCTTCGGAGGTACGGCCCCAGCGCGGGTCACGGGCGATGTCGACCATGGGGGCGAAAGTCAGGTCGATACTGTCGGCGCTGGCTTCCTTGGCGGCCACGCGGCCGCTGAGGCCGATGGCGTCCATGTCCCAGCTGGAGGCGAGAGCCAGGCTGATCGGGAAAATGGTGCGATGGCCGTGGATCACGTCGTACGCAAAAAACATCGGGATCTTCAGGCGGCTGCGCATGGCAGCGTCTTGCATCGGGCGGTTTTCGTCGCGGCTGATGGAGTTGAACGTGCCGCCGATACGGCCTGCGGCGATTTCCTTGCGGATCATCTCGCGGGGCATTTCCGGGCCGATACTGATCAGACGCAGTTGACCGATCTTTTCATCCTCGCTCATTTTTTTCAGCAGTTCAGCAACGAACACGTCTTTGGGAGGGAGCGGGGCCGCCGGGGTTTGAGCCCATGCGGTGTGACTGGCCAGGCTGATGACGATGCCCAGCAAACACATATTTCTCATTGGATTCTTCTGCGCAGCCGCTCACTTGAAGCGAGGGAAGCCCGCGCTTGTGCAGCGATATTGTTCTGGAGGAATGTCAGGAATACTCGAATTAAAGAAATGACCTACCTTTAGAACAAAGTATTCCTGCATGGCAGGCAGTCTTTTAGCTGATTCGCCGCGAGCAATCCAGTATTGCCGGGAGTTTTTGGGTGTGGTGTGTGGTCTATAAACCTGATGTCGTTATTTCGGAGCGTTGCAAGCATGGGAATACAGAGCGTTAGAACCTGGGGTTGGAAAGTTATTGCCTTGCTGACCGTAAGCAGTCTGCTTGCAGGATGTGGGATCAATACCATTCCGACCCTCGACGAGCAGGTCAAGGCGGCCTGGTCGCAAGTACAGAACCAGTATCAACGTCGTTCCGACCTGATTCCCAATCTGGTGGAGACGGTCAAGGGCGCGGCCAAACAGGAACAGGCCACCCTGACTGCGGTGATTGAAGCGCGGGCCAAGGCGACCTCGATCCAGGTCGATGCCAGCACGTTGAACAACCCGGAAAAACTCAAGCAGTTTCAGGAGGCGCAGAATCAGCTGACGGGAGCCTTGAGCCGGTTGATGGTGGTGTCTGAGCGTTACCCGGACCTGAAGTCCAACCAGAACTTCCTGTCGTTGCAATCGCAACTGGAAGGCACGGAAAACCGGATCAGCGTGGCTCGTCGCGATTTTATCCTCGCGGTTGAGCGCTACAACACAGAGATCCGCACCTTTCCGGGGCGTTTGTGGCATGCGGTGATGTACAGCGACTTGCCGGTACGCTCCACCTTTGAAGCCACAACCCCGGATGCCGACAAGGCACCTGAGGTGAAGTTCTAAGCCGCCTGACCAATATGCGTGCCCTGTAGCAGCTGCCGAGGAACGAAGGCTGCGTTCGGCGGCGCAGTCGTCGTAAAATCATTAATTGCGGTGTTTCAAATACACCTCAGGCTCAGATTTTACGACCGCTTCGCGCTCGAACGCAGCCTTCGTTCCTCGGCAGCTGCTACGAGTAACGCCTGTCAGATTCGACCTATGAGGTTGCCGATGCGCGTATCAAAACCGGGGCTTGGCCTGTTGCTGTGGCTATTTATAGCCACGGCCCAGGCGCTGACTTTTCCTGCACTTAGCGGGCGGGTGGTGGACGATGGGCACATGCTCGACCCCGCCACACGCCAGCAGCTGACGCAAAAGCTTGAGACCCACGAAAAAGCCACCGGCGAGCAAGTGGTGGTGGTCACCGTACCCAGTCTGCAAGGCACCCCCATCGAAGATTTCGGCTACCAACTGGGCCGCGCCTGGGGCATCGGCCAAAAAGACAAAAACAACGGCGCATTGCTGATTGTGGCCCGCGATGATCGCAAGCTGCGTATCGAAGTCGGCTATGGCCTGGAAGACCGCCTCACCGACGCCCAGTCCTCGGTGATCATCCATCAAGTGATCACCCCGGCCTTTAAAAGCGGTGACTACAACCAAGGTATCAGCGACGGAGTTGACGCCATCCTGCAAGTATTGGGTGGCGCGCCATTGGCCGAACCGGCCTATGCCGGAGGGCAGGGCGACAGCAACGATTTGATGGCCGAACACCCGGGCGTAGTTGTGCTGCTATTTATATTGTTTGTTCTGGTCGTTGCGGCCTGCCAGTTCTTTGGCATCTGCCGCTCAGGCGGCGGCGGTGGCTCGCGCTCGGGTGGCTTTGGCGGTGGCGGAGGGTTCAGTGGTGGCGGTGGCAGTTTTGGCGGCGGCGGAGCCTCTGGCGGCTGGTAATTCATTTTTCAACGAGTATCGATAGTTATGGCTTTGTTAACTCAAGAGCAACAACGGCAGGTCGAAGAAGCCGTCACCCGTTCCGAACAACGCACCGACGCCGAAATTGTCACCGTGCTGGCACCGCGGGCCGATGACTACAGCTATATCCCCTTGTTGTGGGCCAGCCTGGTTGCCTTGCTGGTGCCCGCCGTGGCGCACGTTCTGATTGGCGGCCTGGAGATATATTCCTTGCTGATGCTGCAATGGGCCAGCTTCGTGTTTCTCAGCCTGATCTTCCGCCTACCGGCGATTACCACCCGCTTGATCCCGCCCCGTGTGCGCTACTGGCGAGCCAGCAACCTGGCCCGGCGGCAGTTTCTCGAGCAAAACCTGCACCACACCGAAGGGCGCACCGGCGTGCTGATTTTTGTCAGCGAGGCGGAGCGTTACGTCGAAATCCTGGTGGACGAAGGTATCTCCCGACATCTGGACAACAGTGACTGGGGTACCATCGTCAGCGATTTCACCCGCCGGGTGGCGCTGGGCCATACGGCTGAAGGCTTTATTGCCTGTATCGATGCCAGCGCCGAATTGCTCGCGCAGCACATACCGAGAACACAGGCACGTAACCAATTGCCGAATCGGTTGGTGATGTTGTAATCGCGGCTGTCTGAAATTACTCCGTGCCCCCGGCGGCCAACGCGCCTAAAATGGCCGCCATTGCTTTTCTGATTTCTCCCTCTTGCACCCCCGAGGCACCATTTTCAATGTCAGTGACTGCTACCACCGCCCCGTCTGTGCCGGATCATCGTGCGCAATTTTTGAATCTGCTGGAAACCGGCCTGGCGCAAAACTCGTTTATCAAGCTGGTGCTGGCCAAGTACGTCGGTCCAGAGGCTGAATTGCAACGGGTGATCATCAAGCAGGTAACGGTCAAGGATCAGCCTTGCCTGTCTTTTGTGTACCGTTACAAAACCCGTGATATCACCAAGAACTTCCCGCTTGAAGAGGGCGTGGCAATTATTGCCGGGCTGTTGCCGGAAGCGTTCAAGAACGCGCACTTGCTGACCCTGACTGACGAAGTGCAGTTGGAATACAGCAAAAAAGGCAAAAGCTCGCTGTTCAAAGGCAAGAGCCAGCAGGAGCGCGAATTGCCGTCGGCTGAGCACAATCGCGAGAAAAATCGCTTTCTGGATCTGACGCGGCCGTTTCTCGCCGATCTGGGCGTGACCAACAAGCAGCAAGAGCTGATCCCGGCGATGTCGCGCAAGTGGAAGCAGATCAACAAGTTTATCGAGGTGTTTTCCCACGCCCTGAGCAACTCGCCGCTCAAGCTCGATCAACCGGTCAAGGTGGTGGATTTCGGTTCGGGCAAGGGTTACCTGACGTTTGCCATTCACGACTACCTGCGCCACAGCCTGCAAGCCGAAGGCATGGTGACCGGGGTTGAGCTGCGTGAAGACATGGTCACGCTGTGCAACAACGCCGCTGAACGCCTGGAGCACCCGGGCCTGACGTTCCAGCATGGTGATGTGCGCAGCTTTGCCCCGACGCCGATCGATGTGATGATCGCGCTGCATGCCTGTGATATCGCCACCGACTACGCCATCCATATGGGCATTCGTTCGGGTGCGGCGATCATCATGTGCTCGCCGTGCTGCCATAAACAGATCCGCCTGCAAATCCAGAGCCCGGCATTGCTCAAGCCGATGCTGCAATACGGTTTGCACTTGGGCCAACAGGCCGAAATGGTTACTGACAGCCTGCGTGCACTGTTCCTGGAAGCCTGCGGTTATGAAACCAAGGTGTTTGAGTTCATCTCGCTGGAGCACACCAACAAAAACAAAATGATCCTTGCGGTCAAACGCGCCGAACCGCTGGACCCGGCGCAATTGTTGGTGAAAATTCAGGAACTCAAGGCGTTCTACAACATTCAGGAACACTGCCTTGAAACCCTGTTGCAGGCCGATGGGTTGTTGAAATAAGCCTGTAAGTTGCGTCTGGCGGGTACGTAGTACCTGGCTATTACCCGCCCAGGCGCGCAGGGGGTACTTTGGCTACTCTTACTGGCCCTATCCCCCACAGGAGCACGCACCATGGCAGCGAAAAAAATTCTGATGCTGGTTGGCGATTACGTCGAAGACTACGAAGTGATGGTGCCGTTCCAGGCGCTGTTGATGGTCGGGCATCAGGTGCATGCGGTGTGCCCCGGCAAGACTTCGGGCCAGACCGTGCGTACCGCCATCCACGACTTTGAAGGCGACCAGACCTACAGCGAAAAGCCTGGCCATTTGTTTGCCCTGAATTTCGATTTTGACAAGGTTAAAGCCAGCGATTACGACGCGCTGCTCGTACCGGGTGGTCGTGCACCGGAATACCTGCGCTTGAATGAAAAAGTGCTGGAGCTGGTGCGTGATTTCGACAAGGCGGGCAAGCCGATTGCTGCTGTGTGCCACGGTGCGCAACTGCTGGCGGCGGCTGGTACTCTGGAAGGCCGCGAATGCAGCGCTTATCCGGCGTGTGCACCGGAGGTTCGCCTGGCGGGTGGTACTTATATCGATATCGACGTGACCAAGGCCCATGTACAGGGCAACCTGGCCACTGCACCGGCATGGCCTGCGCATCCTGCATGGCTGGCGGCGTTCCTGGGCTTGCTCGGCACCAAGATTACCTTGTAAGAATGAGGGCGTGACCATGTGTGAGTTGTATGTAAAAGCCGATCCGATTCTTTACGAGTCGCGCTCACGGTCATTGCGTATTTGCGGCGTGGTCACCACCCTGCGCCTGGAAAACCAGTTCTGGGACATCCTCAGCGAAATTGCACAGGAGGACGGCATGACCACCAACCAATTGGTGGCCAAGCTGTATGAGGAAGTGATGGATTATCGCGGTGAAGTGGTCAACTTCGCGTCTTTCTTGCGCGTCAGTTGCACGCGTTACCTGAGCCAGCGCCGGGTGCAGGTGCCGGAGTTGAGTGTGGTAGCACGTCATAAAGCCTGAGTGTGTAGCCGCTGCCGCAGGCTGCGATGGGTTACGAAGCGACCCTGCTTTCAAAGGTCCTTCGGCCCTTATCGCAGCCTGCGGCAGCGGTTACAGGTTATGCACTGCTGTTTAGAAGAACCGCGTCACGCTGATCTTGGCATTTCGCCCCTGGCTGTAGGCGTTATCGCCACTGAGCATCGGGCGAAAGCTCTTGTTGAACATATTGTCCAAGGTGAAGTTGACCTCGGTGCCCTTGAGGTAAGGCTGTTGCGGCTTCCAGTTGGCAAACAGACCTTGCACGTTGTAGCCGTCATTATCGTAATGATCCCAGTAACGGTCACCCAAGACGCTCAGCGGGCTGCTGTAGTAATTGTCGCTCGGTCTGCGGTCGGTCTTGCGTACCCATTCGCCTTTCCAACCAACGCGGGCATCCAGGCTCGGTATTTTGGTGCCCAGTACGGCAATCCATTTTGGTGCGGGTACGTCGCGTGCCCAGACGTTGGGGCCCCAAGGGTTGGTGTAGGCGCCTTCGTGTTTGCCAGTCATCCATGCGTATGAAAGCGAGCCGAAGACGTACGTGGACTCGTAGAAGCTTTCAACCTCAAAGCCTTTGATAGTCACGCTGCCAATATTGCGGTAGTTCGGCATATTGGGACCGCAGTCTTTGGTCATGCCCCCTGACACAGTTTGTGCCGCACAGCCTACGCCCGTTGCTTTGAAAATCTCGTCGTCGACAGTGTTGTGGAACAGGGTAGTGCGCACCAGTGCGTGGTCACTGTCGCCGAAAATCTGATCGAACGTCGTGATGTTGCCCCCACGCCAGCCGGTGATGCGTTCGGGGTCCAGGCCCAGGCTGCTGGAAGTGCGGCTGCCAGACCCCTGGACTTCATATTGCTCGTCGATCACCGGGGCGCGCCAGGTCTTGCTGTAGTTAACGAACAAGGCGGTTTTCGGAGTTATTGTCCAGAAGGCCGCCAGGCGAGGCGACCAGCCAGTGTAGGTTTTGTCACTGTAGTCGTGGCCCAGTTCCGGGTGGTTGTAGTAGGGCGCATCGTTTTCCTGGCCGCGATTGCGCACATGGTCGTAACGCATGGACGGCGTCAACGTGAAGTCGCCCCAGGTGATGGCGTCCTGAATATAGAAACTGTTGGTGTCGACCTTGCCTCTGGGCATGAAGTTTGGTTGGTAGTGGCCGTAGTTGTACTTCTCGGCGTCATAGGACCCGCCCGGCATCCACATATTCACATCACGCTGATGCTTGCGAAATTGCACGCCAGTGGTCACCGCATGGTCCAGCGGGCCGCTGGCAAACAGGCTGATATTTTCGATCTGGAGCATGTCGTCGGTGTAGCCGGTTTCCATCTTGCGCCCGCCGCTGGTGGGCTGGGTGAAGGCCTGTGCGCTGCGCGTGTCGGTTTGTTCGGTATTGGAGTGCGAGTACTTCACTTCCAGATCCACCAGCGGATTGTCCAGAGGCTCGTATTTGTATTTGGCCGACCAGGTGGTGTCGATGGTTGAGCGGTTGGACAGGTAGCGTCGGGAGGCGATGTCGTAACCGTATTTATCAATGTTGGCCTTGCTGGGTGGCTCCGGGTAGCTGACTGCCGAGAAGGGCACCCACAGGTAATTGTTGGCCCGCGAGTAAGACATGCCTACGCTGTGCTCGTCGTTGAGGTGCAGGTTGAGTTTGAGCAGTTGCGCGTCCAGATCCTGGGCGGTGTTGGGCAGGCGCTTGGGGTTGACCGGGTAAACATTACCGGGGTTGGGCATATTGTCGGCGAGCTTCATGTCATCACCGTCGCGTTTGGTGTAGTACACCAGCGCATCGGCGCGGCCATCATCGGTGCGGCCGTACACGGCACCGCTGTAAATCTGTTGATGGTCATTGCTGCTGTAGCCGTACTTGAGCATGGCACCAACGTCCTTGCCTTCTTCGAGCAGGTCCGGCGCGTCCTTGGTTTCCATGTGCACCACGCCGCCAAAACCACCATTGCCGGTGTGTATGTCGTGGGGGCCTTTCTCGACTTCCAGGCGTTTGATCAGCTCGGGCTCGATAAAAATCGTGCCCTGTTTGTAGCGTTCAAAGCCGCTTTTGGTCGCGCCATCAACGGTCATCTGCACATCTTCAGCTTCGCCCATGCCCCAAATGTTGATGGTCTGACCGCCCGGCTTGAGCGATCCGCCGAGGTTGATACCCGGCAGGGTGGCCAGCAAGCTGGGGATGTTATTGGCCTGATACTGATTGATCTGAGTTTGCGTCATGGTCGATTTGCCGACGCTGCTGGAATCCACCTCGTTACCGCTGCCCACCACGCTCACCGCGCCCAGCTCCAGGCTGTTGCTGGTGGTTGTACCGTCTTCCTTGGGTCTCACAACGTAGGTTCGGTCGACCTGGATCAGGCTGAAATCGGTGCCCTTGAGCAGTAACTGGATGGCTTGTTGCGGTGTGTAGTCGCCCTTGAGCGCGGGGGCTTTGATGTTGCGTAACAGGGCTTCGTCGAACAGCAGCTGGATTTTTGCCTGCTGCGCCACCTCACTTAACGAACTGGCCAGCGATTGTGCCGGCAGTTGCAGCTGGATCGACTCGGCATGGGCTTGCAGGCTGACCGCCAGGCAAGCTGCCACCAGTGTTGGGCGCGAGCAGAAGTGCGAGAAGTGATGTGGTGCGCGAAACATGAAATCCCCCGGTGTGGCAACAAAGGCCAAAAAGACATGCGTTAGCAACGCAGACCGGAGGAAGACGCGGCACAATGAAAAAACCACATATGCGAATGAAAAATATTCGCATATGTTTTTTTAGCGAGGTTCGATACGGATTGTTCCGTTGTCCTGCAGCACGGTTTTTACCGGGATCAGTGCAGGAAGAGCCTTGACTAGGGCCAGTGGGTCGCTGATATCCAGATTGCCCGAGACCTTGTAGGCAGCGAGTGGCCCAGCGGCCAGTTGGATCACGCCGGGGCGGTACAGGTCCAGCTCGTCCACCAGGCTGCCCAGTTCGCGATTGCGAAATGACAGGTGGCCACTGCGCCAGTCCGCCACTTTTTCGGCACCCAGGGAGTGCTCTTGCAGTGAGCTCTTGGCGTAGTCGTAGGTGGCGCGTTGTTGTGCGCCCAGCAGGGTTGAGGATTTTGCATCGGGGGTAAACGCAACCTGGCCGTGGGCGACACTGACGACCAATTGGCGCGAGCTGCGTCGTACATCAAAGCCGGTGCCGACCACCTTGATCCGTGCAGCGCCAGCATGTACCACTAGCGGCTGCTCCTTATTGGCTGCAACCTCGATATAAAGCTGGCCTTGATCCAAATAAATATCGCGCTGTTGTGCGTTGAACTCCAGGCGCAGCCGGGTATTGGCATTGACGTTCAAGGTGCTGCCATCGGGTAACAGGAGGGTGCGCCCGCCTTGGGCCAAAGTACTGACCTGCTGCTGGTGCAGCGCCACTGGAGCCCCGAGATTGAGCGCAAACACGGCGCATAGCACGGCGGCAGCGGTGGCCAGGGCGAAGTTTGAACGCCGGGGGCGGACAGGCAGCGCAATGGGTTGGTTGATCTGTTCAAGTTGACCCAGATCCGCCCACAGAGCCTCAAATTCGGCATAGGCCTGAGCATGGGCCGGGCTGGCATGCCATGTGTCGAATTGCTCGCGGGTGCTGTGGTCGCGCTCGTTGCGGTTACGTGCAAACCAATTGGCTGCCTGCTCGTCGATGCTGTCGTGACCTGCTGCTTGATGAGGGCTCATTTTGGCTGCTCCTTGCCGCTGTCCCGTTGTTGATACTGCTTGCAGTGCAACAAGGCCAAGGCAATGTGCTTTTCTACCATGCTGACGGAGATCCCCATGCGCTCGGCAATCTGTGCCTGACTCAAGCCTTCAAAACGGTGCAGCATAAGGGCTTCACGGCGTCTGGGCGAGAGTTCTGCGAGTATGGTTTTGAGCTGTTCAAGGCGTTGCAGACGCTGGGCAGCAGCCATTGGATCATCCCTTTCGTCACTCAAGGGCTCGGATTCACTCTCGCCGTGCTGGTGATGTACAGCCTGGCGCACTTGCTGGCGGCGCCAGTGGTCGCGCAACAGATTGCGCGCCATCTGGAACAGAAACGCCCGCGGCTGCTCGACGTTGGCCCGGTCCTGATAACCCAGCCATTGAGTGAAAACATCCTGAGTCATGTCAGCTGCATCGCTGGTGTTGTCGGTGCGCTTACGCAGAAAGTGCAAAATTTGCGTATAGAACTCGCGAAAGGAATCGGCCGCAGGCGGGTCGGGTTTAAGGCGAGACATGAGGGTCCTTGTGAACACAGCGATGCAAATAAGTCGCGAATGGTATCGATAACCATTGCTATTTGTCTCGTTGAAAGTTCGACTTTCGCTCATCTCGGCAAATAAATGGATAAATAGCCCATGGCGTCTTTACTGACTAGGTGCAGGAACCCTTAATTTCAGGAGAAGGTTATGTCGGGTTGGTACGAATTGAGCAATACCAGCAATGGGCAGTTCCGCTTTGTGTTGAAGGCGGCGAATGCCGAAACCATTCTGGTCAGTGAGCACTACACCACGCTGGCGGCAGCCAAAGGCGGGATCGCCTCGGTACAGACCAACAGCCCGCTTGATGAGCGGTACGAGAGAAAAGTGGCCAAGGATGGTAGTCCGTACTTCAACCTGAAGGCGGCCAATCACCAGATTATCGGCACCAGCGAGATGTACTCGTCAGAGGCTGCGCGTGACAAAGGCATTGCCAGTGTCAAACACAATGGGCCGACTACGGTCATCAAAGACAAGCATTGAGGCGTTCGGCCAGGGTTAAACCTCTACCGGCACCGAGTGTCGGCTGAGGCCCAGCGGATGAGTCTTCGAGTTAAAAAAGCGCAAGGTCAGCTTCTTCTCGGCAAACAGTGCCGTGTAATGGTTCTTTTGAAAGCGGATAAACGCTTCACTGCGCGGATAGATCGAGATGCACAGGGTTTTCAGCGGGGCCTGGCGCAAGGCATCGATCAGGTGCTGGTCCTGCTCGCCCAAGCTGTGGCCGAAGATGCACAGCGCGTCTTTATGCGCCATTAACTGCTCATGGCAAAAAGACAGGTAATCGGACTGGCGGATGGATTTTCGCTTGTCGTCGCTGCTGCTTTCGCTGACAAACAGCGGCACATCGTCCAGTGCGCTGATCGAGTGGTTAATTGCAAAGTTGCTTAACAGGGTGGGTTCGTTGGCCGTGATTCTGCGTGCCTTGCCTTCCTGATTTTTGACCAGGTGCAGCGCCCCGTGCAGATACAGCATACGAGTGGTTTTACCCTTGGCCGCACCGGCACTCAGTTCAAAAGTCGAACCGGGGGTATTGAACAGGTCGTTGAACTGTTTTGGCGCCTGCATCACTGCCCAGGGCGCAAGCAAGTCGTAGTTGGAGCAATACACACTGGCGTAGCGCGCCAGTTCTGCATGCCAGCAAGCCAGGGTTTCGGGCTGCATCAGGCGCCAGGGAATGTGCACGTCTTGAGTGCAGTTGATCAGGGCTTCTTTAATGGCGTAATAGCGTTTGCGCGGCGAGGCCGAGTTGATGGCCAGCGCCTTGTTGACCTTGCTCGCGGTTTTCAGGGCGCTGAGCACATGCTCGAAGTTGCGCGTGCCGAGGGCCTCGAACACGCTGAGTTCGGTCTGGCTGAGGGGCTTTTCGGCGACGCTCTTGGCTTTGTCAAACAGCGAGTCGTAATAGAAGTCATGCCACACGGCCATGCTTGCGCCGTTGCCAATCAGCAGCCCGCTGCACGGTGTGCTGGTGCGCAACTGATTCCAGTCTTCTAGTTCGGCATCAAATTCCTGGAAAGGGGTCATCGCAATTTCGTCTCAAGGCGTGGGCGGTGTCGGACTTTATCATGCTCAAGTGTTGAGCCAGATCAACATTGCTGCATTGTGATTGGAGGAAGCTGTGGAGACCGACTTAGCCAATGACCCGCCAAGAGGACTCTACATGACCAGCACTTTCTTTATTCCCGCCGTAAATATTATGGGTAACGGTTGCTTGGCTGAAGCCATGACCGCTATTCGCAATTATGGTTTTCGCAAGGCCTTGATTGTGACTGACGCGGGGCTGGCAAAGGCGGGTGTTGCGACGCTGATCGCTGAGCAGCTGGCGCTGCAGGACATTGATTCGGTGATTTTCGACGGTGCCAAGCCGAACCCGAGCATTGCCAACGTTGAGGCGGGGCTGGTGGTGCTCAAGCAACATCACTGCGATTTTATCGTGTCGTTGGGTGGCGGCTCGCCCCATGACTGCGCCAAGGGCATTGCGCTGTGTGCCACCAATGGCGGGCATATCCGTGATTACGAGGGGGTTGATCGCTCGGCCAAGCCGCAATTACCGCTGGTCTCGATCAATACCACGGCCGGTACAGCCAGTGAAATGACGCGTTTTTGCATCATCACCGACGAAGAGCGCCACGTAAAAATGGCCATTGTCGACCGCAATGTGACACCACTGTTGTCGGTCAACGACCCCGAGTTGATGGTGGGGATGCCCAAAGGGCTAACCGCAGCCACGGGCATGGACGCCCTGACTCACGCCATTGAGGCGTATGTGTCGACGGCTGCCAACCCCATTACCGATGCTTGTGCGATCAAGGCGATGGAGCTGATCAGTCAAAACCTGCGTCAGGCGGTTAGCGACGGTAAGGATCTGACGGCACGCGAGAACATGGCTTACGCGCAGTTCCTCGCGGGCATGGCCTTTAATAACGCGTCGCTGGGCTTTGTGCATGCGATGGCCCACCAGTTGGGCGGGTTCTATGACTTGCCCCATGGTGTGTGCAATGCGGTGCTGCTGCCCCATGTGCAGATGTTTAACGCCAGTGTATGTGCGACCCGCTTGACCGATGTGGCTCACGCGTTGGGTGCCGATGTGCGGGGCTTGAGCCCGGAAGAGGGCGCGCAGGCGGCCATCGCGGCGATTCGCACCTTGGCCCGGGATGTAGAAATCCCGGCCGGGCTGCGTGACCTGGGCGCCAAGCTGGATGACATCCCGATTCTGGCCACCAATGCCCTGAAGGATGCTTGTGGTTTCACCAACCCGCGCAAGGCTGATCAGGGGCAGATTGAAGAAATTTTCCGTAACGCGTTCTGATTGAGAGGTACCGATCTTGCAGGAGAGGGCTTGCTTGCGATTCAGGCGACGCGGTTTACCTGCGTTGTCGGGTTGATGCCATCGCGAGCAAGCCCGCTCCCACAGAAAAGCACGGTACAGACATAAAAAAACGGCCAGGTTATTAACCTGGCCGTTTTTGTGTCTGACGTATAAAGCGCTTATTGCACTTCTACAGCCAGGCTTTCGCTGATTTTTTTCTGCCAGATCGCCGGGCCGGTGATGTGCACCGACTCGCCGTTGCTATCGACTGCCACGGTAACCGGCATGTCTTTAACGTCGAACTCGTAGATCGCTTCCATACCCAGTTCGGCAAATGCCACCACACGCGATTTTTTGATCGCTTGGGCTACCAGGTACGCAGCACCGCCGACGGCCATCAGGTACACAGCTTTGTGGTCCTTGATCGCTTCGATGGCGGTAGGGCCGCGCTCGGATTTGCCGATCATGCCCAGCAGGCCGGTTTGATCGAGGATCTGACGGGTGAACTTGTCCATCCGCGTAGCGGTGGTCGGACCGGCAGGGCCAACGACTTCGTCGCGCACCGGATCAACCGGGCCTACGTAGTAGATGAAGCGACCCTTGAGGTCGACCGGCAAGGTTTCACCCTTGTTGAGCATTTCGACCATGCGCTTGTGCGCAGCGTCACGCCCGGTGAGCATTTTGCCGTTCAGCAGGACGGTTTCGCCCGGCTTCCAGCTCTGCACGTCTTCCGGGGTCAGGGTGTCGAGGTTGACACGGCGGGCCGACGGGCCTGCTTCCCAAACGATTTGCGGGTAGGCGTCCAGCGGTGGCGCTTCGAGGGATGCAGGGCCGGAGCCGTCCAGTACGAAGTGAGCGTGACGGGTGGCCGCGCAGTTCGGGATCATGCACACCGGCAGGGACGCTGCGTGGGTCGGGTAGTCCATGATTTTTACGTCGAGTACGGTGGTCAGACCGCCCAGGCCCTGGGCGCCGATGCCCAGTTGGTTGACCTTCTCGAACAGTTCGATGCGCATCTCTTCGATACGGCTGGACGGGCCGCGCTTGATCAGGTCGTGAATGTCGATGGATTCCATCAACACTTCCTTGGCCATCACTGCTGCTTTTTCAGCGGTGCCGCCGATACCGATGCCGAGCATGCCTGGTGGGCACCAGCCCGCGCCCATGGTCGGAACGGTTTTGAGCACCCAGTCTACGATCGAGTCGGACGGGTTGAGCATGGCCATTTTCGACTTGTTTTCGGAACCGCCGCCCTTGGCCGCTACGTCCACTTCCACGGTGTTACCCGGAACGATGGAGTAGTGAATGACCGCAGGAGTGTTGTCCTTGGTGTTACGACGCGCACCGGCCGGGTCGGCCAGGATCGAAGCACGCAGGACGTTTTCCGGCAGGTTGTAAGCGCGACGCACGCCTTCGTTGATCATGTCGTCCAGGCCCATGGTGGCGCCGGTCCAGCGCACATCCATGCCTACGCGTACGAATACGGTGACGATGCCGGTGTCCTGGCAGATCGGGCGGTGGCCAGTGGCACACATGCGCGAGTTGATCAGGATTTGCGCCATCGAGTCACGGGCCGCTGGCGATTCTTCGCGCAGGTAGGCTTCGTGCATGGCCTGGATGAAGTCCACGGGGTGGTAGTAGGAAATGAATTGCAGGGCGTCAGCAACGCTCTGAATCAGGTCGTCTTGCTTGATCACGGTCATGGGTCGCGCTCCTCTATAAGACGGGAACATACAATCAATAAGGTGTTTGCGACCTTGGGTCAGGTCTTTGCTAGGCATACCGGGCACACATGACCGGTACAAAAAAGGCGCCGCAGTATAACCCGGTACACTCTTTGATACACCCGCACGCACAAAACTTGTAGCCGCTGCCGAAGGCTGCGATAAGGGCCGAAGGATCTTTGTTTTTTTATTCCGGGGGCGGGTCTCTACACCACCCATCGCAGCCTGCTGCAGCGGCTACACGGTGCCCGGATCTGGAATTACCCAACGGAGGCTATAAGTGCCCCAGTTACACGTTGCTGACCAGCGCTGGTCAGTTGCCGAAAGTACCAATCTGCTCGACGCCTTGAATCAGGCCGGGGTAGCCGTGCCCTACAGTTGCCGGGCTGGCAGTTGCCATGCCTGCCTGGTGCGCTGCGTGCGTGGAGAGCCGGCCGATCTCAAACCCGAGGCATTGAGCCGGGCACAGCGTGAGCAGGGTTGGCGTCTGGCTTGTCAGTGTCAGGTGGTCGAGGACCTGCAGGTTGAAGCCTTCGACCCGCTGCGCGATGGCATGCCAGCACAAGTGCTGGCGCTGGACTGGCTGAGCCCGAGCGTGCTGCGGTTGCGCCTCTCGCCGCAGCGCCCGTTGCGTTATCGCGCTGGCCAGCATGTGGTGTTGTGGACCGCTTGCGGTGTCGCTCGACCGTATTCGCTGGCCAGTCTGCCCGAAGAGGACCGCTTTCTGGAATTCCACCTCGATTGCGCTCACCCCGGTGAGTTTGTCGACGCGGCCCGGCATTTTAAAGTCGGCGATTGTGTGCGGCTGGGTGAGTTGCGTGGCGGTGCGCTGCGTTACGACCCGGACTGGCAGGAGCAGCCGCTATGGCTGCTGGCATCCGGCACCGGGCTAGGGCCATTGTTTGGCGTGCTGCGCGAGGCATTGCGCCAGGACCATCAGGGGCCGATTCGGTTGGTACATGTGGCCCGCGATGCGAGCGAGTATTACCTCAAGGATCAATTGTCAGCATTGGCGGCGACGTGTCCGAACCTTACGGTTGAGTACCTTGAGCGTCAGCAATTGCCCGAGTACCTGCTGCAGCTGCGTCTTGCCTCACGTCAAACCCACGCTCTGCTCTGCGGCCATCCCGATACGGTCGAGGCGTTTGCCAAACGTCTGTTTCTGGCTGGACTGGGCCGCAACCAACTGCTGGCGGATGCTTTTTTGACCCGCAGTTAAGTGCCTGGCGCAATAAAAAAGCCCCGCCTGAGTGATCAGGCGGGGCTTTGAGTTTAAGCCGTGTAAGGCTTAAACCATTTTGTCGCCGACATGCAGAATTTTCATGCCGTTGGTGCCGCCCACGGTGTGGTAGCTGTCGCCCTTGGTCAGGATGACCCAGTCGCCATTCTGTACGACGCCCAGTTTGAGCAGTTCGTCGATGGCAGCCTGGCTAACTTTTTCTGGCGGCAGGGATGCCGGGTCGAACGGTACGGTGTAAACACCACGGAACATCGCCGCGCGCGCCTGGGTTTCACGGTGCGGGGAGAACGCGTAGATCGGCACCGAAGAACGGATGCGCGACATGATCAACGGTGTGTACCCGCTTTCGGTCAGGGCGATGATCGCTTTGACACCCGGGAAGTGGTTGGCGGTGTACATGGCCGCCAACGCGATGCTTTGATCGCAGCTTTCGAAGGTTTTACCCATGCGGTGGCTGGAGGTTTTGCTGGTCGGGTGCTTTTCAGCGCCGACGCAAATACGCGCCATGGCTTGCACTGCTTCCAGCGGGTATGCGCCGGCAGCACTTTCAGCCGAAAGCATCACGGCGTCGGTGTAGTCGAGAACGGCGTTGGCAACGTCAGACACTTCGGCGCGAGTTGGCATCGGGTTCTGGATCATCGACTCCATCATCTGGGTCGCAACGATCACTGCCTTGTTGTGGCGACGTGCGTGCAGAATGATCTTCTTCTGAATGCCCACCAGCTCGGCATCGCCGATTTCTACGCCCAGGTCGCCACGGGCAACCATCACCGCATCGCTGGCTGCGATCAGCCCGTCGAGGGTTTCGTCGTCAGCCACGGCTTCGGCGCGTTCAATTTTCGCGACCAGCCAAGCAGTACCGCCTGCCTCGTCACGCAATTGGCGAGCGTATTCCATATCTGCAGCGTCACGCGGGAACGACACGGCCAGGTAGTCGACTTCCATTTCGGCAGCCAGCTTGATGTCAGCCTTGTCTTTTTCAGTCAGGGCTGGCGCGGTCAGACCGCCGCCGCGACGGTTGATGCCCTTGTGGTCGGACAGTGGGCCGCCGATCAGCACGGTGCAGTGCAGAGCATCGCCGGTGGCGGTGTCGACACGCATCACGACACGGCCGTCGTCGAGCAACAACTCGTCGCCTACGCCGCAGTCTTTAACCAGATCCGGGTAGTCGATACCGACGATTTGCTGGGTGCCTTCAGTCAACGGATGGCTGGTGGAGAAGGTGAATTGATCACCGACTTTCAGCTCAATCTTTTTGTTGGCGAATTTGGCGATACGAATTTTCGGGCCTTGCAGGTCCCCCAGCAGGGCAACGAAGCGGCCATGCTTGGCGGCGATTTCGCGCACCAGCTTGGCACGAGCCTTGTGCTCATCGGGAGTGCCATGGGAGAAGTTCAGACGGGCAACGTCCAGGCCAGCGAGGATCAGCTGCTCCAGCATTTCTGGTGAATTGCTGGCAGGGCCAAGTGTGGCAACAATTTTGGTTCGACGAACAGACATGCAAAGACTCCTGAGTTCAAGCGCTGCCAAAGGCTACTATGGTCTTTGGCTGTAGTCATTGTTCCTCTGCACTACTTTCTGCTTAAGTTGTGGTGCATTGGGTCGGTTGCCTTGAAGAATTCGGCTGTGGGGTCGATACACTGTTGTGAACAGGAGATACCCATGCGAATTTTGCTCGTTTTATTGTTGCTCAGCACTGTGGCTGGCTGCACCCGCTGGTCGATGAACCACCATTTGAACAGCGCTTACCGTGCCTATGACCGAGGCAACTGTGAAGCGGTGATGCTGGAACTGTCCGAGGTTGATCGCGACAGCCGCAGTCGCCCGTATATCTGGCCGCAAACCGCAATGCTGCGTGGGCTGTGCCTGGAGCGTACGAAGTTTTACCTGGATGCATCCCAGACCTACCAATACATCATCAACGAGTTCCCGAAGAGCGAGTATGCCTATAGGGCCAAGGCGCGGATCGAGACGCTGCGTATTCTAAAATTCATTCCGGGGCCGGGGACAACGGCTCAGGCGCTGCCTGCAACCATTCAATGATGCACAAAATTATGACTGGTCAATTGTGCTCGTTTCACTAATATTGAATTGCTTTGAATGGTTATTGTTCATTCGTCATTCAAAGAGATGTCAATGCTCGGTGGCTGGTCGTTGCTCCGAGCTTCAAGCGGGTGCGTGCAGGGCAGGCTGGGCGCGGGTTTTGGCTCAGGTGTGCGGGCAGGGCATTTTTAAGTGCTGGTGCGGCCATGCGTAATGGCCTTCTATAGTGATCTTGAATATGGTTATTGAGCGGCTCATCGAACGGCAGCAACTGACGTATTACTTGGAAGTGTTCAATCGGTTCACGGACAAACCCGTGGGTTTTCTGGGTAATGTGTCCGACGGCGGGCTGATGCTGATCAGTCAGTTACCGATGCTGGTGGACGCCGATTTCGAGTTGCGGCTCAAGCTTCCCGGTTCCGATGGCTGCCCGCAGTTGATTGACCTGACGGCGCGTTGCCTGTGGTGCCGTGAGGATGTGACACCCAATTGCTATGACTCCGGCTTTATCCTGTACCAGCCACCTGCCGAGTACACCGCACTGATCAGTGCCTTGCAGCGCTACTTCAGCTTTCAGCCCTTGCAGGCTTCTGCATAGGTGTTTGAGCGCCTAGACTGTCGGGGTCTACTGCTCAGGAACACCCCGTGACCTCTATTTTTTGGTACGACTACGAAACCACTGGCATCAATCCGCGCTGCGATCGAGCCGTGCAAGTCGCTGGTATTCGCACTGACCTTGAACTCAACGAGATTGATCAGCCGGTCAATCTCTACTGCCAGCCCAGCGACGATATTCTGCCGCACCCGATGGCCTGCCTGATCACGGGCATCACCCCTGGCCGACTCGAAGACAAAGGCTTGGGCGAGGCGGAGTTCATGACTCGCACTCATGCTCAGCTGGCGTTGCCGGGCACCTGCGGTGCGGGCTACAACTCACTGCGCTTTGATGACGAGGTCACGCGCTACAGCCTGTACCGAAATTTCTTCGACCCTTATGCGCGTGAATGGCAGGGCGGCAACAGTCGCTGGGATTTGATTGATGTAGTGCGCACGGCCTATGCCCTACGCCCTGAGGGGATCGTCTGGCCAGAGGATGACGGGCGTGTGACGCTCAAGCTGGAGCGTTTGACGGCGGCCAACGGAATTGATCACGGTCAGGCTCACGATGCGTTGTCCGATGTGCGGGCAACCATTGCGCTGGCGCGGCTGATTCGCGACAAACAACCCAAGTTGTATGACTGGTTATTCCAGTTGCGGACTAAACAGCGGGTGCTTGATCAAGTTCGTCTGTTGCAACCGATGGTGCATATTTCAGGCCGTTTTTCTGCAGCCAGACATTATGTCGGCGTGGTATTACCGCTGGCATGGCATCCAAAGAATCGTAATGCGTTGATCGTCTGCGATCTGCACTTTGATCCTCAGCCATTACTGGACATGGACGCAGAAACTTTGCGCCAGATGCTTTATACGCGCCGCGAAGATTTGCCGGAAGGTCAGTTGCCGGTTCCGCTCAAGCTGATACACGTTAATCGTTGTCCGGTGGTGGCACCCTTGAATGTAGTGCGGGCACAGGATCAACAGCGTTTGCAGTTGGACATGCCACTCTACCAAGCGCGCGCCCTCAGCCTTACCGATACCCAGGAAGTTTGGCGAGATAAGTTGTCGGCCATTTATGCCCGCGAAGACTTTGTTCCCAGTGACGATCCCGAGCAGCAATTGTATGACGGTTTTATCGGTGATCGAGACCGTCGGTTGTGTGAACAAGTCCGGGCCAGTGATCCGGAGCAACTGGCCAAAGATACATGGCCTTTTGATGATGAGCGTTTACCCGAGTTGTTATTTCGCTACCGGGCGCGAAACTTCCCTCATACCTTGAGTGCACAAGAGCTGGAACGCTGGCATGTGTTCTGCCAACAACGGTTGGTGGACCCTGTCATGGGTGCCCCCATGACGCTGGCTAACTTCACCCAGGCCACGGATGAGCTGTCGCGTAACGCTACGCCAGACCAGTTAAAGCTGCTGGGTGAGTGGCAGCGCTATGCGCAGGCGTTGAGCCGTCGTGTCGGGCTGAGCCTGTCAGGTGATAGCGAGGATTAAAAGGCGGGCAATAAAAAACGCCAGCAAGCTGGCGTTTTTATTAGCAGTGCAAAAAGATTTGCGTGCCGGGTATCACTTAGTCAAGCAAAGTTGCCCAACCTTCAACCACGTCGCTGCCCCACTTGGCTTTCCACTCTTTCAGAGTTTTGTGGTTGCCACCTTTGGTTTCAATCACTTCACCGTTGTGCGGGTTTTTGTATTGTTTAACCTTGCGGGCACGTTTGGTGCCGGTGGTTTTAACAACACCGCGTGGTGCTTTGCTTACTTTGGATTCTGGATCCAGAAGGGCGATGATATCGCGTAGCGATTTCTGGTACTCGCCCATCAGAGTGCGCAATTTACCTTCAAATTCCAGCTCGGTTTGAAGTTTGTCGTCTTCGGACAGATTCTTCAGGCGGGCTTGCAGTTCTTTGATAGCTTCTTCTGTTGCGCGATATTCGTTGATCAAGGACATGAGGATAGCCTTAGCTTGAAAAGGGTTTACAGGGATACAGTGACGCAATAGTAGTCAGACAGTTACTGCAAGTAAACATGCAAGGGCTGATTAATTTAAATTTTTATTCATTAACTTCAATGCTGCCAAGTATGCGCACAGTTAATAGCCGGGGTGCAATGGGCTTAATAACGTAGATTAATAAGTCTTGGCAGTTGTCGATAAAAGGCAGTGCAGGCCACGTCGATGCTGGCGTGCGGTCAAAGGCTACGCGACCCCGTGGCGCCTGCAGCAGGCGGTAACGAATACTGCAGTTTTGCTGCGCACTCGCTAGAATGGCGGCCTTAGTAAAGTTTTTGGAGTTTTCCCCTCATGCGCACTTTTCGGTTGGTTATTGCGTGCCCCGACGGCGTCGGCATTGTCGCCAAGGTCAGCAATTTCCTTGCCTCCTACAATGGCTGGATCACTGAAGCGAGCCACCACTCGGACGACCAAAGCGGTTGGTTCTTTATGCGTCACGAGATTCGTGCCGACTCTCTGCCGTTTGGGCTGGAGGCCTTTCGTGAGGCATTTGCCCCGATCGCCGAAGAGTTTTCGATGGAGTGGCGCATCACCGATACGGCGCAGAAAAAGCGCGTGGTGTTGATGGCGAGCCGCGAGTCCCACTGCCTGGCAGATTTACTGCACCGCTGGCACAGCGATGAACTGGACTGCGAAATTTCCTGCGTGATTTCCAATCACGATGACCTGCGCAGCATGGTCGAGTGGCACGGCATTCCGTTTTATCACGTACCGGTTGACCCGAAGAACAAAGAGCCGGCTTTTGCCGAAGTCTCGCGCCTGGTCAAACATCATGCTGCTGAAGTTGTGGTACTGGCGCGTTACATGCAAATCCTGCCACCTGATCTGTGCCGTGAATATGCGGGCCAGGTCATTAACATTCATCACAGTTTCTTGCCGTCGTTCGTTGGTGCCAAGCCTTATCACCAAGCCTCGATGCGTGGCGTGAAGCTGATTGGTGCAACTTGCCATTATGTGACTGAAGAGTTGGACGCAGGTCCGATCATTGAGCAAGACGTAGTGCGTGTCAGCCACAGTGACAGCATTGAAGACATGGTGCGTTTCGGTCGTGATGTCGAGAAGATGGTGCTGGCCCGTGGCCTGCGTTACCACCTTGAAGACCGTGTGCTGGTACGCGGCAACAAGACGGTCGTGTTCTAAATATTCACTGCACAACACGTGTGGGAGCGGGCTTGCTCGCGATGGTATCGCCTCGGTGTTTCATATGAGCCGGGTTGCCTGTATCGCAGGCAGCCAGCTCCCACAGGTTTGCAGCAGTGCAGGGGAGGTGACATGAGTGACCCGCTCGACAAGGCCACCTCCAGTGCGCCTGCGACCTTGGGTGAAGGCTGTTTGAGTCGCTACGACCCGGATGCCCTCAGCCCCGAGGACGGCACCGAATTTCCTGATGCCGCCAGGCTTTGGGAGGCGTTGCAGAAAGCTTCAAGCGGCGAGCTTGAAGCTGTTCCCTGCCAATCAGATACGGAAACTGCCCACCAGTTGCTTCAAGCGCGCAGCTTGCTGTTCCAGGTCGGAACAGGCTCGAAGCGTTGACTGAAGGTTTTCGACCCCTTCCTGGTTGAGCGTATTGATTTCAGTAATGTCCATGTTGATCGACTCGACCACCGACGTTTGCTCTTCGGTTGCCGTGGCGACGGACTGGTTCATGCCATCAATTTCACCAATGCGTTCGGTCACGCTGATCAGGCGCTCGCCTGCGCGGTTGGCAATTTCCACACTGTCTTGGCTATGACGCTGGCTTTCTTCCATGGTGTTCACTGAGTCGCGGGCACTGATCTGCAACTCTTCGATCATTTTTTGCACCTGCTGCGCCGATTCCTGGGTGCGGTGTGCCAGGTTGCGAACTTCGTCAGCCACTACGGCAAAGCCGCGCCCGGCTTCACCAGCGCGAGCTGCTTCAATGGCAGCGTTAAGTGCCAGCAAGTTGGTCTGCTGAGAGATGCTGGTGATCACTTCCAGGATCTGTCCGATGTTCACCGTCTTGTCGTTCAACGACTCGATATGACCGCTGGACGTGCCGAGCATTTGCGACAGTTTCTGCATCGAACTGATGCTGCGCTCGACCACTTGCTGACCTTCTTCGGCCAGGCCGCGAGCATCGCTGGCCTGGTGTGAGGCCTGGGCCGCGTTGCGGGCGATCTCTTGTGCGGCGGCGCCCAGCTCATTGATGGCTGCCGCGACGCTGTTGGTGCGACTCGCTTGCTCGTCAGAGTTGAGCATCGATGAGTTGGATGCGCTGACGACACGCAAGGCAACTTCGTTGACCTGTTCGGTGGCCGAGGCCACTTCGCTGATCGAGGAGTGAATGCGTTCGACAAAGCGGTTGAAGGCACTGCCCAGGGTGCCGAACTCATCCTGGGATTCCACTGCCAGACGGCGTGTCAGGTCGCCTTCACCTTCGGCAATGTTCTGCATGGCGCGGGTCATTACGTGCAGCGGTTGCATCAGCAGGCGGATCAACAGGCCGAGAAGGGCGATGATCGAGACCACGGCAATCACTGTGGCAATAATTGCGGAGGTGCGAAATTCGCTGAGCGCTGCGAAGGCTTGTTCCTTGTCGATCGACAAACCGACGTACCAGTTGACCGTGCCCAGCCCTTTGACGGGAGTGAAGGTCACGATCCGGGTTTTGCCGTCGGCCTGGATCTCGCTGAACCCGGCGTTGATCGCAGGCGTGTCCTGCGGGTAGATATCCTTCAGCTGTTTCTTCACCAGGGTTTTGTCCGGGTGCACCAGGATTTCGCCGTCGGCACTGATCAAAAAGGCGTAGCCCATGCCGTTGAAGTTCAGGGCGTTGATGCTGTCGGTGATGGCTTGCAGGGTCAGGTCGGCACCGACCACGCCCAGGGTTTGCCCGGCCTTTCTCACCGGAGCACCGATGGAAATAACCATCTGCCCGGTGGCTGCGTCTATATAAGGTTCGGTCAGGCTTGAGGTGCTGGTGTTCAACGCATCCTTGTACCAAGGCCGGGTGCGCGGGTCGTAGCCGTCAGGCATTTTGCTGTCGGGGCGAATGGTAAAGCCGCCCTGGCTGTCGCCAAAGTAAACCGCCATAAAGGTGCGGCTAAGGGTTTTTTGCTCCAGCAGGTTCGTCACCTGGGTTGGTTCTGGAGTATTGGCGATTGATTCGGCAAGGTTTTCAGCCAGCAGAATCCGGCCGCCCAACCATGTCTGAATGTTATTGGCTGTGACACTGCCCATTTCGTTAAGGTAGTTGTCCAGGTTGTTGCGGATGGCGTTGCGCTGCAAGAAGTCGTTGTACAGCGTAAATAGCGAGAAGGCGGCTATTACGATCAGGGACGCGGCAAGCAGGATTTTATGGCTGAAACGTAGGTTTTTATTCATGGCTTGAAGGGTCCGCTAAGGTCTAAAAGTGTGAGACATACACTCTGGTAAAACGCGTGATCCGCAAATCACTGCCTGAACAGGGCAGATGGTCCATTTATCAAGGCGCTTTACGACGCTAAATCCGGTTTTTTCTGGTCTAGCATTAACGGTGTATCGACCCGCGATCGCGAAAGATTAATCAAAGGTGGCAAAATGCCTGACTCTTCTGCTCTAGTACTTGGTGCTGACCTCTCGGGTCAGTCCATCGCTCAATCCTTGCGCTTGGCAAACCGCCACGGTCTGGTGGCAGGCGCCACGGGGACGGGCAAAACCGTCACTCTTCAACGCTTGGCCGAGCAGTTCAGTGATGCGGGAGTTGCGGTCTTCGCCGCCGACATCAAGGGCGATCTGTGCGGTTTGGGGGCAGCGGCCAACCCTCAGGGCAAGATCGCAGAGCGGATTGCGGGTATGCCTTGGCTCAATTACCAGGCCAAAGCGTATCCGGTGACCTTGTGGGATATACAGGGCAAGACCGGCCATCCATTGCGAACCACCCTGAGTGAAATGGGTCCCTTGCTGTTAGGCAGTTTGCTGGAGCTGACCGACAGCCAGCAGTCGGCGCTCTATGCCGCCTTCAAGGTGGCAGACCGTGAAGGTTTGCTGTTGCTCGATCTCAAAGACCTCAAGGCACTCCTCAATCACCTGCGCGATAACCCCCAAGTGCTGGGGGATGACGCGGCCCTGATGACCACCGGTTCCAGTCAGGCGCTGTTGCGTCGCCTGGCGACGCTTGAACAGCAGGGGGCTGAAGACTTGTTTGGTGAGCCGGCACTGCAACTGGAAGATATTTTGCAACCGGCCAGCGATGGTCGTGGGCGGATTCATCTGCTTGATGCGAGTCGCCTGGTGCATGAAGCACCGAAGGTCTACGCGACCTTTCTTTTGTGGTTGCTGGCCGAGCTTTTCGAGCAACTGCCGGAGCGTGGCGATTCGGATAAACCGTTGCTGGCGCTGTTTTTCGACGAAGCACACTTGTTGTTTGCGGGAACGCCCAAGGCGTTGCAAGACCGTCTGGAGCAAGTGGTAAGGCTGATTCGCTCCAAGGGGGTCGGGGTATATTTCGTCACTCAATCTCCGGCGGATCTGCCAGACACTGTGCTTGCGCAACTGGGTTTGCGTATCCAGCACGGGCTACGGGCTTTTACGGCCAAAGAGCAGAAGTCCCTCAGGGCGGTAGCTGACGGGTTTCGCCCTAATCCGGCGTTCAGCGCGCTGGAGGTACTGACTGAGTTGGGTACGGGCGAAGCGTTGGTGGGCATGCTTGAGGACAAGGGCACTCCGGCCATGGTTCAGCGCGTGTTGATCGCGCCACCGCAATCACGCATTGGCCCGCTGACCGAAGCTGAGCGTGCGGCGTTGATCGCTGGTTCGCCGTTGCAGGGGCGCTATGACAAGCCCATTGATCGGGAGTCTGCGTACGAAGTGTTGATGGCCCGTAAGGGAGTGGCGCCGCAAGCGCAAACACAGGCTGCGCCGCATGAGCCGGGGTTGCTGGATCAGGCCGGTGACTTTTTGGGTAGCGCTGCGGGCAAGGCGTTGCAGTCCATGGCGCGCCAGGCAGCGGGGCAGGTGGGCCGTCAGCTGGTGCGTGGACTGCTGGGTTCGCTGTTGGGCGGTAGCAAACGCAAGTAGGGAAAATGGATATGTAGCCGCTGCCGCAGGCTGTGATTGGCTGCGCAGCAGTCCTGCTTTTTGGAGGTCCTGCGGAACTTGTCGCAGCCTCCGGCAGCAGCTACAGGTGTTCGGGGTTGTCAGGGTTTTGGTTTGGCGTGACTCGCCAGGCGCTCAAGGGCGGCGCGCAAGGCCGGGTCGGTAATGCCGTCGGCCGTTGCCTGAATGGTCTGGGCTGCATCGACGGATAAATCCAGAGTATGCCCCGCGACCTTGGCCTGCACCGTAGGCGGCTGCACCTTGAATAAAATCCGGGTCAGGCTGGCAAACTCGTCAAATACCTGTAATTGGCGCAACAGGCGTTTTTGCTGATAACGCAGGCGAGTGGCCCAGTGACCGTCAGTCACGATCAGCAACAAGCTGCCTTCACGCCATGAAGCGACGTGGCAATGCTCGCGTGCAGCTGGCTGGAGCTGGCTTTCAAGCAGACGTTGCAGGTGTGCCAGACGCTTTGCATGGCCAAAAATGGCTTTTAGGGGCTTGGCCTCGCGGAGCAGAACGGAGGGTGCCCGTGCTGGGTGTGGGCGAAATGCCATGTTCAGACACCTGAGAAAACAGAGCCGCAATCTTAGCAGAAACCTCCTGTTTCACTCGCCCGGATCCGGGCTCGTCAAAATTTATTTATGAAATCAATGAGTAACTTCAGGTGCTTATGGGTTGAAGTTCAGCAAAAAGCCCTTATTTTAGGGAGGCCCCATTACAACGCAGTACCGGTATCGTGGAATAACGCCACTTTCCTCACCGCCGTTTCCGGGTAGAATGCTCGTTCGCATGCGGCCATCAGGGCTGCTCGGGCGACTCTCGGGGCCGCCCTCCATCCCTATGTGTGGAAGATCCTGCCGATATGTTTGCGCCTTTGTTAAAGAAACTTTTTGGAAGCAAGAACGAGCGCGAAGTTAAACGCATGCTCAAGACAGTTCAGGTCGTCAATTCCTTCGAAGAGCAAATGGTTGCTCTGACGGATGAGCAATTGCGCGCCAAGACCCAAGAGTTCAAGGCCCGCATAGCCAAAGGTGAGACCCTCGACCAACTGTTGCCAGAAGCCTTTGCGGTCTGCCGCGAAGCGGGTAAACGTGTCATGGGCATGCGCCACTTTGATGTTCAGCTGATCGGCGGCATGACCTTGCATGAAGGCAAGATCGCTGAAATGCGCACCGGTGAAGGCAAGACCCTGGTAGCGACCCTTGGGGTTTACCTCAATGCGCTGTCTGGTAAAGGCGTGCACGTAATTACCGTGAACGACTATCTGGCTCGCCGCGATGCCAACTGGATGCGTCCGCTGTACGAATTTCTGGGCCTGACGGTAGGTGTTGTAACACCGTTCCAGCCGCCTCAAGAAAAGCGTGAAGCCTACGCCGCCGACATCACTTACGGTACCAACAACGAGTTTGGTTTCGATTACCTGCGCGACAACATGGCTTTCAGCATGGAAGAAAAATTCCAGCGCGAGCTTAATTTCGCAGTGATCGACGAAGTCGACTCCATCCTCATCGACGAAGCCCGTACTCCGCTGATCATCTCCGGCCAGGCCGAAGACAGTTCCAAGCTGTACACCGAAATCAACAAGCTGATCCCGCGTCTTGAACTGCACGTCGAAGAAGTTGAAGGTGAAGTTACCAAAGCTGGTCATTTCACCATTGATGAAAAGACTCGCCAGGTTGAGCTGAACGAAGCCGGCCACCAGTTTGTTGAAGACATGCTGACCCAGATCGGTTTGCTCGCTGAAGGCGAGAGCCTGTATTCGGCGCACAACCTGGGGCTGTTGACCCACGTGTACGCTGCACTGCGCGCTCACAAGCTGTTCAATCGCAACGTCGAATACATCGTTGAAGACGGCCAGGTATTGCTGGTCGACGAACACACCGGGCGTACCATGCCGGGTCGTCGCTTGTCCGAAGGCCTGCACCAGGCTATCGAAGCGAAGGAAGGCCTGAATATTCAGGCAGAGAGCCAGACCCTGGCTACCACGACCTTCCAGAACTACTTCCGTCTGTACAACAAGCTCTCGGGCATGACCGGTACTGCAGACACCGAAGCGTTTGAATTCCACCAGATCTATGGTCTGTCGGTGATGGTTATCCCGCCGAACAAGCCACTGGCGCGTAAAGACTTCAACGACCTGGTGTTCCTCACCGCTGACGAGAAGTACACGGCGATTGTGGCTGACATCAAGGATTGCATGGCCAAGGGCCGTCCAGTACTGGTGGGTACAGCGACCATCGAAACCTCCGAGCACATGTCCAACCTGTTGCACAAGGAAGGCATCGAGCACAAGGTTCTGAACGCCAAGTTCCACGAAAAAGAAGCCGAAATCATTGCCCAGGCCGGTCGTCCAGGCGCGCTGACCATCGCTACCAACATGGCGGGTCGCGGTACTGACATCCTGTTGGGCGGTAACTGGGAAGTGGAAGTCGCCTCCCTCGAAGATCCAACCCCGGAGCAGATCGCACAGATCAAGGCCGATTGGCAAAAACGTCACCAGCAAGTGCTGGAGTCGGGTGGTCTGCATGTAATCGCTTCCGAGCGTCACGAATCGCGCCGTATCGACAACCAGTTGCGTGGTCGTGCCGGTCGTCAGGGTGACGCGGGTTCCAGCCGTTTCTATCTGTCGCTGGAAGACAGCCTGATGCGCATCTTCGCCTCTGATCGGGTGAAGAACTTCATGAAGGCCCTGGGCATGCAGTCTGGCGAAGCAATTGAGCACCGCATGGTGACCAACGCGATCGAAAAGGCTCAGCGCAAGGTTGAAGGTCGCAACTTCGACATCCGTAAGCAATTGCTGGAGTTCGATGACGTCAACAACGAACAGCGTAAAGTGATTTATCACATGCGTAACACGTTGCTGGCTGCCGACAACATCGGTGAAACCATTGCCGACTTCCGCAAGGACGTACTCGACAGCACCGTCAGCGCGCACATCCCGCCACAATCGTTGCCGGAACAGTGGGACGTCAAAGGTCTGGAAGCTGCAATCGAAACCGGTTTTGGGGTGAAGCTGCCGATCCAGCAATGGCTCGACGAAGATGACCACCTGTACGAAGAAACCCTGCGTGAGAAGCTGCTGACCGAATTGCTGGCGGCTTACAACGAGAAAGAAGAGCAGGCGAGCCCTGAAGCGCTGCGCACGTTCGAGAAGCAAATTGTTCTGCGTGTACTGGATGACCTGTGGAAAGACCACCTGTCGACCATGGACCACCTGCGTCACGGTATCCACTTGCGCGGTTATGCGCAGAAGAACCCGAAGCAGGAGTACAAGCGCGAGTCGTTCAACCTGTTCTCCGAGCTGCTTGATTCGATCAAGCGTGATTCGATCCGTGTGTTGTCCCATGTACAGGTACGTCGCGAAGACCCGGAAGCTGAAGAGGCGCGTCTGCGTCAGGAAGCTGAAGATCTGGCTTCGCGCTTGCAGTTCCAACATGCCGAAGCGCCAGGCCTTGATCAGCCGGACGCATTGGCCCAGGTGCTGGAAGGCGCTGATGTGGCTGATGTGGTGGTCGAGCCTGTTCGTAACGAGCAGAAGCTGGGCCGCAACGAGCTGTGCTACTGCGGCTCGGGCAAGAAATTCAAGCACTGTCACGGGCAAATCAACTAACGCCCGCTTCAACTGCTGATACACCTGCGCCGCGACCGGCATTAGCCGTCGCGGCGTTTTACCATTGAATTCCCGTCCCTTTGCGGCGGCGCACAGAACTTATTTAGGAGCGCGTCATGGCTGTTGGTCTTGGTCCTTTGCCTGTTTTGCACCCGGTGGCCGGTTTTGAACTGGGTATCGCTTCTGCCGGTATCAAGCGTCCAGGACGCAAGGATGTGGTGGTTATGCGCTGCGCCGAAGGCTCCAGCGTGGCCGGTGTTTTCACCCTGAACGCGTTTTGCGCAGCGCCGGTTATTTTGGCCAAGCAACGCGTACAAGGCCCGGTTCGCTATTTGCTGACCAACACCGGCAATGCCAATGCGGGCACCGGTGAGCCGGGGCTGCTTGCGGCAACCCGTACCTGCGCCGCACTGGCCGAGTTGGCCGGTGTAGATGCCAGCGCCGTTTTGCCGTACTCCACCGGTGTAATTGGCGAGCCGCTACCGGTCGAGAAGATCGAAGGTGCACTGCAAGCCGCTCTCGACGACCTGTCCGAGAACAACTGGGCTGAGGCCGCAACCGGCATCATGACCACCGACACCCTGCCCAAAGGTGCCAGCCGCCAGTTCGAGCACGAGGGTGTGACCATCACCGTGACCGGCATCAGCAAGGGCGCGGGAATGATCCGTCCGAACATGGCTACCATGTTGGGTTACATCGCCACCGACGCCAAAGTTGCCCGTGAAGTACTGCAGAACCTGCTGCTCGATGGCGCCAACAAGTCGTTCAACCGCATCACCATTGATGGCGATACGTCGACCAACGATTGCTGCATGTTGATTGCTACCGGCAAAGCGGCCTTGCCTGAAATCACTGAAGCCAGCGGTCCGCTGTTTGCGGCGCTGAAACAGGCAGTACTGGACGTTTGCATGGACGTGGCGCAGGCCATCGTGCGTGACGGTGAAGGCGCAACCAAGTTTGTTACCGTTGAAGTGAATGGCGGCGCTAACCATCAGGAGTGTCTGGACGTGGGTTACACCGTGGCTCACTCGCCACTGATCAAGACCGCGCTGTTTGCTTCTGACCCGAACTGGGGCCGCATCCTGGCCGCTGTGGGGCGTGCTGGCGTGCCGGATCTGGACGTGAGCAAGATTGATGTGTTCCTGGGTGAAGTATGCATCGCCAGCGGCGGCGCGCGTTCAGCCACTTACACCGAAGAGCAGGGCTCGGCGGTAATGGCTCGTGAGGAAATCACCATCCGTATCGAGTTGGGCCGTGGTGCATGCAGCGAGACTATCTGGACCACTGACTTGTCCCATGAATACGTGAAAATCAACGCCGAGTACCGTACCTAAGTCGTCTCGACATCGCGGACCTGTCAGCCGATTCTGCGCTGACAGGCCGGGGTGCCTCGCGGATCTTCAGCTCCTCCTTTTCTCAAGGTGCCTATCTATGAGCTTTCACCTGATCATTGGCGACAAGTTGCACTCTTCGTGGTCCCTGCGCGGCGCGCTGGCGCTGGATCTGGCGGGTGTTGCGTATACCGAGCAACTGATCAGGCTGGGCCAGCCTGATACCCGGGCACATATTTTGCAGTATTCGGCAACGGGAAAAGTACCGTTACTCCAGACCGAGCACGGGACTATCGCTGACTCGTTGGCAATTGCGGAGTACCTGAACGAGCGCTTCCCGGCGGCACAGTTGTGGCCAGCAGATGTTGCTGCTCGGGCTCAGGCTCGATCGGCGTGTGCGCAAATGCACAGCGGCTTTTTTGGTCTGCGGGGCAATTTGCCGTTTGATTTGAGCCGTGATCAGGCGTTGGTGCCGATGCCTGCTGAGGCCCAGAGCGATATCGAAAGAATCAGTGCGCTGTGGGCCGAGTGCCGCGCAGTGGCAACCGAGAGCGGTCCTTATCTGTTCGGACGATTGAGTGTGGCAGATGCGTTTTTCGCACCGGTAGCTGTTCGTCTTCGTACATATCACGTTGCTCTTTCGACCGAAGATGAAGCCTATATCGACGCCATTTACCAATGGCCCGCGTTTAAAGCCTGGCAACAGGCCGGATTAGAGGAAGTAAAAGGGTGAAACGAGTTCATGTGGCTGCGGCCGTCATTCGAGGCGCAGACGGCAAAATTCTGATCGCCCGTCGTGCTGATTCTCAGCATCAAGGCGGTTTTTGGGAGTTTCCCGGTGGCAAGGTTGAAGCCGGGGAGTCGGTCGAAGCTGCGTTGGGGCGCGAGCTGAAAGAAGAGTTGGGTATTGTGGTTGAGTCTGCCCGGCCTTTGATCAAGGTTCAGCATGACTACCCGGATAAGCACGTTCTGCTGGATGTGTGGGAAGTCTCGGCTTTTGCTGGTGATCCCCATGGTGCAGAAGGTCAGCCATTGGCTTGGGTCAGCCAGCGCGAACTGGCGGATTACCAGTTCCCGGAGGCTAATCAGCCGATTGTGGCGGCTGCCCGCTTGCCCGATCAATACCTGATCACCCCCGATGGCCTGGAAATGCCAGAGCTGTTGCGCGGTATCCAAAAGGCCATTGCGGGCGGTATCAAGCTGGTTTCGTTGCGTGCCCCCAATGGTTATGACCCCAAGTACCGTGATTTGGCGGTGGATGCCACCGGTCTGTGTGCAGGCAAGGCGCAACTGATGCTCAAGGGGCCGCTGGAGTGGTTGGGGGATTTCCCTTCGGCGGGTTGGCATCTGACCGCCGCGCAATTGCGCAAGTACGCTGCCAAAGGCCGCCCTCTGCCGAAAGAGCGCTGGTTGGCCGCGTCCTGCCATAACGCCGAAGAGTTGGCATTGGCCGAGCAGATGGGCGTGGACTTCGTGACCCTGTCGCCGGTTCTGCCGACGCAGACACACCCGGATACGCCGCCATTGGGTTGGGAACAGGCGCAGCAATTGATCGCCAATTTCAGTAAGCCGGTGTTTCTGTTGGGCGGGGTGGGCCCGGATGATCGTCAGCAAGCCTGGAGCATTGGCGCGCAAGGCGTTGCCGGGATTCGGGCGTTCTGGCCGCAGGTTTGATGTGATTTGTAGCCTGTTGCAGGTCTCGCGGGAGCGTAGCCGCTGATGTAGTCGCTGATGTAGCCGCTGACGAGTAGAACGAGGCTGCGTCCGGCTGCGCAGCAGTCGTAAAACTGTTTCAGATCTACCGCGTCTATCGGCTTTACGACGACTGCGTCGTCGGACGCAGCCTCGTTCTACTCGTCATCGGCTACAAATGAACGACATTAAGCCTTCGGCTTTGCCGCCGCCTGCCACAGGATTTCGGCAATTCCCTGGCGCTTGGCAATCAAGCGCGCCGCGACAAACAGCAGGTCAGACAAGCGATTGATGTAAGCCAGCCCCACACCTGCCAGCGGCTCCATGGCATTTAGCTGCTGGCAGCGGCGTTCAGCGCTTCGTGCCAGGCAGCGGCAAACGTGGGCTTGAGCAATCAGGCTCGAGCCGCCGGGCAGAATGAAATTCTCAAGCGGGCCAAGCTCTTCGTTCCAGCGATCAATTGCGCTTTCAAGTCGCTCGACTTCAGTGTTATCGAGCGCTTGATACACCGGCATTGCCAACTCGCCTCCCAGGTCAAATAGCCGATGCTGGCAGGGCTCAAGTACTTCAATCAGCTCGGTGAGGCCGGGATTCGCGGCGCTATGTTCAGTGAGTGCGGCCAGGAGCAAGCCGATCTGGCTGTTTAGCGTATCGACCTCACCGATGGCTTCTATCCGGGGGTGGTCCTTGGGTACGCGGCGGCCGTCGCCAAGCCCTGTTTCGCCCTTGTCGCCGGTGCGTGTGTAAATTTTCGATAAGCGAAAGCCCATATTACAGTTCCACCATGGTTGATTCGGGGGAGGCCATCAGGTTACCAGCCAAGGGTAGGCGCAGGGTGAAGCAGGTACCCTGGCCCAAGGTTGAATTCACTTCCATTTGGCCCTTGTGGTTATTGGTAATGATGAAGTACGACACGGATAAGCCTAGGCCAGTGCCCTGGCCAACTTCCTTGGTAGTGAAAAAGGGTTCGAAAATCCGTTTGCGCACAGGCTCGGGCATTCCGACTCCGTTGTCTTCGACCTGGATTTCGGCCCACGGCGGGTTCAGTTTGGTGCGCAGGGTGATGCGCCCTGGCTCGCTTTTGTCGGTGCGTTGATGAATTGCCTGGGCTGCGTTCTTCAACAGGTTGAGCAGCACTTGCTCCAACTCGTTGGGGATGCCGGGCACCGGGCCAAGCTGTGGATCGAACTGCCGGACGATCGCTTGCCCCATAAAGTCAAAACCGATGGCCAAATCGAAATCATTGCTGGCGATGTCCAGCGCCTGGTCAATAAGTGCCGATAAATCACAGGGGCTCATTTGGCGATTGCTGCGTCGGCTGAAGCTGAGCATGTGGGTGACGATTTTCGCCGCCCGTGCGCCAGCTTGCTGAATGCCGTCCAGCAGCTTGGGAACTTCACGGGCCTGCAGATATTCATTGACGATATTCAGGTCAATGCCGGTCTGTTCGGCCTGTTCGACGTTCTTTGGCAGATCGCTCGATAAGCGTCGGCGAATGTTCTGTACGTTATGCAGAATGGCGCCTAGTGGGTTGTTGATTTCGTGAGCCATGCCTGCAGCCAGTCCGCCAACAGACAGCATCTTTTCTGATTGCACCATCATGTCTTCCAGCGACAGGCGCTGGGTAATGTCATCGATGCGGATCACTACGCCGCGCCCACCGCCACCCATCAGCGGGTAGAAGGTCAGGGCGTAGTGGCGAGCGTCTTCGCCCTGGCCCCAGGTGACGCGTTCAATTTTTACGACGCTGTGCTGTTCAATGGTGTCTTTGAGTTGTGGCAGGAACGGCTTCAGAGGCTCAAAGGCCAGGTAAATGGGCTTGTTCATGGCTTCATCCAGCTGCGTGCCGGAGAGGGCGCTGGCTTCCTGATTCCATTGCGTGACATAGAGTTGCTCGTCCAGAGCGATCAGGGCTGAAGGCATGGAGTCGATGATGCAGTTGAGGTAGTTCTGAAAGCCGGTGAGTTTTTTCTCTATTTTGCTGCGCACCTGTACCTCAAGCTCAAGCTTGCGGTTGGTGTTGCGGGTTTCCTCGGCCAGCGCCTGAGCTTGATCGTAGGCCTCCCGGGCTTCATCCCTGGCGCGTTTGAGCTCCTGATCACGCACTTCAATTCGCGACAACATGGTGTTGAATGCTTTGGCCAGGCTACCGATTTCGTCGTCGTTTCCCGGCGCTGCGCGTAGTGAGTAATTCTCTTCGCGCGTGACCTGGCGGGACAGCTCTTCCAGGCGGTGAATGGGTTGGGTGATCAGGCGTTTGATCTGTCGTGCCACTACGAACCACAGCAAAATGCTGAACACCAGAATGCCCAGGCTGGCGGTCAGGGTGCCGGTGTAGAAGGCCATGGGCAGTTCGCTGCTGGCGATCAACAGCAAATGCCCGGGCGGCTGGTCGCCGTGGTGCAGGCGTGTGACCTGATGGCTGCGCAGTTCGGTCAGGCTCCAGGCTTCAATTTGGCGATAGTGTTCCGGGAGTGGAAGGTGCTCGCCATGCTGCAATTGCACCAGCAGATTGCCAGCGCTGTCGTAAATTGCTGCGGCACGCAGGGGGGCATAGCTGCCGATTTCATTGAGCAGGGCCTTGGCATTTTCTGGCGAATCCAGAGCCTGAACGATCAGGTCGGGGTTGGCGCTTAACTGCCCCAGTGTCTGCAAGGCTTGTGGTGCGGTGCTCTCGTGGGAGATCCAGTACGCCACGCTGATAAACGTCAAATTGGCCACCAGCAACACAGTTGCCAGTAACGCGAGGAGGGCGGCCAGCAACTTCTGGCCTACCGGGAGGTTTTCAAGGCGCTGGCGCAAGGGCATGGGATGGCCGCTAAAAGAAGAACAAGCTGGCAGGGTAGCGCGGGGCTCAGTCGCAGGGCAATCCGCGCCGCTGCAGGTGTTCGCTCAAGCGTTGGTGCAGCTGTTGTAAATGCGGTACGGCAAACTGTCGATCGCGCGCGGCTTCGCAGGCATAGCCCAGCAGGTAGCTGATTTCGGTGCGTCGACCCTTGGTGACATCCTGATGCATCGAGGAGTAGTTGTTGGCGGTGGCCTGGATCACGTGATTTACCTCAGCGGCCAAATCAATAGCTGCTTCAGCTTGGTCGCAGTGCTCAAGCAAGGCACCGAGTTCAGTACACAGGGTATTCACTTCAGCGCTGTGTGCTTGCAAGCCGCCATTGCGACAATCGTGCAGGACCGTCAGCGGGTTGATCGCGCAGTTAAGGGCCAGCTTGCGCCACAAGCGGCTCAGAATATTGGGGCTCCACTCGTAGCTGATGCCGCTGTGCTGAAGTTCTTCAAGCCATTGCGGAGCAGGGCCCTGGTTGGAATCGCCCAGCCAGGTATGACCGATGCCGGCAAAGACCACCCGCCAGTCACCGTCGCGAAAGGCGCCTTCGGTACTGGAGGCGAAGATACAGCGTGCGTGCGGTACCAGGGTGGCGATGGCTTGCTGGCTGCCGAGGCCGTTCTGCAGCAGGATCAGCTCGGCATTCGGGCTAAGCCGCGCGGCGACTTGTGCAATGGCCTGCGGTGCGTCATAGGCCTTGCACGTGACCAGTAAGCGCTGGATCGGCTCATCAGTCTCGGGGATTTGTGCGCTGATGGCCCATTTTACTGAGTGTTCGCCTTCAATTAGCGTCAGACCTTGCGCCGCTTCATAGGCTTGCAGGCGTGCGGGGTTGCGCACGATCAGCTTGACCGGCAGGCCCGCACGCGCCAGTCGAGTGGCCCACAGTGTGCCCATGCTTCCAGCACCGAGAATGTGCCAGGTGGCAGATGCCCTGACGGGTACGTTGGGTCGTGGTTGAGACAGGGCCGAATTTGGCATGTGAGCTCGCAAGTGAATGAAGTCGAAGAACCGCTATAATGCCCGCGCATTTTAACTGTCAGGTCAGGCGTGCTCCATCTGTGTTGAGCGCGCCCTTTATTATTGGAGAAAATTACATGCCGTCGTTCGACGTGGTATCCGAACTGGACAAGCACGAAGTCACCAACGCCGTCGAAAACGCCGTCAAGGAACTGGACCGCCGTTATGACCTCAAGGGCAAGGGCACTTTCGAGTTCAAGGAGAAGGACCTGACGGTTAACTTGACCGCTGAGGCTGACTTTCAGCTCGAAGCAATGATCGAGATCCTTAAGCTGGCCCTGGTCAAGCGCAAGATCGACGTTCAGTGCCTTGAGGTCAAGGATGCTTATGCTTCAGGCAAGTTGATGAAGCAGGAAGCAGTGCTCAAGGAAGGTATTGATAAAGAGCTGGCGAAGAAGATCGTTGCTCACGTCAAGGACGCCAAGCTCAAGGTTCAGGCTGCCATTCAGGGCGAGCAAGTGCGCATCACCGGCAAGAAGCGTGATGACCTGCAAGACGCGATTGCTGCGTTGCGTGCCAAAACCTTCGACATGCCTTTGCAGTTTAATAACTTCCGCGACTGATGGCGGGGCTGGAGGAACCTCTGGCGATCATTGACGTCCGACTTTCCTGAGCGCTGCAGAAACGATAGAGCAGCCGAGGCTGCTCTATCGTTTTGTTGAATAAATAACGTTGCCGGGTATGGGCGCGAGGAGATGTAAATGGATTTGAACGCTGAAGTTGATCAATTGGTCAAGGCCTCACAGGCCTGGATCCCGATGATCATGGAATACGGCAGCCGTGTGTTGCTGGCACTGGTTACGCTAGCGGTGGGCTGGTGGTTGATCAACCGCCTGACGACCAAGATCGGACAATTGCTGGCGTTGAGAAAGGCTGATTTGGCTCTGCAAGGTTTTATCAGCAGCCTGGCCAATATCATTCTCAAGATCTTGCTGGTTGTCAGTGTCGCATCAATGATCGGGATCCAGACCACGTCATTCGTTGCGGCGATTGGTGCGGCAGGTCTGGCCATTGGTCTGGCGTTGCAGGGCAGCTTGGCCAACTTTGCTGGCGGGGTACTGATTCTGTTGTTCCGTCCGTTCAAGATCGGTGACTGGATCGAAGCGCAAAGCGTAAGCGGAACCGTCGATAGCATTCAGATTTTTCACACCGTGCTGCGCACTGGCGACAATAAAACCGTCATCGTGCCAAATGGCAATCTGTCTAACGGCATCATCACCAACTACAACCGTCAGCCGACGCGCAAGGTAGTGTTTGATGTTGGTGTGGATTACGAAGCTGATCTGCAGAAGGTGCGTGAAGTATTGCTGAGGCTGGCTGATGATTCTCGGGTACTGAAAGAGCCGGCTCCAGTGGTTGTGGTCACGACCTTGGGCGAAAGCGCGATTACCATGTCGCTGCGTGTTTGGGTTAACACCCCGGATTACTGGGATGTTCTGTTTATGTTCAACGAGCATTCGCGTGATCGTTTGAAGGCAGAAGGTGTTGATATTCCGTTTCCGCACCGTGTAATTCGTGTGGTCCAGGAAGTGGCAGCGCAATAAGGTCGTGCCTGTACCCGTTAAAAAGGGTGGGCGTGAACAAACATTAAAGGGGCGAATGCCCCTTTAATTGTTTTTGTACCTTGAGGTGGACAGCTGCAGGTGCAAAGTTGGACCAGCGTCGTTAAGTGATAACTACTTGCGTTTAATGTTGTTAGTTAGCTTGCTATATATTGGCTTTTATATCCGCAAATAAAAAGCCACGCCCTTAGACAGGGGCGTGGCTTTCGCTAAACAAGTGCTTGTAATGACTGCCCGAAGGCCATGATTACAAGATGTTCAGTGGGTACTCAGCAATCAGGCGAAGATCGTTTACATCGTTGCCGTTGTTGCTGGTGGTGCGGTAGATAGCGCTACGCAGACGGAAAGACAGGTCTTTGGCCGGGCCTTCCTGCAGTACGTATTTGGTTTCGAAGTCGAACTCGTGTTCTTTGCCTTCGCCATCAGTCGTGGAGATGTTATCGCCTTTAACGTAGCGAGCCATGAAGCTCAGGCCAGGAACGCCGTAGCTGGCCATGTTCAGGTCGTAGCGACCCTGCCAGGAACGTTCGTCACGTTGGTTAAAGTCGGAGTACTGTACGGAGTTGGCAAGGAAAATGGTGCCGCCGCCGTCTACGCCGTAGTAATAAGCGCTGTCACCGGTGGAGCGCTGGTGAGCGATGGTGAACTTGTGAGCGCCGAGGCTATAGGCTGCTGCCAAGCTCCAGATTTTGTTGTCAACGTCGCCAGCTCGTTCCTGACCTTGGCTAGCAGTTCTGTAGCCGTTGAAGTCGAAGTTCAGGGCTTGAGTATCTGCGATAGGCAGGGTGTAGTTCAGGTTGATGTACTGCTTCTTGAAGTAGTCATCAACATCGGAAGCAGCTACGCCGCCGACAAAATTGTCAGTGAACTGATAGGTCGCGCCAGCAATGTTGGCAGCTGTCAGGCCTTTCTGGCCAGGACCGTTGATGCTGTCACGCGCCATACCGGTCTGCGAGCTCAATGCGGTGAAGCGACCTGCGGTCAGTTCCAGGCCTTTGATTTCCTTGCTGGTGAGCAAGGTGCCGGTGGCAACCTCTGGCAGCAGACGGCTATCGTCGGTGGAGAAAACCGGGCTGGCTACGAATTGGTTACCGTATTTCAGCACTGTGTCGGAGAGGCGGAATTTAACAGCGCCGCCGATTTTCGATTGGGTATCTTCCGGAGAGCCGTCGCTTTTGGTTGCGAACAGACCGTTGCCTTGACGACCGGCGCCGCCGTCCAGACGTGCTGTACCCATGGCGAAAGCATCAACGCCGACACCGATGGTGCCTTGAGTGAAGCCCGATTGGTAGTTCAGCAGTTCGCTCAGGCCCCAGTCTTCGCGATAGCCACTTTTAAAGCCGCCACCTGGCTTGGCAATGTTGCCAGCGCCGTTACGGAAGTCACGGTTCATGTACAGCATGCGAGTTTTGGAAGTCAGCGAGCTGTCTTCAACGAAACCTTTAGCATCGTCCTGGGACGAGGCCATTGCGAACTGGGTAGTACCGGCTGAAACAGCCAGGGCGATTATGCTCCACTTCATCACGCGCATCGTGATTTGCTCCTTTGGTTTTTAGGAAGAGTACTGCCGTCCCACCTGAATTTATTATCTGGGCGGCTCTTTCTTTTTGTGTCGGCGCAAACTTATATCACGCCGGCAATGTTGGCGATACTTGCTCTCAAAAGCTTTCAGCATCGTTACAGCTATGTCGCAAATTGCACTCTGCATGTCGCAAGCGCGTAGCGTTGAGCCGTTTTTCAGCATGTTTGTACTGCTGTTTTCAGCGTTGGCACATGTGTAAATACATGAGGCCTACAATAAAAACTCCTAATTCCCACGGTGCAACTTTTGTTATTTATCGTCAGGCTACTGCGCTCCGGCTGAAGCCTGGTGACTATGCCAAGCTCTATGCAACAAGCATGCTCAAATTGGCCTGAGGGGTAAAAAATAAATATTTTTCTCTCGAATCAGGCTGTGAGGCCTGATGCTGCTTGGGTCAAACGGCGATAAGACAGTCATTGAGGTATTGTTTTTCGTTGCAAGGAGAGCTCCTTGCTCAACCGCTAAGCTCAAAGCGTTACCGGTTACCACCTGTTGGGGTGGTAGGTGACGTTTTAGCGCACTAAAAGCATTCGCATTGTGCAGTTTTGGTGCACAAATGTTTGAGCGCTGTTGAATGAGCGTGCATTGCGGCATTTCAGGGGCGTGCAGGTGCTTGTTGGCGTGATGCGCGGAGTAATCAAGGGTATCCTTAACCTTTGTCGCTTGGTTGTCGGTGAGTCTCATCGCACGGCCAATCCAGCTGAAATAAACGGTTAAACAGGAGAGCTCCCAGTGTTCGCTTTGGATACACGCCTTCAAGAGGATACTTGGCTGATAGGGGATTTCCCCTTGTGCCGCTTGCTGCTTTCCAATGATTCGAATTACCCCTGGTTCATTTTGGTGCCGCGTCGCGAGGGTATAACCGAATTGTTTCAATTGGGTGACGATGACCAGCGAGTGATGTGGGCTGAGACCACCGCTTTGGCGCGAGTGCTTAAAGAGGTGTTCGGGGCGGACAAAATGAATGTCGCGACGCTGGGGAATGTTGTCAGCCAGTTGCACATGCATGTGATTGTTCGTTATCAGGCTGATGTGGCCTGGCCTGGGCCGGTGTGGGGCAAGCATCCTGCCAAGCCTTATACGCAGGCTGATGTGGGCGCGGTCCGAGATCGGCTGGCGTCGGCTTTTGACGTTGGGTTCACTTTTTCGGAGGGTTGATTGTGACGCTTGAAGCGCGAGTAATGGACCTTGAGAGCCGCTTGGCTTTTCAGGATGACACTATCCAGGCATTGAACGATGTGCTGGTAGCGCAGCAAAACGCGGTAGATCGCTTGCAAATGCAGATGGCTGCCTTGCTCAAGCGCCAGGAAGAAATGGGCGGGCAGTTTGAGTCGTTTGAAGAGGAAGCTCCGCCTCCGCACTATTAAGCCTTTTGTACAGGCAAAAAAAACCGCGATCCAGCAGGGCTGGTCGCGGTTTTTTTTCAGGTTTGAATCAGCGGCGCGGCAGTGCTGCGATCACATCTTCAGCTTGCAGGCCTTTGTCGCGGTTCATGACCGAGAACTCGACGCGTTGCCCTTCCACCAGTACGCGGTGGCCTTCGCCACGAATGGCGCGAAAGTGAACAAAAATATCATCGCCGGAATCTCGGGAAATAAAGCCGAAACCCTTTGAGGTGTTGAACCATTTTACAGTCCCTGTATCGCGGTTGGTCATGTCATAGCTTTGCGAGGACGAGGACGGTGATGATTTGTAGAAGCTGACAGCCAGGTGAAGCGTTACGGCAATTACTGCAGGAGTAAGGCCGAGCAGTACTGCAGGCTGGTCGCCAATCGGCAGCAGGAGGCCGAACAAGGTCAGTGTTTGCAGGACAACGGAAAGCACCAACAGGGCGCTGACCAGATTTTGCAGTTGGTGACGCGGGCCTTTATTCCAAAAAGGAATTACTGGAGCCAGAGTCAGGTTCAGCAGGCCAAAAAAAGCCAAGTAAAGAGCATCAGGATGTTGGAGGTAAGGTATAGCTTCGGATTGCAGGCTGGGAATAAAGGACAGCAGCAAAGCCGCTGCACCCGTTAGCAGGTGGACGATTTTCAACATTTCAATTGACTCACATTAAGATGGATCGCAAGGAAGAACTGGCTGAGCACGGTTCGCTTCAGAAAAAAATGGAGGCGCTGGACACGTGTAATCATCAGCCTGTGCACCCTCGCCAGAGGCTAAAAGAGGGCGACACGCTGCCTATTTAACAGCAAAGCTGGGGCCTACTCAAATTAAGCGTATTGAAACATCTGTGAGTGACACGGCTCGCTGAGGTCTAGGTCATATCTGTTTGTTGCGAAAGCCTTGTCCTAGACGCATGTAGTCTACTTTCTATTCGGAGCGGGTGCAGTGACGCTCGTAGGCTTGATAAGCCAGCAGTTATCGGCGTCGTTGTGCCGAGGGGCGCAGAATGTGAATTTATGTGTTTTTTTTTTCGGCTTGAAGATATGCACGGTATGAGTATGGCTACATGCATGCCGTCTGAGGTGTGTACTTTTAGCGATTATTAAAAGTAGAAAACATTTCGTTATGCTGATGGTGGATAACTTGGTTGGGGGTGAAATTAACGGGGTAAAGCGTGTGCGGTATTTAATTGTGTTTAATTGTTATTGTTCATGTTTTTTTTGATAGTTGCGTCGTAAGGCTGTCGTGTGAAGTGTTGGGTGTTTTATAGCTTTATGTGCGATACGTTTTCTGATTTTTTGGTGGCTCTCGCTCACTCTCGTCTACCTATTTTTCCTAGCGCTGGCACAGCTCTCGGTTGCGCCTGTTTTCACCTCTCGCAGCGAGAGGGCTCCTACAGGCATGAGGGTCTGGTCCGCTGGATAAGAATTCTTACATATTGTTTTATGGGGTGGTGTTCTACAAACAATATTAATTAATTCCAGTAATGTGCGATGGAGTGCTTTAGCTATGGATCGATTGATTCGACACGAAAACTCAGGGAGCAGGCTGCTGCATAAAGTTAAAGTTGATCCTGTAATTCTTGATTTTGGCATGACCTTGGCCCGGCCACTTTCCCGGTCGGTCAGGTTAAATGGTTTTGCCACCTGTTTACGGCTTGAAGAGGTGTACTGGGAAGTGCTGTCTGATATTTCGCGTATAAATAGCTGTTCAATAAACACGTTGCTGTCTTACATCGATCGAGAAGTGCACTTGCGACATGGGGGGGTAAAAAACTTCAGCGGGCTCATTCGGGTTGTCTGCGTGATGCATCTGTTGAAAATGGGCAGTGATTCTCGGGAGGTGGCATCCAGGCAGGTGGTTACCGGGTGAAGCCACGCGTTCAGCTGGGGGAGGGTGCTCGACGGCTTGTAATCGTTCAATATTTATGATGCATTTAGGGGTTTCTGGCTGTTCATGCGGCTGCAATGGCTCGATTTACCAGATATAATCTCGCGCTTTGCTGCGTGGCCCTCTTTAAGGGTCGCCGCTAACGGATTGTCGAGACACGCCAATGCCCATGTACGATTATCAATGTGCTTCCTGTGGTCATCAGCTGGAAGCCATTCAAAAGATCAGTGCCTCACCGCTGGTTGATTGTCCAGCCTGTCAGGCCCCTGAGCTGAAGAAAATGCTGTCCATGCCAGGCTTTCGCCTTAGTGGCACAGGCTGGTATGAAACAGACTTCAAGACAGGCTCGAAAAAGAATCTGGCCGGCGGCGATAAATCCGACTGAGGTCGAGCGAAAGCAGTCAGAACACAAGCGGGCTCTTGCATGGTTACCAGCACCGACGGTGCGCAAGACCTCCACCGAATTTCGAATTACGAGAAGTGAAACCACTACCATGATGCGCAGCCATTATTGCGGCCAACTGAACGAAAGCCTGGAAGGCCAGGAAATTACCCTTTGCGGATGGGTCCACCGTCGCCGTGACCACGGTGGGGTGATTTTCCTCGATATCCGTGATCGTGATGGTCTGGCCCAGGTGGTGTTTGACCCGGATCGCGCCGAGACTTTCGCTGCTGCCGACCGTGTGCGCAGTGAGTATGTAGTCAAGGTCACCGGTAAGGTGCGCCTGCGTCCGGCCGGTGCTGGCAACGCCAACATGGCGTCGGGCATGATCGAAGTGCTGGGTTACGAGCTTGAAGTGCTGAACGAAGCGGAAACCCCGCCGTTCCCGCTCAACGAGTTCTCCGACGTTGGTGAAGAAACCCGTCTGCGCTATCGCTTTATCGACCTGCGTCGTCCGGAAATGCTCGAGAAGCTGCGTCTGCGTTCGCGCATGACCACCAGCATTCGTCGTTTCCTGGACGAAAACGGTTTCCTGGACGTTGAAACACCAATCCTGACCCGTGCCACGCCAGAGGGCGCGCGGGACTATCTGGTGCCAAGCCGTACCCATGCCGGTTCTTTCTTTGCCTTGCCGCAATCGCCACAGCTGTTCAAGCAGTTGTTGATGGTTGCCGGTTTTGACCGTTACTACCAGATCGCCAAGTGCTTCCGTGACGAAGACCTGCGTGCCGACCGTCAGCCTGAGTTCACTCAGATCGACATCGAAACCAGCTTCATGAACGAAGCCGAGATCATGGGCCTGACTGAAGAGATGATCCGCAACCTGTTCAAGGAAGTGCTGGGTCTGGAATTCGGTGAGTTCCCGCACATGACCTGGGAAGAGGCCATGCGCCGTTTCGGTTCCGACAAGCCTGACCTGCGTAACCCGCTGGAACTGGTTGATGTTGCCGATCAGCTCAAGGATGTGGAATTCAAGGTGTTCAGCGGTCCGGCCAACGATCCTAAGTGCCGTATCGCTGCCCTGCGCGTTCCCGGCGGCGCGAGCATGCCGCGCAAGCAGATCGACGATTACACCAAGTTTGTCGGCATCTACGGTGCCCGCGGCCTGGCGTACATCAAGGTCAACGAACGCGCCAAAGGTGTTGAGGGTCTGCAATCGCCGATCGTCAAGAACATCCCTGAAGCCAACCTCAATGTGATCCTGGATCGCGTTGGTGCGGTTGATGGCGACATCGTGTTCTTTGGTGCCGACAAGGCCAAGATCGTTAGCGAAGCCTTGGGCGCTCTGCGTATCAAGGTTGGTAACGATCTGAACCTGCTGACGTGCGAGTGGGCACCGATGTGGGTTGTTGACTTCCCTATGTTCGAAGAGAACGCAGACGGCAGCTTCAGCGCCTTGCATCACCCGTTCACGGCACCCAAGTGTTCGCCGCAAGAGCTCGAGGCCAACCCGGCTACCGCGCTGTCCCGTGCCTACGACATGGTGCTCAACGGTACTGAGTTGGGTGGCGGTTCGATCCGTATCCACCGCAAGGAAATGCAACAAGCGGTCTTCCGCCTGTTGGGTATCAATGAAGCTGAACAGGAAGAGAAATTTGGCTTCCTGCTGGACGCACTGAAATACGGCGCACCACCCCACGGTGGTTTGGCGTTCGGCCTAGACCGTCTGGTGATGCTGATGACCGGTGCCCAGTCGATTCGTGAAGTGATTGCCTTCCCGAAAACCCAGAGTGCTGCCTGCGTCATGACTCAGGCCCCGGGTGTGGTTGATAACAAAGCGCTGAGCGAGTTGCACATTCGTTTGCGCGAACAGCCTAAGGCTGAGTAAAGCGGTCCCTCAAAGGCGCATCTCCGGATGCGCCTTTGTCATTTGGGGCAAGAATTTTTATTGTCGGGTCACGTCACAGGCGAGGCCGGGCAAGGTTTTATAAAGGGATTCGGAGTACGTTATGGCAGGTCATTCTAAGTGGGCGAACATCAAGCACCGCAAAGAGCGTCAGGATGCCAAAAAAGGCAAGATTTTCACCAAGTGGATACGTGAGCTGACCGTTGCTGCCCGTCAAGGCGGTGCTGAGCCGGGTTCTAACCCGCGTCTGCGTCTGGCGCTGGACAAGGCCCTTGGTGCGAACATGAGCCGTGACATCATCGATCGTGCGGTCGCCCGGGGTGCTGGCGCGGCTGATACCGACGATATGGTCGAGCTGAGCTACGAAGGTTACGGCCCTGGCGGTGTTGCTGTGATGGTTGAGTGCATGACCGATAATCGCAACCGCACCGCAGCGGCTGTACGTCATGCGTTCAGCAAGTGCGGCGGTAACCTGGGGACTGACGGTTCTGTGGCGTATCTGTTCGAGCGCAAGGGTCAGATATCCTATGCTGCCGGCGTTGATGAAGATGCCTTGATCGAAGCTGCAATGGAGGCTGACGCCGACGATGTGGTGACCAATGAAGACGGCTCCATTGACGTGTTTACTTCGTTCTCCAGCTTTTATGCGGTTCGCAATGCACTGGAGGCAGCAGGGTTTGCTCCGGCTGATGCCGAAATCGTCATGCTGCCAACCACCAGCGCCGAACTGGATCTGGAAGGTGCGGAAAAGGTGCTCAAGCTGATCGATATGCTTGAAGACCTGGATGACGTACAGAACGTATATTCCAACGCTGAAATCCCTGACGCCGTCCTGGAGCAGCTAGCCTGACATACAGGTTGCGTCAATCAAGAGGCCGGAGGTGCTCCGTCGCGATTATCGCGGCGCTGTGCACCTCCGGCTTCTGCCTTTAAGCTGTCCGGGTAAATGCCGGTGGGCGTCACTTCATAAGCTGTAGGCGTTATGACTCTTATTCTTGGTATCGATCCTGGTTCGCGAATCACCGGTTATGGCGTAGTGCGGGACACTGGGCGTGGCTGTGTGTATGTAGCATCTGGATGTATTCGCACGGGTAGCGGCGAACTGCATGAGCGGTTGCAGATTGTTTATCGCGGGGTGCGTGAGGTTATTCAGACGTACGGTCCTGTCACCATGGGCATCGAAAAAGTCTTTATGGCGCGCAATGCCGACTCGGCGCTCAAGCTCGGGCAGGCCAGAGGTGCAGCGATTGTGGCCGGGGCCGAAGAAAACCTGGAGATCGCCGAATATTCGGCAACTCAGGTCAAGCAGGCCGTGGCAGGCACTGGTGGTGCCAACAAGGAGCAAGTGATGATGATGGTCATGCACCTGCTCAAGCTGACCTCCAAGCCGCAAATCGATGCGTCGGATGCCTTGGCGATTGCCTTGTGCCATGCGCACACGCGCTCCAGCCTGTTGCCGCATGGTTTGGGTGCTGCGCGTAGTCGTGGCGGGCGTTTGCGGCTCTGAGACGCGCTTTTTATCTGTAATTAAGCTTGCTGGCAGGGCTTCATCTGTAATGATGCGGTTCTGTCGTTCTACTTGTCAGCCATTGATCTGGCCAGAGAAAAGGATCTGAAACGTGATTGGACGCTTGCGCGGCACTCTGGCTGAAAAACAGCCGCCGCACCTGATTCTTGATGTAAACGGCCTGGGCTATGAGCTGGAAGTGCCGATGACTACGCTTTATCGGTTGCCGTCTATCGGCGAGCCGCTGACCTTGCATACCCACTTGGTGGTTCGCGAGGACGCGCAGTTGCTCTATGGTTTCATTGGCAAGCGCGAGCGCGACTTCTTCCGTGAGCTGATCCGGCTCAATGGTGTTGGTCCCAAGCTGGCCCTGGCATTGATGTCCAGCCTGGAGGTTGATGAACTTGTTCGCTGTGTGCAGGCGCAGGACACCTCGGCCTTGACCAAGGTGCCGGGGGTGGGCAAAAAGACCGCCGAGCGCTTGCTGGTTGAGTTGAAAGATCGCTTCAAGGCGTGGGAGCAAGTACCAAGCATGTTCGCCCTGGTACCTAATCAGCCTGATGCGCCGGTGCAAGTGGCCAGCGCAGAAAGTGATGCAGTCAGTGCCTTGATTTCCTTGGGTTATAAGCCTCAAGAGGCGAGCAAGGCGGTTTCCGCTATCAAGGATAAAACGTTGAGCAGTGAAGATATGATTCGCCGCGCCCTGAAGGGAATGATTTAAGTGATTGAAGCTGATCGTCTGATAACCGCCTCAAGCGGGCGAGATCGAGAAGAAGTTCAGGATCGAGCGATTCGCCCTTTGAGTCTGGCTGACTATATAGGCCAGCCAACCGTGCGTGAGCAGATGGAGTTGTTTATCCAGGCCGCACGCGGGCGCTCGGAGTCGTTGGATCACACGCTGATTTTTGGTCCGCCCGGGCTTGGTAAAACCACGCTGGCCCATATCATTGCCCAGGAAATGGGGGTGTCGATCAAAAGCACCTCGGGCCCCGTATTGGAGCGTCCGGGGGATCTGGCCGCCTTGCTGACCAATCTTGAGCCGCACGATGTGCTGTTTATTGATGAAATCCATCGTTTGTCGCCCATTGTCGAAGAAGTGTTGTACCCGGCAATGGAGGATTTTCAGCTCGACATCATGATTGGTGAAGGGCCAGCTGCGCGCTCCATCAAGCTCGACTTGCCGCCATTCACTCTGGTGGGGGCGACGACCCGTGCCGGGATGCTGACCAACCCGCTGCGCGATCGTTTCGGGATTGTGCAACGCCTGGAGTTCTACAGTACCGACGATCTGGCGACGATTGTCAGCCGCTCGGCCGGTATCTTCGGCTTGCCGCTTGACCCTGAGGGTGCTTACGAGATTGCCCGTCGGGCTCGCGGCACACCGCGCATAGCCAACCGTCTGTTGCGCCGCGTACGGGATTTTGCCGAAGTGCGGGCCCAGGGTCATATCACCAAGCCGGTGGCTGACCTGGCGTTGAATCTGCTGGATGTCGATGAACATGGTTTTGATCATCAAGACCGGCGCTTGCTGTTGACCATGATCGAGAAGTTCGATGGTGGGCCGGTGGGTGTAGACAGCTTGGCCGCGGCAATCAGTGAAGAGCGTCATACAATCGAAGATGTACTGGAGCCCTATCTGATCCAGCAGGGTTACATCATGCGCACCCCGCGTGGTCGTGTTGTGACTCGCCATGCGTATCTACACTTCGGTTTGAACATTCCGTCGCGTTTGGGTGAGATGCCTGTAGTAGACGAATTTCTGAATGCCCTGGACGATTAATAAGCCGTTTGCGGCCGATTTTTTTAAGGTTTTTGCTGTCTCAAGGACTGGCGCTGAAAATCTTGGGTCATAAAGCCCAAGAAGCGCAAAAAACAGTGGCTTGGCGGATTGGCAACCTGAGGAGTAAGCACTAGAGTATGCGCGCGCAAAACAGGCTTGAGCCGTTCGTACATCGCTGTCGCGTTTATTACGAGGACACCGATGCGGGTGGCGTCGTGTATTACGTAAATTATCTAAAGTTTATGGAGCGGGCTCGAACCGAAAGGCTACGGGAGATGGGCTTTGCCCAATCCGAGCTGGTGGGTGAGAACCTGTTATTTGTCGTGCATTCCAGCGAGGCGCGTTACCACGCACCGGCGCGACTGGACGATGAACTGTTGGTAAGTGCGCAAGTAATAGAACTGAACCGTGCCAGCCTGCGTTTCAAGCAGCAGGTTTGGCGGGCTGCAGATGCAACGCTGCTCTGTGAAGGGCATTTTTTGGTGGCCTGTGTGCGCGCCGATAGTTTCAAACCCCGAGCCATTCCCGAAGCTTTACGTACGGCCTTTGCCGACGTGAGCGGCGCGGGTAAACATTTAGAGCAGGAGATAAAGCGTGGAAGCTAACGTCGTCGACCATTCCTCCATGTGGAGCTTGGTCAGCAATGCCAGCATTGTTGTGCAGTTGGTAATGTTGATCCTGCTGGCCGCATCGGTTACCTCGTGGGTCATGATTTTTCAGCGCAGCACCATGCTGCGCGCCGGTCGACGTGCCCTGGAAAGCTTTGAAGAGCGTTTCTGGTCGGGTATCGACCTGTCGAAGCTGTATCGTCAGGCGGGTAGCAATCCGGACCCGGACTCCGGCGTTGAACAAATCTTCCGTGCCGGTTTCAAAGAGTTCTCGCGTCTGCGTCAGCAGCCGGGCGTCGATCCTGAAGCGGTAATGGAAGGTGTTGCACGTGCCATGCGCGTAGCCATCTCCCGTGAAGAAGAAAAGCTTGAACAAAGCTTGCCGTTCCTTGCCACTGTGGGTTCTGTGAGCCCGTATATCGGTCTGTTTGGTACGGTATGGGGCATCATGAACTCCTTCCGTGGCTTGGCAACTGCTCAGCAGGCAACGCTTGCGACAGTGGCGCCAGGTATTGCCGAGGCGTTGGTTGCAACGGCCATTGGCTTGTTTGCTGCTATCCCTGCGGTAATTGCCTACAACCGTTTTGCTGCGCGTAGCGAAACCTTGATCAGCCGCTACTACACCTTCGCCGATGAATTCCAGGCGATCCTGCACCGCAAAGTGCACACCAGCGAAGAATAAGCAGGTAATTTCCAATGGCTTTAATCGCTCGAGCTCGCAAAAAGCGCAAGCCGGTTGCCGAGATGAACGTAGTGCCCTACATCGATGTGATGTTGGTGCTGCTGGTCATCTTCATGGTGACCGCTCCGATGCTCAACCAGGGTGTGAAGGTTGATTTGCCCAAGGTCTCCAGCGAGGCCTTGCCGCAAGACAACAACACTCAGGTTCTGACTATTTCGATCAAGGCTGACAAGACCTACTTCTGGAACCTTGGCAGTGAAGTTGATACCGACAAGCAGATGGACAAGGCAATGACCTTGCCTCAGATGACTGACGCGGTGACTAAAATCATTCGCGCAGGCAATGAGGGCGGCAAACACACCCAGGTCTTTATTCGCGGTGACAAAACCGTGGATTACGGTGCGGTAATGGGTGCTATGGGTGGCCTTCAGAAGGCCGGGGTCGGTAACGTTGGCTTGATAACCGAGGCTCCCTGATGCGCGAACAGCGGGAGCCGTCCGCCTCTGAAAACTTTTTTTGGCCTACAGTTTGGGCGGTAGGGCTGCACGTTTTGATTTTTGGCATGCTGTTCGCCAGCTTTGCCATGACTCCGGACCTGCCGCCTTCGAAGCCGATTGTTCAGGCGACCTTGTATCAGCTGAAGTCAAAAAGTCAGGCAACCACCCAAACCAATCAAAAGATTGCGGGTGAGGCGAAGAAATCCGCCGCGCGTCAGACTGAAGTCGAGCAGATGGAACAAAAGAAGGTTGAGCAGGAAGCTGTAAAAGCCGCGGAACAAAAGAAGGAAGAGGCTGCCGAAAAGGCTGCAGAAGCCAAGAAGGCTGACGAAGCCAAGGCGAGCGAGGCCAAAAAGGCAGACGAGGCGAAGAAGTCTGATGACGCCAAGAAAGCCGAGGATGCCAAAAAGGCTACAGACGCTAAAAAAGCCGAAGAGAAAAAACTGGCAGACATAGCCAAGAAAAAATCCGAGGAAGAGGCCAAGAAGGCTGCGGAAGAAGAGGCCAAGAAAAAGGCCGCAGAAGACGCCAAGAAAAAAGCGGCTGAAGATGCGAAGAAAAAAGCAGCTGAAGACGCCAAGAAAAAGGCCGTAGCAGACGAGGCGAAGAAGAAAACTGCCGAAGATGCGAAGAAAAAGGCCGCGGCTGATGCAGCCAAGAAAAAGGCTGTAGAAGCAGCACGTAAATCGACCGAAGAGAAAAAGGCGCAAGCCTTGGCTGATTTGCTTTCCGATACGCCGCAACGCCAGCAAGCCTTGGCGGATGAGCAAGGTGATGAGGTTGCCGGTAGTTTTGATGACCTGATTCGTGCTCGTGCAGCAGAAGGGTGGGCTCGTCCGCCGTCGGCGCGCAAAAATATGACAGTGGTGCTGCAAATTGGCATGTTGCCAGATGGCACGGTAACGTCTGTGACGGTTGCCAAGTCCAGTGGTGATGGACCGTTCGATAGCTCGGCTGTGGCAGCGGTCAAAAATATTGGCCGTTTAACGGAAATGCAGGGTATGAAGCCCAGCGATTTTAATCCTTATCGATCATTCAAGATGACATTCACACCTGAGGATCTAGCCTTGTGATTAAACTTTTTCGAGGACTGCTGGTCGTCGTCTGCTGCCTGGCAGGGATGGCTGTAGCAGATGAAAAGAACATTCTGGTCACCAGTGGCAGCGACCGGGCGACACCCATTGCAGTAGTACCTTTCGGCTGGCAGGGCGGCACTGTGCTGCCGGATGACATGGCTGAAATCATTGGTAATGACCTGCGTAACTCGGGTTACTACGCGCCGATTCCAAAGCAGAACATGATTGGCTTGCCGACTCAGGCCAGCGAAGTCATTTTCCGTGACTGGAAAGCCTTGGGTGCTCAGTACGTGATGGTTGGTAATATCGTGCCCGCAGGTGGTCGCCTGCAGGTGCAATATGCCCTGTTCAACGTTGCAACCGAGCAGCCAGTGTTGACCGGCAGCGTGTCGGGTACTGCTGAGCAGTTGCGGGATATGGCGCACTACATCTCCGATCAGTCGTTTGAAAAACTGACCGGTATTAAAGGTGCATTCTCAACCCGTCTGCTTTATGTAACGGCTGAGCGTGCCAGTGCAACCAATACCCGTTACACCTTGCAGCGCTCGGATTACGATGGTGCCCGCGCCGTTACCCTGCTGCAGTCGCGTGAGCCGATCCTGTCGCCGCGTTTTGCACCAGATGGCAAGCGCATCGCTTATGTGTCGTTCGAGCAGAAACGCCCACGTATCTTTATGCAGAACATTGATACCGGTCGTCGTGAGCAGATCACCAATTTTGAAGGCCTGAACGGCGCTCCAGCATGGTCGCCGGATGGCTCCAAGCTGGCGTTCGTATTGTCTAAAGACGGCAATGCCGAGATCTATGTAATGGATCTGGCTTCTCGTGGGTTGACTCGCGTCACCAATAACCCGGCAATTGATACCGAACCGTTCTGGGGCAAGGATGGTTCAACCATCTACTTCACCTCTGACCGTGGCGGCAAACCGCAGATTTACAAGACCGCAGTTGGTAGCGGTAACGCAGAGCGCGTGACATTTATCGGGAACTACAACGCCAGTCCGAAGCTTTCGGCTGACGAAAAGACCCTGGTAATGATCCATCGTCAGGACGGTTTCACCAATTTCCGTGTTGCGGCGCAAGATATACAGCGTGGAACCGTGAAAATCCTCACAGATACCAACCTTGATGAGTCTGCTACTGTCGCACCCAACGGCACCATGGTAATCTACGCCACCCGCCAGCAGGGCCGGGGAGTCTTGATGCTCGTGTCTATTAATGGACGCGTAAGGCTCCCTCTTCCTACCGCTCAAGGCGAAGTCAGAGAACCTTCCTGGTCCCCTTACCTGAACTGACGTGGTGATAGCTGTACGTTGCACATAGCACTTGGGGTTCATTAGGAGTTTTACGATGGAAATGCTGAAGTTTGGTAAATTCGCTGCGCTGGCACTGGCCATGGCTGTAGCTGTAGGTTGCTCGTCCAAAGGCGGCGACAATGCCGGTGAAGGCGCTGCTGTTGATCCAAACGCTGGTTACGGCGCAAACACTGGCGCTGTTGATGGCTCCCTGAGCGAAGAAGCTGCTCTGCGCGCTATCACTGTTTTCTACTTCGAATACGATTCTTCGGACCTGAAACCAGAAGCAATGCGCGCTCTGGACGTTCACGCTAAAGACCTGAAAGCTAACGGCGCTCGCGTTGTTCTGGAAGGTAACACTGACGCCCGTGGTACTCGTGAGTACAACATGGCACTGGGCGAGCGTCGTGCGAAAGCCGTTCAACGCTACCTGGTACTGCAAGGTGTTTCTCCAGCACAGCTGGAGCTGGTGTCCTACGGTAAAGAGCGTCCAATCGCTACTGGCAACGACGAACAGTCGTGGGCTCAAAACCGTCGCGTCGAACTGCGTAAGTAATTCGTCATGCGAACGTGCCGCCGTGCTGTAACTATTCTGACTCTCAGCCTCATGCCGCTAGCGGCATGGGCTGCGGTTCCTGTGGTCGATGACAACTCTGGCTATAACAATAGCGGGGGGAGTTATCCATCACCGGGTTATGGTGCGAGCGGCGCCTATGCCGGGGGAGGGGTTTCGGCCCCTGTCTCGGCACAGGGCGAGCTGTTCAACCAGCTGCAACAAATGCAGGAACAGATTGCACGCCAACAGGGTGTGATCGAAGTTCTGCAAAATGATATATCTCGCATGAAACAAGAAAGCCTGGAGCGATACCAGGAACTTGATCGGCGTATTGGTTCTGGCATTGCTCCTGCTGCCGCTCCTGATAATTCCTCTGCTGGTGGTAATGCCGCCGGTAATACAGCAGCGCCTGCACCTCAGGTTGCTGCCAGTTCGGAACCTGGTGATCCGGCGAAAGAAAAGCTCTATTACGATGCTGCTTTCGACCTGATCAAAGCCAAGGATTTCGACAAGGCCAGCCAGGCATTTACAGCCTTTCTGCGCAAATATCCAAACAGCCAATATGCGGGCAATGCCCAATACTGGTTGGGTGAAGTGAATCTCGCCAAAGGTGATCTGCAAGCCGCTGGCCAGGCATTTGCCAAGGTCAGTCAGCTGTATCCCAAGCATGCGAAAGTACCTGATTCACTGTACAAACTTGCTGATGTAGAGCGCCGCCTGGGTCATACCGACAAGGTCAAAGGCATCTTGCAGCAGGTTGTAGCTCAGTATCCGGGTACTTCGGCTGCTCAGCTGGCTCAGCGCGATTTGCAGCGCATGTAAGCAATAACCGGCTTTGATCGAGAAACCCGCGCCTGTCGCGGGTTTTTTCGTTAGAATCCACGCCCTTTTATGAAATACGCTCTTTTGAATCCTGCGTAAGCAGATTCTCTGGGGTGCCTGACGGAGGCGGACAGCCTGTTTAGCTGTTACGCCCGTGGCGACTATGCAAGACACATTGAGAATTACCGAAGTTTTTTACTCGTTGCAGGGTGAAACGCGAACGGCTGGGCTGCCCACCGTTTTTGTACGCCTGACCGGATGCCCTTTGCGCTGCGGTTACTGTGACAGCGCTTACGCCTTCAGCGGCGGGACTGTGCGCCCCCTTGACGACATCCTCCAGCAAGTTGCCGGCTTTCGCCCGCGTTACGTGTGCGTGACCGGTGGCGAACCACTGGCCCAGCCCAATGCCATTCCTCTGCTAAAGCAGCTCTGCGATGCGGGCTACGAAGTCTCGATCGAGACCAGTGGTGCTCTTGATATCTCTGCGGTCGATCCGCGTGTCAGTCGTGTTCTTGACTTGAAAACGCCGGGCTCAAAAGAGTCCCATCGCAACCTTTACGAAAACATCGCGCTGCTGACACCCAATGATCAGGTCAAGTTTGTGATCTGCTCTCGGGAAGACTACGACTGGGCTGTGTCCAAGTTGATCGAGTATGGTTTGGAGCGGCGGGCGGGCGAAGTGCTGTTTTCGCCGAGCCACCATGATTTGCCAGCCCGCGATCTGGCGGACTGGATCGTGGCGGATAACTTGCCAGTACGCTTGCAGATGCAACTGCACAAATATCTATGGAATGACGAGCCGGGGCGCTGAAATGACCGAACAAACTGTTGTCACCGAAAAAAGAGCCGTGATCTTGCTGTCTGGCGGCCTCGACTCAGCGACCGTGGTGGCTATGGCCCGTGCTGAAGGCTATAGCTGCTACACCATGAGTTTTGATTACGGCCAGCGTCACCGCGCTGAGCTGGACGCAGCTGCACGTGTTGCGCGGGACTTGGGCGCGGTTGAGCATAAAGTGATTGGCCTGAACCTGGACGGTATTGGCGGCTCAGCCCTGACTGACAGCTCGATAGACGTACCAGAAGCTCCGAGTGAGGGCATCCCGGTCACCTACGTGCCAGCGCGCAATACTGTGTTCCTGTCTCTGGCCCTGGGTTGGGCTGAAGTGCTGCAAGCGCGAGATATCTTTATTGGCGTCAACGCAGTGGATTACTCGGGTTACCCGGATTGCCGCCCGGAGTTTGTTGAAGCGTTTGAAGTCATGGCCAACCTGGCGACCAAGGCCGGGGTAGAGGGGCAGGGTTTTAGTATCAAGGCGCCTCTGCAAAACATGAGCAAGGCTCAAATCGTACAAGCCGGCGTGAAGCTGGGTGTGGACTACGCATTGACCGTTTCTTGCTACCAGGCAGACGCCCAGGGTCGTGCGTGTGGCAAGTGCGATAGCTGCCGCCTGCGTGCAGAAGGCTTTGCAGCCGCCGGAATTACTGACCCAACCCGGTATTTTTGAATTATTTCGAATTTATTTCTAACAAGGTGTTGAATTCTCGTTAGAAATCAGTATTATACGTCCCACAACGAAGCGGGTCGTTAGCTCAGTTGGTAGAGCAGTTGGCTTTTAACCAATTGGTCGTAGGTTCGAATCCCACACGACCCACCATATAGCAACACCAAAACAGCCGGTCTAATCCTTAGGATTAACCGGCTTTTTTGTGCCTGCAATTTGGCGAGGAGGGATGGCTGGCTGGCTGGCTGGCAGTCCCAATCGTGGCATTCATCCTCTCTCGGCTTATCATCAATTCCAACAGCGTCGATGCGTCTGATCTCTCATCAATCGATTGCAGTGATGGCAAGCTCAAGTCCTGAATCGCCTCACTCAATTAACACTCGGCTGAAAAACACCTGTTGAAGTTCAAAATGAGTATTTAAAATTTGTCCAGCAATCCGGTGTTGCGACGATCGGTTGAGTTCGCCCAAAGCGGCAGCCGCCACTTTCAGCAGCGTCTTTGGCGGTACCGCATACGCCAGAGCATTAGTCGCCGAGGCAATTGTGATGATAATTCGCCGATGGTGCGCGTATTCCGGGACTTGAAAACGGAGTGGATATCCTAAGTAGGCCATATGTCGGCTGTGCAGCTCAGCGAGATATCAGCCATTGTTTAATTCACCGCTACAACTGGATACGGGCTTATCCATTCAATGGGGGGGGGGGGGCTAATGCCCGCTCAGACCGAGAAAAAACCAAACGCCGCCTCCGTATTGGCCACTACAGAAGGGAGCTGTTCTCCGGCGTGGTAGCGCCGACTGGTTCGATTGCGGGTGACGTCGTCACATTGCAAGACAAACAGGAAGCGTCAGATAGAGACTTTTCCGTTGTTGACGATGACGTTTCGTGGATTGATATTCAGCAGTGAAGGTTGAAAATGCAGAAAAAAGGTGGAAGGGGGGCTGCTGCTTTCACCATGAGTGGCAAACTTGATTATCTTTTACATGGCCTTGGTAGTGGCTAGGGCTTATTAATCTGAGTACCAACTTCGGCCGAATGCCTGGAGATGTTCATGAGAGACCACGTTTTGGATGGGATTGCGCTTGGTCACCTGTTAAACATAACGCTGACAGATGGGGCTATCCGTAATGGCTATATAGCGTCTCCGGATTTAGCCACTTTGTTTCCTTCAGAATTTATTGCTGAGGGAGATCGCGAGCCGCAAGAGCATTTTAAACTGACGCTGCCCGCGGGTAATACTTATGAAACGTGGATCATCAAAAAATTTGGGCGTATCAGAGCTCGATTTGGCGCGGCCTTTTCTGCGCTAAAACTCAAGGGAGGAGATCGCGCCATTTTGAGTAAGGTTTCTGACGGTCATTATCAAATAACGTTTGAAAAACTGGCAGATACACAGCCATCTTTACCACTTGGCGATCTCCGTCCTGGCCTGGAAACGACTATGCATCCGATCCCCCTTAATCAAATTTTTTTTGGTCCCCCTGGAACAGGAAAAACCTATAAGACCATTGAAAGCGCGCTGGAAATTCTCGATGGTGACTTTTTATATGATGGAAATAATAGCCGTGCGGCGTTAAAAGAACGCTTTGATGCCTTTGTCCAAAAAAAGCAGGTTCGCTTTGTTACGTTCCATCAGAGCTTTAGCTATGAGGACTTTGTAGAAGGAATCCGTGCAGACACTGTGGATATTGATATTGAACAACCTGCATCAGGCGTTCAATACCGGGTTGAGAAGGGTATTTTTGCCCAAATGTGTGAGGATGCACGCCGCGACAAAGTCTATGAGCAACGAGTCGGTGTTAGGGAGGGCGCTAAAGTCTGGAAAATTTCTATTGAGGAAGCGAGTAGCTCTGGTGATACCCGTCGCTATTGCTTTGAGCATGGAGAGGCGCGTATTGGTTGGTCTTCCGTGGGTGATATCCGCTCAGCTGATTTGAAGAGCCCAGATTTGAATTTGGGTTCAAATGAACAAAGCTCCTTGACTGACTTTGGGCTGAACATTTTGCCTGGGGATGTCTTGGTTTGCTTGGGGACGCGGACACAGATCAGTGCAGTTGGAGTTGTGACCGGTGAGTACGAGTACGAGCCCAATGTCCCTGCAGGAGTACGCAACGATTATGTTCAGAAATTACCTGTACGCTGGTTAGCGACGGGTTTGAAATTCGACATTACCGCCATTAACAGAGGTGTTGGACTTACGCTGAAAACGGTCTACCCCTTGTGGCGCATCACATGGCCTGCGTTGCAGGAAGCTCTTCATGAGGGGGGGGTCGTTTTGGCTGAAGAGGCAGCAACTCAACCCGACGCGCTTGAGCCTTTTGTCTTGATCATCGACGAAATCAACCGTGGGAATGTTTCGCGAATTTTTGGTGAGTTGATTACGTTAATAGAACCATCAAAACGTGCTGGAGCGGATGAGGCACTGGAAGTCTTACTACCTTATTCAAAAGAGCGCTTTAGCGTGCCTGAGAACCTGTATTTAATTGGAACCATGAATACGGCTGATCGCTCACTGGCAGGTTTGGATATCGCTTTGCGCCGACGATTTACGTTCAGGGAGATGCCTCCGCGCCCGGATTTGCTGGACGATATTAGTGTTCGAGGCATCAATATTGGTGAGTTGCTCAGATCTATGAACGATCGTATTGAGGTGCTGCTCGATCGCGATCATCGCCTTGGCCATGCGTACTTTATGCCTTTGTCCAAGGACGAACTGACTCAAGATGAGCGGATGCATCTGCTGGAGCAAATCTTCCGCAATCAGGTTTTACCGTTGTTGCAAGAGTATTTCTTTGAAGACTGGCAGCGCATTCACTGGGTCTTGAATGACCATCGTAAAGCAGTTGCGGATCGGTTCACCGGTCAGAGTTCGCGTGATATGCAAGCATTGTTTGGCGATAGCGTGAATGTGCCGGCATATACTCGACCGTGGCAGATAAACAGCGCGGCGTTTACTCGTGTGGGGGCTTATAGCGGTGTGATTTCAGTTTCTAATACTGCTCTTATCGAAACCTCTCTCTCTGAGTTCGTGTCCGCGTGAATCGTTTGGTCACAGTCAGAGAGTATGCGCGGCTAACCACAGATTCTGTGCTTTGTGATCTGGATAATGCACAGGTCTCTGAGAGCGCTTTCGATTGGTTGTGTAAGCTCAGCGAGTCGTTCAATAAATCGGGCGCAGTACTGCTGCATGTGGAGGGACGGCGCTCTCTTCGATGGGATAGCTATGTTGGGCTGATTGAAACGCCATGCGGTACAAAGCTGGAAATTCTCCCCAAGCACATTGAAGCTGGTGATTGTCGAAAGACCAGTAGGGCATTACTGCGCAAGATGATTCAAGCTGCTTTGCGGATCAAACCACGTGAGGCCGGTATTACGGCATTGCAGCTATACGACGCTCCGTTGACAGAATGGGTGATGGCTCAGTTTTTGTCCGAGCTGGATTATTTGATCAAACGAGGAGTGCGCTTTGATTTTCACCGGATCGAAGATGAGCAGCGTTTTTTGCGAGGTCAGCTCAATACTGTGGCTCAGATGCGTCAACCACTTGGTCGTCAGCAATATTTTCAGCTCCGGCATGATGCATTTCTTCCTGATCGTGCGGAAAACCGTTTGTTGAAGTTAGCTTTGGAGCAAGTATGCCGCTCGACTCAAGATGCGGATAACTGGCGTCTCGCTAATGAACTAAGGAGCCTGTTGCGTGAAATTCCTTGTAGTTATCAAGTGCGTAAGGATTTTCGTGCTTGGCAGACAGATCGGCTTATGGCGCACTATGTGTCAATCAGGCCGTGGTGCGAACTGGTGCTTAATCAACAGATGCCATTGGCGTTGGAGGGAGCTTGGCAGGGAGTGAGTTTGCTGTTCCCGATGGAAAAACTCTTTGAAAACTACGTGGAGGCTTTTTTTAGAAAACGGCTGGAGCATGGAGCAACGTTACGTGCTCCAGCCAGAAGTGAACATCTGTGTCAGCATCAGAACAATCCTTGGTTTCGCTTGGAACCGGATTTTTTGATCCGTTTCCAAGGACGAGAATGGGTTCTTGATGCTAAATGGAAGTGTTTGGACACGAGAACAAGCGAGAACAAATACGGTTTAAACCAGAGTGACTTCTACCAGCTTTTTGCCTATGGCCATAAGTATTTGAATGGAGAAGGAGAACTGGTACTGATTTATCCACGAAGACAGCTTTTTCAGGAAACGCTGCAACCTTTTCATTTTGGAAGCGGGCTCACGCTGTGGGTGGTCCCATTCGACCTTGAAACTGACGAACTGGTAGGTCTGCAGCCGGAAAAATTAGCTGCGTTGCTGGCTAATAAATTTGAGTAACTGTTTTCGCGCTTATGTTGAATGATGGGGGTAAATGAGTTTTAGGTGTCGAACTAGAGGTGCTGATTGAAACCCGAAACCGTGACAAAAGCGGCCATCCCACCACCCATCTCATAAGGGATCAATACTTTCATTCGGTCGTATGTGAAGCCCAGGATTTTCTTCCGTGCAAAATTCTAGGCCAGCGCTATGCTATCTGTATTGCACTCAGAATATTAGTGACAGACGAAATTGCTCAAGGTGGTGTCTGGCATACGCTGCTTATATTAGTAAGTTGGATTTCTATATGTGAATTTTCAATGCTCGTTTTTGCATGATGGTGAGAGAGTGAGTTATGAATAATAAAATCATATTTGCTGTCGTGGTGGTCGCTAGCGTGGGCGGTTGTAAGATCTATCCTGCTAGTAGCTATGATGAAACGTCTGGCTATACTTATATCCCATTGGACCCGTTACGCGTGATTACAGCAAAGGGGGAGAACTGTACCGCTGAAGAAAAAGTACTTGGAGGCAGTAGTGAGCCGTCTGCTTCACCACAATTTAAGGATGTCTTGTCGTCGTTGCCTGATAACACAGTTCGGATGGTGGTTGAGAACTTTACATCGGGGGGGAGTGTCACGTATGGGGTAGGGAAAATAGGTGGTAATTCTGAGCATTATCGGGTTACTGCCGATTACATATCTGCCGATACGATAAATTTCAGGTTGTGGATCAATAAGCAAGTTAGATATAGAAATGCAAAAATTGCAGTGTTCGGAGGTTCGGAGCTAGAAAATTCTAATTGGCAGCAGGTATCGATATTGGATCCGCTGACTTCTGAGTACTCATACGGGAATGCGACTGCGAATAGACAATCTGTAGTGGCCGAGAGATATATTGTACTTACTGATAGTGACTATAAAGATAGAAACAATAAAGTTTCAGGGGGCGCTGGCTTGATTTTCACGCCATACAATATTCCTGTATATGTGGGGATCGGGATCCGCATTACATCAAATGTTGAGATAACAGGTAGTAAAGCCAATCTTTCCGGTATCGGTGTTATAGGCGCTGAGGCTCAGGCCAATAACCTTAAAGGGAGCTTGATTGTACAAACTTTAGGTGTGAGTGGGAAAGCAGTCTCTAGTGCGCTTCCAATGCACAGTGAATTGAACGCGACGACGGCTCAAAATGCCCTTATTGCTGCGGCCTCAATCAAAACCCTTATATATTCTGACGACACAGAAGTATATCCGCGAATAGTTGGATTATACCTGCCTCTCCCAAGCTCCAGGCCACTCGTTAATTCGATCATTTCTGCCATTTCCTCTAGTAATATTGAATGGAGTAGGCCATGTGGAATCAAGAAACCTAAAAGTGGATGATTGAATTCGCTGCAATTTATCCACCCTGTGCAAGTTTTTAACTGAAAAAAAACAGAGCCAAGCGAGCCCGTGAGGTACCCGCTTCTATGAGGGAAAGTGATTCTGATGGCATCGAGCATAACCAATTGGTCGTAGGTTCGAATCCCACACGACCCACCATATAGCAACACCAAAACAGCCGGTCTAATCCTCAGGATTAACCGGCTTTTTTGTGCCTGCGATTTGGTCAGGCGCGGGTATGGATGCAATAGAAAGCACATTCCTTGCAACGTGCTGCGTAGGAAGTGATGCACCTGAAAATAGGAAATTTCACTCGATTAAAGCCAGAGCCATGGTCTTTGGGCGGTAGTTAAATAGGCATCCTCACTACAGAGGGTTATGCCATGGCCAAGGGGTTGATGGTTTCGTTTCGTGACGAGGTGCTTCGCAAAGGACTTGAGTCCACGTTGCCCTGCAACTTGAGTGATAAATGGTTGGGTGTGCTGGCTGCACAGTTGGAAGCGTACTTTGAGCAGGATGTAGAGGATGCACTGTCTCTGCCCCTTGCAGCGGTGCTGCATATCTTGTGCTCCAAAAGTGGAGGCGAGGCCGTCACGGTCTCACAAGACAGGCTTTTCGAGCATCTATGTGATTATCGTATTGAGCTGGGGCTGGAAGAGATCAGACGAAAAACAGAGATGGGGAATGAGCCGGTCAGTCTGCAGGCGATTTTTACGAATCGGACTGTCACGTTTCGTGGTGCAGGGGATTAGTCGTCCAGTGTCAATGAACAAGGTGTCGTGGTTGGCGTCCTGGATTGAGCCCTGGGAGGTGCAGGGCCCGCTCAAGCCAGCAGTTCGGTAATCCAGCGTACTTGTTGGGCGATGTCTTGCACCTTTGCTTCGGGTACTGCCTGCTGCGCTCGGGCGATGTTGTTCAGGTTTTTTTGCTTCTGGCGCAGCATGCGCTGCCACTTGTGCAGGAACTCCGGGCTGCGGGCCTGCATTTGCAGTGGGCCGAAGTACAGTTCTTCGCCTGTGTATGTCACTGGCCCGGTGCGCTCGGCGACGATGATTTCGTAGTCGAACCGATTTTCTCGCAGCAGTTCCTCGTAGAGGATGCAGTAGTCGTTTTCCATCAGCCATTGGCGCAGTGGTTGTTCGCCGCCGTTGGGCTGCAGGATCAAGCGCTCCCGGCCGCTCAGGTGGGCCTTGCCGTTGTCGAGGATGTCGCGGATGGTTTCGCCGCCCATGCCGCAGATGCTGATCGCGGTAATCCCGTCGCCCGGTTCGATCGCTGCCAGGCCGCTGGCCTGACGCACGGTGATGCGCTGTTCCAGGCTGTTGTCGCGTACGGTGCGCTTGGCTGAGAGGAACGGCGTCAATGCCACCTCGCCAGCCACCGCCGCCGCGATGACGCCACGCCGCATCAACGCCACCGGCAGATAGGCGTGATCCGAGCCGATATCGGCCAGGTGCGCATCTGCTGGTATATGTGCAGCCACGCGCTCCAGGCGCATGGACAATGTATGTTGGTTCAACTGCAGTTCCTTTTCACCGCGAAGGTTCAGTACCTAGGCCTTGGCGCGGGTAATGTGATTGACCGAGCTTGTGCGCTTCAGCGCCCACCCGCCTGGCTAAGCTCAGCGCAGCAGCGAGGAGCTCGCCCGCACCTGTAGCTGCGGGGTCAGGGTGATCGACTCGCAGGCCTCGCCCTTGATGCGCTTGAGCAGCAGTTGCACGGCATGCTGACCCATTTCTGCCAGCGGCAGGCGCACGCTGGTCAGCGGCACCATCAGCTCGTTGGCCAGCGGGGTGTCGTTGAAGCCGACCACGGCAATGTCTTTGCCGGGCATCAAGCCCTTGTCGCGTGCGGCTCCCATCAAGCCGATGGCGAGGAAGTCGTTGACCGCGAAAAACGCCTGCGGCCGTGGGTTCAGGCCCAACAGGTACTCGCCTTGCCTGTGTCCGGTGAGGCTGTCAAAAGGACCATTGAGGGTCCACTCCGGGCGCAGCGTGATGCCTTGTTCACGGTAAAACCGGGTAAAACCGCGGGTGCGGTCGGCCCCGGTGGAGGCATGCCGTTCGCCCGCCAGAATTGCCACATCGCGACAACCCAGCTGGTACAGGTGCTCGGCCGCCAGCCAGCCACCCAACTCATCGTCACTGCATGCCGCCAGATGCCCGGCAATCTGGCGGCTGACCAGCACGTAGGGGATGTGCTTGCGAGTCAGCAGATCGAGCAAGGGCTGGGTTTCGCCAACGTGTGAATCACCCACGATCAACCCGGCCACCGAGCGGCGCAAGGCATGTTCGGCACGCGCCATCTGGCGCTGCGGCTGGTCGTCGGTATTGGAGACGAAAGTCAGGTAGCCGGCCTGCTCGGCCGCGCTGTCGATGCTGTCGTAGATAGTCGCCATCACCAGGTCGGTGAGGCGCGGCATGAGCACGCAGATTTCCTGACTTTTACGCAACTTCAGGTTGGATGCCTGCGTGTTCGGTCGATAATCCAGCTCTTTTGCCAATGCACGAATCCGCGCCACAACTTCGGCCGACGCCGCTCGCTCGACCCCGGCGGGGTCGCCATTGAGCACCCGTGACACCGTGGAAACGTGCACTCCGAGTGCAGTCGCCATGGACTTCAGGGTGGCGGGGCGGGATTGATTCGGCATGTTCAAGAGGCTTCCAGCAGTCTGTTATTCAGCGCGCGAATTCTACCCGAACATGGGGCATCGCCCCGGAATTAAATCTTTACCCAAACGTTTGACTAAAACTTTTCTTCGCTCTACATTTCGCCAACCCAAACGTTTGGGTAAAACAATAAAAATACGCCGAGTCCGGCCGACTTTTTGACTTCTGCCATCACTTGAAGAGTCAGATTCCTATGAATAACCCAGTGATTCCGTCTTTCCGCTACCAGATTTTTTTCCTGATCATGCTGATGGCACTGCTCAACTACATCGACCGCGGCGCGATTGCCTACGCCTCGGCGAGCATTCTTCCGGAGTACGGTTTCGACAAGGCCGACTGGGGCAATGTCCTGGGTTACTTCGGTTACGGTTACATCCTTGGTGCGTTGATCGGCGGGATCCTCGCTGACCGTTTTGGTGCCAAGCGCATCTGGCTGATTGCCGGTGCCACCTGGTCGGTCTTCGAAATCGCCACGGCGTTTGCCGGTGATTTCGGGCTGGCGTTCCTGGGTGGTTCGGCCATGGCCGGTTTCGCCACCATCCGCGTGATGTTCGGCTTTGCCGAGGGGCCAGCGTACTCGGTGATCAACAAGAGCGTGGCCAACTGGGCGACCCCCAAGGAGCGCGGCTTCGTGGTTTCGGTCGGTTTGCTGAGTACACCGTTGGGTGCGTTGTTGACTGCCCCGGTGGCGGTGGGCCTGCAAACGCTGACCGGCGACTGGCGCAGCATGTTCGTGGTGCTGGGCGTGGTCAGCCTGGCACTGCTGATCTTCTTCATGACGCGCTTCACCAACACCCCCGAGGAAAACCCGCGCGTGTCCAAAGCCGAGCTGGACTTTCTGCGCAAGGAGCGTGCCGAAGCGAGCAATGCCTCGACCCCAACGAGCAGCGTTGCGCCGGTCTGGCACTTCTTCAAGAACAAGGACCTGTTGCTTAATGCAATCGGCTACTTCTCGTTTGTGTACGTAACCTTTCTGTTGCTGACCTGGACCCCCAAATACCTGCAGGACGAGTTCCATTACAACCTCTCGTCGCTGTGGTACATGGGCATGATTCCGTGGACCGGCGCCTGCTTCACCGTGTTGCTGGGCGGCAAGATTTCCGACCTGTTGCTGCGCCGCACCGGCAATCTGAAAGTGGCCCGCAGCTGGCTGGCTGCGACCTGCCTGTTGTTGACCACGTTGTGTTTTATCCTCGTATCGCAGGCCCAGACCGTGTGGGGCGTGATTGCCCTGATGACCTTGGCCAACGCCCTCAACGCGCTGCCCAACTCCGTGTATTGGGCCGTCGTGATCGACACCGCGCCGTCCAACCGGGTTGGCGCCTACAGTGGCATGACCCACTTTATCGCCAACACCGCTTCGTTCATTGCCCCAATGCTCACCGGTTACCTGACCGTTCGTTACGGTTACTCCTCGATGTTTGTGGCGGCTGCGGTGGCCACGGCGCTGGGGATGAGCGCAATGCTGATGGTGCGTCCCGGTGGACGGCAGGCTGTTCCTTCCCCTATCCCCGCAGTTGTTTGATGGAGTTGTCTGTATGAACCTGGCGAAGCCTACCCACGCTGGATATTTTTTTGGCCAATCAGTCACCACGCTGGCCGAACGCCTGCGCGCGGGCAGCCTGACGAGTGTCGAGTTGACCCAGGCGGCTTTGGACAGCATCGAGCGCCTGAATCCGCTCTTGAACGCTTTTGTTCAGGTCGATGCACCCATCGCACTGGCTCAGGCCCGCAGGGCCGATGAGTTGTTGGCCCAAGGTCAGGACCTGGGCCCGCTGCAGGGCATTCCGGTAGCGGTCAAAGACAACATCGACACGTTCGACTACGTCACCACCTATGGTTCGGCACATTTCGAAGGCTTCAAGCCGAACGCCGATGCGCTATGTGTGCAGCGGTTGCGCGAGGCGGGGGCGGTGATTGTGGGCAAGACCTTGACCCACGAATTTGCCTACGGTCCGACCGGCGACCGTTCGCTGCAGGGCGCGGCCCGCAACCCGTGGGATGCGCGTTGCATCACGGGCGGCTCCAGCGCAGGCAGCGCCGCTGCAGTTGCCAGCGGTATGGTGCCGCTGGCGCTGGGCACCGACACCGGCGGATCGATCCGGATTCCGGCGGCATTGTGCGGCGTGGTCGGCTTCAAGCCATCGTTTGCCAGCGTACCGCTGGAGGGCGTGTTCCCGCTGTCATCGAGCCTCGACCACGTGGGCCCGATCGCCAACTCCGTCGAGGATGCGCGTCTGCTGTTCGAAGTGATTGCAGGACGCGCCTGCGTCTCGCAGGCCAATCCTCGGCCGTTGCGGGTGGGCTGGATTACCACGGGCAGCTTCGGCCCGGTCGACGCCGAGGTGGATCGCCAGGCATATCAGGCGGCGCAACAGTTGTTTGGCGATACGTTGCAGGAGACTGCAGAGCTGGCGCCGCTGGCGGGAGGAATGAAAGACACCTTGCTGGTTCTGCAACGCGCCGAGGCCTTCGACGTCCATGCCGAGCGCATGCAGGATGCGCCACACAAGTTTGAGCAGGAGGTACGCGAACGTCTTGAGTTGTCGCGCGAGGTCAGGGGGTGGCAATACATTCGTGCCCAGGCTGGCCAGGAGCAGTACAAGGCGGCCATGGCGCGTTTATTCGAGCGCTATGACTTCCTGGTCTCGCCCAGCGTACCTGTCACCGCAACCGAGGTTGATGCGCGTGAGGTTCGGGTTGGTGAACAGGACATTGATGTACGCGGTGCAGTGCTTAGCTACACCAGTGCCTGGAACCTTACCGGGTTACCGGCGATCAGCCTGCCTGTGGGGCAGGTGAGGGGGATGCCGGTAGGGCTGCAAGTGATTGGCCCCGCAGGTGCAGATGATCGTTTGTTGCAGGTGTTGGCCAAGCTGTTCGTGCGGGGCCAGGCCGCCCGCACAAACCCTGTAGCAGTATAGAGGTAGCCGGTCAGCCCCTCAGGGCTACCGGTTGCTTTTCGTTTGTGATGGTTTGACTACGCCACTTCGCCCACGGCCCTGTGTGCTTCATCAATTGCAGCATGGGCATAGGCGCTCCAGGCTGCATCCGAATTGGCAATGCTCACCCGGCCCAGCGGTTGGCGTGCCAGGTTCATCAGTTTTTCGCTCTCGTCGGCATCGTCGTACAGGCTGTTGGAAAAATACGCATAGCCGTGTGACCAGCGATTGACGGTGATGGCGAGAATGTCGGTCTGGTGATTGAACCCCCCCGGGCCGAGCATGCGTTGCAGTTGATCACGCAGTTGCGCTTCGAGCACTTCGAACGATTGCCCGTACAGTCTGCCGCGACCGGCACGGGCCTGGTCGCGTGCGTTCATGCCACTGTTCGGGCTGGTAGGTACGTAGACCATGTGCAAGCCGATGGGTTGTTTCGGATCGCGCGGGTGTTCGTAGCCGCCCATGCTTACCGGGTAGTCGAGTTTGATGCGGCTGTAGGGCTGGGTCGCAGCATAGATTTCGTGGACGCCCAGCTTCTGGAACGACTCCCAGTTACGGATCACTACCTTGGTGTAGATCAGCGGGAATTTCACGTTTTGGCTCAGGGCGTAGGATTGCTCTGGCGGCAGGTCGTGCAGCAGATACGGAATCATCATGTTGTAGCAGGCCAGGATGCAATGCTTGCCGCGGACCTGATTGAGCTGGCCGCCACGGCTGTAACCGATATTTACCCCTTCGCCGACATTTCGCACGCTGACGGCGGTGCTGTTCAGACGTAAGCGTACTGGGGCTTTTGGCTGGTCCAGCTTGGCGTAGTCGAACGATGCGAGGACGATGTCGTCCATGTTGTGTCCGGGCGCGACGCTTGGTATCAGGCTACGAACCAGTAGCCGGGCCAGCGAAGCATTGCCATCAGGGAAGTGGTAGATGTAAGGCTCTTCCATTTCTGCTTGGGCTTCTTCGCTGATCGGTTCCAGACTCATCGCACTGAAACCTGGAAAGCCGACGTTATAAGTATCGTAAGCCGAAACAGCGTCGATGCTCAGGGCCATGAAGTCATTGGTACGACTCTGGAAGTATTTCACCGCAGACTCAGACAGGCCTACGTTCTTGAGCAGGAAATCGCGATAGCTGGTGGCTTCCAGGTAGGCGGTTTTTTCCTCGACAGTTTTGCCTGCGAGGTAGTCTTTTGGCGCGACGTGCAGTTCGATCAAGGCTGTCCGGTCTGCTTGCGGCAGGGGGAAGTCGTTGATGAAGTCACTGATGGAGCGAGCATGCAGTTGGTCCGGGGCAATGTCGTCGGCGACCATCGGTGTTGGGTCGCCGTTGACCAGTTTATCTTCGCCGAAGTTCTCCTTGTCGAAGAACACTGCACGGGACAGCCCCAGGTTCGGGTAGAACTGGCGGGCGAAAGCGGTTTCGAAGCGTTTGGTTTCGACCCCGAGTTTTTTCAGCATCCCGTTCACTTCCTTACTGAACAGGTGATTCGGCGACTGGAAGGCTTCGCTGCCGCCGTAGCCCAGGATCATGCGGCCGCCAGCGGAGAATTCGTTGCGCTTGGCGTGCCCGCCGAAGTCGTCGTGGTTGTCCAGAATCAGGATGCGTGCGTTCGGATGTTTCTCACGATAAAACCACGCAGCAGACAACCCGCTCAAGCCGCCGCCGACTACCACCAGGTCGTACTGCTCACTGATGGGCAGGTGATCGGTGTCAAAGACCTTTTTCTCCCAGCCCATCTGGTGCGCGATTTCGAAGGAGCCGACGTGGCTGCCGCGCAGGCCGGTCAGGGCAGGTGGGTAGTAGCGACCGTCGGGTGCGGCCTGGAGTATCTGCAAAGGCGTCATGCCGGCAGCGATGGTGATGGCGACGCCGTTGAGAAAGTCGCGGCGGGTGATTTCCATGATGAGTCCTTGTTTATTGTTATAAGCGCTGCGGTATCGGGGGTGAAATGCAGTTATCGGCTGATCTGCCAAGCATCACCCGCTGGGGCTGTGCCGTGGTCATACGGTTTGGCGAGCCACATGTAGAGCAGGCCCAGACCGATGACGATGGCCGTGCTCAGGAGCATGGCGTAGTTGATGTACCACGGGGCATCCGGGGTGCGCGGCCAAGCCATGTTGATAATTGCGCTGATACCGTAGACCAAAGCGCCGATATTCACCGGCCAGCCCCAGGCGCCGAGGGTGAATTTGCCGCTGGGTTTCCAGCCTTTGGCGCGCGCGTAAAGTGCCGCGAGAACGATCATCTGGAACGCAAGGTAAATGCCGATCGCAGCGAAGCTGACGATGGTTGCCACCGCATCTTGCAGAAAGAAGCCCAGTGCAATGATCAGTGCGGGCAGGACGCCGGACACAAACAGTGCTGCCACCGGCACCTGAGTTGCAGGTGAAATTTTCTTCAGCACTGAGCTGCCAATGACCATTTCATCCCGTGCGTAGGAGTACAGCAGGCGACTGGCAGCGGCTTGTAGGCTAATCACACAGGAGATGAAGGAAATCATGACTACGCCCATCACCACTTTCGAGCCAACTGGACCGAAGGCGTTATTGAGGATGGTGGTCACCGGGTCCTTGTCGGTGCCGTTGATCACAGCCTGCATGTCCGGAACCGCCAGAATCAGCGCGAGGCAGGCGAACATCGCCGCGATCCCGCCGATATAGATGGTCATACGCATGGCTACCGGGATTTGCTTGCTCGGGTTCGGGGTTTCTTCGGCCACATCGCCGCACGCTTCAAAGCCGTAGTACAGAAACATTCCTGCCAGCGAGGCAGTGAGGAAGGCTGGCAGATACGAGCCATCGACGCTGATATCAAAGGTGTTGAACAGCACCCCTAGTGGCTGGTGACGTTCGAAAACCAACAAGTAAACGCCGACGATCACGGCGCCGATCAGCTCGCACAGGAAGCCGAACATGGCGATGCGTGCCAGCACCTTGGTGCCGCTGAGATTGACCAGGGTGGCGAACAGGGTCAAAACCAGCGCGATGATGATGTTGGTGTTATTGCTCGGCTCAAAGCCCATCATTGCGGCCAGGTACGGGCCGGCACCGACTGCCACGGCGGCGATGGTGACGCACAGTGCGATGGAGTAGATCCAGCCGACCATCCATGCCCAGCGCTTGCCTACCAAGCGACGAGCCCATGGGTAGACGCCACCGGAAATAGGAAACTGTGAAACCACTTCACCAAAAATCAGACAGACCAGCATTTGGCCGCAACCGACCAGCAGGTAGGCCCAGAACATCGGAGGCCCGCCTGCGGCGAGGCACAGACCGAAGAGGGTATAAACCCCTACGACCGGAGAGAGATAGGTGAAGCCCAGGGCGAAGTTCTCCCACAGGCTCATGCTGCGATTGAAATTGGAGGTGTAACCCAGTTTGCGCAGTTGCTCGGCGTCGCTATCTTCGATGGTGGCAGAGAGGTCGGGGGATGCACTCATGGTGTGCTGGCTCCGGAAGAACGGCGGATTTTGGATGGCCGAAACCGTGGCAAGGCGCTGATGGCGCTGCCGGGATCGGCGGTTATTGTTTTTAAATCGCGCAGAGTCCTTCGCGAACAGGCTCATTCCCGCAGGGGGAGTGCGGTCAAGATGCAGGAGCGAGCCTGCTCGCGAAGCGGTTAGTGCTTGAACATCACATGTCGCACGGTGGTGTAGTCCTCCAGTCCGTACATGGACATGTCCTTGCCATAACCGGACAGTTTCTGACCGCCGTGAGGCATTTCGTTGACCAGCATAAAGTGGGTGTTGACCCAGGTGCAGCCGTACTGCAAGCGTGCAGACAAACGGTGTGCGCGACCTACGTCCGAGGTCCAGACCGACGACGCCAAGCCGTAGTCCGAGTCGTTGGCCCAGCCCAGCACCTGTGCTTCATCGGTGAACTTGGTCACTGACACCACGGGCCCGAATACTTCGCGGCGGACAATTTCATCGTCCTGCAGGGCGTCGGCCAATACGGTCGGTTCGAAAAAGAAACCCTCGCCTTCAACCGCCTTGCCACCGGTGATCAAACGGATATGCGGCTGAGCCACCGCGCGCTCGACAAACCCGGCAACCTGGTCGCGGTGGCGAGCGGTGATCAGCGGGCCGAGTTCGGTCGATGGATCGTCCTGCAAGCCGTACTTGATGCTGCTTACCGCCGCGCCGAGCTTTTCGACGAACTTGTCGTAGATGCCTTCCTGGGCGTAGATGCGGCAGGCGGCGGTGCAGTCTTGCCCTGCATTGTAGAAACCGAAGGTGCGGATGCCTTCCACGGCGGCGTCGATGTCAGCGTCGTCAAAGATAATCACCGGGGCCTTGCCGCCCAGCTCCATGTGCATGCGTTTGACGCTGTCAGCGGTACTGGAAATGATGTTCGAACCGGTGGCAATCGAGCCAGTCAGCGACACCATGCGCACTTTGGGGTGAGTGGTCAGTGGGCTGCCCACCGTCTGACCGCGGCCGAACACCAGGTTAAGCACGCCAGCCGGGAGGATATCTGACACCAGCTCAGCCAGACGCAATGCTGTCAGCGGGGTTTGCTCCGACGGTTTGAGCACCACGGTATTACCGGCAGCCAGGGCAGGGGCGATTTTCCAGGCAACCATCATCAGCGGGTAGTTCCAGGGCGCGATAGAGGCGATCACACCCACCGGGTCGCGGCGGATCATCGAGGTATGCCCCGGCAGGTATTCACCGCCGGCCGAACCGCTCATGCAGCGGCTGGCGCCAGCGAAGAAGCGGAATACATCGGCAATCGCCGGGATCTCGTCGTTCAATGCGGCGCTGTAGGGTTTGCCACAGTTGTCCGATTCCAGTTTGGCCAGCTCTTGCCCGTGGGCTTCGATGGTATCGGCGATTTTGAGCAACAGCAGTGAGCGGTCCTTTGGCGGGGTTTGCGACCAGCTGTCAAACGCGGCATCGGCGGCACGCACGGCGGCATCGACCTGGGCCTCGCTGGCTTCGTTGATGTGCACCAGCACGCTGCCGAGTGCCGGGTTGAGCACCGGTTGGGCGGGGCCTTCGCCGTCAATCAGTTGGCCGTTGATCAAGAGTTTGGTTTGCATGGCTGCGTCCTTATCGAATTATTTTGATCACTGTGGGAACGAGCCGGCTCGCTCCCACAGGGGAGAGTCGCTGTCGGTTATTTACCGCCACTGCCCGCTACGCTTTCGCCACCACGGGTCAGGTAATAGGCGCCGAGAATTGGCAGCATGGTCACCATCATCACGAGCATGGCGACTACGTTGGTGACCGGCACGTCTCTTGGGCGGCTGAGCTGGTTGAGCAGCCACAGCGGCAAGGTGCGCTCATGACCAGCAGTGAACGTGGTGACGATGATTTCATCGAACGACAATGCAAATGCCAGCATCCCGCCTGCGAGCAACGCCGAGCCCAGGCTCGGTAACATGATGTAGCGGAAGGTTTGCCAGCCATCAGCCCCCAAGTCCATCGACGCTTCGATCAGGCTGTGGGAGGTGCGGCGCAAGCGCGCGATTACGTTGTTGTAGACGATCACTACGCAGAAAGTCGCATGGCCGACGATGATGGTGAACATCCCGGGTTCGATGCCGAATGACTTGAATGTCGCCAGCAACGCGATACCGGTGATGATCCCCGGCAGGGCAATCGGCAGGATCAGCATCAGTGAGATGCCTTGCTTGCCGAAGAAATCCCGGCGGTACAACGCCGCCGAAGCCAAGGTGCCGAGCACCATCGCAATCAGCGTTGCAATCGCAGCAATTTGTGCCGACAGCTTGATCGCTTCCAGTACGTCGGGGCGCGAAAACGCCACGCTGAACCAGTGCAGGGTGAACCCCTTGGGCGGAAAGCTGAAGGCCGCTTCCTCGGTGTTGAAGGCGTACATGAAGATGATCAGGATCGGGAAGTGCAAAAACACCAACCCGCCCCAGGCTGCGATTTTCAGGCCCAGGGATGCTTGATCGCCTTGTTTTTCCGACGCCGGTTTCTTTGGATCAGAGCGCATCGAAGGCCCCCAGACGTTTGACGATGGACAGGTAAATGGCGATCAGCACGATCGGCACCAGCGTGAAGGCAGCAGCCATCGGCATGTTGCCGATTGCGCCTTGTTGGGCGTACACCATGCTGCCAACGAAGTAGCCTGGCGGGCCGACCAGTTGCGGCACGATAAAGTCGCCCAGCGTCAGTGAAAACGTGAAGATCGAACCGGCGGCAATGCCCGGAATCGACAGCGGCAGAATCACCTGCATAAAGGTCTGGCGCGGCTTGGCGCCAAGGTCGGCCGAGGCTTGCAGCAAGGAGGGCGGCAAGCGTTCCAAAGAGGCCTGGATCGGCAATATCATGAACGGTAGCCAGATGTAGACGAACACCATGAAACGGCCAAGGTGCGAGGTCGACAATGTACTGCCGCCGACCCCCGGAATGCCCAGTACAAACTGCAATACCGGTTCCAGCCCCAGGTGCTGAACGAACCACTGCGCCACGCCGCCCTTGGCCAGCAGCAGCGTCCAGGCGTAAGCCTTGACGATGTAACTGGCCCACATCGGCGTCATCACCGCGATGTAGAAAAACGCTTTGGTTTTACCGGTGGTGTAGCGCGCCATGTAGTAGGCAATCGGAAATGCGACAACGGCACTGGCGATTGACACGACAATGGCCATGCTCAGAGTGCGCACGATGATGTCGAAGTTTGACGGCTGAAACAGCGCTGCAAAATTCGCCAGGGTCAGGTCGGGAGTGACCGCCATGGTGAAGTCATCGAAGGTGTAAAAACCTTGCCATAGCAACATCAACAACGAGCCCAGGTAGATCGCGCCAAACCACAGCAACGGCGGCACCAGCAGCATCGACAGGTAGAGGTTGGGGCGCCGGTACAACAGGTTGGAGAACCTGCGCAGAGGCGAGTTACCGGCCTGGGTTTGAGGGATAGCCACGCTGTTCATTTCACACCCCGCTTGTAACGGTGTCGTGCAGCGCGACCATGGCCTCGCGTGCCCAGCGGGCGCTGATGCGCTGCCCTGTCTGGTGCTGGGCACTGACATCCAGCCACTGCACGTTGGCGCGGCTGATGTTCAGGGTCTGGCCGTCTTCCAGTTTCAGCTCATAGCGGGTGGTGCTGCCTTGGTATTGAATATCATGCAGCAGGCCACTGACTTCGATCTCGTGGCTGGCCAAGGGGCCCTCGGCGAAACGTACATGCTCGGGACGAATTGAAAACGCCTGCGGGTTGCCGCTCAATCGACGCGCCAAATCACCGCGGATCACGTTGGAGGTGCCGACGAATTCGGCGACGAAGGTGGTTGCCGGTTTCATGTACAGATTGCGCGGGGTATCAACTTGTTCGATGCGGCCCTTGTTGAACACGGCTACACGGTCAGACATCGATAGCGCTTCGGTCTGGTCGTGGGTGACAAAGATGAACGTGATGCCGAGCTGGCGTTGCAACTTTTTCAGCTCACTTTGCATCTGTTCGCGCAGCTTCAGGTCGAGAGCGCCCAGGGGCTCGTCGAGCAGCAACACGCGGGGGCGATTGACCAGGGCGCGGGCCAGGGCCACGCGTTGGCGTTGGCCGCCGGACAACTGCACCGGTTTACGCTCTCCGTAACCACCAAGGGCGACCATATCCAGCGCCTCTTCGGCGCGCATCTGGCGCTCGGCCTTGGCGACGCCTTTGACTTTCAAGCCATAAGCGACGTTGTCGCGAACGTTCATGTGCGGGAACAGAGCGTAATCCTGGAAGACGGTGTTCACATCACGCTGGTACGGCGGCAGCCCGGCGGCTTCTTCGCCATGAATGCGGATCGAGCCTGCGCTCGGTTGTTCGAAGCCTGCGATCAGACGCAAGCAGGTGGTTTTGCCCGAGCCGGATGGGCCCAGCATGGAGAAGAACTCGCCGTCCTTGATATCGATGGAAACCCGGTCAACGGCTTTCACCTCGCCGAATTGACGGGAAACTTGGGTGAACTGGACTGCAAGTGTCATGGTGCGGTGCTCCAAAAAACAGAATCTTTAAAAGCTGCGCGAGCAGGCTCGCTCCCACGGGGGAGTGCAATCAAATGCGCAAGTGAACCTGCTGGCGAAGAGGGCTTAGCGACCGCCCATGATCGCGATGTAGTCCTGGGTCCAGCGGCTGTACGGCACAAATTTGCCGCCTTCAGCCTGCGGGGTTTTCCAGAAGGCGATCTTCTCGAACTGGTCAAAACCGTTGGTCTTGCAGCCTTGTGCGCCCAACAGTTCGCTCGAGTTGCACGCTGCCGGCACTGCTGGTAACGAACCAAACCAGGCGGCTACGTCGCCCTGGACCTTGGGTTGCAGCGACCAGTCCATCCACTTGTAAGCACAGTTGGGGTGCTTGGCCTCGGCGTGCAACATGGTGGTGTCGGCCCAGCCCGTGGCGCCTTCCTTGGGGATGGTCGAGGCGATTGGCTGTTTCTCGTTCATCAGGCCGTTGACTTGATACGGCCAGGCGCTGGACGCGACCACGCCTTCGTTTTTGAAGTCGCTCATTTGCACGGTAGTGTCGTGCCAGTAGCGGTGAATCAATGGTTGCTGGGCACGCAGCAGTTCAAGCACGGCCTGGTATTGGGTTTCAGTCAGTTCATAGGGGCTCTGGATGCCCAGTTCCGGCTTGGCGGTCTTCAGGTACAGCGCCGCGTCGGCAATGTAGATCGGGCCGTCGTAGGCTTGCACGCGACCCTTGTTCGGCTTGCCGTCGGGCAGGTTCTGCGCATTGAACACCACGCTCCAGCTGTCAGGCGCGGTTTTGAACACGCCGGTGTTGTACATCAGTACGTTCGGGCCCCACTGATACGGGGTGCCGTAGGTTTGCTGGTTGACCACGTACCACTGCGCATTGGCGAGTCGCGGGTCGATGTTTTTCCAGTTCGGGATTAGCGCCGTATTGATCGGCTGTACGCGCTTGCCGACGATCAACCGTAACGATGCGTCGCCGGAGGCGGTGACCAGGTCATAGCCACCCTTGGCCATCAGGCTGACCATTTCATCGGAGGTGGCGGCGGTCTTGACGTTGACCTTGCAGCCGGTTTCTTTTTCGAAACCGGTTACCCAGTCATAAGCCTTGTCGCTCTCGCCCCGCTCGATGTAGCCGGGCCATGCAACGATATCCAGCTGGCCTTCGCCTGCACCGACGGCTTTGAGCGGTTCGCCGGCCTGGAGCGTGGCGCTGGCCAGCAGCGCGGTGGTGATTGCACTGAGCATTGCGGTCTTGTGCACGAACATGGGGTTTCCCTCTTTTTTAATTATGGTCGGGGCAGTTTTGAACGTGATGTTGTGCCGTGAGCGGCTTGTTATTAGGGGATGCTGTTTTTCATAGATGTTGCCCGTGGCGGGCCATGATGTGCCGTACCACGCTGTAGTCCTGCAGCGAATCGCTGGACAAATCCTTGCCATAGCCCGAGCGCTTGAGCCCGCCGTGGGGCATCTCGCTGACTAACATGAAATGGCTGTTGATCCAGGTGCAACCGTATTGCAGGCGTGCCGCAACCTGCATTGCCTTGTCCAGGTTTTGGGTCCAGATCGAGGAGGCGAGGCCGTATTCGGAGTCGTTGGCCCAGTCCACTGCTTGGGCGAGTTCGTCGAAGCGGGTCACTGTGACCACGGGCCCGAACACTTCGCGCTGAACAATTTCATCGCTCTGTTTGCACCCGGCCAGCAGGGTGGGCTGGTAATAGAAGCCAGCACCTGAATGCACGGCCGCACCGGTGATGCGTTCAATATGCGGTTGGCCGAGGGCCCTCTCGACGAAACTGGATACGCGGTCGCGCTGGCGGGTGCTGATCAGCGGGCCGATCTCGTTGTCGGTGTCGCGTTTACCGGCAAAGCGCAGGCTGCTGACGGCGGCACCGAGCTCGGCTACCAGTCGGTCATAAATTCCGGCCTGTGCATAAATCCTGCAGGCTGCGGTGCAGTCCTGGCCGGCGTTGTAATAACCATAGGTGCGCACGCCTTCAACCACGGCTTGAATGTCCGCATCATTGCAGACAATCACCGGGGCCTTGCCGCCGAGTTCCAGGTGCGTGCGCTTGAGGGTTTTGGCGGCGGTCGACAGGATTTTTTGCCCGGTGACGATATCGCCGGTCAGCGAAACCATGCGCACTTTGGGGTGGCTGACCAGACAGCTGCCCACGCTTTCACCGCCGCCGCAGATGATGTTGATCACCCCGCGTGGCAGGATCTGGGCCAGTGCTGGCGCCAGGGCCAGAATCGACAGCGGAGTGTGCTCGGAAGGCTTGAATACCAGCGTGTTGCCAGCGGCCAGCGCGGGGGCGATTTTCCAGGCGGCCATCATGATGGGGTAGTTCCATGGCGCAATCGAGGCCACCACCCCAATCGGATCGCGGCGCACCATGCTGGTGTAGCCCGGCAGGTATTCGCCGCTGAGCTGGCCGGTCTGGCAGCGCACGGCGCCGGCGAAGAAGCGGAACACATCGACAGTGGCGCTCAGATCGTCCTTGCGGGCCAGGTGCAGTGGCTTGCCGCAGTTCAGCGATTCGAGGCGGGCGAGCAAGTCGGCGTTCTTTTCGATCGCATTAGCGATCTCCAGCAGCAGGTTCGAGCGTTGCTGCGGCGTGGTCCGTGCCCAGCCAGCGAACGCGCGGTGGGCGGCGAGGATCGCGGCCTCGACCTGCTCGGAGCTGGCTTCGGCAATGTGGGTCAGCACTTCACCGGTTGCGGGGTTGAGGATTGGCTCAGCTATACCTTGGCCTGCGACCAGTTCACCATCGATTAATAGTGCGGTGAACAACGGGGTCTGGGCGGCTGACATTTTGCGGGTTCTCTTTTCTTGTGTGGTCATGGTGCTCCCTGTGACTGGGGCCCCGACCGTCTTATAGATGTAACAAGATTAGTCTTGGGCTCCGAGGTCGACAAATACTTAATACTGAAGGTGGCGTTCGATTAAATAGATGGCTTGCGCCCGCCGTGGGGTTGCTCCCGGGCGACTGTCAGGAACGGATCTACCAACGCCGGGCGCGCAGTACCGCGGCGCCAGGCCAGGCCGACGTCGAGGGTCTGGTTCAGATCCGCTATGGGCCGTGCTTCGATGATGTCGCCCTCCAGTGACCATGGCCGGTAAGTCATGTCCGGCTGGATCGACACGCCCAACCCTGCGGCCACCAGGCTGCGTACCGCTTCGGTCGAGGCGGTGCGCAAAGTGATGCGCGGTTGCAGGCCCGCCCGGGACCAAAGGCGCTGGGCATTGCTGTCCATTTCATCGACGTTCAACTGGATCAGGGGCTCGCGGGTCACGTCGGCAAGGTTGATGCTGTCGCGTTCCAGCAACGGGTGCTGGGCCGGCAGCCATAGCCGGTGGGGGGAGTGGGTCAGCACTTCGGTCTGTAAGGCGTGGCGGTCTTCGAGGTTGGAGAGGATCAGTACCCCGACATCAATTTCGCCGCTGACCAGCAAATGCTCGATATAAGGCCGTTCGTCTTCCATTACCCGAATTTCGACGTTGGGATAAGCGCGCTGGAAGCGGGTCAGCAAGTCTGCAAGGTAGTAACCGGCAACGAGGCTGGTCACGCCTACGATCAACTGCCCGGCCACCTGGTCGGTGCTCTGCTGAAGGCTACGCTTGGCGTTGTCGACAGTCGCCAGAATCAGATGCGCCTGGCGCAGGAACTGGTGGCCCTGGTGGGTCAGGGTCATGCCCTTGGCATGGCGGTTGAACAGGCTGACACCGATTTCCTGCTCCAGTTGCTGGATGGCCAGGGTCAATGTCGATTGTGAGATATACACCGCCTGAGCGGCGGCCGAGATCGAACCGGTCTCGGCCACGGCAATAAAGTGGCGGATCTGACGCAAAGTCATCATGGGGGATTACCCAGTGGGCTGTTTTTATAGATGTGCCCCAGTGTATATCCTTTTTATCGATGGCTTGGTGCCGAAAGAACTCGCGATGTTCAGCCTTTGGCCACGCCTACCCGCCACTGCGAGGGTGGCACTATGCCGTTGACCAGGTAGTTGCCGACGATGCGCGACTTGTATACCCGGGGGTTGTGGTTGGCCAGGGTGCGGGCGTTTCGCCACAGGCGATCCAGCGCCTTGTTACTTGCAGTGGCGCTGGCGCCCAGGGCATCGAACAGCGCGGTGGTTGCCGCCAGCGTCGCGTCCACCACCGGATTTACCGCCAGGCAAACCTCCAACTCGGCCTGTGCGACCTGCGGATCGTCATGGGGCAGCGGCTTGTCACTGGCTATCGTGTATTGCGCGGTGCTCTCCAGACGCTCTGCAGCTTGTCGGGTAATGGCTTGTGCGGCGTAGGCCTGGCTGGCGACTTCGCCGATCACTTGCAGCAGTTGTACGTCTTGCGCGGCAATGTCGGCATTGCCCGTGGAAAAGGTTCTGGATCGATTGCTCAGTTCTTCGGCGCCACTCAAGGCGGCTCGGCGGGCGATACCGGCCAGGGTGCTCAGGTGATAGATCTGAAAGAACGACTGCCCATAGGCAAAACGCTGGTCGGTGGCGCGCGGCTCGTCATCCAGCCGTACATTTTCGAAGATGCAGGTGCCGCTTGCCGTCAGGCGTTGGCCAAAACCGTTCCAGTCATCAATGATCTGTACTCCCGGCGCTTTAAGGTCGACCACCACGCTGTACAGCGTGTCGTCTTCACCGGTGCCGATGGTGTTGATCAGGTCGCTGTAAAGCGCACCGGTGGTGTAGAACTTTTTACCGCTGATACGCAACGAGCCGTCTTCAGCCCGATGGATGCGTGTGCCGAATTCGCCACGGGTCTGGGTGCCGACTTCGGTACTGCCCGGTGAGAGAAGTGCGCCCTGGCTCAGCGTGTCCAGCCATTTTGCCTGCCAGTCGAGATCCTTCGAGACGAGTACTTCTTCGCAAAAACCAAAATGCCCGCGCAGGGCCTGGGTGATGTTTGAGTCCGCGGCGGATAACTCGGTCAGCAGGGTGAGCAACTCGACCAGCGTTGCGCCGTGCCCGCCATAAGCTTGCGGCAGGCGCCACCGCGGCAAGCCCAATGCATTCAATTGCTGGATCACCGTGGCCAGGCTGCTGCGCGAGCCATCCGCCTCCGCGGCTTGCACGCTGATGTGTTCAAACAGTGGGCGAAAGGGCGCGGCCAGTTGTTCATAACGGGCGGTTGGGGCTGTGCCCCAAATATTCAAATCTGGATTAGGCATGCAATCTGACCTTGCCGGGCCTGCGCTCAAGGGCGCGCTGGCGCTGTAATGAGTGAAGTAAATGCGATTAGGCCCAGTGGTCTGGTGAGGCCACCCTAAACCTGGAACGGGAAAATTCTTAATACCAAAAACAGCTAACCAAATACCCGGACAGGGTTCTATTGATATGACTTAAAAGTATTAACCGGTTATGTATTTATTGCGCTAGCTTCTAAAAACGCCACGCTTGGCGATCCATAAAGCCTCTTTTCTCAATGCCAGACTGCATGCCTACAGATGGTTGAGTTAGCCGTTAACTCTGTAGGGATCCTTAATGACAACTCGTAAAAAACTGCTGGCCCTGCTGGGTGTGGCCTCTCTGGCACTGCATGGCGCATCGGCCTGTGCAGCTGCGCCATTGACCTTGGTGGTGGGGGATCAGTTCTTCTCCAATCGCATTGTTTTAGAGCTTTCGGGTGAGCTCAAGGACTTGCCCTATACCATCGACTTCAAGCGCTTCAATACTGGCTCGCCAGTGGCCTCGGCGGTTGCCAGCGGTGCGCTGGATATTGGCGTCGTTGGTGATACGCCGGTGATTAGCCTGGCGGCCAATGGTGCCCCGGTGAAGGTGGTGGCCAGTACGCAAACCAGCCTGAACGGTGTAGGTATCGTGGCCCGCCCGGGGATTCAGTCGGTGGCTGATCTCAAAGGTAAAACCGTCGCTATCTGGAACGGCTCCTGGAGCCAGCAAATGATGTTCAAGGCTCTGGATGAGGCAGGGGTTGCACGCGACAGCGTGACCTACAAATACCTGCTGCCGGCTGAAGCAAGCATGGCGCTGAGCCAGGGCGATATCGACGCGTTTGGCACGTGGGAACCCTATGTCTCGTTGCAGGAGAAAGAGGGCAGTACCCTGATCCGTAACGCCAAGGGGCTGATGAGCGCACCGACTTACGTGGTGGCCTATGAGCCTGTACTGGCGAAAAAAGGCGAAATCATCAAGGACTTCGTTGCGCGCCTGACCCGTGCCCGGGTATGGAGCCAAAGCCATGTCGATGAGTACGCCGTTGCCTGGTCCAAGGCTAACCAGTCCTCCCCGGAAATTGCCAAAGCCTGGTTCAAGCGCGACGCCATCACCGTGTTGCCGATTTCGCCCACCATCATCAGCGAGGCCCAGGCCACCTCTGATTTCCTCTATGACGCCAAGCTGCTTAAAAAGCCGTACGACGTCACTCCCATGTTTGACCGCGCACTCTGATCAACAAGGAAATCCTTATGGCCAAGCAAATGGCATTGGCGGGGTTCATGCTTTCGGGCCCCGTGGTACATAGCCACGCGGTATGGCGTCATCCGCAAACCCATAGTCACTTTCTCGACCCCGACTACTACATCGAAATCGCTAAAACCCTCGAGGATGGCTGCTTCGACCTGATGTTTTTTGCCGATCGGCTGGCGGTTGGCGATCAGGCCGGGCAATCCCGTGCGCGCTCTTTTGAGCTGGGTGCCCAGGATGCTGCGCGGCTGGATCCGTTACCGATTCTCAGCCTGTTGGCCGGTCATACCAAACACATTGGCCTGGGGCTGACGCGTTCCACCACCTACTACCAACCGCCCCATGTGGCGCGAGCGATCGCCTCTCTGGATCATATTTCCAGAGGCCGCAGCGCTTGGAATATCGTGACCTCGATGAATGACAGCGAGGCGCGCCTGTTTGGCCAAGCGCAGCACTTGGCCCATGATCAGCGCTACGCCCGTGCCGATGAGTTTGTCGAACTGGTGCTCAAACTGTGGAACAGCTGGCAGCCCGATGCGCTGGTGCTGGACAAGGTTCGGGGCATCCTCGCGGACGCGAGCAAGATTGATGCGTTCAAGCACAGCGGTACTTTCTTCGACTGTGAGGGGCCGCTGAATATTCCGCGTGTGCCGCAGGGCCAGCCGGTGTTGATCCAGGCCGGGGCTTCGGGGCGTGGTCGGCAGTTTGGTTCGCGTTGGGCAGAGGTGATTTTCAGTATCAACAGCCGGGTGGAGCGCATGCTTGAATTCCGCCAGGACATCCACCAGCAAATGCGCACCATTGGTCGCAACCCGGACGATTGCAAAATCCTCACCGCGGTCATGCCGTTTATTGGCGGCACTGAAGCCGAGGCGATCAAAAAGCGTGATGAGCACAATGCGCTGGCCAACCCTGAGCTGGGGGTTATCACCTTGTCTACCCAGTCGAATTTCGACTTCACCCAGTTCCCGCTGGACACCCGCCTGCTCGATATCGCCAGGCACTCGACGACACCGGACGTGATCGCGCAAAAGCTGCGTCTGGAACGCGATATCACCCTTGGAGAATACGGCGCGATCATGGCCGCCAGCATCCGAGTGCCGCAACTGGTGGGCACTGCACAAAGCGTGGCGCAGCAACTGATCGACTGGCTGGAGCAGGGCGCTTGCGACGGTTATGTCGTATCGCCAGCGTATCTGCCGGGCACCTTTAAGGAGTTCACCGAATCGGTAGTGCCGATCCTGCAACGTCGCGGCTACCTGCGCACGGCGTATGAACACCCGACACTGCGTGGGCATCTGGGTTTAAAAAGTTATTAGTGACTGATCACAATGCGAGGGGCTTACCCCTAAACCCCTCGCTGATACCTCAATACTCGATAGATCCATCAATGCGTCCGCTTCTCTGAGCGGTTATGTCCTTGTGCTTGGGCTTAGAAGCGGCGGGCAGTAGTGTAGTTTTTCTTCCAGTAGGAATTGTCCATCGAGTCGATGCGGATCGTTTTGCCGGTGCGGGGTGCATGGATAAAGCGGTTATCGCCGATGTACAGGCCAACGTGATTGCTGCGTGTGCCGCCCTGAGTGCGGAAAAATACCGCATCCCCAGGTTTCAGATTATGCCGGTCGACTTTTTGCAATTTCGCGCTGAGCATGGCTGCGGTGGTTCTTGGTACATGGATATTGGCTTCGTTCTTGAACAGATACACCAGCATGCCGCTGCAATCGAAGCCCTTTTCCAGTGACATGCCGCCCCACAGATAAGGGATGCCAAGCAAGGTATGTGCGCGGTTGATGACCTTTTTGACATGGTGTGGTGCAGAGGTTTCATGAACCGTCTGGACGGCCCAGGGATAAGGTTTTCGAGCCTCAGAAGCGGTAGCAAGGGTGGAGCCGACAAGGGTGAAAAACAAGAACAGAGAAATGAATTTAGACACAAGTAACCTTCCGTTTGATGGGGGTGCTTGAAGTCTAAAAGTGCAGTCGCAGCGGGTATGTGGGGCGCTTCCTACAAGGATTACGGTATTAATCTGAACCCGACGAACAGTACTTGGCGTATTGGATAAAGCGTTTTTCGGTTCTCGGGCTTAATCACGGTGCGCAGACCAGTGACTTCTTTGTGGGAGCGAGCCTGCTCGCGAATGATCTGCCTTCGCGAGCAGGCTCGCTCCCACAGAGAGTTGGCCTTGCAGGTTCTTTGTCGGGCGTCAGTTGGCGCGTGTTACAGCGACCATTTCAGGGAAAACATCACATTGCGCGGGTCACCATAGGTACCGCTGCCGGTGGCAGTCGGGATGCCCTGCCAGTATTTCTGGTCGAGCACGTTGTTCAGATTCACCCGTGCGTCCCAGTGCTCATTGACGCGATAGCCCGCCATCAGGCCCACCACGGCGTAGGCGTCCTGTTCGGCATGGCCATTGCCGACCCGGCCGTAAGTTGCGCTTTGGGCCAGTACGTCAGCGCCAATGCGCATTTTTTCCAGGTCACCTTGCAAGTGATAGGTGGTTGCGGCCTTGAACAGGTGTTTGGGCTGGTTGGGCGCAAACAGGTTGCCCTTGTCAAAGGCCTTGTCCTTGACGTACTGGCTCAGCACCAGGGTGTAGGCTGCCGAGGCTTGCCAGTTCGAGGTGAGGGCACCACTGATTTCCGCGTCAAGCCCACGGCTGCGGACTTCGCCCGCGGCTTCGTAGCAGGTGCGGTTGGTGGCCCGGCAACCGGCAGGCTGGGTATCGAGTGCATAGGCGCGGTTTTCCTGGGTCATGTCGAACAGCGCCAGCGATGCATTCAGTTCACCGTCGAAATACTCACCCTTGATCCCCACCTCATAACTTTCGCCGGTCATTGGTTTCAGAACAGAGCCGCTCACGTCCTGCTGCGTTTGCGGTTTGAAAATCTCGGTGTAGCTGGCGTAGACCGAATATGTGTCGTTCAGGTCGTAGATGACACCCGCGTAAGGGGTGATTTGCTGAGTGACTTTGTAGTCACCCGTGCCCGCTCGGTTGTCGTAGTCGTACCAGCTTAACCGGCTGCCAATGATGACGTGCAGCGGGTCGAACGGGTTGAACCGGGCCGCGGCATAAATGCCCCTCTCGGTTGCCGTGTTTTGGCTTTGATAGGGTGTGCGATCAGCAATGTCGGGCTTGGGAATCACGCCGGGGTCGAAGTTGTAGATATCGATCGGGGTGGCCTTTGACCAGAAGCCACCTTTTTGGTCGAACTTCTCCTGGCGACTGCTGGCGCCAACGGTCAGTTCATGCTCACGGCCAAACAACTGAAACGGACCGGATAAGGAGCCATCGAGGTTGGTCTGCACATCGGTGGTGTCGTATTGGCCCGAGGACTGAGTGAAACCTCCGCTCTTGGGTGGATTCAAGTAACTGGAGAAGGTATTGGACTCGGCCCAGATCCTGGCGAACGCCAGCCGTGAGGTCCAGCCGTTGTCGAAGTGGGTGGTGAGGTCGGTGAACAGGCTCACATTGTCCCGGTTCCAGTAGGCCCAATCGTTGCTCAAGAAGGTGTGGCGCGGCAGGTGCAAGTCTTCGCCATTCGGCCCGGCTGGCAGGCTCCCCCAGTCCGAGGTTGCATCGTCGCGCTGCTTGGACGCGCCCAGGGTCAAGGTGGTTGAGTCGCTCAGGTCGGCTTCCAGCACACCGTAAAAAGTCTGACGCAATTTGTCGCGTTCATCGATATAGCTCTTGTCATCTTCATACGCGGCTACCAGGCGCCCGCGCAGCGTGCCTGTTTCATTGAGCTTGTTCGATGCGTCCACCTCGGTGCGGTAGCGATCCCAACTGCCGGCACTGGTGGTGATACTGACTTGCGGCGTGGCCGTAGGGCGCTTGCGCACCAGGTTGAGGGTCGCCGACGGGCTGCCGGCTCCGCTCATCAACCCGGTGGCACCACGCACCACTTCAACCCGGTCATACATCGCCAAGTCTGCCCCGGCGATGGTGTCCAGGGTGAATGTACTGAGGCTGGTCGGCAGGCCGTCGTACATCAGGTTATCGACGATAAAACCACGGGCCAGAAACTGTTGGCGGTCTCCGCCGAACTTGCGCAGGGTGATGCCCGGCGCGTACTTGACCACATCATTGAGGTCGTTCATGCCCTGGTCATCCATGCGCTGGCGGGTAATCACGCTCACCGACTGCGGGGTTTCGCGGATCGACAACGGCAGGCCGACTGCAGTACTCATGGCGCCCGTGGTGTAAGAACCGCTGCCTTCGGTGGTGGCCGTGCCAGCAACGCCGCTTTGCGCATTGATACTCACCTCGCCGAGGTTCAATACGCCTGTTTTGTATGGCTGCACATGGACGGAGTTGCCCTGTACGGTGCCACTTAGGCCGCTGCCAGCAAGCAGTTGCTCAAGTGCTTGCGCAGGTTCCAATTGGCCATGTATTGCTGGCGCCTGCTTGCCTGCGACCGCTTGGCTCTCGTAGTTCACCCGCAGGCCACTGGCTTTACCCAACTGGGTCAATGAAGTCGATAACGGTTGAGCCGGCAGATTGAAACTGAGCGGTGCCGCCAGTGCTGCGGTCGACAGAGCAAGTGCCAAGGAGCCTGACAACATGGGCATAAAGGGACGAAGCATGTCGAAGATCCTGCAGAGGGGAGGGAGGCAGATCGACTTTGCAGGCAGCTCGCAGCGCAAGCGTGCAATGTATGGCAAAGACCACGTAAGGCGGGGATATTAGAGACTTATTCTCATATGTAAATGATAATTAATATCAATCAAGCGTATTTTTCGTTTGCGCAAATGCCGCTGGTTTTCAGGGCCGGGGGATTGTTGTGTGTTCACTGATGTAGAGGGGGGTGTGCTGCGACTGTCAGTTTTTCCTTGCAGCCTTGTGGCCACAAGGAAACGCCGAGTTCGAGGGTTTTAGAAGTAATAGCCAATATTGACATTGGTGCGGTAGTACCACTGGTTACTACCCACTGAACTTGTGTTGGTGAACCCGCTGCCGTTTTCTGCACCGCCGTAGGGGTTGGCATTTTTCGCCCAGGTCAGGTCAACCCAGGCCATGACTGGCATTGCAAAGAACTGCGCGCCCACGGTGTACATCTGCGAGTCGTCCCAGCCGCTTTTGTCTTTCATCAGACGGCTGTAGTCGTTATACAGTTTGATTTTTTTCAGCTGCCCCAGTTTTGGCGTGAGGATGTCGTAGCTTACGTTCAGCGCCCCAAGGCTGGCCTTGGAAGCGATCAGGTACGCAGGCGTCAAGCCGTTACCGCCCATCAGCACCGAGTCTTTGCTGACTCCGGCCGGGTTTTTCGGGTCGAACTCATAGCGGATGCCTTGCCCGGTTACCGTCCATTGCCCGGCATTGATGATGGCGTGAATACCGCCAGCCCAGTAGTCGCCGTCGTCTTTGGTGGTGGCGTTATACAGCTGGGCGGTGGCGACCGATGCCCCGACCTCGGCTTTCCAGCCATCATTGATAAAGGTTCGCGCGACACGGGCGTTGAGCTGGTTGCGCTTTTCGTTGTCCTGGCGCGACTGGATGGCCGGGATCGCATTGTCCTTGAGGTCGGCATAGCGCCCGACCTCCGGCGCAAAGCGAATATCGCTCGGCAACATGCGCGGGAAAAAGGCCAGTTGCACGTCCCACTCCGTGTTCTTGTAGCTGTATTTCAAGCCTGAAGCCGTGCTTGAGCCGTAGCCCATAAAGAACGGCAGGTGATAACTCCAGCCGAACTGGGGATAGGGCTCCAGGCCGAACGGTTTGAACGGTGCACCCAGTTGCAGGTTGGAGTTGTCGTTCAGGCGATAGCCGACATAACCGCGATCCACGGCGCGTTTACCGTCATCCTGAAACCAGTAGCCGACATCACTGAACAGGTTCTTGTAGGTTGCCTGCACATCGAGGCGAAAGGTGTCGAACAAAAAGCGGCCATTGTTTTCGGTCGTGTCCCAATGTTCATCGCGGTAGTTGGTGCGCAAGGCCCCGCCAATATCGAGACTGCTTTGACCGTCATCACTGCGCCAGGCGATATGCGGAAACGGCTTTTTAACCACGGGTGCGGTCGAGCCGGATTCGGCAGCAACACTGACGCAACTGCTCATCATCAGTCCCAGACATATAACGGACTTGTTCATGTTTGACTCCCCTGCAAAGTTACGCATTGAAAAGTGACAGGCAACACGTTCCCGCTTGCCTTGATGGCGGCAATTGGCGAAGTGGCTTTGATAGATGCGTTTATTGTTTTATAGGTGATACGGCGTCTTTTCTATAAATCCGCTAGAGATAGAGCAGAAACTATGCCAACTGTTTTGTTTTTTATTTTTATTGATAATTCTATGTAAAACAATGATTTATATATAAAACGCAGGGCGCCGTATTGCCTGTGGAACATGGCTCTTGGGGAGTAACCAAAGTGCACATTAACTGTGCGTATATCTGTCACGTGCACAAAAAAGCCGACATTGAAGTCGGCTGCTTATAACGACGCAAAACTTTATTCAGGTGCAAGTCATTGTGGGAGCGAGCCTGCTCGCGCCCACAGATATTTACAGTAAGCCTATAAATCCAGCACCAATCGCTGGCTCTTGCAGCCCGATACACAGACCATCATCGATTTGTTCGTCGCACGCTCGGCTTTGGTCAGCACGCCGTCGCGATGGTCGATATCACCTTCCACTACCCGTGTTTCGCACGACCCGCATACCCCTTCGCGACAGCTGTATTCGATATCACAACCGGCTTCGAGCAACACGTCGAGCAAACTCAAACCTGGCCCGACGGACAGCGTCTTGCCGGTTTTTTTCAGTTCCACGCTGTAACTGCTCTGCGCGTCTGTGGATGGCGGCAGTTCGGCCGCCGCAAAGCGCTCGATATGCGCATGGGGATAGCCGAGGCTTTCGCAGGTGCTCTCAAACGCATCGAGCATCGGGGTCGGGCCGCAGCAATAGAAGTGCGTATCGACGGGCTGGTCTGCCAGGTAAGCCGCCAGGTTCGGCGGCACGCCTTTTTCGTCGTTGAAGTGGTAGACCACCCGGGCGTCCAACCCGGCGAGTTCTTCCACCAGCGCCGCTTCCTGGCGCGAACGGGCGCAGTAGATCAGCTCGGCAGATTTACCCAGCGCCAGCAATTGGCGAAACATGCAGTAGATCGGCGTGATGCCGATGCCGCCTGCCACCAGCACACTGTGGCGAGCGCTCTCATCCAGTGCGAAGTTATTGCGCGGTCTGGATATGGACAGCTGCATGCCGACCCGCAATTGCCCGTGCACAAACTCCGAGCCGCCACGGCTGTTGCGATCCCGCAGGATGCCGATCACATAACGGCCCTGATCGCTCGGCGAGTTGAGCAACGAGTAACTGCGCACCAGACCGTTGGGCAGGTGCAGGTCAATATGTGAACCCGCGTCGAAAGGTGCGAACACGGTGTCACCGTAAGGGCGCAATTCGACACTGATAATGCCTTCGGCCTCGTAGCGCAGGGTATGCACGCGGGCGGTGATGGCGGCGTTCATGGCAATTGCTTCGCGTCGATCAGCTCCAGTTGAGCCTTGGCCGCGTTTTTCAGGTAGCGGCGCAGACGCACCACACCCAGGTCGTGCTGGTAGAGATTTTCCCGTTGATTGGCGTCCGGCTCCATAAACTCGAGCAGCACCCGGTCTTGCTCCAGCACTGCCCAGTGTCGTGCTTCCAGGCGGTTTTTGTAGAGGAAGCGCCAGGTATCACGCTGCCAGCCGGTCAGCGGCCGGCAACGCCAGTGGAACACCGCCGACAGTGAACGGCTGCTCGGCGTGTAGCTGCCGATGATGCTGAAGTTGCCGCCCGGGCCGCCGGTTTTCGGGTACGGGATTTCCAAACGCAGCCAGTGGCAGCTGTCGTCCATAAATTCGGTCCAGTCGAAATTCACCCCGCGCTGGCCCTCTTTTTCGAAGAAGAAACCCTTGTCAGTGTCGCGGGTGACGAATTTGGCAGTGGCTTCGCCTTCGCTCATGGAGTGCGACATCTTGTGCAGATAGGTGCCGTGCATCGGATCCATGACGTTATCGATTACATAACGGTAATCGCCTTGCCACTCGGCGTAGCACAAGAAGCTGCTCCACTCTGGCGAGCTCAGCTGTTCGGGCAGCACCAGTTCCGGCGGGGTGTCCACATGGGGCTCGGCGGCGTTGTAGAGAAAGATCGCGCCAGCGGCTTCGCGGGTGTGGAACATGCGTGTCGGGCGGCTGCCTTCGAGCTTGCAACCGGGGCTGCCCGGTACTTTGGTCACGGTGCCGTCGCTGCGCACTTCAACGCCGTGATACGGGCACTGCAGCCGGTCGCCCAGCACCGGGCCCTGGGACAACGGAGCGCCGCGGTGGGGGCAGTGATCTTCCAGGGCGTGGACGCTGCCATCATTGTCGCGCCACAGGGCGATCTTGTAGCCCAGGCGGCGGATCGACACGGGTTTTTCGCCCAGATGGTCGCTGGGCAATACCGGGAACCAGAGGTTTTTCAAGCCGTTAGCCAGGAGGTTTTCTACAGGGTCGACGGTTATGTTCATGTTCATTTTTCTCTTCTACCTAATTTTATGGGGCCTTAGCGGGCTATTCGCCCAGCCGGGCCATCAGGTTTTTATAGGCTTCAGGTGTCCACTCGCCGCTGGTCAGGGGGCAGGGCGGCCCGGCGCGGTTGAGGTGGGCGAGCAGGTCAGGCAGCTCGGTCACACCATTGCCGAAAGCGCGTTCGATGGAGTCGCCCAGCAGCTCTTCAAACTGGGTATTGGGACGTTTGCGGGCCTGATGCGGCTCGACATAAGGGAGTTGGGTCGTACTCATTTCATTAACCTGCGCAAGTTTTTTATAGGGGCGATCAAGCCGCATTCGGCGTGGGTACGGTCCAGGCGTCGTAGCCATAAACCCAATCGGCATTGCCGCCGTCCTTGAGCCATTGATTACCCCGTGAACCAATCTGGATCTGGCTGGTGCGTTGCAGGCGGGCGTTCTGGTAAGCGAGCAGAGCATCGGCAATTTGCCCGGTGCTGGTCAGGTCTTGCAGATGGCGGGCGAGCACCACCGCGTCTTCGATGGCCTGGCCTGCACCCTGAGCCATAAACGGCATCATCGGATGGCACGCGTCACCCAGCAGGGTCATGGCGCCCTGGGACCAGAACGGCAGCGGGTCGCGTTCGTACAGTGCGGTCTTGAGCACATCGCTGCAGGCATCGAGCAGGGCGCGGGCATCGGGATGGAAGTCCTGATAGTGGCTGCGCAACTCGTCGGCATCCCCGGCGCTGGTCCAGGACTCTTCATGCCAGCTGTCTTGCGCGGTAGTGGCGAAGATAAAAATGTCGCGGCCCTGATTCAGCGGGAAGGTCACGATCTGGCTTTCAGGGTTGGGCCCCCACCACTTGGTGAACGCTTGAATATTCGGCACATGGGTCACGCTTTCGGCGGGCACCACGGCGCGGTAGGCGACTACCCCGGTAAAGCGTGGTTGCTCGTCACCGAACAGCGCATTGCGTACCACCGAGTGGATGCCGTCGGCGCCGATCAACAGGTCGGTCACGTGACGGCTGCCGTCCTTGAAGTGCAGTTCGATGCCTTGTCCGGTCTGTACCACTTGCTCGGCACGTTTGCCAAATTGCACGTTTTCACTCGGGAACACATCGGCCAGCGCAGCCAGCAAGTCGGCGCGGTGAATGGTCAGTTGTGGCGCGCCGTATTTCTGTTCGGCGGCATCGGCCATTTCCAGGCGCGAGGTTTCTTCGCCGCTGTCCCACATCCGGCTGATGCGGTGAGTGGGGCGGGCTGCGGGGATACGCACCGCCGCGCCGACACCCAAGCCGTCAAGGGCTCGCACGGCGTTTGGGGTCAGGTTGATATCGGCACCGACCCGCAAAAAGGCCTTTGACTGTTCGAACACGGTGACGTTGTGGCCTGCGCGCTGCAGGGCAATCGCGGCGGTCAGGCCGCCGATTCCGGCACCGGCAATGGCGATATTCAGGAAAGACATGGGCGACTCCTGTTCAGGGTTTCGGTTTGTCGGTAAGGAATTTGCCTTGCGGTGCCTCGACATGCTGCTGGCGACGGGTATTGCCATCGATGCCGCCCGCGATGGCCCATTCGGCAAACATCGTGGGGCCGGGTTCGAAGGCGCGTGGCTGCCACTCGCCGGTCAGTTGGTCTTCGTCGGCGTAGTACTCCACCAGCGCGCCAGCCGGGTTTTTGAAGTACCAGAAGAATGCCGAGGACACCGGATGGCGCCCCGGGCCAATTTCGGTGGCCCAGCCGCTGCGCGAGATATGCATGCCGCCGCCGAACACTTCGTGTACATCGCGCACGGTGAACGCGACGTGATTCAACCCGGCGCGCGGGGCGGGCAGTTGCAGCATGAACAGGTCGTGGTGGCCGCCTTCTTCGGCGGTGCGCAAAAACGCGCCGCGATCCGGATAACGATCCGAGGCCTGGAAACCAAAACGCTCGTGGTAGAAGGCTTCGCAGGCATTCACGTCCTTGACGAAAAACACCACATGGCCAACCTCAATCGGCGTGGCGCGGTCGTAGATCGGCGCGGCTTTATTGATCCGGCCTTTGGTCTGCCAGGTGTTATGGCCGCTGCACTCGATCTCCAGTTCACGCTTGCGGGTTACTTGCAGGCGGATGGCCAGGCCATTGGGATCGGTGCAGCCGATACGACCGTTGCTCTCGATAAAGCCCGGGTCGTTGGCGATGCGCTGGCTGTACAGCGCCAGGTCGGCAGTGTCGGCCACGCCCCACACCACTTCGCGCACGGTCGAGCCGGCTTCGATGGCGGGCGGCAGGCCGGCCTTGTTGATATCGGCGAGGACCACACGGCAGCCGTTGAGGGTTTCAAAGATCACCTCATCGGCCTGCTCGCTGACTTTGCTCAGGCCCCAGTCGCTGAAAAAACGTACACAGGTGTCCAGATCCTCGACACCGTAGGTGACTTCATCAATGCCCAATACGCTCATAACCCACCTTCTTTTGCCACACCGGCCCAGGCCAGCGGCTGTTCGTTCATGCCCCAATAGAGGCTTTTCTGTTCCATGTACTGCAGGATGCCGAGGCGGCCTTTTTCGCGGCCCAGGCCGCTGTCGCGCCAGCCGCCGAACGGGGTGGAAATCGAGAACTGCTTGTAGGTGTTGATCCACACCGTACCGGCCTGGATTTTTCGTCCCAGCGCCCAGGCACGCTTGTAATCGCGGGTCCAGATTCCGGCGGCGAGGGCATACAGGCTGTCGTTGGCCTGCTCCAGCAGTTGCGCTTCGTCATCGAACGGCATAGCCACCAGCACCGGGCCGAAGATCTCTTCCTGGCAGACTTGCTGGTGGTTGCTCAGGCCTTCGAGGATGGTCGGCGGATAGAAGTAACCCTGGTCGTACACGCCACCGCGCAAGCGCTGACCGCCGAGCAGCAGGCGTCCGCCTTCGGCGAGCCCCAGGGCGACGTAGCGCTCAACCGACTCGCGGTGCGCGGCGCTGATCAGCGGGCCCATTTGCGTGCGCTCATCGGCCGGGTCACCGACCCGCAACTCAGCTGCGGCAGCCACCAGTCGCGCCATAAACGGCTCATACAGGGCACGGGCGACAAACAGCCGCGAGCCGGCAATGCAGGCTTCACCCGACGAGCTGAAAATGCCGTACAGCACCCCGGCCACCGCGTGGTCGAGGTCGGCGTCATCGAGCACGATGGTCGGCGACTTGCCACCTAGCTCCAATGACACCGGCATCATTTTGTCGGCGGCGATATGGGCAATGTGCTTGCCGGTTTTGGTCCCGCCGGTGAACGACACACGTTTGACCAGCGGGTGGCGGGTCAGGGCATCACCCAGCAGCGAACCCTTGCCTGGCAGCACGCTGAGCAGGCCTTTGGGCAAACCAGCGTCCTCACAAATACGCGCCAGTTGCAGGGCCATTAGCGGGGTGATTTCCGCCGGTTTGATCACCACGGCGTTACCCGCGGCCAGTGCTGGCGCGACCTTTTGCGCTTCGCTGGCGATCGGCGAGTTCCACGGCGTGATCGCAGCGATCACACCCATGGGCTCGTAGACGCTCATGGTGACGAAGTCACCGCGTGACGGGGTGATGGTTTCTTCGAGGGTTTCACAGGCCGAGGCGAAAAACTGGAACGTACCGGCCGCGCTGGCTACCAGGGCTCGAGTTTCACTGATCGGCTTGCCGTTGTCCTGGCGCTGTAACTGCGCCAGATCTTCGCTGCGTTCGCGGATCAGTTCGGCGATGCGATACAGCACGCTGGCCCGCTCGTGGGGTTTGCGCTGCGCCCAGCCACTGTGCAAAAACGCTTGGTGGGCACCCTGCACGGCGTCTTCCACGTCTTCGACGCTGGCGGCATTGAGCCAGGCCACGGTCTCGCCGGTCGCCGGGTAGCACGTGGCGTAGCGCTCACCGCGGCCTTGTCGCCATTGGCCAGCAATGCAGATGGGTAAGGTCTGTTCGAGAGTCATAAGGGGGTCCTTGGCTTGCAACTTGCCGCTAAATTCATATCGAAATCACATGCGCGTGGTTGCCCAAGGCGCGTACAACGCTATAAACGGTCAGCGCCGAGGTTTTCGGGTTGGCCAGTAGCGGCTTGCCGCGCAGGCTCATTTCAAAACCGCCAAAAGCTCCGCGGGCTTCGAAGTGATGCACGTTCTCTTCGCTGCTCGGGTCGGCAATCAGGGTCACCAGCGTGCGGTCCAGTCCGATCCCTGCCAGGGACAAGGTGGCCGCGACGTTGGCATTTTTTGGATAAAGCCGTGCTGCCTCACGGGCGCTGCCCTGAAAAATCACCGTGGCTTCGCTGATGCTGTCCAGGTCGCAGACCTGCTCGGCCGGGGTGTTTTTCCAGGCCCGGGCCGGTTTGCGCCCGGTGTAGCTGACCGAATCCAGCCCGCCCACCTTGGCCGCCGACAGAGCGTCGATGCCGCCGATAGCGCCGGGCAGCAACTGGATGTAGGTCTGACCACGCTCGGCAGCCGCTTCCAGGCGCTCCACCAGGCCGACCTCGGACAGTGCGCCGACCGACACCACCAGGCACGGGATGCCGCGCTCCAGCGCCGGTAGTACGTGCTCTTCGATGGCGCGGTGGCCAGCGCACTCGACCAACAGGTCAGGGCGAGCGTCTGCTGGCAATGCGGTCAGTACCTGCGGCGGATGTTTGAAACCCGCCAGGCGCTGGCGCACCAGTTCCTCGGAACCAGCCGAGGCAATAACGCAGTCGACGCACATCTGCGCATCGCTCTCCAGCAGTTCGAGTACGCCGACGCCAATCGCGCCGCAGCCAACCATGGTGATATGCAACATGAACTAGTCCTCAGGCCGTGGCTTTTTGCGCTTTGGTTTCGCTGTTGGGCGGACCGGCGAACTGGGTGGCGAAACTGCCGACGCTGAGCATGTCGACTTCCAGCAGGAACGGGCCGGGTTGCGCCAATGCACCGTCGACCACACTGGCGAAATCCTTGAGGTCGGTGACCAGCGCGTGACGCAGGTTCAGCGACTCGGCGAGCATGGCGTAATCCGGGGTATGCAGGTCGACGTAGCAGTGGCGGCTGCCATACACCGCGTCCTGAATATTGCGGATCACCCCGTAGCGCTGGTCGTTCATCAGCAGGATCACCACGTTGGCCTTCTCTTGCACCAACGTCGCCAGCTCTCCGAGGTTAAGGATGAAACCGCCGTCACCCGCCAGGGCGAAGACCTTGCGTGTAGGGTCGGTCTCGGCGGCTGCAACCGCAGCACCGATGGCCATCGGCATCCCTTGGCCAATACCGCCACCCAGTGCATGCACGCCCGAACGCGGGTGGAACAGGGTCAGCAGGCGATTGCCCCAGATGCTGTTGGACAAGGTCACGTCGCGCACCCAGGAAAAATTGCGCCCGGTCATGCCTTGCAACTGTTCAACCATCGCCGAATACGGGCCAAGGTCTGCAACCAGTTGGGCGCGGGATTGTTCGCGCACCGCCTTGAGGTCGGCGAGGAACGTCGGGTCGATTTTCAGCCGCCCTTGCAGACGATCGGCCAGGCCGTCGAGGGCCAGCGCCGCATCACCGCAGATAAACAGTTCGCTGTTGTAGCTGCGGCCTTCGATGGCCGGGTTGGCGTCGATCCGCAGGGTGTTGCGCGGCAGTTTCAGCGCGTACTTGAAGGTTTCGTTGCTGCGCAGGCGCGAACCTGCAATCAGCAGCGCATCGCAGCTTTGCAGAAATTGTTCGACCCGCTTGTTTTGCGAAAACGCGCCAAGGCAGCGCTCGTCGTCTTCATTGACCACCCCGCGGCCTTGGGTCGAGGTGATCACACCGACGCCCATCTCCAGCAGGCGTTTGACCTGCGCCCCGGCATGCCGCGCCCCACCACCGAGCCACAGCAGCGGGCGGGTAGCACTGGCCAGCCGCTCGGCCACCAGGTCCAGCGCTTCGGGCGACGGTACGGCCACGGGGATCGGCAATGGCGACAGGTCGGTGGGCATGGGGATAAAGGTCGACTGGATATCGATCGGGATCTCGACGCTGACCGGCCCGGTAGGGGCGGTGAGGGCGGTTTGCACGGCGAGCTTCAGGGTGCTGATGGCGGTTTCGACGCTGCGCACCCGGAATGCGGCCTTGGACACGGCCTTGAGCATGGTCAACTGGTCGCGGGCTTCGTGGATGTAAGCAAACTCCTGATCCAGATACGGTGTTTCGATTTGCCCGGTGATGTGTAGCAGCGGTGTGCCAGCGGTCAGTGCTTCGACCATCGCACCCGCGGCGTTACCCGCAGCGGTGCCGGTAGAGGTCAGGCATACCCCCAGGCCGCCGGTGGTGCGGGCATAGGCATCGGCCATATTGGTGGCGCCGGCTTCACCTCGGGCCATGACAAAGCGGATATTGCCCCGCGCGGCGAAGGCATCGAGGATCGGCATGTTGTGGATGGAGATCACGCCGAACGCGGCCTTGACCTCGCACTGTTCAAGAAATGCAGTGATGGCGGCGCCAACGGTGACGGTATTTTCATTACGCATGGCGGGACAGACCTCCAGAAACATCGATATGGCTGCCTGTGGTGTACGAGGACAAAGGCGAAGCCAAAAACAGGATCGCGCGGGCCGCTTCAATCGGCAGGCCCAGACGCCCCAAGGGAATGTGTTTGCGTTGCGCCAGTTGGGCGGTCCACCGGGTCCAGTCGAGCTCGCGCTCTTCCCGGGCCTCGAAGCGACGGCGCCATTGGCCTGACTCGACCAGGCCGATCAGAATGCCGTTGACTCGAATGCCCTCAGGGGCAAATTCGGTGGCCATTGAACGCACCAGGTTCATCACTCCGGCGCGGGCGGCCGAGGTGGCGACCATGTGCGGTTCCGGTTGGCTGGCCAGCAGTGAATTGACGCAGACGATGGCAGCGTCGGGCTGGCTTTGCAGCTGGGTCATAAAGGCGCGGACCGGGTTGATCACCGAGAAAAACTTCAGGTTCAACTCTTCGGCCCAGGCGCTGTCCGTGGTATCGGCAAAGGTCGAGACCCGGCCCTGGCCTGCGTTGTTGATCAAGATACTGGCCGGGCCAAGTGCTGCGAGGCTGGCGGCGGCAAAGGACTTCACTGATTCTGCGTCTAGCACATTGCACACCTGGGCAAGCAGGCGTGCTTCGGGGAAGCGTTGGCGCAAGGTGGCTTCGGCGTTGCGCAAACGTTCTTCGTTACGCCCGCATAAAGCTACGGCGGCACCGGCTTCGAGCAACAGTTCGACGCAGGCCAGGCCAATTCCCGAAGAACCACCGGTGACAATCGCGGTGCTGCCTTGCAGTTGATAGAGGCTCATCTCAATCCCTCATCAAGGCGGTGACGCGGTTGTGGCCATCGTTGGCCGCGCCGCTGTTGTAGTTGAGCAACCGCGACAGCTCGTCGGCACTGCGGCGCACTTGCAGCAGCAACTCGTTGAAGTTGACGTGGGCAATCTGCGCGGTGGGAATGGTCACCCCCAGGGCGGCAACAATCCTGCTTGACTCATCGCGCACCGGAGCGGCAACGGTGGATATCGACGACTCGAAGAAACCTTCGCCGCTGACGAAACCGCGCTCGCGGTCTGCCTGCACCATGTCGAACAGTTCCAGGGCGGTTTTTGGCGTGCAGGGGGAGTGCTGTTCAAGATGTTCTTCGGGGAACAGCTCGCGTAATTCGCTCAGTGACAGGTCTTCCAGCAGGATGCGCCCCAGCACCGTGGCGTGTGCGGGCAGGCGGGTGCCGACGTTGACTGCGCTGGAGAACACCGACGGTGGCGAGACCTTGGCCACGTACACGATGGAGCGGCCATCGCGGACCACCAGGTTGCTCGGATAGTTGACCCGGTCACACAAACGCGCGAGCAACGGTTGCCCCAGCTCGGTCAGTTCCAGCGAGGCCAGGTACTCGAAGCCCAGGCGCAGTACCGACATGCCGAGGCGGTATTCGTTGCCGCTGCGGGTGACGAAACCCATGGTTTCAAGGGTGGTCAGCAGACGAAAAATCGTCGAGCGCGGCAGGGCCAGACGCCGCGCCAGCTCGGGGGCGGTCAGGGTGCGGTTGCTGCGCGTGAACTCGCACAGCAGCAGCAAGCCGCGCTCCAGGCCCGGCACGATATATTTGTCCTGAGCGTCCTTGGGCAGTTCTGAATCTGTCATAGCGATGCACCTGTCAGGGATTGTTTGATGGCAATGGCCAGTTGGCCTGCCACCGCATAGGGTTGTTCGATAGGGCTGGCATGTCCTGCGCTGTCAATCAGGCTGAAGCTGGCGCCCAAGGTCTGGGCCAGTACCCGGCAGCTGTCGGGTGTGGTGATGCCGTCGGCGGCGCCGCAATGCACGTCGCACGGCATCGACAGCGGGGGGTGGCGCAGCAGGTCATCGCCGCACAGCAGCTCAATGGCCTGGCGATAACCCTCGGGGTTAAGCCGCGCCATGTTCCAGCGCACCCAGGCGTGATCCTTGGGGCTGGCGCCGGGTGAAAGCATGTAGGCACTGCGTTGCTCGGCCATGGCCTGAATGCCTGGGTATTCGAGGTCGGCCAGGCGTTTTAGACGCACGGCCTGGCCCTGAATCTTGCGCGATGGATGGCCATAGCCCTGGGCCGGGCTGATCAACACCAGTCGGCTTACCCGTTGTTGCTGTGCGCCGCTGGCGAAGGCCGTTGCCGTGATTGCACCAAGGGAATGGCCCACCAGCACACAACGCTCAATATCCAGTGCGTCGAGCATTTGCCGCAGGCGCTCGGCGTAGTCGGATGCATCCGGGGCCAGCGAACGTAGCGGGCTGGACTCCCCGTAGCCGGGGGCATCCCAGGCAATTACCCGTACGCGTTGCGCCAGCAACTGCGCCACCGCCAACCAGGACGCCGCGCCAGAGCCAATACCGTGCAACAGCACAATGGCTGGCCCGCTCCCGCATTCGCGCAAGCTTTGACGCCCGCCTGCGACGTCCAGCGTGCGCAGGGGGAAGTTAACGGCCAGCCTTGCTTCAAGGTCGGCGGTCAGCGTCGGGGTTAGATGATCGGTGGCGTGGAGCATGGCGTTATCCGCGTTTGATCGAGGCCAGAGGGTGCTCTGGCGGGTAAGTCGGGGTCAGCGGTTTTTTTGCGCCGAGCATCACGCACATCAACGCGTCTTCATCGCCGATGTTGATCTCTTCGCGATACACACCGGGCGGCACGGAGATCACATCACGGTCGGTGAGGATGGTTTCGAACCGCTCGCCGTCTTTCTCGATCACCACCTTGAGCGTGCCGCGCAGCACGAAGAACACTTCTTCAACGTCGGTGTGCAGGTGTGGCGGGCCTTCGTGACCGGCCGGAATCACCATGGTCGAAAAGGTGAAATTCTCTGACGGGATGGTGTTCATGTCAGTGCTCACACCCGTACCGCCGGTGCCGATGTAACGCATTTGCGCACGGCGGAATTTTGGGTCGTAGTCGGCCTGGAACTTCAGTGCGTTCCAGTCGTACTGGCGCGTTTCATAGCGGGCGATACGGCTTTTCATCCAGCTGGCGAGGTCGCTGCCGGCGGGCTGTTCCCAGCTTTTTGGGGTGTCTTGCTGTGCGGATAAATCGGTCATGGCTGTCTCCAGTTCAAGGCATGACGAACCCGCCGTTGACCGGCAGGGTTTGTCCAGTGATAAAGCGGGCAAGGTCGGACAGCGCGAACAGCACGGCGCCGCTGACGTCTTCGGGCAGTTGCGGGCGCTGTATGGCCCTGCGGTCGTTGTACAAGCGGTGACGTGCTTCGGGCACGTAGGCGGTGGCCTCGACCAGCACCAGGCCGGGGGCAATGGCATTGACCGTGATGTTGTCGACGCCCAGTTCGCGGGCCAGGCTGCGGGTCATGGCGATGATTGCGCCCTTGCTCGCGACATACGCCAACAGGTTTGGCGCGCCCCATAGCGGGGTATCGGAGGCCAGATTGACGATGGCGCCCTGGCCGCTATTGCGCAGGGCGGGCAGGCAGGCTTTGGTCATCAGCCAGGTACCGCGCACGTTGACCTGCATGACCTGGTCCCAGGTGTCGATGTGCAGCTCTTCGCAGGTTTTGCCGCCGGAGTTGGTGATCGAGGCATTGTTCACCAGCCCGTCGAGCCCACCCAGCAAGTGCACGGTTTGCGCGACGCAGGCATCGATCGAAGCGGGCTGCGCCAGATCGACAGTTACCCCATATACGTTGAGCCCTTCAGCGACCAGTTCGGCGGCTGACTGCTGCACGCGCTCGGCGAGAATATCGGCGATCACCACCTGGGCACCGGCCTGGCCAATAGCCCTGGCAAAGGCATAACCCAACCCGCGAGCACCGCCGGTGACCAGCACCCGGCGCCCTTCAAGTAACGATTTATGAGCGCTCATCATTGGGTACTCAGCATGGCTTTAGGCATGTAATGCAGGACGCGCTTCTCGGCCCAGACCACGGCGCCGTAAGCCAATACGCCGATCAGGGTGAGCATGGCGATGGCGACGAATACGCCAGCGGTATTGCCTTGGCCCTCGGCGTCGACCAGCAGGAACCCCAGGCCCTGATTGCCGCCGACCAGCTCACCCACGGTGACGCCGATCACGGCCAGGGTCGATGCGATACGCAGGCCGGAGAACAGCGCGGCCATGGCGGACGGGAACTCCACCAGACGGAAGATCTGCCAACGGCTGGCGCTCATGGTGCGCACCAGGTTGATCATGTCCGGGTCTACGGTACGGATGGCGGAGAGCACGTTGATCATTACCGGGAAGAACACGATCAGGATCGCGATCAAAATCTTCGGGTAGATGGTGTAGCCCAGCCACATCACGAACAGCGGGGCGAAGGCCACTTTCGGGGCGATTTGCAGCGCCAGAATGTACGGCGAGAGCATGGCTTCGGCGCTGGGCGATAGCCCCAGCGATACGCCAATCGCTACGCCGAGCAGTGCGCCCAAGGCGAAGCCGACCACGATCTCGAACGCGGTGATCAGGGTGTGTTGCAGCAGGCCACCGGTTTGCCACATCAGCACGCCTTCCTGGGCCACACGGCTCAGTTTTGGCATGACAAATTCGGGCATGCCGAGCAGTCCAGGGCCCCATTGCCAGAGCGCCAGAAACAGGATCAGCAGGGCGATGCTGCCGAACACGGAGTTGTTAAGGTTTTTCATCGTATGTGTACCTTGTTGTCACTGGCCGTTATTGCGCGGCTGTTGGGCTGTCGATGAACTGGTTGGTGTAGAGCTCGGCGAGCTTGGGCTCGCGGGTGACGATGCCTTCGCTGACATAGAATTGGCGCACCGCTTCGAGTCGCGCCGGATCAATGCGCCCCAGTACGGGCTGGTTGGCATAAACGTGTTCGACGTAGAGCTTGAAGATTTTCTCCAGCTCATCTTCCTTGCCGGTATAGGCCGGAACCGCCTTGGCGAACGTCACGGCGGCGGCACGTGGGTCCTGGATGATGTCGCGCATGCCCTGCAGGGTTGCCTGCACCGTGCCGCGTACAATCTGCGGGTGGTTTTTGATGGCGTCATCGGAAGCGATGATCGACTGGGCCGTGCTTTCAAAAATTTGCTCTTGCGGGATCAGCTTGACCTTCAAGCCTGCCTCTTGGGCCTGGACCACCCAGTCCGGTACACCGGCCATGGCCTGGGCCTTGTTGGCCGTGAACAACTGCCAGACCCCCGCTGGGCCTGCGGCCTGGATATTTACATCGGTTTTGCTCAGGCCTGCTTTGCGCAGCGTGGCGAGCAGGGCGTAGTAGGTGGTGTCCGAGTAGGACATCACGGTCATGGTCTTGCCCTTGAGGTCGGCCACCGAATTGATATTGTCCGCGGCATTGGTCGCGATCATCGTTACCCCGCCTGCACCCAGGATAGCCACGGCCCGCACGGGAATACCGTTGGCTCGCACCACGATCGGGGTATCGCCGATGGCGCCGCCGAGCATGGCGTTACCGGCGCCGATCTGCTTGGCCACATCCACCCCGCCCTTGGCTGCGATGAAGTTCATGTTCAAATCCTGGGCGGCGTAGTAGCCCTTTTCCTTGGCAATAATCCACGGAGCGAACGCTGGCAGGTTCGGCGGTGCCGGTAACAGGTACGTCACGTCGGTCGGTTGCGCCTGGGCGGCGAAAGCCACGCCCAGGCTCAAGGCAAGGGCGCTGGCTTGGCTAAAACGTTGAAACACAGACTTGAACATGCGGACTCCTCAAACAGGTGGGGGACGGCAGGGCGTGATCAATGCAGTTCGGTGTCGGCGCCGACTTGCAGCAACTCCATCAGGCGGCCTACCAGCGGGCCGATTTGCGGCAGCTTGCGGCGCTCCAGCGGGTTGTCGCGAAACGGCAGGTCGATGCTGATTTCTTCGATGATGGTGCCGGGGCGGGCGCTCATGACCAGCAAGCGATCGGACATGGCGATGGCTTCGATCAGGTCGTGGGTGATGAACAGGGCGGTTTTCTTTTCATCGAACAACATGCGCGCCATGTCTTGCTGCAGGATCATTTTGGTTTGCGCATCCAGCGCCGAGAACGGCTCATCGAGAAACAGCACTTGCGGGTCGATGGCCAGGGTGCGGGCCAGGGCTGCGCGTTGGCGCATGCCGCCTGATAGCTGGAACGGGTAGTGGTCGGCAAAACCGTGCAGGTGGCAGCGGTCGAGCAGATCCTTGGCCACGGCTTGGCGCTTGGCCGCGGGTACACCTTGAATCTCAAGGCCCAGCTCGACGTTGCGGCGGATACTGCGCCACGGCATGAGCAGGTCTTTTTGCAGCATGAACGCGACCTGGCGAACCGGGCCGGTAACCGCTTCACCGCCGACGAAGACTTCGCCTTCGGTGGGGCGATACAGACCGGAGCCCATGTTCAGGATGGTGCTTTTGCCGCAACCGGAGGGGCCGATGATCGACACCACTTCGCCACGGCGAATCTTGAAATTTACCTCGCGGATGGCGAAGGGGGCTTCGGACTTTCCTTTGGCCGGGAAGCACTTTCCGACATTGCGGAATTCAATTTCGGTGGGCTCCATATCTTCCTTGGGAGCGGCGTTGTTCCATTGCGGCGCGACGGCGAACATCTCTTTCACAGCCATTGGGAAGGGTCTCTGGTCTGTTTTATAGGTGATACGGTGTTTAGTGCATGAACAATGCCAAAGTATTTATGGTTAAGTTTTATGTTTGAAATCTGTTGTTAATCAGTAAGTTGAGTGTTTATTCGGTTAATTGGCTTGTTTCATATATAAAACAACGTTTCTGTTCTGGCACAAAAATGCCCATGTTCAGCGCGAGCCAAATGAAGTTGCGAGAAAGTGGTGCTTCGGTAAGTAACGGATACGCGTGTTAATTCGGGGTTTTGTTTTAAGTGCGAAACAGTCGGGACTTTGGTTGGCATCCCTGAGTGAAATCATGTGACTGCCGGGTTTGGTTACACATCGGTGGTGTAGCGCAACTATCATGGCCTGGTTGTTTAGTCGTTTTGTGGCTCTAGGTGCTATGCCGTTGCAGCTCTACAGTGGAGCTATCTATCCTTATGGCTGACCATCATGGACTTCACACTGCAACACCTTGAGGACGAACCGGCCCTGCGTGCCAGTTTTGACCTGATGCGCGTCTTGCGCCCACATCTGCGCGATCCTGCAGCCTATTCGACGCAATTGCTGCGTCAGGTGGCTCAGGGCTATCGCCTGCTGGGCGCCTGGCAGGGGCTAACCCTGGTTGGGCTGGCGGGATACCGCGAGATGGAGAATCTGATCTATTCGCGCTTTATCTATGTCGATGATCTGGTGGTCAGTCCCGATTTGCAGCGCTCGGGGCTGGGGGCCAAACTTCTGAACGGCGTTCGTGACGAGGCCGTGCGCCGTCAGTGCAATCAACTGGTGCTGGACACAGGGCTGCATATGGCTCTGGCTCAGCGTTTCTACTTCCGCCAGGGCCTGCTGGCGCATGGCATGCACTTCACCCAGAGCCTGACCGGGAAGCAACCATGAACAACGCCTTGCTGATCAACGCCAGCCCCCACGGGCACTTTTCCCACGCCAGCCGTCTGGCCCGAGAGTTATTGGCCTCGCTACGCCAACGCTACCCGGACCTGGCTTGGGTGGGGCGGGATTTGAGCGAGCAGCCCTTGCCGCCACTGAACATCGACTATGGCGCGGCACTGGCCGCACCCACTGCGTTTGATGCTCCGGTGTTCGATGTGTCCGAGACGCTGATCCGTGAGCTGGAAGCCAGTGACATATTGGTGATCGCCACGCCCATGCACAATTTCACCATTCCGGCGGCGCTAAAGCTGTGGATCGACTACGTGTTGCGTATCCATCGCACCTTCAGCGCGGGGCCAGAAGGCAAAACCGGCTTGCTCGCCGACCGTCCGGTGTATGTGCTGGTAGGGTCGGGTGGTTTTCATCAGGGGGAGCGGGCGCGGCAACCCGATTTTCTGACCGATTACCTGCGTTATGCCCTCAACACGCTCGGGCTGTTTGATATCCACTTTGTCTACTTGCAGGGACTGGTGTTTGGCGAGGAGGCGGTGGCCGCGGCACTCACGGTTGCCCGTGGGCAACTGGCCGACCTGGCGGGGCGTTAGCATTCGTGTAGTCACTGGCAAGGCCCGAAGGCTGCGAGAACAGGTGTTTGACGTTATCAATCAATAGCTGGCTCAACACCTGTGCCGGGCCTACCTGCACGCTTTGGGTGTAAAACGGCGACAGGTGTTCGTCACCGCCCAGGCACTGGGTGCTTTCAACGCCTGTTGATTGAACGGCTATCCATGCTCCGGGTTCAGATCAGTGTTTCAGAGCATAAATCTCAGTCTGGTCATTGATCCGGTCAGGGGCTGCGCCCTTCGTCTGTGCGCAGGCCGTCGCCAGTGCAACATTAAACTTTTGAATCCCAAGGATATTCTGTAGCCTTGGCGCTCTGAATAGCTGGTCCGTGCCTGATAACACACATTCTCCCGGCGGGACTTGACGGTCCGGAGCCGGTGGTACACTCGACTTTCGCGCAACAGCGCTTGCAGGTCTTGCGAACATGACGCAAATTTCTGAACGACTTCTGGTTCAAGCCCACCTTGATGCCAAGCAGCCCAAGCCGTTGACTGAGGCCCAAGCCCTCAGCCTGCGTGCGCAGATCGCGGCTGAACTAAAAGCCCGCGATGCGGTGCTGGTGGCGCATTTTTATTGTGATCCGGTGATTCAGGCCCTGGCCGAAGAAACCGGCGGATGTGTGTCCGACTCTCTGGAAATGGCCCGCTTTGGCGCGGCCCACCCGGCCAAAACGATTTTGGTCGCCGGTGTGCGTTTTATGGGCGAGACGGCAAAAATCCTCACCCCAGAAAAACGCGTGCTGATGCCCACGCTGGAGGCCACCTGTTCGCTTGATCTGGGTTGCCCGGTTGAGGAGTTCTCGGCCTTTTGCGACAAGCATCCCGAGCGCACGGTGGTGGTGTATGCCAACACTTCAGCGGCGGTCAAGGCTCGGGCTGACTGGGTAGTGACCTCAAGCTGCGCACTGGAAATCGTCGAAAGCCTGATGGATAACGGCGAAACCATTATTTGGGGGCCGGATAAGCATTTGGGCCGTTACATTCAGCGCCAGACCGGTGCCGACATGCTGCTGTGGGACGGTGCCTGCATCGTTCACGAAGAGTTCAAGTCCAAGCAGCTTGAAGACATGAAGGCGTTGTACCCGGATGCGGCGATTCTGGTTCACCCTGAGTCGCCGGAGTCGGTGATCGATCTGGCCGACGCGGTGGGGTCCACCAGCCAGTTGATTGCAGCGGCGCAAAACCTGCCGAACAAGACGTTTATCGTGGCCACCGACCGCGGCATTTTTTACAAGATGCAGCAGTTGTGCCCGGACAAGGTCTTTATCGAAGCGCCGACCGCGGGTAACGGTGCTGCATGCCGCAGTTGCGCGCATTGCCCGTGGATGGCGATGAACACACTGGAGCGCACGCTGGAGTGCTTGCAGCAGGGCAGCAACGAAATCTTTGTTGACCCGGCACTGGTGCCTCACGCGATTCGCCCGCTCAAACGCATGCTGGATTTCACCCTGGCTGCGCGTTTGAAATTGGCGGGGAATGCCTAGTTTTATTGTGGGAGCGAGCCTGCTGGCGATGCAGGCGGTGCGGTTTGTCTGGATGACTGCCTCGAGGCTATCGCGAGCAGGCTCGCTCCCACGTGAAGCATCAGTTCATCATCTCTTTAAGCGCCCGCTCCTGATCCATCAACTCCCGCTTGCGCGCGTCCAGGCGCGAGGACAGCTGGAAGTTGTTGGTCAGCTTCTGCGCGAAGTCCAGTTGCTGGATGGCCTGGCGATAGTCGCCCACCAAAGCAAAATACTCGGCACGCGCTTGATGCAGGCCGATGATATTGCCCGACAAACCCCGCGTTTCGGCCACTGAGTACCAGACATCCGGGTCATCGGGGCGGCTTTTGAGCAAGGCTTCAAGAGCCTTGTCGGCTTCCTTGGGATTATTTTGCTTGAGCAGCAAATCAACTCGGGCCTGGTTGAGCGGGTAGTTGCCCGGATAGAGCGTGCGCATTCTGTCGATGCGCTGCTGGGCTTCGGCCAGGCGATTGCTGTCCATATCCAGCTCAATCTGCGCCAGGTTGTAGGTGATGTCGTTCGGCGCCTTTTCCAACAGGGGCTTGAGGGTCTCGCGGGCTTCGTTGAACTGGCTGCTTTTGATATGGGCAATCGCGAGACCATAACGGGCTACGTCGTTTTTCGGGTTTTCATCCAGTTGCTGGCGAAAGCGCTTGGCGGCCAGGCCCGGGGTTTCTTCGTAGTTGAGTTGTACCCGGGCGCGGATCAGTTGATAGCGCAGGCTGTCTTCGGTGCCGCCCACTCTGGCCTGTTCGGCACGGTTGCGGGTGTCGGCGATACGCGACTCGGTGACCGGGTGAGTCAGCAAAAACTCGGGTGGCCTGCCGTCAAAACGGTATTGGCGCATCAGGCGCTCAAACATGGTGGGCATGGAGCGTGGGTCGTAACCGGCTTTTTCCAGGTTGAGAATACCGATCCGGTCTGCTTCCTGCTCATTCTGGCGCGAGAAGCGCCGCTGCTCTTGCAGGGCTGCGGCTTGTGTACCGGCGATGGCGGCGATCCCGGCGTCACCTGCGCCGGAGGCCGCAACGATGATCCCGGCGAGCAGGGCGGCCATCATCGGCAATTGCATGCGCTGCTGGGCTTCTACGCCGCGGGCAAAGTGGCGTTGCGACAAGTGGGCCAGTTCGTGGGCCATTACCGAGGCATATTCGCCTTCGGTCTGGGCATTGAGAAACAGGCCGCCGTTAACCCCGATGATCCCGCCGGGCGCGGCAAAGGCGTTGAGTTGCGGGCTGTTGATCAGGATGAATTCCAGGCGCCGATCCTGCACCTGGCTGGTTTCGACCAGTTTGTAGACGCTGGTTTCGACGTAATCCTTGAGTTGCGGGTCGTTGAGTTGCGACACCTGGCTGCGCAGCATGCTCAACCAGGCTCGGCCCAATTGGTACTCTTGCTGCGGCGAGACGATGGACGAACTGGCGTCACCCAGAGACGGTAAATCGTCGGCGAAACTCGGTGAAGCGAGCAGGCAAGCGAGCGTCAACAGGGTAGGGCGCAGAAAAGTCATGCACAGAGCTCTAGTCGGTAAAGCGCTTACTGTAGCTGGACACTGGTCTGACGACCAGTGGCGGGTCTGCTTGGGGTATTCTAGCCGGCATAAAAAATGCCCCTCTGGAGAAGTACGTAATGACTGATGCGTTGGCCCATGATGCCGAACTGGACGCCGCGGGCCTGAATTGTCCGTTGCCGTTGCTCAAGGCCAAGATGGCGCTGAACAAAATGATCAGTGGGCAGGTCCTTAAGGTGGTCGCCACGGATGCGGGTTCGCAACGCGACTTTCGTACCTTCGCACGCCTGGCTGGGCATGAGCTGCTGCGTGAGGAAGAGGATGCTGGCACCTATCGCTACTGGTTACGCAAGGCTTGAGTCCTGATTGACTTCAACTGTGGGGGCGGGCCTGCTCGCTCCCACAGAGAAGCACCGTACTTTCTTCTAAGGAATACCGATGTTCAAGGTTTTACGCGGTTGGGTGCAGCGCTATTTCTCCGATGAAGAGGCGGTGGTGCTGGCGGTTTTGTTGGTGCTGGCTTTTACCGCCGTGCTCACATTGGGCGGCATGTTGGCGCCGGTGCTGGCGGGCATGGTGCTGGCGTATTTGATGCAAGGCCTGGTCGTTGCGCTGGAACGCATGCGAGTACCGGCTGCGGCGGCGGTCGGGCTGGTGTTTGCGTTGTTCATGGGGTTGTTGCTGGTGTTCCTCGTGGTCGCAGTGCCCTTGCTTTGGCATCAGTTGATCACCTTGTTCAACGAGTTACCGGGCATGCTCGCCAAGTGGCAATCGCTGCTACTGCTGTTGCCCGAGCGGTATCCGCATCTGGTGTCGGATGAGCAGGTACTGCAGGCCATCGAAGTGGCCCGGGGTGAAATCGGCAAGTTTGGGCAACTGGCACTGACCTTTTCGTTGTCCAGCTTGCCGCTGTTGGTCAACATCATGATTTATCTGGTGCTGGTGCCGATTCTGGTGTTTTTCTTCCTCAAGGACCGGGCGTTGATTGGTCGTTGGGTGCGCGGTTACTTGCCCCGTGAGCGGGCATTGATTACCCGGGTGGCCGAGGAAATGAACCGCCAGATTGCCAATTACATTCGCGGCAAGGTCATTGAAATCATTATCTGCGGCGGCGTGACTTATATCGCCTTTGTCACCATGGGCCTTAACTACGCGGCTTTGCTGGCGCTGCTGGTGGGGATCTCGGTGGTGGTGCCGTATGTAGGGGCGGTGGTGGTGACCGTGCCCGTGCTGTTGATTGCGTTGTTCCAGTGGGGCTGGAGCGACCAGTTTATCTACCTGATGGCGGTCTACGGGATCATCCAGACTCTGGACGGCAATGTGCTGGTGCCGCTGCTGTTCTCCGAGGCGGTAAGCTTGCACCCGGTGGCGATCATTTGCGCGGTGTTGTTGTTTGGCGGCTTGTGGGGTTTCTGGGGGATATTCTTTGCGATCCCTCTGGCGACGCTGTTCAAGGCGGTGCTCGATGCCTGGCCGCGTGAGCAACAATTAGTGGCTCCACTACTATAAACAGCTGAATCCCGAACATGAAAAAGCCCCGGCTCTTAAGTACAAGCCGGGGCTTTTTCGTTACTGCATCAGCTTACGCTTGAATAACCGGGATATTGGCATTTGCAGCCGCTTCACGGAATTCGGCGATCTGATCAAAGCTCAGGTAGCGGTACACGTCCGCTGCCATGGTGTTGATCTCTGCCGCGTAGACCATGTACTCCTCGACGCTTGGCAGGCGACCCAGGATCGAGGCAACCGACGCCAACTCGGCCGAAGCCAGGTAAACGTTAGCGCCGTCACCCAGACGGTTCGGGAAGTTACGGGTCGAAGTCGACACAACAGTCGAGTTCGGCTCTACACGTGCCTGGTTACCCATGCACAGCGAGCAGCCCGGCATTTCCATGCGCGCGCCTGCTTTGCCGAAGATGCCGTAGTAGCCTTCTTCGGTCAGCTGGTGAGCGTCCATCTTGGTCGGAGGCGACAGCCACAGACGAGTTGGCAACTGGCCTTTGACCTTGTCCAGCAACTTGCCCGCAGCGCGGAAGTGGCCGATGTTGGTCATGCACGAACCGATGAACACTTCGTCGATTTTCTCACCGGTAACGGTGGACAGCAGACGGGCGTCATCCGGGTCGTTCGGCGCGCAGAGCACAGGCTCATTGATGTCAGCCAAGTCGATTTCGATGATGTGCGCGTATTCGGCGTCAGCATCGGCTTCCATCAGTTCAGGGTTGGCTACCCAGGCTTCCATCGCTTGAGCACGACGCTCAAGGGTACGAGCATCGCCGTAACCTTCACCGATCATCCAGCGCAGCAGGGTGATGTTGGAATTCAGGTATTCGGTGATGGACTCTTTGGACAGCTTGATGGTGCAGCCAGCAGCCGAACGCTCTGCCGAGGCGTCGGACAGTTCGAATGCCTGCTCGATGCTCAGGTTGTCCAGACCTTCGATTTCCAGGATGCGACCCGAGAATTCGTTGATCTTGCCTTTCTTCTCGACCGTCAGCAGACCCTGTTGGATTGCGACGTAAGGAATGGCGTGTACCAGGTCACGCAGGGTGATGCCCGGCTGCATTTCGCCTTTGAAGCGAACCAGAACCGACTCAGGCATGTCCAGTGGCATAACGCCAGTGGCTGCTGCGAACGCTACCAGACCGGAACCGGCCGGGAACGAAATGCCCATTGGGAAACGAGTGTGGGAGTCGCCGCCAGTGCCGACGGTATCCGGCAGCAGCATACGGTTCAGCCAGCTGTGGATGATGCCGTCGCCCGGACGCAGTGATACACCGCCACGGGTCATGATGAAGTCAGGCAGGGTGTGGTGGGTGGTCACGTCGATCGGCTTTGGATAAGCCGCGGTATGGCAGAACGACTGCATTACCAGATCAGCGGAGAAGCCCAGGCACGCCAGGTCTTTCAGTTCGTCACGGGTCATTGGACCGGTGGTGTCCTGAGAGCCTACGGTGGTCATCTTCGGTTCGCAGTAAGTACCTGGACGAACGCCAGTTACGCCGCAAGCCTTGCCAACCATTTTCTGCGCCAGGGTGAAACCCTTGGTGCTTTCAATCGGAGCTTCAGGCTTCTTGAACAGGTCGGCAGGGCCCAGACCCAGTTCAGCGCGAGCCTTATCGGTCAGGCCACGGCCGATGATCAGAGGGATACGGCCACCAGCGCGAACTTCGTCCAACAGCACCGGGGTCTTCATTTCGAAGGTGGTGATGACTTCGTCAGTACCGTGCTTGCAGACTTTGCCAGCGTGCGGGTACAGGTCGATCACGTCGCCCATGTTGATGTTGGAAACATCGAATTCGATTGGCAGTGCGCCAGCATCTTCCATGGTGTTGTAGAAGATTGGAGCGATTTTGCTGCCGAAGCAGAAACCACCGGCACGCTTGTTCGGTACATAAGGAACGTCGTCGCCGAAGAACCACAGTACGGAGTTGGTAGCCGATTTACGCGACGAACCGGTACCGACCACGTCACCGACGTAGGCAATCGGGAAGCCGGCGTTGCGCATTTCTTCGATTTGCTTCATCGGACCGATGGAGCCTTGAACGTCCGGCACGATACCGTCGCGAGCCATTTTCAGCATGGCCAGGGCGTGCAGCGGGATATCAGGGCGCGACCAGGCGTCCGGTGCAGGCGACAGGTCGTCGGTGTTGGTTTCGCCGGTGACCTTGAACACGCGCAGGCTGATTTTGTCAGCCAGTACTGGGCGGTTCTTGAACCACTCGCCGTCAGCCCAGGATTGCACTACAGCTTTGGCGTGGGGGTTGCCGTTTTTGGCTTTTTCAGCGACGTCGTGGAAGGCGTCAAACATCAGCAGGGTGTGCTTGAGTTGCTCGGCGGCAACCGGTGCCAGCTCTGCGTCGTCCAGCATCTCAACCAGAGTCACGATGTTGTAGCCGCCTTGCATAGTGCCAAGCAGTTCAACAGCGCGTTTTTTGCTGATCAAAGGAGAGGTAGCTTCGCCCTTGGCAATCGCTGCCAGGAAGCCGGCTTTTACGTAAGCAGCTTCGTCAACACCCGGCGGAATGCGGTTGGTGATCAGGTCTACGAGGAATTCTTCTTCGCCGGCTGGCGGGTTTTTCAGCAGCTCAACCAGGCCTGCGGTTTGTTCGGCGTTAAGCGGCTGGGGAACGATACCCAGTGCTGCACGCTCTTCGATATGTTTGCGGTAGGCTTCAAGCACAGTTATTACCCTCATCATTGGTCCCAAATGGGTGTCCGGGACGCGCATCCAGGAATGCCGAGCACTCATGCGCTGCGGGGCTTTTTGAGCCGCTTAGCCAGAATTGCAAGGATTCCCAACAGAAGCTGTTTTCAAAGTTTTACGCCTTCCGAACGGGGGGCATGATGAATGTTGGTGCGGGTATCTGCAGTGCAAACACCCCTCACCAACACCGTTCTTCGGGATCAACTGTGCTCGTGACGCTTTGAAAACAGCTTCTAACGGACATTGGCGCCTTAAAAGGCAGACCGATTCTACGGTAAAAACTTGTTAAAGGTAAGTTAGGCCCTGAAGGTTGAGGGGTGATCTGCGTTAGACAAAGGGCTAACATGGGTGCCTGTTTCGTTCTGCAGTGCTCTATTTCGCCATGTCCAATCAAACCATCAAGACTCCCTGCATAGGCCTTTGCTCAACGGTTTACGGCGACCTCGTGTGCCGTGGTTGCAAGCGTTTCCACCATGAAGTGATCAATTGGAACGGTTACAACGAGGAAGAAAAGCGCGCTGTATGGCGCAGGCTTGAGCAGCTTTTGGTGCAAGTGATGGCTGGCAAGGTAGAGGTTTTTGATCGAGCCACGCTGCGCGACCAACTGGTGGCGCGCAAGATCCGCTTTGTGCCCAACCAGTCCGAATATTGCTGGGCCTACCAGCTGATTGCCCGCGGTGCGCGGGTGATCAATCAGCTGGAGCTCTACGGCATGGTGCTATTGCCGGAGTTTCGTGGTTGGGCTCTGCCCGAGTTGCGTGACGCCATTGATCGGGAATTTTTCCTGCTGTCCGAAGCGCATTATCAGCGCTATATCGCCCCTGGTTTTTTGCAAGAGGCCTTTGGCGAATAAGCCGATCAGCTCTTGCTCGCCAGTTCTTCCAGGTGCTCGATCATGTCATCGGGCTTGAGCACCAGGATGTCGCTTTCCAGCTTGTCTATCACCACTTCAGCAGTATTGCCGATCAGTGCGCCCGAGAAACCGGTGCGCGCCACTGTGCCCATCACCGTCACTACCGCGCCCAGAGCTTTGGCGACCCGTGGAATAATCACGTCTGCCGGGCCTTCCTCGATATGCAGGCGGCTGTCATCAATTTCACATTGCTGCTGAAACACCTTGCACTCGGCCCGGTAGGTTTGTTCCAGCTGGGTATCCAGGGGGTAAGCTGCGTCGACCGCTGCCAGCATTGGAGCGGGGTGAGCGCTGACGACATGAAATTGCGCACGGGCCATGCTGGCGATGCGGAAGCCGTGGTCGACAATGCTTGAATGCAGGGCCATATGCTCAGGATCGTTGTTGCCCACGTCTACGGCGGCCAATATGACCCCGTGCTCCCAGGATTCTGCGGTTTTGGCCAGCAGTACCGGGCTCGGGCAGTAACGCAGCAGTTTCCAGTCTTCGGGAGTCAGCAGGACTTTTTTCAGCGGGTTATCCGGCACGTGTTGCTTGATCACCAATCCGCAATTGTGAGCTTGCTGCACCTTGATGATGGTTGCGTGCTGGCTTTCATGCCAGGCCTGCTCGCTGCTGACGCTGTAGGCTTCAGTTTTCAGGCTGCTTTCAAGCACGCTCAGCAGGGCTGAGTGGTCATGCTTTTTATCGCAAATCAACAGATGCAAGTGCGCCTTGGTGTGGCAGGCGATATGTTTGGCACGTTTGAGTGCGAGGCTTTCCATCAGATGGGGCTCGATGACGACCAACAGGGTGTTAATGCTGTGCATGACCGGTGACTCCACAAGTAATAAAAGCGGCTTGCATTCACTATAGTTGCTCTGCAGTTGTACCCGTGTTGATGCATATCAAGTTACGCCGTTGGTGCTGCGCTCCGTGGCCCGTATAATCCCTGGCTCGCCTCAATTCAGTTTTGTGAGCCTCATGTCAGCGATTTTTCAAAACACTGCCGGTTTGCCGTGCAACCCCCAACGGTCGGGAGCATGCGCGTGATTCTTCCTGAAATTCATCAGTTCCTGGGTTGCCGCACGCCTGACGGCTGGATCGCGGCGGCGTTGGCTGATCAGGAAACTTTGCTGATCGATCACAAAAACTGTGAGTTCAAGGCTGCGAGCACAGCGCTGAGCCTGATCGCCAAGTACCATTCCCATGTTGACCTGATCAATATGATGTCGCGTCTGGCCCGTGAAGAGCTGGTGCACCACGAGCAAGTCATGCGCCTGATGAAAAAGCGCAAGATCGAGTTGCGCCAGCTGTCGGCCGGGCGCTATGCCTCGGCGCTGCGCAAAGTGGTGCGTAACCACGAGCCGGTCAAACTGGTAGACACATTGGTGGTAGGTGCATTTATCGAAGCCCGCAGTTGCGAGCGTTTCGAAGCCCTGGTGCCACATTTGGACGAAGAACTCGGCAAGTTTTACTTCGGCCTGCTCAAGAGCGAGGCGCGGCATTTTCAGGGCTACCTGAAACTGGCCTACCAATATGGTGATGCCAAGGATATTGCCCAAGTGATCGAGCGGGTGAGGGCGGCGGAGCAGGAGCTGATCGAGTCGCCGGATGTCGAGTTCCGTTTCCATAGTGGTGTGCCAGCCGCCGCTTAAACTTCGTAGAGCTGCCGAAGGAACGAGGCTGCGTTCGGCGGCGAAGCCGTCGTAAAACCTGAAATCGCGGTCTGTCAGTTAAATCGCGGACTCAGGTTTTACGATCGCTTCGCAATCGAACGCAGCCTCGTTCCTTCGGCAGCTGCTACGGGAACTGTAAAAATACCAACGACCAGATAGATAGCCGCCTAATAATCGGCTTGACATTAGCTGCCTAGACAGTAATATTTCGAAACATTACTGCCTAGGCAGCTTCCTGGTGCTCTGATGAAACATTTCCATCCCGATAACTTCCAAAACTGCACCCTGGGTTTGCTCCTGGGGCGTACGGCCATGCTCAAGGACAAGATCATCGACCGCCATATGGAGCCTTACGGCATCACGGCGGCGCAGTTCAAGGTGCTGATCATCATGGCCCAGTTTGACGTCGACACTCCGGCCGAGCTCTGCCGCCACCTGTCGCTGGACAGTGGTTCGATGACCCGCATGCTGGATCGTCTCGAGCAAAAAAAACTGCTGGTGCGCCAGCGTTCCGAGGCCGATCGGCGCCAGGTTCAACTGGTGCTGACCGATGATGGTCAGGCGCTCGCCAGCCTGCTGCCGCAGATTGGCGCCGATGCGATGAATCAGCTGGCAAGCGCCATTAGCCCGCAAGAGCTGCAAAGCCTGGAACAGATCCTCAAGAAAATACTGTTGGCAGCGGGTGATCCGATCACTGTCATGCGCTTAGGTGAAAAATGAGCCACAAAACGCTGCGTACAGGCCTGAGCCTGGTATTTACGTCGATGGTGCTGGCCGGTTGCGCCAGCTACAGCGGTTTGAGCACCGTGGGCGTGAGCCAGGATGCGAAAAACCTTCACGCTGCCCGAACGCTTGACGGCGTGACGCTCAGCCCGGCGGCCTGGCCTGAAAAGGACTGGTGGAAGCGTCTGGGTGACGGGCAGCTTGATGGTTTGATCGAGGAAGCATTGCGCGACAGTCCGGATATGCAAATAGCCAGTGCCCGTGCGCATCAGGCAGCGGCTGCAGCCGGTGCCGCCAATGCGGCACGCATGCCAACCCTGGATGCCGAGGCTGATGTTTCGCGTTCGCGCTTGTCGCGCTCCCAGGACCCTACAGGTCAGGGCGGTCGGTACGACACGCTGCGCGATGCCAGCCTGACATTTAATTACACCTTCGATCTATGGGGCGGCCAACGCGACGCCTGGGAAGCAGCATTGGGCGAAGCCCGTGCGGCCACAGTTGACAGTCAGGCCGCGAGCCTGACCCTGGCCGCCGATGTGGCGCGGGGCTATAGCAGCCTGGGGCATGCCTTTATTGTGCGAGACCTGGCCAAGGATGACCTTGAGCGCACCGGTAAATTGCTCGATCTGAGCAAGCGCCGCCTGCAGGCCGGTATCGACAGTCACTATCAGTATCAGCAAACCGAAAGCCTTGAGGCCAGCTCCCAGGAGCAACTGATCAACGCTGAAAAACAACTCAAAAGTGCGCGCATCGCGCTGGCGGTGTTGTTGGGCAAGGGGCCGGATCGCGGGGTCGAGATTGCTCGCCCGAAAATTCTGGCGCCGAGCGCCGTAGCGTTGCCGAGCACCTTGCCGGCTGAGTTGCTGGGTCGTCGTCCCGATCTGGTGGCGGCGCGCTGGCGAGTGGAGGCGGCGAGCAAGAATATTGCGGCAGCCAAGACCCGGTTTTATCCCAATCTGAACTTGAGTGCGGCGGCGGGTACTCAGTCGTTGCTGGGCGATGCCTTGTTCGGCTCTGCCAGCCGCTTCCTCAATATTGCGCCGGCCATTTCGTTGCCGATATTTGATGGCGGGCGCCTGCGTGCAGGGCTGGATGCCGAAGATGCCAATTACGACCTGGCGGTCGCGCAGTACAACAAAATACTGGTGGGCGCGCTTGGCGACGTCAGCAATACCCTTGCGCAACTAGGTGCAGTGGGGCAGCAAATCAATGCCCAGCAGCGGGCCACCGATATCGCTCAGGATTCGTTCAATACCGTGTTGCAGCGCTACGGCTCGGGTGTCGGTAACTACCTGGATGTGCTCAGCATTGAACAGCAATTGCTTCAGGCCCAACGCCAGTTGGCGGACCTGAATGCCGAACAGATCGACCTTTCGATTCAACTGATGCAAGCCCTGGGCGGTGGATTTCAGCCCGGTAACCCGGTTGCGGCCGATTCCACTGAAGTCCTCGCTGGCAGAAAATTTTAGGTACCCGTCATGGCCACTGTGCAAACACCGAATGAAACGCAACAAACCCAGGACGCTGGCAACCAGCGTAAACGCAAGCTCTGGCTGAGCGGCCTGGCAATTCTGGTCATCCTGCTCGGGCTCGGCGTCTGGGCCTGGCAAGAGCTGTATGGTCGCTGGAGTGAAAGCACCGACGATGCCTATGTAAATGGCAACGTGGTTGAAATCACGCCGCTGGTCACCGGAACGGTGGTGAGCATCGGCGCCGATGATGGCGATCTGGTTCATGAGGGCCAGGTCCTGCTCAACTTCGATCCGAGCGATGCGCTGGTTGGCTTGCAAAGCGCCGAGGCCAATCTGGCTCGTACGGTGCGTCAGGTTCGAGGCCTGTTCAGTGACGTGAAGGGCATGAAGGCTCAGGTCGCAGCGCAAAAAGTCGAAGTGCAGAAAAACCAGGACAACTACAACCGCCGTAAAAGTCTGGCGGCGGGCGGGGCTATTTCCCAGGAAGAGCTGTCCCATGCCCGGGATGATCTGTCTTCGGCGCAAAGTGCCTTGCGCAATGCCGAGCAAAAACTCGATACCACCAGTGCGCTGGTCGATAACACCTCCGTGGCCAACCACCCTGATGTGAAGGCGGCGGCTGCCCAGTTGCGTCAGGCGTATCTGGCCAATGCCCGCTCCACCTTGATTGCGCCGGTCACAGGCTACGTGGCCAAGCGTACTGTTCAGTTGGGCCAGCGGGTTCAGCCTGGCACTGCCCTGATGGCGGTCATTCCGCTGAATCAGCTGTGGATTGATGCCAACTTCAAGGAAACCCAGCTGCACAAGATGCGTATCGGCCAGCCGGTGGACATTGAGTCGGATATCTACGGCAGCAGCGTGAAGTACAGCGGCACCATCGACAGCATTGGTGCCGGTACGGGCAGCGCATTTGCTCTGTTGCCTGCGCAGAATGCGACGGGTAACTGGATCAAGATCGTGCAGCGGGTGCCGGTGCGCATTCATATCAATGCCGATGAGTTGGCGGAGCATCCGCTGCGGGTCGGCTTGTCGACGACCGTTGATGTGAACCTGCGAGATCAAAGTGGCCCGGTACTGGCCCAGCAACCGCCGCAAAGAGCTTCGTTCACCACCACTGTGTACGCGCAGCAATTGGCCGACGCCGAAGCTCTGATAGCGCACTTGATTGACAGCAACAGCGCAGGTACTGGCGACATGGCCGCCCAACGCTGATTCGCCAATCCATAAGCCCCGCCACACAGGCGGGGCTGCATCCCCGGTTTTAAAGGATTTGCGATGAGTACAAACGCGTCTTTTTCTCCTCCCAGCCTGGTAATGGCCACCATCGGATTGTCGCTGGCGACCTTTATGCAGGTGCTCGACACCACCATCGCCAACGTCGCCTTGCCCACCATCTCCGGCAACCTTGGGGTGAGTTCGGAGCAGGGTACGTGGGTAATTACCTCATTTGCGGTAAGCAACGCGATTGCCTTGCCACTGACCGGTTGGTTGAGTCGGCGCTTTGGTGAGGTAAAGCTGTTTTTGTGGGCCACGATTCTGTTCGTGCTGGCTTCTTTTTTATGCGGTATTTCGACCTCGATGCCTGAGCTGGTCGGGTTTCGCGTGTTGCAGGGGTTGGTGGCCGGGCCGCTGTACCCCATGACTCAAACCCTGTTGATTGCGGTGTATCCACCTGCGAAACGGGGGATGGCATTGGCATTGCTGGCGATGGTCACGGTGGTTGCGCCCATTGCCGGGCCCATTTTGGGTGGCTGGATCACGGACAGTTACAGTTGGCCGTGGATCTTCTTCATTAATATCCCGATTGGCATATTTGCGGTGATGGTGGTTCGCCAGCAACTGAAGGCGCGCCCGGTGGTAATTACCCGTCAACCGATGGATTACGTGGGGTTGATTACTCTGATTATCGGGGTTGGTGCGTTGCAGATTGTGCTCGACAAGGGCAATGATCTGGACTGGTTCGAGTCCAACTTTATCCTGCTGGGCACCGCATTATCGGTAGTGGCGCTGGCGGCATTTATCATTTGGGAAATGACGGACAAGCATCCGATCGTCAACTTGCGTCTGTTTGCCCATCGCAACTTTCGCATCGGCACCATTGTGCTGGTGCTGGGTTATGCCGGGTTCTTCGGTATCAACCTGATTTTGCCGCAATGGTTGCAGACGCAGATGGGCTATACCGCCACCTGGGCTGGCCTGGCAGTGGCGCCAATCGGGATTTTGCCGGTGTTGATGTCGCCATTTGTGGGCAAGTACGCGAATAAATTCGACTTGCGCCTGTTGGCTGGGCTGGCGTTCTTGGCCATTGGCCTGAGCTGCTTTATGCGCGCCGATTTCACCAATCAGGTGGACTTCCAGCACATTGCGCTGGTGCAGCTGTTTATGGGGATTGGTGTGGCGCTGTTCTTTATGCCGACCTTGACCATATTGATGTCGGATTTGCCGCCGCATCAGATTGCCGATGGTGCAGGGTTGGCGACGTTCCTGCGTACTCTGGGGGGCAGCTTTGCGGCTTCGCTGACCACCTGGATCTGGATTCGCAGGGCAGATCAGCATCACGCCTATATGAGTGAAAGCATCAGCGCCTATGACCCGGTAACCCGGCATACCCTGGAAAGTCTGGGTGGGGCCAGCACACCGGCTTACGCCCAGATGGATCAGATTCTGACGAGTCAGGCGTATATGTTCTCCACCGTGGACTACTTCACCATGATGGGTTGGTTGTTTATGGGCTTGATTTTGCTGGTATGGCTGGCCAAGCCACCGTTTGCAGCGAAGGCGGGGCCGGCGACCAGCGGGCATTAAAGCTGGAGCCCTGCAAACCCCTTGTGGGAGCGAACCTGCTCGCGAAAGTATCTGACTGCGCCGATACCTTCGCGAGCAGGCTTGCTCCCACAGCTTTACTGTGAGGCGGGCTGCAAGAAATCAAACGGCTCAAGTCGCATGCCGTGCTCATCCACTTGCAGCACCCAACCTTGACGGTCCCAGTCACCCAGAACAATACGCTTGGCGGCGAGTTCGCCGATTTGCAATTTGTGGATTGCCGGGCGATGGGTATGACCGTGAATCAGGGTGTGTACGCCAAAGTGCGCCATGATCCGGGGAACTTCCTCGGGGGTCACGTCAACGATGTCATTGGCTTTCATGCGGGTCTGGGCACGGCTTTCGCTGCGCAGCTTGCGCGCCAGTTTGTGGCGAGTGCTCAGGGGCAGGTGGCGCAGAACCCATAAGGTGATGGGGTTGCGCAGGTAGCGTCGCAGGCGCATGTAGGCTTCATCGCGGGTGCACAGGCTGTCGCCATGCATCAGCAATACCGGCTCACCATAGAAGTCGACAACGCTAGGGTCTTTGATCAGGGTGCAGCCAGCCGCTTTACAAAAGGCCTGGCCAAGCAAAAAGTCGCGGTTACCGTGCATCAGAAAAATCTTCGTGCCGGTTTCGCTGAGTGTTCGCAACGCTTCGCAGATCGAGCGTTGGTAGGGTGTCATCGCATCGTCGCCAATCCAGGCTTCGAAAAAATCACCCAGAATGTATAGCGCCTGAGCCGAGCGCGCGCGCCCGGTCAGGAAATCCAGAAACGCCCGGGTTATGTCCGGGCGCTCCTCTTCCAGATGCAAATCTGAAATCAGCAGTATCACTCAATGATCTCTGCTTTCTCGACGATCACGTCTTCTTTAGGCACGTCTTGATGACCGGCTTTGGAAGTAGTGGCAACGCCTTTGATTTTGTCTACCACGTCCTGGCCTTCAACGACTTTACCGAACACGGCGTAGCCCCAGCCCTGAGCGGTTTTGCCGCTGTGGTTGAGGAAGCTGTTGTCAGCCACGTTGATGAAGAACTGGGCGGAAGCCGAATGCGGCTCCATGGTGCGAGCCATGGCCACGGTGTACTTCTCGTTTGGCAGGCCGTTGTCAGCTTCGTTCTGGATGCTTGGGCGCTTGTCTTTCTTTTCTTTCATGCCTGGCTCGAAACCGCCGCCCTGGACCATGAAATTGCCGATTACACGGTGGAAAACAGTGTTTTCGTAGTGGCCGGCTTTTACGTATTCGATGAAGTTAGCAACGGTGATCGGTGCTTTTTCAGCGTTCAGCTCGATCACGATGTCGCCGTGGTTGGTGCTCAGTTTTACTTTGGTCATGGTCGTTATCGCTCTATCAGAGAATTCGTCGGGCTTGGGGGCGGGGTGAACACACCTCAATCCCCCAGGCTGGCTGGGTAGATACAGCCGCGGGCGGAGTTTAGCGTGCTCGCACGGCATTTCGATGGTGTTTTTCCCATATGGGGACTAAAAGCCGGCATTTCAATCGGTTTGATTGAGTACCTGCTCTGTCAGGGACTTGACGGCATCGGCTATGATAGGCGCTTTGATTTAGTCGGCCGACCCAGGCCGCGCACCCTGTTACGTTCAAGGATCCTATGAGCAAGCCCACTGTCGACCCCACTCTGAATCCAAAAGCTGGCCCTGCTGTCCCGGCTAACTTCCTGCGTCCAATCGTTCAGGCGGACCTAGACTCGGGTAAATGCACACAGATCGTGACCCGCTTCCCGCCGGAGCCCAATGGCTATCTGCACATCGGTCATGCCAAATCCATTTGTGTGAACTTTGGGCTGGCTCAGGAGTTCGGTGGCGTTACGCATTTGCGTTTTGACGACACCAACCCGGCTAAAGAAGACCAGGAATACATCGACGCGATCGAAAGCGACGTGAAATGGCTGGGCTTCGAGTGGTCTGGCGAAGTGCGCTACGCCTCGCAATATTTCGACCAGTTGCACGCGTGGGCGATTTACCTGATTAAAGAAGGTAAGGCCTACGTCTGCGACCTATCGCCTGAGCAAGCCAAGGAATACCGCGGCACTCTGACCGAGCCTGGCAAGAACAGCCCGTTCCGCGACCGTAGCGTCGAAGAGAACCTGGATCTGTTCGCCCGCATGACGGCTGGTGAGTTCGAGGACGGCAAGTGCGTACTGCGCGCCAAGATCGATATGGCATCGCCGAACATGAACCTGCGTGACCCGATCATGTACCGCATTCGTCATGCCCATCACCACCAGACCGGCGACAAATGGTGCATCTATCCGAACTATGACTTCACTCATGGTCAGTCGGATGCGATCGAAGGTATTACTCATTCGATCTGCACCCTGGAATTCGAAAGCCATCGCCCGCTGTACGAATGGTTCCTCGACAGCCTGCCAGTGCCAGCGCACCCGCGTCAGTACGAATTCAGCCGTCTGAACCTGAACTACACCATCACCAGCAAGCGCAAGCTCAAGCAACTGGTTGATGAAAAGCACGTCAATGGCTGGGATGACCCGCGCATGTCCACGCTGTCGGGTTTCCGTCGTCGTGGCTACACGCCAAAATCGATCCGCAACTTCTGCGACATGGTCGGCACCAACCGTTCCGACGGCGTGGTTGACTTCGGCATGCTGGAATTCAGCATCCGTGACGATCTGGACCACAGCGCGCCGCGCGCCATGTGCGTACTGCGCCCGTTGAAAGTCATCATCACCAACTACCCGGAAGGTCAGGTCGAGAATCTTGAGCTGCCTTGCCATCCGAAAGAAGACATGGGTGTGCGCGTACTGCCATTCGCCCGTGAGATCTACATTGATCGCGACGATTTCATGGAAGAACCGCCAAAAGGCTACAAGCGCCTTGAGCCTGCGGGCGAAGTGCGTTTGCGCGGCAGCTATGTGATCCGTGCCGACGAAGCAATCAAGGACGCCGATGGCAACATCGTCGAACTGCATTGCTCGTACGACCCTGAGACCCTGGGCAAAAACCCTGAAGGTCGCAAGGTCAAAGGTGTGGTGCATTGGGTGCCAGCGGCTGCCAGTGTCGAGTGTGAAGTGCGTTTGTATGATCGTCTGTTCCGTTCGCCGAACCCTGAAAAGGCCGAAGACGGCGCGGGCTTCCTGGAAAACATCAACCCTGACTCGCTGCAGGTGCTTACCGGTTGTCGTGCTGAACCCTCGCTGGGTAATGCACAGCCGGAAGACCGTTTCCAGTTCGAGCGCGAAGGCTACTTCTGCGCGGATATCAAGGACTCGAAACCCGGTCACCCGGTATTCAACCGTACCGTGACCCTGCGTGATTCGTGGGGCCAGTGATCAAGTTTTGAAGGAATAAGCCGTGCTTACGATCTACAACACGCTCACCAAGAGCAAAGAAGTTTTCAAGCCGCTGGACGGCAACAATGTGCGCATGTATGTGTGCGGCATGACCGTGTACGACTACTGCCACATTGGTCATGGTCGTAGCATGATCGCCTTCGATCTGGTGACCCGCTGGTTGCGTTTCAGCGGCTACAACCTGACCTATGTGCGCAACATCACGGACATTGAAGACAAGATCATCAATCGTGCCCGCGAAAACGGTGAGCCTTTTGAGGTGCTGACCGAGCGCATGATCGCGGCGATGCATGAAGATGAGGCGCGGCTCAATATCCTCAAGCCGGATATGGAGCCGCGTGCCACGGATCATATTCCTGGCATGCACGCGATGATCCAGACCTTGATCGACAAGGGCTACGCCTATGCCCCGGGCAATGGTGACGTGTATTACCGCGTCGCCAAGTTCATGGGCTACGGCAAGCTGTCGCGTAAAAAGATCGAAGATTTGCGCATCGGTGCCCGCATCGAAGTCGATGAGGCCAAGAACGATCCTCTGGACTTCGTGCTCTGGAAGGGCGTCAAGCCGGGCGAGCCGAGCTGGGAATCGCCGTGGGGTCCGGGTCGTCCGGGCTGGCATATCGAGTGCTCGGTGATGTCCACCTGCTGCTTGGGTGAGACCTTCGATATTCATGGCGGCGGCAGCGATCTTGAGTTTCCGCACCATGAAAACGAAATCGCCCAGAGCGAGGCGGCAACGGGTAAAACCTACGCCAATGCCTGGATGCACTGCGGGATGATTCGCATCAATGGCGAGAAGATGTCCAAGTCCTTGAACAACTTCTTCACCATTCGTGACGTTCTGGAGAAATATCACCCGGAAGTGGTGCGTTATCTGTTGGTGTCGAGCCACTACCGTAGCTCGATCAACTACTCGGAAGATAATCTCAAGGATGCGAAAGCGGCCCTTGATCGCTTCTATAACGCACTTAAAGGGTTGCCGAAGGTTGCTCCGGCCGGTGGTGAGGCGTTTGTTGAGCGTTTCACCCAGGTGATGAACGACGACTTCGGTACGCCGGAAGCTTGTGCGGTGCTGTTCGAGATGGTTCGCGAGATCAACCGTTTGCGCGAAACTGATCTGCAAGCGGCCGCCGGTTTGGCTGCGCGCCTCAAGCAATTGGCGGATGTGCTGGGTGTATTGCAGCTCGAAGCCGACGATTTCTTGCAGGCAGGTGCTGCAGGCAAGATCGATGCGGCCCAGGTAGATGCCTTGATCGAAGCGCGTTTGGCTGCCCGTGCCGGTAAGGACTGGGCTGAGTCGGATCGTATACGCGATCAGCTGGCTGCGATGGGTGTGGTGCTGGAAGACGGTAAAGGCGGGACAACCTGGCGCTTGGCTGACTAGGTTGCACGTTGTGTGAACAAGAGCCCGTACAGGGTTTAATGCTGGTGATGTTGTGGGAGCGAGCCTGCTTGCTCCCACAGTTGAAGTCATCGCATTGCGCTCTGTGCGGGCTTTTGTTTGCCTGCCTTTTACCGGCACCCACAAAAACGGCACCCGAAGGTGCCGTTTTTGTATGCGCGGATCAACACTCAGTCGTGCAGTGTTTCAGCCGCGTACAGAGTATTTTCCAGCAGGCAGGCACGGGTCATCGGGCCAACGCCGCCCGGAACCGGGGTGATCCAGCCCGCGCGGGGCAGGGCGGTCTCGTAAACCACGTCACCCACCAGCTTGCCATCGGCCTGACGGTTGATGCCAACGTCGATCACGATGGCGCCTTCCTTGATCCACTCGCCTTTAACCAGGCCCGGCTTGCCGGCAGCAACCACGACCAGATCGGCGCGGCCAACGTGGCCGGCCAGGTCCTTGGTGAAGCGGTGGGTCACGGTCACGGTGCAGCCTGCCAGCAGCAACTCCATGGCCATCGGACGGCCAACGATGTTGGATGCGCCGACAATCACAGCGTCCATCCCGTACAGGTCCTGACCTGTGCTTTCCAGCAGGGTCATGATGCCTTTAGGGGTGCACGGACGCAGCAGCGGGATACGCTGGGCCAGGCGGCCGACGTTGTAGGGGTGGAAACCGTCGACATCTTTGTCCGGGCGAATGCGTTCCAGCAGCCTGGATGCATCCAGATGGGCTGGCAGAGGCAGTTGCAGCAGGATGCCGTCGATGTTCGCGTCGTCATTAAGACGGTCGATCAGATCGGTCAGCTCTTGCTGGGCAGTGTCAGAAGGCAGGTCATAGGCTTGGGAAATAAAGCCTACCTCTTCGCAGTCTTTACGCTTGTGCGAAACATAAACCTGGGAAGCAGGATCGCTGCCGACCAGAATCACTGCCAGACCAGGGGTTCGCAGGCCTTGCTCGTGACGCTCGGCGACACGTTTGGCAATCTGCTGGCGCAGGCTGGCGGCGATCGCTTTGCCGTCGATTAGTTGTGCAGTCATTACGCGTGATTAACCATCGTAAAGGGTGGAAAAAGGACGTGCATTCTCGCATGCCGCGACGCGAGGGCAAAGGCGCTTGGTCTGCTTATTCCCCTAACTCCTTTATATTTCTAAACTTTTTTCAAAAAAGAGTTGACGACTTTAGGGCTCACCTATAACATTCGTCGCACTTGTCGGGCACAGCCTAGCACTGGTTAAGAAGGTAGAGCGAAGTTGTTGTTCAGCTTGGTGATACTGAAAGCACTTGGTTTGTAGTCGTCACAGAGTACAAATTATTAAGGCGCCCGTAGCTCAGCTGGATAGAGCATCCGCCTTCTAAGCGGATGGTCGCAGGTTCGAGTCCTGCCGGGTGCGCCATTAGGCAGCTTTGGCACAAGTAAAGCAGTACAGGCAATATGGTGGGCGTAGCTCAGTTGGTAGAGCACGGGATTGTGACTCCCGTTGTCGAGGGTTCGATCCCCTTCGTCCACCCCATATTTAGAAAGCCGCCAGATTAATCGTCTGGCGTCTTTGCTTCAGAAGTTTGAAATGCGGATGTGGTGGAATTGGTAGACACACTGGATTTAGGTTCCAGCGCCGCAAGGTGTGAGAGTTCGAGTCTCTCCGTCCGCACCAAATTTGAACAAAGCCGCTGTAGCGGCTTTTTTCTTTTGTTTTAGCTGCTTGTTTCGTGAAACAGGCAGGGTTGTAAACGCGCTATGGTGGGCGTAGCTCAGTTGGTAGAGCACGGGATTGTGACTCCCGTTGTCGAGGGTTCGATCCCCTTCGTCCACCCCATATTTAAAGAAAACGCCAGATTAACCATCTGGCGTTTTTTTGTATCTGCAGTTTGAGAAACTGACGTAAGGGTGTCGCGCAGCGCCTCATTTCCCGCATGCTTAGCGTCCACTGCGATTTGTGTGACAATGCGCGCAGATTGGGGCGGCTCCAAAGGTGCCCGTGATCGCCAGTTAATCGGCAAGGGCTGTGTGCGTCGGTTTTGCGTCCGGCTTTTGCTCAATAATGCGGTTGTCTGCGCAAAGTGTCTTCGGTGATGTATCTGGTTCTGCCCGGTACTCGCTTCTATCTATATAGAAGGCGCAGCAGATGGCTGCTTTTACTTCATTTCTGTCGGCTGTTTTCATGCGTGTTTACGGTAGGGTGACTTCTTGAGTTTGACCCACTAGAATGCATGCCCTTGATTATGGGGTCGGAAACGGCCGGCTAACGTCTGTGCAACGAGGAATATCCATGCAAGTTTCTGTTGAAAATACTTCCGCTCTTGAGCGTCGCATGACCATTGGCGTGCCATCAGAGCGTATTGAGGCTGAAGTCAACAAGCGTCTGCAACAGACTGCCCAAAAGGCCAAGATCCCGGGCTTCCGTCCAGGCAAGGTGCCAATGAGCGTGATCCGTCAGCGTTACGAAGCTGATGCGCGTCAAGAAGCTCTGGGCAATGTGATCCAGGCTTCCTTCTACGAAGCAGTGGTTGAGCAGAAGCTGAACCCGGCTGGCGCTCCTTCTGTTGAGCCTAAAGTCTTCGAAAAAGGCAAGGATCTGGAATACGTTGCTACTTTCGAAGTATTCCCTGAATTCGAAGTAACCGGTCTGGACACTATCGCTATCGAGCGCCTGAGCGCCGAAGTGGCTGATGCTGACCTGGACAAAATGCTGGACGTGCTGCGCAAGCAGAACACCCGTTTTGAAGTGACTGACCGTGCCGCCCAGAACGATGATCAACTGAACATCGATTTCGTTGGCAAGGTTGACGGCGAAGTATTCGCTGGTGGTTCGGCCACCGGTACTCAGTTGGTTCTGGGTTCGGGCCGCATGATTCCTGGCTTCGAAGAAGGCCTGGTTGGCGCTAAAGCTGGCGAAGAGCGCGTTCTGAGGCTGACTTTCCCTGCTGACTACCAGAACCTGGACCTGGCTGGCAAAGAAGCCGAGTTCACCGTGACTGTGAACACTGTTTCCGAGCCTAAGCTGCCTGAGCTGAACGAAGAGTTCTTCGCTCAGTTCGGTATCAAGGAAACAGGTCTGGAAGGTTTCCGCACCGAAGTTCGCAAGAACATGGAGCGTGAGCTGCGTCAGGCCATCAAGTCCAAGGTCAAGAACCAGGTAATGGACGGTCTGTTGGCTGCCAACCCGATCGAAGTGCCGAAATCGCTGCTGTCCAACGAAGTTGATCGTCTGCGCGTGCAGGCTGTTCAGCAGTTCGGTGGCAACATCAAGCCTGATCAACTGCCGGCCGAGCTGTTCGAAGAACAAGCCAGCCGTCGCGTAGTACTGGGTCTGATCGTGGCTGAAGTAGTCAAGCAGTTCGACCTCAAGCCTGACGAAGATCGCGTTCGCGAAATGATTCAGGAAATGGCTTCCGCTTACCAGGAGCCAGAGCAGGTTGTAGCTTGGTACTACAAAAATGACGCTCAATTGAACGAGGTTCGTTCGGTTGTGCTGGAAGAGCAAGTTGTGGATACTGTTCTGCAGAAGGCCAAGGTGACCGATAAAGCGGTCTCTTACGAAGAAGCTGTCAAGCCGGTGGAAGCTCCACAAGCCGACTGATTTCTGACTCGTTAGAAAACACAACCATAAGCCAGCCTCGAGCTGGCTTATGCGTATCCAGACATGACTATTTGGGAGTGACTGCCGGACATGTCCCGCAATTCTTATATTCAGCAGAACTCTGATATCCACGCCGCTGGCGGCCTGGTCCCGATGGTTGTCGAGCAGTCGGCCCGTGGCGAGCGCGCCTATGACATCTATTCGCGCCTCCTGAAGGAGCGAATCATCTTCCTGGTCGGCCCTGTAGAAGACTACATGGCCAACCTGGTTGCGGCGCAGCTGCTATTCCTTGAAGCCGAGAACCCGGACAAGGACATCCATCTTTACATCAACTCCCCAGGCGGTTCGGTGACTGCAGGCATGTCGATCTACGACACCATGCAATTCATCAAGCCAGACGTGTCGACCATCTGTATCGGTCAGGCTTGCAGCATGGGCGCCTTCCTGTTGGCCGGTGGCGCACCGGGCAAGCGTCACTGCCTGCCTAACTCGCGCATGATGATTCACCAGCCGCTGGGCGGTTTCCAGGGGCAGGCGTCGGATATCGACATCCATGCCAAGGAAATTCTCAACATCCGTCATCGTTTGAACTCGCTGCTGGCTCACCACACGGGCCAGACTCTCGAAACCATCGAGCGTGACACTGAGCGTGACAACTTCATGAGCGCCGAGCGTGCAACCGAATACGGTTTGATCGACTCTGTGTTCAGCAAGCGTCAAATGCCCGCTTAAGCAGCTCAAATGTGGGTGGTTGGGTTAACCGACCACCTGCGGGCTTGAAAAAGCCCGCAGTTGCCTTCATCTTGTGTTGCAAGCCTATCGGATTTGGATCGATCGAATGACTGACACCCGCAACGGCGAGGACAACGGCAAATTGCTCTATTGCTCCTTCTGTGGCAAAAGCCAGCATGAAGTGCGCAAATTGATTGCCGGCCCCTCGGTCTTTATCTGCGACGAATGCGTCGACCTGTGCAATGACATCATCCGTGAGGAGGTGCAGGAAGCCCAGGCCGAGAGCAGCGCGCATAAATTACCTTCGCCAAAAGAAATCAGCGGCATCCTTGATCAATACGTCATTGGTCAGGAACGTGCCAAAAAGGTTTTGGCTGTAGCGGTGTACAACCACTACAAGCGCCTTAACCAGCGTGACAAGAAAAACGACGACGTCGAACTCGGCAAGAGCAACATTCTGCTGATCGGCCCGACCGGCTCGGGTAAAACCTTGCTGGCAGAAACCTTGGCTCGCCTGCTGAATGTGCCTTTCACCATTGCTGACGCAACCACGCTGACTGAAGCCGGTTACGTGGGCGAAGATGTTGAAAACATCATTCAGAAGCTGCTTCAGAAATGCGATTACGACGTAGAGAAAGCCCAGATGGGTATTGTCTACATCGATGAAATCGACAAGATTTCGCGCAAATCCGACAACCCTTCGATTACCCGTGATGTTTCGGGTGAGGGTGTGCAGCAGGCATTGCTCAAACTGATTGAAGGCACCGTGGCTTCCGTACCACCTCAAGGTGGTCGCAAGCACCCGCAGCAGGAATTTTTGCAGGTTGATACCCGCAACATCCTGTTTATCTGTGGTGGCGCGTTCTCGGGTCTGGAGAAGGTTGTACAGGCTCGTTCGACTCGTGGCGGCATCGGCTTCAGTGCTGAAGTGCGCAGCAAGGAAGAGGGCAAGAAGGTTGGCGAATCCCTGCGTGAAGTCGAACCTGACGATTTGGTCAAGTTTGGTCTGATCCCGGAATTCGTGGGTCGTCTACCTGTTTTGGCGACGCTCGATGAGTTGGACGAAGCTGCATTGATGCAGATTCTGACCGAGCCAAAGAATGCGTTGACCAAGCAGTACGGCAAGTTGTTCGAGATGGAAGGTGTTGATCTCGAGTTCCGTGCTGATGCCTTGAAAGCCATCGCCAAGCGTGCGCTCGAGCGCAAGACTGGCGCCCGTGGCCTGCGTTCGATTCTTGAAGGCGTTCTGCTCGACACCATGTATGAAATCCCCTCGCAATCCGAGGTGAGTAAAGTGGTGATCGACGAAAGCGTTATAGAAGGCAAGTCCAAGCCGTTGTTGATTTATGAAAACAACGAACCGACTGCCAAGGTAGCACCTGACGCGTAAATGTAGTGCTGGGCACTACACATTGCGTGTTAAAGAAGGGGCCTTCGGGCCCCTTTGCTTTTCCTGCGGTACAACGCTTGTTTTTTATCGAGACTGCCCCCATCTTGGCTTCAAGCTTACATCCATCTGATTACGGCCTTATGGCCGCCGTAGAGGCGAAATCATGAAGACAACCATCGAATTGCCTCTCCTGCCATTGCGCGATGTTGTGGTTTATCCGCACATGGTGATCCCACTGTTCGTGGGACGCGAGAAATCAATCGAGGCCCTTGAGGCTGCGATGACGGGCGACAAGCAGATTTTGCTGCTGGCTCAAAAGAACCCGGCCGACGATGATCCGGGCGAAGATGCGCTCTATCGCGTAGGTACAATTGCAACCGTCCTGCAACTGCTCAAGCTCCCGGATGGCACAGTTAAAGTGCTGGTCGAAGGCGAGCAGCGTGGCGCTGTTGAGCATTTTGGCCAGGCTGATGGCTATCTGAGTGCTGAAGTATCCTTGATTGACGAAGTGGCTGCCCCGGATCGCGAGTCCGAGGTCTTTGTTCGCAGTCTGCTTTCGCAGTTCGAACAATATGTGCAGCTAGGCAAAAAGGTCCCGGCCGAAGTTCTTTCATCGCTTAACAGCATTGATGAACCAAGCCGTCTGGTCGATACGATGGCTGCCCATATGGCGCTCAAGATCGAACAGAAGCAGGAAATTCTTGAAATCATCGACTTGCAAGCTCGGGTTGAGCACGTCTTGGCGCTGCTGGATGCCGAGATTGATCTGCTGCAAGTTGAAAAGCGTATCCGTGGTCGTGTCAAAAAGCAGATGGAGCGCAGCCAGCGCGAGTACTACCTGAATGAGCAAATGAAAGCCATTCAGAAAGAGCTGGGTGATGGTGACGAAGGTCACAATGAAATCGAAGAGCTGAAAAAGCGCATTGACGCTGCGGGCTTGCCTAAAGACGCAATGACCAAGGCTTTGGCCGAGCTGAACAAGCTCAAGCAAATGTCGCCAATGTCAGCAGAAGCCACCGTGGTGCGCTCCTACATTGACTGGCTGGTGCAGGTGCCGTGGAAGGCTCAGAGCAAGGTGCGTCTGGACCTGAAGCGCGCAGAAGACATTCTGGACGCAGACCACTACGGTCTGGACGAAGTTAAAGAGCGGATTCTCGAATACCTCGCGGTGCAAAAGCGCGTGAAGAAAATTCGTGGCCCGGTTCTATGTCTGGTCGGTCCTCCTGGCGTAGGCAAAACCTCGCTTGCCGAGTCCATTGCTCACGCGACAAACCGTAAATTCGTGCGCATGGCTTTGGGTGGCGTGCGTGACGAGGCGGAAATTCGTGGTCATCGCCGTACTTATATCGGTTCGATGCCAGGAAGATTGATTCAAAAGATGACAAAGGTTGGGGTTCGCAACCCGCTGTTCCTGCTCGATGAAATCGACAAAATGGGCAGTGATATGCGCGGCGATCCCGCTTCGGCGTTGCTTGAAGTGCTTGACCCTGAGCAAAACCACAATTTTAACGACCATTACCTCGAGGTCGATTACGACCTGTCGGATGTGATGTTCCTGTGTACGTCCAACTCGATGAATATTCCGCCAGCTTTGCTGGACCGGATGGAAGTCATTCGTCTGCCGGGCTACACCGAAGACGAAAAAATCAACATTGCTGTCAAATACCTGGCCCCGAAACAGATTGAAGCCAACGGCTTGAAAAAGGGCGAGTTGGCGTTTGATAACGAAGCTATCCGCGACATTATTCGTTACTACACCCGCGAAGCCGGTGTGCGGGGCCTGGAGCGTCAGATTGCGAAGATCTGCCGCAAGGCAGTCAAAGAGCATGCGATGGAAAAACGCTTCGCGGTGACCGTCACGCCAGAGCTTCTTGAGCACTTCCTGGGTGTAAGAAAATTCAGCTATGGCTTGGCTGAAGTTCAGGATCAAATTGGTCAAGTGACCGGGTTGGCCTGGACTCAGGTCGGTGGCGAATTGTTGACCATTGAAGCGGCAGTTGTTCCCGGCAAGGGCCAGTTGATCAAGACCGGTTCGCTGGGCGATGTGATGGTTGAGTCCATCACGGCTGCGCTGACAGTTGTTCGCAGCCGCGCCAAGAGCCTCGGCATCCCATTGGATTTCCACGAGAAACGTGACATTCACATCCACATGCCAGAGGGCGCTACGCCTAAAGATGGCCCAAGTGCGGGTGTGGGCATGTGTACCGCTCTGGTCTCTGCGTTGACCCTGATACCGGTGCGTGCCGATGTTGCCATGACCGGTGAAATAACCCTTCGTGGTCAAGTATTGGCCATTGGCGGTTTGAAGGAAAAATTACTTGCAGCTCACCGTGGTGGGATCAAGACTGTAATTATTCCGGAAGAAAACGTTCGTGATCTGAAGGAAATTCCTGACAACATCAAACAGGATCTTCAGATTAAACCGGTTAAATGGATTGACGAGGTCCTGCAAATTGCGCTGCAATACGCGCCGGAGCCCTTGCCGGATGTGGCTCCCGAGATTGTTGCCAAGGACGACAAGCGAGAGTCTGACTCTAAGGAAAGAATTAGCACGCATTAATACGGATTCGCCTGATGGGCTTTCTTGACGCTTTTTAGAGCCCTTGTTATAAAGCGGCTCTATAAGTGTCCGTAAGTGCTTCAGCAGTCGTTTTGCTTTTACCAAAAAACTTTAGAAACATACTCAGATAGATATAAGGGGACTTAGAGTGAACAAGTCGGAACTGATTGATGCTATCGCTGCATCTGCTGATATCCCGAAAGCTGCAGCTGGCCGTGCGCTGGACGCAGTAATCGAATCCGTCACTGGCGCTCTTAAGGCTGGCGACTCTGTGGTACTGGTTGGTTTTGGTACTTTTTCTGTAACCGATCGTCCAGCTCGCATTGGTCGTAACCCACAGACCGGTAAAACGCTGGAAATTCCTGCTGCTAAAAAACCAGGCTTCAAAGCCGGTAAAGCACTGAAAGAAGCGGTTAACTAAGTTTCTGTAACACTTTTTACCCAACCGGGTCAGGCGCACGCCAGGCTTGGCAGCGGAGCGGTAGTGCAGTCGGTGGCAACATCGTCGTGTCACGCCGGGGGTCGCGGGTTCGAGCCCGGTCCGCTCCGCCAGTTACGAGAAGGCGCATCCTCGGATGCGCCTTTCTTCTATCCGGACTCTACCCACGCTCCACGGTTGCTCATTATGCAAGACCGTTTCTGGGGGAAGCATGCTGCAAAATATCAGGGACAATTCACAAGGCTGGATTGCCAAGACCATCATCGGAGTCATCGTCGCGTTAATGGCGTTGACCGGTTTCGATGCCATTTTTCAAGCCACCTCTACCAGCCAGGATGCCGCCAAGGTTAACGGTGAAGAAATCACTCAAGTCGAGCTGACTCAGGCTGTCGACATGCAACGTCGTCAGTTGCTGCAGCAGTTGGGCAAGGATTTCGACTCTTCGTTGCTGGATGAGAAAATGCTGCGTGAAGCGGCCCTCAAAGGGTTGATCGATCGCAAGCTGTTGCTGCAAGGCGCTAAAGACGCGAAGTTTTCGTTCTCTGAAGCTGCTCTGGATCAAGTCATTCTGCAGACCCCTGAATTTCAGGAAGACGGCAAATTCAGTTCTGAGCGCTTTGATCAGGTGATTCGTCAGCTGGGTTACGGCCGCCTGCAGTTCCGCGACATGCTGGGCCAGGAAATGCTGATTGGTCAGCTGCGTGCCGGTTTGGCAGGCAGTGGTTTCGTGACCGATGAGCAGGTGAACGCTTTTGCCCGTCTCGAAAAACAAACCCGTGATTTCGCGTCCATGAACATCAAGGCCGACCCGGCTGCGGTGAAATTGAGCGACGACGAAATCAAGGCTTACTACGACGAGCACGCCAAAGAGTTCATGACACCTGATCAAGTTGTGATCGACTACATCGAATTGAAGAAATCTTCTTTCTTTGATCAAGTAGCCGTGAAGGACGATGAACTGCAAGCACAGTACCAAAAGGAAATCGCCAACCTGGCTGAACAACGCCGGGCTGCGCACATCCTGATTGAAGTCAACGACAAGGTCAGCGACGAGCAGGCCAAAGCGAAGATCTCCGAGATTCAGCAGCGTCTGGCCAAGGGTGAAAGCTTCGAGGCACTGGCTAAAGAGTTCTCGCAGGATCCAGGCTCGGCTGCCAATGGCGGTGATCTGGGCTTTGCAGGTCCGGGTGTTTACGATCCTGTGTTCGAAACTGCAGTTTATGCTTTGAAGCAGGATCAGGTTTCGGAGCCGGTGCGTACCAGCTTTGGCTATCACCTGATCAAGCTGCTGGGCGTTGAAGCACCTGAAGTGCCGAGCTTTGCCAGCCTGAAAGACAAGCTGACCCATGATCTGAAAACCCAACAGGTTGAGCGTCGCTTTGTCGATGCGACCAAGCAGTTGGAAGACTCTGCGTTTGAAGCGTCCGATCTGGTTCAACCTGCTCAAGAGCTGAAGCTGACTGTGCACACTTCCGCGCCATTCGGTCGTGAAGGTGGCGAAGGCATTGCAGCCAACCGTGCTGTGATTCAAGCCGCATTCAGCACCGAAGTGATGGATGAAGGTGCGAACAGCACTGCAATCGAACTCGATCCTGAGACCGTAGTCGTGTTGCGCGCCAAGGAGCACCGCAAGCCTGAACAGTTGCCGCTGGAGGCTGTTGCCTCAAGCATTCGCGCGCAACTGGTCAAAGAGCACGCCAGTGCTGCGGCCAAGACTCGGGCTGAAGACATCATCAAAAATCTGCGCGATGGCAAACTGCCGTTGAACAAGCCGGTTGATGGTCAGTCGTGGAAGGTCCAGGAAGCGGTTGCGCGTGGTCAGGAAGGTATTGATCCTGCCGTGCTGCAAGCTGTATTCCGTATGCCCAAGCCAGCATCCAAGGACAAGCCGACATTTGGCAGCGTGACCTTGGCCGATGGCAGTGTTGTCGTACTGCGTTTGAATGGCGTCAACGATGCAGTAGCGCCAACGGAAGAAGAGAAAGCGTCGTATCGCCGCTTCCTCGCTTCGCGTGTTGGTCAGCAGGATTTCTCTGCCTACCGCAAGCAGTTGGAAAACGAAGCCAAGGTCGAGCGTTACTAATCGATCTTGCCGCTTCACTAAAAATGGCCGCTCATTGAGCGGCCATTTTTTATGGGTGCTGATCAGCTATTGCGGTGGGCGTGCTGGCTATCAACCGGCGCCTGGGCTCGCCGTTCGAGGCTGTAATCGCGTACCACATGGGCGATGCGCAAATGATAGTCGTTGAACACTTGCGCCCGTCCTTCGGACTGGGCCATACGGTGCTGCTCCAGCATGCGCCATTTCTGAATAGACTCTTCGTCGCGCCAAAATGACAATGACAGCAGTTTTCCCGGCTCGCTCAGGCTTTGGTAGCGCTCTATGGATATAAAACCCTCCAGCTCTGCAAGCAGCGGTTTAAGCTCGCCAGCCAGATCGAGGTAACGTTGGTAGTGCTGCTCGTGTGGCCAGGCTTCAAAAATCACGGCAATCATTGTTCAGGCTCCAGGTGGTTGCGAAATTGAGGGATTCGGCCATTGAGCGAGGGGAGGTAGCACCAGCGCAGCGGGCGCCTCAGTGATGCGGCCGGTTGTTGCAGGAGTGTAGAAATGGTTTCAGCAACGATCATCAATGCTAATTGCTGGCCCGGGCATTGATGCCTTGCCTGGCTGAAACTGAAACTTCTCCGCTCACCGCGCGTGAGCAAAAAACTGTCGGGCTCGGGGTTCGCGGCGGGGTCTCTGTTGGCCGAAGCGAGCAACAGCAGAACCGTATCCCCCGCGTGTAAAACGCTATCGCCGATGGTGCATTGTCTGGCAACAAAGCGCCGGGTGTTCTGTACCGGTGAGTCGTAGCGCGCAACTTCTGCAACCAGTTTGTTGACCAGTACTGGGGTGCGGGTCATCTCTTCCAGCAGTCCGGGTTGTTGCTGGAGCGCTACCAAGGTATTGCCGATCAAGCCTGCGCACGCTTCGCAGGTCTGCGATAGCAGGCCGATCAAATTGGCAATCAGGGCGTCATGGTCTTGCCAATCACTGGCTTTGAAGGACCGACAAATAGCCGAGAGAAAGTGGCTTCTCTGCTGCCCGTCGCTGAGCAGCACGTTTAGCATGTGGCTTAACCGGGTAGCGGCAATGTCCGCGTTACGCAGTTCAGAGGCATTGCTCAATGGCGAGAGGCAAGCGACAAAATCACGAGTCAACCCTGCGACGGTTTGTAACTGCGTGACCTGGAACCCCATCAAGGTCGCAAGTACTGAAACCGGCAAATTGAACATCAGCCTGTTCAGGCTTTCAGCGCAGTGCTCTGCACGTCCTGTAAGGCTGCCTACGAGCGCCGCGACCTCTTCCTGCGGCACACCCATCAGGGTGGGTTCGATAGCGGCCCTTGGGCGCTGGTGGCGCGATCCTTCGTTCATGCGCATCAGCCTGGAAAATACCCACCCGGCCGAGCCTTGCGCAATGGCTGTCGGAACCGGTTCATGTACGGGCCGTACCCGGCAGTCCGGGTGTTGCAAAATAGCCGCCACCGTCGTTGCCCCGCATGCAACCCACAGGCCCAGAGCGGGATCGAAGTAAAGGTCCTTGTTTTGCCTGAGACCCGAGTAATAAAGGTAAGGGTCGGCGTGCGTGGCTGCCTCAAGGAGTGTCATCAAGAGCGTCCTGTTCAGTAAGAACGGTTAATCTCTCGTACACACGCTGTCTACGATTCGCTCAGGAGCGAAATATGGATGTTTCAGGTCATGACACCGATATCTCTCAGGTTGCGGCGGCTATTGCCGAGCCAGCCAGAACCAGGATGCTCTGTTCGCTGATGGACGGCCACGCGCGGACCAGTACAGAGCTGGCTGTGATTGCCCAGGTGGGAACATCCACGGCCAGTGCGCATCTGGCGCGGCTGAAAGAGGATGGGCTGGTCAAGCTGCATGTACAGGGTCGGCATCGTTACTACAGCCTGGCTGATGACCACGTCGCCCGGGCCATCGAAGCTCTGATGGTCATCAGCAAGATCGCCACGCCCCGGTTTGTACCCACGGCCCCTGATCGTTTGCAGTTTGCCAGAACCTGCTATGACCATATGGCGGGGACGCTGGCGGTTCGCCTGCATGATTTTTTCATCGAGTCTGCCTGGCTGGTCACTGCTGCGTCCGGCGATGGCATGTATCAACTCACGCTGGATGGCGAGAAGGCGCTGACGGGGCTTGGTATCGAGATCGAGACGCTGCGAGCGCAGCGCCGCCGCTTTGCCTGCGGGTGTCTGGACTGGAGCATGCGCCGCCCTCATCTAGCGGGAACGCTGGGTGCAGCCTTCCTGCAAATGTCCATTGCCCGCCAATGGGTGACTCAAGACCTGGATAGCCGGGCGCTTGGGTTGACGCCCAAAGGGCGGAAGGAGCTGGGCAGCCGTTTTGGCATCAGTTTTTGAAATTTCATGCCCAAATGCAAAACGCCCGGTGCAATAAATGCGCCGGGCGTTTTGAGTAGCGGCTACAGCGAAGGATTTACTCTTCGAGGCTGCCCATGGCGGTAGTGTTGAAGCCACCGTCTACGTACATGATTTCGCCGCTGATGCCCGACGCCAGGTCCGAGCACAGGAACGCGCCGGCATTGCCGACTTCGTCGATGGTGACGTTACGACGCAGTGGGGTCTGCGCTTCGTTGGCCGCCAGCATTTTGCGGAAGTTCTTGATGCCCGACGCTGCCAGGGTACGGATCGGGCCTGCCGATACGCAGTTAACGCGCGTGCCTTCAGGACCCAGGCTACCTGCCAGGTAACGAACACCCGCTTCCAGGCTGGCTTTAGCCATGCCCATCACGTTGTAGTTAGGCATGGTGCGCTCGGCGCCCAGGTAGGACAGGGTCAGCAGGCTGCCATTGCGGCCTTTCATCATCGGGCGACCAGCTTTGGCCAGGGCCACGAAGCTGTAGGCGCTGATGTCGTGAGCAATGCGGAAGCCTTCACGGGTGGTAGCGTCAGTGAAGTCGCCGTCCAGCTGGTCGCCAGGGGCGAAGCCTACGGAGTGAACGATACAATCCAGACCGTCCCACTTCTTGCTCAGGTCTTCGAAGACCTTGGCGATTTCTTCATCGCTGGCCACGTCGCAAGGGAAGCACAGCTCAGGGTTCGAGCCCCAGCCTGCGGCGAACTCTTCAACACGACCTTTCAGCTTTTCGTTCTGATAAGTGAAAGCCAGCTCAGCGCCTTCACGGTGCATGGCGGCAGCAATGCCAGAAGCGATGGACAATTTGCTGGCGACACCAACGATCAGTACGCGCTTACCGGTGAGAAAACCCATGTGTTGTTCCTCTATCAGGTTAATCGACAGCCACTGGTGCCAAAAAGGCGGCTTCCAGCAGCTGTTGTGTATATGGATGTTGCGGTGAGGCAAAGATGCTTTGCGCTTCACCCTGTTCGACCACTTGGCCATGCTTGACCACCATCAACTGGTGGCTAAGCGCTTTAACGACAGCCAGGTCATGGCTGATAAACAAATACGTCAGGTTGTGTCTGGTCTGCAGAGACCGCAGCAACTCAACCACCTGCCGTTGTACTGTCCGATCCAACGCTGACGTTGGTTCGTCGAGCAGAATCAATGCCGGTTTTAAAACCAGCGCCCGGGCAATGGCGATTCTTTGCCGTTGTCCGCCTGAAAACTCGTGAGGGTAACGGTGCCGGGTTTCCGGATCCAGACCTACTTCTCGCAAGGCTTCAATAATTGCGATTTCCTGCTCTGCAGCTGTGCCCATGCGATGAATGCGCAAGCCTTCACCGACAATCTCGCTGACGCTCATGCGCGGGCTGAGGCTGCCAAACGGGTCCTGGAAGACCACCTGCATTTCCCGTCGCAGCGGCCTGACTTCTTTCTGCGACAAACAGTCTAGCCGTTTGTCTTCAAAACTGATCAAACCCTTGCTGGCAATCAGCCGTAAAATCGCCAGGCCCAGTGTCGACTTGCCCGATCCACTTTCTCCCACGATACCCAGGGTCTGCCCCTGTGGCAGGCTGAAGTTGATGCCGTCGACCGCTTTCACGTAATCAACGGTCTTGCGCAACAGCCCTTTTTTGATCGGGAACCAGACTTTCAGGTCCTCGACTTCCAGCAATGGCGGGCCGGCAACAGTGTTGGCCGGGCCTCCGCTGGGTTCTGCACTGAGCAGTTCCCGGGTGTAAGGATGCTGTGGCGAACGGAACAGCTGCTCGCACGATGCTTGTTCGACGATTAAACCGCGCTGCATGACACATACTCGATGTGCAATTCTTCGAACCAGGTTCAAATCGTGACTGATCAGTAGCAACGACATGCCCAGGCGGGCTTGCAGATCCTTGAGCAAATCAAGAATTTTCAGCTGCACGGTAACGTCCAGTGCCGTCGTGGGCTCATCGGCAATCAGTAGCTCAGGCTCGTTGGCCAAGGCCATGGCGATCATTACACGCTGCCTCTGGCCGCCTGAAAGCTCGTGTGGCAGGGCCTTGAGGCGTTTGTGAGGTTCTGGGATGCCGACCAGCTCCAGAAGCTCCAGTGTACGTTCTGTCGCTGCCTTGCCCATCAGCCCCTTGTGAATGGCCAGCACTTCATTGATTTGTTTCTCAATGCTGTGCAGCGGGTTCAGCGAGGTCATGGGTTCCTGAAAAATCATCGCAATGCGATTGCCACGGATATGCCGCAGCTTTTTCTCGCTCAGGCTCAGCAAGTCCTGCCCGCAATAGGTAATGCTGCCGCTAGGGTGATGTGCGAGAGGGTAGGGCAGCAGTCGGAGGATCGAATGTGCGGTGACCGATTTGCCCGAGCCGCTTTCGCCGACCAGGGCCAGGGTCTCCCCACGTTTGATATCAAAACTGATGCCTTGCACTGCACGTTGTGATTTTTCACCGGAGATGAACTCGACGGAGAGATCGCGTACTTCGATCAGATTGTCCTGCGTCATCTCATTTCCTCGGGTCGAAGGCATCGCGAGCGGACTCACCGATAAACACCAGCAGGCTGAGCATGATGGCCAGCACTGCAAAGGCACTGATACCCAGCCAGGGAGCTTGCAGGTTGGACTTGCCCTGAGCGACCAGCTCACCCAGTGACGGCGCGCCTGGTGGCAGGCCGAAGCCCAAAAAGTCCAGCGCAGTGAGGGTGCCGATGGCGCCAGTCAGGATGAACGGCATGAAGGTCATGGTGGAGACCATCGCATTGGGCAAAATATGGCGGTACATGATGGCCATGTCCTGCATGCCGAGGGCTCGGGCTGCGCGTACATATTCCAGATTTCTCCCACGCAGGAATTCGGCGCGTACTACGTCCACCAGGCTCATCCATGAGAACAGCAACATGATCCCCAGCAGCCACCAGAAGTTGGGCTGCACGAAGCTGGCAAGAATGATCAGCAGGTACAGCACGGGCAAACCTGACCAGATTTCCAGAAAGCGCTGACCGGCTAGGTCGACCCAGCCGCCATAAAAGCCCTGAAGCGCTCCGGCTATCACGCCAATAATCGAACTTAAAACAGTCAGGGTCAGAGCGAACAGCACGGAAATCCGAAAACCATAAATGACCCGCGCCAGCACATCGCGGCCTTGGTCATCGGTGCCTAGCCAGTTTTCGGCGGAGGGTGGAGCAGGAGCGGGGACTTTCAGGTCGTAGTTAATACTCTGATAGCTGTAAGGGATGGGCGGCCACAGTACCCAGGCGTCCTTCTTGGCCAGCAGTTCACGGATATACGGGCTTTTGTAGTTGGCTTCGAGGGGGAACTCGCCGCCGAAGACTGTTTCCGGGTAACGCTTGAGTGCCGGGAAATACCACTGGCCGTCGTAATCGATCGCCAAGGGTTTGTCGTTGGCAATAAATTCGGCGTTCAGGCTGAGGCCGAACAGCACCAGAAAAATCCACAGTGACCACCAGCCACGCTTGTTGGCTTTGAAACGCGCAAAGCGGCGTCGATTCAGAGGCGATAGTTTCATCTCAATGCTCCCTGCTTTCAAAGTCGATTCGCGGATCGACCAGGGTGTATGAGAGGTCGCCGATCAGCTTCACCACCAGCCCGACCAGAGTGAAGATAAACAGGGTGCCGAATACCACGGGGTAGTCGCGATTAATGGCAGCTTCGAAACTCATCAAGCCCAGGCCATCCAGAGAGAAAATTACTTCCACCAGCAAGGCGCCGGTAAAGAAAATTCCGATAAATGCCGACGGGAACCCCGCGATCACCAGCAGCATGGCATTGCGGAAAACATGGCCGTAGAGCACTCGGTGGTTAGTCAGCCCCTTGGCTTTGGCCGTGACCACATACTGCTTGTTGATCTCATCCAAAAAGCTGTTTTTGGTCAGCAAGGTCATGGTGGCGAAGTTGCCGATCACCAACGCGGTGACCGGTAACGCCAGGTGCCAGAAATAATCGAGGATCTTGCCGCCTACACTCAGCTCGTCGAAGTTGTTGGAGGTCAGGCCGCGTAAGGGAAACCAGTCAAAATAGCTGCCTCCGGCAAACAGCACGATCAGCAGGATGGCAAACAGAAAGGCCGGGATCGCATAGCCGACGATGATCAATGAGCTGGTCCAGACGTCGAAGTGGCTGCCGTGTCGTGTCGCCTTGGCGATCCCCAGCGGGATCGACACCAGGTACATGATCAGGGTGCTCCACAACCCCAGCGAGATGGACACCGGCATTTTCTCCTTGATCAGGTCGATGACCTTGGCATCGCGGAAGAAGCTTTCGCCGAAGTCCAGCTGCGCGTAGTTCTTGATCATGATCCACAAGCGTTCCGGCGCCGACTTGTCGAAGCCGTACATCTTTTCGATTTCCTTGATCAGTTCCGGGTCGAGGCCCTGTGCGCCGCGATAATTGGAACCGGCCACCGATACCTCGGAGCCGCCTCCCGCAATACGGCTGGTGGCGCCATCAAAGCCTTCGAGCTTGGCGATCATCTGTTCAACCGGGCCACCGGGGGCGGCCTGGATGATGATGAAGTTAATCAGCAGGATCCCGAATAACGTCGGAATAATCAGCAGCAGTCGCCTGAATATATAAGCCAGCATTTAAGGCTCCAGGCCCGCGCTTGCAGGTTTAGTGGGAGTAGCAGGTTTGGCGTCAGGTTTTGCCCACCATGTCGTGGTGCCAATATCGTACTTCGGGGTCACTTCGGGATGGCCGATATGGCTTGAATACGCCACACGCCAGGTTTTGATATGCCAGTTGGGGATCACGTAGAACCCCCACTGCAGCACTCGATCCAGCGCACGGGCGTAGTTGATCAGGCTTTGCCGGGACTCGGCGTTGATCAGGCCTTCAGTCAGTTGGTCGATGGTCGGGTCCTTGAGCCCTATAAAATTGCGGCTGCCGGGTTTATCGATACTTTGCGACTCCCAGTATTCACGCTGCTCGCTGCCCGGTGAACTGGACTGCGGGAAGCTGCCGACAATCATGTCGTAGTCACGCGAACGCAGACGGTTCAAGTACTGAGACGTATCGACCCGACGAATCTGCAAGTCGATGCCCAAGTCGCTGAGGTTGCGCTTGAATGGCAGCAGGATTCGCTCAAATTCGGTTTGTGCCAGCAGAAACTCGATAATGACCGGCTTGCCCTGCGCATCGACCATCTTGTCGTCGACAATGCGCCAGCCTGCTTCCTGCAGCAATTGATAGGCGCGGCGTTGTTGTTCGCGAATCATGCCGCTGGCGTCGGTGGCATTCGGTTTGAAGACCTGGGTGAACGCCTGATCGGGAATCTGGCCGCGCAATGGCTCCAAAATGGCCAGTTCTGCTTCGCTTGGTGGTGCCTTGGCGGCCATTTCCGAGTTTTCGAAGTAACTGCCGGTGCGTGCATAGGCACCGCTGAACAACTGCTTGTTGGCCCATTCAAAGTCAAACAGCAGGCTCAGCGCCTCGCGCACACGAACATCCTGGAACATGGGTTTGCGCAGGTTGAAGATAAAGCCCTGCATGCCCGTAGGGTTGTGGTTGCGGATTTCTTCTTTTTTCAAGCGGCCCTGAGTGAACGCGGGGGCGTTGTAGGCGCCGGCCCAGTTCTTGGCGCTTATCTCCAGCCAGTAGTCAAATTGCCCGGCCTTGAGCGCTTCAAAGGCCACGCTGTTGTCGCGAAAGTAATCGACGGTAATCGCATCAAAGTTGTACAGACCCTTGTTGATTGGCAGGTCCTTGCCCCAATAGTTCTTGTTGCGCTCGTAACGAATCGAACGCCCGGGCTTGATCTCGGTGATGGTGTAGGGGCCGCTGCCTGGCGGAACTTCAAGGTTACCCTTGCCGAAATCCCGGGTTTCCCACCAGTGCTTGGGCAGGACCGGGAGCTGGCCAAGAATCAGCGGCAGCTCGCGATTTTTGTTGTGCTTGAAAGTGAACTTCACCTGTAGCGGGTTTTCCGCGATGGCCTGGTCGACATCGCTGTAGTAGCCCTTGTACAGCGGTGAACCGTTTTTCATCAGGGTATCGAAGCTGAATACCACGTCTTCGGCACGGATCGGATGACCATCGCTGAACTTTGCTTCCGGGCGCAGATAAAACCGTACCCAGCTGTTGTCAGGGGCTTTTTCGATTTTCTCGGCGATCAGGCCGTAGGAGGTGAAGGGCTCATCGAGGGTCTGCCGGGCCAGGGTATCGAAGGTCAGTTCAATATCATCGGCCGGAACCCCTTTATTGATAAAGGGGTTGAGGCTGTCAAAACTGCCCAGTGCGGACTTACGAAACGTTCCGCCCTTGGGCGCGTCCGGGTTGACGTATTCCACATGCTTGAAGTTGGCCGGGTATTTGGGCGGCTCGTCGTAGAGGGTCAAGGCATGTTGTGGGGCGGCCAGCGCCGCGCAGGCAAAACCTGCCAACAGCAAGCCGGCGACGGGCTTGAGCAACGTACGCAAGGGCATCATTGGGTTTTCTCCGTAGGCTTAAGCCACCACGCGCTAAGGCCCAAGTTGTAGGGCGGCGTAGTCACAAAGGCGAACCGGTTGCGGTACGCCAGTCGGTGATAGTTCAGATACCAGTTGGGAATGATGTAGTGCTGCCACAGCAACACGCGGTCCAGGGCTCGCCCCGCTGACAATTGTTCGTCACGGGTCTGGGCGGCCAGCAAGCGCTCGAGCAACTGATCAACAATGGGGTTGGCCACGCCCGCATAGTTTTTGCTGCCCTTGATGTTGGCCTGGCTCGAGTGGAAGTACTGCCACTGCTCAAGGCCGGGGCTCAGGGTCTGGTCGAGGGTCATCAGGATCATGTCGAAGTCGAACTGATCCAGTCTCTGTTTGTATTGAGCACGGTCGACAGTGCGCAGGCGGGCGTCGATGCCGATGCTGGCCAGGTTTTCCACATAGGGTTGCAGAATGCGCTCAAGGTTGGGATTAACCAGCAGTATTTCGAAACGCAGCGGCTTGCCTTCGCTATCGAGCAGGCGCTGGCCGGAGAGTTTCCAGCCGCTTTCGGCCAGCAAACCCAGTGCTTGGCGCAGGGTTTCACGGGGAATGCCGCGACCATTGGTTTGAGGCAGGGCAAAGGCTTGGCTGAACAGTTCAGGTGGCAGTTGGCTGCGCCAGGGCGAAAGCATCAGCCATTCATGCCCTTGGGGAATGCCACTGGCCGAAAACTCACTGTTGGGGTAATAGCTCAAGGCGCGCTTGTAGGCGCCGTTGAACAGTGTGCGGTTGGTCCATTCAAAATCGAACATCAAACCCAGGGCCTCACGGACTTTGCTTTGCTCAAAACTGGCGCGGCGGCTGTTCATAAACAGCCCCTGGGTTTGCGTCGGGATCTGGTGGGTAATTTCGGCCTTGATCACATCACCGCGGCGTACGGCGGGGAAGTTATAGCCATTGGCCCAGTTCTTGGCCTGATGTTCGATATAGATGTCGAATTCACGGGCTTTGAATGCCTCAAACGCGACATCGCTGTCGCGATAGAACTCCACTTCAACCCGGTCGAAATTGTATTTGCCGCGATTGACCGGGAGATTGGCGCCCCACCAGTTTTTCACGTGTTCAAAGACCAATTGGCGGCCGGGAGTGACCTTGATGATGCGATAAGGCCCGCTGCCCAGCGGTGGTTCGAAGGTAGTGGCTTTGAAGTCGCGTTTAGCCCAGTAGTGCTGGGGCAAGACTGGCAATTCGCCCAAGCGCAAAATCAGTAACGGGTTGCCCGCACGTTTGAACACAAAGCGAATGCGTTTGGGGCCCAGAATATCGACCCGCAGTACTTCCTGAAGATTGGTCCGGTACTGCGGGTGGCCTTCTTTGAGCAACAGGTTGTAAGAGAACGCCACGTCGTAGGCAGTGATCGGAGCGCCATCGTGAAAGCGGGCTTCTGGCCGTAGGTTAAAGACGACCCAACTGCGTTCTTCGTTGTACTCCACCGACTGCGCGATCAAGCCATAGCTTGAGGTTGGCTCGTCGCCGGAGGGCGCGTACTGGCCAGTGCCGGCCATCAGGGTTTCGTTGAGTTCATTGACCCCGTATTGCAAGAAATTAGGGGTCGATACCGGGCTGGTGCCTTTGAAGGTGTAGGGGTTAAGGGTGTCAAAGGTGCCGAACGCCATGACCTTCAAGGTCCCGCCTTTGGGCGCGTCAGGGTTTACCCAATCGAAATGGGTAAATGTGGCCGGGTATTTGAGGGTACCGAACTGCGCATAACCGTGGCTTTCGCTCAGGGTTGCGCTTGCAGGGAAGCTCAAGGCCAGGCTGATAAATAGCGTAAGGAGGGGACGCATCAAGTCAGAGATCCGATCCAGGCATTGGGCTTAGGGTTTCCGTACAGTAACAGCTTGTATCTGTAGGAAAAAGGCCACGCTGGAAAGCACTGCGGGCAAGTTGAGTCCTACTTTTGTGTAGGACTCAACTTGCCCGCAAGGATAATCCCCTTCCGCTTAACGCGGTTTTGAGACTGTCAGCATTTGCCCGGGTTTTAGGGCTTTTGCGCTGTTTGGATTCCAGCGCTTGAGATGTTGCATTTCAACGTTGAAACGCTTGGCAACGATATACAGTGAATCACCTTTTTTGACCCTGTATTGCGTGGCCTTTCTACCTGTAGGTTTGCGGGTGTCCTGCATGACCAGGACCTGCCCTGCCTTGAGGTTGTTGCCGCTGAGTTTGTTCCAGTGTTGCAGGTCCTTGACGTCGACCTTGTTGGCCTTGGCAATCAGCGTCAGGTTGTCGCCACTTTTAACCTGGTACTTGCGATTCAGTCGAGCTGGTTGAGTGCTTGCAATCGTGTCAAAAACCGGCTTTTTAGGGCGCAGGCTTACCAGCTCTTCAGGCTTGAGGTTGGACAAGCTGGCGGTCAGCAGTTGAGCTTTGGAAGTAGGCACCAACAAGTGTTGCGGGCCATCAGTGGTGGCGCGCTGCTTGTAGGCCGGGTTTAGCTGAAACATCTCGTCTTCGTCGATCTCGGCCAGGGCTGCCACGCGGGACAAGTCCATGGACTGCTTGATCTCGACCATTTCGAAGTAGGGTTCGTTGGCGATCGGGTTCAGGTTGATGCCGTAAGCCTCAGGGGCCAGAACCACCTGGGACAGGGCCAGCAGTTTCGGGACGTAGTCCTTGGTTTCCTGCGGCAGTGGCAGGTTCCAGTAGTCAGTCGGCAAACCGAGTTTTTCGTTGCGTTCGATGGCCCGGCTCACGGTTCCTTCGCCAGCGTTGTAGGCCGCCAGGGCCAACAGCCAGTCGCCGTTGAACATGTCGTGCAGACGGTTCAGGTAGTTCAGGGCCGCAATCGTCGAGGCGGTAATGTCGCGACGGCCGTCATAGGCGCGAGTTTGACGCAAATTGAAGTAGCGGCCCGTCGAAGGAATAAACTGCCACAGCCCTACCGCATTGGCGTGGGAGTACGCCATTGGGTTATAGGCGCTTTCGATGGCTGGCAGCAGGGCCAGTTCAAGGGGCATGTTGCGTTCTTCGAGGCGCTCCACGATGTAGTGGATATACAGGCTGCCGCGCTCGCCGGCATTTTCGAGAAACGACGGGTTGCTGGCAAACCACAAGCGCTGTTGTTCGATTCGGGGGTTAACGTTCTGGCCGTCTTGCAGTTTGAAACCCTGGCGCATCCGTTCCCACACATCCTGCGGAGCAACGGGGCTAGGCTTTTCACTGAGCCAGAGCGGCTCCTGGGGGATGCGTTTGGTGATTTTCAGGCTGGCGCGTTCGGTGGTTTGCGCCGAATGATCCATGGATTGGCAGCCCGCGAGAGTGGCGGACACAGCCACCGCGATGGCTTTAACCAAGCGCGTCAATGCGTCTGAATTGATGGAGTGACCTTTAAATGACGACATTGGCTGGAGGATGATTTCAGGAAAAAATGTCGGGGGATTCTAGGAAGCAGGGGGGGCGCGGTCAACTGTTCAGAACTTTTGTGCCAACCGCGACCTTGTTTAGAACGTGTCTTTCCAACTGCGCAAGCTGGCAAAGACAGCACTGGGCGAGTCATTGTCGAGTGAATTCCACTCGTCAGCTTTTTCTTTAACAGATGTTTCATTGACCCGCAGAAAGGGATTTGTGCGTAATTCGAGGGCTATAGATGATGGCAAGCTGATGCGACCTTCGGCGCGCCATTGCGTGACTTGCGCCACTCGCGCTGTAACGTCTGGGTTATTGGGCTCTACTGCCTGGGCAAAGCGCAAATTGCTCAAGGTGTATTCGTGGGTGCAATACACGCTCGTGTTGTCGGGCAGCGCGGCCAGTCGACTCAGCGAGTGGTGCATCTGCTCGGGGGTGCCCTCGAACAGTCGGCCACAACCGGCGGCAAACAAGGTGTCGCCACAGAACAGCAGGGGTGTCGACGCCGCATCGTGGTAGTAGGCAATGTGCCCCAGCGTATGGCCCGGCACTAGAATCACCTGGAATTCCAGGCCCAGTACCTCGATGCGGTCGGCATCACGGAGTGCCACTTGTCGGGCTGGAATGGTCTCAAGTGCCGGTCCCCAGACCTTCGCGTTAGTGTGCTCATGCAGCTGCGTAACACCGCCGACATGATCGAAATGGTGGTGAGTGATCAGGATGTCACTCAGCACCCAGTCCGGGTGCAGGTCCAGCCAGGCCAGCACAGGTGCGGCGTCACCCGGATCGACCACGGCGCAGCGCTTGTGAGTGGTGTCCTGTAGCAACCAGATGTAGTTGTCGCTGAAGGCGGGCAGGGCGTCGATCTGTAACATGGTGCAATTCCCAAGTGCGAAACAATGGCGCATCTTAGGGCTTGTGATAGGTAGATGGCGAGTTGGAGGAGCAATGACCAATAAAGCATTGGCTCAGGCAGATCCTGAGTGGCTGGCGCTGATCAGTTCGGCACGTGAATGGCTGTCTGGTCCTCATGGACAATTGTTGCTCGAAGATGAGCAGCGGGTTCTTGAGGACGAGTTGGGACGCTTTTTCGGCGGCTACCTGGTGCATTACGGTCCTGGCGCCGAACCCCCGCCACAGGCTGCGCAAGTACGGCGCAATGTGCGTCTTGGTGCACCTCTGCCAGGTGTTGAAATCATTTGTGAAGAGCAGGCCTGGCCACTGTGTGAGCATGCAGCGGATGTTGTGGTGTTGCAGCATGGCCTGGATTTTTGCCTGTCACCCCATGGTTTGTTGCGCGAGGCGGCCAGCAGTGTGCGTCCCGGCGGGCACTTGTTGATTGTCGGGATCAACCCTTGGAGCAGTTGGGGGTTGCGCCATGTGTTCGCCAAGGATGCCTTGCGTAAAGCACGTTGCATTTCACCTTCACGCGTCGCCGACTGGTTGAACCTGCTGGGCTTTGCGCTGGAGAAACGCCGCTTCGGGTGCTATCGTCCGCCGCTTGCATCCAAGGCGTGGCAAAGCCGTTTGTCCGGCTGGGAGCGCAAGGCCGGTAGCTGGCAATTGGCCGGTGGCGGCTTCTATGTATTGGTCGCGCGCAAAATGGTAGTGGGCTTGCGTCCCGTCAACCCGCTACGCCGAGAGCCGATGGGCAAGCTGATTCCTCTGCAAATGGCCAAGGTCAACCGGCGCCATACTGAACCCTGAATTTATAGTGGGTCGGGTTAACCCGGCCCAGGCACTGTCCATTGCCAATGGTCAGGCCATAAGCAGCCTTTTCTGGAAAGTTTGTAATGATTGATAGCGTTGAAATGTTCACTGATGGTGCCTGCAAGGGCAATCCTGGCCCGGGTGGCTGGGGCGCTTTGCTGGTTTGCCAAGGGGTTGAAAAAGAACTCTGGGGCGGCGAAGCCAATACCACCAACAATCGCATGGAGCTGATGGCTGCCATTCGTGGGCTTGAAGAACTCAAGCGCCCATGCGAAGTGTTGCTGGTGACCGACTCGCAGTACGTGATGAAAGGCATCACCGAGTGGATGGTCAACTGGAAAAAACGCGGCTGGAAAACCGCCTCCAAGGAACCGGTGAAAAACGCCGACCTGTGGAAATTACTCGATGAGCAAGTCAGTCGTCACACCGTGAAGTGGCAGTGGGTACGCGGGCACATTGGTCACCCAGGCAACGAGCGCGCCGACCAGTTGGCCAATCGCGGGGTAGACCAGGTGCGGGGAATCAAGCATGCGTAGTGTTGTTCTCGATACTGAAACCACCGGTATGCCGGTTACCGATGGCCATCGGGTGATCGAGATCGGTTGCGTGGAGTTGATGGGGCGGCGTCTGACCGGCCGGCACTTTCACGTGTATCTGCAACCTGATCGTGAAAGTGACGAGGGCGCCATTGGCGTCCACGGTATTACCAACGAGTTTCTGGTGGGCAAGCCGCGCTTTGCTGAAGTGGCCGATGAGTTTTTTGAATTCATCAAGGGCGCTCAGCTGATCATTCATAACGCCGCGTTTGACGTGGGCTTTCTGAATAACGAGTTTGCCCTGATCGGGCAGACGGATCGCGCTGACTTGACGCAGTACTGCACCATTCTCGATACCCTGGCAATGGCGCGGGCGCGTCATCCGGGCCAGCGCAACAGCCTCGATGCCTTGTGCAAACGGTATGGCGTCGACAACTCGGGCCGTGAGTTGCACGGCGCACTGCTCGACTCCGAGATCCTGGCAGACGTTTACCTGACAATGACCGGCGGTCAGACCAGCCTGTCGCTGGCCGGCAATGCCTCCGACGGAAATGGCTCGGGCGAAGGTTCGGGCAATCAGGCCAGCGAGATCCGCCGCTTGTCGGCCGACCGTCAGCCGGGTCGGATTATTCGTGCAAGTGAAAGCGACTTGGCCGAGCATGCGGCACGGCTTGAAGCTATTGCAAAGTCAGCAGGTGGCCCGTCGTTGTGGGCGCAGTTGCTCGACGCGAAAGGGCAAACGCTGCAATAAGCACGGGATTTGTGTAGTCACTGCCGAAGGCAGCGATGGGTTGTGAAGGCAGTACTCCTGCGCCCCTATCGCACTGCGGCAACGGCTATATAAAGCCGGGCAGTCCTTGACAGGAAAGAAGGATTTTTCATGCATCTGGTTAGGAATCCCAAGGACCCTGAAGTCTCGGTACGTGTGGCTGACGAAGGTTTTGCTCCGTATGTCTGGTGCAACGATTTCAGCTTTGAAGTGCGTGCTTACGCCCGTGCCGATCGGCATAAAAAGGTCGAGCACTGGCCGCTGGATCTGATCACGCCTTACCGCAAATGCTACGGCATTGACCCGGATGAATTTGCCAGCTATCGCGGTGGCAAGGACAGCGACATTTTCATGGCGTATCTGGACAATCAGCCGGTTGGGCATGTGGTCGTTAGCACCAACTGGAACGGTTATGCCCATGTTGATGAGCTGGCAGTCGTCGTCAGTGCCCGCCGCCATGGTGTGGCCAAGTCGCTGCTGGACGTGGTCAGGTTCTGGAGCCACAAGAAAAACCTGCCGGGGATCATGCTTGAGACCCAGAACAACAATCTTGGCGCCTGCCGGTTGTACGAGCGTTGTGGGTATCAGGTGGGGGGTATCGATCACTTGCGTTATCGCGGCATTGATCCGCAGACCAGCGAAGTGGCGATTTTCTGGTATTTGATTTTTGAGAATACCAACTCGTAGCCGCAGCTTCGTTCCTTCAGCCGCGGCTACGAGGATTTGCGGCCCCTGGGTAACTAAAGCGTCACCAACCCCTGATCAGACAGCAACGCCTCGGCCTTTAAACGCACGATATCGAGCAGTGCATTCAGTGCGGGCCCAGGCTGCGCGCCTTTGCGCGTCAACGCATAGAGTGTCACCGGGATCGCCGGTGATATCGGGCAAACATCCAGCCCACTGGCTTTGGCCCCCACGGCCGTAAACGGGTCAACCAGCGCCAGCCCTTCGCCTGCTTCCACCATGCTGCGCATCATCTGGTAACTCTGTACCTGAATCTGTATGACGGGCGCCGGGTGCAAGGCTTGCAGCTTGCTGTCCAGTACGCGGCTTAAAGGGTCGTGCTGTTGCAGGCCAATCATTGCCTGGCCTGCCAGCTCTTGTAGCGCGATGTATTTGTGCTTGGGGGATAACCAACCGTGGGGCGCAAGAAACTGTACTTTGCCTTGAACCAGAGGCAGGCATTCGATCCCCGGTTGTTCTGATGGCTGCAGGCTAAAGCCGATATCACATTCGTCCATTAACAGACTGCGCACGATTTCAGCACAGGGCTGGCTGCCAAGAGTGCTCGGGGTATCGGGAAAGCGGCGTCTGAGGGCGCCAATACAGTGAGGGAGCAGAGGGCGTGCCAACGTTTCGCTGCAGACCACGCGCAAGGCTGGTTCCTGATGCTGACGCAACTCGTTGCCAAGTTGGCGCAGCGGCTCAAGTGCCTGGTACAGCTGGTTGATCAGGGGTTGCAGTACAAGCGTATCGCGGGTGGCTTGAAGCCGCCCGCGAACGCTGGCAAACAGCATGAAGCCCAATTGCTGTTCGGCCTCCTGCAGCGTTGCGCTGAGGGTGGCTGCGGGCAATTGCAGCAATTCGGCAGCATGGCCGAGATTGCCGGTTTGCAAGATGGCTTGAATCACTTCGATGTGGCGTAAGCGCATGCTGGTGTCCTGTCTCGCAAATACTGATCCTTTTTGACGGCGTCTGTTGTTGCCATGCTGCGTTGCCGCTCCTCCCCATAGCCAGCTATGAGTCGTCGCGGCGCCTTGACTGACAACAACAGCCACTCGTCAAAAAAGGATCGTATTCGTGAGACAGGACACTCGTGTCCGGCAGATGAGGTTTCAGCCGTGCGAAGCCTGATCCCGGTCTCATCCTTTGACTTCAGCTAAATGCCGTGTGCAACAGGTCAGACTGCGACAATCGGAGAAGGCTCACGAACCAATATGACGCCCGATTGCACCAGCTCGAAATTATTGTCATCGTTCTTTTTGACGCGATCGCCAATGGCCAACTTGTACGTTGTTACGAGTTGGTCACCTGTTGCTTCCAAATTTTCAAATTCATGCACGGAATAGACACGGCCTTCCGCATCCCTTGCATGAAATTGCCCAACGAGAACTGCCGCCATTTGTAGAGAACCTCTGGAGATAAACACCCAATTTGCGGTTCTGTAGACCGTTGTTCAGCAGGGGAAGTTTAACAATGTTTAAAAAATAGTCCGCCTACTTTACAGGCTTGCAGGCCGATAGGGTGAACTGGGGTGCAAGAAAGGCGTCCGATCATCTATAACTAATCTTCTTACAGCCACAGACTCGGGGTTTTCTATGAGCAAGGTCTACAGCGTTGCAGTGTTGGTTGGCAGTTTGAGGAAGGATTCACTCAACCGAAAAGTGGCCCAGGCTCTGGCAGAGTTGGCCCCGGCCAGCCTTAAACTGTTCATTGTCGAAATTGGTGATCTGGCGCTGTATAACGAAGACATTGATGCCACACAGCCACCTGCGCCATACACCATCTTCCGCGATCAGATACGCCCGGCCGATGCCGTGTTGTTCGTGACTCCAGAGTACAACCGCTCGGTACCTGGCGTGCTGAAAAACGCCATCGATGTCGGCTCGCGTCCATATGGTCAAAGTGTATTCAATGCCAAGCCGGGCGCGGTGATCAGCGTTTCGCCAGGGGCCATCGGTGGCTTCGGGGCTAACCACCATTTGCGCCAGTCGCTGGTGTTCCTCAATGTGCCATGCATGCAGCAACCTGAGGCCTATCTGGGGGGAGCAGGGGATGCGTTTGATGCGTCCGGCAAGCTGTCAGATAAAACCCGACCGTTTTTGCAAAAGTTTATCGACGAGTACGCCAAGTGGGTTGAGCAGCATCACAAGCTCTGAGCCATAGATCTAAAAAAGCGGCAGGCCTGATTCAGGGCTGCCGCTTTTTTTTAGCTCACTCAGCTGCTCTGCGGCATCTCGCCCTTGGCCAGGCGCTGGTTGATATCGGCAATCACGTCCGGCAGGTCGCTGATGGTGTCGATCAGGTAGTGCGGGCGTGAACCTGCAAACAGCGCGTGGATGCGGGTGCGCTCACTGTCCAGTGTCGCGGGGTCCAGCGCCTGGTATTGGGCGTAGGTCAGGCCCAGCGCGTTGCCGGAACATACCAGCGCGACAGTCCACATGCCTGCACGGCGACCTTCAAGGATGCCCGGTACGGTATCGTCGATCTTCACGCAGGCGCCCACGTCATCAATGCCCAGCGCGATCACGTTGGCCAGAGCCTGGGCTGGCCAAGGGCGGCCATTAGGCACTTCGTCGGTGGCCACTACATGGTCGGCGACGTAGCCATTGGTGGCCGCCAGTTCAACAACTTTGGCCATTACTTGCGCCGGGTAACCTGAACACGAACCGATTTTAATGCCTTGCTCACGCAGCTTGGCAATAGTCTCCAGGGCGCCTGGGATCAATGCCGAGTGCTCGGCGATTTTTTCGATTTGCAGTGGCATAAAGCGCTGGTAAATCGCAGTTACGTCATCGTCGCTCGGCGCGCGGCCAAAGGCTTTTTTGTAGCGCTCGGTGATTTGCGGTTGATCACACAGGGTGCGGATGTGGTCCCACTTGCCCATGCCCATCGGGCCGCGTGCTTCTTCGATGGAAACCTGCACGTCGAATTCGGCAAACGCTTCGACAAAAATCTGGGTTGGGGCGAAAGAGCCGAAATCGACCACGGTGCCGGCCCAATCGAGAATGGCGGCTTGCAGCTTGCTTGGGTTGGTGTAGTTCATGTCAGTAAGTCCTGTATGAGCGGGTGAGCCGCACGAAGTGAGTTAGGTTGTTTCCACACCATCAGATTTCGAAAACTTCCATCTCTTTTAGTACCTGGCCTACTGCGTTTACCGCTGCTTGCATTTCGGCCTGATTGACGTGGCCGATACAGCCCACACGGAAGGTTTCGACCTGGGTCAATTTGCCTGGGTACAGGATGAAGCCCTTGGCCTTGACGCGTTCGTAAAACTCCTTGAACTGGTAGCGCGGGTCTTTGGGGGCATGGAAGGTGACGATAATGGGCGCCTGAATGGCTTCGGGCAGGAAGCTGCGAATACCCAATTTGGCCATGCCGTCGAGCAGTGCCTGGCAGTTGTTGGCATAACGCTGGTGCCGTGCTGGCAAACCGCCTTCTTCGTTGTATTGCAGCAGCGCTTCGTGCAGTGCGGCGACCACGTGAGTCGGCGGGGTGAAGCGCCATTGCCCGGTTTTGGTCATATAAGCGTGCTGATCGTGCAGGTCCATCGCCAGTGAGTGGCTGTTGCCTGCAGCGTTGTCCAGCGCCTGTTTTCGGGCAAAGACAAAGCCCATGCCCGGTACACCTTCCAGGCATTTGCCGGAAGCAGCGATCAGCGCGTCAAAAGGAACCTGCCGGGCATCGACCGGCAGGGCGCCGAAGGAACTCATGGCGTCGATGATCAGACGCTTTCCGTGCTGGGCAATTACCGCCGCAATTTCGGGCAGCGGATTAAGAATTCCGGTACTGGTTTCGCAATGAATCAGTGCCACATGGGTGATGCTCGGGTCGGCGCGCAGCAGGCGGTCGACGTCGGTTGCGGTGGTGGGCTCATCTTCAGCGGTTTCAAAGGTGCTGAAGCGACGCCCCAGCACTTCACAGATTTTAGCCAGGCGTTTGCCATAGGCGCCGTTGATCAGTACCAGCACATTGCCGTCTCGTGGCACGAGTGTGCCGATGGCTGCCTCGACGGCAAATGTGCCGCTGCCTTGTAGAGGCACGCAGTAATGACTGTCAGCGCCATTGAGAATAGCCAGCAGTTGCTCGCAAAGGCTGGCAGTCAGCTGGTTGAAGCTGTCATCCCAGGAACCCCAATCGACCATCATCGCCTGGCGTGTACGCGCCGACGTTGTCAGTGGGCCAGGGGTCAGCAGGATCGGCGCGGCAGTACTCATTCTGGTTTCCTCACAAGCATTGGGATGGCTACTGGATACACGGCATAAATTGCAGTTTGTGTTGATATCAATCAAATTGTTTGTTGTTATGCCAATCATCAGTGAGGCTTATAGCTATGAACTTGTTCCAGCTCCGTGCGTTTGACGCCGTGGCCCGTGAGGGCAGCTTTACTCGGGCGGCGGCCCGGCTGTTTATCAGCCAGCCAGCGGTGACCGGGCATATCAAGGCTCTTGAAGAGCACTACCAGATCACCCTGCTCAGGCGTACGGCACGGCGTGTGGAGTTGACCGAAGAAGGGATCAAGCTGGCGGCTATCACCCGTGCCATGTTCGGCTTGGTGGATGAAGCGCAGGTCATGCTGGAAGCCAATCGGCAACTGCTCACCGGGAGGCTTGAGGTGGCGGCCGACGGTCCGCATCTGGTGATGCCGATGCTGGCGAGTCTGCGGGCACGTTATCCGGGGATTACCGTGAACTTGCGCCTGGGCAATGCTCAGGAAACCCTGGCCGCGTTGTTGTCGGAGCATGCCGATGTCGCCGTTCTGACTGAAGTTGAGCCACGTAAAGGGCTGAGCTTGCGCCCGTTGGATGAGTCACGGATATGCGCGTTGGTGCCAGCCAACCATCCGTGGTTGGCGCTGCCCGATGGTATTGCGATTGCGCAACTGGATCAGGTGATCATGGTGCTGCGCGAACCGACCTCGATTACCCGTCGCACTTTCGATAGCGCTTGCGAGCAGGCCGGGGTCAGCCCGCGAGTGCTGCTGGAACTGGACAGTCGTGAAGCTGTGACCGAAGCCGTCGCGGCGCAACTGGGGGTGGGGATTGTGTCGTCGGTAGAGGTCAGCCATGACCCCCGTGTACGGGCAGTGCCGATCAACGGGGCGGGGCTGATCAATCTGCATATGCTGGGTTGCATGGAGCGGCGTGCCGAGTTGCGGCTGATCAAGGCGTTTATGGAGTTGGCGCCAAAAGTTTTGAGCGAATAAAACCCGTAGCAGTTGCCGAAGCAACGAGGCTACGTTCGATTGCGAAGCGATCACAAACTCGTAGTACGCGTTTTTTCTGTAATAACAAGTGAGCTGACTTTACGACGGCTTCGCCGCCGGACGTAGCCTCGTTCCTTCGGCAACTGCTACGGTTCAGTGATCGTGATTTACAAACTCTCCCGCACAATCTCCAAAAACGTCGCTACCACCCGCCGTGATCTCTGCTCTTTCAGGCACACCAGCGTCTCGGTCAGGCGTCTCTTGCAGTCGGTGATTGGCAAGGCGCAGACCCGCGAGTCCGAACCGAACTCGGCTGCCGATACGACCCCCACGCCAATTCCGACCACCACCGCTTCGCGTGCGGCTTCGCGGCCCTCCACCTGGATCGCGGCGCGGATGCGCAGGCCCGCCTGGCTCATTTCTTCTTCAAGGGTTTGCCGGGTCACGGAGCCCATTTCGCGCAGCACCAGCGGCGTATCATCCAGGTCGGCCAGGCAGATGGAGCTGCGACTGGCCCATGGGTGGGTGCGCGCGACAAACGCCACCATCGGATCACTGCGCAAGGGTACGCTCAGCAGTCTTTCGTCGTTGACGTCGCGCCCGAGCAGGGCCAGGTCCGCCTGATAGTTGAACAGGCGCGCCAGGGATTCATCGGTGTTGCCGGTTTCGATTTTTACGGTGATTCCTGGGTAGCGTTCGCAGAAGCGGGCAATTTGCGGTAACACGTGAACCGGCGCGTCCACAGCCAGAATCAGGCTGCCGGTTTGCAGGGCCTGGGAAGCTTGCAGCAGTTCCTGGGCCTCGGCCTGAACCACGAACAGGCGTTGGGTGATGCTCAGTAAGCGCTCACCCAGGTCGGTCAGGCGCACCGAGCGTTTGTTGCGGTGGAACAACAACACCCCAAAACGCTCTTCGAGCTTTCGGACCTGATCGGAGATGGCTGGCTGGCTTAAAAACAACCGTTCGGCGGCACGAGTGAAACTGCCGTGGACAGCAACTGCGTGGAAGGCCTTCAACTGCGCATGGGAAACCGGCATCGGATAACCTCTTACAAGCTGAGCTTATGAGTGAAATACGATAAATCGATTTTACCTATTAGTCAGTAATTGCTTTGATCGACCTCAGCCCGCCGTTATGTCCTCGATAACGGTGGGTCGTGACACACCCTTGAGCGACCCTGAACCCAATAAAAAACGGGCGCTCATGGCGTGTCTGATAAATACGGCCCTTGTCTGAAGGGCGGTATTGAAGTGCTCAACACAATAAAAAAACAGGCGTTCTTTTCTGATTCTGCCGGCACATCCCACCTCTGAGGTCAGACCTGACATGAACAAGTCCATTGCCACCATCAAGCGTTGGCGCGTGCAGATTTTTGCTATCACCTGGCTGGCCTATGCGGCCTTTTATTTCACTCGCAAAGCGTTTGCCGTTGCCAAGCTGGGGATCGGTGAAGACCCAAACTTCCATCTGGACAAGATGGCCATGGCCAACCTCGACGGTATCTACCTGGCCGCTTATGCCGTCGGACAATTTACCTGGGGCATCCTCGCCGACCGCTTTGGTCCGCGGGTTGTGGTGCTGGGCGGTTTGATCATCTCGGCACTGGCGGCGTTGGTAATGGGCACTTACGCCACCTTGCCGATTTTTGCCACCTGCATGCTGATCCAGGGGCTGGCGCAATCGACAGGCTGGTCGGGCCTGTGCAAAAACATCGGCAGCTTCTTTCCTGCCGAGCAACGCGGTCGGGTGTTGGGGTTGTGGAGTTCGTGCTACGCCTTTGGCGGGCTGGTGGCTTCACCCTTTGCCGGTTGGTGGGCGTATACGTTGATTGGCAGCTGGCATGCGGCGTTTATTTCCAGTGCGGCGGTGGTGGCTGTGGTCGCGGTGCTGTTTTTTATCTTCCAGCGCAACAAGCCTGAAGATGTCGGCCTGCCAGCGGTCGAGCCAGAGCCCGAAATGAGCGCTGAGGAGATTGCTGCCGAAAAACGTATCAGTGTCTGGGCGCCTCTGCGCGAGATCATGCGCAATCGCACAGTGCTGACTTTGGGCCTGGCGTATTTCATGTTGAAACCGGCACGCTACGCGATTCTGTTGTGGGGCCCGGTCATCGTCTTTGAACAAATGCCGCATGTGGGCAAGGTCGGTGCGGCGATCATCCCTACCGCTTTTGAGCTGGCGGGGCTGCTGGGCCCGATCATGATTGGTCTGGCTTCCGACAAACTCTTCGGCGCACGACGAATGCCAGCCTGTATTTTGAGTCTGCTGGCACTGACCATTTCACTCGCGTTCTTTATGGGAGCCTTGCATTCCGGCAGCGTGGTGCTGGTGGTGGCTTTGCTGTTTGTGATGGGGCTGACCCTGTACGGGCCGGATTCAATGATCAGCGGTGCTGCCGCCATTGACTTCGGCACCGCTAAAGCAGGCGCCACCGCGGCGGGTTTTGTGAATGGTTGCGGCTCGGTCGGGGCGATTCTCGGCGGTTTGCTGCCTGGCTATTTCGATACGGTCACGGTGTTTATCGTATTTGCCTGCTGCGCGCTGTTTTCCTCTCTGGTGCTGATTCCGCACTGGAACAGCCGTCCTGCAGGGCTCAAACCCCATTGCGCGTTTGTGCCCAATCATCCGTTGCTGATCAAACCCTTGCGCACCTGAGTGGGAGAATTATCCATGCGACCTTTTTGGCTGGAGCAGGCGCTAGCCCTGGAAAATGTCGAACCTTGTGCCGCGCTGGAGGGCGAGACCCGTGCCAGCGTCTGCATCGTGGGCGGCGGCTACACGGGGTTGTGGACGGCAATCATGCTCAAGGAACAAGACCCCGAGCTGGATGTGGTGCTGATTGAGGCCGACATTTGCGGCGCAGGCGCCAGCGGACGCAATGGCGGCTGCGCGTTGTCCTGGTCGGCCAAGTACTTCACCCTGGAACGTTTGTTTGGCGTGGAGGAGGCGGTACGTCTGGTCAAGGCTTCGGAGCACAGCATTTATGCGATTGGTGCGTTCTGTGAAAAGTACGCGGTAGACGCTGATTACCGTCTTGATGGCACGCTGTATACCGCGACCAATCAGGCCCAGGTCGGCTCGACAGACGGCGTGATTGCGGCGCTGAAGCGACAAGCGATCAATTCGTTCAGCAAGTTGCCAGTTGACGAGGTACAGCGCCGGGCCGGTTCGGCTCAGCATGTGGAGGGCTGGTTTTCTCCGGCAGCGGCCAGCGTGCAACCGGGCAAGCTGGTGCGAGGATTACGTAGGATCGCGTTGCAGCTTGGGGTGAGGCTGTATGAAAACACCCCGATGACCGGTTTGGAGGAGGGTGTGCCAGCCCTGATTCGTACACCCGCCGGGAGTGTTCGCGCCGATCGCGTGGTGCTGGCGATGAATGCCTGGATGGCCCGGGCATTCCCGCAGTTCGAACGCAGTGTGGCGATTGTGTCCAGCGATATGCTGATCACTGAACCACGTCCTGACCTGCTGCAGGAGATCGGCCTGACCAGCGGTATCACGGTGCTCGATTCGCGAATTTTCGTGCACTACTACCACAACACCCCAGACGGGCGAATCATGCTGGGCAAGGGCGGAAATACCTTTGCCTATGGCGGGCGCATGTTGCCAGTGTTCGATCAGCCTTCGCCCTATGCCGGGTTGCTGGTTAAAAGCCTGCAGCAGTTTTTCCCGGCATTTGCCGGGGTGGGTGTGGAGGCTACCTGGAACGGGCCTTCGGACCGTTCGGTCACCGGTTTGCCGTTTTTCGGACAGATGAGCAGCCATGGCAATGTGTTCTATGGCTTTGGCTATTCGGGCAGCGGGGTGGGGCCGTGCCACATGGGGGGGCAGATTTTGGCGTCGCTGGTGCAGGGGCTGGGCAATGACTGGACGCGTTCGCCGCTGGTCAACGGACCGCTGGGGTATTTTCCGCCCGAACCGATTCGCTACCTGGGCTCGCTGATGGTGCGTAACGCAATTCGGCGCAAGGAGCGGGCCGAGGATCATGGCCATCGGCCCCGGCATTTGGATGTGCGGTTGGCCAGGTTTGCAGCGGCGGCGGGCAAGGCTGATAAGGGATAAGCAGGCACCGATTGGATTTTTTGGTCGATTGCCGACTTCTGGCCGTATAAACTTGCGCCCATTCGACGGCCGATAGGCCGCGACACACCAGATTGAGAGAGTGAGTAATGGGCGCACAGTGGAAGGTTAAACATAAAGCGGACGCCGCCAACAGCCGCGGCAAGATTTTTGGCAAGCTGGCCAAGGAACTGACGGTTGCTGCTCGCAACGGCGCCGACCCGGACATGAACTCGCACTTGCGTCTGGTCTATGAACAGGCGAAAAAAGCCTCGATGCCGGCTGATACCATCAAGCGTGCGATCAACAAGGGTGCCGGTATCGGCACTGAGGCCGTGCAATACCATCGCGTTACTTATGAAGGTTTTGCTCCCCATCAGGTGCCGCTGATCATTGAGTGCCTGACTGACAATATCAACCGCACCGTGGCTGAAATCCGCGTTGCGTTCCGCAAGGGCCAATTGGGTGCTTCGGGTTCGGTGGCATGGGATTTCAACCACGTTGGCATGATCGAAGCCAAGCCTGATACCCCGGACGCAGATCCGGAAATGGCCGCGATTGAAGCGGGTGCCCAGGATTTCGAAGAAGGTGAAGAAGAAGGCACGACCTTGTTCATCACCGAGCCGACTGACCTCGACTCCGTGCAAAAGGCACTGCCAGAGCAAGGCTTCACCGTGTTGTCGGCCAAGCTGGGCTATCAGCCGAAAAACCCGGTGAGCGGTTTGACGGACGAACAGATGGCCGAAGTCCAGGAGTTCCTGACCAAGCTGGAAGAGCAGGACGACGTGCAGGACATGTTTGTAGCGTTGGCCTGAACCTGAAGCGATGCTCCTTTGTAGATACTCTGTTCCAGGTCAAGCCCCAGTGGGAGCGAGCCTGCTTGAAGTATCTCTGTAGCCGCTGAGGAGTGTAGCGAGGCTGCGATGGGTTGCTCCGCAACCCCGGGATATTGAGCCCTTTTCGCAGTTTCGTTCCTCGTCAGCGGCTACAGATTTCTATGCCAGTTCCTGGCTGATATGTACAAAATCCGGCCGTGCCAGCACATCCGGCTGGGTACAGCGCTGCTGCAGGTCTTGCAGCGAAGCTCGCTGTTGATCACTCAGGCCTGAGTCGATCCGCTCCAGCAACTCCCCGAGCAAAATCCCGAAGGCCCGCACCTCGATGCGCTGCAGTGCCCGGCTGTGCAGGCTGTCATCGATGGCGTGAAAGCACGCTGCGCCAAAATCGCCCAGTAAACATTCGCCTTGGGTGTTGAACAGAATGTTGTGCCCGTACAAGTCGCCATGACAGATGCCCTGAGCGTGCAGGTGGCCTGCCGCCGAGGCGATGCCACGGGCGATGCGCAAGGCGCTGTCACACGTGAAGCGAGTGCTGTCGGCATACACATCGCGGCTACAGGTATCGAAACTGGGCAGGGCCGCAAGGTTGATAAACGACGGGTCGATCAATTCCATGACCAGAGCGGCCTGGTTGTCAGGATGGCCAACGACGCGCCCCAGCACCTTGATCAGGTTGGGATGCTGGCCCGCAGCGATACAGGCGTTCATTTCATTGAGCGGCGAGCCGTCGCTGGTGATGCTGCCTTTGTACAGTTTGACGGCCACTGACTGAGCTACTTGGCCGGGGGCGTTCCACCGGGCTTGATAAATAATCCCGGAGGCGCCTTCGCCCAACTTGTGTTCAAGCGCAAGCTGCGACCAGTCAATGTCAGGCGTGTTATCGGCTTGGCGATGAGCGCTGGCATCTTCACGTAGCGGGTTGCCGGCATACGCCAGCCAGCTCAGACCTGGCAAGGCCAGCAGGTCTGAGGGTAACTCGGTGAATTGGTTGGCAGCCAGGCGGATCAACTCCAGGCGCTCGCAGTTAGCCAGGCTCTGAGGCAAATGCTGTAGCCGGTTACCGGCCAGCATCAGCTTTTGCAGCAATGGTCGCTGGCCCAGCTCTTCGGGCAATTGGCTGATGCGGTTATCGGTCAGGATCAGCCAACGCAGCAGAGGAGGCAGCGCCGCACCGGGCACGCTTTCGATCCGGTTGGCCTTGAAGCCGATCATGCTCAACTGTGCGCACTGCCCCAGGCTTGCCGGTAGTTCGGTGAACTGGTTGTCCGAGCAAAACAGGATACGCAAACGGGTAAGACGATGCAGGTCGTCGGGCAGGCTGCTTAAGGCGTTGCCGCTCAGATTGAGAATTTCCAGGGACTCGGCCAACTGGAAAATCTCGACCGGGAACTCGGTTAGTCCGCACGACAGATCAAGGCGTTTGAGGCCTGCCAATTGGCCGGCGCGCAGTTTAGCGAGGGTATCCATAAGCAGGTTGGGCACTCGTGGGTGGGGCAAAAAGTGTCGCGCATGATAACGACTAATTGTGTCGGGGCCGAGTACTAGCACGCAGAGGTTCTGCGCACAGCCTACGATGAACGGTCTGTGTCTGTTTAATTCCGCTGTCTCATGGACGAATCATCCTACGCTGCTAACCTTCATGCATAAGAACACGCCATGAAAGGGAAAACTCGTGGGGTATCGTTCAGGGATAATCATTATTGGCTTCTTGTTCAGTGGCTGTGCATGGTACTGCGCAGTACGAACTGGAAACTCGCCTCGTCGTCGAACGAGGCTGCCAGTTGGTCGGCATAACCCGCGAGGCGGGTGTCGACTCCTTGGGTATCCTTGATTTTGGTCATACATCGCGGCTGGACGGCCCATCAGCACCCTTGAGTGCAGCACTGATTAATCCACGTTTACCCCGCTTGGAATGTAATCCCGATACGACTTATCAACTTCAAATCGACGGTGGCCAGCACGGCGGCAACGCCGATGTTCGTTATCTGACCCTGGGGCCCGGCAGCCCGGCCATTCCTTATCGACTGTTTCGTGACCCGGCGCGGCAAATACCGTTACTGGTCAATGTGCCTGTCAGCGGCACAGTGTCTGACAGCGGCTCGGTTGATTTGCCGTTGTATGGACGGATCGAGCCTCTACAGCTAATCCCTCCTGTCGGGCTGTATGCCGACCTGTTGAAAGTCACTCTCACGTGGTAACGACAGGAGTATGGATATGGCCGGCTCCGCGCGCATTTCAATCCTGTTCGGGACCTGTGTCTTGCTGGGCGTAAACGCGCAGGCAGCCATGCTCAGCGGGCAGATCCAAGCCCGTTTGGTGATCCTGGCCAGTTGTCAGGTAAGCAGTGGAGGCAGTGTCGATGAGTACAGCCTGGGCAAGATTGGCGTGCTCGATTTTGGCAGCCACGGCCCGACCTGGAACACCCCGTTTGAAGCATTGCTTGAGGGCAGCGAAAGTAATCTGGCGGTGGACTGCAACCCTTCGGTGAAGGGTTTTTCGGTCTCCATCGATGGCGGTAGTCACGTTAAGGGCACGACGCGCCAATTGAGCAATGGGCGACACATGATTCCATATCATCTGTTTTTCGATGCCGCTGGCAGCGATAGCTACAGTATTGGGCAACAGCACAGATTCAAGGTGGTGAGTGGTGGCCAAGTACCGATTCCGGTGTATGGCATGGTGATGGCGAATCCCAATGCGCTCCCGGCGGGTGTCTATCGAGACACGCTGCGGGTGACGTTGGATTGGTAAATATGAGTGGGGTGCAAGATGCGCGTACTTACATCAACGTTGGGTTTCACATTGCTGGGCTTGATGGCGACAAGTCAGGTACAGGCAGCCACCACGGTAACCGGTGTCATCAATGCCACGTTAACGCTGACTACCAGTTGCCTGGTTAACGGGGCAACGGGCACCAGCGGGCTGGATTTCGGGACTTTGAGCTTCGGTACCACGACCTCGCTTTTCACTGAGGCCGACGGGCAAGTGCTGGGCAGTGGCGGTGGGGCCTTGACGATTCAGTGTTCGGCCGGTACGTCGCCGGTAATTACGGTGGGGGCGGGTGCTCACGATGGGCTCTCCACGGGGGGCACTCGTGCCTTGTCGGACAGTAATGGCCACTTCGTACCCTATGACCTTTACAGCGACACAGGGCATAGCACCTTGGTAGCCATCAACGGCACCATCGCGCCCGGCCTCAGTACAGGCGTAGCGCAGACGATCAATCTTTACGGCAAGGCGGTGGGTAAAACCGGCCTTCCGGCGGGCAGCTACACGGACGTCATTAACGTTTCGCTGACCTTTTAACCTTTGTGGGCTGGCCGTGCGCAGCGTCACTGATGCTGCTGTGTTCGTGCAGCGGTGTTTTGCACGGTGCAACAACTGCGACGTTTCAGGTCGGCGCGGGCATCGTGGCGGGGTGTCTGGTTACCAGTACCGGCGGCACTTACGGCAGTCTGAACTTCGGTACGTATCCGGCGTTGTCCACCTCGCCAGTCAGTGTGAACCTAGTGGGTGGCGTTACGTTGCAGTGTACGCCAGGGGTGACTGTCAGCATGCAGGTCGATGGCGGGTTGCATAACACCAGTGGGCGTCATTTGCAGGTCGGCAGTGGCAGTGCACGGGTGGCATACCAGTTATTTCAGGACGCTGCACACAGCCAGAGCCTGGGCATCGCGCAGTCGGTCAACGTGCCTTATACCAATGCCAACGCAATCAGCCTGCCGATTTTTGGCTATGTGCTACTGCCGGGTAATCAACCGGCGGGTGCCTATAGCGATACGGTGCAAGTGCAATTGTCTTATTGAAGTCCAGGGCTCAGGAGTTTGTTTATGCACTTATTTTTACGGCCGCTTCAAGGTTTGGCCTGTTGCCTGCTGACGTTGGGGATTACTCAGCAGGCTCTGGCAGCCAGTTCGATTTTGATCTGGCCTATCGATCCGGTACTGGAAGCCGATCAGCAAGCCAGTGCCTTGTGGTTGGAAAACCGCGGAGATGAGCCTGCCAGTATGCAGATAAGGGTATTTGCCTGGAATCAGGACGGCTTTGACGATCAGTATCAAAATCAGCGTGATGTGATTGGCAGCCCGCCGGTGGCCACTATCGGGCCTGGGCAAAAGCAGCTGATTCGTTTGACCCGGACCAAGTCTTTTCCCGCAGGCGAGGAGCATGCCTACCGCATCATCATCGATGAAATCCCTTCGGCCCTGCCTCCTGCCGCGAATGACAGCACCAAGACGGCGGCGACGATTCGATTGCAAATGCGCTACTCGGTGCCGCTGTTTGCTTATGGCGCCGGGCTGTGGAGCAAGGTGGATGCAAGTCGCCCACGTGATGCTGCCGGTATCGGCTTACCGCAATTGAGCGGTCGCACCGTCAAGGTCGATGGCAAGCCCTATATCGAGATCCGTAATCGTGGCTCGGTGCATGCGCGACTGACCGAGGCGGTGCTCAAGTCGGGTGGCAAGTCGCAATCGATGGTAGATGGTTTGCTGGGCTATGTGTTGCCGGGTGCAACGATGCGCTGGCCAGCGCCGTTGGCCCAGGGCGATGCGTTGCAAGTACGGGTCAATGGTCAGACCAAGGTGCAGGCGGTGCCTTTAGGTCAATAAACGCAGGGTTCAGTAGTCGCAATTGGCCTTTAGCAAGTCCCCCTGACAACGGCATGACGTAGCGCGGTGTTGAATGTAACCGCGTGAGCGTTTGCAAGGAGCAGCCATTGAGGGACGGGATGAGGACGTGAGCCGGGCACTGATGTTGGCCATCATCGGCTTGTGCAGTGCACTGGCGGTGCCAATCAGTGAGGCAGCAGAACTGCCGCCACCGCCCGCCAATATACAGGCGGTCGCCGATGCATCGCTGTATCTGGAATTGGTGGTTAATCAAATGAATACCGGGCGCCTGGTTCACGTGCAACAGCGTGCAGGTCAACTGTATCTGCCAGCGGCCGATTTGAAGGAGTCGGGTATTCGCCTGCCAGTAGCCAGCCCGGAGGAAGTGGGACTCGACAGCGTGCCTGGTTTGCACAGTGAGTACGATATTCAGGGCCAGCGCCTGTTGCTCGACGTACCCCCCGAATGGCTGCCTGAGCAGCACTTTGGCAGGCGTTCAAGCTACCCGCGCACGGAGGCGGTAAGTAGCTTTGGCGGCTTGCTCAACTACGACCTGTACCTGAACGATACAGACGATGCTGGCACTTATCTGGCCGCCTGGAATGAAATACGGCTGTTTGACAGTTGGGGCACGCTGTCAAACACCGGGCAATACCGGCGAAGCATTGTGGGTACCGCCGATAGCCAGATGGATAATGGCTACCGCCGCTATGACACGCTCTGGCGCTTTTCCGATGACGAGCGAATGCTCACCTACGAGGCGGGCGACCTGATCAGCGGCGCCTTGCCCTGGACCAGTTCCGTGCGCATGGGTGGGGTGCAGCTATCGCGAGACTTTGGCGTGCGTCCTGATCTTGTGACCTATCCGTTGCCGCAGTTCTCCGGGGAGGCGGCGGTTCCGTCTTCAGTCGACCTGTTCATAAATGGCTTCAAGTCCTCCAGCGAAAACTTGCAACCTGGGCCTTATACCCTGACCAATATTCCCTTTATCAACGGCGCAGGCGAGGCCGTGGTGGTGACCACCGACGCGCTGGGGCGGCAGGTTTCTACCAGCGTGCCGTTTTATGTGACCAGTACCTTACTGCAAAAAGGTCTGAGTGATTTTTCGGTGTCGGCGGGCAGCGTGCGTAGGGAGTATGGGGTCCGTAACTTTGCCTACGGCCCGGGTGTGACGTCGGGTAGCCTGCGCTATGGCCTGACCGACAGCCTGACCCTTGAAAGTCACCTTGAGGCCTCTGACTCGCTGACCTTGGGCGGTATGGGGGGCAATCTCAAGTTGGGTAACTTTGGTGTACTCAACAGTGCCGTGAGCCAAAGCCAGTTCGATGGCCGCGATGGCCGCCAGTTGAGCGTGGGCTACCAGTACAGCGCGCAACGTTTCAGTCTTGCCTATCAGCGTTTGCAACGATTTTCCGACTATGCCGATCTCTCGGTAGTCGACAGTGATTACGTCAGCCTCAGCCAGCGTAGCGAGCAATTGACCCTGAGCTTGAACCTGGATCGCTTTGGCAGTCTGGGCGCCGGGTATTTTGATGTGGTGGCCGCCGATACTTCGCGTACCCGCTTGCTTAACCTGAGCTGGAGCAAGCCGTTGTGGTTCAACAGCAGTGTATACGTCTCGGCCAATCGTCAGTTTGGCGACAGTAACTGGGCGCTGCAGGCGCAGATTGTGGTGCCGTTTGATCTGAACGCCAGCATGAGCTTCAGCACCGAGCGCAGCACCACGGGCGCCACCCAGCAACGGGTCAATTACAGTCGCGGGGTCCCGACGCAGGGGGGCGTTGGTTTCAACCTGGGGTATGCCCATGGCGACACACCTGACTACCGCCAGGCCGACCTGACCTGGCGGATGCAGTCGGTGCAGCTGCAAGCAGGCGTTTATGGTACTTCAGCTCAGCAAACACGTTGGGGCGATGCCAGTGGGTCACTGGTCTGGATGGACAATCAGGTATTTGCGGCCAACCGTATTGACGACGCCTTTGTCGTAGTCAGTACCGGGGATTTTTCCGATATTGGCGTGTTGTATGAAAACCAGTGGGTAGGCAATACCGATAAAAACGGTCATCTGCTGGTGCCCTGGAGCAGTGCCTACTATCGCGGAAAATACGAAATAGATCCGTTGAACCTGCCGGTCAACGTCCTCAGCCCTACGGTCGAGCAGCGGGTGGCGGTGCGTCGTGGAAGTGGCTACTTGCTGGAGTTTCCATTAAAGCGGGTGGCCGCTGCCAGCGTGCGTCTGGTCAATGCCCAGCAGCAAAACCTGGGGTTGGGCAGTGCGGTATTGAATGAGCAAAATGGCTCGCGTGCGGTCGTCGGCTGGGACGGGTTGGTGTACCTGGAAAACCTGGTGGCAAAAAACTCGCTGCAAGTGATCCTGCCTGATGGCCAGCAGTGCAAGGCACAATTCGAACTGGTGCCGGAGGCGGACCAGGTGCCTTTGATCGAGCCGGTGGTGTGCCAATGAAGTGTGCAATCGGGCTATGCCTATTGTGTTGCTTTGCTGTGTCCGAAGTAGAGGCAGGTTGTACTGCGGCGGCGGTCGCCAGCCCGGCCGGTTATGGAACGATCAGTTCAACGTTGGTGCGTACCGTGGCTCAAAACACTTCCTCAACAAGTGCTGGCCTCACCTGCACTCCCGGAGGGATCGCGCTATTCAGCACCGCCTACTTCAAGGCCACGATCACCTCGGCCCAGAGTGGAATGCTAGGACCTACCGGAGATGTGATTGCCTACTCGATCAGTGCGGGCACTAATGGCACTCATCCCATTACCCGTGGAACGGCATTCGACTTTGCCAGCAACGGGCTGCTGGGCACTACGGCACCGAGTATTATTCCTTTGTACTTCACGACCTCGATCAATAATGTCGCGGCAGGGATCTACACCGAAACACTGAGTGTGCGATGGGACTGGTACTACTGCACCGGCTTGGGCGCTTTAGGCGTTTGCCTTGGGTCAGACTCGGGGGTCAACAAGGTCAGCACCCTGACCGTAACCATGACGGTGGCCAACGACTGCACCATCAGCGCTCCCGTTATTACTTTTGGCAATGCGCCGGTGATCAGCGGGTTTACCCCGGTCAGTCAGACCATCAGTGTGGCCTGCACCAAAGGCAGTGCCTACACCGTGGGTTTGAGTGATGGCCTGCATCCCGTCAGTGTGGGCGGGCGGCGGCAGATGATTTTCGGCACTAACTTTTTGGCCTACGATATTTTCCAAAGTGCCGGTACTACCCGCTGGGGCAGCGTGGGCAGTGCCCGGCGGGCGAGTTCGACTGCCGAGGTCAACCCCGGCAACGGGTTGGGCACAGGCAGCCAGATATTCAACTACAACGCCAAGATTTATACCGACCAGGCCACGCCGCCAGCCGGTGCCTACACCGACAGCGTGGTGCTGGACGTGGGGTTTTAGCGAAGCTCCTTGACCATCGCCGACAGGGTGGTCAGCACATCCTTGGCCAACTGCTTCGAACGTTTGCCATCCCAGCCAGTCTGCGGGTTCGGTGCATCGTTGTTGTCCTTGAATGGCATCTCCAGGGTCAACGACAGACAGTCAAAGCGCTGGCCGACGCTGTTGCAGGCCAGGGTCATATTGGCTTGCCCGGGCTCGTCGCGGGTGTAGCCGTGCACGGTCTGAAAGTCCTTGGTCAGCGCGCCAAGGTGGCTGCGAAAGCGCTCCTCCAGGGTCGCCAGCCGCGGGGTGTAGCCCGGATTGCCTTCACAGCCGGCGGTGAATATATAGGGGATTTCTTCGTCGCCGTGGATATCCAGAAACAGGTCGACACCGTAGTGAGCCATCTGCTCCAGGGCGAAAAATACTTCCGGGCTGACCTGCGGGCTGGTGTTTTGCCAGGCGCGGTTCAGGTCCTGGCCGTTGGCGTTGGTACGCAAGTGCCCGTGAAACGCGCCATCGGGGTTCATGTTGGGGATCAGGTACAGGTCAGCGAAATCCAGCAGCTTGCGCATTTGCGGGTCGCTGCCTTGTTCGAGACGCTCGAAGATCCCTTCCATAAACCATTCGGCCATATGCTCGCCGGGGTGCTGCTGGGCGATGATCCAGATCTTGCGCTTGTGGCTGGCGCCGTTGCCTTTGCGCAGCAACTGGATGTCGCGACCTTCAACACTTTTGCCGGTGGCCAGCAACTCGCAACCTGACCACTGCAGTGCGTTCTTGATCAGTTGATCATGGCGTGCGCGGCTGTAGGGTTCGAAGTAGGCAAACCAGACCTGAGGTTGTTCGGCTGCAAGTTGAAAATTCAGTGCTGTGCCGTCGAATTCAGTCGGCACCCGGAACCAGTTTTCGTGATCGTATGAGGCAACGGCCTGATAGCCTTCCCACGCTTTATTGTAGGAAGACTGGCTGGCATTGCTTAATTGAAAATGGTGGGTATGCCCCGGCGTCAGGCCATCAGCCTTGAAGTGGAACCACTGAAAGTGCGGGCTCTTGGTGTCCGGTTTGATGGCGAGCTTTACCTGCAGCGGGTTGCTGGCGTCCAGCACCTGAATGTTGCCGCTGTCGAAGTCGCTGCTGATATGAAGTGAAGAGGGCGCCACGGTCATGGTCCAAATCCCAAAATCTGATGATTGTGGGCGTTACTGTACATCGCTATGGCGATAGGCCAATACGGAATTTTGGACAATAAGATGTAGGGGAATACGAAGGGGGGCGTCATCCTTGACGCAGCACGATTTTAGTGTTTTTGCGAGTGATTCTCAAGTGCTAAATTGCCATTACGGCCATAGTCCAGGACTTCAGGCTTCCGTTTCCCGATGTTCTTTTGCTATCATCGCCAGCATCGTAGCGGTCACCGAAAAAAACCGACCGCACACCAGACTTCATTAGCCTGAAGCACGCAGAGCCAGAAAACTGGCCGCAAAAAAAAGACCCGGCCAGAAGCCGGGTCAAATAACCGTGATTAGCCTGATGAGGAGCTAATTCAAAAGACCGACCTAAGGTCCTTTGAATTATCGACTGATCTCGCGACCAGCTGCATGCAATAGTAATCATTATCATTTGCAAAGCAAGTTTTTTCCGCGCTATCTGGAAAATAATTTTCCATTCCTTGGCCCAGGCTTCTATCCCGCGGCCTGTACTGTTAGCCCAACAGCAACTCAGTGGTGCGCTTGACCTCGCTCATGGCGATATTCGAGTGGGCTTCCTGAACGTGTGGCTTCTGCAGCAAGTGATCGCGCAAAAAGCGTTCATAACTGTCGATGTCATGGGTGACCACCTTCAGCAGGTAGTCCATATCGCCTGCCATCGTGTAGCACTCGATCACTTCGGGGTAATCGGTAATCGCCTCTTCAAACTCCGTCAAATGACGTCGCCCGTGGCCTGACAGCCGCACATTGACGAAAACAACGATATTGAGCCCGAGTTTTTTCGGATTGAGCAGGGCGACCTTGCGCTCGATCAAGCCTTCCTCTTGCAGTCGATGGATCCGTCGCCAGCAGGGCGACTGTGACAACTCCACGTGTTCCGCCACCTCGGCGGCAGACAGGTCGGCATTATGTTGCAGCAGGCGGAGAATCTTGCGGTCGATGGCGCTTAATTTAATCTGCATGAATTGATCTGATTTCTTATTTTTTTTGAATGACACATGCAGATTAGCAGAACATTTCCTGCAATTTAGAAAGAAAATTCCTAGGTAAAACCTTCACTCTTTGGCTGCGCACCCATGCGTCGGGTCAGATACTGACTTTGCGGTCTGACACGCTTCCAGGGCCAAGAACAAGAGAGAGAATGTAATGCCGATATTTGCTCATCCCGAATTCGATCACCACGAACAAGTCCAGTTCTGTCACGACAAAGCGACTGGCCTCAAGGCCATTATTGCAGTGCACAACACGCGCCTTGGCCCTGCTTTGGGTGGCTGCCGCATGTGGCCCTATGCCGACGAACAGCAAGCCTTGAACGACGTGCTGCGCCTGTCTCGCGGCATGACGTACAAATCGGCGCTGGCCGGCTTGCCGCTAGGCGGCGGCAAGGCGGTGATCATTGGCGATCCGCGCAAAGACAAGAGCGAAGCGTTGTTTCAGGCCATGGGCGGGTTTGTCGAGAGCATGGGCGGGCGTTACATCACGGCTGCAGACTCGGGCACCGGTGTCGCCGAAATGGCCCTGATGGGCCAGCGCACTCACCACGTGGTGGGGGCTGGCACGCGTGAGCAACTGGGCGGAGGCACGCGCAGTGGTGATCCGTCACCGGCGACGGCCCTTGGCGTGTTTATCGGCTTGCGCGAGGCAGTCTTGCAGCGTCTGGGGCGCAGCGACCTGGCAGGCTTGCGGGTGGCCGTTCAGGGCCTTGGGCAAGTCGGTTTCAACCTTGCCCGGCAGTTGAAAGAGGCGGGTGCTGAACTGTGGGTACACGATATTCAGGACGCTAACGTCAGGCGCGCAGTCGATGAACTGGGCGCCCATGCGGTCAGTGCACAAGATATTTACGGGCTGGATGTCGATGTATTTTCACCGTGCGCGATGGGCGCCATCATCAATGATGAAACCTTGCAGTTACTGCGTGCCCCGGTGATTGCCGGGGCGGCGAATAACCAATTGGCCAAAGCCTCTCATGCCGATGAGTTGTGGCGTCGTGGCTGCTTGCATGCCCCAGACTATGCAATCAATGCAGGCGGCATTATTGACGTGTCCTACGAGTACAACGGCGGCACGCCCGAACAGGTTCGCCAGCACGTAGAAGGCATTGGTGAGACTTTGCGCCAGATCTTCCAGAGGGCCAAGGCACAGGATCGCAACACCACGAGCATTGCCGACAGCCTTGCACAAGAGCGTCTTAACGCTTGATAGAAAAGGCGTTGGGGTTCGATCGGGCAGCCAGCGCCTTTTTCCACTTCAGCGGGCAGACAGCTGTTGCACGTCAATGGCCCTGTCCACCAATTGCTTGGACGATTCCATAAAGAACAGGATGCTCATCAGAAGATCACGTTGAGAACCCTGCTGATGCTCGGCAGCGCCTTGAGCACTGGCAATTGCACATCGCAGATAGTCCGATGCATGCACCAGAGCTTCCTCTTGGCTCACGTCTTCGCTGACCAGGAACATTTTTTTTTCGAGACCCTGCTGAGAAACAGATGGTTTCAAATAATAGTCGAGCGCACGTTGGGTTGCGGCGCTGTCCCTTAAGGATTCGAGCTCATTATCAGGCTCTGTTTTCAGCGCAATTTTTGTTATTGGAGTCATGATTTACCTGCGTTTCAGGAGTTAATCGAATCAGCAGGACAAGACTAGTACAAATAGTATTTGTTAATCGATCATAAATAATACAATGTGTGTATTGTTGCGCTGAATTCAATCCGTATTGTTCGGCAGATGGATAAATGGATCGCTTTAGTCAGAACCAAATTGCGCGAGCTGAAACTCACGCAAGAAAAACTAGCCGAACGCGTCGGGGCATCCCAGGGCGGAGTCGGTCATTGGCTCAATAAACGCCGTCAACCCGACCTGCCGACGATGAACAACGTGCTGCATGCCCTTGGGCTTGAGCACCTTGAAGTCGCCCTGGTGATTCGTGAGCGCCATGATGCAGGTGATACACCTGGTCCTGACGAATACGCCTATGAGATCACGTCAGCTTTCCGCTATCCGGTGAGAGACTGGGTGACGGCGGGTCAGGTCAGCGAGAAGGTGCAGCCTGGTTATGCGCCGCCCGGTACGATCTTTGAAGTCAGCGATCATTACGCCAAAGGGGCAGCGTTCTGGCTGCAGGTGACCGGTGATGCCATGACTGCTCCGATGGGTGTCAGCATCGCGCAAGGGATGATGATTCTGGTTGATCCGGATATCGAAGCCACGCCAGGCAGAATGGTGATTGCCCTTACACCTGAATCCGAGGCGACGACGTTCCGGCAGTTGATCGAAGAAAGTGGTCAACGCTATCTGAAGCCGCTGAACCCAACGTATCCCAAAACATTGTTCGATGACCGCTGCCGGATTATCGGAGTTGTGGTCCAGGCCACAGCCAAGTTCTAGACGCGTTTCAGATGCTGTAAAAAAGGCGGATACCGATCACGGTATCCGCCTTTTCTCATTCCAGCTCAACCAGCGCCGAGCCTTCACTGACCATCTCGCCTTCCTGGAAGAACAGGGCTTTCACCACACCCCCGTGGGGGGCGCGCAGGCTGTGTTCCATCTTCATGGCTTCGAGTACCACCAGTTGCGTGCCAGCCTCGACGGTTTGACCGACCTCAACCAGTACCCGCACGATGCTGCCATTCATGGGTGCAGTCAGGCCGCCCTGGGCCGTGTGACTGGCACTCACGGCGCTGATCGGATCGTGCAGGCGCACGCAGTGCAACTCACCTTCCCAGCGTAGGTACAGCGCCTCAGCGCGGCGAATGGCCAAGTGCTGGTGCCGTACTCCGTCCTGTTCAATGACTAACTGTTCATCACGCAAGATGGCTGTATTGCCATTGAGGTGGATGACCTGTTGTTCGCCATTACAAGCCAATGCCAGCAACGTGTGTGCAGGTAAACCGCTGCGAAAGCCGTTGTTTGCGGACCAGGGTGAGGCCGGGTCATCGTCCCGTACCAGAGGGGCCTGGCTCTGATTGAAGGCTTCGGCGGCTGCCGACCAGAAGGCAGCAGGCAGAGGCTCGGCAGCAGGCAGTAATTGTTCTTCGTAGCGCGGGATAAACCCGGTATCGAGTTCGGCTGCGGCGAAGGCGGGGTGGCCGATGATGCGTCGCAAAAAGCTCAGGTTGGTTTTCAGACCGCCGATGGCGAACTCATCGAGCATCGCCAGTAGGCGCAGGCGGGCCTGTTCGCGGTCCTCTCCCCAGGCAATCAGCTTGCCCAGCATCGGATCGTAAAACGGTGAAACCTCGTCGCCTTCACTGACCCCACTGTCCACGCGCCTGCCCGGGCCGGCAGCTGATTCGCGGTACACCTCAAGACGCCCGGTTTGCGGGAGAAAATCATGGCTTGGGTCTTCAGCGTACAAACGCACTTCGATGGCGTGGCCGCGCAAGGGTACTTGTGCCTGGGTGATGGGCAAGGCCTCACCGCATGCCACGCGGATTTGCCAGGCCACCAGGTCCAGCCCAGTAATGGCTTCGGTGACCGGGTGTTCAACCTGCAGGCGCGTGTTCATCTCCATAAAGAAGAATTCGCCTCGCGCATCCAGCAAAAACTCCACGGTGCCCGCGCCAACGTAGCCGATCGCCTGTGCCGCGCGCACGGCGGATTCGCCCATGGCTTGGCGCTGTTCGACACTCAGGCCCGGTGCTGGTGCTTCTTCCACGACTTTCTGGTGGCGGCGCTGAATCGAGCAATCGCGCTCATTGAGGTACAGGCAGTTGCCGTGCTGGTCGGCAAATATCTGGATCTCCACATGACGCGGCTTGAGCACGTACTTCTCGACCAGCATCCGTGCGTCGCCAAAGGAGGACAGTGCCTCGCGCTGAGCCGAAGCCAGCGCCTCAGCCAGTTGGCCGACCTCTTCGACCACTTTCATGCCTTTGCCGCCACCGCCCGCCGTGGCTTTGAGCAGCACCGGGTAGCCGATGCGCTCTGCGGCGAGGCGGAAGGTTTCCAGGTCTTGAGCTTCGCCGTGGTAGCCAGGCACCAACGGTACGCCTGCGACTTCCATCAAGGCCTTGGCCGCGGATTTGCTGCCCATCGCATCAATCGCGCTGGCGGGGGGGCCAAGGAAAATCAGCCCGGCGGCCTCAATGGCGCGCGCGAAGCCTGCGTTTTCCGACAAAAAACCGTAACCGGGGTGAATGGCCTGCGCACCGCTGGCCTTGGCGGCAGCGATGATTTTGTCGATCTTCAGGTAGCTGTCGGCGGCTTTGCTACCGCCCAGGTCCACACAGATATCGGCTTCGCGACAATGCCGTGCATCGCGGTCGGTTGCGCTATGTACGGCGACGGTGGTGAGGCCCAGCGCTTTGGCCGTGCGCATCACCCGGCAGGCGATCTCGCCGCGGTTAGCCACCAGCACGGAAGTAAGAAGAGGGGCGGTCATGAGCGCGGCTCCTGAGTCGATGAATCGGCTTGCCAGCTGGGCGCACGCTTCTGCAGAAAGGCGCGCAAGCCTTCCTGGCCTTCAGGGCTGACTCGAATCCGTGCAATGGCGTTTTCACAGTAGCGACGGATGGCCAGAGTTGGCGCGCCATGACTGACTTCGCGCAGCAGATCCTTGCAGGAGCGCATGGCTTGTGGGCTGTTGAGCAGCAAGTTGTCGACCCAATGGGCGATGTGCTGTTCAAGCTCTGCGAGGGGGTAGCACTCGGACAGCAAGCCCAGTTCACGGGCACGCTCGCCGCTGAAGCGTTCAGCGGTCAGGGCGTAGCGCCGGGCTGCGCGCTCACCGATGGCCTGCACCACAAAGGGACTGATTACAGCGGGAGCCAGGCCGATACGGACTTCGGACAAGCAAAACTGCGCATCCTGCGCGCCGATGGCCATGTCGCAGGCACTGATCAGGCCCAGTGCGCCACCGTAGGCTGCGCCTTGCACGACGGCCAGGGTCGGAATTTTCAGCTTGGCCAGGTTGTACATCAGTTCGGCCAGATGGCGGGCGTCGTCGAGATTGGTGTGGTAGTCGAGTTCGGCCGATTGTTGCATCCAGGCCAGATCGGCACCGGCACTGAAATGCTTGCCGCGCCCGCGCAGTACCAGAAAACGCATGGCTGGATCTGCTTGCACGGCCTCCAGAGCAAGGATCAACTCGCGGATCATCTCGGCGTTAAAGGCATTGTTCTTCTGCTCGCGGCTCAACCACAGGGTGGCAAAGCCCCGGGGATCGGTGTGCAGTTCGAGGGTGTTGAAATCGATCATGTTCTTCAGTCCTGAAAGGCTGTGGGAGTTACATCCGGAACACACCGAAACGGGTGGCTTCGATAGGTGCGTTCAACGCCGCCGACAAACCCAGCGCCAATACGTCGCGGGTTTGCGCCGGGTCGATCACGCCGTCATCCCACAAGCGAGCACTGGAATAGTAGGGGTGGCCCTGGTGTTCGTACTGGTCGAGGATCGGTTGTTTGATCTCGGCTTCTTCACGGGCTGAAAACGCGACACCATTGCGTTCTGCCTGCTCGCGCTTGACCTGCACCAGCACGCCTGCCGCCTGTTCGGCGCCCATCACGCCAATTCGGGCGTTGGGCCACATCCACAAAAAGCGTGGATCGTAGGCCCGGCCGCACATGCCGTAGTTACCAGCGCCAAAACTGCCACCGATGATTACGGTGAATTTCGGCACTTTGGCGCACGCCACAGCGGTGACCAATTTGGCGCCGTGCTTGGCAATGCCACCGGCTTCGTACTTTTGGCCGACCATAAAACCGGTGATGTTTTGCAGAAACACCAAGGGAATACCGCGCTGGCACGCCAGCTCGATAAAGTGCGCGCCTTTTTGTGCCGCTTCGGCGAACAGAATTCCGTTGTTGGCCAGGATCGCTACCGGGTAACCGTGCAAATGCGCAAAGCCGCACACCAGCGTGGTGCCGAACAGGGCTTTGAATTCATCGAACACCGAACCGTCCACCAGCCGCGCAATGACTTCGCGCACATCAAAGGGCTGTTTGGCATCTGCCGGGACGATGCCATACAACTCGTCACGGCCATACAGCGGTGCCAGCGGTGTGCGCTGCTGCAACTGGCCCAACTTGCGCCAGTTGAGGTTAGCCACGCTGCGCCGAGCCAGTGCCAGCGCATGCTCGTCACTGTCGGCGTAATGGTCGGCCACTCCCGAAATCTTGCAGTGCACATCGGCACCGCCCAGGTCTTCGGCACTGACCACCTCGCCGGTGGCGGCCTTTACCAGTGGCGGACCAGCAAGAAAGATTGTCGCTTGCTGGCGCACCATGATGGCTTCGTCGGCCATGGCAGGCACATAGGCCCCACCAGCAGTACACGAACCCATGACCACGGCAATTTGCGGGATGCCCGCCGCGCTCATGTTGGCTTGATTGAAGAAGATTCGCCCAAAGTGCTCGCGGTCCGGGAACACTTCATCCTGACGTGGCAGGTTGGCGCCGCCGGAGTCCACCAGATAGATGCACGGCAAGCGGTTTTGCTCGGCAATAGTCTGTGCCCGGAGGTGTTTTTTCACCGTCAGCGGGTAGTACGAACCACCTTTGACCGTGGCATCGTTGGCCACAATCATGCATTCCACGCCTTCGACCCGACCAATACCGGCGATTATCCCGGCAGCCGGAACCTCTTCGCCGTACACGCCGTAAGCCGCCAGCTGACTCAACTCCAGGAAGGGTGAGCCGCTGTCCAGCAGGCGATCAATGCGCTCGCGTGGCAGTAGCTTGCCGCGTGAAGTGTGACGCTCCTGGGCCTTGGCCCCGCCGCCCTGTTGTACCTGCTCGAGCAGGGTGTGCAAGGCTGCCACCTGCTTGAGCATGGCGTCGCGGTTGACACCGAACTCGGTCGAGCGCGGGTTGATCGTCGTATGCAAGATGGACATGCCTACGCTCCTTAGCGAGTTTCGTTGAAGAGTTCGCGACCAATCAGCATGCGTCGGATTTCGCTGGTGCCAGCACCGATCTCATACAGCTTGGCGTCACGCAGCAGGCGTCCGGCCGGGAATTCATTGATATAACCGTTGCCACCCAGAATCTGGATCGCGTCGAGGGCCATCTGGGTGGCGCGTTCGGCGCTGTACAAAATCACCCCGGCGGCGTCCTTGCGCGTGGTTTCACCACGCTCGCACGCGGCTGCGACGGCATACAGATAGGCGCGGCTGGCGTTGAGCTGGGTGTACATGTCAGCCACCTTGCCCTGGATCAGTTGAAACTCGCCGATGCTCTGGCCGAACTGTTTGCGGTCGTGGATGTACGGCACGATCAAATCCATGCAGGCCTGCATGATTCCGGTAGGGCCGCCCGACAGCACCACGCGCTCGTAGTCCAGGCCACTCATCAACACCTTGACCCCGGCGTTGAGGGTGCCCAGCAGGTTCTCTTCTGGCACTTCAACATCGTCGAAAAACAGTTCGCTGGTATTGGACCCGCGCATGCCGAGCTTGTCGAAATGGCTGCTGCGGCTGAAGCCTTTCCAGTCGCGCTCAACGATAAATGCGCTGATGCCGTGTGCGCCCTTTTCCAGATCGGTCTTGGCGTAGATCACATAGGTGCTGGCATCAGGGCCGTTGGTGATCCAGGTCTTGCTGCCGTTGAGGACGTAATGGTCGCCGCGCTTGTCAGCACGCAGTTTCATCGACACCACATCGGAACCGGCGTTGGGTTCGCTCATGGCCAATGCGCCAACGTGTTCGCCGCTGATCAGCTTGGGCAAGTATTTGAGTTTTTGTTCGTGGCTGCCGTTGCGGTTGATCTGATTGACGCAGAGGTTGGAGTGAGCGCCGTAGGAGAGGGCGACCGAGGCTGAGCCGCGGCTGATTTCTTCCATCGCCACCACGTGCGCCAAATAGCTCAGACCGGTGCCGCCGTATTCTTCCGGAACGGTGATGCCGAGCAACCCCATGTCACCGAACTTGCGCCACATGTCGGCGGGGAACAGATTGTCCTTGTCGATTTGCGCCGCACGTGGCGCCAGTTCGGCAGCGACGAAGGCCTGAACCTGATCGCGCAGCATGTCGATGGTTTCGCCCAGGGCGAAGTTCAAAGTCGGGTAGCTCATGGGGCACCTTGATCGTTGTTCTTGTGGAGGCGGTTACTGCGTCGCCATTGATAACCTTGACGTTAACGTAAACTTGGCCTGTAAAACTGTCAACGACCTTTACGTTAACGTCAACTTCAGCCAGAGTAATTGCTGTTCTTCAATTGAGAGGGCGCCGGTACGCGCTTTACTCATGCTCCCAAAACAATCACAAGAGGAGTTGTCATGAAGCTGCAATCCAACCCCAGTTACAGCCAGGGTGCGCAGGACAAGCCACTGCTGGCGATGACCATAGGACAGGCTTTCGATCAGACCGTTGCGCGCTATCCCGAGGGCGAAGCGCTGGTGGTACGGCATCAACAGCAACGCTACACCTGGGCCCAGTTGGCGCGAGCGGTCGATGTGCATGCCAGAGCGTTGCTGGCCTTGGGTTTGCAAGTGGGGGACCGACTAGGGGTGTGGGCTCCTAACGGTGCCGAGTGGTTTATCAGCCAGTTTGCCAGCGCTAGGATTGGCGTGATTCTGGTCAACATCAACCCCGCATACCGGCTCTCTGAGCTGGAATACGTGCTTAAGCAATCGGGGTGTCAGTGGCTGGTTTGCGCGGGTGCGTTCAAGACCTCCAACTACCACGTCATGCTCCAGGAACTCATTCCCGAACTGGCCGAACAATCGATCGGGGCGCTTGATTGCCCACGCTTTGCCGAGCTGCGCGGGGTTATCAGCCTTGCTCCTGAACCGCCTGCTGGCTTCCTGCCCTGGTCACAACTAGCCCCGGTGGCTGACGGGGTTACGGTTGAGCAACTGCATGCCCGCCAGGCCAGCCTGCACTTCGATCAGCCGGTAAACATTCAGTACACCTCGGGCACTACGGGCTTTCCCAAGGGCGCGACCCTTAGCCATCACAATATTCTCAACAATGGCTACATGGTCGGTGAAAGTCTGGGGCTGACGGCCAATGACCGGCTGGTAATCCCGGTGCCGCTGTATCACTGCTTTGGCATGGTGATGGGCAATCTGGGTTGCGTGACCCACGGCACGACGATGATCTACCCCAGTGAAGCCTTTGATCCGGGCCTGACGCTGCAAGCGGTGGCCGAGGAGCGGGCTACCGGGTTGTACGGCGTGCCAACCATGTTTATCGCCATGCTTGATCATCCGCAGCGTGCCGGCTTTGATCTGTCGAGCCTGCGTACCGGAATCATGGCCGGGGCCACGTGCCCGATCGAGATCATGCGTCGGGTCATCAGCGAAATGCATATGGGTGAGGTACAAATTGCCTATGGCATGACCGAAACCAGCCCGGTCTCGATACAGACGGGTCCTGCGGATGAGTTGGAATTACGTGTTACCACTGTGGGGCGTACCCAGCCACAGCTGGAGAGCAAGCTGATCGATGCGCAAGGCAACACCGTTGCACGCGGTGAGATTGGTGAGCTCTGTACGCGGGGCTACAGCGTGATGCTGGGTTACTGGAGCAACCCGCAGGCGACTCGCGAGGCCATCGACAGCGAAGGCTGGATGCATACCGGGGATTTGGCGCAGATGGATGAGCAGGGCTATGTGCGCATCGTGGGGCGTAACAAGGACATGATTATTCGCGGTGGTGAAAATATTTACCCGCGTGAGCTGGAAGAGTTCTTTTTTACCCATCCGGCCGTGGCTGACGTGCAGATCGTGGGCATCCCGGATGCCAAATATGGCGAAGAGATTGTTGCCTGGATCAAATTCCACCCAGGCCACACGGCTAATGAGCTGGAGTTGCAAACCTGGTGCAAGTCACGCATTGCGCACTTTAAAACGCCGCGTTACTTCAAGTTTGTGGAGACCTTTCCCATGACGGTGACTGGCAAGATCCAGAAGTTCAAAATGCGCGAGATCAGCATTCAGGAGTGTGCAAAACGCTAAGGCACTATTTGTTTTTTTGTGGGAGCGGGCTTGCTCGCGATGCAGTCGCTGCGGTTTATCAGGTAAACCGAGGTGAAGGCCATCGCGAGCAGGCTCGCTCCCACATGAGTCGCATGTGATTTGGCAAAATATCAAATCCCGGACAACACAAAGGGGAGCCTGGGCTCCCCTTTAATATGTCGTTGCATGCTCTTTTTTTATTATTGAAGGGCGGTTTATTGTTGTTTTTGGAACTCACCCTTTGCTGCGTTTTTTTGCGACCCCCATCCGGGGTCAAGAGCAAACGTATTTTTTTGAGCGCTGATCCACTTTTATCACTGGCTATCAAACCTGTGATCCAACCTGTGCGGGTGCTACCTGAAGGTAGTTTTATTATTCTCTGCCCGGTTGCGAGGTGGCTTTTAGGCGCCTCGGAAAAGTAAACCTTCTCCAAAAAAATCTGTTAGCTGCGTCTCTGCCGTGTTGTTTTTGTTATGTCAGAGTCGTTTCGTATTGTTTTTATTATGTTGCTGCGGTTTTTATTCTTGTTATGCCATAGAGATAGCAGGAGCCGTGCCAACTTTTGAAAATCTTTATAAATCAATGGTTTATGATTTTTGGCAATAAAAAACCGGCCATAGGTATGGCCGGTTTGTTTCCGTGTTACTCGTTTGTGGGAACACGAGGTAACACCATGGAACACTTTTTTAGCCCTGGCGGGCCTTTGCTACCCGTGACCCGGTAACACGGCCCAGCACGTTGCAGATGTGTTCACCGGCCAGTAACAGCTTGTCCATGTCGATCCCGGTTTCGATGCCCATGCCGTTGAGCATGTACAGCACATCTTCTGTGGCCACGTTACCGCTGGCGCCCTTGGCATAAGGGCAGCCGCCGAGGCCGGCAATCGAGCTGTCGAACACCGCGATGCCTTCCTGCAGGCTGGCGTAGATATTCACCAGTGCCTGGCCGTAGGTATCGTGGAAATGCCCGGCGAGTTTTTCCCGAGGTACGTAAGCGGTTACTGCCTCAAACATCGCTCGCGTGGCCGTAGGTGTTCCGGTGCCAATGGTGTCGCCCAGCGACACTTCGTAACAGCCCATGGCGTACAGCTCTTTTGCTACCTGCGCGACCTGCTGCGCGCTGACCTGACCTTCATAGGGGCAGCCGAGCACACAGGACACATAGCCGCGTACGCTGATGCCGTGCTGTTGGGCGGCTTCGATGATGGGCACAAAGCGCGCCAGGCTTTCGCTGATCGAGCAGTTGATATTGCGTTGCGAGAAAGCTTCGGATGCCGCGGCAAATACCGCGACCTCTTTTACGCCTGCCGCCACGGCATCTTCAAACCCGCGCATGTTTGGTGCCAGTGCACCGTAGACCACCCCCGGCTTGCGCTGGATTTGCGCAAAGACCTCAGCTGAACCGGCCATTTGCGGCACCCACTTGGGCGATACAAAACTGCCGACCTCGATATAGCCCAGCCCGGCGTCGGTCAGGGCATCAACCAATTGCACCTTGTCGGCGACGCTGATGGGTTGAGCCTCATTTTGCAGACCGTCGCGGGGGCCAACTTCGATCAAGTGCACATAGGTTGGAAGTGTCATGGGGATTCACCGTATCTGTGTGGGGATACCCTGTGGGAGCGGGTATCAGCGTCTAATTGGTCGCCTGGCTGCTAATGGTCTGTTCCAGCGCCTGGATACAGCGTTCCTCGGCGGTATCCAGTTCCAGCTGCATTTGCTGGATATCCAGTAACTGCTGCTCCAGCTGCTCGCGGCGTTCGGCGATTTTGCCCAGCATGCTGTTGAGCTGCTTTTGATTGCCGCTGGTGGGGTCGTAAAGCTCGATCAGCTCGCGGCATTCGGCCAGTGAGAAACCGATGCGCTTGCCGCGCAGGATCAATTTCAGGCTGACCTTGTCCCGTGGCGAATACACCCGCTCCTGGCCGCGTCGCTCGGGGGCGAGCAAACCTTGTTCTTCATAAAAACGAATGGCACGGGTGGTGATGTCGAGCTCGCGGGCAAGGTCGGAAATACTGTACGTCTGGCTGCTCATGGGCGGGCTCTGGAAGAATCGTGCTCTTAAACTAATGGCTGCTTGACGTATACGTCAAGCAAGCTCGCAGCTTCGGATTTCACTTGCTGTTGGCACAGCTCGATCAGTTGCTCACGCATCCAGCGATTGGCCGGGTCTTGCTCGGTGCTTTCGTGCCAATACAAGTGGGTTTCCACGTTGGGCAACTCATTGAGCGGCAATGGCACAAAGTGCAGGGCATGGCGCCGGGCAAAACGTTCGGGCACGGTCATGACCATGTCGGTTTGTTGCAGCACATTGGAGGCCATCAGGTAATGCTGGGAGCGCAGGGTGATCTTGCGTTGCAGGCCCATTTTTCCCAGTGCCAGGTCTACTTCACCCAGGCCATTGCGCCGGGTCGAAATATGAATATGGGTCAGTGCCAGGTACTCATCCAGGCTCAGGGTCGCGTTGCTGGCTAATGGATGGCCTTGGCGCATGGCGCAGACATAGCGGTCTTCCATCAACTTGATATGGCGCACTTGCGGGTCGGTATTGAGTGGCGCATCCACCGCAAAATCCAGCCGTCCTGCCGCCAGATCACTGGTGGTCTCACGTCGATGGGAGAGAAAGCTCTCGACCACCACTGATGGCGCCTGACGCCGCAAGCGCTGAAATAACGGCGGCAAAATCACCGCTTCGGTCAGGTCAGTCATGCTGATACGGTAGGTCTTGTTGGCTTGCAGGGGGTTGAAGGTGCGGCTTTCCTGAACGGATACGCGCAACAGCGCGAGGGCACTGCGCACCGGGCTGATGATGTTTTGTGCCATTGGCGTCGGCACCATGCCCTGGGCGGTACGGACGAACAGCGGGTCGTTGAAACTCTCGCGCAATCGCGCCAGTGCATTGGACACGGCTGGTTGCGTGATGCCGATGATTTGCCCGGCGCGGGTCAGGTTGGCTTCGGTGTAGATGGCGTCGAAGACGATAAACAGATTGAGATCAACCTTGTTCAGGTTCATGGCACGTGACTCTTGTTGTTAGTTATAGGGCTGCGGGTGAATCATATATTGTTTATGAATGGTAATACACGCTGTTAATAGGTGGCGCAAATAAAGGCGGGCTGATCTAGCATCGGGCATCAGTATTTTTCGACATTCCCGGTAGAAGGTAGCCACCCATGGATTTCGCTTATTCCCCGAAAGTTCAGGTACTGCGCGAGCGTGTGACAGCGTTTATGGACGCCTATGTTTACCCGGCGGAAGCGATCTTCGATCAGCAGGTGGCTGAAGGCGATCGCTGGCAGCCGACAGCGATCATGCAAGAGCTGAAACTCAAGGCCCAGGCTGAAGGCCTGTGGAACCTGTTCTTGCCCGAGTCCGAACTGGGTGCCGGGTTAACCAATCTGGAATACGCGCCTCTGGCGGAAATCATGGGCCGCTCGATGCTGGGTTCGGAGCCGTTCAATTGCTCGGCGCCCGACACCGGCAATATGGAGGTGCTGGTGCGTTACGCCAGCGAGGCGCAAAAACAACAGTGGCTGGCACCACTGCTGCGGGGCGAAATACGCTCGGCGTTCGCGATGACCGAGCCGGATGTGGCCTCATCGGATGCAACCAATATGGCTGCCCGTGCTGTGCGTGAGGGTGAAGAATGGGTGATCAATGGCCGTAAATGGTGGACGTCCGGCGCCTGTGACCCGCGCTGCAAAATTCTGATTTTCATGGGGTTGAGCAATCCCGAAAACCCGCGTCATCAACAGCACTCGATGATCCTGGTGCCCATCGACACGCCGGGGGTGAAAATCGTACGGCCATTGCCGGTGTTCGGTTATGACGATGCGCCCCACGGGCATGCCGAAGTACTGTTCGATAATGTGCGAGTGCCCTACGAAAATGTCTTGCTGGGCGAAGGGCGCGGTTTTGAAATTGCTCAAGGCCGCCTTGGGCCGGGGCGAATCCACCACTGCATGCGCTCTGTTGGCATGGCCGAGCGGGCATTGGAATTGATGTGTAAACGCTCGTTGGGGCGCACCGCGTTCGGCAAACCGCTGGCACGTCTGGGGGCCAATATCGACAAAATCGCCGACTCGCGGATGGAGATCGACATGGCGCGGCTGTTGACGCTTAAAGCCGCGTACATGATGGACACCGTGGGTAACAAGGTGGCGAAAAGTGAAATCGCCCAGATCAAGGTCATCGCCCCGAACGTTGCGTTGAAAGTGATTGATCGGGCAATTCAGATTCATGGCGGGGCAGGGGTGTCGGGGGATTTTCCGCTGGCTTATATGTACGCCATGCAGCGCACGCTGCGCCTGGCCGATGGCCCGGATGAAGTACACCGGGCAGCGGTGGGCAAGTTTGAGCTGGACAAATATGTGGAGTGAAGGGCTTTTGATCCTGTGCAGTCAATACACCCACACCTCAACCCGGCGGTTCTTGAGGCGGCCTTCATCTTCGGTGTTGGCCGCTACCGGCATTTGTGCGCCGTAGCCGCGAATCTCGCGCAATACCACGCCATTTTTAACCAGCTCGCGGCGTACAGCCATTGCCCGCAATTTCGACAGCAGTTGTGCTCGCTCCGGGTCATCCTTGGCATCGCCAAAACCTACCAGCGTTACCTGTTTGTTGAGCTTGCCGGTGGCGGTAAGGTACTCGACGACCCGCAACAAGTCCTGGCGTGCCTTGTTATCCAGCGAGGCACTGCCTTCTTCAAAACGAAAGTTGACTGACAGGCGCTGCGCTTCTCTGGCCAGCGTCTGGTAGTCCAGAGGCATATGTGCACCGGGAAGCACGCTGCCTGCCTGTACGCTTTGGGCGACAAAACCGTTTTGCGCGACGATGGCCTGGCCTTGAGGGCTTTGGGTGAAGGTAATCAACGCCTTGGCCCAGGGATTGTTCGTAGAGGGTGGCAGGTAAAAGAACAGTCGCCGCGACAAGGGGTAATCCTCGCTGGCGATCAGACTGGTAAGCGGCAGCATCGGTTGCGATGCGCCATCGATGATGGCTACTGCTTTGGCCTCGCGGATATAAGGCAGGCCGATAAAACCAATGGCTTGCGGATCGTGGCTGACCGCATCCGACAGCTGCTCGCTGGATTCAAAGCGTTTCGCGGTGCTGCTCAAGGGGTGCTCGCTGCGGTTCAAGACCAGCTCCTTGAAGATTTCCCAGGTGCCGGATTGATTATCGCGAGCATATAAATGGATGGCGCCGCCGATACCGCCCAGTTGTTCCCAGCGGTTGATCTGGCCGCTGAAAATCTGTGCCAGCTGTTCGGTGTTGAGTTGATTGAGCGGGTTGCGTGGGTGAAGAATAATCGCCAGCCCGTCGATGGCAATTACCTGCTCGGCGTCAGGGCTTTTCAGGTCACCCAAGCGTTCGAGGTCGACCAGCTCACGGTCCTTGATTGGTCGCGATGAGGCCACCAGATCCGCCTGCCCTGAGGCAAGTGCAGCGAAACCGGTCCCCGAGCCGTGTGCAGCAACATCCACGCGGATCTGCTGACCTTGCGCGTTGGTGCCGACAATACTGTGTTCGTTGGGAGGGACGACGGGGACGCTATGGATGTCATGCAGCCCTTGCTCGGCCAGCATGGCCGCCACCAGCGCCGGGCCGAGGTTGGCGCCGATAGTGTTGGAACCCTGTATGTGCAAGTCGGCAGCAATGACCAGGCTGGTCATGGTGCAGAACAGGGTCAACGACATAAAGCGCAGCATCAGCGGGCACCTTCCTGGGGGCCATAGAAGTGCATGCAATTTAAGTCAGAAAAGTTGCAAGCCGATGACACGGTTTCCTGTAGCCGCTGCCGGAGGAACGAGGCTGCGTTCGGCGAAGGAGTCGTCGCAAATCAGGCGCCTCAATGTAACAGACAAATTGAGTGCTCAGGTTTCACGACGGATACGCCGCCGAACGCAGCCCCGCTGCGCTCCTCAGCGGCTACAGGCCACTCAGCTCAATTCCAGCCAGATCGGTGCATGGTCTGATGGTTTTTCCATGCCGCGCAGGTCGTAGTCGACTCCCGCCGCCTTGATCCGTGGCACCAGCCCCTCGGAGGCGAGGATCACGTCAATCCGCAGGCCGCGCTTGGGCTCGTCTTCAAAACCGCGGCTGCGGTAGTCGAACCAGCTGAAGCGGTCGGCCACGTCCGGGTGCAGATAACGGAAGCTGTCTACCAGCCCCCAGCCCTTTAGGCGTTCCAGCCACTCGCGCTCTTCCGGCAAAAAGCTGCACTTGCCGGTTTTCAGCCAGCGCTTGGCGTTGTCCGGGCCGATGCCGATGTCGCAGTCCTGTGGGGAAATATTGATATCACCCATCACCACCAGCGGTTGTTCGTTGCTGAACTGGCTTTCGAGCAACTGCTGCAGGTCGCTGTAAAAACGCTGCTTGGCCGGAAACTTGGTAGGGTGGTCGCGGCTTTCGCCCTGTGGGAAGTAACCGTTCATGATGGTCACGGGCTGGCCGTTTTCGTCGGCGAAAGTGCCCCAGATAAAACGCCGTTGCGCATCTTCTTCGTCGCTGGCGAAACCTTTATGCAGTTCCAGCGGCGCCTGGCGCGAGAGCAGGGCGACACCGTAATGGCCTTTTTGGCCATGAAAGTGCACGTGATAACCCAGCGCTTCGATGTCGGCGAGGGGGAACTGGTCGTCATGGACTTTGGTTTCTTGCAGGCCGATCACGTCTGGCTGATGTTTTTCGATCAGGGCTGCCAGTTGATGCGGCCTAGCGCGCAGGCCATTGATGTTGAATGAAACGATTTTCATGGGCGGGCAGTCCTGAGCAAAACTGCGATGCTAGCGGACTGACGCGTCAGCGGCCAGTGTGCAGTAGGTCAAATGCACTGCTAACGTAGGATGCACTTGGCCATGATTGAACTGTTGTGGCACTCGGGGGTTCGTACGCATTAGAAGCGCTGCCATGCAGGCCGCGCCCGGGAGATTTATCGCATGACGCAAACGTCGAACGCCAGCAGTCAGATTCAGATGCTCGACAGCGGCTATTCAAGAGAAGCGCGCTCTTTGCTGTATCAGGCCTATCGCCATGAGCCGACGTTCCGCTTTCTGTTTAACGCGAACCGCAGTGGTTACGAACAGCGGGTCAGGGCCACGGTGCGCGAGCTGGTCAAGCAGCATTTCCTGCAGGATTTGCCCGCGTTGGGGTTGCTGGTCAATGACCGGTTGTTGGGTGTTGCCTTGATTGCGCCGCCGCAAAGGCGCCTGGGCATCACTGAAAGTTGGGCATGGCAGTTGCGTATGCTGCTCAGTACCGGTTTGAGCTGTACGCGGCGCTATCTGGATTATCACCAAGCGGTACAGGCCTGCGTCCCGGGCGATGCAGTCCACATGTTGCCGTTGTTGGGGATTCATCCTGAATTTCAGGGGTTGCACTATGGCGAGCAGTTGCTGGAAGCCGTGCATAACTGGTGTGCCGAAGACGAACATTCCGAAGGCGTGGTGCTCGACACCGGGAACCCGCACTATCTGGAGTTCTACAAGCGTCAGGGTTATGTGGAAATAGGTGAGGTAGCGGTCGGACCTGTTGTGGAGCATGTGTTCTTTCATGCCAATCCACAGGTTTCACGCGTAGACGAAGCTTAAAATCCAGTTTCTGCCCATTGACGCGCTCTATGCGCACCCTAGCCCGTGATAGCATTCGCGCCTATGAAGTATCCAGGAAGATTTACCAGTGGTGTTGTCCTGCTGTTCAGCAGTTTTGCGGCGTTTGCCCAAAGCGAGCTGGTGGTCAAGGTCAACCCGGCAAACGATGCCCTCAAGGCCAACGTGGAAGGTTATATCGGCAGCCTCGACGATCGCGACGAGAAAGCGTTGCTGCGCTTCAAGCGTGGTGCGCAAGAGCAGGCCCTTAAAGCATCCCAGGCCTTGGGTTACTACCAGCCCAGCATAGAAGCCGAGGTTGAGCCCGGTGCCAAACCGCGTCTGGTGTTGCGCATTGATCCCGGCGAACCGGTGCATCTGCGCAACGTCAATGTGCGCGTCGAAGGCCCGGCCGCCTCGCTCAAGGCGTTTCAAATCCCGGCCAGTGATGATCTGAAACCGGGTGCGGTGCTTAATCAGGGCAACTACGAAGACGCCAAGCGGATGATTCAAAACCGGGCCCTGCGGTACGGTTTTTTCAACGGCAAATTTACTCGGCACGAACTGCTGGTCGACCCTAAGGGCGGTTTTGCAGACATCGATCTGGTCTACGAAAGCGGACCGCGTTTCCTCCTTGGCAAAGTCAGTTTTGCCGGCGATGCACCTTTTGACCAAACCCTGTTGCAACGCATGGTGCCTTTTACTCCGGACACTCCTTACGACTCGGAGCTGGTTGCAGAACTCAATCAAAACCTGCAAAGCAGTGGTTATTTTGAAGTCGTGCGTGTCGATGCCGCACCGAGTACCGCTGTAGGGCAAGTAATTCCGGTCGACGTTGATCTGGAAACCCGCAAGCCGCGCACCATGACCCTTGGCCTTGGTTTTTCGACCGACACCGGTGCCCGTGGCAAGGCTAGCTGGATGCGTCACTGGGGCAACCCGCGGGGCGATAGCTATGGTTTCGAATCTGAAATTTCCCAGCCCAAGCAAAACGTCGGCGCCTGGTATGACATCCCGCTGGACCCGCCGCTGACCGACAAGCTGCGTCTTGCCGCGGGTTATCAAAATGAAGAAATCGCCAACACCGATACCTTGAGCAAGTTGCTCACGGTTGGCCCCGAGTGGCACAGCAAACTGGACAATGGCTGGACGCGAGTCGTGTCGCTCAAGTGGCAGCACGAGGAATATCGCCTGGGCGATGACTCTGGCCTCAGTACCCTGCTGATGCCAGGCGTCAGCTATTCGGTATTGCGCAGCGATAACCGTATCGATCCCAGCCACGGTTATAGCGTGACCACGGATATGCAAGTGGCCAAGGAAGGATTGTTGTCCGATACCAACCTGTTCCATGGTGATGTGAAGCTCAAGGCGCTGACCACCTTGTGGGACAAGCACCGCTTTTTGGGGCGGATTCAGTTTGGCGGCAGTGCCACCAATGGCTACCAATCGATTCCGCCATCCTTGCGCTTCTTTGCCGGTGGCGACCAGAGCGTGCGTGGCTATGACTACCAGACCCTGTCGCCGAAAAATTCGGAAGGTGATCGCATCGGCGGGCGTTACATGCTGGCTGGCAGCCTTGAGTATCAATATCAGTTCGCTGACAAATGGCGCTGGGCGACTTTTGTCGACCAGGGCAACGCATTCAATACGCTGGACTTTCCGAGCCTGAAAACCGGGGTCGGTGTGGGTATTCGCTGGATTTCTCCGGTTGGCCCGATACGCCTCGATCTGGCCCATGCGCTGGATGACGATGGCGGTGTTCGTTTGCACTTCTCGATGGGGCCAGAACTGTGATTCGTGGTTTGAAAATAGCCGGTCTGGTGTTGTTGGCGTTGGTGCTGCTGGTGGTTGTCAGCGTGGGCGTTATTCTCGGGACGCAGGCGGGCAGCCGCTGGGTGCTGGGGCAAGTGCCGGGCTTGCAAGTGGACAACTTCGCCGGGCGCCTGGGTGGCCAATGGGGTGCCGATCATCTGTTGTGGGAGCAAGGTACCAGTCGGGTCGAGGTGAGCAGGCCGATCTTTGCCTGGTCGCCGGGCTGCCTGATGCGCATGACTCTGTGTATTGATCAATTGCAGGCCGAGCAAATCAGCCTGCAATTTCCCCCGAGTGAAGACAGCAGTAGCGGTCCGATCAGCCTGCCGGAGTTGAAATTGCCGCTGGCGATTGAAGTTGGAGTGGTCAAAGTCGGCAATGTGCTGTTCAACGGCATCGAACAACTCAAAGGCATGCAGATGTCGGCGCAGTGGACCGCCAAGGGTTTGCAGATCGACTCGGTGCATGTCGAGCGCGAAGACCTGAACGTTGAACTGTCCGGCTTGCTGCAACCCAATGGCGACTGGCCATTGACCTTGCAAGGCAATATCAGCCTGCCAGCACCGGGTGAAAAACCCTTGGCGCTGGCGCTCAAGGTTGAAGGTAGTGTGCGCACTACGCTGAACCTTACGGCCGACAGCAGCGGTTACCTTAACGCGCATCTGACGGGTGAAATTCAGCCGTTGGCGGATAACTTCCCGGCGCAGTTGAAAATTACCGCCGAGCCGTTCAAGGCCAGTCCGGATCTGCCGGATACCTTGCAGCTCAATCAGTTGCTGCTCACGGCTAAGGGCAATCTCAAAGACGGTTATGAATTGAATGGCAGCGCCACTCTGCCAGCTGAAAAAGAGCCAGTGAATCTGCTGCTCAAAGGTCGGGTAGATGCCAAGGGCGCGCACATCGCAGCACTGGATTTGACGGCCAACCCGCAGCAGCGCTTGAAACTGTCGGGGCAAGTGGACTGGCAGGAAGGTTTGAGTGCCGAAGCCAAAATCGACTGGCTGGAATTCCCCTGGCACAACCTGTACCCGGTGATCGACAAGCCCGATGTGGACTTGCGTACCTTTGTTGGTGAAGTGTCCTACAGAGATGGCAATTATCTGGGTAACTTCAAGGCTGACCTCGACGGTCCAGCAGGCAAGTTCAGCCTCAGCAGCCCATTCAGTGGCGATCTGGGCAAGATATTCCTGCCGCAGCTCAAGCTGGTGGCCGGGCAGGGCAAGGCCGAAGGGCACGTCAATCTGCAGTTCGCCGACGGCCTGGTGTGGGACACGGCACTGGATTTGAGTGCAATCAACCCAGCGTACTGGGTGGCCGAGTTGCCGGGTACGTTGGCAGGGCCATTGCGCAGCAAGGGCTCATTCAAAAATGAGCGTCTTGAGCTGGATGCCAACCTCGACCTTAAAGGCCGTTTGCGCGGCCAGCCAGCGGTATTGCAAGCCAAGGCTGCAGGCGCAGGAGAGGCCTGGACTGTCAGTGCGCTGGACATTCGCCTGGGTGATAACCGAATCAATGGCAGCGCCAGTTTGCAGCAGCAACTCAAGGCCCAGCTTGATCTGAACATGCCGCGTCTGGGGCAACTGTGGCCCGAACTGCGCGGCCAGCTCAAAGGCCGGGTCGACCTGGCCGGGACGCTCAACGCGCCGCAAGGCAAGGTGCAGCTCAACGGCCAACAGCTGGCATTTGCCGATAATCATCTGCAAAGCCTGAGCCTGGATGCCAGTCTTGATCGTAATCAACGTGGTCGCTTTGACCTCAAAGGCAGCGGGATTCAGGCCGGTGACACTCAGCTTGGCGTACTCACTGCCAACGGCAGTGGCGATATCAAGCGCCAGCAGTTGAAGCTGGCGTTGCAAGGGCCGTTGCTGCAACTGGGCCTGGCGCTGGAGGGTGGCCTGGATAAAGACAATTGGCGTGGACGATTGGTCAGCGGTGACGTCAAGGCTGGCGGGCAGGACTGGGTGTTGCAAAACCCGGCGCGCCTGGAACGCCTGGCCGATGGCCGGGTCAATCTGGGCGCACAATGCTGGATCTCTGGTCCGGCCAGTTTGTGCAGCGAAGAGCAACGCCTGGTGCCGGATCCCAAGTTGCGCTTGCACCTCAAGCAGTTTCCGCTCGACAGCCTGGCGCAGTGGCTGCCCAAGGATTTCCAATGGCAAGGCCAGCTCAATGCTGACCTGATGCTCGACCTGCCAGCCAGCGGGCCCAAAGGCCAGATAGTGGTGGATGCCAGTGGCGGCACGTTGCGCTTCAAGGACAAGGGCCAGTGGCTGGACTTCCCGTATCAGGCGTTCAAGCTGACCAGCAATCTGACGCCCAACCGGGTCGACTCCAGGCTCGATTTCGACGGTGGCAAGCTGGGGCAACTGATGCTGGCGGCGCGAATCAACCCGCTGCCAAAAAGCAAACCGATCACCGGTGAGTTCCGCCTGAGCGGGTTGGATGTGTCGATGATTCGTCCATTTGCGCCAATGGTGGAAAAACTCACCGGCCAATTGAACGGCTCGGGCACGATTTCCGGCGCGTTGCTGGCGCCTCATATCAACGGCAATGTGGCTCTGACTGGCGGCGAAATTTCAGGCCCGCAGTTGCCAACCAGTTTCGAGAATCTGCAACTTTCGGTAGCCATCAACGGTGAAACTGCACTGTTGAATGGTGGCTGGACCAGTGGCCCTCAAGGGCAGGGCAGCATCAGCGGCAATCTCGCCTGGGGCCAGGCTATGGCGGTCAACGTGCTGGTCAAGGGCAACAATTTGCCGGTTACGGTGGAGCCCTACGCCAAGCTTGAAGTCGCCCCCGACCTGAAGATCTCCCTGAATGCCGATAACACCTTGTTGATCGCCGGTCGGGTGAACGTTCCCAAAGGTGAAATCGTTGTTCGCGAGTTGCCGCCTTCGACGGTCAAGGTCTCGGATGACACTGTGATCGTGGGCCAGCAAACGACGGATGAGGCGCCGCCGATGCAGGTGGATATGGACATCACGGTGGTGGTGGGGCAGGAGTTGCTGACGTTCTCGGGCTTCGGCCTGAACGCTGACCTGGCCGGGCAGGTGCATATCGGCAACAACATGGATACCCGTGGCGAGTTACGGTTGAACAATGGCCGCTACCGGGCCTATGGCCAGAAGTTGACCATTCGCCGGGCGCGTTTGTTGTTTGCCGGGCCCATTGATCAGCCGTATCTGGACATCGAAGCGATTCGCCAGACCGACGATGTTATCGCCGGGATTCGCCTGACAGGCAGTGCGGAACAGCCCACCACGCAAATCTTCTCGGAACCGGCCATGAGCCAGGAGCAGGCGTTGTCCTACCTGATTCTGGGGCGACCGCTGACGGGGACTGGTGAAGATGAAAATATGCTGGCGCAAGCGGCACTGGGCCTGGGGTTGATGGGCAGTTCGGGGATCACCACCAGCCTGGCCAATCACCTAGGGATCAAGGACTTTGAACTCGACACCCAAGGCAGCGGCAACAGCACGGCAGTGGTGGCCAGTGGCAAGATCAACGAGCGCTTGAGCGTGCGTTACGGGGTTGGCGTATTTGAACCTGCCAGTACCATTGCCCTGCGTTACAAACTGAGCAAACGGGTGTATGTCGAAGTGGCCAGCGGCTTTGCGAGTTCGCTGGATATCTTCTACAAACGGGATTTTTAACCTGGGGTGAAATCCTGCGGCAGCGGTTACAGAGATACTTCAGCCGTGGGAGCGAGCCTGCTCGCGAAGATCATTCGCGAGCAGGCTCGCTCCCACAGGGTGCTTGACCTGGAGCTGAGTATCTACAGGCTGTTGATCAGTGATTCAGTTGCTGCATCACCTCTTCGGTATAGCGCAACCCTGCCACGGCGCTGGCCGGGAAAATCGCCTCCAGTGCCGCCAGTTCGCTGGCGTTCAACTTGACCTCCAGCGCCGCCACATTCTGTTCCAGATATTTGCGCTGTTTGGTGCCAGGGATCGGGATCAGGTAATCACCTTGAGCCAGTACCCACGCCAAGGCCAATTGCCCGGCAGTTACGCCTTTTTCCGCCGCCAGACTTTCAACCTGCTCAACCAACAGCAGATTTTTGGCGAAGTTGTCACCTTGGAAACGCGGGCTGAAACGGCGGTAGTCGTCGTCGGCAAAGTCGTCAGCAGTTTTCAGAGCGCCGGTCAAAAAGCCACGCCCCAGCGGGCTATAAGGCACAAAGGCAATCCCCAGGCGTCGGCAGGCCTCAAGGCAGCCGTTGTCTTCCTGATCCCGGCTCCACAGCGAATACTCACTTTGCAGCGCGCTGATCGGATGCACCTTGTGCGCACGTTCAAGGGTCGTTGCCGAGGCCTCGCTCAGGCCCAGATAGCGAACCTTGCCCGCCTTGACCAGATCCGCCATCGCGCCGACGGTCTCTTCAATCGGTACATTCGGGTCCATGCGGTGCTGGTAGTACAGGTCGATAGTCTCGACCCCCAAACGCTTGAGGCTGCCCTCGATGGACTGGCGGATGTACTCGGGGCGACCGCTGACGGCGCGAAAGGCCGGGTTGGCCGGATCACGTACGATGCCGAACTTGCTGGCCACAAACACCTGGTCGCGTTTGCCGCGTATCGCCTGGCCGATCAGTTCTTCATTGGTGTGCGGGCCGTAAATATCGGCGGTATCGAGCAGGTTGATTCCCAGTTCCAAGGCTCGGTGCAGGGTGGCCACGGCTTCGCGGGTGTTGCTGCCGGTGGTGTAGAAATCGGTCATGCCCATGCAGCCAAGGCCAATAGCGCTGACATAAGGGCCGTTTTTACCAAGTTGGCGAGTGTGCATGCGAAGTGCTCCTGAGTGGGGTGGAGCTATTCTTGACCTCGACAGCGGCAAGATAAACCGGGTAAAAACACTATGAGTATTCGTATTTTCTAAACAATGGAGGGGCTATGGACCGATTCAACGCGATGCGGGTCTTTACCCGTATCGTTGAGCTGGGCGGTTTCGCCAAAGCTGCCGACAGCCTGCAAATGCCTCGCGCCTCGGTCACGGTACTGATCAAGCAACTGGAAGCGCACTTGGGCGTACAACTGTTGCATCGCACTACGCGCCAAGTGAGTCCTACCCTGGACGGCGCCGCGTACTACCAGCGCTGCATCAGTTTGCTGGCAGATCTTGAGGAAGCCGAAGGGCTGTTCAAAAGCAGCCAGCCCAAGGGAACGCTTCGGGTCGAGATGCCTGCTGCGGTGGGCCGCCTGGTGGTGTTGCCGGCTTTGCCGGAATTCACGCAGCGCTATGCGCACATCGAGCTGGAAATCGGTCTTAACGATCGCCCGGTGGATCTGATTCGCGAAGGTGTGGATTGCGTGATTCGCGGCGGATTGACGATGGATGATTCACTGGTGGCGCGGCCGCTGGTGCAGATGGATCAGATCACGTGCGCCAGCCCCGGCTATTTGCAGGCCCACGGCGTGCCGCAATCACTTGAGGACTTGAGCGGGCATCAGGTGGTGGAGTACTTCTCCAGCGCATCCGGCAAGCGCTACGGGCTGGAGTTCCAGATCGGTGACGAAGTACGTCTGGTGGATTTGCCCAAGCAGATCGCGGTCAATAGTGCAGAGGGTTATCTGGCGGCGTGTGTGGCGGGGTATGGTCTGGTGCAAGTGCCGCATTACCATGTTGCGCAACTGGTGCGTGAAGGACGAGTGCAAGAAGTGCTCGGCGATTGTCTGCCACCGCGCATGGCATTGACCGCCCTGTATCCGCCGCATCGGCAACTGTCGCCGCGAGTGCGGGTGTTTGTGGATTGGCTGGTGGATTTGTGTGCCCGGCCGGGCAGTGGCTTTAGACGTTAACCCGAGCCTGCGGGGCAGGCTCGGGGTGATTCATCAGCGGTGGTAATAACCTGGGCCACCATCATAGTAACGGTGATCGCCATGCCTTCCATGACCTGGGAAAACCACGCACCCGCTCATGGCCAGGATGAGCAACAACGGGACCAGCCTGGAGATACGACGTAACATGCACAGATCCTCAAGGTTAGAGCCGGTGGCAGCTAAAAAGCTTCCCCGGCTGTAAGATGAGACCTCGAATGTTTCAAATCATCTCCGTAAACCGAACATATTTGTTAAATTCCCGGTTTGCGTTTTCAGACTTACTTCAGGAACAGGTTATGACCCCTTCGCAGCGCTTGAAATACTCGATTTTGATCTCACTGGTAGTTCTGGGGATCATGTTTGGTCTTTCGTACATGCAGAACGCCGGCATGATCAGCGAGAAAATGTTCCAGTACATCGCCATCGGCGTGGCTGTGGTCGTGGTCGTGATCAACGGTGTGATGCGCCGCAAGACCAAGATTTAAGCTTCAATCCTTCCGATCAGAACGGCTTCAGCCTGTGGATGCAGGCTGTAGCTCTTGTCGCTGTTGAGCACCACCACCCCCTCGCTGCACAAGCGCTTGAGCACCTCGCGCACACTCAGAAACGACAGTGGAATATCCAGTGCCTGCAAATGACTGTGCATGCCGCGCACTCCCAGCCGTCGATCATTCCCGGCCGCGGTCAGCAATGCGTCAATGACCTTGAGCCGTACCAGGCTGGTACGCAGCCCGAAACACTTGAGTAAGTGACGGATCCGTTCGTTGCCCTGCAAAGGAGCCAGAGCCTCCAGCAACCCCGGGTCGGGCTGGAAAGCTGTGTCGTGATGCTGGTGGCTACCATCCGTTGGTATTTGCTGGTTGTGCATGCAAAAAACTCCTTTTCAGAGCCTGATCAGGAAAAGAAAAAAAATGCTCTTGGTTAACTAGACGAATGAGCGACTTAAATCATGAACATTTGAATGTAGAAAATTTGTCGTAAATCCGTCTCGATTACGTATGCCCCCAGTAAGACCGGGGGTTTGGAACAATTATTAAATTTTTTTAACCTGCTTCGTTTTTCACTTGCCCGTGGTGGTTTTCAATCGATTGCGCCGCCCGGCTTTTTGTCGTGAAGGAGCAGCAGTGCACGTGATTATTTCCAGACCGTTAAGCAAAGTGTGCCTTGCAGGGCTGTGCCTGGGGCTGAGCGTTTCAGCCCTGGCCAGCACGCCCGCCAGCGACGTGAGCGCAGATATCCGCCGTACCACTTTTGGCGTGCCGCATATTCGTGCCGCTGATGAGCGCGGCCTGGGCTATGGCATCGGTTATGCCTATGCCCAGGACAACCTGTGTCTTTTGGCCAATGAAGTGGTCACCGTCAACGGTGAGCGCGCCAAATATTTTGGCCCCGAGGCGTTGACCCTGGAGCAGCGCGACAACCTGTCCAGCGATGTGTTTTTCACTTGGCTCAATACGCCCGAAGCGGTGTCTGCCTTTTGGCAGGCGCAAACCCCTGAAGTGCGGGATTTGATCAATGGTTATGTGGCCGGCTACAACCGCCAGCTCAGTGAGCGCGTAATACTCCCGGCACAATGTGACAATGCTTCGGTACGGCCCATCACGGCACAGGACCTGGTCAAGCTGACCCGTCGCTTACTGGTAGAGGGCGGGGCCGGTCAATTTGCCGAGGCCTTGGTAGCAGCAACGCCGCCGCGTGCCACGGCCGGTATCAAGACAACTGCCGGCAGCTTTGAAGTCGCCGCCGAGCGCATGCAACGCTTTGCCTTGGACCGCGCCAGCAACGCAGTGGCTGTAGGGGCCGAGCGCTCACAAACCGGTCGCGCCATGTTGTTGGCCAACCCGCATTTTCCATGGGTGGGCGGGATGCGTTTTTACCAGATGCAGTTGACCATTCCCGGCAAGCTCGACGTGATGGGCGCTGCGCTGCCCGGCTTGCCGATGATCAATATCGGCTTTAACCGGCACATGGCCTGGACCCACACCGTCGACACGTCAAAGCACTTCACTCTGTACCGGCTTGAGCTCGACCCGAAGGACCCGACGCGCTATCTGCTTGATGGTCAGTCGCGGGCACTCGATAAAAAAACCGTGACGGTCGACGTCAAGCAAGCCGATGGCAGCCTGCAATCTGTATCGCGGGATATCTACAGCTCAGTGTTCGGCCCGATAGTGCAGTGGCCGGGCAAGCTCGACTGGGATAATCACGTGGCCTTTAGCCTGCGCGACGCCAACCTGCAAAATGACCGCGTGTTGCAGCAGTGGTATGCGATCAATCAAGCCCCGAGCCTCGATGCCCTGCAAGCGTCCGTGAACCGGGTCCAGGGCATTCCGTGGGTTAACACCCTGGCGGTGGATGATCAGGGACAGGCGCTGTACATGAACGTCTCGGTAGTGCCCTATGTCGACGCGGCTAAACTCGCCGCCTGCAGCGATCCGCGTGCAGGCCTTGAGCTGATCCTGCTTGATGGCAGCCGCAGTGCCTGTGGCTGGACCGTTGATCCGAGTGCAGCGCAACCGGGCATCTACCCGGCAAGTCATTTGCCACAATTGCGGCGTGATGATTACGTGCAGCACTCCAACGACTCGGCCTGGATGGTCAACCCCAAGGCGCCGTTGACCGGTTTTTCACCCCTGATCAGCCAGGACAGCCAGCCGCTGGGGCCGCGTGCGCGCTTTGCCCTGCAACGCCTGAGCCAGCCGGGGGCAATCAGCGTGTCGGATCTGCAAGGCATGGTGATGGATGATCGGGTGTATCTGGCCGGGTTGGTCATGCCTGACTTGCTGCAGGCCTGTGCGAGCGCGTCGAGGAGCCTTGCACCGCTGTGTGCCAGCCTCAAGGCATGGGATCAACAGGCAGATCTCGACAGTGGCATTGGCCTGGTGCACTTTCAGCACATCATGGGGCAATTGCTTGAAGTCGCGGATGTTTGGCGCGTGCCGTTCGACCCCGCAGACCCGCAGCACACCCCGCGTGGGCTGAACCTGAGTCAGGCGCAGGTACTCAAGGCGGTGCATGAGGCGCTACTGGCCTCGGCAGCCGCAGTGGCTGAAACCGGGTTGGGCGCGGATGTCACCTGGGGCGAGATTCAGGTCGTCAGCAGTGGTGGCCAGCAAACCCCGATCCACGGTGGCCCGGCGACGTTGGGCGTGTACAACGCCATGCAAAGCGTGCCGGGTCAGGACGGAAAGCGCGAAGTGGTCAGCGGCACCAGTTACTTGCAAACCGTGACCTTCGACGAGCAGGGGCCTAAGGCGCAAGGGTTACTGGCGTTCTCGCTGTCCAGCGATCCGGCCTCCAGGTATGCCCGTGACCAGACGCAAGCGTTTTCCAGGAAACAGTGGCAACCATTGCCCTTCACGGAGGCGCAGATCAAGGCTGACCCCGAATATCAGACGGTGCAAATTCGCGGGGAGCTAAAAGGAGGTTTGTAGATACTCTATTTCAGGCCAGGCACCCTGTTCGCTCCCACGCTCGAAGTCACTCTGTAGCTGCTGTCGAGGTACGAGGCTGCGATCGGCTGCGTAGCAGTCGTAAGATCATTCAGGCTAACGAGCGCTTCGCCCTCGACGCAGCCTCGCTTCACTCCTCAGCGGCTACAGAGATACTTCAAGCGTGGGAGTGACCTGGAACAGAGTATCTACAAGTTTTGCGGTCGGGCGTTGAGCACTGGCTGGCCATCCGCATTGCGGCTCAGGTACACCGGCAACACTTTGGGCAGGGAGGTCACCAACTGGTTGATGTCGCGGGTGTTGAACACGCCACCAATGCGCAGCTTGCCAGTGGCGCTGTCTGCCACAGTCAGCGGGGTATTGAGGTAGCGGTTGATCAGGGGCAGGGCCTCTGCCAGCGACAGGTTGTCCAGTACCAGCTTGCCGGTGCGCCACGCCAGGTCCGGGGTATTGGCGTAGGTCTGGCTGATTTGCGCTGCGTAGTCGCCCGCCCTGTAGCGCGCCTGCATGCCCGGTTCCAGGCGCAAGCCATCGCCACTTAGGTTCTTGTTGCTGGTCACCAGCACCGAGCCTTCCAGCAGCGTGACCCGCACCTGATCCTCGTACATCCACACATTGAACTGGGTGCCTGTAACCCGAATTCGCCCTTCTGCGGCCTGGACCAGGAACGGGTGCGTGACATCGTGACTGACCTTGAAAAACGCCTCGCCCTTGCTCAGGGTCACCCGACGCTGATCCTTGTAGTTGCTGAAGGTCAGTTGTGTGCCCAGGTTTAGCTCGACTTGGCTGCCATCGGGCAACGTCACCGTTCTGATAGTGGTGTCAGCTGTAAAACGTTCATAGGCATTGGGCAGCCAGCCCAGTTGCCAGCCGCTGTAAGCCGCCACAGGGGCCGCAAGCAGGGTGACGGCCGCGGCCACGGCAAAGCGTGACCAAGGGCTGCGACGCTGCACGCGGGGCAGTGCAATCACCTGGGCGGTGGCGGGAGCGGGGTGGGGCAGGTGCTCGCTGACATCCCAGATGTCGAGCATCGCTTCATATTCAAATGCGTGCACGGGATCGGCCGCCAGCCACACAGCGAAAGCCTCGCGTTCCTGATCGGTGCAATCGGGCTCGTGCACGCGCATGCACCACTGAGCCGCAGCTTCGGTGATGGCATCGTATTGGGCTTCGGTGAGGCGTGTTTCACTCATTGGCTTTTCCCGGTTTTGCGTATTCTAACCCCGCACTAGAGCTAACGAGAACATGAGCCATGTCAAAAGCATATCATTTAGCTGCATGGCCGGTTTTTTCTCTGCTACGGTTGTTCCAGTCACATTGAGTACCAGATACAACATCAATTAATGGAGTTAAGACAATGTTGAAGAAAACCTTTGCTGCTGTGATCACTACTGCTGCTTTGTTGGGTGCCGGTGCAGCGATGGCTCAGCCTGATCCGAACTGGGCGTTCTCCAAAGAATTGGTTGAAGTTCTCAAGAACAAAAACGGTTACACCGTGATCAAGAAAATTGAAGCCCAGGACCCTGCTGCCGGCATTTGGAAAGCAGAGGGGATCAAGAAAGTGGATGGCCTGGAATACGAAATTGTTTTCGATTCGACTGGCAAGGTGATCTCCGAGAAGAAAGACTGATTTCGGACACCTGAAACGAATTATCTGCTGAGCGTTTCAACCCGGTCCTGATCACACGTTGTGACAGGGTCGGGTTTTTTATTGCCTGTTTCAAGCCTGGTGCCACCCATTAAAAAGCCCCCGCTATACGGAGGCTTGTTGTGAGCAGCTGGCGCAAGCGGTGGTATCAGCCGTTGCTGCAACCATTACCCATCACCCGGTATTCAAGAATATGACGCTGGCCCTGATGGTCTTCATAAGTCATTTGTGCCGGCACAATGTCGCAGACATCGGCCACCGGTGACACGCTGATAACGTTGGCAATGTCGAGGTCAGTGGCGTAAGTGTAATGTTCGACAGCGGGTTGTTGTTGCGTAACTTGAAGTTCGTCAGCAGCAGCCAGTGTTGAAAAACTGATAAGTGCAAGAGCGATCAAACGTTTCATTATGGAGACCTTAAAACAATCACGAATCACTGACTTCAATTGCCGACATGGCGGGAGAAGTTGCTGCATCAACGAGGTAAGTGATGCAGCACGAAGTACCGTGCCCTGTTTCAATGTTGCGTTGAGGGATGAACATAGAATACGCCCCACGCGTATTGATTAAAGTCAAAAGATCGCCAAGGAGTCTTTCCGGATCAGTAACAATCCTGCTGCTTAATGGTCCGCACAACAAAAGGCCCCCTCACAAGAGGGGGCCTGGGGTCGTATCCGCAGGTGCAGCCATCGAGGGCTAGTGCATGCTGCAACCGTCACCCATCACCTGATACTCGACAGTGTGGCGCTGACCCTGGGAGTCTTCATAGGTCATGGTCGCCGGCACGACTTCACACACGTTGGGGATGGTGGACAGACTGACGACGCGGGCGATATCCAGTTTTGTACCGTAGCTGTAATGTTCGACAGCTGAAGGTTGAACGGTGGAAGTTTCACCTGCAACTGCAAGTGTTGCAAAACCGGCAAGCAAGAGTGCGATTAAATTTTTCATGAACGTGGCCTCTAAAGTAATCAAGAGTTAAAGCTGACTGACTTCATTTGCCGATGAGGCGGGAAGAAGTTACGACACATGTGAAAATTGCCAGGTGCGTACGAAGTACCGTGTAACAGGGTCAAGCAATGTTTAGAACATGTGAGTAATTTTACGCTGTTTTACCAAAGGAAAAAGACCTGATGGCAAAAGGCTCTGTTACTGCTGGGGTAACAATGTGATGGCGATGCGAACTTTTTCAAGTGCCCCCCGTATCGGCTTGCTGGCATACTGGCATCTCTGTTTCAGGAGTCAGCCATCGGTATGAATGTCGAGTCCCCCCTTAATGCATATCAACAGGCCATCGAGCAGCAAGGCTTTGTCCATGATCCTGCTCAATGGCTGGCTGTACAGGCGTTGCAACGCTGTCATGAGTCATTGCACTCAGGGGCGAAGTCGGTCAATGGCGTGTATTTGTGGGGCCCGGTAGGGCGAGGTAAAACCTGGTTGATGGACCGGTTCTACCAAAGCCTGCGGGTACCGGCCCGACGCCAGCATTTTCATCACTTCATGCAATGGGTGCATCAGCGCCTGTTTCAGCTGACCGGCACAGCGGATCCACTCAAGGCGCTGGCTAAAGGCCTGGCTGAGGACGTTAGAGTGCTGTGTTTTGACGAGTTGTTCGTCAATGACATTGCCGATGCGATCATTTTGGGGCGTTTGTTCCAAGTCATGTTCGATGAAGGGGTGGTGCTGGTCTGTACCTCTAACCAGCCGCCGCAAGACCTCTATGGTCACGGCTTCAACCGCGATCGCTTCGCCCCAGGGATCAGCGCGATTCTCCAGCATATGGATGTGGTTGCGGTGGACGGTATTGAAGACCACCGGCTGCACCCCGGTATTGCTCATCAGCGCTATTGGGTGACTGAACCGGGCCGGCCGAGCGCGATTGAAGCAGTGTTCAAGGAATTGACCCAAGGCCAGACGGTGTCTGATCAGCCGATTGGGGTGGGCCATCGCTCGCTGAATGTGGTGCACGCCAGTGATGCCGTGCTGTGGTGCAATTTCCACGAGCTGTGTGAGCAGCCGCTGGCAGCCACCGAGTTCATGGACATCTGTGACCGCTATAAGGTGATGTTGCTCAGCGGAGTACCTTGCCTGAGTGCAGAGCAGCGCGAAGGTAAAATTGCCCGGGGTACGGAAGACGGGGCGGTGAAAGTCGAGGCCGGGGATCGCGAGCTGCCGCAGCTGTCCAAATACGATGACAGCGTGCGGCGTTTTATTGCGCTGATCGACGAATGTTACGACCGCAAAGTGCCGGTATGTATCGAAGCCCAGGTGCCGATGGATCAGCTCTATACCCAAGGTTACCTGGAGTTCGCCTTTCGCCGCACCTTGAGCCGCCTGCAGGAAATGCAGATGCAGCGCTTTGGCCTGCAGGGCCAACCCTTGTAGATACTCTGTTCCGGATCAAGCCCCTTGTGGGAGCGAGCCTGCTCGCTCCCACGGTTGAAGTATCTCTGTAGATACCCTGTTCCCGGTCAATCCCACTGAGGTGCAACGCTCTGCGGGTTGGTCAGGCGGTGGCCGCGATCCAGTGCGGCAATCTGCGCCATGTCATCTTCGGTCAGGGTTAACTCACACGCCTTCAAGTTGCTCTCGAGGTTGGCGCGCTTGGTCGACGACGGAATCACCGAATATCCCAATTGCATCGCCCAGGCCAGTGTCACTTGGGCCGCAGTTGCGGCATGGCGTTTGGCGATCTCGATGATCACCGGATCGTTCAGGACTTCACCGTAGGCCAGTGTCATGTACGAGGTGATATGAATACCTTGGCTCTGTGCGAACTCAACCAATTTACGGTTTTGCAGGTACGGGTGAAGTTCGATCTGATTGGTGGCGATGTGTTCGGCGCCAACAGCGGCAATCGCTTCTTTCATCAGCGCGATGGTGAAGTTCGAGACGCCAATCTGTTTGGTCAGCCCCAGCTTTTTGGCTTTAAGCAATGCGCCCATAAATTCTGCTACCGGGACTGCACTTTTCGGTGACGGCCAGTGGATCAGGGTCAGGTCCAGGTGATCGGTGCGCAATTTTTTCAGGCTGTCCTGCAAGCTCGGAATCAGTTGGTCCCCGGCAAAATGGCTGACCCAGATCTTGCTGGTGATAAACAGTTTGTCCCGCGCTACGCCACTCTCGGCAATAGCCTGGCCGACGTCAGCTTCGTTTTCATAGATCTGCGCGGTGTCGACTGCCCGATAGCCCAGATCCAGGGCGTTTTTTACCGAGTCGATTACTACTTGGCCTTTTAGACGAAAAGTACCGAGGCCGAATGCTGGAATAGTCATGGATAACTCCTTGAGGGACGTAAGAATGAGGTTGAGTATCCTCGGACTGATCCGTGGGAAAAACCTACGATCAAGCAAAGCAGTCTTGATCTCAGGTCATGAATCCAGCCAGCAGAGTTCCTAAATTTCGTCCTTGAGCAAACGTTCTAGCTTGGATAACGCCTGCATTCGGGCTGGGACAGGTAGGGCAATGACGATTTCACGACGATGGTTCATCGCTGGTTTGGCGATCACCGGCGCAGCAGCGCCAGCAGCGTTTTATGGGCATCGTGAGTTGACGCGAGTGGACGAGCCGATTACGCCCGGCGAGGCGACAGTTGACCTGGCGGATACCGCCGGGCAGCAGTTGGCCGACCAGTTGCGCGGGCTTTGGACGATTCGCTTCAACGGGCAGGATGCCGGGCTTGACGGTGTGCCTGCAGATGATCTGGAGCTATGGCTCGATATCGCGCCACGTGGCCGTGGTGTCCGCGGTTATCTTGACACGGCGGCTATTTTGCACGGCTCACAGGTGCCGCGTTATCGCATTTTGGGCGACCTGGTGGCACCGGATGCGAAGCGGATGTACTGGCGACTCACCAGCAGCGAGTCGGTTAACGGCCAGCCTGATTACGAGTTCAGTTTCAGCCTCGATGAAGTCTGGGGCGCTTACGGTAATGCCGGCAGCGGCACCCTCAGCGGGCGCGTGCAGCATCTTGCGCGGCCATTGGCCTTGCCCGAGCAGGACAACAGCTTTGTTGCCGTCAAGCGTACCTTTCCTGAAGCCCGCGAACGGATCGGCCTCAACCCGACGTTGCTGGCCTGGCTGGTGACTCCTGAGCATCGGTTGTTTCACCAGCTGTGGCATGCATCCCGCGATACCTGGCATGAGCTGTCTGAAGACAAACGCAACGCTCTGCGTGGCATTGGCTGGCAACCCGGCCAGCGCGACAGGGAGCGCGATGCCCGTGGCCCGCGCAAGGATCGTAATGGCTCTGGAGTTGATTTTTTCTTTATGCATCGACATATGTTGCGCACCGCGCGCTCGATGCAGGATTTACCGTCATGGCCAGCGCTGCCATTACCGCAGCCAGAGCTTGAGCGTGATCGTGCAGGCTTTGCTCGTTACTTTGATAACCACGATGGCAGCGCCTTGCCGCCGACCTGGCTGGCGGAGGGTGATGAGGTCTATACGCAGTGGTTGAGTGATATCAAACAGCCGGAAACCTTTCACAGCAACTTCGAGGTCTGGGAGTCACGCTACCGTGACCCGCGCTATTTATCGTCGCTGACTTTGGGGCAGTTTGGTTCCGAGGTTGAGCTAGGTTTGCATGACTGGCTGCACATGCGCTGGGCCTCTGTACCGAGGGATCCGTCCAACGGCGCCCCGGTGCCGATGGCCCGTGATCCGGCGGATTTTGCCGGGCGCTGGTATGTGCCCGAAAACGACTTTTTGGGTGATCCGTTTTCCTCCCATGTAAATCCGGTGTTCTGGAGTTTTCATGGCTGGATCGATGATCGTCTCGAGGATTGGTACCGTGCCCATGAGCGCTTCCACCCTGGGGAGCTGACACGTCGGCAAGTCAATGGCGTGCCGTGGTTTGCGCCGGGGCGCTGGGTGGAAGTGGATGACCCGTGGCTGGGCCCGCTCACCCACGGCTGTAGCACAACACCGGGGTTGGCCACGGGTAAAACCGTGGAGATGGACCCCGAAACCATGAAACTGGCGCTGCGCATTACCTTTGGCGATGAGAAGAGCATTACCGGGTTGCTGCGGCGCATCCCGCGGCGACCGTGGTATGCGCGGCACCTGCTGGTCAAGACCTGAAGCAGGCGGGTTACTGCACCCGCCAACCTCCACCCAATGCCTTGTACAGCGCAACACTCGCCTGCAGCCGGGCCATGCGCAGTTGCACGCTCTGGTCCTGGGCCTGGTACAGCGTGCTTTGTGTTTGCAGAACCGTCAGCAGCCCTTCGGCCCCGGCGGTGTAGCGACTTTGGGCAATGTCAAAGGCCCGCTGCGCCTGCTTGAGTTCCTCGTCCTGCCATTGACGTTGCTGGTCCAGACCGCTGGCGCTGTTGAGGGCTTTTTCGACATCGGCAAAGGCGCTGATGATGCTGCCCCGATAGGCTTGCAGCAACTCTTGTTGACGTGCTGTGGCTTTATCGCGTTCGGCACTTAGACGGCCATTGTTAAAGATCGGCGCTGCGAGCCCTGCAGTGAGGGTGTAGAACGGGCTGCGCAGGATATTGCTGAAACGGTCAGCGCCAGAGCCCAGGCTGGCGCTCAGGGTCAGGCTGGGCAGCATGGCGGCGCGGGCCACGGTGATATCGGCCCGGGCGGCGATCAGTTTGGCTTCGGCGCTGGCGATGTCCGGGCGTCGGCCGAGCAGCTCGCTGGGCAGTCCGCTGCCTGTCGATGGCCAATGCAGCCGGGCGAAAGTGGTGTCGCCCAGTGCCAGGTTTTGTACGGGCTGACCAAGCAGGACGGCGAGGGTGATCCGTGCTTCCTGGGCCTGTTGCCCAGCCAGTGGCACTTGCCGTTGTTGGCTGGCAACCAGACTCTTTTGTTGGGCCAGTTCCAGGGCTGTGGCCGAGCCCGCGTCATAGCGAGTTTGCACGACGTGCAACACACTTTGCGCATTGGCCAGATTGAGTCGGGCAATGCGCAGTTGTTCATCAAGTGCCAGGGTTTGCACATAACTGCTGGCGACGCCGCTGAGCAAGGTCAGCTCGACCGTCGCGCGATCAAACTCGCTGGCCTTGAGCGCTTGTAGCGCACTGTCCTGAGCTGCCGCTTTGCCGCCCCAGAAGTCCACTTCATAGCTGGCGCTCAGGCTGGCGTCGAAATAGTCCACGGCCTTGTTGTCATCGCTGGCATCCAGTTGACTGTAGCCTTTGCCGCGCAGCAGTTTTTGACGATTGGCATTGGTGCCGAATTTTACTTCGGGCAATAACGGTGCCCCGGCAATCACGGCAGATGCCTGGGCTTGCCGGACTCGGGCCATGGCGCCCGCCAGATCGTAGCTGCCAGCCCGCGCCTGGCTGATCAGGCGGCCCAGTTCGGGGCTACCAAACTGTTCCCACCATTGCTGGCTGACCTGCTGGCTGGCTGGTGCATGTGCCGACTGCCAGGAGGGTGGTGGAACCACGTCGTTATTGTCGTCAGGGGTGGAGTGGCTGCAAGCGCCCAGCAGCAGGCACAGGCTCAACAAGCTCAAGGTCGGCTTCATCAATTGCTCATTCACTGGTAAGGGCCGTGACCGGGTCTAGCCGGGCAGCCTTGCGGGCTGGCATAAAGCCGAAAATGACGCCGGTCACCAATGCGCAGCCAAAGGCGCCGAGCACTGCGACCAGCGAGAACGCCACCGCCACATCGCAGAGCAACAATACGCCACCGACGATAAAGGCCAGGGTGATGCCGGCCACGCCGCCGACCACCGAGAGCATCAGTGCTTCGGTCAAAAACTGGCGCAGGATGTCGCGCTGGCGGGCGCCGGTGGCCATGCGAATGCCGATCTCGCGGGTACGCTCGCGCACGGTCATCAGCATGATGTTCATCACCCCGATACCGCCCACCAGCAGCGAGATGGCGGCGATCGAACCGAGCATCAACGACAGGGTGTTGCGGGTTTTGGCTTCGGCCTGAATCATCGCCGCGTTGTTGGTGATTTCGAAATCGCGTTTGCCGTGGTGCAGCCTGAGCATCAGTTGCTCGATGGCCTTTTCGGTCTGGTTGACCTTGCTCGCATCGGCGGCGGCGATCACCACATATTCCGGATTGTGGGTGCCGAACAGGCGCACGCTGGCCGCAGAGTAAGGCACCACGATGCGCGTATCGCTGTCCGAGTCGCCGGAGCTGGCGCCTTTTTCGGCAAGCACCCCGACCACGCGAAACGGTACGTTTTCCAGCAGGATGTACTGGCCAATCGGGTTGGGCACATCCTTGAGCACTTTATCGCGGACCTTTTTGCCTATCACCGCCACGGCGGCAGCCGCGTCTTCATCGGCCTGGCTGAAGAAGCTGCCTTGCACTACCGGCCAGTTGAAGATCGCCGAAAAATCAATACCGTTGCCGCCGGTGTACAGGGTGTGATCGACATTGCCATAGCGCACGCCAATCTCGGCGCCATTGATCGGCATGATCATTTTTACTTGCGGCAAGGTCGAGAGGGCGGCTACGTCATTGAGGGTCACGATGCCCAGTGGCGCTCTGGGCCTTGGCGACATGCCGCTGAGGTAAATGATGTTGGAGCCAAAGGCGCCCATTTCCGCCATCACCTGGCGTTTGCTGCCTTCGCCGACGGCCAGCATCACCACCACCGAGGCCACGCCGATGACAATGCCGAGCAGGGTCAAGGCGGTGCGAAAACGGTTGATCCACATGACTCGCCAGGCGGCGTGAACCGCATCGACCAGTTCGCCTTTCCAGGCTCCCCGGGCCTCGCTGCCTTCGCTCAGGCGCTTGCGCAGATCAATGGCCTGCAAGGCCTGGGGGTTGTCGGTCGCGGGCAGGTGCGTGCCGTTGCTACTGTCGCTGATAACTTCGCCATCGCGCACTTCGATGATCCGGTTGGCCCGTGCTGCGACTTCGCGGTCATGGGTAATCAGGATAACCACATGGCCTTGGCTCGCCAGTTCGTCAAGCAGGGCCATGACCTCGGCGCCGCTGTGGCTGTCGAGAGCCCCGGTGGGTTCGTCGGCGAGGATGATATGCCCGCCGTTCATCAGGGCGCGGGCGATCGACACCCGTTGTTGCTGACCACCGGACAGTTGGTGCGGACGGTTGGCGGTGCGTTCGGCCAAACCCAGGCGGTCGAGCAGGGCGGCTGCACGGGCGTGACGCTCGGCGGCCGGGGTACCAGCATAGATGGCCGGCATTTCGACGTTTTCCTGGGCCGACGCCGAGGGGATCAAATGGTAGCCCTGGAACACAAAGCCAAAGGCTTCGCGGCGCAACCAGGCCAGCTCGTCACTGTCGAGCCGGGCGACGTCTTCACCGGCAAACAGGTAGCGCCCGGAGGTTGGGCGGTCGAGGCAGCCGAGGATGTTCATCAGGGTCGACTTGCCCGAGCCCGAGGCGCCGACGATGGCGACGAACTCCCCGGCATGGATCGACAGACTGATGCCTTTAAGCACGTGAACTTCAGGCGTGTCGATGCCGCCGTAGACCTTGCGGATATCCTGCAGGTCGATCAAGGGAGTGGGCATTCAGCCTCCGTTGCCGGTAGCGGGGCCGACCAGCAGGTGATCGCCCTCATCCAGACCTTCGAGGATTTCTACGCGCAAACGGTCGCTGATGCCGGTACGGATTTCGCGAGGCTCGACCTTGCCGTTCTTGCTCACGATATGGGCGGTCTGGCGGTCCCCCTCGGTAGTGCCCTGCAACGCGATGATTGGCGCGAGCAATACATCCCGAGCCTGATTGGCGACAAAAAACACCTGGGTGGTCATTTCGGGCATCAGTGCCTGATCGTTGTTGTCGACATCCAGCAGCACGGTATAGAGCACCACGCGGGCGCTGCCGCTTTTGCTTGCGGGGCTGCCGCCGCCCTGGCTGCTTTCGTTGAGGGGTTTGGGCGGTACGGGCAGGACCTGGCGCACGGTGCTGTTCCAGCGCCGGTTGCCGCCGCTCAAGGTGGTGAAGTAGGCCTGCATGCCGGTTTTTACATGGCCGATATCGGCTTCCGAGACTTCAGCCCAGACCGTCATCGGCGAGAGCTTGGCGATGCGCAGGATCAGCGGTGTTTGCTGTTGGGCATTGAGGGTCTGGCCTTCGCGGGCATCCAGTGCCACCACGGTGCCGGACATGGGCGCAAAGATGCGGGTGTAGCCCAGTTCGGCTTCATCACTGCGCAAACTGGCCTGGGCCTGACGGATCTGCGCCGCAAACATGTCGGTCCGCGCCTGGGTGGTGCGGACTTCAGCCTGTGCCGCCTGAACATCTTCTTCGCGGGTGGCGCCGCCTTTTGCGAGGTGTTGCTGGCGCTGCAACTTCTGTTTTGCCAGATCGTGCAGGGCGCGTTGTTCTTGCAGTTGAGCCTTGAGGTTTTCGATGGCAAAGCGGCTGGCATCGAGTTTGGCGGTTTGGGTGGACGGGTCGATTTCGACCAGAAGCTGGCCTTCCTTGACTTCAGCGCCGACGTCGACGTGGATCTTGTGGATTTGCCCTGAGGCCTGTGCACCCACATCGACATATTGCCGGGGTTGCAGGGTGCCGAGTGCGGTCACGCTGCTTTCAATATCGCCCCGGGTTACGGGCACGGTGTCATAGGCATCGCGGCCCGGCGTCAGGAAAGGCCAGGCTGCCAAGGCGGCGCCGAGTAATAAACACAGGGTGATCAGCAGCGCACGTCGGGTCTGTCGAGGGCGTTTCATGCAGGGTTCCGGCCAATGGAAGTCGGCCCGTCGTCATGCCATTGGGCCCAAATGCCCAGAGCAAACGCTGTCGCGAGGACGACAGACACGGGGAGCTGTTGAGTAAACGAATGATTTGGCGAGGGATTTAGCTGTTTGTTTATAGGGTTGTTGCTAAATAATTCGACGAGGGTAGTGGCCTTGGGGTTTAAATCTATATGAGAATTACTATAAATTACATCTGTAAAAGTGCCATCATCATGCCGCTATTTCATTAGATCTGTTTCTGCGCTCACGGAGTGTTGCCGCTGCTGTCGCGGCCAGGAGTCCTGTTGGAAAACTACTATCGCGAACTGGTGGGCTTTTTGAGTGCCAGATTGGGTAATGCCCAGGCGGCCGAAGATGTGGTGCATGACGCATATGTGCGCGTGCTGGAGCGTTCCAGTGATGAGCCGATTGCTCAACCTCGCGCATTTTTGTACCGCACGGCGCTCAATCTGGTGATCGACGGTCATAGGCGCAACACGTTGCGCCAGGCCGAGCCGCTGGAAGTGCTGGATAGCGAAGAGCTTTTTTACAGCCCCTCGCCGCAGGTGCTGATGGATCATGGTCAGCGCCTGGACATGCTCCAGCGGGCGTTGTCCGAGTTGCCAGCGGCATGTCGCGAGTGTTTTTTGCTGCGCAAACTCGATGGCTTGTCTCACCTGGAAATTGCCGACCGTCTGGGGGTATCCCGCAGCATGGTCGAGAAGCACATCGTTAACGCAATGAAGCACTGCCGGATTCGTATCCGGCAGTGGGACAATGCCTAAATTTCATTTCTGTGTTCTCGTTCCTACTCAACAGACGATCTGCTGCCCTGCCACTGGGCAGTCGGTCACGGGCTTTTTTCCCTCTGTTGAGGGGTAATCCAGAGGACACTGAAAATGACACAGGCAATCGCTGCGGGCGTTGTGCATGATCTGATCGGCATCGGTTTCGGACCTTCCAATCTGGCTCTGGCCATCGCCCTGGAAGAACGCGGGCAGGTTCAAGGCCCCCTGAATGCGTTGTTTTTAGACAAACAGGCTGACTATCGCTGGCACGGCAACACCCTGGTCACTCAGAGTGAGCTGCAGATTTCGTTCCTCAAGGATCTGGTCACGCTGCGCAATCCCACCAGTGCGTATTCCTTCGTCAATTACCTCAAGGCCCACGGTCGTCTGGTGGATTTCATCAACCTGGGGACCTTTTATCCATGTCGTATGGAGTTCAACGACTACCTGCGCTGGGTGGCGTCGCACTTTGAGGCGCAAAGCCGTTATGGCGAAGAAGTGCTGAGCATCGAGCCGGTACTGCATCAACAGCAGGTCGAAGCCCTGCGAGTGATTTCCCGCGATTCTCACGGCTTGCAACACGCTCGTACTACGCGCTCTGTGGTAGTGAGTGCCGGGGGAACGCCGAATATTCCGACGGTTTTCAAAGCGCTCAAGGATGACCCGCGGGTTTTCCATCATTCCCAGTACCTGGCGCGCATGGCCAAACAGCCATGTGTCAGCGGCAAGCCGATGCGCATCGCAATTATTGGCGGTGGTCAGAGTGCGGCTGAAGCGTTTATCGACTTGAACGACAGTTATCCATCGGCTCAGGTGGACTTGATTCTGCGTGGTTCGGCACTTAAACCTGCGGATGACAGTCCGTTCGTCAACGAGGTGTTTTCGCCACAGTTCACCGATCTGGTGTTTGCCCAAAACACCGCCGAGCGCGAGCGTCTGATTGTCGAGTATCAGAGCACCAACTATTCGGTGGTGGACATCGATCTGATTGAGCGCATCTACGCGATCTTCTATCGGCAGAAAGTCTCGGGCATTGCCCGTCATGTTTTCCGTAGCCTGACCAGCATTGAAAACGCCACGGCAGACGGGCAGGGCATCAAGTTGGCGCTGCGCAACACCGCCAATGGCGAGATGCTGGAGCAACACTACGATGCAGTCATTCTGGCCACCGGTTACGAGCGGCAGATGCACCGTCACCTGCTGGCACCACTGGCTGAATACCTGGGCGACTTCGAAGTAGGCCGGGACTACCGGATAGTCACAGATGAACGCTGCAAGGCGGGGATTTACATGCAAGGTTTCTGTCAGGCCAGCCACGGCCTGAGTGACACCTTGTTGTCGGTTTTACCGATTCGGGCAGATGAGATTTCGGCGTCCCTGTATGCCCATGACAAGCGCAACAGCCAGCATCCAGCGGTGACTGAGCCTATGTTGGCCAGCGCGAGCTGAGACGCCATATCCCGCGCGGATGTCAGGCTTTATGACATTCGCGTGGTGAAACTGAACTCTTCCTGAAGAAGTTTCTGATTCATAAAGCGGAAGCCTTCCTACGGTTTACTCTCTAAAACGTCGGGCGTAAGCTGCCCGCGTTTTGATCAATAGCGCAGAGACCAAGTGGATAGCAGTTTGAGCGACAGTAGTTGGCCGGGTTCTAAGACCGGCATATTTTCGGCAAGCTAGCGCGCAGAATCCCCTGCCGCTTCTTGCTTGATAGCGAGAGGTGGCGTCTTGCCCGGGGCTGTTGTGACCCGAGCCCGCAAGCCCTCTTTCCGACACTGAAACGTGTGTGATTAACGCCCTTGGCGCATCGCAACGCGTTGTATGCGCGTGCCTTTTGGCTCATGCGCACGCTTGGCTGTACCTGCTTGTCCGCTTCGTTGACCGCCAGGGGAATCGTTATGGGCAACTTCTTTAGACTCGTTCGCCGCCGCCAGCATCGGCCCGCGCTACCGGGCAGTTTGCGATTGTTTGAATAACCGCGAGCCCCAAGCTCGCTCACGAGATTAAAACCATGAAAGACGGTTCCAGATTAAGGCCGGCTGTGTAGTCACTCTGCTTGGGGTGAGCGCAGGCGGCGCAGGAGTAGCACCATGAAACTCGCCCTGAAAGAATTTTTCGCAGGCTTTTTGCGCACCCGCCATATTGGCCGGCACTTCCGCCGCCTGGCTTTGCTCGACAGCCTGACCAACACCACGGTCAGCCGCGAAGTACCACCGACCCTGGCGCAAACTCTGGTGGCGGCCGCCAATACTGACAGCGCCGTTTTGATCGACAACCTGGGCACCCACACCGACGGTCTGAGTGAGGCCGAGGTTGAGGTGCAGCGTCAGCAATACGGGCTCAATGAAGTTGAACACGAGCAGCCGCTGAGCCGTTGGGTACATTTGTGGCACTGCTACAAAAACCCGTTCAACCTGCTGCTGACCTTGCTCGCAGCTGTATCTCTGGCCACCGATGACATTCAAGCCGCCGTGGTGATTGGCACGATGGTGGTGTTATCGACGTTGCTGCGGTTTTGGCAAGAGGCCAAATCCAACAAGGCGGCTGATGCCCTCAAGGAAATGGTCAGTAACACCGCGACGGTGATGCGTCGCGATTTCAGTGCTGACGCATCGCCGATGTTTGGCAAGTTCTATGGCGCGGCACAGAAAATCAGGGGCGCGCAGCGTATTGAGCTGGCAATCAAACAGTTGGTGCCGGGTGATCTGATCGTGTTGTCGGCGGGAGACATGATTCCGGCAGACTGTCGGGTACTGAGCGCCAAGGATTTGTTCGTCAGCCAAGCGGCGATGACGGGCGAATCGATGCCGGTCGAGAAGTTTGCGCGTCAGTTTGATAGCCAGACCAGTAACCCGCTGGAACTGGACAATATTCTGTTCATGGGCACCAACGTGGTCTCCGGCGCGGCCACGGCGGTGGTACTGACCACGGGCAACAACACCTACTTCGGGGCACTGGCACAGCGGGTTGGCGCGACCGATCGCGGTCCGACTTCGTTTCAGACCGGGGTCAACAAAGTTAGCTGGTTGCTGATCCGCTTTATGTTTGTGATGGCGCCACTGGTGCTGTTCATCAATGGTTTCACCAAGGGCGACTGGACGGAAGCCTTGCTGTTCGCACTGTCTGTCGCGGTGGGCCTGACCCCGGAAATGCTGCCGATGATCGTGACCTCGACCCTGGCCAAAGGCGCAGTGTTCCTGTCACGCAAAAAAGTCATCGTCAAACGTCTTGATGCGATCCAGAACTTTGGCGCGATGGATGTGCTGTGTACCGACAAAACGGGCACGCTGACCCAGGACAAGATTTTCCTGGCCAGGCATGTGGATGTCTGGGGGCAAGAGTCCGACGACGTGCTGGAAATGGCCTACCTCAACAGCTACTACCAGACCGGGCTGAAAAACCTGCTGGACGTGGCGGTGTTGGAGCATGTCGAGGTTCACCGCGAATTGAACGTGGGTACGGCCTTCAACAAGGTCGATGAAATCCCGTTCGACTTTACCCGTCGCCGCATGTCCGTAGTGGTGGCCGAGCAGGACCAGCCACATTTGCTGATCTGCAAGGGTGCTGTCGAAGAAGTGCTTTCGGTGTGCAAAACCGTGCGTCATGGTGAGCGTGAAGAAGCCCTGAGCGACGAACTGCTGGCGCGTATTCGCCAGGTTACCGCGGCCTTCAACGAAGAAGGCTTGCGCGTAGTGGCAGTGGCTGCGCGGCCGATGACGGAAGGGCGCGAGACATACAGCCTGAGCGATGAGCAGGAACTGACGCTGATTGGTTATGTAGCGTTTCTGGATCCGCCCAAAGAGAGCACCGCGCCTGCGCTTAAAGCGTTGGCAGAGCATGGGGTTGCGGTAAAAGTTCTGACGGGCGACAACGAACTGGTTACGGCCAAGATCTGCCGTGAAGTGGGCCTGGAGCAGCAAGGCTTGCTGATGGGCAATGACATTGAGCGCATGAGCGATGCCGAACTGGCGGTAGCGGTTGAAACCACCAACGTATTTGCCAGGCTGACACCGACGCACAAGGAACGCATTGTGCGTTTGCTCAAGGCTAACGGGCATGTGGTTGGCTTTATGGGAGACGGGATCAATGATGCGCCTGCGCTGCGCACGGCTGATATCGGGATTTCGGTGGACAGCGCGGTGGATATTGCCAAGGAAGCGGCAGATATCATCTTGCTGGAGAAAAGCCTGATGGTGCTGGAGGAGGGTGTGCTGGAAGGGCGTCGGACCTTTGCCAACATGCTCAAGTACATCAAAATGACCGCCAGCTCGAACTTCGGCAATGTGTTTTCGGTATTGGTGGCCAGTGCGTTTATTCCGTTTTTGCCAATGTTGCCGATGCATCTGCTGGTTCAGAACCTGCTGTATGACGTGTCACAAATCGCCATCCCTTTCGATAACGTTGATGAGGAAATGCTGAAAAAGCCGCAGCGCTGGCAGCCTGCGGACGTAGGGCGTTTCATGTTGTTCTTTGGGCCGATCAGCTCGATTTTCGACATTCTGACCTTTGGCCTGATGTGGTATGTGTTTAAAGCCAATACCCCTGAACACCAAACCCTTTTCCAGTCGGGCTGGTTCGTGGTTGGGCTGCTGACTCAAACCCTGATTGTGCACATGATCCGCACACCGAAAATCCCGTTCCTGCAAAGCCGTGCGGCAATGCCGTTGATGGTCATGACGGGGGTGATCATGGCTGTGGGCATCTTCCTGCCAATGGGGCCGTTGGCCGCTTACTTCAAATTACAGGCCTTGCCACCGCTGTACTTTGTGTTCTTGCCCATGATCCTGCTGGCGTACATGGTACTGACCCAGGCCGTGAAAGGATTCTACATTCGCAAGTTCGGCTGGCAATGAGGCCTGCCCCGGCCATCTGAGTGGCGAGGGTTACGGTCTTTTGAGATTGGCGTTTGCATGAGCAGTGAATTTCCGGCTCGGCAGCTCAAAAGGCCAAAACCCTTGGCAGCTTTAAGTAGCGAATATAAGAAAAATCTTACAGATAAGATGGTGAATTCCCTTCTCGTAGGCGGCATCTGATTAGCGATCATTCGCGGCTCGATTTCGAACGGGCTTCAGTGTGTTGCGCTCAAATATAGTGGGACCTAAAGAGGTTGATTGTAGGATCTATCCTATACTTTCAATGTCATCCATTAGGTTGTTTTTTACCGGCTTACGCCGGTTATACCTACTCAAAACGATATGTTTGCGCCTGATATACGCTGATGCTCGGCTTACTGGCAGAGGATTAAATGTATGAAAGTGTTGATTGCTGATGATCATTCACTTATTCGATCAGCGATGAAAGTGCTGATGGAAAGTCAGGGGTATGAGGTCGTGGCAGAAGCGGCCAATGGCACCGATACGGTTCAACTCGCGCGCCTGCATAACGTTGACTTGATTGTCCTGGATATCACCATGCCAGGCCTGGATGGCCTGGAAGTGATCAATCGAATCAGGGCTTCAGGGCTGGAGACCCGTATTCTGGTACTCACCTCACAATCGCCGCTGTTTTACTCACAGCGTTGCATGAAGGCCGGTGCCGCAGGGTTTATCACCAAGAGCCAGGACCTCACGGAATTGCTGAGGGCTGTCAAAGTGATCATGGATGGCTATACGTTCTTTCCGTATCTGGCGGCCAGTTCGGTACGCAACAGTGATGCAAGCATGAGCGACGTGGAGTTGATTCAGCATTTATCGGCGCGTGAGTTGTATATTCTGCAACAACTTGCTCGAGGCTTGAGTAACAAGAAGATTGCTGAAGACATGATATTGAGCAGTAAAACCATTAGTACTTATAAGGCGCGATTAATAGAAAAACTGAATATAAAGTCGGTCGTCTATTTGGCAGATTTTGCCAAACGTAATGATCTGATTTAATTGAAAACACTTGCATGTCTGGGACTCATTGCGCTGCTACTTGTCCTTGGCCAACCCAATGCAGCCGCTGACCCGCCAGTGCAACCCTTGCGGCTGTTGGGCCGTTCGAATGTCGAAGCGTACAGCGTGGTGCTTACGGCATCTGACTGGCAATGGCTCAAGCAACAAGGCCCCTTGCGTTTGGGGGTCTCGGCACCCGACTACGGCCCTTTTGACCTGGTCGTCAATGGCCAGGATTTCGAAGGGGTAACGGCTGACTACGCGCAGTTGCTGTCGCAGTTGTTGCACGTCGATATCGAGGTCAAGCGTTACCCTTCAAGGCCGCAAGCGATTGAAGCACTCAAACTGGGCGAGCTGGATTTGCTCAGCAGCTCCAATGGTTTTGAAGTGCAAGATCCCGCATTGGTGTTAAGCCTGGCGTACGCGGACGACACACCTGCGCTGGTGACGCGCAGCAGTAATCGGGAGCGTCCGCCAGTTAATCTGGCAGGCCTGCGCATAGCCATGCTGGATCACTATTTGCCGCCGCAAAAGGTCAAGGACTTCTACCCCGAAGCATCCTTGCAACTGTATCCCTCGACTCTGACCGCTATCGGCGCCGTGGCATTTGGCCAAGCCGATGTTTACCTGGGGGATTTTATCAGCGCCAATTACTTGATCCAGAAGAACTACTTGAACAACGTGCAACTGGCTGACTTTTCACGTCTGGAAGACAGCCCATTCTCTTTTGCACTGCGTAGTGATGAGCCTAGATTGGTGCGCATTATTAATGCCGCGCTGGCGGTAATCCCGCCCAGTGCACGTATGACAATCCTGCGGCGCTGGAGCTCTGACGGGCCGCAAATCAATAACCCGTGGCGGTTTAACCCCACTACAAGCGAACAGAGCTGGTTGGCAGAACACCCGCGATTAAAGGTAGCGGTCAATGATCAGTTCCTGCCGCTGTCGTTTTTTGATGAGCAAGGCGAGTTCAAAGGTTTAATTGCCGATCTGTTAACCAACATCAGTGCACGGACCGGCATAGAGTTTCAGCCAGTACGCGAGCATACGGTCGGGGGCGTGATTGAGTTGGTCGCCTCGGGCAAGGCAGATGTGTTGGGTGCTATCACCAGTAGCACCGCTCGTGAAAACCAGCTGCGCTTTACTCGGCCTTACCTCACCACGCCTTTTGTGCTGACCACCCGTATTGGCGCCGAGGGCTTTGAAACACTGGATGAAATGGCCAGCCAGCGTGTGGTGTTAGTACGTGGCAATGTGCTGCGCGATTTTATTGTGCATAGCTACCCACAGGTTCAGGTGCTGGAGGCTGACAACCCTCCGGCGGCCTTGCAAATGGTGGCAGAGGGCAAGGCCGATGCGGCGATCTGCACGCTGGTCAGTGCGCGTTATCTGGTCTCGCGGCGTTTTGCCAAACAATTGCACATCACGAGTACGGTGGGCACACAACCCGAGCAGATCGGATTTGCCACTGCTGGCAATGATCCTCAGTTGAATTCGATTCTGAACAAGGCATTACTCAGTATCACCCCTGGAGAAATGAGTGAACTGACCCGTCGCTGGCGCACTGACACGCTGGCGGGTGAGAGCTACTGGTTGCGTAATCGCGCTGCAATTTTACAAGGCTTCGCTATTGCGGCGGCCTTGCTGTTGGTGGCTATCGCGTGGATTACCTATTTGCAGCGGGTAATTGCCAAGCGTCAGCAATTGTTGAACGAGTTAAATATCGCCAAACAAGGCGCTGATGAGGCGAACCGGGCGAAGACCACATTCTTGGCTACCATGAGTCATGAAATCCGCACTCCCATGAATGCGGTGATTGGCATGCTGGAGCTGGCACTGAAAAAAGCCGATCAAGGGGTCATGGATCGTTTTGCTATTGAAGTGGCCTCGGTATCTGCCCGCGAGTTGCTCGAACTGATTGGCGATATCCTGGATATCGCACGTATTGAATCCGGGCACCTGTCGTTGAGCCCCCAACGGGCGAATATCAAATCGCTGGTAGAGGCCGTGGCGCGGATGTTCGATGGGCTTGCGCGGCAAAAGCACTTGAGTCTGGTGTGTGAGTTGAGTCCGCAGGCGGATGCTGAGGTTCTGATCGATCCGATACGTTTCAAGCAGATCGTCTCCAACTTGCTGAGCAATGCGATCAAGTTCACGCACAAGGGCGAAGTTCGTCTGATCTTGAAAGTTCAGCCCGTTGACGATGCGCAGCAGGTGTCAATTTGCTTGCGTGTCGAGGACACGGGGGTGGGTATTTCTGATGAAGACCAGCGTCGCTTGTTCAGTCCATTTGTTCAGGCCAGTAACAACACCCAATCGGCACGCAACGGTTCAGGTCTGGGGTTGGTGATTAGCCGCGATCTTTGCGAAATGATGGGGGGGCAGTTGCACCTCAGTAGTCTGGAAGCGATCGGCACCCGGGTTGAGGTCATGATGGTGGTGCCACTGCTTGAGCCTGAAGAGTTTGCGGTAGACACCGAGCAGCAAGAGCTGGGCATTACTCGGTCGTTGAATGTTCTGGTGGTGGATGATTATCCGGCTAACCGGATGTTGCTGGCCCAGCAACTGAGTTATCTGGGGCACCGGGTGACGGACGCCGAAAATGGAGCGTTGGGCCTGAAAGCGTGGCGGACGGGGCATTTCGACGTGGTAATCACCGATTGTTCGATGCCGGTCATGAATGGCTATGAGCTGGCGCGGGCAGTGCGCTCCGAGGAGGCTTCCCTGGCACGGGTGGCTTGCCGGATTTTTGGTTTTACGGCGAACGCACAACCGGAAGAAGTCGAGCGCTGCAGGGACGCCGGTATGGATCAGTGCCTGTTTAAGCCCATCAGTTTGAATGACTTGAGTGCGTGTCTGGCGTCTGGTGTACCGCAGGATGCGAAAGGCCAGGATAGCCATGAACCGGAGGATGGCGCCGAGATTAATCTGACGTATCTCAAACAGTTGAGTCAGGGCGATGATGGGGTGATTCAAAAGCTGCTCACTGAACTGGCGGTCAGCAATCGACAGGACCTTGTATCCCTGGTCGAACTGTTTGTGAACGATGATTACCAAGGGCTGGCTGACCTGGCGCATGGGGTCAAAGGGGGAGGGAGGCTGATTCAAGCCAATAAACTGATCGAGTGCTGCGAGCAACTGGAAGCGGTTTGCCAGGCGGGAGAACCGCAACGTCTTACCGTTGCGGTCGATGCGCTGCACAGCAGTATGGAGCAGTTGGCTGAACAATTAGAGCGTTACGCGCAGGTCAATGAGTCACCTGAATGATGAGACCAAAATGCCAACCAGATCATTACGAATACTGATAGCCGACGCAGATCCGGCTCAGGCTCTAAAAATAGAAAAGGCTCTTAATATTTTGGGTTACTACCGGATCGCGCCTTTGTACAACGCTGAGGCGTTGGTGGGTTTGAAGGTCGCGGACACCAATGAATATGACGTGTTGCTGATCAGTCAGGACATGGCAGGAGGGGACATCACGGATGAGGTCGAATATCGCAATGAGAATTCGCATTTTCGCCATGTGCTGATGTATGCGGATGTCGACAAGTTTGTCAGCCAGCTCCCCAGGCTTATGCCGATGCTGGATTCTTCAGCTCAGCCTTGAAGCGCAGACTTGTCTGTATTACCTCGGCCGCGCTAAGGTCTGGTGTCGTCATATACAGACACTAATGGACTGATTCGTCGAGGAATACGCGTAATGTCGGATGTCGTTGTAGTGCAAGCAGACTATACAAACCCGGTTCACGCCCAGGCGCTGAGAGACGTATTGAACCACTACGCCAAAGACCCGATGGGTGGTGGTCAAGGGCTATCGCAGGAAGTGCTGGATGGGTTGCCCGCCGCGCTTGCCAAGCGTCCCCATGCATTTAGTGTGCTGGCGTTCGTCAACGGTGAGGCGGCTGGTCTGGTGAACTGTTTTGAAGGGTTCTCGACCTTTGCCGGTAAGCCTTTGGTCAACGTGCATGATGTGTCAGTAGTGGATACGTTTCGCGGCCTGGGCCTTAGCCAGAAAATGTTGCTCAAGGTTGAAGACATCGCCCGTGAGCGCGATTGCTGCAAGATCACCTTGGAAGTGCTTGAAGGTAATCCGGTGGCACAAGGTTCCTATCGCAAGTTTGGCTTCAGCGACGGGCAACTCGACCCGGCTCATGGGCGTATGTTGTTCTGGAACAAGTATTTGTAAGCAGGGCAGCCTGCTCCCACAAAAATGACAAATATGTGGGAGCGAGCCTGCTAAATGATAGTGCGTGCATACGGGCTAATCGCGACGCTCTTGACGCTTTCGCGAGCAGGCTCGCTCCCACAGCTGCGGCCATACCTTAAGTGAACAGCATTGCGGCTTAGAGTGTCCACTCCAGGCCTAAAGCCACCGTCCTCGGTTCACCCCAGAACACGCCGTTATAAAAGCCCACGTTTTCGTAGTACTTCTGATCGAGCAGGTTCTTGACGTTCAGCGAAGCGGAGACATGCTCGTCGAATTTGTAGCGGGCCATCAGATCGACCAGGGTGTAGGACTTTTGATTAATGTCTTCTTTGAAGGTGATCGGGTTGCCATCTGCGTTTTTCTCACCGGTAGGACGATTGGCTGCTCGGTAGATATCGCTTTGCCAGTTCACGGCGGCACCCACGGTCATGGCGTTCCATTCCCCCGGCAGGCGGTAGGTGCTCGAGACCTTGACCAGGTTCAATGGCGACGCGGTGTTCATGCGCTGGCCTGTGGCGTTGCGTGAGTGGGTATAGGTGTAACCGGCAACCATGTTCCAGTCACGCATGACCTCACCAGCCAGCTCGATTTCAAAGCCATTGATCTTGTTGCCCTTGCCTCCGGATTTGTAATATTCCTCGCCGTTGGGGCCGCGTGGCACGGAGTCGTCGATTTCCGGCACGTTGTCCTGTTTGCTCCAGAACACGGCCGTCGACAAGTTGAGGCGTTCTTGCAGGAAGCTGCCCTTGAGGCCCAGTTCGTAGTTACTGCCAACTACAGGCTCCAGGTATGAGCCCGAAACAGATTTTTCTTCGGAAGGATTGAAGATATCCGTGTAGCTCACATAAGCCGTGAAGTCTTCGGTGAAGTCATACAGCAACCCTGCATAAGGCGTGATGATGTCGTTTTGTGTTTGGGATATATCGGTGTACTCAATGATTGTCTGGTTTTCATCGACGTAATCGTTACCGGTATTGGAGCTTTTCCAACTGCCATAACGGCTTCCGAGTACGGCATGCCATTTGTTTGTCAGGTTAAAGCGAGTGGCCAGATAACCTGACTTCTGTTTGATGATGCTGCGGGGGCCTCCAAGGCCAGTATCAAAGTCCTGATATGCGGGAATTGAGCCCATGTCATTCCAGTCGGGGACGGTGTTGTAGTCCTTTGGATTGAGAGATTTCAACAATGGTGAGGTGCTGTCATATTTGGCCTCGCCGTAACCCACCATCAGGTCGTGGTCTCGCCCGAACAAGGGGTAAGTGCCCGAGATATTGACGTCGACGGCGGTCATTTTTTCGTCACCGGTGAAGTGGCTGCTGTTGGCAAACATGCCCGTCCCATCGGCATTAGGGAAACCGCCACCGGCGTAATACACCTTGCCCGCGGCGTCACTGGTGCGATGGGTATAGGCCGCTTTCAGCCGCCAGTCGTTGAACAGTTGCTGGTCAAGCGTGGCAAACGCGGTTTTGTCCTTCATCGGCCACGAACTCCACGGGGTGGCCCAGTTGGTTGAACGGCCAAGATGGGCTTTGTCACCTGAGCCGGTCCAATAGGGCAGAGTACCCCAGGATGTACCCTGTACCTGCTTGTCCTGATAGTCGTAACCCACAGCCAAGGTAGTGGAGTCGGTCAGGTCCGCTTCCAAAATTCCGTAGGCCACTTCTCGTTTCAGGGCGTAGTTGTCGCGAAACGATTTGCTGTCGCGATAGGCAAGCACAGTGCGCCCGCGCAAACGGCCATCGAAGGCCAGCGGTCCGCCCACATCGACATAGCTGTAATAGTCATCGTAGCTGCCGCCCATGACGCCGGCTTTGGCCTGCAGCTCGTGGGTCGGGCGTTTGCGGATCATGTTGATGGTGCCCGACGGATCACCTGCGCCGGTGGTCAAACCGGTGGCTCCGCGAACGACTTCAATGCGGTCGTAGATGATGGTGTCTGCATCAGACTTCATAAAGCTGAAGGTGTTGAGCATCCCGTCAATCTGGAAATTACGAATGGTATAGCCACGGGCGGAATAGGCGACCCGGTCCGAGTCGTTGTGCTGCACTACCACGCCGGTGGTATGGCGCATGGCCTCGGTAAGGGTGTTGAGGTTGAAGTCGTCCATCTCCTGGCGGGTGACGACCGAGATCGACTGCGGGGTTTCGCGAATGCTCAGGTTGAGTTTGGTCGCAGTGCTGGTCGAGCCCGTGGTGTAGGAACCACTGTTTTCGGTGGTTGCACCCAGGCCTTCGGCAGTGACACTGGTACTGCCCAACTCCAGCGAACGGGTGGTTTTTTCGGTGTCATCCAGTTCGGCATCTGCCAGTAATTGCGGGCTGACGACACTGCTGATAAGGCCGAGAGAAAGGGTAATGGAACGGGTTATGGGCGCGAGCATGGCTGCGGCTCCTTGTTATTGATCTGAAGTTGTCTAGTGCTTCAAACGAATAACAAGGGGACGAGTTAAGACAAATGAGACTTATTGTTGTTTCTGGGTGTGTGTAACGTTGAACTAAAACGCTGCGGAGCGGTATTGGCGCCCCGCAGCATTTTTTTATTGCGTGGCCACACTTCCCGGAGCAGGAGGTTTGGGTTTGATCAGGCTGAAGTCGATCAAGGCTTTTTGCGGGCGCGAGTAAGGATCGCCAATCAGTTGCGGGCGGGCGACAAACTGATCGCTGACCAGGCTCTTTTTATCGTCGAGCTCGTCGGCACTCAGGCCTGCCAGGTCTGTCCAGGTATGGATGAACTGCGAGCTGCTGTAAGGGCGGCTGAGGTCGCTGGCGAAATTCCAGGCATGGCTTTCACGCCATTTTGGCGAGGCCCAGGCCATAAACGGAATGGTGTACATCGGCGCGGTCGGTTTGGCTTCGTTACGCCCCAGCGTGTTGTGGCCGACCGAATCGAACACGTCTTCGCCGTGGTCGGACAGGTACAGCAGGAAACCATTGGGATCGGTCTTGGCAAAGTCCTTGATCAGGCTTGATACCACAAAGTCGTTATACAAAACGGCGTTGTCGTAGCTGTTGTACGTAGGTACTTGATCATCGGTAAGGCCTGACGGTACACCGGTGCGGTCGACGAATTTCTCGAAGGTCGGCGGGTAGCGGTACTGGTAGCTCATGTGGGTGCCGAGCAGGTGAATCACGATCAGCTTGCGCGGGGCACTGTCGGCAAGGATCTTGTTGAATGGCTCAAGTACATCGCCGTCGTACTGACGGGCGTTCTGGTTACGGTTGTTGTTGAGGTAGACCTGCTGGTCAGCCTGCTCGGAGAAAGTGGTGAGCATGGTGTTGCGCTTGGTCATGGTCTGCTGGTTGGTCACCCAGAAGGTCTTGTAACCGGCTTGCTTCATCACACTGACCAGTGAGGGGGTGCTGAGGTACAGGTCAGGGTTTTCTTCGTCGGCAAACGTCAGCACTTGCTGCAGGGCTTCGATGGTGTAAGGACGTGGAGTCACGACGTTGTCGAAAATCGCCAGTTGATCGCGCAATTTGTCGAGGTTGGGTGTGGTTTCGCGAGGATAGCCATAAAGGCTCATGCGCTGGCGGTTGGTGGACTCGCCAATGACCAGAACCAGGGTGGTGGGTTTGCCGGCTTCAGTGTCCTTGAGGTTGGTCAGGGGTGGGATCTTGCTGGCGCTGGCAAGCATGCCTTGCATGTTGTCCAGTTGCTCAAGATAACGGCGATAAGCCACCACCATCTGCCATGGCACTGCTGGTTCGACACGGCTTTCGAAACTTTCCATGGCCGAGGCAAAGGTGTCGTGCTTGATGGTTTGCTTGATCAGCGGATAACCGACAACGGCCACCAGTATGGCGATTGCTGCGGTCCAGGCTTGCACGCGGGGCAGATACACCGGGCGCAGGCGAGTCCAGAGGAACACGGCAAAAGCGGTATGCGCCAGGAATGCCAGGACCATCCACCAGGCAAAGTACTGGGTCATGTATTCGCCAGCTTCGGAGATGTTCGATTCGAACATGATGAAGATGACGCTTTGTGAGAACTCTTGCTGATAGATAAAGAAGTAGCCAAGGCTGGCCATGGAACATGCCCACAGAACGACGCCGATAACGGCAGCCATGACGCGGGTATGCTTGGGAAACATCAGCATCGGGGCCAGCCAGATGGCGCTCATCACAAAGGCTTGGCGAAACCCTGAAAACCCCGAGGTGCCCGTCAGCTGGATCAGCAGTTGGGTGATGCCGGAGAAATACCAGAAGAATAGAAACAGCCACCCAAGGGCCGCCCAGTCGAACCCCTTCGCAGATGTGTTACTGCGTTTAAACATCCCCATACAGCGCTCCAGCCGATAACTACTTGATTGGTTAGTGCCGTGTAGGCAGGCACAACACATGAGAACTGCATCAATGATGAGCAGTCGCAAAGTGTTTAAGTATTGCGAAGTGCATGTGAAAACTTTGTCACCAACAGTGGCGACTGTCGGGGCCGATCGGCTTGGTCAGGCGACCCTGAGGCTTGTAACTTTTGCAGTCTTTGCTGCTTCGTCCGTCTGTTGCATGTATTGAATCGGGTATATGTCCTTCAGCTTGTGCGAAACTATGCACCATGTGCCAGGACTGATCCTGGCCGAGCACCTTAAGCAATGCTGCACTAAGGTGCTTTAGACCTATTTTTTGTCGTTGGGAGCAACAGTACATGCAGTTGGGAATTATTGGATTGGGCCGTATGGGCGGGAATATCGCGCGGCGTCTGATGCTCAATGGGCATACAACCGTGGTTTTTGACCGCAATACCGACTTTGTAAGTGCTCTGGAACAGGAAGGCGCCACAGGCGTTGCCGATTTGCCAGCGCTGGTTGCAGGCCTGGCCAAACCTCGTGCTGTCTGGGTGATGCTGCCTTCCGGCGCGCCAACCGAAGAGACCATCGAGACCTTGAGCCAACTGCTCGACGCCGATGACATCATCATTGATGGCGGCAACACCTTCTACAAAGATGACATCCGTCGTTCGCAGTCGCTGGCCGAAAAGGGCCTGCAGTACGTTGACGTCGGTACATCGGGCGGCGTGTGGGGCCTGGAGCGCGGTTATTGCATGATGATCGGTGGAGACAGCGCTGTCGTGAAGCACCTGGACCCGCTGTTTGCAGCGCTGGCGCCGGGCATGGGTGATATCCCGCGCACCAAGGACCGTGTGTCTGACGATGATCGTGCCGAGCGTGGTTACATCCATGCAGGCCCAGCGGGTGCAGGCCATTTTGTGAAAATGGTTCACAACGGTATCGAGTACGGCTTGATGCAGGCTTTCGCCGAAGGTTTCAACCTGATGAAGATGAAGGGCGGTGAAAATCTGCCTGAAGATCAGCGTTTTGACCTGAACCTGGGTGATATCGCGGAAGTATGGCGTCGTGGCAGCGTGGTTTCGTCCTGGTTGCTGGACTTGACTGCCGACGCATTGGCCACTGATGAGCCGCTGGACGGTTACTCGGGCGCCGTGGCGGACAGCGGTGAAGGCCGTTGGACTATCGAAGCCGCTATGGAACAGTCGACGCCGGTGCCGGTGTTGTCGCAGGCCTTGTTTGCCCGCTACAGTTCGCGTCAGCAAAGCCTCTATGGCGACAAATTGTTGTCGGCCATGCGCTTTGGTTTCGGCGGCCATGTGGAGACGCCTAAAAAATGACCGATCTGTCCAGTAAACCCAACGTCAAGCCTGCGCCACCTACCACTCTGTTTTTGTTCGGGGCTCACGGTGATCTGGTAAAGCGCTTGCTGATGCCCGCGCTGTACAACTTGAGTCGTGACGGTTTACTGGATGATGGCCTGCGCATTGTGGGCGTCGACCACAATGCGATCAGCGATGAGGGTTTCGCCAAAAAGCTGGAAGACTTCATTCGAACTGAAGCCGCCAGCAAAGTGGATCATCCAGATGGCCAAGGCTTGAATGCCGACTTGTGGGCCTCGTTGGCGAAGAACATCAGCTACGTGCAGGGCGACTTTCTGGATGACAGCACCTACGGGGCGCTGGAGCAGAAAATCATCGCCAGTGGTACGGGCAATGCGGTGTTCTACCTGGCCACTGCACCCCGCTTTTTCAGCGAAGTCGTGCAGCGGTTGGGCGCCAGCGGGTTGCTCAAGGAAACCCCGGATGCATTTCGCCGGGTAGTCATTGAAAAACCTTTTGGCTCGGACGTGCAGACAGCGCAAGCATTGAATGAATGCCTGCTTGATGTCATGAGCGAGAAGCAGATCTACCGGATTGACCATTACCTGGGCAAGGAAACTGTCCAGAACATTTTGGTCAGCCGTTTCTCCAATGGGCTTTTTGAGGCCTTCTGGAACAATCATTACATTGACCATGTGCAGATCACGGCGGCAGAAACCGTTGGGGTCGAGACACGTGGCAGTTTTTACGAACACACCGGCGCTTTGCGCGACATGCTGCCAAATCATTTGTTTCAACTGCTGGCGATGGTGGCGATGGAGCCGCCCGCTGCGTTTGGGGCGGATGCGGTGCGCGGCGAAAAGGCCAAAGTCATTGGCGCGATTCGTCCCTGGTCCGAGGAAGATGCGCTGAAAAACTCTGTGCGCGGGCAGTACACCCAGGGTGAGTCCGGCGGCAAGCCGGTCGTGGGTTATCGCGAAGAGAACAACGTGGCGCCTGACAGCAATACCGAAACCTTTGTTGCGCTCAAGATAATGATCGATAACTGGCGCTGGGTCGGTGTGCCGTTTTATCTGCGTACCGGCAAACGCATGAGCGCGCGCGACACTGAAATCGCCATCTGCTTCAAACCGGCGCCTTATGCGCAATTCCGCGACACCGATGTCGAGCGGTTGCAGCCCAACTATTTGCGGATTCAGATTCAACCCAACGAAGGAATGTGGTTTGACCTTCAGGCCAAGCGTCCGGGCCCAGGCCTGAAAACAACCAATGTCGAGTTGGGGTTTGCCTACAAGGACTTCTTCGAGATGCAGCCGTCTACCGGCTACGAAACCTTGATTTATGACTGCCTGACCGGTGATCAGACATTGTTCCAGCGCGCGGACAATATCGAAAACGGCTGGCGTGGCGTGCAGCCTTTTCTGGATGCATGGCGTGAAAACACTGACGTGCAACCTTACAAGGCTGGCGAAGATGGCCCGCAGGCGGCTCAAGAACTGCTGGCTCGCGATGGTCGCGCCTGGCTCAACATAGGATGAGTGGCGTGAAGCAAGAACCCATCGAACTGGTGCTGTGCGACATGGATGGCACCTTGCTGTTGCCCGACCACACCATCAGCCCGCGCAACCTTGCGGCAGTCAAGGCACTGCAAGCGGCAGGCATTCATTTCACTCTGGCCACCGGCCGTCCGCCCAGAGCCATGCGCGAATTTATCAGGCAGTTGGGTATTGAGCTGCCTACAGCGGGATTCAATGGTGGGGTTTTGGTCAACGCCGATGGCAGCTATCTGCAGTCCCACCACTTGCCGTACGAAGCGGTCCTCAAGACCCTCGCCTTGTTGGCTGAGCATGAAGTTGAAGTCTGGGTGTTCGCTGACGATGAGTGGCTGTTGCGCGATCCGTTAGGACCGATGGTTGCCCACGAGCAGCAGGGCCTGGGTTATGCGCCGCTGGCGGTCGAGAGTTTTGAGCCCTATCTGCACCGGGTGGACAAGATCGTGGCCACCACCAGCAATGCGCCGCTGTTGGTGGAGCTTGAGCAACATTTGCAGTTGTTGTTGAGCGGGGAAGCGTCAGCCAGCCGTTCGCAGTCCCGTTATCTGGATATCACCGCCCTCAAGGCCAATAAAGGCGATGCTCTTGTCGCCTTGGCCGAGCATCTGGGCGTACCGCTTGAGCGGACGGTAGCAATCGGTGATGGCGGCAATGATCCGGCGATGTTTCATCGCGCCGGGTTGTCGATTGCAATGGGCCAGGCCGATGCGCAGATTCGCGAGCAAGCGATGCAGGTCACCGGCAGTAATGTTGCAGATGGCGTTGCTCAGGCGATTGAGCGCTTTATTCTGCCGCGCTGAAGTTTTTCATGTAGGTCATTTTGTCCGTAACTTGGCGTAATCGCGGCCTGCCTGGGGCCTGCAAGGCTTGTTATAGTCCGCCGTTCATTGACCGGCGGCAGCGCCCTACAAAGGATTCAGGTTATGTCCGACTACCAGGCTTTTCAGGTTGAGCTAAAAGGCAGCATCGCCCACGTTCAGATCAACCGGCCTGAAAAGGTCAACGCGATGAATGCGGCGTTCTGGACCGAGATCATCGAGATATTCCAGTGGATTGATGAAACCGACGCCGTGCGTGTTGTGGTGCTCAGCGGTGCAGGCAAGCATTTTTCCGCCGGTATTGACCTGATGCTCCTGGCCTCGGTGGCCAATGAGATGGGCAAGGATGTGGGGCGCAATGCCCGCTTGCTACGACGCAAGATCCTGCAAATGCAGGCCTCGTTCACTGCCGTGGACCAGTGTCGAAAACCTGTACTGGCCGCCATTCAGGGTTACTGCCTGGGGGGTGCGATCGATCTGATAGCCGCCTGCGACATGCGCTACGCCGCCGCGGACGCGCAGTTCTCGATCAAGGAAATCGACATGGGCATGGCCGCGGATGTGGGCACTCTGCAGCGACTGCCGCGCATCATTGGTGATGGCATGCTCCGTGAGCTGGCTTACACCGGCCGGATGGTCGCGGCGGATGAAGCCCGCACGATCGGTTTGGTGAACCGGGTCTACAGTGATCATCAGGCGTTGCTTGACGGCGTTATGGCGATTGCCGATGAAATCGCTGGCAAGTCCCCCATCGCTATTGCGGGAACCAAGCGGATGATCAGCTATATGCGTGATCACAGTGTGGATGACGGTCTGGAATATGTCGCGACATGGAACGCAGCGATGCTGCAATCCAGCGACCTGCGTTTGGCGATGGCGGCGCACATGACCAAGCAAAAACCCGAGTTTGTGGATTGACGACTTTGTAACCTGAGCAAGGATCATTTAATGGCACCGCGTTGGATCACGGCAGTACTGGATACAGACCTACCTGGCGGCTGGGCCGTGGCGCGCGGCCCCGACGGCTTTTTGATTGACGGCAACGGCCCGTTGTTTCCCCGCAACGGGCTCAAGCGTCAGGACCTGCCGGTGCTGGCCGAGCATGGCATCGGCCACCTGGACGGTGAGCCGGTGTATCTGCTGGAGCTGGATCGTGCAGCGCACGTTGAGGGCTGTGAATGGCAGGGCTTGCGCGCATTTATGCTGGGTGACGATCACACCCTGTACAAGGTGCTCGGCTATGCCGCGCAAATTGGCACCTGGGCTCGCGAGCATCGTTTTTGCGGTAGCTGCGGTCAGGCAATGACGCAGGTGCCAAGGGAGCGTGCGATGCATTGCGCAACCTGCGACTTGCGCAGTTACCCGCGTATCTCGCCGAGCATGATTGTGTTGATTACCCGGGGCGATGAGGTATTGCTGGCCCGTTCACCGCGCTTTGTGCCAGGGGTCTACAGCACCTTGGCAGGGTTCGCCGAGCCGGGAGAATCCGCCGAGGATTGCCTGATTCGTGAAGTCCGTGAAGAGGTGCAGGTCGAGGTCAGAAACATCCAGTATGTGGGCAGCCAGTGCTGGCCGTTTCCGCATTCGATGATGCTGGGTTTTCACGCTGAATATGCAGGGGGTGAAATCGTGCCCCAGGCCGATGAGATAGAAGATGCGCAGTGGTTCAATGTGCACCAGCTACCGCCGTTGCCAGCGTCGCGCTCAATCGCGCGCTATCTCATCGATTTGTATGTGGCAAAACGCTTAGGCCATGCCGAACCAGTGCTGCCAAGCTAGGCGCACGGTCAAACCCAGCACTACGGTGATAAACACCGGGCGTATAAATTTGGCCCCGCCGCTGATCGCGCTGCGGGCGCCAAAGAAGGCGCCGATCATGACGGCGAAACCCATGGTCAGGCCGATCACCCAGTCCACGTGGCCGGAGAAGATAAACACCGACAGCGCCGCGATATTACTTACGAAGTTCATGCTGCGGGCCACGCCACTGGCCTTCACCAGGTCGATCGGGTACATCAGCATGCTGCTGACGGTCCAGAACGCGCCTGTTCCTGGCCCTGCCACGCCATCATAGAAACCCAGGCCAAAACCTTGCGGCAACTGCCACTTCTTTTTGATCGGCGCATCGTTGTCGATCGGGGTTTTGGGCGTACCGCCAAACAGCAGGTAGAGCCCGCAGCCGAAAACAATCACCGGCAGCATTTTGTTCAGCCAGTCGGCGGGCATGTAGTGGGCGGTGGTTGCACCGATCAGGCCGCCTGCGAGAGTGCCGAAGATGGCCAGCTTCCACTCCCGGGGGTGGAACAGCTTGCGTCGGTAAAAGGTGAGGCTCGCCGTGGCAGCGCCGAATGTCGAGCTGAGCTTGTTGGTGCCCAGCACCAGATGTGGCGGCAGGCCTGCGGTGAGCAGGGCGGGGGTGGTGAGCAAGCCTCCGCCGCCGGCAATGGCGTCGATAAATCCGGCAACAAAAGCCACGAGAGCCAGAATGGCGAGGGTGGTCAAATCTACGCTGAGTTCAAAAGGCATGGGATCGACTTAATTCGGCAGGACGTACAGCGCAGACGCGCGGGAAGGGCGTCATCTTACCGATAAGCGTGAACAGCGGCGATAGGCCTTTTGTGGTGGGGCGGTTCAATAGACATCGCGCTGATTGCCCGACGGTACTTGGAGCGGTGCTGCAAACCGCTCTGTGCTGTTGTCAGGCAATTGCTGATGGTGTGCGAGTGTTATCAATAGGCGAGGGCGTCGGCTTCCACTCGCCGGGTGTTGACTGACAGTGCTCCGAGCTTGATCAGGCGTGTGCGCGTGACGTTACGACTCAAACCCAGCAGCTTGGCAGTGTGTACCTGATTGTGATGGCAAAACTCATAGGCGCTGCGTAGCAGGGCGTCTTCCACGGTTTCATGCAAGGCTCCTGGTTCTTCTTCGAACAGTTCTCGAAATGCGCGCTGCAACAAGTCCCGGGTAGTGTGCGTGGCGGACTGCTGTGCAGAGCAGTCCGGGCGCCTGCTGCGTAACTGGGACAAACGCAGATCTTGCACCGTGATGGTTTGATTGCGGCACAGGAGCAGGCTGTGGTGCACAACGTTTTCCAGTTCGCGAATATTGCCCTGCCAAGGGTGGCTGATCAGTGCCTCTTCAGCGCACGGGCTCAGGGCTGTCGGTCCGTGCGGTAGCCGTTGGCGGTAGATTTTAAGAAAGTGCTTGGCCAGCGGCAGTATGTCGCCAGGGCGTTCGCGCAATGGGAGCAGCGCGAGGCTAACCACATTGAGGCGGTAATACAGGTCCTCTCGGAAATGGCCAGCGTCGATGGCTTGTTCCAGATTGACGTTGGTTGCGGCCAGCACGCGAACGTTGATCGGTGTGCTTTTGCGCGAGCCCAGCCGCACGACTTCTTGTTCTTGCAGGACGCGCAGCAGCTTTACCTGGATGGTCAACGGCAAGTCGCCGATTTCATCCAAAAACAAGGTGCCGCCATCGGCCTCCTCAAACCAGCCGGCCTTGGCGGTCAGCGCACCTGTGAACGCGCCCTTTTCATGGCCGAACAGTTCGGCTTCGACCAGTGACTCGGCAAATGCTCCGCAGTTAACGGCCACAAAAGGCTGCTGGTGGCGATGGCTGAGTTGGTGAATATGCCGGGCGACCAGTTCCTTGCCCGTACCGGTCTCGCCAATGATCAGCACACTGGCGTCACTGGGGGCTATTTGTTGCAGGTGCGCCAGCAGGTCTTTGGACGCAGGGTCTTCAAAAACCTGGGCCGTGGCGCGTATGGACGTGGCCAGTGCCGGGGTGGCAGGTAATGTTAAAAGCTGCATTGACAGCTCCTTTTAACAGGGGCTCTGCCCACAAAAGGAAAGCCGAAGGCTGCTTTATAAAGTTATTTTGATATTCCGTAAACTAACCTAATTCCATATTTATATATCGATATTGCATATCAGACTTGCGTCAGCACCTGTTTTTAGCGCCTTATAAGACCTTGCTTCCCAGATGGTCTGACTTTGGGATTTTTCCTACGTATTTTGTTCCGGAAACACCTTTTTTCGCCTGACTCAATCGGGTATTTCTTACAGCCGCCTTTTCATGCGGCTTCACTATTCTGATATCAAGCACTGCCTGATTCCAGAACGCGCTCAGTGGGTTTGGACAATGAACAAGCGACCTATTTATTTCGATTACGCTGCCACCACGCCTGTGGACGCCCGTGTCATTCAGGTGATGGTCGATTGCCTGGGCTTTGAAGGTAATTTTGGTAACCCGGCTTCGGGCTCTCATGTCTTTGGTCAGCAAGCCCGGTCTGCAGTAGAGCTGGCACGTGAACAGGTAGCGCAACTGATTAATGCAAGGCCCGAGCAGATTATCTGGACCTCGGGCGCCACCGAGTCCAACAACCTGGCGTTAAAAGGTGTGGCTCAGGCCAGTGGCCAGTCGCATGGGCATATCATCACCAGCCAGATTGAGCATAAGGCGGTGCTGGATACGGCACGTTTTTTACAGAATTCGGGCTTTGAGGTGACCTATCTGGCACCCGATGCCAATGGGCTTGTAAGTGCTGAACAGGTAAGTGCTGCGCTGCGTGAAGATACGCTGCTGGTTTCGTTGATGCTGGTCAACAATGAACTGGGTACGGTCAATGACATCCCGGGTATTGGTCGGCGGGTGCGCGAGCATGGTGCGTTGTTTCATGTTGATGCCGCGCAAGGCGCGGGCAAGATCGCCATCGATCTGGATGAGTGGGCGGTAGATCTGATGTCGTTTTCCGGGCACAAGATCTATGGCCCCAAAGGGATCGGTGCCTTGTATGTGGGGCCGCGAGCCCAGGACCGGTTGCAGGCGCAGATTCATGGCGGCGGACACGAGTCTGGCTTGCGTTCAGGAACCCTGGCCACGCACCAGATCGCAGGTATGGGCGCAGCATTTGCGCTGGCCAGTCAGGAATTTATTCAGGAGCTGGCTCATATCGGCCACTTGCGTGAGCGTTTGCTCGAGCAACTGGCTGATGTGCCGGGGCTGCAGTGTAATGGTTGTCCGACACAGCGCATTCCCCACACCTTGAGCCTGACCTTTAGCGAAGGGCTCTTCAACAGTGCGGCCTTGAGTGCTGCGCTGGCATACTCGGCAACGTCGGCATGCAACTCGGCCAGCAATGCGCCGTCCCACGTGCTGCTGGCATTGGGGCATGATGCAGATAAGGCGAGCCGAACGATTCGTTTGAGTCTTGGCCGTTTCACCCGCGAGCAGGATATAGATGTTGCAGTGAAGGCGATCAAGGCTTCTGTCGCTGCGCCCGCACCTTTTTGGGCGGTTGCCCAACCTTAGTGGCTGATCCATCATCATTGGCAACCAATAATAATTACCAGTGGCAAGCAGGAGACAGAATGAGTACTCAGTTGTTGAATTCGGAGTCGGTGGTTGAGCGCTTGGCGCGCACCCGTGCGTTGATGAGCCAGAATGGTATTTTCGCGCTTCTGGTGCCGTCGGCCGATCCCCATCTCTCGGAGTACTTGCCCGCGTATTGGCAGGGTCGCCAGTGGCTGTCAGGCTTTCATGGTTCTGTCGGAACCCTGATTGTGACTCCAACTTTTGCCGGGCTCTGGGCGGACAGCCGTTACTGGGAGCAAGCGAGCAAAGAGCTGAGTGGCAGCACCATCGAGCTCGTCAAGCTGGTGCCCGGCCAGCCCGGCCCTCTGGAGTGGTTGGCTGAGCAAGCGCCTGAGGGCGCAACGGTTTCGGTTGATGGCGCCGTTCTCGCGTTGGCCTCGGCGCGAACACTTGAAAGCAGGCTCAAGCAGCGTGGTGCAGTCCTGCGTACTGATATCGATCTGCTAAATCTGGTTTGGGAAAACCGTCCGGCACTTCCGGTGCAGCCGGTTTATGAGCACTTGCCACCGCAAGCGACAGTCAGCCGCGTGGAAAAGCTGGCGCAGTTGCGCGAGACCCTAACGCAGCGCAAGGCCGATGCACATTTCATTGCAACCCTGGATGACATTGCTTGGTTGTTTAACCTGCGTGGTTCGGATGTCTCCTTTAATCCAGTGTTCGTATCGTTTGCCATAATCGAGCAAGCGCGGGCAACCTTGTTCCTGGATCTGAATAAAGTCGGTGCACAACTGCGAGAGAGGCTTGAGGGGGAGGGTGTTGAGCTGTGTGATTACACTGAGGTCAACGCGGCTCTGGCGTCCTTGCCTGCTGCAACCCGTTTGCTGGTCGATCCCGCGCGCGTGACCTGTGGGCTGCTTGGCCATTTGCAGCCTGAAGTAAAACTGGTCGAAGGCCTGAACCCAACCACCCTGGCCAAGTCACAAAAGAGTCTTGATGACGCGGTCCATATTCGTCAGGCCATGGAGCAGGATGGCGCTGCCCTCTGTGAGTTTTTTGCTTGGCTTGAAACAGCTCTTGGGCGTGAGCGCATCACTGAATTGACGATTGATGAGCAACTGACCGCTGCTCGTGCCCGCCGCCCCGGCTTTGTATCGCTGAGCTTCAACACTATCGCCGCGTTCAATGCCAATGGTGCAATGCCGCATTACCACGCAACCGAGCAAGAGCATGCGGTGATCGAGGGCGACGGCTTGTTGTTGATCGACTCTGGTGGACAGTACCTTGGAGGCACAACTGATATCACGCGCATGGTTCCAGTGGGTACGCCAACGCCAGAGCAGAAGCGCGACTGTACCCGTGTACTTAAAGGTGTAATCGCTCTGTCCAGGGCTCAATTCCCGAAAGGAATCCTATCACCCTTGCTGGACTCGATTGCACGGGCGCCGATTTGGGCTGAGAGCGTCGATTACGGGCATGGCACAGGACATGGCGTCGGCTATTTCCTCAATGTGCATGAAGGCCCACAGGTTATTGCCTATCAGGCTGCGCCTGCACCGCATACGGCGATGCAAGTGGGGATGATTACCTCGATTGAGCCCGGGACATATCGTCCGGGTCGCTGGGGGGTGAGGATCGAGAACCTGGTGCTGAACCGTGAGGCAGGGACTTCAGAGTTTGGGGTGTTTCTGAAGTTTGAAACTCTGACGCTGTGCCCGATTGACACTCGCTGCCTGGAGCCTTCGTTGCTGACGCGTGAGGAACTGGACTGGTTTGATGCTTATCATGCACAGGTTCGCGAGCGCTTGAGTCCGCTACTTGCGGGGGCCGCTCTCGAATGGTTGCTGGCTCGCACTGAGCCATTTTCGATCACTGGCTGATGTCTATGCCCTGCAGTCGGCCTGGTCGACTGCTGGGCATTATTATGGCGCGGGTTGCTACTTGCAGATAACGATCATGCTGCGACTGGTATAACCGGCCGGGTTCAAGCCGAACGGGTAATCTCCCGGTTCTTCGGCGGCATCCCCCGATTTGGCGACCACTCGGTATCCCTTGCTGCCACAGGACTTGACGGCTTTGTCGTAGCACTTGTTCCAGGATGAGGACAATCCAGAGCAATTGATATGCAAGCCTCGTTTGCCATGCTTGACGGCTGTTTCTGAGGTTGCAGCGCAGCCGGTTAAAGCGAGCACGGCTAAAGCTACCAAAATTCGTTTCATTCCTGTCCTTAAGCGTTTGCGTCGGATTTACGGGATGCGGGTATCGGTGACTATGAATCGATTGCTCCGATGGGAATTCTCATCCGGAATCGGTTCAAGTGACAAACATCCCTTAAACGAGAGTCAATTACCAGAACTCTGTCAAATAGCTGCCTTCTTGTCAGCAATGATAGGTTTTGAGTGGTTACGCATCGTTAAAGTCGCACCGATTGAAGCCAGAATGATGCAAGAAATGGCCATCCATTGGGTGAATGACAGCACCTCATTAAGAAACAGCAGGCCCGACAGTGCGCCAAAGGCGGGTTCTATGCTCATGAGGGTGCCGAATGTGCGGGTGGGGATGCGCGTTAGAGCGATCATCTCCAGTGTGTAAGGCACAGCGGTCGACAATAGCGCTACACCAATGGCTATGGGGATGATGCCCGGTGTCAGTAGTGCTGCTCCTGCGTGGTAAACGCCAATAGGCGCGAAAAACAAGGCTGCAATGATCACCCCTAGGGCCGCTGTCTGTACTCCGTTGTCAGCACCGGCCCTCTGGCCATAAAGAATGTACAGCGCCCAGCAGACCCCGGCGCTTAATGCATAGCCGGCACCAACGGGATCTATTCCTTGAGCGCTTTCACCAATCGGTATGAGCAGTAGCAGCCCTGTAATGGCCAGACCTATCCATATAAAGTCGATTGGTCTGCGGGAGCTATAAATAGCTACCGCCAATGGCCCCGTAAACTCCAGGGCAACAGCAATGCCCAGCGGAACGCTGCGCAGTGACATATAGAAGAGGAAGTTCATTCCTCCCAGGGCTATCCCATAAACAATCACGGTCTTCAGGGATGTCGCAGTGAGCTTGGCTCGCCACGGGCGCAGTATCAGCAGCATGATAAGGCTGGCGAATGTAAGGCGCAGGCTGGTTGTTCCTTGGGCACCGATAATGGGGAACATGCTTTTTGCCAGCGATGCGCCAGATTGTATCGAGGCCATGGCGATAAGCAGCAGGCCGACAGGGAATAGCGTCGATAAGAGGCTATGAGGGAGCTTTGTCATTACAGAGAGTGCCTGGGGTATGGGGCCTAGAGGTCAGGCATCATGCTTAAGTAATGCCGAATGTGCAATATACTGCGCACTTATCCGGTTTTCTCTATCTATAGAGCTGCTTCGGTCAATAGTTTGGGTTAATGCTTGACTTGGAATTCTAACGGCCTATAATTCGCCCACTTCCGGCGCAGTCGAAACGGAAAACTCCTTGAGTTTCAATGAGTTGGATTGGTTTTCGGCAGTGCCAGCTTCAAGTCATCGAAGCAGGAAATGAGGTGTTGACAGCAGCGTGTAACGCTGTAGAATTCGCCTCCCGCTAACGAGAGATCGAAAGCGCAAGTGGTTGATGTTACAGAGGAAACTTTGAAAGCATCTTAAAATAACCGCTTGACAGCAACAGGGGCTGCTGTAGAATGCGCGCCTCGGTTCAGCGAAAGCTAACCAACCGCTCTTTAACAACTGAATCAAGCAATTCGTGTGGGTGCTTGTGGAGTCAGACTGATAGTCAACAAGATTATCAGCATCACAAGTTACTCCGCGAGAAATCAAAGATGTAACCAACGATTGCTGAGCCAAGTTTAGGGTTTCTTAAAAACCCAAAGATGTTTGAACTGAAGAGTTTGATCATGGCTCAGATTGAACGCTGGCGGCAGGCCTAACACATGCAAGTCGAGCGGTAGAGAGAAGCTTGCTTCTCTTGAGAGCGGCGGACGGGTGAGTAATACCTAGGAATCTGCCTGATAGTGGGGGATAACGTTCGGAAACGGACGCTAATACCGCATACGTCCTACGGGAGAAAGCAGGGGACCTTCGGGCCTTGCGCTATCAGATGAGCCTAGGTCGGATTAGCTAGTTGGTGAGGTAATGGCTCACCAAGGCTACGATCCGTAACTGGTCTGAGAGGATGATCAGTCACACTGGAACTGAGACACGGTCCAGACTCCTACGGGAGGCAGCAGTGGGGAATATTGGACAATGGGCGAAAGCCTGATCCAGCCATGCCGCGTGTGTGAAGAAGGTCTTCGGATTGTAAAGCACTTTAAGTTGGGAGGAAGGGCAGTTACCTAATACGTGATTGTCTTGACGTTACCGACAG
>NZ_OY817088.1:0-3652500 GCF_963681935.1 Pseudomonas kulmbachensis | reverse complement strand
ACGGGGCTCAAACCATACACCGAAGCTACGGGTATCACTTAGGTGATGCGGTAGAGGAGCGTTCTGTAAGCCTGTGAAGGTGAGTTGAGAAGCTTGCTGGAGGTATCAGAAGTGCGAATGCTGACATGAGTAACGATAATGGGTGTGAAAAACACCCACGCCGAAAGACCAAGGTTTCCTGCGCAACGTTAATCGACGCAGGGTTAGTCGGTCCCTAAGGCGAGGCTGAAAAGCGTAGTCGATGGAAAACAGGTTAATATTCCTGTACTTCTGGTTATTGCGATGGAGGGACGGAGAAGGCTAGGCCAGCTTGGCGTTGGTTGTCCAAGTTTAAGGTGGTAGGCTGGAATCTTAGGTAAATCCGGGATTCTAAGGCCGAGAGCTGATGACGAGTTGTCTTTTAGACAACGAAGTGGTTGATGCCATGCTTCCAAGAAAAGCTTCTAAGCTTCAGGTAACCAGGAACCGTACCCCAAACCGACACAGGTGGTTGGGTAGAGAATACCAAGGCGCTTGAGAGAACTCGGGTGAAGGAACTAGGCAAAATGGCACCGTAACTTCGGGAGAAGGTGCGCCGGTGAGGGTGAAGCATTTACTGCGTAAGCCCACGCCGGTCGAAGATACCAGGCCGCTGCGACTGTTTATTAAAAACACAGCACTCTGCAAACACGAAAGTGGACGTATAGGGTGTGACGCCTGCCCGGTGCCGGAAGGTTAATTGATGGGGTTAGCTAACGCGAAGCTCTTGATCGAAGCCCCGGTAAACGGCGGCCGTAACTATAACGGTCCTAAGGTAGCGAAATTCCTTGTCGGGTAAGTTCCGACCTGCACGAATGGCGTAACGATGGCGGCGCTGTCTCCACCCGAGACTCAGTGAAATTGAAATCGCTGTGAAGATGCAGTGTATCCGCGGCTAGACGGAAAGACCCCGTGAACCTTTACTATAGCTTTGCACTGGACTTTGAATTTGCTTGTGTAGGATAGGTGGGAGGCTTTGAAGTGTGGACGCCAGTCTGCATGGAGCCAACCTTGAAATACCACCCTGGCAACTTTGAGGTTCTAACTCAGGTCCGTTATCCGGATCGAGGACAGTGTATGGTGGGTAGTTTGACTGGGGCGGTCTCCTCCTAAAGAGTAACGGAGGAGTACGAAGGTGCGCTCAGACCGGTCGGAAATCGGTCGTAGAGTATAAAGGCAAAAGCGCGCTTGACTGCGAGACAGACACGTCGAGCAGGTACGAAAGTAGGTCTTAGTGATCCGGTGGTTCTGTATGGAAGGGCCATCGCTCAACGGATAAAAGGTACTCCGGGGATAACAGGCTGATACCGCCCAAGAGTTCATATCGACGGCGGTGTTTGGCACCTCGATGTCGGCTCATCACATCCTGGGGCTGAAGCCGGTCCCAAGGGTATGGCTGTTCGCCATTTAAAGTGGTACGCGAGCTGGGTTTAGAACGTCGTGAGACAGTTCGGTCCCTATCTGCCGTGGACGTTTGAGATTTGAGAGGGGCTGCTCCTAGTACGAGAGGACCGGAGTGGACGAACCTCTGGTGTTCCGGTTGTCACGCCAGTGGCATTGCCGGGTAGCTATGTTCGGGAAAGATAACCGCTGAAAGCATCTAAGCGGGAAACTTGCCTCAAGATGAGATCTCACTGGAACCTTGAGTTCCCTAAAGGGCCGTCGAAGACTACGACGTTGATAGGTTGGGTGTGTAAGCGCTGTGAGGCGTTGAGCTAACCAATACTAATTGCCCGTGAGGCTTGACCATATAACACCCAAGCAATTTGCGCCCTTGAACACAAGAGCCTGCAAGTTGCGGTGTGTGAAGACGATACAAACCGAAAGTTTGCGATTCACAAAACACCACTCTATTACATACCCATTCGCTGGAGCGTGAGCCGAAAGGCAAACGACCTGGCTACCGAATTTCTTGACGACCATAGAGCATTGGAACCACCTGATCCCATCCCGAACTCAGTAGTGAAACGATGCATCGCCGATGGTAGTGTGGGGTTTCCCCATGTGAGAGTAGGTCATCGTCAAGATTAAATTCCAAACCCCCTGTCTGCTCACGCAGACAGGGGGTTTGTTTTTGGGCCGAGAAAAGTTGCGGCTAACGCAATGCCTGGAATTACAGCTTGCCCATACTTTTCCCGGAGCAAAAAAAACCACCCCGAAAGGTGGTTTTTTTGAACCTGCGATTCAGTCACCGTAGTAGATACAGCCACTGGTGCAGGTTTCATGAATGCGTATCGCCGACAGTTCTGGAAGCAAAGGTTTGAGCTGTTGCCAAATCCACTTTGCCAGTACTTCGCTGGTTGGATTTTCCAGGCCCGGAATGTCGTTCAAGTAATTGTGATCAAGCAGCTCATAAAGCGGTTTGAAAATCGCTTTGATTTCCGAAAAGTCACGGATCCAGCCTGTTGCAGGGTCGATATCGCCGCTTAAATGGATCGCCACCTTGAATGAGTGACCATGCAAGCGGCCGCATTTATGGCCTTCAGGAACATAAGGCAGGCGATGCGCAGATTCGAAGGTAAACTCTTTGAAAATTTCCACAATGTTTATAGCTCTTGAAGAAGTGACTATCGCCTGAGCGATAAATACAGGCTCGCAGTTTAGCAGTTAACACTCAGGTGCAGGTGTATACCTCCCTCATTCCGGAGCGTCGCCAGGCCGATTCAGTTTCAATTAAGCCAGCAACGCTATGCTTTGTGTTTTTGATGTCGCATAACGACGCTGGACGGAGGCCGTAAAGGCAAGTGATGACAGTGAACGTACGAGTTGGCGGATTGGTCGTGCTGATGTTTTCTGCTTTCTGTTCTTTGGCCTTCGCGCGGGACTTGGGGCAAGACGAGGCGCTGCATTTGCGCGAGAAAGGTCTCATTCAGCCTCTGGAGCAACTGCTTCAAAAAGCCCTCGAGCGCTATCCAGGTTCAAAGCTGCTGGAAGTGGAGCTTGAAGAGGATGACGACGTTTATGTTTATGAGGTTGAACTGCTTACGCCCAGTGGCGTAGTCCGTGAGATCAAGCTGAACGCCAGTAATGGTCAATTGCTCAAAGACGAGGTAGACGATTAATGCGGTTGTTGCTGGTGGAAGATCATGTCCCTTTGGCCGACGAACTGATGGCCGGCCTGACTCGATTGGGCTATGCGGTTGATTGGCTGGCCGATGGGCGTGATGCCCTTTATCAAGGGCAAAGTGAGCCGTATGACCTGATTATTCTCGATTTGGGCTTACCCGGAATTTCCGGCATCGATGTTCTCAAACAATGGCGTGCGCAGGGGTTGGCAACGCCGGTACTGATTCTGACTGCCCGTAGTTCCTGGTCTGAGCGCATTGATGGTCTTAAAGCCGGTGCAGATGATTATGTGACCAAGCCTTTCCATCCTGAAGAGCTGCAGTTGAGGGTACAGGCACTATTGCGTCGCTCTCACGGTCAAGCGAATCAGCCTTTATTGAAGTCTGCGGGGCTGCATTTGGATGAGGCACGTCAATGTGTGATCAATGACGGGGCCGAAGTACAGCTGACCGCTGCCGAGTTTCGCCTTCTGCGGTATTTCATGTTGCATCCGCAGCAGATTCTCTCCAAGAGTCATTTGGCTGAGCATCTCTACGATGGCGAGACCGAGCGTGACTCTAATGTGCTTGAGGTCCATGTGAACCACCTGCGTCGCAAGCTAGGGCGGGCCGTGATCGAAACCCGGCGTGGCCAAGGTTATATTTTCGGCGCTGTTGGCCAGTGAAATCCATTCAGAGGCGTTTGAGCCTGGGCTTGGTCAGTGTTCTGTTGGTTGCAGGTCTGGTCGTAGGCCAGGTCAGTCTCTGGTTGTTCGAAAATGGCCTGCAGAGCTACCTGGAATCTGGCCTGAAGAACGACAGCGAAAATTTGCTGATGGCATTGAGCCGCGGTCCCCAGGGATTGCAGTTGGATGAGCGGCGAGTATCGCCAGCGTATCAACGTCCCTTCTCCGGGCACTATTTCAGCATCGAATTTGGTGATACTCACTGGCGCTCACGCTCGCTGTGGGACGCTCAATTGCCGCGACTCAGCCAGCCTGGATTGGACAGCGTGCTACAACCTGGCCCTGAAGGGCAGATGCTGCTGGTCTTGCGCAGTGACTATCGGCGTCTTGGTCAGGTGGTCTCCATCAGCGTGGCTCAGGACTACACACCAATCCGGGATAGCTTCAAGCAAGTTCAGCGGATCGGTCTGGGCATTGGTGTCCTGGCCCTGATCATTGTATTGCTGCTGCAACGAATTACTGTGCGCCGTGCTCTGCGGCCATTGGAGACTGCACGTAAACAGATTGCTCAATTGCAGTCAGGCCAGCGCTCGCAACTTGATGCACAGGTGCCCCTTGAGCTTGAGCCTTTGGTCACGCAGGTAAACCATTTGCTGGCTCATACCGAAGACAATCTCAAGCGCTCGCGTAATGCACTGGGCAATCTGGGCCATGCATTAAAAACACCGTTGGCGGTCTTAGTCAGCCTGGCCAATGATCCGCGGCTTGCAGCTTATCCTCAGATCCAAAAAACACTGCGTGAGCAGTTGGAGCAGATACAGCAGCGTATGAGTCGTGAACTCAATCGTGCACGCCTTGCAGGTGATGCATTGCCGGGTGCTCAATTTGATGCCGATGCAGAACTGCCTGGGCTTCTGTCGACTTTGGGCATGATTCACGGCGATCATCTGGAGTTGATACTCAAGGCTTCGCCGGGCATCCATTTACCCTGGGACCGGGAGGACATGCTCGAGCTGCTCGGCAATCTATTGGATAACGCCTGCAAATGGGCCGACTCCCAGGTAGAGCTAAGCGTTAGTCAAATGCCAAGCGGGTTTTTGATCGAGGTGCAGGATGATGGTCCGGGTATTCCGGCGACCGAGCGTGATCAGGTGTTCAGCCGAGGCACACGTCTGGACGAGCAAACCAGTGGTCATGGCCTGGGGCTGGGGATTGTGCGAGACATTGTTGATGCCTGGGGTGGGGAGATGCAGCTTGATACGGGTACGTTGGGCGGGCTGCTGGTAAGAATCAAACTCCCGGGGCGTACGCCAAAGGCGACGACGGCTTAAAGCCGTCGTCGCCCAGCAGATCACACGCGAAATTGGTCCATCAACCCTTGCTGCTGGTTGGCCAGTGCGTTGAGTGATTGGCTGACCCGCGCAGACTCATTGGCCTGTTCAGACAATGACTCGGTTACATCGCGAATAGTGGCTATGTTGGTGTTGATTTCTTCCGCTACGGCACTTTGCTCTTCTGCTGCACTGGCAATCTGCAAGTTCATGTCGGTGATCACGGTCACGGCATCACCGATTTGCTGCAAGGCCGTCACCGCTTGTCCCACTTGCTCGACACTGCCCTGGGCTTGGCGATGGCTATTGCCCATGGAACTCACCACTTCCTGGGTGCCTGCCTGCAGTTGCTCGATGACCAGCCGGGTTTCCTCAACCGATTCCTGGGTCCGGCGTGCCAGATTGCGTACTTCGTCAGCCACCACGGCAAAACCGCGCCCGGCTTCGCCTGCCCGCGCTGCTTCGATTGCAGCATTCAGGGCGAGCAGGTTGGTCTGTTCGGCAATCGCACGAATAACTTCCAGCACCGAGCCTATTTTTTCACTATTGGCCGCCAGCCCTTCGACTTGTGCCATGGCCACGCTCATGTCGGCAGCCAGATGGTCGATGCTGGTGGTGGTGCGGTCGATGATGGTGAGGCCTTGGCGTGTCGCCTGATCGGCATCACGAGCGGCCTGGGCAGCCTGCGCAGCACTGCGTGCCACGTCCTGTGCCGTTGCGCTCATCTCGTGGGAGGCGGTGGCCGCCTGATCGACCTGACGGTATTGCTGTTCCATGCCGGCACTGGTCTGGGTGGCAATGGCAGCCGACTGATCGGCCGTACTGCGGGCATCCTGAACCGAGCGTTTAACCTCGGCGATGGTTGGTTGCAGTTTGTCGAGAAAACGGTTGAACCAACTGGCCAGTTGGCCCAGTTCGTCTTTTTTATCGTAAGCCAGGCGACGAGTCAGATCGCCTTCACCGCTGGCAATATCTTCGAGCATGTTGGCCACGCTGAGGATTGGACGTGTAACGCTACGGGCCATCAGCCACACGAGCATCAGTCCGATGATTGCAGCGAGTGAACCCCAGGCCAACTCGACCAGGGCCCCGGCTTTATTGCCCTCATCCAGTTCGACTTGCAGCGCTTGGGCCGGTCCAAGCAATATTTTTTCCGGTACGTCGAGTAATACGGCCCAAGGCTTGCTGCCGGGGATCGGCAGGAAGGGAGTCAGGACTTTCAAGCGCTGCTGGCTGCGAATGCTTTGTGCCTGATCACTCCCGGCCATCATCCGAGTCAGTTGAGCGCCATCGTTGAGGTCTACCTGGTCAAGGCGCTGGGAAAGCTTGCTGGCATCAGCACTGAACCCGGCCAGTATCCCTGCCGAACTGATGATGCCCACACGGGTTTCCCCTTTGTACAGCTTCTGACTGGCTTGCAGGCTGATGGCTTGCAAGCTGTTGAGGTTGATATCGACCGACAGTGACGCGATGACTTTGCCGTCAACAATCAGTGGGAACACGATGCTGGTCAGCAATACGTTTTGCCCGTCGATCTCATAAAAATACGGCTCGATGATGCACGGTTTACGCGTCGTACGTGGGCAGGTAAACCATGTGTTATTGGCTTGGCCGCTGGGCCCGGTGCTGGTGTCGGCCATGTCCTTCTCAGGCAGTGCCATCGAGGTCAGTTTGCCCGGTGTCGGTTGCGACCAATACAGGGCAAAGCGCCCTTTGTCATTGCTGCCCAGGTCTTTTTGATGATCGAACAGTGTGTCCTTGCCATCCAGCGCGTTGGCTTCAAACACCAGCGACAGCCCCAGCAGGTCCGGATTGGCTTGCAGCGCGGCTTTTACCTGGCGGGTCAGATCTTCACGCAGGTCGAAGGCATCCAGAAAGCGTTTCTCGGATTGCTCACGTAAAAACAGGACTTGTCGGGCGAAGCCGTTGCCGTACTGATAGGCGTCCATAAACTGGCGACTGATAGCCAGTGCCTGGGCTTCACCCTGGGCCTCAATGCGAGCTTGGGCAGAATCATTAAGCATCTGCGAACTTGAAGCCTCTACCAGGTCGGCGGTGTGATCCATGCGATAGAGAGAAAGCCCCACCAGCAAGGTGACAACGCCCAGCAGGCAGAGTCCGGCGAGGAGGGTGATTTTCCATTGGATGGAAAGCTGTCTAAGCGACATGGATACATCCTAAAAAGGGGCTTTCATTGTTAGCGGCCGTGCGGGTTTTTTCTTTACCCGAAAGCCAGAGTTATTAGTCATCCAATCGGTGTTTATAAAGCTGATTTAGCCCTTTAAATACTAGGGTTAAGGCCTGCGGAGGTGGATTGGTGGGAGCCTGTTGGCACGCGCTTTGACAAGGGGCTGGAGGTGCTGCAAAGTGTGCGCCCCCAAATAGGTCAACCCTTCCAGATCCGGCGATTGGAACAGTCGTCTGTTGCCCGAAATTTTCCGCTTTACGGTGTTTTATCGTGGTGCGCGCTATGAGGTTGTAATAATGAATGCAGTAATTGCCGCGGTCGGCATCATGCTGGTGCTCAGTCTGTCCCGTGTGCATGTGGTAATCGCACTGATTGTGGGTGCCGTCGTTGGCGGTCTCGTGGGTGGTCTGGGTATCGAAGCAACGCTCAACGCTTTTAACGGTGGCCTGGGTGGTGGCGCGCAGGTTGCGTTGTCCTACGCCATGTTGGGCGCTTTTGCAGTGGCCATCGCCAAGTCGGGCATGGCCCATGCCTTGGCGGACAAAGCGTTGATGATGGTCAACAGGCAACATGCTGTCGGGGGTAATAGCGTCAAATGGTTATTGATCGGTTTGTTGCTGGTTGTGGCTATTGCTTCGCAGAACATCGTGCCGATTCACATCGCCTTTATTCCTTTATTGGTTCCGCCTCTGTTGTATGTACTGACCAAGCTGAAAATTGACCGACGCTTGATCGCCTGTGTCATGACCTTTGGTTTGATCACGCCGTACATGTTCTTGCCAGTGGGCTTTGGCAATATCTTCCTCAATCAGATCCTGCTCGCCAACGTCAGTAAAAGTGGCGTGGATATCAGCCAGGTCAATGTTACACACGCGATGGCAATCCCGGCCCTGGGTATGTTGTTTGGCTTGCTGGTGGCGGTTTTTATCAGCTACCGCAAAAAGCGCGAATATGATCTGGCCAAAATCGAACAGGTTGAGCAGGTAGCCGTCAGCTATAACCCCCGCACATTGCTGGTGGCCGGTGTGGCCATTGCCGCGGCGTTTATTATTCAGCTGTGGCTGGGGTCCATGATCATTGGTGCGTTGTCGGGTTTCCTGATTTTCTCGGCCTCGGGGATTGTGCGTTGGCGCGAGACTGACGATCTGTTTACCGAAGGTATGAAAATGATGGCCATGATTGGTTTCATCATGATCGCAGCCTCGGGTTTTGCCGAAGTTCTGAAGGCCACGGGCGAGGTTAAATCGCTGGTTGAGGCATCTGCTGGCTGGATTAACCACAGCAAAGGCGTGGGTGCGCTGCTGATGTTGCTGGTGGGTTTACTGGTGACCATGGGCATCGGCTCGTCGTTTTCGACGGTGCCGATTCTGGCGGCTATTTTTGTGCCGCTGTGCGTGCAGCTGGGTTTCAGCCCGATGGCCATCGTTTGCATCGTAGGTACTGCGGGAGCCTTGGGTGATGCGGGTTCTCCGGCGTCGGACTCCACGTTGGGTCCGACCTCCGGCCTGAATATTGACGGTCAACATCATCATATCTGGGACACCGTGGTGCCCACGTTCCTGCATTACAACTTGCCATTACTGGCCTTTGGTTGGGTCGCGGCTATGGTCTTGTAAGCGCTCGACGCGCCGGGCTTCAGGGCAGTTCGATACGCCCAGTTTCTCCGGGGACGGTCGGCCAATCTCCTGCAGCCCAGCGGGTTCTTGCCTGCTCGATCAGCGCCGGATCACTGGCGACGAAGTTCCAGTTCATGCGGCGCGGTCCATCCAGTGGCGCGCCGCCGATCAGCATCAGATGGCAGTCACCCTGGGCGTACAGCGTCATGTCTTCGCCCTCCGGCAGCAAGACCAGGGTGCGTGTCTCAAGTGTCTGGCCGTCCAGTTGTACTTCACCTTCCAGCACATACAGCGCGCGCTCCGGGTGTTCCGCCGGGATAAGCAGGGTGGTGGCCGTTTGCATGTGTATTTCGGCATACAGGGTCGGTGAAAGCACTGGCACCGTAGATGTCAGGCAAAAGCCTGTGCCTGCAATCAGACGAATCCTCACCCCCAGACTTTCGCTGACCGGCAAACTGTCGGGATGATGATGGCTGTAGTGTCCTGGGCCTTTCTCGTGTTCTTTCGGGGACGCCAGCCACACCTGCAGCCCGTGCAGGCTTGAGCCCTGGGCCAGCAGGGAGGAAGGCGTGCGTTCGATGTGGGCAATGGCCGCACCAGCTGTCATCCAGCTGACTTCGCCAGGGCCAACCTGTTGGTCGGAGCCCAGGCTGTCCTTGTGTTGCAGTTGGCCTTCAAACAGATAAGTCAAAGTGGACAGGCCAATGTGCGGATGCTGTCGGATATTCATCCCGTGACCGGGCGGGTAGTGGGTAGGCAGCATGTGATCGAAAAACACAAAAGGCCCGACACTGCGGCATTTGGCTGAAGGCAGTGGGCGCAGGATCGGTTGGCCTTCGACATCCTCGGCGCGCGGCCGAATCACGGTCAGTGTCTGCATGGGAGGATCCTGGAGATGGAGAAGCGTTGAGCATAACCCAACGCTGCTCGGTCCTGCCGGGGCGCTACTGGCTGAAAGCGCCTTCAGACAGGTGGGTTTCGATGGTGATCTCGGCGGTGGTCATCAATTTATGCACCGGGCACTTGTCGGCCACGTTGTGCAGTTCATCGCGCTGGGCATCGGTGAGCACGCCTTTGAGTGTCAGTTTGACGTGCAGGGCGTATTTGCCTTTCTGTTCTTCGCTGGCGTCGTGTTTGACTTCAACTGTGACCCCGGTCAGCGGGATGTCTTTCTTTTGTGCGTAGAGCTTGAGCGTCAGCGCCTTGCAGGCACCGAGGGCGGCATCGAAGTAATCATGGGGGGAGGGTGCAGAGCTTTCGCCGCCCATTGATTTGGGCAAATCGGTAAACACTTCGTGATCGTCGATTTTAATGCTGTGACGAAAACCCTCGTGGGACTCGGTATTAACAGTAACAGTCATGGCAAACCTCGGAGTGGCAGTGATAAAGGTCCTGATCTTTATAGAGCATCCCGAGCGGCATGCGTTCCATTAGACAAAAAAATGCCCCGGACTGGTTAGGCCAGCCGGGGCATTTTTACTTCGCGAGGGGTGGGCTTATTTGCCAACCCAGCGCTTCAGAACCAGAGTGGCGTTAGTGCCACCGAAGCCGAAGCTGTTGCTCATCACGTTGTTCAGCGTGACGTCTTCGCGAGTCTTGGTCAGGATCGGCATGTCAGCGACAGCCGGGTCCAGTTCCTCGATGTTGGCAGAACCGGCGATGAAGTTGCCTTCCATCATCAGCAAGCAGTAGATCGCTTCGTGAACGCCTGCGGCGCCCAGGGAGTGACCCGACAGGCTCTTGGTCGAGCTGATGGCTGGCGCCTTGTCACCGAACACCGCACGCACACCTTCCATTTCCTTGGCGTCGCCTACCGGAGTAGAGGTGCCGTGGGTGTTGAGGTAGTCGATCGGGCCGTCAACGGTAGACATTGCCATCTGCATGCAGCGGATGGCGCCTTCGCCGCTTGGAGCAACCATGTCGTAGCCGTCGGACGTCGCGCCGTAGCCGACGATTTCGGCGTAGATTTTGGCGCCACGAGCCAGAGCGTGTTCCAGCTCTTCAACCACGACCATGCCACCACCACCGGCGATGACGAAGCCATCACGGTTTTTGTCGTAGGCACGGGACGCTTTTTCAGGCGTGTCGTTGTATTGAGTGGACAGCGCGCCCATGGCGTCGAACAGGAACGACTGGCTCCAGTGTTCTTCTTCGCCGCCGCCAGCAAACACGATGTCCTGCTTACCCAGCTGGATCTGCTCAACTGCAGTACCGATGCAATGTGCACTGGTAGCGCAGGCTGAGGAGATCGAGTAGTTCACGCCCTTGATTTTGAAGGGAGTGGCCAGGCAGGCAGAAACGGTGCTGCCCATGGTCCGCGTAACGCGATACGGACCAACACGCTTGACGCCTTTTTCGCGCAGGATGTCCAGCGCTTCCATCTGGTTCAGGGTCGACGCGCCGCCGGAACCGGCGATCAGGCCGGTACGCGGGTTGGAGACTTGCTCCTCGGTCAGGCCCGAATCAGTGATGGCGTCTTTCATGGCCAAGTAGGCATAAGCCGCTGCGTGGCCGACGAAGCGATAGATCTTGCGATCGATCAGCTCTTCGAGAGGCAGGTCAATGGAGCCGGAAACCTGGCTACGCAGACCCATTTCGGCATATTCCGGGTTGAATCGGATGCCAGGGCGACTTGCACGCAGGTTAGCGGAGACGGTCTCTTTGTCATTGCCCAGGCACGAAACGATGCCCAGACCAGTGATAACGACGCGGCGCATGCGGATAACCCTTAAAAGTTGTCAGTGGAAGTAAATACGCCGACCCGAAGGCCTTCGGCTGTATAAATCTCGCGACCGTCGACAGTCACCGAACCATCGGCAATGGCCAGGTTCAGTTTGCCTTTGAGGACGCGCTTGATTTGAATGTTGTAGGTGACTTTCTTGGCGGTCGGCAAGACCTGGCCAAAGAACTTCACTTCGCCCGAGCCCAAGGCACGACCGCGGCCCGGCAGACCTTGCCAGCCGAGATAGAAACCTACCAACTGCCACATGGCGTCGAGGCCCAGGCAGCCTGGCATCACCGGATCGCCTTCGAAATGGCAGGCGAAAAACCACAGGTCCGGGGTGATATCCAGCTCGGCGACCAATTCACCTTTGCCGTACTTGCCACCCTCTTCACTGATATGGGTGATGCGATCCACCATCAGCATGTTAGGGGCGGGCAGTTGCGCGTTACCCGGGCCGAACAGCTCGCCGCGGCTACAGCGCAGCAAATCTTCCCGAGTAAAGGCGTTTTGTTTGGTCATGCGAGCTCCTCAATAATCCCATGCGGCAGGGTGGGGCAAATCTTCCCGACCAACCGAAACGTACACGTCCCAGTTCGCCAGCCTACACATAGACTATTGCGTTGTAGTGAAAGTCACAGCGCAAAGGGCAAGAATGTACACTTGTGCACTGAAAATTTAAATCGGGCCGGTTCAGTGGCCCATTCGGGTGTCTAAGACTGCCGCACTTTTGTGTTTAACGCCAGTCGCAGGTGGCTTATTAGCCATAAGTTACTGGACCCAGCGCTGCAGAATTTGTTCCAGATCAGCTCGTTTGAACGGCTTGGCCAGGTAATCGTTCATTCCAGCCTGCAGGCAGGTTTCCCGATCACCCTGCAAGGCGTTGGCGGTCAAGGCGATGATGGGCAGGGTCGCGCAGCCGGGCAGTTGGCGAATTTGCCGAGTGGCCTCGTAGCCGTTGATGATCGGCAACCGACAATCCATCAGGATCGCGGCGAAGCGCTCGGTGTTGGCGAAATGAATGGCTTGTGCGCCATCGCTGACCATACTCACCTCATACCCTAGGCTGCTCAACATGGCTTCAATCACGGTCTGATTGACCAGATTATCTTCCACCAGCAGGACTTTACGCCCTGGCGTACATGTCGCTTCAGCTTCTGGCACAGGCCGTGGGCTGAGTGCTATGGGTTGATGCAGCTCCAACGGGATTTCCAGGGTGAACACCGAGCCTTGTGTTTCTTCGCTCGCGGCGTGCAGTGAGCCGCCCATGCGCTCAGCCAGCGTACGGGCGATGGGCAGTCCCAGCCCTGTACCGCCATAACGCCGCGAAATCGAACTGTCAGCCTGCTGGAAGGCTGTAAACATGGAGTCCAGCTTTTCGCTGCTGATGCCGATACCACTGTCGCGCACGGCGCAGGTAAACCAGATCAACTCGTGATCCAGCTGTTGCCAAAGCGGTTCGATACTCACCTGGCCATGTTCGGTGAACTTCAAGGCGTTGCCGATCAGGTTGACCAGAATTTGCCGGATTCGGGTCGGGTCGCCCAGGACGTGCAAGTCTTGCAAACCCTCGGGGATAGTCAGTTGCAAACGCAACCCGCGTTGCCCGGCGCTGTGCTGGAACGCCTGAGCGCAGTTGCTGACCAACTCTGCAAGGCTGAAGGGGATGTGCTCCAGCTCAAGCGCCGAACGTTCGATTCGCGAGAAGTCGAGGATATCGTTGATGACCTTGAGCAAATGTTCGGTGGACTCCGACGCGAGGGCGGCATATTCAGCCTGCTCGTCGGTCATCTCTGTGGTTTCCAGCAGTTGCAGCATCCCTAATACGCCATTCATTGGCGTGCGCAGCTCGTGGCTCATCATTGCCAGAAAATCGGTTTTGGCGCGGTTGGCTCGCTCGGCCTCTTCGCGGGTCTGAATCAGCTGCGCAATGGCTGTCTGCTGCTCGCGGCTGGCCTGTTCAAGGCCCTCGGCCAGGTTGTTGATGTGTTGGGCCAGGCTGCCCAGCTCGCCATCGTCGACGACCGGCAAGGGACGCTTGTAGTCGCCTTGCTGGATAGCCTTGACCGCGTTGCTCATATCACTGATGGGCTTGGACAAGTTTGATGCCAGGCGTCTGGCCAGGAGGTAAGTGAACCCCAGTGCAAACAAGGCAAGAATCACGGCCTTGAGCAGGATTTCTTGCTGGCGGGAACTGAATGCCTCCCCGGACATGCCAACCAGTACCCGTCCCAGATAGTCTTCTGCGGGTGCTGGCAGCTGGTCATTGCTCACCAGAGAAAAACTCCCCGAGGGGTTCTTTTGCAGCCTTACGGAAGCCTGGAACACTTCAACCTGCGACCCTTGTTCTGCGCTGGATGTTGGGTGCTCTGCGTGGGCCAGCACGTCGTTGGTACGGTTCTGTACTTGCACAAACTGGACGTGCGGAATGTTCAGAGAGGCGTTTATCAGGGTTTCCAGAACATGAGTGTTCCCGGTGATGACCCCGTACTCGGTGGCGGGTGCCAGTTGGTTGGCGATCAACTGGCCCGTGTGTTTGAGCTCCTGGCGCAAGTCCTGGATTCTTACAAAGGTAAAAAAACTGATCAACAACAAGGTCAATAACAACGCCGGGCCCAGGCTCATCATCTGAGTGCGGGTGTGGATGTCCCACCGAGTGCGAGCCATCATGGGAGTGGGGCTCCTTCAGAGAGTCGCCAGCCAGCAAACACATGGCCTATGTTGATTGTCATCCTTGACTTGCAGTCGTTCATTTTGAAGTACAGCAGTGCTGCCTCTTGAAGGTGAGAACCAGAACACCATGTTAACCGAGGTGCGGTACTTTTTCAGTCAAAGCCATCCATATGCCATGGGGCTGGTCGCGGGTGATGTGCTCCGTATAATGCCGCCATTGCCACTGCTAGATGGATTACGGGATTGCATATGACTGAACAGCGCGCTATTGCGGTCTTGGGAGGCGGAAGCTTTGGCACCGCCGTGGCCAACTTGCTGGCAGAGAACGGTCATCGTGTACATCAGTGGATGCGCGACCCCGAGCAAGCCGAGGCGATTCGCCTCAATCGAGAAAACCCACGTTACCTTAAAGGCATCAAGATTCATCCCGGGGTCGAGCCGGTAACCGACCTGCAGGCAGCACTCGAAGCCTGTGAGCTATGTTTTGTAGCCTTGCCGTCCAGCGCCTTGCGCAGTGTGCTGGCGGCACATGCCGAGCGTTTGAGCGGCAAAATGCTGGTCAGCCTGACCAAAGGAATTGAGGCTCATAGTTTCAAACTGATGAGCGAAATCCTTGAAGAAATTGCCCCGCAAGCGCGCATTGGCGTGCTGTCCGGGCCTAACCTGGCGCGGGAGGTTGCCGAGCATGCCCTGACCGCCACCGTAGTCGCCAGTGCCGACGAAGACCTTTGTAGTCGCGTTCAGGCCGCACTGCACGGGCGTACCTTCCGGGTCTATGCCAGTGCTGACCGGTTTGGGGTGGAGTTGGGCGGGGCGTTGAAAAACGTTTACGCGATCATCGCCGGCATGGCGGTGGCGTTGGGCATGGGTGAAAATACCAAGAGCATGTTGATTACCCGTGCATTGGCAGAAATGACCCGATTTGCCGTGAGCCAGGGCGCCAACCCCATGACTTTTCTCGGTCTGGCTGGTGTAGGTGATTTGATTGTCACTTGCTCATCCCCCAAAAGCCGTAACTACCAGGTCGGCTTTGCCTTGGGGCAGGGGCTGAGCCTCGAAGACGCGGTTGCTCGGCTGGGGGAAGTGGCCGAAGGCGTGAACACCCTCAAGGTGCTCAAGGCCAAGGCACAGGAGCTGAACGTATACATGCCGCTGGTTGCTGGCCTGCACGCTATTTTGTTCGAGGGTTATACCCTGGACCAGGTGATCGGGCAGTTGATGCGCGGCGAACCGAAGACCGATGTCGACTTTATTTCCACCAGCGGTTTTAACTGAGCACGACAGGAGCAGTAGATGAACGACACTAAAAACGCGCCCAAGTACGAGTCCATCATTTTGCGCGTGCTGTGGATGCTGGTTTTCTTGCTGGTCTGGCAGGTAGCACAACTGGTCCTCGGCGGGCTGGTGCTGGTGCAACTGATTTACCGCTTGGTGTATGGCGCGCCCAACGGTTGCCTGATGAACTTTGGCGACAGCCTGAGCCTTTATCTGGCGCAGATCGGCCGTTTCGGCAGCTTTCACACCGAGCAAAAACCCTGGCCGTTTGCAGACTGGCCAGCTCCGCGTGCCCCTGAAGGTGAAGCGCCTTACGGGCAAGCCGCCAAGGGCGAAGAGACCAAGCCATGAAAGTCTGGATTTTGCGTCATGGCGAAGCCCAGCCCCACGCCCGGCGAGATGCCGAGCGCGAACTCACGACCCATGGTCGGGAGCAAGTACTGCATAGCGCCGCCCGATTGATCGGCCAGCCGCTGGACTGCATTTTGGTCAGCCCTTATGTGCGGGCTCAGCAGACCGCTGAGCTGGTACGCAAGGCCTTGGGTTTCACTTCCGAGCTCATTACCGTGCCGTGGCTGACACCCGAGAGCGAGCCCAGGGACGCGGTCAGTAAACTTGCGGACAGCGGCAATGTATTGTTGGTCAGCCATCAGCCGTTTGTGGGCGAGTTGATCAGCTTGTTGCTGCACGGCCATTTGCGCCAGCCCCAGCCCATGCAGACGGCCAGCCTGGTGGAGCTTGAAGGTGAGTGGCCGCTGGCGGGCAGCATGACCTTGCTCAGTGCGTATCACCCTTGATCAGTCCTGCGGTTGCGCATGTTGGTCGTAGTGAAAGATAGTTGGTGGCGGACCCATGGCATTTTGACGTTGCGTTGAAGGCCAATGGTTCCGCCACCCACATTCACTGACCTAGGAATGACCACATGAGCTTGTGGACCACCCCGCCAGATCTGGCGTACTTGAATTCAATGCGCAACAACACGATTTGCGACGTGCTGGACATCACCTTCGATGCCTTCGATGACAACTCAATCACCGCGAGCATGGTGGTCGATCATCGCACTCATCAACCCTTTGGCCTGTTACATGGTGGCGCCTCGGTGGTCCTGGCCGAAACCTTGGGTTCGATGGCCAGCTTTCTGTGTGTCGACACCACCAAATTCTATTGTGTTGGCCTCGAGGTCAACGCCAACCACTTGCGTGGCGTGCGTAGCGGCCGGGTGAGCGCAGTGGCCCGCCCGGTGCACATAGGCCGCACGACCCATGTCTGGGATATCCGCCTGAGCGATGACAGCGGCAAAAACAACTGTATTTCCCGGCTGACCATCGCCGTCGTTCCTTTAGGTGAAACACCACCAGCTCGGTGATCAAACGGCCAGATAATGGCCGTAGTGTCGTCACTCATGGCGCATACGGTCATTGATATGAAGAATCTTCCTGCAGACAATACGGCATACCTCCTACATCTGGACGCCTTGTATGTCTCGGCAGATTTTTTTCGCCCATGCCAATGGCTTCCCTTCGGCCACGTACGCAAAGCTGTTCCGTGCCCTTGCGCCGGATTACCGCGTGGCTCATCTGCCACAGCACGGGCATGACCCGCGTTATCCGGTGGACAACAACTGGCACAACCTTGTTGATGAACTGATCTTCCATCTGCAACAGCAAGACGAACCCGTGCTGGGGGTGGGCCATTCGCTGGGCGGGATGCTGCATCTGCATGCCGCTATCCGCTGTCCGCACCTGTACCGAGGCGTAGTCATGCTGGATTCACCGGTGCTGACGCGTACCGACCAGTGGGTGATTCGTGCGGCCAAACGCTTTGGCCTGATCGATCGTCTGACCCCGGCCGGTCGCACGCTGGGACGGCGTGAAGAGTTTGCCGACCGGGAAGCGGCGCGCGCTTACTTTGCAGGCAAATCGCTGTTTCGCAGCTTTGATCCCGACTGCTTTGAAGCCTATCTGGAGCACGGGTTGCGGCCTGTGGATGACCGCTTGCGGCTGAGCTTTGACCCGGCAACAGAGATCGACATCTATCGCAGCGTCCCGCATACCAGTCCCGGTCGAGCCTTTCAGTTGCAGGTGCCGTTGACCGTGGTTCGCGGGCGCGACAGCCGGGTAGTCATGAGCCATCATGCCAAGGCTGTTGCCCGCATGCCCAACGGAGAGTCGCTGAGTGTGCCGGGCGGGCACATGTTCCCGCTGGAGCAGCCGCAGGACACCGCCAGCCTGCTGAAACAGATTTTTGCCCGCTGGGAGCTTCGTTATCCTGGCCTCTAAAGAGCACCTTGCATGAGCCCTGTGGTTGAAGAAATTCGTCTTAGCCTGCCGCATATCGAACTGGCCGCACACATTTTTGGTCCCGAAGACGGGCTGCCCGTAATTGCCCTGCACGGTTGGCTGGACAACGCCAACAGCTTTGCCCGGCTGGCGCCAAAACTGTCGGGGTTGCGCATCGTGGCGCTGGATTTCGCCGGGCATGGTCATTCGGATCACCGGCCACGCGGAGCCGGGTATGCGTTGGCGGACTATGCCTTTGATGTGCTGCGTGTGGCCGAGCAACTGGGTTGGGATCGGTTTGCCCTGTTGGGCCACTCGCTGGGGGCGATTGTGTCGGTAGTCATTGCCGGATCGTTCCCTGAGCGGGTGACCCGGCTGGCGCTGATTGATGGCATCGTGTTGCGCAGCGGCCCTGAAGGGGATACGGCTGAGCGCATGGGGCAAGCCCTGCAGGCGCAACTCGACCTGGAGCACAAACGCAAGTCAGTGCATCCGACCCTCGACCGGGCCGTTGAGGCGCGAATGAAAGGTCTGGTTGCCGTCAGTCGTGAGGCGGCAGAACTGCTGGCCCAGCGCGGTCTGATGCCGGTGCCAGGAGGTTACAGCTGGCGTAGCGACAGCCGGCTGACATTACCGTCGCCCTTGCGCCTGAGTGACGAGCAGGCAATGTCCTTCGTTCGGCGGGTGAGTTGCCCTACGACGCTGGTGGTGGCAGAGCAGGGCATGCTGGCCAATCATCCCGAGCTGCTGGATCGACTACCCTTCACACTGGAACGGTTACCAGGTGGCCATCATTTGCACCTGAATGACGAGGCAGGGGCGATCCTTGTTGCAGACTGTTTCAATCGGTTCTTCGCCGTTCCTTGACTTGCGGCTACCAACTGTCGAGGCTTGGCGGGTTGAAATGGGAGACAACCATGATAGATCTCTACACCGCTGCGACCTCGAAAGGCCACCCGGTCTCTATCGTGAGGATGCTGAGCCACACGCTAGCACTCGGTGATGTACGCCGATGAAAATACCCAATCGTTATATCTGGGCGTTGGGACTGAGCTGTTTTAGCCCGCTACTGTGGGCCAGTGATGTACCCGGTAGCCACGATTTGCCCGATGTGCCGCGCCTCGCGGACGCGCAAATTGTCGATTACACCGTTAAACCTGACGTCGAGCGTATTTACCCGATGGGCTCGATCCGTAAGATCAGCGGCCGCCTGCGATTCGAGGGACAGATCAATACCCGTGGTCAGACCACGGCTGTGACCTACGAGTTGCCTGCCGAACATTCGGCCACCGAAGCCTTTACCGCTGCCCGTGAAGCACTGCAAAAGCAGGGTGCCGAATTGCTGTTCTGGTGCCAGGCTCGTGACTGTGGCGAAAGCAGCATCTGGGCCAATGAGATTTTCGGTAATTCCAAACTGGTCGGTTCTGATGAGCAACAGACCTACTTGTTGCTGCGTCGAGCGGCTCCCGAGCAGAACCAACTGATTGCCTTGTACGGCATCAATCGGGGCAACCGCAAAGCCTATCTGCACGTCGAACAACTGCAGGCGAGTGCCGATCTGGGTGAGTTGCTTCCGACCTCGGCCACCTTGCAGCGCCAGTTGAAAAGTACCGGCGAACTGGACTTCCCCAAGCTCAGCGGTGAGCCGGATGCACAGTGGCTGACGTTGATCTCAAGAGCATTGAACCTTGATGCGACTTCCAGGGTCAGTTTGACCGGTGCCCAGGCTTCCGCCTGGCGCGATGCGTTGATCAATAACGGGGTACGGGCTGCCCGAATGGAACTGGGTAATGGTCAGGCCAAGGGCCTGCATATCGAGTTGCTACGCTAAACTTTTTCAAACGACGGCTACACTCTGCGTAGTCGTCGTCCTTCTTTTATTCTGAATTTTCTGCGGAACATACATGCTCAATAACGATCGCCTGCTGGTGCAGATTCTGCTGCTGGTGTTGTTCGGTGCCAGCCTGTGGGTGATGGCGCCATTCTGGTCAGCCTTATTCTGGGGCGCAGTGCTGGCGTTTGCCAGCTGGCCGCTGATGCGCCTGCTGACACGCTTGCTCAAGGGCCGCGAATCGCTGGCCGCGAGCATCCTGACCCTGGGCTGGATGCTGTTGGTGGCCGTGCCGCTGGTGTGGCTGGGGCTAAACCTGGCAGACCATGTGCGTGATGCCACCACCTTCGTCAAGGATGTGCAGCTCGAAGGCTTGCCAGATGCTCCGGCCTGGATTGCCGGTATCCCGCTGGTGGGCGAACGTCTGGTGGGGATATGGAACACCATCGATGAACAGGGCGCGGCGATGCTTCTGGCGGTCAAGCCCTACCTGGGGCAGGTGGGTAACTGGTTACTGGCTCGCAGTGCACAGATCGGCGGCGGCATTCTTGAATTGACGCTGAGTATTGTCTTTGTGTTCTTTTTTTACCGTGATGGCCCGCGGCTGGCGAGCTTTGTACACGGTCTGCTTGAGCGGTTGATTGGTGATCGTGCCGACTACTACCAGGAGCTGGTAGCGGGCACTGTGCAGCGAGTGGTTAACGGTGTGATCGGCACCGCAGCTGCCCAGGCATTGCTGGCGCTGATCGGCTTTCTTATCGCTGGAGTGCCCGGTGCATTGGTGCTGGGGCTGGCAACGTTCCTGCTCAGCCTGATCCCGATGGGACCGCCGCTGATCTGGATTCCGGCCACGGCTTGGCTGGCCTGGAAGGGCGATTACGGGATGGCGATCTTCCTGGGTGTTTGGGGCACGCTGATCATCAGCGGTGTCGATAACGTGCTTAAACCATATCTGATCAGCAGGGGCGGCAACCTGCCGCTGGTAATCGTCCTGCTTGGCGTGTTTGGCGGTTTGATAGCCTTTGGTTTCATCGGCCTGTTTATCGGCCCAACCTTGCTTGCCATCGCATATAGCCTGCTGGTGGACTGGAGCTCCAGCCAGCAGAATAAAGACAAGGTCTGACTTAGCCGAACTTGGGCCCGGAGCGGGTGTTTTTGCCCTTGGCCAAACGGTCGTAAAGCACCACATTGACCGTTGCGGCCAGGTTCATGCAGCCCGTGGTAGGGATGTAAATCACGTCTTCGCACCAGTCGAGCACGTCCTTGCCGAGCGAGCCGTCTTCCGGGCCGAAAATATAAATCGCCCGGTCAGGGTGGGTGTACTCAGGCAAGGAGCGCGCGCCCTCGACCATCTCAACCGCGACCGGGATACAGCCCAGTGGAATGATTTTTTTCAGATCGTCGATACCGATCAGAGGAATATCCTGATGGATTTTCTTGGTGTCGGTGACGAAGTCGCGAGCGCGCTCATAGCGTTTACCGGTGTAAAACACCGACGCCACGTTATAGCAACCAGCCGCACGCATCACCGAGCCGACGTTTTCCGGTGATTTGGGGTTATACAAACCAATGCAGCTGTACCGTTTGTTTGCCACGTGCCCGAGCCTTTGCGAAAAAAGACGCGAGTATACGGCATTGGCACAGCATAGGCCTGCGGTGGGAGTGGCGGTGTGCTACTCGTCTTTCTTCATCAGCCCGGCCAACGCCGCGAACGGGTTGTGGGTGGCCTTGGCAATTTTCGGGCTGCTGGTGGAGCTTTCCGAAAAGTACTGCTGATCGGTGTAACGAGAGTGCTCGTTGTCGTGGCAGTACAAGCACAGCAGTTCCCAGTTGGAACCGTCTTGCGGGTTGTTATCGTGGTTGTGGTCGCGGTGGTGCACCGTCAGCTCGCTCAGGCGCTTGCCAGCAAACTCACGGGCGCAGCGGCCGCACACGTGGGGGTACATTTTCAGGGCTTTGTCGCGGTAGCCCATTTCGCGGTCACGCTGGGCATCGGCCAGGATGCGATCCAGCTTGGCGGTGTGGGAGGGTGGGTTCGCCGAACTCATGGGTTCACCTTGTAAGACTAATGACGGTTATGTCGCTAAGTTTAGCTGTTGATCAGCCTTTGATTTTTTCTGCAATCCAGATCGTGTGCCGGGTGCCCTTGTTGCCGTGGGCAAACACCTGCACTTCTTCAGCCTTGAAACCGGCTTTGCGCAGTTTGTCCGAAAACTGTTTGTCAGCGCTGGCAGACCAGACCGCCAGCACGCCTTTTGGGCGCAGGGCCTTGGCGCAGGCGCTCAAACCGCCCGCTGAGTACAACCAGCTATTGGCTTTTTGGGTCAGGCCTTCAGGGCCGTTGTCGACGTCGAGCATGATCGCATCAAAACCACTGGGTTCGGCTTGCAGGACCTTGGCGACGTCTTCCATGCGGATCACGGTGCGTGGGTCTTGTAGCGGGTTACCCGATTTTTCGCCCAGCGGGCCGCGATTCCATTCAACGACGCCGGGTACCAGTTCGGCGACTACCACTTCGGCAGTCTTGCCCAAATGCTTGAGCGCCGAGGCCAGGGTGAAGCCCATGCCCAGACCGCCAATCAGGACCCGCGACTGCGGACGCCCGGCGACCTTGCGGCAGGGGATTTCGGCCAGTGCGTCTTCGGAGCCATGCATGCGGGTGTTCATCAACTGGCCGCCGTCACCGCCCTGAATCTTGATCACGAAGTCTTCGCCATACTCGAACAGGCACAAGGCACCGCCGTTTTCGGGGATTGGAGTGGTGTCGAGCAAAACAAAACGTTTCATGGAAATCTCATTGAAGGGGGCAAAAACCGCAGGTTACGAGTAGCCTGAGGGCAGACAAACCGGTCTGGCAACGGAGTGATTGATGAAACGCACTATTCTAACGGCCATTGTATGGAGCGCGCTCTTGATAAGTGCAGCCCAGGCAACGGAATTAACCACTGTTCCGAGCGCACCCGTGACTGCGGCACCGGGTTCGCCAGGCACTGCCACGCCAACCCCGTACCCGCAAATCACCCCGCGCGCTGTGCCAAAACCGGTAGCCGGGAGTGGCAGCCTGATCCCGCTGCCACCGATTGATCTGCCGCAACCGCCCAAGGATCAAGCGCTACCGGGGCTTGAACCGAAAGACTCGAAAGGTAAAACCTCTCAGGACTGACTGTACGCGAGCGTGTGTAGCCGCTGACGAACAGCGCGAAGGCGAGCAAAACCCCTGTAGCAGTTGACGAGTAGAGCGAGGCTACGTTCGGCTGCGAAGCAGTCGTAAAACCACTCAGCCTTGGTGTTTCAGAGACATCGCGGATACCGGGTTTACGACGATTGCATCGTCGGACGCAGCCTCGCGGAGCTCGTCAGCTGCTACGTGACCGTTAAATACCCAGCACCTTGAACACAAACGCATATTCCAGCGCCACATCGCGCAAGCCCTGATAACGCCCGCTCATGCCGCCATGGCCTGCTTCCAGCTCGGTCTTGAGCAGCAGCAGGTTGTCGTCGGTTTTGCTGGCGCGCAGTTTGGCCACCCATTTGGCAGCTTCCCAATACTGCACGCGACTGTCGTTGTAGCCAGCAATTACCAGCATCGCCGGATACGCTTGCGCTGTGACGTTTTCATATGGTGCGTAGGCCTTGATCCGCTCATACACCTCTGGCTCTTGCGGGTTGCCCCATTCGTCGTATTCGGTGACGGTCAACGGCAGGTCCGGGTCGAGCATGGTGTTGAGTACATCCACGAACGGCACTTCGGCAATCGCCGCCTTGAACAGCTCAGGACGTTGATTGAGCACCGCACCAATCAGCAGCCCGCCAGCACTGCCGCCACTGATGACCAATTGTTCGCTACGGGTCAGGCCCTGTTCGATCAGGTGTTCGGCACAGGCGATAAAATCGCTGAACGTGTTGTGTTTGTGTTCCTGTTTTCCCGCGCGATACCAGGCTTCGCCCAGTTCACCGCCACCACGCACATGGGCGATGGCAAAGGCTACGCCTCGATCGAGCAGGCTCAAGCGCGAATGGGAAAACCACGGGTCGAGACTTTCACCGTAGGCGCCGTAGCCATACAGGTAGAGCGGCACAGGCTGGCCCAGGACGTCGCGTTTGACCACCAGGCTGATCGGCACCTGAGTGCCGTCCGGTGCGGTAGCCCACAAGCGCTGGCTGACGTAGTCATCGGCATTGAATGGCCCCAGTACCGGGGTTTCCTTGAGCACGTTTTGCGCGCCGGTGCTGAGCGTCAGTTGTCGAACTTGTGCCGGGCGATTCAGTGCTTCGTAACGCAGGCGAATATGCTTGCTGTCAAATTCCAGGCTGTCTTGCACATACAGGCTGTAGGCCGCGTCCGGCAATTGCACGCGATACGACGGCAGATCGTTGGGGCGCACTTCAATGATCGGCAGGCCGCCTTCACGCAGGCTCAAGCACAAGGCTTGGGAGTTCAGGGTCATGCCTTCCAGCATCACGCTGTCGCTGTGGGCGATCAGTTGCTGCCAGTCATTGCGCGTCGGCACCTCGCCGAGGGCGTAATAGAGGGCAAAATTAATGCCGTCCTGATTGGTGCGGATAAACCAGGCCCATTGGCCTTCGTACAGGCCGTGATCGACGCTGTAATCGTGCCCTTCAACCCGTGGTGCCAAGCAGCTAAAGGCTTGCTGCGGCTGATCGGCGTCCAGCACCCAGCTTTCGCTGGTGGTTTTGCTGTTGAGCAGCAAAATCAGCTGGTGCTCGGAACTCGAACGATAGCAATGCAGGAAGAAACGTCCGTCCGGCTCATGAAACACCTCGTGGGCGTGCGTCTCGCCCAAGGTATGACGCAACAACTTGTGCGGGCGATGGGTGTCGTCAAGCTCGGCGAAAAACAGCGTCTGGCTGTCATTGGCCCACGTCATGCTGCCATCGCAGTCTTCAAATGGCAGTTCGGTAACAGCGCCACTGCTCAGTTCTTTGACAAACAGGCGATAAACCTCTTCACCGCTGGTGTCCAGGCTGTAGGCCAGCCGCTGGTGATCAGGGCTGATGCTGAATGCGCCCAGGGAAATAAACCCGCCATCGGCCAGGGCGTTGGGGTCCAGCAGCAAGTGTTCGGCGTTTTCGTCGACCTGCTGACTGTCATCGGCCGGGCGCGGGCAGCGGTAATGGCGAGCGTACTCATCGCCGGCATTGGTGCGGGTGTAGTACAGATACGGCCCCCAAGGGGAGGGCAGTGACAGGTCGGTTTCGCGAATTCGGCCCTTGATCTCTTGAAACAGCGTCTCACGCAAGGTGGCCTGATCGGCCAGTTGTGCCTCCTGATAGCTGTTTTCGGCTTTCAAGTAGTCTAAAACTTCATCGCTATCGCGATTTTGCAACCACGAGTAGGGGTCTGAGCCCTCAACCTTATGTGCGATAGGAGCGCTATTGGCGTGGGCTGATTCGGTCATTAAGTGTTCTCTGAAACCTGCATGAAAAGAAGTGGCGCTGACGGCGTTGCAGCCGCACTGCCTAAAAGCCGTTATCATAGCGTCTCATTGCCTGCCGACCATGGATACCATGACCGAGAACGACTATCTGATCGCCTGGGGCCTTTACGCCTTTGCAGCTTTTGGCTGCCTGCTCGTATGGTGCCGCCTGACCCGCTTCATGTGGCGCTGGCTGCGCGAACCATTGCGCGTGTTAATGGCCGTGCTGCTGTTCAGTCCGACCATTATTGACCCGGTCAAAGAGCAATTCGCGCCAGCGGTGGCTATTACCGCGCTGGATCTGGCGTTTAAAGTCGGCAACAACGCTTGGCGTGCCGTCTCTGACCTGCTGATGTACGCCATTATTGCGCTGTGTCTATACGCTGTGTTTGTGTTGATCCGCTGGCCAATCGAGCGCGCCAGCAAGGCGCGAAAGGCGCAAGCCGACGCGGCAGCACAAGCCCATCAACACGATCCTGAAGACGACCAGCCATTTGGCTCGGCCGGCAATGATCGTTATGCGCCACAAGGCGCATCGCGTGCACCGGCCCCGTCCCGGGTCGAGCCGCGGTTGTAATCCTATTTCGTCGAGCCTGAATGCGAGAGTGCGAGCGTGTGTGAATTATTGGGCATGAGCGCCAACGTCCCGACCGATATTGTGTTCAGCTTTACCGGGCTTATGCAGCGCGGCGGGCGTACCGGCCCGCATCGTGATGGCTGGGGCATTGCCTTCTACGAAGGCCGTGGCCTGCGCCTGTTCCAGGACCCGGCTGCCAGTTGCGACTCCGAAGTCGCTTTGCTGGTACAGCGTTACCCGATCAAAAGTGAAGTGGTGATTGGCCATATCCGCCAGGCCAACGTGGGCAAGGTGTGCCTGTCCAATACTCACCCGTTTGTCCGTGAGCTGTGGGGGCGTAACTGGTGTTTCGCGCATAACGGTCAGTTGGCCGACTTTTCCCCGAGCACGAGCTTTTACCGTCCCATAGGCGATACCGACAGCGAAGCGGCGTTCTGTGATCTGCTCAACCGGGTGCGCGAAGCCTTCCCCGAGCCGGTCGACGTTGAGAGCATTCTGCCGGTGCTGGTAGCGGCCTGCGCCGAGTTTCGCAGCAAAGGCGTGTTCAACTGCCTGCTCAGCGACGGTGACTGGTTGTTTTGCTATTGCTCGACCAAGCTGGCGCAAATTACCCGTCGCGCCCCGTTTGGTCCGGCACGCTTGAAAGATGTCGACGTGATCGTCGATTTTCAGGCCGAAACCACGCCTAACGATGTGGTCACCGTGATCGCCACCGAGCCTTTGACCGAAAACGAAACCTGGACCCGCTACGAGCCGGGCCAATGGAGCCTGTGGCGACGCGGTGAATGCGTCAGCCAGGGCACAACCGAATAAGGATAGGCGTGTATGTTCTTGAGCTACCTGCGGTTGGTGTTGTTTACCCTTGGGCTGCTCCTCGGTGTGCAAGTGCCTGGGTTTATCAATGATTACGCCAATCGCGTTGAAGCTCATCTGATCGAGGCCCAGACCGGGTTGACGGGCTTCCAGAACACCGCCAACCAGTTTTTCAAAGGTGACCTGCAAGCGCTGGTGGCACATTACCAGGCCAGCGACGACCCGGTCTTCCGCAGCGATGCCACCAGCCTCGGCACCTTGCTCAACCGTCAGCGCCTGCTCGACGAGCAGTTCCAGGCCATGCAAGGCCCGTGGTACATGCGCGCCCTGCAAGTAGCGTATGCGGCCGACCCGGCCATCCGCCAGGAAACCCTCAACGCCTACACCTATCAGGTCTTGCTGTCGCCAAGCGCCATAGGCTGGGCTATGGCAGGGGCCTTGTTGTTCTCCTTTATTATCGAGGGGTTCTTCAGGCTGGTGGACTGGGTGGTACTCGGTGGCAAACGCCAACGCGAACGTCTGGCCCGACGCGAGCGCAGCTACTGATCGTGGGAGCGAGCCTGCTCGCGAAGATCTCAATAGCGCACGATAACCTTGTAAACGCGCGCTACTGTTAACGACCTTCGCGAGCTGGCTGGCTCCCACAAAAATTTGTGCGTGTGGTTAGAAGCAATCAAATTATTTTTATGCCCAAGTCCGGCTTTTATTAGTTGGACGAACGGCGTGCGGCTGTCGAAAAATGCTCCACACCTAAACTATAAAAAGACCACAGGAGCATCATCGTGAGCCGCCTGTTATTGAACTGCGACATTGGTGAGAGTTTTGGCAGCTGGACCATGGGCCTGGATGCCGAAGTCATGCCGTTTATCGATTGCGCCAACATCGCCTGCGGCTTTCACGCCGGCGACCCGAGCATCATGCGCAAAACCGTGGCCCTGGCCTTGGCGCACGACGTGCAAATCGGAGCCCATCCGGCGTATCAGGACCTGGCGGGCTTTGGTCGCCGCTCCATGGCCTATTCAGCACAAGAAGTGCAGGACTTGTTGCACTATCAGATCGGCGCGCTGGATGGCATTTGCCGGGCGCAGGGTGCCCGGGTCAGCTACGTCAAACCTCACGGCGCAATGTACAACGACATGATGGCCAACCCCGCACAGCTGCGGGCAGTGATTCAGGCCATGGCCGCTTATGATTCAAGCTTGCCGCTGATGCTGATGGCTACCCGCGACAACAGCGCCGCCCAGGCGATTGGCGATGAGTTCGGTATCACCCTGTGGTTTGAAGCTTTCGCTGACCGCGCTTACGACAGCGCCGGGCATTTGGTCTTGCGTCAGTTGCCGGGGGCCGTGCACCACGAAGCGGATGTCATCGTGCAACAGGCCCTGACCATCGCTGCGGGCAAGGCTCTGGTTGCCAGTGATGGCAGCGCCTTGCTACTGCATGCCAATACCCTGTGTGTGCATGGCGATAACGCCAGCTCGGTTGCCGCCGTGCAGCGCATTCGCGAGGCTTTGAGCCAGCAGGCTCAGGCATGACGCCGCGTATCGAAGTGGTGGCCATCGACTGCCTGATGCTACGTTTGTTCGATGAAATCGCCGAAGCCAACATGCCGTGGATGCTGGCCGCCTGCGAACGATTGCGGGCCTGCTTCGCCGGGCAGTTGATCGATCTGGTGCCGTCCTACACCACCCTGATGGTGCATTACGACGGACTGGCGCTAAGTCCAGCTCAGGCTCGGGAGTTGATCGCCGAGGCCATGACCGACCTGCGCCCGGAAACCCAAAACCGTGGCCAGTGCCATGTTCTGCCGGTGTGGTACGACTTGAGCGTGGGCCCGGAACTCACCTTGCTGGCCCAGCGCGCAGGTTGCTCTGTGAGTGAGGTCATTCGCCGTCACAGCGAGCATCAGTACCAGGTGTTTGCACTGGGCTTTGCTCCGGGCTTTGCTTTTATGGGCCTGGTCGAAGAGGCGCTGGCCGCCCCACGCCTGAACACCCCGCGCAAGCGCGTCGCCAGCGGCAGCGTCGGGATTGCCGAGCGTCAGACCGCCGCCTACCCGGCGCAGTCCCCGGGCGGCTGGAACCTGGTCGGGCGTACCCCGAGCGCGTTGTTTGACCGTGAACGTGATGGCTACAGCCTGATGCAGCCCGGCGATACGGTGCAATTCGCGCCTGTTTCCCACGCTGAATTCATCCGTTTAGGCGGTGACGATACCCCTCAGGAGGCCCTGGCATGAGCCAATTATTGATTCGAGCCAGTACGCCGTTGTGCCTGTTGCAGGACACCGGACGTTTTGGCGTGCGGCATTTGGGCGTGACCCAGGGCGGTGCCGCGGATTGGCTGTCGATGGCGTGGGCCAATTGGCTGCTGGGTAATTCGCCGGATGCGGCGGTTATCGAAATCACTCTCGGTGGCTTGAGCCTGGTTGCCCAGGCTGATTGCAGCTTGGCATTGGCGGGCGCCGACCTTGCTGCCACAGTTGACAGGCAGGCGCTGAAGCCCTGGCGCAGTTTCGACTTGAAAAAAGGCCAGACCCTCACATTTACCCAGCCGCTGATCGGCGCCCGGGCTTATCTGGCGGCTCCCGCAGGTTTCAATGCGCCTCAAGTCTTGGGAAGTTGCGCCACGGTAGCCCGTGAGCAACTCGGTGGGCCGGATGGCTTCGGTCGCGGGCTGGTCGCAGGCGATGAACTGAGTTTTGCCGGGCATGCACAGCCGCTGCGCGAACTACCCCGTGGGCTGCAACCGGTGTTCAGTGCCAATCCTGCGCTGGATGTGGTGCTGGGTGCGCAAATTGGAGCTTTCAGCGGGCAAAGTACCTTCGATGCTTTCAACAGCTCCTGGACTCTGGACGCCCGGGCCGACCGCATGGGGATTCGCTTGTTGGGGCCAGCGCTGGTCTATCAGGGCGCACCGATGATTTCAGAAGGGATACCGCTGGGGGCGATTCAAGTGCCGCCCGATGGCCAGCCAATCGTGCTGCTCAATGACCGTCAGACCATTGGCGGCTATCCGCGGCTTGGTGCCTTGACGCCATTGGCGCTGGCGCGTCTGGCCCAGTGCTTGCCGGGGGAGGGCGTGTCCATGCGGCCCACCACCCAGGAAGCTGCGCAACGTCAGATGGTGGGATTCATGCAGCGATTCGGCTGAATCACTTTGTAGATACTCTGTTCCAGGTCAAGCCCCAGTGGGAGCGAGCCTGCTCGCGAATGATCTTCGCGAACAGGCTCGCTCCCACGCTTGAAGTATCTCTGTAGCCGCTGCGCTGCCCATCGCAGCCTGCGGCAGCGGCTACAGAGTATCTACAAGGTTCATGAAAAATCACTTCGCCAAAAACCGCATCCCTTCTTCCAGCCCGTCAAGGGTCAGCGGGTACATGCGATCTTCGATCAGGTCACGCACGATCCCGGTGGAAGCCGTGTAGTTCCACGTGTCCTTGGGGTATGGATTGATCCAGATAAGTTTTTTGTACTTCTCCATAAAGCGTTGCATCCACTTGTAGCCTGGCTCTTCGTTCCAGTGCTCGACACTGCCCCCCGCGTGGGTAATCTCATACGGGCCCATCGCCGCGTCGCCGATAAAAATCACTTTGTAGTCGGCACCGTACTTGTTCAGCAGGTCCTGGGTCGAGATGCGCTCAACCTGGCGGCGTTGGTTGTTCTTCCACACCGATTCATAAATGAAGTTGTGAAAGTAGTAGTACTCCAGATGCTTGAACTCGGTTTTGCAGGCCGAAAACAGCTCTTCGCACGTCTTGACGTGGGAGTCCATCGAGCCGCCGATGTCGAACAGCAACAGCAGTTTGATGTTGTTGCGACGCTCGGGGCGCATCTGAATATTCAGCAGGCCGGCATCACGGGCGGTGTGGTCGATGGTGCCGTCGATATCCAGTTCATCCGCCGCGCCCTGGCGGGCGAATTTGCGCAGGCGCCGTAGCGCAACCTTGATATTGCGCGTGCCCAGCTCGACCTGATCGTCGAGGTTCTTGTATTCGCGCTGCTCCCAGACCTTGGCCGCCTTGCCCTGACGCGCCCCGGCATCGCCCACGCGAATCCCTTCGGGGTGATAACCACCCGAGCCGAACGGGCTGGTACCGCCCGTGCCAATCCATTTGTTGCCACCGGCATGGCGTTCCTTTTGCTCCTCAAGGCGTTGCTTGAACGCTTCGATCAGCTTGTCCAGGCCGCCCAAGGACTGGAGTTGCGCACGATCTTCGTCGCTCAGCGAACGCTCGAACTCCTTGCGCAGCCAGTCTTCGGGGATCAAGGCCTCAAGGTGTTCGTTGATGTTTTGCAAGCCATTGAAATAGGCGCCAAACGCCCGGTCGAACTTGTCGAAATGACGTTCATCCTTCACCAGGATCGTGCGCGCCAGGTAATAAAACTCGTCCATGTCGGCGAAGGTCACGCGGTGTTTCAGGGCGTTGATCAGGTCCAGCAGCTCGCGCACGGATACTGGCACCTTGGCCGCACGCATTTCATTGAACAGGTTAAGCAGCATGCTTATCGCCTTCTTGAAAAATCAGCGATTGGGGCGACGGCTCATAAACGCCAGGCGCTCAAGCAATTGCACGTCCTGCTCGTTTTTAACCAGCGCGCCCGCCAGTGGCGGAATGGCCTTGGTCGGATCGCGTTCGCGCAACACGGCTTCGCCAATGTTGTCGGCCATCAGCAGCTTGAGCCAGTCGACCAGCTCGGAGGTCGAAGGTTTTTTCTTTAGCCCTGGCACCTTGCGCACGTCGAAAAACACGTCAAGCGCTTCGCTGACCAGCTCTTTCTTGATGTCGGGGAAGTGCACGTCGACGATTTTCTGCAGTGTGGTGCGATCCGGGAAGTTGATGTAGTGGAAGAAGCAGCGGCGCAGGAAAGCGTCCGGCAGCTCTTTTTCGTTGTTGGAGGTAATGATGATGATTGGGCGGACCTTGGCCTTGATCGTTTCATCCGTCTCGTAAACGTAGAACTCCATCTTGTCGAGTTCTTGCAGCAAATCGTTAGGGAACTCGATGTCAGCCTTGTCGATTTCGTCAATCAGCAGGATGACGCGCTCTTCGGCCTCGAAGGCTTCCCAAAGCTTGCCTTTTTTCAGGTAGTTGCGAACATCGTGCACCTTGTCGACACCCAACTGCGAGTCACGCAGGCGGCTGACCGCGTCGTACTCGTACAGGCCCTGATGAGCCTTGGTGGTGGACTTGATGTGCCAGGTGATCAGCTTGCAGCCAAAGGATTCGGCCAACTGCTCGGCAAGCATGGTCTTGCCTGTACCGGGTTCGCCCTTGACCAGTAGTGGGCGTTCCAGAGTGATCGCCGCGTTGACCGCCAGCTTCAGGTCGTCGGTGGCCACATAGGCGCGAGTGCCTTCAAACTTCATCTGCAATTCCTCAAACCATAACCCGGGGCCTGCAAGGGGCAGGGCGGGACAACTAAAAAGTATGTCCGACTATAACGCGCTGTCCGCATAACGAGAACGCAGACGCGCCATTCAGTCTCTGAATGAGGCGTCACGCCATGACTGGACGCATGTAAGCGTGAGGCCTACCCTTGAGATCTTCCCAAAAGGTGCATAAGGACCCCGCCATGAGCCGCATTTTTGCAGATAACGCCCAATCCATCGGTAACACGCCTTTAGTGCAGATCAACAGCATCGCGCCGCGCGGCGTGACGATCCTGGCCAAGATCGAAGGTCGTAACCCTGGCTATTCGGTGAAATGCCGGATTGGCGCCAATATGATCTGGGATGCCGAGAGCCGCGGTGTACTCAAGCCGGGCATGACCATCATCGAACCTACGTCGGGGAATACGGGGATCGGCCTGGCGTTTGTCGCGGCAGCGCGCGGTTACAAATTAGTGCTGACCATGCCTTCATCGATGAGCATCGAACGCCGCAAGGTGCTTAAGGCTCTGGGTGCCGAACTGATCTTGACCGAGCCGGCCAAGGGTATGAAAGGTGCGATCGACAAGGCTGCTGAAATTCTGGCCAGTGACCCGGTCAATTACTTTATGCCGCAACAGTTTGAAAACCCGGCCAACCCGGCGATTCACGAAAAAACCACCGGCCCGGAAATCTGGAACGACACCGATGGTGGGGTTGACGTGCTGGTGTCTGGTGTAGGTACTGGCGGTACGATTACCGGGATTTCGCGCTATATCAAACACACTCAGGGCAAGCCGATCCTGTCGGTTGCGGTAGAGCCCATCACCTCGCCGGTGATCACTCAGGCGTTGGCTGGTGAAGAAATCAAGCCTGCTCCACACAAGATCCAGGGCATTGGTGCCGGTTTTGTACCGAAAAACCTCGACTTGTCGATTCTCGACAAGGTTGAACTGGTCAGCGACGACGAATCCAAAGCCATGGCCCTGCGACTGATGCATGAAGAAGGCATCTTGTGCGGAATCTCCAGCGGCGCAGCGATGGCCGCTGCCGCCCGTTTGGCAGAAACCCCGGAAATGCAAGGCAAAACCATTGTCGTGATCCTCCCTGATTCGGGTGAGCGTTACCTGTCGAGTTTCCTGTTTAGCGACATGTTCAGTGAGCAGGAACTGCACCAGTAACACTATGTCGCAGGCTGCGATGGGCGTAGCGCCTCGGGTCTTTGGATCTACAATGAAGGTCCTTTGGCCCTTATCGCAGCCTGCGGCAGCGGCTACAGCCGTTGCCTGACCCAAATCAAACTGTTTTCCACCTCAAAATGCATAATCATTGCCTTTGGTGTCGGTCATTGCCCTGAATATTGGTTTTTGTGGGTTTTGTCCTATGCCTGTAGTGTTTATCATGGCCGGCTGCCACGTCGGGCGATTGGTGCCGCACGGTATTTTCGAGGAGTTGTTGCATGACCTTATCCTTCGCCATCAAGGCAGGGCTCATACTGCTGTTTGTCGGCAGCATCCTGTACGTGCATTTTCGCGGCAAGGCACGGTTGCCGGTGTTGCGCCAGTTCGTCAACCACTCCGCGTTCTTTGCGCCGTACAACGCCTTGATGTACCTGTTCTCCGGTGTGCCGTCCAAACCGTACCTGGACCGCAGCAAGTTCCCCGAGCTGGATGTGCTCAAGGACAACTGGCAAGCGATCCGCGAAGAAGCCATGCATTTGTTCGACGAGGGCTATATTCGCGCCGCAGAAAAGAACAACGACGCCGGTTTTGGCTCGTTTTTCAAGAAAGGCTGGAAGCGTTTTTACCTCAAGTGGTACGACAAGGCGCTGCCATCGGCCGAGTTGCTGTGCCCAAAAACCGTTGAGCTGGTCAACAGCATCCCCAATGTCAAAGGCGCAATGTTTGCCTTGTTGCCGGGCGGCAGCCACCTCAACCCGCATCGTGACCCGTTCGCCGGATCGCTGCGCTATCACCTGGGCCTGTCGACTCCCAACTCCGATGCCTGCCGTATCTTCGTCGATGGCGAAGAATATGCGTGGCGCGACGGTGAAGACGTGATGTTCGACGAGACCTACGTGCACTGGGTCAAAAACGAAACCGACATCACCCGCGTCATCCTGTTTTGCGACATCGAGCGGCCACTCACCAGCCCCCTGATGACCCGGATCAACCGTTGGGTCAGCGCGCAACTGGGTAAAGCCACTGCTCCGCAGAACCTCGATGACGAACGCGTAGGCGGGATCAACAAGGCATACGCCTGGAGTAAAACCTTCAGCGACCGCTTCAGTGGTGTGGTCAAACAGTGGAAACGCCGCAATCCCAAGCTGTACCGCATCGCCCGGCCGATATTGGCGGTTATCGTGCTGGTACTGCTGTGGCGCTGGTTGTTTGGCTGATTTCAAGAAGCACAAAAAAACCGCTCTATAGGGAGCGGTTTTTTTTGGAATTTTTCCAGTCAGCTACCCGCTAGAACACCTGCAGGTTCCTCAGCTTTACTACCGTTGAGTGCAACGCTCAAAAAACGCTGCTGAGTGGCAGAGACGGCCGCTTTGCCTGGCTCGCTCTGATTACGAGGCTTGGCTTGGTTGGAGGCGGGAGGTGTGATCGTGACAGACATATTGCCACCATTTTGATTGTTTATTGTACAGTGATGTCGATGTTAGTCGTTCTCCAGGCGGACAACAAGTCGTCCAAATGGATCGAATTGAAACCCCAGTTCCTGGTAGACCTTTATGGCTCCCTGAGCCGGCTCTTGAATTTCCAGCCACTGGCTACCGACCTTTCGCGCGTATTGTTCGACAGCAATCATCGCAATTGCGGCGATGCGGTTCTTCAGTGGATGCCAGTTGTCAGGTTTACCTTCAAGCCTGACAATTTTGGTGCGCAAACGGCTCTGGTTGGGATTGGCGAAGTACAGACCGCACAGCTCTGAGCCGGACCAGATGGATAGGTCGAATGACCAGGGCTCCTTGGCTTTCCAGATGGGTATTTCCTCCCATGAGAAGTGAACGCCGTCTCCCCAGCCATTTAGTGCCTCAAGCGCTCGTGAATCGATGGGCTTCAATTGTACGGCTCTGCCGGGCAGTGTTTTCGGCGTGTCAGCCAGTATCGAGCAAGCCGCCGCCCTGGCTTGTGATTTCAAAAGCTGGTGCTTGAGCCGGTTTCTGGGTCTTGGCATAAGGCTGATCAAGTGAAAATGTAGCCCGCTGTTTTACTCGACTCTCGCCTGTTTTTAATCAGATGAGTCATTGCAATTAATGTCGAGCGCTGGTTATAGTCGGCGCTCGATACTTCTCTTCAAAAAGATCAGCCAATGCCGGTTTCCTTCTCACATAGCGTCGCCGTTTCAGCAGTCACTGCTGGCGTCGATCCGTGCGGAAATCAACAGCCTGCGCAGATCAGTCACTATCCCCCTCCTGTCAGCCGCACTGTGGTGTACGTCGTCGTATCGCCACCGGGTGTTGTTGCGAGCTGAGCTGATCGCTCGGCTGCCCGTACCCGTCTAAAAAAACACTGAATTTCAGCCTCGGCTGAGTTGGCTTTTTTGCCTGATGACAGGTGTTACCCATGTTTTCGATTTCTAAAGAGTCCGCGCTGGCGGCTGCGTCTACGTGCCTGTTCGTACTGCTGTGGAGCAGCGGTGCGATTTTCTCCAAGTGGGGGCTGGCGCATGCGTCGCCGTTTGCCTTTTTGTTGATTCGTTTTGCCATTGCCCTGTTGGCGCTGGTGCTGATTATTCCGCTGATGAAGTTTCAGTTGCCCCGTGGCAGAAGGGCGATCAGTTATGCATTGGCTACGGGCGTGGTGTTACTGGGGGCGTATCAGATTTTTTATCTGCTGGCGCTGGATCTGAAAGTGACACCCGGGGTTATGGCTACGGTCATGGGTGTGCAACCGATCCTCACTGCTGTGATCATGGAGCGTAGGCATTCCTTTAGCCGCTCCCTGGGATTGTTGCTGGGGCTCGCCGGGCTGGTTCTGGTGGTGTATCAGGGCATCGGCCTGGCGGGGTTGTCGTGGGCCGGGATGTTGTATGCCCTGTTGGCACTGGCCAGCATGACGGCAGGCACCTTGATGCAAAAGCGCATCACCCGGAACCCGCTAGGCACGTTGCCCCTGCAATACCTCGCCGGTTTGCTGGTGTGTGCGGTATTTGTGCCGTTTCAGCCCTTTCACTTTGAACACAGCGCGGGCTTTGTCGTGCCGGTGTTGTGGATGGGGCTGGTGGTTTCGGTATTGGCAACCTTGTTGCTGTACCGGATGATTGCCAGAGGCAATCTGGTCAACGTCACCAGCCTGTTTTACCTGGTGCCTGCGGTAACCGCGATCATGGACTACCTGATATTTGGCAACAAACTCGCAGCGTTGAGTTTGCTCGGGATGGCGATGATTATCATCGGGCTGATGTTTGTGTTCCGTAAAACCACCTGAAGCACATGCTTTTGTAGCCGCTGCCGCAGGCAGCGGCTACAGGTTCAGACCTTGGCTGCCGCCCCGGGCTTAAGCACCAGCCACAACGCCAGCGCAATCAGCAGCCCGCCATACAGATGGGCCATTGATAGCGGTTCGCCCAGAAACAGCGCGCCCCACAACACGCCGAACGGCGGGATCATAAAGGTCACGGTCATGGATTTGACCGGGCCAATGCTCGTCAGTAAGCGGAAGTACAGAATGTAGGCAAACGCTGTACACACCAGCCCCAAGCCCAGCAACGACAACCAGACACTCATCCCGCCCCAACTGACGGGTGGTTGATTGATCACGCTCAGGCCAAACAGCGGCAACAGGAACAGTGTGGCGCCAAGCATGCTGCCCAGTGCCGAAAGGCGTGGGTCAAGACCGCCTTGCTGATCCAGCCAGCGGCGGGCCAAAAAGCCGGCAAAGCCATAAAAGGTGGTAGCCAGCAGGCAGGCGAGGGCACCCATCAGCAAGTCCAGATTAAAAGCCACTGGTCCGGCCCGGGTCAGAACTCCGACTCCGAGCAGCCCGAGAAACACTCCGGCCATTTTGGTCAGGGTCAGTTTTTCGCTGAAAAACATCCCGCCAATCAATACGCCCATCAACGGGGTGGTCGCGTTAAAGATTGACGAATAACCAGCTGGCAGTACCTGTGCTGCGACCGAGTACAGTGTGGCCGGAACCCCGGAGTTGATAACCCCCAGAATCAGAATCACCTTGAGTTTGCCGCCAAAATTCCAGCGCACGCGCATCAGCGCCAGGATCACTACCAGGCCAGTAGCCGCGATGGAGACCCGAAAGAATGCTGTAGGAATGGTTCCAAGTACCGGTGCGATGATCCGCATAAACAGAAAGCTGGCGCCCCAAATGCCTGCCAGCGACAGCATGCGCACCAAATCGACAAGTCTCACGGGTTTTTCCTTACAAGGTTTGAGCCGCGCAGTGTAGGGGATGCTGCGCGCAAGGCAATGGTTGCGCCTGCTAACAATTGGCCACTAAGCTCAGCCATACAATAATACCCTCACCGATAGTCGTGCAGAGGTTCCTCCATGCCCCAAACCTGGCCTGCGGCCGCCATCGCGCAAATGATCCTCGATGGTTTCGATGATTATCGTGAGCACTTTCGTCAGATCACCGACGGCGCACGCGCCCGTTTTGAAGGGGCATTGTGGCAAGCTGCGCAGGCCGCGTCGGCGGCACGGATCAATCTGTACGAGCAGAAGGTCAGTGAAATCAGGCAGCGCATGCAGGGCGCTTTTGGAGATCAGGATTTGCTGGATGCCGAGCAATGGCCGCGGGTCAAAAGTGCTTATATCCGATTGATAGACCTGCGCTTTGACGATGAGCTGGCCGAGACCTGGTACAACTCGACCTTCTGCAGCCTGTTCAGCCACGACCTGATCAGCGATGGCTGCATGTTTATTCACACTACCCGGCCCGTATTGCGTCAGGCCCGTGCTGCACAAACCCGTACCTATCGCCCTGCCGGGCAGTTGCATAACGCGTTGGCGCAGATTTTTAGCGACTTTGCCTTCGATGAGCCTTACGCCGATTTGCCGGGTGATCTGTTCAGGCTCGCTGCCCAATTGCGCGAAAGCTTGCCCGACTGGGTGTGCAAAGACCCGCAGTTGAGCATTGAGCTGTTTTCGTCGGTGCTATACCGCAACAAGGGGGCGTATCTGGTGGGACGCCTTTATACCCAGGACGAGCAATGGCCGCTGGTGATCCCGCTGCTGCACCGCGAAGGCCGGGGGGTTCAGATTGATGCGTTGATCACCGACGAAGCCGAGGTGTCGATCATCTTCTCGTTCACCCGCTCGTATTTCATGGTGGATGTGCCGGTACCTGCGGAGTTTATCGGCTTTCTCAAGCGTATCCTGCCGGGTAAACATGTCGCGGAGCTGTACACCTCAATCGGCTTTTACAAACACGGCAAGTCAGAATTTTACCGGGCGTTGATCAATCATCTGGCCACCACCGACGACCGTTTCATCATGGCGCCAGGGGTACGTGGGATGGTCATGACCGTGTTTACCCTGCCGGGCTTCAACACGGTATTCAAACTGATCAAGGATCGTTTCTCACCGTCGAAAAACGTCAATCGCGCCACAGTTATTGAGAAATACCGCCTGGTAAAAAGCGTGGACCGGGTAGGGCGTATGGCGGACACCCAGGAGTTCGCCGATTTTCGCTTCCCGATGAGTAAGTTCGACCCGGAGTGCCTGGCCGAATTGCTGGAAGTTGCGCCTTCAACCGTGGTCATCGAAGGCGATCAGGTATTGATTCGCCACTGCTGGACCGAGCGACGTATGACCCCACTTAACCTGTATCTGGAAAATGCCAGCGCCGCACAGATCCGCGAGGCGCTGGAGGATTACGGCCTGGCGATCAAACAACTGGCGGCGGCCAATATTTTTCCCGGCGACATGCTGTTGAAAAACTTTGGCGTCACCCGGCATGGCCGCGTGGTGTTCTACGACTACGACGAAATCTGCTATCTGACCGAGGCCAACTTCCGACATATCCCGCAGCCGCGCACCCCCGAAGACGAAATGGCCAGTGAGCCCTGGTACTCCATAGGGCCGCTGGATGTGTTTCCTGAAGAGTTTCCGCCGTTCCTGTTCGCCGACGCTGGCCAGCGCCGCCTGTTCAATGAGCTGCATGGTGACCTGTACAACGCCGATTACTGGAAAAGCCTGCAAGCTGCGATTCTGGAGGGCAAGGTGATTGATGTGTTTCCTTACCGGCGCCGAGGCTGATCGCTCGCTCCCACACAAGAGGCTCTGTTTTGCTCGCAAATCTGCGACAATCCGCCCCCTGCATTTATGAAGACTTTTGCGCACCTGATGACTGACGAATCGCCTGCTATCGACCAACTGTTGAAAAACCTTGATCAAGCCATGATTGCCGACCGCCATAAGCTGCGTCGGCAGTTGCATGAGCTGCGCAAAAAGCCTGACGACGCCAAGCTGGCCGTCTGGGCGGAGCGGGTGCAGGCGTCGTGCGCGCAAGTGGCAGCGCGGGCGGCCAGTGTGCCGCTGATTCGCTATGACGAAAACCTGCCGATTGCCGCCAAGCGCGATGAGATCAAGGCCGCGTTGCTCAAGCATCAGGTGCTGATTCTGGCCGGTGAGACCGGCTCGGGCAAAACCACCCAACTGCCGAAAATCTGCCTGGAAATCGGTCGTGGTCAGCACGGTTTGATTGGCCATACCCAGCCGCGACGAATTGCTGCGCGCAGTGTTGCCAGCCGGGTGGCCGAAGAGCTGGGCACACCGCTGGGGGCGCTGGTCGGCTATCAGGTACGGTTTGAGGATCAGAGCGATTCCAACACCCTGGTCAAGCTGATGACTGACGGTATCCTGCTGGCCGAAACCCAGCACGACCGCTACCTCGAGCGTTATGACACGATCATTGTCGACGAAGCCCACGAGCGCAGTCTGAACATCGACTTCCTGCTGGGTTATCTGAAGATTTTGCTGCCGCGCCGTCCGGACCTGAAAGTCATCATCACTTCGGCGACCATCGATCTGGAGCGCTTCTCCAAGCACTTCAATGACGCGCCTATCGTCGAAGTCTCGGGCCGCACCTTCCCGGTCGAAACCTGGTACCGCCCGTTGACCTCAGAGCAGGATGAAGAGGGCAATAACGTCGAAGAAGACTTGAGCGTCGATCAGGCCATCATCGCTACTCTGGACGAGATTGCCGCGTTTGAGCGCAGTGAGCGCAAAAGTCCGGGTGACGTGCTGGTGTTTTTGCCCGGCGAGCGTGAAATTCGCGATGCCGCCGACATGTTGCGCAAGGCTCAGCTCAAACACACCGAAATCCTGCCTTTATATGCGCGGTTATCGCCTGCCGAGCAGCAGCGGATTTTCCAGTCGCATCCCGGCCGCCGTGTTGTGCTAGCGACCAACGTGGCGGAAACCTCGCTGACGGTTCCGGGCATTCGCTACGTGATCGACAGCGGTACCGCCCGCATCAGCCGTTACAGCTATCGGGCCAAGGTCCAGCGCCTGCCGATCGAGGCCATTTCCCAGGCCAGCGCCAACCAGCGTAAAGGTCGTTGCGGCCGGGTCGAGCCGGGTATCTGTGTGCGCTTGTACGCGGAGGAAGACTTTAACGGTCGCCCGGAATTTACCGATCCGGAAATTCTGCGTACCAACCTCGCGGCAGTAATCCTGCAGATGCTGCACTTGCGTCTGGGCGAGATCACGGCGTTTCCGTTTATCGAGCCACCGGATGGCAAGGCAATCACCGACGGTTTCAACCTGCTGCAAGAGCTGTCGGCGGTTAACCGCGAAAATCAGCTGACCCCGCTGGGCCGCCAGTTGGCGCGCTTGCCGGTGGACCCGCGCATGGGGCGCATGCTGCTCGAAGCCGCCAAGCTCGGCAGCTTGCAGGAAGTGTTGATTGTCGCCAGTGCGATGTCGGTGCAAGACCCGCGTGAACGGCCGCCCGAGCGCCAACAAGCGGCCGATCAGGCCCACGCGCAATGGAAAGATGTGGACTCGGACTTTGCCGGTTTGATCAATGTGTGGCGCGGTTTTGAGGAACAACGCCAGGCGCTGACTGCCAGCCCGCTACGTAACTGGTGTCGCAAGAATTTCCTCAACTACCTGCGCTTGCGCGAGTGGCGTGACTCTCACCGTCAACTGAGCCTGATCTGCCGCGATATGCAGCTCCCGGTCAATCAGGAGCCGGCCGACTACCCGAAATTGCACAAGGCGGTGCTGTCCGGTTTGCTGAGCCAGATTGGGCAAAAAACCGAAGACGGCGATTACCTCGGCGCGCGTCAGCGCCGGTTCTGGATTCATCCGTCCTCAGGTCTGGGCAAAAAACGCCCGCAATGGCTGATGACTGCCGAACTGGTAGAAACCACCAAGCTGTATGCGCGGATGGTGGCCAAGATCGAGCCGGACTGGATCGAGCCGCTGGCCGGGCACTTGATCAAAAAGAATTACTTCGAGCCGCACTGGGAGAAGAAGCGCGGGCAAGTGGTGGCCTATGAGCAAATCACTTTGTTCGGCCTGATCGTGGTTGGGCGGCGAGCGGTGCATTACGGGCCAATTGATCCGGTGCTGTCACGCGAGCTGTTTATCCGGGAAGGGCTGGTGCGTGGCGAGATTCAGTCGCGGGCCAAGTGCCTGACCGCCAACGCGCAGTTGCTCGAGCAACTCGACGAGCTGGAGGCCAAGGCGCGTCGCCGCGATATTTTGGCGGACGAAGAAACCCTGTACGGGTTTTACGATGCCCGCCTGCCTGCCGAGATTCATCAGACCGCGACGTTTGACAGTTGGTATCGAGTCAACAGTCAGAAAGATCCGCAGTTGTTGATCATGCGTGAAGAAGACGTGCTGGCCCGTGAAGCCACCGAAATTACTGCCAAGCATTACCCCGACACGCTGCACCTGGGGGATTTGACCCTGGAGCTGAGCTATCACTTTGAGCCCAATCATCCCCGTGATGGGGTAACGGTCAAAGTGCCTGCGCCGCTGCTTTCGGTATTGCCGCCAGAGCGTCTGGAATGGCTGGTGCCCGGTATGATTGAAGCCAAGTGCATTGCGCTGGTGCGCAGTCTGCCCAAAGCGTTGCGCAAAAACTTTGTGCCGGTGCCGGACTTCGTCAAAGCGGCATTGCAGCGCATGGAGTTTGCTCAAGGCTCGTTACCGCAAACCTTGGGCCGCGAATTGCTGCGCATGACGGGGGCGCGGGTGAGTGATGAGGCGTGGGCAGAGGCCGCGCAGCAAGTTGAAAATCACCTGAAGATGAACCTTGAGATTGTCGATGCCGATGGCAAATTCCTTGGTGAAGGTCGCGACCTGGCTGAGTTGACGGCGCGCTTTGCCCAAGCGAGTCAGGCCGCGCTGGCGGTGCCGCAAACGGCCAAAAACCAGCAGCCGGTGGAAGCTAAAGTGTTTGCTGCAGTTGCGGAAAAAACCCAGCAGAAGATCGCCGGGCTGTCGATGACGGTTTACCCGGCGCTGGTGGAAGAGGGCAACACGGTCAAGGAAGGGCGTTTCTCGACCCCGGCTGAGGCGGAGTATCAGCATCGCCGCGCTTTGCAGCGCCTGTTGATGCAACAACTGGCGGAACCGGCCAAGTTCCTGCGCGGCAAATTGCCGGGGCTGACCGAGCTGGGCCTGTTGTACCGCGAGCTGGGACGGGTTGAGAGTCTGGTCGAAGATATTCTGCTGGCCAGTCTTGATAGCTGCATCCTTGAGGGTGAAGCGCTGCTGCCCCGTGATGGCGCCGGGCTGGCGTCGCTTGCCGAACGCAAGCGCGGGGCGTGGACCGAACATGCGGAAAAACTGGCGAAACTGACGCTGGATATCCTCAAACTGTGGCATGGGCTGCAAAAGCGCTTCAAGGGCAAGATCGACCTGGCCCAGGCGGTTGCCTTGAATGACATCAAGCAGCAGTTGAGTCATTTGGTGTATCCGGGTTTTGTTCGCGAAACCCCTGCGCTCTGGCTCAAAGAGCTGCCGCGCTACCTCAAGGCGATAGAAATGCGCCTTGAGAAACTGCCGGGTCAGGTGCAGAAGGACCGGGTCTGGAGTGGTGAACTGAGCGGGCTTTGGGCGCAATATCAAGCGCGTGCCACCAAGCACGCGCAGGAAGGCAAGCGCGACCCGCAGCTTGAGTTGTATCGCTGGTGGCTGGAGGAATACCGCGTGTCGCTGTTCGGCCAGCAACTGGGTACGAAGGTGCCGATTTCGGACAAGCGCCTGAGCAAACAGTGGAGTGCCGTGGACGCGTAGATGCGACTGCTAGCGGGATACTCTGTTACCGGTCAAGGCCCCCTGTGGGAACGAGGCTGCTCGCGAATTATCTTCACGAGCAGCCTCGCTCCCATAGTTGAAGTATCTGCAGTGGAGCTCTTCGCGTCTGTAAATAACGCCAAATGCTGGCATTTATGGCAAACTTCGCTGTTATCGACACCTGAAAACAATAGAGGAACGACCGTGCATAACGTCGTCATCAGCGGCACCGGCCTGTACACCCCGGCCAACAGCATCTCCAACGAAGAGCTGGTGCAGTCTTTCAATACCTATGTGCAACAGTTCAATGCGCACAACGCGACAGCCATCGAGGCAGGCGAAGTTCAGCCTCTGGCCGAGTCGAGCGCTGCATTTATCGAAAAAGCATCAGGCATCAAAAGCCGATTTGTGATGGACAAGGATGGCATTCTTGACCCGCAACGCATGCGCCCGCACTTGCCGGTGCGTAGCAACGATGAAATGTCGGTGCTCTGCGAAATGGCGGTAGGCGCCGCCAAACAAGCGCTGGAACGCGCAGGCAAGACTGCTGCCGATATCGACGGCGTGATCGTGGCGTGCTCCAACCTGCAACGCCCGTACCCGGCCATTGCCGTTGAAGTGCAACACGCGCTGGGCATTCAGGGTTTTGGTTTTGACATGAACGTGGCCTGTTCTTCGGCGACTTTCGGTATTCAGACCGCGAGCAACAGTGTCCAGCTGGGCCAGGCCCGCGCAGTGTTGCTGATCAGCCCTGAAGTGTGCACCGGCCACTTGAACTTCCGTGACCGCGACAGCCACTTTATCTTTGGCGATGCTGCAACCGCGGTGGTTGTCGAGCGCGCAGATCTGGCAACCTCCGAGCATCAATTCGATATCGTCAGCACCAAATTGCTGACCACCTTCTCGAACAATATCCGCAACAACTTCGGCTTCCTCAATCGTGCTTCTGACGAACCGACTGACAGCCCGGACAAACTGTTCGTCCAGGAAGGCCGTAAGGTGTTCCGTGATGTGTGCCCGATGGTGGCCGAGCTGATTGCTCAGCACCTGCAGGAAAACCAGCTGGATGTGACTCAAGTGAAACGCTTCTGGCTGCACCAGGCCAACCTGAGCATGAACCACCTGATCGTACGCAAGCTGTTGGGGCGCGAGGCTTCGATTGAAGAGGCGCCGGTGATTCTCGATACCTACGCCAACACCAGTTCGGCCGGTTCGGTGATTGCCTTTCACACGTACCAGGACGATCTGCCAAGCGGGGCGCTGGCAGTACTCAGCTCGTTTGGCGCCGGTTATTCGATTGGCAGCGTGATTTTGCGTAAGCGCTAAACACTGCCTAATTCCGATTGCGGAGGCCTTGATGGCAACTGCTGACGACGCTGAGCTACTCAAACGTCTGCTAAGCGGCGAACAGCAGGCCTTTCGCGAGCTGGTCAGCACTTATCAAAGTGCGATGAAAGCTGTGGCCTATGCCATTGTTGGCAATCGCCACGCTGATGAAGCAGTCCAGGATGCCTGGCTGTCAGTGGTACGCAATTTGTCCGGGTTTGAGGGCCGTTCGAGCCTGAAAACCTGGCTGCTGACCATAACCGCCAACTCGGCGAAAAACCGCTATAAGCAAAATCGCCGGGAAGTCTTGCTCGACGATTTACCCTCACCCCACGGCACGATTGACCCTGAGCGTTTTTCCAGCGATGGCCACTGGCTACTGGCACCGTTTGCCTGGCATCAGGACACCCCCGAAGCCTTGCTCACTGAAGATGAATTGCGCGAATGCCTTGAACAAACACTGCTCAGCCTGCCGCAGTTGCAGAGCAGTGTGCTGGTGTTGCGCGAGCGTCAGGGCCTGGAGTTGGAAGAAATCTGTAATCTTCTTGAGCTGTCGCTCTCCAATGTTCGAGTGCTGGTGCATCGCGCCCGGCTTAAAGTCTTCGCGACTGTGGAGCATTTCGAGGAAACCGGCGAATGTTGAGCTGCAAACAGCAAGTAGCGCGTTCAAGTGACTATCTGGATGGCCAGCTGAGTTTTCGTGAGCGGTTGTTGGTGCGCCATCATTTGCTGTTTTGCCCTAACTGCCGACGTTTTATCAAGCAAATGCGCTTGATGAGTGCCGCGTTGAGAAAACTTCCCGAACCGCTGCCTACAGACCTTGAGCAAACGGTTGAGCGGATGATGCGCGAGCAATCTCGCTAAAGAAGGAGCGCAAGCAAGGTTGCCGTCGGTGGATGTGATGGGGGCCGACGCCAGCCTCGCTCTGCTTTTCAGACACAAAACGCTGAATGATTTCAGCGTTTTGCTGGTTGCGGGAGGCTTTTTAGAACTTGGCTTCCAGATCCAGTTGCAAGGTGTTGGCCTTGGCATCTTTCTGCGTGGAGGTTGCGTAGTCAGCCTTGGTCAGGAAGTAAGTCACGCCGACACCGAAGTTCTTGTCGATTTCATAACCCACTTTGACCTTGTGGCCGCGTGAGCCGGTAGTGCCGTTGGCGAAGTCAGAGTCAGTGAAAGCACCGACCACGGCGTTACGCTGAATGTCGCGGTAGTTGTAGTCCAGGCTGAAGGCGTTGAGCTTGCTTTTGAAACCCACCAGCCAGGCGTTGTCCTGATCGCTGTCGGTCGCTGCGTTGTGTACATATTGACCGTACAGCGACAGTGGCAGCGGCAGGTTGGCGATATCGACCTGGCCGAAGCCTTCGTACAGACGGAATTCGTCAGTGCTGTTGCCGTTAACTGCCAGGGCGCAAGGGGTGGTCTTGGTCCCGGTGGTTGGGCACTTGCTGTCCTTGTCGTTGTTGTAGCTGTAGACACTGCCGCCCAAAGTCACTTTCAGGCTGTCGGTCGGTGCGAACCTTGCACCCAACTGACCGGCATACAGGCTCAAGTCGTTGCGAAATTGCACGCCTTCGCCGTCAACGTTGTCCTTAAGGGTGTAGTAACCGGCGCTGCCGAACATCTCGACGCCGCTGTTACCCAGGCTGTGCTTGTAAGTGGCGGCCAGGCCTTCCGGGTTGATATCGCTATCCCAGATCACATCGCCCATGCTCACCCATGGCTGTGCCATCTTGCCGGCGATCAGGTGCAGGTCCTTGACGGCGGTCGGGTGGTAGTCGATGAAGGCCATGTCCAGCCACAGCTGCTTCTTGTCGAAGTAGTTGTCCAGATCCTGGTTGGTGGAGCGCGCATCGTCGCCGCCGCCAGTGGCGATACGAATACCGGTGTTCACTTGCGGGTTGATTTCGGTGTAGGCACCTAGACGAGCACGAATGCGCTGACGATCCTTGTTTTTGCCATCGGATTCGCCATCGATTTTGACTGTTTCCTGACGAACCCGCACATCCCCTTTGAGTTCAGTTTTGGCAGCCCAGGCGACTTTCTGTTCGAAAGCGCTGAGATCGGATTTTTTCACCTGGTTAGCGGCTGCTTCTTGCTGGGCTTGCTTCTCACTGGTGAGTTCGGTTTGCAGCTCGGCGTATTGAGCCGGCGATATGGAACCGTTGGCTTTAAGCATTTCGAGCAGTTTGGCATCGACCGCAGCGCTGGCCGGAATGCTCATGGCCAGTGCAAGGCCACCACACAGTCCCGCCGCTACCCGTGTAGATACAAGACGCATTTTGAATCTCCCAGTGCTGAGATGGCCCTAGCCACCCCAATAAAAATCGGCCCTTTACGGGCTCACGTTAACGAGGTTGGGTGTGTCATGAGCGTGTTGGCAAACCGTTCACTCATAACCCCGTGTTCTAAGAAGCGGCGTCAGTATCGCGGCTGGATATGACAGAAAAGTGGCGAACTGATAGCAAGTCTGTGACAGTGATTTCAGCCGGGTAAAAACGCCGGGAGCGGGCTTGTGGTGCTACCATCGCCGCTCTAAGCCGCGCTTCGGGGACTATTGATGCCGTTACAACGACTGGACAGCCTGTCCGCCATCACCGCTCAGGAATGGGATGCGCTGGTGCCGGTTGCGCAACCTTTCTTGCGGCATGCTTTTCTTAGCGCCCTGGAAGACAGTGCCAGCCTTGGCCCGCACTCCGGTTGGCAACCCGAGCACTTGTTGCATTACGAGAACGGGCAACTGCGAGCGGCATTGCCCAGCTACCGCAAATGGCACTCTTACGGCGAATACGTGTTCGATCACGAGTGGGCGCAGGCGTGTGAGCGAGCGGGTATCGAGTACTACCCCAAACTGTTGACGGCCGTACCCTTCAGCCCGGTCAGCGGCCCACGCTTGCTGGCCGCCCGTGCCGAGGACGGGTTGGAGCTGCTGGCAGCCTTGCCCGGCTATCTGGAGATAGAAGGGCTGTCCAGCGCGCACATCAATTTCACCGATGCATTGGCCGATACCGCCTTGGCGCAACAGCCCGGTTGGATGCAACGGTTGGGTTGCCAGTTTCATTGGCAGAACCGTGAGTACCGCGATTTTCAGGACTTTCTTGATGCGCTGAGTTCACGCAAGCGCAAGCAAATGCGCAAGGAACGCGAGCAAGTGGCGGGGCAGGGTTTCGACTTTGAATGGCTCGAAGGCCGGCAGGTCAGTGAGGCACAATGGGATTTTGTCTATGCCTGCTACGCCAACACCTACGCCGTGCGCCGCCAAACGCCGTACCTGACCCGGGCGTTTTTCAGCCTGCTGGCCGAGCGCATGCCCGAATCGATTCGCCTGGTGCTGGCCAAGCAGGGCGGCACCCCGGTCGCCATGGCGTTCAGCCTGATCGGCGGCGACAGTTTGTATGGTCGTTACTGGGGATGCCTGGCCGAGTTCGATCAGCTGCATTTTGAGACGTGCTTCTACCAGGGCATGGATTACGCCATTGCCCAAGGGATTCAGCGATTTGATGCCGGTGCCCAGGGTGAGCACAAGTTGATCCGCGGCTTTGAACCGGTGATCACCCACTCATGGCATTACTTGCGTCATCAGGGGCTGAAAGCGGCCGTGAGTGACTTTTTGCAGCGTGAGCGGGTCGGGGTGCTGGCGTATGCCGAAGAGGCGAGGTCGGCATTGCCTTACCGGCAGGCCTGATCCTCGCCGCTGCATGTGTCAGCTGCCTTCCTTGCCCAGCCAGCGATAGGTCAGCCCGCCAATGGCTGCACCCACCAGTGGTGCCAGCCAGAACATCCAGAGTTGCTGAAGCGCCCAGCCGCCTACGATCAGGGCCGGACCGGTGCTGCGTGCCGGGTTGACTGAAGTGTTGGTGACCGGGATCGAGATCAGGTGGATCAGCGTCAGTGCCAAACCGATGGCAATCGGCGCGAAGCCCGCAGGAGCTCGTTTGTCCGTGGCACCCATGATGATCAGGATGAACATGGCGCTCATTGCAATTTCACACACCAGCCCCGAAACCATCGAGTAGCCACCGGGTGAATGGTCGCCATAGCCATTGGCCGCGAGGCCGCTTGCGGCAAGATCAAAACCGGGTTTGCCGCTGGCAATCAAGTACAGAAGCGCTGCGGCAATTATCCCGCCCAGTACCTGAGCGATGATGTATGCAGGCAGTTCTTTGGCCGGAAAGCGTCCGCCTACCCACAAACCGAAGGACACGGCAGGGTTCAGATGACAACCGGAAATATGCCCTATGGCGAATGCCATGGTCAGCACTGTGAGGCCAAATGCCAGCGCGACCCCAAGTAAACCAATACCTACGTGGGGGAATGCTGCCGCGAGCACAGCACTGCCACAACCTCCAAGTACTAACCAAAAAGTACCCAGCAACTCGGTGACTGAACGTTTGAACAAGGTCATGGGGAGGTCCCGGATAGATAAATCTATCGAGCAATTGAAGCAGCGTCGCCTCCTGCGGTTAACGACAGAATTCGTCCGAATCCTGCTCTAAGTACAGCACTTGCGCGCTTTTTTGCCAGTGCCATAAAAAACGCCAGGGCCCTTTAAAATCGGGCGCTGGCGTTGTGGCTCAGGCAGGTTGCAGTGGCTTTCCTGTTGAATCAGTCGATGCCTACAAACCCTCCCGTTTGGTGCTGCCAGAGGCGTGAGTACAACCCGCCCCGGGCCAGCAGTTCACTGTGGGTGCCGGTTTCGGCGATATGGCCGTTTTCCAGGACCACCAAGCGGTCCATGCGGGCGATGGTTGACAGACGGTGGGCGATCGCAATCACGGTTTTGCCCTGCATCAGGGTTTCCAGGCTTTCTTGAATCGCGGCCTCGACTTCGGAGTCCAGTGCTGAGGTCGCTTCGTCCATGATCAGGATCGGGGCGTTCTTCAGCAGGACCCGGGCAATGGCGATACGCTGGCGTTGACCACCGGACAGTTTGACTCCGCGCTCGCCCACATGGGCATCGAAGCCGGTACGGCCCTGAGCATCGGACAGGAGCGGGATGAACTCATCAGCCCGGGCCTTGCGTACGGCTTCCCACAGTTCTGCATCGGTCGCGTCCGGTTTGCCGTAGAGCAAGTTGTCGCGGATCGAGCGGTGCAGCAATGAAGTATCTTGGGTGATCATGCCGATCTGCTCGCGCAAGCTTTCCTGGGTCACTTCGGCGATGTTCTGATCGTCGATCAGGATGCGACCGCCTTGCAGGTCGTACAAGCGCAGCAGCAGGTTGACCAGGGTCGACTTGCCAGCACCGGAAGGTCCGATCAGGCCGATTTTCTCACCGGGTTTGATCACCAGGTTGAGGTCGCTGATGATCCCGCTGCGCTTGCCGTAGTGGAAGTCGACGTGTTCAAAACGTACTTCACCACGGCTGACTGTGAGGCGGGGTGCCTGTTCGCGATCAGTCACTGCAACAGGTTGGGCGATGGTTTTCAGGCCGTCTTGCACCATGCCGATGTTTTCAAAGATGCCGTTGACCACCCACATGATCCAGCCGGACATGTTGACGATACGGATTACCAGGCCGGTGGCCAGGGCGATGGCACCGACGCTGATCAGCGACTGGCTCCACAGCCACAGGGCCAGGCCGCTGGTGCAGACAATCAGCAGGCCGTTCAGGGTGGTGATGGTCACGTCCATGCTAGTGACGACACGGCTCGCCAGCCGGGTTTTTTCGGTCTGCTCAATAATGGCTTCGCGGGCGTACTGCTGCTCGAAGTGGGTGTGGGCAAACAGCTTCAGGGTGGTGATGTTGGTGTAGCCGTCGACGATGCGCCCCATCAGTTTGGAGCGCGCATCGGAAGACACCACCGAGCGCTCTTTGACCCTGGGCACGAAGTAGTACAAGGCGCCGATGTAGCAAAGAATCCAGGTCAGCAACGGGATCATCAAGCGCCAGTCGGCTTCGGCAAACAGCACCAGGGAACTGATGGCGTAGATCAGGACGTGCCACAGGGCATCGACGGCCTGTACGGCCGAATCACGCAGCGAGTTGCCGGTTTGCATGATGCGCTGGGCGATGCGCCCGGCAAAATCGTTCTGGAAGAAGTTGAGGCTTTGCTTGAGCACATAGCTGTGGTTCTGCCAGCGGATCATGCTGGTCATGCTCGGGCTTAGGGTCTGGTGTACCAGCAGGTCATGCAAGCCAAAGAACACCGGGCGAATGATCAGGGCAACCACGGCCATCCAGATCAACTCGGAGCTGTGGACCTTGAAGAAATCAGTATTAGGAGTGCCCTGGGTCAAGTCGATCAGCGTGCTCAGGTAGCTGAACAGTGATACTTCGATCAACGCCGCTATCAGCCCGACCACCAACAAGGCGGCAAACATGGGCCAGACCTGACGCAAGTAATAGAGATAAAACGCCCAGACAGTACTGGGAGGGGCAGCGGTGGGGGCTTCGCGGAAAATATCGATCAGTTGTTCGAAACGACGATAAAGCATGTGCACTGACGCCCGCAGGGCGGGCTCTCCTTTAGTTGACGTTCCCTATCCTGAGCCGCTCGAAGGAACGCAGCCTCGTTCCTTCGGCAGCGGCTACAGGGCACCGGTCAAGGCTCCTGGCAGTCTGTCAGTCGATGCGTTTGGCTGACTTGATCAGTACCGGGTCGATCGGCACATTCTGCATGCCTTGTTTGGTGGTGGTTTGCGAATTGACGATCTGGTCGACCACGTCCATGCCATTAACTACCTTGGCAAATACGGCGTAGCCAGCGTCACGGCCCGGGTCCAGGAAGGCATTGTCAGCCACGTTGATGAAAAACTGACTGGTGGCAGAGTTCGGGTTGGAGGTACGCGCCATCGACAGGGTGCCACGCACGTTATGCAGGCCGTTGCTGGCTTCGTTCTTGATCGGGTCGCGGGTCGGCTTTTGCACCATCTGCGTGGTAAATCCGCCGCCTTGCACCATAAAGCCCGGGATCACACGGTGGAAAATGGTGTTGTTGTAGAAGCCACTATCGACATACTTCAGAAAGTTGTCAGTGCTGACTGGCGCCTTTACCGGGTCCAGTTCGATTTCGATCTTGCCGAAGCTGGTGTCCAGCATGACATGAGGTGCTTTGGTGGTGTCGGCAGCCATCAGATTGGCAGCGAACAGCAGGGCGCCAGCGGCAAGAGCAATTTTTTTAAGCATCATTCAGTGATCCTGAAAAGTGGAGTGGCTGTTCAATGCACGCGGGCAGGGATGCAAGGCGCATTGAACCAGTGCCCGTGCCACATCCGGCAGTGGCGGATGTTCACGGGCGGCGGGTGTTGGACAGGATATTCTTGAATCAGGTTCCTGCCCACTGATCTTCACGCTTGTTGTGGTGCTGCAAAAGCTGCGTCCAGTGGGGCCGTGTCGAAAGTTTGCAACAGTTCGACAAGAATTTGCGTGGCGGGGCCCAGAGGTTTGTCCTTGTTGGCGTACAGGAAGAACACCGGGTGACGATTACCGCCTTGATTGAGCGGCAGCGGTTTGAGCACGCCTTCCTTGAGTTCGCGTTCGATCATGTGCCGTGGCAACCAGGCAAAGCCCAGCCCGCTGCCTACAAACGCGGCAGCGGTGGCCAGGCTGCCGACGGTCCAGCGCTGTTCGGAGCCGAGCCAGCCCACGTCCCGTGGTTGCTGGCGGCCGGAGTCGCGAATCACCACTTGCAGTTGGCTTTCGAGATCCTGGAAATGCAGTTCACGCTGCAGGCGATGCAACGGATGGTCGGGGTGGGCCACTGCAACAAATTCCACGGTGCTCAACTCGGTGCCCAGATAGCCGGGAATATTGAAGCTGCTGATGGCTAGGTCTGCGACGCCTTCGAGCAATACCTCTTCGACGCCGGACAATACTTCTTCGCGCAAACGCACGCGACAGCCCCGGCTTTGCGGCATGAAGGCGGTCAGGGCGCGTACCAACCGGGCATTGGGGTAGGCGGCGTCGACTACCAGCCGGACTTCGGCTTCCCAGCCTTGTTCCATGTGATGGGCGAGGTCTTCGAGCTGACTGGCCTGTTTCACCAGTTGCCGGGAGCGGCGCAGCAACACGCCGCCCGCCTCGGTGAGCACCGCTTTACGGCCATCGATGCGCAGCAATGGCACGCCAAGCTGATCCTGCATGCGGGCCACGGTGTAGCTGACAGACGACTGCGAGCGATGGAGTACTTCAGCAGCTTGAGCGAAGCCGCCGTGGTCGACCACCGCTTGCAAGGTGCGCCATTGATCAAGGGTCACGCGGGGCGCTTTCACGATGAATTCCTCTGGTGTTGAAGGGGTACAGGATACCGCTAAACAAACAGATTTATAGATAGGTTGTAGCAGGTATTTGCGCTTTTTTATCGAACCTATGCTCTCTAATCTTTCTCCATCGTCTTACAGTATTTACAGATGGAGCCTATCCGCCATGTCCAATGTTCTGATTATTGAAAGCAGCGCCCGTCAGCAGGATTCGTTTTCCCGACAGTTGACTCAGCAGTTCATCGACCAGTGGCAAACGCTGCATCCAACCGATCAGATTACCGTGCGCGATGTCGCCCTGAACCCGGTGCCGCATCTTGACGCCAACCTGCTGGGTGGCTGGATGAAGCCTGAAGCGCAACGCAACGGTGACGAGCATGCTTCCCTGCAGCGCTCCAACGAGCTGACTGACGAGTTGCTGGCCGCCGATGTACTGGTACTGGCGGCGCCGATGTACAACTTCGCGATTCCGAGCACCCTCAAGGCGTGGCTTGACCACGTGTTACGGGCCGGCGTGACCTTCAAGTACACCGAAACCGGGCCACAAGGCCTTCTGACCGGCAAGAAAGCATACGTTCTGACTGCACGCGGCGGGCTATATGCAGGTAGCACCTCGGATCACCAGGAACCCTATCTGCGGCAGGTCATGGCTTTTATCGGGATTCATGATGTGACCTTTATCCATGCCGAAGGCATGAACCTGGGGGGTGACTTCCAGGAGAAAGGTTTAAACCAGGCCAAGGCCCGACTGTCTGCCATCGCATAGTCTGTTAATCGACAGATAATCGTCGCAAGGCTTAATCGTTTCATTGCTCCTTCAAGCATGCGGTTCGCGCATCGAACCTCCCTTTGCACTTTCTTGAGTGCTCGTACCCGATCGGCCCTTGCGCCGGATCGGGTTTTTTTTGTCCGGGCATTGCGGGGTGATGGTCAAGGCTGATGAAAAACCGCTAAGGTCGCACACCTTCTTCTGAGCTTGCGGGCGTTTTGCCTGCGAGCTGATGCAACTTTCCGGCGAGAGATTCATGGGCTATCTGTTGTTTGTCACCTTGATTCAGGCGTTTTCCTTCAGCCTGATTGGTGAGTATCTGGCGGGACACGTCGACAGTTATTTTGCGGTACTGGTGCGTGTGGTATTGGCGGGGTTGGTGTTTATTCCCCTGACGCGCTGGCGCCAGGTAGAGCCCGGCTTTATGCGCGGCATGTTGCTGATCGGCGCCTTGCAGTTCGGGATCACCTACGTCTGCCTGTACTTGAGCTTTCGCGTACTGACGGTGCCTGAGGTGTTGCTGTTCACCATCCTGACGCCGTTGCACGTGACTTTGATCGAAGATGCGCTTAATCGCCGCTTCAACCCCTGGGCGCTCGTGGCCGCGCTGGTGGCTGTGATGGGGGCTGCAGTGATCCGTTTCGACACTATCAGCCCGGACTTCTTTGGAGGTTTTCTGTTGCTGCAATTGGGCAACTTTACTTTTGCCGCCGGGCAAGTGTTGTACAAGCGTTTGGTGGCACGCTATCCGAGTGACATGCCGCATTATCGGCGGTTTGGTTTCTTTTACCTGGGGGCTTTGGCGGTGGTATTGCCGGCCTTCTTGCTGTTTGGCAAAGCCAACTTTTGGCCGGACGCGCCCTTGCAATGGGGTGTTCTGATATTTCTGGGGCTTATTTCTACGGCGTTGGGTCTGTACTGGTGGAACAAAGGTGCATGTATGGTCAGGGTCGGCACTTTGGCTGTGATAAACATTTTGCATGTGCCCGTGGGGTTGATTCTCAATCTGCTGATCTGGAACCAGCATGAACCGCTGGGGCGGTTGTTCATCGGCGGGCTGGTGATTGTGTTTGCGGTCTGGATCAGCCGGCTAGACCGCAGGGCTGTGACGGTCTAAGGTCAATCCCAGTCATCCATCGCCTGAAGGGAGAGTCGCAATGACAGTCAGGGTGTTGATCTTGCCGGGCCTGTTCAATTCCGGAGCAGGGCATTGGCAATCTCACTGGGAGCAGCGCTTCAGCGGGTTGCATCGGGTCAAGCAGGAAGACTGGGAAACCCCTGTCTGTACTGACTGGGTGCAGAACCTGCAGAAAAAGATTACCAAAAGTGAGCGGCCTGTGGTGTTGGTGGGCCACAGTCTGGCGTGTACGCTGATTGCACGTTGGGCGCAGCAGCACCCGGCAGAGGCAAGGCGTGTACGCGGGGCGCTGCTGGTTGCGCCCAGCGATACCGAAGCTGACAGTTATCCGGCCGGTACAACGGGCTTTAGCCCCATGCCGCTAAGTGAGCTGCCGTTTGACGCGATCACCGTAGCCAGCACCAACGACCCCTATGTCAGCCGCGAACGGGCTAGCGCATTCAGCGAGGCCTGGGGCAGCGAACTGGTATGGCTGGAGAATGCGGGGCATATCAATGGCGAAGGTGGCTATGGGTCCTGGCCACAGGGGATCGAGCTGTTGTTCAGGCTGACTGGTGATCCCCAGTTCAAGCAGGCCTGACACCTGTTTGGGGCTTGGTGGGGTGGAATCTGTGGGAGCGGGCTTGCTCGTGATACAGGCAACTCGGTTTATCTGGCGGGCCGAGGTGACGCCATCGCGAGCAAACCGCTCCCACAAAGCTCCAACTTACACAGGGGTCAGGCGTCTTCCGGCAACGCCAACGGCGTATGCATCTTGCTCAGTAGCCCTTTGCGCAGGTCGTTGCCGCTGGGTTGCTGATACACGCTTAGCCCGAATTCAGGCAACACCGACAGCAGGTAGTCAAAAATATCGCCCTGGATGCGCTCGTATTCGTCCCACACCGTGGTTCGGGTAAAGCAGTACACCTCAAGCGGTACGCCTTGAGGCGTGGTTTGCATCTGGCGCACCATGCAGGTCATGTTTGGCTGAATGTCGGCATGGCTTTTCAGGTAGGCCAGGGCATACGCGCGGAAAGTGCCGATATTGGTCATGCGCCGACGGTTGGCGGACATTGCGGCGACGGTGCCTTGAGCTTCGTTCCAGCTCTTGAGCTCGGCTTTCTTGCGATGCAGGTAATCGCTCAGCAGGCGTACCTGTTCCAGTCGCTGCTCCTGCTCATCGGTCAGAAAAGCAATGTCACTCGCGTCAATAAACAAGCTGCGCTTGATCCGCCGCCCACCGGATTGCTGCATGCCGCGCCAGTTCTTGAACGACTCGGACATCAAGCGCCAGGTCGGGATCGACACAATAGTTTTATCGAAGTTTTGCACCTTGACGGTGTGCAGGGTGATGTCGATCACATCGCCATCAGCACCGACCTGTGGCATCTCGATCCAGTCGCCGACGCGCAGCAAGTCATTGCTGGTCAATTGCACACTGGCCACGAACGACAGCAGGGTGTCCTTGTAGACCAACAGAATGACCGCCGACATCGCGCCCAGACCCGAAAGCAGCAGCATTGGTGAGCGATCGATCAGGGTCGCGACAATGATGATGGCCGAAAACACATACAGCAGCATTTTCGTCAGCTGAATGTAGCCCTTGATCGGTCGGGTCTTGGCGTAATTGGTGCGCGAGTAAATATCGAGCAAGGCGTCCAGCAGTGAGCTGATGACCCGCGTCAGGACAAAAATGGTAATGGCCAACGCCAGGTTGCCGAGGAAATGACGACCGTTGTCGCTCATGTCCGGCACCAGGTTGCGCCCGAACTGCACGATCAGGGATGGAGTCAGTTGTGCCAGGCGATGGAACACTTTGTGTTCGCGTAAATCATTGATCCAGTGCAAGGCGGGCTGGCGACCAAGGATTTTGGTCACGCGCAGCACAACGATGCGTGCGATGTGGCCAGCCAGCAGGGCAATGCCCACCAGAACGATCAGGCCCAGTATGGCCGAGACCCAGGGATGTTGATCCAGGTTGGCCCACAGGGTCTGGATTTGGGTCCAGAGTGGTTGAGTATCCATAAGCTAAAACACTATCCAGGTAATAAATGGCCATGGGATTAGAGCACTTCAGGACAATTTATGGGCCCTGATTGGACTAAAGACCCTAAAAAACCATTTGTTTCATGCCGTTCGTGCAAAGTAACTCGGCCTAGGCGCTCGAAACCGTTACTCTATGCCGCTGATTTTTTGTATTTCTTCGAGGTAGCACCCGTGTTTTCCGATTTCGCCCTGCACGAACGCCTGCTTAAAGCTGTGGCCGAGCTTAAATTTGTCGAGCCTACGCCTGTGCAAGCAGCGGCCATCCCGCTCGCGCTCGAAGGGCGTGACCTGCGGGTTACAGCTCAAACCGGGAGTGGCAAAACCGCCGCTTTCGTCCTGCCGATTCTGAATCGTCTGATTGGTCCAGCTAAAATCCGCGTCAGCATCAAAGCGTTGATTTTGCTGCCGACCCGCGAGCTGGCACAGCAAACGCTTAAAGAAGTTGAGCGTTTTTCGCAGTTCACGTTCATCAAGTCCGGTTTGATCACCGGCGGTGAAGATTTCAAGGTCCAGGCCGCCATGCTGCGCAAGGTGCCTGACATCCTGATCGGCACCCCTGGCCGTTTGCTGGAGCAACTGAACGCCGGCAACCTCGACTTGAAAGAAGTTGAAGTGCTGGTGCTCGACGAAGCCGACCGCATGCTCGACATGGGCTTCTCCGAAGACGTTCAGCGTCTGGTCAACGAGTGTGCGAACCGTCAGCAGACCATGCTGTTCTCGGCCACCACTGGTGGTTCGGGTCTGCGCGAGATGGTTGGCAAGGTTCTGGACAATGCCGAGCACTTGCAGCTCAACCAGGTCAGCCAGCTGAACGCCACCACGCGCCAGCAAGTGATCACTGCTGACCACAACCAGCACAAAGAACAAATTGTTAACTGGCTGCTGGCTAACGAGACTTATCAAAAGGCTATCGTTTTCACCAATACCCGCGCCATGGCGGACCGTATCTACGGTCGTCTGGTGGCTCAGGACTACAAGGCGTTTGTCTTGCATGGTGAAAAAGATCAGAAAGACCGCAAACTGGCCATTGACCGTCTGAAGCAGGGCGGCGTCAAGATCCTGGTTGCCACCGACGTTGCGGCCCGTGGTCTGGACGTTGAAGGCCTGGATCTGGTGATCAACTTCGATATGCCACGCAGCGGCGACGAGTACGTTCACCGTATTGGCCGTACTGGCCGCGCCGGTAACGATGGCCTGGCGATCTCGCTGATCTGTCACGGCGACTGGAACCTGATGTCCAGCGTTGAGCGCTACCTGAAGCAGAGCTTCGAGCGCCGCACCATCAAGGAAGTCAAAGGTACCTACGGCGGACCGAAAAACGTCAAGGCCTCGGGTAAAGCTGTTGGTGTGAAGAAGAAAAAGACCGACGCCAAGGGCGTCAAGAAGAAGTCGGGCGCCAAGGCACCGACCAAGCGCAAAATCGCCAACCGCCCGAAGACCGACGCTCTGTCGCTGGTCAGCAAAGACGGCATGGCACCGCTCAAGCGCCGCAAGCCAGAAGCTCCAGCCGCTGAATAAAGCGCTGGCGTGACTCACAAAAAACCCGGCCTGTGCCGGGTTTTTTGTTGCCTGCTCCTTTCTTTGTGCTTATGCCATGAGTCAGTAGAACGCCCGCTCGGCCTTGAACGTCAGCAAACCATCACATTCGGCGTTTTGCCCTGAATACGCCGAGCACTCTGTATCGTCCAGGCTGGAGTCGCTGTAGATCAAGTTCAGGTCAATCCCCATCCAGGGGCGCGATAACTTGATCGACCAATCATTAAAAGCGCGCACGCTGCCGCCATCGGCAATCGACACCGGGGTGCCCAACTGGTGGGTGGTGTATTTCATGCTCACCCCGATACCGAAGGGCTGGTTGACCCCGAGATCGGCAAACAGCGTACTGTCGCGACGGTCCGGGTCGTTACTGAAGGCGGCGCCAAAGCGCGTACCCAGCAGCGTGAGGCCGGCAAAAAATTGCTGGCTGTCGAGTGAGTCGAGTTTGGGGTAGCTGTAATGGATCATCCCCAGCTCATAGCTCAGCGTCTGGTCGAAGGGATGCTTGTAGCCGAGGTAGGAGTCCACTTCCAGATTGCTGCCGGGCTTGATGCCCATGGTGGGCGCCCATTGCCCGGCGTACCAGCCGCTGTCATGGGTCAGGTCCAGGCCGCCATGAAAGGTCGAGCCTGCGCTCGTAGGCTTGACCAGGCCTTGGGCCATACTGCGGCTCGGCTGGGTGGCCAGTTTAAGATCGAAGTCGCCCAGCGCGCGGGAAAAGACGTGTGCATCCACAATCGTGCTGGCTAGCAGCGTGCCAGTCAGCAGTACAGCCCGTGTGAGCATGATTGGCTCCCTATATCGGCTCAAAGGCTTGATTCAGAGCCTTTGGAGCATACGCAGGAATGTCGGCAATAAAGTGCCGTTCGTCGATTTATCGATTCGAATCAGCTTTGATGCAGGAGAAGAGGGGATAAATCGATAGTCCTAGCGCCTTGGAAGGCAAAGCGCATGAGGACCAGATGACGCGAGGGGTGTTACTTTTTGCCGAGCGTGATTTGCTTGGACGGACCAAAAGTTTGGCCGCTGACGCCTTTCTTGATTTCCTGAATTTCGCCGCCGGATTTCAAGAATGCTTCAATTTGAGCATTGATTGAGGCGCTGGTTTCAACAGCGGGAGCTGGCTTTGCTTTGCTGGCGGATGCTTTTACACGCATGGCGGCTATTGTCCTGTAGAAAATAACTTGGCCAGCGATAGTACCTGAAATACTTGACAATTGCTTGTTAAATATCTTCGTAAAATTAAAGTGACGTTGTACGCGAGGGATAAACACTCGCGTAATTCTCTGCTAACTCGCTGTTTTAATTCATAACAGCGTAAGAATTTTAAACGAATTTGGAGGCTGGCAGGCGGGTGGTCGGCACCTTGCCGGGTGACGAGTGGCACCTAAGGTACGCTGGAAAATCCTGATAAATCAAACCTTTCGCAAATTTTTTGGATGCCGGGCGGCGGCGCTCCAATTCGCCCCTCTAAACTCGGGTAGAATGCCGCCTACGTAATGAGGGTATTGAACATGGCTTTAATCGGTCGCTACAACAGTTTGCAAGTGGTTAAACATACAACGTTTGGTTTGTATCTGGACGGCGGGGCTGACGGTGAAATCCTGTTGCCTAACCGTTATATTCCAAAAGATATTCCCAGCGAAGATGAAGATTGGCTTAACGTCTTTGTTTATTTGGACAGCGATGACAAGTTAATTGCCACGACTGAAAAACCAAAAGTTCAAGTCGGTGAGTTCGCCAGCCTTAAAGTGGTTGAAGTTAATAGCATCGGTGTATTCCTCGATTGGGGGCTGCCGAAAGATTTGCTGTTGCCGTATTCCGAAGAAAAACGCCAGATGACGGCTGGTGAATATGTCGTGGTGCACGTCTACCTCGACAAGCACACGCGCCGTATCACCGCGACGGCGCGTCTGGACCGTTATCTGGACAAAACCCCGGCCAATTACCAGGTAGGCCAGGAAGTTGATCTGTTGGTAGCGGAAGCTACGGACATGGGCTTTAAAGCCGTGATCAACAACAAACACTGGGGTTTGATCCACAAGAATGAAATTTTCAAGTTCATGCGTGCGGGCAAACAAGAGAAAGGGTTCATCAAGGAAGTGCGCGCTGACGGCAAGATCAGCCTGAGCCTGCAACCGGTTGGCCAGGAAGCGGCCAGCAGCCTGAACTCGAAGATCCTCAGCAAGTTGCGCGACAACAACGGCGTACTGGCGGTCAGCGACAAAAGTGCCCCTGAAGTGATCAGCAACCTGTTTGGCGTCAGCAAGGGCAACTTCAAAAAAGCCATTGGCGCGCTGTACAAGGAAGGCAAGATTGCGATCCACGCGGACCGCATTGAACTGATCTGATCCAACGCGAAGGGGCTGACGACATGAGTAAAGCAGTGTGGGCGTATATCGGTGCGTTACTGGCTTTCCTGGTGCTCGACGGCCTGTGGCTGGGCTTGCTCATGAGCTCAACTTATAAAGAGCTGCTGGGTTCGCTGATGCTGGCGCAACCCAAATGGGGCCCGGCCATCGTGTTTTATCTGTTGTATGTGCTGGGCGTGGTGTTCTTTGTCGTGCTGCCGGCTCTGGCCCGTGGCAGTGCGCGCAGGGCCGCATTGACCGGTGCGTTTTTCGGGCTGGTAGCCTATGGCACCTATGACATGACCAACTGGGCTACGCTGCAAGGCTGGTCTGCCCAGTTGGCATTGATGGACATGGCGTGGGGCGGGTTATTGACTTGTCTTGCCGCGTTGTCGGGTTATTGGGCGGCACGCAAACTGGCGGGCTGATTTCTTCTGTAACAGCACCGAACGCTGTGCGGTTCTTGACCTTTGCGGGCGTGGCTTTCTTGTTAGGTGAACTATGAGTGTTTCGCGGCGCGCAACGGATGCTTTCGCACTGCAAGTCATGTTGGGCCTGTGCCTGATCTGGGGCGTGCAACAAGTCATCATCAAACTCGCAGCGCCCGATATCGCGCCGGTCATGCAAGCCGCCATGCGCTCCGGTATTTCGGCGTTGCTGGTGGGGCTGTTGATCTGCTGGAAGGGCGGCTGGGGCCAGGTGCCCGCAACCTGGAGAGGCGGCCTGCTGGCAGGTAGCCTTTTCGGTCTGGAGTTCTTCTTTATCTCTGAAGGCCTGCAACTGACCAGTGCTGCGCATATGTCGGTATTCCTCTATACCGCGCCCATTTTTACCGCGCTGGGCATTAACTGGTTATTGCCCAGCGAGCGTTTGCGGCCGTTGCAATGGTTGGGGATCATTCTCGCGTTTATCGGGATTGCCTTTTCCTTTGCGGGTGGTGTTTCGTTTGCCGATATGGACCGCAATATGCTGCTGGGCGATGCCTACGCGATTCTGGCAGGCATGGCCTGGGGCGCGACCACGGTCGTGGTGCGTGGCTCGCGGCTATCGGAAGCGCCGGTGACCCTGACGTTGTTCTACCAACTGGTGGTCGGCTTTCTCGGGCTGTTGGTGATCGCCGCTTTTAGCGGCCAGATCACCCATGTCAGCCTGACCACCGTCGCGGTGGCCAGTGTGCTGTTTCAAGGGCTAGTGGTGTCGTTCTTCAGTTATCTGGTTTGGTTCTGGCTGCTCAAGCGCTATATGGCTTCCAACCTGGCGGTGTTCTCGTTTATGACGCCGCTATTTGGTGTGACGTTTGGCGTGCTGGTGCTGCACGAACCCTTGAGCGCCAACTTTGTGGTGGGCGCGATTCTGGTGCTGTGCGGCATCACGTTTGTCAGCGCTGAGCAGTGGGTGCGGCGCAAGGTGCGCGCTCTGCTCGGTAGCTGATCGACTGCCGGGGGGGTGAAAGTGTCGGTGTACATGCCTTGCAACAACCTTTTGGCAGCACTACAACCTGGCTGATGTGGCGAAAAGGCATGATGGGCGTCAACTCGAACGCGTGGATAGAGCTGCTGCAGACGTCGTCACTGCTAAATAGTGCGAAGTCGACGCAACTCAAGGCATTGGCTTGAGTCAGATGAGTAGGACGTTAGCCTAAAGTTCATTGACCTTAGGCATGCATTGAGTAGGACTTAGGACTATTATCTGTGTGAAGCGACTACAGAACTCCCGTCGCCAGAGTGACCCCAAGGGGGATTTATGAAAGACAAACTGCAAACCTGGCTCCATGACGTTGGTGTTGCGCTTGGCCTGATTGAGCCGCCACTGCAACCTGTGCCGATTCCTGTCGAGGATCCGCGTCGTCGTCCGCAACGTCGCCGTTAAAGGTGTGTTTGCGTTACACGCAGATTGACTGCTTTTTTCTTCCGATCCTTGGCCGGTGAGTGGGCCAAGGAAGGGGCAAGGAAAGGGCAGAATGAACTGCCCTTCAATTTTTGGCTGGCTAGCCTACGGTATAGCGCACGCTGTAATTTAGCGGTGCATTGTCTGTTTTCTCTGTGACTCGAGCTTCACACTTCACATCTTCCATACCCGTTGACGTTGCACTGGCCGATCGGGCTGAGGTTAGTGTCGGCTTGAATACGCCGAATGACTGGCTGACTTTCAGCTCTGTGGTAAAGGTGCATTCCCGATTTCCGTTGGCATATGAAATGACTTCACGCAGTGTTGCAGGGGTTTTTCTGGGGTAGCCGAAGTTGGTTTTGTAGTTGGCTTCAAATGAATGTTCGCTCAGCGGATCGACATCAAAGAAGCCCGGCTCGGCCAGCGACAGGTTCCAGCTCGAGCGATTGAGGGTGAGGGGGGCTGACGTGTTGTTGACTATTTCGAACGTCAGAGTGGTGACATCGGCTTGAGCGCTGGCGCTGGTGAGTGCCATGCCGGTAGCTACTATGGCAGTGGCCAGATAGATCTTGAAGTGGGTCATGGTGTTAAGTCCATTTAATCAAAGGCTGCTTGAAGTTGTGCGGCGACATCCCATGTCGCCACTTTTCAAGCGTAGTTGGATTGATTAATGGCTTGGCAGCGATATAGCACTGTATGGGCGGGGTATTAGAGTTTGTAGCTGTATGAAGTTGTACAGCTGTGGGGTGTAGAGAAAAACGGGTAGGACCCGAGGGTCGTACCCGCTGAAGAAACCTTTACAAGACTGCGCTAGCAACTGCAGCAGGGCGTCGATCCAGCAGGCTGACCAGGATAAAGCTGATCAGCGCTACGCCCAGGCTGTAGTAAATCGGCGTGTTGGCTTCCAGCCCATCCTTGAACATAAACCCCAGAGCCGTGATAAACCCCAGGCCCATGCTGGTAATGGCGCCTGCCGTGGTGGCACGCTTCCAGAAAATCGCCCCGATCAGTGGCACCAGCATGCCGCCGACCAGCAGGTTGTAGGCCAAGGTTAGAGCACTGATCACATCCGAGACCACCAGTGCGATGCCCAACACCGCAATGCCTGTGAGCAAGGTAAACAGGCGGTTGATGTTGAGGCTCGACTGCTTGCCGCCGCGTAGCCTTGGCAGCAGGTCTTCAGTCAATACGGTGGAGGCAGCCAGCAAGCCTGCACTGGCCGTCGACATCATGGCCGCCAGGGCCGCTGCAATCACCAGTCCGCGAATACCGTCCGGTAGCGAGACCTTGACGATAGCGGCGAAGGCGTTATTGACGTTGTCCAGATCCGGCAGCAGTACATGCGCCGCCATGCCGATCAGGGCACAGGTCAGGCCGTAGAGGATGCAATACAAGCCTGCAAACGTGCCTGCGTACTTGGCCACCTTGGCGGTCTTGGCAGTAAACACCCGTTGCCAAATGTCCTGGCCGATCAGGATGCCGAAGAAGTAGATCATGAAGTAGGTGATGATCGTGTCCCAGCCGATACTGGTGAAGCTGAAGTTCGAGGCTGGCAACTTGCTGACCAGCTCGTCCCAGCCGCCGACGCGGTACAGGCAGATGGGCAGCAGCACGAACATCAGGCCGATGGTCTTGATCGCAAATTGCACGATATCGGTCAGGGTCAGCGACCACATGCCGCCAATGGTTGAATACACCACCACCACGCCACCACCGAGCAGCACCGAAATCCAGAAGGGCAGGTCGAACAGCACTTCCAGCACGGTGCCGATGGCCAGTATCGAAGTCACGCCGATCATCAGTGCGTAGGCCAGCATAATTACCGCACTGGCCTGACGGGCCATCGGGTTGTAACGCTTCTCCAGCACCTGGGTCACGGTGAAGATTTTCAGTTTGAGCAACGGTTTGGCCAGGAACAGATTGAGGGCGATGATTCCGCAGCCCAGCGCGGCACACAGCCAGAACCCGGAAATCCCATGTACATAGCCCAGCCGCACGGTGCCGACAGTAGACGCGCCGCCGAGCACGGTTGCCGCCATGGTGCCCATGTACAGGGTAGGACCGAGATTGCGTCCTGCCACCAGGTAGTCTTCGTGGGTTTTTGCCTTGCGCATGCCGTAGTAACCCAGCACCAGCATTGCCGCTGCGTAGATAAGGACGACCAGTAGATCTAAAGCCATGATGGCGAATCTCCGATTATTTTTTTTATGGATGCAGCGAGTCACAGCACGGTGGCTCGGTGCCATAAAGCCTGGGGCTTAATGACACCGATAGGATGTCTTCAGCGATGCACAACGCCAGGTAGCACGCAGAGCATTTCGTAGAGCAGGTTGGCCCCCAGTAATGAGGTGTTGCCGGTGGTGTCGTAGGGCGGCGAGACTTCTACCAGATCGCAACCAACCAGATCGAGGCCCTGGCAGCCGCGAATGATTTCAATCCCCTGAATCGTGGTCAGGCCGCCGATTTCCGGCGTTCCGGTTCCGGGTGCCCAGGCCGGGTCAATACCGTCGATATCAAAGCTCAGGTATACCGGGCCATTGCCGACTTTCTCGCGCACTTCGGCCATCAAGGGGGCCAGCGATTTGTGCCAGCACTCTTCGGCCTGGACTACGCGGAAACCCTGGTTGCGGCTCCAGTTGAAATCTTCGGCGGTATAGCCTTGGGCGCGCAGGCCGATCTGAACCACGCGGTTGCAGTCCAGCAGGCCTTCCTCCACGGCGCGGCGGAAGGTGGTGCCATGGGCGATTTTCTCGCCGAACATATGGTCGTTCACATCGGCGTGGGCATCGATATGCACCAGCCCGACCTTGCCGTGCTTTTTATGAATGGCCCGCAGAATCGGCAGGGTGATGGTGTGATCGCCGCCCAGGGTCAGTGGGATCACATCGTGCTCGAGGATTTCGTCGTAGGATTCTTCGATGATCCGCACGGCATCCAGCAGATTGAAGGTGTTGATCGCCACATCGCCGATATCGGCCACTGACAGTGAATCGAACGGCGCGGCGCCGGTGGCCATGTTGTAGGGGCGGATCATCACCGACTCGGCGCGAATTTCGCGAGGGCCGAAGCGGGTGCCGGGGCGCAGCGAGGTGCCAATGTCCAGTGGCACCCCAATAAAAGCGGCATCCAGGCCTTTGGCCGATGGCAGGTGGGGCAAGCGCAGCATGGTGGCGATACCGGCGAAGCGCGGCATCTCATTGCCACCCAGTGGTTGATGAAGAATTTTGTCCACGGGAAAGGCCTCGTCGTTTGTTGTGGTTATGGCGGTCGATTCTGCGAAAGGCGCGCCGCGGGAAGAATCTCTGCGGGCAAATACTTAGTTCAGGTTTTTCTAAACTAATCATCCGGCGCAAGATAGACTTTGCCCCATGCCCTCAAAGCCAAACCATAAGATGCCCGGAACTCCCATGGCCAACGCTTTACCCGATCTGAAACTATTGCGAATCTTTGCCAGCGTGGTCAGGCATCAGGGTTTTGCTAATGCGCAACAGGCACTCAACCTATCGACCTCAGCCATCAGCACCTATATGAGCCAGCTCGAAGCCAATCTGGGCCTGGTGCTGTGTCATCGCGGGCGCGGCGGGTTCAGCCTGACCAGCAAGGGCGAGCTGTTTCATCAGGAAACCTTGCGTCTATTGGGCGAGCTTGAAGGGTTTGAGCAATACGCCGCAGCGCTCAAGGGCGAATTGCGCGGCACCCTGAACCTGGGGGTTATCGACTCCACGGTCAGCGATAAGGCCTTGCCCTTTGCCGAGGCAATCGGTGCTTACAGTCAAGAGCACCCGGCGGTACACCTGCATCTATCGGTGATGAGCCCGTATGAATTGCAGCTCGGGGTGCAGGACAACCGCCTGGATCTGGCCATCGGTGCGTTTTCGACACGGATGAGCGGGCTGGTGTATCAGCCGCTGTATCGAGAACAACACTGGTTGTACTGCAGCACACGGCATCCCTTGTTCAGCGAACGACGTATTCCCGAACCGGTCATTACCCAGCAACGGATGGTCGGTCGCGGTTACTGGAGCCAGGCCGAGTTGGCGCGCCACGGCTTCAAGCACAGTGCGGCAACGGTCGACAGCATGGAGGCGCAACTGATTCTGGTGCTGTCCGGGGCTTACATTGGCTATTTGCCCGAGCATTACGCAGAACCGTGGGTGGAAAAGGGCGACTTGCGCGTGCTGCTGCCCGCGACTTTTGGCTATCAGGCACCGTTTTCAATGATCGTCCGCCGTGGTCGCAGCCGTGAACCGCTGATTCAAACCTTCCGCGATCTGCTCAAAGCGCAGCTAAACCAATCTTGAACGAGAGCTTTATTCCCATGTCCCGAGCCCAATGCCCTCGCTGTTTGCGTCCGCAATCCCACTGCTTGTGCAAATTGATCCCACAACTGGACAGTCGCACCAAGGTGTTGCTGCTACAGCACCCGAGCGAGGTAAACCATGCGCTGAATACTGCGCGGCTGGCAGCCCTGGGGTTGATCAATGCCGAGTTGGTGGTGGGCGAAGTGTTTGTGGATCTGGACGTATTGCTCAACCCACCGGGGTATCAGGCGCGATTGCTGTTTCCGGGGGATGATGCGCAGTTAATACAGTCGGGCGCAGCTTCGGATGATAGCTTGCCGCTGTTGCTGGTGGTGCCGGACGGTACGTGGCGCAAAGCGCGCAAATTGTTGCACCTCAACCCGTTGCTGGCGCAGTTGCCGCGGGTCACGTTACCCGAAGGTGCGGTATCGCGTTACCGGCTGCGCAAAGCGCCGGGGCCGGGTGCCTTGTCGACCCTGGAAGCGATTGTGCAGGCGCTCGAAATCCTTGAAGCGCCGACTTCGTTTGCGCCGCTGTTGCGTCCGTTTGAAGCGCTGATTGAAGGGCAAATCGAGGCAATGGGTGCGCAGACCTATCAGCGAAATCATCTGAGCACCCTGTAGCAGTTGCCGAAGGAACGAGGCTACGTCCGGCTGCGCAGCAGTCGTAAACCTGAGGACCAAATATGGCTGGCACACCGAGGCGCCTGATTTTGCGACGGCTACGCCGCCGAACGCAGCCTCGTTCCTTTGGCAGCTGCTACAAGTTGTTATGTTTCAGTGCTTTTCGAGGGTTTTTTGACGCAGGATGTAAATGCTCACCAGCACCGCGCTGGTCAGCATAAAGCCCCGGGCCCAAGGCAATGGCACCAGGTAGCAGGACACGCCAATGCTCAGCCACATCAAGCCAATGGCATAGACCTTGCCCTTGAGCGGAATTCCGTTGCCATCAAGATAGTCGCGGATCCATGGCCCGAGCCGAGGATGCTCGACCAGCCATTGATAAAAGCGCGGGGAACTGCGAGCAAAGCATGCTGCAGCCAATAGCAGAAAGGGGGTTGTGGGCAGTACCGGCAGGAAAATCCCGATCACCCCCAACACTACGCTCAGCCAGCCGATGGCAAACAGAGCGTAGCGCAGCAACCGCGAACGGTTGCCCAAGGAGGGAGGTGTCACTTAATCAGTGGTGACGTGGCTTGAGGATCGCCGGCTTCTCGTCAGGTGCCTGGCACAGCAGGTACAGGGCGGTCAGCGCTTCAGGGATCTGCACGATCATGTCGTCCATCAGATTGGCATCCTTGGCGATGTCTTCGAACTCTGGCTGATCATCGAACAGGCCCGAACCCACCATGATCGGCAGCAGCATTTCGCTGACTTCTTCTTCGGCGGTTTCGAACCAGGCAGCTTCGCGCATAAATACGCCTTCCATGAAGCCGACACACCAGCCGCGCAAGTCGGAATCGTCCGGCTCGTCGCCCAGATCCAGATCACAAGGCAGCTCGAACTCTTCGTCGGACGCCAGTTGGCGAGCGATATGGGCCTTGAGCTGAATCAGCGTGCCTTCGATCTCGGCGCGCTGGGCGTCGTCCTGGTAATGAGGTGCCTCGGAGAAGATCGCATCGATCCACTCACGCTCAGGAACGTCTTCAGAGCAGATGGACAGGGCAGTCAGATAGCCGTGGGTGGCCACGTAGTCCAGCGCCTCGTCATGCAGCTCGTCGGCGTCGAGGAAGACTTGCAGGCGGGTTAGTTGCTCAGCGAAGGACATTAAAGTGCTACCTAGTAAATAAACGATAGTGAATTCTAGGCTTTCTTGAGCGCCCAAGCCAGTCGCAGGGCACATTTGGCCTCAGTTTCCGGTTATCGGTGTTGCAATTACGCAGCCCGCAGCGGGGGAGTGCTCGGGTATACTGCCGCGTTTTGTGATGCCCTGTGGAAAATGCAGCGCACCGGTGCCCTGTGCCCGAGCCTTTGAATGGCTTGCGGCCGTGCCGGATCGTGTTGGCGCAGGGGTGTTTCGGCGATTTCTGGAGTTTTTATGCTCGAACAGGCTCAACGCGTACTCAAAGACATCTTCGGCTACGACAGTTTCCGTGGCCGTCAGGGTGACATCATTGAGCGCGTGGCCAATGGTGGTGACGCCTTGGTGCTGATGCCCACCGGCGGCGGCAAATCCTTGTGCTTTCAGGTGCCTGCGCTGCTGCGTGATGGCCTGGCCGTGGTGGTGTCGCCGCTTATCGCCCTGATGGATGATCAGGTCGCGACCCTTGAAGAACTCGGGGTGGCGGCTGCAGCATTGAATTCGACCCTCAACGCCGAGCAACAGCGTGACCTGGCCAACCGCATCAAGCGCGGTGAAGTCAAAATGCTCTATCTGGCGCCCGAACGTCTGGTACAGCCGCGCATGATGGCGTTTTTGCAGAGCCTGGATATCGCTCTGTTTGCCATCGACGAAGCGCATTGCGTGTCGCAGTGGGGTCATGACTTCCGCCCCGAATATCTGCAATTGGGCCAACTGGCCGAAGTGTTCCCCAATGTGCCGCGTATCGCCCTGACGGCCACGGCGGACAAACGCACTCGCGAAGAAATCGTCACCCGCCTGCATTTGCAGAACGCGGAACGTTTTCTGTCGAGCTTTGACCGGCCCAATATTTTTTATCGCATCGTGCCAAAAGAGCAGCCGCGCAAGCAGTTGCTGGCGTTCCTCTCGGAGCGGCGCAGCGATGCAGGCATTGTGTACTGCCTGTCGCGTAAAAAAGTCGACGAAGTGGCGAAGTTCTTGTGTGATCAGGGCTTCCCGGCCTTGCCGTATCACGCCGGTTTACCGAGCGATACCCGTGCCGCCAACCAAAAGCGCTTCCTCAACGAGGAGGGGCTGATCATGGTAGCGACCATCGCTTTCGGCATGGGTATCGACAAATCCAACGTGCGCTTTGTCGCACACCTGGATTTGCCCAAGTCACTCGAGGCCTATTACCAGGAAACCGGTCGGGCAGGGCGTGACGGCCTGCCAGCTGATGCGTGGATGGCCTACGGTCTGCAAGACGTGGTGATGCTCAAGCAAATGCTGCAAAACTCCGAAGGCGATGAGCGACACAAGCGTCTTGAGCATCACAAGCTCGATGCGATGTTGTCTTTGTGCGAAGAAACCCGCTGCCGCCGTCAGACCTTGCTCGCATATTTCGACGAAGACATGCCGCAACCTTGCGGGCATTGCGACAACTGTGTCGATGGCGTGCAGACCTGGGACGCAACCGAGCCTGCGCGTCAGGCGCTGTCGGCGATTTATCGTACCGGCCAGCGTTATGGCACCGGGCACTTGATCGATGTGCTGCTGGGCCGAGAAAACGAAAAAATCCGCAGCGTGGGTCATCAGCACTTGTCGGTGTTTGGTGTCGGCAAAGACCGCAGCGAAGGCGATTGGCGCACGCTTTTCCGTCAGTTGGTGGCCCGTGGTCTGGCCGATATCGATATTGAAGGCTACGGTGGTTTGCGTTTGAGCGACAGCTGCCGGCCGTTGCTGCGCGGTGAAGTGACGCTGGAACTGCGCCGCGAGCTGAAGCCGCAAACCTCGGTCAAAAGCAGCTCTGCCAGCCCGGCCAGCCAACTGGTGCGCGGCGAAGAGCGCGAACAGTGGGAAGCCCTGCGTGCCTTGCGACGCAAGTTGGCTGAAGAACACGGCGTGCCGCCTTACGTCATCTTCCCCGACTCGACTTTGCTCGAGATGCTACGCAGCCAACCCAGCTCCTTGTCCGAGATGGCCACGGTCAGCGGTGTCGGTGCGCGCAAGCTGGAGCGTTACGGCGAGGCGTTCCTCGAAGTACTCGGCGGGCAGGCTGAAACCCCGAAAGTGGTGGCCGACATCCGCCACGAGTTGATCAGCCTGGCCCGCGCCGGCATGACCCCGCTGCAAATCAGCGGGCAATTGCAGTGCTCGGAAAAGAACGTTTACACCATGCTGGCCGAAGCCATCGGGCGTCAGGAGTTGTCGCTGGAGCAGGCGCTGGACTTGCCTGAAGAGCTGATGGAAGAAGTGCAGGATGCGTTCCTGGATGGCGAAGGGGAGCTGCCGAGCGTGGCCAGCATTGCCGAGCAATTCAAGGGTCGGGTGCCTGAAGGCGTGCTGTATTGTGTGCGTGCGGCGCTGCAATCGGAATTTGAAATCTAATGATTATGTAACGATTGATTGACTTGTAGCTATTGCCTATGAGCAATCGTCATGCTTAGCTGACTAATAATTAGTTTCACTCTATTTTCAGTCTAATCATTGAGTTTTTTATGCCGTTAACCGATCAACACCGTTTTGGTATGCAACTGGCCCAAATGTCTCGTGGGTGGCGTGCCGAACTGGATCGTCGTCTTGCTGGCCTGGGCCTGTCCCAGGCACGCTGGTTGGTGCTATTGCATCTGGCCCGTTTTGACGAAGCGCCCACTCAGCGCGAACTGGCCCAGAGCGTTGGCGTTGAAGGTCCGACCCTGGCCCGTCTGCTCGACAGCCTTGAGGCTCAGGGCCTGGTGCAGCGCCACGCGGTAGTTGAGGATCGGCGTGCCAAGAAGATCGTCCTGAGTGATTCTGCCCGCCCGTTGATCGAGCAGATAGAAGCCATTGCCACGGCGTTGCGTCAGGAACTGTTTGTGGGCATTGATGAAGAAGAACAGCGCATCTGCCTGCGGGTTCACAAGCGCATTCTGGATAACCTGGAAAAAAACTGATCCCTGCACATTTTCCCTTGTGGGAGCGAGCCTGCTAGCGATGGCATCACTGCGGTCTCTTTGGAGGACCGCGCTGCCAGCATCGCGAGCAGGCTCGCTCCCACATTGGCGTGAACCGTCAGAACGTCTGCCCCAGGTTCAGATACAGCGCCTTTTGGTCATCATCGTTAAAGCCATAGCTGAAGTTGAGCGGGCCCAGCGGGGTGTCGAAGCCGATAAAGATACTCGCCGCATTGATATAGCCGCTGTCGAACTCGTTGTCGTTGTTCCAGGCGCGTCCGCGCTCCAGCGACGCCCCGGCATACAGCGGGAAATCAAACGGCAAGTACGAGCGCGGAGTCAGGCGACGGTAGTACACGGCGCGCATCAGGCTGATGTTTTGCCCGGAGATCGCGTCCTGCCTGAAGCCCGACAACTGCCGCGCCCCTCCTAGCAAATAACTCGATGTGACAACGTTGGCCTGATCCAGAGTCCGCGCGTATCGCCCACCCAGAATCCAGGTGTTGGGTCCTGAACTCAGCGCCTTGTCCAGGTTGAATTCCCACTGACGATAGCGCTCATCCGAGCCAATTCCCGGTTCGAACTGGCGTACGCTCAGGTTGATATCTTCACCCGAGTGCGGGAAGTACACGTTATCCAACGAGTCGAACGAGTATTTGATGTCATAGAAGCCCTCATTGAAGCTGGCGCTCGGCAAGTCCTGATCGCCGATTCGCACATTGGCTTTGCCCCAAGCCTCGCCAACACCCAAACGGATCTCACCGCTGTTGCCGATTTGACGACCCACATTCAAACCAAAGCCGTAACGTTCCAGTCGATATTCTGCGACGGGATCGTTATCGAGGATGGACTCCACGTTCTGTGACTGGGCGTTGATATACGGAGCGACGAAGTACCGCGAGCCCGCATCCAGTGGTTGATAAAACTCGCTGTAGAGTTCTTGCTGGTCACCGATTTGGACCCGGGTCAGCCATTCGGCTCCTAAGGTGTTGATGCCGTTCATGCGGTAACTGGCGCCCAAATTGAACGCGCTATCACCGCGCAGATCGTCAGACAGGTTCAGCCCCAGCCGCAAGTAATCAGTGCCGCTGCGCTTGGCCCGAGCGCTGATCACCAAGGTATGATCCTGGCCTTTGCGCGCGACGCGGTATTGCACCTGATCGAAGTAATCGAGGCCGTACAGGGTGCCCATATCTCGCTGCAGGCGGCCCAGATCCAGTGGCTCGCCGATCGGTTGGCGAATGTAATAGCGGATTACCGAGTCGCCGATTTTCGAGTCGTTCTCAATTTTGATCGCGGTAATGACCGGCGTACGCTCTTCGCTGGTGCGGGCAGCTGCCAGGCTCGCATCAGGGTTTTGGCGCAGGCTGGCCAGGCGCTTTTCAAGAATCTGCGTGGCCCGGTAACCGGCGTTGATGATGTCTGCGGAGCGGCCAAAATCAGTGGCGCCATAACTGGCCAGCGCGGGCTGGATCAAGATGTCGTCCGGTTTTAGCGACGCAAGCTGCACCTCGGAGTTAGTGCGGGTCATCAGGGTGATGGACTGATTGAGGATGTCGAACACCGTGCTCAGCTCTTTGCGCCCGCGCAGCGGTGTACCGATGTCGACCACGATGACGATATCCACGCCCATTTCCCGGGCTACATCCACCGGGATATTGTCGACCATGCCGCCGTCGACCAGCAGTTGACCATTGATTTCAACCGGGGCGAACACCGCAGGGATCGACATGCTGGCGCGGATCACCTGGGGCAGATGGCCTTTGCGAAACACTACTTTTTCGCCGTTGACGATATCGGTGGCTACGGCGCGGAACGGGATCGGCAACTTGTCGAAATCGCGAATATCGCTGCTGTGGGCCAGCAGGCTTTCGAGCAGCAGTGACAGGTTCTGGCCCTGGATCACGCCCAATGGCAGGCCCAGGCTGCCATCGTCGCGAAAGCTGAGTTTTTGTTTGATCAGAAAGTCGCGGTCATCCTGCTTGCGTCGAAACGGTACGTCTTCGCGGTCTGGAGCGTCAGACAGGGCGTCTTTCCAGTCGATGCTCAAGGCGAGTTTTTCCAGTTCGTCGATCTTGTAGCCGGAGGCATACAGACCGCCGATTACCGCGCCCATGCTGGTGCCCGCGATGGCATCGATGTGAATACCCTGTTCTTCGAGGGCCTTGAGCACGCCGACGTGGGCCAGGCCACGGGCCGCCCCCCCGGACAACACCAGGCCGACTTTCGGCTTGCCCGCTTCGGCGGCAAACAGCATCAAGGGGCAAAGACACAGGAGTAAACAGCTCAGCAGGCGGCGCATCATGAATCTCTGGGCAAGCGATAAAGGCGGCTATTATAGCGGCGCCTTTCTCTTCAAGAGCCTTTGAAATCATGTCGCTCAATAAACCCGAAATTGTCATCACCTATTGCACCCAATGCCAGTGGCTGCTGCGTGCCGCATGGCTGGCCCAGGAGTTGCTCAGCACCTTTGCCGAAGACCTTGGCCGGGTTGCGCTGGAACCGGGCACCGGCGGGGTGTTTCGCATCACCTGCGACGGCGTGCAAATCTGGGAGCGCAAGGCCGATGGCGGCTTTCCCGAGGCCAAGGTGCTGAAGCAGCGGGTGCGTGATCAAATCGACCCGCAGCGCGACCTTGGGCATAACGACCGGGCTCAGTGAGCGCCAGCGTCCACAGAGGTGTTGCGCGGTGCCGGGCCGCTGGCCATACGGCTTGATACCACGATAGCGACGATGATCAGCACTCCGCCCAGCAGCATGCGCAGCGTGGGTGTTTCGTGGAACAAGACCCACGCCAGTGTGATGCCATACACCGGCTCCAGGGCGAAAACCACGGCGGCGGTGCGTGCTTTGATCACCCCCAGGCTGGCGACGAACAGGCTGTGCGCCACACCGGTGCAGAGCACGCCGAGCAGGCCGATCCACAGCCAGTCCAGCGGGCTGACGTCGCTCAGCCCCGGGGCGGCAAAAGGCAGCAGGCATAATGCGACGACTGCGTTTTGCCACATGGCGGCCTGTACCGCAGGGACTCGGCCCGAGCTGGCGCGGTTGTTCAGCGACAACAGCGAGAACAGCAACCCCGAGGCCACCGACCACAGCAGCCCTTCGGTGGCCTGGCTGGCCAGATCAAAGCTTGGGGTGACGAGGATCAGTCCGACGCTGACCAGTACCACCAAAATGATTTCGTTGAGCCGAATGCGTTCGCGAAAAATCAACCCTTCCAGGATGACGGTAAACGCCGGGAAGCTGGCAAAGCCCAGGGTTGCAATCGCCACCCCGGCGATCTTGACCGAAACAAAAAAACTCACCCAATGCCCGGCCAGCAGCAAGCCGCTTAACAGCAAGCTGCGGGCATCGCGCAGGGTCAGCGGGTGCCAGCGGGTGCGTTTGGCCAGCGCGGCAAAGCACACCAGGGCCAGCACCGCGAAGGCGGCGCGGCCAAATACGATAATTGAGGCCGAAGCAGCTGCAAGCTTGCCGAATACGCCGGTCAGGCCAAACAGCAGGGCGCCGATATGCAGGGCGCCCAGGGCGGTACGCGGAGTCATTGCAATCCTTGAATCAATCCAGGCAAGGCGTGCAGTCTAAAGCGCGAGGCGCGGGGCTGTCTGTCGTCAAACTGGCGTCAGTTGTCGCCAGGCTCGCGGCGCAGCACTGACGGCGAGGCACCGAACTCACGGAGCATGGCGGCGGCAAACGCGCTTTGCGAACTGTAACCGACGCGGTTGGCGACTTCGCCAATCGGCAGGCTGCTCTGGCGTAACAAGGTCAAAGCGCTGCGCAAACGGCGTTGGCGGATGTAGTCCATTGGCGTTTGCCCGCACTCGCTGGCAAAGCGGCTGTGCAAGCGGGCGCAGGACAAACCAGCGATCTGCGCCAGATCCGCGACTTGCAGTGGGTAGGCGGCGTTCTGCTCGATATAGGCATCCAGAGCGGCGTAAGGCAGACGCTTGGGTTGCGCCCGTTCAGGAGCAAGGGTGTTCAAGCTGGCCAACAGCAAAATCGCGCCTTGGCGGGCAATCAGCGGATCGCTTACCGGGCTGCTGGCGAGCCAGCTTACCAATTGATGTTGACGGGGATCGAGAGGCAAGTGCCCGGCAGTGTCGAGCAGTTGGCGACTGGCATCGGCATGCTCGCCCAGCGACTGCCCGAGCCAGTCCTGCCCCGGAACATCGAGCACCAGGCAATGGCTGCCTTGGGTGCTGCCGCAAGTGTGATGGGCTCCGGCGGGCACGATGATCAAATGTTGCTGGTGCAACAGGCTGGCGCGCCCGTCTACTTCAAAGTCGAGCTTGCCGGACAGACTGATCACCACCTGCGCGTGCTCATGGCTATGAGCAATCACCTCGTGGCGGTAATGGCGCAGTGACAGGATCTGGTCCATGGCGATCTCTTTTTGTAGGATCAGTGCCGCCAAAACGCTGGAATGCACAGTACGAACACGGTAATGATCTCCAGTCGTCCAAGCAACATGCCCAATGACAGAATCCACTTGGCTGCATCCGGCAGGCTGGCGAAGTTGCCGGACGGCCCAATGGTCTCGCCCAACCCCGGCCCCACACCAGAGACCGTACTGGCCGCGCCGGTGAGGGCGGTCATCCAGTCCAGCCCGAGCAGCGACAAGGCCAGGGCAATTACGCAAATGGTGATGGCGAAGAAGAACGAAAAGGTCAAAATCGAACGTACGATTTCCTCGTCGAGGCGGTGGCCGTTGTACTTCTGCTTGATCACTGCCCGCGGGTGGATCAGTTGGTTAAGGTTGGCCTTGAGCAGGATATAGGCGACTTGAAAGCGGAAAATCTTGATCCCGCCTGCGGTCGAACCCGAACAGCCGCCAATAAAGCCCAGATAGAAAAACAGCATCAGCGAGAAATTGCCCCACAGGCTGTAGTCGCCAAGGGCAAAACCCGTAGTCGTAACCACTGAAGTCACGTTCAGTGCCACATGGCGAAAGGCATCCCACCAGGGCATGTTGGTGGTCCACCACAGCCAGGCGCTAAGCACCAACCAAGTCACCAGCAGCAGGCCAAGCAAACCTTGTACTTGCTGGTCCTTGATCAGTGCCTTGCGATGGCCGCGCAAGGTTGCGACATAAAGAGTAAACGGCAGGCTGCCCATGATCATGACGGCGATGGCGACCCAGTGGACCGCCGGTTGTGACCACTTGGCCAGTGATTGGTCGGAGGTCGAGAAGCCGCCAGTGGAGATCGCCGACATCGCGTGGTTGATCGCATCAAACACACTCATGCCCGCCCACCAGAACGCCAGGCTGCCGAGGATGGTAATGCCGACGTACGTGGCGACAATCAGGCGGGCCACCATGTGCGAGCGCGGCATGACTTTTTCGGAGCGGTCAGAGGATTCGGTCTGAAACAGGCGCATGCCACCGATTCGCAGCAAGGGCAAGATCGCTACCGCCATCCCGATAAAGCCGATGCCGCCCAGCCAGTGCAGCATCGAGCGCCACATCAGAATGCCGGGGGACATGGTGTCCAGCCCGCTCAAAACCGTGGAGCCGGTGGCGGTAATACCGGACATGCTTTCGAAAAACGAGTCGGTATAGCTGATGTGCTGCGTCAGCAAAAATGGCAGCGCGGCGAAGATACAGACGATGACCCAGCTGGACACTGTCAGCAGGTACATGTCGCGGGGCCGCAGGTGAACCTGCTCGGGGCGCCCGGGTATCACCAGCGCCAGGCCAGCAAGAAAGGTGATCAGGCTGGCCCACAGAAAGGACGGCAAGTCGCCCAAATGGTCGTAAATAACCAACGTCAGCATGGGCACGGCCATGCTGATCGCGAGCGTAATCAGGAAGATGCCGATGATAAAACCAATGATGCGTAAAGTCGGCAACGCCATGAAGTCAGCTCGGGGATGAAAGAGGGGCGCCATTCTACCTGTGGGCTGGGCTATGTAAACCGCCAAGCCTTCGGGAGATACCGTTAGAATAGCCGCACATTTTCTTCAGGAGGTGGCCAATGGAGGCTCTCGACGCTTTGCTCAACCGTGTTTCTGCCCCGCGCCTGCTCGACCCGGCGCCAACGGCTGAGCAACGTGAAGTACTTTTTGCGGCCGCCTTGCGTGCGCCGGACCACGGCCAGTTGCGCCCTTATCGGTTTTTGACGGTTGAAGGCAATGCGCGCAACCAATTGGGCGAAATCCTCGCCGAGGCGGTGCAGGCTCAGGGCGGCGAGGTGACTCAAGCCGCACTGGACAAGGCTCGCGCCATGCCTTTGCGAGCCCCCTTGGTGGTCGTGGTGGTTGCCCGGTTGCAGGACCACTTCAAAGTGCCTAAGTCCGAGCAACTGATTACTGCGGGCTGTGCGGCCCATGCCATTGAGTTGGCGGCTTATGCCCAAGGCATTGGTGCGGTATGGCGCACGGGTGAGCTGTCGTATGCGCCGCATGTGGCCAAAGGCCTTGGCTTGACCGAGGGTGAGGAAGTGGTGGCATTTTTGTACCTGGGCACGCCGCAGAACGAGTTACGAACCGCGCCTAAGGTCGATAGCGCCGAGTTTGTGACGGTCTGGTCGGTTAAATAACACCCTGTAGATACTCTGTTCCAGGTCAAGCCCCAGTGGGAGCGAGCCTGCTCGCGAATGATCTTCGCGAGCAGGCTCGCTCCTCAGCGGCTACAGAACGTTACAGAGCTTTACAAATTGCCGTTCGGCTCCAGCGGCAACTCCAGAGTGGCAACAAACCCGCCATCCGGGTGATTGCTCAGCACCAGCCGCCCGCCATGGCGTTCTGCCGCACGGCGTGCAATTGCCAGTCCCAGCCCGTGCCCGGCCGCTGTCTGACCGGGAGCGCGGAAGAATGGTTCGCCCAATTGCGTCAGGTACTCCTCAGCAACTCCGGGCCCATGGTCGCGAACCTTGATGGTGATGTGCTCGCCTTCGCGGCCGGCGCTCAGCTCAATCGGCTGGCCGGGCGGGTTGAAGCGCTGCGCGTTGCGCAGCAGGTTATCCACCGCACGTTCGATCATCGTCGGCCAGCCGTTGAGGTTCAACCCCGGCTCGTCGTGCAGGTGCACCGGCTGCTCGGGGGCCGCCATCGAAGCGTCTTTTTGCACCGCACTGAGCAGGGCATTCAGTTCGACGGGTTCCGCACTGGCCTGATCGGCATCAACCCTGGCCAGGGCCAGAATTTCGCTGATCAACGACTCCAGTCGGTCGCACTCGCGGGTCAGGCGCGGCCACAGCTTTTCACGCTCCTCGGGCCCGGCGCGTTCGGCCAGGGCCAAGGCGATGCGCAGCCGTGCCAGCGGCGAGCGCAGTTCGTGGGACACGTCGCGCAGCAATTGGCGCTGGCTGCTGATCAGGCTCTGCAGGCGGGCGCCCATGCGGTTGAAGTCGGTGGCCAGCACGCCAAACTCATCACGTCGTGAAGCCAGTCGCGCCAGGCTGTTCTGCTGATAGGTGGTTTGCCCCAGATCATCCACTGCCACGCGCAGGCGGCTCAGTGGGCGGGTGATCGACAGCGTAACCAGCAGGCTGAACAGCGTCAGTACCACCAGCGCAATGCCCAGCGCACTCAGTGGCCAGATCAGGCTTTGGCGATGCCAGGCATCCAGTTCCGGGTGTGGAATGCGATAAATCAGCAGATAGGTTTCAGCAGTTGTGGGGCTGGTGTATTCGACGGTCAGGCGGCGCCACGGCAGTTCCTCCTGGCCCGGATTCTGGCGGGCTTCCCAGGCAGCTGCGCGTCGGGGGAAGGTGCCGCGTACCACGGGGTCGCCACTTTCGTTCAGCACTTGCACATCGATGTGATAGCGACGTTTGCGTTTTTCGAGGAATTCTTGCGCCGCATCGGCGCCTTGGGTTTCGTAGCGCTCCGTCCATTGTTGCGCCAGATTGGCAATTGCGGGGTGACGGGAGAGGATCCAGGCGTCTTGATTGAGCATGTGCCCCAGCAGGATCGACAGCCCTGCAACCAAGGCAATCGCCAGCCAGAAGCTGGCAAGAATGCGCCAAAACAGTGATCGCACGGTAATTCCTCACGAGTCATGGATTAAAACGAGTAAAGCCCAACGGCCAAGGGCCGTTGGGCTTGATGTGCGCGTGGATTATTGCGCTTTTGGAGCTTGCTGTGCTTTCCAGTCTTTGAACTGCTTCCATTCAGCCTGACGCTCGGCGCGTTTCGTTTGCATCTCGTCGAAGCGTTTTTGCTGATCAGGCTTGAGCAAGGCACGGATATCGCTCTGGGTTTTATCGTGCTTGGCTTTCATCTCGTCTTTCAGCGCTTTCTGATCGGCAGCTGGCAGTTTTTCCAGGTACTTCTCGACCAGTTGCTTGCGATCATGCATTTGCTCGCCCATCAACTTGCCGATTTGCTGGCGCTGTTCGCGGCTCAGGTCCAGTTGGCTGTACGGGGCATCGCCGCGGCCGTGTTCACCACCGTGACGTGGGCCCATCGAGCCATCGCCACCAGGCATGGCCATTGCGACGGTTGGCAGTGCTGCAGCAAACATCAAAGCAATTAGAGTCTTGCGCATGGTGTATCTCCTTCGATTACGGTTCCGGTGAATCCGGATGCGCCCAGTTTAGGGAGATCAAGGTCAAGCGCTGTCAGCCATGCGTAAAGCTTTGGTAAAGAGGGTTTTGCAGCGGGTTTACATATACGTCCTCTGTGTGGGGACGTCCTGTAGCCGCTGCCGCTGCGCTTTTCGAAGCCGGACCTATCGCAGCCCGCGGCAGCGGCTACATGGATAAATCAGGCGCTGTAAAAGTAACCGCGGCTGCGCAGCGCTACGATGCGCGGGCTGCCATCGGGGTGGGGGCCGATTTTTTTGCGCAGGTTGCTGACGTGCATGTCGAGGCTGCGATCGTACAGGGTCAGCTTGCGACCCAGGGCGATTTGCGCCAGTTCCTGCTTATCCAGCGGCTCACCCGGTTGGCGCAACAAGGCTTCGAGAATGCGGCTTTCAGAAACAGTCAGGGTAATGTCGTGCTGGTCGATGGTGGCCACGCCGCGCATCGGGCTGAAACACAGGTCGCCCAGCTCGATCTGGGTGGAGACGGCGGCCGGATGGCTGCGGCGCAGTACCGCGCGCAGGCGGGCGGTCAGCTCACGGGGGTCGCACGGTTTGGCCAGATAGTCATCGGCGCCCAGTTCCAGGCCCAGAATCCGGTCCAGCGGTTCGCCGCGGGCTGACAGCATCAACACCGGCAGGTCCGGGTGGTCGTTGCGTAGTTGCTTGAGCAGCTCAAGGCCGCTGCCGTCGGGAAGCATCACATCCAGCACCACGGCATCGGGGCTGGATTCGGTCAGCGCCTTGCGGGCACTCAGACCGTCGTGGCAAGCGCGAACCTGGAAGCCTTCCTGGCTCAACCAGCTGGCCAGCAGCTCACACAGCTCCTGGTCATCATCTATCAGTAACAGGTCGCTCATGACTTACTCGATTTAGCCGGTGCCGACGTTGTCTACGTCGACCACCGGTAAAGATACAGGTTACGGCAGGACTTGCTTGAACGGCTTGACGCTGACATTGGCATACACGCCAGCGGCAACGAAGGGGTCAGCCGCGGCCCAGGCCTGGGCGTCGATCAGGGACTCGAATTCGGCCACCACCAGGCTGCCGGTAAAGCCGGCAGCGCCCGGATCATTGCTGTCGATGGCCGGGTGCGGGCCAGCCAGCACGATGCGACCTGCCGCTTTAAGCTGTTGCAAACGCTCAAGGTGCGCGGGGCGGGCAGCCAGGCGAGCTTCGAGCGAGTTGGCGACGTCTGTTGCAATAATGGCGTAGAGCATGTCAGTCCTTGGTCTTGGGGGTGGTTGGGTCGGTGTCATGCAGATGACGCGACAGGTAGATACCTTGGGCGATCAGGAACAGCACGGTCATGCCCAGGCTACCAAACACTTTAAAGTCGACCCAGATGCTTTGATAGGTGAACGCAACGAACAGGTTGGCAGCGCCGCAGAACAGGAAAAACCCGATCCAGGCCAGGTTCAGGCGGGTCCATACAGCATCCGGCAGGCTCAGTGCGTGCCCCATCATGCGTTTGATCAGCAGTTTGTCGCCGATGAAATGACTACCGGCAAACGCCAGTGCGAACAGCCAGTTCACCACCGGTGCTTTCCACTTGAGGAAGGTTTCGCTGTGGAAAGCCAGGGTAAGGCTACCGAACAGCAGGCAGGCAACCAGGGTCAGCCATTGGCTTTTTTCGAGTTTGCGCTGCTTGAAAAACAGAATCCCGTAAACCACCAGCGAACTGGCGATCAACATTGCAGTAGCGCTGTAGATGCCCCCTACCGACAGGCTGTGCCCGCCGATTTCGACGATGCGTGGATCGGTTTTATAAACGATGAAAAACAGTAACAGCGGGATGAAGTCGATGAATTGTTTCACAGTGGCAGCCAGAAGCAGGATGTAGCGGCATAATAACAAACATCAATGACAGCGAAAGCGTCAGCTAGAGGTTATTAAATTCCCGTGGAAATTGACTTGCATTGCCATAGCACAGCTTCCGATGGCGCCCTGGCGCCTGCGGTACTGGTCGCGCGTGCGTTCGAGAAAGGTGTGCGAGTCCTGGCCCTGACCGATCACGATACACTTGAAGGCCTTGACGAAGCCCGCGCTGCGGCGCAGGCGTTGAACATGACGCTGATCAACGGCGTTGAATTGTCATGCACCTGGGGTGGGGCCACGATTCATGTGCTCGGCTATGGTTTTGATGTCAATGCTCCGGCGTTGGTCGAGGCGATTGCCAAACTTCATGATGGCCGCTGGCTGCGGGCTGAGGAGATCAGCCGCAAGCTGGCGCTCAAAGGCATGCCCGGTGCGCTTGAAGGCGCGCGAGCCATTCAGCAGGGCCTGGGTGACAGTGGAAACGCCCCGGCCCGGCCGCACTTTGCCGACTACCTGGTCGAGGCTGGCTACGTCAAGGACCGCGCCGAAGCGTTCCGCAAGTGGCTGGGTGCTGGCAAGTTGGGCGACGTCAAACTGCATTGGCCGACCCTTGAAGACACCGTCGCGACCCTGCGAGCAGCGGGCGCTTGGGTCAGCCTGGCGCACCCTTCGCACTATGATTTCACGCGTAGCAAGCGCCGACGGCTGATTGGCGACTATATTCAAGCTGGGGGTCACGCAATTGAAGTGGTCAACGGGCATCAGCCAGCCGAACAGGTTGGCAGCTTGGCGATCCTTGCGCGTGAGTTCGGTCTGCTGGTCAGTGCCGGCAGTGATTTTCATGGCCCAGGAGGTTGGTCCGAGATCGGCGAGTACCGTCCCATCCCGGAAGATCTACCGCCATTGTGGTGTCGATTCAAATATGAGCAACCCACAGCCAACGTCTGAACAGGTAAACACTGTGAGTCAATTTTTCCAGATTCATCCGGAAAACCCACAACCGCGCCTGATCAAACAGGCCGTTGACATCATCAAAAAGGGTGGGGTGGTGATTTATCCCACCGATTCGTCCTACGCCGTGGGTTGCCAGATGGGCGACAAGGGCGCGATCGAACGGATCAAGCGCTTGCGTAACCTGGACGACAAGCACAACTTTACCCTGATGTGCTGCGACCTTTCTCAGTTGGGGCTGTTTGCCAAGGTCGACACCGGCACCTTCCGTTTGCTCAAGGCGCACACGCCGGGGCCTTACACCTTTATTCTCAACGCCACCCGCGAAGTACCGCGCCTGCTGCTGCATCCCAAGCGCCGCACCATTGGTTTGCGGGTGCCGAGCCATCCGATTGCCTTGGCGCTGCTTGAAGAGTTGGGCGAGCCGCTGATGAGCGTCACCCTGATTCTGCCGGGCGAAAGCGAGCCGATGGAAGACCCGTACGAGATCCGCGACGCCCTGGAAAAACAGGTCGACCTGATCATCGATGGCGGTTTTGGCGGCAACAAGGCCTCCACCGTGATCAGCATGGTGGACAGTGGTGATCCCGAAATCGTGCGCGTGGGCTGTGGCGACCCTGAACCCTTTATGGTCGAGGCCTGATGTCTGACGTTCAAGCTCCTGAGGCGGTAGAGGCCCAGGCCGGTGCCCAGCAAGAACTGTCGCTCGCTATGGTCTATGGCCAGGCCGTCATCGAAATGCCGCAAGACCTGTACATCCCGCCGGATGCGCTGGAGGTTTTTCTCGATGCTTTTGAAGGCCCGCTCGACCTGCTGCTGTACCTGATCCGCAAGCAAAACATCGACATCCTCGACATTCCAGTGGCGGAGATCACCCGCCAGTACATGGGGTATGTCGAGTTGATGAAAACCGTTCGCCTGGAATTGGCTGCCGAATACCTGGTTATGGCTGCGATGCTGGCCGAGATCAAGTCGCGCATGTTGTTGCCGCGCTCGGTTGCAATCGAAGAGGACGAGGGCGACCCTCGGGCCGAACTGATCCGCCGCCTGCAGCAATATGAGCGGTTCAAGGCTGCTGCTGAAGGGATTGAGGGGCTGAGCCGGGTAGGGCGCGAGGTGTTTGTGCCCAAACTCGACGCGCCCGAGGCGCGGGCGCGCAAGCTGGTGCCGGATGTGGCGCTGGAAGAACTGCTGATGTCGATGGCTGAAGTGTTGCGTCGCACCGACATGTTTGAAAGTCACCAGGTCAGCCGTGAGGCTCTGTCGACCCGCGAACGGATGAGCGACGTGCTCGAACGCCTTAAGGGCGGCGGTTTTGTACCGTTTGTCGAGCTGTTTACCGCCGAAGAAGGCAAGTTGGGCGTGGTCGTGACGTTTATGGCCGTTCTTGAGCTGGTCAAAGAGTCGCTGATCGAATTGGTGCAAAATGAACCCTTCGCGCCGATCCATGTGCGGGCAAGAGCCGAATAAAGAGCTGAAACCATGAATTTGACTGAACCCCGCGAGCTGGCCCCCTTGCTTGAGGCCTTTCTGTTGGCCTCGGGAAAGCCGCAAAGCCTTGAGCGCCTGTTTGAATTGTTTGAAGAAGGCGAGCGCCCGGAACCGCCGGTGTTCAAAAAGGCCCTGGAGCTGTTGCGCAAATCCTGCGATGGCCGGGCGTTTGAGCTCAAGGAGGTGGCCTCGGGCTATCGCCTGCAGATCCGCGAGAAATTCTCACCCTGGATCGGACGCTTGTGGGAAGAGCGCCCGCAGCGCTATTCGCGAGCCATGCTTGAAACCATGGCGCTGATAGCCTATCGCCAGCCTATTACCCGGGGCGAGATTGAAGATGTGCGCGGTGTAGCGGTGAACAGCCATATCGTCAAAACCCTGCTTGAACGTGAGTGGATTCGCGTGGTGGGGTATCGCGACGTGCCGGGCAAGCCCGCGATGTTCGCGACCACCAAGGGCTTTCTCGACCACTTCAACCTCAAAAGCCTCGACGAATTGCCGCCGTTGGCCGAATTGCGCGAGCTGGAGCCAGATCCGATCCTCGATTTTGACGACGCCCCGGTGCCTGCGCATCTTCAGGCCCTGGCTGACGAAAGCGCAGAGCCTGAAGAGCCGAAAGACGAAACCAGCTTCCGCACCCTGCTGACGGAACTGGACTCGATGGAAGAAGGTCTTAAAACCGACTTTGATGACTTGTTGCGCGACGCGGCGCCAATTGATGTTCCGGAACCAGAACCAGAACCAGAACCGGAACCAGAGATAGAGGCGCAACCACAACCACAACCGCAGCAACCCTCTGCGGCCGAACTGGCCCGCGAGCGCTTGCGCGCAGCCGTTGCTGCGCTTGAGCAGCGATCCGCCTTGAGCGATGATGAGCTTGAGGCACAGGCGCTAGCCGAAGCCATCGAACAGGAACGCCGCGAGCTGGACGACTGACGCAAAACCTCTGTGGGAGCGAGCCTGCTCACGATTTGAGCGGCGAGGTGTATCTGTGACTGACGTAGCGATCCCATCGCGAGCAGGCTCGCTCCCACAAAAAAGCAATTGAGGTATATCCATGAGTTCACCCAAGGACCCCTGCATCAGTGTCTGCAAGTTTACCGATGACATTTGCATCGGTTGCGGGCGCACCAAAGCTGAAATCAAAGGCTGGAAGAAACTCGGCAAGGATGAAAAACGTGCGGTGCTGGCCGAGTCGGCCCTGCGTTTGCTGGCGCTTGAGGCCACCGGTCGGCGGAAAAAGAAGTAGGAAACCCACTTCGTGGCTAGGCTTTGATGCGCAATGGCCAACATCAGCGTATGATTCGCGACCCTCTGGGGCTCTATAGAGCTCCAAGGCCCATTTTTAACACTTCAGGCGCTCGCCTGAATTGACACACCGGGAGGTGCCCAGATGAGTGATCTAGACCCTAAAGACAGCCAGGAAATTGGCCCAGCAGGCGAAAAACTGCAAAAAGTCCTCGCCCGTATTGGCGTTGGCTCGCGTCGCGACGTAGAGAGTTGGATCAGCCAAGGCCGGATCAAGGTCAATGGCAAGGATGCAACCCTGGGTCTGCGCGTAGACCTGCATGACGCCATCTCCATCGATGGCAAGGTGATCAAGCGTGAAGAGGCAGCCGAATCGGTTCGCCGCGTGATCATGTACAACAAACCCGACGGCGAAATCTGCACCCGTGACGACCCTGAAGGCCGTCCGACCGTGTTCGACAAACTGCCGCGTCCAAAAGAAGGCCGCTGGATCAACATCGGCCGTCTGGACATCAACACCACCGGCTTGCTGATGTTCACCACTGACGGTGAATTGGCTAACCGCCTGATGCACCCTTCCTACGAAATGGACCGTGAATACGCGGTACGTGTACGTGGCGAAGTGGACGACGAGATGATCGAGCGCCTCAAGGCCGGCGTTGTGCTGGAAGACGGCCCGGCGCGTTTCACCGACATCAAGCAGGCTCCGGGCGGCGAAGGCTTCAACCATTGGTACCACTGTGTAGTGATGGAAGGCCGTAACCGTGAAGTACGTCGCCTGTGGGAATCCCAGGGCCTGGTGGTCAGCCGTCTGAAGCGCGTGCGTTTCGGTCCGGTGTTCCTCAACTCCGACCTGCCAATGGGTCGCTGGCGCGAAATGAGCCAGTTTGAGGTCGATATCCTCAGCGCTGAAGTTGGCCTGACGCCAGTTGCCATGCCGCAAATGAACGCCAAGAGCAAAGACAAGCTTGAGCGTATGCAGCGTAAATCTTCGCGTCCTGTGGCGCGTACTGATCGTGTTGCACGCACTCTGCGCCCGGCCGAAGGTGCTCCGTTGGCTCCGCGCCCTGCGCGCCAGCCGCACATCGAAGGCGAGCGTCCAGCGCGTCCTGCTCGCGAAGAAGCTGCTCGTCCGGCACGCAAGCCGGCAGGTCGTACTGACCGTGTGCCAGCGGGTCGTGGTGCACCAGTCGCTGAGCGTCCGAGCGAAGTTAACAAGCGTCCAACCAAGCCGAGCCGTTCAGGCCCCAAGCTGGTTGACGATGCACCGTCGGGCAAGCGCCGTGGCGCCCCGGCCGGTTCGGGCCAGCGCCCGGGCTTCGGTCGCCGCAAGCCGCAGTAAGCTTGTAGCGCGCTAAAAAGAACGCCAGCCCCCAGGGGCTGGCGTTTTTTTATACCTGAAAAAAGCCCTGTAGCAGCTGCCGAAGGAACGAGGCTGCGTTCGGCGACGTAGTCGTCGCAAAATCAGATTGCTCGGTGTGCCAGTCAAATCCGGATGTCAGGATTTACGACGGCTGCGCCGCCGAACGCAGCCTCGTTCCTTCGGCAGCTGCTACGGTTAAAAATCTGAGTGGCAAATAATCGTTACAGTCCGTCAATAAATCCATACGAATTCAACCACTTACTGACCTTAAACCGCTAAAAACCGCTCTCTGTAATGAAAATCTTCCGAGTTTTATAGATTTAGGACACTTCCTGCCCGAATGGCGGCTTGTTTCGTCTTGCAATCAGCTGTGTGATGGGATCTTGCCTTCGTGCGGGTGTACAATGCGCCGCGTTTTAACTGTGACTCAATTGCGTACCCGCGCATTTTGTGCCACTCGGTGATATGCCGATTGGCCAAAACATCAAGGCTATCCGCCTTGTTAATTCCGCAATGCCACAAGCGTTGCGGGTTCGATTCCGTCACAGATAAAAACAAACAGGTGACGCATGACTCGTGAAACAACCTTGGATTCCTGGCGTCTGCGCTGGGGTTTGATTTGTGTTGTAGACCCTTCGATCACTGCCTCTGGTGCTCAAGTTACAACGCACTGAATCACATCAAACCTTGTGTGGGACCTTTTCAATGAGTGGAAATACCTCGCATTCGGGCGAGCTTAAACGCGGCCTGAAAAATCGTCATATCCAACTGATAGCCCTCGGTGGCGCGATTGGTACTGGCCTGTTCCTCGGTTCGGCCGGGGTGCTGAAATCGGCCGGCCCGTCAATGATTCTGGGTTATGCGATCTGCGGCTTTATCGCCTTCATGATCATGCGCCAGCTCGGCGAAATGATCGTCGAAGAGCCGGTAGCCGGTTCTTTTAGCCACTTTGCGCATAAATATTGGGGCGGCTTTGCCGGTTTCATGTCGGGCTGGAACTGCTGGGTGCTGTACATCCTGGTGGGTATGTCAGAACTGACCGCTGTCGGTAAATACGTGCACTACTGGTGGCCCGAGATCCCGACCTGGGCCTCGGCAGCTGCCTTTTTCGTCCTGATCAACCTGATTAACCTGACCAACGTCAAAGTGTTTGGCGAGGCCGAATTCTGGTTTGCGATCATCAAGGTTGTGGCGATTGTTGGCATGATTGCTCTGGGCAGCTATCTGCTGGTCAGCGGCACCGGTGGTCCTCAGGCATCGGTCAGCAACCTGTGGGAGCATGGCGGCTTTTTCCCCAACGGGACTACCGGTCTGATCATGGCCATGGCCTTTATCATGTTCTCCTTCGGTGGTCTGGAAATGCTTGGCTTCACCGCCGCAGAAGCCGACAAGCCACGCACCGTGATCCCCAAGGCAATCAATCAGGTGATCTACCGGATCCTGATTTTCTACATCGGTGCCCTGGTGGTCCTGCTGTCGCTGACCCCGTGGGACTCGTTGCTTGAAACCCTCAATGCCGGTGGCGATAGCTACAGCAGCAGCCCGTTCGTGCAAGTGTTCTCGATGCTGGGCAGCAACACCGCTGCGCATATCCTCAACTTTGTGGTCCTGACCGCGGCGTTGTCGGTGTACAACAGCGGTACTTACTGCAACAGCCGCATGTTGCTGGGTATGGCGCAACAGGGCGATGCCCCGAAAGTGCTGGCTAAAATCGACAAGCGCGGTGTGCCGGTCAACTCGATCCTGGCCTCGGCTGCGGTCACGGTGATTGCAGTTCTGCTCAACTACCTGATGCCGCACGATGCACTGGAACTGCTGATGTCGTTGGTAGTGGCCACGCTGGTGATCAACTGGGCGATGATCAGCTACTCGCACCTCAAGTTCCGCCAGCACATGGACAAAACAGCGCAAACGCCGCTGTTCAAGGCGCTGTGGTATCCGTATGGCAACTACGTTTGCCTGGCATTCGTGGCGTTTATTCTGGTGATCATGTTGTTGATCCCGGGGATTCGTGTGTCGGTCTACGCGATTCCGGTATGGGTGGCCTTTATGTGGATGTGCTTCCTGATCAAGAACAAGCGTGCGCTGCAAGCATCAACAGCGGCTTACAGTTCAGCCAAATAAGCTGAGCGCTGAAATCAACAAACCCGGCCATTGCGCCGGGTTTGTTGTTTGTGGGGTATCCTGCACGCCCTGAAGACGGACCCATTTTTGATGCTGGTAATTTCCAACAACGTGCATATCCCTGATGCCGAGATCGAGCTGACGGCAATCCGTGCCCAGGGAGCGGGCGGGCAGAACGTCAATAAAGTCTCAAGCGCCATGCACTTGCGCTTCGATATCGTTAATTCGTCGCTGCCGCCGTTTTACAAGGAGCGGCTGCTGGCGCTGCGTGACAGCCGGATCACCAGTGATGGTGTGCTGATTCTCAAGGCCCAGCAATATCGCACCCAGGAGCAGAACCGGGCCGATGCACTGGAGCGTTTGGTCGAGTTGATCGTCAGCGCGACCAAGGTCGAGAAAAAACGCCGCCCGACCAAGCCGACCCTGGGTTCGAAAAAGCGTCGCCTGGAATCCAAGACCAAGCGCGGCAGCATCAAGGCTGGGCGGGGCAAGGTGGACTTCTAGAGAGTCCCCAATCCCCAAAGGCATTAAGTGACTCTCGCTCTCTGCGCCTGGCGATACAGATACACACTGAGCAACAACCCGCTGAGCGCCGCCAGTGCCGCAAACAGAAAGATCGAAGCAAAGCCAAAGCCTGCGGCTACGGCGCCCACCAGCGGCCCGGTGATGCCCAGTGACAGGTCGATAAACAGCGAGTACGCGCCCACCGCTGCACCACGGCTGGAGGCGGGCACCAGGTTGACCGCTTCAACCCCCAGTGCCGGGAACACCAGTGAGAAGCCGAAGCCACTCAAGGCCGCGCCCGCCAGCGCCAGTTCCGGGTTCGGCGCCAACCACAGCAACAGCAGGCCCAGGGTCTCGACGCTCAGGCAGGCAATCGCCACCCGAAAGCCGCCGATACGGTTGATAAAGTTGCCGAATATCAGCCGTGCGCCAATAAAGCTGGCGCCAAACAAGCTCAGGCACAGTACTGCGTTTTCCCAGTGATTAGTTGCGTAGTACAGGGTGATAAAGGTCGCGATGGTGCCAAAGCCGATCGAGCCCAGGGCCAGCCCGGTGCCGTGGGGCAGCACTCGCCCCAGCACATGCAGGAACGGCAAGCGCACACCGCTGACAATGGGCGCGGCCAGTTTTGGCCAGGCCAGCAACACGCCCAGGGCTCCCAGGGCAATGATGCTTGCCCCCAGGCTCCACATGCCCAGATGGCCGACCATCACCACGCCCAATGGCGCGCCAATAGCAATCGCGCCGTAGCTGGCGATGCCGTTCCAGGAAATCACCTTGGCGGTATTCTGTGCGCCAACCCGGCCAATGCCCCAGCCGATGGAGCCGGAACCCACCAGGCTTTCGGCGCTGCCCAGCACCAGCCTGCCGATCAACAGGCTGGCAAGGCTCCAGGCCGGCATGCTCGTCAGCCAGGTGGACACCAGCATAAACACACCGCTCAGGCCGCAGCCAGCCAAGCCAATCATCACGGCGCGCTTGCTGCCCCGGGTGTCAATGATGCGGCTGGCGTACGGGCGGCTCAGCAGGGTGGCCAAGTACTGCACGCTGATCACCAGCCCGGCGATTACGGTGCCGTAGCCGAGGTGGTTGTGTACGTAACCGGGCAGTACGGCCAGCGGAATGCCGATATTCAGATAGCCGATAAAGGTAAACAGAACAATGGAAACCACTTGCAGTGTGATTGCCATAGGGCGCTGTGTTTCAGGCATGGGGTAGGGGTCCTGCGGGGAGCGGTTGGGGCAGATTACAACGGTGCAACCAATTGTGTCGCGATTAAAGCCGCCAGTGCATTTTCCTGGGTGCCGAAACGCTTGAGCAAGGTTGCTTGTTTTTCGGGGCTTAGGCGTTCCCAGAGGTCGATCATTTTTTCGGCGGTGCCGATCAAAACGCTGGCTTGGGTTTCGCTGAAATTGTCAGTCACGCTTGAATCCGGAATAGGGGGGGTGGAGCGATTGTGTCAGACGGTGTGAAAAACCAGATGCTTTTCGCACCGTCTGATTGCGAACCGTCAGTCTTCGCTGTCGGCCTGGAGGCTTTCTGAAGCCTCGTCCAGTGCGGAGTTTTCGCCACTGGTGTGTTGCGGGATTGGCTGCTGGGTTTCATGCAGGCTTGGGAAGGGGAGGTTTGGGATCTCGTGCATCGTCGCGCTCCTCGCAAGGTGTGTTTAAGTAGCTTGCTAAGGATACAGGACGAAGTGTGACAATTTGTCTTTTTATTGCGTCTGGGGGGATTTGTATCGAGTTTTTCATGCGGCGGCTACAAGGCAAGCAAAATCCCCGTAGCAGCTGCCGAAGGAACGAGGCTGCGTCCGGCGACGCAGTCGACGTAAACCCGGTGAACTCGATGTATCTGAAACACCAAGGCTCAATGGTTTTGCGACTGCTGCGCAGCCGGACGCAGCCTCGTTCCTTCGTCAGCTGCTACGGATTTCAGATGTGTCGAAAGTCAGTGAGTACACACCTGCGCAATTGCCTTGGCCAGCAGGCTCAGGCGGGTGCCGTCTACTCCGGCCATGTTGGCGCGACCGGAACCGACCATGTACACGCTGTGTTTCTCGCGCAACAACTGGACTTGCTCCTGAGTCAGGCCGGTGTACGAAAACATCCCGCGCTGCTGATTAATATGCGCGAAGTGCTCAGCCAGCCCGAATGGCGCCAGTGCTTCTACCAGACCGCTGCGCAATTGCGCTATCCGGCTGCGCATGGCTTCCACTTCTTCGATCCACACGCTTTTGAGCTGTGCATCGCCGAGGATCGTCGCCACCACTGCCGCGCCATGATCCGGCGGGTTGGACCACAGGTTGCGCGCCAGATAAGCCAACTGACTGCGGATGTCCGTCAGCTTTTCGGCATCATGGGCACACACAATCAAGGCGCCGACACGTTCGCGATACAGGCCGAAGTTCTTCGAGCACGAACTGGTGATCAGGACTTCCGGCAGCTCACGGGCAAACAGGCGAGTCGACCAGGCATCTGCTTCCAGTCCATCGCCGAAGCCTTGGTAGGCGAAGTCGATCAACGGCAACAGTTCGCGGCGGCGTACTACGTCCAGTACCTGCAGCCAGTCAGCCTGGGACAGGTCGAACCCGGTCGGGTTGTGGCAGCAAGCGTGCAGCAGCACCACATCGCCTTTTGGCGCGTGTTCCAGCGCTTCGAGCATCGCAGCAACGTTGAGCTTGTTGTCGCTGCCCACGTACGGGTAGTGGCTGATCTTCAGCCCGGCAGCGGCAAAGATGGTTTCGTGGATCGGCCAGGTCGGATCGCTCAGCCAGATGCCACGGCCCGGCAGGCATTGTGCGATAAAGTCGGCGCTCAGGCGCAACGCGCCGGTGCCGCCCGGAGTCTGGGTGGCGCCTGCACGTTTGCCCGCCAGCAGGGGCGAGTCCTCACCCAGTACCAGTTCGCTGATCAGTTGCCCGAAACGGCTGTCGCCATGACCGCCGATATAGGTTTTGGTCTGCTGCTGGTCTACCAGGCGCTGTTCGGCCTGTTTGACCGATTGCAAGATCGGCGTCAGGCCATTGGCGTCTTTATAGACGCCCACGCCCAAGTCGAACTTGTCGGGGTTGTTGTCCTGCTGGTAGGCGTCCATCAAACCAAGAATCGGGTCGCCCGGTACCCGACCAATAGCGGCAAAGTGCATTACTTGCGGCCTTCGGCGGTTTTTGCAACTTCGTCAGTGCGCGCGGCCATGATGAAGTCGTTGCGGTGCAGGCCTTTGATCGAGTGGCTCCACCAGGTCACGGTGACCGAGCCCCACTCGGTCAGCAGGCCTGGGTGATGGCCTTCAGCCTCAGCGATTTCGCCCACGGCATTGGTAAAGGCCAGTGCGAACTTGAAATTCTTGAACAGAAAGACCTTTTCCAGCTGCATGACGCCGTCGCGAACTTCGATGTTCCAGTCGGGGATCTGTTTGATCAGCATCGGCAGTTCTTCGTCGCTGACCTGTGGAGCATCGGCGCGGCAGGCTTCGCAGTGGGCTTGGTTCAGTGCGTTCATGGTGGATTCCTGAATTCGGTTTTTATTGATGTAAGTATAAAAAGTCGGGTTAAGCCGCTTTGGGTTTAGGCGCGAACTTTGGCGCGTGCAGGCCCATTGTCATGCCTTTTTCGACCATGCCCATAATGTCTTCGTGGGCCAGGTCAAACAGTCGCTTCAAGTCCGGCAGGACAAAATACAGCGGCTGCAAAATATCGATGCGATACGGCGTGCGCATGGCTTCCAGCGGATCGAACACCTGATGTTCCGGTTCTGACGACAGGCTGTAAACCGTTTCTTTGGGCGATGAAAGAATCCCGCCACCATAAATGCGCTTGCCTTCAGGGGTGTCGACCAGGCCGAACTCGATGGTCATCCAGTACAGGCGGGCCAGATACACGCGCTGTTCCTTGCTCGCTTGCAGCCCCAGCTTGCCGTAGGTGTGGGTGAACTCGGCAAACCACGGGTTGGTCAGCAGCGGGCAATGGCCGAAGATCTCGTGGAAAATATCGGGCTCTTGCAGGTAATCCAGCTCTTCGGGGGTGCGAATAAAGGTCGCTACCGGGAACTGCTTATTGGCCAGCAATTCGAAGAAGGTCTGGAAGGGGATCAGCGCGGGTACGCGGGCAACTTGCCAGCCGGTGGTGGCGCCCAATACCTGATTGATTTCGCTCAGTTGCGGGATTCTGTCGTGGGGCAGGCCAAGCTTCTCGATGCCTTGCATGTACTCAGGGCAGGCGCGGCCTTCCAGCAGTTTCAACTGACGGGTAATCAGCGTGTTCCACACCGCGTGTTCTGCAGGTGTGTAGTCGATAAAGCCATTGGCATCCGGCTCACGGGCGACGTATTTCGTTTGCTTCATGGGGCTCTCCGCAAGGAAATCGTTTTTATTATTCGGCGTTGTTGCGATGCCTTAGTGATACCCCAAGTGATTGCGTCGTACAGCTAGCCTTAAGCCAGTAATGCTGGGATGATGCGTCTAATTCGTAAAGTAATCGTTACGATGTGATGGTTGCTCTGTCATTGCTGAGTAACCGACAGCAAAACTGTCACAAAATCGTGACGATGAAATGCCACTGAAGTAGGAAAACTTCTCTGTGGGAGCGAGCCTGCTCGCGAAAGGCGCTCTTGAGGCCTTCGCGAGCAGGCTCGCTCCCACACTGGATCTCCATTGTTAGTTATTCCCGAGCCCTGCCCATGCGCATCAAAGTCCACTGCCAAAACCGGATTGGCATTCTTCGCGACATTCTCAACCTGCTGGTTGCCTATGGCATCAACGTCAAGCGGGGCGAGGTGGGGGGCGATCAGGGCAATGCGATTTACCTGTACTGCCCAAATTTGATCAACCTGCAATTCCAGGCCCTGCGTCCGAAGTTTGAAACCATCGCCGGGGTATTCGGAGTCAAGCGCGTAGGTTTGATGCCCAGCGAACGCAGGCATATGGAACTCAATGCCTTGCTCGGGGCGCTGGAGTTTCCGGTGTTGTCCATTGATATGGGCGGTTGCATCGTTGCCGCCAACCGTGCCGCCGCGCAGTTGCTCGGGGTTCGTGTCGACGAGGTGCCGGGGATTTCCCTGTCGCGTTACGCCGAAGATTTTGACCTGCCCGAACTGGTGCGGGCCAACAAGTCGCGGATCAATGGCTTGCGGGTCAAGATCAAGGGGCTGGTGTATCTGGCGGACATTGCACCGCTGCAACTGGAGCACGATGAAAGCGAGGCGATGGCGGGCGCAGTCCTTACCCTGCACCGCGCTGACCGCGTGGGCGAGCAAATCTACAACGTGCGCAAACAGGAGTTGCGCGGTTTTGACAGTATCTTCCAGAGTTCGAAAGTCATGGCCGCCGTGGTGCGTGAAGCCCGGCGCATGGCGCCACTGGACGCGCCACTGTTAATAGAAGGCGAAACCGGGACCGGCAAGGAGCTGCTGGCCCGCGCCTGTCACCTGGCCAGCCCCCGTGGCCAGTCGCCATTGATGGCGCTCAACTGTGCTGGCCTGCCCGAGTCGATGGCCGAAACCGAGCTGTTCGGTTATGGCCCCGGAGCGTTTGAAGGGGCGCGCGCCGAAGGCAAACTCGGCCTGCTGGAACTGACAGCGGGCGGTACGTTGTTTCTCGATGGTGTGGGTGAAATGAGCCCGCGTTTGCAGGTCAAACTGTTGCGCTTTTTGCAGGACGGCTGCTTCCGGCGTGTCGGCAGCGATGAAGAGGTGTATCTGGATGTGCGGGTTATGTGCGCCACCCAGGTCGACCTGTCCGAGTTGTGTGCCAAAGGTGAGTTCCGCCAGGACCTTTACCACCGGCTCAACGTGCTGTCGCTGCACATCCCGCCGCTGCGTGATTGCCTGGACGGACTTGAGCCTTTGGTCGAGCATTTTCTGGATCAGGCCAGCCGACAAATCGGTTGCCCGCTGCCGCGTCTGGCGCCTGCGGCCATGGATCGCCTGAGCCACTACCACTGGCCGGGCAACGTGCGCCAACTGGAGAACGTGTTGTTTCAGGCGGTTTCGCTGTGTGATGGCGGGATGGTAAAGGCCGAGCATATTCGCTTGCCGGATTACGGCGTACGCCAGCCGTTGGGTGAGTTTTCGATGGAGGGCGGCCTGGAGCAGATTGTCGGGCGTTTCGAGAAGGCGGTGCTGGAGCAGCTGTATTCCGAGCACCCGAGCAGCCGATTGCTGGGCAAGCGGCTGGGGGTTTCCCACACCACCATCGCCAACAAACTGCGCGAGCACGACATTATCAAGACGAAGCAGTAGAACCGTGGGAGCGTTGTCTGCTCGCGAACGGCCTTCGCGAGCAGGCTCGCTCCCACAGGTTGTGCGTTGTCTGGCAGACCATGCCTTGCCGCTACCGGCAGAACCCCGCCGTATTTACGTCTTTTCCCTTTCTCGCCTCGTCCGCCAATCTCCCTCCAGCCCGGTCAAACCGGCCTTTCCCACCGTCAAAAAATAGTTGGTGCGCAAATTGCTTTAACCACCGCAGTACAGCGGTGGGCGGCAAGCGTCCGTCAGACAGAGGAAAGACTGTGGACAAGTACCTTTATGTGGCAATGACCGGCGCCAGTCAGAACGCACTGGCGCAAAAGGCGCATGCCAACAATCTGGCGAACATCTCGACCAACGGTTTTCAGCGTGACCTGGAGCAGGCGCGTTCGATGCCGGTGTTTGGCGACAGCTTTCCGGCGCGGGCCTTTGCCCTGACTGAGCGCCCGGCAACCGATTTCAGCCCCGGTGCCATGATCGAGACCGGCCGTGACCTGGATGTGGCCGTGTCCGGCGATGGCTGGCTGGCCGTGCAGGCTCCTGACGGCAGCGAAGCCTATGTGCGCACCGCGAGCATGAACGTGGACGCCCTTGGCATGCTGCGTGCTGGCAATGGCATGCCGATCATGGGCAACGGTGGGCCGATTGCAGTGCCGCCCCAGCAGCAGATCGAGGTTGGTCAGGACGGCACCATCAGCATCCGCGCCCAGGGCGAAGGCCCACGCGTCATGGCGCAAGTGGACCGGATCAAGCTGGTCCAGCCGGACTTGAAAACCATGACCAAGGGCCTGGACGGCTTGATCCACACCAGCGACGGCCAGCCTGCTGTGGCAGATGCCAACGTGCGAGTGGTCTCGGGGTTTCTGGAGGCGAGCAACGTCAATGCCGTCGATGAAATGACCTCGGTGCTGGCACTTTCCAAGCAGTTCGAGCTGCACATCAAAATGATGAACACCGCCAAAGAAGACGATCAGGCCATGACTCGCGTCTTGTCCATCAGCTAATTACTTGAACGCAGCGCCGAAAAACCGGCGCGCGAGGAGAGCACCATGCTTCCAGCACTGTGGGTTGCAAAAACCGGTTTGGCTGCACAAGACACCAACCTGACCACCATTTCCAACAACCTGGCCAACGTGTCGACCACCGGTTTCAAACGTGATCGCGCCGAGTTCCAGGATTTGCTCTATCAGATCAAGCGCCAGCCTGGCGCCCAATCGACCCAGGACAGCGAGCTGCCTTCGGGTCTGCAAGTGGGCACCGGGGTGCGCATCGTCGGCACGCAAAAGAACTTTGCCGCCGGTAGCCTGCAAACCACTGATCAGCCATTGGATATGGCGATCAATGGCCGGGGCTTTTTCCAGATCATGCAGCCCGATGGGACTACGGCCTACAGCCGCGACGGTACATTCCACCTGGACTCTAACGGCCAGATCGTCACCGCCAGCGGTTTTGCCTTGGAACCGGCGATTGTGGTGCCTGCCGATGCGCAGACCTTCACCGTAGGCCAGGACGGCACCGTGTCGGTGACGATTGCCGGTAACCCGGCCGCGCAGGTGATCGGCAACGTGCAGACCGCCGACTTTATTAACCCGGCCGGTTTGCAGTCCCAGGGCGGCAACCTGTTCCTGGAAACCGCCTCCAGCGGCGCACCGCAAATTGGTACACCTGGCCTCAACGGTTTTGGTCTGACCATGCAAAGCATGCTGGAGACCTCGAACGTCAGCACCGTGGAAGAAATGGTCAACATGATCACCACTCAGCGCGCCTACGAGATGAACTCAAAAGTGATCTCCACCGCTGACCAGATGTTGTCGTTCGTTACGCAAAACCTGTAATTACGTGAAATAGCGGGAGAGCTCATGAAGCGCTTGTTTTCTGTTCTGGCACTGGGCGCCATTACCTTTGTGGCCGGTTGCGTCAGTCCGCCACCGCGGCCTAACGATCCGTACTACGCCCCTGTACTGCCGCGCACGCCGCTGCCGGCAGCGGCCAACAACGGCTCGATTTACCAGGCCGGTTTCGAGCAGAACCTGTACAGCGACCGCAAGGCGTTCCGCATTGGCGACATCATTACCATCACCCTGAACGAGAAGACTCAGGCGAGCAAAAACGCCAACTCGGCGATCGGTAAAAACAGCAACACCAGCATCGGCCTGACCTCGTTGTTCGGCAGCGGCATGACCACCAATAACCCGCTGGGCGGTGGCGACCTGAGCCTAAACGCCGGTTACAGCGGCAGCCGTGCGACCAAGGGCGACAGCAAGGCCGGGCAGGGCAACAGCCTGACCGGCTCGGTCACTGTGACCGTGGCCGACGTGTTGCCCAATGGCATCATCGCCGTGCGCGGCGAGAAGTGGATGACCCTGAACACGGGTGACGAGCTGGTACGCATTGCCGGTCTGGTGCGGGCGGATGACATCTCCACCGACAACACCGTGTCTTCGACCCGCGTGGCCGATGCGCGCATTACCTATTCGGGGACCGGCTCGTTTGCCGATGCGAGTCAGCCAGGCTGGTTCGACCGCTTCTTCCTTAGCCCGTTGTTTCCTTTTTAGTGATGAACTTCACCATGCCCAACCTCAAGCATTTGCTGGCAGCCGTATTGCTGTTGTCGACCTCCCTGGGCGCCCATGCCGAGCGGTTGAAAGACATCGCCAGCATTTCTGGCGTGCGCTCCAACCAATTGATTGGTTATGGCCTGGTGGTCGGGTTGAATGGTACGGGCGACCAGACCACGCAAACCCCGTTCACCCTGCAGACCTTCAACAACATGTTGTCGCAGTTCGGGATCAAGGTGCCGCCGGGCTCGGGCAATGTGCAGCTCAAAAACGTTGCGGCAGTGTCGATCAGCGCCGATCTGCCCGCATTTGCCAAGCCGGGGCAGGTGATCGATATCACCGTGTCCTCAATCGGCAACTCCAAAAGCCTGCGCGGCGGCACGCTGCTGCTGACACCGCTCAAGGGTATCGATGGCAATGTGTATGCGGTCGCCCAGGGCAACCTGGTGGTTGGCGGCTTTGACGCCGAAGGCCGCGACGGCTCGAAAATCACCGTCAACGTTCCGTCTGCCGGGCGCATTCCGGGTGGTGCATCGGTTGAACGAGCAGTGCCGAGCGGTTTCAATCAGGGCAACAGCCTGACTTTGAACCTCAACCGCTCGGACTTCACCACGGCCAAGCGGGTAGTGGACAAGATCAACGACCTGCTCGGCCCTGGCGTAGCACAAGCGATTGATGGCGGTTCGATCCGCGTGACTGCGCCGCTGGACCCAAGCCAGCGTGTCGATTACCTGTCGATCCTGGAAAACCTTGAAGTCGATCCGGGGCAGGCGGTGGCCAAGGTCATCATCAACTCGCGCACCGGCACTATCGTGATCGGCCAGAACGTCAAGGTTTCGCCAGCCGCCGTGACTCACGGCAGCCTGACCGTGACCATCACCGAAGACCCTATCGTCAGCCAGCCGGGCCCATTGTCCAATGGCGAGACGGCCGTGGTGCCGCGCTCGCGCCTTAACGCCCAGCAGGAAGCCAAGCCAATGTTCAAGTTTGGCCCGGGCACTACGCTGGATGAAATCGTGCGTGCGGTGAATCAGGTGGGTGCGGCGCCAGGGGACTTGATGGCGATTCTCGAAGCGCTGAAGCAGGCTGGCGCCCTGCAAGCCGACCTGATCGTGATCTGAGGCCGACGTCATGGACATGCGTAAGAGTGGAGTAGTCAGTGGCAGCGATTCCGGGGCGTTTACCGACCTTAATCGGCTGAACAACCTGAAGGTCGGCGACCGCGAAAGCGACGCGAATATGCGCAAGGTTGCGCAGGAATTTGAGTCGCTGTTCCTCAACGAAATGCTCAAGTCCATGCGCTCGGCAAACGAAGTGCTGGGCAAGGACAATCCGCTCAACACCCCTGCGGCCAAGCAATATCAGGAAATGTACGACCAGCAACTGTCGGTGACCCTGTCCCGCCAGGGCGGCGGTATCGGCCTGGCCGACGTATTGATGCGCCAGATGTCGAAAAACAAATCCGCAGTGCCGGGGGAGGCTACGGCCATCACGGCGCTGAACACCGAAGTCAAAACTCCGGCAGTCACTAGCACGGACAGCCCCTTTGTCCGCTCCAGTGGCCAGCGTGCGCTGTGGGCCTCGCGAGTCGCCGTCGCGCCGACTGCGGCAGAGGGCGGGCACAAAAACGATATGGCCATGCTCAATCAGCGGCGATTGGCATTGCCGAGCAAACTCACGGATCGCCTGCTGGCCGGGATCGTGCCGTCAGCCGACCCTGCGCGCTCGACCCTTAATACCGGCAGCGTGCCGGGGCGTACCTCGCCGGGGCTGGATGCGGTGCTCAAGGGCGGCCGCCAGCCGATGCTCAGCGCCAGCGGCGCGCATGGGCGGATGCAGATTTACGGGCGTGCCATAGCGCAGCCACCACTGGCTCCGGCCAAGCAAGCGTTCGGCTCTCCGGATGCGTTTGTCGCCACCATGCTGCCGATGGCCCAGCAGGCCGCCGCCCGTATCGGTGTCGACCCGCTGTATCTGGTGGCGCAAGCGGCACTGGAAACCGGCTGGGGCAAATCGGTAATGCGCCAGCAAGATGGCAGCAGCAGCCACAACCTGTTTGGCATCAAGGCCACCGGCAGTTGGCAGGGCGCGCAGGCGCGGGCTATTACCAGTGAGTTCAAGGGCGGGCAGATGGTCAAGGAGACAGCGGACTTCCGCTCCTACGATTCGTATCAAGACAGCTTCCACGATCTGGTCACGCTGCTGCAGAGCAACAATCGTTATAAAGAAGTGCTCAACGCTGCCGATAAACCGGAGCAGTTTGTGCGCGAGTTGCAGAAGGCCGGTTACGCGACCGACCCTGAGTACGCGAGCAAGATTTCGCAGATAGCCAAGCAAATGAAAACCTACCAGAGCTACGCCTCGACGGGTTCTCTCACGAATTTATAAGGTTTGAACCATGGCGAGTTTGATCAACATCGGGATGTCGGGGCTGAACGCCAGCCAGGGCGCATTGGCGACGGTCGGCAATAACATTGCCAACGCCAATACCTCGGGCTATTCGCGTCAGCAAATCGTCCAGGGCAGTGGCGCTTCGCAGCAAGTGGGCGGGGTGTTTATCGGCACCGGCACCACCCTGGCTGACGTGCGCCGGGTGTACAACTCCTACCTCGACGCCCAGTTGCAAACCACCACTTCGCTCAATGGCGATGCCCAGGCCTATCTCGATCAGATCGGCACGGTCGACAAACTGCTGTCGGATAAAAATACCGGTGTTTCGGCCGCGCTCAGCAGCTTCTTCAGTTCGCTGCAAACCTCTGCCAGCGCGCCCGGTGATGTGTCGGCACGCCAGCTGCTGCTGACCAGCGCACAAACCCTGAGCAACCGTTTCAACTCGATCTCGTCCCAGCTGAACCAGCAGAACGAAGGCATCAACAGCCAGTTGGACACCCTGACCTCGATGGTCAATCAGCACACGGCCACCATTGCCTCGCTGAACAAGCAGATTGCCCAGGCGACTACCGCCGGCAACACGCCAAACAACCTGCTGGATGCGCGCAACGAAGCCGTACGCACCCTTAACGAATTGGTCGGAGTGAGCGTTCAGGAACACGACAACGTTTACGACATCACCCTGGGCACCGGTCAGGCGCTGGTGCAGGGCACCACCTCCAATACCCTGTCGGCGGTGCCGGGCAAGGTCGATAAAAGCCAGTACAGCATCCAGATCAATTACCAGCAGTCGAGCTCCGATGTGAGCTCGGTGCTCAGTGGCGGCAAGATCGGCGGCCTGCTGCGCTATCGCGACGATGTGCTGGCCCCGGCGATGAACGATTTGGGGCGCACCGCCATTGTGGTCGCCGATGCGATCAACAAACAGCTGGGGCAGGGGTTGGATGCCAACGGCGAATTCGGTTCGTCGATGTTCAACAGCATCAACAGTGACAAGGCCATTACCCAGCGCAGCCAGGCGGCGACCGGCAATATTGGCGCGGGTAACTTCAATGTCAGCATCGCCGACAGTGGCGCCCTGACGGCCTACGACTATCAGGTGACGTTTACCAGCGCGACCGAGTATTCGGTCAAGCGCTCGGATGGCACCGATATGGGCTCGTTCGACAGCGCGGCAACCCCGGCCAAAGTGATCGACGGCTTCACCCTGGACCTCAAGGGCGGGCCCATGACCGCTGGTGACGTATTCAAGGTCAGCCCCACCCGCAGCGGCGCGAGCAATATCGGCGTGCAAATGAGCGATGCCAATAAGTTGGCGTTTGCCGGACCACTGGTGGCCGGGGCGGGCAGCTCCAACAGCGGTACTGGCGCGGTGGGCGGCTTGAGCCTGTCGTCGGCGCTGGATATTTATGGCGGGGTCAATCTGGGCAAGGCGCAAAGTGATATCGAAGGCGCGATGCCGGTGCGCATCGCATTTGACGAGGCCGCAGCCGACGGTACACAGAGCTACCGGGTGCTGAACGAAGCAGGCAAGGAAATCGGCACAGGTAGCATCGTGCCGGGCCAGGACAATAAGGTCACGATCAATGTGCCAGTCACCAATGCTGACGGCACCACCACTCAGGTAGGTTTTGACACGGTTATCAGCGGTTCGCCGGGCAAGGGCGACAGTTTTGATATCAAGTTCAACAAGGACGGCAAGGCCGATAACCGCAACGCCAATGAGCTGCTGGGCCTGCAAACCAAAGCCACTGTGGGTGTAGGCAAGGACGGCACCGGCGGCGTCAGCATGGGCACCTCCTACAGCCAGCTGGTTTCCAAGGTCGGCGGCAAGGCCAGCCAGGCCGCTGTCGACGGCACCGCCAACGGCGCGGCGTTGGCTTATGCCAAGGAAGTGCGCAACTCGGTGTCCCAGGTCAACCTGGATGAAGAAGCGTCCAATCTGGTCAAGTTCCAGCAGTACTACACAGCCTCGTCGCAGATCATCAAAGCGGCGCAAGCAACCTTCAGCACGCTGATCAACAGTCTTTAAGGGAGCCCGCGACGATGCGTATTTCTACCTCGCAGTTTTTTGAATCGACCAGCGCCACCTACCAGAACAACTTCTCGTCGGTGATCAAGACCCAGGGCCAGATCGATTCCGGCGTGCGAATTCAGACTGCCGCGGATGACCCGGTGGGCGCAGCGCGCTTGCTGCAACTGCAACAGCAAAAAGACATGCTGGGCCAGTACTCCGCCAATATGAACAGCATCAAGGCCTCGTTGGGCGCTCAGGAAGCGGTGCTCGACAGCATCAACACCGCGTTGCAGAAGGCCGGTGAACTGGCTCTGGGGGCGGGCAGCGGCAAAAGCGACGCCGACCGCATGGCCATCGCCAATGAGCTGGGTAGCATTGAAGATCAGGTGTTCAGCCTGCTCAACAGCAAGGATACCGCGGGCAACTACATGTTCTCGGGCTCTAAAAGCGACACGCCGCCCTACACCCGTAACAACGATGGCACTTATACCTATCAGGGTGACGACACCCAGCTCAACCTTAAAGTCTCCGACACCCTGACCCTGGCCAGCAGCGATACGGCCAGGAGCATCATGGAAGGCGCGACCAATACCGGGCGCACCCAGGCGACTTTCGTCCCGGTACTGGACGCTGCGGGTGTGCCTTCGGTCAACGATGGCAAACTCTCGGTGTCTGCCGGTTTGGTGACTTCAAGCCCGGTGTTCAACAAGAGCTTTGCCGAAGGCCAGCCTTACACGCTGACATTCACCAGCAGCACTCAGTACACCTTGACCGATAGCAAGGGCAATGACCTGACCTCGCAGGTTGCGGGCAATGGCGCGTTCGACCCGACCAAGGACGGCTCTCAGAGCTTCAGCCTGCACGGCGTGTCGTTCGACATCAGCCCCAACCTCAAGGACATTCCCGAGGCAGAGCGGGACGCGGCAGTGGCGGGGCGTACCTTTACCCTGGAAGCCAAGGCGGACACCTTCAACGCTTCGCGCACGCCGAGCAACACCTCGACCGCGCAAATCACCGGCTCCACGGTGACCGACCCCAAGGCCTACGGTGACAGCTTTCCGAGCAATGGCGCGGTAATCAAATTCACCAGCACCACCGAGTACGAGGTCTATGCCCAGCCACTGAGCGCCGACAGCAAGTCGATTGCCCAGGGCAAGGTTGGCGATGAGGTGCTCGGGATCACGTTTGACTTTGCCGGTACGCCTGCAGCGGGCGACCAGTTCGCGATCAACCGCAACAACCACCAGAGCCAGAACGCGCTGGATACCATCAGCCAGCTGCGTAAGGCGCTGGTGATCCCCAGCGACAAGGACCCGTTGGTCCAGCAAACGCAAAAGGACGCGATCAACGCGGCGATCGGCAACCTGAAAAACGCCAGTGCGGGGGTCGACAGCGCCCGTGGCTCGATTGGTGCGCGTTTAAAGGCGGTGGACATCCAAGCCGACGAAAATATCAGCCTGGGCCTGGCCAACGACTCCACCACCGCGGCCATCGGCAACACGGACATGGCGGGGGCCTCCATCGAACTGGCGTTCCAGAAAGCCATGCTCGAAGCCTCGCAACTGGCGTTTGTCAAAATCTCCCAGCTAAGCCTGTTTAACCAGCTTTAAACAGCCATGCAGAGAACTGGCTCTGTAGCCGCTGAGGAGCGGAGCGAGGCTGCGATGGGCTGCGTAGCGGCCCTGTGGACCACATCGCAGCCTCGTTCCTCGACAGCGGCTACAGACCTTCAATCTGCGTCTTGCCTGAAATGTTTTGTATAAAACCTCACAAAATAGCGTGACCTATGAGTCATAACGGGCATCTTCACTGTATCGTATGAAACGTACGGGCGGGTGCAGGGCCTTTTTCAGGCTGTTTTGTCTATTTTTATGCACCCATATTCGCCGCATTCCTGCGCGTTTAAGCCCTTTTATTGTCAGCACCCCTCGATTGTGCGAGCGGGTGATCTCCAGCTATTTAGTATTGGGAAGCCACAATGATTGGCATTAAAAGCATCGCCAGTTACGTGCCAGCAAGTGGTGTAGACAACTACGCCCAAGGCGCGAAATTCTCCAAGGACGAAGAGTTTATTCTGGGCAAGATAGGTTCGGCTTTTCTGCCGCGCAAAGATGCTGACCAGGAAACCTCGGATCTGTGTGTCGAAGCGGTCAACGCGCTGTTCGCCAACAATCCGCAGCTCAAGCGCGAATCCATCGACGCGCTGATCGTCGTTACCCAAAACGGCGATGCCGAAGGCCTGCCGCACACGGCCGCCATCGTTCAGGACAAACTCGGTCTGCCGACCAACGTGGCTGCCTTTGATATTTCCCTGGGTTGCTCGGGTTATGTCTACGGCATCTACGCGATGAAAGGTTTTATGGAAGCCACTGGCCTGAAAAACGGCCTGTTGATCACTGCCGACCCGTATTCGAAAATCGTTGATCCCGAAGACCGCAACACCACCATGCTCTTCGGCGACGCCGCTACCGCTACCTGGATGGGCGAAGACGCTCCCTGGCAGCTGGGCAAGGCCAAATTTGGCACCGACGGCTCCGGTGCCCCGCACCTGAAAGTCAGCGATGGCGTGTTCTTTATGAACGGCCGCCAGGTATTCAACTTCGCGCTGCTCAAAGTGCCTGCGCACTTGAACGAGTTGCTGGAAGAGTCTGAGCTGACCTCCAAGGACATCGACGCCTTCTGCATCCACCAGGGCAGTGCGGCGATTGTTGACGCCGTGGCCCGCCGTTTTGAAGGCGAGCCGGAGAAGTTCATCAAGGACATGGTCGAGACGGGTAACACCGTGTCGTCGAGCATTCCTTTGCTGCTGGAAAAACACGTGATGGAAGCCAGCTGGAAGCGCGTAGCGCTGAGCGGTTTTGGCGTGGGCCTGTCGTGGGGCTCGGCGATCATCTATCGCCCATAAGCTTCACCCTGAAATACAAAACGCCCGTGGCCTAAAAAGCCACGGGCGTTTTGCTTTCTGATATGGGGTGATGGCATCTGTGGGAGCGGGGGATACCCGGCAGGTCATCCCCCGCTAACCCCCTGAAATACAAGGGATGGCCCCCAGCCAGTAAATAAAAGCAAAAAAACCCTCAAGCAACCTGCTTTGACGACGATAACTATTACGAAGGTTCTCTAGGCCACACCCGGCGGTTGCCAGGGCCGGAAGCCGCAGTATTCATCCAATGAGGATTTCGTCATGGCTTTATCAGTAAACACTAACATCACGTCCCAGACCGTTCAGAAGAACCTGAACAAAGCCGGCGATGCACTGAGCACCTCGATGACTCGTCTGTCTTCCGGCCTGAAAATCAATAGCGCCAAAGACGATGCTGCTGGCATGCAAATGGCCAACCGTCTGACCTCTCAGACCAAAGGCATGACCGTTGCCATCGCCAACGCCAACAACGGTACTTCGATCGCGCAGACCGCTGAAGGCGCGATGCAAGAATCGACCAACATTCTGCAACGTTTGCGTGAACTGGCCCTGCAGTCCGCGAACGGTGATAAAAGCGACGCCGACCGTGCGTCCCTGCAACAAGAATTTACTGCGAAAACCGGTGAACTGACCCGTATCGCACAAACCACTACCTACGGTGGTCGTAACATCCTGGACGGTTCATTCCAGAACCAGGCTTTCCAGGTCGGTGCTGATGCGAACCAGACTATTTCGTTTGGTATGAACGATATCAGTGCTACTGGTTTGAAAGGTTCTTACAGCGAAGCATCCGTGGGTGGGGCAGCGATGAAAAACTTGTCAGCATCTTCTGTAGGTTCGGTGCTTGCAAATGCTGTTAGCTCACCTGTCTCCAGTGCTACAGTTACTGGCGGAGCAGTTGCTACCCTAACAACTGGGGGTGGTGCTTCAGTAATGGCAGCAGCAGACGACATTACTATTAATGGTAATGTAGTCGCAGTAACAGCTAACATGAAAGGTGCAGCACTTGCTGCCGCAATTACTGCAGCAGATTCAAGTGTTACGGCTACATTTGACGATGCGTCTGGAAAAATGACACTGGCGTCGAGTGGAGCTATCACTGTTGGTGGTGCTGACGTTGCTAAAGCGGGTCTTACAGCTACCACAACGCCAACGACCAATGTTGCTACTGCTACTGGCTCTGCGGTTCCTACTCTCAAAGCTACGGCGACTTCTACAATAGCGGCTACAGACCAAATTACTGTTAACGGCAAAAGTGTTGTTCTGACTGACGGTATGAAAGGTGCTGCGCTTGCTACAGCTATCACTACTGCAGATCCAACTGTTACAGCAGTATTTGATGAACCTACAGGTGTAATGAAACTCACTTCGGCATCAGCTATTTCGGTTGGTGGTGCAGACGCCGCCAAAGCCGGTCTTAGTGCCACTGGGACCCCAAAAACCGGCAGCTCTGTAATGGGGAATGCTGGTGAGGTTTCGATTAATGGCAAATCGGTATCTTGGTCTGATACAGATACTGTTACCCAAGTATTGGACAGAATGAAAGCTGTCGATGGAATCAAGTCGGCATCTTTGACTTCTGAGGGGCGCGTAGAGCTTAAATCCACAGATGGCAATGACATCAAGCTTGCTAACTCTAAAGGAGGCTCGCTTGCTCAGTTGGGTCTGGCGGCTGGAAATTCTCAGGCTAAACTGACTGCAGATACGTCTATCGAGCTGAACGGTGTTGAAGTCAAATTCAAGAAAGGTGATTCCGCTGACTCGATCGTATCCTCGATCAATAGCGCCAGCACCGGTGTAACTGCCAGCAAAAACGCTGACGGCACTCTAAAACTGTTTTCCAACAAAGACATCACCGTCAAAGATGGCGCTGCAGGTACTGGTCTGGAAGCTTTGGGTCTGACCGCAGCTGCCCAAGCGGGCACTGGTACCGGTAAAACCACAGCCACCACCGTAGAAACCACCGTCTCTGACCTAAGCGTCCTGACTGCCGCTGACTCCCAGCGTACCGTCCAGGCTCTGGCTGACGCGATCCAGCAGATCGATACCCAACGTTCCGCCCTGGGTGCCGTACAAAACCGTTTCACCAGCACCGTGGCCAACCTGCAGAGCATTTCCGAGAACTCCACCGCTGCACTGGGTCGCGTTCAGGACACTGACTTCGCCTCCGAAGCTGCCGAGCTGACCAAGCAACAAACCCTGCAACAGGCTTCCACCGCGATCCTGTCCCAGGCTAACCAGCTGCCTTCCGCTGTGATGAAACTGCTTCAGTAATTTCAGCGCTTGGTTGAGAACAAAAGGGCGCGTTTACGTGCCCTTTTGTTTTTTCAGCTTTTGGTACTTGAAGGTGGCACGAATTGTGAAGCTGTCTGCTGCCTTGGCTCTGCTCGCCAATAAAGCGGCAGCCACCGGACAAGGAGAATACAGATGGCCAGTTCAACGATTACCGGTGTCGGCTCGGGTTTCGACACCATCGGGATTGTGAAAGCCTTGGTTGATGCTGAAAAAGCGCCCAAGCAAAGCCAGATTACTGCGCAACAAAAAGACACCACCATCCAGCTTTCCGCTGTGGGTACGGTAAAGGCTTCGCTCGAAACCTATCGCACGGCCATTGCCAAACTCAACAGCGTTTCCAGCTTCAACGGTTTGACCGCTTCGTCCAATGACGAAAAAATTTCTAAAGTCACCATCGATGACAAGGCGTCCAGCGGCAAATACGCGCTGAACGTCACTCAGTTGGCGACCGCATCAAAAATCACCAGCAAGGTGTTTGAAGGGGGCGCATCGGCGTCGGTCAACTCCAGCGAGAAAGACCAGACCCTGACCATCTCGCAGTCCGGTGACAGCTATGACGTCAAGATCCCGGCTGGCGCGACCATGCAGCAGACCCGGGACGCGATCAACACGCAGTTGCAGTCCAAGGGCATCAGTGCCAACGTATTGACCGACGCCAATGGCTCGCGTCTGGTGATCGGCTCGCAGACCACGGGCAAGGGCACCGATATTACCGTCAGCGGGGATTCGGAGCTGGCCACCGGATATGACGCCGGTAAAGCACCGGTGAATGCCGAGTACACCATCGATGACATCGCCATGGAGTCGTCGAGCAACAAGATCACTTCGGCCATCAGTGGCGTGACCCTTGAGCTGCTCGATACCAAGGCCTCCACCATCACCGTGGCCTCCAACACCGACACCCTGAAAACCTCCGTACAGTCGTTTGTCACGGCCTACAACGCGCTGCTGACCAGCATCAACACCCAGACCAAGGTCACCGCCACCGGTGATGCCGCGACCACCACTGCAGGCGCCTTGACGGGGGATGCGTCGATGCGTCAGCTGGTTAATGGTTTGCGCGGCGAGCTGCTGCAGAACTCTGGTACGTCGAGTGTTGGCAACCTGTCCCAGATGGGTATCAGTACCGATCAGAAAACCGGGCTGCTGACCCTGGATGACACCAAGTGGAAAGCAGCGGTTGCAACGCCCAACGGTGCAATCGAGATTGCCAAGGTGTTTACCGGCGATACCGGTCTGATAACCCGCATGACCAAGGCCACCGAGACTTATGTCGGCAGCAGTGGGCTACTTGCAGCTCGCGCCACTGACCTCAATACCAAGCTAACCAACCTGACGACTCAGCAAGCGGATCTGGACCGGCGCATGGAATCCATGAAAACCACCCTGACCGCCAAATACACGGCCATGGACGGTCTGATCGCCAAAATCAACGCCAGCAGCTCCAGCATCATGACCACGCTCAACTCCTTGAATAACCCTAAATCCAACTGATTTTGCCCGGCCTCACCGCTAAAGCTTCCGGCAGCTCAGTCGATATAAAAATCAAGAACCAGTCATTTTTGCCTGACACCGTAATGAGGTAGAAACATGAACCCGATGCGCGCCCTTCGTCAGTATCAGAAGGTTAATTCCCACGCTCAAATCTCAGAAGCCAGTCCCCATCGCTTGATTCAAATGCTGATGGAAGGCGGTCTGGATCGTATGGCCCAGGCCAAAGGCGCGATGAGCCGTGGGGATATCCCGCAGAAGGCCATGTTGATCACCAAGGCCATCGACATCATCACCGGCCTGCGTCAGGGCCTGGATGAAGACAAGACCGATGACAAGGCGGCCTTGCAGCAGCTGGACAGCCTGTACGAATACATGACCGTGCGCCTGACCCTGGCCAATGCCAAGAACGACCCGGAGATCATCGATGAAGTGGCCCGTCTGCTGATCACGGTGAAAAGTGGTTGGGATGCCATCGCAGCAGAACATGCCTAACGGTTTGAGGAGTGCGTCATGAGCCAACTGCAACGAATTCAGGAAACCCGCGAAGCGCTGATTGATGCTCTGGCCGAGCGCAATTGGGATGCCATCGGCGAGTTGGACTCGGCCTGTCGGGTGTGTGTCGAGAATGTGCTCGATGAAGCACCGCTGGATGAAGCGGTGTTGCGCGAGAATCTGGAAGGGCTGTTGGTGGTGTATCGCATGTTGCTGGAGGCGGCAACCGATGAGCGTCAGTCGGTTGTTGAGCAGATGGGGCAGATCAATCAAGCAAAAAATGCGTCAAAGGTTTACCATCTGTTCGGTTAAGGCTTAAAGAAGATGTGGTTAATCGCGTTTTAAACCGCCATAAATTTGACTATGCACAGCTTTTTGACTTAACTAGCGCGTTATTCTGTTTTCAGTCGTCTTAGATATCCAACAGGGTTAGGGCGTCTACATATGTCCTGCCATCCGGGGCATTGAGTTGACTAGGGAAGTTGCTATTGCATGTGGCGTGAAACCAAAATTCTGCTGATCGATGACGATAGCGTCCGCCGCCGCGACCTGGCGGTGATTCTGAATTTTCTTGGCGAAGAAAATTTGGCCAGCCCTAGCCACGAGTGGGAGCAGGCCGTCAGTTCCTTGTCGTCCAGCCGCGAAGTACTCTGCGTGCTTGTAGGCACGGTGAGTGCCCCCGGTGGGCCTTCAGGTTTACTTAAGACACTGGCTGTGTGGGATGAGTTCCTGCCGATCATGCTTTTAGGTGAAGTTTCTTCGGTCGACCTGCCTGAAGACCAGCGCCGCCGGGTGTTATCCAGCCTCGAAATGCCGCCCAGCTACAGCAAATTGCTTGATTCCCTGCACCGTGCCCAGGTCTATCGCGAGATGTACGATCAGGCCCGCGAGCGCGGCCGTCATCGTGAACCCAACCTGTTCCGCAGCCTGGTCGGTACCAGTCGGGCGATTCAGCATGTGCGTCAGATGATGCAGCAAGTGGCCGATACCGATGCCAGCGTGCTGATCCTTGGCGAGTCCGGGACCGGCAAGGAAGTGGTCGCACGTAATTTGCATTACCACTCCAAGCGCCGTGATGCGCCGTTTGTGCCGGTCAACTGTGGGGCGATTCCTGCCGAGCTGCTTGAAAGCGAACTGTTCGGGCATGAGAAGGGCGCTTTCACGGGTGCTATCACTAGCCGCGCCGGGCGTTTTGAGCTGGCCAATGGCGGCACGCTGTTCCTCGATGAAATCGGCGACATGCCGCTGCCGATGCAGGTCAAGCTGCTGCGCGTGTTGCAGGAGCGCACCTTCGAGCGTGTGGGCAGTAACAAGACGCAGAGTGCTGACGTGCGCATTATCGCCGCCACGCACAAAAACCTCGAAAGCATGATTGAAGTCGGCGCCTTCCGCGAAGACCTGTACTACCGCCTCAACGTATTCCCGATTGAAATGGCGCCGCTGCGTGAGCGGGTCGAAGATATTCCGTTGCTGATGAACGAGCTGATTTCGCGCATGGAGCACGAAAAACGCGGTTCGATCCGCTTCAATTCCGCTGCGATCATGTCGCTGTGCCGCCACGGTTGGCCGGGCAACGTTCGCGAGCTGGCCAACCTGGTCGAGCGCATGGCAATCATGCATCCGTACGGGGTGATTGGCGTTGTTGAGCTGCCGAAAAAATTCCGCTACGTGGATGACGAAGACGAGCAACTGGTCGACAGCCTGCGCAGCGATATGGAAGAGCGCGTGGCGATCAACAACGCCACCACCGATTTTGTCGCCAGTGCCAATGCGATGCTGCCGCCCGAAGGTCTGGACCTCAAGGACTACCTGGGCGGGCTGGAGCAGGGCTTGATTCAGCAGGCACTCGACGACGCCAATGGCATCGTCGCCCGTGCCGCGGAGCGCCTGCGGATTCGCCGTACCACCCTGGTCGAAAAAATGCGCAAGTACGGCATGAGCCGTCGCGAAGGCGAAGAGCAGTCAGACGATTGACGTTGCAGCTCTGTAGATACTCTTTTCCAGGTCAAACCCCAGTGGGAGCGAGCCTGCTCGCGAATGATCTTCGCGAGCAGGCTCGCTCCCACGCTTGAAGTATCTCTGTAGCGGCTACATTTGCAATGCGCCCGTATCAGGCACGGGTATTGCTTCGCTTGGTGTAACGAACCGTTTTATGACGGTCAGCCAAGCGAGAACGCAGCATGTCTCAAGCCGCCATCCAACTGTCCTCTGTCCCTGATCCCTACAGCCTGCTCGAAGCTCGTGTCTCTGAGCTTGCGGGCGAGTTGGCCGTGGTCAGCGCGCAGCGCATGGCCGAGCTGGCGGAAAAAGAGCGGCTGGCCAATCGCCTGCAAAACCTCCTTGATCTGCTGCCCGGCGGGGTCATCGTGATTGATGATCGCGGCCGGGTGCGCGAGGCCAACCCTGCGGCCTGCGAGCTGCTGGGGCTGCCGCTGGAAGGCGAGTTGTGGCGCCATGTGATTGCCCGCTGCTTTGCACCCCGTGAAGACGATGGTCACGAAGTCTCTTTGAAGGACGGTCGGCGACTGTCGATTGCTACCCGTTCATTGGACGCGGAGCCGGGGCAACTGGTGTTGCTCAACGACCTGACAGAAACCCGGCGCCTGCAAGACCAGCTAGCCCGCCATGAACGCCTGTCTTCGCTGGGGCGGATGGTTGCTTCCCTGGCTCACCAGATTCGTACGCCGCTTTCGGCCGCGCTGATTTACGCCAGTCACTTGACCGAGCAAGCACTGCCGGTAGAAACCCAGCAGCGCTTTGCCGGGCGCCTCAAGGAGCGTCTGCACGAGCTTGAACATCAGGTGCGTGACATGCTGGTGTTTGCCCGTGGTGAACTGCCGCTGACCGATCGGGTTACTCCCAAAGTCCTGATGCAAACCCTGCAGGCCGCAGCGCAAACCCATGTCCAGGGCGTCGAAATACGCTGGCAGTGCGACGCCTATACGGGGCAGTTGCTGTGTAATCGCGACACCTTGGTCGGTGCGCTGCTGAACTTGATCGAAAACGCCCTGCAAACCGGTGCCGCGCAGGTGCGGCTCAAAGTCCACTTGTACCGTCGTGACAACAGTCTGCGGTTGTGTGTCAGTGACAGCGGCAGTGGTATTGAGCCCAAGGTTCTGGCGCGCTTGGGTGAGCCGTTTTTTACCACCAAAGCCACCGGCACCGGCCTTGGGCTGGCGGTGGTCAATGCCGTGGTGCGAGCGCATCAGGGTCAGTTGCAATTACGTTCGCGGCTGGGGCGTGGCACCTGCGCCTTGCTCTGTTTGCCGCTGATTCCCGGTGTGGCGGAGGCAAACTGATGGTGATGCGAATTAACGTGCTGCTGGTCGAGGACGACCATGCATTGCGCGAGGCCTTGGCGGACACTTTGTTGTTGGCCGGGCATGGGTTTCGGGCCGTCAGTTCGGGCGAGGAAGCGCTGGCGGCAGTCGCCCTGGAGTCATTCAGCCTGGTGATCAGCGATGTCAACATGCCGGGCATGGATGGCCATCAACTGCTTGCCCGCCTGCGCAGCAGTCAGCCGCAATTGCCGGTGTTGCTGATGACGGCTCACGGCGCCGTGGAGCGTGCCGTGGATGCAATGCGTCAGGGCGCGGTGGACTATCTGGTCAAGCCGTTTGAGCCCAAGGCCCTGCTCGATCTGGTGGCCCGCCATGCCCTGGGCAGTCTTGGGGTGGCGGACGCTGAAGGTCCGGTAGCGGTGGAGCCGGCCAGCGCGCAACTGCTGGAGCTGGCAGCAAGGGTGGCCCGCAGTGATGCAACGGTGCTGATCTCGGGCGAGTCGGGCACCGGTAAAGAGGTGCTGGCGCGCTATATCCACCAGCACTCCCATCGGGTCAATCAGCCGTTTGTGGCGATCAACTGCGCAGCCATCCCCGACAACATGCTTGAAGCCACGTTGTTCGGTCATGAAAAAGGCTCGTTTACTGGCGCCATTGCAGCCCAGGCGGGCAAGTTCGAGCAGGCGGATGGCGGCACCTTGCTGCTCGACGAAATTTCCGAAATGCCGCTGGGTCTGCAGGCCAAATTGCTGCGCGTGTTGCAAGAGCGTGAAGTGGAGCGGGTTGGCGGGCGCAAGCCGATCGTGCTGGATATCCGCGTGGTGGCGACCACCAACCGCGATCTGGCGGGCGAAGTGGCGGCGGGGCGCTTCAGGGAAGATTTGTACTACCGTCTTTCGGTGTTTCCGCTGGCCTGGCGCCCTTTGCGTGAGCGCACTGCCGATATCCTGCCGCTGGCCGAGCGCTTGCTGGCTAAATACATCAGCAAAATGAAGCACACGGCGGTGGGGTTTTCCGCGGATGCCAAGGCGTGCCTGAGTACTTACCCGTGGCCTGGCAATGTGCGTGAGCTGGATAACGCCATTCAACGTGCGTTGATCCTGCAGCAGCGCGGATTGATCGAGGCGGCAGATTTTTGCCTGGCCGGGCCTGTGGCCTGCGCGCCATTGCCGCCGTTGGCGGTTGAAATGCCGGAATCGCCCGGCGGATTGGGCGACGACCTGCGCCGCCGAGAGTTTCAGATGATCATCGACACCCTGCGGGCCGAGCGCGGCCGCCGCAAGGAAGCCTCCGAGCGGCTGGGTATCAGCCCGCGTACCCTGCGTTACAAGCTGGCGCAGATGCGCGATGCGGGGATGGATGTTGAGGCCTATCTGTTTGCATCGAGCTGACAGGTCGGCCCTTTTTTGTGGGAGCGAGCCTGTTCGCTATGCAGGCGCAGCGGTTTATCAGTTGCATATGGTGATGCCTTCGCGAGCAGGCTCGCTCCCACATAGTTGAGTGACTCTTTACCTGCGACGTTTTGTAACGTTAATTGTTATAGAACGACAAAGAGCTGGCACTCTTGTTGCTACATCTCGGTATGCGCTGTGAAAGTGTCAAAAAATTGCGGGTCGTCGGAGGCAGTTGTCCATGAGCCAAGGTATTGAATTTAATCGATTGATGTTGGACATGCGGGCCATGCAGATGGACGCCATGGCTCAGCCGAAATCGGCTGTGCAGGCCGCTCCCGAAGCGGGTGCCAGCAGCTTCTCCGACATGCTCGGCAATGCGATCAACAAGGTCAGCGAAACCCAGCAGGCGTCGAGCCAGTTGTCGAATGCGTTCGAAATCGGCAAGAGTGGCGTCGATCTGACTGACGTGATGATTGCTTCCCAGAAGGCCAGCGTTTCTTTCCAAGCCTTGACCCAAGTGCGTAACAAGCTGGTTCAGGCGTACCAAGACATCATGCAGATGCCGGTTTAAGGGCGATATAAAGTCATGGCAGATGCACTCCCGGATAACGTTCCGGCCCCAGCAGGCTCAGGCGGCAAGTCGTCGCTGTTTGGCCTGTCCTTCCTCGATAATCTGGCTGATATGACCATGCTGCGTCAGGTCGGCCTGATGGTCGGCCTGGCGGCGAGCGTGGCGATTGGTTTTGCCGTGGTGTTGTGGTCGCAGCAGCCCGATTACCGGCCGCTGTATGGCAGCCTGGCCGGTATGGATGCCAAGCAGGTCATGGAAACCCTGGCCGCTGCAGATATTACCTACACAGTTGAACCCAACTCGGGTGCCTTGCTGGTCAAGGCCGATGACATCTCCCGTGCGCGGCTCAAGCTCGCCGCCGCAGGCGTCAAGCCGACTGATGGCAATATCGGTTTTGAGATTCTCGACAAGGACCAGGGCCTGGGTACCAGCCAGTTTATGGAAGCCACGCGCTATCGCCGTGGTCTGGAAGGCGAACTGGCGCGCACCATTTCCAGCCTCAATAACGTCAAGGGCGCCAGGGTTCACTTGGCCATCCCTAAAAGCTCGGTGTTTGTGCGCGATGAGCGCAGGCCCAGCGCTTCGGTACTGGTTGAGCTGTATGCAGGCCGCTCGCTGGAGCCTGGCCAGGTACTGGCGATTGTCAATCTGGTGGCCACCAGCGTGCCGGAGTTGAGCAAGTCGCAGATCACCGTCGTCGACCAAAAAGGCAACCTGCTCTCGGATCAGGGCGAAAATTCCGAATTGACCATGGCTGGCAAGCAGTTCGATTACAGCCGCCGCATGGAAGGTATGCTGACCCAGCGTGTGCACAACATTCTGCAGCCGGTGCTGGGTAATGACCGCTACAAGGCCGAAGTGTCGGCCGATGTGGATTTCAGTGCAGTCGAGTCCACCTCCGAGCAGTTCAACCCCGATCAACCGGCCCTGCGCAGCGAGCAATCGACCAGCGAGCAGCGTACTGCCAGCAACGGCCCGCAAGGGGTGCCCGGAGCCTTGAGCAACCAGCCGCCGAGCCCGGCCACAGCCCCGCAGCAAGCCGGTCGGGGCGCTGGCGCCACGGGCATGATCCAGCCGGGTCAGCCGTTACTCGATGCCAACGGCCAGCAAATCATGGACCCGGGCACCGGTCAGCCGATGCTGGCCCCGTACCCGGCCGACAAGCGCTCGCAATCGACCCGTAACTTTGAGTTGGACCGCTCCATTAGCCACACCAAGCAGCAGCAGGGCAGGGTCAATCGCCTGTCGGTGGCGGTGGTGATCGACGACAAGCTCAGCGTCAACCCGGCCAACGGTGAAGTCACCCAGGTGCCGTGGAGCACCGATCAGCTGGCGCGCTTTACCCGCTTGGTACAGGACGCGGTGGGCTTTGATGCCAGTCGCGGCGACAGCGTCAGTGTGATCAACGTGCCGTTCTCCACCGAGCGTGCTGAAGTGATCGCCGATATTCCGTTCTATTCGCAGCCCTGGTTCTGGGATGTGGTCAAACAAGTACTGGGCGTGCTGTTTATTCTGGTGCTGGTGTTTGGTGTGTTGCGCCCGGTGCTCAACAACATCACCGGCCATGGCCGCAATAAGCAAACAGCAGGTATTGGCAGCGATGCCGAAATGGGCGGCATGGGCGGTCTGGATGGCGAGTTGGGTAACGACCGTGTCAGCCTCGGCGGCCCGCAAAGCATCCTGTTGCCAAGCCCGAGCGAAGGCTATGACGCCCAGTTGAATGCAATCAAGAGTCTGGTCGCTGAAGATCCGGGCCGTGTAGCCCAGGTAGTAAAAGAGTGGATCAATGCCGATGAGTGATAACCGTGCCGCCGCCGCCAAACTGAGCCGGGTCGACAAGGCGGCAATTTTGCTGCTGTCGCTTGGCGAAACCGACGCGGCCCAAGTTTTGCGGCATATGGGCCCCAAGGAGGTTCAGCGGGTCGGTGTGGCGATGGCGCAAATGCGCAACGTACACCGTGAGCAGGTCGAGCAGGTGATGAGCGAGTTCGTCGAAATTGTCGGCGACCAGACCAGCCTTGGCGTCGGGTCGGACAGCTACATCCGCAAAATGCTCACCTCGGCCCTTGGCGAAGACAAGGCCAATGGTCTGATCGACCGTATTCTGCTGGGCGGCAACACCAGCGGCCTGGACAGCTTGAAGTGGATGGAACCGCGGGCAGTGGCCGACGTTATCCGCTTCGAGCACCCGCAGATCCAGGCCATTGTGGTGGCCTACCTTGACCCGGATCAGGCAGGCGAAGTGCTCGGTCACTTTGATCAAAAGGCGCGTCTGGACATCATCCTGCGGGTCTCGTCGCTGAACACCGTGCAACCGGCGGCGCTCAAGGAACTGAACCAGATCCTCGAGAAGCAGTTCTCCGGCAACTCCAATGCGGCCCGCACCTCTCTGGGCGGCGTGAAGCGGGCGGCCGATATCATGAACTTCCTCGACAGTTCGATGGAGTCGCAGCTGATGGACTCGATTCGCGATATCGACGAAGACCTGTCCGGGCAGATCGAAGACCTGATGTTTGTCTTCAATAATTTGGCCGACGTTGACGACCGGGGCATTCAGGCGCTGCTGCGCGAGGTGTCTTCGGACGTGCTGGTGCTGGCGCTCAAGGGCTCCGACGAGAACGTGCAGGAAAAGATCTTCAAGAACATGTCCAAACGTGCTGCCGAGCTGCTGCGCGACGATCTGGAAGCCAAGGGGCCGGTACGCGTCAGCGATGTCGAAACCGCGCAGAAGGAAATTCTCACCATCGCCCGCCGTATGGCCGAAGCCGGAGAAATTGTTCTCGGCGGGAAGGGCGGCGAAGAGATGATCTAAGTGAGCAGCGGCGAGTCTCCCGGTGATGTGATCCGCGCCAAGGATGTTGGCGCCTTCGATGTATGGGGGCTGCCCAGCTTTGACCCGTGGCGCGAACCCGAAGCGCCCGAACCCGAGCCGGTCGAAGAGCTGCCGGTCGAGATGGAAGAAGTGCCGCTGGATGAAGTCCAGCCATTGACCCTCGAAGAGTTGGAAAGCATTCGTCAGGAGGCCTACAACGAAGGCTTCGCCACGGGTGAAAAAGAAGGTTTTCACAGCACTCAGCTCAAGGTCCGCCAGGAAGCAGAAGTGGCTCTGAACGCCAAGGTTGCCAGCCTGGAGCGCTTGATGAGCAGCCTGTTGGCGCCACTTGCCGAGCAGGATCAACAGCTGGAAAAAGCCATGGTCGGGCTGGTCGAACACATGACCCGACAAGTGATACAGCGCGAACTGAAAACCGACTCCACTCAGATCGAAAAAGTGCTGCGTGAAGGCCTGAAGCTGCTGCCGATGGGCGCCGAAAATATCCGGCTGTTTATCAATCCGCAGGATTTCGATCAGATCAAGGCCTTGCGCGAGCGCCATGACGAGCACTGGCGGATTGTCGAAGACGACAGCTTGCAACCCGGCGGCTGCCGCATTGAAACCGAACACAGCCGGATCGATGCCAGCATCGAAACTCGGGTCAAGCAGGCCATGAGCCAGTTGTTTGACCAACTCCACGAACAGGCGCTGCACCCGGCGGCGCCTGATATTGAAATCGACCTCGATGCACCTTAAGCGCACCAGCTTTGCCAAGCGCCTGAGCACCTATGCCCCGGCCGTGTCGTTGCCCGTGCAGCCAGTGGTCGAGGGGCGCTTGCTGCGCATGGTCGGCCTGACTCTTGAAGCTGAAGGCTTGCGTGCTGCCATGGGCAGCCGTTGCCTGGTGATCAACGACGACAGCTTTCACCCGGTGGAAGTCGAAGCCGAGGTCATGGGCTTTTCCGGCGGCAAAATTTTCCTGATGCCCGTGGGCAGTGTGGCCGGAATTGCCCCCGGCGCCCGGGTGGTGCCGCTGGCCGATAATGGCCGCTTGCCCATGGGCATGAGCATGCTCGGGCGGGTACTGGATGGCGCCGGGCGCGCGCTGGACGGCAAAGGCCCGATGAAGGCCGAAGACTGGGTGCCAATGGACGGTCCCGCGATCAACCCGCTCAAGCGCGATCCGATCAGCGTGCCGCTGGACGTGGGTATTCGTAGCATCAACGGTTTGTTGACGGTCGGGCGCGGCCAGCGTCTGGGCCTGTTTGCCGGTACAGGGGTGGGCAAGAGTGTGCTGTTGGGGATGATGACCCGCTTCACCGAGGCCGACATTATCGTGGTCGGCCTGATCGGTGAGCGGGGCCGTGAGGTAAAGGAGTTTATCGAGCACATCCTTGGTACCGAAGGGCTCAAGCGCTCGGTGGTCGTGGCGTCGCCCGCCGATGACGCGCCATTGATGCGGTTGCGTGCAGCCATGTATTGCACGCGGATTGCCGAATATTTTCGCGACAAGGGCAAGAACGTCCTGTTGCTGATGGACTCCCTGACCCGCTTCGCCCAGGCCCAGCGGGAAATCGCCTTGGCCATTGGCGAGCCGCCTGCGACCAAGGGCTATCCGCCTTCGGTATTTGCCAAGCTGCCCAAGCTGGTGGAGCGTGCCGGTAATGCCGAGGCGGGTGGTGGTTCGATTACCGCGTTTTATACCGTGTTGTCCGAAGGCGATGACCAGCAGGATCCGATTGCCGACTCGGCGCGAGGCGTACTCGACGGCCATATCGTCTTGTCCCGGCGCTTGGCCGAAGAAGGGCACTACCCGGCCATCGACATTGAAGCGTCCATCAGCCGGGTGATGCCGTCGGTGGTGACGGCAGAGCACATGCGCCGGGCGCAGCAGTTCAAACAGCTGTGGTCGCGCTTCCAGCAGGCGCGGGACTTGATCAGCGTCGGTGCCTACGTGCCGGGCGGCGACCGCGAAACCGACACCGCAATCTCCCTGCAACCGGCGATGGTGGCGTACCTGCGCCAAGGGCTGAACGACAACATCAGCCTGGCCGAAAGTGGCGGCCATCTGGGCAGCATCTTTGCACCGGCAGCGGGCGGTTAATCGATCATGGCTGGTGATGGAAGGGCGGCGCGCCTGGCGCCAGTGGTCGATATGGCCGAAAAGACCGAAAAGGCTGCAGCCCAGCGCTTGGGTCACTTTCAAGGGCAGGTCAACCTGGCCAACAGCAAGCTTGGGGATCTGGAAAACTACCGTGGCGAATACCAGGCGCAATGGGTTGATCGTGGCAGCCAAGGCGTGTCGGGCCAATGGTTGCGCAACTATCAATACTTTCTAGGCCAGCTGGAAACTGCCGTTGGCCAGCAGCGCCAGAGCCTGGTGTGGCATCAGAACAACCTCGATAAAGCCCGCGAGACTTGGCAAGCCGCTTATGCCCGGGTCGAGGGTCTGCGCAAACTGGTCCAGCGCTACGCCGACGAAGCCCGCCAGCTGGAAGACAAGCGCGAACAGAAATTGATGGACGAACTGTCCCAGCGCTTGCCGCGTAAAGAAGTTTACTGAGCCAGACTAAGGCCCCCTGTGGGAGCGAGCCTGCTCGCGAATGTTCTTCGCGAGCAGGCTCGCTCCCTCGGTGAAGTATCTGTAGCCGCTGTCGAGGCACGAGGTTGCACATTTTCGTTCGCAAGACCGTCTATAGTTGCTGGGTCAACCACGGGAGTATCCATATGGCAGTGACATCTGAAATCTCCGCAGATGGCCGTAAGCTGACAATTGCGATCAAGGGGCGGTTCGACTTCGCCAAGCATCAGGAATTTCGTGACGCTTATGAGGAGCTGAATCCCCGGCCCGCCTGCGTGGTAGTGGACTTGAAAGAGGCGACCTACCTCGACAGTTCGGCGTTGGGCATGTTGTTGTTGCTGCGTGAATATGCGGGCGGTGATGAGTCTGATATCCGGGTGGTCAACAGCAATCCGGATGTGCGCAAAATTCTGGGCACATCCAACTTCGACCAGTTGTTCGATATCAATTGAGCAGCCCAATGGAGCGTCTGTGGCATCTGCAACAGACGGTTTTGCAACAGCGCGACCTGATCGCCGAGCACAACGACTACCTGCTCAATGAGCAGCGGGTGGCCAAGGCGGTATTTGACCGAGTAGCGCACTCGGGCTGTCTGGATGCGCCTAATATCCGCTATCTGCAATCGCCCTATGCCTTGTTTAACGGCGACTTGCTACTGGCCGCCTATACGCCGTCAGGCGATACCCATCTACTGCTAGCCGACTTTACTGGCCACGGCTTGCCCGCGGCTATTGGTGCCATGCCCCTGGCTGAAGTGTTTTACAGCATGACGGCCAAGGGCTACGGGCTGGCGGAAATCCTGCGGGAGATGAATTCCAAGCTCAAACGCATCCTGCCGGTGGACATGTTCTGCTGCGCCGCCTTGCTGTGCGTCAGTGCCCAGCGCCGCTGTGTCGAGGTCTGGAATGGCGGCATGCCCGATGGCTATCTGCAATCCGACGGGCAGCGCACGGCATTGACCTCGCAGCATCTGCCACTGGGGGTGTTGCGTGCCGAGGTGTTTGATCATGCCACTCAGGTATTGCCGATGCTGCCTGGGGATCAGGTGTTTTTATTGACTGACGGGGTAATTGATACCTGTGGGCCGGATCAGCAGTTGTTCGGGGTTGAGCGGCTGGAGCGGGTGCTGGATGCCAATCGGCATCCGCTGCAATTGATTGCCGAGGTCGAACAGGCCTTGCGTGATTTTCAGGGCCTTGCCCGCGATGATGTGAGCATGGTGCAGATCACCTCGCAATTACCACAGCCTTTCGGTGTGCCGGCTATCGTCTACTCCGACAGCGGCCAATGCAGCCCGCTGGACTGGTCGTCCAGTTTCGAGTTTCGGGCACCAACCCTGCGACAGTTCAACCCTCTGCCTTATTTACTGCAATTGATGATGGAGGTTCACGGGTTGCGGGCTCAAGGTGCGGTAATCCATGCCGTTTTATCCGAGCTTTACAGCAACGCGCTGGAACATGGAGTGCTGGGCCTCGACTCTCGGCTAAAGCGCGATACAGAGGGGTTCGCGCATTATTATCAGCAGCGCAAGGAGCGTTTGGCGACTCTCAAAAGCGGGTTTGTGCGGGTGTCGTTGCAGGTCGAGCCGATTGGGGATAGTGGTCGCTTGCTGGTCCAGGTCGAGGACAGTGGCGCGGGCTTTGACGTTGCCAAAGTGCTGGCCAGACCACTTGATCTAGACCGTCTGTCGGGGCGTGGGGTGAGTTTGGTACGGCAACTGTGCCCTGCAGCGCGTTGGGCACCCGATGGTCGCAGTGCGACCGTAGAGTTTTCATGGGGGGGTCTGGCATAATCCGCCCATTCTTGATCAAGGAGTGAACAAGTGTCTGATATCCATATGGATCCAAAAGTGGTAAGTGCGTTGCGAGACGTGATGGAAGGAGGGTTTGCGGACCTGCTGGACACCTTTCTCTCGGACTCCGAAGAGCGTATTGGCCAATTGCACAGCACCCGCGAAGCAGGCGACCTGACACTGGTTGCCCACAGCTTTAAAGGCAGCAGCAGCAATATGGGTGCCATTCGATTGGCGCATTTGTGCGGCCAGCTCGAAGAACGTGCGCAAAAGAAACAACTGGTCGGCATCCAGGAGCTGGTGATTAAAATCGACGATGAATACCAGATGGTACGTCGACTCTATCGCGCCGAGCGCCATCGTTCCGAGCCTCCACACTTTGCGTCCAGCTGATTTTACCCAAGCTGGCCCGAACCTTGCTCTGACTCTCTGACCTGTACCCATATCAGCCGTACAGCGGAGACCCGTTAATGCCTGTTGTCGCCCAATCACTGCTCCAGACACCTGCTGCTGCGCCCCCCAAGGCAGCGGCGGGCAACCCTGCGCAGCTTGTCAATGCCGAGGCGCAACCCTTTGCCGAGGTGTATGCCGAGGCGTCTGCCCCGGCACCTGCCGTTGCCGATAGCGGCAACCCCTTGCCTGGCGGCAAGGCCAAGGAGGCAGCCAGCACCGATCAGGATGAGAGTGCCAGGCTGGCTGATGACGCGGCAGCCACCGATCCGCTGGTTTTGCAGCCCGTGACCCCAGCACCGGCACCGGTGGTGGAGGCCGCACCTGAGGCGGTGCCGGTCACTGCTGAAGTGCAAGTGGCCCAACTGGCGGTTCAAGTACCGCCGCAACCTGTGGCCGACGACGGCTTTGACCCCGAAGCTGACCCTCTGGATGCAATGCCCGCTGTGCGCCTAGCAATGGAGCAAGGCGGGCATGTATCCGCCAGCAGTCAGACTCCGGTTAAAAACGCCCCGAGTGAAGCCGCGCCCACCGCTGCACAAGGGCAGGCCGGTGCAGTAACCATGCTGGTCGATGCGAAAGCCGACGACTCGACGGCGGGTGAAGGCGGCGAAAAAGCCTTCAAGGGTTTGGTAGACGATGGCCTCAAGGACCTGAAAAGCGCGGCCAGCGACACGCGGGTCGATGACTTCGCCAATCGCCTGGCGGCGCTGACCCAGGCATCCGTACCAAAAACCGTGAATGCACTGCCGGTCAACCAGCCGTTGGCCATGCACCAGAGCGGCTGGTCTGAAGAAGTCGTCAATCGTGTGATGTACCTGTCCAGTGCCAACCTCAAATCGGCCGATATCCAGTTGGAGCCGGCAGAACTGGGGCGTCTGGATATTCGGGTCAACATTGCTGCCGACCAATCGGCGCAAGTCAACTTTGTCAGTGGCCATGCCGGCGTTCGCGAAGCGCTGGACAGCCAGATGCATCGTTTGCGCGAAATGCTCGCTCAGCAGGGCATGGGGCAGGTCGACGTTAACGTCTCTGACCAGTCGCGCAACTGGCAGGGGCAGCAGGGTCAGGAGCAGGCCCAGAGCCGCTCCAGCGGGCATCGACTTGAGAGTGGCGGCGAAGAAGAACTCGCGGTCGAAGCACCAGTGGCTCCCAGGGTAGTGCTGGGCTCCAGTGCGGTGGATTACTACGCGTAATCAGCTCCCCCTCTGTAGCAGCTGCCGAAGGCACGAGGCTGCGTTCGGCGGCTCAGCCGCCGCAAAGTCAGGCCCTGCGGTATGTCAGTTAAACCCGGCTTTCAGGTTTTACGATTGCTGCGCAACCGAACGCAGCCTCGTTCCTTCGGCAGCTGCTACAGGGCTGGGATTTATGTCGCAACCACTTCTGGCATAACACTTGCTCTGCCAAGTCTGGCACCTGTGAAAACCAAATAGTGACGGATTATTGGCATGGCGACGAGCGACGCGGTAAATGAACCGGCCGGCAAAGGCAAACTCAAGCTGATTATCCTGATCGTCGTGGCTGTGCTGCTGGCGATAGGTCTTTCCGTGGGCGCTACCTGGTATTTCATGCACAGCCCCAAGACTGAACTCGTGGCCGAGGCGAATGCCAACGTCAAGCTGCCCGCGATCTACGAACCTCTGACTCCGGCCTTTGTGGTCAATTACAACGCCAATGGCCGCCAGCGTTACCTGCAAGTGAGTTTGACCTTGCAGGCGCGCGACCCTGCCGACCTGAAGGCGCTGATGGTGCATATGCCGGTGATCCGCAACAATCTGGTGATGCTGTTCTCCGGGCAGACCTTTGACGATCTCGCGACACCGGTAGGCCAGGAAATACTGCGCCAGAAAACCACTGCCAGCGTGCAGGAAGTTGCGCAAAAAGAACTCGGCAAAGTGGTTATCGATCAGGTGCTCTTTACTAACTTTGTATTGCAGTAGGATCACGACATGGCCGTGCAAGACCTGCTGTCCCAGGATGAGATTGACGCGCTGCTGCATGGCGTCGATGACGGTCTGGTACAGGCCGAAACAGCTGCCGAGCCCGGTAGTGTCAAAAGCTACGACCTGACCAGTCAGGACCGCATCGTCCGTGGCCGCATGCCGACCCTGGAAATGATCAACGAACGTTTCGCCCGCTACACCCGCATCAGCATGTTCAACATGCTGCGCCGCTCGGCGGACGTGGCGGTGGGCGGGGTGCAAGTGATGAAGTTCGGCGAGTACGTGCACTCGCTGTACGTGCCCACCAGCCTCAACCTGGTCAAGATCAAACCGTTGCGCGGCACGGCGCTGTTTATCCTCGACGCCAAGCTGGTGTTCAAACTGGTAGACAACTTCTTTGGCGGTGACGGCCGTCACGCCAAGATCGAAGGCCGTGAATTCACCCCCACCGAATTGCGGGTGGTGCGCATGGTGCTGGAGCAAGCCTTCATCGACTTGAAGGAAGCCTGGCAAGCGATCATGGAAGTCAATTTCGAGTACATCAACTCGGAAGTGAACCCCGCCATGGCCAATATCGTCGGCCCCAGCGAAGCCATCGTGGTGTCCACATTCCATATCGAACTCGATGGCGGAGGTGGCGACCTGCACGTGACCATGCCGTACTCGATGATCGAGCCGGTGCGCGAAATGCTCGACGCCGGTTTCCAGTCCGATCTCGACGATCAGGACGAGCGCTGGAGCAAGGCCCTGCGCGAAGATGTACTCGATGTCAGCGTGCCGCTCAGTGCCACCGTGGCTCGCCGTCAATTACGCCTGCGCGATATTTTGCATATGCAGCCTGGCGACGTGATCCCGATCGAGCTGGAAGATGAACTGATCATGCGCGCCAATGGCGTGCCCTCGTTCAAGGTCAAACTGGGCTCGCACAAGGGCAATCTGGCCTTGCAGGTTGTTGAGCCCATCGGTCGGCGCTAAGCCGCCCCACACGAATCCAATGATTGAATGCCCGCCGAGGACACCCCATGACTAACCAACACGATACAACTGCTGCAGACCAGGCGCTGGCCGATGAATGGGCAGCGGCTCTGGAAGAAACCGGCGATGTTGGCCAGGCAGATATCGACGCGTTGCTGGCTGCCGATGCGGCCACCAAGCCGACTTCCAACCGGCTGGCGATGGAAGAGTTCGGCAGCGTGCCGCGCAATAATCAGCCGGTCACCCTGGACGGACCCAACCTGGATGTGATTCTGGATATTCCGGTGTCGATCTCCATGGAAGTGGGCAGTACCGACATCAACATCCGCAACCTGCTGCAACTCAATCAGGGCTCGGTGATCGAACTCGATCGTCTGGCTGGTGAGCCGCTGGATGTGCTGGTCAACGGCACCCTGATTGCTCACGGCGAAGTGGTGGTGGTCAACGAAAAGTTCGGCATCCGCCTGACCGACGTGATCAGTCCAAGCGAACGCATCAAGAAGCTGCGCTAAGTGAAGCGGTTCCTCGGCGGTTTACTGGTCTTGCCCTTTAGCGTGCTGGCGGCAGAGCCTGTGGCCAATGCCACGGTGGCTGCACCCGTGGTCGGCGCCAGCATCGGCGGGCAATTGACGCAGCTGGTGCTGGGTTTGCTGTTGGTCCTGGGGCTGATTTTTGCCCTGGCCTGGCTGCTGCGCCGCGTTCAGCAGACGGGGCCGCGTCAGGGCCAGGTAATTGAATTGATCAGCTCACGGGCCCTGGGTGCGCGGGATCGGCTGGTGCTGGTGCAAGTCGGCAACGAACAGATCCTGCTGGGCCTCACGCCGGGCCGTATCACCCCGTTGCATGTGCTCAAGGAACCGGTGCAAGTGCCGAGTACTGCGCAGTCGGCAACCCCCGAATTTGCCAAACGATTGATGGAAATACTGGGTCAGCAAAAGGACAAGCCGTAATGCGTTTAGTTGTCGCGCTGTTGTTGGCGCTGGTCGCGCCGTTGGCGTTAGGGGCTGACCCGCTGTCGATTCCGGCCATCACCCTGGGTACCGGGGCCAACGGCCAGCAGGAGTATTCGGTCAGCCTGCAAATCCTGCTGATCATGACCGCGCTGAGCTTTATCCCGGCATTCGTTATGCTGATGACCAGCTTTACGCGGATCATCATCGTGTTTTCGATCCTGCGTCAGGCGCTGGGGTTGCAGCAGACCCCGTCGAACCAGATCCTGACTGGCATGGCGCTGTTCCTGACCATGTTTATCATGGCCCCGGTATTCGACCGGGTGAACAACGATGCCTTGCAGCCTTACCTTGCGCAAAAGCTCACGGCCCAGGATGCCATTCTCAAGGCTGAAGTGCCGATCAAGGACTTTATGCTGGCGCAGACCCGCACCAGCGACCTTGAGCTGTTTATGCGCCTGTCCAAACGCACCGATATCGCTACCCCGGATGCCGCGCCCCTGACCATTCTGGTTCCGGCCTTTGTCACATCGGAGCTGAAAACCGCCTTCCAGATCGGTTTCATGATCTTTATTCCGTTTTTGATCATCGACCTGGTGGTGGCCAGTGTGCTGATGGCCATGGGCATGATGATGCTCTCGCCGCTGATCATCTCGCTGCCGTTTAAAATCATGCTGTTTGTGCTGGTGGATGGCTGGGCGCTGATTATTGGCACGCTGGCCAGCAGTTTTGGTGGAGTCTGAATCATGACCCCGGAAGTTGCGGTTGACCTGTTTCGCAGTGCGTTGTGGCTGACCACCCTGATGGTCGCCGTGCTGGTGATCCCCAGCTTGCTGGTGGGGCTGCTGGTGGCCATGTTTCAGGCAGCGACCCAGATCAACGAACAAACCTTGAGCTTCCTCCCGCGATTGCTGGTGATGTTGATCACCTTGATCGTGGCGGGGCCGTGGCTGGTGCAGACCTTTATGGAATACATTCTGCAGTTGTACGGCAGCATTCCGCAGTTGATCGGCTAAATGTCGCTGCTCGCCCTGACAGACGCGCAGATCAGTACCTGGGTCGCCAGCTTTATGCTGCCGCTGTTCCGGGTGGGCGCGCTGCTGACCACCATGCCGATCATCGGCACGACCCTGGTGCCCAAGCGCATCAAGCTGTTTCTGTCTTTGGCGATTACCCTGGTGATCATGCCCAGCCTGCCGCCGTTGCCCACCGTCAACCCACTGGACCTGAGCGGCCTGATGCTGATTGCCGAGCAAATCATCATCGGTGCGTTGCTGGGGTTCTCGTTGCAGCTGTTTTTCCAGGCGTTCGTGGTGGCCGGGCAAATTGTCGCGATCCAGATGGGCATGGGCTTTGCGTCCATGGTCGATCCGGCAAACGGGGTTAACGTGGCGGTGATCGGGCAGTTCTTCACCATGCTCGTGACGTTGCTGTTTCTGTCGATGAACGGCCATTTGGTGGTGTTTGAGGTGCTCACCGAGAGCTTCACCACCTTGCCGGTGGGTGGCGGGTTGCTGACCAACCATTACTGGGAAATCGCCAACAAATTGGGCTGGGTGCTGGGGGCCGCGCTGCTGCTGGTGCTGCCTGCGATTACTGCGCTGCTGGTGGTCAATATTGCTTTCGGCGTGATGACCCGGGCCGCGCCGCAACTGAATATCTTTGCCATCGGTTTTCCGCTGACCCTGGTGCTAGGCATGGTGATTCTGTGGATCAGCATGGCTGACATTCTCAACCAGTATCAACCGCTGGCCTCCGAGGCTCTGCAGTTCTTACGTGAACTGGCACAGGCGAGATAGACCGTCATGGCAGAGAGCGAAAGCGGTGCCGATAAAACAGAAGACCCCACGGAGAAACGAAAAAAAGACTCCAGAGAAAAGGGCGAAATCGCACGTTCCAAAGAACTGAACACCTTGGCCATCATGTTGGCCGGCTCTGCGGCTTTGCTGATTTTCGGCGGCGCGCTGGCGCAGGATCTGATGGAGTTGATGCGCTACAACTTCAGCCTGAGCCGCGACGTACTGCTCAACCCTGACTCCATGGGCATCTTCCTGCTGCACTCGGGCAAGATCGCGCTGCTGGCCCTGCAGCCGGTGTTGATCACCTTGCTCATTGCCGCCCTGGTCGGGCCGATCTCTCTGGGCGGTTGGCTCTTCGCTGCGGGCAGCCTGGCCCCAAAATTCAGCCGCATGAACCCCGCCGCCGGGATCAAGCGCATGTTCTCGGCCAAGGCCCTGATTGAGCTGCTTAAAGCGCTGGCCAAATTTTTTATCATCCTGATCGTAGCCTTGCTGGTGTTGAAGTCCGACATCGACGACCTGCTGCGTATCGCCCATGAGCCGCTGGAACTGGCGGTGATCCATAGCCTGCAAGTGGTTGCCTGGAGTGCCTTGTGGATGGCGTGCGGGCTGATCCTGATTGCAGCGGTGGACGTGCCGGTGCAGCTGTGGGAAAGCCATCAGAAGCTGTTGATGACCAAGCAGGAGGTGCGCGATGAGCATAAAGACCAGGAAGGCCGCCCCGAGGTCAAACAGCGGATTCGCCAGTTGCAGCGCGACATGTCCCAGCGTCGGATGATGGCAGCGATCCCCGATGCTGACGTCATCATCACCAACCCGACACACTACGCCGTGGCCCTCAAGTACGACCCGGAGCAGGGCGGGGCGCCAATGTTGCTGGCCAAGGGCAGTGACTTTTTGGCGCTGAAAATTCGCGAAATTGGTGCCAAACACAACATCCTGCTGCTTGAATCCCCGGCACTGGCGCGTTCGATTTACCACTCCACGGAACTGGAGCAGGAAATCCCGGCCGGCTTATACCTGGCCGTGGCCCAGGTGCTGGCCTACGTGTACCAGATCCGCCAGCACCAGGCGGGCCAGGGCAAACGCCCGGACCCGCTCAAGGATCTGCCGATTCCGGCGGATTTGAGGCGTGATGAGTAAGCGTTCTTAAAGTGTATGAAAAGGGCTGTTGCCAATGAGTCAGTTATGTTTGTAATAGTAACTGATCGCTTTTCGTTACGTGTTTTTAAAGTGGGCTTTGATAAGTACTTTAAAAGTATATATTTCAGATATATCTTAAATTATAAAAAGATCGTAATTTAAAAAAAACTAATGAGTTGTATCTTTTGCTGCCTATCAGTAGTAGCTACTGGTTTGTTGGATTCGCTTGTGTTTTTCCTGTCGTTCGCTTGAGAAATTCCCTACATATTATTTTTTGTTTCGCTGTTAATTTCTTTTCCTGCTGCACCAGTGCTGCAAAAAAATATGATGTTATTTATCGGTAAAACTACAGAAGCCTTGTTGGCTTCGTAATTGTTTTAAGTGCGTTTGCACGGGAGAAATTAAATGCGTGTTGCAATGAAAACTGCCATGGCGTCCATGGTCTTGTTGGCAATTTCTGCGTCCGGTGTTCAGGCTGCGGCCGGGTCGGGTCAAATCACGTTCCAGGGCGAGATTATGGATTCTGCGTGCGCTATCAAGCCAGGCAGCAGCGATCAGACAATAACATTGGCCCATGCGGCCAAGTCGCAGTTGTCAACCGGGGGCGTTAGCCCTACCGAGGCCTTCAATATTGAGCTTGTCGGCTGTGACCCGGGCACCCTCACCAGTAAAACGGTAACAGCTACCTTCACGGGCCCCGCCTCTGGTGACGTGTCCGGAGCATTGGGCATTGTCGGTACGGCCTCTGGGGCTGGCATCATGATGGTCGATGGCAGCGGCACCGCTATCATCCTGGGCACTGCAACGACGGCGCAAAAATTTCAGGCTGGTAATAACACCCTGTCTTTTGGCGCTTATCTAAAAGGCAAGGCGACGGGCACTATTACACCTGGCGAATTTTCTGCCGTGACTAACTTCTCCCTGGCTTACCAGTAAACCTTTGCCCTGTTGTCGTTCGTTCGGCAGCAGGGCAAATACGGCGGGAGCTAACTGTGAAAGCATTTTTCAAGCTGGCTGTTACTGGCGTGCTATTCATATGTATGAATTTTTTTATTGGTTCTTCGTCCGCGCAGAATAAACAGGGCAGTGGCCGTGTAATGCTGGCTGGAGAAGTTGTTGATTCTGCGTGTGCGCTGGATGCAAAAAGTGCCTATCAAGTCATTGAATTGGATCCTTTGTCCATGGGGCGACTTATTCGTCAGGGCGAGGGTGAGCCTCATGTTTTTTTATTGCGTTTGGTCAAGTGTTCTTTGACTCGCCCTGACCCTTCCCGGCCAGGTACTTATTTGCCTGATTGGCAGCACCTCAGGGTGACCTTTGAAGGGCTGGCCGACAGTGGCGGGCGCCTGTTTGCCACTGTCGGTACCTCAACAGGTCTGGCCCTGCGTATTGCCGATATGCAAGGGCTGCAAAGTACGCCGGGAGTGTCGATGCCTCTGACGTCCCTTACCGGAGAGGATCAAGAGCTGCGCTACACCCTTCAACTGGTCGGCAATGGCCGCCCAATGGCTGTTGGTTCTCACCGAGCTGCGGTGCGTTTCCGGCTGGAGTATTTTTAAATGTACGGGCTGTTTACCTTGCGGGACTGCGCAGTCGCCAGAGCGATGCTGTGTACCGGGCTGATGTCGATTGCAGGCGGTGTATGGGCCGCCGAGGACATCCAGTTCAATACCGATATTCTTGATCTGAACGATCGCACCAACATCGACCTGTCACAGTTCTCTCGCGGCGGCTTTATCTTGCCGGGCACCTACCTGATGCAGGTACAGATAAACACGCAGTCGCAGCCTGAGCAGCGCATTGCCTTTTATCCCCCTGACGATGATCCCAAAGGCAGCCAGGCCTGTGTGTCTGCCGAACTGGTGGAGCAGTTGGGTTTGAAGAAAGATCAACTGACCCAGCTCACTTGGTGGAAAGGCGGTGAGTGCCTGGACAGCAGCAGTCTGTCGGGGATGGAAGTCAGTGGCGATTTGAGTACCTCCATGCTCCGTATCTCCATCCCTCATGCGTACCTGGAGTACAGCGCGCAGAACTGGGATCCACCCTCCCGGTGGGACGAAGGGGTGCCAGGCCTGCTGCTGGACTACAACCTGACGGCACAGTCGATCAGCCAGAGAAACACAGTAAGCCGCAACAACCTGAGTGGCAACGGCACTTTTGGTGCCAATGCGGGGCCCTGGCGGTTGCGGGCTGACTGGCAAGGTCGTATCGACGACGAAAACATCCGTCGTGAGCAACGGCTCGAGTGGAACCGTTTCTATGCATATCGGGCATTGCCTTCAATCCAGGCACGCCTGATGGTGGGGGAAAACTACCTGTACTCGGACCTGTTCGACAGCTTTCGTTTTACCGGCTTCGCACTCAGCTCCGATGACAACCAGTTGCCTCCCAACTTGCGAGGCTATGCGCCTGAGGTCGTGGGTGTTGCCAAAACCAATGCCAAGGTCACCATCAGCCAGCAGGGTCGGGTGTTGTATGAAACCTTGGTCGCGGCGGGGCCTTTTCGCATTCAGGATCTCAATGATGCCGTTAGCGGCAGTCTCGATGTGCGGGTGGAAGAGCAAGATGGCACTGTCAATTCATTCACGGTCGAGTCATCCAGCATTCCCTATCTGACTCGCCCCGGTACGGTGCGCTACAAGCTTGCCAGCGGTCGGCCGTCTGGCCTGCATGATGGAGGGCAGGGCAGCGTCTTTGGCTCGGGGGAGTTTTCCTGGGGGGTGAGTAACGGTTGGTCGCTTTATGGAGGGGGCCTTAGCGACAGCAACTACACGGCGTTATCACTCGGTGTAGGGCGCGATCTGCTGGCCTTTGGTGCGCTGTCATTCGATGTTTCGCGAGCCCGCACCACTGTGCAGGACGAATCGCTGTCCGGCAGTTCCTACCGTCTGAGCTATTCGAAGCGATTTGAGGAATACGACAGTCAAGTCTCCTTTGCGGGATACCGGTTTTCTGAAAAAGACTACGTGAGCATGAGCGAATACCTGAATGCGCGTCACTACGGCAAGCCTGTGGGGGGCAGCAAATCGCTTTATACCGCCACGTTCAACAAGCATTTTCGAGATGCCGGGCTCTCTGCTTACGTGACCTACACCGATCAGTCCTTTTGGGATCTCCCGAGCAGTAAACGCTGGAACCTGTCACTGGCGCGTTCTTTCAATATGGGGTCGGTCAAGAACATGAATATCTCATTGAACATGTTTAGAAATCAGGAACGAAACCAGCGCACGGGTACGCAAAATAATAATACCGGCATGTTTCTGTCGCTCAGCATGCCCTTGGGTAGATCTGGCAGCTTAAGCACCAGCGCCAGCAGTTCGCACAATAAAAATATGTATTCAGCGCGCTTCAGTGACCAGTTAGGTGAGCGCAGTCACTATCAACTGAGTGCAGATAACACCTCTGTCGGTGGTTATCTAAGCCATGTCGCTGATCATGCGGATTTGTCTCTGAGCGCCAGCCTGAAGGAAAACAACTACACCAGCCTCGGCATGTCTGCACGAGGCGGCGCCACACTGACCCCATACGGCGGGGCGGGGCATCGAAGCTCAGGTGTGGGTGGCACTCGATTGATGGTCGATACCAGCGGTGTGCCTGGGGTACCTGTGCGCGGCTATGGCCGCACAACGAGCAGTAACGCCTTTGGCAAAGCTGTGGTTCCGGACGTCAACAGTTACTTGCGCACAGCGGCCAGTGTTGACCTTGAAAACTTGCCGGCAAATGTTGAGGCGTCCCAGTCCGTGACCCAGTTGACCCTGACGGAAGGCGCCATTGGTTACCGCACGCTGGATGTGATTGCCGGCCACAAAGCTATGGCAGTGCTGCTTCTGCCTGATGGCAGCGTGCCGCCGTTTGGTGGCACGGTGAAAAATGAAAAACAGCAGGAAACCGGCATCGTCAATGACGGTGGCAGTGTCTATCTAAGCGGCATTCGGCCCGGGGAGAAGATGGTTGTCTCTTGGGGTGGTGTAGAGCGTTGCACGCTGGTAATGCCTGTCAATTTACCGGCCGACGGCTTAGCCACCACCCTGGATCTGCGCTGCCAGATGCTGATGCCTGATAACGCTGCACCCGCATCTGCATCGCGGATCCGGATTACTAACACAGAGATAACACCTTCATGATCAAGAAATTCAGCTTTGCACTCTCGGTTCCTGCCCTTGTGGCCATGTGCCTGATCAACAACGCCAATGCAGCCATTGGCCTTGACCGCACCCGAGTGGTGTTTGATGGCAGCAAAGAGGCCGTCAGCATGAACATCACCAACAACAACACACAGTTGCCTTATCTGGCCCAGGGCTGGGTAGAAGATGAGCAAGGCAACAAGATCACTTCACCGTTGATCGTGCTTCCGCCTGTCCAGCGCCTGGAGCCGGGCAAAAAAAGTCAGGTAAAAGTCCAGTCGTTACCGGCAATCAAGTCTCTCCCTCAGGATAGGGAGTCGGTGTATTACTTCAACCTGCGGGAAATTCCGCCCCGCAGTGACAAGGCCAACAGCCTGCAAATTGCCCTGCAGACCCGCATCAAGTTGTTTTACCGACCTGCCGCATTAGTTCAGAACCGACAAGAGCGGTCTGAGCCCTGGCAGCAAGAACTGACCCTTACCCGTGTCGGTGATCACTACCAGGTCAACAACCCCACCCCGTACTACGTCACGCTGATTGATGCCCGTCGCAGTAAAGACACGGAAACCGTCACGGATTTCGAGCCCCTTATGCTGTCGCCCAAAGGCTCATTGAAGTTGGGGGGAAGTGTTGCTGCGCTCGGCACTAAACCAAGGCTGACCTATGTGAATGATTTCGGTGGTCGTCCGACTCTGGTGTTCAGCTGTGCTGGCACTACTTGCAAGGTGGACGTGGCTGCGTCCTCGGTCAATGAGTAGCGCGCATCGGGCTTGCACGGTGACGGCCCTGAGCTGCCTGCTACTGGTGTCGAGTATTCATCAGGCCCGGGCCGGGGTGATCCACGGCATGAGTGGAATGCTGGATATCTCCGGCACACTGCACAACACCCCCTGTGCCCTGGACATGTCTTCGGCCTATCAGGATGTAGACCTGGGCAGTGTGGCTCGCAGTCAATTGCAGCGCCCGGGCGATCAGGCAACCCCCGTGGTGTTTCAATTGCGCTTTGTCGATTGCCAGCGCGCGTCGGGCAGCCTCCAGAGCGAGCGCACGGGCAATCTGGTATGGAGTGCCTCTCAGCCTGTGGTGTCGGTAGCCTTTGTGGCGCCAGCCGATGCGGATGATCCGCGGCTGGTCAAAGTGCAGGGGGTTACCGGTATGGGACTGCTGCTGACCGATGCCCTTGGACGGGACGCGGCGTTGGGCAATCGCGGCGAGCCTCTGTTCCTGCAGCATGGCAACGACACCCTGACCTGGCATGTGCAGCCAGTGCGCACTTCGGCTGTGCTGAGCAATGGCGCCTTTCAGGCGGCCGTTGATTTCAGGCTTGTCTATGAATAAGGGGGCAGCGATGAACATGTCAATAGATTGGCGGGCAGTAACCGCCTTGGGCAGCCTGTTGTTGCTCTGTTGTCAAAGTGCCTTGGCGGGCACCAGTGTGAATATCAGGGGGGTAGTCCTCGCACCTCCACCCTGCGTTATCAACGCAGCAGGCACGGTGAATGTATCTTTTGGAAGCGAGCTTCTGACGACTCGGATCAACGGCGTCAATTACGAAAAAGAGGTGCCTTACACCTTGACATGTAGCCAGCAACCCACCAATTCAATGACCCTGGAATTAAGGGGAACTGGCGCCGGGTTTGACGCTAAGGCCCTGGGTACCAGTAAAAGTGATCTTGGTATCAGGCTTATGGTTGGGGGAGAAGCTTGGCCCCTCAATACCACCGTGAACTTCACGCACCCCACCTTGCCAGCAGTGACGGCGGTTCTCGTAAAAAAAACCGGTAGCACCCTCACTGGCGGATCATTTTCTGCCACGGCTACATTAGTGCAAGCACTGCGATAAGAGGCAGATACTGATGAGACTCAAGCAACAATCTGTGCTTTTTGCCGTATGTGCCATTGGCTTTGGTGGCAATGCAATGGCCAACCTGACGTTCGAGGGCACCCTGATAGAACCCCCGCCCTGCACTATAAATAGCGGTGCCAGTATCGTTATCGACTTCGAGAAAATCGGCGTCAGAACTATCGATGGGGTGAACCACCGCAAACCGGTGAATTACACCATTACCTGTTCCCCTGGCACTCAGGCGTGGGAAATGGTCTTGAAGGTGACGGGTACGGCAACGCCTTTTGAATCGTCAGCCGTGCAGTCCAGTGTCACCGACCTTGGCGTCAGACTTCTGAAAGATGGAGTGCCGTTAGCACTCAACACACAGGTGCTGATTAATCCTGCAGAGCCACCGATGCTGGAAGCCGTACCGGTCAAGAAGTTGGGCTCCTCGCTGAGCCTAGGCGGGTTTACGGCCATGGCAACACTGCTGGCTGATTACCAGTGAGGACGGTGTCTCAGCAAGTGAATGCGGCCAGTGATAGGCAGATATTGAGTAATGGCGCCAATGTGATTGCTTTTAAGGTCGTTGTCAAAGCAGAGCCGCAGGCCATTACCAATCATTCAATAGTGCCCGGGTACTTTGCTGCCGTTTCGACTTTTACGTTGGGCTACCTTTAAAGGTGCGCAAATTTTGTAGTGCTATTTTATGTTGAAGAGATTTATATGAGATATCTAACTGGGTTGATGTTGTTTATGCTGGCTCATATTGCCAGCGCAGTAGAGTGTCGGGTAAATGGTAGCGCTTGGGCAGATGCGGAGAAACTTTCATTTAATGTATATGTCGATGTAAAAGCGAGTACTAGCCTCACCGATAAGGTTTTGCTGGATTACGCGATGGACTGCAGGCATAATTCGGCTACTAGTTCTAATCCCGTTCTAAAAATCTCCCCCCTTCCCACTTGGGGGGTCGTTTTGGCGTGGCCGTATGGCCGTCTCACGGGCGGATTAAGGTTTAACGATACTAATTACCCAATACCGGTAGCGTCCAATATTATACTCGCGACGCACAGAAATGAGCCGTATGTGAGTGTGGGGGGGCGAGCATATTTAAACATTACCAGGACGCCTGGTAATTATATGAATATCCAGTCGTCGGCGGGAGAAATCGCTAGAGTGAATTTGTTCATGCATTTCACTAATAATTTTGGCTCGAAGTCTTTCGATACGACTATCTTTATTTATCCACGTAACTCACTCAACTTGAACCCGTCAACCTGCACGATTAATGATGACAAGCCCATTGAAGTGGACTTTGGTTCGGTGGATCCTGTTGCGATCCCGGAATCGCCATATGATTCAACCAATAGTAGAGCTGTCGCTCTTAATTACTCATGCCCTGATCTCGGTATTACCACGCCCATACACATCATTTTGCAGGGTAGTGGCGCTTTGTTCAACTTGGGGGGGCTTGCCACCAGTAATACCGATCTTGCCGTCAGGATGGTGCGTAATAATGGTGGAGTACCTGTAGGACTTCCTTTCGCGACTAGTATCACCAACAGTTCAGGGGGGGATACGGTCGTGTTTTCTCTTTTTCGCAAACCCGGCAGCGTCCCTGCCGCCGGGCCTTTCACAGCGAGTGGCACGCTGGTGATGAGCGTGCCTTGAGTTTTTGAAGGATTAAGGCCTTGTGACATCACCGTGGGAGCGAGCCTGCTCGCGAAGGTCTCAAGAGCGTCGCGATTATCAGTAAACGCGCGCTATGGTTTATGGCCTTCGCGAGCAGGCTCGCTCCCTCAGAGGCACCTACTGGGTGAATCAGGGCGGGCTTTTGATTCTGATATGGCCATTGGCCAAAGTTGGAAGGGTTCTTGCAGTGGCAGGCTCTACGGCGCACATGGCGTCAAAAGTTTGCTAAAGGTTTGTCGCAATGTCCTTGGATCGCTCTCAGTTAATCAACACCGCACGCAGCGGTCTGGCCGGTTTGGGTCGAGGGCAATTGGGCGTGCCGTTGTTGTTGCTGGTGATGCTGGCAATGATGATGTTGCCAATCCCGGCGTTCCTGCTGGACGTGTTTTTTACCTTCAATATTGCGCTGTCGATTGTGGTGCTGTTGGTGTGCGTCTACGCCCTGCGGCCCCTGGATTTTGCGGTGTTCCCCACCATTTTGCTGGTCGCCACCCTGATGCGGCTGGCGCTCAACGTGGCTTCGACCCGGGTGGTGATGCTCCACGGTCAGGAAGGGCACGCGGCGGCAGGCAAGGTGATTCAAGCCTTCGGTGAGGTGGTGATCGGCGGCAACTACGTGGTCGGTATCGTGGTTTTTGCGATTTTGATGATCATCAACTTCGTGGTGGTGACCAAAGGTGCCGGGCGCATTTCCGAGGTCAGCGCACGTTTCACCCTCGATGCCATGCCCGGCAAACAAATGGCCATCGACGCCGACCTCAACGCCGGGCTGATCGATCAGAACCAGGCCAAGCTGCGCCGTCAGGAAGTCGCCCAAGAGGCCGAGTTCTACGGCTCGATGGACGGTGCCAGCAAATTCGTACGCGGTGATGCAATCGCCGGTCTGTTGATTCTATTTATCAACCTGATCGGCGGCATGGCGGTGGGTATCTTCCAGCACGGCATGACGTTCAGCGAAGCGGGCAAGGTTTACGCCTTGCTGACCATCGGTGACGGTTTGGTGGCGCAGTTGCCATCCCTGCTGCTGTCCACCGCAGCCGCGATCATGGTGACCCGTGCCTCGGGCTCCGAAGACATGGGCAAGCAGATCAATCGCCAGATGTTTGCCTCGCCCAAGGCGCTGGCGGTGTCGGCAGGTTTGATGGCGGTGATGGGGATTGTGCCGGGCATGCCGCACTTTTCCTTCCTGAGCCTGGCCGCCGTTGCCGGTGGCGTGGCGTACCTGATGTGGAAAAAACAGAGTGTGGTCAAGGTCCAGGCCCTGCAAGAGGTCAAGCGCCAGCAAGAGTTGCTGCCGTCGCCTGCCCGTGCGCAAGAGACCAAGGAGCTGGGTTGGGATGACGTGACGCCCATCGACATGATCGGGCTCGAAGTCGGCTATCGGCTGATCCCGCTGGTAGACCGCAATCAAGGTGGCCAGTTATTGGCGCGGATCAAGGGGGTGCGTAAAAAGTTGTCCCAGGATTTGGGCTTTCTGATGCCGACCGTGCATATCCGCGACAACCTCGACCTGGCCCCCAGTGCCTATCGCTTGACCCTGATGGGGGTGATTCTGGCCGAGGCCGAGATCTACCCGGACCGCGAAATGGCGATCAATCCGGGGCAGGTATTCGGCACGCTGAACGGGATTACCACCAAAGACCCGGCCTTTGGTCTGGAAGCGGTGTGGATTGAAGTCAGTCAGCGCAGCCAGGCGCAATCGCTGGGCTATACCGTAGTGGATGCCAGCACCGTGGTGGCGACGCACCTTAACCAGATTTTGTACAAACACTCCCATGAGCTGATCGGGCATGAAGAAGTGCAGCAGTTGATGCAGTTGCTGGCCAAGTCTTCGCCCAAGCTGGCCGAGGAGCTGGTGCCGGGCGTGCTGAGCCTGTCGCAGTTACTCAAAGTGTTGCAGGCCTTGTTGGCTGAGCAGGTGCCGGTGCGCGATATCCGCAGCATTGCCGAAGCCGTCGCGAACAATGCCCATAAGAGTCAAGATACTGCCGCTTTGGTTGCCGCTGTGCGCGTGGGCCTGTCCCGCGCCATTGTGCAAAGTATTGTAGGCGTTGAGTCTGAGCTGCCTGTGATCACCCTTGAGCCAAGGTTGGAACAAATATTGCTCAATAGTTTGCAGAAGGCCGGACAAGGCCAGGAAGAGGGCGTTTTGCTGGAGCCAAGCATGGCAGAGAAACTCCAGCGCTCGTTGATCGACGCTGCTCAGCGTCAGGAAATGCAAGGTAATCCAGTGATCCTGTTGGTGGCAGGCCCGGTACGCGCAATGCTTTCGCGCTTCGGCCGTCTGGCGGTGCCCAACCTGCATGTGCTGGCTTACCAGGAAATCCCTGACAACAAGCAGGTCACGATCGTTGCGACAGTAGGCCCTAACGGCTGAGGGTTTGGTTTATGCAAGTGAAGCGATTTTTCGCCGCCGATATGCGTCAGGCCATGAAGCTGATCCGTGATGAGCTGGGGGCTGACGCCGCCATTATTGGCAACCGCCGGATCGCCGGGGGCGTTGAGTTGACCGCGGCCCTGGACTACAAGCTGTCCGCGCTGGCACCCCGTGTCCCGAACATTGAGCTCGAAGAAGAACTGCGCAAGACCCAGTCGCGGATTGTCTCGGCCCAGGCCGAGTTGAGCCTGCGCGGCGAAGGCGAGGCGGGCGTTAACCGTCAGCTGTTTGCCGGTTTGCCGCTGACTGCCGCCGAGCCGTTGATCGAGCCGACGCTGGAAGAGCCGCCACGCCCTGCGCCTGCGCCCGTCGCACCGACGGTTGATCAGCGCGCATTCGACAATATGCGTCATGAGCTGAACGGTTTGCGTGAATTGCTTGAAGTGCAGCTCGGCTCGTTGGCCTGGAGCCAGTTGCAGGATGCCAAACCAGCGCAGGCCAATCTGTGGCGCCGCTTGCAGCGTATCGGTCTGTCCGGGCCGCTGTCGCGTGATCTGCTGGCCCAAGTGGCCGGTATCGAAGAGCCGCGCCAGGCCTGGCGAATGTTGCTGGCGCACTTGGCGCGGATGATCGCTACACCGGAGCTGGAGCCGCTGGAAGAGGGCGGCGTGATTGCGATGGTCGGGCCTGCGGGGATGGGTAAAACCACTACGCTGGCCAAGCTGGCGGCGCGTTATGTACTCAAGTACGGCGCGCAGAATATCGCTCTGGTGAGCATGGACAGCTTTCGAATTGGCGCTCAGGAGCAACTCAAGACCCTGGGCCGAATTCTCAATGTACCGGTGACCCACGTCGCTCCCGGCCAGTCGTTGGGCCAGACCCTCGAGCCGCTGGTGCGCAAGCGCGTGGTGCTGGTGGATACCGCGGGCCTGCAGGCCAGTGATCCGGCGTTGCGTTTGCAGCTTGAAAGCCTGGCTGGGCGCGGGATCAAGGCGCGAAATTATTTGGTATTGGCCACCACCAGCCAGAAACAGGTGCTGACGGCGGCGTACCTCAGTTACAAGCGTTGCGGGTTGGCGGGTTGCATCCTGACCAAGCTGGATGAGACAGCAAGCCTGGGCGAGGTGTTGAGCCTGGCGATCAGCAATGCGCTGCCGGTGGCTTATCTCACTGACGGCCCACGGATTCCGGACGACCTTCACTTGCCGCGTCGGCACCAACTGGTGAGTCGCGCAGTGAGTGTGCAGATGCAGGAAGAACCCAGCGAAGAAGCTATGGCAGACATGTTTGCCGATATCTATCACAGCCCTCCCAAACGGGTCGGCTGAGGCAGTCAAGATTACGTTGCAATGTACCTACATCGGATGGTCTGAAAATTTTGTTCCGCAGGGGAACGAGCAGCCATCGCATGTAGCCGCGTCTAAGTAAGACAAGGTAAAGAAAGATCATGGGCAGCATGCATCCCGTACAGGTGATCGCAGTGACCGGCGGCAAGGGTGGCGTCGGTAAAACTAACGTGTCAGTCAACTTGTCCATCGCATTGGCCGAGCTGGGCAGGCGCGTTCTGTTGATGGACGCGGACCTTGGGCTGGCAAATGTCGATGTCCTGCTGGGCTTGACCCCCAAATTTACCCTGGCCGATGTGGTCGAGGGTCGTTGCGAGCTGCGCGACGTATTGCTGCAAGGCCCCGGCGGAATTCGCATCGTGCCGGCGGCTTCGGGCACCCAGAGCATGGTGCATCTGAGCCCGGCGCAGCATGCCGGCCTGATCCAGGCATTCAGCGACCTTGGCGATAACCTGGATGTACTGGTGATCGACACCGCTGCCGGGATCGGCGAGTCGGTGGTCAGCTTTGTGCGCGCCGCCCAGGAAGTGCTGCTGGTGGTGTGCGACGAGCCGACGTCGATCACCGATGCCTATGCGCTGATCAAACTGCTTAATCGCGATTACGGGATGAACCGCTTTCGCGTACTGGCCAATATGGCCCAAAGCCCCCAGGAAGGGCGCAATCTGTTCGCCAAACTGACCAAGGTTACCGACCGTTTTCTGGATGTAGCCCTGCAGTATGTGGGTGCCGTGCCTTACGACGAGTGCGTGCGCAAGGCCGTACAAAAGCAGCGCGCCGTTTACGAAGCGTTCCCGCGCTCCAAGTGCTCGCTGGCGTTCAAGGCCATTGCGCAAAAAGTTGATACCTGGCCATTGCCCGCCAACCCCAGGGGCCACCTGGAGTTCTTTGTCGAGCGTCTGGTGCAGCAAGCAGGGGGGCGTTTTTAATGACGGCCAGCGGTTATCGCATGTACAGCAAGTCGTCGCGTGACACCCAGTATGAGCTGATCGAGCGCTACGCCCCTCTGGTCAAGCGCATTGCCTATCACTTGCTGGCGCGTTTGCCTGCCAGCGTGCAGGTGGATGACTTGATTCAGGCCGGGATGATCGGCCTGCTTGAAGTATCGGGCAAATACGACGCGAGCAAGGGCGCGAGTTTCGAGACTTACGCCGGCATCCGTATCCGTGGCGCGATGCTTGATGAAGTGCGCAAGGGCGATTGGGCGCCGCGTTCGGTGCACCGCAATACACGCATGGTCAGTGATGCAATTCGGGTAATTGAAGCAAAAACCGGTTGTGACGCTAAAGATCATGAAGTTGCGGCCGAACTCCAGTTAAGCCTTGATGATTATTACGCCATCTTGAATGACACCCTGGGCAGCCGCCTGTTCAGTTTTGACGACCTGTTGCAGGACGGCGAACACGAAGGGCTGCATGAAGATGGCGTGAGTGCCCACACGGAGCCATCGCGAGATCTGGAAGACGAGCGCTTCCAGGCCGCCTTGGCCGATGCGATTGCCCATCTGCCCGAGCGCGAGCGTCTGGTGTTGGCGCTGTACTACGACGAGGAGTTGAACCTCAAGGAAATCGGCGAAGTGCTGGGGGTCAGTGAATCCCGTGTCAGCCAGTTGCACAGCCAGTGCGCCGCACGCCTGCGTGCGCGTCTGAGCCAGTGGCGAGCGCACTGACGGGAACACGTGCACTTATTGTGGGAGCGGGCTTGCTCGCGATGGGATCGACACGGTGAATCAGAAAAACCGCGCCGCCTGCATCGCGAGCAAGCCCGCTCCCACAGTCGATTTGGGCGGTTTTTGAAAACGAATTGATTGAATGGCGCGTCCCCAGACAGGACGCGTTTAAGACTGCTTGGAGGTCGAATTGGACAAGAACATGAAAATCCTCATCGTTGATGATTTTTCAACGATGCGGCGGATCATCAAAAACCTGTTGCGTGACCTTGGTTTCACCAACACGGTCGAGGCGGATGACGGCACCACGGCGCTGCCGATCCTCAACCTGGGGCAAATCGACTTTTTGGTGACCGACTGGAACATGCCGGGCATGACCGGTATCGAGCTGTTGCGCCACGTGCGTGCAGACGAAAAACTCAAGCACTTGCCAGTGCTGATGGTGACAGCTGAAGCCAAGCGCGAGCAGATCATCGAAGCGGCCCAGGCCGGAGTTAACGGTTATGTGGTCAAGCCATTCACGGCTATCGCACTCAAAGACAAGATCGAAAAGATCTTTGATCGCATCGGTTGATCGGTTGCCTTGGGGGCGCTATGGAGCATAAAGAATCCACACAGGGTGATTTTGAGTCGACCCTGAAAAAACATGCTCACGAATTGGTCGAAAGCCTTGAAAGAGGCCAATTTGGCGATGCCGTGCAGCTGATTCACGAACTTAACCAGACTCGCGACCGCGGGCTGTATCGCGAAGTCGGCAAGCTGACCCGCGAGCTGCACAGCGCAATAGTCAATTTTCAGATTGACCCGGGAATGCCGCAAGCCGAAGAAGTGTCGCAGATCACGGATGCCACTGAACGTTTGGCCTATGTTGTGAAACTCACTGAAGCGGCGGCCAATCGGACCATGGACCTGGTGGAAAACAGCACGCCGCTGGTCAACGCAATGGGGCACGAAGCCAAGGCCTTGAGTACGGACTGGGGGCGCTTTATGCGTCGTGAAGTCGGTGCCGAGGAGTTTCGTGAGCTAGCGCGTCGGGTTGACAGTTTTTTGACGCGTAGCGAAACGCAAAACAGCATCGTCTCCAGCAACCTGACGGACATTTTGCTGGCTCAGGATTACCAGGACCTCACCGGTCAGGTGATAAAACGTGTGACGCAATTGGTCACGGAAGTTGAAAGCAATCTGCTCAAACTGGTGCTGATGGCCAGCCAGGTAGATCGCTTTGCCGGGATCGAACACGATCGCGATGCACTGCGTGCTGAAAATAATTCGCAAAAAAACCAGGCCAAGGGTGAAGGTCCGCAGATTCATGCCGATACACGTAATGACGTCGTATCCGGTCAGGATGATGTAGACGATTTGCTGTCCAGTTTAGGTTTTTAGGTCTTGAAGAGGCACGGGCGCTGTTGCCCGGCGTCCACGAGCCTATATCAAGGAGCACGTACATGAGCTTCGGCGCCGATGAAGAAATCCTTCAGGATTTTCTGGTTGAAGCCGGCGAGATTCTAGAGTTGCTGTCCGAACAACTGGTTGAGCTGGAAAGCCGACCGGATGATGCGGATCTGCTCAATGCAATTTTTCGCGGTTTTCACACTGTAAAAGGGGGCGCCGGCTTCCTGCAGCTCCATGAGTTGGTGGAGTGCTGTCACATCGCCGAAAACGTCTTCGACATCCTGCGCAAGGGTGAGCGCAGCGTCGACGCGGAGCTGATGGACGTGGTGCTCGAGGCCCTGGATGCGGTCAACGGCATGTTCAGCGAAGTGCGCGAGCGCAGCCCGGTCACCGCCGCAACCCCTGAGTTGCTGGAAGCGCTGGCGCGTCTGGCCGAGCCTGCGGCTGCGCAGGTTGTCGTTGCACCCGTACCTGAGCCAGTGATGGCTGCCGCCCCGGTGAGCGATATCACCGACAGCGAATTTGAACAGCTGCTGAATTCGCTCGACGCGGTCAAGGCTGCTGCGGCAGAACCTGAACCGGTCACCGCGCCAGAGATCACGGCCAGCGACGAAATCAGCGATGCCGAGTTTGAGTTGCTGCTTGACCAGTTGCATGGCAAGGGCCAGTTTTCCTCGGCCGCTGCGGTGGTTGCCGCCGAGCCTGAAGAGGTGCCTGCTGCGCCAGCCGAAGTGAGCAATGAAATCACCGATGACGAATTTGAAGCCTTGCTCGATCAGTTGCATGGCAAGGGTTCGTTCAATACCGATGCGCTGGAAACTGCGACTGTAGCGCCTGTGGCTATTGTCCAGGAGCCTGCTGGCGATCCGAATCTGATCAGCGATCACGAATTCGAAGCCTTGCTCGATGAGATGCACGGCAAAGGCAAGTTCAGTGCTGATTCTGCTGCGGTAGTGGCTGTGGTTGCGCCGGTCAAACCAGTGCCGGCTGCGCGTCCGGCCCCGGCCCGTGCTGCTGCACCTGCGGAAAAACCGGTCGCCTCCGAGGCCGAAACCACGGTGCGGGTGGATACCGCACGGCTCGATGACATCATGAACATGGTCGGCGAACTGGTGCTGGTGCGTAACCGTCTGGTGCGCCTGGGCCTGAACAGCCATGACGAGGAAATGGCCAAGGCGCTGTCCAACCTTGACGTGGTGACCGCCGACCTGCAAACCGCAGTGATGAAGACCCGGATGCAGCCGATCAAGAAAGTATTCGGTCGCTTCCCGCGGCTGGTACGTGACTTGGCGCGTCAGCTGAAAAAAGAAATCAGCCTGGAGTTGGTGGGCGAAGAAACCGACCTGGACAAAAACCTGGTCGAAGCCCTGGCCGATCCGCTGGTCCACTTGGTACGCAACGCGGTCGATCACGGTTGCGAAACCCCGGAAGAACGCGCAGCCGCAGGCAAACCGAGCTGTGGCCGGGTGATTCTGTCCGCCGAGCAGGAAGGCGACCATATCTTGCTGTCGATCTCCGATGATGGCAAAGGCATGGACGCCAATTTCCTGCGCTCCCTGGCCGTGAAAAAAGGCCTGATGGACAAGGATGCAGCTGATCGCCTGAGCGAGAGCGACTGCTACAACCTGATTTTTGCGCCGGGCTTCTCGACCAAAACCGAGATCAGCGATGTGTCCGGGCGTGGCGTGGGCATGGACGTGGTGAAAACCAAGATTGCCCAGCTCAACGGCTCACTGAGCATTGAGTCAGTCCTGGGGCGCGGCTCGAAAATCGTGATCAAGGTGCCGTTGACCCTGGCGATCATGCCAACCCTGATGGTGATGCTGGGCAACCAGGCATTTGCCTTCCCGCTGGTCAACGTCAACGAGATTTTCCACCTTGATCTGTCACGCACCAACGTGGTCGACGGCCAGGAAGTGGTGATCGTGCGCGACAAGGCGCTGCCATTGTTCTACCTCAAGCGTTGGCTGGTAGCCTCGGCCGCCCATGAAGAGCAGCGCGAAGGGCATGTGGTGATTCTGTCGGTCGGGACCCAGCGCATCGGCTTTGTGGTCGATCAGTTGGTCGGTCAGGAAGAAGTGGTGATCAAACCGTTGGGGAAAATGCTCCAGGGCACGCCAGGCATGTCGGGCGCCACCATTACCGGTGATGGCCGTATTGCCTTGATTCTGGATGTTCCGAGCATGCTCAAGCATTACGCATCACGGCGTATTTGATTCTGGTGAGTCGGGCGTGCCCCGACGACCTAACGGAGTGTTTATGGTAGTCAAGGTCCTGGTGGTGGATGATTCCGGTTTTTTCCGCCGTCGCGTCTCGGAAATTCTGTCGGCTGATCCGACGATTCAAGTGATCGGCACTGCCACCAATGGCAAGGAAGCGATTGATCAGGCGCTGGCGCTCAAGCCGGACGTGATCACCATGGATTACGAGATGCCGTTGATGGATGGCATCACGGCCGTGCGCCATATCATGCAGCGCTGTCCGACCCCGGTATTGATGTTTTCCTCGCTGACCCACGAGGGCGCTCGCGTCACCCTCGATGCGCTGGATGCCGGTGCGGTGGATTTTCTGCCGAAAAATTTCGAAGACATCTCGCGCAATCCCGAGAAGGTCAAACAGATGCTGTGCGAAAAGGTCCACAGCATCTCGCGCAGCAACCGGCGAATGTCCAGCTACAGCGCCCCGGCACCTGTGGTTCCGACTCCAGCGCCCCGGCCAGCACTGGGTGGCTTTACAGCGCCAGCCGCAGTTGCCGCACCTGCACGCACCACGCCGATTGCCAGCCGTGGCGCAACAGCGCCAAGCACAGTCTCTGGCGCGCCCAAACGCAAGGCGTACAAGTTGGTCGCCATCGGAACATCGACCGGTGGCCCGGTGGCCTTGCAGCGGGTATTGACCCAGTTGCCGGGCAACTTCCCGGCGCCGATTGTGCTGGTGCAGCACATGCCCGCGGCGTTCACCAAGGCGTTTGCCGAGCGCTTGGACAAGCTGTGCCGCATCAGCGTCAAGGAAGCCGAAGACGGCGATATCCTGCGCCCTGGTCTGGCCCTGCTGGCGCCAGGCGGCAAGCAAATGATGATTGATGGTCGTGGCGCGGTACGCATCCTGCCGGGCGACGAGCGCCTGAACTACAAACCGTGTGTGGATATCACCTTCGGTTCTGCGGCCAAGTCCTTTGGTGACAAAGTTTTGGCGGTGGTCTTGACCGGCATGGGCGCGGACGGCCGTGAAGGCGCTCGTATGCTCAAACAGGGCGGTAGTCAGGTGTGGGCGCAGGACGAAGCCAGTTGTGTGATTTACGGCATGCCCATGGCCATCGTCAAAGCCAACCTGGCCGATGCGGTGTATAGCCTCGATGACATCGGCAGGCATCTGGTCGAGGCTTGCCACTGATGGACGTGCTCAGCCTGATTGGCATCATCATGGCGTTTGTCGCGATCATCGGCGGCAACTACCTGGAAGGCGGCCATTTAGGCGCGCTGGCCAATGGCCCGGCGGCGTTGATCGTGCTCGGCGGCACAGTGGGGGCGGCGTTGTTGCAGTCGCCCATGAGTGCGTTCAAGCGGGCGATGCATACCGTGGTGTGGATCTTGTTTCCGCCGCGTATCGACATGGCGGGCGGCATCGACCGTGTCGTCAACTGGAGCCTGACGGCGCGCAAGGAAGGCTTGCTGGGCCTTGAAGGCGTGGCCGATACCGAGCCCGACAATTATTCGCGCAAGGGCCTGCAATTGCTGGTCGACGGGGTTGAGCCAGAAACCATTCGCAGCGTGCTGGAGGTCGATTACATGACCCAGGAAAGCCGCGATATCGAGGCCGCGAAAGTCTTTGAAAGCATGGGCGGCTACGCGCCGACCATCGGCATTATCGGCGCCGTCATGGGCCTGATCCACGTGATGGGCAATCTGGCCGATCCGGGGCAATTGGGTAGCGGTATCGCCGTGGCGTTTGTAGCGACCATTTACGGGGTGGCCAGTGCCAACCTGGTGTTGCTGCCCATCGCCAGCAAGCTCAAGGCGATTGCCATGCGCCAATCGCTGTACCGCGAGATGTTGCTCGAAGGCATTTTGTCGATAGCCGAAGGCGAAAACCCACGCTCCATTGAACTCAAGCTGCAAGGCTTTACGGGTTAACCATGAGCCGTCGCCGTCGCCCCGTTGATGAGCACGTCAATCACGAACGTTGGCTGGTGTCCTACGCGGATTTCATCACCTTGCTGTTTGCTTTCTTCGTGGTCATGTACTCGATTTCTTCGATCAATGAAGGCAAGTACCGGGTGGTCTCCAAGGCGCTGGTGGGGGTGTTTAGTGACACCGAGCGCAGCATCAGACCGGTGCCCATCGGTGAAGAGCGGCCGCTGACGACCCAGCCTGCCGAGCCCTTGATCAAAGACAGTGAACATACCGATGCAGGCCTTGGGCAAGTGCCGGATGACCCGCTTAAAACCATCGCCAATGACATCACCAATGCCTTTGGCGACTTGATCGCATCCAGGCAATTGACGGTGCGCGGCAATGAGTTGTGGGTCGAGATTGAACTCAATTCCAGCCTGTTGTTCGGCAGCGGAGATGCGATGCCCAGCAATGCGGCGTTCAACATTATCGACAAGGTGGCGGCGATCCTTAAGCCGTTCGAGAACCCGATTCACGTCGAGGGTTTTACTGACGATTTGCCGATTCGGACCGCGCAATATCCCACCAACTGGGAGCTGTCTTCGGCCCGCTCGGCGAGCATCGTGCGCATGCTCGCAATGCAGGGGGTGAACCCCGGCCGCATGGCGTCGGTGGGCTACGGCGAGTTTCAGCCGGTGGCCAATAACGCCACACCAGAGGGGCGCGCGCTCAATCGTCGGGTGGTGCTGGTGGTGTCGCGCAACCTTGAAGTGCGTCGCAGCCTGACCGCCACCGGAACCGCCAACGCAACACCGGATGCTGCCCTGAAGCGGGCTGGCACACAAACTGCACCGCCACCCACACAGCCGCTGGTTCGCGGGGATGCCGTCAATTCCCCGTCACCAAACCTTTAATCTCGGCCGGCACGCATGCAGCCGGGAGGAACCACAGAATGAGAGTCTGGGCAGTAGCCAATCAAAAAGGTGGGGTCGGCAAGACCACCACATCCATCGCTCTGGCCGGTTTGCTGGCAGAGGCGGGCAAGCGCGTGGTCGTGGTCGATCTCGACCCGCACGGCTCCATGACCAGTTACTTCGGGTATGACCCCGATGGTCTGGAACACAGCGTTTATGACCTGTTTCTGCATCAGGGGCAGGTGCCTGAAGGCTTGGCTGCACAATTGCTGCTGCCCACCAGCCACGAAAAGATTGCCTTGCTGCCGGCCACCACGGCACTGGCAACCCTGGAGCGTCAGGCGCCGGGACAAAGCGGCTTGGGGTTGGTGATTGCGCGCAGCCTGGCGCAACTGTGGCAGGACTATGACTACGCCATCATCGACAGCCCGCCGATTCTGGGGGTGCTGATGGTCAACGCATTGGCGGCCAGCCAACAGTTGATTATCCCGGTGCAAACCGAGCATCTGGCGCTCAAAGGCCTGGAGCGGATGGTCCACACCCTGCGCATGATCAACCGTTCGCGTACGCAAGAGCTGCCGTTCTGCATCGTGCCGACCTTGTTCGACCGCCGCACCCAGGCTTCGATGAGCACCTTGCGGGTGTTGCGCGATGTGTATCCCGACACTCTGTGGCAGGGTTTTATTCCGGTCGATACCCGGTTGCGCGATGCCAGTCGGGCCGGGCAGACACCATCGCAGTTCGACGATAAAACCCGGGGAGTTATCGCTTATCGTGCGTTGCTCAAGCACGTCCTGACCCGCCAGCTTGCACCGCAGGTGGCGTGAGGTGGGCGAGCATTCAAGTATCGGCCGTGCTTGGCCGATAACGTCTACAGGTCTCTGTCGCGAGGCTGTTGAGTGGGGCACTTTATGACGCAGCCGATAGCACTTTCCAACCGACCGCAATTGGCGTTGCAGTCGTACCTCGACGACTTGCTGTTCGATGCAACGCAAGCGGCGCTGGTTGAGTCGGACGAGTTTGCCGACGCCATTCTTGAAGAGCAGGTGCGCGATTCCCGTGTCCTGTCTCTGGAGCAGGCTGCGCAAACCCCTGCCGAAGAGCCACTGGCGATGCCGGTAGAGTTGGCGCAGGTGGGTGTGCCCGCTGAGACGCTGGCCCATCCACTGGTTGAAGTGCATCGGCCGAGTGCGCCGGGTGCGCACTTGCCGATACCGGATGATGGCCGCCCTGCGTGGGCTGCTGAGCCTTTCGAATGCCTGTTGTTCGACGTGGCCGGGTTGACCCTGGCGGTGCCTTTGGTGTGCCTGGGTTCGATTTATTCACTGGCCGGGCGTGAACTGACCCCGCTGTTTGGTCAGCCCGACTGGTATCTGGGAATTCTGCCCAGCCAGGGCGGCAAGCTTAACGTGCTGGACACGGCGCGCTGGGTGATGCCCGAGCGCTATCGCGATGATTTTCGCGAAGGCCTGCAATATGTCATTTCAGTACAGGGCTACGAATGGGGGCTGGCGGTGCATCAGGTCAGTCGCTCGTTGCGCCTGCACCCGAACGAAATCAAATGGCGCTCCCAGCGCGGGCAGCGGCCGTGGCTGGCGGGCACCGTGATTGAACACATGTGTGCACTGCTGGATGTGGAGCAATTGGCGCAGTTGATCGCCAAAGGCAAATCATAAGAACAAAACGGGTTGATGCTCATCTGTCAGGGTGAGCCGCCGGTTATCAGAATTTTGCAGTATTTCAGTCAGGGGTTTGGGGTATGAAACAGTCAGCGGCACAGGGGTTGGAAGATCCGATCCTGCAATGGGTTACCTTCAAGCTGGATAACGAGACCTATGGCATCAACGTGATGCAGGTTCAGGAAGTGCTGCGTTACACCGAAATCGCCCCGGTTCCGGGTGCGCCTTCCTACGTGCTGGGCATCATCAACCTGCGCGGTAACGTAGTGACGGTGATCGACACGCGTCAGCGTTTTGGCTTGTACAGCGCCGAAATTACCGATAATTCGCGGATTGTCATCATTGAAGCCGACAAACAAGTGGTCGGTATTCTGGTCGACAGCGTGGCGGAAGTGGTTTACCTGCGTCAGTCTGAAATCGAAACGGCGCCTAATGTGGGCAACGACGAGTCGGCCAAGTTTATCCAGGGCGTGTGCAACAAGAACGGCGAACTGCTGATTCTGGTTGAGCTGGACAAAATGATGACCGAAGAAGAATGGTCGGATCTGGAGAACATCTGATTGATCCTTGAGGTGGCGGTAATCGTCCTCGGCCTGCTGTGGGCCGTGACCCTGTGGCTGTTCGTCAGCCACGTACGCCGCCAGCGGGTGCTTGCGGCGCAGCAGGTGGCGGGCGATGAACAGCGTGACCGGCGCCTCAGGGAACTGACGCGGCGCCTGGACACCTACCAGAACGGTAATGTGCAAATGGGTGAAGACCTGCACGAACTGCGCGCCGTGGTCGCGCCGCTGCCCGAAAAGCTGACCCAGCTTGAACAGCGCGACCCCACCAGCCTGTCGTTCAACCAGGCGGCGCGTCTGGTCAGCATGGGTGCCAGCGTCGACGAACTGACCCAGTCTTGCGGACTGACTCAGGCCGAGGCCGAGTTGATGAGCAAGATGTACAAGGGCTGAACGTTCTAACCGCCAGACCATTTCTTCCCCCTGTTTACCAGATGCATCGCGCGAGGACGTTGTCCTCGATCGCAGCCTCGCTACGCTCCTCAGCGGCTACAGAGATACTTCAAGCGTGGGAGCGAGCCTGCTCGCGAAGATCATTCGCGAGCAGGCTCGCTCCCACTGGGGCTTGACCTGGGACAGAGTATCTACAAGGCCGGTGGTTTCTGTAGCCGCTGTCGAGCAGCGCGAGGCTGCGATCGGCTGCGTAGCAGTCGCCAGTTCATTCACCCCGGTTTTGCGAGTATTTTTTAGCGGCAGGGGAGTATTTATGGCGGTGTTATATCCCGCTCACCCGGAACCGCATCCGGGTCAAATCCCACCGGGAACTTGCCTTTAAGCTGCCAGGCAAAGGCAATGATCTCGGCCAACGTCCGGTACAGCTCCTGTGGGATGCTGTCGCCTAACTCCATTCGCGCCAATATTCATCTTGTAGATGGGAGTTCCATATTCGCAGGTGAATGTGAAGTGAAAAGTCTGAACTCGCCCTATTGCCGAACAGTCCGTATATAAATGAATGGCAGCAGTTTCTCAAAGTGTTGATTTAAATGGAAGTTGGATATGTTTAATGGTTTTGCGTGTTTGTAGGAAAGAGATTAAGTACTGTTAGGCATAGTCGTTCGCATACAAGGGCGGTATCTGAAATTTGCATGGTTTGATGGCGTAAACCTATCAGGTGAACTAGTTTTCAGTTGGCGAGGATTGTAAATGCGAGCTAGGGCGTTATTGGTTTTTTGAATTTTATCTATGTAGTTTTCCTGAGTGGAGGGTAGATATGATTAATAATAATGTGATCGTAGAAGATACGACGTTGCGTGATGGTGAACAATCTCCTGGCGTTGCCTTTACAAAGGAAAGAAAAATTTCAATTTTCTCGTCATTGTTGGCAGCAGGCATACGATGGGTGGAAGTAGGTATTCCAGCCATGGGGGGTGATGAATTAGCGGTCTTGGAGATTTTGCTTGAGCGTAAAAACGAAGCGATGCTGGTCGCATGGAATCGTGGGGTGGAGGCAGATGTTGTTCAATCATTGAATCTCGGTTTTCAAGCTGTACATATTGGGCTCCCGACCTCGGCGATACATTTGAATAGTAGCATCAAGAAAGATCGAGTCTGGTTGTTGAGAACTGCATCGGACCTGATTAGTCGCGCGAAGGACAGGGGTGTATATGTGTCAATAAGTGCCGAGGATGTTGGTCGCTCTGAAATGGAATTTGTTGAAGAATATGCCGTTCATGTGGCAGAGGCAGGTGCAGATCGAATACGTCTTTCAGACACGGTTGGTATATTGACGCCAGAGCAGTATGCTGAGATCGTTAGGCGAGTTGTTAAAGTGGCTGATATTGATGTTCAATGCCATGCCCATAATGATTTTGGATTGGCTACTGCCAATACTTTGGCAGGGATTTGTGCGGGGGCTACGTTTTTTCATGCGACTGTTAACGGTATTGGTGAGCGCGCAGGGATGCCGGATTTAGCACAGTGTGTACTTGCGCTTAAGCTGCTTTATGGTATTGATGTGGGCGTCAACACAAGCATGCTGATTTCATTGAGTCGGCTCGTTGCAGAAGCAACGCATGTTCACTGCCCGCCTTGGCAGCCCATAGTAGGCACTAACGTATTTGCACATGAGTCCGGTATCCATGCCAGTGCGACATTAAATAATAGTGCTAGTTTTGAGCCTTTCCCTCCGGAGATGGTAAATGGTGTTCGGCGAATTGTTGTAGGTAAACACTCAGGCACAGCAGCCATTGATAGTGTATTAAAACTACAGGGTATTAACTGTTCGTCAGATGAATTAAAGAGATATTTAATGTTGGTGCGTGCATGCTCAATGAGTAAAGGGAGAGGGTTGGAGGAGAAGGAGTTATTGGATTTGGTTGGGTCAGTGAAGTGCGCCAGGATAAATGATAGGAAAGTTTTGGCGGAGGTTAAGTATGTGGATTGATACCCATGTTCATTTGTTATCAACTAAAAAATCAAGGCCTGATTGGGAAGAAATAGATTTTACTTTTCAGGTGGCTAAAAAGAAAGGTATAGATATTGTATGCCTGACTGAGCACAGAGATTCACAGGGATTTGACGAGTTGTATAGCGAGATATTCGGTGAGAAAAAACTAGGCGGGCAAACTCTGGAAGGTGGGGTCATTGTACTTTCATCGGGTCTTATGATCAGTTCTGGGGCAGAAATATCGTTGAGGGGAGGTGGCGATATGGGGGTGCATGCCAGTGTAAAAGCGGTGATGGATATGAGGTCGCCATCCATGACCTATACCGCTACCGAGTTGTTAGATGAACTTGAAAGGAAAAATAATAGCTATGTCGCTGTGGCTCATCATTTATTAGGTGACGGAAAATGGTGGTGCGACTTTGATAATGTGATACGAAAAGTCGATGCTATTGAAGTGTCAGGAAAGCATCCGCATTGGGTTGAACGATACAAGGGGTTGGCGCAGAAATATAATAAGGCTTGTGTGAGTGGTAGCGATGCTCATACATGGATCCAACTTGGGGTGGGGAAAACATTGGTGCCCGAACGATTTTTGGAGGGGGAGAGTGGAGAAAGTTTTATCCATGGATTCAAAAGCGTTGTAAGAAAAGCAGCAACAGTGCCTTGTATACATGAATCAGCAGATGAGGTTCTCAGGTTGTCAGGTTATTACAGAAGCCGACATCTATAGGAAAACTTTTTTGGAGTCAGACATGAGTATTCTTATTAATGCTTCACAAATAGAAAAGCTTTCTAGTAAGCGCAAAATGTCAGTTGACGAAGTGTTGGATGTTGTCGGTGGGTGTTGCAACCGTGCCGGAGTGCTCGAGCTTGAGAGTTTTGATGCGTTACAGAAGTTGGCAGATAAATTGGTTATGCCGATCTCTGAGTTGTTGGTTGATACCCGCAAGGATCTTGAATCTGGGGTTGTAATTTTCAAGTCAGATCAGGGCTTTGCAAAAGAAGTGTGCCGGGAGGGAAGCAGGTACTACACCTATAAGCATCTGGCGACGTCCAATACAGCTCCAGAACTGATGGCGCTAAAAGTCTCGTTGCATTGTGAAAGTCGTGAGGCAGTGGTTCTCAATGGGGGGGCATGCTTCTCGGGAAGTTATATATGTGTTGAAGGGGAGTGTGCGCTTTGATTGGAGAGGAGATGGCGCTGAGGATGCTGAAACTGCGACGCTTAATTTTGGAGATTCTGTATATATAAGTCCAGGGATCAAGCACAGCTTTATGGCGCTTGAGTCGGGGGCCGAAATTTTGGCATTTAACTATGAGTTGAAGTGAGGTGGGCCGAGAGTAGCGTGCCTTGTGCAGGAGGTTTTATGAGGGAGGAGGAAGTGTCAGTGATCGGTGCTGGTCTTATGGGGGTGGCATTGGTTGAGCGGCTGCTGAAGAGTGGTTACAGAGTCTGCGTTTACAACAGAACAAAGTGTAAGTTAGATGGTGTGGTAAAGCGGGGTGCCGAAGTCATTGGTGTTATTGATGAAAGGTTTTTCAGGCGTGGTGGTATCTGGATTTTATGCCTGCGAGACGAAAAAAGCATTGTGGATGTATTCTCTGGAGTTGAAAGAGAAGCAATTAATAATAGGCGTTTAAAATGCAGGGAGAAAATATTAGTAGTCAATACAAGTACTGTTGGCTACAAGGCTTCAGAGAGGTTGGAAGCTTTTTTCACTGCGTTTAATATCCAATATATTGAAATGCCTGTTTCAGGCGGGGTTGAAGGGGCCCAATCCGGCCGGTTAGTTGGCTATATAGGGCATATGCCGCATGCGCTAAGGCGCCAGTTTAGAAATTTAGTAAAGGTCTTGCTGAGTGATTTTTGTTGCATGCAGTCAAATGCTCGAGCACAAGCAATGAAAGTGATTAATAATTATTGTGAGTCGCTGCACTTGTTGGTGGCGGCGGAGGCGCTGGTTTTGGCGGAAAATTTCGGTGTCGAAAAAAATATGATTGGCGCCTCCCTTGCTCTGGGACGAGGTCGCTCGGTATATCTTGAGTTGCTGTTGAAAAGATACATGAGTGTGTCGCGTAGCATTTCAGTGCCTATGGGTATTCGAATTAAAGATCTTGAATTGGCAGGTGAATTGTTTTCTGATTTGGGTGTGCCCAGTGTATTTTATAAACATGCATATGAATTATATGAAAGGGTCCGATCCTCTGATTCCAAATCCATGGATCAAATGGAAGTTTTTGATTATATATTCAATTTGGCTCGCGGGTAGCGCTGGGAGGTGCTTGTTATGATGACGAAAGAAGGGCTAATAAGTTGTATAGAACCTATCGTTCGGCAGGCACCTCAGATCTTATATGGTAGCGCATTTCCTAACAGGCAGCAGCGAATGGGTATTTATGACGAGTCTTGGGGTATACATGTATATCAAGGCGCCAGTGATTTCTTCTTGGGTTCCGGTGAGGCACTTAATGGTGTTGATGGACTGGATTTGGATTTTGAGGCCGAATGGGCGATTATACTGGATACCGTCCCGCGAGGTGTCACAGCGAGTGAAGCCGATCAATATATAAAAATGCTGACTGCTTGTAATGATTTTACCTACCGTAAGCTTGCCTGTTTAGATAAGGTCAATGGCTTTGGCTTTGTACAGTCAAAGCCCTTGACGAGTTTTTTTGGCCGAGGAATAAATCCTCAAAAGCACTTAAAGCTGTGGAATAAGGGTCGTCCGTTAGCGGAGCTGGAAATTCGATTAAATGGCATATTGTTTTGCATGATTACGACCAGCGATATGCTATTTGGTTTTTCTGAATTGGTCGCACATTGTGCAAGAACGAGAGTGCTACCCTGCGGTACTATAATTACGTCAGGTTCAGTATCAACACGTGGTCAACAACCATGTTCAGAATCTTGTATCGCCGAAAAGATAAAAAAGGGGGCGAGTGATGCACGTTTTTTAGTGAGTGGTGATGAAGTAAGTATGGAGTTTTTCGAAGTGGGTGGGGAGCGAGAACCAAAGAGTTCGCTGTTTGGGAAGCTACTTAATCGAGTGACTTATTTGTGATGCGGGGCGGGGGTAAGGTTATAAATCTCAGCGTAATGTTAAGTGCTGCAAATATCATGGGGTCCTCGGGGTTGATGGTTTGGATCGATCACTCAATACGGCTGAATACGTTTTTCTTGAGTGCGTATACACCTTTGGTACTGTACTTGTTAGGGTTGTCATTTGGATGTTGTGCAGTCGGATGGTTAAGCTATGCGTACAGGGATAGCGTAGCGCTATTAATATTAAGGAAGCATTTTTTTTTGCTGTTGTGTGGGGCTTTGTTTTTAGTGTGTCTTTGTTTGGCTGTCGGCAACGGTACTCTCGTTGAGTGGCTTGATTGGGTGTTGCGCTTATTGTGGGGAGTAATGAGTGGCTGTACAGTTGTTTTGGCGCGTGCCATGTTAGTGTTGCCTGGCAAAGCATGCCGTTCGCAGGCGAATTTTTCAATACTGAGTTTGGCCTTGGCCTGCCTTCCACTATTGATTCCAATTGGTTTGTCTTTGGGCGGTTTTTATCAGCGTACGGCGTCGGCAGTCGTAGCGGCTGGGCTATATTTACTCTGTATTATGGTGGTAAAGAAAATAGACTTTGAAGAGCAAGAGCCCTGTATCGCTTATGGTGATAATTTTAAGTATTCTACCATTGTTGATATTGTAAATTTGATCGCGATTAATGTTTGCTTTTTTCTATTGTTAATGCTTGTTCCAATGAGGGTGGGGCTTGGTGTTTCAGGGAATGAAATAAGTACGGTTTATATGGGTTTTTTATTGTTGTGGGTAGTGATTGGTATCTGTTGTGTGAGGGCAGGGTCGATGTTTTCGGAGGTTTTTCGTTTTAAGACTGGCGCAGGGGTTCAGTGTTGTATGTTGTTGTGTTGTATGTTGATGGTGCTCTGCCAAACGAATGGGTTTTTTTATGTGGTGGTAGTGCTCGCATTTCTTGCCAATATGTTAATGCAACCTGTTTTGTTTCTGGCGTTGGGGAGGCATTTGAAATATAGAACTCTGTTTTTTGGGTTTCAGTCCGGGGTGTACATATTGATTGTGTGTGGGTTGCTGTTTGGGATTGTGTATTTTGAACTGGGTATGCAGTATGTGTTCGGTATTTTTTGGTGCCTGGCGTTACTGTCTCTGATACTTTCTTGTGTTTCTATTGTTAGGTTCAATGATGTTGATGGGCAGTGAAAGTTTCTGGTCTAGCGTTTAAATATTTTCGGAGGTATACCTATGCGCGGGGGAGTATTTAAAGGTCGGTGTGCAAGTGTCAGGCGTTCTGCATTTGGCCAGTTGCTGAAGGATAAGCAAGGCTTGCGTGTAATGGAAGTCCATTGTCCGTTGACGGCATTATTGGTTGAGGAGGTGTTGTATTCGGGAGTTGATGGGGATGTTGTATATGACGCTTTCTGGTCAAGTTCTCTTGTGGATTCTGCTTTGAGAGGAAAGCCTGATATTGAATTGGTCGAGTTTTCCAGTCGCTTTTCCAATGTGTCGGATATATTTGATGTTACTACCAAACCCTTGATTTTTGATGCGGATACGGGAGGTATGATAGAGCATTTGCCCTATCATATTAGAACTGCTGAAAGGCTGGGCGTTTCAGCGTTTGTGATTGAGGATAAAGTAGGCTTGAAGAGAAACTCGTTGCTAGGCAATGAGGTTTTACAATGCCAGGCAAGCATTGAGGAGTTCTCGAAAAAAATTGCTACGGCCACGCAATCTCGATCAAATCCAGACTTTATGATTATTGCGAGGATTGAAAGTCTGATTTTGGACGAAGGCATGCCTCAAGCGCTCAGGCGCGCATTGGCTTACGTCGCTGCAGGCGCTGATGGAGTAATGATACATAGTCGTCAGGGGGCACCAGATGAAGTGCTTGAATTTGCCAGATTGTTTAGGGTTCACCATCAAGATGTCGCTTTAGTCTGTGTTCCTACGACCTATACAAATATACATTTTGATGCGCTCGTGGAGGCAGGATTTAATGTTGTTATTTATGCTAATCAAATGCTGCGAGCTGCATATCCCGCGATGAGTTTTGTCGCTCGAGAGATATTGAAAAATGGTCGTACACAAGAAGTTGAAAAATACTGCCTTAGTATTAAAGGGGTTTTGGAGCTGATACCAGGGACCTCTTAAAGCCCGTATCACAGCGGTGTTATATCCCGCTCACCCGGAACCGCATTCGGGTCAAATCCCACCGGGAACTTGCCTTTAAGCTGCCAGGCAAAGGCAATGATCTCGGCCAACGTCCGGTACAGCTCCTGTGGGATGCTGTCGCCTAACTCCATTCGCGCCAATAACCTGACCAGCTCGGCATTCTCATAAATAGGCACTTCGTACTCGCGGGCCAGTGCGAGGATAGCTTCGGCCAGTTCGTCATCTCCCTTGGCGGTGAGGGTCGGGGCCTGTTTGCCGTCGTATTTGAGGGCAATCGCCTGGCGCGGTTCAGGTGGGTTATTCATGCGGTTTCATCCACCCAGCGTTGTTCCAGTTTGGTATGGCTGCTTGGTGGTGGTGTGCCTTGATGGCAATCCAGATCGGTCACGCTCAACCCCGCGTCAAGCAAGCGCTGGCGCAAGTTGCCCAGTTGGCTCTCGATCAAGTTCACCGTGTACGCTCGCTCAGCCCAGAGCTGGCCCGACAGGTTGCCGCGCAGCAGTTGCGCCTGCACATGCAGCGGGCCGAGCGGTGCAAGGTCAAAGGCCAGTTCTACGCGCCACAGTTGATCCTTGATTTCTCGGGCCTCGGGTTTGTCCTGCGGTTGTTTCTCTGGCGGATCTTCGCGCTGGAATTTGACCTGTAACGGCACTATGTCATGAGCATTGCGCATAGGGATTTCCAGTTGCCAAGTGGTCAGCACGGCGCCATCGGCCGTGCGCCCGCTTTGCTCCAGACTCGACAGCTGATGGCTTTGCAGGCGCGAAATGGCTGCTGCGGCCAATTTCAGCAAACTCTCCAGACTGTCTTCTCTTTCGCCGCTCTGCATTGACCGCTGAGGCAGGGGGAACCCGCCGGGTTGTGGCTTGGCACTGACCTGGCCAAGCATGCCCAAGGCATTGCGGACAAAGGTCGGCAAGGCCTGGGCCTGGGTGCTGGCAGCCATGCCGGGGTTGAAGCTGGTACTGGCCGGCACGCCGGGCAGGATCTGCGCAGTCAGGCGCAGCAGGGTGGCCTTCATGTCCGGGGCCAAGGCCAGGGGTTGGCCACTCAGCAGTCGGGCCTCCAAAAATGCACCGCTGTTGAGCAGGGCGTCACTCAGGCCCTTGGGGTTACTCAATTGCGCCGTGGTAGGCAAACCGGCTAACAGCCTGTCGATGGATGTGCGAAGTTCGGTAGGCATGTCGGCAGTGGGGGGCAGTTTTTGCAGGGCATTGAGTAGCCCCTCCAGCGAGCCTTGGCGGCTTTGTTGTGTGGCCAGTTGTTGCGCTACCGCCAGTTGTTCCTGACGCCCGCTGAGCGGTACAAAGCTCAAGCTTTGCGGGCCGTTCACCTGCGCGCTGAGCAAACTGCCGATCCGCAAAGGCTGTGGGCTATCCAGGGTCAGGGTGCTGCCACTCAGGGCGCTGTTGAGCAGGGTCACCAATGAGCGATAGACCGCCGGTTGCCCGGCTGGCTGGGCTAACACCTGGGTGGTCAGCACTTTGCCTTGCAGCAGCGTGCCCACCGGCAGTTGTTGTGGATCAAGGCGGGTGAGGGTGGCCACGCTGCTGGTCAGCGCCTGTTGCAGGCTGATCGCCAGGTTACCTGCTGAAGGCTGGGTCACGGCCAGTTGCGTGCCCAGCGGCAACGGGAAGTTGCTGCTGGCCTGCACGTTGGTTTCTCGGCCACCGACCAGGGTCAACTTGAGCAGCAGCTGGAAAGTAAGGTCGTTTTGCTTGAGCGATAACACTTCGGCTTGGGCGCTCTGGCCAGGTCGAATAAGGCCATCAGCAGGTTGCAGCAACTTGAGCACTTCACCGCCCACAAGACCAGAGCGCAGACTGCTTGGTGCGGTTTGTGGGATGGGTGGAATATTCATGTCGCCTTTCATCGAAACAACCTGTCGAAATTGCCCGCTTTAGAGTAGGACATGGCATGTATAATGCCGCCCCGTCGTTCAGAGACCCTAAAAACATCACAAATGTTTGATCCAGCTCTCTGAAACAGGCCATAAATGCATTTATCCTGCATCACTTTAACGGCCACGCCCGCGCCGACTTGAACCGTGAAGGCCTCAATTACGTGACCAGCCCTCTTTTAGAAGCCGTAGCGCTCGCCTGTGAGCGTGACTGGCGGATGCTGTTCGAAAATCTCGAATTGCGCCTGGCCAGCCACGACATGTTGCAAATCAGTGGCCCCAATGGCAGCGGCAAAACCAGCCTGCTGCGTTTGTTGGCGGGCCTGATGCAGCCAACGGCGGGCGAAGTGCGGCTTAACGGTCAAGCCCTGAGCAGCCAGCGCTACGAACTGGCGAACAATCTGCTGTGGATCGGCCATGCCGCCGGGATCAAGGACCTGCTCACCGCTGAAGAGAACCTCAGCTGGCTCTGCGCCTTGCATCGTCCGGCCACTCGCGAAGCGATCTGGACCGCACTGGCAGCGGTAGGGCTCAAGGGTTTTGAAGATGTACCGTGTCATACCTTGTCGGCCGGTCAGCAGCGCCGTGTAGCCTTGGCCCGGTTGTATCTGGACAGCCCGCCGTTGTGGATTCTCGACGAGCCGTTCACCGCGCTCGACAAACATGGCGTGGCGCAACTCGAAGAGCACCTGGCCCGCCATTGCGAAGGTGGCGGCATGGTGGTGCTCACCACGCACCATACGTTGGCCCGGATGCCGGCCGGTTACCGCAATATCGACCTGGGGCAGTGGGCTGTATGAGTGTGTTCGGGACGTTGGTGGCGCGTGAAGCGCGTTTGTTGTTTCGCCGCCCGGCCGAGTTGGCCAATCCGTTGGTGTTTTTCGCGATTGTGATCGCGATGTTTCCGTTGGCCGTCGGCCCGGAGACTAAATTGTTGCAAACCTTGTCTCCAGGGCTACTGTGGGTGGCTGCGCTTTTAGCGGTTTTACTCTCGCTGGACGGGCTTTTTCGCAGTGATTTCGAGGACGGATCGCTGGAGCAGTGGGTCCTTTCGTCGCACCCCCTGCCTCTACTGGTATTGGCCAAGGTACTGGCACACTGGGCGTTTTCCGGTCTGGCACTGGTGATTCTGTCGCCACTGCTGGCCTTGATGCTCGGGCTGCCGGTGGCTTGCCTGCCAGTGTTACTGATGTCGCTACTGCTGGGCACGCCGGTGTTGAGTTTACTTGGGGCCGTGGGGGCTGCGTTGACCGTAGGCCTCAAGCGTGGCGGCCTGCTCCTGGCGTTGCTGATTCTGCCTTTATATATCCCGGTGCTGATTCTTGGCAGTGGCGCCCTGCAGGCGGCATTACAAGGCATGCCCGTAACCGGTTATTTGCTGTGGCTTGGTAGCCTGACCGCCTTGGCAGTAACCCTGACACCCTTTGCAATAGCCGCCGGCCTGAAAATCAGCGTCGGCGAATAATGAGGTCTGGCCCCCGTGGGCCAGTAAAGACCCTGGCTGGCATGACACTCAACCTGTCGTGACCGGCACCGTGATGGAAACAGCGTGATGAACTGGACTTGGTTTCACAAACTCGGCTCGCCCAAATGGTTCTATGCCATCAGTGGGCGGCTGTTGCCGTGGTTAAGCATTGCCGCCGTGTTGCTGATTACCTGCGGAGTGGTCTGGGGCCTGGCGTTTGCACCGCCGGACTACCAGCAGGGCAACAGCTTTCGGATTATTTATATCCATGTTCCGGCGGCCATGCTGGCGCAGTCCTGCTACGTGATGCTGGCAGTGTGCGGTGTGGTGGGGCTGGTGTGGAAGATGAAAATCGCCGACGTTGCCCTGCAAGCCGCGGCGCCCATCGGTGCCTGGATGACCGCCGTAGCGCTGGTCACCGGTGCCGTGTGGGGCAAGCCAACGTGGGGCTCGTGGTGGGTATGGGATGCGCGCCTGACCTCGATGCTGATTCTGCTGTTTCTGTATTTCGGCCTGATCGCTCTGGGCAACGCCATCACCAATCGCGACAGCGCGGCCAAGGCCTGCGCGGTGCTGGCGATTGTGGGCGTGATCAATATTCCGATCATCAAATACTCGGTGGAGTGGTGGAACACCCTGCATCAGGGCGCGACCTTCACCCTGACCGAAAAACCGGCGATGCCCATGGAAATGTGGATGCCGCTGCTGCTGACCGTGTTGGGCTTTTATTGCTTCTTTGGCGCGGTGCTGCTGTTGCGCATGCGCCTGGAAGTGCTCAAGCGAGAGGCTCGCAGCAGTTGGGTCAAGGCTGAGGTGTTGAAGGCTCTGGAGGGCGCGCGATGAGTTTTGCTTCTTTTGGCGACTTTATCGCCATGGGTCATCACGCGGTGTATGTCTGGTCGGCCTATGGCATTTGCCTGGCGGTACTGGGGTTGAATGTGGCGCTGCCGATCATGGCGCGCCGACGCTATCTGCAACAAGAGGCGCGCCGCTTGCGTCGGGAGAATTCGAAGTGAATCCGCTGCGTAAAAAACGCTTGATCATCATCCTCGCGATTCTGGTGGGGGTGGGCGCTGCCCTGGCCTTGGCCCTGAGCGCCTTGCAGCAGAACATCAACCTGTTTTACACCCCGACTCAGATTGCCAATGGCGAAGCGCCACTGGACACCCGCATCCGTGCCGGTGGCATGGTTGAGGCCGGTTCGCTCAAGCGCTCGGGCGACTCACTGGATGTGCAATTTGTAGTCACCGACTTCAACAAGTCCGTAACCATCACGTATCGCGGCATCCTGCCGGACCTGTTCCGTGAAGGGCAGGGCATCGTCGCGCTGGGCAAGCTCAATGCCCAGGGTGTGGTGGTGGCCGATGAAGTACTGGCCAAGCACGACGAAAAATACATGCCGCCCGAAGTGACCAAAGCGCTGAACGAAAGTGGCCAATCCGCGCCTGTACCGGCGAGTGAGGGTAAGTAATGATGTCTGGACTGTTTATTCCTGAATTGGGCCACCTGGCCATGATTCTGGCCCTGTGCTTCGCCATCGTGCAGGCCATCGTGCCGCTGCTGGGTGCCTGGCGTGGCGACAAATTGTGGATGAGCCTGGCGCAACCCGCCGCGTGGGGCCAGTTTGCCTTTTTGCTGTTCTCGTTCGGCTGCCTGACCTATGCCTTTATGGCCGATGATTTCTCGGTGGCGTACGTGGCGAGCAACTCCAACAGCGCGCTGCCGTGGTACTACAAGTTCAGTGCCGTGTGGGGTGCCCACGAAGGCTCATTGCTGTTATGGGCGATGATTCTGGGTGGCTGGACCTTCGCGGTGTCGATCTTCTCGCGGCAATTGCCGCAGGTGATGCTGGCGCGGGTGCTGGCGATCATGGGCATGATCAGTGTGGGTTTCCTGCTGTTTTTGATCCTGACCTCGGACCCATTCGTACGCTTGCTGCCGCAGATTCCTTCGGACGGTAATGACCTTAACCCACTGTTGCAGGATATCGGCCTGATTGTTCACCCGCCGATGCTGTACATGGGTTATGTCGGTTTCTCCGTGGCATTTGCCTTCGCCATTGCCGCCTTGCTCGGTGGTCGTCTGGACGCCGCATGGGCGCGCTGGTCGCGTCCGTGGACCATCGTGGCGTGGGCCTTCCTGGGCATAGGGATCACCCTCGGTTCCTGGTGGGCTTACTACGAACTTGGCTGGGGCGGCTGGTGGTTCTGGGACCCGGTGGAGAACGCCTCGTTCATGCCATGGCTGGTGGGTACTGCACTGATTCACTCGCTGGCCGTCACGGAAAAACGTGGTGTGTTCAAAAGCTGGACCGTATTACTGGCCATTGCCGCGTTTTCGTTGAGCTTGCTGGGCACCTTCCTGGTACGTTCCGGCGTGCTGACCTCTGTGCATGCGTTCGCCTCCGACCCGGAGCGCGGCGTGTTTATCCTGATCTTCCTGCTGTTTGTGGTGGGCGGTTCGCTGACCCTGTTTGCGTTGCGCGCGCCGGTGGTCAAAAGTCACGTCAGCTTCAAGTTGTGGTCCCGCGAGACCTTGCTGCTGGGCAATAACCTGGTGCTGGTGGTGGCCGCGTCAATGATTCTGCTTGGCACCCTGTACCCGCTGATTGTGGATGCCATCAGTGGCGCCAAGATGTCGGTGGGCCCGCCGTACTTCAACGCACTGTTTATCCCGTTGATGGGCTTGCTGATGGTGGTGATGGCCGTCGGCATGCTGGTGCGCTGGAAAGACACTCCGGTCAAATGGTTGTTGGGCATGCTGACCCCTGTGTTGCTGGGCAGCGCGGCCCTGTCGGCGATTGCCGGCGTGGCTTATGGCGACTTCAACTGGGCCGTGATGACCACCTTTATGCTGGCCGCTTGGGTGCTGTTGGCCGGGGTGCGTGATATCGGTGACAAAACCCGCCACAAAGGCCTGGTCAAAGGTGTGCGCAGCCTGACCCGCAGCTATTGGGGCATGCAGATTGCCCACCTGGGTATCGCGATGTGCGCGCTGGGTGTGGTGTTGTCGAGCCAGAACAGTGCCGAGCGCGACCTGCGCCTGGCGCCGGGCGAGTCGATGGAACTGGGCGGTTATCACTTTATCTTTGAAGGTGCCAAACACTTCCAGGGCCCCAATTTCACATCGGACAAAGGTACTGTGCGAGTAGTGCGCAATGGTAAGGAAGTCAGTGTGCTGCACCCTGAAAAACGCCTGTACACGGTGCAGAACTCGATGATGACCGAAGCCGGGATTGATGCCGGTTTCACCCGCGATCTGTATGTGGCGCTGGGCGAGCCTCTGGGTGACGGCGCATGGGCTGTGCGGGTACATGTGAAACCGTTTGTGCGCTGGATCTGGTTCGGCGGTCTGCTCACTGGTTTTGGTGGACTGCTGGCAGCGATGGACCGTCGCTACCGGGTCAAGGTTAAAAGCCGGGTGCGCGAAGCACTGGGCATGACAGGAGCCACGGCATGAGACGTTGGTTGATGCTGATCCCGCTGGCCGTTTTTCTGGGCATGGCGTGGTTTCTATACAGAGGCTTGTACCTGGACCCGACCGAGCTGCCGTCGGCGATGATCGACAAGCCGTTCCCGGCGTTCAGCCTGCCTGCGGTCGAGGGCGACAAGGTCCTGACCGAGGCTGACCTCAAGGGCAAACCGGCGCTGGTCAACGTGTGGGCCACCTGGTGCATATCGTGCCGGGTCGAGCACCCGGTGCTGACCAAGCTGGCTGAGCAGGGCGTGGTGATCTACGGCGTGAACTACAAGGACGTCAATGCAGACGCGAAAAAGTGGCTCAAGGATTTCCATAACCCGTATCAGCTGGACATCAACGATGCAGACGGCACCCTGGGTCTGGACCTCGGTGTGTACGGCGCTCCCGAGACCTTCCTGATCGACAGTCAAGGCATCATCCGGCACAAGTTTGTCGGCGTGATCGACGACACTGTGTGGCGCGAACAACTGGCCGGCAAGTATCAGGCACTGGTTGACGAGGCCAAGCCATGAAGCGCTGGTTAGCCGCCGTGGTATTCGGCCTGACGCTGACGGGTATTGCTCAGGCGGCCATCGACACCTACGAGTTTGCCAATGACGCCGAGCGCGAGCGCTTCCGCGAACTGACCAAGGAACTGCGTTGCCCCAAGTGCCAGAATCAGGACATTGCCGATTCCAACGCACCGATTGCCACCGACCTGCGCCGCGAGATTTTCCGCATGTTGGGCGAGGGCAAGGACAACCAGCAGATCCTCGATTTTATGGTTTCTCGCTACGGCGATTTCGTGCTCTATAAACCGGCGCTGACCAGCAAGACTGTCGTGCTCTGGTTTGGCCCGCTGGCCTTGCTGGTGGGTGGTCTGGTGGTAATTGGCGTCATCGTCGGGCGCCGCCGTCGTACAGAGCAGGCCGAAGGCTCGGACACACTTTCTGCCGAGGAGCGTAAGCGCCTCGACACTTTGCTGGATAAAACCAAAGATGATTGATTTCTGGCTCGCAGCAGGCTTGCTGCTACTGATAGCCCTCAGCTTTTTATTGATTCCGGTATTGCGTGGGCGCCGCGCCCAGCGTGAAGAAGATCGTACTGCATTGAACGTCGCCTTGTACCAGGAGCGCGTGGCCGAATTGCAGGTCCAGCGTGAAGAAGGCGTACTGACTGCCGAGCAGCTCGAAACCGGCCGCGCCGAAGCTGCCCGCGAATTGCTGGCGGACACCGAAGGCGTGGCGCCGGGGCGGGTTTCCAGCCTGGGCAAGGCCATTCCGCTGCTGGCGGCGGTAATGGTGCCGGTCCTGGGCTTGGGCCTGTACCTGCACTTTGGCTCCAGCGATAAGGTCGAGCTGACCCGCGAGTTCTCGCAGCCGCCGCAATCCCTTGAAGAAATGGTCGCGCGCCTTGAGCGTGCTGCCGCTGCGCAACCTGACTCGGCCGAAGGTCTGTACTTCCTGGGCCGTGCCTATATGGCGCAAAACCGTCCGGCTGATGCCGCCAAAGTGTTCGAGCGTACGGTCACGCTGGCAGGGCGTCAGCCTGAGCTGTTGGGGCAGTGGGCGCAGGCGCAGTACTTTGCCGACGATAAAAAGTGGAGTGACAAGACCCAGGCACTGACCGATGAAGCCTTGAAGGCCGACCCGAAAGAAGTCACCAGCCTGGGCCTGCTGGGCATTGCAGCCTTTGAAGACCAGCGCTTCCAGGAGGCCATTGGCTACTGGCAGCGCCTGATGAATGAATTGCCCGAAGGCGACACTTCACGCGCCGCCCTGGAAGGTGGTATCGCCAAGGCCCGCGAACAACTGCTGGCCAGCGGGGGCAAGGTTGAAGCTGCGCCTGCGGTCAAGGCCCAGGCGTCGATCAAGGTCAGCGTTGATCTGGCTGACGCGGTCAAGGCCAGTGTCCTGCCGGGCGACAGCGTGTTTATCTTCGCCCGTGCAGTGTCCGGCCCACCGGCGCCGCTGGCGGTCAAGCGCGTGACCGTGGCGGACCTGCCCATCACCGTTGAGCTGGGCGATGTCGACGCCATGATGCCGCAATTGAAACTGTCGAACTTTCCTGAAGTCCAACTGATGGCACGCATCTCCCGTGCTGGCCAGCCGACAGCGGGGGAGTGGGTAGGGCGCAGCAAACCGCTGTCCAGCAGCACCAAGGCGTTGCAACAGCTGACCATCGATAGCCCGGAAAAATAAAGTTGATGCGATCGATGTCGCCGCTGCCGCAGGCTGCGATAAGGGCCGCTGCGCTGCCCATCGCAGCCTGCGGCAGCGGCGACAGGTTCATCACTATCAATAGAGACATTTTCATGAGTCCACTTGCACGCATCACCCTGCTCAGTGTGGTTTTAGGCTTGAGCGCCTGTGCGGTTCATCAGCCTTACGAACCGAGCGCGCCATCCACACCGATGCCGCAGCCGTCGCCCCAGCCCTCCGGCAAACCCCTGCCTGACATGCCCATCCCCAAGGCGCCGAAGCCGTTACCGCGGACCTCGGCCACTTTCGCGCCGCCGCCGGGCGGGCCGAGCCATTGGGATGCGCGCATGGGCGTGTACGTGCTGGATGACCAGACCAACGTCTTCTACCGTCAGCGCGCCTACTATCGCTGGGACAACGGCTGGAGCCGCTCGGTCAGCCCCAGCGGGCCGTGGGAAGACACCGATATCAGCGGCGTACCGCCGGGGTTGAGTCGGCAGTTCAAGTAACGTTCAACGGCGACCTTAGGGTCGCCGTTTTATTTTCAGATATATCGAAACTGTGTAGGGTGCTTCTGATCGTTATCAGGAGCCGGCCATGAGCCTATTTGAATTCAAGCAAATTGATGTCTTCAGCACAGTTGCACTTAAAGGCAACCCGGTGGCCGTGGTTTTGAACGCCGACGGTTTGACCGATGCGCAGATGGCCGACTTTGCGCGCTGGACCAACCTCAGCGAAACCACCTTTGTACTGAAACCGCAAAACCCCGAAGCCGATTACCGCCTGCGCATTTTCACCACCCTGAAAGAACTGCCATTTGCCGGGCATCCGACGCTGGGCAGTTGCCATGCCTGGCTGGAAGCCGGGGGCAAGCCCAAGGGTGAAGAGATCGTTCAGGAGTGCAGCGCGGGCTTGATCCGAATTCGCCGCAATGCTGGGCAACTGGCATTTACAGCGCCGCCTTTGTTACGTGCTGGCGCCGTCGAAGATGCACTGCTGCAACGCCTCTGCCGTGGCCTGGGTATCGAGTCTCAGGCTGTTGCGCTGGCGCGTTGGGTCGACAACGGCCCCGGCTGGGTGGCGCTGATGCTACGCGACCGGGAGCAGGTGCTGGCTTTGAACCCTGATTACGCACAGTTGCTGGGCCTGTCCATTGGCGTGGTTGCGCCTTGGAACGCCGAGCGCGATGGTGATGAGGCACAGTTTGAAGTGCGCGCATTTTGCGCCGGTGAAGGCATGCCCGAAGACCCGGTCACTGGCAGCCTGAATGCCGGGCTGGCGCAGTGGCTGATTGCGGACGGCCTGGCCCCGACGCGCTATGTAGTCAGTCAGGGCACGGCCATGGGGCGCGCGGGGCGGGTATCTATCGAGCAGATTGGCGACGATATCTGGGTGGGCGGTGCGGCTGTGACCTGTATTTCGGGGCAGCTCACGCTTTAACATTCATGCCCCTTTGGCTTTCACCGCCCGTTTTGGTTTTGCCTTGCCCGTTGCAGCCTTGCGTTTCTTTTTCCAGGCAGGCGCCGTGCCTGCCGGGCTGGCCGGGCCGCTGATGGTCATGGTCATGGCGCTGCAACGCTCGATATGTTTGCTCATCCATGCCGCCTGTTTGGCGACGAATATGTCGAGGGTCATTTCGCCGCTTTGCACCATGTCCAGTGCCTGTTCCCAGATAGCCGTGGTGCCGGGGTCGGCGATGGCGCGGGGCACTGCGTCGATCAGGCTGAAGGCTGGTGGCGTGGCAGCCAAGGCCTTGCCGTTTTTGATCAGGTAGCCGCGATCCAGCAAGCCCTGGATGATCCCGGCGCGGGTAGCTTCGGTGCCGATGCCGGTGGTGTCCTTGAGCTTTTGCTTAAGCAGCGGATCCTGCACCAGTTTGGCGACGTTTTTCATCGCCTTGATCAGGTCGCCTTCGGTGAAGGGCTTGGGCGGCTGGGTCCACAGGTCCTTGAGGTTAACCGCCGCAATCGCGCAATCCAGACCTTCGCGCAATATCGGCAAGGGTTGAGGTGCCGGTGCCTCGCGACCTTTGGCGGGGGCCAGGGCTTCGGGCAGGGCGCGCTTCCAGCCGGGTTCGACGATCTGCTTGCCCACGGCGCGCAGGTTTTGCCCTGCGCAGTCGAAGTCGGCCTGGGTGCGGTCGTACTCGTGGTTGGGCAGGAACTGCGCCAGGTAGCGTGCGCGAATCAAGGTATACACCGCGCGGTGTTTACCGCTCAGGCGCTCCAGGTTTTTCGCAGCTGCTGTGGGAATGATGCCGTGGTGGGCGCTGACTTTGGCGTCGTTCCAGGCTCGTGAGCGGCGCTGTGGGTCCAGATACCCGGCCAAGGGGCCCAGTGCCGGGTCGGCCTGCTGCAATGCCGCCAGAATCGACGGTGCTTCGCTGTGCTGACTTTGCGGCAGGTAGCCGCAATCGCTGCGCGGGTAGGTGACGACTTTGTAGGTTTCGTACAGCGCCTGGGCGATGTCGAGGGTTTCCTGGGCGCCGAGGCCGAGTTTTTTCGAACACACTTCTTGCAGCGTGCCCAGATCGAACGGCAACGGTGCGACTTCGCGCATGCGCTCGGTGCGCAGCTTGCAAACCCTGGCGCTGCTGGCGCTGTTTATCGCCGCTGCGGCTTGCTGCGCATGGGCCTGATTGAGGCAGCGGTCCTGGTCGTCGCAGGTGTCGGGGTCGGCGCGCCATTGCGCGGTGAACAACTGCGCGTCATGTTTGAGTTGTACATCAATGGCCCAGTAGGCCACTGGAATAAAGTCGCTGATGCTGCGATCACGGTCGACCACCAGACGCAGGGTCGGGGTTTGCACCCGGCCCACTGGCAATACGCCCTGATAGCCGGACTGGCGCCCGAGCAGGGTGAACAGGCGGCTCATGTTCATGCCGATCAACCAGTCGGCTCGCGAGCGCCCCAGCGCTGAATGATAGAGGTTGAAGGTTTCGCTGCCAGGCTTGAGGGCGCCCAAGGCTTTGCGGATGGAAGCGTCGTCCAGGGCCGAGAGCCACAGGCGCTGGATGGGGCCGCGATAACGGCAATGCTCGACCAGTTCGCGGGCGATCATCTCGCCTTCACGGTCGGCGTCGGTTGCGATCACCAGTTCGCTGGCTTCACCGAGCAGGCGCTTGACGGCCTTGAACTGGCTGGCGGTCTTGGGTTTGACGCGCATTTTCCATTTTTCGGGAATGATCGGCAGGTCGGCCAGCACCCAGCGCTTGTAACGCTCGTCGTAGGCATCGGGCGGGGCGGTTTCGAGCAGGTGGCCGATGCACCAGGTGACGGTGGCATTGGGGCCCACCCAGCAGCCATCACCGCGTCGGCTGGCACCGAGCACGGCGGCAATATCTTTGGCCTGGGAGGGTTTTTCACACAGAAACAGCCGCATCGCTTAACTCATTCATGCTGCGCAGAAGGTGCACAGCATGGGCAGAGATAGGCGCAAGGGCAAGTGTTTTTACTGGGTGTATGTACAGCTTGACGTGTTGCGTAGCAGTTGCTGTAGGAACGAGGCTACGTCCGGCGACGAAGTCGTCGTAAACCCGGCAAGCACGGTACACCTGAAACAACGAGTCGCTTGGTTTTACGACTGCTACGCAGCCGAACGCAGCCTTGTTCCTACGGCAGCTGCTACGAGTAAATCCCTGTGGGAGCAAGACAGTTGCTCCCACAGGAGGCGGGTGTTATTGACCGTTATAAATCTGGTCGAATACGCCACCGTCGTTGAAGTACTTTTTCTGCACGTCGCGCCAGTCGCCGAAGGTTTTTTCAACCGACAGGAATTCGACTTTCGGGAAGCGGTCGTTGTACTTGGCCAGCACTGCCTTGTCCCGTGGACGCAGGTAGTTTTTGGCGGCAATTTCCTGGCCTTCAGGCGACCACAGGTACTTCAAATAGGCTTCGGCAGTGGCGCGGGTACCTTTTTTGTCTACCACTTTGTCGACCACGGTCACGGGCGGCTCGGCTTCGGCCGATACGCTTGGGTAGATCACTTCGAACTGGTCGCGGCCAAATTCGCGGGCGATCATTTCAGCTTCGTTCTCGAACGTCACCAGCACGTCGCCGATCTGGTTGGTCATAAAGGTCGTGGTGGCTGCGCGGCCGCCGGTGTCGAGTACCGGAGCCTGCTTGAACAGCTTGGCGACAAAGTCCTTGGCCTTGGTTTCGTCACCGCCGTTTTTCAGCACATAGCCCCAGGCCGAAAGGAAGGTGTAGCGGCCGTTACCCGAGGTTTTCGGGTTGGGCACAATCACCTGTACGCCGTCCTTGAGCAGGTCTGGCCAGTCTTTCAGGGCTTTGGGGTTGCCTTTGCGCACGATAAACACAGTGGCCGAGGTGAAAGGCGCGCTGTTGTCGGGCAGGCGGGTCACCCAGTTTTCCGGAACCAGCTGGCCGTTGTCGGCCAGGGCGTTGATATCGGTGGCCATGTTCATGGTGATCACGTCAGCTGGCAGGCCGTCGATTACCGAACGCGCCTGTTTGCTGGAGCCGCCGAAGGACATTTGTACGTTGAGCTTTTCGCCGTTGTGCTCTTGCGCCCAGTGTTTCTGGAATGCTGCGTTGTAGTCTTTGTAGAAGTCACGCATTACGTCGTAGGACACGTTCAGCAGCGGCGGTGGGGTGGCCGCATGAGCGACACTGCCAAGGGCCAGGCCAGCGGCAAGAATGGAGGCGCTAAAGAATTTTTTCACTGAGCATTCCTTGTTATAGGGAGCAGTAGGGGCAAATTGCCAGCAACTATAGCCGCTGGCGCATAGTCCTTAAAAGATTAAAAAGTACTGTGGTTATGCCTTTTTCGTAAAGAGTGCATTGCCGCAACGGGAACAAAAAGCTGCCGTTGGTTCGTGAGTGTTCTTCTTGCAGGTCGGGCAGTCGTGCTTGAGTTGTTCACCCCGCATGGCGTTGGCCAGTTCGGCGGTGAAGATGCCCGTAGGCACGGCAATAATCGAGTAGCCGGTGATCATGACCATGGCCGAGATAACTTGCCCCAGTACAGTTTTGGGCACTATGTCACCAAAGCCGACGGTGGTCAGGGTGACGATGGCCCAGTAGATACTTACCGGAATGCTGGTAAAGCCGTTTTCCGGGCCTTCAACCACATACATCAGGCTGCCGAACACCGTGACCAGAGTCGAGACACTGACCAGGAACACGATGATTTTTTGCTTGCTGCCCCGCAGGGCCGCGAGCAGGTAGTTGGCCTGGCTCAGGTAGGGTCGCAGCTTGAGGATGCGAAAAATGCGCAGCATACGGATGATGCGGATAATCAGCAGGTACTGCGCGTCGCTGTAGTAGATCGCCAGGATCCCCGGCACGATGGCCAGCAAATCCACCAACCCATAAAAGCTGAAGGCGTAGCGCAGCGGTTTGGGCGAGCAATACAGACGCAGGCCGTACTCGATGGCAAAAACAAAGGTGAAGCCCCATTCGATATACGCCAGCATATCGGCGTAGTCGCGGTGAATGCTGTTGATGCTGTCGAGCACCACGACCACCAGGCTGCACAGGATGATCAGCAGTAGTGCGGTGTCGAAACGGCGCCCGGCGGCGGTGTCGGCCTGAAAGACCATGACGTAAAGCCGTTGGCGCCAATCATTGTTATCCATGCAGGTTGCTCGATGCCCAAATGTCAGAAGGTTCGAGTATTAACGCTCAATGCGCAACCTGCATTGCTCTTCAGCATCCGGTATGGCGGGGCTGAATATCCGCACGCTGGCGTGTACCAGCCAGCAAGCGAGAATAAACGGTGCGGTTAATGGCGCCAGGCCCAGGGCGGTAAAACCGGGTGTGAGCAGCAAAGTGACGATGATGCCGACCAGTGGCAGCCAGGCTCGGCGTCGTTGCTGGCTTAGGGCCAGCGCCGCGAGCACTGGGTTGTAGCCGGTGAGCCCACTCAGTGCTGCCGCCGTATCCTGCTGGTACAGGCCGAATAACAGACCGGCCAACGAACCCGTAATGGCCCACAGAGCAGCCCGCCAACTGCTGGCCCACAGGCCGATCACAATCAGCAGCCCGGCAATCGGATGCTGTAACAGCATGACCTGGGCAACACCTTTGAACAGGGCCTGTATCAGCGCCAGGCTGTTGACTGCCTGTTCGGGGCTCAAGGACGGGGTCGGGGTGTTGTTGAGGTGCAGCAACATCCAGCCGATACCCACGAATGGCGCGGTATAGGCCAACAGGCTTTGCCCGTGGCTGGCGCGTTTGAGCCACTGGTGAACCAGTATCGTGCTAGATCCGGCACTGGCAATGATCAGCAAGGGCTGTAGGGCCGACCATTCCAGATGGTGGCTCAACAGTAACCCCAGCAAGATCCCGTTGTAACTGTAGAGGCCTGCTTGGCGCTCGGCTTTGGGGTAGTCGCGGCGTTGCGCGGTCAGGAGCCCGGCAATCCCTCCCAGCAACGCGCCACCAAGCAGGGTTGGGGCGCTGATCAGAATTGCCAGCAAGCACAACACACCGCACAACGGATGACGCTGGAGGAATATCTGGCTGAAACCGGCGCACAGGGCAGTCGCCCAGTCGGGACAGGGGTGTGAGCTCATGATTGTTACCTGGTAGTCGCTGCCGAGGCACGAAGGCTGCGAGCTCTTGATTGGCTCCCTGCATGATCAAGAACTCGCAGCCTTTGTGCCTCGGCAGCGACTACAGGTATCCCGGTATCCCGAAAGAGAGGAGGCCGGTGGGCTTATTTGTCGCGAATCGAAAAATTGGCCATGTGTTCCAGGCCCTTGATCAGCGCCGAGTGGTCCCAGTTGCTGCCACCGATGGCTGCGCAGGTGCTGAACACTTGCTGGGCATTGGCGGTGTTGGGCAGGTTGATCCCCAGCTCACGGGCACCGGCCAGGGCCAGGTTGAGGTCTTTCTGGTGCAGGCTGATACGGAAGCCCGGGTCGAAAGTGCCCTTGATCATGCGTTCGCCATGAACTTCGAGGATCTTCGACGAGGCAAAACCACCCATCAGTGCTTCGCGAACCTTGGCCGGATCGGCGCCGTTTTTCGCGGCAAATACCAGCGCTTCAGCTACCGCCTGAATATTCAGGGCGACGATAATCTGGTTCGCCACCTTGGCGGTTTGACCGTCGCCATTGCCACCGACCAAGGTGATGTTTTTGCCCATGCTCTGAAGCAGGGGCAGGGCACGGGCAAAGGTTTTTTCGTCGCCGCCGACCATGATGCTCAGCGTGCCAGCCTTGGCGCCGACTTCACCGCCGGACACTGGGGCATCCAGATATTGCGCGCCCTTGGCGTTGATTTTTTCAGCGAAGGCCTTGGTCGCGGTCGGCGAGATCGAACTCATGTCGATCACTACCTTGTTCGGGCTCAGGCCAGCGGCGATGCCGTCTTCGCGAAACAGCACGTCTTCGACCTGTGGGGTATCGGGCACCATGACGATGATGAATTCGGCTTCCTGGGCAACTTCCCGCGGGCTGGCCAGGGCAATCGCGCCTGCAGCGATCAGATCGGCCGGTGCCGCGCCGTGATGGGTCGACAGGAACAGGCTGTGCCCGGCCTTTTGCAGGTTGCTGGCCATAGGCGAACCCATGATGCCTGTGCCGATAAATCCGATTTTAGCCATGACAAATCCTCTTGTTTTTATTGGAGCTGTTTGGATTGCCCGTAGCAGCTGCCGAAGGAACGAGGCTGCGTCCGGCGGCGAAGCCGTCGTAAAATCAGCTGACGCGGTGCATCAGTTGAATGGCGATCACCGGGTTTGCGACGGCTTCGCCGCCGGACGCAGAGCTGCTACAGGGTTTTATGTGTTGCTGTTACACCGCGTTATGGCTTTTGAGCCACACAAGGCCAGCTTCGGTGCTGGTCAGCGGCTTGTATTCGCAGCCGACCCAACCTTGATAACCAATGCGGTCCAGGTGCTCGAACAGGAAGCGGTAGTTGATTTCGCCAGTGCCCGGTTCGTGACGGCCGGGGTTGTCGGCCAACTGGATATGGTTGATCTGGGGCAGGTGCGTTTGCATAGTGCGGGCCAGATCGCCCTCCATTATTTGCATGTGGTAGATGTCGTACTGCAGGAACAGGTTGGTGCTGCCGACTTTTTCCTGGATCGCCAGTGCCTGCTTGGTGTTGTTCAGGTAGAAGCCCGGAATGTCGAGGGTGTTGATCGACTCCATCACCAGCTTGATACCCACCGCCTGCAGCTTGTCGGCGGCGTATTTGAGGTTGCTGACAAAGGTTTTTTCGATCAGCGCCTCGTCTGCGCCTTGTGGGCGAATCCCGGCGAGGCAGTTGATCTGGTCGTTGCCCAGCACTTGCGCGTAGGCAATGGCCAGATCGACCCCGGCGCGGAACTCTTCAACCCGATCCGGGTGGCAGGCAATTCCGCGCTCACCCTTGGCCCAGTCACCCGCTGGCAGGTTGAACAGCACTTGAGTCAACTTGTTAGCGTCGAGCTGTGCCTTGATCTCGGCAGAGCTGTAGTCGTAAGGGAACAAATATTCAACGCCATGGAAACCAGCGTTGGCAGCCGCTTGAAAACGGACAAGGAAATCCTGTTCGGTGAACAGCATGGACAGGTTGGCGGCAAAACGCGGCATGGTGAACTCCTGCAAATAGGTGGCCCCTCTCCATGAAGGAAAGGGGCGGTCAATTAATCCAGCATCGAAATGGCAGTCGGTGCATCGTTACCCACCAACGCCAGATCTTCAAACTCATTGACGGCGTTGATTTCGGTGCCCATCGAAATATTGGTCACGCGCTCCAGGATGATTTCTACCATCACGGGCACACGGAATTCCTTGATCAGCTCTTGGGCCTTGCGCAGGGCAGGCTGGATTTCACTCGGTTCAAACACACGCAAGGCCTTGCAGCCCAAACCTTGAACGACGGCGACATGGTCAACGCCATAGCCATTGAGTTCAGGTGCGTTGAGGTTGTCGAACGCCAACTGCACGCAGTAGTCCATTTCAAAACCACGCTGCGCCTGACGAATCAGTCCCAAGTAGGAGTTGTTAACCACGACGTGGATATACGGCAGGTTGAACTGTGCGCCGACGGCCAGTTCTTCGATCATGAACTGGAAGTCATAGTCGCCGGACAACGCCACTACATTGCGACTCGGGTCAGCCTTGACCACGCCCAGCGCTGCCGGAATGGTCCAGCCCAAAGGTCCGGCCTGGCCGCAGTTGATCCAGTGTCGAGGCTTGTACACGTGCAGGAATTGCGCACCGGCAATCTGCGATAAACCGATGGTGCTTACGTAGCATGTGTCTTTGCCAAACACCTGGTTCATTTCTTCGTACACGCGCTGCGGTTTGACCGGCACATTGTCGAAGTGGGTCTTGCGGTGCAGGGTCGCTTTGCGCTGCTGGCAGTCTTGCAGCCAGGCACTGCGGTTTTTCAGTTTGCCAGCGGCTTTCCATTCGCGGGCCACTTCAAGGAACACTTTGAGTGCGGAACCTGCGTCGGAAACGATGCCCAGATCCGGGTTAAACACGCGGCCGATCTGGGTGGGTTCGATATCAACGTGAATGAACTTGCGGCCTTCGGTGTAGACGTCGACCGAGCCGGTGTGACGGTTGGCCCAGCGGTTGCCGATGCCCAGTACCACATCGGACTTGAGCAGGGTGGCGTTGCCATAACGATGCGAAGTTTGCAGACCGACCATACCCACCATCAGCGGGTGATCGTCGGGGATGGTGCCCCAGCCCATCAGAGTCGGGATCACCGGGATACCGGTCAATTCGGCGAATTCCACCAGCAGGTCACTGGCGTCGGCATTGATCACGCCGCCACCGCTGACCAGCAGCGGGCGCTCGGCTTGATCGAGCAGGGCCAGGGCTTTTTCGGCCTGGAGCCGGGTAGCTGCAGGCTTGGCCAGTGGCAGCGGTTCGTAGGCGTCGATGTCGAATTCGATTTCAGCCATTTGCACATCAAACGGCAGGTCGATCAGTACCGGGCCAGGGCGGCCGGAGCGCATTTCGTAAAAGGCTTTCTGGAAGGCATAAGGCACCTGGCCCGGTTCCATCACAGTGGTCGACCACTTGGTGACGGGTTTGACGATGGTGGTGATATCGACAGCCTGGAAGTCTTCTTTATGCATCCGCGCCCGTGGCGCCTGGCCGGTGATGCACAGAATCGGGATCGAGTCGGCCGAGGCACTGTATAGGCCGGTGACCATATCGGTACCCGCAGGCCCCGAGGTGCCGATGCACACGCCGATATTGCCGGCCTTGGTGCGGGTGTAACCCTCGGCCATGTGCGAGGCGCCTTCGACGTGGCGAGCGAGGACGTGATCGATGCCACCGACCTTTTGCAGGGCCGAGTACAGCGGGTTGATGGCAGCGCCCGGGATGCCGAACGCGGTATCGACACCTTCGCGACGCATCACCAGAACGGCGGCTTCGATTGCTCTCATTTTGCTCATTGTTTTGTGCCTCTTACGTTTTGTAATTGTATACAAGTGGCTGTTGAGGGAGTGTATTCATCCTCCGGCGTGCAGGTCAATGGCTTTTATCGATTCAGTGCCTGATCGCTGATGTGCCCTGTATTCAGGCTTTATGTGCGGGTATTGAATTTTATGAAGATAAAAATTGTATACAAAAGAATTTATTATTGTGTTCTATTAATCTCATAGAAGGCGCGTTAAAAGGCGTGCGAAAGGCTTTCCATAACAAGATAAGGATGGCAACCATGAGTGCTTTAACCTTGAAAGTCGCTTTAGAACTGACCGTTCAAGCCCTTGGCGTGGGGCGCGGAATTCACGCGTCACCGCTGACGGTGGCGGTGCTCGACAGTGGCGGGCATTTGCTGGCGTTGCAGCGCGAAGACGGCGCCAGCCTGTTGCGCCCCAGCATTGCGATTGGTAAAGCCTGGGGCGCAATTGCCTTGGGCAAGGGGTCGCGTTTGCTGGCGCTGGATGCACAGCAGCGCCCGGCGTTTTTTGCCGCTCTGAACGGCATGGGTCAGAGCGACGTGGTGCCTGCACCGGGAGGCGTGTTGATTCGCGATGAGTCGGGGCAAGTGGTCGGCGCGATTGGCATCAGTGGCGATACTTCGGATATCGACGAACAGTGCGCGATCAGCGCGGTAGAGGCTCTGGGCTTGCGGGCGGATGCGGGAGTGGTGGCCTGATTTTTGGTAAATGATTGACCGCCTTCGCGAGCAGGCTCGCTCCCACAGTGATCCCTTGACTGTGGGAGCGAGCCTGCTCGCGAAGTACCCAGTCAAACCCAGATAGCGTCCCACAGCGGATAATCGCCCAGCTTCTCAACCAGCCCCGCTCGCAATGGGTTTGCGACAACATAACGAGCAATTTTCACCAAATCCTCCTCTCGCCTTAATGCACGATCATGAAAGCCATTCTGCCAAAGGCTTATCTTGCGAACGCTCGACAGGTTCACCGCTTTGGTACTCAAAGACTTTGTTCTTTGCATCAACCCGCTCAGCGTCCCACGGCGCAACTCGATCAACCAATGAAAGTGATCGGGCATTACGACCCAAGCCAGCGAGTCAGCAAAACCTTGGTCTTGCGTGGCGCGAAATTGCGCGACAACCAATCGGCCCAAAGCAAAGTCATTGAAAATCGGTTCTCTACAGCGCGTATTGGTACTCAGGAGATAAATTCGATTCTGCTCAGAATAACGGCCTATGCGCAGGCGGTGTGAGGCAGCGAGAGACGGCATTCCTTTGCCCTTTCACAAATAAGTCATGAAAAGGCTAGCCCTGTAAGGGCAACACAGATGGGCAGTTTTTTAGCTTGATGTGTCTGGGAAAATACCTTCACGAGCAAGCTCGTTACCGCGGGTAGGGTGGGAGCGAGCCTGCTCGCGAAGGCCCTTGCTCGGTCTACCGGTCCGGTTCACAACCCTTGAGCACCAGCCGAATAATGGTCTGTGTCGCCGCTTCGTAGTCGCTGTCGTCGAGTTTGGCCTTGCCGGTGATGGCGGAGATTTGCCAGTCGAAGTCGGCGTAGGTCTGGGTCGCGGCCCAGATACTGAACATCAGGTGATGCGGGTCGATAGGTGCTATCTGGCCACGGTCGATCCAGATCTGGATGCAGTCGATATTGTGTTTGGCCTGGACGTTGAGCTGCTCGACCTGTTTTTCGCTCAGGTGCGGGGCGCCGTGCATGATTTCACTGGCAAACACCTTGGACGCAAACGGCAGATCGCGGGAGATGAGGATTTTTGAGCGGATGTAGTTGCTCAGTACTTCGTTCGGTTCGCCATCGGCATTGAACGGCGTCGAAGCTCGCAGAATCGGGTCGATAATGCTTTCGAGCACCTCGCGATAGAGGTTTTCCTTGGACTTGAAGTAGTAGTAGACGTTGGGCTTGGGCACGCCTGCCTTGGCCGCGATATCGCTGGTTTTGCTGGCGGCGAAACCTTTGTCAGCGAACTCTTCGCTGGCGGCACGCAAAATCAGTTCTTTATTACGCTCGCGGATACTGCTCATAAACCCGATATGTCCTTGCCGACTGTGGCGGTCGGGCATGGTAGCACCGGGCTTGCAAGTGGCTCAAGATTGCAGCTTTCGGGCTGGCACGCGCTATGCTTGTGTCCATTCAAACTCAAAGGATGTTTTTCTATGGCTGGCAGTAGCTTGCTGATGTTGCTCGACGATATCGCCGCAGTACTCGATGACGTCGCACTGATGACTAAGGTGGCCGCCAAAAAAACCGCAGGGGTGCTGGGCGATGACCTTGCGCTCAACGCCCAGCAGGTGTCTGGCGTACGCGCCGACCGGGAGTTGCCGGTGGTGTGGGCCGTGGCCAAGGGCTCGTTTCGCAACAAGTTGATCCTGGTGCCCGCAGCACTGGCTATAAGCGCATTTGTGCCGTGGGCCGTGACGCCGCTGTTGATGGTGGGCGGTGCTTTTTTGTGCTTTGAGGGCTTTGAGAAGCTCGCCCATTCCTTTATGCACAACAAGGCCGAGGCTCAGAGCGAGCGCCAGGCGTTGCAGGACACCCTGGCCGGGGCTGACGTCGATCTGGCGGCCTTTGAAAAGGACAAGGTCAAGGGCGCCGTGCGTACGGACTTCATTCTGTCCGCCGAAATCATTGCCATCACCTTGGGGATCGTGTCCGAGTCGCCGTTGATACAGCAAGTGGTGGTGTTGTCGGGGATCGCCATTGTGATGACAATCGGCGTGTATGGCGTGGTGGGTGGCATCGTCAAGCTCGATGATGGCGGCCTGTACCTGAGCCGCAAGACCGGTGACGGGGCATGGCCGCGTTTTCAGCGCAGTTTTGGCCGTGGCGTGTTGAGCGCCGCACCTTACATGATGAAAAGCCTGACGGTGATCGGCACGGCCGCGATGTTTATGGTCGGCGGCGGGATCTTGACCCACGGCGTGCCCGCGCTTCATCACTGGGTCGAAGGCGTGGCGCAAAACAGCGCGCAATGGCTGGGCGTGGTATCGGCCATTGTGCCGACCTTGCTCAACGCCGTGGGCGGCATCATCGCCGGGGCGCTGGTGTTGGCTGTGGTCACAGGCGTGAGCAAGGTGTGGCGCGCAGTCAAAGGCTAAGCCGTCATGCCGCCAGGGGGCGCGGCGACGTGCTGTTTTGCAGCAGGCGATAACCCAGCACGGCGAACAGCAACATGCCGCCCCCGGCTGCCAGCGACACGGTAAACCCGGTCTGGGCGCCGTAAGCGTCGATTACCCAGCCGCCGACCACTGCGCCGAGGGCAACCCCCATGCCCAGGCCGGTAATCATCCAGGTCAGGCCTTCGGTCAGTTTGGCGGGCGGGACGATATTTTCCACCAACCCCATAGCGGTAATCAGGGTCGGGGCGAAAAACAGCCCGGCAAACAGCATTCCGACGGCCAGTGTGGTGATGCTGTCGACCCACATCAGCGGCACCATCGTGATCGCGGTGGCCAGTGCGCCCAGCACAAACAGCTTGGGCAGCGGCATGTTCAATTTGAGCGTACCGAACACCAACCCGGCCACGCATGACCCCAGGGCATATACCGAGAGCACGATGCTTGCAGCGGCGGGTTGGCCCTGGTGCTGGGCAAAGGCGACGCTAACCACATCCACAGTGCCCACAATCGTCCCCAGGCCCAGCAGGGCCATCAGCAAGATAAGCACGGCACCCTGCTGCAAGACGCTGCCGCCGTGCTCGTTGCTGCGCGGGTGTACCGGTGGTTCGGTTTTGCGTTGCAGCACAAAAGCGGTGACGCCGATTGCCAGCAGGATGGCTGCCACCAGCGGCCCGGCCTGCGGAAACAGCGCCACGCTGAGGCCCACGGAAATTGGCGGGCCGATGATAAAACTCACTTCATCGAGCACAGACTCGAACGAGAACGCGGTGTGCAATTTAGGGGAGCCGCGATACAGCTCGGTCCAGCGTGCCCGCACCATCGCTGGCATGCTGGGAATGCAGCCCGACAGTGCGGCAAAAACAAACAGCGTCCAGTCTGGCGCGCCGAAGTGGCTGCACAGCAGCAAGCCCAGCAATGCGCTGACGCCAATGACGGTGACGCCCGGTAGTACGCGGCTCTGGCCGTAGCGGTCGACCCAGCGCGAGATTTGCGGCGCCAGCAGGGCCATGGCCAGGGCAAAGGTTGCGGCCACGGCGCCTGCCAGCCAGTACGAGCCGTGCAATTGTGCCAGCATGGTGATGATGCCGATGCCGACCATGGAAATTGGCATCCGTGCGATCAGGCCCGCGCCGCTGAAAGCCTTGGTGCCGGGGGCGCTGAAAATCTCGCGATAAGGGTTAGCCATACAAGCTCCGCAACAAAAGGTGGACCGCAGTCTGTAGCCGCTGCCGCAGGCTGCGATGGGTTGCGAAGCGACCTCGTTGTTGAAGGTCCTTCTGGCCTTATCGTAGCCTGCGGCAGCGGCCACATACGCGGCGTATGTAGAAATATACGCATACGCGGCGTATGTCAATTAACATACGTCGTGTATCTCAAAATAAAGGTGGCAGGCATGGCGCCCAAAGCGCGGTCGCAAATGATCGAAGAAACCCGTGGCAAGCTGCTTGAGGCTGCTCGGCTGGCCTTCGGTTCGGTGGGTTACGCCCAGACTTCGATGGACGAGTTGACGGCCTCGGTGGGCTTGACCCGTGGTGCGCTGTATCACCACTTTGGTGACAAGAAGGGGTTGTTTCAGGCGGTGGCCCAGCAGATCGATGCCGAACTGGACGCGCAGTTGGCGCAGGTTCTTGAGCAGGCCGAGAGCCAGTGGCAAGGGTTTCGGGATCAGTGCCGGCTGTATCTGGAAATGGCCCTGGAAATTGAAGTGCAGCGCATTCTGTTGCGTGATGCGCCCTCGGTACTGGGCTCGCAATACGTACAGAACACCCAATCGGTGTGCTGCTTGTCGATGGCGTCAATGCTGCAAGGCTTGATGGACACCCAGGTGATTCAACGCACCGATCCCGAGGCGCTGGCGCGTCTGATTCAGGGTGGTTTGATGGATGCGTCGTTCTGGATTGCCGAGGCTGACAACCCGCCACAGCGTCTGGCGGCTGCGCTGGACAGCCTGGACCTGATGCTGCGGGGTTTGCTGCAAGTGCCTCAGGCGCGATAACGCGGCTGAGGCCGGTGCATCAGAAGTGGTACTTGACCAACAGGCTCGCGGTGTCCTGGTTGGTCTTGAATGAACCGCTGTCTTCGATGCCGTACTTGTTTTTCCAGTAGTCGTATTCCACGCCGACATACAACTGTTTGGCGCCCCAGCTCAAGGCCTTGCCCAGGTCGTATTTGATCTGCGGATTGAAGTGCAGGTTGGCATGGTAGGTGCCACGGGCGTTCTGGTCATTGTCGACCACCCAGTCCATGTAGCCGTCGATCAGCACATCGGAGTTGCCCAGGGGCAGGGTGTAGGCCCACACCGGGGTAATCTGCCATACGCCTTTGCCTGCACGATTACCTTCCGGGAAGCGCTGGTAGAAGTTCAACTGGAAGTAGTCAAAGCCCGGCACGTTCAGGTCGAAACCCGGGCCGATCAGGTAGGCCTCGGTGTCGCCTTCGCCAAACTCGTAGGTCATGGCCAGCAACACGTCTTTGATCGGGCCAAACTCAAACTTCTGATCGAAAATCTTGCCGAACGACAACCGTGGGGTGAATTCACCGTAATAGGTGTTCGGGCCAACGTTGCCGTCTTCTTTGCCGTTGTAAAAAATGCGGTCGAGGAAGAAGAAGTTATCACCGTACTTCCAACTGTCAGCATGCTCGAAGGTGACGGTCTGCTGAATCTTTGGATTGACTTGAAAGTCCTTGCCGTACAAGTAAGTCAGGCTGTTGGTTTGCCATTGCAACAGGTCGCCGGCGACTGCCGCAGGACCGCCCAACATGCTCCCCGCAAGCATCAGGCTGGTAAGTGTGCGCTTCATTCGGTTAGCTCCAAAAAAGTAAAAAGTTGTGCAGTAGTCAGAACGTGGCGCTCTGTGATGGCGCCTTGATCCGTGCTTTAAAACAGTCAGTAAACCTTTGATTTAAAGGTATAAAGCTGGCTCTGAAGTCAGCTTTAAAACAGTACTGGCGCTTGAGCGGGCGCGGAGAATACTGGCTCAGGCGTCTGCACTCAAGCGCTCTGTTAACGCTCAAGGTGAGCATGAACAGTGGGTGCACAAACATTTAACTTAGAAGTGGACTTTGATCAGGGCGCTGGCGGTGTTCTGGTTGGTGTCCAGACGGCTGCTGCTGTCGATGCCGTACTTGTCCTTCCAATAACTGTATTCAATCCCGACATACAGCTGTTTTTCACCCAGATTCAGGGCTTTGCCCAGGTCATATTTGATCTGCGGATTGAAGTGCAGATTGGCGTGGTAAGTGCCGCGTGAGTTCTGGTCGTTGTCGACCACCCAGTCCATGTAACCGTCGATCAGCAGGTTGGAGCGTCCCATCGGGATCGTGTAGGAAAACGACGGAGTGATCTGCCAGACCCCTGTTCCAGGGCGCGGGCCTTCGGTATGTCGACGGTAGAAGTTCAGGGTGAAGTAGTTAAATCCCGGCACCGCCAGATCAAACCCCGGGCCGATCAAGTACGCCTCGCTGTCGCCTTCGCCGTACTCGTAGGTCATGGCCAGCAGGACGTCCTTGATCGGGCCGTACTCAAGTTTTTGGTCGAAGATTTTTCCGAACGACAGGCGCGGGCTGAACTCACCATAGTAGGTGTGTGGGCCTTTGTTGGGGTCATCCTTGCCGTTGTAGAAAATGCGATCGACAAACAGAAAGTTGTCGCCGTACTTCCACTTGTCGGCATGTTCGAAAGTGACGGTTTGCTGGATCGAAGGGTTGATCGCGAAATTTTTGCCGTAGAGGTAAGTCAGGCTGTTGGTTTGCCACAAAAACAGATCTCCGGCCATTGCCTGACCGGCAGCCAAAATCCCACCCGCGAGCGTGACGCCCCAGTGTTTGCAGTTCATGGGTAACTCCCTTTTTATTATTGTGTTGTTTCAGAAGCTGGTGAATCTGTGGGCGCGAGCTTGCTCGCGATGGCATCAATGCGGTCGTTCAGATTTACCGCATCGTTTGCATTGCGAGCAGGGGCTCAGTCAGCTTCAATGCTGATGCACATGCCCGCTCATGGCCGTGCGTCCGGCGCCACCCAGTACATTGAACATCAGGTTCAGGCACACCGCGCTGACGGCGGCCATGGCGATGCCGCTGTGGGTGATGGGTCCCATCCACAGTGGCAGGTGGGCGAAGAACTCGGGGCGCACCACCGGGATCAGGCCCATGCCGATACTGACGGCCACCAGCAACTGATTGCGGCGGTCGGCGATATCGGCTTCCTGCAGGATCTTGATCCCAGTTGCAGCAACCATGCCGAACATGGCGATGGCTGCGCCGCCCAATACCGCCGGTGGAATCGAGGCCACCAGGTACGCCGCCTTGGGTAGCAGGCTCAGGGTGATCAGAAACACGCCCGCCATGATCGTCACCGAGCGGCAACGCACGCCGGTCATCTGTACCAGACCAATGTTTTGAGCGAAGGAGGAGTGGGTAAATGTGTTGAAAAAGCCGGCGAGGAACGACGCCCCGGCATCACACAACAGGCCGCGACGCAGCATGCGTGGGGTGACTTCCTGGCCGGTGATTTTGCCCAGCGCCAGGAACATCCCGGTGGATTCGACAAAAATGATGACTACCACCAGACACATGGAAAGGATCGGCGCCAAGTGGAACTCCGGCATGCCGAAGTGCAGCGGCGTAACGACCTGGAACCAGGGCGCGTTGTCGATGCCGGACAGGTCAACCATACCAATGGCGCCGGACAGCACGTAGCCCAAAGCCATACCGATCAGCACCGAGATATTGACCCAGAAACCGCGCATAAAACGGTTGATCAGCAAGATGGTGCCCAGCACCAATGCCGCGATAGCCAGGTACACCGGTGAACCGAACTGTGCAGCAGCACTGCCACCACCGGCCCAGTTAACCGCGACGGGGAATAGTGACAGGCCAATCGAAGTGATCACGGTGCCGGTGACCAAGGGTGGAAAAAAACGCACCACCTTGGACATGAACGGCGCAATGATCATCCCGAAAAAGCCTGCGGCAATAGTCGCGCCGAAAATCCCGGTCATACCGATACCCGGCATCCCGGCCATCGCCACCATGCTGCCAACGGCTGCAAAACTGGCGCCCATCATCACCGGCATGCGAATGCCCATGGGGCCGATACCCATCGACTGCACGATAGTGGCGACCCCGGCGACCAGCAGGTCGGCGTTGATCAGAAAGGCGATCTCTTCGCGACTCAAACCAGCGGCCTGTCCGATGATCAACGGTACGGCAACGGCGCCGCCGTACATCAGCAGTACATGCTGCAAACCGACCAGAATCAATTGCAACAAGGGTAGCCGCGCCAAGGGGGGCGGGGCTGATATGGCGGGTATGCGCGGTTCGGTTAAATCGGACATGCAACACCTCGGTCATTTTTATTGTAGTGGTGTGTTCCTGTGGTCGCAGCAGTGCTGCGACCACATAGCCTGTGCGTCAGTTGGTTTGGGCTCCGGTGTTGATCCAGGCACCGATCAGGTCGCGTTCCTGTTGCGTCATTTGGGTGATATTGCCCAGCGGCATGATCTGGCTGGCGACGGCCTGGGCCTGAATGCGCGGGGCCATCAGCTTGATCTGTTGCGCGGTATCGAACATCACGCCAGCGGGCGCTGCGCTGAACAGCGGACTGCTGGGCGTGGCTGAGTGACAGACTGTGCAGCGTTCCTGGATCACCACATGGACTTTCTCGAAGTCGATACTGGCCACTGGCGCTGCCGGGGCAGCGGGTGCGGTTACCGGGGCTGGAGCATCTGCGGCTCTGACTCCGCCCAGGGCGGTTTCCGGAAGCGGTTGGTACTTGATGACCTTGGCGGTTTCAGGAGCAGTCGACACCGGTTTTGGGCCTGTGACGTAAGCCAGGCAGATCATGCCCAGTGCTGCGACCGGCAAGGTCCAGGCATATTTGTGGCTATTGTGGCGGGTGTTGAAGTAGTGACGAACCAACACCGCCAACACCGCAATCCCGGCCAGGATCAGCCAGTTGTATTGGCTGCCATAGGTGCTCGGGAAGTGGTTGCTGATCATGATGAACAGCACCGGCAAGGTGAAGTAGTTGTTGTGACGTGAACGCAGCAGGCCTTTGGCCGGCAGTGCCGGATCGGGGCTGCGGCCTTCCTTGATGGCAGCTACCAGGGCGCGTTGCGCGGGCATGATGGTGCGGAACACGTTACCGACCATGATGGTGCCGATAATGGCGCCCACATGCAGGTACGCACCGCGCCCGCTGAACACCTTGCTCAGGCCGAACGCTGCTGCAACCAGCAACACAAACAGGACGAAACCGAGCAACGCCGGGCGTTTGCCCAAGGCGGAGTCGCATAGAAAGTCGTAAACAAACCAGCCGGCAATCAATGAACCGATACCGATGGCAACTGCTTCGGGACCGCTCAGGCTGCTGCCGGGAGCGATCAGGTACAGCGCGGGGTTGAAGTAGAACACCAGGCAGAGCAGGGCGATGCCTGACATCCAGGTGAAATAGGCTTCCCACTTAAACCAGTGCAGATTTTCCGGCATGGTGGGTGGGGCCAGCTTGTATTTTTCGAGGTGGTAAATACCGCCGCCGTGAATGGCCCAAAGGTCGCCCGCCAGGCCTTCCTTGGGGTTGGCTCGGTTGAGGTTGTTCTCCAGCCAGACGAAATAAAACGATGCGCCGATCCAGGCCACACCGGTAATCATATGAATCCAGCGCACGCTCAGATTCAGCCATTCCATTAGATGTGCTTCCACAGTCTTTACCTCTGCCCGCTACCCTGCGTGAGTAGACGGACCTTCTCTTATTGGTGGGGGGCGAGGATCAACAACTCATCCTCTTTCAAGAAATGCTCATCGCAGTTATTGCCTGTGCCACTGCGATCAACCACCAGGAAGTCATCCCGCTTTTCGATCGTCAGCACCGGATGGTGCCAAACGCCGCGATGGTAATTAATGCCCTGCCTGCCATTACTGACAAAGGCACGGACCAGACCTGATACAGGTTCATCGCCAAGTGGCGCGACCACGATCAGAAAGGGGTTGCCGAGCAGCGGTATAAAAGCCTGGCTGCCCAGCGGATGGCGCTCCAGCATGCGGACGGTAAACGGCATATCCTGCGCGTCTGCGCGGAAAATACTGATGATCGCCTTGTCTTCTGGCGTAGCCGTTTCGACCTCGGCCAGACGGTGAAAGCGCATGGTCGAACCGTTATTGATCATGAAGTGGTCGCTGCCATCGGTTTCAATCACATCACCGAAAGGGGCGAAGGCTTCTTTGGTCAGCGGTTCAATCATCAATGTGCGCATGGTGGTCTTCTTATTCGGGTTTCTGTGGTGTCAGTTTTGTCGCTATCGCGGGCAAGCCCGCTCCCACATGTGCGATGCAATTCCCTGTGGGAGCAGGCTTGCCTGCGATCGGGGTCAGCGCTTATTTGGCGACTTTACCCAATACGCGCAGGCGGCTTACACCACCGTCCGGGAACAGATTCAGGCGAATGTGGGTGATTGGACCGAGGTCTTTGAGTTGCTCGCTGTAGGTGTGTTCAGCGTGCATTTCCATTTTTTGGCTCGGCAGCAATTCACGCCAGAACAGCGACTGGGTTTCGATCTGGTTGTCAGTACCGCCCTTGACGAACGCGCCCTGGATCGAGCAGCTGTCCGGGTAGTTGCCCTTGAAATGCAGGGTGTCGATGGTGATTTCTTCGATCAGGCCAGCATGCCCCAGAGCCACGATGACCCAGTCATTACCTGGCGTACGACGACGCGCGGTTTCCCAGCCGTCGCCCATGTTGATGCCACGGCCCGGGTTGAGGATGTTGCTCATGCGGCCGAAGTGTTCATCGGAGCAGGCGAGGGCACGGCCACCGTTGAGGGCTGAAGCCAGATCGACCTGTTCGTTGTCGCCCACTGCCGACCAGTCGCGGAACGGCACGCCGTAAACGCGCAGACGTGCTACGCCGCCATCCGGGTAGATATTGAAGCGCAAGTGGCTGAACGCCTGGTCATTGCTGATCTCGTGGTAGTGGTGGCTGTTGCCTTGCAGCTCGACAGCCGACAGCACTTCAACCCATTTAGTGTCTTCGCCCGGTTCGCCCGAGGCCAGGAAGCAGGCCTCAAGGGAGGCAGACGGCGGGAAGTTGCCGGTGAAGAATGAAGTGTCGATGTCCACGCCCTTGATCGAGCCCGGAACGCCAAGACGGATGACTGCACTGTCATAGCCTTCGAAGCGCTTGCGGCGGGACTCCCAGCCGTCCATCCACTTGCCGTTGTCATCGAAAACGCCCTCCTTCCATACGGCCGGGGTCGGCTGGAACATGCGGTTGGCGTCAGCGAACCAGTCATCGGTTACCGAAACGATTTTGGTGCCCAGGCGGGCATCGGCCAGGTTGACGAACTTCTCGAAAGGTACGGCGTAAGCTTTCATTCTTCTTGTCTGCCTTTAATTAAGTGGCTGGAGATGCGTCATCGGCAAGTGCCGGTTCGGCTTAGAGCTGGAGCAATCGGAACAGGGCAATTTTGTTGATTTCTGCCAACGCGCATTTGAACTCGACGTCTGCCGGGTTGTGGATACGTGTCTCGAACGCGGCGAGGATCTGGTGCCGGTCGCTGCCTTTTACCGCCATGATGAAGGGAAACTTGAACTTGGCTTTGTAGGCGTCGTTCAGCTCGGTGAAGCGTTGGAACTCATCGCTCGTGCATTGGTGAATACCGGCGCCAGCCTGTTCATGGGTACTGGCTTCGGTAAGTTGGCCCTGGACGGCTGCTTTGCCTGCCAGGTCCGGGTGAGCGTTGATCAATGCCAGCTGGCTGGCGTGATCGGCGCTCAACAAAATGTCACTCATGCGCTGGTGCAGGGCCTCGATGGTGTCGACGCTGCTGTCCAGGCCCAGGTCGAAGGCTTTTGCAGCAACCCAGGGCGAGTGTTCGTAAATATCGGCAAAGGCCGCCACGAACGCTTCACGACTCAGGGTTGAAGGCTTGAGGGTCTTGAAGGTGCTCATTTGGCAGTCTCTGCAACATAAGGATGGGTGGCGTGCCAGTGGCGGGCGATGTCCACGCGGCGGGTGAACCAGACGTGCTCGTGCCCCTTGGCGTATTCAATAAAACGCTTGAGGGCGGCGAGACGCGCAGGGCGGCCAATGAGGCGGCAATGCAGGCCGATCGATAGCATCTTCGGCGACTCTGCGCCTTCGGCGTACAGCACATCGAAAGCATCCTTGAGGTACTGGAAAAACTGCTCGCCGGTGTTGAAACCCTGCACCTGGGTGAAGCGCATGTCATTGGTGTCCAGGGTGTACGGGATCACCAGATGCGGTTTGCCGGTAGGGTTGTTCGGTTCCCAGTAGGGCAGGTCGTCGTCATAGGTGTCCGAGTCGTACAAAAAGCCGCCTTCTTCCATCACCAAACGCCGGGTATTGGGGCCGGTGCGGCCGGTGTACCAGCCCAGCGGGCGTTCGCCGCTGATTTCGGTGAGGATGCGGATCGCTTCGAGCATATGCTCACGCTCGAGGGCTTCATCCATGTACTGGTAGTCAATCCAGCGATAACCGTGGCTGCAAATCTCATGCCCGGCGTCAACCATGGCGCGGATCACATCCGGGTGGCGCTGGGCGGCCATGGCGACGGCAAATACGGTGAGCGGGATATCGAATTCTCGAAACAGCTTGAGTACTCGCCAAACGCCTGCGCGGCTGCCGTACTCGTAAAGGGATTCCATGCTCATGTTGCGCTCGCCTTGCAGCGGCTGCGCCGAAACCATTTCCGAAAGGAAGGCTTCTGACTCCTTGTCACCGTGGAGAATGTTGCGCTCGCCGCCTTCTTCGTAGTTGAGTACAAAAGACAGGGCGATGCGGGCGTTGTCCGGCCAATGCGGGTGCGGAGGGTTTGGACCGTAACCAATCAGGTCGCGTGGGTAGTCAGCGCTCACTACAGTCTTCCTTATTGTTTGTGTTAACAGTCGATTGGCCAGACCTGGCGTCACTGTGATGGATTGATTGTATACAACTTTGCAATCCATTTGTAACCCTGATTTTTCCTATTTCTACCATGTCTGCTGCTGAAATAGTACTTGCAAGAAACTTGCCTGATTGGTCAGTTTATGGGGGTTAGGTCTATGGCCACTGTGGCTTTGCCAAGAAATGGCATGTAGGCCGCGTGGTTCAAGGGGGAGGCTGGATTGTGCTTTTTAATTGTGTACAATTTTTTTGATAAATGTCTTAATCATGTCTTCGCTGAGCCTTTTGGTGCGCTAAAGGGGTGCAGCTACAGTTTTTTTCACCGACTCGGGAGGTCGCACAATCTATGGGACGTTTGACTACGCACGTTTTGGATGCCGCACACGGCTGCCCGGGCAGCTCGATCAAGGTCGAGCTGTATCGGGTAGAAGGTTCAGGGCTGGAATTGGTGGCGACGGCGCTGACCAACAACGATGGCCGATGCGATACGCCCCTGCTGGAAGGTGATACGTACCGTTCCGGGGTTTATCAGTTGCAGTTCAGTGCCGGTGATTACTACCGCGCGCGGGGTGTGCAGCTGCCTGCACCTGCGTTTCTGGATGTGGTGGTGCTGCGTTTCGGGATCAGTGCCGAGCAGGATCACTACCATGTACCGCTGTTGATTTCGCCGTACAGCTACTCGACTTATCGCGGGAGCTAAAAGTTTTCGATCTGCGCATGTGGTTTTTTGCCCGCTCACACTGCGGGCTTTTTTTTGCCCGCAAACAAATAAGCTGTGGGAGCGGGCTTGCTCGCGATGGCGTCGATGCGGTCATCCAGAAAAACTGCGTCGCCCGTATCGCGAGCAAGCCCGCTCCCACAAATGCGGTGCTGTATCAGCGGCTCAACAGCGACGCCGTGCCCGCCACGCCAAACAGCCCGGCACTGACGCGGTTGAACCAGCTCTGGCCCTTGCCGCTGCGCAGATAGCCCGCCGCACCGTGTGCACCCAGGCCATAAGCCAGCTTGCACAGCAGGTCGAGCACGGTCCAGGTGGCGATCATCACCAGCAACTGGTTGAGGAAGGGCAGGTTGGGGTTCAGAAATTGCGGCAGGAAGGCGGCAAAGAACAGAATGTCTTTCGGATTGCTCGCACCCAGTACAAACGCGCGCCCAAACAGGGCGCTGAAGCGCGGTTTTGGTGCGGCTTCAGGTACGTTGGTGACGGTGGCCGGCTGGCGCGACTGTTTCCAGCTTTGCCAGGCAAGGTAAAACAGATAGAGCGCACCGACGATCTTCAGGGCGCTGAAGAGTTTTTCCGAGGCCAGCAGCAAGGCGCCCAGACCCAGGGCCGAGGCGCTGAGCAGGCAAATCGAGGCAAACACACCGCCCAGAAAGGCCGGATACGAGCGACGCAACCCGTAGTTCAAGCTGTTGCTGATCATCAATAACGACAATGGCCCCGGAATCAGGATTACCACCAATGCCGCGCTGCTGAACAGCAGCCAGGTTTCCAGACTCATCACTTCCTCCCATGCAACAAAGGCCCCGCTTCATTGGCGGAGCCGGTTGATACCGCCCGGTTTACAGGTAAATAAACTTGGCGATGAAAATAGCGCAGAGCACCCACAAACTGACGGATATTTCGCGGTGTTTGCCGGTGCCCGCCTTGAGTGCGACATAGCTGATAAAACCCAGAGCGATCCCGTCGGCGACCGAGAAGGTCAGCGGCATCATGATCACGGTCACAATCGCCGGGATGCAGTCGGTGGGTTCGTCCCAGTTGATGTGCTGCATGCCGCCCATCATCAGCATCGCGACGTAAATCAGTGCGCCTGCCGTGGCATAAGCGGGGATCATGCCAGCCAGTGGGGCAAAGAACATCGCGGCCACAAACAACACGCCCACAGTGACGGCGGTAAGCCCCGTGCGCCCGCCTGCTGCGACACCCGCGGCGCTTTCGACGTAACTGGTGACCGGCGGTACACCGACCACCGCGCCGAACACGCTGGAGGCGCTGTCAGCCTTGAGCGCCCGTGACAGATTCTCGATCTTGCCGTCTGCCTTGACCAGCCCTGCTCGCTGGGCCACACCCATCAGGGTGCCTGCTGTGTCGAACATGTGTACAAACAGGAAGGCCAGTACCACGCTGATCATACTGATATTGAACACACCCTTGAGGTCCATGGCCATCCAGGTTGGCGCCAGGCTTGGCGGCGCTGACATGATGCCGTTGTAGTGCACCAGGTCCAGGCCCCAACCGGCCAGAGTGACGGCGATGATGCTGATCAGGATCGCGCCGAAAACCCGGTGATAGCTGAGAATTGCGATCATCAAAAAGCACACGGCGGCCAGCAGCGGGGCAGGGTCGCGCAACGAACCGAGCTTGATCAGGGTTGCCGGGCTGTCGACGATGATGCCCGAGGTTTTCAGGCCGATGATCCCCAGAAACAAGCCCACCCCCGCGCCCATTGCATAACGCAGGCTGACGGGAATGCTGTTGAGCAACCATTCGCGTACCCGCGACAGGGTCAGAATCAGAAACAGCACGCCGGAGACAAAGACCGCGCCCAAGGCCGTCTCCCAGCTGTAGCCCATAGTGCCGACCACGGTGTAGGTGAAAAACGCATTCAGGCCCATGCCTGGCGCCAGCCCTACCGGCCAGTTGGCGTAGAGCCCCATCAGCAGGCTGCCGAGGGCGGCGGCGATACAGGTCGCGACAAAGGCGGCGCCGTGATCAATGCCAGCATCAGCCATGATGTTGGGGTTGACGAAGATGATGTAGGCCATGGTGATAAAGGTAGTCAGCCCGGCGATCAGCTCGGTTTTGACCGTGGTGCCATGCAGCGACAGTTTGAACAGACGCTCCAGCCAGCCACGGGGGGAGGGAGGTGAAAGTTCAGCGACGGGTATTTCAGACTTTTGGCTGTCCACGGTAATTTCCTCAGGCTTTTATTGTTTTTAAGGGCACTGGGTGAGGCGGGTGACAGGTTTATTGACTTTTAGGTCAAGAACGCAGGCGAGATGAATTATGCTTTTGTATACAAATAAAGCAAATAATGTTTTCTAAATTGTGGACGAAGTGCCGGGTCGGCTACCCCGCAGGTTAGCCGTGGCGGCTTTGGCCCAATGCAAGATTGATCGCCAACCAGCCGTTAACCGCCTCGTCACCCGCCTGAGCGAACACTCGCTGGAGTAATTTGACCTGCTCGCGGCGCAGGTTTTTCTCGAAGGTCACGCCGTCAGCGGTCAGCTCCAGCAGGCGTTTGCGCTTGTCGGTCTCGGGCGCGACGCTGCGCACCAGGTCCATTTCGATCAACTGCCGTAATGGCGTGTTGAGGGCCTGTTTACTCACACCCAGCAATGTCAGCAGTTCCTTGACGCTTACACCGGGGTGATGGGCGATAAAGAAAACAATGCGCTGATGCACCCGACTTAGCCCACGGCGTGCCAGCATTTCGTCCGCCTTGGCGGTAAATGCTTGATAGCCAAAGAAGAAGGCTTCCATGGCGGCGCGCTGAGTGGTCGGATTTTTAAGGTCAAGCATATTGACGTATCTAGGCTTCGCGGCGTAGTTTCGGTCAACCAGTTTGACTTATTTCCAATTACTTCCGCTACCGGTGATCTGTATGGCCTTCTCCGAACGTGTTTCCCGCCTGAAAAGCTCTTTGATTCGTGAAATTCTGGCTGCGGCCCAACGTCCGGAAGTCATGTCTTTCGCTGGCGGGCTACCGGCCGAGGCCATGCTGCCCAAAGTCGACTGGACCGATATGCCAGCCTCGATGGGTCAATACGGTATGAGCGAAGGCGAACCGGCATTGCGTGAAGTGCTGGCCGCAGAGGCCCGCGCACTGGGTGTTGATTGCGATGCGAGCCAGGTCATTGTGCTGAGTGGCTCGCAGCAGGCGCTGGATCTGGCTGCCAAGCTGTATATCGACAAGGGCACTGAAATCATGCTCGAGGCGCCGACCTACCTGGCGGCGCTGCAAATCTTCCAATTGTTCGGCGCCGAGTGCCTGAGCTTCCCGCTGCAAGCCGATGGCCCGGATCTGGCCGCGTTGCGTGTGCAGCTGGAAAAACACAAGCCGGCGTTCATCTACCTGATCCCGACGTTCCAGAACCCGTCTGCCGTGCGTTACAGCGAAACCAAGCGCGACGCGGTAGCGGCTTTGCTGGATGAGTTCGGCGTGACCCTGATCGAAGACGAACCCTACCGCGAACTGAATTTCGACGGTGGCAGCGCCACGCCGATTGTCAGCCGCCTGAAAAAAGCCAGCTGGATCTACACCGGCACCGTGTCCAAAACCTTGTTGCCAGGCCTGCGCGTTGGCTTCCTGATTGCCAGCCCGGACCTGTTCCCGCACCTGCTGCGCCTCAAGCAATCGGCAGACCTGCACACCAACCGTATCGGTCAATGGCAGGCTCTGCAGTGGATCGGCACCGAGAAAATGAGCAACCATCTGGCCGAACTGCGTGATTTCTATCGCGTGCGCCGTGACGGTTTTCAGCTGGCGCTGGAAGAACACTTCGCGGATCTGGCTGATTGGCATGTACCGCAGGGCGGGCTGTTCTTCTGGCTGACCCTCAAGCAGCCGTTTGATACCCGTACCTTGCTCAAGCCTGCACTGGAGCAGAACGTGGCATTTATGCCGGGTGAACCGTTCTTCGCCAACCCGGACCAGAACGTTGGCAGCCTGCGCCTGAACTTCAGTCACATCGACCCTGCGCGTCTGCACGAAGGTCTCAAGCGCCTGGCTAACGTGATTCGTCAGGCACAGGCTGCCCAGGCGGCCTAAAGGAGGCGCGATGCTCAAGGTTTATGGCGATTACAACTCGGGCAACTGCTACAAGATCAAGCTGATGCTGCATTTGCTGGGTCTTGAGTATCAGTGGTTCGCGGTGGATATTCTCAAGGGCGAAACCGAAACCCCGGAATTTCTGGCGAAAAATCCCAACGGCAAGGTGCCGGTGCTGGAACTGGAAGACGGTACGTGCCTGTGGGAGTCCAATGCGATTCTCAACTACCTGGCCGACGGTAGCGAGTTTTTGCCCGCGGAGCCGCGTTTGCGCACGCAAGTGCTGCAATGGCAGTTTTTCGAGCAGTACAGCCATGAGCCTTATATCGCGGTGGCACGTTTTATCCAGTTCTACCTGGGGCTGCCTGAGGAGCGTCTGGCGGAATACCGCAAGCTGCAGAAACGCGGTTACAAGGCGCTGGACGTAATGGAGCAACAGCTCAACCGCACACCGTATCTGGTGGGTGAGCAGTACTCGATTGCGGACGTGACGTTGTATGCCTACACCCATGTGGCTGATCAGGGCGGGTTTGATCTGAGCAGCTATCCGGGTATTCAGGCCTGGCTTGCTCGGGTGGCCAGCCATCCGCGGCATGTGGGGATGCTTGATTAAAATCCCCTAAAGCCCGCTCGCGAAGGTGTCAGAAGCTTTCGCGAGCGGGCTCGCTCTCACTGAGAGTGCAGCTTAAACGTTGGCAAACCGTTGGTTCAGGTAATCAATAATGACCTTGGATTCATACATCCAGGTGGTCTTGCCATCTTCTTCTATTCGCAGGCACGGTACTTTGATCTTGCCGCCTTGTTCCAGCAGGGTCTGACGGTCCTGCTCGTTGTTCTTGGCATCACGCAGAGCTACCGGCACATTCAGGCGGCGCAGCGTGCGGCGGGTTTTTACACAGAACGGGCAGGCGTGGAACTGGTACAGGGTCAGACCCTTTGCAGCTTGATCAACCTGCGCCTGTGCGGCAGCCGGGCGCTGTTTTTTGCTCGGGCGGGTAATAAAATCGCCAGCGATGATGAGCTGACCCAGGCCTACGCGAAGCGCTTTGATAAACACAGTAAAAGCCTCATGGGCAAGAAAGAAGAGGCGCAGCTTACCTGAAAACACGCAGACGAAAAAAACCGGCGATAAACGCCGGCCTTTTTCGGTATGCCTGTTACTTGATCAGGCTGAGAAACTCGCTGCGCGTGGCCGCGTTCTCGCGGAACTCACCCAACATCACCGAAGTGATCATCGATGAGTTTTGCTTCTCGACACCGCGCATCATCATGCACATGTGCTTGGCTTCAATCACCACTGCAACGCCCAAGGCGCCGGTGACTTGCATCACAGCGTCGGCGATTTGGCGGCTCAGGTTTTCCTGGATCTGCAGGCGACGAGCGTACATGTCGACAATGCGTGCCACTTTCGACAGGCCCAGCACTTTGCCGCTCGGAATATAAGCGACGTGGGCCTTGCCGATAAACGGCAACAGGTGGTGTTCGCACAACGAGTACAGCTCGATGTCTTTCACCAGCACCATTTCGCTGTTGTCAGAGCTGAACAAGGCACCGTTGGTGACTTCTTCCAGGGTTTGCTCATAGCCACGGCAAAGGTATTGCATGGCTTTGGCTGCACGCTTTGGCGTATCCAGCAGGCCTTCACGGGAAACGTCTTCGCCGAGTTGACCGAGGATCGCGGTGTAGTTTTGTTCCAGTGTCACAGGACTATATTCCATGCGGGTTTCAGAGTGGCACCTCATCGGGTCGTACCAATTTTATACCAATCACGCTGTTTTCGAGTTTCCCGAGCTCGCTCCAGTCTGCGCTGGAATTTAGCCATTTAGCATACGTTGGTAGCAACATTTGTACGCTGTAGCCTAGCTGATTGGCGATAAACGCAGGGTTCATGCCTGCCATGGGGCACATGGTAGCTTAGGTGTGCCTGCAGTTGTATTGTCTGCGCACCATGATCTGCAGTTTTGAGCGGGCTTCCTGAAAAAAGTTGGCGGTTATGCCTGATCGATGGTCGACTGTTACGGTTGCGTACGTTGGGCAAGCTTGGTGGGCTCGTAGAGCCAGTCAGCATCGTTTTGAAAGGAGCGGGCATCATGTTTTGAGCTGTTGAGCGATTCAACTGCTGCAGTTAGCCGGTGATTTGGTTATGCATTTTGATTCTTCGGTGGTTGTCAGAATACCCCCCTATGGCTGAAGCCGTACCGCTCTGAATATGATCGAGGTGCGTGAATACTTTTCGCGCGGGTAGACACGCTATTTTGTAATTCAATGCGGTCATTTTATCTTGTAAGTCATACCCTGGATTGTGCTCGTCGCTGCTCGCATCCCTGGAGTCATTATCGACCACGAATACAGGCATGGCTTTACCTTGCAAGGCCGTGTGCAAAAGTTGCAGGCAAGTTTTGGTCAATTCAAGTGACTTATAGTTGACCACTACAATGCCGTAGTTTTGTTTTATTAGCGGGGGGCTTCAGTCTGGAATGACGCCCGAGGGGCCAGCCAAGGCAGCGGCTTCATTCAGAAATGTTGCAGCTTGCTTGTGCGATAACCCGCCTTGCCTGGCCAAGGTATTCAACCAGCCGGCCAATCGCGACACGCAGCGCGACTGCTGCGAGCCTATTGCGTGCATATGGTGGAACAATTGCGTCTGCAGCGCCGCGGGGGAGGTGGACACCACTTGCGGATGAAGCTCGACAGCAATTCGGGCGGCCAGTTGTGCCGTGTCTTCTGAGACGGTACATAACTCACGTAAACAGTGCTCATAAGACGGCGTGACGGGTAACGGCATGACGGCATGTCCTGTTAATTGTAATGGGTCTGTACACGTAAGCCGGTAGCTGGAGCCTGGCAGGTTTCCTGGCCCAACTGAAAAGGTCCCCGCACCGGGCTTCGATGAAGAGATGTATTGGGCGCGAGAGTCATTTTCGGATAGGGCTATACCGCTGAACGGCCTTGTCCTGACTTGTTGCTCACCGGTGAAGACTGTATCGATGCACGGCTATTTGGAGCCAGGCTCAAGGGGGGCATCGTTTTCAGATTAACGGCCAATGAGTGAAGAACATGTGAAAGTCGGCGGGGCGCCTTGAACGAGGGGAGGGTGCGCGCAGAAGGCGCTTTGCCTGATTCCGGTAGTCAGGCACAACGCTGCAAGCTTGATGACAGGCTGTTACTCGTCGCGACCTTCCATCATGGTGCGCTTGAGCATCACATATACGGCGCCGGCGCCGCCGTGTTTGGCCTGGCAGGAACAAAAGCCCAGTACCTGTGAATGCTGGCGCAGCCAGGTATTGACGTGACTTTTAATCATCGGGCGCTTGCCGTCCAGGCGCACGGCCTTGCCATGAGTAACGCGTACGCAGCGAACTTCAAGTTTGGTGGCTTCGCCGAGAAACTCCCAAAGGGTTTCGCGGGCTTTTTCGACCGTCATGCCATGCAGGTCAAGGCTGCCTTCGAAGCTGATCTGCCCGAGCTTGAGCTTGCGCATCTGGCTTTCTTGTACGCCGTCACGGGACCAGCTCAGCTGATCTTCGGGGCCCACATCAATCACGAACTGGTCAGACAGGCCGTCGATGATGGTCGCATTGGTACGTACGGTGGCTGACTGGCGCAATTTGGCCAACTGCGCACGGTCAGCTTTGGGTTTGCCGGTGTCGGCCCGATCATGCTTGATCGGTTTAACACCGCGAATTTCGGTTTTGAACAGGGAAAAGTCGTCGTCTTGCATGTCAGCCTCCGCGAAGGGCGGCTAGTTTACCCAAGTCGACGACGATCGGGCGGCGGATATGCTTCAGTCGTGCTTTTTCATCAAGTGCGCAGCCATACTCAGCCCGAGCGGTTGGCGCATAAGGCGACGTCGGCGACGCCACATCCAGATTCCTAGCCAGCAGATCAGCAAGCCGAGCACCAGTACCAACGATGCGCCTGCGGGGCTGGCGTTGAGCTCGCCCAGGGCGTTTGGATGGCCAATCAGGCTGGTAGCACCCGCAGCCGCCAACAGCGCGCCAAACAGGGCCAGCAGGGCTGCAAACGTCAGAGTCAGGCGTGCACGCCAGTTGCTGTGTGCCTTTGGGCGTAAGCGTCGAGCATCAAAACCATCGGAGATCTTCATTCCGATCTTTCCTTAAAGGGTATCGGCCCTTCGACAGGGACATGGGCAGGTTGTTCCTGAGTGTCGTGAAATTGGGCGCGCGTGCAGGTAGATGGTTGCAGATGGGCGGTTGGGGACCGCCCTCGGAAGTGGGCTCAGATCAAATCAGGTTTTGAGTCAGCGTCAGGGTGGCGAAGTTGTCGTTCATGATCGCCATTTCGGCTTTCTGAACCTGCGCCGCACTGATGATGCCATCTGGAGTAGGCAGGTCCCGGGTGGCGCACGCATCTTCAACCAGGGTGCAGCGCAAGCCGTAGTCTTTGGCTGCTCGCACGGTGGTGCTGACGCTGGAGTGGCTCATGAAGCCGCAGACGATCACATCCAGGGAACCCAGGTTCTCCAGCGCCTTTTGCAGGCCTGTGTCGTTGAAAGCGTTGGGCATGCGTTTTTCGATAATCAGCTCATCGCCCTGGGGCTCCAGGCCCTTGATGAAAGCACCGCGCTCGCCCTGGGGGTCGAACATGCCGCCTACGGTGCCTAGGTGACGGATATGGATTACCGGACGCTTGGCCTTGCGGGCCGCCTCAAGCAAAAGGGCGATGTTGGCGGTGGCAGCATCCATACCGGACAAGGCCAGTGGCCCGTTCAGGTATTCATTTTGCGCATCGATGATCAGCAGGCTGGCGTTGCTCAGGTTGGCCGCGGCATAACCACGTCCTGTGAGTTGAAACATCGTCTTTAAAGCGGGCATTCGGGGGCTCCTTTGAATGGGGCTTTTGCGACATTCTCCACTGGCGGAGCGTTTATGTGAATGGCCTGTCGTGTAAGCGGCGTGGTTGTTGGCCTGTAGCCATGTCAAGGAGCAGCGCCAGAGCCGCAAAATGTACAAAGTGGAGCGATTTTGCCATTTTTTTGCAGGTGGTCTTACATTTTAAAACGGTCTTGCGTCTAACCGTCCGGCACAACTTTGGCGCGTAGAGGTTTGGCTGTTAGAATCGCCAATCGATTTTGAGGAGTAAGACCATTGATCACTTCCCGCCTGCGCACTCTGCGCGACCATATTCGCTGGGCCGTTAGCCACTTTCATGGGGAAGATCTGTTCTTTGGTCATGGCACCGACAACGCTTGGGACGAAGCCCGTCAACTGGTATTGGGTGCATTGAACCTGCCGTGGGAAATCGCGGACAGTTATCTCGATTGCCGTCTTGAAGACGATGAGCTGGTCAATCTGCAACATTTGCTCAAACGCCGGATTGAAGAGCGTGTACCTACTGCCTACCTGTTGGGTGAGGCCTGGTTCTGCGGCATGTCGTTTATTGTTGACGAGCGTGTCTTGATTCCGCGTTCGCCGATTGGTGAGTTGATCGAAAAACGCTTTGAACCGTGGTTTGGCACTGAGCCTGCGCGCATTCTCGACCTGTGCACCGGTTCGGGTTGTATCGGCATTGCGTGCGCCTATGAGTTCCCGAACGCTGAAGTGGTGCTGGCGGACTTGTCCTTTGAAGCCCTTGAAGTGGCCAATCAGAACATTGAGCGCCATGGTGTCGATGAGCGTGTGTACACGGTTCAGGGCGACGGCTTTGATGGCTTGCCGGGGCAGCGCTTTGACTTGATCGTGTCCAACCCGCCGTATGTCGATGCAGAAGATTTTGCCGACATGCCTGCCGAGTACCAGCATGAGCCGGAACTGGGCCTGGCCTGCGGCGATGATGGTCTGAACCTGGTGCGCCGGATGCTGGCCGAGGCGGCTGATCATCTGACCGAGAAGGGCCTGCTGATTGTTGAAGTGGGCAACAGTCAGGTTCACGTCGAGTCGCTGTACCCGGAGGTTGATTTTGCCTGGCTTGATTTCGAGCGCGGCGGTCATGGCGTGTTTATGCTGACTGCCGAGCAGTGCCGTGAGCATCAAGCGTTGTTTGCTTCGCGGGTTTGATCGTAGCCGCTGTCGAGCTCCGGCGAGGTAGCGATCGTGAAATCAGGCGTTATGGTGCGCCAGTTGAATCCGGTACTCAGGGTTTGCGACTGCTGCGCAGCCGGACGCAGCCTCGTTCTACTCGTCAGCGGCTACAGGGCTTCAGGGCTTCAGTATCAGCGGTGGGTCGCAATCCAGATCAACAAGCCTGCCTGGAAGACCGTAAAGGCCACCAGGCAGGTGATGGTAAATCTCAGGCCAGTCTCTTCGCGCTGGTATCGGCTGAGTTTTTCATCTTTTTCGCGCAGTTTTACATCTTGTTCCAGCAGGTTCTGTTCGGCCTGCTGGAGCATGTGCGCAGCCTCCAGAATGTCCAGAATCTGCAGCTTTTCGACGTTCCAGCTATCCAGCAGTTTGCCTACCAGCACGTCTTCGATCCGTGCTTTCAGATACTGGGCGTCGGCATACACCACATCAAACCCATGCACACGCAAGAAATGATCGCGACGCAGGCGGCTGTCTTCGTTCAACGCGTCCCTGCTGGGCAGGTCGGTTCCGGCAATGCGGTACTGCGACCATCTCTTCTGCGCCCACAGTACGGCCTGGGCCAGCAGAAAACGGCCAATTCCGCGGTTCAGCGGTTCTACCTGCAAACCGCGTTCAGGGCTGATACGCACGCGGCGGGTGGTGTGGTCGACCCACACGTCAAGATGGTTTTGTTCACTGCGTACCCGCTGGCCAGGCAGCGAGAGAGTCAGGCGCAGCAGGCTGAGCTCCTTGCTGTGGCGCTCGGCAGAGCCGAACTGCACGAAGCGCAAGGGCCGCGCTCCCGTGCTGCGGTCGGTCTGCAAGGGGGCGAGACGCAGCATCCTGAAATGCTCAGGTTGCACGTCAGCCCAAGGCAGCGGCGGTGCTTCGGGCGTTGCGGCTGTCTCAGGCCCGGCGGGTTGTGATGGGGTGTCGCTCATAGCGGCTCAATCCTGTGCTAGCCCGAAATGTCAGCTAAGCAAAGGCGGCCGACACAGGTTTATCGGCCGTTATGCGCAGTACTGTAGGGCTGGCCCGCGTTCACTTTCGTGATAAAGCGCACAGTTCGGTCGCCCAACTCACCAGCCAGCCGCTGATTGGGATCGTTGTACGACTGCACCTGGCGTTTCATGTCCATGGGCACGATGCGCATCACGTGGTTCATGCCATTGATCAGGGTCAGCACGGCATCGGGCTTGGCTGCCTTGAGCAGGCGCGCATCCTTGACCTCAACCTGAATGTCGTGAGTGCCCTGAATGATCAGCGCCGGCATTTTTAATGCAGCAAAGGCGGTAGCCGGGTTGTAGCGCAGCAGGCTGACCATGTACGGCTGCACGGAGGGGCGAAACACCAGTTGCAGGTCAGTGGGTACGTTGTCGTCGGTTTGGCCGGCCTCCAGAGTGCTGATCAGCTCAAAGCTGCGCTTGAGCAGGGCAGGTGGCAGGTGATTGCGTTGCAGTTGTTCGCGCAACAACACGCCGACCGGACGTCCCGTGCCCGCAATGGAGACCACCCCGGCGGCGCCAATTTTAGGTGCTGCCAGGCTGGCGATCAGTGCGCCTTCACTGTGCCCGAGCACAAACACCTTGCCAAAGCGCGGGTCGCTCTTGAGCTTGTTGCCCCAAGCGACGGCGTCGGAGACATATTGATCGAAGTTCAACTGACGCTCGTCGGGCCCGGCAGGCTGGCTTTGGGCAATGCCGCGCTTGTCGAAGCGCACACTGGCGATATTGCTCTGTGCCAGGCGCCATGCCAGTTTTTTCAGGCTGTCGTTACGCCCGCCAATAGGGTTGTTGCCATCGCGGTCAGTAGGGCCGGAGCCGGCAATGATCAGCACTACAGGCACGGGTTTGTCGCTCTTGGGTAGCACCAACGAGCCATACAGCGTGCCAGAGCCGGTATCCAGCTCAATGGGTCGCAGCAAGACATTAGAAGGAGGGGCCGCCAGGGCCTGGGTGCCGAACAGGGTCAGTGCTAAAAAGAGTATTCGAAGCATCATAGCGCCATCATTGTCTAATGTGCCGGTTGGACAAACCCGGATGAGTAAGGTTCGAGGATGAACTACAGAGGTAGCCTGCGTATACTGGCGCACTTAGTTATCTGGGATCTGTTCATGCTTTGTTGTGGCTGCAACAAAAAAACAGATTCCGGGCTGAATTCAATCGGCTGATTTTCGCGGAGCGCCCTGCATGTCCGGCAATACCTACGGCAAGCTGTTCACTGTCACCACCGCTGGCGAAAGCCATGGTCCGGCGTTGGTCGCCATTGTTGATGGCTGCCCGCCCGGGCTTGAGCTGTCTCTTGAAGACTTGCAGCGTGATCTGGATCGACGCAAACCCGGCACCAGTCGTCACACGACTCAGCGTCAGGAACCCGACGAAGTCGAAATCCTTTCCGGGGTTTTTGAAGGTCGCACCACCGGTTGCGCCATCGGCCTGCTGATCCGCAACACCGATCAGAAGTCCAAGGACTATTCGGCGATCAAGGACCTGTTCCGCCCATCCCACGCCGATTACACCTACCACCACAAATACGGTGAGCGCGATTACCGTGGTGGCGGTCGCAGCTCGGCCCGCGAAACGGCCATGCGGGTAGCCGCAGGTGCAATTGCCAAGAAGTATCTGGCAACCCAGGGCATCGTGATTCGTGGCTACATGAGCCAGTTGGGCCCGATTGAAATTCCGTTCAAGACCTGGGATTCAGTCGAAGAAAACGCCTTTTTCAGCCCCGATCCGGACAAAGTGCCCGAGCTTGAGGCCTACATGGATCAACTGCGCCGTGACCAGGACTCGGTCGGTGCCAAGATCACCGTAGTCGCCGAAGGCGTGATTCCAGGTTTGGGCGAGCCGATTTTCGATCGTCTGGATGCCGAGCTGGCCCATGCGCTGATGAGCATCAACGCGGTCAAGGGCATCGAAATTGGCGCCGGTTTTGCCAGCGTTGCCCAGCGCGGCACCGAGCACCGCGACGAGATGACCCCTGAAGGCTTCCTTAGCAACAACGCAGGCGGCATTTTGGGCGGCATTTCGTCTGGTCAGCCGATCGTTGCGCATTTGGCCCTCAAGCCAACGTCGAGCATCACCACGCCGGGTCGTTCGATCGATGTTCATGGCAATCCGGTGGATGTGATCACCAAGGGCCGCCATGACCCGTGCGTTGGCATTCGTGCCACGCCGATTGCCGAAGCGATGATGGCCATCGTGTTGATGGACCATCTGCTGCGTCATCGTGGTCAGAACGCTGATGTGCGAGTGAGCACACCAGTGCTGGGCCAGTTGTAATGCAAGGGCTGTTGAGCGCTACGGTCTGACGGCCGTGGCGACACTTCCTTACTGGCGCCTGTCAGGGTTCTATCTTTTCTATTTCGCTTTGCTCGGCGCTACAGCGCCGTTTCTGGCGCTGTACTTCCATCACCTTGGCTTCTCCAGCGCACGCATAGGCGAGCTGGTTGCCATCCCGATGCTGATGCGTTGCGTGGCCCCCAACCTGTGGGGCTGGCTGGGCGACTACACCGGCCAGCGTCTGTTGATCGTGCGTTTGGGTGCGCTGTGTACCTTGCTCAGTTTTGCGCTGATTTTTGTTAGCCAGAGTTACGTCTGGCTGGCGCTGGTGATGGCGTTGCACGCGTTCTTCTGGCATGCCGTGTTGCCGCAATTTGAAGTCATCACCTTCGCCCACTTGCGTGAGCAGCCTGAACGCTACAGTCAGATTCGCCTGTGGGGCTCTATCGGCTTCATTCTTACCGTGGTGATTTTAGGGCGCCTGTTCGAGTGGCTGAGCCTGGATATCTACCCGGTAGCGTTGATCGTAATCATGGCCGGGATTGTGTTGTGCAGCCTCTGGGTGCCGAACGCGCAGCCTTCAAGTCAGGGACGAAAGCTCATCGCGGGTGGTTTTTTAAAGCAGCTGTGCAGTCCGGGCGTGCTGGCGTTTTATGCCTGTGTCGCGTTGATGCAAATGAGCCACGGACCGTATTACACCTTTCTGACCTTGCACCTTGAAGACCTGGGTTACAGCCGTGGCGTGATTGGCTTGCTCTGGGCCTTGGGGGTGGTTGCCGAAGTGCTGATGTTTTTGGCCATGCGCCGCATCCTGCTGAAGTTCTCGGTGCGGCGGGTGTTGATGTTCAGCTTTATGCTGGCCGCCTTGCGCTGGCTGCTGTTGGGCTCTTTTGCCGAGCACTTGTGGGTGCTGTTGTTGGCGCAGCTGCTGCACGCCGCAACCTTCGGCAGTTTTCATGCATCGGCCATGACCTTTGTGCAGCGCAGTTTCGGCCCCGGCCAACAAGGGCAGGGCCAGGCCCTGTATGCCACGTTGGCCGGTATCGGCGGAGCTGTGGGGGCGCTGTACTCCGGCTACAGCTGGAACACGCTGGGCCCCGCTATCACCTTTAGTATGGCAAGCCTCGCAGCGTTGGCCGCAGCCGTTATCATTGGCACTCGACTGCAAGAGGACAGGCCAGGAGCCTTATCCGTGAACACCTGAGCCTGGATATCATTGAAGCCTTCGAACTCCTGTTTGAAGGCGAACTGAAAACCCGCGCAGTACTCAATCGTTAACGCTGACTTCGTTGTGAAGAAGCCCATCACTTGATTTGACCGGTATGCCTGAGCGGTCTGTAAAAGCCGAGTGCGCGCCGAAGCCGAGGAACCACGCCCCATGAGCAGCCTGTCCGTTTATCACGTATCGAGCCCCGAGCTACCGAACAAGGTGCTGACCCACCTTGAAGACATCGCCTCCACGCTGGCCGAGCAGGGTGTGCGCTTTGACCGTTGGCAGGCGGGCGCGCCAATTCAGCCGGGTGCCAGTCAGGAACAAGTGATCAACGCCTATCGCCCCCAGATTGACCGGCTGATGAGCGAGGGTGGCTATGTCGCCGTTGACGTGATCAGCCTTAATAGCGATCACCCGCAAAAAGCCGAACTGCGCGCCAAATTCCTCGATGAGCATCGTCATGCCGAAGATGAGGTGCGTTTTTTCGTCGCCGGACGTGGGCTGTTTACGCTGCACATTGAAGATTATATTTATGCAGTTTTGTGCGAAAAGAACGACCTGATCTCAGTGCCAGCAGGCACGCGGCACTGGTTCGATATGGGCGAGCATCCGCATTTTGTTGCCATCCGGCTGTTCAAAAACCCTGAAGGCTGGGTCGCGGACTTTACTGGCGAAGACATCGCCAATCGTTTCCCGCGCCTCGAAGATTAATCACGCTGCTCATGTTGTTGCAGGGAGTGATCCGGTTTGCCTGGATCATTCCAGGGGTGCGACTGCTGCACACAGTAAAAAAGCCAGCGAATGCTGGCTTTTTTGTATGTGGCATTCACGGTTTAGCGGCTGTGATAAGTCGGCAGGGCGAAGCGATGCTGGCTTTGCAGCAGCGAAATGGTCGGCAGCTCACTGGCTGAGCCCGCCAGGTCGCGGCGAATAGCGCTGATGGCCCAAGTCAATTGCTCTGCGGTGTGCAGTTGCGCGTAAGAAAGTGTGCGCTGGGTCTGCTTGCCATCACTGTCACACAGGGTCAGCAACACGCCGCCATCTGGGCGTGGCTTGACGGTCACGGTGTGGTTGGAGAACAACGATGCGAATTTTTCCTGGATCATGCTCATGTGTTCAGCTCCATAGCTCTTGAAGGGCTTGTATGGAGTAGAAGGTGCAGTGATTGTGCCATCATTGATTTTTTAAAAAATCGTTTAAAATCAATTACTTATATTTTTGCGTAAATCGATGAGTCGTGCATTCTGCATGAATGGGCATCGTGCATCCTGCATTTTGCCATGTGCTTATCAATCTTTGACCGTTGATTAATTGTCTCTATGAGCATCTTGAGTAAAAAAGGGATGACACATTTGCTCCGTCTCAGGAAACTAGGTTTTTTTGTAACGAACGTGGAGCCTTACATGTCAGACGACAAGCCAGCAGACCAAAACCGGCAGATGACCCCAGAAGAGGCCGCCGACTTTGCCGAGCAGGTGTTCAATAAGGCGCGCGACGGCGATGCCGCGATGCTGGCAGCCTTGCTGAGCAAGGGCTTACCCGCCAATTTGCGCAATCACAAGGGCGATACCCTGTTGATGCTGGCCAGCTATCACGGGCACGTAGAGGCCGTTAAGGTTTTGCTGGAGCACAATGCCGATCCTGAAATCCGCAACGACAACGGCCAAAGTCCGATTGCCGGTGCAGCTTTCAAGGGCGATCTGGAGATGGTCAAAACTTTGGTCGAGGGCGGCGCGCAAGTAGAAGGCGCTTCGTTTGATGGCCGGACTGCGTTGATGATGGCCGCGATGTTCAACCGCACGCCGATCATTGATTACCTGGTCAGCAAGGGTGCCGATCCAAAAGCCAAGGACGCCAACGGCATTACGGCACTGGATGCGGCCAAGACCATGGGAGCTACCGAGGCGGTAGCTCAACTCGAGAAGCTGCTGGGCTGATTGCCCTTGAAGGGCGCAATTGTTATATCCTTCGCGCCCTTAATTTTCCTTGTGACAGGCCTCGCCCATGAAAACCACTCTCGTTGAACTCATCAGCAAAATCAGCTCTGGGTGCATGGGCGACGATGAAATCGCCGCGATTGCTGATGAGGCGGCTCAAGCGTACGCCGACCAGGCTGGGTTTCTGGCTGCCAACCCGGACATCAACTACGACGACAGCTTCCCCATCCCATTGGGTGAGTGGGTGGTTGTGGGCAGCCTGCCGGATACAGTCTTGTTTCAGGCAGACACCTACATGGATCTGTTTGCCCAGATCGTCGACTCGTTTGGCCCGGGCGTAGCGTTCAATATCAAGCCCAAACAGCTGGCCAAGACGGAGCCGCTGACGGCACTGAACCGGATTCAGATCCAGATGGGCAGCATGAACCCGCAAAATGGTGGCTATGTGTTGCTGAACCTCAGCCAGCCGCTGGATGATGAAATCCAGGTGGTGCTGGTTTACGGCAATGACGTGCCGCGCGTACTCGAGCTGTGCGCAGAAGCCGGTATTGCTGCGGCACCTTCGCTGGAAGCCTTGAAAGTGGCAGTGCACGTCTGACGCCGGGCCAGTGCAATAAAAAACTGAACCCCGGCCACGGGTGACTATCCTATGTGCACAAGTACTCACTCAGGAGCGTCATCATGGGTTCAACCTTTAATGGTCTGATTGGTCTGATCATTCTGGCTCTGGATATCTGGGCCATCATCAATGTGCTCAAAAGCGGTGCCGGGACCGGGGCGAAAATCCTCTGGGTGTTGTTGATCCTCTTCCTGCCGGTACTGGGGCTGGTCATTTGGGCCATCGCCGGGCCGCGGGGCAATGTGCGCATTTAAGTTGGCCAGTTGTCAGCTGGCAGCCAACACGCCAAGCAACGATTAAGCTTCTGTAATAGTAACAAAGGGCCTGATGGCCCTTTTTTATGTTTCAAAATGTGCTCTGCACGAAATTTTCACGGTATCTTTAAGACAATTCGCGCGCATTTTTCTGCTCGATCGACTCGTTAAACGGCTCTGGCTTGGTATTTAGCAGTCAGTCGACGGCCAAATTTTGCGTAATAGAGAGCGATGCACCCGTGGCAAGCCACCGGTGATAAAGCCACTTCAACTTGAACCAATGGGTCCTAAAACGACATGGCAAACCCGGACGCCCCAAGACAACAACACGCGGCCACGCGTATGTTGCAACCGACTGTCAAATCGCATCTGGCGTTTACGCTGCTCTGTGCCTTGATCATGATGGTGATGTTCACCCTGCTGCGGGTGGCATTGCTGGTTTATAACCGGGAAATGATCCTCGATACCCCGGCCTCTACTTTCCTTGAAGCGTTCGCCAACGGCTTGCGTTTTGACATTCGTATTGTTGTCTACTTCAGCATTCCTCTGCTGCTGGCGCTGCTCAGCGTCAAGGCAATGGCTGCGCGCGGCGTGCTGCGCTTCTGGCTGACTGCTGCCAGCAGCCTGGCGCTGTTTCTGGGCCTGATGGAGATGGACTTCTATCGTGAATTCCATCAACGCCTTAACGGTCTGGTTTTCCAGTACGTGAAGGAAGACCCGAAAACCGTGATGAGCATGCTCTGGTATGGCTTCCCGGTCGTGCGTTACCTGCTGGCCTGGGCTGTTGGCACCGTCATTTTGTACTTTGCCTTCCGAGGCGCTGACCGCGTAACTCGCTCCAGCTCGACCGTGGCTACTGCAGGCGGATCCCGTGCCGTAGCGCCTTGGTATGGCCGCGTTGCGGTGTTTGTGGTGCTGCTGTTGGTGTGTGTGGTGGCTGCTCGCGGTACTTTGCGCCAAGGTCCTCCGCTGCGCTGGGGTGATGCCTACACAACAGACTCCAACTTCGCTAACCAATTGGGTCTGAACGGCTCTCTGTCCCTGATTGCAGCAGCCAAAAGCCGCTTCGGTGATGACCGCGCCAATACCTGGAAGGCCACGCTGGAACAGCCGGTAGCTCAACAAACCGTGCGCGATATGTTGCTGACCGCGAACGACAAGCTGGTCGATCCGGACACTGCTGCTGTACGTCGTGATACCACGCCGCCTGCGGAAAAAACCCTGCCGATCAAGAACGTTGTCGTGATCCTGATGGAAAGCTTCGCCGGTCACTCGGTGGGCGCGCTAGGTCGTCCGGGCAATATCACGCCGTACTTCGACAACCTGTCCAAGGAAGGCTTGCTGTTTGAGCGCTTCTTCTCCAACGGCACCCATACCCACCAGGGCATGTTTGCCACCATGGCCTGCTTCCCGAACCTGCCGGGCTTTGAATACCTGATGCAGACCCCGGAAGGCAGCCACAAGCTGTCTGGCCTGCCAGAGCTGCTTAGCGCACGCAAGTTCGATGACGTGTATGTCTACAACGGCGATTTTGCCTGGGACAACCAGTCAGGTTTCTTCAGCAACCAGGGGATGACCACTTTTGTTGGTCGTAACGATTTCGTTGACCCGGTGTTCTCTGATCCTACTTGGGGCGTGTCCGATCAGGACATGTTCAATCGTGGCCTGGAAGAGCTGAAAAAGCGTGAAGGCAAAGAGCCTTTCTATGCGTTGCTGCAAACCCTGTCCAACCACACGCCGTATGCCTTGCCTACGCCGTTGCCGGTTGAGCCGGTGACGGATCGTGGTTCGCTCAACGAGCATTTGACCGCGATGCGTTACTCGGACTGGGCGTTGGGCCAGTTCTTCGAAAAAGCGCGCAAAGAGCCATATTTCAAGGAAACCCTGTTTGTGGTGGTCGGTGACCACGGCTTCGGCAACGAACAGCAGATATCCGAGATGGACCTTGGGCGTTTTAACGTGCCATTGCTGCTGATCGGTCCTGGCATTCAGGAAAAATTTGGGGCCCGTACTGACATTGTGGGGACTCAGGTCGACATCGTGCCAACCATCATGGGCCGTTTGGGTGGCGAGTTCCGTCAGCAATGCTGGGGTCGTGACCTGCTCACTCTGCCTGAAGGCGACAAGGGCAGCGGTGTGATCAAGCCGTCTGGCAATGACCAGACAGTGGCGATCATCAGTGACGACCAGTTGCTGGTTCAGCCCAAGGATATGCCGCCCAAGATTTGGCAGTACAAGTTGGGTGCCAATGCTGAAGCCAAAGTGGTGACCGATTCGCCGGACGAAGCCGTGCTTAAACAGAAGCTCGAATCCTTCCTGCAAACCGCGACCAAAAGCCTGCTGGATAACACCGCAGGTGTGGCTGATCCGAAGTAATCAGCCATGTGAATAAAAAAGAGGCCTTAGGGCCTCTTTTTTATTGTGTTACGGGCGTCAAATTTTGCCGAGTAAAAGCAATATCAACAGTACAACCAGCACGGTCCCGATGATGCCCGAGGGTCCATACCCCCAGCTCTTTGAGTGCGGGAACACAGGGAGCCCGCCAACTAGCAGCAAAATCAGGATGATCAGAAGAATCGTGGTCATGGGCATTTCCTTCTTGATGTGTTCCGTCAACGTTGAAGTTCTACGGGGCGCCGCTTTAGGAACAAGGATGGGCAGTGCTTACAAAATCCGACTCGACTGCCAGGTGAATAATTCAACTTTTTCTACCTTGGGCTCAAAAACAGTTCTGTCTTGATCGCCAGCCAGCCCGCAGGTAGGGTGGCGCGCTGCATATCCGGAGGCATCACGCATGCTTAATTACGTTTGGTTTTTTTTGGCAGCTCTGTTTGAAATTGCCGGTTGCTATGGCTTTTGGATGTGGTTGCGCCAAGGCAAGAGCGCATGGTGGGCATTGCCCGCGCTGTTGAGCCTGGTGCTGTTTGCCCTGCTGTTGACAAAAATCGAGGCGACCTATGCCGGGCGCGCCTATGCCGCTTATGGCGGGATTTATATTGTGACGTCCATTGCCTGGCTGGCGGTCGTGGAGCGTGTACGACCGTTGAGCTCTGACTGGATAGGGGTTGGGCTGTGTGTGATTGGCGCGACCATTATCTTGCTGGGGCCGCGCTTTTCAACGCCGTAAAAGACACGATTCGGCGACTGCGCTGTAGGAGTTAACCGATGCAGTAGTAGGCCTGCGCTGAATTCTCTTGTAGGGATTGAAGGGTGATTTTATGCCGTGCAGTCTTTGTGGCTACCCACCCTTCAGGATAAGAGTCATGCAGATACTGAGTTGTGCTGCCGGTGAGCGTATTTCAATCGGGCAAGACATTTACGTGTGCATCATTGCTGTGAACAGCAACAGCATTCGTTTGGGGGTCGAGGCCCCCAAGCATGTCAGTGTTCATCGATCAGAGATTTATGAGCGGATAAAAAGCCAGCGGGCAGGGCGCCTGGTCATTGGTCCCCTTGCCAAGGGTTAATCAAAGAACTCTTTTGGCACTGCGTGCTTGGGCATGAGCTGGCATTGCTGGCTTTCGAGGTCAAAGAAAATGACCGCCTGGCCTTTGCTCAGTGCATGCCGAACCCGCAGCACACGGGTCTCCTGGGGGGTGTCATCGCCGTTGTCAGTGCCATCGCGACTTACGAAGTCTTCGATCAGACGGGTGAGGGTGTCAGGTTCAAGCTGGTCGTAAGGAATAAGCATGGGGTTTCTCGTAAGTGGGCGGGTGCAATGCGCTTAAATCGATTTGTCACGGTTATCCCAATAGCGCTGTGCCAGCTCAAAGGCTTGCTCCCGCGGTGTACCCAGCCCGCGTAATGCCAGGGCCATAGTCGAGAGCAGGGCCAGTTGCGGGTAGCTGTCTTCAACTTCGCCACGCCATAGCGCCTTAAGGTGCTCGGGCTCCAGCGACGCCGGTTTTACGTGACGTTGCGCAGACAATGCCGGCCACTCTTCGTCCCAACTGACTCCCGCCGTAGTGCCGTAAAGATGGCTCAGGGTGTCGGGATTGATTTCAACTTCGCCGCCATCGCCTTTGACCACAATGCTGGTGTCCCCCAGCAACCCGCTAGCCTCACGATGCACGCTTTGATACCCAGGGTGGAAGATGCTTTGCAGGCCGCAGCGGGCACTCAACGGGTTAAGAATGCGTGCCAGTGAGTGAATCGGCGAACGCAGGCCCAAGGTGTTACGCAGATCAATCATGCGCTGCAATTGCGGCGCCCAGTCCTGCAGTGGCATAAATGCCAGGTTGCCTGTATCCAGAGCCTCGCTAACGCTTTGCCAGTTGCGGCACAGTGGAATGGCCAGCTCGTCGAGAAGTTGCTCGCTGTACAGTCGGCCCGCGGTATGGGCGCCACCGCCATGCATAAAAATACGCACGCCATTTTGCGCCAGGCACTTGGCGGCCAACAGATACCAGGGCAGGTGCCGTTTTTTACCTGCGTAAGTCGGCCAGTCAATGTCGACACTGATCGCGGGCGCCATCAGACGCTCCCTCACTGCCTCAGTGAAACCGGCCATTTCCTCGGGGCTTTCTTCCTTGTGCCGCAGCAACATCAGGAAGGCGCCCAATTGCGTGTCTTCTGCTTTTTCGTCGAGCAACATACCCATTGCCTCGCGAGCTTCTTCGCGGGTCAGATTGCGGGCACCACGTTTGCCTTTGCCCAGGATGCGCACAAATTGCGCAAAAGGGTGTTCGGCTGGAGTTTCGAGAGTCAGCGCAGCGGGAGTGTTCATAGGCAATTGGTCGGCTTGGGCAGGCCCGCCAGCTTAGCGGCGAGTTTGGCTGGGGTGCCATTAAACAGTCGGTTGAGGTGCAGGCTGTTGCCTTTGTCAGGCCCCAGTTTAAGCGCGGTGTACTTGATTAGCGGGCGCGTGGCAGGCGACAGCTCAAACTCCTGATAGAAGCTGCGCAGCAGCTCGAGGATTTCCCAGTGCTCAGGGCTTAACTCAAGCCCTGCTTGCGCGGCCAATGCCTGAGCAACCTCGGCAGACCAATCGTTGAGATCGAGCAAGTAGCCGTCTTTGTCCAACTCGATATTTTTACCATTGAGTGTGAGCGTATTCATAGCCAGCTGTTGACCTTGTCATAACGAATCGACAGTTCGACGAAGGCCGGGTAATCCACACATGTTGCCCATTGCGGGCAATCAAGGTTGCGCGCCAGCAAGTCCTCTTCAAGGATAAACACGGTTTTCTCCTGAAGGGGCGTCAGAGCGCTGCCTTGAGGCAGTACGGCATATACCGCGTCACCGCTAAGCAGTAAGGCATCGTCGCTACCCAGCAAGCGCAGGCAGCTACCCAGACGGGTGTCGGAAAAGGGTGAGTGGCTCAGAACGTGTAGGGTCGACATCAGAGAGTGATCACTTGGTCGTAACGGTCAATAAGTGCGCGGACTTCTTCAGTCGACAGCGACTGCACATCAGCTACCGCAAGCCCTGCGGGAGTGATGCCGCGTTCGCTCAAACTGTGGTTGCAGGCATACAAATCGTCTACGCCGAACATGGTCAGGGCTTGCAGGTTGGCCGAGAGGTTCTTCTGCTCAATGGCGGCGGCATTTTGATTCGCCAGCAGCTGAAAAATACCGTCATCCAAAAACAGCAGGCCAATCGGCAGATCAAACGCACCGCCTGCCAGCACAATATCCAGTGCTTCCTTCGCGCCGGGGCCAGACCAGGGCGCCTGTCGGCTGATAATCAACAGCGACTTGGACATATCAAGGCCCTCCGAAGCAGATCAGTCGATCAGCCGTTTGAATGGCATCGTGTAATTGCCCAAGTCCCGACAACTCCCACGGAGCTTTCAGGTTGACCCCGGGCCGTTGGTAGCGTGCGGCTTCGTCTTCATTCAGCACGCCACGGCGCAAGGCGGCGGCAATGCAGACCACACCATCGAGCTGATGCTGGCTGACGAACGTCGCCCATTGTTGCGCGATATCCTGCTCGTCTTGCGGCGTCACAATATTGCTCGAAGCGCTGTGCACGCCATCTTGATAGAAGAACAACCGAACAATTTCATGGCCGCTAGCCAGCGCTGCCTCGGCAAAGCGTAGGGCTCGGCGGGAAGAGGGCGCATGGGCCGCAGAATAAAGGGCAATGGCAAATTTCATGGTGGGCTCTGTCAGCAAATCTGCGGCAATGATAAAGCCAGATGCCTCAAGATGCTTGCAGCAGACAACAAAAAGCCCGCCGAAGCGGGCTTTTGCGTAGCGGATGTCGATCAGTCGTCGCGGCTCATGATGCCGAAAATTTGCAGCAGGCTGATAAACAGGTTGTAGATCGACACATACAGGCTGATGGTGGCCATGATGTAGTTGCGCTCACCGCCATGAATGATGGCGCTGGTCTGGAACAGAATGCAGACCGAAGAGAACAGTACGAAGCCAGCGCTGATCGCCAGTTGCAGGCCGCTGATCTGGAAGAAGAAGCTCGCCAGTGTCGCGCCCAGCAGAACAAAGAAACCGGCAGTGATAAAACCGCCCAGGAAGCTCATGTCCTTGCGAGTGATCAGCACATAGGCAGACAGGCCGCCAAACACCAGGGCCGTCATTGCAAATGCCGAACTAACCACCTCGGCGCCGCCCTGCATGCCCAGGAAACGATTCAGAATCGGGCCCAGCAAGAAACCCATGAAACCGGTCAGGGCAAAAGCGGACACCAGGCCCCATGCCGAATCACGAAGCTTGTTGGTCAAGAAAAACAGACCGTAAAAACCGATCAGTACAACAAAAATATTAGGGTAACCGACCCGCATCTGCTGCGAGACATAAGCCATCACACCGCTGAAAGCGAGGGTAAGGGCCAGCAAACCGTACGTGTTGCGCAGGACGCGGCTAACTTCTAGCTGCTCGGCCTGCACGCTGTTATTAACGGCGTAATCCTGTTCGCGCATGGCGATACTCCTGTGGTTGGAAATGTTAAGTAGCAAAGATCATAGCAGAGGCTCTGAAACAAGCGATCAAGAGAGTTTGACAACGTGTTTCATTCAGGTATTATGGCGCCCGCAACAACGGTAGGCAGTGTGGCTGGATGGTTTAAGGCGAAAGTCTGAAGCCGCCGATTGTATCAGGTACGGGGGTCTTATCTCTGGTACTTTTTACTTGCACGCTAGCGGTTGTTGAGTTTGAAGTACGGGAAATTGGCAGAGTGGTTGAATGCACCGGTCTTGAAAACCGGCGAACGTTAATAGCGTTCCCAGGGTTCGAATCCCTGGTTTCCCGCCAAATTTAAAGATAAAGCCTCGACTCGTCGGGGCTTTGTCGTTTCTGGGGTTTGGGACTGAAAACAGAAGAATAGGCATGAGTTCCGAAACTTTGCCTATTTCGAGGGCTTGGCGGTCTCCCGGTTTTTCCTTCGCCTCCAGTTCGGGCCGCTTCAAGCGGGCCTTGTTCAAGTCGCTTCCCGGTGGGATCTTCTTGCCAGTGGCATCCCTGTAGTAATAGCTAACCCACACTTTGCCGTTCTTGCGCCTTTCTATCCACCCGCGCCGGCGGCGTGGTTTATGGCGCCCATAGAGCCCAGCTGCCCCTGTGCATGCTCAAAATTGGTGATCAACGACTGATTTCGCAGATCTGCGAGGCATACGTCAAAGAAATTTCTGCCACAAGGTAAAAGGAGCGTCCGAAGCCGGATGCGCGAACATCCAGCCCTACCATACATATATGGGCTGGTAGCTTCGGCAGAGGTTACTACTGATAAGTAAGCGTAAAATTGGCAGCTGCATTCGCCGTTCCAGGTTGAGGTCCTTGTGGGTCTGAACTGGTCTGGATATAGCGTGCTTTAAGTTTAATTGTTGTAGCACCTGGTACTAACGTTATGACTTCTTTGGCGACGTTCAGAGGGAAGGCAGTGTTATCGGATTTTAGTACTTGAACGCCTAGGCCGCTGGCGACTGAGTCGGTTGTTAACCCGAGAATGCCTCGCGTGGCGTCGAGACTCGTGGACCCTTTTACTCCGTCGAGACGTAAATGAATCTTGGTAAGTTGACGATTTTTTACCGAAGAGTCACCCATGCAATCCGTCAGAGGGATCTGAATATCCCGGGCGTCTAATACACTGTTTTTTCCGCTAAAGTCGGTTCGTCTAGCTGCGCCCATAAGGACAGTGATCGTCTTGGAGGCCGTCGGCAATGTGCATTCTGAGCGAATAATGGTTCCTGAAACCGTTCCTGTGAACATCCGCCATGAGGTTTTTCCCTGATCGGCAAACGCTGAGATTTTTGTAGAGGATATTGTATGTGCCCCTACGGCAATTGGGCCGGTTTTTACTAATGTCGCATAGATATAAGGCAATTCTGTTACTCGTCTATCAAGCCAGCCTGATCTAATTCTCAGTGGTAGACGTGGATATTCTTCTGTTTGTGTAAACCAAGCTGGTGGATAAATATCATTGACACGATATTTAATGCCTACTCCAGGGATGTTTGTCTGGTAAGTGTATGCTGAACCCGGTACGAGTGGATTGTCTCCATTCATCTTCACAGATCCATTGCCGAAGCAAAAAAGATGGTAGGGTCCATCTTCAAAAGAGGCTTTGATTTCACTTGTTATATCTTTACCGTCGGCAAGGTCTCGCGGCACGTAGATTGTACCGAATTGTATGTTTATAGGGCGGTCGATATCCGTATAGTATTGTGTCCCAGGAAGCATCCAGCCGCAGTCAGCGAGCGCAGACTTTTGAAATAGTAAGAGAGTGCCGAGTATACAAACGGCTAGGTACTTGTTGATATTTTTTGAGAAGCTCATAAAATTGTATAATTGCACCGGAAGTGTTGGGGGGTTAGGGTTAAACTGGTCATTGGGTTGTGGTAATTGCTCATTTATTGGATTTGGTAAAAACCACATCATGCTATAGTTTTTTATCAGCAGTTAAACCAAGAAAGGTCTTGTTTTCTATCGGTTATTTCTCGTAAGAGAGAAAAGTCTTGTCGCCCAGATTTTTACATACTGTCCCAGCATCAAAATACTGGGGCATGCTATGAAAACGCGGTTGAGGGGATTTCCGAACAAGTCTTGAAATGTGCTGAAATACGCCTGACCACCCGAAGTTCCAAGATGGCAGCTTCAAGGGCAATCCCCTGCCACCAGAAACAGAAAAGCCCGGCGAGCCGGGCTTCCTCAAACCGAGCGCAGCTTAATTAGCGGTTTTCAGCTTGATCACATCGCCAGAGACGGTGGTGGTGTAGCCGTTAAGAACCCAGGCCCAGAACCACTTTTCCTGCACTTGAGTATTGATCAGCGCATCGCCACCTTTTGCCTGGATTGCAGAATTCTGCGCGCGAACAAAACGGTTGTTCTGACCAATCGGAATCAGGCCGAGAAGCATCAGGCCCGTAGCGCTTGCTTCACTGTGGCCAACGACGGTGTACTGGTTGCTATCGTACTGATGAGTCTTCATCGCGGTACCGGTGCAGCCAGCAAGAACCAAACCACATACTGCAGAAGCGATGACTTTACTAAACAACTTCACGGTGTTACTCCATGGAATAGAGCCCGGATCCAATTATCGGGCGCAGACACCATACCCGAAGGGCTCGAGCTTTTGATACTTTTGACACCTGTGTCGTTTGTGAAGGCTATGTTCGTCCGCGCCCCAGATCCATAGCGCTGCGCCGCCAGCTCCTTCAGAAGCATCCTGGCGCGGATAAGGCGCCTGTACTCGCGATTATTTATTCGGTCTGTCTGAGTAGCCAGTATTTATCGCTGTCCCCAGCATGTGATTAATCCTGGAGATAAATCCGCGACCTTTCCTGCATTGAGGTTGTGTATAGCTTGCGTATAAGTATCAATATGTAGACCGCCTGTGGTGAGTAAGTGATGTTTCATCTGCATCCAAGTCAGGCACCAAAAGGCTGAAATGGGTGATCCGCTACTCAGGGGTGGGTAATGTAATGAATTGCCCAGTTTCTTTAGACCAAGTGCGTTGAAGTTGTCCGGTAGGCTGTTGCCCCAGTTACAGTCTGTGCCAATGGTTTTGTATAGAACCTCCCACATGGTTTTCATGGTTTTGCTATAGGCTGAAGGGCGTGGTTTCGTCGTGCTGGTATCAATAAATTCAGATAGGATGATCCATCCGCCAGGTTTTAACCATGACACAAGTTTTTCTAATACTTCTGATCGGTCGCGAAGATGGATCAGGACGAGGCGAGCATGAATTAAATCAAACTCACCCAGTGAGTGGGCCTTGGATATGTCCGATTTCAGAACCGTAAAATTGTTATGGGCGGAAGCTTGCTTTGGTAAAAATTGTCCGTCACGGTCTAGTGCCATTACCTCGAAATTTCTTTGCTGGGAGTGGACTGAGAGCCATGACGCGATGCTTCCTGTGCCCGAACCGATATCAAGGCATCTTGAATTTAAAGGAAGGTTGAGCTGGGTGATATGTTCTTTTGTAATAGAGTCAAATGCAGTGGTTATATGGTTCAGTCGCTCAAGTTCATTGTGCTGATTTTGATTGAATATAAGTTCGCCATAAACGTCCATGTTGATGTTTCTCCGGTAGGGTGCTCTATAGTTCTGGGTTTTTGGTACAGGGATGGCAGGCTTGGCTGAAGGTAGGGTGAACACCAAGTGTAGATCGCTGTTAAAGGTTTACAGATTTTTATTTATGCGATATTTGGATAATCTTCTATATTTTTTTGTGTTGGCAGGTATATGTGAAACTATTGTTGTAGCAGGTAAGTTAGGTTTTTGTATGGAGAAGACGTTGTGCCGTCTTTGAATGGACGGACGGGTGAAATGCTTTCGCATTGAGTGAATTCATATTGAATCTGCGTGCTTGAATTTAGCGGCCTGTAGGGAAACAAGCTTGAAGGGTGTGCGAGTAGGCGAAGGAAGTCATGGTGACAAAAGCTGGCTCTGCGCGGGCAGCAGCCAGACCTGTATCACTACTGATTTAATGAAGTAGGGGAGCCGCGGCGGTGCGGCCGGTGCAGGCCCCTTCAGCTAACGGGGCCTGCCAGATGGGGTCAGAACGCCAGGCCGACTTTCACGCCGAACTCGTCACGCTTGAGTTTGGTGTTGTCGGCAACCGGCGAATCCTCGTCGATCTTGTACTCCGAACGGGTGTAGTACACCCCCGCATTGATCGGCATGGCACCCTTTTGGTTCATCAGTAGCGAAACTTCTGCGTAAGGGTTGGTACGGTCTTTCATGTCGACGCTATCGCTGCCGAAGCCGTCGACCTTCAGGCGTGCGCGTCCATCGATAGTGTGACGGGCACCCACCTCTACGCGAAGGGTAGAGGTGTCGAACTGGTGGTTGTAGCCCAGTGCTGCCTTGGCAAATGGCGATTTAAGGGTCAGTTTTGTGTCCAGATCGTTGATCTCAGGCTCGAAACGGGTCCAGCCATAACCGCCACCGACTATCACGTCGACAAAGTTGCGGGCATCCAGCGCAGTGCGCCAGCCAAGGTCGAGGTCGGCTTGGGCTTCCTTGAGCTTGTTGTCATTCTTCTTGCTGTATTTGGCTTCACCACCAATCTGGTAGATGAAACCGGATTCGGCGGTCATTTTGTTACCAAAGTTGGCGAACACACCGCCCTGGCCCATGTGTTCCTTGTCAGACTCGCGACCGCCTTCAAACTTGAAATCGCTGTAGGAACCCAGTAGGCCGATGGTGAAGAGGGGGTCGGTGCTTGGGGCGGCCATCACTGCCATTGGTGCGCTGAACAGCGCTAGAGCACAGGTGTGACGCAGCAGTTTTGCAGTAAGCATTCGCGAATGTCTCCATGACGTGGATAAAAATGGTTACGACCGTTTAGATATAAAGGTTATGAAAAGTTCAGGAAATATCGATAAAAAAGCTAACAATTGCCCCGAATCAAGTTTTGATTTCGCTGGTCTGCCGGAGTTTTTTCGACCTCGAATCCGTTGTGCTTGCGCAGAACTATTTTTGGTTAGTGTTCGTTCGGCAGGACGCCGGGGAAGGGTAGAATGACCGCCCAACTCATATGGAACAGGACTGATCCGAATGGAAGCGCGAGCCACTTTTGCCACCAGGAATTTCAAACCAATTGCCCTGACTCCCACGCTCGAAATTACAACCGGCTTACCCGTGTCGATCAGCACTATGGAAAAGTCCTATACAGGAGCTATCGATGGAGTTTCTTCAACGGCCTTTACTGCGGCGTTCGACCAAGCGTCAAGAAAGGGTAGTTACATCGCGATGGAGAGCTTCAAGGGTACGGTGAATGGGGTTGAGGGTTCCTTTAATTTCATTCATTGCGCCTCTACTACCGGGGTTGATCGTTCAGATGAGTTTTTCTGCATAGTTGGCGGCAGTGGTACGGATGGTTTGAAAGGGATATCAGGGACAGGAGGGATCACAATTGATACCGATGGAACGCACCATATTTGGTTGAGTTACCACCTCGAATAATTTAACCAGTCGTAAAGGGCACCGCCCCTGAGGCATCAGGGGCTACGGTGCCCGGGGCAATTCAGGCTGTTGGTATGCATCCATTAAAAAAAGCCCCCCTTAGCCCCGGATAACATGATTTTTCACACGCTCAACCCTTCCATATAGTCATCGCAAGCCCAATCGGAACATGTGTGTTCCATCGATGCGAGACAGACTTATGGATGACAAATTAAATCCCGGCTTGAACCAGGGCGCTGGTTTGGGGACGCGAGTGGTGTGGGGAGGGGAGCAGGTTCAGCATCCTTACAACGCAACCCAGACCCCCATCGTGGTCAGTGCCGCCTACGGTTACCATGACATCGATGAGTGGTATGACGTAGCGCTGGGTAAACAGCCTGGCTTTATCTATAGCCGTATGAGCAACCCTACGGTTTCTGTTCTGGAGGACAAACTCTGCGAACTGGAAGGTGCAGAGTCCGCTGTCGCTTTCAGTACCGGGATGGCTGCAATCAGTGGTGTGCTGCAGACCTTCCTTTCCTGTGGTCAGCGCGTGGTTTCTACCCGTGACAGCTACGGTGGCACAAACAAGATTTTTGAAGAGTTCCTTCCCCGCATGGGAGTTGAGGTCACGCTGTGCGATACCCTCAACGCAGAAGCAATCGAGCAGCAAATCCATAAAGGCTGCAATGTCCTCTACCTGGAAACACCCACGAACCCAACACTGAAGGTTCTGGATATTCGACGTCTTGTGGCGGCGGCGAAGCAGGTTGGCGCTCTGGTTATCGCAGACAATACGTTCGCAACACCTTTGAATCAGAACCCCCTTGCTCTCGGGGTCGATGTGGTCGTGCACAGTGCTACAAAATTTTTGTCCGGGCATGGCGATGTGCTCGCCGGTGTGGTCTGCGGCAACGAGGATCTTATGTCCCAGGTTCGCCATTACCGCGAAATCAACGGGGCCTCACTGGATCCATTCTCGGCTTATCTCGTTATTCGGGGGATCAAGACTCTGGCGTTGCGTCTTCGCCAGCAACAGGTGAGCGCGCAAGCACTGGCCGAATACCTGTGCTCCGAGCCGTTAGTGGAATCTGTTAATTATCCGGGACTACCTCAACATCCAGGTCACGCGATTGCTCGCTCGCAGATGCGCGGGTTTGGCGCAATAGTCAGTTTTGTGTTGGTAGGGGGCATGGACACAGTGACTTGCCTGTTACCGCAGCTCAAGTACGCACATCGGGCGGGTAACTTGGGAGCGGTTGAAACCATTTATGGGCCGGCACGGACAACCAGTCATGTAGAAAACACCTTGGAGGAACGCGAGGCGCTCGGGATTTCCGAAGGCTTGGTCAGGGTCTCCGTAGGTATTGAAGATACGGCCGATCTGTTGGCGGATCTTAAACAAGCTTTTGCATGGGTTCGCGATAAACAAGGGCGTGCAAACCTGCAAGCTGGAAGTGTTCAGCGTTTTGCTGAAGTGGGAATCCAAAGGCAATAAGACTCCCGGCTTTAGTGCCGGGTAGTTGTTCATGAATAGTGAAAACAATAACAATTCGCGGCAACTTCATTGTGCTGCCTAATAGTCGGCTGCAAGAAATTGTTGTCCGAACATTTCATGAGAACATAGCAATGACCATCCAGACACATAGTGATCAGTCCGATCCAAGCTTGAACTTCAAGAAAGAAATGCAAACCCGGCACATTGTCATGTTGGCGTTGGGTGGCGTAATCGGTACGGGATTATTCCTTACCTCCGGCTACACCGTTAATCAGGCCGGACCGCTCGGCGCAGTGATTGCCTACATCATCGGTGCGGTGATGGTGTATCTGGTAATGGTCTGTCTTGGTGAGTTGGCGGTACAGATGCCAGAGACCGGCTCTTTTAGCAGCTATGCAACCCGATACCTCGGCCCTGGAACAGGCTATACGGTGGCCTGGCTGTATTGGCTCACGTGGGCAGTCGCGATTGGCTCTGAATTTACGGCTGCGGGTATCCTGATGGTTCGGTGGTTCCCGGACACGCCAGTCTGGATCTGGAGTGCGGTTTTTGCCATTGCGGTTTTTTTAAGTAATGTTGTTTCTGTTCGGTTGTTTGCAGAGACCGAATTCTGGCTTTCGCTCATTAAAGTGCTGACCGTCATTACATTCATAGTCATTGGTGGTGGGGCTATTTGCGGGCTCTTCCAAGTCCAGCATTTACAGGGTGCCGGGCTTTCGAACTTTACCCGTGAAGGGCTATTTCCGACAGGCTTTCTGCCGATTGCAATGACACTTCTGGCCGTCTCCTTCGCGTTTTCCGGGACAGAACTTATCGGGATTGCAGCAGGTGAAACGCAGGACCCACAGACAAGTGTGCCCAAGGCGATTCGCACGACGGTAGTGCGTTTAGCGCTGTTCTTCGTGGGTACGATTTTCGTACTTGCGACCTTGTTGCCCCGCGAGCAGGCGGGAGTGATAGAAAGTCCGTTCGTGATGGTGTTCGAGCTGATTGGCATCCCGTATTCAGCAGACATTATGAACTTTGTGATCCTCACGGCTTTGATTTCCGCCGCTAACTCGGGGCTCTATGCCGCTTCGCGCATGCTTTGGACGTTGAGTGATCAAGGTCACATGCCTAAACGCTACGTCAAGCTTTCGAAGCGGGGCACGCCGGTCAACGCCATTATCCTGAGCATGGTGGGCGCCATGGCATCTCTGCTCAGCAGTGTACTTGCCCCTGATACGGTGTATTTGGCACTGGTGTCGATTTCGGGTCTCGCGGTGGTGATCGTCTGGATGAGCATCGCCGCCAGCCAAATCGCCTTCCGACGCCAATACGTCGCCAATGGCGGGCGAGTCGAAGATCTGCATTTCCGCGTGCGCGGCTACCCTTGGGTACCTCTTGGTGCTCTGTTGTGTTGCTTGATGGCTTGCGTCGGCATTGCTTTTGATCCTGAGCAGCGAGTAGCGCTTTACTTTGGTCTGCCGTTTATCGCGTGGTGCTACTTCGTTTACTGGATTACTCGCAAGAAGCGTGAGGAGCGGTTGGCATTAGCAGCAGCTGCAAATCATTGCGCTGGTGCGGCGTGAATGGCTCAGGCCATGATTGAGCAAAGATAAGTCCCCAAGAGGTTGCGCCGATGAGTCAAAAATCACTACCGCCCTTGAACTGGCTAAGGGCATTCGAGGTGTCGGCGCGGTATCTGAACTTCACCCATGCAGCGGAGGAATTGCACCTGACTCAAGGTGCAGTAAGCCAGCAGATTCGTCAGTTGGAGGGGCATCTCGGTGTCGCGCTGTTCAAGCGCTTGCCACGAGGGCTTGGCATGACCGAGGAAGGGCAGTCTTACCTGCCGGTGGTACAAGACGCAATCAGTCGTCTGGCAGTGGGTACCAACGAGATTTTTGGTCAGCACAAGCAAAGGCATGTGAAGGTGCGAGGCAGCCTTTCCTTTCTTCACTATTGGTTGGCCCCGAGGCTCGCGGATTTTTGTCGGGACTATCCTCAGATAGACATTCGCTATATCAGCAACCTCTGGGTGAAGGAGCCTGACGGAGAGGATGACCTTGAGATTCGCTGGGGCAGCGGTGAGTGGTCGGGTTTGCACTCTCAACGATTAACCTGGGACATCCTCCAGCCTGTTTGCTCACCCGAGCTGATGGCCCGTTCACCGATACGCGAGCCTCGCGATTTGATGAACCATTCCTTGCTCCATGTGTTGGGGTACGAGGAAGGTTGGGGGTACTGGTTGAAGCGGGTTGGAGCAGACGATGTCGATTACTCCCGTGGTCTTCAGTTTGACACCCTTGTTTCCACAATTCGTATGGCAGAACTGGGTCAGGGCGTTGCCTTGGCGCGGTCTTCGGTCGTGGAGGATTTGCTCAAGAGTGGGCACCTGATTGCTCCATTCAATCACCGCATCGAGGCCAGCGAGTCTTTTTATCTAGTGCGCGAGCAGGCCGAGGTTCTATCACCGCATGCCGCGATTTTTTCTACTTGGCTGGTGGCTCAATCCCACCGTCTTTTGTAATTCTGATCTGGAGTCATCATGCATTACGTAAGCACACGCGGCGGTGACGTGAGGGCGGACTTTCGAAGTGTGGTGCTGTCGGGGCTTGCGCCAGATGGCGGTTTGTATGTCCCGGCCAGTATGCCGGTCTTCACCGAGAAGCAGATTGCCAGCTGGTCGTGGTTGCCATTCGATGAGCTTGTCTGGCGCGTGGTGTCGCCGTTTGTTGGATCTTCCATGGACGAAAGCACTCTGCGTAGCTTGCTGAGCGACAGCTATCGGAACTTCAACCACCGCGCCATTACCCCGCTTGAGCAGGTTGGCCACAACGAGTGGATACTTCAGCTGTTTCATGGCCCGACCCATTCTTCCAAGGACTTCGCTGCGCAATTGCAGTCGCGCCTGGTGGAGCATTTCCTGGGTGAGGTCGCAGGCGAGGCGCTGATCATCGGCGCGACCAACGGTGATACCGGGTTGGCCGCGCTAGAGGCGTTTGCCAACTGCCCGCGCACGCGCATGGCCATACTGTATCCGTGCAATGGAGTATCGCCTGAGCAACTCTCTGTTCTACAAGCAGCAGACCGTGAGCGGGTTCAGCTTTATCCCGTAGACGGTAATTTCGATGACTGTCAGACGTTGGTCTCTCGGCTTATGCGTGACTGGCCTTTGGACGGGGTAATTCCGATCTGCTTCAACTCCACTAACTGGGTCGGAGTGCTCGCGCAGATCGTTTTCTATTTTCACGCGGTCTTGCAACTGGGCGGGGGGACACGTCCCGTCGGCTTCAGTATTCCAGCGGCCAGCTCTGCCGAGATCTATGCCGGCTACATTGCTCAGAAAATGGGATTGCCGATCAATCAGGTCATTATCTCCACCAACAGTAACGATGCACTTCACCAGTTTTTTCATCGCAATCGCTACACGACTCAAGTCAGCAACCGTACGTTATCTCCGGCGATGGATTTCTCCCTGTTCTCTAACCTGGAACGTTTCATTTGGGAGCTTTATGAACATGACGGCAGCTCAACGAAGGCGCTTATGGAGCACTTTGAGGACTGCGGCGAGTTAAGTATCGGCAACCAGCAATGGCTCCGGGCCAGAGTCCTGTTCGACTCTTATGCAGTCAACGAAGAACAGGTTCGCGAGGAGGTGGTCAAATTATTCCGTGAGACCGGGGCTGCAGTCGATCCTCATACCGCTGTAGGCGTGCTGGCTGGCCGAATTCATCGACGCAGCCTTGGGGCTCCTATGGTGACCTTTGGGCAAATTGCACCGCGCAAGTCTGCGGCGCTATTGGCCGAACTGGGTGTCTGGCAGGGTGCGGTGCCAACGGCTCCCGACGTTTGCACCCAACCCCCTGGTTTGGCCAAAAGGGATCTGGACGGCCTTCGTCAGGCCCTGTTGTATGCGCAGCAGAGGTACGTATGAAGCGCATTCTGGATCCATTGGATGAGCGCATACTTGCCGAGCTCACGGCCAATGCTCGAATAGCCCATGTGGAGCTGGGGGCCAAGGTCAATTTGTCGCGTAACGCTGTGCGCCAACGCATTGAACGTCTTGAGCGCGATGGCGCCATCCAGGGGTATACAGTACTTCTCGGTGATTCCAGACGGCCTTCATCGCTGATCAGTGCAGTGATTTTTGTTTACCGCTACGACCGCATGCGTGGAGAAGAAGTGCTTGCTGCGCTGCGCTCGCTACCCGAGGTGGTGCAGTGCGAAGTCTTGAGTGGTGAGTTTGATTTGATGCTTCGCGTGAATGCAGCATCTCCCGAGCGGGTCCATCTTGTTTGGAAGGAAATAGCTGCGATGCCCGGGGTAGAAAACACCGTCACATCCTTTGTCCTTTCGGCAGTGTTTTGAGCAAAGAAGTTTCAGCCGCCCGATTTTTCGTGGTCCAGTGCACTTCTCTTATTCACCTCGCGCTCTCCACACCACAACCCACCTATTCACCTGGACTCTGCGTGTTGAGCAGGGTTGTGTACGAGCAAAACGGCCAGTAAATACAGCACTCTGCCATATTCAACTGCCCGAGCCCGACTCTTACGATGTTCCTGTCAAACAACGTCTAAGAGGACTGCTTTCATGACTGAATACAAGATTGCCCTGGTGGGTTTTGGTGGCGTCAATCGTGGCCTGGCGCAACTAATCGCCGATCGTAACGCCGAGTGGAAAGCAACTCTGGGCTTTGGAATAACAATCGTCGGTGTTACTGATCTTTTTCTTGGCTCCATCGTTGCTAAAGAAGGGCTGGATGCCATGCAGTTGGTCGCTCTACCCAGCGAGAAGGGGGCACTCGCTCAGTTGCCAGGGGGCAGTGCCGAGGCGTTCAACGAAACCATCATCAAGCATTCTGGTGCCGACATGATTGCTGAAGCCACCTTCACCAACCCTGTCGATGGTGAGCCCGCGACGACGTTCTGTCGTTGGGCTCTGGAAAGCGGCATTCATGTTGTGACCACCAATAAAGGGCCAATTGCACTGCACGGTGCCGAGCTAAAGGAACTGGCCCGTCGCAATGGTGTTGCCTTCGAGTACGAGGGTTCGGTGATGAGCGGAACACCTGTGATTCGCTTGGCAAGACAAGCTCTGGCAGGTGCACAGATTCAAGGTTTTGAAGGCATTCTGAACGGGACTTCCAATTACGTGCTGACTCGCATGAAGGACGGCCTGACGTTTAACGCAGCTGTCGCCCAGGCTCAACAGCTTGGCTATGCCGAGGCTGACCCAACGGCCGATGTGGAGGGGTTTGACGTCCGCCTCAAGGTGGTGATCCTTGCCAACGAACTGCTCAATGCACGATTGAGTGTCAGCGATGTGGCTTGCTCCGGGATTAGCCGCATCACCCCGGAAGACATCGCTCAGGCAACTGCCAACGGTGCAAGCTGGAAGCTGATCGGTTCTGCACATCGCGAAATTGATGGTTCGGTTCGAGCGAGTGTGGAGGCTCGACTGCTGCCCAATACCCATCCGCTCGCAGGGATTTGCGGTGCCATTAACGCGGTGTCGTTCAATACCGCACTGCTGGGAGCCGTCACCGTATCTGGGCCTGGAGCGGGTCGTATCGAGACTGCCTTTGCATTGCTGTCAGACATCATCGCCATCCATGGCACCTACAGTAAGTAAGGGGAGAGTAGTCATGACCATATCCAGCATGGCCAGTATCCAGCTTGTTGATGCCAAACAGATTGATGTGTTCAGCCCATTCGATGGTCGCTTGGTGGGAAGCGTGCCTTGCCTCGATGCAACTGCGGTACCTGGCTTGCTGGAGCGCGCTCGAATCGGTGTGCGTGAGAGTGCGGCGATGCCGCGTCACCTCCGTGCACGCATCCTGGAGGACGCGTCCAGGCGTGTAGAGCTTGCCGCGCAAGCATTTGCCAAACTTATCGTTGCAGAGTCGGGAAAGACGCTGCGCCAAGCAGAAAAGGAAGTGAAGCGCTGTGTCAACACGCTGAAGCTGTCAGCGGAAGAGGCTCGCCGTAACGCCGGTGAGGTCATTCCATTTGAGGCATATGAAGGCTCCGAATCGCGCCAAGGTTGGTTTACCCGTGAGCCGCTGGGGCTGATCGTTGCGATCACTCCCTACAACGATCCCCTGAACCTGGTTGCCCATAAATTGGGCCCGGCCATCGCGGGTGGTAATGCCGTGATCCTGAAACCCTCAGAGCTCGCACCCTTGTCTGCACTCAAGTTGGTTGAGTGCCTGGTAGACGCGGGTCTACCGCCTTCTGTGGTAACCCCGGCCACCGGCGGCGTTGACCTGGGTAAAGCATTGGTACAACTGCGCGAAGTGCGGATGATTTCCTTCACCGGTGGCTTTGCAACTGGAGAGTCCATTGCCCGTACTGCAGGCTTGAAAAAGCTGGCCATGGATCTGGGAGGGAACGCACCCGTCATTGTGCTCGACGACTGTGATCTTGAGCCGACCGTTGAGTCCTGTGTATCTGGCGCCTTCTGGGCCGCAGGGCAGAACTGCATCGGAACGCAGCGCATCCTTGTGCACCGTTCAATCTACGAAGTTTTCCGGGAACGGTTTGTCAGCAAAGCGCGTGCATTGGTACTTGGCGATCCCGATCAGCGAGCAACCGATGTGGGGCCGATGATTACGGAGCAGGCGGCTCGTCGCACAGAACAACTGGTGAATGAAGCATTGGGTGAGGGCGCAGTTCTACTGTGCGGCCACCATCGTCAAGCGGGCAGCTATGCCCCAACTGTTCTAGAGCGTGTAAGCCATGACAGCAGGATTTGGCAGCAGGAAGTCTTCGCGCCGGTGGTCATTCTGGAGCCGTTTGATCAGCTTGAAGATGCCGTTGCTTTGGCCAATGCCCCGGAGTACAGCTTGCATGCAGGCCTCTTCACACGCGATTTGTCCAAAGCATTGAAATTGGCCCGCCAAATTGAAGCCGGCGGTGTGATGATCAATGACTCTTCAGATTATCGTTTCGATGCCATGCCTTTTGGTGGCTTCAAATACGGAAGCCTGGGCCGAGAAGGTGTTCGGTTTGCCTATGAGGACATGACCCAGCCCAAAGTGGTCTGCATCAACGAAATGGGTTAAACCATCGACGTACTTTTACATCGGGTGAGCCCGCTTATCGGCGTCACCCGGTGCTCTTTCAATTCAAACTGATGGGGCGCTCGGCACGGGCGCGGCGTTGTAAATACCGATAGCACTTCAGGCCCGCGGATCAGCTCTCAGGGGACGCAGCCAAATCCTGGCTGGACTCCGCCGCCAGCTTCAAGCGGTCAGCTTTGCTAATGTATTTGTCCTTGTTTTTCGGTGCCAATTTGGCGCTGGCCTTTTTGGCGTGAGCCTTCAGCAACTGGGTTATTTTTTTACGACGATTCATGTTTTCTTCTCAGCTTGTAAATTCTTGAATTCTTGCTTGGCCGTGTCAGCGCCACTTTTACCCGTTGCGCTGCCGCGAGGCGTTGGCGGGTAGTGTGGATCAGCGCTTCATCTTCTTCTGTCACGACCGCTGGGTGAGGTGGACATTATGTGTTAGCACGTCAGTTGCTGTTATCGATTTCAGTTAAGTCATTGATTTGTAAAAACACACTTGTTTCATAATATTTCAGAGGTTTTTGCGGTCAATATCGCAATGTTCAAGATATTTGTGATGAATTAATGTTTTTTGCCCCATGTTTTCGCCAGATAAAGATCTGTATATGGTGAAAATACCTGCGCAACACTTCCTATACTGCCTGCGGCGTCTGCCTACCCGCACAGTTCAGCAAACCACAGCAGTTGGTTGGACTGCCCTGGAGACAGTCGCTCCGCGAAAGTGAGGGGGTGTCAGTGGTCCCTCTGTTTGCGTGCACCTAATAAGTCCAAGAATGAGAAATAGTGTAATGAATAAACAGTCGATCCAGATTGCGCTTGCGTACATGTCCGTGGTGATTGGTGGCGGCTTTGCCTCCGGGCAGGAGGTGCTACAGTTTTTCACCGGCTATGGGCTTATAGGCATTATAGGCACTCTGGTGAGTGGGCTGATGTTTGCTTTCCTCGGTATGCAGATCGCTCGAATGAGCTCGAAGATGCAAGCAAGCTCGCACAAGGAAGTTCTATACATCCTGTTCGGTGCTCGTCTCGGGTTGGTCGTTGACGTAGTGCTGTCTTTCTTCCTGTACGGCGTGGGTGTGGTGATGTTGGCCGGTAGCGGCTCGATCTTTGCCCAACAGTACGACCTGCCTCCGTTGTTTGGCGGTGTACTGATGTCCGTACTGGTAATCGCCACCCTGTGCATGAACGTCAAGCGCATCATCGATCTGATCAGCGCGGTAATGCCATTTCTGCTGGCGATGGTGCTGATCATCACCACCTACTCGATCTTCAGCTACAACGCCCCGATCGAAACCCTCGACGCAGTTGCACGGGAAAACAACGAAACGGTCACCGGTAACTGGTTTGTCGGCGCCTTGCTGTACGCATCGTTCAATATCGCCGTGGGCTTCCCGATGCTGGCGGTGATCGGTGGCATGACCAAGCAACCCAAGGCCGCGGCTCTGGGCGGCGTGCTTGGTGGTCTGGGTCTGGGCGCGCTGATCCTGCTGCTGAATATTGGCCTGTTTGCCAACATCAACCAGTTGCAGGGCATCGAAATGCCGTCCCTGGCACTGGCAGGGCGCATCTCGCCGATCCTTTCGGTGGTGATGTCGGTGGCGCTGGTATGCATGGTCTACAGCACTGCGGTGGGAATGTTCTTTGCTTTCAGCGCGCGCTTCTCCAAGCCTGAAACGAGTCGCTTCAAGCTCATCAGTGCAGTGACTGTATGCGTGGGGCTGGGCTTGAGCCTGGGCGGTTTCAGCAAGTTGGTAGGCACTGTCTATCCGCTGCTGGGCTACGTCGGCTTCGCCTTGATTCTCGCTATTTGTTTCAACTGGGTGCGTGGCCGCTCTGCAGCCAAGGCGCAAAAAGCCGCACTGGACGCAGTGTCCTGACCCAGGTGCCGCCGAGCGCAGGTTCGGCGGCATCCCGAAGGCTTGTTCGGACTTGCACCCGAGCAAGCGTTCCCGGAGCAGAGGCCTTGGCCACACTCATGTGAGTCAGCCCAGCTCTGCAAGTATCCGGTTCACATCCATGACACTGGCATAGTCCATCGCCATATTGGCAAGCGACAGCGCATGTACATCCTCGGCTGGCCAAAGCCGCCCCGTCAGGTCTTTCTGATCAAATGTATAACAGGCGCTGGCAGCCACGATCGTGTCAAAACCCAGGCAACCTGCTGCGCGCACAGTGGACTCCACGGAGTTGTTGGTAACGACTCCGGCGATGACCAATTGTTGAATGGAGCGTGTGCGCAGCCACCGCTCCAGGCCGGAGTTGGCGAATGCATCGGGTACGTTTTTTTCGACGACGTGCTCAAGAGCAAGCGGGGCAAGTGCATCCTGGAACTCGCAGCCTGTTTGTCCGGGCGAGAACACTGAGCCCGCAGTCCTGGAAATATGCCGGATATGGACAACCGGGCGTTGCGCCTGCCTCCAGGAATCCAGCAAGCGTTGTATGTTCAGCTCGGCATCCGGGTTGTTTCTACGGCCAAGTTTCGGGTCGGACATCCCTTTTTGCATATCGATGATGATCAATGCTGCATTGGCTTTGATAGAGGGCATGACCGTACCTCAGGCTGGAAATAGGAGGGTCATGCTAAGCGGGTTGTGGTGGTTGGCACCAGCGCGTTATAGGTCGCTGTCCTGGGTAAGGGTCTGTGGTTCGCCACGGGTAATCATCCACTTCAAGAGCGCGCTCACCGGCACCCGGTGGGTACGCTCGACCCATTGCACGCCTTCCTGGCTGTAATGCTCGATATAGCGGCTGAGTACCAGTTCTGCGCGGTCACTCGACAGCTGCAGGCTGGTTTCTCGACAGTGCAGGGCGGCGTTGGCACGTTTTACCAGGCGCTGCTCCAGGATCATGGGCGAGTTGTCAGGAGGCATGGGCTAAAACATTCTTGGCAGGAAAGGAGGTTGATCCTCGCACTCGCGGTTTGCCCGGATATGTCTGCTTTTTTGCCGTGCCGACACTTTATTGCCGAGTTGAAATATATGACGCAGCGCGCCGAATAGTTTTAGATACGTGTCCTTACAGAGCTTAAGTGATATGCGCCGGTGAGCAGTCTTTTGATCGTGGACGATGACCTTGAGGTCCTTGCGCTACTGAAGAAATTTTTTGTGCAACACGGGTATTCGGTGGAGGTGGCGACCGATGGCACTTCACTGTGGGCGGCGATGGCCCTTCAGCCGCCGGACCTGATCATTCTTGACCTGATGCTGCCTGGAGAGAACGGACTGATGTTGTGTCAGCGCCTGCGCCAGCAGTACCCCACGCCGGTCATCATGCTGACGGCCATGGGCGAGCTGAGTGATCGGGTGGTGGGGCTGGAAATGGGTGCCGACGATTACCTGAGCAAGCCTTTCGACGCCCGCGAACTCTTGGCGCGGGTACGTGCGGTGCTGCGCCGGGCCGGGCAGAGTCAGCCTTCGACCGGGCAGGTGCCGCGGCCGCTGATGAAGTTTGCCGACTGGCAGTTGGACCTTACCCGACGGGAACTGCGTTCGCCGGATCAAGTGATGATCCCGCTGTCGGCCGGGGAGTTCGATTTGTTGCTGGTATTTGTTGAACACCCGCAGCGCATTCTTACCCGCGAACTCTTGCTCGATCTGGCGCGGGGTTCGGGTCATGAAGCGTTCGACCGCAGCATCGACGTTCAGGTCAGCCGCTTGCGGCGCAAGCTGGAGTTCGACAGCAAAGGGGTTGAGATGATTCGCACCGTGCGTAACGTCGGTTACTTGTTTACCCCCAGTGTGACCCGGCAGTGAGGCGCTGGATTTCAGGTTGGCGCCTGCGTTCGCGCGACACCATAGCCCGCTGGATTGCCTTGACCACGATTTTCGCGATGCTCACGGCACTGGGGTTCAACGCGCTCTTTACCCAACTGGCAGGCGTCTGGGCCTATCCTCCGCTGGATGAGACCGGTTTGCTGGAAAAGATTTCCCTGACCACCAAGCTGATAGAAGCTTCAGAGGCCTCGCAGCGTGAACGTCTGGCTGCAGCCGTCACCGACCGCACTTCGAATATCAGTTGGCATGCCAGCCGCGAAGGCCTGGACTTACCGCAGGTTCCTGACGCGGTGCAGCGAACGCTCAGCCCGCTTACGCAGCGTCTGTTCAATAGCCCCGTGCGGCGACTCGAAGCCTATCAGCCCAGCGACTGGCCAGAGAAAAATGGTCACTACAGCCTGCTGGTGCAACTGACCGATGGTTCCTGGCTGATGTTCAGCATCCCGTCGCGCAGTTGGGGGTTGGGCCAATGGCAGCGCAACCTGATCCTGATTCTGTTGGTGCTGCTGTCCACCGCACTGGTAGCGCTGATCGCCACCCGCCACCTGGCCAGACCTTTGCAACAATTTGCCGAAGGGGCCCGACGCTTCGGTGTCGACTTTCGGGCGCCGCCCATCGAGCCGATTGGCCCCAAGGAAATCCGCCAGGCAATTCTTGCCTTCAACGCGATGCAGGCACAGTTGCAGCACTTCATCAAAGACCGTACCCAGATGCTCGCGGCCATTTCCCACGACCTGCGCACGCCGCTGACGCGCATGCGCTTGCGCGGTGAATTTATCGACGATCCTGATCAGCAGCAGCGACTGTTTCGCGATGTGGATGAGATGCAGGCAATGATTAACTCCAGTCTGGAGTTTTTTCGCGACGACGCCCGGCTGGAGCAGGCCACGCAATTTGATCTGGCAGAGCTTCTACAAACCCTGATCGATGACTATCGTGATCAGGCGATCGATATTGCCTTCAGCGGCCCTGCGCACCTTGTTTACTTCGGTCGCCCGCTGGGTCTGAAACGCGTTGTCACCAACCTGCTGGACAACGCCATCAAATACGCATGCGAGCCAGCTATAGAACTGAGTGGGGACGATGAGCAGGTGACGGTTGTCATACTCGATCGAGGCCCTGGGATTCCTGTGGAAAGCCAGGAGCAGGTGTTTGTACCCTTCTATCGACTGGAAGGATCGCGCAATAAAAACACCGGCGGAGTAGGGCTGGGGTTGTCGGCAGCCAGGGCAATTGTGCTGGAGCACGGGGGGTCGTTAACCCTGAGCAATCGCAAGATTGGCGGCTTGCAAGTGAACGTGGTGTTAGCCGTGTTAAAGGGCGAAGGTCTGTAGGCAGTATCGGGTCAGCCCGTAATGCTGTTCACCCACGTTCGGTGTAGCCCCCACTGTGGGAGCGAGCCTGCTCGCGAACGTCTCAAGCACATCGCGCGCAGGCTGGCTCTCACAGAAGCACGGTTAACGGCTACTCAGCCCTTCAGAGCGCCGCAGCCACTCTTGCCCCTTTGCCCTGGGGCGCAACATCATGCAGGGATATCCGTGACGTCTCGGGCAACGCCAGGCCACCAGCCAGGGCGAGCAGTGCAACTGCAATCAGATAGAACGCCGGCGACAGGTTGCTGCCGGTGGTGCTGATCAACCATGTTGCTACCAACGGTGCGGTGCCGCCGAACAGGGTGTAGGCCATGTTGTAGGTGATGGCTGAGGCGGTGTAACGGGTGCGAGTAGGAAAGGTTTCCGAGAGTAGGGCTGCGGTTACCACGCCGCACAACACCGCGCCAATCGCCAGCAACATGACCCCGACGATGGACGCCGCGAACCCACCGGAACTTGCCATCAGGAACGACGGATACACCGCGACAATCAGCAGGGCGCATGCCGTCACCACTGTCGCCCGCCGCCCGACGCGATCCGAGAACAACCCTGCCAGCGGGCATATTGCGGCGGCGAAGATCAGGGCAATCAGTGACACCAGCAAGGCGGTAGCGCGACTCAGACCGCCTGCGACTTGCAGATAGGTCGCGAAGTAGGTGGTAAACATATAAAACGACAGCGCTGTCAGTGACACAAAGGCCCCCAGGCAGCAAATTGCCGCGCCATGGTTGCGCAAGGTTTCCTTGAGTGGGGAGTGGGCAACGGCATGTTCCTCCTTCACTGCCTGGAACGCCGGGGTTTCATCCAGTTTCCAGCGCAGGTAAAGCCCCACCAGCCCCAACGGCGCTGCAATCAGGAACGGCAGGCGCCAACCCCAACTGCCCATGGCCTCGGCCGATAATGACGCCTCAAGGGCGTAGGCCACCACAGCGGCGGCTGCAAAAGCGGAAAATGTCGACACTGGCAGAAAGCTGCCATACCAGGCCCTTTTATCGTTGGGCGCGTGCTCCATCAGGTAGGCACAGGCCCCTGCGTATTCACCGCCTGCGGAAAAGCCCTGGGCGCAACGGATCAGGGTCAGAAGAATTGGTGCCACGACCCCTATAGCCGCATACGTAGGCAGCACACCGATCAAGGTTGTGGCCCCGGCCATCAGCAAAATGGTCATCGCCAGGGTGCGTTTGCGCCCGATTCTGTCGCCCAGCATGCCGAAGAAAATCCCGCCCAAAGGCCGAAACGCGAAGGCCACGGCAAACACCGCGAAGGTCTTGAGTAAAGCGGCACCGGAATCGCCGCTGGGGAAAAATTGCTGGGCAATGGTCGTGGCCAGAAAGCCATAGACGGCGAAGTCGAACCATTCGACAAAATTACCGATGGCGGCGGCGACAATTACCTTTCTCAGCGTTTTCGGGCTGACTTGCTCTGTAGACGCGCTTGTCATGCTGAACCTCGACCTGTCATCAGTAAGTCGTGATTATCGAGGCGGCAGCTAAATCGATTCGCTCCAAAAGTGTCATCGGCATAGTCAGCACCGACTTGTCCCTTGCCAGGCAAGCTTGATCAGGGCTGTGCGGACGCCGGGCATGTTGCCGTCGAACCGGGGTTGTCTACCCAGGCTGTTTTTTTCGAGAGGCTGGTCTTATCCAGTAGGGTGCTTAAAAAATCGTCGATGGGCATGGGCTTGGCGTAGAAGTAGCCCTGCATAAAGTCCACGCCGCACGCACCCAGATAGTCGCGCTGTTCTTCGGTCTCAATACCCTCGGCCAGAACCTGCAAATCCAGTTTGAGGGCCAGGTCCAGTATGGAGTCAAGGATGTGCACCGACAGGGCATCGGCCCCGATCATTGAAATAAAACTCTGATCTATCTTGATGAAGTCGACCTTGAAACGCTGCAAGTAGCTCAGGCTGGAATGGCCGGTGCCAAAATCATCAAGGGCAATTTTTACACCAAGGTCGTGGAGCCTTTCAATCAGCTGCAGCGCGGTGGGCGTTGGTTTTATAAGCTCTCGCTCGGTCATTTCCAACACCATGATGATCGCGCCAGGTTTGAATGCCCGCAAAAATAAAATGCAGTCATCGACCAAATCAAAATTTTCAAAATGCTTGGCCGAGACATTAAATCCCACATGAAAGGGCTGTTCCAGCCTTGACGCATAAGGTGCCAGTTGCTGTGCAGTCTTGTGCATCAGGCGTCGGGTCATGGCAATAATCAAGTTGGAACGTTCGGCCAGCGGAATAAAACTGTTAGGCGCAATGATTCCTTCATGGGGGTGGTTCCATCTGATCAAAACTTCGCAGCCCACCCATTTGCCGGAGGTTGAAGAAATAACTGGCTGTAAAAAGGGAATGAACTCATCAGCCGACAAAGCGCGCTGAAGTTCCATGCTCGGTGCCAGTACGCGGCCAAGCATCCAGTAGGTCAGTAGCCCGGTAAATATGCCCAATGCCAACAACAGCCCGAGAAGTACCGAATAGGTATCGAACGTATGCTTTGCCAATGTGCCTGCCGGGTAGGCCGCATAGACGGTGAAACCGTATTCATTGGAGAGTAAGGTTTTGGGGGCTGTTGGAAAGTCTTTATAGGGCGGTGTATGGGTTATCCCATACTGAGTCATCCAGGTGTTACCGACTTGAAGTGACAAATTGCTGTGTTTATTGATCAGGTGCAAGGCATCTTGAATATGCCTGCCATCGATGCCCACCAGAACGCTTTTAGTGCCATGTTGAACCCTCAATATAAGCACTGATGTCTTGGGCCCGGGGCTGGCTTGGTCAACCAGGCGTAAACGGCCACGCAAGTAGTTTTGTGGGTTCACGGTCAGGTTTACATCTGTGCCATATAAAGAGCTGCAATAAACCTGATTGTCCATGGCCAGGTTTGTTGCACGCAAGAAGCGGTAGGTGGCGACGGCTTCCCGTAACTCCTTGGCAACTTCAGAGCAGGGCACTCCTGCGATGTTGATCAGTTCATTGGCTGCCGCCTCTGCCTCATTCAACATGACTGTTATCTGTCTGGATGCCTCGTGAGCGGCATTGTCTGATGTGCGCGACAGGTCAGAACTCGTCTTCAGGTAGACCAGAAGAGTCCCCAGCATTATGGGCAAGAGGCCGATGGCAAGAGCAATCAAAATGACTTTTTTCGAGGAATAACGTATTGCGCGATTCATGGAAATTCCTGCGAAATTCAGCCGGATAAAATACGCTCAAGGCAAGAGTTCGCGCCTGGAGTACAGCGAACGCATGAGCCAATATTAGCCTCTCAAGGCCACGAGCAACACCCGCAGGCCGTGGCTTTCAGGTGGGGTAAGGAAAAGTAAGAATGAGGAAACCTATATAAGGTTGCTGGCAGGTTGAGGGGGCAAGGCTATGTGACTATTGAACTGGAATTTGCCCCGGATGTTGAAGCATGGTTTCACTGAACGCAGTACCCATCGTGGGTAGAGACTTCGCTTTTAAAGCTGCCCAGGCTGTTCAGGGAACAGCGGAATTCAGAAATGTCGACTTTCGTAATGCCTTGCGGTTTCTCGATGTGCTGACCCGCAAAGGCCGCCTGCTGAACGTCAGTGATCGGGATAATGTGGTCCGCCAGATAGCCGCTCATATTTGCCGGTGCGGGACCTACCCACCGCTGGTGGTGTTTGCGCAGTACAGCCTGGCACTGACCAATGTGGTGACGTTTGTCACCTCCTCAAATATGGAGTTTTTCAAAGTCACTGAAGTGATCAGGCGCTTGCTGCGGGTTCTGGCCAAGGCAAGAACCGAGGATATTTCGCTCTATGACTCTGGTGATGTCAGTGGTTTCTCATTGTTTGTTCGGCGCGAATTTAAACGGGAGACCAAGTGGGTAGGGGCATATGGGTACCCGTGCACAACAGCACTCAGGTTGGAACGTGGCAAACACCCGTCAGAATATTGTTGATGTTGTAGTAATACTCGACATCAGAGAATCGTGAAAAAGTTATTAGCCCACCTTCCAGTCCGCGGCGCATAAAAAGTGCATGCTTGCTGCTGTTGTCGCTTTCAAAAACGGTTGCGCTCAGGGTTTTAAACAAGAAGCGGGAGGTGTCCAGTTTCTCAAAGTTAACCTGGAGCCTGCGATTGTATAAAAATGATTGCTGTTCCGGGTTTTTCAGGTTGAAGTAAAGGTATATTTCACCTGCATCCATATTGATGGACATATCACCTTTGCCGGTCCAGCGCAGGCCATTATCTGACGAGTAGACAAAATCGATAGAGGCGTAGCACTGCGCCTGAGGCGTGTCCTCATGGTAGGTGTAAGCCTGCAGGGCGATCAGCGTGCCAAACACCATGATAGAGGCCAGGCTCAGCCATAGGGTTATTTTTTTTGTTCGATGATGAGGTAATTTGTACATAACGCCTCTCCTTTACTTTCCGGCTTTTCGCAGCTGACTAAAAGTTCAGACAAGGTTTTTTTAACATAATAGTTAGTCCCGGACGTGCCTGCAGAGGGACCAAATATAGCCATGCCGGAAACGATATCGCCAAGGGCGGTTTTATCCCCCAGTTCGACAAACAGCTTCGATTGTCCGGTGTCCGATAAAAGCCGCCACCGTTCGAGTTGGACAGGTTTACTAAAAAGCATGAAAGCATAATAGGCGGGCAGGGCAATGCCTAAGAACAGTGCCAGGTAAAAAAGATGTTTTCTGACAAAGTGTTTTCTAATGGTTCTGGGTGGGGGCGGTGAGGCAGTTGGGGGATGTTCCATGGTTGCTGGCGTTGTGACCGTGTTGTCATTTTCAAGCGCTGCTGTTATTGGGGCTGAAGGCGATGTTTCGCTGACGTTTGGGCAACTCTCGGTCGCCGTGTTATCGGGCAGTTCGTATGGAGGTTCATGCCCATGCGTATCGGCGTTATTTTCACTGGGTGTTTTTTCTATTGTTAATAACAAAACAACGCCGCGTCGGGGCAATGTTTTTAACACGGATCTGTCGAGTCCAACTTCCGAGAGATAATGCCTGAGGGTGTGAAGCGCCTTGTAGTAACTGCTGTCCGATACGATCAGACCACGATCTCCCCAGACGCGTCGGATTAAATCTTCTTTGTCAGTCACGCCCTCGATCAGGGCTAATAGCAAATGGCCTTCATTGCTGGTGAGGGTAGTTTGCAGGGGAGAGTTACGCAGTAAAAGCTTCTCATGATCATAGGTGCATTTGACCGTAGTTAATGCTGTTGAAGTTTCACGGTCGCCCTGCATCTTATGTACCTTTGATATTTTCCTGTACAAGAAGATCATAGAGGTACGCTATGAGTCAAGTCTGCTTGTAGGAAATTTCCTATCCGTCTCGTTGGGTCGTTTGTTTGGGGTGCTCAAAAGTTGAAAGTAAGTTTGAGTAAGGTGTTTTAAGGTGGGGAGGTATTGTGAGTAAGGTAGGGTGAGGCATTTAATGGGCAGAGTGGTTATATTGAAAGCTTAATTTTTAATCTAAAATTGAGCGTCGTTACGTTTGATATGTGTGAACTAAGGTGTGATGTTGTGACGCATGTTTTTTCAGTAATGGTGCTTGTGTTTAGTTTCGGTCTCGCTGGTTGTACTGCCAGTGATTGGATTCACGCGGCGGGGAGTGTCATGCACGCTCAGGAGGCCTATGATAAAAAGTCGCGCGGCGACAGAATCAAAAGAGCCAATTCAGCGGCTGCGCGTATAAACCGTTAGCGGGCAAACTTCCTGGCCGCAATCACACACATAATCACCACCGCAGTAACGCCAAACATGCCCATGCTTACCGTTTCATGCAGCACTGTGGCTGCCAGCGCCAATCCAAAAAAAGGTTGCAGAAGTTGAAGCTGGCCAACTGCAGCAATCCCGCCTTGGGCCAGCCCTCGATACCAAAATACAAAACCAATCAACATGCTGAAGACTGATATGTAGGCCAAGCCAAACCAGGCAGGAGGGCTGATGCCTGTGAATGAAGTGGGGGCCCACAGCCATGCCAGTGGTGCCATCAGCGGTAGCGAGAGCACCAGTGCCCAGGAAATCACCTGCCAACCGCCCAGCGTGCGGGACAGCTTGGCTCCTTCGGCATAACCAAGGCCACATATCAGCACTGCCAGCAGCATCAGGATGTCACCTTCGGGGGCAGCCGTAAGTCCCTGGGAGAAGGCGTAGCCCACCACAAAAGCGCTGCCCAGGACTGAAAACAACCAGAATGCTGGCCTGGGTCGTTCCCCTCCGCGCATTACAGCGAAAGCTGCTGTGGAAAGTGGTAACAGGCCCAGAAACACAATGGTATGTGCCGATGTCACATGTTGCAGGGCTAGCGCTGTCAGCAGGGGGAAACCGATTACCACGCCAGAGGCCACGATCAGCAGGGGTAGCAAATGGATGCGCTGCGGCCGTCTGGCCTTGAACAGCCCAAGCAAGGCTAACGCAAGCACACCAGCAATACTGGCGCGTGCCAGGGTCAGAAACACCGGATCAAACTCCAGCACCGCCACCTTGGTCGCGGGCAGTGAAGCGCTGAAAATAACCACGCCGATGAACCCGTTGATCCAGCCACTCAGGTTCTTTTCAGAGGTGGGGTTTTGCAGGTTTGAGGTACGTTCCATCGAGTCTCACACTCAAGGCTGATCGGGGGATTGCATGCAGCACATCCTATGGCTGATGATTAATGACAATCAAAATATTGTCATGGATACAAAGCCCGATGTCTCGATCCCGCTACAAGTCGCTGGTTGACGCATTTGCAGTTGATATCCGCTCAGGGCAATTGCCTCCGGGCACGCGCTTGCCCACTCACCGCCAGCTTGCCGCCAGCGAAGGGTTGGCACTGGTCACGGCAAGCCGGGTTTATGCAGAACTTGAGGCCATGGGACTGGTCAGCGGAGAAACCGGGCGTGGCACCTTTGTCAGGGAGACCTCGTTGCCTCCCGGTCATGGTATCGACCAGCCCGACGTGACAGCCGGGATGCTCGACCTCAACTACAACTATCCCTCCTTGCCTGGCCAGGCCGACATGCTGCGCACCGCCTTGCGGCAATTGGCGTTGTCTGGCGACCTGGAGTCGTTGTTACGCTACCAGCCCCATGGCGGCCGCTTGCACGAGCGGGCATCGGTGGCGCGGCACTTGAGCGCGTGCGGGCTGAATGTACCTGGCGAACAGGTATTAATCGTCAATGGCGCGCAGCACGGATTGACCGTGGCGTTGATGGCACTGTTACAGCCCGGCGATGTGATCGCGGTCGATGCCTTGACCTACCCAGGCTTCAAGGCTCTGGCGCTCGCATTGCATCTTGAAATCCTGCCGATTCCAACCACAGAAAGCGGCCCGGATCTGGAGGCCCTCGCCAAGCTCTGTCGCAGCCGCTCGGTGCGTGCGGTGTATTGCATGCCGACTTTGCATAACCCGTTGGGTTGGGTGATGAGCCTTGAGCAGCGAGAGCAGTTGGTCGCGATCGCTCGCAAGCATGACCTGCATATTATCGAAGACGCGGCCTATGCGTTTTTGGTCGAAAACCCTCCGATACCTTTGGCCGAATTGGCGCCGGAAAGGACGGTCTACGTTTCTGGATTTTCCAAAAGTGTCGCAGCAGGCTTGCGCGTAGGTTTTATCGTCGCGCCTGCGGAAAAAGTCGGGGTTCTGGAACGAATCATCCGGGTCACCGCCTGGAATGCACCTGGCGTGATGACAGCGATCACCAGCGCTTGGCTCGACGATGGCACTGTAAGCCGCCTGGAAGCACAGAAGCGCAAAGACGCACAAGCACGGCAGCTTATCGCTGACGAACTATTGGCCGGGATGCACACTGTTCGCCACCCTTCGTCCTACTTTGTCTGGCTGCCTTTATCGGAGGACGCCAGAGCGGATCAGGTCGCGGCGGCATTACTGCGCGAACAAGTATCGGTCTCCACCGCTCAGCCGTTTGCGACATCAGCCCATGTACCCCATGCCATCAGGCTGGCGCTGGGATCGGTGGGCATGGCTTCACTGCGTGAAGGCCTGGCAAAAGTGAGGCGGGTGGTTGAGGCCCATGCCTGGGCGTGAACTTATGCCATGGGCGGCAAGCGGCGCTTTACCGGGCTCTTCTTGATAATCGCCGTATTGGTTTCGGCGTATGCATTCAGGTCATCGAGCAGGCTGTCCAATTGCTCGATTGAACGGACATGCAAGCGGGCGATAAAGCAGTCTTCCCCCGTGACCTTGTCGCATTCGGTGAACTGCGGGGTGTTCTGGATCTGGCGTTCTACCTCCTGCAACTGGCCGGGTAGCGGCCGAATCCGGATGATCGCCTGGAGCTGATAACCGAATGCCTTGGGATCAATATCCACGGTATAACCAGTGATCACTTTGCGCTCTTCCAGCTTGCGTATCCGCTCGGCGACGCTGGGCGAGGACAACCCGCTGATGCCAGCGAGGGTCTTCAGGGAGCTACGTGAATCTTCCATCAAGGCACTAATCAAAAGCTGATCAATCTCGTCGTTCATTTCTTGCTCCTTAGGCAAAATCGGCAGAATGCCTCAACACTAAAGGCAAATATACCGACTCGCCTTTTTTGGATTATGGAGCTGCCTGTGTCGGGATTGCCATACTGTTTCCTACTTTAAAGGGGGCAGTTATGGACAAGACAATGCAACGCGGTTCGCTGGAAATGGTCGCCGCCATGTTGATCTCCGGGACAATTGGCTGGCTGGTTCTGCTCTCCGGGCAAGCGGTGCTGGATGTAGTGTTTTGGCGCTGTGTATTTGGTGCAGCCACGTTGCTGGTGATCTGTGGACTGATGGGGTTTCTGCGCCCCGGTTTGTTGAATCGCCATACCTTTGGATTGATCGTGCTGAGCGCAGTGGCCATCGTCGCCAACTGGGTGCTGTTGTTTGCTTCCTACTCACGCGCCTCCATTGCCATCGGCACCGCCGTGTACAACGTCCAACCGTTTATTCTGCTTGGTTTGGCGGCGTTGTTTCTCGGCGAAAAAATCACCCTGCAAAAACTGGCCTGGCTGGCGGTGTCCTTCGTCGGAATGCTGGCCATCGTCAGCGCTCATCAGGGGCAAGGGGAGAGCGGCAATCAGTACTTGCTGGGGATTGCCTTGGCATTGAGCGCAGCGTTGATGTATGCCGTGGCCGTACTGATCATCAAACGTCTGCGCGGAGTGCCGCCGCACCTGATCGCGCTGATCCAGGTCAGCACCGGAGTACTGCTGCTGGCTCCAATGGCCAATTTCAGCGAGCTACCAGCTGGCACACAGGCCTGGAGTTCTTTACTGACTCTTGGTGTAGTCCATACCGGTTTGATGTACGTACTTCTCTACGGAGCAATCCAGAAACTGCCCACGGCACTGATCGGAGCACTGAGCTTTATCTACCCCATAGCTGCAATTTTTGTCGACTGGTTTGCCTTTGGCCATCGGCTGGGGTTGCTGCAATGGGTGGGTGTTGTGGCGATTTTGGTTGCCGCGGCAGGGATTCAGTTGGGGTGGCGAGTGGGTGGGAGGCGGGTGGTGGAAGAATGAAAATAGAGAGAATGCTTTCAAAAGGCTATCATCTGCAAAATGTGTACAAATGACGGAAAAATCATGTCTTGGGAAAAACTCGTTCAGCGTTTGTGGAATGTGGCTGAGTTTCAGGGGTTTTCTGCTTTTGAGGATAAAATAAGAGCCATGTTGCCAGATGTTAGGCTCGATGCGCTTTTAGAAGGCTTGTGTTGCCTATTCCGTGCAGGAAAAACGGATGTAGCTGCGGCTTTGCTTTGTGAGTTTCTTTGTGGTCATTCTTCTCATCAATATATAAAACAACAATTGTATTGTTTCGTGTTGTTTTGCTCTACAGAAATTGTTGGGTCGGATGCCTATGGTGATGAATTGTTAGATCAATTACGAGACCTAATCGGGTTGGGGTTAATTGATGAGGCGGGTTTGCGTTTAGTTCGTGAGATAGAAGAGGGTAAGGGTGATGATAGTGATTTGGTGGTGTTGCTAGGTCGTGTCAGTATGCTTAAGTATGCGAATAATAAAAGGGAGATGGTAGTTGAGTCGGGTGAAATTGGTTGTGCTGTTAATGCTGGGTTTGATTTTCCTGAAGTGACTTTGGAGGAATCGGTTGGTCCCGAATATAATATGTTTACATGGGATGAGCAACCAGAAGTTGTACTTAAGCATGATGATGAGTGTGTTAGGTCCGCTGTTCTTTTACAAATGTCTATGAGCGCAAATTCTCCAATAGAAACTGATTCATATGAGTGGGATATTCATCTTGAAGATGCTAAGTCTGAAGAGGTTGAAAAGCCAGCTTTGAGTTCAGGCGCTATTGATGAGTGCATGCCTTCGTCTAGCTTGAGTGATTGTGAGTCGGCGCTGGATATGCCGGGAGCAAGACTGGCTTACTTTGAAAGTCGCTTTGTCAAACTTCAAATGCAAGAAAAGAAAATGCTGGAGTTTGTTTTTTTTAATCCGAAATCGAGCTTGGCTAAGTTGGCTGAAGAGTTTGTATTGACAGAGCCGGTTATAAATTACATGACTGGGGTCAAGCTAAAGTTTTGGTTGGATCGTGATAAGTTGGGTGCTTTCTCGATAAAGCAGGGGTTAGTCGATTTTTTACCTAAAAATGCTTTTGGTAAAGCAGGTGAGAATCTATCGGATGAGAAAGCTGATGGTAATGTCCCAAGTCCAAATAGTCCGGTAGGTGTGGCATCTGGATTAGATCTTCTTTCGAGTGATGCCAAGAAAATTCTTGCGTACTTCGCTGAGAATATCGGACAAAAAACACATGTTGCCGCTAATGCGTTGGGCATGAACCATTTGGTGATGCTTTCATTGCTGAATGGTTGTCTGGACGACTACCTAGAGCGCGACCGTGCTTTTGCAGTAACTCCTCGCTCGGGGGTTCCTGAACTCTTAGTCGCAGCAGGTTTATCCGAAGTGATTTGGGTCGGAATATAACCATTTGCAAGCAAGATATTTTTCGGGAAAAATCCATGTGGCCGATTTACTAAGGAGGCAGGAGTTTTTATCATAGGGTAGTTTGATAGTGCAAAATGGCCATTGAAGATCGAAGGCGCTTCCTTTGAGCCAGCACTCCCTGATCTCGAATACTCACCAACCTTCGTTTGTCAGCATCTGGCGATTTTAATCTCTGGTTTTTGGTTTGTGTTTGTGTTTGACTATTTTTTGACCAGAATTCTGGTTGAGCGGACGGAGTGGTTGGGTACTTGCATTGATCATGTCAGTGCCAGAAACAGGCGTGAACCAATATGCAGGTTTTGTACTTTTTCAGTACCATACCGGGTTTTTCCGGTAGATTTTCCACATGCAGTCAATACCGAAATTTTTGAGCATGTAGTAGTTTACGTACCATGATTTCAGGCTTTGTATTTTTGCCTCCTATACTAGACATCATGCAGGAGCGTATTTCTTTGCAGACGATATCCATATTTTCTCCTGCGATTACGGCCAAAAAACACAGAACTAAGGCGTTATGAAGAGCGTGAAACCTATACAGATAGTGGACCTTTTTGCAGGCCCTGGCGGTCTTGGGGAAGGTTTTTCATCGTTCGATGGCGGTCGTGGTTTTGACATCATAGTGTCTGCCGAAAAAGACCCTGTAGCTCGAAAAACTTTGCGTTTGCGTGCATTTTTCCGATTGTTGAAGCTGAAAAATCCAAGTGCATTGGATGATTATTATGATTATTGCAATGGGCGATCAAGCCAAGCATGGTCGTCACGAAGTGAGCTTGAATGGCTAGAGTCCGGTAATGAAGCTCGCTGTATTACTCTCGGATCTGTAGAGGGGAATACCGAGCTTGATGAGATCCTGAGCGAGCGACTTGACAGGACCCGCCCGTGGGTCCTGATTGGTGGGCCACCTTGTCAAGCCTACTCTCTTGTTGGAAGGGCGCGTAATCGCGGGAATCTTGAATATCGTGCAGAGGAAGATCACAGGCACTTTCTCTATCGAGAGTATTTGCGCATTATTCAGCGGTATAAGCCTGCTATTTTTGTTATGGAAAACGTGAAGGGAATTCTTTCTTCAAAAGTTGGGGGTAAGGAGATATTTCCGGAGATTCTGCAAGATTTGGCTGATCCAGATGCGGCACTTGGTGTTGAAAGTTCAGGCAGAAAGTACCGTATATGTTCTTTGGCTAGTGACGAGTCATATGGGCCAGGTGATGAGCTTGGGGCAGTGACATCAAGTAATTATATAATTCGATCTGAAAAAAACGGTGTCCCGCAGTCGCGCCATCGAGTGATATTGCTTGGTATAGCTGTTGATGAAGCCGGAGAAGTTCCTAGCTTCCCAAAACTGGATAATGATACTTCAGATATTACAGTTGCTGATGTGCTAAGTTCTTTGCCTCGCCTTCGCAGCAGGTTGTCTCGGGAGAAAGACTCTCCTGAGTCGTGGTATTTGGAAGTAATCAACCAGCTTGATTTCTTACGGTCCGCGTTGGAGTCAACTGGAAAGGACCCATTGCTAAGGGCTGAGCTAAATATAGCGCGTTCTGGGATAGTGGGCTGCTCTCTTGATACGGGGAGTTTGCGTTATCCAAGAGTGAAAGGAGATGGAAAAGTACATCTGGCAGAGTTGGACGAGTGGTATCAAGATAGAAATTTGGATGTTTGGTTAAATCATGAGACGCGTGGGCATATGCCTTCTGATCTGAGAAGATATGCATATGCTTCTGTATTTGCAGTTGCCCATAAACGTTCACCCAAGGGGCATCTTGAGTTTGATTTACCTGGTTTGGCGCCCGATCATAAAAATTGGGAATCCGGGAAGTTTAGTGATCGTTTTAGAGTTCAGCTAAAAAATGCTCCGTCAACTACAGTAACCAGTCATATTTCCAAAGATGGTCATTATTTTATTCACTATGACCCTCAGCAGTGCCGAAGCCTGACTGTTCGCGAAGCCGCACGACTGCAAACCTTCCCAGATAATTATTTCTTTGAGGGCAACAGAACACAACAGTTTCATCAAGTTGGTAATGCTGTTCCTCCCCTGCTTGCCGCAAAAATTGCATCTGTAGTTGCTGGTGTTGTGAAGCAGGGTGAGTGGTCTTTTATTAATCCATACGAGCATCAAGAGGGTGACGATCCTAATGAAGCCGGTTAACTCTAGACATGCACCGCCACGCGCGGGTGCAATGATCGAAGCACTTAGAGGGCTTGGCTACAATACAGCCACCGCATTGGCAGACATTATTGATAATAGTATCGGGGCGGGCGCCGATACTATTCATGTTCGATTTGATTGGGCTGCTGAAAATAGCAGGATATACGTGCTTGACAATGGACGAGGAATGTCATCTGTCCAGCTTGATGCTGCAATGCGATTAGGAGAGAAAAATCCGCTCGAGGATCGGGAGCCTGACGATTTGGGGCGCTTTGGCTTGGGTCTCAAAACAGCATCGTTTTCGCAATGCAGGCGCTTGACGGTAGGTACGATTCAAGAGGGGAAATTTGAGTCTCTTCGCTGGGATCTGGATGTACTTGCGGCGAGCAATGACGATGGTTGGTATTTGCTTGAGGGAATGCACCTTGGATCTGAAGGTTTTATGAAGCCTTTAATCGATGCTGGGGGCGGAACTCTGGTTCTATGGGAGGTCTTGGATCGGGTCGTAACAAGCGGATTTCAGATAAAGGATTTCCTAGAACTCGCTGGCCAAGTTAGCCTGCATTTGGGAATGATTTTCCACCGTTTTATTTCGTCAAGACGGTTGCGGATTGTATTTAATGATCAGGCTGTCAAGCCTTGGGATCCATTTTTAACAGGCCATGTATCTAAAGCATGGAGTCCTCCTTCTGTAGTCTGTCCGGTTATGAGAACGGTGACAGCTCAATGTCATGTACTTCCGCATGGCGACAGGCTGAGTGAAAAAGAGCATTTCAATGCTGCAGGTCCAGAGGGGTGGACATCACAACAGGGGTTCTATATTTATCGTAATGAGCGCCTTCTGGTAGCTGGAAGCTGGCTTGGTTTGGGAGCAGGACGGGGATGGACTAAAGATGAAGCTCATCGTTTGGCTCGAATTCGTCTTGATATTCCTAATACTGCAGATGCAGATTGGAAAATTGATATTCGCAAGTCAACCGCCAAGCCGCCTATCGCTATACGTTCATGGTTAATACGTTTGGCTGAAGATACTAGATCTCGTGCCTGCCGAGCATTTGCGCGGAGAGGGCGGACTGTTGGTGTCACTAAAGGAACACCAGTACACGAGGCTTGGGTGGCTGAAAAATTCAGTGGCGGTACACGTTATCGAATTGATCGCGAGCATCCTGCCACCCGTGCTGTTCTCGATGACGCAGGTGCACTGTTACCTCAGATCAAGGCCATGCTGCGTATTATTGAAGAGACAGTGCCGATTCAGCGAATATGGATTGATACGGCAGAAGATAAAGAAACACCTCGTGTTGGTTTTTCCGGAGAGGCATCTTCAGAGCTTGCCGCCATTTTAAATGACATGTATAGAAGTCTGGTGCAGTGTAAGGGGTACTCGCCTAATCGTGCACGTGAACAACTGATGCGAACGGAGCCTTTTCACAACTATCCAGAGCTGGTCGCGATATTGCCAGATCAGCTTTAAGCCAAAATTACAGCAGGATGCAGATGATGATTGGTTATAGCAATAACACCAGAAAAGTAATAAAAACGGTACAAGAGTTACTCGCAACAGATATGAGCGAGGCCGAAGTAACTCCCTTCGCGATTAACGAGACGATTAATCGTGTACTGGTTATGAGCCCTGCTTGGGGGATAGAGCTTGACCGTGCTGCCGTTACAGATGAACTTATCAGGCGTTTCAGTGTTTGGGTCGGTGAGGATGCTACGCTTGTGGACAATGCTGGCCACGTTCCTTGGTTGACTCCTGACCGAAAAGTTGAATGGCGCTATTGGCAACGTTATCGTGAGTGGCAAGAGGGTAAGCTAGCATGGGCAGCCGTCGATGGACTTGATAAGTCCACTGACCTGATCTTAGGTAATCTGGAAGATCCGAAGCGAGACGGCCCATGGGACAGGCGCGGCTTGGTCGTCGGCCATGTACAGTCTGGTAAAACAGGAAATTATACGGGGTTGATTTGCAAGGCAGCAGATGCTGGTTATAAGATAATAATTGTTTTAGCTGGTTTGCATAATAATCTTCGTTCACAAACGCAAATGCGACTGGATGAGGGATTTCTCGGTTTTGAAACTGGCCCTGTTGTTGGTGCTACGAAGTTAATTGGTGTAGGTAATATTGATAGCTCTTTAGGGATTCGGCCGCATTATGCAACTAATCGAAGTAATAATGGGGATTTCAATGCAGCTTTTGCGCGAAGTTTGGGGGTTTCCCCTGAAGAGCGTCCATGGTTATTTGTGGTCAAAAAAAACAAGTCCGTACTCACTCGGTTGTTGAAGTGGTTGCGGGATCATGTGGCAAATAGTCAGGATACAGAAAGTGGAAGAAAACTCATTAATCATCTTCCCCTATTAGTTATTGATGATGAGGCTGATCACGCGTCTGTAGATACAGGTGAAAAAATAGTAGGGGAAGATGGTAAGCCAGATCTTCAGCATGAACCCACTGCTATTAATGAGTTGGTGCGGAAAATACTACATACTTTTACGCGTAGTGCGTATGTGGGTTATACGGCAACTCCTTTTGCTAATATATTTATTCATGAAAAAGGTGAGACAGCTGAGGAGGGCCCTGACCTATTTCCGTCCGCTTTCATATCTAATCTTTCGGCGCCATCCTCTTATGTAGGCCCAGCTAGGGTGTTCGGATTGAGTACGGAAAATGGCCGAGAGGGCGGGTTGCCACTAACTCGCATTGTGGGCGATCAGTGTAACGAAGACGATGAACGGCAAGGATGGATGCCGTTGGGTCATAGGAGTAACTTTCAGCCTGAAGAAGTCAGTCCTTATGGTGTGCCTGCTTCTCTTGCCGAAGCAATTAATTCTTTTATTTTGTCTTGTGCTGTTCGTAATCTTCGTGGTCAAAGAAATGAACACTGCTCAATGCTGATACATGTGACGCGCTTTAATAGAGTTCAAAAGGCAGTGCATCAGCAAGTTTCAAGTTATGTGGGTGCTATAAAAGAGCGTTTTGCGCGCAATATTGATACGGATGGTATATTGAGTGAGTTGCGTTCGTTATGGTTGAGTGATTTTGTGCCAACCAGTTTCGCTGTGAATGATCAAGTAGAAGAGCAAGTTGCATTAGTTAATTGGGTTGAAGTTAGTGGTGAGCTGTTGGGTGTTTTGGATTCTATTGATGTTCGTATGATTAATGGGACTGCGAAAGATGCGCTCGATTATGCAGATAGTCCAGGCGGGATAAAAGTTATTGCAATTGGTGGAGACAAACTCGCGAGAGGTTTGACTCTTGAAGGTTTGACCGTGAGTTATTTCTTGCGCGCTTCAAAGATGTACGACACTTTGATGCAGATGGGACGTTGGTTTGGTTATCGTCCTGGCTATTTAGATCTATGCCGGTTATATACCACTACTGATCTTGTTGAGTGGTTTGGGCATATTGCCGATGCTTCTGAGGAACTCCGGGAGGAATTTGACTATATGGTCAATAGTGGCGGGAAGCCTATTGATTATGGATTGAAAGTAAAATCGCACTCGGTGCTCATGGTCACTTCTCGGCTGAAAATGCGCTCTGCTAAGCCGCTATACCTCTCTTTTAGTGGGCAAATTTCTGAGACTGTGGCTTTTTTTAGAGAGCCAGAAATGCTGAACTCTAATTTTGCCGCTTTCGAAAGATTTACTAAGAAAATGGGGGGGGCTTCGGACATTCCGTCCCAGTCTCGTAATGGCAGGGATGATAAGTGGAATGATGGTGCGTATTGGAGTGGTGTAAATTCAGATAATATTGTGACATTCCTTCAGGAGTACGAAACACATCCTGAATCTCTGAAGGTAAATAGTAAACTACTGGCAAGATTCATTGACGAGATGAGTCGAGACGGCCAATTAACCGATTGGACAGTTGCTGTAGTCTCCGGCAAGGGGCCTGAAAGCCGGCAGGTGGGAGGAAAGGAAGTTCGCTTGATGAAGCGAACTGGTAGTAAGTTGGCTGATCGGTATGCTATTGGACGATTACTTTCTCCTCGTGATGAAGCGCTGGACTTGGATGAGGCCGCATGGAGCGCTGCGCTCGAATTGACGATTGCTAGGTATGTAGGCGGTGGAAAAAGCTCGGCTGAAAGGGCTATACCTGAAGTTCCTAGTGGTAGTGCGATTCGTAATGTTCGGGGCTTTGGTGCCCCGGGGGTAAAAGCGCATCCTGAGCGCGGGCTTTTTATTATTTCTTTGTTAGATCCTCGTTTGTCAGAAGAAAAGTTCCCTGATGAGTCATCAGTAGTTGTCGCCTTTGCTATCAGCTTCCCCGGAAGTAACTTGAGCACTAAGGTTGAGTATATGGTTAACAATGTTCATTGGCAGAACTGGGAGCAACAGTATGGCGCTTGTGACTGAGTCTGAAATTCTTTCTATATGGCGTCCCTTGGGTGGAGGGAGTAGCAAGGATGGATGGCGCAGTATTGCTCTGGCTGAATCCGATGGATGTCGCCTGCGTGCAGCTCGTCGTTCTCCTAGTAATGAGGAGGCTTTAATGATTGGTTTTGCAGCATTAAAGCTTCCTGCTCAGAATCTGTTACCTCAAGGATATGGTTTCAGAGTTGAGAGAGCGGACTTGGGCGAGGCGGGTGCAGGTTATCGCTGGCTAGCCTTGGTGCGTCAGCCCTCGGGCAGTTTGGAGCTTTTCAGCAAAATGGTTGCTGACATTATAAGTACACTCCAAGTGAGCATGCGCTCAAAGGAAGATGTTCTGTTCCAAAAATATTTGGGGCGGATTAGAGCTTGGCAAAATTTTATGCGCAGGGGGGCTGAAGGCCTTAGCCCTGAAGAAGAGATAGGTCTTAGAGGAGAGCTTGAGCTTTTGACAGCTCTGATTGTTCAAGGGCTGCCGATTTTTACCGTTCTAGATTCGTGGAAGGGACCTATGGATGGGCTTCATGATTTCGAGTTGGGGAGCGGTTCGGTAGAAGTGAAAACAACGTTGGCAGGGGAGGGCTTTCCGGCAAGAATCGATTCATTGGAACAACTGGATGACTCTCAGCGTTACCCACTATTTCTTGCTGGCGTAAGGCTTCAACTGGATCAGACTGGCACAAGCCTACCTCAGCATATAAAAGTTGTACGTGATCGACTAACTGCTGATCCGGAGGCCTTGAGATGCCTTGAGCTGTGTTTGTTGCATGTGGGTTACTTAGACGCTCATGACTCCCTGTATACAAGGGGCTTCTCTTGTTCGGAATTGATTATTTATAGGGTTGATGATGGTTTTCCGCGACTGACTCCATTTAGTGTGCCTCTGGGTGTTTTGGGTGCTAAATACGAGATTGATCTGGTACTTATAGAATCAGAGAAATTGACCCTAGATAGTATGTTGAATGAATTAGGGGTGTTTTGAAATGGAGCTTATTGAGTATTTGAAGGGGCTGCAGGCAGATATTCGTGAAGCCGAGATGACCTTTGACTCTCCGGGGGAGATATATCCATACCCAGAGTTGGTGTTTTCCGAAAAGGTCATGCAGCATATGTCGGATATTGGCATGACTTTTGAACCTCAGTCTTGTTACTACGACGATGGGGGGGGTAAAAATTCAAAACTAAAAGTTAGTGGATATTCATTTTCAGATGCAGATGATGGGGAGGCTCCCGATCAGTTAGATTTGTTCGTAAGTTTATACAAGGGAGTTGATGAGATAGAAAATATCTCACAAGCTGAAGTTGGTGCGGCGGCTGCTCAATGTGTAAGATTCTTAGAGCAGTGTGTGAGCGGAATACTTGAGAAAGATATGGATGAAACCAATGAAGCCTATCCTCTTGTCATAAGTATCAAAAATTATTTTTCTGGTTTGGATAAAATCAGGATATACGTAGTTACTGATAGAAGATTGGTGAGTAAAAGCGACTTTAAGCCTATAGTCTATAAGGGGAAAACTATTCAGCTGGAAGTAATGGATATCCAGCGGATCTACAATCATCTTCAAGCTAACAGGCCCAGAGATGAGGTTCTTGTCAATTTTGAAGATCTTTCTGGAACATCGTTGCCATGTGTTTGGGTGCCTGGTGAAGATAATGAATATGATTACGCGCTTACAGTAATACCCGGCGAGGCTCTTAGATCGATATATGATAAGTATGGGGCTAGGGTGTTGGAAGCAAACGTGCGTTCTTTTTTAAGCGCAACGGGGAAAATAAACAAAGGAATACGAGATAGCTTGCGAAATGAGCCTGAGCGGTTTATGGCTTATAATAATGGAGTGGTTTTGGTTGCCGATGACATAGGAATGGGCCGAACAGCCGATGGTTCTCCCGGCATCCTTTGGCTGAAAGGTATCCAAGTTGTAAACGGCGGGCAAACGACAGCTTCTTTATATTTTACGAAAAAAAAATTCCCCGGCACGGATTTGTCGAAGGTACGTATTCCTGCAAAATTGATCATTCTGCGTTCGTCGGATAATGAAAGTGAACTTATATCCAATATTTCAAAGTATGCAAATAGTCAAAATGCGGTAAAGGCTTCCGACTTGTCTGCAAATCATGTGTTTCATACTCAGTTGGAAATGCTTGCTGAACGTACATATTGCCCTGATGGTATAGGTCGCTGGTATTACGAACGTTCGAACGGTAGTTATAAGGTTATGCTTGAGCGTGTAGGAAAGACGCCTGCGCGTATTAAAAAATTACAATCTACTATTCCCCCGTCACGAAAAATTACCAAAACGGACTTGGCCAAATTTATTAACGCGTGGGAACAAAGTGCCCACTTGGCCAGTTTGGGTGGACAGAAAAACTTCGATGCATTTATGTCTGTTGTCGATCAGCGCGAAAGCAAGGGCCTCTCAAAGGTTCCAGACGCTGCTGAGTTTAAGCGGATGATAGCAAGAGTTATTATTTTCAAATCCGCGCAAAAAATCATTCGGCCATTATTTCCGGCTTTTCAGGGTAACGTTACTATCTATACTTTGTCCTTGATTTCGCATAAGACTGGTGACGCATTCGATCTTGATATGGTTTGGCAACAACAAGGTATCTCTGCAAAATTTGCTGTTCAAATTGCACAAACATCTAAGGAAGTTAATGCCGCTCTGCACAGTGGAGCTTCAGGAAAAATGATTTCTGAATGGGCAAAGAAGGTGGAGTGCTGGTGGTACGTCAGGGATTACAAATATTCGAAACTGGCTGAGGGGGTTCCCGAAATCAAGTTAGGATTAACGGGGGCGTGATTTTGCTGATTGAGTGTTTGAATTGCATAGCATTGAGTAGGAATTTTACAAATCGTTGGCCACTTTTTGAGGAGTGGCCAAGCGGTTTGTTAAATTTGGCTTAAATCCCCGAGCGACTCATCGGACTGATCATCCGCACTCCCAAACTCAGGGCCTGGGTCACCAGTGCTCTGAGGTCCGCTGTGTTTTCGTCCTTGATGCACTGAGCCAGCTTTTCGCCGAGGGTGGGGGCGGTATCTGTGCCTTCAGGGTAGGCGCGCAAAATCAGTAGCCCGCTGTTGGTCAGTACTACTTCGTAGAACGCAACGCCTGACATGCCGTCGAAGTGGATATAGCCGATGTCGGCCAGCCATTTGACGGTGGCCAGAAACAGGTTTTCTTCTTTCTCCAAGGCTTCGCGGTTGCTGTCGCCAAGGGTTTTGTAGTCGATAAAATGCTCGGCAGTGAGGGTGATCGGCAAAGGGAAGTTGCGGTACAGATGGCCCAGGATCAATCCGGTATAGCAGTCGAACAGTTCAATATTGTTGGACGGCAAGGCGGTGAATGAATGGACGTTCTTGTCTTTGAGGTGACTGGCTAATCCTTTGAACATGCGAACCTCTGTCAGTTGAGTCTGTTTGCCGTGACTGAAAAAACTTACCCATTGGTATAGCACAGCCACAATCATCGAACCTGACTTGCAGCAATTGTTACAAGGTTATGCAGAGAGATGGGAAAAAGCCTAAAAAATCAGATGGATAACTGGCTATTTAAAATCAGACTGCTATTACTGATGGGCGCGATCACGTGCGTATAGCCGCTTGCTACCCGGTTTGGGCGAGGCTATTTATTATCAGGAGGATGGATGTCAAAGCCTGCATGGATGCGCAACACCCTGGTGGCGGCTGCTTTGCTCAGTGTACTGGCAGCGCCTGCTTATTCATCGCAGGACCGCACCCTGCAACTGGCCATTGGCGATGAGCCCACTGAAGGTTTTGACCCGATGTTGGGTTGGAGTCATGGCAGTTACCTGCTGTTGCACAGCCCATTGCTCAAACAGAATGAAGATTTGTCCTGGAGCAGCTTTCTGCTCAGCGACTATAAGACCAGTGACGACGGCAAGACCTGGACTCTGAAGCTCAAACCCGACTTGAAGTTTTCCGATGGCTTGCCGTTAACGGCCAAGGATGTGGCGTACACCTACAACAATGCGGCGGCCAGCGGTGGCAAGGTCGACATGGGCAACTTTCTCAAGGCCGAAGCGGTTGATCCGCTTACTGTGCGTATTGAGCTAAAGGCCCCGCAAAGCACCTTCGTCAATGTGCTCGGCTCGCTGGGTATCGTCTCTGCGGATAAATACGACGCCAAAACCTACGCGCAAAAACCGATTGGCGCAGGGCCTTATCGACTGGTCAGTTATCAGCCGGGCCAGCAGTTGATTGTTGAGGCCAACCCGTACTACGCGGGGCAGAAAAACGATTTCAACAAGTTGGTGTTTGTCTTCCTCGATGAGGACAGTGCATTTGCTGCCGCGCAAAGCAAGCAGTTGGGCATTGTGCGTATTGCGCCTTCGCTGGCCGTAACGCCGGCGGCGGGCATGAAGTTGTGGGTTCGTCCTAGCGTGGAAAACCGTGGCATCGTGATGCCAACCATCGCTTCAGGCAAGAAAGACGCTCAGGGCTATCCCATAGGTAATGATGTGACGGCCGATGTCGCCATCCGCAAAGCCATCAACTACGCCATCAATCGTCAGTTGCTTGCCGACCAGATTCTCGAAGGTCACGCTATCCCGGCGTATACCGGCGTCCAGGGCTTGCCGTGGGATAACCCGGATGCGGCCTTCAAGGATGGCGATATCGCCCGGGCCAAACAGATTCTGGATGAGGCCGGTTGGGTAGAAACCGCCAGCGGTATCCGCGAGAAAAACGGCCTGCCAGCCAAAGTCACCCTGTGGTACGCCAGTGGTGATGCCACGCGTCGTGATCTGGCCCAGGCCGTGCGTTCGATGCTCAAACCTGTCGGCATTGACGTGGACTTGAAATCCGGCAGCTGGGAAACCGTTGAACGCAACATGCACGCCAACCCGACCCTGTTTGGCTGGGGCAGCCTTGACCCGATGGAGCTTTACCATCACTACAGCAGCAAGGCGGCAGGCGTTGAGTACTACAACCCCGGCTATTACAAAAATCCATTGGTTGACCAGCATCTGCAGCAAGCGCTGGATGCGCCGACCTGGCAGCAGGCTGTGCCGTTTTGGCAGAAAGTGGAGTGGGACGGCAAAACCGGCGTGGGCGTAAAAGGCGATGCAGCCTGGGCCTGGTTGCTCAACGTACAGCACACCTACCTGACAGATGAATGCATCGACCTGGGCAAGGGCGCCCCGGAAATTCACGGTTCCTGGTCGTTGCTCAATAGCGTTGACGGCTGGAAGTGGACCTGCAAGTGATACGCGGTCTCTCGTTGTTTGTTGTGCGTTTACTGGGCCTGCTGCTGGTAACGGCAGCGGGCACCTTTGCCTTGCTGAGTTTTTCGCCGGTGGACCCGATTCGTGCCTATATCGGCAACGACTTGCTGCACGTGCCCCCCGAGCAATATCCGTTGATTGCTGCGCGCTGGGGGCTCGACCTGCCATTGTGGGAACGTTTTTTGCGCTGGTTCGGGCAAATGCTGCAAGGCGATTTCGGTTACTCGATGCTTTATAACGCACCGGTCTCGCAAGTGATTGGCGAGCGCTTTGCTACCTCTTTTGCGCTGCTGTTTTCGGCGTGGCTGTTTTCCGGCATCGTTGGCCTGGCGATGGGCCTGACAGCGGGGCGTTACTTGAATCGCTGGCCGGACCGGCTGATCTCAACCTTGTCCTATGTGCTCGCGTCGATGCCAACCTTCTGGATTGGCTTGCTGTTGCTGTCACTGTTTGCCGTGACCCTGAATTGGGCGCCGATCTGCTGCGCCTGGACCCCCGGCAGCAATGCTGAAACCGCAACCTGGGGTGACAGGCTCAGGCATTTGATTTTGCCCATGCTGGCACTTGGGGTGTTGGGCGTGGGCAATATCGCCCTGCATACCCGCTCGCGGGTCGCTGAGGTCATGAACAGCGAATTTATTCGCTATGCCCATGCCCAGGGCGATAAAGGTTGGCCACTGATCAATTTCCACATTCTGCGTCACGCGGTGACCCCCGCCCTGTGCCTGCAATTTGCCTCGGTGGGGGAGTTGATTGGCGGCTCGTTACTGGCCGAAAAAGTCTTCGCCTATCCGGGCCTCGGGCAGGCCACAATTGATGCCGGTTTGCGCGGTGATATTCCGTTGCTGATGGGGATTGTGATGTTTTGTGCCGTGCTGGTGTTTACCGGCAACAGCATCGCCAACGCGCTGGTATTGCGCCTCAACCGTGGGGCGGCGCGCCAGATATGACTTACGACCCGAATCGCGCCTTGCTCAGGCTTTGTCTTTCGCTGCTGATGTTGCTGGGATTGATCGTCTACGGCATTTCGATCATCAATATCGATGTTTCCATGGACTTGCTGGCCCGGCGCCTGCCGCCATCGGCCGAGTACTGGTTTGGTACTGACAGCCTCGGCCGTGACCTGTGGTTGCGGTGTTTTCAGGGGATGACCACCAGCCTGCAGATCGGCCTGACCGCCGCCTTCAGCAGCGGCTTTTTGGCGATGCTGGCCGCCAGTTTGTGCACAGTGAACAAAACCCTCGACTACCTGATTCGCGGGCTGATCGACAGCATGTTGGCGCTACCGCATTTGTTGTTGCTGGTATTGATTTGTTTCACCCTGGGCGGCGGCAAACAGGGGGTGATCCTGGCAGTAGCGCTGACCCATTGGCCGCGACTGGCTTTGATCCTGCGTGGCGAGATCCTGCGGATACGCGAGACTGACTTCGTGATGCTCTCGCACCGTCTGGGCAACAGCAGCTTTTATCGCTGGCGCCATCACTTGTTGCCGTTGCTGTTGCCGCAGTGGATCATCGGCACCTTGTTGATGTTCCCCCACGCGGTCTTGCATTCGGCGGCGTTGAGTTTTCTGGGTTTTGGCCTGGCGCCACATGACCCGTCATTGGGCCTGTTGCTGGCCGATGCGCTAAGGTATTTGAGCAGCGGCGCCTGGTGGCTGGCATTTTTCCCGGGTTTGATCCTGGTGGGCCTGGTACTGGTTTTTGACCAATTTGCACGGGCATTGCAGCAGCTCTGGATAAGGATTACCTGATGCTGAAATTCGACCAGTTTGCGATCGACGTTGCTCACTACCATTGGCTGGGGCACAAGACCTGGCATCCTCTGCTGAGCAATATTTGCCTTGAGGTTCACCCCGGCGAACTGGTGGCGCTGGTGGGCTCCAGCGGTGAAGGTAAAAGCCTGCTGCTGCAAAGCACCTTGGGCTTGTTGCCTGAAAACATGCGCTGCCGGGGTGACATTATGCTCGACGGGCAGGTACTGGGGGATGCCAGCAAGGTCGATCAGCGCGGTAAAACCGTGTGTTACGTGCCCCAGGGTGTCAGCGCCCTGAACCCGCTGATCAAGCTCGGACCGCAATTGATGCGGGCAGCCCAATTGAGCGGGGTCAAGCTGGGGCTGGACGATGTGGCTGAGCAACTTCGCCGCTACCGCTTGCAGCCGGAATTGATCAATGAATTTCCGCGCACACTCTCGGGCGGGATGGCCAAGCGCGTTCTGGCCAGTAGTGCGGCCCTGACCCATGCGCGCTATATCCTGGCTGACGAGATCACCTCGTGGCTGGATGACGACCATGCCTGTCAGTTGCTGACTCACCTCAAGAGCTTTTGCCTGCAGGGGCGCGGGATTTTGTGGGTCACCCATGATCTGGCGCTGGCGGCGCGCTTTGCCGATAGGATCGCGGTGTTGCATCAGGGCCAATTGCACGAAACCCTGAGTGCGCAAGAGTTGCGCGAAAACGGCGGCAGCCCTTGGCTGCAGTCGCTGTGGGCGGCGTTGCCCGAGCAGCAGTTCTTTGCGCGCAGGGTGCCGGAATATGCTTGAGGTCCAGCAATTAAGTATTGTTCAGGATGGCCACCGGCTTTGGGATGCGGTGTCATTCGAGGTCAGACCGGGGGAGCGTCAAGGCATCTCTGCACCTAGCGGCTACGGCAAAACTACCCTCGGCCGAGTGCTGGCGCAATGGCAGTCGGCAACCTCGGGCAGTGTCCGTGTGGGCGGCAAACCACTGTCGAAAAAGGGCTATTGCCCGGTCCAACTAGTACCGCAGCATCCCGAGCAAACGTTCAACCCTTACCGCACCACGGGTGAAAGCCTGCGCGATGCCTGGTCGCCGGATGCCGATTGGCTGAAGCGTCTGGCGGTAAACCCTGGCTGGTTGGCACGCCGTCCGGACGAATTGTCGGGCGGGGAGCTGGCACGTATCGCCTTGCTCAGAGCATTGGACCCACGCACCCGTTACCTGATTGCCGATGAAGTGACGGCGCAACTGGATGCACATATTCAGGCGCAGGTCTGGCAAGTGTTGCTGGAAGAAGCCAAGCACCGAGAGTTGGGGTTGATTGTGTTCAGCCACAACAAGGCGTTGCTGGAGAAGGTGTGTTCGAATATCTGGTATCCGGGTAGAACCGTTTCTTCGTAGCCGCTGCCGCAGGCTGCGATGGGTTGTGTAGCGATCCCTTTGACCCGAATCGAAGGTCCTGCGGACCTTATCGCCGCCTTCGGCAGCGGCTACAGAGATCATTCGCGAGCAGGCTCTGGAACAGAGTATCTACAAGTGCTCAGTCAGGCTGCGCCTTCAAGACCATGCAATTCGCAGTATTCAGCCCAGTCCATACCGGCCATTTGCGCCACCTCGCGGTGGACCTCAAGGCGTTGGGCCTCAAATTCCTGCGCGCTGGCGCTGGTCAACTTAAGCGTCAGTTCCCAAGCAAAAAATCCCAGGCGTTCGGCCTCGGCTTCAAAGGCTTCGTTCAAGCGCTCCTGGCGATACTCCTTCATCGACTGGCCCACCGCGCGGGCAGCCAATGGATTTAACGTATCAAGTTCTTCGACCAGCTCAGGGTGATCAGCGAGAAATCGATCAAGGGCTTTTTGATGATTGGTTCCGGGTTCGGTCACAACGATCTCCAGGTAAGAACGCAGGGGTGTTGATATTCAGGGAGTGGCGGCCGGTGATGATAAACAGCACATCAATGCCTGACTGCGTGATGGCCGACAGGTAATCGGCGCGGGGCAGGGTGATGTCGCGCTCATAGCCGCTTTGCGCATGGCGCCCAACGCCACCCGCAACGGCCAGTTGTGCCTGTGTCAGTTTCAGGCGTAGACGCTCGTGTTTCAGCCGCTCACCGTATGTACTCATTCACGTCGCCAAAGCCAAGCATTAATGGTGTTGAAAAGAGTAAGACAAACGGAGAAATAGGGAAAGAATTGAGGCGCTAACTGGTCATTATCTGTAAGACGAAGCTCTAAAGCCAAGCAGGATCGCCCAAGGCGATCCTGTTGTGCGTAGTCGTTTACAGCGCGGGGTTTTTCTCTGCTTCTGGCAGGAACCAGTTCAGCAGCAAGGCGCAGATACCGCCAGTGGCCACGCCCGACTCCAGCACGTTGCGCAGAGCTGCAGGCATATGCGCAAGGAACTCAGGCACCTGCGACACACCCAGGCCCAGTGCCAGGGAGACGGCAATGATCAGCAGAGCGCGGCGGTCCAGGTTGATGCTGGCCAGAATGTTGATCCCCGAGGCGGCTACGGCGCCGAACATCACCATTGCTGCACCGCCAAGCACCGGCTCTGGCACGGCCTGAATGGCACCGGCCACGCTTGGGAACAGGCCCAGCAGAATCAGCATGCCGGCAATCCATACGCCAATGTGGCGGCTGGCAATGCCGGTGAGCTGAATCACGCCATTGTTCTGGGCGAAGATCGAGCTGGGGAAGGTATTGAAAATACCCGCCAGAAACGAGTTGGCGCCGTTGACCAGCACGCCGCCCTTGATGCGCTGCATCCAGACCGGGCCTTCGACCGGTTGGCGCGATACCTTGCTGGTGGCGGTCACGTCGCCAATGGCTTCCAGCGAGGTGACGAGGTAAATCACCAGCATTGGAATAAACAGCGCCCAGGAGAAGCCTAGACCGAAGTGCAAAGGCATCGGCACCTGGAACAGTTCGGCTTCATGCATGCCGGTGAAGTCCAGGCGACCCAGGTAGCCAGCCAGTGCATAGCCCACGGCCAGTGCGATAACGATGGCGCAACTGCGCATCCATACCAGCGGGATGCGGTTCAGGATGACGATGATCGCCAGTACCACACCCGACAGCAGCAGGTTTTCGCCATTGGCAAACGTACCGTTACCCATCGCAGTGAAGCCGCCGCCCATGCTGATCAGGCCGACTTTGATCAGCGTCAGGCCAATCATCAGCACCACGATGCCGGTGACCAGCGGGGTGATCATGCGTTTTACAAAGGGTAAAACCCGCGAGATGCCCATTTCCACAAACGAACCGGCAATCACTACCCCAAAGATCGCAGCCATCACGCCTTCGACCGGCGTGCCTTGCTTGACCATCAGCGCGCCACCCGCAATCAGCGGGCCGACAAAGTTGAAGCTGGTGCCTTGCACGATCAGCAACCCGGCGCCGAAAGGCCCGAAGCGCTTGCACTGGACGAAGGTGGCGATGCCGGAGATGACCAGCGACATGGAGACGATCAGGTTGGTATCGCGGCTGGAGACGCCCAGCGCCTGGCAGATCAACAGGCCGGGGGTGACGATGGGTACGATGATGGCCAACAGATGTTGCAGCGCTGCGAGAAAGCCGATCCACGGCTTGGGACGGTCTTCAAGACCGAAGACCAGCTCGCTGGTTCGGGACTCGGCTTCATGTGGGGTTTTGAGAGAGGTCATGGCGAGCGCCCTGGAAAAAAGAGCGCGATTCTACTGGTCTTGGGCCATTACGCCCAGCGTTGGATCGCCACCTTATAAGAACCCCCCGTAGCAGCTGCCGAAGGAACGAGGCTGCGTTCGATTGCGAAGCAATCGTAAAACCTGAGTCCGCGATTTTACTGATAGGCCGCGACTTCAGGTTTTACGACGGCTGCGCCGCCGAACGCAGCCTCGTTCCTTCGGCAGCTGCTACGGGGGTTCTTACCTATTTAGTTACAGATGCAACGCATGCCCCAAAGCACGCAGCGCGGCTTCTTGCACAGCTTCACCCAAGGTCGGGTGAGCGTGAATGGTGCCAGCGATGTCTTCCAGGCAAGCGCCCATTTCCATTGACTGGCCAAAGGCTGTCGACAACTCGGAAACCCCCGCGCCCACGGCTTGCCAGCCAACAATCAGGTGGTTATCACGGCGTGCCACAACCCGCACAAACCCGGTTTTGGATTCCAGGGTCATGGCCCGGCCATTGGCGGAGAACGGAAAGCTGGCACTGATACAGTCCAGGCCCGCCGCTTCAGCCTCAGCCGGAGTTTTGCCGACCACGACGATCTCCGGGTCGGTAAAGCACACCGCAGCAATGGCCGTAGGGCTGAACTCGCGCTGCTTTCCGGCAATGATTTCGGCGACCATCTCGCCCTGGGCCATGGCCCGATGAGCCAGCATCGGCTCGCCGGTCAGGTCGCCAATCGCCCACACGTTGCGCATGCTGGTGTGGCAACGGTTGTCCACGCGAATTGCCGGGCCATTCATGGCCAGCGCCAGGGATTCAAGGTTGTAGCCTTGAGTGCGCGGACGGCGCCCGACAGCAACCAGCACCTGGTCGGTTTCCAATGTCTGGCTCTGGCCCATGCGGTCGCGCATGGACAGGGTTTTGGTGCTGGCCTGGAATCCTTCGACGCTGTGTTCCAGATACAGGGTAATGCCCAGCGCCTTGAGGGACTCGGCCACCGGCAGCGTCAGATCCTTGTCGTAAGTCGGCAGGATTCGATCACGGGCTTCTACCACTGTGACTTCGGCACCGAGCTTGCGGTAGGCAATACCCAGTTCCAGACCGATATACCCGGCGCCGACCACGGTCAGGCGCTTGGGAATGGCTGTTGGCTGCAGGGCTTCGGTAGACGAAATAATTGCTCCGCCAATCGGCAAGATCGGCAGATCAATGGTTTGTGAGCCGGTGGCCAGCAGCAGGTGTTCGCATTCGATGCGTTGCCCGTCGACTTCAACCGCCTTGCCATCTAGGATCCTGGCCCAGCCATGAATGACCTTGACCCCGTTCTTTTTCAGCAGCGCGCCAACGCCGGTCGTCAGGCGGTCAACGATGCCGTTTTTCCATTGCACGCTCTGGCCGATATCGAGAGTCGGCGCCTGGGTCTTGATCCCCAGTGGCGAACTGTTGGTGCTGTAGCGCTGGGTGGTATGAAACTGCTCGGCAACGTGAATCAGTGCCTTGGACGGGATGCAGCCGATGTTCAGGCAGGTGCCGCCCAGCGACTGGCCTTCGATCAGGACCGTCGGGATACCCAGCTGGCCAGCGCGGATCGCCGCGACATAGCCGCCAGGGCCGCCACCGATAATCAGCAGCGTGGTGTGTTGTGTTGGCTGCATGTTCACTCCAGAAACAGGGTGGCAGGTTGTTCGAGCAAGCCACGCATGGCCTGGATAAATTGTGCCGCGTCCATGCCATCGACCACGCGATGATCGAAGGAGCTGGAGAGGTTCATCATTTTGCGGATCACGATCTGGCCTTTGACCACTACTGGTCGTTCGACGATACGGTTCACGCCAATGATCGCCACCTCGGGCAGGTTGACCACCGGCGTGCTGACAATGCCGCCCAACGCGCCAAGGCTGGTCAGGGTAATGGTCGAACCGGAGAGTTCTTCGCGGGTGGCTTTGCCGGTGCGTACGGCATTGGCCAGCCGGGCAATTTCATCGGCGGCGCCCCACAGGTTCAGGGTTTCGGCATGGCGAACCACCGGCACCATCAGGCCTGCGTCGCTTTGTGCCGCAACGCCAATATGCGCCGCGCCAAAGCGAGTGATGATCTGGGCTTCGTCGTCGTAGCGTACGTTGATCTGCGGGAAATCGCGCAAGGCTACGACCATCGCCCGTACCAGAAACGGCAACAAGGTCAGCTTGCCGCGGCTTTCGCCCCACTTCTGATTGAGCTGGGCACGCAGTTCTTCGAGTGCGGTGACGTCTACTTCTTCGACATAACTGAAGTGCGCCGCGCGGCGTTTGGCGTCCTGCATGCGCTGGGCGATTTTGCGGCGCAGGCCGATTACCGGGATTTGCTGTTCATCATTGCGTTTGGCGTAACCGCTGGCAGGCGCGACGCTGGTGCTGGTGTCTTGTGCCAGGTAAGCATCCAGGTCGTCATGCAGCACACGGCCAGCAGGGCCGCTACCGACTACAAAGCGTAGCTCGATCCCGGCATCCCAAGCGCGCTTACGCACGGCCGGGGAGGCCAGTGGGCGTTCATTGGCTTCGCGGGCGACAGGCGCAGCCCGTAGCACCGCTGCGGCTTTAATCGCGGGCGACGCAACTACGGCGACTTCGACGCGGGCCTGTGGCGCAATGTTAGGGGCGGCGGCCACCGGTGCTGGTGCAGCGGCAGGCTGGGCGCTTTCACGCAGGTTGCCCGCGCCTTCGACTTCGATGCGGATCAGCTCGCTGCCCACTGCCATCACTTCGCCGGGCTGGCCGCCCAGGGCCAGGACTCTGCCAGCGACGGGGGAGGGAATGTCTACGGTAGCCTTGTCGGTCATCACATCGGCCACTACCTGGTCTTCACTGACCATGTCGCCGACTTTGACAAACCATTCCACCAGTTCAACTTGAGCAATGCCTTCGCCAATGTCCGGCATCTTGATAACGTGCGTACCCATTCAGACCTCCATAACCCGTTGTAAAGCTGCACCCACTCGCGCCGGGCCAGGGAAGTAGGCCCACTCCTGAGCATGCGGATACGGTGTATCCCAGCCGGTTACGCGCTCGATTGGCGCTTCCAGGTAGTGGAAGCAGTGCTCTTGAACCAGTGCGATCAGCTCGGCGCCAAAACCGCAGGTGCGGGTGGCTTCGTGCACGACAACGCAACGGCGGGTCTTCTTGACAGAGGTGACGATGGCATCCAGATCCAGCGGCCACAGGCTGCGCAGGTCGATGACTTCGGCGTCGATACCGGTTTCTTCGGCGGCAACTTGCGCGACATACACCGTGGTGCCGTAGGTCAGGATGGTGACTTCAGTGCCGGGGCGCACGATGGCGGCGCAGTCCAGCGGTACGGTGTAATAACCGTCGGGTACGGCGCTGGCCGGGTGTTTCGACCACGGGGTAACCGGGCGGTCGTGGTGGCCGTCGAACGGGCCGTTGTACAGGCGTTTTGGCTCGAGGAAGATCACCGGGTCATCGTTTTCGATGGCGGCAATCAGCAGGCCTTTGGCGTCGTAGGGGTTGGATGGCATCACGGTGCGCAGGCCGCAGACCTGGGTGAACATGGCCTCCGGGCTCTGGCTGTGCGTCTGGCCGCCGTAGATCCCGCCGCCGCAAGGCATGCGGATGGTCATCGGGGCGATAAACTCACCGGCCGAACGATAGCGCAGGCGCGCAGCTTCAGACACGATCTGGTCGGAAGCCGGGTAGAAGTAGTCGGCAAACTGGATTTCGGCGACCGGGCGCAGGCCATAAGCGCCCATGCCCACGGCAGCGCCAACGATGCCGCTTTCCGAGATCGGCGCGTCGAACACCCGCGAGCTGCCGTACTTGGCCTGCAGGCCTTCGGTGCAGCGAAATACGCCGCCGAAGTAGCCCACGTCCTGGCCAAACACCACTACGTTATCGTCGCGCTCAAGCATGACATCCATGGCCGAGCGCAGGGCCTGGATCATCGTCATGGTGCTGGTACTCACGGCGTTCTCCATCTGAATTTTATTGTTGTCGTTCATCTGGTTATAACCCCAATTCCTGACGTTGCCGACGCAAATGCTCGGGCATTTCCTTGTACACGTCCTCAAACATCGTCGCGGCGCTGGGTATTTGCCCGCCGGCCAGGGTGCCGAAACGCTCGGCTTCCTTTTGCGCGCCAATGATTTCGGCTTCGAGTTCGGCGCTGACGGCAACGTGTTCTTCTTCTGACCAGTTGCCGGTGGCAATCAGGTGCTGTTTGAGGCGAATAATCGGATCGCCCAGCGGGAAGTGGCTCCAGTCATCTGCAGGACGGTACTTGGATGGATCGTCCGAAGTGGAGTGCGGGCCTGCGCGATAGGTGACCCACTCGATCAGGGTCGGTCCCAGGTTGCGACGGGCGCGTTCGGCGGCCCAGGCGGAGGCGGCGTACACCGCGATAAAATCGTTACCGTCAACTCGCAGTGAAGCGATGCCGCAGCCTACGCCGCGCCCGGCGAAGGTGGTGGATTCGCCGCCAGCAATGGCCTGGAACGTTGAAATCGCCCATTGGTTGTTGACCACGTTGAGGATCACCGGGGCGCGATAGACGTGAGCGAAGGTGAGGGCGGTGTGGAAGTCGGACTCGGCGGTGGCGCCGTCACCGATCCAGGCCGAGGCGATTTTAGTGTCGCCCTTGATCGCTGAGGCCATGCCCCAGCCGACTGCCTGTACGAATTGGGTTGCGAGGTTGCCGGAAATACTGAAAAAACCGTAGTCACGTACCGAATACATGATCGGCAATTGCCGGCCCTTGAGCGGGTCGCGTTCGTTGGACAGCAATTGGCAGATCAGATCGACCAGAGGCACATCGCGGGCCATCAGAATGCTTTGCTGGCGATAGGTCGGAAAGCACATGTCGTCGATGTTCAAGGCCAGGGCCTGGGCGCTGCCGATGGCTTCTTCGCCAAGGCTTTGCATGTAGAACGACATTTTTTTCTGGCGCTGGGCGACCACCATGCGCGTGTCGAAAATACGGGTCTTGAGCATGGCGCGCATGCCAGCACGCAACACCTCGGTCGATACGCCTTCGGCCCAGGGGCCAAGGGCCTGGCCCTGATCATCGAGCACGCGGATCAGGCCTTTGGCCAGGTCGGCCGTGTCGGCAGGCTCTACGTCGATAGGGGGTTTGCGCACCAGACCGGCGTCGGTCAGGCGAAGGTAACTGAAGTCGGTCTTGCAGCCTGGGCGGCCAGACGGTTCGGGAACGTGCAGGCGCAGCGGTGCATATTCATTCATGGCTTTCTCTACGCTCGATCTTGTCGTGTTTATTAGGCGCGGGAGCTAGGTTTTACGTCGAAGATCTGTCTGATAAGAGATTCAGATCTTGTCCTACAACAATCATATTCCTGACGGTGAAGAATATTTCTCTGTAGTTGGTTGTGCTTTGAAGCATTTAAGGATAAGAATTCTTTATAAACATAAAAAACAGGTGTTTTTATCTCATGCGCAAGCTAGATCGAACGGATATCGGGATTCTCAACAGTCTTCAGCAGAATGCACGCATCACTAATGCGGACCTTGCGCGTTCGGTAAACCTGTCGCCGACGCCGTGTTTCAACCGGGTCAAGGCGATGGAAGAACGTGGCCTGATCCGTGAGCAGGTGACCCTGCTTGATGCCGATATGCTGGGCCTGCACGTCAATGTGTTTATCCATGTCAGCCTGGAGAAACAGGTCGAAGAAGCTCTGCAGCATTTTGAAGCGGCGATTTCCGATCGCCATGAAGTCATGGAGTGCTATTTGATGGCCGGCGACCCGGATTATCTGATCCGGGTTTTGGTGCCCAGTATTCAGGCGCTGGAGCGCTTCATGATGGACTTTTTGACCAAGGTGCCCGGCGTGGCCAATATCCGCTCCAGCTTCGCGCTCAAACAGGTGCGCTACAAAACGGCGTTGCCCCTGCCGCCCGGGGGGCTAACGCTGGAAGAGTAATCTAAACCCGCAACCGCCAACGTTCATTGAAGCGCAGGTCAACCACCGACAGCGGTTCCACGTCGATCAGGTTGAAGGAGGCGGTGCTGGCTGCCAGCGCATGCAAAATGGCGGCGCGGATGACAAAGGGATGAGTCACCACGGCAAAATGGCCCTCTTCACGAAATTCGTCGAGCCAGGCGCTGACCCGCAGGCAGAGGTCTTGCACGGATTCGCCGCCATGGGGCGCTGAGTATGGGTTGTTGATCCAGCTCGTCAGTGCTTGGGGCATGCTCTGTTGCAGGTCTGACAGACGCAGGCCCTGCCAGTCGCCTATATCGTAATCCCCCAGCGCGGGCACGATTTCAATTTCGCCGCCCAGTGCCTGGGCGGTTTGCAAGGCTCGGGTTTCGGGGGCGCAGAGGATGCGTACTGGTTTTTTCAGGGCCACACTCATTTCAGCCGCCAGCAGCAACCCCTTGGGCTCAGCCGGTTCATCCAGCGCAAAGCGTCCCAGACGCTGGGCTTCAGTGCGGGCATGACAAATAAGGCTGAGACGAATGGGCATGCTGAGATCCTTGCGGGGGAGGCGTAGTGTCTGGTTTCGGGGTTACTGCGTGCCTTAAAGTCAGTTTAGGCCAGGGTCTGACGTTTCGTTGTGAACCGCGTCGCTGGGTCAAATTTTGCCAGGCGCGGCCACAACCAAACGTCAACAGACCCTAGTATTATGACCGCGTATTTCACTCTCCAGGTACTTTGCAATGTCTGCTGCTTTCTTGAAAAAAATCCTCAATACCGCTGCGTTGCTGACACTGATGGCCGGTGCCAGCGCGGCATTTGCCCATGCCCATCTGGAACAGTCGACACCTGCCGCTGACAGCACCGTCAGTAATGTCAAAGAACTGCGTCTGGTTTTTACCGAGGGCGTAGAACAGGCGTTCACCAAGGTCGTCCTTACGCATGACCAGGCACCGGTTGCAGTGAGCAGCATCAAGACCGAGCCCGCAAACAAGAAAATCCTGATTGTAACTCCAGCCCAGCCGTTGCCAGCGGGCACCTATAACGTGAAGTGGAACGCAGTGTCTGTTGATACCCACAAGAGCACCGGCGATTACAGTTTTACGGTGAGCAACTGAGTTGATTGTCAGCGCAATGGTCATCTGCCGGTTTGTACACTTTTGCGTGCTGCTGCTGATGTTCGGGGCCTGTGCATTCAGGCCCTTGCTGCTCGGCGCCTACCCAGCCATCGACATTGATCGGCAACTGCGCAAGGTCAAACGCGGCCTGGCATGGCTGGGACTGCTCAGCGGTGTGGCCTGGTTATTGTTGACCACCCATTCCATGGCCGGTAGCTGGCCCGAAACACTGGAGCCCGCCACGCTGTGGCTGGTGCTGGGCAGCACTTTTTTCGGTCAGGTATGGGCCTTTCATCTGCTGTTTTGCGTGTTGCTACTGATTGCCTTGTATCGCCCGGGCCGTTTTTACCTCGTGTGGACGCTGAGCTTTCTATTGCTGGCCACTTTGGCGCCGGTGGGGCACGGCGCGATGCTGGATGGCTGGCGCGGGCAACTGCTGATGCTCAACCAACTGGTGCATTTGGTGTGTGTCGGGACCTGGGTCGGAGGCCTGATGGGGTTGTTGCTGATCCTTGTACGTCCTGCCGGGCAAGCCGTGAGCGCGGTTTTGCAGCGCTTCAGCAATCTGGGGTTTGTGTTGGTTGCCGGGATCATTCTTACCGGGCTGATCAATACACGAGTGTTGACCGGGGCACTCTGGCCTACGCCATTGTTTGAAGGCTTCGCACTGATCCTGTTGATCAAAGTGACGCTGGTGGGCGTGATGCTATTGCTGGCGCTGTTCAATCTGCTGATGAGTCGCGCGGGGCACTTGGCCATTTTGCGCAGCAGCGTGGAACTTGAGTGGCTCTTCGGGCTGGCGGCCGTGGCTGCGGTTTCATTGCTCGGAACCTTGCCGCCACTGGTGGTGCGCTGATTCCTGTAGCCGCTGTCGAGGCACGAGGCTGAGATACGGGCCGTAGGTCCTTCAAATTTTCGGGGCCGCTGCGCAGCCCATCGCAGCCTCGTGCCTCGACAGCGGCTACAGGTCTAAATCAATAAAAACACGCCCAGCAACGCGCCGAACACTAACCACTTTTCCAGGTAATAACGGGTGCGGTTGCGCTTTTTCAGTTCTTTGCCGCGCAGGCGAATCTTGTACAACCGGGTAAATGCGCGGTTCAAGCCCCCGGTTTTGTCGTTGTCATCGTTTGGTGAACTGGCAGAGGCCATGACCGTGCGGCTGAACCACCGGTTGAAGGCGCTGGCCCAGCGATATTGCATCGGCCGTTCTACATCGCAGAACAGGATGATGCGGTTTTTGTCCGTGGCGTTTTCGGCGTAATGGATAAAAGTTTCATCAAACATCACGGCTTCGCCGTCACGCCACGCGTAGCTCTGCCCGTCGACGTTGATATGGCAGCCCGGATCATTTGGCGTGTCCAGGCCCAAATGAAAGCGCAGCGAGCCCGCATAAGGATCGCGATGGCGCACCAGCTTCGAACCGGGCGGCAACTCGGCAAACATGGCGGCCTTGATCGTGCCGATGCTGTTGAGCAGCTCGATGGTTCGCGGGCACAGTTCGACCGCTGACGGGTGATTGTCGCCATACCACTTCAGATAAAAGCGCTTCCAGCCGCTCTTGAAGAACGAATTGAACCCAACATCATTCGGTTGTTCAGAACGTTTGATTTCACCCGCCTGCATCAGGCTTCGCGCTTCTTCGCGGATTTCCTGCCAATGGTCCTGCAAGGGCTGCAGTTCGGGAAAGTCCGCAGGCTTGAAGTAAGGCTGGCTGGGGACTTTGGAGAACAGGTACAGAAAACAATTGATCGGTGCCAGGAAGGTCGAGTGATCGCTCAGCTGGCGCCCCAGCTTATGGCGTACTTTGCCCCGCAGGTGGACATATGCGATGGACAAAACGTAGACAGCAATAATGATGAGTTTCAAGAGTATCGTCACAAGTCAGGAGAAACGCAGCCCTGCATACACGCAAGTGGCCCGATGTCCTGTAGGAGATATCGGGCGCTGGTGTCGCTTGTTGGGAGCCAAGTCGTAAGGTTAAAACAGCACTTTGGGCATTTTCCAGCTTTTCATGCTGTTTTTGCACCTCTTTGGGTACAGTCTTTGGTCGTGTTGCGGGCAGGATGGTGGCCGGTTCTCAATCTGTCGAATTAAGGCATCGACCTCGGCAGGCCCCCTGAGCTGTGGCGGGGCCCCGGCGGGTGACAGGGCGAGAAAGACGCGATGTCGTCAGCCGCAGGCTTTGAGGTTGACCGGGCCAACGAACTCGTTGCCACGGCCCATCACGCACGCGACCGCCTGGTTGCGTTGACGTTCCCAGGCCTGGACGGGGTAGGTTTTGTTCCAGGCCTCGTACAGCTGTTGGTCCTGTTTTGATAGACGTAAATTGTATTGCTTGCTCATGTAGAAGTAGGTGCGCGCGATCATGCCGCGGATGGAAGGTCGGGGCATGACCTTTTTAGCCTTGAAATCGACCTGTGTCAGGCACGAGCCATATTGGCCCTTTTGCTCGGGTAGCCAGCCAAAACTGAAGTTGTTTCTGTCCCCATTTACCTCACCAATGCTGGGCACCAGGTTGTGCAGGTCAGCTTCTGCGACCTTGTACACGGGATCGTTACGTGTGCAGTTTTTTCGCCCACCACTTTGCCAGCATTGGCGCTGATGGCCGATCTGCCAGGCCGGAACGATGTGTTCCCATTCTATGCGCGCTGCCCGGTTGGCATTCTTGCGCGGGATGTAACCACAGGCTTTGAGGTCGACGCGGTTGCCGGTGTATTTGCAACCGCAATAAAACTCGGTGGACTGTGGTGCGTAGAGTTTCCAGGCGACTTTCTTGGCTGCGCTGAAGGTCTGCGGGGCTTCGGCCTGAACGCTTAGAACGGTGAAGAGACTGACCAGTGCCAGTAAACGAACCTTCATTTACTCAATCTTCCTCAAGCACGGTCCAGAAAATATTGACCCCGCCATCATCGCGATGGGCAACGGTGACGTTGTCGTTTTCGGAAATTTCTTCCAGCAGGCGCTCCCAGAACTCAGGGTTGTCGCCTTCGAGTCGCTCAAGTACCGCCATTTTGTCTTTTTGAGCTTTTGGCGAACTGATGATTTTTTGTATGCGCGTGCCGAAAATTTCGTAGGGGCTCGGAGGGGTCGGCTCTTTAGCCGCTTTTTTAGCCATGATGCGATCCTTGGTGTGCTGTATGCGCATACAGTATTTAACTGTGCCAGATTTGGCAACTGTTTGGTGTATTGGCGAGCATCTTCGACTGTTAATCAGCGCCAAAAAAAGGCCGCCTCCCACAGGGGAGGCGGCCTTTTCACGTTCAAATCGCTAGCGCTTAAGCGTGCGACTTAGTACTCCCAGAACATCCGCTGCAGCTCTTTGCTGTCTTGGGTTTTGGTCAGTGCGACCATGGCCAGGATGCGAGCTTTCTGAGGGTTCAGGTCGTGGGCTACAACCCAATCGTTTTTGTCGTCAGGCTGCTCTGCGTTACGCAGTACGAAACCGCCGTTGTTTACGTGGGAAGAGCGAATGATTTGCACGCCATCCTTACGCAGGGCTTGTAAGGTTGGAACCACACTCGAAGCTACTGAACCGTTGCCTGTGCCAGCGTGGATGATGGCTTTGGCGCCGGATTGTGCCAACGCTTTGTAGGCGGTGTCGTCGACGTTGCCATAGGAGTAGGCGATGCCTACGTTTGGCAGGCTCTTGATGTCTTTAATGTCGAATTCGGAATCCATGGTGTGACGCTTGGCCGGCAAGCGGAACCAGTAGGATTTGCCTTCAACGACCATGCCCAGTGGGCCCCATGGGCTTTTGAATGCTTCGGTCTTGATGTTGATCATTTTGCTGACATCACGGCCGGACTGGATCTCGTCGTTCATGGTGACCAGCACGCCTTTGCCGCGAGCTTCTTTGCTGCCGGCAACGGCAACAGCGTTGTACAGGTTGAGCATGCCGTCAGCCGACATCGCGGTGCCTGGGCGCATGGAGCCAACAACAACAATCGGTTTGTCGGTTTTTTCGACCAGCGTCAGGAAGTAAGCGGTCTCTTCCAGAGTGTCGGTGCCGTGGGTGATAACGATACCGTCGACATCCTTGCTGTCAGCCAGTTCGGCGACGCGGCGGCCCAATTGCAGCAAGTTTTCGTTAGTGATGCTCTCGGATGCAATTTGCATCACTTGTTCGCCACGTACGTTTGCCAGTTGGCTCAGCTCGGGAACACCGGCGATCAGCTTGTCGATGCCGACTTTGGCTGCGGTGTAAGTGGCGCTGTTTGCAGAGCTTGCGCCCGCACCGGCAATGGTGCCGCCTGTAGCCAGAATGATGACATTAGGTTTGGCGACAGCTTCTTGTGCCTGAACAGTCGGCAGTGCCAGCAGAAGGGCCAGTGCGCCCGGAACAATCGTTTTCAACACAGCATTTTTCATTGTTTTTTCTCTTATTAGTGAGTGTGCCGATGTACACACCGAGCACGGCGCGCGCCATCCTTAGGCCACGAGCGGTGTTAGAAAGGCATTATTTGTGCCAGAGCGAGGAGTGTTGTGTTTTGATGCTAACTAATTGATTTATAAGCATTTAATTTGTTGGTAATTTATTTTGTAATTAAATAAGACGGTTTTCCGAACAAAAGTCGATTTTGTGTTCGGAGAGTCGACTGCTGGTCGGTGAGGGGCAGGTTTTTTTCACGTTGACAAATAACAACCAGCTTTCCATAGTAAGGTTCAAGCAAACGTTTGCGCCGCTTTTTTTGAACCTGCATCTGCAGGTTCTCACCCATGACCTATTGCCAGTGACACGGCTTTTGGCAGTCAGGCGGAGCGCGAGCGGGACGTTGCTCACAATAATCATAAGATCGGAGTTACTTCCATGAAGCTGCCATTTGCTGGACGCCTCCTTGCTGTCGCCATGCTGGCTGCGGCATCCCTTACCCTCCCTGTTGCTTATGCGGATACGCCTCAAAAACCCAAAGTTGGCCTGGTGATGAAATCGTTGGCAAACGAGTTCTTTGTCACCATGCAGAAGGGCGGTGAGGACTATCAGAAAGCGCATTCGGCCAGTTTCGACCTGGTCTCCAACGGGATCAAAAATGAAACCGATACTGCAGGCCAGATCGACATCATCAATCAGATGATCATCGCCAAGGTCGATGCACTGGTGATTGCTCCCGCGGACTCAAAAGCTCTGGTTTCGGCCATCAAAAAAGCCAAGGACCGTGGCATCGTGGTAGTCAATATCGACAACCAGCTGGATCCCGAAGTGCTGAAAAGCAAAGGCATCGAAGTGCCGTTTGTAGGGCCCAACAACCGGCTGGGCGCTCGTGAAGTCGGGGAGTACCTGGCGACCAAGCTGCAGGCGGGCGACGAAGTGGGGATCATCGAGGGCGTATCGACTACCACCAATGCCCAGATGCGCACTGCAGGTTTCAAGGATGCGATGACCGCAGCCGGGATGAAAATTGTGCCGGTGCAGTCGGGCAATTGGGAAATTGACGGCGGCAACAAGGTCGCGGCGGGCATGCTCAGCGAGTACCCGAACCTCAAGGCCATCCTGGCGGGCAATGACAGCATGGCACTGGGTGCGGTGTCGGCCATTCGTGCTGCTGGCAAGGTCGGTAAGGTGCAGGTTGTAGGCTACGACAATATCGATGCGATCAAGCCGATGCTCAAGGATGGCCGAGTATTGGCCACGGCTGATCAGGCAGCAGCCCAGCAGGCAGTTTTTGGTATTGAAACCGCGCTCAAGCTGGTCAAGAAAGAGCCGGTCGAGAACCTCAAGGATGGCGTCATCGATACCCCTGTCGAACTGGTCATCAACAAGTAATCGAATTCGCTGTCGCAGGCACCTGCCCGGTTGGGCGGGTGCCCGGAGAAATGTTATGTCTGCTCCTGATGCCAGCGTGGTCCTCACGGTCAGCGGGATTGGTAAAACTTATACTCAGCAGCCGGTACTGGCAGGCATTGATCTGTCGCTGTATCGCGGCGAAGTGCTGGCTCTGACCGGCGAGAATGGCGCGGGTAAAAGCACTCTGTCGAAGATCATTGGTGGCCTGGAAGTTCCGACTCTTGGCCATATGCAGTTCAATGGTCAGGCCTACACCCCCGGCAGTCGCTCACAAGCCGAGATGCAGGGTGTGCGCATGGTCATGCAGGAACTGAACCTGTTGCCCACGCTGACGGTGGCTGAAAACCTGTTTCTGGATAATCTGCCCAGCCGCATGGGTTGGATCAGCCGTAAGCAATTGCGCAAAGCAGCCATTGAGGCCATGGCCCAGGTTGGGCTGGAGGCGATAGACCCCGACACCCTGGTCGGGGAACTGGGTATTGGTCATCAGCAAATGGTCGAGATCGCTCGCAACCTGATTGGCGACTGCCATGTGCTGATCCTTGATGAGCCCACGGCGATGCTCACCGCACGTGAAGTCGAAATGCTCTTTGTGCAAATCGAGCGGTTGCAGGCACGGGGCGTGGCGATTGTTTATATCTCTCATCGCCTTGAAGAGCTGGCCCGGGTGGCGCAGCGGATTGCCGTGCTGCGTGACGGTTGCCTGGTGTGTGTCGAGCCCATTGCCGATTACAGCAGCGAGCAGTTGGTCAATCTGATGGTCGGGCGTGAGTTGGGTGATCAGCTGGATTTGGGCGAGCGCACCTTAGGGGATACTGCGCTCAAGGTCTGTGCGATCAGTCGTTCGGACAAGGTGCAAGATGTCTCTTTTGAGGTCAGAAAGGGCGAAATATTTGGCATTTCAGGGTTGATTGGGGCAGGGCGCACTGAGCTTTTGCGGTTGATTTATGGCGCTGACTTAGCCGATAGCGGCACGGTTGCAGTGGGCTCTCCGGTGCAGGTGGTCAGTATCCGTTCGCCCGCAGATGCGGTGAGGCAGGGTATCGCCCTGATTACCGAGGACCGCAAGGGCGAGGGGTTACTGTTGACCCAGTCGATCAGTGCCAATATCGGCCTGGGCAATATGCACCGGATCTCCCGAACGGGTGTGGTCAATGGCCAGCAGGAAGCCGCACTGGCTCAGCGCCAAATAGACGCAATGGGCATCCGCAGCACCGGCCCCGAGCAAGTGGTATCGCAACTCTCCGGCGGCAACCAGCAGAAGGTGGTGATCGGTCGCTGGCTGGAGCGCGACTGTACGGTCCTGCTGTTCGATGAACCCACTCGCGGTATCGACATTGGCGCCAAGTTCGATATTTACCGGCTGCTGGGCGAGTTGACGCGCCAGGGCAAGGCGCTGGTTGTGGTGTCGAGTGATCTTCGCGAGTTGATGTTGATCTGTGACCGGATCGGCGTGCTGTCTGCGGGGCGTCTGATCGATACCTTTGAACGTGACAGCTGGAGCCAGGAACAATTACTGGCAGCCGCTTTTGCCGGTTATCAAAAACGAGATGCGTTGCTCGCAGAAGCCGCGCCAAAGGAAGCCTCATGAAAGCCACCCTCGTGCCGCGAAAAAATGCACACAACTATTACGGAATGGGCACCTATCTGGGGTTGGCGGGCGCTTTGCTGGCCATGATTGTCCTGTTCTCCAGCCTGAGTGACCATTTTTTCTCTTATGACACGTTAAGCACCCTAGCCAATCAGATCCCGGATTTAATGGTGCTGTCTGTCGGCATGACCTTTGTACTGATTATCGGTGGTATCGATCTGTCGGTTGGCTCGGTGCTGGCCCTGGCGGCATCTGCGGTCAGCGTGGCGATCCTGGGATGGGGTTGGAGCGTTTTGCCCGCAGCGCTGTTGGGCATGGGCTGTGCAGCTCTCGCCGGGACAATTACAGGCTCGATCACGGTGGCCTGGAAAATCCCCTCGTTTATTGTGTCGCTGGGTGTTCTGGAAATGGCCCGGGGTGCGGCCTACCAAATGACCGGTTCGCGTACGGCCTATATCGGCGACGCTTTCGCCTGGCTTTCGAACCCGATTGCCTTCGGTATTTCACCTTCTTTTATCATCGCATTGCTGATTATTGTGGTGGCTCAGGCCGTACTGACACGCACGGTGTTTGGCCGTTATCTGATCGGGATTGGTACCAACGAGGAAGCCGTACGCTTGGCCGGTATTAATCCAAAGCCCTACAAGGTTTTGGTTTTCAGCATGATGGGCTTGCTGGCCGGGGTGGCTGCGTTGTTCCAGATATCTCGTCTGGAAGCTGCGGACCCTAATGCCGGTTCGGGTCTTGAGTTGCAGGTTATTGCAGCCGTGGTGATTGGCGGCACGAGTCTGATGGGTGGGCGCGGTTCGGTGATCAGTACCTTTTTCGGGGTGCTGATTATTTCGGTATTGGCTGCCGGGTTGGCTCAAATCGGCGCAACCGAGCCTACCAAGCGTATTATTACCGGTGCTGTCATTGTGATAGCAGTGGTATTGGACACTTACCGCAGTCAACGTGCACAGCGACGGAATTAAGCGATGGCAACTATTAAAGATGTCGCGGCAATGGCAGGCATTTCGTATACGACGGTTTCTCATGTTTTGAACAAAACCCGTCCCGTCAGCGAGCCGGTCCGCTTGAAAGTTGAGGAAGCCATTGCGCATCTCCAGTATGTACCCAGCGCTGTAGCGCGCTCCCTTAAAGCAAAAACGACAGCGACTATCGGTCTGTTGGTGGCCAATAGTCTGAACCCATACTTTGCCGAGTTGGCCCGAGGCATCGAGGACTACTGCGAACGCAACAATTACTGCGTGATCCTGTGCAACTGCGACGACGATCCTGACAAGCAGCGCAACTACCTGCGAGTGCTGCTGGAAAAACGGGTCGACGGGCTGGTTGTTGCTTCCGCAGGGGGCGACCTGGGGATGGCGAGCGGGCTGGTCGGGGTTCGAACGCCGATGGTGATCGTCGACCGCAGCCTTGAAGGTGTTGATGCTGATTTGGTGCGAATCGATCACGAGTTGGGCGCTTATCTGGCCACGCGTCATTTGCTCGACCTGGGCCATCGTGCCATCGCCTGTATTGGTGGGCCGGCTATTACCCGTGTTGCGCAGCAGCGTACTGCCGGGTATCTGCGGGCCTTGGCAGAGGCGGGTATTTCGGCCCCTGAGCACTGGATGGTCGAAAGTGATTTCAGCAGTGTTGGTGGCTATCAGGCCGCTGTCGGTCTGCTGGAGAGCAACCCGCCCTCGGCCATTTTTGCCTGCAACGACATGATGGGCATCGGCGTATTGCGGGCCGCTGCCGAGCGCAATATCCGGGTGCCGGAGCAATTGTCGGTTATCGGTTTTGATGATGTGCAGATGAGCCGTTATGTCTATCCATCGCTGACCACTGTCGGGCAGTCGATTCTGCAATTGGGCGAAATGGCCGCACAGTTATTGTTGCGCCGTATTGCATCGCCCGAGCGGGCTGTCGAGCAGAAAATCGTCAGCCCTGGGATTGTGCTGCGCGAATCCACCAGAGCTTATGTTGAGACGCCGCTTAAGTACCCCCAAAAAATCAATGGATGAGTGTCGATAGATGCAAGCAAATGTAGTGGTGATTGGCAGTCTGAACATGGACCTGGTCACGCGAACCGAGAGACTGCCGCATCCGGGAGAAACCGTGTTTGGGCAGTCCTTTGCCACGGTGCACGGAGGCAAGGGGGCCAATCAGGCAGTAGCGGCATCGCGCCTGGGCGCCCGGGTAGCCATGCTCGGGTGTGTCGGCAGTGACGCTTATGGCACGCAACTGCGCGAAGGGCTGCTGGCTGATCAGATCGATTGTCAGGCGGTGCGTACCGTGTCCGGTAGTGCAAGTGGTGTGGCGCTGATTACGGTCGATGCCAAGAGCCAGAACACCATCGTGGTCGTTGCGGGTGCCAATGGCTGCCTTGAACCGCAGGACATCAAGACCTTTGATCAGGTTTTGCAAGGCGCGCAAGTGCTTGTTTGCCAGCTTGAAGTGCCGATGGAAACTGTAGGTTGTGTGCTCGCTCGCGGGCGTGAGCTGGGTAAAGTTGTGATTCTCAACCCCGCGCCTGTGAGTGGCCCGCTGCCAGGGCACTGGTACGCCACCATTGATTATTTGATTCCGAATGAGAGCGAGGCGTGGGCACTCAGCGGGGTGACGGTTGACTCGCTTGAGTCGGCAGAGCTGGCGGCTCGTCGGCTCGTCGGGTTCGGGGCGGGCAAGGTGATTGTGACACTGGGCGCGCTGGGCGCTCTGTTTGTCAGCGCGCAGCGTGTTGCGCACTTTGCTGCGCCCAAGGTTGAAGCTGTGGATGCCACTGCGGCGGGAGACACCTTTGTGGGAGGCTTCTCGGCCGGGCTGGCGGCTGGCATGGATGAAGACGATGCAATCCGCTTTGCCCAGGTTGCGGCGGCGCTGTCGGTCACCCGTGCAGGTGCCCAGCCTTCCATTCCACTGTTGCGTGATGTCCAGGGTTTTGCCAAGTCATGAAAAAAACACCTTTGCTTAATATCGCCCTGTCGCGGCTTGTCGCTTCGTTGGGGCATGGCGACATAGTGGTGATCGCGGATGCTGGTTTGCCAGTGCCCAAGGGGGTTGAACTGATTGATCTGGCTCTGACCCAAGGCGTTCCTGATGTCGCCAGTACTTTGCGTGCGTTGCTCAGCGAGATGCAGGTGCAAAGCCATGTGCTGGCCCATGAACTGCTGCTAGCGCCTTGCCCGGCACTGACATGCATTGAACAACATGCCAGTAACGATGAGTTGGGTTCGAGGCTCTTGCTCACCCACAGCGCCTTCAAAGAGCTGTGCCAACAAGCAAGAGTGATTGTTCGTACCGGGGAGTGTCGCCCCTACTGCAACATTGCCCTGGTCTCGGGTGTAACCTTTTAGATAAAAATACAGGGAGTTGTTTATGTTGCGTTTTAACCGGTTTTTTAAACCATTGATCAGGAGTGTCCTGCTTTTGTCCGCTATCACGATTTCAAGTGTTCAGGCTGCAGACAAAATTGATTTGATTATCGACACGGACCCCGGTGCGGATGATGTTGTCGCGCTACTGATGGCGCTGGCTTCGCCAGAGCAATTGAATGTGCGGGCGATTACCACCGTGGCGGGTAATGTGCGGTTGGACAAGACCTCGCGCAATGCTCGGCTGGCGCGGGAGTGGGCAGGGCGTGAAGACGTTCCGGTCTATGCCGGGGCGCCCAAGCCGTTGGTACGCTCTCCTATCTACGCCGAGAACATTCACGGTCAGGAAGGTGTGACAGGTGTACCTGTGCATGAGCCTGCGAAAGGGCTTGAGCCTGAAAATGCGGTTAACTACTTGATCGATACATTGCGGGCGGCCAAGCCTGGCAGCGTGACCATTGCCATGCTCGGGCCACAGACCAACCTGGCCCTGGCGTTGATTCAGGCACCCGATATTACTAAGGGGATCAAGGAAGTCGTACTCATGGGAGGCGCTCACTTCAACGGGGGGAATATTACCCCGGTCGCCGAGTTCAACCTTTATGCAGACCCGCATGCAGCCGATGTGGTGCTCAAAAGCGGCGTCAAGCTGACGTATGTGCCGCTCGATGTAACGCACAAGATTTTGACCAGTGAAGCGCGTTTGAAACAGATCGCTGCATTGGGCAACACGGCCGGCAAACTGGTTGGCGATATCCTCAATGAATACGTCAAAGGTGATATGGAACACTACGGGTTGCCAGGCGGGCCCGTGCACGATGCCAGCGTTATCGCCTACCTGCTAAGCCCGGAGTTGTTTACCGGGCGTGAAGTGAACCTGGTAGTGGATACGCGCGAAGGGCCAACCTTTGGCCAGACAATCCCGGATTGGTACAACACCTTGAATCAGCCAAAAAATGCCTTCTGGGTCGAAGACGGGGACGCACAAGGCTTTTTTGATTTGCTGACGGCACGGCTGGGCCGGTTGAAGTGATCTAAGCGCGCGCAGGTTCAGGTCAGTTTCGCGAGTTCACCCTGTTTGTACTTTTCGAAAACCTGACTGACAAAAGCTCGGGCTGCATCTGTCCCGAGCTCTTTGACTAAAAGGTCGATGCCGATGATGGCCAGCTCTTCAGGGCTGCCTGGGCTGTAGGAACACTGGCCTTGAGGCCACTTGGCCTTGATATCTGCGTCGATGCTGACTGTTGTCATGGGGTGCTCATGAGGGGGCGTGAAAAACGATTTTAGCAAAAAGCCACCCTTAAGCTATCAGGAGACCAAAGTTTTCCTGTCTCAACTTTGACATCAGGTCTGTGGTGCATGCCACACTTGCGCTTTTCAAGAGCGGTGCAGGCCATGCAAATTGATTTAAACGACCCTGAGGGCCTGACCCTTGCTGCGGTGCGCCAGTTGCTGGCTTCGGCGGGTGACGATGAACACACTCAGCTGCGCGTGAGCAAGGCGGGTATTGCTTACATTTCATCTGGCGTAGTGGGCGGTGTAGATACCGACGGGCTGCTTTTCAGGTTGGAAACCTGGGCGGCTGGATCTGGCTATGTCGGAAAAGTCGCGGCTAGCGATGAGGTATGGGTGATGCAGATTTTCAACGCCCTTAAAGACAACTGGCCTAACCCGCCATTTGACTACATTGATGTGTACTGATTTCGTACACATATTTGGCAATGATTAGATGCGTGCGGTAACAGTCCGCGTGTGCAAAATCGTGCATGCGCAGGCCAATCAAGTGGGTGCAGTCAGGCGCCATGCAACCTATTTGCGAAAAAGCTGTCGCAAGGGTTCAGACTATTTATCTTAAGGAGGCTTCATGTCTTGGAAGCTAGTGTCATTGGGCTCGTTGTTGGCAGTCGTAGCACTGTCAGGGTGCAGCACCCAGAATTCAGTTAAAGAACCCGTCGCTGATGCAGGGCATAGCCGCTGCGATGCTAAATCAGCAGAGTTTGTGATCGGTAAAAAGGCTTCGTCCGAGCTTCTGGAGCAGGCCCGCGTAAAGGCCGGTGCGCAAAACGCGCGGATCTTGTCGCCGCACGACGTAATGACGCTTGAGTACCGTTCGGATCGTTTGAATCTCAATGCGGATGACGATGCAATCATTACCCGGGTTAACTGCGGCTAACGTACGGCTGACGATGCATCAGGCATAAAAAACCCCGTCACATGGACGGGGTTTTTTTGTTCGAGGGAGATTTACTCCGGACGAACCTGTGCAGCTTGCATACCCTTTTGGCCTTTCTCAGCCACGAAGGAAACGGTTTGGCCTTCTTTCAGGCTTTTGAAACCGTCGCTTTCGATAGCTTTGAAGTGTACGAACAGGTCGTCACCGCCACCTTGAGGAGTGATGAAGCCGAAGCCTTTTTCATCGTTGAACCATTTTACGGTGCCGGTTTGGCGATTAGACATGGTGTATCTCCAAGAAACTTATATTTTCAGTAGTACTGTGCTGCTCAGGCCAACTGGGCACACCGAGCTATCATAGTCGAAATGTGCGCTTTGGGAGCCCCCCCGAGCTGCAGATTGCTGCAATGTTAGCTTTTGTCTGCCGCTTAAAACCTTCGAAACCCCCGTATTACGGGGGTTTGATGGCCAAAAAGACTTGAAAAAAAAGCAGTCACGAATATATATTTTTTAAGCAAAAAGGATTTTTAGGCCGCTTTTGCTCTGAACAAGACCCAAATTGGCCCTGAAAGTAGGGTCTATTTTGTTGCCCGGCAGGTCTGTATTGCATCCAGAGCCTTGGTACGAAGCTCGGCGCTCGGCTGAGTCGTCTTGCTCATCAACTGCTTGATCTCAGCAGTCGAGAACTTTTCAGAGAGCTTGTCCGCGCCGCATGCGCAATGCTGCTGGGCTGTTTTGGCATCGACGTTTTGGCTTGCCGCTGCGACGCAGTCTTTCATGTAATCTTTTTTGGCCCCGGCTGGCCAGTTGTCGGCCTGGGCACTCAGGGGCAGCAGCATTGCCAAAGGTGCTGCGAGGGCGAGGAGGCGGATCATGCGCATAAGATGCTCCTTGTAAGTATTAAAACCGAGTGTGTATCACTGAGTATCTGAAAGGTTAGTGCAGCTCAAGTTCACCATGCGTGTAAGAATGTTTCCTTTATTTTGGATGCAGGGCAGGGTCTACAACAGAGAGCGGACATCTGTGCTAGCATGCCGCCCTTGGCTGTTTTGTGCTTTTGTGTACTCCCTGAGTCGCAATGCCGGGCCATTAACCTTATTGATTTGAACTCCAGTCACTCTGGTTCGGTTCTCGTTTGGCCGCAAGGCTCCTGCCACTGTGAGGCAGGCATACTCCCGAATCGCGTACTGGCTCATCCCAACCCACGTGACCTTTGGTAGGGGTCACCACTAGGAGAGGAGGCGCCATGCCAACTATTACTCTTCCCGACGGCAGTCAACGCTCTTTCGATCATCCTGTATCTGTTGCTGAGGTAGCCGCTTCAATTGGCGCGGGCCTGGCAAAAGCCACCGTGGCCGGCAAGGTCAACGGCAAGCTGGTTGATGCCTGTGACCTGATTGAAAACGACGCCACTTTGCAAATCATCACGCCAAAGGATGAAGAGGGGCTGGAGATCATTCGTCACTCTTGCGCCCACTTGGTCGGTCATGCGGTGAAACAACTGTTTCCGACGGCCAAAATGGTGATCGGCCCGGTGATCGATGAAGGCTTTTATTACGATATCGCCTATGAGCGTCCGTTTACTCCGGATGACATGGCCGCTATCGAAGCGCGTATGCAGCAACTGATCGAAAAAGATTACGACGTCATCAAAAAAGTCACTCCGCGTGCCGAAGTGATTGATCTGTTTTCCGCTCGTGGCGAAGACTACAAGCTGCGTTTGATCGAAGACATGCCGAACGAACAGGCCATGGGTTTGTACTTCCATGAAGAGTACGTCGACATGTGCCGCGGGCCTCACGTCCCGAATACGCGCTTCCTGAAGTCGTTCAAGCTGACCAAGTTGTCGGGCGCCTACTGGCGTGGCGATGCCAAGAATGAGCAGTTGCAGCGTATTTACGGCACTGCCTGGGCTGACAAAAAGCAGCTCGCGGCTTACGTTCTGCGTATCGAAGAAGCCGAGAAGCGCGATCACCGTAAAATCGGTAAGCGTCTTGGCCTGTTTCATACTCAGGAAGAAGCACCGGGCATGGTGTTTTGGCACCCGAATGGTTGGACGCTTTACCAGGTACTTGAGCAGTACATGCGCAAAGTACAGCGCGATAACGGCTATCTGGAGATCAAGACTCCTCAGGTAGTGGATCGCAGCCTGTGGGAAAAGTCCGGGCACTGGGCCAACTACGCCGAAAACATGTTCACTACCCAGTCGGAAAGCCGCGATTACGCGATCAAGCCGATGAACTGCCCTTGCCACGTGCAAGTGTTTAATCAGGGTCTGAAAAGCTACCGTGAGTTGCCGCTGCGTCTGGCGGAGTTCGGTGCTTGCCATCGTAATGAGCCGTCGGGTGCCTTGCACGGCATCATGCGTGTGCGTGGCTTTACTCAGGACGATGCCCACATCTTCTGTACTGAAGAACAGATGCAAGCCGAGTCGGCAGCTTTCATCAAGCTGACCCTGGATGTGTACGCTGACTTCGGGTTCAAGGACATCGAGCTCAAGCTGTCAACGCGTCCTGAAAAGCGCGTGGGGTCTGATGATCTGTGGGATCGTGCTGAAAGTGCATTGGCCTCGGCCCTTGATAGTGCGGGTCTGCCCTACGACTTGCAGCCGGGTGAAGGCGCCTTTTACGGACCCAAGATTGAATTTTCTCTGAAAGATTGTCTGGGTCGTGTCTGGCAATGTGGTACCCTGCAGCTCGATTTCAACCTGCCTATCCGTCTTGGCGCAGAATATGTGTCCGAAGACAACAGCCGCAAGCACCCGGTTATGCTGCACCGTGCGATCCTTGGATCGTTCGAACGCTTTATCGGTATTTTGATCGAGCATTACGAAGGTGCGTTCCCTGCGTGGCTGGCGCCAACCCAGGCAGTGATCATGAATATCACTGATAAACAGGCAGATTTTGCTGCTGAAGTTGAAAAAACTCTCAATCAGAGCGGATTTCGTGCCAAGTCTGACTTGAGAAATGAAAAGATCGGCTTTAAAATCCGCGAGCATACTTTGCTCAAGGTTCCTTATCTCTTGGTTATCGGAGATCGGGAAGTCGAGATGCAGACTGTCGCTGTGCGTACACGTGAAGGTGCTGACCTGGGCTCGATGCCCGTCGCGCAATTCGCTGAATTCCTCGCACAAGCGGTTTCCCGGCGTGGTCGCCATGATTCGGAGTAATTATTATTAAGCGTGAAATGAGACAAGATAAACGAGCTGCACCGAAAGCCCCGATCAACGAGAATATCTCTGCACGCGAGGTTCGGTTAATTGGGGCTGAAGGCGAGCAGCTTGGGATTGTGTCAATTGAAGACGCGCTTCTTAAAGCTGAAGAGGCCAAACTGGATTTGGTGGAAATTTCCGCTGATGCAGTACCCCCAGTTTGTAAGCTGATGGACTACGGCAAATCTATCTTCGAGAAGAAGAAACAGGTTGCCGCTGCAAAGAAAAACCAGAAACAGATCCAGGTTAAAGAAATCAAGTTTCGTCCAGGGACGGAGGAAGGGGATTACCAGGTAAAACTGCGCAACCTGGTACGTTTCCTGAGTGATGGGGACAGGGCCAAGGTATCGTTACGATTCCGCGGCCGTGAGATGGCCCACCAGGAGCTGGGTATGGAACTGTTGAAGCGGGTTGAAGGTGACCTGCTTGAGTACGGGACCGTCGAACAGCATCCTAAGATGGAAGGACGCCAACTGATTATGGTCATCGCCCCGAAAAAGAAGAAGTAATCACTAGGGCACGGCAGGCCTTTTGATTATGTTTATCAACTGAATGCGGAGTACCGAACATGCCAAAGATGAAAACTAAAAGTGGTGCTGCCAAGCGGTTTCTGAAAACTGCTAACGGCATCAAGCACAAGCACGCTTTCAAGAGCCACATCCTGACCAAAATGTCGACTAAGCGTAAGCGTCAATTGCGCGGTAGCAGCTTGCTGCATCCGTCTGACGTGGCAAAAGTGAAGCGCATGCTGCGCCTTTGCTAATTTCGGTCAAGAATAGAGGAAGTAACTCATGGCTCGTGTAAAGCGTGGCGTTGTCGCCCGTAAACGTCACAAAAAAATTCTGAAACTGGCTAAAGGCTACTACGGCGCACGCTCACGCGTATTCCGTGTTGCCAAGCAAGCGGTAATCAAGGCAGGCCAATACGCCTACCGTGACCGTCGTCAGAAAAAACGTCAGTTCCGCGCTCTGTGGATCGCTCGTATCAACGCTGGTGCACGTATTAACGGTCTGTCCTACAGCCGTTTCATCGCCGGCCTGAAAAAAGCTTCCATCGAGATCGACCGTAAGGTTCTGTCTGATCTGGCAGTGAACGAAAAAGCGGCGTTTGCTGCGATTGTCGAGAAAGCTAAAGCCACTCTGGCTTAAGTACCCCCGACAGTCACCTGGGCTTGCCTGTGTAAGCCCGGGTGCTAAACGTCTTAAATAGGGGAAGAGCCTTCAAGCTCTTCCCCTATTTTGTATCTGGAGTCTGTACATGGAAAACCTGGATGCGCTGGTCTCTCAAGCACTAGAGGCTGTGCAAAGCGCTGAAGATATCAATGCCCTGGAGCAAATCCGGGTTCAATACCTTGGCAAAAAAGGTGAATTGACTCAGGTGATGAAGACCCTGGGCAATCTGCCGGCCGAAGAGCGTCCGCAGGTCGGTGCTCTGATCAACGTTGCCAAGGAGCGTGTCACAGAGGTTCTCAATGCGCGCAAGGCGTTGTTTGAAGAGGCTGATCTGGCCGCCAAACTGTCCGCCGAGTCCATTGATGTAACCCTGCCTGGCCGTGGCCAGACCTCAGGCGGCCTGCATCCGGTTACCCGGACTCTGGAACGTATCGAGCAGTTCTTCACCCATATAGGCTACGGCATCGCCGAAGGTCCTGAGGTCGAAGACGACTATCACAACTTTGAAGCACTCAACATCCCAGGCCATCACCCGGCCCGGTCGATGCATGACACCTTCTATTTCAATGCAAACATGTTGCTGCGCACCCATACCTCGCCGGTACAGGTCCGCACCATGGAATCGAAACAGCCGCCGATCCGCATCGTCTGCCCAGGCCGTGTGTATCGTAGCGACTCCGATATCACCCACTCGCCGATGTTCCACCAGGTCGAAGGCCTGTTGGTCGATCGCGATATCAATTTCGCCGACCTGAAAGGGACGATCGAAGAATTCCTGCGGGTGTTCTTCGAAAAAGAACTGGCTGTGCGCTTCCGTCCTTCGTACTTCCCGTTCACTGAGCCTTCGGCTGAAGTGGATATGGAATGCGTGATGTGCAGCGGCAAAGGCTGCCGTGTCTGCAAGCAGACAGGCTGGCTGGAAGTCATGGGCTGCGGCATGGTTCATCCGAACGTACTGCGCATGTCCGGGATCGATCCAGAAGAGTTTTCGGGCTTTGCCTTCGGCATGGGCGTTGAGCGTCTGGCCATGCTGCGTTACGGCGTGAACGACTTGCGTCTGTTCTTCGACAACGACTTGCGGTTCCTCGCGCAATTTCGCTAGTCGTAACGAATTCTTAGGAGAGCAGGATGAAATTCAGTGAACAATGGCTGCGTGGTTGGGTTAACCCGCAGGTAGGTCGCGACGAGCTGGTTGCTCGTCTGTCGATGGCCGGTCTTGAGGTCGACAGCGTTACGCCGGCCGCCGGTGTATTCAGTGGCGTGGTCGTGGGCGAGGTGCTGAGCACCGAGCAGCACCCCGATGCCGACAAGCTTCGTGTTTGCCAGGTCAGCAATGGCTCGCAGACTTTTCAGGTAGTTTGTGGTGCGCCTAACGTGCGCCCAGGCCTGAAAATTCCGTTCGCCATGATCGGTGCCGAGCTGCCAGGCGACTTCAAAATCAAGAAAGCCAAGCTGCGTGGCGTCGAATCCAACGGCATGCTGTGCTCGCAAGCAGAGCTGCAAGTGGGCGAAGGTAATGACGGCCTGATGGAGCTGCCGGCCGATGCGCCGGTTGGTGAAGATATCCGTGTTTACCTGAACCTTGAAGATGCCAGCATCGAAGTAGACCTGACCCCGAACCGTGGTGATTGTCTGTCGCTGGCTGGTCTGGCGCGTGAAGTTGGCGCGTTGTACGCGGCACAAGTGACCCGTCCTGTTGTGGCCGTTGTACCGGCAGCGCATGACGAAGTTCGCTCTGTCGAAGTGCTGGCTCCTGCAGCTTGCCCACGCTATTTGGGCCGAGTTATCCGCAATGTCGACCTGTCCCGGCCGACTCCGCTGTGGATGGTTGAGCGTCTGCGTCGCGCCGACGTGCGCAGCATTGATGCGGCTGTAGACATCACCAACTATGTGATGTTGGAGCTGGGCCAGCCGTTGCACGCGTTTGACCTTGCCGAAATCAATGGCGGCATCCGCGTTCGCATGGCCGAAGAGGGCGAGAAGCTGGTATTGCTCGACGGTCAGGAAGTTGCCCTGCGTAGCGATACGCTGGTGATTGCAGACCATACCCGCGCCTTGGCAATTGCAGGGATAATGGGTGGCGAGCACAGCGGCGTAACCGCCAAGACTCGCGATTTATTCCTTGAAAGCGCTTTCTTTGATCAGATTGCTGTCGCTGGTAAAGCCCGTTCCTACGGTCTGCACACCGACGCATCGCACCGCTACGAGCGTGGCGTAGACTGGAAGCTGGCCCGTGAAGCCATGGAGCGCGCCACTGGCCTGCTGCTTGAAATCACTGGCGGCGAAGCCGGCCCGATTATCGAAACCGTAAACGAACAATACCTGCCGTCGATTGCGCCGATCACCTTGCGTGCCGCGCGTATCAGCCAGATGCTGGGTATGGAAATGGACTCGGCCGAAATTGAGCGCCTGCTCAGCGCCCTGGGCCTGACCATTACCGCTGAAGGGGCAGGGCAATGGCGCGTAGAAGTGCCAAGCCATCGTTTCGATATCAGCCTTGAAGTTGATCTGATCGAAGAGTTGGCACGTCTGTACGGTTACAACCGTTTACCGGTTCGTTACCCTCAGGCCCGACTGGCACCGCAAGCCAAGGCTGAAGCACGTAGCGATCTGCCTGAGTTGCGCCGTCTGCTGGTAGCGCGTGGTTATCAGGAAGCGATTACATACAGCTTCATCGACCCGAAACAGTTCGAACTGTTCAGCCCAGGTGTTGAGCCGCTGTTGCTGGCCAATCCGATCTCCAATGATATGGCCGCCATGCGTGCCTCGTTGTGGCCGGGCCTGGTCAAGTCATTGCAACACAACCTGAATCGTCAGCAAGATCGCGTTCGTTTGTTTGAAAGCGGTCTGCGTTTTGTCGGTCAGTTGGAAGGTCTCAAACAAGAGCCGATGCTGGCGGGTGTGGTTTGCGGCAGTCGCCTGCCTGAGGGCTGGGCCCAGGGGCGCGATGTCGTTGACTTCTTCGACGTCAAGGCTGATGTAGAAGCCGTGTTGGGTTTTGCGGGTGCTCTGGATGCATTCACTTTTGTGCCGGGTACTCACCCTGCGCTGCACCCGGGTCAGACCGCACGTATTGAACGTGATGGCCGAGAAGTCGGCTATGTAGGTGCAATCCATCCTGAACTGTCGAAAAATCTGGGTCTCGACCGACCAGTGTTCGTCTTCGAGCTGGTTTTGGCCGAAGTGGCACTAGGTAAAATGCCTAAATTCCATGAGTTATCGCGCTTTCCTGAAGTACGTCGTGACTTGGCGTTGTTGGCCGACCGTGACGTTGCAGCCAGTGCTGTGCTGGATGTAATTCGTGAAAATGCAGGCGAGTGGCTCACGGACCTAAGGTTATTTGACGTTTACCAGGGTAAAGGTATTGATCCGCATAGAAAAAGCCTTGCAGTCGGCTTGACCTGGCAGCATCCATCGCGCACTCTTAATGACGATGAGGTGAATACCACTACGCAAAATATCCTCACCTCGCTCGAAACAAGGTTGAACGCCACGTTAAGGAAGTGACGTATGGGGGCTCTGACGAAAGCTGAAATGGCGGAACGTCTTTATGAAGAGTTGGGCCTGAATAAACGCGAAGCCAAAGAATTGGTGGAATTGTTTTTCGAAGAAATCAGGCACGCTCTTGAAGACAACGAGCAAGTCAAATTGTCAGGTTTTGGCAATTTTGATCTGCGTGACAAGCGACAGCGGCCTGGCCGCAATCCGAAAACGGGAGAAGAAATCCCGATCACGGCTCGCCGTGTAGTCACTTTTCGTCCAGGGCAGAAGTTGAAGGCCCGAGTAGAGGCTTATGCTGGAACCAAGTCATAACGACGAGCTCCCGCCGATCCCAGGCAAACGCTACTTCGCCATTGGCGAAGTCAGCGAGCTGTGTGGGGTAAAACCACACGTGCTGCGCTATTGGGAGCAAGAGTTTCCTCAACTCAACCCCGTGAAGCGTCGCGGAAATCGCCGGTATTATCAGCGCCAGGATGTGCTGATGATCCGGCAAATTCGTGCGCTGCTCTATGATCAAGGGTTCACCATTGGCGGCGCGCGCTTGCGGCTTTCCGGTGATGAAGCCAAAGATGACACCACGCAGTACAAACAATTGATCCGCCAAACAATCTCCGAATTGGAAGATGTTTTGCTGGTTCTCAAGAAATAACAAAGGCTTTCAAAATACTTTCGTATTTCAAAAGCTTAAGGTATATTTCTCGACGTTCTATCAAGTTGTAACGCCTAGTCGGGGCGTAGCGCAGTCCGGTAGCGCACTAGCATGGGGTGCTAGGGGTCGAGTGTTCGAATCACTCCGTCCCGACCATATTCTGTTAGGGAATCAAGGGTTTAGGCCTTTGATTCCCTTTCTCGTTTCTGCCTTGCGCAAAACTGGCGCAAAATGGGCGCAAAACTAACCGGTAAATTCGCTGATATTCAGGTCTGGAATCGCATCCGACCAGATTACATCGGCGTGGTCTTTCTGGTAGTTCTTGGTAATGCTCTCGCTGGCATGGCCCGCAATGGTCTGGCCATCTTTACCGGCTCTTTTGTACAGGTGCAGCGACAGCGCGCGCACTTAGTGAAAGCCCGGCATTTCCTCTTCTTTCCATTCCGCATAACAGCCAGCAAGTTTCCGCGCCTCTTTAAAAGAGCGCGTTAGAAAGCGATCCTCAACCTTCGTCCAGTGCTCTTTGGTCTGCGCCTGCTTCTGCAGCAATCGTTGCGGCTTGCGATGAATCAAGAAGGGTGAGGCGACGCTATCTCGGCAACGGGTTATTACGGCCTGCAACTCATCAGTTACCTTAAAGCGAATCCACGCCGTATCACTGGCCTTGGCTGTCTTCTTTTGTACCAGGTACAGGAAACCATCCCTATGCGCGGCAGCGGCAAGACCACTCGGAGCGGCAGTTGGGAGGGCGAAACCCTGGCCATCATCGTCAGTGCCGTGGCGCGGCGTAACGGCTGGGAGCCGGCCTGTACGGTGGCCACGATCGTGCCCCGGGCTGACCAGTTGGGTGAGTCGGACTTTAACTTTATTACCCGCTTGGCCCGTCAGTACGACTGCACGGCCAAGATCTCGGATGGCAAGCTGATCGTCATGCCGCGTCAGGGCGGTGTCACGGCCAGCGGCAAGACGCTGGGCGTCGTGACCATCAATAAGACAGACGTCAGCCGTTACAGCTTTCGGCTGGGTGATCGCTCGACCCACAAGGCCGTCAGCACCAAGTACCAGGACAAAGCCACCGGCAAACTGGCGGTGGTGAATCTGAACAACGACGACGCCCCGGATGGCCTGCCGCCGGTGCATACCGATCGGCATATCCAGCCGAACAAGACCGCCGCCGAACAGGTCGCCAAGGCGCGCTTGGCGGCGTTCAACCGTTCGACTGCAGGTATGCGATTGGAAATGCCCGGGCGCTCTGATCTGTTCGCAGAGCGGATGATCAACGCACAGGGATTCAAGGACGGGCTTGATGGCGAGTATCTGGTGGACTCCCGGGAGCAGGTCTTCACCCAGTCTGGCTGGTCGACGACTATCGAGTGCAACGCCGGCAAGAAGCGCAAGGTCAAAGGCAAGAAGCCTGAGAGGGCCCTGAAAATCGTTCATCTCTAACCCGAAAATCCCCACTCCCAGCCCGCCTTGAGCGGGCTTTTTCGTAAGGGCAACTTATGTCGATTACCTCGCAACAACTCCTGCAGATCCTCCCCAACGCCGGCCCAGTTGCCGGCGTTTTTGTGCCGGTACTCAACGCTGCGATGGGGCATTACCAGATCATTGGGACGAAGCGCGTAGCCGCGTTTATCGCCCAGATTGGGCACGAGTCCGGCCAGCTCAAATACGTCAAATAAATCTGGGGCCCTACGGCTGCCCAAGCCCGATACTAAGGCCGCAAAGACCTAGGTAACACCGTGGCCGGCGACGGCTCCAAGTATCGTGGCCGTGGCCTGATCCAGATCACCGGCCGGGCCAACTACATCGCGTGCGGCGAAGGGCTGGGCCTTGACCTGATCAAGCAGTCCGAGCTGCTGGAGAAGCCACAACATGCTTGCATGTCAGCGGCATGGTTCTGGGCTACCAAGGGGCTGATCACCCTGACCGACGCGGGCCAGTTCGACAAGATCACCCGGCGCATCAATGGTGGCCAGAACGGCGCAGCCGATCGGCAGGCGCTGTACGCCCGGGCGCTCAAGGTGTTGGCGTGAAGATCGATGCGGTGAAGTGGGGCGGGGTGCTGCTGATCATCCTGGCCCTGATGGCGGGCAGCGCGTGGGCCGCATGGGAGTGGCAGGCCAACGCCTACGGTCAGCAGTTGGCCACCAAGGAAGCTGCCCACCAAACCGAACGCACCAATCTGGCCAACGGTAACTCCGCGCAAATTCTGGCAGAGCAGGGCAAGCGCCTCGCCCTGGAGCAGTGGCTGGCCGCCAGCGACCAATCCCATTACCGAGCGCTTAGCGATGAGAAAACCAAACAAGCACGCCTGCGTGATCGCCTTGCTACTGCTGACCTGCGGCTGTCAGTCCAGCTCGACGCCGCCGCAACTGGTTGTGACGCAGTGCAACCCACCACCAGCGCCGGCGGCGTGGTTCATGGCACCCATAGAGCCCAACTTGACCCAGCGCATGCTCAACGAATTATCGGAATTACCGGTGACGGCGATCAAGGACTGATCGCGCTGCAGGCCTGACAAACCTACGCCAAAGAAGTCTCAGGCGCGAAATGAAAGGAGCGGCCGAAGCTAGTTAGGTAAGTACAGGCACCGTTGTCGGATCAAAAAACGTGCGCCTCCAGCAGCGGCACAAGGTTCAAAGCTTGCGTACGATTGCTTCGCGCCTGCACCTTATTTGATATCATCGTGCTATCATTCCCTGGTACATGGAAGATGGTCAGCATTGATTCAGAGCCCTGTTTCTAATCAATCACCACAGGCTAGAGACAGCGCAGGGAATGTGTGAATCACCCCATTCTGCATAAAAGTGCCTCCACTTTAACCCCTCCATGTACGACACCCCTCTATCGTGAACATGGAATCGCTATGCCTGACATCAATGAGCTAAAAGACAAGATAAATACCAAAACCTTGAGCATGGTATTGCTGTCAGCTGCAACCCTCGGACTGTACCTGTTGCTGTGGCTAGTCAGAACCAATCAGATAATCAGCGAAACAACCAAGATCAAACTGGTCGATAACACCTACATTATCTGGCTGGCCGTCTGCCTTGGCTGGAGCGGCGCTTTATCTAATGTAGGTGAGGCTCTGTTCGATGCGTTGTCCGGAATTCTGATTATTGCGGCAAACGCCCTGTACATCGTCTGGGCGTTTAAAGCCAAAAATGCCTTGTCGGAATACGCCCTAAGCGAGCATAAAATCGATCTGCGCATGAATGCGTTCTACACTTTCTTTCTGAACGTTTTCTACATCAATTACTGCATCAACGACCTGCCAGAAGAGCAACGCAAGCAACAGATCCTACGTGGTCAAACCTCTCAGGTCTGATGTAATCGACAGGCTGGCAGTTTTAATACGATTGCCGGCTGTTCGCTTGGCAATCGTTAACTAGGAATCTTAGGATCGTATTGTCAATCGCTGAACGCCTCTGAGTCTCTACCGTCTTTCCCGGTACGGATAATCGCTCAACCGGTCGAGTCAGAAAACCTTCCAATAAAGCCAGCAGAGCAGCCCTCTTATCTGGCGGCTAGGTCTGTCCCAATAAAGTCGAGGCCCAGCGGGCCAATTTGGCGGTGCTGGAAATGTGAGGGGGAAAGACTCAGAGTTCAGTGTGGCTTGATCAAATATGGATGTTAGAGCCCATTTGGAAGGAATTTGGTTGCCCCGCTGACATCATCGATTTTCTTGATACGATAGGCTTTCACGCAAGTTTCGTTGCGAGTATTGGTATCAGGGCAATATTGTTTGATGAAGTCAGCCAGTGTCATTTCTTGGCCATTAACGGTAAGAATACGTTTGTAATACTCACCGTTTATTCCTTGGGACTGACGGCTGGTCGTCATTTCTTGATCTATTACTAGGCTACCGTGTAAGTCGACAGTCGATAACTGTGTGTTTGGATCTTCTTTGGAGCAAGAGCTGATGAGGAGACCTACGGCGACTAGCGTAAATAAACGCAGCATGATGGATTTATCTCTGATAGCAGGTGTCCCGGACCTTGGTCCGGGGCGGTAGTTAGGAAGATTACTTGCCAAATAAGCGGCTGGAGCGATTGACCTCAGCTTTTCCGGCATCTTCCAGTAGAGACTTGGCGCCGGAAGTCATATTGCGTGCAGAGTCAGCTTCAGCTTGGATCACATCGGTACGTGCCGCGTCATTACGTAGTTCTGCATCGATGTAATCGTTTGTTCGTGCAGCACGAGCTCGCTTGGCTTGTATTGCTAGGCGGCGTTCTTCTAGATCCAGTGCTCGTTGCTCGTCTTCGAAGCTTTCTTCCCGAGTTTGAACGCGCTTATGCTCGATCTCTTGTGTCTTGCGCAGTTCAGAGGCCTTTTGTTGCGCTGCTTGTTGCGCTACTGCACGTTGCCGACGCTCCGCAGCACTGCGCGCTTCGGCCCGGGCCCGTTCGGCTGTGGCTTGGCGACTACGTTCCGCTTCAGAGGCCGCTTCAGCCTGTTTGGTTTGCTGTTCGATTTGGTGCAGGTTATCGAATTGGTTAGCCAATGCAGGCATGGTTAGCAGTGCTAGGACGGAGCCCAGAGCAATATATTTCATATCTGGCCCCTTAGCTTTTCTTCGGTTCTGGACAGGTCGCATTCGGCTGGATACGTGTTTCGTTGGAGAGCGTCATTACCATCAGAGATATTTCGCCAACTTTAAACTCACAAGGGCGACCGACCTGAGCAGAAGTGAAAATCTTACCGTTTTCGGAATAACCAATCAGTACGCCTGGCACTAAGGTGGTGCTATTGACCATCGATCCAGCCATGGCACCTGCAGCGCCACCGGCGACACCGCCAACTAGGGCCGTGTCAGTGTTTTTTGTATTGCCCAGCGCAGCACCACCGATAAGCCCCAGCACCCCTCCAGCCATCATGGCTGCATTCTTATTTTTCTCATTGCTGACTTTGATTTTACTCGGCGAAATAGTAATGATTTTTACGGTTTTAGCTTCCTGTTGAGTGTTTACCTGAGTGGCGTCAAATACATCTGCTTGATACTCCTCACCGGTTGATTGGCAGCCAGCGATAGCGGCAAAAGTAGAAAGCACCAAGCAGCGTTTTAACATCATCATTTCTAATATCTCTATGAGCGTAAGAAATCCCGAATGGGACAATCCATTGTTATTTGAAGTCAATGTGCCATCATTCTAATCAAACTCAGGAGGGTAAGGCTAAGGAAATTTGTGGTGCCTCCGTCTTAGGTGTTTGGTAGTGGCTTTCCGTACACGCTGATTGATAGGCATTAGCAGTGCGAATAACGCCGCTTATGTCAAAAAAGCCTCGCACTCAAGCCGAGCGTGGGGGCATTTTTTGTACCCGAGGAAACCAGCCCCCGCAGTACTGGTCTACCACACTAACGGCTACTAGTTTTACACACTGTGGGCCACTGACTCGGCACAGGAAAATCCCATCATGCCGTTACCCATCACGCTGTCTCATGAGCGCAGCTTGCGTGACCTACGCACACTGTCCCCCTCTACCGCTGAACTGGCAGAACGCATTGCCCTGGACTTAAAGCCCGAGTTGTTAAGCATTACACCCGAGACCTTGAGGCCCAGTTGCTGGATCTAATGCAGGAAGTGGCTCAACAACATATCCGCTGTGTGACACGGCTATGGGGCTGGTTAACAGCTGTGGCCAGCGATGGGGGGATACCCGCTAAACATGTGCCCTTTTTTGCGTATGACGCGGCTGCACTGGGCGGCCCATACGGAGTATTGCCCGAATGAGCTGCCATTACGGTAATGAACACGATCCGTTTGCCGCGATAAAAATGCCACACGAGGTTCTAGAAATCTTGAGCCGCCGCCTGACTGCCATTGAGCGTAGCGCCAATACCCTGCAGCTGCGTCTGGCCAGCGAACAGGCGCAAGGCTTCGTCGAAGCGCTGGAGGTGCTCAAAGTGCTTAAGCCGGGTGAGATTGAAAGCTTGTACATGATCTTGGATGATGCTGCCCAGGCACGGGTAGCAGCGTTGCTGCTGTGATTGGGGGCGGGACTCACGCAGGCGCCATGCAACATCGGGTGAGATGGCACGATTCATCCATTCAGTTCGGTGCTGATATCGAATTGCTTTACTGTCCTCGGAGTAAGTTCGTGATTGTCTGTTTTCGCCCAATAGCTGACTTTAGTCTCAGGCTTATTTCAATCGATCGCCTTGCTAATTACCGCGCCAATCAGTGCGAACGGCGCCAGCACAACCACGAACACTGTGACCAAGGCTCCCGTATAAGCCTCGTCGATTTTCTTTCCCAACTCTGATGTCGAGGAGGCAGGCTTCTCACGCTTGGAAACACTCAGGGTATAACGATAGTGCCCGGCCTGGTCACCATGGCGAACGAGGCATGGTTGTTGACTAACGCTGACATAGCGTCCTCTCGCTTTGTCATCTTCTCTTACCAACTGGTCGATTGTACTGTTATAGCTGTCGATGTCTTGTTGCAGGTTCTTCATCTGCGCCTTGAGGTGGGATTCACATTCGTCCTCGCTGGCGAATACGTGGCTATCCTTGTTGATCACGCCGGGGCGATTTAGGCTATCCAGATAAACGTTGATTTCTCCGCCATACCCATCATCGCGTTGGAATACCCTGGCTCCCTGGAATGTCTCGTAGCCAGTTTTGGTGAGCGTGTTGAGTTCTTCGCTGGAGAGCGGCTTATGCAAGGTATATCCATAGACGAGCGGTCCGCTGATTTGCGCCTTGTTCGAAGGTGTGGAGCACGCAGTTAATGATGAAGCAATAATCGTAAGGCTCAATGCGACACAGAGCGTCCTGTTCATGAGTTCATCCTTTGAGTGTTTGTATTACCAATAATCAGCGGCAGAGTACTGGAGATCCGTGCGATCAAGGCAGCGCGCGATTTGTGGGTCAGGGCACTGCTTGCCAACGACAGCGGGCTGCACCTAGGGTAACGGCTGTCTGAGGCAACTTACAAAGAGAAGGATTAAAGGCAAAAACGTATTATTGCAGAATTAATTTCTTCGAGAACTCCGATTGCCCGCCAGATTTTTACCTGTTCCCTGAAGTACCCCATTTTGAATGGACGCTACTAGGCGCGGCAATGGATCGTTAGCTCGTATTGTGCTTTGGGTTTTTTCGATAGATGAACGTTAGCGATAACAAAGGGGTGGGTCATAGGTGTCGAAAGTTCGCTCCCTTCGGGTAAAGTGTCGCCGCCCGATAATTGGATTCGGGCTCTATTCCATGGAATAACACCGTGAAGATCTTTAGTAAAATCCTCGCTTCTGCTGTATGTGGTTTGGTCCTTGCGGGTTGCACCGGCACCGCTATGAAGACTCATCAATACGACAGCAACCAGTACACCGTCGTTGGCCACAGTGAGGCAAGCGCTACGGGCCTGATGCTTTTCGGTCTAATACCGATTGGTCAGAACAACCGTTTTGTTCGGGCGCAAACCTCTGCAATCCAGAGCAAAGGTGGCGATGCGCTGATCAATACTCAAGTGCAGGAAAAGTGGTTCTGGGCTTGGATCCTAAACGGCTACACCACCACCGTCTCCGGCGATGTGATCAAACTGAAAACTGCTGAATAAGCAACTCTAGATTTAAGAAAGCCCGGTTCGCTGGGCTTTTCTGTTTCTGTTTCTGTTTCTGTTTCTGTTTCTGGAGATTGGAAATGTGGTATTGGACAGTGGTGATCTAACAGCTGGATTTAGCCGAAAGCAGCTCTTCTCGACAAGCTGATATCGGCCATAAGCTGCCTTTCACCTGTCCACAGAAAAACGCTTAACGTATCCTGCTGCAAGAAAACAATGAAAAGGAGTTCGAATGAAAACTGATTGGCAACAATTTCAAGAAATGATGATGTTTTATCCGTGACTAGCTGGGACGCTTTTTATGATGAGGCCGAGCGTCGAGGCCCATCCCTTCTGTTAGCCCGAGCGATAAACCTTGCTGGTAATTTGTCAGTTGCTCGCCAGGCAGTAGATTTGGGGTGCGGTGCAGGAAAGGAAGCACAGCAGCTTATGCAGTCGGGCTGGGACGTCTTAGCTGTCGATAATGAGCCAGAGGCAATTACTCGTACGATAGCAAACTGCTCAGGGGGGAATGCAGGAATGCTGACTACCTGCCTCTCGGATTTTGAATGTTTGCCTGCACTACCTAGATCAAACCTGATCCATGCCGGATTGGCCTTGCCTTTTTGTCGGCCGAAAAGTTTTAAGCAACTCTGGGATCAGGTTCTGCATGCGCTGGAACCAGGGGGAGTTTTTGTCGGGCATTTTTTTGGTCCCCAGCATGGCTGGTCGACGTTTACTCACTTGACCTTCCACTCCGAGCTAGACATCCGTCGGATGTGCGAGGAGCTGGAAGTAAATCTTCTTCGCGAGACGCAAATAATGACTCAAACGCCCTCAGGCCCACTCAACTGGCACCGTTTTGATCTGATCACTCAAAAGCGTTATTAAATAGCAAGTGTTAGCTACGACGGGTAGAAAGCTGACGTTTACGAGTGACTGCTATCGACCCATAGCGGACCTTGGAGATAGATTGAAACCGGCCCTATGCTGTATTTCGCCTGCTTCTGTTAACGTCGGAATGGGCTATCGTTGGCCAAGCAGAGCTGCTAGAGGGGGATCACTGCGTTGGGCTGTACGCGGCTAAAAATGCATCTGTCGCTCTGGTAGCCGTTTCTTTACAGAAGGCCTGGTCGAAACCCTGCATGGTGGAAAACAGGAATAGGTCAATCCATTCGGACTCCAGCAGTGCGCGCAAGTGTAAAGCTGCGACCCGTGAATCAGATTGGCGAAGTTTCCCTGTGTCCATGTAATGCTTGAGTAAAAGCGATGTCGCCTCTAAAAATTGTGCTGGTCCGGCTTCATAGCAAGCTTTGCCCAATCCTGCTTTGCGGCCAGCTGCGGACAAAAGTAACCGGCGGACAGCCATAACCTCTTCTGAGTAAAGCAAAGAAATAATTTGTTCCCCCAAGATCTGAAGAGCGTCACGAATTGGCAGTGACAGGTTCTCAATGGCATTAAACGTTTCGCGCATTTGCGACCCTGCCGCCGTCATCAGCACTTCGTAAAACAGGACCTCTTTGGATTCAAAATACGCATAGAGTGTTGCTTTAGAGCAGCCGAGACTCATTGCAATTTGAGCCATGGAAGCGCCCTCAAATCCTTGGTCATGAAAAACCTGCCCGGCGGCCATTAAGATCGCTGATCGGCGTGCCTCGGATTTCGTTCGCATAAGCGGTCTCGTTCAAAAGTTTGCCTATCCTAGTCCATCGGTCGTCAGCTTCGTACCAAAAGCTAAACTAGACCGTGCGGTTTAGTTTAGAATCCAACGCTGGCATGCCTAAGCCCTTGCCAACCGACCGCGCTGTCAGCTGACAGTGTTTGGCCTGACGTGAAATTACAGATTTGGAGTGAAGATGAACAAGAAGCGGCCAGTCAATCTCGACTTGGGTTCAATGAAATACCCTGTCACGGCACTCACCTCGATCCTGCATCGTCTGTCCGGGATCCTGCTTTTCTTGTGCCTGTTCGTGATGCTTTACGCATTGGGCAAGTCATTGAGCTCAGAAGAAGGTTTCAACGAGATCAAAGGCATGCTGTTATCGCCGCTTGGCAAGCTGATCGCGTGGGTGCTGTATTCAGCTTTGATCTATCATTTGGTGGCGGGCGTCCGGCACCTGATCATGGATATGGGGGTGGGAGAGACACTGCAAGGCGGAAAGCGCGGTTCTGTTATCGTAATTATTGTGTCGACCTTGCTCATTGCTGCCTGCGCCATTTGGCTCTGGATGTAATCAGCGTCGATGGCGCTCAGAGATATACGTTCGCCAAAGAATGCCCCTACATTTTGATTAAGTGTGGTGGCTTTTTACTTAGTACTTACAACAGGCGAATCGCTCAAGACAAGGACTCCGTCGAGCGACTGCTTTTGGCCGGTAGCAGCCCTTCATGATAGGCAGTAATTGGCCAAGAACAGTCACTCAGCGTCTACAAAAAATAGGGGCGGTTCATTCGGCCATAATAGCTTGGTATTGTTTTTGATACTCTGTGTATGGAAGGTTCTTACCCATCAACGCTTTTAGACGAGATTCTTTGTACTGAGCAGGAGTCAACATTCCTATAGGAGTCGTAGCGAGCTCAGAGGTTGTTGTCTGGTTTGCTGGAGTGATGTTTCCAATACATTGATACTTGATAATCATCTGGCCAGCAGTACAGTTCCCCCAGCCATCACGAACCTGACAATTTTGGGTTTGTCCACCGAAGGGTTCGGCTCGCTCATATCCCCATACCGCACATTTCTTGTTTGCGATGGATTCAGCCTGGGCGGGATCAACGATTGGCGTTTCAAAAGGTTTGAAATCGTAAGCCATGTCAATTGAGCCATCTGCACGGCTACCGCCCGTAGCGTAAAAGTCTTTACGGCTGGAGCAGCCGGTTATGACAACGCTCATCAGAAACAGAAGAAGTAAATTTTTCATTGAGTGAAGATCTTCATTGAGAAAAAAACGTAATAATGGCTATGCGCCATGATTCTGTCTACGAAAATGACTTGATGGTGAGAGGGAGGGCTTCAATTTAATCGCGAGCGAATGATCAGTCTTTTTCTGGGGACGCTGAACTTGAAAACCGTAGACTTCAACAGACTCTGGAGTTCGGTATCTTACGTATCGGCCATGTTTATACACTGACAGATCAACCCTGGATCGGACCGATCTGTCGACAGAGGCTAAAACCCCCAGTCCTCAGCGTTGATCACACGACAGAATGGCCCCGCAAGGGTCGCATTGTGATGAGCGATAATCTGCGCAAAACCTAACCTGCAGGCCCCAGTTTACCGTTTGCCTACGCACGAATCGCAGTACATTTTGCCTTCATAAAAAAATTGTATTTTTTCTTTATTTACAACAGCTTACTATATTTTACGAGGGAGCATGGGGTGCTAGGGGTCGAGTGTTCGAATCACTCCGTCCCGACCATATTCTGTTAGGGAATCAAGGGTTTAGGCCTTTGATTCCCTTTCTCGTTTCTGCCTTGCGCAAAATGGGCGCAAAACTAACCGGTAATTTCGCTGATATTCAGGTCTGGAATCGCATCCGACCAGATTACATCGGCGTGGTCTTTCTGGTAGTTCTTGGTCATGGTCTCGCTGGCATGTCCCGCGATGGATTGGCCATCTTTACCGGCTCTTTTGTACAGGTGCAGCGACAGCGCTCGCACTTCGTGAAAGCCCGGCATTTCCTCTTCTTTCCATTCTGCATAACAGCCAGCAAGTTCCCGCGCCTCTTTAAAAGAGCGCGTTAGAAAACGATCCTCGACCTTCGTCCAGTGCTCTTTAGTCTGCGCTTGCTTCTGCAGCAGTCGTTGCGGTTTGCGATGAATCAGGAAAGGGGAGGCGATGTTGTCCTGGCAGCGGGTTATGACGGTCTGCAGTTCGTCAGTCACCTTGAAACGAATCCACGCTGTATCACTGGCCTTGGCTGTCTTCTTTTGTACCAGGTACAGGAACCCATCCCGAACGCCATCAAAGCGCATGTCCAGAATGTCTGAGCGCCGCTGAGCAGTGATCAGTGCCAAGTCGATGGCGTTGCGCAGCCAGGGTGGGGCCACCTCTCTGATTGCCTTCAGGCCTTCCACGGTATGGCGTTTGCGTTGCGTATCGCGGCCGTGGCCTGATCCAGATCACCGGCCGGGCCAACTACATGACCTGCGGTGAAGCGCTGGCACTGGATCTGCTCAAGCAGCCCGAGCTGCTGGAAAAGCCACAACATGCTTGCATGTCAGCGGCATGGTTTTGGGCCACCAAGGGGCTAAACACCCTTGCCGACGCTGGCCAGTTTGACAAGATCACCCAACGTATCAATGGTGGCCAGAATGACGCGACCGATCGGCAGGTGCTGTATGCCCGTGCGCTTAAGGTATTGGCGTGAAGATCGATGCGGTGAAGTGGGGCGGGGTGCTGCTGGTGGGCCTAATCCTTATGGCGGGCAGCGCGTGGGCCGCACGGGCGTGGCAGGCCAACGCCTACAGCCAGCAGCTGGCCGACAAGGAAGCTGCCTACCAAACCGAGCGCATAAATCTGGCCAATGCCAACTCCGCGCAAATCCTGGCAGAGAACGATAACAATCAGCGTTGATGGAGGCAGTCGAGGTGCACATTCAGCCAACGCATTACGAATAAATCCGCTCCTACAACAGCGCGAGTGAATGCCAACAAAGCAGAACAGCTATCTTGGACTAGCTTTATTTGGATCACTGAAGCCTCCGACCACAACTCAACCAGGCCAAAGTTCGTAATGCTCAAAAAAATCGATTTGACGATCACCCATGATTACCTCAATCCATTTGCCTCGCCGGACGCACCCAAACTAAGCCCGGAGCTGGCTGACTACCTGTTGGATAGTGCCTGGTACTACCCCAAACTGTGCCTGCAGATCAGTTGCCCCGAAAATGAGCGAGAACGCCTACAGCAAGCTATCAGCAATACCTTTGCAGAAAAGAGCGAGCAAGTCAGAGGGGATATTCTCATCCTACAGTTGGAAGCGCTGATACTCCTGGGCCTGGCACTGGCGGTGGGGCTGATAGGCAATGCTCTAGGCATTGAAAGCACCATCCCGGTGGCAGTATTTACCGTTACGGTGTGGATGCTGCTCTGGCGCAGCGCAGAGATATTTTTTCTGGATATCCGCAGCGCTTATCGGGAGTTGCGTAGGTACCGGCGTATAGCCAGCGCAAAAAAGCAGTATTGATTGAAAATGTTGAATCGCCGCTGATTTAATAAGTACCCTCGAAGACCAGCTCTTGGCAGATTTCAACCCCTCGTGGCAGACAGAAACGATACCATCAAGCAGTCCACGAAAATGGGAGTAACTACTTATAGCCGGTAGTTGCCTGTTACGAAAGGCAACTACCGGCCAAAAGCGGACATTGTCTAGGACTCTTACTATAGTGTCGAAGGTCAATAAGCTGAATCACCGCTTCGCCAGAAATAAGATTATCACCCCTCAAAATTCAAAGGAATGGTATGAAACAGATACCAATCTGCGCGCTAGTTACGTTCGCTGCCGTAACAGTGCTGGGCGCGGCCCACGTCAATGAATCGACATCGGATCTAGGGACTTCGCTAGTGACAGTAGATATCCACCCCATCTAATCGCCGAGATCGTAAATGCTTCGCATCGGTTGCAAATTGGACCCCGCAACCTATCGAGATTGCCTCCATATCTAGCCGTTGAGCAGAGCAACGGGCAGGTCGATAAACATTGAACCTGACCGCCCGTTTAAATCCATCCGTCAGTCGTTAGCTGCTTTAAAAGATTTTTTACCGCTCGAGGGGGCAGTCGGTAGATGTTCTGCCGGAAGCCTCACTGATTATGGCGGCCAGGCGCTTTACGTTGTTTTGGTGGGCCATTACCAAGTCATCGATGGTAGGTCCAGCTGGCGAACGAAGGGTCGTTCGGCATGTCATCAGCGAATAATCGTTGTCGCCTGTTGTACGCAAGCGCCATTTCACGTCTAGCAAGGCGTACTGGTCAGGTATCGAGTCAAAGCGCTGCACGTCCAGTCGCACCGAAAACTTGCGGCTGGGCGTACTGTTAGTCAATTGACCAACCAGCGCACTGCGCAATTCATCGACTAGACTCGCCGCCCACCATTGGGTTTCCAGAATCGCAAGGCCACTGTTTCCCTGCCGGATAACGATCTGCGGACGATCAACCTGGGGCGGCACGCTAATGCCTACAATTTGGATATCCGCTGCGCCTGACCTTGAGTTGCCGCTCAGATGAGCTGGCATCAGGGTGTGAAATTGAATCGGGTCACTGCGGCAAGCCGCGAGCAGCAGCAACGCTGTTAACAGGCTGATCTTTAGTGGCAAAAACATGAATGTTGCTCCTATGGTCAGTTACGCGGTGGCGCCTTTAAATCCATCGGCGGGGCATTATCGGGACGACCGCGTAGCAGCGATTCCGGATGCCTGCCGAGGTAATCTGAGAGTTCTCGCAAGGAGCGCGACATTCGGCCGAGTTCGTCGAGGGTCTGGGTCAACTGTTCCCGTTGCGGCGAGTCTTCGGCCAAGGTCGAACTGGCCGATTGCAGGGTTTTGCTGACGTCCGCCAAGGTGGTTTGCACACTGGGGAGGGTTTTTGCGTTGAATTGAGTCAACCCCTTACGCAGTTCGACGAGGTTGCTATCGAGGTTCCCGGCGATTCGCTCGATGGGCAACTGATTGATCTTGTTGACCATGCTTTCCAGTTTTTCCTGCAACTGCTCCAAGCTGCCAGGAATGGTTGGGATGGTGGCAGGGCGGGCAGTCGAGTCGAACACGACCTTTTCCGCTTTTGGGTAGAAGTCGAGAGCGATGTACAGCTGGCCGGTCAACAGGTTTCCGCTGCGGGCCTGTGCGCGCAGGCCGTTTTCGATGAAGGTACCTATCAGCTTGATGCCAGCAGCTTCGTCATTGGGGTCGTGCTTTAAGGCCTCAAGCATTTTAAGGTGGGCCTGACCTAGGCGTTGCGGGTAGATCACTATGCCGACATTGACCGGAAAGCTGCGCTTTTTCACGTCGAAATCGAGGTTGACCGATACTACTTTTCCAAATTCAATGCCGAGAAACTCCACTGGCGCATCGACCTTAAGTCCGCGCAAGGACTGATCAAAACGCAAACTCAAGTACTGCGCCTTGCCGCTGGGCGGAGCGAGGGCGGTTTGCTGGTCTTCGAACAGGTCAAAGGCTTTTTCCTCTCCGGCAGGTTGGTCGTTTGGGCTGTATTCCGGAGCACGGAAGGCGATGCCCCCCACCAGCAATGACGACAGCGACTCGGTCTTCACCGCAAACCCGTTTGCGCCCACGTTCACGTCGATCCCGCTGGCATTCCAGAATCGAGTGTTTTCGGTGACGTAGGCATCATTCGGGGCGTGGATAAACACTTCGATATTCACCCCTTTACCATCGGCGTCCAAGGCATAGGCGACCACCTGGCCAACAGGGATTTTGCGGTAATAAACCGGCGAACCGATGTCCACAGATCCCAGGTTCTGGGTGCGCAGGGTGAAGCGTTTGCCCGGCTCGCCATAGGTAATCGGCGGCGGGTTTTCCAGGCCGGTAAACTTTTTCGCCCGGGCGCTCGACTGGCCAATATCCGCACCGATGTAGTCACCGGAGAGCAGGGTATCGATGCCCGAGACGCCGCCAGCTCCGATACGCGGTCGCACGACCCAGAATTGCGAATCTTCGCGGGTAAAACTTTCCGCTTGTTTGACCAGTTTGATGGTGGCGTTGACACTCTTCTGGTCGTCGCTCAATTCCACGTCGGACACTGTTCCGATCACCACGTTGCGGTACTTGACCACGGTTTTGTTAGCCGTCAGACCACTGCCGGTCTTGAAGTTCAGAGTGATGGTCGGTCCTTCCTGCATCAAGCTGTGCACCACCAGCGAGATCCCCACGAGCACCGCAACGATCGGAACGATCCACACCAGCGATACACTGAAGCGTCGGGTTTTGATGGGGGCTTTGCCCGGGAGTTTCGGCCCGTCAGTGGCTTTCAGCGTCATCCATTTGCTCCTTGTTTTGTGGGGTATCCCAGATCAGGCGTGGATCGAAACTCATCGCCGACAGCATGGTGAATATCACCACAAGGCCAAAAAATAGAATGCCCACGCGCGGCTCGATATCGCCCAGCGCTTGGAATTTCACCAATGCTGCCACCAGCGCGACGACAATCACGTCCAGCATCGACCAATAGCCGATCAGCTCGACGAAACGGTAAAGTTTTGATCGTTCCTTGCGCGCCCATTGGCTGTTGCGCTGCACGGTAACCAGCAGCAACGTCAGGGCGACGAACTTGATACCTGGCACGGCGATGCTGGCAATGAAAATAATTAAGGCAATGTCCCAGGCACCGTGCTGCCAGAACTCCAGCACACCGCTCATGATGGTGCTGTCGGCTCCGGAGCCGAGCATGGTGGTATTCATCACCGGCAGCAGATTGGCGGGGATATAAAACACCAGCGACGCCAGCAGGTATGCCCAGGTTCGGGTTAGAGAATTGATTTTTCGGTAGTGCAGCGGAGCGTCACATCGTTCGCATTGATGTGCACGATTGCTCAAGTCACAAGCCAGGCCGCAGGTGTGACACAAGCAGAGGTTGAGTTCGCTGGCTGTCGGTGGCGTATTCATAGGATGCCCCACAGATCACGGATATCGCGCCCGGCAAGACGGATCATCATCAGGCTTAGGACCGCCAGGGCAAACAGGCCGATACCTGGCAGCACATCGAGTAATCCTGCGAGTTTGAACACCGCCACCATCGCCCCCAGCAGACAGACTTCCAGCATGCTCCAGGGACGAAGGGTTTCCAGCCAGCGCATACACGACTTAAACGCCGGCGAACGTCTGTTCGCAAGTGCGAAACTCAAGACCCACATTAATAAAAGCAGCTGAAAAACTGGTGCGATGATGATGGCAATCGCCGCCACCAACGCGATGAACGTGATCGGCCCTACGCTGAGTGCCAGTACCGAATCCCATAACGTGGCGCTGCTTTTCAGGCCTTGCAGGTTGATGCTCATGACCGGATAGAAATTGGCGAAAATCCACAGCACCGCAGCAGTAAAGGTCAACGCTAAACGCTGCTCCACCGACAGACCGTTAAAGCGCTGAAGCACGCCATCGCAACGCGAACAATAGGAAGTTTGATAGTTGACGAGAGTAACCTTGTCATACACACAGTCACAATGCTCACAGATGACTAGGTTGTCATAATTCGCCATGAATATTACTCGTCCAAAAGCCGATGAATACTGAGGTGAGCCAATATAGAACGGTTAGAAAAATGCGTAATATTATAAAATATAGTGGCTAAACCTGTGAGTCGACGCACTGCTTGTCAACGCTCAGGACTGGGAAAGTTCCATCCGTTACGCGCGGAAGCTCCAGACCATCTCCACAACCCGTGCGGAAATTATTATATAGACGAGCACTATCAAAAGCTGAAAGGCGAGGTGGTAGCGGAGTTGGGCTAGGCGGCGAATGCCATCACTGAGGTTCAGGAGCATCAGTAATCCAGATACGGTGATCACTCCCCACCCAGCCAGGTTGGTGGCAGTGATGCTCATAAAAATCTTGTGATCACTTTGCAAAGCGTTCGTACCCGCTGCAAACAGAAGCGCGCATAGAACCATATTTTTGAAATTGTCGAAGATCTTGGCATTGAGATCCTTGTCGAGTAATTCCGAGTAGCGCATCCATAACTTTTGCATGTTCACCGCCTCAAGAAGGAAGGATCAAATAAGCATAGTTCGTCTCAACAACTGCTCGGGGATTATCGGGCACACGTTGCATTCTGCAGCGCGCCACCGCAGATTTTAAGCTCTTTGGGGCGGTTGGGTGGATACGCTGTTGTAGCTGGCTTCAAGTGTAAGGATTTAACAAGCGTGCTTCCACGGCTTTGCGAACGTCTTCTTTTGGCCGATTCTGTTGAAAAAGTAGCTCCCTTGTCTGGCCTGCGGCAAAATCGCTTCATTGGCCGGCGAGGGATCACACAGCATGATGGGACAGTTATCGAGTGGGCAGGATCGACTGTTTTACTCGTTCAACCTTGAAGATCACATCCCAGCCAATCACCTTCTTCGCAGCATTGATCGATGTCTCGATCTGAGCGATCTGCGCCATTACCTCGCCGATTTCTACAGCCCGATTGGGCGTCCGTCGATTGATCCTGAACTGATGATCCGCATGCTGATCGTGGGTTATTGCTACGGCATTCGCTCAGAGCGACGGTTGTGCGAAGAGGCCCATTTGAACCTGGCGTATCGTTGGTTCTGCCGGTTAAGCCTTGAAGATGAAGTCCCCAATCACTCGACGTTTTCCAAAAAACGACATGGCCGTTTTCGGGACAGCGATCTGTTTCGCTGGTTGTTTAATGAAGTACTGCGGCGCTGCATGGACGCAGGTCTGGTCAAGGACGAAGGCTTTGCCGTGGACGCCAGCATCATCAAGGCGGATGCCAGTCGTCAGCGCGGCGTACCGGGCGATGAACCGGTCAACTGGAGCGATCCGTCCCTTAGCACCCGCGCAGTGCGTGAGTACCTTGAGGCACTCGATGAAGAGGCTCTAGCCGAAACGCTACCGAAGCGCCTGTCACTGACTGATCCTCAAGCCCGCTGGACCGCCGCTCCTGGAGGCCCAGCGTTCTTCGCCTACTCCACCAACTATCTGATCGATACCGAACACGGCGTCATCGTGGATGTGGAACCCACACCAGCTCATCGAACGGCCGAGGTCGAGAGCACCAAAACAATGGTTGATCGTGTCGAAGAGCAGTTCGACATCAAGCCGGAACGCCTCATCGACGACACCGCTTACGGAACCGCGCCGATGCTGGCTTGGATGGTGGAGGAAAAAGACATCGAACCGCATGTGCCGGTGTGGGACAAAACCGAGCGCAAGAACGACAGCTTCTCGAGCAATGATTTCCGCTGGAATGAAGAGGCTGAGGAATACCGCTGTCCGACCGGCAACGCATTGCGCAGCGAATGGCGAGCCTTCAAAAGCGAGCGTTCACACGTCACCAAAGCCAACACGATCATCTTCCGATCCAGGCAGAGCGACTGCGTAGCCTGTCCGATGAAAGCCAAGTGCTGCCCGAACACGGCGTTCCGCAAAATCGCTCGCATCGCGACGACGCCAGCGTATCAGCGCTCTCGCCATGAACGTAAGAAGGTCGAAATGTTGTTTGCCCATCTCAAACGCATCCTGAAACTGGATCGCTTGCGACTACGTGGCATGAGTGGCGCGACCGATGAGTTCACGTTGGCGGCTGCGGTGCAGAACCTGCGTCGACTGGCCAAATTTACATCTCAAGGGCCACCTGCCACGGGATAGTTGCGCCTGCACTAGGCAAAAAACCTCAAATTAACCCAATAACAGAGGAGTAAAGGTCAACGAAGGGCCGAGAAACCACTCAATGTTGTGAGTAGGCTCTCCGGTGGTAGTCGTGCCTGAGTTCAGGCGAACTGAAAATCCGCCTTTTTCAACAGAATCGGCCAATTGCAGTCATTCGTACCAGACCACAATCGGCCATGAGCAGTCGCTCAAAGGTTTCTACGAAACTTGGGGCGACTCATTCTTTGGATTCATTCCAAGACAAAACATTTTCCGATAGTCAGATGGCGATGTACCTAGATGAGCTGCGAAATGTTGTCTTAAGGAAAGGGACGTCCCAAATCCTACATCACCCGCGATGTATTCAATCGATAACTCGGTCGTCTCGAGTAGTTCCTGCGCTCTGACCACACGTTCCGCGTTTAACCATTTGGATACGGTAGTGCCAGTGGCCTCCTTGAACCGACGGGTAAAGGTGCGCCTGCTCATTTTTGCGATTTCAGCCAGGACATCTAGCGACAGATGGCTGGCCAGATTCATGCGAGCCCACGCCAATACATCAGACAAATGAGTTTCGCTGGAGAGGTGCGGTACAGGGTGTTCTACGTATTGAGCCTGGCCCCCCTGCCTGTGTGGTGGTGTCACCAGCAATTTGGCGGTGCGATTGGCTACATCAGCTCCTAGACGCTGGCGTACCAGATGCAGGCAACAATCAATTGCTGCCACGGTTCCAGCGGAGGTCATGATGTTGCCGTCACTGACATAGAGTACTTCAGGCCGAAAACTGACCTCTGGAAAACGCCGCGCGAATTCGTCGCGTGCCATCCAGTGAGTCGTCGCCTCTTTCCCGTCAAGCAGCCCGGCATCGCCGAGCACAAATGCCCCGAGGCATAACCCGACGATCAACTTGTCTTTGGAGTGGGCGAGTTGCAGCGCCTTCACAAGCTGTGCAGATGCGGCGACCGACGAATCACTCCACGCGGGAATGACAATTACGTCACTTGCTTCCATCAGTTCTAGGCCGTGGGTTACAGACAGCCCAATGCCCTGGTCACTGCTCAGCATACCCGGCACCTCTGCGCAGAAATTGACCTCGTATTCAGGTTCACCCGGCGCGGTTTGAGCAGTTCCCAATACAATGCCAGGAACAGAAAGGTGAAAAAGGCTCACGCCGTTGAATGCTAGAACTGCAACACGTATGGCTTCCATCAGGCTGCCTCAAATTGATCCTGTATTGGCCCACTGTCTGTCACACACAGGAATGGGAGGGCCGCTCACGCGGATTTTTTCACTCCAAGGGAAGCCCCAAATACCCTTGTCCCTCCCTTACAATACAGATTATCTGGCCCGATTATATCGAATTATGTCATTCGGGCCACTGTTGGGCTCTAAGGCGCTAGCCCAGAATGGTCTCCTTGATGTACCAACAGGATTAATTCCATGAAATTTATAGCGCTTCCTCTCGCCCTTGGCATTGCCTGCGGTGCAGTCGCTACAGCGGCGTTCGCGGATACCAATAACCCCCAGGCACCTGAGGCCTCCCACAAAGTGGATCTGCAGCAGGTTCGCAATGCCACGGTAAAAATCACTTACGGTGACACCACGTTCTTGATCGATCCAATGTTGGCTAAAAAAGGGGCTTACCCCGGGTTTGAAAATACCTACCGAAGCAACCTTCGCAATCCGCTGGTCGATCTACCCGAATCCCCTGACAAGGTTATCTCGGGTGTCGACGCAGTCATCGTCACGCATACACACCTTGATCACTGGGATGATGCGGCACAAAAAGCGCTACCTAAAGACATCCCGCTGTTCACTCAACACGAAGACGATGCACAGCTGATTCGTTCCCAGGGTTTCAAAAATGTACGTGTACTGACTGACGAAGCTGAATTCGGCGGCGTCAAAATCACCAAAACCGGTGGTCAGCATGGCACCGACGAAATGTATGCCGTACCAGCCCTCGCAAAACCGCTGGGCGAAGCCATGGGTGTGGTGTTTCAAGCGCCAGGCTATAAGTCTCTATACCTCGCCGGCGACACCATCTGGCGCAAAGAGGTCGACCAGACCATCGATAAATATCACCCTGAAGTCATCGTCCTGAACGCAGGGAAAGCAAAAATGACGGGGTTCGAGGGGGCGATCATTATGGGTGAGGAGGACGTCCTGCGTGCCGCACAGACCGCCAAAGGCGCAAAAATTGTCGCAGTGCACATGGACGCGGTTAACCATATGTCCCTGACCCGTGAAGAGTTGCGCAATTACGTCAAGAAACAAGGTATCGAGAGTCGCGTTGATATACCGGAAGACGGCGCTTCGCTGAAGTACTGATTTAAACCGTATTGGGCCGTGGTAGCGGGCAGGTTTCTTACCTACCAGCAATCTCAGCCCTCAGTGCAACATCACTTTGATTTGATCGGAGATCGCTCATGAAACAAGGTCTTGTAGTAGTTGATCTGCAAAACGAATACCTGGCCACTGGTAAATTGCCTTTGAGCGGCATCGAGGCGGCTGTGGCGAATGCTCGACGGGTCATGGACCATGCGCGGAATACAGGTATTCCCGTTTTTCACATACGGCACGAATCAGATAATGCTGATGCCCCAATCTTCGTAAAGGGATCTAAAGGCGCGCAAATTCAGCCAGCGGTAGCCCCTGAGGATGAAGAACCTGTGATTGTTAAAAAGCACATTAACGCCTTCAGAGACACTGACCTCAAAAAGCAGCTGGATGCTTTCGATGTTCAAGATATCGTGGTGGTAGGTGCAATGAGCCACATGTGTATCGACGCCGTCGTACGTGCTGCGGCGGACATGGGTTATCCGGTTACGGTGCTGCATGACGCTTGCGCCACCCTGGATCTCAAATTCAATGGCGTTAACGTGCCAGCCGCTCAAGTGCATGCAGCGATGATGGCCGCGTTTGAATTTGGGTACGGCACGGTTAAATGTGTGGATGATTATCTCTCGGCGTGAGTTCGTACTAATGCAGTTTCGCGTCAGATAAGCTTGAAAGCCAGCAGGTCCAATACCCTTTCTCTAGATATGTTATGGGTCTTAAGCATCTATTTACGAAGGGCCGCTTTTAGCCGGAAGCAGCCCTTCGTGCCCGAGCACACAGCCTGCGGGCGCTGACTACGATGGCTACATATCAACCTGTTACGCTTCTTTCGAGGCGGAACCCAGTGAAGGTGATGTCGAATCCATCCATGTTGGACAGCTGATGCATTCAGCGGCAGAGGGTTAAAATTGTCCAAGTGCTCTGGGCAGTGGGTCATGATTCGCCAAGGATGGAGGCTTTGGGTCGATTGGCACTTCGGGACAGGCTGCCCTCCAGTTATCATGAGACACTCTCTATTTGCTTAATACAGGAGAAGGCAGAGTGCTGAACATTGGAGTTCTGGGTGTCGGCGAACTGACGGAGAAGGTCGTGATTGGCTTGCGCCGAAGCGGATTCTCCGGGAGGATTTTGCTTTCACCGCGCAATAATGACCGTGCCCGAGAGCTAGGCAGGCTCTGGGCCTGTGAGATTGCTCAGAACAACCAAAGTGTGGTCGATGACTGCGACCTGCTATTTCTGGGCGTCCGACCTGATGCTGTTGAGCAACTTGCCAATGAGGTACGACTCAAGCCCGAACAGACGCTGGTTTCGCTCGTAGCGGGTATGAGTATCAGCGAATTGGAACACAACTTTCCTAAAGCGCGGCACGTCCGGGCGATGCTGTCCTATGCAGCTCAGATTAACCAATCAACAGTTGTCGTGACCCCAGGCGGCCAGCCTCATGAGAGCTTGCTCGGCGCCCTTGGGTCACTGATCGTGATCGACCAAGAGGACGCGTTTGAGCTCGCCACTGTGGCGGCGTGCATGAACGGCTGGTTTTATTTCTTCCTCGGCGATCTTCAGGAGTGGTTTACCGGGAAGGGCCTCTCTCATGAGCAGGCAGCACAGTTGGTGATGGGCAATATGCAGGATTGTCTGACCAGTGCACGGCACCAACCTCACGTCAGCATGGAAGTTCTTGGCGGTAGTATTGCAACACCTGGTACGTTCACTTCCGCCGGGTTAGAGAAGCTTCGAAAGAATGGCGCAATGCTGGCTTGGAGAGAAGCATGTGATGAGGTGTTCGCGCGTATCAGAAAGGACGTTTAGCATCTGCGTTCGCAATGCCTGCTTTTGGCCGAATGCAGACGATCACCCGGCACTGCCAGTTCTGAGTATCTGGAAATAAAGAATAGGGTGGATGCATACCAAAATCTGCGCAAAACCTACCCGGGAGGCCTCGATTTATCGTTTGCTAATGCACGAAAAACCGTTAACTTTGCCATCCTTGATTAAGATATTTATTCTTTAATTACAATGACTTAAAGTGATATAAGATCGAACGTGGGGTGCTAGGGGTCGAGTGTTCGAATCACTCCGCCCCGACCATATTATTCAATGACTTAGGCTAATGTTTACCGCATTGGCCTTTTTCATGTGCGTGACTTTTGCGTGACTTCTATTTCGGTAACACTCGCCGCCCGAAGGCCCCGACCAAACGTGTGTTTCAAATCGTGAATCCTGATAGACAGATAGCCGGGGTGAGCGGGGCGAAGGTTTTCCTCCTGCCAGAGTTTGCCGCCCTCACTCGTGCTTTCTTCCAGATTGAGTCATTCATGCGGTGAACCATTGTTTCGTTACCATCGCCGTCTGGCTTGCCGAAAGGGAAGGCGTACTGCTTGTGCTGGCCTCGATGGTTCTCAATGACTGACTTGGCCACAGTGTTGAGAATCATCAGGCGCTCGTCCCGGTTCTTCACTTCGCCCGCCAAACCCGGCCGGAATCAAAAATACTGTGGTATCCAGCTCCGATACCGCGATTTCCCAATCCCGAGGAGTTAGGCGTCGAACTTGAGATGGGGTCAGTAACGCAGGTGGAGGACTGCACGCATCGAGTGACGCTGTGCAGTCCCTGTATAGCTTCCCGGCACCGCGTAAGCGGTAGCAATCGGCTGCTCACGCCCTGTACCGTCTTCACTGCCATCAAAGCCCTCAGCTTTAAGCGCGTAAGTAATTTCATTCGTAATCCTGCCCCCATACTGTGACGCTTGATCCAGGGTGTGCCAGCGGCTTCAATGCCGCTGCAAATGCTTCCGTATGTAATAGGTATGAAAGATCCTCACCGGATGGCGTGATTCGTTGAAGTGGGGTATTTGTGTTCGCCCGGCATGGAGCCGGAGTAGCCCTTGATCAGAATGGAGTTTGAAAGATGCTCAAAGTATTTGCTGCACCTCTGGTATTACTTTTCTCGGCATCTTGCCTTGCTGACTTAAAGCAAACAGCTCCGGAGTCGGTCTGTGCATTTCTGAGCAATTTGGACCTGAAAGGGCGGAAATGGACCGACTATGGTGACGGTACGTCTGGTTGCGCAAGCAACTACAAGGACATCGGGAGTGGTTCTCCGATGGCTAACAATCTTGCGTTTTATGCGACAGGCAGTGACTCAACTGTCGATCAGGTAAAGCTGGTTCTCAACTTCAATCAGGTGAAGTCTGTGGGCATGTCAATTAGTGCACTGGGTAAGGCTTCGGAAAAACTCTCCCTTGAAGCCCTCGGAGCCCCACTCCCGAACAGCATTAAAAAAGCCATAGTTCTCGGCCAGCCCTTAACCGCTGCGGCAGGCACAGGAACCATTGAGGTAGTTCGGGATATTTGGCCTACAGGTAAAGGTTATGAGGTTCAGGTAATCATGAAATGACATCACCCCGGGCCTGATGCCCCTCTGGGCGTGTCGGTAGGCTCTAGGCAGATGCGCGCTTGAGCTGATAAATGAGCTGAGTTGGCAGGCCGTAGTCCTTGTAGCGGATGAAGTCGCGGAAGTACTCCGAGGACTTCGTGCCAGTTTTACTTTTGATAAATGAAATGTACTGCCGTGAGTTTGGGTTATTACTCCATTCCGAAAGATTGATCCGGGCTGCCAGGCTGATGCTGCCGAAATCCAGGTGCTTGGAAGGCTTAATACTGAGGTCAGTACTAACCGTGATGCTCTCGCTGTGCTGGAGCAGGCCGATAATCATGTAGTCGGTCAGGCCTTGCTGGAAGTGCGCGAACAAGACGTGACCACCAACGGAAAGGTTCGATTTTTCCATCAAGCTGGTCAGGTGCTCGACAGCGGTGAGGCTGAACTCAATAAAGTCGCCGCCATCGTAAAAGCCCTTCATCCAGCCTCTGAAAGGGTAGGCGCCTGATTCGGGGTGGAACAGGCTCCAGCCTTTGCCCTGTTTGGCGCTGTACGCTTCGTTGAAGTCGTGCAGCAGGTTTTCAGTGACCTGAGATTCGACCAGTTCGGTGCTGCTGACGTGCAGCACGGCAGGTGTATCGCCTGGCTTCTTGTCGATCTGGTGAATGATGCTGTGGCGGATGGGCATGAGATTACCTCGGGATGGCCCTCCGTGACCGGATGCAGCGAGTGGATGGGTTATACGGAACTAAAATCGGTAATACCGTCTATATTTCAAGGGGTATTCCCTTTCGGAGAAGACGGTCATGCTTAAGCCTCGCTCGCTCCTAGTAGCTATTACCTGCCTTGCTTTGGCCGCAGGCCCAGTTACCACTTTGGCCGATCCTGGCAATGGAAAGGGTCAAGGTAATGGACAAGGCAACTCCCAAGGCGGCCAAGGACATGGAAGCCAGGGTCACAAAGGAAAGGGCTCGAGCGGGAGTGATTGGGCGCGCGGCCCCAGCATTGACCGGGGCAGCATATTGGGTGTGCTTGGCGGCCACCGTGACTACTGGAGTTCAGACCATTCACTGCCACCTGGGATACAGAAGAACCTAGCTAGAGGAAAGCCTCTTCCTCCGGGCATTGCCAAGAAGCTGGATGGCCGGTTGTTGGGCAGGCTGCCACATTACGACGGCTACGAATGGCAGCAGGCTGGGACCGATTTAATACTTGTCGCAATTGCTTCCGGCATAATTTATGAGGTACTCAACGGAGCCTTTGATTAAGGTACGAGAGGTTCAATGATCTCGTCCCCAGGGTCTTTCTGAATTACCAGAAGGCTTTCATTGCGGAACTCTCTCGACACCTTTAGTGCATTAACGGGCAAGGAAGGTTAGCGCGGTGGGTACGAAGTCGGAATTAAACTGAAAGATGCCCCAATGACCCGCATCAGGGTAGATGTGTAGTGGTCTAATGAAACCGGACACCCATTTAGGCGTGAATGCTCGCCAGATCGAGGTGTCAGATGACCAAACAACGCCGTTCCTTTTCCGCTGAATTCAAACGCGAGGCTGCCGACCTCGTACTCAAGCAGAATTACAGTTTCATCGAAGCTGGTAGCTCGCACGGAGTTGGCGAATCGGCCCTGCGCCGCTGCGCTGTCAGCCAGTGCCGATGTGTACGGTGTGGCTTGTGTGATCTACGAATTGCGTGATGCTTTCGCTGTCACTTCGTCCTGGCTGCAACGCTTGATGCATTGGCGTAACGGATGACTGCCGAACAGATAACCAACGATGTTCAACAGTTCTAACTAAATGCGCTTCTGCGTGACTACAACGCAACTTCAAATGCCCGACGAATCGTTGCTTAATCGACAGTCAAACAGGGCTTGCTGTGGTCAAGGCAGGAATGACCAAGGATGGTCTACACCGTCTCAACATCGCCAGTTGCCGTCAACACCTTGGCCACCAGAGAGCGTCTGCCGCTGTCCGACGATCCCTGCTTATCCCTACCGTTAGTCAGGTATTTATGAGGGGGCTGACGCAACGGCTAGCCTGCAGCTTAGCGTCAGGGACAACGCTGAACATTCGGTCCATGAAGGGCCAGCACTCATCGTCCCGACGCTTTATCTGCTGAGGAGACGATAATGATAATAACCTTGAAGCGGTTGGCGTGTTTGGGTGCAAGCTTCACCAGCGCGCTCGTCATGGCCGATGCGGCCAGCCCACCGGTGCTGTCACCTGCGATTCCCTTCGATGTCACCGCCAACCCCCCCTTTACTCTGGACAACCTGCAACACGATTTCGACGTGCTTTCGTGGCAGACCTTCGTCGCCCTGAACTGGCCCGCAAGCGCCGACGGCAGCGCCAACACCTCGGCGAAGATTGGCGCGCCGGGGCAGACAGTTTGGGAGACGTGGAAGGAGAGCTACGAGGTTTTCCTGCCCAAAGGCCAGAAGCCGGTCGCCTGGAACCAGAAGGCGCCGCTACCCTCCGCCTGCCAAGGCAAGGGTGACCTGCCCGTACTGCAACAGATGGGCAAGGTTGCCGGTGTGCTCGATGAATTCATCCAGCCGTTCAAGACCGGCCCACTGGTGGACCAGAACGGCGCCTACACGCGCAACGCGATCATGATCAACCAGCCGATGTTCGACGACATCGTCAGCAATGACCTCTACAGCAAGGAAGGCCAGCAGGCTTTCTTCACCAAGGCTGACAACCGCATCGCCTTCTCCTGCGGCTCGCAGAAGGCCCAGCAGGTCGGCGCGATCATGGTCAAGTCGGCCTGGAAGGTACTCGGCGACAACGACAACCCGCAAGACTTCCACGCCGTCGACGCCTTGGTCTACACCCCCGGCAACGCCGACCCGAACAAGGGCGCGGTGATCCCCGAGTCGTGTGACGCGCAGAAGGTAGGGCTGGTCGGCCTGCACATCGTGCACAAGACCCAGAGCTCGCCGCAGTGGGTATGGTCGAGCTTCGAGCACGTGCGCAACGTGCCGGAAAAGACCACGCCGATGAACGAGCGCAAGGGTCCCTACCTATTCTACGACGCCCAGGCCAGCGACCGCCCGGTAAACGAGCCGCCAGTGCAGCCGTGGGATCCGTCGAAGAAAGCCACACCCTCGCAGATCGTGCGGGAAATCCCGCTCACCGCCGCGACCCACCAGCTCAACGCGCAGTGGCAAGGCGCGCTCAAGGGCACGGTCTGGGCCAACTACCAGCTGATCAGCACCCAGTGGCCGACCGACCCGGCCAACGATTGCCAAGTGCCGTCGCCGACCAACCCGCTGGGCAGTCCTGCCCCGACCTTTCTGGCCAACGCCACCCTGGAAACCTTCAACCAGGGCACCACGCCACAGGCCTCGTCAAGCTGCATGGAATGCCACAACAACGCGACCACCCGGGTGACCCAGTCCCCGCGCACCAGTTTCGCCGATTTCACCTTCTTGCTTGAACGTGCCCAATCCACCGGCGCCAAGGAGTGATGCCATGAGTAACCCGAACCTGCAGAACTTCATCGACCTGTCTGCCGTACTCACCGGCCTTGCGGCCGACCTGCTCGCGCCGTCCGTCGACCCGATCAACCTGCCGCCACTGTTCTTCACCACTGCCCAGCAAGGCATGGGCACCGCAGCGTTCAGCAACCTGCTGGATCTGTACGCCAGCATCGAGAGCCAACAGCCTGCGCAAATCGCCAGCGCCGTGCTCGGCAACTCGAACCCGCAGATCGCCCAGGGCGCCCGCTCGATCATGAAGCTGTGGCTGCTTGGCAGTTGGTACCAGCCTTATGATCAAGACAACGCCCACACGGGTGACACCCTCGTAGTCTCCGACCAGGCCTACAAGGAAAGCTGGGCGTGGAAGATCGCCCAATCCCACCCCATGGGCTACAGCCAGTACCATTTCGGCTACTGGGCCGAGCAGCCACCGACCCTCAAGCAATTCACCGGTGTCGACGCCAAGGAAGGGCAGCAGCCATGAACAATCTACAAACCCAGAACATCGAAACTGCCGATGTGATCGTCGTGGGCGCCGGCATGGCCGGCAGCGTTATGGCCTATCAGTTGGGCCTGGCCGGCCTGAAAGTGCTGGTGCTCGAGTCGGGCCCGGCGATTCCGCCTAACCGCAGCGAATACCTGGAGCGTTTCTACACCGCCGTGCTCAAGTCGCCCGAGTCGCCATACCCACCGGAGCAGACCGAGCAAACCCCGGCCACGCAGTTCGCCCCGCGAGCGACTATCCAGGACTTGATCACTGCCGGCAGCACCGACCCGAACAAGGTGCAGAAGAGCTACTTGGTACAGAAGGGGCCGCAACTGTTCGCCAGCACCTACGAGCGGGTAGGCGGCGGCACCATGTGGCACTGGATGGGCACTGCCCTGCGTCTGTTGCCCAACGACTTTCGCATGCGCACTGCGTACAACGTCGGGGTCGACTGGCCGATCAGCTACGACGATCTGCAGACCGCCTACTGCCGCGCCGAGGAGGAGATGGGCGTGTCCGCCGATGTCGCCTCGCAGACCTACCTGGGCGTGACCTTCCCGCAGAGCTATGAATACAGCATGCACGGCATCCCGATGTCGTTGGTCGACCAGGGCCTGGGCAAGAACGTCACGGGCACGGTGTACCAGAGCCCGGAGAAGGCGCCCGATGGCAAGCCGTACCCAGGTGTCACCCTCAACGTCCGGCAGACCCCGGCCGGGCGCAATTCGCAGAGCGACAACGGCCGCCGGGTGTGCGCCGGCAACACCAGCTGCACGCCGATCTGCCCGATCCAAGCTAAGTACGATGCCACCGTGACCATGGCCAAGGCACTGGATACCGGCAACGTGCGCATCCTCTACCAGGCCGTGGCGAGCCAGGTGCAGGTCGATAGCAATGGGGTCACGGGTATCGATTTCATCCAGTACCAGAACAATGGCCCGCGCCAGAACGGCACGGCCCAGGGCAAGCGCTACGTGATCGCCGCCCACGCGATCGAAACCCCGAAGCTGCTGCTCAACTCCATCGGCCCGAACAGCCCTAAAGGGGTCGCCAACAGCAGCGGCCAAGTCGGCCAGGCGTTGGCCGACCACCCGGTGTATTTGGCCTGGGGCCTGATGCCCGAAGGCAAGCCGCTGTTCCCATTCCGCGGGCCGTTGTCCACCTCGGGGATCGAGGACATGCGCGATGGCCCGTTCCGCAGCCAGCGTGCCGCCTGGCGTATCGAGATCGGCAACGAGGGTTGGAACTGGTCGGTGAACGATCCCTACACCTCGGTTTGCGATTTCATCGACGGCACCAACAACGGCGGCGCTAACCCCAACAAGCTGGCGCTGTCCGGCAAGATGCTGGTGCAGCAGCTCAATAGCGTGCTGACCCGCCAGTTCCGTCTGGGCTTCTTGATCGAGCAGGTAGAGAAAGACCCCGACAATGCGCTGTGCCGGGTGGAGAGGACCATGGAGTTCACCGACGGCTTGGGCCTGCCTCGGCCACAGATAACCTACGAACTGTCCGACTACACCAAGGAGGGCTTCAAGCAGGCGCGCCTGGCCGCCACGCATATCATCACCGAGCTGATGGGCGCCACTGAACTGACCGACCTGAACCCTAAGATCGAGCCCGGCTCGCAAACGGTGTTCAACTACGACGGTCAGAACTACGCGTTCTTCGGCGCTGGCCACCTGATGGGCACCTACCGCATGGGCTCGGACCGCACTAAGTCGGTGGTGGACAAGGACCAGCGCAGTTGGGACCACCCCAACCTGTTCCTGGTCGGCGACGGAGTGTTCCCCGCCACCGGCACCGCCAACCCGACCTTGACCATCACCGCGCTGACTCTCCAGGCCGCCGACGTGGTCGCCAGCGATCTACTCAAGCGTACCGTGCAGGTGCAGGCCAACCAAGCCTGGCAGGGCACCGGCGTACAGGTCAACGGGCAGAACTGGCAACTGGCGATGTGCACCGGTGGGCAGTGGACGGCTAACCCGGCCACCGGGATGGTCAGCGCGGCGGGCAACCCAGGGTTGATAGCCAAGCCCGGCTATGCCTTGCCCGGTCAACCGGAAGGAGCGCTGATCGGGCGTATCGGCAACAGCGGCGTGCCGTTCCTGGTCGGCAATAAGGCGCAATTGCCGCGTGCCCAGCAGGGGGAGTTGCAATTGTGCATCAATGACGACCTGGACGGACATTACGGAGCTGGTCTGAGCGATAACCTGGGCAGCCTGTCGGTGGAGGTGCGTTTCGGGACTGTGTAGGCGCTGTCATACCAACCCCACAGTGCTACGGCAAAGCCGCAGTATTGTGGGGTTGCTTTCTCAGCCCAGCTGAATGCGGTTCAGATAGCCGTAGATGTAGGTCTTCAGGAGAATCGCGGGATGCTAAGCAGACCGGCCAGTTCTGCCGGTATGACGCCTTCAAAACCCCGTTTGACCAGATAGACTTCGTCGACAAAGACGTCGACTGCGCTCACCGGATTGGTATCGCTGACGTAGTCGTCAGTATTCACCTTGGATAAAGCGCTTCATGGGCGGTTCCTGCGATGAAATCCTCAGAAATAGTGGCAAGTATTCGCGAAGGCCTTTTTACACACTCTGGGCCGATAGCAGTCCTTCACAAAAGTGCGCTTTAGAAAGCGATCTTCAACCTTCGTCCAGTGCTCTTTGGTTTGCGCCTGCTTGTGCAGCAGTCGTTGCGGCTTGCGATGAATCAAGAAGGGGGAAGCGATATTGTCCTGGCAGCGGGTTATGACGGTCTGCAGTTCGTCAGTCACCTTGAAACGAATCCACGCTGTATCACTGGCTTTGGCTGTCTTCTTTTGTACCAGGTACAAGAACCCATCCGAACGCCATCAAAGCGCATGTCCAGGATGTCGGAGCGCCGCTGAGAGTGATCAGTGCCAAGTCGATGGCGTTGCGCAGCCAGGGTGGTGCCACCTCCCTGACCGCCTTCAGGCCTTCCACGGTATGGCGTTTTCGTTGCTTCTTCTCGATACGGTTGATGGTGCTCGATGCGGGGTTGTCCGGACACAAGCCCTTCCGACGCGGCATGATTGAAAATGTCCACCAGCAGAGCGCGACTCTGATTGGCGCTCCTTGGGGTCAAGGAAACCGCCCACCAAACCGAACGCACAAATCTGGCCAATCTCAATTCCGCGCAAATTCTGGCGGAGCAGGGCAAGCACTTCGCCCTGGAGCAGTGGCTGGCAGCCAGCGACCAAGCCCATTACCTAGCCCTTACCGATGAGAAAACGAAGCAGGCACGTCTGCGTGATCGCCTTGCTACTGTTGACCTGCGGTGTGGTTCATGACGCCCATAGAGCCCGACTTGACCCAGTGCATGCTCAACGAGTTATCGGAATTACCGGTGAAGGCGATCATGGACTGATCGCTCTGCAGGCTTGTCAGGCTTACATTTAAGAGGTCTCAGGCACTAAGTCAAACATTGGGAATAAACCGTAGATTCGTATAATCCGCTCATTCAAGGATGACATTGCGCGTGTAACGAGGATTAGTGTTTAAGAAACTGTTTTTCTATGCGCAAAGGTACCGGTTGTGGCTAGTTGAAAGTGTATGGCCAGTGGAGCTTTATAAGCTAGTTATAGCTGATAAAATTAGTTGCTTGTAACCGCTTAAAAAGCATGGATGCTAGTTGGATTAATAACGAGGAGTTCAGCCCGCCGCGTTGAAGTTTCGATTGAATTCAACCACCTCATTATGAGAAGGGTTTTTGGCGAATAAGGTCAGGATTTGTGTGTTGTACGCCTCGCGTTTCTGAGCTGCGGCACCCTTCACGGCGGCATTTAACGCGGGAGTCATTTCATCTGCGGTGTAGTCGCAGCAGTACGCTGGTGTGCAGGGTTGCTGGCGCCATGAGTCCTCGAGACGGCCACCGTCAACTGGATCAAATCCAACGGCATCGACAAGTTGCATCACGAGGCGCTTATGGTTTGCGTCGTCACCGGCAACAGCGACTCCCAGGCGGTTTTCCGCATCTTTTGGCTTACTAAGATGCTCCAGCGAATACGCCAGAATGTTATTGAATGCCTTGATCACCGGTCGACCAAGCTGCTCGCTAACCCAGATGCTCTCTGTCTGACCATTTTCCAAAGCGTCGATGCACTCGTCTCTCAAACCTGGGTAGTAGTTGCTCGTGTCGACCACTGGAGTCGAGGATGACAACACAGCCAGCAGGTTCTTGGGAAGAACTGTCATGGCCGGTAGGGGGATGGCAAGAATCACCGCATCGGCGCCGTCGAAGACATCTTTCAAGTCGCAAGGAGCGGCCCCTACTTCCGCGGAAAAAGCCCTTACTGCCTCTTTTCCCCGAGAGTTGGCCACACTGACTTCGTGACCAGCGCTTATAAGCTTGCGGGCTAGGGTTGAGCCGATAGATCCAATACCAACGATTGCGACTTTCATAACGCCTCCAGGGATTCAAAGTCTGCATACGTTATGATTTATGCTGCAGTAGTCGCAAGAACCAACGTTTTTGTCTGTAACCCACCAAAAGGTAAGTATTGATGGAGCGCAAGTGGGAGTGTGACAACCCTTTACGGCGACAGGCTTGGTCGGCCGCAATCAACGCTACGCTTCGTGTTTTGGAGGGTAAGTGGAAAATTGTGATTATCAATGAGCTGATGGCCGCTAAAGGCCGGCCGCTTCGGTTCTCTGAATTGGAAAGGCTCATTCCGGATGTTACGCAGAAAATGCTCATTCAGCAGTTGAAAGGGCTTCAGCAAGACGACATCATTCTGCGCACCGTATACCCGCAGGTGCCTCCGCGGGTGGAGTACGCGCTGACAACGTTGGGCCATGCACTCGGCCCGGCCATGACAGCCCTCATCGACTGGGCTGAGCTTCGTCACCAGCACGAAGTCAATGGCATGGACCCACGTGGGGTTAGCGACGATGGACGTGTTGAGCGCTGATACGACCCGTTCGATGACTCAAGCGTCAGCCCGTTCTCATCCCGAACTGCGGTGGTTCCAGAAAGTTCGATTTATGACTATGTACTCTAAAGGTCACAATTTGTAAGTCCTCGACAGGGTGAGTAAGCTATCCCCATGAAGCAGCCATCAATATCTTCGCCCAGCTCCCGTGGCCCGGCCGATCACGACATTCGCGATCAAATTGTCGCGGCGGCCAACCAGCACTTCAGCCAATACGGCTACGGTAAAACTACGGTTTCCGACCTGGCCAAGGCCATCGGTTTCTCCAAGGCTTACATCTACAAATTTTTTGATTCCAAGCAGGCGATTGGTGAAGCCATCTGCTCAAATTGTCTGGCAGAAATCGTCGCGGCTGTGGAACACGCTATCAATGTAGAGAACCTGTCGCCGACGGAGCGCTTTCGACGCTTGGTCAAAACTGTGATCGCCACAGGCGTGAATCTGTTCTTCAACGACCGAAAACTCTATGACATAGCAGCGTTTGCAGCGTCTGAAAGCTGGCCGAGTTCACAGGCCTATGACGCACGTATCAAACACTTCGTGTTGCAAATCGTGCGGGAAGGGCGAGAGATCGGCGAGTTTGAACGCAAGACTCCGCTGGACGAGACAGTTGAAGCGATACATCTCACCCTGCGACCATTCGTCAACCCCTTGCTACTGCAGTACAACCTCGATTTCGTCGAGGAGGCTCCCACGCTCACCTGCAACCTGATCTTGCGCAGCCTGATGCCTTGATCTTCGGCTGAAGGTTCACTGCATACCCGGGTAAGCGACAGCTCATCAGCCGGCTTTTCACTGAGCCCTTCTCTATCAGTAGGAGGGTATTTTATTTGTTTGTTTTGTGACCATTGACTGATTTGGTCACTTGAATGAATATGGGTGTTCACCGCTTCTAATGCTTCATCTCAGTGATACCCATAGAGTTCAAACAATGAAAAACATAGCGCTCAAGACCCCATTTGGCATTGCTGTTGTGCTCGCATCTTCAAGCGCTTTTGCAAGCGGCTTCGCGCTCAACGAACAAAGCATCAGTGGAATGGGGGCCGGGTTTGCCGGTCGCTCTTCCGCCGCTGAAGACGCGAGTACGGTCTTCGGTAATCCGGCGGGCATGTCTCGTTTGAAAAGAGAGCAGGTCAGCGTGGGAGCAGCGACTCTGTTCGCCAAGTCCGACATCAGCCACACCCGGAGTACATTCGGCGGCCAGGAAGACGGCGACATGGTGCCCACCACTACCGTACCGATGGGATATTACGTAAAACCCATCGATGAGCATTGGGCGTTCGGTGTGGGTTTTTATGTGCCTTTTGGTCTGATGACTGACTATGGCAGCGGTTTCGCCGGGCGCTACTACGCCAACAAAAGCGAGGTCACGACCCTCACGTTCCAGCCCACCATCAGCTTTGCCTTCAACGATATAGTATCGATTGGGTTCGGTCCGACCATCAATCACATCAGTGGTGAGCTGACGGGTATGGTGCTCAATCCACTTAGCCCCGGTCGTAATGACGGAAAACTCAAAAGCACGGGTGACGACACTGCGCTTGGTTTCAACGCCGGTATCTTGGTGCAGGCTACGGACCGAACCCGCCTGGGTATGACCTACCACTCCAAGGTCAGTTATCAACTGGATGCCAAGACCAAGGTCACTGACGGCATCTTTAGCGTGTTGGGGGTTAGCGGCCGCAGTTATGACGCTTCGCTGGAAGTGGATACCCCGGAGTCAGTGGATTTCTCGGTGACTCATCAGCTCAATAATGACTGGACCCTCTACATGGGGAGCACCTGGACTCGCTGGAGTCGCTTTAAAGACTTAACCATCGAGAACACCGGTTTACCCCCCGCGTTGAGCGGCTCGCTGGGCACGATTACCGAAGAGCAAAATTGGCACGATACGTGGGCACACGCTATCGGCGCTGCTTATGCGCTGAATAAAGAGTGGGTGCTTCGCGCAGGCTTTTCGGTGGATCAGTCACCCACCAATAACACCCATCGTGGACCGCGCATTCCTACGGGTGACAGGAAGGTCATCAGCTTCGGTGCTGGCTGGACTCCGGCGGACAATCTCACGATCGATGTGGCTTACTCCTACTTGTGGGAGGAGAGCGTACAGGTCAACGATACTTCGCCGACCAAAGGTGCCTACAGTGCACACTACAAGAACAGTGCGAGCGGGCTTGGTACCTCTGTGAGTTACCGTTTCTAGTTGAGTGCTGTTATCGGCATTTAAATATGCCCTTTACGCCTGGCTCGCATCGTTTGTGCAAAGAAGCGAGTCATGGCGTTCAGTCTGCGCGCTACCAGAATCAGCGATCTTCCTATCGACTCGTCACCGTGACATCCCATGGTTGCCAGCCACCTCCGAGTGACTTGAATAGTGCAACCGCCGCGAGTGCCGATTCTGTTCGCGCTTGCGCCCGAGCATCGGAGGCCTGGAGCATCGTCTCATCCGCGTGCAGGACATCGATCAGGCTGGCCGTGCCCTTCTGATAGGCAATGAACGACGATACTCGAGCCTGACTTAGAGAGGCCTCGCCTCCGGTGAGGGTGGTTGCTTGAGTTTGCCGATTTACCAGTGAAGAAAGTGCGTTCTCGACATCCTCGGTGGCGCGCAACACAGACTGACGGTAAGCGGCCAGATTTTCGGCTTCCTGCCCCTTGGCTTGGTCGATTTGTGCGTTTATGCGACCGAAGTCGAAGAGTCTCCAGCGCAGTCCCAGCAAGCCTGCCGATTGGCTGGCGCCACCGGTAAATAGATGGCCTGCGGACACCGACGTAGCACTGCCCAGCAATGCACCAAGGGAGAACTTTGGGTAGTACTCAGCAATAGCTTCCCCGATGCGTGCGTTTGCGGCTGCAAGACGACGCTCAGCCACAATGAGGTCTGGCCTGCGGCGCAGCAAATCGGCCGGCGTTCCCATTGTCTGCAACTGAGGCGCGACAGGAATGTGTGCCGCCGTTGCAAGTTGCGAGCGATGAGTGCCTGGCGGCGTGCCGAGCATGACATCCAGTGCATTCATGGCAGCCTCCAGCCCGGCCTGCAGGACCGGCACGGTCGCCTGGACCTGTGACAGCGCGCCCTCGGTCTGATGAACCTGATAGGTAGCATTGAGTCCCTTGGCGTGGAGCAACAGGACTTTTTCTAGCAACGCCTGCTGCGTGTTGACTTGCCGACTCGCAATGTCCAGCCGGGCCTGCAATCCGCGGACAGTGATGTAGGCGTCCGCGGTCTGTGCAGCGATGGCCAGTCGCGTGGCCGCGACGCCAGCCCGGGACGCCTGGTACTCGGCCAGAGCGGCCTCGCGTCCGCGTCGCAGGCCGCCAAAGACATCGGCCTCCCAGCTGGCATTGAGGTTGACCTCGTAGGCGTTTGCGTACCGATCATAGCCAGGTGTTGAATTGAGCACCTGGCTCAGTGGGGTCTCGAGTGATTGGTAGGCGCGCGCGGCTTGGCCGTTGACATTCCCCGAGGGCAGTAAGGCGGCATTGGCGGCACCTAGTCCGGCCCGCGCCTGCGTGACTCGCGCCGAGGCCTGCGCCAGGTCCAGATTTTGCTCAAGAGCCTTGGAGATGAGCGCGGTCAGTAAGGGGTCACCAAAGCCTTCCCACCAAGCGACAAGATCAGTCGGCGTCGCTCCAGGGCACTGTTCGAGGCAAGCATGGCCCACGTAACGATTCGAAAGCGGAGCGTCTGGACGATGGTAATCCGGACCGACCGCGCAACCTGCCATTACGCCGGCGCTGACCAAAAGTGCAATTGGACGGAGGGGAGGCATTGAGGTTCCTTAAACAGAGGATGATATGTGACCATATTACTTATTGGTCACAATCTGTCAATTAACGCTTCCCGAGGGTAGTGGGGGATATCCCGGCATCAGCAGTAATATTGGCGGTTATCATTAATTCTCATAGGTCCTGCCGAATGTGACCGTTGACACATATGGTCACTGGACTGAGAATATGTCACTCGTCATATATATAAATAAGGGAACCTATGCGCCGGCTTCGACCTTTCCCCTTTGCCGTTTTCTTGCTGCCTCTCGTCCTGACAGCGTGCGGTGATTCATCCACTGCTGAAGATCCGCGCACGTTGGCCCCTGTGGTGAGGTCCGTTGCTGTTCAGGCTTCGTCCGACACCTCACGTTCATTCACGGGTGTAGTGGCTGCCCGTGTCCAGGGCGACCTGGGGTTTCGGGTATCAGGCAAGGTACTTGAGCGTCTGGTTGACACCGGTCAGACCGTTAAACGTGGTCAGCCGCTTATGCGCCTCGACCCAATCGATCTGGGCTTGCAGGCGCGTGCACAACAAGAGTCGGTCATGGCTGCTCGGGCTCGAGCCAAGCAGACAGCAGATGATGAAGCTCGATATCGTGATCTGGTCGGCGCAGGCGCTATTTCTGCATCGGCTTACGACCAGATCAAAGCTGCAGCGGATTCTGCAAAGGCGCAACTCAGCGCCGCTGAAGCGCAGGCTGATGTGGCCCGCAATGCCTCTGGTTATGCGGTGCTGTCTGCCGATTCCGATGGCGTTGTGGTGGAGACCCTCGCCGAGCCCGGGCAGGTTGTCAGCCCCGGGCAGCCCGTGCTTCGTCTGGCGCGGGCCGGCCAGCGCGAAGCCATCGTACATCTGCCAGAGACATTGCGCCCCGCAGCCGGCTCCACTGCGCAAGCGACGCTTTATGGCAACATCACGGGGGCTGTTACCGCGAAGTTAAGGCTGCTGTCTGACTCGGCTGACCGTATGACCCGCACCTTTGAGGCGCGGTATGTGCTTGAGGGGGCGCTGGCCAATGCACCAATAGGTTCGACCGTTACTCTTCGAATCGCTGAAGGCGCCGCGCAAGGGCAAACGATGCAAGTGCCGATCGCAGCCGTTTATGACCCTGGCAAAGGCACTGGCCTGTGGGTGATCGCCGGTACACCTGCGAAGGTGGCCTGGAGACCTGTTCAGGTCTTGGGCTTGAGCGACGACTTTGCGCTCGTCGCGGGTGATCTAAAGGTGGGCGAGCAGATCGTGGCGCTGGGCGCACATCTGTTGCGCGAGGGTGACGAGGTGAGGTTGCCTCAACTGGATGACACCACCGCCGGGGGGAGTCGTCCATGAGCGAGGGGCGCTTTAATCTATCCGCGCTTGCCGTTCGCGAGCGCTCAATCACCGTATTCCTGATCTTTCTGATCGCCGTTGCAGGCACTCTGTCGTTCTTCCAGCTGGGGCGCGCAGAAGATCCTCCGTTTACGGTCAAGCAGATGACGGTCATTACCGCTTGGCCGGGCGCAACTGCGCAGGAAATGCAGGATCAGGTAGCTGAGCCACTGGAAAAACGCCTGCAAGAATTGAAGTGGTACGACCGCACGGAAACCTACACCCGCCCTGGTCTCGCCTTCACGATGCTGTCACTGCTCGATAGCACGCCACCCGCGCAGGTGCAGGAGGAGTTCTATCAGGCGCGCAAAAAGCTCGACGATGAAGCCCGAAAGTTACCATCAGGTGTCATCGGGCCAATGGTCAACGACGAGTTTTCGGATGTGACATTTGCTCTTTTCGCCCTCAAAGCCAAGGGCGAGCCGCAGCGGTTGCTGGTGCGTGATGCTGAGTTGTTGCGCCAGCGCCTTTTACATGTGCCGGGGGTGAAGAAGGTCAACATTATCGGGGAGCAACCCGAGCGTATCTTTGTCTCCTTTGCCCATGATCGGCTGGCCACCTTGGGCGTGTCTCCTCAGGATATCTTTGCTGCCCTCAATAGCCAGAACGTGCTCACGCCTGCCGGTTCGATCGATACCGCAGGGCCGCAGGTTTTCCTCAGGCTGGAGGGCGCCTTCGATACGTTACAGAAAATTCGGGACACGCCCATTACGGTTCAGGGGCGTACGCTCAAGCTCTCTGACGTGGCGACCATCGAGCGCGGTTATGAAGACCCCGCAACCTTTCTCGTGCGTAACAATGGTGAAGACGCGCTGTTGTTGGGGATCGTGATGCGTGAGGGCTGGAATGGCCTTGAACTCGGCAAGGCACTGGACGCCGAAACGCTCAAGATCAACCAAGGCATGCCCTTGGGCATGACGCTCTCCAAGGTCACCGACCAATCTGTAAATATTGATTCGGCCGTGGGCGAGTTCATGATCAAGTTCTTCGTTGCGCTGCTCGTGGTCATGCTCGTGTGCTTCCTCAGCATGGGCTGGCGCGTGGGCTTTGTGGTCGCAGCGGCTGTTCCGTTGACGCTGGCCGTGGTGTTTGTGGTGATGGCGGCCACTGGCAAGAGCTTTGACCGTATTACCTTAGGCTCGCTGATTCTGGCGCTTGGGCTGCTGGTCGATGACGCCATTATTGCCATTGAAATGATGGTGGTGAAGATGGAGGAGGGCTACGATCGCATCAAAGCGTGCGCTTATGCTTGGAGTCATACGGCCGCTCCGATGCTGTCCGGTACGCTGGTGACGGCTATCGGTTTTATGCCCAACGGCTTCGCGCAATCAACCGCGGGCGAGTACACCAGCAACATGTTCTGGATCGTAGGCATTGCCCTGATTGCCTCCTGGGTGGTCGCGGTAGTCTTTACCCCGTACCTGGGGGTAAAGCTGCTGCCGGATATCAAGAAGGTCGAGGGTGGTCATGGGGCAATCTACAACACCCCTAGCTACAATCGTTTTCGCCAGCTTTTGACGCATGTTATCGCGCGTAAATGGCTGGTGGCCGGGGCTGTTATCGTTTCTTTTGTCGTGGCTGTCCTGGGTATGGGCGTGGTCAAAAAGCAGTTTTTCCCAACTTCGGACCGTCCCGAAGTATTGATTGAAGTGCAAATGCCGTATGGAACCGCCATTGAACAGACCCGCGCGACTACCAGCTCTATAGAGGCCTGGCTGCAAAAGCAGGATGAGGCAAAAATCGTCACGTCCTACATCGGCCAGGGTGCGCCGCGTTTTTATCTGGCGATGGCGCCGGAACTCCCTGATCCGTCGTTCGCGAAGATTGTAGTGCTGACCGACAGCCAAGAGCAGCGCGAGGCCCTCAAGTTCCGCCTCAGAGCGGCTGCCGCTGAGGGGCTCGCCCCGCAAGCGCGTATCAGGGTGACTCAACTGGTGTTTGGCCCGTACTCGCCATTTCCGGTTGCCTACCGGGTCATGGGGCCTGCCCCCTCAAAACTGCGTGAGATAGCGGGGCAGGTGCAGGACGTGTTGCAGTCGAGCCCGATGATGAGGACCGTCAACACAGACTGGGGCCCGCTGACCCCGACGCTGCATTTCACTCTCGATCAGGATCGCCTGGAGGCGGTGGGGCTGACGTCCAGTTCAGTGGCGCAGCAACTGCAATTTTTGCTGAGCGGAGTGCCCATCACCGCGGTTCGCGAGGACATTCGTTCGGTACAGGTGGTCGGGCGGGCCGCGGGTGATATCCGCCTCGATCCCGCAAAAATTGAAGGCTTTACGCTGGTGGGGGCTGCAGGCCAGCGTCTACCGTTGTCTCAGGTAGGCAAGGTCGATGTGCGAATGGAGGATCCGATCCTGCGGCGTCGTGATCGCACGCCGACCATCACCGTGCGAGGTGACATCGCCGAAGGTCTGCAGCCACCTGATGTGTCGAGTGTGATCATCAAGGCATTGCAGCCGGTCATCGATCAGTTGCCTGACGGATACCGGATCGAGCAGGCGGGGGCAATCGAGGAGTCGGGCAAGGCGGGCAAGGCGATGTTGCCACTCTTCCCGATCATGATTGCCTTGACGCTGCTGATCATCATTGTGCAGGTCCGGTCGATTTCGGCGATGGTCATGGTGTTCCTTACCTCGCCACTTGGGTTGATTGGCGTGGTACCGACCCTGCTGATCTTCCAGCAGCCATTTGGCATCAATGCCTTGGTCGGCCTGATCGCACTTTCAGGCATTTTGATGCGCAATACGCTGATTCTGATTGGGCAAATCCATCACAACACGCAACAAGGGCTGGATCCGTTTCACGCAGTGGTCGAGGCCACGGTACAGCGAGCCCGTCCGGTACTGCTGACGGCGCTGGCGGCAATACTGGCGTTTATCCCCCTGACGCACTCTGTTTTCTGGGGGACGCTGGCCTACACACTGATCGGGGGAACGTTCGTGGGGACTATCATCACCTTGGTGTTCCTGCCGGCGATGTACTCCATCTGGTTCAAGATCCGCCCTGAGGCTTCAGGCAAAACGCCCACCGTCCTCTCGCCGTAGAGGTTTGATCCTAGGCATTAGCGCGCTGCTTTTTACCAGCGTCGACTGAAAAACAAAGAGGTTTCAATGATTAATCTCGAAGCTCAAAAGCGAATCGTAGTGACAGGCGTCGGAATAGTCGGGCCTCTGGGATGCGGAGCAGAAGAAGTCTGGAGCAGGTTGCTGTCTGGCCGTTCCGGCATCCGTAACTTGCCAGGCGATATCACCGAGGGTACGGGCGTTACCGCAGGAGGTCCGGTGCCGTCTCTGGAGGAGGATGCCATCGCAGGCTACGATCCGGAGCGAATCATTTCGGCCAAGGACCGCAAGAAGATGGACCGCTTTATCGAGTTTGCACTGGTGGCTGCCCACGAAGCACTGGAACAGGCAGGTTGGCAGCCCACAACGGCCGTGGAGCAGGAACGGACGGCAACGATCATTGCATCGGGCGTCGGTGGGTTTGGCGTGATTGCCGATGCTGTACGAACCACCGATACACGCGGCCCCCGTCGATTGTCGCCGTTCACTGCACCGTCTTTTCTAGCCAACATGGCGGCAGGGCACATATCCATCAACTACGGCTTCAAAGGGCCGCTCGGCGCTCCTGTAACCGCCTGTGCGGCCGGTGTGCAGGCCATCGGCGATGCGGCACGAATCATCCGAAGTGGTGAGGCAGACATCGCCCTCTGCGGGGGCACCGAAGCTGCAATCGACCGAGTGACACTGGGCTGCTTTGCGGCGGCCCGCGCGCTGTCTACAGGTTTTGCCGAGCACCCGCAGCAGGCTTCACGCCCTTTTGATCGTGATCGCGACGGCTTTGTAATGTCCGAAGGTGCGGGGTTGCTGGTGATCGAGACACTGGAACACGCCCTTGCGCGGGGTGCCAAGCCCCTGGCGGAGCTGGTCGGCTATGGCACCAGCGCCGATGCTTATCACCTGACGGCGGGCCCAGCGGACGGCGGTGGTGCACGACGCGCCATGGAGCAGGCGTTGCGCCAGGCTGCTGTGAGCCCTGCCCAAGTGCAGCATATCAATGCGCATGCCACCTCCACACCGGTCGGTGACAGGGGGGAACTGGCAGCCATCCGCTCGTTGTTCGGGACTGACTCCAGCGTGGCGATCAGCGCGACCAAATCCGCCACTGGGCATCTTCTGGGAGCGGCTGGAGGCATTGAAGCGATCTTCACCGTTCTGGCACTTCGAGACCAGGTCGCGCCACCCACACTGAATCTGACTCATCCCGATGAGTTGGCCGACGGGCTCAATCTGGTCGGTCCTACTAAACGAGAGATGTTAATTACTCATGCACTTTCAAATGGTTTTGGGTTCGGTGGAGTTAACGCCAGCGTGCTGTTCCGTCGCTGGGAGCCTGAGCATTGAGAATAGATGTTGGTTTCAGAACCAATTATTTAGCATCAAGGCCGCAGTTTTCCAGCAGATAGCCACTTCATTGTTCAGGTAGGGAGGTGAAGCTGCGCAAAACCTACCTGGTAGGCCACGGTTTGTCGTTTGCTAGCGCACCGTTGGATTTCTGCCTAAAGCTCCTGCCAGTCATAATGTGCAGATGATCAAGAGTCTCCAAGCATCCAGATGTTTGGAGACTACAAGGATGCGCAACTAACGGGGTAGTCAAACGATGATTTTGGTTGTTGAGGGGATCAGTGCCAGCGGGAAAACCACCTGGTGCGCCAAGCATGGAGGGCAGCATGTTATTGCTGAAAACGGTCGTTTTGAAAACGAACCGGATCGGATAAAGGATTCATTTGGAGCTGCACGTTTTTGGGCAGAGCGAAACGTGGATCGCTGGCAAACGGCGCTGGCCATGGAAGATATTTCTTCGTGGGCTATGTGTGACAGTGACCCTCTCAAACTCCACTACATTTGGTGTCTTTGGCAGATCGGCGAGGCGAGCGAACACGACTGGCAAATAGAGTTGGAAGCCACAAGAGAAACGATCGCACAAGGGCGTATTGGTTTTGCTGACTGTTACATTGTTGGCCGCATAGATCCGATGCTCGCGCGAGAACGAGCCAAAGCAGACACTACCCGCCGACGGAGCAAGTTCGAACTTCATGTGCGCCTCCAACAGGCTTTGCTAGCCTGGTACGCATCTATGGACGAAGTGCTTCCCGGCAGAGTGCGATTTGGGTTTCCTTCCAAAATGCCCACTGTAGAAAAGCTTGAGGGAAGATATTCGGTTACGTCCTTTGATCAAATGATCGCATTGCTCCCCAGAAAATAGTCAGCGCTTCTGCAGATAGGGATGTGAGAGGTTGATGCATAGAGTGTGATTTGACGTGAGTGTAATGAACAGGGGTGTTAGGCAGCCTCTTACATTCTTGTTGCACGTCAGCTTCTGGCCCAGGGTGTGTAAAAACGCATATGGATTCGCGGTGACGGTTACGCCCCCGGTGTGAAGACAGCTGCATCTACCAGCATCTCCACTAACGCCTCTGGCCATACCGTTTCTCCAGTAGATCTAAGCTCAAGAGCGGACCACCAGTGATGATCTGCCATGACCTGAGTCTCGTGTAAGGTCCATTCGGAGCTAGAGATAATCTGGCTGTCCACGTGCACAACGAAATACTGCTCAACGGCGAATACCGTCTCGCCGCTGGGCAGGAGCATTGAAAACCTCCGATCTGCCACAGGCCCTACAACAGTGTTGACTTGAATACCGGTCTCCTCACGCAGTTCACGTATTGCAGCGGCGTGGAATGTTTCTCCGTCCTCAAGACCACCGCCAGGGGTGGCCCAGTAATTTTTACCGGCTAAAGCTCCATCTTTATGGAGAAACTTGAAAAGCAGGACATCTCGAGAGGGGCTTATAACTAGTAATCGTGCTGCCTTTCGCTCACGCATTTGACGTATATCGCTCCTGAAGTTTTGTGAGGTGGATTGCAGCCCTGATTAGTTGGAGGTCACCCACATGGCTCTTGGGTTTCTGTGCCTGCCTCTCAACTCAACAATCATCGATTTTTTGAAATCATTCCATTCATGTATTGATTTAAATCGCGTAGATCTTTAATCCCCCATGAGTACGGCGATAGCTTTACACCATTCTCTCGCAACGTTTTTGGAATCAAGTCTCCATTTGGGCGAAGTATTATCGATGATACAATCACGCCCGGATAATCATTTAATCGTTTTTTGAAAGCAGAAGTTGTTAGATCAGGTGTAGCCGGATTGCTTTTATTAGCCAATGGCCCTGTTGCTTTGAGATCTAATCCGTGGCACATGGAGCATCGCTGTAAATAGAGATTTTTCCCATTAACATTATCCGCGAAGGACAGTGGTGTTTGAATTAGCGACAAGATTCCTAGCGTAGCGATGAATGATATTTTCATTATTTTTATCCTCCTTGATGGATCAGCGTCGATTGGACCCGATTTAGTGCGCGGGGAAGATATCAGCCTTCGTATCTGCACTCACAGTCATTTCTGATGCCCATTGAATCAACTCGTTTTCCAGGCGCATTCCAGTGACCGCTTCCGGCCCAGAGTGTGTGAAAACGTCAGAGGGCTTCTCGTTCAAGGCGTCTGCTCGACTGAATGTGGTTGAAATAGCCGTAGATATAGAGCTTCAGCAAGATTGCGGGGTGGTAAGCAGGTCGACCAGTATCGGCTGGAATAACGCCTTCAAAACCCAAATTGACCAGGTCGAGTTCGTCGGCGCCATCGTTATTGCGCGGTGGGCATGGACCTTGATGGGGGCCACCGCAGGTGTGCTGCTGGATCAGACTGATGCGCACGTTGCCGAGGAAATTCGTGAACTGGTTGAGACTCCGGGGGATGCCACCATTACGGACTTGCACGTCTGGCAGATTGGGCCGCAAGCCCATGCGGCTATCGTCAGCGTCCTTGGTGAGGGCACTGCGAACGCCGACAGCATTCGTGAGCGTCTTAAGCCGGTTCACCAGGTCAGCCATCTCACGGTCGAGTTTCGAACGGCCTGATTCTGCTCTCCGTGACCGAGCGCGATAGTACGCTGGTGGCAATTTACTGTTAGATGGAGTATTTATTTTGCTCCGGCACCGGGTCGGCTCAAGGAGCAGAATAATGAACAGGCAAGCCTATTTTTTGGAGGCCGAACGTCTTTCTGACGATTTTGCAGATAAGGTCAAGGCCGTCGACGACTACATGAAAACCGCACCCGACCTTGCAGACGACGAAGCCTACAAGAAGCTTTGTGACCTGCAGAGTAAGGCAAGTGCTGCAGCTGGGCGCTGGTCTTCACACTGTGAAAATAATCGTAGCCATATTCGATCCGTTTAATAGTCGCGACAGATCCGCATCGATTATCGTAGCCAAGCCAACTCAAGTTTCCGCGACACGTTTTCAGATTTCACGAAGTCGTGTTGCGCAGGAGTTATAAATGGTGAAGAGCCGCCTGGGCCAAGGCCGTGCAGGTGATGAATGATCAACATTACTGTTTCGCCTTACTCATCGATGCCATCCCAGGTCATCAACTCACCTCTGGCGCTAGATGGCTCATGAACGTCAGATTTTCAATAGCGTACATATACTCAGAGAATCTCGGATCTCCATCGTTGAACGCCTTTGCCACTTTTTGTGCGTTCTCAAGGCTGTCCCACATTGCCAGGTCCGCGAATATTCGGTCGTCGCTCGTAGGGCAGTAGGCTCGGTACTCGAGCAAACCCGCAAAGCTCTTTAACGTTTCGCGAAGCCCTGCGCGGAGCACTGGTATTTGTTCAATGCATTCTTGTTTGACCTTGAAAATGGCTAATTCGAGTACATGAGATGAGCGCTGCATAGGGACGGCCTTCTGTGTGTTGAGGAGTCCTGATTATCAGTGGCTCATACTGACAGCGTTGTGTCAGTAGTGGTGATCGCTTTCCACTGGCTTGCCTGGTGCTTCATATACGCTTGTAGATCAAGGGCCGGGTTGTTGGGAGATGGTTGTTGAGTAATAGCAATGGAGGCTATGCGATCGACCCGAAAATCACGATATGCCGCTCTGGTACTACACCAGCTTCCAACGGTCCACTTTCCTCCCCAATAGAACAGTCCAAGGGGGGATATGAGGCGCTGCGAAACCGAACCGTCCAAGCGGGTATACGTTATTTTCAGCGCCTGAGTGTTTTCGATGGCATTTCGCAGGGTTGCCAGATGGGCACGTGTCGAAGAGGACGTTGTTCCGAGTGCCCTGATTTTTGCAGCGCAGGGATCAACCGTGTGAAGGGCACTGGACGCCGAGATTTTGCTCAACAACATGCGTGCTGCAGCGCTTAGATCGTTATCGGCGCAAGCTGAGAGCATTTCCATCCCTAGCATCAACGCATCCAGTTCGAGTCTGTTCAACGTTAAAGGTGGCATCTCAAAATCGGCATCCAAGGCATATCCCACTCCTGCGGTGCCATAGATTGGGATCCCACTGAAAGAAAGGTCGTCGATGTATCGATAGATTGAGCGAACGGAAACACCAATTCGACTAGCCAGCCGTTCAGCAGAGATTGGCTGATGAACACGAATCAGATTTACCAACTGAAACAAGCGATCAGCTTTACGCACCTGATGTGCTCGACCGAGAGTCCTTTGCAAACTGAATGGCTGCGTTAATCGCCGCTCTGGCTTGGGGGCTGTTTTTCCAGCAAGTCGATCCCACTGCTGCCGATGCCTGAGCCAGGATGTCAGTGGTGTTGGCTTCGCTGAGCACCGCGAGCGAGTCAATGCCCATCTGCTCAAGGCGAGCGATAACGGTCGGTCCGACGCCCTTCAAGGCTAGCAAGGCATTATGTTCCGTCAATGGAAATGGCATCCGTAAACTCCTGTTCTCGGGTAATGAGGTCGCCTGATTTTGCCTTACGGGAGAGGGCATCTCAACTCGCTTCGGATCGCACGCGGGGTGGCCCGGCACATGCGGGCATGTCGGGAGCAACTGTTCGATATAGCTCAAAGCTAGGGTGTTATTCCATTAAATCAGTACAAATAGGATTTATAGTACGTTTTAATCTATTCGTATGACTTTGAAATGATTGGAGTATTGGTCTTTGAAAACAATAGCGCTCTTACCCTTTGGCCTGGCTTTGCTCGCAACCTGTGCCACCGCTTTTGCTGGGCCCACCCTGGATCGTGTGACTAAAAAAGGGGAGATGACAGGGGTTCTGATGGAGAGCTATCCGCCATTTTCATTTCTCAACGATCAGAACCAACTGGACGGGTTTGACGTTGATGTCGCCAAGGCCGTAGCGCAACGACTAGGGGTAAAACTCAAGCTGGAAACACCGTCCTGGGATGTGATTGCTGCTGGCCGCTGGAGTGGGCGTTATGACATCTGCGTCTGCTCAATGACCCCAAGCAAGGCCCGTGCTGAAGTATTCGATTTCCCGGTCGAGTATTACCAGTCGCCAGCGGTCATCGTGGTCAACGCCAAAGACAACGCTATCGTCGAAGGCAAGGATTTATCAGGGAAGAAAGTCGGTGTGATCAGCGCATCGACCTATGAAGCTTATTTGAACAAGGACCTGGTGATTGAGGGCGCAGAAGACAAGCCTTTGAAATATCCGTTCGATACCGTGCAGATTGCCCCCTACGACAATGAAACCGTGGCGTTCCAGGACCTGGCATTGGGCAGTGGAGTGCGTCTGGATGCCATGGTCACCAATCTCATCACGGCCCGTGAACGCATTGCCCAGGATCCCCGCTTCAAGATTACCGGCGACACGTTGTATGCAGAGCCCAATGTGGTAGCGATTGAAAAGGGCGACCCGCAGTGGAGCGCCAAGGTGACTGAAGCCATTACTCAACTTAAAGCCGACGGCACACTGAGCAAGATTTCGCAGAAGTGGATCGGTGCCGATATCAGCCAATGACAGCCCACAATCCACACCCCGCCAAGACGAATTTAATTGCCAAAACCGAGCCGCGTCGTTTGAGCCTACGGTTCGGTTTTCGCACTCGGCTCTATCTCACGTGGGCAGTTTTACTCGGTTTGTGCGTCATGTTTTTCATGAGCTTCGACCTGAAGTTATCGATCATTCTGGATAAATTGCCGAACCTGGTGGGCTGGCATCTGGGCCCCAACGGTTTCTTTCAAGGCGCAGCGCTGACGTTATTTCTGTGTTTCTGCTCAATCTGGTTGTCATTGCTGCTCGGTTTTGTGACCGCGCTCGCACGCCTGTCGCGCAGTGCCGTGGCCTTTGGGATCGCGAGCTTCTACGCGTCTTTTTTTCGCGGCACTCCGTTGCTGATTCAGATCCTGCTGATCTACCTGGGCCTGCCCCAGATCGGTGTTGTCCCAGGTGCAATCAGCGCGGGCATCATTGCCTTGTCGCTGAATTACGGCGCTTACCTCAGCGAGATTTTCCGCGCCGGGATCATGGCGGTAGCCCCCGGTCAGCGTGAAGCTGCGATGGCTTTGGGGCTTTCGCCGACAGCGACTTTTCTGCACATCATCCTGCCCCAGGCGATGCGCACGATTATTCCGCCGACAACCAGTCAGTTCATTTCAATGCTCAAGGACTCCTCCCTGATTTCGGTCATGGGCGTCTGGGAAGTGATGTTCCTGGCGCAGTCGTATGGGCGTTCGTCTTATCGCTATATCGAAATGCTCACGACCGCAGCGGTTATCTATTGGCTGATGTCGATTGGTCTGGAGTTGCTCCAGAACCGCCTCGAGCGCCATTACGGCAAAGGGTTCGTAAATCAGCGGTAAGCCGATCCCTTCACCAGCAAGCCAGTGACTGCGGTGAATGGATATTCAAAAGGTGACGCGCTCTGGATGTTGGATCATTTTTTGGCGCTTGCACTTATTAATCAGCTACACGTCTCAAACTTAGAGAAGTGACATGAAGGAACGATCAATGGTTATTCTTGATGGTGGTATGGGGCGGGAGTTGCAACGTTGTGGCGCACCTTTCAGGCAACCCGAGTGGTCGGCTCTTGCATTGAGCGAAGCGCCGCAAGTGGTAGTTGCCGTGCATACAGCGTTTATCGAATCCGGTGCTCAAGTTATTACCAGCAACAGTTATGCAGTTGTTCCCTTTCATATCGGGGAAGAGCGATTTGCTAACGAGGGATTAAAACTGGCCTCGATCGCAGGTCAACTGGCACGCACAGCTGCTGACGCAAGCGCCCACCCGGTCAAGGTAGCGGGTTCTCTTCCGCCGTTGTTCGGCTCCTATCGGCCTGACCTGTTCCAGCCGGAGCGCGTGGCAGAGGTTCTTACGCCTCTGCTTCAAGGCTTGGGAGCGCACGTGGATCTGTGGTTGGCAGAGACTCAAAGTTCGCTTGCCGAAGTGCAGGCGATCCATGCTCATTTGCCATCTGACGGTAAACCGTTCTGGGTATCCTTCACGCTTCAAGATGAAGACGTCGACGGTGTGCCTCGCTTGCGGTCCGGTGAGACCGTGGCTGAGGCAATCGAAGTTGGCGCAAAAATGGGCGTGGCTGCGCTGTTGTTCAACTGTAGCCAGCCGGAGGTGATCGGTGCTGCAGTGGATGTGGCGCAATCGATTATCAAGCGTTTGGGCGCTGATATCGCGATTGGTGTCTACGCCAATGCCTTCCCGCCGCAACCGAAAGAGGCGACGGCCAATGACGGCCTGGATGAACTGCGTGAAGACCTCGATCCTTTGGGTTACCTGCAGTGGGCCAAGGATTGGCAACAAAGAGGAGCCAGTATGATCGGCGGATGCTGTGGGATCGGCCCGGAGCATATTGCCGAGCTTAAACGCAGCCTGACATGATCCAGAAACACTCGCGCACAGAGTGAGAGTCAGCACGGCCGCTGCAAGATTATCGGATGTAAGCGATTGTCTTGTAAGCGGCTTTGTTTATTCACGGTCACGCGTTGCAGGGCGCCAGAGGAGTGCACAAATGGAATCGTGCTCAGCACTCTAACCGTCCGCCCAACATAGTTTGTTGAACGACGTTCCTGCTCACCTGCTACTGCATCACTACGGCACTGTTAATCTATTGCAGATGACAAGCTCATTTGGAGTGGCTGGAGGGCGGAGTCTTGACATTGAAGTAACTAGAGGGTTCAGGCTGCACAAAACCACGGAGGATTTGGCTATGAGCAAGCAGCAGGATCAGGACTATCTAAGACGTACTTCAATACTCGACTTCGACGCCCCCAGCATTACTCAGCTCATCGACGTACGCGGCTGGCGTCAATTGCCGCAGGAGCAGGCTGCTAGAGCCGTCTACGAATTCTGTCGCGACGAGATTCTTTTCGGCTATAACGCTGGCGCCGATAACTTGCCAGCGTCCGCCATCCTTGAAGAAGGCCTGGGCCACTGCAACACCAAATCGACACTGTTGATGGGATTGCTGCGTGCGCTGGGCATTCCTTGCCGACTGCGCGGTTTCACCATCGACAAACGCCTGCAGAAAGGTGCAATGACCCCCTTTGTCTACTTCATGTCACCGAAGGAAATCCTTCATACCTGGGTCGAGGTCAGCCTGCACGAACGCTGGGTAGTGCTTGAAGGGGTGATTTTGGACGAGCAATACCTGCGTGCAGTGCAGAACAGGTTTAGTAACTGCACGCACGCTTTTCTTGGCTATGCCGTAGCAACGCCTTGTTTGGCCAAGCCCGCAGTGCAATGGACCGGTCGGGATACCTTCATCCAGCGCGAAGGCATTGCCCGGGAACTGGGGTTGTATGCCTCACCGGACGAGTTCTATACCGAGCACAAGACTAACTTGACCGGTTTGAAGGGTTGGCTTTACCACCATTTTTTTTACAAGGTACTCAACAATAACGTGCGTCGCATCCGTGAGGGGGCACACGACAGCACTGCGCTGAGCCGTGAATGCGAGCATCGTGAGCCCCCCAGTCCATCGTTTTAATAAGCGTTTTACACTGAAAGGGGCACTCAAAAAGCTGCTGCGATCGCTTGCGCCAATTGCTGGTCGGACATCAGCGGCGCAGGGTAAGTCTCGCGATAATAGCGAGATGCCTGTTCAAACTGCGCCCCACGAATTTCGCCGTCAGAACCAATGAACGCAAGGGCATCGGCTTTGGATGATTTGAACATCTGTGGAATGCTGGAGGTCAGGCCTGTAGTGCCTGCGACTATCAAGAAGGGAATCGCAGTGGTAATCATGAGTGCTGCCTGGAACGGGTTGTTATTTTCAGCGGCCACGGTTTGGGTGCTTATAGTCATCAGAAAGGCGACCCCTACAGCTTTCCATGAGTCCATTCTTAACACTTCCATTGCGTTTGGATGGCCGCCACCATAGCAGAGGAGGGGGCTTTTCAAAAACCTGAAGCCTGGCGCAGGGGCTGTGACGGTTGAAGAATCTGAGCGCTCGTCAGCTCATCAATCCCATGACCGCCAACCCGATTGAAATGTAGTTTGGGTGGCAAATACTCTATTTGAACTGGCTACCAACTCCAGTAATCAGGCAGAGCCACCCAAGTGCATCAGGCAGCGCGTTTTGACGTGCCAAGAGTTTTTTTCAGGGCCGTTTTCATCGCCAGCATTTGTTCACCCAGCTCATCCAGTTCGGCTTTTCCAAGCAGCTTTTTCGCTTGTGGGAACATCTCCGTTTCTTCCTCCTCGATATGGTGCTCAAGTAGCTCTTTCACTACTTTGCACCTCCCGGCAAATTCCGGAGTGGACGGGTCAGTGTTCTTGAGATCAGGAAGAACCAGCGAGTCGACAGTACGGTGCTCTTCCTTTGCCTCGTAATACATTTCTTCTTGTTCTTTACCGCCCGCTTTTTTAAATGCCGGATAGAGAATTTTCTCTTCAAGTTGCGTGTGTATGCTGATTTCCAGCTCAAGCTTGTGCAGTAGCTCGGTGCGTTTTTTCAACGCTTTATCTGTTGTGGCGCTGAGCTGGGCAAGGATCGATTTAACTTTTTCGTGGTCGGCCAGCAGAATGTCAATGGCGTTCATTTTTGCCTCACTATCACGGATGGATGGTTCCCGCTCTGTCTTGGCGGTTCAATTGTCGTGATGGATTTCGCAATTGCTGTGCCAAAAACGAAATTTAAAAATCATAGTATTTTCAATGCGTTATAAAAATAGTAGCCAAATATAATCATGCATCCTGCCCGAGATTTTTCTTTGCGCATTGCAAAAAGCAGATAGCTGAAAAGGCTGCGCTACCGGATCAATCGCACCGGTTGCAGCAATCTCCTTGTCTGGATTCCTTGATTGACGTCAACCGCAGGGCTCGGCCTGCTCTGTATTGTGCTCTGTAATCGACAGGTGGAAGGGCAAGGCTTATGCATTGCTTGAAACCCCGCGCGCCATTCTGGAAAACCCAGCAGGTGGCCGAGGGTCCCATTGGGTCGAGGCCCGCAACAGTGATCGCGAGGCCGCGCAACGACGGGATTGACGGTTTTTAATCGCGGTGAGCGAATCGTTTTCAGCTGAAATGAGAGCCAGAATCCCATGCTCTATCCGCTATTTCTGACCTTGCATCTGTTTGCTGCGCTGATTTTTATCGGCACGGTTTTCTTTGAAGTCCTGTTCCTGGGAAGTATCCGCAAACAGCTGCCCGCCAAGGTCATGCTGCTGGTCGAGCAGGGTATCGGTCAACGCGCCCGCATCTTGATTCCATGGGTGTTGCTGGTGCTGTTCGGTGCCGGGTCAGGGATGGTCTGGCTGCGTTATGTGCCGGTTTTGACCACACCCCTGGCCTCATCGTTCGGCACCTTGCTGATGCTGAAAATCGTGCTTGCCGTCAGCGTACTGCTGCACTTTCTGGTCGCCATGTACCTGTTCAAAAGTGGCCGGATGAATGCTCGATACCTGCATTTCATCCACGGCAGCCTGTTTTGCCACATGATTGGCATCGTACTACTGGCCAAGGGCATGTTTTACCTGACCTGGTGACCTGGCTTGCCCGCGAGCTCAAGCTCCGCTGCGATCACGGTGTGCCCCACCGTGAGATCGACCTTTGATCTGCGACAACGGTGATTGATCGCCAATACCCGATGATGGAGCCCGGAATTACTTCGACGCTTGCGCGCCGGCAACACGTTAGAGGAGTGGTGTTATGCAAGTGCTTGAGCGCCGTAAAGCGATGGCGATTACACCGCTGCTACGGTTGGCCTTCAGGCCGTTTTTCCTCGGTGGTTGCCTGTTGGCGGTGTTGGTCATACCGCTATGGCTGGCTGCTTTCAGCGGTTTGATTAGCCACTGGACCCCTGCAGGCGGCTGGTTGGGCTGGCATCGACATGAGCTGCTGTTCGGGTTCGGGTTGGCGATCATCGCGGGCTTTCTGCTGACAGCGGTGCAGACCTGGACCGGTCGCCCAGGCATCAGTGCAACACCTCTGGCGGCGCTGGCGCTGCTGTGGCTGTGCGCGCGGCTGGCCTGGCTGGCCAATGCGCCCTGGCCGTTGCTCGTGGTGCTGGAGTTGGGGTTCCCGCTGGCGCTAGCGGTGTTGATGGGCATGACCCTGTGGCAGGTGCGGCAGAAACGTAACTACCCGATTGTGCTGGTGTTGTTGCTGTTGGCCGCGGCCGACGGGCTGTCCCTCCGGGGCCTGGTCCAAGGGCACGAAGGCTGGCAGCGCCAGGGCGTACTGGCCGGTATCTGGCTGGTGGCGGCGATGATGGGTTTGATCGGCGGGCGAGTCATTCCATTCTTCACCCAGCGCGGCCTCGGCCGGGTTGAGGGCGTTGCCCCCTGGGCGTGGCTGGATTGGTCGTTGTTGCTCGGTTCAGTGTTGGTTGCGTTGCTGTATGCGGCGGGACCTGCGCTCAACCCCGATGTACGGGTTGGTTTACTGTTCGCGGTATTGGCAGTGGGGCATCTGCTGCGCCTGATCCGTTGGCATGATCGGGCACTCTGGCGCGTGCCGTTGTTGTGGTCGTTGCACCTGGCGTATGGCTGGTTGGCGGTGGCGTGCCTGGGCATGGCGCTGTGGCATTTCGGTGTATCGATCAACCCGAGCCTGGCGGTGCATAGCTTGACCATCGGTGCCATGGGCGGACTGGTACTGGCGATGATTGCGCGGGTCACCCTTGGGCATACCGGTCGTCCGCTGGAGCCGCCATCGGGCATGACCCTGGCGTTCATTTTGCTCAATCTGGCGTGTCTCAGTCGGGTCGGGCTAGTTGTCTTTTTTCCCTTGGCGGCGTTGTGGCTGGCGGGTCTGTGCTGGACGCTGGCGTTTGCGCTATATGCCTGGCGTTACGGGCCGATGCTGCTGCGCTCCCGGGTTGACGGTCATCCAGGTTAGGCCCGTAACTCGTAGGAGTTGGTCAGTGATGTATCCCTTTTTGCTGGTGATTCACTTGCTCGCGTCAATCGCCTTCATCGGCACGTTATTTTTCGAAGTAGTTATCTGGCATCACGCTCGCCAGCAGTTGCCGGATGCCCCACAGTTGACGGCGGATCGGGCGATTGCAGTACGCTCGCGCAAGGTGCTGCATGGCGTGGTATTGCTGCTGTATGGCGCTGGCATAAGCCTGGCGTGGCAGTACCGGGGTGCCTTGAGTCAGCCGCTGGCCAGCAGTTTTGGCACCTTGCTGAGTCTGAAGATCCTGTTGGCTCTGAGTATCATTGGTCATTATTTGTTGTTGGCGTATTGGCTCAAAAGCGCACGGCTGACCAGCGCCCGGGCGAGCTGGATTCGTCGCAGCATTCTGGGGCATATGGTGTTGATCGTGATCCTCGCCAAGACCATGTTCTATTGGCATGGCTAAGCACTTTCCCATAAACCCCAAACACCCCGAGCGGACAAGGGCATGCTTTTATCACAGTCACTTTCCTGCAAGCTTCGATATTCAGCCGAGGGGGAAGAGTAGCCCCTCGGCCTGATCATCCCTTTGTAGCAATGCGCCCATGAAGCACACGGTCTAATGACCTGCCCAATACTGGCGCACCTGTCTTGCACCAAAAATAGACTTGGCCGACCTATGTCGAAGCATTTGGCTGCCTGGCATTTCAGAACTGCCACTTTTCCTGCGTTTCTCAATTTATGGCATACCGCTTGCTCTAGGGGATCACCGGGCGCAGACATTACTGTGGTCGGGCGATGCCATTAGCCGGGTTGTTCGTCAGTTATTGCCTGCGTATTTCCCTTCGATTCAAAGGATTGGTCATGCAAGAGAAATCAATGGTTGTGAGCCGTCGTACAGTATTGAACTGGATTGGAGTGACAGCGGGCGCTGCTGCGATGTATCAGGCAATGACTGCTTTAAGTTTTGCCGCTGAATCCAACCATGATCGCAACTTTGCATTAAGCGGTGCACCCAAGGGCACGCGAGTGTTGATCCTGGGAGCGGGGCTGGCAGGCATGACCGCGGCCTACGAACTGCGAAAGGCGGGCTATCAGGTCAAAGTACTGGAGTTCAATGCCAGACCGGGCGGGCGCTGCTGGACACTGCGCGGTGGCGACCGTTTCACCGAGTTGGGCGGCGCGACCCAGCATTGCGAATTTGACAAGGGACTTTACCTCAATCCCGGCCCATGGCGGATTCCGTACCACCACCATGCGGTGCTCGATTACTGCCACAAATTCGGTGTCGCGCTGGAGCCTTTTGTTCAGGTTAATTACAACGCAATGGTCCATTCCACCAAAGCATTTGGCGGCAAGCCACAGCGTTATCGCGAAGTGCAGGCTGACTTTCAGGGGCATGTTGCCGAGCTGCTGAGCAAGGCAGTCAATCAGCACGGCCTGGACCAGGCGCTGACCCGGGAGGACCGCGAGCGCTTGCTGGAAGTGATGCGCAAATGGGGCGCGCTGGACGCCGGCAACAGTTATAAAAAATCCCTGGAAACCAGCCTGCGTCGTGGCTTTGCCATCGACGATGGGGGTGGCCTGATGCCCGAGGCCGTGCCGTCCGAACCGATGGACTGCAAGGCGCTGCTCGATTCCAACCTGTGGCAAAGCATCGCCAGTGGCCAGGAGTACGAATACCAAAGCAGCATTTTTCAACCGGTTGGCGGCATGGACATGATCGCCCAGGCCTTCCAGAAGCAGGTCAATGACCTGATTCACTACAACGCCAAGGTCACGCGCATCCAGCAAAACGATACCGGCGTGACCGTCACTTATCAGAACAGCGATGGTAGTGGCGGGCTGCAGCAGGAGCAGGCGCACTGGTGCGTTTGTACCTTGCCGTTGTCGATTCTCGGGCAACTGCCGATCGATGTCAGTGCACCGATGATGAGCGCGATTCGTGCGGTGCCTTACGAGTCTTCGGTAAAAATCGGGCTGCAATTCAAGCGCCGTTTCTGGGAGCAGGACGAGCATATCTACGGCGGTATCAGCTACACCGATACGCCGATCAGTAAAATCAGCTACCCGAGCACTGACTACGGAAAACAGGGCAAAGGTGTTCTGCTCGGCGCCTACATCTGGGGCCCGAACGCATACGAATTCACCGCCATGAGCCCGCAAATGCGTGTGCAGAAGGCTGTTGAATACGGCGCGCAGATTCACCCGCAATACCCGAGCGAGTTCGAGAACGGGATTGCTGTCGGCTGGCATCGGGTGCCCTGGACTAACGGTTGCTACGGGCTATGGACCCCCGAGACCCGTCAGCAGCATTACAAAAATCTGTGCCAGATTGACGGTCGGATCGTCCTTGCCGGTGAGCATGCGTCCTATATCCCGGCCTGGATGGAGGGTGCAATTCTGTCGTCACAGGATGCGATCAAACGTCTGCACACCCATATCATCGCCAGCGCGAAAGCTGCCTGACTCCGGAGTTAGCCATGCGAACAACTTTCACGATAGCCACTCTGTTGAGTCTGCTGGCCAGTACCTCAGTGCTTGCAGAAGAGACGCCAATGCTTTCCACCTCCGGCAAGTTCGATCAACCCAGTGGCGAGGCCCTGTTCAATCAGGTCTGTCAGGGCTGCCATATGGCTGAGGGCCAGGGCTCTCACGGTGCAGGTGCGTATCCGGCCCTGGCGACCAACCAGAAACTGGGGGCCAAGGTCTACCCGGTGTACATGGTGTCATCGGGGCAGGGCGGCATGCCGGGCTTTAAAAAGTACATGGATGATCAGCAGATTGCATCGGTGGTCAACTATGTGCGTACCCACTTTGGTAACCAATATGCCGATAGCGTGACGGTCGAAGATGTTCGGGCGGTCACCCAGCGCTGACACAAACATGGACGGCGCGCTTTGTTCACATCCCTAAAGGAATAAAAAGATGTCTAAAAAAATCATCCCCGCTTTTCTCCTGACCTCCCTGTTGGCTGGCTTGATGGCTTCGCAGGTAAATGCGGCTGAAGTGATACGCCACAAGTTGCCGAACTCGGACTTCCCGATCTCCCTGGCCGTCGAAATTCCGCCGGGTGTCACCCTGGTCAACCTCAGTGGTGTTGTACCTCCCGTCGCGGATAGCAAGGCAGACCCCAAGACTCTCTCGGCCTATGGCAATACCGAAGTGCAGACGGTCAACGTGCTGAAAAATATCGAGGCCACATTAAAAAACCTGGGCCTGACCATGGGTGATGTAATCAAAATGCAGGTCTATCTGGTGGGCACGCCAGAGACGGGCAAGATGGACTTTACAGGCTTTATGAAAGGCTACACCCAGTTCTTTGGCACCAAGGACCAGCCTAAGCTGCCAACTCGCTCGGCATTCCAGGTGGCCGGCCTGGCCAACCCGAATTATCTGGTTGAGATCGAAGTGACTGCGGCTCGGCCGTAATTCGGCGAGGCGTCAGGCGCCATGACCACTGAGTTTCAGTAGTCATGGCGTCAGTAGTGGCAGAGCGCATTTTAGGCAGTAGGCAGTGTTGCTGTGTAACGTTTGGAGTTCTTTTTCACCAGAGTGGAAATGGGTTTTTCAATCCATCTGAAACTTGAGTAGGACACAACAAGAATACCTGCGATGGTCAAGGCAAATGTTACTGCATCGTGAAAATTCAAGAGCTCCTGAATTTTCATCATTGAGCACATAACCAGCACATGGCACAGATAAGTTGAGTATGACCAGTCGCCAAGGCGGCTAATTAACCCCGAACCAGGACTGAAGCGCTCAAGAGATACGGCCGCAAAGAGAATCATTGCGCAAGGAAGGCCTGACTTTAGAGGGTTATGGGAGACTTGCCCGTAAAAGATAATCATCCCGATAGCAACAAGGATTACAGCGACAGCGACTAACGAGGGTGTTTTCTGTACCCAACCTTTTTTATAGGCGATGGCAATCAGTATTCCGAATAAAAATTCATAGATGATTTTGTTGCCATAGAAGGCAAGATCACCTCCTAGACGGGAGATAAACTTGCAAAGTAGAAAAAGCCCAATCGCTACCATCAGCAGTTGGAGTTTTTTCGGAAAATAAAAGCTCAGCAAGAAACGCTATAAAATGCCATTTCATAGTTCAGCGTCCAACCCACCGTCAACAGGGGATACGGACCAATGCCTGAGGGGTTTTGAGCCGGTATAAATAGCAGACTCTGCAGAAGGAACGTCGGGTCGAATGCCGTGAGTGGCAAGAAAGTTGGTGCATTGAGCAAAATAACCGCCGAAATAAAGGTGAAAATCCAATACGCCGGCACAACCCTGGCCAAGCGATGAACCGCAAAAACACCCGGTGTGACATTCTTGCCCGCCACTGAGAGATAAATAACAAAGCCGCTGATGATAAAAAATAAATCGACACCAATAGCGCCATACATATGAAGCGCTTTAGAGAGCGGGCCGCTCAGGTTATTGCCATGCACAACTTGAATGTAGTGATGAAACACTACGAGCCATGCAGCCAAGGCTCTTAAGAGTTGAATTGAATTGAGCATAGCAAAAGGCCATGTAATAAAGAGGCCGAGTATAGTCAAAGGATTGTATTTGTCTTTGTTATAAATGTATTTTTGCCAACTCAGTCATAAACCGGGGTTGGATGTAGGGCTTTTCATTCAAACTATTTCGTCACGCCGCACAAAAACTGTTCTTTTTATTATGAATATCATGCTCAGTTTGAGGGTGTATCAAGCAGGCGCCATGTCCAGTTGTCTGGCGCCTGCCCGTTACACTAGAAGTTGACTTCCCCCGTCAATCGCAGCGTCCTTCCTTCGCCCCAACTTACTCGTCGGGTAGTGCCACCCGAAGCCACAAAATAGCTGCGGTCGGTCAGGTTGCTGGCATTGAGTTGCAGCGAGGTTTCCTTGCCCAGCAGATGGCTGGTCTTCCAAGATGCGAAAGCGTCCACCGTGGTGTAGTCAGGAAGCTCGAAGGAGTTGCTGATATCCCCTGCGCGCTTGCCCACATAACGGGCGCCGGAACCAAGACGCAAGCGACCTGCAAAAATGTCGGCCGGGACTTCGTAGGTGAGGTAAGCACCGCCCACATGACGCGCCACGTTGAACAGGCGATTGCCTTCGGTTTGCTCAGTGTCTTTCTTGATTCGGGCATCGGTGTAGGCGTAGTTGGCGATCACACTCCATTGCGCACTCAGGCGTCCGGTCATGCTCCATTCCAGGCCGCGTGACTGCACTTCACCCGCCAAACGTTGCACCATGTTGCCGAACTCGTCGAGTTCACCGGTGTTCTGCTGCACGTTGTTTTTCAGGATGTCGTACAGCGCCAACTGACTCGTCCAGTCGCCGTTGTCATACTTCATTCCCACTTCGTACTGGCGGCCGGTCTCTGACTTGTAGGTGCCTTCGAAAGTGGTGCCGTTTTCCATCTCGTTGGGCGCGAACGACTGGCTGTAGTTGGCATACAGCGAGAGATCGTCACGCATCTGATACACCAGCCCTAAAAAAGGCAGGAGCTTGGACTCGCCCTCATCGGTGGTTTGCTTGAAGTCCAGACCCGCGCCCGAATCTATCGAGTAGTGCTGGTAGCGCAGTCCCGGTGCCAGAATCCATTTTTCGCCCAGATGGATATTGTCTTTGACGTACAGCGACTGACCCTTGATATGGCTTTTGCCGTTGGTGTTTGACGGGTTGACCGTACCCACGGGCGGGAGCAAGCCATATTGCGGGTTGGCCGGGTAGAAGCCGCCAACGTTGCGGCTTTGCAGGAAGTCCCCGTTGGCTTCGCGGCGGGTTTCATAGTCGGCGCCGGTGACCAGATCATGATCGATGCCGTACCAGGTCTTGTTGCCAATCCAGTCGAGGGACAGGTAAGCGTTTTCCCGATTGGCACCCACATTGCGTCGAAAACGTCGCGTCAGCTCGCCAGTTGCGGGGCGATACTCACTGGGATCGGCCTGGTAATCGTTGTAATGGTCATACACCCAGCCCGTGGTCAGGCGCACCCGCGAACTCGGGTCGAGGCGGTATTCGGTGGTGGTGTTGAACGACTGGCGCTGGCCTTCGGCGCGGGTCCACTTTTCGTCCAGGCGCTTGTCGCGGCTGCCCACATGGTGGCCGTTGTAAAACAACGCGCCACGGTCCAGCGTGTTGCTGTAGTCGTTGTATTCATAGGCGGCGAGAAACGACAGGTCGTCAGACTCGTAGGCCAGTGAGGGAGCGACCAGTTTTGACGTGTTCTGGCCAAAGTTGCGCCAGTAATCCTCATCGCGGTTTTGCCCGATCAAACGAAACGCAAAACCGCTGTCAGCCAGCGGGCCGGTGATGTCGAACCAGCCATCGCCACCGCCCTGATCACTCCGGGTGCCGCCCAGCGAACTGCTCCATTGGTATTGCGGCTTTTTGGTGATCACGTTGATTACCCCACCTGGCTCCTGCATCCCGTACAGCAATGAGGCGGGGCCTTTGAGCATCTCCACACGCTCGGTGGTGACACGTTGAAAATTACGTCCGATGGGCATGCGCACACCATCGCGCAAAACGCCGCCATCATCAGAGTTGCCGAAGCCGCGCTTGATAAAACTGTCCTGTGTGCCACCAAAGTTGTTACTGACGACCACTCCGGGCATAAATTTAATCACGTCCTCGAGGGTTTGTGGCGCTTGATCCTTGAGCTGCTGACGGGTCACCGTATCGACTGTTTGTGACTGCTGCAGATAGGGTGTTTCAGTCTTGTCTGCAGTCGAGCTATAGCCCGCACGGTAGTCCGTATCGTCTACGGTAGATTGCACACCGTCGACCTGAATACTTGGCAGTTGCATGGGGGCGTTTTCGCCCGCCAGCGCCGTACAGCTAATCACCAGACTGGTACATACCCCGAGGGGCACAATGCCTGCCCGTTTAAAACCACGCTTCCTTTGCAACATCCGTAACACTCCACACCAATGACGGCAGATAACTGAATTCGCTGCCGATAACCGAACAATGAAGTGGGCGAGGTTCTTGTTGCCTCCCTTTTCAGTGCGCCGGTTGAAACGTCTATTACGGGCGTTTCAGACTATTCGACAGAGCTGAATCGTATCAGCAAGGAGAATGTTTATCATTTACTTTGGTGTAGCAAAGGGTAATTAGCGGTAACGGGACAGGTGAGTTCTATAGCCAGTACTTGGGATAACTGCCTTTATTACGGGCGTTATTCAGGCACCAGGCCACCATCACAATCACGATGGAGCCGGCCAGTACCGGTGTAACCAAAAATGACAGCGGCGCACCTGCGGTAAGTACCACTATGGGATTTGCACCTGCTGGGGCATGCACGGTTCGGGTTTGCTGCATGGCCACCAGTGCCAGGCCTACGGCTAGCGCACATGCCCACCATGAATTGCCTAGGGTGTTGAGAATGATCAGCCCGATCAGCGTCGAGATGAAATGCCCGCCGATAATGCTGCGTGGCTGAGCCAGTGGCGAGTCCGGCAAGCCGAAAGCCAGCACGCAACTGGCTCCCAGTGACGCCATCAGCCAGGGGGTGCCTGAGATAGCGTTAAGCCAGCCTGTGGCACCGATGGCGATAACCACGCCGATAAACGACGTCAGGGTAAAACGCAGTGAAGGTGCGGCTGGCGCACCTGATTTGAGCAGGCGACGTGTTGGCATGGAGGTGCTCGCAGGGAGGGTGAAGTCACCAAAGGATACCGATCGGTATACCTGCAAGTCAACCGATCGGTATACACTGTTCCGCATCCCCCATGAGGTCCTTGGAAATGAGTACATCCGATGCAATAACCGGTTCTGCCTTGCGCCTGTTCTATCGTCAGGGTTTTCATGCGACCGGAGTGGAGCAGCTGAGCCAGGAGGCAGGGGTTACCAAAAAGACCCTGTACCGGCATTTTCCAAGTAAGGAACATCTGGTCGAGGCTGCTTTGGCGCTTCGTCACAACGAGTTCATGGCCAAAGTGAACGCAGCGGTTGAGCAGGCTCCGCCAGCGCTGCGACCCGAAGCCTATCTCGACTTTATTGGCGCCTGGGTACAGGAGCCTGACTTCCACGGCTGCGCCTTTATCAATGCCTCTGCCGAATACGCCAGCCTGACACTGGCGCCGCATATTTTGGCCAAACGACACAAGCAGGCACTTGTGGCTTATCTGGAGCAAATATGTGCCCAAGCACACCTCAACAACCCTCGCTTGGCAGCCATGCAACTGCTGTTGATCGGTGAAGGGCTAATCGTTTCGAGTCAGGTCAACGGTGTGTGCCGCGAGTTGATCGCGGCGGGCAAGGAGATGGTGGGGCTATTAGGCTGTGATCCGAAGCAATAAACCTGCTCCCACAGTCGGGGTAACGCGGACTTTAAGTGAACAGCATTACCGCGTCGCCCTTGCAAAATCTGCCCTGTGGCAGGACTGCCCATCCGCCTTTCTCAGCTCTTGTCCCGCAGCGAAGCCATCGGCAACAACTCATCTATCAAACTGAACACCGTCGTTTTAACCGCGCTGTTCAGATCCGTCCAAGCCAGGCCGGTAGTTGCCCGGTAACTACCCAGCTCCAGGGGCCTGGAGATGACATTGGCGGGTAAGGCGCGTCCGGCATTGGCCGGTAGCAAGCCAACGCCGAGCCCGGCGGACACCAGGGCGAGCATGGTGGTGAATTCGCCCAACTCCGTCGCGATTTGCAGTTGCGCGCCGTGGCGTGCAAGCGATTGCATCAGTTCATCGTAAAAACCGGGAGCGTAGCGTCTGGCCAGGATAAACACCGGCAATTGGGCGAGGGCAGTCGGGGGCAGGGAGTCGCAGGCCACCAGCGGGTGATCGCCGGGCAGGGCAACGATAAAGGTTTCCTCCAGTACCTCGCGGGTCTGGATGCCCGGGATAGCAGCGGGCAAGCGCATTAGACCGAAATCAAGCTGACCGTTTTTCAAGGCGCTAGCCTGGTCCGGGCCGGGCATATCCTTGAGTTCCAGCTCGATACGCGGAAAGCGGGTATGCAGCGCGCGGATCAGTGAGGGCAGCAGTTCGGGCAATACCGATGAGACAAAACCCAAACGCACACGGCCGATTTCCCCTCGCCCACAGGCCCTGGCCACATCAGCCGCATGGGCCGACTGATACAGCGTGGCCCGGGCTTCGGGCAAGAAGATGGCACCCACTTCGGTCAGCGTGACCGAGTGCCGGTTACGCTCGAACAGGCGCACCCCCAGCTCTTCTTCGAGCATCTTGATCTGCATGCTCAGGGCCGGTTGCACAATGGACAGGCGTTGCGCAGCCCGGCCGAAGTGCAGCTCCTCGGCCAGGGTCACAAATGATCGCAGGTGTTTGATTTCCACAGAGCACTCCCGGCTACGTAACGACGTCTTGGCGGTGCTCATGGTAATGGATCACAGGATCATTGGTGACGCCGGGTCGCAGGTTTAATCAGAAGGTTTTGCTGGCGCTGGCCACCAGCGTTGCACCGCACACATCGTCGTAGCCGGTAAAGCTGGTGCATTGGGCTTTCGACAGGTCGGTATCGATATAGCTCAGCGCCCAGTCAATGCCGATCAGTTGGCGGCTGAGTTTGACTTCCCAGTCGTAGTAATCGGCCTGGCCCTTGCCGCTGTTGCTGAAAAATACGTCATCCTTGTAGTCGACGTATTCGTAGCGCAACGCCAAACCGATTTCGGCGGGCAGCACGGTGTGGTAACCGATAAACACCGTGGATAAGTCCTCGTCTTTCTTGCCCTCGTGGAACTCGCCGTTTTCATCCTCGTAATCCGGGCCTTTCATGTTGTTGACGTATTTGCCACCGAGTAAAACGCCGTATACATCGAGGGTGGCCTGGACATCGCTCTGGTTGTATCCGCTTTCACGGGGGTACTCGTAGCGGGTGTAGAAGGTGTCCAGGCTGATGTTGTCGTTGATTTGCCAGAAGTACCCGGCAAAGTATTCGAGCTCCTGACGGGTTTTAGAGTCGTAGCCAAAATCGACATTCGAGGTCCACAGACCTGCGTACAAGCCACTGCTGTGGTTGAGGGTGATCGACAGTTGCGCAGCAGGGTCGCCCAGGGTTTGCGAGAGGCCGTTGGCCCGGTAATCGCTGATTAGCGTGGGCGTAATCACCAACTGGAAATCGTCGTTGAGCTCCAGCGCCTGGGCGCTGAGCAGGGGTGTAAGGGCCAGGCCCGTGAGCATGCAGACAGACAATGCGTTCATATCAGTTCTCTTGTTTTTATAAGGCGCTATGAGCAATGTTTTTTTCGACCGTCCCGAGTGCAGGGACGGTCGCAAGCCTGGCGAGCCAATCAGGCGTCGGGCGCGTAGACCTGCTTGCCGGCGAAGTAGGTCTTCAGGACTTTGGTGTCCGAGAGGGCTTCGTCATCAACGCTGAATACGTCACGGTCGAGGATGATCAGGTCGGCCTGCTTGCCGGGTGCCAAGGAACCGATTTGCGTATCCAGCCCCAGGGTTTTGGCGGCATTGCTGGTGTAGGCATAAAACATGGTCTGGCGATCAACGCTTTCCTTGGCATTGAGCACGCCCAGCGGGCCTTTGCGGGTGGCGGCCTGGGCGATGGCATTCCACGGGTTGGGGCTCGATACCGGCCAGTCGCTGGCGCCCGCGATCATGGCCCCGGCGTCTTTCAGGGATTTGGCCGGGTACTGATAGCCATAGGCAAATGCGCTGATGTAAGGCTTGACCAGGTCGACGGTGTAGCTTTCTTCGGTGGCCCACAGCAGTTGCATGGACGCCACTACCCCCAGTTGCGCAAAGCGCGGGAATTCCTTGGGATTGACCAGTTGCAGGTGGCTGATGCTATGGGTGACCGGTGCCGGGCCGAGCTTGCGCGCATATTCAAAGCCATTGAGGGACTCGCGCACCGCGCGGTCGCCGACTGCGTGCATATGCACGATCCAGCCGCGTTTTTCGGCTGCGACCACCAACTCGCCAAAGTGCGCCGGGTCGATCAGCAACTCGCCGTTTTTATTGTTGTTTTTGTAAGGCACGATGACCGCTGCGGTTTGCCCCGGGTATTCCAGAACGCCGTCGGCAAACACCTTGATGCCGGGGAAGGTCAGGTTGGGCACGCCTTCGAACTGCTTCATCACCTTGGCCAGCACTTCAAGGTCGGCGGGCTTGCTTTTGGAGTTGGTCAGCAGCAGTGCCGCGACGTGGGCTGACAGCTCGCCATTCTCTGCCAGCTGGCGATACAGCGGCAATACGCCGACGCTTTGTTCGGTGGCGGTGAAATCAAATAGCGAGTCGGAATGGCCTGCGTTCGAGGCTGCGTCCATCCAGCCCGTCACCCCATACTGATTGTTGATTTTCACGGCTTCACGGGCCGCCTTGAGCATCACCTCTGCGCTTGGCGGCGGGACCTGGCCGCGTACCTGGTCCCACATGGACTCGGCGACAAAACCGGTGGGGGTGAAGTCCGCCGCGTGACCGATATAATCGCGCTCCTTGCTTGGCAGGTTTTTAATGTAGGTGGCATCAATCCCGATGCGCTTGAGCATGGCATTGTTGGCCCAACCGGTATGCCCGTCGATACCGTTCAATACCAGTGGTTTGTCAGCCCAGCGGCCTTGATTGAAGTGTTTGCCCAACTCGCTGCTTTGCTCCCAGTAGGCCGAACTGACGCCCGCAATATTGACGACTCCGCCTTCCCCGGTAGTGCCCGCCTGCTCCTGCTCGGTGATCCATTGCTCAAGCTCGGGCAGGGGGATTTCTTCATCGAGCAGGTTCGCCCCAAGGCTGGCCAGGCCGGCAGCTACAGGGTGGCTGTGGGTATCAATCATGCCGGGCATCAGTACCTTGCCCGCCAGGTCAATGCGCTGGGTGCCGGAGTCGGCCAATGCATTGATCTCGGCATCGCTGCCGGCCTTGATGATCTTGCCGTTTTCGACGGCCACGGCTTTCACCAGTGGCTGGCCGGGCACGCCGGTAAACACCTTGCCGTTGGTGAATACCAGATCGGCAGCGGCCATAGCCTGTAAGGAGGGCAGGGCAAACAGGGCTGCCAGCAGGCAGGGGGTAAATCGCTTCATAGGAACGTCCTTTTTATTGTTGGTATTTTTGAATGGTGAGAGCAGGGCTTATGCGCCTATCAATGACCTGCGATTTCCTTGAGTCGATACCAGAGCATGCCCAGGGCCAATAAAGGCGAGCGCAGATGTTTGCCGCCCGGGAATGTCATGTGCGGCACGCGGGCGAACAGCTCAAAGCCCTGGCTTTGCTCAAGGCTGATCGCTTGTGCAACCAGTCGCGCCGCCATATGCGTGGTATTGATGCCATGCCCGGCATAGGCCTGGGCATAGAACACATTGGGATGGGTCTGCAAACGACCAATTTGTGGCAGCCGGTTAGCGCCGATGCCGATCATGCCGCTCCACTGAAAGTCGATGCGCTTACCCGCAAGCTGGGGGAATACTTCAAGCATTTTCGGGCGCATATAACCGGCGATGTCCTTGGGCGTGCGCCCGGAGTAGTGGCACGCGCCGCCAAACAGCAAGCGCCGGTCGGCCGACAGGCGATAGTAATCCAGGCCGACACGCTGATCGCACAGCGCCCGGTTCTCCGGAATCAGGGTTTGCGCCAGCGCTTCGCTCAAGGGTTCGGTGGCAATCACGTAGCTGCCGGCGGCCAGCACCTTGCCGCTGAGCGCCGGTTCCAGATCACCAAGATGGGCATTGCCGGCGAGTACCAGGGTCTTGGCGTGAACCACGCCGTTGGCCGTATGCACCCGAACCTGGCTGCCATAATCGATGCGCATCGCCGCGCTGTTTTCGTAAATGTTGACTCCCAGTTGCTGAGCCACCCTGGCCTCGCCCAAGGCCAGGTTGAGCGGGTGCAAATGCCCCGACCCGGTATCGATCAGCCCGCCCAGATAGCGGTCCGAGGCAACTACGCGATGCATGTCCGCACGCTCAACCAGCTCGACCTTGTGCCGATACCCCAGTTTTTGCAGTGACGCCTGCTCGGCGATAAGGTTTTCGACATGGCGCGGGGTGTTGGCCAACTCGCAAAAGCCCCAGCGTAGGTCACAGTCAATGCCATGCTTTTCGACGCGCTGGCGCACCAGATCCACCGCGTCCAGGCCCAGCCGCTCCAGCACCTTGACGCCTTCGCGGCCGATGGTTTTTTCGTGGGCGTCGAGGTCGTGGCCAACCCCGCGAATCAGTTGCCCGCCGTTACGGCCGGTGGCACCCCAGGCGACTTGCTGCGCCTCGAGCACAATCACCGAATGACCGCGCTCAGCCAGTTCAATGGCCGTGTTCAAACCGGTAAAGCCCGCGCCAATGATGCACACGTCTGCCTGCACCTTACCTGCAAGGGGCGGGCAACTGAGCTGCAGGTTGCGTGTGGCGCGGTAATAGGTGTGCGGTAAAGACATCGTGGACGTCATAAAAACTGCCTACTGAGTTGCCGGGCAGCCATTGCTGCCCGGCACAGGATTAACGACCGGACTTGAACTTGTTCCACGAACGCGTCATCCAGCGCATAAGGTCAGGCGGCAGCTCCGATGACACATAGAGCTTGGCCTGTACCGCCTCGGGTGGGTAAATCGATGGGTTATGAGTAATTTCCTCACCCATCAAGGCCGTGGCCGAGGTGTTGGCATTGGCGTAGCCCACGTGCTCGCTGATGTCAGCAATCACCTCAGGCTTGAGCAGATAGTTGATAAACGCATGGGCTTGTTGCGGGTTCTTGGCATCGGCCGGGATGGTCAGCATGTCGAACCACAGGTTGCCGCCTTCCTTGGGCACCACGTAGGCCACATTCACCCCGTTACCGGCCTCTTGCGCACGATGGATCGCCTGATACACGTCGCCGGAATAACCGAAGGCAATACAGATGTCGCCGTTGGCCAGGTCAGTCACGTATTTAGAGGAGTGGAAGTAGCTGATGTAAGGCCGCAGCGGTTGCAGTTTTTTCGCGGCGATCTTGTAGTCCTCAAGCTTCTCGCTGTTCGCATTGAGCCCAAGGTAGTTGAGCATCGATGGCATCACCTCATCTGGCGAGTCCATAAAGGCCACGCCGCAGCTTTTCAGCTTCTTGAGGTTTTCCGGTTCGAACAAAACGCTCCAGGAATCAATCTTGTCGATGCCCAATACCTGTTTGACCTTGTCGACGTTGTAACCAATGCCGTTGGTACCCCACAGATAGGGCACTGCGTATTCATTGCCGGGGTCGTTGGCTTGCAGTCTCGCGAGCAAGAGCGGGTCGAGGTTTTTCCAGTTGGGGATCTGCGACTTGTCGAGCTTCTGAAAAACCCCGGCCTTGATCTGCCGTCCCAGAAAGTGGTTGCTGGGTACCACTACGTCATAGCCGGTGCGCCCGGCCAGCAGCTTGCCTTCCAGGGTTTCATTGGAGTCGAACACGTCATAAATCGGCTTGATGCCAGTGTCGTGCTGGAAGTTCACCAGGGTGTCTGCAGCGATATAGTCGGTCCAGTTATAGATATTCACCGTGTCTTGCGCCGAGGCTTGGCCAGCCAGGGCGAAGAGGGTGGTGAAGAGCATTTTTTGGGCGGTACGTTTCATCCACATGTCCTTTCTGTGAGTCCATTTTGGAGTGCGTTTGGAGCTACACGCTAAACAGCAGGAACTCGCGTTCCCAGGAGCTGATCACCTGCTTGTAGTTCTCGTGTTCGACCCGCTTGACCGCCACAAAACCTTTGGTAAAACGCTCACCCAGGTATTTTTTGGCCATGTCCGACTGCTCCATGCATTCCAGCGCGGCTTCCAGGGTCAGTGGCAGGCGCAGGTTACGGCGCTCGTAGCCACGGCCAACCACGGCTGCGCTCGGCTCTACGCCCTCGACCATCCCGGCGTAGCCGCAGAGCAGGCTGGCGGCCAGGGCCAGGTAAGGGTTGGCATCGGCGCCGGCCAGTCGGTTTTCAACCCGACGGTTTTGCGGGTCGGAGTCCGGCACGCGCAGGCCAACGGTGCGGTTTTCTTCGCCCCATTCAACGTTCACCGGCGCAGAGGTGTCGGGGAGGAAGCGGCGAAACGAATTCACGTTAGGGGCGAACAGCGGCAAGGTTTCGGGGATGTACTTTTGCAGGCCGCCGATGTGGTGCATAAACAGCTCGCTCATGCTGCCATCGGGGTTGGAGAACACCGATTCGCCGGTCTCCAGGTCAACCACGCTCTGATGGACGTGCATCGCGCTGCCGGGTTCGCCCGTCATTGGCTTGGCCATAAAGGTCGCGCTGACGTCATGTTTGAGCGCGGCTTCGCGCATGGTGCGCTTGAAAATAATGATCTGGTCAGCCAGTGACAGCGCCGCGCCGTGACGGAAATTGATCTCCATCTGCGCCGTGCCTTCCTCATGGATCAGAGTGTCCAGATCCAGACCCTGGGCTTCGCTCCAGTCGTACATGTCTTCAAACAGCGGGTCGAACTCGTTGGTCGCCTCGATCGAGTACGACTGGCGTCCGGTTTCCTGGCGCCCGGAGCGGCCAACCGGCGGCTTCAACGGATAGTCAGGATCGGGGCTGCGCTGGGTCAGGTAGAACTCCATTTCAGGCGCAACAATCGGCTTCCAGCCACGCGCCGTGTACAGGCTCAGAACCTTTTTCAGCAGGTTGCGCGGCGACAGTTCAATGGCATTGCCTTGCTTGTCATAGGTGTCGTGGATCACCTGTGCGGTGGGTTCGCTTGCCCAAGGCACGATAAACACCGCGTCCTGATCAGGGCGGCAGTGCATGTCGATATCCGCGGCATCCAGCAACTCGTAGTAGATATCGTCATCTACATAGTCGCCGGTCACGGTCTGCAACAAGACGCTCTCCGGCAGGCGCATGCCTTGCTCGTTGAGGAATTTGTTGGTGGGTGAGATTTTGCCCCGAGCGATGCCGCTCAGATCAGAGATCAGGCACTCGACTTCAGTGATTTTGTTTTCTTTGAGCCAGTGGCTCAGCCGATCCAGATTGCCTTTCATAACGCCTCTTGCAGGGAAATGCCTGAGCGCCCCCTGGCTGCTCAGTTCCGTGTTGCGAGGTGATAGTGCAATCGTGAGACGGCGGGCTTCTATCCGATTTGCGTTTTAATGTGCGCCCTGTTTTGGTGCGCTAGCGGGTGCGCAGGAGGGTGCAACTGGGTAGTTCGCCGAACAGGCTGTTATAGGTCTGCGAGAAGCGGCCCAGGTGCCAGAACGACCAGCGCATGGCGATTTCGGCCACGGTGGTTTCGGCGGGGGACATGCGCAGCAAGTCGCGGCGGGCAAAATTCAGTCGCCGCAAGCGTTGCCACTGGCTGGGCGAGACGCCGGTGAAAGAGGTGAAGCTGTGTTGCAACTGACGCACCGAAACCCCTGCAGCATTGGCCAGTTGCAGTACGTTGAAGTGCTCTTGCGGGGCGGTCATGACCAGATCGAACACACGCCGGATCAGGCGGCGGTCATGGGCCAGGTGTTTTTGGTGGGCGTAGTCGAGTGTCTGGCGCGGACAGTCGAGGATATACAGGCAATCGTCGACCAGTTGCTGTGCCAGACCTTCATCGGGGGGTGGCGAATCATCCGCGGCCAATTGCTGCAGGGTGTTGCTTAGCCAGCGGCCAAAAATCCGGCTGTGCTGGGACACCAATGGCGTGAGGAACAGGCCATCGAGTGTGTTCAGATTCAGGCAATCGAGTTGCTTGAGATACTGCGGCCCGATCACCACTGCCACTTCCTTGTAGTTCTCCGGTGTGATCCAGGTGTTTTGGGTTTCTTCGTTGAGCAGGTACAACGAGCCGTTTTGCGTGTCAAAACTGAACACCAGGGACGCCGCGGGTGCTTGAAAATGCTGCTCGATACGGGTGTTCATCTGCTCTTCGTACACTTCGATGCCGTTGAGTTGCAGGTGCACCACCTTGCCCTGGAAGTAACCAGCCGACATTTGTTGGTAGTGTTCCTGCCAGCCGGCAATCACCAGTTGCTGATCCACGTCCGCAGTGTTGTGGGATTGAATCTGCATGGTTTGCTTCCTCGCTCAGGGCGAAATTTATACTTATTGTTTCAGCGCACCCTAGCAGCGTGAAAAAAACCGCGCAAGGCACGGGCGGAGGTTGGAGAATATGTTTTTTACTTCTAGCAAGAGATCCTTATGACTCAACAGGACATTACCTACATCCCTGATCCTGATGCTGAATCCATCTCGTCTGATGTTGCCGGTTTCGGCGGTTTGCTGGTTTCGACGCAGATCCCGACCCGCGCGGACGGTAGTCTGGAACTGGGCGGGATTGTCGAGCAGAGCGAGTGCACCCTGCAGGCACTCAAGTTGGCGCTGGAGAAAGCTGGCAGCTCGATGGATCGGGTGCTCCACCTGACTATTTACCTGACTGACATGGCGGATCGTGCGGCATTCAACGAGGTGTACAAACGCTTTTTCGCCAAGCCGTGGCCGGTTCGTGCTGCCGTGGGTGTGGCGGCGTTGGCGGTTGAGGGCATGCGCGTGGAAGTAACGGCGATGGCGGCCAAGGGCTGAAAACGGGAAGGACGGTAAATTTCCTGTAGATACTCTGTTCCGGGTCAAGCCCAGTGGGAGCGAGCCTGCTCGCGAATGATCTTCGCGAGCAGGCTCGCTCCCACGCTTGAAGTATCTCTGTAGATACTCTGTTCCGGGTCAAGCATTAGCGAAGTGTTTCTCGCTAAACAGCTTGGCCGGATCAAAGGGCTCACCTGTGCGAAAAATCTCGATAGTCAGTGGGGAAAACAACCCCCACCCTGGCCCTGTATTCCGCTCAGCAACCTGACAGCGGTGGCGTACGCGGCGGAACCAATCGCTTGGATCCCGTGGCCTCGAATGCCGAAGCAAAGCGCAGCAAGGCCGAGTCGTCATAGGCACGGCCGGCAAAGGTCAGCCCCACCGGCATGCCGATATCGGCCATCACGCCCATTGGTACCGTAACGGTTGGTACGCCCAAATGGCGGATGGCGAGGTTGCCGTTGGCCACCCATACACCGTTGCTCCAGGCGATATCCGCAGAGGCAGGATTCACATCTGCATCCGCTGGGCCAACATCGGCGACGGTCGGGAACAGCACGGCATCGAGACCCAAGCGGTCCATCCAGTCTTCCAGGTCGATGCGTCGCGTTTGCTCAAGGCCGCGCAGGCCGTCCGGGACGGTGCTGATCTGGTCCCACGGCGTGATTGTGCGCTGGGCCATGCGTACGTATTCGTCCATGCCCGCGGCCAACTCATCTTCACGATTGGGCAGGGTGCCTGGGTCGTGTGGAAAAATCAGCGAGCCATCAACGTCGGCCAAGCGATTCAGTTTTGGGTCGCCGTTGGCGCGCAGGAAGTCATCAAACGCCCAGCCCGACAGCTCCCAAAGCTCATCATGCAAAAACGCTTTCGACACCAGCCCACGGTTATACACCGTCGGCGCGCCCGGGCGATCACCCTCGCAGTTGGATACCAGCGGGAAGTCGACTTCGATCACTTCGCCGCCTTGGGCTTCGATGGCTTGACGTGCGGCTTGCCACAGGTCGATCACCGAGGCGCGGGTGATGATGCGTTGCCCGGTCGGACCGCCGATGCCCGGTGCTTCGGCCGTGCCCGCTTCAGGGTCGGCATTGATGAACATGCGCGGCACGCCAAAGCGCTTGCCTGCCAGTGCGTCGCCTTTAACGGCAAGTTCTGCATACGAAGCCGGGCGCACCGAGGCAACACTCGGGATCGGCACCCAGGGTTGCAGGCGCCACAGATCACCACGGGTGTCCGGGTCTTCAGCCACCACCACATCGAGCACTTCCAGCAGGTCGGCCATGGTTCTGGCAAACGGCACCACCACGTCCATGGTCGGTGTCAGCGGCCAGTTACCGCGTACCGAGATCACTCCGCGAGAAGGTGTGTAGGCACACAAACCGTTGTTGGAAGCGGGACCGCGTCCGCTCGACCAGGTTTCTTCGGCCAGGCCGAACGCCGAGAAGCTGGCCGCCGTGGCCGTACCTGCACCGTTGGAGGAGCCGGAAGCGAAGGGGGCCGTCAGATAGTCGGCGTTGTACGGGCTTTCGGCGCGGCCATAAACCCCGCGCTGCATGCCGCCGTTAGCCATGGGCGGCATATTGGTCTTGCCCAGGCAGATGGCGCCGGCGCCGCGCAGGCGTTCGATGGTGAACGCGTCACGATAAGCGATCAGGTCCTTGAAGGCGGGGCTGCCCGAGGCTGCGGTCAGGCCCTTGACCAGGTAACTGTCCTTGGCGGTGTAGGGAATGCCATCCAGTGGGCCCAGGGTCTGGCCCTTGGCCCGGCGGGCATCGGAAGCCTGCGCCTCGATCAGCACCTGCGGGTTGCGCACCACCACCGCATTCAGCGCGGTGGGAGTGTCCGGGGTGTCGTAGGCATCGATCCGTGCGAGATAGGCCTGCACCAGCTCGACCGCCGTGGTTTGGCCAGATTCAAGCGCCGCGCGCAATTGGGCTATGGAAACCTCGGTCACTTCAATCATGGACTTACCGCTGGTGGCTGATGGGAGGCCGCAGAGCTTATCGAATGTCCTGCCTGCTCAGCCAGCCCATGTCGCATTTGTTGTCGTAAATCGTCACCAGAGCTTCCAGGTGTAATCGATATTGACCCGCAGTTCGTTGTCATCCCGGTGGCTGGCCTGTGCTGTGAAGTCGTTGCGGTACCAGGCGTTGCGCAACCGCAGCGAGAGGTCCTTGAGCGGTCCGCTCTGCAGCACATACGAGACCTCGATATCCTTTTCGCTCTCGCTCAGGTTCGAGCCGCCGAATCGGGCCAGCTCGATATTGTCGCCACTTACGTAGCGCAGCATGCCGTTGAGTCCCGGCGCCCCCGTTGCAGCGAAATTGTAGTCGTAGCGCACCTGCCAGCTGCGTTCCTTGGGGTTTAGGAACTCCGAACTCAGGGTGCCTTCGGTAATCACCAGCGGTTCGGTACCAAACAGATACGGCATGCCGGTCTTGCCGGTCAGTTGCATGTAGCCGGCGCCGAATTTGTGGGCGCCCAGGCTGTAGGTCAGCATCAGCGCCGCATTGCGGTTGTCCACCGTTCCGGCCTTGGCTGCCCCGTCCTCGCCGGTGACAAATAGACGAAAATCGCTTTTCAGGCTGCCGGGGCCCACCGGGCGATTATCGACGAGGCCGTAAAAATCCTTGCGGTACAACTGCGCGAGTTCAGCGTGGTAGTACTTGAGAGTCAGGTGCGGTGACCAGGCATAGTCGCCGCCGATGAACATGAAACGGTTGGACTCGGCCGCGCCATTAAAGCGGCCATTGGGCGAGCCGACCGACATTTTCTGGTAGTCGGTAGAGTCACGCAGGTTGATGCGGTCCAGCCAGCCGACATGCAGCGTCAACTGCTCAATTTCCTGAGACTTCAGGTACGCGCCGCGAAACGTCTGCGGCAGCAAGCGGGTAGGGCTGGCGAAGGCGATCGGTAAAAAGGTGCTGATGGTGCCTAGTTGCAGCTCGCTTTTGGAGGCGCGGACCTTGGCTGTCAGCCCCAGCTCCGAGTACTCATCGGCAGGTTCGCGGGTGGTAGCGTTGTAGGGCAGCAGGCCGGTGCCGGTGCGTGCGCGTGAGGAGTCCAGGCGCACGCCGAGCAAGCCTTGGGCGTCCAGGCCGAACCCGACCGGGCCTTCGGTGTAGCCCGAGCGCAAGTTGAGGATAAACCCCTGTGCCCATTCCCGGGCAGCAGCCTGGGGCGTTGCATTGACGTAGTTGCGATCAAAGTAATAGTTGCGCATCACCAGATCAGCGTGGCTGTCATCGATAAAACCGCTGGCCAGGGCGGGGCCCATGGATAAAACGCAGGTGCAGGCGCTGAGCGCCCGAAGAACAGTCTTGAGCATGGCGGGTTCACTTTTATTGTTATTGGGGGTGGAGCTCTGCGCGCCTTTCGACGCGCAGGTTGTCAGTCCGGCGCTGCTGCGTTGCGCCGCACCGACAGGTAAAACATGGCCACGGCCGCGATCACGATGCCCGGCGCCGACGCCAGCATCACCCCGGCGGTGCCGGTGCCCAGCGCGAGCATTTTGCCGGCCACCAATGGGCCGCTCATGGCACCGAGGCGACCGATTGCCACCGCGCTGCCCACGCCCGTGGCGCGTATGGAGGGACGATAGAAATGTGGCGCCAGGGCGTAGAGCACGCATTGGCCACCGGTGGCAAAGAAACCGGCGATAAAGCCCGCTGCCAGCATCCTCGGCAAATGACTGGCCAACCCGAGGGCGGTCAGTGACACGAGGATGCCTATATAGATGAGCGCCGACAGGGCCCAGGCGGGCAGGCGGTCCATGACCCAACCCAGAAACAGAGTGCCGGCCGCTGCGCCAATTTGCAGGGCGAGCATCACCCAGCTGGCTTGACGCCCGGTGAAACCCTGGCCGATCACCAGGCTGGGCAGCCAGTTGATCAGAATGTAGACCACCATCAGGGTGAAGAAATAGCTGACCCAGATCAGCGCAGTCGGCAGTGCCGCGCCATCGCGAAACAGGCCCTGAACCACACCGACAGGCGCCTCGCCCTGAACCTTGCGAAACTGCTGCGACTCTGGAAGGTAGAACCCCAGCAGCGGCACGATCAGCAGCGGCACCACACCGCCGACGTAGAACACCACTTGCCAGCCACCGACCAGGTCGGCGATGCCGATCATGGCGGCCAGCGCAGCGCCCAAAGGCACGCCGCAATACATCAGGCTTACCGCCGTACCGCGCAAACGCGGGCCAGCCACTTCGCTGGTGAGGGCAATCAGGTTGGGTAGTGCCGCGCCCAGTCCAACGCCCGTCAGGCAACGGGCGACCAATAGGCTGTTGAAGTCCCAGGCCAGCGCCGTGGCCAGGGAAAACACCCCGAACAGCACCACCGAAGCCATCAGTACGCGCTTGCGGCCAATGCGGTCAGCCAGCCATCCACCCGCGAAGGCACCGGGCAACAGGCCGAAAATCCCGGCGCTGAAGACCCAGCTCATGTGTAATTTATCCAGTTCGAACGCGGCAGCCATGCCTTGAGCAGCGATCCCTGCGGCCTGTAGATCAAGGCCCTCCATCAGTGCCACGAGGAAGCACAGGCCGATAGTGCGGGCCATTTGCAGATTGAGTGAAGTCATGGGCTGTACCCGTTTTATTGTTGTTATGGATGAAGCTGCGTTAACCCCTGTTTCTGTGGGAGCGGGTTTGCTCGCGATTGGATCAATGCGGTTCGTCAGGTACACCGCGTTGCCAGCATCGCGAGCAAGCCCGCTCCCACAAGGGGGCAAGGAGGGCTTTAGCGTTTAAGCAGGTCCAGCGCCACGTCGACGATCATGTCTTCCTGGCCGCCCACCATCCGCCGTTTGCCAAGCTCCACCAGGATGTCCAGCGTCTTGAGCCCGTACTTGGCCGCAGCGATTTCGGCATGGCGCAAAAAGCTCGAATACACCCCGGCATAACCCAGCGCCAGGGTTTCGCGGTCGACCCGTACCGGGCGATCCTGCAACGGTCGGACGATGTCATCCGCTGCATCCATCAGCGTGTAAAGGTCCGTGCCGTGGTTCCAGCCCAGGCGCTCGGCGGCGGCGATAAACACTTCCAGCGGGGCATTGCCGGCCCCGGCACCCATGCCCGCGAGGCTGGCGTCGATCCGGTCGCAGCCTTCTTCAACCGCCGTAATCGAGTTGGCCACGCCCAGCGACAGGTTGTGGTGGGCATGCATGCCGGTTTCGGTCTCAGGCTTGAGCACCGCCTTGAACGCGCGGAAGCGGTCGCGGATATCCTGCATGTTCATGGCGCCGCCGGAGTCGGCCATGTACACGCAAGTGGCGCCGTAGCTCTCCATCAGCTTGGCCTGTGCGGCCAACTGCTCGGCCGGGATCATGTGGCTCATCATCAGAAAGCCCACGGTGTCCATGCCCAGTTCACGGGCGTATTCGATGTGCTGCTTCGATACATCGGCTTCGGTGCAATGGGTGGCGATGCGCACCACCCGGGCACCGGCGTTGTACGCGGCCTTGAGGTCGTGAACCGTGCCGATGCCGGGCAACAGCAAGGTGGTGATTTTGGCGTGGCTGATTACATCCGCCGCCGCTTCGATCCACTCCAGATCGGTGTGCGAGGCAAAGCCATAGTTGAAGCTCGAACCCTGCAGTCCATCACCGTGGGCTACTTCGATGGCGTCGACACGGGCCTTGTCCAGGGCGCGGGCGATATCCTGCACGTTCTGCAACGAGTACTGATGGCGCACCGCGTGGCTGCCGTCGCGTAGGGTTACGTCGCTGATATAGATCTTTTTACCGTTCATGGTTTTCCCCTCAGGCGTTGAGCATCGACAGCGCCATGCGCTCGGCGGTGGCCAAGGCCGCGGAGGTCATGATGTCGAGATTTCCGGCGTAGGCCGGCAGGTAGTGGGCGGCGCCTTCGACTTCAAGAAACACCGAAGTCTTGAGGCCAGAAAACCTGCCTAGTCCGGGAATAGTCAGCGGTGCGTCTTCAGGGATTACGTCGAATTGCACGTTTTGCTTGAGGCGATAGCCCGGCACATAGGCTTGCACCGCTGCGGCCATTTCAACGATGGATGCCTCGACCAGTGCCTGGTCTGCGGCCTCGCTTAGCACAAAAACAGTGTCGCGCATCATCAACGGCGGCTCTGCCGGATTCATCACGATGATCGCCTTGCCCTTGGTTGCACCGCCAATCACTTCGATGGCCCTGGAGGTGGTTTCGGTGAACTCGTCGATATTGGCGCGGGTGCCGGGACCGGCAGATTTGCTGGCAATCGAAGCGACGATTTCGGCGTAATGCACTTTGACCACACGGGACACGGCGGCGACCATCGGGATGGTCGCCTGCCCGCCGCACGTGACCATATTGACGTTTAGCTGGTCGAGGTTCTGTTCCAGATTGACCACTGGCACGCAGTACGGGCCAATGGCCGCAGGCGTGAGGTCGATCAGGCGGATACCGGGTTTGATGCCGCGCAGAAAGGCGTCGTTCTTGACATGGGCGCCGGCGGAGGTGGCATCGAACACGAAGTCGATGTCCTTGAACACGTCCATGCGCGTCAGGCCTTCAACCCCTTCGTGGGTGATCGCAACACCCATGCGGGCAGCGCGGGCCAGACCGTCGGAGGCCGGATCGATACCGACCATGGCGCCCATTTCCAGGTGCTTGGCATTGCGCAGGATTTTAATCATCAGGTCGGTGCCGATATTGCCGGAGCCGATGATGGCGACCTTGAGTTTCTTGTTCATTATTGTTGCCTCATATGCACGCAAGTCGCCGATTACTCGGCGCTGCTGTGTTGCGAGAAGTCCACACCGACACTGCCGATGCCTTCGATATGCGCGTCGAAACGATCACCGGCGGCCACGGCCACCATTGGCCCCAGTGCGCCTGTCAGGATGATGTCGCCCGCTTGCAGCGGATTGCCCAGACGCGCCATGGTGCAAGCCAGCCACACGGCCGCATTGAGCGGATGGCCCAGGCATTGCGCGCCGCTGCCACTGGAAACCTCTTCACCATTGCGGGTCATGCGCATGCCCGCATTGCGCAAGTCCAGCCCCTCGAGGCTGCGGGCCGGGCCGCCGAGTACGTAGCAGCCACTGGAGGCGTTGTCGGCTACCGTATCGACAAAGCGGATGTTCCACTGCTGCACGCGGCTGCCGACGATTTCCAGGGCCGGGACCACCCAGCCGGTGGCGCTCATGACTTCGTCGAAGGTGGTGTCGGGGTGGGGCAGGTCATGTTTGAGGATCAAGGCGATTTCAGCCTCGATCTTGGGTTGCAGCACGCGCTCGATGGGCACGGTCTGGTTGTCGCCGTAGCACATGTCCGCGAACAGGGTGCCGAAGTCCGGTTGGTCCACGCCTAGTTGCGCCTGAACCTTGGGGTTGGTCAGGCCGATTTTTCGGCCCACTACCCGGCGTCCATTGGCGATGCCGTGGGCGACATTGAGCTGCTGGATGGTGTAGGCGGCTGTCGCGTTGTCTTCACCGATCAGCTCGCGCAGCGGTGCGATGGCGTTGCCGTGAGTTTCGGCGTGACGCAAATCGGCGGCCAGTTGGGCCAGTGTCTCTGGAGTCGGGTTCATGGCGGTCTCGGTCATCAGTGGGTCAGGAAGTCCAGCACCATGCGGTTGAAGGTGTCGGCGTGCTCCCACTGCGCCCAGTGGCCGCAGCGGTTGAACACGTGCAACTGCGCTTTAGGCAGTCCGGCCAGCAGACGCAAGCCGGTGTCCATCGGCACAAAGCGGTCTTCGCGACCCCACACCAGCAGGGTTTCTGCGCTGATTTCGTGCAGGCGATGGCTGAAGTCGGGGAACTGCTTGGGATTGAGGGTGCTGCTTTTAACGAAATTTTCCAGATGGTCGCGGCACGCCAGGAGGTTATCCAGGCGGGTCTGGAACAGTTCTTCGGTCAGGCTGCTGGCGTCGAAAACGAAGACGTTCATCATCTTTTTCAGGTTTTCAATAGTCGGCTCGCGGTACAGCGCACCGATCAGCTTGATGCCTTCGGTGGGCTGGGGCACAAACGCGCTCGGGCCGCCGGTGCCGCCGCCCATGAGGATCAGTTTGCCGATGCGCTCCGGGTTTTCCAGAGCGAAGGCTACGGTGCTGTGGGCACCCATCGAGTTGCCGATGATGTGCACCCGGTCTAGGTCCAGCACATCGAGCAGCCCCTTGAGCGCCGACGCATTGAGGTTGGAGCGCGAACCTTCGCTGACCACCGGGTCGCTTTTGCTCCAGCCCGGGCAGTCGAGCAGGATCACCCGGTAACCGGCTGTCACCAACGGTTCGATGTTGCGGTGGAAGTTGGCCCAGCCGCTGGCGCCGGGCCCGGAGCCGTGGAGCATGACCACAGTCTCTGCACCTTGGCCGACGTCGTTGTAGTGCAATTGCAGGTCCAGGCCGCCTTCCTTGATACGGGCAAAGCGGCTGGTCGAGGCTTCAGTGAATACGCTGGCAGTGGTAGTCATGGCAGTGTTCCTTGAATTCAAAGGGTGTTGTTCAGCGGCTGCGCGCCAAGGGCGCCGAAGCCTGCGATCCACTCGGGAATCGGGCGGTAGTAGCGGCCTTCGGTTTGGTAAGGGCCGAAGGCGGACAGGGCGGCGAAGGCGGCGACCCAGGTTTTCACCTCGTGGGTCGACTTGCCGGCCAGCGCCGACAGCTCGTCATTGCCCAGGGCGTCGAGGTCGCTCAGGCGGCCCTGTTCCAGGGTGTCGAGAAACTGTTGGTCCCATACCGGGTTGAGCGGATGCAGGCTGTTCTGGTCTTCGACAAAGTGCCGTGCGGCCTGGATCACCCGCTGCTGGCGAGCCTCGCGCTCATCGGCCGGTAACTGGCGGCCGCTGCCCATCAGGCGGTCTGCCATGCGTGCATCGGCCTTGGCCAGCTCTGGCACCGGGGGCTGATGTGACAGGCCTCCGGACGCGAGAAACAGCACGCGCAGGTCCAGTGATTTGGCCCATTGGCCGATGGCCTCACCCAGCAAGCGCGCACGCTTGAAGCCGGGCAGGGGCACTGCCACCGAATTGATGAATACCGGAATCACGGGGCAGGTGCACAATCCGCCCAGCAACAGTTCCAGCGGTTGGGCAAAGGCGTGGTCAACCTGCATTCGATAGGACACGGCGGTGTCTATTCCGGCATCCATGACGGCTTGGGCGCAGGCTTCTGCCAGCGCTTTAGGTACGTCGAGGGGGCCGGCTGCCGTGTCGAAATCACCGATGGCATCGGCGGCCATGCCAATGCAAAAGGGCGGCATTACGTCGTAGAAAAAGCCGTTGTAGTGATCGGGTCCCAGGAGCACGATCAGTTGCGGATCGAAACGGGCAATACGCTCGCGGGCATCGCTGATCATGCTGTCCACTTCGGCCAGCACTTCAGGTGCCGGGTCGACGTAGCCCACCAGCGGCGTATGTGACAGGCAGTGCAGATATGCGCTCATTTCAGGCCACCTTGCTGACGATTGACGTCACGCTGGCTTGCGTCTGTGCGTTGAGTGCCAGGGCCAGTTCATTGCAGGCTTTGCCAAGGGTTTGTGGTGTGGCCAACCCGGCGAGAAAGCGATCAGGGCGCAGCAGGGCGATGGACGATGAACCGCGAGCGAACCACTCGCGCAGGCGGCCACTGCTGTCGCCGATGCGAATCACGTCGTTGCCGGCGTCGCTCGGAGCCCTGAGCTGGACGTCCGGCAGCACTTGAATAAACCGCGTGCCCAGGGTTTTCCATTGCGCAATCTGAGCTGGCGTCAGGCCCCAGGTGGGGTCGCAACCCCAGGCGATAATGGCGAAGTTCTCGCCGATCACTTCATCGAGTAGAACGGTGGTGCCGGTGTCGGTCAGTACCTTGGGCTGAATAAACATCTTGCCCACCGGCGAGCCTTTTTCGCTTGGCACGATCAGGGCACCGCGGGTGTATTGCGGCATGGGCTTGAAGCGCATTTCGACGAAGTAGCGTTTGACCGGTGGCACATAGTTGAGCAGCCACGACACGCCATCACGCAGAGTGCCCTGCCAGCGCTTGGGCGGCGCCAGTACATGGCCAGCCAGAACGGATAGGTCGATCATCGCCTTGGCGTGGTCGCGGCGTTCCAGCTCATAGCTGTCGAGCAAGCGGTCGCTGGCCAGACCCTTGATCACCAGCGACAGCTTCCAGGCCAGGTTGGAGGCATCGCGCATGCCGCTGTTGTAACCCTGGCCCTGCCAGACCGGCATGATATGTGCGGCATCCCCGGCCAGCAGTACCCGACCCTGACGAAAGCGTCCGGCGAGGCGTGCGTTATGGGTATAGACGCGGCTGCGGATCAGCTCGATGCGGTCCGGGTCCGGCAGCACCTTGGCCAGCAGCTTGCGCATGTTTTCGGGCTTGCTCAGCTCGGCCTCGGTTTCGCCGGGCATCACCATAAACTCGAAGCGGCGCACGCCGTGGGGCAGGGCGGCCGATACGTAGGGCCGCACCGGGTCGCAGCACAGGTACACATGGGGCGTACTGAGCGGGTCGTTGGCGATATCCACCACGATCCACTGATTGGGCGCGGTCTTGCCTTCAAAACTGATATCCAGGCTGCGGCGTACCAGGCTGTTGCCGCCGTCGCAGCCGATCAGGTATTTGGCCTGCAAGCGCTCGCTGCGACCTTCGGCGTTTTTCAGGCTTAGTTGCACGCCGCTGTCGCTTTGCTCGAAGCCTTCGAGTTCGCGGCCGAACAGCACCTTGACGTTGTCAAAGCGGGCCAGGCCTTCGAACAGCACGCGGTCTGCCAACGGCTGGATAAAGGCATTACGGCGGGACCAGCCGAACTCATCGGTCTTGGGCTGGATATCGGCAAAGCAGCGACCCTTGGGCGTCATAAAACGCATCGCATGCCAGGGCGTAGTGTGCGGCAGCACGTTATCGGCAAGGCCGACTGCCTGGAAGGTACGCAGGCTTTCGTCATCCAGGCCGATAGCGCGGGGGTAGTCGATCAGGCTGTCGAGTTTTTCCACCAGGGTGACGTTCACACCACATTGGCCCAGGTAGTTGGCGATCATCAGTCCGACCGGGCCGGCACCGACAATCGCGACATCGGTGCTCAGGTCCAGAGGTGAAGCAGTGTGAGCAGAACTCATGGGTATCTCCGTACAGCGCTTTTTTGGATTTCTTGTTGGGCGCAGTATGGAAATCACGAGGCTGGTGAACAACGACAACCCTTGCTAGTGTGCACATAGTGCACATCGTTGATTTACCTATAAAAATAATGGAAATGACATGAGCGAAACCGAATATAAGGCCGTGCGCGGCTTGATGCGCGGGCTGTTGCTGATCAACGGTCTCAACCGTTTCGATGGCGGTGCCAGCACCGCACAACTGGCTGAACACAGTGGCCTGCATCGCACCACAGTGCGTCGTTTGCTCGAAACTCTGCAGGCCGAAGGTTATGTGCGGCGCAGCGAGTCTGATGACAGCTACCGGCTGACGCTCAAGGTGCGCGAGCTCAGTGAAGGCTTTCGCGATGAACAGTGGATTTCTTCAATTGCCGCGCCCTTGTTGGGCCAGTTGCTCCAGCAAGTGGCCTGGCCTACCGACCTGTGCACCCTGGATGGCGATGCCATGGTGATACGCGAAACCACTCACCGATTCAGTCGCCTGTCATTTCATCGTTCGATGGTGGGGCGCCGCTTGCCGTTACTGATGACGGCGACCGGGCGAGCCTACTTCGCATTTTGTCCGCCTGCCGAGCGGGAGGAGTTGATCGAGCTGATGATCAGTCGTGACGACTCGCAATCGGCGCTGGCGGCGGATCGCCGATTTGTCGAACGGTTGGTGGAGCACACGCGCAACAAGGGCTATGGGGAAAACAACTCGCACTGGGGCGAGGAGCGCAAAATCGCTGCGATAGCGATCCCGGTGATGTATCAGGAGCGGGTGATGGGTTGCCTGAATCTGGTGTATATCGCCAAGGCCATGCCGGTGGAGGAAGCTGCTCGCCGCTTTTTACCGGCGATGAAGGAGGTGGTGGGAAAGATTCAGGCGGGGCTGGTTCAATAGCCATCTCAGGCTCATATGATTTTCACGGCGTGAAGGCACAGGGAGTGTGAACAGTGCAAAACCTGTGGGAGCTGGCTTACCTGCGATGCAGATGCCTCGGTGTGTCAGGCAAGCTACGGTGATGCCTTCGCGAGCAGGCTCGCTTCCACAAGGACTCGCGCATCAGGTTTAATTTACAACCGCTGCCAGAACGCCTCGGCCTGTGGGTTACGGTTGTCCCGCCAGCGCACCAAAATCACTTCCAGATGGTCGGATTCCATGTCTGGATACAGGCGCACCAATTCCTTTCGCTCAATCAACGGCGCCACCATGCTGTGGGGCATGCACGCCACGCCCTGGCCGCTGGCGACCATCGGTTTGAGCGCTTCTGACACGGTTGCCTCGAACACTTGCAGCAGGCGATGGGGCTGCGGATGGCGGTTGATCTGGGTGCGTGACAGTTCATGCAATTGCGCGCTGCGCGAGTAGCTGAGCAACGGGATCGGTTCGTCGGTCTGCGCGCAATGCGTGGCCAAGTCGGGGGTGGCGACCCAGTACAGTTCGTCATGGCCCAGGGATTTGACTTCGAATTCACTTTGCCGGGAGTAGGGCGCGCTCTTGGTGTCGCGGTAGAACAGGACGAAATCGCAACGCCCGGACATCAGCGCCATGTAGTAATCATCGGTGCTGCGATAGCCAGTATCGATCCGGGTGAACAGCGGCGTTTGCGGGCTGTTCAACTGGCTGATCCAGCCGGGGAAGAAGTTGCAGGCCAAAGTGTGCAGCGAGGCAAAGGTCAGTGGCCGGTTGAGCACTTTTACGCTCTGCTCGCAGTCGCGGGCCATGCGTACCAGTTCCACGGCATTGGGCAGCAAGGCTTCACCGGCGGCAGTCAGGCGTACCGGGTTGCGTTCGCGGTCGATCAGGTTGGCGCCCAGGTGCGCTTCGAGCAATTGAATGCGTCGGCTCAACGCCGATTGCGAAGAGCCACGCATGCTGGCCGCCGCGGTGAACTTGCCGGTATCGGCCAGGGCGAGGAAATCTTCATACCAGTCGATATTCATAGAGTTATTCCAATATTCGATAGCGCGTCCAGCATAGTGGATCAATAGTCGCTATCCGACCCATGCCTCTGTCTTTATTGTGCACCTTAACCGCCACCTGCCGCTTTACCGATCGTAAAAGTGTGGTTCACAGGCATAACAAGAAGAATTTCGAAGGGGCATGATATGCACAAATTGAATAGGGTGAAGCTTTTACTTGGGGCTCCGTTATTGGCCCTGCTGGTGGTCAGTGGTCAGGCTGCCCAGGCAGGTGTGTTGGAAAAGGTCAAGGCACATGGCAGCGTGCGCTGTGGTGTAGCTGGTGATAAACCGGGTTTTTCGCTGATTGATGACAAGGGCCGCTGGACCGGCATGGACGTGGATTTGTGCCGCGCCGTCGCCGCTGCGGTGCTGGGTGATGCGGACAAGGTCGAGTACCTGGCCACCACCGCGAAGAACCGCTTCACGGCCCTGGCCTCCGGTGAAATCGACATCCTGTCACGGGCCGCGTCCTGGACTGCTGAGCGGGTGGCCAATCTGGGGGTGGACTTCACGACGGTATGGTTTTACGACGGCCAGGGCTTCATGACCCATACGGCCGACGGCATCAAAAAACTCACCGATCTGGATGGCGCCACCTTTTGCCTGTCGCCCGGCACCACCTCCGAGCAGAACCTCGAAGACTATTTCGGCCGACGTGGCCTGACCTACAAAACCGTGGTCATCGAAAAAAGCCCCGAACTCTACGCTGCTTTCCAGCGCGGGCGCTGCAATGCCATTTCCAATGACTCTTCCGGTCTGGCTGCACGATTGGCGCTGATGAATAACCCCCAGGACTACGCGTTGCTGCCGGAAGTGATTTCCAAGGAGCCACTGGGTGCCTTCGTCGCTCAGGGTGACACCACCTGGCGCAATATCGTGACCTGGACCGCCTATGCCCTGATGACGGGCGAAGAGCTGGGTGTGACTTCGGACAACGTCGACGAACTGCGGGGCAATAAAACCGCATCGACCGATATCGCCCGTTTGCTCGGCACCGAAGGCACCATCGGCAAATCCTTTGGCCTGGACAGTGACTGGGCGTATCGCGCCATAAAGCAGGTCGGCAACTACGCGCAAATCTACGACCGTAACCTCGGCCAGCAGACAGCATTGAACATCCCGCGCGGGCTGAACCGCAGTTGGAAAGACCATGGCTTGATGTACGCACCGCCGATCCGTTAAGGGAATTACTGTCATGTCGACCCATCGTTCGCACAATCTGCGTCTGTCGAGTGTGTTGCAGCAAGGGCTGGTACTGGCTCTGGTTGCAGCGGTGTTTTATCTGCTCTCCAGCAACGCCGCGTTGAACCTCAAGAACCTCAATATTGCTTCCGGATTCGGCTTTTTATCTCAGCGCGCCGGCTACGACATCAGCTTCTCGCTGATTGATTACACCCCGGACGCGACCTATGCCCGGGCTTATCTGGTGGGCTTGCTCAACACCTTGCTGGTGTCGGTGCTGAGCATCGTGTTGGCCACCTTGCTGGGTGGTGCGTTGGGTATCGCCAGGGTCTCGGACAACTGGCTGATCAAGCGCCTGAGTGGCACCTGCATCGAATTTCTGCGCAACGTGCCGTTGGTGGTGCATCTGGTCTGGTGGTACGGCCTGGTACTGGCATTGCCCGGGGTCAAGCATTCGGCCTCGTTGTTTGGCGTTGTGTTTTTGAACAACAACGGCCTGAACCTGCCCTGGCTTGCGCAAGGCAGTCAGGTCGGCTGGGGTGTGGCCCTGATGTTGCTGGGCATGTTGCTGGGTTATGGGTTTTGTCGTTTCAAGGAGGCCCGTACACCGTGGCGCGGTTTTGCCTCCAAGCGTTGGCCTGTGCTGTTGCTCGGGGCAGTGGTGCTGCCTTTGCTGGTGTACGCCGTGAGCGGTACCCAATTGCAATGGGAGGTGCCGGTGCAGCGCGGTTTTGGCTTTAAGGGCGGGATTACCCTGGTGCCGGAAATGCTTGCTCTGTGCCTGGCCCTGTCGTTCTACAGCGCCAGTTACATCGCAGAAATCTTTCGCGGTGCGATTGAGTCGGTGCATCGCGGTCAGTACGAAGCGGCCAGGGCGCTCGGCTTCAAATCGGGCGCCACCATGCGCCAGTTGATCGTCCCGCAGGCGATCTACCCGATGATTCCGCAAATCACCAATACCTACCTCAATATCGTCAAAAACTCCTCTTTGGGTGTGGTGATCGGCTTTATGGAGCTGGTGTCGTCTACCGGCGGCACCACCCTGAACCAGACGGGGCAGGCTATTGAATGCATCGCGTTGGTCATGGGCACTTATTGTGCGATCAGCCTGGTGATTTCTTTGGGGATGAATATCTACAACCACCGTATCGGCCAGAGGGGGCACTGAACATGACCGCAATGAATCAGGTACTGGCTGTCCCGCTGACGCCGCCGCGCTTGCCCTCGGTTCAGCGGGCTGTGGCCTGGAGCCGCAGCCAACTGTTTCCCAGTGTGGGGCACAGCCTGCTGACCCTCAGCGTGATTGCGCTGTTGTGTTGGTGCGTTCCCGCCGCACTCAACTGGCTGGTGTTCGACGCGACCTTCGTTGGCGACAGTGCCAAGGATTGCAACCCGGCAGGGGCGTGCTGGCTGCCGATTACCCAGCGCTGGAATCTGTTTGTGTATGGCTTTTATCCGCAGGCTGAGCAGTGGCGGGTGACGGTGTCGCTGGTGCTGGCCGGGTCGGCGTTTGTCCTGCTGTTTTTCAAGCGTCTGGACCGGCGCCTGCTGCTGGCGTATCTGGCCTTGCTGCCGATCGTGATGTGGTGGCTGCTCAAGGGCGGAGCCGGGCTGCCCGAGGTGTCTTCGACCAAGTTCGCCGGGATGCTGGTGACGGTATTTCTGGGCACCGCGGGGATGATTTTCGCCTTGCCGCTGGGGATTTTGCTGGCCTTGGGCCGACGCTCCAAACTGCCGGTCATCCGCATGCTGTGCGTGCTCTACATCGAGCTGGTGCGTTCGGTGCCGGTGATCTCGCTGTTGTTTATGGCTTCGCTGATGATTCAGCTGTTTCTGCCACCGGACTCGGCGTTCGACATTCTGCTGCGGGTGCAGCTGGTGCTGATTCTGTTTACCGCCGCCTATATGGCCGAGACCTTGCGCGGCGGTTTGCAGAACCTGCCCAAAGGCCAGTACGAAGCGGCGATGGCGCTGGGTTTCGGCTACTGGAAAACCATGGGCCAGATCATCCTGCCGCAAGTGCTCAAGCAGTCCATTGCGCCCTTGCTAACGCAATTTATCGGCCTGTTCAAGGAAACCACGCTGGTGATGATTGTCGGCGTGCTGGACATCGTCGGTATCGCCATGAGCACCGCTGTCGCACCTGAATGGGTTGAGTACGGCCACGAAATTTACATCTTCCTGGCGATCTATTTCTTCGTCATCTGTTTTGCACTGTCGCGCTATGCCCGACACCTTGAACAACGTATGGAGCAAAGCCGCTCATGATCATCAAACCCAAGGCCGACGCTGACCTGATGGTGCGCATCGAACAATTGAACAAATGGTTCGGCAATGCCCACGTGCTGAAAAATATCTCGCTGAATGTCAAAGCCGGCGAGAAAGTGGTGATTTGCGGACCTTCCGGCTCCGGCAAGTCAACCCTGATCCGCTGCATCAATCAACTGGAGCAACACCAGCAGGGCGTGGTCGAGGTGCTGGGCGAGGAGCTCAATGGCAACCTCAAGGGCCTTGAGCGCATCCGCCGTCAGGTGGGCATGTGCTTCCAGCACTTCAATCTGTTTCCGCATCTCACAGTGCTGAAAAACTGCACGTTGCCACAGACTTCCAACCTGGGTGTGCCTGAGGCTGAAGCCATCGAACGTGCGCTGGGGCTGCTGGACAAGGTCAAGATGCGCGACCACGCCAACAAGTTTCCCTCGCAGTTGTCCGGCGGTCAGCAGCAGCGAATCGCCATTGCCCGGGCGCTGTGCATGCAGCCCAAGGTCATGCTGTTCGACGAGCCAACCTCGGCCCTCGACCCGGAAATGATCGCCGAAGTGCTGGAGGTAATGACCAGCCTGGCCCAGGAAGGCATGACCATGATCTGTGTGACCCACGAAATGGGTTTTGCCCGTAAAGTCGCGGATCGAATTGTGTTTATGGATCAGGGCGAGATTGTCGAAGAAGCCCCGCCTGAACGGTTTTTCTCGGCCCCGGAATCACCGCGAACCCAACGCTTTTTGAGCCAGATAATCAATCACGGAGTGCATGCGCAATGACTCAATCCATAGCGATGGCCCTGCATGGCGGCGCTGGCGTACTGATGCCCGGCGTGCTGACGCAAGCTGACGAACAGGCAATTCACGCGGCGTTATTGCAGGCGCTCAAGGCCGGTGTTGATGTGCTGGAGCGGGGTGGCAGCAGCCTGGACGCAGTACAGGCCAGCGTGATTGAACTCGAAGAGTGCCCCTGGTTCAACGCCGGTAAAGGCGCGGTATTTACCCATACCGGTGACCATGAACTGGACGCGGCGATCATGAACGGCGCCAATCTCGAAGCCGGAGCCGTGGCCGGTGTGCATCACGTGCGTAACCCGATTTGCGGAGCGAGGGCGGTGCTGGAGCACAGCGAACACGTGCTGCTGGCAGGGGCGGGGGCGGATCTGTTTCTGTCCGAGCAGCCCGGCCTGGAACACGTCAGCAACGATTGGTACGACACCCCCTTGCGTCGTCGCCAATGGGCAGCCCAGCAGCAGCAACCAGAGACGGTATTACTGGAGCCGGGAGGCGTGGAGAAAAAATTCGGCACCGTGGGCGCCGTGGCACTCGACCAGCACGGGCATGTCGCCGCCGCTACCTCCACAGGCGGGATTACCAACAAGCGCTATGGTCGCGTGGGCGACTCACCACTGATTGGTTCTGGCACCTGGGCCGATGACCGCAGCGCCGCGATCTCGGCCACTGGTCACGGTGAGTTCTTTATGCGCACCGTGGTTGCTCACAATATTGCGTCGCGCATTCGCCTGGTTGGCTCCAGCCTGCAAGATGCCTGCGACCAAGTGGTGCAGGGTGAGCTCAAGGAGCTGGGAGGCAACGGCGGGGTGGTTGCGGTGTCTCCGTCCGGCGAAACCGTACTTAGCTTCAACACCCCGGGTATGTACCGCGCCTGGCGCGATGCCGAGGGCGGTTTGCACACGGCGATCTATGCCGAGGATGATTGCCTGCATCCTGTGTGAGTTGATTGACCCGTGAGGCGGGAGGGGGCTAGTCTCGATTTCCTTTTGCCTCATGGAATGAACCCATGATTACCTGCTACCTGCGTTACGTGATTGACCCGTACCAACTGGCTGAATTTGAAGCCTATGCGAAAGTGTGGATCCCGCTGGTAGCGAAGTTCGGTGGGCAGCACCACGGCTACTTCCTGCCCTCGGAAGGCGCCAACAACATCGCCTTGGCGATGTTTACCTTCCCCAGCCTCGCGGTTTATGAAGACTACCGCGAGCGCTCAAAAACCGATGCCGAGTGCATTGCCGCATTCAAACTGGCTGAAGACAACCGGTGCATCTTGAGTTACGAGCGAAGCTTCTTTCGGCCGGTTTTCGAGTAGCCGGGCGCAGTTTCATCCTCTGTGAAAGCTGTTTTCAGGCGCTGGACTTCCGGGTTTCTTGCAGTCGTTTATTAATGGGAATAAGTCTATGTCTGTGAAGGATATGTTGCTAGCCCTTTGCGTAGTTATTATATGAGGGTTGAATTTTGTAGTCATAAAGATTGGGCTTAATGGCATGCCTCCTTTTCTCTTGGCAGGTCTGAGATTCGCTCTTGTCGCTTTCTCGGCAGTTTTTTATAGGGTTACTTAAAATACCTGTGAGGTGGCTGTTGGCGTATGGCTTAACCATAAGTTTTGGGCAGCTTTCTTTTTTGTTTGTTGCGACCCTGCATATGCTATGCCGCCCGGGTATATTTATTAGGTCACGATGAAACATGGCGAATTGCGCCATTATCTCTTCTGGTTCCTGTCGTAGGTATTGCAAGTGCGGTGCTTTTGCTAGGTGAAACACTGTCTGGTGGGCAGTTTGTTGGTGCGGGTGTTATCGTTTTTGGGTTGTTTTTAAATATATTTGGAGGTTCTATTTTTTTGGTGCGCTGGAGGCGGGGTTAAACGTTAAAACTGTAGTAGTGGTGGTGTAATGCTCTAGTCGTTAGATAGTAATTGCTTTTTATATCTCGTAGCAGCCATAGGCATTACCCTTTGCGAAGCGAGGCCGCGCCCTAATTCGTAGATGTTGCTGCAATTGTATACAGCCCAACCCTACTGCATGCTGTCGACCCATCCTGGTCGTCGCAAGCAGGGCGTTCCAATCCTATTTATTCTGAGAGGCACACACCCCATGGCAGCAACATCCGCGTTTATCGATATTCCCGCTTCAACCGATCAGGTCTGGCAACTGATTGGCGGTTTTAACTCGCTGCCCGACTGGTTGTCGTTTATTGCCAAAAGCGAGCACGGTGAAGGCGGGCGTTTGCGCACGCTGCAGACCGTAGATGGCACGGTGATCGTCGAGCGGCTGCAAACGTTCGACAATGCGGGCAAAACCTATAGTTATTCCATCGTTCAGGCACCGTTTCCGGTGACCGACTATCTGGCGACTTTACGTGTCGAAGCACAAGGCGACGGTTCGCGTGTGACCTGGTCGGGGCAGTTTACGCCGCTGGGCATAAGCGTCGAGGCTGCGCAGGAATTGTTTGCCGGGGTTTACCAGGGTGGGTTGGCGGCGCTGCGTAGCCACTTTCCAGGGTAAACCACTGACACGCAGGCTTCACGCCACGCATATTATCCGGAGCTACCAACTTTCCGCCGAAAGCAAGGCGTGAGGTGGGTAGAAATCACCCAAAAACCGCAGAATGATGGCAATTTAAAATCAATGGATCCAAAAATAATGTGTCTATTTAATGACTTAGGTCAGTAACGATTTGAAAAAAATTGTTCAGAATCACTTGTTACTGATTGTTACAGTGGGGTAATATCGCCCTGCGTTCACCTACCACGGTTTATGCATTTTTAAGCCCCAAGTTTCCATCAGCTACTTGGGCTTTTTTTTGCCTGAAATTTGATATCGGATCCAATTTTTCGGCAATAAAAAGGCGCCAAACGCGGCGCCTTCAGGCGGTGGTCAGGCCTTAATCAATCGCCTGGGAACTCCACTCGCCATTAACCAGACGCTGCAAGCCCAGCGGATTGCTGTTTTGCAACGCTTCCGGGAGCTGTGCATCGGGATAGTTCTGGTAGCAGACCGGACGCAGGAAACGGTCAATGGCCAGCGAGCCCACCGATGTGCCGCGTGAATCCGAAGTGGCCGGGTACGGGCCGCCGTGAACCATGGCGTCACATACCTCAACGCCAGTCGGGTAGCCGTTGACCAGAATCCGCCCGACCTTTTGCTCAAGGATCGGCACCAGCCATTGATAGTGCGCAAGGTCCGCCGGTTCGCCGATCAGGGTGGCGGTCAATTGGCCACGCAAGGCCAGCAAGGCAGCTTTTAACTGCGCGTCACTGTCGACTTCGATGATGATCGTGGTCGGACCGAACACTTCTTCCTGTAGTAGCGGGTCTTTTTCCAGCAACAGGCTTACATCAGCCTTGAACAGCTGAGGTTGCGCTTGCGATCCTGATTGAGTGTGGCCGGCCAGGTGGGTGATGCCAGCATGGCTGAGCAGGTGCTCCACGCCTTTGGCATAGTTGCGCAGGCCGCCTGCATTGAGCAGGGTGTGTGGCCCCTGTTCGGCCATTTGCACAGTCAGTTGCTCGACAAAGGCTGCGAACTCGGGGGAGCGCAGGCCGATCACCAGGCCTGGGTTGGTGCAGAACTGCCCGCCGCCTTGGGTGACTGAAGCCGCGAGTTCCTTGGCCACAGCCGCGCTGCGCGAAGCCAGGGCTTGAGGCAGCAGGATGACCGGGTTGATGCTCGACATTTCGGCGAACACCGGAATCGGTTGTTCGCGCTCGGCGGCCATTTTGCCCAGGGCGTTGCCACCATGCAGCGAGCCGGTAAAGCCCACTGCCTGAATCGCTGGGTGCTTGACCAACTGTTCACCGACGCCCGCGCCGAAGATCATGTTGAACACGCCATTGGGCATGCCGGTCTTTTGTGCGGCGCGAATAATTGCGCTACCGACCTGGTCGGCGGTTGCCATGTGCCCGCTGTGCGCCTTGAATACCACCGGGCAGCCCGCAGCAAAGGCGGCTGCGGTATCGCCACCGGCAGTGGAGAAGGCCAGCGGGAAGTTGCTGGCACCGAACACGGCGACCGGCCCGACGCCGATCCGGTACTGGCGTAAATCCGCCCGTGGCAGAGGCTTGCGATCCGGCAGGGCCAGATCGATCCGAGCCCCTAAATAATCACCGCGACGCAGTACCTTGGCGAACAGGCGCATTTGCCCGCTGGTACGGCCGCGTTCGCCTTGAATGCGCGCTGCAGGCAGGGCGGTCTCTCTGCACACCAGGGCGACAAAGTCGTCGCCCAGTTGATCAATCTCGTCACCAATGGCGTCGAGAAATTCGGCGCGGCGCTCAGGCGAAAGTTGGCGAAACGCCAAAAAGGCTTCGGCGGCGGCGTTGGCGGCGCGGTCCACTTCTTCAGGGGTCGCCTGATAAAAGCGCAGAGGCAAGGCCTCGCCGGTGCTGGCATCCAGGCTTTCAAGCGTGACGGTGCCTTCTGCGCTGCGGCTGCCGCCGATAAAATTGTGGCCTGTTTCGTTCGACATCGTTTCAATCCTCGCTAGATAGGCTTTAAGCGCGCACTGGAGTGTTCAGCGCACAAGGCATGGTTTTTTGTTGTCGTATTTCCAGCCGGGAACAAGGAACTGCATGGCGACGCTGTCGTCGCGAGCACCCAGGCCCATGCCTTTGTACAGTTCGTGAGCCTTGGCCACGGCGTCCATGTCGATATCCACGCCCAGGCCGGATCTGGCCGGAACCTTGATATGACCGTCGACGATTTTCAGCGGCTCGCGGGTCAGGCGCTGGCCGTCCTGCCAGATCCAGTGGGTATCGATGGCGGTAATTTCGCCCGGTGCCGCCGCTGCGACCTGAGTGAACATGGCAAGGGAAATATCAAAATGGTTATTGGAGTGCGAACCCCAGGTCAGGCCCCACTCGTGACACATCTGCGCGACCCGTACCGAGCCCTGCATTGTCCAGAAATGCGGGTCGGCCAATGGAATGTCCACTGCTTGCGATTGAATCGCGTGCCCCATTTCGCGCCAGTCGGTGGCGATCATGTTGGTGGCGGTGGGCAGTCCGGTGGCGCGACGGAACTCAGCCATCACTTCACGCCCTGAATAGCCGTTTTCCGCGCCGCATGGGTCTTCGGCATACGCCAGCACGTGATGCTGATCACGGCACAGGGTAATGGCTTCCTTGAGTGACCAGGCGCCATTGGGGTCAAGGGTGATGCGTGCATTCGGGAAGCGCTCGGCCAGCGCCGTCACCGCTTCGATCTCTTCGGCACCGCGCAATACACCGCCCTTAAGCTTGAAGTCGTTAAAGCCGTATCTGGCTTGGGCGGCTTCTGCAAGGCGGACGATGGCTTGCGGGGTCAGTGCTTTTTCGTGGCGCAGGCGCAACCAGTCATCGCCATCGGCTTCACTGCGGTAGGCCAGATCGGTCTGCTGGCGGTCGCCGATGTAAAACAGGTAGCCGAGCATCTTCACCGCATCGCGTTGCTGGCCTTCACCGAGCAAAGCCGCTACCGGAACCTCGAGGAACTGACCGAGCAAGTCGAGAAGGGCCGCTTCCATCGCCGTGACCGCGTGGATGGTGATGCGCAGGTCAAAGGTTTGCAGGCCGCGCCCCGCCGAGTCGCGGGCGGCGAATGTGCTACGCATGGCATTGAGGATGCTCTGGTAGTTGCCGATGGGTTGGCCCACCACCAGGTTGCGTGCGTCTTCGAGGGTTTCGCGGATGCGTTCGCCGCCCGGCACTTCACCTACGCCGATATTGCCGCTGCTGTCCTTGAGGATAACGATATTGCGGGTAAAGAAAGGGCCATGAGCGCCGCTAAGGTTGAGCAACATGCTGTCATGGCCCGCCACGGGGATAACCTGCAGGCTGGTGACGACCGGCGCTTTGCTGGCGTGGTGCTGATGTTCGGCGTTCATGGTCTGTTCCTTGAAAAGAGTCAGGGGTTGGCTGATCGATTAACGAGGCGGTTTGCAGGGCTATGGCAGCCGTGACCGGTGGGTGGGTCCTGGCAAAGCGTTAGCGCGTGCAGCAGACAGATTGCTGGCGTTATTCACAATTCGAAGCCCCCACTGATTATTGTTATGCGGGTGATTTGCGCCGAAGGGTTTGCCCTTGGTTAACAGACATCATACGAGTTGGGTTTTGGTCTCGCAATGCTTTAAACCAACCTATTAGTCATAAGCTGGTTTGGATAGAGGCTGTTTACAGGTTTTATTGAGGATTATTGCTGGTTTTGAGGACGACTCTGTGGTTTTCCAAGAGCCGTTTTTTGTTTGGTTGTCGTACCTGTTGGGTGCGCCGACACGCCTGTGGTTCCTGTAGCCGCTGTCAGGGAACGAGGCTACTGAGATACTTCAATCGTGGGAGCGAGCCTGCTCGCGATGATCATTCGCGAGCAGGCTCGCTCCCACAGGGGTTTGACCTGGAACAGAGTATCTACAGGTTTTAGTCTTTGGGCCGTTACTTCAGCGCTACATCCTCAGGGTTGATCTTTTTCCAAGCTTGCAGCACCACCTGCGCCTTGGGCTCCTGGCCACTGTCGAGATAAAACTGGATTAATGCCAGCCGCGCATCGCGAAACGCCGGTTGGCGCTTGAGCAGTTCTTCCATTTGCTCGCAAGCCTGATCCACCTGACCACTCTGGTGCAGCGCCACCGCCAATACATAGCGATACTGGCCGTTGTCAGGTTCCAGTTTCACGGCCTTTTGCAGGGCTGTCATGGCCTGTCCGGGCTGGCCTGCGCGAATCAGCGCGAGCCCTTGGCTGTGCTGCAACAGGGCTGCTTTTGGGTTGGTCTGCAACGCGTTGTCGAGCAAGGCTGTGGCCTCGGCGCCGCGACCACTGGCTTCCAGCCATTGCGCCAGCGTGACCAGTGCCGGGAAGAAGTCCGGATCGCGCAGCAGGGCGGTGCGCAGCATTGGCTCAACCTCGGAATTACGCCCGCTGGCCTGATACAACATGGCCAGGTTGAGGTTCGACTCGGCCCTTTCGGCCAGGCTCAATTGCACTGCTTCGTATTCACCGATGGCTTTGGCCCAGGCGTCTTGTGCTGAGCCCAAGCCAGTGCCCGCAGAGCCCTGCAAGTTACGGGCAGCGATGATGCGCACCGCACGCACGCTGTCCGTCAATAACGGACTGAGCGACGCGATTCGCTCAGTGGGTGGCAAGAAGGCGCTCACGGCCCGTACCGCGCTTTCACGCACTTGCGGTGCGGGATTGCCCAAGTCCTTGCTGGCCAGCTTCAGGGCGGATTCGCTGGGGTAGTTCGCCAGTTCGGCCAGTAACGTTGCCCGCTGGATAGCAGGCAGGTTACCGCGCTGTAACTGTTCGTAAAGTGCCTGTGCCGCTCCGGGCTTACCGCCGCGGATCAGCCACAAGCTTTCGTCGTAACGGGCAGCCTGGGGTGCGTCATGGGCGGTCCAGAGTTTGAATTGCTCTGTCACTTTGTCGCCGGCCTTGCCCTGATGGCAGGTCAGGCAAGCGTCCGGGGTGCCAAGGGTTTTGGCCCGTACCGGGTTGGGGATGCCGAAGCTGTGGTCATGCCTGAAATCATTGCCCATGTAGAACTTGCCGGGCATGTGGCAATCGGTACATTGCGAGCCTGGCTGGCCCTCGGTATGGCGATGATGTTCGACCGAATCGTAGTTCTTCGCTTGCAGGCCCTTGTCGTCGATCCCGGCAATCGCAGCCTTGCCCGCGCGGTTGTGGCATTGCACGCACACGGCATTGCCCGGCGCTTTAAGTTCGGTGCTGTGGGGGTTGTGGCAGTTGCTGCAACGCACACCTTTGTCGAACATTTTGCTTTGCGCGAAGGAGCCGTGCTCGAACACTTCATCCTTGATCTTGCCGTCCAGCGCATACAATTCGCGGGTCAGTACGCTGGGCAGGTAATCGTCCATCAAGCGCTTGCCCGCGGTAAAACCATCGCCCAGCGGTGCGCGCCGGGCATGACAGCGGGCGCAGGTTTCGATTTCGACGGCGGGATCCTTGCTTTTCAGGTCTACGTCGAAACCGCTATGGGGCAGATCGCGTTTGTTGGTCACCGCCAACACGTGGTTGGAGGCCGGGCCGTGGCACGCCTGGCAACCGACGCCAAGGCTGTTCCAGTGGCTGTTGAAACTGTTGGTGGCGGCGTCGAAATTGCGTTTATAACCCGTGGTATGGCATTCGACGCACATAAAGTTGGCATTCTGGCTGGGCTTGCTCCAATGCAGCGGATTTTTGAAATCCACCCCTTGGCCCGGATACAGGTGAAACCAGCGGTTTTTTTCAGTATCCCAGGCCACGCCCAGGGCCTGTAGTTTGCCGTCGCCGACGTCGAGCAAATACTGTTGCAACGGCGCGATGCCGAAGGTGTAGGCAACCTTGAAGTCAGTGGCTTTGCCATCTGGCCCTGGGGTATTGACCCAGAACTCGTCGCCTTGGCGAAAAAAACGGCTGCTTTCGCCTTCACCTTTAAAACTCGCGTTGTCGAAATCTGCCAGCATCGTCTGCGGGGTGGCTGCCTGCATTGCCAACTGGTGGTGCGAGCCTTGCCAGTCCTTGACCTGTTCGTTGTGACAGCCCTGGCACTGCTGCTCATCGACCATCTGCGCGGGCGCTGTTTGTTTGGCCTGCGGTGCTGCAATCGCTGTTTTGGGCTCGTAGGCCACCGGCAGGACGGGTTGTGGGCGATCTAGCCAAAGCCACAGCACGGCCAGCACCACCAGTATCACGGCGACGATCGCGGCAAACAGGTAACGACTTATCAGGGTAGGGCGCGAATCAGGTTGGTCTGCAGCTGTTTTATTTTTAGTTTTGGGCATTGCGACTTCCGTATCCAGATGCTTTAGCGTTCGCCGACAAACCAGCGGTAATAGGGGTTGGCGCCATCGCCGCGCATCACTTCGCGGATATCCCGGCCCCAGGCCTCGCGATCGCCATCATAGGCGTGCAGGCTGGAGCGGTAAAACTGCATCAGGCGTTGCTGATGCACATTCATGCGCTCGACGAACCCCGGGTCAGCGTTGAGCAACAGAGGCGGTCGGCGCAGATCGAGCAACGCCGGAAGCACTCGGCTGATTTCTTTGGCGCGAACCCAGGGTGCGTATTCGATGCGCGGCTGGTCGTCGGTCACTGGCGGTGCATCTGCGGCAAAGCGTTCCAGCCCTTCACGATCCGTCACCCAGGTGGCGAGCAGCGCAGCGGCGGAGGCTACGCCCACGTCCTGCAGGGCGTTGCGCACTCCGGGCTGTTCAAAGCGGGCGCTGATGCGCGTAGCGTCCAGTTCGATCGGTTGCAGTGAGCCGACCAGCAGCATTTCGTGAAACTCGCTGGTCCATAACGTCGCGTAGGGGAACACGTCAAGGAAGCTGCGCACCAACGAGCGCGAATCGTCGATGTTCTGTGTCGGCAGCGGCAACCATTGCGCGACCAATCCCTCGGGTTGCAGGCGCTGCGCGGCCAGTTGGTAGAAGTCCCGCGAATACAGGTTGACCACCCCGGCGGCGGAGGGTGGTGGTGGCTCAAGGGTGATCAGGTCGTATTGCTGCGCGCTGCGCAGCAGTTCCTGGCGACCGTCGCGCAAGCGCACCTGTACACCGGGGTTGGTCGCCGCGTTGAAGTTGCCCTTGAACAAAGAAGAAGCCTTGAGCACCGAGGGCAGCAGTTCGGCCACTACCCGTTGCTCCAGCGCGGGGTAGCTCAGCAGGGCGCCAGCAGTGATCCCGGTGCCGAAGCCGATCACCAGTGCCGAGTGTGGTTCGCCGTTATGGATCAGCAGCGGCAGCAAGGCCTGAATCCGCATATAACGCAGCGAGGGCATGGCATCGCCGGTATTCGACACGCCCTGGATATACAGGCGCTGAAACTTGCGCTCGCCCTTGCCCTGGGTGACTACGGCCACGGTACCGCCACGGCCTTCCTCATAAAACGCCAGCTCGGCGTTGCGTGCCCCCGGCAACAACTCGGCGAGACGCTCCACCGGCGTTAGCCAGGCTACCAACAACGCCGCAAGACTTACGGCAATCACCCCCCGACGATGATTTTTCCTGACCCCATGACCCTGGTGTACCGCGACAAACCCCACGGCGGCGGCGATGATCGCCAGCAGACCCAGGGTGCGCACCAAGCCCAGCAAGGGGATCAGCACAAAACCACACAGCGCGACGCCGATGATCCCGCCCAACGTATTGAACGCCACCACCGCGCCGACATCGCGCCCAACCCGTTCCGGGCCGACGCACAGACGCAAGGCCACCGGAAAGGCTGCGCCCAGTAGCAGTGTGGGGATAAACACAATACTTAACGCCGCCACTGCAAAACGGGCACTCATGCCCAGCAATACACTGCCACCGAGGGCCAGCGTCACGCTTTCGGCCTGGGTTTGCAGCAGGATCAACCAGCGCCCGAGCAGGGCGATTTCCAGCAGTGCAACTAACCCGGCCCCGGCGATCAGCAAGGCAAATACGCCCCAAGGATCGCGTAGTCGATCAACCCGGCGCGCCATCAGGCTGCTGCCGATAAACAGCCCGGCAAGGTAGGTCGCCAATACCACGGCAAAGGCGTAGGTGCGGGTACTCATAAATTGCACGATCGATTGCGACCAGACCACTTCGTAGCCCAGCGCGACACCGCCGGCAATCGCATACAGCAGCATGGCCAGGCGTGCCGGTGCCGGTTGCGCTGCTGGGGTGGTGGCAAGTGGTGTTGAGTAGCGGCGCTGCACAAGCAGGGCACCAATAGCGGCGATGATGTTGAGCAAGGCGGCAGCGAATGCGCTGCCACGCACACCAAGGGTGGCAATCAGCACAAAGGCGGTGAGCAAGGTGCCGACGATTGCGCCACCGGTGTTGGCGGCATACAACCGCCCACCGGCGCGGCCCAGGTGTTGTGGGTCGGCCGCCAGCGCCCGAACCAGCACCGGCAGGGTGCCACCCATCAACAGCGCGGGCAGGCCGACCAACAGCAGAGGCAGCAGCCAGGCCAGCAGGCCGAACTGTTGCTCCAGCCGGGCGAATGGCGCGGCGGCCATGCTCAGGCCGAACGTAGCGCCGATGCCGAGCAGTGCCACGCCGATTTCAAGCCCTGCATACAACAGCAGTGGTTTGCCCAGACGGTCGGCGAAGCGCCCGAACAGCAGGCCACCCAAGGCCAGACCTGCGAAGAAAGCGCTGATGCCGGTGGTGATGGCGTACACCTCGACGCCGATCACCAGTGACAATTGCTTGATCCACAGCACCTGATAAATCAGCGCGGCAGTACCGGAAATAAAGAGCAGCAAGGCGGGCATAAGTACCGTTGTGCGATTGGCAATCTGAGACGCGGATAGGGCTAACGGCATTGCGCAGGGCCTTGTGCAGAGAGAGTTCGGATGGAGCTGAAGCTGAACTGTGGGATCGGGCTTGCTCGCGATGGGACCAGCGCGGTGCATCTGATACACCGCGTTGCCTGAATCGCGAGTAAGCCCGCTCCCGCAGACGGGTTACTGTGCTGGCTGGTTCTTCGTTTTCTCGGCAATCTTGGCGTCTACCGCTGCCCGTACCTGATCGATACTGAAGCTTGGCGGCTTCTGGCTTGGAGGGTAATCGACGAAGGTTTCCAGGAAGTTGGCTGCCTTCATGATTGCCACTTCGTTCAAGTAAACGTTTTTGGTGCTCCAGTCGTAATACTGATCAGAGACCACGTCAGCCCGTTCAAACGGATCCATGCGCAGGTTGAAGATTTTCGGCACCCGCAGGCACACGAAAGGCTCGCTCCAGACCTTGAAGCCGCCCGGTTCACGTTGCTCGCAAAAAACTACTTTCCAGTTGTCGAAGCGCATCGATACCAGCATGCCGTCATCGTTGAAGTAGTAGAACTCGTTGCGATTGCCCTTGGGTTGCTCGCCCGTCAGGTACGGCAGCTGGTTGAAACCGTCCAGATGCACCTTGAAGTTGGTGCCGCCTGCCACCGGCGCCCACCCCTTGAGCAACTTGTCTTTGACATCGGCATCGCCAGCGACGGCCAGCAGGGTAGGGAACCAGTCCAGCCCCGAGAACATCTCGTTGCTCACTTCGCCAGCCTTGATTTTCCCCGGCCAGCGCACGATGGCCGGAACGCGGAATGCACCCTCCCAGTTGGAATTCTTCTCGTTACGGAACGGCGTGGTGGCCGCGTCCGGCCAAGAGAACTGGTTCGGCCCGTTGTCGGTGGTGTAGACCACGATGGTGTTGTCGGCGATTTTGAGGTCGTCGAGGGTTTTCAGCAGCTTGCCCACGTCGCCGTCGTGCTCAAGCATGCCATCTGCGTATTCGTTGCCGGGCATACCACTCTGGCCCTTCATTGAATCGCGGACGTGGGTAAAGACGTGCATGCGCGTGGTATTCATCCACACAAAAAAAGGCTTGTCGGCCTTTGCCTGCTTTTCGATAAACGCCTGCGCCGCGGCAGTGGTTTCGTCGTCGATGGTTTCCATGCGCTTGGCGGTCAGGGCACCGGTGTCTTCAATCTTGCCGTCGGCAAAGCTGTGGATCACGCCACGGGGTGAGGTGGCCTTGACGAAGGCCGGATCATCTTTGGGCCAGTACGGACGTTCGGGTTCTTCCTCGGCATTGAGGTGGTACAGGTTGCCGAAAAACTCGTCGAAGCCATGATTGGTTGGCAAGTATTCGTCGCGATCGCCCAAGTGGTTTTTACCAAATTGTGCAGTGGCATAGCCTTGCGACTTGAGGGCCTGGGCAATGGTGATATCGCGTTTTTGCAGGCCCACGGGGGCTCCCGGTATGCCGACCTTGGACAGGCCGGTGCGCAGCGGCGTCTGTCCGGTAATAAACGAGGATCGACCCGCTGTGCAGCTGTTTTCTGCGTAGTAGTCGGTGAACATCATGCCTTCTTTGGCAATCCGGTCGATATTGGGGGTCTTGTAGCCCACCACACCCATGGAATAGGCGCTGATATTGGACTGGCCAATGTCATCGCCGAAAATCACCAGTATGTTGGGTTTTTCGGCGGCTACGGCGGTGGCGGACAAGGCCATCACCGAAGCCGCCACTAAGGCTAACTGGGGGAACCACTTGGCTATTCGAGTCATGCAACTTGCTCCTTGTTGACTGGGTCTGGTGCACTGCTGACGGCTGTTGTTATTGCTGTTGCTCGGTTGCACTGGCCTCGAACGGGTAGATGCGGCCCCATTGCGACGTCATATCGACGATAGTCCAGCCTTGCTGTTTTGCCTCATCGAGCGCCTTGTCCAGGCGTCCTATTTTCGAGTCCTTGTCATATGCCCATTCGCGCTTGGCGTCGGTGTGGTGCACCAGGCCCATCAAGCGCGGGCCGGTGCCTGCAGCGGTCCACTGGAGCATTTGCAGGTCACCGTCGGAGTTGCCGAAGGCCAGAATCGGGCGGCGGCCGATAATGCTGTCGATGCTTTCCGGTTTGCCGGGGCCGTCATCGTTATGGGCGATTTTGGCGGTGCGCAGGATGGACGGTTTGCCGTCCTTGAGCTGGTACTGGGTGACAAAGGTCGAGCCAATCACCTGTTCCGGCGGGATGCCATACACCTCTTCGGCAAACACACGCATAAAACCGGTGTCGCCCCCGGACACAATGTAGGTCTTGAAGCCCTGTTCGCGCAGGTAGTTCAGCACCTCCAGCATCGGCTGGTAGACCATCTCGGTGTACGGTTTGCCGGTTGTCGGGTGGCGGGCCTTGCTGACCCAAGCTTGCACGTTGTTGCGAAACTCATCGGTGGTCAGCCCGGCGTGGCTGGCCATAAAGATCTTCAGCAGGCCTTCCATACCGCTTTCGGCAAGGGCTTGATGATCATTTTCAAGTACTGCCTTGAACGGCTGTTGCTCCTTCCATTCAGGGTGTTGAGGGGCCATGCGCCTTATTTCGTCGAAAGCGAACAGCTCCTCGAAATACCCCGGTTGCTCGCTCCACAGAGTGCCGTCGTTATCGAACACGGCGATGCGCTCAGCGGGCTTTACAAAGCCCTTGCTGTTGGGCGTGGTGGTGGTCTGGACAAATTCGATGATGGATTTTTTCGCCGGGCCTTCGTTCCAGGACGGCAGGGGCTCGGCTGCCTGGGCCAGCAAGGGCAAAGACAGAGCAAGCAGCAAGGCTTTTGTAACCGATGACGAGGTCCTTCGGACCTTGTCGCAGCCTAGTGCTTCGTCCGCGGCTACAGAGTGATGTGTACGCGTTGGGTTCATCATGGGAAGTCCTTTTCATGGCCGGGGTTAAGCGGGCGCAACCCCCAGGTTTTGCGTGGCGGACGACTGCGCAGCCAGTGGCTGGCGCGGTAGAAAACGTGTTGCCACCCGCGACGGGTCAGGTAGCCGATGCCCGCCAACAGCAGGATCAGGCCAGCGAACAGCACGGTTTGAGGTACGCGCAGTTGAGTAGGTTGGCCCAACTGTTCAAGATCCTGAGCGATGGAAAACACGGGCACATAAGAGCTGTTGGTTGTGGCTTTGAAAGCGACTGCCGGGACCTGGCTAATTTGTGCCTTGCGATTGACGCTGTCCCACCATTTGACGCTGATGCTGGGCAACTCGTAATTGCCGGCACGCTCAATGCGGTAGCTGACACTGTCGATGCGTTGCCCGCCCGTGAAGCCGCCACGGCCGTCATCCAGGTTGCTCACTTGCGGGGTTTTCGGATAAGCGCTCAGGCCCTCAACTGTGCCCGGTGACGGGGCGGGTAGTGCCAGCCCCGGTGCATTGTCAGCTTGCAGGGTCAGGGTTCGGGTGATGCTGTCGCCAACTTTTAGCCCTCCGTCAGCCGGGCTGATGCTTTGGCTAAAGCGCAGTCCGTTTGCGACCAGTACCGCTTCGCCTGGCTTGAAGCCTGCGGGCCAGCTGGCGCTGAAGTGCAGTGCCGGGGTTTGCGTCGACAGTTCATGGCTGGCCTGGGCGGGGGTGGCGCGTACAGTAAACGGCGCAACAGTGAACCCTTGAGCCAGGTTCGGGGTGATCCGGTAGGTGTAGCGCAAACCGGTGAAAGTCTGACCTTGCAGCGTTTGCGTCAGGTGCTGGGCTTCGCCGTTGGGCGCCATGATGGCGGCGCCCGCAATAGTCAGTTCAGGTAAGCTCGCGCCACTGGTAAACCAGGTATTGGTCAGCACATCGACTTGCAGTTGCAAGGGTTCGCCGACCACCACCGCGTCGCCCGGTACCAGACGGGTTTGTACGTTCAGCAGTGGCTCATCGGCGCAGGCCAGTGCGCTACACAGCAGCAGGCCCAGCAGGCAACGCTTCATGGCGTCTCCTTGTGCTGTTGTGCGCTTTGATCTTGCAGGCTGAATTTCTGGCGCAGAAAGTTGGCCGGGGAGGTGGTCAGGTTTTGCAGCCATTGGTCGTCACTGGCGGCCTGCTGGGTTTGCAGCGGTTTGCTTTGGCCTTTTCCCGGTTGTTTGTCGAATTTGATCTGGTCGGGTTTGACCTCGGGGGCGTTTTGTTCGGCGCTGTCGGTATCCTTGAGCAGTGCTTGCGCCAGGGCCAGGTTGGCGCTGGCTTCGGGGAACTGCGGTTGCAGCGCCAGGGCCCGGGTATAGGCGGCTATGGCTTGATCGAATTTGAAGCGGCGCACATAGATATTGCCCAGGTAAAAGTAAGCCTGCGGGGTATCGAGTTGGGCAAAGCTGGCCAGTGCCAGGTCAAAATCGGCGGCATTGTAGGCTGCGATGCCTTTCCAGTACGGGTCTGCAAAAAGCGCCGCTGCGGCCGGGAAATGTTGGTGCTCAAAGGCCCAGCGACCTTGCTGGTCGGGAGTGAAAAAGGCATCGGTGAATGCATTCGCCTGAGCCGGTGCCGGTTGCATGGACAGGCCCACACCCAGAACCAGCGCTGCCGTCCAGTTCAGGCTCCAGCCTCGGCGCACCGAGAAAAAAGCCAGTAACAACAGCGGTCCGCACAACCAGTAACCGGCGTCTTTCCAGCGCAATTGCCGCTGTTCGTCGCTGGTGGCTTGAAAATGCTGGCGGGCGTGGCCTTCGATCCAGTCCAGATCGTCGTCATTGACGGTCAGGCTGCCCAATGGTGCGTCGGTGGCGGCAGCCAGTTGCTTGAGTGCCGCCTGATCGAAACTGCCCAGCTCGGGGCGCCCCGTGCTGTCGGTGCGGGGCTGGCCGCTGGCATCGCGGATGATCCCGCCGTTGGCGCTGCCCACAGCGAGTATCAGTACCTGCAAGGGGCTGCCTCGCAGTTGTTGTTTGAGGCTGTCCAACTGCCTGGTGTCGGCACCGTCAGTGATCAGCAGCAAGCTGGCGGGGGTGTTTTCGGCTTGCAGCAGACGTTTGGCTTGTTCGATCACTGCGGCGACGTTTTTGCCGGGGTTGGCGATCAGGTTTGTGCCCAGGGCCTGAACCAGGCTGTCCAGCAGCGCCGGGTCATCGGTGGCGGGCAATACCAGGTGTGCGCTACCGGCATAGGCGATCAGTGCGGTTCGGGCACCACTGCGCCGGGCGATCAGTTGGTGGAGTTTGTGCTTGGCGGCTTCCAGGCGCGAGGGTTGCAAGTCGCTGGCATCCATCGACGGTGAGAGGTCGAGGGCGATGATCAGTGGTGCGCGGTTTTCCACAAAGGCCGGGCGATCCTGTTCCCAGGTCGGGCCTGCGGCCGCGATGGCGCCGAGGATCAACAGGGCGCTGGTCAAGTGCACGGGACGCAGGCGGTGGGAGTCTTGTGGGGTGACCAGTAAATAGGGCAACAGATGCGGGGCAATAATTGCCCGCAAGCGGCGTTGCTGATCATGGCTGCGGCGCCACAGCAGTGGCAGCAGAGCGCCCAAAAAGACCAGCAGCAGCCATGCCGGGCGCAGGAAGTGGAAGTCACTGAGGTTGATTTCCATCTCAGCCCTCATCTTGTTGCTGTGGGCTCTGGCCGATACGCGCAGCCAGCAGCGCCAGTAAGTGATACACGGCTAACAGGCTGATGGCTGTGGCCAGTGGTAACCAGTACAGGTCGCGCTTGGGCTGATGGCTTAGAGTTTTGACCTGGTGTGGGGTAATGCGGTCGAGGGTGGTGTACACCTGGTTCAGGCTGTCGCGGTCTTCGGCGCGAAAATATTGCCCGCCAGTGGCCTGGGCGATAGCTTGCAGCGCGCCGAGATTGACCTGGGCTTCGCCCTCGGCCTTGGGGTCGCCAATGCCGATGGTGTGAATCACCACGCCTTTGGCGGCCGCCATCGACGCCGCGCGGGCAGGGGGGATGGCGCTGCTGGTGTCATTGCCGTCGGTAAGGAGGATCAGTACTTTTTGCTGCTCATGAGCCTGATCCAGTAACTTGAGGCTCAAGCCGATGGCATCGCCTATGGCGGTGTTGGGGCCCGCCATGCCGATGCCGGTGTCTTCGAGCAACAGCGACAGGCTGGCGTGATCTAGGGTCAGTGGCGCCTGCGGATAGGCGCCGCTGCCAAACACGATCAGGCCGATTCGGTCGTCCTTGCGCCGCGCTATAAAGTCTTGCACAACGTGTTTGACTGCAGCCAGACGGTCGATTTTCTGTCCGTTGGCGTCGGTAAAGTCCGTGGTTTGCATGGATTGCGAAATATCGATGGCGAGCATCAAGTCGCGCACCGGTTGCTGGCGCTCGATGGGTTTTTCGACCCACACCGGTCGGGCCACGGCCACCACCAGCAGTGCCCAGACCAACAGGTTGAGCAGCAGTTGCCAGCGATTGTGCCGCGCCCCCGAAGCTTGTGGTGCCTGATCAATGGCTCGGCTTATGGCATTGAAAAATGGTACCCGCACCGCACTGCGGGCCTCGCGGTATTCGGGCAAGTAGCGGTAGCCCAACCAGGGCAGGGGCAACAAAAGCAGCAGCCAGGGGTAGTCAAACTGCCACATGATGCTGCTCCACCCAGAGTACGCAGGTGTCGAAAACCTGTTGGCGTTGTTCGCCGGGTAGCGCCAACAGTTGTTCATCCGGGGCATAGGCCAGCAGGGCCAGTTGCTGGCTGAAATCTTCAGGCAAGGGCTGTGGGCTGTGCTTGACCAAAAAGGCCTGCCAGGCCGCGTCCTGCAACGGGCCAACGGCCTGCGACACGGGCATTGAGAGGGCCACGCGCTTGAGCAGGGTCGGCAATTCGCGCAGGGTGCTAAGCGGGTCATCACTGATGCGTAAATGCGCCAGTCGCTGCAAGGCTTCACGCCGATAGCGATTGCGCCGCCAATGCCAATAAGCCCGTGCGGCCCACACCAGCAGGCCCGTCAGCACTACCCCGAGCAGCACCCACCAGCCCCACGTCTGCGGCATATAGCTGACAGGTGCGGGCAGGCCCAGCTCCTGAAGTTGATCGATACTGGGGGTCATCGACGCGGGCTGCCAAGCTTGCCCAGTTCGGTGCGCAACTGGGTGGATGCATCCACTGCGGTACTGAACATCATCAAGGGCACCTGACTGCGGCGTAGCAGGCTGGCGATATCCTTGAGCCTGCCACTGAGGAAATCGGCCAGAGGCTGGCGTATATGCTGATGCTGCACAGCCAGTTCGACCTGCAACTCGCCCTGGGTCACCAGCAGGCGACCGTTTTTGGGCAGGTTCAGCGCCAGCGGATCGTAGACCTGCATGGCGATGACATCGTTGTGAACGGCCAGTTGGCGCAGCAACTGCAGAGTGCGGGTGCCTGCACCGGCGAAGTCGCTGATCAGGCAAATCAGGTGGTCGTGACCAGCCACGGCCAGGCACTGTTGCAGCACCTTGTCCAGCTGTCCGGCGTCTTCGCCGTCGGGCATGGAGCTATTGAGCAGGCGATTTTTCCGGGTGATTTTGCTGCACAGTACTTCAACCCGCTTGCGGCTGCGAAGCGGGGCAATGCTGTCGATACCCTGGTCGTTGAACACTAGGCCGCCGACCCGATCGCCCGCGTTGAAAACCATCCATGCGGCCAGCGCGCCCAGTTCGGCGGCGATAGCGGATTTGAAGCAGTAACTTGAGCCAAAGAACATCGACATGCGCTGGTCGACCACGATCAAAGCCGGGCGGTCGCGTTCTTCGGTAAAGGTGCGCACCACCGGTTTTCCGGTTCGCAACGAGGCACGCCAGTCGAGGTGGCGCAGGTCGTCGCCGGGTTGATAGCGGCGCAATTCATCGAAGTTCAAGCCGCGCCCACGCAAGCGCGAGGCATGGCTGCCCGAGAGAATGCTGCCTTGGGGTTGGCGGGCGACAAAGCTCAGGGCGCGGGCCTTGAACTCCAGAGCCATCAATTGTGCCAGGCAGACATACACCAGGCCGTCGGCATCCTGCGCTTGAGCGTGCATGGATAGGGTCCTCAGGCAGGGATCGCGACTTTGTCGAGGATTCGCTCCAGCACCTGATCGGCACTCACACCATCAGCCACTGCGTCGTAACTCAGTTGCAGGCGATGGCGCAGCACCGGATACACCATCGCGCGTACGTTGTCCGGGGTGACAAAGGCCTGGCCGCGTAGCCAGGCATCGGCGCGGGCGCAGCGGTCCAGACCGATGCCGCCCCGTGGGCTGGCACCGATGCTGATCCAGCGCGCCAGATCAGCGTCGTAGTCGGTGGGATGGCGCGTGGCGTTGATCAAGTCGATCAGGTAGGCATCAATGGCGGGGGATACTGCGACTGAGCTGACCTCGCGTCGGGCAGCGAAAATTACTTCCTGGCCCAGGGCGAAACCCGTTGTGCTCGCGTTAGTGGCGGCATGAGCCTGTTCTTCGCCACGCAGCATGCGCAGTACCTGGGACTCATCCGCAGGTTTGGGGTAGTCGAGCACCAGCTTCATCACAAAGCGGTCCATTTGCGCTTCCGGCAGCGGGTAGGTGCCTTCCTGTTCGATGGGGTTTTGCGTGGCCAGCACGATAAACAGTTCAGGCAATGGATGGCTGTTACCCGCTACGGTGATTTGCCGTTCTTCCATGGCTTCGAGCAAGGCAGCTTGCACCTTGGCCGGGGCGCGGTTGATTTCGTCGGCCAGGATCAGGTTGCCGAACAAGGGGCCTGGTTGGAAACGGATCACGTTTTGCCCGTCAACCTGATGCAGCACCTCGGCACCGGTGATGTCAGAAGGGAGCAGGTCGGGGGTGAACTGAACGCGGCTCATTTTTGCGTCGAGATGCCTGGCCAGTGCCTTGACAGTACGGGTCTTGGCCAACCCCGGCAGGCTTTCGAGCAGCAGATGACCGTTGGCCAACAGACCGATGATGATCTGCCGGATAACCTCGTCCTGGCCCAGTACCGCTTCGGCAACGCTGGCTTGCAGAGCATTTAGATCGTAGAGGGCTGTCATGAGGCATTCCTTTGCTTGGGCCCCCCTACCGGGGCAGCACTACACACTGCACATTGGCGTCCACAACCTTTACCAGACGTACTGCAAGCGCACGGTCCAGGTGTTCACGTCCGGCGAACCTTTGCGCTCGGCCACGGTGTCGGTATAGGCCAGCATGCCGCCGATCTGGGGTGACAACATAAAGCCCATGCTGGCGCCGACCAGGGTGTTTTCCTGTTTGTTGTCCTGCCAGTCGCCGTCGATTTTTGTTTCGCCGCCCCGGCTGTAAGTGGCGTCCAGCGAGGCCCAAAGGGCACGGTTGATGGTGTAGCTGTAGTGGCCTTCGATGGCATACAGGGGCTTCTGTTCAAGCTTGCTGCTGCCTTGGTATTCGTCGTTGTCGCCAAACAACGACACCATGGTGTTGATCTCAAGCCAGGTCGGGCCGAACGGAGTGCCGAAACCCAGTTCCGGTTTGTACACCCAGCGATTGGAGCCAATGTTGATTACCCGGTTCTTGTCATAGTCCCCGGTCGGGGTGGTAAGGGTCAGCGCACCGGTCAAAAAGGTTTCCGGTTTCCATTGGGCAAACTCTTCCGCCGTCAAGGCCGGACCGCCGAAGATGTTGTGCACCAGCACCACTTGGGTGTCACCCATGCCTCCGTTGTGCTTGGTGCCGGTGAAGTAGCGAGCATTGTCGAATGACGCCGAAATATCGGCATACGGCTGCAGGATCTGGATTGCGCTGCTGCGCCCATCAATCCCGAAGGAACGGGCATAACGCAGGATGTACAGATCGGCCTTGAGTGAAAGGCCGTCTATTGGCAGCGAGGTGTCGATGGGGGTGTTGCTGTCGACCCGATTGTAATAGCCGAACAGCATATTCAGATCGGTGGGTACGTTTTGCCAGTCGCGGGCGTTATCAGCCCAGCTTGCCAGCGGTGCAATAGCCAGAGTGAGTACGGTGAAACTGGCCTTGCGGATCGTGCTTGATCCCATCGCTTTGCTCCTTCAATCGCTCTTTGGCGGTTTATCGTCCGACGCATGGCGCGTGTAATTAGTTATTTAAGCTAGCAGTAACCTCGGACTTCGCTGGCTGGCGGATGAAAACGTGCTGAATCTGTGCTCCGCATCACTGTGAAGTGACGAACGGTTATATCGTTAGTGGGCTTGACTGCCTTGTGTCATGGCATCAACCACTGGTTATTTAGCCACCTCTTTGCACTGGCTGCGTGCTATCGTGTTCGCCTTATTTGAGGGGGAATCCAATGCGAATGCTGATCAGTGTTTTGAGCCTGGCCTTGCTGGCCGGCTGTGTTTCTCCTGCGATGGACACTGCCCGCAGTAAAAGCCCGACGCGGGTGCTGGCTTCGGCCAAGCCGACGCCGCTGGTGGCGGAGTGCATCAAATTTTCGTGGCAGGACGAAAGTGTCTTCGGGGTAGATGCCAGCGCTTATGTCAACACCGACAAGTCCGGCCAGCAGACGGTTTATACCCGTGGTGCCGAGTCTTTTGCCGATTTGCTGCCACAAGGCACGGGCACTGCGGTGAGCTATTACGCCAAGCAGCCTGATGATGCTGCGGCCATGCGCCGCCTGGCGATGTTGGCGACGTGTCTGTAACTCGCTCGATCGGCCTTTGAGGCTGCCACGGTGGAGTTGAGACAGGGCTTCGTCCTGACCCGGCACTGGCGCGATACACCGTCGGGGATCGAGGTCGAGTTGTGGCTGGCGACTGATGACGGGCCGCAGCACGTGCGCTTGCCTTACCAGACGTCTACTGCGTTTATCCCTACGGTGCAGCGTGCACAGGCACAGGCACTGTTGGGGGATGAGCGTGGGGTCGAGTTTCGTGAGTTGGCGCTGTGTGATTTTCAGTCGCGCCCGGTCATTGGGCTTTACTGCCAACAGCACGGTCAATTGATGGACATTGCCCAGCGGCTGCGTCGCGCCGGGGTGGATGTGTATGAGGCCGATGTACGTCCGCCGGAGCGCTTCCTGATGGAGCGCTTTATCACTGCGCCAGTCAGTTTCGGCGGCAGCGCTCAGGCCAACGGTCCGCTGTTGAACACCCAGATGAAACCCCATCCCGACTATCGGCCGCGCTTGAAGCTGGTGTCGCTGGATATCGAAACCAGCCCCCAGGGCGATCTGTATTCGATTGCCCTTGAGGGCTGCGGCCAGCGTCAGGTGTATATGCTGGGCAAGGCCACCGAGGCCGATACCCCAGTGAATTTCGACCTGGAATTCTGCGCCACCCGGGGCGATCTGCTGCTGCGTTTGAACCAGTGGCTGGCGCTGCATGATCCCGACGCGATCATTGGCTGGAACGTCGTGCAATTCGATCTGCGGGTGCTGCACGAGCATGCCCGGCGCCAGGGCATCCCGCTGTTGCTGGGACGTGCGGGCAGCGAAATGCAGTGGCGCGAACACGGCAGCCGCAAAAACCATTTTTTCGCCAGTGCGGCGGGGCGTTTGATCATCGACGGTATTGAGTCGTTGCGCTCGGCGACCTGGTCGTTCCCGTCCTTTAGCCTGGAAAATGTCGCCCAGACCCTGCTTGGCGAAGGCAAGGACATCAGCACCCCGTACCAGCGCATGGACGAAATCAACCGCATGTTTGCCGAGGACAAACCGGCGCTGGCGCGTTACAACCTCAAGGATTGCGAACTGGTGACGCGGATCTTCGCGAAAACCGAGTTGCTGACCTTTCTGCTTGAACGCGCTTCGGTCACGGGCCTGGAGGCGGACCGCAGTGGTGGTTCGGTGGCGGCGTTTTACCATTTGTACATGCCGTTGATGCACCGCCAGGGCTTTGTCGCCCCCAATCTCGGTGACAAACCACCCCAGGCCAGCCCCGGCGGCTTTGTGATGGAGTCCCAGCCGGGGTTGTACGAATCGGTGCTGGTGCTCGATTACAAAAGCCTTTATCCGTCGATTATCCGCACCTTTTTGATTGATCCGCTGGGGTTGGTGGAAGGATTGCGCGAGCCCGGAGACGACACTTCGGTACCGGGCTTTCGCGGTGCGCGCTTTTCGCGCACCCGGCATTGTTTGCCCGCCATTATCGAGCGGGTGGCCAATGGGCGCGAAGTCGCCAAGCGGGAGAAAAACGCTCCGTTATCCCAAGCCCTGAAAATCATCATGAATGCGTTTTATGGGGTGTTGGGCTCCAGTGGCTGCCGTTTTTTCGACACCCGACTGGCGTCGTCGATCACCCTGCGCGGGCACGAAATCATGCTCAAGACCCGCGCGCTGATCGAGGCCCAGGGCTTTAGCGTGATCTATGGTGACACCGACTCCACCTTCGTCTGGCTGCGTAGTGAGCACAGTGAAGAGGACGCCGCGCGTATCGGCCGCGAGCTGGTGCAGCACGTCAACCAGTGGTGGCAGGCCCATGTGCACGACGAATACGGGCTGACCAGTGCGCTGGAGCTACAGTTCGAAACCCACTACAGCCGGTTTTTGATGCCAACCATTCGCGGCGCCGAGGAGGGCAGCAAAAAGCGCTATGCGGGTTTGGTGGCGCACGCGGACGGGCGTCGGGAGATGGTCTACAAGGGGCTTGAAACCGTGCGCAGCGACTGGTCGCCGCTGGCCCAGCAGTTTCAGCAGGCGTTGTACCTGCGCATCTTCAATCGCCAGCCCTATCAGGACTACGTACGGGATTTTGTGCGCAGCACCTTGGCGGGTGAGCATGATGAACTGTTGATTTACCGCAAGCGCCTGCGTCGTCAGCTCAGTGATTACGAACGCAATGTGCCGCCCCATGTGCGAGCGGCGCGGCTGGCCGATGAGTACAACGACCTGCAAGGTCGTCCCCGGCAGTACCAGAACGGCGGCACCATCAGCTATGTGATCACCGTGGCCGGCCCCCAGCCGCTTGAGAATCGCACTGCAGAGGTGGATTACGACCACTACCTGACGCGTCAGCTACAACCGGTAGCGGACGCGATTCTGGTGTTTGTCGACGACGACTTCAGCGCACTGGTGGGCGGGCAACTGGGGTTGTTTTAAGCGTCGCTGGCCGGGGTTGTTGCTTTGGATTTGGCGCGGTCTTTGGCGGCCTTGGCTTCGGCGGCCAGGCACTCAAGGCAGAACTGTTCGGCGTAGCTCATGATGATCTCGGTGGTATCACCCTTGATCGTGCGTGAACCCGCGAGGATGTAGCGCATGCGTTTTTCGGTCACGCCGATGCGCAGGGCAATCCAGGCCGGGGTCTGACCGATACGGTCGACCAGTTTGTTGGCGTATTCGGTGGAGTGGTTGTAGCGTTCAGCGTTGGGAAACATAGGGGGTCCATGGTGGAGGGCGAAACCGGAGCGCATGGTACTCCTTTTCAGCCGCTGCCATGATTTTGCCTGCCGTCGAGTGTGTCACCGCCACATGAGTGGTAGCCACTGGCGAAGGCTGCGTAAAAATCAGACAGCTATGATTTCACGGGCCTGATCAGGCTCTCCGCGGGAATTCCAAACATCTCATGTAGCTTCCAAATCATTGGAAGCGTCAAGGCTCTCTTGCCATTTAGCACTTCATATACCCGATTCTGCCGACCAATAGCAGGCACAAGGTCAGCAGGTGATAGCCCGGATTGTTCCATCCTGAAGCGTATGGCATCGACCGGGTTGGGCAGGTCAATTGGGAAGTGCTTTGCTTCATAGGCTTCGATCAGGGTGATCATTACCTCAAGGTAGTCACCTTCTGGAGTATCTGGCTGCGGCTCATTGTCGAACAATGGTGAAACGGACTTCAGTGCATCCTTGTAGTCCTGCTCGGTGCGGATTGGACGAATGTTCATGGGTCAACGGTGTTGGCATCAATGACGTCGTACTGGTTGTGAGTACCGACGAACTTGATATAAATGGCGCTGTAGCGATAGGCCACAGCTACAACCAGCCGATAGTCGTTACCTTAAATGTTGAATACGACCCTGCGGCTCAAATACCTCGCCAATCCCAAGAACACCGGTTTGAAAGCTTAAGCAAATATGAGCTTGCGAAGGTGTTTAGCCGTATGCGACCAGCGCCAATTTTTGTGTTGCACCGCAATTCGAGGCGACTGGGGGCTAACACTTTCGCATTGGCTAAGATGCCCCTCGCGGTTTTTATCAACTAGAGTTCCCTCGACTAACCAACAGGCACGAGAGGGATTTTAATGACTGCGCTGGATGTGTTTTGGGTTGGGCTGGGAGGCGGTTTGGGCTCGCTGTTGCGCTGGTGGGTCGGGTTGCGGGTCGGGCAGTTTTACAAGGGGGGCTTACCGCTGGGCACGTTTTTGATCAACGTTAGCGGTGCCTTTGTGATCGGCTATTTGAGCATTCTGTTTACAGTGGACTGGCGCGACCGCTATGGCGATTTTTTGAGCGCTGCGGTGCTCACCGGCATTCTGGGTGGCTACACCACGTTCAGCAGTATGCAGCTGGACGCTTCCAAGCTGGCCAAGGCCAAGGATCGGGCCTGGGCGGCAGGTTATTTGATCGTCTCGGTACTGCTCGGCCTGGCCGCCGCCGCATTCGGCGCCTGGCTGGCGCGCTGACACAGGAGTACACAAGATGCTGAATATGATCATTCTGGTGTTTGTCGGTGGCGCGTTTGGCGCCATGTGCCGCGAGTTTGTGATGCTGTCGGTGCCGCGTCTGGCCGATGGTTTTCCAATGGATATCTTTGTTGCCAATATCGTCGCGGCGTTCCTTCTGGGGGTGGCTACGTCACTGTTTAAAAGCAACCGGATCAATCAGTACGTACACGTGATGGTCGGCACAGGGATCATGGGCGGGCTGTCCACGTTTTCGAGCTTCGTATTCGGCGCGGTTGAAATGATGAAAGACCCAGCCGGTGTATTTGTCTCCATCTGCTATCTGGTGATCAGTCTGGTGATTGGCTTTGCAGCGGTTGAGCTGGGCTTGTTGGCCGGGGCCAAGGGCACGCCTGCCCCCGATACCTCGCAATAAAACATGATAAAGCCCTCAACTGTGGGAGCGAGCCTGCTCGCGAATGATCTTCGCGAGCAGGCTCGCTCCCACAGAACACCGCTCCTGTTTACGCCAGCGAAGTGCGCTTGCCGAAGAACATTTCGGTGATCAGGTCGTTGTTGATTTCATCTCCCTGAAGAGTACGCACCAGCAACTCACTGCCAAGCAACGGCAACGACAGCACCATGGTCGGGTTGACGCGTTTGACCTTGGGCATGTTTCGGGTTTCGTTGACCAAGGCGATGATTTGGGTATCGTCCCCGGCCACTTCCTTGGCTGCCAGAATGGTGAACACGTTTTCGGCGTCGCTGTCGCACAGGGTCACGATGTACTTGGCCTGCGCTGCGCCTGCCAGTGTCAGGGTCGAAGCTGCCGAGGGGTCACCTTCGATGATGTCTGCCTTTTCCGGCAGATCGTGCTGACTACCGGTGGCACACACCACGGTGACGTGCTCGCCACGATCAGTCAGGCCTTTGTAGACGTTTTGGGCAAGGGAGCCGACGCCAACGAGGATGTAGTGATTTTTACGGGCCATGTGGGTAATCCTGCCTTTAACGATTCGTTGGATGTTGTTGCTGATCAGCGGGCCGGCAATGGACGCCACCGAAATCGCGAAGATGGTGATGCCCAGGATGATCACCGTCAGGGTGAAAAACCGTGCATCGGTGCTATGCGGGACGATGTCGCCAAAGCCCACGGTCGACATCACCACTATGGCAAAGTAGAACGCTGACGGGAGGTCAGTTACTGGCGGTGCAAAGCCGTCACCGATGTAGAGCGTGCCCAGGGTGCTGTAGACAATTAGTGAGGCGATGCTGACCACCGCGAAGAAGCTGCCCGTGGCCAGGCTGTAGTGGTCAAATCGGCGCCAATAAAAGGCCAGAACGGCAATGGTGAACAGTGAGTAGAAGGTAACGCCGTCGGGTTTTTTAAGGATGAAAAAATCAACACAGACGGTGGCCACCAACAGCAGCAATGCGAAGAACCAGCTGATGCGCGACCTGATCAATAGCCCCAGTGACATCAGCAGCAGGACAAACCCCACCACAAACCCGGGGATTTCCAGCAGGGCTAAAAAGCTTAATGCCTCCTTCCAGGTATCGAATGAGCCAGAGATAGAATTGGCGTGGGCGACGCCACGTTGCAACACCGGCAAAAATAATAGAAAGCCATTGATTGCCACCAACAAGGCGACCCCATAGGCAAAGGAGATCCGATTTCTTACGTCCTGTAATAAAGTCATGGCACCTACGACGCGTCTGTTAAGGGGTGATGGGAGTGTAGGTCAGGTTTTTTCGACTGCCAGATACGATCCCGCGTGCTTGAGCCTGCATCAGGTATTGGCGGCCAATTGGTCATAGCCGCGCAGGTAGTAGTTAACGGCAGAAATTAGCCAGCACAGCACAAACATGCCGATGATCCAGTAGCCAATTTCGCCGAAGTTTTCACTTATTGCGTTGATTGGCGTCCATATCCCGCCGGTTAGTTGAAGTTTGTCGGCAATCAACCCCAGCGCTTCGACGCCGCCGATAAACAGCGCGACCACTACCGAGGCGGCAGTGATGGTGATGTTGTAGTAAAGCTTGCGCACTGGCTTGGAGAAGGCCCAGCCGTAGGCGCCAATCATCACGAAGTTGTCCAGTGAATCGATCAGGGCCATGCCCACTGCGAACAGCACCGGGAACACCATGATCGACCACAGGCTGATGCCGTGCGAGGCGCTGGTGGCGCTGATGCCCAGCAGGCCGATTTCGGTAGCGGTGTCGAACCCCAGGCCGAACAGAAAACCCACCGGGTACATATGCCAGCTTTTATTGACCAGGTTGAACACCCGGCCAAAAATCCGCGCCATCAGGCCACCCTTGTTGGTGACGATCAGGTCCAGCTCTTCGGGGGCCAGGGTGTGTCCGGCCTTTACCTGTCTGAACTTCTTGTACACCGATATCAGGATTACCAGGTTGAGCAAGCCGAACAGCAGCAAGAACACCGATGACACCAGCGTACCAATCAGGCCGCCGGTTTCATGGAACCACTCCATATCGTCTTTGAAGGCCATCGCGGTGGCCGCAATTGCGAAAGACGCCAGCACCACAATGGTGGAGTGTCCCAAGGAGAACCAGGTGCCCACGGCAATCGGTCGTTTGCCCTGTTGCATCAACTTGCGCGTCACGTTGTCGATGGCCGCAATATGGTCCGCATCCACGGCGTGACGCAAGCCGAAGCTGTACGCCAGCAAAGCTGTGCCCATCAACACCGGATTACTGCCGAACTCGATAAAAGCCCAAGCCCAGGCGAGGAGGTTGGCCACGATCAAACCGGTCAGTAGATAAATGGCACGCCGTGTGGTGTTCACCGGTTCGGCATTCGTCAGGGGGAGGGCAATCGCGCTCATGGAAGAACTCCGGCAAAAGGATCGAAAGTTATTGGCGGTGGGCCGGCATCACGTCTTTGTTGGGCACCAGGAACAGCCAGGAGGCCAGCACAAATGGCATGGTCAGGGTCGGGATTCCAACCGGGGCCAGTACTGTATTCAAGGCACCTTGCACAAATACAGTGAAGACCACCCCGATCAGGGTGTAGATCAGCACGCGCCAGCTGGGCTTATTGAAGGTCGAGCCCAGGGCGATGGCAGTCAGTACGGCGCTGAATGCGTAGAGTCCGTTGTTGATACTGGAGTGTTCTGCCTGCAACACTGTGGCCACAAGAATCGCCAACAGAGAACCGCAGAAGGCAAAAACCGCCGCCCACAACGATGACACCGCCAGTCCCGCCAGCAGCAACACGCTGCCGATCACACTGCTGAACAGAAACACTTCGGAGATGCCATAGAAGGTGCCATCGAGCCAATGAATGCCGTCGAACAGGTTGCTGTTATGCGCGATCAGGTCATGGGGCAGGTTGGGCACCGGCAAGGTGGTGATGTTCATGCCGCCGAAGGCGTAGCTGGCCAGGAACATGGTCCAGGTGACCAGTACGAAGGGGGCGGTCAGGGCGGCGACTTTCCAGGTTTTCAGAATGTCGGCGATGCAAATGGTGACGATCACCGAGACCACGCTGCCCAGAATGATGCACAGCCACAGAATTGGCGTGGCCTCGAGAAAGGTCGGCAAGGCGACACCGACCAGGCAGCCGTTATAGCCGTACAGACCGGCCTTCCAGGATTTGCGGTCCTTGAGGTGTATGCCGGTAAAGGTTGCCACCGCGGTGCCTAATACACTGCCGAAGGCTACGGCAGGAAGCCCCTCGGCAAAAGCTCCAACAAAGATCGCGGCAAAAAACAGCAGTCCGGTCAGAGGGTTGTTCTGGAACATGACTTGAGCGCAGCCGCGCAGGGTGACGTCGATAAATTCAAGGACGACGTTGCCATCCGCTATTTTTGACCATTTGGAAGCCGCTTGCATGATGACTCTCCCTTTTGTGTACTTTGCCGGAACCGCTTGTGTAGCAGCTGCCGAAGGAACGAGGCTGCGTTCGGCGGCGAAGCCGTCGTAAAATCATGCAGCCCGGTCTTTCAGATACACCGCGTCCACCGGGTTTACGAGGACTCTGTCCTCGGACGCAGCCTCGTTCCTGTGACAGCTGCTACAGGTTTTCTGCTATCGCCAAAGAAACTGCGGTTGCAGCGTTATGCCAAGGATCTCTTCGCGTGCGACTTTCCAGAACTCGCGGATCTGCGCCTTGACCTCGCCACTGTCATTGCCCAGCACCTTGAAGATCAGGCCGCAATCGTTGGGCAGGCGAGTGACGCCGCTGGCCAAGCCTGCCGTCATGTCGAAGAGCGCCGGGATACGCGCCACAATCCTGTCGTGATGCTCCTTGGGTGTGAGCAACACGACGTTGCCAAACACGTCGAAGGTTTGCATCACGCCGACGGCGTCCAGGCTCTCCTTCTTCGGCTCAAGAATGTACTTCTCGACAAACAGCTCGCGGCCTTCAAGGTTCTCGGCGCTCACTCGTGAGGAGTACACGTCAAACCCGAAGCGCTCATCCACATGGTGGTACTTGCGCCCCGACATCAGGATTTCGCAGTAGATTGCTGTCGCCGTGGGGTGGATCTTTATCCGGGTGTCGGTGATGAATCGCGCATTGCGATGGGGGATCAGCGGGTCGGGCATAAACTCCAGATAGCCGTCTTCTTCGACCCGAAAGTGCTGGATTTGCGAGGCATAGTTGGCATCCATCGAATGTACTTTGGTCGCAGACTGGGTGGTGACATGCCCGCAGGCACCCACCCCCACATTAACGTCTGTGGCCAAGCGGTCGCCCTGCAACACGCAGCCCGAGGTTGAAATCATGGTGACGCAAGGCAGCTCGGGCATTTCTTCATCCCAATACAGTGCCCGCTGCACCAGCGACGGTACACGCCGCTCCATATCAGCCAGGATGCTGCGATTGCCGCGTTTCTCAAAACCCAGTCGCAGGTAGCCGCTTTTGCCCGCAGCACCGCTGTGCATTTGCGGCGGCTCGTCCTGGTACTGCGCCAGCTCCGGCGCAGCATTACCGAGTGAGTGAGCGCGAAGCCGTGACGGGTTGTTCACGATTTGGCTCAGCGCTGTCATGCAGTGACCTCGCTCTTGACTGCCGGTTTCTGGGCGAACAGGAACATGTGCTCGATCATGTCCACCAGCTCCTCGATGCCCTGGCCGGTCTTGCAGTTGGTGAGAATATACGGACGGTTGCCGCGCACCACTTTGGTGTCGCTTTCCATTACATCCAGGCTGGCGCCCACATAAGGTGCGAGGTCAATTTTGTTGATGATCAGAATATCTGCCTGCACCAGACCCGGGCCGTTCTTGCGCGGGATTTTTTCGCCTTCTGCCACGTCGATCACGTAGATATAGAAGTCAGCCAGGGCGGGGCTAAAGGTCAGGGTCAGGTTGTCGCCGCCACTTTCAATCATGATCAGGTCGCTGTCGGGGAACTTTTCTTCCATTTCCTCGACGGCTGCAATATTCATGCTCGGGTCTTCACGCACAGCAGTGTGCGGGCAAGCACCGGTCTCGACGCCGAGAATCTTGTCTTCGTCGAGAATCCCCTTGAGGGTGCGTTTGACTTGCTTGGCGTCTTCGGTGGTGACGATGTCGTTGGTGATGATCAGCGGCTTGTAGCCACGGTTGATAAGGATCGGGGTGATCACTTCGATGATCGCGGTTTTACCTGAACCGACCGGGCCGCCAATACCAATGCGAGTAATCTTTTTCACGGTTTATTCCTTAACAAATAGGGGGGCTGATTGAGCGTCGACACAGGTCAACGCAGGCCATCGGGTGTCAGTTCATGAAGAGCCGCACATGCGCTTTCACGTGTACGGCGGCGAGCACATCGACGATCGGTACATAGGAGGACATCTGCTCGATATCGCCGATTTCGGCGATGTCGCAGAAGGCTTCAATGTCGTGATTGAGTTCGAACAGGATGTGCTGGGTGTCCAAGTGTGTGACCCGCATCAGGCGCATGGCAGCGCTAAGAATGGTCATGGCGACACCGTACTGGTGCATCACCACCACTTCGCGGGCGCCAATGCCCTGGGTCGACATCACCACTGCCTGGGTGACGGGGTAGGTGCCCGCAGCGTTACCCGCCTTGATCTGCTCCAGCCACCAGCGCACCAAGGGTTTTTCGACGACATGGATCGACATTTCGGCCAGTTTTTTGCCCATGCGCGTGGCCATCAAGCGGCTTTCTTCGTTGAGCTTGCGGTTATTGACCGCCCAGTCGGCGCGCAAAATACCGTCGCGATCATCGGCAACGGCGGCCCGGTGCGCCGCGACGACGCCCATGCCGTCACAACTGGCCGCTTGTTTTAGCGCGGTGAGAACAAAGCCTTTGAGGGTCGCGACATCGTGAACGATGCCTTTCTGAATGGCGGACTCCACGCCGTTCGAGAACGAAAAGGCACCCACTGGCAATACGGAATCGCCAAACTGCATGATGCGAATTAGATCTGATGCGTTCATCTATGCGCCTTCTTGCCGGGTTCAGTGCTTATGGCTGTGAAACGTATGGCCGTCATCGTGGCTATGACTGTGTGAGTCGTGGCTGTGCAGGCCTTGAATTTTCAGGGCCGCGGCCTCCAGCTTGTCTTGCGGGCTGGCCACGTGAACGTGGGTGTCGGTTTCTTCGGCACCGCCAAACAGCAGGCGCGCTTCGGAGGTGGTCAGCAGGGGCAGAATCTCAGCGCCGCCTATAAAGGCGTACGGCAGGTGTTGAAAACCGTGAGTGCGCATCACCGAATCCATCATTTTGGTTTCGACGGTAAGCGGGATGTAGACCTCATTGTGTTTGGTAACGGCTTTCCAGTGTTGGTTACCCAGGGCATGGCCCAGTTCAAAGCTGGTTTTGATCAGTACGTCCAGAGGCTGTTGTTTCAGTTCCTTGAGATCGATCACCATCACGTCTCTCAGGTTCAGTTGCACCACGACCGCGGTGTTGGTGGCTTCATCCCATAGCAGCACATCGCCGTCGGACAGCACGACATTGCGCTCCAGCGAGATACCCAGATCCAGCCCGCCGAGGCTGGTGCGCCGGCAGCGGCTTTTCTGCGCCTCACGCTGGTCCAGCACCAGCAGGTCGACGTTGGCGGCTTCCAGCTTTTGCTTCCAGTGCGGGTCTTTCTTGGCGTTGCCCAGAATGTGTTCAATCAAAATCACGTCGCAAACTCCTTCCCTGAATCATTTGCCGGGCGTTTGCCACCGGGGAACCAATGCCTCCCCGGTGGCTGCCCGTTCAGGCCTTAGCCAAAGAAATAACGCTGGTTCATGGTCGCCACATCGATGGGCTTGCATGTGGCATGTACACCGTCGACTTTCACGGCAAAGGTTTCAGGGTCGACGTCGATATGCGGAGTCTGGTCGTTGCGCACCAGGTTCTTTTTAGAGACGGTACGGCAGCCGCGAACGGCTATCACCTGACGCTCCAGTCCGGCTTTTTCTTTCACGCCGTCGTCAAATGCCGCCTGGGACACGAAGGTCACGCAGGTGTCTTGCAGGGTTTTGCCCAAGGCGCCAAACATCGGGCGGTAGAACACCGGCTGCGGGGTAGGCAGGGAAGCGTTGGGGTCACCCATGGCGGCCCAGTTGATCATGCCGCCCTTGATGACCATCTTCGGCTTGGCCCCGAAGAAGCGCGGATCCCACAGCACCAGGTCGGCCATCTTGCCGACTTCGACCGAGCCCAGTACATGGCTGATACCCTGGGCCAGAGCCGGGTTGATGGTGATCTTGGCCACGTAGCGCAGGACTCGGAAGTTATCGTTGTCGGCACTGTCTTCCGGCAACTTGCCCCGCGAGGCTTTCATTGCGTGGGCGGTTTGCATCACCCGCAGCCAGTTTTCACCGACCCGGCCCATGGCCTGGGAGTCACTGGAGAACATGGAAATCACGCCCATGTCCTGCAGCACGTTTTCGGCGGCGATGGTTTCCGGGCGTACCCGGCTTTCGGCAAACGACACGTCGGCCGGCACGTTAGGGTTGAGGTTGTGACAGACCATGATCATGTCGAACAACTCGGCCTGGCTGTTGATGCCGTAGGGCAGGGTCGGGTTGGTCGAACTGGGCAGCACGTTGTTCTGGCTGGCCACCTTGATGATGTCGGGGGCATGACCGCCACCGGCGCCTTCAGTGTGGAAGGTATGAATGGTGCGACCCTCGAAGGCATCGATGGTGTCTTCGACATAACCGCATTCGTTCAGGCTGTCGGTGTGCACCGAGACCTGGACGTCGAACTCATCTGCCGTACGCAGCGAATGACGCAGTGCGTTGGAGGTTGCGCCCCAGTCCTCGTGAACCTTGAAGCCGGCCACACCGGCAATGAGCTGCTCGACCAACGGGTCGCGGCCAAAGGAGTTGCCCTTGCCGAGCATGCCGACGTTAATCGGCAGCCCTTCGAGAGAGCGCAGCATCTGGCGGATGTTCCACGGGCCTGGCGTTACGGTGGTGCCGTTGGTGCCGTCGGTTGGGCCAATGCCGCCGCCGAAGAAGGTGGTCACGCCGTTGGACAGCGCGTGATAGGCCTGTTGTGGAGAGATCAGGTGAACGTGGGTGTCGATCCCCGCAGCGGTCAGGATCAGGTGCTCGCCGGAGATGGCGTCGGTGCTCACACCGACCACCAGGCCCGGGGTCACACCATTCATGGTGCCTGGGTTGCCGCTTTTACCGATCCCGACAATTTTGCCGTCACGGATCCCGACGTCGGCTTTGATCACGCCCTGGATCGCGTCGATGATGGTGACGTTGGTGATCACCAGGTCCAGCACGCCGTTATCGCGGGTCAGTGTGTTGTCGGCCCCCATACCGTCGCGCAGTGACTTGCCGCCGCCGTATACGGATTCGTCGCCGTAACCGCGCAGGTCTTTTTCAATCTCGACAAACAGGTTGGTGTCACCCAGGCGGATTTTATCGCCTGTGGTTGGGCCGAACAGGCCTGCGTATTCTTTGCGTGAAATGGTTGGCATCGGTGGCTCCTTTCTAATGCCGCGCATGCGTCAATGGCTCGACGGCGCGTATGCAAAAAATGAGAATGCGGCGGTTACTTGTCGTTGACGGGCTTGGACGGCGCGGAGAACTTGAAGCCGTGATCGCGCGCGCGCTGGATGGCTTGCAGTTTTTCCGGGCGCTCATGGTTGCTGGTGAGCTTGTCCGGTGCCCAGCCATCGACCAGGTTGTTGAAGCCGTAAAGGGTTTGCTTGCCACCGAAGGGAACCAGCGGCACTTCAATTTCATCGCCCGGCTCGAAGCGGATAGCCGTGGTGGACGAGATGTTCAGACGCTTGCCAAAGGCAGCAGCACGGTCGAACTCCAGGGCACGGTTAACTTCGAAAAAGTGGAAATGAGAGCCGATCTGAATCGGGCGGTCACCGGTGTTGCGCACTTTGACTTTGGTGACAGGACGGTCTTCGTTGAACGTGATCGGCGTGCTGGCGTAGATGGTGCCGCCCAGGGGCACATCGGCTTCATTGCCCTTGTGTACGCCCCCGGGGTTTTTGGCGTGAGGGATGCTGTGGTTGGGGTGAGTATCCTGGTGCGGGCCTGCTGCTTCTTTGGTTTCTTTGGTGCTCATGACTGACTCCTCAAAACGTGTCTGTTTTGCGTTAACCGGGTGTATGGCAGACCGTTATTTGATCGGGTCGTGAACCGTGACCAAGCGGCTGCCGTCGGTGAAAATCGCTTCAACCTGTACGTTGGGAATCAAGTCGCTGACGCCTTCCATCACGTCATCTTTGGTCAGCACCTTGCTGGCCTCAGTCATTACGTCCTCAACCGACTTGCCGTCCCGTGCGCCTTCCATCGCGGTCACGGTGATAATTGAAACGGCTTCTGGATAGTTCAATTTCAAGCCGCGAGCCTTTCGCCGGAATGCCACGTCCGACAAGGTGTAAATCATCAGCTTTTCGACTTCTCTGGGGGTGAGCTGCATAAGCCCTCCTATCTACAGTGCGATAAAATTAAAATTCTGGAGTGCCGGTCCGGCGTTCGCGCATGCAAACCACCCCGCACGTTGAGTACGTGCGAAGGCTCGGTGAGATTTGGGTGTGCTTGTTAAAGCAGGCTGTCGTTTCATTGGCTCATCCGTTCAAATCCATTAATACGGGTGCGAGCAGAGCCTAGACCATAATTCTCGGCAGGCCAGGTGAGGCAGGAGGGGCGTAAAGAGGTTGTTGACAGAAATGAGAAGATGGTACTTTTTATAAAAATCTATATTAAACAATAAGTTATGTTGTTTTTGATGGCGGCTTTATCATCGTTTATGACTAGTTGATACGTCGTTTTTGATAGATAAATCTTCATCTATAGTGCGATAAGTCATCAAAATACTTAGGAAATAACCTGTATATAGCCGCAACTCATACAAGAGCCTGTGATTTGAAAGGGGCTCGTGAGCCCCCGCAAGCACACCGCTAAAGTTGAGGGTTAAAGGTTATTTCTCATCCGGAAGCTTGCCGTTTTTGAACAAGTGTCTGTGGTTATTGTGGTAGAGCGCAGCATGCAATTGATCGTTGAGCTCGGTCAGTTGCCTGAGCATTTCCAGGCTCAGCCAGACATAGGCATAAAAGGGTGTTTCGTTAATTTTGCCTTCAAGACTCTTGAGTACAAGCTCCTGCAGATCCTGGGTTTTCTGGCGTAGCTCGCCACTGATCTGGTTGTTCGAAATTCCCATGCACAGCTTGTTCTGCAAGGACTCCAGTGCTTGCGGGATCAAGTTGTGAAGGTCGTTCAGGGATGGCTCGCTTTCAATCAGCAGATGACTTTCACGCGAAGACCAGTACGCATCAATCATCAGGCTCATGGTTGCCAGTAGATTGCGGTGCAGGGTTTGCAATGACCCGAACACTTGCGGCTTCAGGTTGCTCTCGTTGCTGGCAGGCACCATGTAGTTGCGCAACTTCACAATCGTGTCCAGTTCGTCCTTCAGTTGATCATCCAGTTCCGGCCGCTCGGGGACCCGGGGCGAGAAGTACGCCGAGTACAGGCTGTTGATTTTGCCCAGGCTTTCGCTGAATTTGATCCGCAGGTCGGTATAGGCCCGTTGCGGGTAAATACTGGTATAGAGCATGGCCAGTAACGAACCCGCCAATACATAAAGGCTGCGCGTTATGGCTGACTCCATGTCATTGGGCGGAGCGCAACTGACCACCGCCAGTGTGGCCCCGATCAGCAGGGCCATATAGGGGTGTTTGCCCAAGGTCAGGTAACCGGCGACAAACATCATGACCGCGCACCACAACAGCATCAAAGGAAACGAATACATTTCCAGGTACAACGACACCAGGCCGGATAGCGCGCCCAGAACTGTGCCGCCGGTTCGTTGCAGTGCCCGGGAAAATACATTGCCCCAATATGGTTGCGGGCCCATGACGATCAACATGGTGATCAGGGCGTAGGAGGCACCGTCAAGCTTGAAATAGCGAATGACGATAAAGGTAATCAGGAACGCCAGGCTGATACGAGTGGCATGAATCCAGCGATAGTACTTGCAGGCCAGTCGTTCCAGATTCGAAATCTTTTTGCCTAGCTGCATAGAGTCCCCAATCGCTGTAATGGATTGGGCAGCCAGCGTAGTTCAGGTTGAGTGGGTCCACCACGTGGTATGGCTCTATGGTGGTGGGGGAGGAGCAATGGAGGGCGTAAAAAAGGCCATTACCATCATGGGGATCCGGTAATGGCCAAAAATCTCAACCAAAGAGAGCGTCAGGCACAAACCTGACGAGCGGCAATGTATCAATGGCACACTTAGTTAGCTAGCTAAGTGTGAGCGAAACTGTTTTACCTCATGCGCAACAATGGTGCATGACGAGTTCTCTACTTAGCGATAACCTTTGGCCTATGCAAATACCTGACTTGAATCTGCTGGTTGCCTTGAACATCTTGCTTGAAGAAGGCTCGGTGGTAGGCGCTGCCCGGCGCATGAACCTTAGCGCTCCGGCCATGAGCCGTACCCTGACCCGGATCCGCGAAGCCTTGAATGACCCTATTCTGGTGCGTTCCGGACGCGGGCTGGTTCCCACACCCAGAGCACTGGAGTTGCGTGAGCAGGTACGCGGAGCGGTGGAGTTGGCGCACGGGGTCTTCACCCAAAGCCAGGCCACCGATTTGCGTGAACTTGAGCGCACGTTCAGCATTCGTGCCAATGACGTGTTCTTTGGTGTTTATGGCGCAGCTTTACGCCAGCAAATGGCCCTGGAAATGCCCAAGGCTACTTTGCGGGTCGTGCCTGAAGGTTTTACCGATGATCAAGCGCTGAACGAAGGGCGCATTGACCTGACCATTTGCGCAACCAACCGTTTCAGTTCGGATATCAAGGTACAACGGCTGTTTACCTGCCCCTTTGTGGGGCTGGCCCGCGAGGGGCACCCGATTTTCGACCAGCCGATTACGCCGCAGATATTTGCCGGTTTTGACCACATCAGCGTTTCGCGCCGGGGCCATGCCCGTGGGCCGATTGATACGCTGCTGGCCGAGCAGGGGCTGGAGCGTCGAGTATTATTTACCACGCCGACTTTTTACTCGGCGATCTTTGCCCTGGCCGGAGCCGATCTGATCTTGCCGCTGATGCCGCAAGTGTTGCTCAAAACCCTGGAGCCTTTGGGGTTGAAACTGCGTGCGTTCGAGTTGCCGATCACCTTGCAACCGGTAGAAATCGTCCAGGCCTGGCACCCGCGCCTGGACAACGACCATGCCCACCGCTGGCTGCGTCGCACCCTGAAAACCTTCTGTGATAACGCGGTTTAGCCGCCAGACCGCGCCGTCTGCATCGCGCGCAAGCTCACTTCCACAGTTCAGGCTGATTGTTGCGTTTGGCGCACTCCAAGGTTAGCTATTTATCAATTTTTATAGCAATGCGAGCTGATTAAACTTTCTGTCATCTATTTAGACGAGGAAGTCAGCTATGTATTGGCGGTTTGAGCATGGAGCAAATTTGGCCTCAGGGGGCCGAGTGTGACGTCTCTGGTAGCGAGTACAGCGGGCAACGCCAGCTCGGCACCGGTCATTAGTACAGCCTTTGGCCTGCGGATTTTTACCGGACTGCTTGGGGTATTGCTTGCGGTGCTGGTCTCGGGTTTCAACGAGAATGTGACCAAGGTGGCCATGCCCGACATTCGCGGGGCGATGGGCATCGGTTATGACGAAAGTACCTGGCTGCTGGCGGTGTACTCGGCCACGTCGATCAGTGCCATGGCCTTCGCGCCCTGGTGTGCGGCCACCTTCTCTTTGCGTCGCTTTACCCTGTGTGCCATCGGCGCTTTTTTGCTGCTGGGCATCCTTTGTCCGTTTGCCCCTAATGTCGATGTGTTGCTGTTGCTGCGCACCTTGCAGGGCTTTGCCGGTGGAGCATTGCCGCCGATGCTGATGTCCGTGGCGCTGCGCTTTCTACCGCCGGGCATTCGTCTGTACGGGTTGGGCAGTTATGCGCTGACCGCCACCTTTGGCCCCAGCTTTGGTACGCCGCTGTCCGCCTGGTGGGTGGAGTACGCCGGTTGGCAATGGGCGTTCTGGCAGATCATCCCGTTGGGTTTGCTGTCGATGGCCTGCGTGGCCTGGGGCTTGCCGCAGGATCCCTTGCGTCTGGAGCGCTTCAAACAGTTTGACTGGCGCGGCCTGCTACTTGGCTTGCCGGGGTTGATCATGCTGGTGTTGGCACTGGAGTTGGGCCAGCGGTTGAACTGGTTCGAGTCGCCGATGATCAGTTTTTTTATTGTCGGCGGTACGGCCCTGATGGTGCTGTTTTTTATCAATGAGTGGTCGCACCCGCTGCCATTTTTCAAGCTGCAACTGCTGAAAATTCGCAACCTTGCGCATGCCTTGCTGACCCTGGGCGGGGTGCTGTTTGTATTGCTGGCAGTGATCAAGATTCCGTCGGGCTATCTGGCCCAGGTGCAGGGTTATCGTCCGCTTGAAACCGCTCCAGTGATGTTGCTGGTGGCCTTGCCACAATTGATTGCACTGCCGTTGGTGGTTGCGCTGTGCAACCTGCGCTGGGTCGATTGCCGCTGGGTGTTGGCCATTGGTCTGGCGTTGTTGGCGTTGGCATGCGGCATCGGTTCGCAGGTCACGTCGATATGGAATCGCGAGAATTTTTACGGCGTGCAGGCGATTCAAATCATTGCTCAGCCAATGGCGGTGATCCCACTGCTGATGCTCGCCACGGGTGGCCTGAACCCTGCTGACGGGCCGTTCGCATCGGCCTGGTTCAATACCGTCAAAGGCTTTTCGGCGGTTGCTGCGAGCAGCGTGCTGGGGGTGCTGACCCTCAATCGCGAGCACTTCCATTCAACAATGCTGCTCGACCGTCTAGGCAACTCACCGCTGGTCAGTACCGGCACCGATCTAGCGCGCCGGGTTCATCAGCAGGCGGTGGTGCTGACCTCGGCTGATCTTTATCTGTACATGGCCGCCCTGGCGCTTTTGTTGATTGTGTTAATCCCTTTTGGCCCCACGCGGATCTACGCGCCGGGCACACCTGTTGGAGCTGTGAAATGAGTACAACAAACGGGCGCAAGCCTTTGGTCATGGCCGGTGCGGGTGCGCTGGCAGCTATCGTACTGTACGGAGTATGGCGGCTGGTTTTCGTCACGGGCACAGTGCAGACCACTAATGATGCGTTTGTCAGCGCCGATTACACCTTGATAGCGCCGAAAGTCGCTGGGTTTATCGACGAAGTACTGGTGCAGGACAATCAGCCGGTCAAGGCCGGGCAGTTGCTGGCGCGAATCGATCCACTGGACTACCAGGCCGCCGTGCAAGCGGCACAAGCCAGCGTTGCCACTGCCCAGGCACAACGGGCCAATGCGTTGGCGATGCTGGAGCGTCAGCGCTCGCTGATTGAACAGGCCAAGGCAACGGTTGATGCTGATTTAGCGCAGGTCGAGTTTGCCGAGCATGAGTTGCAGCGCTATCAGCATCTGGCGGGGCAGGGAGCAGGCACGCTGCAAAACTCCCAGCAGGCGAAAAACCGCTCGCAGACTGCGCGGGCAGAGTTGGCCCAGCATAAGGCCGCCCTGGAAGCCGCTCGCCAGCAAACCCGGGTGCTGGCAGCTCAAGCCACCGCCGCACAAGCCTCGGTGCACTATGCCGAGGCTTTGCAGGCGAGGGCAGAGTTGGATTTGTCGCACACCCAACTGGTAGCACCCTTCGACGGTGTCGTAGGTCGGCGCAGCTTGCGTCTTGGCGCTTACGTCAAGCCCGGCGATACGGTGCTGGCGGTGGTGCCGCTGGCCAGCGCATACGTGGTGGCCAACTTTCTAGAGCACCAGCTGACGAGTATGCAGGCGGGGCAGCGCGTGACGATACGGGTCGACAGTTTTCCCGGCGAGACTCTGCAAGGCACGGTCGATAGCATCGCCCCGGCCACCGGTGTGACGTTCTCGGCAATTGCCCCGGATAATGCAACGGGGAACTTCACCAAGGTCGCGCAGCGCATTGCGGTGAAAGTCACTCTTGATCAAGGGCAGTTACTGGCCAGTCAATTACGCCTCGGGATGTCGGTAGATGCGTCCATCGACACTGCCTCTGTGCTCGATCAGCAGGTCAGCGCCCGATGAAAAACAATCTGTTGGCCTGTGCCATGGCCTGTTACAGCGTACTGGGCCTGAGTGGTTGCGTGGTGGGTCCGGATTTTCAGGCGCCCGTGCCCAAGCTGGCAGCCAATTGGGCGCCGGTGCCCACTGAAACGGGGCATAGCCGGGCCGTCGAGTCGGCGGTAGATCCGCGTTGGTGGGACAGTTTTGGCGACCGGCAATTATCGGCTCTGGTGCGCGAGGCGCAACAGAGCAACTTTGATCTGCAAATGGCGACCAGTCGCCTGGAGCAAAGCCTTGCGATACGCCGTCAGATAAACGCCGATACCTTGCCCGAAGTGGACGGGACGGCCAGTTACAATCGCAGCCGTAACAGTCAGCAGGGTTTGAACGATCCTTCGGGAAACGGCGGCAAGCAGGCGTTCAATCTGTGGAATGGAGGCTTGGGATTCAGTTGGGAGGCTGACCTCTGGGGCCGGGTCAAACGCTCGGTCGAGGCCGCCGATGCATCGGTGCAAGTGGCAGCAGAGGACCGGCACGGGGTGCAGTTGCTGGTGCTCGTGCAGACGGCGCAGCACTATATTCAGTTGCGTGGTACGCAACAGTCCCTGGCGGTGGTGGAGCAAAACCTGCAAATCGCCCGGCGTAGCCTGGAGTTGACCCGCTTGCAGGTCCAGGAAGGGGTAGCCACTGACTTGCAGGTGTCGGAAGCCGCTGCTCAGGTAGCCGAAATCGAAGCGCGCCTGGCACCGCTGCAACAGCGTAGCGCGCAATTGATCAATGCCCTGAGCATGCTCCTGGCCCGCGAACCTCGAGCATTGCAGGAGCAATTAAGCGTTGCAGCACCTGTGCCGGCCTATGGCGCAAGTGTGCCGATCGGTCTGCCGAGCGAGTTGGCTCAGCGACGTCCCGATATCCGCCGTGCCGAGGCGCAATTGCATGCAGCGACGGCCGCCATCGGTATGGCCAAAGCAGATTTTTATCCGCGAATTACCTTGTCAGGCAGTCTGGGCTTGCAGGCCATGCAACTGTCGGATCTGGGCAGTTGGGGCGCACGCAGCTTTGCGTTTGGCCCAGGGTTGAGCGTGCCGGTGTTTGAGGGGGGGCGTTTGCAGGGGGCCTTGCAATTGCAGGAGGGGTACCAGCAAGAGGCGGGTATTGCCTATCAAAAAACCGTATTGCGCGCTTGGCACGAGGTGGACGATGCGCTGGTGGCGTACCAGGCCAGCCAGCGTCGGCGTGACAGCCTGCAGCAGGCGGTGGTGCACAGCCAGCGGGCGCTGGATAGCGTTCACCAGCAGTACGCCCAGGGTACGGTGGATTTTCTGAACGTATTGACCGTACAAAACGCCCTGCTGGCCAACGAAGCGGCGCTGGTGGACAGCACTGCACAGGTGTCGCTGTCGCTGGTTGAGCTATACGGTTCATTGGGTGGTGGGTGGCAAGGCTAGTTGCTTGTTGAGGCTTTGTGGGAACGGGCTTGCTCGCGATTCAGGCGCTGCGGCAGTGCTGTAAAACTGCGTCGCTGCGATCGCGAGCAAGCTCGCTCCCACAGGTTTTACCAGTCGTTTCTGCAAGATTTGCTATGCTCGCGCCCTCGACCGCAAGCGCCAACATAGGCGTGTCCAGTTCATATTGAGCCTATTTATGTCTGCCGATACTCAAGCCACAACGGTGCGTTTTTCCCGTTCCGACTATAGAACCTTGGGCCTTGCAGCCTTGGGCGGGGCGTTGGAGATCTACGATTTCATCATTTTCGTGTTCTTTGCCCTGACCCTCAGTCAGCTGTTTTTTCCACCGGATATGCCCGAATGGCTGCGCTTGCTGCAAAGCTTCGGCATTTTCGTGACCGGTTATCTGGCGCGACCGCTGGGCGGGATTCTGATGGCGCATTTTGCCGATCACCTAGGGCGAAAACGGGTGTTCAGTCTGAGCATCCTGATGATGGCACTGCCGTGTCTGCTGATCGGCATCATGCCCACTTATGCCGATATCGGTTACTTCGCGCCGTTGATCCTGTTGGCGCTACGTATTCTTCAGGGCGCAGCGGTCGGGGGGGAGGTGCCCAGTGCCTGGGTGTTTGTGGCCGAGCACGCACCGGCCGGCCGCAGAGGCTTTGCCCTGGGCTTTTTGCAAGCAGGGCTGACCTTTGGCTACTTGATTGGCGCCTTGACCGCGACGCTGCTGGCACAGCTGTTTACTCCGGCGGAAATCCTCGACTACGCCTGGCGCTTTCCGTTCCTGCTCGGCGGAGTGTTCGGTGTGATTGGCGTATGGTTGCGCCGCTGGCTCAGCGAAACTCCGGTGTTTCTGGCCTTGCGCGAGCGCAAGGAAGGCCGGGCCGAGTTCCCGCTGCGCACCGTGTTGCGCGATCACCGTGCTTCATTGTTGCCGGCTGCGTTGCTGACCTGCGTACTTACCAGTGCCGTGGTGGTGTTTGTGGTCATTACCCCGACCGTGATGCAGCAGCGCTTTGGCATGACCGCCAGCCATACTTTCGCCTTGAGCAGTCTGGGTATCGTATTTTTGAATATCGGCTGCGTGTTGGCCGGGTTGATCGTCGACCGTATAGGCGTGTGGCGTAGCATCATGTTGTACAGCGTGCTACTGCCATTGGGCATCGGCCTGTTGTACGCCAGCCTGGTCGGAGAATGGGCATTGCCCGGTCTGGCTTATGCCTTCGCGGGTCTGACCTGCGGGATTGTCGGGGTGGTGCCGTCGGTAATGGTTGGCCTGTTTCCGGCACCCATCCGCGTCTCTGGCATTTCGTTCACCTACAACATCGCCTACGCCCTCTGGGCCAGTACCACGCCGTTGTTGCTGATTGCGCTGATGCCTTGGAGCCCGTGGGTGTGCGTCATGTTTTGCGCGGTGATGGGGCTGGTCGGCTTACTGACCGCCCGACGCTATGGTGTGAGCGGAGCCACTCAGGTTGAGAAACGGTTATTGGCCAAGGCCGAGATGTAGTGGATTGACCTGCGGGGCTCTTAGAGTGGCACTGTGGGAGCGAGCAGGCTCGCTCCCACATGTTTCTAAAATGGTGCCTAAACCCGCAAGATCCGCCCGCTGATGGCTACTGCCACCAGCATGGCGGCGATCAGCAAAAAGGCCATGCTCAAGCTGCTGGCATGGGCGATAAAGCCAATGGCCGCAGGCCCCGCGAGAATCCCCGCATAACCCAAAGTCGTAATAGCTGGCACGGCGATGTGCTCGGGCATTACGGTCTGCTTGCCGACGGCGGTATACAGCACCGGCACAATGTTTGAGCAACCCATACCGACCAGGGCATAACCGAGCAGCGAGATTTCCCAACTCGGTGCCAGGGTCGCCAGGGCCATGCCAGCGGCGGCAAATATCCCTCCCACGACAATCACCCGTCGGGCACCCAGCCGTTTGACAATGGTGTCGCCCGTCAATCGACCTGCGGTCATGGTCAAGGCGAACGCGGCATAGCCAAGTCCGGCATAGGCTTCGCCGATATTTTTTTCGGTGGTCAAGAACACTGCGCTCCAGTCGAGCATCGCGCCTTCGGCCAGGAATACGGTAAAGCACAGCAAGCCGATAAACAGCACCACGCCGTGGGGCACGGCAAACGCCGGGCCGCTGCTTTCACTGCCATACGGCAACAGGTGCGGGGCTGCCTTGAGCAGTGCGGCGAGGGTTAACACAATGACCACCACAATCGCCCACAGCGGCGACAGGCCCAACGCCAAGAGCGCGCTGACGCCAGCTGCGCCAGCAATCCCGCCGACACTGAACAACCCATGAAAGCCCGACATCATATTGCGTCCGCTGGCGCGCTCAACGATCACGGCTTGCAGGTTGACGGTGGAGTCGACACACCCCAGGCCTGCACCAAACACGAACAGTGTTGCAACCAGCAGCGGCATCGAACTGGCAGTCGCGAGCAGCGGCAGCGCGAGGCAGATCAGTAGCGTTCCACCGATCAATACCCGTCGGCAACCAAAGCGTGTCGCCAGAATCCCGGCTACGGGCATCGCCAGGATAGAGCCTGCGCCCAGGCACAGCAGTAACAGACCCAAGGTCGCTTCATCGAGCCCGGCCCGTGCTTTAGCGTAGGGCACCAGTGGGGCCCAGGCCGCAAGGGTGAAGCCAGCGATAAAAAACGCAATGCGGGTCGACATTTGCTCAAGACGCCCCGGGATAAGGGGCATTTGGGTGTTGATGGCAGTCATGGACATCCTTGAAAGCGGGATTTTTATGCAGTGCAGCGCGACATCCTTGCATATTTTTGGCATGTGTCGCGAGGTTGCTGGCACAGGTATTAGCTGGAGTGGTTGAATAGCGCGCTTGTTTATTCAACTGCCCAAGGTGCGTACTTTATGGATAAAAATTCTAACCCCGCAGTGCAATTGCTTAACCCGGTCGGCTTGTATGACCCGGCACCCAATGGCTATTCCCATGTCGCCCGCTTGGCGCCCAATGTGCGTTTGGTGTACACCGCTGGCCAAGGCGGTGAAAACGCCAACAGCGAGCTGTCGCCGGACTTCGCCGAACAGGTGCGTCAGGCATTTTCCAATCTGCAGATTGCGTTGGCCGCGGCAGATGCGCAGATCAAGGACGTAGCCAAGATCACCGTGCTGATCGTTGATCACAGCATGGAGCGCTTGCACATTTTGGGCGCTGAAGTGGCACGGGTGTGGGGTGCGCTGCCTGCGCCGGCCTGCACATTGATCCCCGTACCGCGATTGGCGCTGGATGAAATGTTGTTTGAGGTTGAGGCGGTGGCGGCAGTAGCAGTCTGAGCATGTTGTAGCAGCTGCCGAAGGGACGAGGCTGCGTTCGGCGGCGAAGCCGTCGTAAATCCTGAGCGCCGGGTTTAACTGGCACACCGTAGTGGCTGACTTTGCGACGACTACGTCGCCGAACGCAGCCTCGTCCCTTCGGCAGCTGCTACGGGTTTTTCGTGACTCGACGCTATCTACACCTGCAACAACCGCTCCCTTAGCTTGCCGATTTCGTCGCGCATTTGCGCAGCGGCCTCGAACTCCAGGTCGCGGGCCAAGGCGTACATTTTCTCTTCCAGTTGGCGAATGCGTTTGCTGATTTCGCTCGGCGAACGCAATTCGTTTTCGTACTTGGCGTTTTCTTCCGCAGCCTTGGCCATGCCTTTGCGCTTTTTGCTGCGCGAACCCGGCACTACCGCACCTTCCATGATGTCCGCCACGTCCTTGAATACGCCTTTGGGGGTGATACCGTTGGCGAGGTTGAAGGCGATCTGTTTCTCGCGACGACGCTCGGTTTCGCCAATCGCCCGTTCCATCGACCCGGTGATCCGGTCCGCGTACAAAATCGCCCGACCATTGAGGTTACGCGCAGCACGGCCAATGGTCTGGATCAGCGAGCGCTCCGAACGCAGGAAGCCTTCCTTGTCCGCATCGAGAATCGCCACCAGCGACACCTCGGGCATGTCCAGGCCTTCACGCAGCAAGTTGATGCCCACCAGCACGTCGAATACACCAAGGCGCAGGTCGCGAATGATTTCGACCCGTTCCACGGTGTCGATGTCCGAGTGCAGATAGCGTACGCGCACGCCGTGGTCGGCGAGGTAGTCGGTGAGGTCTTCGGACATGCGCTTGGTCAGTGTGGTGACCAGCACGCGCTCTTCCAGCGCTACGCGCTTGGCGATCTCGGACAGCAAGTCGTCGACCTGGGTCAGCGCTGGGCGAACTTCGATCTGCGGGTCGACCAGACCGGTCGGGCGCACCACTTGTTCGATCACCCGGCCCGCATGCTCGGCTTCGTAATTACCGGGCGTTGCCGAGACAAAAATCGTTTGCGGGCTGATGCGCTCCCATTCGTCAAAGCGCATCGGCCGGTTATCCAGGGCCGAAGGCAGGCGGAAACCGTACTCCACCAGGGTCTCTTTGCGAGAGCGGTCGCCTTTGTACATGGCGCCTACCTGCGGCACGCTGACGTGGGACTCGTCGATCACCAGCAAGGCGTCGGCCGGCAGGTAGTCGAACAGGGTCGGTGGCGGTGCGCCGGACTCGCGGCCCGAGAGGTAGCGCGAGTAGTTTTCGATACCGTTGCAGTAACCCAGCTCCATGATCATTTCCAGATCGAAGCGGGTGCGTTGCTCAAGGCGCTGGGCCTCGACCAGTTTGTTATTGGCGCGCAGATACTCAAGACGCTCCTTGAGCTCTTCCTTGATCCCTTCAACGGCGTCGAGCAAGGTCTCGCGCGGAGTCACATAGTGGCTCTTGGGGTAGAAAGTAAAACGCGGCATCTTGCGTATGACTTCGCCGGTCAGCGGGTCAAAGGCGCTGATGCTTTCGACTTCGTCATCGAACAGCTCAATACGCACGGCTTCAAGATCGGATTCGGCCGGGTAGATGTCGATCACATCGCCACGCACTCGAAACGTCGAGCGGGAAAAGTCCATATCGTTGCGGGTGTATTGCAGGTCTGCCAGGCGGCGCAGCAGTTCGCGCTGGTCGAGCCGGTCACCGCGATCGACGTGCAACACCATCTTCAAATAGGTTTCCGGGCTGCCCAAGCCATAGATGCACGACACCGTGGTGACGATAATCGCGTCCTTGCGTTCCAGCAGCGCCTTGGTTGCGGACAGGCGCATCTGCTCGATATGGTCGTTGATCGAGGCGTCTTTCTCGATAAAGGTATCGGAGGAGGGCACGTAGGCTTCGGGCTGGTAGTAGTCGTAGTACGAAACGAAGTACTCCACCGCGTTATTGGGGAAGAACGACTTGAACTCGCCGTACAACTGCGCCGCCAGGGTTTTGTTTGGCGCGAGCACCAGGGTCGGGCGATTTACATGGGCGATCACGTTGGCGATGCTGAAGGTTTTACCCGAACCCGTTACCCCGAGAAGGGTCTGGTGCGACAGACCGGCTTCGATGCCTTCGATCATCTGGCGAATGGCTTCGGGTTGATCGCCCGCAGGCTCGAAGCGGGTAACAAGCTGGAAATCGGGCATGACGGACCTCTGGGTTTGCTTCTATAAAGGCATCAGCCTTTATAAGTGCATGCGACTCAGGCCGCAGGAAAAAACAGGATACGGCTAAACATGGAGGTGATGCCCGACTGTTTCAAGAGCATGGCTCTGACACAGCCGTCCTGGCAAAGATTGAAATTGGACCAGTGGCCTGAAAATAAACTGAAATACTTGGTCAAAACAGGGATTAGCCTGTTGCCCCAATCCTGATCGGCCTTATACTTGCTCCCCGTTTGTGCACCGCTCTAGTGCAATCGGCTGGAGCGTTGTTCCCCCTCCATTTTCCATTCAGAGCCGCCGTAATAATGAGCCTGTTCTCCGCTGTCGAAATGGCACCACGCGATCCTATCCTGGGCCTCAACGAAGCATTTAACGCCGATACTCGTACCAGCAAAGTGAATCTGGGGGTCGGTGTTTACTGCAACGAGGAGGGACGAATTCCGCTCTTGCGTGCCGTTGTCGAAGCCGAAACGATTCGGGTTGCTCAGCATGCGTCGCGCGGCTACTTGCCGATCGATGGTATTGCTGCCTACGACCAAGCTGTGCAGAAACTGCTGTTCGGTGCCGAGTCGCCATTGCTGGCTGCTGGCCGAGTGATCACCACTCAAGCCGTTGGCGGTACTGGCGCGCTGAAAATCGGTGCTGACTTCCTCAAGCAACTGCAGCCAGATGCTGTTGTGGCTATCAGCGATCCAAGCTGGGAAAACCACCGCGCGCTGTTCGAAACCGCGGGTTTCTCGGTGCAGAACTACCGCTACTACGACGCTGCCAGCCATGACGTAAACCGTGCCGGTATGCTCGAAGACCTCAATGCCTTGCCAGCCGGTTCCATCGTGGTTCTGCACGCATGCTGCCATAACCCGACCGGTGTCGACCTGACTCCGGCTGACTGGCAGAACGTGCTGGACGTGGTCCGGGCCAAGGGCCTGATCCCGTTCCTCGACATGGCCTACCAGGGTTTTGGCGACGGTATCGCTGAAGACGCCGCTGCAGTGCGCCTGTTTGCTGATTCGGGTCTGAACTTCTTTGTTTCCAGCTCGTTCTCCAAGTCGTTCTCGCTGTATGGCGAGCGCGTTGGTGCACTGTCGATCATCACCGAGTCCAAGGAAGAGAGCGCGCGCGTTCTGTCCCAGGTCAAACGTGTGATCCGTACCAACTACTCCAACCCGCCGACCCACGGTGCAACCATTGCCGCTGCTGTGCTCAACAGCCCGGAATTGCGCGCAATGTGGGAAGAAGAACTGGCAGAAATGCGCCTGCGTATTCGTGGCATGCGCCTGCAAATGGTTGAGCTGTTGTCGAAAAAAGCGCCTGGGCATGATTTCAGCTTTGTGGCGCGTCAGCGCGGCATGTTCTCGTACTCCGGCCTGACCGTTGAACAAGTGACGCGCCTGCGCACCGAGTTCGGAATCTACGCCCTCGACACCGGCCGAATCTGCGTTGCTTCCTTGAATCAGCGCAACATTGAAGCGGTAACCGATGCCATTGTTCAGGTGATCTGAATAATGCACTGAGAAGTCATCGAAAGTGTTGACTTCTCTTTTTATATCAGTAAGATAGACGCCATTCCGCGATAGCTCAGTTGGTAGAGCAAATGACTGTTAATCATTGGGTCCCTGGTTCGAGTCCAGGTCGTGGAGCCAGATAGTAAAAAAGCCGCTAGCGATAGCGGCTTTTTTTTGCTTGAAATTTGGCGAGTGATTGCCATTGGCTGCTTGCTGGCCGCCATGCAAGATGGCTTCGCCCGAGTTTTTATGCGCAAGTTGTTTGAGATTTGAGGGTCAAAGCCCATTAGGCCAGGAACGCCTGACTCAGATACTCATATGCCAGTTTGATTGCAGGCACACTGATACAAATAAAGATGATCCCGAATTGCCAGTGAACAATTTTATTCTGGGCTTCAAGCGCAGAAATGGACGACCTTGATTCAGCGCCTTGGTCCTTGATAGAGGATCGAAGTTCAGCGCTCTGCTCCCTGATCAGAACACGTAGTTCAGCGCCTAACTCTGAAATGGAAGCTTTGAGGTGCTGCTCTGTTTGCAGCAGATCAGACTTTGATGCGAGCTTTTCCACATCTATCTCCCAGGCATCAACAACGGCCTTGGCTTTGTTCGAGGGCATGCTGATCGATGTCAGCGCGTCATATAAGGTGATCGACAGTTTCATTTCGCCTCCTGCGATTGGTAACTGATGCAAGGCCTCCAGATGATGGTAGGGGCTGGTCCAGATCGGATGCTCGACTAAAACTCAAGACAATACAGTCAGCCGTTTCTTGTAGTTATGTCAGTCTTCGGTGAGTTCCAATAAAAAAGCCGCTGGCAATAGCGGCTTTTTTACAGGCGGTTCGAGTCTTACCTTGGCAACGATTGCCCAGCCGGCTGTGGCGCCACGCTCTGTGCACTATGAGCGGGCATCATTTCCCAGGCATCGCGAGGCTCGTCCAGGTCGCGGTTGAGGGTTTCTGGGGTTTTGAAGGTGGTGTACAGGGTGATCAGCGTCAGTAGCGACAGGTAGCTGGCAATCGGCAGCCAGGCACCAATCCCGGCGCTGGCGTCGCCATCGTGGTTGGCCACGACCAGCGCAATCAGCCCGGCGCCAATCAGCGGTGCAATGCCTCCGGCGATTACGGCCGAGGCTTCCCGGGCGATGGACACGCCCATGTAGCGGTGACGCGAGCCAAACAGTTCAGGCATCAGCGCCGCTTGGGTGCCGAACATGCCCCAGGTGCCTATGCCCAGAGCGATGGAGATGGCAATGATGCTCGCAACCACATTGCCCTGGCTCAATACCCACCACACCGGGAAGGCCAGTGCCAGTTGCAGGAAGGCGAAGGCGCGGTAGACCACCACACGACCAAAGCGGTCGCTGAGTTTGCCGGCAATCGGCACAGTCAGCGCGCCCAGGCTGGCGGCGCAGATCAGGGTCAGTACGCCCACGGGTCCTTGCAAGCCAACCACGCCAACGATGTAGCTCACCGCCAGGGCTTGGTAAATTGAAGAGCCGCCGTTTTCTCCCAGGCGCAGGCCGATGCCGAGCAGCAAGGTTGGTTTGGAGTGTTTCATTGCGCTTTTGAGGGGGTTTTCGCAGACGCGCTTGAGTGCCTTCAGGCGGATAAAGGTCGGCGATTCCTTAAGTGACAAACGCATGTACAGGCCCAGCGCAACGATGACCACGCTGCTGAAAAACGGTATCCGCCACAGTCCGCTCTCCAGCACGTTGTCACTGCTGCTGATCACCATGAAGTACACCAGTGCTGCGAGGATGGTGCCCAGTTGAATACCAAGGAACGGCAGGGCGGCGTAGAAGCCGCGTCGGCCCTCGGGGGCGTATTCAGTCATCATCACTGCCGCACCGGCCTGTTCGGCTCCTGCGCCCAGCCCTTGAAGCAGGCGCAGAACCACCAGCAGTACCGGGGCCAGATAACCCACCTGATTGAAGGTGGGCAGGGCGCCGATCAGGGTGCTGGAAATACCCATCAGCAGCACCGTGGATGTCAGCACGAATTTTCGCCCCACACGGTCACCGATCATGCCGAACAGCACACCGCCGAGCGGGCGTATGGCAAAACCCAGGAAGTAAGTGCCGAAGCTGGCAATCAGGCTCATGGTGCGGGTCTGTTCCGGGAAGAACAGCGGCCCGAAGATCAGTGCCGCGGCCAGGGTGTAGAGGGCGAAATCGTAATATTCCAGAGCACTGCCCAGGGAGCAGGCCCAGGCGGCGCGGTGCAGGTCTTTCTTGTGTTCTTGCGTTTCGGGGACCAGGTCAATATCAGATGGAGAATGATCGTGAGTCATGTTGGTACCTTCTGGTAGGTGCCTTTACGGCATCTTGTTATTGATAGGCAGCAGGGTTACTTACAATTTCAGCCTCTGGATTTCCTGGAGCATGGCTTGCTCCATGATGTCGATGGGCGCGTCCTTGCCGGTGTACAACTCGATTTGCCGACATGCCTGATGCACCAGCATGCGTGTGCCTGAAACGGTGCGGCAGCCTAGTGCGGCGGCTTGCAGCAGCAGGGCGGTGTGTGCCGGCATGAACGCCACATCCATGACAATCAAGTGGCTGGCCAGCAGGCCGTCCAGCGGGTTGCTGTCGGGTTGCTTGAAACCCACGGAGGTGGCGTTGATTACGATGTCAAAATCCCGGGCCGAGAATGCCTCAATGCTACCGCCCCATTGCGCGCCCAGATCCGCGGTCAGCGCCTTGCCTCGTTCGCTGCTGCGGTTGAATACCGTGACCCGGGCAGCCGCTTGCAGGCAGCCGTAGACCACGGCTCGAGCCGCGCCACCAGCACCGATCACGGCAATCCGTTGGTTGTTCAGTTCAGTGATTTCCTGCAGGGCGCGCACCGCACCCAGGTAGTCGGTGTTGTAGCCGGTCAGCACGCCGTCAATATTATTGATGGTGTTGACCGCACCAATCACCAGGGCGGATTCGTCGATCGCATCCAGATGTTCCATCACTGCCGTCTTGTAGGGCATGGACACGTTCATGCCGCGTACGCCCAGCGCCCTGATGGCCGCCACGGCTGCTCCTGGGTCTTCGACGCCAAAACATACAAAGGTGTAATCCAGGTCCAGGGCGGCGTAGGCCGCGTTATGGATTTTTGCGGAGAGGGAAAATGGCGAGCCCATGATTGAACCGCACAGGGTTGGCAGGGATTGGGGCATGCGTGCCTCCTTGTTTTGGATTTATGAGTGGGGCAATAACCCCACTTTCAACCCCTACCGGGCATACGCGCCAATCGTATATGGTGATCCCGTGATCACGGATATTGATCACCCTCGCGTGGAAGGCGATTTTGCGAATGCAGTGCTGATGTGGCTGGCATTCATGCATGCCGGGCCGTTATTGTGCTGAATCCTTCCTGCCAACGGATCTGTTGAGATGAGTGCACCGCGTGTTGCTGTCGGCCCGATCAAGGCCGTGATTTTTGATATGGATGGGTTGTTGCTGGATACAGAAGGCATTTACACCGAAGTCACGAAGATCATCGCCGAGCGTTATGGCCGCGTATATGACTGGAGTATCAAGCAACACATCATTGGCCGTGGCGCTTTGGACCTTGCCGAGTTTCTGGTTAAAGCCCTGGATTTGCCGATCACCGCGCAAGAGTTTCTGATCGTTCGTGAGCCGCTGCTGAGTGAGCGTTTCCCCAAGGCCGCAGGCATGCCGGGCGCCGAAGCGCTGGTGCGGCATTTGAAGGCACACAACATCCCGATTGCCGTGGGCACCAGTTCGTCGTTGCATTCCTTTGCCCATAAGACCACCTTGCACGGCGAGTGGTTTGACCTGTTCGACACCATCGTCACCGCTGACGACCCTGAAGTCGGTGCCGCTAAACCCGCGCCGGATATCTTCCTGACGGCAGCGCGGCGTCTGGGGGTGGCGCCGCAGGAGTGCCTGGTATTCGAGGATTCGCCCTTTGGTGTGACTGCCGCAAAAGCTGCAAATATGACCGCCATTGCCGTACCTGACGAAGCTATGGCCGACAGTAAGTACCACCATGCCGATCAGATCATTCGCCAGCTGGCCGACTTTGATCTGGCGGCATACGGCTTGCCGTCAATAAACAAACGGTAGTGGCTGGTGTAGGAACGAGGTTGCAATCGACTGCGCAGCAGTCAAGTGTTTCAAGCGGTCTTACGATTGCAGCCTCGCTCCGCTTCTCAGCGGTTACGCGTCGATCATGGCTCGCAACTGTCTGCTGGCGGCGTCACTCAACGGTGAAACCGGCAAGCGCGGGTTGCCGACATCCAGCCCGATGCTGCGCAAACCGGCCTTGATGGTTGCTGGCAAGCCACCCTTGAGGATGAAATCCAGCAGCGGCAACTGGCGATAGAACAGCACCCGGGCCCGCTCCAGATCATTGGCCAAAATGGCGGCATACAACTCCAGGTTAAGCGTTGCAATCAAGTTAGGGGCAGCGGTACACCAGCCCTTGGCGCCTGCGGCAAAGGCTTCCAGTGCCATCGGATTGCAGCCATTGAAAAACGGCACCTGGCCTTCACTCAGCTGTTGCAGGCGGTGCATGCGCTGGATATCGCCGGTGCTCTCCTTGACCATGGTGACGTTTTCCACGGCATTGAAAATTCGCAGGATCAGCTCTGGCGACATGTCGGTGCCGCTGGTGGCCGGGTTGTTATAAACCATGATCGGCAAATCGATGCTGCTGCCGATAGCCTGGTAATGGGCCAGGATTTCAGCTTCGCTGAGCTTCCAGTAGGACGTGGGCAACACCATGACCGCATCGGCGCCCCGATCCTGGGCAAAGCGCGCACGGCGGATGGCTTTTGCCGTGGTCAGATCTGAAACGCTGACGATGGTCGGGATGCGTTTGGCCACGTGCTGGGTGCTGAACTCGCACACCTGGTCCCATTCGTAGTCACTCAGATAGGCGCCTTCGCCCGTGCTGCCCAATGGCGCGATGGCATGTATGCCGCTGTCGATCAGGCGGTCGATGGAGTGCCCAAGGGTATCCAGGTCCAGTTGTTCGCCGTCAGTGGAAAAAGGGGTGATGGTGTAGCCGATGATGCCGTGGATATCTGGGGTCAACATATCAATGTCCTTGGGCGAAAGTGAGGTCAGTTCAGGCAGTCGGCATGACGACGAAGGTTTTGTCGTGCGTAGTAATTGAATGCGGCAGTGTGACGCTTGGGTCTGGCAATCCAGTCATGGGCTTCGCGGCCCAGTTCGGGCTGGATCGGCTTGATTTCACCTGCAGCCATGGCCAGTAACTGCAACCTGGCAGCCCGCTCTATCAGTTGCGCGATCACGCAGGCTTCTTCAATGCTGGCGCCGGTCGACAATTGGCCGTGATGGGAAAGCAGCACCGCCCGTTTGTTACCCAGCGCACCGGCAATCAGCTCGCCTTCCTCATTACCCACTGGTACGCCCGGCCAGCCTTCGAGGAACGCGCAGTCGTCATACAGCGGGCACAGGTCCATGTGCGAAATCTGCAGTGGAACTTCCAGCATCGACAGCGCGCTGACGTGGGTCGGATGGGTATGAATGATGCAGTTCACGTCAGGGCGGGCCCGGTACACCCAGCTGTGAAAGCGGTTGGCCGGATTGGGCATGCCGTGGCCTTCAAGCACTTCCAGATCTTCATTGACCAGCAGCAAATTACCCGCACTGATTTCATCGAAACCCAGGCCCAATTGCTGGGTGTAGTAGGTGCCGGGGTGCGGGCCGCGGGCAGTGATTTGCCCGGCAAGGCCGGAGTCGTGACCGTTCTCGAACAAAATTCGGCAGGTAAGTGCCAGCTTTTGCCGGTCGGTCCACGTATTATCCGCCAGGGTCTGCTGCATCTGATTCAGCGCTTGCTTGACCAACAGGTCCTTGGGGAGTGTTAGTGTCTTGCCCATATTTGGTGTCCTCTGATGCGTTCAATAAGCGTCGAGTACGCGGTTCACTCATTTCCGGGGAGGGCGTGGGCGAATGCAAATGACACGAAAGATCCTATATGACACTTTGTGTCATTGGCAAGTGTGCGTCGTTTCCTTTTTTGTGAGTTAGCTGTTCTTTATGTCTATCCGATTGAAATTATTAAGAAAAAAACTCGGAATGAGCCTAGAGGCTTTGGCTGAAAAATCCGGGATGACCAAGAGTTATCTGTCAAAAGTCGAGCGCGGGTTGAATACGCCGTCGATTGCGGCGGCTCTCAAGCTGGCCAAAGCGCTGAACGTGAAGGTCGAAGAATTGTTCAGCGAAGACAACGCACAACTCGATAGCTACAGCCTGGTTCGCAGCGATGAGCGTCAATCGTTGGCGGCCAATGACCAGAGTCTGGGTTATGCCGTGCTGGCCCGTCAGGTGGGGGAGCGCAGCATGCTGCCGTTCATGATCTACCCGCCGGCCGAGTTCATCGACAAGGCCTTCAAGGAGCACATGGGCGAAGAGTTCTTGTTTGTGCACGAAGGGCAGGTCGAAGTGGATTTCATGACTGAGCGCGTGCTGCTCAATCGTGGCGATGCATTGCACTTCAATGCGCAAAAGCCGCATCGCATTCGTTCGGTGGGCGAGCAGCAAGCGCAATTGCTGGTGGTGGTACACAGCGCGCAAGAATGAGGCGGGGAGGGGCTCAGTGACGTGATCACTGAGCCCAAGAGGTTATTGAGCCGGCAGTTTCTCCAGCGCTGCGCGCAATGCGTCAGCCGTGGCAAATTCCTGCTGTGAAACCAGCGTGCCATTGTCCAGTTGCAGCCACAGTACCTTGTCTTCTGCGCCCGGGTAGTTGGCGGCCACTTTGCCGTCGCGGTCGAGTACCACGCGGTAGTTGTAGTCACGCATGGCCGGGATCGCAATGAACTTGCCGATCAGAGAAGGCATGCGCTGCACGTCGGCCAAAAAAACCACGTTGCGTGCTTCCAGATAGCCTTTGGCCTGGTTTTCCAGTGCAGCCTTGAGCAGTTTGGAGCCGTCCATGTTGCGCGCCACCAGCAGGACCTGGGTTTTTTCGTCCAAGGTGTAAGGCTGGTCGTGTTGATCCTGCAGGGTCCAGGGTGTCAGGCGTTCGCCGATATTCGCCGCCTGGGCCAGCATGGAACACGCGCTCAACAGCAGCACAAGTGCAATTCTCACCGTTTGATACCCCTTCAGTTAACAGTTCTGGCCTGACAGGTTTCAGGCATGACGTGCATGGTATCCCACGGCGTGAGGTAAAAGTTATGAGACGCATTTAGCTACAAATTGCTCTATGGTTAAACGCAACCGGCCAAAGGAAATGCACTGATGACTCGTCTTACAGCGAAAGATTTTGCCCCTGAGCTGCTTGAACTTTACGACTACTATGCCCACGGCAAGATCAATCGCCGCGAGTTTCTTGATCGCGCCGCCCTGTTCACGCTGGGTGGTACGGCGCTTTCGGTGCTGACAGCACTAAGCCCCGATTACGCACTCGCCGAGCAAGTCTCTTTCACAGATCCGGACATCGTTGCCGAGTACGTCATGTATCCCTCGCCCAAGGGCAACGGTCAGGTGCGCGGTTATCTGGTGCGTCCCGCCAAGGCGGCAGCCAAGTTGCCGGCTGTGGTGGTGGTGCATGAAAATCGTGGGCTTAACCCGTATATCGAAGATGTCGCCCGGCGGCTGGGCAAGGCGGGGTTTATTGCCTTGGCGCCCGATGGCCTGACGTCTGTGGGCGGTTATCCCGGCAATGATGAGCAAGGCCTGGCATTGCAACAAAAGGTCGATCCGACAAAACTGATGAATGACTTTTTCGCGGCCGTGGAATGGTTGATGCAACACGACGCAAGCACCGGCAAAGTTGGCATTACCGGCTTTTGCTACGGTGGCGGAGTGGCCAATGCGGCAGCTGTGGCTTACCCGGAGCTGGGGGCTGCGGTGTCGTTTTACGGACGTCAGCCCGGTGCTGACGAGGTCAGCCGGATTCGGGCGCCGCTGATGTTGCACTACGCCGGGCTGGATACGCGGATCAATGAGGGCTGGCCGGCCTTTGAACAGGCGCTGAAGGCCAATGGCAAGGTATATGAAGCGCATATCTACCCAGGGGTAAACCACGGCTTTCATAACGATTCAACGCCTCGCTACGATGAAGCAGCGGCGACGTTGGCCTGGGACCGCACCTTGAGGTGGTTTGGCAAGTATCTGGCGTAAGGGCTTAGCCGTTCTTTTTACGCAGACTCTTGAGTCGTGCACTGGCGCGCTGCACGGCGGCCATTTTTTCCGGGCGCTTCATGCTCCGCCACTTGCGGATGTCCTCTTTGGTGCGCCCGCAACTCACGCACAAGTCGCCACTTAACTGGCAAACCGCAATGCACGGGTTTTCAATGTCTTTTGCCACGGCTCAGCTGCGCCCCGATTGCTTCTGGGCCAGACGTTTTGGCCAGTTGCCGCCACAGCTGCGCTGGCACTCTTCTTCGGAGTCGAAGTACACGTGGGCCGATGCATTACGCACCTTCACCTGTGCCTCAGCAAATGCCTGGGCTGTCAGCTCACCCATAAAGCGGGCCTCGCCATCAGCCAGGGCGAAATCCTTGCTGGCCTGCGTGTCGAAGATCCACACCACCTTCAGGCTGGCCGGGAAGGCCTCGTAGTCGACCATGTGCGTCAACCAGAGAAACCCCGGGATCTGCGTTTTGGCCGTTTCACAGGCTTCGGTCAGGGTAGTGATCAGGCGACGTTCAATCTGCGCCTGGGTGCGCTTGCTTAAAGACATGGGTGAATCCTGTTGATAGGCGGGGCAAAAGCGTGATTATACCTGACCTCGGGACGCCTGCTGCTTCGCCCAAAGTGCCACCTGAGGTAGAATGTCGCGGTTAGTCGGCTGGCCGCCCTGGATCGTCGTGTCCGCGCAAGTTCCCCGGAAGGAGCTGCGAGCTGGCTGGGCATCAAGGGAGTCGCATCTGCTGTACCAAAAATGTTACCCAAGCAGCTGAAGCCAAAACCAACAAGAGATCAGCGCCCAAGGTACATAAAGTGAGGTCTGTAACGTGCACAGGCCTTATATATCTGCCCGTTCAAGGTTTGAGGGTTGGCTCGATTGCAGGCGACAAGCCTGTGGTGAGTCGAGGGACTTCATGCTCTGCGTGCCGGGAAGATGGCGTTTTATCTTAGGTACTACAACATGTTTAAAAAAGTGAACAAGGGGCTTCTGGGCCTGGCGCTGACCATGGGGATTACCTCCGTGCACGCTGCCGAGCCTAAACACGTCGATGTGCTGCTGATTGGCGGCGGCATCATGAGCGCTACCCTGGGTGTCTGGCTCAATGAGCTGGAACCTGGTATGTCCATGGAGATGATTGAACGTCTCGATGGCGTTGCCCTGGAAAGCTCCAACGGCTGGAACAACGCCGGTACGGGCCACTCGGCTCTGGCCGAGTTGAACTACACGCCGGAAGACAAGAACGGCAACGTTGAAATCCCGAAGGCCATTGAGATCAATGAAGCTTTCCAGGTGTCGCGCCAGTTCTGGTCGTGGCAGGTCAAGAACGGCGTTCTGAAAGACCCGCGTTCGTTCATCAACTCCACTCCGCACATGAGCTTTGTGTGGGGCGATGACAACATCAAGTTCTTGAAGAAGCGCTACGAAGCCCTGCAGGCCAGCCCTCTGTTCGCAGGCATGCAGTACTCCGAAGACCCGGTGCAGATCAAGAAGTGGGTTCCGCTGATGATGGAAGGGCGTGACCCGAACCAGAAAGTCGCGGCGACCTGGTCTCCGATCGGTACTGACGTGAACTTCGGCGAAATCACGCGCCAGTTCGCGACCTACCTGCAGACCAAACCTAACTTCTCGCTGAAACTGTCGAGCGAAGTTGAAGACATCAAGCGCAATGAAGATGGTTCATGGCGTGTGGTCTACAAAAACCTGAAAGACGGCACCAAAACCGAAACCGACGCCAAGTTCGTGTTTATCGGCGCAGGCGGCGGTGCATTGCATCTGCTGCAGAAGTCCGGCATTCCGGAAGCCAAGGAATACGCTGGCTTCCCGGTTGGCGGCTCGTTCCTGGTAACCGATAACCCGACTATCGCCCAGCAGCACTTGGCCAAGGCCTACGGCAAGGCTTCGGTTGGCGCACCACCGATGTCGGTTCCGCACCTGGACACCCGCGTGCTGGATGGCAAGCGCGTTATTCTGTTTGGCCCGTTCGCGACCTTCTCCACCAAGTTTCTGAAAGAAGGCTCGTACTTCGACCTGCTGACCAGCACCACGACCCACAACATCTGGCCAATGACCAAAGTCGGTATCGAACAGTACCCACTGGTTGAATACCTGGCCGGTCAACTGATGCTGTCGGACGAAGATCGCTTCAACGCACTGAAAGAGTACTTCCCGAACGCCAAGTCTGAAGACTGGCGCCTGTGGCAGGCCGGTCAGCGTGTGCAGATCATCAAGCGTGACGAAGAGAAAGGCGGCGTGCTGAAACTCGGTACCGAGATCGTCAGCGCCAAAGATGGCAGCATCGCCGGTCTGCTGGGCGCATCCCCTGGTGCATCTACTGCTGCGCCAATCATGCTGACCGTGCTCGAAACCGTGTTCAAGGACAAGGTTGCGACCCCTGAGTGGCAAGCCAAGCTGCACCAGATCGTGCCGAGCTATGGCACCAAGCTCAACGGTGATCCTGATCGCGTTGCACAAGAGTGGGCCTACACTGCTGAAGTCCTGCAATTGACTCCGCCACCGGCGATCCCGGCTGCAACACACACTGCAACTCCTGCTGCTGCGCCGGCCAAGCCTGCGCCAAGCAACCCAGCGGCTGACATGGCGCTGTAAAAAAATAGCCCCACTCAACGCTGGTTGGGTGGGGCTATTTTTCTCGCATTATCTCCCTCGTATATCCCTCGCGTAACCCCTCACTGCGTCCCGAACAGGGCCGTCCAGTAAATCCCCGCGTCACTTTTAGGGTCTACCGCATAGGCTGCGCCCAACTCGCGAAACTCAGGGTTCATCACGTTGGCGCAATGGCCAGGACTGGCCAGCCAGCCATCGACCAGTTTGCGTGTGGTGTCTTGCCCGGCCGCGATATTTTCGCCGACCTGTTGCGCGTTATAGCCCGCCAACTCAACGCGATCTCCAGGGGTACTGCCATCGCGGCCCTTGTGATCGAAATAGTTGTTATTGGCCATATCTCGCGAATGGATTTCGGCGGCGGTTGCCAGTGTGGTATTCCATGCCAGCGGTGTGGTGGGGGCAAAGGTCCGGGTGCCGCATTGGCGAGGTTGGGTGCGGGCGCTGTTGAGCAGTTCAAGGACTTTCTGGCCCTCGGCCTGCCAGTCGCCCAAGCGAGCCGCAAGCAGCGGACGGGCCAGCACGATGCGCCAGTCGCGCTGGTCATGGCTGACGCCGATGTCGATGAATTGCGGGTCCAGCACCACGCGACAGAAGCTTTCCTGCACGGCTTTCATGGCGGCCTGAGCATCACGCGGCCCCGACAGGTTGATCGCCTGCACGTTGACCATCGGGTAGGCGGCCCGGCCCAGGGCTTCCTGCAAGTCACCGAAACTGCTGGCTGGCAGCACCAACCGGGTGTCCGCCGACAGTGGCGGCAACTCTTGCGAAGCCTGGCCCGCGCACAGCTGAATTTGGCTGCGGTAGGCGTTGATTGACTCAATCAGTTGCGACTCTTCGCTGGCCAGAGCGCAAGAGCTGAGCGCCAGTCCCAGGGTCAAGGCGCCGAGATGGGCCAGGGTAAAGTGAACACGCATATAGGTTCCCTCTAAGCGGAGTGTGCCCATGATGCGTTATTTCAGCTTTTTAGTCTTTTACCTGCGCCACAAAGGCTTTGGCCTTGGCCGTCAGTTGATCGATCTGGCGGTCGCGTTTTTTCTCGGCGTCGAGCATGGCCTTCTTGCCGTTGCGTTGCAGCAGGTAGGTATGGATCTGCCGCACTTCAGTGGAGTTATAGATCGGCGCAACATCGAGAATGCCCATCAGGCCATCGGTGCTGTGGTCACGGGTGTTCATCAGTACTTGCGGGCCGCGTGTGCCGATCACTTGCAGGCCCATGGCTTCAAACGCCGCGACTTTAGCCACGGAGCACGTCAGTTCGGTATGGGGGTAGCGGCGCACCACTTCCTGCACCATTGCCCGGATCACACCCAGGTGGCGATGGCTGGCCAGCTCTGCCATATAGGCGATGCCGCAGGCTTGCGGATCGTCCTTTACCGGCAAGTAGAGGGCGAAGCCGGTCACTTTTTGCGGGTCTTGCGCGTCAGTTGCAACGATCAGCTCAACCGCAATCCCCTTGGCCCCGCCGAGGGCTTGCAGGTACAGGTGCACTTCAAAGCCAATGGCATACTGATAAATGCTGTAGAGCAGATTGCTCGGCGCAATCTCCATCGCACTGATGTCGGTGAGATGGTCGACGACGAGCTGCATGATCTGGCTGTTGATCGGCTCGCTGACCGGGGTATCGAAATGGGTGAGGGTGGTCATGGGAGTCAAATCTCTGTAGCCGCTGTTGAGGAACGAAGGCTGCGTGCTTTTAAAGATCAAAAGCTCGCAGCCCTCGTTGCTCGGCAACGGCTACATGGGTTGAATAGGTAATGGTTAGCGCTGGCTCGACCAGAAGTCATGCAGTGCACGCGCCGCCGGTGCAATGGCTGCAACGCTTTGCTGATGAGCTGCCACGTCCAGATCTTCGGGCACTTCAAAGTTGTCCTGCTCGGCGCAGTCTGCAATTGCTTGCAGAAGCAATGCTTGCGGTACGGGCAGTGCTGGCCAGTTGCAGATGGCTACCGCGCGGGTGTACCCAAAGCACCACTCTTCAGCCAGCGTCACCTGCTGGCCCAAATGCTCGGTCTGTTCGAAACGCGGCACGAATGCGTCGCTGTCTTCGGCCAGTTGCCGGGCGAGGGTGTTGATGTGGCGCACGCTCAACTCGATGAACTGCTTGGCCTCATCAGGGGTTTGCCAGGCCGGGTTCTGACCGCCCCAGATTGCCGGGAACCAGTCGGCAATATCTACCCGCGTCGGGCTCGAAACCAGAGCAGTGAAATAGCCGTCAAGTTCTGAAGGGTTGAGGACAGAGTGATCGTCGCCGTATTTGAGTAGCGTGTTTTCGATCGCTTCAAAGTCGCTGGCGTTCAGGGGTTGCGATTGCATGTTCGGGCTCCTTGGATGGGGCGGCAGTGCGAAGTCAGTCCACTGAAACGATAGACTCAAGCTCAAAATATTTGAACCCGGCCTTGGCCAGGGCTTTTTTGGCTTCTTGCTCTGCGTTGAATCGGCTCAGATCTTTGGAGTCATGCACAAACCGGGTTTCATCGCCGTCAAATACCTTGGTCACCCGCATGGTGACGCGAAGGATCGGCCCACTGCGTTTTTTCGCGACAGGTGACGATGCCTTGTCAGGTGCGGGAGCTTTCTTGGGAGCAGGCTTGGGGGCTGGCGTGATTTTAGCTGGAGCAGGTTCAATTTCAGGTTGAACAGGGGCAGCAGGCAGATCAAGGCCGAGCGCTCTGCGCATGTCGTCCTCGGTGAATCCGGCACTCATTGATAAGACTCTAATAATTTAAAAGACGCGCTTATAGGACAGCGCTTCGGGTTATGGCAAGAGAATTTATTGATATGCAGCAAAATATGACCTTTTTAGGGCTAAAGCCCTTGTTAGAGCGGATTCAGGTGTCGCGCAACAAGTCGTGGCCATCCAGCAATTTGTAGGCGATTTCAGGGCGTTTCTCCAAGGCCCGGCGGATGGCAGCCGGGATGGTCTGACGGGTTTTTCGGCACAGCCCCGGTTGCTCGGCAAGGCGGATGGTTATGCCGCGCATGGTGCGAACTTCAGTGATGCCCGGGTCAATCAGCACTTCGATGCCCAATTGCTCATGCATGCGGCGCTGCATGTGTTCCAGATCGCTGAGGCTTTGAATATTTTCCAGGCGCTCCAGCAGTACCTTTTCGGCCTGACGCGTGAGGTTGAAAATGCGCAGGTCAGTACCGGGTGTCGCCAACAGCCGTTCCCGCTCGCAGATGCAGGCGCCGGGCGGGCAGGGTGAGCGGATCGCCACAGAAGGAGTCATGGAACTCAGCATAGCCGCGCCAGGATTCAGGCGTCCAGACTCAGTGCCATGATCACGGTGCGCTCGGCTCCGTGAAATTCATCGCGGACTTTGTGAAAACCCAATTGCGCATAGAACGATTGCGCCGTCAGCGAGGAGGGCACCCGCAGCTCTTCGAGCTGGGCCGAAACAGCGGCTTCCTTGAGGCGCGCCATCAATTGCTGGCCGATGCCCCGACCCTGATGGCGCGGGCTGACGAAAACGCTGCGCACCACCGCCTGATCCAGGCTTGCGGTGCCGACCACATGCTGTTCGACCACGGCCACGTACATCTGGCGCTGCTTCATCAGCCTCAGGATCGAGGCCGGGCAGAAGTTCTCTTCGACCTGGGCGATCACCTCGGGCGGATAGTCCCGCGCATTGGATTCGTGCAAGGCGGCTATCACCACTTTGCTGATGGCTTGTGCGTCGCTCTCGATGGCGCGGCGAATCTGGCACTGCATACAGACTCCTTGTTCTTTTATGACTTGGCTGATGGGGCGCAGTCTTCGGCCAAAATCCTGGCATACAGCTGACGGTCAATATTGGCCCCGCTTAAAATGAGCGCAATCCGACGGCCTTGCTGGCGCGATTGTTCGCTGATCAACCCGGCCAGCGCGGCGGCACCCGCACCTTCGGCGGTGTTGTGGGTGGTTTCATGGTAGACCCGAATGGCGTGGGCGATCTCCTGATCGGTTACCCGGATAACCCGAGCCGCGCCCTTGGCAATTATCTCCAGCGCCTCAGGCAGCGGCTGACGACAGGCCAGCCCGTCAGCGAAGGTATTGGCGGAGTCCGTGCAAACCAGGCGGCCCTGTTCGACACTTTGCGCAAAGGCATCGGCCTGGCTGGATACGACGCCGACAATCTCGGTCTTTAGACCCAGCAGATCACGGGTCTGGATCAATCCGCAAATTCCCGAACCCATGCCGATGGGTACATACACCGTATCCAGTTCTTCCACGGCTTCCAGCAACTCCAGAGCATACGTGGCGACCCCGCGAATCAGGTCCGGATGGAAGGCAGGCACCAGATGCAACTGACGGGTTTGCGCCAGTGCTGCGGCTTCGGCCCGCGCTTCGTCGAAGTCCTTGCCGCACTCAATGACCGTCGCCCCCAGTGCCCGCATGGCGGCGTTTTTTTCCAGCGAGTTGCCTTCAGGTACCACGATACGGATCGACAGACCCAAGCTCCGGGCCGCGAGCGCCAGGCTTTGCCCATGATTGCCACGGGTGGCGGTGACCAGGCCTTTGATATGTGGCTCCCGAGCCAACAAACCCTGCACATATAACAAGCCGCCACGTACTTTGAATGCACCGGTGGGGGTGTGGTTTTCATGCTTGACCCACACCGTGCAACCCATACGCTCAGCCAGCAAGGGCCAGGCCAGTTGCGGTGTGGGCGCCAGGGTCTGGTGTACGGTTTGTGCTGCAAGGCGAAGGGCATTCAAGTCAAACATGGCGCACCGTCATCGAGGGATTTGACTCGATTCTAGGCACAACGCATTGTATGGGCCGACCCTTATATTGCATGGCCGACAATAAATGTGGATACCAACGCTTAGCGACACCGAGCAGCCGCGCTATCTGGCGTTGGTCGATGCCATCACCCAGGCCATCGCCAACGGCGAGTTGCAACCCGGCGCACGCTTGCCGCCACAGCGGCGACTGGCCTGGGCGCTGGGCTGGAACCCCAGCACCACCATGCAGGCCTATCGCGAGGCGGCGCGCCGGCACCTGGTGTCGGGTGAGGTCGGGCGTGGCACTTATGTGCTGGCGGGCAGTCAGGAAGCGACCCTGTTTCGGCTGCAACACGCCGATGAGCACACGGCCCGCATTGACCTGAGAACCAATGTGCCGGCCATCGACAAGATTGGCGAGCAAGATGCACAGGCCTTGTCCTGGTTGCTCGACAGTCGCCAGGCGATCCGTTTGCAGGGCTACCTGAGTGCAGCGGATTTATTGCTGGCACGGGTACAGGGCGCGGCCTGGCTCAACGGACGAGGGCTGAAACTGAATGTGGACAACATCATGCTGTGCACCGGTGCTCAGCAGGGGCTGTTCACCGTACTGCTGTCGTTGTGTCAGGCAGGTGAGCCGGTGCTGGTCGAAGCCTTTACCGCGCCGGGAATAAAGGCTGCCTGCGCTCAGTTGCGTTTACCCATGCATGGGGTTGCGATGGATCGCCAGGGCATTGTGCCGGAAGACTTCGATCGGATGATCCGCGCCACGGGGGCACGGACTGCGGTACTGACGCCAACTCTGCAGAACCCGACCTCGGCGGTGATGAGCGTTGAGCGCAAACAGGCGATTGCCCAGATTGCCCGGCGTCACGGCGTGCATGTGATCGAAGATGATGTGTACGGCGCGCTGACTGACAGCCCGCCGCTGCACCTGTTTTTACCCGAATTCGGGGTGTTGGTGACCAGCCTGTCCAAGACCGTTGCGGCGGGTGTACGCCTGGGCTGGATCGCCGCGAGCCCACAACTGTTGGCGCGTATCGATCCCTATGCACAGTCGGCGCACTGGGGTGTTTCGCCGCTGTGCATGGCCATCGCTTGCCAATGGATCAGCGATGGCACGGCGCACGCGCGAGTGCAGTGGCAAACGCAGGAAGTTGCCCGGCGCTGGCGTCTGGCAAAAAAGATCCTTGGTCCGTCGATGTATCAGACAGACACGCCTTCGCCGCATATCTGGGTAACAGTGGCTGAGGGTGCGGAGACCTGCCGTGCAGCCGGGGTTGATGTAGTGCCTGCGGATGTATTTGCGGTGAAGTCCACGGCGACCGATGCGGTGCGCATCAGCCTGACGGCGGCTGCCAGTGCCCAGGTTTTGAAAGTGGCGCTGGAGCGGATTACGGCAATACACCCACCTTGTGGGAGCCGGCTTGCCGGCGATAGCATCACTGGCAAGCCAGCTCCAACAGCTTGACCGACGCGTTCAGAATCCTCACAAAAGGCAGATCCATGCGCAGAGAAATTGGCTACTGGCACCGCGAAGGTCGCGAGTTGTTTTATTACCTGGAGTTCAAACCCGAAACCGCCGAGTTTTACCTGACCTGCGAACACACCCCCGCAGAGGGCGAAGGCAGTGTGCGCTCGGTGTTGCTGAGCGAAGCCCGGGGCGAGCGCTACTACGAAGATGCGTTATTGATCATCAAGGAGGAACTGTTCAAGCAATACACCCTCTGAGAGGTGTCGCGATCAATGATCTGGTTTAAGGCCAGGGCAAGATAAGTCGATAATGCCGGGGGCCCGGCAGGTGTCGGGTCAGGACGTTGTAATTGAAAGGAGCTGTAGATGCGCGCGTTTTATATCTTTACCCTGTTGGGTACCTTGCTGTTGGCCGGTTGCGCAAGCAACCCGATGGACCCGGTCGCGGACCAGACGATACCTGCAGCTGCGCCGGACAAGGCACAAGTGGTGTTTATGCGCGATGCCTATACCGGCAAAGCGATTGTCTCTTCGCTCTATGACGTGACCGATGGCAAGACCCAATTTATTGGCGTAATGGCCAACGGCACGAAAATCGCCTACCCGACCACGCCAGGCAAACATACCTTTATGGTGGTGTCAGAAGCGGCGGACTTTATGGAAGCCGATCTTGTTGCAGGCAAAACCTACTACGCGCTGGTGACGCCGCGTATGGGCTTGTGGAAAGCACGTTTTTCACTGTGGCCTATCAGCAATGACCCTGAGGCGGCTCACAGCCTGAAGTCCAAGAACTTCAAAGGCTGGGTTGAAGATACCGATCTGGTGACCAACTCGCCGAAATCACTGGCCTGGTACGAGCGTGTTAAAGCCAGCATTGAGAAAAAACGCGCTGAATACTGGCCGGTCTGGCAGGAAAAGAGCGCTGACGCGGTTGCCGAGCGTACGCTCAAGCCGAGCGATGGCTTGTAACACTTGAGTCGGGGCAGGGCGGCGACAGTCATGTCGCCCTGACCTCATCTGGGTACTTCACTGACCTGCAACACCCAGGCAATCGCCTGCGTCCTTTCATCCCACACATACCGAAAATGCTGGCCCTGCACGGGTAGCGAAAGCGCTGGTGGGCGGAACGCTGCGACACATTCGTGGCCGCTCAGGCGCACGCTGTTGTACAGCAGCCCCCAAACACCCTCTTCGCGCAATGGCCGGGCGAAGGCCTGGGACAGGCCATAGCTGGCAGGTGCCGGCTGATGCAAGCCGGGGTCGCCACGCACGTCTATCATCGGCTGCACCACACGGTTGATATAGGTACGCATGGTGATTTCAATACTGGGTTCGCGGGTGGCCCGCCAGAATTGCTCCTGATGAAAACAGGTTTCAGCAATCGCCGCCTCGACGCTGCTGGCGCAGTAATACACACCGTAGCTGCCATCGGTAAAGCGACTGGCTCGGCCAATATGGGTAAAGGCGGCCATCACCGGTGTTGAGCCTTCGCCGCACAGGCGGTCTTCTGGCCTGACCCTGTTCAGCACCCCGGCCTGGTCTCGCAGGCGATCATTGGTCAAGCTTTCGAGGACAAAGGCAATCTCCAGATCGGCCGGGTCCAGGGTGTCTTCAAATACTGAGATGGGCGGGAAAGCGCTGTTGATGATGCGATAAGCCTTGTTCCAGCCAGGCAGCACTGCATCTGGCATCAGCCGCGTACTCCATCCAGATAACGGCGCACATCCGCCAGGTCGACCACCTGGCCCGCAAGCATATAGCTCAAGGCACTCTGGCCATTAAAAGGCGCGGCGGTGTTGGCTTTGTGCACCCATTCATAGGCACGCTCAGGCTGATTACTGAACAGAATGCGCAACGCCTTGTGCATGCCCATCAGGTATGAGATGCGCTCCAGAGTGTCATGAGGCAAACGCACGTTCGGCAGCTTTTTGTACTTGAAGTAGGTGGTGTTGCCGATGGAGCCGAGCAGTGTGCACTGTTGCTCCTTGGTGCACCCCCAATGTTCCATCAGGCTGAAGAAAAAGGTCAGGGCAACGCGACCGGCATCGCCGCTGGTGATATCGGGCTGGGGGTCGTGGGCAACTAGATGCATGACTGCCTCCAAGGTGTTTATGCCCTCAGCCTACACCCGATATGAATTATTTCAAGAAAACAGTTCGTATCTGAATATGTTCAGCGCCTTGGCAGTGTCTTCGCCCGGTTCATGCACTGCTGACGACGTTCATCTACCCGCTTGGCAAACCAGGCGGTGGTCAGGTTGCGGGTGATTTTCGGGCTTTGCAGGGTGATCCCCGGCAGTACGGCGCGGGGCAGGGGTTTGCCTTGTTGGCGATCGGCGAGGGCAAAGACGCCCTGGTAGAGATCGGTTTTATTGAAGTCCAGACTGTCGCCTTTTTCGAGTTGGCGGCGGATAGCGTTATTGCTCAAGCCCAATTGCTTGCCCAAGGCGCGCACCGCCAGCTCAGTCGAGCCGAGGTTGTAAGACCCGGGGATGGTCAGATCGCCATCCAGTGCCAGCGGGATGCCTGAAGCCTGACTTACGGCGCTCTGAAACGCGGCATTGCGACTGGCGTACCAGCCGGCATTGAAGTCGGCAAAACGGTACAGCGATTGTGTGTAGTCGACCGGGTAGCCCAACAGGTGGGCGATGCCGAAATACATGCCACCGCGTCGGGTAAAGACTTCCCGGCGGATCGAGTGGGCAACGGGGTAGGGATATTCCCGCGCCTGTTTCTCGGCAAAGGCAATACTGACCTGCATCGGGCCGCCGGTGTGAACAGGATTCAAGCTGCCAAACAGGCTTTTGCCCAGTGGCACCATGCCGATAAAGTCGTCAAAAATAGCGCTCAGCTGACCTTCGGTGCGGGCCGCATCGAGGCGTTGGTTGTAGGTTTTACCGGTGGGCGAGGTGATATTCAGCGCGCTGCGCACCACAAATTCGGGGATATGCAGCTTGCCGGCGCGGCGGTTGATTTCGGTACGGGCGATAGTGGCCAGCCCCGGCACCGGCGGATCGGCCTGAAAGGTCGACTCCTGCTCTGTAACGGCCAATACCGAACACAGGTTTTCATCGGTGGGGGACAGCCCTTGTGCGGCAAAGGCTGCATAAATGTCAGTTGCCCAGCCCTGGCGATCCGAGGTCTTGGCCGGTAGCAGTTGCACGATGCGTGAGCGGGCCTGATCGGGGGTTATATCCGGCAGTGTGCGCGAGGCCTGGCTGCTGCAACCCGCCAGTACAACCAGCGGCATCAGCGGTAATAAACGCCTGAAAAATCGATTCACCCGATCAAACTCCTTAAACAATGCAGTGTGGGTGCGCAGGCAATCAATCGTCGCGCGTCAGCACTTCCAGCAGTTCGATCTCAAACCGCAGGTTAGAGTTCGCAGTGATATGCGCGCCCATGCTTCTTTCACCATAGGCCAGGTGTGCGGGAACCTGCAGTGCACGTTTACCGCCTACCTTCATTCCCATGAGGCCAATATCCCAGCCTTTAATTACCCGGCCGGTGCCAATAACGCACTGGAACGGCTTGCCACGTTGAAACGAAGAGTCGAACACAGTGCCATCTTCGAGCCAGCCGGTGTATTGCGTAGTGATCAATGCGCCTTTGACCACGGCTTTGCCGTCGCCGTGTAACAGGTCAGTGATGTGCAGTTCGTCAGTCATGGGCAGGCTCAGAAAGTAGGATGAACGATTGATTTAGGCAGGGTTTTTCTCAATTTGAAGAGCATTTAGCAATGGATTTAAATTTTTTTTCTGTGGGAAAAGGCTCTAAAACAAAGGGATTGGGGAACTTGCGAATGAGGTTCGATGTCAATTGCGCTTTACTCTCAATTGAGAGTGTTTATCATTACAACCCTGGCAGTGCCGGGGAGAGCTAAACCACGACGTGCCCTTTTGGGGGCGTGCGTCAGCGATTTCCAGCCTTTGGCCTGCTGAGCACACTCCATTGTTAAGGGATCAACTGGACATGTCGTCTCGATTCAACCGCAGTCATCTTTCACTGGCTCTCATGGCCGCACTGGCTTCGCCAACCCTGCTCGCCGATGCACTTGAACGCGAGCGTGACGAAGTACCGGTAGAGGCCGCCGATTTGCCGGTGGATGGCACCCGACAGGCGCTGCAACTTGAAGAAACCCGCGTACTAGGCACCGCAGCCCAAGAGCTGAAGCAGGCTCCGGGTGTGTCGATCATCACCGCCGAAGACATCAAAAAACGCCCGCCCGCCAATGATCTCTCCGACATCATCCGTCGTGAGCCGGGGGTCAACCTCACTGGCAACAGTTCCAGCGGCGCGCGCGGTAACAACCGCCAGATCGACCTGCGCGGCATGGGCCCGGAAAACACCTTGATCCTGATCGACGGCAAACCGTCTTCTTCGCGTAACGCCCAACGTTATGGCTGGAGCGGCGACCGTGATACCCGTGGCGAAACCAACTGGGTGCCGGCCGAAGAAGTCGAACGCATCGAGATCCTGCGTGGCCCGGCAGCGGCACGTTATGGCTCAGGGGCAATGGGCGGGGTGGTCAATATCATCACCAAGCGCCCTTCGGACAAGCTTAGCGGTTCGATGACGGCCTATTACCTGTCGCCGGAAGACGACTCGGAAGGCGTCAGCAAGCGCACGAACTTCAATCTCAGCGGGCCGATCACGGACGATCTGGTGTTTCGTGTATATGGCGGTGTAAACAAGACGGATGCCGATGATGCGGGCATCAACACCGCAGCCCAAGCGTCCCCCGACAGTGTAGTGGCTGGCCGCGAAGGCGTGCGCAACAAGGACGTCAATGGCTTGCTCAGCTGGCAGTTCACCCCGGAGCAGAGCCTGGATCTGGAAGCCAGCTATAGCCGCCAGGGCAATATTTTTGCCGGTGACACCATGCTCAACAGCGGTGGTGATTTCGTTAACAGCCTGACCGGCAAAGAAACCAGCGTGCTGCAGCGCAGCAGCTTTTCGGCGACCCACAATGGCTCGTTCGACTGGGGCTCCACCATGGCTTCGCTAACCCACGACCTGACCCGCAACGCACGCCTCAACGAAGGCCTGGCAGGTTATGGCGAAGGTGCGCCGTCTGAAAGTGCTGGCAGATTCGAATCGCGGTTGCGCAACACCCGAGCCACCGGCGAAGTGAACCTGCCGTTGAACATGGGCACCGCTCAGGTACTGACACTGGGCGGCGAGTACCTCTACGAGTCGCTCAATGACCCGGGCTCATTACGTGTGCAAAGCTGGGATCCGGGCACAGATGGCACTCCGGGCATTCCCGGTACGGACCGTACGCAAACCAAATCCACTGCCAACAGCTATGCGTTCTACGTCGAGGACAATATCGAAGTCGGCGCCAAGACCATCGTCACCCCCGGCGTGCGCTTCGATCACCACAGCGAGTTTGGCGGTAACTGGAGCCCGAGCCTCAACGCTTCGCACCAGATCACTGATGAGCTGAGCATCAAGGGCGGTATTGCCCGGGCCTACAAAACCCCCAACCTGTACCAGTCCAACCCCAACTACCTGCTGTACAGCCGTGGCACGGGTTGCAGTTCGGCAGAGGTGAATATCGGTGGTTGCTACCTGGTGGGCAATCCGGACCTGAAACCGGAAATCAGCATCAACAAAGAGATCGGCTTGGCATTCGACAAAGGCACATGGCGCACCAGCGCCACGTATTTCCGCAACGACTACCAGAACAAGATCAATGCCAGCAACGAATCGGCATTCCGCCTGCCCAACGGGCGTCGCGTGCTGCAATGGGAAAACAGCGGCAAGGCCATCGTGCAAGGGGTTGAGGGCAATCTATTTGTCAGCTTGCGCGACGATCTGGACTGGAACACCAACCTGACCTACATGATCGAAAGCAAGGACAAGGAAACTGGCGATCCGCTGAGTATTATCCCCAAGTACACCCTCAACACTATGCTCGACTGGTATGCCACCGAGAAGCTGTCGTTCCAGGTCAGCGGTACTTACTACGGCAAGCAGGAAGCGCCCAAGCGTAATAATCGCGCCAACGAAGCACTCGACAAATCGGTGCAGCAGCCCGTTGACCCGTATGGTTTGGTGGGCCTGAGCAGTGGCTATGAGTTCAATAAAAACTTCAGTGTGCGGGTGGGCATCAACAACCTGTTCGACAAGCAGCTGTACCGCAAGGGCAACTCTGACGAAGCGGGCGCGCAGACCTACAACGAAGCGGGCCGTGCCTACTTCGCCTCGGTGACCAGCTCGTTCTGATAACAACTCGGGCCTGATCACCGTTAGCGGTGCAGGCACTAACAGGCGCGACATTCGTGAATAACGGGTGCCGCGCCGTTGTCGCATCTGGCGCAGGCAAAACGCAGAGCTTGATGAGGAATTGAAAAACATGAAACTCGCAACGTCGGCCTGGGCGCCGATTGTGTCTCGCACACTGGCTGCATTGGTCGGTGGCTACGTTTTTACCTATGCCTTTACTGCTGCATTGGCGCGGCTGCTGCCGCTGGACAATGTAGATGCCATGATCGTCGCCAGTCTGCTGTCGTTTGTGATCTACACCTTCGCCATCCTGTGGGCGTTTGCCGCCCGCCACCAGTGGTCGGCCTGGATGGGCGCGGTACTTGCGCTACCGTTGGCCGCCATCGGTTTTTGGCCGCAATTGCTGGAGCAACTGGGATGAAACAGACCCTGACCCAATCCATGGCCTGGCTACACACCTGGGGTGGCCTGATTGTTGGCTGGTTGCTGTTCGTGATTTTTTTGACCGGCAGCCTGGCGGTATTCGATCAAGAGATCGATAACTGGATGACCCCCGAACTGCCTGCGCACCACCTCACCGATGAGCAGGCCGCGCAGCGGGCACTGGCCTACCTGCGAGAGCACAAGGCGGACGCGAAGCAATGGGGGATCAGCCTGCCTTACGAGCGTTCGCCGCAGCTTCAGGCCTCTACTGGCGGGCGCCGCGACGGCGTGTCGGTGACACTCGATCCCGACACCGGCGAAGTGATACCGGTACGCGAGACGGTCGGTGGGCGGTTTTTCTTCCTGTTTCACTTCACCTTGCATATGCCACGCATGATCGGCATCTATCTGGTCGGTGCACTGGCCATGGGCATGCTCGCGGCACTGGTCAGCGGCATCGTGATTCACAAGAAGTTCTTCAAGGAATTCTTCACCTTCCGGCCTGCCAAGGGCCAGCGCTCATGGCTTGACGCCCACAACGCCAGTGCCGTGCTGCTGTTGCCGTTTCACCTGATGATCACTTACAGCGGGCTGGCGATTTTTTTGGTGATCTACATGCCCGCCGCAATGGATGCGTTGTTCGATGGCAATCGCGAGGCTTTTTTCAAGGCCCAGGACTCGGCGCCACCGGCGCTTGAGGTCAAGCGCGGGGCGACTGTCGAACCGGCGCCGCTGGTGGCTCTTGGGCCGTTGCTGAGCAAAGCCCGCGAGGTGATGGGCCCATTGAGCGGAGTGAGCATCAGCAACCCAGGGCAGAGCAATGCCGAAATTCAGATCCGGCCGATCCTGGGCAATCGCATCGCTCTGATCAAAGGTGGAGGCATGCGCTTCGACGGGGTCACAGGCGAGCAAATATCCGGGCCGACTGAAATGCGTCCTACGGTGTTGACGCACCGGGTGATTTCGGGGCTGCACTTTGCCCAGTTTGGCGGCTATCCGATGCGCTGGCTGTACTTCGTTTGCGGCCTGATCAGCAGCGCCATGATCGGCAGCGGGCTGGTGTTGTTCACGGTCAAGCGGCGGCGTAAATACGCCAGCGAAAGCCGCGTGGCGCAGGCCCTCTATCGTGTGGTTGAAGCGTTCAACATCACCGTCATGGCTGGCCTGAGCCTGGCCTGCATCAGCCTGCTGTGGGGCAACCGCTTGCTGGCGTCAGGGATGGCAGAACGTGCCGATGCTGAATTGAACGTGTTCTTTGGTGTTTGGGCCTTGAGCCTGGTCCATGCGTTGTTGCGTCCGCGCATGCAGGCCTGGCGCGAGCAACTAGGGCTGGCGGGGCTGATGTGTTTGGGCTTGCCCTTGCTCAGCGTGTTGACGGTTAATCGGCCTTGGGCACTGCATAGCAGCATGGGCCTGGAGCTGACCGCGATGGCCCTGGGTGGCTTGTTGCTGTGGGCCTGCTGGAAAGTATCGCAACCGGTGGTTGAGCGGGTGCCGCGTAAAAAGACTGCCGCTATGGCCGAGGTGAATTGACATGCTGGCTAATTTTTTTGCCGCACTGGGGTTCGCTTACATCGGCATGCTTGCCCTGTGTCAGGGGTTGGAACGCCATTACAAACAGGTCTGGGGCAAACCCCCGTCGGTTCGCTTGAGCCGATTGCTGCGGGTTGCAGGCTGGGTGAGCCTGGGTTTTAGCTTCTGGTTTTGCGGGCAGGCCTGGGGTTGGGCGATGGGGCCGGTCGGCTGGTTTGGCATGCTCTCATTGAGTGGTTTTGGGTTACTGATGCTGTTGCCGTACCGGTCACGGCTGGCAGTGTGGTTGCCCATGGGGTTTGTGCCGGTGTGGGCGCTGATTGAAACCCTGGCTTGAAACCTGAAACCTGAAACCTGAAACCTGTAGCCGCTGCCGCAGGCTGCGATAAGGTCCGCAGGACCTTCGTTTGTAACCTTGATAGCGTGGGGGCCGCTGCGCTGCCCATCGCAGCCTGCGGCAGCGGCTACAGGTTTACTTGCGTGCGGTCTTGGGTTTTACCCAACGATTGGCAATCAAGTCCAGGCTGCTGCAAAACACGAAGTACACCAGTGCCACAAACAGGAAGATCTCGGTCGGGTGCACCATCACCCGATTGCTGACCTGGGTGGCGACAAACGACAGCTCGCCAACCCCGATCACATACGCCAGCGAGGTGTCCTTGATCAGTGAGATCCATTGATTGAGAAAAGACGGCAGCATCATTGGCAAAGCCTGCGGCAGGATGATCAGGCGCAGCACTTGCCAGCTCCCGAGCCCTAGCGCCTTGCCCGCAGCCCATTGCCCGGGAGGCAGGCTGCTGATCCCGGCATACACCGAGTGCGCCAGATACGCGCCACCGATCAGCGACAGCGCGCATACCACCGTGGCCAGTGCCGGTACATCGACCTTGAACATGATGGGCAGCAGGAAGTAACTCCAGAAAATCAGCATCACCACTGGAATCGCTCGCAAAAAGCCCAATACGCCGAGCAACAGCCAGCGCACTTTGCCGCGAATCATCACTAGCGCAATACCCAACACCAGCCCCAGCACCGCCGAGATTACCCCGGACAGTGCACTCAAGAGCAAGGTCAGGGCTGCGCCGCCCAGCGGGCCGTTGGGCCAGGCGCCAATCAAGAAGTACGACAGATTGTCGCTAATCACCGAAAAATCCATTTTTACACCACTCCCTGGCGATACCACTTGCTGCGTGCAATCAATTGGCCGATCACCTCGATCAACGCAATGCTGGCCACATATAGCAGGGTGGCAAAACCGAAGGCTTGAAAGGTCTTGAAGGTTTCAGTCTCGACCTGACGCGAGGCGTAAGACAGTTCAGCCAAGCCAATGGCCATGGTCAGCGACGAGTTCTTCAGGGCATTCATGTACTGCCCCAACAATGGTCCCAAGGCCGTGCGCAGTGCCTGCGGGAACACGATATAGCGCCACACCTGCGCCGGTTTGAAGCCCAGCGCCAGGCCCGCCGCCCGTTGCTCAATGCGCACCGAACTGACCCCTGCGCGAAACTCTTCGCAAATAAAGGCGGCGGTATAAAGCATCAAGCCCCAGAACCCGGCAAGAAACTCGAAGGACGGCCATTCGATTTCAAACAGACCCAATGACAGGCTGCGCGGCTGATTGAGCCACATCACCAGCCCTTCGGGCAGCATCGCCGTGACCCCGAAGTACCAAAAGAACAGCTGCACCAGCAGCGGTGTATTACGAAACAGGGCCAGGTAGGCCCGTGCTGGCCACGACCACAGGCGCGACGGTGAGAGGCGCGCCAGACACAGCAAAAAGCCCAGTCCGGTAGCCACCAGGCAGGTCAGGAGCGAAAGAATCAGGGTGAGGACAAAACCATCGAGCAACCAGTGCAGGTATTGCGGGGCAAGCAGTTCACCGAACATAAACAGCGTCCATCCAGAAACGAACAAACCCGTCCGGTTGACCGGGACGGGCTTAAAGGTGCCGCGAAAAAGGGGAGTTAGCTTTTGTCACCGATCTTGTACAGACGGGTCAGCGGGGTCTTGGTAGTCGGGCCGAACCAAGTGTCATAGATGCCCTGTGCCTTGCCCTGGGCTTCCAGGTCGGTGAGGGTCTGGTTGACCACTTCGGTCAGGCGCGCTTCACCTTTTGGAATACCGACGCCGATCAGGTCATTGGAAATGGTGAACGGCGGCACTTCGTATTTGTCCTTGTCCGGCACATTGGCCAGCAGGCCGATCAGCTTCGGGCCGTCCTGGGTGATGGCTTGCACGTTGCCGTTGCGCAGGGCAGTGAAGGCGAACGGAGTGTCATCGTAGGCCACCACTTTGGCGCCCGGGAACTTCTCGCGCAGCACACCTTCGTTGACCGTGCCCTTGTCGACACCCACGCGCCATTTGTTCAGTTCTTCCGGGGACTTGAGCGTGCCTTTCTTGACGATAAATTGCTGGCCCGAGGCGAAATACGGAATGCTGAAATTCACCTGCTCGGCGCGTTCAGGGGTGATGGTGAAGTTGGCCAGTACCAGATCCACCTTGTTTGCCACCAGCAACGGCACACGGTTGGCCGGGTTGGTCGGCTGTAGTTGCAGCTTCACGCCCAGCTTGTCGGCAATGGCCTTGGCGTAGTCGACATCCAGACCCTCAATCTGCTTGCTCTTGGCATCGACAAAACCAAACGGCGGGTTGCTGTCAAACGACGCCACGCGCAGCACACCGGATTTTTTGATGTCATCCAGACGATCGGCGTGGGCCAGGCCAGACAAAACAGCCAGGGTCAGAGCGGTGAGGGCAGTGAGTTTTTTCATTTCGTTCTCATCATGAGTTGGAAGAGTTATGACGAGAGTCTTGCAGGAAAATTAGCTTTTAAAAAAGAATATAAAACGATTTAAATATTCTATTTTGGTATATGCAGTGGCGCCACTCACTCCCACAGGTATTGTGCAAAATTGGTCTACCCCTGATTTATCAGACTTTGCCGGCAATGCAGAGTTAGCCAGGCGCCGCCGCCTTCGCGGTTACTGACGTCCAAAGTAAAGCCATGCAGGCTGACGATGGCGGCGACGATGGACAGCCCAAGGCCAAAACCACCGTGCTTGTCATCACAACGGTAAAAGCGCTGGAACACGGCGACCCGCTCGGCTTCGGGGATACCGGGGCCGGTGTCGAGCACCTCAATGCGCGGGCTGGCGCCATCGTCTGTGGCACGCAAGATCACTTCACCACCGGGCGGGGTGAATTTGATCGAGTTGCTCAGCAGGTTGGCCAGCGCCTCGAACAGCAGCGCCCGATCGCCTGTCAGGCTGGGCAATGTTTGCGCTGCGTCGAGAGTCAACGTGACCTGGCCCTCTTCAGCCAGTGGCAGGTAAAAGTCGTACAGTTCTTGCAGCAAGGGCAGCGGGTCGAGTTGCACAAAGCCCGAGCGCCGTTGATGGTCTTCCAGCTCGGAAATACGCAGCAAGCCGCGAAAACGCGCCATCAGGGTGTCGGTTTCACCAATCACTTCGTCCAGTTGCAGCGCTTCGGGCGAACCTTCCACGGCTTGCTGTCGAATTCTGTAGAGCTGCGCCCGCAGGCGAGTGAGCGGGGTACGCAGATCGTGGGCGATGTTGTCGCACACGCCCTTGACCTCGTGCATCAGCCGTTCGATACGGTCGAGCATGGCGTTGACAATAGCGGCGAGCATGTCCAGCTCGTCACGGCGATTGGACAAGGGCAGGCGGTAGGTCAAATCCCCGGCGACAATGGCTTCGGCGCTGGCCTGGATGGCTCGGATGCGCTGCAGCGGGCGCCTGCGCAACAAGTGCCAGCCCGCAATCCCAGGGATAATGGTCAGCGACAAGCCCCAGAACAGCGCGTGCAAAATGATCCGGGTGACGGCAAACAGCGATCCGTTGTCGCGCACCAGTACCAGCCAGCGCCCGTCATTGGTCTGGCTGGCCACGGCATCGCAGCTGTCTTGCGGCAGGTTGGGATCGTCGGAGTCGATGCAGGTGCTCAAGGCGTGGATCTGGCCATCCAGAGGCAAGCCAGCAGGGATTGTCTGGATGGGGCCGCTCAGCGGCTTGCGTTGCGCGTCGAACAGCCCATAGGCATCAACTGCACGCATATCGAACGTCATGCTGGTGGCCAGCGCTTCGTCCAGTTGCTCGCCTTCGAACCGGGCAAACAAATGCTGGCGCTGCATCAGTGAATGCTTGGCCAGGTTGCCCAGGTAATCCGAGACTTCGTAATACAGCACCCCCATGAGGATGCAGCTCCAGGCCACGAACAGAAAACTGTACAACGCCAGCAGTCGACTGCTGGAAGAACGCCAGCCCTTAGAGGGGTTCGGCAATGACATAACCCGAGCCTCGAACGGTGCGAATCAGAGGCACTTGGCCGGGCGGGTCGATTTTTTTGCGCAGGCGACCGATATGCACGTCGATCAGGTTGGTGCCCGGGTCGAAGTGATAGCCCCAGACTTCCTCGAAAATCATCATGCGAGAGAGGATTTGCCCGGTGTTACGCATCAAAAATTCCAGCAGCTTGTACTCGGTGGGCAGCAGGCTCAGCTGTTGTTCGTTGCGGCTGGCTTCGCGGGTAATCAGGTTGAGTTCCAGATCGCAAACCCGCAATGAAGTTTCGAATTTGTCGACCGGGCTTTTGCGTCGTAACAGAACTTCAACCCGGGCCGCCATTTCGTCGCTGGCAAAAGGTTTGGTCAGGTAGTCATCCCCACCGGCGCGCAGGCCGCGTACCCGCTCGTCGACATCGGAGAGGGCGCTGATCATCAAAATCGGGGTGCTGACGCCAATGGTGCGCAGGGTGGTCACGATCGCCAAACCGTCCAGCTCGGGGAGCATGCGGTCGAGGGTGATCAGGTCGTAGTCGCCACTGACCGCCCGGACCAGGCCTTCACGGCCATTGGCTACCCAATCGACCTCAAGGCCGTGGCTGGTCAATTCAGCCACGATTTCTTTCGCTGTTACGGCATCGTCTTCAATGGTCAAAATACGGGTCATACCGTCACCTGATGGGCTTTTGCTGCGATAAGCACATTTTGCCCACAAAAAAGCTGAAACGTTTCTTAATGTTTCTTCATGTTCAGCAAACCGTCAGCAAGGGTAGTCGAAAAACCCATGTTCAGGTGTTGAGCCCGGTCGTGGTTATGTTCATGTTCAACAGGAACATACGGATACATTTGCGGTATAACCCCCGTTGTTAATTTCTTCAGGCACTTTGTTCATGCAAACCCCCTCGCAACGGCCGCTGTGGCGAACCTACCTGATTTTCCTCGCGCCGATGGTGCTGTCCAACTTCCTGCAGAGCTTTTCCGGCACCCTCAACGGGATTTATGTCGGGCAACTGCTCGGCACCCAGGCGCTGGCTGCTGTGTCGGGAATGTTTCCCATCGTGTTCTTCTTTATCGCGCTGGTGATTGGTCTGGGGGCCGGTGCGTCGGTGCTGATTGGCCAGGCCTGGGGCGCGCGGGAGACCACGATGGTCAAACAGATCACCGGGGCTACCTTGACCCTTGGTGCGCTGATCGGCCTGCTGGCGGCGGTGCTGGGCAGCCTGCTGGCACGGCCAGCCCTGCAGGCATTGGGCACACCGGTTGACGTGCTGGAAGAGGCAGTCGGCTATGCCCGGGTGATGATGTTGATCATGCCGTTGCTGCTGGTGTTTATTCTTTTTACGCAAATACTGCGTGGGGTCAGTGATACGGTTTCGCCGTTGCTGGCGCTGATGGTGTCTACGGCGGTGGGCTTGCTATTGACCCCGGCCCTTATCCTCGGCTGGATCGGGCTGCCACCGATGGGCATTCAAAGCGCGGCCTATGCGGGGCTGGTGGGTAATATTCTGGCCATGCTGTTTTTGGTGCTGCGCCTGCGCCATAAAAACCATGTGATGGCCCCGGACCGTGAGCTGTGGGCTGCATTGCGCCTGAACCGGGAGATTCTGGGCAAGGTGCTGCGCATCGGTTTGCCTACCGGCGTGCAGATGGTAGTGCTATCTCTGTCGGAGCTGGTGATTCTGGCGCTGGTCAACAGCCACGGTTCCCAGGCTACGGCGGCTTATGGCGCGGTGACCCAGATCGTTAACTACGTGCAGTTCCCGGCGCTGTCGATTGCCATTACTGCCTCGATTCTGGGTGCCCAGGCCATTGGCGCCGGGCGTATCGAGCGCATTGGGCCGATCCTGCGTACCGGTTTGCTGATCAACCTGTGCCTGACCGGAGCTCTGATTGTGCTGGGCTATGTGCTCTCGCACTGGCTGCTGGGGCTGTTTATTACCGACGTTGAAGCACGTGTACGGGCTGAGCACCTGTTGCACATCATGTTGTGGAGCATTCTGGTATTTGGCTTCCAGGCAGTCATCGGCGGGATCATGCGTGCCAGCGGCGTAGTACTGGTGCCGATGGGAATCACGATTTTCTGCGTGCTGTGCATCGAGTTGCCGGTGGCCTATGCGCTCAATGCGCATTTTGGGCTTGAGGGCGTATGGATGGCGTTCCCGGTGACCTATATCGCCATGCTGGGCTTGCAGACCGCGTACTACCGGCTGGTCTGGCGGCACAAGCAGATTCAGCGGCTGGTTTGAGCCACTCTCTGTAGATACTCTGTTCCAGGTCAAGCCCCAGTGGGAGCGAGCCTGCTCGCGAATGATCTTCGCGAGCAGGCTCGCTCCCGCGCTTGAAGTATCTCTGTAGCCGCAGCCTCGCGTAGTTCGTCAGCGGCTACAGGTGGCGTGCATCACCCACCATCAGGGCTAGGCCATTTGGACGATGTGCCCGTGACTGACCAGTCCGATGATCGAAGGCAGGTTCTGGCACCTCGCCGAGTAGGTAGCCAGAGCATCCACGATTATAAAAAGAGGACTGGCTGCATGAACTCTGCCCAGCAACTGAATCGTGCAGCGAGGCATCGACCATGCGCTCAATAATCGGCTATCTGGTTTGCCTGATTGTCGCTGCAACCATCGCGTTTACCTTCTCCCCCCGTCATGCCTCTAACGTCGCTTCGGCCCAGTTGCGCCCCGATCGTCTGCAAATCAACGGCATGCTGTATCTCGATCAGCGTGTAGTTGCAGTGGGTGAACGCGGCAATATTTTGCTCAGCGATGATCAGGGTGTGTCCTGGCAGTCGGCTGCGGTCAAGCCACAACGTGATTTGACCCTGACCGCACTGGTGGCACTGCAAGACAAAAGCTTGCTGGCAGTGGGTCATGATGGCTGGATTCTGCGCTCTGATGATGCAGGCGCGAACTGGTCCGAGGTTCGCTATGACGCTGAAATCGCCGAACCGTTGCTGGGTGTCTGGAGTGCAGGCGGTAATCGTGTGCTGGCGTTCGGTAGTTTTGGCAAGTTCTACCAGTCCGATGATGACGGTCGCACTTGGCAAGCCCAGCCACTGGAAGTGGACAGTGCCCACCTGAACGGCATGGACGGCGGTGCCGACGGTCGGCGGATGGTGGTCGGCGAGCAAGGGCTGGTGTTGCGCAGTGACGATGCGGGCCGCAGTTGGGAGAAGCTGGCTCCGTTCTACAACGGTTCATTGTTTGGCGTGGTGCGCTTGAGCCCGGATCGCTGGGTGACCTACGGCATGCGCGGCCATGTGTTTGTCAGCCAGAACTTTGGCCAGACCTGGCAGGCGGTGAATGTTGGCAATCAGTTGCCCCTCTACGGGCATGCTCTGTTGCCCAATGGTGGGGGCTTGCTGATTGTCGGCGCGGGCAGCTCGCTGGTGCGTCTGGATGGTAATGGTGCGCTGGTCAGCGCTACTCGTCTGCCGGGTCTGGGCACACTGACTTCGGCGGTATTGATCGGCTCTCGGCGCTTGCTGGTGGGCGGCGAGCGCGGTGTGTTCCAGGGCGCTGATGGTGGTGTTGCGGCGCTGGGAGGTGCCCAGTGAGTAGTCAGAAAACTGCGATAAACCGTGTGGTCGAGCGTATCGCCGACCTGTTGATTACTTGGCGCAAGGGTTTGCTGGCGCTGTTTGTGCTGTTGACCCTGGCCCTGGGTTACAGCGCTACCCATACGCAATTGGACCCGGGCTTTAACAAGCAGATCCCGGTACGCAACGCGTTTATGGTCAACTTCCTCAACTTCAGCCAGTACTTCACCGGCGCCAACCGCTTTTTGGTCAGCGTGAAGTGGAAGGGCGAGGGCGATATCTATAACCGCCAATACCTCGAAACCCTGAGCAAGGTTACGGATGATGTTTTCTTCATCAATGGTGTCAGTCGCGCCAGTGTGACTTCGTTGTTTACCGCCAATGTGCGTTACATCGAAATTACTGAAGACGGTTTTTTTGGTGATGTGGTGGTGCCTCCGCGCTTTACTGGCTCGGCCGAGGACCTGTCCCAGGTACGCAACAACGTCGCCCGTTCTGGGCAGGTCGGACGCTTGGTAGCCAACGACCTGACCTCCTCGATGGTGCGCGCCGACCTGCAGGATCTGGACCCCCAGACCGGCAAGTCGGTGTCGTATGCCGAGGTCGCCAAGCGGCTTGAGGATATTCGCTCCAAGTACAGCAATGACGAGATCGAGATCAATATCGTCGGCTTTGCCAAGCTGGTGGGAGATGTGGTTGAAGGGCTGACTACAGTGATCGGCTTCTTTGTGATTGCCTTTGTGATCACGGCCCTGATGCTGTGGGTGTATTCACGCTCATGGCGGCTGACCGTCGTGGCTCTGGCTGTGGCGCTGTTGCCGGTGGTCTGGCTGCTGGGGTTGCTGCCTTTGCTGGGGCTGGGGATCGACCCGATGTCGATTCTGGTGCCGTTCCTGATCTTCTCGATTGGCGTGTCCCATGCGGTACAGATGACCAATGCCTGGAAACAGGATGTGCTGGGCGGCTGCTCGTCGGTGCAGGCGGCGCGCGGTGCCTTTTGCAAGATTTTCATCCCCGGCTCCCTGGCCTTGCTGATGAATGCCCTGGGCTTTGGCGTGATCATGCTGATTGATATTCCCATCGTGCATGAACTGGGCGTGACCGCGTGCATTGGGGTGATGCTGATGATCATCACCAACAAGCTGATGCTGCCGATCATCCTGTCGTATTTGAAGCTCGAGCCGAGCGCTCTGGCGCAAGGACTCAAGGTTCAGGGCAAGCACGCATTGTGGTGGCGGCTGTCGGCGCTGGCCGAGCCGAAACCAGCGTTGGCAGTCTTTGTAGTCAGCCTGTTGCTGCTCGGCGTCGGCGCCTGGAAGGCCCGGGATCTAGCGGTGGGCGATATTGGCGTTGGTGCGCCGGAACTGCGGGCAGACTCGCGTTACAACCAGGACAACCAGAAGATCATTAACAGCTACTCCATTGGTCTGGATGTGATGTCGGTGTTTGTACAGGTCAAAGGCATTGAAGAAGGTTGCCTGGCGCCGCAGGTGATGCGGGCCATCGAGTCGTTCGACTTTCAGATCCGCAGCGTGGCCGGGGTGCAGTCGGTACAGAGTGTGGCGGGCATGGGTAAAACCGTGATTGCCGGCAATAACGAAGGCAACCCGCGCTGGTCGGCGATCCCGGGTTCCGAACGCGGTTTGAGCCAGGGATCCCGTGCTTACATGCCGGATGACGGGCTGGTGACTGAAGGCTGCCAGCGCATGCAGATACTGGTGTTTCTAACCGACCACGAAGGTGCGACGGTGAGCCATGTGGTCGACGAAACCCAGCGCATCATTGCCGGTCTGCAAGGTCCGAATGTGGAGTTTCTGATGGCGGGCGGCAACGTCGGTGTGATGGCCGCGTCCAACGAAGCGGTCAAGCAGGCCGAGGTGGTGATGCTCGCTGCCCTGTTCGGCTCGGTGGCGCTGTTCTGCTGGCTGACCTTTGGCTCATTGCGCGCAGTACTGTGCATTCTGGTGCCGTTGGCGATTGTCGCGATCCTGTGTAATGCCCTGATGGCAACCCTGGGCATCGGTCTGAAAGTCGCGACGTTGCCGGTGATGGCGCTGGGCGTGGGCGTCGGGGTCGATTACGGGATCTACCTGTACGAGCGGATTGCCCATGAAATGGCCGACGGCAAGGACCTGCGTAACGCCTTCTACCAGGCCATGTGCCAACGCGGTACGGCGGCGGTTTTTACTGCACTGACCATGTCCATCGGCGTTTGTACCTGGGCCTTTGCCCCCTTGAAGTTCCAGGCCGATATGGGTGTGCTGCTGTCGTTCATGTTCCTGGTTAACGTGCTCGGGGCGATCTTTTTACTGCCTGCGCTGGCGGCCTGGTTCAATCTGGGGCGCCCGTTGGTCAAGGTTAAACCCCGGGGCCAGGATGTGCCTGCCGGGCATTACCCGCTCAAGCCGAGCGTTGCCGCCAAGGACTCGTCAAACCGCTGAAACAGACAGCTTGCCGGGCTTGTATGGCGACCAACATAAAGACACACTGAGGTGCTTTTGCGCAGGGCTGCAGTACCTGCGCAGAGGCAAGCCGCTGGTAATAAGAACAATAAAAAGGGCAGGTCCTGAACCTGACCCAATGCGAGGAAATGTCCGTGGATACAGTGACCCTGAATCATCAAACCCTGGCCAGTCTGGGACTTGAACTGGCCGATTACGATCAAATGATCGGCAGCTTCTACGACGGGGCGCTAGACCCGAAAGTCATGGGTCGTACCTTGTGCGCGGTTCGCAACATGTTCCAGGCCAACTACGCGACCTTGATTCTGCGCGTGCCGGATCAGCCTGACCTGGGCCTGATGATTGTGGCCGGGGATATTGAAGGCGAGGGTGAACTGACGTATCAAACCTACCCGCAAGCCAATACCCCGTTCGCCGGGCAAGCGCTGGATCAGGTGTTTACGGTTGAAGACCTGATGAGCGAGTCCGAATGGATGAGTTCGGCGTATTTCAAGGCTTACTGCGGCCCGCAAAATGTCTTCCATGTAATGGGGGCCGATATTTCCACTCCTGAAGGTGGCAAGCTGCGTTTTCGTCTGACCCGGCCCAAAACCTCTCCGAAATTTTCCAGTGCCGAACGTGCGTTGTGCAGCAGCTTCCTGCCGCATTTGCGCCGGGCCTTGCACTTGCACAACCTGCTCGATCGCAGCGAGTCCATGAGCGAGCTTTATGCGCAGGCTATCAGTCGCCTGTCCGTGGCGACCATTGTGCTCGACGAAACCGGCAAGGTGCTGCGCCTGAACCCGGTGGCCGAAGAAATCCTCAAAAACGCCGATGGCCTGAAACTGGTGGGTGGCAGGCTGGAAGCCACTTACCCCAGCGACAACCGTGAGCTGCAGCGTCTGGTCAAGCATGCCTTTAGTCAGGAAGTGCGCGATGGCGGGGTGACGGCCGATGCGATGTCCGTGACCCGACCTTCGGGGCAGGTCAGCTTGGGGCTGGTGGTCGAGGCTATTCCTTCGCTGGAATGGGCTGAAGGCAAGAGCAAACCGGCGGCGGTGATCTATATCCGCGACTCGGTCGGCAAGTCGCTGGCCAGCGAGGTGGTGACCAAGCAGCTGTTCAATCTGACCAAGGCCGAAACGGCGCTGGCGATGGAGTTGGCCAACGGTTTGTCCTTGGAAGAGGCCGCGGAAAACCTGAATATTCGACGCAACACCGCACGGGCGCATCTGCGTTCTATTTTCTCCAAGACCGGTGTGCGCCGTCAGACCGAGCTGGTAAGGATTCTGCTGAACAGCGTGGTCGCGCTGGGAAAGCCCAAGTGCGCCTTGCGAGCGGCTGAGTCAGTGATAGTGCCGGCGCCACAGTTGGCGCGGCCGCTTCGTAAAAGCGCTTAAACATCGTTTACCGGCCGACGGTGGCGATTGATCGCCACTGTCGGTTGCTCTTCAGCCAGGCTACTGCGCCTGCATCATCAAGGAAAGTCATATGCCAGTTACAGCTGTCAGCGGTTCCGCTTCCGGGATCGGCGCCGCCGTGTGCGCGGTATTACGGGCTGCGGGGCACCGCATTATCGGGATCGACCGGGCTAATGCCGAGGTGGTCGCTGACCTGTCGACCCGTACCGGGCGCCAGACAGCCGTGGCCCAGGTGCTTGAGCAGTCGGGCGGGGTGCTTGATGGCCTGGTGTGCTGCGCCGGTCTTGGGGTGACGGCTTCTTCAAGCAGCCTGGTGCTGGCAGTGAACTACTTCGGCGTCAGTGAACTGCTTGACGGTTTGGCTGACGCGCTGGCCAAGGGTGAAAACCCGGCCGCGTTGGTGATTGGCTCGGTGGCCGCCACCCAGCCCGGTGCTGATCAACAGCCGATGGTTGCAGCGCTGCTGGCCGGTGACGAGACGCAAGCCCTGGCGCTGGCCGATGCACTGGGCCAGCCCCATATCGCCTATGCCAGCTCCAAATACGCGGTGACCTGTGAGGCACGGCGCAAGTCGGTGCAATGGGCTGCGCAAGGTATCCGCTTGAACGTGGTTGCACCGGGCGCGGTGGAAACTCCGCTGCATCAAGCGGCCAAGGAGGATGCCCGGTTCGGCAAGGCAGTACGTGAGTTTGTCGCGCCATTGGGGCGTGCGGGAAGTTCTGCTGAAATTGCCCAGGTGGTGGCATTTCTGCAGTCGACACAGGCCAGTTTTGTCACTGGCAGCGTGATGTTTGTCGACGGTGGCATGGATGCGATGGTGCGCGCGCAGCGCTTTTGACCTTTAAGGAGCTCTTATGAACAAAGTGGCATTTATTACCGGCGCCAGTCGCGGTATCGGTCGTGAAACCGCGCTGGCGTTTGCCCGTGCAGGTTTCGATCTGGCCATCAGCGCTCGCAGCCTGGATGAGGGCGAAAGCCATACCCACGGTTTGCGCAACCCCGACGGCACAGCGCTACCCGGCAGTTTGAACGCTACGGCGGCAGCGATCCGCGAACTGGGGCGCAAGGCGCTGGTGGTACGCATGGACCTGCTCGACAGCGAATCGGTGCTCGCGGCAAGCCGTGCGGTGGTTGCCGAATATGGTCGGGTGGATGTGCTGGTCAACAATGCGATCTATCAGGGCAGCGACCTTAACGCAGCGTTTATGGAGTTGCAGCCCGAGACCCTGGAGCGGGTGTTTCAGGGCTATGTAATGACCCCGTTTTTGCTGACCCGGGCCGTGGTCAGCCAGATGCTGGAGCAGGGCGCCGGGGTGGTGATTAACGTCACCTCCGGCGCGGGTGAAACTGATCCGCCGGTGGCGGCGGGCAAGGGCGGCTGGGGCTATGCCTATGGCGCGGGCAAGGCGGCGGTGTCGCGTTTGTCGGGTATTTTGTCGGTGGAGTTCGGCGAGCAGGGGATCCGCGCCTACACCCTCAACCCCGGCGTCGTGACCACCGATGCCTTGCGCGCCACCATCGGTGACAAGGGCGTGATTGCCTTGCGCGCAGGTTCTGCGCCACCCCAGGTGCCAGCAGCGGTGATGCTGTGGCTGGCGACCAACGATGCGGCAGTCGATCACCAGCGCAAGACCATTCATTGCCAGCCATTTGCCAGGGAACACGGGATTGTCGAGGACTGGCGGTAATACGAATTTGCACTCTCAAATGCTGTAGCCACTGTCGAGGAACGAGGTTGCGATAAGGGACGAAGGACCTTCAAAACATCGAGGCCGCTGCGCAGCCCATCGCAGCCTCGTTCCTCGACAGCAGCTACGGCGCCTCGGTGTACTAGTCCATCTGAACGATGAACCCGCCTCGGACCTCGGTGAAGATCATTCGGTAAGCGCCCTGGCCCTTAACCTGAGGAATAATAAAAATGACTAAACTCGCAGAAATCCACGTCGAGAATACTTTGTCACCGCGTTTTGGCCGTGGTTGGCATTGCCTGGGCGAAGCTAATGAATTCCGTGATGGCAAGTTGCATACCCTGAATGTGTTTGGCTCGCGACTGCTGGCTTTCGCCACGTCCACTGGCGCGATCAGTGTGCTGGACGCCCATTGCCCGCATATGGGGGCCGACCTGTCCCAGGGCACTATCGAGAATGACCGGGTGGTCTGCCCCTTCCACCACTGGCAGTACGACGCCAGTGGCAAGTGTGTCGAGATCCCTTACTGCAAGCGTATTCCGCCCAAGGCCAAAACCCGCGCCTGGCAGACCTGCGAAGTGAACAAGCTGCTGTTTGTGTGGAACAACCCTGAAGGCAAGCCGCCTGCCGAAGGCGTGGTGATCCCGCATCTGCCGGAAATGGACAGCGATGAGTGGCTGCACAGCTGGTACATGGACAAGCTGATCATCAATACCAACCCTCGTGAACTGGTCGACAACCTGGTGGATGCCCAGCATTTCGGTCCGGTACATGGCACGCCAACCAAGTATTTCCACAATGTGTTCGAAGGCCATATCGCTCAGCAAATTTTCCACGGCGACTCCGAACGCTTGGGCGGCGACCTGGTTGCTGAATCGGCCTATTACGGCCCCGCGACTCACCTGACCCGCATGCGCGCCATGTTCGATGGTCAGGAAATCAAGTCCATCCTGCTCAATTGCCACGTGCCTATCGGCCCCAATAGTTTTGAACTGCGCTTTGGCTGCATGGTGAAAAAAGTGCCGGGCTGGACCCAGGAACAGAACGAAGCCCTGGCGTTGGATTACGTGCAACGCAACCGCGATTCGTTCTATCAGGACGTGGATATCTGGACTCACAAAGTGCGGGTCAATAACCCGGTTTTGGCCGAGGGTGATGGTCCGGTGTATCAGTTGCGCGAGTGGTATCAGCAGTTTTTTACAGACGAAGCCAGCGTTGCGGCGAACATGGCCGAGCGTCGTGAAATCACTACCGTAGATCACCGCTGATTGATTGCTTGAGCGAAGGGCACTGCCGATGACGCTGAACCAACGTAAAACCCTGACCTTTATGTTGGCCGCCAGCCTGGCGTCGACCATCGGTGGCTTGCCCTTCAATACCCTGCCTATTCTGCTGGGCTCACTGGCGGACAGTTTCGGTTTTGCACCGTCGCAAATCGGTTTGCTCGGCTCTGTGTGCTTCAGCGGCTATCTGGTGGGGACGCTGGTTGCTGTGGGCTTTATCGACCGCTGCAACTGGCGCGTCCTGACGTTTGGCTGCGCATTGGGCGCGGCCTTGGCATTGCTGGCCTCTTCACAGTTGCCGGCCCCTGCACAGCTGCCGTTGTGGGCGCTGATCGGTTTTTTTGCCGCACTGATGACCTGCCTCGGGCTGCGGATCATGGCCGAGATGCCCAACAAGGAGCGGGCGTTTGGCATGCGCCAGGGGATTGAGCTGGGCTTGGTGGCGCTGGTGCTGTTTGTGTTGCCTTCGATGGTGATCAGCAACTATCACTACGCCGGTGGCGCGCTGGTGCTGGCGGCCATGATTCTGTTACTGAGCCTGAGCGCCTTTGCGTTGCCGCGCCGCAGTGATTTCGCGGTACAGGCGGATTTGGCTAAAGACAATTCCCTTCGAGGCCGTTTTCTCTTCCCTGTGCCTGCGTATTGGGCACTGGGGTTTTTCTTTGTGTTTGGTGCCGGGCAGATCGGTCTGTGGGCATTTCTTGAACGTCTTGGGCATGGTCTGGACGTGGCGCCCGCACAAATGGGTGTGGTGTTTGCGGTGCTTAAACTGCTCGGTGGCGGTGCGGCCCTGGCGCTGGCGCTGGCGCTGATTGGCGACCGACTCGGTACACGCTGGCCGCACTTGCTGGTGCTAGCGGTAATCGGTACGGGTTTGCTGTTGCTGGCCTATGCCGAAGGCTTTGTCCTGTACGCCCTGGGGGCCTGGATCTGGGAGGTGGGTTTCTGCTGGGGCTGCATCTACCAGACCGCTGCGGTTGCGAGGCTCGACCCGAGCGGGCGTTCGATCATGTTGATTCCTGCTGCCTTTGCCTTGAGCTCTATGGTCGGGCCAGCGCTGGCCGGGCAATTGGTGGTGGACGGTTTTGCCGGTCTGTTATGGCTGGCTCTGGCTACCGCGGTGGTCCCGGTGGTGGCGTTTGCCGGGTTGCTGGCCAAACGTTTGGCAGCACCGCCATTGGCGCTGGCCGTATAAGGCTAAGGTACTGCTGGCTTTTTGATCCGTGCTGCTTAAGATGGCCGTCATCTAAAAGTCATCGGGCTTGGAACCGGGCCAATGCTGAACAAGGACACCATCTCCATTCATCTGGTGCGCGAGGCGCTGTTGCAGAGTTGCGCGCCGGGCAGTGCCACGGATGAAGTTTTGCACAAGGTCGGTATCGCTCCGGCGCTGCTCGACGAGCCGCAGGCCCGCGTGCCTGCAATAGTCTATGCACGTCTGTGGCGGCTGTTGGCGCGACGTCTGGATGACGAATTTTTTGGCATGGACCCACACAAGTTGCGCTCCGGCAGCCTGGAATTCATGTGCCGCACGGCCATGGCGCAGCCGACGCTGGCCCAGGGGCTGGAGGTGGTGCTGGGGTTTCTGTCGTTGATGCTTGAGCGCTTGCCGGCGCGGTTGGTGCGCCAGCAAAGCCTGGCCGAAATCGTCTTGCAGGAACCTGACCAGCAGACGAGCCGTGGCTTTACCTACTTCACCTACTGGATGATCGTGCACGGTGTGGCCTGCTGGCTGGCCGGGCGACGACTGCCGATTCTGGCCATCGAGCTGCGCTGTGAAGCGCCCGATTACTGCGGTGACTACGAAGTGATGTTCTCCGAGAACCTGCGCTTTGAGCGGCCACGCACACGGATGATATTTGCCGCCGATTGCCTGGATGCACCGATCAAGCGCAACGCCCAGGAACTGAAGCGTTTTTTGGCCGAAGCTCCGGCCAATATTCTGGTCAAGTACCGTGACCCGTTGAGCCTGGCCAGCCAGATCAAACAGGATTTGCGCCAGTTGCCAGCCGAGCAGTGGCCTGAAACCCAGGGCATGGCGCAGAGCCTGTGCATGTCGGCGTCAACCCTGCGCCGCCGTTTGGCGGACGAGGGGCAAACCTTTCAAGGGATCAAGGACGGCGTGCGCAAGGAACTGGCGATTGGCTGGCTGGCCGACCCCGACCACAGCTTTGCCGACATCGCCCAGCGCCTGGGTTTTGCCGACACCAGCTCGTTTTACAAGGCCTTTCGCAAATGGTCGGGGACCAATCCTGGGCATTACCGGAGTTTGATTTTAGGCGGTGGCTGAACCCAGGCCTCGGGTGGTGCGCAGTCGGCCTTCCAGACGGCGTTTCAACCCCTGGGGTTCAATGATCAGCTTCGAGCCCTTGGCGGCATTGGCCCGCCCCCATTCCTCGAACAACTCCAGGCAGGAGTGATCGATATAGCTCAGGTTATTAAGTGGTACATACACGCTGCTGCCTGCTGGTACGCGAGCCAGTACCTGAGTTAATGCCGGTACTTTGAGGAAGGTCGCAGAACCATTGAGCCGCAACTCCATCTCGCCGCTTTGGGGCAGGTCAATCAAGCTGATTTTCAGACGTGCTGCTTTCCACGCCAAGTTGGCCAGGGTCAAGCCGAAACCCAGCAGTACCCCGGTCAGCAAGTCGGTGAAGATGATCGACAGCGCGGTTGCGGCATAGGTCAGCATCGGGATGCGGCCATAACGGGCCAGGCCGCGGAAGGCCTTGAGGTCCACCAATTTGATCCCGGTGTAGACCAGTACTCCCGCCAGGCTTGCCACTGGAATGCTTTGCAGCACACTGGACAGCAACATCACAAAAGCCAGCAGCCAAAGGCCATGGAACATTGCCGAAAGACGGGTGGTGGCGCCTGCCTGAACATTGGCCGAGCTGCGCACGATCACTCCGGTCATTGGCAATGCACCGAGCACGCCACAGAGCATATTGCCGACTCCCTGTGCCGTCAGTTCCTTGTCAAAATCAGAGCGCTTGCCGTTGTGCATACGGTCGACGGCCGCTGCGGACAGCAAGGTTTCTGCACTGGCGATAAACGCCACTGCAAACGCCGCGATCAACAGATTGGGATCGGCCAGGTTCAGCAGGTCGGCTGGGCGCAGCCAGTCGATAGCGTCCGCCAGGTTTTCCGGGACTTCAACCCGTTTTACCTGCAACGCCAATATCAGGCTGACCAGAGTGGTCAAGCCCACGCCGAGCAGGGCGCCGGGGACAAAGCGCAGTTTTTGCGGGCGTAATTTGTCCCACGACCACATCACCAGAATGGTTGCCAGGCCCAGGAGTCCTGCCTGCCATCCAAGGCCGCCACCCAGGGTTGGAATGGCTTGCGCCAATGCCTGCGGGAAACCTGCAAGGTTGTCCAGGCCGGAAGGTTTTGGCACGCCGTCGAGCATTACATGGATTTGCGACAGCACAATCAGCACCCCGATCCCGGCAAGCATGCCGTAGACCACAGCCGGGGCGGTAACGCGGAACCAGCAGCCCAGGCGCAAACGTCCGGCCAACAGTTGCAGAAAACCTGCCAGCAGCAGGATCGGCCCCAGCATGACCATGCCATGCTGGCGCACCACTTCGAATACCAGTACTGCCAGACCGGCTGCCGGGCCACTGACTTGCAGCGGCGACCCCGCCAGCCACCCCACGACCAGGCCGCCGATGATGCCGGTGATCAAGCCTTTGGCCGGTGGCATCCCGGAGGCGATGGCGATGCCCATGCACAAGGGCAGGGCCACCAGAAACACAACCACAGAGGCCAATAGCTCCCGTGGCAGTAGCGTTTTTAATTGCGCAGCACGCATGATGATTCTCCCTGGGGATTCCTGGAGGCGTGGCAAGGCCTGGCGTCATGTTCGGCCGCCACCGATACCTCGTTGGGATAGGTTTGGACGCGCGCTTCAGGTATCGCGCAAGGAGTTGTCTTCGGTGAGGAGATGCAAGTCAGGAAGGGTAGTAGTTGCAGTCGGGAGCTGTGTCACCTTGTTATCCATCGTTCATCCTCTGTGGTGGAGCAGGGGAATAGCTAATGCGAGTCATTTGTGACTCGCTGGTCACGTTAGCCCCCGAAACTTAACTGAACCTTAATTGACCGCTCTAGCACGGGCTTTACGGTGATAGTCAGAAGTTTCGCGAGCCCGCCCGCTCCACAGGCGCAGGGTGTTGTTGGCGGTTTTAAAGCAACCACATTCCGACCAGACCGCTGAGTACACCGACCAGCATGGTCATCAGAGCCACGCTGACCAGAACCCGGGTGTCGAAGTCTTTGCGCAGCATCAGCAGTGACGGCAGGCTGACGCTCGGCAAGGTCATCAGCAGCGCCACGGCTGGGGCTGTGCCCATGCCTAGAGCCATCATGGTCTGCACAATCGGAATTTCCGCCGCCGTGGGGATCACAAACAGCGTGCCGATAATGGCCAGAGGCACCAGCCACATCAGGTTATCGCTCATGGCGCCGTCCACATGGGGGAACAGCCATACGCGTGCTGCGCCCAGCAACAGCACTGCCAGCAGATACACCGGAATGGTATTCCAGAACAATTGCCACAAGGTCTGGCCCCAGCGGCTGAAGAAGTTCTGCTGGTCAATCTGGCTGGCCTCGGACACTGCGTCCAGTGCCGCGTCGGGGATACTTTCGGGGCGCGAGATGCGTTGTGCAATCAGTGACACACCAACCACCAGCACGATCCCGGCGACCAGGCGCAGAACACTAAAGCCCCAGCCCAGTACAAAGCCCATAAACACCAGGGTTGCAGGGTTGAGTACCGGGTTGGCGATCCAGAAGGCCAGTGCCGCGCCTACCGAGACTTTTTGCCGACGCATGCCAGCGGCCACAGGCGCCGCGCAGCAGGTACACATCATGCCCGGCAAGGCGAACAGGCCACCACGCAGGGTCGAGCCCAGCCCGGCCTTGCCGAACAGGCGCAGCAGCCAGTCACGGGGGATCAGTACCTGAATCAGCGAGCCTAGAATGACCGCCAGCACGGCGGCTTTCCAGATCGCCAGAAAGTACACCTGGGCATAGGCAAGTGCGGCGGCGATGGGTTCGCCCTGATTATCGTTGAGGATCGAGGCACCGATGCTGTGGTTGTCGGCGGCGACAAAAGCCTTGAGGTAGTAGGGCGACCACTTGACGTAGTACAGACCAATACCGGCAATCAGCAAAAACAGCAGGGGCTTGCACCAGAATGACCAGCCTCTAGTGGGCTTGGCTGGGGAAATACTGGACATAAAGAGTTACCAAACGCAGGGAAATAGCGCCGCATGATACCTGTCCCCGGACCATAAATCCTGTAGCCGCCGACGAGCTCCGCGAGGCTGCGTTCGCGATGAGACAGCAAAACCAGGGTTCAGGGTTTACGGTCGCTGCGCAACCGGACGCAGTCTCGTTCTACTCGTCAGCGGCTACAGATACTTCAAGCGTGGGAGCGAGCCTGGAGCAGAGTATCGACAAGATCGGGGTTACAAGGTCCTGATCGAATTGCTGATTCCACGGGCGCATTGGATAACGGTCGAGGCAACTTTGTCTTCGGCGTCTTGCATGACCCAACGACTGCTGGGCACTACTACGTGTACGGCGGCAACCGGCAGGCCGTGGCTGTTGAAAATCGGCGCAGCAATGGTCATGTCGCCGAGGAACATTTCTTCCTTGTTGGTGGCATAGCCCTGTTTGCGGCTGATTTGCACGCGCTCAAAAATGGCCGAGGCATCGGTCAGGGTGTAGCGGGTCAGTTCAACCAGTTCACTGGCTTGCAGCACGCTGTGAACCTCGTCGTCGGTCAGGCCACTCAGGTACGCACGACCGCCCCCGGAGCAGTACATGGGGATGCGGCTGCCGATGGGCATATGGATCGGGATAAATTTTGGCGCGACAAAACGCGAGACAAACACCATGTCCAGACCGTCCGGTTCTGTCAGGTTGACCGTCTCTCCGGTGATCTGGTTGAGCTCGGCCAGGTAGGGGTTGGCGACATCGACCAGGATGTCAGCCGTCAGGTAGTTGTAGCCGATCTCCATGACCTTGGGCGTTAACTGAAAGCGTCGGCTTTGCGGATGTTTGCGCACATAGCCGAGCTCCTCAAGGGTATGCACCATGCGCTGGGCCGAGCTTTTGCTGATGCCCGCCGCCAGTGCGATATCCGCCAGGGTCATGGTGCGCCGCGCTGCTCCAAAGCCGCGAAGAACGGCCAGGCCCTTTTCCAGTGACTGGTTGAAAAGAGGGTTGTTGTTATCGCTCATGGCGCATCCTATGCATTTTTCTGGCATATAAGTATCGATATTCGATACTTATAAATCTCTTTACGATTTAAGTAAATTGGTTATAGTCGATGGCGGCATTTTGTACCAGAGGGTGCAAGGGTTGTTGAGTGCCGCATAGGAACAACCAAAAGCGACCACAGGGAGATTCGCTATGCAAAAACCTTTTCAAGTACTGACGCTTGTTTGCGCCATGGCTGCCGGGCTGATTGGATCAGCCGCAGCTGTTGCAGAGCCTGTGTACAAAGTCGGAGCAACGGCGACGGGCATCCCGTTCACCTTCCTCGATATCAAGAGCGGTAAAATCCAGGGCATGATGGTCGACGCAGCTGAAGCTGTCGGCAAAGCCGGTGGGTTTGGTACCGAAATCCAGCAAACCACGTTTGCCGCACTGATCCCTTCGCTGACTACCAACAAGATTGACCTGATTTCCGCCGCCATGCTCAAGACCCCCGAGCGTGAGAAGGTTGTGCAGTATTCCGATCCTATCTTCAGCTACGGCGAAGGCCTGATGGTTCAGGCTGATGATCAGAAAGAATACAAGACCATGGCTGACCTGGCCGGTGAAGTGGTCGGTGCGCAAGTGGGCACGGTGTTCCTTGATGCGCTGAACAAGCACGGTGGCTTCAAGGAAGTCCGTAGCTACGACTCCATTCCAGACATGATGCGCGACCTGAAACTGGGCCGTATCAAGGCCGCATTCGGTGATCGCCCGATCATCGCCTACCAGTTGGCCCAGGGCAAAAACCCGGACGTGAAACTGTCGAGCAGTTATGTGCCGGTGGTGATGGGCGACGTATGCCTGGTCATGCGTCAGGGCGACGCCGAGAAACTGGCGCAGGTCAACAAGGGCATTGCTGCGATCAAGGCGGACGGCTCGCTGCAACGCATCATCGAGAAGTGGAAGCTGAACTGATGATCCTGTGGCCCCCGCGATGCGGTGGGCCACTTTTTGTAGCGGTGCGCAGGTAGTTTATGTTTCTCCAGGATGCGTTGGACTTTCTTCCGATTCTGCTCAAAGGCGCTGTGGTCACGGTTCAGGTCACGGCGGGGTCGTTCCTGCTCAGTTCAGTGATTGGCCTGCTGTTCGCACTGATGATGGTTTCCAAAATTCGTGCCGTCGCCTTGTTCGCCATTGGCGTGGTCAATGTGATTCGCGGACTGCCGATCATCGTGCAGCTGTTTTATATCTATTTTGTATTACCCGACTTCGGTATCCAGCTCAGCGCCATGCAGGCTGGGGTGGTCGGTTTGGGGATAGCCTATTCGGCTTATCAGGCCGAGAACTTCCGGGCCGGAATTCAAGCCATCGACATTGGCCAGATCGAAGCTGCCGAGTCTTTTGGCATGCGCGGCCTGCTGATCATGCGCAGGATCGTATTGCCCCAGGCGTTTCGCATTGCCTTGCCACCCTATGGCAACACGCTGGTGATGATGCTCAAGGACTCGTCACTGGTATCGACCATCACCGTGGCCGAGATGACTCGCCAAGGGCAACTGATCGCGTCTTCGACGTTTGAAAACATGACGGTCTACACCCTGGTTGCGTTGCTCTATCTGTCGATGAGCTTGCCGCTGTCCTATGGCTTGCGTCGTCTGGAAGGCCGTTTTGCGCTGCGGAGGCGTACATGAAGCCAACGTCAAAACTGAAACTGCCGCCTTCGCTATGGTCCGCGACCTCTCGTCCTGGAGCGCTGACCCGGCCCCTGGCAGAAAACAAGCGCGTCGATGTGGCGATTGTCGGTGCCGGCTACACCGGGCTGGTGACTGCGCTGCGCCTGGCGGAGTCGGGTGTCAGTGTGTGTGTGCTGGATGCGGGAGAGCCAGGCTGGGGGGCTTCGGGGCGCAACGGCGGGCAGGTGATTCCGGGGCTAAAATACGATCCGGATCAGTTGATTGAGCGCTTCGGTGCGGTGCGCGGTGAGAAGATCATCGAAGCGTGCGGCGGGGCAGCGGACGAAGTGTTTTCCTTGATTCGCGAGTACGGCATTGCTTGCGATGCCACGCGCAAGGGCTGGATCCAGCCGGCTTTTTCCTGTGCCACGATGAAGACCCTGGAGCACCGTGCCCGACAGTGGCAGCAGCGCGGCATCGCAGCCGAGTTGCTGGACAGCGATGCTGTTTGCCAGCGTATCGGCACGCAAAATTACGTGGGCGGGTGGGTTGATCCGCGAGCTGGCAGTCTGCATCCGCTGAACTATGCCCGGGGCTTGGCCAGATCGGCACTGGGCCGTGGGGTGATGATTCACAGCGACAGCCGGGTGACAGACCTGCGCCGAATTGGCCCGCAATGGCAATTGACCACCGCCCAGGGGCACACTGTCACCGCCGAGCGCGTGGTGCTGGCGACCAATGGCTATACCGATGGCTTGTGGCCCGGGCTGCGCCAAACCGTGCTGGCGGCCAACAGTTTCATGATCGCGACCCGGCCACTTTCACCAGAGTTGCGCAAAACCATCTTGCCCGGTGGGGAAGTGTGTTCGGATGCCCGGCGCTTGTTGTTGTATTTCAAGCAGGATGCTCAGGGCCGCGTGTTGCTGGGCGGGCGAGGGCCCTTCGCCGAGCCGCGTCGGGCTGAAGATTGGGGGCATCTGGAGCGCTCGCTGGTCAGCGTGTTTCCACAATTGGCGGGGGTCGCGATTGAATACCGCTGGAGCGGTCGTGTGGCGCTCAACCATAGCATGCTGCCGCAATTACATGAGCCGCAACCGGGGCTATCAATCCTGATGGGCTACAACGGGCGCGGTATTGCGATGTCGAGCACCTTGGGCAAGCACCTTGCGGCGCGGATCTCAGGCGCCAGCGATGACTTCCCGTTTCCGGTGACGCCGATTCGCCGAATTCCCTTTCACAGCTTGCAGCGCTTGTACGTGGCGGCGGGTATCAGCTACTACCGGCTGCTGGATGCGCTGAACGGGTAAGGGCAGCGGCAAGTTTCAAGGTTGCCGCTTACAGCCTGATGCTGTTGTCAGTCCGACTTGATGGTGGAGACATCATCAGCCCTGATCTTGATGTGTTTGCCTGCAATGTCCACGAACTCATAGAAGCCGTCCTTGTTGGTGGTGTTTGGCAGGTCTTTGGTCAGGTACTGCGTGCCGTTTTGCAGGGTCACAACGCTCGGGGTCGCGCAGCCAGCCAATCCCAGTAAGGCCACCAAAAGCAGGGGTAAACCGATAACGTTGATCTTCATGCGTGTACCTTGAGCTGTTGGCAAGTAAGAAAATAGTCGCGCCGGGCTTCGTTCTGCCGCCAGCGCTGCGAAGCAGTTGCTGGATCTGACAGCGTTTTTTCGATTTTGTGCCTGACGTCTTTGCTGGCGAGGAATGTACCTGTAGATACTCTGTTCCAGGTCAAGCCCCAGTGGGAGCGAGCCTGCTCGCGAATGATCTTCGCGAGCAGGCTCGCTCCCACGCTTGAAGTATCTCTGCCGCTGATGAGGCACGAGGCTGCGATGGGCTGAGGCCCCGTGCCTCGTCAGGGGCTATAGGGGCTACAAAAAATCGTGGTGATGGTATAGGCATGTTCTGGCGCGGACAATGTTTATACCGGGGCAGACCGTTGGCCGATCAGCTCGGGCAGGTCCTGGAGCCATTGTCCAGAAGCTGCTTTTCAGTGCGGTTGAGCAGTGTGGCCTTGCCGTCTTTCCAGGTCAGGGTCAGCACATACAGTGAGTCAAAGTCACTGCCGGGCCAGTCTTCAATCAATGAGGTTTTCTTGCCCAGCGCGTTGCTGGCGACGTCATTGATCAGCTCTGGCAGGTAGCCGTGGGACCAGGCGGTGTAGATGGTCGAGTTGTGATACTGGTCGTCGGTCAACTCATTGGCCAGGGCACGAGTGTCATTGGCCGAGTACTCCAGATTGATTGGCAAGCCCAGCTTGATGGCGCTGGGGTTGATGGTCATCAGTGGCCGTACGTAGCTGTAGGCGTCATCATCGGCGCCCTCTTCAACCTGGCGTGAGGGGTTGGCGGCAAACACGTAGTCGGCCTTGCCATAGCGTTGCGGCAGCAGGGTAGCCAGATCAATCGCGCGGTTAAGCCCCTGGCAGGTGAGCTGGCCAAGGCCGTCGGCCGGTTTTTCGGCGTGGCGCATAAACACCAGGGTCTGCACACCGTCTACCGGCTGGGCAAAGACGTCATCCGCATGTATGGCCAGAGTAATGGCGCCAGCGACCAATAACAGCGGGATAGCCGCCAGTGCGTAGGGCTTGAGTCGAGGTTTAATCCAAACAGACTGGGTCATGGGGTTCTTCTGATTACATCTATTGAGGCTGATTGGCCTGGCACATCGAGCGTATCAGCCCGTGTGTTTCTCCTTGTTAGTGCTGCACTATCTAAGCTTTTTCATTCCTGAACAAAGCGTTCATTAGATACCGGTTTCAAAATTGGTTCGATTTTACCTGCGCTAGATAGCTAATAGTCCTACAGGTCGAGTGCTATGGTGGCTTTTTTATATGACAAAATCGTTCGCTCTTTAGTCCGGTATCTCGACAGAGGCTCCCGAAATGCTCCCAGCGCCATTCAGAAAACCGACCAATCCCGTGCACCTGCGTGTTCGTGCCTGGCGCGGCCGGGTGGGTTTGGCAATGGTCGCGAGCTTGTCGGTTCTGGCTGGCATGACTGACGCCATTGGCTTTCTGGCCACCGGCAATTTCATCTCGTTTATGAGTGGCAATACTACGCGTCTGGCCGTGGCGGTCGGTGAGGGTGACGTGAGCATGGTGGTACGCCTGCTGCTTGCGGTGCTGGCGTTTATTCTCGGCAATGCCCTGGGAGTATTGTTGGGGCGCTGGAGTGGGCGGCGGGCATTGCCGTTGATGCTGGTGATTGCCGGCTTGTTGTGTACCGCCGCGTTGCTGCCGCTGGCGACACAAGTACCCGCGTTGCTGGCGGCGATTGTGGCGATGGGCATGCTCAATGCGGCGGTGGAGCAGGTTAATGGCTTGCCGGTGGGTTTGACGTATGTGACCGGGGCGTTATCGCGTTTTGGCCGGGGTCTGGGGCGATGGATGCTGGGCGAGCGGCGCAGCGGCTGGCGAGTGCAGTTGGTGCCCTGGACCGGGATGTTGCTGGGTGCGGTGCTGGGCGCTCTGCTGGAGGCGCAGTTCGGGCTCAAGGCCATGCTTTTCAGCGCCGGTTTTGCCGCCGCTCTGGGGCTGCTGTCGCTGAGAATTCCGCGTCGCTGGCAGCGCGATTACATGCCGCGCTAAACGCCCGTTTTTCTTCGCCCACGCTGGGCGTAAACTGGCCCGGCGCACCAGCATGCCCAACCCTACGAACAGGAGTCGTTGTGTCCAAGTCAGTCGATGACAATTCATCCCTTGAGTCATTTTCCATTGAGAGTCCTGCGCCGCTGTACGCGCGCGTCAAACAGGCCATCGCGCAAAAAATCCGTTCGGGTGCCTGGTTGCCCAATTCCAAGCTGCCTTCCGAGAGCGAGCTGCTCACCCTGCTGGGCGTGAGCCGCATGACCATCAATCGCGCATTGCGTGAGTTGACTATCGAAGGGCTGCTGGTGCGCATGCAGGGGGTGGGAACTTTTGTGGCGGTGCCCAAAGGTAATGCGGCGTTGTTCGAGATCCACAATATTGCCCAGGAAATCGCCGATCGCGGCCACGTGCATCGCTGTGAGGTAATGGTGCTGGAAGAGGTCCCGGCCAAGGTTACACCTGTGCTGCCGTTTGCCCTGGATGGGGTCAAACGCTTCTTCCACTCGGTGATGGTGCATTACGAAAACAATGTGCCGGTGCAAATCGAAGAGCGCTATGTGAATGCCGAGATTGCCCCGGAATACTTGCGGCAGGACTTCACCCGTACCACCGCCTATGCCTACCTGATGAACCTGGCGCCACTGACCGGCGGTGAACATGTGGTGGAAGCGATTCATGCCAAATCTGCGGAATGCCGCTTGCTGAACGTCAAGCGAAATGAGCCATGCCTGCTGATTCGTCGCCGCACCTGGGCCGCTCAAGGCCTGGTGGGTTGTGCCCGGCTGGTGTATCCGGGTTCGCGCTATCGCCTGCAGGGTCAATGCGGGAACTGAGTGGTGGTTTGTAGCGGGTAGCGGTGTGTTACTCGCGTTACTTTTGGTGCGTTTTTGTTACCTTCCTACCTGTTGATGCACAAAGTTGCGGCACATTTTTGCAACTTTTCCGTGCGTAAAATTCTTTTGGTAAAAAACAAAAGTTTTTTAACTGACTGATTTTAAATAATATTTTTCATTAATTTTGGCCTGTCTGCGCGATGCCTTTGGCGTGTTGGCCCTTCACTTGCATTCACTTGTACATACAGGTTGGTATAAGTGCGCACTAGTTTGCGCTGCTTGAGCATTTGAGGGGGTGGCATGAACAACAGTCCGTTTACGCAACAACTGCAAGGTGTACGGGTGCTGGATATCAGTCGCGTACTGGCCGGGCCGCATTGCACTGCGATGCTCGCTGATTTGGGGGCCGATGTGATCAAGTTCGAAGTGCCCGAGGAGGGTGATGATGCCCGTCACTTGGGGCCGTTTCTGGACGGTGAAAGTGTCTACTTCGGCCTGATTAACCGCGGTAAGCGCAGCGTTGAAATTGATTTCAAAAACCCAGCGGATCGCCAGCGTTTCTACGAGTTGGTGGCCGATGCTGATGTTGTGGTCGAGAATTTTCGCCCCGGCGTCACTCAGCGTCTGGGCATCGATTTCGACAGCCTCAAGCAGTACAACCCGCGTCTGATCTACGCCAGCATTTCCGGTTTTGGCCAGGAAGGTCCGCTGTCCAAGCGCCCGGCATACGACATCGTGGCGCAGGCCATGTCCGGCCTGATGAGTGTCACCGGATTCGCTGCCACCGGCCCGACCCGCAGCGGTGAGGCCATTGGCGATTTGTGTGCGGGGGTTTATGCGGCCTGGGCCATCAGCTCGGCGCTGTTTGCCCGTGAGCGGCATGCACCGGGCGCGCAGTACATCGATGTGGCCATGTTTGATGTGCTGTTCAGTCTGCAAATGACCGGTCTGTCCAACCTTTACGCCAACGGTGTGGCGCCGGGGTTGGTGGGTAATCGGCATCCGGTCTCGACCCCCTTTGATACCTACTGCGCGGCAGACGGTCAGGTGGTCATTGCGGTGGCAAGTAATCGCTTGTTTGAGCGCTTGTGCCAGTGCATGGGCCAGCCGGAACTGGCGACCGATGCGCGCTTTATCAATGACACCCAGCGCACCCTGAATGAACCGGCTCTGCGCGCCACCATTGAAGCCTGGACGGCGCAGCACAGTGTTGAACATTTGTGCGACGGCCTGCTCGATGCAGGTGTTCCGTCATCGCCCGTGTGGGATCTGGCACAAGCTGCGAGCAGTGAGCACGCCCGTGTGCGCCAGTTGCAGTTTCAGCCTGCGGGCGCGGTATTGCCGCTGGTGCCGCAACCGGTGTTCTTCAATGGCCTTAAACCCCACGCAACCACTATTGCCCCACTTTTGGGGGCAGACAACGCCGTATTTGGCTTGAGTAAAGCAGGAGCACACGCATGAACTTCGAAATGACTGCAGAAGAGTTGGCCGTGGTCGACAGCGCCGAGCAAGTGGCCCGCGAAGTGATTCAACCACTGGCCCAGCACTACGACGAAACCGAAAGCTTTTGTCTGGCGAGCATCCGGGCCCTGGGCGATTTGGGCTGCATGGGCATCAACCTGCCAGAAGAATACGGCGGCCTGGGCATCGGTAGCCTGGCGATGAGTCGTGTAGTGGAAGCGGTGGCGGGGGCCTGTGCCTCCACCGCATCGGCAATGACCGCACACTTTTTGGCCACGGACTCGATCCTGCTCGGCGGCACCGAGCAACAAAAACAGGAATGGTTGCCACGTGCAGCCAGCGGCGAGTTACTCGGTGCCTTTGCCCTGACTGAACCAGCGGCGGGCTCGAACCCGGCCGATATGCGCAGTCGCGCAGCACGTGAAGAGGGCGGTTGGCGCATACGCGGCAGCAAGCACTACATTACCAACGCCAAGGAAGCCGACTTTATTGTGCTGTACGTGAAGACTGACGCAGACGCCGGGCACAAGGGCATCAGTGCCTTTATGGTGCCCAGGGGCACGGCGGGCATCAGCTTCTCCAGTCCGGAAAAAACCATGGGCCTGCGTGGCAGTACCATCTATGAGCTGGCGCTGGACTGCTGGTTGCCGGAGTCGGCATTGCTCGGTGTTGAGGGCCAGGGGTTCAACACGGCAATGGCGGTGCTGGATCGCGGACGGGTGGAGGTGGCAGCCATGTCGCTCGGGATTGCCAATGCGGCACTGCAAGCCAGCCTGAGCTGGGTGCGTGAGCGTCAGATCGGGCCCAAGCCTCTGGCGGCGTATCAAGGTACGCAATGGCGACTGGCAGACATGTACGCTCAGCTTGAAAGTGCGCGCATGCTGACCATGAAAGCCGCCGCCCGGCGTGACAGCGGCGAACGTTTCAGCCTGGACTCGGCCACCGCCAAATTGGTGGCCGCCGAATGCGCCGGGTTTATTACTGATGCCGCGCTGCAACTGCACGGTGGTTATGGTTACAGCCGGGATTTACCGCTGGAGCGCTATGTGCGTGATGCACGGATTTTGCGGATTTTTGAAGGCACCTCCGAGGTGCAGAAGATCATCATCTCCCGCGCCTTGCTCGACGCTACCAGGTAATCAACCTGTGGCAGGTGCAGGTTGGGGCCTGCCCGTTGTTGCATGGATGCACTGAAGTCCGGTCAAGGATTGGAAAAGTCTTTCCCAAAACAACACGGCGCACCAGTGGTGCCAGCCTGAAGGAACTGCTTATGTCCACGCTCAACCAAGATTCGCCGCGGGCTACGCTGGTAGAACAGCGTTCTATTGATTACATCCCTGAATCAGAGCGCCATGGGCGCCTGTTCAGCCAGTTCACCTTGTGGTTCGGGGCAAACCTGCAAGTCACTGCAATTGTCACCGGGGCCCTGGCCGTGGTGCTGGGCGGCGATGTGTTCTGGTCGCTGATCGGTCTGCTGATCGGGCAAGTACTGGGCGGAACCATCATGGCGTTGCACGCGGCGCAGGGGCCGAAACTGGGCTTGCCGCAGATGATTTCCAGCCGAGTGCAATTCGGAGTCTACGGCGCAGTGATCCCGATTGTGCTGGTGTGCCTGATGTACGTGGGCTTTTCGGCCAGCGGTTCAGTGCTGGCCGGGCAGGCGGTGGGGCAACTGATCGGGGTGAGTGATTCGTGGGGCATACTGATTTTTGCCGCGCTGATCGTGCTGCTGACCATTCTGGGCTATCGCACTATTCACATGATCGGCCGCGTGGCGAGTGTGGTCGGGGTGCTGGCGTTTTTCTACCTGTTCTACACCTTGATTTCACAAAACGACATTGGTTTGTTGCTGAGCAACAAACACTTTTCATTGAGTAGCTTTTTGCTGGCCATTTCCTTGTCGGCGTCCTGGCAGATCGCCTTTGGGCCATATGTGGCGGATTACTCGCGTTACTTGCCATCCAATACCTCGTCGCTGAAAACCTTTCTGGCGGTGGGTCTGGGGTCGGTCGTCGGTTCGCAGATTTCGATGGTCTTCGGGGTGTTTGTGGCCGCGTTGGCGGGCAGCAAGTTTGCCGGGCATGAGGTGTCGTACATCGTTGGCATGGGAGCGAGCGGGGCAATGGCGGCGTTGCTGTATTTTTGTGTGGTATTCGGCAAGGTGACCATCACCACACTCAATGCTTACGGCAGTTTCATGTCACTGGCGACCATTGTCAGTGGCTTTCGTGGCAACCATGAAATTTCCAAAGCTTTGCGCCTGTTTTACATCCTGCTCATGGTGGGCTTTGCTACCGCGTTGGCGTTGCTGGGGCAGCATTCGTTCCTCAAGGACTTCTCTGCATTCATCCTGTTTTTGTTGGCTTTTTTCACCCCTTGGAGTGCGATAAATCTGGTTGATTTCTACTTGATCAGCAAAGAGCGCTATGACGTACCGGCACTGTCTAACCCGAATGGCCGATACGGGCGCTGGAATCTGCGGGGTATTCTGGTCTACGCCTTTGGGGTGGTAATTCAGCTGCCGTTTATTGCCACCAGCTTCTATACCGGGCCTTTGGTCGAGCCGCTGGGCGGGACTGATATCTCGTGGATTATCGGCCTGACGCTGCCAGCGCTGGTGTATTACTTCGTGGCGCGTAACTCGGGGCAAGCGGTGCCGGATCAACTGATTTTGCCCGTTGAACCGGCGACGGTTTAAGGGCTTTCCAATCAACACAGGTGTGCGGTGCTGTTTGCTGTCGGCGCTGCCCCTGCAGCCATAGAGGGAAAAAACCATGAAGGTGCTGGCCTGTATCAAACGCGTGGTCGACTACAACGTTAAAGTACGCGTCAAGGCGGACAACTCCGGTGTTGACCTCGCCAACGTCAAGATGTCGATGAACCCCTTCTGCGAAATCGCTGTGGAAGAAGCCGTACGCCTGAAAGAGCTTTCTATAAAAGAAGGGGGTGTTGCGACTGAAATCGTCGTCGTCTGCATCGGCCCGACCACTGCTCAGGAACAGCTGCGTACCGCGCTGGCACTGGGTGCAGATCGCGCCATTCTCGTCGAGTCCGCCGAAGACCTGACCTCGCTCGCCGTGGCCAAGCTGCTCAAGGCAGTGGTCGACAAGGAGCAGCCTCAGCTGGTGATCCTGGGTAAACAGGCCATCGACAGCGACAACAACCAGACCGGCCAGATGCTGGCTGCGCTGACCGGTTACGGTCAGGGCACTTTCGCCTCCAAAGTTGAAGTGGCGGGCGACAAGGTTGTCGTGACCCGTGAAGTTGACGGTGGCGCGCAAACTGTTTCGCTGAGCTTGCCAGCGATCATCACCACGGATCTGCGTTTGAACGAGCCGCGTTATGCGTCCCTGCCAAACATCATGAAAGCCAAGAAGAAGCCGCTTGAAGTGCTGACGCCAGAAGCGTTGGGCGTTTCCACTGCGTCGACCAACAAAACCTTGAAAGTCGAAGCGCCTGCTGCACGCAGCGCGGGTATCAAGGTCAAGTCGGTGGCTGAACTGGTCGAGAAACTGAAAAACGAAGCGAAGGTAATCTGACAATGACTATCTTGGTAATCGCAGAGCACGACGGCAAAACGCTGGCTCCGGCCACGCTGAACACCGTAGCCGCTGCCGCTAAAATCGGTGGCGATATCAACGTTCTGGTCGCAGGCCAGGGCATTGGTGCTGTAGCTGAAGCTGCTGCTAACATTGCTGGCGTGGCTAAAATCCTGGTGGCTGACAACGCGGCTTACGCGCATCAGTTGCCTGAGAACGTTGCCCCGCTGGTAGCTGAGCTTGCTGCTGGCTACAGCCATATCCTGGCTGCTGCCACCTCCAACGGCAAAAACATCCTGCCGCGCGTTGCTGCGCAGTTGGACGTTGACCAGATCTCCGAGATCATCTCGGTCATCAGCGCTGACACCTTCACCCGTCCGATCTACGCCGGTAACGCCATTGCCACCGTGCAGTCCACTGCACCGGTCAAAGTGATTACCGTGCGTGCCACCGGTTTCGATCCGGTTGCCGCACAAGGTGGTTCGGCAGCGGTTGAAGCACTTGCAGCGGTTCACGATGCAGGCACTTCGTCGTTCGTTGGCGAAGAGCTGGCCAAGTCGGACCGTCCTGAGCTGACCGCAGCCAAAATCGTCGTCTCCGGCGGTCGCGGGATGCAGAATGGTGACAACTTCAAGTACCTGTATTCACTGGCCGACAAGCTGGGCGCAGGTGTCGGGGCTTCTCGTGCTGCTGTGGACGCAGGCTTTGTACCCAACGACATGCAGGTCGGACAGACCGGCAAAATCGTTGCGCCACAGCTGTACATCGCCGTTGGTATTTCCGGCGCGATCCAGCATCTGGCCGGTATGAAAGACTCCAAAGTGATCGTTGCGATCAACAAGGACGAAGAAGCACCGATCTTCCAGGTAGCGGATTACGGTCTGGTAGCGGACTTGTTCGAGGCGGTGCCTGAGCTGGAACAGGCGGTATAGCAGCCCAAAAAAAGCCCCGGAGATTATCCGGGGCTTTTTTGTACGGCGGGGTTATCAGCTGTAGCTGTTAACTTTGACCAGTGCCGGCTCGGTTTGAGCCTTTTCCCAGGTCAGGGTCAAGGTTTGCAGGACGCGCGCCATGTAGTCGCTATCGGCGGCGGCCTTCTTGCCCACGTAGCCTTGGCCACGGCGGTACATTTTGAGGTGGGCTCGCATTTGTGGGCGTTCCTCCTCGAATCTGGTTTCTTCCTTGCACGATGTCACTGCGTCGATACGCACATCACCGGCGTCGCTGATCCACAGGATGTGGTCGTTCAGCGTGTCTTTCTGAGCGGCGAACAGTCGAGCCAGCTCGTTAACAGTCGGTTGGTTATTCAGGTTCATGGCTAACTCCGTGACTACTCGTTGATCTGTCTAATTGATTCGCGCAACTGCACCTGCAGCGCTACGTAGTGTCCATCTAAAGCAGATCTGCCTTGAGTTCGTCATATGTAGTCGTAAAACAAAGCGCTACATAAAGAGCGTAAAGCGAGGGAGAGCAGCGTGAACCAGGATGCCAGGGTGACATGACGCATCAGCCACAAGCTTCTTGAGGACCTTTCGCTAGCCTCTGTCGTCTTTGACGCGGACGATCAAGCCAGGTCAGCTTCATCAATTCTGCCTTGTGGGCAGTACCTATCCCGGAACAGCCCGACAGCTCGTCGAGCATGCATGCAACAACCCTTTCCAGTGCTTCCGGTGGGGAAGACGTCTGCATAATGCTGGGGGAAAAACCTGTCGTCAATACATATGTAGTGATTATTTTTTAGCACTACATATGTGACTGGCAGGTCGATTTTCAGCATGCCGGTCATCCCTCGATGGCCACAAAACCTGTAGCCGCTGCCGCAGGCTGCGATGGGTTGCGCAGCGGCCCCAGGGCGCTTACACCAAAGGCGAAGGTCCTGTGGCCCTTGTCGCAGCCTTCGGCAGCGGCTACAGAAGACCTGCGGTGCAAGGCGCCGCTCTGCTAGTATCAGGCGCTTTGACATTGACTAGAGGTGCCTCCATGAGCGAGCCGATTCGCCTGACCCAGTACAGCCACGGCGCGGGGTGCGGGTGCAAGATTTCGCCTCAGGTACTGGAAGTGATTCTCGCCGGCAGTGGCGCGCAAAACCTCGATCCCAAACTTTGGGTAGGCAATGCGTCACGCGACGATGCGGCGGTTTATGCGCTGGATGACGAACGCGGAGTGGTCTCGACCACCGACTTCTTCATGCCGATTGTCGATGATCCCTACGATTTCGGCCGGATTGCGGCCACCAATGCCATCAGCGATATCTATGCCATGGGCGGCGATCCGTTGATGGCGATTGCGATTCTGGGCTGGCCGGTGCATTTGCTGCCACCCGAAGTGGCCCGTGAAGTGATTCGCGGTGGTCGTGCCGTGTGCGATGACGCTGGCATCCCGCTGGCGGGCGGGCATTCGATCGACACCCCAGAGCCGATTTTCGGCCTGGCCGTGACCGGTGTGGTCAACAAGCGCCACATGAAGCGCAACGACACGGCGACCGCCGGGTGCCTGCTGTACCTGACCAAACCCTTGGGTATCGGCATCCTCACGACGGCCGAGAAGAAGGGCAAGTTGCGCGCTGAAGACGTCGGTCTGGCACGGGACTGGATGTGCACGCTGAACAAGATCGGCAGCCAGTTTGCCAAGCTTGATGGGGTCAAGGCGATGACTGACGTCACCGGTTTTGGCCTGCTCGGGCATTTGGTGGAAATGGCCGACGGCAGCCACCTGACTGCGCAGATCCAGTACGCCAAAGTGCCGCTTCTGGCCTCGGTTGAGTACTACCTGGAACAGGGCTGTGTACCTGGCGGCACATTGCGCAACTTTGACAGTTACGCCAGCAAGCTTTCGCCGCTTCAGGAATTGCACAAGCGTGTGCTATGCGACCCGCAAACCAGCGGCGGCCTGTTGGTTGCCGTCAGTCCGGAGGGCAACCAGGCGTTCCTGCAAATGGCCAGCGAGCATGGCCTGGCACTGGAGCCGATCGGCCAGTTGGTTGAGCGACAGACGTACGCGGTTGAGGTGTCATGATGGCTTATGACGTAACCGACTTCCGCGAGCTGTTTCTCAATGATCGGCCGATGATGGACACCCGTGCGCCGATTGAATTTCATAAGGGGGCGTTCCCCGGTGTAGTCAACCTGCCGTTGATGACCGACCACGAGCGCGAACGTGTCGGTACCTGCTACAAGCAGCAAGGCCAGCAGGCTGCTGTGGTGCTGGGGCATCAACTGGTGTCGGGCCAGACTAAAGCCGAACGCCTGCAGGCATGGGCCGATTTTGCCCGGGCCAACCCCGATGGCTGCCTGTACTGCTTTCGCGGTGGCATGCGCTCGCAAATCGTCCAGCAGTGGCTCAAACAGGATGCCGGGATCGATTACCCGCGTGTCACCGGCGGCTACAAGGCGCTGCGTACCTTTCTGATCCAGACCGTTGATGATGCCGTTGCGCAATGCGCCATGACGGTACTCGGTGGCATGACCGGCACCGGAAAAACCGATGTGCTGGTGCAACTGAACAATGGCCTGGACCTTGAAGGCCATGCCAATCATCGTGGCTCAAGTTTCGGCAAGCGGGCGACCGGACAACCGTCGAATATCGACTTTGAAAACCGTCTGGCGATCGACGTGCTGAAAAAGCGCGCCAAAGGTCACGAAGGTTTTGTGGTCGAAGACGAAAGCCGCACGGTCGGCAGCTGCGCCTTGCCACTGGCGCTGTATCAACGCATGCAAGACGCGCCGATGGTCTGGCTGGAAGACAGCCTGCAAAGCCGTGTCGAGCGTATTTTGCGCGACTACGTCGTGGATTTGAGCGCTGAATTCACTGTCAAAAATGGCGAACACGGCTTCACCCTGTTTGCCCAGCGTTTGCTGGAAAGCCTGGCGAATATTCAGCGACGTCTGGGCGGCGAACGCCATCAGCGTTTGCAGGCCGTCATGGAAGCCGCCCTGCAAGAGCAGGAAAGCTGTGGTGCGGTGGACCTGCACCGGGTCTGGATCGAGGCTTTGCTGCGCGAATATTACGACCCGATGTACGCCTTCCAGCGCGAGAAAAAAGGCTCGCGCATTGCCTTTGCCGGTGATCAGGCGGCAGTGCTTGAGTATCTGCGCGAACAGGCGGGCAACACGGTTTCGTAGCAGCTACCGCGTGTGGTCCGGCATTGGCCAAAGCAGTCACCCAGCTTGAGCGGTTTGACCATTGTTGCAGAGCCTTCGCAAGGCGATTATCAGCAGGATTTTTCACGGTTCCCATCCTAAAAATAAAGACCGAGGGATTCTGCTGATGCGCGACTATCTGACTGCGATGAATGATTTTGACTACCAACGTACCGTGACGGGCGCACTGGACGGCCATTTGGCGGCCATCAATGCCTGTGTCGAGTGCTGTGATCGGCATGCCTTGCCGGGTCGTATTGCGTTGTTCTGGGAGGGTCGCGATGCCAGCAGCGCAACGTATACCTTCACGCAGTTACAGGATCAGGCCGCGCGCTTTGCCAATTTTCTGTTGGCCCAGGGCGTAAAGCGTGGCGATAAAGTTGCAGGCTTGCTGCCGCGTAACGTCGAGTTGCTGATCGTTGCCTTTGCAACCTGGCGGATTGGCGCCATCTACCAGCCGCTTTTCACCGCATTTGGGCCCAAGGCCATCGAGCACCGGCTCAATGGTTCCGGCGCTGCGCTGGTGGTTACGGATGCGGTAAACCGGGCCAAACTCAACGAGGTCAATGATTGCCCGGCGATTGTCACGGTGGCAGGGGCCAAAGGGCAGGGTCTGGTGCGCGGCGACTTCAGCTTTTGGGCGGAGCTGGATAACTATCCGGCCACCTGCGAGCCGGTGATGCTCACCGGTGAAGACCCGTTTTTGCTGATGTTCACCTCGGGCACCACCGGCCCGGCCAAGCCGCTGCTGGTGCCGCTCAAGGCGATTGTCGCGTTCCAGAGCTACACCCGCGATGCGGTGGGGCTGCGCCCTGAGGATTCGTTCTGGAACCTGGCTGATCCGGGCTGGGCCTACGGTATCTACTTCGGGATCACCGGGCCGTTGTCCATGGGCCACCCGATCACTTTGTACGATGGCCCGTTCACGGTCGAAAGCACCTGTCGGGTGATCAAGAAGTACGGCATCACCAACCTCACCGGTTCGCCCACTGCGTATCGGATGCTGATCGCTGCCGGGGACGCGTTCTCCAGCAAGATCAAGGGCCAGTTGCGGGTGGTGAGCAGCGCCGGTGAGCCGCTCAACCCTGAAGTGATTCGCTGGTTTGCCGAAGAACTCGACGTCACCATCCATGACCACTACGGCCAGACCGAAGTCGGCATGGTGCTGTGCAACCACCACGGGCTCGATCACCCGGTGCATATGGGCGCCGCAGGTTTCGCCTCGCCGGGGCATCGGATCGTGGTGCTCGATGATAACTATCAGGAATTGCCCGTCGGCCAACCGGGGATTCTGGCAGTTGATCGCAGCCAATCGCCAATGTGCTGGTTTGGTGGCTACGAAGGCTTCAAGACCAAGGCGTTCGTCGGCAATTATTACCTGAGCGGCGACACCGTGGAGCTGAACCCGGACGGCAGCATCAGCTTCGTCGGGCGTAGTGATGACGTGATCACCACCTCCGGTTATCGCGTTGGGCCGTTCGATGTGGAAAGCGCCCTGATCGAGCACCCGGCCGTGGTCGAAGCCGCCGTGGTCGGCAAGCCGGACCCCGAGCGCACCGAGCTGGTCAAAGCCTTCGTGGTTTTGAACCCGCAGTACCTGGGCGATGCGCAACTGGCTGAAACCCTGCGCCTGCATGTACGCCAGCGTCTGGCCGCGCATGCCTATCCCCGTGAAATCGAATTTGTCAGCGAGCTGCCGAAAACGCCGAGCGGCAAGCTGCAGCGCTTTATTTTGCGCAACCAGGAAATTGCCAAGGCTGAACTGGCCGCAAGCGCCAAAGTCTCTGCTTAATAATCAGGAATTATCATGCAAATCGAGAACAAGATTTTTATCGTCACCGGTGGTGCATCGGGACTGGGTGCAGCCACCGCCGAGATGCTGGTCAAGGCGGGCGCCAAGGTGATGTTGGTGGATATGAACGCCGATGCAGTGGCCGCCCAGGCAGCCAGACTCGGCAGCCAGGCGCGTAGCGCAGTGGCCGACATCAGCCAGGCAGATGCTGCGCAAGCGGCGGTCACGGCTACAGTGGCCGCCTTTGGCGGGGTCAACGGGCTGGTCAATTGCGCAGGTATCGTGCGCGGTGAAAAGATCATCGGTAAAAACGGCCCGCATGCGCTGGAGAGCTTCAGCCAGGTGATCAACGTCAACCTGATTGGCAGCTTCAACATGCTGCGTCTGGCCGCTGCGGCAATTGCTGAAACCGGCGCCGATGCCGATGGCGAGCGCGGAGTGATCATCAATACGGCTTCGGTGGCAGCCTTTGACGGCCAGATCGGCCAGGCCGCGTATGCCGCGTCGAAGGGGGCTATCGCCAGCCTCACCTTGCCTGCTGCTCGCGAATTGGCTCGCTTCGGGATTCGGGTCATGACCATCGCCCCGGGCATCTTTGAAACCCCGATGATGGCCGGCATGACTCCCGAAGTACGTGACTCCCTGGCTGCCGGTGTACCGTTCCCGCCACGCCTGGGCAAGCCTGACGAGTACGCGTCGCTGGTGCGGCATATTATCGAAAACAGCATGCTCAATGGCGAGGTGATCCGTCTCGACGGTGCCTTGCGCATGGCCGCCAAATAAGAGGTGTGAAATGACAATAGCCAATGATCCGGTCGTGATTGTGAGTGTTGCACGCACGCCCATGGGTGGTTTTCAAGGTGACTTCAAGGGCCTGACCGCACCGCAACTCGGCGCTGCGGCGATCCGTGCAGCGGTAGAGCGGGCCGGGGTGGCGCCTGATGGTGTGGAAGAAGTGCTGTTTGGCTGCGTGCTCTCGGCCGGTCTCGGTCAGGCACCTGCGCGTCAGGCCGCCCTGGGCGCCGGGCTGGACAAGGGCACGCGCTGCACCACGCTGAACAAGATGTGCGGTTCGGGTATGGAAGCCACCATTCTGGGCCACGACCGGCTGCTGGCCGGGGGCGTCGATGTGGTGGTGGCGGGGGGCATGGAGAGCATGTCCAATGCGCCGTACTTGCTGGACCGTGCCCGTAGCGGTTACCGCATGGGCCATGGCCGGGTACTGGACCACATGTTCCTCGACGGTCTGGAAGATGCCTATGACCGTGGTCGCCTGATGGGCACTTTCGCCGAAGACTGTGCCCAGCTTCATGGTTTCAGTCGCGAGGCGCAGGATGCGTTTGCCGTGGCTTCGCTGACCCGTGCGCAGCAGGCGATCAAAGACGGCAGTTTCAGCGCCGAGATCGTCCCGGTGCAGGTGACCGTGGGCAAGGAGCAACGCCTGATCAGTGATGATGAGCAACCGCCCAAGGCCAATTTGGCAAAAATTCCTACCCTGAAACCGGCGTTCCGCGATGGCGGCACGGTGACGGCGGCCAACTCCAGTTCGATTTCCGATGGTGCTGCGGCGTTGGTTTTGATGCGCAGCAGCGAGGCGCAAAAACGCGGGCTCAAACCCCTGGCGGTGATCCACGGCCATGCGGCGTTTGCCGATGAGCCAGGGCTGTTCCCGACGGCCCCTGTGGGCGCGATCAAGCGGCTGATGAGCAAGACCGGTTGGGATCTGAACCAAGTTGATCTGTTCGAGATCAACGAAGCGTTTGCAGTGGTCAGCCTGGTGACGATGAGCGAGCTGGATATCCCCCACAGCAAGGTCAATATCTACGGCGGGGCTTGTGCACTGGGGCATCCGATAGGCGCTTCGGGAGCACGGATCCTGGTGACCCTGCTTTCGGCATTGCGTCAGCAAAAGGCCAAATTCGGCGTTGCAGCCATCTGCATCGGCGGCGGTGAAGCCACGGCGATTGCCGTGGAATGTCTGTATTAAGGATTTTTTATGCTGCCCACATCCGAACAATTACAAATTCGCGAAGCGGCCCAACAGTTTGCCCAGGAACGTTTGAAACCCTTTGCGGCTGAGTGGGACAAGCAGCACCGTTTTCCTCGCGAGGCCATTGATGAGATGGCGCAACTGGGGTTTTTCGGCATGCTCGTACCTGAGGAGTGGGGCGGTTGCGACACCGGCTATCAGGCCTACGCAATGGCCCTCGAAGAAATCGCCGCCGGCGACGGATCCTGCTCCACGATCATGAGCGTGCATAACTCGGTGGGTTGCGTGCCAATCCTCAAGTACGGCACCGAGCAGCAAAAACAGGAGTTTTTGATCCCCCTGGCCAGTGGTGCGATGCTTGGCGCTTTTGCCCTGACCGAACCGCAGGCCGGCTCCGATGCCAGTGACCTGAAAACCCGTGCCCGCCGTGAAGGCGATCATTACGTACTCAATGGCTGTAAGCAGTTCATCACCTCGGGGCAAAACGCCGGGGTGGTGATAGTTTTTGCGGTGACGGACCCAGCGGCGGGCAAGCGTGGGATCACTGCGTTTATCGTCCCTACTGATTCGCCGGGCTATAGCGTGGCCCGGGTTGAAGACAAGTTGGGGCAGCATGCTTCAGACACCTGCCAGATCCTGTTTACCGACCTGAAAGTGCCGGTGGCCAACCGCTTGGGTGAAGAAGGGCAGGGCTATAAAATTGCCCTCGGCAACCTGGAAGGCGGGCGCATTGGTATTGCTTCGCAAGCAGTGGGCATGGCCCGGGCTGCCTTTGAAGCTGCCCGCGACTACGCCCGCGAACGCGTGACCTTTGGCCAACCATTGGTTGAGCATCAGGCGGTGGCGTTTCGTCTGGCCGATATGTCGACTGAAATAGCCGTCGCCCGGCAGATGGTTCGTTACGCCGCAGCGCTGCGTGACAGTGGCCAGTCGGCATTGGTCGAGGCTTCGCAGGCCAAGCTGTTTGCATCGGAAATGGCCGAGCGGGTGTGCTCCAAAGCGTTGCAAACCTTGGGTGGTTATGGCTATTTGAGCGATTTTCCGCTGGAACGGATCTACCGCGATGTACGGGTGTGCCAGATTTATGAAGGCACCAGTGATATTCAGCGCATGGTCATTTCGCGCAATCTTTGAATCGAGGGCATAAGCGATGAGTTACGAAACCATTCTGTTGGACATTCATGGGCAGGTGGGCCTGATTACCCTGAACCGACCGCAGGCGCTCAACGCCCTGAATGCGCAGTTGGTCAGCGAGGTCAACCAGGCGCTGGACACGCTGGAAGCCGATAACGGGATTGGCTGTATCGTCATTACCGGCTCGAAAAAAGCCTTTGCCGCGGGTGCGGATATCAAGGAAATGGCGGACCTGACCTACCCGCAAATTTATCTCGACGATCTGTTCTCGGACAGTGATCGCGTAGCGACCCGACGCAAGCCGATTATTGCTGCGGTGGCCGGGTTTGCCTTGGGCGGTGGCTGTGAACTGGCGATGATGTGCGACTTTATTCTGGCCGGTGACAATGCCAAATTCGGCCAGCCGGAAATCAACCTGGGGGTGTTGCCGGGCATGGGCGGTACGCAGCGTCTGACCCGTGCCGTGGGTAAGGCCAAGGCGATGGAAATGTGCTTGAGCGGACGCTTGATCGGCGCCGAAGAGGCCGAGCGTTCAGGGCTGGTAGCCCGTGTGGTGCCAGTGGATGAGTTGCTCGACGAAGCGCTGAAAGTGGCGGCGCTGATCGCCAGGAAATCTCTGCCGGTGCTGATGCTGACCAAGGAATGTGTGAATCGCGCTTTTGAAGTCAACTTGGCTGAAGGTGTGCGTTTCGAGCGTCGGGTATTCCATTCGATGTTTGCGACACACGACCAGAAAGAAGGCATGGCGGCGTTTGTGGGTAAACGTGAGGCGGAGTTCAAAAACCGCTAAAGATCAAAGTCCCCTCACCCTAACCCTCTCCCTTTGCGAGAGGGTTAGGGGCTCTCGTAGCACCCCTTAAATCAGATAATTCTTCAATTCCCGCGCAATCACCATCCGTTGAATCTCGCTCGATCCCTCATAGATCTGGGTGATTCGCGCGTCCCGGTAGTAACGCTCCACCGGATAGTCCTCAAGGTAGCCATAGCCGCCGTGGATCTGGATGGCTTTGGAGCACACATACTCGGCCATTTCCGAAGCAAACAGCTTGGCTTGCGAGGCTTCCGAGAGGCAGGGCTTGCCCGCGCTGCGCAGGCGCGCCGCATGCAGGATCAACAGGCGTGCAGCATTGATTCGGGTTTGCATGTCGGCCAGCATGTTGGCGATGCTTTGGTGCTCGATGATCGCTTTGTCAAACTGCACCCGGTCGCGGGCATAGCCCAGTGCCGCCTCAAAGGCCGCCCGGGCGATCCCCAATGCCTGTGCGCCAATACCGATGCGGCCGCCTTCAAGGTTGGACAGGGCGATGGCCAGCCCCTTGCCGCGCTCGCCGAGCATATTGGCTTCAGGCACGCTGCAATTGTTCAGGGTAACGGCGCAGGTGTCCGAGGCGCGGATGCCCATTTTGTGTTCGGTACGGTCGACGATAAAACCAGGGGTGGAGGTGGGCACCAAAAAGGCCGAAATGCCTTTTTTTCCCAAGTCGGGGTCGGTCACTGCAAATACGATGGCCAGTTTGGCGCGCTTGCCATTGCTGACAAATTGCTTGGCACCGTTGATCACCCATTGCCCGTCGCGCAGCTCAGCCCGGGTGCGCAGGTTGTGGGCTTCGGAGCCTGCTTGTGGTTCGGTCAGGCAAAAACAGGCGATGGTCTGGCCGCTGGCAAGCTCCGCCAGCCAGGTTTGCTTTTGCGTCTCGCTGCCATATTTGAGGATGGGCCCGCAGCCCACCGAGTTATGGATGCTCATCAGTGCCCCGGTTGCGGCATCCCCGGCCGAGATCTCTTCCACGGCCAGAGCATAAGCGACGTAATCGACATAAGTGCCGCCCCATTCCTCCGGGACCACCATGCCGAGCAGTCCCAGTTCGCCGAGCTTGGCGACCAGTGCATCGTCGATCCAGCCGGCCTTTTCCCAGGCCTGGGCATGGGGAGCGATTTCGCGACGGGCAAAGTCGCGGGCCATGTCGCGGATCATCACTTGTTCTTCGCTCAGTTCGATGTCTTGCATGGCTCAGGCTCCCTTCGCGTTGAATTCGGTGAAAAAACTGGCGACATGGTTCGCATCCAGCGCGTCCAGGGTTGGCGGGTTCCAGTGCGGGGTTTTGTCCTTGTCGATAATCAGCGCGCGCACGCCCTCCATCAGGTCACCGCGATCAAACCACTGGCGGTCCAGGTGCAGCTCCAGGGCGAAGCACTGTTCAAGGGGCAACTCGCGTCCACGGCGCAACATTTCGAGGGTGACGGCCATGGCCAGTGGCGAGCGAGTTTGCAGCAGGTCAGCGGTTTCAATGGCCCAGTCGCGGGTTTCTGGTGCAATGACGGCGCGCAGGTGGGCAACAATCCGCGGCAGGTCGTCCTGGGAGAAAACACTGTCAATCAGAGGGCGCAGCCTGGCCAGCGGCGGATCGGGCAATGCAGCTACCGCGAACCTGGCTACCAGCGCAGTCAGGTCGTCAATGGGAGATGTTTGCCAAGCGAGGGCGTTCAGGCACTGATCCAGTTCAGCCAGTTTGCTGCTCTCCAGGTAGCCGTCAGCCAGTCCGCAATACAACGCATCGGCAGCGCGGATTTGCACGCCGCTGACGCCGAGATATGTACCCAGTTGGCCCGGTGTACGGGTCAGAAAATAGCTGCCGCCGACGTCAGGGAAATAACCGATAGCCACTTCCGGCATCGCCAGTTTGCTGCGCTCGGTGACCAGGCGCAGATCCGCGCCTTGCACCAGCCCCATGCCGCCGCCGAGGACGAATCCGTCCATCAAGGCAACCACAGGTTTTGGGTAGCGGTGCAGGGTCAGGTCGAGGGCGTATTCTTCTTCGAAGAACACGCTGTGCAGGGTGTCTTTGTTTTGATAGCTGTCATACAACGAGCGAATATCGCCGCCAGCACAGAAGGCTTTTTCACCCGCGCCGCGCAGCACTACAGCCTTGATCTGTGGGTCTGTAGCCCAGTTATCCAGGTGTTGCTGAAGGCTGCGGACCATCTGCAGATTGATGGCGTTGAGGCCGCTGGGGCGGTTGAGGGTCAGGTGGCCAATATGGTTGCGGACCTCGGCCAGAATCGTGTCTTGTAGCGGCGCGACATCCGGTGTCGGTGAGGAGGAAACCTGAGCAGTCATCACTAACTCCCTGCTTTGTATTATTTTTAGAAGGTGTTCACGGGCGAACGATAGGCGATGCTAACAGTGCAAATTTGCCCATTACAACCCTGATAAGTGCAGGGTTGGTGTGCATTTTTGCATGTCCGGCGTGCAGTATTGCGCGAACTTATTGCGCCAGCCACCCGCCGTCCACATTCCAGGCTGCGCCGCGTACTTGGCTGCCAGCCTCACTGCATAGAAACAGCACCAGTTCGCCCAGTTGCGGCGGGGTTACGAACTCCAGTGAGGGTTGTTTTTCGGCCAGCAAATCATGCTGCGCCTGGTAGGGGTCAATACCCTGGCTGATGCGCTGGTCAATTTGCTTTTGCACCAGTGGTGTCAGCACCCAGCCCGGGCAGATGGCGTTGCAGGTGATGTTGCTGGTGGCGGTTTCAAGGCCTACCACTTTCGTCAGGCCGATCACCCCATGTTTGGCGGCAACATAGGCGGCTTTGCCGACCGAACCCACCAGCCCGTGAACCGAGGCGATGTTGACGATACGGCCCCAGCCGCGTTTGCGCATGCCGGGCAAGGTCAGACGGGTGCTGTGGAATACCGAAGACAGATTGATCGCGATGATCGAGTCCCAGCGCTCTACCGGGAATTCCTCGACGCTGGCGACATGCTGGATGCCAGCGTTGTTGACCAGAATGTCGATGCCGCCAAACTCGCGTTCGGCATAACTGATCATATCGGCGATCTGCGCGGGGTCGCTGACATCCGCCGGATGGTGGCCAGCCTTGCCGCCGAACTGTTCGATCTCGGCAATGACTTTGCTGGCATCGCCAAAGCCGTTGAGTATCAGGTCCGCTCCGGCTTTGGCCAGGCTCAGTGCGATGCCCAGGCCGATGCCGCTGGTAGAACCAGTAACCAATGCAGTTTTGCCATTAAGGCTCATGATCAATTCCTCAGTACGATGGTTTCGTGAATGAGGAAACGTAGCACGCGGTTTGCAATTGCGGATACGAAACGGCCCACCAAAAGGTGGGCCGTTTTCACGCAGCGCGGGGAGGATTAGTCCTGGCGGCTGGTGACTTCCAGCAGGTGGTAACCGAACTGGGTTTTAACCGGGCCTTGCACCACGTTGATAGGTGCGCTGAAGACGACGGTGTCGAATTCTTTAACCATTTGGCCTGGACCGAAAGAACCCAGATCGCCGCCCTGACGGCTGGATGGGCAAGAAGAGTTGGCTTTGGCAACTTCGGCGAAATCAGCGCCGCCTTCGATTTGTGCTTTCAGTTCGTTGCACTTGTCTTCGGTGGCAACCAGGATGTGACGGGCAGTGGCTTTGGCCATGAGGGTGTACTCCTTTCAAGAAAGTGCCGAGCCTACCGGATTCAGTGGTTTTTTTCTCGGCAAATGTGCGGTTTTGGGGATTTCATTACCCGCTACAGATCTGCTTGCTTCAGCCGTCTGGCATGTTCCACGTAGAGCTGCATCGGGTCAATGTTCCTGCGGTTTCCTCTTGCTACCTGGTTGATGGTGTCGAGGTGGTCCATGGGGTAATCCGAGCGTATCACCTGGCCCAGATGCGAGCTGAAGCGCCCGACCATCCCGTCGTTTTCCCTGGTCTCGCGGGTAAAGAAGCTGCCAAAAACACGCAGGGCATTGTGCAGGGGGTCGAGCAAGTTCAGTGACTCCGTCAGCCGTGAACCTTTGATGATGCCGCTCCAGGAGTAATAGAAGACGTCATTGACTTGTCCGGGCCCCATGCCTCCCCACGTGGTGGGCAAGCCTTGAGGGTATTTCAGGTTAAAGGCGGCAACGCCTTCGGTGGTCAGGGCATTCAGTGCGTTCAAAGCATGTTGAGGCAGTTGCGGGTGGCCGCTGAGGGCCGACAGGAATGCGCTGAGTGCGGTGGTCAAGGCTGCCGCGACTGTTTCGGGAAGTCGTCCCGGGATCAAGGCCAAGCGCAAACGGTCGGCCAGTTCCGAGCCCTGGTTGGGGCCGCTGACTGAAGTGACGGAGGCGATGACCTCGGGGGCGATGGCTGCCGCATAACGTGCAGTCAGGGCGCCCTGGCTGTGGCCAATAAGGTTGACCCGTGGTGCTCCGGTCTGTCTGCGCAAGCTGTGTATTTGCTCGAGCAGTTGGTCGCCACGGGCTTCATTGCCGTTGGCGGCAGAAATAATCGGCACAAAGACGCTGGCACCACACTCAGTGAGCGCTTGCTTGATGCCATTGAAGTAATGGTGGGAGCCAATCCGGTCGAATCCAAAAAGGCCATGCACCAGTAAAATCGGGTATTGGGTGTTTGCAGAGTCATCCATGATCAATCTCGCTAGGTGTTTTTGAGTCATAAAAACACCTTAGTCGAAACCGGCTTTGCGCAACCGTGGGCATTTTCCCGGGTTGCGCTGTTGTTTGCAGAGCGTGGTTGTCAGGCGATGGCCTTGGCGCTGTGGCGCTGCGCTTGCAGTTGATGGGCGGCGTTGCGCAGCAGTTGTTCGGTTGCATCCCAGCCCAGGCAGCCATCGGTCACGGAAACCCCGTAGCGCATGTTCGTGCTCAGGGGCTGACAGCCTTCGAACAGATGGCTTTCGAGCATCATCCCAATCAGCGAATGGTCGCCTGCCAGGCGCTGCTCAAGTACCTCATTGAACACTTCAGGCTGACGCAACGGGTCTTTGCCGCTGTTGGCGTGGCTGCAGTCGACCATGATGCGGGTTGAAATAGCGCTCTTTTGCAGTCCGGCGCGGGCCTTGGCGAGGCTGGCACGGTCGTAGTTCGGGCCACTGTGGCCGCCACGTAACACCAGGTGGGTGTCGGGGTTGCCGTGTGTCTCGACGATTGCCGGATGGCCCTGGCTATCGACGCCGAAGTGACGATGGCTGTGTGCCGCAGAGCGCATGGCGTCGCAAGCAATTGCAACACCACCGTCGGTGCCGTTTTTGAAGCCCACCGGCAGATCAAGACCGCTGGCCATTTCGCGGTGGATTTGCGATTCGGTGGTGCGGGCGCCAATGGCCACCCAGCCCAGCAGGTCGTCGAAGTAGCCAGCGGCAATGGGTTGCAGCAGTTCGGTTGCAACCGGCAGGCCCATGCGCAGCATTTCAAGCATCAGTTCGCGTGACAGGGTCAGGCCGTGGGCCATGTCATCGCTGCCATCCAGGTGCGGGTCGTAGGCCAGGCCTTTCCAGCCGACGGTGGTGCGCGGTTTTTCGATATAGGCACGCATGACCAGCAGCAAGTCGTCGCGCACTTCATGTGCCAGGGCTGCGAGGTTGCTGGCGTATTCCAGTGCGGCGAGGGGGTCGTGGATGGAGCAGGGGCCTACGACAACCAGTAAACGGGAGTCTTCACCGTTGAGGATGGCGCGAATGGCTTGGCGCTGATTGCGGACCTGGTTGCCAAGCATGTCGCTCAGCGGCAGCTGCTGCTTGAGTTGCGATGCGCTGGGCAGACGACGGGTCGAAACGGTGGCAGTGGCAGTGTGTACGGTTGGCAGAGCTGAAACGGATGCGTTCATGGTGTGTGCTTCCTGGGCAGGCGGCGGGTTGTCCCGCGCGCTCAGCCCTACTGGGGTGTTCGACAATTGGCCAGACTGGCTGTGAGTGCTTGCGTGCCACCAATGTGGGTCCGTTCGGAGGCGGCAGGCTGTCCCGAACGGCGGCTGATAAATCGCCATGCAGTGCAAAGGTCGAAGCGGTAATAAGTGGCGTAGTTCATGGGGTAAATCCTCAATTCAAGAAAATGTCAGGGGCTGAAAAAACAAAACCCCCGGTCGGGAAGCCGACCGGGGGTGAGAATTCTCTGGTAGGCGACCCCTAAGTAGTGGGCGCCGTGTGGGTATCAGGCGCGCCAGTGGCTAAACCAATACCCAAAATAAAATCGTGCTGTGGAGTGCATGTTGTTCGCGCACACAGCAGCAGCCAGACGCGATTGGCGTGTGGTCTTGCAAATGGCTGTGTTGGCGTGATGCAACATGGGTTGTCTCCGATTAGTGGTTTGCAGCTTACTCGACGCGAACCGACTGATTCAATAAAAAAATACTATCTGGAAGAACGATAAAGGCTATTGCCTGACGCCAATGTGCGTACCCAAGGCGTAGCGGTGGGTTGCCCTCCGTTGGGTTCTTGCCCTGAAACGCTCTATTTGGGCTTTTGCGACCCATTTTAGTGAGGTGCGAAATGGCCTGCACACTAAATCGGGAGGGTTGGCCAATAAAGCGCATACTCAGGCGAGTACATCATCTTTTGACTCTGTCGGATGCATAGTCCTTGGCACAATGATGCCGTCCTTCATACCCAAAAGAACCGCTACCTTGTGAGCTTCACCGCGTTTTCCTTTTTTGCGGCCGGAGAGCACTTGATAGGTAGTTGCAGGGTCGATTCCATGCTCTCGAGCAAACTCTTGAACGGACTTTCCCTGGTGTTCCAGCCATGCCTTGGCTTGTGCGGCAGTACGGATTCCGGTCATAGTTCAAAACCGTTCAAAGTTGTTTAATATTCATCGATTATACCATCCTCGTGGGTGTTTAAAATGAGGTCTTACATCCAAATGGGTGGAATTGGTTTGCGCTTGAGGCAAGAGAGAGAGCGACTTGGTTTGTCGCAGAAATCTTTTGGCGAAATCGGTGGTGTCGAGGCGAACGCCCAAGGCAAGTACGAAAATGGCGATCGCGCTCCAAAAGCGGACTATCTGTCACGTGTCGCAGGGCGCGGTGTGGATGTGCTCTATGTGTTGACGGGCAGCCCAACCCCAACACTAATCGATAATCTCAGTCAGATAGAAGAAAAGGTTCTGATCAGTTACCGGGTGCTGCATAAGGAAGATCAGGACGCTATCCGCCGTTTGACCACAACCCTGGCAGAGTTGTCGGCCCCGCAGATGGTCAAAGAACGTTGAGATCTTGAGGAGGTCGATCCCGTCAAGGGGTGATTCTTTACAAGGCTTTAACGTTTCGGCATGGATAGTTGACGCATGCCGGTAGGTTGGTGCATTAGTTTTTGCTATGGTATCGGCAATCAAACAAGACCAATTTGCGAGGTGTCGACTTGATTCGGGTTCTAGTGGTCGATGATCACGATCTGGTGCGTACAGGGATCACACGAATGCTGGCCGATATCGAGGGCTTGCAAGTGGTCGGTCAAGCCGAGTCCGGTGAGGAGTCGCTTATCAAGGCTCGTGAGCTGAAACCGGATGTGGTCTTGATGGATGTCAAAATGCCCGGCATCGGTGGCCTTGAGGCTACTCGCAAGATGATGCGCAGCCACCCGGATATCAAGGTTGTCGCTGTGACCGTGTGCGAAGAAGACCCTTTTCCGACGCGTTTGCTGCAAGCAGGTGCGGCGGGCTATATGACCAAGGGCGCGGGCCTGGCTGAAATGGTCCAGGCCATTCGCCTGGTATTCGCCGGTCAGCGTTATATCAGCCCACAAGTTGCACAGCAATTGGCGCTCAAGTCCTTTCAGCCCGCCAGTGATTCCCCTTTCGATGCCTTGTCCGAGCGTGAAATTCAGATCGCGCTAATGATTGTCGGTTGCCAGAAGGTTCAGGTTATTTCCGACAAGCTTTGCCTGTCACCCAAGACGGTCAATACCTACCGCTACCGTATCTACGAGAAGCTTTCAGTCAAAAGCGATGTTGAACTGGCGTTGTTGGCCGTTCGTCACGGCATGGTTGATGCTGGCTAACGATGACTGACGTGTTCGACGCAAGTGCGTTTCTTTCGACCTGTAGCGGTCGACCTGGCGTGTATCGCATGTTTGATAGCGATGCGCGGTTGCTTTATGTGGGCAAGGCCAAGCACCTGAAAAAACGCCTGGCCAGCTACTTTCGCAAAACCGGTCTGGCGCCCAAAACGGCGGCTCTGGTTGCGCGGATCGCGCAAATTGAAACCACTATTACCGCCAACGAAACCGAAGCGCTGTTGCTTGAGCAGACGCTTATCAAGGAGTGGCGCCCGCCGTACAACATTCTGTTGCGCGACGACAAGTCCTACCCCTACGTGTTTCTGTCAGATGGCGAGTACCCGCGCCTGAGTATTCATCGCGGCGCCAAGAAGAAAAAAGGCAAGTTTTTTGGGCCCTATCCCAGTGCTGGCGCTATTCGCGAAAGCCTGAGCATCTTGCAGAAGACTTTTCTGGTGCGTCAGTGCGAAGACAGCTATTTCAAAAATAGAACACGACCTTGCTTGCAGTATCAGATCAAGCGCTGCAAGGCCCCGTGTGTCGGTTTGGTCGACCCGCAGGAATATGCCGAAGACGTGCGTCACTCGATCATGTTCCTCGAAGGGCGCAGCAGTGCGCTGACCGACGAGTTGAACAGTGCGATGGAGCAGGCTGCCAGTACCCTCGATTTCGAGCGTGCAGCAGAGGTGCGTGATCAGATCTCCCTGCTGCGTCGGGTTCAGGATCAGCAGAGCATGGAAGGCGGAACCGGCGACGTGGACGTGATTGCCGCCTTTGTGAACCCCGGCGGCGCCTGTGTGCATTTGATCAACGTGCGCGGCGGGCGGGTACTGGGCAGCAAGAACTTCTTTCCTCTGGTAGGCATCGAGGAAGATGTGGCCGAAGTCATGGCGGCGTTTCTCGGGCAGTACTACATCAGCAGCCCTGAGCGCGACCTGCCGAGTGAGCTGATCGTCAACGTGGAGCATGAGAGCTTCGGGGCGATTGTCGAGGCGATAGACGAGCTGCGCGGCCGAGAGCTGGCTATCAGCTACCGGGTGCGTGGCACCCGGGCGCGCTGGCAGCAGTTGGCGGTCACCAATGCCGAGCAGGCGCTGACGGCGCGCCTGACCAACCGCCTGCATGTCGCGGCGCGCTTCGAGGCCCTGGCGCAAGTATTGAAGCTGGACGAAATTCCGCAGCGTCTGGAATGTTATGACATCAGTCACTCCAGCGGCGAAGCCACCGTTGCATCCTGCGTGGTGTTTGGCCCCGAAGGTCCGATCAAGTCGGATTACCGGCGTTTCAACATTGAAGGGGTAACCCCTGGTGATGACTATGCCGCCATGCACCAGGCGCTGATGCGCCGCTTCAGTCGGCTTAAAGAGGGGGAGGGCAAGCTGCCGGACATCCTCTTGGTCGACGGTGGCAAGGGCCAGCTGTCGATGGCCCGTGATGTGCTCAATGAGCTGGCGGTGCCGGACCTGATTCTGCTTGGCGTGGCCAAGGGGGCGACCCGCAAGGCGGGCTTTGAAACCCTCTATTTGAACGACGCGGCCCATGAATTCACATTAAAAGGCGACTCGCCGGCCTTGCATTTGATCCAGCAAATCCGTGACGAGGCTCACCGCTTTGCAATTACCGGACATCGGGCGCGACGCGGCAAAACCCGTCGAACCTCAACCCTGGAAGGCATTGCGGGGGTAGGGCCGACACGTCGCCGAGATTTATTGAAACATTTTGGTGGCTTACAGGAGCTATCTCGTGCCAGCATCGAGGAGATCGCCAAAGCACCCGGGATCAGTAAAAAGCTCGCTGAGTTGATTTATGCAAACCTGCACAGCGAGTAGAATGCCACCTCACCTCGTAGCTAGTTGTGCCGATGAATATCCCTAATTTGATCACCGTACTACGCGTTCTACTTATTCCTTTCTTCATCCTGCTGTTCTATCTCCCCTACAGCTGGAGTTATGTAGCCGCCAGCTCAGTCTTCGCATTTGCGGCGGCGACCGATTGGCTCGACGGCTATCTGGCCCGGCGACTGGAGCAAAGCACGCCTTTTGGCGCCTTTCTGGATCCGGTTGCCGACAAGCTGATGGTCGCTGTGGCTTTGGTTTTGCTGGTGCAAGAACACCACAACGTATGGTTGACCCTGCCTGCGGCCGTGATTATCGGTCGTGAAATCGTCATCTCGGCGTTGCGCGAGTGGATGGCGGAACTGGGCGCGCGGGCTCAGGTTGCCGTATCGAACATGGGCAAATGGAAAACCGCAGCACAAATGCTGGCGCTGATCATCTTGCTGGCCAACCCTTCGGACTTCAGTTTCTGGGTCCTGGTGGGTTACGGGTTGCTGCTGGTGGCTGCCGGGTTGACCTTATGGTCGATGGTTCAATATTTGCGGGCTGCCTGGCCGCATCTGAAGACGACCTCGGTCAAATAAATAAAACTTTTTGAATCAATGGCTTGACGCATTCTTTTATTGCTATAGAATGCGCCACACCAAGCGGGAATAGCTCAGTTGGTAGAGCACGACCTTGCCAAGGTCGGGGTCGCGAGTTCGAGTCTCGTTTCCCGCTCCAGACATGGCCCTACGAATTCATCGCAATTCGACAGGGCAAGAAAAAAGGACCTTAGGGTCCTTTTTTCGTTTCTGCGGCAGCGTATTTTTTGTACAAAATGCGCTGAGCACTAACCGACGAATTGCCAATAGAAGTTGGTTATTTGATCACCCCATATCAATGCAGCCCAGCCGGCCATGGCCAGATAGGGACCAAAGGGGATCGGTGTCGATACTTGAGCGTTGCGCAAACGCAGCAACGTCAGGCCGCCCAACGTGCCAGCCAGGGCCGCCAGCAGGATGGTCAGCGGCAATATCTGCCAGCCGCCCCAGGCCCCCAGCAGGGCCAGCAATTTGAAGTCGCCATAGCCCAAGCCGTCCTGGCCGGTGAGCAGTCGAAACAGCCAGAACACTGACCATAGACTCAGGTAGCCAGCCACCGCGCCCCACATCGCGTCCGTCAGCGGGACAAATACTCCGAAGCTGTTCACGATCAAGCCGAGCCACAGCAGCGGCAGTGTCAGCTCATCAGGCAATAATTGGTGGTCGGCATCGATCAGGCTCGCTGCCAGCAAACCCCAACTCAAGACCAATACTCCGGCGGCCTGCCAGCCAAACCCGAAATGCCAGGCGATAAATCCCGAGAGCACAGCGCAGGCCAGCTCTGTCAGCGGGTAGCGAAGGCTGATGGTTTTTTGGCAGCCTGAACAACGACCACGCAGCAGCAGGTAGCTCACCAGAGGGATGTTTTGCCACGGACGAATCGACTCTGCGCAATGGGGGCAGGCGGAGTGCGGGTACATCAGATTATAGGGCGCCCCGGCAGGTTCAGCGGGCAGATTGAGCGCTTCATGGGCCTGTGCTCGCCAGTCGCGTTCGAGCATCTTCGGCAGGCGCCAGACCAGCACATTGATAAAACTGCCTACGATCAGTCCTAGCACCAGTGCGTATATGACGAAAACCAGAGGGAAACTGGCAAGGACTTCAGTGAGGGCCATGTTCAAATCGCTGATCCAGGTGGGTAAGTGTGCAAGTACTTGGCGCCGTACTCAGAGGCCTTTAGACCGTGAGAATGGTCGCCAATTGAGGGGTAAACAGGGCAGCCAGCTATTGATGATCTGTATGCGTCAGTGAGTGCCAGGTCTATCTGACCTCCAGCACCAGCCTTGCCCGGACGTGGGCCATTGGATTGACCTCAAGGTTGGCCGAAATAACCTCCACCCCTTGCTCGCCGAGTTGCTGCAACCAGGCAAGCAGATCATCCAGAGAACCGGAGAGGCCGAGATTGACTCGGCCTTGTTGTTCGTTATCCAGGCGTTCCAGATTCAGGTTGGCCTCAGCGCTGGTTCGTGCCAGTAACCCCGGCAAGTCCCCGGAGTTAATTGTCGTTCCATGCTGTCCGCCACTAGTGGCGGGCATGCGCTGCAGGTCTGCCGCCAGTTGCAGCTCGTCGCGGTACTGACGTTCTGCGTCCTGCAAGGCCGCACGCTGTGGTTGCCACAACAGCGTCCAGGTCAGCACCAGGCCGAGCAGCAGGGCCAGCAGAGACAAGGCCAAGCGTTCGCGTTCGGATAAATTGCGAAAGGGCATATTCATTCCTTGATCTTCAAACGGGCGCTGACCACTTGGTCATCACGGACGGTGGAGTCGGCTTGCACCGTCAGGCCAGCGCGGCCCAGGCCCTCACGCAAGCGTTCGAGGTCGGCGAAAGCCGGAGCGATTACACGCAGGGTCCAGCCCTCACCATTTTGATAATCCAGCTGGTCGACCCGGGCCAAGGCGCCGCTGCTGTTGCTCCAGTGTCGAGCCAGTGTTTCCAGGCGCCGTGCCAGGTCCTGATGGGGTGTCTGGTTTTGCTGCAGTCGCGCCTGGACCTGACGGTTAAGGTCGACGACCCGAGACTCATCTGGCGCCCGCTGTTGCCAAGTATCAAGGTTGGCTTGATGCAGTTCGACGCTGCGTTGTTCCAACACCATCCGGTGGCCGAAGTCCTGCAACAGGCTGGCGCCACAGCCCAATACGGCCAGTAAAGCCAGGGCGCGCCAGGGTGGGCGGCGCCGACCGCCGAGGGAGAATCCGCCTTGGCGCAAGTCGATGGCGTGCTTCGCGCCTTCGGCCAGCAAAGGCCAAGGTGACTCTTCGCAGCGATGCAGGTCGTCTGGCAGCAATGTGACCAGGGTTTCCAGCTCCTCTTCGATGAGGGCCGAGGGATGGACGATCGTACCGCCGAGCAACCAGCGACCTGCGCAGTACAAGGCTGTCGGCTGCTCGCCCTGCACGCAGTCGGCATCGATATGAATCCGCGTTGGGACCAGGCCTTTGTCCTCCAGGCGCGCGAGCAGTGGTTGTAGCCAGTCGCGGCGTATCACCCACAATCGGCAATGACGCCGTTGGTGTAACGGCCCCTGGGCCAGGTGCAGTTGGTCGAGGTCATCCAGCAGTTTTTCTTCAAGTGCCGAATGGATCGCCTGACGCAGCCAGCGGCCGCTGCCTGGGGGTACTTCGATGCGGTGATGGCTGGCGGCTTCGCTGGGCAGCAGCAATACCAGAGGCTGACCAGCAAGGGCCTGGGCCGCCTGATCCAGATCGCCCTGGGTCACGGGGCCGTCGCCATGCCACCAGGTCAGGGGCGCGTCCTCGATCAGGGAGGAGATATAAAGTAAGGCGTTCACGTGGGGGTCACTCCGAAAAAGTGCGCAGAGGGGCGACGAGTTGTCGGCGCAGCACCTGAACCTGGCCGTCAATGCCAGTGCGCAGGTCGCTGATCAGGTGCAGGCGACGTTCGCCCAGCGCTACCTCGAGGGTCGCGCGAAAGTTGCTACTACTGGTGGTCAGCCCTGCACCATTGACTTGGCGGCCTTGCAGCAGCGGTTGCTCAAGAAACTCCTGCACGCTTTTGTAACCGTCGGCAGGGCGTTGCTGCACCAGGGCCTGGGCGATACCGAGGTCCAGGCTTTCGAGGGTAGCCAGCAGTTGGGCGCTTGCGGTATTGATGTTCAAGGCAGCCAACCCGGTGGTCGCAACCCAAGGTTGCAGGCGCTGCCAGCCCGAGAAGTCCAGGGCTACCAGACGGCGCAATTCGCTGCTGTCGGCGAAGGGTAAGGGCTTGTGGTTGTAGCCTGCAGTCGTGGGCAGGCTTGCTGGGTCGTGGGGGGGCAGACCGAGTTGTGCCAGCAGGCGCTGGTAGCGAGCACGGTTCAGTTCGTCGTTGGGATTGCGCAGGCGGTCGAGGTTAAAGCGCGCGCCCAAGTCTTCCAGGTGGATGCGGATACGCCCGCCCTCGATCTCGAGTTCGCCGCCGTCCTGGGGCCAGCGCTGTCCCAAATGCACTCGGGTCAGGCCGTCGTCAGCGCGCAGGTCGCTGCGCAATTGCTCGCGGGCCCAGGTCTCGCCGCTGAGGGCCAACTGCCAGAGTTGCTGCTGTTGCAATTGGTTGGCGCTACTGGCCACGCTCAGGCGTTGTCGGGCGAGCATGTCGCTGATGATCAGGGTCACCAGTGCGGTGATCAGCAACACACTGATCAGCGCCACCCCTCGTTGCCGACGTGGGTTATTCACTGGCGGTGCCCTGGAAACCGGGCAGCAAGATAACCCGGCGGATATCCGGGTAACCGGGGGCGTCGAGTTCAATCTCTATCGCTTGCGGCAGGCTTAGCGGCAGGCTCAGGGCCGGCCAGGCCGAATGCGCGGTGCCGTTGGCGTCGATGTAGCGCAGGTGTTTGAGATGCACGCCATCGAGCAAGCGCTGCTGGCGAACTTCCCCTGGCAGGGGTACTTGCCCGGTGAGGGGGTGGTAGTCGCGCAGCCATTGGCCCTGGCTCCAGCGGTGGTTGACTTGCAGTACATCGCTGCGTGCCTGCTCCAGCGGGTTGCTCCAGCCGCCCCTTACGAGGCGCAGGTTATCGCTGCGCCCGATCAGTGCCTGGCGTCGGCTGGGGTCATCGCTCAGTGGGTAGGCGATGGCTTGTGTCAGGTCGCGCTCGAAGATCGCGAGGGCCCGTTGCAGGTTGCGCAGTTGCTGTTCGTGTTGGTCGATGCGCCGCTCACTGTGCATCACGCGCTCCAGCAGTTGATAGCAGGCCAGGCCCAGTAGGCTGAACAGGGCCATGGCGATGAGCACTTCCAGAAGGGTAAAACCACGCTGTTTCATGGGTGTGCCTCGATGAATCCGCTGAGCAAGGCCCGGCGCAGCGGTCGTGGGCCGACGATGTAAACCTCCAGGCTGACCTGGCGCAGGCGTGGGTCGGGGGCGCTCGTCACACGGCTGTCGAGCAGCCACTGACGGCCGCCGAAGTCCAGTTTCTCTGGTTGCTGACCGGCGGCGATCTGGCGCATACCAGCGCGCAGTTCGGTCAAGCGGTTGTCCGCCAGCCAATGTGCAAGGCTGCGTTCGGAAAGGCCGCTATTGTTGCTGGCTATGTGCTGGGCAGCGCTGTAGAGGGCCACTGAAAGGGTGGCAAAGATGCTCAGGGCGACCATTACTTCGAGCAAGGTAAAACCGTCACAGCGTTTCAATGCGCACCTCTTCCAGCCCGTCGCTGTGCAGAGAGAGCACCGGTTTGAGGCGATGTTCTACGTGCAGGGTAAAAGGCGAAATTTCATCGTTGGACAGCACCAGCAGTTGCGGTGCTTTGCTGTTGGCAGGGGCGTTGGGCTCAAGCAGGTTTGCTCCCGCTTGCAATTGCAGGCGTACGTTTACCGGCAGTTGCTGCTCGCGGTATTGCAGGGCGGGCTGCCAGCGTCCGTCTCTGGTGCGCGACTGGACCGAGTAACGGTCGTTGTCCAGGCGCAGGCCATAGTCGCGGTGGTTAATCAGGGCGTCTACGCGCAGCAGCCCGATCAGGCTGCGCAGCTGTTCTGCCTCGCGGCGGGCCTGCTGGATGCTATCGACCTGGGACAGCCCTGCCAGGCCTGCCATCAGGCCGACGATCAGGATCACCACCAGTACTTCGAGCAAGGTAAAGCCGCGGGCGGAGTGCTTCACTTCAGAAGTCCCAGTTACCGATATCGGCGTTCAGGCCTTCGCCACCGAGGCGGCCATCGGCACCGAAGGAGAACAGATCGTATGCATTCTCCCGGCTACCCGGGGACAGGTACTGGTAAGCGTTGCCCCAGGGGTCGACCGGTAGGCGCTTGAGGTAGCCGTCCGCATTCCAGTTGCGCATCAGGGCGCCCGATGGTTTGCTGACCAGGGCTTCGAGGCCTTGCTGGGTGTTGGGATAGTTGTGGTTGTCGAGCTTGTAGATGTCCAGGGCCATGGCGATGGCCTTGATGTCGCTCTGCGCCGCGGTGGCCTTGGCCTGGCCCGGGCGGCTCATGATCTGTGGTACCACCAGCGCGGCGAGTACCCCGAGGATTACCACGACCACCATGATTTCGATCAGGGTGAAACCCCTTTGCTTGTGTCGCTTGTGCATGCGCACTCCCGTGTTTTAGGTGATGAGTTGGTTAAGGCTGAGGATCGGCATCAGAATCGCCAGGACGATGAGCAGTACGCTGGCGCCCATGAACACCAGCATCACCGGTTCGAACAGGCCCACCAGCATGGCGATGCGGTTGGCCAGTTGCGCTTCCTGCTGTTGCGCGGCGCGGTCGAGCATGGCGTCCAGCTCGCCGGAGCGTTCGCCGCTGGCGATCATGTAGAGCATCATTGGCGGGAATTGGCCGCTGTGTTCCAAGGCACGAGTCAGGCCGCTACCTTCGCGCACCGCTTGGGCGACGTCTTTCAGACAGGTACGAATTTTCTGGTTGGCGACAACCTGAGCGGAGATTTCCAGGGCGTCCACCAACGGCACGCCGCTACGTCCAAGAATCGCCAGGGTGCTGACAAAACGTGTGCAGTTGCTGGCCCGGATCACCCGGCCGAGCAGTGGCACACGCAGTTGCAATTGGTGCCAGCGCAGGAGCGTCGCCGGTTTTTTCAGTGCCAACCGGGCAGCTGCCAGCAAGCCTGCGATCAGTAACAGCAGCAGCAGACCGTAGTCGTGCAGCAAGTTACTGGCGGCAATCAGGCCTCGGGTGAGCAGGGGCAGTTGCTGGCCGCTGTCGATAAACACCTTGACCACGTCCGGCACCACAAAACCGAGCAGAAAACCGACGATACTAAAAGCCGCCACCATCAGGATGCTCGGGTAGAGCACGGCCAGCTGTATCTGTTGCTGCGCGGCCTGGCGTGCCTCGGTGTAATCGGCCAGTTGCAGCAGCACATGGCCCAGGTGCCCGGAGCGTTCGCCAGCGGCCACAGTAGCTCGGTACAGCGCGGGGAAGGCACGGGGGAATTCGCCCATGGCGCGGGCCAGGCTGTGACCTTCCAGAACGCGTGCGCGAATCGCCAGGACCATGCTCTGCTGGGCGTTTTTTTCGCACTGGGCGGCTACCGCCGCCAGTACGTCTGCCAGGGGTAGCGAAGCTTGTACCAAGGTCGCGAACTGGCGTGTCAGCAGGGACAGCTGCGCTGTGCTCAGGCTGCGTCTTGAGGACCCCATACTCCGGTCCTGGTTACCGCGGGCAGGCTTGACTTGCAATGGAATCAGGTTGCGCTCGCGCAACAGTTGGCGTGCCTGGCGGATGCTGTCGGCTTCCTGCACACCCTTGGTTTTGCGGCCAGCGTTACACATGGCGAGGTATTCGAAGGCGGCCATGGTCAGTCCTCCCGGGTTACGCGCAGTAATTCTTCGAGGCTGGTGCTGCCTTGCAGTACCTTTTCGCGGCCATCGGCGAACAGGCTTGGCCCGTGTGCTCGGGCATGGCGGCTGAGTTCGGCTTCACCGGCACCCTGGTGTACCAATTGGCGCAATTTTTCGTCGAACAGCACCAGTTCGTAGATGCCCTGGCGTCCGCGATAGCCGCTGTGCTGGCAGGCCGCGCAGCCTTTTGCCTGATACAGCAGGGGTGGCGCCAGGGGGGCGAGATCCAGGCGCGCGCATGCACTGGTATCAGCGGGTGCGCCGACCTTGCACTCGACGCACAGCACCCGCACCAAGCGCTGGGCCAGTACCCCTATCAGCGAGGTGCAGAGCAAAAACGGCTCCACGCCCATATCGACCAAGCGCGTAACCGCGCCCACTGCGCTGTTGGTGTGCAGGGTCGATAGCACCAGGTGTCCAGTGAGGGACGCCTGCACGGCAATTTCGGCGGTTTCACGGTCGCGAATTTCACCGACCATCACCACGTCCGGGTCTTGCCGCAAGATGGCCCGCAGGCCACGGGCGAAGGTCATGTCCACCTTGGTGTTGACCTGCGTCTGGCCGATGCCCGTCAGGTGATATTCCACCGGGTCTTCAATGGTCAGGATATTGCGGGACAACGTGTTGAGACTGGCAAGGCCCGCATACAGGGTGGTGGTTTTGCCGGAGCCGGTGGGCCCAGTCACCAGCAGGATCCCGTGGGGCCGCGCGAGGGTGGCTTCCAGGCGTTCGCGACAAGCCGTGGCCATGCCCAGACGCGCCAGGTCCAGGCGCCCGGCCTGTTTGTCCAGCAGGCGCATCACTACGCGTTCACCGTGGGCTGAGGGCAGGGTGGAAACGCGCACGTCAACTTCATGGCCGCCAATTCGCAGGGCGATACGGCCGTCCTGGGGGATGCGTTTTTCGGCTATGTCCAGGCGTGCCATGACCTTGATCCGCGACACCAGTAGCCCGGCCAGTTCGCGCCGAGGGCGCAGCACTTCGCGCAGCAGGCCATCGACGCGCAGGCGCACCGAGAGGTGTTGCTCGAAGGTCTCCAGGTGGATGTCCGAGGCCTTGGCCTTGACCGCCTCACCGAGGATGGCGTTGATCAGACGGATGATCGGTGCATCGTCTTCCTGCTCCAGCAGGTCTGTGGTCTGCGGCAGGTGTTCGGCCAGGCTGGCCATATCGTCCTGGTCAGCTATTTGGTCGCCCAGGCCTTCGGCCATTTGCATGGCATCATCCTGCCCATCGCGGTAGCACTCGGCCAGGCGCAAGGCGAAGTTTTCGGCGCTAATCACTTGAGTGTGGGGCTGGGCGCCATGACGCCTGCGCACTTCGGCCAGGACTTCCAGCGACGTGTCGTTGCGGCACAGCAATTGGTCGTGCTCCAGCAAAACGCCGTGGCGCCGAGCGAAACTGAAAGGCAGACGTACTGCCTGGGTCATGGCTTGGTCTCGCTGCGCATGTCGGTCACCCCGCCTTGCGGGTTGGCATCGAACATCTGTCGCGGATCATTTGGCAGACGCATGCTATTGGGGCTGCCGTCCAGAGCCCGAAGCTGGCGCAGGTTCTCGTACTTGCGGTCGCTAAGGTTGCTGTTGTCATTGCTGGTGCGCAGCAGTGTCGGGCGCAGGAAGACCATCAGGTTGGTCTTTTCAGTGACCTCACGAGTACTGCTGAACAGGCGGCCGATAAACGGAATGCTGCCCAATATCGGGACCTTGCTGACTTGGGTCTTGACGTTGTCCTTGATCAAGCCACCAAGCACGATGATCTGCCCATCGTCGGCCAGGATGGTGCTTTTTACAGAGCGTTTGTTGGTGATTATGTCGCTGGTGCTGATGCCCGCCGGGGCGGCGGCCAGCTCTGAGCTCTCCTGCTCGACCTCCAGGCGCAAGGTTTTGCCATCGTTGATATGGGGTGTCACCTTGAGGGTAATCCCCACGTCCTTGCGCTCCACGGTGGTGAAGGGGTTGCTGGCACCGGCACTGTCGGTGGTGTAGGAGCCCGTCTGGAATGGCACGTTCTGCCCGACCAGGATTTCTGCAGCCTCGTTGTCCAGGGTCAGCAGGCTAGGAGTCGACAGCAGGTTGTTGTTGGAGTCGCTGGACAGCGCGGTGACCAGAGCCCCGAAGTTGCGGCTTCCCAGGCCTATGATTGCGCCATCGGGCAGCGTCGGGCTCTTGTCGTTGTTGAGGTTGCCCAGCAGGGTGCCGATGGCCAGGCCGCTGGCCGGGAAGTTGGTGCCACCGGTCAGATTGCCCGCCCTTGCGGCCCACTGCACGCCGAGGGCCTCATTGATGTCGCCACTGACTTCGACAATGGCCGCTTCCACCAGCACTTGGGCCCGTGGGCGGTCAAGCTCGGCGATGACCTTGTCAAGCATGCTCAGTTGCGAGGGTTCTGCCATGAGTACCAGGGCGTTCTGGCTTTGGTCGGCGCTGACCAGGATTGAGTTGCCTTGGGAGCTGCCCTCGGAACTGCCACGGCCACCGCCTTCGATGCGCTTGCCGATGCCGTTGAGCAGCTCGGCCATTTGCTTGGCGTCGCTATGGCGTAGGCGTACCACGCGGGTGCCATCGTCGGCGTTGGAGGCTACGTCCATGGTTTTGGCCAGGCGTTCCATCTGTAGGCGTGCCGGCGCCGGGCCGATCAGGATCAGGCGATTGCTGCGGGCGTCGCCGATGGCTTTGGCGGTGCTATTGCCGCTGTTATTCTGGGCGACGCTTTCGCTCAGGATCTTGGCCACGTCGACCGCCCAGGCATGTTTCAGGTTGAGGGTGGTAACGGCCTTGTGCCCGGCGGCATCGAGGTCGCTGACCACCTGGCGAATACGTTCGACGTTGTTGGCGCTGTCTGTGATGACCAGTGCATTTGCACTGGCCGAGGGGGCGAGGTAAGCGTCCGGTGCCACCAGCGGTCGCACCACGGTCGCCACTTCACTGGCAGTGGCGTTATACAGAGGCAATACTTTGGTGATGAACATATCACCCACGGCCATTTTGCTTCCGACAGCCTTGGTCTTGGCTTCGCTGACAGGCACGATCAGCACTCGGTCACCCTGGTCGAGGGCGGCGAACCCCTGGCTGCGCAGCACGGTAAGAAACAGTGAGTAAATACCCTCGCGGTCCATGGCAGAGGCCGACTGCACTGTGACCTTGCCGCTCATGCGAGGGTCCAGGACCATGGTCTTGCCGGTAATGTTACCGACTTCACTGACCAGGTCCTGCAGCTCGGCGTCCTTCATGTTCAAGGTCCACTTGTGCTTGGCATCGGCCGTGGCCAGGGGTGAAAGCAGGGTGCCGAGCATCAGCACGGTACCGGTGATCAGGGAGAGGTTCATGGTTGCATCTCTGCTGGAGGGGGGAGTGCGTCGGCAGTGGGTGTGGGGGTCAGCAGACGCGCGGTATGGCTGGGAAAAGCCAGGGTTTGTTCCAGGCCCCCACCCAGCACCACAATGTGATCCGGGTTGATTGAGCTGAGGCTGACGCCGCCGGGCAGGCGATCGCCAATGCTGTAGAACGCGGTGCTGTCTGGGGCACGGATCAGCGCACGTGAGTCCTTGCTGTGAGCGGCTGTCAGGCTCGCCAGCAGGGTTAGCGGCACCGCAAGGGCAGCTCTCTGCATCTCGGGCGGCGTGGCGCCGAACATTCTGGTTATGCCTTGCGTGTCCAGCGCTTGCAGAGGCTTGGGAGCCTCTGCCGCGGTGGCGCTCTGGGCTGGTTGCGCGGGCAGTTGCTGGATGAAGTCCCAGCTGCCAAGGGCGAGCCAGGCACATAGCGCGCAGGCGCTGAGCAGCAGCAGGTCGCGGTTGAGCGGCATCTTTGCGAGCATAGGCTTCAGCGTATTCAGGCTGATCAAGGCAGCATCCGCTGCAGTACACCGCAGCCCCGGCGCTGGTGCAGCACTACCGCGCCGATATGTCCGAGCACCAGCAGGGCCAGGACCACGCAGCAAGCACGGTGCACGTCGTTGAAAAAGTTCAGCAACAGTGTTGCTTCAAGCGGCTGGGGAATGGTCAGCACGCCAAAAAAATCAATGGGTCGATCCATCATCAGCACGCCGGTTACCAGCACCAGTGCGGTGACGATATACAGCGCCAGGTGACCGAGCCTGGCCAGCAGGTGGTTGCGGGCTCCGATAGCTGCGCACTCTTTGGGTGCGGGGTGGGCCACGGCGAAAAATACACGCACTGCAAACAGTGGCAGCAGCAGTGCAGTCAGCGAAACGTTGATAAAAGTAATGCTGGTTTCTATCGAAGGCGGAAAATGCAGCAACGAGTTGGCAAAACCGCTGATGGAGGCCCAGATAATGATCAGGGCAAAACACCAGTGCAGCAGCCTGCGTGGTGTGGAGTAATTAAGAGCAGACATTGGGTGTTCCTGAACAATAGAACGTGACGCCAGGCGTCACGCTCGTATTACGACCTTATGAGTTACTTGCGGATCCAGGCCTGGTCCCAGGCGCGACCAGCACCAGGCTCGTAGGCGTTGTTGGCTGGGGTGTAGATCTTGCACCAGCCGCTGTAGGGGTACGGTTTGCACTCGTAGGTGTTGCCGTCTTTGGCCAGTACTTTGGTACCAGCTTTGTAGGAGGCGAGGCCATCTGGGAAGACGAAGTCGTACTCACCGCCTGCCGCTGCATCCTTGAGTTTGAAGCTGTGGGTCTTTTGCAGCAGCTCGCCTTTTTCCGGCTTGGCCACGACCACCAGGTCGTAGTCACCGGCAGTGGCGTCCGTCACTGGCAGTGAGAAGTGCGGCGTGTTTTCCCCGGCATTGGCCTGTTTATGAGCGATGCTCTCACCCTTGGAATTGAACACAGTGGCGTCGATGGTGTACTTGCCGCCTTGTGCCACAGCGTTGAAGTGCAGGTTGGCAGTGCCGTTGTTCAGGGTGTAATCGGCAGCCAGTCCGCTCAGGGTCAGGGTACCCGGCATAGATGCTTGATCTTTCTGGATTTCTACCCGTACCACGTCGCTCTTGGCCATTTTGAAGATGCCGTTGAGGCCGTAGCTTGGCGTGATCTTGTCGTCAGCACCGACCTGACCCATCTGGTAGCCAGCACTGGCTTTGTTTACTTTCTCAGCCAGCAGGAATGGCCAGGTTTTGGCCTGGGCCTGTTCGGTGTTGCTGATTTCGAGCACGGTCTGGCGAGCATTCTGTTCACCGGTTGCGGTGAACACGCGGGTCATCACTTTATCGCCGATTTGCAATTGTTCAGGCTGTACCGCGCCTATCTGACTCCATTGGGACTCAGGGGCACCGTCGTTATCGATGTTGACGTCGATCGCTTGGTAGAAGGTGGCGTCAGTGTCGGCGATGCGCCAGGCAGCGAGGACGACGTGGTAACCAGTGTGATCGGCCGGAATGTTGACCTGGTGCTTGGTGGGTACGTCGGTGGACGGGATGTTGTTGTTACCATTTTCATGCAGCAACGGGATCAAGTCGAAAGAATCACGGGTCAGTGGCTGGTTCGGGTTCCAGTCTTTCTTGGTGATATAGAACTGGTAGTAGGCACTGGCATGGCCGGCAGCGTACTTCCAGCGGAACTCGTTCATGCCGGACTTGATGTTGGTTTTAGACCAGCGAGTGCTCGACTGCTCGTCAAGCTCATTGAACTTCTGCAGACCGCCGCTGGCGATGTGATCATCTGCCGGGCCGCATTTGGTGAAGTCGCCAGGGCAGTACGCACCGTTGTGATGCTGCTGGGAGGCAGGTACGTACTCAACGCTTTGTGGCTCGTAGGTAACGCTGCCGCAATTTGCGTTAAGCGCTCCGCCTACGGGGCTGCACATGAAAGGGCGGGACTTGGGGCTTTCAATATAACCGTGAGCGAATGCTTGCTGCGAAGCCAGAGTGGCCAGGCCAATCGCCATGGCCAGAGGTAGTTTGCGCAGCGCGCTTGCACGTTTGCTTTGAATCATTGTGAATCCTAGATAGTTTTTTTAATTGAGTGTGGCGCCAGCAAGATCGGGGGGGAGTGTTCATCCGGTCTTTGAAGACCCGTTCATGATGCCCGGGGTGGGGGTGTGCGAACATGGGACGAGTACGAGATACGCCCGCAGGGGAAGTGCCGGTTAGCGGAGTGTGTGATTGGAGGGCGCCGACCTGTGACCGTCCTCGCGGCGCACGCCAGTGCTCGGTTGAGCACCCTGCAGGTGCTGGCGAGGGGGAACGAAGATGTGTTGTGCAGCAGGTATAGGCCGCGCAAGTCAGCTCTTGGGCAAGATAGACGTTGAACCGCTGCCGTATGGAATCACGCCGATCGTAGACTGGACCGGCGGACTACAGCATCAGTTATGGCTGGGGCGGCTAACGGCCTGGACTGCGACGCTTGATATCGTCCAGCAGACCGTTCAACACTGACAATAAATGTACCTGCGCCACTGTCACGCTGACACTCTCGCCGATGGCCTGGCGTACGCCCTGGCAGGCCCGTAGCAATCCAAGCGCATCGATATTGCAGGCTAGGCCTTCAAGGCGGTGCATGAATTGCTCGATGGCTTCGTCGCTGCTGTTGGCCAAAGGCTGTTGCAGCCGTTGGCATTCTTCGGTGAGATTGCGGTGCAACTCCACCAGCAAGCGGGAGATCAGGCTCGGATCAGCTCCCGCCAGGTCTTCCAGATGGCTCAGGTCGAAGCCTTCGGTCGCGCAGTGCAGGCTTGGCGGGTCGTCGGTTTCGAAAGGTTGCGGTACTTGCCCAGCGAGTGCTTCGCGCAGGCGGGCCAAGGTCACGGGTTTGATCATCAAATCGTTCATGCCCGCGTCGCGACAGCGTTGGCTCTCCACCGTCAGGGCGCTGGCGGTGCAGCCAATGATAGGCCTTGGCGCCAAACCCAATGCCTGTTCGCGTTGACGAATGGCCTGAGCCAGTGTGTAACCGTCCATGCCGGGCATGTTGCAGTCGCTGATCAGCATGTCGAATGGTTCGCGCTCCCAGGCGTCCAACGCAGCCAGGCCGCTGCAGACGAAGGTGGCATGATGACCCAGGTTGCTCAGCTGTTGTTGTAACACCAGGCCGTTGGTCGATACGTCGTCCACGATCAGTACTTTGAGCGGTTGGCTTAAGGCTGGCACCACAGCGCGCTGCGGCTTGGTGTCCGGTGCCGTCTGCCAGGTCAGCGGTAGTTCGACACTGACCCGGCAGCCTTGGCCCGGCTGGCTATCGAGCCAAATTCGGCCGCCCATCAATTGCACCAGTTGGCTGCAGATATTTAGCCCCAGACCAGAGCCGCCATACAGGTGCGCGACTTCGGCGTGGGCTTGCATGTAGGGTTCGAAAATACGCGACTGGATGGCCTGGGGTATACCGATGCCGGTGTCACTGACCAGCAGGGTCAACAGGCTTTTGTTACCTCCCAGATCCAGTTCTTCAACACTGAGTCGAACCTGGCCACGAGCAGTGAACTTGAGTGCATTACCCAGCAGGTTTTGCAGCACCTGGCGCAAGCGCATAGGGTCCAGCAGGTGCTGTCTCTGGGGCGTCAGCCCAGTATCGTCGAGGCTCAGGGCCAGGGTTTTTTGCCCGGCCTGGGCGGCAAACAGATCAAGGCAGTCTTGCAGCAGCGCTGTCAGGGCCACCGGTTGAGGGGCCAGTTGCATTTGCCCGCTCTCGATCTTGTCGAGATCAAGGATGTTTCCGATCAGGTCGATCATCGAATTGGCCGACTGCTGGGCAATTCGCAAGTTTTCCGACGGTGCTCGCTCGTCCTGGCTTTCCAGTTCCAGCAGACCGACCAGCGCATTGAGCGGGGTGCGTAGTTCGTGGCTCATGGTGGCCAGGAAGTTGCTCTTGGCAGCACTGGCGTTGATGGCGGCCTGTTGCGCCTCGCGCAGTTTGAGTTCAAGGCCCTTGCGCTCGCTGATATCTATCCAGCCGCCGAGCAGGCCCTGCAGCCTGCCGCGCGCATTGTAGAACGGCACTAGCCAGTGGTAGATATGCCGCCGCTCGCCGTTGCTCTCGAGGCAGCCATCGAAGAATTGCGGTTGGCGGTTTTCCAGAAGTGCCCGGTATTGGTCTTCGAGGTTCAGTGCCAAATTGTGCGGGGCCATGCCCTGCTCCTGCGGGGTGGTGCCTTGCAGTTGCTCCAGGGAACTGCCGAAGAAACTCTCGTAAGCACGGTTGCAGGTGCTCAAACGCAACTCCAGATCACGCACGTAAAGCGGTGTCGGCAGGCCGTTGAGCAAAGAGAACTGGAAGGCCAACTGGTCGCTCAGTTGATGCTGGGCGGCACGCCGTTGTCGGACTTGCACCTTGAGCCGCCAGTTCCATAGCAGAGACAGCAGGATCACCACCAGCGCCAGTACCACGGCATGCCAGAAGCCTTCCGGCAGTTGCTCCCAGGGCGCTTTGTCGTTCTGGTGGTTGGTCAATAACTTGACTTTGCCGTTGAACTCACCGGCTACCGATCCGAGCAATTTATCAAGAATGCCGCGCAGCTCAGGGGCGCTTGGGCTGATCGCGAACACCTGGGGCAGGGACATGGCCTGGATGACTTGCCCGGGCCTGAGGTCGCGCCCGATCATCCAGGGTTGGCGTCCTCGAGTGCTCAATGCGGTATTCAGGGTGGCGTCGACCTTGCCACTTTCCACCAGCTCCAGGGTCTGTTCAGTGGTTTGAGTGCGCACCACTTCAATCTGTGGGTAGCGCGTTTTCAGCCAGTTATCCAGTGGGTGTTTGAGTGGCAAGGCAAGGCGCCGGCCGGCCATGGCTTCCAGGGAACTCGGTGAACTGGCGTCGCGGCGAATAACGAAAGTCCAGGCCAGGGCCCCAAAGGGCTCGCTGAACAGCAGGCTTTGTCGACGCTCTGCGGTGGCCGGCAGGCTGGTTGCAAACTGGGCGCGTCCGCTTTGCAGCAGTTGCTGGTCGGCGACTGGCGATTGGCTGTCGAGCACTTCCAACTGAAGCTGGTAGGCGTCGGCCAGGCCGCGCAGGATGTCCATGCCCAAGCCGCTCCACTGGCCCTGCGCGTTACGGTAGAAGTAGGACTGTTGTTCGCTGGCGATCAGGCTCAGGGTTGGATGCCGGTGCAGCCATTCGCGCTCTTTTGGGGTAAGGGCAAACGCGTCCGTCGGGGCGAATAGCCTGGTGGACTGGGTGCGTTGCTCGACGATCTCGCGATTGCGTGCTTCGGGGATGCTTTCCAGGGCAACGTTGATCAGGGTAATCAGATCGTGCGCGCTGTCCCGTGCGGCGAAAGAAAAACCCTCACTGTTCAGGTGGGCGGCGAACTTGTTCTGCAGTTGCATCTCGGGCAGGGCAAGCATATGAAAGTTGGCGCGTACCTTGTCGCCAATAAACGCGTCTGCCTCACCGTCCGCCAAGCGGCGCAGCCCCTCCGCGGCGCTGGGTACCGCGTTGATCCTTGCGCCCGGGTAAACATGGCGCACAGTGGACAGGTCCATATAGTCGGCGAGCAGCAGTACTCGTTTGCCCTGAAGGTCTGGGGGCAGGCTGTTGTCATCGTTGCGCCCGACGATGATCGGTGCATTGGCCAGGTACGGGTGGCTGAGTGTCAGCTTGGCATGTTGGCGCTCAAAGTCGGTGACACGCGTGAGCAGGTCAATATCTCCAGCGTTAAGCTTATCGATTGCCGCAGCAACACTGGGACAGGGCACTTCCTCGATTGTCAGGTCGAGAAAGTCGCCGATCAACCGCAGGTAATCCTCGGTGATGGCGCGCAAGGTTTGGTCGGCACCGATTTCATGCGCATGTTCGGGCGCAATAATACGTGCCACACGCAACGTCTTGCTCGGCAGTGCCTGACGCATAGCGTCGAGCTGCGCGAGGGTGATTGAGGGCGATTCGGAGTGGCTGGCGTGGGCAATGTTGGGCAGGGCACACAGGCCGAGCAGGCAAATGGTGATCAAAGACTGGAGGATACGAGGCAGGTGAACAGCCCTCACGTCAGTCCGTTCTCCTGGATATAGAGGTAGAGAGCGGCGTTAGTGTCTAGCCCCAGTTTGCGCATGGCACTGGTCTTCTGGTTGCTGATGGTTTGTTTGCTGCGATTCAGGTGCAGGGCAATCTCGCCGATTGTCATACCGCTGCCGTAAAGGCGTAACACTTCGACTTCGCGCGGCGAAAGTTGTTCGAGTTGCAGCAGCGGTTTACCGTGCTCGGCCACCCCCAGGTCCAGCAGTTTCTTGAACAGACCCGAGAGAAAGGGCTCTCGGGCACTGGCATTAATGGCTTTGGGTAAATCGTTGAGCAGCCCTCGCTTGCTTACGAGACCCTGGATTCCGAGTTTGAGCAACGAGCCAATCAGTGCCTGGTTGTTGAGCATTGTGACCACCACTATTGCCAGTTGCGGGTAGCGGCGGCGTAGTTGCTGGATTAGCCGCAGGCCGTCCGCCTGTTCACTGTCGGGCATCATCAGGTCGGTGATCAGCAAGTCGCAGGGTTGTCGTTCCAGTAGCTCCAGAAGCCCGCTGACGTCTTGCGCTTCACCCACGATTGAGATTTTCGGGTAACCGTTCAACAGGGCGCGCATTCCGATCAGTGTGATGGGGTGGTCATCGACAATCACGGTTCGGATTAGCATTGGATCGGGGTTAGCTTGATTCAGGGGAGGGGGTGCTTGCTGGCCGAACAATAGAGCTCCAATCACTGTTTATGAAACAGTGTGATGTTTTTTGAGGGGGATTGATGATGTCGGGAGCAGGAAGTGCATCTGAAAAGTCAACCGTCAAGCGCGCGATTTTAATACGTTCTTTCCATTTCTGGGCGGAATTTTATATTTTTACGATCAATGCCGGTTCCTGAACCGCCGCCCGAACCTTAAACCCTTCGATATGCTCGCCATCCTTGTGTACTAACGACGCACTATTACGACTGCCAGCAGCGGCGGGCAGGGTGGCAAAAGGACAGTTTGTCATCCGGCTTTCATAAAAACGTAACAATGCTGCTGCAAAGTTCGGGAGCCCGTAATCACAAGGAGTTCCTTTAATGAAAAGCTTGATGAAGTCTGCTGCACTCGCCGTTGCGGTTTCTCTTTGTGCCACCTCGGCATCCTTCGCCGCAGAGAGCGTACGCCTGACAGGTTCCGGTGCCAGTTTCCCGGCACCGATCTACCTCACATGGTTCAAGGATTTCAGCAAGAAAACCGCGGGTGTCACTGTGGATTACCAATCCAAGGGCAGCGGCGCGGGTGTACAGGACTTCCTGAATAGAACCGTCGATTTCGCCGCCAGTGACTCGGCCATGAAAGAGGAGGACATTGCCAAGGTCCCCGAGGGTGTGCAGTTGCTGCCGATGACCGCGGGTGAAATCGTTCTGGCCTATAACCTGCCGGGTAATCCCAAGGGCCTTAAACTGCCTCGTGACGTTTACTCCAACATCTTCCTGGGCAAGATCACGCGCTGGAACGATCCGCAGATCGTCGCTGCCAACCCCGAGCTGAAACTGCCCGACACGCCGATCACCGTTGTCGTGCGTGCAGACTCCAGCGGTACGACTGCGGTGTTCACCAAGCACCTGGCGGCCATCAACCCGGAGTTCAAGCAGGCGCTGGGTGAGGGCAATACCGTCAACTGGCCAGCCAGCGACAAATTCATCAAATCGCCCAAGAACGATGGTGTGACAGCTACCGTACGCCAGACCCCGGGCGCGATTGGTTACATCGAGTACGGCTTCGCCAAGCTGGCCAAGGTTGACTTCGCCCAGTTGCAGAACAAGGCCGGGCAGTACGTTGTACCGAACGCTGAGAGCGGTGCCGAGGCACTGGCTGCGGTGAAAATGCCGGAAAGCCTGGTGGCCTGGTTGCCGGACCCGGACGGCGCCAAGTCCTACCCGATCACTTCCTACACCTGGATGATCTTCCGCAAGGACAACGGCAACCCGGCCAAGGCCAAGGCCATGCGTGAAATGGTTGAGTACAGCCTGACTGAGGGGCAGAAAATCGCCGACTCGATGGGTTACATCCCGCTGCCGCAATCGGTTGTCGATCAGGTTCGCAAAGCGTCCGCCAACATCCAGTAAAGCTCGTGAGGCCTCTCTCGGTGTGCGCTGTCAGCCATGCCGGGAGAGTTTCCCCCTCTGTTCCGGACTTAGCCAATGAACAAACCTTTTGTGGTGCCGGTTAACCCGGACTCTGCCTGCCAACCACCTTCTGCGAAGGACTTTCTGGTTGATCGCACCTTTCGTGCTCTTGCGCGTATAGGGGTGGTCCTGGTGTTGGCCTTGGTATTTGCCCTGGTATTCGAAGTAGGGCGCAAGGCGCTTCCAGGCATGGAAAAACACGGTTTTGACGTGATTTTTGGCAGTGTCTGGGACGTTAACCAAGGAAAGTACGGCATTTTGCCGGCTATCTGGGGCACGCTTTACAGCGCCATGATTGCGTTGCTGATCGCAGGCGTTTTCGGCGTCAGCATGGCGATTTTCCTTACTCAGGATTTCCTGCCCGCCCAACTGGCAGCGGTGTTTCGCACCATTGTCGAACTACTCGCAGCCATCCCCAGTGTCGTCTATGGCCTGTGGGGGATCTACGTGGTAATTCCGGCAATTCGCCCGCTCGCGACCTGGTTGAATACGGAACTCGGCTGGATACCCTTTTTCGGCACGTCCTTGAGCGGGCCGGGGCTGTTACCGGCAGCACTGGTACTTGCCATCATGATTCTGCCGACCATTGCCGCCGTTTCGCAGGACGCCCTGACCGGCGTACCGATGAAAACCAAGCAGGCCGCCTATGGCATGGGAACCACCCATTGGGAAGCGATTCTCAAAGTGATGGTGCCGTCCGCCGCCACCGGCATCTTCGGTTCTTTGGTTCTGGGACTGGGCCGCGCGCTGGGCGAAACCATGGCCTTGGCCATGCTGGTCGGCAACGCGAACAATATTTCCCTTTCTCTGTTCGCACCGGCCAATACCCTGGCAGCCCTGTTGGCGCTGAACTTTCCCGAAGCAGGACCGAATGAGATCGAGGTGCTGATGTATGCCGCACTGGTACTCATGCTGATCACGCTGATCGTGAACGTCCTCGGCTCGATGATTATGGTTTATGCCCAGCGTGGTAATAAGTGATGACTGACTTAACGTCCCATATAACCGCCTTGCCAAGCCTGCAACGCAAATTTGAAGGCCGCGCTCTGCGCAGTCTGGTGTTGACCACACTGGTTTGGGTTGGCGCGCTGCTGGCCAGCGTACCGCTGATTTCCGTGCTCTACATGCTGATCATGCGTGGAGGGGCGCGCCTGAGCCTGGAAGTATTTACCGAGCTGCCTCCAACCGGTTTCGAGACCGGTGGCGGCTTCGGCAACGCGATGGCCGGCACCTTTGTCATGGTCGGTATCGCGGCTGCAATCGCGGTGCCGGTCGGCATCATGGCGGCCGTGTTCCTGGCCGAACTGGGACCGGACAGCAAGCTGGCGAACGCTGCGCGCTTTGCCGCCAAGATGCTCACGGGCCTGCCTTCCATTCTGGCCGGGGTTTTTGCCTACGCCCTGGTGGTGATGACCACCGGTACCTACTCGGCACCTGCAGGTGGCGTGGCACTGGCGGTACTGATGTTGCCCATCGTGGTGCTGACGGCTGAAGAGTCGATGAAGATGGTGCCCAAGATCATGAAGGATGCCGCTTATGGCATGGGCTGCACCCGCTCACAGGTGATCTGGAAAATCGTATTGCCTACCGGCCTGCCGGCGATCCTGACCGGTGTAATGCTGGCCGTAGCCCGCGCTGCGGGCGAGACCGCGCCGTTATTGTTTACCGCGTTGTTCAGCAACTACTGGATCTACCACGACGGCAGCCTGGCGGTCATGAACCCGACGGCCTCGCTTGCCGTACTGATTTACAACTTCTCCGGCATGCCTTTCGACAACCAGCTCGAGCTCGCATGGGCGGCCTCGCTGGTTCTGGTGATGATTGTGCTGGTCGTGAACGTTATCAGCCGTATTTTCGGCAAACCCAAGTATTGAGCACGGGAGCACCTGAATTTTGAACGTATCAACTGCGCAAAAAACCGCTCCGTTTGTCGCCCAAACGCCTGTGGTCATGGATTGCAAACTGGACAAGATTTTCTACGGCAACTTTATGGCTGTACGTGACAGCCATGTGCCAATCGAAAAAAACAAGATCACCGGCTTCATCGGCCCTTCCGGCTGTGGCAAAAGCACGGTGTTGCGCAGCCTTAACCGGATGAACGACCTGGTCAAAGGTTTTCGTTTTGAAGGGCATGTGCATTTCCTCGGCCAGGACGTCTATGGCAAGGGTGTTGATCCAGTGGTCGTGCGCCGCTATATCGGCATGGTGTTTCAACAGCCCAATCCGTTCTCGATGAGCATTTTCGACAACGTTGCATTTGGCCTGCGCCTCAACCGCTACAAGGGCGACCTGGGTGATCGCGTCAAGCACGCCTTGCAGGGCGCCGCGCTGTGGGATGAAGTCAAGGACAAGCTCAAGGTCAGCGGCCTGTCCCTGTCGGGCGGCCAGCAGCAACGACTGTGCATCGCTCGCGCGATTGCGACTGAACCCGAAGTACTGTTGCTTGATGAGCCGTGTTCGGCGCTCGACCCGATCGCTACCCGCCGAGTCGAGGAGTTGATGGTCGAGTTGAAGAAGGACTACACCATCGCGCTGGTCACCCACAATATGCAGCAGGCCATCCGTGTCGCTGACACCACGGCCTTTTTCTCGGTGGATATTTCCCAGGGATCGCGCACCGGTTATCTGGTTGAGATGGGGCCTACGACCCAGATATTCGACAACCCGCGTGAACAAATGACCGAGGATTACATCAGCGGCAAGTTCAGCTAGGCAACCCCTCCGTCCGGTCAAGGCCACAGGTCTGCAACAACCAACGGCCTTGACCGGTATCTGCTCGCTTTACTTACTTATCTACCGTTTGCGGGATTGCCAATGTCTGTAACTCATCGTCTTGATTTGCCAGCGATTGAACGCGCACTGCGTGAGGTGCAAAGCCGCTTTGCCGAGCTGAGCATGCACTTTACCGAGCAGCGTGATCCCTTGACTGATGAAGTTCTGCACAATGTGCTTGAGGGCTATGCGCTGATTGACGACTACGTTGCACGTGGTGTCGACCTGTTTGATCTTCAGCAACTGAACCTGATGCTGGAAATCAACGCCACCGTTCTTTGTGGCCGAGACCCGGCACGCCGACTGGAGTACGCCCAGCACCTGGCTGCGACCGAGGAGCACTTCTTCAATAACGTTGAGGGTGGGATCAAGGACTTATACAATTGGTACTGCTCGTATCGCAGCGAGTCAGTCTGGAAGCGGGCGGCGGGTGTTTATGTGCGCATCCTCAGCAAGCCGCAACTGTTTATAGAAGGCAATAACCGCAGCGGGTCGCTGATCGTCAGCTACTTGCTGATGCGCGCCGGGCTGCCACCGTTCGTGCTGACACTGGACAACGCCGAGGGCTATTTCAACCCGTCATCGGTTATTCGCAACTCAGCTAAACATGGTGTCAAGGCATTGTACGAACTGCCCAAGATCAAGAAAAAATATGCAGCATTCCTGGAAGAACAGGCACCAGACCCAATGAAGTTTTTTCTCAGTGACAAGCCCATGTCCACCTGTAAGGGCAGGCATCGATGAGCCGCTATCCAATTCTCGATACCTGCCGAGCTTCCGTTGGTCGGGCATGGCAGGCAATCGGCTGTGTTTTTGCGAGGCAACTGTTCGGTCGGCCGCGCATACGGATTTCGTTTGATATCGATGACACGCTGGCCTGCCAGCTCCACCATTGCGCCGTCGAGCGAAGCCGGCTGCCAGCCTGTGTTCATCGTTGGCTGGGTGAGCCGTTGCGGATCGGAACCCGCTCCCTGATCCGGGAGTTACGTCGCCAGGACTGCAGTATTTGGGTGTACACCTCGTCGGGTCGCACTCCGGCCTACATCCGGCGTTGGCTATTGCTGTACGGTATCCGCGTCGACGGAGTGGTCAACAGCGTGCTGCATAACCGTGCTCTGACAGTGCATGGGCTTTCGAACTCGCCATCGAAATTTCCACCGGCATTCGATATCGACTTGCATGTCGATGATTCCGAAGGTGTGCAGATAGAAGGCAAGGATCACGGCTTTCGGGTCGTTGTAGTACGTCCGGATGATGAGAACTGGGCGCAGAAAGTCCTCGATGCAGTCACTGCAGTCCAGGCCCAGCTCGCCTGGCAGCAACCACACCGGTACAAGGAGCCGGTGCGCAAACGCACTGAAGCTTTTTCCTCCTGAGGCATCAACACTAATCATCGACTGCTGGCATGCCGCACTTTCTGCTCTTTCGATCTGCAGTGAGTGCGGGCACAATACGCATCCTTTTTTTGGCTAGCCTTGCCCGAGGCCTCGAAATGATCAAAACGCCATACTACCTAATCGATAAAACAAAGCTGCTGGCGAACATGCAGAAGATCGCTTACGTGCGCGAACAGTCCGGGGCCAAGGCCCTGCTGGCACTCAAGTGCTTCGCCACCTGGTCGGTGTTCGACCTGATGCAGGAATACATGGACGGCACCACATCGTCGTCGCTCTATGAGCTCAAGCTCGGTCGACAGAAGTTCGTTGGCGAGACTCACGCCTATAGCGTCGCTTGGGCCGACGATGAGATCGAGGAGATGCTCGCCAACTGCGACAAAATCATCTTCAACTCCATCAGCCAGTTGCAGCGCTTTACCGAACGCTCCGAAGGCAAGCCTCGTGGCCTGCGCGTCAACCCGCAGGTGAGCAGCTCTGACTACCTGCTGGCCGATCCGGCGCGTCCGTTCAGCCGCTTGGGCGAATGGGATCCGGTGAAAATCGAAGGCGTCATTGATCAGATCTCGGGCTTCATGTTCCACAACAACTGCGAGAACGGCGACTTCAGCCTGTTCGACAAGATGCTGTGTACCATCGAAGAGCGCTTCGGCGAGTTGCTGCACAAGGTCTCGTGGGTCAGCCTCGGTGGCGGCATTCACTTCACCGGTGAAGATTATGCGCTGGACGAGTTCTGCGCACGCTTGAAGGCTTTTTCGCAAAAGTACGGCGTGCAGGTCTACCTGGAACCCGGCGAAGCGGCGATCACCAACAGTGCCTCGCTGGAAGTCAGCGTGCTCGACACCCTCTACAACGGCAAGAACCTCGCCGTGGTAGACAGCTCCATCGAAGCTCACCTGCTGGATCTGCTGATCTATCGCTTGAACGCCAAGCTGGCGCCGAGTGAAGGCGAGCATACCTACATGGTGTGCGGCAAATCCTGCCTGGCCGGTGATATTTTCGGGGAGTACCAATTTGATCGTCCGTTGGCCATCGGCGATCGGCTGTCGTTTATCGACACCGCGGGCTACACCATGGTCAAGAAAAATTGGTTCAACGGTCTGAAAATGCCGTCCATCGTAGTGAAACAACTCGACGGTACAGTCGAAGTGGTTCGTGAATTTGGTTACGACGACTACCTGTCCAGCCTTTCTTAAGCTGGCGGATATAGGAGAGACAAAGCAATTGAAAAAGAACGTTCTTATCATTGGTGCAGGAGGTGTCGCCAAGGTGGTGGCCCACAAGTGCGCGCAGCACAACGACGAACTCGGTCGTATTGCTATCGCGTCGCGCAACATCTCCAAATGTCAGGCCATCATTGATAGCGTCAAGGCCAAGGGCAGCCTCAAAGTGCCCGCCGATATCCAGGCTTTCTCGCTCAATGCCCTGGATGTAGAAGCGACCAAAGCGTTGATCCGCGAGACCGAATCGCAGATCGTCATCAACGTCGGTTCCGCTTTCCTCAACATGTCGGTACTGCGCGCCTGTATTGATACCGGCGTGGCTTACCTCGACACCGCCATTCATGAAGAGCCGGGCAAGGTCTGCGAGACCCCGCCTTGGTACGGCAACTATGAATGGAACCACCTGGAAGAGTGCAAACAGAAGAACATTACCGCCATCCTTGGCGTGGGCTTCGACCCGGGTGTCGTCAACGCGTATGCAGCGCTGGCGCAGCAACAGCATTTCGACCACATTGATTCGATCGACATTCTCGACGTCAATGCGGGCTCGCATGGCAAATACTTTGCTACCAATTTCGACCCGGAAATCAACTTCCGTGAATTCACCGGACAGGTATGGAGCTGGCAGAACAGCCAGTGGACCAGCAACGCCATGTTCGAAGTCAAGCGCACCGATGATCTGCCGGTGGTCGGTTCGCAGAACCTGTACCTGACGGGTCACGATGAAGTGCACTCACTGTCGAAAAACCTCGACGTGCCCAATGTGCGTTTCTGGATGAGCTTTGGCGAACACTACATCAACGTGTTCACCGTACTGAACAACCTTGGCCTGCTCTCGGAAAAACCGGTTACCACGGCTGAAGGCCTGGAAGTCGTGCCGCTCAAAGTGGTCAAGGCCGTACTGCCTGACCCGAGTTCGCTGGCACCCGGCTATACCGGCAAGACGTGCATCGGTGACCTGGTCAAAGGCACCAAGGATGGCAAGCCCCGGGAGATGTTCATCTACAACGTGGCTTGCCACGAAGAGGCCTTTGCCGAGACGGAAAGCCAGGGCATCTCCTACACCGCCGGCGTTCCTCCAGTGGCTGCGGCCCTGTTGGTGGCCCGTGGCGAGTGGGACGTGCAACGTATGGCCAACGTCGAAGAACTGCCAGCAGAGCCGTTCCTCAAGGCGCTGGATGTGATGGGGCTGCCGACCCGCATCAAGGACGAGAATGGAGATCGTCCCTGGAACAGCAACGTCTGAGACACCTGAAACGAAGGTGAATCGCGCTTCCCGTTCCCTATGCAAAAACGCCGCTCTTTGAGCGGCGTTTTGCTTTGTGCGTTGGAGGTGTCTGTGAAACCAGGGCCACTCAAACAGTTGCGTTATTGCTCCCACTGCTCGAGCAATATTGATACGAATTTTTCCGCTGCCGGAGATAGTGAGGCGCCTCGACGGTAAACCAGCCCCAGCGATCGGTTTACGATGGGATCTATCAAAGGCACGCTCACCAGTGTTGGATGATCCACGGCAGGCATGGCCAAACTCGGCATTGCCGATACACCCAATCCGGCTTCTACCAGGCCAAGCGAAGTTGACAGGTGTTGCACCTCGTAGAACCACTGCGGGCGCCAGCTCAGGCCCGACAAGGCGTGGTCAAGCAACATCCGGTTGCCGCTCAGTCGACCGACCCCGATAAGGCGGTAATTGCTGAGTTCAGCCCAGGACACCGAGCTACGTTCTGCCAACTCATGATCGCGTCGACAGGCTAGAACAAAAGGTTCGTTGACCAAAGGCACAAACTCTATGTCGGGGTGCTGGCCGCTCATCATGTTGATGCCAAAGTCGGCTTCGCCGCGCAGCACAGCCTCCAGTCCTTCGTTTGCACTGAGATCAAGAAGGCGGATGCGGATTTGCGGGTAGCGCTCGTTGTAGAGGCGAATCACCGAAGGCAGGAAGTAGAAGGCTGCGGTGGGGATACAGGCGAGGGTGACACGGCCACTTTGGCGCTCGGCCAGCTCTCGGATGTTAAGTATCGAATCGTCGAAGTCATCCAGCAAGCGGCGAGCCTTTGGTAGAAAGTCCCGTCCAACACTTGTAAGACTTACTCTTCTTGTCGTGCGATCAAGAAGCGCTGTGCCCAGTCCATCTTCGAGCTTTTTCATCCTGCGGCTTAATGCCGGTTGGGATAGATGCAACGCATCAGCTGCTTCGTGAAAGCTGCCAAGTTCTGCGATTTTCACGAAAGATCGGATGTCATTGAGCTCATAGTTCATGTCTGTATCTCAGCCGAAGAGAAGAATGCAGCTAAATCATCCTAAATTTATCATTCGTCAAACGCAATAATCCGGCTGATATTTGCATTGGAAACAATTCTGGAAGCCTGCGACTCTTGCTTTCAAGACATCAATCACCCCGATTGATCAACAAGAGTCGATGTCATGCAACGAATTCCCTGTGTGCTAATGCGCGGTGGTACCTCCAAGGGGCCGGTATTTCTCGCCTGGGATCTTCCTGCTGCGATCCAGGAGCGGGACGAGTTATTGCTCAACCTGATGGGCTCTGGCCATGAACTGGAAATTGATGGTATCGGTGGGGGGAGCCCACAAACCAGCAAAGTGGCAATCGTAAGTCCGTCGCTGCACGCTGATGCGGATGTCGACTATCTGTTCGTTCAGGTCATGGTCTCTCAGCGTCGGGTCGATACCGCACCCAATTGCGGCAACATGTTGTGTGCCGTCGGCCCGTTTGCCATCGAGCAGGGGCTGGTAAAAGCCGCCAAAGACCTGACTTGTGTGCGTATTCGCAATCTCAACACCGGGACATTTGTGAACGCGCAAGTACAGACCCCTGACGGAAAGGTCAGCTATGAAGGCAACACTGCCATCGACGGTGTGCCGGGTACCGCCGCTCCCGTGCAACTGACTTTCCTTGATGCTGCGGGTAGCAAGACCGGCAAACTTTTCCCGACCGGGCAACCCCTGGATTTGATTGACGGTGTTGCGCTGACTTGCATCGACATGGCGATGCCTATGGTGATCATTGAAGCTGGTCAGTTGGGTAAGCGCGGAGATGAAAGTCCTGCTGAATTAGATGCCGACGTCGAGTTCCTTCGTCGCCTGGAATCCCTGCGCCTGAAAGCCGGTCTGGCAATGGGCCTGGGTGATGTCAGTGACAAAGTGATTCCCAAGCCAGTGCTGGTGTCACCGGCCAAGGCTGGCGGCACTATTCAAGTGCGCTACTTCATGCCTCACAACTGTCATCGCGCGCTGGCGATCACCGGTGCCATTGGCCTGGCTACTGCTTGTGTCACCGAAGGCAGTGTGATCGCGCAACTGCTCGGCAACGTCAGCGAGCCGCGCTTGAAGCACGTGCGTATCGAACATCCAAGTGGGGGGATAGACGTTGTATTGTCTTACACCGGTGCTCAGGGCGAGACAATTCGTGCCTCGGTAGTGCGAACATCGCGCAGGCTGTTCTCCGGTTTTGTTTACGCCACGGCTTCCCAACGACTCGCCGGGTAATTTCCTCCAGGTCATTGCCGCTTTTGCATCAGCACAATTCTAAAAATGGGTGATGCCATGAAAGTTGTAAAATCGCTCTACTTCCAGATTCTTTGCGCCGTAGTATTGGGCGTGCTGTTTGGACACTTTTGGTCGCAACAAGCCATTGCCTTGAAACCGCTTGGTGATGCGTTCATCAAGCTGATCAAGATGATGATCGCACCAGTGGTGTTCTGCACGATCGTTACCGGTATCGCCGGAATGAGCGACAAGCGCTCGCTAGGGCGTTTGTTAAGCAAGACCATGCTGCTGTTCCTGGCGCTGACCGTGATTAGCCTGATCATCGGCTTGGTGTCGGTCTACCTGTTCAAACCCGGTGTCGGGATGAATATTGACCCGACCCAGCTAAGTACCAAGGGGTTGTCGCAGTACACCGATTCGGCTGCGAAGCTGGGAGTGGTCGAGTTCTTCATGCACATCATTCCTGACACCTTCATGGGTGCTTTCAATAAAGGTGAAGTGCTTCCTGTGTTGTTCATTGCAGTACTTTGCGGTTTTGCGCTTTCGGCCATAGGTGAGCGGGGCAAGCCGGTACTGGATGTATTGGAATCTGCATCACACATGGTGTTCAAGATTTTCTCCTATCTGATGCGCTTTGCTCCGATTGGTGCGTTTGGGGCTTTGGCATTCACCGTAGGCCAGTACGGTATTACATCGCTGGGCTCGTTGGCCAAGCTGATCATGACCTTGTACATCGCCTGTGCCTTCTTCGTCTTTGTAGTGTTGGGGAGTATTTGCCGGGCTAACGGCTTCAGTCTCTGGAAGCTGCTGCGCTATTTTCGGGAAGAATTTTTGGTGGTGCTCGGGACTTCTTCCACCGAGCCGGTAATGCCGCGGATGTTGGAAAAACTCGAGGCCCTGGGATGCAAAAAAGGTGTGGTGGGGTTGGTGTTACCAACGGGTTACTCGTTTAACCTCGACGGCACGGCAATCTACCTGTCGCTGGCAGCGGTCTTCATCGCCCAGGCTTGTAATATCGACCTGAGCTTGACGCAAACCGTGACCATGCTGGCAGTCATGCTGTTGTCCTCCAAAGGGGCCGCAGGCGTCACCGGGGCCGGCTTTGTCGCGCTGGCCTCGACCCTTACCGTAATCCATGACATTCCTCTGGCTGGCCTTGCTCTGTTGATTGGTATCGACCGTTTCATGTCGGAAGCCAGGGCGTTGACCAGCCTGGCAAGCAACGCCGTGGCTACCGTGGTCATGTCCATCTCGGAAAATGCCTGCGATCGCGAAACCCTGATGCGGACATTGGACGGCAAGCCATTGCTCGATGCGGCCCAATCTCGGAACGAGCCTTGGGATGGCCCTAAGGTCGTTGAGCGCGTCTGACCCGTCACTGCAGTTTCATAATCCAATAAATATCTCGTAAGTCCTCCCGCCAGACACCGTTGGTTCGTGTCGTCCGGCGGGATTGGGGTCGTGCGCCTTTGCGTCGGCCGCGCTATTCATAAAAACAAGAGAATTGACCTATGCTCGCATTTCTTGGTTTGGCCATGGTGGTCGTCTTCACCTTTCTAATTATGACCAAACGGCTCTCACCGATTGTCGCGCTTGTTGTAGTGCCGATCGTCTTTGCTGTCATTGGTGGCTTTGGCGGCACCACTGGCAAGATGATGCTCGATGGCCTGAAAATGGTCGCCCCTTCGGCTGCGCTTCTGCTGTTCGCCATTTTGTTCTTCGGCCTGATGATTGATGCAGGGTTGTTCGACCCGCTGATTCGAAAAATCCTCAAGCGCGTGAATGGCGATCCGATGAAAATCGCTATTGGTACTGCTCTGTTGTCATTGGTGGTCGCACTCGACGGCGACGGTACAACCACTTACATGATTACCTGTGCGGCGATGTTGCCGTTGTACAAACGGATCGGCATGAACCCCATGATCCTGGCAACCATCGCCATGCTGTCCTTGAGCATCATGAGTGGCATGACGCCCTGGGGCGGGCCTGCAACCAGAGCAATCGCGGTCCTGGGCCTGGATGCCGGTGAATACTTCGTCCCGCTGCTGCCGACGATGATTGGTGGTGCACTGTGGGTAGTGTTTACGGCTTTTATGCTGGGCCGTGGCGAGCGCAAACGCATTGGTAATGTCCAATTGCAAAGCGGTGGGGGCAATTGCTACATCAAGGCGATTCTTGAAGATACGCCGCATAAACGTCCCAAGCTGGCCTACATCAACCTGCTGCTGGTGATCGCGGTGATGGTGGCTTTGGTAATGGGGATCATGCATTCGGCGATCCTGTTCCTGATCGGCTTTGTCCTGGCACTGATGATCAACTACCCGCAACTGGATATTCAGAAAGAGCGCATCCTCGCTCATTCCGGCAATGCGATGACGGTGGTGCTACTGGTGTTTGCCGCCGGTATCTTTGCCGGGATCTTCTCGGGCACCAAGATGGTCGACTCTCTGGCGCAAACTATGGTGGACTGGATTCCACCGTCATGGGGGCATCTGTTCCCGCTGGTGGTGGCGATAACCAGCATGCCGCTGACTTTTATCCTTTCCAACGATGCTTACTACTTTGGGGTGGTGCCGATCCTGGCCAACGCCGCGGCGGCCTATGGCATCGACCCGGTTGAAATCGCCCGGGCCTCGATACTCGGGCAGCCAGTGCACTTGATGAGCCCGCTGGTGGCTTCAACCCTGTTGCTGGTGGGGATGGTTGACCGTGACATCGGCGACTTCCAGAAGGCTACCGTTAAATGGGCGGTGTTGACGTCCCTGGTGATTACCGCTCTGGCCTTGCTGACCGGGGCGATAAGCCTGTTCTCCTGAGTTACCCGACTCGCCTCGATAGTGCCGGATGCCTCACGTGTGGGGCGTGCGCTGAGTTGCACCCTGAATAACAATAAAAGAGTGGTTTCATATGAGCATTTCATTTACCCGTTGGGTTTCTTTTCCTCTTGTTGCCATGCTGCCATTGGCCAGTGCAAGTGCAGAAGGGTTTATTGAAGACAGTAAGCTCAAGTTGCAGCTACGCAATGTTTACTTCAATGAAAACTTTCGTGATGAACATGGCTTGAGCGCTCGAGCGGCAAGAATCGCGAAGAGTGAGAGGACGGAATGGGCCCAAGGCTTTCTGCTGGATTACCAGTCGGGATTTACCCCTGGCACCCTCGGTTTGGGTGTTGATGCGCTGGGCCTGTTCGGGGTCAAGCTCGACTCTGGCCGTGGTCGTAGCGGTACTGGCTTGATGCCTGTCCATGATGATGGACGTGCGGCAGACGAGTTCGCAAGTCTCGGGGTGACCGCTAAAGCCCGGCTGGCTAAAACCACGTTGAAATACGGCACTTTGCTCCCCAAGACGCCGGTACTGATTTACAACGATGCACGCCTCTTGCCCCAAACGTATCAAGGCACCCAGATCAGCAGCATAGATATCGAGAACCTCACTCTGACCGGGGGCTACCTGGACCGATTCAAACTGCGAGACTCCACCGACAGTATGCCGATTGTGCCCGATGGCTATGGCGGAGATAAATCAGGGGACTTCAGCTATGCCGGTGCCGAGTACATGCTGAGGAAAAACGTACGCTTGAGTTACTTCTACGGCGAACTGGAAAATTTTTACCGTCAGAATTTCGCCGGTATCCAGCACGATCTTCCCTTGGGCACTGGCGTGCTGACCAGTGACCTACGCTATTTCAACAGTGTCGATAGCGGATCGGCTTACGGCGGCAAAATCGATAACAACATGCTGAGTGGGCAACTGTCTTACGCCATCTCCGGGCATACCTTCGGTGGTGGTTACCAGACCCTCAGCGGCGACGCAGGGTTGCCCTACATCAGCGGTGCAACCGTTTACTCGTTCAGCAACGCCGGCATAGGCAAGTTCATCGAGGAGGACGAGAAGACATGGATGCTGAACTACGGCTACAACTTTGCCGCCCTCGGAGTGCCTGGTCTGGCCTTTACCACTCGCTATCTGAGCGGTAACGACGGTAAGTCCAACACCACGGTCAAGGAGTGGGAACGTGATGCCGAACTTGCTTATGTCGTGCAACAAGGCACCCTCAAAGGCTTGGGCGTGCGGTTGCGTAATTACGTTTATCGCTCTGATTATTCACGTGGGCGAGACAGCAACCGAATCTACTTTACCTACGACATCGCTCTCTGGTGATCTGCTGAACGTGGCCTTATCTTGAACGGAGGCCAGAATACGCTTCTGGCCTGAGCGCGCCCCGGTAGGGGCGATTCAGCGTTCAATGGGGTGGACGTTGTTGCGGCGACCCTGCTCGAACCACCGGGTTCGACCGTGTTTATTCAACGCTCTTGTTATGCGCCAACAACAAATTGATCAAGACCCTGATCACATTGGGCAGCGCTTGCAGGTCGCGGACCAGAATACTTCGCTCACGAACCCGCCAGGGTTCGTCCAGCTCGATGACTGACAAGCCCATAGTCTGCTGATGACGACGGGCTGATGACTCCGGCAGGATGGCGATACCCACTCCCGCTTCGACCATCCTGCACATCGCTTCGAAACTGTAGACCTTGATGCGCATGTTCAATGTCTTGCCGTGCAGGGCGACTTGCTCATTCAAAAAGCGCAATAGGGTAGTGCCTTCGTGCAGGCCGATGTGCGGATAGGCCAGAGTCTCGGCCAGTTTGATCGACTTGCGTTGGGCCAGCGGGTGGCCGAGAGGGGTGACCAGAATCAACTGGTCAGTGCTGAAGTGGATGACCTGCAAACTGTCGGCCTCGACCGGGCCTGCAATGATGCCCATATCTGTTGAGCCATCCATCACTCCGCGAACAATGTCACGGCTCAGTCGCTCTTGCAGATCAACCGTCACTCCCGGTCGTTCGGCGAGAAAACCGGCAAGGATTTCGGGCAGGAATTCGGTGGCGGCCGTGGTGTTGGCAAAGATCTTGATATGCCCCGAAGACTCGGTTCCGTACTCGGTGAACTCGCTTTTCATGTAGTCCACCTGGCGCATGATCACGCGCGCATGGTGCAAAAACAGCTCGCCTGCCGGGGTTAGCTCGACGCCACGGCTGTCACGGTACAACAAGCGGCTGGAGAGGTTCTCTTCCAGGCTTTTGATCCGGGCACTGGCCGCTGCCGGGGAGATAAATGCCTTGCGCGCGCCCTGGGTCATGCTGGGGGATTCGGCGATATGAATGAACAGGCGCAGGTCGACCAGATCAAAATGCATGACTGCTTTCCGCTATGGATTGGTTCTGGCGTTAAGTAAAACCGAACGCCCCCTTACCGAAACGCAGATTCACAGATCGCCTAGCTTTTGGCAATCATGGCCAAAATAACAAGCCACGGGGAAACCACCGATGAGCGATAACGCACTGTCCGCCTGGATCGGTCGAACTGAAGAAACCCAGGATCACCTGAGCCTGAACCTGATCACCCGGATTGCCGCCACTCTCGGTGAGCCGGTGCCGCAGGCCGGGGAAGACCTGCCAGCGTTGTGGCAGTGGTGTTTCTTCCAGTCAGCGATGGAGGAAGGCGCTCTGGGCGGCGATGGGCATCCGGCCCGTGGGGGCTTTCTGCCACCCGCCGATAACCGCAACCGCATGTGGGCGGGTGGCCGTTTGGAGTTCCATACACCGCTCAAGGTGGATGCTCACGCGACACGTATTTCCACCATCATCGATGTTCAGCAAAAGCACGGAAGGACCGGTTCGCTGTTGTTTGTCACGCTCCAGCATGACTATCTGCAGGATGGGCAACTGGCAATTCGCGAAGAGCAGGACATCGTCTATCGCGAGCCGACACCGCCTAGGCTCGTGGGCAGTGAGCCATTGCCCACGGGCGCCTGGCAGGAGTCCGTCACGCCCAGCACCACCTTGCTGTTCCGCTATTCGGCAGTGACCTTCAATGGTCACCGTATTCACTACGACTGGCCCTATGCGACTGCAACCGAGGGTTATCCGGGGCTGGTGGTGCATGGGCCGTTGATGGCCACGCTGAGTCTGCGCGCCTTCTGCCGCGCCAATCCCCAGGCTCGTGTGCGTGGCTTCGCGTATCGCGGCATACGCCCGCTGATGGCGCCCCATCCCTTTGTGCTGAGGGGGCGCATCGTCGCTGAGGGTAAGGCCGAGCTATGGGTGGGCAATACAGACGGTGTGGCCCAGCAGGGCGAAGTGACATTCGACTGACGATTACCCGGCGGCATTCAGTTCGATAACTACAACAAGGATCTGCAATGAATCCGTATCTGAACGAAGACTACAACGCCATCCGCGAGGGCGTGCGAGCCCTGTGTGCCGAGTTCCCGGCGCAGTACTGGCGCGAGATCGACGAGCAAAAGGGCTTCCCCGAGGCCTTTGTCACGGCGATGACCCAAGCCGGCTGGTTGTCGGCAATGATTCCGGAGCAGTACGGCGGCTCGGGCCTGGGGCTGGCCGAAGCCTCGGTGATTCTGGAAGAGGTGAACCACTGCGGCGGCAACTCCGGCACCGTGCATGGTCAGATGTACAACATGTTCACCTTGTTGCGGCACGGCAGTGAGGCGCAGAAGAGCTACTACCTGCCCAGGCTGGCCAGCGGCGAGTTGCGCCTGCAGTCCATGGCCGTGACCGAACCGACTACCGGCACCGACACCACCAAAATCAAGACCACCGCCGTGCGCCAGGGCGACAAGTACGTGATCAATGGGCAGAAAGTCTGGATCTCGCGGGTTCAGCACTCGGACCTGATGATCCTGCTGGCCCGCACAACGCCGCTGGCGGAGGTCGAGAAAAAAGTCGACGGCATGTCGATCTTTCTGGTCGATCTGCGCGAAGCCATCGGCAACGGCCTGACCGTGCAGCCGATTGCCAACATGGTTAATCACGAGACCAACGAACTGTTCTTCGACAACCTTGAAATCCCGGTCAGCAGCTTGATCGGGCAGGAAGGCAAGGGCTTTCGCTACATTCTCGACGGGCTCAATGCCGAACGTACGCTGATCGCTGCCGAGTGCATTGGTGATGGTCGCTGGTTCAATGAAAAGTCCGCGCAGTACGCCCGTGACCGCGTGGTGTTCGGTCGTCCGATCGGGCAAAACCAGGGTGTTCAGTTCCCGATTGCCGAAGCCCATATCGAGCTTGAAGCCGCCGACCTGATGCGCTGGCGCGCCTGCGAGGAATACGACAGCGGGCGCAAGGCCGGTGCGGCGGCCAACATGGCCAAGTACCTGGCGGCCAAGGCCAGCTGGGAAGCGGCCAATGCCTGCCTGCAGACCCACGGTGGTTTTGGCTTCGCCAATGAATACGACGTCGAGCGCAAGTTCCGCGAAACGCGTCTGTACCAGGTAGCGCCCATTTCCACCAACCTGATCCTGTCTTACGTGGCCGAGCACCTGCTCGAGTTGCCGCGTTCTTTCTAAGCAAGTTCTACAAATAGACATTGATGGAGAACGCGGCATGAGTCAGCACACTCAAGCACTCACCGGTTTTTTGGCCGACCTGAATTACACGCAACTGCCCGAAGCAGTTATCAGCCGCACCGAAGACCTGTTTCTCGACTGGCTGGGCTCGGCCTTGGCCAGTCAGGGAGCACATCCGATCCCTTTGTTCGAGCGCTATGCGGCAATGATGGGCCCGGCCAGCGGGCCTGCCGGGGTCCTGGTCAATGGCACGACCAGCTCCGCGTATTTTGCTGCGCTGGTCAACGGCGCTAGCTCACACCTGGTGGAGCAGGATGACCTGCACAACAGCTCGGTCCTGCATCCGGCAACAGTGGTGTTCCCGGCGGTGCTGGCTGGCGCCCAGGACCTGGGCAAAACCGGCCGCGAACTGATCCTCGCCGCTGTCGCCGGTTATGAAGCGGGTATTCGCATCGGTGAATTTCTCGGCCGCTCGCACTATCGCACCTTCCACACTACCGCCACGGTCGGCACGCTGGCGGCGGCAGTTGGCGTCGGCAAGTTGATGGATTTCAATCAGGAGCAGTTCACCAACCTGCTCGGTAGCGCCGGAACCCAGGCGGCGGGCTTGTGGGAGTTCTTGCGTGATGCAGCTGACTCCAAGCAGTTGCATACCGCCAAGGCAGCAGCCGATGGCCTGCTTGCCGCCTACTTGACCGCCGACGGGCTGAGCGGTGCACGAAACATTCTTGAGGGCGAGCAGGGCATGGCCGCCGGGATGTCCAGCGATGCCAACCCAGCCTGCTTGTCCGATGGTCTGGGCAGGCGCTGGGCGCTGACTGAAACCTCGTTCAAGTTTCACGCGTCGTGCCGCCATACGCACCCGGCGGCGGATGCGCTGCTGGATCTGATGCAGCGCGAGCAGCTGCGCGCCGAGGACATTGCCCGCGTCACCACCCGCGTGCATCAGGGCGCCATCGATGTATTAGGCCGTGTGCTGGTGCCGCAGAGCGTCCATCAGGCCAAGTTCTCCATGGGCACGGTGCTGGGCTTGATCGCCGTTTACGGCAAGGCCGGATTGCCCGAATTTCAGCAACACGCATTGACCGACCCGCGCATCAGTGAGTTTCGCGACAAAGTACATATGGTGCTGGACGACGAAGTCGACAGCGCCTATCCGCAACGCTGGCTGGGCCGGGTGGAGGTGACCACGGTGCAGGGCCGAACCGTGCACGGCCGCATCGACGAGCCCAAGGGCGACCCTGGCAATACCCTGACTCGCGACGAGCTGGAAGATAAATTTCGCCGCCTGCTGGCTTTCTCGGGAGCGCGGAATGACGAACAGGCCAGCGGGCTTGTCGAGCTGGTCTGGCATCTGCGCCATCTCGACGATCTGAGTGTGCTGACCCGCACCGGGAGCTCCTCATGACCGCCACTACAGCCAAGCCCCGCCCGCTGGACGGGATTACCGTGGTAAGCCTGGAGCACGCCATCGCGGCGCCGTTTTGCACCCGCCAACTGGCAGACCTAGGAGCACGGGTCATCAAGATCGAACGTCCTGGCTCCGGCGACTTTGCCCGTGACTATGACGAGCGGGTCAAAGGCCTGGCCTCGCACTTTGTCTGGACTAACCGCTCCAAGGAAAGCCTGACCCTCAACGTCAAACAGCAGGAGTCGGGGCAGGTGCTCGATAAACTGTTGGCCACGGCCGATGTGCTGGTGCAGAACCTGGCTCCAGGTGCGGCAGAGCGCATGGGGCTGTCTTTTGCAGCCCTGCATGAGCGTTTCCCGCGGTTGATCGTCTGCGATATTTCCGGCTACGGAGATGGCGGTCCCTACGAACAGAAAAAAGCCTACGACCTGCTGATCCAGAGCGAAGGCGGATTTCTGTCCGTAACCGGCGGGCCGGGCGAAAACGACATGGCCAAAGCCGGTTGCTCGATTGCCGACATCGCCGCGGGCATGTACGCCTACACCGGCGTGCTCTCGGCGCTGCTGCTGCGGGACAAGACCGGGGAGGGCAGCCGCATTGATGTGTCGATGCTCGAAAGCCTAGTCGAGTGGATGAACTACCCGATGTATTACGCCTACGACGGGGCGCCTCCACCTCCGCGTGCCGGTGCCGCGCACGCCACGATCTACCCCTACGGACCCTTCCCTGCGGGCGACGGCGGTACGGTGATGCTCGGCCTGCAGAACGAGCGCGAATGGCAGCAGTTTTGCGACAAGGTGTTGCTGCAGCCGGATCTTGCGAGCGACCCACGCTTTAATGCAAACGCGCGGCGCTCGGATAATCGCACCGAGTTGCGGGCGATCATTGTTGCGGCCTTTGCCCGGATGAGCGCCGATGAAGTGATTGCACGGCTCGACGCGGCATCGATAGCCAATGCCCATGTCAATGATATGGCGGGTGTCTGGGCGCATCCGCAACTGCAAGCCCGTGATCGCTGGCGCGAGGTGGACAGCCCGGCTGGCAAGCTGCCTGCGCTGTTGCCACCGGGGCGCAACGCAGCCTTCGAGCCGCGCATGGATGCGGTGCCGTACTTGGGCGAACACACCGATAGCCTGCTGAGCGAGTTGGGCTATGGGATTGCTGACATCCAGCGTCTTCACCAACAAGGAGCGGTATGAGCCATGGAGCACATTTATGAATAACACCACTATTCGTTCGGCGCTGTTTGTCCCGGCCACCCGCCCCGAGCGTATTGCCAAAGCCCTGGGCAGCGGCGCCGATGCGGTGATCGTCGATCTGGAAGACGCTGTAGCGGATAACCTCAAAGTCCAGGCGCGAGCCAACCTGGATGCTTTTCTGGATGCCAACCCGCAGGCCCGGGTACTGGTGCGTATCAATGCGCCGCAGCATGAGCAGCAAGCGGCAGATCTGGCGCTGTGTCGCCGTCAGCCCGGTGTGGTGGCGGTATTACTGCCCAAGGCCGAGAGTGCTACACAGGTCGAACTGGCTGCGGCGTGTGGCAAACCGATCTGGCCAATTATCGAAAGTGCCAAGGGCCTGCTGGAATTACCGGCCATCGTGCGCGCAGCCGGGGTCGAGCGCCTGACATTTGGCGCTCTGGATCTGGGCCTGGATTTGGGGTTGGCCAGCGCGAGCGCCGCAGCGCTGCGGATACTCGATCAGGCCCGCTACGCCATTTTGCTGCACAGCCGGTTGGCGCAACTGGCGCCACCGCTGGACAGCGTGTTCCCGGATATCAAAAACACTCAAGGCATGACCCGAATGGCCGCCGATGCGAGGGATATGGGGTTTGGCGGCCTGCTGTGTATCCATCCCGGTCAGGTTGCATTGATTCACACAGCCTATATGCCAAGGCAGGAAGAGCTTGAGTGGGCAAGGCAGGTTCTGGCCGCGGTTGCGAGCGGAAACGGAGTGTTCGTGGTCGACGGGCAGATGGTCGATGCCCCAGTGATCGAGCATGCCCGGCGAATATTGCGCCGGGCAGGCTTGCCGTCTGCCTGAGTCAAAAAAGCAGATTGGCAGTCAAGTTCAAACGAAGTTCAGGCAACACCAGGCACTACCAAACTTATAACAACAAGAGGTATGTACCCATGTTCAAGCACACTCTCAAGGCCTTGGCCTGCGCACTTCCATTATTCGCAGGTTTTGCGAGCGCGGCCGACCCCATCAGTATCAAGTTCGCCCACGTGGTCGCCGAACACACGCCCAAGGGGCAGGGCGCGTTGCTGTTCAAAAAACTGGCTGAAGAGCGCCTGCCAGGGCGGGTCAAGGTCGAGGTTTATCCGAACTCGTCGTTGTTCGGCGACGGCAAGGAAATGGAAGCGTTGCTGCTGGGTGACGTGCAATTGCTGGCGCCGTCGCTGGCCAAGTTCGAGCACTATTCCAAGCCGATCCAGATTTTCGATCTGCCATTTCTGTTCAACGATATCCAGGCGGTCGACCGCTTCCAGCAGAGCCCGCAGGGGCAGGCCCTGCTCAAGTCCATGGAAGGCAAGGGCATTACCGGCCTCGGTTACTGGCACAACGGGATGAAGCAGTTGTCCGCCAACAAGGCCCTGTACGAACCCAAGGATGCCCGTGGCCTGAAGTTCCGGGTACAGGCCTCCGCAGTTTTGGATGAGCAGTTCAAGGCCCTGCGCGCCGCGCCGCGCAAGATGAGCTTTGCCGAGGTGTATCAGGGCTTGCAGACCGGCGTGGTGAATGGCACCGAGAACACCTGGTCGAACTACGAGAGCCAGAACGTGTATGAGGTGCAAAAGTTCTTCACTGAGTCCAACCATGGCGCCATCGATTACATGGTAATCACCAACACCAAGTTCTGGAACGGCCTGCCGCCAGACGTGCGCACCACGCTGGATACGGTCATGACCGAGGTGACGGTCGAGGTCAACAAACAGGCCGAGGCGCTGAACCAGGCTTCCCGCCAGCGCATTGCCGATTCCGGCAACAGCGAAATCATCTCCCTTACTCCGGAGCAGCGCGAGCTATGGCGTGAAGCCATGCGCCCGGTGTGGAAGAAGTTCGAGAGCGCCATCGGTACCGATGTGATCGAAGCCGCCGAGCAAGCTAACCAAAGCAGCTAAGACCCGGATTGTCGCCGGTGACCCCGTGCGGGGTCGCCAGCGACTTCATCGGTCCCATTTGTCGCTTGGCGACCGCTCTTTATAGGGAGATACCCCATGCACGCAGTCGTTCGTGTCTGGAATCACGCGGAAGAAATGCTGGTGGCGTTCCTGCTTGCAGGCATGACCCTGGTCACTTTTTCGTATGTGGTGTTCAACAACCTTTATGGCATTTTCTACTCGCTGGGGGATTCGCTGCCCTTCGCCAACGAGACCCTGCTCAGCATCGGCGACGGTATTTTGTTTATCGCTCAGGAGATGACCTGGAGCGTGGCGCTGACCAAGGCCATGTTCGGCTGGCTGATCTTTGTAGGTCTGGCCTGGGGCGTACGCATTGGCGCGCACATTGGTGTCGATTTGCTGGTGCGCCAGTTCAACCCCGCCAACCAGCGCCGCGTTGCCTTGCTGGCGGTACTCATTTGCCTGGGCTACTGCGCCCTGATGGCGTACTCCAGCGAACAGTGGGTAGCCACGCTGTATGCGGTCGGCACCAGTGCCGAAGACCTGGACCGCTTTGGCATTCAACAGTGGCAAATCGTAATGATCGTGCCAATCGGCTTTGCCCTGATGTTCGTACGTTTTCTGCAGATTTTCATCCGTATAGCGCAAGGCAAGCAACAAGGCCTGGGCTTGCACAGTGAAGTGGATGACGCCGTCAAGCTGGCGGAAAACGACAAGTCGGGGACCGAAAAATGACCATCGCCTTCCTTTTTGTCGCCCTGTTCGTGCTGATGTTTGTCGGCATTCCGGTGGCGATTTCCCTGGGTTTATCCGGGGCTATGACCATCCTGTTCTTCAGCAACGACTCGGTGCGTTCGCTGGCGATCAAGTTGTTCGAAACCAGCGAGCACTACACGTTGCTGGCCATTCCGTTCTTTCTGCTGTCTGGCGCATTCATGACCAGCGGGGGCGTGGCCCGGCGCCTGATCGACTTTGCCAATGCTTGCGTCGGTCACATCAAAGGTGGCCTGGCCATCGCTGCAATTCTTGCCTGCATGCTGTTTGCCGCACTCAGCGGTTCGTCGCCAGCCACGGTGGCGGCGGTCGGTTCGATTGTCATCGCGGGCATGGTGCGATCCGGTTACAAGCAGGACTTCGCTGCTGGCATCGTCTGTAATGCCGGGACCCTGGGTATCCTGATTCCACCGTCGATCGTCATGGTGGTCTACGCCACCGCGACCGAAACCTCGGTGGGCAAGCTGTTTATGGCCGGTGTGGTGCCGGGCTTGCTGTTGGGGCTGGTGCTGATGGTCACCATTTACATCATGGCGCGGGTCAAGGATATGCCGTCGCTGCCGCGTGCCTCGCTCAAGGAAATCATGACCGCAGGCCGCAGGGCCGGTTGGGGCCTGATGCTGATCGTGATCATTCTCGGCGGTATCTACTCGGGCATGTTCACACCCACCGAAGCCGCTGCGGTCGCCGCCGTCTATGCCGCGTTTGTGGCCATCTTTATCTATAAGGACATGACCGTTCGCGAATGCCCGAAGGTGATTATCGAAGCGGGAAAGCTGAGCGTGGTACTGATGTTTATCATCGCCAACGCCATGCTTTTTGCCCATGTCCTCACCACCGAGCAGATCCCGCAGTCGATCACCGCCTGGGTGGTGGAGCAGGGCTTTACGCCGCTTGAATTCCTGTTGGTGGTCAATATTGTGCTGCTGGTTGCCGGGACCTTTATGGAGCCTTCGGCGATCATCCTGATCCTGGCGCCGATCCTGTTCCCTATCGCCATGCAGCTGGGCATCGACCCGATCCACTTGGGCATCATTATGGTGGTGAACATGGAAATCGGCCTGATCACGCCGCCCACCGGACTCAACCTGTTTGTTACCTCGGCAGTCACGGGCATGCCGCTGACCCGCGTGGTGCGAGCGGTATCGCCGTGGCTGCTGGTGATGCTGGCGTTCCTGGTCCTGGTGACCTACGTACCATTTGTTTCGCTGGCGCTGCCGAACTGGCTGGGGATGTAGGCGTAGCCTTCGTTCCTCTCCAGCGGCATGAGGGATACTTCAAGCGTGGGAGCGAGCCTGCTCGCGAATGATCTTCGCGAGCAGGCTCGCTCCCACTGGGGGGGCTTGACCTGGAACAGCGTATCTACAGCAATAGCCATCTATAACAGGATCAGTCTCACGCTCAGGTTTATACTCGGCGCCATTGCAATCAATCAAAATCCATTGAGCCGAGATTTCCCATGAGCAGTTCGCTTCCCATGACACCTGCGCGCAAGCCCGTCGCGCCGCTGGTGGCTTTTGTCCTTTTGTTGCTTGGCGCCGTATTTCTGCAAAACAGCGTCGGCTCGCGCCAGGTGCTGTTGCTGGTGGTCGGCGCGGCGCTGGGTTTGACCCTTTATCACGCAGCCTTCGGGTTTACCTCGGCCTGGCGGGTGTTTCTCAATGACCGGCGGGGTGCTGGTCTGCGTGCGCAAATGGTGATGCTGGCCGTGGCGGTGGTGCTTTTTTTCCCCGCGCTGGGAGCGGGCACTTTGTTTGGCCAGCCTGTGGTCGGGCTGGTGGCGCCAATCGGGATTTCGGTCGTGTTCGGTGCGTTTATTTTCGGCATCGGCATGCAGCTGGGCGGTGGGTGCGCCTCTGGCACCCTGTTTACCGTCGGCGGCGGTAACGCGCGGATGCTGGTGACTCTGTTGTTCTTTATATGCGGTTCGTTGATTGCTACTCATCACGTTGACTGGTGGTTTGCGTTGCCTGCGTTCCCGGCCACCTCCATCGTTAAAAGCTTCGGCGTGGTTCCAGCATTGCTCGTGAGCCTGAGCGTGTTTGCGATCATTGCGGTGGTGACCGTACGCCTGGAAAAACGTCGCCATGGCACGCTTGAAGAAGGCGTGACCAGCGAACACCTGGGCCTGCGCCGCTTCTTGCGCGGTCCGTGGCCATTGGTATGGGGGGCGATTGGCCTGGCGCTGCTCAACTACGCCACGCTGGCGCTGGCTGGGCGGCCATGGGGCATTACTTCGGCATTCGCGCTTTGGGGCGCCAAGGCTGCGAGCGGGTTGGGTGTGGATGTCGCCAGTTGGGGGTTCTGGCAAATGCCGGGCAATGCCAAGGCCCTGGCCGCGCCAGTTTGGGAAGACATCACCAGTGTCATGGACATCGGCATCGTCCTCGGTGCGCTATTGGCCGCAGGTTTGGCCGGACGCTTTGCGCCCAGCCTTAAAATCCCGGCCCGTTCGCTGTTGGCGGCGGTGATCGGTGGTTTGCTGCTTGGTTATGGTTCGCGTCTGGCCTATGGCTGCAATATCGGTGCGTACTTTAGCGGCATCGCCTCGGGCAGCCTGCATGGCTGGGTGTGGTTGGTGGCTGCGTTTATCGGGAACAGCGTGGGTGTGCGCCTGCGCCCGTGGTTCTTCGCCGGCGAGCGTCGGCAGGTGGCGTTGAGCGGCTGCTGAGAAAGTCGGTATTGCGGGCCTGCTGACCTCTTCGCAGCAGCTCCCGTGTTGTACCGATGCTAGCGACGATAGTAGCGGTGTTCGTCCTCGTAGCGCTGGCGCATGGCCCGATCATGGCGGCGCTCCCAATCTCTATGGCGTTCGGCTTCCCGGCGCGCCTGTTCTCTGCGCCATTGTTCTCGACGCCAGTTCTCCCGGCGTGAATCGTCCCTGCGATCGTGCCAGCGACCGTCATCCCTGTATCGGTCGTCATGGGCAAGTAATGTTGCTGGTTGCCTGGCGTCGATACTGGCCAGGGTCGGCCAAGGGTTTTCGCCAGCCTGGACCGGAACCTCAACGGCTGCGACTTCGGGGGCGAAAACAGGGCTTGAGGCTTTCATTTGTGTGGCTGATGCCGAGCCCACTGCCGCCAACGCGAACAGGCCGAAAAGCACCATTCGTGGGTCATGGAATTTCATGAGCGCAGAAAACCTCTGATTAACAATTGGACGTGTCGCCATCTGGCTGCGGGAACCTTCGGGTTCGGGCCTGCCGCGCAGATGTGCTTATTCACATAGACCAATAAACAGGGAAAAGTTCTAGGTGCCCGTTGCTTAAATCGCCAACGGCCCCAGAGTGCGGTGGTTTTTAGACTTGCTGTTTCGACATGCGTTTTTGGCTTGGAGCGTGTGAAAACCTGGTTGATCAGCCGTTATATTGCCCTTGAACAGGCATCCACAACGGCAGTATGGAAAGCGGCGCGTGCACGCCGCTTTCCTTGGCTCAGGGTGGCCTAGTGTTCCTGCTCGAAGCGCTTTTTGCGCAGTGCCGGGGCCTGCTCATGGCTCTCGTCACTCTCTATAATCGGTACTTCCTTGCCGTTGCAGTCGAACAGCTTGCCATCGCGGAAAACATCACCGTCATTGAGTTCGCAGATATCCCGGGAGCGCAGGATGCGATCGCTGGCAGCAACGAATACCGATTGCTGGTCGGAGTTACCGGCCCGCAGATGGTTGAACAGCAGGTTGAGCAGGATGGCCATGATCGCTGCCGAGCTGATGCCGGAGTGGAAAATGGTCTCGAACCAGGTCGGGAAGTGATTGTAGAAGTTTGGCGCTGCAATCGGGATCATGCCGAAGCCGATTGATGTGGCCACGATGATCAGGTTCATGTTGTTGCGGTAGTCCACCTGGGCCAGGGTACGGATACCGCTGGCTGCGACGGTGCCGAACAGCACCAGACCGGCACCACCGAGGACGGCGGTAGGCACCGCGGCGACCAGTCTTCCCATCACCGGCAGCAGCCCCAGAGTCACCAGGATCAGCCCGGCGGTGGCCACCACATAGCGGCTCTTGATACCAGTCACGGCGACCAGACCAACGTTCTGCGCAAAGGCACTCTGGGTGAAGGAGCCAAACAGGGGCGCCAGGGCGCTGGAAATCATATCCGCCCGCAGGCCGTTGCCGAGGCGTTTCGAGTCGACTTTGGTATCGATGATCTCACCGACGGCGAGAATGTCTGCGGAGGTCTCGACCATGGTCACGAGAATTACGATCAGCATCGACAGGATAGCGGCGAACCGAAATTGCGGAAGGCCGTAGTGCAGGACTTCGGGCAGCGCCACCAAGGGGCCTTCGAGTACTTGGGAGAAATCGGCCATCCCACAAGCGGTAGCGACCAGTGTGCCGATGACGATTGCCAGCAGAATCGACAGGCGCGAAATACTCGCACTTCCCAGCTTGCTGAGCAGCAGTACGGTGACCAGTGTGAGTGCCGCCAGGCCTATGTTGGCCATGCTGCCAAAGTCGGCTGCCTGACTGTTACCGCCCATGGCCCAGCGTGCCGTGACAGGCATCAGAGTCAATCCGATGGTGGTTATGACGATTCCCGTCACCAGCGGCGGAAAGAACTTGATGATGCTCGAGAACAGCGGCGTGATCAGCAGGCCGATCACCGACGCCACGATTACCGCCCCGAATACCACGGGCAGTCCGCCTGTACCGTCACTGCCAATGATCGCGACCATGGTCGAAACACCGGCGAAAGACACCCCTTGAACCAGAGGGAGGCGACAGCCGAAGAATGGAATCCCAAGTGTCTGCAGCAAGGTGGCCAGGCCTCCGGCGAACAGCGACGCGGCGATCAACAGGCCCACGTCGGCTGAAGAAAGCCCGGCAGCCTGACCGATGATCAGGGGGACAGCGATGATGCCTCCGTACATCGTCAACACATGTTGAAGACCGTAGGCCAGGTTGGCGCCAATACCGAGGTTTTCGTCCTCTGGACGAGATGAAGCTGAAGAAGTCATGGTGAGTAGCTCGCTTTTGTTATTTTAGATGCGTCTAACAGCACGTTCTCAGTCGCATTCGATGAGTGGGTGGGCGCAGTTGCGCCCGTCGTTGCACTCAGTGTCGAGGGCAGCGGTTGGTACGGGTCACTCGCCGCTGACCAACTGCCGGGCCAACCGGTTGTGGCGTTCCAGCACCAGGGGTAGGTCGACGGTGGTGAGGTGACCGTCCTTGACCACCACACGGCCGTTGATCACGCTGGTGTCGACGTGGGTCGGGGTGCAAAACACCAAGGCGGCCAGCGGGTCGTGAAGGGCGCCGGCATAGGCCAGATGTCCAAGGTCGAAGGCGACGAAGTCCGCCACCATGCCGGGGGCGAGGGCGCCAATATCATTGCGGTTGAGCACCTTGGCGCCGCCCAGTGTTGCGATTTCCAGTGCTTCACGAGCAGACATTGCATCGGGGCCAAAACCGACACGCTGCAACAGCAGCGCCTGGCGTACCTCGCCGATCATGCTGGCGCCATCGTTGGAAGCCGAACCGTCCACACCCAGGCCCACCGGGACACCCTGGTCGCGCATCTTGCGGATCGGAGCGATCCCGGAGCCCAGACGCATGTTCGAGCACGGGCAGTGGGCAACTCCGGTCCCGGTGCGCGCGAACAGCTCAATACCGTGCTGGTCGAGTTGCACACAATGGGCGTGCCATACATCGTGGCCGACCCAGTCCAGGTCTTCGACGTATTCGGCAGGGGTCATGCCGAACTTCTCGCGGCTGTAGGCGATGTCGCTGACGTTTTCTGCAAGGTGCGTGTGCAATGACACACCGTACTGGCGCGCAAGAACTGCTGATTCGCGCATCAGGTCACGGCTCACGGAAAAGGGCGAGCAGGGCGCCACGACCATGCGCAGCATTGAGCCATGGCTGGCATCATGGAACTCTTCGATCAGGCGCTGGGAATCCTTGAGGATGTAACTCTCTTTCTCCACCACGGAGTCGGGTGGCAGACCGCCTAGGCTGCGGCCCACACTCATGCTGCCGCGTGCAGCGTGAAAGCGCATGCCAATCTCTGCGGCGGCATGGATGCTGTCATCAAGCTTGCAGCCATTGGGGTAAATATAGAGGTGGTCACTGGAGGTGGTGCAGCCTGAGAGAATCAGCTCGGCCATCGCCGTTTGAGTCGATACCGCAATCATTTCGGGCGTAAGCCGGGCCCAGATTGGATACAGGTTGGTTAGCCAATTGAACAGCTCACCGTCCTGAGCCGCCGGCACTACGCGGGTGAGGCTCTGGTACATGTGGTGGTGGGTATTGACCAGGCCTGGAATTACTACTTTCCCGGCCATGTCCAGAATCACGTCAGCATGTTGGGGCAGCGTTTCGGTAGGGCCGACCTGCTTGATCAGGTTGCCCTCGATGAACAGACCACCGCGCCTGATTTCCCGGCGCTCACCATCCATTGTCACCAAAAGCTCGGCGTTTTTGACCAGTAAAGTTTTGGGCATGGGTGCTCCTCTTCCGTATGGATCTTGGATACAAGTTGATTCTGGGCATACACCTGTTTTCGGCATCAGCGAAGCCCTTGCAGGCAGGTACTGCCTGGATGCAACGTGTTGCTGTCAGGCTCAGACTTCAGCAGACATTGACCCGCAGTGGGTTCCAGGAGGTTCCCGTAGGTGTGGTCGGCGAACGGCAGGAAGACGAATGTGTTGCTTGAACGATGGCTCAAGCAAGCATCGTAGAGGTCGTTGAACGACATCCGTGGATGACGTTCGATGGGTTGGAGCGGCTGTGGATGTTGCATGGTTTTTTGACCGTCGCAATACGCCCCGGCGATTACCGGGGTCGTAGGCGCGGAATAATGTAACCAGAACTTAAAGTTATTGTATACAACTAATGTGTGGCTCTGTTTTTCCGCCGTGATCGGGAGCCATTGCAACAGGGCAAGGTAGGTGAGCGCCTGGCCCTGCCTCCCTTCAGGACACAAGCACCGGTCACGGCCTGATGGTTTTCGGCGCGAAGGGGGTTTTCGTCGATGGCGGCAATGTCCCTGGAGCGATCCTGCAAATCTTTTCGAAAGCTCGGGTGATCCCGGTTCTGACCGACTGGGAGTTGCCTGGGTTAGCCATCAATCTCGTTTACACATCGCGGTTGCATTTGCCAGCGAAAACGCGCGCTTTCATCGACTTTATCGTCAGGGAGTTTCAACACTTGGACTAATGTAATAGCTCTATGCTTAAGCACTGAGCGTATTTCCGGCACCCGTTCAATACCTCGCTAGATGATCGTTTTGGGTTGATAGCCCTCTGTCAAGAAGGGCTGCTATCGGCCCAGGCTGTGTAAGAACGTTTTTCAGTGCGGCAGGCACTCAAACCAGACTGGAAGTCGCGCTTCTACGGAAAATCCACATCTGCAGATGTGCCGATAAATTCCAGATTTAACGTAGAAGCGCACACTTCAATTTTGGCGACGCGTTTTTACACACTCTGGGCCAAAAGAGACAGTCGGGACTGGCTCATTTACGGAAGGCAGTTTAAGAATGACGTTCGGCTGATTTTCTACTGCGTAACCACGCAACATGGTGGGGAGAGGAAGGATGGAAATGAAGGCAGATACCAAGCACTGGCGGGACTTAACGACTATGTAATCAAAATAAAATCAAGGAGATAGTCATGCGGAAAATTGTTTCGTTTATGCATGTGTCACTGGATGGTTTTGTTGCCTCCACCGATGAAGGCATGGCTAGCTTGGGCTGGATCAGTCTGAGCGACGATTTGTTTGCATATGTGGACCAGCGGATTCAGCAGACCGACACCGCGTTATACGGGCGCGTCACCTATCAGATGATGGAGTCCTATTGGCCAACCGCTACCGAGCAGCCCAACGCCAGTACGCATGACCAGGCGCATTCGCGATGGTATAAAACCGCCCGAAAAATTGTGTTGTCGAAAACCCTGCTGGAAAAGAATAATCCTGATACTAAAATCATCAGCAGCCATTTAAGCGATGAAATCAGCAAGCTTAAGCATAGCGCGGGCAGCGATATTTTAGTGTTTGGCAGTCCCGGCGCCACACACGCGCTAATGGCGGAAAACCTCATCGACGAGTACTGGCTATTCATCAATCCGATACTGTTGGGACAGGGTATTCCTTTATTCAAAAATATTAAGGACAGAACTGCACTCACGCTGGTGAAAAGTAAATTGTTTGACTCGGGAGTGCTGTTCCTGCACTACGAGGTAAAACAAAACCAATGATATGAGGTTGTGATTTTTTAGGGTGATTAGTCTTTTGAGTCGACACACCCATTACTTCGTTTTAGGCCCTTATTGGCGATTCAAAGTGAAGTTGACTCTCCCCCGGAACTCAACAGCGCTTGCTGTCCATCTGACTGCCTTTACATTGGAGTTCCGCTTCCTGGAGCTCGCTGTTATTGCACAGTGTTGTTTGCTGAATTTCACAATTTTGTGTTCTTGCGCATAGAAGTCTATCGGTCTCTTACTAGGATGAAAGCAGCCCCTCGTGGCGGGCTGCGTTCGGTCAGAAGTAGCCCTTGACTCACATTCAATGCACCCGCCTTTTACCCCGTGCAGCAATCGGCTACAAACAGACACTCAGAACTTACGCTCTTACCCTAAGCACCAGCGCTGCCCAAAGGCACTCAACTTAGGCATAACGATGCCGGAAAGATCTGCATCAACAGCCATCCAGCTACAAAAAGCCCTAGTCCGAAAATCAGATGCGCAGTGATGCTTCTGCGCCTTGCCACGCTTGGTGCCGCTGTCTTCGAAGCAGCAATGCCGAAACCGAACGCGGGCTGCATGATGAAGAAAGGCGCAATCACAGTGACCAACCCCATCACCAGCGCAGGCACCAGTGTGGGGTTGCAGAGCCAGGCAAGTCCTTTCGCACCGATCAGCACCATTGCGAAGACTATGCCGGTGACGTAATGAAATACCCACCCCAGCAGGCGCTCATTCCTGACAGGAGCCGCCGTCATGATTGTGGAGTGACGAAACTGCCCTTGCAGCATGTGGCCAAGCCAACGACCGACCAGCCCATAGTTAGGCGACGTCAGGCCAAATACTCGTGCTTGAACAAAAGCCGATAGGTCCATGATCAGCGTGGCCCCAATTCCAACCAACAGAATACGCAGTGCTGTCTCGGCTATTTCCATGGTATTGCTCCTTGCCTTGAACCTGTTTTGGAGGTTTGATCCGAGTAGTCTGCAGGTTCAAGTCGACTTGAGGTCAAGCATGAAAGAGCTGGATATTGGTGAGGTGGCACGACGTTCCGGTCTACCGGCTTCAACGCTGCGCTACTACGAAGAGAAAGGTCTTATCCGTTCGATAGGGCGTCGGGGCCTGAGTCGCGTGTTTCATGGCGATGTACTCCAGCGATTGTCCTTGATCGCGCTCGGGCAGTCGGCAGAGTTTTCACTGGACGATCTCGTTGCCATGCAGGATGCGCAGGGCCAGCCTGATATCGATCGCCAGCGGCTTAACGAAAAAGCTGACGAACTGGACCGTACCATCGAGCGACTTGGCGCCGTACGCGATGAGCTTCGTCGAGTAGCGTCTTGCCCTGCGGCACATCACATTGAATGCTCAAAATTTCAGAAAATGCTGAGCGCTATAGCGACGGGAAATCTCAAAAGAAAAGCCGGAAAAATCGACCTGCGCAGGCGTGGATCGTGAGAGGAGGGCGTGTCTGTTTTGGGTCGACAATTTCCACGATTGGTCGGAAGCGGCCAGTCAGGGCCCTGTTATGAAAGGCCAAATTTTAGGGTGCACCTTCGAACCAGGATCGGAAGGTGTGCCATTTCGAAGGCGTATAGCGCCGCGATGTGATCAAAACAAACTCCTCGAGAGGGGCCGTTTTAGATAGGCGAAATTCGCTATCGTAATTCGATTAATTTACCGGTCTTGTTCTAACCAGGTAGGCACATGCATGGCCAACTCTTATGTCGATAAACGCAGCAGCGCCTGGTCAGTTTTTTTCATCTTCATGCGCCTTGGGTTGACCTCGTTCGGTGGCCCTATTGCGCACTTGGGCTACTTTCGCGATGAGTTTGTCACACGACGGCGTTGGCTGACCGAGCGCACCTATGCGGACTTGGTCGCGCTCTGCCAATTATTACCTGGCCCGGCAAGCAGTCAGGTTGGCATCGCTCTGGGGGTGTCACGTGCAGGATACGGTGGGGCTTTCGCGGCCTGGGCTGGTTTTACGCTACCTTCGGCCATTGCGCTGATCCTGTTTGCGCTGGGCATCTCCCGATATGGATCAGCCATCTCTCCCGGCGTCCTGCATGGCCTCAAAGTGGTCGCTGTCGCGGTGGTTGCTCAAGCCGTTTGGGGGATGGCGCGGCATCTGTGCACAGACGTGACGCGAGTCACCCTGATGGCGATTGCTACCTGCGTCGCCTTGCTTGAGCCGTCTGCAGGGGGGCAGGTCAGCGTGATTGTTGCTGCCGGGCTTGCAGGTTTGCTGCTGTTCAAACCCGGGCAGTGTGCCGAGCACGATCCATTGCCGATCTCCATCAGCCGCCGGGCCGGGGGGATTTACCTGTCTTTATTCCTGGTATTGCTGGTGGGGCTGCCGCTATTGACCCAACTGTGGCCCAGTCAAACCGTGGCACTGGTGGATGCCTTCTACCGCTCCGGCTCACTGGTCTTCGGTGGCGGGCACGTGGTGCTGCCACTGTTGCAGGCCGAAGTGGTGCCCTCCGGCTGGGTCAGTAATGACGTGTTCCTGGCAGGATATGGCGCCGCGCAAGCCATACCTGGCCCCCTGTTCACGTTCGCCGCATTCCTCGGCACGTCGATGAATGTCCCTCCATCAGGATGGGCAGGGGGGATAATCTGCCTCTTGGCGATCTATGCGCCGTCCTTTTTGATCACTCTGGGCGCCTTGCCGTTTTGGGAACAATTACGCCGTAGCGTACGAACTCAGGCCGCGTTGGCCGGGGTCAATGCCGCGGTGGTTGGTCTGCTGTTGGCTGCGCTTTACCATCCGGTATGGACGAGTGCCATTTTGCAGCCGCAGGATTTCGGTCTGGCCGTGCTGGCCCTGGTTGCGCTGATGTTCTGGAAGGTTGCGCCGTGGCTGGTCGTCATTGGGAGCGGAATCGCGGGATGGGTGCTGAGTGTCACTATGTGAGGCGTAAGTAGTGACCGGGGGCGTTCGCTCACCGCTCCATTTCAATGTCCACGTGTGGCCTGTGCCTCGACGCTTTCCCGGAAAGACCGGCCCAGGCGGGCAAACTGAACTATCCCCGACAGGAGTTGGAAAGACAGATGACCAAAGAAATTGAGCAGAGGCTCGAACGTATCCATCACGAGCTGAGCGGCTCCGAACGTGACTTGTCGAGTAACTCCCCGAGGTCGTTGAAGTACTACGTACGGGATATCCAGCGCAGATTGTCCGAATGGTTGATCGAGCACCGCCACCAGCAGGAAAAGCAGCGCCAAGATTTGCTCCGTGCCATGGTGGTGATTGGCGTCATCGGCGTCCTGCTGGCCATTGTGCGATCTGCCGCCAGTGACATGGAGTGGGTGCGCGAACATACCCTGGCATTTCGGCTGTGGGGGGTGAGCTTGTGTCTGATTTTCGTCGGCGTGTTGGTCGAGCGTTCGTCAGTGGTGAAGTCATTGTGGAGCTTCGCCGTCACCAAGTTATTGTTGTCGCTGATCCTTTCCGGGGCGTTGTTCTATGCGCGCGGCAGAGCAGCGGGGCACATCAATGGCGTGTTCCATGTGGACGCCTCCGCCTTGCCCATCACCCTGGTCCTGACCACAGGCCTGGTGCTGTTCAAACTGCTGGTGCCTTTTGTGCTGAGCATCGCGGCGCTGATTCTGGCGCTTCATCTCTTGTTCATCAGCAATTGGGTCAAGGGCAAAGCGACCGGGGATGTCCCGTGGTTCTCTGTGCTGTGCAGTGCGGTGGCGGGTGTGATTCTGTTTTTCGGTTGGAGCTGGCCCAGCGATCAGTTGAGCGATACGCGTATTCCGGAGAAGGTCTATCTGATCGCGCAGGCGCTGGATTTCAACCAAAGACATGAGTGCGCGAATGTCGATCCCGAGCGTCCTGTGGTTTTTCTCGGTGCCGGTCAGGAGTCCGTGCTGGTGGCGCCATACCGCCTGGAGGACTTCGACTTTGCCACTTTCTTTGAAAGCAGGGTGATAGTGCCAACCGCTTTTGTGCGCGAGAAGTGCGAGTACAAGCCGCTGCTGCCCCTGAAGTCATTGGGCAGCTATTGAGAGGTTGTTTCCTGGCGAGTGAATACAGCGCTGCAAGTAGCGCTCTGACGCGCCTTTTGTGATCCTTGTCGGCTACTGCGCACTCAACCCCCACAACACATCCAGTACATATTGCGTAGATCGTTCGATGTCGCCTTCGCGGTGAGCTATGCCCAGCTGCCGCCATAGCAAGGGATGTAAAGGCCGCATGGCGATTCTGGTATCAGGCAAGGGTGTTGAGGCCTCATACGGCAACAGGGTCGCGCCATAACCGGCTGCCACCAGGCTTTTGATCGCATCGTTGTAGTTCAGCTGGATACGCGGGGTTGGCTGGCGTCCATCACTGGCAAACCACTCTGTGGTCAAGCGCGAAAGCCGGGTCGTGTTGTCATTCAGAATTAATGGCTGAGCAGCCAGCCAGTCGGGGCTGACAACCTGCGGACATTCCCAGCGAGCGGGCAAGAAAGCCATGACCGGGTCCCGTCGCCATGGCTTGATCCGTAATTGCCTGACGGGAGTCTGAGGCAGCGCGACCAGACCTATTTCCAAAGAGCCCTCGGCAAGTTTTTTCAACGTTTCCTGCGACGTCAGCACTGCAACCTGCACATCGATTGCAGGGTGGCGCTGGCTCAAGATCTCCAACGCTTGCGGCATCAACTGGGCGATGGCACCGGTGGAGGCGCCCAGCCGCACACGCCCTGAAAGGCCCTGCACCTGACGCTGCACGTCCTCCAGCGCTTGCTCCGCATCCGCCAGCAGACGTCGCGCGCGCTCCACCAGTGTTTCACCGATTGCCGAAGGCTGAACGCGGCCACGGGTGCGTGACAACAGCTTGCCGCCCACCCGCGACTCCAGGTCGGCGATATGCAAACTGACCGTGGGCGGCGAGAGATTCAGCACGCGGGCCGCCTCGGCAAATGAGCCCAGATCGGCGATAGCAACCAGCGTGCGCAGACGGTCGAGGCTGATTTCACGCATGGAGCGCTCCTTATTCAGAAAAACTGAATCTCATCGTTTATAAATTCAACTTTTCCTATCTTAACTCCCGACTGATGATTGGGCTCCTCATTTCCTGAGTCCGAGAGCATTCCATGGCAAGTCCACTTGTATTCATCGACGGCGACCAAGGCACCACCGGGTTGCAAATCCATCAGCGGCTACGCCACCGGACCGATCTGCAGCTTGTTACGCTCAGCGCTGAACATCGCAAGGATCCACAACGCCGAGCCGAGATCATCAATGCCTGCGATATCGCGATTTTATGCTTGCCCGACCAGGCCGCACGCGACGCGGTAGCGAGTATCGAAAACCCCGCAGTACGGGTGATCGATGCGAGTTCGGCACACCGTACCCATCCGGACTGGACCTATGGTTTCGCGCAAATGAACCCGCAGCAGGCGCAGCGCATTGCCACAGCCCGGCGGGTCAGTAATCCCGGTTGCTACCCTACCGGGGCGATAGGGCTGCTGCGTCCGTTACTGGAGGCCGGGTTGTTGCCAAGAGACTATCCGGCAAACATTTATGCCGTGTCGGGCTATTCGGGAAAAGGCCGCGTCGGCGTGCAGGAATATGAAGGCGAAGGCGCGTCGCCGCCCCCGGCATTTCAGGTGTATGGCCTGGGGCTTGAGCACAAGCATGTACCGGAGATCCAGCAGCAAAGCGGCCTGAGCCAGCCCCCAATGTTCGTACCGGCCTATGGCGCTTTTCGGCAGGGGATCGTGCTGAGCATACCGGTGCAACTTCGGTTACTGGCGCCGGGGGTGGATGCGGCGCAGCTGCATGAGTGTCTTGTGCGGCACTATCTGGATGCAGCCCATGTACAGGTGATGTCGCTGCAGGAGGCTAAACAACTGACGCACCTTGATCCTCAGGCGCTTAACGGGACTGATGATCTGCAGTTGGTGGTGTGTGCAAATGAACAGACGGGGCAAGTCTTGCTGGCTGCCATATTTGACAATTTGGGGAAGGGCGCTGCTGGCGCCGCGGTGCAGAATCTGGATTTGATGGTTGCAGAAATCTGACCCCCGACACTCGCCTGGAATGGAATCCGTGGCGACGGGGGTCAGCATTTCATTGCGCCTTCACCAAGCGCTTACAGGTTAATAATCCCTTCCAGATATTGCACCGCCCGACCTGAGACAAATACCCGGCCGTTATCAACCCGGCAGTCCAGCACACCGCGCCGACGGGAGGCCTGCAACGCTAACAACCGCGACTTGTTCAAGCGTTTTGCCCAGAACGGAGCCAACCCTGCATGAATGGATCCGGTGACAGGATCCTCATCGCCACCGTTGGCTGGCCAGAAGTAGCGCGAGACAAAATCGTACTGTTGACCGGGCGCAGTGACGACCACATCCCGCGGGCCCAGCTCTTTCAGCTTATCGAGTCGCGGCACCACGCTCTCGACCTGCTGTTGATCGGTATAAATCGCAAAGTAGGCTTGGCGGCTGACCCAATATTCGTTGGGTGTGATCGAAAGACCTTCGAGCAACTGGGCAGGCACATCAACCAGCGGGCGGGGAGCGAGTTCGGGGAAATTCAACTCTATCTCGCCGCCAGGTAACTGGGTGACCGGAATTTCTCCAACTGCCTTGGCCCAGAACGTGATGGACTTGCTGGCACCGGGCTGATTGAACAGCACAAAAGCGCTTGCCAGCGTGGCGTGGCCGCAGAAGTCGATCTCAGTGAATGGCGAGAACCAGCGGATTTCGTATTGTCCGCTCTGGTTAAGCACATAGAACGCAGTTTCCGGCAGCGAATTTTCAATGGCAATCGACTGCATGACCTCGGCAGGTAGCCAGGCTTCAAGAGGAACCACGGCTGCCGGGCTGCCCGAGAATACCGTGGAGGTGAATGCGTCGATTTGGTAGAGGTTAAGCTGCATGGCTGAATCCAGTCGGTGTGGGTAAGGCGCACCCTAGCAGTCATGCAGCAACTTTCAGTAGTGACAGAGCCGCGTTTTCTGGAGCATACAGCGGCTGCTTGGGGCTTGTTCCTCGGCAGCCTCTTCCTTGGTAACAGCGCGTGCGCCGAAGCTTACCGTCACTCTGCCGGTGGTTTGTATCCCGCAAGCATTTTCAACACTTCATCATGTGAGCCGCTCGCTTCAGCAAACCGTAATGGCTTGGCACGTTCGACGATCAGTTCGCGTGGGGTCGGAGAGATCTCGAGTAGCTCGAAGATTTCATCCAAAAACGCCTCCAACGGCATTGCGTGCTCGTCGTTTTCCTGCCCAAGCAAAGTGGTACGCACACCCGGTGGCGCAAGCTCGATAACCTCGACTGATGAGGCTTCCAGCTGAACTCGAAGGCTTTGAGTGAACGAGTGAACTGCCGCTTTGGTTGCGCTGTAGGTCGGTGTTGCAGGCAGCGGTACGAATGCCAAAGCCGAGCTTACATTCACAATCGTTGCACTGGACTGCGTGAGCAGGTGGGGAGTAAATGCATACACCATGCGGATCGTGCCCAGTAAGTTCGTTGTTACGATATCTTCGGCTGTGCTTAGGCTTTGCGGATCAGTCAGATCCTCCCAGTGCATGATTCCAGCGTTGTTTATAAGAACGTTTAGATTCGGATGGCTGATCGCAAGCGTTTCGCTGCTGCGCTGGATGGATTGTGGATCGGAAACGTCCAGCAATACTGATTCAATACCTGGGTGCTGCGACGTGATCTTGTCGAGCAGAGCTTTGCGACGTCCCGCGATGATGACTTTGTTGCCTGCCTTGTGAAGCCTAAGCGCCAGACCAAGGCCGATACCCGAGGTGCCGCCAGTGACCAGAATCGTATTGCCAGTGCTGTTCATAGTAAACTCCAGAAACGATGCTTAAGTGGACAAGTGTCCGCTTGAGAAAAATGTATCGGACAATTGTCCGTTTAGCAATGCACTCAAGGAAAATTTTGCTCATGACTGACGATTTGGTGATGCGTTCTGACGCCAAGAAAAACCGTGAACGGATTCTGGAGGTCGCGGTGGTGGAGCTGACTCGTGATCCTGCGGTTCCGTTGAGCACGATTGCGAAGAAGGCAGGGGTGGGGCAGGGCACGTTCTATCGGCACTTCGCCACCAGAGAGAAGCTGGTATTCGAGGTTTATCAATTCGAGATGCAGCAGGTAGCCTCGTTAGCGGAACAGCTCCTGGCGATAAAACCACCTAAGGAGGCCCTCCGAGAATGGATGGACTGCCTCGCTGAATATGCAATGACAAAAGCAGGACTTGCTACCGCAATACAACAAGCTGCGTCTATTTACGAGTTCCCGGGGAAGTCAGGATACGCACCAGTTCAAGCAGCTGCCGAGTCGCTTTTGAGGGCAAATGAGAAAGCCGGAACGATTCGTAGCGGGATTACTAACGACGACTTTTTTCTCGCCATTGCTGGAATATGGCAAATGGACTCCCAGAGCGACTGGCGCTCGCGTCTCGCCAGATTGATGACCTTGGTGATGGATGGTCTGTGCGCTGGCAGCCCCGAAAGCTTAAAGAGAAACGCGCAACCTTAAAAATCGGAACCGGTCATAACCGTTTCTGACGCGGAATGACCGGAGCGTGTGACGGATTATTTTTGCGCCAGTAACATCTTCCTTTGCGCCTTTTCGTGTTTCATTGCGGCGATTTCACGCTCGCAGGCCTCGACATCAAACGAGTTATCCCACTTGGCAATGGCAATGGCGATGGTGCCGATGCCGTTACCGATCAGGTTGGTTACGGCCCTCGCTTCGTTCAGGAACCGGTCAATGCCCAAAAGCAAAACAAGGCCTACGAGAGGGATTGAATGGATGGTTGTGAGTGTTGCAGCCAGCGTCACAAACCCTGCACCCGCAACGCCAGCCGAGCCTTTTGACGTCAGCAGGAATACACCGAGCAAAATCATCTGATCCACAAACGTCAGTGGCGTATTGGTCGCTTGGGCGATAAAGATGGCGGCCATGGTGAGATAGATGCAGGTGCCGTCTGCATTAAAGGTGTACCCCGTTGGCAACACCATGCCCACTACTGATTTTTTGCAGCCAAGCTTTTCAAGCTTCACCATCATGCGCGGCAGTACGGCTTCGGTTGAGCAGGTGCCAAGCGTGATGAGAATTTCATCTTTGAAATAACGAAGAAATTGCATGAGCGGCATGCCTGACCATCTGGCAACAGTACCCAGCACCACCACGATGAAAATCAAGGTTGTGATGTAGAGCGCGACCAGCAACTGGCCGAGTGACAGCAAGGTACCAATCCCGTACTTGCCGATAGTGAACGCCATACCGGCACCAGCACCAATCGGCGCCAAGCGCATGACCATTGCAACGATCTTGAACAGACCTTGCAGGAACAGATCAATGGTGTTGATTAGCGGTTTGCTGGTTTCGCCCATTTGAACCAGAGCAACACCCATTAGTACTGAAAGCAGGATAACCTGAAGCATTACACCATTCGAGAAGGCGCCGATGAATGTATGCGGGATGATATTGAGGAAGAAATCAATGGTGCCACCTTGCTCACTGGCAGCTTGGCTGTATTTACTGACTGCACTTCCATCAAGCGCGCTAGCATTGATGTTCATACCTGCACCAGGCTTCACGATGTTGACCACAATAAGGCCGACGACGAGGGCGATGGTTGAAAGAATCTCGAAGTAGATCAGCGCTTTCACACCAATCCGTCCAACTTCCTTGATACTGCCCATTTTCGCGATACCGACGACCACCGTACCGAAAATAATAGGCGCCAACAGCATTTTGATGAGTTTGATGAAACCATCGGCAAACGGTTGGAGCTTGGCTCCAATATCAGGCATGAAGTAACCGATGGCGGCACCGATCACAATGCCGATCAGCACTTGCACATACAGCTGGCTATACCAGTGTGACTTGGAAATTTCCACGTAAGCACCTCATTTTATTTTTGTGATGGGCGTGTGGCTTGGCGTCAGTGGGGGACGCCGGATTCTGCGGCCTCTTTACAAGAGACCGCAGATTGAGGGCGATTAGCCTTCGCCTAACTCACGCATTACTGCGTACAAGGCGGACTTGGCTTCGAAGCCAACACCTGGAATATCCGGCAGACCGACGTAGCCATTTTCGACGCGGATGCCGTCAGCGAAACCGCCGAAAGGCTGGAACACGTCCGGGTAGGATTCGTTGCCGCCCAGGTGCAGGCCTGCTGCGATGTTCAGGGACATCTGGTGGCCGCCATGCGGAACTACGCGTCGGGAAGACCAGCCCATTTCTTCCATCACCTTGAGGGTGCGCATGTACTCTACTAACCCGTAGGACAGGGCGCAGTCGAATTGGAGGAAGTCGCGATCAGGGCGCATACCTCCGTGGCGCAGCAGGTTACGAGCATCCTGGTGGGAGAACAGGTTTTCACCGGTAGCCATGGGTAATTCATAGTGATTGGCCAGCTCAGCCTGGAGTGCGTAATCCAGAGGGTCGCCAATCTCCTCGTACCAGAACAGGTTGTACTGTTTGATCGCCTCAGCGTAAGCAATACCAGTCTGAAGATCGAAGCGCCCATTAGCATCGACTGCCAACCGACGACCATCGCCTACCACCTCAAGTACAGCTTCGATGCGACGGATATCCTCGTCCAGCGGCACTGCACCGATCTTCATTTTGACGACGTCGTAGCCGCGATCCAGGTAGCTTTGCATTTCTGCCTTGAGTTTAGTCTGGTCTTTGCCGGGGTAGTAATAGCCACCGGCTGCATAGACCCAGACCTTGTCATCCGCCACGCCGTTACGGTAACGGTCAGCCAGTAGGCGATAGAGAGGCTTGCCTTCAATCTTGGCCACTGCATCCCATACAGCCATGTCGATGGTGCCAACTGCGACCGATCGCTCGCCGTGGCCGCCTGGCTTCTCGTTGGTCATCAGGGCTTTCCAGATGGCGAACGGATCCAGGTTGTTGTTTTCATGGTCGACAAGGGTGTCCGGATCAGCCTCCGTGATACGCGCCAGGAAACGATCACGCATCAGAGCACCCTGGCCATAGCGACCGTTGGAGTTGAAACCGTAGCCGATGACGGGTTTACCATCGCGAATTACGTCCGTGATGACAGCGACGACCGAGCAGGTCATTTTGGAGAAGTCGATATAGGCGTTAGCAATTGGGGAAGCAATAGAGACAGTTTTTTCACGGATGTCTACGATACGCATGACGGGTTCCTCTTGTTGTTTGTGATCCCACGTTATGCTTTGCGATGATCCCCGCCCAATGCTATTAATGCCGCGCCCTATGCACAGGAGGCATTGCCCTTGGAACTCGTTTGGTTAGAGGATTTTTCAGCGCTTGCGGAGTACGGCAGCTTTGTTCGGGCGGCTGAAGCTCGCCACGTTACTCAGCCTGCTTTCAGTCGTAGAGTCCGTTCCCTGGAGAACTGGATGGGCGTCGAGTTGTTTGTTCGCACGCCCCAAGGCGCGACCTTAACCGAGGCAGGAAGACAGATTTTGTCTAGTGCCCAAGAGGCTGCTAGAGGTTTGTACCTGATGCGTTCCGAGGCACAGGAGGTGGCTGGGGTAGCCGCCAAAACACTGCAATTTGCAGCCACACACTCCTTGTCATTCACCTTCTTCCCACGATGGTTGAGAGGTGCAGAAAATGGCGCGCCGATAGATTCGGTACGTCTATATTCAGACAGCATGGCTGTTTGCGAGCAGATGCTAATCCACGGTCAGGTTCAATTCCTGCTTTGCCATCGCCACCCCGACGTCCCACCCTTGCTAGCACCTGATCAGTTCATTGGAAAGAAGGTCGGAGGGGATGTACTCGTGCCACTGGCGAGCGCCTCTGCCAATTTTGGTACTTCTCCTGAAACACTGCCTTACCTGGCCTATACCCACGAGTCGGGGTTAGGCCGAATCGTCGCTCACCGACTCCACGGCAAAGAAGATTATCTTCATCTTAAACCTCTTTTCAGCAGTCACCTTGCCGCCGTTTTGATGTCAATGGCCTTGGAGAGCAAAGGCGTCGCCTGGTTGCCCAAAAGCCTGACAGAACAGGAAATGACTGATGGGCGCCTTGTCAGGGCGCTCGACGAAAGCTGGGATATTCCTTTAGAGATTCATCTAACCCGCCCTACAGCGGCTATTTGCCCTTCTGCAGAAGAGTTCTGGGCCAAGTTGAGTGGCTAGATCCACTGGGCTACCGGCCTTTTTACATACAGATGGAACGTCTATCCTTGACCGTTCCTGGCCGAAACTGTGAAGCCGTAACAGGCCGCTTTCGCCCCGTAGCACACGGTCGTCTGCCTCTATAGACGACCGTGCATTTGAGCACTTAGCGAGCTCCTAAAACTTGGGGCGATTCAGCCGATGCCGCACTACACGCAAGGCCGTAAAAACACCAAGAACCGGTGCGAGTGCGAACACTCCAAAAAGCCAGGTTGCTGCTCTTGATACGCCGCCGACGCCTCCGGGATCAGTCAGGCCAGCGAGGTTTGCCACCATTCCCGCCAGCGCCGCACCGAGCGCTGTAGCGAACAGCTGCACGGTTGTGATCGAAGCGGCTGCCAGGTCCTGTTCCCCCGCCGTAGACACCTGAAAGACGCGGGTCAGCAGATGCGGCCAAGCCAGCCCTACGCCCAGCCCGATTGCGACCAATGCAAGGCAGATAGGGGTAAGTGCCTGCCAGCCACCTTCAGTTTCAGTTCGCATCAAAACGGCAAGCGCAACCATGCCCGCTAATCCAAGGATTGGGCCAGCGAGGATCGCGCGCCGGATGTTTCTACCGCTCACGGCGGCGCTTGCCAGTGAACCCAGGGTCCACCCGGCCGCCATCAGCGCTGCAAGATAGCCAGCGGCGAGCGGTGACTGGTGGTGGAGAACCTGAAGGAATAACGGCACAAATATTTCGCCACTGGTAACGGCTATCGCCAGCAACGACATAGTTGCATAAAGCGCCCCCAAGGCTGATGTGATGCGCAATGCATCTTGTGGCAGCAGCCTGTGTCGGGCGCGGCTTTCCGTTGTGACCAACAAGGCTGTCAGGATGACGGCCGCCGCCAGACCGACCATGTTCCAGAGGAAGGTTGCCGAGACGCTGCCAGCCGACACGACGAGAACAGCCGATGTCAGAAGGACCAGTTGGGTGAGAGGAAGCGGGGAGGGGGCAGTGCTCTGTGTGCTGCGTTTGGGCAGTACGGCCACAGCGAGCAGGGCGAACAGTAGTGCGACTGGAATCAGCGACCAAAACGCAGCCCGCCATATACCGAGTTCCGCGAAGACCCCGCCTACGGCAGGGCCAACGAGCGTTGCCACTCCCCACATTCCGGAGACCAAGGCCATTGCGCGCGGCCATAGGCTTTCATTGAAGACCAGCCTGATCATGGCATAGGACAGCGCGAACAGAAATCCGCCGCCTAGCCCCTGAATCAGTCGCCCGGCAAGCATGACAGGCATTGAGGGGGCGAATGCGCAGATGAGCGTACCAATTGCAAATACCAGGGTTGCGCTGACGTAAGCGCCGCGTGGCCCCGCGCGAATGAGTAATCGCGCCGACAACGCCGAGCCGAGAATCGAGGCTGCAACGAACAGTGTGGTATTCCAGGCGTAGTAGTCGATACCGCCGATGTCCCTTACGACAGATGGCAGAATTGTCGTGGAAATATAAACATTGACCGCATGCAGGACGACGCCGCCTGCGAGCGCAAGCGAACGCACGCCATTTGTACCAGAGAGCAGTGCTCCCCAGCCTGTAGTTGAGGGCGCGTTATCTCCAGATGCCCATGGGTTCGATCTGTTGTGTGAGGGTTGATCAGATGGGATGTGACGCTTGTCCATGTTGGCTCCACTTCGAGAACTCACCCGCCCCAGCGAATGAAGGCTTGCAAAGGCAAGCCGACACTCTTTATAAAACCTCATGTATAGATGAGGTCAAGAGGGGGCCAGGAATTCATGATCGATGTGCGCGTACCTGTTTCGGTAGGAGAGTTAGCCCGCCGATCGGGCGTTACAATAGCGACCGTCCACTTCTACGAAGCCAAGGGACTGATTCAGGGGCAGCGGACTGCAGGCAACCAGCGTCGTTATGCTCGCGATACTCTTCGGCGCATTGCCATCATCAAGATTGCGAAGCGTGCGGGTATACCGCTGGCTGCAATCAAGGCTGCGCTGGACGAGCTACCCGCTGGAAGACCTCTAACTGCAAAAGACTGGGCGTCCCTTTCCACTAATTGGCGGGACATGTTGACTGAACGGATTCACAGCCTTACCCAGCTTCGTGATCAGCTCGATGGGTGTATCGGCTGCGGATGCCTGTCGATGGAGGACTGCCCTCTGCGCAACCCAGGTGATCATTTGCGTCTGCAGGGTGAAGGTGCCGTCTTACTGGAACAAGACACCCCGCCTGCCGATCCGGGTAGTCAGTCAACCTGAGGGCCAGAGTTGGCTGGCGTATACCACTGGACGGCGCAGGCATGATGCAGGTGTTTCTGTTTTTGAGTGGCGAAGGGCGTGTCGAGTGTGCCCAGTGCTATCGAAACCCAGTCGGCAAATTCGCCTTCTGAGCGTGACCAGAACAAGGTCGAGCCGCACCGGGTGCAGAACTCGCGCAAGACCGTCGCCGAGGAGCGATAGGCTGTAATGCTGGTGGCGCCTTCAAGTATCCGAAGCGCACTGCGGGGGACGCTGGCATACGAAGCAAATGCCGCACCGTGACCTTTACGGCACTGGCTGCAATGGCAATGACTCACTGCTTTTGGCGCAGTGAGCAGTTCATATCTGACCGCTGCGCACAGGCAGCTTCCTTGGTATACCTCAGTCATGTGCCCGTCCGTGCAGGTGAAAAAACGCAATCTTAACTATCTCGGCTTGGTCCGTCTCGCGACGGCTTTCTTTTACAACCTCGAACATTGAGGTCGATAGGGCCATTTGAAATGGTTGCTTGGCCATTATTTAGCCATCAGTCTATTATCAAGACGACTTCCAATTGGATGCCCGTGACCTATGGCCGTTGACCTCCTAGCGCTCTATCCCAAACTGGTCCATCTGATGCTGGATACGGTGTTTGTGGTCGACAGGGACAACCAGATCGTTTTTGTGAGTGATGCCTGTGAGGCATTGCTCGGCTACCGTGCGTCCGAGCTGACGGGAACCACAATTACCGATTATATGCACCCTGATGATCTGGAAGCCTCGCATGCCTCCATTGCCCGGGTCATGAATGGTCAATCCCACATGGATTTTCGTAACCGTTACATCCGCAAGGATGGAGGTATCGTGCATATCCTGTGGGCTGCCTTCTGGTCCATGGAGGTCGGGGCGCGGATCGGTGTCGCGCGAGACATAACGGCACTCAGGCAGGCGGAGGATGAATTACGCTTCCTCGCCCATCATGATCCGCTGACAAAGCTGACCAACCGCTCGCTGTTCAATGAGCGGTTGGACGCGGCCCTGCGCGAGGCACGCCAGCACAAGAGCACGCTGGCCTTGCTGTTTCTGGACCTCAATGAGTTCAAGGGGATCAATGATGTTCATGGGCATGCAATGGGCGATAGCGTGCTCTGCATGACGGCGCGACGGCTGGAAGGCTGCGTAAGAGAGACGGACACGGTAGCCCGGATGGGCGGTGATGAGTTCACGGTTCTGTTGACCGATATCCAGTCGCCGGACGCCGTGTCCAAGCGGGTGGAGCAGATTCTGATGAAAATGGCCGAGCCACTTGGCGCTGAGTTTGGCGCGATCAAAATGCCGTCCTGCAGTATCGGCGTGGCCCTTTACCCCGCGGACGGGGAGGACGCCGATACGCTGCTCAACCATGCCGATGACGATATGTACCGTATTAAAAGGCACCACCGCTCAACTGAGTGATTCAATCAATTTACCGGCATTTGCGGACGTCGTTTCACGCGGCGCTTGATAAATACGGCAATAAACACCAGCCCCAGGGCCATCACGCTGAAAAACACCGTATTGAACCAGGGGAAGGGTTCAGTGCGAGTTTTGGTGGCTTCGATCGCGGTAATGTTAGGAAAAACCGAGAAGATCTTGATGCGCCAGCCGTAGTATCGAATCAGTGCCAGTTGCTCGGCATCGCGGGAGTACCCCTGGGCCTTGGCCTGGATATCGGCAGAATCGAACTTGAAATACCAGGGGAAGGACCAGCCGGTATCCTCGTTGCGATACACCATGACTTCCTTGGTGACCGGGTCTTCAGTGTTGATGAAGTAAACATCCCGGGTTGGGCCATCAGCCGGGTTTTCAGCGTTGATCACGCCATTGTGATCGACCCGTTTGACTTCAACCCCCGTGACCATCACCACATCGTGCTGGGGAAGAAAGTAAAACAGCCCAAGCGCTACGGCGCCGACTGCAAGCAGGACCGTGCCCAGAATGATGCCCTTGAGCCACTTCATGCAAAAACCACGTACATATCAATTATTCCTGATTGCTGTTGATTGAACTAATGGCGGAGCTTATCGCAGCCTGTGCAGGGGACTACAAGTTCTGAGTACGTTGCCTACATAATTTGTAGCAGTTTAGTGCTTCATCTACACAGCAGAGCGCCGCTGGGAGCATCAAAGCGCTGAGCCTGACGAAAAAGAGCTTGGTTTAAAGATATAACACAAATTAGAATCACTCTCATTTACCTCGTCCTACGCACAGGGGCTCTTGAGATGATGGAAGCCGCGACACCGAAAGAGCAGACCCTGCATGCGCTGTATCGCGATCACAGCAGTTGGTTGGAAAACTGGCTGCGCCGACGCATGGGCAACGCATGGGATGCGGCAGACCTGAGCCAGGACACCTTTGTTCGGGTGCTTGCCAGTACCCAGCCCCTGGCTGACTTACGTGAGCCGCGGGCCTATCTGTTGACGGTGGGCAAGCGTCTACTGAGCAACTTCTACACCCGGCGCAGCCTGGAACAGGCCTATCTGGATGCGCTGGCGCAGTTGCCCGAGGAGAGTGTGCCGTCGCCCGAGCAGCGCTGGTTACTGCTTGAAACCCTGCAGGCGCTGGACGAGTTGCTTAACGGCTTGCCGCCAGTGGTGCGTCGGGCGTTTCTCTGGAGCCAGCTCGAAGGGCTGGGGTATCGGCAGATAGCCGAACGCCTGAAAGTGTCTGAGCGCACGGTCAAACGTTATATGGCCCAGGCTTACGAGCACTGTCTGTTGGTGGACGCTTGAAACACTCTGCCCCTTCATCCGAACTGCGCAATGTTGCCCGGGCCGCGGCCCAGTGGTTGGCGCTGATGGAGTCCGGAACAGCCTGCGAGCATGATCGCGTGCATCTGCAACAGTGGCGCGACAGCAACAGTGCCCACGAGTCGGCATGGCAGAAGGCCCAATTGCTGCGCCAGCGTTTCCACAAGCTACCCACAGCGTTGGCGATGGCCACTCTTGACCGTCCTGACCCTGGACGGCGTGCGCTCTTGAAGCAGGCACTGTGTGTGGCGGCTGTGGTGCCAACCGCCTGGCTGGTGACACGCCAGTTGCCGCTGGACGTATGGCGCGCCGACCTGCAAACCGCTACCGGCGAGCACACCCGCGTGCCGCTGGCCGACGGCAGCATGCTGCAACTCAATACTGCCAGTGCCGTCAATGTGGATATGAACGCCCGGTTGCTGACGCTGGTACGCGGCGAAATGGCACTGAAAGTCGCAGGCAGTGCGCCGTTAACCATCGAAGTGCCTTATGGCCGGGTCACGCTCAGCCGCAGCGAAGTTTGCCTGCGTCTTGAAGCTGGCGACTGTCGGGTCTCGGTGATCAGCGGAACGGCGCAATTGCAGCCATTACAGGGGGCCGCGCTGCTGTTGCACGAAGGCCAGCAGGTCAGCTTGGGCGTGACGGGAGCGGGGGCACTAAGTCAGTTCGATCGGCTTCAGCCCGGCTGGCGTGAGCAGGTGCTGATGGCGCAAAACCAGCCCTTGGGGGATTTCTTGCGTGAACTGAGCCGCTATCGCGCCGGTTTACTGCGTTGGGAACCGGCACTTGAACAACTACGGGTGACTGGCAGTTTTCAGCTGGGCAATACCGACCGCATCCTGACGCTACTGGCCGCGACCTTGCCGCTGCAAGTGCAAACACGCACGCGTTACTGGGTCACGCTGGTACCACGAAACAGGCAGGCGTAAACCCTCCAAAACCTGTAACCGCTGCCGCAGGCTGCGATCGGGCTCGAAGGGCTCGCGCTGGCCCTTATCGCAGCCTGCGGCAGCGGTTACAGGTTTTGAGCAGATTTTGCTGTCCCTTTTTTTCATCTCAGCGGTCATCCAAGGCAAGTGAATAAAATACGAGAGCCTTGTCCCATGCTTGCAGTACCGTCCTTGCGCTTGCGCCCGTTGTTTCGATTGGGTCTTGTGGTGACCCTCAGTGCCAGTCCGTTGTTTATTGCCTGCAGCTGGGCCGACAGTAGCGAGCGCCGAACCTATCAGGTGCCAGCCGGAACTTTGGGTGCGGCCTTGACCCGCTTCGCCGGGTTGGCCGGAGTCAACCTCTCGGTAGACCCTGCGCTCGTCAACGGCCACAACAGCAACGGCCTGTCCGGCGCGTTCGCGGTAGAAGAGGGCTTTGCCCGGCTGCTGCAGGGTTCCGGCCTGCAATTGGTGCCCGCAGGCGACCAGGCCTATACCCTGATTCCTATCCCTCAAGGCAGCGTAGAACTGCCCAGTACCTCGGTTCTCGGTGCCGACGGTACTGCGGGCGGTGAAGTGTTCGCCGGTGGCCAGGTCGCACGCCGTGGTTCGCAAGGCATGCTCGGCTCGCGGGACTTTATGGAAACCCCGTTCAGCATGACCACCTACACCAGCGAGGCGGTCAAGAATCTGCAAGCCCGCACCCTGGGTGACCTGATCGGTAGCGACCCGTCGGTGCGCGCAACCAACCCGGCGGGCGGGCGCTATGAGCAATTCACCATTCGTGGCTTTAGCCTGTTCAACAGCGACGTGTCCTATAACGGCCTCTACGGCATCCTGCCGACTTACACCATCGACATGGAAATGGCCGACCGCGTCGACATCCTCAAAGGGCCAAGCCAACTGATCAACGGCATCTCGCCGCGCGGCAGTGTGGGCGGAGGCATCAACGTGGTGCCCAAGCGTGCCACCGACCAGCCGATCACCGAATTCACCGGCAGCTATGCCTCCAACAGTCAGGTCGGCGGTGCCGTGGATATAGGCCGCAGGTTTGGTGACGAGAACCAGTTCGGCTTGCGTTTCAACGGGGTAAAACAGTCCGGTGATACCGAGTGGGACCACCAGAGCGTTGACCGCGAGATGGCCGTCCTGGGCCTGGACTTTCGCGGCGAACGTTTGCGCCTGTCGACGGATATCGGCCGCACCGAGCGCATCACCGACGCCCCGCAGGAGCGGGTGCAGGTTGGCCCCAAAGCCAAGGTTCCGGACGCCAACGATGTGCGCCATAACTACGCAGAACCCTGGACCCAGGCACACACCAAGGACACCTTCGGCGCAGTGAATGCCGAGTATGACGTCAACGACTCGGTCATGGTCTACGGTGCCGTGGGTGCCCGCAAAAGCAACCACGAGTTCCTGCGCCATGCAGTTTCAGTGAGCAACGATGCCGGTGACTTCCGCGTCCAGCCCCGCGATTTTACCCGTGACGAGAATGTGCGCACGGCTTCAGCCGGTGTACGCAACTGGTTCCACACCGGTGCTGTGAGCCATGAGGTCAATCTGGCCGCGAGTTACTTCTACATGGACTTCACCAATGGTGGCGCCCGTTATGCGGAGTCGACCAGCAACCTCTACGATCCCGTTGTAACCCCGACGCCCGGCACGCCCACGCGTCTTGATCCCGAGGTCTACACCGAGAGTCGCTACAGCGGTGTGGCGTTGTCCGACACCCTCGGTTTTTTTGACGATCGTCTGCTCCTGACCCTGGGCGCCCGCTGGCAGCGGGTCAAGGTTGATGACTGGAACAATGACATCAAGAGCAAAACCGCTTACGACGAAGAGAAGGTCTCGCCTTCGGGGGGCATCCTGTTCAAGGCCACCGACGAACTCTCGCTGTACGCCAACTACATGGAAGGCCTGAGCCAGGGCAAGACGGCGCCGTCGATCTCGGTCAACGAAGATGAAATCTTCCCGCCGTTTATCAGCCGTCAAATTGAAGCCGGGGCCAAGTACGACACGGGCCCGTTTGCGATCACCGCCAGTGTGTTCCGGATCAGGCAGCCTGCCTACGAAACCAATGCCACGACCAGTGTCTTTGGTCCTAATGGCAAACGGCAGAACCTGGGGGCCGAAGTGAGCGTGTTTGGCGAACCGCGCAAGGGCCTGCGCCTGCTGGGTGGGGTGATGTACATCGACAGCAAGCTGACGGATACCCTTGACGGCAAATATGACGGTAACCGTGCGCCTGCCACGCCCAAGTACAACGTCAATCTGGGAGCCGAGCTGGATGTGCCGGCTGTACAGGGCCTGACCCTCACCGGGCGCGGTATTTACACCAGCTCGCAGTATCTGGACCAGGCCAATACCAAGGAAATCGACGCGTGGGAGCGTTTCGACGTGGGTGCGCGTTACGCCTTCAAGGTCGATGAGAAGGCTGTGACCCTGCGGGCCAGTGTCGAGAACGTGCTGGGCAAGCGCTACTGGAGCTCGGCGGGCGCCTCGGATGACAGCGAGCCGGGCCTGACCCTCTCGACGCCGCGCACTTATCTGTTGAGTGCAACGGTGGGGTTCTGAGGGCACCGTTTTCACCAGGCAAACGGGTCCGGGTCGCCATCGAACGTGCAGGCACCGCCAGCAGGAGCTTTTTCGCCTGCTGGCGGGTAGCATTACGCCTTATAAATGCACAAAAATGGATCGGACCTTGATCGAGCGACGTCAGTTCAGCACAGGCATGAAGGGCAAAAACCTGCGCTATCTCAAAGACAGCCCCGCTGAGACAGGCCCAATGGTTCGTACCGGTTTTGTGCTGCTCGAGCACTTTTCGCTACCGGCCTTTACCCAGGCTCTGGACAGCATCATTACCGCCAACCTGCTGCGCGCCGACTTGTTTTCGGCACGCACCTATGGCCTGAGCGACAGCGAAGTAGTCAGCGATCTGGGCCTGGTGATCCGGCCCGATGCGCGGATTGATCCTTCGATGATCAATGAGCTGGACCTGCTGGTGATTTGTGGTGGCTACAGGACAGAGCTGAAGATCAGCGACGAACTGATCGGCTTGCTCCGCGCCGCTTCAAACGCGGGCATCACCTTGGGTGGGTTATGGAACGGTGCCTGGTTCCTGGCCAGTGCCGGGCTGCTGGACGGCTACAGATGTGCGATTCACCCCGAACATCGACCCGCTCTGGCTGAAGTGGCCAGGGCGGCACAGGTTACCAGTGAGCCCTACGTTATTGACCGCGACCGCCTGACCGCTTCAAGCCCTGCCGGAGCCTTCCAGATGGCATTGGGCTGGATCAAGGGGCTGCACGACAAGGCACTGGTCGAGGGCATCGAGGATATTCTGGCGTTCGAAGAGTCCCGTTATCGTCGGATCAAACCGGTGCAAAATATCTGCGTCAGTGCGCCGCTGCGTGAAGTGGTGAAACTGATGGATGCCAACCTTGAAGAGCCGTTGGAGCTTGAGCAACTGGCCGTGTTTGTCGGGCGCTCCCGGCGTCAGCTCGAGCGTCTGTTCAAGGAGCAGCTGGGCACCACGCCACAACGTTATTACCTTGAGCTGCGCATCACCGAAGCGCGCCGGTTACTGCAACACACCGAGTTGTCCCAGGTCGATGTGCTGGTGGCCTGCGGCTTTGTGTCGCCCAGTCATTTCAGCAAGTGCTACAGCGCCTACTTTGGCTACCGGCCGTCCAAGGAAGTCCGTTTGGTCAAGTAGAGGTCACTGCGGCGTTGGGCCCTGACGCACCAGCTTGAGTGTCTGGCTAAAGGTGCCATCCGGCTTCGGTTGCGTACTCATTTCACCCGTAAAGCCTGCGTATTTCCCGGTGCTGCCAATGACCGCCACCACCGATGTGCCGACCTCATGCTCTTGGCCTGCCACAACAATGCTGGCTTCAACTTTTCCCGCAGCGTCGGTGAAGGACAGGGTCCATTGGCACTGGCTGTGAACCGCGGGCACTGTATTGATGCAGTAGCCACTGTTGGTGCCGATATCCTGATGCGCTTCGTTCATCAGGGGTTGGTCAAATACAAACAGATCGCCTTGCGAGGGACCTGGTGGGCCGATGTCGACAGCATTCTTGATCCCACGGTTGCCGTCCGCGAGGGTGACAAGGGTCAGTGATTCAGACTCATGCGCTTGAACGCCAATGGGCAAGGTTGTCAGCAGCAGGAAAAAAGCGTGAAGAGTGTTGTTCATGTGCGTGCCTTTATTTTTGGAAGGGGACGCGCAGCTCTGTGGGCGCAACTGCACCAAAAAAGACTAGCTGCCGGCCATTTGGCACGATAGGGCGGATATGTGAACGCTTGTGACGAGGCGGTTAGTCAGCGTGTAGTTGGCATGGATTTACGGGGTTTGCTGCGTTGAGCTGTTGCTTGCAAATCAATACCCAAGGAATGCATCACTTTAATCACGGTTTCAAACCGGGGCTTGGCACCCGGAGCGAAGGCTTTGTACAAACTGGCACGGCCAAGGCCTGTGTCATTTGCAATGTGCGCCATACCTCGGGCTTTTGCTACGTAGCCAACGGCACGGATAAGCTCGTCAGTATCGCCTTCGGCCAGCACTTGTGTCAGGTATTCAGTGATGGCTTCGTCGGTGTTCAGCAGTTCTGCCATATCAAACGGCAGCAGTGTAGTGGTCATGCTATATCTCCTTTGCCATTTTTTTGCCTGGCGGATATCGGCAGGCTGTGTGGACTTGTCACCCCCGGCCAGCAAAATCACGATCGAGCCGCCGCGCAGGGTGAAATAAACGCGATAGCCGGCTCCGACATCAATGCGCAGCTCGGATACGCCATCGCCTACGGATTTAAAGTCTCCAAGGTTGCCCGTTATTACCCGGTCAATCCGTCGTGCGATGGCAATGCGTGCACGCAAATCTCTTACATTCAGCAGCCAAAGAGCAAATACCCTGGTTTGCTGTATTTCATGATTCATAAGTGATTGTCTCTATTTGGAGACAGATGGCAAGTACTGATACGTGCCTGCATCCTATTCTCCGATGAGTGGGTGTGGCTGCGCGCCGGTTGTCTGGAAAAAGACTAGCAACCGGGATTCATCGAAGCAGGGTGGATATGTGAGCAGCTATAACAGGACAGGCACCGATGCAGGTCTTTAAGTACAAGTTGCCGGTTGCTCAGCCGTCCCAGGGATATAACGCAATGTCACGGCCCAAAACCCCAGTGCTATCACGCTGACACCGGCGCCAAGCACGCACACGCCAGTCCAACCGTAAGCTGCGTAAAGGGCTGTGGATGCCAGTGCTCCCAGCCCGCTGCCGACGGCATAAAAGAGCATGTAGCAACCCACGATCCGGCTATGTGAGTCGGGACTTGCACTGAAGATCATGCTTTGGTTGGTCACATGAATGGCCTGCGCGCCGAGGTCGAGGATGACCACCCCGATGACCAGCCACAGCATCGAGTAAGGGGTGAGCCACAGGGCAAACCAGGCCAGTATCAGCAACCCCAGTGATACACCGGTTGTCCATTGGCCCAGGCCTTTATCTGCCCACACGCCTGCGCGCGTGGCGGCGAGCGCGCCCACTACACCGACCAGACCGAATGTGCCAATGGCGGTGTGCGAAAACTCGTAGGGCGTCCGGGTCAGGAGAAACACCAAGGCGCTCCAGAAAATGCCCAGCACCGCAAAAATAAACAACGCGAGCATGCCGCGGATTTGCAGTACGCGGTCTTGTTTGAGCAACGTAAACATTGACCAAACCAGTCGTGGATACGGCATCGGGGCGGCTGAAGGTCGCTGCGTCGGCAAGACGCTGCAAAGGATCAAGCCGAGCACCGTCATCACCAGCGCTGAACCCAGATAAACCCAACGCCACTCGGCCAGGTCCGAGATCAGCCCGGCAGCCAACCGTGACAGCAACAGGCCAATCACAACGGCGCCTTGAACTGTGCCGACCACCCGGCCACGTTCCTGGGGCAGGGCCGAGGTGGCGGCGAAGGCAATCAGACCCTGGGTCATGGCGGTTCCCAACAGCCCGACCGCGAGCATGGCTAAAAGCAGGATCGCGGGGGAGTGGGTTGCGCCGACGCAAAATAGTGCCGCGATCAATGCGCCAATCTGGGCCAACATCAAGCGGCGGCGGTTGATCTGGTCACCCAGCGGCACGACCAGCAGCAAGGCCAGTACACTGCCGATTTGGGTGGCAGTAATTACCCCGCCAACGGCGCCAGGGCTGATGGCAAAGTCGGCAGCCAGTTGATCCAGCAACGGCTGGGCGTAATAAACGTTGGCCACGCTCAGCCCGCTGGCGCAGGCAAGCAGCGCGACCAGCCCGCGTGGAGTTGCCGCAGGGGCTGGGTAAACATGATCACTGTGCACGGGCAAACCTCTTGGCAATCTAGTCTCAAAATAAGACTTGTTTCATTCTAGGCTAACCAGTCTTAAAATAAAACTTGTTGCGTGAAGTCAATCTGATTTCCGAGGCAAGCAAAGGAGCCTGTATGGCCAAGCAGCACATTGATCCAGCGCCAACCTGTCCGGTGGCCAGGTCTGTGGACTTGATCGGCGATCGCTGGTCGTTGCTGATTGTGCGCGACGCGTTTGATGGCGTTCGGCGTTTCGGTGATTTCCAGAGTGGTCTGGGGGTTGCGCGCAGCGTATTGACCAATCGCCTGAAAAACCTGGTTGAGGCCGGTATTTTTGAAGTGCGCCCGGCATCAGACGGGACCTCGTACCAGGAGTACGTGCTGACGGCGAAGGGCGAGAGCCTGTTCTCGGTGGTCGTTGCATTTCGGCAATGGGCCGAGCAGTACTTGTTCGAGCCCGAAGAGGCGCGTTCGCAGTTGGTGGACAGCGCCACAGGCCTGCCGCTGGGCCTGATGCAACCTGTCACTGACGATGGTCAGGTGATTGCTCCCGAGCAAACCCGGGTCAAAAAAAACCCGGCGTGACCGAAGTCACGCCGGGAGTAGTGCCAGCCAACGCTTGGATATCGTGGGTCCGCACGCTGGCTGTTTGAACGCTTTACACCTTAGCTGCGCTCGATGGCCAGGGCCACGCCCATGCCGCCGCCGATGCACAGGGTGGCGAGGCCTTTTTTGGCGTCGCGCTTGATCATCTCGTGCAGCAGCGACACCAGCACACGGCAACCTGAGGCCCCGATCGGGTGGCCCAGAGCAATGGCGCCACCGTTGACATTAACCTTGGCCATATCCCATTCCAGCTCTTTGCCCACCGCCAGCGATTGCGCGGCGAAGGCTTCGTTGGCTTCGATCAGGTCCAGTTGGTTGAGGTCCCAGCCAGCCTTGCTCAGGCAAGTGCGGGTCGCCGCTACCGGGCCGATACCCATGATTGCCGGGTCGACACCGGCGCTGGCATAACCGGCGATCCGGGCCAGTACCGGCAGGCCCAAGGCCTTGGCCTTGTCGGCACTCATCAGCACCACGGCTGCGGCGCCATCATTGATGGTCGAGGAGTTGCCGGCGGTGACGCTGCCGTCTTTCTTGAATGCTGGTTTGAGCTTGCCCAGCGACTCGGCAGTGATCCCGGCGCGGGGTTGTTCATCGACCTCGAAGGACAGTGGATCGCCCTTGCGCTGTGGAATCAGGATCGGCGTGATCTCGTCCGCGAAGCGCCCGGATTCGATGGCCGCGCTGGCTTTTTGTTGCGAGGCGGCGGCGAAAGCGTCCTGTTGTTCACGGCTGAGGTGGTATTTCTCTGCCAGATTCTCGGCAGTGATACCCATATGGTAATCGTTGAAAGCGTCCATCAAACCGTCGTGCAGCAGGCTGTCGAGCATCTTCGCATGGCCCATCCGCAAGCCGGTGCGAGCGGCAGGCAGCACATAGGGCGCCAGGCTCATGCTTTCCATGCCACCGGCGATAATCACCTCGGCATCGCCGCAACGAATCGCCTGGGTCGCCAGGTGCAAGGCCTTGAGGCCGGAACCGCAGAGTTTGTTGAGGGTCAGTGCCGGGACCGTGTGGGGCAGCCCGGCAAGGATCGACGCCTGACGTGCCGGGTTTTGCCCGCAGCCTGCGGTCAGCACCTGGCCGAGGATTACTTCATCTACCTGATCACCCTTGAGGCCAGTTTTTGCCAGCAACTGACGGATCACCGCAGCGCCGAGTTCGGCTGCCGGGATATTGGCCAGCGCGCCCTGAAAACTGCCAATCGCCGTACGAGTAGCGGCGACAATGACGACTTCTTGCATCAAATCTCTCCTAAAAATGGCCGGTTCAGGCGAATTGCATTTCCGGTACGTGGTCCGGAACGATCAGCTTGCCCGCGGTTTTGCGGATGATCTCGTCAACACTGACGCCGGGTGCGCGTTCCTTGAGGATAAACGCACCGTTGTCGATTTCCAGGTAGGCAAGGTCGGTCAGTACGCGTTTGATGCACCCGGCGCCGGTCAGCGGCAGGCTGCACCGCGAGAGCAATTTTGACTCTCCGTCCTTGGAGGCATGGGTCATGGTGACGATGATGTTATCCGCGCCCGCCACCAGGTCCATCGCGCCGCCCATGCCCTTGACCATCTTGCCGGGAATCATCCAGGAGGCGATGTTGCCGTGTACGTCGACCTCGAAAGCGCCGAGTACGGTGAGGTCGATATGGCCGCCGCGAATCATCGCGAACGATTCGGCCGAGGAGAAAATCGACGCGCCCGTACGGGCGGTGACGGTTTGTTTGCCGGCGTTGATCATGTCGGCATCCGCTTCACCGACGCGGGGGAATGCGCCCATGCCAAGCAGGCCGTTTTCTGATTGCAGCATGACTTCCATGCCTTCGGGGATGTAGTTGGCCACCAGGGTCGGGATGCCGATACCGAGGTTTACGTAGAAGCCGTCCTGCATTTCGCGGGCGACGCGCTGAGCCATTTGTTCGCGGGAAAGAGCCATTTTTATTCTCCGTGCTCCGGGTCAAGAGCTTTGAGCTGGGGCTTGGGCAAATTCAGGTGGGGATCAGGAACGCTCGGTGAGCTGTTCGATACGTTTTTCGAACGTGCCGCAAATGATCCGGTCGACGTAAATGCCTGGGGTGTGGATCTGCGTCGGGTCCAGCTCGCCGGGTTCGACGATTTCTTCGACTTCAACCACGGTGATCTTGCCCGCAGTGGCGGCCAGCGGGTTGAAGTTCTGTGCAGTGTGGCGGTAGATCACGTTGCCGAAGTGGTCGGCTTTCCAGCCTTTGACAATGGCGAAATCGCCGGTGATGGACTCTTCCATAAGGTAGGCGCGGCCCTTGAATTCACGGGTTTCCTTGCCGTCGGCCACGGGCGTGCCGACGCCGGTGGCGGTGAAAAATGCCGGGATACCGGCACCGCCAGCGCGCATTTTTTCGGCGAGGGTGCCTTGAGGGGTCAATTCCACCTCGATTTCGCCGCTCAGCAGCTGCTTTTCGAACAGGGCATTTTCACCCACATACGAGGCGATCACCTTGCTGATCTGGCGATCTTCGAGCAGTACACCGAGACCGAAACCGTCAACCCCACAGTTGTTTGAAACCACGGTCAGGTCGCGGATACCCTGGCGCTTGATCTCGTTGATCAGGTTCTCCGGGATCCCGCACAGGCCAAAGCCGCCAGAGATCACAGTCATGCCGTCCTTGAGACCGGCCAGGGCTTCCTCGTAGGACGCCACGCGCTTGTCGAAACCTGCCATATGCACCTCTTTTATTGTTTGTGGGCTGTGCTTAGCCATTTGTAGCGAGTGTTACCGCACGGGATTGATTTGTTAAGTTGATTTTTAATGTTTATTAATAGGTAAAATGAATTAATCATTTTGAGACCAAGCCCATGACCGTGAAACAGATCCGCGCTTTCCTTGCTGTGGCCCAGAGCCTGAGTTTTGCCGTGGCCTGCGAGCGCCTGCATCTATCGCAGTCTGCCTTGAGCCTGACCATCAAAGCATTGGAGGAGGGCTTGGGCGGGCGCTTGTTCAGCCGGACCACGCGCAATGTGGCCCTTACCTCGGAAGGCGAATCGCTGCTGCCGCTGGCCCGGCGCCTGATCGCCGACTGGGACAATGCCGAGGATGAGATGCGCCAGCGCTTCACCCTGCAACGTGGGCGCGTGACCCTGGCGGCCATTCCTTCGTTTTCGGGCAACGTGCTGCCAGCTATTTTGAAGAGTTTTCGCGTGCGCTATCCCAAGGTCAACGTCACGGTGAATGACGTGATCAACGAGCAAGTGCTGGAAATGGTGCGTGACCGGCAGGTGGAACTGGGCGTGGCTTTTGAGCCTGCTGCCGGTTCGTCGTTGACGTTTACCCCGTTGTATCTGGACCGTTTTGTTGCGGTGGTGCCTCGAGAGTCCGAGTTGGCAGGGCGCTCGCTGATTGACTGGAAAACCCTGCTCCAACAGCCGTTCATTACCTTGCAACGGCCCTCTGCGGTAAGGGTGATGCTTGAGGAACACCTGCAGGCACGGCAGATGAAGTTGCCGGTTGAGTTCGAGAGTCATCAACTGGCCACGGTGGGGCGCATGGTCGCCAGCGGGCTGGGCGTCAGCGCAGTACCGGCCCTGTGCGCCGAGCAGATGCGCGAACTCGGCGCGTGTTGCATCACCCTGCATGAACCGGTGGTGGAGCGGGCCATAGGCATACTGACCAAGCCCGGTCATGAGTTGTCGGCCGCGGCCCAGGCGATGTTTGACAGCTTGCTGGGTAAGTGGCGGGTAGCCAGTGATTTTGAGTAGGCGCCGACTTGTTGTGTATCAATCGTTTGTAGCCTCGTTCTACTCGTCAACTGTCATGAAAAGAGAAGTCGTTGTCGTCTGATGAGAAGCACCTGACCCCCCCGTTGTTTACATTCCAGTCAACGTAAATCGCCGTAGTGCGCTCAGAACGCTGATTGGAGAAACAAAAGCATGGCCCAAGTCGTACGTTTTTACGAAACCGGTGGTCCCGAGGTGCTGCGCTTCGAGGAGGTGGAAGTCGGTGACCCGGGCCCGGGTGAGGTTCGGCTGCGTCACGTCGCCGTTGGCCTCAATTATGCCGATACCTATTTTCGCAACGGCACCTACCCGATCCCGATGCCCAACGGCATGGGCGTTGAGGCGGCCGGTATCGTAGCCGCAGTGGGTGAGGGGGTGAGCAATGTCGCGGTCGGGGATCGTGTCACCTATACCGGCTTCCTCAACACCCTGGGTGCCTACAGCACCGAGCGCCTGATCTCGGCTGCGCCATTGATCAAACTGCCGGAGAGCATCTCTTTCGAAACAGCCGCAGCCATGACCATGCGCGGGCTGACGTCTGCCTACCTGATGCGCCGCATCCATGACTTCAAGGCCGGGGACAGCATCCTGTTGCATGCCGCCGCCGGTGGCGTGGGTCTGATCGTTTCGCAGTGGGCCAAGCTGTTGGGCCTGAAAGTGATCGGCACCGTGTCCAGCGATGCCAAGGGCGAAGTTGCCCGCGCCCATGGTTGCGATCATGTGATCAATTACAGTCACGAGGATGTTGCCAGCCGCGTCCGCGAAGTGACCGATGGTGTGGGCGTCAACGTGGTGTTCGACAGCGTGGGCCAAAGTACCTTTATGGGTTCGCTGGACTCGCTTAAACGCCGCGGCCTGATGGTCTGCGTGGGTACCGCTTCCGGCCCGATCCCGGCATTTAACCCGGCGTTGCTGGCGATGAAAGGGTCGCTGTTCATGACGCGCCCGGCATTGGCTGATTACATCGCAGACCCGGCAGAGAAGGCCGACCTGGCCGGTGAGCTGTTCGATCTGGTGGGCAGCGGCCGGATCAAGATCGAGATCAACCAGCATTACAGCTTGCAGGATGCCGTCCAGGCTCACCGTGACCTGGAATCGCGCAAGACCACTGGCTCGTCGATCTTCGTTATCTAAGGACCAAGGAGGTTATTCGTCATGCAAGTCGAACAACTTACCTGTCACATTGGCGCCGAGCTTACCGGCGTCAACCTTGCCGATGCCGTGCATGACGCGGGCCTGTTCGCTGAGATCCGTGCCCAGTTGCTCAAGCATCGCGTGCTGTTCCTCAGGGACCAGGACATCAGTCGCGCCGATCACGTGGCCTTCGCCCGGCGCTTCGGTGAGCTGGAAAACCATCCGGTGCTTGGCAGCCACCCGGACCATCCCGGGCTGGTGCAGATTTACAAGACCCCGGACAGTCCGGCTGACCGTTACGAGAACAGCTGGCACACCGATGCCACCTGGCGCGATGAGCCGCCGATGGGTTGCGTACTGCGCTGTGTCGAGTGCCCGCCGGTTGGGGGCGACACCATGTGGGCCAATATGGTGGTGGCTTATGAACGCTTGCCAAACGACGTGAAAGCGAAGCTTGAGGGCCTGCGTGCCCGGCACAGCATCGAGGCCAGTTTCGGCGCGGCGATGCCCATCGAAAAACGTCTGGCGCTCAAGGCCCAGTACCCGGATGCGGAACACCCAGTGGTGCGTACCCACCCGGAGACAGGCGAGAAAGTGCTGTTCGTCAATTCATTCGCCACCCACTTCAGCAACTACCACACCGCCGAGCGCGTGCGTTACGGCCAGGACTTCAGCCACGGTGCGTCCGAGTTGCTGCGCTACCTGATTGGTCAGGCGAGCATTCCGGAATACCAGGTGCGCTGGCGCTGGAAGCCAAACAGCATCGCTATCTGGGACAACCGCAGTACCCAGCACTATGCGGTGATGGACTACCCCGCGTGCCATCGAAAAATGGAACGCGCCGGGATCCGCGGCTCAACTACCGACTGAACAACCTCACCTGAAGCCAGATCAATGCCCGTTGGGCGAACAACAATAAAAAGGACACCGACATGCAATTTTTCGACGATTCCCTGCACCCCGAAAACATGGAAAAGGTGGTTATTACCGTCGCCCCTTATGCCCCTGAGTGGATGCCCGAAGACTTTCCGGAAGATATTCCGGTGACCATGGATGAGCAGGTACAGAAGGCTGTTGACTGCTATGAAGCAGGCGCCACCGTACTTCACTTGCATGTACGCGAGCTGGACGGCAAAGGTTCCAAGCGTTTGTCCAAGTTCAACGAGTTGATCGCCGGTGTGCGTGAAGCCGTGCCCGACATGATTATCCAGGTTGGCGGCTCGATTTCCTTCGCGCCTGAAAGCGATGGCGAAGCGGCCCTGTGGCTGTCCGACGACACCCGGCACATGCTCGCGGAGCTGTCGCCTCGGCCGGATCAGGTGACGGTAGCGATCAACACCACTCAAATGAACATCATGGAGTTGCTGTACCCGGAGTATCGCGAAGGCACCTCCCTGGACAATCCGCTTTACGAAGCTGCCTACAGCGAAATGACGGTTCCGGCAGGTCCGGCCTGGGTGACCGAACACCTCAAGCGTTTGCAGGCCAACAATATCCAGCCGCACTTCCAGTTGACCGGCATCCATGCCTACGAAACCCTGGAACGCATGGTGCGCAAGGGGCTCTACAAAGGTCCGTTGAACTTGACCTGGATCGGTATTGGTGGCGGTTTCGACGGCCCCAACCCGTTCAATATGTTCAACTTTATCAATCGCGTACCGGATGGCTGCACGCTGACTTCCGAGTCGCTGATCAAGAACATGCTGCCGCTCAATACCATCGCCTTGGCCATGGGCTTGCACCCGCGCGTGGGGACTGAAGACACGATCATCGACCAGCACGGCAAACGCTTTACCAGCGTGCAGCAGATCCAGCAGACCGTGCGCATCGCCCACGAACTGGGACGTGAGATCGCCACCGGCAAAGAGGCCCGCGACATCTACCGTATCGGGGTGCAGTACGAGACGGTCGAACAAACCCTGCTGGCCAACGGCATGGCGCCCAACCGCAAGCCGGGGCAAAAAGGCGTACCGCGTCGCGCGTGAGGTGACATGAAGCAGGAAGCTCGAGGCTTCCTGCTTGCGCAGGACCAAAAAACAACAATAAAAAACAGGTGCAAGACACCGAGGAGGCTGCATGGCCTATCACCACAGCACTGTGGGCGATGAAGAAGACACGTCGGCCGGTATCCCGCGCAAATACGCCTGGATTGTGTTCGCGCTGACTTTTGGCTTGTTGATTTCTGATTACATGTCCCGCCAGGTACTCAATGCCGTATTCCCGACACTCAAAAGTGAATGGGCACTGAGTGACAGCCAACTGGGCCTGCTCAGTGGCATCGTTGCCCTGATGGTCGGCCTTTTGACCTTCCCCCTGTCACTGATGGCCGACCGCTTTGGGCGAGTCAAAAGCCTGGCTCTGATGGCCTTGCTTTGGAGTCTGGCCACTTTAGGTTGCGCGCTGGCGCAGAATTACCAGCACATGCTGATTGCGCGCTTTATGGTCGGTGTCGGCGAAGCGGCCTACGGTAGCGTCGGTATCGCCGTGGTGGTCTCGGTGTTCCCCAAAAGCATGCGTGCCACCTTGGCCAGTGCCTTTATGGCGGGTGGTCTGTTTGGTTCGGTGCTCGGCATCGCCCTGGGCGGAGCCATCGCGGCCAAACTGGGCTGGCGCTGGTCGTTCGCCAGCATGGCGCTGTTTGGTCTGGTACTGGCAGTGCTTTACCCGTTGATCGTCAAGGAAGCCCGCATCGCTCCACAACGTCTGGCGAGCTTAAGGAACCAGAGCAAGACCGTGTTCAAACGTCCGCTGCGGACCTTGTACAGTACCCGCTCGGTGATCGCAGCCTATGTGGGCAGCGGGTTACAGATGGCCGTCACGGGCAGCTTGATCGTATGGATGCCCAGCTATCTGAATCGCTATTACGCGATGGGCGAGGCCAGGGCGGGCAGTGTCGCGGCAATCATGGTGTTGTGTTGTGGCGCCGGGGCAATCCTGTGCGGGATGCTCAGTGATCGTCTTTGCCGTCAGTCACCATTGCGCAAAATCGAGATATCCATCGCTTACTGCTTGGGCAGCTGCCTGCTGCTGTCGCTGGCGTTGATCCTGCCTGCCGGGCCAGTACAACTGGTGCTGATCGGCATGGGCATGTTGATGGTGGCGGGCACTAACGGTACTTGCGCCGCTATGGTTGCCAACTTGACCCACTATTCGGTGCACGGTACTGCGTTTGCCACCCTGACCCTGGCCAACAACCTGCTGGGCCTGGCTCCTGGACCTTTTATCACCGGCCGGGTTTCGGACGTTATTGGTCTGCATGGAGCACTCCAGTGGATGCCATTGATGAGCATCGCTGCAGCGGCAGTGTTCTTCTACACCCGCCACCATTACCTCAACGATGTGGCCAGCGCCAGGATTCAGGAGGTGGTTGAGACACCCCACAAGCCTGCCTGCGAGGTGCTGTCGTGAGCGCGGTGATGCGAATTGCCGTGCCCGCCGAGAAGGTTCCGGCACCCGGCATGCGCACACTGTTCGAGCCCCCGGGTAACAGCCTGGCGCTGTTCAATGTCGCCGGTCAGCTCTATGCCATCGACGACAGTTGCCCGCATCAGGGCTCTTCGCTGTGCGGTGGCCGACTTGAGGGCCGGGTGATCCAGTGCTGTGCCCACGGCCTGCGCTTTGATCTGGCCAGCGGTTATCTGCTCAATTCCACCCACCTGAAAGTCGCCAACTACCCGATCGAGGTAATCGACGGCCAGGTATTTATTGTCTTTGCTGCAAAGGAACTTGCCGTATGAGTGTTATCGCCTTGGCCTGCGCCCACAGCCGTGTGCGGGAACTGGCTCCCGGTTTTATCGTTAGCCTGACGGTCGCCGCAGCGGCGAGTTTTCTTTCTGAGCACTACGGTGCGCCGGTGATGCTGTTTGCCCTGTTGCTGGGCATGGCGCTGAACTTTCTTGCGGGGGAGGGCACATGCAAGGCGGGTATCGAGTTCACCTCGCGTACCGTGTTGCGCATAGGCGTGGCACTGCTGGGGATGCGCATCACCCTGGAGCAGATTGCGGCGCTGGGCTGGAAACCCGTGGTACTGGTGGTGACGCTCGTGCTGGTGACCATCGTGGTCTCGGTGGTGGCGGCCAAGGCTATGGGTTTTCAGCGCCTGTTCGGCATGCTGACCGGTGGTGCCACGGCCATCTGCGGTGCCTCCGCGGCATTGGCGCTGGCGGCGGCCTTGCCTAACCATCCGCAGAAAGAGCGGGCCACGCTGTTTACCGTGATTGGCGTCTCGGCGTTGTCGACCATGGCCATGATCATCTATCCGATGATTGCCAACTGGCTCGAACTATCACCGCAACAGTCCGGGGTGTTTCTGGGAGCGACCATTCATGACGTTGCCCAAGTGGTCGGTGCCGGCTACAGCATGTCCACCGAGACCGGCGACACCGCCACCGTGGTCAAGTTGATGCGGGTCGCGATGCTGCTGCCGGTGATCGTCTGCGCCGCAATGATTACTCGTATGCAGGGCGCCGATCCCACAGGCAAACGCCCACCACTGTTGCCATGGTTTGCCGTCGGTTTTTTGATCCTGGCGTGTATCAACAGCACCGGTTGGGTGGCGCCGGTGGTGCAGGGCTTTACCAATGAACTGTCGCGCTGGTGCCTGGTGGTCGCAATCAGCGCCCTGGGCATGAAAACCCAGCTCAAGGAACTGGCGGCCGTAGGCATCAAACCTATTTTGCTGATGCTGGGGGAGACGGTATTTCTGGTGGTGCTGGTGCTGCTATTGATGCGCTGGGGCCTGTAAACCGATGCTCCTTTTGCGCTCGCCCGTGGTCACGTGCGGGCGTTTTTTTGTTTGTGCTCAGTTGTCTTTGCGCAGCGCGATTTTATGCTCGCTACGCCAGGCAGCGGGGGGCATGTCGAACTGGGAAATAAACCAGCGGGTGAATGAACTGGGCATGGAGTAACCGAGCATGTCCGTGATCCGGCCCAGCGAGTAACCGGGGTTCTCCAGATAGCGAATGACCAGGTCGCGGCGCACGCTATTGATCAACTCGCTGAAACTGGCCCCGTCCTCTACCAGACGGCGTTGTAGTGTGCGCACGTTCATCCCTTGGCTCTGGGCAATCTGTTCGATGGTGGCGCGCCCCATGGGCAGCAGCAGGTAGATTGATTTGCGCACATCGAACGCCAGTGAACCGTTGTTTTTGCCTTGCAGCGAATCCAGGTAGCGCTGCGCATGCCGAGCCATTGCTTCATTGGCCAGCGGGTTGGCAGTGTCGAGGTTGGTGGCGGGGCAAACGATACCGTTGAACTCGCAACCGAACTCAATCTTGCAGCCGAAAATCCGCCGATGCACGCTCAGGTCGCTTGGCGCTTCATGGGTAAAGCACACATTGATCGGGCTCCAGTGCGCGCCGAGCAGGGCGGCACAAAAGCGATGCATGACGGCGATGGCCAGTTCGATGGCCTGGCGGTTGCTTGTGGCGACCTCGGTGATCAGCTCTTCACGAATGATCACGGTCTTGCCGGTCTCCTCAATGAAAATCGCCAGCGAGTCGTTGAGCAGGTGACGGTACTGCACGATCACTTGCAGGGCATCGCGCAGATTGTTTTGGTGGCTGAGCAGCAGGCTGACTTCACCGAAGTCTGACAAGTGACGCAACTCGGCCATGCGCAGGCCCAGGGTTTCACAACCGCTTTGTTGCGCCGAGTGCTCCAGCAGCGTGACAGCGGCATTGGCCGGAATGCGCTGCTTGGGGTCGCTGAGGATTGCAGGGCTCAAGCCTGCATCAGCCAATAGCGTGTTCACGTTCAGCCGCAAATGGCGAGCCACTTCCAGGTAATTGGTCAGTGCGGCGGATCGGGCTAGAACGGTCATGGCGTGTATGTCTTCCCTTGGGTGACAAAAGAGGTCTCACCAGCGCTACTGCCGCGCATTTATAGAGCTTTGGTCGTGCAATGAAAAGTACCCAAGGGCAAACCATCGCTGTGATCCGCTCCCGCTGTCATCAAAAGAGAAGTGGTTGACGCCAAATGTGAAGCGTTGGGGGCAGTCGAAATCTACTGTGCAGTCAGCAGGGTTCGCAGCGTTGGCGAACGGTTCGATGGCATGTTCAAGGGTGAATGGATCGATGAGTGAAACCACGGTTTTGATTGTTCCGGGCTTGCGTGATCACGTGCCGCAGCATTGGCAGACGCTACTGCAGGCGCGGCTGGGCAAGGTTCGCTCGGTGCCACCGCTGGAGGAACACAAACTCAGCCTGGCGGCTCGCGTGGACGCAATTCAGCGCGAGCTGCAGACCATCAGCGGCCCGGTAATTCTAGTGGCGCACAGTGCCGGTGTGCTGATGGTTGCGCACTGGGCGGCGGTTCATCAGCGCCCGATCAAGGGCGCCTTGCTGGCTGCACCGCCGGACCTTGAGGCCAGTTGGCCGCAAGGCTATCCGACCTCGCAAAGTCTGCGCGCCAATGGCTGGGACCCGCTCCCCAAAGGGGCTCTGCCATTCCCCTCGATTGTGGCGGCCAGCACCAATGACCACCTTGCCAGCTTGCAGGCAGTCACCAGGCTGGCCTTGGGCTGGGGCAGTGAATTGGTCAACCTGGGCGCGGTAGGTCATCTCAATCCTGCCGCTGGCTACGGCGACTGGCCACAAGCCGATGAGTTGATCCGCACGCTGGATCGCTAGCCAAACCCGCTGAATGTCCTGCCTCAAATATGCTCGCACCATCGCCAGGACCGGGTGTGAGCCGTTGTTAAAACCAAAAAACAAAAACAAGAAAAACGGAGACAACGTAATGCATAACATCACAGGTCGCAGCCTGCTGAGCAGCGCCATGCTGCTCGCTTGCATGCCCGCAGCTCAAGGATTTGAACTTACCGACGGCACTGAAGACTGGGCCGTACGCTTCGATAACACGCTCAAGGCCAGCTATGGGCAACGGGTTGAAAGTCAGAACTCGAAAATTGCCGACACCGCCAACCTCAATGACGGCGACAACAACTTCAGTGTCGGCAGCGCCGTCACCCAGCGCGTTGATTTGCTGACCGAGCTGGATGTTGTCTATCAGGGGAAAATGGGCTTTCGGGTCAGCGGCGCAAGCTGGTACGACCACGCGTATGACCATGTGGGCTCCAACTCCAATCCGTTTCCGGGGCAGGCGGGCAACGCCGGTAATCTGGTGGCGGCCCGACCTGCTGGCGGAGGGGCGATTCAGCCCGGTGACTCGCTCAACGGCCATACCGCTCGCAAACATGGGCTAAGCAACTACACCGACCGTTATTACAACGGGCCGTCCGGCGAAATCCTCGATGCCTTTGTGTTTTACAGCACCGAAATCGGTGACGAGTCGATGCTCAGCGCCAAGCTCGGCAAGCACAACGTGTATTGGGGCGAAACCCTGTTCAACGCGGCCAACGGTATCAACTACGGGCAGTCGGCCCTTGACCTGGCAAAGCTGTACAACGTACCCGGCACCGAAACCAAGGAACTGTTCCTGCCGCGCAACCAGCTCTCCGTGTCTTTCACGGTCAACCCTGAGCTGACCCTGGGCGCGCAGTATTTCCTGGAGTTCCAGAACTCGCGCCTGCCTGAAGGCGGAACCTATATGGGCGGCTACGACATGCTGGGCGAGGGCGCCGATGTGTTCTGGTTGCCCGTGCCGGGATTGCTGGGTGGGGCCGGTGCCTACTACGGTGCCCCCCGTGGGCATGATGTCAAACCGCGCAACTCCGGTGATTACGGGTTGATGGCTAAATGGAGCCCGGAGTGGCTGGACGGCACCTTGGGCTTCTACTACCGCAACACCTCGGACCCCATGCCCTCGGTTCTGATCAACGCGCCCAACCTGCACCTGCCGGGGCTGGCCGGTCTGGAAGGCGTCGAGTACCTGACGGCCTATGCCGATGACATCGATATCTACGGCATCAGCCTGTCGAAGGGCGTGGGGCCGGTCAGCGTGGGGCTTGACCTGAACTACCGCGAAAACATGCCGCTGGTGAGCAACTTCAGCACCATCAACTCGACGCTGGCGGCGCAGGCGGGGGCGGGGCTGGTCAACGGCGCCAACCTGATTGGCGGCGTACCGGGCAAGGGTGATACCGGGCTTGCCCGGGGCAAGACCTTGCATGTTGTGCTCAATGGCCTGATGAGTTTTGGCAAGACGCCGCTGTGGGACTCATCGTCACTGGCGGTTGAAGGTGCGATGACCCATCTGGTGAGTGTCGACAAGGGCAAGCAGACCTTCAAGGGCGACTCCAGCTACAGAGGCGTCGATAAGGTCGACACCAATGCCTACACCCTGGCGGTCAACCTGACCCCGACCTGGTTTCAGGTGTTCCCGGGCGTCGATATGTATATGCCGCTGGCCTACAACGTTGGCCTCAAGGGCAACTCGGCGGTGCAACTGGGCGGCAACGAAAATGCCGGCAGCTACTCCATCGGCGTCGCGGCGGATATCTATCAGAAGTACAAGCTGGACCTCAAGTACGTCGATGCTTTTGGCCCTTTCGATACGTGTGAAACCGGCTTCGACAACAACACCCCGGGTGCCAATGGCCTGTACCAGTGCATCCCCGGCCAGATCACTTCCCAAGCCGGACTGTCGCCGCTGTTGAAAGACCGCGGCATGGTCACGGCCTCGTTCAAGACCACCTTCTGATTGACGCTCGAATTATAAAAACAAGTGGAGAGAATTCAGATGCGATTTCTAAACAACATACTGGCAGTGTCCCTCGCTGCAGTGATCAGCGCCCAGGCCCAGGCTGGTGTATCGGCTCAGGACGCGGCAAGGCTGGGCACCAGCCTGACCGGAGTCGGCGGCGAGATGGCGGGCAATGCCGACGGTTCGATCCCGGCCTACAAGGGCGGACTGACCACCCCTCCGGCCAGTTTCAAGGCCGGTGAAAACATGCGGCCCGACCCCTTTGTCGATGAGAAGCCGGTACTGGTTATCGATGGTAAAAACGTCGACCAGTACAAGGGAATGCTGACTGCCACCACGGTGGAACTGGCCAAGCGTTACCCCACCTATCGTATCGATGTGTACCCCACCCACCGCACGGTCGCCTTGCCCAAGACGGTGCTGGACAACAGCCTGAAAAATGCCACCGATGCCAAGAGTCTCAACGGCGGCCTGGCCATCGATAACGTACTGCCCGGTGTGCCGTTTCCGATTCCGCAAAACGGCAGCGAAGCCATGTGGAACCACCTGTTGCGCTACCTGGGTACCAATTTCAATGCCAAGTACGATTCATGGAACGTAGACGCTGCGGGGGTGCCGACACTGTCCACCACGGCGCTGGCGTACATGAATTATCCGATCTACGAAAATATGTCGAAGCCGGTTGCCAGCAGCGATATTTTTTACCAGATGAAGCTGTATTACACCGGGCCTGCGCGGCGTGCGGGCGAGGCAATCATGCTCAAGGACTCCGCCGACCCGCTGGCCCAGCCGCGCAAGGCCTGGCAGTACTTGCCGGGGCAGCGCCGAGTCAAGCTGGCGCCGGACCTGGCCTATGACACGCCCAACCCCGGCACGGCCGGAGCCAATACCTACGACGATACGTTTGTGTTCAACGGGGCGCTGGACCGCTACGACTGGAAGCTGGTGGGCAAGCAGGAAATGATCGTGCCCTACAACACCTACAAACTCACGTACGCGCAGCAGGCCAAGTTGCTGATAACGCCCAACCACCTTGCCCCCGACTATGTGCGTTGGGAGAAACACAGGGTTTGGGTGGTGGAAGCCACGCTCAAGCCCGGTGCACGCCACATCTATCACAAGCGTCGCTTCTATCTGGATGAAGACAGCTGGATCGCTCTGGCCTCCGATCAGTACGATTCGAGCGGCAAACTCTACCGTGGCGCCTTCACCTTTCTCAGTCAGAGCTACGACAAGCAGACCCCTGACACGACACCTTTCATGATCTATGACCTGGTGGGCGGCAACTACAACATCAACGGCATTGTGGGTCCGTACGGCGGCATCAAGTACAGCGAGACCCTGTCTAAAGTGCAGTGGGCACCGGACGCCCTGGCAGGGGCCGGGATTCGCTAAGTGACCGACTCTGGCCCCGGGTTGTGCTCAGGCGCAGCCCGGCGTCGCTTGCCTGGAAGGTGCGGTATGGGTTCTTTGAAAAAAATCATGCGGGTGCTGCTGTGTTCGATGCTCGCGCCGTTGCCGGTCGCCGCTCTGGCGGCGGGCTATGTGGATGTGCTGGAACTGCCGGCCAAGCCCAGTGCTTTGGCCGTGCACAGCCCTTTGGTGGGTATCGCTCGCGCAGGTGAGCGATTGGTCAGCGTGGGGCAGCGCGGCCACATTGTGTATTCCGATGATGCGGGCCAGCACTGGGTGCAAGCCAGCGTGCCGCTGAGCAGTGATCTGAATGCGGTGTTTTTTCCGTCGCCCCGCCAGGGCTGGGCGGTGGGCAATGATGGGGTGGTACTGCACAGCAGCGACGCTGGCGTCACCTGGAGCAAACAGCTGGACGGTCGCCAGATCGGCGATTTGCTGGTCAGGCATTACACCGCGCTGGCAACTGCCGAACCGGCCAATGAGCAATGGCCATTGCTGGTCGCCGAAGGTCAGCGCCTGGCCGCAGAAGGCGCCGACAAGCCGTTGCTGGATCTGTGGTTCGCCAATGACCGGCTCGGTTATGTGATTGGCGTCTTCAACCTGATCCTGCGTACCGAGGACGGCGGTCAGAGCTGGACCCCGTTTCAGGACCGCACCGACAACCCCCAGGGGTTTCATCTGAATGCCATCGCCTCGACCGGCGACGGCCTGTATATCGCCGGCGAGCAGGGCCTGCTGCTCAAATGGCAGGCTGACCAGCAGCGGTTCGCGGCCTTGCAGCCGCCGTATCAGGGCAGTTTTTTCGGGGTGGTCGGCAAGCCTGGTGAAGTGATCGTCTACGGCCTGCGCGGCAATGTGCTGCGCAGCACTGATGGCGGGGCGCACTGGAGCCCGCTCAACAGCGGGGTGCAGAGCAGCATCACGGCCGCGATCATCGATGCGCAAGGTCAATACGAGCTGTTTAGCCAAGCCGGGCACGTGCTGGTCAGCCAGGCGGGCGGCAGCGGCTTGCGGGCGCTGGCGCAGCAGAACCTGCCGCCGGTGGCTGGCGCTGCCTTGGCCGCCGACGGTTCGCGGGTGGTGGTGGGTAGCCGTGGTGCCCAGGCACTGGTCGGCAAGTAAGACCTCGAAAATCTAGAGCGAGAACCCAGACATGGGCAATATCAAGCAAGACAGCATGCCGGTGATCCACGATCTGCGTGACTTCGATCGCCAATCCGGCAACCTGCTGGAACGGCTGGTGTTCAACCACCGCCCGCTGTTCATGGTGCTGATGGCACTGATTACGGTGGTGCTGGGCTATATGGCGGTGACACGTCTGGAGTTGCGGCCCAGTTTTGAAAAGATGATTCCCCAGAGCCAGCCCTATATCCAGAACTACCTGGAGAACCGCCAATCCTTGCGTGGCCTGGGCAACTCGGTACGGGTGGTGGTCGAGAACACCGGGGGGGATATTTTCGACCCCGCTTATCTGGAGGTTCTCAAACAGGTCAACGACCAACTGTTTATCACTGAAGGGGTTGATCGGGCCTGGATGAAATCGCTGTGGAGCCCCGGCGTGCGCTGGACCGAAGTCACTGAAGAGGGTTTTCAGGGTGGCCCGGTAATGCCCGGGACTTATCGGGGTTCGCCTGCCGACATCGAGCAACTACGCCAGAATATCAGCCGTGCCGGGATCGTCGGCAGCCTGGTAGCCAGTGACTTTAAATCCAGCATGTTGATCGTGCCTCTGCTGGATAAAACCTCGGCCACGGGCCAGGGCATCAACTACCAGCAGTTCTCGCGTTTGCTCGAGGAACAGTTGCGCGACAAAATCGAATTCGCCGGTGACAGTGCCGCCCGCAAGGCCGGGGAGGAGGGCAAGGGCCAGTACAAGGTGCGGGTGATTGGGTTCGCCAAACTGATGGGCGACCTGATCGATGGCCTGATTCAGGTCATGATGTTCTTCGGCCTGGCGGTGCTCACTTCGCTGCTGATCATCTACTGCTATACCCGCTGTGTGCGCAGCACGCTACTGGTAGTGGGGTGTTCGCTGGTCGCGGTGGTCTGGCAACTGGGTATCGTTGCATGGCTGGGCTATGCGATTGACCCGTACTCGGTACTGGTGCCGTTCCTGATCTTCGCCATCGGCGTGTCCCATGCGGCGCAAAAGATGAACGGCATCATGCAGGACATCGCCCGTGGCACCCACAAGCTGATCGCCGCCCGCTATACCTTCCGCCGCCTGTTTATTGCCGGGGTCACCGCGTTGCTGGCGGATGCGGTGGGTTTTGCGGTGTTGATGCTGATCGATATCCCGGTGATCCAGGACCTGGCCGTCACCGCGAGTATCGGGGTCGCGGTGCTGATTTTTACCTCTTTGTTGTTGATGCCAGTGGCGCTGTCCTATGTAGGCGTCGGGCGCAAGGCGGCCGAACGTGCGCTGAAGCTCGAAACACGGGCAGACGGGCACAAAGGGTTCGGCAAGCTTTGGGATCTGCTCGACCGTTTCACTACACGCAAATGGGCAACAGGCGCGGTGCTGGTGGCGCTCCTGATGGGTGTTGGCGGCTTTGTGGTCAGTCTGCAACTGCAAATTGGCGACCTCGACAGCGGCGCTCCGGAGTTGCGCGCCGATTCGCGCTACAACCGTGACAACGCCTACATCACCAGTCACTACGCACTGTCCAGCGACCTGTTCGCGGTGATGATCAAGACCGCGCCGGAAGGGTGCCTGAATTACCAGACGCTGATTCTCGCCGACCGACTGGCCTGGGAGTTACAGCAGTCGCCCGGTGTCCAGGCCACGTCGTCGCTGGTCAACGCCGTGCGCCAGATTACGGCGGGTTCCTACGAAGGCAACCCCAAGCTCAACAGCATTCAGCGTAATCAGGACGTGCTCAACTATGCCGCCCAGCAGGCCTCGGTCAATTCCCCGGAGTTGTTCAATACCGACTGTTCGCTGATGCCGGTGATTGCCTTTCTCAAGGACCACAAGGCCCAGACCCTGGACGCAGTGGTGAACATTGCCGACACCTTCGCCAGACAAAACAGCACCCCGGATCGTCAGTTCCTGCTGGCTGCCGGTACGGCGGGGATCGAGGCCGCGACCAATATTGTGGTGCGCGAAGCCAACCGCACCATGCTCCTTTACGTGTATGCGGCGGTCACGCTGTTTTGCCTGATCACCTTTCGCAGTTGGCGCGCCACGCTGGTGGCCTTGCTGCCGCTGGTGCTGACCTCGATCCTGTGCGAAGCCCTGATGGTGTTCATGGGCATCGGGGTAAAAGTCGCGACCCTGCCGGTGATTGCCCTCGGCGTGGGGATTGGCGTGGACTACGCGCTGTATTTGCTCAGCGTGCAACTGCATTACCAGCGCCAGGGTCTGTCACTGGGCGAGGCCTACCGCAAGGCGGTGTCCTTCACCGGTCGGGTAGTGGGGCTGGTGGGCATTACCCTGGCGGCTGGCGTGGTGTGCTGGGTCTGGTCGCCGATCAAGTTCCAGGCGGACATGGGCATTCTGCTGACCTTCATGTTCCTGTGGAACATGCTGGGCGCGCTGATCCTGATTCCGGCCTTGTCATATTTCCTGTTGCGCGGCCCCGCGTTTATCCCTCGTGTTGCCCCTGAGCAACCGGCCGCCAACATTCAAAAACCGGGCATGCGTCGTGCCCGCACACTGTCCGAGAAAGCCAATCATGTCTGAATACACAGCTCCCCTGCGAGACATGCGTTTCGTGCTAAATGAAGTTTTTCAGGTGTCCAGGCTTTGGGCCCAACTACCAGGTATGGCCGAGGTGGTGGATGAGCAAACCGCTGCCGCGATCCTTGAGGAAGCAGGCAAGATCAGCGCCGGGATCATCGCGCCGCTGCGCCAGACAGGCGATGAGCAAGGTTGTACCTGGAGCAGTGCGGGGGTTAAAACCCCGGAAGGTTTTGTCGCCGCCTACCAGGCATTTGCCGCCGGTGGTTGGGTGGGGCTCGGCGGTGCTCCGCAGTTCGGTGGCATGGGCATGCCCAAGGCAATTAGCGCCCAGGTCGAGGAAATGGTCAACTCGGCCAACCTGTCGTTCGGCCTGTACCCGATGTTGACCGCCGGGGCCTGCCTGTCGATTTACGCCCATGCCAGCGAAGAGTTGAAGCAAAAGTACCTGCCGAACCTGTATGCCGGGGTCTGGAGCGGTTCCATGTGCCTGACCGAGGCCCACAGCGGCACCGACCTGGGGCTGATCCGCACCCGCGCCGAGCCACGGGCTGATGGCAGTTACGCGATCAGCGGCAGCAAGATGTTTATCACCGGCGGCGAGCATGATCTGAGCGAGAACATCATTCATCTGGTACTGGCACGCCTGCCGGATGCACCCGCGGGGCCCAAAGGTATCTCGCTGTTTCTGGTGCCCAAGGTGATGGTCAATGCCGATGGTTCCTTGGGCCAGCGCAACGCGCTGTCCTGCGGCTCCATCGAGCACAAGATGGGGATCAAGGCGTCCGCCACCTGTGTGATGAACTTCGACCAGGCCACCGGCTGGATCATCGATGCACCGAACAAGGGCCTGGCGGCAATGTTCACCATGATGAACTACGAGCGTCTGGGCGTGGGTATCCAGGGGCTGGCCCAGGGCGAGCGCTCTTATCAGGGCGCTGTCGAATATGCTCGGGAGCGTCTGCAAAGTCGTGCACCGTCCGGCGCGCAGTATCTGCATCAGGCCGCCGACCCGATCATCGTGCACCCGGACGTGCGCCGCATGCTGCTGACCATGAAAGCGTTGAACGAGGGTGGGCGGGCATTTTCCAGCTACGTGGCCCTGCAATTGGACACCGCCAAATACAGCGAAGACGCGGCCACCCGCCAGCGCGCGCAAGACTTGGTAGCCCTGCTGACCCCTGTGGCCAAGGCGTTTCTCACCGATATGGGGTTGGAAACCACGCTGCACGGGCAGATGGTCTTCGGCGGTCATGGCTATATTCGTGAATGGGGCCAGGAGCAACTGGTGCGCGACGTGCGCATCACCCAGATCTACGAAGGCACCAATGGCATCCAGGCCCTGGACCTGGCAGGGCGCAAGACTGTGGGCAGCGGCGGGGCACTTTACCGGTTGTTCGCCGACGAGATGCGTCAGTTCACCGCGTCTGCTGGTGCCGAGCTGGCCGAGTTCTGCAAACCGCTGAACGCGGCCCTGGATAATCTGGACGAACTGACCGCCTGGTTGCTGGATCGCGCCCAAAACAACCCCAATGAAGTCGGCGCAGCCTCGGTCGAGTACCTTCAGGTGTTCGGCTATACCGCCTACGCTTACATGTGGGCACGGATGGCCGGGGCGGCGCTGGGCAAACAGCAGGAAGATGACTTCTACGCCAGCAAGCTGGGCACTGCGCGTTTCTACTTCGCTCGCCTGTTACCGCGAATTCACTCCCTGAGCGCGTCAGTCAAGGCGGGCAGCGAAAGCCTCTACCTGCTCGATGCAGCGCAGTTCTAAAACAGTTTCAGGAACAACCACAATGCTGAACACAAAAATAATTCCACCAGCACCCGGGGCCTACACCTACCCCCTGTTAATCAAGAGCTTGCTGCTGTCGGGTGAGCGCTATGAGCCCGACAATCAAATCGTCTATGCCGACACGCTGCGCTACAGCTACAAGACTCTTAACCAGCGCATCCGCAGGCTGGCCAATGCGTTGACTGCTGCAGGGGTCAAGGCGGGAGACACGGTGGCCATGCTCGATTGGGACAGCCACCGCTACCTGGAGTGTTTTTTTGCGGTGCCGATGATTGGTGCCGTGCTGCACACGGTCAATATTCGTCTTTCAGCGGATCAGGTGCTCTACACCATGAACCACGCCGAAGATGATCTGGTACTGGTGCATGATGACTTTGCGCCCTTGATCGAGCAGATTCACGCTGGGTTGACCACGGTTAAAGGCTATATCAGGCTTTCGGATAACCCCGCGAGCGGCACTCAATTACCGGTGTTGGGCGAGTACGAAAACCTGCTGGCCGAGGCTTCGGCTGACTATGACTTCCCCGACTTTGATGAAAACTCGGTGGCGACGATTTTCTACACCACGGGTACCACCGGCAGCCCCAAAGGGGTGTACTTCACCCATCGCCAGTTGGTGCTGCACACTCTGACGGCCGCCGGTTCCCTGAGCGGTTACCAGAGCATGCCACTGCTGCGCTCCGATGACGTTTATATGCCCATCACCCCGATGTTCCATGTGCATGCCTGGGGCGTGCCCTATGTGGCGACCCTGATGGGCATCAAGCAGGTGTACCCCGGACGTTACGAACCCAACAGCCTGGTCAGGCTGTTTCGCGAAGAGAAGGTCACATTCTCGCATTGCGTACCGACCATCCTGCAAATGATCCTCGGCTGCGACGAAGCCAAGGATACGCGCTTCGACGGCTGGAAAATGCTCCTGGGCGGCAGTGCCCTGACCTTGGGAATTGCCAGCCAGGCCAGCGCCAAAGGGATCCAGGTTTACAGCGGCTACGGTATGTCCGAGACCTGCCCGTTGCTGTGCACCAGTTTCCTCAGTGCAGCCGAGATCCAACAGTCGACCCAGGTGCAGCTCACTCAGCGCATCAAGACCGGCATGCCCACGCCGATGGTGGACCTGAAACTCATCGATGGCAGCGGCCATGTCGTGGCCCACGATGGCGAGTCCCTGGGCGAGATCGTGGTACGGGCGCCATGGCTGACCCAGGGCTATTTGCATGAGCCCGAAAAGGGCGCCGAACTGTGGCAAGGCGGTTGGATGCACACCGGCGACCTGGCCTCCATCGACCCCAAGGGGCGGGTTGAAATCAAGGATCGAATCAAGGACGTGATCAAGACAGGAGGCGAGTGGATCAGCTCTCTGGACCTGGAAAACCTGATCAGCGAACACCCCTCGGTGATCTCTGTCGCCGTGGTGGGGATTGCTGACGAACAATGGGGGGAGCGGCCAATGGCGCTGGTCGTGTGTGTGCCAGGGCACACGGTCGATCAGCCGATGCTCGAAGCCCACCTGCTACAGTTTGTGGCCTGTGGCCGGATCAACAAATGGGCCATCCCCAAGCAGTTCGACTTTGTGGCCGAAATCCCGAAAACCAGTGTTGGCAAGATCAACAAGAAGTTGATTCGGGAAAATCAGCGACTGTAGCAAAACAGGGCTAACTCAAATCACCTCAGCATTGCCCTGGCGACGAGCCCAGAACGGTTGATCGCTGTACCGGGTTTCGACGTTGTAATAGCTGCGCTTGAGGGTTTGATACTCCTCCACATGCCGCTGGATATCGTCAGCGTAAGCAGCCTGTTGCAGGGCGTGATCCTGAGCCCGGTCAATGCAACTGGCGGCAAGTCGCGCGGCATGTATTCCAGTGCTCAAGGCGTAGCCGATACCCATGGATGACAAGGGATCGAACGCCGCTGCGGCATCACCCGCTGCAACCCAGCCATTGCCACAACTGGGTTGTAGTTGCTGTGAATGGGCAGGCCATACGTGCAACTCACCCGTCAGGGTCCGTTCTCCCAAGCGCAGGCGTGTATTGGGGGCCTGTGCGAGTGCGCTTTTCCAGAGCATGGACCGGTCGCAATGGGAGGCTTGCAAGACGTCGGCGTCGGTCATCAGCACGGCAATTGTCCTGCCATCCGGGATCGGTGCGCTGTACCACCAACCCAGCGAAATGGCTTCGACCAATGAGCTGGATTCGACCGGCGTATCGCTGGCGGCAAAGTAGGCTGACACGCCCACCAGACGATCATGTTGTACCGTCTTTGCGCCAAGCGCTCGCCCGAGCCAGGCACTGCGCCCACTGGCGTCGATCAGGTAGCGGCACCAAATTGGTTGATCAGGCTCATTGTCCAGTTTGACTGTCCAGCCTGACGCTTGCCTGTGGACCTGCCTTACTCGTGCCCCCAGCACCAGATGTGCGCCGAAACTGCGGGCTGCATTGGCCAGGCCAGCATCGAAACGTGCGCGATCCAGATGCCAGCCGTGCCCGCGACCGGTAAACAGGAAGTCGCGGGTGCTGACCTGTGCATCTCCCCAGGCAGCCGTGAAGGCATGGGATGGGGCAAAATTACCCTGGCGAAAATGCTCGCCAACCCCCAGATAGTCCAGCAAAGGCAGGACGGCAGGGGACAAAGTCTCACCAACCTTGTCCTGTCCATAGCCGGTTTGTTCCACCAGCATCACCGAGAGACCGGTATGACGAAGCAGGGTGAGGGCCGCCGCACAACCGGCGGGACCTCCTCCTGCAATCACCACATCAACGATCTTCGGCTCGTTAGCGGCCAACATGACCTCGAGTCGACATGGCCCCGAAGACCTGGATTTTCTTATGCTGCGGGTCGGGCGCCAGATACCAGGTGTTAAAGAAGTTGACGTCAGCACCGCTTACCACGTTGGCCGCACTGGCCACCGCCACACTGGCGCTGATGAAACGCTCGTTATTGCGCTCGGTCTCCACGAAGTTGGGGAACAGATCGCGATAAGGCCCTGTCACTTCGTTGGTGATAAACCCCAGGTAATGCCAGGCCTGGATCATCTCCGCGAAGCTATTGATGCCCCGGTTGTAGATCGATTGCATGCCCGCGGGTATTCCGGCCTGCTCCTGAGCCTGTGCCGATAGATTGCCGGGGATAATGTTCCAGGGGCTTTGTGGCGGCCACCAGTAGGCGTAGTACGCAGGAGGTTTAGGAATGCCGTCTGCCTTGTTGGTTTGCGGGTCAGTGAAGTTGATGTTCTGCACGGTGCACTGATAAAAGTCCGACTGCCATGGTGTGGCCATGCGCTTGGTCAAGTCTCCGGGTTCGCAACCCTGGAAGGAGGTCGAGGGGTCGGTCTCGTTTTCACCAGGCTGCAGGCCGTGTTGGCGGTAGTAGTCTTCATCGTGCCTGTGTTTGATCCGATAAGGGGCTTCATAAAGCTCCTTGCTGTAAAGACTCCATGTGACCTCAATGCCCGGACAGAACGGCCCGCCAACGCAGTTCCCGATGCTTGCGCGGTCCAATTCGACCACCTGCGACACGGGCTCGCACTCAAGGTTGTCAAACTTGCCGTCTGCCCATTGGCTTAGCAGGAAGTATTGGGTCCGGGTCAAGGTCAGGAACTTGTCCAGTACCTCATTGCTGACAGAGTTGGAACCCGAATTGAGCGGCATCAACGGAGCGTTGCTGCCCTTGTCGAATAACTCGGCGGTTTGGCCACCGGTAAAACCGTTTTCGCCGGGCCTGCGGAATAAGCTGAAATAAGCCTGACGGTACTGCAGGGCCTTTTCACTGGGGTCAGTCGCATCGAAAGGTGCAGGCGAAAAACTGTTGAGTGCCGGGATCGCTGCCACCCAACGGTAACCCGCCGGACGCTTGATAATCGGCTCAATATCGCGCTGGTAGTTGGCGATGTAATTGGTGTTGTACTGTTGTTGGCTGTAAAGCTCAGGGTTAAGGTTCAGCTCACGGACACCTACATCGAACGCCACATCATCGAGAGTGACAATGTTCTGCAGTTCGGGTGCGAACTTGGGTGAGGCCACAACACACCAGGCCTTGAGGATTTGCGGCTCGCTACTGTCCTTGAACGTCAGCTTGCAGGTAACCGGGCCATCAGAGATATCGTCATGCCAACTGTCGGCCCCGGCAAAGCTGGTGATGGGCAAATTGCCTCCGGCATGGCCGAATCCGCCCAGTACCAGCAACCGACCCTGACTGTCGGTAAGGATCGCACCTAACGTATTGATGGCAAGGCCCTGGTCTGGCTTGTCGTTAGGGGCGTACGACGGAAACGAACCGTGGGTGTAGTCCGGGGGGATGTTGGTGCGGGCGAATTGCAGTTGAGGCTGGAGCGAGCCGGATACAGAGCGTGGGCCTGGATCAATAAGCAACTGGCTTTGTCGATCGTTGGTAGCAACGTTGCTGTTGCGCAAGGGCACTTTCCAGGCCTCATAGCTGTTGTCAGCCCCCAACAGCAGGTTGCCCTGTAATTCACTGAAGGTATACCAAGCGGCTTTTTTGTTGGCCAGGTGAACCGTCCACTCCATACCGGCAATAGCGGGGTCGGCCAGTGTTACCTCATGGCTTGTTCCGTCATCATCCACTGCAAACAGGCAAAAGCGCGCGGCCTGACGCTTGATACAGGCCTGCCCGTCCTTGTACTGACTGACATACACGGGTTGCCCGTTATCCAGAACTTGGTCTCCCTGTGGGCTGCAAACCAATGGTCTGCCGCCCAATTGCTCCGGGGCCAGATAAAAGTCGGTCAGACTGTTGCCCACACGCGCAATACCGATGCTGGGACCGATTACATACTTCATTACCGCTCTCCTTGTCTTGCTTTCCATAGTCCCGCAGCCCATGCAGAGGCGTAGGGGGTTGCTTGCAGGTCACCGCAAGACGACAGGAGCCAATACAGCGTTACCAGACAGATTTGGCCGGAACGTCAGTGCGTAAAGTATGAGGTCACAACGACAGCCCAGGCAGGCGGTCTGTTGGAAAACGAAAGGGGGGGAAAGAGCGACGTCATGGGCAGGTCTGTCCAGTACGCCGAAAACAGTCGGATATGAGTGTTCATCCTTGTAACTGTCCAGATTCCTTGGTCTCTGAACTCTAGCCTCTGCTAAACAGATGTCAAATTGATATCGAGCAATATCGATGGGCGATGCCTGGGGATGTCATATTCGGGGGCGCCGAACCCTGTGCGGGAGCTGCGGTGCAAGTTGCTGCATCGCGAGCAGGCTCGCTCCCACAGTTTTTCAGTACAACCGTGGATCTGTGGGAGCTGGCTTGCCTGCGATGGCAACACCACGGTCTGTCAGTTTGACCGGGCCGCATCTGCCAATAATGAGTCAATTACGCCGCGCGCCAATTCAACGCCGTGAATCACATTCCATAACTGCTCGGCGTCAAAGCCGCTGAGGTGGGGGCGGATATCGTCGGCGTTGGTTTCTGCGCCTTTGAGCAGTAGCGAAATAGGGTGGCAGCTGCGTGCGGGCTGACAGGCCGAGGGAAAGTACCAAAGCTCGGTGCACTCGAAAGTGCCCCGCACGCAGCCGCCATAACACAGGAAAATGTGTAAAGCGCTGAATTTGGTAAATCCGGGCAGTCTGTCAGGACCGGTCACTGACATCAGTGACCGGGCGAGACTATCCACGCCATTTCAGCGCCGCAAGGCGGTGGGGATTCTCTCGGAAACTTCCCGCGAAGGAAATCGACGAGGCAGGTGCAGACGTTGCAAGTTATGTGGGGAACACCGCAGATCCACCGTGGGAGTGAGCCTGCTCGCGGTGCTGCTATCGCGAGCAGGCTCACTCCCACAACTCAGAGGCTGCTTGCCGCTCGTCCCGGATAATTCATCACAAACTGCACATGGGCCTTCACGCCCGTGGCCAGGGTTGCATCGTCGACGGTGAAGTAGGGGCTGTGGTTGTTCGCCGCTTTGCTCATGTCCTGTCCTTCAGGCGTGGCGCCCAGGAACACGAACAAACCCGGCACCTTTTCGGCGTAGTACGAGAAGTCTTCGCTTGGCGACAGGGAAGCTGGCAACAGTTGCACCTTGCCCGGAGCTGCCAGTTCCAGTGCCGGAACCATGGCTGCGGTCAGTTGCGGGTCGTTGCGGGTGACCGGGGCATGGTTGACCAGCAGCAAATTGGCTTCGGTCTCATAGGCACTGGCGATGCCTTGCACCAGTGGCGGCATTTTTTTCAGCAGGGTGTCGCGCACCGCAGCGCTGTTACTGCGAATGGTGCCGGTCATTTCCACGGTCTCGGGAATGATGTTGGCCGCAGAACCCGCATTGATTGTGCCGACACTGATCACGCCCATGCCTTGGGTCAGGTCGGCACGCCGACTGACCAGGGTTTGCAGGCCGTTAATGATGCCGGCGCTGGCCACCACCGGATCAACGCCGCTCCAGGGCGCCGAACCATGGGTTTGCTTGCCCTTGACGATGATACGAAAGCCATCGCTGCTGTTCAGCACCGTACCGGCCTTGTAATACAAATGACCGGTGGGATAGCCCGCCATCACATGCACGCCGAAGATGGCTTCGACCTTGGGCGAATCCAGGGCGCCGTCGCGGATCATCGCCTGCGCGCCAATCAGGGTGTCGGCCGCGAACTCGTCCACATCTGCCGCGCCTTCTTCCGCAGGCTGGAACAGGAACACCACCGTGCCCGCCACCTGGTCGCGATGTTCGGCGAGCACTTTGGCGGCGCCCAGCAGCATGGCGGTGTGGGTGTCATGCCCACAGGCGTGCATCACCGGCACGGTTTTGCCCAAGCGAATGCCGGTAGCCTGGCTGGCAAAGGGCAGGCCGGTCATCTCCTTGACGGGCAGTGCGTCCATGTCGGCCCGCAGGGCCATTACCGGGCCAGGCAGGCCGCCCTTGAGCACGGCGACCACGCCGGTTTTGCCCACTTGGGTACGCACCTGAAAGCCCAGGGCCTTGAGCTGCTCGGCGACCAGGGCGGCGGTCTTGAACTCCTGATTGCCCATTTCAGGGTTCTGGTGAATGGTGTGGCGCAGGTCGATCACCTGCGTATTGACCGCAGCGACGGCCGGGTCAACCCAGCTCAGGTCGCCAGCCTGGCTGGTGGTGGCAGTCAGTGCGCTGAGCAATGCAAGATACAAAGGGGCAGGGCGTAGACGAGTGAACATCGGTCTTCTCTTGCTTGTTTTTAGATCGCACAGGGTATGTCGTCGCCCACCGCAGTTGCGCAACCGGCGGGCTAAAAGTGTTCGATTACCGAACGTTAGCCAAGAGTCCAATTGCTCTGTCATCGTGCCCAGGCCTACTCTGACAACCATAATAATGACAGTACCGAGTACCTTGCCGATGGATAGCCGCCTGCTGAGTGAGCGCAGTAGCGTGTTCCGACACGCAGACCCACATGCCGTCTCCGATTATGTGAACCAGCATGTCGGCCCGCACTGTATTGGCCTTTCCAGGACCACCCGGCCGCTGGCCAGCCTCAATCACCGTAAATTCGCCGAGCTTGACCTGTGCCGTATCAGTTATGGCGGCAGTGTGCGGGTGACCTCGCCCGCGCTGGAGACCCTCTTTCACTTGCAGGTGCTGTTGAGCGGCAATTGCTTGTGGCGCGGGCCGACCCGCGAGCACCACCTGGTGCCGGGCGAGCTGCTGCTGATCAACCCGGATGACCCGGTCGACCTGACCTACTCCCAGGACTGCGAGAAGTTCATCCTAAAACTACCGGTCAGCCTGCTCGAATCGATTTGCGACGCACAGCGCTGGCGGCGGCCCGCGGGCGGTGTGCGCTTTATGCGCAACCACTACCGGCTCGACGAACTGGAAGGGTTTCTCGGTTTGCTGGGCATGGTGTGCCAGGAGTCCGAGGCCAGCGACCCGTTGTTGCGGGTGCAGGAGCACTACACGCAGATTGTCGGCAGCAAGCTGCTGACCCTGATGCAGACCAATATCAGCCGTGAAAACCTGGCATCAGCCAGTGCCGGTATCGAGCGCATCCTCGACTACATCGAACGCAACCTGAAGCTGGAGCTGAGCGGTGAAGACCTGGCCGTACAGGCGTGCATGAGCCAGCGTTCGCTCTATACCCTGTTCGAACGCCAACTGGGCGTCACGCCCTTGCAGTACATCCGCCAACGCAAACTTGCGCGGGTCCATGCCTGCCTGAGTGACCCGAGTTGCCCGGTACGCAGCCTGACCGAACTGGCGCTGGATTACGGTTTTCTGCACCTGGGACGGTTTTCCGAAAGCTATCGCTTGCAGTTCGGCGAACTGCCGTCGAGCACCCTTAAACGCCGGCATTGAGATACCCAAAAACCCGTAGCAGCTGCCGAAGGAACGCAGCCTCGTTCCTTCGGCAGCTGCTACAAGTTGGCGAGTGCTGTCTTTAGCCTTTGTGCAGTAATCGGATAGCGATCCGCAGTAAACGGATATTGCTCCTTGTATCGATTCCCTAACCTGACCCGGCCCTGATAATAACAACGGAGGCCCTGGCCATGTCCCTGGGAATCGATTACTTGAATGCCATGCTTGAAGAAGACAAGGAGAAGGGCATCTACCGCTGCAAGCGCGAGATGTTTACCGACCCTGATCTCTTCGAACTCGAAATGAGCCAAATCTTCGAGGGCAACTGGATCTACCTCGCCCACGAAAGTCAGATCCCCAACGTCAACGATTTTTTGACCACCACTATTGGCCGTCAGCCGATCTTTATCGCGCGCAATAAAGCGGGTGAGCTCAACGCCTTTCTCAACGCCTGCAGCCATCGCGGCGCCATGCTGTGCCGGCACAAGACCGGCAACCGCGCCAGCTACACCTGCCCGTTCCACGGTTGGACCTTCAACAACAGCGGCAAGCTGCTCAAGGTCAAGGACCCGAGTGCCGCCGGTTATCCCGAAGGGTTCAATTGTGAAGGCTCCCACGACCTGACCAAGGTGGCCCGTTTTGAGTCCTATCGCGGCTTTCTGTTCGGCAGCCTCAACCCGGACGTCAAATCCCTGAGCGAGCACTTGGGTGAATCGGCCAGGATCATCGACATGATCGTTGACCAGTCTGCCGATGGCCTGGAAGTGCTGCGCGGCGCCAGTTCTTATATCTACGAAGGCAACTGGAAACTCGCAGCCGAAAACGGCGCCGATGGTTACCACGTCAGCTCCGTGCACTGGAACTACGCCGCCACGCAAAACCAGCGCACCCTGCGCGAAGCTGGCGAAGAAATCAAAACCATGAGCGCTGGCAGCTGGGCCAAGAGCGGTGGTGGTTTCTACTCTTTCGACCACGGCCATTTGCTGCTCTGGACCCGCTGGGCTAACCCCGAGGATCGCCCGGCCTACGAGCGCCGAGACGAACTGGCCCGCGACTTTGGCCAGGCCCGCGCCAATTGGATGATCGAAAATTCGCGCAACCTGTGCCTGTACCCCAACGTGTACCTGATGGATCAGTTCAGCTCGCAAATCCGCATCGCCCGGCCAATCTCCGTCGACAAGACCGAGATCACCATTTACTGCATCGCGCCCAAGGGCGAGAGCAGCGAGGCGCGCACCAAACGTATTCGTCAGTACGAAGACTTCTTCAACGTCAGCGGCATGGCCACCCCGGATGACCTGGAAGAGTTCCGTTCCTGTCAGACCGGCTACGGCGCAGGTCGGGGCTGGAATGATATGTCTCGCGGGGCCGAGCACTGGGTCGAAGGCGCGGATGCCGCTGCCGAGGAAATCGACCTCAAACCCTTGTTGTCCGGTATTCGTACCGAAGACGAAGGCCTGTTTGTGCTGCAACACAAGTACTGGCAGCAAACCATGCTCAAGGCCGTTGCCAGCGAGCCAACGCTGATCCCCGTGGAGGCCGTGTAATGAATAGCCTCTATGCCAGCGTGCGGGATTTTTTGTATCGCGAAGCGCGTTACCTGGACGACGCTGAATGGGATCAGTGGCTGGAGCTGTACGCCGCCGATGCCAGTTTCTGGATGCCGTGCTGGGACGACAACGACACGCTGACCGAAGACCCGCAAAGTGAAATTTCGCTGATTTGGTACGGCAACCGTGGCGGCCTGGAAGACCGGGTGTTCCGGATCAAGACCGAGCGCTCCAGTGCGACCATGCCGGACACCCGCACCTCGCACAACTTGAGCAATATCGAGATCGTCGACGAAGCCGACGGGCTGTGCCGCGTGCGTTTCAACTGGCACACCCTGAGCTTTCGCTACAAGACCACCGACAGCTACTTCGGCACCAGCTTCTACACCCTCGACATGCGCGGCACGCAGCCGCTGATCAAGGCCAAAAAAGTCGTGTTGAAGAATGACTACGTGCGTCAGGTCATCGACATTTACCACATCTGATCAACGTTGTGATGCGTGCCTGAAGGTGCCAGTGGGCGCCCGGGGCCCGGCATCGCCCGCGAGGTACATTATGAGCTTTCAAATTGCGCTCAATTTCGAAGACGGGGTCACCCGTTTTATCCAGGCCAACGACCAGGAAACCGTCGCCGACGCGGCTTACCGCCAGGGCATCAATATCCCGCTGGATTGCCGCGACGGTGCTTGCGGCACCTGCAAGTGCTTTGCCGAAGCCGGGCAATACGAGCTGGGCGACGAATATATTGAAGATGCCCTCAGCGAAGAGGAGGTTGCCCAAGGGTATGTGCTGACCTGCCAGATGCGCGCCGCAAGCGACTGCGTAGTGCGCGTTCCAGCCTCTTCGGCAGTGTGCAAGACCCAGCAAGCCAGCTTTGAAGCGGTTATCAGCGATGTGCGGCAGCTGTCAGAGAGCACCATTGCGCTGTCGATCAAGGGCGAGTCCCTGAACACCCTGGCATTTTTGCCGGGCCAGTACGTCAATCTGCAAGTACCGGGCAGCGAGCAGACGCGGGCCTATTCCTTCAGCACCCTGCAAAAGAATGGCGAGGTCAGCTTTCTGATCCGCAATGTGCCGGGCGGGCTGATGAGCAGCTTTTTGACCGGCATTGCCAAGGCGGGCGACAACATGACCCTGGCCGGACCACTGGGCAGCTTCTATCTGCGTCAGATCCAGCGCCCATTGCTGCTGCTGGCCGGTGGGACCGGGCTAGCGCCGTTTACCGCCATGCTGGAAAAAATCGCCGAGCACGGCAGCCCGTACCCGGTGCACCTGATCTATGGCGTGAGCAACGACTTTGATCTGGTTGAGCTGGATCGCCTGCAAGCCCTTAGTGAGTGCATTGCCAATTTCAGTTTCAGTGCCTGCGTGGCCAACCCGCAGAGCCAGCACCCGCTCAAGGGTTATGTCACCCAGCATATCGAGGCCTGCCATCTGAACCAGGGCGATGTCGACGTGTACCTGTGCGGCCCGCCACCGATGGTGGAAGCGGTCAACCTGTACATCCGCGAGCAAGGCATTACACCGGCCAACTTCTACTACGAAAAGTTTGCCGCTGCTGCTTGATCCCTTTTATCCGAGGTTGCCATGAACAACAGATTCGATAACAAGGTCGCGCTGGTGACCGGCGCCGCTCAAGGCATTGGCCGCCGTGTGTGTGAACGGTTGCTGGCCGAAGGTGCGCAAGTCATTGCGGTAGACCGTTCCGAGCTGGTTTTTGAGCTGCAAGGCGAGGGCGTGCTGGCCCTGACTGCCGACCTTGAGCAGTACACCGACTGCGCCCGAGTGATGGCGGCGGCGGTGCAAGCCTTCGGCCGACTGGACGTACTGATCAACAACGTGGGCGGCACCATCTGGGCCAAACCGTTCGAGCACTACCAGGTTGAAGAAATCGAGGCAGAAGTGCGGCGTTCGTTGTTCCCCACCTTGTGGTGCTGCCATGCGGCACTGCCGTACATGCTGGAGCAGGGCCAAGGGGCGATTGTCAACGTCTCGTCCATCGCCACTCGCAGCATCAACCGCGTGCCGTATGGCGCGGCCAAGGGCGGCGTTAACGCATTGACTGCCTGCCTGGCCTTCGAGAACGCCGAGCGCGGCATCCGGGTCAATGCCACAGCCCCCGGCGGCACCCAGGCTCCGCCGCGCCGTATTGCCCGCAACCCCGGCGAACAAAGCGAAGACGAGAAGGGCTGGTATCAGCAAATCGTCGACCAGACCCTCGACACCAGCCTGATGAAACGCTACGGCACGCTGGATGAACAGGTCGGTGCGATCCTGTTTCTGGCCAGCGACGAAGCCTCCTATATCACCGGCGTAACCCTGCCGGTCGGCGGCGGCGATCTCGGCTGAAAGACTGCTATTACCTATCTGACGGGAAGACTGAAATGCCCCAAGTCCTGATTGAAAGCCTGACGACCCTGATCGTCGACCTGCCCACCATTCGCCCGCATACGCTGGCAATGCACACCATGCGCAAGCAGACCCTGGTGATCCTGCGCCTGCGTTGCAGTGACGGTATCGAAGGTATCGGCGAGGCCACCACTATCGGCGGTCTGGCCTACGGTTATGAAAGCCCGGAAAGCATCAAGGCCAACATTGATGCGCACCTGGCGCCGATGCTGGTGGGCAAGCCTGCAGACAATATCAATGCCGCCATGCAGACCCTGGACAAGATCGCCAAGGGCAACACCTTTGCCAAGTCCGGTATCGAAAGTGCGCTACTCGATGCCCAGGGCAAGCGCTTGGGGTTGCCGGTAAGCGAACTGCTCGGCGGTCGGGTGCGTGACAGCCTGGAAGTGGCCTGGACCCTGGCCAGCGGCGACACCGCCCGCGACATCGCCGAAGCCGAGCAGATGCTGGAGGCGCGCCGCCACCGGATCTTCAAGTTGAAGATCGGCGCTAACCCGCTGGAGCAGGATCTTAAACATGTGCTGGCGATCAAAAAGGCCCTCGGCGACCGGGCCAGCGTACGTGTCGACGTCAACCAGTATTGGGACGAGTCCCAGGCCATCCGTGGCTGTCAGGTACTGGGGGATAACGGTGTCGACCTGATCGAGCAGCCAATTTCTCGGGTCAATCGCTCGGGGCAGGTGCGCCTGAACCTGCGCAGCCCGGCGCCGATCATGGCCGATGAGTCCATCGAAAGTGTTGAAGACGCGTTCAGCCTCGCGGCGGACGGCGCGGCCAGCGTATTCGCTCTAAAAATCGCCAAGAACGGTGGCCCCCGTGCTGTTTTGCGCACTGCGCACATCGCCGAAGCGGCGGGCATCGCCCTGTACGGCGGCACCATGCTTGAAGGCTCGGTGGGCACCCTGGCATCGGCCCATGCGTTCCTCACCCTCAAGCAATTGACCTGGGGTACCGAGTTGTTCGGGCCGCTGTTGCTCACCGAAGACATCGTCACCGAGGCGCCGCTGTACCGCGATTTTGAACTGCATATCCCGCGTACCCCGGGCCTGGGCCTGACGCTGGACGAAGAGCGGCTGGCGCGTTTTCGCCGCTGAACCAAACCTTGTGGGAGCGAGCCTGCTCGCGATGCAGGCGCCTCGATGTCTTCGCGAGCAGGCTCGCTCCCACAAATGGCATTCCCGTTTATTCAAGGAGAACCCCATGCTTTTCCACGTAAAAATGACGGTAAACCTACCGCTGGATATGGACCCGACCAAGGCCGCGAAACTCAAGGCTGATGAAAAGGAACTGGCCCAGCGCCTGCAACAGGAAGGCAAATGGCGCCATTTGTGGCGCATTGCCGGGCATTACGCCAACTACAGCGTATTTGACCTGGCCAGTGTCGAGGCATTGCACGACACCCTGCTGCAGTTGCCGCTCTTTCCTTACATGGATATCGAGATAGAAGGGCTGTGCCGCCATCCGTCCTCGATCCATGACGACGACCGCTAACGCTTTCATCCCTGCATAAAAAAAATAAGGTGAGCCCCATGACCGTGAAAATTTCCCATACTGCCGCGATCCAGAGTTTCTTCAAGGAAGCCGCCGGCTTTGGCAGCGACAACGGCAGCCCGCGCCTCAAAAGCATCATTTTGCGGGTGCTGCAGGACAGCGCCAAAATCATCGAAGACCTGGACATTACCGAAGACGAATTCTGGAAGTCCGTGGACTATCTCAACCGTCTGGGCGGTCGCTCAGAGGCCGGTCTTTTGGTGGCAGGCCTGGGCATCGAACATTTTATCGATCTCTTGCAGGACGCCAAGGATGAGCAGGCCGGTCAGTTCGGCGGCACCCCGCGCACCATCGAAGGCCCGCTGTACGTGGCCGGCGCCCCGATCTTCGAGGGCCAGGCACGCATGGACGACGGCAGCGAGGAGGGCATTGCCACTGTGATGTTCCTCGAAGGGCAGGTGTTCGATACCCAAGGCAACCCGTTGGCCGGAGCCACCGTCGATCTGTGGCATGCCAACACCAAGGGCACTTACTCGTTCTTCGACCAGAGCCAGTCTGAATACAACCTGCGTCGGCGCATCATCACCGATGCCCAGGGTCGCTATCGCGCCCGCAGTATCGTGCCATCGGGCTACGGTTGCGATCCGCAAGGCCCGACCCAGGAGTGTCTGGATCTGCTGGGGCGTCACGGCCAGCGTCCGGCCCATGTGCACTTCTTTATCTCGGCTTCTGGCCACCGCCACCTGACCACCCAGATCAACCTGTCGGGCGATAAATACCTGTGGGACGACTTTGCCTATGCCACCCGCGAAGGTCTGGTCGGCGAAGTACAGTTTCGCGACGATGGCGCCCGTGATGTGGCTGGGCGTTATGCCGAGCTGACGTTCGATTTCCAGTTGCAGCAGGCAGCCGCCCCGGCCGCCGAACTGCGCAGCCATCGCCCGCGAGCGTTGCAGGACAGCTGATCACTGAAGGTTCGGGTGACCTCAACTGAGAAAGCGAGTGCTTGAATCCGGGCGCTGAACACAGGAAGATCAGTGACAAACCCCTGCGTTCAGCGCTCTATAAATTCAGGAACGAGTGAATGACCATGAGTGAGCCGCAAACCGGACAGCAAACCCCTGCCATTCGCGAGGCCGATGTTTTGATAGTGGGTGGTGGCCTGAGCGGCACCTTGTTGGCCATGCAACTGCTGCGCTTGCCGGGTGCCCGGCGCATCGTGGTGGTGGAGCCCAGGCCCGAACTGGGTCGGGGGGAGGCCTACAGCGCCACCGAGCTGGGGCATACCCTCAATGGTAATGCGGCGCGCATGAGCGTCGAGCCGGAGGATAGCGATGACCTGACCCGCTGGCTGCAAGCCTATATCGCTGACGGTGGCTGGCCCGAGTCCGACAAGCAGCATGTGCCGGTTGCCGAACTGTTCCCGCCACGCGGTCTGTTCGGGTTGTATGTCCAGCAACGCCTGGCCGAAGCTCTGGCTATCGGCGAGCCGAACGGTTCTAGTTTGAGCCATGTGCGCGATGAAGTGATCGACCTGCAAACCCTTGAACACGGTGTCAGGGTTACGCTCAAGGACGGTAGCCAGTGGCAGGCAGGTGCAGCAGTGTTGGCCACCGGCATGTTTGCGGCAGCCCGTACCGCTCAGCGTGACTCCAGTGGTCTTAACGCAGCGGCGCTGGACCCGTGGAATGTTGAAGCATTGCGAGCGCTGCCGACTGATGCCAGGGTGTTGATCATCGGCTCGGGGCTGACCATGGTCGATGCGCTGGAGTCGCTGAATCAGGCGGGTCATCGCGGACCAATCGAGGTCTTTTCCCGTCATGGTCTGTTACCCCATGTGCGTCGTCAGCCACCGGTCTGGGAAGATTTTTTGAGCCTGGCGCCGGAGCTGCGCAGCCCTTTGCAGTTGCTGCGCGAATTACGCCGCCAATGTGTTCTGGCGCAGGCGCAAGGTATCGACTGGCAAGCGCCGCTGGACACCGTGCGGGTGCACATCGCCAGGCTCTGGAGCCAGGCCAACGACGCACAGCGGCGCCAGTTTGTGCGTCACGTGCGACCCTGGTGGGAGAGCCATCACCACCGCTCACCGCCCCAGGGCAATGCCTTGCTGGAGCGGTTGCTTTCACAAGGGCGGCTGACTATTCGTGCGGCGTCGCTGCAAGGGGTCGACAACTCTGGCCCGCGGGTTCGTCTGCGTTACCGTGGGCAAGCCGAGGCGGTATGGGTTGAAGGCGATGGCCTGATCAACTCCACCGGCATCGAGTATGACTGGCGCCGGGTCGATAAAGCCTTGCCTCGGCAACTGCTGCTGCGCGGGCTGATCCTGCCCGGAAATCTGGGCCTGGGAATTGCGGCCGATGCGGGGGGAGCGGTGTTGAATGCGCAAGCAGAACCCGCGCAACGACTGTTTGCGATGGGGCCGCCATTGCGTGGGATGTGGTGGGAAAGTACTGCGGTGACAGACGTTGCGTTACAGGCCAAGGCCTTGGCGCAACGACTGGCAATGCAGTTTTAGCTAACGGTGGGAGCGAGCAGGCTCGCTCCCACCAAAAAGCCGGTAGCGCTTATTCAGCCGTCGAAGGTTTTTGCCACAAGTTAATCCCGCCTTCCTGGGCAAAGCGGTCGATCTCTGCCAGTTCCTCATGGCTAAAGTTCAAGTTCTGCAACGCTGCGACGTTCTCGATGATCTGCTCCGGGCGGCTTGCGCCGATCAGTGCCGAGGTCACGCGCGGGTCGCGCAGGGTCCAGGCCAGCGCCATCTGGGCCAGGCTCTGGCCCCGACGCTTGGCAATCTCGTTCAACGCCCGTACGTGGGCAATATTGGCCTGGGACAAGTGCGATGATTGCAACGAACCACCGCCCGGACGATTGATCCGCGCATCTGCCGGTATGCCATTGAGGTATTTGTCGGTCAGCAAACCTTGTGCCAGCGGGGTAAAGGCGATCACGCCGGTACCGAGTGCTTCGGCAGTGTCCAGCAGGTCCTTCTCGATCCAGCGATTAAGCAGGTTGTACGCCGGTTGATGAATCAACAGCGGGACTTTCCATTCCTTGAGCAATGCCGCCATTTCTCGGGTTTTGACCCCGGAGTACGACGAGATACCGATATACAACGCCTTGCCCTGTTGCACGGCCGTGGCCAGAGCGCTGGCGGTTTCTTCCAGCGGCGTGTCGGGGTCGAAGCGGTGCGAGTAGAAAATGTCCACGTAGTCCAGGCCCATGCGCTGCAGGCTCTGGTCGAGGCTTGCCAGTACGTATTTGCGCGAACCGCCACCCTGACCGTAAGGGCCGGGCCACATGTCCCAGCCAGCCTTGCTGGAGATAATCAGCTCATCGCGGTACTGCTTGAAGTCTTCGCGCAGCAGGCGGCCGAAATTGGTCTCGGCGCTGCCGTAGGGCGGGCCGTAGTTGTTGGCCAGGTCGAAGTGATTGATGCCCAGATCGAACGCGGTGCGCAGCAGCGCACGCTGGGTGTCGATCGGTGTGCTGTCGCCAAAGTTGTGCCACAGGCCCAGAGACAATGCGGGCAGCACCAGCCCGCTGCGACCCGTGCGGCGGTAAGGGATGGAATCGTAGCGGTTTGCGGCAGCGATATAAGTCATCAAATCCTCATCGTTCAGGTGTGTTCGTATTCTCTTGAGCAATCTGCGTACCAGCCGTTGCGACTGCACAAATCCCAGCTTAGAGCAGTCGGGTGCTGTCGGTGGGTGAAACATTTGCTGATTGGCTGTTTGTCTGGCAACAGCGTGTGGCGCCCGGACATAGAATCGGACACGCACAGTGGCCATAAAGATCCCCTTTTGGCCTGCCTCCCTCTGTGATCGGGCAGAGCTCTCGGCAAGAATCAAAGCCGCCACGCCATAAAAACAAACCTTTCGTCCTTACCCTTGGCCATTTGCAGGCCGCTGCCGTGTACAGAACATAACAACTAACGATCTCACGCCGAACCTGGGGAACTGACTCATGGACACTATGAAACGCTTACTGGGCGCCACTGTTTGCGGGCTGACGCTGCTGGCCAGCGGTGTACAGGCCGAACAGCGGCAATTGCGGGTTTACAACTGGGCGGACTATATCCTGCCGTCGGTGCCCAAGGACTTCGCCAAGCAAACGGGGATCAAGGTGACCTGGGATTCGTTCGACACCAACGAAGCCCTGGAAGCCAAGCTGCTGACCGGCAACTCGGGGTATGACCTGGTGGTGCCGTCCAATCAGTTTCTCGATACCCAGATCAAGGCCGGGGTGTTCCAGAAACTGGACAAGTCCAAGCTGCCCAACTGGCAGCACCAGGACCCGGCCCTGCTCAAGTTGCTGGACACCAATGACCCCGGCAACCAGTACGCGGTGCCTTATATGTACGGCACGGTGCTGATCGGCTTCAACCCGGCCAAGGTCAAGGCCGCGCTGGGCGAGAATGCGCCGGTGGACAGCTGGGACCTGGTGTTCAAACCGGAGAACATGGCCAAGCTCAAATCCTGCGGCGTAGCGATGCTCGACTCACCGTCGGAAATCCTGCCGTTGGCACTGCACTATCTGGGCCTGGACCCCAACAGTCAGAACCCGGCAGACTATGAAAAAGCCAAGCAACTGATGCTGAAGATTCGTCCCTATGTGACCTACTTCAACTCGGCCAAGTACATGACCGACATTGCCAATGGCGACATCTGCGTGGCCATCGGTTACTCCGGCAGCTTTTACCAGTTCGGCAATCGCGCCAAGGAGTCGGGCAACGGCGTAGTGGTCGACTGGCGCCTGCCAAAGGAAGGCGCGCCGATCTGGTTTGATACGTTTGCGATCCCTAAAAGCGCGAAGAATGTCGAGCAAGCGCATGAGTTTCTCAACAACCTGCTGGAGTCCAAGGTCATCGCCGGGATCAGTGATTTCCTCGGCTATCCCAACGTCAACAAGGATTCGCTGCCACTGATCAACAAGGACATCACCGGCAACCCGAACCTGACACCGACCAGTGAGGCACTTAAATCCTTGTATGTGGTGCAACCGTTGCCGCAGAAAATGGAGCGCGTAAGGACTCGGGTCTGGACCAGTATCAAATCCGACAAGTAACCCCTCGGGGGTAGTGAATGGGGGTTATCGTCAAGTGCTTGCCGGGTTTCTACACTGGGGGCACTTTATCGAACGACGAGAACAGCACCATGCGTATCCGTGAGCTTGGCATCACCATCGGTTCGGGCACTCCGGGCGTGTACAACGCCATCACCGATGTACCCGGTGTGCGAGTGGGTCATCACACCCTCAATGTTGAAACCGATGAGGTTTCCATCCATTCCGGTGTGACCGTGATTGAACCACGGGCCGGTGCAACGCATCTACAACCGTGCTTTGCGGGCGTGCATGTGCTCAATGGCAACGGTGATGCCACGGGGCTGGAGTGGATTCGCGAGGCAGGGTTGCTGACTTCGCCCATCGCCTATACCAACACTCACAGCGTGGGCGTGGTGCGCGATGCTCTGGTTTCGGCCGAGCGCGAATTGGGCAAGCAACACACCTATTGGTGCATGCCCGTGGTGCTGGAAACCTACGACGGTACGCTGAACGATATCTGGGGCCAGCACGTTACTGCAGAACATCTGCACCTGGCACTGCAGGACGCAAAGTCCGGCCCGGTGCAGGAAGGCAATGTGGGTGGTGGTACGGGGATGATCTGTCACGAATTCAAGGGCGGGATCGGCACGTCTTCACGGGTCTTGAGCCCGGAGCAGGGTGGCTGGACCGTGGGCGCGCTGGTGCAGGCCAACTACGGCGTACGTGAAGCCTTGCGGGTGGGTGGGTACCCGGTCGGTACAGTGCTGGATGACGTGCCGTCGCCGTTTAAAAGCGCGGTTAATGTTGGCGTACCGGGCATGGGTTCTATCGTGATTACTATTGCGACCGATGCGCCCTTGTTGCCGCACCAATGCACCCGTCTTGCGCAGCGTGCCAGCGTCGGGCTGGCGCGGGTGGGTGGGGGAACGGAAGACTCCAGCGGCGATATTTTCATTGCCTTCGCGGTGGGCAACAACAATCTGCCAGCGGCCAATTTAGGCCATCCGGGCGAGCCGACCACGGCGCTGCAGATGGTCAACAACGACTACATCTCGCCGCTGTTTGTAGCAGCGGCGGATGCGGTTGAAGAGGCGATTCTCAATGCCATGCTTGGCGCTGAAGACCTGTCAGGGTGCGGCAATACCGTGCTGGCGCTCAAGCCCGAACGTTTGCTGGCAGCCTTGAAGCAGGTGGGCTGGAAGCCGAATATCAAACTTGCGTAGCAGCTGCCACAGGAACGAGGCTGCGTTCGATTGCGAAGCGATCGTAAATCCTGAATCCTCGGTCTAACTGATAGACCGCAAGTTTAGTTTTTACGACGGCTGCGCCGTCGAACGCAGCCTCGTTCCTGCGGCAGCTGCTACGGATATTTACCCTCAGAGTTTCGGCAATTGCCCGATGCGGGCCATCATCTCGGTGACGATCTGCAGGTCCAGCATGAACTGCTCTACAGTCTTGAACTCGTTGTCGGTATGCCCGGTGTACTTGACATCGGGCATGGCCAGACCAAATTGCACGCCGTTGGGCAGGTCATGCACCGACGTCGCACCCGCCGAAGTACCGAACTTGTGTTCCATGCCAAGGTTCTCGCTGGCTACGGCCAGCAGGGCCTTGACCCACTCTCCCTCGGGGTTGCGATACATCGGCTCGGCGATGGTGTAGGCAAAGGTCACCGGCACTTGTTTGCGCTTGCTCCAGGCATCCAGTTTTTCGGCGATTTGCGCTTTGAGTGCTTCAGGCGACTTGCCCTTGGGTACGCGCAGGTTCACCGCCAGCTTGAGTGCCTTGTCATCCAGCCCGACAAAGGTCAGTGAAGTGGTCAGCGGTCCCATGAACGCATCGGCAAAACCGATCCCCAGCTTGCCACCCTCGTAGTCCAGCCCCCAGTTGTCGGCGCCATAGTGCGCGGCGTCGGTAATGTGGTTGTGCTTGAGGGCGATCTGGCCGTCAACGCTGCTGATGAAATCAAGCATCCGGGCCACCGGGTTGATCCCGGATTCGGGCTCGGAGGAGTGCGCGGAAACCCCAGTCACCGTAAGCACGACGTCTTTGCCGACTACCTTGGCGTTCACCTCGAAATTGTCGCCATTGCGCCGCACATATTCAGCACCGGCCTTGTTCAGACTGGCGGCCAGTTCGTCCGGTTTGTCGGTGACCAGGGTGGCGATCGATGTCGACGGAATCTGGTTGGTTGCCATGCCGCCCGTGAGCGAGATGATTTCTGCGCCCTGACCCTCGGCGTTACGTCGCGCAAAGCTGGCCATGACGGTTCCGTAGCCTTTTTCGGCAATGACCACCGGGTAGCCGCCATCCAGCGCCAGGTTGTAGTTGGGCACCGGGTTGTGTTCGAAGTAATAGGGGATGGCATCACCGGACGTTTCTTCGGTGGTGTCGATCAGCAGCTTGAAGTTCCTGGCCAGTGGCAGCTTCTCTTCCTTGATCACTTTCATGGCGTACATCGCCACCACTATGCCGTTTTTGTCATCCTCGGTGCCGCGTCCGTACATACGGTCGCCGATCAGTGTGACCTTGAACGGATCGAGTTTGGTCCCGTCCTTGAGCACCCAGTTTTCAGGGGTCACGGGTACTACGTCGGCGTGGGCGTGAATGCCGACTACTTCATCGCCACTGCCTTCGAGGGATACTTCGTAGACGCGGTTGTCGATATTGCGAAAATTCAGGTTAAAGGCCTTGGCCAGGTCCTTGATCTTGTCGGCAATCTTGAGAAATTGCGGGTTCTCGTACTGGGGCACGCCGTCCACGTTGACGGTCGGGATGGCAACCAGTTCACGTAGGGTTTCGGTGGCCGCCTGGCCGTATTTCAGGCGTGTGTAGAGGCCCAGCAGACGGTAGATTTCGTTCTGCTGTTCAGCGGTCAGGGCCTTGTGGTCGATAAAGGCACTGATGGTTGGCTCCAGGTTATCGGTTTTGGCCAGTTCGCTTTTGGCTACAGCTCCCAGAAACTGCCTGAAGTCGGTAACCGGCGCGTTGTCGAAAGTCTTGAGGATGACCGCGCTCTGTTGCGGCGTGAGGGTGGCGTATGCAGTGCTGCTGAACGCGGTGAGGCTGGCCATCACCAAGGTTGCAGCAGCCAGTTGCTTGACTGAAAAATCCATTGTGTGGGGCATTCCTTTGCAGGCAGTTGGTTAGAAATGGGCGTTAAATGAAACAAAACATTTCTCAACTTACACTGCGAGGGAGGGCAACGGTAGGTGCTTTTTACTCTTGCGCCTGTAAAAACAACGAGAACAGTTCGGACTGTGACTTGATCCCCAACTTGCTGTACATGTGCTTGCGGTGCACTTTCACCGTCTCGGCCGAAATCGCCAGTTTGCGTGCGATTTCCTTGTTCGAGCAGCCGCTGAGCAGTAGTAGGCCGACTTCCATTTCCCGTGCGGTCAGTGGCGTAGTCAACTGCTCAGTGGCTGCTTCCAGGCGGCTTTGCCAGTTGGGCGTCAGCTCCGGCGCCTCCTTGGGTTCGCGCTCAAAGTTCAGGCGTTGGCGCATCAGTGCGGCTACCCACGGTTGCACCAGCCCCAGCAACGCGGTCTGCTCCAGGCTGAAGCGGCATTGGCTGCCCACTGAAAGGCTCAGGGTGCGTTCGTCGTCGAGTTGCACATTGATATGCACCTCGTCGGTGACGATATTCAGGCGGAAATAACGCTGATAGTAATCGGTCTGCTCAAAGCATTCCGGGGCCACGTCCTGCAGGCGGAACAACCCGCTGCGCGGTGATTCGCGGTTGGCGATGTAAAACGGGTCCAGCAGGTACAGGCCCTTGAGGTAGTCCTGAAACAGCGAATCCATGCCACCGTCTGCGCCGGGGGATTCGGCCAGTACGTGCGGTTTGCCTGCGCTGTAAATCAGCACCACCCAGTTATCAACGGGCACATACCGACCCAGCAAACGCACCAGCGCCGTCCAGAAACCGGGCTGGTCGAGGGTTTCAATAACCCGGCCCATCGCGTCATGCCAGGCCACATCCTGCAACGTCAGAGTCATCTCACTACCCACTGGGTGTTACCCCATCGAAGTCATATATTGGCGCTATGCCGCGCACCATACTCGGCTCATCCCTCCCTGCAAGGATCCGAGATGAAAATTGAATTGGTGCAACTGGAAGGCCATGACGGCGACACCGCTTATAACCTGTTGCGCACTCTGAATGCCATCGCCACCTGTGCTCACGATACCGATTTGCTGGTGTTTCCGGAGACCCACCTGAGCGGTTTTGTGGGTGGCCAGCAGTTGGCGCAGGTTGCCGAACCATTGACCGGTCCGACCCTGCAAACCGTATTGCAGGCCGTGCGCGAGCGGGGTGTGAGTGTGGTGGTGGGGATTGCTGAGGTGCATGACGGCAGTTTCTACAACACCTCGGTACTGGTGACACCCGAAGGGATCGCACTGCAGTATCGCAAAACGCATCTGTGGCCAACCGAGCGTGGCGACTTCTGCCCCGGCGACCGTTTTGGCACTGTGCTCTGGAAGGGCGTTCGGGTGGGTCTGCTGATCTGTTACGACATCGAACTGCCGGAAACCAGCCGCGCCCTGGCACAACTGGGTGCCGAGCTGATCATCGTCACCAATGGCAACATGGACCCCTACGGCCCAGTGCATCGCACCGCGATCATGGCCCGCGCTCAGGAGAACCAGGCTTTTGCGGTGATGGTCAATCGCGTCGGGGCCGGGGATGACGGGCTGGTGTTCGCGGGTGGCAGCATGGTGGTCGACCCGTTCGGGCATGTGCTGTTCGAGGCCGGCCGCGAAGAAGTACGGCATGTTGTCGAGCTGGATTTCGATCAGCTCAAGGCCGCCCGCCGTGATTACGACTACCTCAAGGATCGCCGTTTGTTGCTCTCGGGCGAGCAGCTTGAACATGCCGACGGTCGTCGCGAATTGTTGATCGGAGCCTACACATGAATTCCAAGCCCGTTATGCGCCTGGCCCTGGCCGCGCTGTTCAGTTGCAGTGCCGTGAACGCCGTTGCGGCTGAGCCCAGGGTCAACATCTACAACTGGTACGATTTTATCGCCCCGGACACGATGAAAAACTTCCAGGCCGAAACCGGCATCAGCTCCATGTATGACGTGTTCGACAACAGCGATGTGATGCAAAGCAAGCTCATGGCCGGTCGCAGTGGTTATGACGTTGTCGTGGCTACCGGTGATCTGTTGCCCAACCTGATCAAGGCTGGGGTCCTCAAGGAACTGGACGCCTCGAAGTTGCCTAATCGCTCGCACCTTGACCCGGCCATTCTGGCCAAGATGCAAAGCAACGATCCGGGTAATCGTTATGCCGTGCCTTATCTGTGGGGCACCACGGGGGTTGGTTATGATGTCGACAAAATCAGGGCAATCCTGGGGCCGGATGCACCGGTTGATTCCTGGGACCTGATTTTCAAGCCCGAGAACCTGAGCAAGCTCAGCCAGTGTGGGGTGGCGATGCTGGACGCCCCCAGTGAAATAATCCCCATCGCCCTGCATTACCTCGGTCTGCCTTACAACAGCACTAACCCCAAGGACTACCAGAAAGCCGAGGCGTTGCTGCTGACCTTGCGGCCATATATTCGCTACTTTGACTCATCCAAATTCATCACCGACCTGGCCAATGGCAACGTCTGCGCGGTGGTGGGTTGGGCAGGCGGCGTGCAGGACGCCAAAACCGCTTCGGAAGTGGCTGGCAACGGCCGCACCATCCGCTACAGCATCCCCCGCGAAGGGGCGCCGATTTGGGTTGAAAGCATGGTGCTGCTCAACGATGCGCCCAACCCGGAGCAGGGCCTGGCGTTTATCAACTACATGTTGCGCCCACAGGTGATTGCACAGACCTCCACCTACCTCAAGTACCCCAATGCCAACCAGGATGCCAAAGCGCTGATAGACGCGAAGATCCGCGACAATCCGCAGATCTACCCTGGCCAACAGGTGATGGACACGCTGTACCCGCTAGAGCCGTTGCCGCTGAAACTTGAGCGGGTACGCACACGGGTGTGGAGCAAGGTCAAAAGCGGTACGTAAACCCCGAAATCGTGTAGATACTCTGTTCCAGGTCAAGCCCCAGTGGGAGCGAGCCTGCTCGCGAATAATCTTCGCGAGCAGGCTCGCTCCCACGCTTGAAGTATCTCCTCAGCGGCTACATGTGTGCGTATCGTCGCTAGTATCACCTCTTGCAAAACTTTCCGTCCGATCAAAGTTCAATCTTTTGTATTCGGATAGTGCGTACTATTAACCATGCCTAAATGTTAAGTAGCCTGTTATTAGATCTGATAGCAGGTCTTTAATTATCCCGTGGTTATATCTTGCCCTTGAACAAGAACCGTCTCGGCCATTCTCGAGAATGGGCTGCTCATCTTATAGGATGGTATGCGGTACAGTTGTTTTGCCTTAAGGAATAGGCAACTACTCCCTCCTATTGAGTCTTAAAAAAATGAAATTTGCTAAATTATCCTTGGCTATGCTGTTTAGTGCCTCTTGCTTTGCTGTTCAAGCCCAGGCTGCTGACGGTGAAATTAACTTTCAGGGCACTGTAACTTCCAATACATGTTCTGCCGCCGTATCTGACGTGAACGGGGGCGGTGCAGGTTCTGTAACAATGGGTACCGTTACTGCTCTTTCCCTTGCCAAGGCGGGTGATCGGGCTGGCGCTTCAGCTTTTGAGTTGTCCCTTGTAGCACCTGCAGTTGGAGAAGGTGAAACGAACAACTGTGACCTGGCAGCGGGTACGGCCACCGTGCGCTTTATGAGCATGAACGGTGCCGCGGGTGCCAACGGCGAGTGGGTTGGCCTGACCAACGTCGGTACTGAGGGTGTTGCCAAGAACGTCGCCATTCAGATCCGCGACACAACCGGTAACGTTGTGGCAATGGGGCAGGACTCCACCATCTACGAAAACCTGACCGAGCCAATGCGTTTCACCGCGAACTACATCGCGACAGGTGCTGCAACCGCTGGTGAGGCCAACGCCAAAGTAGCGTTCAGCATCGATTACAAGTAATTAACCGACGCTGTCGCTCCTCGCATCCTGTGTACATCAAGGGTAATCATGCGAGCAAACGTTGCACAAGAGCGGACTTGAAAGTCCGCTTTTTCAAAGGCGGCGGCCGTTTTGAAATTTGTTGATAATGTGAAATTCAGATGAATACACTGCGCACTTTTTTCGTGGGCTATTTTTATAGCACCTGGTTGTTGGTTGTACTTGTAGTGGGTGTTTGTTATATGCCCTATGGGGTTGCCGGGGTGATGCTTAACGGCACGCGCATTGTATTGAATGCCAATGATCGAAACGCCTCAACCATTGTCACTAACCTGACCCAGTCTGACTATGCGGTGCAAGTTTGGGTGAATGACGAGAAAGACGATAACGTCTCGCACAGCCCGTTTATTGCATTGCCCGCCCTGTTCAAAATCCGCTCTGGTGAAGAGCAAGTGGTCCGTATCATTAAAACGCCAGGGCAACTGCCGAGTGATCGGGAGTCGGTGTTTTATTTCAATGCCCAGGAAATACCGGTACTTACCAGCGGCGAAAGAAATACGCTGAAAGTTGCGATCCGCACTCGGGTCAAGGTGTTTTATCGCCCGCAACACTTATCCGGCACCGCCAGCGAAGCCCCCGGCCAATTGCTCTGGAAGCTTGTCGATACGGCTTCGGGCAGTGTTCTGAGAGTCAGTAACCCAACGCCTTATCACGTGACGTTTATTGGTATTCGTGTGCTTGAAGGCACGGCTCCGACCGAGCTCAAAGATGTCGACATGGTAGCGCCAAATTCCAGTCTGGATTTCCCTCTGGGGCATTCGGTCAAGGCGCAGAAGGTAGCTGTCGAGTTTTCATTCATTAATGACTACGGCGGTTACAGCGACATCCTGAAATCCAGTGCCGCTCGTTAAAGCTCCCTGTCACTCAAGGATCGAGCGCGAGATGTCTTCTACAAGGGTCGAGGTCAAAGTGTTGCTTCGTTTATGGAGATCTGCACCCGTCTTTGCCGGTGCATTATTGTTTTTAGCCGTTAAACATGCAGACGCCACCGAGTTGGAGTTCGATGCCGGTTTTATTGCCGGTTTCGGGTCGCAGAGCTCGGCGCTCAAAAGTCAGTTGGAGGCCATGCTTAAAGACCGCGATATTGGTCCCGGCAATTATGTCGTCGGCATCAGTGTCAACCAGGACTTTTTCGGTCAGCGGGAGATTCGTTTTATCCGTCAGGGCAACGATCTGGTGCCTTGTCTTTCGCCAGCGATGCTCACTGAGATGGGCATCAAGTTTATGTTGCCCGCCGATGAACCGGAGGAGCAAACACAATGCCTGGATCTTGCGTCACGGGTCTCCGATGCGAAAGTGCATTTCAACAGCCAGAAGCTCACGCTGGATATCAGTGTGCCGCAGATTTCCATGGTGAGTGATGCGCGCGGTTATGTGTCGTCCAAAGAATGGGACGAGGGCATCAATGCCGGTTTCTTGAACTATCAGTTCTCAGGGTCGCAAAACAACAACCAATACAGCCGTGACACAGGCTATAACCTGTATCTGAACGGCGGTGTCAACCTGGGCAGCTGGCGGCTGCGTTCAAGCGCTTCCTATCAAAAGGACGGCACGTGGGAGCGTTCGAGCTCCTATGCCCAGCGTGACTTGCCGGGCACCATCGGTACCCTCACCGTGGGCGAAAGCGTTACCCCGGGAGATATGTTCCAGAGCGTTCCGTTTCGCGGTGTGCAACTGGCCACCGATGTCGATATGTTGCCCGACTCCATGCAAGGCTATGCCCCCATCATCCATGGCATCGCCCAGACCCAGGCCCGTGTCGAAGTTCGCCAGCACGGCTATTCGATTTACAGCACCTTTGTGCCTCCCGGCCCGTTCGAAATTCGTGACTTGAACACGGCTTCCGGCAGCGGCGACCTGGAGGTGGTGATCATTGAAGCGGACGGCACAGAACGGCGCTTTATCCAGCCGTATGCCACGTTGGGCAACCTGCTGCGTGCCGGTACCTGGCGTTACAGCGTCACCGCTGGCCAGTATCACCAGCAAAACGCCGACTTTGAACAGCCGACATTTACTCAAGCGTCCGTGGCTTATGGTTTTGCCAATGACTACACGCTCTCGTTGGCAGGTTTGCTCAGTGCTTCGTACCGTGCGTATCAAGTAGGCGTCGGCAAGGGCCTCGGCAGTTTCGGGGCGGTGTCGCTGGACGTCACCCAAGCCACCACCGAGATGCGTCACCGCACCATAAGCGGGCAGAGTTACGGGGTGCGTTATGGCAAGGCCTTCGCAACCGGGACCAATATTCGTTTTGCGGGCTATCGCTATTCCACGCCGGGTTATCGTGATTTCAGCGAGACGGTGGGGCAGGATCAGTTCTTGTATGGCGAGCAGGATGACTTTCGTAACGTCAGCCGCCGCAGCCGTCTTGAAGCCAACATTTCCCAGACTTTTGCCAGTAGCACTTCGTTGTACTTGAACTTGAACCAGCAAGACTACTGGAACAGTTCGCGCCAACAGCGTCAGTTGCAGTTTGGTGTCAGCACTCAGGTTTCCAGGGCGAACGTGTCGCTCTACGCCAGCAAGAGCTTGAGTGAAACTTACAACGATGGGCTTCAGGTGGGGCTCACCGCCAGCTTCCCTCTGGGCAACCAGAATGCGAGCGTGAGCATGGATCGCAATGCGGACGGTTCCAACGATCAGCGCCTGGGGTTGAGTGGTAGCACGGGGCGCTACAATGATCTCAACTACAACCTGGATATGCGCCGCAACGAACGCTCGGCCAATACGACATCTGGTTCTGTGGGTTACCGTGCACCCTGGGCCAACGTCAATGCGGGGCTCAGTAGCAGCAGCGAATACAAAACGGCCAACGTGGGTATTTCCGGTTCAGTCATGGCCCATGCCGGTGGTATTCAATTAGGGCAAAGCATGGGCGAAACCATGGCTCTGATTGAGGTCAAGGACACACCGAACGTAGGCACCAACAATGCCCCCGGCACTTTCACCAACAGCAAGGGTTACAGTCTGGTGCCCTATGTGCAGCCGTATCGCAAGAACCGCATCAGCCTGGACACTACCAATCTCGACGCCAATATCGATATTGAAAGCGGCGTGACCACGGTTGTCCCGCGACGTGGTGCGGTGGTCATGGCACGTTTCAAGGCGTCTCGCACAGAGAAAGTACTGGCCTCGGTCAAACTGGCCAACGGTGAATTCGTACCTTTCGGCGCGGCAGTGGTTGATAACGAAGGGGAGCGCATCAACGCCATTGGGCAACGGGGGCAGGTGTTGTTGTCAGTGGGTGACGAAACCCTCTATCACCTGTCATGGGGCACGGCTGTAAACCAGCAGTGTGCCTTTGAAGTCGATTTGGCAAGCGCCTACGACGACGAAGGATTCAAGGTGATAGAAGCCGTATGCAGGCTCAAGGGAAGCTGATGCAGGAGCGGGCTCGCTCCCTCCTGCAGTCAAGTTACGACGTGATTTCAAGCGCCGTGCGCAACTCGATTACCAGGCGCTCCAGTTCAGCCGGTTCCGGTTGACCTGACAGCGCGTACTCCAACTCCTGGCAATGGTTCCACAGCGCATCCGATTGCATCAGCCGCGCAGAGCCTTTGAGTTTGTGCGCGGTGTTGGCCATCCCCTCCAGGTCAAAGGCTGTCAGGCAGGCTTGCAACGTCAGCAGGTCCTTGCGGTTGCTGATGACAAGTTCGGCCATGATCGCCTGTTGTGCGCTGTCAGAGATATCGCCCAGGTAGCCCTCTGGCTGCCCGGTGGTGGCCAGCACCGGAATGTGCTGGCGCAGCAAGGGCAGGCTGACGGGCTTGAGCAGGCATACGTTCATCCCCGCCTTGAGGTAGGCGCGCATGTCTTCGGCGCGTGCGCTGGCGGTGACCCCGATGATGGTGCAGGGTTTGCTCTTGAACTGTTGCTCGAGCTTGCGGATTTCTTCGGTCAACCCGATGCCGTCCAGTTCCGGCATGTTGCAATCGGTGATCACCATGTCAACTTCGTGATCCTCCCATTTGAACAGCGCCTCCAGCCCGTCATGGGCAATCAGCGGTAAATGCCCCAGCAGCTGGATCTGCTCTTGCAGCAGCTTGAGGCTGGGCACGTGATCATCGACGATCAGGATGTTCAGGCGTCTGGTTGTGCTCGCGGGGGCGTGCAGGGTGGAAGGCGTTGCCAGGACCAGGCTGGCATCGACTGCAATCCCTTTGAACGTCATGGTAGTTCCTGAGCCCAACACGCTATCGACCTGTAAATCACCCCCCATGATCCGGCTCAAGGATTGGGCAATCGACAGTCCAAGCCCGGCCCCGCTGTTTTGGCTGATATTGACCTGGGAAAACGGAATAAACAGGGTGGCCATCTCGGAGGGCGGGATACCCCGGCCCGTGTCCTGCACGCTGATAACAAATTCAAAACTGCCTTTTTCCAGGGCCTTGCCAGCTACGCGGATGATCAGGCCGCCGCTTTCGGTGAACTTGATTGCGTTGCTGATCAGGTTGGTCAGTACCTGTTTGACCTTCAGGCGATCAAAGCCTGCGACATGCAAGGCGTAATCGTCGAATTGGGTGTTGATCCATAGGCCCTTTTTCTCGGCACTGACCTGGAAAACATCCACCACGGAGTCAACAATATCCTTGAGGTGCGTGGCTTGAAGGTGCAATTGAGTCTGGCCTGCCTCGATGCTGGAAATATCCAGAATCCCGCCCAGCAATTGCAGAAGACTCAGTGACGACTCGTGGGCAATTTGAATGGACTCACGGTTCTTTTCCGGGGAGCGATCAGGGGTCAGTGCCAGTTCAAGCATGCCGATCATGGCGTTCATGGGCGTACGGATTTCATGGCTCATGGTTGCCAAAAACACCGTTTTAGCGCTGTTGGCCTTGTCCGCATCGGCCTTGGCCTGGCGCAACTGCTCAAGCATGCGCGAGCGGTCGCTGATGTCCAGCCAACCGCACACCACGCCGATGATGTGCTTGCGGTCATCGCGCAGGGGTTGTATCCAGTGATAGATGTCCAGAGCGAGGTCATCCAGCACCCATTGCTGGTCCTTGGCCACGGCTTCACCCGTGGCGACCACATGGGCGTAATCCTGCTGCCACAGTGCAAGAGTCGGCTGGTTCAGCAGGCTGTCCAGCAATCTGGCGTGGGTGTTATGGGTGGCGTTGGCCGAGATGCTTTGCGCGTATGCCGTGTTGAACAACAGTAATTGGCCTTCGCGATCCCGGACATAGATCGGTTGGGGGATGCTGTTGACGATGTTCTGCACAAGGCTCAGGCGATCTTGCAGGACTTTTCGGGTTGTGGATTTTTTGAAAATGATCTTGCGCAGATAAACGATCCAGATACAGGTCGCCAGCAGCAACACAAACAACACGCTCAGCCCCTGATACACCCGCAAACTGAGGCCTTCCCAGTACATATTGTCGGTTGCTGCATTGGCCCGCCAGCGCCCGGCAATAACCGCGGCTTCATTGGGCGATATTTTCATCAGGGCTTTTTCAATGATGGAAATCAGCTGCGGATTGTCCATTGTGCCGGCAACCCCGATCAGGGCATTGACCCCAGGCAGTACGCCTGAAGTCTTCAGGGTGTTTTCATACTTATAAGACAAGTAGTAGCGGGCCTGGTTGGCCGAGGTCACCGTGTAATCGGCTTTTGCGTCCCGGACCATATTCAAGGCATCGGCGATATTGTCGGTGGAGATCAGGTTCAGGTTCGGATAGCGCTGCTTGATAAACTCTTCAAGCGCGTCCGAGCGGGGTAGTGCAATTGTTTTGAGGTTAGAGTCGCTCAGGTCGAAATTGTCGTAGTCGCTGGTGCGGGTAATCACGGTATATGGGGTGGTGATGATGGGCTGGGTAAACAGGTACTTTTTATCCCGCGAGCGGGTCTCGGACAGAATGCTCAACTGTGCGCTGCCATTGTCGAGCAACACCTGGGCGTCGTGAACCGAGCGGGTTCTGATGACTTCGAAATTCAGGCCGGAACTCAGGCGTACCAACTCCAGAAAGTCGGACATGGAACCGCCAAACTGACCGCTGGTGTCAAACAACGCATAAGGCGCCAGATCCTCGCTGACCGCTATTTTGAACGTCGTGTTGCGACTTAGCAGTGCTTTTTCTTCATCGCTCAACAGGTGCAGGAATTCGCCGTTGTAACATTTGAGCGTCGACACCCACCAATTCACCATATCCACTTTTTGGCAGCGACTGCGGGTACGCAGTTGTCGGCTGATGATGGTTTCAAGAACATGGTTGCTTGGCATCACGCCGAAACTGATCGGGGTGTCGGTGTTCTCAACAGTGAGATTGGTCACCAACTGATTGTTGAAGGTCTGGTTGATCAGATAACTGGTGCTGACGGTGTCACCCAGATAGGCCTCTGCAGAACCGTCGAGCACAGCGGCAATGGCTTCGTAGGGTGACTGGTAGCTTTTGATCGTGGTGTTGCGAAATTTTGAGAATGCCAGGTCGCTGACAAATCCGTCTTTTGTGGTCGCTATAACCGATGCTGGGTTCTTCAGGTCCAGGCTCAACAGGCTGCCGGTCTTTGAGTAAAGAGCGACACGGGTGTACGTGTACTCGGCGGTCAGCCCGGAGCCGTACTCCCTGGCCTCGGCCGGTGTGACGGCATCGACCAGATCAATCTCGCCTCGCCTCAAGGCATCAAAGGCCCGCGCCCGATTATCGAAGCGCAGGATGTCAAAGTGGATACCCAGTTTTTTCTGCAGACCGTACAAGTTGTCGGCGGAGATACCTTCGAGCTCATTCTTGGCTGTGGTAATGGTGAAAGGCGGGAAGTTGGGGCTGCTCACTCCCAAACGGACGACTTTTTTGCCCTCGAGCCACTGGTGTTCCTGCTCAGTGACTGGCGCGCTAAACCCGATGTTTTGCCCGACGTTGGACAGCTGGACGGCAGTAGCGGTCATCGCAAAGGAATGACGGACCAGTACGATCAACAGCAGCGCGGCCAGCGTCATGCCCAGGTAATTGCGCTTCATGGGCTGATACTCACAACAGGTTCAGTTCTTTGGCGATGCTGGCCAGTTCGATATTGGTGCGCACGCCGAACTTTCTGAGGATTTTGATTTTGTGCCCACTGATGGTCTTGTTGCTTAAATGCAACTTTTCGGCAATTTCAAGATTGCTCAGGCCCTTGGCCAGCAATTGCAGCACGATTACTTCTTTATCGGTCAGTTGGTGCTGCGTGTTATCCGCTTTTTGATCCGATTCGCGGTAATGCGCCAGGACTTCTCTGGGGAAATACAGATACCCCTCGGCGAGGGTATTGAGCCCTTTTAATAGCACATCCAGGCTGGCGTTTTTATTAATAAAACCCACTGCCCCGGCTTGCATGCAACGGGAGGCATAGGTGTTGGCCGGGTTAGAGGTGAACACCATGGTTTTGACGGGCAGTTGTTCGGCATTAATACGTTGTAGCACCGAGAGTCCGTCCAGACCGTCGATACCGATATCCAGCAACAGATATTCTGGCGCCAAGGCGCGAATTTTGCTCAGTGCATCGATACCGTCGGCGGATTCGGCCAGCACGTCAAAGCCATTGCGCTCCAGCATCGCCTTGATTGCACTGCATATAATAGGGTGGTCGTCGACGATGATAATGGTTTTATTCATAAATCCACTCGCGCAAATATGACTGAAAAAAGCGAGTGGCAGTATAGCGACGCAAATGCTCACCATGTCAGTTAAACGGTGGTTTGGGGGCATTGATATAAGCCACTGAGTGAATTCAAGACCGTTCTTGTGTGTTTTCAAGAAAGTGCAGGGTGCTCGAACACGGATTGTTCTTTAGGGTATGGATACAGACGTATTTATGCAGGTTGGGTGTTTATGAAGTTTATCGGTGTAGATAAACGTTATGTGACAAGTCTCGCGATGGTGTGGGTTTGTGTGTTAGTCAGTGGTGTTGCGCGGGCTGACTGTACGGCTGACTTTGACAACGAGTTTCCGACGTTTGATATGGGTAGCCACTATGTTCCTCGTGATGCGCCAATAGGCTCGGTGATAGGGACGGCAAATAAAAGTTATACGTATAGCTTCTCGGGTAGTCTCCGATGTAATCGCGGTGATACTCTCTCCACCCTGGCAAATTGGCCCGTTGTGCCGGGCATTAAAGTTCCTGCCCTTTTACAAGATGGGACAGTCTTCAAAACCAATATTCCAGGCGTTGGAATGATCGTGGAGAGCAGATGGTTAGCATTGAAAGGGTGGGAAGTAGTGTCTGGTAACTACAGTTATTCACCCTTTACCATTCGAATGACCCAATTGAATGGGGTGATTAGTTTTCCCGCTGTTGTCCGGTTTACCTTGGTTAAAACAAGTCATGATATCCCTGTTGGCACGACCAAGCTGGTAAATGGTACGTCTGCCGTGAGGTTTTATTCGGGCAGTAAAATTCTGTTCAGTACTTTTGTTACAGGTTCTGTTATCCGCTCCGAATGCTCCTTGCCTAACACCTCACCCGGTGGGCAGACGTATATCGATGTGCCCATGGGGAGTGTTCAGCGCCGTGAGTTCAAAGGCAAGGACAGCTACCTTGACAGCAAGGCCTTCTCCATTCCGTTAACCAGTTGTGTTGCCGGTACTTACCCGACAGACCAGTCCTGGAACTTTTATGAAAATTCCAATGTGAATATAAAGTTTGAGGGCGCTGGCGGTTCGGCAATTATTGATGCGGCCAGAGGTATTGTGGGCCTGACCACAGATTCAACCGCCAAGGGCGTGGCGGTGCAAATCATGCGTAAAGACGGGGTCACGGCCTTGAAGCTCAATGAGGATGTGCCCCTTGCACAAATAAAGGGCATTAGCATGAGTATTGATTTGAAAGCCCGCTATATCCAGACCAGTGACAGCCCAATGGGGCCGGAACCGGGTGTGGCGAATGCCAAGGCGGCTTTTAGTGTGACGTATAAATAATAGTTGATGGCGCGTTCTTGAGCGGTCAAACAAGACCGCTCGGCGAGCTATTCAAGAATTGTCTTATGTTGCGTCAAAGAGCAAGACGATAGGCTGGTATTTTTCCGCAGGTGATTCCTGTGCAGGAGCTTGGGGCTGTTGTTTTTTTTCGCAGGCCTCGAATGACTGCATTGCAGCCATGCTGCGGGGTGGTGAATTTACACGTTGTGGGCGGGGATAATTAAGTGCAAACAAATAATGGTCAGTCGATTTCATCGACGGCCCTGCGTGCTGAGTTGATGTGTGAACTCGAGGTGCTGCGCGCGCTGGATGAGAAAGAAATCATTCCTTATTTTCAGCCAAAAGTATGCCTTGCCACACAAAAAATCCTCGGAGTGGAAGTATTGGCCCGCTGGAAGCATTCTCAACATGGCCTGTTGTCGCCTCTGTTCTTCCTGCATTTGATCAGTAACGAAGACCTTCACCAGCAGTTGTTCTCTTGCCTGCTTGCCCAGGGGTTGAAGTTGCACAAGTACCTGTACTCCATCGGTGAGTCGCTGGTGTTCTCTTACAATATTGAAGCCAGTCAACTGGCCGATAGCGGTTTTGCCGAAGCGTTGGTATGGCAGATCAAAAAGGCCGGGGTGCCGCTCAATCAAATCACCCTTGAAGTCACCGAAAAAGAGGGCCTGGACCTTGATGCGGAGTGTGTCGAAAACATAGCCACGCTGATTAAACACGGCTTGAAGCTGTCCCTTGATGACTTCGGTACAGGGTATTCGTCAATTATGCGTCTGGCCGATTTGCCCTTCAGTCAGATCAAGCTGGATGCGGAGTTTGTCGCCAGGTCCCAGGGGGTAAAAGAGACTCGCATCATCGAGTGTGTCGCGGCCCTGGCCCGATCTCTGGATCTGGAACTGGTCGCCGAAGGGGTCGAAACACAAGCGCAGTGCGCGCACTTGCAACATCTGGGCGTTGATTCGGCCCAGGGCTATTGGTTTCACAAACCCATGGGGGGTGCTGTATTGCTGAAAGTGATTTTGGCGGACAAGCCCCTACAACGCTTCTTGCTGCAAGGCTAAGGGATACTCATGTTTTACGGATTCACGGTACGTTTTTTGTGTGCGGTTTTAATTTCAGGCGCTCTGGGCGCAAGCATCGCGGTAGCGGCTAATCAGTACATCGAATTATCGCCCCCCGTAGAGAAGCTCGAAGGCACGCAAATCGAGGTGGTCGAGGTTTTTTCCTATGGTTGCCAGCACTGCTACAACCTGGAAAACACCATCAACCCCTGGGTTGAAACCTTGCCTGCAGATGTGAAATTCGAGCGTATCCCTGCCATGTTCGGCGGCATTTGGGATATCCACGGCCGGCTCTTCCTGACCTTGCAGGTCATGCAGGCCGAGCCATCGGTACATCGGGCCGTGTTTGAGGCGATTCGTCATCGTCAAAAACTGGTGAGCCCCGATCAAATGGGCGACTTTTTGCTGGGGCAGGGCATCGACAAGGCGCTGTTTATCAAGGTTTATGCCTCCGATGAAGTACAGGCCAGGGTCATTGATGCACAACAGAAAGTCCGTGCATATGGTGTTACCGGGGTGCCGGTACTGATCGTCGATCGCAAGTACCGGTTTGATCAAAGTGCCGGTGGCCCGGAAGGCATGCTGAGACTGGCCGAGCGTTTGATCTCGCAGGAGCGGGTGGCTCGGCAACAGCCTTAGCGGATACCAGCGTGTTGCACCGGACAGCCCGGTGCCAGTCTGGTAGTACGCCGCCATACCAGGCGCCCCAGGGTAATCGTCCAGTTGCACACAGCAACTGCCAGAATGATCCAAAGCAGGGCAGGCATCCCGTAGTTGACGATGATCTGCCCGGCTAGCCAGGGAAACCCGAACACCCCGATAAAGTACGCCAGGCTGAACAGCACCAGCGACTGCGGCGTATACCCGGCAGGCGCCTCGTTGGCCGCCAGCCCATTGATCACCGAATACGTCAGGCCGTAGCCAACCCCAAGCACAACGGCGGCCAGCAAATAGGTAATGCCGCTGCTGACGAAGAACATCAGCATCAGCACCGAAACCACGATCAAAGCCGTCAGCAGGCAAGCCATGACATAGGGATCGCGCTTGACGATAAAACCTGCAATCAACAGGCGGCAGGAGATCGCTGCACCCATGAAGCCCAAAAAGAAGAGTGAGTAGTCCAGCTGGTTGAGCGCGGCATAAGAGGTTTGAAAACTCGACAGCCCGCCAAAAATGGCTCCGCCCAGCCCGACCATGATAATCGCGAACACGGCTTTGGAACGCAGCACCAACCCCGCAGCCCGGGGGGTGATTTTGCACACGGTGACCGGGCCGGATGTGCTGTGCTGGTGTTTGATTTTCGGGCCGATGGCGATAAACATCAGGCCGCCCAGCAGGCTGGCAAGCGCCGCCACCAGAAACGCCGACTCCACCGGGTAACCCAACCCCTGGGCCGCGCGCCCGAGCAAGGGGCCGGTGCCGATCCCGCTCATCATGCTGCCCGACAGCAAGGCGAAGTATTTAACCCTTTGCGCGGGTTCGATAAGCATGGCCACGACGATTGGCCCAAGGGTGTAAAACACCCCCCAGCCCAACCCCAGTAACAAGCCGAACACGAGCACTGCTGCGCCATACCCTGGCACGCTGGCAAAGCCCAGGCAGGCTGCGGCCAGCAGCAGCGCCCCGGCGGCAATCGCCTTGGGGGCGCCGAACAGGTCGGTCAGGTGCCCGGAAAAAATCACTGCCATAAAGGTACTGAGCATGGCCACCGAGATGATTGTGCCCGCATCCGACTCGCTGCCGCCGTGGGCCCTGAGCATCATGGCCAATAAAAATGTGCTGCCATAAGACACCGACAACAGGTAGCTGGCCAGGCAGAACAGTCCGAAGACGCCCTTTGCCTGGCTGGGAGGGGAGGATGGCATGGCGGGTCTTCCTTGAGGTTCGATTATTGTAGTGCGTCGAACCTTAATAACAGACAGCCCCGCGATCTCAGGATTCAAAGATTTGAATCCTGAGATCGGCATGCTCTAAACAAACAGAGCGCTGGTACGCGGCCGAGACCGTTTTTTAACCACGGTTTCGCAGCCTCGCGTGGCTCGTCAGCGGCTACAAAGCCCCGGTTTCAGGCTCGGGTCCTGATTGGCGCGGGCAATCACCGTAATCACCGCCAAGGCTGCAATCACCAGCCCCGGCGAGGTTGCCAACAACACACCGGCAGTACCGGCCCCGGCGGCAAGGATCTGCCCTGCGGCCAAGGGACCAGCAACCGAACCCAAACGCCCGATGGCCACAGCCGCACCGACGCCGGTAGCCCGCACTGAAGTCGGGTACAGCGGCGGGGCCATTGCATACAGCACCAACTGCGCCGCCATCACAAACAGGCCCACCGCAAAACCGGCCGTGGCCACGGGTACGATCCCCACCGAAAAACCAATCCCGGCCAGTGACGCAAGCAAACCGGCATACACCGCCAGCACCACCTTGATCGGGTTGCAGCGGTCCAGCAGCAGCCCGCCGAGCAAGGAACCCAAGGTGCCGCCGATATTGAACAGCATTTGCACCATGCCCGCCTGCGGCTTGCTAAAGCCCTGGTCGAGCAGCAGCGTGGGCAGCCAGTTCAGCAGCATGTACATCACGGTCAAGGTGAAGAAGTAACTGAGCCACAACGCCAGGGTCGAACGGCCACGGCCTTCACCGAACAGGGCCTGGCCGGTGGAGACGCGCGAGGCCTGGCTGACGTCCTGGCGGAACACCCGCGATTCGGGCAGCAGGATGATCATCAACGGCACCACCAGCAGCGGTGCCAGCCCGCCGATGATAAAGGTGGTTTGCCAGTGTTCATGGGAGAACATCGCCACCACCGCAGCCAGTGCGCCACCCAGTGGCACGCCGCAGTACATGATGCTGATGGCCGTGCCGCGACGGCGTTCGTCCACCGCTTCGGCACACAGGGCGATCAGGTTGGGCAGGGCGGCGCCCAGGCCCAGGCCGGTCATGAAGCGCACCAACAGCAGGTGTGAGTAACTGTCTACATAGGCGGTCAGTAACGAAAAGACGCCAAACAGGATGACCGCTGCGACAAGGATTTTTTTACGCCCGATCCGGTCGGCAATCCAGCCACCGAAGAATGCGCCGGGCAGCAGGCCGATGATCCCGGCGCTGAACACCCAACCCATCATTTTCGGGTCCAGGGTGAACGTTTGGCGCAGGCCTGCAGCGGCGGTGCCTGCAGCTTGCAGGTCAAATCCTTCGATAAGCGCAACGATGAAGCACAAAGCGATTGTCAGCGTTGAACGCTGCTGTGGAGTGTTCATGGGCGAACCTCATTATTGTTTTTGTAGGGGGGCTTTCTGCGAGCCAAATAAAGATTAACAAAGATAACTAAAAAAAGAAGCTGTGATGACTGATGGGATAAAAATGCCATTTAAGCCGTTTAAAACAAGGTTTTAGCTTGTTTAACCAGTCTGAATGCATAACTAGATAATAAACATAACGTTCGATTATCGGCTGTTTATGATTGACGTTGCCATGAGTTGTTTACATTCTCGTGCCCAGGAAACGCCACAAGAGCGTTCTGGTTCGTTCAAAAACAACAATAAATGGACATTCAATATGCATAAGCTCAACCAAAGCGCCCTTCGTTTATTCCCTCTCTCGTGCCTTGCCCTGAGCCTGTTTTCCACTCCGCTTTGGGCTCAGGGGTTTATTGAGGACAGCCACGGCACTCTGACCCTGCGCAACTACTACATGGACCGCGACTACAAGGACGGCGGTGCCAAAACCGCTGCACGGGAATGGGCCCAGGGTTTTATCGCCAACGTGGAATCGGGCTTTACCGAAGGCACGGTCGGCTTTGGCCTGGATGTGCGCGGTTTACTGGGGGTCAAGCTGGACTCTTCGCCTGATCGCAGCGGTACCGAACTGTTGCCGGTCAACAGTGACAAGCAGGCCGCAGATGAGTATTCGCGGCTGGCCTTCACCGGCAAACTGCGTGTTAGCCAGACCACGCTCAAGACCGGGGATGTCTCGATCTTCTTGCCGTTTGCCTTTGCCAGCCCGTCGCGCTTGCTGCCCCAAACTTTTCGCGGAACCATCCTCAGCTCGAAAGAGATTGCAGGCCTGACCTTCAACACCGGCTATATCGACGCCATCAACAAGCGCGACTCCACCAATTACCAGGCCATGACCATTGCTTCGCCCAATGGCCGATTCAAGGGCTCGGCAGAAACTTCGCACCTGGCCTACGCGGGCGGTGATTATCAGGTCAGCAAGGAGCTTAGCCTGCGCGCCTACCATGTCGAAGTGGCGGACTTGTACAAGCAAAGCACCCTGGCATTGCTGCATGACCTGCCCCTGGGTGACGGTGTGCTGACTACCGATGTGCGCAGTTTTTTCAGTGATGAAGCGGGCAGCGCCAAGGCTGGCAAAGTCGACAATATCAACGCTTCGGCGTTACTGGGTTATCGACTGGGCGCGCATCGCTTCAGCGTGGGTTATATGCATTCCAGTGGTGATACGGCCACGCCCTATATTTCCGGCACCGAGCTGATGGGCATGAGCGAACTGACCATGAGTTCGGACTTCCTCAATGCCAAGGAGCGCACCTGGCAAGCCATCTATGACTACGACTTTACGGCGGTGGGGCTGGTGGGTTTGAAAGGGCGACTGCGCTATGTGCGCGGTGACAATATCGAGCTGGCGGCCCTGAATGCGGATGATCGCAAGGAGCGGGAATTTCAGATGGAGCTGGGTTATGTGATCCAGAGCGGGCCGCTGAAAAACCTCGGGCTTCTGGCGCGAAAGTCGATCTATCGCAACGATTTCCCGACTGGTGCTGCCTTTCGTGATGAAAACCAGACCCGCTTCCTGGCGATTTACACCTTGCCGATCTGGTAGGGCGCTACAGGCACCGCGAAATTCCCGTAGCAGTTGACGAGCCTTGCGAGGCTGCGTTCGGCTGCGCAGCAGTCGCTAAACCAATCAACGTGGTGTTTCAGATGCACTGCATTGGTCCGGATTACGACGACTGCGTCGCCGAACGCAGCCTCGCTCCGCGAGTCAGCTGCTACAGGTATCCACTAATCGCACACTGCTCAGTTCTGATACACCTTCTTCAACAGCCGCAGCAGTTCTTCGCGCTCGGCGCTATCCAGCGCCGAAGTCGCGTCGATATCGCTCTGGGCCGCGATGGCTTTGAGTTCCTTGAGCAGCGCTTCACCGGTCTTGCTGAGGAATATGCCGTAGGAGCGCTTGTCGGGTTTGCATCGGACCCGTACCGCCAGCGCACGACTTTCCAGTTTGTTCAGCAACGGCACCACTTGCGGCGGCTCAATGGCCAGCGCACGGGCCAGGTCGGCCTGCATCAGGCCGGGATGCTGGTCGATGATCGCCATCGCCGAAAACTGCGCGGGGCGCAGGTCATGGGTCGCCAGGCGGCCGATCAGGTTCTGGAACAGCTTGAGCTGGGCGCGGCGCATGGCATAGCCAATCAGTTCGTCCAGCGCGGTGTCCAAGGGGGCCTGTGCGTCCGGGGTTGCAGGCAGGGCCTCCTGAACGTCGGCAGGGGTGGCAGGCTTGGCCATAAAGAAAAGGTCCTTGCGCGAATGAAGTTAATAAACGTATCTAGTTTGCCGCGATTGCAAGGTGATAGCCACCGTTGCTTTGTTTGACGTGCATTTGCAGGGAATAAATTTGGTTAATTTAATTAATGGTTAATTGACATAACTAATTTTGCCGGTTAGTTTTTACTCATCTTCAAGCGAACAACAAGAGAGCTATCGCCATGAGCAAGTACGAAGGCCGCTGGAAAACCGTCAAAGTAGAAATCGAAAACAGCATCGCCTGGGTGATCCTCAATCGCCCGGAAAAGCGCAATGCCATGAGCCCGACCCTGAACCGCGAAATGATTGATGTACTGGAAACCCTCGAACAGGATTCCGATGCTGGGGTGTTGGTGCTGACCGGTGCGGGCGATGCCTGGACGGCGGGCATGGACTTGAAAGAGTATTTCCGCGAAGTGGACGCCGGTCCCGAAATCCTCCAGGAAAAAATCCGCCGCGAAGCCTCGCAATGGCAATGGAAGTTGCTGCGCATGTACGCTAAACCGACCATCGCGATGGTCAATGGCTGGTGCTTTGGCGGTGGCTTCAGCCCACTGGTGGCATGCGATCTGGCCATTTGTGCCGATGAAGCGACCTTTGGCCTGTCGGAGATCAACTGGGGCATTCCACCGGGTAATCTGGTGAGCAAGGCTATGGCAGACACCGTGGGCCACCGCCAGTCGCTGTACTACATCATGACCGGCAAAACCTTTGACGGGCGTAAGGCCGCCGAAATGGGCCTGGTCAATGAAAGCGTGCCGCTGGCGCAACTGCGTGAAGTCACCATTGAGCTGGCGCGCAACCTGCTGGAGAAAAACCCGGTGGTACTGCGTGCGGCCAAGCATGGCTTCAAGCGTTGCCGCGAACTGACCTGGGAACAGAACGAAGACTACCTGTACGCCAAGCTCGATCAATCGCGATTGCTGGATACTGAAGGCGGGCGTGAGCAGGGTATGAAGCAGTTTCTCGATGACAAGAGCATCAAGCCCGGCCTGCAGGCTTACAAGCGCTAATCACGATGTTCAGGGTGCGCCGGTTGCACCCTGCAAATGAATTCCCGATAACGACAATAAAGAGGAATCACCATGTTGGACGTGCCCCTGCTGATCGGCGGAAAGTCGTGCCCGGCCCGTGATGGCCGAACGTACGAGCGCTGCAACCCGGTGACCGGTGAAGTGGTATCGCGCGTGGCCGCCGCCACCCTGGAAGATGCCGATGCCGCCGTTGCGGCAGCTCAGGCGGCGTTTCCTGTCTGGGCCGCACTGGCGCCCAACGAGCGGCGTACGCGACTGCTCGCCGCCGCCGAGCTGATGCAGGCGCGGGCCGCCGAGTTTATTGCAACCGCCCCGGAAACCGGGGCCATGCCCAACTGGTATGGTTTCAACGTCAAGCTGGCGGCCGGGATGCTGCGCGAAGCCGCGTCCATGACCACGCAAATCAACGGTGAAGTGATCCCCTCCGATGTGCCCGGCAGTTTCGCCATGGCCTTGCGTCAACCCTGTGGCGTGATCCTGGGGATCGCGCCCTGGAATGCCCCGGTGATTCTGGCTACCCGTGCCCTGGCCATGCCGCTGGCGTGCGGTAACACCGTGGTACTCAAGGCCTCTGAACTGAGCCCGGCGGTCCACCGGCTGATCGGCCAGGTCTTGCAGGACGCCGGGCTGGGTGATGGGGTGGTCAACATCATCAGCAATGCCCCAGCCGATGCCCCGGCAATTGTTGAGCGGCTGATCGCCAACCCGGCGGTACGCCGTGTCAACTTCACCGGCTCAACCCATGTGGGGCGCATTGTTGCCGAGTTGGCAGCACGTCACCTGAAACCGGCACTTCTGGAGTTGGGTGGCAAGGCGCCGTTTCTGGTGCTGCACGATGCGGATCTCGATGCCGCGGTCGAAGCGGCAGCCTTTGGCGCTTACTTCAACCAAGGCCAGATTTGCATGTCCACCGAGCGTCTGATCGTCGACAGTCAGGTGGCAGACGCTTTTGTCGCCAAGCTGGCAGCCAAGGTTGCGACCTTGCGTGCAGGCAACCCCGAAGCGGGCGACTCGGTGCTCGGTTCGCTGGTCGATGCCAGCGCAGGAGCGCGGATCAAGGCGCTGATCGACGATGCCGTCGCCAAAGGCGCACGGCTGGTGGTGGGCGGTCAGGTTGAGGGCAGCATCATGCAACCGACCTTGCTCGATGGCGTGACCCCGAGCATGCGGCTGTACCGCGAAGAGTCTTTTGGCCCGGTTGCGGTACTGATGCGCGGGGAGGGGGATGAAGCGCTGCTGAAGCTGGCCAACGATTCGGAGTTCGGTTTGTCGGCGGCGATTTTCAGCCGTGATACCGGGCGCGCCCTGGCACTGGCGCAGCGGGTCGAGTCGGGCATTTGCCATATCAACGGACCCACGGTTCACGACGAAGCGCAAATGCCCTTTGGCGGAGTCAAGTCCAGCGGTTACGGCAGTTTCGGCGGCAAGGCATCGATCGAGCAATTCACTCAGTTGCGCTGGATCACCTTGCAGAACGGGCCGCGTCACTACCCGATCTGATCGTCTGCACAAGGCATAACAATAACAAGGATGCAGCCACGCGCTGCCATGCCTGCGCCATGCCGCTTAGATGTCGGACGGGCAGCGCATGCCTTGCTGGAGGAATACGACGTGAGTTTCGAATTCAAATTGCAGGCACGGGGCGATGCACCTGCGCCGCGTTATCGCCAGGTAACCATCGGGCACCCGCAGGTCGAAGTGGTGGAAGAAGGCGGCATCTTGCATATGCGCTCGCTCGAAGCGCTGTTGCCAAGACCCGAGCGTTTGCTTGACCGCCTGTTGCACTGGGCGCAGGTAACGCCTGAGCAGACCTTTATCGCCGCCCGGGATACCAGCGGTGAATGGCGGCGCATCAGCTATGCACAAATGCTTGCGGATGTGCGCGCCATTGCGCAAAGCCTGCTCGCTTATGGTCTGAGTGCTGAGCGTCCGTTGGCGATTCTGTCGGGTAACGATATCGAGCATTTACAGATGGCACTGGGTGCGATGTACGCCGGCATACCTTACTGCCCGGTTTCGCCAGCCTATTCGTTGCTGTCCCAGGACTTCGCCAAGTTGCGCCATGTCTGCGACCTGTTGCAGCCGGGTTTGATTTTTGTCAGCGATGCTGCGATCTATCAGCGCGCCATCGAAGCCGTATTACCCGGCGACACGCCATTGGTGGCCGTGCACGGTGAGTTGGCAGGGCGCCCCCAAGTGAGTTTCGCCAGTTTGCTGGCGCACCCGGGTGGCGCCGAGGCCGAAGCGGCTTTCCGGGCGTGCGGTCCGGACAGTATCGCCAAATTTCTCTTCACTTCGGGCTCAACCAAACTGCCCAAGGCCGTGATCACCACCCAGCGCATGCTCTGCGCCAATCAGCAAATGCTGCTGCAGACCTTCCCGGTGTTTGCCGAAGAACCGCCAGTGCTGGTGGATTGGCTGCCCTGGAATCATACCTTTGGCGGCAGTCATAACCTCGGTATCGTGCTCTACAACGGCGGCACGTTGTATCTGGATGGTGGCAAGCCGACCGCCCAGGGCTTTGCCGAAACCCTGCGCAACCTCAAGGAGATTTCGCCCACCGCTTACCTCACCGTGCCCAAGGGCTGGGAGGAGCTGGTCACGGCGCTGGAAACCGACGGTGAATTGCGCGAGCGCTTTTTTGCCCGCATCAAGCTGTTCTTTTTCGCTGCCGCGGGGCTCTCGCAAAGTGTCTGGGACCGGCTCGACCGGGTTGCCGAGCAACATTGCGGCGAGCGTATCCGGATGATGGCCGGGCTCGGCATGACCGAAGCCTCGCCCTCGTGCACGTTTACCACCGGGCCATTGTCCATGGCCGGTTATATCGGTCTGCCCGCGCCGGGCTGCGAGGTGCGACTGGTGCCGGTGGATGGCAAGCTGGAAGGACGTTTTCGCGGACCGCATATCATGCCCGGTTACTGGCGCGCCCCCGAGCAGAGCGCCGAGGCGTTTGATGATGAAGGCTATTACCGCTCCGGTGATGCGATCAAGCTGGCCGACCCTTGCAACCCTCAATTCGGGCTGATGTTCGATGGCCGACTGGCCGAGGACTTCAAGCTGTCGTCCGGGGTCTTTGTCAGCGTCGGGCCGTTGCGCAACCGGGCAGTACTCGAGGGTTCGCCCTATGTTCAGGATCTTGTGATTGCAGCGCCGGATCGTGAATGCCTGGGGGCTTTGGTGTTTGCGCGGTTGTACGAGTGCCGACGCTTGTCGGGTTTGCCCGTGCAGGCCAGCGATGCACAAGTGCTGGCCAGCGAGCCGGTGCGCCTGTGGTTTGCTGATTGGTTGCAGCGCCTTAATCGTCAGGCCAGCGGAAATGCCAGCCGCCTTGAGTGGATTGCATTGCAGGATGAAGCTGCGTCGATTGACCGCGGTGAAATTACCGACAAGGGTTCGATCAATCAGCGTGCGGTACTGCAATGGCGAGCAGCACACGTCGAGGCGTTGTATCGAGGCCTGGAGCCTTCGATCCTGCGTGCCGGTAAACCGTCGTGAGCAGTACGGGGCAATACTCGGCGTTCACGGATGTGGCCATTGTTGAAGCGTTGCGCACGCCATGGGTCGACCTCGGTGGGGCGCTGGCCCAGGTATCGCCAATCGACATGGGGATCAAGGTCGGTCGCGAAGTGCTGGCGCGTGCCGGGCTGGATGGGCAAATGGTGGATTCGGTACTGGCCGGCTCCATGGCTCAGGCCAGTTTTGATGCCTACATGCTGCCGCGGCATATCGGCCTTTACAGCGGCGTGGCGCACCAAGTACCGGCGCTGGCGGTGCACCGTATTTGTGCTACCGGGTTCGAACTGCTGCACCAGGCCGCCGGGCAGGTGCGCGACGGCATGCAACTGGCGCTGTGCGTGGGTACGGAGTCCATGTCGCGCAACCCGATTGCCGCCTACACCCATCGCGGCGGCTTTCGTCTGGGGGCTGCGGTGGAGTTCAAGGACTTTCTCTGGGAGGCACTGTACGACCCGGCCCCAGGGTTGGACATGATCGCCACGGCGGAACACCTCGCCATTCGTTATGACTTGAGCCGCGAGGCGGTGGACAGCTATGCCCTGAACAGCCACCAGCAGGCGTTACATGCCCAGGCCAGCGGCTGGCTGGCGGATGAAATAGTCACCCTGCGCAATGAAGTGTTTGAGCTTGATGGCTATCAGTCGCGGGGCATCAGCCTGCCGCGCCGTTGTGAGACGGTCAGCCTTGACAGCCACCCGCGCTCGACCGATGCAGCGGCTCTGGCCAGGCTTGGGGCAATCCATCCTGGCGGCGTGCAAACCGCGGGCAACAGTTGCGCGGTGGTGGACGGTGCGGCGGCAGCGCTGGTCGCTCGCGCATCGGCGGGCCAGCCAGCCCTGGCTCACCTGCTGGCCACTGCGGTGGTTGGCGTGGAACCGCAACTGATGGGGATCGGTCCGGTGCCTGCAATCCAGCTACTGCTGCAGCGCAGCGGTCTGGCGCTGGATGCCATCGACCGTTTCGAAATCAACGAGGCGCAGGGAGCGCAGGTGTTGGCTGTGGCGCAGGGGCTGGAACTGGACAGGCAAAAGCTTAACTGCCGTGGCGGCTCTATCGCCCTGGGGCACCCTTTGGCGGCGACCGGTTTGCGTCTGGTGCTGACCCTGGCGCGGCAACTGCGCGAACAAAATCTGCGTTACGGGATTGCCGCAGCCTGTGTGGGTGGCGGTCAGGGCATGGCGGTACTGATCGAGAACCCGCTTTTTTCGACGAATTGAGGTTTTCCCATGTGGCAGTACCAGGCGCCGTTGCGCGATATGCAATTTGTCTTTGAACACTGGCTTGATGCCCCGCGAGCCTGGGCGCAAACCACGCGTTTCGAGGGGCTGGATCTGGCCCTGGCGCAGCAGGTCCTGGAACAGGCCGGGCGATTCAGTAGCCAGGTTCTTGCGCCGCTCAACAGCAGCGGCGATCGCCAGGGCTGCGGTTTTGAGGCAGGCCAGGTGACCACTCCGAGCGGTTTTGTTGAGGCTTATCGTGCCTATACCGAAGGCGGCTGGTCAGCCCTGGCCTGCGATGAGGCCGATGGTGGGCAGGGGTTGCCGCAGTTGCTCGATGCGGCGCTGCAGGAAATGCTCTATGCCAGCAACCACGGCTGGGCCATGTACACCGGCATCGCCCACGGTGCCTACCTGTGCCTCAAGGCCCATGCGCCGGAGTGGATCAAGGCGCGATATTTACCGCAGATTGTCAGCGGTGAAATCTTGCCGACCATGTGCCTGACCGAGCCGCAGGCGGGCAGCGATGTCGGCCTGCTACGCAGTCGTGCCGAGCCGCAGGATGACGGCAGTTACCGCGTGACCGCCAGTAAGCTGTTTATCTCGGGTGGTGAGCACGACCTGAGCGCCAATATCCTGCATCTGGTACTGGCCCGATTGCCCAATGCGCCTGCTGGCAGTCGCGGCATTTCGCTGTTCCTGGTGCCCAAGCTATTGGACGACCATCAGACCAACAACGTGCGTTGCGACGGTATCGAACACAAGATGGGAATCAGGGCGAGCGCCACCTGCTCTCTGGTGTTCGAACAAGCGCAAGGCTGGCTGATTGGCGAGGCCAACCGCGGCCTGGCCGCGATGTTTGTGATGATGAACTCGGCGCGGCTGCATGTTGGCCTGCAAGGCCTGGGACATGCCGAGGCGGCGTGGCAGAACGCGCGCAGCTATGCACGGGAGCGCAAGCAAATGCGCGCCCCCGTGCGGCCTGCCGGGGTGAGTGCCGCAGACGCCGACCCGATCCATTTCCACCCGGCCATGCGCCGCACCTTGCTTGAGTTGCGCGCCTGTACCGAGGGCATGCGGGCTGTGGGCTATTGGGTGGCGCATCTGCTTGATCAGGCCGAGCATCACTCGAGCCCGGTCGAACGTCAGCGTGCCTTGCAACTGGCACAACTGCTGACACCCGTGATCAAGGCGTTTTTCACCGACCAGGGGTTCCACCTGGCCAGCAGTGCGCTGCAGGTATTTGGTGGTTACGGCTATGTGAGCGAGTTCGCCATCGAACAAACCCTGCGCGACAGCCGGATCGCGATGATTTACGAGGGCAGCAACGAAATTCAGGCCAATGATCTGTTGCTGCGTAAAGTGCTGGGCGATGACGGTCAGGCGTTTGCCCAATTGTTGCTGGTGATGCGCGAAGAGGCTGCGCAGGCCTTGAGTACCAATGATTGCGCCAGTTTTGGCACTGAACTGGCGGTGCTCTGCGACAAGCTGGCAGCGGTAGTGAGTGCGGTGCGTGAGCGGGCTGTAGAGGAAGGCGAATATCCCTATCGGGTTGCTGGGGACTTTTTGCAATTGTGCGGAGTTGCGCTGTTGGGGTTTGCCTGGGCGCGTGCGGCGCGTGTTTCCCGGTTGCTGCCCGACAGTGATCCGTTGCAAGCCAGCAAGCTGCAAACCGCACACTTCTTTTTCGCCTATGGGCTTCCCGAGGCTGACTATCGCATTGCGTCAATCCATGCGGCAAAGGCAGGCCTGGCGTTTATTGAGCCCTAGGTTGTCGGGTTAGTGGATCCAATTGACTGGTTGTCTAAGCTAAAAACCAATTGAGCCCGGTGTCAGCGCCTCCTTGTGACGAGACTGGTCGATAATCGAACGGTAAAGTTGAGTCGATAGCCTAAATGTAACTTCTTGTTTTTGAAGGATATAAATTATTTAAGCATATTGGTTTCAGTATTCATCTGCAGATTTTCTGGCGAGTGCGCCAGTTCCTCATATTGCCTGTGGATCCATTAACAGGTTGACTAGCGCCCTGGTGACGGCTGGATCCCCTCCTGACCGTCACCCATAAAAATTACAAAAAAAAGGGTCTCGTCATGAAAGGCTTATCCAGGGCGCAGAACTGCCTGAGTTCTGCCCGTTTTATGTCTGCGCGCAATACCGTTGCTTGCCATGCCCCGATCATTTGCGACAGGCAGGTGCAGTGATGGCTATCGATCTGAAATTACGCGTGGATAACGGTCCGATGGTGGGATTTCAATGGCTTGCCATCGGGATTTGCATCGTGCTGAACATGATCGATGGTTTTGATGTACTGGTGATGGCGTTCACTGCCGCTTCGGTGTCGGCCGAGTGGGCGCTGAACGGAGCGCAAATCGGCATGTTGCTCAGTGCCGGATTGTTCGGCATGGCGGCGGGTTCGCTGTTTATCGCGCCCTGGGCGGACCGTATCGGTCGGCGCCCGTTGATCCTGTTGTGTCTGGTGGTGAGCGGGACGGGCATGCTGCTCTCGGCATTGAGCCAGTCACCGCTGCAACTGGCGCTGTTGCGCGGGCTGACGGGGTTGGGCATCGGCGGGATTCTGGCCAGCAGTAACGTGATTGCCAGTGAATATGCCAGCAAGCGCTGGCGTGGTCTGGCGGTGAGCCTGCAATCCACCGGTTATGCCCTTGGCGCAACCCTGGGTGGCTTGCTGGCGGTCTGGTTCTTGACGCATTGGGGCTGGCGTTCGGTGTTTGTTTTCGGTGGCGTTGCCACCTTTGCAGTGATTCCGTTGGTGCTGCTATGGCTGCCCGAGTCGCTCGACTTCTTGCTGGCCCGCCGCCCGGCCACGGCCTTGCAGCGCATCAACCGTCTGGCCCGCCGACTCGGCCAGCCGGTCCTGAGCCAATTGCCTGCTGTGGTGGCGAGCCCTGCCGGGACCCGTACCGGCCTGAGCAAGCTGTTGGCGCCGGCCATGCGGCGCACCACATTGCTGATCTGGTTGTTGTTCTTCCTGGTGATGTTCGGGTTCTATTTTGTAATGAGCTGGACCCCAAAACTGCTGGTGTCGGCCGGGCTTTCGGCGCAGCAGGGCATTACGGGTGGCGTGCTGCTGAGTGTGGGCGGAATCTTCGGCGCGGCACTGATCGGTGGCTTGTCATCACGCTGGCCGCTGACCCGTGTGTTGTCGCTGTTTATGCTGATTACTGCAGGTTTGCTGGTGCTGTTTGTCGGCTCCGGGTCTTCGGTCATGACTGCGTTGGGGCTTGGCTTGCTGATCGGGATGTTTGCCAATGGCTGCGTTGCCGGGCTCTATGCGTTGTCCCCCGTCGTGTATGACGCATCAGTGCGCGCCACGGGCGTGGGCTGGGGTATCGGCATTGGCCGTGTTGGCGCAATTTTGTCGCCTATCGTGGCCGGTTTCCTGCTGGATGGCGGCTGGCAGCCGCTGCATCTGTACGGGGTATTTGCCGTCGTCTTTGTCATTGCCGCAGGTTGTTTGCTGCTGCTCAAACCTTCTGCGGCTCAGGCGCAGCCAGCATTGGCCGAGGCCTGATTCAGCCGCCTGATTAATGCCCGGCCTGGCCGGGCACATTCCTCATACCTACAGAGTTGGGCGGGCTATTTCAGCTGCGGGGAGCGGCTGCGCCCAAAAAACCGGAGAACAATAATAATGAAGATGCTCACCAGTTTGCTGTCGTTGTCTGTTTGCGCATCGGCAATGGCCCAGGACGAAGGTTTTATTGACGGTGCCAAGGCTGATTTGCTGTTGCGCAACTACTACTTCAATCGGGATTTTCGCGATCACAGCGCAGGTAAAAGCAAGGTCGATGAATGGGCGCAGGGCTTTATTCTCAAGTTCAGTTCCGGTTACACCCCAGGACCAGTGGGCTTTGGTCTGGAAGGCATTGCGATGCTCGGGGTCAAGCTCGACAGCAGCCGTGTGGCCAGCGGCTCTGAGCTATTGCCGGTGAACAGTGATGGGCGCGCAGCCGACAATTTTGGTCGTGCGGGGCTGGCGGCCAAGGCCCGCTTTTCGGCAACCGAGTTGAAAATTGGCGAGTTGCTGCCGGATGTTCCGGTGTTGCGCTATGACGATGGTCGCCTGCTGCCCCAGACCTTCCGCGGGGCCATGCTGGTGTCCAAAGAGATTGAAGGCCTGGGGCTGCAGGCTGGGCAATACCGGGCTGTAAGCTTGCGCAACTCTTCGGATATGCAAGATCTCTCGGCCTGGGCTGCGCCGGGGGTGACCTCTGACCGATTCAATTATGCCGGTGCGGAATATCGCTTCAATGAGCAGCGTACGCAGGTCGGCGTGTGGCATTCGCAGCTGGCGGATATCTATCAGCAAAGCTATTTCAACGTGCTGCACAAACAGCCGGTAGGCGATTGGGTGCTGGGCGCCAACCTCGGTTATTTTATCGACAAGGACGATGGCAGTGCGCGTATCGGCCAGGTCAGCAGCCGCACGGCATACGGACTGTTTTCGGCGGCAACCGGTGGCCATACACTGTACCTGGGGTTGCAGCGGGTCAGTGGCGACAGCAGCTGGATGTCGGTCTACGGTAGCAGCGGGCGTACGCTGGGCAACGACATGTTCAACGGTAATTTCAGTAACGCCGACGAGCGTTCCTGGCAAGCGCGTTATGACTACAACTTTGCTGCGCTCGGGGTGCCGGGGTTACTGGCGATGGTTCGCTATGGGCATGGCGACAATGCAACGACCAAGCAGGGCAGCAACGGCAAGGAGTGGGAGCGCGATACCGAGGTCGGGTATACCTTCCAGAGCGGTACGCTGAAGAATCTGAGTGTGCGGGTCAACAACGCCACCAACCGGCGCAGCTTTAACAGCGACTTCGACCAGACCCGGGTAGTGGTGAGTTATCCGTTGTCGATGTAACGCGAGAAGTCTTTGCGTGCCTTGTAGCCGCAGCCTTGTTCCTTCAGCAGCGGCTTAAGATACTTCAAGCGTGAGAGCGAGCCTGCTCGCGAAGATCATTCGCGAGCAGGCTCGCTCTCGCTGGGGCTTGACCTGGAGCAGAGTATCTACAGGTTTGGTTTGTACCTTGCCTGATTCCTGTAGCCGCTCTTGCGTTACTATGCCTGCTCACGTTTTCTGGATGTTGTCTGGATGAGCAAACCAGGTCAATTGGTGCTGATCGCACTGCGCAAAATGATTGCCTCGGGCGAACTGGCCGCAGGCGAACGCTTGATGGAAACTCCCACCGCTGAATTGTTCGGTGTCTCTCGGATGCCGGTCCGTATGGCTTTCCGCACTCTGGAGCAGGAAGGCCTGTTGGTGCGGTTTGGCGGGCGCGGTTTTCAGGTGCGTTCGGTGAGTGCCAATGACATCGCGGGTGCGGTTGAAGTACGCGGTGTGCTAGAAGGCCTTGCGGCACGGTTAACGGCCGAACGCGGATTGTCGGTAGAGGCGCGGGCGGCCCTGGAGTTATGTTTGCTGCAAGGTGATGAGTTGTTCGACAAGGGCTTTGTCAATGAAGACGATCTTGAGGTGTATCACGATCTCAATATGCGTTTTCATCAGGTTATCGTTGAGGGCAGCCACAACCCGGCTATCGCGGATGCGCTGGCGCGCAATGATCATTTGCCGTTTGCTTCGGTGACGGCGCTGGCGGTTGATCGCAAGGATATGGCGCGTGAGTACCGGCGTTTCAACTACGCCCATATGCAGCACCATTCGGTGTTCGATGCGCTGGTCAGTCGCCAGGGTGCTCGCGCCGAAGCAATTATGCGCGAGCATGCCAATGCGACCTTGCGCTATGCCGAAATCTTCGGCTCGGCGACGGCTGATGAGCGGATGAAGGTCATTCACCGCTCCGGTTGAGGCTTAGATATCCAGCACTAGCAGAGGGGATTTCGAGCGCGAGCAGCACGGTGTGAACTGGTCGTTGCAGGCTTGCTCGTCCTCGGTGAGGAACATGTCGCGGTGATCCGGCACGCCTTCAAGCACCCGGGTCAGGCACGTGCCGCACACCCCTTGCTCGCACGACATGGGGATCTCGATGCCGTGACTTTCCAGCACCTGAACCACGGTTTTATCGGCTGGAATATCGAAGACCTGGCCGGTGCTGCCTACCTTGACTGCAAAACTACCGTCATTGCTGCTGTCCACGGGGGCGGCGGCGAAGTATTCGCGGTGCAGCGCCTGTTCCTGCCAGCCTTGAGTGCGGGCACTTTCCAGAATGTGCTGCATGAAACCGCCGGGGCCACACACATACAGATGGTTGCCGGCTTGTGGATTGGCCAGTACCCGGGCTGCATCCAGCGCCGTTTCGGGCTGTTCGTCGAAGTGTAAAAACACCCGGTCGGCAAAAGGCGAAAGCTGGATACGCTCGACAAAGGCCGCTCGCTCGCTGGAGCGGGCGCAGTAATGCACCTCGAAATCTGCCCCGCTGTGGGCCAGGCGTTCCGCCATGCACAGAATCGGGGTGATCCCGATTCCGCCTGCAAACAACAGGCTGCGCCGGGCTTCATGGATCAGCGGGAACAAGTTGCGCGGTTCGCTGATGCGCAGGCGGTCGCCGCTATTGATCTGCTCATGCAGGCTTTGTGATCCGCCGCGTGAAGCCGGGTCCCGGAGCACGCCAATCAGATAGCGGTGCTGCTCCTCGGGATGGTTGCACAGGGAATACTGACGGATCAGGCCGCCGGGCAGATGAACATCAATATGCGAACCGGCGCTGAACGCGGGCAGAGCGCTGCCATCGACGCTGGCCAGTTCATAACTGCAAATACCTTGGGCTTCGTTGTTGCGCGATACCACCACCACATCAATCATGTTACATCCTCGAAGCGTTGCCATTCTGGGGGCGGGCGCAGGTGTATGCGCCATGCCCGGGGAGTTACTGCGCGGTGGCGATCAGTTGTGGTTCGGGGGTGCGTTCGCTGGCAATGATGCGGTCCAGAACCCGGCGTGACTGCACGCCGCCCGAGTCAATATTGAGCTTGAGTAATGCGCGTTGCGGGTGGTCCAGCAGGTTTTGCTGCTGGCGCTCGAGCATTTCCAGGTCTTCGCTGAAAATCTTGCCCTGACCCTCGCGAATAGTGGCTGTAAGCTCCTGGTCCTGAGGGTTGAAGTTGCGTGCCATGCCCCAGAAATACCAGATCGAGGTGTCGGTTTCGGGAGTGATAAAGTCAACCACGATGCTCGCTGCCTTGAACTCGGGCGCCGCGTGATATCCGCCTTTGCCTGCGTGAGCGACCCCGACTTCGATCAGGACGTGGCTCGGTGGCGAGAAACGGCAAATCTGCCAGCGGTCCACCGGCACATCGTCGGCCAGATTGTTGCCGCGCAATGCCATGCGCCAGAACGGCGGGGGCATGATGTTTTCCATATGGCGCGCTGTGACCACTTCGTTGCCCTCAACGGTGGTGGTCGGGGCCACTTCGTCGATTTCCTTTTGGCCAATGCTGGAGGCGTGGACGTAGGTCTCGTGGGTCAGGTCCATCAGGTTGTCGATCATCAGGCGATAATCGCAGGCGATATGAAACAGTCCTCCGCCATAGGCCCACTCGTCACTCACCGCCCATTCCAGGTGGTGGATCAGTGCCGGGTCGGCCTGGTCCTGATCGCCGGGCCATACCCAGACAAAGCCGTAGCGTTCGACCACGGCATAGGTTTTGTTGCACGGGAAGCCGCGTACCCGCTGTCCGGGCATCTCGACGGTCTTGCCGTCGCAGCCCATCACCAGGCCGTGGTAGCCGCATACCAGATTGCCGTTTTCGACATAGCCCAGCGAGAGCGGTGCGCCGCGGTGCGGGCAGAAATTCTCGACAGCGGCCACCCGGTTTTCATGGCCGCGATAGAAAACCATCTTTTCGCCGCATATCTGCCTGCCCAAGGGCTTGTCGGTAATTTCATCGGGGGTGCACGCGACATACCAAGTGTTTTTTGGGTACATGACCAATCTCCAGATCAGGTGTTATTGCTTTTATGGATCCATTAGGCGGCATCTTGAACTTTCAAGTCAATTTGCCGCGCTGGAAATATGCGGCTTATTTAGGTTTTTTGGCGATTACCGAACACAAAATTAAAAACGCACACGCATAGTGGATCCATTAAAAATATCTGGATCAATGGCTGATGTTCATCAACGCTTTTGCGATAAGGCTATAAACTACAAGCCTGTGTGGTTCTGACTCCTTGGTCATGGGCCTGTTAGATCATCGATAGCGAGCAGTGCATCCCTTAAATGAGCAACCCCACTTCTTCCTCCAGCGCCAACTGGCAGCCGGTCATCGCGCTGGCGCTGGCCGCTTTTGTGTTCAACACCACTGAATTTGTGCCTGTGGGGCTGTTAAGCGCGATTGGTGCAAGCTTTGACATGACCACGGCCAGTGTCGGGTTGATGCTCACCATCTATGCGTGGGTGGTGTCACTGGCCTCGCTGCCGATCATGTTGATGACCCGCAACGTGGAGCGGCGCAAGTTGCTGCTGATTCTGTTCGGGCTGTTTATTGTCAGCCACGTGCTGTCGAGCCTGGCGAACAACTTCGGGATCCTGTTGCTGAGCCGGATCGGTGTAGCGCTGTCCCATGCGTTGTTCTGGTCCATCACTGCGTCGCTGGCGGTGCGGCTGGCGCCGGAGGGCAAGCAGGTACAGGCGCTGGGCCTGCTGGCAACCGGTACATCACTGGCGATGGTGATGGGTGTGCCTCTGGGGCGTTTGCTGGGTGAGGCCATGGGCTGGCGCACGACCTTTATCGTGATTGGCGGGCTGGCCGCGTTGCTGGTGTTTTGGCTGGCTCGTACTCTGCCATTGCTGCCGAGCCAGAACTCCGGCTCCCTCAGAAGCCTGCCGGTACTGTTCAAGCGCCCGGCGCTGGTGGCGGTTTATGTTCTGACAGCGGTGGTGATCACTGCGCAGTTCACCGCTTACAGCTATATCGAACCCTTTGTGCAAAACGTGGCTGGCATGAGCGGTAGCACCGTCACCTTGATTCTGTTGCTGTTCGGTGGCGCCGGGATTATCGGTTCGCTGTGCTTCAGCTGGTTCCACAAGTACAGCCCGCAAGGCTTCCTGCTCACGGCTGTGGGGCTGCTTGCGCTGTGCCTGTTGCTGCTGTTGCCGGCCAGCAACTGGATCGAGTCCCTGGGCGTGCTGAGTATTGTCTGGGGGTTGGCGATCATGGGTTTTGGCCTGGCGTTGCAGTCCAGGGTGCTGACCCTGGCGCCCGATGCGACGGATGTGGCGATGGCCATGTTCTCGGGCATTTACAACATTGGCATCGGCGGCGGTGCACTGCTGGGCAGCTCGGTTGGCAGCCATTTCGGCTTTGCCTGGATCGGCCTGGTGGGGGGTTCATTGGCAGGGCTGGCGTTGGCGGGTTTTGGCTGGACAATGTACCGTTTGAAACAAGCGGGCCAGGCAACCTGAAGTGTTGACGGCCTTGGGCCGTCAACTGGCATCAGTGCCGTGGGTAGTTGAAGCGCGGGTCCTTTAACCATTCCTGCAGTTCAATTTCCGCCTGTTCCAGTGCAGTGCGGTTCAGCAACTTGCGCAGCAATGCCACATTTACCGCCCGCGAGCGCAGGTTAAAGGCCGGTGCACTGTCATTGTCATCGCCGGGTTGGCGCACACCCAGCTTCTCGTAAAGCTGTTGCAGGCGATTTTGCACGCTGCGCAACGACAAGTTGCGCCGCTGGGCAATAACCCGGTCCGTCAGCCCCAGCGCGATATCTTGCAGCACTTCATACTCGGTATCGGTCAGACCCAGCAGCTGGTTCTGGCTTTTCTGCTGTACCCCGCGCACCTCACGGTCGATCACGCATTGTTGTTCGATAAACAGGCTGCGCAGTGCCAGCCGCAGGCGATCTTCCGAGGCGGTCTTGAGGATGTAGCCGTAGGCCGCTCCCTCCGGCACGATCCGCGAGATCCCCCGCACGTAGGCTTCATCGGCGTAGTTGGACCAGAACATGATCGAGGTGTGCGGGCGTTCACGCCAGATCGCCCGTGCGGCCTCAACCCCGGTGCGACGCGGCATTTGCAGGTCCATGACGACCGAAGTGATGGCAAACTCTTGCGCCAGGCGCTCGCCTACCAGTCCGTCTTCGGCCTCATGCAAGCGCACGCATTCGGGCAGTGCGCCTTCGATGACTTCCTTGAAGAACGCGCGATGCACCGGATCGTCTTCGATTAACAGGATTTCCATGACTGTTTCCTATGCCTGACCCGCGTTCGACGGCAGCGGCAGACTGATTTGCACACAGGTGCCTTTACCGTCCGGGCCTTTGTCGATTTGCACATGGGCGCTGAGCAGTTGAGCGCGAACCTGCATGTTCTTGATGCCCCCGGTTTCCAGGCGGCTGACGCTGTTCAGACCGGGGCCGTCGTCGAGTATGGTCAGGTGCAAGTGGCTGAGGGTAGCGGTAATTTCGACCACAATTGCATGCGGCGCGGCATGCTTGATCGCATTATTGACGGCCTCCTGAATAATGCGAAACAAGGCAATTTTTTGCGGCTCGGCCAAATCGTTGGCCAGCCCGTCCGTGTAATCGCGCAGATGCGTGACTATCGCCAGGCCACTGTTGCGCACACTACGCAGCAACAGGTCTTCCAGGCCTTCGACAAAACCGAACAGTTGCAAGATGGTCGGTTTGACCGCATCAATGATCAGCCTCAATTCCTGCATGCTTTCGTATAGCGCTTGGCCGATGGGGGCCAGATCACTGGCTGCAACCTGGTCGAGCAATTGCAGGCGGGCAAGGCGCCGGTGCAGGCGGGTCATGTCAGCCAGGGTCTGGTCGTGCAGGTCCATACCGATGCGCTGGCGTTCGTTTTCCAGCTCCTCGGTGAGGCGCAGCACACCAAGGCGCAGGCCTTCTTCACGGGCCCGGATCTGCGCTTGGGCAATGGCCAGTTGCTTGGCTTGCTCAGTCTGGCGCAAGGCGTACAGATAGGACGCCAGCAAGTCAGCCACATGCTGGGTGTGGCGCACGTCATCGAGGGTATAGAAGTTGGCCACATGGGTGGAGCAACTTAGTGCGCCGATCACTTCACCCCGGGCGCGCAGCGGCACATGCAGGCGGCTGCGCAAGTGCGCGTCGAAAATCGGGTTGTTGAGCGCGCCGGGGAATTGAAAACGTTCATCGTTCATGGCGTCGTCGCTGAGGATATACGGCTCCATGCCCAGCAGCAGTGTGCGGATCGGGCTGCGCGCTATTTCCAGCGGATGAATCGCAAATTCGCTCCAGACCGTATGCAGACCGGTCTCGTAAGCCGACAGGTGATTGTCGTCGTCCAGCAGCAGGCTGACGTCGAGATGGTCATGGGGCAGGATAAAACGAATCTCTTCGGACACTGCTTCAATCATTGACTGAAAGTCCAGGCGTCCGGCCAGTGCGCGGGAAATTCCCAGAAAGTGGTGCAACACGTTCTCTGCCGCGATGGGGACTCTTTGCGCCATGACCTGCATTCCATGAAAAGGCTCCCCGGTGGTAGCCCTGGGGCGAAGTATGGCCCAAAGAGCAGGCGGCGCAGAGGCAAAAGAGCTGCATGGATGCGCGTTTCTTTTGCGGGATCCCGCAGGTTATTTGCGTGCAAAGGGTATCAAGTGTGCAGTAACGCTCCAGACACAGGCCTTGAGCCCTAGCACACTGGCGGCGCCACTCAGTAAGCAGGTACGACCGAATCAATCGGCGACCGATACCCACAATAATAAAAAGGGTTATGTCATGGAACGTCACATGCTGCGCTGCGCCTTGTTGTCTTCTGCATTGTTGCTTGCCCCCTTTATGTCCGCCCAGGCCGACACGGCCGATAAAACCATTGCACTGTCGAATAATTACGCCGGTAATTCCTGGCGCCAAAGCATGCTCAGCAGTTGGCAGCAAACCACTGACCAGGCGGTGAAGGCGGGGATCATTGCCGGTGCCGACTCATTTACCACCGGCGAAAACCAGGCCACCGAGCAGGCGGCACAAATCCAGAACCTGATCCTTCAGGGTTACAACGCCATCGTCATTGATGCGGCGTCGCCAACGGCCTTGAACGGCGCAGTGAAACAGGCCTGCGATGCCGGAATCATCGTGGTCTCCTTTGACGGTGTGGTGACTGAGCCCTGCGCGTATCGCATCTCCATGGACTTCAAGCAAAGCGGTCTGGATGGCATGGACTATCTGGCCAAGCGCTTTCCTGGCGGCGCCAATATCCTTGAAGTGCGCGGTCTGGCTGGTGTCTCGGTGGACGAGTTGATACACACCGGGGTCATGGCCGGGACGAGTAAACATCCGCAGTTGAAAGTCGTCGGTTCAGTCAACGGCAACTGGTCGCAGACGGCCGCGCAAAAGGCGGTAGCGGGGATCTTGCCGAGCCTGCCGAAAATCGACGCGGTAGTGACGCAAGGCGATGACGGTTTTGGCGTGGCCCAGGCATTTACGGCAGCCGGTCGCCCGCTGCCGGTGATCATCTTCGGCAACCGCGAAGAGGAGTTGGCCTGGTGGAAAAAACAGAAGGATGCCAATGGCTATGAGGCCTTCTCGATCTCCAGTGCGCCAAGCATTTCCAGCCTGGCATTTTGGGTCGCCCAGCAATTGCTCGACGGCAAGCAAATGCCCCATGACCTGTTGTCGCCCGCCATCAGCGTGACTCAGGACACACTCGAAAGCTCGCTCAAGGGGGTGGAGAAGGGCGGCATCGTCAGCCATGTCTATAGCGTTGATGACGTCGCCCAACTGAAGAGCCCTGTGGCGCAGTAAGCGCAGCCAGCCGAGGAAAAGAGTCATGACCATGACCCCAGCACCGCTGGTTGACCTTAAAGGGGTTGGCAAGCATTTTGGCGCCGTGCGCGCATTGAATGAAGTGGATCTGTCGTGTCAGGCCGGGGAGTGTCTGGGCCTGATTGGCCACAACGGCGCGGGCAAGTCGACGCTGATGCATATTCTTGCGGGCACCCTGCGCGCTGACTGCGGCGTGTTGCTGATGGGCGGTGAAGATGTACGCCACGGCTACTCGGTGCAGGTGGCACGCCAGCACGGTATCCGCTGCGTGTTTCAAGAGTTGTCGCTGTGTCCCAACCTGACCGTGGCCGAAAATACCCGGCTGATGTGCCCCGGATTGCGCGGCTTTGGCTGGCGGCGCAAAGCTGGCGCGCTGATTGTGGCGAGCCTGGACAGTATCTTCCCCGGCCACGGCATCAACCCCGCCGATGTGGTGGCCGACCTGCCTATCGGCCAGCGCCAGATGGTGGAAATCGCCCGGGCCTTTACCTGTGTTGATGAGCACCTGGCGTTGGTGATTCTTGACGAACCGACCTCGTCTCTGGACGCGCGAGTTGCCGAGCAATTACTCGGTTACGTACGGCGCTATGTTGAAAGCAGCGGTTGTGTGGTGCTGATCAGTCATATCCTCGGCGAGATGCTCGCTACCTGTGACCGGATAGCGGTAATGAGTGACGGCTGCGTGGTTGATGTGCGTGCGGCCCGTGCGTTTACCCATGCCACACTGGTGGAGTCGATGGGCACCGTGACCCGCTCGCAGGGTGAACATTATGAATTCGTCTCCAAACGCGGCAGTGCACAGCCGGTCGTCAACCAACGCCCGGCCCGCCAGCAAAATGGCCAGACTGTTGCCGCCTGGCCCGGTGAGATTGTCGGGCTGGCGGGGTTGGCCGGGCAGGGCCAAAGCCAGTTGCTGGTGCAGTTGTTGCGCGAACGCATTGCAAGCGGCAAGCGTGTGGCGCTGGTCGCGGGGGATCGACAAACCGATGGCGTGTTCAGCCTGTGGTCGATAGCCGAAAACATCACCATCAGTTCCTTGGCTGCACTCAAGCGCGGCGCGTTGATTGACCCGCAGGCCGAACAGGCGATGGCGGCCGAGTGGCAAGCGCGTATGGGTATTCGCACCCCGGACATGAACCAGCCGATCCTGTCGCTTTCAGGCGGCAACCAGCAAAAGGCCCTGTTTGCCCGCGCCTTGGGCAGCGACAGCGACCTGATCCTGATGGACGACCCGATGCGTGGTGTCGATGTAGGCACCAAGCGCGAGGTCTACGCGATCATCAAGGAGGAGGCGGCCCGTGGCCGGACATTTATCTGGTACACCACGGAGCTGGAAGAGCTTGACCACTGTGACCATATCTACGTGTTCCGCAGCGGTCAGGCGGTAGCAGATGTGCCCCGTAATGAACTGAGTGAAGCGCAAATCCTGCGCAGTTCCTTTCAGGAGGAGGTGGCATGAACGCGCCTCAACCCATGACGTTAAAACCCCAACCCATGCTCAGTGGCACTCAGGGTGCGGCGGTCAACCGCGCCCGCTGGCTGCGCAATGCCTTGCCGGCTTTTTCGTTGATCGTATTGCTGGGCACCATCTTTATCATGCAGCCGCGGGCCATGAGCTACATGGGCATGAACCTGATGCTCAACCTGGCGGTGCCCATTGCCTTGGCGACCATCGCGCAGATGTTGATTATCACGGTCAACGATCTGGACCTTTCGCTGGGCAGCTTTATCAGTTTTGTCGCCTGTGTCGCTGCGACCCTGCTCAACGATCACCCTTTGTTGGGCAGCCTGGCGCTGCTCGGGTGCATCGGGGTGTATGCATTGCTGGGGGCGCTGATCCATATCCGCCAGCTACCGGCGATTGTGGTGACGCTGGGCATGTCGTTTATCTGGGTCGGCGGCGCCGTGCTGCTGTTGCCTGCACCCGGCGGCAGCGCGCCGCAATGGTTGCAGGCACTGGTCAAGATCAAGACTCCGCTGCTGCCGTTTGCGGTGGTGGTCTGTGTTTTGTTGGCCATCGCGGTGCACCTGTTTTTGATGCGCTCAACCTGGGGCGTGGTGTTGCGCGGTGCGGGGGGCAACCCGTTGGCGATTGCCAAGGCGGGTTGGTCGCTGCTGCGGATCAAGGTCACGCTGTACGCCATGGCCGGGAGCTTTGGGGTGTTGTCGGGGCTGTTTCTGGTGGGGCTTACCACATCGGCGGACGCCAATATGGCACTGCGTTACACCCTGCTGTCGATTGCCGGGGTGATTCTGGGCGGGGGTGAGTTCACCGGAGGCCGGGTCTCGCCGATCGGTGCGGTGTTGGGCGCGTTGACCCTGGTGCTGGCCGGTTCGTTGCTGTCGTTTATTCGCATTTCGCCTGACTGGCAGATAGGTGCCCAAGGGGCAATCCTGATCCTGGTGCTGGCGTTGCGCACTGCCGTTAACCGTCTCGAGGTACGCCCGGCATGAACCTGTCCTTGCAGTTGAATCGCGTGCGCAGCAAGCCCTGGTTGTGGTCGTTTCTGGCGGCGTTACTGGTGTGGCTGGCGACCCTGGCGTTCACCCGTGGCGAGGGTGCGGGTGCGCTGACTTCCGGTGCGTTGGCGTTCTCGGCATTCTTCGTGATCGTCGGGGTTGGGCAGATGTTCGTCATCACCACCGGTCCCGGCAATATCGACTTGTCGATTCCGGCCAATATCGCCCTGAGCGGTGCGGTGGGCATGAAGCTTATGGAGGGTCAGGACAGCCTGATTGCCGTGGGGGTGGCCGGTGTACTGGCGGTCGGAGTGCTGATCGGTTGCGCCAACTACGCGTTGATCCGTGTGCTGCGCATTCCGCCGATCATCGCCACCTTGTCCGCCAGCTTTCTGTTGCAGTCCATGGCCATTGCCTACGGCCGCAGTGTGCGCATAGCTCCGCCGGAGCTGTTCTATCAATTTTCCACCGGGCGTCTGCTGGGCATCCCGTACCTGGCATTGGCGGTCGCGTTGCTGACAGTGGTGGCCGGTTATGTCTTGAGCCGAACCCTTTATGGGCGCTGGACTCTGGCCGTGGGGCAGAACATGCGCGCCGCAGAATTGGCCGGTGTGCGGGTCGAGCGGGTGCGTTGGGCCACCTACGTATTGAGTGCCGTTTTTGCCAGTGTGTGCGGCGTGTTGCTGGCCGGGTTTTCCGGCGGCGCATCGCTGAGCATGGGCGATGAATACCTGCTGGCCTCGATTGCGGTGGTGGTCATCGGCGGTACCTCGGTGGCGGGCGGTTTCTCCAACGTGCCGGGCTTGTGGGGTGCGGCGCTGTTTTTGTATTTGCTGGTGAGCATGCTCAACACCTTTGGCGCCAGTGCCGGAGTGCGGTTGATTCTTACCGGCGTGATCATTATCGCGGTGATAGCCGCCGTTAGCGGGCGCAAAAGCCAGCGCAGCCTTTGAATCAGGATAGAACCATGAGCGACGATATCTACGAGTTTCACGACAAGCGTTTTCGCAGCCTGACCTTGCCCAACACCCAGCTTGAGCGCCTTTACGATCAGTGCCGCTGGGCAGAGGGGCCAGTGTGGTTCAACGACGGTGGCTACCTGTTATGGAGTGACATTCCCAATCAGCGCATCCTGCGCTGGACCCCGGAGCAGGGCGTCTCGGTGTTTCGTGCCGCCTCCAACTTTGCCAACGGCAACACCCGCGACATACAAGGGCGATTGGTAACCTGCCAGCACGGCACCCGCAGCGTCACCCGCACCGAACCCGACGGCAGCATTACCGTGCTGGCTGACCAGTTTGAAGGCCGGCGCTTGAATTCGCCCAACGACGTAGTGGTGCACAGCGACGGTGGCATCTGGTTCACCGACCCGACTTACGGCATTCTCAGCGACTACGAAGGCTACCAGGCCGAGCCTGAACAGAGCGGGCGAAACGTCTACCGCATCGACCCGCACACGTTGCAAATTGCCTGCGTGGCTGACGACTTTGAACAGCCCAACGGCCTGGCGTTTTCCCCGGATGGGAAAACCCTGTATATCGCCGACTCGGCCCGTTCCCACGACCCGGATGCGGCGCACCATATCCGCGCCATACAGGTTGTCGACAACTGTCGCTTGGGCAGTTCTAGGGTTCTGACTCATATCGAGCCGGGCATACCTGACGGGTTGCGCATTGATGTCCAGGGTAATATCTGGACCAGCGCGGGGGACGGGATTCAGTGCTTTGATGCGAATGGGGTCATGCTGGGCAAGATCAAATTGCCGGAAAAAGTCGCCAACCTTACATTTGGTGGGCCGCGACGCAATCGGCTGTTTATTGCGGCCAATACCTCGCTCTACATGATTCATGTGGCTGTGGCGGGGGCGCAGGTGCCGTAACGGCACAGGGCTCTGGCGCAAGGCCAGAGCCCTGCAAGTGTTACACCGCGCTCAGATGCTCATACAGAATCGTGGCACCCACGATGATCAACACCACCCCGCCAACAATCTCGGCACGCTTGCCGACCAGGCTACCGAGTGCGCGTCCGAGCATGGTGCCGATGATCACCATGGTCATGGTGGCGAGACCGATGGCGGCTGCGGCCACCAGGATATTGACGTCGACAAATGCCAGGCCAACGCCGACTGCCAAGGCATCGATACTGGTGGCAATAGCTGTGACCACCAGAATCCAGAATCCGTGTTGCGACGGTTTGTCTTCGGGTTCGTCTTCTTCGGGCTTGACCCCGTTGTAGATCATGTACAGGCCCAGCCCCAGCAGCAGGGTGAAGGCAATCCAGTGATCCCATTGCGTGACGTAACTGCTGGCGGCCTGGCCGATGGCCCAGCCGATTACGGGCGTAATGGCTTCAATCACGCCGAAGATAAGGCCGGTGCGCAGTGCTTCGCTGAAACGTGGTTTGTGCAGGCTGGAGCCTTTACCGATGGCGGCGGCAAAAGCGTCGGTGGACATGGCAAAGGCCAGGAGAATCAGGGCAATTGGGTTCAATTCAGTCATCCAGTCGGGCTTGAGACAACGACATAGCACTGCGCGCCCGACTTCAGCACAGGTATGACGTTGGTCTCGCAAATCCAGACGGATGCTATGGCCACGGCAGGTTGCCGAGAATGTTGACCAGAGCGCCGCCACTTGCGTGACGGCCAGCTACTCCCCAAAGAGGGGGCGGACTATAGCAGCAAAATCAGAAAAAAAGCTGAAAGGCTAAATCTTGCCCAGGTTGATTCGTACTGTAGCCGCTGAGGAGAGTAGCGAGGCTGCGTTCGGCGACGAAGTCGTCGTGAAATCAGACGCTATGGTGTGTCAGTTGAGTCCGGGATTTAGGGTTTGCGACTGCTGCGCAGCCGAACGCAGCCTCGTGCTACTCGTCAGCGGCTACAGGGGTGGCGTATCGTCAGGCCGAGGTGCTGACCATGGAACCCGAACCACCTTTACCCTGAATTGTCAGCGCTTGTAGCAATGCTGCCGTCGCCTCCTGCAACGCCCCAACGGTCGCGGCCACTTGTGCCTGGGCGCCAGCCACTGCTGCCATCTTTGCCTCGGCGCTCATGTTGCTGGCCTGGATCTTTTGCAATTCCTGCATCTGCTGCTGCAGTTGTTTCTGCAGTTGGGCGATGTGTTTTTTAAGCTGCTTGACCGCGTCCGAGCTGTCATCACTGGTGTCAGCCGCTGGCGCCGCATTCGCGTCTCTGGATGCCCGCGGTTTCACCGGGTCGGTGGCTGCCGTGCTGGTGTCACTCACCGCGGTGCTGTCGGGGGCTTTGATGGTGGTCGTGCCGGGCGTGCTCTGAATATTCAGGCTCGATGCCAGGGGATTGATGCTGCCAACCATGTCGATTCGTCCTTTTGACTTTATGTCATTCAAGGCCATCGGCAGATCGCGCCGGTGCTTTAGTCAAAAAGGCAAAAAACAACGAGCAACCACTCATATGCTTATTCTATAAAAGTATTTAAATTAAATTTCTTATATCTATAAAGTCATATCCCTGCGTACAGGTCGACCAATCGACGCGCCGCACGAAATGAACCAGCACGGGACCTCCGTGAGTTTCTGATCGATTGGCGCGCCATTGGGTGTGCCCTGCGTGGGAGTGATTTATGTCTGCACCGTCTGCCTCTGCGATTGCCGTGAGCATCGCCCCTCAAGCCTTTGAAATCCGCCCGTTCAGCGGCGCAGTGGGTGCCGAGATTATCGGCCTTGATCTGGCATTGTCGATCAATGACCAGGACTTTGCGCGTATTCACCGCGCCCATCTGGAGCATCACGTGGTGGTGTTCCGCGATCAGCGCATTACCCCGCAGCAACAGATTGCCTTCAGCCGTCGCTTCGGCATTTTACAAATCCATGTGCTCAAGCAGTTTCTGCTGACCGGCCACCCGGAAATCCTGATCGTCTCCAACATTATAGAAAACGGCCAATCCATCGGTCTAGGCGATGCGGGCAAGTTCTGGCACTCCGATCTTTCCTATAAGGAGCTGCCGAGCCTGGGGTCGATGCTGCATGCCCAAGAGCTGCCATCCGAAGGTGGTGACACCCTGTTTGCCGATATGCACAAAGCCTGGGATGGCTTGCCGCAAGCGTTGCGCAATGCAGTTGAGGGCCGCTCGGCCGCGCACTCGTATACCGCGCGTTACAGCGAAAGCAAATTCGAAGGCAACTGGCGCCCGACCCTGACCCCGGAGCAACTGGCACAGGTCAGCGAAGTGGTGCATCCGGTGGTCCGTACCCACCCGGAAAATGGCCGCAAGGCGCTGTTTGTCAGTGAGGGTTTCACCACCCGTATCGTCGGCCTGCCCGAAGACGAAAGCCGTCAGTTGCTGGCCGAGCTTTACGCCTACAGCGTGCTGCCAGAGAACATCTATCGCCACCAATGGCAGCCCCACGACCTGGTGTTCTGGGACAACCGCTCACTGATCCATCTCGCTGCCGGATGCCCGAGCCATCTGCGCCGCAAGCTCTACCGCACCACCATTCAGGGCAATGCCCCTTACTGATCGTCCCCATATTTCAAGGAGCATAACCATGCCCACATCAATCAAATCCGTGGCCGCCAGTCTTGGTCTGGGCTTGAGTCTACTCGCCAGCAGTCTTGTGGCTCCGAACGTGGCCCATGCTGAAGGCGAGATCCGAATCGCCGAGCAGTTCGGCATTGTTTACCTGTTGCTCAACGTGGTGCGCGATCAAAACCTGATCGAGAAGCACGGCAAAGAGGAGGGCATTGATATCAAGGTCGACTGGACCCAATTGTCCGGCGGTGCGGCGGTCAACGACGCCTTGCTGTCGGGCTCGATTGATATTGCTGGGGCCGGGGTTGGCCCGCTGCTGACCATCTGGGACCGTACCCACGGCAGGCAGAACGTCAAGGCTGTGGCGTCGCTGGGCAACTTTCCGTACTACCTGCTGAGCAATAACCCGCAGGTCAAAACCATTGCCGATTTCACCGAGAAGGACCGCATCGCAGTGCCTGCCGTGGGTGTATCCGTGCAGTCGCGCTTTTTGCAATACGCCGCCGCCAAGCAATGGGGCGATAAGGAGTTCAACCGGCTGGACAAGTACACCATTGCCGTCCCGCACCCGGACGCCACTGCGGCGTTGATTGCCGGTGGTACGGAGTTGAGCGGGCATTTTTCCAACCCGCCTTTCCAGGACCAGGCACTTAAAAACCCTAATGTGCATGTGGTACTCAATACCTATGACCTGCTCGGCCCGAACTCGCCCACGGTGCTGTTCACCACCGAGAAGTTCCGCAACGACAACCCGAAAACCTACAAGGCCTTTGTCGAGGCGTTAACCGAAGCCGCCGAGTTTGCCCAAAACGACAAGGGTGCTGCCGCTGACACGTATATCCGCGTCACCAAGGCCAAGATTGACCGCGCCGAGTTGCTGAAAATCATCGACAACCCACAGTACGAATTCAGCGTGACGCCGAAAAACACCTACCCGCTGGCCGAATTTTTGTACCGCGTCGGGGCGATCAAAAACAAACCTGAGTCCTGGAAAGATTACTTCTTCCAGGATGCAAAACCGCTGCAGGGGAGCTGATACCCATGAATGCTTCCGTGCAAGGCCACACGGCCAGCCACCTGACCGCAACAGGCCCGGCCCTGTTGTCGGTCGACCAGGTCAGCCTCGAGTACCGCACACCGCAGCGTGTGGTGCGGGCTACCCATCAGGTGAGTTTCGAAATCGACTCCGCTGACCGTTTTATCCTCCTTGGCCCTTCGGGTTGCGGCAAGTCAACGCTGCTCAAGGCGGTCGCCGGGTTTCATTCGCCCTGCGAAGGACACATCCGCCTGCTGGGGCAAGCCGTCACCGCCCCGGGGCCGGATCGCATGGTGGTGTTTCAGGAGTTCGATCAACTGCCGCCCTGGAAGACGGTCAAGCAAAACGTGATGTTCCCGCTGCTGGCTTCCAGAACCCTGCCACGGCGCGAAGCCGAGGAGCGAGCGCTGCACTATCTGGACAAGGTCGGTTTGACGGCGTTTGCCGATGCTTACCCACATACCTTGTCCGGCGGCATGAAGGCTCGCGTGGCAATCGCTCGAGCCTTGGCGATGCAGCCGAAAATCCTGTTGATGGACGAGCCTTTCGCCGCGCTCGATGCTCTGACCCGGCGCAAGATGCAGGAGGAGTTGTTGCTGCTCTGGGAAGAAGTACGTTTTACCTTGCTGTTTGTCACCCACTCCATCGAAGAGGCGCTGGTGGTCGGCAACCGGATATTGTTGCTGTCGCCGCATCCGGGCCGTGTGCGCGCTGAAATCAACAGTCATCAATACGGGCTGCACAGCCTTGGCGGTACGGAGTTCCAACAGGCGGCGCGGCGCATCCACCGGCTGCTGTTTGATGAAAATGACGCTGCAAGCAGCGAACAAGCGCTGAACTTCGCCGATATTCGTATCGCTTATTGAGCTGTGGAGGATTGCCCGATGAGCCAATCATCATCTGTACGCCAGGAATACGAAGTCGTTCTGGAGCCGCTGCTGACAGTGCCAGTGGAACGCGAATTACCGCTCGGCCAGCGACTCTGGCAGCAGGGCTGGTTACGTAAAAGCCTGATTCTGATCGTGCTCGCGGTACTCTGGGAGCTGGTGGCGCGCTACCAGAACAACGACCTGTTACTGCCCACTTTTGTGCAAACCGCCAGCGCCCTGTATGACGGTTTGATCAGCGGCGAACTGCTGAACAAAGTCGGCATTTCCCTGGTGGTACTGCTCAAGGGTTACCTGATCGGTATCGCACTGGCGTTCGCCTTGACCACGCTGGCGGTGTCGACCCAGTTGGGGCGTGACCTGCTGAGCACCCTGACCTCGATGTTCAACCCGCTGCCGGCCATTGCCCTGTTGCCATTGGCGCTGCTGTGGTTCGGGCTGGGGCAGAACAGCCTGATTTTCGTGCTGGTGCATTCGGTGCTCTGGGCCCTGGCCCTGAATACCTATGCGGGATTTCTCGGGGTTTCGCAAACCTTGCGCATGGCCGGGCGTAACTACGGTTTGAAGGGTATTCGCTTTGTGCTGTTGATCCTGATCCCGGCGGCGTTACCCTCGATCCTGGCGGGCCTCAAAATCGGCTGGGCATTCGCCTGGCGCACGCTCATCGCCGCCGAGCTGGTGTTCGGCGCAACCAGCGGCAAGGGCGGCCTGGGCTGGTACATCTTTCAGAACCGCAACGAGTTGTATACCGACAAAGTGTTTGCCGGGTTGGCAGTGGTGATTCTGATCGGTTTGCTGGTGGAGAACCTGGTATTCGATACCCTTGAGCGGGTCACGGTGAAGCGCTGGGGCATGCAACACTGATTGCTCAATGAAACCGTATGTATTTGCATTACTGGACGTACCGCTCCTGATGGCTATCCTCACCTTTAGCTCAGAGCACCCTCGGCTCTCGCTTGGGGTTAAACCGATTCGCCGTCTGAATACCGGTTTTGAAATTTAAAGATCTTTTTTTTCAAAGACGTGTGATAGGTTGATGGCTAAGTGCTACCTTGCCGTTGCGTATAGTTAAGCAATTTGGCATCACTACCTCTCTATCGGAGCGAACGCCATGCAGTTATTCAGAAAGCTGTTGAATATTCTGGGGCAGGCTGATTGCAGCCGCGAGCGTGCAGACAATCCAGTGTTTATCCCGGCCGAGTTTGAAAGTCTCAAACGCGAACTCAATATTGTTGAGCAAGCCAGCCGCCACGGTGAGCAGGGCTACCCTGCGGTAGAAGCCACTCGGTTGACTGCCATCGAAGAGAGTATCCGCACCACACTTGAGTCCGAGCGCAACAAGGTGCTGGCGTGGGCCGACTCGCGGATTGCCACGATCCAGAATCAGCTAAGTGCTCTGGATATCATCAGTACGGTGGACCGCTGCGCTCAGTTTGATCAAGAGTTTGAGCGTGCCATAGACAGTCTTCTGAATGACTACGCTGTACGGCTGCAGCGCCTGGAGTACAGCGCGCGGGAGCAGGAGGCTGAACTGTGTGCTTTCAAGGCACAAAATCACTCCGGATTGCTCAAGCAGCAAAAGCGCCGTAATGACGCGTTGGGTGTCTATCAGGATGAAATTGCAGATGTACGCAATGAGCTTATGGCACTCAAGCAAGAGTTCCTGGAAAAGCTCGAATCGGATGTATTGGCATGTAATCAACAATTGGTCAGTTACCAGTCGGTTCTGGACGAAAAACGCACTGTAAGATCGTTGCGGGCCAGTGGTTTGAACAAGGCGGAAATGATTTTGGCGGGGCTTGTTCAATGCTATCGCGCCGAGAACCAATTGCATCGCAATGGTCGGCGAGTGCCTGCTTACTTCAATGAAAGCATTGCGCTGCAGCCCATTGAGCTATCCGAGATCGACACCGCCGATGATCAAGTTCGCCTGGCTGCACAGCAACTGGCGCTGGTGGGTTTGATTGAGCAGCTGGAGCAGATTCGTACGCGAATTCAGTCGTCGTTCTATCAAAAGTACAATCAATTGACGCCCTTATCCTGGCTGCCCGAATACCCGCCGGTAATGGACGGCCGCATTTCGGCAGAGCCGGTTTAACTTGCCTGCGGGCTGGGCGTTTACGCCCAGCCCAGGGTTAGCCCTGTCAGCAGCAGATAGCGCGCGCCCTTGGCCAGGGTGACGATCAGCACGAAACTCCACAGTGGTTCGCGCATAACTCCGGCGATGACCGTGATCGGGTCGCCGATGATTGGTACCCAACTCAGCAACAGCGACCAGCGGCCATAACGCAGGTAAAACTGCTGCGCCTTGTCGAGTTTTTGCTCGCTGACCGGGAACCAGCGTTTGTGCCGAAAACGTTCGACTGATCGGCCCAGTACCCAATTCAATACCGAGCCCAGGACATTGCCCAGAGTGGCGACTGCCAGCAATGTCAGCGCCACATACTTGCCGGACAACAGCATGCCGACCAGTACGGCTTCTGACTGCATGGGCAGTATCGACGCGGCCCCGAAGGCGGCCAGGAACAGACCCAAATAGCTGGTTAACTCAAACACTCGAAATTGCGCAGATGATGGGCGCCACCTTTGTGGGATTAATCTGGCGGTCCTTATCGCAGCCTCGCGCAATGGCTGTCAATGTAAGTGGGCCCCTTGTGGGAGCGAGCCTGCTCGCGAAGATCATTCGCGAGCAGGCTCTCTCCCACTAACGCGTTTACCGGGTCGCTCCTCCACGCTCCTCATAACGGGTTATTCAGGCAAAAACTTGTCGCTGACATAGGGTGAATAGTCCGCCAGTACGCTTTCGATCTTGCCTTGATCCTTGAGGAACAAGGCAGTCCGGGCGATATCCTTGGTCGTACCGCCGCCCAGCAACTGCGGTGATTTTTGCTCGGCGGCGGAAGGGAAGTGCGCACCGTGCAGCAATTCGGGAATGTCCTGGGCATTGGCGCCGGTCAGTTTGGCGATTTTCTGCACTTGTTCCGAATCTGCAGTCCAGGCGGCCTGGTGGGCATTGTAGTCGGCGATTGCGTCGAGGCTGACTTTGGCAAATTGCGCGACTATCTCAGGGTGTTTATCGGCAAAATCCTTGCGGGCGACCCAGACTTCAAAGGTCGGCGCGCCCCATTCGCTGACCTGGCCTGCGTCGGCGAGGATTTTTCCGGTCTTGCGGATTTCCCCCAGCGCAGGTGACCAAGTAAACGCACCGTCGATATCACCGCGCTTCCAGGCCGCGGTGATTTGCGCGGGGCTGAGGTTGACCACCTTCACTTGTTGCGGGGTAAGGTTCCAGTGTTTCAGCGCGCCCAGCAGGCTGTAGTGCGAAGTAGACACAAAGGGCGTGGCGATGGTCTTGCCGATCAGGTCCTGCGGGCCGTTGATGCCGCTGCCATCACGCACTACCAGCGCTTCGGAACCCTTGATTTGCGCCGTGACGATAAAGGTCACCAACGGCACGTTGCGCGAGGCCGCAGCAGCCAGGGGGCTTGAGCCCAGATTGCCGATTTGCAGATCACCGGAGGCCAGTGCTGCAACCACGGACGGGCCTGAATCAAAGCGGCGCCAGTCGATTTTTTCACCAATGGCCTTTTCATAGCTGCCTTCGGCTTGGGCCAATTTGGTGGGATCAATGCCGGTGATATAGCCGATGGTCACATCAGCCGCCTGCGCGCCGAAGCTGAGCCCTGCGATGGAAAGAGCAATCAAAAGTGTGCGCATGGACATGGGTGGACCTTGTTCTGATGAGGTAAAAAGACGAGGTCCGGTGGTCCGGTCTGCTGAATCTAAGTGCTTTAAATAAAAGGCGAAAATATCGTTTTGGAACTAGCTTAGAGCGCTCGCTTGCGCCGTCTGGTTGCGCCGCCCATGACCGGGGTCAAACGCCATGCATTTAAAAGCCGGTACAACCCCAGTGTGAGGAATCAATAACAAAACCAGCATGGCCCGTTTCGAGGGGACCACCCCAGATCGACGCCTTAAAGGAATAACGCGATGCTTTCTACCTTCCCACGTCTGGCGTTTACCGGCCTGATGTTGCTTTGCACAGCCCATGTGCAGGCCGGTGAGCCGACAACGGCAACCAACCCCCTGATTCAACGCGGTCAGTACGTGGCCCAGCTTGGCGACTGTATTGCCTGCCACACCGCCAAGGGCGGTGCGGTGATGGCCGGTGGCCTGGAGCTGAAAACGCCGATGGGCACGATTTATTCGAGCAATATCACGCCGGACCCCGAGACTGGCATCGGTCAATACAGCTTTGAGCAATTCGACCGGGCCATGCGTGAAGGGGTCACCCCTGCGGGGCAGAACCTGTACCCGGCCATGCCGTATCCGTCTTACGCCAAGATGAGCGAAGACGATATGCGCGCCTTGTACGGCTACCTGATGCAAGGCGTTACCCCGGTCAAACAGACCAACCTTGAGGCAGACATGGGCTTTCCGTTTAACCAGCGCTGGGGGCTGGCATTGTGGAACTGGGCCTTTGTCGACACTCAGCCATTTGTTGGCGACCCGGCCAAGAGCCCCGAGCTCAACCGTGGCGCCTATCTGGTGCAGGGGCTGGGGCATTGCGGCTCATGCCACACGCCTCGCGGGATCGCCTTCCAGGAAAAGGCCATGAGTGATGCGGGCAGCAGCGGCAAGCACTACTTGGCGGGCGAGACCGTTGAAGCGTGGCGCGCCTTGAGCCTGCGTAATCTGTGGACAGTGGAGGACACCGTACAACTGCTCAAAACCGGGCAAAACCGCTTTGCCACGGTCTCGGGCAATATGGCCGACGTGATTCACCACAGCACCCAGCACTTCACCGATGCGGATCTGACCGCCATCGCCAGCTATCTGAAGTCGCTGCCACCGGGCAAGGATGATTTGCCGATGCCCGCCGTTGCAACCGGGCCGGTCAGGGCGCCAGACACCTTGTTCAGTACTCGGGGTGGTTTGGGATATACCCAGTTCTGCGCCGACTGCCATCGCCCGGATGGCGGTGGGGTCAAGGGGATTTTCCCGCCGCTAAACGGCAACCCGGGGATCGTGGCGGCTAATCCGACCACGTTGCTGCATATCACTCTGACCGGCTGGGAAACTCCGGAAACGGCCGCGCACCCAAGGGTGTACACCATGCCCGGCTTTGCGCGGTTGGCGGATGATGAAATTGCCGAGATCCTGAGTTTTGTGCGCAGCAGTTGGGGTAATGACGCCCCAGCGATCAAGTCTGCGCAAGTGGCCAAAATGCGCAAACAACTTAACCCGCAGACCATCGACGAGACAGCCTTTGTCACCCCGAGGCTGGCCAATCTGCTCAGTGCAGCCAATGCCGATCAAGTGGTGCGTGGCATGCGCTTGCACCTGCAAACCAAGGCATTGCTGCCGGACAACGTTGGCAATGCGCTCAACTGCACCAGTTGTCACTTGAACGCGGGCACCGTGGCCGATGGTTCGCCGTTTGTTGGCGTGTCGGCGTTCTTCCCCAGCTATGCGCCCCGTGCGGGCAAGGAGGTGACGCTGGAGGAGCGGATCAATGGTTGCTTCCGTCGTTCGATGGATGGCAAGCCGTTGCCGGTGACTTCGCCCGATATGCAAGCGATGGTGGCGTACTTTGACTGGATGAAAATGAATACCGTTGCTGGCGACAAGGTTGCGGGCCGGGGTGTGGGCAAGGTTGATCCGAACATCAAGCCCGATCCGGTAAACGGCAAGGCAGTGTATGTGCAGCAATGCGCGGTGTGCCACGGTGACAACGGCGAGGGCTTGAAGCACGCCGATGGCAGCTTTGTGTATCCGCCGTTGTGGGGTGATGAGTCGTTCAATATCGGCGCGGGCATGGCGCGCACCTACACGGCGGCGGCGTTCGTCAAACGCAATATGCCGATTGGCTTCCATGAGAAGTTCCCGTTGGGGCAGGGCGGACTATCGGATCAGGAGGCGGTGGATGTGGCCGAGTACTTCTCGCATCAACCACGGCCTGACTTTGTCGACAAGGCCAAGGACTGGCCGAAGGGCGGCAAGCCGGTGGATGCGCGGTACTGAGCCGTGAAGTGCCAGCCAGACTGAGTTGATGCCATCGCGGGCAAGCCCGCTCCCACAAGATCGACGCAAAATCTGTGGGAGCGGGCTTGCTCGCGATTCAGTCAACCCGGTTGCAGCTTCAGACGTGCGGGGTCGTGTGTGCCTTGATCTGCGGGCTGGCGTACTGTGGTTTTAGCACGCCCTGGTTGTCGAGCAGCCAGGCGTCCATCACTTTGCGCACCACCGGGCCTGCAACCCGGCCACCGGCTTCGCCGTTTTCGATCATCACCGAGATCACAATCTGCGGGTCTTCGGCAGGGGCGAAGCCGACAAACAGGGCGTTGTCGCGATTGCGCTCGGCGGTTTTCAGGCGGTTGTAACGTTCGCCCTGCTTGATCGCCACCACCTGCGCAGTACCACTTTTACCGGCAATCCGGTATTGCACGCCCTGGGCCGCTGCCCGGGCAATGCCGCGCGGGTCGTGCATCACCAGTTGCATGGCGTGGTTGACCTGATCCCAGTCTCGCGGATCGCGCAGCACTAGATTGGGAATCGGGTGCTCATCCACCGGTGGCGTTCCGTCAACGGTTTTGGCCAGGTGCGGACGGTTCCATACCCCTTTGTTGGCAATTAGTGCCGTGGCTTGCGCCAGTTGCAGCGGGGTGACCTGCATGTAGCCCTGGCCAATCCCCAAAATCACCGTTTCGCCCGGGAACCAGGCTTGGCGGCGGGTACTGCGCTTCCACTCGCGGGACGGCATCAAACCTGACGACTCTTCGAACATGTCCAGCGACACCTTTTGCCCCAACCCGAACTCCGCCATGTAGTCGTGCATGCGGTCAATGCCCAGCTTGGATGCAAGGTCATAAAAGTAGGTGTCGTTGGAGCGCATGATGGCAGCGTTCAAGTCCACCCAGCCGTCGCCGCTGTGGTTCCAGTTGCGGTATTTGTGGTCGACGTTCGGCAGTTGGAAATAGCCGGGGTCGAACACCCTGGTCGAGGCCGAAATCACGCCGCTGTCCAGACCTGCAATCGCCACTTCGGGCTTGATTGTCGAGCCCGGCGCATACAGCCCGCGCAACGCTCGGTTGAACAGTGGCTTGTCGATGGAATCACGCAGCCCGGAGTAGTCTTTTGAGCTAATACCGGTCACGAACAGGTTAGGGTCAAAGCTGGGTTTGCTGACCATGGCCAACACTTCGCCGGTTTTCGGGTCCAGGGCGATGATCGAGCCGCGACGGTCTCCGAGTGCATCTTCGGCGGCTTCCTGGAGCTTGATGTCCAGGCTCAGGACGATGTTTTTACCCGCTACCGCATCGGTGTGACGCAGCACGCGCATGACCCGGCCCTGGGCGTTGGTTTCGACTTCTTCAAAACCGACCTTGCCGTGCAATTCGTTTTCATAAAAACGTTCGATGCCGGTTTTGCCTATCGACTGCGTGCCGCGGTATTGGGTGGGATCCAGCTGTTTGGCTTCTTTCTCGTTGATCCGGCCAACATAACCGACCGAATGGGCAAAGTGATCGCCCTGCGGGTAATGGCGTACGAACTGCGCCTCGACATCAATGCCCGGCAGGCGGAACTGATTGACCGCCAGCAGGGCGATTTGCTCCTCACTCAGCTCGTACAGCAGAGTCGAGGGGTCAAACGGGTGGCGCGCCTGCTTCATGGCTTTGGCAAACACCGCGCGGTCTTCTTCAGGCAAATGCAGAATGCTCATCACCGAGTCCAGCACCTTGGCGGTATCGCCGGCCCGTTCGCGGGTGATAGTCATATTGAAACTGGGCTGGTTGTCGGCCAGCAGTACGCCGTTGCGGTCGTAGATAAAACCGCGTTCAGGCGGGATCGGCAGCACATGCACCCGATTGTTCTCGGACACCGTCGAGTTGTAATCGAACTCGGTGACTTGCAGAAAATACATACGCCCGATCAGCGCGCAGCTGATCGCCAGCACCAGCCCGGCGCACGCGATCAGTCTTTTATTGACCAAGCGTTTTTCGCTTTCGTGATCTTTAAGGGGGATCGGCTCAGGCATGGTCGGATGGTCTCGCGTCATTAAACAGATAGCAGCAGCCACAGCGAGGCTACGAAATTCGGCGCACACCTTACCAAGAAGCCTGCAGTCGAGTCAGGTTATTGGGCACCCTGAACATGAAAATCGACAGGCTGCTGTAAACTCGCTCTTTTTCCAATTGAGCCTTCCCATGCTGCCCTTGATCGACTGGCACCCCCATGCACCCTTGCAGCGTTTGCATCTTGACTGGCTGCAACAGGCCGGGGTGGAGGTGGCAGTGCTGCGCCTGGACTTGATTGATCCGCTGATCAGCGGCAACAAGTGGTTCAAGCTGACCGAGCATTTACGTGCGGCCCAGGAGGCGGGGGCTGAGGGGCTGATCAGCTTGGGCGGTGCCCACTCCAACCATTTGCATGCCCTGGCGGCAGCCGGCAAGCGTTTTGGCTTTGCCACGGTGGGGCTATTGCGCGGCCATGTGCAGCAAACCCCCACTACGCTGGACCTTGAACGCTATGGCATGCAGTTGCACTGGCTGGGCTTTGCTGGTTACCGGGCACGCCATGAGCCCGATTTCTGGCAGCCCTGGCAAGCCTTGTATCCGGGTTTGCAGCAGGTTCCGGAAGGCGGTGGTGGCCTGGCGGGTGCACTGGGCTGTGTGCCGCTGGTGGCTATGCTGCGTGAGCAACTGGTGGATGTGGGCTGGGATGATTACGACGGCTGGTGGTTGGCGGCAGGTACTGGCACAACCCTGGCCGGGCTGGTGTTGGGCGAGGGGGGTGAGCGCAGGGTTTATGGCGCGCTGGCAGTGCCGACGGATCACGGGGTGGCCCCGCAGGTGGCGGCGATCTTGCAGACGGCAGGGCACAACGAACGCAATTTCGAGCTGATCGATGCCAGCCGTGGCGGTTTTGCCAAGGTTGATCCGGCATTACTGGGGTTTATTCAGGCCAGTGAAACGGCCAGTGGTGTGCCATTGGAGCCGCTGTATACAGCCAAGGCATTAATGGCGCTTGAGCAAGCGGTGAAAGAGGGGAGTATTACACGGGGCAAACGTCTGGTATTCGTCCACACCGGCGGCTTACAAGGCCGCCGGGGGTTTGTAGTTTAAAAAAAGGGGGGCTGGGTTTAGCCGCGTTTAGGCAGCATGCGCAACAGGGTGTTGTCCTTGATCAAATAGTGGTGCGCCAGCCCTGCTACGGCGTGCAAGCCGATCAGCCAATAGCCGATGGTGCCGCCCAGTTCGTGCCAGCTTTTGATTTGCTTGGCGAAGTCCGGGTCTTTGGCGGTCAGCGGCAGGATGTCGAAGCCGTAGAAGTACACTGGCTTGTCGTTGTAGCTCAATACCAGATAGCCCAATACCGGCATGGCGATCATGAACACGTACAACGCCCAGTGCATCAACGTGGCAAGGGCTGTTTGCCAGGCAGGCGGGGTTGGCGTGATTTTCGGCGCTGCACCCAGCGTTCGGGCCAGCAGTCGCAGCCAGACCAGCGCAAACACCGTCAGCCCGAGCATAAAGTGCGCGTCCTTCATCAGGTTGCGGCCGTCGCTGTCTTTGGGGAAGATGCCGCGAAATTCGATTGACGCATAAATCAGTACAAACAACAGCACCATAAGCCAGTGCAGGGCGATGGACATTCGGCTGTAATGTTGGGCGGTGCTTTTCCAGGACATGGTGTTTCCTCACAGTTCAGGTCTGAAGCCTCCATTCTTGTTTGACGGAGTGCTGTTACTTTAAGCGCGTTGGGCAATTTTGCACTTGAGATGTGTCAGCTTTCGGGGGTTCCCGGCACATTTGGCCAAAAATCAGAGACTAAAAACAAGCGTTCGGCTTCTTCCCAGTCACCGTCTTCATTTTCACTCAGGCGCACCAGCAGTTGCGCTGGGGCCTGGGGGTGCAGTTCTGTCAGCCAGATGTCCAGCTGTTGTGCAGTCCATATACCTTCAGGGCCATAGTGCGCCGGGGCGAGCCAGGCATGTCGGGGCAGGGGTTGCCAGCAGCCGGCAGGGCTCTGGCGGGCAAACGCTGGCCAGTCGCGCTGATGCAGCCAGCGCCCACGCAGGTGCTGCGGGTTGGCCCCGGCAGGTGAGCTGGCCTCACCGGGCCACGGGTACAGCAAGTAACCACCGAGCCACAAGTGCGCGCTGAACGTCTGGATATCCAGGCTGGCGAGGATTTCGCGGCTTTCGGGGCGGCCCGACATGGGTAACTGATGTTGGCTGAAGTGCTTGAGTTTGCGGTCCAACCGGTCATTGCTGCCGGGGCCGAGCCATTGCGCAGGGTCCGTGCCGTCACCGTCCTGAGGAGCGAGGTAGAGCTTGATCGCCAGTTCCAGGTGATGCACGCCTTCGCGGTCACGCAGCAATAAGTCGAGTTCGCCCAGTGTATGCCCGCCCAGGCGGATCGGCAGGTTGGCGGCCACCAACTCAACGCCGGGGGCGTGCTGCACGGCAAATTGCCACAACCGTTCGTAATAGCGCCCCAGCCGCCGGGTAGTGGCCAGTTCGAGCCAGTGCTGGAGGGGCTCACTGTGCTGATCCAGTTCACGCAACCAGCGTTCCAGTTGTTCCGGAGCCTGGACCCAGTCACTGCCCGCCAACGGATGGCGTTGTGGCCAGGGTGTCTGGATCAGCATCGGCGGGGCGAGAATCACCCACGCCAGATCGCGCACCGCAGGGTGGCGCAGTTGGCGGGGCAGGTTGAGCAAGTCGGGGAAGAGGGTCATTGTCCGAGCATAGCTGTCCTGAGGGCTGAAAGGGTTTTGTCTATCGTGGTCTTTCGCCCATAATCGTTGTTTTCGCACGTATTGAATCCCGCAGGAGCCCCATGGAGCAATTTCGCAATATCGGCATCATAGGTCGTCTGGGCAGCTCGCAAGTGCTCGACACGGTTCGCCGACTGAAAAAATTCCTGCTTGAGCGGCACATGCACGTGATCCTTGAAGACACCATCGCCGAGGTGTTGCCCGGTCATGGTCTGCAAACCTCGTCGCGTAAAATGCTCGGTGAAGTGTGCGACATGGTGATAGTGGTCGGCGGCGATGGCAGTTTGCTTGGCGCCGCGCGGGCACTGGCCCGGCACAATGTCCCGGTACTGGGCATCAACCGTGGCAGCCTGGGCTTCTTGACCGACATCCGCCCCGATGAGCTGGAAGTCAAGGTGGCCGAGGTGCTCGACGGCCACTACCTGGTTGAAAACCGTTTTCTGTTGCAAGCCGAAGTCCGCCGTCACGGCGAGGCCATTGGCCAGGGCGACGCCCTGAATGACGTGGTGCTGCACCCCGGCAAGTCCACGCGCATGATCGAGTTCGAACTGCATATCGACGGTCAGTTCGTATGCAGCCAAAAGGCCGACGGCCTGATCGTGGCAACGCCCACCGGCTCCACGGCCTACGCGATGTCAGCGGGTGGCCCGATCATGCACCCCAAGCTCGACGCAATCGTAATTGTGCCAATGTACCCGCATACCCTCAGCAGTCGCCCGATTGTGGTCGATGGCAACAGCGAGCTTAAAATCGTGGTGGCCAAGGACATGCAGATCTACCCGCAAGTCTCATGCGATGGTCAGAACCATTTCACCTGTGCACCTGGCGATACTATTAACGTCAGCAAAAAAGCGCAAAAGCTGCGCCTGATCCACCCGTTGGACCACAACTACTATGAAGTGTGTCGGACCAAGCTTGGCTGGGGTAGCCGACTGGGCGGTAGGGCTGACTGATGCTCGATCCAGCGCGCAGTTACGATCTGATCGGTGACGTGCATGGCTGTGCTCATACTCTTGAGCACCTGCTGGAGCGTCTGGGCTATCGCAAACTCGCCGGTATCTGGCGACACCCGCAACGGATAGCGGTGTTCCTGGGTGACATCATTGATCGCGGCCCGCGGATTCGCGAGTCGCTGCATATTGTTTACGACATGGTTCGCGCCGGTCAGGCCCTGTGCCTGATGGGCAACCATGAATTCAACGCGCTGGGCTGGTGCACCCCCGCACCGGTCAGCAGTGGCAAGCAATTTGTGCGTGAGCACACAGCACGGCATGCCCGTCTGATTCACGAAACCCTTGAGCAGTTCGACAAGTACCCCGTTGAATGGCGTGAATTCGTGCAGTGGTTTTACGACATGCCGCTGTTTGTCGACGCAGGGCGCTTCCGGGTGGTCCATGCCTGCTGGGATGCCGAGGTGATCAGTACCTTGCGTGCGCAATACCCCGACGGCTGTATCGACGAGGCGTTCTTGCAGGCGGCGGCAGAGCCCGATAGTTTTGCCAACCTCAGCTTCAATCGACTGTTGCGCGGCACCGACATGCGTCTGCCAGGCGGCATGACCCTGACCGGTGGCGACGGCCTGACGCGGGCGTTCTTTCGCACCAAATTCTGGGAAGACGACCCCAAGACCTACGGCGATATCGTGTTCCAGCCTGATGCTTTGCCCGAGCGGGTAGCGCAGCAGCCCCTGTCCTCCACGGAAAAAGGTGCCTTGTTACGCTACGGCAGTGATGAGCCGCTGTTGTTTGTCGGGCATTACTGGCGCAGTGGCCAACCCGCGCCGATCCGGCCAAACCTGGCGTGCCTGGATTACAGCGCGGTGTTGTACGGCAAGCTGGTGGCTTATCGTCTGGATCAGGAAACCCGGCTGGATCCGAACAAATTTGTATGGGTAGACGTAGATCGCCCTGAGGCCATTCAATGAGTGTTGTAGCTGTTTTACGTTTGCCGCTGTCTGTTGATCTCAGCGCTTTTGTTGGTCTGCTCAGGCGCATGCAGGTGCCGCATCGGGTCAGTGAAGAGGCTGGCGAACAGGTGCTGTGGGCCCCCGAAACTATTGCTGACGATGTGCGCAGTTTGTATCAGCGCTTCCCGGCGGGTGATCCCGAGCATGAGTTGCCTATCGTTGAGCGGCCACCTGCGATGACCCGGCCCGGCTTCGCCCAGCAACTGCGCGACAGCCCGGCTACCGCAATCGTGTTGCTGTTGTGCGTGATCGTGGCGGCCGTGACGCAACTGGGTGACAACTTGTCGACCCTGAGCGCGCTGACCTTCGTCGATTTCAGTATTCAAGGACAGTACATAACATTTGTGCCGTTGTCCGACAGCCTGGCGTCGGGGCAGTGGTGGCGACTGGTTACCCCGATGCTGATTCACTTCGGCTTTCTGCACATCGCCATGAACGGCATGTGGTACTGGGAGCTGGGACGGCGCATTGAAATGCGCCAGGGCAGTATCAACCTGATCGGCCTGAGCCTGCTGTTTAGCCTGGTGTCCAACTTCGCCCAGTACCTGTTTGGCGGGCCGAGCCTGTTCGGCGGGTTGTCGGGTGTGTTGTACGGGCTGTTGGGGCATGTCTGGATTTACCAGATGATGGCGCCAAACCCCATGTACCACCTGCCTCGCGGGGTATTGGTGATGATGCTGGTGTGGCTGGCACTGTGCATGTCCGGGCTGGTGTCGATGATCGGCTTCGGCCAGATTGCCAACGCGGCCCATGTGGGCGGCTTGCTGATCGGTTGCCTGACCGGTTTACTGGGCGGTCTGTGGGCGCGGCGTAAGCTTGCTATGCACCCGTAGCAGCTGCCGAAGGCTGCGTTCGGCGACGCAGTCGTCGTAAAATCAGGCACTGCGTTATACCTGTTGAATCCGGTTTTCAGGTTTTACGATCGCTTCGCAATCGAACGCAGCCTTCGGCAGCTGCTACGAATGGATTTGCGATAAGCCTTACACCTCAAATTATTAAAGAGTGGAAACAGAACCATGTCCTCTTTCAACGAAATGATTCAAAACATCACCCCCGATATTTATCAGAGCCTGAAACTGGCCGTGGAAATCGGTAAATGGGCTGATGGCAATAAGCTGACTGCCGAACAACGCGAACTGTCGCTGCAAGCGATGATTGCCTGGGAAGTGCAAAACCTGCCAGAAGACCAGCGCACCGGTTACATGGGGCCGCAAGAGTGCAGCTCCAAATCGGCGCCAGTGCCGAACATCCTGTTCAAATCGGATGCTATCCATTGATTGAGATTGGTCGCGGTGCAATCAGCAAAATGTCGGCAAGCCTTGAAACGCCGACCGTTCAATATGCGTTTCGTTTGGGCGATACCGAGGTGCCGGTCAATCCCTTGATCGGCACCAAACTGCGTCTCGAATACCTGGGGCAGATCAACTGCTCCCACTGCGGGCGCAAAACCAAAAAAAGCTTCAGTCAGGGCTACTGCTACCCGTGCATGACCAAGCTGGCGCAATGCGATGTCTGCATCATGAGCCCGGAGCGTTGCCATTACGATGCAGGCACCTGCCGTGATCCGTCGTGGGGCGAGCAGTTCTGCATGACTGATCACGTGGTGTATCTGGCCAACTCCTCCGGGGTCAAGGTCGGTATTACTCGTGCCACGCAGTTACCCACGCGCTGGCTGGATCAGGGTGCCAGTCAGGCACTGCCGATTGTGCGGGTGGCAACCCGTCAGCAATCGGGGTTTGTTGAAGACCTGTTCCGCTCGCAAGTGGCCGACCGCACCAACTGGCGTGCACTGCTCAAGGGCGACGCTGCGCCTGTGGACCTCGCCGCGGTGCGTGCACAACTGTTCGAGAGCTGCGCCGAAGGCATGCAAACCCTGCAGGAGCGTTTTGGCCTGCAAGCGGTCCAGCCGCTACATGAGGTCGAGCCCATCGAGATTCACTACCCGGTCGAGCAGTACCCGAGCAAGATCGTCAGCTTTAATCTGGATAAAGATCCGATCGTTGAAGGCACGCTGATGGGGATCAAGGGCCAGTACCTGATCTTTGACACCGGCGTTATCAATATCCGCAAATACACGGCCTACCAGATGGCCGTGCATCAGTAAAAGGACTCCAGCATGCGCACCGAACAACCGCAAATGATCTACCTGAAGGACTACCAGGCGCCTGAGTATCTGATCGACGAAACGCACCTGACCTTCGAGTTGTTCGAGGACCACACGCTGGTCCATGCGCAACTGGTGATGCGCCGTAATCCTGCCCGTGGCGCGGGTTTCCCGGCACTGATGCTGGACGGTCAGCAGCTTGAATTGCTGTCGGTCAAACTCGACGACGCCGAACTCACGGCGGTTGATTATCAGCTCGACGACAGCCACTTGACCCTGCACCCGACCACCGCGCAGTTTGTGGTCGATACCAGCGTCAGGATCCACCCCGAAACCAACACCGCGCTGGAAGGCCTGTACAAGTCCGGCGGGATGTTCTGCACCCAGTGCGAGGCCGAAGGCTTTCGCAAGATCACCTATTACCTCGACCGTCCGGACGTGATGAGCACGTTCACCACCACTGTGGTGGCTGAGCAGCACCGCTATCCGATTCTGCTGTCCAACGGCAACCCGATTGCCAGCGGCCCCGATGAAGACGGTCGGCACTGGGCGACCTGGGAGGACCCGTTCATGAAACCGGCCTACCTGTTTGCGCTGGTTGCCGGTGATCTGTGGTGCGTTGAAGATACCTTCACCACCATGAGCGAGCGCACTGTGGCGCTGCGTATTTATGTCGAGCCGGAAAACATCGACAAGTGCCAGCACGCCATGACCAGCCTGAAAAAATCCATGCGCTGGGACGAAGAAACCTACGGTCGTGAGTACGATCTGGATATCTTCATGATCGTGGCCGTGAACGACTTCAACATGGGCGCGATGGAGAACAAGGGCCTCAATATCTTCAACTCCAGCGCCGTGCTGGCCCGCGCCGAAACCGCTACCGACGCCGCTCACCAGCGGGTCGAGGCCATCGTCGCCCACGAGTACTTCCACAACTGGTCGGGCAACCGCGTGACCTGCCGTGACTGGTTCCAGCTGTCGCTCAAGGAAGGCTTTACGGTATTCCGTGATTCCGAGTTCTCGGCAGACATGAACTCGCGCACCGTTAAACGCATCCAGGATGTGGCCTTTTTGCGCACCCACCAGTTCGCTGAAGACGCAGGCCCGATGGCCCACGCGGTGCGCCCGGACAGCTTTATCGAAATCTCCAACTTCTACACCCTGACCGTTTATGAGAAGGGTTCGGAGGTGGTGCGCATGATCCACACCTTGCTGGGGGCCGAGGGTTTCCGCAAAGGCAGCGATCTGTACTTCGAGCGCCATGACGGCCAAGCCGTGACCTGCGACGACTTTATCAAGGCCATGGAAGACGCCAACGGCGCCGACCTGAGCCAGTTCAAGCGCTGGTACAGCCAGGCGGGTACGCCGCGTCTGGCGGTGAGTGAGCACTATGACGCACAGCAAAAAACCTACAGCCTGACCTTTGCCCAAAGCTGCCCGGCGACCCCGGACAAGGTCGAAAAACTGCCGTTTGTGATTCCGGTGGAGCTGGGCCTGCTCAACGCCCAGGGCGCTGAAATCGCGCTGCAACTGGCGGGTGAAACTGCCGCGTCCGGCACCAGCCGTGTGCTGTCGGTGACCGAAGCCGAGCAGACCTTTACCTTTATCGGCGTCAACCAAAAGCCGTTGCCTTCGCTGCTGCGCGGGTTCTCGGCCCCGGTGAAGCTGAGCTTTGCCTACAGCCGTGACCAACTGATGTTCCTGATGCAGCATGACACCGACGGCTTTAACCGTTGGGATGCCGGTCAACAGCTGTCAGTGCAGGTGCTGCAAGAGCTGATCGCTCAACATCAACGCGGCGAAGCACTGGTCATGGACCAGCGTCTGGTTGAGGCCTTGCGCAGTGTGCTGGGCAACCCTGAGCTGGATCAGGCGATGGTGGCTGAAATGCTGTCGTTGCCAGGGGAAGCCTACCTGACTGAAATCAGTGACGTGGCCGATGTCGACGCGATTCACATTGCCCGCGAGTTCGCTCGCAAGCAATTGGCCGACAGCCTGTTTGAAGGATTGTGGGCGCGTTACCAGGCCAATCGTGCCGTGTCGAAAGTCACCCCGTACCTGGCTGAAGCCGAGCACTTTGCCCGTCGCGCACTGCAAAACATCGCGCTGTCGTACCTGATGCTTACCGGCAAGCCTGACGTTCTGGCCGCGGCCCTGGAGCAGTTCGAGCACAGCGATAACATGACCGAGCGCCTGACGGCCCTGGCCGTCTTGATCAACTCGCCATTTGTGGCTGAAAAGGCCGCCGCGCTGGCCAGTTTTGCCGAGCAGTTCAAGGACAACCCGCTGGTCATGGATCAGTGGTTCAGCGTTCAGGCGGGAAGCACCCAGCCTGGTGGTTTGCAGCGCGTGCGTGAGCTGATGGAGCACCCGGCGTTCAACATCAAGAACCCGAACAAGGTGCGGGCGCTGGTCGGTGCGTTTGCCGGACAAAACCTGATCAACTTCCATGCGGCTGATGGTTCGGGCTATCGCTTCCTGGCGGATCTGGTGATCCAGCTCAATGCCTTCAACCCGCAGATTGCTTCGCGGCAACTGGCACCGTTGACCCGCTGGCGCAAATACGACAGCGCCCGTCAGGCGTTGATGAAGGCAGAGCTTGAGCGCATCCGCAGCTCGGGCGAGCTGTCCAGCGACGTGTTTGAAGTGGTGAGCAAAAGCCTGGCGTAAACTGCGTGGGTACAAAAGGCGTCGCCCGAGTGATCGGGCGGCGCCTTTTTTGTCTCTGTCTATCCCCAATACATTCGGCAGCGGCTACAACGCTGTGTTCAACAGTTACCCAACACCACATCCAGCGCGTTTCGCGCATCATCCAGTTGCACCAGCGTGGCATGCCGGGCGCCGAGGGCGTCGTGGTTTTCGATGGCGGTCAATATCGCCTTGTGCCGAGGCAAGGCCAGTTCATGCAGGTTGGGTCGGCGATTGGAGTGCTTCAACGCCTCACGCAAAGCCAGCGACAACATATTGCACAGATTGGCCAGCAGGTCGTTGTGAGTCGCGTCGGCAATCCGGCTGTGGAAGTCCAGATCCGGTTGCAACAGCGCTTCGGGGCTCGCTGCGTTTTCCATACGCTCGTAGGCTTCGCGGATCGAGGCCACTTCTTCATCAGTCGCGTGTTGAGCAGCGAGGGCTGCAACGGCAGGTTCGATGATGCTGCGCACGCTGGTCAGCAATGCAAAAAACTCGTTTTGCGGAGAGCTTTGCATCAGCCAGTGCAGTACGTCAGGGTCGAGCATATGCCATTCGCGGCGCGGCTTGACCACGGTGCCCACCCGGGGGCGGGAATACACCAGGCCCTTGGCAACCAATACCCGTGTGGCTTCGCGCAACACGGGGCGGCTGACGGCGTACTCTTCGCACAACAAGGCTTCGGCGGGCAGTTTGTCATCGGGTTTAAAGCGCCCGGAAACAATCTGCATGCCGAGTTCTTGAACGATGCGCGCATGCATGCTTTTGCGCTCGGAGGGCTGACGGTAATCCATTGGGCGCGATTCGATCCTGTCGATGAAAAGCGCCGATCATAGCAGGCTTGTTTACATTCTTTGATTCTGTTCTGTGAGCGACGCTGCCACAGGTTTGCCTGCCGATTCTTCGCGCCGAGCTATGCTGCATTCTTGGCGCCTCGTCGGCGCAAGAGGAGCGGATATGATTTCTGAGGGAGAAATGTGTGTTCGCCTGCTGTTGGCGGCATTTTACGGCAGCCTTATAGGCTTTCAGCGAGAGCATCATTTTTGGACAGCCGGGCTTCGCACGCACATGCTGGTCTCAACCGGTGCCTGCCTGTTCATGATTGTCTCGGCTTTTGGTTTTCAGCAGGCGCTGACCATGCCTGGCACCCAGCTCGACCCATCGCGGATCGCGGCTCAGGTTGTCACCGGCATTGGTTTTTTAGGTGCCGGATCGATTCTGGTCCGTGGTGAAGTTATCAGGGGGCTCAATACGGCAGCCAGCTTGTGGGCTGTGGCAGCCATCGGTTTGTCGGTGGGGGGCGGGCTTTATCTGTTGGGACTGGCGGCTACCTTTTTGATCCTGATGATTCTGGTAGTGATTAAACCGCTGGAACGAATCTACCGCGATTATGTGCAGATTCATGTGGTCAAGCTGGTGGCGCCATCCAGTGCGTTGTCGTGGCAAACGCTTACGCAAATTTTAGGCGAGCGCTCGGACAGGATCAAACAGCTGGTTATCGAGCAGGGGCCGACCAGTGATACCGAAAGCGTCACCATCGAGTTCAGGGGGACGACCAAAGTGATGGCTGATGAGATGATCAGGAAGATTCTGCAAGTGCCGGGTGTCAGGGAGGAATACATCCCGACCTGACACTCTGTGGGAGCGAGCCTGCTCGCGAAGGTTTGAGAAGTTCGCGAACAGGTTCGCTCCCACGCATGTTGTTTGCCGGGTCGAGTTATTTTTCGATCAGGATCTTGGGATTGGAGTTGCCCCACACTGTGTACAGGTCGGCCAACAGTGCGCCGTTGATGTCTTCAACTTCTGCCTGGCTGATTTCAGCCTTGCCCTGTTGTCCGAACAGCACAACTTCATCGCCGCTTTTTACATCCGGCGCGTCGGTAACGTCGACCATCAGTGTGTTCATCGACACTTTGCCCACCACTGGTACACGGTGGCCGTTGATCAACACGATGCCTTTGTTGGTGAAGGCCCGACGATAGCCATCGGAGTAGCCAACGGTGATGTTGGCCAGCTTCGAGTCACGGCCCAGGGTGTAAGTGCGGTCGTAGCCCACGGTGTTGCCTTTGGGGTAGCTGTTGACCGAAGCGACGTGGGATTTGAATTGCATCACGCGCTTGTAGTCGGTGTGGGACGGCACGGTGTCACCGAACAGCGCGCCGCCAGGGCGGACCATGTCCAGATGCGACTCGGGCACTTCAAGCGTGGCAAACGAGTTGGCTGCGTGCAGGGTGATTTTGCTGCGATCCAGTTGAGCCGTGTCGATCAACCACTGGGCCTGCTGGTTGAACGCCTTGAGACCGGCACGCACGTCGTCGGCGTCTTCAACCGCGAAGTGGGTCATGATCGCACGGACTTCAAGGTTAGGTACTTTGGTGATCGCGACCGCGTCACGGCGGCCTTCGGCAGTGGTCATTTCCACGCCGTTTCGGCTCATGCCGCTGGAGTTAAGGCCCAGATGAACCACCAATGGACGGCCGTGTTTTTCGGCGATCAGGCTGGCTTTGACGGCGAAATCAAGGTTTCCGACCAACTCTTCCATGTTGTACGGCAGCGCGGCTTCCAGCTCGCTGAGGGCGGCCGTACGCACGCGGATCAACTGGCCCTTGAAGCCGCTTTCACGCACTACGCGAGCTTCTTCGTTGCTGGCGACACCCACGCACGGAACACCCGTGGCGATGATCGATGGCATCAGCAGGCCGATACCGTGACCGTAGGCGTCAGCCTTGAGTACAGCGCAGATTTTCGACTTGTCGGCGAGGGTGGCTTGTAGCACACGGATGTTGTGTTCGAACGCGGTTTTGTTGATCTCGACCCAGGCGTTGCTGTCCTGTGTGTTGACTTGGGCAACACCGTTGGCCATCGACAGAGGTGGCGCAGCGAAGGCCGGGTTTTGCAGTAGAGCCATGCCCAAAGAGAGAGCAAGAAGAGTACGGGTGAAGGGCATTTGTCGAGTTTCCATACGTTATTTTTTTAGAGGCAGGGGGTAACGCCCGCAATACTAGGATCGGCTTGCAGGAAATGTCACTCCCTCGGCCGCGGATCTGTCTGAAAGTGTCGTTGTGCCGTACAGGGCGTGGTTTGCAGGCTGTCATCGGCGGGGAAAAGCTGCCTGAAATGAACCTAAGCTAATGCTAAAACGATATTTATTACCTGTTTTTAAGATCGTTTAGCTTTAAGTCAGCGCCGGACACTTCTCGGTCCAGGGTCTTTCAGCTGCTTCACATGGGAGTGAACCATGCCGCATACACGAGACATCATTGCCTTGCCAACCCTGGACTTGTCGTTGCTCGATGGCACGGCTGCCCAGCGCCAGGGGTTCCTTGAAGATCTGCGTGACGCAGCTCGCGATGTGGGTTTTTTCTACCTGACGGGGCATGGCATCGACAGTGAGTTGTTGCAGCAGGTACAGGATCACGCCCGCCGTTTTTTTGCCTTGCCGGACCGCGACAAAACCGCGGTCGGCATGATCAATTCCCCCCATTTTCGCGGTTATAACCGCGCTGCTTCCGAGATTACCCGGGGCAAGCCGGACCTTCGCGAGCAGTTCGATCTGGGAGCCGAAAGGGAGGTATTGCCAACCGCGGATAACAGCCCGTATTGGGCGCGTTTGCAGGGGCCCAACCAATGGCCGCAAGCCTTGCCCACGCTCAAACCACTGTTGCTGGACTGGCAGCAGGCCATGACCGTCATGTCGCTGCGTTTGTTGCGTGCCTTTGCCCAGGCTCTGGCATTGGGGCCAGAAGCTTTTGACCAGCTGTACGGCGATAAACCCAATGAACATATCAAACTGATGCGTTACCCGGGGCAGGCGTCTGACGAGAGTAATCAAGGCGTCGGCGCCCACAAGGACTCGGGCTTCCTGAGCTTTCTGTTGCAGGATCAACAGGCGGGTCTGCAAGTCGAAATTGAAGAGGGGCGCTGGATTGACGCGCTACCTCGGGCCAACACCCTGGTGGTGAACATCGGCGAATTGCTGGAACTGGCCACCAACGGCTATCTGCGTGCCACGGTGCATCGGGTGCTGTCACCTGCCAAGGGCAGCGAGCGCTTGTCGATTGCGTTTTTCCTCGGCGCGCAGTTGGACGCCGTGGTGCCACTTTATCCCTTGCCGGCTGCACTGCTGCGCGAGGCACGAGGCCCGGTCAGTGATCCGGCCAATCCATTGTTTCGCGATGTGGGCTGGAACTACCTCAAGGGCCGTCTGCGCTCGCACCCCGATGTTGCACAACGTTATTACGCCGATGCGTTGATCCCCAATGCGCTGAGCGCTTGAGCCTTCTCCAGATCAAGGATTACCCACATGTTTAAAAAAACAGGACTGACCCTGGCCGTGCTCGGCGCTTTGGTAGCTTCTTTCAACGCGCTGGCCCAGCAGCCGCTACGGGTGGCAGCAGATGCGGTGCCCCATGCGCAGATTCTGGAGTACGTGCAAAAAATCGACCCGCAACTGAACCTCAAGATCATCGAGATCCCGCCCGGTGTTAACTCCAATGAACTGCTGGTACATGGCGATGTGGATGCCAATTACACCCAGCACTTGCCGTTTTTGCGTTCTCAGGAGCAGGCCCTCGGGGTGAAGTTTGCCGTCGCCGCGACGGTGCATATCGAGCCGCTGGGGATCTATTCTCACCGCCACCAACGCTTCGACCAAGTGCCGCAAAATGGCACGGTGGCGGTCCCCAATAACGTGACTAACCTGAGCCGCGCTCTGTATCTGCTGCAGGACAACGGGCTGATCAAGCTAAAGGAAGGTTTCAACGACCCTGCTGCCAATCAGGCGACGCCCAAGGACATCGCAGAGAACCCAAAGCAACTGAAAATCCTTGAAATCGAGTCACCACAGATTCCCCGGGCGCTGGATGACGTGGACCTGGCGGTGATCAATGGCAATTACGCCCTGGAAGCAGGACTGGTACCGGCCAAGGATGCACTGGGGCTGGAGAAGGTCGAGCACAACCCCTATGCCAATATCGTGGTGACCACGCTCAAGTTGCAGGACGATCCACGGATCAAGCAACTGGCCAGGGACCTGGCTTTGCCCCAGGTGAGCAAGTTCATTACCGACAACTATTCCGGGTCGGTGATTCCGGTTGCAGCGCTGGACACTAAGCCATGATCACGGTCGAGCAGTTGAGCAAAACCTACGGGGCAGGGCAGGCACCTGCGCTGGACCAGGTGTCCTTAAGTATCCCCGATGGTGCGATCTACGGGATTCTGGGGCGCAGCGGTGCCGGTAAATCGACGCTGCTGCGGTGCCTCAATCTACTCGAGCGGCCATGTTCAGGGCGTATTTTACTCGACGGCAAGGACCTGACCGCCTTGTCGGAACTTGAACTGCGCCAGCAACGCCAGCGCATCGGCATGATTTTTCAAGGCTTCAACCTGCTGCACTCGCGCAACGTGTTCGACAACATCGCGGTGCCGCTGGAAATTGCCCGGGTCAGCAAGGAGCAACGCACTATTCGCGTGCGTGAGTTGCTCGATCTGGTGGGGTTGAGCGACAAGGCCCAGGCGTTTCCTTCGCAGTTGTCCGGAGGCCAGAAGCAGCGGGTGGGTATCGCCCGCGCCCTGGCTGCCCGACCGGCTTATCTGTTGTCGGATGAAGCCACCAGCGCCCTGGACCCGGACACCACGGCGTCGATTCTTGAGCTGCTGCGCGACATCAACCGGCAACTGGGGTTGACCATTGTGCTGATCACTCACGAGTTGGATGTGGTCAAGGCCATCTGTAATCACGCGGCCTCACTGGCCCACGGTCGGTTGGTCGAAGCCGGGCCGATTGCGCAGTTGCTGGCCAATCCGGATTCAAGCCTGGGCCGGTCATTGCTGCCGGGTTACAGCACCGTCCTGGGCAATCAGAGTCAGGCACTGGAATTGAGTTTTTTTGACAATCTGCTGGCGGCTCCTGTGATCAACGAACTTCAGCAGCAAGGCGTACAGGTCGACTTACTGGCCAGTGGCGTCGAGTCGGTTGCTGGGCGCAGGGTCGGGCGTTTGCGTGTGTCCCTTGGGCTGCACAGCGCCGAGCCGCAATTGAGCCGGGTGGTGGATTTTCTCAAGCAACGCGGCGTCAGGGTGGAACGTCCATGAACCGTACAATTGAATGGAGCGACATCTTGCAGTTGGTGCTCAATGCCACCGGTGAAACCCTGTACATGGTGCTGCTGGCGGGGCTCTTCACCCTGCTGATCGGTCTGCCTCTGGGCGTGTTGCTGTTTATCAGTCGCAGCAACGGCCTGTACCCGATGCCCAGGCTCAACAAAACTGTGGGTGGGCTGGTCAATATCGGCCGTTCGCTACCTTTTGTGGTGATGCTGATTGCCTTGATTCCGTTGACCCGGTTGCTGGTCGGTACGACGCTGGGCAGTACGGCTGCGGTGGTGCCAATCACCATTGGCGCCTTTCCGTTCTTTGCCCGGATTGTTGAAAATGCCCTTGATGAAGTCGATAAGGGTCGCATCGAAGCCATTCTGGCCATGGGCGGCGATATCTGGCATGTGATTTTCAAAGTGCTGCTGCCCGAGGCGCTGCCCGCGCTGCTGGCGGGCATTACCCTGACTCTGGTGATGCTGATTGGCTTTTCATCCATGGCCGGGATCATTGGCGGCGGCGGGTTGGGGGATCTGGCGATCCGATACGGTTACCAGCGTTTTAACAATCAGGTGATGTTTGCCACCGTCCTGGTGTTGGTGATTCTGGTCCAGAGTGTGCAGAGTCTGGGCGACCGGCTGGTGCGTTCTCTGGCTCACCGGCGCTGATGACGCGGATTACTTGCGCCAGGCAAGCAATACCACGCCCACGGTGATTAAACTGATACCAGCCCATTGGCGGATGTCGAGTTTCTCGCCCAGCAGCGTGACCCCGAGCACGGCGACAATCACCACGCTGAGTTTGTCCACGGGGGCCACGAGCGATGCCTGGCCCAGTTGCAGGGCGCGGTAGTAGCAAATCCATGATGCCCCGGTGGCAAGCCCCGACAACACTAAAAACAGATAGCTGCGCGCCGAGATTGAACCCAGCGACTGATATTGGCCGGTGGCATACAGAATCAGTGCCAGGCTGACCAACACCACCACGGTACGCAACAGGGTGGCGAAGTCGGAGTTGATGCCGGTGATGCCGATTTTTCCGAAAATCGCCGTCATGGCGGCGAATACCGCCGAAAGCAGTGCCCAGAATGTCCAGCTTGAATAGAAAGACGAGCCCATAAATCTGCCTGGAAGGTAAGTGAAGGTGCTTTGGTGTCAGCGCAGGCCGGTGTTCAACCAGACCGAGACACATAGACCGCTGTGGTTGAGCTTATCCGAAAAATCCAGTTCAACCCTGGCGCCGATGCGTTCGGCAATCGCCTTGACGATTGAAAGCCCCAGCCCGGAGCCCGTCTCACCGGAGCCCAGGCTGCGATAGAACGGATCAAAAATGCGGGCCTGCTCTTCGAGGGCAATGCCTGGCCCCGTGTCCTTGATCTGCAGGCGCGCGTTGCCCTGGATCAGGTCTACGCAAAGATCGATTTTGCCGCCTTCAGGGGTGTAGCGGATCGCGTTATCGGTGAGGTTTTTGACCAGGGTAAACAGATCCATTTCGTTGATCATGACTTGCACATCCTCCACGCCCTCCACCCCGATATCGAGTTGTTTGCGTTCGGCCAGCGGCAACAAATCTTCCAGTACCCGGCGATACACGGCATGCACTGAAACGCTGGTTTGCGGACGCTGCGAGGCAAATTGCGCGGCGGCCAGGCTGAGTAATTGGTCGATCAGTTGCCTGCTGCGTTCAATGCCCAGGGACAGCGGCTGCAAACGTTCGCGGGCTTGGGGCGGCATCTCGGTCGCGGCCAGTCGCTCGGCTTGCAGTGACAGCGCGGTCATGGGCGAGCGCAGTTCATGGGCAGCATCGGCGACAAACCGGCGCTGGCTGTCCATGGACAGCGCAACGCGTGCGAGCAGGCGGTTGATGGCCACCACAAAGGGGCGGATTTCGGTGGGTAGATGCTGCTCGTCAATCGGGTGCAGCTCCTGCTCGGCACGCTGGTCGATTTGCGCGGCGAGGGTCGCGATAGGACGAAACAATTTGCGCACCAGATCACTGACTACCAGCAGCAGGACTGGAAACAGAATCAGAAAGGGCAACAAACTGCGCCAGGCACTTTCGCGGGCGTCCTTGTTGCGGGCGTCTACTTCCTGGGCAACGGCAATCCGTTCGCCCCGTGCGGTGGTCCTGACCAGTACGCGAAAGGCCTCGCCACCCACGTCTACCGTGGACAGGCCATCAGCCAGGGTGGTGGGCAATGGCAGCGGCAGGGTTTCATCGGTATTGGCCGAGGCGTTTCTACCGTCGATCAAGTATTGAATGAGCACTCGCGATTCTTCGTTATCACCCGCTGGGTCTGGGCCATGGGGGTAGTGCAGGGTCAGTAGCTGCTGGCGAGGCTGCGCCGCAGTCGTAAAACCTAAGTGCCGGAATCTCCTGATACACCGCATGATCTGACTCTACGCCTGCTGCGCAGCCGGACGCAGCCTCGCTACGCTCCTCAGCGGCTACAAAGTAACAATTACGGGCTGAGGTTGTGACTCGAGGCGGCGGGTGTGTACTATCGGCACTGGCCGATGCTGCCCGCCGCTCGCTCCCGATGGGGAAGGTGAAAGCATTCCTTTTCAAGCCCTGTCGTATCTCTCTTGACGGTCGAGGTTTGGCAACGCGAGCACCAAAAGTCTTCGACTCCAGGAGCAGTCATGTTGTCAATCGAGAAAGCCAAACAAATGGCCAAGAGCTTGCGAGCCTCGCTGCAGGAGCGCAATCAGGAGGTCTCTCACTCCATCGCCCTTGAACTGGTCGCCCTGCAATTGGGTTACAAGGACTGGAATACCGCCTGCACCCGGCTCCCCCACGAGAGCACAGTGCCTGCTGTCACGTTCGACAAACCCATCCCCATATTGCGCATGTTCGACGAAGCCAAGGCACGGGAGTTCTATCTGGACTTTCTGGGTTTCAGTGTTGAGTTCGAGCATCGCTTTGAAGCGGATTTACCGTTGTATCTGGGGATTGGCCGCGCTGGTCTGCAATTGCATCTGTCGGAGCATCATGGCGATGCCAGCCCGGGCTCGACGGTATTTGTCCCGATGCACAATATCCAGCTGCTTCGCGACGAGCTGCTAGGTAAACGCTATGGGTATGGTCGACCGGAAGTTGTCCAGCAAGGCTGGGGGCAGGTTCTTGAAGTCCATGATCCGTTCGGTAACCGGATTCGGTTCTGCCAGAGCTGATAACACTCCCCTTGATACGACTCAGCACAGTGACCGCTCATACGCAGCGGTCATGGTTTGCCAGGTTTGCGCGTCGGCCGGGATCAAGTGTTCGATACGCAATGAGGTCACGGTGATATCCAGCGGCATGCCGAACGTGGTGAAAGTGGACATAAAGTTCAGCTCGCCCTGGGGTGTTCTGATGCGGGTCAACACCAGCGGCGGCAACTCGCTGGCCATTGATGCGCAGTAGTCCGGGGCGGTGAGGGTTTGCAGAAGGCTGGCCAGTGTGGGGTTGTCCAGAGCTTCGCGAGTTGCTCTCTGCCAGGCCAGGCGTCTTATTTCTTCGGGGTTGATCAAGTGGTCGCCCAGACCACCGGGTTGCAGCAGCGTGGTCAGCAAATTCAATTCCTGTGCTGAATCCGTGGGCAGCCCGACCAAGTCGAACAACACACCGGTGCTGGCGTTGGCGGCCAGGACTTCCCAGTGACTGCCCAGCACAATCGCCGGGGCGGGGTTGTTGGCGTGCAGCACATGGCTAATGGCGTCACGCACCGCTGTCATTGCCGCAGAGGAGAGCTCAGTGGTCTTGTAGCGTGGCGCGTAACCCGCGGCCAGAAACAGGCTGTTGCAGTGTTCCAGCGGGACTTCAAGGGCCATCAACAGGTTATGCAATGTACCGGGGCTCGGTTTGGCCCGCCCGGTTTCAATGCAACTCAAATGGCGCTGGGAAATACCCGTGATCAAGGCCAGATCCAGTTGGCTCAATCGGGCCTGACGCCGCAATAATCGAAGCTGCGGGCCGGCAGTTATCGGGGGGGTGGGGCGGGGGAACGGTTGGATGCTCATGCGTTAACTCTGGCAGTGACACAGGGTTCAGTCCATGACCTGTGAGGTCATTGCTGATGGGGCAAAAGTATCACTTACTTATTGCCCGTACTCCTCAATCGGATAAGCCAATGAACCGACCTTATATCGCCCTCGCTGTATTGCTGGGCTTCTGTGTATACACGGCATTCACGATGCTGCAGGCCGACCAGTCGCTGATTGCGTTCGGGCTTGGGTTGATGTCGAGCCCGGGCACGGCTCAAGTTGTCATCGATCTCTATTTGCTCGCGGTCATGGCCTGCATCTGGATGTACCGGGATGCACGTGCCAAAGGCCGATCGCTGGCATCGGTGCTGCCTTACTTGCTGGTGACGGCGGTTTTTGTGTCCATAGGGCCGTTGCTGTACATCGTGATTGATGGTTTCAGGCGCAAGCCGGATTCAATTCGATCGTGAGCAAGCCCACTCCCAGCAGCCCCGTGATGCAGCCAACACGATCTTTTTGAGTATGTGTGCACTCCAGGACCTTGACAGCGAAGCGTTTGCCGCGCGTAATAATGGAGCAAATGTTAACGTTAACTTAAATAAAAATAATTGGGGCATCACATGCAACTGACGGTCAAACGTGAGTACTGGCTTATTAGTGGTTTGCTGTTTTTTTTCTTTTTCGCGTGGTCTTCCAGTTACTCCCTTTTCTCTATATGGCTTCATCGAGTGATAGGCCTCAGCGGTACGGAAACCGGGTATGTGTTCGCCGCCAATGCCGTGGCGGCACTGCTGATTCAACCGTTCTATGGCGCACTTCAGGACCGGCTCGGGCTGTCGAAGAAGCTGCTGGTCTGGATTGGCATTCTGCTCTGTGCTTCGGCGCCGTTCGCAATTTACGTGTATGCCAATTTACTGGCTGAAAACGTAGTGTTGGGGGCGATTGTCGGCGCTGCTTTCCTGGCGCTTGCGATGCTCGCGGGCGTTGGCGTGATCGAGAGCTATACCGAACGCCTTTCACGGCATATGGGGTTCGAGTTCGGCACTACCAGAATGTGGGGGTCTTTAGGTTGGGCGGCGGCGACATGTGTAGTGGGCGTGGTCTTCAACATTGACCCTGACATCGCCTTTTACATGAGCAGTGCAGCCGGGATCGCTTTCTTGCTGATTTTGTCTCAATTGGATCTGAGCAGGTTTCATCAAAAGGGCGTGAATACCGGCGCAGCAGTGGCTCCGGTGCATCTGGATGATCTCTGGCAGTTGCTCAAGATGCCCCGTTTCTGGGCATTCAGCGTGTACCTGACCGGTGTTTGCGGGATTTACATGATCTACGAACAACAGTTCCCGGTGTATTTCTCATCCTTCTTTTCCACACCACAAGAAGGGACCAGTGCCTACGGTTATTTGAACTCAAGCCAGGTATTGCTTGAGGCGGCCTTGTTGTTGCTGGCGCCTTGGGTGGTCAGCCGTACCGGTGCCAAATACGGGTTGATACTGGCTGGCGCCATCATGTTTGTGCGCATTCTTGGCTCCGGGCTGGCCACAGACGTCTGGACTGTTGCGGCCTGCAAGATGATGCACGCCATTGAAGTTCCGATCCTGCTGGTTTCGGTATTCAAATATATTTCGCTGAACTTTGATTCACGCCTGTCGGCTTCCATCTATCTGGTGGGCTTCCAGTTCGCCCAGCAACTGACGGCGATGCTGCTGTCGCCGCTGGTGGGTTTTGGCTATGACCAGTTTGGCTTTGCCAACGTTTACATTCTGATGTCCGGACTTGTCGGCATTTGTCTGGTGCTGTCCTGGACCTTGTTGCGCGCGGATCCGCTGCGCCCTGGAGAAAAATCCGCTGCCTTGCAGGTGCGGGAACTGCCCGCCATTGCTCAATCAGTCACCCGTTATGAACCTTAAGTAAGGACCAAGCCATGCACGCTGCACTGCTGGATCAAGCGCATCGCGCCATCGAAAAGAAATTGCCTGAACGAGGTAATGACTATCGCCTTGGCTATCACTTGTCACCGCCAGCGGGATGGATGAACGACCCGAATGGCCTGGTGTTTTTTCGCGGCGAATACCACCTGTTTTATCAACACCATCCCTATTCAGCGCAGTGGGGACCGATGCACTGGGGGCATGCCAAAAGCTCTGACCTGGTGCATTGGGAGCATTTGCCCATCGCCCTGGCGCCGAGTGAAGCTTACGATCGGGACGGCTGTTTTTCAGGTTCGGCGGTGGTGTTGGACGATACCTTGTACTTGATCTACACCGGGCACCTCTGGCTGGGGGAGGTGCGCGATGACGACAAGATTCGCCAAGTGCAATGCCTGGCCAGCAGCACGGACGGGATTAATTTCACCAAGCATGGCGTGGTCCTGCAAACGCCACCGGATCCCTCGGTCATGCATTGGCGTGATCCAAAGGTCTGGAACCGGGATGGCCAATGGTGGATGGCACTGGGTGCTCGCCAGGGCGACGACCCACAGCTTTTACTCTACCGCTCCCGGGATTTGCATGACTGGGAGTATCTGGGCTGCGCGCTGCAGGGGCAACGCGTTCCGGATGGCTATATGTGGGAATGCCCGGATATTTTTGAACTGGATGGGCGCGATTTTTTTCTATATTCGCCGCAAGGTCTGAAACCCGCCGGTTACGATAACTGGAACCTGTTTCAGAACAGCTATCGAACAGGCCAGCTGGATGACAGCGGCTGCTTCCATGTGCGCGGTGATCTGCATGAGCTGGATCACGGCCACGATTTTTATGCCGCACAGACCCTGTTGGCGCCAGACGGGCGCCGCCTGCTGTGGGCCTGGATGGATATGTGGGAGAGCCCGATGCCCACTCAGGCCGATCATTGGTGCGGAGCGCTATCGTTGCCGCGTGAGTTGAGCCGTGACGGTGAACGGCTGCGCATGCGTCCCGCCCGTGAACTGGCGGCGCTGAGGCAATCGCAGACCCTGTTGCAGAGCTGCGAGGTCAAGTCCGGTAGTTGTGTACTCGATGTGCAGGGCGCGCTTCTGGAGTTCGAGCTTGAACTCGACCTGACGGGCAGCAGCGCCGAGCGCTTTGGCTTGGCGCTGCGCTGTAGCGAAGACGGGAAGGAGCGCACCTTGCTGTATTTCGATGCGATGGCTCGCCGCCTGGTACTCGACCGGCAAAGCTCGGGGGCCGGTGTGAGCGGTGTTCGCAGCGTACCGATTGCTGCGGAGCAAACCCGTATCGCGCTGCGGATTTTCCTTGATCGCTCGTCGATCGAAGTGTTTGTCGACGATGGTGCCTATACCTTGAGCAGTCGGATTTACCCGCGCCACGACAGCCTGTTGGCCAGCGCTTTTGCCGTCAACGGAACCGGGTGTTTTAGTGACATATCAGTATGGCGTCTTGCCGATCTGAATATATGAACAAACCCGGCGCCTTTCTTGTGAGAGGCGCTGGTCTCCCGGTCATGCGCAGCACCAAACCCTCTGCAAATTCTTCAAGTACTGTGTCGGTTGTGGTTATTCGAAAGTCGAATCAGGCTCTAACACTTGTTGGCCTTTCTGGATTAAATTCGAACCCACAAAATGCTGGCAAAAAAGCAGCATGTCGAAGCACAAAGGAGATGATGTTTTGTTGAGTGCGGATAAACGCTCGGTCGAGCTGGATTGGAGCGAGGTATGGGATGGCTTCAAACAGCTCTTGCCCATATCCCTGTTTGTGGTGGTCTTCGGGGTAGCCTTTGGTCTTGCCGCTGCGCAGACCGGGCTGGACGATTCGTCGAGTCTGCTGATGAGCGCCCTGGTATTTGCCGGGGCGTCACAATTTGCTGCTCTCGATCTATGGGGCGCGCAGGTTCCTGTTGTTCCTTTGATCGTTACGGTGTTTGCGATCAATGCCCGACACCTTCTGATGGGTGCGACCTTGTATCCCTGGTTGCGCGAGCTTCCCGCTGCCAAGCGCTACGGGGTGATGATGGTGATCTCGGATGCCAACTGGGCGATGTCGATGCAATCGTTCAACAGCGGCAAATCAGGTGTTGGCCTGATTTTGGGCGGCGGCATTGCCCTGTGGGCGGCCTGGGTACTGGGCAGTTGGCTGGGCGTGTATTTCGGCAGCGAAATCCAGGACCCGGTAAGTCTTGGGCTGGACATGGTGATGGGCTGCTTTCTGCTGGCGATGGTGATCGGCGGGCAAAAGAACCTGCGCATGCTGATTATCTGGTGCGTGGCAGCCGCCTCATCACTGCTGGCACACCGGTATTTGCCGGAAAATAGCCATGTAGTAGTCGGCGCATTGGCCGGTGGTGTGCTGGGTGCGGTCTGGATGGAGAAGAAGAAATGAGCATTGATAGCGCAGGCTACGGCGCATTTATCATCATCCTTATCATGGCCGTGGTGACTCTGGTCACGCGCCTGGGGGGCGTCTTCGTCATGTCCTTCGTGCCCATCAACTACCGGGTGCAGCAGTTTATCAGCGCCATGTCTGGCTCAGTACTGGTCGCACTCCTGGCGCCCTTGGCGCTTAACGGTGATAACGGCGCACGGCTGGCCTTGCTGACCACGGCAGTGGTAATGCTGCTGCTCAAGAAACCTCTGCCCGCGATTGCGGCAGGGGTCATCGCGGCAGCAGTATTCAGGCATCTGTGAATTGCCGGAATTTACCGTTACAGGGTGCTGATGCGGTCGAGTTCGCGCTTTAGTGCCGCGGGCTCAAGTTGGGCAAAGGGTAGGGCGAGGAACGCCCGGCAGCGCGTTTCGATGTGCGCCAGGGTGGCGTGAAAGGCGGCCGCGACGGTTGCCTCGTCGCCCTTGACCTCTGAAGGGTCTTCCAACCCCCAGTGGGCTTTGAGCGCGGGCCCGAAATATACCGGGCACGCCTCACCGGCGGCCTTGTCGCAGACGGTAATGACAATATCCGGCGGGTTGCTCTGGAAGGCGTCATTACCTTTACTGCTCAAACCATCGATATCGATTCCGGCCTCTTGCAAGGTAGTCAGGCTGCGGGGCAAGACCTGCCCCTTCGGAAAGCTGCCGGCACTGATGGCCTGGAAGCCCTGCGGTGCAAGATGGTTGAACATGGCTTCAGACAAGATGCTGCGACAGCTATTGGCGGTACACATAAACAAAACGCGCATGGTCTTTCCTCTTAAACGCTCAGGCGCAAGGCCAGGGCTGACAGGGTGACAAGCAAAATTGGCAGGGTCAGGATCAATCCGGTCTTGCAGTAGTAACCCCAAGTGATGCGGATCCCCTTGCGCTCCAGAACATGCAGCCAGAGCAGTGTGGCCAGGCTACCGATGGGGGTGATTTTGGGGCCCAGGTCAGAGCCGATGACATTGGCGTAGATCATGGCCTCGCGGATCACGCCGCTGGCATCACTGGCTTGAATCGACAACGCGCCAAGCAACACCCCAGGCATGTTATTCATGACCGAAGACAACAGCGCCGCCAGCACGCCCGTCCCCAAGGTTGCCCCCCAGAGCCCGAGTTCGGCCATAGAGTTGAGGGCCATCGTCAGCCAGGTGGTCAGCCCGGCATTTTTCATCCCGTAAACCACCAGGTACATGCCCAGCGAGAACGTCACCACCTGCCAGGGCGCTTCACGCAGCACGCGTCGGGTGGAAATGACGTGGCCGCGCGCTGCGACCGCGAACAGCAGGGCGGCGCACACCGCAGCAATGGCACTGATCGGAATGCCCATCGGCTCCAGCGCGAACAGTCCTGTGAGCAACAAGAGCAAAACGGCCCAGCCGACATAGAAGGTAAGTGGGTCACGAATGGCATCCCGTGGCTCGGGCAAGTCTTCCAGCGAGTAATGCCGTGGAATGTCACGCCGGAAAAACCCGTACAGCACCAGCAGCGTGGCGGCTACGGCAACCAGGTTGACCGGCACCATGACCGCAGCGTATTCACTGAAGCCCAGGCCGAAATAGTCCGCCGAAACGATATTGACGAGGTTAGAGACCACCAGCGGCAAGCTGGCGGTATCGGCAATAAAACCTGCGGCCATGACAAAGGCCAGGGTCGAGGCAGGAGAAAAGCGTAAAGCGAGCAGTATCGAAATAACGATGGGGGTCAGGATCAGGGCGGCACCGTCATTGGCAAACAGGGCGGATACCCCGGCCCCCAGCAACACGGTAAACACGAACAACCTACGGCCGTCGCCTTTGGCCCAGCGCGCCACATGCAGTGCTGCCCACTGAAAAAACCCCGCCTCGTCGAGCAACAGGCTGATGATGATAACGGCGATAAATGTGGCGGTGGCATTCCAGACAATGGCCCACACCAGCGCAATATCATGGAACGACACGACGCCTGCAATCAGAGCCAGCCCCGCGCCGAAGGAAGCGCTCCAGCCCACACCCAGGCCTTTGGGTTGCCAGATAACCAGGACCAAGGTAAGTAAAAAAATCGCGAATGCTATGAACATAAGAAGTCTCGACAGATGCCGGGTCAGCAGCAAGCAGTAGTATTGAGTGGGCGGTCGCCCATGGCATTGAGGCGCAGGCTGTTTTGCTCAAGCCAGTCGGCGTTGGCCAGCAAGGTGACTTCAAGTACGCGGCCTACCCACTCCGGCAATTCAGGGTTGAGCCGGTAATACACCCACTGCCCCTGACGACGGTCGAGCAGCAATCCGCAACCGCGAAGCTGGGCCAGATGACGGGATATTTTGGGCTGACTGTCATCCAGTGCACAGACCAGCTCACAGACGCATAACTCCCCCTCGCGGGCGATCAGCAGGGTGGTCCTGGCGCGTGTTTCATCGGCCAGGCATTTGAAAAGTGCCGCGGGATTGAGCATGGGTGGAGCTCTTGATATATGGTTATTCAAATATACGGATATCCATATATTAAATGCAAGATCACAATTCCGGTCTGTGCCTGGGGCATATATCAAAGAACGTCATAAGTAATTATCGGCGCTGTACAATCGTCCGTTAAAAATAATAAAATGAGAAGTATTATCATTAACATCAAGCGAATATCACATGTCTCACGACAGGATCGTCTCGCCCGTCGAGCAGCTGTACGCGAATCATCATGGTTGGCTGCGGGGCTGGTTGCACAGGCGATTGGGGCACAGTGCCGATGCCGAGGACCTGGCTCATGACACGTTTATCCGCGTGCTGCGTTCAAAGCACGATGCGCAGGAACTGCGTCAACCCATGGCGTTTCTGGCGACGATTGCCAACGGCCTGCTGATCAACCGCTGGCGTCGCCAGGCAATCGAGCGGGCTTATCTTGAGACGCTGGCAGCGCGGCCGATGGCCGAGGAGCCTTCTCCCGAAGAGCGCTACCTGACGATCGAAACTCTGTTGCAACTCGATTCGCTACTGATCGGGTTATCTGCCCGGGTGCGGCAGATTTTCTTCTTGTCCCAGCTCGATGGCTTGACCTATCCGCAGATTGCCACGCAGTTGAGCCTGAGTGTGGCCCAGGTGCAGCGGGCCATGGGCAAGGCGTTCAGTGTTTGTTATGCGAGCCGTTTTGAATGAGCGGCGTTTCTGTTGATCCCGGTGTTCGTGATCTAGCCATCGACTGGATTGTGCGGCTGCAGTCCGGGCTTATGAGTGCGGCTGACCATCTGGCTTTGCAGCAATGGCGCCAGGCGAGCGCCGAGCATGAACACGCCTGGCAGCGTGTCAGCAGCCTGGTGCTGTTGTTGCAACCCGGGGCCAGTCTTTTGTCCGATGCCACGGCACGCAGGGCGTTGGAGTCTGCCGGTGCAGATCCGCAGCGGCGTAGGCAGCTACTCAAGTGCTTGTTGGCAATCAGCCTGTTTGGCGGGATTTCCTGGCAAGGCGCGGACTCTACCTATGTGCGCTCGGCTCTGGCCAGTTACCGCACGGCTACCGGTGAGCGTCGCCACTGGCGGCTGGCAGACGGCAGTTTGCTATGGCTGAACACTGCCAGCGCGGCAAATGTGGAGCTGCACGCGGACAGTGGGCGTGTGCAGTTGATTGAAGGCGAACTGGCGCTGGATACGCAAGTCGGATCGGTGGAGCTGCAACTGGTCACACCCGACGCCGTGCTGCGCAGCCGTGGCGCCAATCTGCTGGTTCGCCATGATCGACAGGGTACTCGGGTGACGGTGCTGCGTGGCCTGGTGCAAGTCAGTTCACGGTATACCCGGGCGCCATTGTTGCTTGGGGAAGGCTGGCAAACTCGGGTAGACAATGGAGGTATCCATCCGGCGAGCCCCTCGGATGCGTTTCTGGCCCAGGCCTGGCTACGGGGCATTCTACCGGCTGAGCGCATGCGCCTGGATGCTCTGCTGGCCGAACTGTCGCGTTACCGGCCAGGCATTTTGCGCTGCAGTGCACAGGTTGCGTCCTTGCGCGTGACGGGCAGCTTTGAACTGGACGATACCGATGCTGCGCTGGCATTGGTCGCCCATGCGTTGCCGGTGCGTATTGAACGGCGCACCCGCTATTGGGTCACTGTGGTGCCGGTCTGAAATTATTTTTTGTTCTACGCGATAGTTTTTCAAAACTGGCGGGGCCTATTGGAATAACCCACCGAAACAGGTGGGTCTTCACTTCCAGGAGCCCTGCATGATTTCCCCCGCAAGTGTTTTATGCGTTCGCACCTTTGGCCTGCTTATTCTGGGCCTGCAACCGCTTTACAGCACAGCTGTATTCGCCGCTGATGAGCGTCAGCATTTCAGCATTGATGCCGGCCCGCTGGATCAAGCGCTCTCGCGTTTCGGCGTGCAGGCGCGAATCAGCATGGCGGGGAGTGCGACGCTGACAGCGGGCAAGAGCAGCAAGGGGCTGCAGGGAGATTTCAGCACTGAGGCCGGTCTGACGCGGCTGCTGGCAGGAACCGGCCTGAGCTACCAGCGTCAGCTTGACGGTGGCTTCGAGCTGTTTCAGGGGGGCGGGGCGGTTATGCTTCCTGCGCAGAAAGTCACAGGTGAAGATCCTGCGATCCAGGAAGTCTACTCGGCACCGCGATCGTCCGTGTATATCTCCGGTGAAGACATGCAGCGCTTTGGCGTGATTTCGGTGGGCGATGTGCTTAAAGGCCAACCTGGAGTGCAGGTGGGGGACAGCCGCAATGGCGGTGGCCTGGATGTGAATATTCGCGGTATTCAGGGGCAAAGCCGGGTGGCGGTAACGGTCGATGGCTCGCAACAGGCACTGGATGTCTATCGCGGTTATGCCGGCACCCAGCAGCGCAGCTACATTGACCCTGATCTGATCAGCGACATCACCATCGACAAGGGCCCGAGCCTGACATCAAGCGCCATCGGCGGCACGGTACAAATGCGCACCCTGGGGGTGGATGACATTTTACGCGATGGCAACACGGTTGGCCTGCGTCTGAAGGGCGACATGTGGAACAACGGCGTCGCTCCCGCCTCTCGCGATGGCCACTCGGCAACTGAAACACTGTACTCGGAACCGCACCGGGACCGTGGTGGCCTGCTTGGCTCCGAAGCAGAATCCGGCAGTGCCGCCTTTGCTTATACCCACGAATTTTTCGATGTGGTGGCGGCGTATGCCCATCGTAATCAAGGCAACTATTTCGCTGGCAAGAAGGGCCAGGACCGCTACCGTACCTTTGACCGCTATGGTCGGGAAGACATGACGGTAGCCACCACCTACAACCCCGGCGAAGAGGTGTTGAATTCGTCGGCAGAGACCGAGTCGTACCTGCTCAAAACCACGATCCGCCCGGCTGACGACCATACCCTTGACCTAGGCTTTCGCCGCTACGACGGGCGGATAGGTGAGATCATGCCGTCGGACATTTTCCGTTTCGGCACCGGGGGCATTTACCAGTATCCGCTGGGCCATACCAAAATCGATACCTGGACCGCTCGTTACAACTACCTGCCAAGCGGCAATCCGTTGGTGGACCTTAAGGCCAATTTGTGGATGACCGATGCCCAAACCAGCAACCTGACCTCGGTGCTGGCACCGGCTTCGCAGGCCTATCGCTCGGACCGCAACTGGACCCGCCAGGCCGACCGGCGCATTGGTGGCGACCTGGGCAATATCTCGCAGTTCGACACGGACTATGGCGGGTTGAAGCTGGACGTGGGTGGATCGTTTCAGGTCGAAGAGCTTCGTCCGCAAAAAGGCGTGGTCACCACTCAGCACGATATCAACGCCAATCGCAGCTTGCGTGATGGTTCCAGGCAGGAGTTCAGCCTGCACGGCAAGCTGGACTACAAACCGGTCGACAGCCTGACGCTGTGGGGCGGCGGTCGTTACACCTATTACCGAACCAAGGATCACGTCGCTCACGCAACGGCGCAGTACCAGGAACGTGAGTTGCGCTATCTGCGAGTTTTCAGCCCGCAAAGCTACGGCAACATGATGTGGTTCCCGGACCAGAACGGCCAATACACCGACGCCACGGACCCGCGTTTGAACAACGGTATCGTCTTCAATAACACCAACTTTCCCTTCGAGGGTACGCGTTACAACGACTTTGGCGCTACCGAATCGACGGTCTATCCGTCCCAGGTTGGCGAGGTGGTCAGCGGGTATGAGTATTCCGGCAAGCAGAGCGACAGCGGCGGCGCTTTTGCTCCCGCCGTCGGCTTCAATATCGAGCTGGCCCCGGACACGTTTTTCTACGCGTCCTATACCCAAGGCCTACGCATGCCTTCACTGTTCGAAACCAGCCAAGGTGTATTGCAGACCATGCCCGGCAAGAGCCTCAAGCCAGAGCGCGCAAGCAATTGGGAAATCGGCGCCAGTACCCTGCAAAAAAACCTGCTGGTGGATAACGACTCGGCGGCAATCAAGGTTGCCTATTTCAACAACACCATCAAGAACTACATCACCCGTTATTACGACCCGAGCCCAGGGCTGATGGGTCTGATGCAGTTCAGTAATACCGACAGCTTTAAAACCAGCGGCCTGGAGTTGCAGTCGCGCTACGACGCGGGCCGGGTGTTTGCAGACCTGTCGTCAACCTACTACTTGAAGACGCAAACCTGCGATTCGACCTTCGCGGCCCGCTTGCGCGCCAGTTCCAACCCCTATCAGGACTTGAGCAAGACACCGAACTGCACGCCGGGCAGCTTTATGGGGTCTTACTCCAACACCCAAAACCCACCACGCTTCGCGGCGAACCTGACCACGGGGCTGCGCTTCTTTGACCAGACGCTGACGGTTGGCGGGCGCGCCACTTATACCTCTGGCCCGACGGTCAAGGCCGACGAGCAATGGCAAACCGGTGCTACCACACCGCAACTGGTCTATCGCGAGGTAGCGCTTTTTGATCTGTTCCTCAACTACAAGTGGAAGGACCACACCAACCTGAACGTTTCGCTGCAAAACCTGACCGACCGCTATTACCTCGACCCTCTGGCACAGAGTTTTATGCCCGCGCCGGGGCGCACGCTGCGCATGGGCGTACAGACCAGGTTCTAGACGATCAGTCGACTGTGATAGTCGCTGCCCAAGGCTTGCGGGGTGAGGGCGAAGTTTTCGCTGGCGCAATCGTGCAGGTCGATTGGCATGCTTAGTTTAATTATTAATTGTGCTTATAACTTAAGTAGGGAACCGGGCAGTGGTCATTAATAAACGCGGTTGTAAACGTGATAATCAATCGTTTTTTTCGAGCTTTTAATACGTGAGTGTTAATGCTTGAGTTGAGTATTGGTAGCGCTATATAGAGTGTTAATACCAAGGGGTGAATTGTTTGTTGAGGCTCATGGGGTTGTCATGTCTGAACGGATGGAATGTACCGCTGACGTCAGAGCAGGGGGCTTTCGAACTTAGGCATAACAGGTTCAAGGGAGCTGATCATGAGCACTCAACGATGGTTGAAAACGAGCACAGCAGTATTGATGGTAATGACCGCCAGCGTTGCGGGTTGCCATAGTGGCGGCGGGGGGTCGAGAAGCACGGTCTCGACCAGTTCGCCAACTACCCCAGTCACAAGCCAAACGCCCCTGGTTACAGGTCAGGTTGTCAATGAAGTCGGTAACGGCTTGGACGGTGTGGGTGAGCTGGTCAGCAGTGTGGGCACTACGCTGACCACCGTTCCTGTGGTTGGTGCAGCAGGTGGCCTGGTGGTCAATACCGGCAATGCCGTGTCCTCCATTACCGATGGCGTGACCAATGGCCTGGGGTCGTTGGGTACTGACAAGAATTCGCTGGGAATCACCGTGGGTGGTGTCACCAACGGGGTGAGCGATATTGGTAAAGGTGTATCGTCACTCGGCACGGGTGTCAGCGGCCTGGTTGACCAGACGCCGATCAGCCAGGTTCCACTGGTAGGGGGGCTGGTGGGTAAAGTCACCGACACCACCGGCGGGCTGGTGTACAAGGTCGGCACCACAGTGACCATGCTCGGCAATACGCTGACTACCGACGTTACCAGTGGTCAACTGGGCAAGGTGACCGGCGGTGTGAATGACAAGGTTGTAGTGCCCGTGATTTCACTGGTCGAAAACGTGACGGGCAAAGTGGGTACAACCACCGGGTTGGGCGCGCCTGTGGATGGACTGCTGAGTCAGGTTGGCGGCGTGGTAGGCGGGCTTGGTGGCAAAGTGGCGGATACTGGAAAAAACCCGGTCACCCATCTCGTTGGCGGTGTACTTGGCGGGTTGGGTGGTGCGCTGGATAAATCCGGCGGCTATCTGAACCCGGCGTCCGCCACAGGTACAAACACCGGTGGGCTGGGCGGTTTGCTGGGGCTGGGCGGCAGCGGTGGCTTGCTCGGCAGTCTGGGTGGGTACGCCGGTTCGCAAGGCGCTCAGGCAAACACCGGCACTTCTGCTGGAACAGGCACTACAGGTGGTCTGGGTGGGCTTGGCGGCCTGCTCGGCGGACTGGGCAATCTGGGCAAGAAAAACTAGCAGCCCAGCCTGCATGCCCGGCGTCCACTCTGTTGTCAGGGTGGACGTACCTTCAATTGCGTCTTGAACCTGCGCTGGGCATCATCCATGCTCCGACTTCAGGAGGCGTTCCCGTGAGCTCACCGACACTGCACCTCATGTGCGGCAAGATCGCATCAGGTAAATCAACCCTCGCCAAAGCACTCGCAACCGAACACTGCGCCATTGTGCTGAGCGAAGACAAGTGGCTCTCATCGCTCTATCCCGGCGAGATCAACTCGGTAGCGGATTACGTACGTTACGCCCAGCGAATTCGGGGTGTGGTGGGTCCCCTTGTGATCGACATGCTTGAGTCCGGTGTCAGTGTGGTTCTGGATTTTCCTGCCAATACGCTCGCCAATCGCGAATGGCTGCGCAGCCTGGCAGAGGCCGCGCGGGTGCCGCACTGTTTGCACTATCTCGAAGTGGATGACGCCGTGTGCCGTTCGCGGCTGCATATTCGCAACAAGCTCGCCGAGCATGATTTTGCAGCGTCAGATGCCGAGTTTGATTTAATCACCAGCTATTTTCGTGCTCCAGGTGCAGACGAAGGACTGGTTATTGTCACTCACCTCCCGATGTGATTTTGATCGCTGCCCTGCGTTTTTCCTGTAGCTACTCTGTTCCAGGTCAGGCCCCCAGCGGGAGTGAGCCTGCTCGCGGATGTTCTTCGCGAGCAGGCTCGCTCCCACGTTTGAAGTATCTCGTCAGCGGCTACGGGGATTGCAGGCTCTCTTTTATCAGTGTGGCCAGTAACCTGGCTGCAGGCGTGGGTTGCTCGGTTGCCGCGTGAAGCACATACCCCAGGGTCTGTACCGCAGGTAACCCTGGAATGATGGCGAGATGGCCCGGCAGCCCAATGCGGGTGCGCAGTGTCACTCCCAGCCCAGCCGCGACGGCTGCCCAGATGCCTGCCACGCTAGGACTGGTCAGGGCAATGCGCCAGGTGATTTTCGCCTCGTCCAGCGCCTGGATTGCAGCGCTGCGCAGTACGCAAGGGGCGTCGAACATAATCAGTGGCAATGGCGAGTCACCAGGCATGTTGCGAGCTGGCATCTCACGCGAACCGATCCAGTGCATCTGCGTTGCACCCAGCCGCGTGGCATAAGGGGAAATGTAGCCAGTGTCCCAAGCCAGAGCCAGGTCCAGGCCGCCGTTGTCCATAAGGGTCAGTAGTTCAGCATTGCGCGCGATCCGGACTTCGAGATTTACCGTCGGGTAGGTGGTGACAAACCGGCGCAAAATATCGCTCAGAAAATGCTCGCCAAAGTCCTCCTGCAGCCCGAGGCGTACCGTCGTTGCCGTCTGGTTTTCATGCAGGGTCTGGAAGATGCTGTCGTTGAGTTCAAGCAGCCGACGGGCATGGCTCAGCAAGGATTCACCCATTGCCGTCAACATCAGCCCTCGACCGGATTTGGCCAGTACTGGCGTGCCGATCTGCTCCTCAAGTTTCTTTAGTTGTGCGCTAACGGCAGAGGTCGAGCGGCCCAGGCGGTCTGCCGCCTTGGCAAAGCTGTTGAGCTCCACGCCGGTTACGAAAGTGCGTAACACATCAAGGTCGAAGACTGGGCGGCGCATTTTATCATCCATAATTTTGGAACAATGGCTTTCATTTAATCTGATATTCGCAATGGTTGCGACTTGATAGTTTTTATCTCGCCAGATGATGTCATCACCTATTTGGCGTTCTATTCAAGCTGCCTTGTCACGGCAAAGGAGTAATGACAGATGCCATTTGCACGAATTTCACTGCACCGGGGCAAGTCCGTTGAGTATTTGCAGGCGCTTTCTCAGGGCTTGCACGATGCGTTGGTAGAAAGCTTTGAAGTACCCCTGAAGGATCGATTTCAAGTCATTCACCAGCATGAACCGGGCGAGCTGATTTTTGATCCCGGCTACCTTGGCGGGCCGCGCAGTCATGACTTTGTGCTGATTGCGATTACCGCGGGTCTCCCACGTTCTACCGAGACCAAACGCCGCTTTTATCAGAACCTTACCCAGAAACTAAAGTGTGCGCCGGGCCTCGACCCGGAGGATGTGATGGTGGTTATTACCAGTACAAAGGCCGAGGACTGGTCGTTCGGGGGCGGGCGGGGCAACTGACTGCAGGATGACCGGCGTATTGTGGCGATTACAGGCGACGCTGATGTTGACGATATCGTCCAGGCTGTTAGCGTAGGCCACGGTATCCGGCGGCATCGGATCAAATGCCGAAATTATGCCAAGTCCCGGCCTATCCAAGAAAGTTCAGGGCAAAGGAGTATGTAATGAAAGGAAGCCGTGCTGTGCATACGCTGCGTGAACTCTCGGAACTTGATTACCATGACAGCAGATCGATTCTGCTGCCTGTGCAGATCACCGCATTGGAAGCCTGGAACCTGATGACGGCCGAACAGGGGCTGTTGATGCAACTGGCTTTTCGAACCAGAGATGCGATTTCCTCGTTATTTGGTGTTAAACGGATCGGCGGGTTTTCCGGCACCCGCAAAGAGACAGTCCAGACCGGTGATTATCTGGACTTCTTTGTGGTTGAGCACAGTGCCCCGCAGATACTGGTTCTGACCGAGCGTGATCGACATCTGGATGTAATGACCTGTGTTTCGATAGCCGATCGTGTGCTCACGATTACCTCATCTGTCGTAACCCATAACACGTTCGGTCGCCTCTATATGTTGCCGGTTGGCCCGGCGCACAAACTCATCGTCAGCCGCTATCTCAAGCGCCTTAAGCGAAAGCTGGAAGCTAAGGAGTCCTGAACTCATGGATAAGATCATAAGAATCGCCGGTCAGTCGGATATCAAGGCAATCTTCGATATCCGCACCAGCGTCAGGGAAAACCATCTCTCCCACGATCAGCTAGCCGAAATGGGCATCACCCCCGAAGCCATACAACAGGCAATTTTGGCTTCGCCATGCGTCTGGGTGGCAGAGGTCGATGGGGTCCCGGTGGGGTTTTCCATGGCTGACGCGGAGGATGGCTGCGTATTTGCCGCTTTTGTTCTGCCTGAATTCGAGGGGCACGGTCTGGGTCGCAGCCTGATGGCCAAGGCCGAGGCTTTCCTGTTTCAGCAGCACCGGACAATCTGGCTGGAAACCGCTGAAGGCAGCCGCGCCAGCGGTTTTTATCGAAACTTAGGTTGGAAAGTGGTGGAAAACTTGCCTGAGGGTGATGTTCGTTTTGAGAAATCACGAACCTAGTATCGGTCGGGTTTCTTGTTAGTTGGGACAAGAAGGTATGGATATTCGGTTAGCGCAGTCCAGGACGGGATGCTTTTGAGGGCAAGCGGGCCCTCAAGCCACGAAACCGGCCGGAATGATAGGTGTCAGGGGGGCAAACGGCTCATACGTTATGCCGGCTCCAGCCCCGAAGTAGCAGCACATAATCTATATGGCCTGTTACTCCGTCACAGCCATTCGCCATTCGCCCGTCGACGGGCGGTGTCTGGTGGGCGGGGCGTAACGCCATTGAAGCCAATTACGGTCAAATCGAAAGTGAAACCCGATTGGCCAGTGACTTCAGTACACAGTTCCCGACAAACCCGTTCTGGAGGCTGTAAGCCGCCCACACGCTCCTCTCGTCGAAATCTCTGACAGATAAATTGACCAGAATGATCCTACGCAGTTAACTGTATGTTCATACAGTTAACGTAAGGCGTGCGTCATGAGTTTCACTTCCCTCGGGCCAATTGCTGAAGATGGCGTTCGCTTGCCACTTTGTTCCTTCAAGGTTCCGGCCGGGTTTCCGTCACCGGCGGCGGATCATATTGAGAAGGAAATCTCGCTCGACGAGTTGCTCGGTATCCGCGCGCCTCATGTGTATCTGGTACGGATCGACGGCGATAGCATGCAGGGGGGCGGAATTTTTTCAGGGGATCTGGCGGTGGTGGACCGTGCCATTGAGGCGGGGCACGGCCATGTGGTGGTGGCGCTGCTGAATAACGACCCGGTCTGCAAGCGCCTTTGTTTGCGCGGCAAGAGCGTTATCTTGCAATCCGAGAACCCGAAATATCCGGATCGTTATGTACTCGAGGGTGATGAGTTTTCAGTCTGGGGCGTGGTCACTTACACCGTGCGCAGCCATGGCCACTAAGCCTGACCCGGTTTTCGCGCTGATTGACTGCAACAGTTTTTACGCCAGTTGCGAGCGTGTGTTCAGGCCTGACCTGGCCAAGGTGCCCATCGTGGTGCTGAGCAACAACGACGGTTGCGTGATCGCCCGCAGTTATGATGCCAAGCCCCATGTGAAGATGGGCGAGCCGTATTTTCAGATCAAGCACCGACTCGAACAGTTGGGGATTGTGGCGTTCTCGTCCAACTATGCCTTGTACGGTGACATGAGCGAGCGGGTGATGAGCCTGATTGAGTCGATGCTGCCTGCGGTCGAGGTCTACAGCATCGACGAATCCTTTGCCGACCTGACCGGTATCGCTGATGCCACCGCCATGGGCCGAGCGTTGCGCAGCCGAATCCTGCAATGTGCCGGGATTCCGGTCGGGGTCGGTATTGCGCATACCAAGACCCTGGCCAAGCTGGCCAATCACACTGCCAAACGGTTGCAAGCCCATACGGGCGGAGTGGTGAACCTCTGTGGCGACCATGAGCGAGATTGGGTGCTGCGAAATACCGCCGTGTCAGAGGTCTGGGGAGTAGGGCGGCGCATGACCGCTCACCTGGAGAGTATGGGCATCCGCACCGCAATGGATCTGGCCAAGGCGGACCCGTGGTCGCTGCGCAAAAAATTCAGCCTGGTTATCGAAAAGACTGCCCGTGAGCTGTCGGGTACCTCTTGCCTGGCGCTGGATGAACCCGACCCGCCCAAGCAGGAAATCTGCTGCAGTCGCATGTTCGGCAAGCGCCTGACCGAACTGGCTCCGATCAAGGAGGCCGTGGCCACTTACATGATGCGCGCCTCGGAAAAACTGAGGGCGCAAAAGTCGTACTGTAAAAAGATCCGGGTCAGCATTCGTACAGGCATGTTCAACCCGGACGAGGCGAAGTACGCCAAGGGTGTGGTGGTGACCTTGCCATACCCGACCGATGATGTGCGTCTGCTGACCAAGGCCGCGGTGGATGCGCTGGAGCATGTATTTCAACCCGGTTTCAGATACAGCAAGGCCGAGGTGCTATTGCTGGATCTGCGCCAACCGGGTGAGTTTTCCGATGATCTGTTTGCGGTCAATCAGCCGGCAGAAGCTTCAAGGGTGATGGCGGTGCTGGATGCAATCAATGACCGCTGGGGCCGAGGCACGCTGCGTGCGGCCAGCGTGCCGGGCAATCCGGACTGGGGGATGAAAAGGGAGTTGATGAGCCAGAGCTATACCACGCGGGTGGATCAGCTTTGGCGGGTTTCGTGTGAATAATGGTCAGTTCAGAGCTCGGCGAGAAATCTGTCGTAACTGGCGAAGGAACGAGGCTGCGTTCGGTGGCGCAGCCTCGTAAGGTCTGAGTGCTGATTCTAACTGACACACAACAGTGCCTGATTTCGCGACGGCTTCGCCCTGCGTATAGGCAATACGGATATACGCCCCCGCCCAAAGGCGCTCTTGAATGAGTGGTTTGCCGAATCCTTTGGCCTTCATTGCACCAAGGTTTCGTCTGCGTCGCCAGCCCAATAGTCCGCTAGGGCAGTGCGGCTTCGACCAGTTCGATCCAGTGCCGGACCGGGGTTCTGCCGGCACTGTCGAGATGGGACTGACAGCCGATATTGGCCGTGACAATGACGTCGGGGTGGCCGCTTTCCAGTGCATTGAGTTTATGGTCGCGCAGCTGTCGGGACAGTTCTGGTTGGGTCAGTGAGTAAGTACCCGCCGAGCCGCAGCATAGATGGCTGTCGGGCACGGCAGTGAGGTTGAATCCCAGGCGGGACAGGATGTCTTCAACCGCGCCCCCGAGTTTTTGCGCGTGCTGCAAGGTGCAGGGGCAGTGGAATGCCAGGCGTTGCTCGCTGTGTAACCCAAGCTGCTCCAGTGGCTCATCGCGCAGCACTTCAGCCAGATCCCTGGCCAGGGCACTGACCCTGGCGGCCTTGCTGGCATAAGCCGGGTCGCTGCTGAGCAGGTGCCCATAGTCTTTGATAAAAGCACCACAGCCGCTGGCGGTTTGCACGATGGCCTCGGCTCCCTGCTCAATCCCCGGCCACCAGGCATCGATATTGCGCCGGGCGCGATCAAGGCCAGCCGCCTGGGCGTCCAGATGATAGTCCACGGCACCGCAGCAACCGGATTCGCGGGCAGGGGTTACGCTGATCCCCAGTCGATCCAGCACTCTGGCGGCGGCCACGTTGGTGTTGGGCGACAGGCTCGGCTGTACGCAGCCTTCGAGCATCAGCACTTGCCGAGCATGGCGGGTGGTCGGTCTCGGTTTCACTGCGGGCACGTTGCGCGGCAACTTGTCTTGCAAGGGGGCGGGTAGCCATGCACGCAAAAGCTGAGCGCTGCCGACCAGCCGTTTGAACAGCGCCGTTCTGGGCACGATGCTGCGTAAACCTTCGCGCAGCAGGCGCTGTGCGAGTGGCCTTGGTACTTGGGCATCGACCACCGCCCGGCCGATATCCAGCAAGTTGTGGTAATCGACGCCGGAAGGGCAGGTGGTTTCACAATTGCGACACGACAGGCAGCGGTCGAGATGCTGTTGGGTTTTTTGCGTCACCTGGTTGCCTTCGAGCACCTGCTTGATCAGGTAAATACGCCCCCTCGGCCCATCCAGTTCATCACCGAGCAACTGGTAGGTCGGGCAGGTGGCGTTACAGAAACCACAGTGCACGCAACTGCGCAGGATACTTTCGGCCTCTCGGGCGCGGGGCAATTGGCGCGCTTGTTTACTCAAGGTGGTCTGCATGGCTCAAAGCTCCGCGTACAGGCGCCCGGGGTTGAAGATGCCCCGTGGATCGAGTTGTTGTTTGAGGGTGCGGTGGTAGCGCATCAGGGCATCGGGTAGCGGCTGGAACGGGCTGTCGACCAGGCCGTGGCTGTAGCAGGTCGCATGCCCGCCGACCTCAGCAACGACATTGCGAACAAAGGCCGCGTCGGCATCCGATTTGAGCCAGCGCTGGGCACCGCCCCAATCGATCAGTTGTCGGCCCGGCAAGGCCAGGCCGGGTGTGTTGTTGGGCAAGGACAGGCGCCAAAGGGGCTGGTCTTCATCGAAAAAAACCAATTGGTGTTCGTTGAGATCGGTCCAGAACGAAGAATCCAGCAGCTCGCCTCCCAGGCGTTCATGGGCCGCGGCCACCGAGCCTGCGCCGCCCTCGAGTCGCAGGTGCAGGCGCTGACCATCATGACAGGCAGCGCTGATCGGCAGTGGTTGCTGGCCCCACTCGGCAAGACGCAGCAGGGCACGATCGGCGTCTATTTCCAGGCTGATGCTCAGGCATTGGCGTGGCTTGGGCAGGACCTTGAGGGATACTTCGGTCACCACCCCAAGCGAGCCGTAACTGCCTGCCATCAAGCGCGACAGATCGTAACCGGCGACGTTTTTCATGACCTCGCCGCCAAATCGCAAATGCTTGCCGTGCCCGGTAATAACCCGAGTCCCGAGGACGTAGTCCCTGACCGAGCCTGACCAGGGACGGCGTGGCCCCGACAGCCCGCAGGCAATCATGCCACCCACCGTAGCATCCCCGAAGGCTGGCGGCTCGCAGGGCAGCATTTGCTGCGCGGCATCGAGCACGTGCGCCAACTCGGACAGAGGGGTGCCACAGCGGGCCGTGATTACCAGTTCGGTCGGGTCATAGCTGACAATGCCGCGATGGGAGCGGGTGTCGAGTATTTCCCCTGCCACGGTGCGGCCCAGGAACAGCTTGCTGTTGGAACCCTGGATGCGCAGCGGGGTGGCGTACGCCAGTGCCTGGTTGACCTGCTCCAGCAGCACGGCGCTGTCATCGATATCGTGTGCGGTGCGCATCAGAAACGCTCCAGCTCGGGAAAAGGCAACTGGCCCATGTGAACGTGCATGGCGCCAAACTCGGCGCAACGATGCAGGGTCGGAATATTCTTGCCGGGGTTAAGCAGGCCACTTGGGTCGAAGGCAGCCTTGACGGCATGGAACAGGGTCAGTTCATCGCTGTTGAACTGCGCGCACATCTGGTTGATTTTTTCGCGGCCCACACCGTGTTCACCGGTAATGCTGCCACCGACCTTGACGCACAATTCGAGGATCTTGCCGCCCAGGGCTTCGGCGCGATCGAGTTCGCCCGGCTGGTTGGCATCGAACAGAATCAGCGGGTGCATATTGCCGTCACCGGCGTGGAACACGTTGGCTACACGCAGCTCGTACTCGGCCGACAACGCGGCAATGGCCTGCAGAACCCCCGGCAATTCGCGGCGCGGTATGGTGCCGTCCATGCAGTAGTAGTCCGGCGAGAGGCGGCCCACGGCAGGGAAGGCATTTTTGCGCCCGGCCCAGAATCGCACCCGTTCAGCCTCGTCCCTGGCCTGACGCACCTCGGTGGCTCCGGCCTGTTCCAGCACCTGGCGCACAAGGTTGCAGTCGTCGTGGACATCGGCCTCAACGCCATCGAGTTCGCACAGTAAAATGGCCTCGGCGTCGACAGGGTAGCCTGCATGGATAAAGTCTTCGGCGGCACGAATGGCCAGGTTGTCCATCATTTCCAGGCCGCCGGGGATGATACCTGCGGCGATGATGTCACCCACGGCCCGGCCTGCTTTCTCGACACTATCGAACGCTGCCAGCAGCACCTTGGCGGTCTGCGGTTTGGGCAGCAGTTTGACCGTCACTTCGGTGATCACCCCGAGCATGCCTTCGGAGCCGGTAAACAGCGCCAATAGATCGAAACCGGGCGAGTCCAGGGCTTCGGACCCCAGCGTCAGGTGTTCGCCATCGACGGTTAAAATTTCGACCTTGAGCAGGTTATGTACGGTTAAGCCATATTTCAGGCAATGCACGCCACCGGCGTTTTCTGCGACGTTGCCGCCGATAGAACAGGCGATTTGCGAGGAAGGGTCGGGCGCGTAGTAAAGGCCAAACGGCGCCGCCGCCTGAGAAATCGCCAGGTTGCGCACCCCCGGTTGAACCCGTGCAGTGCGGGCGGCGGGATCGATGTGGAGGATATTGTTAAAGCGGGCCATTACCAGCAACACGCCTTTTTCCAGTGGTAATGCGCCACCGGACAAACCAGTACCGGCCCCGCGCGCAACGACCGGCACACGCAACTCATGGCAGATGCGCAGCACCCCTTGCACCTCGTTGAGATAGCGTGGCAACACCACCAGCAAGGGGGTAGTGCGATACGCAGACAGCCCGTCGCACTCGTAAGGCTTGAGTTCTTCACGCTGATGCAGGACTTCAAGATCCGGCAAGCGTGCTTGCAAGGTTTGCAGCAGTACGGCTTTATCGACGTCAGGCAAAATGCCGTCGACGCGTTCATCGTAGAGAATGTTCATGGCGGCTCACGACACTCGATTATTTTTGTTAGAGGTCTGTATCCGACAACGTTGGTGCGCGCCACGTTATTGCTTAAAGGCTGGGCGTGATGTCGCCCCCAAACCATAGCACTCGTCAGTGAAGTGTGGCGGTCCGACCAATTTCGCCAATCCTGATCCGGTCCAGCGCCCGATTTAAAGCATCCAGGGCATCGATAAGGGCTTTTGCTTCGGCCTCTCGACCTTCTCCCCAAAGGCGTTCGGCCATCTTGTTGAGGGCCTGGATGGATTTTTCGATGTCTGCAGCAGTTGCTGTCGGGCTCACTACGGCTTGCTTCTTGGGCATTGTCAGAACTTCTTCGGCGCCAGATCACCCGGCTTGAAATACAGGGTTTATGGATCTCTTCAACAAAAGTGATTGAGATCCAGTGGGGCGGACTGTAGCAGACGGGGATGGTTACTTATGCCTGCGCCCCGTGGATACCCCTCAAACACCTTTGTAGTGATACACCTGCGCACTCCAGTACCGGCTGCTACTGCGTTTTTCGCGAGACCATCCATCGGCCTCCAGTTGTTTGGCGATCAATCGATTCATCACCCCGTGACCGAGTAGCAGAACCGTTCCTTCGTCAGCTATGGATTGCAGTCGCTGAGCCGCCGTGCAGGCACGGGTCCGCGTAGTGGTGGCAGATTCGACGCCCGGTGAGTAACCGCATAACCATAGAATGCGCAGGATAAATGCCCAGGTAAACGGCGATAGCCGTGGCCGTTTCCAGCGACCGTACGGCAACTGCGCTTCACAAAAAATTGCGTCGACGAGGGTGGGCTCTAAACCGAGCGCCCGGACGGAGGTCAGCGCGCGGGGGGCGCTGCTCGAGACGATTACCGTGGCGGTTGCCGCGAGTTGCAGGCTGGCTTCCGGAACGGGTTGGTGGGTAATGTGCGACTGGTTGTAGTGTTCGATCCAGTCTTTCATGTCGAGTGCTGACAATTTGCCGACTTCGCCTAGCTGAGGCTGGCCATGTCGCATCAGGATTATTTTCCTGTTCACAGTGTATTGACGTCCTTGTGCCAAGTGCAGTGGATATACAAGAAATGCGGTTTTGATAATACATCCAAGTGTCGACGCAGAACTGCCAATAGCCCCCAGACTATCGGCTTTGGGGTTAGCTAATAATCCCGTGTTTGACCGTTAGTTGTCGGCGGTGACGGATGAGGCTTTTCTCTTTGAGGTAGGCGCCCTGAGGCCTTCAAACCAGCCGTGATCACGGTACCAGGCCACGGTGTCCATGATGGTCAGATCCAGCGCCCGGAAACTCAGGCCAAGTTCTTGTGCACTTTTTTGCTGATTGAAATGGGTACGGTGCTCCTCTCGTACCATCAAACGCAGGGTTGCCATGCTCAACAGAATGGGCTTGCCGGTCAGGCGCGCATAGATCTCCTGCACCGCCGCCAGCGTGTACAGAAAGGGCAAAGGCAGTTGGCGTGTGGGTGTCTTGACCCCTGCAATACGTCCCAGAACAGGTATCAACTGACGCATCGTCATATGCCGGCCCGCCGCGAGATAGCGCTCGCCTCGGCGTCCATGCCTGGCGGCAGCGATCAGCGCTACTGCCACATCACGGGCATCCACCACAGAGAAACTGCCGGGCACCAGCCCGGGCAACTTGCCGTTCACCACATCGTTGACCAACTGTCCCGAGGACGTCGGGCCAATATCGCCAGGCCCCCACATCCAGCCGGGCAGGACCATGCAGGCATGCATCTGGGGATGGTCTTCGAGGAACGACAGCACCACCTGGTCGGCGAGAATCTTGCTGCGGTAGTAGTCATCGGCGTCGGCCTCGGCCCGCAGGCATGTCTCATCGATGGACGAGCCAGGTTCGCCGTTGAGCACCGCAATCGAAGATGTATGAACAAACCTCCGTATGCCTGCACGGTAGGCGTGCTCAATCAGGTCTCGAGTACCGGCGACATTGATCTTTTCGAGGTCCTTCCAGTGACTGCCGCCCTTGTAGTTATCGCGAAAAAACGCCGCCGTGTGAAACACCGTATCGCAGCCTTGCAGTGATGCTGCAAATGCACCGACATCGGCCATATCGCCAATGACCAGTTGTACATCCGGCAGGTCGTTGAACTGCTGTTCACCCTTGGCTCTGGAGCGGACCAGGGCTTTGACGCTATAGCCACGAGCGAGCAATTCCCGCACCAGGTTATTGCCCAGCAAGCCGGTCGCGCCAGTCACGAATACGTTGCACGCGGCGTGTTGCACATAGTCCTTGGGGGCGGTTGTCATACAATCCATTCCAGTGGTTTCGAAGTTCGCTAGATATACCGTTCAGAGCGCTTCTGAAAAATAGCGACTACTGCATAATGGTTTTGCACATATGCAGACCAGGGAGGATATGACGCATGGCGTTGCAAGCAAATTGGGACGATCTACGACTGCTGCTGGCGGTCTCGCGGCGTGGCAGCTTTCTTCAGGCCGGGCAGTTACTGGGCATTGCGGCGTCTACGGTATCCCGCAGGCTGACCCAACTGGAGGTAGCACTGGGCGAGCCACTGGTCGAGCGCGGCGTTGAAGGATGCCGGTTGACTTCACGGGGCCAATCCCTTGTGGACGTTGCGATGGCTGCTGAAGCGGGCCTCAGGCGTCAAACCGCGGCTGACATGACTGGCTTGCACACCGAGCTGTCGGGCAGTGTGCTGGTCAGTGCCGGGGAGGGGTTTACTTCCGGGGTACTGGAGGCTGTGAGTCGCTTCACTGCTCTGCACCCGCGCTGCTCGGTGGAGCTGCTGGTCACCGCCGACTTTCAGAAAATCGTCCGCGGTGTGGCCGATATAGCGGTGCGCACCATGCATCTGGGCGAACCCTCGTTGATTTATCGACCCATTGGTAGGTTCACCTACGGTGTATTCGCTGATGCCGGTTACCTGAGGCGATTTCCAGGGGTAACTGTGGCCACAGCAGTCAATGTAGCCTTGCTGCCTCCGCTCGACATGTTGCCGCAAATGCGTGCCGCAAAGGCCGCCGGTCTTGACCGTACGCAATTGAGCGTGAACTCGTTCGCCGTGCAGCTCGAATCAGTGAAACGGGGTTTGGGGGTGGGTGTATTGCCTCGTCTTCTGGCGAAGGACCTGGTCGAATTGTTCCACGAAATTGAACTTCCGGACCTGGAAGTTTATTTGGTGACCCGGCCTCAGGCATTGAAGCAGGCCCATATAAAATGTTTTTTTGCCATCCTGGAGCAGGTGCTGCAAGAAGCCCTGTGCCTGCAAACTGACGAGAGTTGCGACCTGGAGGAACTCCCCGTAATAGGCGCATAAGCCAGTTTACAGGTGGGCAAGGCAGTATTTATATTGCTTAAAAAATGGATGGCTCAATGACACTTCGGGAGTAATAGCGTGTTTCCAATCGATATCTGGCTTGCTTACTCCGCAGCCTGTTTGCTCTTGGTGATTGCTCCTGGGCCGGACAATCTGCTGGCTGTAGGCCGCGGTCTGAGCCAAGGCAGGCTAGCGGCGCTGGTGTCAGGAATGGCATCTGGCGCAGGTATTCTGTTCCATGTGGCGACCGCTTCGTTGGGGCTGACGCTGCTTATGCAAACGTCCGTTGTGGCGTTCTGGATCGTCAAGCTGATTGGCGCCGGTTATCTGCTCTGGCTTGGCATCAAGGTACTGCGCTCACGTAGCCTTATCAGTTTCCAACCTGCGGCCAAACAACCACTGACCAGTATATTTTTCACCGGTTTTCTCTCGGCGGCGCTCAACCCGAAGCCGGGGTTGTTTGTACTGGCATTTATCCCTCAGTTCGTTGATCCACTACGCGGGTCGGTGAGCACGCAAATGCTGGTGTACGGTGCCTGGTTCGCATTGCTTACGGCCATTGGCTTCTCGCTTATGGGCGTATTTGCCACAGTCCTGACCCAGTGGTTACGCCCGCGGCCTCGACTGGTTAATGGTCTGAATGTAGGCGCAGGACTGACTTTCGTCGCATCCGGCGTATCGATAGCTGCCCTGAGTCAGAAGTAAGGCGATATCAGGAGCGCCACAGCTGTTGCAAGTGCTTGAACGAGCGGTATTGCAGTGGGAGCGAGCCTGCTCGCGACAGCGCGTATTTACTGGCTGATCGCGACGCTCTTGAGGCCTTCGCGAGCAGGCTCGCTCCCACGTATGCGGTCATACGGCTGCTTTTACAGCAACTGATCAATCAAGACCGCATTGGAATAGATCAAGTTGCCATCGCTCGCACGATGCCCGACCAAATGGAACTGACCGCGTTCGTGGTGCAAGTAGACCCGCATCTGGCAGTCGGACAAGGGGCCGTACCCCTCAGGCATGATCAAGTCCATGGTGCTCATGTCGACATCGACCATGGCTTCGTGCTCCTGGGTCTTCTGCAGACGCTCTTCAGCTTGCTCCAGACGCAAGTGGAGTGGGCCATCAACGTTAAAGTGAATGTCTCCTATTGCAGCAGGTTTGTGATCGCCACTGTTTTCACACCAACCTTCGATTGTCAGGGTCGCCATAACAAAATCTCCAATGCTGATTGCAGAAATCGGGTGGCATTTTTGATGCCATGACTTTCCGACCACTACCAGTTGGCAGGGTTCGTCTTTTCAGACCAGCGTGCCCAATTCTTTCATTCTAAAAACTAATCAACGGCCAGAGCTCCGATTACAGGCAGGATCAGCAAGGTACTGATCGCCATCGACAACACATTGCCAATAAAGGGATGCAGGTAGTTGGGCAACCGTTGAGCAATGGCACAGGCCAGTGGCGGTGCGATCAAGGCGCCCAGCACTGCACTGGCGATGATGACGGTAAAGCTGCCGCCGTAGGTCAGCACTGCAGCAGGCACGACTGAAACCAGTGGCACATAAGTGGGATACCAACCGCGTTGCTGCCATTGCTGGCGCCACACAATGACGCCCACCAGTGAGGTCAATGCTTGCGCCGCGACCATGTGTAACAGCAGGCCAGAACCATAAGCAGGGCTTAGCGGGTTCAACGCACAGGCCAGTAATACCCCGGCGAGCATGCCCAGGCTTGCCCATTCGTTGCCGTAGAACGGAGCTTCCGAGAAGTCAGCCAGTACGCGCCGCAACGTCCAGATCACCCCATAATTCGGTGCTTTTACTGACACTGGCGGCGGGTTTGTAGCTGTTTGCCCGTGTTTGGCAGTCACCAGTATTGGCCAAGTCCGGCACAGCAAAAAGGCCACCACGCTGCCCGATGCCATTCCCAGAACATTGCCTATCACCGCTGGCAAACCCAAGGGCAGGCACACGAAGTTAACGATCAGCAGACAGGATGGCGTGACGAGGAGGGCGCCGAGGATTGCCCCATTGATCGTGACTTTCCAGCCACCTCCAAAGAGCAACACCATAGCCGCGGGCAATGACACGAAAGCGGCGAAGGTGGGTTGCCAGGTGCCAGCCGTCAGGGTCCAGCCCCAGAGTGCATTGCTCAACAACAGGCCCAACAGAGAACTGGTCACCAGCCAGGGCCACAGCCCCGTACCATAGCTGATGCTGAACCCTTGCCACGCCTGAGCGTAGCGGCTGGCCCAGTATCCCAGCGCACCGCCAAGCAACAAGCCCAGAGAGGAGAGTTCATGTTTGTAGAACGCTACTTCGCTGATGTCACCCAACACCCAGCGTAACCACGCCAGGGCAGAGGGCATGCTGGTTATCATGTCGCTGTAGGCGGGCCAGTAAGCTGGGGCTGTGGAGTTGTAGTCCACGGCCACCCAAGCTGTGACTACACCAATAATCGCCACGGCGCTAAAAAGCAGGATCAGAAGTCTGACCGCAGCCACTGAGGTTTTTCTTTCGGATAGGGATTCCATGGTGACCACCCGATCAGCGAGGCAAGCGAAGGTGATGGTCATAGCCGAGCATTTCGTCATACAGATCCGTGCGGCGGTCACGGAGCAGGTCGTTCAAGTTGTTCCATACGGGTGCGCTGCGAGCAGCCGACAAATCGATGTCGGCATAAAGAATGGTTTGCTCGTCAGCTGGCGCCACTTCACCGATGGGCCAGCCATTGGTTCCGGCAATCAGCGAACAACCCAGATAACGTGCATCCGGCTCCTCACCAATGCGATTGGCAGCAGCTATAAACACGTTGTTGACGTGGGCGGCGGTCATCGTCAGGTATGACGCCATGCACTTGCCGGAGTCGTCGAACAGTGGCGGTGGTGTCCATACCCAGTTGTTCAGGCTGCAAATGATGTCAGCCCCTTGCTGGCACAACAGACGGGGGACTTCAGGAAACCAGATGTCCCAGCAAATCAGCAGGCCGATTCGCCCGATCGGGGTTTCAAACACCGGGAACCCGAGATCGCCGGGGGTGAACCAGAGCTTTTCCTTGTTCCATAGATGCGCTTTACGGTATTTGCCGATAAACCCGTCTGGCCCCAGCAATACAGCCGTGTCAAACAAACGCATATCGTCCTGCTCGACCATGCCTGCAACCAGATACACCTGATGCTCTTGAGCAAAACGGGTCCAGGCCTGAACACTTGGGCCGTCAGGAACGGTTTCTGCGTGGTTAAAGGCATCCTGGCGACTGCTAAACACATATCCGGTGTTGGCCAGCTCCGGCAGCACAATGAGATTCGCTCCGTTCTCGAACGCTTGCAGAGCCAGATCCAGACTGTTTTGCAGGTTGTTCTGGCTGTTGTGAGTTCCTGTTTGCGGATCAAATTGCACCACCGCAACGCGTACCGCACTGACAGCGATAGATTCGCTCATGACTGACACCTCTTCTTGTTTTTATGGACCGACCTGACGGCGGCCATTTAGTAAGAAGATTTGTCCGAACCAGCGTCTATCGCCGGATTCCTATCCGCCTGTAGTCCATCGGCGTATAGATTGGGAGATTTGTATTTATGGACTACTGGCCTCGAGTGAGAACTTGATCATGCAGGTTGAACATTTTGGCTCTAAAACGACGCCGATGATCGCTTACTGAAACCAGCGGCTTACATCAGTTTTTACGCCCCTAAAACGCACCTCTGCGCGGAATTAATTAACGGTTTTGCAGTCTTATTTATGCCCATTACTTTCAGGACACCCACATGAAACGCACCGCCATAATGATCTTGGCCTTTACAGGTTCTCTTCTGCTGGGAGGCTGCGTGCCAATCTGGGACGAGGGCGGCGGGCATGGTCGAGATCGTGACCGGGGTTATGATTCCGGTCGTGGATACGACCGGGGGAATGATGGTCGTGGTTATGATCAAAGGTACGATCGTCGCGACAATAATGATCGACGTTATGACCACAATCGCGATCGCGACGATAGAGACGACTGAGTCTCTTTGGTTTTCCATCAGAGCGGGTCAAGGCCCGCTCTGATCGGCGCATAAAACTTGATTGGGTTTCGAGATCTTCAATCGTCCAACTCTCGCTCGTTCACAACCCAGGAATACTTCTCCGGTTGACATATGGGCTGTAAGCCTTTAAAAAAAGAGGCAATTGATTCAAGGCGAACCTCGGATGTTGCTAATCACTGACCTGTTGATGTGTGCTGTCGGCTTAAATGCTGAAGCGACAGGTCGTGCCCGCTGCGCCTCCAAATCGAAGAAACAGTCGCTCATTTGACCGGGGCGCGCTGTCCCGTCAGATGGGCTGACAGGACATGAGCGCTACGGACTCCCTCCCTTGCTTACCTCCTTTCTGCGCTTCTGACGGTGACGTAATCGGTCTACCCTAAGGAGAAGGTACATGTCATCGTTTCAAGGCATCTGGGTTCCACTCGTTACACCATTCCACAATAGTGCTATCGACTTTGTCGGGTTGCAGCGTCTGGTCAGTCATCTGCTGGAAGGTGGGATCGACGGCATTGTGGTGTGCGGCACCACGGCCGAAGCAGCAGCACTGAGCAAGCATGAGCAACTGGCGGTGCTTGATGCGGTGCTGGAGCTGGTGCCGGCGCAGAGGGTTGTCATGGGCCTGGCGGGCAACAATTTGACTGAGCTGCTGCAATTTCAGAGCGAAATTCTCAAGCGCCCTGTGGCCGGTTTGCTGGTTCCGCCACCGTATTACATCCGCCCATCTCAGGCGGGGCTCGAAGCTTTTTTCAATACGGTCGCCGATGCCTCCAGCGTTCCCATCATTGTCTATGACATTCCTTACCGTACCGGCGTGGTCTTCGAACAAGCCACTTTGCTAAACGTTGTTGCCCATGAACGGGTCGTTGCGGTCAAGGATTGCGGTGGCAACCAGGCCAACACGCTGGCATTGCTGGGCAGTGGCAACGTTGATGTCCTGTGTGGCGAAGACAACCAGATTTTCAGTGCATTGTGCCTCGGAGCAACGGGCGCAATTGCTGCCTCGGCACATGTTCATCCCGAGCTCTTCGTGGCGCTGTATCAACAGATCCGCGACAACCAGCTAGCCGCTGGCCGCGCAACCTTCTTCCAGCTAGTGCCATTGATTCATAGCCTGTTCATGGAGCCAAATCCGGCTCCGGTGAAATCCGCCCTGGCCATTGAAGGCTTGATCAGTGACGAATTGCGAGCACCGATGCAGCGTGGCAGTGAAAGCCTGAAAGTACGCCTGCAACACATATTGAAGGGGCTGGAAAACAGCAATTGATGGATTGCCGTAACCCGAAGCAGTTCTTGAATATCAGATGAAGAGGGTGCCGCGCAGGTACAGCGAGCCGTAGCCGCTGATAATGACCCGGTCATTGTCCAGGACTTCGCAGTGCAGTTGGCCCTTGCGCGCCCCACCTTGCTCGGCACTCAGGCTACGCTTGCCCAAACGCTTGGCCCAGTACGGCGCGAGGGAAGTGTGGGCCGAGCCGGTAACCGGGTCTTCATTTACCCCCACTCGAGGTCCGAACCAGCGAGAGACAAAATCGAAGTCACGACTCGGCGCGGTAACCGCGACACCACGCACGTCGAACGAGGCCAGTGCAACGAAGTCGGGATTGAGGCCAGCGATGATGGCGGCATCCTCCACCACCACGATGTAATCATCTGTGCGATAAAGTGCATCGATCCGATCCAGGCCCAAGGCTTGCAAAAGGCCTGGCGGGACAGCTACGGCTTCAGGCTGCTTGGCAGGGAAGTCCATCGCCAGGCAGCCGTTTTCGCGCCGCACACGCAATTCACCGCTGCGAGTGGAAAAACGCAGTATGTCGCGGCTTTCACCAAGCTGTTCGAACAGCACCCAAGCTGCTGCCAGGGTAGCGTGACCACACAAGTCGACTTCCACCGTGGGAGTAAACCAGCGTAACTCGAACAACTCACCGTTACGCACTACATACGCAGTCTCGGACAGGTTGTTCTCTGCTGCGATGTGTTGCAGCGTCGCATCAGGCAACCAGGCCTGCAGCGGGCAAATCGCAGCCGGGTTGCCGCCGAAAACCTCAGAGGAAAAAGCGTCCACCTGGAAAATATCGAGTTGCATTTTGATCATTCCTGCTCGTCAGCGTTTTCTGAAACCCGGATCTGTTCCAGATAGTTGTAGATGGTGTATCGGGTCACGCCGAGCGCGGAAGCAGCTTTTTCAATACCGCCTTTGACGATGAAAATCCCGCGATCCTGCATTTGCCGTACAGCTTCAAGTTTTTGAGGTTTTCTCATCCCTACGACCCCGCCGGGGCATGCTCCCTGGATGATTTGCGCCATCAATTGCTCCATATCTCTCGGTTCATCAACGAGTGACCTGGGCGCGCGCTCCAGCCCCAGAAGCCCTCCGAGAATGGTGTGTGCGGCAGCAACCCCGCTCAAATCCGCATTGATACACAGACTGGCGAAAGGCTGCCCGCTGCTATCGCGATACACCACGGTGGAACTGCGTAGCGGGCGGCCATCAGGCGCGAGTGTCGGGTAATTTTCCACCACTACGGGCTCAGCGCTTGAGCGATTTTCCATCGCACGCCTGACAGCCGTGACCCCTAAGTCCTGGCTTGGACCGCCCAGCACTGAGCCGCCCACTTTGCGCCCAGTGACATGGCCATTGGCGATGGCAAGGATGGATCGCTCCGGGCTCGTCAAGTCATGCAACACGATTTCAATGTGATGACCAACCGCATTGCTGAGCATTTTCAGGGTGCTGTGAAGCACGTCAAGAATCAGCTTTCGCTCGGCTGGTAATGCTTCAGAAAGCTTCATGGACGCCTTCAAGTGATTTGTCGTAGGCGTCAAAAATATCAACGAAATGTTGAATTATCAATTAAATGTTTAGATCTTTTGCCAGTCAACAACCCTGTTGGCGGTTTTGTCTGGCGGACCGCTTTCGAGTCAGCCGCCATCCGCTGGGTACGCGCAGCAGCTACACGGTGCTCTTGCGAGGTAGGGTGAAATATCAGGGCTGCATACATGGGTAGTTCAGGTACGCAAGGTCGCACTCTGTTGGGGTGGGAAAGAAGTCGGGTGCTAACGCGTTCGCTACCGATGCAGGTCAGTTCAAGAAAATTCAGCATTCTTGCAAGAAAATTCCTGGTCGCTTATTTGCTAGGGTGTCCCACCATGATTTTTAACCCGAGGTCCGGATGTATGCGTTCTCTTGATGTAATTGTGTTTTGCTCTATTGGCGCCAGAGTCAAACATATTCTTGAACGCTTAAGAATGACGGGAGTAAACCATACTCATGTTATATCCGGCGCGGGTGAACAGCATTCACTGGACCTGTCGACATTAACGGTTGATCTGGTGATTTGTGACTCTTTCGGTTCACATGATGAAATTTCATTTTTCAGAATGCTCTGTGAAACCAGTGGCTTTTTTTCAATCCTCAAGAGCGATGAGCTCGAACCCGGCGTCAGATGGGGCATCTCCAGTTTTCTTGCCAAGGCGCGCAAATATAACGCCGGTGGTTATAGCGCCAGCCTGGAGCAGGCACCGTTCAACAGCTTGCTCCTCAAGGTGGCAACCGTGAAAAGATGCGTCAATGATCACTCTCGCTCAAGCCACATGCGCCCGGTGCATGTCCCGTCTGAAAGCACCGGCGATCTGGGCGGGAGTGCGGTGGTACAGGCGCTGGAGGCACAACATATGGTTCCCTATTTCCAGCCAAAAATATGCTTGAAAACCAACAGAATGCTCGGTGTTGAAGTATTGGCCCGCTGGCAACATCCGGAAAAAGGCCTGTTGTTGCCTTCGTTGTTTTTGGATGTAGTTGAGCAGGATCAACTTCATGATCAACTGTTTGAGTGCTTGTTGGAGCAAGGTTTAAAACTGCATAAGTATTTGTATTCCATCGGTGAGTCGCTGGTGTTTTCGTACAATATCGAAGCGTCGCAATTACTGATTGAGGGCTTTGCCCAACACTTGATAAAGAAAGTCCGCAAGGCAGGGCTTCCCGTACGTTTTATTACCCTGGAAATAACCGAAAAACAGACGCTGCCCCTTGATATGGCGAGCATCGAAAATATTACAACCCTGATCAGAAGCGGCGTCAGCTTGTCGCTGGATGACTTCGGAAGCGGATTTTCGTCCATTACCCGTCTGGCTCAATTACCGTTCCATCAGATCAAACTGGATGCCGGGTTTGTAGCGCGGTCGTCAGGTTTCAAGGAAAGCCGGATTATTGAATCTATCGTTTCGCTGGCCAGTTCTTTGAATCTGGAGATCGTTGCCGAAGGCGTCGAGACCGATAAGCAGAGAAAACACCTTACGCAGTTGGGTATTGATTCTGCGCAGGGCTATCTGTTCCACAAGCCCATGGACGGTGCAGCCCTGGTCAAAGTGTTAGTGGCCGACAGCACTGCGCCACAATTTATGGCGCAGGGTTAAGGATCGCAGTGGGGTAGCTAGGGCTGCAGGTCATAGGCATCCGCGCCCGCAAACCTGGCCTCAAGCATCAGCAAGCCGCGTTTTTTGTCCAGCCCACCGCTGTAGCCGGTGAGCTGGCCCGTGGCGGCGATGACCCGGTGGCAGGGCACTATGATGGAGATGGGATTAACCGCGTTGGCCATGCCGATTGCCCGTGCCGACGAGGGTTTGGTCATTGCCTTGGCCAACTCGCCGTAGGTGGTTGTGGTGGCGTAAGGTATGCCCCTGAGCAGCGCCCAGGCCTCCTTGAGAAACGCACTGCCGGTAGGTGCCAGAACGACATCAAATTCCCGGCGGATACCCTTGAGGTACTCGCTCAATTGCTGGCGAATGTCAGCAGTTGCCTCCTGATCCAAGGGGACGTCGCGGTATTCAGGTCGGGCATCGACGAGGCCAGGGAGGCTGAAGTCCAGTCTTTTTAGGGCCCCATCGGGGTCGATCAACAGGTTGATCCTGCCCAGATGGCTATCGAGATAGCCCCTGAGCAAGCGAGGTTCTGCAAAGGGCATGGTGACTTACCAGTGCTGAGGGTAGGGCGCAGGACCTGTGCGCGAGGGGAATAGTGGCAGTACGTCCTGCGCCAGTTCCTGAATAATGTCGGCTGCCGGGCGCTGTGCCATCTGAATCCCCAAGGCCGCGTGGTTGACTCCCGCTTCGCGCCATTCCCCCAGCAGATCAATGAGCCCATTGCGTCCAGTCTTGAGCACATAACCGCCGCGCAGAGGAGTGCGCGGAAAGTTGGGGTCCTCTGCCAGATCGATCCATTCGTTGGTCATGTGCGGGCGGAACCCACCCCCTGGAATGCTCGAACGCCAGGTGCGAATTCTTTCCGCCAGGCGTTGTGGGCCCCTGCGGTCCTGGGTGGAATCAGGATAGGTCAGCCAGCCATCAGCTTGAGTACCCAGCCACTGCATGCTTTGTTGCGAGCGCCCTGTCACGATCAACGGTATGCGGCCGGTCACCGGTTTTGGCAGCAACTGAGCGTCGCTCAGACTGCCCAGTGCCGACTGGATCGCTGTGGGTCTTGCCTGCAGCAATTGCCGGAAGTAATCCACCGAGTGGGCAAAACGCTCCCCGCGTTCGCCATGTTCGAGACCGTAGGCCGGAAATTCTATCGGTCGGTCACCGGAGGCGATACCCATCACCAGGCGCCCGCCAGACAGCTGGTCGAGGGTGGCCGCGGCCTTGGCCAGGTCGATGGGGTGACGCAAGGTGAAGATCGCACTGCCCGTCACCAGCGCAATCTGCTTGGTGCGTGCGGCGAGGTAGGCGAGGTAGGTGAAGGGGTCGAACACCTGGCCCGCGTCGCCAAAAGAAGGGTCGTACAAAGGCACATCGCGTACCCACGTGGCGGCGAAGCCCAGCCGGTCGAGTTCACTGACCAGATCAGCCTGGCCGGCCAGGACCGACATATCGCCTTCGTAGAACCGCAGGGGCAAGAAAATGCCCAGGGTCAGTTGATCCTGCTCAAACATCCGGCGGTAGCCGGGGTGATGAGCAAAAGCCGTCGCATCCGCGCCGCAGGTCAAAGCCTGGGCCGGGGGTATCGCAATCTGGTTCATTACCGGTTCCTTGGTGTGTAGTGTCAGGCGCCCGTCGCGGGCTGGGGAAGCGCAATGCCTCGTTGCACGGCCGGGCGCAGGGCAATTCGCTCGTACCATGCGCTCAAGTGGCGAAACCGGCTGAAGTCAAAGTCGATGATGCGGGCGATATGCATCCAACCGAAGGTCGCGATATCGGCAATCGAGTATTGCGCACCCGCCAGCCATAGCTGGTTGGACAGATGTTGATCGAGTGTCGCGAACGTCGATTCCGTCAGTTGTCGCATGCGGGCGATGGCGGTGGGGTTCGCAGGTTGATCAAACAGTTCGAAATGCACGCGCTGGCCCAGGATGGGGCCCATGCTTGAAGTATGAAACATGAGCCAGGTAATGGCCGCCCAACGCTCTGAGGGTTCTACAGGCAATAGCCGTGCTGTCTTTTCGGCCAGGTAGAGCAGGATGGCGGCAGACTCGAACAGAGTGATGCCCGTCGCGTGGTCAACCAGTACCGGGATGCGCCCATGGGGGTTGAGCTTTAGAAACTCCGGCTGGCGGTGTTCGCCCTGCTCGATATGAACGTGGTGAAGGCTATAGGGCAGGTCCAGCTCTTCCAGGGCAATGGTGATCTTGAAGCCGTTGGGCGAACTGTCGGTGTAGAGCGTCAGGTCAGGGGCGTTCATGGCGGGGCCTTTGGAGAACGACGGGGCAGTCAAAAGGTGAAGGGGCACCCTAGCCGTTGGCGCGCAGAATTTAAAACGATGTTTTATCCATCATGGGGTTAGTTTTTCTAAACCATGGTTCGCGCGAGGGGGGGCGACAAACGATCCTCTAGAGCAGGAGGTGTTGCCCGTGGCAATCGACCCTGAAAAGTCTGGGTCGATAAATAAGTTGCCTTGACTACCTGCGTTTGCATGGCGGCTGTCGTGCTGACTGACTCTCTGGTTCAGCGCCCACGGCGATCTGCCAAGGCTCGCTAAACCACGTCCTGAGCTTCTTCCATGATCCAGTCCACGAACGCCTTGACCTCTTCTCTGTGCATGGCGTCCTGGCGGGTCACCACGTAGTAGGCAAAGCGCGCAGGCCAGGGTTTGTCCAGGACTTGAACGAGACGGCCGGCGTTGATTTCTTCCAGCGCGTATTCCCGGGGCACCAAGGCCAGCCCTTGACCGGCCTCGGCGGCGCGGATCAGCAGGAAATCATCCTCGAACGCAGTGCCGCGTTCGGCGCGCGGGTCTTTGGCGACATCGTGGGCCGTGAGCCAGAGGGACCAGTCTGCCCGGTCAGAGTCGTGCAACAGCGCAAATTCAAGACAGTCCACGGGGTCTGTGATTTTCGGGCTGGTGGCCATCAGGGCAGGGCTGGCCACCGGCACCATCACGGGCGCCATCAGACGGGTGACCTGCAAACCGGGGTAGATCCCAAGCCCATGGCGCAGTGCCACATCGACGCGGTCCCGGCGCATGTCGACCACGGCGGACGTCGCTTCGACCCTGACTTCAATGTGTGGGTGGCGCAGGTTGAAACGGCCAAGGCGCGGTACCAGCCAGGAAGCTGCAAACGTCGCGACTGTACTGACGGTCAAGGTCTGCCGGGACTTGATGCCCTCCAGCGACTGCAACGCCTGCTGCATGTTTTCAATGGCCTGGAGTAACGCAGGGTGAACGCTGGCCCCGGCTTCTGTCAGGCGCAACCCGCTTCGCTCCCGTGTGAACAGCGCCATGCCGACCCGTTCTTCCAGCAGACGAATCTGCTGGCTGACAGCGCCTGAAGTGACACTCAGCGCTTGAGCAGCCGCCTTGATGCTGCCTCGTTGCCCTACTTCGACAAAGGTACGCAGCGCGAGAAGGGGCAGTGACGTGGCCATGGGGTTTAGTTTTCCTGACTGTTGTGGGCACAAATGATCGTTTCCGCTATCCAGGCGTGAGGGCGATGATACAGCGTGTTTAGAGGTTCTAAACAAATTTAGTAAAACTAAATCAACAAGGATGTACCAATGAATAATCCTCGCTGGCGGCTTTGCCTCATTTTGTTATGCACGACTCAATTTGTGGCATTGCTCGACTTTTCTATCACCATGATTCCCTTGCCACAGATTCAGGAAAGCCTGGGGTTCACCCCTGGGGCCTTGCAGTGGGTCATCAATGCCTATGGCGTCGCCATTGCGGGGTTTCTGCTGTTGGGTGGGCGCGCTGCCGACATGTTTGGCCGTCGCCGGGTATTTTTGCTGGGCCTGGTGATCTTCACCCTGGGTTCGTTGCTCGGCGGCTTCTCGCAGAGCCCCGCAATGCTCATCGTGACCCGGGCCATGCAAGGCTTTGGCGCGGCACTCTTTTCACCGGCGGCCTTCTCGTTGCTGCTGGCGCTGTTTCCTGACGAGAAATCGCGCAACCGTGCGTTAGGGGCCTGGACGGCCGTAGCTGCAAGCGGTTTCGTCGCAGGGTTGATTTTGGGTGGCCTGATCACCGACGCGCTGGGCTGGCGCTGGGTGCTCTGGATCAACGTCCCCGTGGGTGTACTGGTGATTGCCCTTGCAGGGTATTTGCCAGAAGGCAAGCGCGAGGCTTCAATGGCTGCGATGCGCCTGGATATCGGCGGCGCGATTCTGGTCGCAGCGGGTGCTGCAACATTGGTGTTCGCGTTTGCCAACAGCGAGCACGTAGGTCTTGCATCTCCCGTCACATACGGGTTGATTGCTCTGGCCGTGGGGCTGCTCGCGGTATTTGTGTGGGTTGAAAGCCGGGTCGAGTATCCGCTGATGCCCATTCCGATTTTTTGGCGGCGCATGACCGGCGGCGCAAACCTGGTGTCGCTGCTGGCGAATACCGCGTTGGGGCCGACTTTTGTCGTCGTGGCTCTGTATATGCAGGAAATCCTCGGTTTCAGTGCTACTCAGACAGGCCTGGGGCTGTTGCCGATGGCGATAGCCTTCACGCTCTCCAGCGCCTGGGTCGGACCTACCCTGATCGCCAGGGTCGATACCAAACCGGTGATTCTGGGCGGTATGACGCTGTTTATCTGTGGCCTGGCTTTGCTGGGCGTTTCCTTGGCCGTGGATACTTCCTGGGCCGGTTCGATTCTTCCCGGAACCTTGTTGGCGGGCATTGGTTACGGCATCGCATTCCCGGCCTGGACCGTGGCCGGTATCGAGGGCGTCGATGCGGTCGATCATGGTTTGGCGGGCGGCATGCTGACCACGACCCAGGAAGTCGGGTCTGCAGTCGGTCTGGCCGTGGGTGTCGCGGTGAGCATCGCCGTGCTGGCGGACGGGGGTAGTGCAGTGCAAGGCTTCAGCTACGCCATCCTGGTGTCTGCCTGCATGGTGGTAGTGGGGTTTGTGTGTGCCGCGCTCATCCTGCCGAACAAGGCTGCGCGGGTAGTTCATTACACGTGAACTGAGCAACGAAGTGCATTCGTGAACCTCTCAAGCCGGTTCACGAAGCACCCCATCAATGCTCCTCTGCGCAGTGCAGCATGGTGACTACTGTTTTTGCAGGTCGCCAGGTTTCCATGCCTTGTCGAAAAAGCTCTTGGTAGGGCCGTAGAGGCGCAGGATCACGAAAAACCCTTTAGTTGTGTCATGAGGATTAGGTATCGAACCGAATCAGCTATTGGTCAAGGCAATCTTGGTAAAACGCTCACAGAAGCATTCTCACTGAATGACTCCGCTTATATAAAACAGCCCCTACATTAAGCTGAGCGTGAGAGCCTTTCTTTGTGGGTACGTAAATCACATTTCCTTGCACCTGTATGGCATACCACCCACTTTGGTTTTAAGTTCTGTGTGCCACTGATTCGGGATAGGAAACCGCCGCGAAACACTAGCGCTGTGAATTATCCAGAGGTCGGACGCCATCATCGAAAACGACGTTCCGTTTTCGAAACGTCGTTCCTTCGATACAGTACGGTTCTCTGATCCTGTCCATGCGGAAATGCCGGAAATCTTCACGTGCAGGATCCCAGGCCACCAGATACCAGAGTGGCGGCAGAATCAGCATCGCTTGCGGCTCAACCACACGTGTGCTGCTTTCACCTTTTGCATCGCGGTAATTGAATCGCAGATGCAGGCGCTGAAGAAAGGCTGCCTCAAATTCCGGAAGCAAGGCAGGGTCCATTGTTCCGATATTGGTTCTGTCCACCTGCGGGGCAAGTTCTCCAATATACAGACAGTCCAGAAAATGCCGCAAATCCCGAATTTTGTCTGACGGCAGTGCCTTTTCAATCTTTGCAAGTCCGGTATCTGCAACGCTTGAGAATGGTAGATTTCCCGCCGCACGCATAGATGCCACGCTGATCAAAAGCGCAAAAACCTCGATCACTGAAAGACGTGGCGCGGTCTGAACTGAACGGGGGTCAAGTTGCAGCCCGCCGCCGCGACCAGGTTCAGAGCGAATGACAAAACCCTGTTCTCGCAACGCATTAATGTCACGTAACAGCGTGCTGCGGGATGCCCCTACCTGGCCTGCGAGCTCGGCAATGGTTGATGATCCGTTGCGGCGGAGGCTGCGTATGATGGCTTCTTGTCGAAGGCGAACATTCATCTTCTTTGGATCAATAATCAAAGGTGTCAGATTTTGACACCTTTACCTCGTAGTTTACGAGTGTCGACGTCAGCTGGATGTCTGGCACGAATCCTCGGAACTACCGGCATCAAGTGCTGCGCCGCTGCCTGATCGCCCATCCAAACCAAAAAGGAAGATAAATGTTTAACTCCAACGGCTTTCCCATGCCCACTTTGATCTCGGTAAACGGTGTTGAATTGGAAGTTTTTGAAGCAGGAAAAGAAAATTTTGGAAACCCGATCGTACTTTGTCACGGCTGGCCGGCGCATGCCTTTTGCTGGCGGCATCAATTGCCAGCGCTTGCGACCGCTGGCTATCACGTCATCGTGCCGAACCAGCGTGGGTATGGCAATTCTGCACGGCCGACTGACGTGACCGCATATGACCTCGCGCATTTGACTGACGACCTTGTCGCGCTGCTTGATCACTTCGGATACGACGATGCCGTCTTTGTCGGCCATGATTGGGGCGCTAATGTTGTCTGGGGTACGGCGCTACTGCATCCAAACCGCGTGAGCAAGCTCATCGCGCTCGCACTTCCCTATCAGGAACGGGGTGACATCCCGTGGGTGGAGTTGATCGAAAGCTTCATGGGGCCTGATAACTACATGGTGCATTTCAATCGGCACCCCGGAGTGGCGGATGCGATCCTGGATCAAAACAGGCAACAGTTCCTTCGAAATCTGTATCGCAAGAACGAACAAACACAAGCACCCGAAGTAGGAATGGCAATGATCAACTTGGCTGAGGCTGAGGCTGATACCGGAGAGCCGCTCATGACAGATGCCGAGCTGTCTGTCCTCGACGCCGCGTTTGAGGTCTCTGGCTTCACGAGCAGTATCAACTGGTATCGAAATCTGGACCGCAACTGGCATCTTTTGGCGGACGTTGACCCGATTGTTCATCACCCCGCGCTAATGATCTACGGGGACCGCGATACGATACCAAAGTCCCCAAATCTGAGTGACTTTGTGCCAAACGTCGAGGTTGTCAGCCTGGACACAGGCCACTGGATTCAGGAAGAAAAGCCACAAGAGACAACCAAGACAATTCTGGACTGGTTAAAGCAGACGTCTGCAAGCTGACCTTTAAAAGAGCAATTTTTCAACAGAATCGGCCAGAAGCGGTCATTGCGTGTCTACATAATCAAGACAATTCATCCGGCACTGGCCCTTTGTCGAGCATCATTTGAAAAAACTGTACCAAGCTGGACCGCTGCTCGCCCAACGGTAAGAAAAATTGGCGGTCAACTTCCTCCACAACAAGGACGGCCTCGTGCGCCAATTCTCGCCCGGCATCGGTGACGGAAATTACCTTGGCCCGAGTGTCGGTAGGATGGGCATTCCGCTCGAGCAGACCATTGGCGAGGAGCGTGCGAACCGTCTGAGATGTTGTCATTGGGTCACTGCCGGTCAACTGCGATAGTCGAGTTGCGGCCTGTCGCTAAGAGCCGCAACCATCCAAAGCCACCCTTCATAATCAACAGGGCACTGACTCTGGAATGCCAATGGCAGTCAGCTTGTTCTAGATTGATGGCGACTCAGACATCTCTACCAGCAGCTGCCCAAATGCATTGGCCGCAGGCGTCTTTCCTGTGGCACTCCAAATCAGTCTGAAGTCAGCATCCAGCAGCGCTGGCAGGCCATGTTGGCCGTCAATAACTACCATGCCGGGCTCTAGATCTCCCAACGGTAGAGCGGTGACGGCAAGCCCCGCCAACACTGCTGCCCGCAGTCCTTGTTGACTTGGGGAGGTAAAGGCGACCCGCCAATCCACAGTGGAATGCTCCAATGCCTCTACGGCCACTTGGCGGTGCAAGCAGGGCGTTGGTGCAAACGCCAGCGGCAAAGGGGAGTCGCCGGTAAAGTCGAAACTCTGCGCTGCGGCCCAGACAAACCGGGTTTCGCGCAGTACGGTACCGCCGGGGGGACTGCCCGGCAATGCCATGACGACGGCCAGATCGAGCCCATCGGCATCGACCAGCGCGCGCAGATCAAGGTAGGTGCCAACGGTTACATCCAGACGTACGGCGGGAAATTGCCTGGCGAACCGAGTCAGTAACGGCGGTAGGCCGTCGCCGATAAAATTTTCAGGCACTCCGAAGCGCACGGCCCCGGATACCGACGACGCTTCGAAACGCCGGGAGAGGGCGTCTTGCGCTCTTAGGACGTGTTCGGCATGGCGCAGGAAATCTTCGCCATCTTCTGTCAGCGTCAAACGTCGGGTGGTGCGCACCAGTAGCGTGGTACCGGCCTGTTCTTCCAAACGACGGATTTGATGACTGATCGCTGACTGGCTCAAGTGCAGCCGCTCTGCGGCACGAGTGAAACTGCCGGTTTCCTTGATCGCGACAAAAGCACGCAATAGCGCTGGGTCGAAGTCCATTTAGTCAACTCATGACGAATATTAATAAAACTTACGAAATTAAATCATTTCTGTCATTTTTTAATTACTTCCAGAATGCGGCCGGTCACTTGGCGTTATGTCTGGCGAGGCTGACATTCAGAGCGGTCTTGCCGGAGCCCATCAACTTGATCTGGAAGATCACGATGCAGTTCTCTTCTTCGCAAAAAGATGTTTTCACGATAGCCGCCGTTTGCTTGGCCTCGCTGATGTTCGGCCTGGAAATCTCGAGCGTGCCGGCCATTCTGCCCACACTTGAATCGGTTCTGCGCAGCGATTTCAAAGATATGCAGTGGATCATGAATGCCTACACCATCGCCTGCACCACGGTACTGATGGCCACCGGCACACTGGCGGATCGGTATGGGCGCAAGCGAGTGTTTATCATTAGCCTGGTGCTTTTCGGTATGACCTCACTAGGCTGTGGATGGGCGGACAGCGCCAGTGTCTTGATTGCCAGCCGATTCCTGCAAGGCATGGCCGGTGGTGCCATGCTGATCTGCCAGGTGGCCGTTCTGTCTCATCGATTCCAGTCTGGAGTTTCGCGCGGTAAAGCTTTCAGTGCCTGGGGGATCGTGTTCGGCATTGGTTTGGGGTTCGGTCCGATTATCGGCGCCGCTATCGTGGCGTTGTCGAGTTGGGAATGGGTATTCCTGGTGCATGCGCCAATTGCGGTACTCGCGTTGGTACTGGTGATCGTCGGTGTCGATGAATCACGTGATCCGCAGCGTCGCAGGCTGGATGTGTTGGGCATTATTTCGCTGTCGCTGGCAGTGTTGGGTCTTTCCTGGTTCATCACGCAGGGAGCGGGGGTGGGTTTCTCCAGCGGTTCGTCCATCGCCAGCCTGATAGTGGCAATGGTCAGCTTCATTGTCTTTGTCGTTGCGCAGCGACGCCATGTCGATCCCATGTTCGACTTCTCTGTATTGCGCATCCGCCGCTTCTCGGGTGCTTTGCTAGGGTCGGCAGGCATGAACTTCAGCTTCTGGCCATTCATGATCTACCTGCCTCTGTACTTTCAAAATAGCCTTGGCTACGCCAGTGTGGGCACCGGTCTGGCACTGCTGGCTTACACACTACCGACGTTGGTTATCCCCCCGTTAGGCGAACGGCTGGCGCTGCGCTATCGACCTGACGTGGTGATTCCCGCAGGCTTGTTCACCATCGGCCTAGGGTTCCTGCTGATGAAATGGGGCAGCAGTGTCACGCAGGCCAGCTGGCTGACGATGCTTCCAGGCTGTCTGATCGCCGGGATCGGCCTGGGACTGACCAACACGCCGGTAACCAATACCACCACCGGATCGGTGCCCAGCGCACGTGCTGGCATGGCATCAGGAATTGATATCAGCGCTCGTATGATCAGTCTTGCAATCAATATTGCGTTGATGGGATTCATCTTGGTGGAAGGCATCCTGTCTTCCTTGCGCAGCCAGTTACCTGGCTCGCCCGATGATGTGCAACTGAGGTTGTTGGCGGAGAGTATTTCAGCCGGCAATGCTGCCGTGTTGGCGCAGACTGGCCAGGGAACTACGATTCCGGTCGATGTCGCGAATGCAGCGTTGGCGCATGGGTTTGGCTGGGTAATGCTGTATGGCGGTATTGCAGCATGGGTGCTGGTGGCAGCGAGCTGCTGGGTCTTTCGTTCGAGCAAAGCTGCTCATTCTCATCAGTGACTGTCACTCAAACTGCTCAAGTACACATTCATACATAACAGAGTCAGGTCGAGAAACAACTCGAACACGCGGCGTGCTTGAAGGCCCAGCGCAGGGGCAAATTCACCTCAGACTGAACGCTGAGCGATTGTCAGCAGAATCCCGAAACTCACCAGTAGGCCTCCAAAAAATCGGTCAATCCATTGCCGTGAGGCCACTAGTTTCTCGCGCACTATCCCGGCAGAGAAGCACAACGCGACGAGGCTAAACCATACCGCGTGCGCCCCAGCGATGAACACGCCATATGCAATTTGCACTGTCAGGGAGGTGTCCGGTCGTACTACACCAATGAACAAACTAACGATGAAGATCGATGTTTTCGGATTCAACGCGTTTGTGAGAAATCCCGTGCGTAAAGCTGCCAGATCTGACATTGCGGTTAACGGTGCATCCAGCTCTTCAATAACCGGCCTGGAACGAAGCATTTTGATGCCTAGGTAGACAAGATACGCAGCTCCAGCCAGCTTCAGCGCATTGAACAACCAAGGCGTTTGTTGAAGCACTAAGCCTAGTCCGAGCAAGGTATAGCAGACGTGGACTAGAACCCCAGTACCAATTCCCACAGCTGTGAGGACTCCCGCCCGTCGAGACAGTAGCAATCCATTGCGAGAAACCATGGCGAAATCCGGCCCCGGACTGACGCATGCGAGTATTGTAATGGTGATTACAGCTATCCATTCGTTCATGCCGTACTCTTCGAATTCTTAGTGGTAAAAAGCAATATTTACAGATTATTTGCTCTGGTAATAACGATGATTTCTGAAGAAAATAGTGAGTACAGCTCACTAATCTCTGAAGCTCGCACGCCTTCTCTGCTCGCGCTGCGTTGCTTCGAATCGGCCGGACGGTTCGAAAACTTCGCCCGTGCGGCTGAGGAGTTGCATCTGACGCCAGGTGCCATAAGCCGAGCAGTGCGCTTGCTTGAGGAGGATCTAGGTGTTGACCTGTTCGAGCGGCGTAGCCGAAGGGTTTTTTTAACAGACGCTGGACGACGTTTGGCGAAAGCCGTTAGTGAAGGGCTTGGATTGATGAACCAGGCAGTTCGCGAGATACGTACCGATGCCCGTCGTGCTCGCCAGCTTGTCCTGTCCTGCGAGCCAACGCTGTTAATGCGATGGTTGATCCCTCGTTGGAGCAACTTCCAAACACATCATAGGGGGCCAGAAATTCATTTAGTGGCCGGCGGCGGCAGCTTTTCGTTCGACCATGGCATAGATTTGGCCATTCGGCGGGACGATTTTCCTCGCCCCCCCGGCTATCATGTTGAGAGCCTATTCCCAGAAAAGGTCGGCCCTGTATGCAGACCAGAAATGGCAGATCAGTGGTTCAGTAAAAGCAGGAAATGTCTGCGCTCCATGGCCCCACTGCTTCAGACTACTAGCCGACCTATGGCTTGGCAGGAGTGGGCTAGTGCAAAAGGACTGCCCACTCCTTCCATGGAGATGCAATCGTTTGAGCACTTTTATTTCAGCATCCAAGCAGCTGTCGCAGGCCTCGGGGTGGCCATTGGTCCATGGCATTTAGTGCGCGACGATATCCAGAGCGGTGTGTTGGCCGCGCCACTAGGTTTTGTTGAAGACGGCTCACGCTACTGCCTGCTATTTCCCACAGCACCTAAGCCAGGCAGCTTGGAAATGGATTTACTTAATTGGTTGCAGGCAGTGGACTGAGGCTAGTCGATTTTCAGTTACATTTTCTATGAACCAGACCAGTAAGGCGACGAGCCTTCCTAATAAGCAATCCGCCCCCACTCTTGAGCGGCTGGTCAGCGTGCAGATACACCGAGGCCAGCATGTCGTCCTCGATGCAGGTGTACCTAAGTTGAAAACCTGCCCAGGCTTGAGTGCGCAGAGCGCTACGACCGGGCACACACCTTCCACTATATTGACCCACCTTACTGGCAGACCGCTGGCTATGGCGTCGACTTCCCGTTTGAAAGCTACGAGCGTATGGCTGATTTTATGCGGCGTTACAAAGGGAAGGTGATGCTCAGTATCAACGGCCACCCAGACATTCGGCGGGTGTTTGAAGGGGTTCATTTTGAAGCGACTAAGATCCGGTATACAACCACAAATCAGCGGCAGGGAAGGGCTGAGGTGACTGGGGAGTTGATTGTTATGAGCTGGGTGCCGAGTGATCTGGGGGGCTTTTTTAGCCAGGATAATTTTTTAAAGGAGAGTCGTTCTGACTTTGTAAGAGTCTCTAATGTCCATATTTGGCCGATTGTAGTCCTCGCGAAGGACTGCTGTCGGCCCAGAGTGTGTAAAAACGCTTCGCCTAAATTGAAGTATGCGCGTCTGCGTTAAATCTGAAATTTATCGGCGCGTAAGCAGATGTGGATTTCGCGTAGAGGCGTAATTTTCAGTACAGTTTTGAGTGGCTGTCGCGCTCAAAAACGTTTTTACACACCATCGGCCAAAAGCAGACGTTCAGGCGTCACCCCGCCAAACTTAGGCTATCTTTTCTGCGACTCACCTGCAAAGGGTGATCCCGCAAGTAAGGATGCTTTATGAATCAATCGCCCCATCGCCTGAACCTGTTCGCACTGACGTTGATTGGTGCACTGGCAACCACAACCTTGCTGGCACCGCAAAGCCGCGCTGACGAAGTTTCCGGCCCCGTCGCCGGCACCAAAGTCACCGAACCCTATGTACGCATGATGGCGCGCGAAGCGTATTTCTGGGGTTGGCCGATGGCCAATATTTTCAACCGTCGCCAGGCTTTCAAAGACCTGCCCGAACCTGGCTTGATGGGTGGCATCGTCCCGGTCGCGCCAATCAATCGACTGTCGATGCTCAGCGATTACATTGATCCGGCCGAACGTCTGGTAGCGTGCCCGAATCAGGACGTGGTGTACGGCGCGGGCAGCATTGCGCTGGATCTGGAGCCGGTGGTGCTGCAAGTGCCGGACTTCGGCAGCCGTTTCTGGGTGTATCAGGTGGTGGACCTGCGCTCCGACAGCTTTGCCGAACTCGGCAAGATGTACGGCAGCAAACCTGGCTTCTATCTGCTGGTTGGCCCGGACTGGAATGGCAAAGTTCCGGCGGGCATCACCAAAGTCTTCCGTGCACGCACCAACACCGGCTTCGTGATTCCCCGAGTGTTCCAGGACGATACCGCAGCCGACCGCGCAGCCATTCAAGCGTCGCTGTCGGGCGTGGACATGTACCCGCTGTCGCAATACGACGGCAAGGTCAAACATCGCGACTGGGCGAAACTGCCGAAATTCCCGGCGCAGGCAGCGGGCAGCGACGAAACCAAATGGGTGATGCCGGAGAAATTCTTCGACGAGTTGCCGGCCCTGCTCAAGGACGCCAAACCGTTGCCGGGCGAAGAAGCCCGTTACGCGCAAATGGCCGCCCTCGCTGCCATCGCCAAGGCCGATCCGCAACTCAAGGCGGCGATGATCGATGAGGCGAAAAAAGCCGACAGCGAAGTGATTGATCCGCTGCTGCAATTTCGCAACTACGGCCTGCAACTACCTGATCACTGGAGCACCATCAGCAACGGTGCGGCGTTTGGTACCGACTACTTCAGCCGTACCGCTGTGGCGCGCTCGAACATCTTCGTCAATCAACAGAAAGAGACCAAATACTTCTATCAGGATCTGGACAAGTCCGGCACCCGCCTCAATGGTCAAAATGGCTATACCGTGACCTTTGCCAAAGGTCAGCTGCCACCGGTGAAAGGTTTCTGGTCGCTGACGCTCTACAACGAACAACACTTCTTCTCCCCGAATGAACTCAAGCGTTATTCGATCGGCACCAAAAACAAATCGCTGCAAGCCAATACCGATGGTTCGCTGACGATCTACGTGCAAAACGATTCGCCGGGCAAGGACAAGGAAAGCAACTGGCTGCCGACACCAAAAGGCGCCGATTTCTCGCTATACATCCGCGCTTATTGGCCTGAACCGGCCGCGCTGAACGGCCAGTGGGTGCCGCCAGCCGTAGTGAAAACCAATTGACCGGGACAGGATGTTCAAGATGAACACACTTGCAAAATCATTGACCGCAATGGGCCTGGCCCTGTCGATCAGCACCAGCGCCCAGGCCGCCACGCACTATGAGCAACTGGCCGATTTGCCGTTTGCGGGCGGGTATCCCACGCTCGAAGGCGTGGAACAACTGCAAAACGAATTGCTGTTCCAGCGCGCCGTGCAGTCGTACATCTGGGCGTTGCCGGCGTTGAACATGTACGCCATGAAGGAAGGCTCGGAGAAAGCCTTCGGCACCGGTTACAACGTGCTGCCGATCTGGAAGGATCGCCTCAACGCCAAGACCCGGGTCACCACGCCCAACTCCGACGTGATCTACGCCATGGGTTATCTGGATCTTAAGCAGGACGGCCCGATGGTCATCGAGGTCCCGCCAGGTTTGCAGGGCATTATCGATGACTTCTTCCAGCGGCCAATCTGCTCTGAAGGTCAGATCGAAGGTCGCCAGTGGTGTGGTGATGTTGGGCTGCCGGGGCCGGACAAAGGTAAGGGTGGCAAGTATCTTGTGCTGCCACCGGACTACAAGGGTGAGGTACCGCCGGGCTATCTGACCTACCGCTCGCGCACTTACGGCGTGTTCGTGTTCTGGCGCGGATTCTTCAAGGATCCGAAACAACTGGAGGCACCGGTCGCGGTCATGGAGCAGACGCGTATCTATCCGCTGGGCAAACAGGCCACGGCCAAAGCGATGGAGTTTCCCAACGCCTCGAAAACTCCGGTCAACATGCTCTACCCCACCGATGGCAGCGCGTTCGACATGCTGTCGCGGTTCATCGACCACGAATACGTTGACCCGCAAGACATGGAAATGCGCGGCATGCTTGCCGCACTGGGTATCGTCAAAGGCAAACCGTTCAAGCCGGAGCCTACCACCCGCGACCTGCTCGACAAGGCAGCGAAAACTGCAAGCAAGATCGGCCATGCCATTTCCTACATGCCGCAAACCATTGTCGCCAATGGCACCTGGTATCCGGATCGCAAGTGGTTGAACGTATTCCCCGGCAATGCGACGTTCACCGCCGACACCTTCAATTACATCGACCCGCGCACCGGTTTCTTCACCAATGCCTACTCGGCCAGCCCGGGCATGGCGGTGAACATGGAAAACGTCGGCGCCAAGTACCCGGCCACTTTCGTCGATACCAAAGGCCAATTCCTGTCCGGTAGCAACAGCTACTCGCTGAACCTTCCCAAAGGCATTCCGGCGGCATTGTTCTGGTCGGTGACGGCGTATGACTCGATCACTGCATCAGGCCTGGATAACGGCCAGCCGTTCCCATCGCTGAACACCATGGACAAACCCGTCACCAACACCGACGGCTCAATCGACGTGCACTTCGGCCCAGACTCACCGGGTACCGGTAAAAACTGGATCAAAACCCTGCCGGGCGAAGGTTACTTCGTAATTCTGCGGTTATACGGCCCGACCAAGGCGTTCTTCGACAAGGCATGGAAACCGGGGGACTTGATCAAGCAATGATCTGAGATGCGTCCGAACGACATGAGTGCATTAATGCATTCATGTCTTCGGCATTCTTGACCGACAGCTTTGGGTCGATTTCAGCCTGTCACGACCGGCTAAAAACGACCCATAGATGCCGGTGGCGAAAGGCAGAAATCGGCCAAAAGCAGACACAAAAGCTTTATCACCTATCCACTGAATAGCTGGTCGTGCATAGACATCATCACCCCGTGGGATCAGCACTAACGTGGCCTACGAAACCGAACCGGTCCTGGCACCTGCGCACGACCCTACCTCACCTGCGCCTCCTCCAACAGCCAATGCGCAAATGCCTGGATGGGCGCGCGGCTCAGCTCAAGGGGTTCGGGTAACACGAGGCAAAAGGTCTTGGCGACATTCTTTTCCTGCGGCCATGGCGCAACCAGCCGGCCTTGCGCCAGTTCCGCTTCCACGTACAGGCGCGGTACGAGTGCCACGCCGAGACCAGCCAGTGCGGCCTCGATCAACATCGCATGCAAATCGTAGCGCGCGCCCATCGCTGCGTTGCTCAGGACAATCCCGGTTTCTTGTGCATAGCGCTGCCAGGCATCCGGGTTCTGCCGTCGGTGTAATCGTGGCAGTGAATCCAGGTCCGTTGCCTGCTTGACCGGGTTCAGAAGGGCAGGATGACAAACCGGAATTAACACTTCGTTCAACAGGCGGTGCGTGTGCATGCCTGTCCAGGCTGGGTGCTGAAAATGGATAGCGGCATCAAAGCCGCTACCGGCAAGCACGAACGGTTCCATGCGTTCCGAGAGGTGTACGCAGATATTCGGATGTTGCTGGCTAAAGCCAGGCAACCGAGGGATTAGCCAGCGCAGGGCAAAGGTTGGACTGACGGCGATATCCAGGCTTGCGCCGTCGCTGGGTTGGCCCATCAAATACTGGCTGTCCCTGTCGAGGCGGTCGAGTAGTTCGCGCACTTGCGCCGCGTAGCGCTCACCGTTAGGCAAGAGCCGCACGCGGTTGCCAACGCGCTCAAACAGGGTGACACCCAGAAAGGCTTCCAGGCGACCTATCTGCCGACTGATGGCGCCTTCGGTCAAGGCTAACTCGTCGGCAGCACGGGCAAAACTGCCATGCCGGGCTGCTGTTTCAAAGGCAATCAGGGCTGCATTACTAGGGAGTTTTCGACGCATGGTCTTTCCTGAAGTCAAGGCAGCCATCTTGATGTTTAATCACTGAACAGTGCCGAAAAGTCGTTTTTTCAATCGTTACCGTGCCATTAGCATGATGAAACATCAATCAATGAAGTGGCTTTTATGATTTATACAGTCGAATGCAATTATGCTGAACCCGCCAGCGAAGCCGAGTGGAATGAGTTTTACAGCCTGGAAAAACTGCCCGCGCTGATCTCGGTCAGCGGGTTTAGCACCTCACAACGCTTCAAGGCCTTGAGAGGCGATTGCCCGGCCTACTTGGCCCTGCATTCAGTCGACACACTTGCCGTATTGCAAAGCGACGAGTACCGCAAAAAAGGGGGCGGCAACTTTTCCCGCTGGCAGTCGCACATCACTGATTGGAGGCGCAACCTCTATGCCGGGGTGGACCGAGCAATTGCCGTGGGCGCGGACGAATACCTTTTGGTCAGTGAGCAAGGGCCGCAAGCACTGATTGAGGTAGGCCTTACACCGCGAGCGCTGCACGCCGTTGCTTTGGACAAGACACCTGTACAGCGTTGGCTTGCCAAACTGGATTGCACTCAGGCCAGAGCCTGCGATCTGCAGGGGTTGAATGTATATCGCTCCATGACCGTGCAGTTACAGTCATGAGTAACGTGGACGTACATCGCTGGAGACTCCCCAGCCAGCAAGTCGGCGAGTTTTCAATCACCGCCATCAGCGACGGCTACTTGGGGGCGAGCCTGGATTTTCTCGCCAACATCGCGCCAACGGAGGCGGTCCGGCTACAGCTAGCCGCCGGAATCAGCGAGCCAGCGTCGATTCATATCAATTGCTATCTTGTACGTGGGCGTGGCCGAACGATTCTGATCGACGCTGGCGCCGGCGGATTCAATCAATGGGGCGGCGAGTTGCTGACCAATCTTGCATTGGCTGGCGTGCAACCCGACGAAATAGACACGATTCTGCTGACCCACGCGCACCCCGACCACATCGGTGGCTTGTTGAACGCATCGGGAGAAATGGCCTTCGCCAATGCTGAGTTGGTTGTGGACCCGCGAGAGCTAGCGTTCTGGGAGGACGATAGCCACCTTGGCCAGGCCAGTGAACGAGCGCGTGGCAATTTTCTATTGGCACGAAGAGTGTTCGAGCAATACCGGAAAAATCTGCGCCCGCTCACGACTAATGATGTACTGCCTGGCATCAGCGCGATGCCATTGCCTGGGCATACCGTCGGGCATTGCGGTTACCGCTTCGAATCCGCGGCGGGCAGCCTGCTGGTGTGGGGCGATATCGTTCATTTTCCTCAAATTCAAATTGCGCGCCCTGATGTCACGATTGCCTTCGACCTGGACCCGCTGCTATCAGCGGCCACGCGAACGAGGCTGCTGGATGTTGCCAGTTCAGACAACTTGATGATCGCTGGCATGCACTTGGGCGCGCTCGGCTTTGCTCATATCAAGCGCTCCGGTAACACCTACACCATTGCTTACGAAGTTTGAGTCAAGTACGGGCGGCAAACTGTCTTTTCTTCGCGCCTGAAAACGGGCCAGGAACGCTAAATGGAGCACATTTTTTTGCACGACTCTGACGTCTGATTCTGGCCGATTTCTGCCTGTCGCGAAGGGCAGAAATCGACCCGGAGCGGACGCCAAGGATTGCCGGCAGGGAGAGTTTCCTGATGCCTTTGTGCGCCGTATAGTGGCAATACTTTTTCGGTCAAAGGAATGGCTATGAACCCGCTAAGCGGCCTACCCGTCGGTGTAATCGGCGACCGTGACACTGTAAATGTCACGTCGCATTGCGCGAAAAGGGGAACGCCATGCGTGCAGGCGTGATCCTTGCCGGGATTGGCACCATGTTGGCGCTGTTGTCTGCATCGCCAGCCCAGCCTGCACCGCTGCCGCCAGTCACTGTCAACCAGGGTGGTATCTCAGTGCTGGTACAAGGCTCGGGAACAGATATCATCTTAATTCCAGGATTTGCGTCGTCCTACGAAGTCTGGGCTGATTTGGCCTCCAGATTACGGCACAGCCACCGTCTCCATCTCGTGCAGGTAGCTGGCTTTGCCGGCTCGCCTGCCGTATCCAATCCAGACGGGAGAGTCGTCGCGCCGACGGTCGAAGCGATCGCTGAATACATCCGCAGCCAGCGCATCGAGGCGCCGGTCATCATCGGTCATTCGTTGGGTGGTGAGGTGGCACTGATGCTGGGTGCGCGTCATCCCGATCAAGTGGGACGCCTGATGATTGTCGATGCGATGCCCTTCTATACGTTGCTCTTTGACCCCTCCGCGACCAGTGAAACGGCGACCCCGCATGCTGTAGCGATGCGCGATGCAATGTTGGCGGCAACGCCTGAGCAGGCGCACGCCATGCAGCAGGCCGCCATCGCCCGTCTCGCTAAAACTGAAGCGGTCAGGCCAGCCCTGGTCGCAGCGGGGATGAACTCGGACCGAAAGACGATGGCCGATGCCATGTATGAACTGATGGTCACCGACCTCCGGCCTGAGCTTGAACGCATCAAGGTGCCTGTCGAGGTCGTCTATGCCTACGACCTGCTTTACGGCGTAGAGGCATCCCACATTGATGCAATGTTCCATAACGCCTATGCCTCGACCCCCAACATCAGCTTCAGGCGCATTGACGGCAGTTTTCACTTCATCATGCTTGATCAGCCAGAACTGTTCGCCAGTGCTGTCATCAAGTTCCTGAACCGGTGAGCGACGGCGGGGTAGCTAGAGCGATGAATCACCGTTAAAGGGCACAGGATTCGTTGACGTGCTTGCAGGTCACCGACCGTCCGTTTTTGGCCGACAGTGGTTGTTCGCGAGCGGCAGCTATCGGCCCAGAGCGTGTAAAAACGCGTCGCCAAAATTGAAGTGTGCGCTTCTACGTTAAATCTGGCATTTATCGGCACATCTGCAGATGTGGATTTTCCGTAGAAGCGCGACTTCCAGTCTGGTTTTGAGTGCCTATCGCACTGAAAAACGTTTTTACACAGCCTCGGCCAAAAGCAGACGTTTAGCCTTATGTCCCAATCATTCATAATGATTGCTCGATTAAAAGCGAAAATTAATGCGTTTATGTTTGATCAATACTTGAAACGATGGGAACTGACCATCGACGGTGATGCTTTCGTCTCGCTGAATGGCAATCTACTTCCCGTTCGCCACTACGGCATGCCCGCCATGCTCAAAATCTCGCAAGAAGTGGAAGAGCAAGCAGGCAATCTGCTCATGGCTTGGTGGGATGGTGACGGGGCGGCGCCCGTGTTGAGACATGATGGCGAGGCCTTACTGATGGAGCGCGCGAGCGGCTTGGCCTCGCTTACACGTATGGTGAGCTGCGGCCAGGACGATGAGGCTACTCGCATTCTCTGTGCTGTGGCCAGCCGCCTTCACACACCACGCGCAAAACCGGCTCCTGCTTTAGTCCCACTGGTGCAACGGTTCGAAGCCCTATGGAGCGCAGCGGCAACGCACCGAGGGGTATTTGTACAGAGCGCGAAAACCGCTCGCGAACTCCTGGATGCGCCGCGCGACTTAAGGGTACTGCATGGTGACATCCATCACGGCAATGTGTTGGACTTCGGATCTAAGGGGTGGCTCGCTATCGATCCTAAGGGACTGTACGGTGAGCGCGGCTTCGATTACGCGAATATTTTCTGTAATCCCGATATCAAAAGCGCTTTGGCCCCAAGTTGTTTCGCGCGCCGGATCGGTATCGTGACACAGGCATCCGACATCGATCGCCACAGGTTATTGCAATGGGTGCTCGCGTGGGCCGGGTTGTCAGCAGCCTGGATGCTCGAGGACGGCATTGAGCCGGCCATCCCCCTTGGAGTGGCGAAGCTTGCAGCGTTGGCGCTTGGGTTGTGAGTTTTACGGTAGGGCAAGGCCAAGAATAATGTTCTGCCGACCCAATAATGCAAGTAGCCTTGTTCTTATTTTGATCCTCTAGACGCTGAAGCATAAGTGGAGTGTCCAGGTTACGCGTTTGGCACGACCTGCCCGTTACGCTAGCCAAAGTTATCGCTTTACTCCTGAGTTGTGCGACGACCGATTCCGGGCTGGTGAGAGGGATGGTGTGCGGTTCCCGTGATGTTGCAATCAATTCAGCATGAGTAAAAACCATAGGTGAACTCAAGGTACGGCATGCAGCTGCGAATGTCGGGCGCGAGGTGTTTGGCAGTGGTATGAGCTTGGGATTTTGTACTTTGGCAGGACGCCAGGGGGAGGGGCGAAAATCAAGAATTGCGGAACAGCTTTCAGAATTACGGAACAAAAAACAAAGGGCCTGCACGAAGAATCTCATGCAAGCCCTTGATTTGTTTGGTGCCCGAAGCCGGAATCGAACCGGCACGCCCTTACGAGCGGGGGATTTTAAGTCCAAGGATTTATTGTTTAAAAACAGTAGGTTAGATCTGTATCTGCTTCGCAGCGAGACGGTACTACCTGCCCTGAGAGCCTTTGTTTCTGCGGGGTCAAAAAATGTTGCGGTGCAGAATTTCCGTCAAAAATCACTTGGTTGGGGTTACCTTTTTGCCGACCCTTTGACGGATGTAGTTCTCGGTCATCACGACCGTTGTATGCCCCAGCTGGTCGCGTGCCTGGAGAATGTCGCCACTCGACTCGGCCTTGTCGGTACCCGCCTTGGCGCGCAGGTCGCGCATCTGAAAGTCCTCTTTCTCAACACCTGCTGCTTTACGAGCAGCGTCAAACCTTCCCCGCAACATGCTACTTGTCATCGGCTGACCGTTATCCATCACTATCAATCGAGTTGAGCGGATCCTGTAACCTTCCTTCCTCTTCATAATCCGATCAATAACAACTTTAAGTTCGCCGATGACTTCAATTCGGCGCTTTGCTTTGGTCTTGCCTTGTTGGACGGACAGCTTGTCATCCCGTATGTCCCGCTCATCCATTTTCAGCGTATCGGCGATGCGTTGCCCCGTGAGATAGAAAAGGTCCAGGGCGTCTTTGAGCGGCTGATCTGCGTGGGCATACACCTTGGCCATTACATCGTCCTCAATGTAGGTATCCCGCCCAGTTTCCTTGTTTCCCTTAACACCTGAGCAGGGGTTGGCCAGAGAGGTATAGCCAGCCTGGCGGGCAAAGTTCCAGATCGAACTGAGCAAAGCCTTTTCCCTGTTGGCCCGCACCGGGGCGGTCTTGGCCCTGTACCGCAGGTATTGGCGCACATGTTGCGGCTCGATGCCCTCGAGCGGCGCAGGGGGATCATTGAAGAAGGACAGAAGCTGCTTCAGCTCGCGGGCATTATCCTTTTGTGTAGCGGGTGCTTTGGTCGGTACCACCTCTTTCATGTAGATTTCAGCGACATAAGCAAAAGTCAGAACGGTTTGAACCAATGCCGATGACGTCCTGCTTTTTTCGAGTTTGGCGTATTCGATGATGGCCATGCCGTAGTCGCTGCCCAGGGCGATCTCTTTGCGTGGCTTTCCTCCAAGGTCATAGTAGTAAAAGATATTCCCGCTACGCTGAGTGCGCTTCCTGAGGCGTGTAACGCTGTCAGGCTTGATCGGCTTACGTCCCATTTATCCGGCCTTACGCGGTTGCCAAACCTGCTTTTCGATTGTGCTTGTCGGTTCGCTCATCAGCGCTGAAGTTATTACACAGGGCCAGCCGTTGCGTTTTATTGTGTGCCGTATACCGTTGCGCTTTAGCACCATTACTTGGCCCGCTTTTGTCTTTGCGCCTGTCAGGGTGCAGACATCTTCATGCGACAGGAACTGAATTCCGTCCATACCTTTCTCCTGCCGCCTGATGAGCGCAGCTATGTGTTTTGAGTTGTAATGTTTGTGGTTAAAGCTGCCGCTTGAAGTCAGTGCAGCGGACGATGACCGTGCTGGCATCGCGCTGAATCGGCAACATGACCTTGAAGGGGGAGGGGAGTTACGGGTGCGCTTTCGGTTCGAGGCGTGCAAGTCGCTCGCGGAGGCTGTTTATTTCGTCCTGATACTGGTCGGCCAAGGTTGTCAGGTCGTTAAAGTTGATCCAGTTGCCATGCTTTTCCGGCACGCGGATAACGCAACCTTTCTCATCCTCTCCGCCGCGCCAGAAGTTGAAGCGCGGTAGCTCGTGAACTTTGTCCCACAGGTCGTAACCTTCACGCGTCTTAATATTTCTCATGCTTTCTCCTGCGCACGCCGCTCAACCGCTTCGGCCTGGCGCAACTTGCTGCATTTGGTGTGGTTTCCGTGGGCGCGTGACTTGTTGCATTTGTCACAGATCGTTTGCAGATCGAGCTGGCCCATGGGGGCGCTGCGTATCCGAACTGTTCGGCGTAGGGTGGTCATGCTGGCTCCATGGCGATTTTTTAGACGGCTGACAGGGCTCCGGCTTGCTCGCGTACGGCAGTTACGAGGTTGGTCATACTGCTTCTTCTTGGCGCACTATTACGCCTAACGGGTCATGTGCCAGTGCTGGTTCAGCTGTCGAGGATTCACTCTGTTCCCGCTCACTCGAACCAGTGGGTAGCGCAATTGGCCTGATTGGGGTATTTGTGTGCGCAATTCATTCAGGAATAAAATAATGAACGCGGCCCAGAAGCATCTAATTGAAAAAACCTTAGGAGTTACCGGTTACTTGTTGTTGGTAGTTCTTTGCTTTTCCTTATTTGTTGGCTTCGCCGATAGAGGATCCAGATTCATTGGCGTAATGCTTGAGGGCGAGGATTTTGCACCGATTGTTTGGGGGCTTATCGTTGTAGTCATAGCGTCTTTTTGGACGAGGTCATTTATGCGTGCTGGCAGAGTTTCTTGAACTCCATCCCGGAGCTAATGCTTTTGATAGGTTTTTGTTAACTTTCCGTTGACTGCATGTACGCGCATGAGCACGACACGTACCAATGCACCCAGGTCTCTCTTGCTGTGGCTGGCCTAGCTGAGCAATTCAAAGTAATTGTTCGCGGTCTCGCGTAGATCCCCGGTGAGGGGTGAAGCTGGCTACGCAGCTTCTGCGTCGTAATTACTTGCGCGCCAAGGGTCGTTGGCTCTTGCCAGTGCAGCCATCGGCGGCGGGCTGACGCTGTTCCCGCACATGTGCACTTGCTGGGTTTTGGTGAAGGGCTTACCGTCGGCGCCGCGGCTAATGATGTAGTCGGGCGGGAAGCCTTGGGCCTTGTACAGCTCTGCCGGCTGTAGCATCCGCAGGCAGATATCGACGATCACATACGGCGTGCCCTTGATGGTCACGGTGACCAGTGCCAGCCGATCACGGGTGGTGATGGTTGGTGCGGGCTCGTTGGCGTCACTCACATTCTCGGTGCCGTAGTAGCTGATCAGAAAGGCTGCGACCCGCAGCGCCCCTGCTTCAACCTCCGGCGAGAGCTTCAACTCGACCAGCGAACTTTTGCCGCCGCCGCCCGCTGTGATGGTGGGTGCCGGTTCGTTCAGGCCCTGGCCGACACTGGCGCCGAACTGACGCTCAAGGAATGCCGTCATCAGCCCGTGGTGAGTACCGCCTGCGCTGATGGTGTGCAGTGGGTCGTTTAAGTCCCGTGCATCGCAGTTGCCACGCAAGTGCACCAGATTGGCGGTGACCAGTTGCTGCTGGCTTCCGGTGTTGGTCACAGTGGTCATGGGGTCTTCGATGCTCTTCGCGGCAGTCGTATTGAAACCGCCATTCATTTGGGCCATGAACACAGTAGCTATGGACTGACCGCCACCACTGGCGGTAACCGTGCCGAGCGGCCCGCAGATGTCGTTCACTCCGTGACTACGGCGTTTGCTTTTGCCAGACCCTTCTCCGTGCCCGGCCTGCACGATGCAAGCCGATGCGAACGCACGGTGGCTGCGAGTCATCAGCGTCCCAATCGGCTTATCTACAGCTGTCGGTTGGCCTGCATAAATCGGGCCGCCCGCGCCAACCAGTACGGGACTGACTATCGAGAAAGCGCCGCCTTTGGGGTAGGAGGTCACTGTGCGCAAGGGCTCGTCTGCAGACTGCACGCTTTCCCCGGACCAGTTAGCGATCGGCACGATAAAAGGGTTTGCGGCATCTAGCACGAATTTGCGCATACCTTTGGCTACGCGCCGCAGGGTGGCCGGGGCCAGATCCTTTTTACGGCCAAAGATGCTTTTGCTCGGGATTTTCCAATCGATGCACTCGGCTGCGGTGCGCCACTTCTGCTGACCTTTGGCTGGGTTCTTGGCGTGGGTTGGCTCAGGCCACACGATGGGCTGATCATCACAACGGGCAATCATAAACAGGCGCTCCCGGCTGGTTGGGGCCCCAAAGTCGCAAGCCTTGATTACGCGCCATTCAACGTTATAGCCCAGGCGCTGCAACTCGGCGACAAACACCGCCCAGGTTTGACCTCGGCGTTTGGGGTCGGGTACCAGAAACTGCTCGCTGACGGGCACCACCTCACCTGGCTCAGCAATCACGCCACCCAGTTTGGTGACGCGCCCGGTTGATTTGCAGCGCTTGGCCACCAGCGGTCCCCATTGCAGGATTTGCTTCACGTTCTCCAAGCTGATCACCCGGGGTTGTTTCATGCCAGCCCACTTCAAGCCGATCCACGACAGGTTGCGAATCTCACGCTTACGGGGCTGTCCACCAGCGGCCTGGCTGTGGTGAGTGCAGTCCGGCGACATATGGAACCATCCCACGGCTCGGCCACCGCATTCAGTGTCAGGGTCGCCCTGAAACACATCGGTGGTGAAGTGCTTCGCGTGCGGGTGGTTAACCGTGTGCATGCTGATCGCGGCGGGGCTGTGGTTTTTGGCGACCGTTACAGAACGGCCAAGGCCCATTTCCAGCCCGGTACCGGCGCCGCCACCGCCGCAGAAGAAGTCCACGATGATCTCATCGTCCTGTTGGTTGAAGCCAAGGCCGTACTGGGTTTTGAAATCGAAGGGGTGTTTCTTCTGTTGTGCGGACATAGGGGATCCTCGCCGGTATAGTTCCGGGATCTACAGGGGAGTGGGTTATGGATTTTGTTACGGCATGGGAAGGCTTTTTAAGCTGGGTAGAGTCTCACCCTGGCCTGGCATCGTGGGTGCAGGCATTTGGATCGATAATTGCAATTGCCGTTGCAATTCGACTAGCCGGGAGCGAAAGGCGCTATAAGTCCGTACTAGATAAAAAGGCTCGCATTGAGGCTATAGAACGATCCATTCAGGCTAGCGAGTTTGCTCTGAAAGTAGCCAAAAACACATTTGAGTTTTTTACGTGCAACTCAATTGCAAGAAGCATGATTCCTCGATTTATGCGAGTTATTGATCAGGCATCGAGCTACGTTGATGAGGCCCGAGCAGGCCCGTTAGTGGATAGTCAGATTTCAGCCGCGGTCATGGAAGTGAAGAATGCACTCGTTGACATCAAGAGCCTCACGTCTTCTTGGGCGGATAACGAGGACAATGATTACTCCCATGAGATCGAGTTTTTTGATGCAAACATCAGGCGAATAACAAATGCAACAATCAACCTTCTGGAGATGCAGGCCGACGCTCGAAGAAGACTGAAGTGGTGGTGGCCCTCTGACTAGAATGCTTGGGCGAGAAAATCAGCACCTGCCTCTCCGACTGGCTTGATATCGGGTATTACGGGTGACCGGCATGGTGCCGGACTAAGGGAGTAGATATGGAACTGTGGTAACTGAAGACCAGCTACCTGGCGTTGAGTTGAAGCTTTATGACGACGTAATCGCAGTCCTACCTGGCCAGCGTGTAGGCGTAGAAATATGGCGGTCCCGGCAGATCAACGTATTAGCTACACGAATTGAACCCGAGTCGATAAGCGTACAGCGCATGTTATTTATCGAAGTTGAAGATCCATGCGATCCAGTGGTAATCGACCGGTTGCGAACGATGTGCACAGCTGCCTGGGCGCGTAAGCCTCACAACTGACTTAGGCAGGGCAGACCATCAAGATCCTGCTGAATCATCAGCAGGATCACTCGCAAAGGCTACTTCGGATCGAACGCACCAAGAGATAGTGCCGCACTGGTGCCGATCTTCTCTTGAAGCACTGCCTTGAACTCCTGTGCGATTTCCTCACGCTGAACTTCTTCGCCGACCCAGCGCAGCTTAAGCATTGGCTGGGCGCCGCTGGTGATGACGGACACACGCAGCGTGATGTTGCGCACGCTCAACCCCTCGTAAGGCACCACCGAGAACACCAGCGCAGCCGGCAAGGTCTCTTTGCTGGTGGCTTCGATCTGGTCCATCGCGCTACGGCTGGTGCGCGTCTCGCTGACGGCGTGGTCGCTTTCCGATGAGGCTTTGATGGTGATCGTGCGTACCGCTGCGATAGCTTTGGCAATGCTCATTGCCTGGCCGGCTTCGTCAGTGGCGCTCAACGAGGCATTCCAGTCTTCGATCCAATCACTCAGGTCTTTCTGCGACAGCGCGCGCCCCGGGATACTTTGGACAGCCTTGTAACCTGCTGACGGCTTGAGGCGCAGCACAGCGCGATCATCTGCATGCCCGGGCGCAACGTTGGTGCCCAGGTTGAAGATCAGTGTGCAGGTCATTTCGTCCTGATCGATGAAGCCGCGGGCGCCTTCAATGGCGCGTTCTTTGACGTAGGTACTGAAATCAACCAGGGAGTTAGTGGAGAGCACGCCACGGAAGCGGCTGCGGCCTACCTGGTACTTTTCCAGATCGATGACTTTTGTGCCTTCTGGCAGGACGGCAGTTGGCGAGTAGGTCGACAGCGACTTGCCAGCAGCTGCAAGGGCGGTGTCGGTGATTAGTTGAATTGCTTCTTGGCTTAAGGACATGGTTCAAGTACCTGTGGGGGCGGGCTTAAGTGCGCGGGGTGATTGGGGCTTCTTCTCGGCTGAATAGCTGGTCGTGTTTTTCAGCAAACATCGTGATGCTTCCGCCGGTACCGACATGCATCGGTGTGTCGAGGCTGGTGTTTTCGCTGCGAGTGCCGCGCTTGGTCGGCACCTTGTAATCCAGTTTGTGATTGATCTTTACCTGGCTGGACTCGCCGATCTGGGTGATATCGAGGGTGATCACCAGCTTTCCGGCTTTGCCGTGGTCGACTACGCCTGCAGCTACTTCTGAGAGGGCATGGCCGATTTGGCTGATGAAAGCACCTCCATTGAGGTCTTCGAGAAACTGCGCGGTATCAGTAGGTTTGGACATGGCTGTTACTCCGGTCTGGCTTAGAGTCCGCTTGGCGGCAAGTGGTGTTGGGGCTGGCGAAGGCGGCGTTGCGCGGATGCGTTGGCGCGTTTCAAATGTGACTGCCGAAGAAGGCGAACACGGTCAGCGTGATGCCAAAGCGCAAAGTCCAGCTGCTCAGGAATTTCCCGAACTGCTTAACGTTGAACTGCGCTTCTTTTGCCTCCAGCTCACGAGCATGAGCAGTGGCATTGTTGTGGCCGAAGCGCTCGGCTACGACCACGCCAGTAGCGCGATTGACGAGGGTGAATATGTTGTTGCCGCTAGAGTGCACAACAATCAGCGGAGCCAGCGGTGGCGGTTGTACGCCGGGCTTTTGGTAGAACTCGGCCGTAGCTTGGCGGGCACGTGCGCGCAACCCTTCGAGGGCAGTGACGCGTTGGGCGAAAGATGGGTGCATGGTCGATCCTCGACTTGGGTTGCGGGTATTCGTCAGCGCTCAGGTCTTGCGGCAAGGGAGGGCTGACGAATAACTGCAGGCATGAAAAAGCCCAGTCGAAACCGGGCTGTGTTGCACTCTTAAAACGCCACCGTATGTAAGAGCCAGGCTGTGCGGGCGTGCCCATCACGATTTACTTGTGCATGGCGGAATCCTCCGTTTTGACCGTCAGTAGGGAAGGGGTGATACAGGTGTCCAGCGTCTGCTGGGTTGGCGTCCGCATCGGGGTGTGATTTGTCGTCCGGTCTGGGCTGCCCGGCTTACTGTCTTGCGACTCCCATATTCCTCCGCTCCGGCTTCCCATTGCTGGGCCCACCCATTGCGCGGCAAACACATCACACTCCGATACAGCCTGCGCTTCGGCACGCAGGTGACCGGGCAGTTAGCGACAGGCTGTCGTGGCGCTGGTTGATTCGGATTAACCGACCAGATCAAAAGAGTCAGCGCGGCGTGTCATTCTCAATTCGCCGCCTCGTCGCTCAGTTGGGCGGCGATCGCGTCGAGCCATCCCGCTGTCGTCAAGACCTTGCATGGTCATAACCGCGATGAGCAGCAAGCAGAGAGGGGTGATGATCTGTCGGCGCATCGCTTCGGCGACCATCGCGCCCTGGCGGTGCACGCCAAGCTTGTACATGGCGCAGGCCAGTCGCTTAACCACGGTGCCCGGCGCAATGTCGAACGCTCTGGCTATCTCTTTGGCGGTCAGTCCCTGGGCAACTGACAGCACGAATTGCAGTTCCCGTGGCGCAAGGCCTCGGCCGAGGTGGCCCTTCCATGCACCGTCTACGATTGTCGATTCCATGATGTTTACTCGGTTGTTTTCCCGATGCACCCGGTTACCCAGGTGCAGCAGTGAAAGTGCCCGGTGTTGCTCAGCAAACCTTGCGTGCCGAGTTATCGGTCACGGAAGCAGGCTGTATTGCGTGCTGTTCCCTGAACTCAAATGCCGTATGGCGCCAGGGTGTGTCTGCGGGTTGTTAAAGAGCGTTCGGGTTGCCCCTGGCATCTCTGCCGTGTCGCCGGTGTTGTTCGGTGACGAGACAAACATTACGCTTCGTAATATTCACAGTCAATACTACATGTAATAAAATTACCGAGTCGCTTCATTCGCTGATGATGTTTAGATTTTGGTTTGGTGTGGGCGCAAAAAAGCCCGCTCAGTGGCGGGCTTGATTTTTTAGAAGGGATGCGTGGAAGGCTGGGCTTATCTCTGTTTTGGTGATCGCCTGACTGTCGACCACCAAAAAACCCTCCCCAGCATACGGACGTCGTCTTGCCATTGCTTAGCCGTCAAATACTCGTCTGGAAATTCTTCACTGTTTTCGCTGTGAATTCTCACGACTCCACCAGGAAGGCGATAAAGATACTTTACGCGCAGCATGCCCTCATGGTTGAAGGCGTAAATTTCGCCATCGATGATGTTTGTGTCGGACCTATCAAAACCTATTGCGGCGCCGTCGAGAATCAATCTCTCCATGCTGCGACCTCGAAGCCTTGCGACTGCAGCGCTTTTTCGGTCAACACCAGCAGCTCTCAGGGTGGCAATACTGAAGCGTAGGGTTCTATCTGCAACCTCGACAACCTCTGTCATTCCACAGCCGCCGGCAAACTCAACCTCTGCATAATAAGGCACTTCACAGTCGTCATCTTCTAGTGGGTCAGCCTCATCCCATACGGCCATCTCACCCAGATACTCTGCGTTTGATTCTGTTTCTTTGCCTCTGCGGCTGACTAGATCCGTATTAATTGACATAGGAGGAAGGTCGAGGAACTGCAGAACCTTTGCAATGACTTCAAGGGACGGCTCCCGCCGTCCGCTTAGCCAATGCGCGACAGCACCCTGAGTAACCCCCATATGAACCGAGAGAGCCTCCTGGGTGATTTTGAGTTCTTTCATTCTGGCCTTCGCCAGCTCGTGCCATTTTTTCATGAACACATTATTACGCTCTGTAGAGTCTTGCTCTAGGGACAATGAGTAATACGTCTTGCGATGAAAGATTACTAAACGTAATATCCTTGCGAGAGTACGGAGATTACCCATGTCAAACATCAAGGCTATTCGCGAAAAAGCTGGGGTAACCCAGGCTGCCCTAGCCAAAACAGTAGGGTTGACGCAAGGCGCTATCGCCCATTACGAGAATGAGCGTCGGAAGCCCGGGCTTGACGAGTGTCGAAAAATTGTCGATGCGCTCAACTCCAGTGGTGCAGCGGTCACATTGGATGATGTTTTCCCACCTGCGCGCCCAGCGCAGGCAATCGAATTATCAGCCTCTTAGGGGGCAAGAAGTAGCACCTTGGATTAGCTGTTAATTCATCCAGTTGATGAATCGCAAGCAAAAAAAAGCCCGCCGGCGAGGGCGAGCTTTTTCACAGCGTTACAACAAACTTCGGGAGTTATTATGAGCGCCACAGAATCATCACGCAATACCCCTGGAAATACACCCAAGCCCCGCGCAAAACACCAGTCCGCCGCCATGAGTGCCGCGCTTCTGGTTCGTTTTCAGTACTCCCGAGAATCGAAAACCCAGTTCAGTCGAGAATGCCTTGATCACCTGAAGGCATCGCTTGCGCCTGGGCAGGAGACTTCTGCATGAGCACGATCATCATGAGCGCTTGCTGGCCATTGCAGGACATGAGCGGACCTCAAAAGGCCGTTCTGATCTCGCTTGCTGACAATGCCAATGACGAGGGCTTTTGCTGGCCTTCGGTTGCGCGTATTTCTGAGCGAACTTGCCTGGCTGAAAGGACAGTTCAAGCGGCAATAAAGTGGCTAACCCTGGCGGGTATTTTGTCGGTCCGTGAGCGCATGGGGCGCTCGACTATGTACACCTTGACCCCCGCGTCATATGCACCCCCGCAGAAACTGCACCCCGCAGCAGATGCACCACCACCCCCGCAGCTCACGACACAAACCCCCGCAGCAGCCGCACCCAGAACCGTAATAGAACCATCAAGTGAACCATCACCTCTTTGCGAAGGTGAGAATTCGCCGAAAGCCTCGAAGCCGAAGTGCGACCCTCAAGCTATCGTCGACTTGTTCAACAAGACTCTTCCAGGGTTGCCGCAAGTGGCAATGCTCACCAAGGATCGGAAAACCAAGATCGGTGCCCGTTGGAGCGAAAGCGATGTTCATCAGGATCTGGACTTCTGGGCTGATTTCTTCGCATTGGTTGGCGAAAGTGAATTCTTGATGGGGAAAGGGGAGGCTCGTAACGGTGCAAAGCCATTCCGCGCCACGTTTGACTGGCTGATCGCCCCGAGCAACTTCGTGAAGGTTGTGGAGGGTAATTACAATGCGTGATCCCTTCAGCGTTGAGGCCGAACACGGCGTGCTGGGTGCGATGTTCCTTCGCCCTGAGCTGATCGACATCCTGAGTGCAGACTTGGCTGTCGCTGATTTTTACTACCAAGACAACGCAGCCCTGTATCGCGGCATTCTGGCCTTGCACGCCGAAGGCAAGCCGGCCGATGCCGTAACGGTGGGTGTTTATCTGGGTGAGCTGCCCAGCAGCAAGAACGCCACTTGGTACGCCGCTGAAATCACCCGGAACACGCCCAGCGCCGCCAATGCTGCGTCATACGCCATCACCGTGCGTGAGCGCAGCCTAGACCGGGCCATGATCGCGCTTAGCGATCGCATCAACGAGATTGCCCACAGCGACCAGCCAACCGTGGACAAGGTCGCGGCGGTGCAGGCTGAGGCCCAGACCATCGACAGCCAGTCGGCCACGTCCGAAGTGGTGATGGCCGAAGATATTCTTGATGACTACATCGAGGTTTTGCAGGCCCGGGCAGATCGCGGGGAGGGCATCGACGGCCTATCTACCGGCATTCCTGACCTGGACGCCAAGCTTCAAGGGCTCAAGCCCGAGCAGTTGATCATTATCGCTGGGCGCCCGGCGATGGGTAAAACCACCCTGGCAATGAACATCGTCTCCCATGTCGCTATCCGCGAGAGCAAGAGCGCGATGGTGTTCAGTCTGGAAATGAACAAAACCGGCCTGATGGATCGCTTTATGGCATCCGAAGGGCGTATCCCACTGCAATTGATCAAGAACGGTACGGCTCCGCAGTCTCACGGCCCCGAATTGATGAGCGCTGCCGGCAAGCTCAAGCACTCCAAATTATCCATTTCTGATCGGGCCTCGATGACGATCAATCGGATTCGTTCAGCTGCCCGCCGCCATAAGCGACGCCACGGTCTGGATTTGATCGTGATCGATTACCTGCAACTGATGGACTCTGATTCGCGCACCTTCAGCCGGGAGCAAGAAGTCAGTCACATGACCCGCAGCGCCAAGCTGATGGCTCGTGAGCTGGGTATCCCGGTGATCCTACTCAGCCAGCTTTCGCGCAAATGCGAAGAGCGCCCCAACAAGCGCCCGCTGTGCTCTGACCTGCGCGAATCCGGGGCTATCGAGCAAGACGCCGACATCATCCTGTTCGTGTACCGCGACGAGGTTTATCACGAACAAAGCGACGCCAAAGGCATCGCAGAAATCATCATTGGCAAAGGCCGGGACATTGAAGCCGGCACCGTGCGCACAGCATTTCTGGGCCAGTACAGTCGGTTCGAACAACTGGCGGCGGGCTGGGTCGCGCCACCGAAAGCCGAGAAGGTCACTAGCTTGGCCAGCCACTATCGACAAAAGGAAAAATTCTGATGAGCGCACTCGAAAGGCAAGTGTCCGGCGAGCACTACAAGTCGCTGAAAATTCAACCCATCGAATTCATTCATGCCAACGGCATCCCCTTTGCCGAGGGTAGTGTCATCAAGTACGTGACGCGGTGGCGTGACAAGGGCGGGCTGGCCGATCTGGAGAAGGCCAAGCACTTTCTGGAAATCCTGATTGAGCTTGAGCGTAAGGTGGTTATCGAATGAGCCGGTCAGCCACGGAAAAGCGCTCACCGAACACCCACATCAAAACCCTGACTGTGAAGCTGTCGGACGCGGAGATTGGCCGCAATGCCAAGCTTGAGCATGTGCGCGACCTGCGCGATGCTGGCCACCCAGCGCTGCACTTCCGTTTCGCCAAGAACCGCACGCGCGGCTCCTGGTACCTGCTCAACAAGCGCCAATGGCACCGGATCGGCGCCTTTCCTGACCTGAGCACCAAGCAGGTGATCGCAGCCTTGCCCGCGGTACGCCTGCGAGTTGCTGCTGACGGCGCGGCCAGCGTGTCCGGCTGGGTGACCGTGGGTGAACTGCTCGACTGGTTCGCTGAGCGTATGGCCAAGTCGCGCGCGCTGTCCGACAAACGCCGGAAGGCGATCAAGTCCGCGACCAGTTGCCAGCTCAAACCTCGCCTGGATGATTTGCTGATCTGCAATGTCAGCGCGCAGACCCTGGATAATCGGCTGATGTGGCCCGCTCAGCAGGAACTGTCGCTGTCGTATGTGCAGCAGCTGTTCCGCCTTGTGGCCATGGCCTTCCGCCAGGCGCGCAAGCTCGATCTGATCCCTGTCAATCCGGTGGCAGAGCTCAAATTCAGTCAGTTCACCACTGCACGCATCCAGCCCAAGCCCGCGCGCCTGCGCGATGTCCAACTGGCCGATCTGGTGGCGTCCCTGGCCGCCCGTTTCGACAGCGCACCAGGTGACGTCATGCTGGCCCTGATGATGCTGTGCCACGGTACCCGGATCGGCGAGACACGCCAGTCGCGCTGGGCTGACATTACATTCACTCCGAGTGAGTGGTTTTTGCCCGCCGAACACACCAAGACCAAAACCGAACTACGCGTGCCGCTGACAGATCAGGTATGCGCACTGCTGCGCCGTTACCGCGAGCGCCAGATTGCCCAAGGCTACGAAGGGGCGTTTCTGTTCCCGTCGCGGCGTGGAAAGCCGCTGAGTGACAACCAAGCCAGCGCCGTATTCACCCGGTTAGGGCAGGGCGCCTGGACCAGTCACGACTTGCGCAAGGTGGCCCGCACTGCCTGGACTGACCTCGGCGTAGACGGGCACATCGGCGAGATGCTGCTCAACCACTCCCTGGGCAAGATCACCTCCACGTACATCAACACCCAGGCCAAAGAGCAGCGCCGCCTGGCACTGGTTAAGTGGCACAACTGGTTAGATCAACGTGGCTTTAAGGTGATTCACGCGCAGACAGGCGTTAGATATGAAGATTCGCAAAACCTCGTAGACGCCTTGAACGGCGGGGCCTGCGAGCCAGAACCACAATTTGTTAAGGGCGAGGATTAAAAATGGCCACCGCAGCTGCTGAGTTGACTGATCAAGAAGCCAGGGTTGCTCAGATGCTGGGGGATGCTTGGAATGAATACCTGAAGCTGCCCATCGAGCATCCGATGGAACAGAAAGAGTTCTGCAGCGCTATTCATGCCTGCCAGAACATGGTGTTGGCCAGATGTGGTGTGCGGGCTTTGAAGTCCACCCAGTCAGTAGCGTTGGAGATCAAGTGATGGGTATGTACAAAGACGTAATGGGCACCCTGGTGCGTGTGCTTGCGGCAGACAACATCGACAACTCCACCAAGCAGAGCTGGCAGAAGCTGATCGATGCCGAGCTGCAATCAGGCGGGCAGGGCGCGGGTATCTCGGTGCGGGACAAGTTCGACTATGACTGCTGTCTGTATGCGCTGCTGCACCGTGAGCTGTCCCCAGCCCAGTGGGATGTGCTGGTGGCGAAGTACTCGACGCATAAGGCGAACAAGGTCGGGGCAATTGGGCGACTTATCAGCCGCGTTACATCCCCGGCCCCGCAGTTGTTCGTCTACAAAGCGGTCACTGCTTGGGCCATACCCAAGATGAAAGGGCTACAGGTGCCTGCTCGCACAGGGCGAGAGGTTATAAGCAGAAGCCTTCGCGACGATCTTGAGCATGCTGCTATCGGCAAAATGATTGCTTCCGGCCGGACGATTGATGTGACTGTTGGACGTGACCAATACATCAAGCGCTCCACGGACATGATCGTGTTGCCCGTTGAGTTTTACGACATGAACACCTGGGACACTGAGGGCAAGCCTGAGTCCACGAGACGCCGCTGGAAGACTGGCATTGCCAAATGTCTTGAGCGATTGGAAGAGGCCGCTGTCATCCATGCAACCGAGATCTTTGACCGTGAAGAAATCTTTATAGATGCTGCTTGACCACAGTGGCGGTTTGATCGTAAATTGAACCCATCATGTCGATCTTGCGTGTGGTGATACTGAACAGCCCGCAACAACACATAACCAATTCCCAAAGCCCAGCCATCGCGCTGGGCTTTTTCGTTTCTGGAGTTCACTCATGGCAACTGTCCAATTCATCCGCAAAGATGGTGTAGGCAAGCTTTTGATTGATGGCGTAGATGTTTCAAGCGTAACCCGCGAGCTTAAGGTTTCTTGTCTGGGCGGTGGCATCCCAAGCGTTGAGATTGGTGTGCTGGCATATGGTCAGAACGATGTTGTTCTTGATGAAGCGCACATCGTTGTATCGGGCATCCAAATTCCAGAAAGTGTCGAGGCTGCTCTGTACTCTTATTTAAAGAGAAAGCGCGATCTGGTGGACGTGACCGCGCTTTCAGATAGCAGTATGAAATCAGCAATCAAATCCTGACACAAGACTCGCCAGTAGCCACGATAACGAACTCACCGCTTGCGCTTTTGTTCGCTGCTCCACCGCCTTGAACGGTGTAGCCCGCTAAGCCGTTTTTCCATTGCGTATGCGTGTCAGAGATGGTGGTTCCATCATGCTGTGTTGTTTCCTCAGTGATTGTATAAACCTTTCCTGAAGAACCTTTCACTTGGAACTGATCGGTTTGAATAATTCGCGTAGCTGCCATTGGTTTCACTTCGTTATAGCTGTAGGAGCAATGACGATAGCATGAAGCCATTACGGCATTGATACACCGCTAATTTCAGGCTCAGCCATCCCGCTGGGCTTTTCGTTTTCGGCCCCGCCACACCCATCGCCTCAAGCTGGGAGTGCTGTCGGGGCCGAATCAATTATTCTCCCGGAAAGGGAGGATCTCCCACCTCTATATGCTCGCAGCTCTATTCAGATACGAGTAGCGTCTTCCCCTGACGCCAGTATGTGAAACCCGGTTTGGCTGAGTTTATTCGCGCATCCGCCGCTTCTCACTTTGTAATGCTTGGCTCCGTCCACCCACCCCGTGTCTGAGTCACCCCCGCACGTGGTCTTGGTTTGGGTGGTTTGTTCGAATATCTCGTAGATCCTCCCTGTGATGCTTTTAACCTCAAACTGATCCGTGTTTACGACCCTTGTCCTATCCATGGTTTCGTCCTTGTATTTCATGCCAATGATGGTAGTGGCTTTTAGCCTTCACGCCTCATTGATCGACCTTTTATTCAAAGCTCCCAAAGAGGGAGGAACACGAGATGCCCCACATGCCAGAAAAAGACCCGTCATTCTGGGTGTTGGTCATGACCGCCCTGAGAGAAAACGGCCTCGCCATGGTCCTGACGTTCGCGCTGACCTGGCTCCGCATCCAATACGACGCGAAAGAGACCACGCCTTGGCGTCAGTTCATTGAGGCAACACTCGGTGCACTGATCGTGATGGTCGTTGGCCTTACAGTGAAAGAGTTCGGCCTCAGCATAGCGTGGTCATTCGCCACTGCCGGATTCATTGGTGTGCTCGGCGTGGAGTGGGCTCGCCAGCTGGGCAAGCGGTGGGCTGAGCGCAAGGCAGATGAACTCTGATGGCTTGCACGGGCTGCGCCGCCCGGCGCAAACAACTCAACAAGTGGAAGGCAATTGCATATGAGCGCGCAGCAGAACTCTTTGGCTGGCCTGCTCAGCCAAGTACTGGCGGAACAGATCAAGCAGACAGCGATCCTCCAACGGATAGCGACCCAGCAGACCCAATTGATCACAGTCTTGGCCGAGGAGGGGATTGAGCAGGATCCCGAGTCAGAGCCCCTGACCTACATGAGTGGCGCGCCACGCCATCCTGCATGAGCCGGCTCAAGACACTGGCCACACGGCTGCAACCCCAGGCCAATCGCATAGCAACCGCAATATCTGGGTCATGGCGCAGCGACAAGGCCAGTTCGACCCAGCGTGGTTACGGCTATGCATGGCAGCAGGCGCGACTGGTGCACCTCAGTGCTCACCCTCTGTGTGCCTACTGCGAGCGTGATGACCGGGTTACAGCAGCCAGCGTGGTTGACCACATCATCCCGCACCGTGGCGACATGAAGCTGTTCTGGGATCGCAGCAACTGGCAGTCGCTGTGCAGGCCTTGCCACGATATTGTCAAAAAACGCGAAGAATGTTGCTAGTCAGTGCGATCTAAAAGTCAAGGTAAACAAGCAAAATAATTAAAAATAAGCGGATGGGAATAAATCGCATTAGCAGTTGTTGCGATTCGTTCGCATTTATTCAAATGATATTAATTCTCATTTGAATAAATGCGAATCTTTCTCGTTTGTCGGGAGGGGGGGGGTAAAACTCCAGAGGTCTTTTGCTCCTAGACCACCCATCCCCGCACGCGCACATTTTTTCCCCTTTTCAGGAATTTTTGTTAATGGCTTTAACACCCAAGAAGCGGGCATTCGTCGACGCTTTGCGGGGCGGTGCCTCAAACAAGGACGCAGCCATCGCCGCAGGCTACGCGGCGTCCAGCGCATCGGCTGCCGGATCGCGGCTGGCAAAAGACCCTTACGTCATGGCTGCAATGGCCGGGACAACCTTTAACAAAAAAGTTAACAAAATTGTTAAAGCTCCAGCAGCGCAACAACCGGCTGTCGAGGCGTCGCAAACAGCCGAGCCCGACGACAGCCCGGGCTTCGATTTGAGCAAGGTCTTGTCCTACTCCGACCCGAAGGCCTTCCTGTTGGCAGCCATGAATGATCACGAAACGGAAAAAAAGCTGCGGGTTGATGCTGCCAAAGCACTGATGCCCTTTATGCACCCGCGCAAAGGCGAGACCGGCAAGAAGACTGAGCGCGAAAACGCGGCGAAGGTTGCCGGGGCAGGGCGCTTCGGCTCAAGCCCACCACCATTGAAGGCGGTCAAGTAAATGCAATGGACGACCGCCTGCCCGGACTGGGAGCAGAAACTGCGCCTGGGGCAGTCGATTATCCCGCGCCCTCTGTTTCCACAAGAGGCCGAAGCGGGTCTGGCCGTATTGCGCGAACTGAAGATCGTGGACGCCCCGGGTAGCCCGACCATTGGCGAGTCCTGCGCCGAGTGGGTGTTCGACTTCGCCGGGGCGATCTTCGGCGCCTACGATTACAACACCGGGCGCCGGATGATTTCGGAATACATGCTGTGTATTCCGAAGAAGAACTCCAAGTCGACCATTGCTGCCGGGATCATGCTCACCGCATTGATCCGTAATTGGCGTATGTCGGCCGAGTTCATCATCCTGGCCCCGACCAAGGAAATTGCCGACAACTCGTTCAAGCCTGCGGCCGATATGGTCAAGCACGATGAGGAGTTGCGCGACCTGATGCACGTCCAGCCGCACCTGCGCACCATCACCCACCGCGAAACCGGCGCCACGCTCAAGGTGGTGGCCGCCGATGGCGACACGGTGGGCGGCAAAAAGGCCGTGGGCGTGTTGATCGACGAGGCCTGGCTGTTTGGCAAGAACGTTAAGGCGCCTGACATCATCCGCGAAGCCACGGGCGGTCTGGCGTCTCGGCCTGAAGGCTTTGTGATCTGGCTGACCACGCAGTCCAACGAGCCGCCTGCCGGTGTGTTCCGCGAAAAGCTCAAGTACTCCCGCGCCGTGCGCGACGGGCGTATCGATGACAACCAGTTCCTGCCGGTGATCTACGAGTTTCCGCAGGCGATGATTAAAAGTGGCGAAGCCCGCCTGATCGAAAACTTCCACCTGGTGAACCCGAACATGGGGTTCTCGGTGGACGAAGCTTTCCTGCTGCGCAGTTTCAAAATGGCGCAAGAAGCAGGCGAAGAAGAGCTGCGCGGCTTTTTGGCCAAGCACGCCAATATCGAAGTCGGTTTGGCGCTGCTGTCCGAGCGCTGGGCCGGTGCAGACTTTTGGGAAGTGCAGGGCAAACGTCCGGGCTTGAGCTTCGATGACCTGCTGCGCCAGTGCGAAGTAATCGATATCGGCATTGATGGCGGCGGTCTGGATGACTTGCTAGGTTTTGCGGCTGTTGGCCGGCACCGGGCGACCCGCGAGTGGTTGCTGTGGACCCACGCCTGGGCTCACCCCTCGGTGCTGGTCCGCCGCCAATCCGTTGCGGCCAACTTCCACGACTTCGCCAAAGACAAAAACCTCACCCTGGTCGAGCAGATTGGTCAGGACGTGGAGCAGGTGGCCAGTCTGGTCGCCCGAGTTGAGCAAGCTGGCTTACTGGACAAAGTCGGGCTCGATCCGGCGGGTATTGGCGCGATTCTCGATGCCCTAGTCGAAGCCGGTGTACCCGAAGAAAAGGTCATTGGTATCTCTCAGGGCTGGAAGCTGGGCGGCGCGATCAAAACCGCCGAACGCAAGCTGGCCGAAGGCACCTTGATCCATGGCGGCCAGCCGATGATGGCCTGGTGCTGCGGCAACGCCAAAGTCGAGCCTAGGGGCAACTCGATCCTGATCACAAAGCAGGCGTCAGGCTCGGCCAAGATCGACCCGCTGATGGCCACGTTTAACGCGGTGACGCTGTTGTCACTGAATCCCATGCCCTCGGCAAACATCGATGACTTCCTTAATCGACCAATGAGTATGTAATGGCAGACACCGACTACAGCATTGACCTGCGCACCCGCAGTCCTTTCTGGGCGCGTATGGCGAGCTTCTTCGTTGGTGGGCGTCTGGTCTCTCCCGAGAAGGGCTCTCAGACCGGGCCTGTATCCGCTACCGGCGTTGTGGGCGACTCAGTCGTCAACGATGAACGCTCGTTGCAAATCTCCACCGTGTTCGCCTGCGTGCGGCTGATCTCCAGCGTGACGGCCTGCCTGCCGCTGGACGTGTTTGAAACCAAGGGTGAGGACCGCTCCAAGGTCGGCTTTGATAATCCGCTGGCACGCTTGCTGCGCTACAGCCCCAACCAGTTTATGACCGCCTTCGACTTTCGCGCCGCCATGACCATGCAGCTTTGCTATTACGGCAACGCCTACGCGCTGATCGAGCGCAACAGCGTGGGCGATATCATCAGCTTGGTGCCGCTGATGTCAGTCAATATGGACGTGCGACTTGAAGGCAAGCGGGTCGTTTACCGCTACCGCCGTGACAGTGAATACGCTGACTTCAAACAGTCGGAGATATTCCACCTCAAGGGCTTTGGCTTTAACGGGCTGGTGGGGCTTTCCCCGATTGCCTTCGGCGCCAAAACAGTCGGTGTCGCGGTGGCGATGGAGGATCAGCAGCGCGACTTCTATGCCAATGGTGCGAAGTCCCCGCAGATCCTAATGACCGGCGACGGCAAGACGCTCAACAAGACCCAGCGCGACCAGCTTGAGGAAAACTTCAAGGAGATCTCCGGCGGCCCGGTCAAAAAGCGCCTGTGGGTGCTGGAGGCGGGGTTCACCACCCAGGCCATCGGCGTCAGCCCGCAGGACGCCGAAACCATGGCAGCGCGCAAGTTTCAGGTCAGCGAACTGGCCCGTTTCTTCGGCGTACCGCCGCACCTGGTGGGCGATGTCGAAAAATCCACTAGTTGGGGCTCCGGCATCGAGCAGCAGAACCTCGGTTTCCTGCAGTACACCCTGGACCCGTACCTCGAAATCTGGGAAACCAGCATTTTGCGCTGGCTGATCAAGCCCGCGGACTTGGGCCGCATCCACGCCGAGCACAACCGCGACGGATTGTTGAGCGGTGACTCGACGGCACGGGCCAATTACATGAAGACCAAAATCGACACGGGCCTGCTCACGGTGAACGAGGGCCGGCGCGTTGATAACCGTCCGCCACTCCCCGGCGGCGACGTCGCAACCCGGCAGTCTCAGAACGTGCCGCTTACCCAACTTGGCAAAACGAACCCCGCACCCAGCGGGGTTTAGTTTTTCTGGAGACTGAAATGCCGAGCATTTGCAAAACACTGGCCTTCGATCAGGCCGCAATCAAGTTTTCCAGCGGCGGCGCCCAGGGCATTTTTGAAGGCTATGCCAGCGTCTTCAGCGTGGTCGATAGCGACGGCGACATTATCGAGCCGGGCGCCTTTGCTGCGGCACTGAAAACCCAATCCCGGGCCGTGGCTATGTTCTTCAACCACCGGCGCAATGAAATCCCGGTGGGCAAGTGGCTGGATTTGTCGGAGGACAGCACGGGCCTGCATGTCCGGGGTGAGCTGACCCCCGGCAACCCGCAGTCGGACGCCCTCAAGGCGGCAATGATCCACGGCACCGTGGGCGGCATGTCGGTGGGGTTCTCGGCGGCCAAAGATGACTGCGCGCCTATTGCGACCGGCTACTCGTTCAAAAACGTCTCCCGGTTGAGCGAAATCAGCATTTGCACCTTCCCCGCGAATGAGCACGCCACGGTATCGGCGCTCAAGAGCATGGACACCATTGAAACCATCCGTGATGCGGAGAACTGGCTGAGAGATTCCGCCGGGCTCTCCAAGTCGGAAGCGTTGGCGTTTATCGCCCGCATCAAGTCCGCAGTTCGGAGCGACTCCGAAGGTGGCGAAATCAACGCGATCCTTGATCGCATCAAGTCCTTCCCATCTGTAGGAAACTAATTCATGTCCGAATTGGCTGATATCCAAAAGGCAATCGAAACCGCGCAAACGAACATGACCCAACTGTTCGATGCGCAGAAAAAAGAGATCGCCGCCACCGGCGAGATCAGCAAAAAACTGCAAACCGACCTGCAGACCGTCCAGGCTGATCTGACCAAATCCAGCACCCGGTTGTTTGATCTGGAGCAGAAACTGGCGGCTGGCAGCCTGGACAACCCTGAGACCAAAAAGTCCTTTGCCGAGCGCACCGCTGAAGACCTCAAGAAGTCTTGGAACGGCTCGACCTCCGGGAAAGTTGACGTGAAGACCTTCAACAAGGCTTTGGGCAGTGGCGCAGGCTCTGCCGGTACGTTGATTCAGGCGCAGCAAAATCCTGGCATCCTGATGCCCGGCCTGCGCCGCCTGACCATCCGTGACCTGTTGGCCCAGGGCCGCACCACGTCCAATGCTATCGAGTACGTTCGTGAAAACGTCTTCGTCAACAGCGCCGCATCGGTGGCCGAAGGCACTCTGAAGCCTGAATCTCAACTGACCTTCACCAAAGAAACCGCCAACGTCAAAACCATCGCGCATTGGATTCAGGCATCGCGCCAGGTGATGGATGACGCGCCGATGCTGGAGTCCTACGTCAACAACCGGCTGCTGTTTGGTTTGGCGCTTGTTGAAGAAGGCCAACTGCTCAACGGTGACGGCACTGGCGACAACCTGATTGGCCTGAACAAGGTGGCCACGGCCTACGATGCAGGCCTGGATGTCGAGGGCGATACCCGCGCCGACCAGATTGCCCATGCGATCTTCCAGACCAGCGAGTCCGAGTTTGAAGCCTCTGGCTTGATCCTTAACCCCCGTGACTGGCACGCCATTGCGCTGCTGAAAGACGCGGATGGCCGTTACATCTTCGGTGGCCCAGCTGCATTTGCGGCGAAGGTCATGTGGGGCCTGCCGGTGGTGGCCACCAAGGCCCAGGCGCTGGGCACCTTCACCGTGGGCGGTTTTGATCTCGCTTCGCAGGTATGGGATCGCATGGACGCCACGGTCGAGGTCAGCAATCAGGACCGCGACAACTTCGTCAAAAACATGCTGACCATCCTATGTGAAGAGCGTTTGGCCCTGGCTCACTACCGTCCAACCGCGATCATCAAAGGCACCTTCACTCCAGCTGCAGGCGGCTGATTATCGAGGCGGGGCAGGCAACTGCCCCGGTACCGCAATGACCAAAATTCGCGCACTGCGTCAGTTTTCGCACTATCACGCTGGCAGCTTCAACCAGTTCGAGGTGCGAGTGGTTAAAGACGAATATGCAGAAGCATTGATCGGAATGGGCTTGGCAGAGGAGGTCCAGGCCGATCCAATCCTGAAGCCAGAGCCAGAGCCAGAGCCAGAGCCAGAGCCAGAGCCCACAACTCCGGTCGACCTTGAGAAGAAAGGCTCGAAAAAATGACCATCACCGTCGCGGATCTGCTGTCGATTGAGCTGATGCGCAAGCACCTGCGGGTCGATCACCAAGAGGACGACGACCTGATCGAGCTGTATGCCGAGTCTGCTTTGGCCTGGGCCTTATGGTTCTGCGACAACCCTGCATTTCTTCAAGCCAGCGATATACCCGCATCATTCAAATCAGCGCTGCTATTGCTGCTTGGCAACTCCTACGCCGTCCGCGAAGCGGTTGTTGTGGGCACTACGGCGGACAAGGTGCCGCTCGGCGTCGAGTCTCTGCTGTGGTCGTCTCGCAACTTCACTGGCCCGGCCAGAAATGAGCCTGAGCCATGAGAGCGGGAGATCTGCGACACCCGGTCGTCATCCAGCTCCAAATCGCACAGCAAGACCCGGCCACAGGCGAGATGGCAACAGCCTGGGTCGATTTTGCGCGAGTCTGGGCTGCTGTCGACCCACTCAGTGCCCGCGACCTGATTGCAGCGCAAGCCAGCCAGTCCCAGGCCAGCGGGCGTATCACCATCCGCTATCGCCCGGGCGTGCTGTCAACCATGCGCATCCTGCATCGCGGGCAAATCTTCACAATCATCGGTCAGCCACTCCCGGACAGAAACTCGGGCCTGGAGTACCTGACCCTTGTTGTCGCTACGGGGGTGAATGATGGCTGACGGAATGCAGTTCAATATCCAAGGGCTCAATGGAGTGGTCGACAAAATGCGCACCCTGGGCCCACGGCTGCAAAAGAAAGGTCTGCGCAAAGCGGCGCGGGCGGCGATGAACATCGTGCGTGACGCCGCGAAAGCCAATGCCAAGGCCATCGATGATCCGGCCACCAAAGAGAAGGTGTTCCGCAACCTCATCACCCAGGAGTCGAGCAAGCAGTCCAAGCGCGAAGGCGGGGTGGTGATGCGGGTCGGCGTGCGCGGCGGTTCGGGCTCCAATCAGCACAGCAAGGACGCCTCCGGCAACCCAGGTGGCGACACCCGGCACTGGCGTTACATCGAGCTCGGTACCGAGCACAACCCGGCGGTGCCGTTTATGCGCCCGGCCTTTTCCAGCAACGTGCAGGCGGTCACCGATCGCTTTGTCGCGGTGCTGAACACTGAAATCAACGTTTTGCTGGGGGCTCGCTGATGTACGCGCCGATATTCGCCGTGTGCGCCGCCGACCCGGCGGTAACGGCCTTGCTGGGCGTTTCGCCCGTGCGCATCTATCCCTTTGGCGAAGCGCCCGGAGGAGTCGCCAAGCCCTATGTGGTGTGGCAAACGGTCGGCGGCAATCCTGAAAATTATCTGGCTCACCGCCCGGACATCGACGGTTACAGTCTGCAAATCGATGTTTATGGGCTCTCCGTGACACAGGCCCGTGACGTTGCCAAAGCCATCAGAAACGCTATTGAACTCAAGGCCAATATTGCGCGCTGGGGCGGCGACTCACACGACCCGGCCACCAAGACTTACCGCTACAGCTTCGATGTGGATTGGTTGGTACCGCGCTAAACCAACACCGCCCCCCCAGCCCGCCTTGAGCGGGTTTTTTCGTTTAAAGGAGACACCCATGTCCGTTCTCACACAGGGCACGCAGGCCTACATCCTCGTGCCGGCTGCGCCCGGTACCGGCCCGCTGACCGTCATGGAGGTGGAGTGCATCACCACCTTTGACCCGGCGGGCTCACCGGCAGACCAGATTGAAGACACCTGCCTCAGCGATAAAGATCGCCGTTACAAGAAGGGTTTGCGCACGCCCGGTCAGGCATCCATTGGCCTCAACGCCGACCCCACCAATGCAAGCCACGTCCGCATGCATCAGCTGTCGGAAGCGGATGGTGAAGACAATATCAAGTGGGCCATTGGTTGGGCCGATGGGGAAGCACCGCCGACCTTGAATGAGGCGGGTGATGACTTTGAGTTCCCGAAAACGCGCACCTGGTGTGCCTTTGAGGGTTATGTGGCCGATTTCCCGTTCTCTTTCGCGGCAAACGCAGTGGTTGCCTCGACCGTTTCCATTCAGCGTTCCGGCGGTCTCGCCTGGATTCGCAAAACAATCTAAGGGCTTTCCATGAACCTCAAGCAACTCAAAGCCAAAGGCGGCATCGTCGACGGCGCGCTGGTTAAAAAAGAAGTCACCTGGGTCCACGCCGACCCGGCCACCGGCAAGGACGTGACTGATAAATTCAACGTGCATATCCGCCGCCAGTCGTTCGGTGTCATCGAACGCCTGTTTGCCCCGGGCGAAGCCGAGCAAAGCCGCAACGCCAAATACATCGCGGCCAGCGTGTTCCTGGGTGAAGAGGGTGCTGAAGCGCTTAGCTACGAAGACGCCTTCAGCCTGGAGTCTTCCCTGGGCTTTGCCATCCTCACCGCAGTCAATGAAGCCAACGGCACCGGGAAGGATCAGGCAAAAAACTAAGCGCCTCCGATGAGTTCTGGCACGAACTGGTGCTGAACCGCATCGGAGGCAGCACCATTGCCGAAGCCAAGGAGCGGCTGACTCACCGCGAAGTGCTGGACTGGATCGCTTACCGGGAAAAGTACGGCACTCTCGATCAAAACCGGCGCCTGGAACGTCATTTTGCGCTGCTAACCCATCTGACCAGCAGGGTAGCTGGCGGGAAAATGGAACTGAGCGATTTCATGGTTTACAGCCAGGCTCAGGCAACGATCAGTCTGGAAGAGGCTATGGCTACGTGGCAGTGAGTGGCATGCGCTTGGGTCCTTTTTTCTCCCGTTTATTCTCTGTGGTAACTCTGGTTAATCCGTAAGCTATGGCCTGCGTCTCATTAGCTGGTGCTATTGTTAAGCCATCAATCAAGGAGGACGTATGGCGACAGTTAAAGTTGAAGCTGGTGATATTGATAAAGGTGCCTGGCAGTATTCAGGCATGTTTGGGACGTCAATTCTGACCCGGGCAAGCACCAAGGATCATCCTTGGAAAGGAGAGACCATCAACCTTGGGCTAGAGCTTGAGAGAACCGAGTTACTCGATGAGGAAAAGGTCAAGAAACTTGCAGGCACAGCCGGCTGGGGTGTGGCAGGGGCCGTTTTGCTGGGCCCGATCGGGGCAATTGGCGGGATGTTGCTTGGCGGCAACAAGAAGGAAGTAGCTTTTGCTGCTTACTTGAAGGATGGCCGAAAATTCATGGCTACAACTGATGGTGGTACATGGAAGAAGTTGATGGCGATCACTTTTTGATTCGTTGTTGAAGTATGGCCCGCTCCGGCGGGTTTTTTTTCGCCTGGAGAAAATTAAATGGCCTCGCGCTCACTTGGAACCCTGACGCTCGATCTCATTGCGCGTATTGGCGGTTTTGAACAGGGAATGGATCGCGCCGCCCGAACGGCAACAAACCGCATGGGCCAAATCGAGCGGTCGACCCAAAGCGCGAGCAGCCAGATTGTCAGCTCGCTTAAATCAATTGGTGTGGCTGCTGTTGGGTACCTGGGCACACGCGAACTTATTGCCTACGCCGAAACATGGACTTCTGTTCAAAACCGGCTCAAGCAAGTGACCGTAAGCCAGCAAGAGCTGGCCAAGGTCTCTCAAGAGGTTTTTGAGGTGGCGCAGCGATCCCAGGCGGCGCTTGAGCCTACGGCAGAGCTCTACCAACGAATCGCTTCGACCACTGGCGCTTTGGGCGTGAGCCAGACGGAAATGATCCGGGTTACTGAGTCCATCAGTAAGGCAATGTCGGCCAGCGGCGTGTCAGCCGGTGCCGCAGCGGGGGCACTGGTCCAGCTTGGGCAAGCCTTTGCTTCTGGCGTATTGCGTGGGCAAGAGCTGAACTCGGTACTCGAGCAAGCGCCCGGGCTGGCCCGCTCAATTGCTGACGGCCTGGGGGTTGCAGTTGGTGACCTGAGAAAACTCGGCGAAACCGGGTCAATTACGTCCGAAAAGCTGTTTCGGGCCATTCTCAGCCAAACCCAGTCCATTGATGATCAGTTTGCCCGGGCGCAAACTACCATCAGCGGTGCATTTACTGTTCTTGAAAACAGCGCCACACGGGCTATCGGTACGCTGGACAACACCTTGGGTGTTTCCCGGGCTTTTGTGACGGCAGTGCTGGATTTATCTGCGGCCCTGGACTCTGGAAAACTTCAAACCTTTACCCGGATTTTGGAAGCCGGACTGCTAGTTGTTTTGGGTAGAACGGCGGGAGCACTGATCAGCAACGCTTATGCAATGGGCGTCAACATCAAGGCATCCTCCGAGCTTGCACTGGCAAATTCTGTTGCCACTGCGGGCGAACTGCGCAGGCTTGAGGCTGTAAAGGCAGGTGTTGTTGCAGATTTGGCGCGGGCGCGAAGTTCTGTTGCCAGCGCTGAAGCCTCGGTAATGGCGTCGCGCCAGGTGCAGACGGCTGCTTTGGCCCGTCTGCAAACTGTTCGCCAGTCATTAGTGGCCGAACTTGAGCTCGAGCAGCAACGCCTGCGTGCGCAAATTTCCGATATTGGCCGGCAACAATCTGTCGCCCGAATGGCTGAACTGCGCTTGGCAGAAACGGCGATCATTCGGCAGCTTACCGCCGCCGAGGCGCAGTTGACGGCAACCACCATTGCCGGTTCTGCGGCCGTCACTGCATCCCTGGCACAACGTACCGTTGCGACTGAAGCGCTTGCCGTGGTCAATGGTCAACTGGCCGTAGCACAAGTGGCCGCAACATCAACAATGGCCGCATGGGCCGCCAGTAGCACTGCTCTTGGCGCAGCTTTTGCGATAGCTGCAAAAGCAGGCCGCACCTTGCTTTCTCTGGCTGCTGGCTGGCCCGGCCTGATTATCACTGTGGGCCTTATCGCCTATTCGTTTTTGGACTTTGGCGACAAAGCTGAAGAAGGTACAAGCAAGGCTGCAAACGCATTTGATGATGCGTCTACGCGCATTCGTCGTGCTGTTAAAGGGATGTTGCCTGATGATCTGGGAAAGCGTTCGTTTGAACAACTGAGCGGTACTCTTGATGGCCTTCAGACGGAGCTAAAAAGCGCAGAGGAGGTGTACGACCGCCTGCAGTCGGGTGCTGACTCGGGTGGCGACGTACCTTTTGCTTTGCCGCTGGACCAGGCAGGCGAGCGGGTAGAGGCGCTCAAAGGTGCCATCCAGAAAACTCAGGCAGAGCTGAATGGTGTGCGATTTGCCAGCGACAAAGCGGGCCAGAGCTATCTGGATAGTCTGAAAAAACAATCTGTCGTCGCAGGTAAGCTGACCGAGGTTGAAAAACTGCGGGCGCAGCTTTCCGCTGGCATTCTCAAGCTGGATCCAGAGTCTGAAAAAGAAGCGCTCAAACACGCTGCTGCGATCGACAAGGTTAATGCCAGTCTCAAAATGCAGAAAGCTGACACCAAGTCGATTTCCGAGGTGCAGAAGAAATTCGCGTCTACGGAAGAGGATTATCAGCGTCAAATCGAGCTGATCAATACCACCACTGATGCGCGTAAAAATGCCGCGGAAGTAGCCAAGCTGCAGTTTGAGATTGAAAGCGGCAAGTTGGTAGGCATCAATGCCCTGCAGCAAAAGCGCCTTGAAGGTCTGGCTGTCGAACTGGACAGCCTGAAACAGCTGAAACAGGCCAATGAAGACGCCGCCAAGCTGGCTGCATTCGGGGCAACCCTGAAAGACACCAATCAAACGATCAGCCAGGGCTTCAAAATTGAACTGTCCGGAGCTGGCTCCGGCGATAAGCTCAAAGAGCGTCTCCAGGCTGATCTGGAAATCCAGCAGGAGCATGACAAGCAGGTCTCTGACCTGTTCAAACAGCGCAATGCCGGCGATATCAGCCAGGAGCTGTACAAGCAGGAAACCGAGCTACTCAGCGAGGCGCTCGCCGAGCGAATGGTGATCCAGCAGGACTATTACAACCAGCTCGATGCCGCCCAGAGTAACTGGATGGATGGTGTAGGCGATGCCTGGAACAACTATCTAGATCAGAGTCGAGATATTTCCGGCCAGACCAAGGACATGTTCACCGATGCCTTCTCTGGCATGAATGACGCGCTGTACAACTTCGTGACCACCGGCAAGCTGTCCTTCTCAGATATGGCCGCGACGTTCGCTAGTTCGGCGCTGAAGATGCTGATTCAGTGGGGTACGGCTCAGGTAGCTATGGCTGCTCTGAACGCCTTCACCTCGACGGCAGCCATTCCTATCGTTGGCCCGTTTGCGGCGCCGGCGGCTGCGGCTTCTGCCCTGGGTGCAGCGGGCAGTTTCATGGGGATGATCGGCTCTGTGGCCGGTATGGCGCACGACGGCATCGATGCGGTACCGGAAACTGGCACCTGGTTGCTGCAAAAGGGTGAGCGGGTTACTACTGCTCAGACCAGTGCAAAGTTGGATCGTACGCTGGAGCAGGTCGCGCAAGGCGGGGCGTCAGGCGGGAAAGGTCTTACCGTAAACCTCATCGAAAACCCAAGCAAAGCAGGTCAGACGGAGCGCGGACGAAACTCCGATGGCACTGAGTATCTGAACCTGTTTGCTGCGCAGATCCGTGCGGGCGGCAACGAAGCATCAGACACGATGGAGTCTGTTTACGGGCTTCGACGTAATGCCGGATAGGGGGTGGTAAATGAATCCAATCGAACAATGCTATGCCTCGGGCGGTGACCAGATCATCAAGACCGTCGAGGCTCGCGGGGAGGGTGAGACAACCTCGATGCTGTTCGCTGAGGGCTTCGATGACTGGGAGTGCGGCACAGAGGATGGCCGCATTCTGGTCTTCTCAGCTATGGCCATGAACGCCGCTCTACCCAAGAGCGACAGCAGCGGGTACCAGAGCCTGAACATCGAACTGGATAACACCAAGGGCGATGTTCAGAAGGTCGTCGAGGCGTACAAGGTGGCCGGGAAGCGGATTCTTATGACCCACCGTGAGTACCTCCTGAGTGATTTGAGTTACCCGACCTCGGTGTATCAGCTCACGGTGCTCGATCGTGAGTACGCCAACAACACGGCCAAGTTTTCTTGTGGATTCTTCGATCTGCTGAACACTGGCTACCCCCGTGACAAGCTGACAACGCTGGTCGCCCCTGGCCTGACGTACATCTAACCATGCTCAAAAAATACTTATCCGCCCCTTACAGGGATGGCGGCCGGGGCCCTGTTGCCTTCGATTGTTGGGGGCTGTGCATTGCGGCGCGCCATCAACTGCTGGGTTTGCCGCTGCTGCCCAGCTTGGGCGCGGTGGGCAAGGATCGCCTGCGCGAGAACACTCACGCTTACAACGACTTGAAGCAGGGCATGGAGGTGTGCTCGCCCGAAGTCGGCGCCATTGCGGCGGTGTTCCGGGGCGCGCTCTGCCTGCACGTCGGTGTAGTGGTTGAGGCCGATGGCCGACTCAAGGTGCTGGACACCAACCCTGGTGGTGCACGACTGCGCACTGTCCGCGAATTTGAAACTGACTTTCCAAGGGTGGTCTTCTACCGTGATCGAATTTTTCCCGAACAAGATGGCCGCCTCGGCGCCGCTGGCCACGTACAAGACTGATCGCCGTATGACGCTGGAACAATGGCTCATCGAGCAGTCTTCCAGTTATCAGCGCATGGAGTCACCGCCCATCAGCATTGCGCTGAATGACGAGTTGATCGATTCGCGGCTGTGGCACAAGGTCAAGTTCAAGCCTTCAGATCATGTACAGATCTGGCGTGAACCCAAAGGGACTGACCCGTTCAGCATCACCTACGCCTTGTTCACGGGCGCGAAAGCAGTGATGAAGATGATGATGCCCAAGATGCCGGGTATGCCTTCGAGCTCGACTGTCCAGGGCAACCCGCTAACAGAGGCCAGCGCCAAGGGCAACAAGGTGAAGCTTGGCGACACCATTCGCCAGATCGCCGGCCACCAGAAGGTCTATCCGTCTTACTTGGCCGAGCCGCGTACCTGGTTTGTGGCGCCGAGGGAGCAGTGGATCGAGATGCTGCTCTATGTCTCGGCGGGCGACTTGGACATTCCACTCACCAAGATCAAGGTGGGTGAAACGCCACTTATCTCGCTAGGAGCTGATGCCAGCGTGGTGATCTACCCGCCAGGCGCAGACGTGTCGGGTGATAGTGCGTCCATGCTTTGGTACAACGTGCCCGAGGTTGGCGCGAGCTCAAGCGGCTCGGCCGGCTTGCAACTGACTGTGTCGAACAGCATCACGCCATCGGCGCGGGCTTCGGCTTACCAGTTCAACGGGGAGACTATTTCGATTCCTGCGGGGGCCGGTTCTTTCCCCGCCGACTGGGCCAGCGGCTTGGTGGTTCGGGCGCTGGCTTACTACGAATACACGGTCGTTGATGGTGGTGCGGGGCGAGATATTGTCCAGGGCCCACTGGCGATGCTCAATCCTGTGGCTGGGATGACAATCGAGGTGGTCGGGGCCAACGGTGGGCTCTACATCGTCAACAGCTATACGCCCTATGCACCTGCAGTACCGCCGAGTGCGGGAACCGCTTCAACGATACGCGGCTCAAGTGCGCCGGAGCGCTACGACTTTGATGTAACGCCGCTGTCGCTCACCATCAGCAGAGGCGAGACGGCATATCCCGTTACTCTGAACACAGCGACAACTGATCTTGCGGGCCTAGTGTCAGCTTTTAATGTTGCCAAGGGGGCTGCGCCATTCATTGCCAGCGTCTCGCTGAGTCGACTGCTGATCACGGAAGCGTCCACTTTTACGGGTCTGCCGTTGACCTCGACGGACACGACCATTTTCGGCGGAAACCCTATTAGCGCTACCGGCACAGCGGCCAGCAGTGGCACGCCCGAGCAGTCTGCGCAGATGACTCTGAACTATGAAGGCGGCTCGCCTGCAAATGGGCTTGCTCTGGGATCTGGGCTGGCGTGCATCGGTCCGAGAGGATTGCGGTACCGCATTACCGCTTTTGGTAGTTCGATCATCGAGGTCGAACGCCTGACTTCGGAGGGCTCTGTAGATGAAGATTGGTCCGGGTTTGACTATCTGGAAAGCGTCAACAGTCTGATCAACCTTGACCCTTCAAGCATGCAGGGCGGGTACCGTGGGCCTTTCGTCTGCAGCCCGGTCGGGGAAAAGGTCACCGCCATCGAGTACTCGGTGTTCGCTGCCAACGGCCTAATCGGTCTTGGTAAGAAAGGGGATATGTACGCTATTTATTCATCCCATCAGTTTGAGTATCGGGACATGGATGTGGCAGGTGCTTGGACCGTACTGCCGAAATCTGTCAGTGGGTTCTCGCGTGATGCTCAAGGCTTTACGTTCCGGCACGAACTGCCGTACCCGATGACCCCGGAATGCCGTATCAAACGCTTGCCCAAGGCGGGCGGCGCAAACTCGGACGAGATCAACGACGATATGATGTGGTACGGCTTGCGCGGCCTGCGCCAGGTACGTCCTGTTAGCTACCCGGGTATGACCGTTATGTCGGTTAAGATCCGGGGCGCGGATCGACTTTCAGCGCAATCGGAAAGCCAAGTCAGTGCAGAGGCTACCCGCATTCTGCCATTGCGCAGCGGCGGCGCTTGGCAAGCGCCTGGAGCTACTCGCGACATCGTGCCGTGGGTACTGAACGTACTGAAGTCGCAGGGCTACACCGACGCCGATATCGATCTTGAAGAGTTCGACCAGCTGCATGCTGACTGCGTAGCGGATGGCCAGTTCTACGATGAGACGATTGATGGATCGAGCACCACCAAAGAGTGCCTGAACAATGCGCTAGCTTGCGGCTGGGCGGAATTGACGATCGCCAATGGCCTGATCAAGCCCGTACGCGATGTGCCGCGCGCAGTGTTCGAGCGCGAGTATGGGCCGAAGACTCAGACGTACTCCCCGCAGAACATGACCGAGATGCTCAAAATCAGCGGACCGCTCAACTCTATCAACGACTTCGATGGCGTGGACGTTGAGTTCTATTCGAGCAAGAGCTGGGCTTGGGAGACTGTCGAGTGTCGCTGGCCAAACGACCTTGGGCTGAAGGTGGAGAAGATCAAGCTGCCCGGGGTTACTGACCGAGATCGTGCTTATCGATGGGGTATGCGCCGACGGGGGCATCAACTGTTCAGATCGGACACCTACACCTGGTCCACCGAACTTTCCGGGCGTAACTCTGGCTACCTGAGCTTTTGTGCGGTGGCCAGCGATACGCCGGGACTTTGCCAGAGCGCCTTGTTGTTAGGCGTACAGCCAATTGTTGGTGGGTTGATTCTTGAATCGTCGGAACCACTGGATTGGTCTGCGGGCGGTGCTCATAAGATTGGCGTCCGGCGCCTTGACGGTACGCTGTCCGGTCCATATCCAGCCACTCAGGTCGATGCCTTTCACGTCATGATTGAGGACCTGGACTTCGTTCCCGACATCAGTTTTACCGTGCAGTTGCCGCACCTCTTGTTTGGCCCGGATAACAAATGGGCTTACCCCGTTCTGGTGACCTCAGCAGACCCATCTAATGGGAATGTCTCTATGAAGGGGATGCCCTATGACGCCCGCGTATACACCTACGACCACGCCACGGCGCCGGACTGATAAAGGATTAGCTAACTATGCTTGCCTACCCTGAAGGCCTGCCAACCCCGCAGCGCGAGGGGTATGGCTTTGATCCTGTCAGCCCTATGACCAGTTCCACGTTTGTCACTGGGCGCACCATTCAGCGCAGGGCTTACACCAGTACGCCGACCGTAGCGACCGTGACCTGGTTGTTGACACCGCCCGAGGCGAGGCTGTTTGAAGGCTGGTGGGAGTACATCCTACTGTCTGGAACGTTGCCGTTTGAATGCCCACTCCTGACACCGCTCGGTTTTGAAAACTACCAGGCGCAGTTCGCCAGCATCTACAGCGGCCCTATTTTGGTTGGTGTGGATATGTGGAAATTCAGCGCCCAGCTCAGGTTATTCAAGCGACCGTTAGTTGAGCGAGATCTGATATTGGAAATTCCGGACTACATCCTCGATGCAGATATCTTCGACAGGGCCATGAATCAGAAGTGGCCTGAGCAGACCGAATAGCGGCGCAGCTACACGCCCTCACGCATATCCGCCGGCAACTCGCCGGAACTATCAACACTCACGACCTAAGCACTGCCTTGATAGCAGTGCCGAAGGCGTGTCTGCGAGAAGCATTAACATGGCCAACAACACCGGCAACCCAATCGGCTCCACGGCGGCAAAAGACTTAAGTGATAACGCCGAGAATCTCGACAAGCTTTTGAATGGAGAGGCGTACGAATACACGGATCGACTTGGCCGTGAGCGGAAAAGCCTGAAGTGGATGGAGGATGCGTCCCTGGCAATTCCTGCGATTGAGGCAGCGCAGCGCTCAGAGCAGCAAGCAGACCGCTCGGAGTCTGAAGCTGGACGCTCTGAGCTAGAAGCAGGTCGATCTGCGTCTGAAGCCGCCCGATCTGAATCTGAGGCTCAGATATCTATCGCGGCAAAGCTTGAGGCTGAGGCGGCTCGCGACACATTCAACCTGAATATCGGCCGGAAAGCCGACATTGCTGAAGGGTTAAGAGACACGGTCCCTGGTCAGTCCTTCACCGTGCTCGCCCCCAGTGACAATGACTACATCATTGAATACAAAAATAACGCGGGCGCAGCCTTGGAGATGAAGCGCTACCCGAGCGCGAACGCCATTGAGTCCACCAGGCTTACGTCGGGGAACATTTTTAGTTCCGTCGCTACTTTTGGGCAGGCATTTAACGGCGGTGTATTGGTCGTCGGCAGCTATGGCCGAAATATCGGCGTTAAAATCCCTGCAGGACAGACAGGTGATAGCTCCTACGTGCGCGTAGAGCTTGGCTTACAGGATCGGATTGCTGAGCTGATCGGGACGAGAATTGCAGTCGATGTTTACTACGACGCAACGTTAAATTTCGTCGCCGACACGCAGATGACCTACTTGGTCATGCAGGTAATGCGCGCGGGTTCAGCTGTAACCGTCATTCCTGAAACCCATAGCCTGACTCAAGTTGGCGCCCTAATTCATAAGTCGCTTACGTACACCATTCAGGCAGGCGATAGTGATGTCTGTCCAGTTCTGCGACCCGGTGTAAGCACGACTGCGGCTGATCGACAAGCCGTTATCAGTTCGGTTTTCTGGAAAGCAGTGAGCCAACCGAAAGGCAACGAAACACTCTCTGACTTTCAGCTGCGCGGCCGACTCGATCCTTTGGCAAAGCAGATTGCGGCTAACACACCGACATCGGGCCAGCGCATGGACGGGAATCTGTACGCCTGGAATGGCGAGGCTCTCGGCGGGTCCGCCCGTATCAATGATGCAAACGGAAACTTTATTGGTCTTAGTATCCCTAGCGGAGCGTCTGGTCGTACCGCTTACGTCTCGCCATTCTTCGCGATTGACGGCGTCAAGCTGGCCGGGACAACAATCCGTGTGACGGCGATGTTCAACGCTACCGCCAACTTCACATCGGACTGTCCGCCAGGTAATACCGTGGCGCAAGTTAAGCGTGGGGCCAGCAGCGTAAACGTAGCTGTCGCCAATCTGCGTGTGTCGCAAGACGGTTCGGTTATCACCAAAACTTTCGACTACGTGATCACTGCTGCTGACATCGCAATCGCCCCGACGTACCAGATTGGCGGTGCTGCAGTAGCTGCAGCCTACCTGCGCTCAATCACAATTGCGTCGATGAAGTTCACCCTTGCAAACTTGCCTGCGGGCCGGGTACCGGCTGATGAACTCATCGCAATTCAGATTAATGCGGCGGTGAGCAAGATCCCAGTGCGCGGCCCTGAGCGCTACATCACCGTTGCTGAATTTGGCGGTGACTTTGCCACGCTGGTAGAGGCCAATGCTGCGTCGGCGAGCGCCAGTCTGACCAACCCAGTCAGAATCATCATGAATCGTGATGAGGACACCTTCAATGTCATCCTCAATGACTACGTGAGTCTTGTTGGTGGTGGGGTTAAGCCCGCAAAAATCCACCACAGAGCGCCGGACGATACTGACCCAGTATTGCTGTCAGGTATTCAAATTCTTTACGTCAACAAGAACCACCGCATTGAGAACGTATGGATAGTAATTGAAAACGGTCGGTACCCGATTCACTGCGAGACAGGTGGTGCTTTCCGTGACGGGTTGATCGAGATTATTAATTGCGTGCTTGAGCACCGAGGGAACAAAGGTGCACAAGCGTATCAAGACAGTCTCCCGGCTGGGGTTAAGGTTTGGGACTCTTTGCATGCTTGGGGTTACGGTGCATCCAGCGGCCAGCACATCATCATGCGCCGCACGAAGCTGATAAGCCCAACATCGGCTTTCTATGTTCACACCAACATCAACTTCAGCAAGCCCGTAGTGATTGAGCTTGATGAAGTCGAGTACGTCACTACGCAGGAGGGCGGTAAGGCTCTATGGATCCAGCCACTTGGTAGTGGTCAGTCCGACTCCTTAACGATGCGCGGCGCCTCGGCCATCGGTGATCTGTATTACTGGCCTAACCCATGGATGCCTAACACCTTGGATTACCAGCCTGCGAACCATTGCGAGATTTCAGTAACTGGCGTGGACACGTCTCCAATGGTCTTTGAAATTTTTGAGTTTGGGCGCGCTCTGAAAATACAGAGCGCCACTGACGGCTTGGATTCTAAGATGGCAGTTAGCGGTGATGCGGTGCCAGTCATTTTCGGCAAAGAGAGCTATTCGCTTGACGGTTGCCCAGGTATTCCGGGTTACGCGTACGGCTGGGCGGATATCTCCGGCGAGAAGGTTGGCTCTCCTTCGGTCGGTAACATCACCAGTCTTGGCAAGCGGCTCGGCAATTGCACTACCGTAAACAAAACCCTGAACGTTCTTATTGATGGCGCGACAAGCCGCACCATCGTATTTAATCAGGACTACACGAATCAGGATAACGCGGCGATCCTGGCTGCGATAAACGCTGTGCTCGGCAGCTTGGCGTCAGCGACGGCCTACAACATTGGTGGTCGCTACCGTCCACTGATCATCGGTGAGGAAGGCAAGGCTAAAAACAATGGCCTGTCAGGCATCCGAATGGGGATGGCCACAGTCTACGATGCGAGCATCCGCAACATTCGCAAGATGACGGCTACGGATGACCCCAGCATGTTTGCCGGTATCACCCTGCAAGACTTCTACCCAGATGAGATTGGGCGTATTAAAACGTCTGGGCACGTCAAGCACACGGACCTGTACGGAATAACTACCGCACTGACTTTCGGTCAGCGGCTGTATGTAGACCCTGCTGAGCCCGGCAAGCTCACAACAGTTGTAGGAGCGAATCCAATCATGCGGGCGGTGCGAACCGATGCAGTGGAAGTAGCGAAGAAGTAAACCGACAAGCCCGGTCTGGTTGCGCCAGAGCGGGCTTTTTATCGCCCGGAGAAAAGTATGCCTATCACCACACAGCAGCTGCAACAGATCCTCCCGAACGCCGGCCAATCAGCCGGCGTTTTTGTATCCGCATTAAACACGGCCATGAACCATTACCAGATTGTTGGCACGAAACGCGTGGCGGCCTTCATCGCCCAGATCGGACATGAGTCTGGCCAGTTCAAGTATGTGAAAGAGATCTGGGGCCCAACCAAAGCGCAGGCTCGTTATGAGGGCAGGGCAGACCTGGGCAATACCGTGGCGGGTGACGGCTCCAAGTATCGCGGGCGCGGCCTGATCCAGATCACTGGTCGCGCCAACTACGCCGCGTGCGGCGAAGCGCTGGGCCTCGACTTGATCAATCACCCTGAGCTGCTGGAGAAGCCGCAACACGCCTGCATGTCTGCAGCATGGTTCTGGGCGAGCAGGGGGCTGAACACCCTGGCCGATGCCGGTAGCTTCAGCAAGATCACTCAGCGCATCAATGGCGGCCAGAATGGTGCCGCAGATCGTCAGGCGCTGTATGCCCGAGCGCTGAAGGTGTTGGCGTGACCCCGGGGCGCTGGCTGGCTCTTGTTGCGCTGGTGGCCATTGCTTGTTTTGCCACATGGAAAGTGGACGCTTGGCGCTACGGGAAGGAGTTGGCTAGCCTAAACGCGGCGCATCAAGCTGATCTGACTGCCATTTCCAGCGCTGCAACCGCTCAGGCGCGCCAGGCGCTAGACAAGCAGCGCGTAGCAGAGCAAGCCCGTGCCGATCTCGATGCCAGAACAACCAAGGAGAAAGCCCATGCACTTGCTGAGAATGAAAAGCTGCGTGCTGATGTTGTCGCTGGTGATCGTAGGCTGCGCATCGCGGGGCGCTGTAGTGCCAGTGGCAGCAATCTGTCCGATACCACCAGCGCCTCCCGCCTGGATGATGGCGGAACCGTCGAACTCGCTGGAGCTGCTGGACGAACTGTTTTCGATATCAGAGCAAGGATCATCAAAGACCGGGCAGCCTTGAAGGGGCTTCAGGAGTATGTGTTGAGGGTGTGCCAATAAGATTTATAAGCAGTCGCGAACAACGCTCTCAAGATAACCTCCTCCAAATACCGACGACAGTGGCATTCGCTGGTACATAGAGACCTTACTGCCCTGAGCGGTTTTGTAGATGTCGAGAATTTCGTCTGCTGCGGCCTTACTTTCGACCACGACTCTATAGTGGCCTCTAGTCTCAGAGATCGTAGTGCTTGGTTTCTCCTTCTGCCATTTATGGAAAACGCATAGCGCGTACTCCTTCGGTAATTTATTGGTTTCCAACGTAATGTTTGGTGAGTTCGGGGTATGGGTGCAGCCCATCAAGGACAATGTGATCACCCCCAACGCTAAAAAAAAGCGCATCAAATCTCTCCTTTCGTGCTGATATCGGCAAGGCTACGCCGCCCTGAGAGGTAAGGCAGGAGCATGTGCGGGGAATGTAGCCTAAATATTAGATAGTTTGCTACCTAATATTTTATCAGGGCTGCTCTGCTGGCTGGCCAGAAAAAGCAAAGCCCCGGAGGTTCGCGACTCCAGGGCTTCTATTTTCGCCTCCATCCCTAAATGTATGGCGAACGTGGCGCCGAGATTATCAGCGATGTATCGATTGTTCACTACTGCTATAGGTGGATTGTGTTCGGTCGGCAGGACGCCGGTGGCGTGGTTCATGGAGACTGTCGAGCCCAACTTAACCAAGCGCATGCTCAACGAATTATCGGAATCACCCACGACGGCGACCAAGGACTGATCGCGTTGCGGGCGTGCCAAAGCTATGTACGCCTCATCAAATGAGTTTCTAGGCTTGCACCGGTATTAGCGCTACAAGGAAATCAGCGCCTTTCGGATAATCGTCTCGGTACTTAGCTACCATATTGTTCTTTTTGAGGTCGAACCAGGGGTCCATCCATCCGTTCGGCGTCTTCAAAATGTAATGCTCATATTTGTAGCGTGACTTCCCTCCGATACAAACGATCGAACCGTCTGGGTGATGCACAGCAGAATCCCAATCAGCAATTACTTTTACGCCTTCGGCCTGTAGGGCGAGTGCTATGTGGTGAAGCTCGAGGCCGTGTGGCTTGGCATTGACCGATCGGCCTTTAATATCCTCTACGAGGTTCTTTGCCTCTCGATAGGTAATCCCCAGAAGCGAGGCTACACAGGCCGCTCCGCAACCCCACTCATCCTCTTGTGACACCAGATCATATTGCTTCACAAATTTATTCCTAATAGCTAGTCAATATTATAGTGATGTGTAGTGGTCAATTAATCCCGGACAATCTTTCCAGCTTTTACTTCGTCCGCCAGCATCGTCAGCCGATCCACGTGTTCATGAAGCTTTGCGATTTTTGCCATAGCCATCAGGAACTCGGGTTCAGCATAGCCTTTAGCTTCCCGGAACAGATCTTGCGCGGCTTCATCGAGAGCGAAGGCTGCGGCTTTCAGATTCCTGCGTAGCTCTTGGTTGGGCTTGGTGAGAGGCATTGTCTACGGTTCCCGTGATGTCGCAATCAATCCAGTATCACTAAAAACCATAGGTGAACTCAAGGTGCGGCATGCAGCTGCGAGTGTCGGGTACGAGGTGTTTGGCAGTGGTATGAGCTTGGGGGTTTGTGCTTTGGCAGGACGCCAGGGGAAGGGCGAAAATGAGGAATTGCGGAGCGGTCTGAATTTTTGCGGTGCAAAAAACAAATGGCCTGCACGAAGAATCTCATGCAAGCCCTTGATTTGTTTGGTGCCCGAAGCCGGAATCGAACCGGCACGCCCTTACGAGCGGGGGATTTTAAGTCCCATGCGTCTACCAATTTCGCCATTCGGGCGGTAGCGCTGTAAAGCGGGTCAGGAAGGAAGGTGCTTTAACCAGTAAAGTACTCAGTGCCTGCGTGACAGGTGGACGAATATATAGAGCCTGCGCCGATGAGGCAAGTTCGATAGCGGTCATTTGTACACATTTTTTTGCTCGGTGACGGGATAAAACCGTCGAAAAATCATAGATATATGGAACGGACTTGGTTTAATCCCGGTAAATCGACCGTTTCGTGGGAGTCATGTCCATTGCTGTTTCGGCTTATGTTGCCGGGCTGGGCTAGGATGCTTGCACGACTGTTACAGAAGTGGGTGTGATGAATACAAGTGTGATTTACGCATTGGCAGCTGCCGCGCTGTTTGGCGCCAGTACTCCGTTGGCCAAGGTGCTGGGCACTGAAGTGCCGCCTGTGATGCTGGCCGGGTTGTTGTATTTGGGCAGTGGCTTGGGCCTGCTGCTGGTGCGTTGCATTCGCGACCGCGGCTGGTCAGCGTCTGGCTTGAGTGCAAGTGAGTGGCCCTGGCTGGTCGGTGCGATTGTATTTGGCGGAATTCTGGGGCCTGTGGCCCTGATGTTCGGTTTGACGCTCACCAGCGGCGCGACGGCTTCGCTGATGTTGAATCTTGAGCCCGTGCTGACTGCATTGTTGGCGTGGGTGGTGTTCAAGGAAAACGCTGACCGGCGGATTGTGCTGGGGATGTTGGCGATCATTGCCGGGGGCGTTGTGTTGTCGTGGCCCTCGGAGGCGGCAGCGGGGGAGTCGCACTCCTGGTTGGGGCCGCTGGCGGTTGCCTTTGCCTGTTTGTGCTGGGCGGTTGATAACAATCTGACGCGCAAGGTGTCTGCCTCTGACGCGCTGTTTATCGCCGGGGCCAAAGGCTTGTTCGCGGGGCTGGTGAACTGCACGATTGCATTCACGCTAGGGGCCAAGCTTGTGCCGCTAGCCGTGCTGAGCCCGACACTGCTGATCGGGTTTTTAGGCTATGGCGTGAGCCTGGTGCTTTTTGTGCTGGCATTACGCGGCCTGGGGGCTGCGCGAACCGGAGCGTATTTTTCGACAGCGCCTTTTTTGGGCGCGGCGATTGCCATTCTGGTGCTGGGGGAGTCGGTATCGCTGCTGTTTTGGCTGGCAGCAGCCTTTATGATTTTCGGGGTCTGGTTGCATCTCACGGAACGCCATGAGCACGAACATGAGCATCTGTCGCTCGAGCACACTCACCGCCATACCCACGACGAGCATCATCAGCATGAGCATGCCGAGGATGTTTCTGTGGATGGGCCCCACAGTCATGCGCATCAACATGTCGCGATCAGGCACAATCACCCGCATTTTCCGGATATTCATCATCGACATCGGCATTGAGTCGCGGTGTACAGGACTGCACCAGATGGACGCTTAACCCACTGATTTAAATGGAGCTATAGATCACGCATGTTTGAGCACATCGACTTCAATTACTTGCTGGCAACCTATGGCTATCTGGCCGTCTTTATCGGCTGTTTGCTGGAGGGTGAAACCATTCTGATCCTGGGAGGGATGGCTGCGCACCAGCATGTGCTCAAGCTCTTGCCAGTGATCGGTTACGCCAGCCTGGCGGGGATGCTGGGCGACCAGTTGCTGTTCTGGGCTGGCCGATATTTTGGTGCTCGACTATTACCGCGGCTGCATAAACAGCAGGCTGCCATTGATCGTGTGACGCAACTGATCAACCAGTACCCGACCGTGTCGATTTTCTCGGTGCGTTTCTTGTATGGCATGCGTCTTGTTGGGCCTATGGTGATCGGTGCGTGCAAGGTCTCGCCATTGAAATTCACCTGCATCAACGCCTTGGGCGCTGCCGCATGGGCAACGCTGTTTGCCAGTGCCGGGTATTGGGCCGGGGAGTTTTTGGAAGGTGTGCTGGGCGACCTGAAACCGTATCGTTTGCCTATTGCACTGGGTGTAATTGTGCTGATGGCGGTTGTAGCAATGGCCCGTTACTACAGAGCGAAAAACCGCACCGTCAAATCACTCTGACATGGCTGCTCAAGCATTTTGCGTTCATCTTTCCATGAGCGAGCGATCTGGACCGCAGTTGCAAAAAACAAACATGGAAGGCAAAGTCCGAGTACCCGGTTGCGTGACTGGGCCCTTGGCCTAAGCTCTGAATGACAGGCTCAACGCCAAGGGTTTCAAGGCATTGGCAATACGCTCGCGAAGCCGGTCCGATAATAAAAGGAGGTCTGGATGTTTATCCGTTTATTGATCCTCGCCAGTGTGCTGGTGACTGGCACAGTGCAGGCCGTTGAAGTTCCCAACCCCCTTGAGCAGGACCGCGGCAAGTTTCGCCCGCTGGTCATCGTTGCCCGTGCAGATGCCGATCCAACGCTGGTGACCCTCAAAAAAGCGCTTGAAGACCCCGCCACCAAGCAGGCGTTTAACGAGCACAATATGGTGCTTTATACGATTGTCGGGATTACCGGCAAGCGTGATGGCAAGGACCTTGAACCCCAGAGCACGATGTCGCTGATTCGCGGGCTCAAGCCGGGGATGATCATTGATAAGGCCAAGGTGATCCTGATCGGCAAGGATGGTGAGAAGAAGGTCGAGACGGTCGGCGACGTTGACCTTAACGAGCTGTTTAAAACCATCGATGCCTTGCCAGTGGCTGAAAAGGAAACGCAGGCCCCGGTGGCTGTTGAGACTCCAGCCAAAGGCGTTGCGGCGGGCAAGTCGGCCAAGCCGGTAAAACCGGCGAAACAGGTCAAGTCCCTGGACGATTGAAGGCCATTAAAAAGCGCTCAAAAAAAGGCCCGCTGGGGGGAGCGGGCCAAATGGGATTCATTAAAGGAGTGGGGCCAATCTAGACTTGATGATGTGAACGTGACGTGAAAAGGCTGTCGTAAAAACGCAATCCACTTTCAATGTGTGCGGTAAAAATAGAGCCCATCTGTAGCGCTCTGCCAAGCCGGTAATCCTATAGGGTGAGTTCACCGCTCCTCTGACTGCCGGATAATCCCATGCCGTTTTCCCTCGAATTGATTTCTGCCTTCGCACTGTTTGCGTTTGTGTCCTCCATCACCCCCGGCCCCAATAACACCATGTTGCTGGCCTCCGGGGTCAACTTCGGATTCCGGCGCACCATTCCCCATGCCCTGGGTATCAGCTTTGGCTTCATGTTTCTGGTACTGGCGGTTGGTCTGGGGCTGGGCGGGGTGTTCAAGGCCGTGCCCATGGCCTATACCGTGCTGCGATACCTGGGAGCGGCGTACTTGCTGTATCTGGCCTGGAAAGTTGCGACCTCGGGGCCGGTTTCCGAGTCGGATTCGGCCCAGGGCAAGCCTTTGGGCTTCTGGGGTGCGGCGGCTTTTCAGTGGGTCAACCCCAAGGCTTGGGTAATGGCCATCGGTGCAATTACCACCTACACCCCGTCCCAGGGTTATATCGCCAATGTGTTCATCATTGCGCTGGTCTTTGCCATCATCAATTTACCCAGCGTGTGCGTCTGGGCGGGCTGCGGCAGTGCGCTACGCAACGTGCTGACCAAACCCAAATGGTTGCTGGCTTTCAACCTGACAATGGCGATTCTGTTGGTGGTGTCGCTGTATCCGATTCTGTTTGAGGTTCATTGAGCCATTCCTGGCTAAGGGTGGCCGTATCGCCAAGGTATTCCAGCAGCCAGCTCATGGCCGGGGAATGATTTTTTTGCGACCAGGCTATGCAGGAAGGACTGGCCGGGAAGGGGCGTTGCAAGTTCAGGGCAACCAGTTTGCCTTGCTCGATCAAGGGCTGCGCCAGATGGGCAGGCACCATGCCGACACACAAGCCATCGCTGAGGCAGGCCAGCCCCGCGCTCCAGTCGGGCACCATCATTCGGCGCTGGTTGTCCAGGGTCCAGGTGTCACGTTTGGGCAGGTTGCGTGAGGTGTCATCCATGCACAGCGCGGGGTAGGGACGTAGATGATCATCCCCGAGCAACCCGGCAACCGAGGCCAGCGCATGCTGTGGGCTGGACACACACAGCCAGTGCATAAAGCCCATGTCGCGAAAGGCGAAGCTGCCCGTCACTGGCACCGCGCGCGTGGCACCGATGACTATGTCGGTACGACCGTCGACCAGCGCATCCCACACTCCGTTGTACACCTCGTACTGAACGATCAGCTCCACATCCGGAAAGTGACGATAGAAGTCGATCACCATTTGCTGGCATCGCGGATGCTTGATGATCGAGTCCACAGCCACTCGCAACTGGCCGCTCCAGCCGTTTGCAACCTGCTGGCACAGGCGCCGGGTGCCGAGCATTTTTTTCATCACGTCGCGGGCTTCCTTGACAAACATCTGCCCGGCGGGCGTCAGCTCCACATCGCGATGACGACGAACAAACAACGGCACCGCCAACCACTGTTCCAATTGGCGCACGGTGTAGCTGACGGCGGAGGGCACGCGATGCAGCTCCTGAGCCGCACCACTGAAACTGCCGTGGCGAGCCACGGCATCAATTACATCCAACGAGTATTCAGACCACATGGGTTTGCCTTCAAAATATTTGATGCTAGTTGGCAATTATTATCGCTTCACAAGCAAATCCTCAGCCGGATAATACGCGCCAGTCAACAAATTGTTTGATGGCAAGTTTTTGGGTGCACATGAAGAACTCTTTTGGTTTTACCTGTTATCTCGCGGGGCTCAGCATGCTGGGCTATCTGGCGATGGATATGTATCTGCCGGCATTCGGCACGTTGCGCAGTGAATTAGGGCTGTCCGCCGGTGCAGTGGGGGCGAGTCTAAGCATCTTTTTGGCCGGTTTTGCCTTTGGCCAGTTGCTTTGGGGGCCGCTGTCGGACCGCCTTGGGCGCAAGCCGGTGCTGCTGGCAGGTTTGTCGCTGTTCGCGTTGGGGTGTGCCGGGATGTTCTGGGTCGATAACACCGTGCTGTTGCTCAGCTTGCGGTTTATCCAGGCCATTGGTATTTGCGCGGCGGCTGTGACCTGGCAAGCGCTGGTGATTGATCGCTATCCGGCCGATAAAGCCAATCGCGTGTTCGCCGGGATCATGCCGCTGATGGGGCTATCACCGGCCTTGGCCCCTCTGCTGGGCGCCGTGGTGTTGAGCCACTTGGGCTGGCAGGCGATTTTCGCGGTGTTGCTGGGCCTGGCGGTGTTGCTGATCGTGCCCACGCTGCTGCTCAAGGAAAGCCCCCGTTCAACGCCAAAAGCTGTTGCACAGTCGAAGGTGAGCTATTGGCAGATCCTGCGTTCGGCAAATTTCAGCGGTAACGTGATGATCTTCGCTGCGTGTTCGGCCAGCTTCTTTGCCTGGTTGACGGCATCGCCGTTTATTCTCGGTGACATGGGCTACAGCCCAAGCGATATCGGCTTGAGCTACGCGTTGCCGACTCTGGCGTTTATGGTGGGTGGTTACGGCTGTCGCAGTGCCTTGCAGCGGATCAGTGGTCGCACACTGTTGCCCTGGTTGCTGGTTGCCTACTGCGCGAGCATGGTGGGGCTGTACCTGGTCGCGACTCAGACCGAGCCAACGTTGGCGACCTTGCTGATTCCGTTCTGTCTGATGGCGCTGGTGAACGGTGCGAGCTATCCGATTGTGGTCGCCAATGCACTGATGCCGTTTTCGCAAAACTCCGGTAAAGCAGCGGGTTTGCAGAATACCTTGCAGCTTGGGTTGTGCTTTCTGGGCAGCCTACTGGTGTCGACCTTTATCAGCCAGCCACTGTTGATCACCGTTGAGGTGATGCTGGCAACTGCGCCACTGGCGGTACTGGGGTACTTGATTCAGCGCCGCAAGGCCAATGCCCAGGCATTAGCCACCTCCTGAATGTAGCCGCTGGGGGCCGCAGCGGGGTCGCTGCGGGGTCGCTGCGGACCCCAGCGCAGCCAGCGGCAGCGGCGACAGGTGAAGGGGGATCAGGCGATGTCCACCAGCACGATCTCGCTGTCTTCAATCGCCGTTACCCGCAGCACCGACTCGTCTACTGCGGCCACGCCGTCCCGGGCGCTGGCTCGCAGGCCGTTGACCTCGATCACCCCTGTGGCAGGCACCAAATAGGCACGGCGACCACTGTCCAGTTGGTACTCGGCGGTTTCTCCGGCTTTGAGGTTGGCTGCAACCAGTCGGGCGTCAGCGCGGATGCGCAGGCTTTCATGGTCGCCATCCTTGCCGCTCGCCAGGGTCACGAAGCCTTCGCGCTGACCTTTGGGGAAAGGCTTGGCACCCCACGCCGGGGCATCGCCTTGCTGATTCGGAATGATCCAGATCTGGAAGATTTTGCTCGGCGACGACTCCAGGTTGTATTCGCTGTGCGCAATCCCGGTACCCGCACTCATGACCTGAACATCGCCTGCTTCGGTGCGGCCCTTGTTGCCCAGGTTGTCTTCGTGGCTGATTGCGCCTTCGCGGACATAGGTAATGATCTCCATGTCGCGGTGCGGGTGCTTCGGGAACCCGGTGCCAGGGGCGATGATATCGTCGTTCCATACCCGCAGGTTGCCCCAGTTCATCCGCGCTGGATCATGGTACTCGGCGAACGAAAAGTGGTGATGGGCGTCCAACCAACCGTGGTTTGCGCCGCCCAGGGTGGCGAAGGGTCTGAGTTCAAGCATGATAGGTCTCCTGCGTGGGTCGTGAACGGCTACCCGGTTGATGATGGAATGATTCTCCAGCATCAACATATCGATAAAAAGCTTAAAAAATGCGTTAAACCAATCTAGTTAATGGATGTATTCGAGCATCAGTAAATCGCTATTTACCTTCACTGCATGCTCTAAACGGCTGATGCTCAAGCAATTAGCTAGATCTCAACGCACAATGCGGCGACCATAGCCCATCCGCCCGGACAGCCTCACACCCTGGAGTCAGCGTGCCGCAACACAATCCCGATCTGCCTGATGAACTTGCCCCCATTACCCAATTGCCCTTGCTCAAGCGTCTCGCGGCGCGATTGTTTGGCAGTGGTTTAAGCCGCTTGCGCGCACAACATGCGGCGTCCTGGCTACAGGGCCAGGCTGACGGGTTTCGCAGCGGGCATAGCGCCGGGGTTGATTACGGCTATGCCGAGGGCCATGTCGAAGGGCTGGAAGAGGGCCGCCAGGTGCTGTTTATCAGTGACACGCGTGCGCAGGAACTGCGTGCCCCCGGTATTGATGACAACCTGTTCGATGACTGGCGGCTGCCGCTGGGCCCCGAGCTGAAAAAACAGATCAAGGCCGATGTTGCCGCGATCCTGCCCGAGCACGCTCAGCCCAGCGCGGCGCAGTGGAAGATGATTTTCAGCGATACGCCGTCGACCTCGGTGGTTGCCGGCGCTGGGGCAGGCAAGTCGACGTCGCTGGTGTTGCGGATCTTGCTGTTGACCCACTACCTGGGTTTTGAGCTCGATTCAATGACCGTAGTGACCTTTACCCGCGAGTCGCGCAAGGACTTCATCAAGAAGCTGCAGGAAATCTTTGCTCTGTGGGGCCGTACGCTGTCACTCAAGGAAGCACGTGATGTGGTGCGCACGTTCCACTCGCGGATTCTGCCCATGGTGCGCAGCTTGCCCGGCTACGCTCAATTGCAGGCATTCGAGACCCTGAATACGCGCAGCTTGCTCAACGACGACGATACCGACAGCAACCCGTTTGACTTGCGCATCAACGATGCTCAGCGTCAGCAGCTCAATGCCTGCTTTCACGAGCTTTACAGTGGTGATGAGCGCTTCCGCCAGACCCTGGCACCGCTGCGCATGCACGCCTTGCAGCTCAAGGAGCTGGAGCGTGACCACCCCGATGTGCAAAAGCGCATGGCCGTGACCGAACTGGCCGCCAAGCGTGACGAAGAACTCTGCGATACCCTCGAAGACCTGTGGTTTGCCGCCGGGGCGTGGCCGATCAAAGGTATCGAGCCCAATCGCGAAACGGTCGAGATCAATGGCTCGCAGTTCCATTGTCACGGCTATATTGCCGAGCTGGATGCGTGGGTGGTGCTGGGCTTCGACCCGCGTGAGAATCCGCAGATCTGCCGTCCCGGAGCCAAACTCAGCGTGCGCGCCGAGTGGGCGGTCAAACGCACCCTGTTTCAAGCTTTCTGTAATAAGCCATTGATTTGGTTGGAAAATTACGATTCTTCAAAGCGTGTTGTAGGCTCGCTGGCCGGTGATGCCAGCGCCGGTCCGGGGTTTGATTACAAACTCAAGGGCGAGTTGGGTTCGGCGCCGTTGCTCGACAGTTTTGTCGCGGCGGCAAGTTTTATCGAAAACCTGGGGCTCGACGTGGCAGCTGCCGTGGCCGATATGCGCTTTGCCAAGGATGACCCAGATCGCTTTTTCTTCGAGGCCCTGAGCCTGTACTGGCGGGCGCTCGAAGCTCACCTGCTGGCACAGACCCCGCCGGTCATGACTTACAACCGCATGTTCTCGTTGTTTGGCGAGAACACCCCGCAGAACTTCAAATTGCTGAGCCATGCACAACTGCGCCCGCTGTCGCACTTGATGATTGACGAGTTTCAGGACGTCTCGCCGCAGATCGTATCGTGGCTGCGCGCCAGCTTGCGCGAGATCCGCAGCCGTGGCCCGGCGATGCATGTGGGGCGCGGGGCCCAACGCTCGTCGTTGTTGTGTGTAGGGGATGACTGGCAATCGATCTACGGCTGGCGGGGCAGTTCGCCCAAGTACTTTATGGAGTTCAACAAAGAGTTCCCGTCGCCTGCCACCACTAGGGTGATGCTCAGCGACAACTTTCGTAGCCATCAACACATCATCGATGCCGCCGAACATATCGTCCGTGCTGCGCCATCGATCCCTGGTAAACGGGCCAAGGCCAGCGGCGAACCCAAGACTCCAGTTCCGGTGAGTGTCTTGCACCGCGACGATCAGGGGTTGGCTGCGCGCTTGATCGAGCATTACAACGCAGGCGATAGCATCTTAATGTTGTATCGAAAAAGCAGCGATAAGTTATTGATAGAAAAGGATATACAGTCTGTAGTTAATGTAGATTCGAGATTGGCACCAGAAGACCGCAGGTTAAAACAACTGACCTATCACAGCTCCAAGGGCTTGCAGGCGGATGCTGTTTTCCTGTTGGGTGACTGTCAGCATCTGACATCGTCCCCGTACAAGAATCAGGTGTATCGCATGGCGGGCCTGGGCAAGGACGGTGACCCCGAGCCGTATGACAATGCGCAGAAAGACGAAATCCTGCGCCTGGCCTATGTGGGTATCACCCGGGCGGTAAAACATTGCTACTGGTATCTGGAAAGTCAGGATGCCCAGGGACCGAATATCCCCAAAGCCTCGGACCGCGTGCCCCAGGGCAAAGCGTTTTTTGATGATTTGCGGCTAAATAACAACAATCAGTAGAAGGAACTCGTTTTGATTAACACCCTGCTTACCAAAAACAATAGTGCCCGTGTGATCGGTTTGGCAGCGCTGGCCCTGTGGATGGGAGGGTGCAGTAACGAGCAGCCGCCGCAGCAGAAAACCGCCGAATTGCCACCTGCGCCCGAGATATCCTCGGGTTTTCGCTCCGACATGATCCCTGTACACGCAACCCGACACATGGCAGCGGCAGCGAACCCTCTGGCAACCGCCGCCGGGCAACAGATGCTGCGAAAAGGCGGGTCTGCGATTGATGCAGCAATAGCCATGCAAGCAGTACTGGCACTTGTAGAGCCCCAGGCCAGTGGCATTGGTGGCGGTGCTTTTATTCTGTACTGGGATGGCGAGCGGGTGCAGGCCTTTGATGGTCGTGAGACGGCCCCGGCAGGTGCCGGCACCGGTATGTTTCTCGGGGCAGATGGCCAGCCAATCCCCTTTGCGGATGCCCAGATAGGCGGGCGTTCTGTCGGGGTGCCAGGGGTGCTCAGAGCACTGGAAATGGCCCATCAACAACATGGCAAACTGCCTTGGCATGACCTGTTCCAACCGGCTATTCAATTGGCTAGCCAAGGCTTTCCTGTGTCTCGCCGATTGCACGGCCAAATCGCCGCCGACAAATTCATTGCCGACTCCCCGGAAATGGCCAAGTACTTCCTGACCCCTCAAGGGCAAGCTCTGCCAGTCGGTACATTGCTGAAAAACCCGGAACTTGCACGTACCCTGCAAGCCATTGCCACTCAGGGCGCGGACGCGTTTTACCAAGGGCCAGTCGCCCAGGCAATGGTGGACAAGGTCAGGTCCCACGCCCGTCCCGGCACACTGTCCCTGGCCGATGTGAGTGGTTACCAGGCTCAGGAGCGCAAGCCTGTCTGTGGTGACTATAAGCAGTGGCAAGTTTGCGGCATGCCGCCGCCGTCTTCGGGTGGTGTCGCCGTGTTGCAGACCTTGGGCATTCTCGAAGCCCTGCAGAATAAATCGCCAGCGCTGGATCTGGCTGCGATGCCGCCCGTGCCAAGCAACTCTGGCGCAGGTCTGGAGCCTTCGGTGTCTGCGGTGCACCTGATCGCCGAGGCAGAACGTCTGGCCTACGCGGATCGGGCGCTGTATCTGGCGGACAGCGCTTTCGTGCCCGTCAATGTGAAAGGGCTGACTGATAAAGCCTATTTCAAGACACGGGCTGCCCTGATCGGAGACAAGAGCATGGGGCGCGCCAAGGCGGGGGTTCCAGCGGGAATCAACCTAGCACTGGCTCCCGATCGATCCCCATTGCGTATATCCACCTCGCAGATAGCCGCGGTCGACGACCAGGGCGGGGCCATATCGATGACCACCTCGGTTGAAGCTGCGTTTGGTTCCCATGTGATGACCAATGGTTTCATTTTGAACAACCAGCTGACTGATTTCTCGTTTGTGCCTGAGGAAAATGGCAAGCCGGTGGCCAATCGCATCGAACCAGGCAAACGCCCACGTTCTTCAATGGCCCCGACCTTGGTGTTTGACCGTAAAAGTGGCGAGTTAGTCGCAACCATTGGCTCGCCTGGCGGCTCTCAGATAATCGAATACGTCAACAAGGCGGTGGTAGGCCTGCTGGACTGGAAACTGAACCCGCAGGACGCCATCAGTCTTGCCAACTTCGGCAGTCGCAATGTCGGCACGGAGCTCGAGGCGGGTCGTGTCAGCCCTGCGCTGGTGCAGCAGTTGCAGGACCGCGGGCATGAGGTCTCGCTTATCGAGATGACCAGCGGTACGCAGATCATTGTGCGGGATAAAGATGGCTGGGCAGCCGGCGCTGATCCGCGCCGCGAAGGCACTGCACTAGGAGATTGAAGGTAGACCTGTAGCCGCTGTCGAGTGGCGCGAGGCTGCGTTCGGCGGCGAAGCCGTCGTAAAAACGGGCGCTGCGGTGGATCAGGTAAATCCCGGACTCAGGATTTGCGGTCGCTTCGCAACCGAACGCAGCCTCGTTCCTTCGGCAGCTGCTACAAGGAGGGCGCCATCAGTCTTGCCATGCAGCTGTTGCAGGACTGCGGGCGCGAGGCTGCGTTCGGCGGCGAAGCCGTCGTAAAACCGGACACCGCAGTGGTTCAGTTAAACCCGGTAATCAGAATTTACGATCGCTTCGCAATCGGACGCAGCCTCGCGCTGCTCGGCAGCTGCTACAAGGATTACAAAATCAGGCCTGCGCCTGCCACGTCATCGGCGGCACAAAGCTTTCGAGTTCGTCTTCAACGGACTGGATGATGCGGCCCACTTGGCCGGGCGTCATGACCACCGAGCAGGGGATGCCGGCGACGGCAATCAGGGTTTCACCACTGGCGCGGTCAAACAGCCTGGCGACCATGCTGCTCGGTGCGTCCATGGTTGCCTCGAAGCCCATCGGATGGAAATGCCAACGCATCAGTTGGCAGGCGTTCGGGAAGGTGACCTTATTGATGTTGCCTTGAGTATTCATAGAGCGATTCCTTTAGCTCAAATTGTGTCAGCGGCTTGATTCTGGCCGCGTGTGTTGACGACTCCTTCGTGATCCAAGCTAGCATCCAAGACTGATAGCGCTAAGCCTTTTTTTGCCCCGCCCTCGGTTGTTTGTCCAGACTTTGATGTGAATCATGTACTTAGGCTGTTTATCTACTGCACGTGCCCATTGAAGGTAGCGCACAAACTCGGCACTCTCTGTTTTTTGCCTTCGAGCGTTCCATGTCAACCCCAGACGACGGCCCCGAGCACACCCGCGCCACTGGCGAAACCGTGATGCGATATCACCTGTGCTGGAAGCATCGGGATCTTGACGGGGTAATGGCGCTTTATCACCCGGATGTGACCTACAACGACTTCTTTCAGAATCGGATCATGCGCCTTGATGAACTCCGCGAGTACGTGCAGTCGTCCATGCCCAGAGAACCGGACGAAGCACTGGAGCACAGTGATCGCATTCGTCTGGATGGCAATACCGCGTTTATTCAGTACCGCATGACCTTGCGCGGCAGTCAGGGGCTGGTGGCTTTCCGCGCCAGCGAGGCCATTACCGTGCGCGACGGCCTGATCTGGCAGGTCAACGAATACGCCTCGCTGGTGCACGAAGTTGCCGCTAACCCGGCGCGTCAAGGCCCGCTGCGGCCTGCAGTCAGTCGCCTTGGGCTGTCGGCCCGGCAACTGAGTTTTATGGCGCAAGACCTGCAAACCTACTTCGAGCGCCAGCAACCCTGGCTCGACCCCGAGTTGGACTTGCAGCAAGTGGCCAAGGCCTGTGGCTATACGCGCAATCAGATGTCGTATTTGTTCAATCAGGTGCTGGGACAAAGCTTCTATCGCTATGTGAATCAAGCGCGGCTACGCCATGTGCTGGCCGCGATGGATGTAGCCGAGGTCCAGGTCAAAGTCGATGAAATGGCTTTTTCGGCGGGCTTTAACTCGATATCGGCGTTTTACAGCTGTTTTCGCCAGCACACGGGGCAATCGCCCAAGGCTTACGCCAAACAAATTTCTTTGCGGGCACGCACGCAAGACGCGCCATAACGCTAACGACTAGGATCGAGCCATTCTTGGATCGGTGTGGAGTCGGTAATGCCAGCATGGCGCTCAATCAGTTTATGGATGGACCAGCTTGGGGAGGAGCTTGCGCCCCGGCCGTCCCTTGAGCACGATTTGGATGTCGATGTGGTCATTATCGGCGCCGGTTATACCGGGCTGTGGACCGCGTACTACCTCAAACGACATGCGCCTGAACTGAGTATCGCCATCGTTGAAGCGCAAACGGCGGGCTTTGGCGCGTCAGGGCGCAACGGTGGCTGGTTGATGGGCAACCTGCTGGGCGAGGATCGCTTGCTTGCCGGCTTGTCTGCAGAGCAGCGCCGCGAATCCTTCGACTTGCTGCACGGTATTCCCGATGAAGTGAAGAACGTCATCGATCGTGAAGGCATCGACTGCGATTACCGCAAAGGTGGTGCGTTATATTGCGCTGCGCGCTATCCCGAGCAAGAGGTCAGCTTGCGCAGCTATCTGGCCAGTCTTTATGGCGAAGGCTTGAACGAATCTGACTACCGCTGGCTGAGCCCGTCCGAACTGGCGCAGCAAATCCGCGTCGCCAAGCCTTATGGCGGGATTTTCACCCCGCATGTCGCAACCATTCACCCCGCCAAACTGGTACGCGGATTAGCCTGCGCCGTTGAGCGCATGGGGGTGAAGATTTACGAGCAAAGCCCGGTCACAGAGTGGCGTGCCGGTTATGCCCGCACCGCCAAGGCTCAGGTGCGCAGCCGTTGGGTGGTGCCTGCCGTGGAAGGTTATGCCAACACCCTTGCGCCTTTGGGGCGTTATCAATTGCCTGTGCAGAGCCTGATAGTGGCTACAGAACCATTATCCCAGGCCATTTGGGATCAAATAGGCTTGTCCCACGGCCAGGCCTTCAGCGAAAGCAGTCGTCAGGTCACCTATGGCCAGCGCACCGCGGACAACCGCTTGGTATTCGGGGCTCGGGGGGGGTATCAGTTTGGCGGACGCCTGCGTGAGAACTTCGACCTCAGTACTGACGAAATCGAACTGCGCCGCTACCTGTTTGGTGAACTGTTCCCACAACTGAAAAACGTCGAAATCAGCCATGCCTGGGGCGGCAACCTGGGAATGTCGCGACGCTTTCAGCCGCACATGCTGTGTGATCGCCAACAGGGGATAGCGCTGGCCGGTGGCTACGGTGGAGAGGGCGTAGGGGCCAGTCATTTGGGCGGGCGCACCCTGGCCGACCTGATTTTGCAGCGCGACACCCTTGAAACAAAACAACCATGGGTGTTGACCAAAGGTGGCCTGGGCGCGCTCAAGTCCTGGGAGCCTGAGCCGTGCCGCTGGCTGGGCTACAACGCGATCATTCGCAGCTTTGTGTACGAAGACAAAACCCTGGCCAATCCGGACAGCCCGCCCTGGCGTCGGCAATTTGCCAGCCGCATGGCGGGGTTTATGGAAAGTTTTATGCACTAACCCAACACTTGCGCTTAACAGGAAGCATTCCATGAGCATCACTCAGTTCAAGAACACCGCCCACGTGACCTTGCAAGAGTCTTTCCCGGTGGCCGTACCGCTTGGTACGCCGGTGGCAGTGACGTCGGTGACCTGCGTCGAACGTAACGACGGCGTCGAGACCGGCATCTGGGAATGCACCCCAGGGCGTTGGCGTCGGCAGATCATGCAGCAGGAGTTCTGCCACTTTATTCAAGGTCGCTGCACCTTCACCCCGGATAACGGTGAAACCCTGACCATAGAAGCAGGCGACGCACTGATGTTGCCTGCCAACAGCACCGGAATCTGGGATATCCAGGAAACCGTGCGCAAGACCTATGTATTGATCCTTTGATCGCCGAAACCTGCCAATAAAAACAGCTGCCCAAAATATGCAAGGAATCGACTCATGATCCGTATGACCCTGTTGCCCCTGATGCTGGCCGGTACGCTGTGCCAGGCCGCCGAAACTGTGAAGGTCTATAACTGGTCGGACTACATTGCCCCCGACACGATGAAGAACTTCCAGCGCGATACCGGTATTGCTTTCAGCTATGATGTGTTTGACAGCAACGAGACGCTGGATGGCAAGTTGATGACGGGTTCGTCCGGTTATGACGTGGTGTTTCCATCCAACCACTTTATGGCGCGGCAGATCCAGGGCAAGGCGTTGAAGAAACTCGACAAGAGCCAACTGCCGAACTGGAAAAACCTCAACCCGGTGCTGCTCAAGGCATTGCAGGTCAACGACCCGGGCAACGAACATGGTTTTCCTTACCTGTGGGGCAGCACCGGGATTGGTTACAACATCGCCAAGGTCAAGGCCGTGCTGGGCGACAACGCACCGGTGGACTCCTGGGATCTGATCTTCAAGCCCGAAAACATGGAGAAGCTCAAGTCCTGTGGGGTGGCGATTCTCGATAATGGCCCGGAAATCTTGCCGGCAGCGCTCAACTACCTGGGCTTGCCCCATCACAGCAAGAACCCGGCCGACTACAAGAAAGCCGAAGAGCTGCTGCTCAAGGTCCGCCCTTATATCAGCTACTTTCACTCATCGAAGTACACCAGTGATCTGGCCAACGGCAATATCTGCGTAGCAGTCGGTTTTTCGGGAGATATTCTGCAAGCCGAAACCCGGGCCAAAGAGGCCAATAACGGCGTCGAAATCGGCTATGCGATTCCCAAGGAAGGTGCGGCCATCTGGTTTGACATGGTTGCCATGCCCGCCGATGCGCCAGACGAAAAAGCCGCTTACAGCTTTATGAACTACCTGCTGCGCCCGGACGTGATGGCCGGGATCACCAACCATGTGCATTACGCCAATGGCAACGAGCAGGCCGATGCCTTGGTCAGCCCTGAAATCAAGGCTGACACCAAGGTCTACCCAACCCCCGCAATGATGGACAAGCTGTTTGCGCTGGAGGCCATGCCGCTGAATATTGATCGGGTCCGCACGCGGGTGTGGACCACGATCAAGGCCGGCCGCTGATCAGCGCAATGCTTGCGGGTTAACCAGGTTGGCCGGGCGAGCACCGGCCAATGCCGCCAGCAGGTTCTCTACGGCGCAGCGGGCCATGGCTTCACGGGTCTCAAAGGTGGCCGAGCCGATATGCGGCGTGGCCACTACATTATCCAGTTGCAGCAAGGACGAGGTCAGCTCCAATGGCTCGCGCTCGAACACGTCGAGCCCGGCGCCGCGAATCTGGCCTTGTTGCAAGGCGTTAATCAGCGCCGCTTCGTCCACTACCTTGCCGCGAGAGATATTGATAAAGATGCTCTCGGGGCGCATCAAGGCAAATTGCTCGGCACCGATCAAACCTTCGGTTTGCGCGGTCAGGGGCAGGGTCAGGCAGATAAAGTCAGCTTGCTGCAACAGCTCATCCAGGCTGCGGTACTGCGCGTTGAAGCGTGCTTCGACCGCAGGCTTGGGTGAGTTGCTGTGGTAAATCACCGGCATCCCGAAGCCAAAGTGCCCGCGTTGAGCCAAGGCCTCACCAATACGGCCCATGCCGATAATGCCCAGGGTTTTGCCATGCACGTCGGTGCCGAAGTGCTCGGGACCGACGTTTTTTTGCCATTTGCCGTTACGCACCATATTGGCCAGCTCCACCACCCGGCGGGCGCTGGCCAGAACCAGGGCAAAGCCTGTGTCTGCAGTGGTTTCGGTAAGTACGTCGGGGGTATTGGTCAGTTGGATCTTGCGCTCGGTCAGGTAGTCGATGTCGTAGTTATCGACACCCACCGACACGCTGGCCACCGCCTCCAGATTTGGCGCCAGATCCAGCAACTGGGCATCCAGCTTGAGGCTTGCACCCAGAATGCCCTGGGCCTGGGGCAGGGCAGCACGCAGTTTGTTCATGCCCTCGGCGTCAAGGCGCTCGATCAGCGTGACATTGGCGTGAGCTTCAAGGCGCTGCATCAGCGCCGGGGACAGTTCTTTGTAGAGCACGACATTCTTTTTCAAGGGAATCACCAACGTTGAATTCAAGAGTGGGCCAGACGTTGCGAAGTGCTGTGTTGCGGCGCAGCAGGGTCTTTGGCAGCGGGTTTGAGCATCAGTGTCAGGAGTACCGAAATCATCAGGGCGCCGCTCATCAGCAGGAAGGACGCGGCTGTTGAGCCGGTCGAGCTGTTCAGATAACCGACCAGGTACGAGCCGGCAAAGGAACCCAACGCGCCCATGCTGTTAATCAGCGCCATGGCGCCACCGGCTACGTTGGATGGCAGGATTTCCGGGATGATGGCGAAAAACGGGCCATAAGGTGCGTACATGCAGCCACCGGCAATCACCAGCAAGGCGTAGGACCACCAGAAGTGTTCGGCACCCAGCATGTAAGATCCGTAGAAGGCGATAGACGCGATCAGCAACGGCGGCCAGACGAAACGTTTCCGCTTTTGCAGTTTGTCCGAGCCCCAGGACACCGCCAGCATTGCGATCACTGCAGCCAGGTAGGGCAGGGCCGAGAGCCAGCCGGCTTCGATCATGTCCATCTGCGCGCCTTGCTTGAGAATTGACGGCAGCCACAGCACAAAACCGTAGACCCCGATGCTCCAGCAAAAGAACTGCAGGGCCAGCAGGATAACGGCAGGGGTACGGAACGCTGCAGCGTAGTTCTTCACCGGCTTGAGGCCCACTTGCTCGGCATCCAGCGCACTTTGCAGGTCCTGTTTTTCCTGGTTGCTCAGCCATTTGGCTTCGCTTGGGCGGTCATCGGCCAGACGCCACCAGATAAAGGCCCAGAGCACCGCAGGCAGGCCCTCGACGATAAACATCCAGCGCCAGCTGTAGTGCTGCACCAGATAGCCCGAAACGACGGACATCCAGAGCATGGTCACGGGGTTGCCCAAGATCAGGAAGGTATTGGCGCGGGAGCGTTCGGCACGGGTGAACCAGTGGCACAGGTACACCAGCATCGCAGGCATCACGGCAGCTTCAACCACCCCGAGCATAAAGCGGATGACGATCAGCCAGTAAGCACTGGAGACCACGCCGGTCAGCGTGGCGAGGCTGCCCCAGAGGATCAGGCTGACAAAGATCAGTTTTTTAACACTGTTTCTCTGCGCATAAATCGCCCCGGGCACTTGAAAGAAAAAGTAGCCAAGAAAGAACAGCGCCCCCAGCAACGACGACAGGCCAGGAGTGATATTGAGGTCTTCGGCCATCCCTGAGGCGGCGGCGAAGCCGTAATTGGCACGGTCAAGGTACGCCAGGCTGTAGGTGATAAACACGATCGGCATGATGTACCACCAACGACGGGCGGCGAGTTTTAGCGATTGCATATGTGGTGCTCCTGAGCTTGTTTTTGTTTTTACGCAGCAGGTGACGGATCAAGCAGATAAAGGGATTTCAAGGGACGCGGGCAGCGCGTGGTAGGCGTTGAGTTCGGCGCGGGTTGGCAGGCCCTCCATATCGCCACGGCTCTGTACGGCACGACTGCCGATCCAGTTGCCGCGCTCCACGGCCTGGGCAAAACCGAGGTTTTCCAGCAAGGCACTGACCACCCCGACGGCAAAGCCGTCCCCGGCGCCGACGGTGTCGATGACGTTGGCGACCGGCACGGCCGCAACGAACTGCTCAATCTGGGCCGTGCGATAGAACGCGCCTTTGGCCCCCAATTTAATAACCACCGCCTCAGCACCTTGGTCGAGGTAGAACGCGGCGATGTCGGATGGGTCGTCGTAACCGGTCAGCAAACGGCCCTCGCTCAACCCCGGCAATACCCAGTGGGCATGGGCGGCGAGGGCGTTGATGTCGCGAATCATCTGTTGTTCGCTGGCCCACAGTGAAGGGCGCAGGTTGGGGTCGAAGGACACGCTGTTGCCCGCGGCGCGCATCGACTTCATCAGTTCAAAGGACAATTCGTTGCAGCTTGCCGAGAGCGCAGGCGGGATGCCGGTAGCGTGCAAATGCCGGGCACCGAGCAACTCCGGGGTAAGTGCAGAACGGTTCAGGTGGCTGGCGGCAGAGCCGCGGCGGAAGTACTCCACCTGTGGGTCGCTGCCATCGTCAACCCGGGATTTGAGCTGGAAACCGGTCGGGTGTTGCGGGTCGACTTCGACATGCTGGCAGTTCAGCCCTTCGGCTTGCAGCGTATTGAGTATAAAGCGGCCCAGGGAGTCCGCACCCACACGACTCAACCAGGCCACATTGAAACCCAGACGCGCCAGGCCAATGGCGACGTTGCTGTCAGCCCCGGCGATACGTTTGTGGAACTGCTCGACCTGCGCCAGATCGCCAGTGTGTTCGGCGACCAACATGGCCATGGTTTCGCCAAACGACAACACATCAACTTTAGACATGGCTCAACTCCTGCTGTTGTTGGCTCAAGCGGGCCAGCACGGCAACGTGTTCCAGGGTCAGTACGTCGAGGTTCGACCCCTGCAACGGATATTCAATTGCGCGGGTAAGGCCATGGGGCATATGGGTCATCAGGTGTTGCCACTGCTGCAAGTCGGTGGCGGTCGGTGGTGTGGCAATCAGTTTGCCGTCCGCGCGACGGCTCACGCCTTTGCAGTGCAGGTAAGTGACGTAGCGGCCCAGCAGGCGGGCGGCGGTGCTGGCCGATTGGTCTTGCCAATGCCAGTTGCCGATATCGAAGGTCATGCTGATCGGCGCTTGCTGCTGCTCGACCTGATCAAAAAAGCGCTGCATCGGCTCGATGCGACCGCCGTAGGAGGTCTGGTCATTTTCCACCAGTAACTGCACCGGCTGCTGGTTCAGGCAGGCCGCCAGGTTTTGCAGGTCACAGTGTTCGGTGAAATAGCCCAGGGATACTTTCAGCCATTTGGCGCCGAAGGCGTGGGCTCGCTGCAACGTAGCCTGCAGTTGGGTATTGGGCCGCGATTGTCCGGCTTCCCACAGTTCCAGTGGCGACGAAAACACACATTCAAGCCCCTGTTGCTGAACGGCCTGGCTAAAGGTGCTCGGGTCTTCGCTGGTCAACAACTCTTCGCGCAGTTCGATACGGGTCACACCGGCCTTGGCCAGCAATTCAATGAAGTTGGTTTGTCCGCGCTGGCGAACCAGATCGGCGCCGTAGCTCGAGAGGCTGATGGAAACGGGGAATGTAGTCATTGTTATTGATCTCTGAAACCGGTTTCATTTTATTGTGCGTTAAACGGCTGGCGACCGGTTCAAGGGTTGTCAGCCGGTAAAGTGTCAGGTAGTCAGGGGTTGTGTAGAGCCGCGGACGATCAACTGCGGGGCAAAGTTCAGCGCCCGAGCAGGCGACTTGTCGCCGCTCAGGCGCTTCAACAGGCAGTTAAATGCACTGGCACCCATCTGTTGCGTAGGCTGGGCCAGGGCAGTGATGCCGCTGCCAACCAGCGGGAACCACTCCAGGTCATCGAGGGCAATCAGGCCCACGTCTGCAAACAACTGGCAGTTCAACTCGCGCAGCACCTGGGTGCAGGCCAGCGCGGCGAGGCCGTTGGCGCAAAACAGAGCCTTGGGGCCGTGGCCCGGGGTGTGCAGGAAAGTCTGGATATCAGCGTGCAGTGCCGCGCCGGTTTTCACCACGGTTCCGCGCAGGGCGGGGCGTGCGGCCAGCTGGCTGGTAAAACTGTGGATGCGCTCGATCCGCGAACTGGTGCCGTCGACCGGCTCGCTGACCATCAGCAAGTCGCGATAACCCTGCTGCTCAAGATGCTCAAGGGCCATGCGCACCGCATCAGCGTTATCGAGGCCGACCAGATCGGTGTGCAGTTGCTCGACTTTACGGTCAATCAGCACGATGGGCATTTCCTGATGCAGCTCAAGCAGCGCGTCAGGGTCATGGCCAAGGGTGTTAAGGATCAGGCCTTCGATATTGTAGGAGCGCAGGGCTGCCAGATGCTGACGCTCTTGCTCGTCATTGCGGTCGGTGTTGCACACCACCAGGTTGTAACCGTGCTGACGGCAGGCGGTTTCTACGCCATGCATGACCGCAATCGAATAGGGGTTGCGAATATCGGCCACCAGCATCCCGATCAGCCGCGTACGTCCGCGTTTCAAGCCACGGGCCATTTGATTGGGGCGATAGCCCAGGTCATTGATCGCACGCTCGATACGCTCGGCAATGGCTTCGGAGAGCAAGGCGCGGTCTTCGCCAATAAAGCGCGACACGCTGGCCTTGGACACACCGGCCCGCTGGGCAACATCGAGCATGGTTACGCGGGTGCGCTGGGCTGCTGAAAAACTGTTCACGGCCTGAAACCTTTTATTTGAGTTATCGCAGGCGGTTTCGCGCGAGGGCGCTGAAACCGGTTTCATGGGAACTCAAATAGCCCGCTCTCGTCAAGTGTCACACGCATGGTTTTTTGCCATCGCTGTAACGTCAGGTTCATAAACTGGCTTCATGATGAAGGTTTTGGTGGGCGCGGTAGACCTGACTATCGATGGCGCGCAATTGAACCGGATCCTGGAGTAAGTCACCTCGCAAGGCCTGGATGCACAAGATCAACAAGACACGGAGTCGAGCATGATATTCCTTGAACACCCGGTGCACCACGGTGCCCCCCATGACCGAGAACACCTTGAGTTGCCAGCACCGCTATTGGCCCCGGCAGCCGTGGACCCCGATGTGGCCAGTTACTTTCTGGCATGTGCACGCTCGGGTTGCTTCACCCAAGCGGCACGCAGCCTGAATATCAAGACCACGCTGCTGCGCAAGCGCCTGGCCGAGCTGGAAGAGCAGGTACACGGCTCACTGTTCAATCATCAGGGCAAGGCGTTGGTACTCAGCGAAGCAGGCCAGCAGCTACAGGCGCAACTGATCGCTCAGGACCGGCGCTTGCCGCAGATCGAGCAACCGCTGATCCGCTTGGCCGTGGCCGAACCGATCCTGCACGACATTCTCGGTCGCGACTTGATTGCCTTGCTGCGGCGCAATGCCAGCGTGCGGCTGGACATTATCTCCCTCGATGGCCAGCAATCATTGCAAGGCGTAGAGGCCGACCTGGTGTTGTGGCTGTCGGACGTCGACTCGCCAGGGCCCGGCCCCAGCTTTCGCATCCAGCCAGCGAGACCGCTGGCTCGCCTGCATTACCTGCCCCATATCGCCAAACGCTATTCACGCTCGATCACCCGCCCGGAGAACCTGGAAGACCTGATCGACTACATGCTGGTGCAGTGGCGTCCCGACCAGCAGATCGAAGCCCTGCGCCCCTGGAACAACCTGGTGCAACAGCGGCTGAGTTCGGTGGTACACGTGCACGACTACTCATTGATGCTGGAAACTATCCGCTGCGGCGGCTGCATCGGCCTGCTGCCGCACTATATGAGTCACTTCGACCGCGAACTGATCGCCTTGCCAGGGTTGTTGCCTGATAGCCTGCAGCGGGGGGCATGGATGGCAGTGAATGCAGATGTGCGCTATCCAAAGGAGGTGCAGATGCTGGTGGACTTGATTGTCAGTACGTTTGAGGGGCGCAAGGATTGGTTTGCCGGTTAGATTCGACCTTGCTAGCAAAACTCGGGCCCCTGAACTTCATCAGTAACTCTGTGGCATCTCGCCCCGTGCCAGTCGTGCGTTGATATCTTCGACCACGCCCGGCAACTCGCAAATGGTGTCGATCAGGTAATGGGGGCGTGAACCCTCGAACATTTGGCTGATGCGGGCACGCTCTTCAGCCAGTTTTTGCTCCGGTAGATCCCTGTACTGTTCGTAGGTCAGGCCAAGGGCGTTGCCCGAGCAGGTGAGGGCGACTGTCCACATTCCCGCACTGCGGCCCTCAAGGATACCGGGCCAGGTGTCATCGACCTTGACGCATGCGGCGACGTCGCTCACTCCAAGGGCGATCACGTTGGCCAGCGCCTGGGCCGGGTGTGGGCGGCCGTTGGGAACTTCGTCGGTGGCGACCACATGGTCGGCTACATAGCCATTGGCCCTGGCCAGTTCCACGACCTTGGCCATGACCACTGCCGGATATCCCGAGCAAGAGCCGATTTTCAGACCCTGGTCGCGCAATGCAGCGATGGCATCCAGGGCGCCAGGGATAAGGGCTGAATGCAGGGCGATTTTCTCGATCTGCAGGGGAATAAAGCGTTCATAGAGCGCGGTGACGTCAGCATCACTGGGCAGGCGGTCGAAGACCGCGCGGTAACGTTCGGCGATCTGCGGTTGATTGCACAGGGTGCGAATGTGGTCCCACTTGCCCATACCCATCGGACCACGGGCTTCTTCGAGGCTCACGGCTACGCCGAACTCGGCAAAGGCTTCGACAAAAATCTGGGTGGGAGCGAAGGAGCCGAAATCGACTACGGTGCCAGCCCAGTCCAGAACGACTGCTTGCAGACGGGTCGGTTGTTGGTAATTCATGGTCAATCTCCAGTGTTGATGGGTTCAAGGGGTTTTGTGTTCAGGGTTCAGGCGTCTATTGCACGGCGCTGGTGTCAAACAGCTCGGCGATCATCGGGCGATTTCTGCGTATGCCCAGGCAGCACAGGTGGTAGTCGATAAACAGTGGGTGATCGACAAAGGTGATGGGGACTGTGCCCGGGGTTTCTGCATACTCGACGGCCGACACAAAGCCGATGCCGATGCCCCGTGCGATGGCATGCACAATCGCTTCGCGGCTGTTGAGTTGCATCACGCAGTTGAGCGCGACGCCCTGGCGCTTGCAGCTTTCTTCCACCAATTGCCGGGTGCGCGAGCTTTGTTCGCGCATTACCCAGCGTTCATGGCTGATTTCAGTAAAGTGAACCTCGGCCTGACGGGCCCAAGGATGGTCATCGCGCACCACGGCAATAATCGGATAGCGCCGATACAGCTGGGTATGAAAGCGCTCATCGAACTCGGACAGCGCGAGGATTGCGACATCGATATCGAAGTTGAACAGCCGTGCCAGGGTCTCGCGTTCCGTGGAGAACGAGGTCTCCAGTTCGATATCCGGATGGCGCTGCATCAATGCGTAAGTCATGTTCATCGCAATGGGCGGCGAGACCGCTCCCAGGCGCAACATCCCGGTCTTGCGCTGTTTGAAGCTTTGCAGCAGTTGCACCGCTTCATCTTCCTGGCCGAACAGGCCCTGGGTGATGACATAGAGTTGATGCCCGGCCGAACTCATTTCTATAAAGCGCCCGCGACGGTGGAACAGCTCCACGGAAAACTTTTTCTCCAGCGCGTTGACCTGCTCGCTGACGGTTGGCTGGCCGACGCACAGGTACTCAGCCGCGAGAGTAAAACTGCCGGTCTTGGCCACCGCGTGAAAGGAGCGTAACCACTTGTGGTACTGGTACATAAAAGCTTCCTGTTGCCGGGCTGTCGGGTTAATTCAAGCAGCTAAATGACATGTTCAGCGCCTGATAAACAACGCGACCGCGGCGCTGCACAGGCACGCAGTGGTCACTACGACGAAAATCAATGAGGTATTGCCCGTGCTATCGAGCATGCTGCCGATCAGGGGTTCTGCCAGACCGGCAAACAGGTAAGACGAAAAGTTCATCACTCCAGTGGCGGTGCCCGCGCGTTTGGCACCCACCAGATCGGGACACAGGGCCCAAAAACTGGAAGCCGGGCCGTAGACGAAGAAACCGCAGAGGAACAGCGCTACCAGGCCGATTGCGCTATGGGGCGGCAGGACCCACATCCACAAGCTGGTAGCAGCGCCCAAGACCATATAGAGCATGATCGCCAGGTAGCGTTTGGAGCCGAACAGCTTGTCCGAGACCCAGCCATTGCTCAGCGCACCGATGGCCATGCCGACCGGCAAGGCAACGGTGATCCACTTGGGATCGACCATGCTGTCACCGCTTTTCCAGTCAGCACCCAGAAAATGCACCGGCACCCACACGATCAGGCCATAGCGAGCGGCGTTCTGAAATCCCAGGGACACGGCGGCTATGATCAGGCGAAAGTTCTTCAATACTGCGGAGTAACGCTGCAACGAGGTTTCGACTTCACCCTGCGCCACTTCATGGTTTTTATCGTCGGCATTGGCCACGCCGGTGTCACCCAGAGGCTCAAAACCCAGGTCCTGGGGGCGCTCACGGGCAACCAGATAAAAAATGATGCCGCCTGCCAGCATCAGCAATACGGGCAAGCGGAAGATCCAGCGCCATTCCAGTTGCAGCACTTCGAGCACAACGATGGACGTGATATACGAAAGTACCGACGCGCAACCGGCGGCGAACACATAAAAGCCGTAGACCTTGCCGCGTTCGCCGGCACTCCACCAATTGGAAATCAGGCGACTGCCCGGTGCCCAGCCCAGCGCCTGAAAGTAGCCGTTAATGCCCCAAGGCAGGATCAAGCTGGTAAAACCGCTGGCAAAACTGGTGACCCAGTTGGCGGCGCATGACAATACGGCGCCCAAGGTCATGATGCGCCGCCCACCGAATTTATCAGCCAAGTTGCCATTGATAGCCTGGCCTACGGCGTAAGACCAAAGCATCGCGGCAGAAATCCAGCCCAGGGTCTCTTTGGTCAAGCCAAATTCTGCCTGGATGCCGGGAATGGCGAAGCCGAAGGTCTGGCGGCCAGTGTAGAAAAACAGATAACAGAACATGGCGGCCAGCAGCATGCGCCACTGAGCCACGCGAAACGATGGACTGGGGACGGCGAGATCAGACAGGGTTTGGGCACGATTCATGATCTTTTCCTTATTATTGTTCGTCCCCTTGGGCCAAGGTCCAAGGGTGGCACTCTGTATGGGAGCAGCAGGAAATTACTGTGGGGCGGCTACGCAGCTTGTGAACCGATAAAGTTTTTGCCGCGTGCGCCCTGCATGGCGAACTGGACCATTTTCTCGGCCTCGACCGCCGTCACCCCGTAATCGGTGAATTCGGTTTTCACGTCGAGGTTGTGCAGGAACTCTCGCAGCTGGCGCTGGGCATGGTGCACGTCAGTGCCAAACACTCGCTGCAGGGTCCGGTCGCGTGCTGCGTCGTGCCCCCATGCCATGCCCAGCACCAGCGGCAAGGTGAACGAGCAGGCAATGCCATGGGGCAAGCCGTAGCGCAGGGTCATTTCATAAGAAATAGAGTGGGCCAGAGCGGTCTTGGTATTGGAAAACGCCATCCCGGCCTTGAGCGCGGCAAGGGCCATGCGCGAACGAAGTTCCGGGTTGCACAGGTCGTGGCGCAGCAGCGGCAGGCATTCGAGGATGTCTTCGATGGCAGCAACGGCAAAGGTGTCTGAAACCGCGTTGCCGTTGATATTCCAGATCGATTCCAGGGCATGGGACAACGCATCCAGCCCCGTCGAAACCGTCACTGAAGCCGGCACAGTGAGCATTAATTGCGGGTCGATAATGGCCACCTTGGGCCAGGTACAGTCCAGGTGCAGGGAGTATTTTTTCTGGCTGAGTGAATCCCAGATGGTCGCCCAGGGCGTTACTTCGCTGCCGGTGCCTGCGGTGGTAGGCGCCGCGATCAGGACTTTGCTGCGAGCCGGGGTAAAGGGTTGGCCGGTTGCCAACAACGTCAGCAACTCATCGAAGCTGCCGGTTTCGGTGCCGACGATCAGAGCCTTGGCCGTATCGATCGCGCTGCCACCGCCCACGGCGACCACCACCTGGCAGTCACCGGCTTCGCGCCAGAAACGCTCGTAAGTGTTACGCAGTTGCGCCACGTCCGGGTTGGGCTGCACGTCTTCGATCACATACACCAGGCGCTCGCCCAGCAAGTCCTCGATACGCTGCACCAACCCCAGCGCCCGCGCCTCGGGAAACGTCACCAGGGCAACGCTCTGGTGTTCGGTGATATCGGCAAGTTCCAGCAAGCTGCCCCAGCCGAAGCGGGTTTCAACCGGGTTGTAGAATCGGGATGTCATGGTGGGTCCTTTTTTTGTTGTTGTCGCAGGTGGCCCCATACTCGGGGGCAAGCGAAAACAGCTCAAATCGATAAATCGCAGGTTTGAATCGGCTCAGCCGATACAAGGACGGCCGTTAATGGCTCGAACCACGCTGAATGGCGCTACGCAGTCGGCTCGACGCGGCATCGGCGATGATCACCATGACCGTAATGACGATGATGCAGGTGGCGGTTTCCTGATACTTGAACAGCTTGAGGCTGCTCACCAGCTCAAATCCCAACCCGCCAGCACCCACCATGCCCAGCACGGTTGCCGAACGCAGATTAACCTCGAAGCGGTAGAGCACCACGGCGATCCAGGCGGTGATGACCTGAGGCAGCACGCCAAACACAATCACTTGCAGAGGTCGGGCACCGGTTGCCTGTAGCGCCTCGATGGGCCCCTGGTCGATTTCCTCGATGCTTTCGGCAAAAAACTTGCCGAGCATGCCCAGGCCATGCAGCGCCAAAGCCAGAACCCCGGGAAACGGTCCAAGGCCGACAGCCGAGACGAAAATCAGCGCCAGGATCAACTCATTGATGCTGCGGGTAAAATTAAGGAACTGGCGTGTCGCGTGAAACACCAGGCGGTTGCGGCTCAGGTTGCGGGCCGCCAGAAATGACAACGGGATAGCCAGCAAAACACCGAGCAGCGTGCCCCAGATTGCGATTTGCAGGGTCTCAACCGCTGGCGCCAGCAAACGCGGCAGAATGCTCAGATCCGGTGGCACGGTACGGGCCAGAAAGTCGCCGATTTGCGGCAAACCGTCGGCCAGCTCGCCGATACTCAGTTGCGCGCCCTGAGCGCTCCAGTGCAGGGTCATGATCACCGCCAGGGCAATCGCCCCGGTGCTCAGCCAACTGCGCGTGCCACGGGGCAGGTCCACGGTCCAGTGATAGTTATGCGGTTTCATCTTCAGCCCCTCAGTTCAGCGCAGTAGCTCATGGCAGGCAAGGGGGCAGTGCAGGTTGCTTGCTGCCCCGGATAGATACGCTGCAAGTCGGCCTCGCTCAGGCCTTCGGCGCTGCCGTCATACACCAGACTGCCGTGAGCCAGCCCCACAATCCGGTCACCGAACTCGCGGGCATAATCGACCTGATGCAAATTGCACAGCACGGTGATACCCAGTTCACGGCTGGCGTCGCGCAGGTATTGCAGCACCAGACGAGCTGTCTTTGGATCGAGGCTCGCGACCGGCTCATCAGCGAGAATTACCTTGGGTCGTTGCGCCAATGCGCGGGCGATGCCCACCCGCTGCATCTGCCCACCGGACAGCGAATCAGTACGCTGATGGGCCTTGTGATCGAGTTCGACACGGGCCAGGCATTGCATGGCCAACTCGATATCGTCACGGCGAAACAGTTGCAGCACCGATGCCAGGGTCGAAACAGCGCCAAGACGCCCGGTCAGCACGTTTTTCAACACGCTCAGGCGCGGCACTACATTGTGGTGCTGGAAAATCATCGCCACCTGCTGGCGCAGGAGTCGCGGGTCGCTGCAGCCCAGCGCGTCGATACCCGCCACTTCAAGGGTGCCGGAGTCGGCCTGAGCCAAGCGGTTGATGCAACGCAGCAGGGTGGATTTACCTGCACCGGACTGGCCCAGAATCACCACGAATTCGCCTGCGCCCACTTGCAGATCGATACCGCGCAACACCGGGTTGCTACCGAACTGCTTGGTCAGATTACCGATGCGGATCATTTCATGCTCCGCAAGTCGAGGTTGAGCACCTTGGCCGTGTCGCGAACCACGTCATAGGCCGAGTCCGTGGTGGGCTGAAAGCCATCCAGAACGCCCTGGTCACCCCACGGCACATCCTTGATCGAGGCCAGGGCCGCAGCGACTTTGAGCTTGAGCGCCGGGTCCAGCTTTTTGCGCCAGACCATCGGCGACTCAGGAATTGGCCGCGAACTCCATACCACTTGAAAATCGTCCTGCTTGATCATTTGCTTGGCCGCGGCGCTGCTGAAAATACGATCGGCCACTGCAGCGGCATCCACCTTGTGGTTTTCTACCGCGAGGATGCTGGCGTCATGCGAGCCGGAGAAAATTACCCGTGAGAACAGCGTGCCAGGATCGAAACCCGCCTGTTCCAGTCCTGCTTTGGGGAACAGATGGCCCGACGCCGAGCTTGGATCGACAAATGCAAAAGTGCGCCCCTTGAGGTCAGCCAGTTCGCGAATTCCACTGTCCTTTCTCGCCAGAATCACGCTGTGGTAAGCGCTTTGTCCGGTCTTTTTGGTAACCGCCACCGCAAAGGCCTCGACATCGGCCACGGATGTCGCCAGCACATAGGAGAAAGGCCCCAGGTATGCCACGTCGAGCTTGCCTGAGCGCAACGCTTCGATGATGCCGTTGTAGTCGGTTGCGACATAAGGCACGACCGGCATCCCCAGCGTGCTTTCAAGACGACTCAACACCTGCTTGCTGGCTTCGATCATGGCCTGTGAGTCTTCGGACGGAATCAGGCCGATGGTCAATTTATCACTGGCACAAACTTGGCCAACTGTGCCGATGGCGAGAAGCGAAAGGCTGGCGACACGCAGAAATCGAGAGAGGGTTTTCATGGCATTCCAGGAGGTCTGATGGAGTTGCCACAGGCTAGGAATGTCACGTGACAGTCATGTGATCAATTCAATATGGGTTTAAGCAGTTAACTATTGATGGAGTCTATGGATGTCGACCTCGCGGATGCGCGCTTTTCTCGCAGTGGCCCGCCACGCCAGCTTCAGTGCTGGCGCCAGAGCGCTGGGGCTCAGCCAGCCGACGCTGACGACCCAGGTGCAAGGGCTTGAACGCGAGCACAATGTCGAGCTTTTCCACCGCCGTGGCCGGCGCATCGAGTTATCCGATGTGGGCCGCCAACTGCTGCCGATTGCCCAGGCCATGGCCGCCCTCGACCTGGAAGCGCATAACCTGTTGCGTGACTCCGGTCGGCTTGACAGTGGCCAATTGAAGCTGGGGGCCGTGGGACCGTTTCATGTGATCGAAATGGTCGACGGCTACCACCAGCTTTATCCGCGTATTGATGTATCGATACGGGTCGGCAACTCGGCGCAAGTGCTGGCGGACCTTGAAAACTACACCACCGACATTGCCGTTCTGGCCGGTCTGCACAACGACCCGGCACTGTGCTCCGTACGCTATGCGCGACACGCGATTGTGTTGTTTGCCCACCATAAGCACCCGCTGGCGCGTTATGAGAGCGTGCCGTTACAGGCACTCGAAGGCCAGGCCATGTTGCAGCGCGAGCGTGGCTCGACCACGCGCCTGGTTATGGAGCGGGCTTTGAGCGAAGCCGCTGTCGAACCGCGAATTGCCATGGAAATCGGCAGCCGGGAAGCCTTGCGTGAAGCCGTGGTGCGCGGCATCGGTCTGGGTGTGGTATCCGAAGCCGAGTTTATCCCCGACCCACGGATTCGCATGATACGTATCGAGGGCGAGCCGCTCTTCACCGAAACGTACCTGTACTGCCTGACAGAACGCCGGGCCAGCCGGTTGATTTCTTCTTTTTTTGACAGCGTTCAGGGAGCAGCGAGGGCCGGGTAGAACAGGGTGCAGGTCTTTGCGGACATCGGGTAGGATCACTCAGAGTTGCAATGGACCCTTTCGATCACAGGACGCGACATTTATGCCAACCGCTTTTTCTCCAGTTAGCGAACGTTTGCACAATCGCCGATTTATCGTCGCGGGCAACACCCAGGGGCTATCCGGTGCAGGCACGGTTTTTCATTACCTTGTTGAGGAACATGCTATTTCGGGCACTTACCAGGGCGGCCGGATTCGCACGGGCAATCAAGTCGGCCGGGTAACGGGCCCCGATTCCATTGAACTGCTTTTCCAGTGTTTGACCCTGGACGGCGAGCTTCTCTGTGGCTGGTCCCGTGGCACTGTAGGTGTTGATCAGGCAGGCCGTACCACCCTGAATTTCGTATGGGGCTGGTTATCGGGCGCAACGGGTGGTGGAGAGTCAAGCTATGTAGAGCTTGGCGCGTAACGGGCATTTTTTGAAATGGACCTCAGGGGCAGGCGATGAAATTTCAACATAGGCCAGTACAGGCTGATGATATCAGGACGATATGTGGCTTTCCTCTTGGCGAGCGGGAACTGTTTTTCATGTTCCCCAAAGCGCAATACCCTCTGACTGAAGCCCAGTTGTCGGGGGCCATTGCTCAGCGTTTCGACTCTACGGTTGTCGAAAGCGGGGGCAGGGTAGTTGGTTTCGCTAACTTTTATCGGGCTGACACGGGCGGGGTTTGCTGTATCGGCAATGTCATCGTCGCCAAGGAGGCGCGAGGGCAAGGTGTGGCGAGCTTTCTTGTGGAGACCATGACTGCCCTGGCGTTCGAACGTCATGACGCGACAGAAGTGCAGTTATCGTGCTTCAACGAAAATACGGCAGGTTTGCTGCTTTATCCAAAATTGGGCTTTGTGCCCTTTGCTGTCGAAGAACGAGCCAGCTGGGAGGGTGGTAGAACAGCACTCATCCACATGACTCGCCGCAGAGCGGGCCAGTCATAAAACTCTCGACCGTGCCCGCAGGTGATACCTGCAACGCTGGAAAGGGCACTCTTTGCCCTTTTCAGTGGCTCAAGCATTGTGACTGACGGACAGTTGCGGCTCATGGCTGACTGGAAAGTTGACCGAGCGTGCGATAAAGCATTTTTCGTGTGCGGCAGAGTGCAGTGCACGCGCTTTCTCGATGTCAGCGCCTGAAGCCAGAACCACTTTGGGTCTTAATACAACTGAGGTGAACTGACCCGCGCCATCGCTTTGCTCGACCATTGCTCCTTGTGCATTGTCCTCGTAGGCCAACACGACAATTGAGGCTTCGGCACACAGCCCCAGGTACCACAATTTATGGCATGCGGATAAGGATGCAACCAGCAGTTCCTCCGGGTTCCAGCGTGTTGGATCGCCCCGAAAGGAAGGGTCGGATGAGCCGTCGATAGGTGTTTTGTCGGCTGCCCGGATTACATGTGCCCGGCTGTAACCGCGATAAGAAGATGTCCCTGTGCCCTGATTGCCAGTCCAGCTTACCTGGACTTCGTAGCGGTGCATTTTGTCTGCCATTCGATCATTCCTTGGGGGCTGAATCCAGCGGTTTGCGGCAAGTCAGCCTATATCAAACGGGCGCTACCACGCAGTAAATACTGCCAGTGCTTTTGTAGCCGCTTCGCTCTTCAGCGGCTACGCAGGGTGCGTCTGCTCGGTCTGGTGCGAGGTGCCAATAAACATGTACATCGCCGGGACCATCAGCAGCGTCAGCAGGGTGCCGATCGACAGCCCGGCAAAGATCACCAGGCCCATGTCATGACGCCCCGCAGCGCCTGCACCAGAGGCCCAAACCAATGGCACCACGCCCAATACCATCGCCGCCGTGGTCATCAGGATCGGGCGCAGACGAACGCCGGCTGCCTCTTCAATCGCCTCGCGCTTGCTGCGACCTGCGCGCTGCAACTCGTTGGCAAACTGCACGATCAGAATCCCATGCTTGGTGATCAGCCCCAGCAGCGTCACCAGCCCGACCTGGGTGTACACGTTGATCGAGGCGAATCCCATGGTGATAAAGGCCAGCGCACCAAACAGGGCCGGAGGTACCGAGAACAGAATCACTACCGGGTCGCGGAAACTCTCGAACTGGAAGGCCAGGGCCAGGTAGACGATAAGAATCGAGAACAGCAGTAAACCGACGAACCCGCCTGATTCCTGCATGAACTGGCGCGATTCACCCGAGAAGTCTGATGTGTAACCCGATGGCGCAACGTTGCTCAGAATCGTATTCAACTTCGCCAGCAGTTCGCCCTGGGCCACGCCACTGACGCCTGAAAGGGTCGCCGAGTTGAGTTGCTGGAAGTGGTTGATCGATTCCGGCTGCGTCGAGGTCTCGATATGCGCCACCGTGCGCGCCGGAATCATGGATCCGGATGGCGTGCGAATGTAGTAATCGAGAATTTGTTCCGGGTTCAGGCGGTCAACCTGCAACACCTGGGGAATGACTTTGTACGAGCGCCCGGCTGTCGAGAAGTAGTTCACGTAGTTACCACCCAGTGCGGCTGAAAGAGCAGCACCGACGTCTGCCTGGGTCATGCCCAGTGCGGCGATTTTTTCCCGGTCAACCACAAGCCTGGCTTGTGGCTTGTCCAGTTTCAAATCCATGTCGGAGAACCAGAACAGCTGTTGTTTCTGCGCCTCGGCCATTACCGCTTGAGCGACTTCGTTGAGGTTTTCCACCGAATCGGTGGTAGTGATCACAAATTGCACCGGCAAACCCTGAGCGCCCGGCAGTGATGGCAGCGGGAAGGCCGCGATGGTTGCGCCCGGCACCTGATTCCACTTCTGCTGCAGATCTTTCACCACATCGGCTTGTGAACGTGTGCGCTGGCTCCAGGGCTTGAGCAGCACCCCACCCAGCCCCTGGTTGAGTGCGGGCAGCCCGGTCAACTGGAACATCTGGGCATATTCGGGTTCTTTGTTGGCTATCTGGAAAGCCTGGTCGGCAATGCGCTCCATCTGTTGGGGCGATGCCGTCGGCGGGCCTTTGATTTGCATGAATACCAGGCCTTGGTCCTCGGTCGGGGACAGCTCGCTTTTAGCGGTCATGCCGCTGGCGGCGACCAGCAGGAACAATACGAAGCCGAATGTCACCAGCACCGGCCAGACATCCAGACCGGCTGACAGCACGCGACGGTAGCGCCCCCGCAGCCAATCAAAGTACTGATCGAGCCGGCGGGCGAAGCGACCTTCTTCCTGCCCGGACTTGAACAGGCGTGAGGTCATCATCGGCGAGAGGGTCAACGCCACCACGGCCGATACGGTCACGGCACCGGCCAGGGAGAAACAGAACTCCTTGAACAGAGCTCCCGTGAGACCGCTGCGCAACCCGATGGGCACGTACGCGGCAATCAGCACCACAGTCATCGCAACAATCGGACCACCCAGTTCCCGCGCCGCGATCAGCGCGGCTTCCATCACACCTTTACCTTCCTCCTTGATATGGCGGTCGACGTTTTCAACCACAATAATCGCGTCGTCCACCACCAAGCCTATTGCGAGCACCAGGGCGAGCAAGGTCAGCAGGTTGATGGAGTAACCCAGCAGGTACATGACGAAGAATGTCCCGACCAGGGACAGCGGTATCGCCACCAAGGGCACAATCACCGCCCGGAACGAGCCGAGGAACAGGTAGATGACCACCGACACAATGATCATCGCTTCTGCCAGGGTCTTCACCACCTCAACAATCGAGGTGTTGATGAACTCCGTGGAGTCATAAACGATTTCACCGCGCACCCCTGCGGGTAACTGCGATTGCAGCTCGGGGAATGCGTTGCGCACACTGGTGGCGACGGTCAGGATGTTCGCATTGGGTGCCGCCTTGATACCGATAAACACCGAGCGCTTGCCGGAAAACGCCACGCTGCTGTCGTAGCTTTCTGCGCCCAGGGTGACGTTCGCCACATCCTCCAGGTAGACCAGTGCATCGCCTTTTTGCTTGATCACCAGTCGCTTGAATTCATCCACCGTGTGCAAGTCGGTCCCGGCCGTCAGATCAATCGTTACCATTTGACCTCGGGTCGAGCCCACGGCAGACAAGTAGTTATTGTTTGCCAGAGCTGTGGACACGTCCTGCGCCGTCACGTTATGCGCTGCCAGTTTGTCCGGGTCCAGCCAGGCGCGCAGGGCAAACTGACGCCCGCCAAGAATTTCTGCGGTCTGCACGCCCTGGATCGAGTCCAGCTTGGGCTTGACCACCCGCACCAGGTAATCGGTGATGTTATTGGTAGGCAGTGTGTCGCTGTAGAAACCCAGGTACATGGCGTCCGTGGTCTGTCCGACTGCGACCGACAGCACTGGTTCCTGGGCCTGTGCCGGTAGCTGGTTCTTGACCGAGTTGACCTGGGTATTGATTTCGGTGAGTGCCTTGCTGGCGTCGTAGTTGAGCCGCAGCGTTGCGGTAATGGTCGATACGCCGGTGATACTCGACGAGGACAGGTAGTCGATGCCCTGGGCTTGTGCGATGGCCGATTCAAGCGGCTGGGTAATAAAGCCTGCAACCGTGGCGGCGTCAGCACCGTAGTAAGCGGTAGTGATGGTGACGACGGTATTTTCAGTCCGTGGCCATTGGTTTACCGGCAATTCAAAGATCGAGCGCAGCCCCAGGATCAAGATGAACAGCGAGACGACCACGGCCCAGACCGGTCGCTGAATAAAGGTATCGGTAAATTTCATGGGACACCTTTAGTGTTCTTGTGGGGTCGGTGCGGGGTCGTTCAGCGGGGCGGCGTTGTTATTGATCTGCACCGGCGAGCCATTTTTGAGCTTCATCTGGCCGCTGGTGATCAACAGGTCGTCTTCCTTCACGCCGGACAGGATGGCGACCTGGTCGCCACGGGTAGGCCCGGTCTTGATGAAGGCTTGTTGCGCCGTCAGCTCTTCTTCACCCTTGTCGTTGGTGTGCGGTGTGGCGATAAAAACCGTGGTGCCGTAAGGGTTGTAGGTGACCGACGTCTGCGGAGCGGTGAGGTAGCGCTGTGGCGTACCGGACTCGACGATGGCCCGGGCAAACATTCCGGGCACCAGGCTTTGTTTGGGATTCTCGACGGTCGCTTCTACGGTGACGTTGCGCGTGGTTGAGTCGAACTGAGTGTCGATGGTGCTGATTCGCCCCGTGAAGGTTTGATTGGAGAGGCCATCAGCGGTCACCGCGACCTTTTGGCCAATGGCAATTTCCTCCAGCTGGGTCTGTGGCACGGTGAAGTCGATGTAGATCGGATCAAAGGTTTGCAGCGTGGCTATTTTGTCGCCGGGGTTAAGGTATTGACCGGGGTTGACGCTGGTAATCCCGATACGTCCGGCAAACGGTGCGCGAATGGTTTTTTTCGCTACTAACGCCCGTTGTTGTTCCGCAGCGGCGAGCTTGGCCTTCAGGTCGGCGCTGTCAGTGTCAACTTGGGCTTGCGACACGGCGTTCACCGCGAGTTGGGCCTTGTCGCGCTTGAGGACGATGACTGCCAGGTCGGCAGTGGCCTCAAGCGAGTGCAGTAGCGCGATGTCCGAGTCGGCGTTCAACTGCACGAGCAGCGTCTGTGCCGCAACCTCTTGTCCGGGCTTGAAGCCGATGGTGCGCACAATGCCGCCCACTTCGGTGGTTACATCAACCCCTCTTACTGCCTTCATCGATCCCACGGCAGAGACACTGGGTTGCCAGTCGTCGAACGGCACGTGCATGGCCGTCACCACGGAGGCGGGCAAGGGCACCTTCGACTGTGCGATCAGCGCTGAAATCTGGGTGAATTTGACCCCGGCAATGATCGCCACAATCACCAGTACCACTCCGACCATGATCAGCATCGGCCGCCACAACCGACGTTTACGTGGCCCGCCCGGTGCACTGGGCTCGGGTGGCAGGGGAGAGGCAGTCTTGACGTCAGCCATGGGGGGTTCTCACTGTTTCAATCGTTCAATTCAGTCCAGCCGCGCCGCATTGGCAGGTGCAGCCTTTTTGTTGGCAGGCGGCATGATCTCTTGCCAAGACGGCAGGCCGAAGCGATCGGGACTGCCAGCCGTGGCAGGGTCCACGTCAGCGCGATTCCACCAGCCGCCACCCAGTGCCTGGAACAGGGCGGTGGTATCGCTGTATCGAGCAGCCTGGGCCTTGACGCGCGCAAGGACGGTGTTCTGGTAGGTTTGTTGGGCCGTGAGCAGGTTGATGTAAGCAACCGCCCCGAGTCGGAACTGTGCTTGTACCAGGCCGAGGTTAGCTTGCGCTGAACGTTCAGCCACCACCTGCTGGTTGAGCGCATCAGCGTCGGCTTCCAGCGCTCGCAGTGCATTGGCCACATCCTGGAATGCGGCAATCACCGTGCCGCGGTACTGGGCCGCCGACTCGTCATAAGCGGCCACGGCTGCGCGTTTACGATGCTCGAGTGCGCCGGCATCAAATATTGGCTGGGCAATCGACCCGGCGAGGCTCCAGACACCACTGCCTGCCGAGAACAACCTAGTTCCGCTGGCCACGGTAGAGCCCAATGATCCGGTGATACTGAACTGTGGCAGCTGGTTGGCGACAGCCACGCCAATATTGGCGCTGGCCTGATGCAGTTGAGCTTGCGCAGAACGCACATCCGGCCGCTGGCCGACGATTGCCGAGGGGAGACTGAGTGGCAGTTGTTCCGGCAAGTGCAAAGAAGCCAGGTTGAAACGCTCGTCCTGATCCTGATTGGGAAACCGCCCAAGGTAGGCCATCAACTGATTGCGGGTCTGCGCCAATTGCTTTTGCAGGGGCGGCAAGGTGGCGCGTGTTTGTGCCAGCGCGGTCTCCTGCGTGAGGACGTCAGTATCGCCAATCGCGCCCAGTCGCCGCTGCGCGTGCAGAAGGTCGAGCTGGTCGCTCTGCAGCCGGATGATTTCTTCGGTGGCTGCCACCTGATCGCGTACAGACGCCAGGCTGACCGCGGTACTGACCACGTTGGAGGTCAATGTGAGGTACGTCGCCTCCAGTTGGAAACGCTCGTACTCGGCTTGCGCCGTAGAAGATTCGATTTGCCGCCGGGTGCCGCCAAACACGTCGGGGGCATAGGAAATGCTCAGCGACGCAGAGTTCAGCGTGAGAATGGATGACGACGGTGCCCCTGTCGTGACCCCCGATATTTTCTCGCGGGTTTTCGACACATTGCCGGTTATGGAAGGGAACAGCGACGCTTGGTCGGCATAAACCAGTTCGTTCGCCTGGCGCAATGCCGCTTGTGCGGCGCTGACATTCGGGTTGGCGTGCATCGCTTCTGCCACCAGGGCATTGAGTGCCGGTGAGCGGAACAACGTCCACCACTGCCCTGGGATATCCATCCCGGCAATCAGCTGTTGTGCCGCGCCGCCAGCGTCGACATCAGCTTGGGCGGTGGTGGTGAGCTGCTTTCGGGAATAGTCGGCATTTGCGGCCACATCAGGGCGAACAAAGTCGGGTCCCACGGTACAACCCGCGAGGGCAATGCACAGCAGACTCAACGGCGCCAGAAAATGTGACTGTCGAAAAATCGCGCAGATGTGCATCACCTGTCGCGAACCCGATGCACACTGGCGAGGCAGCTCTTTCATAATCACTCTGATTAATCAGTGGGTTAACTACTTTGATGAGCGATGCGCGCGCGTGCACCAAGCCGCCCCCTGAAACAGCAGCGGATGACTGGATCCAAGTCACGATGAACAGATGGGATAAACGTTAATTCAAGAGTGGCGCAACCGCCAATAGAGGAAATCTTTATCGAACGATATTGAGCGAGGTTTCTTGCTATGTTGCAGAGGAACAACTCAGTGTCGAAACAGCGCCCAAGTTATCGATGTGGCGGCCTGTGCAGCAGGCATGGGGCCTATCATGATATTCGCGTTTTTCGGCGTTGCACGTATTCAAAAACCGGTGGTCGTACATAGTCAGTGCAATGCAGTACATCCAGCATAAGCCCAAGGCAGATCGCGTTGCCAAAGGCCAAACCGCAGCAATGAGGGCTATGACATGAAAGTTCTGATGGTTCTAACGTCCCACGATCAACTGGGGGACACGGGCTTGAAAACAGGATTCTGGCTTGAAGAGTTCGCAGCGCCTTACTACGTATTCAAGGATGCCGGGGCCGAGGTGGTGTTGGCGTCGCCAGCAGGTGGTCAGCCACCGCTGGACCCAAAGAGTGAACTGCCGGATTTCCAGACTGACATGACCCATCGATTTAACGCTGATCCTGCCGCACAGCAGGCCTTGGCGACCACCGTCAAGCTGGATACGGTGAGCGCTAAAGACTTTGACGCCGTGTTCTACCCGGGTGGGCATGGCCCTCTGTGGGATCTGGCCGAGTCGAAGACGTCTATCCACCTGATCGAATCCTTCGAGCGCTCTGGCAAGCCCATTGGTTTTGTCTGCCACGCACCGGGAGCGCTACGTCATGTGAAGGCCGCGGACGGCGCACCGCTGGTTAAAGGGCGCCGGGTCACCGGTTTCACCAATGGTGAGGAAGCGGCAGTAGAACTGACCGATGTCGTGCCATTTTTGATCGAGGATGAGTTCCAGAGCCTGGGTGGGCATTATGAAAAAGGGCCGGATTGGGCCCCCTTCGTGATTGAAGATGGCAAGCTGATCACCGGTCAGAACCCGGCGAGTTCTGAAGGTGTTGCCAAAGCACTGGTCGCCCAACTGAAGTAACCACTGACAGCGTCCGGGCTTGTAGAGCAGTCCGGGCGCCGCGGGTGTCCCCCTCATTAAAGAGAGCCGTCATGATCACACTTCACCACCTCAACGCGTCCCGATCGCTGCGTATACTTTGGTTGCTTGAAGAAATTGGCGAGCCTTACACCCTGATCCGCTATCAGCGCGATCCGGTCACTCGTCTCGCGCCGGCCTCGCTGAAGAACATTCATCCGCTGGGCAAGTCACCGGTGATTGAATTTGACGGGCAGGTGCTCGTTGAATCAGGCGCCATTGTCGAATACCTGATCCGCCGGTTCGCGCCCCAGCTGGAGCCCGCGTTCAATTCACCGGATTATCTTCAGTACCTGCAATGGATTCACTTTGCGGAAAGTTCGGCGATGGTGCCGGTGCTACTCAAGCTATTTACCCAGTTTGAGATCAACGCCGGGACTCAATTGAAATTCCTCGACGGCTACACCCAGACCGAGTTTGAGAAGGTCCTGGGGTTTCTGGACAGTACGCTTGCGAACAGAACCTTCATCGTGGGAGATACATTGTCAGGGGCTGATTTCATGCTGGCTTTTGTCGCCATCACGGTGATCGAGCAGATGAGGGCAGGGGTGCAATATCCTCATGTGCAGGCTTACCTGCAACGTCTGGCTGGACTGGACAGCTGGAAGCGAGCATTAAAGCTGGAGAACTCGCCGCAAGCATAGTTGAGCCATACGCACCCCGGTGAGATGAGCTCCATAGCCTGGGTAGAATTGCCGCTAACAACGCGGCAATTTCCCGGTCAACTTATCTGTAGCGTTCAAGCCAGTGAGCGTAGGGCGCAGGGAGCGTCCAGGAAGCCTTTTCAACCCCCAACTCTTTGGCTGCAAAGTACGGCCAGTGCGGATCAGCCAAGTGAGCCCGGCCCACTGACACCAGGTCCAGCTGGCGAGATTCGATAGCGGCTTGTGCCAGTTGCGGAGTACCAAAGCCCCATGCAGAAGTCACCGGCAGGCCCGACTCGCGACGCACGCGCTCGGCGATAGGGCCCATGAAGGCGGGACCCCAAGGAATATTGGTCTGCGCGATAGTGAAGCCTACACTGACGCTCAACAGGTCAAGCCCGCCGTCCTTGAAGCGCCGCGCCAATTCAATCGATTCAACCAGCGTTTGCTCATCACGCCCGTCATACTCGATCACCCCGAAACGAGCCGTCAGTGGCAGGTTCTCTGGCCAAACTTCACGCACGGCTGCCAACGTCTCAAGCAGGAACCGACTACGGTTTTCAAAGCTGCCGCCGTACTCGTCGGTGCGCTGATTGGAGTGTTCCGAGAAGAAGCTTTGACCCAGATACCCGTGTGCGAAGTGCAGCTCGATCCATTCAAAACCGGCGTCACGGGCCCGGCGTGCAGCATCGACGAAGTCCTGGCGCACCCGGGCAATGTCTTCCAGGGTCATTTCCTGGGGGACTTTCGGCAGATTGCCGCCGAACGCGATGGGAGAGGGGGCGATGGTCTTCCAGCCATTTGGATTACCATCCGCGATGTGATCATCGCCTTCCCAAGGACGGTTAGCGCTGGCCTTGCGCCCGGCATGGGCTATCTGAATGCCAGGCACAGCACCGGCAGCCTTGATCGCTTTTACCATGGGCACGAACGCCTGGGCATGGGCATCGCTCCAGATGCCGGCGCAGCCTGGCGTGATACGCCCTTCGGGAGATACGGCTGTTGCCTCGACTACAACCAGACCGGCGCCGCCCCTTGCCAAACTGGCCAGGTGGACCAAGTGCCAATCGTTGACCATGCCGTCATCGGCCATGTACTGACACATCGGCGGAATGGCGATACGGTTTCTTAAGGTGACGTCCTTCAACGTGTACGGTTCGAATAGTGCAGACATGTCATGGCTCCTGGAAAGTTTGTTTCGCTTGTTCGATAGTATTCGAAATATGGCATTCATTGAAAGCGTTCGTTATCATCGCCACATGCGCACCTTCAAACATCCAGTTCCATCTGATTTCATCCTCGAGCGTTTGCTTTACGCCCTGAGTGACCCTGTCCGTTTCGAGATTGTCCGGTATCTTGCGGGCGTCGCTGAAGCATCGTGCGGCGAGCTGGACGGCGGTCGCCCCAAGTCCAGCATGTCCCATCACTTTCGAGTCTTGCGCGACGCCGGGCTTGTTCACACGCGAAATATCGGTACTACGCACATGAACTCGCTGCGGTCGGAGGAACTCAATCTGCGTTTCCCGGGCTTGCTGGATTGCATTCTTTCCCAGGCCTGAGTTACTGACGACGCATCATCAGCAGTGCAACGATGACAGCGAGTGCGGCGATCAGGGTGGCGATAATGCCGATCGAGCCCAGGCCATAGTGACCGATGCCGACCCCACCAAGGATTGCGCCCAGGCCGATGCCGGCGTTGGCTGCCGATATATTCAGGGTCGCAGCCAAGGCCTGAGATTGCTCACCGGCCTGCATCACTCGCACCTGACACACCACGAATAGCGCGGTGTAACCGATACCCCACGCCACCAACGCAACGGTCAACCAAAGGTGATGAGGTGCAAGCGGTACGGCCGCCAGCATCCCGGCACCGGCCAGCACCAGAAACACCACCATGGCAGCCAGCGGTTTGCGGTCTACCATACTGCCGCCCAAGTGGTTACCAACCATGCCGATCGCGCCGAAGCCCATCAGCCACCAGCCCACCTGGCCAGCAGGAATGCCGCCGAGTCGTTCAAGGATGTCTGCAAGATAGGTATAGGCAGTGAACAGAGCGGTAAAGCTCAGGACCGACAGCAGCAAGTGAGCCAGAAAACGTGGTTGGCGCAAGATTGCCGTCTGTTTCTGGTCAGGGTGCGATTTTTCGGTGACCGGCAGCTTCGGCATCACCAGATGCATCAGGATGCCAATCAGCAGGGAGACGGCTGCCAGGATCCAGAAGCTGCCGCGCCAGCCCACCGTGTCAGCTGCCAAGGTACCCAGCGGCACACCAAACACCAGTGCGGCGGTAATGCCCAAGTAAACGCGGCCTACAGCTTTACCCGACTGCCCAGGCCCTGCGAGTTGGCCTGCAGTCTCGCTGGCCGTGCCCCAGAAAACCGGTAACGCCAGGGCAGGGATAAATCGAGCCACAGCCAGCACCCAGATATTGCTGGACACCGCTGCCAGAACGTTGGATGCCGCGAACACCATGAGAATGATGGTGAACAGCTTTTTGCGCTCGACATGCGCCAGCCTGGCCGTGAGTACGGGCCCGAATAACATTACGGTAAAGGCAAACAGCGTAACGACCTGACCAGCCAGGGCGATAGAGATATTCAAGTCTCGTGACAGGGCTGGTAGCAGGCCGACGATCAGGAACTCGGTGGTCACGATAATAAAGGCTGCGACCGCCATAATCAGAATCTGAAGTCCTGAACGTGATGTTTCGGCAGGGGCCAATGTGGCACTTGCCGCAGATGAGGACTGCATGTCGCTTAACTCCAGAATAGGTTTTGATATAGCCTATTGGAGAAACTGAGCTTGATCTTTGCTGAATTCTACTGAGTGAGTGGAATTTAATTCATCAATTGGAGTGGTGATGTTTTCGTCTGAACGCCTTAAGGGTATTGATGTTTTTGTTATCGTTGCCGATCTGGGCAGCTTTACGGCGGCCGCTGGCCGCCTGAACCTGACCAACTCTGCCGTCAGCAAGAGCATTGCCCGACTCGAAGGGCGGCTCGGCACCCGTTTGTTTCAGCGCACCACGCGTCGCTTGTCACTGACCGACGCGGGAGAAACCTTCTACCGTACGTGTACGGCGGTGCTTTCAGATCTGGAAGAGGTTGAAATAGCGCTGACCTCGACCCAGACCGAACCTCAGGGCAAGGTGCGTATTGACCTGCCAGCTTCTTATGGAAGGCTTCATGTCCTGCCGCTAATTCTGGATTTCATGAAGCTGCACCCACGGCTGTCACCGCATGTGTCGTTCTCGGATCGGTACGTCGACCCGGTCCACGAAGGTATTGATATTGTTGTCAGGATCGGCGGCTCGGATGCGTGGCCTGCCTCTATAGGGCACCGTTTTTTCGGCACGCCGAAGCTGGTTTTTTGCGCATCACCCGATTATCTGCTCCGCTACGGGCAACCCCAGTCGGAGTCGGACCTGGATGCACACCTTTGCGTGGGTTATGGGCAGAACGACGGGATGGCGATCCCCTGGTATTTCAAAGGCCGTCAGCAGGGTGATAAGGAGCGCAGGATCATGCACCCCCATATTGCCGTGGGGGACGGTGAAGGAGAGGTGATGGCAGTATTGGCCGGGCTTGGCATCGCCCAACTGCCTACCTGGCTGGTGCAAGCGCATTTGAACACGGGAGCGCTGGTGGAGGTTTTGCCTCATCTGGCCACGGAAGGCCTTCCGATGAATTTGGTATGGCTAAAGAGCCGCGAAGCGCTGCCAAAAGTCAGTGCTTTAATCGAATATCTGGGGGCTAATCTGACTCCAGCAGGGCGTCGCTGAGAGAAAGAGCGGGTTTAAGGTTAAAGTGCTCGCCGATGTCTGTTCATAAGGACCTTGCACTCGATTCGCGTAGTCGCACCAAGCGGTTCCAGCAAACGAACAGGGCAAAAAAACGCAAAACAATCGATATTTGAAGAATGAATCGTCCGCTGTTTGTTTCTCTAGATGGGCCCAAAGGAACCGGCAAAACCACACTGTTGGAGGCCGTTACGAAAGCACTGAGGGCCGATAACAAAAAAGTGATCCGGCTTTGCGAGAAAAAAAGCGACCCCGGCAGGGCTGAAACGATGACCCTCGTTAACGCATTCGCCAGAAATCCCACCCGGGATTTAGAGTTAAGGGTGTGTGAACGCTTTGCTGATAGCCGTGCCTGGATTTCCCGGCACGTGCTGACTAAACAACCCCCCGATAGCATCATCCTGATCGATCGCTGGTATCCGTCTGATGCCGCTTTTCGCCGGATACTCCCGTTCGCAGAAATTCTGCAATTGAACATTGAACGAAATGTGCGAGTGCCCGACCTGCATGTCGGGGTTGTCACCGCACCTGAACTTTCATGGGCGAGGGCGGCAGCGCGGCGACGGGGGCTAAGCAGTACGGTGATCCATAAGCTGGAAGAACATGTCGCCTGTACCCAGGCGTTCGAGCAAGCGAGTGCACATCACGGCTGGGTTGTATGCCGTAATGAAGGGACCATCGAAGACGCGACGATGCAGGTTGTTTCCGAGATTTACAGGGCCCTGCGTTGAGCCCCGGGAGTTGGCTTCCACGCGAGGTGTTTATCACGAGATTGGTCACGCGACACTAGCCTGGTTGCCTCAGCTGTTCTGTCTTCGCCCCCTCGCGGCACTTATATAAAGCTCTCCCGGAGTGACAATTTCAGGCTGTATCCGGATGGTTGAGCGTGCCCCGCTAAACTTTAAATAAACAGTTGTTTGATTTTCTAACCCCTCTGGCACGGTCCTCTCAGGATAGTCCTGAGAGTTTATTCTAGCTTGCATAGAGATCATACCATCATCACAGTATACAATTAGAAAGGGTCGTGTTAGAAATTTGCCTAAGCCATCGCTTGATCACGAGCCAGGCCTAAGGTCGGATCGCTGCTTTATAGCGACCATAATAAGAAATCACCTCATCACACCAGTCGTGACGCACTTCATGACCGTAGATGAGTCGGAGAAACGACATGTCCATTGTCTGCGCATCACTTAGCGCCGAAAAATCGGCCATCCGCAAAATATCGCTGCGCCTGGTGCCTTTTGTGGGCCTCATGTTCTTCATCAACTTTCTTGATCGCACGGCGATTTCTTTCGCCGGTCCTAATGGCATGACACAGGACTTGGGCCTGACCATTGCGCAGTTCGGGCTGGCATCCGGGATTTTCTTTATCGGTTATATCCTGCTGGAAATTCCGAGCAATCTCGCTTTGCACCGCTTCGGAGCCCGCAAGTGGCTGGCGCGGATCATGGTGTCCTGGGGAGTGGTGTCCTTGCTCTTCACCTGGGTTAGCAGTGTCGAAGGGTTGTACGGGCTGCGCTTGTTGCTCGGGATCGCCGAAGCTGGCTTCTTTCCCGGCGCCATCCTGTTCCTCAGCCTGTGGGTCCCTTCGCGTTACCGCAGCAAGATCCTCGCGCTGTTTTATCTGGCTCAGCCGTTGACAGTGGTCATTGGTGCGCCGCTGGCAGCCTGGTTGATCGGACATGACGGCCTGTTCGGACTGGCTGGCTGGCGCGTGATGTTTCTCGGCGTGTCACTGCCGGCGATTCTTGTCGGATTCATTGCCTGGTATTACCTGGTCGATCGTCCATCGGAAGCCAAATGGCTGAACGCCGAAGAGAAAGCCTGGTTGGTCGGTGAGCTTGAACGCGAGCATGGCGAGACTCAATCCAGTGCGGGCCATCCGGGTGTCGGACGCGCCATGCTTAATGGCCGGGTGTGGATGCTGTGCCTGATCTACTTCGGCTTCATCTACGGCCTCTACGCTTTGTCATTCTTCCTGCCGACTATCATTGGCGGCTTCCAGGCCCAGTTCGGCACCACTTTCACGGTGTTCGAAAAAGGCCTGATCACCGCGATTCCTTATTTGCCTGCCGCGGTCGCTCTGTATCTATGGTCGCGAGATGCCACCCGCAGAGGCTGTCGCACTTGGCACATTGCGCTACCGGCGCTGACCGGTGCCGTGAGTATCCCGCTCGCCCTGGCTATGGCTTCGCCGGCGGCCACGGTGGCGGTGGTAACGATTACCGCTTGTTCGATCTTCGCTGCACTGCCGAACTTCTGGACCTTGCCAACTCGATTCCTCACCGGTGCTTCAGCGGCTGCCGCGGTGGCGTTGATCAATACAGTGGGCAACGTGGCAGGTTTTTCTGCTGGCTTCGTCACCGGAATGCTCAAGGAAAGTACTGGCGATTACATCGTGCCGATGTTCGTTGTCGGCGGGCTGATGCTGATGTCGGCCGTGCTTATGGTTGCTTTGGGCAGCGAGCGCCGGGCAGTTTCCGTGACGCCGCCCACCCCCACCCGTCAAGCGCTACAGGGAGAGTAAGTAATGACTCGTTTGTTTAATAAACCTTCGGCGTTTGCCAGCGAGCTGGTGCAAGGTTTCGTCGCGGTGCATGGCGATAAAGTTCGTCAGGTTCCCGGTGGCGTCGTACGTAGTACCCGCAGTGAGCCGGGCTCCGTGGCGGTGGTAATCGGCGGCGGTTCCGGTCATTACCCGGCCTTCGCCGGCTTGGTCGGCCAAGGCCTGGCCCATGCGGCGGTCATGGGCAATTTGTTTGCTTCACCGTCCGCGCAGCAGATCTACAACGTTGCGCGTGTTGCCCATAAGGGCGGCGGCGTGTTGCTGGGCTACGGCAACTACGCAGGTGACGTGCTGCACTTCGGTCTGGCCAGGGACCGTCTGCTGGCCGAGGGCATTCAGTGTGAAGTGATAGCCGTGACGGATGACATTTCCAGCGCCGGCAGCGACGAACTGCACAAGCGACGCGGTATCGCTGGCGATCTGGTGGTGTTCAAGGCCGCCTCGGCCGCGGCCGAAAGCGGATATGAGTTTTCTGAGGTGGTGCGCGTAGCGCGGCATGCGAATGCCCGAACCCGCTCACTGGGCGTGGCATTTGCGGGCTGTACGTTGCCGGGGGCGCAACACCCTTTGTTCGATGTGCCACCGGGAAAGATGGCTCTGGGCATGGGCATCCATGGCGAGCCAGGCATTGATGAGCGTCCGGTTCCCAGCGCTGATGAGCTGGCCGAATTGATGGTGGCGGCGCTGCTCAAGGACTTGCCCGAGGACATTGGCTCAGTAAATGGCCAGCGCGTGGCGGTGATCCTCAACGGTTTGGGCAGTGTGAAATACGAAGAGCTGTTCGTGGTGTACCGGTGCGTCTCTCAATTGTTGAGTGAGGCCGGCCTGCGTGTGGTCGAGCCAGAAGTCGGTGAGCTGGTGACCAGCTTTGACATGGCCGGTGTCTCACTGACGCTGTGCTGGCTGGACGAGGAACTCGAGCGATTCTGGTGCGCTCCGGTATCGACCCCGGCGTATCGAAAAGGCGCAGTGGTGTTGGCTGAAACCTTGGGCGAGTTGGCGTTTCAAGTAATCGAACAGGTGGTCATTCCGGCAGCCAGCGTCAAGTCCAGACGGTCCGCGCAGTGCGTGTTGCAGGCGCTGGAAATGGCCGAGCGCACCGTGCTGCAGCATGCCGATGAACTGGGACGGATCGATGCCATTGCGGGTGACGGTGACCACGGGATTGGCATGCAGCGCGGGGTGATGGCCGCCGTTGCCAGGGCGCGCGAGGTACAGGCACTCAAGTGTGGAGCAGGCACCTTGCTGCGTTTAGCCGCCGATGCCTGGGCTGACCAGGCGGGGGGCACATCCGGTGCGCTCTGGGGGGTGGCATTGACGGCATTGGGCACCACTCTTGGGGATCACCTGGATCCCGATACCGCGCTGGTTGCCGAAGGGGTTCGTCGGGCTAGCCAAGGGATAATGCATTTTGGCAAGGCACAGGTGGGCGACAAGACCATGGTCGATGTGCTGGTTCCATTCAGCCAGTCGCTGTGCGAATCAGCGCAGTCTGCACTGGAGCTCGGAGAGGCCTGGGGCATCGCCGCCAAAGTCGCGCAAAGAGCCGCTGCCGACACCGCTCAATTACGGCCGCGCATTGGCCGTGCACGGCCGCTCGCCGAGAAAAGCCTCGGCACACCCGACGCAGGTGCGGTTTCCCTTTCCCTGATTATCAATGCGATCGAGCCGTTGCTACGCGTCGGCCTTCGAGCGCCAAACCTTGCCGAGGAGACAGTCCATGGGTGAAAAATTACGCATTGTAATTGGTTGCGATGACGCCGGTTACGAATACAAGGAAGCCCTCAAGCGCGATCTGATGGCGAACCCGGCCGTAGCGTCGGTCGACGATATTGGCGTAGACAGCCAGAGCCATACGGCTTATCCCCTGATAGCAATAGCGGCAGCCGAAAAAGTCGCGGCAGGGCAGGCCGACCGAGCATTGCTGATTTGTGGTACTGGTCTGGGCGTGGCGATCGCCGCCAACAAAGTCCCAGGCATTCGTGCGGTAACCGCTCACGACAGTTTCTCGGTGGAGCGCGCGATCCTCAGCAACAACGCTCAGGTCCTGACATTCGGTCAACGGGTGATAGGCCTGGAACTGGCACGTCGCCTGCTCAAGGAGTGGCTGACCTATCGCTTTGACGAAAGCTCGGCATCCGCGCTCAAGGTCCAGACCCTGAATGACTATGAACGGGTCAGTGCGCGATGAATCGCCCGGCGGTAACACTCGGGGTCAGCCTGAAGATGTATTTCGGCTACCAGCGAACGCTGCAATGGTGTGCGGCGGTGGCCGAGCAGATCAAACAGCATCCTCAGGTGCGCAGTGGCGCGATTGAAGTGTTGGTGATCCCCAGTTTTCCGATGCTGGCGCCGGCGCTGGAGATTTTCCACGGCATCGCCAAGGTCGGCGCACAAGACGTATTTTGGGAGGACGAGGGCGCCTATACCGGCGAAGTCAGCCCGGCAGTGCTCAAGGAAATGGGTTGTAGCCTGGTGGAAATCGGGCATGCCGAGCGCCGGCGCTATTTCGCTGAAACACCCCGGAGCATTGCCGACAAGACGGCCGCAGCCTGGCGTAACGGTTTGACTCCGATGTTGTGTCTTGGGGAGGAGCACCACGGACGCGTCGAAGAGTCCGTTGAAGTGTGCCTGGAGCAGCTCGAGGCTTCATTGGCCAGTGCGGTGGATGCCGGGCTGCAAGGGGATTTGATTCTGGCGTATGAACCACAGTGGGCCATCGGTGCCAGCCAGCCAGCTTCTTTGGCCTACATCGGCGAGGTTTGCGCAGCTCTCGGCAAGCGGGTCGCCGAGAACGGGCTTGCCGGAACCCGGGTTATCTATGGCGGCAGCGCCGGGCCCGGCTTGCTGACCGCACTTGGCGGTAAGGTTGATGGGTTGTTCCTTGGCCGCTTTGCCCATGACCCGCTGAACTTCGCATCGATTCTCGAAGAAGCGGCGCGACAGTGCGCTGACGCAGTCATCGCCAAGGAGGAGGGCAACGTATGGCAATCGGCTTGAGTACCTACTCGTTTTTCTGGCGTGCATCCGAGCGTGTGCCACGCCCCCTGGATCTGCCGATGATGCTGCAGCAGACCGCAGAGCTGGGTGCGGGGGTGTTCCAGATCTGTGATTACAAAGGTCTCGAAGCGCTCTCGCCGCGGGCCTTGCTTGAGCTCAAACACCAAGCAGATGACCTGGGCCTTATTCTCGAACTGGGTACGCGCGGGCTGGAAACCGCGCACTTACGGAAATATCTGGATATCGCCCGAACTCTTGATGTGCGCCTCCTGCGAAGCATGTTCAACAGCAACACGCACCAACCCACCCTTGACGAGGCCGTCTGGCTGTTGGAAACGGTGATGCCGAGCTTTGTCGAGCAGGACGTCAAGCTGGCATTGGAGACTTATGAGCAGGTGCCGACCAGCAGGATTATGCAGGCGATCGAACGTATCGACAGCCCTTGGTTAGGCATCTGTCTGGACCCTGGCAACTGTGTTGCAGCGCTCGAGCATCCCAAGGATGTGATCGACATGACCGCCAGCCGTGTGCTGAACCTGCACGTCAAGGACTTCAGCTTTTCCCGACGCGACGGTTGGGTGGGGTTCACCTTTGCTGGCTGCCCGATGGGGGAAGGCCTGCTGGATTACGACTACATGCGCGGCAAGGTCCAGCCCGACCACAAGCACATCAACCAGATCATCGAACACTGGCTTCCCTGGCAACTCGACGCGGCGTCTACCTGCGCCATGGAAGACCAATGGACGCGACACAACCTGAACTACCTGAATGCCAAGCAAAGCGAGGAATAACCCATGACATACGAACTGAAAAAAATTGCCATTGTGGGCGCCGGCGGGAAGATGGGCATGCGCATTTCCAACAACCTGCAGCACAGCCGTTACAACGTGGCGTACTGCGAAAACTCGCCCCGGGCGCGTGAACAAATCATCGCCGCCGGTCGTGAGCTGGCGGTCACCGATGAGGTGGTGGCTCACGCCGATGTGGTGATTCTTGCGGTGCCCGACGTGGCACTGGAAACTGTCTCCGGGCTTGTAGTGCCGCAGATGAAAAACGGTGCGATTCTGCTGACCCTCGACCCTGCTGCCTCTTACGCCGGGCTGCTGGCGCAGCGTGACGGCATTCACCAGGCAGTCGCTCACCCCTGTCACCCGTCTGTGTTTCTTGAGCGAACCACCAAGGAAGAGTACGCCGATGCTTTCGGTGGCAACGCAGCTATTCAAGATGTTTGCGCAGCTTTTGAGAGCGGTAACGACAAGCAGCGTTCAGAACTGGCCGAGATCATTGGCGTGATGTACGGCCCGGTGGGGGAGGTGCACTGGGTCACGGTCAAACAACTGGCCTATCTGGAACCGACGTTGGTGGAAACCGTGGCCTGCATGGTCGGCAGCTTCATGAAAGAAGCGCTGGATGAAACCATCAACCGCATCGGTGTGCCTGAAGCGGCAGCCAAGGCGATGCTTTACGGTCATATCCAGATTGCCCTGGCAGTGGCATTCCGCAGTACCAACCCGTTCTCCGATGCTTGCCTGATTGCTATCGACTATGGTCGTGAGCAAATCATCAAACCGGATTGGAAGAAAATTTTCGATGAGAAGGAGCTGGACCTGATCATTGCCCGCATGCTCAAGATCGATGCGGTGCGTAAAGCCGACGCTGCCTGATTCAAGCGCATACTCAGCGACGTTCAGCGCTCGGCGGTTAATACCCCGGGCGTTTTTTTTGACCGGACCGATATCAACAGAGGTATCTATGCAGGACTGCACACCATTGCGCGGGGCTTTGATTGGCTGTGGTTTTTTTGCCCTCAATCAACTGCGTGCCTGGCAGGCGCAGCAGGGCGTTGCGATCGTCGCGCTGTGTGACAGCGATCCCCGGCGGCTGACCGCTTTTGCCGAGTATCAGCCAGATGCAGCGCTGTTCACTGACGCGCAAATAATGCTCGATGAACTGCAACTTGATTTCGTTGACATTGCCACGCCCACTGTAGCCCATAAACCGCTGGTGTTGATGGCGGCGCAGGCCGGGCTACAGGTGATCTGTCAGAAGCCCTTTGCGGCGACTCTGGAGGACGCCCGACTAATGATTGATGCCTGTGCAGAGCGTGGGGTGAGTTTGACCGTGCATGAAAATTTTCGCTGGCAAGCCGCCATCCGGGCGACCATCGAACAGCTGCGCACGGGCAGCATCGGCACGCCCTTTTTCGGACGTGTCAGTTTTCGCAGCGGCTTCGATGTGTATCGTTTACAGCCCTACCTGGCCAAGACCCCGCGTTTTATCATCGATGACTTGGGCGTGCACGTGCTCGATGTGGCCCGGGCATTATTTGGCGATGTCAGTCGCTTGACGTGTGAAACCCGGCGGGTGAACCCGGCAATCCTTGGCGAAGATGTCGCCACGGTGATGCTGGCCCATGATTCGGGGGTTACCAGCGTGGTGGATTTCAGCTACGCCACCCGGTTGCACAAGGACCCGTTTCCACAAACCTTGCTGGAGATCGATGGGGATGCTGGATCGTTACGGTTGCTGGCCGATTTTCGATTGCAGGTGCATGACATGCAGGGGGGGCTGAGGGAGGTTGACGTGTCCCCGCAGGTACCTGCCTGGAGCGAGGCGCCATGGTCGGCTATTCAGCAGAGTGTATTGAGTCTGCAGAACCAATGGCTGGACCATCAACGCGCAGGCACGGCATGCGAGACCAGCGGCACGGACAATTACAATACTCAGGCGCTGGTCGAGGCGGCTTACCAATCAGCTGAAACCGGCACCACCGTCAAACCCCGACGCTGGAAATGACGCCGTGAGCGCCGTGGGCGGGTAAACCTCACGGCGTATTCACATCGGCGACAGACGTTACTGCATACCGAAACCACCCTCGCGTACCTGATGGCTGTTGTCCTTGGACACCAGCACACAATCTACGGATTGTTTTTCCGGTTTGTCGGTTTTACCGGTCCGTAGATATTGGTCGGCCTGCTCCATGGCCATTGCTGCCATTTTTGTTGCTTGCTGCAAGCCGGTGGCGGCGATCGGACCTGCGCCAGCAATCTGCCGCACCACGTCGGGGTTACCGTCGATACCGACCACAATCACCTTGTCGTTGCCCGCGTTTTTCAAGGCCGCGGCTGCGCCAAGGGCCATGGTGTCGTTGCCAGCAAGTACTCCCACAATGTTCGGGTTGGCCTGAATGATCGACTGCATCACGTTATAGCCCTGGGTCTGGTCCCAGTTGGCCGATTGTTGCGCGACCATCTTCATATCGGGAATCTGGTCCAGCACCCGATGAAAACCTTCGGAGCGCACGTGGGCGTTGACGTCGGAGGTGCGCCCGGTCAATTCGACGTACTCGCCTTTAAAACCGACCTGCTCGGCGAAAAATTCAGCCACGGAGGTTGCACACTGAGAGTTGTTGGAGACGATTTGTGCCGTTGCGATGCCATTGGCGTTGACTTCGCGGTCGATCAGAAAGGTAGGTATTCCTGCTTCTTTAGCCCGTTTCACCGCAGCGATGGACGAATCCGAGCCGGCATTGTCGAGGATGATGGCGCTGGCGTTATCACCGATCGCGGTCTGTACCAGGCGTAATTGAATGTCTGGGTCGTCCTGATGCACCAGTGCGTTGGTGCGGTAACCGAGCTTCTTGGCTGCGGCTTGTGCGGTGTCGGACTCGGCCTTGTAAAAGGCGTTGCTGTGCGACGGCGTGATAATCACGATCAAATGATCGGAAGGTTTGAATTCAACCGCCAGGGCACTGGTTGCATAAAGGGCCGCCGACAGTGCGGCCAGCGAGAACAGATGCTCAGAGAAGCTCTTTTTCATTGTTGTTGCCATCCCTTGAAAATCAAGCATTAGAGACTGTCGAACCCTGTGTTTCCTGGGCCTTGGCCTCGCGTTCGGCGCTGGATTTCTCGACGCGCCGCTGCAATTGGTCAACCACTACCGCCAGCACGATGACCGCACCTGTGATCACCGTTTGCCAGAAATCGGAAATACCCACCAGCACCATGCCGTTGCTCAGAACCCCAAGCACAAAGGCGCCAATAATGGTGCCGCCGATGGTGCCCACACCACCGAACAATGACGCTCCGCCAAGCACCACCACGGCGATAGCATTCAGTTCGTAAGACGTCGCAATTGCCGGGTTGGCGGCCCCCAGGCGTGAGGCGATGATCAGCCCGGCCAAGGCAGCACAGAATCCGGAAATAGCGTAGGTCCCCAGCTTCACCCGATTGACACGAACGCCCGACAGCTCGGCTGCGCGCTCATTGCCGCCAATGGCGTACACCTGACGGCCGAACACTGTCTTGCGGCAGATATAGACTGCCACCAGCGTCAGGATGATCATCAGCCAGATGGACACCGGGACCGAGAGTATGCGTGCGGTTCCCAGCAGCAGAAAACCTGTGTTGTTGAGTTCGGCTTGCCCGCCCAGATCACCATAAGTTGCGCCTCCGGATACCAGTTGAGCTGCGCCGCGAGCCATGTACAGCATGCCCAGCGTCATGATGAACGGGGTAACCTTGAGGCGCGTGATAAACCAGCCGTTAATGGCTCCGACCAAAGTCCCCACGGCCAATGTCACCATGCAGATTACCGGGATGCTGCCAAACACCGAGACTCCCAGCCAGGGCAACTGCAGGCCTTCGGCAATCAGGTAGCCGGCAATCATGGCGGCGAGGCCTGCGATGGCACCCACCGACAGGTCTATCCCCGCAGCCAGAATCACGAAGGTCATGCCGATTCCGAGAATCGCGAACACCGCGACTTGTTCCGCGACAATGACGAGGTTGCGTGCCGAGAGAAATGAAGGCGCGATGCTGGAAAAGAGAATGACCAGCAGCATCAGGGCGAGATAGGCCCGCATTTTCAACAGCAATAGCGGCAAGCTGCGTGCGTTTATGGACGGGGTCTTGCGGGCGGGCAATGACATTGATTCAGCCATCATGCGTGTTCCTTGTGAAGGTGCGTGGCCCCGTGCGGGTCTTTGCGAATGACTTGCGAGCAAGCCACCAGGCTGGCCTCGGACAGTTGCTGGCGCGGCAGATTGGCGGTAATCCGGCCCTGACACATCACCAGCACCCGATCGGCACCGCCGAGAATTTCCTTGAGATCACTGGAGGCGTACAAAATGGTCAGTCCATTGCGGGCCAGGCGATCGAGCACCTCGAATAATTCGCGTCGGGCCTTGATGTCGATGCCGCGAGTCGGCTCATCCAGGAGCAATATGTGCGGATCCGTCAGCAGGTTTTTGCCCACCACGACTTTTTGCTGGTTACCGCCGGACAGTGACGAGATGGCGACGCCTGCATGTTCAGTCTTGATATGCAGCTCGCGGATGATTCGTGATACGTCGGCGTCCATGGCGGGTGTCGCGAGGCCATACAGACGCTGGTAACGGTTGAGGTTAGGCAGCAGCAAGTTGTCGCGAACCGACGCCCCGGTAACTAGCCCAAGCTTTTGCCGGTCTTCGGGCACCAGGGCGATCCCGGCCTGGATACGTGCGGCGATGTCCTGACGCAAGGGTACGTGCTGTCCGTTGATGTGTATTTCGCCGCCAATGGCTTTACGTAGGCCAATGAGTGTCTCGAACAACTCGGTTCGGCCGGCACCCATCAGCCCATAGAAAGCCACTATTTCTCCGCGCTTGACGCTAAAAGAGACTTTGTTCAGCAACAGCGAACCGCGCTCGCTGGCCACGTCGAGGTCGACGACCCTGAGCGCCTGCGGTGCGTTTTCGTGCACAGAGGGTTCGGCACCGGCGCGCAGCTCAGTGGTCATCTGCTGGCCAATCATCTGTTCCACCAGCCAGCCCACTGTCACGGTGCCTTTAAGGCCGGTGCCGACCAGGTTGCCGTCACGCAGAACGGTGAAGTAGTCGCCAATTTCGATCAGCTCTTCAAGCCGATGCGAGATGTATATGATCGACACCCCTTGCTGCTTCAATTCAGCGATCAGCAAAAAGAGGATTTCCACTTCCGCTTCGCTCAATGAAGAGGTGGGCTCATCAAGAATCAGCACGCGTACGTCACTGACCAGCACTTTGGCGATTTCGACAATTTGCCGTTTACCGATACTCAGGTCCTGTACCAGTGTGTCGACATCGATCTCCTGGCCCATTCGCAACAGCGTGGTGCGGGCCAGTTCGCGCTGTTGGTGGTGGCGTACGTTGCCGAAGCGGCCGCGCAGTTCCTTGCCGATGAACATATTCTCGGCAACGCTGAGGTTTGGGCACAGGTTCAGCTCCTGATGGACGATGCCAATGCCCAAGGCCATGGCTTGCCGGGGGGTGCTTAGGGTCAGCTCGTCGTCGCCGCTGAACAGCTGGCCGGAGGTGGGCTGCTCGATACCCGCAAGAATCTTCATCAGCGTCGATTTGCCTGCGCCGTTTTCGCCGATCAGGACATTGACGCTGGCGTGCACCACATCGAAGTCCACGCCCTTGAGGGCCGTAGTGCCCTGGTACACCTTGCTGATATTGCGCGCCCGCATTGACAACGGTGCGCGGGCAGGGGGGAGTGGCCCAGCCGCTTGCAGATCGTTGGTCATGCCTTACTCCTCCACCGTCAGGCTGATTGGCAGAATTCGGATGGTGGCGGGTGATTGCAGGTTAAACACCCCAGTGAACTCGATGGTCTTGCCTTTCAGTTCCGCTACCGGCGCAGCGGCGTAAGCCTGAGCCAACGCTTTTCGGTTCAAGGCGGCGGCCACATCGGCGTACTGGGTCTGATTGGTGAAGTTGTTCAGAGACATGTTGGTTGCCACATCGCGTAGCGTGGTGCTGATGACCAGAGGTCCGGCGAGTAGCTGGATTTTTACGGATGCAGGCACCGACCCGGCGGGCAGTTCCAGCTCCAGAAGTCCCATGGGAGACTTGACGTTGACTTCACTGACCTTGGCGCGGGCGCTGACGATAAAGTTCTTTGCCTGACCGTCGTGGGGCACCGAGTAGTCCAAGGCTGCCTGGGCGGGGTTCTGGTTGATGGCGGTAAGCAATTGGGTGAGGTCAACGGTACGTTCAGCCACGACCGTTTCGACATCTCCCACCCATTGTTGAGTGACAAACTGGTTGGCGTCGAAGCTGGAGAGGGCGAATGTCTGGTTCTGTCCCTCGGCGTTGGCCGCGCGAGCGTTGTTCAGAGCGACCTTGCCCGTCACCGGGTCGAGTTTGCGGATGCTTATCAACGGACCGTTGAGCGCCGATAACCCAAGTAGGACGGCACAGATTCCTCCTGTAAGAAAGAGGGCTGGCTGGCCGCGCGAAGAAAGGGGCTGACTTTTTCCAGACGACACTAAGCTCATGCAGATCTCCTCGCCTCGGGGCGATTTTTTTGTACTTGTCAGGAGGTTCTATGGTCACTATATATCATCATCATACCAATGGTGATAGCCTCTTTTCATCACCCAAGGTCATTCGGTAAAGCTCGCCGTTTACCAGGTGCCCATCCAATAAAAACACCGGAGCGCGTGTTTATGACGGCAGAAATCTCCCTTCCCCAGCGCCTTTATGGGACCGATCAGGCTGTTACTGCTGCGTTATCGGTGACCGTCGGGTCACTGGCGTTTCGCGTGGAAGGGCAGCAGCTACGCACGCTTCGGGTCAGTGGCTTCGAGGTCTTGCGCAGTGTTGGACTGGTAATCCGCGATGAATTTTGGGGGACTTACTCACTGCAGCAGCACTCGTGTGAGATCCAGGCAGATGACCGGCTCTGGCGACAAGTGAGCGAGGGGGTGGTGACCCCTGAAGGCCAAGAGCCTGTGCTGGACTGGTCGCTGGACATGCGCGTGGCCGAACGAGAAGTGTCAGTCAGTGTGCGGCTGCAGGCCCGCAGCGCGTTCACCACTTGCAGGGCGGGTTTGATGGTATTGCATCCGCTCAAGGGCGTGGTGGCGATGCCTGTCCATGTGACCCACAGTGACGGGCAGACCCAGCAGGGTGCGTTTCCCGATCTGATAGCCCCGATCCAACCTTTCTTCGACATCAGGCGTCTGGTTCACTCGCCAATGCCGGGCTTGAGCCTTGAATGGAGCTTTAGTGGTGATGTGTTCGAAATGGAAGATCAGCGCAACTGGTCCGATGCTTCATTCAAAACCTACAACCGCCCGCTGGCATGGCCTTGCCCTTATATCTTGGACGCGGGGGAAACGGTGGAGCAGTGCATCAGCGTGAAGTTGATCGGGCCAGCGCAGGTGCATTCATGAACACAGTAAGCATCCAATACGCCGGGCCAGCGTTGCTTGGGTTTCCAGCTTTGGGCCAAGGGCTTTGGGTGGATCGTTTAAATGACGGCGCCGAAGCTTTGGAAATCATTGATTGGTTGCAGAGCGCACACCTGGAGTTGCTGGTGGACCTGCGCAACGACGGTGCGTTCGATCGACTGGAGCAGGCGCTGCGCGTGTGTGCAAGCAGCGAAACCGACATTTGGCTTCTGGTGGTGGTTGATGACGTGCAACCTCACGCTCAGCTTCGACAATTGGCGGGGCTAATCAATGAGCGGTTTGTTATACGCGGTGTATTGGTTACACCCGCCGCGTATTTGGAAAGCTATCAGCCCGACGGCATATGGCCTTGCGGTATGACGCCTGTAGAGGTCGCGCAACTGGCTCGCGAATATGTGCCGCAGGTGATGATCGGTGCAGGAGTGCCCACGTTTTTCACCGAACTCAATCGATGCCGACCCACCCCGGGCAGCTTCGATTACTTGACACACGCCACGTCGCCGATTGTGCATGCGGCGGACGACGCGTCTATCGTCGAGTCGCTGCAAGCCTTGCCAGATGTGTTTCGTTCTGGAAGAGCACTGGCTGACGGCAAACCTTATCGCCTCACCACTAGCGCTGTCGGCGCATGGCGCAACCCCTATGGTGGGCAACTCACGCCGAACCCCCAGCGCGAGAGACTGACCCTCAGTGATCAGGACCCGCGTCAACGGGGGTTACTTGCAGCCGTCTGGACACTGGCGCACTACCACGCGGCCCAATGCAGCGGCGTTGACGCGATCGCTTTGTGGGCGGTAAATGAACCCTTCAGCGTGGCGTCGGCGCAACACTATTGGCCGGTTTTTCATGTGATCAAAGGCTTGTCGCTGGCGCGCGGGAGATCGGCATTGGTATTCGAAACGTCATCGCCGGACATCGTTGCGCTAGGATGGTCCGAGGATGGCGGTGAAAACGTCAGACTGTGGTTGGGCAATCTCAGTTGCGAATTGCAAACCTTCGAGATAATCGGTGCAGAGGTGACAGGTTGCACGGTGCTGGATCAGGATAGTTATGTTACGGCGTTGTCAGACCCGCAGTTCATGCAACCCGTTCGGGAATCGCCGGTGTCTACGCTCAAGGCTTGGGCGGTGGCGGTCATCGACTGCCGCTTGACTGTTGAGCCGGCATTATAATCGCGCTACCTTTGCCGACTTTTTAAGCATCCTACGGAGACATATTCGTTAATGTCAGAGATCAAGAAACGCCTGATTCAACGTAAGAAGCTTTCTGACATTGTCTTTGAGCAACTGATCGACCTCATTGAGGAAGAGGGCCTTCAACCCGGCGACCAGATGCCTGCCGAGCGCGAATTAATGGAAACCTTTGGTGTGGGGCGACCCGTTGTTCGCGAAGCTATGCAGCGTCTGGCGGGCATGGGCATGATCACTATCCAGCACGGTGAGCGGGCCAAGGTCGGACAGGTGGACATGAATTCCATGATCGGCCAGATCGATCTGGCTGCACGTCATCTGCTGTCCAGTTCTGCGAAGAATGTCGACCACCTGCGCCAGGCTCGCACGTTCTTCGAGACCGGCCTGGTCAAGATTGCCGCACAGAAGGCCACAACCGCAGACGTGGCAAGGCTGGAAGTGGTGCTGGAGAAAATGCGCAAAGGTCTCAAAACCGATGAGTTCATCCCGGCCGACATGGAGTTCCACAGCGAGATTGCGCGCATTTCCGGTAATCCAATCTATGTTGCCATCTCACGCGCCATCCTCGAGTGGATGGCCGATTACCGGGAAGACATGCTGCGCTTCAAGGGGCGGGAGATGACCGTCAAGGAACACGAAGTGATTCTGGGCTTTATTAAGGCCAACGATCCTTCAGGCGCGGAGAAGGCGATGCACGATCATTTGGTCGAGCGGGGCGAGGAGTGAGGCTTCTTTGATCGGGCTTCGCCTTTTAGTCATTGGACTGCAGTGCTCTGATGATTCCGGACAGTCGCTCAGGTTTATTGGCCCGAGCAATTGACTCGGCGGCACTGCGACGCCGCTGATCTCTTGCGCCTTACACACCTTGTGATTCAAGCCGGTAGGCGGAATTGCTTGCGTAAGGTCTTGTCGAAGATCCCTGCGGGGGCAAAGCGGCGCAAAAGACTGATTTGTTGAGCTGTCTTTCCGGCAGTGTAGCGATGGCGAGGGCGGACATCAGTCGCCGCTTTCACGACTACCGCGGCCACCACTTCCGGAGGGTCGGCTTTAGGCATTACCTCGGCTAGCAGGGCCCTGAACCCGAGTCGAGCCTGATCGTATTGCTTCAACTGCGAGTCCGGTTCAATGCCGTTTTGATCGAAGACAGTACGCACGAATGCGGGCTCGATGACCGAGACGCGAATACCGAAGGCGCGCACCTCATGATCAAGAGATTCTGAATAGCCTTCTATCGCGTGCTTGACCGCCGAATAATGAGCGGAGTAGGGCGCAGGTACCAACCCTAAAATCGATCCCATATTGATGATGCGTCCCTGACCATGTTGCCGCATCGACGGTAATACCGCGTTAGCCATACGGATTACGCCGAACAAATTGACATCGAACAGTGCCTGCACCTGCGGGATCGAGAACTCCTCAGCGCCGCCAAGCAGGCCAATACCTGCGTTGTTAACCAAGAGGTCGATCCGCCCGGTCTGTGCGAGCACAGATGAAACAAGGGCACTGACCGAGTCTGCATCTGTAACATCGCAAGTGAGCAGGGACACCTGCGATGGACTGTCGCCGGCCTTGCGGCTCGTACCGAACACTGTATATCCCGCCTGCACCAAAGCCTCGGCAGTTGCGCGCCCAATACCGGATGATGCACCGGTCACTATCGCCGTTTTTTCGGAAGCTGCACTCATTTGATACCTCAATGGCCAAGGGCTTGATACAACGGATGGGGTGACATTGATTATGATCATAATCTAAATTGCGTTCCTCATGCTGCATCAGCGATGAGCGGTATTGGGAGGGGTAGTGTTACAAACCAAATGAGCAGAACCGCGACAGCCAGGACGTTGTCGCGGTCGGTCTGCGTTTTAGCGAATTGCGTCGGCCAGGCCAGCCTCAATGAAGCGCACGGAGCTCTCCATTGCCTGCTGACCTTCTGGGAGCATGGCGGCGTAAAAGTGCCAGGCGTGGAACATCGCAGGCCATACTTCCAGGTTTACGCGAACGCGGTTATCAGCCAGGTGAGTTGCAAGGCGCATTGCATCACTCAACATCAGTTCGTTCTCGCCGATCTGCACCAGGATTGGTGGAAGACCAGTGACGTCCGCGAACACAGGTGAGGCCAGAGGATGATTGGCCAATGTGTCGCCCAGGAACGCTCTAGCCAGGATATCCAGCACGAGCTTGGAGTTCAGAGGGTCCAGCCCTTCACGGTTGCTCATGGAAGCACCGGTGTGTTCAAGGTTCGCCCATGGTGAGATGGAGGAGCCAACCGCAGGCAATGGAAGCCCTTTCGATTTAGCCGCAACCATGACGCTGACAACCATTGCGCCGCCAGCCGACTCGCCAGAGAACGCAATCTTGTTAGCCGGGATTTTCTGCTCAAGCAACCACTCGTAGGCGCGCAATGTGTCGTCAATAGAGGCAGGGAACTTGTACTCAGGGGCAAGACGGTAGTCCGGCATATACACCCGAGCGCCGAGCATTTTAGCGTAGTTGCCGCTGATGCCGTGGTACCCGTCTGGACGGCCAACAATGTACGCCCCGCCGTGGATGTACATCACTACCGCGTCGGTTTTGATTTCGTCTGGAGTGACCAGTGTGCCTGGTACGCCGCCCATGTCTACTGCTTCAAATTTGACGCCGGCAGGCGCTGGGTTTTGCGCGAGCATTTTTGCGTAAGCGTCGCGGATGTCGCTCATTTTTGTGGTGGTATCGGTTCCCTTAAGAACGGGTACCAGATCGCTAAGGCTGTTGGCCCAAGTTTGGACGGCTGCTTGTACTTTAGTGTTCATAATGATCTCAATTGATCGTTGGGCATTGGAGTTTCTAATTGAGATGTTATGCTTGTTATTGGGGAATAGGGTTCCCCATAGCAGGTGCCAAGTCGCCCGAACGTTGAGACTCCAGAGGCCCCATGGAACTCCATAACCTGAACGATATCGCAGCGTTTGTAAGCTCGGTAAACGCTGGAAGCTTCACTGCGGCGGCAAAGCAACTTGGCCTTACACGCTCGGCGGTGGGTAAGTCGATAGTCAGACTAGAGGCCCGTTTACAGGTACGCCTCCTCAATCGCACCACTCGTAGTTTGAGCATGACGGATGACGGCCAGGTTCTTTATGAGCGCTGTGTGGGCATTCTTCAGGATCTGGACGATGTTGAGGACGCCCTTGCGTTTCGTCGTTCGACACCCAGTGGACGACTGCGGATGAGCTTGCCGGTTGCGTTAGGCCGACTTTATGTTCTCCAGCACATCGAGTGCTGCCTGAAGGATTGGCCATCCTTGAGCGTGGATATCACCTTCTCCGACAGACTGGTCGACCTGATTGATGAGGGATTTGACTTGGCTATACGTATCGGGCCTCCCAAGGAGGACTCTCGGTTGCTCACGCGCACTGTGGCCTACCAGCAAATGATTACCTGCGCTTCACCCAACTATCTGGCTGAGCATGCCCAGCCCAAAACGCCCGAGGATTTGTCCGAGCACCAGTGTCTGCATTTCGTGAGCGGCGGGAGACTGCTTCCTTGGAATTTTCGAGTTAATGGCAGCTCGTTGTCCGTTACTCATGGTGGAAGGCTACAGATGGACAGCGCTGAGTCATTGCACCAGTCAGCTGTTGCTGGCTTGGGTATCGCGACTCTGCCTTCCTACGTGGTTAACGACGATTTGCGGAACGGCAAGCTCGTTCAATTGCTCGCAGAGTATGCAGAGGCCGCAGAGCCTATTCGAGTGATCTACCCTAGCAAGCGTCACCTCTCTCCAAAAATTCGACTCTTCATCGATAAGCTTGTGGAGGCGTGGTCACCTTGCGCACCATGGGAACAGCATTCGGCGCAAGGCATTCGTTCCGTTTGACCCATGAGCGAGGCGCCTGCCTGGGTACCGAGCGATCAACGAGCAACATTCCCCGACAGGCTTCAAGCTTTATGCGATTTCGGCCATGGTCGGATAATCCGTATAGCCGCGCTCCTCACCCTGGTAGAAGGTGGTCGGGTCTACGTCATTCAGTGCTGCCCCATGTTTGAATCGCTCTACCAAATCCGGGTTGGCCAGGAACGCTGTACCAAACGACACTAGATCAGCATTTCCTTCCTGGAGCGACGTTTCTGCGCGCTCTGCGTCATAGCCTCCATTGGCGATGTAGGTACCACCGAAACGGCGCTTTAGCTCTCTGAAATCGAATGACCCTGTACCGACTTCAACTACGTGAATGTAGGCTAATCCGTAGCGGCTGAGCATTTTTGCCGCGTAGTTGAAAGTCGCTTGGGGATCGCTGTCGCTCATGGAGAAGTAATTGAAGATCGGCGACAGACGAACGCCCACGCGGCTCGCCCCGAATACTTCGATAACCGACTCCACAACCTCTTTAAGGAACCGAGCGCGATTTTCTGCAGAACCGCCGTAAGAATCGGTTCTGGCATTGGTGCCATCGCGCAGGAACTGATCGATCAAGTAACCGTTTGCACCGTGGATTTCCACACCATCGAATCCCGCACGTTTCGCGTTTTCAGCGCCTTGGCGAAAATCTGCGATCACTCCAGGAATTTCATCCAGACTCAGGGCCCGTGGCAACTCGTAAGGCTTCAGGCCTTCAGACGTGTAAGTTTCACCATCCGCCTTGATCGCTGAAGGTGCTACCGGAAGCCGATTATTGAGCTGTACCAGGGAGTGGGACAGACGTCCGACGTGCCAGAGTTGGAGAAATACCCGTCCGCCTTCTGCATGCACTGCGTCGGTCACGTGTTTCCAACCGGAGACTTGCTCGGAGCTGAAGATGCCCGGTGTTCTTATATAGCCTTTGCCCTGAGCCGATATCTGAGAGCCCTCAGTAATGATGAGGCCCGCACCGGCACGTTGACGGTAATACTCGACCACCGTGGATGTCGGAACATCACCTTCACCAGCCCGGCTTCGCGTCAGCGGCGCCATTACCATGTGATTTTTCAGGTGGAGGGTGTTGATCTGTGTTGGAGACAAAAGAAGGTTGAGATTGCTCGTGGTCATGATGTGCCTCGGTATGATTTGGAATATTGAGTGGTAATTGTCGAAATGATGTTCGCGCTGGGTTAAGCGGCCTTAATTGAGTCGTCCTTGCTGGCGCAGCCGTGTGCCAATCCGCTGTATTTCCGTTTCGCCCCTAGCTAGAGCAGCCTTGCTCGTGTGAACCGAGTAGTGACCCATCACCAGGTCGTACGGGTGTTTTACCGCCGAGCCCATCACGAAAGAGCAATCGCCTTTCGCCACCAAGTCGATGTGGTGCTCTGACTCTTCAAACACGGCGAGCTCGCCGGCATTGACCACCTCTCCTGCGTCCAGCCTTCCTGAACTAATCGCGAGCCAGGCAATGTTGTGACCAGTCGGTGGGGTGTAACGCCAGTGCTCACCGTCTTTGAGGTTCACGGCGAGATAATTCATGTCGCTCGGTGCCTGAATCAGGCTTTGAGCTGCCCCGTAATGTCCCAAGAGCACCCGCGCTGGGCCTGTTTGTGGAACTTGGGACGGCGCAAGGTAGGTACTGATTGCGGGCGCGTTTTCAAGCGGCGGCGGCAGTGCTACCCAAAGCTGGAAGCCCTGAATTGAGGAATCGCTCGCTAGCGTCGCGTCGTGCCACACCCCGTTGCCGGCCTGCATCCACTCAACACCACCGGCAAGCAATAAACCTGTCGCCCCAGTGGTGTCCTCATAAGAGACATCGCCTTGGGTCATAAAGGTGACCGTAGCGATCCCTGAGTGCGGATGCATGCCGAAACTCGACTTACCACCACTTGCGCTCAAGCTGAAAATGTCCAGGAAAATAAAGGGCTTCAAAAGCTCGCCTAGATCACCGGGACTAACAAGCCTCGTTATGGGGCCATGTGTGCTGCCTTTTGTGCGATGGGCAATAGCGCGTTGCTGAACTACTACGCTGGCGGTCATATGTTCTCTCTCGGTTTTTTGAGCACCCGTGCCGCCAGACAACGTCTTCGAGCAGCGTTCCGGCTGCCTGGGCTGGATGTGGATGACCTCAGTGATGCCGATCAGCGGCTATAGGTCAATCCGGCAACTGAAGGTCAACTGCAGCAATGCCTGAAGGATATGCGCCTATCAATTGCTTTATTAGATGGCATAATTGGATTGAACTAATCCAATTTTCGAAGAGGTGGGCGGGAAGTTGATTGACCTGAATGACGTCGCATTATTTGTACAAGTGGTACGCAACGGCAGTTTCGCTGAGGCAGCGCGGCAGATTGGAATGCCCTCCAACACCTTGAGTCGGCGCGTTCAACAGCTTGAGGCTCAACTCGGTACGAGGTTGCTGCAGCGGTCAACGCGCAAACTCACGCTTACCTATGCTGGCAAAGTTTTTCACGAGCGATGCTTCGGTGCAGTAGAAGGCCTGATTGACGCCGGACAGCAGTTAATTGCGGGAAACCAGGAACCGAGTGGCACGGTGCGCATCGCGGCAATGGCTGATTTCTTCGACTTTTTTCCAATGGAATGGGTGGCCGATTTTCTGGCCACCCATCCACGCGTACACGTCGACTTCGTACTGAGTGATGCACGCGCCGATTTGATCGCTGATCGCATTGACATTGCGTTTCGAGGTGGGGCGTTGCAGGACTCAGGATACGTCGGTCGCCAACTTCTTGAAGCGGGTAACGAAGGTCTGGTGGCCAGCCCGAATTACCTTGAAAAAAGAGGGGTGCCCACTACGCTCGATGATCTGGTCAATCATGACTGTGTGAGTTTTGGCCATCCTAGCGGAGTCACTACTTGGGTCCTTCACGGGCCAGACGATGCCGCGCAAGAGGTACAGATCACTAGCCGTTTCAATGGAAACACCGCCCAAGCCTTGCGCAAGGCGACGTTGGCTGGGCTAGGCATTGCCTTGCTGCCGCCCGCGATGACCAAGCTTGATCTTCAAGCAGGGCGCCTGGTGTCTGTGCTTGCGCAGTACCATCGCACCGGATACGGCCTGCATGTGCTTTATCCCAGCCGACAACATTTGCCATTGGCGGTATCAGCATTCATTGGATTGGTGATGGAGAAGCTGAAGGAGCAAAAATTCCCTGCATCGGGTCTTTCCTGATCAATACATCGTCGACATATCGACACAAATTGTTAGGTCCGAAAGGAAAGGGGGGGATTTCCAAGGCCTGTTTTAATGCTCTTGTGAAGTGACTTTCGCGAGGAGGAGCCTGGACCTCCATTCCGGCTCCTTGTGCTGCGACCAATCAGCTACATGGAGCAGCAGTTTTCCCGTCAACCTGGCGCCAGATATTCAGCGGGTTGGAATGCTTAAGCGCCCGAGGCAGCAAAACGTCCGGGAAGTTCTGATAGCAGACCGGACGCAGGAAGCGCTCAATTGCTGTCGAGCCTACCGACGTCGTGCGGCTGTCCGAGGTGGCTGGAAAGGCGCCGCCATGCACCATGGAGTCGCAAACCTCAACGCCAGTTGGGAAGCCGTTGATAAGCACGCGCCCGGCCTTTTTCTCCATCGCCTGGACCAGCCCCTGAGCAATCGTCAGATCTTCGTTTTCCAGATGAAGCGTCGCCGTCAGTTGCCCCTCGATGGAGTGAGCAAAAGCCAGCATCTGTTCGACGTTCTGACAGCGAATCACAATAGCTGCCGGGCCAAACACTTCTTCCAGCATGCCAGCATTGGCCGATATGCTGGCAAAAGTAGTCTGGTAGAGATGCCCTTGTGCTTGAGTCGCACCGGAGTGAGCCTGCCCCGACGCAACCGCTTCTATTCCTGCTTCGCCCGATATTCTGCGGACCCCCAGTTCGTAGGCTGAGTGAATGCCGGGAGTGAGCATGGTCTGGGCTGCCTTTTCAGCCAGGTGAGCTGCCGCACGGGCCAGGAAAGCGTCCAAATCGGGGCCCTCCACAGCCAATACGACTCCGGGGTTGGTGCAGAACTGGCCAGCGCCCATTACCAAGGCATCCACGAAGGCAGTGGCAATCGCACTGGCCTGATTAGCCAGTGCGCCTGGCAGCAGGAATACTGGGTTGATGCTGCTCATTTCCGCGTAGACCGGGATAGGCTCGGGGCGTGCTGCGCAAGTGCGCATTAGAGCCAGACCGCCTGCTCGAGAACCGGTGAAGCCGACCGCTTTGATGGCGGGGTGCGAAACCAGTTGCTGGCCGACGTCACTGCCATCACCTACTACCAGGGAGAATGTCCCTTCCGGCAGTTCAAGGCGCTTCGACGCCTCCTGAATCACCCGGCCAACCAACTCCGAGGTGCCGAGGTGAGCCCGGTGGGCTTTCACCACCACGGGGCAACCCGCAGCAAGAGCAGAGGCGGTATCGCCGCCCGCCACGGAGAACGCCAGAGGGAAGTTGCTGGCACCGAATACAGCAACCGGGCCCAACGGGATTTTGCACATGCGCAGGTCAGGGCGTGGCAAGGGCTGACGCTCAGGCAGCGCTGAATCTAACGTAGCGGTTTGCCACCGGCCTTGGCGGAGCACCGAGGCGAACAGGCGCAGTTGGCCAGCCGTGCGACCACGCTCACCTTCCAGTCGCGCCATTGGCAGGCCGGTCTCGATATGCGCTCGCTCAGTCAGGGTTGAGCCCAACTCAACGATCCCGTCAGCGATGGCTTCAAGGAACTGAGCACGAGTCTCGGGATCGGTAGCGCGGAACGGGTCGAACGCTTGCTCTGCAAGCACGCAGGCTTGATCGACAAGATCCGCGGTCGCGCAGGTGAAGACCGGAGTGCTGATGGCCTGCTGGTCATCAGGATTAATCGCCAGAAGCTCACGGCCTTTGCCGCGAATCACCTGGTAGCCAATTAATTGTTCGCCAGTGAGTTGCATACATTTACTCCGTAAATCTGATTATTTGTCAGTAGAAATGGGCTGCTTTAGTAGCAGTGCGTAGGCCATCGCTGCCACAGATGCCACAACGGCACTGATCAAAAATGCAGAGGCAAAAGAGCCCGTTTGCTGGATGCTGAACCCTGTGACAATTGGCGCGACCGAGCCTGCCAGGTATCCGCCGAAGTTTTGGATGGAGCCAAAAGAAGCGACGCGCCGGCTGTCCACTACGGTGTTCGCGATCATCCAGGCGGTGGAGCTCGCCATGTTCACGCTGAACAGCGCGCAGCACAGCAGGATCACACTCAGGACAATGCCGCTGCCAAACGAAAGCGGAATCGTGAAGGCGGCAGCCGAGAGCAGCGCGGACACCACAACGATCTTGCGACTGCCCAACACGGTGGCGCCGTTCTTCACCAAGCGGTCGCAGATGCGGCCCGCCACAATGGTGCCCAGAGCACCAAACACGTAGGCCAGAGAAACGACCCATGCTGTTTGATAGAGACTGAGACCATGCTCACGCTCGAAGTAGCCGGGTAGCCAGGTCAGATGCAACCACAGCATGTAGATCACACCCATAAACCCCAACACTGCGCCCCAGGTGGTTTTGTGGCGGAATAGCTCGGCCCAGGCGCCAAGTTGTTCCTTCATGCTGGGCCTGGCCGTAACAACCGACTGTGGCTGTGAGGCCAGCAGGCGATCCCGCTCCTCGGCAGGCAGCTCAGCCAGGTAGCGTTCCTTGCTTTTGTAGAAAGCGAACCAGCAAGCGGCAACCACAATCCCGAACACACCTGTGACGATAAACATGCCTCGCCAGCCCCAGGTGATCATCAGCAGCGTCAACAGAGGCGGCGCAATGCACGGGCCGATACAGGTCGAGGACAGCACGATGCCCGTAGGTGTGCCGCGCTTCTCGGCTTCGAACCACTCCGACAGGGCTTTCGCCGCCGACGGGAACATCGGTGCCTCACCAATACCCAGCAAAATCCTCAGGCCGATAAAGGACGAGAAACTATTGATCAGGCCAGACGCGGTCTGGGCCACCGACCAGCCAAGAAGCGCCGCGCCCAAGGATATCTTGCTGCCAAGGCGGTCGATGATCACGCCAAGAGGCAACTGGGCAAGCGCGTAGGCCAGAGAAAACGCCGACAGTAGAATGCCCATCTGCGAAGGCGTGATCCCCATGTCCCGCTGGATCGACGTGTTGGCAATCGACAGCGCACTGCGGTCGACGTAGTTGATGATGCCAATCACCAGAAGCAAGCTCACGGTGATGACCTGGTACTTCTTGTAAGGGTTAGAGCTCACGACCGTTTCAGGCTTGCTATCAAGCTCTGCTTGCGCATATTTATTGTTCATGGGCGTTCACTTCACTTTTCTTATTGTTTGTTGGAAAGCGGATCGTTGCTTACATTGAGGCTTCAAGAATCCACAGATAATCGTCAGCAGACGCCTCGCGCGGATTGGTACGATGGCTGTGATCAGCCAGTGCGCCCTGAATGATTTTCGCAAACATGTCCTCGGTAACCTCGAGCTCACGCAGACCGGTCGGCAGCCCCAGCGCAAGCGTCATGTTGCGAATCGCCTGTTCGATTTTGCTCTCATCAGCCAGGCCCATTGCTTGCGCGATTCGAGACATCTTGTGCTCGGTCACAACCGTCTCGGCCTTGCGGTTGAACGCGATGACAGCGGGAAGGAAGATCGCGTTGAGGGTGCCGTGGTGCAGGCGTGGATTGATGCCGCCCAATGAGTGACTGAGGCTGTGGACGCAGCCCAAGCCCTTCTGGAACGCCAGGGCGCCTTGCAGTGAGGCGCTCATCATGTTGATACGGCCTTCCAGGTTCTTCGGATCTCGGGTGGCGGTTTCGATGAAGCGCCAGGCACGCCACAGACCATCCAGGGCAATACCGTCAGCAGGCGGGTTGAACGCCGGAGCCATGAAGGTCTCCAGGCAGTGAGCGATGGCATCCATACCGGTCGCGGCAGTCAACGCGTGAGGCAGGCCCAGGGTCAACTCAGGGTCGCAGATAGCTGATTTTGGAACGACATAAGGCGAAATCACGCCGACCTTGCGACCGTCGTCCAGAATCAGTATTGCGCCACGGCCGACTTCGCTGCCAGTACCGGCAGTGGTTGGAACAGCGATCACGGGAGCGGTGGCCGGAGTGATGCGGGCCAGGCCGCCTTCGATTACAGCAAAGCTTTTCAGTGGGCCTTCGTGGGTGGCGCAAACGGCTACACCTTTGGCCAAATCGATTGCCGAGCCACCGCCGATGGCGATGATCCCGTCGCATCTGAACTGGTTGAACATGGCCACCGCTTCGCGAACGGCCTTTTCGTTCGGGTTAGAAGGGGTGTCGTCGTAGATCGGTAGTTGGGTGGAGGCATCGGTGAATGTGCGGAGCGCAATGTCGATGATGCCAGCGGCGCGAACACCACGATCAGTAACGATCAAAGGTCTGGTTATACCAACCCGCTGACACTCAGCAGGCAGGAGCGAAATGGCTCCTGCCTCGAATTGAATTTGGGTGATGTAATTGATCAGGGACATGGATCTCCTTGAGCCTGCTGGCGTTGTTTTTATAGGCCGATCTGCCGCTTGAAATGCAACAGGGTGCCGCGCCAGTATAGGAATCAATGCCTGGCTATGGTATTGAGAACAATCCATACAGGTATAGCCTGGAGTAATATCAAATGACGCCATCGCTCAACTCGATCATGTCCAGGCTCCATGCCAGACACCTGCGCCTGCTCATTGAGCTGGACGAGCATGGTTCGCTCCTCGGGGCGGCGAACAGCGTTGGCCTCACTCAACCGGGCGCGAGTAAAGCGCTACAAGAGATCGAAACGACCTTTGGCACGGCGCTCTTCACACGAACCAATCGGGGGCTGGAGCCTACGGCGGCCGGCTACTGTGCAATCCGGTACGCCCGAGTGGTTCAAACGGATATCTCAAACCTTCGGCATGAACTTGATGCGATCTTGAAAGGTGTCGGCGGACGACTCGCGGTCGGCGCAATCATGGGCGCTGTTCCATTGCTGATGGGAGCCATCTCACAGCTCACAGCCATCCAGCCCGAGATGTCGTTCGAAATCATCGAAGACACCAGTCAATCGTTATTGACGCAGATCGAGAACGGTCGATTGGACATGGCCCTGTGTCGGACGTGTGTGAGCAACTCGCCGCACTTGTTCTCGAGTACGCGTGTTCAGGATGAGACGCTGGCTGTCATTGGCAATATCGATCACCCACTCAAGGATGCGCAGACGTTAAGCCTTGAACAGTTGGCTGCGAGCCGATGGATTGTGTACAGGGCGAACATGCCGATGCGGGTGCAACTGGAGCGGGAGTTCCACGATGCAGGGATTCGCTTTCCACTCCACCTGGTCGAGACCACTTCAATCCTGGCGACTTTGTCGCTCCTGCAAAACCAGCCTGACTTCGTGGCCCTGGTCTCGATAGACGTGGCGAACCAATGCGCCCAGCACCATCGAATACGAATCCTGCCTCACTCGATCAAATCGGTCAGCGACCCTTACGAACTGGTGACGCGCAGAGGGAGTCAGGCCACACCTGCCATGAAGCAGCTAACGCAGTTACTGCTTGGCCCAAACGAAATTGATAATTCCGGCGTTTAATACCGATACAGCAAAGGGAAAAGCCTCCCGGAGGAGGCCTTCGGTGAAGCTTATTGTTGCCAAGACACGGCTGAGCACGTAACAGGCAGCGTTGATTGCACTGGAAATATCGCCGGGCAGGGCCGCCACAGGCTTAGTTCAGATACGTTCCAAGAGGCTGATCTGGCTGCTCAACCATGTGTAGAGTTGAGACACGGCAGGGGATATCTGCTTGCGGTGCGGGCATACCAGGCTTAATGGCGAAGACTCACCTGGGTGGTCTGCAAGCAAGACGACGAGCCGTCCTGCGGCCACATCGGCACTGACATCCAGCCAGGATTTGTAGGCGATGCCTTCGCCGGCTAATGCCCAAAGCCGCACCACATCGGCATCGTCGCTGAACAACGGGCCTGAGACTTGGATGGTCTCTTTGCCCAGGCACCATTTGTCGTAGACCCGACCATTTTGCAGGTACAACAAGCAGGCGTGCCGGGTCAGGTCATCCGGGCTTTGCGGACAGCCATGACGCGCTACATAGTCTTTTGAAGCCACCAGTACTTTGCGGTTCCAGGGTGCCAGCGGCAGGGCAACATAGCTGGCATCTTCGTTCAAACCGTAGCGAATGGCGACGTCCACCGGGTCGCGAAACAGGTCGGAAACCTGGTCGGACAAGAAAAACCGCAAGCTGAGTTGCGGATTCTGCTGGCGGAACGCCGAGAGCCAGGGCAGCAAGATATTACGCCCCAAATCGGACGGTGCAGCCACTTGCAGCACGCCCCGAAGACGCGCGTGCTCACCGCGCAGGTTTTCATGCCCCTGTTTGAGGGTCTCCAGTACCGCTTGAGCGGTGGGCAGGTATTGCTCGCCTTCGGCGGTCAAGCGAATGCTGCGGGTGGTGCGTGCAAACAAACGCACGTCCAGCTCTCGCTCCAGGCGCTTGATGGCCGCGGCGACCTGGCCCGGCAACAAGTCAGCCTCCAGCGCGGCGGCCGTGAAGCTACCCAGCGCTGCGCTGCGCACAAACAAACCCAGATCATCAATACGGATCATTTTCACTCCTGCAGTGAAAGTGTTGGCGGATTCTGCAGGTTTTTCTCCGCTGTTGGGAAGGTGAAGATGATCGTCACATTTCTGAGCCACGGCAGCGATGGCTTTGACGCCGGGGTGCTGCCGTCGGTATTGGCATTTGAATGATCGTGATGGAGTGGAGAATTGATGATGAATGTGTCCAGTAAAGTGTTGGTATCAATCGCTGTGCTCAAGGCCAAGGCTGGTCAACAGCAGGTTTTGAAGGAGGCGCTGTTGGCGTTGGTTGAGCCGACACGCGCGGAGCCGGGGAACCTTGACTACGTATTGTTTGAGTTGCGCGATGAACGCGGCACTTTTTACATGCGCGAAGCCTTCGAGGACCAAGCCGCACTCGATACTCACTTTGCCATGCCGTACTTCCAGCGATTTTCAGCCATCGCCGATGACCTGCTCGATGAGCCCTTGCAACTGATTTTTCTTGAGCAAGTGTCGAACCAGGAATTTTAAATCGCTCATTAAAGCTGCCCGCCACGCTTTGTTGGTCGGGCAGTACTCTTCAACCCTTATCAGAAGAATAAACATGGCCCAGCATTCCTTTACTGAGGTTCCACAATGAGCAGCGTCGATCCTTGGTGGTACGGGCTGGCAATGGCCGTGGCGCTAACGGGTTGTGCAAGCCAGCAAAGCAGGCCTGCGACCCTTGAAGTAGCCCTGCAAAGTCATGAGAAGATTTGGAACGCAGTGGCTCACCTTGAAGGCCAAACCTATGTCGCAGGCCCCCGGTGGACCGCAGGCAGCGGACCGCAGTTGAGTATTGTCGATGGACAAGGACGGCGGGCTGCGTACCCGGATTCGGCGTGGAATGCCTGGGCACCGGCAAAGGATGCACGGCAAGCGTTCGTCAACATTAACGCCCTGCGGCTTGAGAAGACCACGCTGTGGGTGGTGGACACCGGCGCTGCTGAGTTTGGTGGCAACCCGATACCGGATGGGGCCAAGCTCGTCGCCATAGACCTGGCTAAAAAACGTGTGGTGCGCACTTATCTCTTTCCCGTCGAGGTCGCCCGGCCAGGCAGCTATATCGATGATGTTCGGTTCCAGGGAAATTATGCCTTCCTGACCGATGCGGGAAACGCGGGCATTATCGTTCTGGATCTACTCAGTGGCAGCGCCAGGCGCGTGCTGGACGGGCATCAGTCCGTCAGCGCCGGGAGCGATAGAGACATTGTGCTAAGCGGCCAATCCGTCAAGGCTCCGGGGGGGAGTGCGCTGCGTGTGAACGCCGATCCTCTGGAAGTCAGCCCGGACGGGCAATGGTTGTATTACGGCCCCCTGCAGGGCCCATGGTCCAAGGTGCGTATCAGCGACCTGACAGCGCCAGACTTGACGCCCGCGCAACTCGCCAGCCGGGTTGAATCTTTTGCTGATCTGCCGCCAACGGGCGGCACCGTGATGGATGCCAAGGGGAACCTGTACTTCTCGGACCTGGCCCATGATGCGATACGGGTCCGACGACCCGATGGACGTATCGAGACGTTAATCGTCGATCCTCGTTTGCATTGGGTGGATGCCCCGTTTCTTGATAGCGAGGGCATGCTCTGGTTGCCTGCGGCGCAAATGGATCGGGTCGGTTTGTTCAATGACGGCACTGCGCGCGTCCAGTGGCCAATGACAGTTTTCCTGCTCCCCACCCGCTGAGTTCTACAGCCCTCCATCCCTGATATCAGCGGCAGGGGGCTTTTCCGTATCGCCCATATAAATTATAAATCTGCCTCTTTTGCAGGAAAAAGCCAGACTGACCAGCGAAAGCGTTGTCAGTATCAAGTGAGCGTTCATTTTTATCTTGAGTTGACAGGTTGGCGTATGGATAACAGCTGGTCGGGTCACTGCCTACACTTTTTACCTTCACAGGAGCACCTTCATGCCTTTCAATTACTCAATAGCCTTCCTGCCGCTCGCACTGCTGGCTGCAGGGTTCGCCACTGCCGTCCAGGCTCAAACTGGACCTTCGTTCAAGTGCAGCCCGACGATGTCCAGTTCCGCTGAAGCGCTGATTTGCCAGAGTGATGAGCTGTCGACCCTGGACCGCACGTTGGCCGGAGTCTATGACACGGCCCTCAAGAAGGCCGCAAGTGCGGCCAATATCCTCAAGGCCGAGCAACGTGGCTGGATCAAGGGCCGAGACGAGTGTTGGAAAGCTGAGGACCAGCAGACATGCCTGCGCGAAAGCTACACCCAGCGTATCGTCGAAATCCAGGCAGGCTATGGACTGGTTGCTTCCAGTGGTCCGGTGAAGTTTGAATGCGGTAGTGACGGCAATGTCGTGGTGACGTTCTTCCAGACGGATCCACCGTCCATCAACGCAACTTATAAGAATCAGCAATCATTAATGGTGGCCGTCCCCTCGGCCAGCGGCGCGCATTACCAAGGTCGAAATGAGAGCTTTTGGGAGCACCAGGGTGAAGCGCGGGTGGCCTGGGGCTACGGTGCCAAGGAGATGACCTGCAAAAAGAGTGGATGAATCATCAGGGTAAGGCTGCAATGCCTCCTCAGGTAGACCAACTCCTTACCCTCTGGGCTTCGGACACGACGTCAAGTTTCTCTCGGCCTGAGCGGGCATCAGCCCGCTCAGGCTCTGGTGTATGCGGTACCGCCAGAGACGCTGGCGAAACTGACGACCACCATCTTGCGACCCCTTATCTCGCGACTTGAATGACGCGTCTCATAACCATCCCGAGGCGAGAGTCCAGGCCCTGGGAATCGAGACTCGTCCGCCACTCCCGCTTGCAAGAAGCTTCACACCCAAACTACCGGGTTGTGGGTAGATGCGACTGCTGAGGCTGAAGCGTCCGTTTTCGTCGAATACCTCAATGGACGAGCGATCGAGGAACACGCGCAGTGCCAGTGACTTTTGTGTCGGGTCTATCGACACGCTGCGCTGACCGGTGACTTGCGCACCCGAGCGGCTGCGGTCAAGCACCAGGCGTTGCAACACCGCATCGTAGTAGAGCAGGGTTTGTTCATGACCATCGTCGCTACAGCGCAGGGCGATTCCCAACTGCCCATCGGTGCAGCCGAGCAAATCCAGATGCACATGGATTTCCAGCATATCGCCACTCACTTCCGGCACCCCTCGGGTTCCCTGCTCATCCCACCAGGGCGTACCCGGCAACGGCGCCTCGCGCAGAGCGGTGAGCTCCCGTGCCGGAAACACGCAGAGGCGATCGGCACAAAGTTCAAGTTCTCGTGGCAAGCTGAGCATGCCGCACCAATGATGGGCCTGGCTTGGCATCGGGCTTTCCCACATGTCGAGCCAGGCCCACACGAGGCGCCGCCCATCAGGGGCCAATAGCGTTTGTGCGGCATAGAAGTCGTGGCCATTATCCAGCTCGATAAACGGCCCGCCGGTGAAGTGCCACTCGTTGTCGAGTCGGCCCACTCGGTAACCCGTCTGGTACTTGTTGAGCCGTTCGTAACCTTCGGATTGCATACCTTGAGGCGAGTACAACAGCACATCGTGTCCGTTTAGCCGAAACAGATCCGGGCACTCCCACATATAGCCATCGCCCTCGCTGCCGCCTGCCACATAGTCAAGAAACTCCCAGGTGTGCAGATCGGTGGAACGGTACAGCGGGAGCAGCGGTATATCGCCCAGACGTGCGCCAGCAATGAGGTACCAATGGCCATTTTCCTTCCATACCTTGGGGTCGCGAAAGTGCATGATGGTGTCTTGCGGCGGGGTCTCGATGACGGCGCCATGCTTGACGAATTGGATGCCGTCAGTGCTGGTGGCCAGGCACTGAACTTGACGGATCAAGCGTTCATCACCCACTTCTCCCAGCCAGTTGTGGCCGGTGTAGATCAGTGCCAACGTATCTCCACACACAACTGCACTACCGGAAAAACAACCATCACGGTCGAAGTCCTCGCCGGGTGCTAGCGCGATGGGCAGATGCTGCCAATGAACCAGATCGGCACTCTTGGCATGCCCCCAATACATAGGGCCCCATTTCGCATCGAAGGGGTAATGTTGATAGAAAACGTGATATTCGCCACGAAAGTACACGACCCCGTTAGGGTCGTTCATCCAGCCTGCCGGCGGGGCGATATGATAACCGGGTCGATAATCCTGGATGACGCGAGACTGGCCATCAGTCAGTGCACGCTGCGCAAGGTCGAGGCAAGAAGGCATTGGATCACTGAGGTCATTCGACGACATGGTCATAAGCCCTATACTCGGACTGCGTGCAGAGACACATCACTGCGCAGGTTTTCAATGATGTGTGGGGTGCGCTTCAAGGCTGCGCCGTCGTCATCGAACAGGTGCAGTTTGTCGATGTCCAGCTGCAGTTCGACCCGATCGCCAGCCTGCCATCCGGCGCTGACCTCACAACGACAGATCAGTGGCTCGTCCTGTCCTGTTTCGAGGTGCACATAGGTTTCGCTGCCAAGGTATTCAACCCCGGTCACGACGATTCCAGCGGCTGCCTCTGCCACTTTGAGCGAGATGTGCTCGGGGCGAACCCCCATGGTCAGCAGCGCACCCGCCGCCAGGTTCGAGCTATCGAAGGGCAGGGAGGTCATGCCCAGCACTGGGGTGTCGACCAGGCTGGTTTCTCCCGGGGCATGCAGGCGCGCCGTCAGAAAATTCATTTTGGGCGAGCCGAGGAAACCGGCGACAAAGCGGCTTGCAGGACGCTCATAGAGTTCGCGCGGTGAGCCGACCTGCTCTACGCGACCGCCGTTGAGCACAACAATCTTATCGGCCAGGGTCATCGCCTCCACTTGATCGTGGGTGACGTAGATCATTGTCGAACCAAGTCGATCATGCAGCCGGGCGATTTCGTTGCGCATCTGCACTCGCAAGGATGCATCCAGATTGGAGAGCGGCTCATCGAACAGCAAAATATCCGGTTCCCGCGCCATGGCCCTACCCATTGCCACGCGCTGGCGCTGTCCGCCAGACAGCTCCTTTGGCTTGCGTTGAAGTAGCTTGTCCAATTGCAGGATTTGCGCGGTTTTCAGCACGCGCTCGCGCAAGCTGATCTTGTCAGTCTTGGCCAGTTTGAGGCCAAAGCTGATATTGTCGTAGACGCTCATGTGCGGGTACAGAGCATAAGACTGAAACACCATTCCGACGCCACGCTCGCGCGGTTCCAGATCGTTGACCCTTCGCCCATCGATCAACAGGTCGCCGCCGCAGATCGAATCCAGTCCGGCGATCAGTCGCAGCAGGGTCGACTTTCCGCAACCCGAAGGGCCAACGAAGACCACGAATTCACCCGCAGCAATTTCCAGGCTAACGTCGCGAAGAATCCGCGCGCCGCCCAATTGTTTGTTCACGTTGTCTAGCTTCAATTTGATCACGATGCTGTTCCTTGTAGTTTTTGGGCATCAACCCTTTAGGGCACCGGCAGTGAGACCGGAAACGATTCGACGCTGGAAGATCAGAACCAGGATCACCAGTGGGACGGTGACCAGTACCGATGCGGCCATCAACAGCCCCCAGGGCAGCTCATGGGGGCTACCGCCGGAAATCAAGGCGATGGCGACGGGCACCGTGCGTTGTGCATCTGTGAGGGTGAAGGTCAAGGCGAACAGGAACTCGTTCCACGCGGCGATAAAGGCTAACAACCCCGTGGTAACCAGTGCGGGCCATAGCAGTGGCAACAGCACCCGGGTAAGCGTGACCCAGGGCGAAGCGCCATCCATGATTGCCGCTTCTTCCAGTTCATGAGGGAGTTGCCCCATGAACGTGGTCAGCACCCAGACAGTGAAGGGCAGGGTGAAAATGGTGTAGCTCAGGATCAACGCCCAAGACGTGTTGTACAGACCTAGTGCGCGGATCACTTCGAACAGCCCCGACAGTACAGCGACCTGGGGAAACATCGACACGCCGAGAACCATCATCAATACCGTGCCACGCCCACGGAATTTCACTCTTCCCAAGGCATAGGCGGCAGTCACACTGAGGAACAGCGCCAGCGTCACTACGCAAAGCGAGACTATCAGCGAGTTAGCGATAGCCCGCAGGAATGAGGCTTGGTGAAGTACCGTCGCATAATTGGAGAAGTCGGGATTGTGGATCCAGTAACTGACCTCGAACAAGGCGCTGGACGGCTTTAGTGAGGTCACGATGGCGTAATAGAAAGGGAAGACCGCATACAGCAACAAAACCCCGATCAGACACCAGAACCCGAAGCGCAACAGCGTTTTTTTGAGTTGGCGCAGGCTCATGATCGAACCTCCATTTGACGGCGTCCGAGGTAGAGATAAAGCATGGCGATTACCGCAACGACCAGAAACAGCAGAGTTGAGGCTGCGCTGCCGTAGCCAACATCCTGGAACTCCACCAGGTGTTGGCGGGCATAGACCGACATGCTCATGGTGCTGGAAGAGTTTGAGGTCAGCACATAGATGACGTCGAATACCCGCAGGGAATCGAGGATGCGGAAGATTGCCGCCACCAACAATGCGGGCATCAAAAGTGGAAGCGTGACGCGCCAGAACACTTTCAGTGGATGAATACCATCGACCCTGGCAGCTTCGTAACAATCGCTCGGCAACATCTGCAAGGCAGCCAGCATCAGTAGCGTGACAAAAGGTACGGTCTTCCAGACGTCGACGATGATGACCGCCCACATCGACAGATCCGCATCCGCTGTCCAGGCCAGGGGGGCATCAATCAGGCCGACACTTAGCATCATATGATTGATGATGCCGAACTGGTCGTTGAGCATCCATGACCAGATCTTCGCCGAGACAATGGTAGGAATCGCCCACGGAATCAGAATCAGCGCACGCACCAGGGAGCGGCCTGTGAACTTGATGTTCAGCAGCAACGCCACCAACAGCCCCAGAACGACTTCCAGCCCCACCGACACCACGGTGAAATGCAACGTGTTGCGCACAGCGTTCCACCATTGTGGATCAACCAGGATGCCCGACCAGTTGGACTCGTCATGAAACAGATAATTGCTCAAGCCCACGAAGGATCCGCCACCGCTGTCCGCTAGGTTGGCGTCGGTCAGGCTGAACCAGAATGTCCGCAGTAGCGGCCAGGCCGCGACAAGGGCCAGACACAGCAGCATTGGTGCCAGAAACAGCCAGGCGGCGCGTACTCGGCGACGTTGTATGGGCGTTTCCCTGGTGAGCAGATGCTCATCATGGGCAGCAAGAGTAAGAGAGGCAGGCATGGTTATTATCTTCCTTGTGGCTTACCAGTTTTTGCGTTTGATGCGCGTGAGTTCGCTTTCCAGTTCGGCCAGCGCCTGATCGACAGGTAACTCGCCCGACAGAACGCCATGCACTCGATCGAAGAACGCATTGGAGACCCGTGGATAGCGCTCGGCGGTTATTGAGGCGGGGCGCATGACCCCATCGTTGAGAATGCTGTGCAGCTGACTGTAGTAAGGCATTGCCGCGAGCAATTCGGGATCTTGATACAGCGACTCGATAACCGGGTTATAGGCGCCTATCAGGGCGCGGTGTCTTTGCTGTTGAGCACTGGTCAGGTAGCTAACTAACTCTGCAGCGAGTTCTGGATGAGCGCTGTATCGCGATACCGCCAGGCCCCAGCCACCGAGAGTGGATGCATGGGTGCCGGTCATCCCGCCGCGGGGCAGGGGAGCGACCCCGACCTTGTCTTTTACGACACTGTCCTGGCCTTGTACCAGGGCCCAGACATAAGGCCAGTTACGCATGAACAACGCATTGCCTGACTGGAATACGCCACGTCCTTCTTCCTCGGTGTAGTTGAGTACGCCGCGCGGGGAGATGTCGCCTACCCAGCTTTTTGCCAGGGCCAAAGCAGTTCTTGAGGCCTGACGGTTGATCACGATATCTCCGCGTGGATTGACCAAGCCGCCTTCCGGTTGGCTGCTGATCCACTCCAGCGCATTACACGTCAACCCCTCGTAAGCGCGTCCCTGAAAGATATAACCCCACGCATTGGCGTTCCCGGCGTTGCGTTCAGCCTGTTGAACATCCCGGGCGGTAGTGGTCATTTCCTCCCAGGTCTGGGGAACCTGCTTGTTGTATTTCTCGAGCAAGTCCTTGCGGTAGTACAGCAGGCCCGAGTCGGTGAACCACGGCATCGTCACTAGCCGCCCATTCACTGTCGCGTTATCCACCTGCGCCTGGAAATAGCCTTGCGTCGCATCGGCGGGCAGCACTTCGCGCAGATCCAGCAGATGCTTGGCCAGCATGCCGGGCCACACCATGTCGATTTGGATGATGTCGATGTCAGTGGACTGCGCGCTGAGAATTTGCTGGTAGAACGACAACCTCTCGGTCGCCGAGTTAGGCGTGGAAACCACTTGGACGTTGTTGCCGGTCTGTTTCGACCAGGCATCGACCGCCTCTTTGCAGAGTTGCAACTCCGCACCCACAGCTCCGCACGAGATCGTCAAATCGGCGGCACTGGAGACGGATGGAAGTCCGACAAACAGGGTGAATAACGCGGCGGGAAGAAGAGTTTTGAGCTGTTTCATTGAGCACCATTTATTTTTGTTTTTAAAAAAGGTAACGTTAACATTGCAAAATGTAGCAGTGTAATTGCGATTAGGCATCCTTTTTTCGTTCCCTGTGACAATTCGAGGTTGACGAGAAGTGGCCGTCACGAGAGCAAAAAACAATAAAAACAATCTAGGAAGTTCACATGCAGAAAGCATCAAGCTGGCTACTCGCAGGCGTGCTCGGCACTACGACGGCGACCGCCCATGCCGCGACTCTGGAAGAACGCATGGCTGCGTTTGAAGCCCGTGCCAGCGCAGCGGAAAAGCGTGCAGCCGCAGCCGAACAACAAACCCAGGCACTCGCCAGGGAATTGCAGCAGATCAAACTCGCCACACCCACCTTGCAGCCAGCGGTGTCCAATGCGACAGCCATTGCGGCGCCCACTGTGGACACCCGGTTGGCAAAACTCGAAGCCCGCCAGCAAAGCATGGAGAAACAAGGCAGTACCGCAAACCTCACTGACGGGTTCAGTTTCAAGGGCTACGCCCGCTCGGGATTGCTGATTAACGATGGACTTGGTGGTGGCCGTGGCGGCCCATATTCAACGCCTGCCGGTTCAGTCGGTGGGGCAGTTGGGCGGCTCGGAAACGAAGACGACACCTACATGCGCATAGACTTGTCGAAAGAAATCTATGCGCAAAACGGCACCCGTTCAAAATTCACGGTTTCCATCGCTGACGGAGTAGAAAGCTCCAATGACTGGACGGCCGATGAAAGTAGTCTGAACGTGCGTCAGGTATTTTCAGAGCTTGATCATGTTGCTGCATTCAAGGGTAATTCGGTGTTCGAGAACGCCACCTTGTGGGCTGGTAAGCGATTTGATCGAGATAACTACGATATCCACTGGCTGGACTCGGACGTCGTTTTTCTGGCTGGCACCGGGGGTGGAATCTACGATGTGCAGATGAGCAAAAGCTGGCGCTCGAACTACTCCTTGATCGGGCGCGACTACGGTGATTTCAGTGAAGGCGGACTCAACGCCGACGTGGAAAGCTACATCCTGACCTCCAATCAGTTCTTCGATAACGGTCAGTGGCAGTGGATGTTCAATGCCATCGGCGCAAAGAAAAACGATTTCAGTTCCCGTACCAATGAAGCAGGTTTGACGCCTGCGGATTCCGGCTTGCACAGCATGCTGGCCAACCACCAGAAAAACTTTTTTGGCAGGGAAGGTTTCTTCAAAACGGCGCTGCTCTATGGGCAAGGTTTGGGGGCAGAGGTCAAGAACATCGGCTCGGATGGTGAGCTGATTGACGACGCCCGCGCTCTGCGTCTGGCACTTTATGGCGAGACCCCTATTGCGCCTGGTTGGCGCATCGGCCCCAGCTTGTTGGCTGAACAAAGCAAGGATAGATACGTCAAGGGTGACAATTATCGCTGGATGACCCTGAACTTGCGTTTGGCCAATGCAATTAACAGTAATTTTGAGATGGCCTACGAAATGAGCTGGCAAAACATGAACCTCGACCCCAAGGGCTATCTACAACGTAATGCGGTCGACGGTAATTTTTGGAAATTCACTGTCGCCCCAACATTCAAGCCTGACGTTGGAGATTTGCTCACTCGTCCCGAGTTACGAGTGTTCGCAAGCTTCATGAATTGGTCTTCGGATCTGGACAGATACAGTACCTCAGACACCTTTGGCATGACGGACTTCCGTGCTGGGGGGGTATGGCAATACGGTGTGCAAATGGAAACGTGGTTTTAGTATCTGACTGCGTTGGCCAACACGTCTCCAGCGCGCCTGCCGGTTGTCGTTGCAAGCAGGGGCGTTGGTTGGAGAAATCTGCTTTGAGGTTGGCGATGAAAAATTCTCTAACTTCAACAGACACTTTCACGCCGAAAAGGAACAGATACCGAGCGAATATCGTCGCGAAACAGCGATGACGTTGCTCAATCGAATCGGTACTCATCGATTCTTGCCTTTCACCAAAGTGCATTGAGTAAGGGATTACTGGTCGAAGCTGAGCAGACAGCAGTCACCCCTACGACAGAAAAATCAGGAGATTACGATGGTATTGCCTCGCGTAGTAGTATTTGGCGAAGCCCTGACCGACCTTGTCCAAGGCACCCCTGGACAGTGGAAGGGCTACCCAGGTGGTGCTCCCTGGAATGTTGCGCGAGCGCTAAGCCGCTTAGGTGTTAGCAGCGCATTTGCTGGGTCGATAAGCACAGATTCGCTAGGTGACGAGATAGTTTTTCAGTCGCAAGCGGCTGCGTTAAATATGGATTTTATCCAACGGGTAGATCGAGATTCTCTGGTCGCCATCGTTCCATCGAGCCGTCCCCCAAGATACTTTTTTGCTGGGGATGCCGATCTATTTTTTGATCCTGATCTGATGCCCGATGGTTGGATCAACCAAGTAGAGCTGTGCCATTTCAGCTGCATCAGTTTGGCCCGACAGCCACTCGCGGGCAGGCTGATTAAAATTGCTCAACAGGCCAAGGAAGCCGGTAAACGGATTAGCTATGATCCGAACTGGCGCAATTTGATGGACAGCCATTACAGGGAGCAGACCTTCCCTACGATGACCGCCCTTGCGGACATGATTAAACTTTCCGACGAAGACCTTCAGCAAATCTATCCTGGGTTGACCGAGCACCAGGCAATGGATGAGCTTCGGGCTCTTAATCCTCAGGCGCAGATTCTTTTTACCCGAGGGGAGCGTGGGATGATACTCCACACCCCGGACAGTCAACTTAATCAGCCGGCTATTGCCGTGAAAGTGGCAGACACGGTTGGAGCCGGAGACGCTTGTATGGCCGGTTGGCTGGCTGCGGAGTTGCTGGGGATCGCAGATTTGAAAGAGCGCCTGCGATTTTCAGCGGCTTGCGCATCCATATCTTGCTGTCATGCCGGAGCCTATGCGCCTGCACTAGCTGATGTGGAGGGTTTTCTGACGCAGCTAGATACCTGACTATGGTTGGCGGTGCAGTTGATGCAGCGTGTCGAGACACTCATCGAAAAACTGCCCCATGAGACCGCCCAACTCAAGCGTTTGAAATTTGCCAAGCGCAGTGAGCAGATGAATCCCGAGCAGGCCAGCCTGCTCGACGACCTCATCGATACTGATATCGCAGCGATTGAAGCAGAGCTTCAAAGCATCAGCTGTAATTACTTGCCGAAACGACTGCAGGTTCAGGCTTGTTTGAGCGGGTCAGCTGATAAGCAATTGCCAACCACACGAACCATCCGGGCATGACCATCAGGGCGATACGAGTGTCAGGTCTCAACCCTAGCAGGCAAAGAACAAAGCCCAGGAATGCTAGGGAAATCCAGGCCATCGGAACGCCGCCAGGCATCTTGAAAGCAGATTGTGCATGCAGCTCAGGCCGCTTTTTACGATAAGCAATGTAAGACGCAAGGATGGTCGACCAGGTGAAGATCACCAAGATCGCCGACACGGTAGAGACGATGGTGAACGCAGTCATGACTTCCGGAACGATAAACAGCACCAGTACGCCAATTAGCATCAACAGTGTGGTGAAAGCCAAGCTTAGAAGAGGCACGCTGTTGCTCGACAATCGCTGGAAAATCCTCGGAGCGTTGTTCTGGCTAGCCAGCCCAAACAGCATACGGCTGGAAGAAAAAACGCCACTATTGGCTGACGATGCGGCGGATGTCAGCACTACAAAGTTGACGATCCCGGCTGCTGCTGGAAACCCTGCAACCAGGAACAGTTCGACAAAAGGGCTTTTGACCGGTGAAACCTGATGCCAGGAAGTCACGGCAATAATGCAGGTCAGCGCTAGTACGTAGAACAGGATAATTCGCAGAGGAATGGAGTTGATGGCTTTAGGCAGAGTCTTCTCTGGGGAGCGGGTTTCCGCCGCCGCTGTGCCGATTAATTCGGTGCCGGCGAACGAGAAGATCGCCATCTGAAAACCGGCGAAGAAGCCGAACAAGCCATTAGGGAATGCCGCCTGTTTATCCACCAAATGATTAAATGATGCAGTGACACCGCTAGGGGAGACGAAGGATGTCGCAATCAGCACCATGCTGACGCCTATTAGGGTCACAACAGCAATGATCTTGATGATCGCGAACCAGAACTCCACCTCACCGAAAATCCTGACAGTCAGTACGTTTAACGCGAACAGTGTTGCGAGCATCCCGATAGCTGGAATCCACGCGGGCACATTCGCAAACCAATACTGAAAGAATCCGCCGACCACGACTGCATCGCCTATCACAGCAACGCTCCAGCTCAGCCAGTATGACCAGCCGAGAAAAAAAGCCGCCCTTGGGCCCAAATAGGCGCCTGCAAAATCCGCAAAGGTTTTGAAATTCAGATTGGAAAGCAGCATTTCGCCCATGGCACGCATGACGAAAAAAACGAACAGTCCGATGATCATATAGATGAGGATGATCGATGTACCGGACAGGGCGATGATTTTCCCGGAGCCCATGAAAAGGCCGGTGCCGATGGCGCCACCCATGGCCATTAATTGGATGTGACGATTGCTGAGCGTGCGCTGCAGCGCGGGCTGTTCTGCCCGTTCGGAGGGAGTCGATTTCATTACAAAACCTCTTGATTTTATGTTTTTGAGTTTTGGCAGAAAAGTGGCTGTCTATCTTTCTTGTTGGGGATGCAACGGCTAGGGACGGTAGGTGGCAAGGTTTAGCGTTGCGTGGGGCGGTAAGGGGCCCCAGGCACATTGCTCAGGGGCAACGCCGATAGCCATCAGCTGACCGTGCGCAGACGTGAGGGGACAGCTGGCTGCTGATCAAGCAATTGGTAAAGGTTTTTTATGTTGGTCGGAGTCGGCACCAGGTGGATGCGTTCGCCGATCCGGTGGTTGCGCGCAAGGTCGTGCAAGTAGCGCAGCGAAGAAAAGTCTTCCAGCGCAAAGCCCACCGAATCGAACACAGTGACTTGCGCATCGCTCTCGCGGCCGGGCACTTCGCCCAGCACAATTCGGAAAAACTCGACTACAGGAAAGTCGGCTTCCAGTTGTTGGATGTCGCCTTCAATTCGTGTTTGTGGTTCGAATTCCACGATGACCCGAGCGTTGCGCAGGATGTCGGCGTGCAGCTCGGTTTTACCCGGGCAATCACCACCGACGGCGTTGATATGCATACCCGGCTCGATCATTTCTGGCGTCAATATCGTTGCATACGCTTTGTCGGCGGTGACCGTGGTAACAATGTCCGCGCCCTTAACCGCTTCATGTACGGAGCTGGCAAGAATCACTTTGATATTCGGGAAGGACTCCAGGTTCTGCTTCAACTTGAGTGACGCGTTGAGATCAATATCGAAAATACGGATTTCGTTGATGCCCAGCATTTCATGGAAAGCGAGTGCCTGAAATTCACTCTGTGAACCATTGCCGATGATTGCCATCGAGCTAGCGCCTGTTCGTGCGAGAGATTGCGCGACCAATGCGGAGGTTGCAGCAGTACGCACTGCGGTTGTTAATGTGAGTTCGCTAAGCAGGGTTGGATAGCCGCTGTGGACATCAGCCAGGAGACCGAAGGCCATGACTGTCAGCAACTTTCTCTGACCATTGTCAGGGTGGCCATTCACATACTTGAACGAATATTGCTTTCCATCGTCGGTGGGCATCAACTCAATCACTCCGTCTGCTGAGTGATTGGCTGTGCGCGGCGATTTATCAAACTGCGCCCAGCGTGAATAGTCGGCCTCGATGTATGCCGCCATTTCGCGGATTGCCCGGCGAATTCCTATCGTGGTGAATAGGCGTGCGGCATCGTCGACATCAATGAAAAGAGTCATGTTTTTATTCTCCGGTTGTCTAACTGAAATTTTGTAGCGCAAGGGGATGGGTCAGGCGCGCTTGCTCTCGAAACCATGCAGCACGTTGACCGCATTGATCCCGATTTCATCGACCATGTAGCCTCCCTCCATCACGAACAGGGTAGGGCAGCCGACGCTTGCGATCAGCTCACCGATGCCAATGAAGTCTTCACTCTCCAGTAGGAAGTGGCTGATGGGGTCGTCCTTGAATGTGTCGACGCCGAGTGAAATAACCAGCACCTCAGGGGCGAATTGCTGCAGTTTTTTGCACGCGTGAAGCAGGGCGTTGCGATAACTTTCCCAGGTGGTGTTTTTAGGCAGGGGGTAATTGAGGTTGTAACCTTCACCCTGGCCAGCGCCGATTTCGTGGCTGAAACCTGAGTAGTACGGATAGGACACCGCCGGTTCGCCGTGCAGCGAGACAAACATGACGTCATTACGCCCGTAGAAAATGTTCTGGGTGCCATTTCCGTGATGAAAGTCGACGTCCAGTACGGCGACACGTTTGGCACCTTGGGTAATGGCCTGCTGTGCAGCAATGGCGGCGTTGTTGAGATAGCAATATCCGCCCATGTATTCACGCGCTGCGTGATGGCCGGGCGGGCGGCACAGGGCAAAAGCACTGTCATGGCCTTCATCGATCAGTGCCAGGCCAGTGAGGGCAATGTCTGCACTGGTTTTTACCGCTTGCCAAGTGGTAGCGGTAATCGGGGAGCCGGCGTCCATGGCAAAGAAGCCGAGCTTGCCGTCGATGAAAGCCGGGACTTGCTCGTTGGACAGGTCACGAACTGGCCATACCAGCGGTAGGGCATCGTGCGTACGTCCGGTCGCGCACCATTCTGACCAAGCGCTTTCTAGAAAGCTGACGTAGCGCTCGCTGTGCGCGTTGACGTAGCACGAGCGGTCAAATGCCCGCGGCTCGATGATCTGACCAAGGCCAACCTGCTTGACGCGGTTATGGACGGTATCGGCCCGACTGGGTTGTTCGAACGACGGCTTGAGCACGCCGTCTTTCAATTCGGTGCCGTGGTGCAAACGGTGGGAATCACTGAAAACTGTAAACATTCTGCGCATCCGTTATTGTGAGCCAGTGCAAATATTCTGTTCCGGCTTGGATGCGCTTTCTTTGCTTTATTTTCGTGATTATCTAGATTGTTCGGGCTTTTTTACTCTGGGTTGGCTCAATGAAGAAAAAATTATCCAAACGCATCAGTCTCGACGAGACTGACCTGGCGATACTCACGCTGCTGCAAGAAGATGCGAGCATTTCCAACGCCGAGCTCAGTGAACGTCTGTCGTTAAGCCTGACGCCTTGCTGGCGACGGCGAAAGAGAATGGAGGAGGCGGGTGTGATCAAGGGCTATCAGGCGAACCTTGATCGACGAATGCTGGGGTTGGATATCATGGCGTTCGTGCACATCCGTTTTTCAACCCACGCCGATCATGCTCCCGACGCCTTCGAGGCGGTGATTGCTCAATTGCCTGAAGTGTTGTCTTGTCACAAGATCACCGGGGATGCCGATTACGTACTGCAAGTGTTGGCAGAGGATCTTGATAGCTACAGCGACTTTATCGAGCAGGTGCTCAGACGTCAGGTGGGTATTGCCTCCATTCAGTCCAGTCTAGCTTTACGCGAGGTCAAGACCAGTACCCGTATTGCGATACCCAAATCGAGCAAGGAGTAAATGGGCAGAGGTTAGATCATCTGCCAGCGTTTCTGGCGTTACCGCATGCACCAGAGCATGAGTCGACGGGGTAATTGCTACGTCAAATTCAATTTCGATGGCCGCTCGCTTCCCTTATGCTACTCGACTCACATAAGGATGACTGAACAGGTGTCGCGGTATGGCAGCAGATAAATCTTGCCCTGTGGTTCTGCGAACCCGCGAAACGTTGGAAATCCTGGCGTTTGAGCATCCATTGGCAGGCCTGCAATTAGTGAAAGGCAGTGTCGACCCAGGTGAGTCAACCGACTTGGCGGCTGTGCGAGAGTTGATAGAAGAAGCTGGGATTCAATCCACTGCAAGGCGAGATTTGGGTGAGTGGCATTCCATTGCAACGGGGCACACATGGGCATTTCATGAGTGTCATGTTGCCCAAGACCTTCCTGATACTTGGGTGCATTTTGCCGAAGATGATGGAGGTCATGAATTCAGTTTTTTCTGGCATCCTCTGATGAGTGAGCCTTCTGAAAGATGGCATCAGGTTTTCAGGGATGCTTTAAGTTTTCTCCGGACGGCCCTTGCTGAAGCCTAAGTGTGCGTTCAGCTCTTCTTGAGCCAGTCAGCCCGCACCCGCTAGGTCGGCAGAAGTTCTTGAGGGCGGATAACATGGGACGACCTCGAGCCCAACCTTTATGCGGCAGTGTCACCTCATTACTCGGTAAGCTAGGCCTATAGCTTGCTGAGAAGCCTCTCGTAACCACACCTGATGATCAATATGCTCGACTGGGATAGCCTCCGTTTTTTCTTTGCCTTTGTTCATGAGGGCTCCTTAGCCGCAGCGGCACGCTCGCTGGGGGTGGAGCACGCGACTGTGGTTCGCCGAATCGCTGCGCTCGAAGCTTCTTTGAACATGAAGCTTGTAGATCGTAGGGGCCGTGTTTACCAACTGACCGAGGATGGTGTAAGGGTAGGTGAATATGCAGCGCAGATGGAGTCTGCGTCACTTGCGCTCAGGCGATTTGCTGACAGGGAAGAAAGTCGCATTGAGGGCGAGGTAATCTTGTCCGCACCTCCTGCGTACCTCGGAACTTTGGTAGCTCGGCGGCTCGGAGTATTGCGCGAGCGTTATCCCCGGTTACAGCTCAGGCTCGTTGGAGCCAAGTCCACCGCTTCGTTAGCGAGGAAAGAAACGGATATTGCCATTACCTTCAGCAGGCCGGAAGAACAGAGCGTCGTCGCCAAAAGCCTCGGCTCCTTGCGTTTTTACCCTCATGCTAGCAAGGACTACATCGATCAACGTGAACCTGAACAGTTCGAGTTCATAGGCTACGACCGTAGCATGGGCGATTCGATACAGCAGCAATGGCTCCTGGATCGGCTGGGTGGACGGCCGATCTCCGTCACCAGCAATGACCTGCGCATCCAGGCATTAGCTGCCGTAGGTAATGCTGGCATAGTTTTCCTTCCGGATTTTTTAGGCACGGAATATGGGCTGACGAGGGTTGCCGTTGATGTGGATCACACACCGCTGGAACTGCCCATCTGGCTCGCGTTTCATGAAGATCTCCGCGGCTCTCTAAAAATCCGAGCAGTCTTGGATTTCCTCATGGATGGGCTAATGCTGGCGCGAGATCCGTGAATTTTTTCACATCCCGTTTGTGTTTTTAGCGAATAGGCCGTCACCTGGCATATCTCTACCCTAGTCAGAATTTGAATTTCTGACTGAAGATAGAGGCTATTCACCCATGAGCAGTACCTACCCCAAACAAAGCTCAATGGCTGTGTACCGGACAGCGTGGATCGTGACCGCGATCTTTATACTGTCGAATGCTGCTACGCCGCTCTACAGCTCCTGGCAGCAATCCCTTGGCTTCACGTCCGGGGTGCTGACCGTTATATTTGCCTGCTACATCATAGGCCTCCTTCTTACTCTCACCGTAGCGGGGCAGTTGTCCGACCACTACGGGCGCAAAGCACTCCTACTGCCCTGTGTGGGGCTTGCTATCGTTGCAGCCATTCTTTTCGACCAGGCCAACAGCATTGGCGTCTTGATGCTCGCACGCTTTCTCACAGGCGTTTCGGTTGGCCTCGTTGTGTCTGGGGGGATGGCGAATGTTGTTGAGCATGCTCAGCCGCATCACAAACACTTTGCTTCGCTAATGGCGTCTGTCGCAATGGTGGCCGGAGCAGGCACCGGGCCGCTATTGGCGGGGGTCGTGGCGCAATATTTTCCAAACCCGATCCACACCGTCTTCCGAATAGAGATTGCGATTTTGTGCGTGGCGCTCGTGGCGCTGCTTAATCAGAGGAACCTGAAGCTTGGGATCGGTTCGTTTAAACCGCGTTTGCCTACCGTTGCCAAGCAAAATCTCGGCATCGTGCTGTTAGGGATAGCCTTCTTCGGCCCTGGAATCACATCGACTTCATTCATCCTGTCGCTCGGCCCCAAGCTGATAGCCACATTTCTGGGCGTGAACAGCCCCCTTGTAACAGGTTGTATGGCCTTTTCAATGTTCCTGGTGGCCGTAACCGTACAGTTCGCAGCCAAGGAATTCAGCGGCCGTACCGTATTTTCGCTAAGCGGGATCGCTACTATTTCATCAATGATCTTCGTATGGATCTCGCTTAAAACCGGCTCCGCTCCATGGCTGATCACTTCTGCGCTACTGGCAGGCGCCGGTCAAGGCTTGGGCCAGTTAGGCGGACTGAGCCTTATTGCTGACAATGTGCCAGCGCAGCGAAGAGCCGAAGCCAACGCCGTGTTCAACATGGGGGGATATGTGCCTGCCGGTGCGATTCCGGTGTTAACTGGTTACTTGATCGACTTCTGGGGGGTGAGCATTGGAATCAGTTCACTTGCGCTCAGTATCGCTAGTCTTGCTTCATTGGCGCTTATGCAGCTTTGGAGGCGCGTCCCGAATCAAAGTCAAGTTCGTACAGATGGCGAGGGTTAAATAGCCCACTTATGCGGCAACAGATCGATAATCTGTGAATCGCCCCGGCACCGTAGACATCTCCAGTCCATCTTGCTGACCGCGTTGCGCATTTCAGAATTTGCAGATGTAGCTCATCAACACCTGCACAAATCTTCTAAACGATCTTTTCAAAGCGTTGTAATTTAGCCATTCCCCACAGTTTCACGTTAAATCATTACCTCTGGAGCGCTCCGTGAATAAACGCAACTGGATTGAACTGTCCCAGGATGCTGATACAGGGATTGAGTCGATTCGCGCCCATTTTCAGGGGCATGCCTACGATCCGCATTGGCATGACAGTTTTCTGGTAGGTGTCACCGAGCAGGGTGTGCAACAGTTCAATTGCCGTCGCGTTCGCCACTTCAGTACTCCGGGCAAGGTATTCATGCTGGAACCTGGAGAAATCCACGATGGACATGCCCCGACCGAGGAGGGTTTTACCTATTCCATGCTCTACCTCGATCCGCACTGGCTGGAACGGGAGTTGCTCGCATTGTTCGAGCAAGCGCCTGTCAACAGTCAGCCGGGCTTTGCCGACACATTGAGTCAGGATCCGGGCTTGGCGACTGCCATTTATAGCGCTTTCCAGGCACTCCATGAAGGTGACTTGCGCATTGTGCGTCAGAACGCCATCGACACTTTGCTGGGGGCGCTTACTTGCCACCTTGATTGGCGCAAGCACAAGGTATTTGACCCCCGAATGCCATTGGTGGCCCAAGTCGCACGTGACTATCTGCATGCCCATGTCTACGAGGACATCGGGCTGGACGATTTGGCCCAGGCCTGTGGTGTTGATCGTTTTCGCCTGACGCGAGCCTTCAAGGCAGCATTTGGGCTGGCGCCCCATGCTTATTTGATTCAGCTTCGGCTGGCCAAAGCTCGGCAATTGCTGGCGCGGGGCGAGTCGCCTGCGCAGGTGGCCAGTACCCTCAGGTTCTCCGATCAAAGCCATATGGGGCGCTGGTTCCGTCGCGCCTACCAGCTCACACCGGCCGATTACCGCAAGCGCTGCTCAAACATTCCAGACTGAATCCCGTTGACCCGCGACCATAGGCCTCCTATCTGATCAAGGAGTCCATGCCATGTTGTTTTCGTTGTTCTTTTCTGCCCCTTCGATACGCCTTCAGGGAGACTGACTTATGGAGTCCTTGCTGCCTTTCCTGCTGTTTGCGTTCGTTGCTTCGATCACCCCAGGGCCGACCAATATTCTGGTGCTGAGCCATAGTTCGCGCTGGGGACTGGGCGCCACACTGCCCATCATTTTTGGCGCATGCCTGGCGGCGACGCTGATTGTGCTTGCAGTCGGGCTCGGCATGGGTGAAACCCTGCTGCAGTTTCCGCGAGTGCAGAAGATTATCGCTTGGGCCGGGGTGCTCTGGTTGAGTTGGCTGGCATGGCAGATATTTAAAAGCGCGCCGCCCACCCTGGATTCGCCTTCCTCGCGCGAAGATGGTCTCAGCGTGCTCGGTGCCGCCACCTTGCAATTGGTCAACCCTAAGGTCTGGATGATGGCAGTAGCAGTGGTGAGCGTATTTGCCGGTGGCAGCGATAACACCATGCGGCTGATGGTGTTGTCGTTGCTGTTTCTGTTGGTCTCAGTGCTGTGCATGACCCTGTGGGCGTTACTCGGCGCAGGCAGTGCCCGGGCGTTTGGTTCACCACAGGCATTCAAGCGCATGAATCATGCTTTGGCTTTCTTGCTGTTAGTGTCGGCCTGGCTGACAGTGCTGGCATAGGTCTTATAGAGCGAGACGGTATTGCAAAATGAGAACGCAGGAAGCCAAAAAGTCAGTCTTGTGTTTACGTCCTTGTTGGAGTGCCGATCGACTGCCGTATCTGTCGTACATCTCGTGCTGGCGGTGTACCGAATTGCCGGAGGTACTCGCGGCTAAACTGTGATGCACTTTCATAGCCTACTGCGTAAGCCACATCAGATGCGCGATGCTCGCCAGCAAGTAAAAGCTGGCGAGCTTCCTGCAGTCTGAGCTGTTTTTGATACTGAACGGGACTGAGGCCTGTCATCGATCGAAAATGGCGATGCAGGCTTGCCCGGCTCATTCCGCTTGCATCGCATAACGCCTCGATACGAAGTCGGACACTGTAATTATCCCTGATCCAGGCAACTGCCCGCCGGATGCTGCCCAGAGCGCCATCGGGTTGGGCTATTTGGCGCAGTAGCCGGCCCTGTGGGCCCTGCAGTAGACGATAAAGTAATTCCCGCTCGACCATCGGGCCGAGAACCGGAATGTCGGCAGGCGTGTCGAGTAATGACAATAAGCGCAGCAACGTGTCGCGCAGCGAACTGGTCATCGGGTTTATTGTGATCCCCATTCCTTTTTGCTCGCTCTCGCTGACCGCAGGTATGGTCACGGCCAATTGCGCCAGAATAGCCGGATCCAGCACTAGTGATACCGCAACGTAGGGCTGCCCCTCATCAGTATCAAGAATCTGCCCAATCATGGCCGTGGAACTCGGTTCGCGGAAAATCCGGGTGAATGCGATTGCCCCAGGCGCCATCGCAACCGATTTTGGGGGTGGTGCGGTACGCGACAACAAAGATGTGAATGCCTATGTGGCACAAGGGATCGCTCTGGGTCGTGTCGGTCTTCCGGACGATATAGGCGGTGCAGTTGCGGCCATCCTGTCGGATGACATGGCCTGGGCTAACGGGACGACGTTTGATATCTCGGGCGGCCAGTTGCTCTAGCCACACCTGAATGGGTGTCCGGAATCATTGGACCATTACACTCCAAGTGATTTCGGTTTGGGTACAAAAGGGCCCCTAAGAGACCTTTTTGCTTGGAGGCTGTTATTTAGAAACGGCTATTACCTGATCACTTATAAGCTGAACTAAAATTCGCACAGGCTCCGTAAAACTGTGTCGAGACCGATGTACCAGCCCGATATCCCGGTGAAAGGTGTGTTGTCCCAAATCGATCGCTCGTACACCTGCGGGCCATTCCTGATGAAGTTCTGTCTGTGGCACCAGCGCTATGCCTACACCTTTTTCAACTAGCTTGATGATGGCCTCCAGCTCATCCAGTTCGCAAACCTCCTGCAAGGTGAAATGCATCTGCCGCAGGAAACGATCGACCTGTCTGCCGCCGAAGGATGATCGGTCATAACGAATGAATGGCTGGCTGGACAGCAGTTCCGACCAGTCTTCTCCCTCTAGGTCACTTGGCACGATCAGTCGGTAGGGCTCTAGTGCCAACGTCGTCCAGCGCAGGTCACTTTGAAGGGAGAAGGGCGGGCGAATGATCACGGCCATGTCGATCTCACCGGCGTCGACGAGGTTCACCAGCTCCATTGAAAGGCCCGGGATGACACGTGTGCGGCACTGCGGACACTGTTGGTGAAACTTTGCTAGCGCATCGGGCAAATAGGAGCGCTGCACGGACGCAATCGCACCGATGTTGACCAGCACGCTGGGAGGCTTGCCCAACGTTGTAGAGCCCAAATTGTCATAAAGCCTCAGCAGCTCTTGCGCCTGCAGAAGTATCTGGTGGCCCATTTTGTTGAGATGGGCTGAGCGTCCTTTCCTGTCGAAAATTTCAAAACCGAGCTCGGTTTCCAGGCGCTGGATTTGCGCGCTTACGGCGGCCTGAGTCAGGCCGATCTTGTTGCCGGCAGCGGCGAATGTGCCTTCCCGCGCCACAGCAATGAGTGTCTTCAGTTCTTTGATCATTCACAAATATTAATTGTGTTTCTAAGAAATATATATTGATTTTTATGTTTTGTTTTCCGTCTTACGATGTTTTCCACCCCCGGCAACGGCTGAATCCAGAGAGCCAATGACGGTGGAAATACTCGCTAACCAACAAAAAATATTTGGAGTTCTGATGAGCCTCTCGCCATTCCACCTCGCAATCCCCGTTTACGACCTGGCTGCAGCTCGCACCTTTTACGGTGAGGTTTTTGGTCTTGAAGAAGGGCGCTCCAGCACGCAGTGGGTAGATTTCGATTTTTATGGTCACCAACTGGTGATTCACGAACATCCAAAAACCGCTTCGCAGGAAAGCGTTCATAGCAACCCGGTCGACGGGCACGATGTTCCAGTTCCGCACTTCGGCATCATTTTAGGTTGGGAACAGTGGGAGGCACTGGCCGAACGTCTGAGGTCGTTTGGTACCGAATTCGTGATCGAACCGTACATACGTTTCAAAGGCCAAGTGGGTGAGCAAGCCACCATGTTTTTGTTTGATCCGTGCGGCAACGCTCTTGAGTTCAAGGCTTTCAAGGATATGAGCCAGCTCTTCGCCAAGTAACAACACCCATGGCACAACTGCGTTGTGCCATTTGATCTCAAATGAGCTGGAAGCTCATGACTCTAGCAACTGCGAATAGACGCAGACCTTTCATTCCAACAAGAAGGCTAGACATGAAACGTATTCCCTTGGTGTGGCAAATCGTTGCCGGGCTGTTGCTTGGCGTGCTTGTCGGTTGGTACTTCAATACGCATCCGTATTATCAGACATGGGTGAGTGCGGAGATCCTCAAACCACTCGGCGATATCTTCATCAAGATGATGAAGATGGTGGTTGTACCGATTGTGTTCTGTTGCATGATCCTGGGCATCGCAGGCGGTGGCGATAACAAGTCGTTTGGTCGCATGGGGATAAAGTCGCTGGGCTACTTTTTTGCCATTACCGCCTTGGCCATTGTTATTGGCTTGTGTTTCGCCAACGTTTTCGAGCCGGGTACGGGCACCGACATTTCCGGTATTTCGCACGGTACTGCAGCGATCACTCTGGAGCCGTCCAAAGGCGCATTGGTCATCTTGCAAAACATCGTCCCTGACAATGTGCTGGTTGCTATGTCAGAAGCGAAGTTGCTGTCCGTGCTGTTTTTCGCTGTGCTGTTAGGCATGGCATTGAACGCTCTGCCGAAGGACAAAAGCGCACCTTTCATCGCGGTGGTTCAGAGCCTTTCCGATGCAATGTTCAAGGTCGTCTCAATCGTCATGGCTTACGCACCGATCGGTGTGTTCGGGATGATCGGCGCGACCGTGGCGACGTTTGGGTTCGCCTCATTGTTGCCGTTGCTCAAGTTAATCGGGGTGGTTTACCTGGCGCTGATTGTTTTCGCATTGGTGATACTCGGCGGTATTTGCTACTTGATTGGCGAAAACATTTTCAAGTTGATCCGCTACTTTCGCAATGAGTTGATTCTGGCGTTTTCGAGTGCCGCGTCTGCCGCCGTTATGCCGCAGTTGATGACGCGATTGGAGAACTACGGTGTACCGCGTCGGATCGTCAGTTTTGTGGTGCCGGTGGGTTATGCATTCAACCTGGATGGCGCATCGATTTTTCTCGGTGTGGCGACAATTTTCGTGGCGCAGCTCTATGGCATCGACCTGTCGCTGTCGCAGCAGATCCTGCTGGTGGTGACGATGGTGCTGACTTCGAAGGGCGCAGCAGGGGTGCCGGGTTTTGCCATCATCATCTTGTCAGCGACATTGGCGTCTGCCGGGTTGCCGTTGGAGGGGGTGGCGTTGATTGCCGGCATTTTCAGGATTATCGACAGCGGTACCACCACCTTGAACGTATTGGGCAACGCCATCGCACCTTTGGTGATCGCCAAGTGGGAAAGGGTCGAACTGGAACCCGAGCGGGCTCATCCAGCCGCTAGCGTCTAGTCGTTCGTCAGATACTCAATAGTGGCTCTAGACGACCGGTCTAGTTTTTTTTAGGCTTTGCCCACTATGAAAAAACCTACTCAAGACATGCGACAACACATCATCGATGTAGCGAAGGCATTGATGACCCACAAGGGCTACACCGCTGTCGGTCTTATGGAAGTGCTGAAGGCGGCGGGTGTACCCAAAGGGTCGTTTTATCACTACTTCCGCTCCAAAGAGGAATTCGGCCAGGCACTATTGGAAGAATACTTTCAGGAGTACATCGGGCGGGTAGACGTTGTTATGGCGGCGCAAGGGACGGGTGCCGAGCGGCTCCTTGGCTATTTGCGCTATTGGGCGAAGACGCAGGCGTTCGATCATCCCGAGGAGAAATGCCTGGTGGTGAAACTCGGTGCCGAAGTGTGCGACCTGTCGGAAGATATGCGCGGCGTATTGGAGGAGGGCACCGCGCTGATCATCCAGAGAATCAAGCGGTGTGTTCAGCAAGGAATGGCTGATGGCTCAATCACTTCGACCCAAGACGCAGAAACACTGGCTGAGTCGCTGTATCAATTGTGGTTGGGGGCATCACTGCTGGTGAAAGTGCGCAATACAACAGCTGCTTTTGACACGGCACTAATGACGAGTGAGCGCCTGCTGGCATAGGGGCGTTTTTTTTAAGACTTTTACTAGACGACCGGTCTACTTAATTGGAATTTTATGACTGATATTGCTGTAGACACCGACCTTTTTTCGCCCATGAATATGGGCGCGCTGCAACTGGCTAACCGAATTGTAATGGCGCCCGTGACGCGCAGCCGAATGGCCGACGACGGCGTGCCGAATGAAATGCACGCGACTTACTACGCCCAGCGTGCCAGCGCAGGCCTGATCATCGCCGAGGCCACGAACATTTCAGCTCAGGGGCGTGGCTATGCCATGACGCCGGGTATCTGGTCGGAAGAGCAGGTGGCAGGCTGGAAAAAAGTCACCGACGCAGTACACGCGGCAGGCGGCAAGATCGTCAGTCAACTGTGGCACGTAGGTCGCTTCAGCGGACTGACCAGTACGGCGGCTCCATCGAGAATCGGACACGACTGACACTTGAAGTCACCGAAGCCGTGGTGGCGATTTGGGGTAGTGACCGGGTCGGCATCCGCCTTTCACCAGTAACTCCTGATGCCGGTAACACGCCTCCAGACAGCAACGTCATGGCGACCTACGGTCACCTCATTCAGCAGTTGAACAGATTCAACTTGGCCTATCTGCATTTCGTTGAAGGCGCCACCGCCACCTCTCGTATCGTTCCCGAGGGAGTGGATCTGGATGCGCTGAGTGCGCAGTTCGAAGGGTCGTACATTGGCAACAACAACTATGACCTGGAAATGGCGCTGGAGCGCAGGGCGCAAGGGCGGATTGATGCCGTGGCATTTGGTCGATTGTTCATTGCCAACCCCGATCTGGTAGAGCGCCTGCGTCGCGGCGTCGAGCTCGCCATAGCCCCGCGCGAGAGTTACTACGGCGGAGGCGCCAAGGGCTACATCGATTGGCCTACGGCCAACTCCAACTAATTAGAGATTTCCTCGGCGTCAGTTCGGCGCGGGGAGGCTCGGTCGCGAAAGCATTTCGCCGCACAAGAGGCACTTGAATATGAATTATCTGCAAAACAAAGTCGCCATCGTCACTGGCGCATCTTCCGGCATTGGTGCGGCCACCACCCGCGCATTGGCCGCACAGGGCGCTCGCGTCGTGGCAGCAGCAGTCGATCAGCACGGGTTGGAAGCGTTTGTTGCCGAGCTGCGTGAGGCCGGGAGTGAGGTGGTCGCTTTCACCACAGACGTTACCCATCTGGATCAAACCAAAGCGCTCGCGAAGTTTGCACAAGACACCTATGGCGCAGTGGACATCTTGGTCAACAACGCCGGCCTGATGCTCTTTTCCAACTGGGTCGATCTGGCCGTGCAGGATTGGGAACAGATGATCGATGTGAACATCAAGGGCTACCTCAACACTATTGCTGCTGTGTTGCCATTTATGCTTGAACAGAAGTCCGGGCAGATTCTCAACATGGACTCTGTAGCAGGTCATCAGGTCGGCCCGGCGGCGGGTGTTTACAGCGCAACCAAGTTTTTCGTCCAGGCCATGACTGAATCCATGCGAAAGGAGTTGGGCGTGCAGCATGGCATTCGTGTCAACACCGTCAGCCCGGGGGTGATCAATACCGGCTGGGCAGACAAGGTCAGTGATCCTGAAGGGCGTAAGGCTGCCCAAGCGCTGAACAGGATTGCCATTGCGCCTGATGATATTGCCCGCGCAGTGATCTACGCCCTCGACCAACCGGAAAATGTCACCGTCAACGATTTGATCATCTCGCCGACTCGCCAGGATTGGTAATTGTCGTTTGAGTTTTCCGTGTCCGATTGACCAAAAGGGTCACCGGCACATTCAACCAGGAGTACATCATGAGCAATCCAACTTACGTCCAGGAATACAACGCGATCGTTGCTGTTCTGAGTCAGTACAACGAGGGTGGCGCCAAGGCTGATAGCACTTTGATGAAGCCCGCGTTCAACGAGCAAGCGACCATGTTTGGCGTCGACGGCGACAAGCTCGTCGGCGGCGCGATCCAGAATTTGTACGACGTCATCGACAACTCTTTCCGCCCATCTCCCGAAGCCAAAGCTGCGATCGTTCGCATCGACATCGTGGGTACTGCCGCCAGTGCGCGTGTTGATACCGACAATGTTTCGGGGTTTCGATTCACCGACTTCTTCAACCTGCTGAAGGTAGAAGGCAAGTGGACGATCGTCAGCAAGATTTACCACACCCATCCGAGCATTTGAGCGCTTCTGGCGAGGTGTGTTTTACGTCGCCCTAATGAAAGGAGAGAACCATGTCGAAGAACATCAAAGCAGTACCAACTTCCGAGTACAACGCTGTCATCGCTACTGCCAATCAATATGTTGAAGGTCTGCGTGTGGGCAGTGCAGAAGGCGTTGCTCAGGCGTTCCATAAAGACGCCGTGATGTACGGTTTCACAAATGGTGATCTGCTTGGCGGCCCGATCAAAAATTTGTTTGATTTCGTTCAGAAGAACGGCAGCGCCCCAAAAATTACAACTCGGCTCGACATACTGGCAATCACACCCACGACAGCCGTGGTGCGTGTCGATATGGAAAATGATGCGATCGGTGCCGACTACAACGACTACCTGACCCTGATCAAAATCGACGGCGCCTGGAAGGTAATCGCCAAGGTTTATCACCAGTTCGAAGGTTGAGCATTCACCGATCCCGGTTGAGTCAATGCCGGGATCGGGGCTTATTCATCGTCAGATGGAGAAGCGATCATGAGTAAAGTTTTCATCATTGGCGCCGCTGGCAAAGTAGGGCGGCGATTGGTTAAGCAACTCGTCGGGCGAGGTCACGAAGCGATCGCACAGCATCGGAACCCGGAGCCGGAGCGATCTTGATCTGCTCTAACATAATACGAGATTTAACATAATATACATTATGCGTAATTACGCATGCGCCTATCAGGGCCAGTGTCTCTCACATTTCAAGGCTGGCAATCCCACTCTGGAGCGATCCCCGCATTTCGATGCCTACAACAATGCCCTGACACGATCTGCTACGAACATTCTGCGCGCTCTGTTCGGTTTTTTGCATGCCCATCGCTTTGCTGCATAATTGCAGGCTTTGCATTGAGCTTGTCTGCCAACACCACAATGGAATGACACATGATTAGACAATTCGAACATGACGACATGGAACGCGTTCTGGATATCTGGCTGAGCGCATCGATCAAGGCACATGGATTTATTGACGCTTCGTTCTGGCAATCCCATGTTGCGACGATGCGTGACGTTTACATCCCGGCATCAGAAACGTTTGTCATCCAAGACAAGTCCAGGGTTCTGGGTTTTTGTAGCTTGCTGGGTGATCAACTGGCTGCAGTGTTTGTAGACCCTGACGTTCAAGGCACTGGCCTGGGCAAACAGTTGCTCGGACATGCGAAAACATTGCGCAATGAGTTGAACCTGACGGTTTATAAGGAGAATGCGCCCAGTATTGCCTTTTATCAGTCGCAAGGCTTTGTGCTGATCAAGGAACAGATTGACTCGCAAACCGGCCATGCCGAATACCTGATGCAGTGGTTGTCGAGCAGAACTTTTTGAGGGATGGCCAACATCTTGTGCTCCGGTAGATGTTGGCCGCAATCAGTGGCGCTGATTGCTGTGCATGGTCAAAGTCGATCCGTTACTGCACCGGGGCTCGCGATCATTTTTGAAGTGTCGCCCCCCAAATACAGGCTTCATAGATGATGCCATTCCATGACGAGCAATCATTTTTACAGGTATGTTGGCCCATGCTAACGCAGGCATTGGCTGTCTGTGAAAAGGCCAGAGTAAGTACAAATACAATGATTAATTGTACGGCTGGTTTCATATAAAAAGCTCTTGAGCTGAAATTGATGGTGGTTGCCAGCCTACCTTTCAGGCCCTTGTTGGATTGGACTCGGCAACTGTCGATCGCAGTATTGCGTGATTACACCAGGATAAAAGTCGGCAAAAACCGACGAGACGCGGAATACCTTTCCCGCGTTCTCGAGTGAAATTACAGCTAAATACTAGGTATAAATCCTACTGCGCTCGAGTGACTTTCATCCCAACCAATAGCTGGTTTATATGCAAAAAAACGATAACTAAACTAAAGAACTATTTAGTATAGTTATAACTAGGGGTGAATCTTAACTCTTTCGCCGTGAAGCCAGTTCGAGTTTTGCGCGGCTCAATGATGTTTAAATTCTTGACGCCCTCCCCGATGTAATTAACGCCTGACTGTTAGTGGCAGGGTTGAAGTTACGGGTTAATACCAGCATCGACACAACCGCTACAACCAGTACCCACCAAGCACTGACGAAGCTACCCGTGAGCTCTCGAAGCCAGCCGGTCATCCATGGCGACACAGCATTGATGAGGAACCCCACCCCTTGCACAAAGCCGGCAAGGCGCCCTACTTCGGACGATTTGCGCGAATGGTCGAGAATCAGAATCATGCTCAGGGCAAAACAGGCACCCAGGCCGAAGCCGATCAATGCCACCCACAGGTGTGGCGAATCAAGCGGCCACATCACCAGGCCGACAAAACCCAGCGCCTGCGCGCTAAGGCTGATCGACAATAGCGGGCGTCTGTCTGTACTGCGATGTGCCAGCGTAGGCATCACAAGTGCGCCTATTACCTGGAATACAGTCATAAAAGCCAGAAGCGAGCCGCTTTGTGTTGCGCTCCAGTCCATTTGCAAATAATAAGCGGGTAGCCAGGCAACCATGCTCATGTAGCCACAATTGACCAAGCCAAAATACACCGCCAACAACCACGCCCGACGGTTAAACCACGGGAGCTTGGACGGCCCGCCCATACTCAGGGCAGTACCGGCAAGGGGCAGCAACCACCACGCCACCAGTGCCACAGCCGCCGGGACCAGCCAGATCCCCAGCCCAGCCTGCCAGTGGCTGAAGTGCCCGGCAATGAACGGACTAAGCAGTGCCGCCAGACCGCCGCCTGCCATAAGCGATGCGCTATACACGCCCAAAGCCAGCGCTACACGATGCTGGAACTGGCGTTTGATCAGCGCCGGAACCAGAGCCTGAATCAGCGCAACACCAGCGCCGCCCAACAAGGCTGTGGCCATCAGGGCTTCGGCTTGCAATACATACAAACGCCAGAGGCATGCGCCCAGTATCATCGTAAGGCCCAAAGCTACTCCACGGCGCTCTCCCAAACGGGCTTGCAGGCCAATCCCGTACAAGGCCACCAAGCCCATGCAAATCACTGGCAAGCTGGTCAACCAAGCACTGCTTTGAAAGCTCATGCGAGTGTCGGCGCGAATCTCCAGTAACAGCGGGCTAATGGAGCTGAGAATCGGGCGCATATTGAGCCCGATGACAATCAGCAGCGCCCAATTGGCAAAAGTGCGTGCAGAGGCTCTATTCAGGCACATTCAAAGCTTTCCAATCGCGGTAGATTTCGACCATGACCGGTTGTGCAAGATACTGTACCGGCAACTGCTGGTCGCACAATGGTAGAGCCATTTGCTGGTAGATCGCGGCGGTAGACAGCCCGAAAGGCTCGCCCTGCTGGTTCGTGGTGGCATACACCACCCTTGAAACACCACACAGGTACATAGCGCCTAAGCACATCGGACACGGCTGACCACTGGCGTAGATAACACATCCATCCAGACGTGCACCCAGCTGCTCACAGGCCGCACGTATCGCTAGCATTTCTGCATGAGCGGTAGGGTCCTGGCTGATATGGATTGTGTTTACCGCTTCCACAATCACCCGACCGTCTTTGACCAGTACTGCACCAAAAGGTCGACCGCCGGAGGCAACGTTGTCGGCGGCCAATTCCACTGCACGTTGCAGGTAATGCTCATCGTTATACATAGGAACTCCAGAACGAAAATCAGTGCGCGCCGGCATTGCGCAGCAATTGTGCAATAGTGTTCTGACCGCGTTTTTGCGCTTGCTGCAGCGGGCTCAGACCATTGCTATCGGGCAAGTTCAGATCTGCGCCCGCCTCGATCAGTTGGGTCACAATTTGTTGATGTGCCAGGCCTCCATCGGAAAGCACGATGGCTTCCATCAAACAAGTCCAGCCCAGACGGTTTTTGTAATCAAGATCAACGCCCGCCGCGATCAACAGGCGCACTGTTTCAACATGGCCGCGCTCGCACGCTGGGATCAAGGCGGTGCCACCATAGCGGTTGGTACTCTTTAGATCAGCGCCATGGGACAGGACAAGTTGCAGGATTTCATTGCGTCCGCTTGCGCCTGCCAACAGATAAGGGCTGTCCTGGATCAGATTTTTCTGATTAACGTTGGCGCCGGCTTCGATTAATGCCTTGGCGATTTCTGTCTGGTTTGATCTCGTTGCAAGCAGTAACGCACTGCTGCCATCAATCGTCTTGACGTTGAGGTTTGTACCTTCCGCTATAAGTTGCTGCACCCTCCCCAGCTCACCGTCCTTCACGGCAGCGAGCAGTGTCTTGTCGCTGGCCATGACCACTCCGATCATAAGCACCCCGGCCGTCAATAGGCCGTATTTGAGTGTCAAGGAACCCATGTCATGCCCTCTTATAAGTTTTATGAAAAGCCAGTATGGTCAGCGCCCAAGGTATTCTGAAATTAAATATAAGCATGCCTTTCAGTGGCTTTCTGCATGGAGGTGCAGATGTTCGATCCCGTACTGTTACGCAGCTTTATCGCTGTAGTGGACTGCGCCAATTTCACTCGGGCAGCCCAACGCCTGCATCTCACTCAGTCCACGGTCAGCCAGCAGATACGGCGCCTGGAAGACAGTCTTGGCTGCAAGCTGCTTAACCGCGAACAGCGCCGGGTAATTGCCACACCAGAAGGCGAACGCCTACTCGCTTATGCTCGACGCATTCTGGTGCTTCAGGAAGAAGCCCTGGAGGTGCTGTTTAATTTGAAAAGTGAGGGTGTATTGCGTCTAGGCGTACCCGAAGACTTTGCTGCCGAACGCTTGATGCCGATTCTGTCGCGGTTTGGCCAAGAGCATCCCGGAGTACGCCTGGAAGTCACCAGCGGTTTGGGCCCGGAGCTGCTGGGGCTGTATCGCCAAGGCGAGTTCGACCTTCTACTGGTCAAACAGATGGGACAAGGTGTCGATTGCCTGGCTTCCTGGCCTGAACCCATGTGTTGGGTGGATAGCCGCTCACTACCGGCCTTGGGACGCGACCCATTGCCTCTCGTTGCCTTTCCTGTAGGCGGTTTGTACCGCAATGAAATGCTTCATCACCTGGAGATGGCAGGATGGCGCTGGCGCATCAATTACTCGAGTGCAAGCCTGGCCAGTGTCTGCGCTGCAGTGGCTGCTGGCTTGGGAATCAGCTTGCTGCCAGAGCGGGTGATCCGCCCGGATCACAAGGTGCTGAAAGCTGGCAGTGGCCTGCCTGACATTCAAGGGGTATTTCTGGCTCTTTACGGTCAAAGCGGACTCAACCACGCGGGCAAGCTGTTGCAATGCCAACTGACAGAACTATGCGAGGCACTCTGAAAAAATTAGCTTTGGGTTTTGGGCTGGATTTAAACGTGCTAGTGTCGATGCATGACTGATTATTGCAAGACCTCGACGACCACCACCACGACCGCACAATGCGGTGCGTGCGAAGTGTCGTGAAGCAATAGCAAACGAACTTCAAAGGCCCGCCAGCGATGGATAGGGCCTTTTTTTGTGCCCTTGTGTCGCTGGTTTAAACGCAAGGAGATGCACCCATGTACGCCCTGTTGATTCTTGATATGCAGATTGGACTTGTTCACGGCCCGGACAAACCTTGGCGCAGCCCAGAGTTACTGGAAACCGTGAACGCCCTGATGGATAAGGCTCGCAGCGCCGGTGCCGCGATTTTTCTTGCACGCCATATCGGCCCTGTTGGCTCCCCTATCGAACCCGGCAGCCCGTTGACGATGTTGGCCCCTGAATTGAGGTTGCAAGGCGGCGAAGTAGTGTTTGAAAAACGCCGGCCCAATGCCTTTAGCCTGACAGGGTTGGCGGATCAGTTACGCGCTTGCGGCGCTACCGGTGTGGTGGTTGCCGGGATGAAAACCCAATACTGCGTCGACAGCACTTGCCGGGCTGCTCGTGACCTTGGCTTCGATGCCGTGCTGATCGCTGACGGCCACACCTGCTCAGATACCCCCGAGTTAAAGGCTGAGCAGATTGTTGCTCATCACAACGCAACCCTTGCCGGACCGTTCTGTCAATTAGTTCAGGCACAGGACTGGACCTTCTAAGCCCGCCCCCCTCTCCAATCGCCCGGCACTGACAATTTGTCGCAGGGCCGGGTTTTTGTTAAAGTCTCAAAACTAACTATTTAGTACAAAGATGTTTCGGACATTTCCCGGTCTGTCGATCTGACCTGCTCGGGGTCTTGACGCTCTGCAGAAACTCCGGTCACGCCTGCGCCTGCTTTTCAAGCAGCTACAGTTAAAGGCAATGCCCTCCCCCAACCGTTCATGCATCAATAGGGTCATGCACCATGATTAAATCTCAACCTACGGCAGCCGTAAGCCGTTGGCCCATCTGGGTCGCCGCTCTCGGTGTGCTGGTCTTCGGACTGCTGTTTATAGCCGGTGGCGGTTATCTAGCCACGCTCGGAGGCAGCCTTTATTTCCTGCTTGCGGGCCTTGGCATGCTCGTCTCCTCCGTGTTGCTGTTCAAACAGCGCCTGTCAGGTGCCTGGCTGTTCGCCGCAGTGATGGTAGCCAGTATTATCTGGGCGCTGATGGATGCCGGGCTGGTGTTCTGGCCACTGGTTTCACGCCTGTTTGCCCTGGCCGTGCTGAGCCTGGTGGTCGCGCTGGTTTACCCGACACTGCTCAAAGCCAATGGCCTGAGCGGTAACGGGGGTTACGGGCTGAGTGCTGTACTGGCCGTGGCCATCGTTGCCGGTGCCTGGGGAATGTTTCAGCCTCACGCTTCGGTATCGCCTACCGGTGACGGCCCTGGCCTGACCAAGGTCGATCCGGCCAAGGCCCAGAAAGACTGGGCACATTACGGTAACGACGAGGGTGGCAGCCGCTTTGCAGCGTTGGACCAGATCAACCGCAGCAACGTTTCCAAACTGGTTCCGGCCTGGACCTACCAGACCGGTGATGTAGCCATCAGTAATGGTAACGGCGCGGAAGACCAGATGACCCCGCTGCAAGTGGGTGACAAGGTATTTATCTGTACCCCGCACAACAACCTCATCGCTCTGGATGCCGACACGGGTAAAGAGTTGTGGAAAAACAACATCAATGCCAAGTCGGCTGTCTGGCAGCGTTGCCGTGGCCTGGCCTATTTTGACGCCACTGCCGCAGTCACCCAGCCAACCGATGGCAGCACTCCTGCCGCCGCTGTGACAGTTGCTCCCGGCGCTGCGTGCCAGCGTCGCCTGCTGACCAACACCATTGATGCGCGCCTGATTGCTGTGGACGCAGACACCGGCAAGTTCTGCCAGGACTTCGGCACCAATGGCCAGGTTGATCTCAAGGCCGGGCTTGGCAATGTGCCTGACTCCTACTACCAGTTGTCGTCGGCGCCATTGATGGCGGGCACCACAGTGGTGGTTGGCGGCCGTGTTGCCGATAACGTGCAGACCGATATGCCTGGCGGCGTCATCCGTGGTTTCGACGTGGTCACAGGCGCCATGCGCTGGGCTTTTGACCCGGGCAACCCGCAAGACAAACAAGCGCCGTCTGACGGCAAGACCTATGTTCGCAGCACGCCTAACAGCTGGGCGCCGATGTCTTATGACCCGCTGATGAACACTGTGTTTTTGCCGATGGGCAGTTCGTCCACCGATATCTACGGTGTGGAGCGTACGGCGCTGAATCACAAGTACGGCGCATCCGTGTTGGCGCTTAACGCCACCACCGGCGATGAAAAGTGGGTTTATCAGACCGTCCACAATGATCTGTGGGACTTCGACCTGCCGATGCAACCAAGCTTGATCGACTTCGCCAAGCCTGACGGCAGCAAGGTGCCCGCGCTGGTGATTGGCACCAAGGCTGGCCAGATCTTTGTGCTTGATCGCCACACCGGCCAGCCGCTGACCAAAGTTGAAGAAGTACCGGTAAAAGCATCGAACATCCCGAATGAACCTTACTCGCTGACTCAGCCAAAATCCGTGGGCATGCCGCAGATTGGCGCGCAGACCCTGACTGAGTCGGACATGTGGGGCGCAACCCCATTCGACCAGATGCTGTGCCGTATTTCGTTCAAGAAAATGCGTTACGAAGGTTTGTACACCGCACCGGGCACCGATGTTTCGCTCAGCTTCCCTGGTTCACTGGGCGGCATGAACTGGGGCAGTCTGTCGACTGATCCGGTACACGGCTTTATCTTCGTCAACGATATGCGTCTGGGCTTGTGGATACAGATGGTGCCGCAGCAAAAAGAGGCTGTTGCCAACTCCGGTGGCGAAGCGCTGAACACTGGTATGGGCGCAGTACCGCTTAAAGGCACGCCATATGCCGTAAACAAGAACCGCTTCCTGTCGGTGGCAGGTATTCCGTGCCAGGCGCCGCCTTTCGGGACGCTGACGGCCATCGACATGAAAACTCAGAAGATCGCTTGGCAAGTGCCGGTAGGTACTGTGCAGGATACCGGTCCTCTGGGTATCAAGATGGGCCTGAAACTACCAATCGGTATGCCGACTCTCGGCGGTACGCTGTCCACTCAAGGTGGCCTGGTGTTTATCGCAGGGACGCAGGACTACTACTTGCGCGCCTTTAACTCGGCCAATGGTGAAGAAGCCTGGAAAGCCCGTCTGCCGGTCGGCAGCCAGGGCGGCCCGATGACATTTGTCTCGCCTAAAACCGGCAAGCAATACATCGTCATCACGGCTGGTGGAGCCCGCCAGTCGAATGATCGCGGTGACTACGTAATCGCTTACGCGCTGCCTGACAGCCAGTAAGCGTTAGTTCCAATGGGAGCTGGTCTGCCAGCGATGCAGACGGCGGAGTGTTTCAGACACTCCGCCGTGATGCCATCACCGGCAGGCAGGCTCACACACTAGCTGATTCCAGCTGGCTTGCTCAGCAACACCCGCGTCACACGCCGCTCTTCAACTTCGACTACGGTCATGTTCCAGCCTTCCCATGTCAGATTGTCGCCAACCATTGGCAGGCGATCCAGCAAACTCATGACCATCCCGGCCAGCGTCTGGTAGTCATCCGTTGCCTTGGCCGCAAAGCCGATGTGCTGACGGATCTGGCTCAAGTTCAAGCCGCCACTGACCAGATAACCGTCCTCTTGGGCAACGATATTCGGCCCTTCTATTTCGCTGGCATCCGGCAGCTCACCGGCGATGGACTCCAGGATGTCGGTCATGGTCAACAGGCCGATAAAATCACCAAACTCGTTGATGACGAACGCGATATGCGTCGACTCTTTGCGCATCTGCTCCAGCGCATTGAGGATCGTAAAACTGTCCAGCAGGTTGACGGCCTTGCGCGCCATTGCTTCCAGGTCAGGTTGATGACCTGCCAGCAGCTCTTTGAGCAGCTCCTTTTTATGGACAAAACCCAGCGGTTCATCAACCCGTCCGTCCCGGATCAAGGGCAGTCGGGAGTACGACGAGTGCATCAGAGTCGTGCGGATGGTCTCTGCCGAATCGGCCAGGTCGATATGGTCGATCTCGGCCCGTGGCGTCATCACCGTGCGAATCGGGCGTTCTGCCAGTTGCAGTACACCACTGATCATCACCCGCTCGCGCCGATGGAAGACTTCCTGGTCATTGCCGCCCTCTAGCATGTCGGCAATCTCCTCCCCCACTTCATCCGCGCTCAGGGTGCGACCGCCGAGCAAACGCATGACCGCATGGGCCGTACGCTCGCGCATTGGGCGCAGGCCCTGCACGCTTTTCTTGCGCCGTGCGCGGGCGATCTGGTTCAGCACTTCGATCAGGATCGAGAAACCAATGGCTGCGTACAGATAGCCTTTAGGGATATGGAAGCCCAAGCCCTCGGCGGTCAGGCTGAAGCCGATCATCATCAGGAAGCCAAGGCACAGCATGATCACTGTCGGGCGACTGTTGACGAAGTGGGTCAGCGGCTTGCTGGCAATAATCATCAGGCCAATCGAGAACACCACGGCAATCATCATCACCGACAGATGTTCAACCATGCCCACCGCGGTAATCACCGCATCCAGGGAAAACACTGCGTCGAGCACCACAATCTGCGCCACGATCGGCCAGAACATGGCATAGCCCATCCCCGACGAACGCTCGGCCACATGCCCTTCGAGCCGCTCATGCAACTCCATGGTGGCCTTGAACAACAGGAACAAACCACCGAACAGCATGATCAGGTCACGGCCAGAGAACGCTTTGTCGAAGACCTCAAACAGAGGCTGCGTCAGCGTCACCATCCACGAGATGCTGGCCAGCAGGCCCAAGCGCATCACCAGCGCCAGCGTAAGACCAATGACGCGCGCACGGTCACGCTGCTCCGGTGGCAGCTTGTCAGCCAGGATGGCAATAAACACCAGGTTATCAATGCCAAGTACCAGTTCCAGCACAATCAGGGTCAACAGGCCGAGCCAGGCCGTGGGATCTGCAATCCATTCCATAGGTATCAGTCAATCTCACGAAGGTTCAGGGTTAACGAAAAACGCGCACAGACAAACGCAGCAACAGATGTGCTGTCGAAGAACGGAGGGCTGGAGAAAGGTGGCGCGTGCTCGATAGCGATGATCAAGCGAAGAAGGGACGCAGGCTCAGAGCTGCGACTGGGTGGTTCCTTAAGGGTGTTCATACAAACCTGTAGTGAATTGGGGATGTAATCCTACAGTGATTAACCCCAATTCCTGTGAGCAGACTTATTACAAAATTTAACAAGTCCACCCGCCCCGGTGTTACTCGACTTGCTGGGCGAACCATTCCAGCACCTGCGCGCACGCCGGATGTGAGGCCGCTGCAGGTTGCAGGCACAACGAATAATTGCCCCCGGTTTTCAACGCTTCACCGAACGGAATCACCAGTACCCCGCGCTGAATCGACTCTGCCGCCAGCGTCATATCCGTTACCGCAACGCCCAGGCCACGCGCCGCTGCATCCAGCGCCAGCTCGTCCAGGTTGAAAGGGATATGCCTGTAGGCATCCAGTGGCTTGCCGTCATTCGCCGCCAGCCAGTCAATCCAGGCTTGCTGGTCGGCAGAGCGATGCAGCAGCGCAAAGCGCACCAGCTCGTCCATCGACGTCAGCGGCCCCAGGCCCGGCGCGCACACCGGCACCAATGCCTCGTCAAACAGTGCCAGGCAAGCTGGATCACTCGAAGGTTCGGGCAGATAGAGAATATAGGCGTCGCTATCGCTGGCCGGTTCGACAATTTCGGTGGCCACCGTCTCGATCGACAAGGCGATGTCCGGGTGCTGCAAGTAAAAATCGCTCAGCTTTGGCAATAACCAACGTACGGCCAGGGACACATGCATGCGAATGCGAAAGGGCCGTTTCTGCGGTGACAGCCGGTCCTCAAGGGTCTTCAGTTGCTCAAGAATGGCGCGGGCGCTGACCAGCACCTGCTCGCCTTCGGCAGTCATGCGCACGTTACGGCTGGTTCTGGCGAATAGAGCAACACCGAAGTGCGCTTCAAGTTGCTGGATCTTTCGGCTGACTGCGCTTTGGGTCAGACACAAGGTTTGCGCCGCTTGGGTGAAGCTGCCCGAGTCAGCAACCTCAACCAACGCTTGCAAGCCCTGGAGTGACGGTACGTGGCGAATCTTATCCATGCGTTTTTAGAATCAATCAATGAATTTATAACGTTGGTTATATCACCAGCCCCGGCATAAATTCCAGCTATAGAGAGCGCCAACTGACAGCAGTCATGCATAACGAGCATGTATTAGCCTCGCAGCAAAGGCGTAACAACAGGCAAACGAGGTGAAACGTGAAAAATGAATGTGGCTGGATTGCTCTTGCAGGAACCTCCCCCGGCCGTGATCACCTCAAAGGCTCGGAGAAAGCCGACTGGCTGATTATTGGCGCAGGTATCACCGGATTGAGTGCGGCCCATTCACTGGCTGAGCTGCATCCTGAAGCACGCATCGTAGTTGTCGACCGCCAGCGCGCGGCGCAAGGCGCTTCTGCGCGCAATTCCGGGTATGCCGTGGCCCACGAAAATCCGGGCGATGATGAGTTGATAGGCAAGAGCGGCTTTGCCGGGTTTGCGGTGGACTCTTCGATTGGTCAGGCGGCTGGCGATGAAGTACGCATGCGTATTGCTCGTCATCGCATCGACTGCGAGTACCGGAATTGCGGTTACTACTTCGCGGTCAACGATCCGCGCAAGTTGAGCCATGTCGACGCCAAGCTCAAAACCCTCAACGCGGTGGGCGCGTCTGCACAGTTTCTGCAAGGCGAGCAACTGGCACAAAAGCTCGGCACTCGGCATTACCAGGCCGCAATCTGGTGCGGCAATGGCAACGCGTTGTTGCAGCCCGCCAAGTATGTCAAAGGTTTGCTGGATGCATTGCCGGCCAATGTCACCGTCTTTGAGAACACCGAAATTACCAGGCTGGAGCGCTTGAGTGGCGGACGTATTCGAGCCAATGGCACCCAGGGCAGCATCGAGGCCAGCCAGGTGTTGGTGTGCCTGAATGCCTTTATTCCCCGTGCCGGGATCGATAACAGCGCGACCTTTGCGATGGAGCTCAGCGCCAGCCTGACCCGTCCTTTGACCGACAAGGAATACCAGGCTATCGGCGGTGTGGAGCCGTGGGGCGTGCTATCGACCCGCCCATTGGGCGCTACGGTACGGCTGACCCCGGATCGTCGGGTGATGATCCGCAACACAGCGGAATACCGCACCAGGGATCTATCCAGCAGTGATCTGTTGCAGCGTCGAAAACATCACGTACTGGGCTTGCAGCGTCGCTTCCCCGGTCTTGGCGAGCAAGATATTCACTACACCTGGACCGGGCATCTGAGTGCTTCCCGCAGTGGGCAGCCTTACTTTTCCAAAGTGGAAGAAGGCATTTATGCCGTAGCTGGCTGCAATGGCTCCGGCGTAGCCCGCGGCACCCTGTGGGGGCGTCTACTTGCCGAAGTGGCATCCGGTGTCAGTTCCCCCCTGTTGCAATCGGTCATGGACAGAGCCCAACCAGGCTGGCTCCCGCCGCGCCCGTTCTTCGATATCGGTGCGGTGTTACGAATGCGCATGGAAGCCGTCAGGGCCAAGACAGAAATCTAAAAATTCTCACACCACAAAAGAATAAAAGCTCCTTGAAAAGGTGATTGAACATGCACATCAACACGATTTCCCTGGCGGTAATGCTTGCGGCGTTCTCGACAGTCAGCCATGCGGACGAAAGCGTCAACATTTCCAACTGGAACGGCTATATCGCCGACGACACCCTGACCACCTTTACCAAGGAAACAGGGATCAAGGCCACATACGACATCCATGACAGTAACGAAGTGCTGGAGTCCAAGTTGATGACCGGCAATACCGGTTATGACGTGGTCAGCCCGTCCAACCACTTTCTGTCCCGGCTGATCAAGGCCGGTGCCATCCAGAAGCTTGACCGGAGCCAACTGCCCAACTGGAAAAACCTTGACCCGGTGTTGATGAAAAAACTGGAAGTGAACGACCCCGGCAACCAGTACGGCTACCCCTACATGTGGGGTACGGCGGGGATTGGTTACAACGTAGAGAAGATCAAGGCGATCTTTGGCACGACTGATGTGACCCGCTCCTGGAGCCTGTTTTTTGATGAAAACAACATCAAGAAACTCAGCCAGTGTGGCGTAGCGATTATCGACAACCCGACCCAGGTGTTGCCGATCACCCTTAACTACCTGGGCTTGCCACCGCATAGCCACGAGCCTGATGACTACAAGAAAGCCGAGCAGGCGCTGTTAAAAATTCGGCCATATGTTCAGTACTTTCACGCTTCCAAGTACATCAGCGATCTGGCCAACGGCAATATCTGCGCGGTGATCGGTTTTAACGGTGACGTGGTGCAGGCAGCAGCCAGCGCCAAGGAAGCCAAAAACGGGATCGATATCGCTTATTCAATCCCCAAGGAAGGCTCAACCTTGTGGCTGGATATGGTGGTCATGCCCAAAAGCGCGCCCCATGAGAAGAATGCCTACACCTACATGAACTACCTGCTGACCCCGCAAGTGATTGCCAATATCAGCAACCATATCCACTACGCCAACCCTAACCAGGCGGCGGATGTCTATCTATCGCCAGAGGTCAAGCAAGACCCTGCGATCTACCCTTCCAAGGAGGTGATAGACACGCTGTTCACCGTGGAAGACTTGCCGGCCAAAATCGCGCGCCTGAGCACACGTTTGTGGACCAAGCTTAAAACCAATACTTGAGGCATTGATTGTGTGGGAGCGAACCTGCTCGCGATGGCTTCCCCCCTCGGGGCATTGCCTGCATCGCGAGCAGGCTTGCTCCCACCCGTATCAAGATTGTGCTCTTACAGCAAAAACCGGTCTGTCACATTGCGCCGCTCGTTGTCATCACGCACGTCATAGCTGACGGTGGTGGCAATGTTGGCGTGGTGGGCCAGTTTTTGCGCGATCGATACATCGTATTCTTCGATAACCCGGGTGATAAACGAGCGGCGAAAGTCGTGGGGCATGATGTCCACCCCAACCTGCTTGCCCCGCTGTTTGGCGATGTAGTAAATCGCATGTTTGGTTATGCGTTCGCGGGTGATGTGATTGCCACGGCGGATGCGATTAAACAGAAACTCGTCATCACTGACCCCCTCCGGCAAATTCGCCCGCCGAAACGCCAGCCAGGCTTCAAGCTTTTCAAAGGCCCAGGCCGGGGCGAACTTGATCAACTCCTTGTTGCCCTTGCCCAACACCTGCAGGCTGCGCTGCGCTACATCGACCTGCCATAGATCCATGTTCACCGACTCGGACTTGCGCATCCCCGAGCCATACAAAATCGCAATGATCGCTGCGTCCCTCAGCCCTTGCGGGCGCGGGTCTGCGGCACACACATCCATCAGTTCACGAATCAGGTTGCGCCGCAGGTTACGGCCCTTGACCAGGCGCGAGCCACCGCCCGCCTTTACTGCGCGAACCTTGAGCAAATGGTCCTGGGTAATCAGATTTTGCTGCCATGCCTGATTCATCACGCCGCGAATGGCATTCACATACAGTGATGAGGTGTTGGGGGCGTAACCGTCCTCCCGCAACGCCGCTACCAGAGCGGTGATGTGCCCCGGTTGCAATTGGTGCCAAGGGAAATCATCGATCGCCACATCTTCAACGCCCAGGCGATCCGCCGCGTCCTGCAATACATAGCGCATGGTCTGGCGGCTGGACGGTGCAAGGCGCTGAAGATAAAGCGCAACAGGGGCTTGAACCTGATTTAACTCAATGGCTGAAACCAGCGTTACGGCAGGGTCAATAGTCGACAAAAGCACTCTCGATACGGGTTGAAACACGACCTAATATAACCCATACCCATGATAATTCAGCGCAGTTATAGCGTTTTGATCAGCGTTCAAATCCCCGCGCCAGCATCAGGGCCACGCCCAACAACATCAGCGCCGTTGCCCTTTGCAGCAACACCTGGCGCGACGGGCTTTGCAGGACTCGCCGAATACGCTGACCGAAGTAGCAATACAGGCAGCCGCTGGCGAACTGCAACAGTAAAAAAGCCAGCCCCAGCACCACCAGATCCTGCGCCCTGGTAGCACTGTCCTGCCCTGCAAACTGCGGAAATACCGCACTGAACATGACGATGGTTTTCGGATTGGAAAAGCCAGTGAGCAAACCCTTGCCAAAACGCCCCTTGAAACCGCTGTCCAGGGTTGCCGTACGTTCCAGCGCCAGACCGTTACTGGTCCATTGCCGCCAGGCCAGATACAGCAGATAGGCAACGCCTATGTACTGCAACAGCTGACTGATCAGTGGGTTGCCCTTGATCAGTTCTGCAAAGCCGACGGCGAAAATCAGGATCGACACCAGATACGCCGCACTGGCGCCCAGTTGCACCGGCATCGAACGCTTCAAGCCTTCCTGCATGCCAAAGCCCATCAATAGCAGGGTCATGGGCCCGGGGCTAAAGGTCATGGTGGCGCAGAAAATCAGAAAATAAGAAAACGAAACAAGTGTCAGTTGGGTGGCCATTTCGATTGTTACATCCCGCAATCAACGCTCGAACCTATGCGAGCGACACCGCAGTCTAGGCAGGGCGCAACAGAATGGGCAGATGAACCACCGGCAAACTTTACCGACCTTTACTGGTAACATGACCGGCAAAGTATGAGGCCCTGCATGCACCTACCTACCGTTTCGTTCCAGCCTGGAATTCCCAAGGTCCAGCAGATCGTTGATGCCCTGAGCGAGGCCATCGACAGCGGCCTGCTAAGTGCCGGCAGCAAGCTGCCCTCTGCGCGAGTGATGACCGAGCACTGGGGCGTGAGCAAATTCACCCTGATTGAAGCCCTTGATCGCCTGCGTGGGCACAACCGCATCACCTCCAGTCAGGGCCTTGGTTACTTTGTCGCGGCAAAACCTGTACCGCCACGGGTGGCCGGGCTTGATTTGTTGCCACAGGATTTGACCAGTGTGTTGCGCCGCTCCCTGATCAACGCCAGCAGCGCCTTGCGTCCGGGCGGCGGGCACTTGCCGGAAAGCTGGCTGCAAACCAGCTCCATGGGCGCCAGCGTGCGTCAGATCAGTCGCTCGCCCGCCCTGCAACTGGCCAGCTATGGAGACCCGGCAGGCTATTTGCCGTTGCGTCTGGCCTTGCAGCAAAAACTCTCAGGGCAAGGTATCGAGGTGCCTGTCGAGCAGATCATCACCACCGCCAATACCGTGCAGGGGCTGGACATGCTGCTGCGCTTGCGTATCCGGCCCGGCGATACGGTGCTGTTGGATGCGCCCTGCTACTTCAACTTTCACGCAAACCTGAGCCTGCATGGTGCCCGTATCGTCACCGTTGATCGCACCGCACAGGGTCTTGACCTGCAAGCGCTGGAGCAGATCCTGATCGAGCAGCGCCCCAGCCTGTATATAACCACCAGCCTGCTGCACAACCCCACCGGGCACTCCTTTTCGCCGGGGCAGGCCTATGGCTTGCTGGAACTGGCCAAGCGCTATGACTGCCATATCATCGAAGACGATCTCTACGGCGATTTGCACCCCGGCCCGCCGCCGCGACTGGTTGCGTTGGCCGGGGTGCAGCACGTGACCTACCTCAGTGGCTTTTCGAAAACCCTCAGCGCAAATCTGCGGGTCAGTTTTGTGGTTGCCGCGCCACAAGTAGCCGCCAACCTGACGCAAATGAAGCTGATGTGTGGCGGCATCACCGCGCAAATGCTTGAACAGGTGGTGGCTGCGATGCTCAACGACGGCAGTTATCACAAACACCGCAAGCGCATGGTGCAAGGCCTGCAGGCCTGCGGGGCAAAGGTTTCCGGGTGGTTGCAACGGCTCGGTTTTACCCTCGACCACCCCTACGAAGGCGGCTTGTTTATTTGGGCGACCTTGCCACCGGGTTTCGATGCTCAAACCCTGGCCCGGCAGGCATTGGCCCAGGACGTGGTACTGGCTCCGGGCAGTTTGTTCGGCCACGATCTTGCATTGCAACGCTTGCTGCGTTTCAACGTAGCTCATACCGACCAGCCGGAGGTCATGGCCGCCGTTGAGGCCTTGCTCGCTAGCGCAGCTTGAGCGGATCAACCAACCCTGCAGCGATGGCCATGCCTACCAGGTCCGGCAAATGCTGCGCCTGCATGCGCTTCATCACCCGGGAGCGATACAGGTCGATGGTCTTGGGACTTACCGCCAGTTGCTCGGCAATTTCACGGGTGGTGTAGCCCTTGACCAGAGGCAGAAATACATCCCGCTCCCTGGGTGTCAGGCTCTGCAGGCGCGCTTCAAGTTCCGTTTGTTCCTGGCCAGCGCTTTGCTGCTCATTACCGGTGCTCAATGCCTGCTGGACGCTGTCGAGCAGCAACTGCTGGTTATAGGGTTTTTCGATAAAGTCATGGGCGCCAGCCTTGAAGGCACGGACCACGATGGGGACATCGGCATGCCCGCTGACAAAGATCACCGGCATCTTGATCCCGCGCTCCTGCAGGGCCTGCTGCACATTGAGCCCGCCCATTGCTGGCATTCGAATATCCAGTACTACACAGGCATTGAGCGCGGGATTGCAGGCATCGAGAAAGGCCTGCCCACCGGTAAACGCCTGGGCATTCAGGCCCACGGACTCCAGCAGCCAGACCGTCGAGTCGAGCATGCCCTGATCGTCATCCACCACGTACACCACAGACCGGGTTTGGGTTGTCATGTTTATTCTCTTGTTGGTTTGAGTGACGCCATCAACGGCAATCTGCAGCACATCAATAAACCTACGGGTTGTGGCCTGGCCTCGAGTTCTCCGCCAAAGCCTTCAATGATGCTGCGACTCATCGACAACCCCAGCCCCAGCCCGTCTACCTTGCTGGTGTAAAACGGGGTAAACAGTTGCTCAAGCTGCTCGGCACTGACTCCGGGGCCTTGATCCTGCACGCTGATCAGCAGTGCCCCGCCTGCAATTGCCTGAGCCTGCAAGGTGATATTTGAAGCCTGCCCAGGATGCTGCTCGTTGTTGGCGTCTATGGCATTGCGCAGCAAGTTGAGCAGTACTTGCTCCAGCAGCACGCGGTCGGCGTAGACCAGCGCCAGGTTGTCCGGCAATTGCTGCTCGATGTTTACGTTACGCTCGCGGGCTTCCCAGGCGCACAGACTTACGGCCTGACGCGCCACCTCACTGACATCCAGCGCTTGCAGGTTACGTCGACCTTTGCGCAAAAAGCCGCGCAGGCGCTTGATCACTTCGCAAGCGTGGTGTGCATGCAGGTTGATCCGCTCCAGCCCCTGTGCCACCCGCTCTACGGCCTGGGGATTAGTGCCCAGGGTTTGCAGGTAACGTTGGCTGGCATTGGCGTAATTGACCACGGCCGCCAGTGGCTGATTGATTTCATGGGCTATCCCGGAGGCCAGTTCACCAAGGGTGATGAGTCGCGCCGTGTGGGCCATTTCGTCCTGATGATGACGTTGTTGGGCTTCGCGCAGTTCGCGCTCACGCATATCCCTCGCCACCAGCGAGAAGAACCGCTCACCGGCGGTCGAACGATGGGCCAGCAATAGCAGCGACACCGGCACCGAGGGTTCGCCGTTCAAGGGCAGTACGCGGGCTTCACTGCTCCACAACCCATGTTTTTCGGCGCTGCTCCAACCGCTGGCTTCGAGCGTCTCCAAGGTTTGCGCGGTCAGGAACCCGCTCAGCGAAGGCATACCCTGTGCAGGCAGCAAGCCGAGGATCCGCCGCGCCGCCGGATTGAGATAGGACACCCCGCCAGCGGGATCAATAAACAACACCGGATCGGGGTTGGCCTCGACTACATCCGCCAGCCGCCGCTTGTTTTCTTCGGCCTGAATGCGCGCGGTGATATCCCGCGACACACTGACCACTTCCACCACGGCCCCGGTATAGGTCTCGCGAATTGCCCGGCTCGCCGTTTCGAACCACAGGTAATGCCCCGCGTGATGGCGAATGCGATAAGTCATGGTGTGATAGCCATCGAGCTGCAGGGCATCACGGGCCTGGCGCAGTGCTTGTTTCAGGTCGTGAGAGTGAAACAGGCGCTGCGCCAGGGTGCCGCGCAGGGCCTCGGGCCAAAAACCGAGCAAGGTCCAGGACGCCGGAGACGCATCGAGAAAACGCCCGTCGGGGGTATGACGCGAGATCAGGTCCGTGGTGTTTTCGGTAATCAGCCGATACAGACGCCGGGCCTTGGCCGCTTCACGCCCCTCGCGCAATTCGGCACTCGCCTCACGCCCACGCGCCATCACGTATTGGCTGTCGGGGTCGGGGATCAATGTCCACAGCCAGATCTGTTGGTTGCATTGCGCCTCTACCTGCTCAATGGCTCTGCCCTGTTGCAGGCAGGCACGCACCAGCTCGGGCAGGTTGCCTGGCAACAAGGTGATCGCGTGGGTCAGCGCCTTGCCCGCCAGCAGGCCGGTCAACGCCTGGTTTGCTTTTAGCGGCAAGCCGTCTGCGTCGAGGATTACAGTGGGTTGAGGATCGTGGATCAGCAGGGAAAGCGGCATTCGGCATCCTGGCGTCTGAGCGATATTTTTTAATATAGTACAACTACTATAGTGCTTAGGTATTACTTCCATATCAAACGCAGAGTGAGCTATAAGTCAGACCGGACATAAAACTGACCCGCTCGCCACCGGCAGAACGGGCAGCCACAGAGCTAACAATCAGCCACCGGAATGACCCTCATGTCGATTTTTGAGCACGGCCTTGAGCCGACTGCCGTAAACCATATAGCCCTGTCCCCGCTGGGTTTTATCGAACGCACCGCCAGTGTCTACCCCGACTACCCTGCCGTGATTCATGGCTCCATTCGCCGCACTTGGGCGCAGACCTACAGCCGTTGCCGCCGCCTGGCCTGTGCACTGGCCGGGCGCGGAATTGGTCAAGGCGATACCGTGGCGGTGATGTTGCCCAATATTCCGGCGATGCTTGAAGCGCATTTCGCGGTGCCCATGATTGGCGCCGTGCTCAATGCCCTCAACGTGCGCCTCGACGCCGAAGCCATCGCCTTTATGCTGGCTCACGGCGAAGCCAAGGTATTGATTGCCGACCGTGAGTTCCATGACGTGGTCCACGCTGCCGTGGCCATGCTTGACCATCCGCCGCTGATCATTGACGTGGACGACCCCGAGTATGGCGAAGGCCAACCGGTCAGCCTGCTGGATTATGAAGCACTGCTCGCGGAAGGCGACCCCGACTATGACTGGCAGTGGCCCGCGGATGAGTGGCAGGCGATTGCCCTGAACTACACCTCCGGCACCACCGGTAACCCCAAGGGCGTGGTGTATCACCATCGCGGCGCTTACCTCAATTCCCTGGGCAACCAGATGGTCTGGGCCATCGGTAACCATCCGGTGTATCTGTGGACCTTGCCGATGTTCCACTGCAACGGCTGGTGTTACCCATGGATCATCACCGCCCTGGCCGGTGTGCACGTGTTTTTGCGTCGGGTAGACCCGCAAAAAATCCTCAATCTGATTCGTGAACATCAGGTCACGCATTTGTGCGGCGCGCCGATTGTGCTCAATGCGCTGGTCAATATGCCCGAGTCCGCCAAGGCCGCCATCGACCACCCGGTGCATGCGATGGTTGCAGGCGCGGCGCCACCGGCCAAAGTGATTGGTGCCGTGGAAGAAATGGGGATCAAGGTGACCCATGTCTATGGCCTCACCGAGGTCTATGGCCCGGTGACCATCTGTGCCTGGCATGACAAGTGGGATGAACAGCCCCTCGCCGAGCGGGCACAGATCAAATCCCGCCAGGGCGTGCGCTACCCTACGCTGGAAGGGGTGATGGTAGCCGACCCGAAAACCCTGATCCCCACGCCCCGTGACGGCGAGACCATGGGTGAGATTTTCATGCGCGGCAACACGGTGATGAAGGGCTACCTGAAAAACCCCAGCGCCACGGCCGAGGCCTTCGAGGGTGGCTGGTTTCATACCGGTGATTTGGCCGTGTGCCACCCGGATGGCTATGTCGAGATTCGTGACCGTCTCAAGGACATCATCATTTCCGGCGGCGAAAATATTTCCACGATTGAAGTTGAAGGCGTGCTGTATCGCCACCCCGGGGTAATGGAAGCGGCAGTGGTTGCCCGCCCGGACGAAAAATGGGGCGAAACGCCGTGCGCCTTTATCACCCTCAAGGCCGACCACCAGCAGGTGCGCGAGACCGAGATCATCGCTTTTTGTCGCGACCATCTGGCTGGCTTCAAAGTACCGCGTACCGTGGTGTTTACCCTGTTGCCCAAGACTTCAACGGGGAAAATCCAGAAGTACGTGCTGCGCGACATGGCCAAAGCGCTTTAACCATCATGTATAGCCGCTGCGCAGCCCATCGCTGCCTCGTGCCTCGCCAGCGGCTACCCAATACGTAACAACGAGGTTCTTATGCCTGAATTCAATGCCCCGCTTCGCGACATGCGCTTTGTCCTGCACGAAGTATTCGAAGCCCCTGCGCTTTGGGCCCGGCTGCCAGCACTGGCTGACCATGTGGATGCCGACACAGCCGATGCAATTCTCGAAGAAGCAGCCAAAGTCACCGGCCAATTGATTGCCCCGCTCAACCGCAGTGGCGACGAGGAAGGCGCACAGTGGCAAGCCGGTCAGGTCAGTACGCCCAAAGGCTTTAAGTCAGCCTATGACACCTATATCGAAGGTGGCTGGGTTGGGTTGTCGGGCAACCCGGAGTTTGGCGGCCTTGGCATGCCGAAAATGCTCGCGGTGCAATTCGAAGAAATGCTCTACGGCGCCAACTCCAGCTTTGCCCTGTACTCGGCACTCACCAGTGGTGCCTGCTTGGCCATCGACGCCCATGCCAGCCATGACCTTAAAAGCACTTACTTGCCACCTCTGTATGAAGGCCGCTGGGCCGGGTCCATGTGCTTGACCGAAGCCCATTCCGGCACGGACCTGGGGATTATCCGCACCCGCGCCGAGCCGCAGGCAGACGGCAGTTTCAATATCAGCGGGAGCAAGATTTTCATCACTGGCGGCGACCAGGACCTGACCGAAAACATCATCCATCTGGTGTTGGCCAAACTGCCGGACGCGCCAGCCGGGCCTCGGGGCATTTCCTTGTTTTTAGTGCCCAAGGTGCTGGTCAATGCCGATGGTTCGCTGGGGCACGGCAATGCCGTGAGCTGCGGCTCCATCGAACACAAAATGGGGATCAAGGCTTCTGCCACCTGCGTGATCAATTTTGACGCCGCTCGCGGCTGGCTGATCGGCGAAGCCAACAAGGGCCTGGCAGCCATGTTTACCATGATGAATTACGAGCGCTTGTCGATCGGCATTCAGGGTATCGGTTGCGCTGAAGCGTCCTATCAAAATGCCCGTACCTATGCCCGTGAACGCCTGCAAAGCCGTGCACCTACCGGTGCTGTGGCGCCGGACAAGATGGCTGACCCGATCATCGTTCATCCCGATGTGCGGCGCATGCTGTTGAGCATGAAGGCCATGACCGAGGGCGGTCGGGCATTTGCCAGTTATGTGGGCCAGCAATTGGACCTGGCCAAGTTCTCGACCGAGCCTCGGGAGCAACAGGAAGCCAGTGCGCTGGTGGCCTTGCTGACGCCCGTGGCCAAGGCTTTTTTCACCGACACCGGGTTCGACAGCTGTGTGCTCGGCCAGCAAGTATTCGGCGGGCACGGCTATATTCGTGAGTGGGGCCAGGAGCAACTGGTTCGAGATGTGCGCATTGCGCAGATTTATGAAGGCACCAACGGCATTCAGGCGCTGGACTTGCTGGGCCGTAAAGTGCTGGCCAATGGTGGGGTGACCTTACGCATGTTTACCGCACAGATCCGCGACTTTGCCACCCAACCCGGCAAGCCTTACGCCAGCGAGCTGCTCGAAGCCGTCCAGCGGCTTGAAGACCTCAGCGACTGGCTGCAAGCACGGGCCAGGGTCAACCCCAACGAAACGGGCGCTGCCTGTGTCGAGTATCTGCATCTGTTCGGCTATGTAGCGTACGCCTGGCTATGGGCGCGCATGGCCGATGTGGCGCAACGCTCGCTGAGCGCCGATCCTGCGTTCTACAGCGCCAAACTGGCAACCGCACGGTTCTATTTCAACCGCCTGCTGCCACGCACCTTGAGTCTTGAACAAGCAATCCGGGCCGGGAGTGATTCGCTGTTCGAACTCGACGCCGCAAACTTTTAGTCCCTTCGATAAAACGGCGGCCTGCTAAGGGCCGCCGCGTAGTGTTGCAGCATGGTCTGGGGAACTAAATGCTCAGCTCATCCAGCAGCAATACTTCACGATGTACCAGCAGCTCACCCACCGCGTGGGCCATCGCCTGATAGTGGGCAGTGGTTTTGTGGTGCTCGAAGGCCTCCATATCTGCCCAGCCTTCAATAAACACAAAGCACTCGGGGTCAGTACGATCCACGTGCAAGTCATAGAAAAGGCAGCCCGGCTCGGCTCGTGAACCTTCGACACAGGCGCGCAATGCCTGTTCGACAGTTTTGCCATGCCCTGATTTGGCACGCAACGTGGCAACAGTCTTGATGATTTGAGACATATCTACTTCCTACAGCTTTCGGTGACTTAAGCGCTCAATAGTTGCGCAATTTTATCCTTGATGAGGAGCCTTTGCTCCTTGAGCTTGCGCAGCACATCATCCGGCACACCGATTGCAGCGTTGGCTTCGGCGTCAACAACTTCGGCATCTTTTTCGCTGTACTGCACAAACAGTTGGTTCAGATGAGCGTTTTCGCTACGAAACTTGCTCACGGCCTCATTAGTAAGCCCCAAGTCCTGTAACAAGTCGTGCTTGACTGGCATATCTACACCTCATGGACGTTTCAGTAACGGGATCAGGCGCTGTGATCGAGCCCGATCAAAAATACGCGGTTCACTGTGAACCCACCTAAGCAATAGCACGCAATAGGTCACTCAGAAAGCCAAACGCTGATTATTAGTCATGCTGCCTGCCCTTTACCCGTAAACACGAGCCCGGACTTCAGAACGTCTTGAACAGCAGTCTCACCCATCAGGCGCCAATTTAATGGCTAAAAAATATAAAGTGATATTTTTTTGACTTTTATCGCTTCTGAACATGGGTTTGGGTATTTTCAAATGCTAAGATGCTGACTTTCCTACACGAATTAAAGTGAAGTACTACGCTTGTCGATAAAGACTAGGCCGGGCTGAAATAAAATATACGGTCAGGGCTGACTTATAACTATGCCAATCGTCATTCTATTGGCGCCATAACAAAGTTAACCCTCAAGGCGATAGCTGATTGCTCCTCATGGACGACAGTACTAAACGCCTTAAAATATGCTTATCCCTGGGGGGACGTTACGCTTGGTTCATATCAGTTTGGCCATCAGCGGTTTGCTCGATCAACAGATCGTATTGCGCGCTGGCGGCTTGTATTGGGTCTCGGTCGATCAGCCGGCGGACGCAAGGTTGCTGGCTCGCCAATTTCTGGAAGCCATCCCCGAGCACGTTCCTGCAACGCTGATTGCTGGTGCCGGTTCGGTGCAGAGCATCATCAGTGAGCTGGCTCCTGATCGCGGCCCGGACAAACTCAAGTTGTTCGAAATCGAGAAGCGGGTTATCGATCGCGGATTGGCGACGTTGACCCGTGATCTTGGCCGTGCGGGCATTGCCCCCTCAAGCCCGATCCTGCTGATTTTGCCTTCAAGCAGTTGGCCTGAAACCATCAAGGCCTCACAGTTGAAACGCTGGTGTGAGCGTGTGATTGCCTGGCTGCAAGCGCACGACGCAACGTTATTGCTGATCACCCACGGCGAAGCTGCACTGCTGCACTGCTGCACAAACAGTTGCTGCAAATCAATCAGACCCTGTCCGGTTTAAGCCATCTGTATCGCTATAACGGTGATCTGCGCTACCAGTTGAATTTCTGGCACAACGATCTGGGCGTCAGTGCGGGCCAGGAGTTCAAGCTTTCGGTACAGGACAATGCCCTGAGCGTGATCCCGCAGTCCGAGGTCTATACCCAGCCACGGGTGGCCGACGATCAGCACGTGTACCTCGCCGAGCGCACCGTACTGGAAGGTGCACCGTCGATGTCCAAGCACTGGTATCTGTTCGAAAACCGCGAAGCGTTGCTCGCAGCGGTCCAGACAGCCCGTGCTGCCACGGTCATCGTGGGTATCGACAACAGCTACCAGTTACTGGAATTGGCCCAGCAACTGCACGATATGCGTGAGCAATGCGGCCCTGATCTGAAGATCGTGGTGCGGGAAATGGAACCCTCGGTGCGCTACCGCGATGAACGTTTGTTACTGGCGTGCGGGGCTAACTTGATTGTGCCTGACGGCACCCTGCTGTCACGGTTCCTGAGCATGCTCGAAAGCGTTCAGGGCCAGCGCTGGCAATACACCCAGAATATTGACTTTGCGACACTGCTTGAACGCCAGCGCCCGCCACAGATTCGCGGCCTGGTGAGCCCTCGCGTGTTCTACGAAACCATCGAGCAGATCTACGAGGATAGCTCTGGTGAGGTGACTCACCAGTTGATGAAGTTCCAACCGGTTCCCGGGCTAAGCGAAGAGCTGTTTCTGAACCAGATGTGCCTGCGCCGTTTCGGCGACATCGCGTGCTTGTTGGGCGATGAGTTGTACCTGTTTCTGTTTGCCTGCCGCGCCGACGGCCTGGACCCGGCACTGGGCAATATCTGCCGCCTGCCCTGGCGTGACATGTTCGTCCAGCGTCGCGTGCTGAGCGGGCTCTCCGATCTGCCTGAAGAGGCCTTTATGCAGGCGGATTCGGTGCCCTCGTATTTACATATCCCGATCGAGAACACGGTCTTGCAGGCAGCACCTGGCGTCAATGAACGAGCGCCACTAACCCCCAAAAGATTAACACTGCCTATCAGTGAGCACCGTCATGACGTTTCTTGAGCTGCTTGATGTCATCGCCCTGACCTGCGTGGTGACCATATTGCTGACGCTGTTTTGGCAGCGCATCCGGATGTACCTGAAAAATCATTTCGAGCAGTACCTGTCGCCTCGCTACTTGAAATCACGCGGCGTTCGACGTCGCGCACCTGCCAGTCCTGCTCAGAGAACGCCCGATGAGTCTGTATAAATCCGATGCCGCGGCACAAAAAATTGCCGGGGCATGGCGCGGCCTGGGGGCCTGGAACCTGTATTTCCTGGCCAAGTTCCTGCTGGCCTGGACAGGCCATCTTAATTTTCAGGTATTGCCCAACCTGATCTTTGCTGTGGTCCTGCTGATTCCCATTACCCACCCGATACTGCGCCGTGTACGTACGCTGGTTGCAATTCCGGTGGCTGTGGCGCTCTTGTACCAGGACACCTGGTTCCCGCCGTTCAGCCGCCTGCTGGCACAGCCCGGCGTTCTGGACTTTTCTTTCGACTACATCGTCGAGTTGCTGGGACGCTTTATCGACTGGCAAGTGTGTGCCATGTTGTTGTTGCTGATCGTCGGTTATATCTTCCTCAGCCAGTGGCTACGCCTGACCACCTTCACCCTGCTGGGTTTTGCCTGGTTGGGCATGGGTAACCTGCAATGGCTGCTGCCACCTGCTGCCGCGCCGCAAATGGCAGGCACTCAGGCGCCAACCGGGCAAACCGGCAGTACGGGCGAGCCCGACGACGCAACGCTCAATGGTTATCTGGACAAGTTTTATCTCAGCGAGTCGACGCGCAAGGTCGAATTCAAGGAGCCTGCGGTCAAGCCGCAGCCGTTCGACCTGCTGGTAATCAATATTTGCTCCATGGCCTGGGACGACCTGGAGGCTGTGGGGTTGCGTGACAACTCGCTGTTCAGCCAGATGGACGTGATTTTCGACAACTTCAACTCGGCTACCGCCTACAGCGGCCCGGCGGCGATTCGTGTGTTGCGCGCCAGTTGCGGTCAGACCTCCCATGCGCAGCTGTACAAACCACCGGCAGATCAGTGCCTGTTGTTCGATGACTTGCGCAAGCTTGGCTTCTCCAATGAACTGATGCTTAACCACACCGGGGCATTCGACGGCTTCCTCCAGGAAGTTCGCGAACAAGGCCAGCTTCCGCCTGCGGCACTGGGTGTGGTGCCGGCAGGCTTGCCACGGACCTACGTCGGTTTTGATGGCTCGCCGATCTGGCGCGACCGCGATGTGCTGAGCAAGTGGTGGCAACACCGCCTGGCCGAAGACACACCGAGCATGGCGCTGTTCTACAACACCACCAGCCTGCACGACGGCAACCGCCAGGTGCAGTCCGATGGCGGCACCCAACCGGCTGACTACAGCAGTCGTGCACAGATCCTGCTCGATGACCTCAATGCGTTCCTTAAAGAACTGCAAAAAAGCGGGCGCCGCGTCGTGGTAGCCATCGTGCCCGAGCACGGTGCGGCGCTGCATGGTGACCGGATGCAGATTGCCGGCATGCGCGAAATCCCGAGTGACTCCATCACGCATGTACCGGTGGGTATCAAGCTGATCAATATGGGCGACAACGCTCAAACCCAGCCGGTACACATCGGCGAACCAAGCAGCTACCTGGCCGTGGCGGAAATCATTGCGCGCCTGTATGCCGATCCGGCACTGGGTAACGGCCAGACCGTGGACTGGTCGAAACTGCTCACCGACCTGCCGCGAACCCCGAAAGTATCGGAAAACTCAGGGACAGTTGTGCTGGATTACAACGGCAAGCCCTATGTGCGAATCAAGGAGAATGGCGGATGGCTGCCCTACCCACAGCGGTTCAAATAAGCGCCGATATTCTGTCACGCAGACAGCGGGCCGATGACATCGCGCGCCTCAAATCGATGATGGAGTTGCACGCACTGGAATATGTCGACGTGTCGGCCCATATGGAGCTGTTGCAGGCTTTCGAACGGTGGCCGTTGCTGGCCTACCTGGAGGCGCAGTACCAACTGCCCGTTGACCTGCAAAAACACAAGGAGCCAAGCGCATGATTGCCATGAGTTTGCGTGGCGTTCGTGGTGGCGTGGGCACCAGTTCGACACTGGCGGCTCTGGGTTATGCACTGCATGAACTGGGGCAGAAAGTCCTGTTGGTAGACATGTGCCCGGAGAACTCCCTCGGCCTGCATTTCAACCTCAACCTGGCCCCGCGCGAAGGCTGGGCCAGGGCGACGCTGGATCAACAGCCGTGGCATGAACACGCCTGGAGTGTCGAGCCCGGCCTCTGTGTGCTGCCTTATGGGCAGGTGCAGCCGACCGAATACACGCGCCTGGATGCCCTGCTGCTTGAGCAGCCGCAACTCTGGAGCCAGCGTCAGGCCGCGCTGGCGGATGCGTTTGACTGGGTACTGTTCGATCTGCCGCAGCGTTTGCCAGGGCACGCGGCCAACCCCCACTGCGATATTTCAGTGATGGTGCTCAATGCCGATGCCGCCTGCCACGTGCTGTTGCAGCCGCTACTGGCGAAAAAGCCGTTGTTTCTGGTTAACCGTTTCGATGCCGCCAGCCAGTTACAGCGCGATCTGGTGCTGATCTGGCAACATCGCTATACCCAATCGCTGGTACCCCTGAGCCTGCATGCGGACGAAGCGATGGGTGAAGCCCTGGCCAGAAGCGAGCCTGCCGGTCGCTATGCACCTGGCAGCCTGATTGCCCACGACATTATCAGCCTGGCCAGTTGGTGCCTGCTGCGTGGCCGGAGGCCTGCATGATATCGCGCTGGTTTCCCTATACACGCTTGCGTCGTGAGCAAAACTGCACCCGCTTTACTGCCTACACCATGGCGCTGATTCAAGCCCTGGGCTGGGTTTTCCTGCGCCTTGAGTCACCCAACTGGAAAGCCCTGCGTGCACAACAGTGGCGTCTGTACCCGCATCTGGCCAACAAGCGCTCCACCATTGGCGACCCGCTGCGCTACATCGTGCAAACCTTGTGGCTGCTGGTAGTGCGAACCCCCAATCTGGATCAGATCGGGCGCAAGCGTACCCGCCGTCGTGTTGGCGCGTATGTGTCGGCCGTACTCAATATTGTGCAACGGCCATGGAACCTGCTGTCCAACTCCTTTGAGCATTTACCCGCGGCCCTCAGCCCGCAAGTGAGCAAAGGCTCGCACTGGTGGAGCACCATGCGCTGGCCAACGCGCAAGGTGCTTTACATCGCCCTGGGTACACTGGCAGTGGCGTTGATCGTGCTGTGCATCACCGAACCCTTCGGTTACCTGGCGCAACTGGTGTTTGTGATACTGCTGTGGGTACTGGCAATGCTGGTGCGACGCATGCCGGGGCGCTTTCCTACCCTGTTGCTGATCGTGCTGTCGATCATTGTTTCGTGCCGTTATCTGTGGTGGCGCTATACCTCGACCCTGAACTGGAACGACAACCTGGATCTGGTGTGTGGCTTGATCCTGCTGATCGCCGAAACCTACTCCTGGCTGATTTTGCTGCTGGGCTATGTGCAGACCTCCTGGCCACTGAACCGTCAACCGGCGCAACTACCACCCGATACCGATGAATGGCCGGTGGTGGATCTGTTGATTCCGACCTACAACGAAGAGTTGTCGGTGACCCGGGGCACGGTTTACGCGGCTCTCGGGCTGGACTGGCCGAAAGACAAATTGCGCATCCATTTGCTCGATGACGGCAACCGTCCAAGCTTCAAGACGTTCGCTGAAGAAGTAGGCATCAATTACATTGCCCGTACCGACAACCGCCACGCCAAGGCTGGCAACCTCAACCATGCCCTGACGTTGATCGATGGCGATCTGGTGGCGATTTTCGACTGCGACCACATGCCCGCCCGCTCCTTCCTGCAATTGACCGTGGGCTGGTTTCTGCGTGATCCGAGCCTGGCACTGGTGCAAACCCCGCACCACTTTCTCTCGCCGGATCCGTTCGAGCGCAACCTGGGTACATTCCGCAATCGCCCCAACGAAGGCGAGCTGTTTTACGGCTTGATCCAGGACGGTAACGACATGTGGAACGCCGCGTTCTTTTGCGGCTCTTGCGCCATCGTCCGGCGTACCGCAATCGACTCCATTGGTGGCTTTGCGGTCGAAACCGTGACCGAGGATGCCCACACTGCCCTGCGTCTGCATCGTAATGGCTGGACCTCGGCCTATCTGCGCATCCCCCAGGCTGCCGGCCTGGCGACCGAAAGCCTGTCGGCGCATATCGGTCAGCGTATCCGTTGGGCGCGAGGCATGGTGCAGATTTTCCGTACCGACAACCCGTTGCTGGGTAAGGGCCTGACGATCTTCCAGCGCATCTGCTACACCAACGCCATGATGCACTTTCTGGTGGGCTTGCCGCGGCTGGTGTTCCTTACTGCCCCGCTGGCCTTTTTGTTGCTGCACGCCTACATCATCTATGCCCCGGCCGTGATGATTCTGCTCTACGTGTTGCCGCACATGATCCACGCCAGCCTGACCAACTCGCGAATGCAAGGCGCGTATCGCCAGACATTCTGGGGGGAGGTCTACGAAACGGTACTGGCCTGGTACATCGCTCGGCCCACCACCGTGGCCTTGTTCAGTCCGTCGCGGGGCAAGTTCAACGTCACCGCCAAGGGCGGCATGATGGAAGAAAACCAGTTTGACTGGCAGACCGCCAAGCCATACCTGGTGCTGTCGCTGCTCAATGTGTTGGGTCTGGGGTTTGCCGTCTGGCGCCTGTTTACCGGGCCCAAGGATGAGATTTTCACCGTGCTGGTCAGTGTGCTGTGGGTGGTTTACAACCTGCTGATCATCGGTGCCGCGGTAGCCGTTGCAGCTGAAGTGCGTCAGGTGCGTCACACCCACCGCGTGCTCACACGTTTGCCAGGCGCGATCAGGTTGGCCGACGGCCACAGCTATCCCTGTGAGCTGGTGGACTACTCGGACGGCGGTGTCGGCCTGCAACTCAGCCAGCCGCAACAACTGCCTGTCGGTACACCGGTGTCGCTGATTCTTCAGCGCGGCAACCGCGAGTTTGTGTTCACCGGCATGCTGACTCGCTCCCATGATTTGTTTATGGGCTTGAGCTTTGCCCAGTTGCCGCCCGAACAAAAAATTGCGTTCGTGCAGTGCACCTTTGGCCGCGCCGATGCATGGCTCGATCACAACAGCGGATTTGAAGCCGACAAGCCGATCCAGAGTCTCAAAGAGATTCTCGCCCTTGGTGTTAAGGGCTACTACCGCCTCTACGAATACATGCCAGCCTGGCTACGCCTGATGGCACGACCTTTTTTACGCGTTTTCCAGTGGCTGGGCAGCTTTTTGCCGCGCATGCCAAAAGCGCCCACCCCCTTATCTTCCGGCCAGTGAGCAGATCATGAGTCGCATAACTAAAAAAGTAATCTTCGCCAGCCTCGCGCTGATGACCTTCGCCTCACAGCTGATGTCGGCCCCCTTGCCTTTACCCGGCAATTCATCTGTATCCACTGCACTGCCAAAACCACCGGCCGAGCACACGGACCAGGTGTTGCCAAGTTGGCCGGTGACCTACACCTTTGAGCAACTGGGGCGCGCTTCCGACACCCTATTGCTGGGTATCAACAGCGCCGAGCAAGTGGAGTTCGGCCTGCGTCGCGACCGAATCGCCAGCGATGCCAGCCTGCAACTGGAATACACACCCTCGCCTGCGCTGATCCCGACGCTGTCGCATATCCGGGTTTACCTCAACGACGTGCTGATGGGCGTGCTACCGATCGAGAAAGACCAGCTGGGGCGCAAAACCTCGCAGAAAATGGCTCTCGATCCACGACTGATTTCGGACTTTAACCGGGTACGCCTGGAGTTTATCGGTCACTACACCGATATCTGCGAAGATCCGGCCAACAACACCTTGTGGGTCAATATCAGCCGTGGCAGCGGCATCGTTCTGCAAGAACAGGCCTTGAGCCTGCAAAATGACCTGGCGTTCTTCCCGCTGCCGTTCTTCGATCCACGCAACAACGGCCCGCTGGAGCTGCCGTTTGTGTTCGCCGCCAACCCAACGCTTGGCGAGCAAAAAGCGGCAACCATCCTGGCGTCATACTTCGGTAGCCAGTCCAACTGGCGCGGAGCAAATTTCCCTGTGTTGTTCGACACCCTGCCCAAGGTGCCTAACAAGGATGCAATCCAGCCAACAGTCGTGTTCGCCACCAACGATCACCGACCTGCATTCATGAGTGATCTGGAAAAATTCCCGGCCGTGACGGCACCTGTGGTCGAGATGATTGACCACCCGGATGCGCCTTACAGCAAGATTTTGCTGGTCATGGGCCGCAACGAGGAAGACCTGGCAACAGCCGCCAAGGCGCTCGCGCTGGGTGGTAACCTGCTGCGTGGCTCACGCGTGACCATCGATAAGGTCCAGGAGCTTCAACCGCGTAAACCTTATGACGCCCCGGCCTGGATGCGTACCGACCGGCCCGTGCGCTTTGCCGAGCTGATCTCCTATCCGCAGCAGCTGCAAGTCAGCGGGCTGCAACCACGGCCTATCACCCTGGATGTGAACCTGCCGCCCGACCTTTTTGTGTGGCGCAACCAGGGTATTCCGCTGCGCACGCAATACCGCTACACCGCGCCATCGGCCAATGATGATTCGCGCCTTAACATCAGCCTCAACGACCAGTTCATCACCAGCCTGCCGTTGCTGCGCAAAGACACCAGCAACCTTGAAGAGCTGCGCCTGGCAGTGCTGTCCAATGACACGGCCAACGTCAACGACAAGTTGATCGTACCTTCGCTGAAAATTGGCGACCGCAACCGCCTGCGTTTCGACTTCAACTTCGCCAGCACCATGGGCAGCGCCCAGCGTGATCGCTGCCAGACTATCCTCCCGGCCAACACCCAGGCGATCATCGACGAAGACTCGACGATCGACATGTCCGGCTATCACCACTACATCAGCATGCCGGACCTCAAGGCATTCGCACGTAGCGGCTTCCCGTTCAGCCGCATGGCCGATATGTCGGAATCCATCGTGGTGGTGCCGAGCAAAACCACACCGACCCAAATCAGCACCCTGCTGGAAGCCGTGGCCAGCATCTCCGCCCGCTCCGGCTACCCGGCCTTTGGCGTGCGCTTGAGCAATGACTGGCAAGCCGCATCCAAGGAAGATGCCGACCTGCTGTTGTTGGGCGAAATGGCCCCCGATATGCGCGACAACCCGGACTTGACCCTGTTGTTGCAGCGCCAGCGCGACATGTTGGTACAGCCTTACGGCACTTCCGGCATCGATGCCAGTAATCGCCGCGGCCCCTCAACTGACGGTCGCAACATGCCGGCCAACCGGGTCGAAGTGACAGCACAAGCACCGATTGCGGCAATTCTGGGCATGCAGTCGCCGTCTCATAACCAGCGCAGTATCGTGGCACTGCTGGGCAATGACGATGCCGACTACAGCCTGCTGCGCGAGGCCTTGGGCGACAGCGGCAAGATGGACGCCGTTGCGGGCTCGGTGGCCTTGATCCGCAGCAGTGGGGTTTACAGCCAACTGGTCGGTGACCAGTACTTCGTCGGCAACCTGCCGTGGTATCTGCTGCTGTGGTATCAGCTGTCTGAACACCCGGTGTTGCTGGCAGTACTGGCAGTGATCAGCGTGGTGCTCAGTGCATTCCTGTTGTGGCGTGCCCTCAGCTGGGCGGCCAACCGTCGCCTGCACAAGGATGACTGAAGCTATGCAACGATTGGCGGCACTCGCCCTGACTCTGACCCTAGGCTGCGCTCCTCTGGTGGCGAGTGCAGCATCCTGTAACTGGCCCGCTTGGGACAGTTACAAAAAAGCCATGATGAGCAACGATGGACGCATCATTGATGGCTCCTCGGAGCAGATGATCACCACCTCCGAGGGCCAAAGTTACGGGCTGTTTTTCGCCCTGCTCGGCAACGACAGGAAAAGTTTCGCCAGCATTCTCAACTGGAGTCGTAATAACCTGGCCAGCGGCAGCCTTGAGGACCATTTGCCGGCGTGGCAATGGGGGCGTGCCAAAAACGGCAAGTGGCAAATCCTGGACACTAACAATGCCAGTGATGCCGATCTGTGGATCGCCTATAGCTTGCTTGAAGCAGGACGCCTGTGGCAGTGGCCGCAGTACGTGGCGCTGGGGCAAAACATGCTCTGGCGCACTGCCGCGCAAAGTCTGCGCAAGATGCCCGGCCTGGGCCTGATGCTGTTGCCGGGGGATGTCGGTTTTGACAGCCCCCAAGGCTGGCGCCTGAACCCCAGCTATTTGCCGCCACAACTGCTGGCACGGTTTGCCCGCATCTCTCCGGTCTGGGCGGAATTGGCGCGTAATCAACAGCGCATGCTGATCGAAGGCTCACCCAAGGGTTTTGCGCCTGACTGGCTGTTGTGGAAGGCCGGTGGCGGCTGGGCTCCCGACCCCAAGGACGGCTCGCTCGGGGACTACGATGCAATTCGGGTCTATTTGTGGGTCGGCATGCTGGCTCAGGACGCGGCCAACCGCCAAACCCTGCAACAGCACTTTGCGCCCATGGCCAGCCTCACCCAGACCCTGGGTTATGTGCCTGAAAGCGTTAATGCCCTGACTGGCAAGTACACCGGCAAGGCCCCAGTGGGGTTTTCTGCTGCAATGCTGCCACTGCTGGCCAGTCTCGATTCCCCTGCGCTGGCAGTACAACAGGCAAATGTACAACAGCAACCGCCTGCGGCCGATGCTTATTACAACCAGTCACTGCTGATGTTTGGCCAAGGCTGGGATGAACAACGCTATCGCTTTGACAAGGATGGACAGCTTTTACCAGCGTGGGCCAACACATGCCAAAACTAACAACATGGGCGCTTCTGTTCAGCGGGTTGTCCTCTGCCGCCATTGCCCAACCGAACACCGTGCAGGAACAGCAGCAGTGGCTACTGGAGCAGGTGCGGATCGGCGAAGCGATGTACCGCGAAGACCTGGTGCGTGACTCACTGGCGCGGTTGCAACTGATCGCACCGAACAACCCGCAAGCGCTGATGGCTTCGATTCGCCAGGCCTTGCTGGACAAGAATCCTGAACTGGCCAACCAGCGTCTGGCCAAGTTGCAAAGCATTGCCCCAAACTCTGCGGCGCTACGCCAAGCGCAGAGCCTGATGAAGCTGCAAGACCCGCAAAGCCAGAAGGACTTGCAACAGGCACGGCTGTACGCCGCTGCCGGCCGACCGGATGAAGCGGCGGCGATTTTCGAAAAGCTGTTCGGCAATGACCCGCCGGATTTCGCCACGGCCCTGGAATACCTGCGCATCCGCAGCAACATCCCGGGCCAGCACCCCAAGGTCATCGAGCAGTTGCAGGTCCTGGACAAACAGTACCCCGGCAACGTCGGTCTGCGCCAAACCCTGGCCGACCTGCTGTTTCGGGAAAAACGCGCCCCCGAAGCCCTGGCCGTATTGCAACAACTGTCCACCGATCCGCTGGCCAGTAACGCGGCGGCCGAGCGCGAATACATCTACCTCAATACATTGCCCGTCAATGGCTCTACGGCCCGGGCCTGGCAATCGTTTGTCGGCCGTTACCCGACCTCGCCACTGATCGGCGAAGCCAGTAAAAACCTGCAACAACAGCAGCATTTGCTCGGCGACCCGGCCTGGATTGCCGGGGCTCAAGGCAAGCAGATGATCGATCAGTCGCGCAACCCGGTTGCAGCTGAAGGCCTGTTGCGCCGTGCCCTCAAGCAATACCCCGAAGATCCGACCCTGTATGGCGCGCTGGGCATGGCCCTGTTTCGCCAGGGCCGCTATGCAGAGTCGAGTGCCAACTTCGCCACGGCGCGGACCAAGGATCAGGACACCTCCAATATCAGCAAGTGGCAGGACCTGATGGATGCCAGCCGCTACCGCATGCTGCTCAGCCAGGGCGACAAGGCCCTGGAGCAGAATAACCTTGCAGTGGCGCGCAAAGCCTATACCCAGGCGCGCAAGGCCAAGGCCAGCGATGCCGACCCGGTGATCGGGCTGGCAAACATTGCCCTCGCCGAGCACAACGACATCCAGGCCGAAGCTTTGCTGTTGCAGGCCCGACGCCTGGAACCCGGCAATGGCGGTGCCGTCCGTGCTCTGGTGCGCTTGTACAGCGCGCAGTCACCACAAAAAGCCAAGGATTTTCTCAATAGCCTGCCGCCTTCCAGTCAAAAGGACTTCGCCGGGCTGCGCCAGAGCATGGCGCTGGACGAGCTGAACCAGCAAGCCGACGCGGCGGCGGCACGCAAGGACTGGCCGCAAGTCGTGGCGTTGCTCAGCAAGATTCGTGAGCTGACCCCCGATGAACCTTGGCTGACTTACCGCCTGGCAAACGCCCAGCGTGAAATCAACCAACCGGGTGCGGCAGATGACAGCTTCAAGCAACTGATTCGCCGTCAGGGGCAAAACCCCGAAGCACTGTATGCCTATGCGCTTTACCTGTCGGGTACCGATCGTGATGCCAGTGCCTTGAGCGTGCTGGAGCAACTGCCCAAGACGCAGTGGACCGCCTCCATGCGTGAACTGGACACCCGCTTGCAACGCAACGTACTGGTGGCCCGCGCCGATAGCCTGCGGGCTGCCGGACAAGAGCCGCAGGCCATTGCCCTGCTGATGAAGAACCCGGATAACGACGACCTGATGACGGTCGCCGGTTGGGCCCAGGAGCGTGGAGATTTTACCCAGGCGCAAAATCTCTATGCCCAGGTGTTGAGAAAGCAACCTGGCAATACTGATGCACGACTGGGGCAAATCGAAACCCTGATTGCCAGTCAGCAACTGCCCCCTGCCCGACAGCAGCTGACACAGTTCCAGCCCGCACCAGGGACTGTGCTGACTCCTTCGCAACAACGTCGTGTGGCCAATGCCTGGGTCGCCGTGGGCGAGCCCGACAAGGCCCAGGCCATTTATGCCCAGTTACTCAAGTCACCCCAGACCGACCCTCTGATGTACCGCGATGCGGCACGGCTGATAGCGGTCAAGCAACCGCAACAGGCGCTGGACTACTACGCCAAAAGCATGGCCGCGGCGGGCTTGCTTGCACCTGAGCAGGCTAACCCACGTGACAATCGCGCCATGACCATGGCCAGCCGCGAAAAGGACGATGACCAATGGCTGGCCAGTAGCCTGCGCAGTGATGTGGATGAACTGTACCAGCGGCAAAACCCTACGGTTCACCTGTACACCGATTACGGCTGGCGTTCGGACAAAGCCTCTGCCGGGACTTCCGATACCGACACGCGCACCACCATCCTGCAGCTGGACCTGCCGATTGCCGATGGCACCGGGTTTGTCCGGGCTGAGCAGCTGAGTATGGACGCGGGTCAATTCAAGGCCGATCCGGACGGCCTCGTTCGTGAGAATTACGGCACCTGTGCGGTGGCGGTCAATCGCAAGGGCACCAATGGCCCGAACTTCTCGGGTTGCGATGACCGTTCTCAATCGGCTAACGGCACCATGATGGCGGCCGGTTGGAAAAACGAGGTCTGGAACGTCGATATCGGCCGCACTCCGGATACCTTCAAAGTACCCAATTGGCTGGGAGGCGTAGCCTACAGCAGCAAGATTGCTTCAGTGGGCTGGACTCTGACCGGTTCGCGTCGCCCATTGAGCAACTCAATCCTGTCTTATGCCGGTGCAACCGATCCCAATACCGGCGTCACCTGGGGCGGCGTGACCTCGAACGGTCTGACCCTGAGCCTGAGCCACGACGAAGGTGGCGTGGACGGTGTCTGGGCGAGCCTGGGGCAGCACTGGTTACGCGGCAAGAATGTCGAAGACAACCACAAGAGCACAGCCATGGCGGGTTATTACTATCGCTTGGTCGAACGCGCCGACGAGCGTATGCGCACCGGCCTGACGCTGATGTACTGGGGTTATGACAAGGACTTGAGCGAGTACACCCTGGGCCAGGGCGGTTATTACAGCCCGCAGAAGTACTACTCGATTGGCGTACCGCTGAACTACGCATTCCGCACCCCGAACTGGTCGGTGTCACTGGAAAGCTCGGTGAGTTGGTCGTATTCCAAAAGCGATGCCAACGACCTGTACCCGCTCAGCGGGCTGAATGACAAGATCCTGCAGGTGGTGGATCAGGAAGGCTACAAGCTGGCCGACCCCCTGGGACAAACTTCGGGCGGCAGCAGCACAGGCATTGGCTATCGTTTACAAGGGCTGGTGGAGCGCAGGCTGACGGACAACCTGGTGCTGGGAGGCGGCTTGCTCTATCAACACAGTGAAAGCTACGCCCCAAGCCGGGCGATGCTTTATCTGCGCTATACCTTCGATACTTGGCAAGGCAACTTGCCGATGCCGGTGCAACCGTTGATACCTTATGCCGACTTCAGGTAACGGCGCCTGATTGTAGCCGCTGCCGAGGAACGAAGGCTGCGATAAGGGGCGAAGACCCACCCTTCCCGGCCCATCGCAGCCTTTGTTCCTCGGCAGCGGCTACATTGACGGTTAGCGCTTGACCGGCGTACGCATGGTCACGAACTCTTCGGCAGCCGTCGGGTGAACACCGATGGTTTCGTCGAAATGCTGCTTGGTCGCGCCTGCTTTCAGAGCAATCGCCAACCCCTGCACGATCTCACCGGCTTGCGGGCCAACCATGTGGCAACCCAGCACCTTATCGGTTTGCGCATCGACCACCAGCTTCATCAGCGTACGCTCCTGGCACTCAGTGAGCGTCAGTTTCATCGGCCGAAAGCTGCTCTCGAAAATCTGCACCTTGTGCCCCGCTTCAATTGCCTGTTCTTCGCTCAGGCCCACGGTGCCGATGTTGGGCAGGCTGAATACCGCTGTCGGGATCATCCGGTAATCCACCGCACGGTATTGCTCAGGCTTGAACAGTCGACGTGCAACCGCCATGCCTTCTGCGAGCGCCACCGGTGTCAATTGTACGCGGCCGATAACATCACCAATGGCCAGAATCGACGGTTCGGCACTCTGGTACAGATCGTCCACTTCGACAAAACCGCGCTTGTCGAGTTTAACCTCGGTGTTCTCCAGGCCCAGGTTGTCGAGCATCGGGCGACGGCCAGTGGCGTAAAACACGCAATCGGCAATCAGCTCGCGCCCGTCTTTAAGCGTGGCCTTGAGGCTGCCATCGGCCTGCTTGTCGATACGCTCAATATCGGCATTGAACTGCACGTCCATACCGCGACGGGTCAGTTCTTCATGCAAATGCTTGCGCACTGCGCCATCAAAACCGCGCAGGAACATGTCGCCGCGATACAGCAAGGAGGTTTCGGCCCCCAGGCCGTGGAAAATCCCGGCAAACTCAACCGCGATATAGCCACCTCCCACCACCAGCACACGCTTGGGCAGCTCCTTGAGGAAAAACGCCTCGTTGGAACTGATTGCGTGCTCATGGCCCGGGATTTCAGGGATTTGCGGCCAGCCACCGGTTGCGATCAGGATATGTTTGGCAGTGTGGCGCTGACCGTTGATTTCCACCTCATTAGGCCCGGTCAGTTTCGCGTGGCCTTCGATCAAGGTCACGCCACTGTTGACCAGCAGGTTGCGGTAAATGCCGTTCAGGCGATTGATCTCGCGATCCTTGTTGGCGATCAGGGTTGCCCAGTCAAAGTTGGCTTCGCCAAGCGTCCAGCCAAAGCCTGAGGCCTGCTCGAAGTCATCCGCAAAATGCGCACCGTAGACCAGCAGTTTCTTGGGGACGCAGCCAACGTTGACGCACGTCCCGCCCAAGTAGCGGCTTTCGGCCACAGCAACTTTTGCACCGAAACCTGCGGCAAAACGCGCAGCACGCACGCCACCAGAACCCGCACCAATTACAAACAAATCAAATTCGTAGGCCATTTCTCTCTCCTAGGCAGGCCATCAGCATAATCACTCCAGCGCGATTGACCAGCGCGGGAGGTTGCCGAAGGCAAAAAAACGAAAAAGCCACCCGAGGGTGGCTTTGTCTTGAAGCTCTCTACAACACCGCGCTTTTAGTAAGCCTTGCCGGTTTTGTAGAAGTTTTCGAAGCAGAAGTTGGTTGCTTCGATGTAGCCTTCAGCGCCACCGCAGTCAAAACGTTGGCCTTTGAATTTGTACGCGATCACGCAACCGTTCTGTGCCTGTTTCATCAGGGCGTCGGTAATCTGGATTTCGCCGCCTTTGCCCGGTTCGGTCTGTTTGATCAGGTCGAAGATGTCCGGGGTCAGAATGTAACGGCCAATGATGGCCAGGTTCGACGGTGCGTCTTCCGGTGCCGGTTTTTCAACCATGTTGCGCACGCGGTACAGATCATCGCCGATCATTTCGCCAGCGATCACGCCGTACTTGTTGGTCTCTGCCGGATCAACTTCCTGGATCGCAATGATGGTGCAGCGGTACTGGTTGTACAGCTTAACCATTTGCGTCAGAACGCCGTCGCCTTCCAGGTTGACGCACAAGTCGTCCGCCAGTACTACGGCAAAGGGTTCGTCACCGATCAGTGGGCGGCCGGTCAGAATTGCGTGACCCAGACCTTTCATTTCGGTTTGACGGGTGTAAGAGAACGAACATTCGCTCAGCAGACGACGGATACCGACCAGGTACTTTTCTTTATCAGTACCCTTGATCTGGTTTTCCAGCTCGTAGCTGATGTCGAAGTGGTCTTCCAGTGCGCGTTTGCCACGTCCTGTCACGATGGAAATTTCAGTCAAGCCAGCATCCAGTGCTTCTTCAACCCCGTACTGGATCAGTGGCTTGTTCACCACCGGCAGCATTTCTTTAGGCATGGCCTTGGTCGCTGGCAAAAAGCGAGTGCCGTAGCCGGCTGCTGGGAACAAGCATTTCTTGATCATATGAGTCCTTAAAAGGGCTGTGTGTTCCAAATTTGGCGCAGTCTAATCAGGCGGCATCGACGTTACAATGCCTCTCGATAGCAAACTGATGCCAACGTAGATAAATATTTAGGGCATTAGTTCCATTGCTATTGTTGCGGGTTGTTCCCCAGCGGGTGTTCCAACCAATCAAACCGCACGCCTGCCCGCTTGTAAATACCTGCTCACATACTGGCAACACCCGTAATGCCCTTGCGCTATCATCACGCAATTCATGCAGCTAACAAGGCAGTTCTTAGATGTCCGCACCCATCAGCGTCAACGGTTACGAAATCAAACCCAACGAAACGGGCGAATGGTGCGTGTTTGACGCATCCGGCGAAAACATTGCAGGTCCATTCAACACGCAGGAAGCGGCCATTGAGGTGGCTTCGGTGCTTCAGGACCAGCCTGCGCCACCAGCCCGTCGGCGCAACAAGAAAAACTAACCCTACTTTCGTGATGACAACACTTCGATGAAAAAAATTCTGACCTTGCTCGCTCTGGTTTCACTAGGCGGTTGTGCAACAGCGTCCAATACCTACCTTGCCGACGGCAAACAAGGACTGAGCATAGACTGCTCGGGCGAGGCCATGTCGTGGGCCAAGTGCTACGAAAAGGCGGACGCCTCTTGCGCCGGTACGGGATATAACATCGTCGGCAGAAATGGTTCGCCTGCGATCAGGGAAGACGACAAGACCTTGGGCGTCGATGTGGGTAATTTCAACAGCCGAAATATTGTGGTTACGTGCAAATAGGGTTTGTTGACGGATGCCGCTAAAGCGCAAGGCTTCAGCGGCATTTGCGGTTATTGGATGCCTTGTCCGATCAGCACGCCATTCACGGTCTGGCCGTAGACGTTTACCCCGTCATTGGCGTGGTACTTGAGCCGGGTTTTTTCCACTGATCCATCGACCAAACGTGGGTCCTGTGGCCGTTCATGGGTGTTTACATACGCCGCTACATCCCACGCCTGCTCGTCACTCAAGCTGTTGGGCTTGCCCAGCGGCATGTTGTGTTTGATAAACGAGGCCGCTGTATTGATCCTGTGCATGCCGGCTCCCCAGTTGTAGGACTCCTTGCCCCATAGCGGCGGCATTACGTAATCATCGCCAGCCTTTTGCCCTTGTCCGTTGTCGCCATGACAAATCGCGCACTGATCCTTGTACACAGCCGCACCACGCACCAGGTTGTAGCCACCTTTAGGCTCTGACACATCGGGGTAGCCGCGGCCAGGCAGCTCAACACCTACAGGAGCCTTGGTCGACAGCCAGTAGGCATATGTCGAGAGAGCTGTAATTTCCCTGCTATCGGCCGCCGGAGGCTTGCCACCGTTCATGCTGAATTGAAAGCAGCCTTGCAGGCGTTCGGCAAAAGTATTGACCTTGTCGTTCTTCTTTCGATACGCCGGGTACATGGGGTAAGCGCCCCAGAGCGGCGCCGAGTTGGCCAGCCGGCCCTGATCCAGATGGCAATTGGTGCAGTTAAGCCCGTTGCCAACGAACTGTGGCGCCTGACGCTTGGTATCGACAAACAGGGCATAACCGTCCATGACCATTTTGCCGTAGGCGTTGTCCGGCAGTTCGCTCTGTTGCGGCGGCTGAAAGTAGGTGATGTGTTCGGCAGGCACAGGAACTTTGATCTGCGACTGATCCTCCATCGCAATGGTCGCCGCACCCACTCCCGGGCTCAGGAGAATCGAAAATGTGCAGACGGGCATCAGGATTTTCATGGTGTGACCTCCTTGTGACCCACAGTGGCGAAATAGTCGGCAACCGCCTTGATTTCATCCTCGGTCATGGCCTTGGCGATATGGCCCATCAGGTCATTGGGATCGTTTTTACGCGTGCCATCGCGCCAGGCATTCAACTGCGCGGTCAGGTACAACGCAGGCTGATTGGCCAGTGGCGGGAAAGCGCTCCCCACGCCAACCCCGCCAGGCCCATGACAGCTGACGCACTCGGGGATCTGGCGATCCCAGGCGCCACGCAAGGCCAGTGTCTCACCCAGGCTGGCGGGCATGCGACTGCGGTTGATGGCGGGTACTGCAGGAGCCGGCATAGCGGCGATAGTGCCTGTCACGGAAGTGATTTCCTGGTCCGTCAATGCCTTGGCCAAGGGTTGCATCACGGGGCTGACCCGCTTGCCACTTTGAAAATCATGTAACTGCTTGCTCAGGTAATCGGCAGAAATACCGGCTAATCGCGGAAAACCGGCTGGCGCCAGTCCCATGCCATCTGCACCGTGGCAAGCCACGCAGGCGATTGCGCCCGGCTGGGCTCCGCCCTGCAAGTAGATGTTGGGTTGCGCCTGAACGTTGCTGAAAACAAGCAACATTACGCTGCTCAATAGCGTTCGGTTAAGTGGAATCATGACCAGCTCCATTATTGTTATATGCTTAGGCCTATAAAATATAAGCATATGGAGCGTAGGAGAATTCCTACAAGGTCACAACACTGCTTTTAGCCTGTTTACAATGAAGTCGCGAAAAAAACCTGACGCGGCGCAAGGCAGTCGTCAGGTTCGGGGCAGTTACGGATGAGCTGAAGCGGCGCTTCAATCAACCGGAAATGCAGTGTGTTGCCGCTTTGCGAATGTCTCCCGGACGCACCGGCACATTGGACATGCTTTCGTAGACCTTGATACTGCTCCCGCCGGAGCGCTCTTCAATATCGATGACTGCCGTTGGATTGGAAGTCAGCTTTTGCGGAACAATGATCCGGAACCCTTCTTTATGCGGTTCGATCTGGGGTGCCTTGCGCGTGATGGACAGCTGCTGCACCAGGCATTGTGCGTAGGCGTCCGGCTTCTTGCCCGAAATCACATTCAGCGTGGGCAGCGTCTGTTCTATGTCTGTGACAGATGCACAGCCACCCAAAACCAGCATCGCCGCTAATACGCCCCACTTCATATACATTCTCCGTTAAAGACCCTACGACCGCAGAAACTCAGAATTTCTCCCGGGTCATAGTGAATAAATACTCAATAGTGGCGGATTATCCACGTTTTACGTCAAACTCACCCGCATCACGGCATAATACTCGGCTTTAGCCCCCTGACGGGGCTCGAGCACATGCTATCGTGCTGATTTTTCAGCAGATTCCACCTTTTTGGAGCACCCATGAAATTTATTCACCAGCGCGAGCACCTTAACGAAGACGATATTGTCGTCATCGAGTGCTCCCAACCCTGCAATATTCGCCTGATGAGCGATGCACACTTTCGCAGCTTCAAAAATGGTGGCCGTCACTCCTACCATGGCGGTGCTTTCAAGGATTTCCCGGCTCGCATCACTGCGCCGAGCACCGGTTTCTGGAATATCACCATTGATACCGTCACCACCCGCGCCATCAGCGTAACCCGCAAGCCGAGCTTCCAGCCGACCATTAAAATCGTACGTCGCTCCAGCTCCAAACTCCGCTAAGCCCAAGGCAGGAATTACAGTGCAAACTACCAAGTACGTGATCAAGTACAAGCTCAATGGCGAACGCCGTTTTGAGTTTGCTCAGCTTCAGTCAGGCTCGGAAGAAGAAGCCCGCGCAGCACTTGAGAAGCTCCACAACGATGCAGACGATGTAATCACCGACATCAAGGCGAGCAAGGCGCTCTAAGCCCCATGTCTCTGGATCTGTTTGCCGAGCAGGATTTGCAGCAGCCCGCCCGGGTCGAGCGCATCGGCGATCAGGCGTATGTGCTTCGCGGCTTCGCCTTGCCCGCACTCACCCAACTGCTGGCGGCCCTTGATGGCGTGTTGCGCCAATCGCCCTTGCGGCAGATGCAGACGCCTGGCGGCTTTACCATGTCCGCCCGCTTGAGCAGTTGCGGCGATCTGGGCTGGGCTAGCGACCGCGACGGTTATCGTTACAGCCCTGTCGATCCGTTAAGCGCCCAGCCCTGGCCAGCCCTGCCTGCAGCCTTTCTCACACTGGCGCGAACGGCAGCCGAAGCGGCAGGGTTCAATGGTTTTGTACCTGATGCTTGCCTGATCAATTCCTACGCTCCAGGCGCCAAAATGTCGTTGCACCAAGACAAGAATGAGCGCTCCCTTACGGCGCCCATCGTGTCAATTTCTCTGGGCCTGCCCGCGACCTTTCAGTTTGGCGGGTTCCAACGAAGCGCACCGACACAGCGTATTTCGCTGTTCCACGGTGACATTGTGGTCTGGGGTGGCGTTGACCGCTTGCGCTATCACGGCGTGCTGCCGATCAAGCCAGGGCACCATTCGTTGCTGGGCGAGCAGCGAATCAATATCACCCTGCGCCAGGCAGGGTGAACCGGATTTAACCCTTTACCCCCTCCCCGAGCCTTTGCGGGTTTACAAAGCGCTATAAATATTTATATATAGCGACTATCTTCCCAGCGCCCAACACAACTAAATACAGATGGGCCGCCCTCGCCTCTAAATGGAGTTTTGTCATGACCGCTCGTGCTCGCCCCTTTGTCCCATCCGTGCTCGCCATATTGATCGGGTGCAGTGCTTTCACTTCGGCCCAGGCAGATGAGGTGCAGGTCGCAGTAGCTGCCAACTTCACGGCGCCGATTCAGGCCATCGCCAGCGATTTTGAAAAAGACACCGGGCACAAGCTGATTGCGGCGTATGGCGCCACAGGCCAGTTCTATACCCAGATCAAGAACGGCGCGCCGTTTGAGGTTTTTTTGGCTGCGGATGACAGCACCCCCGAAAAGCTTGAAAAAGAAGGCGATATTGTTCCGGGCTCGCGCTTCACCTACGCCATTGGCACCCTGGCGCTGTGGTCGGCCAAAGACGGCTACATCGATGGTACTGACAAGACGCTGATCGGCAATCAATACAAGCACCTGTCCATTGCCAACCCCAAAGCAGCGCCCTACGGCCTGGCGGCCACCCAAGTGCTGGCAAAGCTGGACCTGACAGACAAGGTCAAAAACAAGATCGTTGAAGGCCAGAACATCACCCAAGCCTATCAATTTGTTTCCACCGGCAACGCTGAACTGGGTTTTGTAGCCTTGTCACAGATCTACAAAGACGGCAAAGTCAGCAGCGGCTCCGCGTGGATTGTCCCGGAGGCGATGCATGACCCGATCCGGCAAGACGCGGTAATCCTTAAAAAAGGCGAGAACAACCCTGCCGCCAAGGCCTTGGCCGAGTACCTGAAAGGTCCAAAGGCCACTGCCATCATCAAATCCTATGGTTATCACCTGTAAATGCCGCTCACGAGTGCTGACTTTGCTGCGATTTGGCTGACCCTGCAACTGGCGTCATTGACTACCGTCATTTTGCTGATTGTCGGCACTCCCATTGCATTGTGGCTGGCGCATACCCGGTCGCGGTTGCGCGGCCCCATCGGCGCAATCGTGGCCCTGCCCCTGGTCTTGCCACCTACGGTTATCGGCTTCTATTTGCTGCTGACAATGGGGCCGCATGGCTATGTTGGCCAGTTCACCCAATTCCTCGGGCTTGGCACGCTGACCTTCAGTTTTGCCGGGCTGGTGATCGGTTCGGTGATCTACTCCATGCCCTTTGTCGTGCAGCCCTTGCAGAACGCATTCACGGCCATTGGCCCCAGACCGCTTGAGGTTGCTGCCACCCTGCGGGCAAACCCGTGGGACACCTTTTTTAGCGTGATCCTGCCGCTGGCCCGGCCCGGGTTTATCACGGCCGCGATTTTGGGCTTTGCCCACACAGTCGGTGAGTTTGGGGTGGTGCTGATGATCGGCGGCAATATCCCGGAAAAAACCCGCGTGGTCTCGGTGCAGATTTACGATCACGTCGAGGCACTGGAATATGCTCAAGCGCACTGGCTGGCCGGGGCGATGGTAGTGTTTTCGTTTCTGGTGCTGCTGGCACTGTATTCGAGCCGCAAATCTCAAACCAGCTGGAGCTGAACATGACGTCGCAGATCAACCTTCGACTGCAGCACAGCTATCCAGGTTTTTCCCTGGATCTGGACTTGCAACTGCCCGGCAAGGGGGTGACCGCGCTCTTCGGTGATTCCGGCTCTGGCAAGACCACCTGTCTACGCTGCATTGCCGGTCTTGAACGCGCTACCCAGGCCTATGTGCAGATCAACGATGAAGTCTGGCAAGACAGCCAGCGAGATCACTTTGTCCCGGTGCACAAACGCGCACTGGGCTACATCTTTCAAGAGGCGAGCCTGTTTCCTCACCTCTCGGTACGGGCCAACCTGGAGTTCGGGCTCAAGCGTATTGCGCGCCATGAGCGCCGGGTTGATCTGGCCCACGCCACCGAGCTGCTGGGCATCACCCACCTGCTGGAGCGCGCACCGAATAACTTGTCGGGCGGCGAACGTCAGCGGGTCGGTATCGCCCGTGCATTGCTGACCAGTCCCAAACTGTTGCTGATGGACGAACCCCTGGCCGCGCTGGACAACCAGCGCAAACGCGAAATTCTGCCGTATCTCGAACGTCTGCACGCGGAGCTGGATATTCCGGTGCTCTACGTCAGCCACTCCCAGGATGAAGTTGCGCGCCTCGCCGACCATATTGTGTTGCTCAGGGAAGGCAAGGCACTTGCCAGCGGCCCTATCGGCGAAACCCTGGCCAGGCTCGACCTGCCTTTGGCACGGGGCGATGATGCTGGGGTGGTGATTGGCGGGCAGGTCTGCCATTACAACCTGCACTATCAGCTTCTGACGTTGCAACTGCCTGGTAGCACCCAGCAGTTGCGGGTCGCGCATGCATCGCTGGCTGTTGGCCAGACCCTGCGAGTCAAGGTCCAGGCCCGGGACATCAGCCTGAGCCTGGTGCCTGGCGAACACAGCAGCATTCTTAATTGCCTGCGGGTGACGGTGGTCAGCGAAACTGCCGCCGATAACCGGGCCCATGTGCTGGTGCGCCTGGATGCTGACGGCACCACCCTGTTGGCTCGAATCACCCGCTTCTCACGTGACCAGTTGCATCTGTACCCCGGGCAAGCACTTTGGGCCCAGATCAAGGCGGTGGCAGTGCTCGCCTGAAGCATTGGCCGCAAAGAACGACTGCAACACGGCATGCCTGCCTGGTCTGTGTAATTATTGCCGCCACAAGAAAGCACGCTTACGTGTGAGGTAATAATCAGGATGGATATTTTTCAGGCAATGCGGGTGTTTGTCCGCGTGGTCGAGACCGGCAGCTTTACCGCCGCGGCACAGGCGCTGGGTTATTCCACCGCACAGACGTCGCGGTTGTTGTCTGAGCTGGAATCCTCATTGCAAGCCCGCTTGCTGCAACGCAGTACTCGACGTTTGGCGCTGACCGAAGTGGGAGCGCGCTATCTGGAGCGCTGCCGAATGATTCTTGGGGAAATCGAGGACGCTAATGCCGAAGCTGCCGGTGCGCACCTGATCCCGCGTGGTCATTTACGCGTGCAGTCCACCACCGGGCTGGGCATCCAGTTGCTGGCACCACTGGTGGCCCGTTACACGGAGCTTTACCCGCAGGTCAACGTCGACTTGACCCTCTCGCAACGCCAGCCAGACCTGCTTGAAGAAGGCCATGACGTGGTGATTACCCTGTCTGCCAACTTGCCGGACTCGGAATTGGTCGGCCAGCAACTGGGCAGCATCTTCAGCGTCATCAGTGCCGCGCCGTCGTACCTCAAGGGCCAGGGCATCCCGAAAACCCCCAACGAACTGCACGAGCACCGCTGCCTGCATCTTGTGGACCCGTTGTTTACCGACAGCTGGACCTTTCGCGATGATCAGGGCGAGCAAGTGATCCGCCCCGGCAACGTATTTCAGGTCAACGTGGCCGAAGCCATGGCGCAAGCGGCCGAGGCCGGGCTCGGGGTGTGCCTGCTACCCGACTACGTGGCGGTAGGTTCTTATCAGCGTGGTTCTTTGGTGCGCTTGCTGCCGCAGTATCGGCTGCATGAGAAAAGTATCTACGCGCTCTACCCTTCCCGGCGTTTTCTGGATGCCAAGGTCAAAACCTGGGTCGAGTTTTTGAAGCAGGAAATACCCAAAGTACTGGAAGGACACCAGGCCATCGTCGATGACCCGGCACACTGGGCCTAAGTGACTTGGGTGGCCGCGCGCAGTTGCTCGCGCAAGGCAATGGCGGTGCGGTCAAATTGCAGGGGGGTGACCGAGATGCCGCCCTGGGTGACGACTTGGGTTTCGGTGTCGGCCGCTTCCGGGTGCTGGTGCCGAGTAATGCTCAGCCAGTAGTACTTGGCCTCGCGAAAATCGGTGCGTTCGATGGCGTCCACTCCCTCCATGCGCCCGGCGCCCTGACGGGTGATTTGTATTGGCCCGGCCTCTTCTGCCGGTACGTCCGGAAAGTTGATGTTCAGGCAGGCCGATTGCTCCCAGCCTTTACCCAGCAATTGACGAATCACCCCTGGGGCCAATGTGCGGGCAGTGTCCCAACGTACCGAGCTGCGACGGGTGAAATACTGGCTCAAGGCAATGGACGGAACGCCCATCAACAAGCCGGTCATGGCCGCGCCTACAGTGCCGGAATACAGCGTTTCAACCCCCAGATTGGCGCCTTTGTTGATACCTGACAGCAACAACTGCGGCGGCTGGTCCATCAACTGCTGCAACGCCATCGCGACACAGTCGGCAGGCGTCCCGGAAACCGAAAACCGCCGTTCACCGCGCTTGGTGACGCGCAACGGGTGGTGAATGCTGATGGCCGTGGAGATGCCGCTTTGGTCATGGTCCGGTGCCACTACCCAGACCTCATCCGCCAGCTCGTGTGCCACTGCCTCTAGCGCTTCAAGGCCGGGGGCATCAATGCCGTCGTCGTTAGTGATCAAAATCCGTTCGAGCCGAGCGCTGTGCATGGATGCATTCCTTGTGTTTGAAGGCAATCGTCAAATGCAGACGGCCAGTCAGAAGCAAGTGTCTAACTGGCCGTTTTAAGCTAACCGCTTAGATGCCCTGCAATGCCAGGTCCATCGCAAAGTAGGTCAGGATCATGTCCGCACCGGCACGCTTGATCGAGCCCAGGCTCTCACGCACAACCCGTGCTTCGTCAATGGCACCGGCCATGGCGGCGAATTTGATCATCGCGTACTCACCGCTGACCTGATACGCGGCCAGAGGCAGATGCGAGGCCTGACGGATGTCGCGAATGATGTCCAGGTAAGCACCGGCTGGCTTGACCATCAACACGTCCGCGCCTTCCTGTTCGTCAAGCAACGACTCGCGAATGGCTTCACGACGGTTCATCGGGTTCATCTGGTACGACTTGCGATCGCCTGTCAGCGCGCTGCCACCGGCTTCACGGAACGGGCCGTAGAGTGCTGACGCAAACTTGGTCGAGTACGCCATGATCGAGGTGTCGATAAAACCTGCACCGTCCAGTGCGCTGCGGATTGCCTGCACCTGACCGTCCATGGCGGCGGATGGTGAGATAAAGTCTGCACCTGCAGCGGCGGCAGCTACCGCTTGCTTGCCCAGGTTGATCAGAGTCGCGTCGTTGTCGACACCGTGGTCGTGCATCACGCCGCAATGACCGTGGGAGGTGTACTCGCAAAAGCAGGTGTCGCTCATCACGACCATGTCCGGTGCGGCATCCTTGCTGATACGTACCATGCGCGAAACCAGGCCGTCTTCACGCATGGCATCGCTGCCGGTGGCATCCAGATGGTGAGAAACACCAAACAGCATCACCGACTTGATACCCGCACGGGCATAACGCTCGATTTCACCGGCCAGCTTCGACTCAGGAATCCGCATCACGCCCGGCATGCTGGTGATCGGCACGAAGTCGTCGATTTCTTCTTCGACGAAAATCGGCAGCACCAGGTCTTTGAGGCTGAATTCGGTTTCCTGGAACATGTCGCGAAGGGTCTGGGAGCGGCGCAAGCGGCGCGGACGAACAGCGGGGAACTGGTTAGGCATCATGGTTCCTGATGGGCAGATTCAAAAAACAAACGAGCCTTGGCCAAGGCTCAATGGCGAAACAAATACAGGATTGAACCTGCAATTGCAAAACATCCGCCCGGTCTGCGGCCGGTTGTCGCGGGGGATTTCTTGTGGGAATGCTGGAGTTGAGTACCGGTTGAACATTTCGTAAAAAAGCGTAGCATGGCCACCCATGATTCTCGAACAGCTTAAAGCCCTGGGCAATGACACTCGCATGCAAATGATGGAGTGGCTCAAAGACCCGCTCAGCAATTTCCCGCCTCAGGATCACGGTGATCCTGCGATTGGCGTATGCGTGACCCATTTGCAGCACAAGGCCGGGCTGTCACCTTCTACCGCTTCGGCGCACCTGGCCATTTTGCAGCGTGCCGGGTTTGTCCTGACCACCCGCATCGGCAAATGGACCTACTATCGACGCAATGAACAGGCGATCGACGACTTTGCGGCTAGGCTGAAAATCGAGTTGTAATTTTTACTTATACATTTCGTTATTTCGCGCAATGTAAAAATATGAGGAAGCCCCATGAGCACTAAAGCAATCTTCGTCCAACCCGGCGGCGGTTATCAGAATGTAGTGGTTGGCAGCAGCGAAGCGCGTGCCCCCGGTATCGGTGAAATCACTGTACGTTTACACGCTAACTCTCTGAATTATCATGACTTTGCAGTTGTAAGCGGCATGTGGGGGCCGAGCGAAAAGCGCATCCCCATGGCCGATGGCGCGGGCGAAGTGATTGCCGTTGGCGCTGCGGTGAGCGAGTTCAAGGTTGGCGACTCGGTAGTCAGCACCTTTTTCCCGGACTGGATCGACGGCACACCGCTGGTTGAAGGTTTTGTCACCGTCCCCGGTGACGGCATTGACGGCTACGCCCGTGAGCAAGTGACCGCCCAGGCCACTTCGTTCACCCTCGCTCCCACCGGCTATAGCCATGCCGAAGCATCAACCCTGACCACCGCAGGCCTGACCGCATGGCGCGCGCTGATGGCTGATGACGCCCTCAAGCCTGGCGACACGGTATTGGTACAAGGCACCGGCGGGGTTTCGATTTTCGCCCTGCAATTCGCCAAAATGGCTGGCGCCACGGTGATAGCCACCTCCTCCAGCGACGAGAAACTGGAGCGCCTCAAGGCGTTGGGCGCAGATCACGTGATCAACTACCGCAAGGACGCCCAGTGGGGCGAAACTGCCCTGGCCCTTACTGGTGGTCGCGGTGTTGATCACATCATTGAAGTAGGCGGCCCAGCGACCCTTGAGCAATCGATGATTGCGATTCGGGTGGGCGGCCACATTTCAATCATTGGCATCCTCAGCGGCATAACCGGCGCAATGAACTTCGTGCCGATGCTGATCAAGCAAGTACGCCTGCAAGGCGTGCTGGTCGGTAGCCGCAGCCAGCAGCAGGCCATGGTTCGTGCGATCAATGCCAACGGCATGCGCCCCGTGATCGATCGTCACTTCCCGCTGAGCGAGATTGTCGAAGCGTTCAAGTACCAGGAAACCAACCAGCATTTCGGCAAGATCATTCTGGACATCTAAGCCTTCACTTAAGCGAGCGGTACTGATGTGGGAGTGAGCCTGCTCGCGAAGATCTTTACTGGATAATCACGACGCTCTTGAGGCCTTCGCGAGCAGGCGCGCTCCCACAAACACCCCATCCCCACAGCGTAAAAACCTCGACAAAGGCTCTAGCACGGGCCTTTTGTCGATATTTATTGTCTGACAATGTAGAAAATACAGTTGCGATCAATTATCATCCGCGGTTCGCGCAGCACCCTGTTACTCCACTTAAAGAAAATCAAAACGTCGCAGGGTGCTGTTTAAAGGGAATGACCTGAGGCGCTCATGCACCGCTTTACTTTCAGCAAATCATTGATTTGCGCAACATTGGGGATTATCAGCCTGCCGTCTTTCGCGGCGTTGCAACCAGAATCAGAGGCTGCCTTGGCGGGCGAAACCCAAAGAGCCTGCCATTTCAACAAAGATACCAGCACCGATTGCACCACGACCTACCGCTACACCATCCTCACCAACAATGGGCGAGAGATGCTGTCGCGTATTGACTTCAGTTTTCCCGAGACAGATCAACTGGAGATCATCGACGCCCAATCGACACAACCCGGTGCCAAGCCGGTGGCACTTGCCCAATCGCAAATCGACACGCGCATGGCGCCCAACCCGGATCAGGGCTTTTTACGGGCCAGACAAACCTCGATTGCTTTCCCGAACCTGCGCATTGGCACCCGGATCACTTACACCGTGCGCGAGCATACGGCGGCAAAACCGCTGATGGAGCACTTCCATTACCTGATGATGTTCGGCCCTACCCCTGTGCGCTCCGATGGGTTCAAGAGTACTTTTACCGCCGAGCAGCCGATTGTCTGGCGCAGTGAGCTGATGGAAGACTTCACGTTCACCCCGTCTGCCGACAACAAGACACTGGTGATCGAGCAGAAAAAACCGCGTTTCGTGAATTACATCAATGAAGCCGGGAACGCCTATATCCGTGAGATGCCACGGGTTGAAATCGGCAGCTCAAACCAGGTGCAGGAGTATTTTGGCAACCTGGCCACACGCTACAACGAAATTCTGGCTGCCAAGCTGCCTGCTAACGCCGCCAAAGCCGTGTCTGGCCTTAAGGGTTTACCGCCCGCGCAACAAGTGTCCGGTCTGATGCAATTTATCCACGATCAGTACCGTTATCTGGGCGACTGGCGCGCCACAGATCGCGGCTATGTGCCATTTACCTTGAGTGAAATCGAAGCACGTGGTTACGGCGACTGCAAAGACCTTTCGATACTGCTGACTGCCATGTTGAAGGCCAGCGGCATCCAGGCTGAAACCAGCTGGGTCAGCCGCGGCAGCAATCCGTTGGGTCTGCTGCTGCCTGGCACCAGCTCAGCGAATCATGCAATCGTCAGGGCCCAGGTCGACGGCCAGGTCTGGTGGCTTGACCCAACCAACCCGGTGTTCTTGCCGGGTCGCAGCATGCCCGACATCCAGAATCGCTGGGCGTTGGTCGTCGATGCCGAAGGCAAGGTGCGTCAGGATCACATCCCCGAAGCAGCACCGAGCCTGAGCATGGCCGTGAAGAAGTTCGAACACTTCAACCGCGATGGCCAGGCACGCACCACCGCTGAAGTCGAAATGGGCCAGATGACGCTGATGCAGCTCAGCTATGCCGACACCGACTCAGGGGTTTCCGCCACGGATCTGAACTTGTGCAATCACTTTGGCAAGGAAATCAGCGACTGCAAGATCAGCCGCGAGAAAACCGGCTTTGTGGTGCCCGAGCGTTACAAGGTACACGCCACCCTGACTAATTTGCGGGCACTGGAAAACCTGTCCGGGCAGCAAATCTACAAGCCGGCGTTTATGAGCGAGCGCTGGGACAGCCTGATGAACTATCGCCGCACCGGGCAACTGGCTGATTTGTATATGGCGGATCCGGAGAAAGTCACCTACGACATCACGTTGTCAGGTGCCAGGGTTGGCAAACCAATCAACACCTGCTCCGTGAGCTCGCCGTGGTTTGATATGGAACTGAGCAGCAAGCGTAACAAGGATGAGTATCGCTACCTGTACTCCATGACCCAAAAGCACAGTTGGTTAAGTCACGACGAGATCATGAGCGCGCCGTTCGAAGCGATGCTCCAGCAAGCCCGTGCCTGCAACGAAAAGATGCAGCAAGTGGTGCAACTCAACAGCAAGGGCTGATAGCGGCTGGATCACCCACAATCAGCCTGACCCCATTGCGGGGTCAGGCTTTTTTTTGGGTTGTCAGGCGATGGCAGTATCTACCAGCACTTGCGCTTCCTCGACCAGGCGGCTCAGGTGCTCGTCACCGATAAAGCTCTCGGCATAGATTTTGTAGATGTCTTCGGTGCCCGAAGGGCGTGCTGCGAACCAACCGTTTTCGGTCATTACCTTAAGCCCGCCAATCGCTTGGTCGTTGCCTGGGGCATGGCTGAGGATCCGGGTAATGGCTTCACCGGCCAGGCTCGTCGACTTGACTTGCTCGGGTGACAACTTGCCGAGCAGGGCTTTCTGCTGCGGGGTAGCCTTGGCATCGACACGGGTCGAGAACGGCAGGCCCAGCTCTTCAGTCATTTTCTGGTACAGCTGCGAAGGATCACGGCCAGTACGAGCGGTCATTTCTGCGGCCAACAGCGATGGGATCAAGCCATCCTTGTCGGTCGACCAGACGCTGCCGTCCATACGCAGGAACGAAGCCCCGGCACTTTCTTCTCCGCCAAAACCCAACGAGCCTTCGAACAGGCCGTCGGCAAACCACTTGAAGCCTACCGGCACTTCATACAGACGGCGCCCCAGACGCGCAGCAACGCGGTCAATCAAGCCACTGCTGACCACGGTCTTGCCAACCGCAGCATCTGCGCGCCATTGCGGGCGGTTCTGGAACAGGTAGTCGATGGACACAGCCAGATAGTTGTTCGGCGCCAACAAGCCGCCTGATGGCGTAACTATGCCGTGACGATCGTGATCCGGGTCACAGGCGAATGCCACGTCGAAACGCTCTTTAAGCCCGATCAGGCCCTGCATGGCGTAGCTGGAGGACGGGTCCATGCGGATCCGGCCATCCCAGTCCACGCACATGAAGCGGAACGTCGGATCGACCGCGGTGTTCACCACTTCCAGATTGAGACCGTAGTGTTCGCCAATCGCCGACCAGTAGCGCACACCGGCGCCACCCAGCGGGTCGACGCCCAGACGCAAATTGGCACCGCGCAGGGTGTCCATGTCGATCACGTTTTTCAGATCGGCAACATAGGTGTTCAGGTAGTCATGGCGGTGCGTGGTGCTGGCCTTGAGTGCCTGCTCATAGCTGATGCGCTTGACCCCGGCCAGTTTGGCCGCCAGCAGTTCATTGGCCTTGGCTTCGATCCATTTGGTGACATCGGTATCGGCCGGGCCACCGTTAGGCGGGTTGTACTTGAAGCCACCGCTTTCAGGCGGGTTGTGCGACGGTGTAATCACCACGCCATCTGCCAGGCCGGTGGAGCGGCCACGGTTGTAGCAGATAATTGCGTGGGAAATGGCTGGCGTCGGGGTGTACTCGTCGCCCGCGGCAATCATGGTTTCGACACCATTGGCGGCAAACACTTCCAGGGCGCTGGCACCGGCCGGGGTCGACAGTGCGTGGGTGTCGATACCGACAAACAGTGGGCCGTTGATACCCTTCATTTGACGGTAGAGGCAAATGGCCTGGCTGATAGCCAACACATGCCACTCATTGAAGCTCAGCTCAAACGAACTGCCGCGGTGCCCGGAAGTACCAAAGGCGACCCGTTGCGTGGCGATCGCTGCATCGGGTTGACCGGTATAATAAGCGGTCACCAGTCGCGGTATATCGACCAGCAACTGAACGGGAGCCGGTTTGCCCGCAAGAGGACTGAGTGTCATGCAAAACCTCGGGAAATTAATGATTCGGAGGAAAAAAAAACAGTTTACTGGCAGTTCGACATTGGCGAGAAGCAATCTATCCACGCCACGTGCTCTGTTTTGCACTTTAATGCACTATTCGTTGTCTGATATTGATCCAGACACGTTGTTTAATTCACCTGGGTATACATTTTTAGTTCTGAAATAAGGAAGCAGCATGAAACCACTGGTGATCAGTGCAGCCGTATTACTCTCCCTGAGTACGCTGTGCAGCGTGGCCAACGCCGCCAAACTGGAAGACGTCGCCCCCTACCCTAAAGCCGAAGCGGGCTTTAGCCGTCAGGTCATTCAACTGCCAAAACAGAAGAATGAAGACGACTTCAAAGTACAAATCATCGCGGGCAAGACCTTGCAGGTCGACTGCAATCAGCAGCGCCTGGGCGGTAAGCTGGAAGAAAAGACCCTCAAGGGCTGGGGCTACCCGATGTATCGCCTGAGCAAGGTCAGCGGCCCCATGAGCACCATGATGGCCTGCCCTGAAGGCAAGGCGCATCCCGAGTTTGTGCCGGTCGTGGGTGAAGGGTTCATGTTGCGTTACAACAGCAAGCTGCCAATCGTGGTGTACGTGCCCAAGGGTATCGAAGTGCGTTACCGGATCTGGTCGGCCTCCAAGCAGATCAAGCAGGCTGTGAGCGAGTAAGCACTGCCTGATTTGTTTCCGTGGGAACGGGCTTGCTCGCGATGAAAGCACCGCGCTATCTCGGATCAACCGCGTTACCGGTGTCGCGAGCAAACCACTCCCACAAGATGACTGTGGCTACTGCAAACCCACGCGATACAGCACGCCATCGTCCTCGTCGGTCAACACATACAAATAACCATCCGGGCCTTGGCGTACGTCGCGGATACGTGCCTTGAGATCACCCAGCAAGCGTTCCTCATGCACTACCTTGTCGTCGCTCAGTTGTAGCCGGATCAGCTCTTGATCTGCCAAGGCGCCAATAAACAGGCTGTGCTGCCAAGGCTTGAAACGGTCCGAGTCGTAGAAGGCCATGCCACTGATGCCGGGCGACCTCTCCCATACGTGATGCGGGCCAAGTGTGCCTTCGGCGGTTTTGCCCTGAGCTTCGGAGATCGGCAGTGAAGAGTAGTCAACGCCGTGAGTTGCCAGCGGCCAACCATAGTTTTTGCCGCGCTCGATCAGGTTGATTTCATCTCCCCCCTTGGGACCGTGTTCGTGTGTCCACAGGGTCCCCGTCCATGGGTTCAGCGCAGCGCCCTGTTGATTGCGATGCCCGTATGACCAGATTTCCGGCCTCACGCCTTTCTGGCCGACAAAAGGGTTATCGCTGGGGATACGTCCGTCCGGGTAGATGCGCACAACCTTGCCCTGTAACTTATCGAGGTCCTGTGAGGTCGGGCGCTGGTTGTTTTCGCCCAGGGCAATAAACAGGTAACCGTCACGGTCGAACACCAGGCGTGAGCCAAAGTGATTGCCGGTAGACAGCTTGGGTTGCTGACGAAAAATCACTTCAAAGTTGCTCAAACGGGTCAAATCATCCGACAAGCGTCCGCGGCCAACGGCGGTTCCCGCCTTTCCATCTTCCCCTCCTTCGGCGTACGACAAATACACCAGTCGGTCTTCGGCAAAGCTTGGCGACAACACCACATCGAGCAGGCCGCCCTGCCCTTTGGCCCACACCTTTGGCACCCCCGATAGCGGCGCCGATAGTTTGCCCTCAGGGCTTACAACGCGCAGGTTACCTGGGCGTTCGGTCACCAACATGCCTTGTTTGTCAGGCAGGAAAGCCAGCGCCCACGGATGATCAAGCCCTTCTACGATCGCAGTTGCGGTAACCGTTCCAGCCTCGGAAGCAAACGTCTTCTGCGCATCGGCCTGAACCGATAACGTAACGTTGAGCAGCGAAGCGGCGCACAACGTGGCCAGCAAGGTTTTTCTCAACATCAGTCATTCCTTGTTCGATTATGGTTTGTCTCGCGGTTGTAGCGACGGAGCGGTCGGTTTGAGGGTCTGAGGGGGCGCTTGGTTTCGCTGGTAACCATTGCCTATTCTGCCGTTGTCGATGCCCTGGTTTGGCTGCATGGGGACGGTCGACGGTCCTCTTGGGCCGGGCACTGAAGGTCCCGAGCCCTGACGGCTGTTGGGATTTATGCGCTGGATGACATTATTCGCGGGTGGGGTATTGGTTAACGGGGTGTTTTGCGCCATCAGCGCGCTGCGGTTAGTTGGCGTTGAGCCATCCGTGACATTTGAACCCGCTTGCGCCTGGAAGGTAAGTATCCCCCCTATCAGCAGCAAAAGACTGAATTTAACCGTATGCATCACACCCTCCATTTCTGGTCGACCTTAAACCTTTGATGGCCCTGTGAGTGACAGGTTCGGTTTCACGGTCAAATAAACGTGTCAGGTGTCGATTTCAGGGCCAATCTCGATCACTGTTGACTCTCGCGCTTGCGCCAGAAGCGCCTCGCGGCAAACTTGATAGCAGTCTTCGATATGGCCATTGCCGACCATTTTCATCACCCCGAAGCTGATGGTGGCAGCCACCGCCTGGCCCACAAACGGGACGAAGCGAATCACTGACTTGGTCGCCACTTTGGCGCCCATCTTGCGTACCAGCGACATGACCAGCGTTCGGCTGATGAACTTGCCGATAACTTCACTGCCAATACCGGTGACAGCCACGATAATCAAACGTTTCGAGCGCGAGTCCATTTGCTCGATCTGATGCGGGGTTAACCCGAATTTACCGTTGATCGCGGGCAACATCTCAACCAGTAGCGCCACATCAGTGCCAATATCGAGGCCCGGCAGCGGGATTGCGGCGGCACCTGCCGACACTGCGGAGCGTTTGGTGACCATGGACCTGCACTCGTCACGAATGCGATCAAGTTCGGCTAATGATCTGATTAACATAGAGTTCCCCGACAGTTAGAGATAAAACCAGCGTAGTCTACTACGCCCTTCTGACCAGCAAGGCAGGCCTGTCTTTATATAGAGGGGTAACCGGGCAGGAAATTCACAACAGCTGGGGAGTTTTTAGCCGCAGGTGGGCTCAAGCATAGGGGCAGCCTGTACTCTTGCGAAGTACAGGCCTGGGGCGCGAGGTTATACGTCTTTTTTGACTTTGGCCCATTCAGCCTTGAGCTTGGACACGAAAGATTCTTTTGGGGTTTCCTTGCAGGCAGTCACCACCAGCGGGGTGATTTTAGCGATGCCGTCTACATCCAGTACTGCATCTTCAACTTTGCCTTTTTTGTTAATGGCTTCACCCAAACCCACGGCGGTCGGCTGGAAGCTTTCGTCCACCGCCAGGAAATCAGCGCACGTCCACTGTGCGACGGGTTGTTTGGTTTCAGCCTGAACCAACGAAGACAGTGCAACCAGACCCACAGCGCCCACAAACAGAATGTGCTTCTTCATATATAAATATCCCTATTTTCAAAGATTCAGTAACATGTGTTCTGCCGCAAAGAACATAGTATCGAATGTTGTGTCTGTCAAAAAAACAACCAACTTATCAGCAACTTCATCGCCATGCGCCGACCTGATAATATTTAACACTCAACATCAAGCCACACCAACTCGCGCGCGATAACTTTATAAGCTCGCCCCTGATTCAGCCATCTGCTCACCCAGCCGGCTGGGTGGTAATACGTTTGCTTTTATTGAGAAAGAATAACTTTCATCGCCTTCTCCTTTGCCGCGTTCCCGAACACCTCATATGCCTGGAGGATGTCAGACAGTGCAAAGCGGTGAGTAATCAACTTGCCTGCATCGATTTTTCCGGATTGCACGGTTTTCATCAGCATGGGCGTTGTATTGGTGTTGACCAGCCCGGTTGAAATAGTGACGTTTTGAATCCACAGTTTTTCCAGATGCAGCTCAACGCTTTTTCCATGAACCCCAACGTTGGCGATACTCCCGCCCGGAGCGATCACCGATTGACAGGTATCGAAGGATGCCGGGATGCCTACCGCTTCAATTGCAACATCTACCCCGACCCCTTGGGTCAGCTCGAAAATACGTTCAACCGCATTTTGCGTATTGATATCGATGACATCTGTAGCTCCAAAGCGCAAGGCGACTTCGAGCCGATTGGTATCGCCATCCACCATGATCAACTGAGCCGGAGAGTAAAACTGTGCAGTCAGCAGCGCAGCCATCCCTACTGGGCCCGCACCAACGATCACAACACTGTCACCCGGCTTGACCTTGCCCGCGAGTACGCCAATTTCAAACCCGGTGGGCAAAATATCGCTCAGCATTACCAGGGCTTCCTCATCCGCGCCTGCCGGCACCGGATACAGGCTGTTATCGGCATGGGGAATACGCACATATTCAGCCTGGGTGCCGTCAATCAGATGCCCCAGGATCCAGCCGCCATCAGCACAATGGGAATACATCTGGCGGCGACAGTTGGCGCAACTGCCACATGAGGTGATGCATGAAATCAGGACATGGTCACCGGGCTTGAAATTGCGTATGGCCGAGCCGACTGCCTCTACCACCCCTACCCCTTCATGACCCAAAACTGTGCCTTGGGTAACTTCTGGCACATCGCCTTTGAGAATGTGCAAATCCGTACCGCAGATGGTGGTGTGGAGGATTCGTACAATGGCGTCAGTCGGTTTATCAATGACCGGCTTTGGGATATCGGCCCAGGCTTTTTCGCCAGGCCCCTGATAGGTGAGCGCTTTCATGATGGCTTTCCTTTACCGGATCAAAAATCATCAACAGCTGCCACTCAGGTGCACCCCTCACGGCAGCCCTCAAAATCATTGATGCAGTTAAGCAGCCTTTTTCAGGCGCGCCCTTGCCGCAGGTCACAAAAAGCGTTTCCTGACTAGCGGTGCGGATGAACCGTGAAAAATACCAGCTTGGTCACAATTGGGCGTACCACCAGAATGCACAGGAACGCGACAGGCATCGCCAACTGATAGGCATGCAGCGCATTGCTTAGGAAATTACCCTCAATCCCGGAGTTTGCTGCAGTGATCACCAGCGACATCAAAAACGCCATGATCGTTGCCATGTAAAAAGCGAACACGTACGGCGTAGCACGTGCTGTGAGCTTGAAACGTGTCGTAGAAGCGGTATCGGAAGATGCTTTTGATGTCATGACAGGCCCTTTTAAGCGTTGAATTTCAGGAGGCATGAACCTTAACAAGATCAAAAACAGGCAACTAGACGCTTACGCATAGTTACTTTATAAAGAAAAACTTACGAATAGCCTTTGGGAGCCAACCAACGTGAACCTGTTAGCGGCGATTGCCTGCTTTATCAAAGTGGTAGAAACAGGCTCCATCGTGGGGGCAGCCAAAAACCTGGGGGTTAGCGCACCAGCTGTGAGCCAGACCATCAACCGCCTGGAAGAGCATCTGGGGGCGCGTCTGCTACAACGCACCACGCGCAGTATGGCGCTGACCGAAAACGGTGCGCTGTACTTCGCGCGGGTGCAGCGCATTGCTTCAGATCTGGATTCGGCACAAATGGCCATTAGCACTGGCGAAACCGAGCTTCAAGGACGGCTGTGTATTGCAGCGTCCTCCGCCTTCGGGCGGCATGTATTGGCGCCATTGATTGCCGGTTTTGCTGAACGCCACCCGCGCCTGGCCCTTGAGCTGCGCACCACCGATGGCAAGATCAATCATATTCAGGATGGAATCGACCTGAGCCTGCGGATCAAACCGCAACTGGAAGAAGGCATCGTAGCGCGCAAAATTGCTTCAATCCCTTTTGTAGTTTGCGCATCCCCAGCCTATCTGGAGCACGCCGGCATCCCGCGGACCCCTGAAGAACTCCAGCAACATGCCTGCCTGGCCTTTCGCTACCCGTTGGACGGACGGCTGTTGCGCTGGGGGTTTATTCGCGAGGGGGAGCACTATTACGCAACGTTGAATTTCACCGCGATCAGTGACGATATCGATGCGCTGGCTCAAATGGCCATCCACGGCGCCGGGATCGCACGTCTGGCCGAGTTCGTAGCTGCATCCTGGATCGAATCAGGCCAACTGGTTGCCCTGCTTGAGCACAGCCATGAATCGAGTGAATCTAGCGCCGAACCGCTGGATATATATGCCTGTGTTCAGGATCGCGCAGCCATAACTGCCAAAGTTAAAGCGTTTATGGATTACTTGACCGAGCATCTGGGCCAGCGCTGGCCAAAGGAAATTACCGTCAGCGCCCAATCGAGTGCATAGCCATGTTTTAGAGCGCACTAAAGTGGTGCGCAACTCATATGGATTACATTCATAATTTAATGCATTCGAAACGCGCTATAAGCCTTTAATTTTTAATATATTTACGTTATTCATCGAAAATAAACCTGCTCAGACACATTTCTTATTTATAACGCGCTGTTACACTCATGTCATAATGCCATTTATGGAAGAGTCATATGAACGTAACAAATAAGCGTGGCTGGAAATGGGCATACCGCAAGTTGCGCGATCTGCACTGCTCGCGCGCTTCTGCGGCCTACAGGGCTGCCCTTTACGTACTCCGCGGCGATACGGGCACCTTTATATGTGAAGTAACGCACAAAAAAATTCGAATAAACCGTTGATCGGCCTACTGTAAAGTTATTGGGCAGCATCTCGTGGGAGGCTTGTTAAAACCAACTCTTACTTGAGGCTGTTGCTTACAAGACAGCAACAAGTCAATTAACTAAAAAGAATATACTTATTCTTTTATTATCAGTCTTGGCCAACACAGCTCTGGCTCACAGGTGCCAACGGCGTACCACAACGACGCTGGCGCCACCCAGCATCAGATGCTCTCCTGCAGAATCCAGCTCGCCCCCGCCTGTCGGCATCGTTCATGGCATAGCTGGATGGGCAGTAGAGAATTACCCTATGGCGTCCTTGCGTCACAAATGAGCCTACCCGGTAAATAAACCCCTGTTTTGCGCCACCAAAGGCATCCTGCCCAAGAAAAGCTGGGGATACGCTACCACCTGCCATATAACTGTCGTCACACCTATGCGACAATATGCTCAATGTCCGGCATGAATCCCGCCTTTATTGCTCAGCAACTTGGCCGTAGCGTCCAAATGTTGCTCTTTACTTATGCGCGCTGGCTTAACCCTAGCGGTGATCGGGATGAGATGGAAAAGCTCTTGAATGGCCCAGGATTGGCCCAAGCGACAAAAGCACACCGCGTAACTCCTTGATAGGTAACCCCTTTGATCTCCACAGCTAACATCACGATGCAGTTCGGCGCAAAGCCGCTTTTCGAGAACGTTTCCGTAAAATTTGGTGCTGGTAACCGTTATGGCCTGATCGGTGCCAACGGTTGCGGCAAGTCCACCTTCATGAAAATCCTCGGCGATGATCTTGAACCGTCTGGCGGCCAGGTCATGCTGGAGCCGAACGTGCGTCTGGGTAAATTGCGCCAGGACCAGTTCGCTTACGAAGAATTCACCGTTCTCGACACCGTGATCATGGGTCACGAGGAGCTGTGGAAGGTCAAGGCCGAGCGCGATCGCATCTATTCGCTGCCGGAAATGACTGAAGCAGACGGCATGGCCGTTGCCGAACTCGAAACCGAGTTTGCAGAAATGGACGGTTATACCGCCGAATCCCGCGCTGGCGAGCTGCTGCTGGGCCTGGGTATTGGTATCGAACAGCACAACGGCCCGATGAGCGAAGTGTCGCCGGGTTGGAAGTTGCGTGTTCTGCTGGCTCAGGCGCTGTTTTCGAACCCTGAAGTACTGCTGCTCGACGAACCAACCAACCACTTGGATATCAACACTATCCGCTGGCTGGAAAACATTCTGACTCAGCGCAACAGCCTGATGATTATCATCTCTCACGATAGGCACTTCCTGAACAGTGTCTGCACCCACATGGCTGACCTGGACTACGGCGAACTGCGTCTGTTCCCGGGCAACTATGACGAGTACATGACCGTCGCCACCCAATCGCGCGAGCAACTGCTGTCGGAAAACGCCAAGAAAAAGGCTCAGATCAACGAGCTGCAAGCGTTCGTCAGCCGCTTCTCGGCCAACGCCTCGAAATCCAAGCAGGCCAGCTCCCGTGCCAAGGCGATCGACAAGATCACCCTGGCCGAGGTCAAGCCTTCGAGCCGTGTCAGCCCGTTCATCCGCTTTGAACAGAACAAAAAGCTGCACCGCCAGGCAGTCATGGTCGAGCACATGGCCAAAGGCTTTGATGGCAAGATTCTGTTCAAGGACTTCAGCTTCACCGTTGAAGCCGGCGAGCGCGTCGCGATCATTGGCCCGAACGGTATCGGTAAAACTACCCTGCTGCGCACCCTGGTCAACGAACTGACCCCGGATGCCGGTACTGTGAAGTGGACTGACGCTGCGGAGCTGGGCTACTACGCCCAGGACCATGCCCACGACTTCGAAGACGACATGACCCTGTTCGACTGGATGGGCCAGTGGACTCAAGGCGAGCAAATGGTACGTGGCACCTTGGGCCGCATGCTGTTCTCCAACGATGACATCCTCAAGTCAGTCAAAGTGATTTCCGGTGGTGAACAAGGTCGCATGCTGTTCGGCAAGCTGATCTTGCAAAAGGCCAACGTGCTGATCATGGACGAACCAACCAACCACTTGGATATGGAGTCCATCGAAGCACTGAACCTGGCACTCGAGAACTATCCGGGTACTCTGGTATTCGTCAGCCATGACCGTGAGTTCGTATCCTCGCTGGCCACTCGTATTATCGAGCTGAGCCCAAGCGGCGTGATCGACTTCAGCGGCACCTACGATGACTACCTGCGCAGCCAAGGCGTTGTGTTCTGATTTCAGACACCCCGTATCGCTAAGCAACTAGTCGTAACGAAAACCCCGTCCTGGTGACGGGGTTTTTCGTTTTAAGACGGGTTACCTGACAAACCGCAGCGCCTGCATCACGAGCAAGCTCGCTCCCGCAGGTTTTGTGGGAGCGAACATAGTTAGCCTGCTTTCATTTATCCCGACGCCGCGCCATCATGCCGATCATCGATCGTCAGCCGGATTATGTGCTTATGCCTGCGCAACACCCCTCCCCCACGAGCTCCCTGTCGGTCACCCTGCAAATTTTGTCGATCGTGTTTTACACCTTCATTGCGTTTATCTGCATTGGCCTGCCGATTGCCGTGCTGCCGGGCTACGTACATGACCAACTGGGCTTCAGCGCCGTGGTCGCGGGGCTGACCATCGCTTCGCAATACCTGGCAACGCTGCTCAGCCGTCCCTCGGCCGGGCGACTGGTAGACAGCCTCGGGACCAAGCCCGCCATCGTCTATGGCCTGATCGGGATCGCCATAAGCGGTGTGCTCACCTCCCTGGCAGTGGCGCTTCAAGGCTGGCCTTTGCTGAGCTTGTGCATTTTGATTGTCGGCCGGGTTTTTCTCGGCATCGCCCAAGGCCTGATCGGTGTCGGCACGATCAGTTGGGGGATCGCCCAGGTCGGCTCTCAACACACCGCCCGGGCAATTGGCTGGAACGGCATCGCCTCCTACGGCGCTATCGCCATTGGGGCACCGCTGGGTGTGGTGATGATCGACCAGTTGGGCTTCGCCAGTCTTGGGGTGACCCTGCTACTGCTGGCTCTACTGGCGTTGCTGCTGATTCGCAAAAAACCATCCATCCCGATAATCAGCGGCGTACGCCTGCCCTTTTGGTCGGTGTTCAGCCTGATTGCCCCGTACGGCATCAGCCTGACCCTGGCCTCCATTGGCTATGGCACGCTGACCACGTTTATTACCTTGTTTTATATCGATCGCGGTTGGACCGGGGCGGCCTATTGCCTGTCGGTTTTCGGCGTGTGTTTTATTCTTGCGCGGCTGATTTTCACCAATAGCATCAATCGTTTTGGCGGCTACAGCGTGGCGATCGGCTGTATGAGCATCGAAACCGTCGGCCTGATATTGCTGTGGCTGGCACCCTCGACCAACTATGCCCTGATTGGCGCTGGTCTGACCGGCTTTGGCCTGTCTCTGGTGTACCCGGCGCTAGGCGTTGAGGCAGTCAAGCAAGTGCCGGTCTCAAGCAGAGGCGCGGGGCTAAGTGCTTATGCGGTGTTTTTCGATTTGGCGCTGGCCATTGCGGGGCCGATCATGGGGGCCATTGCGCTGAACATGGGTTATCCGTGGATTTTCTTCAGCGCGGCAGTGATGTGTTGCATGGGCTTGCTGTTGAGTCTGGGGTTGGCGCGGCGCGCGGCTGCTTAGATCACTGGTCGGCAGTACGCATTCCGGTGTGCGGGTGGGCCTGCAAAGTCTTGCTGAAAAACCGGCCCGCCTCGTAAATCAGGTCGCGATGGATATCCTCTCGATCAACCCCTTGGGCATCCGTACACAAACCAGGCATTGCGGCCATTTGCTCATCGTTGCACGGCGCCATAAATACAAAATGCCCGGCACCGGGAATCACTTTGAACTCTGGTTCTGTCGGGAGCTTGCGCGCCAGAGCATCGGCGTTTTTATCGGGATACACCAGTTTGTCGTTTTCGCCGCTGTACAGCAGCACAGGCACATGCACATCTGCCAGTGTTTGCCTGCCGAACATCAAGCTCAGCGGCGCCAGCAGCAACAGTGAATGCACTCGAGAATCAGCCACAGGCACAAGGTCATCGCGGTCAGCAATCAACTCACCCTTTGTCGTGCAGGCATCATGGTCATCCGGGCGCTCCTGGCAGTAGCGCCGCAAACGGTCCAGATCAGGCTGGGCGCCAGACAGGATCAATGCGGTTTCCCCTCCCGCCGAATAGCCGATCACCCCTACCTGGTCGTCGTAGACATAAGGTGACAAGCTGCGGTCAGCCAATGTCGCGCTGATGGCCGCCGATATCTGCATCGGTCGCCCATAAAGGTTGCTCAGAGTGCCCAGGCGACTGTGGTCTTTATAGTTGTCACCAGGATGCAACACCGCCACCACTACAAAGCCCTTGCGCGCCAGTGACGTGGCCAGGTCATGCAATGCCAGAGGCGTGCCGGTGTTGCCGTGAGAGAGCATCAGCAGCGGGTAGCGGCCCATTGCAATCTTGGCGTCTTCAGTGGCCTCGACCTCATAGCCGCCCATTTTCGTCAGCCCTTCGGCTTCCCTGGAAGGATAAAAGGCGATGGCGCGCATGGGCTGCTCATCCAGCGGATCGAGAAAATTCAGGCGATGAAAACCCACGCCCCACTGGACCGCGGGTTCGGCCTGCACCACAAGAGGGCAATATGCCAGCAGTAATCCCAGTACCATACATAAACGCATCATCGATGCTCACCTTGGCTAGCGTGTGACTTGCAACCGGCAATGCCAGAGCGTTGACCTTCAACTCTGCATAACCCAAGCCAAACGCAAAAAACTCCGTACTCTGGTCATTTCTAGACGTCCAGAGTACAGAGTTTAGCTGTTGCCGCGGTTCAGATAACTTACGCTGCGCTGAACAGATCCTGCTTAATGTGCGCATGAGCATCGTTCATCGCTTTGCTACGCACGTCGTCGCCATAGGCCAAGCCGTGGGCGCGCACAAACTCGATGTCAGTGATCCCCATAAAGCCCAGCATCACTTTCAAGTAGTCCTCATGGGCCACACCTGTCGCCTGGCCAGCATGCAGACCGCCAGAGGTCGACACTACGATCACCTTCTTGTTGCCACACAGGCCTTCAGGGCCAGCTTCGGTGTAACGGAACGTCTGGCCGGCAACTGCAATACGGTCGATCCAGGCCTTGAGCTGGGTTGGAATGGTGAAGTTGTACATCGGTGCCGCGATCACTACCGCGTCAGCCGCCAGAAATTGCGCCAAGGTGTCAGCACTCAATTGCGCTTCGTGCTTTTGCGCCGCATCCCGCAACTCGGCCGGTGTGCCAGCAGCCACCAGGGTCGCGGCCGAAAAATGCTCAATGGCCTCGCTAGCCAGATCGCGGTAACTGACGACAACTTGCGGGTCGGCAGCCTGCCAGGCCTGGACCACTTCACGGCTCAACTGACGCGAAGCCGAGTTGTCGCCCAGAATGCTCGAATCGATATGCAAAAGTTTCATGGTGATCTCCAGATGAGGACCGCACTGGGCGATCTGATGGAGGTAATGCTACCGATGAAAGCAATCGACGATAAGTCAGCCATCGTGCGATAGTTCGTCCTACCTGTAGGACAGTGAGCACGCCATGCAAGACCTGAATGACCTCTATTACTTCGCCAAGGTTGTCGAAGCCGGTGGCTTTGCCGCGGCTGGGCGCCTGCTGGGCGTTCCCAAATCACGCCTGTCGCGCCGGGTCGCCGAACTGGAAGAACGCCTCGGCGCCCGCCTGCTGCAACGCACCACCCGCCAGCTCAAACTGACCGCGGTGGGTGAACGCTACTTGCGCCATTGCCAGGCCATGCTGCTGGAGGCCGAAATGGCCGACGAGGCTGTTGCCAGCATGTCCAGTGAACCACGGGGGCGCCTGCGTGTTACGTGCCCGGTGGGCCTGGCCCATGAATTTATGCCCGGTGTAATCAGCTCGTTCCTGCTGGCCTACCCCCTGGTACAACTGGAAGTCAGCTTGCTCAACCGGCGCGTTGACCTGGTCACCGAAGGCATCGATGTGGCCTTGCGCGTGCGCGAAGAAGGTGATGAGGACCCGTTGCTGGTGACCCGGCGGCTGCGTCAGGCCCGCACCGTGATGGTGGCTACCCCCGAGTTTGCCGGCAAGTGGCCTGTCAGCAATCCTGACGACCTTAAAAACGTCCCGTTGCTGGGAGCGCTCGAGGCGGATCGTATGGTCCATTTGCGCATGCTCGATGAACACGGCAAGGACTGTAATCTGGTACTTGAAGCGCGGCTGGGGATTGACGACTTTATCGTGCGCAAAGCCTGCACCCTGGACGGTCTGGGCTTCACCGTGCTGCCAATGATGTATTGCGAACAGGAACTACAGAATGGCCAGCTTGTTCAACTATTGCCAAAATGGACCTTGCCCGGTGGCTGGCTGCATGCGGTCTACCCGCATAGACGCGGAGTGATGCCTGCGGTCCGAGCCTGGATCGATCACTTGGTCGAATCATTCGAAAGCTGTGGAGACAAACTGCTATGAGCCGCATGACCAAACAGGATGTAGCCGAATTCTGCCGTAGCCTGCCCGGTGCTCAGGAAGCAGTGAAATGGGGTGGTGTTGAGGTGTTTTTTGTCGATGAGAGCAAAATGTTTGCCCTGTTCAACCTGAATAGCGACGGACTCTCGTTCAAGGTCGAGAAAGAGCTGTTTCTAGGTTATATCGACCGTCCAGGCATACGCCCGTCGCCGTATCTGGCGCGGGCGTACTGGATCAACATGCAAGCGCCCTACCCGATGGGCGCTGCAGAACTGCAGGAGCTGTTGCGCCGCTCCCACCAGTTGGTGGTCGGCAAGCTGGCGAAAAAGCGTCAGATCGGTTTGCTGCTCTGATCGCTATAGATCGAGAAAGGTCAGTTTCAGGAACAAAACATCAATCCATACCACCTGATGCACCGCCACGATCAGCCAGAACCAGACCTGATAGGACAGCTTGCGGGTTTTGTGGCGAAACATCTGTTGTGCCACCAATGCCCCCGGCCAGCCGCCAAGCAGCTCAACCCCGTGCAAGACCTTCTCCGGGGTACGCCACTGCCCTGCTTTGGCCTGTTGCTTGTCGTACCAATACAGGCCAAACGCCAGGGCGCTGGCAACCCCATAGACCAACAGCGGCACCCGGCTAACCCCGTGGAGCAGCAGGCTTACCGAGCCGCCCAGGGGCAACGCACAGAGCAGCGCCAACACCAGCAGCTTGAGCTTCAAACCACGGATCGGCGCGCCATGTTGCTCGCGGGCAGCAACCGGCTCGCGCCGTTCTTTAACCTGTTTCTTCACGCCGACGCCGCAGACCAGTCGATCCAGCCGAACTGCCAGGTGGCCAGAATCAGCAGGCCAAACGCAATGCGATACCAGGCGAAGGCCGCATAGCTATGGTTCGAAATAAACTTCAGCAATGCGCGTACCGCGATCATCGCGAAGATAAACGAGGTCACAAAACCGATTGCAAAGACCGGCAAATCGTCAGGCTGGAACAGGTGACGGTACTTGTAACCCGAGTACACCGCCGCACCAACCATGGTTGGCATCGCCAAGAAGAATGAAAACTCGGTGGCCGCCTTGCGCGACAAGCCAAACAGCAGGCCGCCGATAATCGTCGAACCCGAACGCGAAGTGCCTGGAATCATCGCCAGGCATTGCGCGAAGCCGATTTTTACCGCGTCTTTCCAGGTCATGTCGTCCACTGTCTCGGCGCGAATCACATGTTGGCGGCGTTCAGCCCACAACATGATCACACCACCTATCACCAGTGCCGTGGCAACGGTAATCGGGTTGAACAGATACTCGTGGATCACATCGGCGAAAATCACCCCCAATACCACCGCTGGCATTACCGCGATGATCAGGTTGGTGGTAAAGCGCCGTGCTTCAGGTTTGGTGGGCAAACCGACGACAACATCGATGATCTTGCGGCGAAACTCCCAGACCACGGCCAAAATCGCGCCCAGCTGGATGATGATGTTGAACGCCATTGCGCGCTCGCCGCCAAAGTTAAGCAGGTCGGCCACAATAATCTGGTGGCCAGTGCTCGAAATCGGCAAAAACTCCGTCAAGCCTTCAACGACGCCAAGTATCAACGCCTGAGCGGCAGTCCAAAGATCCATTATTCCCCCATAAAGCCCTGCCTCATGCAGAGCTGATTAGTCTTGATTAAGTGTTTGCAACCGCTGCCCTGGAGTGGGTTACAGGTGCGCCATGTTCCCCAGAACGGTGTGAAAAAACTGTCAGAAATCAATAAAGATGCAGCTTTGCCAATTTCGGCCGAGATCCTATCAGACACGTTCCACTTTCGCTGCTAAGACATGCAGGCCAGAAGGCGGTTCAGTGAATCACCACAAGAATAAAAAACCAGGAGTGACCAGTTATGAATACCCTGCGCGGGTTATCCATCAGCCGACGTCTATGGCTGATTTTGATCGTGGCCATCGCCATGCTGCTGGCGTTGGGTTTGCTGATGCTAAAGCAGATACATGACGATTTGTATCAAGGTAAAGCCCAGAAGACGCAGCATGTGGTGCAAGCGGCCAGCGGTGTTCTCAGCTATTACCATGGCCTCGAAACGACAGGCAGTTTAAGCCGTGAAGCCGCGCAACAACAGGCGCTGAGCGTGATCAGCAAACTGCGCTATGACCATGACGACTATTTCTGGATCAATGACCTGCGCCCTTTTATGGTCATGCATCCCACCAACCCCAAGCTCGACGGCAAAGACCTGTCGAGTATCAAGGACCCCGACGGGTTCGCGATTTTTAACGAAATGGCCAACCTGGCCAAAACCAGGGGCGCCGGCATGGTGGACTACCGCTGGCCAAAACCGGGTGCCGACGCACCGGTGCAAAAAACCTCCTATGTACAGCTGTTCGAGCCTTGGGGCTGGGTCATTGGCTCTGGTGTGTATATCGATGACATGCAGGCCGAGTTCCAGGCACAAGCCTGGAAGGCCAGTTGGGCAGGCCTTGGCATCGCGCTGATCATGACGCTGCTGGTTACCCTGATTGCCCGCAGCATCGTGCGCCCCCTGCAAGAGGCGGTGCAGGCCATGGCCAATATTGCCAGCGGCGAAAGCGATCTGACCCGTAGCCTGGATACCCACGGCCAGGATGAAGTCACGCTGTTGGCGCAACACTTCAATGCCTTCACCGCCAAGCTGCGAAATGTAATCAGCCACTTGCAGTCCACCGCCACAGCCTTGGACCAGTCCTCGGCTGAGCTGGGCAACGACGCGACCGACGCACAACAGCGCAGCCAGCAGCAAGCGCTGCAAATGGATCAGGTGGCGACGGCGATCAACGAAGTCACCTACGCCGTGCACGAGGTCGCCAAAAACGCCGAGCACGCGGCCAGTGAAATGCGCGGTGCCCAGTCGCAAGCCGAGCTTGGTCAGCAGAACATCGACAGCAGCCTGCACCAGATCGACCAACTGTCCGGCACCATCAATCAGGCAGTCGAGGTGATCCGCACCCTGGCCACCCAAAGCAGCGAAATCGGCAGCGTGCTGGAAGTGATCCGTTCGATAGCTGATCAAACCAACCTGCTGGCCCTCAACGCGGCGATCGAAGCTGCACGCGCAGGCGAGCAAGGTCGTGGCTTTGCGGTGGTGGCTGACGAGGTTCGACTGCTGGCCCAGCGCACACAGAAATCCACGGCTGAAATCCAGACCATGATCGAGGGCCTGCAAAAACACTCCGAAGCGGCGGTGAATGTGATTGGCAGCAGCAGTCGCGCCTCGCAATTGACCATCGAGCAGGCCACGCAAGCTGGGCAGAGCCTGACCAGCATTGGCCAGGCCCTGAACAACCTTAACGACCTCAACGCCTCGATTGCCAGCGCCACACTGCAACAGGCCCATGTCGTGGAAGACATCAACCAAAATGTAACCCGGGCCGCCGAACTGTCACAGGGCACAGCCCAGGCCGCCGAACAATCGAGCACCGCCAGCGCGCACCTCAAGGAGTTAAGCGTGCAGCTCAATGGGCAACTACGCCAGTTCAAGGTTTAGAAGCAGCTGCAAACGGCAAGTTGCAAGCGTGAAGCTTGCCGTCAGGCAATCACAATATCCGTGCCCGCCAGGGAGGCCAGCCCGACACCGACCAGAGTTACCGAGTCGCTGCCGAAGCTGAGCACCGTGTCATGCCCTGATGCACTGGCATGGGCCCGGTAGTCGGCGACGTGGCCACCCTCAACCCCCAAAAACACCAACGTGTCGGTGGGCTGATAGCCCAGCAGCGTGTCGTTGCCAAAATGCCCGCTGAAAACGAACGTATTGTTGCCGCCAGCGGCCTCCAGCAGGTCATTGCCGGCACCACCAATAAACACATTGTTGCCCTGCAAACCGATCAAATGATCGTTACCGCCCTGCCCCAGCAGCCAATCGCCCTGTTCAACCGCCTTGAGCGTGCTGTCGCCCGGTCCGGCCTTGATCGAGTGGGTGTAGTCAGTGCGGTCTTTGCCGGACCACAAGCCATCATCGGCCACCCGATGGTTAACCTCGTGGTGGCTCAACCCTAGCCAGGCGGGCTCTTCGGTTATTAAAAAGCTGATGTCACGGGCAATACTGATCCCGCCGTGGGCATCGCGAACATACAGGCTGCCCTGCCCATCATTGACCACATCCACACGACTCAACGATTGCTGCAGGTCCAGGGTGTTGACGCCCTTGCCACCCAGAATGATGTTGTAGCCGCCACTGTCGCGGAAGGTGTCATTACCGTCGCGCCCTTCCAGGAAGTCGTTGCCGCGGCCACCCTGAATCAAATCGTTGCCGTCGCTGCCAATGATAAAAGTGCTGCCTTTATGAGGTTCAGCATTGCGATTGAGGTCCTGAACCCAGGTGTTTTCTCGCGTCGGGTTGGACAAATTGGCGACCACAATGGTCGAGTCCTTGTGGGTCAGGTCATAAAACGCCGAGTCGAGAATCCGCGTCATCCCGCTTTCATAGCCACTGGGCAAGTGGGTGATCCAGGTCGAGATATTGGCAATTGAAAAGGGCATCAGGTTCCACGCGGTGGAAGCGTAGTGATCGTTGAAACTGACAATATTGTTGGTGGCGGACGGCTGATACGCATCATGCACACCCAACGACGAAAGATTGAAATCCGAGCCATCCAGGGTGCGGAACACCGGGTCGTTTTCGTAACCGATATTCAACACATTGGACGTGGTTTCGCTTTGTGTGGGTGACGCAAACGCGATGTACTTGGCATCCCGATAAAACCCCGACCAGTGATCGCCACTCAGGTCTGCCAGGCTATTGACTGCCAGACCACCCAGGCTATGGCCGCTGACCAGCACATCCTTGCCGTTCAACCCTTGAGCACTGGCAAAGGCAGCCACTTTGCCGAGCAGCGCGTCAAAGGCGTTGGCGCTGTAGTTTTTGGCGTAGTCCGCAGGCCCGATGGCCGCTAGTAAATCGCTGATTGCATCGCCGATGGAGTCCGTAATCAACGACTCACGCGGCCCGCTGGTGCCACGAAAACCGATACCGATAGACGTCAAATGACCATCGGCGGCGTATTTGCCGAGGATTTCCACTTGGGCGCTGCCATATGCCTTTTCGCCGAAAAATGTCCCACGCTGATCTACCTTGCCCGCGTATCCCAATTGCTCGGCGCTGATGGGGGTCCACCCGGCTTTTTCCACCGCTTCACGGGCAAGTTTCTCCGAGTCCGGGTTCCAGGGAATCCCCGGCACTACCCCCTGAGAATCGGTGCCGCCCAGTACGGCCTTGACCAGTGTGGCAGGCAAACCTGTGCCGAGACCGTGTTGCTGGTAACCCACGGCAAAACCGTTGTCGAGGTTGTGATAGCTGTAAAGCGTGATTGCCATTGCATCCTTGAAAAGTGCCGTAGATGCGCTGGAACCCACATCCTTGTAGTCAAACACTGCCATGGTTCTACTCTCCTGGTTGATCAAATCAATCGTGCACCACAAACGCCTCATCGACCCGTGCCAGGTCCTGCTCGCCCAAGGTCCCTGCGTAAAAATGCAATTTGGTCCAGGCCAGCAAATAGTCGTAACGCGTCTGGGCCAGGTCGCGGCGCGTGCTGTACAGCTGCTGCTGGGCATTCAACGCATCGAGGTTGACCCGTTCACCCCCCAGAATGCTCTGACGGGTCGACACCACCAGCGCTTCGGCCGAAATCAGGGCTTTTTGATAGGCGCGCAACTTGCTGACACCCGACTGGCAGGCATTGAATTGGCGCCGCAGTTCGATAAGGGTTTCTCGAGTTTTGCCCTCCAGTTCGTATTCCACCTGGGCCAGATTGCTGCTGGCCTGACGCACCGACGCCGACACCCCGCCCCCCGCATACAGCGGCAGGCTGATCTCAATACCGATGGTGTTAGTGTCGTAACGCTGGTTGTAGGTATTACCGCTGTCGGATTCCATCTTGCGCACACTGGCATACGCATTAAGTTTGGGTAGATGCCCTGCCCGATTACGTTCAACCTCATACCTCGCCACTTCCAGTGCCTCACGCTGAGAGGCCAGTAACGGGTTACGTTCCAGCGCCATTTCATGCCAGGTCGAGAAGTTCGCCGGTTCCAGCGGCAACGAGTTGAAACGGCTGGCCAATGGCGTCAGTTGCTCAATATCCAGCGTAGCGACACCGATCAGCGCACCCAGCTCGCGCAAGGCGGCATCCTGCTCGTCATGGGCCTGGATTTCTTCGGCGGTGGCCAGCTCGTAACGCGACTCGGCTTCCAGGATGTCGGTGCGCGTGCCCTCGCCCTGGCGGAACATATGCTCGTTTTGGTGGAACTGCTGCTCGTAGGCGTTTTTCTTGGCACGGGCATTGTCGATCTGGTCCTGGGCAAACAAGGCCTGGGTGTAATGGGTCAGTACCCGTACCAGCAGTTCCTGGCTTTTACTGCGAAAGGTCTCATCGGCAAATAGCGCTTGGGCCACACCTTTGCGGTAATTTGCGTACGCTTCGTAGTCGATCAATGGCTGCTGCAACGTAAACGTCGAGCCATAACTGTTGTAGTTGCGGTCTTCGTGGGTATTGCCACGTTCATTCATATACGTGGCCTTGGAGTTGTTGCGGCCTTTGTTGTAGTTGTACGACAGCTTGGGCAGCAGCCCGGCACGGCCGATATTGCGGCTCTCCAGGCCTGCGTCGCGCTCCTTGATGGCACCGAGGAACTCTGGATCATTGCGCAACGCCTGTTCGTATACCTCAAACGGACCCAGTGCCTGGGCACTGCCAGCGACACCGACCCATAGCGCAAAACCCAGGCCCACCCTTGCAGCTATCTTCATAAGTCGCAGCATCCTAGCGCTCAGTCAGCGCAGAACCTGCGCGATCCAGCAGCGGTTTAAACAAGTAGTTGAGCAACGAGCGCTCGCCCGTGCGCACAAACATCTCGGCAGGCATGCCGGGCTTGATCACCAGTCCGTTGAGTTTTTCCAGCGCTTGGTCACTGACCGAGCTGCGCAGCACGTAATACGGCATGCCGGTTTTTTCATCGAGCAACTGATCGGCTGAAACCAGATTCACCTGCCCCGACACCCGTGGGGTACTGCTTTGATTGAACGCGGTAAACAGAATGTCCACCGGCAACTGGCTGCCCACCCTGTCCACCAGATGCACTGGCAGGCGCCCTTCCACCTCGAGGCGCGTGCCTTGGGGCACGATCTCCAGCAGGGTTTCGCCCGCCCGCACCACCGCGCCTTCGGTGTGCACGCTAAGATTGACGGCGATGCCATCAGCTGGCGCGTTGATTTCACTGTGCAATAGATCAAAACCGGCCGATGCCAATTGTTGTTCAAGGGTCAGGGTTTTGAGTTGGGCATCGGCCAGTTGGCTGCGCACCTCTTTCTGGTATTCATCAATGTGCTGCGCCAGTTTGAGCCGCGACTCCAGAATGCCCTGTTCGATACGCCCGCTTTCACCGGCGTTCTGCGCCAGATCCTGCTGCACCTGGGACAGCTGTCGCTCGTACTCCATCAGGCGATTGCGCGGGATATAGCCGTTTTCAGCCAAGGGCCGCAGATTGCTCAACTGTTGCCGCAAGGAGTCGGCTTGAGCCGTTTGATCGCCACGCGCTCGGCGCATCCCGCTTAGCTGCTGGGTTGCGCCTTCAATACCGGCTTTGAGCCCGGCCTGTTCGCGGGCAAAGGCTTCGCGCCGGCTACTGAACAACTGCTGCTGGCCTTCCAGCACCAGCGCCAACCGTGGGTCAGGGTCCTGGCTCAATTCCAGGGGGAAGCTCACCCGCGCCAGGTTGTCACGCTCGCTTTGCCAACGGGCCAGACTGGCCCAGGCCATCCGGTACTGGGCGCGCAACGATTGCACATCCGCCTCGACCTGGGTCTGGTCCAGTCGAAACAACGGCTCGCCCTGACGCACCGTCTGGCCCTCACGCACCAAAATCCGGTTCATCACCCCAGCGCCCAACGACTGCACGGCCTTGCGCTTGCCCGACACCACCACCGTGCCTTGCACCGGAATACCTTCGTCCAGCGGCGCGAGGCTGGCCCACAGGAAGAAACTACCCGCACCGACCAGGGTCAGCACCCAGCCTGCTCGCACGTAGTACCCGGCACCGCGTTCGCGCGATGATGGTTGATCGTGTTGATTCATGCTTGCAGCGTCCTTGCTCATGCGTCAGCGCTCTGACGGTTGATACTCGCCGCTTGGGGCGCGGCGTGTTGCTGTTGGGCCCCGGACAACGCCTTGAGCACCTCGGCACTCGGCCCGAATACCTGGCAGCGACCTTCGTTGAGTACCAGCAGCTTGTCGGCCTGGGCCAGCGAAGACGAACGATGCGTCACCAGCACCACAGTGCAGCCCTGCGCCTTCAGGTGAGCTATGGCCTGGGTCAGCGCCGCGTCACCGACCGCATCGAGGTTGGAGTTGGGCTCATCCAGCACCACCAGTCGCGGGTTGCCATAAAGAGCACGGGCCAGCGCCACCCGCTGTTTCTGCCCGCCTGACAGGCCGCTGCCCTCATCCCCCAGGACCGTGTCGTAACCTTGCGCCAGACGCAAAATCATCTCGTGAACCCCGGCCTGACGCGCCGCCGCAACTACCTGCTGAGGATCTGCATCACGAAAGCGGGCGATATTTTCAGCAATGCTGCCGCTGAACAGCTCGATGTCCTGTGGCAAATAGCCGATATACGGGCCCAATTGATCGCGGTACCATTGATGAATATCTGCACCATCCAGGCGCACCGTACCCGCCAACGTCGGCCATACACCCACCAGCACCCGCGCCAGGGTCGACTTGCCGGAGCCCGACGCGCCCAGCACGCCAAGCACCTCGCCCGCGTTGAGGTTGAAACTGACCTGATGCAAGGTGGGCAATCGCAGGCCCGGCGGTGCGGCACTGACCTGCTCAAAGCTCAACTGGCCCTTGGGCGCTGGCAACTGCATGTTGTCTTCGCCTGGCGGATGCTCGCGTAGCAAGCTGTCCAGCCGTTGATAGGCCAACCTGGCCGAACTCCATTGTTTCCAGACGGCTATCAGTTGATCGATGGGGCTCAACACACGGCCCATCAAAATCGAACCGGCAATCATCATCCCCGCGCTCATCTCACCCTTGATCACCAGCAGGGCACCCAAGCCGAGCACCAGTGATTGCAGGCACAAGCGCAAGGTTTTACTCACCGAACCGATCACGGCACCGGTGTCGCTGGCCTTGTTTTGCTCGGCCAGGAACCGTGAGTGCAGGTTAAACCAGCGTTTGCGCAACACGCCCAGCATGCCCATGGCCTGAATCGTCTCGGCATTGTGCAAATGGCTGGTGGCCAGTTGGCTGGACTGCTGGGAATACTGGCTGGCCTGGCTCAGGGACTTGCGCGTCATCACTTCATTGATGCACGCCAGGGCAATCAGCAGCAGCGCGCCTGCGGTCGCCATCAGCCCGAGCCAGGGGCTGAACAGAAAAATTACCCATAAATAGACGGGAAACCACGGCGCATCAAAGAAGGCAAATAATGCAGGGCCGGTGACAAACTGGCGGATCAGGGTCAAATCCCCTAATGCCTGCCCGGCATGGGCCTGGCCACTGAACAGGTTGCGCTCGAACGCGGCACGGTACACCTGCTGGTTAAACCTACGCTCCAGTTGGCTACCAATGCGGATAACAATAAAACTGCGGACAGTTTCAAGCAGCCCGATAAAGATGAAAAAACCCACCACCATTAATGACAACATCGCCAGCGTCGTAGTGTTCTGCGAAGACAATACCCGGTCATAGACCTGCAGCATGTAAATCGATGGCACCAGCATCAATATATTGATCAAGGCGGTAAAACAGCCAACGCTGATCAGAATGCTTTTATAGTCGGCCAGTGCATGTATCAACGGCGCAACGGTGCTGTTTTTCAATCGCCTCATGAATCTTCCTTGATCGATAAAACACTGCAGGCCTGCACAAACAAAACAGACAGACGCACGTGAGCCGCCCCTTGCAGGTGCCTGCTCAACCTTTGACGATTGACGTTGTGCTTTTTAGTGCGTCTTAATTATTAACACGCACCATAACCAGTACAGTTTCGGGGTTAAGCTGTGCCTCATAATGCCCCGGTTCAATACGGTTCATATGCACTAAAGCCGTACCACTGCTGCCCATCAAGAACAGACCGTCTGGAGTGGGCGACCAACTTTTGGGTGTTTCGCCCAGCCATGTTTCCAGGCATTTTACTTGCGGGCTAAAGGTTTTCTGCTCGGCAATCAACTGCACCGTGCAGGCCTGTTTCTCATCACCCTGCGGGTAAAACGTCCAGTTGCCCGCCAGTTGTGCGGGGCTCATCAGCAGCAAGGAATTGGCCATGGTGCTCTCTGTGGTAAAGGTCAGCAATGCGGCAATACACCCCATCACCTTGAAAAATCTGCGTGCCATATGACTCATGAATTCAGGCTTCCTGGCAGAGAGCAGCGCTTGCGCGCTGCCCGTGTACCGGCAGGCTTAGACGACGATGTCGTAAGTTGCCACTTGACCCACAGTGTTCACCAGGAAATCAGCGACCGCATGACCACTGAAATCGACGGCAAAGTGGCCCAGATTGCTGGCCTTGTCATAGCTGATGATCGCTTCACCGGCACGGCCCGTAAAGGCGTCAACAAAGCTCAGACCGGCCAGCTTGGAGATGGCCGAGACGTCGATTTTGTCGATCCCGGACTGGAAGTCCATGATGATATCGGCTGCACCGGGCGCAGAGTCTGACACCGCGCCAAACACAAACACGTCAGCACCCGTACCACCCCACAGCGTATCGGCACCTCCGCCGCCAAAGATGATGTCGTTGCCGGCACCGCCCTTGAGCACGTTATCTGCGCTGTTGCCGATCAGCAGATCATTGCCCGAGCCGCCAATCGCATTTTCCACGACCACGCCTTGAGCGATGGAGACGTTACCTGTCATACCGCCGACATCGGAAAACGAGCCTGCTGTCAGGTTGATCTTCTGGTTTTGAGTGAAGCCGGAGAAGTCCAGCGTGTCATTGCCACCGCCATCCCACACCGAGAAAATCAGTTTTGAGCTGGCCGAAGTTGCGTGAAAGTAATCACGATCGGCTGTGGAGTTAAAGCCGTAAACCGTATCGTCAGCCCTGGTTTCCATGTTGGCGCCATAGAGCTTCTGTACCGCGGCGATGTCATCCAGCAACGGGGCCGATGCGTAAGCACCTTCGCCGCTATTGGTGAAATGCTGACCGGTGTTGCTTTCGCTCCAGTAGCTCATAACGCTGTAAGCACGGGTATCTTCGCCATACACGGCGTCGCGATACGTCGGATTGCCATTCCCTGCGTTGTAGTCTCCAGGGTGGGACAACCCCAAGGTGTGGCCGATTTCGTGGGTCAGGGTCTGGCGACCGTAGTTACCTTCGCCCGGAGTCTTGTTGACCTCGTAGTCCTTGTTTATCAAGTACCACGACTCGCCTTTGCGCGAACTGCTGGGCAGATAGGCAAACGCCGCACCACCGTTGCTTGCGCTGAAATTGGCGAAGGTCATGTGACCATCATCGCCCCGCGCAGCCGGGCCTTCCGTGAAGGTCACCTTGGCCACGTCGGCCCATGACTCCAGCGACAGCTTGGCTTGGTCCTTTTGCAGCGAGGAGAACTGGCTGAAAGTACCCAGACCACGGGTGGCGTAGCCCACCGGCGGCGCCGTCAGGAAGGTATACGTGAGGTTGATCACGCCGTCGCCGTTCAAGTCATGCCAACTGGCGCCGGAACGCGTTAGCTGATCGGCCGCTTGATCGGTGGTGAACGAAGGTTTGCCATTGACCAGATGATCACCGCGGTCATAGAAATGACTGAAGTTATCAATCTGAGTGAAGGCGGAACTGCCGGTGTTTGCCGCTTGCACCTGGCCAACAGACAATGCCGCATTCTCTTTAAGTTTCGACATGTAAACATTTCCTTGTTTAGCAGTAGAAAGATTTTGACAGACCACGACGACCCCATGGCGAGATCGTCCTATCACTCGCCGTTTATGGCCGGGAGAAACTGACACAACTAGAAATATTTAGTCCAGCGTTATTTTAATATCGATTTGCGCAAACTCATGAAGTAGCCGTAAACATTGAACAATCAATTTAAAGTATTTTTTTTGGCACGACTGGCCTAATACTGACTGCCCAGTCTAAGTACATTGACTTAAATTAAGCGTCACTACATTCGTTTATTAACTTGGCCTTGGCCCCCACTGAAATAACACTCGTCATATAATTAATCAGCCGCTTGAAATACCCTGAAGTTATAAAGCAAGTGTCGCCAACTGATAAGTTTACGTCGCATCCACTCTTTATCTTTAGCTGTAGGTCTGTGTGCCTAACAGTGGGCTCTTGTACAACCAAAAACCTGTGGGAGCCGGGCTTGCCCGCGATGGCATCACCGCGATACCTCTGACCCACAAGGGTCTGCACACCTGTTAAACGACACTTATTTGTGGGCGCCGATATTGATCACAGCCGGCGCTTGCCTTACGTTAACGTAAAGCCAATAACGTGACCCCGACTCGCGGGTCTGAATACATTTCCAAGGATGATCAAGGTATGTCTCGGCTTGCCCCTTCTTTGCAAGACACTGCCGCCCCTGATGGCGTTTGCTACGGCTGCGGCAGCAACAACCCCCACGGCCTGCATATCAAGAGTTTCTGGCATGAGGACGGCGTGCATGTCATCGCCGAACACTTGCCGGACCCCAAGTATTGCGGCTGGCCGGAGCTGGTCTACGGCGGCATGGTCGCGATGCTGGTTGATTGCCATTCGAACTGGACGGCGATGGCTTACCACTACCGCATGGAAAACCGCGAAGCAGACAGCCATCCGCGGATCAATTGCGTGACGGGAAACCTGGGGATCAAGTTCATCAAGCCGACGCCAATGGGCGTGCCACTGACTCTACGGGCGAAAGTGGAAGGCGATGTGGGGCGCAAAACTCGGATCATCTGTGAGGTGTATGCGGGGGATGTGCTGACGGCTGTCGGCGATTCCATTTTTGTTCGCGTCGATACCGAGCAACTGGCGACCGCCGCCCATGGGCGCGAAGCTGTTTGAAGGTCGATACCCTCGCGAGCAGGCTCGCTGCCACAGTGGTCCTGTGAGTGACACAAAGCCTGTGGAAGCTGGCTTGCCTGCGATGCCAGCACGCGGTCTGTCAGCCAAGCCACAACTCCCGCAAAGGTTGCGGGAGCCGGGCATATTGTTATTGACCCAGCAGCTTGGCGTTTTTGGTGCGGATCTCCTTGATCACTGCATTCACCCGGTTGACCAAAACATAGTGCCCGCTGATCAGTACCCATTGCTCATGTTCATCGGGCTTCGGTAGCCCTTTGGCTTTCCAGTCCTTGATCGCCACGTCATCCCGAGAGTATTGATCCGGTGCCTTGTCGCCATGGCCATAGCAACTGCTCAGGTCCATGGACTCGGCCAGTATCTGCCCAGGCTTGCAGTCACCGGGCTTATCGTCGTCAGCCTGCGCTGCGTAAGGAATGACACACAAAAAACCAGCCATTATCGATGCAGAAATCAAGCTGCGCATATTTACCTCAGCGAATAGGAGTACAGACTTGATGGACAAGTCAGGGACTCGTAACGTTCCGACGCACTGATCAAAAATATTGATTACGAGATCATCAATGACGATTGGACTCCACCTTTAGGCTGCGGTGAAGTAACCACAGGGCCGGTCAAAATAATAAGCGGCCGTTTGTGGAGAACAGCATGTCATTCAATATCAGCAGCTTCCAGCTTGAGGGTCGTCGCGCCCTGATCACCGGATCAGGGCAAGGCATTGGGCTGGAACTGGCACGCGGACTGGGCGCTGCCGGCGCAATCGTGGTGATCAACACTCGCAATATCGAAAAATCCCGTGCGGTTGCAGGTCAGTTGCGCGATGAGGGTTTGAAGGCCGAGTTCTTGGCGTTTGATGTCACCGACCGTGAGCAGTTGCTTGCAGCCGTCAACAGCTTTGAGACCGATATCGGCGCCATCGATATTTTGGTCAACAATGCGGGTATTCAACGTCGCGCACCGCTGGAGGATTTTTCCGCCAGCGATTGGCACGACGTAATGCGGACCAACCTGGACGGTGTGTTCCATGTTTCCCAGGCGGTTGCGCGGCACATGATTGCCCGCGGGCGCGGCAAAATCATCAATATCTGCTCGGTGCAAAGCCAACTGGCGCGCCCGACCATCGCCCCTTACGCAGCCTCAAAGGGCGCGGTCAAAATGCTCACCAAGGGCATGTGCGCCGAATGGGCACGCCATGGCATTCAAGCCAATGGCCTGGCGCCAGGCTATTTTGCAACCGAGATGAACCGCGCGCTGGTCGACAACCAGGAGTTCTCCGAGTGGCTGTGCAAACGCACTCCGGCCGGGCGCTGGGGACGGGTTGAGGAGTTGTGCGGCGCGGCGGTGTTTCTCGCCTCCCCCGCCTCTGACTTTATCAATGGGCAGACGCTGTTTGTAGACGGAGGATTGACCAGCGTTGTTTGACCCGTACCGGCAAAAAAACAATAACAAGGAACACCCAATGAGCAACTTGAACGAACAAGCCCTGCCGGCAAACGATATCGGCAATGCGCAAGCAACGGGCAAAGGCTTTGCGTCCAAACGCTGGCTGTATTTGATCCCGCTGATTTTCATTACCTACAGCCTCGCGTATCTGGACCGGGCCAACTATGGCTTTGCCAGTGCCGCGGGAATCGAGCAGGACCTTGGCATCACCAAGGGCATGTCCTCGCTGATCGGCGCTCTGTTTTTCCTCGGTTACTTTTTCTTTCAGGTGCCGGGCGCGATCTACGCGCAGAAATACAGCGTGCGCAAACTGGTGTTCTGGAGCCTGATCCTGTGGGGCTTTTGCGCCATGGCCACGGGGCTGGTGACCAATATCCCGATGCTGATGTTTATTCGGGTCTCGCTGGGCATCGTCGAAGCGGCAGTGATGCCAGCGATGCTGATTTTCATCAGCAACTGGTTCACCCGCAAAGAGCGTTCGCGGGCCAATACCTTTCTGGTACTGGGTAACCCGGTCACCGTGCTGTGGATGTCGGTGGTATCCGGTTATCTGATCCAGGCCTGGGGCTGGCGCGAGATGTTTGTGATTGAAGGCGCGCCAGCGGTGCTGTGGGCCTTTGTCTGGTGGCGCCTGGCGCGGGACAAGCCCGAGCAGGTCGACTGGTTGACCCACCAGGAAAAAGCCCAATTGGCCGCGACCCTCGCGGACGAACAGAAAGGAATGAAGCAAGTTCGCAATTACCGTCAGGCATTCACCAGCCCTATCGTGATCCAACTGTGCTGTGTGCACGCGCTGTGGAGCATCGGCGTGTATGGCTTCATCATGTGGTTGCCCAGCATTATCAAACAGGCGGCATCGGCAGATATTGTCACCGTCGGCTGGTTAAGCGCTGTGCCTTATGTCGCTGCTGTTGCGGCGATGCTTGCGGTCTCTTGGGCATCGGACAAAACCCAGCAACGCAAACACTTTGTCTGGCCGCTGCTGGCACTGGGCGCGCTGGCCTTCTTTTGTTCGTACCTGCTTGGGTCATCGCACTTCTGGCTGTCGTTTGCGCTGCTGACGATTGCCGGTGCTGCGCTTTACGCACCGTATGGCCCGTTCTTCGCGTTGATTCCAGAGATTATCCCGGCCAACGTTTTCGGAGGTGCAATTGGCCTGATCAATGCCTGTGGAGCACTTGGGGCTTTTGTCGGCTCGTGGATCGTGGGTTATCTGATCGGCCTGACTGGCAATCCCGGAGCGGCTTATATCTTCATGACTGCGGGCGTGTTGTCCTCGGCGCTGCTAATGGGCTGGGTGAAAGTACGGCGTTAAAACGCAAGTGCAGCCGCTGCCTGCGTCAGCGGCTGCAGGCAATGCGCACCACCCGCGCAATTGCGAATATTTCTCAGAGGGGATGACAGCTCAATTGGATATGTTATAAAGTAACCACACCCTATAACGCTTATCTGCTGTGATCCCTCAATGACGACCGCTACTCCTTCCCCAAGTCAGCGCCTGCTGTCCATCGATGCCCTACGGGGCCTTGTGATTCTCTTTATGTTGCTGGACCACGTGCGCGAGACGTTCTTCCTGCACCGCCAGGTGTCCGATCCCATGAACGTCGACATCACTGACCCAACCCTGTTTTTTAGTCGCACCCTTGCCCACTTGTGTGCGCCGGTATTTGTCTTGCTCACCGGTTTGTCGGCGTATCTGTATGGCGAAAAATACCAGGGCAAGCGCGATGTTTCGGCGTTTCTGTTCAAGCGCGGGCTGTTTTTGGTGGTGTTGGAATTTACGCTGGTCAACTTCGCCTGGACCTTCCAGTTACCGCCCTCGGTGATTTACATGCAGGTGATCTGGGCCATTGGCGTGAGCATGATTGCCCTCGCCGCGCTGGTCTGGCTGCCCCGTCCAGTACTGCTGGTGCTCGGCCTGGTAATTGTAGGCGGGCATAATCTGCTCGATAACCTGCACTTCCCGGCAGGCTCGGTGATGCATGTGCCCTGGGCCATTTTGCATGATCGCGGCTGGCTCGAGTTCTCGGACAACCTGCGTCTACGCACCTCTTACCCGGTGCTGCCGTGGATCGGCGTCATTGCGCTGGGCTATTGCATGGGGCCGTGGTTTGCCCGCTCCGCCCCGGCTGGCGTGCGTCAGCGGTATCTGTTGTTGGCAGGCGTGGGGGCCCTGCTCGGTTTTGTCGTGCTGCGTTTGCTCAATGGCTACGGTGAGGCACCCTGGGTGGCTCATGACAACGTCACCCAGAGCCTGATGAGTTTTTTCAACATCACCAAATACCCGCCCTCGCTGCTGTTTCTCGCCTTGACTCTGGGGGTAGGCCTATTGCTGTTGTGGGGGTTTGAGCGCGCGCAACAACGCAAATGGATTGCCACCCTGGCGGTGTTTGGCGCCGCGCCGATGTTCTTCTACCTGCTGCACTTGTACGTGCTCAAAGTGCTGTATCTGGCGAGCGTTGCTTTGTTTGGCCTTAATCACGGCGATTACTTCGGCTTCGACAGCATGGGTGCGGTGTGGTTGACGGCGGTTTTACTCTCGGCAGCGCTGTTTTTGCCGGTGCGCTGGTTCGCGGCCTTGAAAGCCCGTCGCAGGGATATCGCCTGGCTCAAGTACTTCTGAACCCGACGCCATGTCCATTTGACAAACAAGATCGACTCTCCCAGCAGCAACTGACCATTCTGCTGGCGCGCGGATTCTACGAATGCGGCCCTTTTGAGCCCTTGTATGGAAAGCCAGGTATGCGTATTTCTTCCATTACCCCGTTATTGTCCACCGCCCTGCTCTGCTCATCGGCACTGGCGCAGACCTTCGAAGTAAAAATGCTCACCCGCAGCGCCACCGCCGGCAGGTTGATGCCTCAACAACAGGTCAACCCGTGAGTCGCGTGCGATCGCGCTCCGCGATCCTGATCGCCCTCGCCAGCCCGCTGGCTGTTGCCGAGTCAGCCCAGGAGCAATCCAGGGGGTTTATCGAAGACAGCACCTGGAACGTGCTCAATCGCACGGTCTACGACAATCGTGAATATCGCCACGGCGCCAGCAACAGCAGTGCACGCAATGCCTACAAGCCGCGATCCGAGCGTAGTGGCTATGCCGAAGAATGGGCCTACGGCTTGATGGGCACCTTGCAGTCCGGCTTCACCCAAGGACTGATCGGCGTCGGGGTGGATGCCCACGCCTATTTGGGGCTAAAACTGGATAGCGGCGGCGGCCGCGCAGGCAAGGCGCGCCTTCTCGCGCTGGATAACGACGGCTATCCCAAGGACAACTACAGCCGCGGCGGCGCAGCGGTAAAATTGCGCATGTCCAATACCGTGGTCTCTTATGGTGAGCAGCGGGTCAAGACGCCGGTGTTCAGTTCATCCGACAGTCGCCTGCTACCGGAAACCGCCACCGGGGTGTTTCTGGCCAGCAACGAGTTCAACGCCCTGAAAATGGTCGGTGGGCATTTCACCGAGAGCACCGACCGCAATGCCAGCAGCCACAACCAGGGCTTTGTGGTGAATTACTCGAATGGCCCCAAAGGTGATGCCTTCGACCTCGCCGGGCTGGTTTACACCCCAAGCAAGAACCTTAGCGCCAGCCTCTACAGTTCCCGCTATCAGGACACCTGGAACCAGCAGTATTTAGGCGCGATCTTTAGCCAGGCAATTGATGAAAACAGTTCGCTGGCGTTCAACTTCAACCTGTACCGCACTACCGATGAAGGCAAGGCGTTGTCGGGCAATATCGACAACACCACCTGGAGCCTGCTGAGCACTTACGCCCTGGGGCCGCACAGCTTCAGCCTGGGGTATCAGAAGGTACATGGCGACACGCCGTTCGATTACGTGACCCGTGGCGCAATCTTCCTCAGCAACTCGGTGCAAATGTCTGATTTCAACGCCCCCAACGAACAATCCTGGCAGGCACGCTACGACCTTGCGATGACGCCCTGGGGCATGCCCGGTCTGGTGTTCAGCGCTGCATATGTGCGGGGCAGCCAGATCGACGGCAGTCATGTCGACCCGCGTGGCGGCTATGCCTACTTGGGCTATGGCAAAGGCGGGAAACATTGGGAGCGGGATTTGGAAGCGCGTTATGTGATCCAGAGCGGTGCGGCCAAGGGCACCATCCTGTCATTGCAACATAATGTGCATCGCGGCAATGTTGCGCAGGCCGAACTGGATACCGACCAGATCCGTCTGGCGGTCGAGTACCCGCTGACGGGGCGGTTCTGACCAGCTATACCCGTAGCCGCTGAGGAGCACAGCGAGGCTTCGCTCCTCAGCGGCTACCCCCTTTAGTGCATCGCGCCGTGGTCGTGCATCGGCATGCTGTTCAACGCACGAGCCTGGGCCTTGACCTCAATCGACTCCTTTACCCCTTTGCTGTCTTCGACAATCAGGGTCAATGGCACTTGATCACCGGCTTTGACCTGACCCACCAGGTCAATCAGCATCACGTGATAGCCCTCAGGCTCGATAGCCACGCTTTTACCCGCTGGCAACGCGACCGATGACACCGGCTGCATGCTCATCACGTCGTTTGCCATCTTCGACTCATGGATTTGCACAGTCTTGGCAACGGGCGAGCGAACTTCAACCAACTTGCTGTCGGTGCTCGACGTAATGTGCATAAAGGCCCCGGTCGAAGGTTGCCCGGCAACCGTGGCCCGGACCCAGGCATCGTCAACAACGGTTTGTGCCGAAACTTGCAGGCTCATGCCCAGCAGCGACAGCAACAGGTAGTTTACAGGCTTCATATGCATGACTCTTTCTGAGGAGGCGTGGATTAACAGACGGACATCACTGTCAGCAGATCTTCGGTGCACTGCTTGGCTGACAACGAAGGCGACAGGCCCAGGCGCAACACACCACGGGAATCGAAGACAAAACTGGTGGCGGTGTGCGACATGGTGTACGAATCACCGGTAGGGATTTTTTCGTAAAACACCTTGAACTCTTTAGCCGTGGCAGCCGTTTCTTCGAGGGTGCCGGACAAGGCAATAAAGCTCGGATCAAAGGCTTTCACATAAGCATCGAGCATCGCCGGCTTGTCGCGTTCAGGGTCGAGGGTGATAAACACCACCTGCAACCGGTCACCGTCAGGGCCCATCATTTTCTTGGCCTGTGCGGCGCGCGCCAGCGCGGTCGGGCACACCGCCGGGCACTGGGTAAAACCGAAGAAGATCATCGGCATCATCCCGCGAAAACTGCCCAGCATCATCTCGGTGCCATCAGCATCGCGCAGCTTGAACTTGCGCCCCAGGATTTCATTGCTCAGGTCTTTTCCGTACTTGTATGACAAACCGCTGCCACTGTCGCAACCTGCGATCAAGCCCAGGCTGAGCAAGCCAAGACCGGTGACTACGCGGCGGCGAGTCAGTAATTCATTCATGTAAGGTTCCTTTAAGCGGCCTTTGAAACGATAAAGGCCTTTACCCTGCGCACTACGAGGCAGGTGTGTACGCTGCTCGATTCCTGGAGTGGCCAGGCTCGGTGCGCACGATTGCTGTGGGATGGACGTGTTGCATGGGCGCAGAATCTACCACTGTCGCCTGTTCGTCGCACGGCTAGCCCGCCCCGCAATGGTGCACTTCGTCTCCTGCAGCCAGTAAAACCGGGGGATGCACCCAGCCTGCGACAAATCGACTCAGGGGCAGTTTTGGACGATTACGGGCAGCCGCTGCTGCCGGTATCGGCTGACTGCGCCCACCCTGAGAATTTTCGGCATTCGTTTTTTTCACATTGGCTTCACCTCTCGCCCACCTGCCCCCGCTTAACGTGCCGCCCATAACTACTGTCTATAACGGGCTCGCAGGTGGAAAGCATGGTTGCCGTTGTACCTAACACTTTTAGAACCCGGGGCCTGGAGCGCTGGGCCTTGCCCAGCCTGATACTGGCTTTTGTGCTGTTTTATCTGTTGCCACTGATGACTCACGGGTTGTGGATCCCTGATGAAACCCGCTATGCCCAAATCAGTCAGGAAATGCTCCACAGCGGCAACTGGGTTGCCCCGCACTTCATGGGTTTGCGCTATTTCGAAAAGCCCATCGCCGGTTACTGGATGATTGCCATCGGGCAGGCGGTGTTCGGTGACAACCTGTTCGGCGTGCGCATTGCCTCTGCGCTCAGCACCGGGCTGAGTGTGTGGCTGGCCTGGCTGATCGCAGGGCGGCTGTGGCATGACCCGCGCAAGCGCTTTGCCAGCACCCTGCTTTATATGAGTTTCGGGCTGGTCGCAGGCCAGGCCGGGTACGCCAATCTGGACCCGCAATTCACCTTCTGGGTCAACCTGAGCCTGGTTGCTGTGTGGTTTGCCTTTGACAGCACGACCCGGCGCGGGGGCCTGAGCTCATGGGCTGTGCTCGGCATTGCCTGTGGCATGGGCTTTATGACCAAAGGCTTTCTCGCCTGGTTGCTGCCGGTGCTGATCGCGGTGCCGTATGCCCTGTGGCAACGGCGCCTGAAAGAAGTCCTGATTTACGGCCCGCTGGCGATCCTGGTTGCCGTGGCCATCTCTGTACCGTGGGCGCTGGCAATCCAGCATCAGGAGCCTGACTTCTGGCAGTTCTTCTTCTGGAATGAACATATCCGCCGTTTCAGCGCAACCGATGCACAACATACCCAGCCTTGGTGGTTCTATCTGCCAATCCTGCTCGCAGCCAGTTTGCCGTGGGCGGCCTTGTTGCCTGCAACCTTGATTGATGCCTGGAAGCAAAAGCGCCAGCCAGCGATTGGCTTTCTGTTGCTGTGGCTACTGCTGCCGCTGGCCATCTTCAGTTTGAGCAGAGGCAAATTGCCGACTTACATCATGCCGTGCCTGCTGCCATTGGCGCTGCTGATGGGCCATGCGCTGGTGACTTGGCTGGCCCAGGCGCGCAGCCGGACCATCCGCATCAATGGCGTATTGAACACACTACTGGCCGTGGCCGGGCTGGTGGGGCTGATTTATTTGCAAATCAGCCGCCCGGTCTATGACAACACCGAGATATTCAGCCTGTCGCTGGGCTACATTGTGTTGCTCGGCTGGTTGTTGAGTAATGCCTTGCAAGCCCTGCGCCCCTTGCAGCTGTGGGCCGCACCGGCACTGGGCATGGGCTTGCTGGTGGCCTTGTTGCCCGCAGCGATGCCAGGCCAAATCGTCAACAGCAAAATGCCGGATCAATTTATCGCCGAGCATGTGCAGGAGCTGAGTCAGACCAGCACCTTGCTGAGCAACGATCTGGGCGCGGCATCGGCTCTATCCTGGCGCCTGGGGCGACCTGAAGTGAATCTTTACAACACCGTGGGCGAACTCAAGTACGGCCTTGGTTATGCCGATTCAGCTGCGCGTCAGGTTGATATGGATAACATCGTGCGCTGGATGAAAGACGCCCAACTGCGCGGTTCCGTAGGGGTGGTCATGCGGGTTCATTCGGCACTGGAAACCCATGAAGTCGAGTTGCTGCCGTTGGGTGGCAAACGCTACGAGCGCGGCGATCTGTCGATATTCATCTTCCCCAAGGTTCAGCCTTAAATGATTGACATCAAGCGCTGGAACCCCGAGCAGAAAGCCTTGCTGGTGCTATTGGCCGTATCTGCCGTGCTTTTGTTGCTCGGCCTGGGATCGCGGGAACTCTGGGGGCCGGAAACCCGCTGGGCCAATATCGCACTGCAGATGCTGCAAAGCGGTGATTATCTGGACCCGTACCTCAAGGGTTCACCCTACTACGACAAGCCCTTGCCCTCCTATTGGCTGATCACAGCAACGGCCGGGCTGATGGGTGGCCTGGGGCACTGGTCGTTGCGCCTGTCTTCAGTTATCGCCGCTTGGCTTAGCGTGTGGCTGGTGTACCTGATCGGTGAGCAACTGTTTCGCAAAGGCACCGGGCTGATCGCTGGCTGGATGCTGGCTACCACTTTTTACTTTGTATTCTGGGCACGGGTGGCCACGGCTGACATTCTCACCGTGTTCGGCCTGCTGGCGGCGGTATGGTGGTACTGGCGCGGCCCGGAGGACACACGCTTTAGCCGTTATTGCGTGTTCTTCCTGCTGCTGTCCCTGACGTCGCTGCTCAAGGGACTGATCGGTTTTATCCTGCCAGGGCTGGTGTTGCTGCCTCATTTGCTCGGCGAGCAACGCTGGAAGCGGCACCTGAACCTGCGTCTGTTACTGGCCCTGATCGTTGCCGGGGCGGTGTACATGCTGCCTTTTGTACTGTCGCATCTGTATGGCGCACCTACTTATGGTGAAAGCGGCCTGGGGTTGGTGTTGCGTGAAAACGTGGTGCGTTTTTTCAACCCCTTTGACCATATGGGGCCGATTTACACCTACCTGATTTACCTGCCCGCTTACACCTTGCCCTGGGCTCCATTCTGGATGATCGGGCTATGGGTTGCCGTGCGTCAGTGGCGGCATATCGAGCCCAATACCCGTTGGTTGGTGTGGGGCCTGGGTCTGCTGTTTGTGTTCTTCACTGCCAGCGGCAGTCGGCGTAGTTATTACGTGTTGCCGCTGGTGCCCTTCGCCCAACTATTGGCCGCCTGGTGGGTCACACGCCGCATTGCCCAAGGCAAAAGCAGCCAGCGCCGCTGGAACATCGGTTTTGGCGCAAGCGCTATGCTGGTGCTGTTGGTTCTGGGGGTGTTTTACCCGTGGTCCAACGGTGGTGGTGGGGTTGTTCAGTTCGGCCAGGACGTGAAAGCACGTGCCAGCGAGCAAGCGCCCTGGGATCAATGGCGCATGGTAATGATCGATGTCGACAACAAATTGCCGATGTATGTGCAGAACCAGAACGAGCCGTTCTACTTTGTCGACCTGAGCCAGGACTTCCCCCGCAATGGCGACAGTGCCGGTCTGATGGCCTGGCTGGATAAAACCAGCGGCCAGCATTTCAACCCGCAGCGTACGCTGATCTTCGCCCAATACCGCAGTGGTGATCCCCTGCCCCTCGGCTATCTGAGCGTGGATCACCAGACCGTGATCAGCCAGCCGGACAACGGCGACCGGCTGTTGCATCGGCGTGAGGGTGGCAGCGTGGTGTATATCCCTGAAGCCAACTGAATGTGGGAGCGGGCTTGCTCGCTCCCACAAATACAGGTGTTTAGAGAATCCGGTACAACAAGCGCTCAATCCGTACCCGGCTGACCCGACGTAAAAACTTGGCTACCGCTGGCGGGTACTCCGCCAGTGTTTCTAGGTTCTTGAAGTTGTCGATGCGCTGGGTGTGGGCAAAAATCGCGTCCAGCTCCTTGCGCCGCGGCTCCAGCAGTTCACGACGCGGATCATCGATCAACAGGCCGTTTTCCAGATCCAGACGGAATGCCCGTGGGTTGAGGTTGTTGCCGGTCAACAAGGTATAGCGGTCGTCCACCCACATGCCTTTGAGGTGGTAGGTGTTGTCACCTTCGCGCCACAAATGCAGGTTCAGCAGGCCGTTGTCGATCATCCGCTGATGGTTTTTGGCAAACCGACGCAGGCTCAACTCATACAGATACGGCAACGCTGCGATAATCCGGAAGGGTTCGCTCGGCGGGATATAGAAGTCGTTGGCAGTCTTGTCGCCGACCACGATATCAATCCGCACTCCACGCTCCAGGGCCCGATTGATCTCGCGGGTCACCGGTAATGGCAGGTTGAAGTACGGCGTGCAGATAGTCAGCTGTTGCTGGCTGCTGGCGATCAGTTCACAAATCACCCGGCTCAGTTGGTTGTTTTTACCCACGCCCAGCAACGGGCTGACTGATAGGCCAAAGTGGCCGACAGTCCCGGCGCTGGTGTCATAGCTGGCTTTTTTCAGATGGCTGCGCAAATCACCGATAGCACTGCGCAAACTGCGGGTCGTCGGCAGTGTTGGCACGTCCAGGCGATGCACCGCCTTGGCCTCGATCAGGTCTTGCTGGACAAAGCGCTGCATGGTGTCGGCCAACTGCTTGTTGTGCAGCAGGTGGTAACGGTCAAAGCGATACTTGTCGAGCTTGTGCAGGTACACGTTATTCAGACTGGCACCGCTGTAGATCACGCAGTCATCAACAATAAAACCCTTGAGGTGCAGCACGCCGAACAGCTCACGGGTTTGTACCGGCACGCCATAAATCGGCACATGGCTCGCGTGAGCCGCGGTTTGTGCCTGATACCAGGCCGCATTGCCGGGCTGCTTGCCTGCACCGATCAGCCCGCGCTGGGCACGCAGCCAATCGACAACCACTGCGATTTCGAGTTCGGGCCGTGCGGCTTTAGCGGCATGCAAGGCATCCAGGATTTCCTGCCCCGCCTCGTCCTGTTGCAGGTACAAGGCCACCAGCGTGATGCGATGGCGTGCGCCAGCAATCTGCTCCAGCAGGCAGCGACGAAAGTCCGCAGCGCTGGGCAAGATGCTGAATGCATCGGCGGACAACGGAAAGCTGCGCAGCTTGGGCAGCAAAGAGCGTTTGAAGAGCGACGGCATAGGGCTCGCTAAGGGTCGAATGCGAAGAACCGCGAAGCTTACACGATTGGGCCTCAAGTCTGTAGCAACTGCCGAGGCACGACGGCTGCGTTCGGCGAAGCAGCCGTCGTAAAACCTTGGCTCTCAATACATCTGACACACTTGGCCGTCTGATCTACGACGACTTTGTCGCCGAGCGCAGCCTTCGTTCCTCTGCAACTGCTACAAACTCAACAAACGTGCAATATCCCGCGCCCGGTCGGTCAGTAACTGCCCTGCCCGATCACAGGCGTCCTGCAGGGTCATAGGGCCACTGGCAATCGCAAATGCGGCGTTGATCCCGTGCTCATACAGGGCCTGATAACCTTCGCCCAAGGTGCCAGCCAGCACCACTACCGGAACCCCGTTTGCCTGGGCAATACGTGCAACGCCAAAGGGGGTCTTGCCGCGCAGTGTCTGCGCATCAAAACGGCCTTCACCGGTAATCACCAGATCAGCGTCCTTTACCGCTTCGGCCAGCCCTACCAGCTCGGCGACCACTTCCACCCCTGGGCGAAACTGCGCGCCGAAAAACGCCTTGGCGGCAAAGCCCAAGCCCCCGGCAGCACCCGAACCGGGCTCGTCGCGTACATCCTTGGGCAAGACCTGCGCGCAATGGTCAGCAAAATGCCCCAGGGCCTGATCCAGCAAGCGCACTTGTTCTGCTGACGCGCCCTTTTGCGGGCCGAAAATTGCCGAGGCGCCATGCTCGCCGCACAGCGGGTTGTTAACGTCGGCGGCAATCTCAAAGCGCACTTCGGTCAGGCGCGGATCCAGGCCAGTCAGATCGATACGTACTACCCCGGCCAACGCCAGGCCGCCACGAGCCAGGCTATTGCCCTGGTCATCGAACAAACCCAGACCCAATGCCTGTAGTGCACCCGCTCCGGCATCATTGGTGGCACTGCCGCCGATAGCCAGGATGACGCGCCGCGCGCCTGCATCCAGCGCAGCCCTGATCAGTTCGCCGGTGCCGTAAGTGCTGCTGATGCACGCGTCACGTTGTGCCGGAGCAACCAGTTGCAGACCGCTGGCTTCAGCCATTTCAATGATTGCTGTGTGACTGTCCGGCAGCCAGCCCCAATGCGCCTCGACGGGCTCTCCAAGCGGGCCTTGCACCTGATTGCGCCGTAACTGGCCATTGCCTGCGGCGACAATCGCCTCGACCGTGCCTTCACCGCCGTCGGCCATCGGGCATTTGACCAGGTGCGCGTGGGGCAATACCTCAGCCAAGCCTGCGGCGATCGCGTCGGCAACTTTTTCGGCACTCAGGCTGTCTTTGAACGAGTCGGGGGCAATCACGATTTTCATGGGGCGCATCTCCAGTTCTTATGCCTTCCATGCTGCCAGTATCCGGGCACAAACACGCCAGTCGGGCGCACAAGCAATCACAGGGTTTGTTGTTCATTGTTACAAGGAGCGGCCACAGCTAGGTGCGCGACTAACTTTGCGGTAAAAGCTGAACGCCCAAATACAGCGCCAGCATGCCATTGAGGCTTAGCGGATCGACACCGCTCAATTCGGCGATGCGCTCCATGCGATAACGCAGGCTGTTGCGATGGATCCCCAGGGCGTCGGCGCAGGCCTGGCTCTGGCCATCGTGCTCGCACCAACTGCGCAGCGTAGCAATCAGTTGGCCGTTGGCGTCCTTGGCCACCACCTTGTGCAACGGTCCGAGCAACTCCTCCAGCGCATCGTCATTGCGATGGCGCCACAGCATTACCGGTAAGCGGTAGCGATTGAGAGTCAGCAAACGTGTCTGCGGCAGTACATCGCGGCCATACGCCAACAAGTCACCGACCCGGCGATAGCAGCGGCGCAAGCCTTTGAGCGCATCTGCCTGCCCGCCCGCGGCAATGCGCAAGACCTTCCAGCCCTGGCCGTCGAGTTTTTCCAGCAGGCGCACATCGTCCAGCACAGCGGTTGCCGGTCGGCACCACAACAGCGAACCCGTCGCAGGGCAAACGCACCAGCTGTCCGGGTAACGTGATTGCAGCCAGGCACTCAAGGCCTCGGCACTTTGCCCCTTGCCCAGCTCGAACAGGTACGGAATACGCGCCAGCTGCGGCTTGAGCCCCAACTGCTGGGCTTCATCGATCAATCGCGGGGAGTCACCGCCCTCGCTGAGCAACAGGGCCACCAGATCATCACAGCGCTGCCGTCGCCATTGCTGTTCGGCTTGCTGATAACGCTGGCCCACCAACATTTCGGCGGTCATGCGCACCAGTTCGGCGTAAGTGCGCAGCAACTCGGGCTCGCCCGTAAGCCCCAGCACCCCGATCAAGCGTTGATCGAGCAACAGCGGCAAATTGATACCGGGCTGCACACCCTTGAGGCATTTGGCGGTTTGCGCGTCAATTTCCACCACCCGTCCATTGGCCAGTACCAACTGCGCTCCTTCGTGACGGGTGTTGATACGTTCAGGCTCGCCACTGCCCAGGATCAGGCCCTGGCTGTCCATCACGTTTACGTTGTACGGCAAGATGGCCATCGCGCGATCCACGATGTCCTGTGCCAAATCATGGTCCAGTTCAAACATAGGGTGACTATCCTTGGATACATTTGTTCACGGGCACAGGCGACTCGGCAAAATGCTGTGCGATAGCACAAAGACAGCGACGTTGCGGTGACCGAGACTCAAGCAGCGGTCAACGTTACCCCCGGATCGCAAAAAAACATAATAAAGAGAGACATAAGATGCCACAGAGCGCCAACGCATCGCCGATCAGCGATGACGACAAAAACGCCATCTACAAGCGCATCACCCTGCGTTTGATCCCCTTCATTTTCATCTGCTATCTGTTCAATTACCTCGACCGGGTAAACGTTGGCTTTGCCAAATTGCAGATGCTCGACGCACTCAAGTTCAGCGAAACCGTTTACGGCCTCGGTGCCGGGATTTTCTTTATCGGCTACGTGCTGTGCGGCGTACCGAGCAACCTGGCATTGACCCGGTTCGGCCCGCGGCGCTGGATCGCCGTGATGATGATCAGTTGGGGCACGCTGTCGACCTGCCTGATGTTTGTCACGACACCTGCCGGCTTCTATACCTTGCGCCTGCTGACCGGTGCTGCTGAGGCGGGCTTTTTCCCGGGCGTGGTGTTGTATCTCTCGCAGTGGTTCCCGACCTTTCGCCGTGGCCGGATCATGGCGTTGTTCATGTGCGCCATTCCTGTTTCAGGGCTGATTGGTGGCCCGTTCTCGGGCTGGATTCTTAGCCACTTCGCTGCAGGCCAGGGCGGCCTTGCAGGCTGGCAGTGGATGTTCATGCTGCAAGGGATCCCTACCGTGCTGCTGGGCGCACTGGCGATTTACCTGCTGAGCGACAGCTTTGCCAACGCTAAATGGCTGGGCGCTCATGAGCGTGCGGTGCTTGAAGCGGATCATCGGCTGGATGCGGCAAGCAAACCGGCCTCTTCTACCGATTCGCTATTGGCCGTGTTCAAAAACCCGGCCATCTGGGCCTTTGGCCTGATCTACTTCTGCATCCAGAGTGGCGTGTATGCGATTAACTTCTGGTTGCCGTCAATCATCAAGAGCCTGGGTTTCAGCGACACCTTGGTGATCGGCTGGATCAGTGCGATTCCTTATCTGCTGGCGGCGGTGTTCATGTTGCTGGTGGGTCGCTCGGCAGACTTGCACAAGGAACGTCGCTGGCATTTGGTGGTGCCGATGCTGATGGGCGCGCTGGGGCTGGTGATAGCGGTGAATTTCGCCACCCAACCGGCGATTGCGATCCTGGGCCTGACCATTGCGACCATGGGTGCACTGACTGGCTTGCCGATGTTCTGGCCAGTTCCTACGGCGATGCTCAGCGCCGGTGCGGCAGCAGGCGGTCTGGCACTGATCAACTCCATGGGGCAAATGGCTGGCTTCCTCAGCCCGTACCTGGTGGGTTTTGTCAAAGACGCCACCGGCTCCACTGACGTGGCCTTGTATGTGCTGGCAGCGGTGATTGTGGGTGGCAGCCTGCTCGCACTGCGCATGACCCGTGGCATAAGTAACGCATAACGCTAATACGCATATCCCCGTAGCAGCTGCCGAAGGAACGAGGCTGCGTTCGGCGGCGCAGCCGTCGTAAAACCGGACACTGCGGTGTGTCAGGCAAATCCCGGATTCAGGATTCACGGGCGCTTCGCACCCGAACGCAGCCTCGTTCCTTCGGCAGCTGCTACGAGAATTTGCCCTATCGTTCACGGGGCCTCAAGCTACGCACTTCTAATAATCAAAATGCGTGTTTCAACGAGGCTGTTGTGTCCAAAGGTATTGTTCTGTCTGTTCTGGCATCGAGCCTGTTCGGTGTCATGTATTACTTCACATCTCTGCTCTGGCCCTTGAGCGGAGCCGAAATCTTCGGCTGGCGGATGCTCCTGACCCTGCCCTGCATGACCCTGTTCATGTGTATTTCCGGTGATTGGCGACTGGTTCCGGCAATCGTCTCGCGACTTCGCCAGCAACCCCGACTCTGGGCCGTGCTGTTTGCGTCCAGCGCGTTGGTGGGCGTTCAACTCTGGCTGTTTCTCTGGGCACCGCTCAATGGTCACAGTCTTGACGTGTCCCTGGGCTACTTCCTGCTACCGCTGACCATGCTCCTCACCGGCCGCATGGTGTATGGCGAGCAACTGTCACATCTGCAAAAAATCGCCGCAGCACTGGCTACCCTCGGGGTCGCCAATGAGGTGTACCGGGTGGGCGGCTTCTCCTGGACCACGCTGGTGGTGGCCATCGGTTATCCCCTGTACTTCGTGCTGCGCAAACGTGCAGGTACCGACAACCTCGGCGGCCTGTGGCTCGACATGTTGCTGCTGATACCCGTGGCCTGGTGGTTTGTGCAAAGCGGTGAGCAAGGCTTTGCAGTGGCCAGCCAGCGCCCCGCGCTGTACGCGCTGATTCCGATACTGGGGGGCATCAGCGCGCTGGCCCTGATCAGCTACATCCTGGCCAGCAGGATGCTGGCATTCAGCTTGTTCGGCTTGCTCAGCTACGTGGAGCCGGTTTTGCTGGTTCTTGTTGCGTTGCTGCTGGGCGAAAGCATCAGCGCCGGGCAATGGATGACCTATCTGCCGATCTGGCTGGCGGTGCTGGTACTGATTTTTGAAGGCTTCAAGCATCTGGTGCGTCAACGCAGGTCGATGTAATCGGCCTGGTTGTAGCTGTGCATGTGGGTGCGGGCTTGCTCGCGCCCATAGCGCTACCGTTAATCAGTTTTTTGAAAAACACGAACGCTCGTTTAAAACGACTTTGGCCCAGTAATTGCTTGCGCTTTTTAGAGTTGAGCATCCCCAACAAGAATCAGTCCCAAGTAATTGGTTTAAAAGGCATTTGCCAACATCCCCCAACACCCTCAAGCTATGTGCCCACTCACACGAGTAACGCTGTAGATCCATTGAGGTTGTTGTGTCTAAAGGTATTGTTCTATCGATTTTGGCTTCCTGCTTGTTTGGCGTTTTGTACTGGTTCACTTCCCTTCTCTGGCCCCTCGATGGCCAGGAAATCTTCGGCTGGCGAATACTGATCTCGCTGCCCTTCATGACTCTGTTTATCTGCCTCTCCGGCGACTGGAAATGGGTTCCCATAATTTTCAATCGCTTACGTGCAAAACCTCTACTGATTCCTTGCGTGCTGCTCACCAGTTTCCTGGTCGGCCTGCAGTTGTGGATGTTTATGTGGGGGCCGCTTAACGGGCATGGTCTGGATGTATCACTGGGTTATTTCCTGCTGCCACTGACGATGATCCTTACCGGACGCATCGTGTACGGCGAACACTTGTCACACTTGCAGAAAATCGCCACGGCCCTGGCCGTCATCGGCGTGGCCAATGAGCTGTACCGCACGGGAGGTTTTTCCTGGACAACTCTTGTAGTCGCAGTCGGTTACCCGATGTACTTCGTGCTGCGCAAGAAGATCGGCATCGATAACCTCGGCGGGCTATGGCTGGATATGCTGTTGATGGTGCCTGCCGCACTTTGGTTTGTGCTGGCAGGGCCGCATGTCGACCTTGGCGAGCAACGCCAGGCGCTGTATGCCCTGGTGCCGCTGATGGGCATCATCAGTGCTGCGGCAGGCTTCGCGTATATTCTGGCCAGCCGACTGCTGCCATTTAGCCTGTTCGGCTTGCTCAGTTATGTCGAGCCGGTGCTGCTGGTCGCTGTCGCCCTGTTGCTGGGTGACAGCCTGGCAGAGGGTCAATGGTTGACCTACGGCCCGATCTGGCTTGCGGTGGTGGTGTTGATTATTGAAGGCTTGAAGCATGTGAGCCGTCAGCGTCGCTCCATCTAAAGTGCAAAACCTCGCTTCAAGCCGGCAACCAGAGCTTGAAGCGAGCACCGCCCAACGGTGACTGTTCGACGTTCAGCGTACCGCCCTGCGCCTGCAGGGCGCGCCGACTGATCGCTAACCCCAGGCCAAAGCCCCCGGTCGCTCGGTCCCGGCTGCGATCCAGACGGTAGAACGGTTCAAAAATACGCTCACGCTCCTGTTCCGGAATGCCAATCCCGTCGTCATCCACCCACAGTTCACAGCCCTGGCCGGTAACATTCACTCCCACCTGAATTCGCCGATCGCAGTAACGCATGGCGTTGCGCAGCAGGTTTTGCAGCGCCCGCGCAGTCAACCGCGGGTCAAGGGCAAAGCGCTCTTGAGTTCCGTGCAGCAATACATCCAGCACGATATCGGGCGCCTCCAGCTCCTCATCAAAACTGCCGAGAATGCTGTCGATAAACTCATCCAGCGACACCTCTACCCGTTCTGGCATCAATGCCGGATTTTGCAGGCGACTGAACGACAGTAACTCCAGTACCAGCTCATCCAGTTCGCGAATATGCCCCACCAATACCTGCAAGCGCTGACGACTGGGCTCAGGCAAGTCGTCGCACAGTACCAGCGCCAGCCCAAAGTCCAGACGTGTCAACGGCGTGCGCAATTCATGGGACACCGCATTCAACAAGTCGCGCTGCTGATTGAGCAGATGCTCGACGTCCTGCGCCATGGCGTCAAACACCGTGGCCAGGCCATAAATGTTCGAACGTTGGGATATCTGCGTACGCTCGCTCAGTTGCCCCTGGCCGATGCGCGCCGCCGTTAGCTTGAGGCGCTCCAGATCACGCCAGTGCGGGCGCAGCCACAGCAGCAAACCGCCAAGCATGGCAGCACCGATCAAGACGTTGATACTCCAGTACAACACACTCATATCAAACGGATCAGGGGGCATGACCCATTCAATGGCGACCTGATCGTCCAGTGGTGAAACCACCAGTGTGCGCCAACCCCACTCGCCAATACGCAATACGCCCTGCCCTTGCTGCAACTGGCGTTGCTCCTCGGCGGTGAATTTCGCATCGGTAATGGGCAGCAGATTGACCCTCATCGGCTGGAATTGCGTGTCGAGTTCTTGGGCAAGACTCGGCCATTGCTCGGGGGGCAGATGATGGAACTGTTTGACCAGCAGGGTCTGCATGCCCCGCGACATATCGACGTTGTAGTTCATGAAACGCTCATGAAACAGCGACACGATTACCCCAGGCACCAGATAACTGGCCATGGCGAACGACACGATCGTTACCAGATACAGGCGTATCAGTATTTTGAACATGGACTCAGCATTCCCATTCAGAGCGGCTGAACAGGTAACCCTTGCCCCACACAGTCTTGATCTTGCGCGCTTCACCGGCGCAGTCATCGAACTTGCGCCGCAACTTGGAGATTGCCACATCGACAGAACGGTCCGTACCGTTGAACTCAATTCCGCGTAAACGCTGCAGGATCTGATCACGGCTCAGCACCTCACCGGCATGCCGCGCCAGCACCACCAGCAGGTTGTACTCGCCGCTGGACAGCTCGATCACTTGCCCGCGCCAGTGAACCGTGCGCTCTGACAAGTCGATGCACAGGTTGCCAATAATGATCCGGTCACTGGCCAACTGTGGCTCGGCCAGGCTACTGCGGCGCAAAAGAGTACGCACGCGAGCCAGCAATACACGGGGCTCGCAAGGTTTTGTCACATAATCGTCAGCCCCCATCTCTAGCCCCAGCACCTGATCATGACTATCGTCGCGGGCTGTCAACATCAGGATCGGCAGGCTTGCAGACTCGGCGCGCAACAAACGGCAGACTTGCAGGCCATCGAGCCCTGGCAACATCAGATCAAGAATGACCAGATCCGGAGGGTTACTTCTTGCTCTGTCACAGACTTGATCGCCACGGGCAATCACACTGACCTGATAGCCATTGCGTTCCAGATAGCTGGCAATCAGCTCCGAAAGAGCGGCATCGTCTTCGACCAGCAAAATAGTGGGCATAATATGTGCTTACAACCGGGGAAAACCCAAAGGATATACAACCTCACAGGGATAGGAGCACAACCTTCACACTTTTTCACACACCCTCTACATAGCTTCACAACGCCTCTTGCGTGCTGCGCTTAGCATGCCTACAGAAACAACCCGCTTATTTAAGAAGGCACGATCGTTGAAAAAGCTCTTCGCCCCGCTATTCCTAACGGCGCTGGCCCTGGCCATCAGTGCCTGTGATAAAACCCCGGTCGCTGAAACCAAACCTGCTTTGGCCAAGGTTCGTACAGAAGTCATCGCCACTGCGCCCCTGTCCGTCAGCAACGAGCTGAGCGGCCGGGTTGTAGCCCCGCGCGTGGCGCAAGTCAGCGCCCGGGTTGCCGGTGTCGTGCTCAAGCGCGCATTCACCGAAGGTTCGGAGGTCAAACAGGGCGATGTACTGTTTTTGATTGACCCGGCACCGTTCAAGGCGGACCTGGACAGCGCCCAGGCAGCACTGCGCAAATCCGAGGCAGTTGCCTTGCAGGCAAAACTGCAAGACCAGCGCTACGCCGAGCTGATTGAAATCAACGCCATCAGCCGCCAGGACCATGACAATGCGCGCGCGGCTGCACAGCAGGCCAACGCCGATGTTGCCGCCAACCAGGCCGCTGTTCAGCGCGCCAAACTGAACCTGGGCTACGCCACCGTCACCGCGCCGATTTCCGGTCGCATTGGTCGTGCACTGGTGACTGAGGGCGCACTGGTCGGTCAGGGCGAAGTCACGCCGCTGGCACGCATCCAGCAACTGAACCCGATCCATGTCGACCTGACGCAGTCCACCCGCGATCTGGACAACCTGCGCGAGGCTTTCCGTGCCGGGGAGTTGCAGCAGGTTGGCAAGCAGCAAGCCAAGGCCACCTTGATTCGCGACAATGGCAGCCTGTACCCGCTGCCGGGCAAGCTGCTGTTTACCGATGTGACCGTGGACCCGAGCACTGGGCAGATTATTCTGCGCAGCGAGTTCCCCAACCCTGACTACGATTTGCTGCCTGGCAGCTTTGTGCGTGTGCGTCTGGAGCAGGCAGTCAACAAGGAAGGCATCAGCGTGCCGCAGCGCGCAGTCCTGCGTGACAGCGCCGGGGTTGCCCAAGTGTTGTTGATTGATGCCGACAACCGTGTGCAGTTGCAATCAGTGCAACTGGGCAGCGCACATAATGATCGCTGGGCCGTGACTTCAGGCCTCAAGGCCGGTGACCGTATTGTCACTCAAGGTCTGCAGCACGCACGCCCCGGCGAGCAAGTACAAATCGATGACCCGACACTTCCTCTCGCACACTCCACGGATCAGTGAGCATGCCGCAGTTCTTTATCGACCGCCCGGTCTTTGCCTGGGTCGTCGCGTTGTTCATTCTGCTGGCGGGGGCCTTGGCCATCCCGCAGTTACCAGTAGCCAAATACCCCGACGTGGCACCGCCACAGGTTGAGGTGTACGCGATTTACCCCGGTGCATCTGCGCAAACCCTGGACGAAAGTGTGGTCAGCCTGATTGAGCAAGAGCTCAACGGCACGGACGGCCTGCTGTATTTCGAATCCCAAAGCAGCCTGGGCAGTGCCAGCATTACCGCAACGTTCAAACCCGGCACCGACCCGGAAATGGCGCAGGTCGATGTGCAGAACCGGCTTAAAGCGGTCGAGTCGCGCCTGCCACAGGCGGTTATTCAGCAAGGCCTGCAAGTCGAAAAAATCTCCTCGGGCTTTTTGATGCTGGTGACCCTGACCGCCGACAGTACCAGCACGCTGGATGAGGTCGCCCTCAGCGATTACCTTGCGCGCAACGTGATGAACGAAGTCAAGCGCATCGACGGGGTCGGCAAGGCCCAGTTGTATGGCGCCGAACGAGCGATGCGTATCTGGATCGACCCGCAAAAGCTGATTGGCTTCAACCTCACCCCGGCTGATGTCAACCAAGCGATTGCCAGCCAAAACGCACAGGTTTCAGCAGGCAGCATCGGTGACTTGCCGGGCCGCTCTACACAGGAAATCACTGCCACGGTTCTGGTCAAAGGGCAGCTATCTACCCCGCAAGAATTTGCTGACATTGTTCTGCGTGCTAACCCGGATGGCTCTACCGTGCGGGTCGGCGATGTCGCGCGGGTCGAAATCGGCAGCCAGGAATACCAGTACGGCACCCGTCTGAACGGCAAGTCCGCTAGCGCTTTCAGCGTCAAGCTGGCCCCGGAGGCGAACGCTCTGAATACCGGCAACCTGATCCGCGCCAAGATGGACGAGCTGAGCCGCTATTTCCCGGCCGGTGTCGAGTACACCATCCCGTATGACACCACGCCGTTTGTCAAAGTCTCGATCACCAAGGTCATCTACACCCTGGTCGAGGCCATGGTGCTGGTGTTTCTGGTGATGTACCTGTTCTTGCAGAACATCCGCTACACCTTGATCCCTACCCTGGTGGTGCCGGTGGCGCTGATGGGCACGTTCGCCACCATGCTGATGTTGGGGTTTTCGATCAACGTGCTGACCATGTTCGGCATGGTGCTGGCGATCGGCATTTTGGTGGACGATGCCATTGTGGTGGTGGAAAACGTCGAGCGGATCATGGTCAGCGAAGGACTATCGCCCCGTGAAGCTACGCGCAAGGCAATGACCCAGATCAGCGGCGCGATTATCGGCATCACCCTGGTGCTGGTGGCGGTGTTTATTCCGATGGCGTTTATGCCGGGCTCGGTGGGTGTGATTTACCAGCAGTTCTCGCTGTCGATGGCGACTTCGATCCTGTTCTCGGCGTTTTTGGCCCTGTCCCTGACCCCGGCGCTATGCGCAACCCTGCTCAAGCCCATTGCCAAGGGTGAACATCATGCCAAGGGCGGTTTCTTTGGCTGGTTCAACCGCAAGTTCGAACGCCTGTCAGCAGGTTATGAGAACTGGGTAGTACACCTGATCAAGCGCAGCGGGCGTTATCTGCTGGTGTACGGTGGCTTGCTGGTGATTCTGGTGGTGTGTTTTGCCCGTCTGCCCTCCTCCTTTTTGCCGGTCGAGGATCAGGGTTACACCATCACCGACATACAACTGCCGCCGGGCGCCAGCCAGAACCGCACGATCAGTGTGGTCGAGCAGATCGAGGCACACAACGCCAGCGAGCCGGGCGTGGGTAATACCACGATGATTCTGGGCTTCAGCTTTTCGGGGAGCGGACAAAACGCAGCGCTGGCCTTTACCACCCTCAAGGACTGGTCGCAGCGTGGCGCCGAGGACTCCGCATCGGCTATCGCTGACCGGGCGAACGGTGCTTTCAGCGAACTCAAGGACGCGATTGCCTTTGCCATTCTGCCGCCTCCGGTCAGTGGCCTGGGCACCTCCAGCGGTTTTGAGTTGCGCCTGCAAGACCGTGGTGGCGTCGGTTATGACACGTTGATGCAAGCCCGTAGCGAACTGCTGGCTCTGGCCGCAAAAAGCTCGGTGCTGGCCAATGTGCGTCAAGAGGCACTGGCAGAAAGCCCGCAAGTGCAGCTTGAGGTTGATCGCAAACGTGCCAATGCGCTGGGCATTTCCTTCGCTGACATCGGTGCAGTGCTGTCTACCGCGGTGGGCTCGGCCTATGTCAACGACTTCCCGAACCAGGGCCGCATGCAGCGGGTAGTGGTTCAGGCCGAAGGCGATCAGCGCAGTCAGGTTGAAGACTTGTTGAAAATGAATGTGCGCAACGACCTCGGCAAGATGGTGCCGCTGTCGGCCTTCGTCGAAGCCCGCTGGATAAAGGGCCCGTCGCAGTTGACGCGCTACAACGGCTACCCGGCGATCAGCGTTTCCGGTGAGGCGGCTCCAGGGCACAGCACCGGCGAGGCGATGGCCGAAATGGAGCGTCTGATCAGCCAGCTGCCTACAGGTCTGGGCCTGGAATGGACCGGGTTATCGTTGCAGGAACGCGTGTCCGGGGCTCAAGCACCGATTCTGCTGGGGCTGTCACTGCTGATCGTGTTCCTGTGCCTTGCGGCGCTGTACGAAAGCTGGTCGATCCCGACTGCGGTGTTGCTCGTTGTGCCGCTGGGAGTGCTCGGCGCAGTACTGGCCGTGACGTTGCGCGGGATGCCCAATGACGTGTTCTTCAAGGTGGGGCTGATCACTATCATTGGTTTATCGGCCAAAAACGCCATTTTGATCATCGAATTTGCCAAGACTCTCTACGACGAAGGTCATGATCTGATTGACGCCACCGTGCAAGCTGCCCGCCTGCGGCTACGTCCGATCGTGATGACCTCCCTGGCATTTATCCTCGGCGTGGTGCCGTTAGCCATTGCCACGGGCGCCAGTTCGGCCAGTCAGCAAGCCATTGGCACCGGGGTTATTGGCGGCATGATCGTCGCAACCCTGGCCGTGGTATTTGTGCCGGTGTTCTTCGTGGTGGTGATGAAACTCGCAAGAAGCAAACCACGTCAGGGTTAAGACGCTGCGGTGCGTGCTAAGGTGCAGTAACACTCAGAAACAGGGATTGTTTATGCCGCACCTTGCTCGCACGCATCCTCGCTTGACCGCCGCTACCCTGCTGGGGGTCGCGGTCGGCATTTTCGCCCCCGCTGCCACAATAACCACCAAGTTTTTGTTGGGCTGGAACGCCGGTGTATGGCTGTATCTGGCTCTGACGTTGTGGTTGGTGATGCGCTCCAAAGCCTGTGACGTAAAACGCACGGCTGAAGTAGAAGATGAAAACGCCAGTATGGTGCTGATCACCGTGTGCATTGCATCGATTGCCAGCTTGGCCGCCGTTACCCTTGAGCTGTCGGGCAACAAGCTCAGCGATGGCGACCGCCTTATGCATTACGGTTTTACCGGACTGACTGTGGTGGGTTCATGGTTGATGATCGGGGTTATTTTCAGCCTGCATTACGCAAGGCTGTTCTATAACAACGAAGGGACGGAGCCAGCGTTGCGCTTTCCTGAAGGGGAACTGGACCCGGATTACTGGGACTTCATGTATTTCTCTTTCACCCTCAGCGTTGCGGTGCAGACAGCTGATGTGAGCATTGCCACCCGCGAAATGCGCAAAGCCGTATTGGGGCACTCCCTGTTGGGCTTTTTGTTTAACACGGCTGTGCTGGGGTTTTCGATCAATATTGCGGCGGGGTTGTTCTAACGAGACTCTCAAAGTTGCGGGAGCGAGCCTGCTCGCGAAGCCATCTCTGCGGCCCACATCGCGAGCAGGCCCGCTCCCACAAGAGCTGGGCCTGCATCAGCAAAGTGGCTGCCATTGCGGCAGCCACCGGCTTTTAGTCAGCCGTCAGCACACCACGACGCACCTGATCGCGTTCGATGGATTCAAACAGCGCCTTGAAGTTACCTTCACCAAAGCCATCATCACCCTTGCGTTGGATAAACTCGAAGAACACCGGGCCCATCAAGGTTTCCGAGAATATCTGCAACAGCAAACGCTTGTCGCCCGACTCGGAAGAACCATCCAGCAAAATCCCACGCGATTGAAGCTCTTCAACCGGCTCACCGTGGTTCGGCAGGCGGCCTTCGAGCATTTCGTAGTAAGTTTCTGGCGGCGCAGTCATGAAACGCATGCCGATTTTCTTCAGCGCATCCCACGTCTTGATCAGGTCATCACTGAGGAAAGCCACGTGCTGAATGCCTTCGCCGTTGAACTGCATCAGGAACTCTTCAATCTGACCTGCACCTTTGGACGACTCTTCGTTCAAGGGGATACGGATCATGCCATCCGGAGCCGTCATGGCCTTGGACGTCAGGCCGGTATATTCGCCCTTGATGTCGAAATAGCGAATTTCACGGAAGTTGAACAGCTTCTCGTAGAAGTTGGCCCAGTAAGCCATGCGGCCGCGATAGACGTTGTGCGTCAGGTGATCGATGATCTTCAGCCCAGCACCCACGGGATGACGGTCGACGCCTTCGATAAACACAAAGTCGATGTCGTAAATCGAGTTGCCTTCGCCGTAACGGTCAATCAGGTACAGCGGCGCACCGCCAATGCCTTTAATAGCCGGCAAATTCAGTTCCATTGGACCTGTAGGAATGTGGACCGGCTGGGCACCCAGTTCAAGCGCTCGGGTGTAGGCTTGCTGCGCATTGCGCACGCGGAAAGCCATACCGCAAACCGACGGGCCGTGCTCCGCTGCGAAGTATGACGCGACACTGTTGGGTTCGTTATTGAGGATCAGGTTGATATCGCCCTGGCGATACAAGTGCACGTTCTTGGAACGGTGGGTTGCCACCTTGGTGAAACCCATGATTTCAAAGACAGGTTCGAGAGTGTTGGGTACAGGGGACGCGAATTCGATGAATTCAAAGCCCATCAGGCCCATTGGGTTTTCGTATAGATCAGCCATTTTCGGCGCCTCATCATGGTCATTTTTAGAATAAACAGGGGTTATTTACTAAGAATGCTGAGGCTGGCAGGAGGCGCGCAGGAGATCCCGCGTACACTGCGCGCAAGGAAATCACCGTAGATCAATTGGAACCCGAATCGCTTCATTTCGATCCATCTCTTACGCGGTAGGGCTTCTGAATGCAGAAGTCGTTATTCTTGTATGCGTAAGCCGATTCTACATGGCGTAATCTTATTTGTCCTACCCATTGTAAAATAGCCGGCCTGTGCTGCTAGCCTTTTACTATTGTTCTGTAGCGTACGCCAAAGCCCCCCCCCAACGCATGAGCAGGATTTTGAATGCCACTCACTCTGAAGCTGAGCCGCAAATGGACTGACCGCTACGCGCTGATTGTGCTCAGTGGGCTGCTGCCAGTTGTGCTGGGGATGTTTATTCTATTTTGGCAGGCCAACCGCTCGCTCGAGCTGGAAGCCGAACAAACCGCTACTGAAGCAGTACGCCAGTTTGACTTGATGCTGGACAACGCCAGGCTTGCCGCCGATGTCGTCTTGCCGCTGGCCGGTCAGGACTGTGCTCAGGTTGAACTGGCCCTGCGCGAGCAGGTCGCGCGCCGCCCTTTTGTACGCTCCGTAAACCTGGTGTGGGATAACCAGATTTACTGCACTTCTTTATTTGGCAATTACAAGGAAGTGGTTAACCCCGCCAACTATGCCAATGGTGAGTTGTGGCTGATGCCCGGCACTATGGTCACACCCAATGACCCCGTTCTGGTGTACCGCCGCAACGATGAAAAACGTGGGGTGTTGATCAGCCTGTACGGCTTTCATCTGGTTAACGTATTGGGCCTGATCAACCACAAGACCCAACTAATGATTACAGTGGGCGATGCCTGGATCGATCGTTACGGCCAAGTACGCAACACCCCGCCTCCACATTTTCCAGTGGCGCAAACTGCAGTAGCCTCACCCGAATTCCCCTACCAAGTAATTGCAGGGTTTAACAAGGGCGAAGTCTGGCAGCATGTCATTGTGGAATACCCCGGCTTCCTGGGTTTATTGATCTTTTTAGGCGCTATTTCAGCAGCGACGGTTCACAGGCTGCAAAAACGCTCATCATCACCCTCCAGTGAAATGCGCCGCGGCCTGGACGCTGCAGAGTTCATTCCATACTTTCAGCCGGTGGTACGGGGTGATACCAAGCAGTGGGCAGGGGCGGAAGTATTGATGCGCTGGCAGCATCCTAATGAGGGGTTGGTTCGCCCGGACCTGTTTATTCCTTTTGCAGAACATTCGGGGTTGATTGTGCCCATGACGCGTTCACTCATGGAGCAAACATCACGCCTGCTTGCCCCCCATTCCAGCCATATGGAGCCCGGCTTCCATATAGGCTTCAATATTACGGCCCGGCATTGCCAGAACCTTGAACTGGTAGAAGATTGCCGACGCTTTCTAAAAGCGTTCCCACCCGGAAAAATCAGCCTTGTGTTGGAACTTACCGAGCGCGACCTGATCGTACCGACCCCCACCACCCATGAATTGTTCAGTCAATTGCACACCCTGGGAGTCATGATTGCCATCGATGATTTTGGCACCGGCCACTCAAGCTTGAGTTACTTGCGCGAGTTCAACGTCGACTATTTGAAGATTGATCAGAGTTTTGTCGCCCTGATTGGCGTGGACGCCCTGTCCAGACATATTCTGGACAGCATCATTGAGTTGAGCGCAAAACTCGACCTGGGGATTGTTGCCGAGGGCGTTGAGACCGAAGAGCAAAGCGAATACCTGGCCGCTCAAGGCGTTGATTTTCTACAGGGCTATTTGTTTGCGCGGCCCATGCCCGCCGCCGAATTTATCAACGCTTTACAGGGGCGATAACACCTGCTTAACAACAAGCAGGCTTACTGATTAAAACAATTTTAAACAGTAAGCCTGTATCACTTGGCAGCCTGCGAATTAACTACTACAATTTTTTTGTGCCAATAAGAACTTTTGAATGTTTGCATCAGCGGGCTCGCTCACAAGAAGCAACAGCGAGGCGTAACCCGGTAAATCTTGTGCATTCCAAACATCATTAATTCGCTTCGGTATCACCCCACCGAACCTGTGAATGGAGTAATGACTTTGTCTAGACTTGCTGAGTTTCGCGCTGCCGAAAAAGCGCTTCAAGAACAGCTGGCGCAATTGGAAGCCTTGAAAAATGATGCCGGACTGAAAAAAGAAATCGAGTTTGAAGAAAAACTTCAACACTTGATGAAAACGTACGGCAAGAGCCTTCGGGATATTATCGCCATCCTTGACCCTAATCCTTCAGCTTCAAAGGGCGGGGCAGCACCTAAACAGCGTAAGGCTCGCGTGCTGAAGGTTTACCAAAACCCGCATACCGGTGAACTGATTGAAACCAAGGGCGGCAATCATCGCGGCCTGAAAGCATGGAAAGAAGAGTACGGTGCCGCAACGGTAGATACTTGGCTTCGTGCATAAGTTTGTACTTGATCAACGCCCTGCTTGTGCAGGGCTTTTTTATAGCTTGAATTCAAGCCATTCAATTCTAAAGATTTAAAGCTGGCCTAATTGCTCGCATCAGGGTGGTCGTATCCGCTTCCTGATAAATGGCGCCTGTTTATTTAGCCTGTATCACTCGTCCAAAAATGAATAACCCCCCGCTAAAGCAGTAATACCATGTAGGAATTGTCTTGCTGTGCCAGCCATGCGACCGAAAGCGGGTAAAGAGTGTGCTGCTTCACAATTTTTTCACATGGAAGATCACAGGATAGGGGCTGCTAAAGGACTAGCGCCCCATGCCCGCTTCGGCGGGCTTCTTTTTGCCCGAAATTTGCCAACCTCCCTGCCTGAACCTTGACTCACGCAGCCATTACCCTGAATCGGGTTTGGCGCATGGCGTCACATTCCGTATCATTCGCCCATCACGCTCACCGTAGCGACCGATCACCTACGCATCATTTTCGGAGGGTTCATGAGCCTGCAAGACCTGAACAACATTCCCGGCGTAACTGCTGAACCAGATAGCGCTACCCAGAACTTCGTGTTCAACCACACTATGCTGCGTGTAAAGAACATCGAGAAATCCTTGGATTTCTATACCCGCGTCCTGGGGTTCTCGCTGGTTGAAAAGCGTGATTTCCCCGAAGCTGAATTCAGCCTGTATTTCCTGGCACTGGTGGACAAGGCACAGATCCCGGCAGATGACGCAGCGCGCACGCTGTGGATGAAGTCGATTCCCGGCATCCTGGAGTTGACCCACAACCACGGTTCGGAAACCGACGATAGCGTTGTCTACCACAACGGCAACACCGACCCGCGCGGCTTTGGTCACATCTGCATTTCGGTGCCGGATATTCGCGCCGCTTGCGAGCGTTTTGAAACCCTGGGCGTGGACTTCCAGAAGCGTCTGAACGATGGCCGCATGAAATCGCTGGCATTCGTGAAAGACCCGGACGGTTACTGGGTCGAGATCATCCAGCCGCAACCGATGTAAAAATCGGACGCAAAAAAAACCCATGATTGCTCATGGGTTTTTTGTATCTGGCCGCTTATTCCGGCGCAGATGAGCGGATCAAGTGATCGAATGCGCTCAGCGAAGCCTTGGCGCCCTCACCTACCGCTATCACGATCTGCTTGTACGGTACGGTAGTCACGTCACCTGCAGCGAAAATGCCGGGGATAGACGTTGCACCGCGAGCATCGACAATGATCTCGCCGCGAGGCGAAAGCTCAATAGAGCCTTTGAGCCAATCAGTGTTTGGCAGCAAGCCAATCTGCACAAAAATGCCTTCCAGTTCGACGGTGTGTACATCACCCGATTGACGATCCTTGTAACGCAGACCGTTAACTTTCTGCCCGTCACCTGTGACTTCGGTGGTTTGAGCGTTGGTGATGACCGTTACGTTGGACAAGCTGTGCAACTTGCGCTGCAACACAGCATCGGCGCGCAGTTTGGTATCGAACTCAAGCAGCGTCACATGGGCAACGATACCTGCCAGGTCGATGGCCGCTTCAACGCCGGAGTTACCGCCGCCAATTACCGCAACGCGCTTGCCTTTGAACAGCGGACCATCGCAATGCGGGCAGTAGGCAACACCGCGGCTGCGATATTCCTGCTCGCCGGGCACATTCATTTCACGCCAGCGCGCACCGGTCGCCAGAATCACAGTCTTGGCCTTGAGCGAAGCACCGCTGGCGAATTTCACTTCGTGCAACTCGCCCGCCTTGCCAGGAATCAGCTTGTCAGCACGTTGCAGGTTCATGATGTCGACGTCGTATTGCTTGACGTGTTCTTCAAGTGCCGTTGCAAGCTTTGGCCCTTCAGTCTCCTGAACCGAGATAAAGTTCTCAATGGCCATGGTATCCAGCACCTGACCGCCAAAGCGCTCAGCCGCAACACCGGTACGAATGCCTTTACGCGCAGCATAAATTGCCGCTGCAGCACCGGCCGGGCCACCGCCGATCACCAGCACGTCAAAGGCTTCCTTGGCGCTGATTTTTTCGGCCTGACGCTCAATGGCGCTGGTGTCCAGCTTGCCAAGGATTTCTTCCAGGCCCATGCGGCCCTGACCGAAATTGACCCCATTCAGGTATACGCTTGGGACCGCCATCACTTGACGCTCGGTGACTTCGTCCTGGAACAGGGCGCCGTCAATCGCCACATGGCGAATGTTCGGGTTAAGCACCGCCATCAGGTTCAGTGCCTGTACCACGTCCGGGCAGTTCTGGCATGACAGCGAGAAATAGGTTTCGAAGTTGAACTCGCCTTTAAGGGAGCGAATCTGTTCAATCACGTCGCTACTGGCTTTCGATGGGTGGCCGCCTACTTGCAGCAAGGCCAGTACCAGCGAAGTAAATTCGTGGCCCATAGGGATACCTGCGAAACGCAGGCTGATATCGCCGCCCGGGCGGTTCAGCGAGAACGAAGGCTTGCGCGCATCGTTGCCGTTGTCCAGCAGGGTAATCATGCTGGAAAGGCTGGCGACTTCTTTTAACAGGTCATGCATTTCACGGGATTTCGCACCGTCGTCGAGGGAAGCAACGATCTCGATCGGCTGTGTGACCCGCTCCAGGTATGACTTCAACTGAGCTTTTAGATTGGCGTCCAACATACGGGCGATCTCCTTAATACTGAATTCTGTGTAAAAAAAACGCCCGAGCGAATGTCGCCCGGGCGTTTTGAGGGCGATGCTGCTTACTACTCAGGTGCGGATCACCGCCCTTGTCTGATTCACAGACTTAGATCTTGCCGACCAGGTCCAGCGATGGAGCCAAGGTAGCTTCACCTTCTTTCCATTTGGCTGGGCAAACTTCGCCTGGGTGAGCAGCAACGTACTGAGCAGCCTTGATTTTGCGCAACAGCTCGGAAGCGTCACGGCCAACGCCGCCGTCGTTCAATTCGACGATCTTGATCAGACCTTCCGGGTTGATCACGAAAGTACCGCGGTCAGCCAGGCCTGCTTCTTCGATCAGCACGTCGAAGTTGCGGGAGATGGTCAGCGTAGGGTCGCCGATCATGGTGTACTGGATTTTGCCGATGGCTGGCGAAGTGTTGTGCCAGGCAGCGTGGGCAAAGTGGGTGTCAGTCGACACGCTGTAGATTTCCACGCCGAGCTTCTTGAACTCTTCGTAGTTGTCAGCCAGGTCTTCCAGTTCGGTTGGGCAAACGAAGGTGAAGTCGGCTGGGTAGAAGAACACGACAGACCACTTGCCTTTCAGGTCAGCGTCCGAGACTTCCACGAAGCTGCCGTTTTTGTAGGCAGTTGCTTTGAACGGTTTAACTTGGCTGTTGATGATAGGCATCGTTGACTCTCCGTCAGGGTTGAAAAGTTGATGAGGTGAATCCTAACAACACATTTCGTATCTGGCTCATTGGCAAAGCTGATGCTGGCGATTGGTTTTGGCTATCAGCGGTACCTATATATAGCTGAAAACTAAATATGGCCCTCACTGAAGGTTTTCAACTTGACGCCGATCAGCTACCGATACGTTTTTCAGCGGTGAGACTCATCCCGGTAAACGGGCTCGCTTCAACATAGCGCATGGCTGACTTGACGTCCTTCCAGTCGACGTAATTCATCAGCGACTTCAAATCCCAACCACTTTGATGCGCCCATGTTGCAAAACCGCGACGCAGGGAGTGGCTGGTGTATTGCTCTGCAGGGATGCCTGCGCGCTCCAGTGCCTGACGCAGCAGCGGAATCACACTATTGGCGTGCAACCCCTCCTCGCCCAAGTTGCCCCAGCGATCAATCCCCCTGAACACCGGGCCGCGCACCAACGCTGCAGTATTGAGCCATTCGATATAGGCCCGAACCGGGCACAGGCGCTGTAGTGCCGGGGTTTGAAAGGTCTTGCCCAGATTGTCACGGTCACTTTTGCTGCGCGGCAGATAGAGCGTGATGCCTGAACCTGCGACGGCCTGAACATGCTCAATCTGCAGGCGGCACAACTCATCACTGCGAAACCCGCGCCAGAATCCAAGCAGAATCAGGGCTGCGTCGCGTCGTGCACGCAACAGCCCCGGCTGATCTGCAGCGGCTTGCGCTGCCTGCGCCTCACCTTCAAGCCAGTCGACCACCTGCTCCAGATGCTGCAACTGCAACGGCTCCGCCTGCTTCTCTTGTACCGGGTGCAAGGCGCGGATGCCCTTGAATACCTTGCGTACCACCGGGGCCTTGGTCGGATCAGCAAAGCCCTGGCTGTTGTGCCATTGAGCCAGCGCTGACAAGCGTAGCTTCAAGGTGTTGATCGAAAGCTGACCGGCATGGGCCACCAGATAGCGCGCCACGCTGTCGCTGGTGGCAGGCAGAAACCCGCCCCAGGTCACTTCGAAGTGCTCGATAGCAGCCCGATAGCTACGGCGGGTGTTGTCACGGGTCGCGGCATTTAAGTAGCGATCCAGCTCGCTCATGGGCAGTTCTCTTGGTTGGCGTACTGAAAACGGCCGTTAAAAGCACTTTAAAGGCTATAACACGGGATAATACCAGTATATCCCGTGTCTATAATTACAAATAAAGACAAAATTTAAACACTCATATAGTATGTAATTACATGATACATACCACAGTACATAATCGTAGGAGAGAGCCATGGCTCGTGGCGGCGTAAACAAGGCGGTCGTTCAAATTGCACGCACGGCGATCCTGGCCCGCGGTGAACACCCGAGCATTGATGCGGTACGTATCGAGATGGGAAATACCGGATCGAAAACCACGATCCATCGCTACCTTAAAGAGCTGGACGAGGTCGATTCGCGCCGTGGCGCACCTCAAGAACAGATAGGTGACGAGCTGACCGAGCTGGTGGCCCGCCTCGCTCAGCGCCTGCAGGAACAGGCGCAAGAGCCTATAGACCGCGCCCAGGCGCATTACGAGCAGCTGAAAGTCCAGTTGCAGGATCAACTGAGCGAGGCGCAAAACGCCCAGGCACAACTTGAACAACAGCTTGAGATTCAAGGCGCGGCACTGAGCCTGGAAAGCACCAACCTTGAAGCCACTCGTTCAATGCTGCAAACCGAACAGACCCGCAACGCCGCGCTGAACCAGGCGTGCAGCGACTTTGAGCTACGCCTCAATGATCGTGACGAGCAGATTCGCTCGCTGGAAGACAAGCACCTTCACGCCCGCGACGCGCTTGAGCACTACCGCAGCGCCGTCAAGGAACAACGCGAGCAGGATCAGCGGCGCCATGAGGGGCAATTGCAACAAGTGCAGATGGAGCTGCGGCAGGCGCAACAAAGCGCACTGGTACGCCAGGATGAAATCACCCAGCTGCATCGCGACAACGAACGCGTACTGAGCGAAAGCCGCGCACTCAATAAAGAGCTGAACCAGGCCAACGACCAGCAGCACAAACTGAGCAATCTCAACGGACAGTTGAGCGCGCAACTGAGCAAGCTGCAAAGCGAATGCACTCTGCTTCAGGAACGCCTGCGTGTGGCCACGCAAGAAAGCGAAGGCTTGAAACAGGCACACAGCGAAACCCAACACAGCAACAGCGAGCTTGCCCTGCGCGCCATCAAGGCCGAAGCGGCACTGGAAAGCCTTCAAGCACGAAAGAAGAATGAGGACGAAAGCAAAGCCCCGTAGCAGCTGCCGAAGGAACGAGGCTGCGTCCGGCGGCGTAGCCGTCGTAAACCCTGAGTACTTGTTTTAACTGGCGCACCGCGGTGTCTGATTTCGCGACGGCTACGCCGCCGGACGCAGCCTCGTTCCTTCGGCAGCTGCTACAAATGATCCGCAATCCTCGTTCAGCAACCGTTCAGCTAATGCAATCGATTCCTGTTTGGGAATACGTATCAATATGTTACAAATTAGCCCCCTGACTATTAATCACGCGGGCTTTCACCATGCTGGTTCCATTTCTGATCATGCTGCGCGAAGGGATTGAGGCCGCACTTATCGTCGGTATCATTGCCAGCTACCTCAAGCAAACTGGCCGCGGTCAGTGGATGCCCGCCGTGTGGATCGGCGTCTTTCTGGCCGCTGCACTGTCGCTGCTGGTCGGTGGCGGCCTGGAATTAATGAGCGCCGAATTCCCGCAAAAGCAGCAGGAGTTGTTCGAAGGCATCGTCGGCCTGATCGCCGTCGGCATTCTCAGCTCGATGGTGTTCTGGATGCGCAAGGTGGCGCGCTCCATCAAACATTCGCTGCACACATCTCTCGACCAGGCTTTGGCTGGCTCCAAACATCAAGTCACCGCCCTTATTGCCATGGTGTTCTTTGCGGTCGCCCGCGAAGGGCTCGAAACGGTGTTCTTCCTGCTCGCCGTATTCCAGCAGAGCGAAGGCCCGGCCGCGCCTCTGGGCGCCCTGCTCGGCCTGATTCTGGCTATTTTCGTGGGTTTTGCGATTTACAGCGGCAGTATGCGCTTGAACCTGGGTCTGTTCTTTCGCTGGACCGGTCTATTCATCCTGGTGGTTGCCGCAGGAATTTTGGCCAACTCGGTGCAAGCCCTGCATGAAGCCGGTCTATGGAATCACTTACAAGACGTGGTGTTCGATATCAGCGCCCACCTGCCAATGGACGGCCCCCTGGGCTCGGTACTGGCAGGCATGTTCGGTTATCAGGATGCGCCAACCGTCAGCGTGCTCGGTGCCTATGTGATTTATCTGGTGGTAACCCTGGCAATGTTCTTCCGCCCGCCGGCACCAGCGAAAACTGCACACACCTCCTCAGTAACAAACCCATAAGGCCAAACATGCCTACCCCTGCAAGCGGTACACCCCCACGCGCTTTGCGCTGGGCGGTGGCCGGCTCGGTGATCGTGATGATCGCGGCCGGCGGATTGTTCTACTACGCCTCGCAACTGGCTGCGGCCAAACGCAAGGTTCACAACAACGAAGTCACGGTGACCATTCACCCCCACAGCTGTGAACCCAATGCACTGACCGTACCGGCTGGTTTCAACAGCTTTCGTATCGTCAACGCCTCGGAACGGGCGGTTGAATGGGAGATCCTGGACGGCGTACTGGTAGTTGAAGAGCGTGAGAATATCGCTCCTGGGCTGAGCCAAGTAATTAACGCAACCCTGGCTCCAGGTGATTACGCCATCACTTGCGGGCTGCTCAGCAACCCCCGCGGCACATTGCACGTAACACCCACCGCAGAGTCCGAAGCCCGCGCCAATGCGCGACCGTCAATGGTAGCGTTTATCGGCCCGCTGTCGGAGTTCCGGGTGTACCTGAGCAGCCAGGGCAGCGCACTGATCAAGGCCGTTGACGCACTGTCGCAGGCCATTGCCGCCGATGACCTGGTGCAGGCGCAGGCTTTATATATTCCCGCCCGCGAGGCCTATCAGCGCCTGGCTCCGGCAGCACAGCGCCTCGCCGAACTGGATAACGCGATCAACGCGCGTGCCGACTATTTCGAAAAACGCGAGCAGGACCCGGGCTTCACCGGCTTCCATCGCCTGGAATACGGCCTGTTCGATCAACGCAGCACCCAGGGCCTGATACCTGTTGCCCAACAACTGCAAGCCAATGCCATACAACTCAAGCAACAGTTACTGGCGCAATCGCTGCCCCCCGAGCAACTGGTGAGCATTGTTGCGCGCACCCTCCACAACTTGGCCGACACTCGCGCCAACAGCGGCGAAGAGGAACGCTACAGCCATATCGACCTCAGCGGCTTTGCCGCCAATCTTGAAGTTGCGCGCAAGGTGGTTGACCTGCTGCGCCCACTGCTGGCCAGGAAAAATGCCGATCTACTGCACAGCATAGACAGCGCCAGTACCTCTCTTGAGGCCGAGCTCAATGGTCTGAAAACCGCACAGGGCTACCGCACCTACGACACGGTCAGTTCCGAACAACGCCAACAAATCAGTAACAAGGCCAAGGTTCTGGCCGATGCACTCGATGGAATCGATCCCGCCCTCGGCCTTAGCGGCCTGTAATTGCAGACGAGACGCATATGAGCGATTCAGAACACAACCCGGACTCCTTCAACCTGCAACGCCGCCGCATCCTGATGGGCATGGGGGTCGCGGGGGCTGCACTGGCCGGTGGCGCCCTGAGCTGCCCAGCGCTGGCTGCGGGCAACCCGGCCAGCGCGCAAGTGACCCAAGCGCCCAGCAGTGACAAGACCCAAGACCATCACGTTTTTCATGCCCAACACCAAAATGGCATTGTCACCCCGCGCCCGGCCGCGGGCATGCTGGTGGCCTTTGATGTGCTGGCCAGCGACCGGCAAGACCTGGAGCGCTTGTTTCGCACCCTGAATGAACGCATTGCCTTCTTGATGAAGGGCGGTGCAGTCCCCCAGATAGATCCCAAGTTGCCACCGGTTGACTCCGGGATTCTCGGCCCGGTTGTAACCCCGGATAACCTGACCGTCACAGTCTCGGTGGGCGAATCGCTGTTTGATGAGCGTTTCGGCCTGACATCCGTCAAACCCAAACGCCTGAGTCGCATGCAAGGCTTCCCCAACGACGCACTGGAGCCTGCGCAGTGCCATGGCGATTTGAGCCTGCAATTTTGCGCCAATACCGCCGACACCAATATTCACGCCCTGCGCGATATCGTAAAAAATCTGCCTGACTTGTTGTTGGTACGCTGGAAGCAGGAAGGCACCGTACCACCACAAGCTCCCGCCAAGCCTGGCGAACCAGCGCAGAGCGCACGCAACTTCCTAGGCTTTCGCGATGGCTCGGCCAACCCCGACTCCAACAACAACACCACGATGAACCAGATTGTCTGGGTGCAGTCCGGTAGCGACGAGCCCGCTTGGGCAGTCAACGGCAGCTATCAGGCAGTGCGCATCATCCGCAACTTTGTCGAGCGCTGGGATCGCACGCCACTGCAAGAACAGGAAAGCATCTTCGGTCGCAACAAGGCCACCGGCGCGCCCATGGACGGCAGTCGCGAAACCGACGTCCCGGACTACAGCAAGGACCCCCACGGCAAAATCACCAAAATGGACGCCCACATTCGCTTGGCCAACCCGCGCACCGCGCAAACGCGCAACAGCTTGATCCTGCGCCGGCCATTCAACTACTCCAATGGCGTCAACAAAAACGGCCAGTTGGACATGGGCCTGCTGTTTATCTGTTACCAGCGCGATCTGGAACAAGGCTTTATTGCCGTGCAAACCCGCCTCAACGGCGAGCCACTGGAGGAATACCTCAAGCCCGTGGGCGGCGGCTACTTCTTCACCCTGCCGGGCGTTCGCGACAACCAGGACTTTATTGGCCGTTCATTGCTCGATGCAGCCACCCCCCTTACCCGCACCTGAACCTCAACCCAACCGGAAAGAGTCCCATGAAGAAGACGCCGCTCGCACTGTTCCTGGCCCTAGGCTTGCTCCACACCCCGCTCCCGGTATTGGCGGCAACCGCGCCACTGGATTTGGTGCAACCTGTTTCGGACTATAAGATTTACGTCACCGAGCAACTGGATGAGCTGGCCAGCAACACGCAAAAATTCACCGATGCCGTAAAAAAGGGTGATCTGGCCACAGCCAAAAAACTCTACGCCCCGACCCGCGTCTACTATGAGTCGATCGAGCCGATTGCCGAACTGTTCAGCGACCTCGACGCCTCCATCGATTCACGGGTCGACGATCATGAAAAAGGCGTAACGGCACCTGACTTCACCGGCTTTCACCGCATCGAATACAGCCTGTTCTCCGAGAACAGCACCCAGGGCCTTGATCAACTGGCCGACGGCCTGAACAAAGACGTCAAGGACCTGCAAGCCCGAGTCGCTGGACTGACCTTCCCGCCCGAAAAAGTCGTCGGTGGCGCTGCCGCCTTGATGGAAGAAGTGGCCGCGACCAAGATTTCCGGCGAGGAGGACCGCTATAGCCACACCGATCTCTACGACTTTCAAGGCAACGTAGATGGCGCGAAAAAGATCTTCGATCTGTTCCGCACGCAAATAGAACAGAACGACAAAGCCTTTGCCGCCAAGGTGGATAAAAACTTCGCCACGGTGAACAAGATCCTGGCCAAGTACAAAACTGCCGACGGTGGCTTTGAAACCTACGACAAGGTCAAGGAAAACGACCGCAAGGCACTGGTCGGCCCGGTCAACACCTTGGCTGAAGACTTGTCGACCCTGCGCGGCAAGTTGGGCCTGAACTAAAGTTTATCGACGGCGCCAGCCAATGTGACACGCGTCACATACCCACAGGTTGGCGCCGCAGCATTTACCTCGTACGCCCCCCCCCCCGCAAACTTGCTTCTTGCCGTGCATCACTGTTCAAAGTCATTTCTCTACTGTAAGAAGCTTGTTATCCAGGAGAAACATTATCATCTGTGCAAATACTGTTCGGGGGCTGCAAATACTTTCCTGAATAGCACCTGTCTAGCAGCTGGAAAACATGCACTGTTGATCCAACTTTCATAGGTTTTTCACAAGGAGGCGTTTAACGTATGCACTATCTCAAATGGCAAAGACCATAGAGTTATCAAGAAAATCATGTAGATAACACAATCGAGTGACTTTACCTTTGTCAGTAATAGGCTTTACTGGGAGCGGGCGCGAGTCCTTACAGTGCGCTTGAACCAGGTTGACTTAGACATGTCGTCTTGTGCCAATGAAACTGACTGGAACGAATACTTTGAAACCTTACCCAATCCAGTGTGTGTCGATCGTCATTCCGGTCTACAACGAAGAACAGAGCCTGCCAGAACTGTTGCGCCGCACTGAAGCTGCCTGCGCACAACTGAGCCAAGCCTACGAAATCGTGCTGGTCGATGACGGCAGCCGTGACAACTCGGCGCAAATCCTGCAAGAGGCCGCTGAGCGTGAAGGCAGCCATGTGGTCGCGGTTATCCTCAACCGCAACTACGGGCAACATGCCGCGATCATGGCCGGCTTCGAGCACTCCAAGGGCGATGTGGTCATCACCCTCGACGCCGACCTGCAAAACCCGCCAGAAGAAATCCCGCGACTGGTTGCGCAGGCAGCACTGGGTTACGACGTGGTCGGCACCGTACGCAACAACCGCCAGGACTCTGCCTGGCGCCGCTGGCCTTCACGCCTGATCAACCTGGCCGTGCAACGCTCCACCGGGGTTGCCATGAGCGACTACGGCTGCATGCTGCGCGCTTACCGCCGCAGCATCGTCGACGCCATGCTCGCCTGCCGTGAGCGCAGTACTTTTATCCCGATTCTGGCCAACAGCTTTGCCCGCCATACCACTGAAGTGCTGGTCGAGCATGCCGAGCGCGAGCACGGCGACTCCAAGTACAGCCCGATGCGCCTGATCAACCTGATGTTTGACCTGATCACTTGCATGACCACCACGCCTTTGCGCTTGCTGAGCATTATCGGCTTCAGCATGGCTGCCCTTGGCGTCGTGTTCGCGATTGCGCTGATCATGCTGCGCCTGATCTTCGGTGCAAGCTGGGCCGGCGACGGTACTTTTGTACTGTTTGCGGTGCTCTTCGTGTTTACCGGCGGCCAATTTATCGGCATGGGCCTTTTGGGTGAGTACTTGGGCCGCATGTACAGCGATGTGCGTGCACGACCACGGTTTTTCATTGAAAAAATTGTTCGCGCCGAATCTTCGACGTCCACTGTTTCAACTTGCAACTCGACTTCTTCTACTTCGACACAGGTCCAATCATGAGTTTGAAAGCCGTTGTTTTCGCCTATCACGATATTGGCTGCACAGGCATCGAAGCCTTGCTCAATGCAGGCTACGAAATTGCAGCTGTATTTACCCATGCTGACGACCCCAAGGAAAATAACTTTTACGGCTCGGTCGCCCAACTGTGTGCCCGTAAAGGTATCCCGGTTCACGCACCGGAAGACGCTAACCACCCACTGTGGATCGAGCGCATTCGCAAGCTGAACGCCGATTACATCTTCTCGTTCTACTACCGCCACCTGCTGGGCGAAGAACTGCTGGCCAGCGTCAGCAAAGGTGCTTTCAACCTGCATGGCTCGTTGCTGCCGCGTTATCGTGGTCGCGCACCAGCCAACTGGGTACTGGTCAACGGCGAAACCGAAACCGGCGTCACCCTGCACCGCATGGTCAAGCGTGCTGACGCAGGCGACATTCTGGCTCAGCAGCGCATCAGCATCGAGCGCTCGGACACCGCACTGAGCCTGCACGCCAAGCTGCGCGAAACCGCCGCTCAACTGCTTGCCGAAGCCTTGCCATTGCTGCCTCAGGGCAAGCTGACCGAAACTGCGCAAGACGAATCCAAGGCCACCTACTTCGGTCGCCGAACCCCGGCTGACGGCCTGCTGCAATGGACTCGCCCGGCCGAAGAACTGTTCAACCTGGTGCGTGCCGTTACCCAGCCGTACCCGGGCGCTTTCTGCGCCGTGGGCGAGCACAAACTGATTGTCTGGGGCGCCGAAGTGGTTGCCGGCAATGAGGGCCTTGCACCTGGCCAGGTCATCAGCTGCGACCCACTGCGCATTGCCTGCGCTCAAGATTCCCTGCTGATCACTGCCGGTCAGCGCAACGACAACGGCCTGTACCTGAGCGGCCCGCAACTGGCCCGCGAACTGGGTCTGGTTGAAGGTTCGCGCCTGCGTGGCAGCGAGTCCGGTCGCCCGGCACGTCGTACCCGCGTCCTGATCCTGGGCGTAAACGGCTTTATCGGTAACCACTTGTCCGAGCGTCTGCTGCAAGACGACCAGTACGAAGTGTATGGCCTGGACATCGGCTCCGACGCCATCGAGCGCCTGCGCAGCAATCCCAACTTCCACTTCGTGGAAGGCGACATCAGCATCCACACCGAGTGGATCGAATACCACATCAAGAAATGCGACGTGGTTCTGCCGCTGGTGGCCATCGCGACGCCTATCGAATACACCCGCAACCCATTGCGCGTATTCGAACTGGACTTCGAGGAAAACCTCAAGCTGGTGCGCTACTGCGTCAAATACAACAAGCGCGTGATCTTCCCGTCCACGTCCGAAGTGTATGGCATGTGCCAGGACAAGAACTTCGACGAAGACACCTCCAACCTGATCGTTGGCCCGATCAACAAGCAACGCTGGATCTACTCGGTCTCCAAGCAACTGCTTGACCGCGTTATCTGGGCCTACGGCCAGAAGGGCCTGAAATTCACCCTGTTCCGTCCGTTCAACTGGATGGGCCCACGCCTTGACCGTCTGGATTCGGCACGGGTTGGCAGCTCGCGTGCGATCACTCAACTGATCCTGCACCTGGTGGAAGGCACCCCGATCCGTCTGGTTGACGGCGGCGAACAAAAACGCTGCTTCACAGACGTGGCCGACGGTATCGAAGCTCTGGCACGCATCATCGACAACAAGGGTGGCAAGTGCGACGGCCAGATCATCAACATCGGTAACCCGGATAACGAAGCCAGCATTCGTCAACTGGGTGAAGAGTTGCTGCGTCAGTTCGAAGCGCATCCACTGCGTGCCAACTTCCCTCCGTTTGCCGGTTTCCGCGACGTAGAAAGCCAGTCGTTCTACGGCACCGGCTACCAGGACGTGAGCCATCGCAAACCAAGTGTTGAAAACGCCCGTCGTCTGATCGACTGGACACCCACCACCGAGCTGAGCGAAACCATTGGCAAGACCCTGGACTTCTTCCTGCGTGAAGCCATGGTAGAAATCGCGGAAAAACGCTGATGCAAGCTGGACTACGTATTGATGTCGACACGTACCGTGGAACCCGTGAGGGGGTTCCACGGTTACTCGAACTGCTCGACGAAGCCCAGATCAAAGCCACGTTTTTTTTCAGCGTGGGGCCGGACAACATGGGCCGCCATTTATGGCGGCTGATCAAGCCCCAGTTTTTCTGGAAAATGATGCGCTCCAAGGCTGCCAGCCTGTACGGCTGGGATATTTTGCTGGCCGGCACCGCCTGGCCAGGCAAACCGATCGGCAAGGATCTGGGGCACTTGATGCGCCAGACCCTGGCCGCGGGCCACGAGGTTGGCTTGCACGCCTGGGATCACCATGGCTGGCAAGCCAACACCGCACGCTGGAGCGAAGCGCAATTGATCGAGCAGATCCGCCGTGGTGTCGAGACGTTGAGCGACATCACCGGGCAAGCCGTCGAGTGTTCGGCCGCCGCAGGCTGGCGTGCCGATGAACGCGTAGTCCAGGCCAAGGAAACCTTTGGCTTTCGTTACAACAGTGATTGCCGCGGGCACAGTCTGTTTCGGCCAAGGTTGGCTGATGGCAGGCTGGGCGCGCCGCAAATCCCTGTGGATTTACCCACCTTCGATGAAGTGGTCGGGCCCGAGCTGAGTGCCGCCGATTTCAACTCATTCATTCTTGATCGCTTCAGCCCACAAAAGCTGAATGCGTACACCATCCATGCAGAAGTAGAAGGGATTCTAATGGCCAACGACTTCCGTCAATTGCTTGCCCAGGCCCGGGCGCGTGACATTCATTTCCAACCCCTGCGGGACTTGCTCCCCGCCGATCTCGACAGCCTGCCAGCCGGGCAACTGAGTCGCGGCGTGCTTGAAGGCCGTGAAGGCTGGTTGGGAGTGCAGAAGCCATGACTCAGCGCTGGACGATACCGCTGCTGGTTTTAGCCTTTATCGCGTTTTACCTGCTACCGCTGGGCACTCACGGCCTGTGGATTCCTGACGAAACGCGCTACGCACAAATCGGCCAACAAATTCTGGTCGACGGTAACTGGATCACCCCGCACTTCATGGATTTGCGTTACTTCGAGAAGCCGATTGCCGGCTACTGGATGATCGCCATCGGTCAGGCCATTTTTGGCGAAAACCTGTTTGGCGTACGCATTGCCTCAGCCATCGCCACCGGCCTGAGCGTGTTCCTGGCTTATGCCGTGGCCCGTCGCCTGTGGAATGACCCGCGCAAGAGCTTTGCCTGCGCGCTGGTGTACATGACCTTTGGCCTGATTGCAGGCCAGGCCGGGTATTCCAACCTCGATCCGCAATTCACTCTGTGGGTCAACCTGAGCATGGTTGCCCTATGGTTTGCCGTGGACAGCCGCTCGCGCCGTGATCGCCTGATCAGCTGGGCGGTACTGGGTTTTGCCTGCGGCATGGGCTTTATGACCAAAGGCTTTCTGGCCCTGCTGCTGCCGGTTCTGATCGCCCTGCCCTACATGATTTGGCAAAAACGCTTTCTGGAACTGGTCAAGTATGGCCTGGTAGCCATGCTGGTCGCCGCTGCCGTCTCGCTGCCATGGGTGCTCGCGGTTCACGCCCAGGAGCCCGATTACTGGCGCTTCTTCTTCTGGCACGAGCATATCCGCCGCTTTGCCGGTGACGATGCCCAGCACGGTCGTCCGTGGTGGTTCTACTTGCCGCTGATGGTGGTCTCCAGCTTGCCGTGGGCAGCTTTGTTGCCCGCGACCTTCAAGGACGCCTGGCAAAACAAACGCCATGCCAGCGTTGTGTTCATCCTGCTGTGGCTGTTGCTGCCACTGGGCTTGTTCAGCCTGAGCAAGGGCAAACTGCCGACCTATATCATGCCGTGCATGCTGCCGCTGGCACTGCTGCTGGGCCACGCGATGATGCAACGTGTCGAGCAGGCCAAAACTGGCGCCTTGCGCGTTAACGGGCTGGTCAATCTGTTGGTCGGCGGCGCGGCATTGCTGGCGCTGGTCTACTTCCAGATCAAAAAACCGTTCTATGACAACGAGCCGCAGCACATGGCGCTGTTGGTCGTGGTGCTGCTGACCTGGATCGTGACCGGCCTGCTGACCTTGTCCAAACCGCTGAAAATGTGGGCAGCCCCTGCCGTGGCCATGGGCGTGCTGGTACTTGCGCTGCCTGCGGCTATGCCGACCAGCGTGGTGCACAACAAGATGCCCGACCAGTTCATCCTTGAACACATCGACGAACTGGCCCAGGCCAAAACCTTTCTCAGCAACGACCTGGGTGCGGCTTCTGCCCTGGCCTGGCGCCTGCGTCGTCCGGACGTGACGCTTTACAACACCCAGGGCGAGGTCAAATACGGCCTCACCTATGACGATGCCAAAGGCAAAAGCATTGGCCTGGATCAGATTGGCCAATGGATGACCGACGCACGACTCCAAGGTCCTGTAGGCGTGGTAATGCGGGTCAAGGACAGCGATGAAAGCCATGAAATGGACGAGTTGCCCAAAGATGCCCAGCGTTATGACGAAGGCAATATGGTGATTCTGATATTCCCGCAGATCACTCCATGACCTTGACCCTGCTACTGCTGGCTTGCCTGTTGACTTGCGCCGGCCAGATCGCCCAGAAGTATGCCGTCGAGGGCTGGCGCGGAATCGACACCGGGGTAGCGCAAAAACTGCGCTCCCCTTGGTTATGGCTGGCACTGCTGTGTCTGGGTCTCGGTTTGCTGGTGTGGTTGCTGGTATTGCAACGGCTGGAGGTCGGGATTGCTTACCCGATGCTCAGCCTCAATTTTGTGTTGATCACTCTGGTCGCCCGCTACCTGTTTAAAGAAACCATCGACCTGCGTCATTGGGTGGGTGTTGGACTGGTCATTGCCGGGGTGGTTTTACTGGGGCAACACGCATGAGCCTGCGCCGTGGATTTATCTTTGCTTCGGGCAGCGTGTTGCTGGTCAGTTCTGCCCAACTGGGTATGCGCTGGAGCATGACCCGCTTGCCGGAACCTGCCCAATGGGTGAGTGCAATCAGTCAGGGCGAGGTATCAATATCGGCATTGGCCGTGGTGATTGCGGCAATTGCTGCTTATGCCTTGTCGATGCTGTGCTGGCTGCTGGCTCTGCGCGATTTGCCGTTGGGCCGCGCCTATTCGCTGTTAAGCATCAGTTACGCACTGGTTTACCTGCTGGCTGCAAGCCTGCCGGTATTCCATGAAAGCTTCACCCTTTCAAAAACCCTTGGTGTGACGCTGGTCATTCTAGGGGTGCTTACGATCAACTCTCGACGTACCCCAAGTTCCAGGAACTGCGCATGAAAATCAGTGTATTTGGTAGTGGTTATGTAGGCCTGGTGCAGGCGACGGTATTGGCGGAAGTCGGCCACGACGTAATCTGCATGGACATTGACCAGAAAAAGGTCGAGTTGCTGCAGCAAGGTCACGTCAGCATTTTTGAGCCCGGGCTTTCCAGCCTGGTGCGTGAAAACCTTGAAAGCAAACGCCTGCGTTTTACCAGCGATGAAAAACTCGCCGTTGAACACGGCCAGGTACTGTTTATCGCTGTAGGTACGCCCCCGAGCGAAGACGGTTCGGCTGACCTGGGCCAGGTGTTCTCTGTGGGTGATGCGGTTGCCCGCCACCGCAATGAACCACTGATTCTGGTCGAGAAATCCACCGTTCCCGTGGGCACCGGCGACGCACTGACTGCGCATATCAACCAGGCCCTGGATCTGGCCGGGCGCTCGTTGCAATTTGACGTGGTATCCAACCCCGAATTCCTCAAGGAAGGCTCGGCAGTTACCGACTGCCGCCGCCCGGACCGCATCATCATTGGCTGCGCCCGCGAAGAAGTGCGCGAGGTCATGCGTGACCTGTATGCGCCGTTCAACCGCAACCATGACCGCATTATTTTCATGGACCTGCGCAGCGCAGAGCTGACCAAGTACGCTGCCAACTGCATGCTTGCGACCAAAATCAGCTTTATCAACCAGATTGCCGAACTGGCCGAACACCTGGGGGCGGATATCGAAGCCGTGCGTCTGGGTATTGGCGCCGACACGCGCATTGGTTATCACTTTATCTACCCTGGCTGCGGCTACGGCGGTTCGTGCTTCCCTAAAGACATGCGCGCGCTGATCCACAGTGCCCAGCAGGTCAATTGTTCGAGCGACTTGCTGCAAGCGGTCGAAGCGATCAACGAACGTCAGAAACACAAGCTGTTCGATCGCATCAATGCATTTTTCAAGGGTGACCTCAAAGGCAAGACGTTTGCTCTGTGGGGCCTGGCATTCAAACCCAACACCGACGACATGCGCGACGCGCCGAGCCGTGTGCTGATGGAAGCCCTGTGGGCAGCCGGTGCTGATGTGCGCGCTTTTGACCCCGAAGCCATGCAGGAAACCCAGCGTCTGTACGGCGATGAGCCACGCCTGAGCCTGATGGGCACCCCGGAGTCGACCCTCAACGGCGCAGATGCGTTGATCGTGTGTACCGAGTGGCAACAATTCAAGGCGCCGGATTTTGACCTGATCAAACAGCGCCTGAACACTCCGGTGATTTTCGACGGCCGCAACCTGTATGAAGGCGAGCGTCTGGCCAAGGTCGGCCTGCAATACTTCCCGATGGGCCGGGGTGAGTCGTGCAACTTGCCGGTAGGTTCAACAGCCATTTAATGATCTGACAGCGCCGCCATTGGTAACAGTGGCGGCGCTTTTTTATGCGCCCTGATGAGTCAAGGAGACTCGAGATGCCTGCCGACTTCAACGACACAGCTTTGCTCACCCTGCGCAGGCAATCCCTGATTCTGGGTGCATTCGCTTTGCTGCTGTTTATCCTGGGCAACCATCAAGAGGCGGCGATAGGCTTTGATTCGCGCTTTGTCATGTTTGCTAACGAAATGCTGCGCCATGGCCCCGGTTTTTTCCCGACCACCTATGGCCAACCCTATGCGGACTACAGCGCTACTTCCACGGTATTTACCTGGTTACTGGCGCTGCCCTTTGGCAAAGTCACCAGCCTGACTGCATGGCTACCAACGGCCATTGCCAGCGCAACGCTGGTGACGTTGATGTACCGCCTGGTTGCGCCGCAATCGACAACCTGGGCGCTGGTCAGCGTGGCCTTGCTGTTACTGAGCATGACCTTTATCACCGAAACCCGGGCTGTTTCGCTGGACCAAATGCTTGCAGCCGTGAGCTTCAGTGCATTTTACCTAGCCTATTCCCACGATCACTTTGGCACGCCACGCCGTCATTTCTGGCTACTGGCCCTGCTGGTGCTGGGGTTTGCCATTCGCGGCCCGATCGGCCTGGTGATCCCTACCGGCATTCTGTGCAGTTACTACCTGCTCAACGGCCAGTGGCGCCGCCTGATCAGATTTGGGCTACAAGCGCTGGCACTGCTGGTGCTGTGCATTGGCACATTGCTGATGTTGGCCTGGATCAGTGGTGGCGAAGCCTTTGTCCACGAAGTGATCCGCATGCAAGTTACCGGGCGCATGGACGGCACTGAAGGCGCGAGCAGCGTGCTGTATTACTTCACCAGCTCGATGGGCAACTATGCGCTGGCCTATCCGCTAGCCGTTGTAGTGCTGGTGGCGATTCTGGTTGCCGGGCGCAAGCACTCGGGGCCAGCCTTGCAACTGGTCAAATACTGCGTTGCAGCTGCTCTGGTAGTGATGATAGGGCTGTCGATTCCCCAGGCGAAAAAAGCCCGCTATCTGCTGCCCATGTTGCCGATGGCGGCCATCATTGCGGCGTATCCGTTTCAGGTCATGAGCGGACGGGTGTTTGGGGTCTTGCGCGGGTTGATTCAAGGCCTGTTCTTGCTGCTGCCAGGCTTGCTGATTGTCGGTCTGGTGGTGGTACGCCAGCGGTTTGGCGAACAGCTGCCGTCATTGACTGCTACTTTCGTCATCCTCGCGGTACTGCAAGTTCTGGCCCTGGGCCTGCTGTTCAAGGCCCAATGGCGGGTTGCAGGACTGGCGGCGTGTGCGGTACTGGCACTGTGGAGCAGCTATATCACGGTGTTTGAACCCGCTGAACGCAGCCTGTATGACACCCGCACCTTTACTTTAAAGGCTATGCAACTGATCGATCAGGCGCCGGCTCCTGTGGTGCTGCACGGCATGGGCAAGGATGCGAAGGCGATCAAGTTCATGGTCAACGTTGACCGCGATCTGCTGCCGCTGTTCACCCAATCGCCCGCCGAGCTGACAGCATTGCCATCTCCGGCCTGGATCGTCATGGACCGCAAGGACTATCAGGCCTTGCAAGGCAGCGAGCTGGGCAACATGGCTCCGGCACTCAGCGGGCGTTTCGACAAGAACGATTACGTGTTGCTGCATCTGCCTTGATTGCAAGGCGTGGGAGCGAGCCTGCTCGCGAAAAACATTCGCGAGCAGGCTCGCTCCCACTTTGGCACAGAGTATCTACATACCGCGTATCGCGTGCAGTTACGCCCACAAACATTGCGCCTGCAGGTACAATCTGCGCCCTCTTCTTTCTTCCAAGGAATCCCAATGTCAGGGCTTGAACTGTTTGCCGCCGCACTCGGCGTCATTGCCGTCTGGTTAACAGTCAAACAAAACCCCTGGTGCTGGCCCATTGGCCTGGTAATGGTGCTGCTTTACAGCTGGATCTTTTTCGAGATCAAGCTGTATTCAGGCATGCTGCTGCAGGTGTTTTTTGCGCTATTGCAAGTCTATGGCTGGTGGCAGTGGACTCGCACCGGCGCACAACATGAAGGCCGCGTAGTCTCTCGATTAAGCACCTTGCAAGTCCTTGCAGGCTTGGCTATAGGCGCCATGGGCAGTGTTGCACTGGGCGCCGCAATGGCCCATTGGACAGACTCCGATTTCCCCTGGTCCGATGCCACGCTGACGGCTTTCAGCCTGGTTGCGCAATTGTGGATGGCCCAAAAACGCCTGCAGTGCTGGGCCCTGTGGTGCGTGATAGACGTGCTTTACATCGGTTTTTTCGCCTATCAGGATCTGTACCTGACCGCCGGTCTCTACGCGCTGTTTACCGTGATTGCCATTCAAGGCTTGCGTGACTGGCACCGCGACCCGGCGCTACGGACATGAAGGTATTGGTGCTGGCAGGGCCCGAGTCGAGCGGTAAAAGCTGGTTGTCGGCGCTATTGCAGCAGCGTTTTGGCGGCATTTTGGTGGGCGAATACGTTCGTTACTTTATCGAGCAAAACCCTCGGGATACCTGCCTGGCGGACATCCCGGCCATCGCCCGCGGCCAGCTTCAATGGGAAGATCAAGCCCGTGCCAGACAGCCCGAATTGCTGATTCTGGACACTCATCTGCTGAGTAATATCCTGTGGAGCCAGACCCTGTTTGGCGACTGTCCCTCCTGGCTTGAGCCTGAGTTGTTGAGCCGTCATTACGACCTGCATTTACTGCTGTCCCCCGAAGGTGTGGAGTGGACAGCTGATGGCCAACGCTGCCAACCCTCCCTGGCTGAGCGCCAAGCGTTTTTCAGTGCCAGCCGCCAGTGGCTCGAACAGCATCAGCAACCCATGCTCGTGATTGCCGGCGACTGGCAGGCTCGTCAGCAACAGGCTTGCGCGGCGGTTGAGCGATTGCTGGCGAGCAAAATCGATTGCGGGTTACCAACAAGGCCAATAGCCAGCTACGCTCAAGATGTGACACAGCCTGAAAATTGACTTGGATCAGTCCGGTCAAGAAAGTTTTAAAAAAGTGACGAAAGTGTGTGACCTGATACGGGTCTGAAGTCATCAGTACAAGTAACCAACCGAACGGTACGCCCAGCCGACGGTTAATCACTTGATGGGCACACCAGAGAGACGACCCTATGAACGCCCCGCTCCGTTTCAACGAAGCACTTTTGATTGCCGGCCACGCCTTTGAACCTTTTCAATGCGTCGCATGGGCTGCCCAAGATGGCAACGGCGAATTGAGCCTGACTGTCATTGACCGCACCAACACCCGTATCGGCCGCAAACAGATCCCGCGCAGCGCCTGCGCAGACGCTGCCCAGCTCGAAAGCCTGCTGGCACAAGCCCGCGCTGAAATCAGCAGCGAAGGCTACACCCTGCAGCCTTGGGTCATGCCAGCGTAATCAGCTGCACAGCTGATACGTGGGAACGGGTTTGCTCGCGATTGAAACGCAACGGTCTTCCAGCAAAATCAATGCGTTTCGTCGCAGCACCGCTCCCACAGCGGGTTAACCATGTTTACACGGGTTCCAACCCGTCAATATGCTGATAGTCGACATTCAGCTCCGTCGCCATCTGACGCGAGCGACCCAGTCGAATCGGGCCTCTCTCGATATCGATCAACAGCCCCGGGCAGTCTATTGCGGGCATCCCTGACCACTGTTTCAAACGGCCATCGGTCAGCAGTAAAAAGCGCTGCTGCTCTTGCGGGTAGTGTTTGCGCCGCATCTCAAGCCATTTGGCAACTTCCTGCAAAGCTTCCAGTAACGGCGTGCCGCCCCCCGCCCCCAATGCTTGCAGCCACGCATTCAAGGCTGAGGATGCCTTGGCACCACTGACTTGCCACTGCGCAGTCTGCCCGCTGGCCGTCATGACCGCGACACGGGCACGTTGTCGATAAGCATCCTCAAACAATTGCGCCAACAGCCCCTTGGCGTCACTCAGGGCCTGATGCCGCCGGGTCGAGGCCGATGCATCGACCACAACCAGCCACAGTTCCTGGGCAGCACTTTGCCGGGTTTTCCAGGCCAGATCGGCACGCTGACGTGGACGCCCACGCAGCAAAGTCTGTACCCAGTCGATCATTCCGCTACCAGCACTGCGACTGGCCCCCTGCTTGCCCGTGGCGAGTTGCCCTGGCCGGGGTCTGGCATCCGCCCCCGCAACAGATCGAGGGCGAATGCCTAGGGCTTTTTTGGCCAGCTCGGCACTTCTCGGCGCGCACCCAATGCCTGGGCTTGTGCTGGCAGTTCACCCCACTGGCCCTGCCCCGAACCGGGCGAAGCGCTGCTGGATTGCGGTTGCGACTGCGGCGGTTCAGGTGTCGGTGCCTGCCCCGTTTGCGCGCGACGCCGATGGCGCAAGGCAAACTCGGCCACGGCATCGATATCTTCCAGGCTGATCGCCATTGCTCCGTGCCATGCGGCATGCGCCCGCGCAGCACGCAGCCACACCAGATCGGCACGCATGCCGTCGACCGCAGCGGCAAAGCAGCGCTCGGTAATCATCGCCAGGGACTGATCATCCAGCGCAATGCTGTTCAGCAATTCACGGGCCTGCTGGCAACGCAGGCGCAAAGCTGTCTGTGCCGTTTCCCACTGCGCGCAAAACCCTTGCGGGTCAGCGTCAAAGTCCAGGCGACGGCGGATGATTTCGCCGCGTTCAGCCGGTTGAGGCTGGCCGCTCATGGCCACGTTCAAACCAAAACGGTCGAGCAGTTGAGGGCGTAACTCTCCCTCTTCCGGGTTCATGGTGCCAATCAGAACAAAGCGCGCCGCGTGCCGATGGGAAATGCCATCGCGCTCGACCAGGTTGGTGCCGCTTGCTGCGACATCCAGCAGCACATCCACCAGATGGTCAGCGAGCAGATTCACTTCATCGACATACAGCACACCACCATTGGCCTTGGCCAGTACGCCTGGGGAAAACTGCGCCTTGCCCTGCCCCAGCGCCGCGTCCAGATCGAGGGTGCCGACCAGACGCTCTTCGGTGGCGCCCAGAGGCAAAGTGACGAACTGACCGCTGGCGAGCAGATCAGCCAGACCACGGGCCAGGGTCGATTTGGCCATGCCTCGCGGCCCTTCGATCAGTACCCCGCCAATTTTCGGGTCGATGGCTGTCAGGCACAGCGCAAGCTTCAAAGAGTCCGCGCCGACCACCGCCGATAACGGGAAATGCGGGGTGTCAGTCATGTTTTCGGGTTCCAAATTTTAGAATATTGATCCACTTCAAAAAGCCCCTCACCCCAGCCCTGTCACTCTTCTTCTATATCCAGCAACAGGTTTTCCAGCGCCGCTTGGTACTCGCCTGGCTCGCTCCAGAGCCCGCGCTGCTGAGCTTCGAGCAAACGCTCAGTCATGTCGCGCAAGGCATGCGGGTTGTGCTGGCGCACAAACTCGCGGGTATCCGGGTCCAGCAAATAAGCATCCGCAAGCAGGGCGTACTGGTGGTCGTCGATCAAATGCGTGGTCGCATCAAAGGCAAACAGGTTGTCCAGGGTCGCGGCCATTTCGAACGCGCCTTTATAGCCATGCCGCTTGACCCCGTCGATCCATTTCGGGTTGGCCGCCCTGGAGCGGATCACCCGGTTCAGCTCTTCCTTGAGCGTGCGGATTTTCGGCAAGTCCGGCTGGCTGTGATCACCGTGGTAACTGGCCGCCGCCTGCCCGCTCAAACTTTCGACCGCAGCCAGCATGCCGCCCTGGAACTGGTAATAGTCGTTGGAATCGAGCAAATCGTGCTCACGATTGTCCTGATTCTGTACCACTGCCTGCATTTGTCCCAGGCGCTGGGCGAACTGGCCGCGTGCCGCAGTGCCCTCATCGGCGCCGCCATAGGCATACCCACCCCAGTTCAGATAGACCTGCGCCAAGTCATCACGGCTTTCCCACAAGCGGCCATCTATCGCGTTCTGGACACCCGCGCCGTAAGCACCGGGCTTGGCGCCAAACACCCGCCAACCTGCCTGGCGCGCCGCCAGTTCAGGCGCGAGGCCATCGCGCTCAAGCTGTTCGCGCTCAGTACGGACCTTGGCCGCCAACGGGTTCAGATCATCTGGCTCGTCCAGTGCCGCCACGGCTTGTACGGCAGCATCGAACAGGCGAATCAGGTTGGCAAACGCATCGCGGAAAAAACCCGACACGCGCAAGGTTACATCCACTCGCGGGCGGTCCAGCAGGCTGACCGGGAGGATTTCAAAGTCATCCACCCGCTGGCTACCGGTGGCCCATACCGGGCGCACGCCCATCAGTGCCATGGCCTGGGCGATATCATCACCGCCGGTACGCATGGTCGCCGTGCCCCACACCGACAGACCCAACTGGCGCAGATGGTCGCCGTGGTCCTGCAGGTGACGCTCAAGAATCAGGTTGGCCGACTGAAAACCTATCCGCCAAGCCGTGGTCGTGGGCAGGTTGCGCACATCCACCGAAAAGAAGTTGCGCCCAGTCGGCAGTACATCCAGCCGCCCACGACTCGGTGCACCGCTGGGGCCTGCCGGTACAAAGCGCCCGGCCAGGGCATCCAGCAGGCCCTGCATCTCGGCTGGGCCGCAGGCATCCAGACGCGGGGCCACGACCTCAAGCAAGGCGTCGAAAATTGCCCGAACCTCGGCCCATTGCGCGGTATCGGGCAGTTGCAGGGTGCCCTGTAAAGCCTGTTCGATCAGTTGCGCAGCGTACAATTCCAGACGCTCGCGAGTGTCTCCGGCTGTACGCCAAAGCTCGGCGCTGATGGCCTGCAACACGCGAGGCTGACGTGCTGTCCAGGGTTCGGCCAACGCGCAGTCCAACGGGTCAAAGCCCAGCTCAAAGGCTTTGGCCAGTGCCCGCAGCACACTCGATTGCGCGCCACGGCCATCACCACGGGGGATGCGCAATAACGCCAGCAGCGTGTCAATACGCAGGCGCCCGGCTGGCGATTCACCGAAGATATGCAGCCCGTCACGGATTTGCGACTCTTTAAGGTCACACAGATAGGTGTCGAGCCGCGGTAGCCAGATCGCCGCATCTGCGTCACTGTCCAGCTTCTCGTCCAGTTGCAGCTCGCGGTCGATGCGGGTTTCACGTACCAACGCAAGAATGTCGCGCTGCAGCTCGCGGGCGCGACGTGGATCAAGTAACTGCGCTTCGTAATACTCGTCGGCCAGCAACTCCAGATTACGCAGCGGCCCGTAGGTTTCGGCACGGGTCAGCGGCGGCATCAGATGATCGATGATCACCGCCTGCGTACGGCGCTTGGCCTGGGCACCCTCGCCCGGATCATTGACAATAAAGGGGTAGACGTTGGGCATCGGCCCCAAAATTGCGTCCGGCCAGCAGTTTTGGGATAGCCCCACGCCCTTGCCCGGCAGCCACTCCAGATTGCCGTGCTTGCCCACATGCACCACCGCATGGGCACCATAGGTATTGCGCAGCCAGAAGTAGAACGCCAGATAAGCATGGGGCGGCACCAGGTCCGGGTCGTGGTACACCGCACTGGCATCCACCTGATAACCCCGCGCCGGTTGAATACCGACAAACGTCAGGCCAAAACGCAGCCCGGCAATCATCAACCGACCGCTGCGAAACATCGGATCGTTCTGCGGCCCTCCCCAGCGCTCGGTCACTGCCTGACGATTGGCCTCAGGCAGACGATTGAACATCGCCAGGTACTCATCCAGAGCCAGGCTCTGCATGCACGGGCGCAGATCGAGACTGTCGAGGTCATTGCTGACCCCTCCCAGCAAGGCTTGAATCAGTGCAGTGCCGGTTTCAGGCAGTTCGCAGTCCACGGGATAACCCTGGGCCTGCAAGGCACGCAAAATGTTCAGCGCCGCCGCCGGTGTATCCAGCCCCACACCGTTACCAATCCGGCCATCGCGGGTCGGGTAGTTGGCCAGGATCAGCGCAATACGTTTTTGCGGGTTGGCCACACGGCCCAGCTCAACCCAGCGCCGCGCCAGCTCTGCGACAAAGTCCATGCGCTCGGGGTGGGCGCGATAACACACCACATCCGACTGGCTGCGCTCACTGCGCCATGCCAGGTCCTTGAAACTGACTGGACGGCTGATAATTCGCCCATCCAGTTCGGGCAAAGCAATATGCATCGCCAGATCGCGCGGCCCCAACCCCTGTTCACTGGCTTGCCAGCCGGGTTCGTTGTCTTGGGCGCAAATGGCCTGAATCACCGGAATATTGCGCCGAAACGGACGCAGGTGCGGGGCTTCTGGGCTCGATTGGGCAAAGCCTGTGGTGTTGAGAATGACCCCGGCCTCGACGTCATCCAACAAGTCCTGCACCACCGCCAGGCACCCCGGCTCCTTGAGACTGGCCACGGCAATCGGCAACGGATTCAGCCCGGCGGCCTGCAGCCGCTGGCAAAACACATCGACGAATGCGGTGTTGGCAGCCTGCAGGTGTGAGCGATAGAACAACAGCGCCGCCACCGGTTGCCCAGTTTGCCAGTCGGCCTGCCAGTTCTTGAGCTCGGCGCTGGAGTGCTGCGGATGATAAATCGCGGTGCGCGGCAAGGTTTGCGGCTCGTCCCACTCATAATCGCGGCCCAGCCACTGACTGGCCAGGCAACGATAGAGTTGCAAGGCGTTATGCCGCCCGCCCTGACGCAAAAAATGCCAGAGCCGCTCGCCCTGTTCAACGGGCACGGTGCTCAGTGCGCTGAGTTCCGGGTCGGGGCGGTCGTCGCCGGGCACCAGAATCAGGGTCACGCCGCGCTCGGCCAATTGCACCAGACGCTCGATACCGTAGCGCCAATAGCCAATACCGCCGTGTAACGACAGCAAAATCACCTTGGCGTGCTGCAGCACCTCATCGAAATATAAATCGACTGAACCATGGTTTTGCACCTGCATCGGGTTGGCCAGACGCAGGCTTGGATAATCTTCAGGCAACTGCTGCGCCGCTTCGGCCAGCAGTGCCAGGCTTGAATCACCACTGCACAGGATCACCAACTCGGCGGGGGTCTGGCCTAAATCGGCAATATTGTCGTCCGATACAAAGCCACCGGGCTGGGTCCTGAGCAAATGCATGGCTTATACGCTCAACGCTGTACGCAAGGTGGATTCAAGCAGTGCCGCGTCCAGATCCTGGCCGATCAGTACCAGTTTGGTGGTGCGCGCTTCATCGCTGCCCCAGGCGCGGTCGAAGTGCTTGTCAAAGCGTGTGCCCACCCCCTGGATCAGCAAACGCATCGGCTTGCCCGGGATTGCGGCAAAGCCTTTGATCCGCAGAATCCCGTGCTTGACCACCAGTTGGGTCAGGGCTTCCATCAATACGCGTTCTTCGCCCTGTGGCAGCTCGATGGAAATCGAGTCGAAGGCATCATGGTCGTGATCATCGTGGTCGTCATCGCCGTCGTGGTGATGGTCGTGGTGGCTGTGGCGGCCATCGATATGATCTTCCGAACCTGCGCCCAAGCCCAGCAATACGTCCAGTGGCAAGCGGCCGCTGCTGGCTTCGATGATCTTGACCGCAGGCGGCAGTTCTTCAAAAACTTCGGCACGTACTTTTGCCAGGTCTTCAGGGCTGATCAGATCAGCCTTGTTGAGGATAACCAGGTCGGCGCTGGCCAGTTGGTCAGCAAACAGTTCGTGCAGCGGCGACTCGTGATCCAGGTTCGGATCAAGTTTGCGTTGGGCATCCACCTGATCCGGGAACGCCGCAAAAGTGCCAGCGGCCACAGCCGGGCTGTCGACCACGGTAATCACCGCATCAACGGTGCAGGCGCTGCGGATTTCCGGCCACTGGAAGGCCTGAACCAGTGGTTTGGGCAGGGCCAGGCCCGAGGTTTCGATCAGGATATGGTCGATATCGCCACGACGCGCCACCAGCTCGCGCATCACCGGGAAGAATTCTTCCTGCACGGTGCAGCACAGGCAGCCGTTAGCCAGTTCATAAACACGACCGTTGGCTTCTTCTTCGGTGCAACCGATGCTGCACTGCTTGAGGATTTCGCCGTCGATGCCCAGCTCACCGAACTCATTAACGATCACGGCGATGCGGCGGCCCTGAGCGTTATCGAGCATATGACGGAGCAACGTGGTTTTGCCCGAACCGAGAAAGCCGGTAACGATCGTGACAGGGGTTTTGGCCAGTGTTTTCATCGGATGCCCTTTGGCAAAGCGGCGGGCATACGGGACGACGACCGCAGGCAGAGCGCGGTCAGTCTTCGCCACCGGATCACCCCGCCCGGTTGAAGTAAGAATCTGTCACGAGGCAGGTCTCCTGGCTTACGGCTGTGCATCAAGCTGATGATGCACAACCCTGCGCCTTCCCGCCTGTGAGGCAGTGGCATTGCAGGGTCAATGACCGTTTACAGTTGCGGGGGCAGCCGCGGCATACCGCGTTCCCTTCTTAGCTTCGCGTGGCGAAGAACCTCGAACCCGCAAGGCTACGCAGTGCTTTGTAACAGGTCAACACGCTGTAGATACTCTATTGCGGGTCAAGCCCCTTATGGGAGTGAGCCTGTTCGCGAATGCTCTTCGCGAGCAGGCTCACTCCCACAATTGAAGTATCTCTGTCGCTGAGGAGCGAGGCTGCGGCTACGGTGCTGGCTCATGAGTTGTGGTTTAATTGCCGCCTTTTTTCAGCCGCCACGCTTCAAGGATCTGCCCATGCCCGCCTCTAAACCGACCCACGTCCTGATTATTGGTTACGTGTGGCCTGAACCGCGCTCTTCGGCGGCAGGCGGGCACATGATGCAAATCATCGAGAGCTTTTTGCAGCAAGGCTGGCAGATCACCTTCAGCAGCCCGGCCGGTATCGGCGAGCACAAGGCCGACCTGGCTGTGCTGGGCATCGATGAAGTGACCATCGAACTCAATAACAGCAGCTTTGATGCCTTTATCACTGAACTGGCCCCGGATATCGTGCTGTTCGACCGATTCATGATGGAGGAGCAGTTTGGCTGGCGTGTCGAGAAGCATTGCCCGCAGGCCTTGCGCGTGCTGGAAACCTCCGACCTGCAAAGCCTGCGTGACGCCCGTCAGCAACAGCTCAAGGCGCGCCTCAAGCAAAACACCGAACAGGACGACTTCAGCAGCCTGTTCGCCCCTGCGCAACGCGAAACTTTCGAACAGATGGCAGACGCTGATCTGGCACAACGGGAAATCGCCGCGATCTATCGCAGCGACCTGAACCTGATGATTTCCGAATACGAGATCGACCTGCTGGTCGAGCAGTTCCATGTACCCAAGGCCCTGCTGCACTGGTGCCCGCTGATGGTCGACAGCGTGCCCGCCGAGTTCGTGCCCTATGAACAGCGCCAGCACTTCCTGAGCATCGGCAACTTTCGTCATGCGCCGAACTGGGACGCGGTGCTATGGATGAAGACTCATATCTGGCCCCTGATCCGCCAGCAACTGCCGACAGCACAACTGCATGTCTACGGTGCTTATACCCCACCTAAAGCCACCGCGTTGCACAATCCGGCGCAGGGTTTTCACGTGCTCAACTGGGCTGAAGATGCCCTTGAAGTGATGAGCAATGCGCGCATTTGCATGGCTCCGCTGCGATTTGGCGCGGGGATCAAGGGCAAGATTGCTGACGCCATGCTTTGCGGAACCCCCAACGTGACCACCCCGGTGGGCGCCGAAGGCATGCACGGCGATTTGCCGTGGGCCGGCGCCATCGAACAGAGTGCCAGCGCGATTGCCGCGGCTGCGGTTGAGCTGTACCAGAACTCCGAATCCTGGCATCAGGCCCAACGCCATGGCCAGGCATTGCTTGAGGCCCGCTACCTGCAAAGCAAACACGGCCCGGCGCTGGTGCAGCGCATCGAAGCCTGCCGCGCGGGGCTTGAGCAACATCGGCGCAACAACTTTACCGGGGCGATGCTGCGTCATCACCAGCACAAAAGTACCCAATACATGTCGCAGTGGATCGAAGCCAAGAACCGTCCAAGCACCGTCTAAAAGACCCCACCAGTAGGTCAGTGTGTACGCCTGAGCAGGTAGGTATCCATGATCCAACCCTTGCGCTGGCGTGCAGCTTCACGGGTTTGCTTGATCTGCTCACACACGTCAGCCAGCTTGCCGGCAATCAAAATCTCGTCCGCAGTGCCTATATACGCGCCCCAGTAAATATCCAGATCCTCATCGATAAAGGCCTGGAACGCGCAGTTGGCATCGAGCATCACCACCACATTATCGAGGTCTTCGGCCACCAGACGCCGACCCGTGGTGATACGAATCGGCTGGCCTATGTCATTGAGCGGCACCCGATGCCGCGCCGCCAAAGCCTGAACACTGCTGATGCCCGGAATCACCTGATAGTCGAAACCGCTGCAGCCATTGGCCCGTACCCGATCCAAAATACGCAAGGTGCTGTCGTACAAGCCCGGCTCACCCCACAGCAGGAATGCACCGCACTCACCTTCGCCCAACTGGTTCTCGATCAAGTTCGTGAACACTTCGGCCCGCTGCTCATGCCAGTCCTCAACCCCCTGAGTGTACGAAGGCGTTGAGTTGTTGCGCTTGGGGTCGCTGACCTGCACCACGCGGTAATCCGGCTCACGAATATAGCGCTCGCAGATTTCCAGCCGCAGGCGCACCAGGTCTTCAGTGGCCTGCCCCTTATCCAGCACAAAAAAAACGGCGACGCGGTTCAGCGCATTGATTGCCTGCACGGTGATGTGTTCAGGGTCGCCAGCGCCCATCCCTATCAACAACAGTGTTTTCATCGCGTTTTATCCTTGACTGGCAGGAAGCTTGAGAAGACGGCATCATCGCCGGAACAAGAAAACCTGAAACGGTTAAGCCCATGACTCGACTCGCCAGAGCTACAGACCCGTCTTACGAACTGATGGACGACCACAATGGCTTGTCGATCATATATCGCCAGCATGGTTTTCCCTGCCCCTTGGTGCGCTGGCACTTTCACAAGGAATACGAGCTGCACCTGATTGTCGCCAGCAGCGGCAAAGTGTTTGTGGGCGACTATATCGGCAATTTCTACCCCGATACATTGTTCCTCACCGGCCCCAACCTGCCCCATAACTGGATCAGCCAGATCACCGAGGGCGAAGTAATCAGCACGCGCGACATGCTGGTGAATTTCACCGATGAGTTGCTCGAAGGCGCCGCATCAGTGTTTACCGAGCTTAAAACACTGACGCCGATGCTGGAGCGCTCCCACTACGGCATCGAGTTTCGCTGCAAAGCCACCCTGCGCAAGGCCGTGGACCTGATGCAATGCATTGCCAGTTCCACTGGCGTCACCCGTCTGGGGCACTTTTTGATTCTGCTGGAGTTGCTGGCGGACTGTGATGACTACCAGTTGCTGTCAGGGGTCATGGCCGGGCAACTCGCCGACGAACAGACCATCGACCGTACCAACCGGGCCGTGGACTATATCTTCAGCCACTACGCACGAGAGCTGCCGCTTGAAGAGGTGGCCGCCTACATGGGCATGAAACCCACCTACTTTTCCCGCGTATTCAAGCAGGCCACCGGACGCTGTTTTATCGAGTTCGTCAATCGCTTGCGTATCAGCAAGTCTTGCGAGCTGCTCGCCGATGGCGAAAAACCTGTCACCGATGTCTGCTTCGAGTCGGGTTTCAACAATATTTCCAACTTCAATCGCCGTTTTCAGCAACTAAAAGGCATGACCCCGTCACACTATCGACGCCTGGCGGTGCAGCGTTTGACCGAGCAAAACCATCCAGGACTGAATGAACGCCTGCGCAGTGCAAAATAGTATCGGTTTGAGTGTTGCCAGTGATTTGTCACAACGGTGATTGAGGGCTGTAATCGGCCCAGGCGCTTGCCCCTTGCGAGCCGCTATAAAAACAATAACCGTCCTTCAAAAGCCGCCTGGCCGATGAAGTGGAGTGCTCAATGAATATTCCTGTCAAAGCGTTATGTGTCGCTACGTGCATGACCCTCAGCGGCTTGAGCCTGGGCGCGCAGACCCTGACCATCGCCACGGTCAACAACAGCGACATGATCCGCATGCAAAAACTGGCGAAAATCTTCGAGAGCGAGCACCCCGAGATCAAGCTGAACTGGGTGGTGCTGGAAGAAAACGTATTGCGCCAACGCCTGACCACTGACATTGCCACCCAAGGCGGCCAGTTCGATGTGCTGACCATCGGCATGTACGAAGCCGCACTCTGGGGCGCCAAAGGCTGGCTCGAACCCATGACCGACCTGCCCGCCACCTATGCCCTCGATGATGTGTTCCCCTCGGTACGCGACGGCTTGTCGGTCAAGGGCACCCTTTACGCCCTGCCGTTCTATGCCGAAAGCTCGATGACCTATTACCGCACTGACCTGTTCAAGGACGCGGGCTTGACCATGCCCGAACACCCAACCTGGGAGCAGATCGCGGACTTCGCCAAAACCCTCAACAAACCTGCCCAGGAGCAATACGGTATCTGCCTGCGCGGCAAAGCGGGCTGGGGTGAAAACATGGCGTTGATCAGCACTATTGCCAACGCCTACGGGGCTCGCTGGTTCAATGAACAGTGGCAGCCCGAGTTCACCGGACCGGAATGGAAAAATGCCCTGGATTTTTACGTCAACACCATGAAAGCCTCAGGCCCGCCGGGCGCGACCAGCAATGGTTTCAATGAAAACCTGGCGTTGTTCAACAGCGGCAAATGCGCGATCTGGGTCGATGCCAGTGTCGCCGGTTCGTTTGTCACCGACAGCAGCCAAAGCAAGGTGTCTGAGCACGTTGGTTTCACCTTCGCTCCGCACGCGGTAACCGACAAAGGCAGCGCTTGGCTTTACTCCTGGGCGCTAGCCATCCCCACCAGTTCCAAAGCCAAGGATGCGGCCAAAACCTTCAGCACCTGGGCCACCTCCAAGGAATATGGCGCATTGGTTGCCGAAAAAGACGGCGTAGCCAATGTACCACCGGGCACCCGCGCCTCGACCTACAGCGACGCTTACCTCAAGGCCGCGCCGTTTGCCAAGGTCACCCTCGAGTCCCTGAAAGTTGCCAACCCGAAGGACCCAACCCTCAAACCTGTGCCTTATGTGGGTATTCAACTGGTCACCATCCCCGAATTTCAGGCGGTGGGCACTCAGGTCGGCAAGCTGTTCAGCGCTGCCCTGATCGGCCAGACCACAGTGGATCAAGCCCTGGCAGCCGCCCAGCAAACCACCGAGCGCGAAATGAAACGGGCGGGTTACCCCAAGTAGCACTGCCAACCGCACATATTGGCCTGTGGGAGCGAGCCTGCTCGCGATCAGTCAAACCGCGTCGACTTCTTCGCAAGCAGGCTCGCTCCCACGCACAGCAACTCAGGTGTATTCACCATGACAACTTCAACTGTTATTACAGCGCCGGAGGCCCTGCCAACGGCTCGCCGATCCCGCCTGTTCAACCCCGGCTGGTTTCTGGTCACCCCTTCAGTGGCGCTCTTGCTGCTGTGGATGATCGTGCCCTTGGGCATGACCCTGTATTTTTCTCTGATCCGCTACAACCTGCTGTACCCCGGCGAAAACCAGTTTGTGGGGCTGGAGAACTTCACCTACTTTCTCACCGATTCCGGCTTCCTGCCCGGGGCCACCAATACCCTGCTGCTGGTAGGCAGTGTGTTGCTGATCAGCGTAGTGCTCGGGGTATTGATCAGCGCCCTGCTTGAAGCCAGCGAATTCATGGGCCGCGGGATTGTGCGGGTGTTGCTGATCTCGCCATTTTTCATCATGCCCACGGTGGGCGCGCTGATCTGGAAAAACCTGATTTTCCACCCGGTCTCCGGAGTGCTGGCCGCCGTCTGGAAGCTGTTCGGCGCCCAACCAGTGGACTGGCTGGCGCATTACCCGCTGCTGTCGATCATCATCATTGTGTCGTGGCAATGGTTGCCCTTCGCGATCCTGATCCTGATGACTGCCATGCAGTCGCTGGACCAGGAACAGAAAGAAGCTGCCCGCCTCGATGGCGCCGGGCCCATTGCGATTTTCTGGCACCTGACCCTGCCGCACCTGGCGCGCCCGATCGCTGTGGTGGTGATGATTGAAACCATCTTTCTGTTGTCGGTATTCGCCGAGATTTTCACCACCACCAACGGTGGCCCCGGCTATGCATCGACCAACCTGGCCTACCTGATCTACAACCAGGCACTGGTGCAGTTCGATGTGGGCATGGCCTCGGCCGGAGGTTTGATTGCCGTCGTGATCGCCAATATCGCGGCCATCATTCTGGTGCGCATGCTCGGCAAAAACCTGACAGACAAGCCGTGAGGGCAAAGTGATGACTCTTCAACAATCGCGCCGCTTGCAAAGCCTGCTGCTTGGCACCCTGGCCTGGGCCATCGCCATCCTGATCTTCTTCCCGATCTTCTGGATGGTGCTGACCAGCTTTAAAACCGAGCTGGATGCGTTCGCCACGCCGCCGCAATTTATCTTCACCCCGACGCTGGAAAACTACCTGCATATCGAGGATCGCAGCGGCTATTTCCACTTCGCCTGGAACTCGGTAGTGATCTCCTTCACCGCCACCGCGCTGTGCATGCTGATTGCCATCCCGGCCGCGTATTCGATGGCGTTCTATGAAACCAAGCGGACCAAGGGCACGCTGCTGTGGATGCTCTCCACCAAAATGCTGCCGCCGGTGGGCGTGCTGATGCCGATCTACCTGCTGGCCAAGAGCCTGGGCCTGCTCGACACGCGCACCGCGCTGATCATCATCTACACCCTGATTAACCTGCCGATTGTGGTGTGGATGATTTACACCTACTTCAAGGACATCCCCAAGGACATTCTCGAAGCCGCCCGCCTTGACGGTGCCACCCTGTGGCAAGAGGTGGTGCGAGTGCTGCTGCCCATCAGCAAGGGCGGCCTGGCCTCAACCCTGCTGCTGTCGTTGATCCTGTGCTGGAACGAGGCTTTCTGGTCGCTGAACCTGACGTCGTCCAGTGCGGCGCCGCTGACTGCACTGATCGCGTCCTACTCCAGCCCCGAAGGTCTGTTCTGGGCCAAGTTGTCGGCGGTATCGACCCTGGCCTGCGCGCCCATCCTGATTTTCGGCTGGATCAGCCAGAAGCAGCTGGTACGCGGCTTGTCCTTTGGCGCAGTTAAATAAAAATAATGACTGGAGGCCCATCATGGCCAACCTGAAAATCAAGAATCTGCAAAAGGGTTTTGAAGGCTTTTCCATTATCAAGGGTATCGACCTTGAAGTGCATGACCGCGAGTTCGTGGTTTTTGTCGGCCCTTCGGGCTGTGGTAAATCCACGCTGCTGCGCCTGATCGCCGGGCTCGAGGAAGTGTCTGACGGCACCATCGAGCTGGATGGTCGCGATATCACTGAAGTCAGCCCGGCCAAGCGCGATTTGGCGATGGTGTTCCAGACCTACGCCCTGTACCCGCATATGAGCGTGCGTAAAAACATGTCGTTTGCCCTCGATCTGGCGGGCGTACCCAAGGCCGAGGTGGAGAAAAAGGTCAACGAAGCGGCGCGCATTCTTGAACTGGCTCCCTTGCTTGAGCGCAAGCCCAAACACTTGTCCGGTGGCCAGCGTCAGCGCGTGGCAATTGGCCGAGCGATTGTGCGCAACCCGAAAATCTTCCTGTTCGACGAGCCCTTGTCCAACCTCGACGCGGCACTGCGGGTACAAATGCGCCTGGAGCTGGCGCGCCTGCACCAGGAACTGCAAGCGACGATGATTTACGTGACCCACGACCAGGTCGAAGCCATGACCCTGGCCGACAAGGTGGTGGTGCTCAATGCCGGTAAAATCGAACAGGTCGGCTCACCTCTCGATCTGTATCACCAGCCGGCAAATCTGTTTGTTGCCGGGTTTCTGGGCACACCGAAAATGGGCTTTCTGAAAGGCCGGATCAGCCGCCTCGACAGCCAGGGCTGTGAAGTCGAGCTGGACGCCGGAACCCGCATTCAACTGCCCCTGAGCGGCCCCTCGCTGAGCTTGGGAAGCCCGGTCACCCTGGGCATTCGCCCTGAACACCTGAACCTCGCCAAGCCCGGTGAGTGCAGCCTGACCGTCACTGCCGACGTAGGCGAACGCTTGGGCAGCGACACCTATTGCCATGTCAACACTGCCTGTGGCGAGCCGCTGACCATGCGCATCCGTGGCGATATGGCCAGCCGCTATGGCGAACAGCTACACCTGCACCTGGACAGCGAACATTGCCATTTATTCGATGCTGACGGCCTGGCCCTTACCCGCCCATTGCGCGCAGCTGCCTAATTTAATGAGATTGCACCCATGAAACTCAATCGCCGAAACCTCGACAATCTCAACGACAAAGTGGCCAAGCCAACCTACCTGGCGAGCAATACGCAGCACGGCATCGCCCATATCGGGGTGGGCGGTTTTCACCGCGCCCATCAGGCGTTTTACACCGATGCCCTGATGAACCAGAGCCGCGATCTGGACTGGAGCATCTGCGGTATCGGCCTGCGCTCCGAGGACCGCAAGGTGCGTGACGATCTGGCCGAACAGGACTACCTCTATACCCTGTTCGAACTGGGCGACAGCGACGACACCCAAAGCCGCGTCATCGGCTCCATCAGTGACATGCTGCTGGCTGAAGACAGTATTGAAACACTGATCGACAAACTGGCAAGCCCGGCGATTCGCATCGTCTCGCTGACCATCACCGAAGGCGGTTATTGCATCGACGACAGCAACGGCGAGTTTATGGTCGCGTTGCCGCAAATCCAGTACGACCTGGCCCACCCCAAGGCACCGAAAACGGTCTTTGGTGTGCTCTGTGCCGCCCTCGGCCAACGCCGGGCCAACGGCGTTCGGGCATTTACCGTGATGTCCTGCGATAACCTGCCACACAACGGCAATGTGGCACGCAAGGCTCTGCTGGCCTATGCCGCACTGAGCGATGCGAGTTTGCATGACTGGATTGGCGCCAACGTCAGTTTCCCCAATGCGATGGTCGACCGCATCACGCCCATGACCAGTAACGCCCACCGCTTGCAACTGCACGATCAATTGGGGATCGACGATGCCTGGCCAGTGGTCTGCGAGCCGTTTATCCAATGGGTACTGGAAGACAAATTCGCCGATGGCCGCCCGGCCTGGGAAACCGTAGGCGTGCAACTTACCGACGACGTTACGCCCTACGAAGAGATGAAAATCAAACTGCTCAATGGTAGTCATCTGGCGCTGACGTATCTGGGGTTTCTCAAAGGCTATCGCTTCGTCCACGAGACCATGAACGACCCGCTGTTTGTGGCCTATATGCGCGCCTATATGGACCTGGACGTAACCCCACAACTGGCACCGGTGCCCGGCATTGACCTTGCTGCCTATAAACAGACCCTGGTGCAGCGCTTCTCCAACCAGGCCATTGCCGACCAGTTGGAGCGCGTCTGCTCGGATGGTTCGTCGAAGTTTCCCAAGTTCACCATCCCAACCATTAACCGCCTGATCAGCGATGGCGCCGAGTTGAAGCGAGCGGCCCTGGTGGTTGCAGCGTGGGCGTTGTACCTCAAGGGTGTCGACGAGAATGGCCAGACCTATGCCATTCCTGATCCACGGGCGGCATTTTGTCAGGCGTTGGTCGCCGATGATGCGCTGATCGTGCAGCGGTTATTGGCGGTGGAAGAGATTTTTGGCACCACGATTCCTCACTCGGCGGAATTTGTGGCAGCGTTTGAGTGGTGCCTGAACAGCTTGCGTGAACGGGGGGTGAGTAAAACCCTGGAACAGCTTATAGACCGCGATGGGATCAGCGCTCGCTAACTGCCTTAACCGAGGACTCCAAAGATGTATCTAGGCATCGACTGCGGCACCCAGGGCACCAAGGTCCTGATTCTCGACAGCGAGTCCGGCCAGACCTTAGGACTGGGCGCGGCGCCGCATACGCTGATCCAGGGCGAGCACGGACGCCGCGAGCAAGACACCGGGCAATGGCTGCACGCACTGCAAGAGGCCACCCGCCAGGCCTTGGCTGAGGCCGGAGTGAGCGGCCAGCAGATTCAGGGTATTGGCGTCAGCGGCCAGCAACACGGGCTGGTGCTGCTGGACAGGCACGGCGAAGTCTTGCGCCCAGCCAAACTTTGGTGCGATACCGAGTCCACCGCACAAAATCAGCAACTGCTGGAATGGCTGGGGGGCGAAGCCGGTTCTCTGGAGCGTCTGGGCCTGGTGATTGCACCGGGGTATACGGTTTCCAAGCTGCTCTGGACCAAAATCCATCATCCTGAAATCTTCGATCAAATCGCCCACGTCCTGCTGCCCCACGATTACCTGAACTTCTGGCTCACCGGCCGTTGTTGCAGTGAGTATGGGGACGCCTCGGGCACTGGGTACTTCAATGTGCGCACTCGCCAGTGGGACTTCGATATACTGCGCCATATCGACTCTGGCGGCCGTCTTGAGCGCGCCTTGCCTGAATTGATCGAGTCTCACCAACCGGTCGGTTGCTTGCGCCCGGAAATTGCCGGTTTACTGGGGCTAAACCCCAGCGCGGTGGTCTCCAGCGGTGGTGGCGACAATATGCTGGGGGCCATCGGTACCGGCAATATCGAGCCAGGAATCATCACCATGAGCCTGGGTTCGTCTGGCACCGTGTATGCCTTTGATCCGCAGCCACAGGTCAGCCCCGACGCGGCAGTGGCCAGCTTCTGTTCGTCCAGCGGCGGTTGGCTGCCTCTGATCTGTACCCTCAACCTGACCAATGTCACCAGCGCCGTGCGCGATTTGTTCGGGCTGCAGCTGGACGCCTTCAATCGGTTGGCCAGCCAGTCACCCATTGGTGCTGAAGGGGTCAGCCTGCTGCCGTTTCTCAATGGCGAACGTGTCCCCGCCCTACCCAACGCCACAGGCAGTTTTCAAGGGCTGACCCTGACCAATCTAAACCAGGCCAACCTGTGCCGGGCGGCCATCGAAGGCACCACATACGGCCTGCGTTACGGTCTGGACCTGTTGCGCCATAACGGTTTGCAAAGTCACGCCATACGGCTGGTGGGCGGCGGCTCGAAAAGCCCGCTGTGGCGCCAGATCGTCGCCGACATCATGGATACCCCGGTGGTTTGCACCGAGCAAAGCGAAGCCGCCGCCCTGGGCGCTGCAATCCAGGCGGCATGGTGTGTCGGCGCAGGATCACCAACGCTGGCGCAGCTGTGCCAGCGCTGCGTGCGCCTGGACCTCACTAGCGAAACCCGGCCCGCCCCCGAAAATGTGCGGGCCTATGAACACTACTATCGACGCTACCGACAACAGGTCGCGACCTTAAGCGAGTAATAAATATGTATGTGATATGCGGCGAAGCACTGTTTGATTTTTTCGCGCAAGCGGACACCGGCGCGCAAGCCAATAAAGTGGAGTTCAAGGCAATTGCCGGAGGCTCGCCGTTCAACGTAGCCGTTGGCTTGCGTCGCCTGGGGATCGAGACGGCGCTGTTTGCCGGGCTGTCGACTGACTACCTGGGCCAACGTTTGAAGCAAGTGTTGCTGGACGAAGGCGTGAGTGATCGCTACTTGCTGGAAATGGAAGCGCCAACCACCCTGGCCATGGTCGCACTGGATGCCAACGGCTCGCCCGCCTACAGCTTTCGCGGCGAAGGCTGCGCCGACCGGCAATTGCATTCGCGGCATTTGCCGCTGTTGGGCGCTGAAGTGCGGGGGCTGCATGTGGGGTCTTTTTCGCTGGTGGTGCAACCGATTGCCGACACCTTGCTGGAACTGGTCAAGCGTGAAAGTGGACGCCGCCTGATCAGCCTCGACCCCAATGTGCGCCTCAACCCTGAGCCGAATATTGAAGTGTGGCGCCAACGGATCAGTGAACTGATCCCCTATGCCGACGTGATCAAAGTCAGCGATGAAGACCTTGAACTGCTGTATCCGGGGCAAGACCCGCAGCAGATTGCCCGCTCATGGCTGGGCCATCGTTGCCAACTGGTATTTCTGACCCGTGGCAGCCAGGGCGCCAGTGTGTTCAGCCGCGAGCATGGCCAGCGCACAGTCCTCGCTAGCAAGGTAAAAGTCGCGGACACCGTGGGTGCTGGCGATACCTTTCAAGCCGCAGTAATTGCCTGGTTGACGGAGCATGAGCTGGACTCCATCGAAGGGTTGCAACAGCTGAGTGCGTCACAACTGGACGCCCTGCTCGACTTCGCCACACGCGCCGCTGCCCTCACCTGCAGCAAAACCGGCCCGGACCTGCCATATCGCACGCAGCTGTAACCCCCCCCACAACCCGTAGCTCCTCAGCGGCTACATAGATACTTCAAGCGTGGGAGCGAGCCTGCTCGCGAAAATCATTCGCGAGCAGGCTCGCTCCCACTGGGGCTTGATCTGGAACAGAGTATCTACAGGATTGACAGGTTATAGCTGACGATCAGTCGGGTTTCGTCCACGTCGCGGGCGAACTGGCTGTAGTTGGTGCGGTAGGTCGCATTACGCAAGCGCAGGCTGACATCCTTGAACGTGCCGCTCTGCACGATGTATTTAAGCTCGCTGTCACGCTCCCACTCTTTGCCTTCTTCGCTGCTGCCAACCACTTTGATGTGATCGCCATTCACATAGCGGGTCAGGAACGACAAACCGTCAATGCCAATGGCCTTGAAGTCATAGTCGTAACGCAATTGCCAGGAGCGCTCCTGGGCATTGGCAAAGTCATTGACCTGCAAATAGTTGACCAGATACGGGTTGCTGCCATCCAGGTACGGCATCGACGTCTCGCCGTTCATGCGCTGCCAGCCCGCGCTGACTTTATGCCCGCCCAGCGAGTAACCGAGCATGGCGCCAAGCGCCCGGTTATCGATGGTTGAAGCCTTGGCCGAACCTGCGTCATCACTTTTAAGCACACGTACATCGGCTGAGAGCACACCCGGACCAACCGGCTGGCTGGCCAGCAAACCGATAAATTGCTGACGGTAGATGTCTTGCAGTTCAGCGTAGTGATACTGCGCGGTCAGACGCTCGTTAACCTTGTAGTCCAGCCCGTACATAGTGAAATGATCGGCGGTGATATTGCAGGCATAGCGCTTGTTCTTGCAGTTCAGACGCAAGTCCTGGGAGTCGGTAGAATCACGAGCCGTATAGCGATCAAGGCGCGAAGCCATGAACTTCAGATCCTTGATTTCCTGGGACACCAGCATGGCGCCATTGAACATGTTCGGCAGCAAGCGTCCATCGTTGTACTTGAGCAACGGCAGGTCGGGCAGCAGCGCGCCGTACTTGAGCACGGTTTGCGACACGCGCATCTTGGCGGTCAAACCGAATTTCGCGTATTGATCCTTGGAACGACGCGGATCGCTGCCGGTCGAAGGCAATAGGCCGCTGTTACTGTCAGCCGGGCTGGAGTCCAGTTTCAGACCCAGCATGCCCAATGCATCAAGGCCAAACCCGACGGTACCTTCGGTATAGCCCGATTGCAGGTTGAGGATAAACCCTTGCGCCGTTTCATCGCGCTTGGAGGCGCCTTGGGGGTTTGAGCTGCTGCCATCGCGAAAGTCGCGATTGAAGTACACCGTACGCGCTTCCAGTTTGGCGCTGCTGTCTTCAAAAAAACCGGCGGCCTGTGACTGCGCAGCAAAACCGGCACACACTGCCAGCGCGCCCAAGTGTGTTACCCGGCTCTGCGCCAACAATGAAAAAGGATGAACCATGTACAAGCTCCAGCGCCAAACATTGGCAAGATAAAATCGATCGAAGACACACTGCGGATCCGTGCGATTGTTCAACCCAAAAAAGGGGCGCAATTGTACGAAAGGCTTAGCCCGCGCCTCATTGGACCTTAGTCGCACGGGCAAGATAGAGCCTTGCAGCATGCTTAATGGGCTTTAGCCTGGATCGAGCATTAAATAGGCATATTTCGAGATTCGCTCTCAGGACCTACCATGGCAATCAAGAGTTCAAGACGGCGCCAACGCTTGCAGGCCAACGCCACCCGACAAGCCTTGCTTGAGCTGAACGAAACCCTTGAGGAGCGTGTAGCCGAACGCACCCGGGAACTGGCTGAGGCCAACCAGCAGTTGCAACGCGAGATGCAGGAACGCGAGCGGGCGGAAGAGGCCCTGCGGCATGCGCAAAAAATGGAAGCTGTGGGCCAGTTGACCGGCGGTATCGCCCATGATTTCAATAATATGCTGACCGGGATTATCACCAGCCTGGATTTGATGAAGCGCTACATTGCTGCTGGCCGCATTGATGAAGTACAGCGTTTTGCCGATACTGCGGTGAATTCCGCCCAGCGTGCCGCCGCGTTGACCAACCGCCTGCTGACGTTCTCCCGCCGCCAGTCACTGGACCGCAAACCGCTGGACCCAAACCAGCTGGTCAGGTCGCTGCAAACGCTGTTCAGCAGCACCAAAGGCCCCCATATCGACCTGATCCTCGAACTGGGCCAGAACATCTGGCCGGTCAACACCGACACCGGCCAGCTCGAAAGTGCCCTGCTCAATCTGATGATCAACGCCCGTGACGCGATGCCCGACGGTGGAACCCTGGTGGTCAAAACGGCCAACCAGTATCTCGATGCCAGCGATCTCGGCACCCTGGAATCGGTCAGTTCAGGCGACTACGTGATGCTCGAGGTCCGTGACAACGGCTCCGGCATGACCCCGCAAATTCTTGCCAAGGCCTTTGATCCCTTCTTCACCACCAAGCCGGTTGGCCTGGGTACGGGGCTCGGGTTATCGATGATTTACGGATTTGCCCAGCAGTCGGGCGGGCATGTCAGTATCAACAGCAAGAGCGGATGTGGCACCCGCGTGTGCCTGTACCTGCCGCGCTATCACTGCCTCCCGGGGAAAACTCAGGCATAATCCGCGCCCGCGCACTATGCCCCACAGTTCCAAGGTAAAGATCCCATGAAAGCTCAAGCCCGCCATATTCTGGTGAAAACCGCCGAAGAAGCCGAATCGCTCAAGCAACGCATCGCCAAGGGCGAAGCCTTCGATGTGCTGGCGAAAAAATTCTCCACCTGCCCGTCGGGCAAACGTGGCGGTGATCTGGGGGAAGTGCGGCCGGGGCAGATGGTCGGCATTATCGACCAGATAATCTTTAAAAAGCCGCTGCGAGTGGTGCATGGCCCGGTCAAGAGCAAGTTCGGCTATCACCTGGTGCAGGTGTTTTACCGGGACTGAAACACAACCGCTCCCATCATTGACTTGTCTGGATCAGATTTGGCAGCACCCACAAAACTCAAACTTTGCAGGGGTCATTGTGGGAGCGAGCCTGCTCGCGATGCAGGCGGTGATCTGTCAAGCAAACCGCGCTGATGCCATCGCGAGCAGGCTCGCTCCCACAGGTTATGCGCCCAGCCGTAAATCAGAACTCGATTGCAAAGCTCTCGATCACAGTGAACTGCTCATCCACCAGGCACCCCGTGCGCCACTTGTCGAAGGTCAGGCAAGGATGCGAGGTGCCAAAGCTGATGATGTCGCCTACACGCAGCTGCGTACCCGCAGCAATCGACATAAAGGCATGTTGATCCATTACCGCCGTGACCTTGCAGCCGCTGATGTCCTCACCCACTGCCGGCAACACACCTTCTCGATAACGTTTTAGCGGCAGCGGCAGGCCCGCATCAAAGGCCACGTCACGCTTGCCCAGCGCAATCACCGCAAAACCGGGTTCAGGCAACGACTGTACGTGGGCCCAAACCTCCAGCGCCGGGCGCAACCCCTCGTGCAGATCACTGCGACGCTCCAGCACACAGCACTGCGCATCCTTGTAGATGCCGTGGTCGTGGACCACATAACTGCCAGGGCGCAACACACTGAGAAAACGCCCGCTGGCCGCCTCGGCCTCGAAGCCCTCGGCAATCAGGTCATACCAGGCCGAGCCCGACGCAGTAATGATCGGCTTGTCCAATGCAAATGCGCCGTCCCTCTGCAGTTGCAGGGCCAGACGCACCAACGAAGCAGCAAACTGGCGAATCCCGCTGACCGCCTGTTCGCCGTGAATTACCCCTTCATAACCTTCGATGCCGGTCAGGGCCAACGCTGGTTGGGCCTTGATCGCAGCCGCCAGGGCCATCACTTCCTGTTCGCTGCGGCAGCCACAACGCCCACCTACCACGCCGTATTCGATCATCACGTTCAAGCGCTGGCCGCGCTCGGCAAAATAAGCACCCAGGGCCGCCACGTTGTCAGGGTGATCGACCATGCAGTGAAATTCGAATGCCGGGTCTGCCTGCAAATCGGCAATCAGTGCCATGTTAGCCCGGCCCACCAGTTGGTTGGCCATCAGTACTCGCCGTACCCCGGCGGCATAGGCGGTGCAGGTTTGCACTGCCGTGGCCAGGGTCAGGCCCCAGGCGCCCTGCTCCAGCTGGCGACGAAACAGCGCCGGGGCCATGCTGGTTTTGCCGTGTGGGGCCAGTACCGCACCACTGCGGGTAACGAAATCCTGCATCCAGCCAATATTGTGCTCCAGCGCGTCACGGTGGATCACCAGCGCGGGCAGGCTTACGTCACGCACCAAATGGTCGGCGGGGTTAGCTGCGCCTTTGAGTACCTGTGGGTTCGACACATTCAAGTCCTCGGGTTTCAGCGTTTGGCCTTATAGGCGATACAGTCGATCTCGACCTTGCAGTCGACCATCATCATTGCCTGCACACAGGCGCGGGCCGGGGCATGTTCGCTTTTGAAATACGCGGCGAACACTTTATTGAAGCTCCAGAAGTCGCGAGGGTCTTGCAGCCATACGCCAGCGCGGACCACATCCTCAAGGCCATAACCGGCTTCTTCGAGGATAGCGATGAGGTTCTGCATGGTTTTGTGGGTTTGCTCGACAATCCCTCCGTTAATGATTTCACCGTTTTCCATGGCAACCTGGCCGGATACGTGCAACCAGCCATCGGCTTCTACTGCACGAGCGAAAGGCAAAGGCTGACCGCCTGCGCCCACGGCGCCGGTACCGAAACGTTTGATGCTCATTGGGGTGAACTCCAGGATAAAAAAGGCGCCTCATGCGCCACGGGTAGAGCAGTCTGCCATACCCTGGGCCATCAGCCCAATTGCCACCAGCGCGGCAACAGTTGCTGCACCTTGGGCTCGGCAAAGCGGTCATCAATCAGGAACAGCGTGCCCTGATCACTCTGGGTGCGGATCACCCGCCCGGCGGCCTGCACTACTTTCTGCACACCGGGGTACAGGTAGGTGTAGTCATAACCGGCGCCAAACAATGCCGCCATGCGCTGTTTGATCTGCTCGTTGACCGGGTTCAGTTGGGCCAGCCCCAAGGTGGCAACAAAGGCACCGATCAAGCGTGCTCCGGGCAAGTCGATACCTTCGCCGAATGCCCCGCCCAGTACCGCAAAACCGATGCCTTGGCTCGACATCGTGAATTGATCGAGAAAACCCTGGCGCGCAGCTTCATCCATGCGCCGCGCCTGCAGCCACTGGGTAACCTGAGGATGGCGTTCGGCGAGCAGCTCGGCGACCTGTTGCAGGTAGTCGAAGCTGCTGAAAAACGCCAGATAGTTGCCCGGGCTCTGCTCGAACTGGCGAGCGATCAACTCGACAATCGGTTCCAGCGAGGCCTGGCGGTGCACAAACCGGGTCGAGATCCGGTTGACCAGATGCACACTAAGTTGCTCCGCCTGGAACGGCGACTCGACATCCATCCACACCGTGTCTGACGGCAAGCCCAACAGGTTGGCGTAATAGATTTGCGGGCTCAGGGTGGCCGAGAACAGCACATTGCTCTGCGCGCTCTTGAGTCGCGGGCCGATAAACCCGGCGGGCACCACATTGCGCAGGTTGAGCTGCGACAAGCGACGCTTGCCGTCTTCGCGCAAACTGACGTCAAACAGAAAATGCCCGTCGAACAGCTCTGCCACCCGGTTGAACTGCAGGGCTTCAAAGTAAAACCCTTGCAGATTGCCGCTCAGCCCTTGGGGGTGATCGTTGAGGTAGTCACCGATAGCGGTGATGCACGCCGACAAGGCACTCAGCCATTTGGCCGGCAATTGCGGGTGAACCTGATACGGCCCGACTTGCTCCTTGTGCAGGGCATTCCATTCGCGATTAAGGCGCTTGAAGGGTTTTTCCAGCGGCGCCGGGGCCGAATGACGCACGCTGTTGAGGGTTTGCTGGTCCAGGCTTGCGCTGTACATCTGACGCGCCCGCTCTACCAGGTTGTGGGCTTCGTCCACCAGGGTCGCGACCCGCCACTGGTTGGCCTGGGCCAGACCATAAAGCAACGCACTGAAGTCGAAGTAGTAGTTGTAATCAGCAATCACCAGGTCCGCCCAGCGCGCCATTTCCTGGCTCAAGTAGTACGGGCACACCTCATGGGCCAGAGCGACGTTGCGCAAGGTCTGCTGGTCAAGGGCCGACTGGGCGACCGCCGCTTGGCGCGCAGCAGGCAAGCGATCATAAAAGCCTCTGGCCAACGGGCAGGAGTCGCCATTACAAGCGTTTTCGGGGTACTCGCAGGCCTTGTCCCGCGCTACCAGCTCCAGCACCCGTAACGGTGCAGCCACCCCCTCGGGATAGAGCACCTGCGCGGCATCGAGCGCCAGCTTGCGCCCCGGGGTCTTGGCGGTCAGGAACAACAATTTATCAAGCTGCTGACCGGGCATGGCCTTGAGCAACGGAAACAGGGTGCCGATGGTTTTACCAATCCCGGTGGGTGCCTGGGCCATCAGGCAGCGCCCGGTGCTGGCAGTCTTGTACACCGCCTCGGCTAATGCTCGCTGCCCGGTACGAAACTGCGCATGGGGAAAGGCCAAGGCACGGGCGGCGGCATCGCGGGCCTGACGATGGGCCATTTCCTGCTCGGCCCAGGCCAGAAACAACCCGCATTGCTGCTCGAAGAACTGCTGCAAATCCGCAGCCGACCAGGTTTCCTGAAGGCGGGTTTCCTTTTCGCTGACAATATCGAAGTACACCAGCGCCAGATTGACCTGCGCCAATTGCAGGCTTTGGCACAGCAACCAGCCATAGACACGGGCCTGTGCCCAATGCAATTGGCGGTGATTGGCCGGTATCGCGGTGAAATCACCACGATAGGTTTTCACTTCTTCCAGCACATTTGCGTCGGGATCATAACCGTCTGCCCTACCGCGCACGGTCAATGCCTGGTATTGACCTTCAAGGCACAGCTCCGCCTGATACTGCGCACTGCGCCGCGACGCTACCGTGCGGTGCCCGGCGATCCCCTGTTGCGCCGTGGGCGACGGGGTGAAACGCAAATCCAGATCACCAACCTTGGCCGTGAACTCGCACAAGGCACGCACTGCAACGCGATAGCTCACTCCTGCGGCTCCTGCCATTGCACGTAGCACACGGTCACCGGCATTTGATGCGCCTCGCAAAAGGCCAGCCAGCGCAACTGGTTGTCTTGCAGGCGGTCACCTGGCCCCTTGACCTCAATCATGCGGTAGGTTTTTTGCACCGGGTCAAACTGGATCAGGTCAGGCATACCGGTTCGATTGGCCTTGATATCCAGCAGCAGGCGCCGAAACCACAGCTTCAGGTGCTCGGGCGGCAGGCACAGCAGCGCTTCTTCGAGCAGGTCTTCGCTCAAGTAGCCCCAAGCGACAAAGGACGATTGCACACCGAACTTGGCGGTATACGCCCCACGGATGGTCGCCAGGTAACGCTCGTCATCCAATTGCGCCAGGCAATCTTCAAACAGCGCGGCACGCTGCTGATAGAAGTCGTCCTCAAGCAAGTCCGCCGGGCCACTCTGGTACGGGTGGAAAAACGCTCCCGGCAGCGGCGCAAAAATAGCGGGCCAGCACAGCAGACCGAACAACCCGTTGATCAGGGTATTTTCCACGTAATGCACTGGCGCTTCGGGGGCCTGCAAATGCGCTACAACCATTAGCTCGACGCAACTGGCGTCGTCCCGTGGCAGGCTCAAGTCAAGCCGCTCGGGAGCTTTCGGCTTGGCCACCGCAAGCGCTGGCAGCCCTAGCTTGCGCCGTAGGCGCGGGATGATCCGCAGCAGGTGCTGATCTTCGGCGTCGGTAAGTGGCGCTTTTTGGGCGGCCTCAGCCAGAGACAACGCCGATTGGTATTGTTGCTGACGCTCAAGCACGCGAATGCTGCGCTGACGGGCTTCGGGGTGCTGGCTTTGTTGGTAGACCTGCAACACCCGGGTCAAGTCCCCTGCCCGCTCCAGATGCTGACCCAACTGAAACAGCAAGCGCCCGCGACGGCGCTGCAGCCAGCGGTTATCCGCCTGGTAGTCGAGTACCTGTTGTAATACAGCGTCTACATCGCCACTGCCTTCAAATTGCTCGCGACAGGCATAAAGGTGCAAGTAACCCTCAATATCGGCGCGACAACGCAACGCCCGGGACTCACGGCAGAAGTCGACCTTCTCGTAGGTAAACAGGCCCAGGTCTGCCAACACCAGATCTGACCAGCTCTGGCTAAGGTTGCCAAAGAACATCAGCCGCAGACGATCGCATAGCGCCCGGTGGTTGAGCGTGTAAAGCGGCTCCGCCAGGGCGGGATGCCATTGGGCCAGGCTCTGACGCTGGGTGAAAGTGGCGGCAAGTTCATCGAGCCAGTCCGATTTTTTGGCCTTGGGCCGGGCAATATCTGCGCTGAACCGGGCCATGATTTCAGGCTTTTGCAGCACCTCGAACACCTCGGCCAGGGCCAGCGGTGCCTGATCGTCCAGCCACCCCAAGGCCAGCAAGGGAGCTGCCGCCTGCGGTGTATCGCCGATTTCCGGGTAATTGAGCTTGCTGGCCCTGAAGTGCTCCCCCTTGCGCATCACCATGCGTACCCACAACGCTTGCGAGGGACCAGGCAGCAAAGCAAAACCTTGGATAAACCGCTGCTCGTCGACACTTAATACGTCGTCATAACGGGCTGCAATCCAGTCGAGCACATGCTGGAAGTTTTTAAGGTAATAAAACGGGTCTTCAAGGGGATTGGAAATCACTGGCAGAACAAACCACTGGCTTTGGATACTGGATATGCGTACAGATAGCAGTTTGCTCCGTGGTCTGGCAAATCCTATTGGATGAGCGGTTTGCGTCGCGGGTACCCTTCTGCGCGCTCATATGGCTAAACCTGGCCTGCTGGTGCTGCACACCAGGGCTTGTTGTTCGGATCGTGGGCCCATAGGGTGGCAATCAAAGAGTTACCTGGCCTGGAGTCGATTTTTTGCATGTGATACAGCGCCTGCAGCGATGCCAGAGACAGCCCGCTCACGGACTCCAGCCAACTCACATCAGCCTGGGATGCTGCATTGTGGTCTATCAACACCTGCCGAAACCGGTGAATGAACTGCAGCTTCTCGGGGTAGCAACTCTGCAGGAAAGGTTCAAGGCCACGCGCCTGATTCACAAAGGGCGAACATATCAAACAGCCCAGTTGCTCATCGCTGACACCGTGCAACTCACGCAAATACCGGGTTGCAGCGCCGTGCAACTTGCTTATCCTTTTAGGTGTATTAAACACCGTTCCCAAGTGCTTTATCAGCTGCCCTTTAAATCGCTCATTGCATTTGTTTTCAATCGAAGCGCGGCGCAAAAAAGCATCCACTCCGACGCTGTATTCAACTCCATGTTGATAGGCTCCCCGTAATCCGTGCACATGAGCGGCCAACAACACTACGGCGGTTTGAGGCTCTTCAATATCCAGGGTCTTTATATTCCACGGCCCCTCAATAAACATCAGCACCTGAGAGTGCAAAACATCCACTTCATGGCAGAGACAATCAAATACATTGATCACATTTATATCATTATCCGTTTCCACGGCCGAGATTTCACGGCTGGGCACCGTCGTCAGCTGCAACTGCTGTTTATAGTCGTCATCCAGTTTGCTACACAACTTGACCGCACCTTCAAAATCTTCGCGGTGCTCGCCATAGGGCGCATGCCCGTGCTGCCTAGCTACCTGTTGGATCCACAGCACATATTGCCCAAGGTGGGCGGGAGGGCGACGGTCAATCAACGCGTCAACCTTGACCCCCCACTCGCAGGCACGCCGGTACAACTTGGCCCGCGCCAACAGATCGGCATAAAAGAATGTGGCCCTTGCATCACCCTGGGTCAGATGGCCCGACATCAGTACCTGCGTTCGGTCCATGACCGACGAGAGGCTTTCAAACGCAACCTGCTTATGCAATTGCGCAGTGCCCTGCTCATCCACCAGCAGCAGCTCCACACGGCTATCGTCATAAATAAACAACTCGCTGCATTGGGCCTGGATACGCTCCATCACATTGGCCGTCATTCGCGGCTGGCGCAATATTGCAATGCGCAATATGAATGTATGCGGCGAACGCCCCGCAATACTGAGCTGGGCGGCGCGCAAAAATGCCAATGTATAAGCACACTCCTTGCCGCCTTCATGAACAACCATTACCCGATAGCGCCCTATATGCTCCACGCCTCCTGCCGCGACCAATAAACGTTGAATCAACAACTGCAATGCAATGCGCTCGGGGCGGCTGAAAAACCCAAGTAGGCGCTGCAATACTTGCTGATAGACAAAACACATGGCTTGCTCATGAAAGTTGTTCATGGATTATTCCTCCAGATCGACTTCCGCATTATCAGCAGCCCGATTAGACGCGCCCACACTTACCTCAACTCTTTGACCCATAACAGACCTGGCGTACGTACGCACAGGAATACGCCTACAAAAATACATTCAAAAAAATACATAACGTTTTGAATTACATTTTTATGAATTCATAAAAAAATATTGATCTTCCGTTGAGGTGTATTAATTCACACATGTATTTCGTAAATACGGGGCAGCAAAAAGTCTTTCAGCGAGCACAAAAAAACACGCCCCGGAACATTATGTTCCAGGGCGTGTTTATCGCTTGAGCAATTACGGCGGTTACCCGCCAGGCTTCAGGCCGTGGTCAGTTGCAACGCGACTCGCCCACGACACGGGCAGTCATCCATGTAGCGATGCGCTTCGACATAGGCTTCAAAAGGGAAAACCTTGATCTCCAGTGGCGTCAGCACCCGGTCAGCGGTCAACTGGTTGATATCACGCAGGGCGCGCTTCATGGCCTCTTCGTCCTGGCTAATGCCCAACTCCGGCTTGCCGGTGAAATTGCCGATGCAATGCACAAAAAACTTGATGTTCTTCTGGAAGCACGCACAACCCGGGAAGCGCGTTTGATTGCCGCCTTGCAAACCATACAGAACCAGGCTGCCACGGGGCGCCAGCACATCACCCAGCACCGACATTTGCGGACCGCCCAGGCCATCCAGCACAACGTCCACGCCTTTGTTGTCGGTGATCTTGTTGACCTGCATCAGCAGGTCTTGCTCTTCGGTGACGATCACATGATCGGCACCCAGGCTCAGCAGGCATTCGCGCTCGGCTGCATCCTTGGTCGCGGCAATCACCTTCAGGCCCAGGGCTTTGCCCAACTGTACAAACGATGGCCCGGCACAATGGCTGGCATCGGTAATCAACACTGCTTGCCCAGGCTTGACCTGTGCCAGATCGACGTACGCAAAGTAGGCAATCAGCAGAGGGGTGTAATGCACGCTGGCTTCAACCGCAGACAACACATCCGGGTAGCGGGTCAGCGTGGAGCGCGGCATCAGGATCAGCTCGCCGTACGTTGGGTAATCGTTGGCACTTTGACCGGGAAAGCTGGCGACCTTGTCACCAATCGCCAGGTCATCCACACCCGCACCGACGGCGGTAACAATACCTGCCATTTCATGGCCGATACCGGCAGGCAAACGAGCCTGGCTGGGAGCCAGGTTCTGGCGCCACAGCACGTCATACCAACTGATGCCAATAGCCTGGACACGGACCTGCACTTCGCCAGGCGCAGGCGCGGCGACTTCGTGCTCTTCGCACTTGAGCACCTCGGCCGGGCCAAACTTGTGAAAACGGATCGTGCGCGACATTACAAACCTCGCCTAATTAATCGCTAATACCACAGGACTTTATCCGGGCTTTGTGCGCAAGACTAACAGACAGCATTAATAGTCGACATGCCTGACATTGATCCGCCGACAGATTGGAAGCCAGAGTGGTCGATAAAAGCCAACGAAACCGCAGTAAACAGATGAGAAGCCAACCATCCGTCAGCAAGAAAGAAAATCTACCGAGTGACGAAAAATCAATTTTGCCAGTAAGATCCGTTACTTCACTACCTGTTGCCCCCCAGCGAAGCCTGCCTGATGAACCGTAACGACTTGCGTCGCGTCGATCTGAATTTGCTGATCGTCTTTGAAACCTTGATGCATGAGCGCAGTGTGACCCGCGCCGCCGAGAAGCTTTTTCTCGGGCAGCCGGCCATCAGCGCAGCACTGTCACGCCTGCGCAACTTGTTCGACGACCCGCTTTTCGTACGTACCGGTCGCAGTATGGAACCCACAGCCCGGGCGATCGAGATTTTCGCCCTGCTGTCGCCTGCCCTGGATTCGATTTCAACGGCAGTCAGCCGTGCTTCCGAGTTCAACCCGGCAACCAGTACCTCGGTGTTTCGGATCGGCTTGTCGGACGATGTCGAGTTCGCCCTGCTGCCCCTGCTGCTCAAGCGTTTGCGTGCTGAAGCGCCAGGTATCGTTCTGGTGGTGCGGCGGGTCAACTACATCCTGATGCCCCCGCTGCTGGCCTCCGGTGAAATCTCGGTGGGAGTAAGCTACACCAGCGATCTGCCCGCCAACGCCAAACGCAAGGTATTGCGCCGCAGCAGACCCAAACTGCTGCGCGCCGACACCATGCCCGGCGCACTGAGCCTGGACGACTTCTGCGAGCGACCCCATGCCCTGGTGTCATTCGCCGGTGACCTGAGCGGGTTTATCGACACCGAACTGGAAAAAATGGGCCGCAAGCGCCACGTAGTGCTGGCCGTACCGCAGTTCAATGGCCTGAGCACCCTACTGGCGGGCACCGACATCATCGCCACTGTCCCCGACTACACCGCCGAAGCCCTCACCGCGGCTGGCGGCGTGCGCGCCGAAGATCCACCGCTGGACGTGCAAAGCTTCGAACTGCACATGGCCTGGCGCGGCGCCCAGGACAACGACCCTGGGGAACGCTGGTTACGTTCGCGGATTCAGATGTTTTTTGGCGATCCTGAGAGTCTTTAGGGGCCGTCTGGCGGGCTGTTCATCTGATCATTTTTGCCTGCCATCATTTAGCGTAGTGCCACTGAGCGGTAGATCGCGGCGAATGTCGCTCTAAGCGATCAGGCGGGAGAGCGCTCCCCCGCCTGTTGGCCCGTAGTCAGAAATCCACCGAGGCCGACAGTTGTAGCGTACGTGGCGTACCCAGGCCACCGGACAATCCGCTGCCGTCGCCACCGTTGTACGAACCGATCCAGTAAGCGCGGTTAGCTATGTTCTCGACATTGGCGCGCAAGGTCACTGGCTTGGACATGACCTTGGTGGTGTAACGGCCGCCCACATCAAACACAGTGTAGGACGGCAGTTCCATACGATGGTCGTCGGTGACGTAGCGGCTGCCAACGTAGTTGGTGTTGGCGGTCAGGGTTAGCCCCGGCACCATCTCCAGGTCGTATTCGACGCCCAGTTTGGCGATGATCTTCGGTACGCCGGTCACTTGGTTGCCTTCGTTGGATTTGACCAACGCCTTGGTCAGCTCAGCCTGGGTATAGGACGCGCCGCCCATCAGGCGCAGGCCGGGTTGGGCTTCACCGAAGAAACTCCATTCCACGCCACGGTTACGCTGCTCGCCGTTGGTGGCGTAAATATTGGTGACGGGGTCGGTGTAGGCGCTCGGTTTTTCAATCTGGAACACGGCCAGCGTAGTGGCGAAGGTGCCCAGGTCGAACTTGGCGCCGACCTCATACTGCTTGGTCTGGTAAGGGCTGAGGATTTCCCCCGAGTTGGCGGCGCTGGTGGGTGCCGTGCCCCCTTGGGACAAACCTTCGATGTAGTTGGCATAGAGCGAAACATCGTCGGTGACCTTGACCAGCAACGCCGTCGCCGGCGACACCTTGCTGTCGCTGTAACGGGACGTCTTGACCCGAGCCGGCGTCAGGCTGGCGCTTTCCACGGTCTGGTTGCGCCAGCCAACGGTCCATTGCACGCGGCCATCGAGGAACGACAGCGTGTCGAGGAACGCAAAGCTTCTCAGCTTGGCTTCGCTGCGGGAGGTGACGGCGCCGTATTTGCCCAGAGGCGGTGTTGGGCCGAAGTCGATGTTGTCGTAGTTGGTGACCACATAGTTGGGGATCATCAAGTCCTTGTAGCTCATCTCCGATTTGTACTGGGTGGCTGCCAAGGACCAGGCGTGGCCTACCGGGCCTGTGTCGAAAGTGCCCTTGAGGCCGGCTTCACCGGATTTCTGCGTGCCCTGCCCGTCCGAGCGATAAGCCAGCACGTTGATGTCCCCTGCGTTGTTGATCAGCGTGTCACGGGTCATCAGGGCATTGCGGCCACCGTCGCGCTGGCCATAGGCGGCAAAGGCGGTGAGCGAGTCATTCAGGTCGGCCTCACCACGGATCAACACGGTTTCGGTGTCGTTGATGGTATAGGCCCAGTCCGGCGCCAGGGAGTTGTTGCCCTTCTTCGGGCTGGGCACTTTATTGACCGTCGGTGAGATGCCGAAAATGCCGAAATAGTTGGCGCCATCCAGGCGCTCGCGCTGCTTGTAAGCGTCCAGGGACAGGCGTACGCGCTCAGTGCGCCAGTCCAGGCCCAGGGCGTTGAGTTGCATCTTTTGCTGCTGGTCGTCCACGTTGGTATCGCCATCGCGGTACACGCCGTTGTAGCGAATACCGAACTGGTTCTGCTCGCCAAAACGTCGACCCACGTCAGCGTGGGCGCCGTACAGACCGTTGGATTCGTAACTGGTGGTGATCCGCGTCAGCGGTTCGTCGGCGGCGCGCTTGGGCACCATGTTGATGCTACCGGCGACGCTGCCATCGGGCGGCATGCCGTTGAGCAGCGCAGACGGCCCCTTGAGCACTTCGATGCGTTCGGCCAGTTCGGTCGAACCGCGCAGGTTCGGCGCCATGCCGGCCAGGCCGTTGAAGGTGATGTCGTTGGCGCTGGTGTTGAAGCCCCGGATGAAGAAGGTTTCGAGGATGGCCCGCTTGGACGGCACGTTGACCGACGGGTCAGTGGCACCGATCACCGAGCCGATGTCCTTGGCCTGGTGGTTGCGCACGAATTCATCGGTGTAGCTGATGGCGTTGAACGGTGTTTCCATGAAGTCCTTGTTGCCCAGCAGCCCGATACGACCGCCCGTGGCGACCTGCCCACCCGCATACGCAGGTGGCAGGTCATCTGTGGCGAGCCGCTCGCCCTCGATGGTGGTTTCCGACAGCACCAGGCTGTTCTTTTCCGCTTCGGCCCGGACCTGGGTGGCCGGCTCCGGTTCAGGCGCCGCCGACACTGCCAGCGAGCCGCCGCTCAAACCGAGCAGCAAGGCGATCTGCACGGCGGAGTACGTGCGGTTCAAGGTAAACGGGAAAGTACGCGGTGTGGCCTGGGATAAATCAGGGTGGGCGCGAGTTGGGCGGCCGTGTTCCGACATGCTGGATTCCTTTCGATGCGAAGTATTGAAGTGCATTCACTAGATTTCCGTACCAGAACCACAAACCCTCAATCTAAATGATAAATATTCACAATAAAAAGCCGCAACCTGAATGGCAGCGGCTTTGGGTACCACGAACGCGTGTCTGGATCAGCCTTTGTAGCCTTCGACCACCTCGTCCGCCATGCGGTTAAGGCAGGTCACACTGGCCGTGCACAGGTACCAGGTCTGGGCGTCGACGAAGATCACCCGGCCGTTGTTCCATGCCTTGGTCTTGCGCAACAGTGGGTTGTCCAGGCTCTTGAGGTCGAGGGCCGGGCGGTGCTCCATCACTGCCGTACGGTCGATGACGTACAGAATGTCCGGGTCGGCCTGCTGAATGAACTCATTGGAAATCGGCTGACCATGCAAGCCGGCCTCGATGTCGGTGCTGGCCGGTTTAACGCCCAGGGTATCGAACACAAAACCGTAGCGCGATTTCACGCCGTAAGAGGTGAAGGCACCGTTGTTATGCAGCACGATCAAGGCCTTCTCGGGGCGACCGGCAGTGACTTGGCGGGTCTGCTCGACCTTGGCATCCATTTCCGCGACTTTCTGGCGGGCGAGTTCCGGCTTGTCGAGGATGCGCCCCAGCAGGGTCAAATGGGCCTTGGCGGTCTCGATGAGATTGCCTTTTTTGTTGGTCAGGTCCACGTCGTCGTACACGGTTGGAGCGATCTGGCTGAGTTCCTTATAGCTCTGGGCCTGGAGCGGAGAGATCAGGATCAGGTCGGGCTTGAGCGCATGCAGGCGTTCCAGGTTGGGCTGGATGGTCGATCCCACATCCGCGACATTCGTGTCGTCACGGTAGCGAGTGAGGAAGCTGGTGACGTAGTCCTTGGCGATGCCGACCACCGGGGCACCGAGTTGATCCAGGGTGTCGAGCTCGCTCATGTCGAAGGCCACTACACGCTGGGGCAACTGAGTGACCACGGTGGTGCCCAGCGGATGCTCGATGGTGATCGGCGCATAGGCCGCCTGCGCCGCAACCGGGGCCTTGGCCTCTGGCGCCGGTTTGTCACACCCCTGCAACCCGGCCGCCACGGCCATCGTCAGCAGCAGCGCGCGCAATCTGTTCGTGTGATCAGTGCTCATGTCAGTTCCCTTGAAGGTGATGGGTTGAAGTAGTTGCAAACGAAGCCTTGTTGGCTGTGCAGAATCTCGAAATCCAAGTCGAACAGCTCGCGCAGGTTGGCCTCAGTCACTACCTGGTCGACTGGGCCGTGACGGTGGATGGCGCCGCCTTTCATCGCCACGATATGGTCGGAATAATTGGCCGCGAAGTTGATGTCATGCACCACCAGGATCACCGTGCGACCTTGCTCATCACACAAGCGGCGCAAGGCGCGCATGATTTGAACACCGTGTTTCATGTCGAGGTTATTGAGCGGCTCATCCAGCAGCAGGTAATCGGTTTGCTGGGCGATGGTCATTGCCAGGAACGCCATCTGCCGCTGCCCGCCGCTGAGCTCGTCGATGTAGCAAAGGCGCAGCGGTTGCAGTGAAAGGAACTCGATGGCCTCGTCGATCACCACCCGGTCCTGGGTGGTGAGCGCGCCTCGGCTGTAGGGGAAACGCCCGAAGGCCACCAGCTCTTCGACGGTCAGGCGCAGGTTGAAATCCGGCGACTGACGCAAGGTGGCGACGCGCTTGGCATAGTCGCGTACCGGTACGTCGGCGATGCTGCGGCCGCCCATCAGTACGTCGCCACGGGTAGGCGTCAACAGACGGGCGATCAACATCAATAAGGTGGATTTGCCCGCCCCGTTGGGGCCGATCAATGAGGTCACTTGCCCCGGTGGGAACTGCACGCTGACGTCACTCAGCACATGCTTGGCGCCATAGGTTTTGTATACGTGTTGGAGAGAGATCATGCCGTGCCTCGGGTTCGGATCATCAGCGCGAGGAAATACACACCGCACACCAGGTTGATGAGAATGCTCACCGAGGTGTTGTAGTTGAACCATTGCTCCACCAGATACTGAGCGATGATGAAAATGCCAATAGCAATCGCACAGCCTAGGGGCAAGGTGACCCGGTGCCGCGTGGTGCGGGCCAGGGCATAGGCGATGTTGGCGACGAACACGCCCATGAACGCGGTCGGCCCCACCAGGCTGGTGGATACCGCCACCAGAATGGCGATCAGTGCCAGTTGCAGGCGCACGCTGCGTGGGTAGTCGACCCCCAGGGAAATCGCTTGGTCACGTCCCAGGGCCAGGACATCGAGCACCGGCAACGTGCGCTGGGCGATCAAACACACCACCGCCACCAATACGCCCGAATAGATCACCTGCCCCGGTTGCGCTTTGTTGAAAGAGGCGTAGTTGAATCCCTGGAAAATCGAGAACTCCCCGGGGCTGATCTTCAACTGGATGAATTGGGTGAAGGTGCCCATCACCATGCTCAACACCAACCCCAGCAGCAACAGCAGGTACACGTTGTGACTGCCGTCGCGGAACAGCCAACGATGGATGAGCCACGAATAGCCGAGCATCAACAGCACCGATAACAGCACGTTGCCGTCACGCCCCAGCAGCACCAGGCTCTGGGTGCCCAGCACCAGAATCAGCAACGCCTGGAACAACAGGTAGATCGCCTCATAGCCCATCATGGCTGGCGTGAGGATGCGGTTGCCGGCGATGGTCTGGAAAATCACCGACGAATACGCAATGCACACGCCGGCAATGCCCATTGCGGCCAGGCGGGTAAGCCGCTTGGGAATGACGTAATCGAAATCCAGGCCCGAGCCCAGCAACAGGAACCCAAGGGCCAGCAACAGGACCAGCAGCCAAAGGCCATAACGGGTAGCCATGTGTCTCATGTGTACTTCCGGATCAGCAGCACCAGGAACACCACACCGCCAATGCAGCCGGCAGTCAGACCGATCGGCACTTCGAAGGGGTAGATCAGCAGGCGGCCGAGGATGTCGCAGGCCAACAGCAACGAGGCACCGCACAGGGCGACGATGGGCAGCGTGCGCTCCAGGTTTTCACCGTAGTGCAGGGCCACTAGATTGGGAATCACCAACCCGACGAAAGGAATCGCGCCCACGGTAATCACCGTGGCGGAGACGGTGACGGCCACCAACATCAAGCCCAGCGCCGCGTTGGCGGCGTAGTTCAGGCCCAGGCTGCTGGCCATACCCTCGCCCATGCCCAGTACGGTGAAACGATGGGCATACAGGTAGGTCAGCACGACAATGGGCAGGATCAGGTAGATGATCTCGTAATTGCCCTGCACGATCTTCGAGAAATCGCCGAGCATCCAACCCTGCATGCTCTGCAGGATGTTGTGGCGGTAGGCGTAGAACTCGGCAATGGCGCTCAGCACGCTGCCGTACATCAAGCCGATCACCGGCACCATCACGGTGTTCTTGAACTGGATGCGCCGGATGATCGCGACATAGATCAGGCTGGCGGCAAAGCAAAAGGCCAAGGCGAACAGCATTCTACCGGCGGCACCGGCTCCCGGAGCTACCGTCAGGGAAATCAGGATGCCCAGCTTGGCGGCATCCAACCCACCGGAAGTACCGGGCTCGACGAAGCGGTTACGCACGATCTGCTGCAGGATCACCCCGCACACGGCCAACCCGACCCCGGTGAGGATCAGAGCGGCCAGGCGTGGCAGCCGGCTGGCGGTGAAGGTCAGCCAGGCATCATCGGAAAAGCTCAGCAGCTCGACCCACGACACCTGTTTGACCCCCACCGTCAGCGACAGGCCGCACAGCACTACAAACAGGACGGCTAACGCTGCACGACTCAAGAAGCGTCCTCACCCGCAATCCGCCAGCCTTTTGCCGCCCTGCGCTGTGCGAGAAAGTGGGCATACAGCCCAGGCTTGGCGCTCAATTCGGCATGGGAACCTTGTTCGCTGAGCTGGCCTTGATCCAGCACCAGGATCTGGTCGGCCATGACCACGGTCGAAAGCTGGTGCGCGATAACGATCAGCGTACGTTTGCCACGCAGCCGTGCCAGCGCTTCGGCGATGGCGGCCTGGTTCTCGGCATCGAGGGCGGCGGTGGCTTCGTCGACGAGCAGTATCGGTGCATCCTTGATCAGCGCACGGGCGATGGAGATCCGTTGGCGTTCGCCACCGGACAACCGTGCCCCGCCCTCGCCCACCGGCGTGTCCAGGCCTTGGGGCAGTCGCTCGATGATTTCCAGAACGCCGGCTTGTCGCGCCGCTTCCATCACGTCGGCATCGCTGGCCGCTGGCTTGCCTATACGAATGTTGTCGGCAATGCTGCCCTGGAACAGGTAGGCATCCTGGAAGATCTGGCTGATCTGGCCGGCCAGTTGCTCACCGGACATCTGGCGCACATCCACGCCGCCGACGATCACGCGGCCTTGGGTCACATCGAAGAAGCGTGCGATCAAGCGCACCAATGTGGTCTTGCCCGAGCCGGAAGCGCCCACCAGTGCGGTCATACTGCCCGGTTCGATGCGCAGGCTGACATCGCGCAGCACGTCGGGCTGGCCCTCTGCATAAGCGAAGCTGACGTTGCACAGCTCGACGGAGCTATCGAGAGGCGCCTCGGGTGCCTGTGGCTGTGGCAGTGGCTTGACTGCAAAAATCTCGCGCACGGCGCCCAACTGGCCACGGGCACCGCGCAGCACTTCGCTGTAGCCGGCCACTTCCAGCAGCGGGTCGATGAAGCGGCTGACCAGCAATAGCGTAATCATCACGGCGATGACCGAGCCCACTTCCAGACCGGCGCCCAGCAGGTCGCCCAGCCACAGAGTGGCAGCCACCAGCAGCGCAGCAAAACCGGCCTGCACCGCCCACGCATTGAACACCACTGACATCGCCGATACGTGGATCAGATGCTTGGCAGCCTGCTGCTGGCGACCGATGGCCTGTTCGAGGAACTGTGTACCGCCGTCCTCGCCATTGAAGGCACGCAATACCGACTGCGCCTGGGCGAACTCGACCATCCGCTGGCTGGTCAGAGCGGCGTTGTGCTGGAAGTCGTGGTCGGCTCGCTGCCCCAACCGTGCAGTCAACACGAACACGCCCAGCAGCACCGGCAGGGTCGCCAGGGCAACCAGTCCCATTTGCCAGTGCAGGGTGAACAGCGCGATAAGAATCACCACCGGCGTAACCACACCGGTCAACAGTGGCGTGAACACGTGTGCGGGCAACTGCGCCAGTTCCATCATGCCCGAGGTCGCCAGATGGCTGAGCCGCGCCGTGTTTTGCGCGCTGAACCAGCCTACGGGCAACTGCGCCACATGGTCGCCAAGGCGGTGACGGCCGCGCTGGAGCACGGCGATGCCAACGCGGATGCCGGCTTTTTCCACGCTGCGCCGCAGCGCCCAGCACGCAACCACACCAATGACCAGCGCGATCAGCCATTGCGCGGCGGCGTAGGTATCACCACCCAACAGGTGGGTGAGGATCGGCACCAGCATGACAATCGTCACCCCGCAGAGCAGGCCATAGACCAGGGCCATCGCCAGATAGCGGCGCAGGACCGAAGCGTCTTCGCCGAGCAGTTGAATAAAGGTTTTCAGCATGACGACACCGCCTGTTCCTTGGCTTGTTCATAACCGCCCAACGCCCACAGCCTGGCGTAGCGGCCTTTGCGTGCGAGCAACTCGGCGTGGGTGCCTTGCTCGCAGAGGATGCCGTTGTCGATCAGGATGATCTGGTCGGCGTGCATCACCGTGTCGAGCCGGTGAGCGATCACCATGAGGGTGCGACCCTGGGCGAATCGCGACAGCGCTTGTTGCAGCTTCACCTCATTCTCGGCATCGGCTGCCGCCGTGGCTTCATCCAGTACCAACACGGGTGGGTCGAGCAACACGGCGCGGGCGATGCTGACGCGCTGCAACTCACCGCCGGAGAGCTGTACATCTTCACCGATCACCGAGTCATAGCCCCGTGGCAGGTCCAGGATGCGTTCGTGGATGTTCGCGATACGCGCGGCGGCCTCGATTTCCTGCTGGCTGGCCGAGGGACGGCCCAGGGCGATGTTGTCGCGCAGGCTGGCGTGAATCAGGCGTACTTCCTGCAACACGAAACCGATGCGCCGGTACAACTGGGTGCTCTCGATGTGGCGCAGGTCGACACCACCCAAGGTGATACGCCCTTCGGTAGGGTCGAAAAAACGCAGCAGCAGGCGGGCCAGGGTCGACTTGCCGGAACCTGATGCGCCGACAATGGCGGTCACGGTGCCCGGCTTGAGGGTGAAGCTCAGGTCCTGGAGCACCGGGGATTCGTCGTTATAGTGGTAGCTCAGGTGTTCGACGCGAATTTCAGCGTTTGCAGGCAATTGTGCTGACGTGCTTGGCAGGGTTTCGAGCACAGGGGTTTGTAGCAGGGTCTGCACGCGTTGGGCGGCGGCGGTCGCGTTGTTCAGGTCGTGGGTGATATAGCTCAGGAGCAACAGCGGCGCGCAGATGCCCGGGGCAACCAGGGCAAACGGCAGGATGTCTACCGGGGCCAGCCAGCCCTGGCTCACCCCCAGCGTACCGAAGGCCAGCACCACGCCGAGTACCGCCACGGGCGTGATCATGGCGTGGGCGTTGGCCATCGCACTGACCAGTGGCCGGGTGAAGTCGGTAAACGCAGCAGCAAAGGCATCCACCGCACCCCGGTAGCTGCCATGGGCCTTGCCCTCGGCGCCAAATGCCTTGACCACGGGAATGCCGTTGACGAACTCGATCACGGCATTGTTGATGCGCATCATGCCCGCGCCGAACGTTTGCATGTTCGCCCCACTGGCCTTGGTGGCGCGGGTGAAAAACAGGAAAAACAGCGGGAATGGCAACAGCGAGACAATCGCCATGCGCCAGTCCATGGCAAACAGGTAAAGGATAGCGATGATCACGGCCCCAAGCGTACGGCCGAGGGTCGTGAAAAAGTGCGCCGTCAGGCTGTGCAAGGTGCCGATGTCATCCTGCATCGCCTGCTTGACCTCACCCGAAGCACGACTGGTGAACCAACCCAGCGGCACCCTGGCCAACCGACGGGTGATGGCTTGGCGCAGGTGGCCGGTGATGTGATTGTCGGCCAGGTGGGCGACCATCTCCCCCAGCGAAATCAAGGTCATGCCGAGGAACAGGCAGGCCAGACTGACACCCACCACTTGCCAGACTGGGCCTTGCAGCTGGACCCAACTGGCTGCTTCACTCATGGCCAGTTGCGCAATGTGGGCGATGCCAGCCAGGGGCACCATGGTCAGCATGGTCCCAAGAGCGGCCAGTACCGCGGCGAGTATCAGCCGCCCACGAATAGGGCGTAATACTTGGGATACCGAACCGACGGGTGTGTCTTTAACGCTCATGAGCTCTCCTGAATAACCACTGCCGGCCACCGTGTGGCGTGCCTGGCGTCCTTTGCGTTTGAGCGTTTTGCACGGTGCATACCGTGTATTCCGAACAACGCGGCAAAACCCTCAATGGCGCTGCGGATTTAATTGTTCACGGCCCGGTCGCCGATGCGAAGGGATGACAGGCCCGCAGGCCCGCCGCGATGTATTTTTCGACAGAGGACACCGACACTTTCAATTCGGCGGCGATGTCCCGATGGCCCATGCCATGCAGCTTGCACAGCAACAGTGCTTCGCGGGCCTTGGGCGGTTTGGCATGCAGCGCGTCATCGATTTGCACCAGCGCCTCGGTGGCCAGCGCCCGCACCTCTTCCGACGGCACCAGCGGTTCGGCCTGCTGCATCAGGGATTCCAGGTGGCAGGCTTCGCGGTGACGGCGACGATACAGGTCAATCACCATGCCTTTGGCGATCTGGGTCAGGTGGCAGCGCGAGTCTTCAATCGAAGGCACGCAGCCCTTCTTGATGAGGTTGAGATAGATATCGTGGGCCAGATCCGCAGCGTCCGCCGAATTGCCCAGCCTGCGCCGCAGCAGGCTGCACAGCCAGCGGTGATGGTCGACATACAGCTTTTCGAATTGCTGTTTGGACGCAAACGCTCCGTTGTTCACAACACCTCTCCTGAGACGAATCCACCCGCGATCAGCTTTTGACTAATGCGAATATGTATGATTATTATTTGCGATCATACGGTGTTCATAAAGCTCCTGCAACGCAACCGGATTGCACGTCCTCTGACGCCCGGGTTCCCAGGCGTTACACCAGACCGAGGATGGGTCTGTCGGCACTTGGTGCCATCTCTACTTCTTACTGTTCAGTTTGATAAGGCGGGAAACTTCCATGATGGAACTCACTCCAGATACGTTTTCGAAACGGTCTGCCACCGATTACGAAGCGCATATCTGGCTTTTGCAGCAGCAATATCCTGATCGCATTCTCAAGCACTTGAGTGCCTGGAAACTCGACGCGGATGCCGATTCCGCAAGACTGGAGTCAGCACTCCAGGCGGTGATCGAATCAATCCCCGAGCTGAATGCCCGCTACCAGTTCAACGATGACGGCGAAGTCGACAAGGTCCAGGCGCGCGACTGGCAAGCGTGCATCGAGCGCATTCAGGTGACCGGTGACGCCAGCCACTACCTGCTCCCCGAACAAGCCGCGCCGTGGGACGCTGAGCATCAGCCGCCGTTCAAGGCGCTGATTATGCAAACGCCGGATGCGCCCATCCTGGCGCTGGTCCTTCACCCGATTCTTGACCAGACCTGCCAGGCAAACGACCTGTACCGCAAGATCATGCACACTCCTGATGCGCCACTGCCTTGGCTGCACCGCCATGCGGACATCGGCGAGAACGCCGCCCAAACCGAAACACCTGAAGTTGCAGCCATTATCCTCGCCGAGTTCCGAGAAGCCCTGGCGGAACCGGGCATGCTGGCGACGGATGACTTCTTCGACTTTGGCGGCCACTCGCTGCTGGCCACCCGCATCATCGGCAAGCTGTTGAGCAGCCACGGCATCGAAGTCCAGTTCAACGATTTCTTCAGCGCACCCTCGGCAACCGCCTTGGCGGCACGCGCCCAGGTCATCGCGAGAAACGCTGCACCAACGACCGCCACCTGCTCGCCGCAAGACGTACAAAAAGCACCGTTTGCACTGGCCCAGGCATCCCTCGGACGCGCTTACGCCGCCTTCGAATTCGGCACGATCTTCAACCTGCCGTTTGCCATGGAGTTTCTCGACACGGTGGACGAAGCGCTGTTCGAGCAGGCATTCCATGACCTGCTTGAGCGCCATGCCAGCCTGCGTAGCACCTTCCACTTCGAGAGTGGTGAGGCATACCAGCAAATCGTGCCAACCTCGCAGCTACCGCAGTTCAAGTGGTTCTGGCCGAGCCGCGAAAGCCAGGGTGCCACCCTGCAAAGCGAAGCCACCTATCAGTTCGATCTGACCCGCGAGTTGCCCCTGCGGGTGCGCTTCATTCAGGACGCGCAACATCAACGCCAAACCTTGTCGCTGCTCGTCCATCACATGGCCATTGATGAATGGTCGCTCAACGTGATGATGGAAGAACTGGCCCAGGCTTACCTGGCCCGTGCGGCCGACAAAGCGCCCGTCTGGAAAAGCCCGGCACCGTCCTTCCATGAATTCGCCGTGCGCCAGCAAGCTGCCGGGATCAACCAGAAGCACCTCGACTACTGGACCAGCATGCTGCGCGATGCCACCCGTGGCCTAACGCTACCCTCCTCCGAGGCACAGCCCGCACAGGTATCGACCAAGGCCCAGTGGTTTGAGATCAAGCCCACCCAAGGCACGACCGACCACCTGTACGCCTTCGCCCGGCAGAACAACGCTTCACTGTTCGGCGTGGTCTATTCGGCAATCGTGCTCTCCCTGCACAAGCTCGGGGATTTGAAAGACCTGGTAGTGGGCACGTCGGCTTCCGGTCGCACAGATCCCGCGTATTACGACACGGTCGGCTACTTCACCACCATGGTCGCGCACCGCGTGCAATTCGATTCCCGGCAAGCCGTCGGCGCCATGATTGAAAACGTCAGCCGCTTGATCAACGATTCGATGGCCTACGCCGATGTGCCGATGGAGCAGATTCAACAGGCCCTGGGCATGACGCCAGCGGATGGACTGCTGTTCGACGTGTACATCCAGATTCACGCCAACAACGCCTTGAACGGCGCCCTGAGCACACCGGATAACGGCGCGATCCGCTACCGCCAGATTGACCCGGACAAGAACCAGTCGATGTTCGGTATTCAGTTCGAGATCATGGAAAACACGCTCGACGGCAAGCGCGCATTGCGCCTAGTGATTACCTACCGTTCGGATCGCTACAGCGCAGCGCAGATGACCCGCATGAGCGCTACGATCGAGCAGATGTTCGCGCTGTTCGCGACACCTGGCGCCGACGGCATCACCCTGGACCACATCCGCGTCTGACCTTCAACAGGGCCTTGGTAACACCAAGGCCCTGCCTTTCACGCACTAAACCTCATGCATGCCATAACGCTGGAACGACGAGCGCTTGGGCAGGCGGTAGTGCGGACGGCCGAGCAGTTGATTGGCAATGCTCGCATTACGAATCGCGGCAACGCCCAGGTCCGGCGAGCCCACGCCATGCTGGAAGATCTCTGCGTTCTGCACAAAGATACGCCCTGCCCCGTCATCACAGCGACGTGCGGTGAAGTCATCCTCCACAAGGCAGTCACCGTACTCATCGGTTTCCAGCACCGTGCCTTTGAGCCGCTCAAACCACTGCGGCCAGGCATGCCCGTAGCCCGTCGCGGCCACAATCGCGTCCGCCTCCAGGCTGCTGGTCTGGCCCAGTTCACGATGCCGATAGGCAATACGCAGCGTACCGGCGACATCCTCGACCGTCTCGACTTCACAGTTCGACAGCAACGTCAGACCCGGATCACTGCCGCCAATGGAGCGCTCATAGATCAAGTCGTAGATAGCGGCGATAGTGGAAAAACTGATGCCCTTGTACAACAAGCCCTGCTTGGCCACGACCTCACGACGGCGCTCACGCGGGAGGCTGTGGAAGTACTCCATGTAGGACGGCGTAAAGCACTCCTGCCCCAGCTTGGAGTATTCCATGGGATGGAAACCCGCCGAACGAGTGATCCAGCAGATCGAGGCGCCTGCGGCAATCCGCTCGGGGGTCAGCTCATTGAACAATGCGAGCACGCACTCGGCGGCACTCTGGCCAGAGCCAATCACGGTGACACGCCGACATTCCGACAACTGCGCCTGGCGCTTGCCAAACTCCGCCGAATGCATGATGGGTACCGTACTTTTCACCTGAGCCCATTGCGGTAATATCGGTGTAGTGCCGATGCCTACCGCCAGGTTTCGGCTGGAATAGTAGCGCTTGAAGCCTGACACGGACTGGCTTTCAATCAGGAATTTCCCGGCTCCCGCGTCGTAAGTCACATCACAGATATCCTCGCCGAAGTGGCACGTCGGCAACTGCTGCGAAGCCCAACGACAATAGTGGTCGTACTCGCGGCGCGGCACCTGGAAGTTCTCGTAGTAATAGAATTGGTACAGGCGATCGTGCTGGTGCAGGTAATTCAGATAGCTCAGTTCGTGGGTCGGGTCGGCCATCGTCACCAGGTCCGCCAGAAACGGCACCTGCAACGTGGTGCCCGGCAAGAGCAACCCTTCATGCCAACGAAATTCAGCTTTGCGATCCAGGAAAAGGCTGGTCACGCCGGAATGTTTGGACAATAAAGCGGCCAACCCGAGGTTAAAGGGCCCGATGCCTACACCGGCGATATCTACAGTGGGTAAATCCGTCATCCAATCTGTCTCCTTGGGTATTGCTATGTGGTTATGCGCAGGCGAGCAATCGCTCGACATCTTGTGCGTTACGGCAACGCAGTAATTGTCCGGGGGAAAGCGTCACGGCAAGTTCCTCTTGGAACCGGGCAGCGATGGCTTTCAAATGCTGGGGCCGCAGACCCAGACTGATGAAGTCGACCGAAGCATTGGCGCCGTCCTGCGGCGGCCTGCCCAACACACTCAGGTAGATCGCCAAGACCTTGTTGCCCTGCGTTTCAACGACCTCTTCGGCAGGCTCCAGCAGCAAGCTGCGGGCACGCGGGCGATCAGGCTTGCCGTTTTGCGACAACGGCAGCACCTCCACCGCCAGGAATTGCGTGGGCACATGGGATTGCGGCAAGTGCTCGCGGGCGAACTGGCGCAACGCGGCGGCGGTCAAGGGTGCGGCGTCTTCGGCACTCACGTACAGCGCACCGATGTTGACCTCGCCCTGGCGCTGTTCGCCGTAGTCCACCACCAGCACGTGCCTGACCGCAGGATGCTTGATCAGCTCGATCTCGATGTCGGGCAGCGACACGCGCACACCGCGCACCTTCACGTAGCCATTCACGCGGCTGTCGAACATCAACGTGCCGTCATGGCGATAGCGCCCGCAGTCACCGGTACGAAATGCACGTACGGCCCGGCCGTGCTCATCGATGACACTGATGAATTCGGTTTGTGCCAGCGCGCCGTTTTCCAGGTAGCCCAGGGCCAGGTTGACGCCTGCCGTATGAATGCGGCCGACAACGCCTGCTGGGCAATGCGCTCCCTGGGCGTCGAGAACCAGATAGCGGTTGCCCGGTAACGGTCGCCCGTAGGGAATTTGCAGCTGGTCATCGGCAGTGATGTCGTGCCAGATGCTCCAGATCGTGGTTTCTGTCGGCCCGCCCAGGGAAATCAGGCGGGACGATGGCAGCAGCCCGCGCAACTCGGCGATCACGCCCGGCTTGATGTAGTCGCCGCCCTGGGCGATCAGGCGCAGGCTGGCCAAGTCATGTTCGCCACGGCACGACAGCAGCATTTCCAGAATAGCCGGTACGGAACACCACAGCGTCACACGGTGCCTGGCGATCAACTGATTCCAACGCACCGCATCCTTTTCCTCGCCGACGCCAGGCAGTACCAGAGTGGCGCCGGCCGTCAGGCAGCCGAGCACATCGAATACGGACATGTCGTGGTGCAGCGGGGTTACCGACATGAACACGTCGATCTGGCTCACGCGCCAGTGTGACAAGGTGCTGCCGATGACATTGGCCGTGGCGCGGTTGCACAGCACCACGCACTTGGGCTTGCCAGTGGTGCCCGAGGTGTAGAGGAAATACGCCGGCGCTTCGCTCATTGAGCGATCATCCAATATTGGCGCACTGGCTTGCGGCCCGGCCAGCAACTCGTTCGGCGTGGCCTGGGCATGCCCGACCGTCTCGCCCGAGCTGATGACCACCAGATCTGGCCGGCAGTTTTCCAACAGATACTGCCGACGCTCTTCTGGCGCCGAGGCGTCGATAGGCACCCAGATCACGCCCGTCAATGCAGAGGCCAAGGTCAGCATGGTGTGCTCCGGGCTGCGTGGCAGGCAGATGGCGACCACTTGGCCCGGCCCGATGCCACGGGCCTTGAATGCCGCAATGACACGCGACACGCCCGATCCCAGTTCGGCGTAGCTGATCTGCCGCTCGCCGCTGATCAGGGCGATCCGTTGGTTGGTGGGGTCGAACAGGTGCTTGGCGATTTGCGCCAGGAACCCTTCGGCACTAGCTTCGGTCGTCGAGCTATTGAGGCAATAGTGAGACGTGTCGATGATCGCGGCGGCGTCCATGGTGAACTCACCGCTGGCGCTGATTTGGCTGATGGCCTTTTCCAGCGCATCCAGGATGTCGTGAACCACCGCTGGGTCCAGGACTTCCCGTGCATAGTCGATATCCAGCACCAGCGCGCCCTCGGCGTTGGTCCAGAAGCGAATATCCATGGCCACCTGAGGCGTCTGGGTCAGGCCGCCTTGCAACTGCATGAGACTATCCGCCGCCAACACCGGCCAGGAAAAACCATTGGTAATCACCACCGGCAGCACCGGTCCAGGGCCGTGGGATTCGAATAGCAACCGGGCGAGGTCCACGCCCGAATAGGCCAAGTGTTGCAGCCCTTCCAGCACGTCCACTTGCAGCTTCGCCGCACGCTCCGTAAAGGTGCTGGGAGCCTCGCTTCGGTTGATCGCGATAAAGCTGGAACGGTTGGCAAATGCACCGCCCGTTTGCGGCGCAACCGGTACCGCCACGCACAAGCCACCTTCATCGAGCCAGTGGGACAGCACTTCCATCACCAGCGCCATCAGGGCGGAGTTCTTGAATAGCCGCTGCCGGGCGCCTAATTTGCAGAATGCGTTGAATACCGCCTTGGGCACTTGTCGGCTTTGGCGCTCGTAGCGCGATGCCCGCACTTGATCGAGCGGCACGCGCCATGGCAGGCGTGGTGCGCCCGTCACGTCGGTGAGTTTGGTCTTCCAGTAAACCGCGTCGGCCTTGCGCTGGCACGTCTGATCCACAGAGGCAGGCACAGCCTCGGCAGCGGGCTCATCGCTTATCAGGCCATCGAACAGCTCGACCAACAACGCAGCAATGGAGCGGCCGTCGAGGATCAACGCATCCAGGCGCACGAACACTGTCAGCTGATCGTCGGGCAGGTGGAAGATCGTGACATTCCAAGGCGAACGGTCCAGCTCGAAGATGGTGTGGGCGTATGCCTCACGATACTCATCGACGTGCGCCAGCGCTGCTTGCGACGACATCGATGTGAGGTCAACTTCCTCAAGATTGATGCAAGTTTCATCGCTGACATAACTCACCAACTTGAGCGCATCCACCCGTGTGCGCAAGCTGTCATGGCGCTGCACCATCGCCACCAGGCGACTGCGCAGCAGCGTCGGGTCCATGGCCCCGTGGTATTCACGAAACTCCTGCATGGCCACACCGCCAAGAGGCATCTGAGTGCCACGGCCCAATAAGTACGCCTGCTGTAGGGCTGACAGCGGTTTTTCGAGAGTGCGCGAAACACCGACGTTGAGCGTTTGATCCAACGCACGAGAATCGGCCGCCACTTCCTGCGTGATCGCCACAAAACGGTCAAAGAGCGTCGTTACCCACGGCAGTGGCAACGCATCAAGACGGATATCCCAATTGATCAGGATACCGCCATCGGCGCAGGCAATCTGTGCATCAAGAGCCACCTGCGGCCCTTGGGAGATGACCCAATTCATCGAGCCGAATACACGCCGCACGCGCGGCGAAAGCAAGTCGCCGCCGGGCATGTCCAGCGCGGCAGTAAAGACCACCGGCGCCAGCTGTGGTGAGCCCTGATGGCGGGACAGATCGCGCATCACATTCACGCCCGGATAGGCACAATGCTCAAGCAGGCCGACCACTTTTTTCGCCAGTTGCGCACACAGCGCGGCAGGCGTGGCGGCGGACTCGATGTCAACATCCAGAATCAACACATTGGCGAAGTCACCCACCACGCGCTCAACATCATCCACCAACGGCTGGCGCCAGAACGTCGGTACATTGAGACGGAAACTACGGTCGCCGGTCTGCGCCCCGAGCGCCGCCGCAAACAGCCCCATCATCAAGGTCGACAGGGTAATCCTGCGTTCCCGTGCCACTTGTTCCAAGGCCTGGCGCTCGGCGGGACCCAGCCAGGTATGGAGTCGGTGGCTATGCGCTTGCTCCGGCGGGTGTTCAAGCAATGGCAAGGTGGGTGCCGGGGCAACGTGCGCCAGGCGCTCACGCCACCAGGCACGGTCGCGATCGCGGGCGGCCTTGAGTGCCGGGTCGACACGGACCTTATCGTACCAATCAAAGAAGGATGGCGTATTCGGCAGCGTGTCATCGGGCTGCTCGTAAAGCCGGGCCAGGTCTTCCATCAGCGTGCGGAAACTGGATGGATCGATGGCGATCATGTCGGTATCGACATGCAGGCGAAACCTATCGTCCGCCAACAGGCTCACTGAAAACCGTGCGCCCGGCTCATGACCGAGGTCCAGTTGCTGATGTGTCCACGTTTCCCGTTTGGCTAGCAGGTGCCGGGCGGCCTCCGGCTCGGTCATCGCACGCAGGTCTTCGACTTCCAACTGAGGCGATTGGTCCACGGCAGCAATGGATTGCAGCCCTTGCGCATCCACCCGCATCCGCAGCATCGGATGCAGCAGGCTGGCCCGCCCAAGCGCTTCGCGTAACCGGTCGAGTTCGATGGAATGTCCATCGAACTCGACATAAAGATGAGCCGAAACTCTCCCTAAAAAGGCATGAGCAGTACGCCCGATCCAACAGGCGGCTTGCATCGAAGTTAACTCTCTCATGGTCCACTCATGTGATTGACAAATCTAAATGATTAGCGTCACCTATTAGAAACGATAATGATTATACTTCAAGGTAAAAATTTTTGACCACAAGCCACGGAGGCTTTCTGCAAATGAGAACGGGCACCCTTAGGACGAGCGACATGGATGAGGTGCAACAGCTGGACCCAACGCGGAGTTTTTCATTCACCTCCGGTGATCGTGAACTAGCTGTCAGCGGCATATTGCAACGCATCGAAACTCCGGCCATCGCCGGCGAAAACGCCAGCAGCCTGTTTCAAAAAACCGTTTCGCATGCCTTTGAACAAGCGCGCAAAGCGGGCCAGGCCAACCCGATCATCGTCGGCGCCATCCCCTTCGATCCCGCTGAAGCGTCCTGCCTCTACATCCCCGAACACGCCGAGTGGCGCGCCCGCAGCGGTGCCGTGCAAACCGGTGCGGCCTCAATGCCGGAACTGCTTGAACAAAAAAACATACCGGACGAGCAAGGCTTCAAGCGCACGGTCGAACACGCCATCGTCAACTTCCGCTACAGCGACGTACGCAAGGCAGTGCTCTCGGTTCAGCGCGAATTGCTGTTTGCCCAAGATGTGGACGTGAGCACCATGCAGAACAATCTGCGTGCCCAGAACCCCAGCGGCTACCACTTCCGCGTGCCCATGCCGGACGGCGCCACGCTGATCGGCGTCAGCCCCGAATTGCTGGTGCACAAGGACGGCCTGGACTTCGTGTCCAACCCCCTGGCCGGCTCGGCCAAGCGCATGGCTGACCCCGAAGCCGACCGTCGCAACGCCGACTGGCTGGCCGCCTCGGAAAAAGACCACTACGAACACCGCCTGGTGACCGAAGACATCGCCTCCCAGCTCGGCGAATTGTGCACACAACTGAACGTGCCACGGCGCCCCAGCCTGATCAGCACGCCTGCGCTGTGGCACCTCTCCACCCGTATCGAAGGCACCCTGGCCGCCCCCAATATCTCTGCCCTGCAGCTGGCTTGCCGCCTGCACCCTACCCCTGCGGTCTGTGGTTTCCCGACCGAACGCGCCCGGCACCTGATCCGCTTCGTCGAACACGTCGAGCGAGGCCTGTTCACCGGCATGGTCGGCTGGTGCGACGCCCAAGGTAACGGCGAATGGGTCGTGACCATCCGCTGCGGCACCATCAAGCGCAACAAGGTCCGCCTGTTCGCCGGCGCCGGCATCGTCGAAGCCTCAAGCCCCGACTCCGAATGGACAGAAGTCCAGACCAAGCTTGGCACCATGCTGCGCGCATGCGGCCTGGCCCACTAACTTCCCCATTTTTATCAGTGACCCCCATGACTCTAGAATTCACGCACTGGCCCCTCGACAGAGCACAACGCTATCGGGAAAACGGCTACTGGATCGATCAACCCCTCACCCACTTGCTCCAGGCCCGCAGCCAAGCACAGCCCCAGGCTTGCGCGATCATTTGCGGCGAGCGTCGCTTCAATTACGGCGAGCTGGACCAACTGTCCTCCAACCTGGCCTCGCGCCTGGCCGCCAACGGGCTTGGCCACGGCGACACCGCGCTGGTGCAACTGCCCAACATCGCCGAGTTCTACATCGTGCTGTTCGCGTTGCTCAAGGCCGGCATCGTGCCGCTCAACGCGCTCTACAGCCATCGCAAACTGGAACTCAAGAGCTACGCCAAACAAATAACGCCGAAGCTGTTGATCGCCTCCCGTGAGCATGAAGTGTTTCGTGATGACGGCTACCTCGCCGACCTCAACGAAGTCGGCGCAAGCCCTCAGGTCACGCTGTTCCTCGGCGAACAGCACGCCCCCAACAACCTGGCTGCCTGGATCAAAAGCCCAAGCGACAGCCGCGTGGATTTCTCCCCCAGCGCACCGGATGAAGTTGCCCTCTTCCAGTTGTCCGGCGGCAGCACCGGAACCCCCAAGCTCATCCCACGCACCCACAATGACTACCACTACAACGCCCGTACCAGTGCCGAGGTGTGCGGCCTGACCGCACAAACACGCTTCCTGTGTGCCCTGCCGGCAGCGCATAACTTCCTGCTCAGCTCGCCGGGCGCTCTGGGCGTGTTGTACGCGGGCGGTACCATCATCATGGCACCGAGCCCAGAGCCGCAGACCTGCTTCGCAATGATCCAGCGCCACGAAGTCAACACCGTCGCCCTGGTGCCCAGTGCCGTCGCGTTGTGGCTGCAAGCCGCGCCGGAGCACAGCGAGCAACTGCAATCGCTTGAATACCTCCAGGTCGGCGGCGCTGTGTTCGCCGACTCGCTGGCCCGCCAGGTCCCCGGTGTGCTCGGCTGCAAGCTGCAGCAGGTGTTCGGCATGGCCGAGGGCCTGATCAACTACACCCGCCTGGATGACACCGACGAGCAAATCTTTACTACCCAAGGCCGCCCGATCAGCCCAGGGGACGAAATCAAAATCGTCGATGAACAAGGTGTGCCCGTAGCGAACGGCGAGCCCGGCATGTTGGCTACCCGGGGCCCCTACACCTTCTGCGGCTACTACAAGAGCCCCGAACAGAACGCCCAAGCCTTCGATAACGAGGGTTACTACTACTCCGGTGACCTGGTGCAAATGACGCCCAGCGGTGACCTGCGCGTCGTCGGCCGGGTCAAGGATCAGATCAACCGAGGTGGCGAAAAAGTCGCTTCCGAAGAGATCGAAAACCTCATCGTGTTGCACCCCGACGTCACCCACGCCGGGCTGGTCGCCATGCCCGACGCCGCACTGGGGGAAAAGAGCTGCGCCTTCGTCGTCTCGCGCAATCCCAACCTCAAGCCGCCCGCCCTGCGCCGCCACCTGATGGAGCTGGGCATCGCCGAATACAAACTGCCCGACCGCATCCGGCTGATCGACACCATGCCGCTCACCGCCGTAGGCAAGATCGACAAAAAACAGCTGCGCCAACTGCTGACGGCGGAAACCACCCGCGCCTGGCTGAAAACCCGCGTGTTGCAATTGATCGAAGACGGTGAAGAACTGGACCCGGAGGAAAACCTGATTTTCTACGGACTCGACTCCCTGCAAGTGATGAAACTCGCCGCCGAACTCAAGGAACGTGGCATCACCGTCACCTTTGAAGAGCTGGCCGACTCGCCCACGCTCGCCAGCTGGTGGTTGCTGGTGGACACACGGCAAATAGCGGCCTGACCGGGCCGCTTCGCCCAGTCGATTTAAAAGGAGTTAGAGATGACCTTATCAACGGCCGATCAAAGCAGGCTTGAACACTTCTGGCAGCACTGCGTGACCCACCAGTACTTCAATATCGGCTACCCCGAATCCGCCGATTTCGATTACTCCCAGTTGCACCGCTTTCTGCAGTTTTCGATCAACAACTGCGGGGACTGGAACGAGTACAGCAACTATGTGCTGAACTCGTTCGGCTTTGAAAAGGACGTGATGACGTACTTCTCCCAGCTGTTCGACATTGCACTAGAAGACAGCTGGGGCTACGTCACCAATGGCGGCACAGAAGGCAATATGTTCGGCTGCTACCTGGCCCGCGAATTGTTCCCCGACGGCACGCTGTATTACTCCAAGGACACACACTACTCGGTGGCCAAGATCGTCAAGCTGCTGCGCATCAAATGCCGTGCCGTCGAATCCCTGCCCAACGGCGAGATCGACTACGACGACCTGATGCTCAAGATCGCCGCAGACCAGGAGCGCCACCCGATCATCTTCGCCAATATCGGCACGACGATGCGTGGCGCGGTGGACAACATCGCGACCATCCAACAACGCCTGCAACTGGCGGGTATTGCCCGGCGCGACTACTACCTGCATGCCGACGCGGCGCTGAGTGGGATGATCCTGCCCTTCGTCGACCATCCGCAACCCTTCACATTTGCAGATGGCATCGATTCGATCTGCGTGTCCGGGCACAAGATGATCGGGTCGCCGATCCCCTGCGGCATCGTGGTGGCAAAGCGCAAGAACGTGGCGCGCATTTCCGTGGAAGTCGACTACATCCTGGCCCATGACAAAACCATCAGCGGCTCACGCAATGGCCACACGCCGTTGATGATGTGGGCAGCGCTGCGCAGCCACTCGTTCGCCGACTGGCGCCAGCGTATCCGCCACTGCCTGGACCAGGCGCAATATGCCGTGGATCGCTTTCAGGCAGCCGGCATCGATGCATGGCGCAATGAAAACTCCATCACCGTGGTGTTTCCATGCCCGTCAGAACGCATCGCGAAAAAGTATTGCCTGGCTACCTCCGGCGACACCGCGCACTTGATCACCACGCCCCATCATCACGACAACTGCATGATCGATGCCTTGATCGATGAGGTCATCGCCGAGCGTGACACCGATGCCTGGGGCATTGGCGCTACCCGTGCCCATCAAGGCACTCACCAACGCCCGCCCGCCGCTTCCCGGCTGGCATGCCCACGATTCGACGTCATCTGAAACCGAACTTTTTTATTAGAGACAAACACCATGTCGTCACTGAAAAAACCCGAGGCGTGCGAAAGCCTCACCGACATCCGCGCCGGCATCGACTTTTTCGACCGCCAGATCCTGGAGTCACTGCAACAACGCTTGGGTTACGTGAAGGCCGCCGTGCGCTTCAAGGCCAACGAACAAGCGATCCCCGCACCGGAACGGGTTGCGGCGATGCTGCAGGACCGCCGCGATTGGGCCGTCGACGCTGGATTCGATGTGGATTTTGTGGAAAAACTCTACGAGCACATCATTTACTGGAACATCCAACAGCAGATTTCACATTGGCAGGCGCTTCATTCGGAGCGAAGCACCGAAAAAACCCGCTAAAGCGCCGAGAGCCCCGCCAATTCAAGTCCACCCACGAGGCTGGACTTGAAACTCACCTCGCCCCCTCACCCAATTCTGTCGAATAGTTGCCCGATCCTTTGAACTTGCCGATTAGGGATATCCTGAAGAAGACTTCCTGATTTTGGGAAAATGCTGGGACTCCACCTTTGAAGAACTGAATATCTGGATCGGTCAACGCTGCCGGTCGCTCTGGAGCGAGCTTGTGCATCTGCAGTACAACGGACTGACGGTGGCCGAGGTCTTGAAAAGTACGATGGCAAGGCCGGGAGAATCGCCCAGGGACTGCTTCGCAAAGACCTGGTGATACTTGATGAGCTGGGGTATTTTCCTTTTAACCAAAGCGGGGGCGCCCTGCCATTTCACTTGCTGTCCAAGCTGTACGAGCATACCTGAGCACGCGGGCACTCGCATTCGACCGCCCGCGTGCTGCGCCTCGCTACCCGACATGTGTCGAAACCGAACCGGTTACTTTGCATTAGCAGGGCCGAACAAGAATTGGGTTACACCTAACCTGCTTTGGTTCCGGTTCACCAAGGGAGAACCTTTGAACGTGCCACTTCCCTACACCCCAGCCAACCCCAGTTTCGCTCGAACACTAGGCGCAATTGGGGGCATATCTGAAGGCATACTTGGGATGGCTTGAAAAGGATGCCCTCAGCCTGAAGTCCAACAGCCCCCTTCTCGAAAAGTCACACGCTGCTGCTCTCAAATCGCCGTCGAGCGCGATCCAATCACGTCCGTTTGTAGACTGAAGCGATCTCCTGGCGCCTCTGAAATCCTGAAAATCCTGTCCAGGAACGCCAACCGCAGCGGTCGTTGGAAGAAATAGCAGGAGTAGCCATCATTGTTCTCGAACCAGAAGCCATGCGACTCGCAGATCTGATCAAACTAAGCCCGAAAAGGAGGGTCAATATCTTCGTCCAGTAAGCGAGCGAGATCTCCACTGCTTTAAAGGATGAAGACCACTGCCTCCTCTCCTGGCTTACCTTACACACGCTCGCATATGAACTGAAGCCGCTGTCGTCCCTGAGGTCGTTTCTCTCCGTCCATGACTTGATGTCGTTCTGAGCGTTGAGAAATCGTTGCTCGAGATCGCTTCGTCCAACTGCAGGCTCTTCTCCCCGCTCCTGTGATACTTCACTCACCCAATCGTCGACTCGGCGCCTTTGGGTTTCGACCACATTATCCACCCCGGGCCATTCAGGGATTGACCCTTTTGGGAGACATTTGCTCCAGCCAAGAAAAAAATCACATCTGACGAGTACTAGTTTCAGGGGATATTTGTTCACAAAAAAAATTTAGCACTGTCTGTTTTTTGACGATGAAGTTCGTTTTTCAAAAACAATGTAAAGCTTCGACCATCTGCCTGACACCTTAGTAAATTGAATTTTAAGGCTATCTATCCACTCAAGATCTCATTGGCAAGCTACTTACTGATCTTAAACACATAAATAATATTAGACAGGCGCAAATGCAGCGTCAATAAAACGACACCGAGCATAGTACTGGAAAAATTCCATTGTATTGACATGCTAGTTTCGGCTCGGCAATAATCTTTCAATGTCATCGAGTATGTTGATGCGAATATCACAAACCAGTGTATTGCCCAGCAATTAAGCGATCTGACATACCTTAATAGAAAGTTACTTAATCCGCCCTTGCCATGATGTGTCATGACTTACGCGGTGGTAATTATTTATTCTGTGAATTTTATTACCCTTTAGTTGCGGGCTCACTCAAAAGAGTGCTGCCAGTTATTTGCTTGCCCCCCTATTAATTGATGAGTAAAGAAAAATGAAAAAAACTGTATTGTCCGTAGCTGCACTGACACTGTCCATGAGTGCTTATAACGCAGTGGCTGCAAATGGCAACGTAGCCTTCACCGGCGAAATTGTACAGTCCACCTGTAAAGTGTCGGACCAAGACCAGAACAAACAAGTTTACCTGGGTAAATACCCAACCACTGCATTCCCGACGTCAGGTTCTACCAGCGGCGCGAAAGCATTCGACATCAACCTCGAAAAATGTGAAGCAGGTGATTACACCTTGCGTTTTGATGGCAACACTCCAGCGGGCCATCCAGAACTGTTGTCTGTGACTGGCGGCGCAGGCGGTGTAGGTATTGAAGTACTGGACCACAATGGCGCCACATTGCCAATCAGCCAGAATGTCACCAGCCCCGCGCTCGTCACCGTTGCTGCTGACGGCGCTAACCCGGGCTCTGCCACATTCAACCTGCGCGCCCGTTACAAGTCTTACCAGGACGTTGTAACGGCAGGTCAGGCGAACGCTACCGCGACATTCGCTATCGAGTACAAGTAAATAACCCCGCAGGAGAATCACTGGCCAAGGATGGCCACTTTTCTGAGCGCTTGAACCCCTTATGAAAAAAGTACTCTTGTGTGCGTTGCTCGCCTGTTCCGCGAACACGTTTGCTGGCATTCAGGTAGATGCAACACGCGTTATTTATAACAGTGACAGCAAGTCCGCATCGCTCTCTATCAATAACGACAGCGAGGAAACCTACATGGTTCAAACCTGGCTGGATACGGGCGATGCAAGTCAAATACCGCGCGACATACCGATTATTGTGACGCCACCCATCTTGAAACTGGCGCCTCATAAAGAGGCTGTTTTACGTTTTATCTATTCAGGGAAAGGACTGGCACAAGATCGCGAATCCCTGTTCTGGGTCAATGTACAGGAAATTCCTCCTGCCCCTAAACAGGACAATGTACTGCAAGTAGCGATTCGTACGCGTATTAAATTATTTTATCGGCCACAGGCGTTGCAAACCAATTTGCAAGCCCAGGCTGAAGCCTTGAAATGGCAGCGTCAAGGCCAGGTGTTAACCGTGACCAATAACGGCCCCATGTACGTAACACTAGGTATTTTAACGCTCAGCAACGGCGATAAAACCTGGAAAGTAAATGCCGATATGGTCGGCCCATATGACAGTCTCAAGATTGCCCTGCCATCAAATGCACAGTCCGCAAACGGCCTGTCGTTTACCTATATCAATAATTATGGCGGGCACACCGAGATCAAAAACGTCTCGTTGAAATGAGTCATGCTTCGCAGGGGAAAGAGTCGTGGTGCACCTAAAAACAGCTACACACAAGCTGACACGCAGAATTAAAATGGTTAACCGCGCAGGTTATTTTTATGTTGTGCCATTTCTACTCGCCCCTCTTGCCAAGGCCACGGACCAGTTCAACACGTCATTCATTCGTGGCAACGAAAATGCGGCTCAGGTGGCGGCACTTTCGGGCAGCGACGATATTCTGCCCGGCAGCTATCCGTTCGACGTTTTCCTGAATGGTCAACGCATCGATCATCGTGATATCGAATTCAAAAAGCTCGCCCCCGACCAGCCAATAGTGCCGTGCCTGACGGCTCTGGCTTACCGGGGCTACGGGATCAAACTGTCCGATCGCCAAGTGCAAGATCCCACGGGGTGCTTTGCCTTGAACAAAGAAGTCCAAGGTGCACAGCTGAGTCATGACGCTGCGCTGCAACGCATGGACATTGAGGTGCCGCAATTATTTCTGGAGCCTCGCGCGCAAGGTTCCATCTCACCCAAGGTTTATGATCAGGGCGTGAATGCCGCCTTTATCAATTACAACTTCAATGGTAGCCACAACCGTTACGGCCATCAGCAAGCGGATAAATCTTCGGATTACTCCTTTCTGAGCCTCAACAACGGTATCAACGTCGGCAGCTGGCGATTGCGAAATAACTCTACGCTGAGCCAGCAATCAGGCGCGGGTTCCAGTTTCGATAATATCTCGACCTGGGCTGAAACAGATATTGTGCCCTGGCGTAGCCGTTTGATCATTGGGCAAACCAACACCAACAGTAACGTTTTCGACAGTATTCAGTTCCGTGGCGCGCAACTGTCTAGCGCCAATGACATGTTGGCAGAGAGCCTGCGTGGATACGCCCCGGTAGTGCGCGGGGTTGCATTGACCGCTGCCCGGGTTGAAGTCCGGCAGAATGGTTACACGATCTACAGCACGAACGTCCCCCCTGGCCCGTTTGCGCTTACCGATATTTACCCCAGCTCTTTAAGCGGCAATCTGGATGTAACGATCACTGAAGCCAATGGCTCAAAAAGCAGCTTTACCCTGCCCTTTTCCTCGGTGCCCAACATGTTGCGTGAAGGGATCTGGGACTATCAGCTGACAGTCGGCAAGTACCATGACGGGACTACCCACTACCAACCGTCATTTGTACAGGGCACTTTGTCACGCGGGATGACTTATGACGTTACCCCCTACGGCGGTCTGATGGTGGCGCAGAACTATCGTTCCGCCGTAGCAGGCTTGGGTAAAAACATGGGCCGTTGGGGCGCGGTGTCGTTCGACGCCTCTTACTCCGATACCGACCTGGCCAACGGCGATAGCAAACAAGGTCAGAGCGTGCGCTTCTTGTATTCCAAGTCGCTGAGCGACCTTGGGACCGAATTTCGCATTGCCGGTTACCGTTATTCGACCTCCGGTTATTACGACTTTTCTGATGCTGTAGCTGAACGTGACAGCTATGAAAGCGGCACTTACCGTAACGAGTACTACGATGAAAATGATTACCGCAATCTGGGTGTGCCAGGTTGGGCAGAGTCTCGTCGTCGGACCACTTATACCGACAACTTCGGCAATAAACGCCAACGTGTCGAGCTGTCTATCAACCAGCGCATGGGCGCCAGTTCGACGTTATATGCCAACGTGAGCAATCAGTCTTACTGGGGCGGCTCCAGTGAAGACCGAACGGTGCAGGCAGGTTTTAACAGCAGCTACAAAAATACCAGCTATGGCATTTTCTATCAGGATAGCCGCAGTAACTATGGCTTTAAGGACCGCAGTGTGAATGTGACCGTATCGGTTCCGTTCAGCTTTTTCAGTAAGGAATCGTCAGACATGACGGCCAGTTTCAATGTCGGTCACAGCGAGCAGTCGGGTAACACCTACAGCTCTGGCCTGAGTGGCACGGCACTTGACGATGACCGGCTCAATTACGTAGTGCAGACCGGACATGACGAATACTCCGGGCAGACGTCCTCGGCCAACATCGGCTACCAGGGCAACAAGGGCCTGATTAACGCGGGTTATAGCTACAGCAACGACTACCAACAGACCACACTGGGCGTGTCAGGGGGCATCGTGGCACACGCACGTGGGCTCACTCTGACCCAGCCGCTGCAAAGTACATTCGTACTGATCGAAGCCGAAAACGCCAAGGGCGTGCGCCTGGAAAACCAGCCTGGCGTGGAAATTGACAGCTCCGGCTATGCAGTCATGACTTCTGCTACTCCCTATCGTCACAACCGTATCGCGTTAAGGACTGAAGACATTGGCAGCGGCCTGGATATCCCTCTGGCGGCCAGGGATGTGGTGCCAACACGTGGGGCTATTCCTCGTGTGACGTTTGAAACTCACTCCGGCCAAAGCCTTTTGGTACACAGCACGATGAGCGACGGCAACTCGCCTCCCTTGGGTGCCAATATTTTCAGCGCGACAGGCAAAAACAGCGGCACGGTTGGCACTAACGGAGACATCTACATCTCGGGTGCCTCCACGGGTGATCTCTTGTTGGTGAAATGGGGAGCCGGCATAAACGAAACGTGCTCATTGCGCGTGCCCGAGTTGGCCGTCATGGAAGAACAGAACATCGGTTATCAAGAGCTTTCGCTGGCCTGCGTGAAGCCATAAAAGGACACCATATGTTTTTTTTATTAACGCATAAACATCGAGGACTGACCGCCGGATTGATAATCACCCTGGCAGCGGTCTCATCTAATAGTTATGCCTTGTCATGTAAAAAGAACGGCAGCATCCGTCAGGATATTGTGCTCGCTGAACAGATCAAGGTCTCTACTGCCAATACCGTGCCGGGCGCATTGCTGTGGCGCTCCCCGACGTTCACGTCGACCTTCCAGTGTGTTGACGATCGAAACCATCCTGGCGGAGAAAATGCCTACCTGTATTGGGACCCAAAAAACAATTTGAAGAGCATTCATAATTCAATTGAAATAGGGGTTAACTACGGCAGTATTGACTACAAGTTGGTGAATTCAGCGCGGCAAGATATCGGCCCCGGAACACGTTGCCGAAAAAGAGGCTCTACCTGCTTGTCGCCTGCGCAATCTCTCAGTTTGACGGTGTCCTATTCGATATATATAAAGGCCACCGGAGCCGCACCGCCACCGGGCGGCAGGATAACCAACACCGGGGCGTACTCCTTGTTCCAGGTCGATGGTGTGGGCGGACTTAACAATGTCGCCGACAGCAACTTCAATGCCTATGTATCCGGGCTGGGCAATATCAGGTTTATCTCGTGTAACCCTAAAGTGACCGTGACTGCAAATAACGGCTCGGCTGTAAACTTTGGTAGCATTCCACGTCAAAATGCCAGGGTGGGGTTCATCGAAAAACAGGTGCCCTTCTCCATAAGCGCCGACATCTCAGGGCCCGACAGTGGCCAGGATTGCCAGGGACAGGTTCTGAACGCCAGCTTCAGCTCGACATACCCCGTGCAGGACACAACCACTATCCTGCCGACCAGCAACAGCGGCTTCGGGATTGTGCTATCACAGCAAAATACACCGATGAGCTTTATCCCTATGAACACCCCCGTAGAGCTGGGACTGGTGAATGGCACCAACGTCAGAAAAAACTTTTTAGCGAGCCTTAAGTGGCTCAGTACTACGCCTAAAGTTGGCCCTTTTCGAGCATCTGCGAACATCGATATTACCTTCAAGTAATATATAATGGCCACCTGCCATCAATTATGAGTACCGCAATGCACAAACAATATCGGCCTTTTGAAGCGCTGTACCTTTACCCGCTATTAATGTGAGGTCTCTTTAATAACACCTGGTGCGGACTATGTCCTCACCCTCTATAACCACATTAATGGGCATGGATTTAAATAATCTGTGCCCTGGCATCATCATCACTAAAGCCGATAACTTGATCACCGAGTATTGCCTCTGTGACGGGTGACTGCCGGGCAAAAACCTATTGACCCCGCACATACACACAACATATGCGACATCAGGACTGCATATAGCTCCAGGAGGAAGAAGCGTTATGAATCAAAGTAACAACGTAGAAGTCACATCTGCAGAAAAACTCGACGTGACCATTCCACAGAACCTCTATGAATCCCTAGTGACTCTTGCTACCCGACACGACCGAAGCATAAGCGGCGAAATAAAACAAGCGTGGATGCAGTGGACCGACCAGCTATCGAGCCTGAAACTCATATTGGCGCTTCTTACATCCCAGAACGGCAACGCGGCTGAATCAACCGATACGCACATCAGTCTTCGTACGGCACCGAGCAACATAAAACACCACCTTTGCAAGTTCAAAACAGGCCAAGTGCACCAAATTAAAGAACAAGCAAACATCTTAATGGTTTCGATGAATACCGTTATTTTGAAAGCATTAGTGTGGTGGGTTAATACCTGGAAGCGTGTAGACCTTCTCAACTCGGGTGTTATGAGCCTCCCGGAAATCCATCTCGACTCGTAACGGAGGTTGCCCGTATCACGATTTAAATCCTGGCGTTGATAACCGTTTGGCACGTTTTTAACTGACTGGACGGCATGGGCATGGATGCCCACTGGTGGCCGGACGGGCTCGCGTGTGAATGCGGGATTGAATAACTGGCTGATCAGGCATTACTGCTTTCAACACAATTTAAGGAGGGACCCGTGAAACCCTATCGTGTACTGATCGTTGAGGCGCATCCTTTTCAGCTTGAGTATGTGCTGAAAGTTTTTAATGAGGTTGGCGGCTTTACCGTAGACACCGTCCGGGATGGCGTTGTCGCGTTGGAGTGTCTAGCCCGTCATGCCTATGATTTGCTTCTCTGCGACTTACTGATGCCCATCATGGACGGCGTGCAATTGATCCAGAAAGTTGCTGCCCTGGAACAACCACCAGCGCTGGCATTGGTCAGTGCCGCGCCGCGTCGCATGCTGGTCAGTGCCGAGTTGGCGGCTAAAAACCTTGGGCTCTCAGTCCTCGGCCTGATCGCCAAGCCGGTTGAGACCGATGCGCTCAGACATTTGAAAGCACGCCTAGCGGTAGCCCGACTCAATGCTGAATCGGCCTGCGTACATACCCTCAATATTGACCCGCGCAGTATCGAACTGGCCATGAACAATGGGCAGATTCAAGCCTGGTTCCAACCCAAGATATCGCTGCGTAATGGCAACATTCTCAGTGCCGAAGCCCTGGTGCGCTGGGCCCATCCAGAATCCGGGCTGTTATTGCCCAAAGATTTTCTATCCGCACTGATCAGCCTGGGGCTGGAAGAGCGACTACTGTGGCTGATGCTCGAGCAAACCTTGCAGGCGCAAAGACAGTGGCGCGCGCTGGGCCGGGATATGCCTGTGTCAATCAACTTGCCTACTCACTTACTGAATGAGCACGACTTGGTTGACCGTTTGCACAATTACGTTGTGAACCATGGTACTGAGCCGAGCCGCATCGTCTTTGAGTTGATGGAAAGCTCAACCACCGAAGAGCTGGGCAATTATTACGCCGGCGCTTGCCGATTGCGCATGATGGGGTTTGGTTTAGCTCAGGATGACTTCGGCAAGGGATTCAGCTCCTACTTCAATCTGGTTTCCACGCCCTTCAGTGAGCTCAAGATAGACCGTTCATTGGTGCATGGTTGTGCTGAAAATGAAAGTCTAGCCTCAGCACTGAGCAGCCTCGTGGATCTGAGTCGAAAACTGGGCCTTACGGTGGTTGCTGAAGGTGTAGAGACCCGAGCAGAACTCGACTTTCTACGCAGTATCGAATGCGACCAAGCGCAAGGCTTCTTCATCGGTGGTGCCACGTCATGCAGCAACTTTGTGGCGGATTTACAAGCTTACCAATTCAACTGCCCATCTTTTAGCGTCAGGTGAAGCCGATGAAAAGTCGGCCCACTATTTACACTCCTCGCTGCGAGTCAAGTGAGTGGTTCCCTTTCAAGAGCTATGGCGTGCTCTTGTAGTGGTCTAATGATTCCGGACACCCATTTAGGCGAGAATGCTCGCCAGATCGAGGTGTCAGATGACCAAACAACGCCGTGTCTTTTCCGCTGAATTCAAACGCGAGGCTGCTGACCTCGTGCTAAGCAAAATCACAGCTTCATCGAAGCCAGTCGCTCATTCGGCATTAGCGAGTCGGCTCTGCGCCGTTGGGTTGGCCAGCTTCAACAGGAACGCACAGGTGTAACCCCACAGAGCAAGGCGTTGACCCCATAGCAGCAAAAAATCCTGGAGCGGGAAGCTCGAATCGCTAGTCTCGAACGAGATAAATCGATACTAAAAAAGACTACCGCGCTCTTGATGTAGGAAGACCTCTAGCGCACGCGCCGATCCATCTGCTAAGCGCCCATGAACCCATTGAAAGCTTGTGCGAGGTGTTCGAAATCACCCGTTCGACGTACTACGCCCATCGCCTGAGGCGGCGATCTCCGGGTGTTGAGAGGATTCGATTACGTAGTCGAGTCAACGAGCTGTTCACCCAAAGTCGAAGCGCTGCTGGCAGCCGCAGTATTGTGTTGATGTTACAGGAAGATGGCGAGCAGATCGGACGTTTCAAGGTGCGTGGCTTGATGCGGGGGTTGGGGTTGATCAGCAAGCAGCCTGGCGCACATGCCTACAAAAAAGCAACGGTAGAGCGGCCTGACATTCCAAACACACTGAATCGTGAGTTCGATGTTCCCGAGCCAAACAAGGTTTGGTGCGGTGATATCACCTACATCTGGGCGCAAGAAAAATGGCACTACCTGGCCGTGGTTATGGATCTGTATGCGCGTCAGATAGTGGGCTGGGCGTTGTCAGGAAACCCGGATGCTGACCAGGCCGAGACAAAACTTAACGTCGTGTCCGGGATTAGTTAACCACTACACTATCGACCTATAGCTGCCGATAGCGACAGGCAGAAATCGGACAAAAGCGGATCTCCAATGACTCTACAACATTAGGGACGATTCACTTTCGAGAAAAAACATCTGAAGTTTCCAAAATAAACTCAAAATATCAGCCAGAATTATCGATGCGTTCCTTACAATCCAAAGGAGCATTAGCATGGACAATAATCGATTGGCGATAGGTACATTCCTGGTCTTTGCGTTGAGCGGTGTTAGCTTGGCTGCCGTCCCGTTAGGGCAAGGGGTTATCCAGTTTCACGGCAGTATTGAGGAGTCGGGCTGTATCACCAATGTAAAAATGAGTTCGACCTTTGAGTTCAAAAGGTGCCCGAGCCCACAGCTTGGCAGTGCGGTAAGCGTGCGTAGAGTTGAATCGGTCAGCTCTGTCAGTGCTACCGGGCATTCCAACGTCAAAGTCAAGTTGCTCGCTGGCAGCAGTCCAGATGGTCGCTATTACAATCAACAATACGAGTTGGTGGAAGGTTCGGGAAAACCGGTGCTGTCGGGAGCTTACGTGATCACTCTGACTTTGCCCTGAAGACTAATCGCTGGCTTACATTTGGGAGGCACCTTAGATCCAGATTGGAGGTGGAGGGGTAACTGCCACAACAATTTAAAGCCGTTCATAAATACGTCGTAAATGGTCACATGTCTCCAGAAACAGGAGCTTTGGGTAAACGGTATATCGCAGCCAATTTGAGCAACTACCAATTCGACATGCAGAAATTCGCAAACGAAGCGCAAGTAATGTCCAGTTCAGGCTCAGCAAGCAGCCCAAGCGTGGCAAAACTATGAAAGCAATCGTCCGAAACAGACGTACTGCAACCAGATAGGCACTCAAACTCTCTGTAACACCTATTGAACATTCAACGGCATATGTCATGAGGTCCGGCGATTCCATTCGAGAAAGCAAACCGGACCGCAACGAGCATTACCAGCCCATTTGAGCCTTGGTTTGCTTGCAGGTCGCTAACTGACCACGAAGCTTTCCAGCAAACATCTGAGTTTCCATTGACTGAACGGCTTGCGTAGAAGCGTATTCAGTCTGAATCTGGTCCAGCTTCGCCTTGGCATCAGTCAACTGAGATACACAGGCGTTAATGTCAGCAGAGGTCAGACTATGAGTCCCAGCCTCGTTTAGAGCCCCTTGTGGTCGGTTATCGAAAGCGACCTTCACTTCCCCAATCTTCTCCCGCACAACCTTCTCTTTGTCGTCACCACATCCGGCCAGTACAGACACAGCCAACAGCCCTAAAACGAATTGCTTGATCAATGGAATATCCCTTGTTCATTGATGAAAACAGGTCCTACACGCGCTCACAGGGCCACTCAGCGCCCAGCGATTTGCAGAGGGTGAACGCCCTCTCCCTACAGAGCTTTGAGAACGTTAGTCTTTTCAGACTCTCGAAACACGCATGGGTTCTGACACACGTCAAAATCAGCAGCAGTGGCCCCTCGCAGAATGTCACGTCGTAACCCGCCAGTTTCGGGATCGCGACAGACGAGGGCCCCAAGCCCGGCAAACACGCCGACGGCGAGCTCCCAGGCGCTTATGGTGCAGGGCGAAGCCCTCCTCTTACGCCACAGCTTTGGTCGCCACCGCCTCGCGCTCCAGCTCACGCACCAGCGGCAACACCTTGCGGCCGAAGTACTCCACCTCCTCCTGAAAGTGCAGAAAACCACTGAGCACCAGGTCCACGCCCACCGCCTTGAGTGCGACGATACGTTCGGCAATCTGCTTAGGCGTACCGATCAGATTGGTCTTGAAACCATCGTTGTACTGCACCAAGTCTTCGAAGGTGGACTTGGCCCAGTTGCCTTCGCCTTCCGGGCTGGAAGCTCCGGCGTTCTTCGCCTCGCTGCCGAAACCGTTAACGGCCTCGGGGTCGGCCTTGGCGATAATTTCCTGCAACACCGCGCGGGCCTCGGCCTCGGTTTCGCGGGCGATGACAAAGGCATTCACCCCTACTTTCACCGAGTGGCCATTGATCGCGGCCTTGGCCCGAATGTCGTCGACCTGGGCCTTGATGCCTTCGACAGTGTTGCCGTTGGTGAAGTACCAATCGGAGACCCGCGAAGCCATGTCCCGCGCCGCGCGCGAGCTGCCACCCTGGAAGATTTCCGGGTGCGGTTGCTGCAGTGGCTTGGGTTTGAGGGTGTAGTCGTGGAAACGGTAGAAATCGCCATGAAAACTGAAGTTATCCTGGGTCCAGATGCCCTTTAGCGCCTGGATAAATTCTTCCGAGCGACGATAGCGCTCATCGTGGTCCAGCCATGGCTCGCCAATGGCGCGAAACTCGCCTTTGAACCAGCCCGACACGATATTCACCGCGACGCGACCGTTGGTGAACTGGTCGATGGTGGCCAGCTGCTTGGCTGCCAGCACCGGACTCCATGGGCCAGGCAGGATGGCCGCGATCACCTTGAGCTTCTCGGTGGCGGCCAACAGTGCGTGGCTGATGGTCACCGATTCGTGCTGATTTTCGGCGCCATAACCGGCGGTAAAGCGGATCTGTGACAAGGCGTATTCGAAGCCGGCCTTTTCGGCGATTTGCGCCAGCTTGCGGTTGTAATCGATATCCCAGCTAGTGCGCTGTTCGATTTTGCTGACCACAAGGCCGCCACTGACGTTGGGAACCCAGTAGGCAAACTTAATGTTGTCCTGGCTCATTGCATGTACTCCATTGATTCGTTGAAGTGAGGGTTGAGCCGGAACGTCAGGCTGCGCTGGCGTCCGGTTGAACAGTCGGAGTGAGGCTCAATACCGCCGACTCGACAGCGCGCTCGATGCGCTCGAGCAACTGCGGGCTGGTGATTTGGTAATCGGTGAAATCGGCTTCGGCGGCATACACACCGATGGGCAAGCTCAGGGCCTGGAAAAAGCCGAACAGCGGGCGCAACTGGTGATCGATGATCAGGGCATGGCGGTCCGAGCCACCGGTGGCGGCCAGCAACACCGGCACGTTGTTCAACGCCTGGTGATGGACGAAATCGAACAGGTGCTTGAACAGCCCCGTGTATGAGGCACGGTATACCGGACTGGCAGCAATCAGCAGGTTGGCCGTTTCAATGGCCTGCAGATCGGCCTCGACCGCAGCGGGCAAGTCTTCACGGCGCAGCACCCCGGCAAACTGCGGTCCGACCTCGGACAACTCGATCAGGTGCAGCTCGATCGGAAGTTTTTGCGCAAGACCGGCGATCAGTGCCTTAAGCAGCACCAGGGTACGCGTAGGCCGCTGCACGCTCCCGGATACCGCAACCACTTTCAGTGTGCTGCTCATTGCCCGTCCTCGTGATGGCAGAGGCCACCGCGGCACCTGCGCAAGGACTAGAGCAGCAACCGTGCCAATTCAGTAATTCAATATAAATCAATTAGTTATGTATATTTCGTAAACGCTCAGTGTCGCCCGACGGACATGCTGTTGATCAACTGTTGCACTCACAACAGTTGTCACGCGGCGTTTGGCACATAGCCCCACCCGGACCTCTGTTGTCGGGCGGTCAGCGCTTCAACAAATTGCCCGGCAGGCGACAGGAGTGAGGACCGTTGACACCTCGCATGGCCTGTAAAACGGCTTTTACAGCGCCAGGCACGACCTGTGCACTGACAGCAGTACGCAACAGATCGACCGCGCTGTTGCGTCTCTTGCCTTCCAAAAGGAGTTGCACCATGACAGTCCAGCAACAACACCTACCACGCCCCCTCTCCACCGGTACTGACTACCAGGCCCTGGCCGAGCGCTTCCGGCCGATCTTTGCACGCATCGCCGCTGGTGCACTGGAACGCGAGCAAAGCCGCAGCCTGCCCTTTGAACAAGTGAAATGGCTGAAGGAAGCCGGCTTTGGCGCTGTGCGTGTGCCAACCCCGTACGGTGGCGCAGGCGCTTCCCTGCCCCAACTGTTTGAATTATTGATCGAGTTGGCCGAAGCGGACTCCAATCTGCCACAGGCGTTGCGCGGTCACTTTGCCTTTGTCGAAGACCGCCTCAATGCCCAAGCCGACGCACCACAGGACACCTGGTTCAAGCGTTTTGTCGAGGGTGAGCTGGTGGGCAATGCCTGGACCGAAATCGGCAGTGTCAAGATCGGCCAGGTCGGCACTCGTGTCTCGCGTCTGGGCGAACACTGGGTGGTCAATGGCACCAAGTACTACAGCACCGGTAGCATCTTCGCTGATTGGATCGACCTCTATGCCCAGCGCGATGACAACGGTGCCGACGTGATTGCCGCCGTCCGCGTGCAACAACCGGGCATCACGCAGAGCGACGATTGGGATGGCTTTGGCCAGCGCACCACTGGTAGCGGCACCTCGGTATTCGAAAACGTCGTGGTGGAGCCCGAAAACCTGCTCGACTTCGCCACCCGCTTCAAGTACCAAACGGCCTTCTATCAACTGGTGCTGTTGGCGGTTCAGACCGGTGCCGGCCGTGCCGCGGTGCGCGACATCACGGAAGAAGTGCGCACACGCACGCGCATCTTCAGCACCGGCAATGCCAGCCACGTCAGCCAGGACGTCCAGGTGCAGCAAGTGGTAGGAAAGGCATCGGCGCAGGTCTATGCCGCACGCGCCACCACCCTGCGCGCGGCGACCGCTTTGCAGATAGCGTATGAAAGCCGCTTCGCCCATAACGAAGTCGCAGAACGCGAGGCCAACATCGCGGCCGAACTGGAATCGGCCCAGGCCCAAGTGGTGATCGCCGACCTTGTGCTGCGCGCCACCAGTGACCTGTTCAACGCCCTCAGCGCCTCGGCCACCAGCACTGGCAAGGCCCTCGATCGTCACTGGCGCAACGCCCGCACTGCGGCCTCGCACAACCCGCTCATTTACAAGGAACGCATTATCGGCGACTGGGAAATCAACAATACCGAGCCGCCCTACGTCTGGCAGATCGGCGCTGGATCGAAGTAAGCCGACATCACGCGGGTGCCAGATACCTCACCAACTAATCATCTGTAATCAGCCTCAAGACAAAACAGATCGAAATCACCTGCAGACGACGGTCGAGCAGGTGAACGGACCGCTCTTTCCAGGTATTCGTCAAACCCCGACTCCCCCCACTCACGCCCATTACCCGACTGCTTATAGCCGCCAAACGGCGCGGCTGCGCTCAAGGGTTGTCGAGGTCGCGCAGTAAACCCTCTCTGGCGCCTTACCGGCAGCACCAGATGCAGGTATTTCATCATCGGGTGCTGTGATCAACATTGACTATTTAATTGGCAGAGCCTGACCCCTTCAGCTCTGTTCCGGGCTCTGCATCAGGCGCAAAACACTGGCCAGCGCGCCCGCCAGGGCAAAAGCGCAGCCCAGCCACAGCGCGTATTGCGGACCGCTGTCCGTAGACAGGTGAAAACACAACGCCACCAGTGACGCGCCGAGCGTTTGCCCCATCAGCCGCGAGGTGGCGACGATGCCACTGGCACCGCCACTGCGGGCCATCGGGGCGCTGGTCATGATTGCCTTGAGGTTGGGTGACTGGAAGAAACCAAAACCGGCACCGCACAAGGCCATGCGCCAACCGATGTCAAAGGTCGAAGCGTTGTTGCTCAACAGCGCCAGGGACGCCATGCCCGCGCTCAACATCAGCAGCCCGGTCCCGCACAGCAGCGCCAGCGACACCCGGTCCGCCAAGCGCCCGGCAATCAGCGCCATGACTGCCACCACCGCAGGCCAGGGCGTCATCAGGAACCCCGTGGCCACCTGGCTGTGGCCGAGCCCCGTCTGCAACAGAAAAGGCAGCGACACAAATGCCAAACCCTGGGCGCTGAACGCGCAAATGGCAGTCAGGGAGGACAAGGCGAACAGCGGCCGCTTGAACAGATCAATCGCCAGCATCGGCGCTGGATGCCCGGCCTGGCGCCGCATCAGCCATAGCCCACACGCCAGCGCCACGCCGATCAGGCCCAGACTCAACCCCCCCTCGCCCCCGTGCACCGATGAGCCCAGGCCCAGTACCAGCAAGGCGAACATCCCGGCACACAGGATCGCGGCCAGACGGTCGAAGGCATGCCCGCTGATGGGGATTACCGGCAATGAACGCAGCCCGAGAACAACGGCCAGCAGGCCCAGCGGCACATTGATCAGGTACAACCAATGCCAGGTGGTTACGGACAGGATCGCCGACGCTGCCGTCGGCCCCAAGGTAAAGGCCAGCCCCACCACCAGTGAGTTATAGCCCAGCCCACGGCCAAGAATTTTCGCCGGGTAGATATGCCGCAACAGCGCGATGTTCACGCTCATGATCGCCGCCGCGCCCAAGCCCTGTACCACTCGCGCTGCTGTGAGCGTCGGCAGTGACCAGGCCAGACCGCAGAACAGTGACGCGACGATAAATACCAGCAGGCCGCCGAGAAACACCCTTCGATGACCCAAAACGTCACTGAGCGCGGCGAAAGGCAGTACCGCAGCAATGGTCGCCAGTTGGTAGGCGTTGACCACCCAGATAACTGAGGCAGAGTCAGTGCCGATGCCTTCGGCCAGGGTCGGCAGCGCCGTATTGACGATGGCGGTATCCAGGGTCGCCATGCCGATCCCCAGGGAGATCGCGATGACCGCTGGCAAGCGTGTATTACTGGGCAACCCATCGGCAACTGAAGGCATGGTCAATCCGCACACAGGATAAAGGCGTCTAGATTAAGGGCTCCAGCGGATTTTTTCAGCGGGTAATTGCGCGATTTCATCTGCCGACAGGGAACGCAGGCCTTGGTAGCCGCTGCCGCAGGAACGAGGCTGAATTCGGTTGCGAGGCAATCGTAAAATCAAGGCCCCTTGTCTGACTGATACACCGCGCTGCCTGAATTTACGACGGCTGCGCTGCCGGACGCAGCCTCGTTCCTACGGCAGCGGCTAGAGGATTTTCGTAACGAGCCTTGCATTTCAGCCGCCCGCCACTGCACGTGTTCGAGCATGTATTCGATGTGTGTGAGGCTAGGGAGCCTCCAGCGCCCCCAACCAACGCGCTTCGGAACACAGTAAATGCTGGCGCATGGCAGTCTGGGCAGCAATGACGTCCTTGCATTCCAGGGCGTGCAAGATCGCTTCATGTTCGATCACTGCTGCATCCCAGGTGCCGTGGTTTTCCGAGCGCTCGCTAAGGTGCGCAGAAATTGGACTGTGACGCTCATCGAACAGCGAAGTTATGATCCTTAGCAACGCTGAGTTACCGGTCATTTTTGCCAGGCGGTGGTGAAACTTGCGGTCGTCTTCCAGCGGTGGGCGATTGGCTTCGATGCTCGCACGCATGGCCTCGATGCAATCCTTGAGGTAACGGTAGTCGCTTTTTTTCCCGTGCATGCACGCCAGCACCACCGCCTCGCCTTCGATCAGCGCCCGTGCCTGCATCAGTTCGGACGGGCTCTCGCCGAGCGTAACCGTTCGTGCGCCACCCTCGCGCAAGCGTGCAGCGACGTAGACGCCCGACCCCATCCTGATCTCGATGCTGCCTTCGATTTCCAAAGCAATCAGCGCTTCTCGCAGCGACGGTCGCGATACACCGAGCAACTGCGTCAGGTCGCGCTCAGGAGGCAAGCGCATGCCTACCTTGAAGTCACCCTGAACGATGTATTCACGCAACCGGTCGGCGATTTTCTGGTAGAGCTTGCGCTCTGAAGACGCAAAGGAAGAGACCATCGAGGCAGAGTCCGAGAAATGATGCCAAAGGCTACCACAGCGGTCGAGGCGCATTGCACTAACCTCGGTGCTGGGGCCTTTGGCTTGTTGGTCTCACATCACCGCGCCGATTTGCCAGGGCACAAACTCGTTGTCACCCATGTCGTTTTCTTCACTGCAGGTTTTGCGCCCAGAGGCTGTTGCGAGCATGAGTTCGAACAAGCGTGAGCCCGCTTCGGCCACCGATTCTTCACCGTCGACAATCCCTCCGGCATTGAAATCCATGTCCAATGACATGCGTTGAAACAGCCGGGTGTTGGTGGCGATTTTCAGTGACGGGGTGGGTTTGCAACCATAGGTCGAGCCACGCCCGGTAGTGAAGCAAATCAGGTTCGCCCCGCCCGCTACCTGGCCAGTGGCCGACACCGGGTCGTACCCGGGAGTGTCCATGAACACCAGGCCTTGGTGCTCGACCCTCTCGGCATATTCATACACCCCCATCAGGCCTGTAGAACCGGCCTTGGCCACTGCGCCGAGAGATTTTTCGAGAATGGTGGTGATACCTCCAGCCTTGTTCCCAGGCGATGGATTGTTGTTCATGTCGCCGTGATGCTGGCGTACGTACTCCTCCCACCAATGAATCCGCCCCATCAGTTTGTCGGCTATCGGCGCCGAGGCCGCGCGGGCCGTCAGCAAGTGCTCGGCACCATAAATCTCAGGGGTTTCCGAGAGGATCGCAGTACCGCCATGACGCACCACCAAGTCAACTGCCGCACCCAGCGCCGGGTTGGCGGTGATCCCGGAATAACCGTCCGAGCCACCGCACTGCAGGCCAACAATGAGGTGGCTGGCCGACACGCTGCTGCGTTGCTGGCTGTTAACCTGCGCGAGCATGGCCCGTACCAGACCGATGCCACGCTGCACCGTTTCACGGGTGCCCCCCGCGTCCTGGATCACCAGACTGGCCTTGAGTACTGCAGTGCGGTCGGCCAACTGCTCCATCAGCGGGGCCAGTTGATTGACTTCACATCCCAGACCGATGACCAGCACACCCGCGAAATTCACATGATCGGCATAGCCGTGAAGTGTGCGCTTGAGGATCTCGATACCTTCGCCCTTGGCCCCCATGCCGCAGCCGCTGCCGTGGGTGATGGCGACCACGCCGTCAACATTGGGGTAATCGCGCAGATACCCGGCATCGAACGCCGCAGTAATTTGTTTGCACACGGTGGCCGAGCAATTGACGCTGGAAATTACCCCGATGTAATTGCGCGTACCGACACGACCGTCTGCACGAACATAGCCAGCAAAACGAGCCTGGTCAGTGTGGTAAACGGTGGGCTGGTAGACGTTGGCCAACGAGTGGGTGGAACTGGCCAGCGGCATCTGCAGGTTGTGCACGTGAACATGCTCACCGGGACGCAGATCGCTGCTTGCCTGGCCGATGATCTGGCCATATTTGCGTACCGGCTGTCCCTGGGCCACATCGCGCAGGGCGATTTTATGTCCCGACGGGATATCGGCCAGCGCGGTAACGCACAGGCCATCGGCACACAGTAGCTGGCCACAGGCGATATCGCCGCGTGCAACCGCGACGTCATCACCTGCAGTCAGTACCAGTAATGATGAGTTAGCAGGGTTCATGGTGGTTCCTCAACGGTTCAGGTGCGCTGCTCAGGCCTTGGCGGCAGAGGCAGCGCCACGCTCCTAGCACTCGATAATGGCTTTGACCACGCCTTGCTGCGGGTCCAGCAGAGTGGTGAACCGGGTGGCAACTTCGCTAAGCGGGATGCGGTGGGTGTTGAGTGCCTGATCCGGGATCAAACCGTCGCGCAGGCATTGCTCGACATAGCGGAAGTCTTCAACGGTGGCATTACGACTGCCCATCAGGGTGGCTTCGCGCTTGTGGAACTCAGGGTCGGAGAAGGTAATCGAGTCACGCACCACCGAGATCATCACGTAGGTACCGCCGTGGGCGATAAATTCAAATCCGCGCTCCATCGCCCGGGCGTTGCCGGTGGCATCGAACACCACATCATAGAAATCGCCTTCAGTCAGCTCGGCCAGCGCCTCTTTATCACCTTCGCCAATTTTCACTGCCGCGTGAATATTCAAGTGCTTGCGGCAAAAATCCAGGCGGTCGTCACGGGTATCGAGCACGGTGACCACAGCCCCGCGCAGCCCGGCAAATATTGCCGCCGCCATGCCTATCGGCCCGGTGCCGACTACCAGCGTACGCTGCCCGGCCTGGAGGTTGGAGCGGCGCACTGCATGGGCACCGATGGACAAAAACTCGATCATTGCCGCTTGGTCCAGCGAAACCCCCACGGCCTTGTGGATGAACTGATGGGCGACGCTCAGGTATTCGGTAAAGGCGCCATCACAGTGCACACCGAGCACCTGGATACGGGTGCAGCAGTTGGTCTTGCCCTGGCGGCAGGCGATGCAAGAGCCACACGAGATGTAGGGCATTACGTACACAACATCCCCAGCGACCAGGCCACTGCCCTCGTCACTGGCTTCGACGATCCCGGAAAACTCGTGCCCCATGACCCGCGGGTACTCCAGAAACGGCTGGTTGCCGGTGAAAATGTGCAGGTCAGTGCCACACACCCCCACCCGCTTGATTCTGATCAGGGTTTCGCCGGGCTGGCGGTCAGGCATCGGGCTTTCGATAGCGGTGAGCGAGCGCGGCTCGTTACAGATCACAGTCAGCATTTTTTATTCTCCGTCGTTAGTGCAAGGGCTAACGGGTATTGGCGAGACGAGTGAGGGGGGGGCAAACAAGGGGGCGCAGCAACGCAGGGAGCAAGACAGGGCATCTGGATCTCCTATTGTTGTTGGCTGGCTTGAGTGCCGCCTGGATGATCACGCCTCGAAAACTACACGCAGGAAAAAATATTGGCAAGACCAATTTATTATTTATCTTAATTGGCCTTACCAGATCGATCCTCAGCCAATAGCATCCATCTCCCTGGCAACCAGATCCTCAAAGCGCTCTCTGTGACGCACGATCCGATACTCCTCGCCCATGACCAGCACTTCAGCCGGGCGAACTTTCGAGTTGTATTGGCTGGCCATGCTCATGGCGTAAGCACCTGCCGAAAAAATGGCCAGGGTGTCACGCTCCGAAAGTATTGGCAGAGGTCGCGACAACGCAAAAAAGTCGCCGGTTTCACAAATCGGCCCCACTACATCCGCGGGCGATAGCGTGGCGTGTGAATCGGACTTCGAAGAAGTGCTCAGGTGTGTCCAGTGCCCGCTGAAATGCCCATATCGGATCGGCCACATGGCATGGTGTGCGCCGTAAAGCGTGGGCCGGAGCAAGATATTCATGCCCGCATCGACAATCACAATCTGCCGATCCCAGCCCTCCTTGATGTATTCGACACGCGTCAACAGCACACCAGCATTGGCGCTGATAGAGCGGCCGGGCTCGATCACGAACCGCACCCCCCGCGCCTTGAGCCCCAGTAGCCGCTGAGAAATAATCCGCCCCATTTCCTGCAACGAAATGCTCGCGCAATCAGAGGCCTCATAAATGGCCGCAAAGCCACCGCCAATATTGATAGTTTCGACAGTGGCGCCTGCCTGCTCCACCTCATCCAGCAGTTTCTCGATGACATCAATGCAAGCCAGATAAGACGCGCTGTCATGGATAGGCGAACCAATGTGTGCATGGATTCCGACAACGTCGACGTTGCCGTACAACCCTGGAGCGTAAAGACGTGCCGAACGTGTCACCGGAATGCCGAACTTGGTTTGACGCCCTCCTGTGGCGGTTTTCTGCGGCGTATCGCGATCCGCCACATCGGGATTGATCCGGATTGAAACCCTGGCCCTGCAGCCGTACTGAGCGGCAATCGCATCGATCCTCGCCAGTTCACCCTCAGACTCGACATTGAACTGATAGATCCCTGCCTGCAGTGCATAGGTGATCTCTTGCACAGACTTGCCCACGCCTGCAAACACAATGGTTTCAGGGCGAGCACCGGCCAACAGCGCACGGTAGATTTCGCCCCCGCTGACCACATCCAGCCCCGCCCCCTGCTCAACCAGAAGCTTCAGGATGCTCAAATTGCTGCAGCTTTTGACCGAAAAACAAATCAGCGGGTCAATCGTTTGAAAAGCGTCACGCATGCTCTTTAAATGCGCCGCCAGGGTACTCGTGGAATAGACAAACAACGGCGTACCCAACTTTTCAGCCAGGCTTTCCAAGTCCACCCCTTCGGCATGCAAAACACCTTGCTTGTAACTGAAACCATCCATTGGAACCTCTCTGAAAATCAGCGGGCATACTTGCTTGCCTGCCATTTTCTGCAAGGTTCAGATAGATTAAAAATACTACTTTATACGTAATCAATTCATATCTGATATGGTCAAAAACTCACCATTACCGAGGCAAGGATCGCCATGGCGTCGCTCAACTTCAGGCATATCGAGATATTCTGGGCGGTCATGACAGCCGGTAGCGCTACCGCCGCAGCGGCCCTGTTGCGCACCTCACAACCGACCATCAGTCGAGAACTGGGCAGGCTGGAGTCGCTGACCGGCTTGACCTTGTTCAAGCGCACCAATGCCAGGCTGGTCCCGACTGAACAGGCGCTACTGCTCTTCGATGAGGTCAAGAGGTCTTACTTCGGCCTGGAACGGATCGTCAAGGCCGCTGACGCCATTCGCCAGTACCGGCACGGGCAAATCAGCATCGTTTGCCTGCCAGCTTTCTCCCAAGCAGTGGCGCCCAAGGTCTGCAAACATTTCCTGGATCAATACCCCGCAGTTGGAATCAGCATTACGCCCCAGGATTCGCCGTTGCTCAACGAGTGGCTTTCTTCGCAGCGTTTTGATCTGGGGCTGATAGAAGACAACAGCGCTCCCCCGGGCACCGATCTGGAGACCATCTTCACCTCGGATATCGTCTGTATCCTGCACACCGGGCACCCGCTGTGTGCCAAGGCGGTTCTGTACCCCGAAGACTTTGAGCACCAGCCGTTCATTTCTCTGGCGAGCAACGATCCCTATCGCAACAAGATCGACAATTTATTCGACAGTTCGGGGATCAGCAGGCAATTGGTCGTTGAAACGCACAGCGCAGCGGCAGTTTGCGCAACGGTAGCCCTGGGGGTAGGCATTTCCATTATCAACCCGCTCACGGCACTGGCCTACGCGAAGCTCGGGTTGGAAATTCGCAGGCTGTCACTTTCCATTCCGTTCACCGTCAGTGTGGTGCGCCCCCAGCATCGTCCCTACTCTCCATTGGTCGATAACTTCATCAGTTCATTGAAGCATTGCTGCCTGGAGCTGAGCGATCAATTGCGATCCATCATTGACAGCGATGCCTTGGCATAACTGACTGACCGGCTTGTTGTCATCGCGAGCAAACCCGCTCCCACAGTGGTTATTTAAACCTTGTGGGCGCGGGCTTGTTCGCGATGGCAACGTCAGATCAATCCGACAGGCCCACCGCCTTGGCCCGTGCCGAATGCAGTTTTTTGTAGCTGTCGATCAACCGCAGGTGCCTGTCGAGCCCTTCCAGCTTCATGCTGGTAGGTGTCAGGCCATGGAAACGCACGCTGCTTCGCACCGAGCCGATCGCCGCGTCCATCCGTTCGTTGCCGAACATGCGGCGAAAGTTGACCTCGTAGTCTTCCAGTTCCAGGTCTTCGTCCAGTTCCATTTCCAGCACCGCATTCACGGCCTGGTAGAACAAACCACGATCAACGGTGTTGTCGTTGTACTGGAGGAACATTTCCACCGCTTCTTTTGCCTCTTCATACTGCTTGAGGGCAAGGTAGATCAGCAGCTTCAGCTCCAGGATCGTCAGCTGACCCCAGGCGGTATTGTCGTCAAACTCGATGCCGATCAAGGTGGTTATATCGGTGTAGTCATCCAGCTCGCTTTCAACCAGACGCTCAACCAGCGCTTTCAGCTCTTCTTCGTCGAGGCGGTGCAGGTTCAGAATATCGGCGCGGAAGAACAGCGCTTTGTTGGTGTTATCCCAAATCAGATCGTCAGCCGGGTAGATTTCCGAATAGTCCGGTACCAGGATGCGACAGGCCTTCGCCCCGAGATGCTCGTACACCGCCATATACACTTGCTTGCCCATGCCCTCGAGAATGCCGAACAAGGTCGCGGCTTCTTCGGCGTTGGCGTTTTCACCCTGGCTGGTGAAGTCCCATTCAACGAATTCGTAATCGGATTTTGAGCTGAAAAAGCGCCATGACACCACACCGCTGGAGTCAATAAAGTGCTCGACGAAATTATTCGGCTCAGTCACCGCATGACCTTCGAAAGTCGGCTGGGGCAGATCGTTCAGGCCTTCAAAACTGCGCCCCTGAAGCAACTCGGTCAGGCTTCGTTCCAGTGCTACTTCCAGGCTTGGGTGGGCACCGAACGAGGCGAAAACACCGCCGGTACGCGGGTTCATCAAGGTGACGCACATCACCGGAAATTCACCGCCCAGGGACGCATCCTTGACCAGCACAGGAAACCCCTGCTCTTCCAGTGCCTGGATCCCGGCAACAATGGCCGGGTACTTGGCCAGCACCTCTTGCGGCACATCCGGCAAGGCGAACTCACCTTCAATGATTTCGCGTTTTACCGCACGCTCAAAGATCTCCGACAGGCACTGCACCTGAGCTTCAGGCAGGGTATTGCCGGCGCTCATGCCGTTGCTCAGGAACAGGTTTTCGATCAGGTTGGACGGGAAATACACCACCTCGCCATCCGACTGACGCACAAACGGCAGCGAACAGATGCCGCGTTCTTCATTACCGGAGTTGGTGTCGATCAGATGCGAGCCACGCAGCTCGCCTTCGCGGTTGTAAATCTTCAGGCAGTACTCATCAAGAATCTCGCTCGGCAGCGCGTCCTTGGGCCCCGGCTTGAACCAACGCTCTTCCGGGTAATGCACGAACGCTGCATTAGCGATTTCTTCGCCCCAGAACTGATCGTTGTAGAAGAAGTTGCAATTAAGACGCTCGATAAACTCACCCAATGCCGACGCCAGCGCGCCTTCCTTGGTCGCGCCCTTACCGTTGGTAAAACACATCGGCGATTGCGCATCGCGGATGTGCAGCGACCACACATTGGGGACGATATTGCGCCACGAAGCGATTTCGATTTTCATGCCCAGGCCAGCCAGAATGCCGGACATATTGGCGATGGTTTGCTCCAGCGGCAGATCCTTGCCTGCAATGTAAGTGCCGGTCTCTGAATCGGAAACGGGCATCAGCAGCGCCTGGGCATCGGCGTCGAGGTTTTCCACCTCTTCAATCACAAACTCAGGGCCCGCTTGCACGACCTTCTTTACGGTGCAACGGTCGATGGAACGCAAAATGCCCTGACGGTCCTTTTCAGAGATATCTGCCGGCAGTTCGACCTGAATCTTGAAAATCTGGTTGTAGCGGTTTTCCGGGTCAACAATGTTGTTCTGCGACAGGCGGATGTTTTCCGTGGGAATGTTGCGGGTCGCGCAGTACAACTTTACGAAATACGCCGCACACAACGCCGACGAAGCCAAAAAGTAGTCGAATGGGCCTGGAGCCGAACCATCGCCTTTGTAGCGAATCGGTTGATCGGCAACGACCGTGAAATCATCGAACTTGGCTTCAAGTCGAAGGTTGTCGAGAAAGTTGACCTTAATTTCCATGCGGGATTACCAGAATAACGAGCTAAACAAAATGGCGGCCATTATCCGATTTTTCGGCAGCAAGTGTTGCGCTTTTCAGAAATGAGCCCGCCTGCGACAGCGTCCGCCCTTCAAATCGGACGATCCACAGCGGCTGAATCGCCTGCTGCAGCACTCGGACTGAAAGCCGACAAGTGAAGGGGCTGCTACAGGGACAGGCGCTCCACCAGCGGGCAACCCACCCTGTGGGTGAAGGGTTCGTCCTTGCTCTCGATCAGGTGCAGAGCTGCACGCTGACCCATTGCGTAATAGGGCAATTGCACAGTGGTCAATGGCGGATAGAACAGCTCTGCAACGCCCACCATATTGTCGAAACCGAGCACGGCAATGTCAGCCGGAATTTTCAGGCCCTGGCCGAGCAGAAACTGGTAGGCGATCAGGGCAATACGATCATTGCCGCAAATCAGCAGATCAAAACCGGGCACTGAGGGCGACTCAGCCAACTGCCGGCTGAGCTCGCTGATGACTTCTTCATAGCCATCATCCGCGGACAGGTCGTATTGCTGGATGCTGTCCAGGGCAAGCCCGGCCTCCTCAAGGGCGCGCGCCAAACCTTGCTGACGCAGTTGCCAGGCCATGCTGTGGCGCGGCAGATTGATGCACAGCGGGCGTCGATAGCCGCGCTGCAACGCCAGACGCACGCCCTGGTACTGGCCGTCTTCATCATCCGGGACATAGCACGCCACATCAGGACTGCTGCTCAAGCAGTTGCTCAGCACCAAAGGGTAATCGCGCAACACTGCGGGAATATCCAACTCACGCAATTGCATGGCACTGAACACAATCCCGTCAGGTCGATGGGACAGCATCAGGTCGATGGTTTGCTGGTTTGGAGGGGTTTCGAAGACGTTGATGATAAACACGCTCCAACCGTTCTCCCGCGCCGTGCGCTCCAGTGCCAGCAGCATGTCCACGGCGAAAGGCGTGGTTGCGGTGTCGAGGGCGAAGACGCCGATTGTCTTGCTGCTGGAAAGACCGCCGCGCATCTTGCGTGCAGACTCGCTGGGTACATAACCCAGGGTCTCGATGGCCTTGCGCACTGTGGCCAGGGTTTCTGCGTTGAGTTTTTGCGGGGTATTGATCGCTCGGGACACGGTCATCAGGGAGACCCCTGCCAATCGTGCGACATCTTTAACCGAAGCCATTTACAGCTGCCCTTGTGTGATTCTCTGTGCATGAGTCATATCGACCCGGAGCATGACATCAAGCCTGCAGTGGCGCAAACCGCAGCAGGGCAGCCGACTTGCGGCCAGGCGCCCTGCCCGGTAACGGCGGCTTGCAAGCACCAAAAAAACCGGTTGCTGCGAACGTGCTGCCAGTAGACCTGAACGACGGTGCCGCAGACAGCAAGTTCAACGTGCGCCAGGCCTACTCCGAACTCGACCATTTGGCGTCGTTCCAGAACAGCCCGATGTTTCGTGATGCACGGCTGTGGGCAGGCAAGCGCCACGACCTGGATAATGACGCGGGTGCAAGCCCGCCCGCACAAAAATCAGACCTGGCCGACCATCGGCACAAGGAATACCCTATGTTTTTCGTATACCATATCTTTTTTCCAGCGAACGATGACCGCCGTGGCCCACCCAAAATTTAATGCTCCCGACTTGGGCAACTCCCCTTCCACGTCGGAAATCATCACCCTGCACCTGCGTGATGCCATCGTTGCCGGGCACTTCGCTGAAGACGAGCCGATCCGTCAGGACGATATCGCCCGCCAGTTCAATGTCAGCAAAATCCCGGTGCGCGAAGCCCTCAAACGCCTCGAAGCTGAAGGGCTGGTGATGTTCCAGCGTAATCGCGGAGCCATGGTCACGCGGATTTCCGAGGTGGAACTGGCACAGATGTTCGAAGTGCGCATGCTACTTGAAGACAAGTTGCTGCGCCTGGCCATTCCTAATATGACCGAAGACACCTTCGCCCGCGCCGAGCGCATCTGCCAGGAATTTGTCGGCGAAGATGATGTGGGGCGCTGGGCCGAACTCAACTGGGAACTGCACGCCTGCCTTTACGAGCCTGCGCAGCGCCCGTTCATGATCAGCCTGATCCGTTCGGTCAATGACAAGCTTGAACGCTACCTGCGTATGCAGATGAGTTTATCGGCAGGCAAACACCGCGCCGATCACGAACACCGCGAGATTCTCGACGCCTGCCGTGCCGGTGATGTAGAGCGGGCGGTCAAATTGCTCGACGAGCACATTGCCGGTGTATGCAAAACCCTGTTTGAGCATTTGCCGCAGAGCCATTGACCTGCGCAAGGACCAAACACCAGTAGATACTCTGTTCCAGATCAAGCCCTTAGTGGGAGCGAGCCTGCTCGCGAATGATTTTCGCGAGCAGGCTCGCTCCCACGGTTGAAGTATCTCTGTACGCTCCTCAGGCAGGTTTCAGTAAACCGTGATAGCCAGATCAATCCCCAATATGTGCATGCGGGCAAGCGTGCCGAAACAGAGCGGGTAAGTCAGGCTGTGCGAAAACTCATCACTTCGAAAACCGATATCCATTGTTTTTTGCGTACAGGCTTGCCACAGGGGTTTCAGCGCTTGCGGGAGCTGCTCAACAGCATCAAGCAGCACATTGATGCTCTCTTCAGGTGTGTCGTAACTACCCTGCGGGCCAAAACCTTCCAAAACCACTCTATGGCCAACACCTTCTAAATAAGAATCCTGCAAACAACTGACCGGACAATTGTCCTCATGCTCCGGCGCCATGGCCTGCGCGAGTAAAGTCAGGTCAACAGGAGCCGTCAGTAGCAAGTCTGTATTGATGTAGCTCACGATGGTTCACGCTCTCAAGAAATCCCCTCGCGCCCATACTGCCCAAAGCCAAAGCCATAACCAATACCGCAAAATGCCACTAAGTGTTCCCTTGTGGGGCATTTCCTACGGCAATGCTCCCTTCTGTAACACCACCCTGCTACCCGGCCATCCCTCCTGCTCCTGAGTGCCATCACACAAGCCAGCAAAAACCTCATTCGCGAACTAATTGCGGGCCTGTAGGAAAAATCGGCACATGATTTGCTAAACAAATATCGTATACGAAATTCTCAATACGACATTTAACAGCACTTCAACGACTTCGAGGCTTCTATGAAAAACCCCGTATTTGCCGTAGCCCTCAGCGCTGTTCTCAGTACCTCCTTTATTGCCACCGCCCAGGCCGACAAGCTTGATGACATTATTGGCTCGGGCAAACTGCGCTGCGCCGTGACCCTGGACTTCCCGCCGATGGGTTCGCGTGATGCCGCCAACAAGCCGGTAGGCTTCGATGTGGACTACTGCAACGACTTGGCGAAAGTACTCGGAGTCGATGCCGAAATTGTCGAAACACCTTTCCCCGACCGTATCCCGGCGCTGGTCTCGGGTCGCGCCGACGTTATCGTGGCATCCACCTCGGACACCTTGGAGCGCGCCAAAACCGTTGGCCTGAGCATTCCGTACTTCGCGTTCCAGATGGTGGTGCTGACCCGCGACGATACCGGCATCAACAGCTTCGCCGACCTCAAAGGCAAGGCGCTGGGCAACACCAGCGGCACTTATGAAGCCATCGCCCTGGAAAAAGACGTGAAAAACTGGGGCAGCGGCTCGTTCCGTGCCTATCAGTCGCAAAACGACACCTTGTTGGCCGTTGCCCAAGGCCATATTGAAGCCACCGTCGTCACCAATACCGTGGCCGCAGCTACCCTTAAATCAGGCAAGTACAAAAACCTCAAAGTCGCCGGTAACGCGCCTTACGTGGTTGATTACGTGTCCCTAGGCGCCAAGCGCAACGAGTACGGCCTGCTCAACTACCTCAACCTGTTCGTCAACCAGCAAGTACGCACCGGACGCTACAAGGAGCTGTGGGTCAAATGGGTCGGTACCGAGATTCCACCGGCTGATCTGACCGTACCTCACGTCTACTACTGAGGTATCCAGCATGTCCGGGAAAAGTTCTCTTGCCGGTCGCAGCCTGGTTGATGGCGCGGCCTTTGGCCCTTTGCTGTACGCCGATGTCGGCCTGAGTTTCTGGGGCGGCGTCGACCCGTTCAGTGGTGAGGTGATTGACCGTCACCACCCGCTCAGCGGGCAATGCCTGGCTGGCCGGGTACTGGCAATTCCAAGCGGGCGCGGCTCCTGTACCGGCAGCAGCGTGATGATGGAATTGATCAGCAACGGCCACGCCCCCGCCGCACTGGTGCTGGCTGAAGCCGATGAGATCCTGACCCTTGGCGTGCTGGTGGCCCGGACCCTGTTCGAACGTTCCCTGCCGGTGCTGTGCATCGGCAAGGAAGCGTTTGGCGCCTTGCGCGGCAAAGCGTTCGCCAGGGTCGACGGCACACACCTGAGCCTGTTCGACTCGGTGCCTGACGACACCACATCAGAACCGCTCAGCGATGTACCCACTACAGATTCCGCTACCCCGATTGAGCTGACCGAGCACGATCGGGCACTGCTCGACGGTAGTTACGGAAAGGCGGCCCAAGTCGCGATGCAAATCGTGCTGCGCATGGCGCAACTGCAAGGTGCCGGGCAACTGATTGACATTACCCAGGCCCATATCGACGGCTGCATTTATACCGGGCCTGCGAGCCTGCGCTTTGCCCAGCAACTGGTTGAATGGGGCGCCAAGGTACGAGTGCCCACCACTCTTAATTCGATTTCCGTAGACCAGCGGCGCTGGCGTGAACTGGGCATAGACCCGGCGCTCGGCGTGCCGGCCAGTGCGCTGGGCGATGCGTATATGGCCATGGGCGCGCAACTGAGCTTCACCTGCGCGCCTTACCTGCTCGACAGCGCGCCCAAGGCGGGCGAGCAGATCGTCTGGGCCGAATCCAACGCGGTGGTTTACGCCAACAGCGTGCTTGGCGCACGCACGCTCAAATACCCCGACTATCTGGATATTTGCATCGCCCTCACCGGCCGTGCGCCGTTGATTGGTTGCCATCTGGAAAGTCAGCGCAAGGCCCGTCTGCACGTCGAGTTACCGCCACTGGCCAACCTCGACGACGCCTTCTACCCCCTGCTCGGCTATCACATTGGAGCCCTGGCCGGCAGCCGCATCCCGCTGGTTTCAGGACTGGAGCAGCAGCACCCGGACCAGGACGACCTCAAAGCCTTCGGCGCGGCCTTTGCAACCACCAGCGCTGCACCGCTGTTTCATATCGCAGGCGTTACACCCGAAGCGCTGAATCCGGAACAGGTAGTGGATGGCCCGTTACCGGTGATCAAGATCAGCCTGCAGGACTTGCGGCTGAGCTGGCAGGAACTCAACAGTGCCCGCGACCCCAAGGTGGATGTGGTGTCGCTGGGCAACCCGCACTTCTCCCTCAGCGAATTCGCCCATTTGGCACGCCTGTGTCAGGGCCGCCAGCGCCACCCGGAGGTGGTGCTGGCGATCACCTGTGGTCGCGCCATCCTGGAACAAGCTCGCGCAGCCGGGCATATCGCCGTGCTCGAAGCCTTCGGCGCCACGCTGGTCAGCGATACCTGCTGGTGCATGCTCGGTGAGCCGGTGATCCCGCCTGCCGCCAGAAACCTGATGACCAATTCGGGTAAATACGCCCATTACGCCCCCGGCCTGGTGGGGCGCAAGGTGCATTTCGCCAGCCTCGCCGAGTGTGTGGATGCGGCATGCAGCGCCACGGCCAGCGGTCGCTTGCCGTTGTGGCTGCAAACCACTGCCTCACTGGAGAACCCTGCCCATGTTTGACTACACCTTCCAATGGCGCTCTGCCCTGCGGGCCTTGCCCGACATGCTCGCAGGCGCTGTGGTCACCTTCGAGACCGCCGCACTGTCGATGATTTTCGGCGTGCTGATCGCCTTGGCCCTGACGGTGATGCGCGAAACCAAAAACCCGCTGTTGCGCGGCGTTGGCAATGCCTGGGTATCCATTGCCCGCAATACCCCGTCGCTGTTCCAGATTTATGTCCTGTACTTCGGTCTCGGCTCCCTAGGCCTGCATGTCAGTTCATGGATCGCTCTGTTGGCCGGGATCACGTTCAACAACGCAGGCTACCTGGCGGAAAACTTTCGCGGCGGCCTCAAAGCCGTGCCCGATACCCAGATCCGCGCGGCACGCTCACTGGGCATGAGTGCGTTTCAGACCTACCGCATGATCGTGGTTCCGCAACTGTTGCGCATTGTCTTCTACCCGCTGACCAACCAGATGGTCTGGGCCGTGCTGATGACCTCACTGGGGGTGATCGTGGGGCTCAACAATGACCTCACTGGCGTGACTCAGGACTACAACGTCAAAACGTTCCGCACCTTCGAATACTTCGCCATTGCCGCGGTGCTGTATTACCTGATTGCCAAAGCGATCGTTGCAGTAGCCCGGCTGATGGCCTGGCGACTGTTCCGTTACTGAGGACTCACCCATGTTTTCCACCAGTTTTACCTGGAACGACTTTTTGTTTTTGCTGGACGGGGCCTGGGTCACCCTGCAACTGACAACCTGGGCAATTTTGCTCGGCACCGTTGCCGGGTTGTTGTTCGGTCTGCTGCGCGCCTTGCTGCCACGAGCCAGCCTGCCGCTGGCCTGGGTGCTGGATGTGTTTCGCAGCGTGCCGTTGCTGATCCAGTTTGTGTTGTTCAACTCGCTCAAAAGCATTGTCGGCCTGAACATCAGCGCCTTCAGCGTCGGGTGCATCGTGCTTGGGGTTTACGCCGCCGCGTACTTCACCGAAATCGTGCGCAGCGGTGTGCTCGCGGTGCCATTTACCACGCGCCGGGCCAGCCGCTCGCTGGGCCTGAGCTACTTGCAGGACCTGCGTTACATCGTGCTGCCCATCGCCATGCGGGTGGCCTTTCCCGGCTGGCTCAACCTGGTGCTCAGTGTGATGAAAGACACCGCCCTGGTGATGTGGATCGGCATCGTTGAACTGCTGCGCGCCTCGCAAACCATCGTCACTCGTATTCAGGAACCGATGCTGGTGTTGTGCATCGCGGGCCTTATCTATTACGTCATGAGCCTGGTGGTTGCCCGCCTTGGCGCTCGCCTGGAAAAAAGGTGGCAAGAAAATGATTGAGATCGACAACGTCCACAAATCCTTCGGCGAACTTGAAGTGGTCAAGGGCGTGAGCCTGACCGTCAACAAGGGCGAAGTGGTATCGATTATCGGCGGCTCAGGCTCCGGCAAGTCGACCCTGTTGATGTGCATCAATGGCCTGGAACCGATCCAGAAAGGCCATATCCGCGTCGACGGCATCGAAGTCCACGACCGCGCCACCAACCTCAACCACCTGCGGCAGAAAATCGGCATCGTGTTCCAGCAATGGAACGCCTTCCCGCACCTGACCGTGCTCGAAAACGTGATGCTCGCGCCGCGCAAGGTACTGGGCAAAAGCAAGGCCGAAGCCGAGGCGCTGGCCGTGCAGCAACTGACCCATGTGGGCCTTGGCGACAAGCTTAAAGCTTTCCCCGGCAAGCTCTCCGGCGGCCAGCAACAGCGCATGGCGATTGCCCGCGCCCTGGCCATGTCACCGGACTACATGCTGTTCGACGAAGCCACCTCGGCCCTCGACCCGCAGTTGGTGGGCGAGGTGCTGGACACCATGCGCATGCTCGCCGAAGACGGCATGACCATGGTCCTGGTCACTCACGAAATCCGTTTTGCGCGGGATGTGTCCGACCGTGTGGCGTTCTTTCGCAATGGCCTGGTGCACGAAATCGGCACCCCCGATCAAGTCATCGGCAACCCTGTGCACGCGGAAACCGCGGCGTTCCTCAAATCGGTCAAATAGGAGCAGAACATGCGTTCATCGAAGGTCATTCATGTGGTCAGCTGTCACGCCGAGGGCGAGGTCGGTGACGTGATCGTTGGCGGTGTGGCGCCGCCACCCGGGGCTACGGTGTGGGAGCAGTCACGCTGGATTGCCCAGGACGAAACCCTGCGCAACTTCGTCCTCAATGAACCTCGCGGCGGCGTGTTCCGTCACGTCAACCTGTTGGTGCCAGCCAAGGATCCACGGGCACAAATGGCCTGGATCATCATGGAGCCGGCCGACACGCCGCCGATGTCGGGTTCCAACTCCATCTGCGTGTCCACCGTACTGCTCGACAGCGGCATTTTGCCGATGACCGAACCGCAAACCCGGCTGGTGCTCGAAGCCCCTGGCGGGCTGATCGAAGCGGTTGCCGATTGCCGCGACGGCAAGGTGCAGCGGGTCGAGATCAAGAACGTACCCTCCTTCGCTGACCGTCTGGATGCCTGGATCGAAGTGCAAGGCCTGGGCTCGATCAAGGTCGACACCGCCTATGGCGGCGACAGCTTCGTGCTCGCCGATGCCAAGGAACTGGGCTTTTCCATCAGCCCGGATGAAGCCAAGGACATCGTCGAAGTCGGCTTGAAGATCACCCGCGCCGCCAACGAGCAACTGGGCTTCGTCCACCCGCTGAACCCGGACTGGTCGCATATCTCCTTCTGCCAGATCGCCGCCCCCGTGGTGTATGAAAACGGTATTGCCAGCGGCGCCAACGCCGTAGTGATCCGTCCGGGCAAGATTGACCGCTCCCCCTGCGGTACCGGTTGCTCGGCACGCATGGCGGTGTTGCAGGCCAAGGGCGTGCTGAAGGTTGGGGATCGTTTTGTGGGGCGCTCGATCATCGGCTCCGAGTTCCATTGCCGCATCGACTCCATGACCGAAGTCGCCGGGCGCGCAGCGATCTACCCGTGCATTTCAGGCCGTGCCTGGATTACCGGCACCCACCAGCACCTGCTCGACCCAAGCGACCCGTGGCCGCAGGGCTATCGCCTTTCCGATACCTGGCCGGGGGCCTGAACAACTGGAACCAGATACACCCTGTAGGAGCGAGCCTGCTCGCGAAGGTCGTTATCGCGAGCAGGCTCGCTCCCACAATTGGAATTTGTACAAAACGCTCGAAATTAATCGTATACGAAATACCATTATAAAACCGGAGGCAACAAACATGAGCAAGCGCATCAACTGGAGTGGCGTCTTCCCTGCGGTGACCACTCAATTCAACGATGACTTCACCATCAACCTGGACAAGACCCACCAGGTGATTTCCAACGTGATCCGTGACGGCGTCTCGGGCCTGGTGGTGTGCGGTTCGGTGGGGGAAAACACCTCGTTGACCGCCGAAGAGAAAATCGCCGTGACTGAAGTCGCGGTGGACGCCTCCCGCGGTCGGGTGCCGGTGATCTGCGGCGTGGCCGAATTCACCAGCGTGCAAGCCGCCAAGGTGGCCAACGCGGTGCGCAAGGTCGGCGTCGATGGCGTCATGCTGATGCCCGCGCTGGTCTATGGCTCCAAGCCCTTCGAAACCGCCGAGCATTACCGCTACGTGGCCAAAAACGCCGACGTGCCGCTGATGGTCTACAACAACCCGCCCATCTACAAAAACGACGTAACCCCCGAAATCCTGATTTCCCTGGCCGATTGCGACAACGTGGTGTGCTTCAAGGACTCCTCGGGTGATACCCGCCGCTTTATCGATATTCGCAATGAAGTCGGCGACCGCTTTGTGCTGTTTGCGGGCCTCGACGACGTGGTCCTCGAAAGCCTCGCGGTGGGTGCCGAAGGCTGGGTATCGGGTATGTCCAACGTGTTCCCAAAAGAAGGCGAAACCATCTTCCGTCTGGCCAAGGCCGGGCGTTTTGCCGAAGCCATGCCGATCTATGAGTGGCTGATGCCGATCCTGCACCTGGACGCCCGCGCCGACCTGGTGCAGTGCATCAAGCTGTGTGAAGCGATTGCCGGTCGCGGCAGCGCGCTGACCCGCCCACCGCGTTTGGCCCTGCCCCGGGAAGATCGTGAATTTGTCGAGCGGATCATGGCCAAGGCTCTGGCCAACCGTCCGCATCTGCCCGATGTCGGTCTTTGATTGATTGCCGGGGCGGGCGTTTGAGCGACCGCCCGGCCCACCTGTTTTCACGGCCCTACAGGACACACTCCATGTCGACCAAACCCTCTCACGCTACAACCACTCCGGCGGGACTGAAACGCGTCGTGGCCGCAGCCATGGCCGGCACAGTCGCCGAGTGGTATGAGTTCTTCCTCTATGGCACCGCCTCGGCACTGGTCTTCGGCCAGCTGTTTTTCCGCCAGACCGACAGCCCGATTGACGGCATCATCGCCGCCTTCGCCCTGTACGCGGTCGGTTTTCTCGCACGGCCAATAGGCGGTCTGGTGTTCGGTCACTACGGTGACAAATTCGGCCGCAAGCGCTTGCTGCAACTGAGCCTGGTGGTGGTCGGCATCACCACCTTCCTGATGGGTTGCCTGCCTGGTTTCGACAGTATTGGCTATGCCGCGCCGGTGCTGCTGGTGCTGCTGCGCCTGATTCAGGGCTTCGCCTTCGGCGGAGAATGGGGCGGTGCCATTTTGCTGGTTTCCGAACACTGCCCGGATAACCGCCGGGGCTTTTGGGCCAGTTGGCCGCAAGCCGGGGTGCCCGCAGGCAATCTGGTAGCCACCGTGGCCTTGCTGCTGTTGTCGACAACCTTGTCTGAAGCGGACTTTCTCGCTTGGGGCTGGCGTATAGCGTTCTGGTTCTCGGCAGTTGTGGTACTGATCGGCTACTGGATCCGCACCAGCGTCGATGATGCGCCGATCTTCAAGGAAGCCCAGGCGCGCCAGGCGCAAAACAAGCAACAACAGCTTGGTGTGGTTGAAGTGCTGCGTCACCACTGGCGCTCGGTACTGGTGGGCATCGGTGCCCGCTTTGCGGAAAACATTCTGTACTACACCGTGGTGACCTTCTCGATCACCTACCTGAAACTGGTGGTGCACAAGGACACCTCAGAAATACTGCTGCTGATGTTCGGTGCTCACCTGCTGCATTTTTTCATGATCCCGCTGATGGGCTATCTGTCCGATCTGGTCGGGCGCAAGCCAGTATATCTGGTGGGTGCCGTACTCACTGCGTTCTGGGGTTTTGTCGGATTCCCGATGATGGACACCGGCAACAACTGGCTGATCATGGCGGCCATTACGCTGGGGCTGGCGATTGAGTCGATGACCTACGCACCGTACTCGGCGTTGATGGCCGAGATGTTCCCGACCCACGTGCGTTATACAGCGTTGTCGCTGTGCTACCAGGTAGCGCCGATCTTTGCCGGTTCACTGGCCCCGCTGATCGCCATCACCTTGCTCAACAAGTACCACAGCTCGACACCCATCGCCTGGTATCTGGTCGGAGCATCGCTGATCTCGATCGTTGCCGTCGCCCTGACCCGCGAGACTCGTGGCAAGTCGCTGCATCAGGTTGATGCGGAATCTGCGGCGCGGATCTCGGCGCTGGGCGAGCCTGTTGCGCCAGCTTCTCGTCGTAGTGACTCATTGGCGTAAACACAACCGTCGCCGCTGAGGAGATACTTCAAGCGTGGGAGCGAGCCTGCTCGCGAAGAACATTCGCGAGCAGGCTCGCTCCCACCAGAGCTTGACCTAGAACAGAGTATCTACAAACGCAGCAGGATCAGTTAAGCACCAACGCCTGCAGATCGTTATACAAAGCCTGCGGGATCTGCACCCCCTCCACCTCGCTACGCGCCCGTGCCTCATAGCGTCGTTGTGACGGCAAACGCGCACCCTGCCCTTCAATACCGGCAAACAATACCTCGGCCCGCGCCAGATGCTGCTCGGTGGCAGCCCCCAGAAAACGCTGCGGATCGAACGCGATAATCAACTCGCCATGGTACGGCGACGACTTGCTGCCCGCGTCATACGCCAAGGACTCGGCACTGGTCAAATCGCCGATCAAGGGCCCGGCAATCAACTCCACCATCGCCGCCAGCGCCGAGCCTTTATGCCCGCCGAAAGTCAACATCGCGCCCGTATCGAGCACCACATTGGCATCGGTGCTCGGCTGCCCCTGGGCATCAACCCCCCAACCTTCAGGAATCGCCTTGCCCGCCCGGCGATGCAGCTCGATATCGCCACGGGCGATAGCGCTGGTGGCGAAGTCGAACACAAACGGATCACGCCCCGCCCGTGGCCAGCCGAATGCAATGGGGTTGGTGCCGAACACCGGTTGGCTACCGCCTGCCGGCGCCACCCAGGCATGACTCGGGTTGCAGGCCAGCGCCACCAGCCCGGCTGCGGTCAACTGTTCGATCTCCACCCAGAGTGCCGAGAAGTGCACACAACGATTGATCGCCAATGCCGCGATACCGTTAGCCCGGGTTTTTTCCTCCAGCAATGGCAAACCTGCCTGGAATGCCAATTGGGAAAAACCTCCCGCCGCATCCACACGCACAATTGAAGGCGCCTGATCGATCACTTGTGGCACGGCATCAGCACAAACCTTGCCCGCACGCAGTGAGTTCACACAACCGAGTACCCGGTAAAGCCCGTGGGAAGCACAGCCATCGCGCTCCCCGGCCAGCACCGTAGCGCTCACCGCACGGGCATGGGCCTGGTTGAAACCGTTATGCAACAAGATCGATTCGGCCAGCTCGTAAGCCTCGGCCAGGGTCAGTCGGATCATCATCAGCTCCTTTAACAGACCTTCCAGACTGGCCCATTGCAGACCTCACCGCTTGATCGAATCAGATCACAGGCATGACGAATTCAGCACAGACGGGGCCATGGAAATGTCCGCAGACGGAGGTGATCAGCGCTGCATCCTTGATCGGGTCCAGCCCCGGATACGGTTGGCCGTTGTAGCTCCCGGTATAGGTCAGCACAGCCTCGATGCTGCCGCTGGCCTGATACAGAGTACGCATCAGTTGGCACTCCTGATCCTTGCTGTCGGTTGTGCGCAGCGCGTAGTGCAGCGCCAGTGCAGTGCCGAACTCCAGGGCGCTGCTGTCAATTCCGTGCTTTTTGGCCAGGTCGATACTGCGGAAAATCCGCTCGTTACGTTGCAGCTTGCGCAGCGGATCACGCCCCACTCGAGCGCAGGGGTCCTTGAAGGAAGTGTTGCAGCGCTGCAGAAAGGTTTTCGAAAACCCGGTCACGGCATCGGCCATATGCGGGTTTTCGGCCACCAGTGCCGGGCCGACTGCCTCGCCGATCAGGCGCTGCGCCAACTCGCTGACCCGTGGATCGCCCATGCCCTGCCCCAACCAGGAATACCCCAGCAGGCTGGCATACCAGGCAATGATTGCGTGGGGGCCGTTCCACAACAGGTTCTTGATTACCTGGGTCTGGGTGATGTCATCAACAGTCTTCACCTGGCGCAAGCGCTCAAGCAAATTACTGCAGCGCTGGGCATAAAGCGGCATGTCCGGCTCACTGTTGAACAGGATCAAATGCAACTGGCTCAAAGCGTTACTGGACTGGGCGAAAGGCCGAAAGCGGCTGATCAGACGCTCGTATTCCGGCACCGGGGTCCGCGGGGCTGCCGTAGGCACAACCGGTTCATCGCTCAAGCTGTTCTGGAACATCTTCGACTTGATCCGCAACTGGCGCACCAGCGCTTCGTTGGACAGTTTGGAGACAATGCGGCTGACCACGGTCTCGACAAAATGGGTGTTGTCGAGAATCTTGCGCGACAGTTCAGGGGATACCAGCAGCTCCAGTTGCGCCTGCACATGTCGACGGACAAAGTCCGCGCCGCCGACTTTGTTCAGCACAATCAGAATCGTCAATTCACGACCACGGCGCTCGTAGCGACGGATCAGGCCCTTGGCAATAACCCCGGCCTGCTTGCGGATTGCCGTTTCAGGGAGGCTCAGCCCAATGATTTCTGCCACGTCGTACATGCGGATCACCGCTTCGGCGTCGTCCATGTCGATCATGTTCAGGTTTTCGATGGTCTGGTCGAAAGACGTGGCGCTGTAACGCACGCTGAAGCGGCCAAACGCCTGAATGGTTTCGCGCAGCATCCGTGAACGGGTCGCGGCGATAATCTCGCACGGTCGGGTGTAGCCATCCCAATGGGAGAAAATTTGCGTCAGGTAGCCGCCCCCCATCGCACCGAAACCATGAATCCCGGCACTGAATTGATTGAGGGTCGGCGGGAAGCTCTCGGTCAGCGCCGGGGTGCCCAGGTCAGGCATGCACTCGTTCAGGTCGCCCAAAAAGCCGTGCATGCTCAGGTACGCCTTGAGTGCCCCGGCCTTGACCTCGGGCGCCGGAGGCTTGATGTCTTCGATCAGGATCGGCTGCCCTTCGGCGCGTATGGCCGACAGCAGACCGTTTTGCGAGTCCTCGAGCATCAGGCAATGCTGTGGCAGACAATTGAGCGCGCTGGCCGCCTTGAGGAAGATTTCGGGATGGGGTTTGCCCTGGCTGACCTCATCACCGCACACCGTGACATCGAAATACTTGAGCACATTGGCATTGATCAAGTACTCCTCGGCGATAGCCCGGCGACTTGAAGTAGCCACGGCCATGGTCAGACCGTATTTACGCAGGCGCTCCAGCACTTCGAGCAGGCCATCCTTGATCGGCACGCCATGATCACGCACAAAAGCCAGTTCCAGCTCATCGGCGCGCAACCTGACCTGTGCGTAGGGGAAGTCCTGACCGTGGTTGGCCTTGGCCAGTTCCTCGGCTTTTTTGGCACTCAAACCCAGTGAGCCGATCAGGGTCTCTTCACTAAGCGGCGTACCGTAAATCTCTAGAGCTGCCTGCTTGAGGGTCTTGAACCTCAGGCGCTCGGTGTCGAACATGGTGCCGTCCATATCGAAGATGGCACTGAAAATTCGTTTGCCCTGAAAATAAATCATGAGTACAGCTCCTTGTAGCGCGAACGTCGATGGGGCCGCTCGCTGAAACGCTTCGGATCAAAAAGTGGTTTCAAATACAAAAACCGGGCAGCAGAACGCACCGTTAAAAGCGGGGCATGCGCGAGCCGGAAGGGCTAGTAGTCAGAAATGATCAGGCGGAGGGAAGTAACACAGGCGCCCATTGGCGCAACTGCCTGAGAAGCAGGGTCTCAGGAGAGGTAAAGCGAAGTGTGCAAGAAGGCGGGAAACAAACCCTGTGACTGCACTGAAGCAGCATTTGACGTGAGGCCCACAGCTTGCAATCAGGGATGCGAAGTGTGAGCCCAACTGGCGATTGATACGTGTGATTCCATCCATATGGCGTTGAAATTTCCTGTATTACGTTGAGTCGGCCTATTAGCTATACCCCATCCAAAGCCTCTAAATCAAGGTTTGCCCCACTACCAACCTGCTGATTGCCAGGCCGTAGCCACTGCAACAGGATGCGATGGGCGGTGCACCAGCCCCGCTTTTGAAGGCCCTTTGGGCCTTGTCGCAGCCTGCGGCAGCGGCTACAGGACAGTTTCAGATTTCGCTGTTCCAGATCACCGTGATATTGCCCTTGTATGTGCTACCCGAGTGCTCATCAATCATTGTTTTGACCTGATCTCGATCGACTTCGAAGTGCAACGTAGCATTGCCGTTATCCACGTACTGGCTGGGCGAAATAACCTCAGGGTTGGTACTTAATAGAAAGCGCTCGACCGTTTGATTCGAGGCATTACGCAAGCCGCCGGGCAACGTTAATCGCGTAGCCACTGGGACAGTGTGGCCCGCAGCGTTCTTGATCGCGCACTGGTCATTCAATGCGTTATCACATTGCAGCGTTACACTGAACGGCGAGGATGCCCATATTTTGAAGCGCTGGTCGGCCCACAACTTTTCCGGACGTCGCCCCTTGTTCAACCATTGCTGCCAACCGCCTGCAGGGTTAAGGGTGACGGAACCGTAGCCAGCCGGAAACTGAAACTTGAGAGTATGTTCAACGGTCAGGGTGAGATTCATCGTGACGACGTTGTCGGTGGCGAGCAGATTATCGCCAAAGTCGAAGTCGCCATTCGGGCCAACTGAGTAGTTGATCGTGCCTGTATACACGCCACTCTCCATTTTCAGCGGATCAGGGGTAGTCATCAGGTAAGACACACTGGCATTACGGAGTCTGAGCATGTCGATATCATACGCAGGAGACTTGCCACAAGGCGCTGCCACCGGTGTAGACCAGAAGTAATCAGCGTCGATATAGCTGGAGGTACCCATCGATGCTCCCAGTACACATGGTGCAGGCGCATTGTATGACCAGGCCGACCCACCCCAAAGAGTACTGTTGGCTCCATTGGGGCCCGTAGCTGACACATCGATAATGTCATAAACACTACGGGTCCGGTTGGTTGCGCTAAAGGCAGTTATGGAAAATTGCACCTCAGCTGTCTGCCCCGTCGTCGTGTTTGTCACTTGAACAGACCTGACCTCGGCAGGAACCTTGATCATCGCGCCGTCACGAATATTTTCATGGTTGGCTAAGATCGGGCGCTGCGTCAGTGCCTCGATTCCGAGACGAATACTGTACAGCCCTTGAGTAGTGCAAAAAGACTGAAACGTGTTGCACAAACCGGTGCTGGGCGTGGTGTTTTTAAACTTATTGACCTGTGGATTGTTCGGATCCGGGGAGAACTTGGCGGAAATCTCGACCGTCGTCGCCAGCACCTGGGGCGCTGCAAACCCTGCCAGGAAAACCAGACAAGCACCCAACAAACAACTTTTAAATACATGCCCCCCGGAACGGGGTCGATCAGAAACTTTCATGATTTGATCTTTCATCCTGGTGCTCTTGTTGCCCTCAATCTGCTCAAACCTGCATATATCGCTGAGGGGAAGTGTAAATTCATTGAGTTGACGAGCGCCGTTAACCACGCTGGATACAGCAAAGCAACATCTGCGGGTGATAGAAAAACAAAATGATAAAAATGGCTTTAAACGCAAAATCCATACTGGAAGTCACGCACTTTAACTTACGTCAGCAAGCTATTTATGTAGGGATTTTCTCAATATTTAAACTAAAAAAACGCGCCTTAAAATCATCTGACCGCTACCCTGTGCGGACGGTTATGTATGATGCGCGCTTGAGAAACAGGCCTGGCCTCAAGCCTGCCCATCGTTCAGGAGCTTTGCATGAACATGCTTTACCGGACTTTCAACGAGGGAGAGTCCGCCCCGCGGTTCACGCTCAACCTGCTGACCCTTGGCCTGCTGCTGTCCAGCACAGTGCCTGTGGCCCACGCGGCCAACACCGAACTGCCCGCGACGTCCATTACCGCCGATGACACCGGCGGCTACCAGGCTGACAACGCCTGGGTCGGTGGCTTCGAGGCGGCGCCCCTGCTGGATACCCCTGCGGCGATTTCGGTGTTTACCGACACCCTGATCAAGGATCAACAAGCCCGGCTGCTCAGCGAGGTGTTGCGCAATGACGCTTCCGTGGGTGAAAGCTATGCGCCCATTGGTTATTACGAGAACTTCGTGGTGCGCGGTTTCTCGCTGAACTCGGCCAGCAGCTACAAGATCAACGGCCGCACCATCACCGGCGAGCAAAACGTCGGCCTGGAAAACAAACAGCAGGTGGAGTTGCTCAAGGGCCTGTCCGGCCTGCAAAGCGGCGTTTCCGAGCCCGGCGGCGTGGTGAACTACGTGACCAAACGGGCGGCCGATGTGCGTTCGGTCACCGTTTCGACCGACGACCGTGGCAGTGGCTACCTGGCCACCGATGTGGGTGGCTGGTTCGGCAGTGAGCAGCAGTTCGGGCTACGTGCCAACTTCGCCCATGAAGATCTCCACTCCTATGTAGAACACGCCAATGGCCAGCGCGATTTCGCGGCGGTGGCGTTTGACTGGAACATCAGCCCTGACGCGCTGCTGCAACTGGATGTGGAGTATCAAAACAAGGAGCAGCGTTCGGTGCCGGGCTATCAACTGCTCGGTGGCACCGAGTTGCCGCACCATGCCTCGCCGAAAAAACTGCTGGCGCACCAGAGCGGCTCCAGGCCGGTGACCATTGATTCGCTGAATATCAACGGCAACTTCGAATACCACTTCAGCGAAAACTGGAAAGGCAGCCTCAGCGCCTCGCGCAGCAAGGTGGTGATTGATGACTACAGCTCGTTTGCCTGGGGCTGTTACGGCTCAACCAGTTGCACCAGCACGGTGCCCAACTACTTCAGCCCCGAAGGCGGTTACGACATTTACGACTTCCAGAGCCCGGACGATACCCGGCGCAACGACGAAGTACAGGCCGCACTGAGTGGTCAGTTTGATACGGGCGGCATCGGCCATGAACTGACCGTCGGCAGCAGTGCATTCAGACGTGTGGTCGATCAGCGCGAGCTGGTCAACGAAATGATCGGCAGCGGCAATATCGACAGCGAACCGCAGGACTTTGCGCGCTACGACGGGCCGCTCCAAGACAGCTATCGCCGTCTGGACAGCCGCCAATACGGGGTATTTTTCAACGACCGCATCAGCTTTAACGAACAATGGCAGACCGTAATTGGCGGGCGTGAAGTGCGTCTGGATGAGCGTACCTTCGACGATCAGGGCGACACCACCCGCCATACCCAACGCTACGAGTTCCTGCCCCAGGCCGCACTGATCTACAAGCCGGTGCAAAACCTGTCGCTGTATACCCGCTACAGCAAGGGCTTGTCGCTGGGCGGCACAGCGCCGTGGTATGCCAGCAATGCCTTTGAAATCCTGGCCCCTAGCGTGTCGCGGCAGATCGAGGCTGGGGTCAAGTACGACTGGCGGCGCATCAGCCTGAGCGCCACGCTGTTCCAGATCCGTCAGGACTACCAGTACGCACGTCCCGATGCGACTCCGGGTGAGTTCACCTACGTGCAGCAGGGCGAGCAGAAAAACACCGGTCTGGAACTCGCCGCCAATGGTTGGGCCAGCGAGCGCCTGCAGATTGCAGCCAGTGTGGCGGCGATTCGCTCGCGGGTTACGGGTAGCGGCACCCCTGACTATGAAGGGCACCAAACCATCAATGTGCCAACCCTGCGTGCCAGCCTTTACGGCGATTACGCCCTGCCATGGGTCGATGGGCTGGCGCTGCTGGGTGGCGTGCAATACAGCGGCAAAAAGTACGCCAGCCAGCAAGGTGGGGTACAGGCGGACGCCTACGCCATCTTCAATATCGGCAGCCGTTACAGCACCCGAATCGAGGGCTATGACACAGTGTTCCGGCTGAGCGTCGACAACCTGTTCGACAAGCGCTACTGGCGCGATGTGGGCGGATACATGGGTGACAACTATGCATTCCAGGGTGCTCCGCTGACGGCCAGGTTGAGTGCCTCGATCAACTTTTGAGGATTACAGTGAAGCAACCGTGGGAGCGAGCCTGCTCGCGAAGGTCTCACCAGGGCTCTTCGCGAGCAGGCTCGCTCCACATCAATAATGAGTTCATGCTTTTTTTAATTGATAGTACCCTAACAAAAAGCGCAGGCTAGAGGGCTCGGTTCGGCTTTCTATCATTCCGGATGATATTGATCTTCGCTGGGTTCGATTCGTGCGCCAGCTCGCGTGCCAGCATTATCCGCCCATCTCAATAGATTGGCGGACTCCCCCCATGGAACGGTCACTTAAACATTTGCGCTTCCCACTCGCGGCCTTGGCCATCGTGGTGATGAGCGCATGCGGTAAAACACCACAAGCGACTGCTCCTGCTTCCGCTGCAAAAGTCAGTGTGGCCAAGGTGCTGGAACAGCCGGTCAATGAATGGGACGAGTTCACAGGTCGCCTCGAAGCACCGGAAACCGTAGAAATTCGTCCGCGCGTGTCGGGCCAGATTGATCAGGTCGCCTTTACCGAGGGCGCCCTGGTGAAAAAGGGCGACCTGCTGTTCCAGATTGATCCGCGCCCGTTCCAGGCTGAAGTACGTCGTCTTGAAGCCGAGGTGCAACAAGCCCGCGCCAACGCTACCCGCAGTGAAAACGAAGCCCAGCGCGGCGAACGTCTGCGCCAAAGCAATGCCATCTCGGCTGAGCTGGCCGACTCGCGCAGCACAGCTTCCCAGGCTGCACGCGCCGGTGTCGCGGCGATTCAGGCACAGCTGGACCTGGCAAAACTCAACCTGAGCTTTACCCGCGTCACCTCGCCAATCAGTGGCCGCGTCAGCCGTGCCGAAATCACCGCAGGCAACATCGTCAGCGCGGATGTCACGCCGCTGACCAGCGTAGTGTCCACCGACAAGGTGTATGCCTACTTTGACGCAGACGAGCGTGTGTTCCTCAAGTACAGCCAGCTTGCCCGCCAGGGCCAACGCGGCCAGAGCACGCCGGTGTACCTCGGTTTGTCCAATGAAGACGGCAACCCGCATCTGGGCCAGATGAATTTCGTCGATAACCAGGTCAACCCGAAAACCGGCACCATCCGTGGTCGCGCCGTGTTCGACAACACCGACGGCAGCTTCACTCCTGGGCTGTATGCGCGATTGAAGCTGGTCGGCAGCGGCACTTACTCCGCTGTGCTGATCAATGACGAAGCGGTCGGCACTGACCTGGGCAAAAAATTCGTGCTGGTGATGGGTGACGACAACAAGTCGGTGTACCGCGCCGTTGATCTTGGTCCGAAAATCGAAGGCCTGCGCATTGTTCGCAGCGGCCTGAACAAGGACGACACGATCATCGTCAAGGGCTTGCAGAAAGTGCGCCCTGGCTCACCGGTGACGCCTGAGGTGATCCCGATGGCCAACGAACAAACCCTCGCCGCACTGGCACAACAACGACAAGCCCTGGAAGCCAGCAACCTGTCACCTGCCAAGCCCGCCTCTGGCGCGCCGAAGCTGGCCAGCGTCGCGACTCCTCGCGGTTAAGGGACGAAAACACCGATGAATTTTTCCCAGTTCTTCATCCAGCGGCCGATTTTCGCCGCTGTGCTTTCACTGTTGATACTGATTGCGGGCGGCATTTCGCTGTTCCAATTACCTATCAGTGAATACCCGGAAGTGGTTCCACCTACCGTCGTGGTGCGCGCCAGCTTCCCGGGTGCCAACCCTAAAGTGATCGGCGAAACCGTCGCCGCGCCGTTGGAACAAGCCATTACCGGTGTTGAAAACATGTTGTACATGTCTTCGCAGTCCACCGCTGACGGCAAGATCACCCTGACCATCACCTTTGCCCTGGGCACTGACCTGGACAACGCTCAGGTGCAGGTGCAAAACCGCGTCACCCGGACCCAGCCCAAGCTGCCCGAAGAAGTGACGCGCATCGGTATCACGGTAGACAAGGCTTCGCCCGACCTGACCATGGTTGTGCACTTGACCTCCCCGGACCAGCGCTACGACATGCTGTACCTGTCCAACTACGCCATCCTCAATATCAAGGATGAGCTGGCACGGCTGAACGGCATCGGCGATGTGCAACTGTTCGGCATGGGTGACTACTCGTTGCGGGTGTGGCTCGATCCAAACAAGACCGCGTCGCGCAACCTGACCGCTACCGATGTGGTCAACGCCATCCGCGAGCAAAACCGCCAGGTGGCTGCCGGTGCGCTGGGTGCCCCCCCTGCCCCCAACGCAACCAGCTTCCAGCTGTCGGTTAACACCCAGGGCCGACTGGTCAGTGAGGAAGAGTTCGAAAACATCATTATTCGCTCCGGCGATGATGGCCAGATCACTCGCCTCAAAGACATAGCCCGGGTTGAACTGGGCTCCAGCCAGTACGCCCTGCGTTCCTTGCTGAACAACCAACCGGCGGTGGCGATACCGATCTTCCAGCGCCCGGGCTCCAATGCAATCCAGATATCCAATGACGTTCGCGCCAAGATGGCCGAACTGAAACAGAACTTCCCGGAAGGCATGGACTTCGACATCGTGTATGACCCGACAATCTTCGTTCGCGGTTCGATCGAAGCGGTAGTCCATACCCTGTTTGAAGCACTGATTCTGGTAGTACTGGTTGTTATCCTGTTCCTGCAAACTTGGCGCGCCTCGATTATTCCGTTAGTGGCCGTGCCCGTATCGCTGATCGGTACGTTCGCTGTGATGCATATGTTCGGCTTTTCGCTCAACGCCCTGTCGCTGTTCGGGCTGGTGCTGGCCATCGGTATCGTGGTCGACGATGCCATTGTGGTGGTGGAGAACGTCGAGCGGAATATCGAACTGGGGCTCAACCCGGTGGACGCCACCAAGCGGGCCATGCGTGAAGTGACCGGCCCGATCATCGCCACCGCCCTGGTACTGTGTGCGGTGTTTATCCCGGCTGCATTTATCTCGGGCCTGACCGGACAGTTCTATAAGCAGTTCGCTCTGACCATCGCGATTTCGACGGTGATCTCGGCTTTCAACTCGCTGACCTTGTCCCCTGCCCTGGCCGCTGTACTGCTCAAGGGTCATAACGCACCGAAAGACCGCTTCACCCGTGTACTTGATCGACTGTTCGGGAGCTGGCTGTTCGGTCCGTTCAACCGCTTCTTCGTCAAGGCCAGTAATGGCTACGTCGGCACCGTGCGCCGGATTATTCGTGGCAGCGGGATCGCAATGCTGGTGTATGCAGGTTTGATGGTGTTGACCTGGGCCGGTTTTGCCCACACCCCGACCGGTTTTGTACCGCCGCAAGACAAGCAATATCTGGTGGCCTTTGCTCAACTGCCAGACGCCGCGAGCCTGGATCGCAGCGAAGAGGTGATCAAACGCATGTCGGAGCTGGCCCTCAAGCAGCCCGGTGTTGCCAACTCGATCGCCTTCCCCGGCCTGTCGATCAATGGTTTCACCAACAGCCCGAACAGCGGCATCGTGTTTGTCGCGCTCAAGGACTTCGATCAACGCAAGGACCCAAGCCAGTCAGCCGCCGCTATTGCCGCCACGCTGAATGCAGAGTTTGCGGATATCCAGGAAGCCTATATCGCGATCTTCCCGCCACCACCAGTACAAGGGCTGGGCACCATTGGCGGCTTTCGCCTGCAAGTCGAGGACCGCGCTGGCCTGGGCTATGACGAACTGTACAAGGAAGTGCAGAACGTAATTGCCAAGAGCCATAGCGTGCCGGAACTGGCCGGGTTGTTCACCAGCTATCAGGTCAACGTTCCGCAAGTCGATGCTGCCATCGACCGCGAAAAAGCCAAGACTCATGGCGTTGCCATCAGCGACATCTTCGACACCCTGCAGATCTATCTGGGCTCGCTGTATGCCAACGATTTCAACCGCTTCGGTCGCACTTATCAGGTCAACGTACAAGCCGAGCAGCAGTTCCGTCTGGAGCCCGAGCAGATTGGCCAACTGAAAGTGCGCAACAACAAGGGCGAAATGATCCCGCTGGCGACCTTCATCAAGATCAGCGACACCGCAGGCCCGGATCGCGTCATGCACTACAACGGTTTTGTCACCGCAGAAATCAACGGCGCAGCGGCACCGGGCTACAGCTCGGGTCAAGCTGAAGCGGCGATGGAGAAACTGCTCAAGGAAGAACTGCCTAACGGCATGACCTTCGAATGGACTGAGCTGACCTATCAGCAAATCCTTTCAGGCAATACCGCCCTGTTCGTGTTCCCGCTCTGCGTACTGCTGGCGTTCCTGGTACTGGCCGCCCAATACGAAAGCTGGAGCCTGCCGCTGGCGGTGATCCTGATCGTACCGATGACGCTGCTATCAGCGATTACCGGGGTGATTCTGTCGGGAGGCGACAACAACATCTTCACCCAGATCGGATTGATCGTACTGGTGGGGTTGGCGTGCAAGAACGCGATTTTGATTGTCGAGTTTGCCAAGGACAAGCAGGAAGAAGGCATGAACCCGCTGGATGCGGTACTGGAAGCCTGCCGCCTGCGTCTGCGGCCGATCCTGATGACGTCGTTCGCCTTCATCATGGGTGTGGTGCCTCTGGTGCTCTCCAGCGGCGCCGGTGCAGAAATGCGTCACGCCATGGGTGTAGCGGTGTTCTCCGGGATGCTCGGGGTGACCTTCTTCGGTCTGCTGCTGACGCCGGTGTTCTACGTCTTGATCCGCCGTTATGTGGAGCGCAGTGAAGCGCGCAAAGCCGCCAAACACCTCAAGCTGGAGTCGCAACAATGAGCGTGAGAGTATTCCTGCCAAGCCTGTTGGTACTGGCCTTGAGCGCCTGCGCCGTTGGCCCGGACTACAAAACCCCGGCGACAGAACCTGCACATATCAGTGCCGACAACCTCAAGGGTTTTGACCGAGCGCATTTTGAAGGGATCTGGTGGCAGCAGTTTGATGACCCGACCCTCAACCAGTTGGTGACTCAGTCACTGGCTGGCAACCGCGAGCTGCGCGTGGCATTTGCCCGCCTGCGCGCGGCCCGGGCGATCCGTGATGACGTCAGCAATGACACCATGCCGACCATCACCAGCCGAGTCAGCAGCGATGTCGGCAAGGGCCAGATTCCAGGGACCACCGAGAAGCGCGTCAACAGTGAGCGCTATGACCTGGGCCTGGACATGGCCTGGGAAATCGATCTGTTTGGCCGCATCCAGCGTGAGCTGGAGGCCAGCGACGCCGACGAGCAAGGGGCTGCAGCCGATTTGTATCAGTTGCAAGTGACCATGATTGCCGAGCTGGTGGACGCCTACGGTGAGTTGCGCGGTGCACAACTGCGCGAGCGTATTGCCCTGGCCAACCTGAAAAACCAGCAAGACTCCAAGGCCATTACCGAAAGCCTGCGTGACGCAGGCGTTGGTGACGAACTGGACGTGATGCGCGCTGATGCTCGCTTGGCGGCGGTTGAGGCCAGTGTGCCGCAATTGCAGGCCGAACAAGTCCGCGAACGCAATCGTATCGCCACCTTGCTGGGCCAACGCCCTGAGCAGCTCAGCGTTGACCTGAGCCCGGCGCAGCTGCCGGCGATTGCCAAAGCCTTGAACATCGGTAACCCCGGTGACCTGCTGCAGCGCCGACCCGACATCATGAGTGCCGAGCGCAAGCTGGCCGCGGCCACTGCCCGGATCGGGGTGGCCAAGGCCGACTTGTTCCCTCGGGTCAGCTTGAGCGGCTTCCTCGGTTTTACCGCCGGGCGTGGTTCGCAAATCGGTTCGGCTGCGGCCAATGCTTGGGCCCTCGGCCCGCGCATTACCTGGCCAGCGTTTGATCTGGGCAGCGTGCGTGCACGCCTGCGCGGTGCCGACGCAGAAGCCGATGGCGCCCTGGCCAGTTATGAACAGCAAGTGCTGTTGGCACTGGAAGAATCAGAAAACGCTTTTAGTGATTACGGCAAACGCCAGCAGCGTTTGGTGTCGCTGATTCGTCAAAGCGAATCCAGCCGAACTGCCGCTGACCTGGCTGCTATCCGCTACCGCGAAGGCACAGTGGACTTTCTGGTCCTGCTCGACGCCCAGCGCGAGCGTCTGGCGGCTGAAGACAGCCAGGCCCAGGCCGAGGTTGAGCTGTATCGCGGCGTAGTGGCCATCTACAAAGCGCTGGGTGGCGGCTGGCAAGCCGAGACCGTCGCAAGCGCGCACTGATTCAACGAGCTCCTTTGGTTGGCCGCAACCAACCATTTTTTAGCCCCGCGCTCATTCGGTCGCGGGGCTTTTTTTATCCGCCAGTGTCGCCAGGCTGCGGCGCCGGTCGTAGCCTCGCCTCGCTCTTCAACGGCTACAGCGTTTGACTCAAGCCCTCTACTGTCCCAATCTTGCACCTCATACGCTCGCCTGTTTCTGGATATTGGATGACCCAGCCACGCCGCTACCTCGTCATCAGCCTTCTGTCCGCGGTTATTGCTGCGGGTCTTTGGTATTCGATGCGCCCTGCTCCGACTGTCCCGACGCCCACTCTGAGCCAACGTTATTCCATCGCACTGGATATGGCCCAAAACGGTAAGCCCGGTGCCGCTCGCGTGCTCTATCAGCAACTGGCGCGCAACGACTTGACCGATGCGCGCCGCGTCAAACTGCATGCCGAGTTGCCTAACTACCCAAGCCCACAGGCGCTGAAGTTGGCCGACGCCGATTTGCACAGCACCTCACCACTGGTGCGCACGGCTGCGATCCAGAGCATTGTCGGGCTGGTACCCAACGCCCAGCGCACGCTGCTGCTGGGGCCGCTATTGGATGATCCGGAGCAGACTGTGCGTTTTGCTGCGGCCAATGCCCTGCTCGGGTTGTCCCCGGATGAACAGGGGCTGTACTTCGGCCCGTTGCAGCAAGTAATCGACGAGTTCGAGCGCGACCTCAAGACCCGTCCCGACGACCCGCAAGCTCAGGGTCAGCTTGCCCGGCTGTACCTGCACGAAGGGCAACTGGATAACGCCCAGGCTGCACTGGAGCAAATGACCCGCCTGGCCCCGGACGACATCAAGGCCGTGGCCGCGCAGATTGACCTGCTGGATAAGCGCGGCCAAGCGGAGCAAGCGCGCCAATTATTGGCCAGCCAACTTGAGGCACATCCTGACTCGGCTTACTTGCAACATACGCTGGGAATCTGGCTGCTCAATCACGGCCAGACCGAGTACGCCCTGCTCGGTCTAGCCAAGGCCGTGGAGCTGGAGCCTGACAACAGTGATTACCGCTACAAGCTGGCCACCGCCCTGCATGACCTCGACCAACTGGAAGCTGCGCAACGCCAGCTCGAAGAGCTGCTGCAACGCCAGCCTGCCAATCGCAAGGCACGGGTGTTGTTGATCGGCTACTGGAAAGAAGCCGGGCAATTGCAGAACGTGCAGGTGTTGCTCGCGCAACTGGAGCAGCAGAACCCGGATGATCCGGCGTTGCAGCAGGGGCTTTGAAACACCTGATTACGTAGCAGCTGCCGAAGGAACGAGGCTGCGTTCGGCGGCGTAGCCGTCGTAAAATCGAGCAACACGGTAATCTGGTACTCCCCGATTGCCGGGATTGCGAGCGCTGCGCACTCGAACGCAGCCTCGTTCCTTCGGCAGCTGCTACAAGTTTGGGTCAGGCCAGCAGTTTCTGGATTTGGGCCTGCAGCGTGTCGAGGTCGAACGGCTTGGCCAGAATCGGCGCCGTGAGGGTAATCGGGCTGCCCGTGTCACGGATTTCTGCCGGGTAACCACTGATAAAGATGACTTTCAAATCAGGTCGCAACTTCAGCGCAGGCTCGGCGATCTGTACCCCCGAAATACCTCCCGGCAGGCGAAAGTCGGTGACCATAAGATCCAGGTGCGGCTTGCTGGCCAATATTTCGAAGGCCTGCTCACCGTTTTCAGCCTGCAATACCCGATAGCCCTCGCCGGACAAGTAGGCACTAAGGACCATCAGGATCGAGGGATCGTCTTCGACAATCAAAACAACATCTTGCGCATCTTCACTCATGGGGAACCTTAATTCATGCAGTCGCTGCCCAGTAAGACTCCGGGCATGGTCACAGGTTGCATCGAGTTTATGTCTTTTGTACCAGCGGCAGGCAAACCCTGAACAAGGCACCCTCGCCCAATGCACTCTGTACGCTGATTGTACCGCTGTGGGCGGCGACTATCTGCTCCGAAATAAACAGGCCCAAACCCAGCCCCGCGATGACATGGCTGGATGAAACCCGTTCAAACTGCTGAAAAACCCGCTGCTGGTTTTCTTCGCTGATGCCAATGCCTTGGTCGCGCACGTCGACCACCGCCTGGCCACTTTCGATATAAACAGACACATCAATGGGCTTTTTTGCGCCATAGCGCAAGGCGTTGGTCAGCAGGTTGGAAATCACCTGCTCGATTCTGAACTCATCCCACTGCCCCACCACTGGCTGCTCTGCCGTGAAGTTGACACTCGACTGCGCCGCGCTGATCTGCGCCGAGAAGCTTTCCAGTAGCTGCGCGACGGTTTGGGCCAAATCGAACTGGCCAGGGCGGATAGACAGCTTGCCGGTGCGGATCCGCGATACGTCGAGCATGTCTTCGATCAGGCGGATCAGGCTCTGGATCTGGCGCTCATCACGCTCGACCATGGCCTGCATCTTGTCCATGGTGAACGCCGCCGCGTTATCGCGGGCCAGGTGCATCTTGCGCAGTTGCGTTTCCAGGATCAGGCCGTTCAGCGGGGTGCGCACCTCATGGGAGACGATCGACATAAAGTCATCGCGCATGCGTACCGCATGTTCCAGTTCAACCTGGGTCAATTGCAACTGTGCCAGCAAAGTTTCCTGCTCGCGACGGCTCTGTTCCAAGGCTTCGACCTGCTGCTTCATGGCCTTGCTCTGGCGATACAGCTCGACAAATACATTGACCTTGCTTTTGACCGCATGGATATCCAGCGGTTTGTGCAAAAAGTCGACCGCGCCGCTTTCGTAGCCCTTGAAGGCATAGTTCATTTCGCGCCCGGCGGCGCTGACAAACACGATCGGGATGTTTTTGGTCTTGGCCGTGCCACGCATCAGCTCGGCCAGTTCAAAACCGTTCATGCCGGGCATTTGCACATCAAGAATGGCCATTGCGAATTCATGCTGCAGCAGCAACGACAACGCCTCATCCGCAGACAGGGCCTTGTATACGATGCGGTCCTCGCGCTTGATCAGCGCTTCGAGCGCCAGCAGGTTTTCCGGCAGATCATCGACGATCAGCAGTTTGGCTTGAATATCACTTAGTAGCATGCGTTATGTTCCAGCTCGACGAGCAGACGGCCAATGCCGCGCAAGGGAAGAATGCAGTCCGGTTGGCACAGATCCAGTGCCGCTCGCGGCATGGTCGAAACCTGAGCTTCGTCAGGGTCCTGGATGATCGTCAAACCACCCAATTCCTTGACCAGGCTCATTCCCCGCGCACCATCCTGGTTGGCGCCCGTCAGTAATACCGCAGCCAAACGCTGTTGATACACGTCGGCTGCGGATTCAAAAAGGTAATCAATGGCAGGTCGTGAGTAATGCACGCGCTCCTCCTGACTCAAGGAAAAACTGTGATCATGCTCGATCGACAGGTGATACCCAGGGGCTGCAAAGTACAAGGTGCCCGGCTCGATTGGCTGTTTGTCCTGAGCCTCCCTGACCGGTACTGGCAAGCGCCGGGCAAACACCTCGGCCACTTGGCTGCGACGCTCGTCAGGCAAATGCAGGACCACAATGATCGGCAGGCGATAACCGGGTTTGAGGTCGGCGAAAATCGTCAGCAAGGCTTCGACGCCGCCCGCAGAAGCCCCGATCACCACCGCTTCGACAGGTCCCTGGTTAGCCCAGCAGCTGTTTTGGACAGTCATAGCTTGCGATAGATCCGTTCTTGTTTGAGCACGGATGTGAATTGCTTGCTGTAGTCCGAAAAATCCAGGGTTTCCTTGCTGCCAAGCATCAGGAAGCCGCGATGGCAGAGCGATTCCTCGAACAGCCCAAAGGCTCTGTTTTGAAGATTTTTATTGAAATAAATCAATACGTTACGGCATGAAATTAAATTGGTTTCTGAGAACACACTATCGGTCGCCAGGCTGTGATCAGCGAACGTCACGTTCTCGCGCAGCGTCTTGTCAAAAATCGCGTAGTCATAGGCGGCGGTGTAGTAATCGGCAAACGAGCGCTGACCACCGGCCTTTTGGTAGTTGTGGGTATAAGCTCGAATGTTCTCCAGGGAAAAAATCCCCTGCTTGGCTTTTTCCAGGGACCGCGGATTGATATCGGTTGCGTAGATAATGGTACGGTCCAGCAGGCCTTCCTCACGCAGCAGGATGGCCATCGAGTACACCTCCTCGCCGGTGCTGCAACCCGCAATCCAGATTTTCAGCGACGGGTAGGTCTTGAGGATCGGCACCACCTCCTGGCGAATTGCCAGGAAATGCTCCGGGTCGCGAAACATCTCGCTCACGGGAATGGTCAGGAACTGCAGCAACTGCATAAAGGCCGTAGGGTCATGCAGGATGCGCTCCTGCAGGGCCGAAATGGTGTTGCAGTCGAACTGACGCAATGCGTGATTGACCCGACGCTTGATCGAAGCGCCGGAGTAATCGCGAAAGTCATAACTGTATTTGAGATAGATCGCTTCGATCAGCAGCCTTAACTCAATATCGGTGTTTCGATGCACTTTAGAGTCGTTCCATTTTCGGGAGCCAGACCCGGATCAAGGAAAACAGCCGGTCCAGGTCAATCGGTTTGGCCAGGTAATCATTCGAGCCCGCTTGCAGGCAGCGTTCCTGATCGTCCTTCATCGCCTTGGCCGTGACCGCAATGATCGGCAGCTTGCGCCAGCGTGGATTCTTGCGAATTTCAACGGTGGCTTCGTAGCCGTCCATCTCCGGCATCATTACGTCCATCAACACCAGGTCGATGTCTTCAATTTCGTTCAAGCGCTCGATGGCTTCGCGGCCATTGCGGCCAATGACCACAATGGCGCCTTTTTGCTCCAGCGCACTGGTCAGGGCAAAGATATTTCGTACATCGTCATCCACCAGCAAAATCTTGCGCCCCTCAAAGACCTTGTCGCGGCTGCGAGCGGTCTTGAGCATCGTTTGCCGCTCATGGGACAACTGAGATTCAACTTTGTGCAGAAATAATGTCACTTCATCCAGCAAGCGCTCCGGCGAGCGGGCACCCTTGATGATGATGGAGCGCGAATACTTGCGCAGCTCGGCCTCTTCATCGCGGGTCAGGTTGCGCCCGGTGTACACGATCACCGGCGGGAACGAGCAGATATCCTCGGTCGACATGCGCTTGAGCAAATCGTTGCCCAGCATGTCCGGCAACTTGAGGTCGATAATCATGCAGTCGTAAATATTGCTGCGCAGCAGGTCGAGTGCCTCTTGGGCGAAGCCAACTGCGGTGATTTGAATATCATCGTCGCCGATCAGGCGGGCAATACTATCGCGCTGCAGGTCATCGTCTTCAACCAGCAACACGCGCTTGACCTTCTGCGTGAGCTTGGCCTCCAGACGGGCGAATACATTTTTCAGTTCCTCGCGACTGGTGGGTTTAACCGCATAGCCCACGGCGCCCATGTGCATCGCCGCCTCGACTCGATCTTCGACGGAAATCACGTGAACCGGGATGTGCCGGGTAGGTGCCAGCGCCTTAAGGCGCTGCAACACAGTCAGCCCGGAGTGATCCGGCAGGCGCATATCGAGCAGGATTGCGTCAGGAATAAACTCTGCGGCCAGGCTGAAGCCTTCGTCCGCGCCATGGGCAACCAGGCAGCGATAGCCCAGCTCATGCGCAAGATCGAAGAGGATGTGCGCAAAATTAGGCTCGTCTTCGATCACCAAAATACAGCGCGTGGAAAACGGAGCCTGTTCCCGGTCATCCATAAAACGTGGGATGTCGAGCGGTGCAACCACCGCTGGCAGCGGTTGGGGCTTGGCGGCCACCAGCGCAACCCGTGGCGCAGCGGCAATCGGCAGTTGGGCAGGTTCTTGCCCGTGCTCTACATACTGTTCAGGCAGGATCAGGGTAAAGATGCTGCCCTGCCCCGGTTTACTGCTGACATTGATCGAGCCACCGAGCAGGGTCGCCAGATCCCTGGAGATCGACAAGCCCAGTCCAGTGCCCCCATAACGGCGGTTGGTGGTGCCATCGGCCTGACGGAAGGCTTCGAAGATGCTGTCCTGTTGCTCCGGGGCAATACCGATCCCGGAATCACTGACCGCAAACGCAATGCCAACACCCGGCTGACGCGATACGGCCAGGCTGACCCGACCTTTTTCAGTGAACTTGATCGCATTGGACAGCAGGTTTTTAAGAATCTGCTCCAGGCGCTGGCTGTCGGTGTAGATCATCGACGGAGTGCCAGACTGCAACTGGACTTCAAAGGCCAGCGACTTTTCACCCGCCAGTGGCTGGAACATGCCGCGCAAACCTTCGACCACTCGCGCCACGCTGGTGTTCTCGGGGCGTACTTCGAGCTTGCCGGCTTCGACCTTGGAGATATCCAGAATGTCGTTGATCAGGTTAAGCAGGTCATTGCCCGCCGAATAGATCGACTCGGCAAACTTGACCTGCTCTGCGCTGAGGTTCTGTTGCGGGTTTTCCGACAGCAGTTTGGCCAAAATCAGTGAGCTGTTCAGCGGCGTACGCAACTCGTGGGACATATTGGCCAGGAATTCGGACTTGTACTTGCTGGAGCGCTGCAACTCTTCGGCGCGCTCTTCAAGCTGTACTTGCACCTGATTAAGCTGACTGTTCTTGCGGTCCATCGCGTCGCGCTGGCCTGCCAGTTCTTCGTTGGTCTGCTCAAGCTCGGCCTGCTGGGTTTCGAGGCTGGTTTGCGACTCTTTAAGTATGCGCGACTGCTCTTCGAGCTCTTCGTTAGCGGTTTTGAGTTCTTCCTGCTGCACTTGCAGTTGCTCATTGAGCTGCTGAGTCTCGGCCAGCACCTCTTGCAGACGCTGACGATAGCGCGCGGCCTCAATCGACATGCCAATGTTGTCGGCAATCAGTTCGAACAGCTCGATATCCCGATCGGTCAGAGGCCTGAGAAAGCCCAGTTCGATGACGCCATTGACCCGATCATCATCGCTGGTGGGTACTACCAGCACGCTGCGCGGACTGCCTTCGCCCAACCCTGAGCTGACTTTTAAGCAGTAGTCGGCGGGCACGTCGTCCAGGCGAATCAGCTGATCCTGCTGTGCGGCCTGCCCAACAATGCCTTCGTCATTGTGGATCAGTTGATCCTGCGCTTCTTGCTCGCGAGAAAAACCATAACTGGCCACACGCTTGAGGCCACCGTGATCTTCACGTACATACACCGCAGCGACCACTGACCCCAGGTACTGGGCGCAGAACTGCAGAATATTACGGCCCAGCATATTGAGGGTCAGACGGCCCAGCACCTGTTCGGCCAGTTCAGTTTGCCCGTTACGCAGCCATGCCTGCTGCTCGAGACGCTGCGCAGTCTTGATTTGTGACTCGAAGGCATTGTTGTAACTACTTGAAAGTTCGATTAAATCACGACGCCCGATATAGGCCAGAAAGCCGCTCAAACCCAATACAAAAAACAGATAAAGACCAACACTGATGATTGTCGTGCGACTGACATCTTCACTGCGGGTGACCCGCAGTTGCTGCTCCATTTGGATGAAGTCGTCGTATTCCTTGCGAATGACATCGCTCAGGCGCTTACCTAGACCGGCCTGTACCGCCGAGCGGTAGTCACCGTCCTGACGGCGCATATCGACCATCGATTGCGCATAGGTATTCCACTCCTCTTGCAGCGCTTCCAGGCGCTTGAGGCGGTCGACCTGTTGCGGGTTATCGCTGACCAATTCCTGCAAACTCTTCAATTGCACATTGATCTGCGGTTTGGCCACGGCATAGGGGTCGAGAAAATGTTCATCGCCGGTGATCAGAAAGCCGCGCATGCCGGTCTCCAAATCGACCGTCAGGCGCACGGCTTCGTTGGCATTACTGATAACCCGGTCACTGTGTTCAACCCACCTGATCACTGACAACAAATAGCTGACCATAACCACAAACAGTGCGGCACTAAGCACACCGACGGCTAAGGGCAAGCCAACGTTGCGACTCAAGAGCTTACGAAAGCTGCGCTCATCAATTGATGCGGGTGAGTTCATTCTTCAGGCCCGTGTACTGTCATAAAAAACTGGAGTTTGCCGGATTACCGAGCAATAGTTCTATTTTCTTACCTTTAAGAGCACTTTTACGCACAAACAAACACACTCAAATGCGGGTGAAGGCTATTCTTGCTGCCTGTGAGACCCGCGCTTAAATTTTTATCGAGATCATGATTATGTCCGCTACACCCTCCACCATCCTTGTGGTCGAAGACGACGCCATTGTTAGGATGCTCATCGTAGACGTGCTGCAAGAACTGGAGTTCAGTGTGCTTGAAGCCGATGGCAGCGAGCGCGCCATGGAACTGCTGGCAGACCAGGCCCAGCACATCGACTTGCTGATGACCGATGTCGGATTGCCGGGCATGGACGGCCGGGCGCTGGCAGACAAAGCCCGCGAGTTGCGCCAACGGCTGCCCATCCTGTTTGCCAGCGGCTACGCCGAAACCCTTGAGATTGCAGAAGGCATGGCGGTGATTGGCAAGCCCTTCTCGATTGATCAATTGCGCGACAAGGTCAAAAGCATGCTGGCAACTGCATGAATTCATAACTGTGGGAGCGAGCCTGCTCGCGAAGCGCTTGAGGCCTTCGCGAGCAGGCTCGCTCCCACAGGACTTGTGCATACCCACATCCCTGTGGTTTCCTACACATCTTGTATCAGGTGCCCTTCACAGGGTGAAACGGGAAACCGGTGCGTCAGGCGTTTTGCTCTGACAAGTCCGGCGCTGCCCCCGCAACGGTAAGCGAGAGAAACATCAGATCCACTGTGCTCGATGCATGGGAAGGAGATGTTTGCAGGCTCAACAGTTGAGCCCCTCGCAAGCCCGGAGACCGGCCTGGTTAATATGAATAACAAACCCGCGGTGGGCGGGCGCTGTTAAACCCTGCGAGCTTCGTTCGCGGGGTTTTCTTGCGCTTTGCTGCCCGTCGTCCGACCAGAGGCAAGCGCCATGTCTATCAGCACCAGCCGTACCCATTCCGCCGCTACTACCGCTACCCAAAGCCAACGCATTGTGGCCGCTGTCGGCGCTGCCGTGCTGGGCGCTTTTCTCGTGTACTTTGCCGGGTTCTCGCATATCGATGCGGTCCACAACGCGGCCCATGACACCCGTCACAGCTCCGCCTTCCCGTGCCATTGAGAGTGCCTGCCATGATTAAGCGTATCGCTCAAACCGCAGGCTTCACCGGTCTGCTGGCCGCTCTACTGCTGACTTTGCTGCAAAGTTTTTGGGTCGCCCCGTTGATTCTGCAAGCGGAAACCTACGAGAAACCGGCCGCCACCGAAGCACACGAGCATGCAGATATGGCCATGCCTGCCCACGAACATGATGCCGAGGCCTGGGAGCCGGAGGACGGCTGGCAGCGCGTGCTGTCCAACACTGGCGGCAATCTGGTAGTTGCTGTTGGTTTCGCCCTGATGCTGGCGGGCCTGTACACCTTGCGCGCGCCAACTCGCACATCCCAGGGTTTGCTCTGGGGCCTTGCCGGTTATGCGGTGTTCTGTCTGGCGCCAACCTTGGGCTTGCCGCCCGAGTTGCCGGGCACCGCCGCGGCTGATCTGCTGCAAAGGCAAATCTGGTGGGTCAGCACTGCAGCCTCAACCGCCGTCGCAATCGCACTGCTGGTATTCGGTAAGCACTGGGCACTGAAAGTGCTGGGCGTAGCCATTCTGGTGGTTCCCCATCTCTTTGGCGCACCGCAGCCACTGGTGCACTCCAGCCTGGCGCCCGCAGAGCTGGAGTCGCAGTTCAAAATTGCCTCGCAACTGACCAACTTTGCCTTTTGGCTGGCTCTGGGTGTAATCAGCGCCTGGCTGTTCCGCCGCAAGTCTGCTGGTCAGTACTCGGCGTGACAGTACACAGCACCGCGCCAATCCTGGTGATTGGCCTGGGCTGTCGTCAGGGTTGCAGTACACAAGAACTGTTGACGCTGATCGAACAGTCACTGGGCCGGGCCGGGATCGCACTGAGCGCAGTCAGCGCCTTGGCCAGTATCGATCGCAAACGCCTGGAACCTGGTTTGCTGCAACTGGCCGCGCAACTCAACCTCGGTTTCGAGGTGTTCAGCGCGCAACAACTTGCACCGTACGCGCCAGAACTGAGCCATCGCTCGTCCCTTGCGTTCGAACAAACCGGATGTTTCGGCATTGCCGAAAGTGCCGCACTGGCCCTGGCCGAACAACTCGGCGGTGCAGCGGCAAGCCTTCTGATAACACGACAAAAATCGCCGGGGGCAACCTTTGCGTTGGCCTCTATCGAGCAAAACCCGCGATAATCCCCCGCCTCACTATGAGCGTTGTTCAAGAACAGCTCTATCACGACCCTTTCAAGAGACTGCCATGACTGTTTATTTCATCGGCGCCGGGCCCGGCGATCCAGAGCTGATTACCGTCAAAGGCCAGCGCCTGATTCGCAGCTGCCCGGTGATCATTTACGCAGGCTCACTGGTCCCCGAAGCGGTGTTGCAAGGCCATCAGGCCGAGCAGGTGATCAACAGCGCCGAGCTGCACCTTGAGCAAATCATCACGCTGATCAAGGCGGCCGACGCCAAAGGCCAGGATGTGGCCCGCGTCCACTCCGGCGATCCGAGCCTGTACGGGGCGATTGGCGAACAGATCCGCTGCTTGCGCGAGCTCAATATCGCCTTTGAAATCATTCCTGGGGTGACGGCCACTGCGGCTTGCGCAGCCATTTTGGGTGCAGAATTGACCCTGCCCGATATTTCACAAACCGTGATTCTGACCCGTTATGCGGAAAAAACCGTGATGCCTGCGGGCGAAGAACTGGCCAGTCTGGCGCAGCACAAAGCAACCATGGCCATTCACCTGGGGGTCAAGAACCTTGAAAATATTGTGGCCGAGCTGACACCGCATTACGGCAGTGATTGTCCGATTGCGGTGATCCACCGTGCTAGCTGGCCGGATCAGGACTGGGTGCAAGGCACGCTTGCGGACATTACAGCCAAGGTCCAGGCCAAGGGTTTTCGGCGCACGGCGCTGATTCTGGTGGGCCGGGTACTGGCCAGTGACAGCTTTGCTGACTCGTCGCTGTACCGGGCCGGGCATGCGCATTTGTATCGCCCCCAAACCGGTGAATACCCGTAGCAGCTGACGAGCTCCGCGAGGCTGCGTTCGGCTGCGCAGCAGTCGTAAAACCTGAGAAATTGACTGTTCAGATACACCGCGATTATTGGGTTTGCGAAGGCTACGTCCTCGAACGCAGCCTCGCGGAGCTCGTCAGCTGCTACGGGTTTCGCCGACAACAACACACAAAAATACAGGCATAAAAAAACGGTGCTCACGGGGCACCGTTTTTTCTTCAGCTTCGCAGCGAACGCCCTGTTAGTAGTAGGCGTTTTCTTTCTGCGAGTGGTCGGTCACGTCACGTACGCCTTTGAGTTCCGGCACACGCTCAAGCAGGGTGCGCTCGATGCCTTCACGCAAGGTCACGTCTGCCTGGCCGCAGCCCTGGCAACCGCCACCAAACTTGAGCACCGCAATACCGTCTTCTACCACTTCAATCAGGCTGACCTGACCACCGTGGCTGGCCAAACCGGGATTGATCTCGGTTTGCAGGTAGTAGTTGATGCGCTCGTTGATCGGGCTATCGGCGTTAACCATCGGCACTTTGGCGTTTGGCGCCTTGATGGTCAGTTGGCCACCCATGCGATCGGTGGCGTAGTCCACCACGGCATCGTCCAGGAACGGTTCGCTGAACGAATCGATCCAGGCCGTGAAGCTTTTCAGGCCGATGGCGGTATCTTCAGATTTAACTTCAGCCGGCTTGCAGTAAGCAATGCAGGTTTCGGCGTACTGGGTACCAGGTTGGGTGATAAAGACGCGGATGCCGATGCCCGGGGTGTTCTGCTTGGACAGCAGATCAGCCAGGTAATCGTGGGCAGCGTCGGTAATCGTTATGGCGCTCATGGAATCTCCTCGCAGACATGGGACAGAGTTTACGCCAATCGGCGCCCCTGACAAAGTCCTAGTGTTTTTGTCAGGAAAGCTACGCCCCATTCGTTCGAATACAACCGGACCTTTACAGGTTTTCGTAGCGGTTCATGTCCAACACGCCCGCTTCGACCGGATCGGTTTCATTGATGTACTGACCAATATCGTGGAAGTACTGCCAAAATTGCGGATGGCTGCGCCGAATCCCCCAGCGCTCGACGATGGTGTCGAAAGTCTCCTGGTCCTTGCATTGCTCCATGGCCTCAACAAAGGCCTCGACCTGACCCGGCGGGATATTGAACATAAAGTTCGGGTAACTGCTGAGCACGCCAGGGTAAATGGTCAGGGTGTCCAGCCCCGGCACCAGGCGGTATTCCTCGCCCATCATAAAGGCAACGTTGGTATGCGCGCGATTGCGCAGCATGCTGTACATCTCGCGTTTGCCGTCGGCACCTTCGATGCGTAGCATGGTGGCTTCCGGCAATTGATTGATGACTGCCAGCCCGGCCGCGGGGCGCGAGGTCAAGCGGCTAAGGGATTGCTCAGCGTATTTGAACTCTTGCGGGATATCGGGCCGCGAACAGTACGCTCCAGTACAGCGATTGATCGGATCTGGCCGCGCATTCAGGGTTCCAGTGCGCTCAATCAACTTGAGCGCGAAGTCACGCTTGGGGTCCGCCGGTTCGAGCTGCATGCCGGTCGGGGTGGAAGTATCGATTTTTTGATAGTCCATCCACATTTTCAGCTTGCCGCTGTTCTGATACCAGTCGCTCAGGATGGTAGAGCGTGAATAGGCTGGCATCAGGCGCAGGAAGTTGACCTCGGCACCGTTGCGGATCAAGTCGAAGTACAAGCGCGTCTGCGCCTGATGCGAGACGTTGCCGAACACATCGAAGTTGACCGCCAATTGGTAATAGGTGCGTTCCAGCAACGGGTAGTCAAACAGCCACAGGGTTTGCGGGATCTCGCCGATCAGCCCCTTGCTGACACTGGCGCTGTCGAAGTGACGGAATACCGTCAGCAAGGCGTTGTCGTTGCCCGCCCACAGGGTCGACCAACTTGGCGGCGGCATGTCGGCATAGGCCTCCTGGCGCAGCTTTTCATAGTCGTTGCGCTTGTCGCGGTAGTTATGCCACAGCGAAATGACGCTACCAACGTCGTCGATCTGGCCAGGCATTGCCAGCAACGGCGTGGCTTCGCCACGATAGGCAGCATCGGTCACGTAGCGGTCATGGGCCGGCTCCTGGAACACAGTCCAGAAATTGTCGCGAATGACATCGGTCGCAATTTGCCCACGGCATACCGGACCACGGATAAAGGTACGCACGAAATACTCGGCGTTATCGAGCATAAACTGATATCGCGCAACCGCCGGAATCGCCTCAAAGGTTTCAAACGGATTGGCTCGCCCGCGCGGCCCGTAGCCTGGCAGGCTGGTGGCATGCCAGTCGCCGCTGTAGAACAGCTGTTTGACCCGAGCCAACTTGCTGGCCCCCATCGGGTAGGTGATGTGGGTTTTATGCACGATCACGCCCTGCACCGGCATCAGCCGGTAGTAAAAAGCCGTGCCAGGGTCGTCGTTCGGACGGCGGGTCGCGATCAGATCAATGGGCTGCCCGCTTGGTGTGCGCGAGCGCACCCACTGGAAGAAATGCCCCGGCACACCGTTGTCGAAATAGGCATGGGCCAGGAACAGATGCTCGTACAACCATCGCCCGACAAGGGCTTCGGTCGAACCCGAGCGATTGAGCAGCTCTTCCCACTCGCTAATCTGTACCGACTCAGCGGCAGTGGGTTGGATCGCGTGCTGATCAACTTTGGCACCCTGGGCCAGCCAGGTTTGCACCGTGGTGTATTGCTTGTCTGTCAGCCCGGTTACGGCCAGTGGCATGCCCTCTTTGGGATGGTTTTGAGCGTAAGCGTTGAACTCACCCGGTGCCGGGCAGACATTCTCGCGATTGAGGCCAAGGACGATTTCTGCAGGCAATTTGGCATTGGGGGTCAGCGGCGTACGGTGGCCCAACTCAAGCATGCGAGCCATCAAGGCAGCTTGGGCGCCCTGAGCATCAAGCACCGAGTAAAAGCCTTTGTTACGCCACTCACTTGGGCCGCTGGCATCATAAAAAATCCGCGTCGGCGCCACGGCATCAACACGATCCCCTTTGTACACCGGCACCTTGCTGGCACCCCGGGTCGCGCCCTCCGCGCTCCCCAGGTTCAATTGACAGGCTGCGTCGTTACAGGCGTGGCAGGCAACGCATTTTTCAGTGAGGATCGGCTGTATATCCCTGGTGTAGGAAATAGCCGGGCTTACCAACGGGGCCTGTGCCATCGCTGTACTGCACACCACCAGCGTCACGGCGCTGGTGAGTAGGCGAAAAAACATGTGCCATTGTCCTGATATCAAAAATATGTCGCGATTCTACCCGTCGAGCACCTGCAGCAACATGAATGAAATTCATGTAAATTCCAGAGCACTCAAATCCCACGCAGGTTTGTTATGATTTCGCATCTTTTGCATGGCTCTAACAGGTAGTCCTATGTCTGACCGCAGCGCTCGTCTCCAAGCACTTCAGCAAGCCCTCAAAGAGCGCATTCTGATTCTCGATGGCGGCATGGGTACTATGATCCAAAGCTACCGCCTAGAGGAACACGACTATCGTGGCACACGCTTCGCCGACTGGCCGAGCGACGTCAAAGGCAACAATGACCTTTTGATCCTCAGCCGTCCCGATGTGATCGGGGCCATTGAGAAGGCGTATCTGGATGCCGGTGCCGATATTCTCGAAACCAACACCTTCAACGCCACCCAGGTTTCACAGGCCGACTACGGCATGCAGGCGCTGGCCTACGAGTTAAACGTAGAAGGCGCACGCCTTGCCCGCAAGGTTGCCGACGCCAAGACTCTCGAAACCCCGAACAAACCACGTTTTGTCGCGGGCGTGCTCGGCCCTACCAGCCGTACCTGTTCCCTGTCGCCGGACGTAAACAACCCCGGCTACCGCAACGTCACCTTCGATGAGTTGGTAGAAAACTACACCGAGGCCACCAAAGGCCTGATCGAAGGCGGTTCCGATCTGATCCTGATCGAGACCATTTTCGACACCCTCAACGCCAAGGCCGCGATCTTTGCCGTCCAAGGGGTGTTTGAAGAGCTGGGCATCGAGTTGCCGATCATGATTTCCGGCACCATCACCGATGCCTCCGGCCGTACCCTGTCAGGCCAGACCACCGAAGCGTTCTGGAACTCGGTGAGCCACGCCAAGCCGATTTCGGTGGGTTTGAACTGCGCCCTGGGCGCCAGCGAGTTGCGCCCCTACCTCGAAGAGTTGTCGAACAAGGCCAGCACCTACATCTCGGCTCACCCCAACGCCGGTCTGCCCAACGAATTCGGCGAGTACGATGAGCTGCCGTCCGAAACCGCCAAGGTGATTGAAGAATTCGCCCAAAGCGGTTTCCTGAATATTGTCGGTGGCTGCTGCGGCACCACGCCGGGGCATATCCAGGCCATCGCCAACGCCGTGGCCGGTTACGCGCCGCGTCAGATCCCGGATATCCCAAAGGCCTGCCGCCTCTCGGGCCTTGAGCCGTTCACCATCGATCGCAGCTCGTTGTTCGTCAACGTCGGCGAACGTACCAACATCACAGGTTCTGCCCGCTTCGCCCGCCTGATCCGGGAAGACAACTACACCGAAGCCCTGGAAGTCGCGCTGCAACAGGTTGAGGCCGGTGCGCAGATCATCGACATCAACATGGACGAGGGCATGCTGGACTCGAAGAAGGCGATGGTCACCTTCCTCAATCTGATCGCTGGCGAGCCGGATATCTCCCGCGTACCGATCATGATCGACTCCTCCAAGTGGGAAGTGATTGAAGCGGGCCTCAAGTGCATCCAGGGCAAGGGCATCGTCAACTCGATCAGCATGAAAGAAGGCGTCGAGCAGTTCATCCATCACGCCAAACTGTGCAAGCGCTATGGCGCCGCCGTGGTGGTAATGGCCTTCGACGAAGCCGGCCAGGCCGACACCGAAGCGCGCAAGAAGGAAATCTGCAAGCGCTCCTACGACATTCTGGTCAATGATGTGGGCTTCCCGCCGGAAGACATCATCTTCGACCCGAACATCTTTGCCGTGGCCACCGGTATTGAAGAGCACAACAACTATGCTGTGGACTTCATCAACGCCTGCGCCTATATCCGCGACGAGCTGCCATATGCACTGACCTCGGGCGGCGTGTCCAACGTGTCGTTCTCGTTCCGCGGCAACAACCCGGTGCGTGAAGCGATCCACTCAGTGTTTTTGCTGTATGCAATCCGCAACGGCCTGACCATGGGTATCGTCAACGCAGGCCAGTTGGAAATCTACGACCAGATCCCCGCCGAGCTGCGCGATGCCGTGGAAGACGTGGTGCTTAACCGCACCCCGGACGGCACCGACAACTTGCTGGCGATAGCAGACAAGTACAAGGGCGACGGCAGCGTCAAGGAAGCAGAAACCGAAGAGTGGCGCGGCTGGGACGTCAACAAGCGTCTGGAGCACGCACTGGTCAAGGGCATCACCACCCATATCGTCGAAGACACCGAAGAGTCGCGCCAATCCTTCAAGCGCCCCATCGAAGTGATCGAAGGCCCGCTGATGTCGGGCATGAACATCGTCGGCGACCTGTTTGGCGCGGGCAAAATGTTCCTGCCTCAGGTGGTGAAATCCGCCCGAGTGATGAAACAGGCCGTGGCCCACCTGATCCCGTTTATCGAGCTGGAAAAAGGCGATAAACCCGAGGCCAAGGGCAAGATCCTGATGGCCACGGTAAAAGGCGATGTCCACGATATCGGCAAGAACATCGTCGGCGTGGTGCTGGGCTGTAACGGCTACGACATCGTGGACCTGGGGGTGATGGTGCCTGCGGAGAAAATCCTGCAGGTGGCCAAGGAGCAGAAGTGCGACATCATCGGCCTTTCGGGGCTGATCACACCGTCACTGGATGAAATGGTCCACGTCGCCCGCGAGATGCAGCGCCAGAACTTCTATCTGCCGCTGATGATCGGCGGCGCGACCACTTCCAAGGCGCACACCGCGGTCAAGATCGAACCCAAGTATCAAAACGATGCAGTGATCTACGTGACTGACGCCTCACGCGCCGTGGGCGTGGCCACGCAGTTGCTGTCCAAGGAACTGAAACCGGCTTTCGTCGAAAAAACCCGTCTCGAGTACATCGAAGTCCGCGAGCGCACCGCCAACCGCAGCGCGCGCACCGAACGCCTGAGCTACGCGGCCTCCATCGCCAAGAAGCCGCAGTTCGACTGGGCTAACTATCAGCCGGTCAAACCAACCTTTACCGGCGCCAAGGTGCTGGACAATATCGATCTCAAGGTACTGGCCAAATATATCGACTGGACGCCGTTCTTTATTTCCTGGGACCTGGCGGGCAAATTCCCGCGCATCTTGACTGACGAAGTGGTCGGCGAAGCGGCGACTGCACTGTATGCCGATGCCCAGGAAATGCTGAATAAACTGATCGACGAAAAGCTGATCAGCGCCCGTGCCGTGTTCGGCTTCTGGCCGGCCAATCAGGTCAACGACGATGATCTGGAACTGTACGGTGATGATGGCCAGCCTTTGGCCAAACTGCATCACTTGCGCCAGCAAATCATCAAGACCGACGGCAAGCCGAACTTCTCGCTGGCCGACTTTGTCGCGCCAAAAGACAGCGGCGTAACCGACTACGTAGGTGGTTTTATCACCACCGCCGGGATCGGCGCTGAAGAAGTGGCCAAGGCCTACCAGGACGCAGGCGATGATTACAACTCGATCATGGTCAAGGCCCTGGCCGACCGCCTGGCCGAAGCCTGTGCCGAATGGCTGCACCAGCAAGTGCGAACTAACTACTGGGGCTACGCCAAGGACGAACAGTTGGCCAATGAGGATCTGATCAAGGAGCAATACAGCGGCATCCGCCCTGCTCCCGGCTACCCGGCCTGCCCGGATCACACCGAAAAAGGCACCTTGTTCGCCTTGCTGGACCCAGAAGCCGAAGAAATGCGCGCAGGCAAAAGCGGCGTGTTCCTTACCGAACACTACGCCATGTTCCCTGCGGCAGCGGTCAGCGGCTGGTACTTCGCCCACCCGCAAGCGCAATACTTTGCCGTGGGCAAGGTCGACAAGGATCAGATCGACAGTTACACCGCGCGCAAAGGCCAGGACTTGGCCGTAACCGAGCGCTGGCTGGCGCCAAACCTTGGGTATGACAACTAAGGGCTGATGCACCTGCAGGAGCCATCACGGCTCCTGCAGGCTTTTGTCAGATGTGCTCTATCTCTGTTCGCTCACGCTGTGTCAGGCGCAAGAGTAGCTCCCGCTCTGCGCTGCTGTTCTTTTTACCCAGCGCTTCGACCTCAACACTGTAAGCCGTACCAAAATCCGGATGACGATCTTCCAGCGCTTCAGCCTGCTCCTGGCGAAGCTGCTCAAGTTCCGTGAACTCTTGCGGGTATTTGCGCTTCAGGTAATCCACCCAATATTCCCGCGCCAGCAGTTGCTCCATAAATGCGGGGGTGTTTTCGGCAGCCAACACGTCGACGTATGCCGCCTCAAGCTCCTGGCTACTGACTTTGGCTGCGTTTCTGTAGAGCATGTCCTTCGGCTGCCTGGGAAGCTCAAGGCGCTTGGCCAGATCGACGCGATAAGCCATACGAATTTCCGCAGGGTCGATTTTCGGCCGCTGGTTAATCGCCGCCTGGGCGATTTCTTCCACTTGCCCCAGACGGAACAGCCCTCTGGACAGTTTGAGCAGAGCGGCCCCCTCCTCACCCGCAACCACTGATTTGAGCACAGTGAACTCATACACTTTCACTTCGATATTACTGAACAACAGGATTCTGCCGTCGCCGCAGGTGTACTGGGAGCGTGCGCGGGCAAATACATCTCTGCATAACTCTGGATCCGAGTCTATAGCCCGCAGAACGTCCCACACCCGTTTTGTCAGATCGGTCTTGTCCTGAATAAAGTCGCGGGAGTTCTTCAGTTCACTGAGCAGATGGAAAAGCGCTTCGCTATCTTCCTGAGCCTGCAGGCCAGCCCAGATCCCGTGCTTGGGTGAGTCATGGGCAACACCTTCAAACCATCGGGCCTTTTGCTGCGCCACGGGCTCCGAGACCAAGTGGTCGTAATCCTCATCGGAATCATTGATGGTGCTGTCTGATTCGTCGCTTTCCTGCAGCGCACTGTCAACTTCCTCTCGGGTAAAGCCAAGGTTATTACCCGAAAAGTCCATATAGTCGCGCAGTGTTCTGTACCCCGAGTACGACAGCAGGTTATCGGACAGATCGGTGCCTGCCATCAGCGTATCGTTGTTGCCTGCAAACAGCTGCGTGGGAATGTCTTCGATTTGATTGTTGCTCAGGTTCAGGGTTCTGAGGTTGGGCGTGTCGAGTACTCGGGTGGGCCATCGCGCCAGATTGTTACCGCTCAGATCGAGGGTTTGCAGCTGTGCCAGCCCGCTCAAGTCAAAACTCTCAAGGCGGTTATGGCTCAGGTCGAGCCACTCCAGATGCGCCAGCGGCTGCAATTGACGATGCAACTGTTCGCTGTCTTCCAGGCTGTTAAATCCGGCCTCAAGCCGGGTGAGGTTGCCCAGTGAACCGACAGCCTCGGGCAGACTGGTCAGCGCATTGTTATTGAGTCGCAAGGTTTGCAACTCCGGAAAATCGGCGATGAAGACATCCGAACCTTGAGCTGTAAGCCTGACACCACTTAAATTCAGCGTCATTACATGTTCCAGCTGGACAGGTAGCTGCGGCATATCCCCCAGGCACAGATCCGAAAAATCCAGCGTCTGGCTGCTCTGTGCATGCCGGGTGCCCAGCGTTTGACCCCAGGCCTGCATGATCCGGTCAGCCGCACGTCTGCGATCGAGGGCACTGACCCACCGCCCGCCTTCTCTGTAGCCAGGCGTGTCAATCCAGCCATTGAGTTTCTGGACCAGAGCGCCATGTTGTTGGCCCCACTCGGCAAGCTGGAGTTCAATCTCGCTCAACCCCATGCCAGTGGCCTGCAGATCATCGATACAGGCAATCGCATCTCTTAGCGTCAGCTCAGGGTTCAACCTCTGGAGTATGGCCGCCGGGGTCAATTGCGACGCACCTTGCGCAAGTTCCGGCAGGTAGGCCAGCAACAGTTCCGGGCTATCTGATATCGACCGGGGGAAATACTCGGGCGTGCCTCCGGTTTTGCCTTGCTCCAGCAAGTGCACGCCGATCCCTCCCGCACTGTCACGTCCTGCCCGTTGAGCATAGGCAAGCAGCTCTGCACAGCTGGCAGGCGCCAACTGGCAACCGTTCAGGCGAATGCCCGGCATCAGCAACTCATGGCCAGTCAATACCGCCTGCGGGACGTGAGTGATGGCACTGCGACTCAAATTCAGCTGTCGCAACAACCCCAGTTCCAACACACCGGTGGGCCACTCCCGGATACCCGTGTCACTGAGGTTGAGCGCCTGCAATTTGGGCAGGGATCGCACGTCCAGGGACATAACGCGATTACGCTCAAGATTCAATTTGCAAAGCTCGCTCAACCGATTCAAACACCCCTGTATCGGGGGGCTGACCGTCAACTCGTTATAGGACAGATTGAGCTCCGTGAGCCGCCTCATGTCACTCAGTGCTGCTGGCAATGAAGTCATGCCGTTGCGGCTCAGGTCCAGGGTCTGAACATTGGTGAACGCGGCCAAAAACCGATCAACTTCATTCAGAGGAACGCTTAAGTTGCTCATATCCAAATGCTCTACATGAGCAAAGGCACTCGCAGGCAACTGCGGCAAATCGCCCACCACACCGGCTGATACTTCCAGCACTCCGGAGTTTGAGTTTCTCCGCCAAGCAGCCCCCGCTGCTTGGTCCTCCATCCCCAGCCGAGCAGCAATATTGAGCCTCCAGCAGTTTTGAATCCTGTCAGCCGTGTGCCTGCGAAAAAACATGTCGAGGGCCATCGGCCTCTGGTTTAACCAGGTGTCCAAAGCGTCCACAAGTGCCCGATGCTCTTCATGCAGCCTATTGAGCTGGCTGAACAGTTCAGCAAACCCCTGTTCCTTGAGGGCGGACTGGGCCAGCACCATCTCGAAAAACAGCTGATCCTGATCCGTAAATCGTCTCAGGCAACCCTGGCAGTACTGCGCCAGCCACTGTTGCAAATCCCTAAAGTGGGCCGGCTCGGCACGCAGGTATTGATAGGCTTTCATTACTGTTTGCGGGTCTATATTTGACCAGTCCAGACGCAGCCCCTTCCATAACTGCAAATGCTCGGCAAACAGCTCATCAGGCAGTGTCTGGATTGATGTTCCATACAGGTCAAGGGTCTGGAGATGCTCAAGCGCGAATACCCCGGTTGGCCACTGCGCCAGTTGCCCGGTTACTCGCAATACCTGCAACTGTGGCCAGGCACTCACATCCAGAGCATCCACAAACCCGTTCAACGCCAAATGGTCAATTTGCCCCAAGGCGTAAAGCCTCTCGATAAACGCCTGGGTGAACCCCGGGTAGCCTGCCTCCAGCGACAGTTCCTTGAGGCTTGGTAGTTCAGCCAGGGCGGCGGCTACCGGGCTCATGTGACCCTGGATATCACTCAACTCCAATCGTTGCACACCGGGGAAACGCTTCACAAAACCGGCACCCGGTTCACTCAACATCAGGTCTACGTCGAGCTTTATTGCCCTGACATGAGAGAAGTCGGCGTCCAGAGCAGGGAAATCACTCACCGACCCGAAATCAAGGTACGCAGAGGGCTGCGGATTGCGCAGCAAGCCTGTTCGCCAACAGGCAATCACCCTGTCTGCCACCGGCTGACGTTCCCAGTCGTTGCCCGTACGCATCCAGCGCTCCAGCGTGGCGCGCAAACCCTCCAGTTCGCGCTGCTGATTGGCCAGAAAGTGAAACAGGTGCTGAGCCGTCTCGCCCCCACTCTGCCGGTCGTACAGATAGCGGCTGGCCGCCTCGTCAGTCATGTTCGGGTAGATGGCGCGCATTCTGGAGAGTAGCGAAGGGGCGACCTCCGTCGCCTCTCCACGTCCCGACAAGGGATAGCCGATTTGCCCATTGAGCCGTTGCAGACCAGGCCTGGAGCGCGGCAGGCGGATCTTCAGGGCGCGCGCCATCTCGAGACGATGGGTGGTTGCATAGCTTCCCAGTGTGTCTTGGCTGACCCCAGGTATCTTCAGGCAATACTCTGCCAGACGCTCGCTGTCGACCGACGCCAGACCCGGCAGATACAAACCGGCCAAAGCCCGATTCAGACGGCTTTGCTGCGCAGCGGCACGCGCCAGGTCATCGAGGGCACCCGACATCCGCCCCAGCGTGCGAAGCTGTGCCAGATCGCTTTGACTGGCCTGGGCAAGTACCTCCCCCGCCGTGCGCTCCGACAACATGGGAAACCTGCGACACAACCTTTCAACGTCCGGTTTTTCCCGGTCGCCAGTGTCAGTCAGGCGCCTGAACAGGTTTTTTTCTCGGGTACGCAATTCATCGTAGTAATGTTGGTTAAGCGATGGTTTGTGCTCAATCAGTTGCCGTTCAACCCAAAACTGCTCAAGGGTATCCAGCAAAAGCGCAGACGGTGGCAGCCCATCAACATGCATCTTGCGCAATGCGTCGTCCGTGACACCGCTGACGTCGCCAATCCGGGCCAGGGTTGCGTCATCAAACCCTTGAGTCACATGCCCCAGCCGCCGCAGCAAGGTCGGGCGATCCCATTGCAAGGGCTGCTCATGGCTGTGACGCCAGGCACCGGCATTGTTGTGCTGGAGCACCGGCTGATAAGCCTCGCTGTCCGTCGGGTGCAAGACCTTCCATACGTTCAGTACCTGGTCATGGGCCTGCTTATAAACCTGTTGATCCACCTGAACATAGAGCCTCCCTTGGACCTCATATTGTCCCAGCGCATTGGGCTTGAGCTGAGAAATCAACGAGCCATCACATTGATACGGGATCAGGTCCGGCTTCCATAAACGGGTTTGGCCATCGCGCAATGTAATCGAGACCAGTTGATCGCCCCAGCGGGACACCGCGCCTGGCGGAATTTTACTGATGCCATGGCCGATACCACCCACCACACCGGCTACTGCCAGGTTTATCGCCACACTCTCAAAATTTGACCAGGCCCCTTCTGTATCGCCGACGCTCCATGACTCGATGCCGTGATACACCTGCAGGCTCATTTGCAGCGCCATAACCGCCATCATCACCTCCCCTGCACCGGGGATAAAAAACGCGGCAACATTCACCACGTCCAATCCCAGGCCCAGGTAGTAATCCAGGCGCTGCTGCAACAACTGGCGGTCGGCATCGGCGGTTGGCACAGCGAGCAACCGGGCATTGGCCTTGATACGTTGCAGATGCAAGCTGTACAGCTCGCTGAACAAGTCGGCGGGCGCGGCCTCGATGTAACGCTGGTTTAGTTTGAGGTCCACTTCATCAACATAAACCGGCGCTTGCCCCGTGCCGGGGTCGGGCTTGGTTTTATACAACTGGTCGTTCAGGCGCGCCAAAAAGGTCCCGGCGGCCCCTTGCGGCACCAGGCTTGCGAACAACTGTTGATAGGGCGCGGTGCGCAAGTTCAGCCCCAGCTCGTACTGGAATGCTTCGAGCGAAGGGTATTCCTTGAGCGGATACCGCGGTGCCCCAGGGATATAAACCACCAGAGGTTCCATATCAGGCTTTTTCATTACTGGCAGCTCAAAGCCCAGCCGTGTATCCGCCCACTCTGTTACCGGTAGCGTTGAACGATACGGGCCGATGAGCAAGACCTCGCCCAAGGTAAAGCCATACAACTGGAGTTGACTTAAAACCACGGGTTTTCCATACAACATCGGGGCCGCAGCACTGGCCAGCACTGACTGCAACATGGCGTAGGTTTGCCGGGATATATCCTTTTTCAACAGCGCGATGTTCATCCGTACGCTTAGCAACTCCTTCTGCGCCCGAACCATCTGGTAGCTCACCACAGGCGCTGTGTCGGGTGCCTCGAACACGGCATGAAGATGATCCTGATACTGCTGCCCCAGATCCAGCGCACGGCAGATATCCGAGAAAACCTGGGGCGTCATATCGAGTTCTTCTCGGTAACTGAAGCCCGACACAGGCTTGAGACTTTCCCGGGCTTGCTCAATTGCCCCAACGGCATAACCCGAACCATGCACCAGCGCATCGGCCATTTGCGAGTAGATACCCGTTGAACTTACGGGAGTCCATTTGTCGATATCCAAAGCACCCTCGGGCGCCAAGGCGCTGACCTGCCCATTGACCACCAGAGAAAACTCTTCATTGCCTTCAAAGTTCTGCAACGCTGCTTGGAGCAGGCTTTGATGCTGCACGGGTTGTTCACGGCGCAGGTAATAAAGACGGTTCTGGTTAACGTCAATTTCGACACCTGTCGTACTGTGGCTGTGCAACGCCTCCTTAAGCCTGGGCTCGGCAAACTGGGTGATGCCCTGGAGGTCTTTCAGGGTTCCAGCCAATTCGTCATTGGCCCGACGACTACGTTCCTGGCTAGCAGCCAACGCCCGGCGCAACCATGACGGCGGCGTGTGATCCCCGGCATCCGCGTGCACAAACAGCCCCTGTTTGAGCCGCTTTATATCGGCAACTCTGCTGTGCTTGATCCAGCCGGGGACTTTGCCTTTGATAAATGCCGCATGCGGCCCAAGGCCTGCGGATACTCGCCATGTGGTCATTGAGCCTCTCCTGATGCTCGATTAAGAAGCCCCAGTACAACGAAAGGGTTGGCGGCTATGGCGGTATGTATATGTCGGCCCTGCCTTCAAACAGTGGCCATCTTGACTATCCTGTGATGTGAGCAGTCTCGCTTGACGATGCACGAGGACCTCATGGACGATCCAGACAACAAGCCCCCGACCTTCTGGCAAGTGCTGCACAGCGTGATGGCCGCCGCTTTCGGGGTGCAAAGCGCAAAGAACCGCTCCCGCGATTTCAGCCACGGCAAGCCCAGTCAGTTTCTGCTGATGGGCTTGCTGTTTACGCTGATTTTCGCGCTGAGCCTGTTCGGGATCGTCAAGTTGATCCTGTATCTGGCGGGGGTCTAGGGTGCTTGCAGCACCGTATTGAGGCTGAAGGGATAGTGCCAGGACGCGGGCTTACCCTGGGCTGAAAGGCGCGCAAAAGGCACCTGCCAGGTTTCGCTACGAACCTGTACCAGCAAGTGTTGCGCCTGCTGGCGATCAATCAGTTGCAACAGCGGCACTTTGCGGTTCCTGCCACCGAATTGGCTAATATCGATGCCCTTGGCATCATCGCCGATCAGCACCATGGCCCAACCGCCCAAGGTAAAGTGCCCGCCGACCAACGCACTCAAACGCCCGTCGATGCGAGCCTCAAGCGCCGGAATTGAACTGTTGACCGCGCTGAACAGTACATCTCGCCCCACCACCTTGCCTGCCTCTTGCGCAGCCTGCATGGCGCCAAACGCCATCTCGTCATTGGCCGACCAGATCAGTGCCGTTGCGGGGTAGCGCTTGAGCAACAGGGTTGCTTGATCATAGGCGCGGTTCTTGTTCCATTCACCGTAGACCCGTTGCCGCAAACGAACTTCAGGATGCTCGGCCAGTGCTCTGTACAGGCCCTTCTCCCGCAGTTGCGCGGCTGGAGTATTTTTTGGCCCCGAGAACGCCAGCAAATCCACCGATTGGCCCGCACTGACCGGGCCGTGCTGGCGAATTATTTCGCTGAGCATCAGGTAACCCGCCTCCTCGTCGTTGGCCACCATGCTGCCAATCCAGTATGGATCACGCTCCAGTTCAGGGCCCACAAGACTCAATTGCTCAGGGGTCAGGGCGTTGTTGACCATAAACAGCTTTACACCACTGTCCTTGGCCATGCGCAAGATTTGCGGAGCGATGTACTCCTCGTTGACGAATACCAGATAGTCGGGGCGAACTTCGCCCTTCAAGGCTTCACGCGCCTGCGCGACGGCCGTTGGTGCCGATCGGTCGGCATAGCGGATTTGAAGCTGCAGGTGTAGATTTTTGGCGGCAGCCTGCATGAACTGCGAATAGCTGACCCAAAAGGTTTCATCGGCATGGCCAGGGTTAAGAAACAACACCGTAGCCCCGTGCGCCACAGCCGAGAAAGGCAGGCACACGACAAGCGCGCACTGACAGAGAAATTTGAGCATGGACTGCTGCCCCAAGGAATTGACCTGCATTATTGCAGGCACAATACCATCAGGCACGCAGCCGATTACCGTATACCGAGCATCGCCGGATTTATCAAAAGACCGGCAAAGCGTCAGACGTTAAAGGTTATTGGTGACTGACCCAGAACACGGCAGTTGAAACCACCAGAACAATCAGAAAAAAGATGGCCCACGCATCGACCTTGCTGTCGTTTTTACGCACTTTGACTGGAGTACTCATCGCATCGCCTCTTTTCGGTTTTATGGGTGATTGCTTGAAGACTTCCGGACAGTTAAGCCCAGCAATGCCCTTCTCACAAGTAAGGGATTGAGAATCAACCTCTTATAGTCGTTTTGGTTCTTTGCATATGCTTAAACATCACTTTTGCGCATAACTACAAACTGGTATCGTGCCCCGCTCCGTGGGGAGTGCGCGGCCGTGCGCGCAGATAAGCTGTTAGCAGCCTGAGAACAGGACCTATATGTACGTATATGACGAGTACGATCAGCGGATCATCGAGGACCGCGTCAAGCAGTTCCGGGATCAGACCCGACGCTATCTGGCAGGTGAGCTGAGCGAAGAAGAGTTCCGCCCCCTGCGCCTGCAAAATGGCCTTTATGTTCAACGCTTTGCCCCAATGCTGCGGGTTGCCGTGCCTTATGGTCAGCTGACTTCGCGCCAAGCGCGAATGATGGCCAAAATCGCTCGCGACTATGACAAGGGCTATGCCCACATCAGCACCCGGCAGAACGTTCAATTCAACTGGCCTGCGCTGGAAGACATTCCGGACATCCTGGAAGAACTGGCCACCGTGCAAATGCACGCAATCCAGACCAGCGGCAACTGCCTGCGCAACGTCACCACCGACCAGTTTGCCGGTGTCGCTGCCGACGAGCTGATCGATTCGCGCCCTTGGTGCGAAATCGTGCGTCAGTGGACGACTTTCCACCCGGAATTCGCCTACCTGCCGCGCAAGTTCAAGATTGCTATCAACGGTTCGGCGTCTGACCGTGCCGCCATTGAAGTGCATGACATTGGCCTGGAGCCGGTGTTCAACGAAGCTGGCGAGCTGGGCTTCCGTGTGCTCGTGGGTGGCGGCCTGGGCCGTACTCCGGTGATCGGTGCCTTCATCAATGAGTTCTTGCCGTGGCAAGACCTGCTCAGCTACCTCGAAGCCATCCTGCGTGTGTACAACCGCTATGGCCGTCGTGACAACAAGTACAAGGCGCGGATCAAGATTCTGGTCAAGGCGCTGACGCCTGAAGTGTTCGCCGAGCGTGTTGAAGCCGAAATGGTTCACCTGCGCGGTGGTTCCAACACCCTGACCGAAGCCGAAGTCCAGCGTATCGCCAAGCACTTCGTGGACCCCGACTACAAAGACCTGCCCGACTTCGGCGCCGAACTGACCGAACTCGACAAGCAGCATCCGGGCTTCGCCCGTTGGCGCTCCCGTAACACCCTGGCCCACAAGAAGCCGGGCTATGTCGCCGTGACCCTGTCGCTCAAGCCGACTGGCGTTGCACCGGGCGATGTAACCGACAAACAGTGGGACGCCATTGCAGAAATGGCCGACCGCTACAGCTTCGGCCAACTGCGCACCTCCCATGAGCAAAACATCATCCTGGCCGATGTTGAAGAAAACCGGTTGTTTGCCATGTGGGGCGAGTTGCGCGAAAACGGTTTCGCCACGCCAAACATTGGTTTGCTGACCGATATGATCTGCTGCCCTGGCGGCGATTTCTGCTCGTTGGCCAACGCCAAATCGATCCCGATTGCAGAGTCAATCCAGCGCCGTTTTGACGACCTGGACTACCTGTTCGATATCGGCGAGCTGGACCTGAACATTTCCGGTTGCATGAACGCCTGCGGTCACCACCACGTCGGTCATATCGGGATTCTGGGAGTGGACAAGAAAGGCGCCGAGTTCTACCAGGTGTCTTTGGGTGGCAGCGCCAGCCGTGATGCCAGCCTGGGGAAAATCCTCGGCCCATCGTTCGCCCAGGACGCCATGCCGGATGTGATTGAAAAGCTGATCGACGTGTATGTTGAAAAACGTACCGAAGATGAGCGTTTCATCGACACCTACCAGCGTATCGGCATCGACCCTTTCAAGGAGCGCGTCTATGCAGCGAATAATTAAGAACAACCAAGTCATCGATGAAACCTGGCACTTGTTGCCCAAGGAAACCACCTTTGACGAAATCTCCAACTGCGACGACCTTATCGTCCCGTTGGTGATGTGGCGCGAACACGGCCACGCCCTCAAGGCTCGCGATGGCGGCCTGGGCGTGTGGCTGGACAGCGATGAAGAAGCGGAAGAAATTGGCGACGATGTGGCCAATTTTCAGGTCATTGCCCTGAATTTTCCGGCCTTCACCGATGGCCGCAGCTACTCCAATGCACGCCTGCTGCGTGACCGCTACGGTTACAAAGGCGAATTGCGTGCCATTGGCGATGTATTGCGCGACCAGCTGTTCTACCTGCACCGCTGCGGTTTTGACGCATTTGCCATTCGTGCCGACAAAGACCCATACGAAGCGCTGGAAGGCCTGAGAGATTTTTCAGTGACCTACCAGTCGTCTACCGATGAGCCGATGCCACTGTTCCGCCGACGCTGATCACCCCGCCGGCCTTGGGTTCGCCCAAGGCCCGCGGGCAGCCGGTCAGACATCACTGGAGGTTGAGATTTTCGGCTCGGTAAAGGGGTGCTCTTCGAGCTCCTTTTTGGTCAGCCGGGCAATCAGTGCATCCCTCACCTGCTGACGGCTTTCGCCCACTGCATGTGTCTTCGAAACATAGTCCTGACTGGACATACCCTCACGCGCGATGTAAATCACCTGCATGCGTGCATGCAAGGGAGAGTCGGCAGCGCTGAACTCATCAGGGTATTTCTTCTCCAGAAACGCGCCCCAAAAACCCTGTTTTTCGATAAAAGCCGTCTTCGCCGCCGGAGTGTCCTCACTCAATACCAGCTGCTTGGCGACCTCCAGTTGCTGTGGCGTTACATTAGCCATCCGCTCAAAAATCATTCTTTTTGGCCGGGCGGGCAAGCCAAGGTCCCGTGCCAGCTTGACCTGATAAAACATCTGCACTTCCAAAGGCTCAATACGGTCAATGCGTGCTTGCAAGTCGGCAGGGCTCAACCGCTGCGCCAGCCGCAACGCAGCTCCCGTGCCCAGCCGATACGCGACACCCTGCTGCTCCTGCGCCGTCATGGCGGACAACGGGCCGGATACAAAGTCCGGGCTGACGGCATCAATCAAACCCTGCAGCTGCTGGACATACGCGCGCTGCTCGGCATGAACCTCAGCCACTCGGCCTTCAATGACGCCCAACACATGCTTGTCCAGCAACTCCAGGCGAAATAGCCCGTGTGCCAGGTTCAGCAACTTGCCTTCAGTATTGCCCGTGTTCAGGGCAGTGAAGATTTGCTGACGAAGTTCCATATCCGCAAAAATCATCGGAATGCCATCAGCACAGGTATTAGGGTTGGCCGACACCTCAAACAACTGATCGCGTAACTCACTGTGCGAGTGCATATCATTGAGCATGGCCCAGACACGCCGACTCAAATTTTCGCGGTGGTGCAAATACTGCGCCGACGCGGTGAGGTCTTCCAGCACCCGGAAAAAATCAGCCGACGGGCCAATGCCGCTTAGGTTGCGCCACACCCTGTGTTGCTCGTAACTGGGCTGAACCGACCAATTAAGGACGCCGCCAGCCTGGGCAATATGTTGACGGCGCGGGGTGATGCCGAAATCGATACCCATTTCGCGCCGGTAATTATCCAGGCGCCGCAAGGAGTCTGCACTCAGGGGGTTGTCATGCAAGTGAGTGACACGATTGACCGACGTTCTCTGGGCATCAAACACATCCTGGGGAATACGCGTAATGTCGTTATCGCGCAGATCAAGGGTTTCCAGATGGCTGAGCGCCTCAACCCCCTCAGGCCAGGTTTGCAGGCCGGTATAACGTAATCTCAGATGCACCAGGTCAGTCATACGGCGCACCGAGATACGTCGCCCCAGAGGATTTGCCATCAGATTCAGCGATTTCAGCCTGGTCAGCCCAGACAACAACGTGGACGTGCGATCGCTCAAAACAATCTGATTGCCCTGCAGGTTCAGATCGATCAATTCAGGCATGAGCAAAACTGCCGAAGGCACCTCGGTCAGTTGGCTACTGACTATAGACAGCACCCGCAAGTTGGGGAAACGTTCCAGAAATTGAACCGGGAATCTGCCGTTTGGCGAGTTGTGTAAACGCAGTGAGCTCACATGGCCAAAATCGGCCGACAGTTCAGGCAGGCAATCCACCGGCCAACCATTGAGATCGAGCGCATAACCGGAGTGATCCGCAAACTGCACACTTTCACTTTGCCTGCGCCAAGTGCTGATCAGTGCCTGGCTGATGTCCCGCTTGATATGGGGCGGGACCAACACGCGGGGCCCTGCTGCAGAGGTTTGAGTCCACACCGTTGCTGCCACCCAATGGTCAAGCCCGCTACGCAGCGTCTGCAGCTCTGCCTTGAGCTTGTTCAGTGCCCGAATCGTCAGCTCCGGGGTGAGCTTCAAGCGGTACAAGAACTGCCCCGCTTGCCCCTCGTTCATCAACGGAAACAGATCGGCAACCAGATCCTGAAGCAGCACGGCACGGTCCTCTTCCAGCAGATGCCCCGAACGACCACCCAGCGTGTACCCCAACCGGCCAGAAGCCATTCGAAGCGGCGACCTGAACCAGGGTTTTATCCGCTGCATTCCCAATATGCCTGCACTGCGCCCCCGATTGATGGCCGCAAGGTCGGCAACCTTACGCTTCAAAACCACGCCAGGGTCAGTGGCGGGCAAACTCAGTGCAGTACGTTGCGATGGCGTTAACCCTTGCGCCACACACATCAATAGATCAGGGCTGCGGTAAATGTCTTGATCTACGGTTCCATGAAACTCGTAAACATCGCCGGTTTTAAAAAGCTCTTGGCTATAGATGGCCGTGTCACGGCCCAGAGTGTTGAGCACTGTACCGTTGCTTTTATCCCGAACTACCAGACGCAGATTGGCTGGCCAGCCAGGCAAATCAAGCAAGGTGCGCCATCCCAGCTCCGAGCTGTCGGCGCTGCGCAAAGCCTCGAAGTACAGGCCCTCGATCGAACGATTCAAGCGCATGACCTGAGCATAACTGCGGGCCTCCTCGAGCACATGCAACGGTAAGCGGCCGCCACTGTTCAGCGCTATAAGCTCTTCAGGCGACAGGTGACTGATCAACTCCTCCAACACCACCACTGGTAATCCGGGGAACTGATCTTTCAGGCTATGCGTCTGCGTCGGAGCAACTTCGCCAATGTCATAAAGACGCGAAAACAACTCCTGCCTGGTGGACTCGGCATACTGACCCAGCTTGCGCGAAAGCGCTTGAACCTGCTGCTCCAGCCCCAGGTCTAGCCGCCCCAGCAACGCTTCAATTTGCTGGGTGGAAAAAAAATCCAGCGTGACTTTCAACAGGTCGCCCCTGCTCACCTGGGTTTCGACGACTTGCAGCCGTGGATTGGACGGCGCCATATCCGAGCCGTACTCCCTGATTGTCACGCCCTGCATATCAACCACACGCAGTACACGATCCGCAGGCCAGCCGGGAAGCCGGGTCAACAGTTCCAATTGCAATGGCCCATTGTCCGGCGAACTATTGACCCCCTGTTTCATCTGCGCGATGAAACTCTCGATCATTTCACTCAAGCGCACACGCTTGATGCTGTCCGCCAGCGCTGGCGGCATAGGGCGGTTATCCATATAGAGCTTGCGCAGCACCGCTTCACGGGTGTCGGTCACCAGCAAAACCTGCTCGGCCGTGGCATCCGAAAACCCTCGTACTTCAGGCCCCAGACGACGGAACAACTGCATACGCGACCACTTCCGGGGGGTTTCCAGTTCATGCACCCATGCACCGCTGCCGTTATGTTCAATCCGCGGCCTGTAGGCCTGGGGATCGGTGGGATGCCGGATAACGCCCTGGCGACTATCCGGGGAAACTTCGACCTGGAATATCTGCTGCTCAAACTGGAGATACTGCTTCTCGCCCAAGCTATACAGCCCATGAGCATCAGGCTTAAGTCCTGCCAGCAATCCATTTTTCACCGCGTAAGGCTCAAGGTCAGGCCGCCACAGGCGCTGGCGACCGGTTACCGAGCGCACTGCCACCAGAGCATCCACCACAGGTTCGGGCCTGAGTACTTTTGCCGCCCCGGCGCTGCTCGCGACCAAGGCAAAGTTTTGCGCAATATCGAACAAGTGCTCCAGGGCTGCGGCACGGTCACCTTGCTCCCAGGCCTTGATGCCATCGTACAACTCGACGCCCAATTGAATGACACTGGTGACCAGCAGGATGTCACCCAAAACAGGCACAAACCCTAGCGCAATGGTGAGCAGGCTCAGCCCGATATTCAAAAAGGACGCCTGGCGTTCCAAACGACTTTTGGAGTCTTCGTCTTCGGTGGGCACGACCAGTAATCTGGCATCGTCCTTTATTTGCGCCAGTTGCAGGCGCCAGGCCACAACAAACGGATCATCTGTCTGAGGCACATGCCGGCTCTCGGACATCAGGGCAGGTTCATTGATGATGGGTGGGCTACGCAGTAATAACGAGTCCCAGGTCACGTTCTGCATATCGGTGCGGCGCATAAACTCAGCACGATGGCGAAGCGGCACCAATTTAACAAAATAATTGGCGAACACACGGCCCTTCAACCACTCCCGTAACGTCGCCTTCAACAGTTCAAACGACTCAAATTCATGAAAGGCCTTGTGCGGACTGTTCGGCAGATAAAGCACACAGGATTGCGCCTGTGCGGTCGACTTGCTTTCTGGCCAGAAGACAATGACGCCCGGGACTTCAAACCCCATGATTTGCAAAGTGCCGTGGGCTGATTGCAGAAGTGAAAACAGGGCAGTAGGCGCGCCTAACAGGGTCATCATGAATGCATGAATATTTGTCGTTATTTCCTTCTTCATATAAGCCATGTGCAAGGCGCAGGTAAATTCATGGCGTAAGTTCTGGGTGAACGCAAATTTCAACTTATAGGCTTTGGAATTAATATCTTCAGCGGACACGTTATCATCAACCGGTTCGAACACACGCGCCAAGTGCCATTGATACTGAAAGCCCAGATCGAGGTCGCGGCATATCAGTGCAAAGTGTTCCGGCTTAAGTGCCAGATGTTCAATCGCCCGGCGCGCGCTGACTTCATAAATACAGCTGCCTGAATCAAACCCGTCACTGGCGGTTTCTTCAATCTCAAAATTCTGCAGAGCGGCCTGCAGCAAACTGTGCTGGGTAATACCGGAGACCAGATTCAGCTCCAACGACTCGGGCGTGAGAAGATCAGGCATGGTTAACTGGGCAAAGGTATCGACCAATTTAACTTGCTGACGAGCGAAGAACAGTGTCAGGTTGCTCAATAATCGAACCTGTTTGAGGCCGTAAGTCCTGGGGTTCACGTCACCCCACCCGCGGGCTGCCAGCGCGGTCTTGAGCAACGGCTCGGCAAACTGTTCGATCGGCTTTACCTGAGCCAATACCGCAGAGACTACGCGCTGGGTAGCCTGGCCCTGCTTGAAGCTGTCGCGCAACGCCTCACGTATCCGGGGCGGCGCGTGAATGAACCAAGGTTCCAGCAAAGGCGGAATATAGGTTTTATGTTGATTGACGGCCAGCGTATTGGCCAATCGGCGGGAGTGTTCAATAACGGTTCGTTCAGCATCTGATACAAGAGCGTTGGTCGCGTCTGTCATGATTCTAGCCTGGCATGGAGTTCATGCCTCAAGCTTATAGACAGCCTTAAAACCTAGCGCGTTAATTACTTGTTCAAGAATCGGCTAACGCAATTAAAAACACGCTTTAAATACTAGATAATTACCGCACCTGAAGTCGCACTTTAGCAACCAAAATAATGACCCTGTTGCAATTACCCACTTACAACAGGGTTACAGCTTTACCAGTAACGCTGCTGGGTCAAACGGGACCACAACGAATCGGCTACCTTCTCTACCGAAGAACCGGCAGCCAACCCCACACGCTCCTGCAAACTTTTGCGCTGGGCAAAGTGCAAGTGATACAGCTGGGCTTCCTTGGCGCGTTCGGACAAATACTCGTCACTGGTTTTCAGTTCGTCGACCAGTTGCATGTCCACCGCCGCTACACCCAACCAGACTTCACCAGTGGCCACTTCGTCAATCGCCAGTTGCGGCCGATATTTGGCCACGAAGTTCTTGAACAATTGATGGGTGATATCCAGGTCCTGCTGAAATTTCTCACGACCTTTTTCGGTATTTTCGCCAAACACTGTCAGGGTTCGTTTGTACTCACCGGCGGTCAGCACTTCATAGTCGATATCATGCTTTTTAAGCAGGCGGTTGACGTTAGGCAACTGTGCAACCACGCCAATGGAGCCCAGGATTGCAAACGGGGCGCTGATAATCTTCTGCCCGATGCACGCCATCATGTAACCACCACTGGCCGCGACTTTATCGATACAAATTGTCAGCGGAATGCCCGCCTGGCGAATACGTGCCAGTTGCGACGATGCCAGGCCATAGCTATGTACCATGCCGCCGCCGCTTTCCAGACGCAGTACCACTTCATCTGTCGGCTTCGCCAGGCTCAGCAATGCGGTGATTTCGTGACGCAGGCTTTCTGTAGCCGATGCCTTGATATCGCCTGCAAAGTCCAGAACGTAGACATTAGGTTTGTCTTCAGGCTGTTTTTTCAGCTTTTTCTCAGCTTTAGCGGTCTGTTTGTGCAGCGCCTTGAGCTGACTCTTGGACAACAGGGACTGCTCCAGACGCTCACGCAGACCTTTGTAAAAGTCATTGAGCTTGGTGACCTGCAACTGCCCGGCAGAACGGCGTCCTTTGCCACGCAATGCCGCCAGGGTCACCAGTACCACCAGAATGGCAATCACCAAGGTCACGGTTTTAGCCAGAAAACTGGCGTACTCGGCAAGAAATTCCACAGCCTCTCCTTAGAACGTCTGCAGCCCTCAGGTCAGGGCTGCGCAATGGCAACCAGCATACCGGCGCCAACCGGGGCCTGCCAGCCGTGAAACACCTTACGCGCTGGCACTTGCAGGAATTCAAACAAGCGTATGTTTTTTCATTGACAGCCACTTGCCATCCTCCTAACCTCGCCAGACTTTCAGCGGACCGGGACGACGCGGACGTGGGCAGCATCTACTTGATAAGACATGGCCAGGCCTCTTTCGGCGCAGATAACTACGACATGCTGTCGTCACTGGGTGTGCGCCAGGCAGAAATTGCCGGCCAGCATCTGGTCGATCTGGGTCTGCGTTTTGACCGCTGCCTGTCGGGGGATCTATCCCGTCAGCAAGACACCGCGCGTCATGCACTGGCACAGTTCAGCGCTGCCGGACTGCCTACCCCAGAACTTGAAGTAGACGCCGCATTCAACGAGTTCGATGCATTCGCCATACTTGACGCCCTGCTTCCTGGCCTGCTGCCAGACGAACCTGGCGCATTGGCGGCGATGACTGATGCCGCCCATAACCCGGCGGAATTCCAGCGCATCTTTGAGCTGATCATCGACCGCTGGCTCAGTGGCACCTACGACACCCCTGGGCTGGAAACCTGGCTGGGGTTTGTCGAACGGGCCCAGGCGGGCTTGAACCGGATTCTCGACCTGGCCAAAGGCCAACAGACCATTGCCGTGTTCACCTCGGCAGGTACCATTACTGCCCTGATCCACATACTGACCAACATTGCGGCCAACGATGCCTTCAAGCTGGCCTGGCAAATTGTTAATACCTCGCTCAGCCAACTCAAGTTCCATGGCCGCGAGGTGACCCTGGCTTCCTTCAACAGTCATGTGCATTTGCAACTGTTGAAGACGCCGTCACTCATCACCTATCGTTGAGCGTCGGCAACCGCGGCCCAGCGCCGCTGAAACCCACCACAAAAGGATCGAACCATGACTTCTGTAGCTGATGCCGTTCAAGCAATGAAAGCCAAATTCAACCCAGCCGCTGCTGCAGGCCTGGACCTGGTATTTGGTTTCCGCATTGATGACGACAAAAACTTCTCGCTGATCGTCAAAGACAGCACCTGTGAACTGAAAGAAGGCGAAAACCCGGACGCCCAGGTAACACTGGTAATGGACGGTGAAACCCTGGAAGGCATCGTCAGCGGCGAAACTGACGGCATGCAAGCGTTCATGGGTGGCAAACTGCGCGCCGAAGGCGACATGATGCTGGCCATGAAGCTGAGCGAACTGTTCCCGGCTTAAGCAGCAGGCAATACCCAAAACCGAAGCCTGCGCGCTTCGGTTTTTTTTGGCCTGCACTTCACTCAGGCAATGCTTATCAAGGATGCTGATCGCGCACTAACACCCACACCTATTAAGGCCCTGCATGCCTTGTCGACGACGTGGCCGCCCATTAGATTAACGAATATTGCCAAGCCCTAAATATAAGCAGAAGAGATAGATATGGCGCTTACCGACTCGTCCACCCGCATCCGTTCCGGCGAAGAACTCGACGCCAACCGCATCGATCCTTATATCAAGGCGCATATCCCGGGGCTTGCAGGGCAACCGGCAATCAGTCAATTCCCTGGAGGCGCCTCCAACCTGACCTACCTGATTGAATACCCCGGGCAGGAACTGGTGCTGCGCCGCCCGCCGTTTGGCCAAAAAGCCAAGTCAGCCCACGACATGGGCCGCGAGTTCCACATCCTCAACCAGCTCAAGAACGCCTTCCCCTACTGCCCCAAAGCCTATGCCCACTGCACCGACACAACCCTGATCGGCTCCGAATTTTACGTGATGGAGCGGGTCAAGGGCATCATCCTGCGCTCTGACATACCCGACGAACTGGCGCTTAGCGCCGACAATATCCGGACGCTGTGCAAGCGCTTTATCGACAAACTGGTCGAGCTGCACAAGGTCGACTACAACGCCTGCGGCCTGGGTGATCTGGGTAAGCCGCAAGGCTACGTGCAACGCCAGATCAGTGGCTGGACCGAGCGCTACGACAAGGCCCTGACCCCGGATGCACCGCGCTGGGAAGCCGTTAAAGACTGGCTGCAGGCCAACATGCCGGCCGACCATCCGACCCCGGCCATTGTTCACAATGACTACCGCTTTGATAACGTGATCCTCGACCCCGCCGATCCGATGCAGATCATCGGTGTGCTGGACTGGGAGCTGACCACTCTGGGCGACCCGCTGATGGACCTGGGCAATACCCTCGCCTACTGGATTGAAGCGGGCGACCCCGCACCGGTGCAATTAATGCGACGCCAGCCAAGCAATGCCTCCGGCATGTTGACTCGCCGCGAATTCGTCGATTACTACGCCGAGCGCTCCGGGATCCAGATCGACAACTACGATTTCTACTACACCTATGGATTGTTCCGTCTGGCGGGTATCGTTCAACAAATCTACTACCGCTACTACCACGGCCAGACCCAGGACAAACGCTTCGCGCAATTCGTGCAAATGAACGCCCTGCTTGAGCAGATGAGCCTCAATGTCATTCGCCGCTCCAGCCTCTAAGCCCGAGATAACAAGGAACCCGCATGTCCAGGACTCAACTGTTCGACCTTGATGGCAAAATTGCGTTCGTGTCCGGTGCCAGTCGCGGTATCGGTGAAGCCATTGCCAAACTGCTGGCCCAGCAAGGTGCCCACGTGATCGTTTCCAGCCGCAAGCTCGAAGGCTGCCAGCCCGTGGCCGATGCGATCATCGCCGATGGCGGCAAGGCCACAGCCATCGCTTGCCATATCGGCGAAATGGAACACATCACCCGGACCTTTGCGCGTATCCGCGAAGACTTCGGGCGCCTCGATATTCTGGTCAACAATGCCGCCACCAACCCGCAATTTTGCAACGTGCTGGACACCGACCTCAGCGCCTTCCAGAAAACCGTCGACGTGAATATTCGCGGTTACTTCTTTATGTCGGTCGAGGCCGGCAAGCTGATGCGCGAGCACGGCGGCGGCAGCATCATCAACGTGGCCTCGATCAACGGCGTTTCACCGGGGGTATTCCAGGGGGTGTATTCGATGACCAAGGCGGCGGTGATCAACATGACCAAGGTGTTTGCCAAGGAATGTGCGGCATTCGGCATCCGCTGCAACGCCCTGCTGCCAGGCCTGACCGACACCAAATTCGCTTCGGCGCTGGTCAAGAATGACGCCATCCTCAAGACCGTCCTGCAGCAGGTTCCGCTCAAGCGCGTGGCCGCGCCGAGTGAAATGGCCGGAGCAGTGTTGTATCTGGCAAGCGATGCATCGAGCTACACCACAGGTGTTTCGCTGAATGTGGATGGCGGTTTTTTGTCGTAGGGCCAGCTTGGCTGGCTACCTGCCCCACCGCCTGGATGGGGATGGTGTTGTTATCCAACCAAGTACAGATACAACATTGGAAGCCGTTTCAGATGCCTGCTGGCTGTGACGCCTTGGTGCGTACAGCCTGATGACGTGCATTCACTGCCATCAGACAACGTTCAGCTGCTTGCACCATCTCGTCGATCAATTGCTGGCAACTTTTCAACTCGCCGATAGCGGCCGCTACTTGCCCGCACGGCAGGATCCCTTCATCCGGCACGCCATCGACCATCGAGCGTTGCAACAACACCGGCTGGTTGGCTGCCATAACGGTTTGTGACAAGGCTGCGGGGTCTTCCTTCACCGATTGGACGAACACGCTGAGCATATGCCCAAGACTCATGCCGGTCTGTTGCTTCCAGTGCCAGGCGCTGCCCAGAGCAATGCGCAGGCGGCCAAAGGCACTGGCCTTTTCCAGGCGATTGATAAACGCGTTCTCGATCATCCGATGGCGCATGCCGTCCACCGCCGTCGTCACGCGAATGTGTTGGGGATCAGAGACTTTTACGTAACGGTCCAAAGTTGCGATAGGGGTTGGCGATTCCTGGGTCATCAGGAACCGCGTACCCATGGCAATCCCGGCAGCGCCGCTGGCCAGCGCCCCGGCCAGCCCACGGCCGGTGGAGTAGCCACCCGCTGCAATCACCGGCACCCGTACTGCATCCAGTACCTGCGGCAGCAAAATGGTGCTTGGCACGCCACCGGTATGCCCGCCACCTTCACCGCCCTGCACGGTGATCATGTCCGCGCCAAGCTCCACGGCCTTGATCGCATGCTTAAGCGCGCCCACAGTCGGAATGCACAACACCCCGGCTTTCTTGAAGCGGTCGATGGTCTGGCGATCCGGCCCACGGCCATAGCTCACAGCACGCAAGCGGTATTCAATGGCCAGATCCACGCACTGCGCGGCATTTTCCTGGAACATATGGAAATTAAGGCCAAAGTTGCTGCCACCCGTGGCCTCGATCACCCGCTGAATTTCAGCCTCCAGTTGATCCGCCGCGATGGTCGCCCCGGCCAGAAAACCGAAAGCTCCGGCCCGGGTACTGGCGATCACCAGATTGGCGTCCGCCACCCAGCCCATCGCGGTTTGCACGATTGGATAACGACAGCCCAAGGCATCGGTCAATGCCGTTTGCAAATACTCGCTCATCGACGATCACCTGCAGCGGTCTTGTTCGCTTCAATCATGGCCTTGGCGTCATAGCCGCCAAGCTTGTCGCCCGAGAGCAACTCGTTATGGCTATGGGCAAAGTGATGCCAGGCAAACACCGCATCCATCGCCGTGCGCTTGCCCTGCAAATCTTCAACGTGATTGATCGCCTGCTTGGTCAAGGCCAAGCCCATGCGCGGCTGTTTGGCAATGGCCGCGGCCAGTGCGTATGTGCCCGCCTCCAGCTCCTCGCGGGCAAACAGGCGGTTGACCATGCCCATTTGATAGGCGCGTTCGGCGTTCATACGATCACCGGTAAACAGGAATTCCTTGGCGATACGCGGGTTCAGTTCATAGGGATGGGCAAAATACTCCACCCCCGGAATGCCCATGCGCACCACTGGGTCCTGAAAAAATGCATCGTCGCTGGCCACGATCAAATCGCATACCCAGGCCAGCATCAACCCACCTGCAATGCACGCGCCCTGCACCATGGCAATGGTCGGCTTGGGCAGTTCTCGCCAGCGCCGACACATACCCAGGTACACCTCCTGCTCGCGGGCATACAGGTATTCGCCACCGGGTTTGTTGGTGTGATCCCACCACAGGCTGGCGCGATCGAACGCCTTGTTGATATCGCGCCCGGGAGTGCCAATATCGTGACCCGCCGAGAAGTGCTTGCCATTGCCGCGCAGCACTATGACTTTCACCGCATCGTCATTCACCGCGCGGCGAAAAGCATCGTCCAGGGCGTAGGTCATTTGCGAGTTTTGCGCATTGTTCACGGTCGGCCGGTTCATGGTCAGTGTGGCAATACCATCGGCCACCCCATAGAGCACCGGCTCTTCGGTTTCATACACAGCGGTATCAGCCCGCTGCACAAATTCGCTGTCGCTGCTCATGTGAATTCCTTGCCTTCAGGCCTGGCGAATGCCGGGCGGGTTGCCCTTGAGCGCTGCTGCGCGATAGTCGTGGGGGTCCAGACGGCGAATCAGGGCCAGTTGCTCCGGAGTCGGGGCAACGGTTTGCTTGAGGTCGGCAGCCTTGAGTAACGGGAAGCCAGTATTTTCCTGCACTTGTTCAAAGCTCACACCGGGGTGCAGGGAGCGCACCTGTACCGCTCGATCCGGGCCACCGAAGTCCATCACGCACAGGTCAGTGACGATCAGGCGGATATCCATCAAGTCGCTGCGCATACCCTCTTCCCAACGCTCAGCCTTGAAGCCGACACCCGATACCATGTCCACTTCGCCCGAGACAAAAGCGCGGGTGTTATGGGCCGGAACAAAAAACGAGTTGATATGGTTGATGCTGTTGCCCGGCAAGCCGCGCACCCCAAGCATCGCCACCTTGGGCTTTTGATAGTCGCCAATGCATGACAGATTGGTCTGGCCCCAGCGATCGATCTGGGTCGGGCCGATCATCGCGTGGCGGCGTCCGCCCCATACGCACTCGAACACCCGCTCGAACGACAGGTAACCCGAGTAGCGCGGTACATAATCACCACGAGGCCCCAGCGGGATCGGTTCTTCCACCAGAAATGCTTCGCTGTCGGTCATCAACAGTTCAGGGCTGTGGGTCAATTTGGCCAGGCTCGCACCCAGGCGCGGAATCACGCCCAGGCCCGAAGCAATCACTTCACCGTTGCCGCGCCAGGCTTCACAGGCAGCCACGATCAACAGTTCAGCCAGGGTGTATTCGCTAATAGCAGTCATGTCCAAACTCCTTAAAACACGGGCAGCGGCAAAGCGCTGAGTCGATCGACACCGCCATTGCTGGCCTGGTAGGCGCTTTCGCCCGGGGTCACAAACTCGGCTACATAGCCTTCCCAGCCGCCTTCCTCAGCGGCACTGGCGCTGTAGCGTTTCAAATGGCTCATGTCCCAGCCGTAGTCGGACGGGCACGACGTCGGGTGCGCGCCAAACGGTGCATGCACCACGCCGCTGACCAGATAGCGCTCGAACGTGTTGAAGCGGGCTTGAGCGGCATCCAGGCTCAAGCGTTCCTCAATCCGCTCGCAAGACACAAAACACTGCTTGGCAGCACGGGCGAACAGATGATCGAAATACGGATCAGGACCGGTGACCAGAGTGTTACCCAGACGGTCCGCCACGTTGACGTGCAAAAAGGCCATATCCAGGTTCAATGCCGGCATCGCCAGCAACACTTCGCCATCGTCATAGGGCGACTGCACCTGCTTGATCTCGGGGTTCAGGCGGCTGACATCAGTGGCCAGGCCGCATCGGGTCGGCAAAAACGGCAGGCGCATACCCGCGGCGCGCAGGCCCCATTGCAGCATGCCTTCGTCCAGTTCCATCAGCTCCAGTTCACCGGCCTCGCGGGCCTTGCGAAAGTAGGCTTCGAGCGGGATCGCATCGAGGGTGGCAAAGCCGAAAACCAGTTTTTTGACCTTGCCGGCCGCGCACAGCATCCCGACTTCAGGACCGCCGTAGGCGACCACAGTAAGGTCCTTGACGTCCGAGCGCAGGATCTCGCGCACAATCGCCATGGGCTTGCGCCGTGGGCCCCAGCCGCCGAAGCCGATGGTCATGCCGTCGCGCAACTGGCCGACCACGTCTGCCGCTGTCATTTGCTTGTTCATGGTGATTCCTTACTGTTCTTGGCCCACGGAGAAATCGTGGCCCCACAGGCTTACCCGGGTGAATTCAAAAGCGCTGTGCTCTTGCCAGTCCACCAGCAAGCCGCCGTAGCCGTACTCCAGGTCAAAGCCTGAAGGGGTTTTCATATAGAACGAGGTCATGCGGTCGTTCAGGTGCTGGCCGAGGGTGGCCGACAACGGCACTTGGTGGGCGATGCGCCGGTCATGGGCGCGACCGACTTCGGTCATCGACTCGACCTCGACCATCACGTGCACACAACCGGACGGCACCGGGTATTCGGCCAGCGCCAGGCTGTGGTGACGGCTGTTTTTGCAATGTAAAAAATGGATGCGGACCGGTGGCGCCGAAGGGTCGGGCCGGAAGTTGAAAATGTCCGACAGTTCAAAGCCAAGCACATCCTTGGCAAACGCCAGCGTGGCATCGAAATTCGGTGCAGGCAGCACGGTGTGGCCCAGGCCCATATCGCCAGTGATAAAACCCGGTACGCCTTGCGGCGAGATAAACGGCTGGCAATCGGAGCGATGGCCCCAGCTCAGTTCATGACGGTTGCCCGACGGGTCGGTGACATGCAGCAGCGCTTGCACACCGCGCTGATCGCACTGCTCGGGGGTGCCCAAGCGCCAGTTCACATCAGCTTGATCCAGTACTTCGATGGCGGCATTGAATGCCTTCTCGCTGGCCAGTTCCCAACCGGAGGCCAGGTAGCGCGACTCACCGCCTGGCACGATCAGCATGCGAAACGGACGCTCATCCATTTTCACGTACACGCCACCGGCGGGTGCTTCGCTGACCATCATCCCGAGCACGTCCTGGGCATAACGCTGCCACTGAACGGGGTCGGCAGACTCTGCAACGAAGTAGCTCAAACCACGAATGTCGATCATGTGCCTGCTCCTCAATGCCTGTATTTATTGGCTGAGAGCAGTATGGGAAGGAAGGTTGCGAGGCTCATCGTCCGTTGAGACTAAAGCTTGATTGGCGGAACACACATAAAAACTGCAGGAGCGAGCCTGCTCGCGAAAGCGATCATCCAGTCAAACACGCTTTCGCGAGCAGGCTCGCTCCCACAGGGGGGGGGATTACATATAGAGAATCACCAGTTCATTGATCACCGACGGCCGCTCGCTGCCCAGTACATGGGTGTTGAGTTCAAGGGTCAACTGGGTGCCGCTCTTGACGCGCTCCACCTTCTTCACCCGTGCCCGCGCATGAATCGTCGAGCCCGCTGGCACCGGTGCCGGAAAGCGCAGTCGATCCGAACCGTAGTTGATCATGTTGCTGAAACCGGTGATCTCGTACCCCAGGTTCAGTTTCATCCGTGATTGCAGAATCTGCACCAGCGCCCCATGGGCAATGGTGCCGCCAAACGGGCTTTGCTTGCGCGCCCGCTCTGGGTCGGTATGAATCCAGTAGTCGTCGCCCGACAACTGGGCAAAGGTGTCGATCAAGGCCTGATCGACCACCACCTGATTGCTCCAAGGGCTGAATTGGTCGCTGACCAAGGCCTGTAATCCTGCTTCGTCATCCAGAGCAATCTGACGCACCGCTACTGCTGCTGCAACCGGTTGCTCGACCACGCGTAAGGTCTTCAACGCATCTGCGTCCTTGTCCAGCCCGGTAAAACGCAGCAGCCGATTTCCTTTGCCATCGACCTCGGCAAACACCGGTTGCAGACGCATGCCGATCTTCACCTCTGACTCGTCCAGCCCCACCAGGTTGGTATTGATCCGTACGCCTTGATCCAGTTCGACCACCGCCAGCATTTGCGGCATTTCATCGGCGAAATCCGGCAGGGTCGCGATGCGGGTTACGGTAAAGCTGTATAACGTCGCCCCGCCGCTGACTTCACGCCAGGTCAGGGCATGGGTGAAGCACGCCGGGCAATGCCGACGCGGATAAAATACCCAATGGCTGCAGTGCTCACATTGCTGAATCAGCAGACGCTCAGCCTTCAGACCTTCCCAGAACGGCGCAGAAATTTCGGTCGCTACCGGCATTGGTTTGTTATTCGACATCGGATTCAAGCTCCCTGAAGTATCAATGCGCCCTGCTCACTCATCACCCCACCGGTGCCTGATACATACACCGTGTCGCAACGTTTGAGCTGGCGTTCACCGGCTTCACCGGCAATTTGCGTCACGGCTTCGATTACCTGGCTCATGCCGCCGGCCGAGCCTGCCTGACCAAAGCTGAGCTGGCCGCCGTGGGTGTTCATCGGGAAGTCGCCGCGCCAGGTCAGATCGTGTTCACGCACAAAGCTCATGCCTTCGCCCTTGGCGCAAAATCCGGCGTCTTCCAGGGTCAGTAAGGCAGTGATGGTGTAGCAGTCATAAATTTGTGCCGCATCCACATCACCTGGCTTGAGCCCGGCCATCTCGAAGGCGCGGCGCGAAGCAGGCCCGATTGGGGTGTGCAACATGTCAGCGGCATAGGACGGCGACTTGAATGCCAGGTGCTCGCCAAAACCAGTGATCCAGGACGGTCGCTTGCGGGCTCGCGCTGCCACCTCTTTGGAGGCGATGATCATCGCGGCGCCACCCGCCACAGGCATGACGATTTCCAGTACATGCAGCGGGTCAGCGACTTTTTTGCTGGCCAGTACTTGCTCAATAGTCAACGGCTGGCCGTAGAACATTGCTTGCGGGTTGAACTGCGCATTGGTGCGTTGATCCACCGCGATTTTTGCCATCGCCCGCGGGTCGTAGCCATATTGCGCGGCATAGCGCTGAGCGATCATCGCGTAACCGGTGTTCTGACCCATATGGCCGTATGGCAAATCGAACTCGGCTTCAGGTGCGCCAAACGCCGTGCTGTGCCCCCCAAAGCGCATGGCCCGGGCCATCCAACTGGCGTCTTCATCCGGCCCCATCGGTGCCATGCGTGCAGGCAATACGCACAGCACCGCCTGGCACAAACCCAGTTCGATGGCGGCCGCTGCGCGCCAGACCATACCCACCGAGGTACAGCCACCAAGGTCGACGACTTCGGCAAAATTGAGTCGCAAGCCCAGGTATTCGGCGGCCATGGCCGGTACGAACACCGAAGCTTCGTGAAATTGCGGGCCGTTGATCACCAGCCCGTCGAGATCGGATGCCTGCAAACCTGCATCCTGCAATGCCTGAGCCGCCAGGTCGGCAACTTGCTCCAGATGGAACATGCGCGGGGCCGTAGCGTATTTCTCCGGTTTGTACTGTGCGCTGCCGACAATGGCCGCGTGACCTTTAAGACCCATGGGTTTCTCTCTTTGAATGCGAACTGGATCACCTGTGGGAGCGGGCTTGCTCGCGATGGCATCAATGCGATCAGACAGAAACAACGCGCTGCCTGCATCGCGAGCAAGCCCGCTCCCACACCAGGGTGGGGCGTGTTTTAGAAGGTGTATTTCATCGAGAACGTGGCGTAGTCACGGTCTGCCAGAGGCCGGTAGATCGGGTCAGGCGAGCCCAGATATCCGATGTACTTGAGCGACACTTCCAGGTTGCTCAGGTATTTGAAGGTGGTGCCCGCACTCAGGCGACGGTCACCCGCTACCCCGGCAATCGTCCCCGACATCGGCGCCGCGCCGCTGAACACGTCCGAGAAGGTGAACGGAACCTCCAGGTCCCAGCCCTGGAATACGCCCGGATAACTGAACGAAGCACCGACGGTGTACGCGCTGGATGAGCGAGTACGCCATGCACTGCTGGTCTTGTAGGTGTAGTCATTGGACGGTTGCACCGACGGTGCCAGCGATGGCAACAGAGGCAAGCCTTCAAGGTTGGGTGCTGCCGAGGTGTCGTCGGCATGGTCGGCACGCACGGTGACGATTTCACCGGTCAATGTGGTCTGGCTGGCCCATGGGCGGTCACCCAGAATGCGCATGGCCGAAAACTGCAGCTGTTGGCCCTTGCCCCTGGCAGGTACAGGCCCCAGCCCGGTGTTGACCATCACTGGCGCACCGTCGCGATACGACCATTCCGCACCGAGCTGGTACTCGCCCAGCTTGGTGGTGGCGCTGATACCGGTCAGCTTGATGTCTTCAAAATACTTGACCCGATAACCGTTGGCCTTGTACGCCAGCCCGCCGGGCCCGGCCGGGATCGGGTCCCAGCCCACCAGTGCGGTGGCCGGGTTTTTGTCGTGGTACACCACATGGAACAGCGACAGTTCAAGCTCGCTGACCGGGCGATAACGGATCTGCGCGCCCCACTGCCCGCTGTCACGTGGTTCATCCGTGCCCAGGTAAGGCACCTTGTTGGCGCCCATATACAGAAACTCGCGACCCGGCCCGATTACATCCGAGGTCGACAGAAAGCTGCCCACCGGCGGCAGTTCAGTACCCTTCCACTCGTACTGCACATAGCCGCCCAAGGTAATTTGCGGGTTGATCCGGTAGGACGCCGAGAACTGCCCGACTGGAAGCAGCACTTCCTTGACCTCAACCCCCGGCTGCGCAGCCTTGACCGCATCGGACGGGTTCTGCACACCATTCACGCCAGGGTAGTAAAGGCTCTCGCCCCACGACTCGATATGTCGACCGGCTTTAACATCGAGCATGGTGTCGTTCTCAAAACGCCAGCCGCCAAACACATAAGCGTCGAGCAAGCGCGTACGACCTCCGCTGTAATAGCGGGTATCGCTGGTGAACTCGTCATTGCTGCCGTATTTGTTGACGGTCGCAGGCGAATTATTGTCGTTATTACGGTGGTATACATCGTCGTAAAAGGTACTGGCACGCACCACCGCGCCGTAGTTGTCCTTGCGCAGGATCATCTCGCCCAGCGCGCCGACTCGGTTGGTGGTGAGGCTGTGCTGATCGAAGTTGCGGTTAGGATCATCAGCGTTTACCCCCATCAACCTGTCGCTGGGATTACCCAAGCGCATGCCGATGCCATAACTGGTGGTGACCGACCAATCGATGGTGGTGCCGTCATCAAACTCGATGGTATCCCCTGCCCACACTGGGCTGGAGACCAGTGCCACGGCGACCGCCAGGCCACTGACCTGATAACGGTGCGGGCGCGGCCCTGGACATTTATTGTTATTTTTATTGATCACTCTGCCTCTCCTGGTTGACGACTCGGTGGCCGCCTCGATGGGTTCAAGCGTCATTGCGTTCTGCGTACCGCGCCTATAGCCACTGCTCAAAACAACTCAAGCGGGTCGAACTTCACGACTCCTGTCGGGGCCTGTCGATAACGATGCAGCCCTCCTTGTTCCTCACGAACGAGCGCCCCCTCGGCCATAAGGTAATTGGCGTGAGCCAACGTCTCCCCAAGCGCCATCAGCTCGTCAAAGCGACCTGACAGCTTTTTAAACAACACCGCCATCATCTCCAGCGCCGTGCGTGGTTCCTGGCAGGCAACAAGCAACTGCTGCAGATGATTGAGATGGTGATCACGCAACTGATCCAGTCGCAGATGCAGATTGAAAAACGGCCGCTCATGAGCCGGCAGCACCAGCACGCTGTCGGGGATTACCCGCAACCGTTCGATAGAGTCCAGCCAGTCACGCAATGGATTGGCGTGCGGTTCGGTGACATACACCGCAATGGTCGAGGTGATACGCGGCAACACCTGGTCACCCGAAATCAGCAAGCCGTCGTCCGGCGCGTACAGGCAGGCGTGCTCCGGTGAATGCCCGTTGCCCATCACCACCTGCCAGCGGCGCCCGCCGATGGTGAGTTGGCTGCCTTGAGTTAAACGGGTAAAGCCCGCCACCCGTTGCGGGCGAAAGTGCTCACCCTGAATCAGCGGTAAAATTGCCAAGGTCTGCTCGGTGCTGAACCCGGCCTTTTGATAAAAATCCACAAATGCCCAATCGGGTGCAGCGGCCTCTGGCGGGCCATGATGCATCGCTTCGAACTCGCCATGAGTCATCAGCACCGGACAACGAAAACGCTCGGCCAACCAGCCGACCACGCCGGTATGGTCGCTGTGAAAGTGGGTGCAAATCACCGCCTTGAGCGGTAAACCTGCAAGCACTTCAACAAACACCCGCTCCCACACTTCACGGCATTGATCGCTGTTCAGGCCGGTATCCACCGCCACCCAGCCGTCGCCGTGACGCAGCAAATACAGGTTGATGTGATCGAGCCCAAACGGCAGCGGCATGCGCAGCCATAAAACGCCCTCGGCAACTTCCTGAACCTGCCCGTTGGCCGGTGCTTGCGGCCAGGGATAGCGCAGGCCATCACGCCATTGGTGGCCTTGGGCGTCCAATTCACTCATGGCTGCTGCCCACAAAGGGTGGCAAACCGGCACGGGCCAACACTTGCAACGAATACGGCTGATAGGTGCGAGTGCTTTCATCGCGCACAAACAGCGGATCGGCAAATAAACCCGGCGAGTAGCCTTGGCGCTGCAAATCGACCTTGCGCAACTTGAAGGTGCTGGTCAGGTCGGCCGCTGCCGAGACCCGTACAAAGATTGGCGCGGCATAGCGTGGCAAGCGCGCTTCTGTCAGTTCATAGAAAGCCTGCGGATCAAACCTGTGTCCGGACTGCATCAGAATCGCAGCCATCCCGGCGCGCCCCTCGTGTTCGGGCACCTGCACCCCGTACACGTTGATCAGTTCCAGGCCTTGCATGTCGCTCAGGGTATCGGCCACCTCCAGAGTCGAGACGTTTTCGCTTTTCCAGCGGAAGGTATCGCCAATGCGGTCGACAAAATAGAAATAACCGTCGTCGTCATAGCGCAGCAGATCACCGGAGCTCCAGTAGGCATCCCCGGCCTGGAACACGTTGCGGCGGATCTTGCTTTCGCTGGCAGCCGTGCTGGTGTACCCCTCGAAACGGCCACCGCCAATCTGTGGATGATCAACGATAAAACCCATGGCCTCACCCAATTCACCGGGTTGGCACAGCTGGTAAAAACCGTTCTCGTCCCGTGGATGCGTGTCACTTTCGACGTCGTAACGCACCAATCGCAGATTGGTACGGCTCCAGTCCGGTACGCGACCACAGGAGCCCACATAGTTATCGACATTGATCAGGTTGGCGTTGGCTTCGGTGGCACCCCAGCCCTCGAACACCTGAATCGGGCCAAAACGTTCCAGCCAGCGCTGCCACGATTCAGGCGTCAGACCGGCACCGAGCATATAACGCAAACTGTGTTCGCGTTCACCGGCCACCACGGGCTGGTTGAGCAGGTAACGGCAGATCTCGCCGATGTACTGGAACACGGTGATGCGGTTGCGGCGCACATCAGCCCAGAATTCGCGCACGCTGAACTTGCGCCGCACCACGATGCTCGCGCCCACGCGCAGCGCAGTCGAGGTCACCGAAGTAGCTGCCGCGCCGTGGTACAGCGGCAGACAGCAGTAAAATACGTCGTCACAGGTAGCGCCCAGGGTAACTTCCATCACGTCACCCGACGACATCCAGCGCATATGGCTGTAACGCGCAGCCTTGGGTAGCCCGGTGGTGCCCGAGGTGAAAATCAGCAGCGTGGTGGTTTCAGCCGTGATCGCGGCACGCACCTCACGGGGGAAGACAGTCTCCGGTGCCGCGCAAATCAGTTCGCCAAAATGGCTGTCGACAAAAGTCGGCAGCTCACCGTCAAAAGGGTTTAGTGCATCTTCGACCAGCCATAGCGGTACATCCGGCAGGCCTTCAGTGCCCAGCAGGTTGGCCAGGCACTCTTCGCCCACCACCACGGCCTTGGCAGCGGTGGATTGCAGTGCATGAACCAGCGGCTTACCGCTGACCTGAGTGTTGATAAACGCCACCACAACACCGAGCTTGACCAGCCCGAACCAACTGAAGAAAAACTGCGGGCGGTTCTCCATGGCAATCGCGCACACATCACCAGGGCGCAGGCCCTTGGCGTAAAGCACATGAGCCATGCGATTGGCTTGGGCATCCACGGTGGCATAAGTGAAACGCTGCTCGCCGTCGATCAAAAAAGCCCGCTCGGGATAAGCCCGCGCCTGCTCCTCAAGACGGTCGGCCAAGGTGTACAGGTCTGCCGGTTTGATCCGGGCGCTGGCCGCAGAACGCAAGTCCAGCAGCGCCTGGGTCTGCTCCCGTGGTACAGGCTGTTGTTTTGGCGCTGCCAGAGCGCTGATCCGCGACATATCGTTCATTGCGCCACCGTCTCGCTCAGCGGGTAATCGCTGTAGCCTTCGGGGCCAGGGGAGTACAAGGTCTTGCGGTCGAAGCGGGCCAGGGGCAGGCCCTTGCGCAGGCGCTCGACCAGATCCGGGTTGGCGATAAAGTGTCGGGCAAACGACACCGCTTCACCCTGCCCGGCCTGCAACGCAGCAGCTGCCGATTCACCGTCGAACCCGTCATTCAAAATCAGCCCGTTACTGCAATGGCGCTGGGCCAGGGCAAAGGCATCCAGTTCCGCCAAAGGCGAACGCATGATATGTACGTAAGCCAGGCCCATAGGCTCGGCGGCCTTGCACAATGCAACCGCAGTGGCCAACGGGTCTTCGTCATCTATGTCATTGAACGGATTACCTGGGCACAGCCGCAGCGCCACGCGCCCGGCACCAATCGCCGAGGCCATCGCTGCCAGCACCTGTGCCGGGAAACGCACGCGGTTCTCGACGCTGCCACCGTACTGGTCTTCGCGCAGGTTGCTGCCCGAGGCCATAAACTGCATCGGTAGATAACCGCTGGTGCAGTGCAGCTCAACGCCGTCAAAACCGGCTTCACGGGCATTCAGCGCCGCCTGGCGATACTCCTCGATCACCTGTTCGATATCTTGCAGCGACATGGCCTGAGGCTCGTCGGTGTCGACCATCCCCGCGGTGTCGGTAAACAGCTGGGTGCGTGCGCGCAAGGCTGATGGCGCAACCGTGGCTGCACCTGCAGGTTTGTTGTGAGCGCTGGATGCACGGCCAACATGCATCAGTTGCAACACAATCAGCCCGCCCTCGGCATGTACGGCATCGGTCACGGCCTTCCAGGCGGCGATCTGTTTTGCGTTGTAAATCGCCGGGGTGCGGCAATAGCCCAGGCCACTGGCCGAAGGAGCAGTGCCTTCGGCAACGATCAGGCCGGCGGTCGCGCGCTGGCGGTAGTACTCAACCATCTCGGCAGTCGGTACGCCATGCTGATCCGCGCGGCTGCGGGTCATCGGTGCCATGACTATACGGTTGGCCAGTTCCAGCTCGCCGAGGCGCACAGGTTCAAACAAAATGCTCATGGTGGCTCCTTAGCGCACGCGAATTTTCGGTGCGCCAGCCCCTCGGCGCAGGGTGGCAAGAAACTGTTCAACTGGAGCGGCGGTGGCCACTTGGGGCAGTTGATCCTTGTCTGGGCGGTTGGCCCAGAACTCGGTCCAGGACGGGAACAGATCGTGAAAGGTTCCGGCGTAGGGTTCGCGGCCCGGCCAGCGCATTTTTTGCGTGCCGATCGGCGGTTTGTTGAGGTCACTGGCGTACCAGTAGCACGGCAAGCGGCGCCGGAAATACCATCGCCCCTGCATCCGCTCGTAGTCATCCCAATAGAGCATTTGCATGGTCACCCACTCGGGGCCGGTCTCGTGCTCGTTCTTGGAATACACCACGCCAACGGCATGGTCCGGATCGGTGAATTCGATAAGGTGCTGGCCCAGGTGGTGCGAGGTGCCGTGAAATTGATCGCGCAGGGTGTCATCGACCCAGGCTTTAAGGTGTGCACGCCCGATTTTTTCGCGGCCCACACGAATGTCTTCGGCAAACAGATTGACGTGGGCATCGAGGTCGCGCATGTCCAGCGACAGCGAATATTTGCCGGCCAACTGGCGGATCTCATCAATTGACTCAAGCCGGTCGAGACGGGCAAGCAAGGCGTTCTGTTCCATAAAAATTCCTTATTCCAATACCGTGTACAGCTCACTGCTGCGTCCACCATCGACCGGCAAGCAGGCACCGGTGATATACGAGGCTTCATCGCTGGCGAGAAACAGAATGGCGTTGGCCACTTCAACGGGCTGGCCGACACGCCGAAGCGGAATCAGCTTTTCGGTATTGATGCGAGTTTTGTCGTCGGTGAGCATGCCCGCCGTGGCTGGCGTCTCGACCACACCGGGGCTGACCACGTTGCAGCGAATGTTGTGGCTAGCACCCTCGCTGGCGGCAGCGCGGCTGAAATTGATCACTGCGGCCTTGGCGGCGGAGTAACCGGCCATCCAGGGCGTACCGAACTGACCACAGATCGAGGCCAGGTTGATGATCGAACCGCTGCCCTGGGCCCGCATCAGACTCATGGCCGTGCGAGTGCCCCAAAAGGTGCCGTCCACGGTGGTGGCGAAGTTGGAGTGCCAATCTGCCGTCGAGGTGCTGTCAATCGCCCCCCAGCTGTAAGCCATGGCGTTGTTGACCAAAATATCCAATCGACCGTGGCGCTGTGCAACATCGCTGATTGCGCTGACATAGGCAGATTCATTACTGACATCTGCCACCACGCATTCAGCGCGGCCACCGGCATCATGGATCTGCGCAGCCACTGCTTGCAGCGGTTCGATACGACGACCGCAGAGCACTACCCGCGCGCCCTCCTCGGCAAACCGCAGCGCAGTGGCTGCACCAATGCCCGATCCGGCGCCGCTGATAAATGCAACCTTGCCTTGTAAACGAGTACCCATGCTCTGCTCTCCCATTGCCGTCTCCAGCTATCAGATAAACGCCATGCCGCCGTTGACCGCGAGGTTTTGACCGGTGATAAATGCCGCGTCATCGCTGGCCAAAAAGGCTGCGACGCGAGCGATCTCATCGGTTTCACCCATGCGGCCCAGAGGGATGGCATTGAGCATGCTTTGCATCCAGTCTTGCGGGATGTCCGCCATCATCGGGGTGTTGGTCGGGCCGGGAACGATGGTGTTGACGCGAATACCGTTGCCAGCCAATTCGCGAGCCATGCTGCGGGTCAGTCCCATCACGCCAGCCTTGGCCGCGCAGTAATGGCTAGGGCCTTCGCCGGTGAGGGCCGAAGTACTGGAGATATTGATAATCACGCCGGGGGTGGCGGCTGCGAGCATCAGTTTTACCGCTTCACGGCTGCAGTAAAACGGGCCGGTAAGGTTGACGCCTATCACCCGCTGCCAGTTCTCGTCGGGGGTTTGCGCAAAGGCATCGATAGAGCCGATCCCAGCGTTGTTAACCAGAATATCGAGACTGCCGAAGTGTGCGTGAACGGCGGCCATCGCGGTGGCGACCGAGTCGCTGTCAGCCACGTTGCAGCTCACGGCCAGTGCCTTGTCGCCGAGCCCTTCTATACTCTGGCGCGCGGCGTCCAGATTGATATCGGCAGCGACAACCTTGGCCCCCTGCTCGGCAAAGTGACGCACAATAGCTCGCCCCATGCCCTGACCTGCGCCGGTTACAAACGCCACTTTATTCAGCAATTTCATAGGTTTCTCCCGCCTGCCCGATGTCGGCCGCCCTAAAGCCTGGGCGGTGTATGGGAGCAATCATTGACTGGAGAAAAAAGCTGAACATCGTCCGATGGGACTAAGCAGCCGAGCCCGCGCTCCTGGCTCACCGTTAAATCCGGCTTTACCAGGGCTGCGCCGTCTACCCCACCTTGTAGCCGCTGACGAGTAGAACGAGGCTGCGTCCGGTTGCGGAACGGCCGTACCCCCTCAGACTCACTGCGATATCCGGTTTTACGACGGCTGCGCCGCCGAACGCAGCCTCGCGGAGCTCGTCAGCGGCTACAGGTGCAGGTGCAGGTGCAGGTGCAGGTGCAGCAATATGATCGGCTGGTCTAAATGGACGATGTACTCGCCACACGGTTCGTGGAATAACTGATTCACTAGAACAAAAACCGGGAGAGCCCGTCGTGTCCATACCCTTGCGCCCCACCTGGCGAACCCATTACGCACTAGGCGTTTTGGCTGCCATCTATATCTTCAACTATATCGACCGGCTGCTGATGGCCATTTTGATCGAGCCGGTAAAAGCCGAGTTCGGCATTTCCGACACCGGTATCGGCCTGCTGTCAGGCGTAACCTTTGCGGTGTTTTACACAATTTTCGGCTTCCCGCTGGGACGTCTTTCCGACCGTATCGGGCGCAAAAAAGTCATCGCATTCAGTTGCATCGCCTGGAGCGTAATGACCATTTTCTGTGGCTTCGCAGCCAGCTTCTCGATGCTGGTGGTGGCGCGGATCGGGGTGGCTATCGGTGAAGCCGGTGGCACGGCACCGTCCATGGCGATGGTCTCGGACCTGTACCCACCCGAGCGCCGTTCAACCGCGCTGTCAGTCTTGATGCTCGGCTCAAGCCTGGGGGCGATTTTCGGCTTGGGGCTGGGCGGCTGGATCGCGCAGCATTACGGCTGGCGTTTTGCATTTGTGGTTATCGGTGCACCAGGGATTTTTCTCGGCCTATTGCTACTGTTCACCGTGCGCGCGCCCAAACCCGCGATGCTGGTCAATCCCAATCAGGTGGTGCAGGCACACTGGGCCGTCACCGTGCGCGAACTGTTCCAGACCCCGTCCTTTCTATGGATAGTGCTCACCGGCGGCTCTGCAGCAATTGCCGGTTATGCCATCGGCACCTGGAGCCCAAGCTTTCTGATCCGCTCCCACGGTTTGAGCCTGCAGGACGCCGGGCTGCTGGCCGGTGTAGCGGGCGGTGCCGGGGCTACGTTCGGCACCCTGACCTGCGGCATTTTGTGTGACCGCTTGGCGCGTCGCGACAAGGGCTGGCAAATCGGCGTGCCGCTGCTGGGCACGCTGATCAGTATCCCGTTCGCGCTGGCTTATTTCCTGTGGCCAGTGGGCACTGCGTTCCATGTAGGCAGCACGCCGGTGCCGACCGCCTTCCTGTTTTACGGCGTATTCAGTTTCTTCGGTACATGGTGGGCAACACCGTGCCTGGGCGCGATTTCCCATCTGTTCCCGGCCACCCGGCTGGCCCAGGCCACGGCGATTTTTGTAATGGCCATGACCCTGCTCGGCGTCGGCGTCGGCCCACTGTTGATCGGCATGCTCAGTGACGGTTTCGCTCATACCCTGGGCAACGAAGGCTTGCGCTATGCCCTGGCCTCTTGTGTCTCGCTGCTGGTATTTGCCTCGGTGTTTTTGGCCATGGCCTTGCCGCGCTATCGCAACCACCTGATGAACAAGACCCTGCCCCCAGCACAGCTGGCTGACGCGGCTACAGCCTGATTTTTTGGAGATTGAGTGATGACTGAACAAGACCTTCCCCTGCCCATCGGCCACTTTGTGACACTGGACAGCGGCCTGCGCCTGCACTTTCTCGACGAAGGCAGCGGCCCAGTGGTGTTGTGGTTACATGGCAGCGGCCCGGGCGCCAGCGGTTACAGCAATTTCAAAGGCAATTATCCGCAGTTTGTTGCCGCAGGTTTTCGCAATCTGGTGGTGGATTTGCCGGGTTTCGGGCGCTCCGACAAGCCTGAAGATGCGCAGTACAACCTCGATTTCTTCGTCAATGCCATGTCGGGTTTTCTCAAGGCTGTCGGAGTAAAACGGGCGACCCTGCTCGGTAACTCCTTGGGCGGCGCCATTGCCCTGGGCCTGGCGTTGGCCGAGCCTGCGCGTGTCGAGAAACTGATCCTGATGGCCCCCGGCGGCGTTGAAGATCGCGAAACCTACTTCAAAATGGTCGGTATTCAACGCATGGTCGAGCTGTACAACGCAGGCCCGCTGGGCATCGAGCAAATGCGCCGGATCATGAGCCTGCAACTGTTTGACAGCTCGCAGCTGGACGACAATCTGCTGGCCGAACGGGTCGCCGTGGCCGTGCACCAGCCGCGCAATCTGTTTACCACCATGATGGTGCCGAACATGACCGAACGCCTCGAAGAACTGCAGGCACCCATTCTGGGATTCTGGGGCACCGACGATAACTTCAACCCCGCCAGTGGCGCGCTCAAAGTGTTGAACCACGCACCCAATGCGCGCTTTATCATGCTCAACCGATGCGGCCACTGGGTGCAAGTTGAACACCGCGAGTTGTTCAACAAGGCGTGCCTGGAGTTCCTGCGCAGCTGAACCCTGAACACGCATGACCTACGGCTGCCTGCGGGCGGCCGTATCCCCTTCCAGATACCCGCTCGGGCTGAAATAACAATGACAAAATACCCTCAGTTGCTGGCACCCGGTCGCATTGGCTCTCTTGAGCTGCGTAACCGCATCATCATGGCGCCCATGGGCTCCAATTTCGCCGAAGCCGACGGCCAGTGTGGCGAACGTATTCAGGCCTATTACGAAGCTCGCGCCCGTGGCGGCGCCGGGCTGTTGATCATGGGCGTATGCTCGGTGGCGTTTCCGGCCGGGACCGCCGAGCCGTTTCAGGTTGGTGTCTCCAGCGATGAGTTTATCCCTGGGCTAAGCCGCCTCGCTGAACGCGTCCACCAGCACGGGGCAAAAATCGCCATGCAATTGCAGCATGCGGGCAAGACCTCGGTACGCGACATGGCCGAAGGTCGGCAACTGTGGGTGCCTTCCGTACCGCCGGTACTGCAAAGCGACATGATGGCCGCGCTGACACCCGAAGAGCTGGCCAACTTTGTCAGTTCCATGAAGCGTCGCGCCGAAGGCTCACCGATCCGGGTAATGGACAGCGCCGATATCGCGCAGATGATCGACTGGTTCGCCTGCGCCGCCGACCGTGCCAAGCGAGCCGGTTTCGACGGTGTGGAGCTGCATGCGGCCCACGGTTACATCATTGCCGGCTTTCTCTCCGGCTATTACAACCAGCGTGAAGACGCGTATGGCGGCACCCTGGAAAATCGCGCCCGGTTGCTCCTGGAAATCATCGCGGCAGTACGCGCCAAGGTCGGTAACGAATTCGCTGTCTGGTTGCGTCTGGACGCCGAAGAGCTGCACACCCCCGGCGGCATCAACCTGGAAGACGCCAAGGCCGTGGCACGCATGGCCGAGGCGGCTGGCGTCGATGCTGTCAGCGTATCTGCCAGCGCCCGCATCACCAGCGGTGTGGTCTTTACCGAAGCGCCTCTGGTGCACCAGCCCGGCGGTTTTCTGGAGTGGACCGGCGCGCTCAAGCGCAGCGTGCAAGTGCCGGTGATTGCCGTGGGGCGTATCGAGCCGCACGCCGGTGAAGCAGCCCTGAAACGTGGCGACTGCGACTTTATCGCCATGGCTCGCAAACTGCTGGCCGACCCGGAACTACCGAACAAACTGCTCAACGATCAGGAAGCCAGTATCCGTCCGTGCATTTACTGCTACGTGTGCGTCAGCCAGATATTCATCAACGAGCGGGTCAAATGCGCGGTCAACCCCATGACCGGTCATGAGTTCGAATACGTCATTGGCCCCACGGCCACGCCAAAACATCTGGTGGTGGTCGGTGCCGGGCCTGCCGGGATGGAAGCCGCACGCATCGCCTCCTTGCGTGGGCATCGCGTGACTCTGCTCGAACGCAGCGACCGCCTGGGCGGTACGCTGTTTTTTGCGGGCCTGGCCTATGCCGAAAACGCCCGCCTGCTGGATAACCTCAAGGTTCAGGTACAGCAGTCAGCCATCGATATCCGCCTGAACACCCAGGCCAGTCCCGCCCTGCTCCGCGATCTGGGTGCCGATCAGGTGCTGGTGGCTGTCGGTGCAGAGCGTGCGGCACCGGCGATCCCCGGCGCCGATCAAGACCACGTATGGAGCGGCGACGAACTACGCCGCCTGATGACCGGCGACCGCGCCGAGGAAATTGCCAAGCGCAAACTGTCCTTTACCCAGCGTGCGCTGATGAAAGCCGGCAGCCTGACCGGCATTACCGACAGCCGTGAAGCCATGGAAAAACTGTCGCGGGTATGGATGCCCTTGGGCAAGCGCGTGACCATTATCGGTGGCGGACTGGTGGGCCTTGAGCTGGCAGAGTTCCTGATTGCCCGCGGGCGTCAGGTAACCGTGCTGGAAAGTGGCACCCACCTTGGCCGCGAACTGGCCATCGTGCGCCGCTGGCGGGTGTTGCATGAAATTCGCGTGCATGGCGCAAAGTTGATCACTGGCGCCAGCGTGACCGCCATTGATGGGCATTGCGTGCGTTACCAATTGGCAGATGGAACCGCAGCACAGAGCGAGGCCGACTCCGTGGTACTGGCCATCGGTGCACAGCCTGATACCGGGCTGCTCGACGAATTGACCCGCGCAGGGTTGAGCGCTACCAGCATTGGTGATTGCCATAGCATTGGCTACATCGAGGGTGCTATCAGTGCTGGCCACCGGGCTGGGCGAGAGGCCTGAATACAGCGTTCCCACAATTTCAGGCCTGGCTTACTCGTCTTCTTTGACAAAGGTGACGTTGCAGCCGGACCTGAAATTGATGCACATCAAACATCCTCTGTTAACTGCTCTCGTCCCTGACTACTTTAGAACTGCAGCTATTGTAAAAAGGCGATTCCCGATGAACCATTAAGGATCCAAAGAGTTCCTGCCAGCACCACCCTAGGAGATACTCGTGACTGCAGATAACCGCCATTACAAAATCGACAACATCGAATTCAACGTCCACGACATTGCGCGCAGCAAAGCCTTCTATGGCGCCGTATTCGGCTGGACGTTCACTGACTATGGCCCCACCTACAGCGAATTCACTGATGGGCGCCTGAGTGGCGGTTTCACCACGGGCGAACCGGTACGCCCCGGCGGCCCGCTGATCATTGTGTATGCCGACGACCTGGCCCGGGCTCAGCAGGTAATCACCGCTGCCGGAGGCCTGATTACCCGGCCTGAATTCAAATTTCCGGGCGGTAGTCGTTTCCACTTCACCGACCCGGACGGCTATGAGCTGGCGGTCTGGTCACAGGCATAACGACACATTTCCAGCAAAACCCTCCTCCCCTGACCCCGGTAACGACCAGTCTTAATACCGGGGCCAACTGTCGCCCCGTCATTTGAACGTAAGTAAAAAAACCTGCACAACCTTGCGAATTGTCTCAATTGACCCTCGAAACACCACCCTCCTAACGTTCAGCGGTTGCCCTCTATCACATTGGATGTGGGTCTCATCAGACGAACAGCCGCATTTGGCGGTTAAAAACCATTGCCCAAGGGTAGCTTTAAAGCTACATCTCTTATGATCGAGATAAGACATTACGTCAGCGAAACGGGTAACGACCATTACCAGCAGTGGCTGGACCACCTAAAGGATCGAACGGCCAAGGCGCGCATCACCGTGAGGGTTAACCGGCTTTCAGCAGGCGCCTTTGGCGATTGCAAGCCACTGTGCTAGGGGGTGTGGGAATTACGCATAGATCATGGGCCGGGTTACCGGCTTTATTACGCTCAGGACGGCAAAAAGTTGGTGCTGTTGCTGCTCGGTGGCGACAAGCGCCAGCAGCAGACCGACATTGACAAAGCGGTACGCTGCTGGAACGCGTATCAGAAGAGGAAGCCATGAACAGAACCTACAGTCACGACGAATCCGTTATCGAAATGATCCGCCAGGATCCCGAATTTGCCATTGAATACCTGCGCATTGCCATTGAAGAGCTGGATGAAGAAGGCGGCCAGGCCAGTTTTCTGACCGCGCTGCGCCACGTTGTAGAAGCACGGGGCGGCATGGCACAAATAGCCGAAAAGGCTGGTCTCTCCCGCGAAAGCCTGTACCGCGCCCTGTCCCCCAAAGGCAATCCGACACTGCGCACCATGCGCCAGGTGGTGCATGCCACCGAAATGACCTTTGCCTCGCTGACCTGCCCCCATGAAAAAGCCCCGTCAGTGCAAACCGACGGGGCTTTAACGTGAAGCTTGCTGCTTGATACTTGTTGTTTATCTGCCCATGGCCCGCGCCGCATCTGCGGTGTACTGGTCAGGAGTGAATTTGCCTTCGTTGAGAATTGGGCCCTTCTTGGCCTCGTTGGTCATGCCGTAACCGGTGTACTGCCCCGAGTTCAAGTCCATGAAAAACTGCGATCCTGCCTGCCAGCCGCTCATGTCCGGGTGGTAGTAATAGTTGATCATGGCGTGTTTCCACAGTTGCCCACGGGCGTCGTAATTGTCCGCCATGACCGAGTTCCAGGTGTCTTCGTCGATAAACAGCACACGCTTGCCATACACGTGGCGGTAACCTTCTTTCAAGTCACCTTCTACCACCCACACGCGACGCAGTTCATAACGCATCAGCTCAGGGTTGGGATGGTTGGGGGTTAGCATGTCCGCGTATTTGACCGTACCGGCGTTAGGCTTATAGGCGTTGGCCGGGATGTAGATTTCACGCTTGCCTAGCAGTTTCCAGGTAAACCGCTCCGGCGAGCCGTTGAATAAACGGTCTTCGTCCACCGTCATGGTGCCGTTGGTGCCGATCATCGGCTGGTCATAGCCGTAGCCCGGCAACAAACGCACGCGGCGGGTGGACGGGCTGTAGCTCCAGGCCTGACGCGGGTTGGTCTGGAAATCGTAAGGTTCGTGGGAAATGCTGATCACGCCATTGTCACGGGCCGGTTTAAGGGTCGTGTTGTTGCCCATGGCCTGAATCTTGTCTTCAGTTTTAGGTTCGACTGTCGGCGAGTTGGCCTGTGACAGCCCGCGTGCATAAGCACGTCCCCAACCGATACTGCCATTGGGCAATACGGAGGCCAGGTCGCTGGTTTTTTCTTCGGTCCAGGCTCGAGCTGGGAGCTGGTGGTTCCACAGCACTTCCATGCCGCTTTTTGGAATCGGGAACGGTACCTGGCCCAATCCTTCAATACCCATGCCATCGTGCACCAGCTTGGCGTTCAGGGCATTGCTCATGGCACGTCGGCACACGTAGTCCGGGTAGCGGAAATCACGGTGACCAGGGTAGACATTCATCTTGTAAGTGGTCGGATAACGCTTGAACAGTGCCTTCTGGCCTTCGCTGAGTTTGTCTTCGTACTGGGCCATGTTTTGCGCGGTGATCACCAGAATCGGCTTCTCCGCAGCGTACGGATCAACCGGTTGGTCGCCCGAGAACTTCACATGGTTCCAGCCCGGCACTTCGCCCAGGTACTTGCCGGTATACGGCGGGATGGTCCCCGCGGCGTTACCTGCCTGCTCTGCCCCTACACAGGTCAGCTCTTTGCCTAGTTTGGCCGCTTCTGCGGGGGATACCTGGGCAGTTGCCGTGCCGATGGTGCACACATTGACGGCCATGGCGGCTGCGAGCATTACGCCTGCTCTTGTTATTTTCATGTATTGCCTCCTACGCGGATAAAGCTTGCTGGGGGTATGCGTCCATTCTTCGCCAATCACAGGCGAGCACATCGTCCAGTAAGACTAGAAAGGGCTTGATCAGCCCCTCCCTCAGGCCGTTACCAACAACTCTTTGAGCAAGTTCTTGAGCATCTTGCCCGAGGCATTCCGGGCAAACGGTGTGTGCTGAACATGGATCTGCGCCGGGACCTTGAAGCTCGCCAGACGCTGCGCGATAAAGCTGCGTACCGCCGCGCTGTCCGGGGTTGAAGCCGGGTCGCCGCGCACCACCAGAAACACAACTTCGCCAAGCACATCGTCAGGTACGGCAAAGGCTGCAGCTTCAATCACACCGGGCATTTCACAGGCACAGGACTCGACCTCGGCAGCGGAGATCTTCTCGCCGCCGCGGTTGATTAAATCCTTGGCCCGGTCCGTGATGTAGAGAAAACCCTCGTCGTCCAGCAGGCCAATATCGCCGGTGTCGAGCCAGCCATCGCACAAGGTTTGGGCGCTGGCCTCGGGAAGGTTCCAATACGAGCTCATCAGCGTTGGCGAGCGCACCCAGATCAACCCACTGACCCCACTGGGCAACGGTCGATCCGGGCTGTCGCCAATGCGCACGTCAACAATGGGCAACGGCCAGCCCGCCGAAGCTGGTTTGTAGACAAACTGATCACCGCCAATCGCGGCACAAATACCGTTGCTTTCGGTCAGGCCATAACCGCTGCCACCGACCGCTTCGGGTTTGCGCTGCGTCAGGTTGGCCAGCAAGCTGCTGGAAGGTGCCGCACCACCTAATCCCAGTCCAAACAGACTCGCGGTGTCGGGGCTGCCGAAACGTGGTGAGGTCAGCAACTGCTGCATCATCACCGGCGCTCCGTTGAACTGGGTGCACTGCTCATCGCGGATCAGGTCGAAAGCCTTTTCCACGTCCCACTTGTACATCAGCAGCAAGCGCCGGCCGCTGCGCAAAGCCAACAAGAACTGTGCATGCAAACCACTGACATGAAACAGCGGCACCGCCATCAAGGTGGTGGGGGCATAGCCGCTGTTGATCACCACGCTGATACGTTCAGGTGAACTCAGCGCGCAAAACGCGCCCTGAAACTCAAGCGCTGCCAGTGCCTGACACACTGCGCCGTGGGTCGACAGAACGCCCTTGGCCAGGCTGGTGGTGCCCGAGGTGTAGAGAATCATGGCCGGATCCTGGGCGCTGACTTGCTGCACAGGTACGTTTAGCGCCGAGGCGGCCAGCAGGTCTTCCAGACGCTGGCAGTGTTCGTCCAGCGGTGCGCCTGCACTGAGCCCCACCACAATCGTCGCCAGCCCTTGTTCACGCAAGTCGCCAACAAGCAGTTGCAAGCGCGGCTCGTCGCACAGCAACAAACACGCACCACTGTCCTGCAATCCATGGAACAACTCGTCTCGCAGGCCCCAGCTATTGAGCGGTACGCACACTGCACCGCAACGCTGAATAGCGGCAAAGGCCACCAGCCATGCGGGCTGATTACGCATGGCAATTGCCACGCGATCGCCCTTGCGTACACCAAAGCGCTGTACCAGTTGCCCGGCCAGACGATCCACCTGATCGAAAAACTGGCTGAATGTCAGGCGTTGTTGCTCCCACACCAGAAATTCGCGATCTGCATGTACGCGACCACTGTCAATCACGGCCCAAACGCTGGCTGCGCTATGACGAAAATACTTCGCCCCGCCGTCCGAAGGCGTCAGTACTTCAAAAGGCGAGCCGACACCAATCAACTGCTGCCAGGCGCTCTGCCATTGCTCAAGTTTCATCTTGTTATTCTCCTGACTCGAACAGTTCGCTATCAGCTCAAGCGTGTGCCAGCTCAAGGGCTGCATAGCGCTCGCAGTGAAAATCGGCGTCGCCCAAGCTTGCCTGTGCAACGCGGATACGCTTGAGAAACAGCCCCACATCCAGCTCGTCGGTGACGCCAATACCGCCATGCATTTGCACCGCTTCATTGACCACCTTGAGTGCCATCTGCCCCGCCTTCCATTTCGCCAGGCTGGCCAGCCGCTGACGCTCACCCTCGCTCAAGGCGCTATCGTCCAGGGCGGCGAGGCCCGCCATCACCGCGCTGCGCGCCAGTGCCAGCTCGACATACAACTGCGCTGCCCGATGTTGTAGCGACTGGAAAGTACCAATCGCGACATCAAACTGAACGCGGGTCTTGAGGTAATCGAGGGTCAGTTCGAAAAGTTTTTCAGACATGCCCAGCATCTCGGCAGCCAGGCACACACGCCCGCGATCCAGCGCGATATTCAATGCCGGCATTGCACAGCCAATGTCCCCCAACAGCGCATCAGGACCGACCTGCACCTGTTGCAACTGCAATCGCGCATGGTTACGCGAGTCAATCAGCGGCAACGCCTTGACGGTCAGCCCCGGAGCATCTGCTGGCACCAAAAACAGGCTGATGCCCGCCGCCGCGCCAGTGCGTGCAGCCACCAGATAGCCGTCGGCACCGACCCCATCAATGACGAAATATTTATCCCCGGTCAGGCTATAGCCGTCGCCATTGGCCACAGCTTGCAGTGCCACTTTTGAGGGGTTGTGCCGCGGCTGTTCGTCCAGCGCCAGCGCCAGGCGTCGTTCGCCACTGATGGTCGCCGATAGCCAGCGATCCTGCTGCTGGGCATTGCCTTGCAGATGCAGCAGAGAACCGCTGAGTACCACGCTGGAAAGCAGCGGCGAAGCGCTGAGATTGCAGCCGATAGACTCAAAAATCGGGCCCAGGCCCATGCAGCCAAAATCCAGCCCACCGAGATTTTCGGGGAATGGAATGGCACTCCAGCCCAACGCCACCGCGTCTTGCCAGAGTTGCGGGTCAAAGCCGCCTGCTTGCGCTTCATCGCGCAAGGCGCGCTGGCGGGATACCGGGCTGCGCGCCGCCAGAAACTCGCGGGCGCTGTCGGCCAACAGCCGTTGATCGTCGTTATAAAGCAGGTGCATGGTGAGTTTCCTTACTTCACGTCAGGCAGGCCCAGGACCCGCTTGGCAATAACGTTGAGCTGGATTTCTGACGCGCCGCCAGAGATGGTCAGGGCAAAACTGTTCAGCCAGCCACGGGTGATGGCCTGTTCCTGAGGAGTGAAAGCACCCTTGTCCCAGCCCAGGGCGTGATAACCCATGACATCCATCAGCACTTCGAACTTGTCGCGTTCCTGTTCGGTGTGGACCAGTTTCATGATCGACATCAGACCGTTGACGTCCTGCCCTGCCCGGGCTTCTTCGCCCATGCGCTGCACAGTCAGGTTGTAGCTGTGCTCGTTCATGGCGCTGGCCACGGCTCGCGCCACCAATGCCGACTCGCTTTGCCCCACAGGCTCCGGCAAGTACTGCTTGACCAGTGGCAACAGGTGAAAATGGGTCGGCAAGCTGAACTCGCCAAACTTGGACATGGCTTTGCGTTCGTGCTGCAACAGGCGCTTGGCCAGGTTCCAGCCGCCGTGCAGCGGGCCGATCAGCTGACTTTTAGGGACTTTGACGCCATCGAAAAACACCTGGCAGAACGCCGACTTACCGCTGATCAAATCAATCGGTGCGACGCTGACCCCGGGGCTTTTCATGTCGAGCACGATCAGGCTGATACCTGCGTGCTTGCTGGCTTTGGCATCGGTACGTACCAATGCATACATCCAGTCCGACTTGTCACCGTAGGAAGTCCAGATCTTGCTGCCATCGACCACAAAGTGATCGCCAGCATCCCGGGCTGAGGTTTTCAGGCTGGCCAGATCAGAACCGGCGTTAGGCTCGGAGAAGCCCTGACACCAACGTACTTCGCCACGGGTCATGGGTGTCAGCAGGTTTTTTTTCTGCTCTTCGCTGCCGAATTCCAGCAGCACCGGGCCAAGCATCCAGATGCCCAGATTGATTTGCGGCGGGCGGCATTTGAGACGACGCAGTTCGCTTTCGAGCACCGCGTTATATTCCGCGCTCAGCCCTGCACCACCGTATTCGACGGGCCAGTCCGGACAAAACCAGCCTTTATCGCGCATTCGCTCAAACCACAATTGAGCATCTGCATTGGGAAACTCGACATCGCTCGCGCCCCATACCAACTCGCCTTCAGGAATGGCCTTGCGCTGCGATGGCGGGCAATTGGCCTCAAGCCAACTGCGGGTTTGCTCTCTGAACTGGTCAATCGGGTTCATATGTTTCACCTGTAATGAAAGCTTTCGTAGCAGCTGTCGAGCTCCGCGAGGCTGCGTCCGGCTGCGCAGCCGCCGTAAACCCTGCGACCAGATACTCCAGACATATCGAATTCACCGGGTTTACGATGACTTCGTCCTCGAACGCAGCCTCGCGGAGCTCGACAGCTGCTACGTAAATGGCCTCAACGCTGGGTACGCGGCATGCCCAGCCCGAATTGGGCGATCAGCTCACGCTGGATTTCATTGGTGCCACCGCCAAACGTCAGGGTCACCGAGGCACGCACTTCGTACTCCAGTTCACCGTGCAGCAAGGAGGCCGCCGAACCACCGCGCACCAGTCCATTGGCACCCACGATGTTGCTCAATACGCGCAATATCTCGATCGCCGATTCCGAGCCGTAGACCTTGGTAGTCGAAGCCAGCGCTACATCCATGCGCTCACGCTCGAGGTCAGCGGCAATGCGCAAGTTGATCAGGCGCATGGCTTCAAGCCGTGCATAACACTGCGCCAGACCAACGCGCACCCAAGCCTTGTCGGTAGCACGAACGCCGTTTTCATCCGCCGCCTTGGCCCACGCCAGAACCCGGCCAAACAGCCCCACTACCTTGTCCGACCAGGCACCCAGACCCAGCCGCTCATGGTTCAGTTGCGCGGTGATCAACTTCCAGCCGCCGTTCAACTCGCCTACCAGCATGTCTTTTGGCACCCGTACGTTGTCGTAGTAGGTAGCCGCCGTCGGGTTGCTGGTAGTTGGAATCACCGTGGTCGAAAAGCCCGGTGCCTGGGTGTCTAGAATCAGGATCGACACCCCTTTGTGCCGTGGTCGTTCAGGGTCGGTACGGGCTGCCAGCCAAATGTAATCCGCCGACTCCGCGCCCGAGGTCCAGAGCTTGGCGCCATTGACCAAAAACTCGTCGCCTTCAAGGCGGGCCGAGGTTTTCAGCACGGCCAGGTCGCTGCCTGCATCCTGCTCGGAGTAGCCGATGGCGAAGATGATTTCGCCCGCTGCGATCCCTGGCAGGAATTTGGCCTTTTGCAGCTCAGTGCCATGGGCCATCAGTGCAGGCCCGACCGTGCTGATGGTCACAAACGGCAGTGGTGCACCGGCAATATTGGCTTCTTCAAAGAAGATAAATTGCTCGGTAGGACCATAGCCCTGCCCCCCATGCTCCTTGGGCCAGCCCACGGCCAGCCAGCCGTCGCGGCCCATCTGGCGGATAGTGTCGCGGTACAGTTCGCCGCCCTCTTTGCCGCGCAATTGCTCACGCAGCTGCGGGGTCATCAGGTTCTGGAAGTAGTCCCGCACCTTCAGGCGCAGGGCATGCTGTTCGGGCGTGAGGTCGACGAACATTCAGGCTGCTCCCAGAATCAGGCCGCTGGTAGGCACACCGGTCCCGGCAGTCACCAATACGTTTTCCACGTTATCGACCTGGTTGACTGCACTGCCGCGCACCTGACGCACCGCTTCCGCCACGCCGTTCATGCCGTGGATATAGGCCTCGCCCAATTGCCCACCGTGGGTATTGATCGGGAACTTGCCGCCACGGGCATGGTGCCCGGCGCGGATAAATTCCTTGGCTTCGCCGCGTTCGCACAGGCCGAACTCTTCGAGTTGCGGCAACACAAACGGGGTGAAGTGGTCGTAAATCACCGCAGTTTGCAGCGCCTCAGGGCCAAGGCCCGACTGGCGATACAGTTCTTTGGCGACCACACCCATTTCCGGCAGGCCGGTAATGTCGTCGCGGTAGAACGAGGTCATGATTTGTTGGCCCGAGGTGATCCCCTGCGAACCTGCCTTGATCACCACCGGCTTCTGGCGCAGGTCCTTGGCGCGCTCGGCCGAGGTGATCACCATCGCCACCGCGCCATCGGATTCCTGGCAGCAATCGAGCAAGTGCAGCGGCTCGCAGATCCAGCGTGAAGCCTGGTGTTCTTCCAGGGTGATCGGCTTACCGTAAAAGAATGCCGCCGGGTTGGTGGCGGCAAAATCCCGTACCGCCACTGCCACGCGACCGAAGTCTTCGGAGGTGGCGCCGTAGGTGTGCATATAACGCTGGGCAAACATGCCGACCCAGGATGCCGGGGTATGCAGGCCGTGGGGCATGTACCAGCCGTAGTTCACATTCTCGAAGATCGGCGTGGAGGCAAAGCCGTAACTACCGCTACCGAAGCGATACCACGAGCGCTCGTTCATGGCGCGATATACCACCACCACTTTGGCCACACCGGTGGCCACGGCCATCGCCGCGTGCATGATCGGCGCACAGGCCGCACCACCGCCGTGGGGCACCTGGGAGAAGAACTTGACGTCCTTGCAACCCAGCAAACGGGCGATTTCGTATTCCGGAACCTTGTCCACCGAGTACGAGCTGAAACCCTCGACTTCGGACGGGTCGATACCGGCATCTTTCAATGCCGCCAAGGTGGCTTCCAGCGCCAGGCGCAGTTCGGTGCGCCCGGAATTTTTCGAGAATTCGGTCGCGCCAAGGCCAACAATGGCCGCGCTGCCCGATAGTGACGATTGCGTCATGTGTGCTGTCTCCCGCGATCAGGGCAGAACCAGCGCGACCGTACCGGTCACGTGGTTGCCCATGGAATTTTTGCCGCTGAGGGTGATTTCCACCGTGCGGGTGGCGGAGTCATGGCCGGTAACCGCGCCATTGAAGGTCATGCTGTCGCCGGGATAATTCGGCGCGCCGAGCTTGATCTTCAGCGAGGCAAAACGCGCCTCCGGGCCGGCCCAGTCTTCGACATAACGCTGCACCAGCCCGTTGGTGGTGAGGATGTTCATAAAGATGTGCGGTGAACCCAGGGCCTTGGCTGCGTTCAGGTCATGGTGGCCGGGGAAGTAGTCGCGGGTGGCAATAGCGCCGCCGGTGACCAGGCCCACGGTGATCGGGATCGCCAGTTCCGGCAGGGTTTCGCCGGGGCGCACGTCGTCAAAGCGCTTGGTGTTCTGCAAGGTCATATTTCCATCCCAGCTTGTCGTTATGGCTCAGCCAGTCGCCGAGGCGTTCAAGGCTTGCTGCCGATCCACCCAGGGCACAGCCCAGAGCGCGGCTCCAGTAGAGAAAGCGATGCATCGGGTAGGTCAGGTCGACGCCGATACCGCCGTGTACGTGCTGGGCGTTATGCCCGATCAGATGCCCCGCTTCGCAGGCTTGCCAGGCCGTGGCCAGGGCCTCGCTCGGCGCAGGCAAACCGGCGTCGAGGCGGTAGCACAACTGCCACAGGCTGCTGCGCAACGCTTCAAGGGCGATATGGGCATTGGCCATGCTCATTTGCACCGCCTGAAAACTGCCGATACTGCGTTCAAACTGGCGACGCTCGGTGACGTACTCCACGGTGCGGCGGATCTGTTCGCTACTGACCCCCAGTTGCAGCGAGGCCAATGCGGCGATGGCACGGGGCTCCAGCCAGCTCAAGGCGCTGGCCGGAAGCAATTGCCCGGCGCTGATCAGCAACCCGTCGATATGCAAATCGGCAATCGCCTCGCCGTGAGTCATGCGCCCCGGTACGTGCTTGATCGCCTGGTTGACCAGTTCGATCAGAGCCAGCCGGGGCTGCCCCTCAACGCTCACCAGCAACAGCGCAGCCTGTGACTGTTCAGCCAGCGCCAGCGCGCCAACCCGGCCGTCGATGCGCCAGCCACCGTCAGTTGGCCGGGCGTGCAACTGCATGCCCTGGGCGTTATCCAAACCGCTCAAATCAAGGGTCAGCAGTGCCCTGCCCGCAGCCGCTTCAACTGCCCACGACTGCAATGCGGGATCGGCAAACTGCGCCAGGGTCGCGGCCGTCAGTTGATGACGCCACAGCGGCACCTGCCCCAGCGCCCGTCCCTGAGCCAGCAGCACCTGCATCAACTCGGTCATGCCCAGCCCGCTGCCACCCAGGGCTTCGGGGATGGCCAGAGCCTGCAGCCCAGTTTCCACGCACAGTTGCCACAGCGGCTGCATATAGGGCTGTTCGCTAGTGTCGAACTGGCGCAGGCGGTCATCGGTGCAATAGTCGGCAAATACGCTACCGGCCATTTCAGCGATAGCGCTCTGGTCTTCGGTAAATTCGAAATCCATGCTGGCTCCCTTACCCGACCACAGGTCTGAACAGAGGCAAGGTCAGCTCGCCGTCGAAAGTCTGGAACTCCAGTTGCAAGGGCTGGCCAATGCTCAGCTCTTCGCGCTTGACGCCCACAAGCCCTGCCACCAGACGCACGCCCTCTTCCAGCTCGATCAGACCGATCGGGTTGGGGTGGTCGAACGGTGCAACCTCGGGGTAATGCATGATCACGAACGAATACAGGCTGGCGCGGCCGCTGGCCTGCACACTGTCCCAATCGAACGAGTGGCATTCGATACACACCGGGGCGGGTGGATGGCGCAGGGTCTGGCACTGGGTGCAGCGCTGGATCAGCAGCTTGCCCGCATCACAACCTTCCCAGAAAAACCGCGTGTCATCGCTCATGCCCGGCTTCGGACGCTTGACCACAGGTTTGTCTTCAACCTTGGCCGGGGCAGCTTCAACGGTATGGTTGTTGGCCGGGCGGAACTTGAATACCCGAAACAGCAACTGGCCCACGGCTTCATCGCCACTTTTGTGCTCAACGAAGTAGTTCATCACCAGGGTGACGAAAAAGCCCGTGCCCAGACCTGTGGTTTTCTCATCACCGACCGAGTCCAGCCGAGTGGTGTAGTAGACTTTTTCGCCCGGGCGCAGATTGCGCTCGAAGGTCAGTTCGGAGTTGACCGCGACCACCGACGGATAGCCGTAAGACTCGATCAGCTTGAGCACTTCATACGGGTTCTCGGTAGTCGAACCCGGTGCGTAGTTGTTCAGGTGAAAGCCTTCCATGCACCACACCTGCAACATCGCGGGCGGCGCCACCAGCCCGTCATGGGCGCTGTTGGCGGCAAAGGCCGGGTCGATATAAAGCGGGTTGTCCACGCCCATGATCTCGCACCATTGGCGGATCATCGGGGCGTTGACTTCGTCCCAGGCGTAGACGCGACCATATTCACGCCCCACCAGGGCGCGCACGTCGGTTAGCAATTGAGAATCAGCCAAGTTCGTCTCCTGCGTGTCAAGTGCAGCAACCCCGTGGTCGCCGCTGAAGGTCGTCAGTGCGCAGCGCTCAAAAAAGCCGGGCGTTCGCCGCCGCCGTGCAACAACAGATTGCAACCGCTGGCATAGCCGGCCATGGGCGATGCGATAAACAGGCAGGCATTGCCGATGTCTTCGGGTAGCGCCATGCGCCCGGCCGGAATCCCCGCACTGACCGCTGCGATGCCCTGTTCGTCGCCGTAATGCAGATGCGCCTGCTCAGTGCGTACCAGTCCCGGACTGACCGCGACCACCCGCACCTTTGGCGCCCATTCCACGGCCAGCGATTGCACCAGGGCCAATACACCGGCCTTGGCCGCGCCGTAAGCGGCGGTGCCCGGAGACGCGCGCAAGGCGCTGATGCTGCCGATAAACACGATGCAGCCGCCCTCGGCCTGTTGCTGCATCAGGGCGTTGGCCTGTTGCGCAACATTCAAAGGGGCGATGAGATTGAGGCGGATGATGCCTTCGTGAAAACGCGGCGAAGCGCTGCCAGCATCGGCCGGTGGGCTGCCGCCAGCATTGTTGATCACCACATCGAGCCGACCGAAATCAGCGCGAATACCATCGAACAACGCCTTGAGCGAGTCCTGATCGCGCACATCGCAGGCCATGAAAACCGCCTGCGCCGCACCCGCCTTGGGCAACACTTCTGGCGTCGCCCTGCCGCACACAATCACCTGTGCTCCTGCTTCCAGAAAGCTGCGGGCGATACCTGCGCCGATGCCTTTGGTGCCACCGGTGACCAGTACCACCTTACCGCTGTAGTCCAGCCCTGAGAGTTGGCCCATGACGTGCTCCTTTTCTACTGATGGAGCCACTCTAGGGACAATCCTGGGGCTGCTCGTCGTCTGAACGGACGATGAAGCCCACCCGGCTGAGCGCAACAATCCAGCGCACGCTGTGGTGACAGCTCCCGTTAATGAGGAACCCCATGTCAGACCCATCTGCCGCGCCGGTATTGCTTGAATTCCCGACCCCGGGTGTGGCGCTGCTGCGCCTTAACCGCCCCCAAGCCACCAACGCCCTGAGCCTTGAGCTGCAGGCGCTGTTGTCGCGCTACTTCATTGCGCTGGCTGAAAACCCACAAGTGCGTTGCATCCTGCTGACGGGTGGCGACAAGGTGTTTGCTGCCGGTGGCGATATCAACAGCATGGCCGGTGTCGGCCCCATCGATATTTACCAGCGCCATACCGAGCGCGTCTGGGCGCCGATCCAGCATTGCCCGAAACCGGTGATTGCAGCGGTGTGCGGCTACGCCTACGGCGGTGGTTGCGAGCTGGCGATGCTGGCCGACATTATCGTGGCCGGGCACAGCGCGAAGTTTTGCCAGCCTGAAATCCGCATCGGCATCATGCCCGGCATTGGCGGTACCCAGCGCCTGGTGCGAGCGGTCGGCAAGGCCAAGGCCATGCGCATGGCCCTGACCGGGCAGCCGATCACGGCGCATGAAGCCTGGATTTCAGGCTTGGTGAGTAACGTTGTGGACGATGCCGAGGTACAGGCATATGCCCTGGAGATGGCCCAACTGATCGCCGCCATGCCGCCGCTGGCTGCCGAACAAATCAAGGAAGTGATTCTGGCCGGGGTTGATGCGCCGCTGGAGACGGGCCTGGCACTGGAGCGCAAGGCCAATGCGCTGCTGTTTGCATCGAGGGATCAGAAAGAAGGAATGCAGGCATTTATCGAGAAGCGGGCGGCGCGGTTTGAGGGTAATTGAGAAGCCGCTGAGGAGCGCAGCCTCGCTGCGCTCCTCAGCGGCTACACCCCAGAATTGGGGCTAACCTTGCATCTGCGCCCTTAACTCGTTCTTCGCCACCTTGTTTGACGCATTCACCGGCAGCGCTTCATAGAACCGCACCATCCGCGGCACCTTGTAGTTGGCCATATGCTCACGCGCCCACAGGATCAAACCGGCTTCATCCATTTGCTGGCCTTGACGCAACACCACGCAGGCACACCCCACTTCCCCCATACGCTCGTCCGCCACACCGATCACCGCCACCTGGGCAATAGCCGGGTGCTCGATCAGGCCGGCTTCAATTTCCGCCGGGTAACAGTTGAAACCTCCAACGATAAACATGTCTTTAAGCCGGTCAGTGATACGCAAGTTGCCAGCTGCATCCTGCTCTCCAATATCGCCGGTGTGCAGCCAACCTTCACTGTCGATGGTTTCAGCCGTGGCCTTGGGGTCTTCAAAATAGCCCTGCATCACATGAAAGCCGCGCAGGCAAATCTCCCCCGTGCCGCCCGCTGGCAAGACGCGGTTTTGTGGGTCGCGGATGCTGACTTCGGTACCCGCAATCGCCCGGCCACTGGTGCCTGCAATGATGGAGGCCGGGTCGCTCGGGTCGCAAATGGTCGCCAACCCGCCACACTCAGTCAGGCCATAGGCGGTGGTGACGACCGAGAACCCCAACTCGCGGCGCATGCGTTCGATCAGGATCGGCGGGATGGTGGCCGCGCCCGTCACCGCAATGCGCAGGCTCGACAGGTCGGTTTCAGCCAGTTTGGGATGGGCCAGCATCGACAGGTACAAAGTTGGCGGCCCGGGCAACACGTTGATGCGTTCCGCGGCGATGCGCTGGAACACCGCTTCGGCATCGAACACCGGATGCGGCAGGATCGTCGCACCCGCCAGCAGGCAGGTCAGCCAACCTGCCTTGTAGCCAAAGGCATGGAAAAATGGATTGATCACCAGATATCGATCACCGGCCCGCAAGCCAATCACCGTCACATACTCGCTAAAGGCGCGGATATTTTGCCCATGGGCGCTCATCACGCCCTTGGGCTTGCCCGTAGTGCCGGAAGTAAACAGCAAATCGCTGAGGTCATCAGCGCTCACATCGGTCGCACGCAACAGCGCAGCAGACTCGCTGATGGCCGCCCCCAAAGATAAAAAGCCATCCCAGTCCAGACCGCTGCCGCTGTTTGCCGTGTTCTCGCCCAACAACACCAGACAGTTGAGACTGGCCGGTCGATAAGGCGCCAGCAGAGCCAGATAATCCGTACCCAGAAAGCTCGGCTGCACAAATAACAGGCGGCTGCCGCTGCGTTGCAAAATGTCGGCGGCTTCGCTGCCTTTCATTCGGGTGTTGATGGGCACCATCACGGCACCCGCGCAATGGATGCCCAGTGCGGCGATGATCCAGTCGCGCCCATTGGGCGCCCAAATCGCCACTCGATCACCTTTACCGATGCCTTGGGCCATCAGGCTGCGGGTCACAGCCAGTGCCAGGCGCGGCAAATCGCTGTAGTCGGTGCACTCGCCATGCTCTTCAATGGCTGTACGCCCGGCATGTAGTTTCGACGCGTTGAACAGCATGTGCGGAATCGAACGCGGCAGGCTCTGTTGCAGGCTGGAAGTCATCGGTCACTCGTCTGGCTGATTATTCGGGAAAGCACACGCGCAGTTGCTCGCTGTTAGGCACTGACTGACACGCCAGCACCCAGCCATCGTTCAGTTCTTGTTGGTCCAGGGCGTCATTGCGCAGCATCTCGACACTGCCGCGCTCAACTGTGCACATGCACGTTGCGCAGGAGCCCACCAGGCAGGAACTGGGCGGTTTCAAACCGGCGCGCTGCATGGCGTTAAGCAAGGTTTCGCCTTCGGCACAGGGCACTTCAAACTCTTCGCCGTCCAGACGCACCGAGAGCTGGCTGCCAATCACATCGGTGTTGACCGGGGCCGGGGCGGCTACGCTGCCCTCTTCGGGCAACGACACAAAGCGCTCGACGTGAATTCGCCCGTGGTCCATGCCGATGTCGTGCAAGGCACTGACGGCGGCATCCATAAACGGGCCGGGGCCGCAGATAAACGCCTGGGCATGCACAAAGGGCCGGGCCATTTGTGCCAGTTGCGCCACCGCCGGAATACCTTGTACCGAGTCCAGCCAGTGAATCACTTGCAGGCGTTGCGGGTAGGCACTGGCCAGGGCTTTGAGCTCGGCAGCGAAGATCACCGAAGCCTCATCGCGGTTGGCGTAGATCAACAGGATGCGACCTGTGCCTGCGATCAGCGCCGAGCGCAAAATCGACAGCACTGGCGTGACCCCGCTGCCGCCGCCAAACAGCACGAAGTCATCGTCAAAATGGCGCGGCACAAATACCCCGGCCGGGGCCTGCACCTCAAGCTGATCGCCTTCACGCAATTGCTGGCACAGCCAGTTGGATGCACGGCCATCGCGCACCTGCTTGATGGTGACGCGCAACGGCTCGTCTTGCAGCGGCGTGCTGGACAACGAATAACAACGCGGCAACCAGCTGCCCTCAAAGGGCACGCGCAAGGTCAAGAACTGCCCGGGCCTATAGGCAAATTGTTCACGCAAGGCCGGGGGCACGTCGAATACCAGGGATCTGGAGTCCGGTGTTTCAGCCACGATCTGCGCGACGCGCAGGGAGAAATAGGAAGGTTGGCTCATATCAGATACTCATCACAAACTGGCCGCTGTCGATCCGCAGCTCGATACCGCTGATGGCCCGCGACTCGTCACTGGCCAAAAACAGCACACTGGCGGCGACATCTTCGGGTAAACACATACGCCCCATGGGGTCGGCGTCGATGGTCAGGCTCCAGGGGTCCAGCCCGGCCGGCAAACTGGCGGTGGTCATGGGGGTGAGGATGCCGTCCGGGTGCAGGGAGTTGCAGCGGATGCGGTACTTGCGCCGACGGCACAGCACCGCCACCGTGCGCGACAACGCGGCAACCGCCCCTTTGGAGGCGCTGTACGCGACGTAGTCATCACGCCCGGCAATCCCGGCAATGGAGGACATGTTGATGATGGAGCCGCCCTTGCCCTCTTTCATCAGGCTGATGGCGGCCCGGCAGCCCAGAAATACGCTGTCCGAGTTGATTCGCTGCACCCGCTGCCAGTCAGCGTAATCGGTGTTTTCAATATCGCCCTTGAGCAGAATGCCGGCATTGTTGAACAGGATATCCAGGCGCCCATGACGCTGGCGGATAGTGTCCATCACCCGCGTCCAATCGGCTTCGCTGCTTGCATCGTGCTCAATGAACTGCGCCCCGGGGCCGATTTCTTCGGCCAGGGCCAACCCGGCAGCAACATCGATATCGCTGATCACCACGCTGGCACCTTCACGGGCCAGCAGCAGAACAGAGGCCTTGCCCACGCCACTGGCACCACCGGTGATCAATGCAATCTTGCCTTTGACTCGTGCGCTCATAAGGTCACCCCTGTAGCTTCTGTGGGAGCGAGCCTGCTCGCGAAGGCATCAACCTGATCTGACTGATGTACTGCATCGCGAGCAGGCTCGCTCCCACAAGAGGCTGACAAGCCAGCCCGGCGCCCCGAAAACACGCAGTCGGCCAGCGACAGTCCGCTGATATAGAGGTGTGACGCCACGCCAATAGCGGTGCGCCCGGCACTGAACAGGCCGGCAATCGGCAGGCCCTGTGTGTCGAGGACTGCGCCGTTGGATTCATCGACTTTAAGCCCGCCCAACGTCAGCGCCCCCAGGGGGAATATCGGGTTGCCGACGCTGATATCGCAGGCATAGAACGGCCCCTTGTCCAGTACCTGACGGCTGCCTTGGGACTTGCCAAAAGCGTCCGGCCCTTCGCCACGGGCAGCAGTGTTGTAGGCGCGTAACGCACAGCTCAACTCACCGGCCTGCATGCCACAGGCGTTTGCCAACTGGTCGGGGTTGTCGCCCTTGCGCACCTTGAACAACATCAGGGCCAGTGCAGGCAGGGTCTGGAACCACCAATAGCCGCCGAACAGCGCCTGGCGGATCGCCTGTTTGCGCAAACGCGCATCCAGCACCAGCCAGGCCTGCCCCCCCTGCTCTTCGCACAGCGGTTGGCCGAGGGTGGCGCCGTACACTTCTTCATTGCAAAAACGCTGGCCGTTGGTATTGACCACAATCCCCTTGGGCCAGCAGTGCGGCGGGTTGATAAAGCGCCAGGCTGAAACCCGTCCCAAGCGCTCGCTTTTGCCCCCCACTGACCGCCCCAACAGCAAGCCACTGCCATCGCAACCGGTAGCACCAACCTTGAAGTTGCGGCGAAAATCGGGCGCGTAGTCGCGGATCAGCTCGCGATTGAAGATAAAACCGCCGGTGCTGAGAATGACTCCGCGTCGGGCCCGAATCAGTACCGGTTGACCGTGATCGCGCTCCAGCTGGCTGAGTTTTTGCCGCAGGCGGTCAGAGTACCCGGGGGCGAAGTTTTGCAGGCGCTCGGCCCGCGCCGCCAAGCGTGCGTGTAGCCGGGCCGCGCGGCTGCCCTCAGGCAGGCTCCAGAGCTCCGCGCCAATTACCCGGCCACTGCCATCCACCACTAACCGCCGCGCGGCGGATTGCAGCAAGGGTTGCACCCCTGCGCGCAGACACGCGTCTTTCAAGTGGCCGTAAAGCACAGCGCCACACTGGCCCTTGCCCACGGTGCGGTGCCCGCGTGGTGCCGGTGACTGAGTACCGGCATGGGATGGCACCAGCTCATTGCCGGAGTAATACAAAAAATAGCCATCGGACGGGTAAGAGGTTTTCCCCCCTGGCGGCACGCTGTGGGCGTAACTCGCACCATGACCTTCAAGCCAGTTCAGGTTACTGACACTGTCATCGCAAAATTTTTGCAGGGTTGCATCACTGACTACGCCCTGAGTTTCATGCTTGAGGTAATCAAACATTGCCTGGGTACTGTCGCTAAAACCGGCAGCCTGTTGGTGCCGGGTTCCGCCGCCTGCATACACCACGCCACCGCTTTTAGCGCTGGCGCCGCCGCCGGTAAAACGGTCGGCAACGATCACATGGGCACCAGTACTGCAGGCTTCCAGCGCGGCACAGGCACCCGCCGCACCCCAGCCGATCACCAATACATCGCAGGTGTCGTGCCAGTCGCGGCCGCTCAGTCGGTCGGCTTGCAATGGCGCCAGGATCTTGCTGTTGCTGCTGGTGTTTCTGCTCCGGCTCATAACAGCACCCGTGCCTTGTTGCTCGCTGTTGCCGATACGCCGCTGGCGATATGGTTAGCGGCGATATAGCCGAAGGTCATGGCCGGGCCCAGGGTGCCACCGGCGCCGGGATAGCTGATGCCCATCACCGAAGCCGAACAGTTGCCGATGGCATACAGACCGGGGATCGGCTCACCGTCTTCACGTACCACCTGAGCGTGTTGGTTGGTCAGCAATCCGCCTTTGGTGCCGATATCCCCGGCATCCAGACGCATAGCGTAATACGGGCCTTTGCGCAGCGGCGCCAGGCACGGGTTGGGTTTGATATTGCTGTCGCCGTAATAACGGTCAAATACGTTACCACCACGGTCGAAGTCCAGATCGACACCGGTTTGCGCGTAGCGGTTGACCTTTTCCACTGTGCTGCTTAATCCTTGGGTATCAACTCCGATTTGCCGGGCCAGCGCTTCCAGGCTGTCGGCCTTCCAGTACACGGTGTTGAGCCATTCCTTGCGCAGTCGACTGTCAGGCACCACCTGGGCGGGCATCAGCGGGCCCATGGCGTAGGTGAAACGGAAATGACCGTCAAAAATCACCCACGACGGCACCGAGCGGCCGCCCGTCTTGTGGTTGTCGGTGTACATGGCGTCGACGAACTCCAAATACGGCGCTGCCTCGTTGACAAAGCGCTGCCCTAGCCCGTTGACCACAATCGCCCCAGGGAACGCCCGCTCGGCAAATACGCCACGGGGTTTTTCTTCGCCGGGTACGGCAATGGTCGGTGCCCACCAGGCCCAATCCATCAGTGCCGTGGCGGCGCCAATATTGAGCCCGGCTTCAAGCGCAGCCCCGGTGTTGTTGCCCGGCGGCGTGGCGCTCCAGCTGGCACGGGTGGGTTGCGGCAGGTACTTCTCGCGCAAGGTCTGGTTTTGCTCAAAACCGCCCGAACCAAAAATCACCCCACGACGGGCCTTGAGTTCGAGGATTTTGCCGCCGGTTGCAACTTTGATCCCGCACACCCGATCACCGTCGAGCAGCACATCCTCAAAGTTGGTGTTGAGCCAAAGCGGTACGTTGCGGTCCATCAGGGAGCGGCGCAACGAGGCCACCAGCGAACTGCCCAGGGCAGCGCGACGATCGTATTTGCTTTTGCGGCGCCATTTGAAATCAAGCTTGTAGCGTGCCATCAGCTTGAAAATCAGCCATTGCCAGCCAAAGCTGCGGGCCATGGCCTTGTGTGCGTCGCGCGCGGTCCAGGCGATGCGCCCCATCAACAGGGTCGAGGGCGAAGGCTTGCGCAGGTTGGGCAGTTCTTCGGCAAGCAGGCTGGTGTCGAACAACTCGGGGTCCAGGGTACGACCGCCCGGCAATGCGCCGGGCAGTTGCGGATAGTAATCGGGGTATTTGTCGGCCACTGCATAGCGCACGCGACTGTTGTCGGTGAGCTTTTTGATCATCGGTGCGGCGTGGTCCAGATACGCCTGCAGGCGGACCGGGTCGCCGTGTTCACCGGTGGCGGCCTTGAGGTATTGCATCGACAGTTCAGGGCTGTCCTGGCCGCCTATCGCGGCAAAATAATGGTTGTTCGGGATCCAGATACCGCCGCCTGAAATCGCCGAGGTGCCGCCGTATTTATCGCTTTTTTCGACAATCAGAACCGACAGGCCCTGATCAGCCGCAAACAGGGCCGAGGTCATGGCGCCGGCACCGGAGCCGACAACAATTACGTCATAGCTGGACTGAGACTGATCGTGAGCCGTCATTATTGTTATGCCTTGCGCTGAGGTCTGAGGTTTAGTGCAGGATCAAGTCAAACAAACGGGTCTGCATTGGGCAGGCCCAGTTGCACAAGGCCATAACTACGACGGTAAGCCGCCTCGTTATTGGCGATATGCCCGCGTGCCTGGTGCAGGTCGCGGAAGAAACGCGCCACCGGGTTGGTGTTGTACAAGCCCGAAGCCGCCATGCAACGCAGCAAGTCGCTGACTCGGTCGGCACACACATTGGTCACATGGGACGACTGGTAGCGATACAGCAGGCGGGTCTCAACATCCGGGTATTCTCCGGCGCCAGCCAGCGCCAGCAGGTGTCCGTAGTTGCGCATCAGCACCAGTTTGAGCGAGTCGACAGTAATGATGGCTTCGGCCACAACGGCCTGGGCAGCCGGGTCTTCGGCGGTTTTGGCACCGTGCTTGCCGATGTGTTTTGCCGCGTTGTCACGGAACTCGTTGATTGCCCCTTGCAGCGCGCCCAGGGCCGAAGTCGATACGGCGCGGGCAAAGACCTGGGCAAACGGGATGGAGTACATCGGGTTGGTATTGACCAGGCGCCCCGGTGTGGCTTCGATGCTGTAGTTGTTGGTGCGCTGTACCCGATGGGCCGGGACAAACGCATCTTCCACGACGATGTCGTGACTGCCGCTGCCGCGCAGGCCCACTACGTCCCAGTTCTGCTCAATGCGATAGTCGCTGGCCGGGATCAGGAAAGTGCCATGCTCGGTGGGGCCGGTTTCGTCTTGCGGCACGATGCCGCCGAGCAGGCACCACTGCGCATGCTGGCTGCCGCTGGAGAAACCCCAGCGCCCGCTGACCTGATAACCGCCCTTGACCGGCGTGACCTTGGCCACCGGCATATAGGTCGAAGCCACCAGTACTGAGCTGTCTTCGCCCCAGACATCGCGCTGGGCCTCGACCGGGTAACGCGCCAGTTGCCACGGATGCACGCCCACGACCCCAAAAACCCAGGCGGTGGACATGCAGCCTTCGGCCAGGGTCATCTGAATTTCAAAGAAGGTGCGCAGGTCGACTTCATGCCCGCCCCACATCTTCGGTTGCAGGGCACGAAATAAACCGGCTTCTTGCATATCGCGCACGGTTTCATCGGGCAGTTTGCAGTCCTTGTCCGCCTGGGCTGAACGGCTTTTGAGCGCAGGAATCAGATTGCGTGCGCGTTGCAGCAGCTCAAGCTCAATCGGACTTTTCTCTCGTAGCTGATCCATCCGTGTGTTCTCCGTCAGTCTCTCGCTGCGCGAATGCGCGGGCGGTGTATGACGGATAATCCCGCCAGGCGGGATGTGGATCATCGTCAAAGTGGACTAGTCGGGATATCGCGGGGAGGCTGGCCATCACCCGAGCCCTCTCCCAAAGAGAGAGGGCTCGGGTGAGGATGCCTTTAAAGTACTGGCAACTTCGCGAAAGGACGATCCTGCTCGATCTGTGCCCCCAGGCGCAGCAACACGTCTTCCCCACCCAACGGCCCGGTGAACATCATGCCGATGGGCAGGCCGTTGTCGCTCATGCCGACCGGCAAGGACAGCGCCGGTTGCCCGCTGACGTTGGCCAGCACGGTAAAAGACGCGCTGCCCATGGCGTTGTGGGCATAGCTCTCCCAGGGCTGATTGAGGCTCAACAGGCCCAGATCCGGAGTGACGTTGGCTGTCACCGGCGACAGGATCACGTCGTACTTCTGAAACTGATCTTCCATGTAGCCGCCGATGCTTTCGAACGATTGACGCGCCCGGTACAAGCCCTCCCCGGTGACCTTTTGCGCATTGCCCAACACTACCTGAGTGATGCGCTCGTAGTCGTCGGCTGTGGCGCTGCGGCCCAGCACTTGTTCGCGGTCGTGAACCATCGTCAGTAACGCATCGCCAATTACCGAACCGTGGGCACCGAACAACTGTCGCGGGTCGATGTTGAGTCGCAGTTCTTCCACTTCATGCCCCTGCGCTGCCAGGCGTTTGGCGGTATCGTCGAGCACCCTGACTACGGCGGGGTCCAGCGGTGCGCCGGTCAACGAGTCGCGCACTACGCCGATACGCAAACGACCGGGCGCAGTGCGCAGCTCTTCGACATAGGGCCTGACCAGTGGCTTGGCCCAATACGGGCTGCCAGCCTCATGCCCCTGTCCGACATCCAGAAACAACGCCATATCGCGCACATTACGCGACACCACGTTAGCCACGCTGGCACCAAACCAGCCTTCATATTTACCCGGCCCGCTGGGGGTGCGGTAGCGCGTCGGCTTAAGCCCGACCAGGCCGCAATAGGACGCCGGTATACGGATCGAGCCGCCACCGTCAGTGGCATGGGCCACCGGCACAATACCTGCGGCAACGGCCGAAGCCGCACCACCGGACGAGCCACCTGCGCTCTTAGCCAGGTTCCACGGGTTGCGGGTTTGCCCCCACAGCAGTGACTCAGTGGTGGTGGTCAGGCCGAATTCCGGGCAAGTGGTTTTGCCAAACGGCACGGCACCGGCCGCCTGATAGCGCGCAATCAGGGTGCTGGTGTGAGGTGCTGGCGGCGCATCCTTGTACAGGCGGCAACCGTTGGTGGTACGGGTGCCTTCAAGGTAGGTATTGAGGTCCTTGATCAGGATCGGCACCCCGGCCAGCGCGCCAGTGCTCGATGCGCCACTGGCGCGCCGGGCCTTGAGCAGCGCGTTGGCGTATTCGTCATGACGCATATTGACGGCGTTGACCTTGGGGTTGACCGCATCGCAACGGGCCATCGCCGCTGCAAGCAGGTTCTCCGGGCTCAGCTCGCCCTTTTGCACGGCGCGGGCCATATCCGTGGCATCCATCGCCCCATACTCGGTGGGCGAGATCCCGGTGCCGCTGGTGGCATTGGCAAAGCGCCCCAACAGACCGGCCCCCACAGCCAGGGCGCCTGCCTTGAGTACGTGACGACGCTGCCAGCCAGTAGGTTCTTCAGGTGTTTCAACAGGGTTTTGCAAGGTCAATCTCCAGAACATATCTTGTTTTTATTGAGGACTTACACACCGTGGGAGCGAGCCTGCTCGCGAAGGTTACGACGCAATAGAAGTCTTCGCGAGCAGGCTCGCTCCCACAGGGCAGCCGTTTTTCAGTCGGCCGTTACCATCGATTGCATGGTCGGCAAAAAATGCTCGCCATAGGGCGGCAGGAGGCCCCATTCGCGGCGCGGATCATGGGGTGGGGCTTTGTAAACACTGCGCATGTGGCTGAACTCAAGAAACCCTTCGCGGCCATGGTAGTGCCCCATGCCAGAGGCGCCTATCCCGCCAAACGGTGCATCGTGCAAAGCTGCGTGCATCATCACATCGTTGATGCTCACACCACCGGAAATGGTGTTTTGCAGCACATGACGCTGCTCCTCTTCACTTTGGCCAAAATAGTACAGCGCCAGCGGACGCTCCCTGGAGTGGATGTCGTCCAGCGCTGACTGAAGTTGCTCATAGGGCAGCACCACCAGCGCCGGGCCGAAAATTTCTTCGCGCATGACCTGGCTGTCGCAGGGCGGGTTGATCACCACTTGTAATGGCCGCCGACGTGAACCGGCATCGGCCTCAAGCGCCTGCGGATAGCTTTCGACCCGGGCACCACGCGCGCGGGCGTCTTGCACATAACCTTCTATACGCTGCAAATGCCTGGCGTTGACCACCGCCACCACATCCGGGTTGTCTTGCGTGGTGGGCAATAGCTCACTGTAGGCCGCACCCAGCAGGTCGATAAAATCTTCCATCTGCTCTCGCGGCACGTACACCAGGTCCGGGTTGATACAGATTTGCCCGCCGTTATTGGCCTTGGCCACCGCAATGCTGAAGGCTGCCTTGCTCATGTCAGCGCTGCGGGAAATGATCACCGGGGACTTTCCCTCAAGCTCAAGGGTCAACGGCACCAGATTCTCTGCGGCATTGCGCATCACCGAGCGTGCTACCGCGGTACTGCCAGTGAACACCAGATGATCAAAAGGCTGCGCAGTAAACACCTGCGCCAGTTCGGCATCACCGGTCACCAGAGCAATTTCCAGCGGGTCGAACCACTCGGCAAAAGCCTGGGCCAACACCTGAGCGGTACGTGGCACCACTTCCGAGGGTTTGAGAATGGCCCGGTTGCCCGCCGCCAATACGCACGCCAGAGGGCTGAGCAAGGTAAACAGCGGTGCATTCCAGGTGCCAAGAATGCCGATGGTGCCTTTGGGTTGATGCATCACCCAGGCTTTGGCGCCCATTTGGTCATAGGGTGAAAACACTTGGCGTGGCTCGTCTTCAACCCAGTGCTCAAGATGATCGCGCGCATATTTGAGCGATGCCAGCGAGCCCAGTACATCATTCATCAACGAAAAACCCTGGGGTCGGCCGCCAAAATCTGCATCCATAGCCTCGATCAGCGGCTGCTGGTAGCTCACCAGCAGTTCTATCACGCGCTGGATCCGCGCCCGGCGCAGCTCTGCGCTGACGGGCCCGGCCGCGACAAAGGCCTGTTTCTGCGCCGCCAACAGGCTGGGCAGCTGTTCTGGAGCAGTGCTGCTGAACGTCATGGATGAGTCCTCTGATACACCGGTTCGATGAGCCGACGCTAGCGAACTGCGCCCCGGAATGCCTCGTCCAATCGGACGATAATCGGCTGGATTCGTTAGTCCATTAAGACGATGTAGCACCCTGCGCCGAGGGGAATACTGCCAGCACGAAAATCCAATCCATGAGGTTCGTCATGGCAATGCAAAGCAGTTTCGATCCGCAGGCATTCCGTACCGCGCTGGGCACCTTCACCACCGGGGTGACGATCATCACCACCCAGGCTGAAGACGGCTCTCCCATCGGCATTACCGCCAACAGTTTCAATTCGGTGTCGCTCAACCCGCCGCTGGTGCTGTGGAGTCTGGCCAAGTCCGCTCGCAGCCTGCCGGTATTCAGTTCCGGCAAGCACTGGAACGTGCATGTGCTGTCGACCGAGCAGGAGCCTCTGTCTGGGCGCTTTGCGATGCAGGGCGAGAACAAGTTCGCCGAGATTGAACTCGACAACGGGATCAGCGAAGCGCCGCTGTTACAGGACTGTACCGCCCGCTTCCAGTGCCGCACCGCCTTTCAATATGAAGGCGGCGACCATGTGATTTTTGTTGGCGAAGTGCTCGCCTTCGATCACAGCGACCGTGCCCCGCTGGCCTTTCAGAGCGGCCAATACGCTCTGGCGACCCGCAAACCACGCAGCGAGTTGCGCTTGGCAACCACCCCGCCACCGCCGGAGTGCAGCTACACCGAGGACTTGCTCGGGTATTTGTTGGGCCGCGCTCATTACCAGTTGCTCGATGCCCTGCATCGCCTGCTGAGCAACCAGAAACTGGACGAGCATGCATTTTTTATCCTCTCGGTGCTGTGCATCCGCGACAACCTGACCCTCAACGAAATCAACACCTTCGTCAGCTACACCGGGCATGTGGTCAGCGTGGCGAGCATGCGTTTTCTCGAGAAGCAGAACCTGGTCGCCCTCGAAGGCAGCCAGCAAGATCCGTGCTATGTACTGACCGCCACCGGCCGCGAAGCTTCGCTGCAACAATTGGCGCTGGCCAAGGCGGTGGAAGAGAACGTGTCGGCCAAACTCGGCCCCGGGGATGCCCAGGCCCTCAAGGTGCTGCTCAAGCGCTTGATTGCCGCCAGTGATCCCGGTTTGCCTGATCTGTGGGCGCCCCGCTAAGTCTTTAGCCAAAAAGGAACAGGACCCTTTATGAACATTATTCAGCGCTTCAACCTGACCGGTAGCGTGGCCGTGATCACCGGCGGCGGACGCGGCATTGGCCGTGGAATCGCCTTGGCCTACGCCGAAGCAGGCGCCGATGTGGTACTGGCAGCCCGCACCCTGAGCGACGTTGAAGGCGTGGCCGAAGAAGTACGTGCCCTTGGCCGCCGGGCCCTGGCCCTGACCTGCGATGTGAATGACAGCGAGCAGCGCAGCGCGCTGGTTACCCAAGCCCGTGAGCAGATGGGGCGCATCACCCATCTGGTGAATAACGCTGGCGGCGCCGGCCCTAATGATCCGCTGACACTGAGTGTTGAACGCTTTGAAGAAATCATGCGCTTCAACGTGTCTTCGGCCTATCACCTGAGCCAGTTGTGTGTGCCGCACATGCGCGAGGCAGGTAACGGCAACATTATCAATATCACCTCGGGTGCGGCGCGTTATGCGCAAACCCAATTCAGCGCCTACGGCACCGCCAAGGCTGCGCTGAGCCATATGACCCGCTTGCTGGCCCAGGATTTCGCACCACTGGTACGGGTCAATGCGATTGCCCCTGGCCCGGTCCTGACCGACGCCCTGAACCGCGTCCTGCCGGTGGCCATGCGCGAAGGCATGATCAAGGCCACCCCGCTGCAAAGTCTGGGTGAAGTTGAAGATATCGCCGCCGCTGCGCTGTACCTGGCCACCCCGGCTTCGCGCTGGGTCACCGGCAAGATCCTGGAAGTGGACGGCGGCGCTGAATCGAGCGTTTGGCCGGGCTAATCCAGCACACATAACAACTGTGGGAGCGGGCTTGCTCGCGATCGCATCAATGCGGTTTATCAGATAGACCGCGTCGCCTGCATCGCGAGCAAGCCCGCTCCCACAAAGGGATTGGGTTTTAGAGAGAGCGTATTAATGGACACACAGTTGATTGAAGCCCTGGGCGATGAGTTGTTTCACGCCTTGCGCGAGCGCCGCAGCCTTGCGCCCCTGACCCAGCGCTACCCGGACTTGACCCTGGAAACCGCCTACCGGATTTCACTGCGCTTTTTGCAGCGCCGCCAAGCCCTGGGCGAACAGGTAATCGGCAAAAAGATCGGCGTCACCAGCCGTGCCGTGCAAGAGATGCTCGATGTGCATCAACCCGACTTCGGCTTTTTGACCGATCGCATGCAAGTGGCTGACAACAGCGATGTGAGCTTTGCCGCCAACCATCTGGTTCAACCACGAGCCGAAGGCGAAATCGCTTTTATTCTTGGCGAAGATTTGCACGGTCCCGGCATTACTGCCGAGGACGTGATGGCCGCCAGTCAATGGGTGGTGCCGTGTTTCGAGATTGTCGACTCGCGCATCGCCGACTGGAAAATCCGCATCCAGGACACTGTGGCCGACAACGCTTCGTGTGGCGTGTTTGCCCTCGGCGAGCAGCGCATCAACCCCCGTGAGCTGGACCTGGCCAAGGTCGAACTGCACCTGCTGAAAAACGGCCTGCCCGCCGGTAACGGTTTTGGCTCTGCAGTCCAGGGCCACCCCTGCGAGGCCGTAGCCTGGCTGGCCAACACCCTGGGCAAGTTCGACATCCCGTTTCGCAAGGGTGAAATCATCCTTTCCGGTGCTCTGGCGCCGCTGGTGCCGGTGCAACCCGGCGATGAGGTCAGCCTGACCCTCAGCGGCCTGGGCTCGGCCCGACTGCGCTTTGTGTCCTAAACCCCGTTCGAGACCTTTCCCATGACCAAAAAGATCAAATGCGCCCTGATCGGGCCGGGCAATATCGGCACCGACCTGCTCTACAAGTTGCTGCGCAGCGACGTGCTGGAGCCGGTATGGATGGTAGGCATCGATGCCACATCCGAAGGCCTGAGCCGTGCCCGCGAAATGGGCTTGAAAACCACCAGTGACGGGGTCGACGGTCTGCTGCCGCACGTGCTGGCGGACAATATCCAGATCGCCTTCGATGCTACATCGGCTTATGTCCATGCCGAGAACAGCCGCAAACTCAACGAGCTGGGCGTGCTGATGATCGACCTCACCCCCGCCGCCATTGGCCCGTACTGCGTGCCACCGGTCAATCTCAAGGCCAACCTCAAGCGCGGCGCGATGAACGTCAATATGGTCACCTGCGGCGGCCAGGCGACCATTCCGCTGGTAGCTGCAGTAAGCAGCGTACAACCCGTGGCTTACGCCGAGATCGTGGCCACAGCAGCGTCCAAGTCAGTCGGCCCGGGCACACGTAAAAATATCGACGAATTTACCCGCACCACCGCCAGCGCCATCGAGCAGGTAGGCGGCGCGAAGAAAGGCAAGGCGATCATTATCGTCAACCCGGCCGAGCCACCGCTGATCATGCGCGACACCGTGCATTGCCTGACTGAAACCGAGCCGGATCAGGCCGCGATCAGCCTGGCCATTGCCAACATGATCGAGCAAGTACAGCAGTACGTTCCAGGCTACAAGCTGGTGAACGGGCCGGTGTTTGACGGCAATCGAGTGTCGATCTTTATGGAGGTCGAAGGCCTGGGCGACTACCTGCCCAGGTACGCCGGCAACCTCGACATCATGACCGCCGCCGCTGCGCGCACTGCCGAGATGTTCGCCGAGGAAATCCTCAAGGGCGAGCTGCAACTCAAGGCATCCACCCCTCAACCTGCCCTCGCTTAAGGAGCCGACCATGGATCTTCGCGGCAAAAAAATCACCGTGCATGACATGTGCCTGCGCGACGGCATGCACCCCAAGCGTCACCAGATCAGCCTGCAACAGATGAAAGACATCGCCTGTGGCCTGGACGCTGCTGGTGTGCCATTGATTGAAGTCACCCACGGCGATGGCCTGGGCGGCAGCTCGGTGAACTACGGCTTCCCGGCGCATACCGATGAGCAGTATCTGTCGGCGGTAATCCCGATGATGAAGCAGGCCAAGGTCTCGGCCCTGCTGTTGCCCGGGATCGGCACCGTGGATCACCTGCAAATGGCTTATGAGCTGGGGGTCAACACGATCCGAGTCGCCACCCATTGCACCGAGGCCGATGTTTCGGAGCAGCACATTTCCTATGCACGCAAGCTGGGTATGGACACCGTGGGCTTTCTGATGATGGCCCATATGAACAGCCCTGAAGGGCTGGTCACGCAGGGCAAGCTGATGGAGAGCTTCGGCGCCAACTGCGTTTACCTCACCGACTCGGCCGGTTACATGCTGCCCCACGACATCAAGGCCCGCGTAGCAGCCTTGCGTGAAGCGCTGCACCCGGACACCGAAATCGGCTTTCATGGCCATCACAACCTGTCGATGGGCGTGTCCAACTCCATCGCCGCCATCGAAGCCGGGGCGACGCGGATTGACGCCGCTGCTGCCGGGCTGGGCGCCGGTGCGGGCAACACACCGATGGAAATTCTGGTGGCGGTGTGTGACCGCATGGGCATTGAAACCGGAGTCAGTGTGTTCGGCATTCAAGATGTCGCCGAAGACCTGGTGGTGCCGATCATGGACTTCCCGATCCGCAGCGATCGCGATGCCCTGACCATGGGTTACGCCGGGGTATATGGCTCGTTCCTGCTGTTCGCCAAACGCGCCGAGAAAAAATACGGTGTACCGGCCCGCGAAATCCTGGTGGAGATGGGTCGTCGCGGCATGGTTGGCGGTCAGGAAGACATGATCGAAGACACCGCGATGACCCTGGCCCGTCAGCGGGCCTGAGGCTTTGCTCCTTGCCAAAGGCGCTGACCGGGTCAGCGCCTTTGGTGTTTTTATCTGACAGGAAATCAACCATGCCCAATGCTCAGGTCGGCTGGCGCAGCCATGCTTTGCTGTTGTTGCTGGCGGCCATGTTTGCCGACAACTTTGTCGGTCGCCAGATTTTGGCGGTGATGATTGAGCCGATCAAAGCAGAATTCGGGGTCAGCGACACAGCGATGGGGCTGATTTCCGGTCTGGCCTTTGCTGGGGTCTACGCCCTGCTCGCCTTGCCCGCTGGGCGCCTGGCCGATCGTATGTCGCGCACCCGTTTGCTGGCGATGGCCTGCCTGTTATGGGCCGTCGCAACCATGGTTTGCGGTCTGGCGGTGAGCTTCTGGATGCTGGCCTTGGCACGTATGGCGGTTGCGGTCAGCGAGTCGCCGACCACCTCGGCGTCAATGTCGATCATTGCCGATTTATACCCACCGCATCGGCGCTCGTTTGCCATCAGTTGCTTCACTGCGGCACCGACCTTCTCCGCGGTTATCGGCCTCAGCCTAGGCGCGTGGGTCGTCGAGCACTATGGCTGGCGCACGGCATTTATCGTGATCGGCATGCCCGCATTGTTGTTTTCCACGCTGCTGGCCTTTGTCGTAAAAGACCCGACCCGGGGCCGCTGGGATCTGGCCAGCGCCCATGCTGCCCACCCGCTGCAAAGCATGGGCAGCGAGGCGCGCAAACTCTGGGCCCTGCCCGCCTACCGCTGCCTGGTCATGGCGGGTGGCCTGACTACGCTGGGCTCCTATGCTATCGGCATGTGGAACACCAGCTTCCTGGTGCGCTCCCACGGTTTGTCGCTACAACATGCGGGGCTGCTGGCCGGTTTTATCTGTGGCGGGTTTGCCGGGATCGGCGCGTTGTTCAGCGGCTGGTTAAGCGACCACCTGACCCCGCGCAATCCGCACTGGCAAGTCGGGATCCCGGTGATTGGCCATGTAGCGGCACTCAGTGCGCTGTTCGCCTACCTGCTGTGGCCCAACACGGTGTGGACGCAATTGGGCAGCGTGCCCATCCCCAGCTCAATGCTGTGGTGTGCGTTCTACAGTTTTTTTGCGGTGTGGTGGGTGGCGCCGTCTTACAACCTGGTCACGCAACTGGTCCCGGCCAACCGCCGAGGTACGGCGATGGCCTTGCAGACCATTATCTCGACACTCCTGGGGGTCGGGGTCGGGCCATTGCTGGCCGGTCTGTTCAGTGATGCCCTGCAACCAGCCTTCGGCGTTGAGTCGCTGCGCTATGCGTTACTGCTGGTAAGCCTGCCGGTGGCGGGTGCGATCGTGCTGCTGATCCGCACCTCCAGCCATGCCGCGCAAACCCACTATTTGCCTGCAGAACGTGCCGCGTAGTCATCGACAAATTTGCGGGTCAACTCATAAGACGACAGCTCGGCCGTGCGACCGGGACTCAGGGCAAAACCCTGGCCTGCCCACAGATTGATAAAGTCCCCAGAGCCTGCGGGCTCTGACTTGGCCTTGAGTGGCAGCAACACACCCCCGGCCAGTGGAAAGGCTGGCGCCTGGGGATTGATCGGGCCCAGTTCGCGCATCACTCGATTGACGATGCCGCGAGCGGGTCGGCCGGTAAACAGGTTGGTCAGCGCCGTGTCGCTGGAACCCGCTTGGCGCAATGCGCGGTGATGAGGTATGGCCAGCTTGGCCTGCGGGCAAAACAGATACGCGGTGCCGATTTGCACAGCACTGGCACCCAGCGCAAACGCAGCGGCAATACCGCGCGCATCGGCAATACCGCCAGCGGCAATCACCGGCACGGATACCGCATCGACAATTTGCGGGACCAGGGCAAAGGTGCCGATTTGCCGGGTCAGCTCATTGCTCAAGAACATCGCCCGGTGCCCTCCAGCCTCGTAGCCTGTGGCAATGATCGCATCGCAACCGTGGCGTTCAAGCCACTGCGCCTCCTCCACCGTGGTGGCGGAACTGAGGATTTTCGCCCCACAGGCCTTGACCCGAGCCACCAGTTGCGGCGCCGGCAGGCCGAAGTGAAAGCTCACCACAGCCGGGCGCAGCTCCTCGACCAGCGCACACGTAGCCTCGTCAAAAGGCGCCCGGCTCGACACTGGTGTCGGTGCGTCGTAGTCGACGCCAAGCTCGGTGTAATAGGGCTTGAACAGCGACTTCCACTGCAACACTGCCGCTTCATCGTACTCAGGGGATTGATGGCAGAAAAAATTCAGATTGAATGGCTGCTCGCTGGCAGCCCGAAAAGCCGCCACCTCGGCGCGAATCGACTCCAGATTCAACGTGGCGCACGCCAGAGAACCCAAACCACCGGCCCTGGCAACGCCAATCATGATCTCGGCGCCAGCACCCAGCATTGGTGCCTGGATGATGGGATGGGCGATACCCAGCAAATCGATAACACGAGTATCGGGCCAGCGGCTCATGGGGGGCTCTCACGGTCAATGATCGGGAGCTGGATACTAGGTGCGGATTTACGGTTGAGGCAAGCTACATAGTGTTCTCCAGCGACTATGGCGCAAATCCTTGTAGCCGCGGCCAAAGGAACGAGGCTGCGTGCGGCGGCGCAACCGTCGTAGAACCTGGCGCCGAGCATTGCCTGACACACCGCATAAATTGATTTCTCGACGGCTGCGCCGTCGCACGCAGCCTCGCGCTGCTCGACAGCGGCTACAAGGGTTGCATGTGCCCAAAACTATTTTTTACCCGCCAGCGCCGCGATCAACACCGGATCGTGACCATAGATATCCGGCGCATAGGTCACCTTGCCCTCCTTGTCCGCCTGGGCCGTCCAGTAAGTCATCAGGATCGGCATGGGGTTGGACAGCCTGAATTCGTGGGTCAAGCCGGTGGCCAACAGCTCTTCGGTGCGCGCTTTCTCGGCCGGGGTCACCAGCAAGTCACGCAGCTGGAATACCGATTCGACCCGCACACAACCCGAACTGAAGGCCCGTGGGCCCTTGCTGAATAACGCCTGGCTGGGCGTGTCGTGCAGGTACACCGAGAACGGGTTGGGGAAGCGGATGGCGATTCGTCCCAGCGGGTTTCTCGGCCCGGCACCCTGGCGCAGCAGGATATTGCCCGGGCGGTCCCAGTCAACATCCTGAGCCGCCAACGGCTGGCCGTTGCTGTCCACTATCTGCAAATCCTGGCGACTGAGGAAAGAAGGATCACGGCGGATCTGCGGCAGTTTGTCTTCGCGAAAAATGGTCGGCGGTATGGTCCAGGTGGGGTTGAGGGTCAGGCGGTTGACCCGGGATTTAAGCAGCGGGGTCTGGCGTTCGGCACGTCCAACCTGGGTACGGGTCTGCCACACGGGCACACCGCCCTGGTAAACGGTCAACTGCGCGGCGGGTACGTTGACCAGCAGGCTGGTAGGCTCGAAGTCTTGCGCCATCCAGCGAAAGCGCTCCAAATTGATACGCAACTGTTCACGCCGCTCTGCTGCCGTGACGTTCAGCTCCTTGAGCGTCCCCGCCCCGATCACCCCATCCGGCTGCAACGAGTGATCAAGCTGAAAGCTCTTCACCGCTGCCACCAGTTCATTGTTGTAGGTGTTATCGATAATCGGCGGCTGATGACTCAGGTAACCTTCGCTGACCAGCCGTTTGGCCAACTCGGACACCCGCGAATCCTGCATCCCTGGACGCAGTAACGGACCACTGGCCAGAGGTTGCCATTGCTCCAGCGGCTGCTGACGCTGGCGGGCATAAACCCGGCGCAGGTTTTGATACATCTCGCTTTGTGGGCGGGCCCGTTCGAAGGCCCCGGGAATGTCCTGCAGGCCTGGACCGGCAAGGGCCAGGATCGCCGCCTGGCGATCTTGCGGCACTTCGCTGGCATGCCAAACCGGCTCAAATCGTGCTTGCGGCAGGCGACCATAGTGCAAATCCTGCAATGCTTGCAGGTACTGCTGGCTGATCTGGATGTCGGCACACAGATCCCGGGTTGCAGGCAATTTGTAGTGATTGGGGTCCAGACCGTCATCCGCCAGTTGTGCCAATGCCCCTTGCAAGGCGCTCAGGCGTCCGGCGTCGGTCCATACCGGCTGGTCGTTTTGACCCTGATAAAAAGCCCGCAACAGACTCTGGGTAGACTCATTGACTGGCGGGGCCAGGCTCGGACAAGTCTGGGGCAGTTGGCTGAGCGCCTGTTGCACCGGGTTGGCGGCATCCGATTGTAGGGGATCGGCTACAGCGACCAGTGGCGCAGTCAGTAAGGCAATGCTCAAGTAAAATGCGCGTTTTTTGAACAACTGCTTTACTCCAATCAATGGCCGTCACCTGAAAGGTCAACTGGTTGAGCAGTCACGGCAAACCCACAGGCTAGCATCTAAAACAGGACCGCCAAGTTATCGGCGCAGGATTGCTGGTCTGACTACATCGAGAAAACGCTCCTTATGCTCATCTTTTTACGTCGCTTCTGTTTGGCAGCCATTGCATTGAGTGCAACCTGTAGCACTGCATACGCGGCCAACCCGGTATTACTCAACAAACTCAGCCATGCTGCTCCCGAACTCAACCCACAGGCGCTGAAAAGCGCTCTAAGCGCCATGCAATGCGCGGTCAACAATGGTGCCAAACAAGCACGGCATCTGGCGGTGATCGATTACTCGCAACCTTCAACCGCGCGCCGTCTCTGGATCTTTGACCTGAACCGCAAGACGTTGGTTCTACGCGACCTGGTGGCCCACGGGAAAAAATCCGGCGAGAACTTCGCCACCAGCTTCTCCAACGCAGAAGGCAGCAACCAGTCCAGCCTGGGGCTGTTCAGTACCCGGGAAAGCTATATAGGTAGCCACGGCTATTCGTTGCGCATGGATGGTCTGGAGCCGGGCATCAACGATCAGGCCCGTGAACGTGCGATCGTGATCCACCCCGCCGATTACGTGAACCCGCTGTGGAGCAAGAGCCAGGGCCGCATCGGTCGTAGCCTTGGCTGCCCGGCGGTACGCCCGCAAGTGGCACGTCAAGTGGTCGATAAACTCAAGGACGGCCAGTTCATGTTCGCCTGGTACCCCGACAAGCGCTGGCTGCAATCCTCGGCTTACCTCAACTGCCAGCCACGGCAGGTGGCGAGTATTGTCTCGGCCCGGCATGAAACCATGCCTGGGGGTTGAAAACGCAGGCGCAATACCGGTAGATAGTGCGCACATGTTCAAGGAGATTCACCATGTCCGCTCTGCATCAGACTGCCTGTGTTTATCGCCCCATGACCCGGGCGGATTTGCCCGCGGCCCATGCGCTGTCTTCACAGTTGAACTGGCCCCACAACCCGGAAGACTGGGCCCTGTTGCATCGGACGTTTAAAGGGTTTGTGGCTTGCGCGGATGGGCGTTTGATCGGCACGGCATTCGCTTGCCCCCAAGGCGCGTATGCAACCATTGGCCTGGTGGTGGTCAATCCCGATTATCAGGGCCAGGGTATTGGCCGCCAATTGATGGAGCAGGTGCTCGACGCTTGCCTGCCAGGTGTTGCAATCCTCAACGCCTCGGTTGCCGGAGCGCCGCTCTATCTCAGCCAAGGCTTTGTCGAGTTCGGCACCATTGAGCAGCGCCAAGGCCTGGCGCAAGCGGTGGCACTCGAGCCCCTGGCCGAAGATGAGCAGTGCCGCGCCCTCTGCGCAACAGATCAAGCCCGGCAACTTGCCTTGGCCAATGCAGGCAGTGGACTTGATCGTCACGCCATCTTCGCGCAGTTGCAGGATACGCTCGAACATTCGATCGGCATCGAGCGCGACGGTCAGTTGCAGGCTTTTGCCCTGCTGCGGCGTGCCGGACGCGGTCACTGTATTGGCCCGGTGGTTGCTGAAAACCTCGAACAGGCCAAACACCTGATCGCCAACCTGCTCGCCCGGATTGCCAACCGCTTTGTACGCATCGACGTCCCGGCGGGCAGCGGCCTGAGTGAGTGGCTGACCCTGGCAGGCCTTGAGCCGGTAGACAGGGTGACGCAAATGGCCCTGGGCACGCCCCCGCAACCCGCCGACGGCATGCGCCAGTTCGCCCTCGTTTCGCAGGCCATTGGCTGATACACCGGGTTGCTCGCGATCACATCACCTGCGTTGCAAGCAACCACCCTTCAAGGTCCAGCAAGTCTACTGCCGCAACTTCTTATCGGTTTACGACCCTTTGCCACTGAAAGCGACACCTCGCCCGGCCAGTTATTGACTGATCGGGCTCAGCGCTATTTATTACTATTAATCCGCATTAATACGATAAATAGAAAATATGCTCAGTCGCCCGCTGCACCGTAAACGTCAGAAGCTCTCCGATGTGATCGTCGAGTCGGTCAAGCGCTCGATTGTCACCGACGCGCTCAAGCCCGGCGACCGTCTGCCCACCGAGCGGGAGCTGATGGAGAGCTTTCAGTGCTCCAAGGGCTCGGCCCGTGAGGCACTCAAGGCGCTGGAAGTCGAAGGGCTGGTCAATACCCGCACCGGCCCCAGCGGCGGTGCCTACCTGAACCAGGCCGGGACCGAACCGGCCAGCCGCGCCCTGCGTAATTACCTGCACTTCCAGCATCTGGACGGTGAGCAGGTCTATCAACTACGCAAGGTGATCGAGGTCGAACTGGCGGTGTCGGTGATTGGCCGCCTGAGTGCCGAGGATTATCAGGCCTTGCAAGCCAACGTGGACTTTTGCAGCGCGCCGGAAGACAGCGAAGCCGGTCAGCGCGAGCAACGCCTGGCTGAGCTGGAGTTTCATAACCTGCTGGCACGGGCCTGCCCCAATCCGCTGCTGAGTTTTATGGCGCAGTTTCTCAACGACCTGCTGCGCGATCTGGTGGTGCTGAAAAAAGCCTACAAACCCAAACGCAAACAGTTCGACGCCGCCAACCTCGATTATCACAAACAACTGTTGATTGCCTTAAAGGCCGAGGATGAAGCCTCTGTGCGCAGCCTGATGCATGAACACATGTGTGACGCCGAACACCATATGACAGCCCTTGAAGGCCAGGTCAGCCCGCATTTCCTGCTGGAATTCGATCACAACCACTAGTTAAAAAGCTGTCCCAATAAAAGGTCTGCCCACAGGCCCTGATCCGCCGTTTGCCATTGCTACTCCTGCCAATAACTAATCAAACCAGGGAGTTTCCCCATGCAACGTCGTACTTTGTTGAAAGCGAGCCTGGCTGCGGCCGGCGCCCTGAGCCTGCCGCTGGGCATGCGTCATGCCTTCGCCGCAGATCCCTTTACCTTTTATGGCCTCAAGTCCATGTCCGGTGCCTTTGCCAGTTATGGCAAGTTCGCCGACATGGGCTCACGCTTGGCTGTCGAGCAGTATCCACAGTTACTGGGCAGGCCCTTGAACTACAAGGTGATCGACACCGAGGGTAATGCAGGCAAGGCGGTGCGCAAGGTACAGGAGGCCATTGCCCAGGACGGTGCACGCTTCTTCCAGGGCTGCACCCTGTCGTCTTCGGCGCTGGCGGTGGCCAAGGAAGTCGACAAGGCTGGTGGCGTTTTCATGACCCCGGTGGGCGCCGATGAAGTGACCGGCAAGGACTGCAACAAAGCGACATTTCGCTGGTCGGTGCCCACCTACGGCGCAGTGCGCGAAACTCTGGTGCCGTTGATCAAACGTCTGCCCGAAGCCAAGCGCTGGTACACCATCACCCCACAGTATGTGTTCGGCGAAGCGCTGCTTGATGGCACCAAACAGGTGCTCAAGGAGCATGGCCTGGAACATGTCGGCAACAGTTATCACTCGCTGCAGGAACAGGAGTTCTCGGGTTATCTGACCAATGCCATTGCTGCCAAACCCGATGTGCTGGTGTTGCTCAACTTCGGCAGCCAGTCGTCCAACACCCTGCGCCAGGCGGTTAACTTCGGGATCAAGGAGCGGATGAAAGTCCTGCTGGTGTGGTCGGCCGGGCTGGATCAGTTTCAGGAACTGGGCAGCGACATACTGGAAGGCGTGTACCTCGGCGCCCAGTACTGGCATCAAGTTGATACCCCGCTCAATCGCGAGCTGGTCAAGATCACCAAGGCCAAGTACGGGATCAACCCCACCTACCCGCTGGCCGCTGATTACATCAGCACCAAAGTCATGCTCGACACCATCGCTGCCACCGGCAGTTTCGATGGCCCCACAGTGGCCAAAGCCATGCAGGGCTTGAGCTACGAAGGCCCGACCGGCCCCGAGTCGATCCGCGCCGGTGACCATCAGGTGATCAAGGATTACTACCTGTTGATTGGCAAGCCAGCTGACCAAATGAGTGACAAGGACGACCTGGCCCAGGTGGTCAGCTCCGGTCAGTCGTTTGCGCCGGTACAAGACACCGGCTGCGTTCTGGGCTGACCCCCGGTCACTTTTCAGCTTTTGCTACTGGCAGCCGGTCACCCGTGATCGCCTGCAGAGGGTATCTGCATGCTCGAACTTTACCTGTTTCAGATTCTCAATGGCCTGGGCCTGGGGATGATCTACTTTCTGATTGCGGTCGGATTGACGATCATTTTTGGCCTGCTGAACTTCGTCAACTTCGCCCACGGTGCATTCTTCCTGCTGGGCGCTTACATCTGCTACACCGCGGTCAGCCTCACTGGCAGCTTTTGGCTGTCGCTATTGCTTGCTCCATTGCTGGTGGCCGCTCTGGCCTGGGTGATCGAGCGATTGCTGATCCAGCGGATCTATCACTTGCCGCACATGTTCCAGATTCTGGTAACCCTGGGGATCGCGCTGATTATCCAGGAAGCCAGCGTGATGATCTGGGGCCCGGTGGGCAAAAGCGTCGCGGTCCCGCAATTGCTGCGCGGGGTGCTGGTGATCGGCGATTTTGTGTACCCCTACTATCGCCTGTTCCTGATTGTGTTCTCTGCGCTGGTGGGCTTCGGTCTATGGCTGTTGCTGGAGCGCACGCGCTTTGGCGCACTGGTGCGTGCAGGCAGTGAAAGCACTGAAACCGTATCGCTGCTGGGCACCAATATTTTCCGCCTGTTTTCCATGACCTTCGCACTCGGCGCCGGGCTGGCAGGCGTTGCGGGTGTGCTGTTCGCACCTTTGCGCGGGGCCCAGCCCTTTGTTGGCCCGGAAATTCTCGGGGTGGCGTTTGTGGTGGTGGTGATCGGCGGCATGGGTTCATTCAGCGGCGCGCTGGTGGGTGGCCTGCTGGTGGGCGTGGTGCAAAGCCTGATGACAACTATCTGGCCCCAGGGTGCCAGCCTGATGATTTACGGCGCGATGGCCGTGGTCATTCTGCTGCGTCCTTACGGCCTGTTCGGGAGAGCCTGACATGAGCGAGAAAAACCCCCTGCCCTTCGCCAAAACCCAGTCGCGCTCCATGCTGCTGTTGGTGGTTGCGGTATTGATCGGCCTGCCATTGGTGTTGCCATCGGCGACCCTGGCTACCGAAATTCTGATCTTCGCCATGGCGGCCCTGGCCTGCAACCTGCTGCTGGGCTACACCGGACTGTTGTCGTTCGGCCAAGGGATCTTCTTTGGTGCCGGAGCCTACTGCGCGGCATTGCTGATGATCCATCTGCAACTGGGGCTGTTCAGTGCCTTGTTGGGCGCAGCACTGGCTGGCGGCTTCCTGGCGTTTCTGGTGGGCGCTCTGGCGATTCGCCGTACCGGTATCTACTTCGTGATGCTGACCCTGGCCTTCAGCCAGATGGCGTACTTTCTGACCTACACCCTGAGCGACTGGACCGGTGGCGACAACGGCCTGCTCAACGTGCCACGGCCCGAAATCCGCATCGGCGATACCGTGCTGATGTCCCTGAGTGACGCACGTTACTTTTATGCTTTTGTCGCGGTGCTGTTCCTGCTGATTTTCATCGGCGCCCGCCGCGTTATCGCTTCGCCCTTTGGCAGTACGCTGATGGCAATCCGCGAAAACGAAACCCGCGCCGCCGCCATCGGCTACGACACCCGGCACTTCAAAATTCTGGTGTTTATGCTCTCGGGCGCCGTCACCGGGATCGCCGGGGCGCTGTACGCCATGCTCCTGCATTTTGTACCACTGTCCAATATCGACCTGGCGATGTCGGAAAACATTCTGATCATGACCATTGTCGGCGGCACCGGCTCGTTGTTCGGTTCCTTGCTGGGTGCGGGCTCCATCGTGCTGCTGGGCGAGTTCCTGTCTGATCTATGGCCACGCTGGCTGATGCTGCTGGGGGTCATCCTGATTCTGGTGGTGGTGTTTATGCGCGGCGGCTTGTGGGGCGGTTTTTCAAGCTTGTACGAGCGTATCAAGGGCCAGCGCAAACCCAGCCTGCCCACTCAGGAGGAGCTGCCATGAACGCGCCTGAATATCTGCTGCAAACCGAAAACCTGGAGCTGGCCTATGGTGCGTTTCATGCGGTCAACGGCGTCAGCCTGAAGGTCGAGCAAGGCACTATCCATACCGTGATCGGCCCCAATGGCGCAGGCAAAACCAGCCTGTTCCACTGCCTGACCGGCGAGCGTCAGGCCACCGGCGGCGCGATCATGTTTGATGGCAAGAACATCATCAAAAAACCGTCCCACGGCCGCGTTGGCCTGGGCATGGCCCGCTCGTTCCAGCTGACCAGCCTGTTTCAAAACCTCAGCGTGCGGGAAAACCTGCGCCTGGCCGCACAGGGCCGCGATGGCCTGGCAGCGTTGAACTTCTGGCGCCGGGTCGACAGTCGTCGCGAGCATCTGGAAATGGCCGATCAGGTGCTTGAGCGCCTGCAACTAACCCGCCGCGCCGACACCCTGGCCGGTGAGTTGTCCCACGGGCAGCAACGGGTGCTGGAGGTGGGCATGTCGATCTGCTCCAAACCCCGGCTGCTGATGCTCGACGAGCCCACCTCCGGCATGGGCATTGACGATATTCCGATCATGACCCAGCTGATCAGCGATCTGGGGCGCGATCACACGGTGCTGCTAATCGAACACAACATGAGCATCGTCATGTCCATCAGCCAACGCATCACCGTCATGAGCCACGGCCAGATTCTGGTCGAGGGCACACCCGAGTTCGTGCGTGCCGATGAGCGCGTACGTGTCGCCTACCTGGGAGAAGCCGCCTGATGCTGACCGTCGAAAACATCCATTCCTACTACGACAAAAGCCACGTCCTCGAAGGCGTCTCGCTGCAGGTCAACCCTGGAGAACTGGTGACGTTGCTAGGCCGCAACGGTGCGGGCAAGACCACTACGTTGCGCAGCATTCTGGGGATTATCTGCCCGCGTCAGGGGCAAATCCGCTTCAACGGCCAGGACATGGTCGGGCGCAAGATTTTCGAAATCGCCCGCGAAGGGTTGGCGCTGGTGCCTGAGCATCGCGGCATCTTCCGCCTGCTCAGCGTCGAGGAAAACCTGCGCATTGCCCAACGCAAAAGCAGCCGCTGGCAGTTGGAGGATGTCTACAGCATGTTCCCGCGCCTCAAGGAGCGGCGCAAAAATGCCGGTCATGCGTTGTCCGGCGGTGAACAGCAAATGCTCGCCATCGCCCGGGCGCTGATCAATGACCCCAAGCTGCTGATCCTCGATGAGCCTACCGAAGGCCTGGCCCCGGTGATCGTCGACGAGCTGGTGAAAATCCTGCGCAAGATCAAGGACGACGGCCTGCCGGTGCTGCTGGTGGAGCAGAACCTGATGGTCTGCGACAAGCTGGCCGACCGTCATTACGTACTGGAGCAAGGCCGCGTGGTGTACGAAGGCAGCGCCGCTGATTTTCGCGCCAACCCGGCCATCAAGAACCGTTACCTGGCCCTGAGCGCCTGAAGGGAGATCCGTGTCCATGAGCAGTCCAATCCTGTTATCCGAGCTTTTCAACAGCAATGCGCCCCTGATCAATCGCGATCGCCTGTGGCAATCGCTGATGGATCTGGCGCAACTCGGCGCCACGGCCAAGGGCGGTGTCTGCCGCCTGGCCCTGACCGACCTCGACCGTCAGGCCCGCGATCTGTTTGTGCAATGGTGTGAGGAAGCCGGGTGCAACGTCACGGTGGATGCCATCGGTAATATTTTTGCCCGCCGCGCCGGGCGTCAACCGCACCTGGCACCGGTAATGACCGGCAGCCATATCGACACCCAGCCTACGGGCGGCAAGTTCGACGGTTGCTACGGAGTAATGGCCGGACTAGAAGTGATCCGCACCCTGAATGATCTCAACCTGACCACCGAGGCCCCCATCGAAGTAGTGGTGTGGACCAACGAAGAAGGCTCACGATTCCCGCCGTGCATGATGGGTTCCGGGGTCTTCGCCGGCAAGTTCGACCTCGACGAAACCCTGAATAAACAGGACGAGCAAGGACTGTCAGTGGGGGCCGAATTACAGCGCATAGGCTATGCCGGCACCCGGGCTGTGCTCGGGCATCCGGTGGGGGCCTATTTTGAGGCGCATATCGAGCAAGGCCCGGTGCTGGAGGATCGCAACATCACCCTGGGCATCGTAATGGGTTGCCTGGGCCAAAAATGGTTCGACCTGACACTGACCGGCGTCGAAGCTCACGCAGGCCCCACGCCGATGCATTTGCGCAAGGATGCGCTGGTGGGCGCTGCGCATGTGGTCAGCGCTGTCAACCGTATTGCCCATCAACATCAGCCCCACGCATGCGGTACGGTTGGTTGCCTGACCCTGCATCCGGGTTCACGTAACGTGATTCCGGGGCAAGTGCACATGACCATCGACCTGCGTCATCTGCATGCCGACCGGTTGCAGGCCATGGTGGATGAAGTGCGCGAAGCCATCGAAGTCGCCAGCGCCAAGCACGGTCTGAGTTTCGAACTGACGCCAACTGCAGATTTTCCGCCGCTGGACTTCAACCCCGCCTGTATCGAAGCCGTACGCCAGGGTGCGCAACAACTGGGACTGAGCCATATGGAGATTGTCAGCGGCGCAGGCCACGACGCGATCTTTGTCGCCGAACTGGGCCCGGCGGGAATGATCTTCGTACCCTGCGAAGGCGGGATCAGCCATAACGAAATCGAAAACGCCGCGCCTCAGGATCTGGCCGACGGCTGCGCAGTCCTGCTGCGCGCCATGGTCAATGCGGCACAATCAGGAGTCGCACGATGAGCACGACGGATATCGGGCAAATGAACGCGGTTGAGCTGCTGAACCGCTTTCGCGACAAAAGCCTGTCGCCGGTGGAAGTTACCGAAGACGCCTTGTTGCGTATCGAACGCTACAACCCGGCGGTCAACGCTTACTGCCACGTGGCTCACGAAGGCGCACTCCAGGCTGCCAAGGCATCCGAACAGCGCTGGTTGAAAGGGCAGCCCTGCGGTGCGCTGGATGGCGTGCCAGCATCAATCAAGGACCTGACCCTGACCCGTGGCATGCCCACGCGCAAAGGTTCGCGCACCACCTCGGCGCTGGGCCCCTGGGAGGTGGACGCACCCTTTACAGGCTTTATGCGCCAGGCCGGAGCCGTGCTGCTGGGAAAGACCACCACCCCGGAATTTGGCTGGAAAGGTGTCACCGACAACCCGCTTTACGGCATCACCCGCAACCCGTGGGACACCCGCCTGACAGCGGGTGGTTCTTCGGGCGGTGCGGCGGCGGCGGCGTCACTCAACCTGGGGGTGTTGCACCAGGGCAGCGACGCGGGCGGTTCGATCCGTATCCCTTGCGCCTTTACCGGCACCTTCGGGATCAAACCGACCTTCGGCTATGTGCCACAGTGGCCTGCCAGCTCGATGACCATCCTCTCCCATCTGGGGCCGATGACCCGCACCGTGGAAGATGCGGTGCTGATGCTGCAAACCGTGGCCCAACCGGACCCTCGCGACGGTCTGATCGGCGCACCGCGCAGCACCCCGTGGCTGCCTGAGGGTGACAGCCTCAAAGGCATGCGTATCGCCTATAGCCCGGATTTCGGGCATGTGAAAGTCGATCCGCAAGTTGCCAGCGTGGTCGCGCGCGCCGTTGCAAGGCTGGTGGAACTGGGTGCCCAGGTGGAGCAGATTGATCCGGGGTTCAGCGACCCGCTCGACACCTTCAACACTTTGTGGTTTGCCGGTGCCGCACGCTTGGCCGGGCAACTCGACAGCGCACAGCGCGACCTGCTCGACCCGGGCCTGCAACGTATTGCCGCGCTGGGTGAACGCATCACCTTAAGCGAATACAGCGCGGCCCTTGAAGCGCGAGCGGCTTTGGTCGCACAGATGGCGGCATTCCATCAACGCTACGATGTACTGGTCTCGCCGATGCTGCCCATCACCGCGTTTGCCGCCGGGCACAACGTGCCGCCTGATTCGGGACTCACCGAGTGGATGCACTGGACGCCCTTCAGCTACCCCTTCAACCTGACCCAGCAACCGGCGGCTTCAGTCCCTTGCGGCCTCGCCCAAAACGGTTTGCCGGTGGGTTTGCAAGTGGTCGGTGCGCGGTTTGCCGATGATCAAGTGCTGCGGGTATGTCGCGCGTACGAAAAACACTTTGCCGCCACCCATCCCAAAACCCCGATGACCGAGCAGGACTGATCCGGCCAAAATGCGGCCATGCTGCTGAAGCCGGCATGGCACGCAGAAAGACTGTTGGCGATATAGCAAAGGAGTGGGTTACTGGCGATGATGCGTCAGGCCGGACGGCGTTGACGCTGAACTTGAAGATTCTGGTCCGTGTTGGACAAGATCTGAAAAATGGCAGGGGCGGCTGGATTTGAACCAACGCATGGCAGGATCAAAACCTGCTGCCTTACCGCTTGGCGACGCCCCTGTATCTGTAGCGATGAGTGCCTGGCACTCTTTTACTGATGCTTGCAGCCTGCAAATGTTGCCATTCGCTGCGAGCCTGTAAGGGTTCGCTGCAAGAACGGGCGCAAATATACCAACACTCTTTGGATTGGGGAAGCACTTTTTAAATAAATTTATTCAAAAACAGCTACTTAGTGATGATCCCGGGCAGACAGGCGCTTCTGGCCGGGGTTTATCCGGCCTTGAATTCCATTTTTCAGCCAACAGCCTGAGTGTTGATGTGCAGATAAGCTGCCGAAAATCAGACTAGAAGAACTCATCCAATTGCTCGAAAAACTCGCGTTTGGCGCAATGCTGCTCACGTAAGGTCCGTGTGGGCTCTGTGGGCTCTGTGGGCTCTGTGGGCTCTGTGGGAGCGAGCCTGCTCGCGAAGATCTCGAGGCGTCGCGATTAGCCAGTAAACACGCACTATTGTTTACGACCTTCGCGAGCAGGCTCGCTCCCACAGCAGTACCGCTCGCTTGAGTGAATAGCATTGCGCGTTTGGCGGTGTATCCGGCTCCCCCGGATTTTTCGAAACCCTGTTGGCAGGGTCCAGTGATACCGCCCAGCGCAAATGATATCTTTGGCGCCATTACTGGCGAACATCAAGGAGCGATGAAATGGCTAACGAATACAATATGGCACTGATGATCGGGGCCGGGCTCAGTCTGTTGGCTGCCCTGATGCATATCGGAGTAATCATTGGCGGGCCTTCCTGGTATCACTTGTTTGGGGCGGGCGATCGCTTTGTGCGTGCGGCCCAGAACGGTCGCTGGTTTCCTGCAGTGGTTACGATGGGGATTACCCTGGTGCTTGGCGCATGGGCAGTCTACGCACTGTCCGGTGCTGGAGTGATCGAACCCCTGCCCCTGCTGCGCCCGGCATTGTGCGCAATCACCCTGATTTACCTGCTGCGCGGCCTGTTAGGCCCTTTCACGCTGCCCGGCACCGGGCGCAGCATGCGCTTTATCGCGATCAGTTCGGCGGTCTGTCTGGTGTATGGGCTGGTACATCTGTTCGGCCTGGTGCAAATGTGGGGCTCCCTGGCCTAGCGGATTGCCTCCTGTCTTCATGAGCAGGTATCAAGAGTAGAGGGCCTGCTCTCTTGAGGAAGAAAAGTACCGGACACAAACAGGTGAGTAAAATTGAAGGGTAGTTACGATACAGAGCGCTCCCAATATTAAGGGTGATTGCAAACGCATTAAGAATGCGCAAGCACAATTATCCTTGTTACCAGGAACAGGAGGCGTGCCCTCCTCCCGCCTGCCGAAAACAGCAGAGTCACCTTCTGGAATTATTAACCAGCGCCTCTACGAAGAACTCAACATGCCCCCTTGGACTACCCGGCATCGGCCAGGTACTCATATTTTTAGCAATAGCCCTGAATTCTTTTGCACTTTTGGAAGCAGGAAATTTTTGGTAGAGCGCGCGGTGTTGATGCGCGGCCTTGCGTATATCCTGGTCATACGGAATTGTGCCCACATACTGCAAGGTTACATCCAAAAAACTATCAATAACTTTCCTCAACCTAGCGAACAATCGTTGGCCGTCAATAGCATTGTGTTGCAGGTTAATCAGTACCCGAAAACGGTTTATTCCGTGCTCCCGATTAAGCAGCTTGATGAGTGCATACGCATCAGTAATAGAGGCAGGGTCATCACATACAACCAGCAAAATCTCCTGGGCCGCCCGGACGAAAGTAACTACTGATTCACCGATACCGGAAGCGGTATCAATAACCAGCACATCGAGCGTGTCCGCTATATCACTGAAGACCTGAATCAATCCTGCGTACTGAGCAGGCGACAAATGTGCCGGACTCTGGGCTCCTGATGCTGCATGGGCAATAAGCACCCCGCCAGGTCCTTGCATCAGCACATCGGACAACTCGCAACGGCCCTCCATCAGATCGGCAAGCGTGTACTGCGGGGAGAGCCCCAGCAGAACACCTATATTCGGCAACCCCAAATCGGCTTCCAGTAACACAACCCGCTTGCCAAGTTCTGCCAACGCCAACGAAAGGTTGATAGCTACAACTGTCTTTCCGACGCCCCCCTTACCGCTTGTTACGGCGATAACCTGCACAAAATGCCCGTGTTCCATGCTCTCTATTCCCTTCCATGTGCTACGTGTGGAGACTCTCGTAAAGCGCGGGGTAACTTGGTCACGTTAGCCATAAACTTGAAGAATCCTGCGAGATTGCAGCGGCGATACCTGAAACCAAGTCAAAGTGCTACATGGCAAAATTAGTTCACCTCCCGCTACAGAAACCTGCCCAAGAACATAAAATACAGACGATTTATAACGATCATGATCCTGGAGGACCCAGGAGTCAGCCATGAGCGGCCTGTCAGATGATTTTTTGTTGTTATCAGGCGGATCCATGCCCCAGAAATTATTCAGCCTGCCGCGTAAGGAGCTAGAAACCCAAGCGATACAAGACCTGGCGTCATTATTGTCAATTTATAAAATTATAAAACAAAAGAAAAGCCATACAAAGCAAAAAGCAAGGGAGCACTATTAACCAGCCAGCCTAATGGCGCCAATAACCCGTCAACCCTGAGAACGCAAAGATGAAAGTTAATGAGAGCTTTACGCAAGCAACGACAACACCACGATCAACAGATACCATTTACCGCCAGCATGCAAAAGCCAATACTTGAACTTCAAGTACAATTAAAAACTCGCCACCCTATATAGCAGCGAACAATTATAAAAAGTGCCAACCCATGGCAACTATTAACTCACCCAAATATCCAAACCCTGCTAGTACCCGGCACTACAACAATTAAACTTAAAGCACGCTGAGCGCAGCGTTATTCAGGGCAGCAAATCTGAGCAAGCTTGCGTTTAAAGTCAGCCCGTCGTCTTAGCCAAACTAACCGCCCCCCTGCGAGCTGGACTCCAGTATCCGTAGCCAAGGCCAGCGCTCCTGATAACTTCTTGCCTTGTGCACGAATAAGTCCGGCTGGAGATTTTGGGGGTTGGGACGTAGCACGCCCCGCCCGACATCATCCAAACCGTAAGGTGCGTACACCTCCCCCGTCTCAGGATCCAAACCAATGCACGTCCCTGCAACAAGGTAACGATCAACTCCGTCCCTGGTGGACTCAAGCCGAGGGCAAGGTCTGCCAAACCGCTCGCCGTACCACAGATGGACACGGGCCTGATTCTTGATATCAACCTTGACGCCCAAATCCTTGAACATCTGCTGGGTTTCAAGAATGACCTCGTTCTCTGCCTCCCAGGACAGATCCGAGTCGAAGTAGAAAATATCGTAGTCCTTCACACCCGATGCGGGTGGCAGATCCAACTGATAATTCCAGACAGCCTGAAACAGACAGCCAGCTGTCAGCATGCATTGGCTCAACCCCAGAGAAGGCAAGCGCGACGCAATCTGAACATTAACTGGATTGGTCATGGCGATGCCAACCAGAACTTCGGGAGTCAATAGCACTGTCGATCCTCAGCTTTCGGTACGGCATACAGCACTCACATCCGCGACGTGGTGCCCAGCAATATGTAACCCAAGGGACAGTGTTGATCAATAGACCTTCAGGAAAGACTGCAGGCCTGCGCGCAGCACTCGGATGGCGGAAAGGACGTGAACTGCTGTCACTCCTGCCAGACGAGATCGTCGTCACAGCAGTCGACTCCATATTGAATACAGCCACAGGGCATGTAGAGGACCTCCCGATATTGAGTGTGGCGTTCTCACGGCAGACGCTGAAGCGTCTTAATACCGAGCACCTGGATCCATCGGACACGATGAAGAACTTCCTGAACAACATGTCCTTCAAAAAGACCACAGGATTTTCGTCCGTACAGCGTGTCGAACTACCCCAGTCGGTTGTTAGCACTTAAATTACTGCTCGCGGTGGATGGTTTTCATCCACCGCTATCTCATACGATTTGAACTTCACAACCTCCTCCCCCAGCCAGTCATTCAACTGCGTCATGCACGATTGAGTTGGCTCCAGTTCGTTGACCACAAAGATCTGCGCCGCCTCCCAAATCGACCCAAACCCACCCGCGCTCGTAAGCGTATGCCAACACACGTTCACATGACCGGCGGTGTGTGGTTCAGCCCGTCGACTGCATCCAGTATTTGCCGTACGCGATCTGTAACGGACATATCCCCCTCAAGCTTTAAGACAGCACAAGTAAGCACAGACAGCCACTCCTGATGCCTGGCCAAGCTCCGTCCAGGGACGCCTCCCTCATCATACTGAGCTGCCCAAGCCAAAAACTCCGGCCTTGCTTGACCGAAGCGTTTTATCTCTCGACGTTTTAATCTCTCCAGCCTGAGTTCAACAGGAAGATAAAGGAACACCACAAGATCAAATTCATTCTCAAGCGGTTGACCCCAGCCCATTACTGATCCGGCAACCACGGCACGACCATGAGAGCGCATTTCTTGTAGCAAGCGCTCTCCTCGCTGCGTTTTGTCTGCCAGATGCTGATATGGCGGGTTACTCGGCAGCCACAAAAAATCATCTGCTTCCAGGTGAGTTGTGCTCAGTTCCTTTGCTAAAGCATCCGCTAAGGTCGAGGTGCCGGTACCTGCCGCGCCTGTGATCAAGATGTAACGTGCCGTCTCTTTTATCATTTCGCTTTCAACCACTCTAAAACGAGTTTGCCATCTCCGATAAATTAGCAGTGCCCCACTGATGCGGCAGCAGCCGAGCGATCTCACTCGCCCACTGCATTGGCAGACGAGTAAAAACGTCCTTCAATTACGAATACGGATCATACCCATTCATGCATGCAGACTGGATCAAGCTCATGATTGCTGCCGCCCGTTTACCGCTGCGTAGCGATCCGGCGAACAACCAGTTGGAGTGCCCAAGTGCCCACGGCCTGATCTGGCTTTCAACTTGGTTGTTGTCAACGGGCACAGCCCCGTCGTCCCGATAGCGTGGCAGATCGAAAAACTTGCGACGGGCGTGGACCATGCAGTCAATTTCGGTGATGCCTTTCTCGAAACCGGCTTTGTAGCCAGCGACATCGTCGCATAGCAGCTTGCCGTTCCATCGCCCAAGGAAGTTGCGCGCAGCCCGATACGGTTTGCCCGCTCAATGGCACCGGGTTGATCAAGTTCCACTTCCCGCCTACCAACCCATACTTGAGCGGCCTGTTTACGGGCGAAGGTCTGGCTCTGTTGGTAGATTTGCACCCCATCACGGAGCAGGCGTATTTGTGCCGTGTAACTGATGCTGCCGTCTGTGCGTTTTCGAGCTCTGATCGTGGCCATAGTCAACTGGTACAGTTGTTGTTTGGATTGGTAATTTGTACCAGTCGACTTCAAAAAACGCCCTTTCCCCCCAAAACCGCTTCAAAAACGTTGAGCAAAATGGTACAAAAAATTGCTTCAAAGCCAGTAAATACAGGGCCTTCGCTGTCTCGGCGCTTTTCTGTTGCACCCATGATGGATCGCAACCATATAACTAAAAAATCCTTATAAATCAATATATTACAATTGCTATTAGTGTTGCTGTAGCAAAATTAAAGCAGCCAGTGCGACTTGATTGAAACAGATCCTGAAGCGCTCTCGACCGATCCGTCCAATCAAAGACAGTACGAGTTCTTGTCTTTTCCTACAGCGTTCTGCTGACTGATAATTTCTTATGGCACTCCAAAACTGACAGTGATGTATAAGGGTCTGCTTTCGGCCCAGAGCGTGTAAAAACGTGTCGCCAGAATTGAAGTGTACGCTTCTACGTCAAATCTGGAATTTATCGGCACATCTGCTGATGTGGATTTTCCGTAGAACCGCGACTTCCAGTCTGGTTTTGAGTGCCTGTCGCACTGAAAAACGTTTTTACACAGCCTCGGCCAATAGCGATCACCTAACGTCTACGAAACCCGGGGCGATTCAGCCAACCCGACGGCGCAGAGCCGACTCGCCAATGCCGAGTGAGCGATTGGCTTCGATGAAGCTGTAATTTTTCTTTAGTACGAGGTCAGCAGCCTGGCTTTTGAATTCAGCAGAAAAGAAACGGGCGCTGTTTGGTCATCTGACACCTCGATAAGGCGAGCATTCTCGCCTAAAAGTATTTCCGGTTTCATTAGATCGCTACATCACTACGCTCACACAGTTACAGTGACTGATCCCAGTTTGTCATTAAGAAGCTAAACACAGCAAATACAATAAAACCGACTAAAATTACATGTTTCTTCTGCACTTTACCTTTCATATATCGCCTCCTTGCAAGGGGTTTTTGCACTTATAATCAGCCAGGTAAAAATAGTATACCCACGCACTTGTATCACAACTCCAGACAGCGATAACAGTATCATCATCCTTGTTCAATTCACCCCAATCCTAGCAGGCACACAACAAGAAAAACCACTCTACATTAAAACTAAATCATCAAAAATCTCAGAGGCTTCGGCCATAGACCAGAAAAGCTGCCTACAACGTTTCCTGACACCTCAGTCACAGCCAACCCACTACGTACCGGCATCAGATTTTGGCGAGATATTCTTGTTAGCAAACAACGATCGCAGTTGCTGGCTCATCCAGGCATGCCCGTCGGTGCGCGCATACTTGCTATGGCTATAGAGCTTCAGCGTATAGGGAGGTATGGCAAAAGGCGCAGGATAGAGAGCAATGGCCGCTGCCATCTGGAGTGTTTCAGCAGCATAGCGTGGGATGGTCATCAGTAAATCGCTACCGGCAACGATGAAGGGGGCAATCATCACCGCTGGAAGCTGCAATACCACCCTGCGTTTCAACCCCATACCCTCCAGAACATGGTCGACCACGCCTCGATTTTCCCCCCATGGAGTAATGACCGCATGCCTCTCTGCAAGATACTCGGATAGATTCGGACATTCCTTGATGCGTGGATGATTCTGGCTAGCAATGACAATGTAATCGTCAGTCAGCCAATCCTCGCTATCGACGCCGGCGGGTAACGCATCTTTCTCCTCACTGTAGCCCAGAGCGAAGTCGATACGCCCGCACGCTAAGTCCTCGATCGATACCTTGCGGTCAGAGTAAACCACTCGCAAACCTACATGCGGAGCTACTTTTTGAAGCGTATCAATTAGCTCTGGCAGCAACGCAAATGCTGTGTAATCGGTCGCGGCGAATACAAAAGTGCGCTGACTGGTAGCCGGGTCAAAAGGCTCCCACTGGCCCAACTGATCAGAAAGAATCCTCAGACTTTCGCTCACAGCCGACGCTAATACGTCTGCACGTTGAGTCGGATGCATGCGATTACCATGTCGGATGAAAAGCGCATCGTTCAACCCCTCGCGCAAGCGGTTCAAGGCATGGCTAAAGGCTGACGGGCTGATCGACAGTTCTTTGGCGGCACTCGTTACCGTTCGATGGCGATATAAAGAGTCAAATGTAAGCAGGAGATTAAGATCAAGGCGGCGAAGAGCTGAATGCATAGGATTCACTTTTTACTGAATAAATTGCAGTACATGCATCTTAAATCCTCATTTAGCATTTAGCCTCCTTTTCTCACATGGATATACATCATCGTGGAACTTCATATTCGTCCAGCCCAGCCCAACGATGCCGCACAGATACTGACCTTCATCACGGAACTGGCTGACTATGAAAGGGCAAGGCAGGAAGTAACCGCCACCGTCGAAGACATTCAGAGCACTTTGTTTACCGAAGGGGCTCCGGCTCATGCGCTGATCTGTATGAGGGGCAACCAGCCCATCGGCTTCGCGGTGTACTTTTTGAGCTATTCCACCTGGTTAGGCCGCAGCGGTCTTTATCTTGAAGACCTCTACATCAGCCCTGAGCATCGAGGCGTTGGCGCTGGCAAGTTGTTACTTCAGTTCCTGGCCTGTGAGGCACGCAACAAAGGGTGTGGCCGATTTGAATGGAGTGTTCTTGACTGGAATGAGCCAGCCATTCAGTTCTACCAATCGATTGGTGCTAGACCGCAACCCGAGTGGGTGCGCTACCGAATGGAAGGCGACACGCTTAAAACATTTGCGGAACAGGATGGACATCATTTTGGCGGAGTGAGTATCAGCAACCATGCTTGCTGAATATAGGTAAAGGTGTGGAATATCGGTGGCAAAGTCTTAAGAGACCGCAGAGCTTGTTCTGCACGCAGCAGCGTCCCTACAACACACTACTAACCAGCGAATGGCCCTGGCTAACCACGCTGAGATTTCTCACGGAAGGTCGTCATGCCTAGGCCCTAGTGCCCTTGAAACGATAACCGAGTGGGTTCATGCAAGAGCGGGTGTAACTGAGGCACGCTAAGAAGCAGTTGCTCTACGCATTTAGTGGAGACCTGAAGTGCATCCCCCCTGCTTTTGTAAAGCATTGAGTGACTTCTTCTGGCCGATTTCTACCTGTCGCGAAGGGCAGAAATCGACCCAAAGCCGCCATTGATGAATGGCCGAAGTCGGCCAAAAGCAGCCCTTCACGAGCGATCGCTTCCCCCGAACGGGGATCAGGTAAGCTGTTTGAATGTAGGGCTCATGGGGGTTTAAAAAAGCCCTGCATTAGCAGGGCAGGAAGGTACTTGCTTAGTTCCTTGTACAACAAAACAAATCAAACCTAGGTCGGGCTTAAAGAAGCTCTAATGAGATTTGGGTTAGCCTCTGACTGTTGCTCAGTTTTATAGCAGTTTATTTTAGTTGCGACCTTTTCTGTTTTATGGCCTTCTTTTTCGAACAGAACTATTATTGTTCGCCCACAAACAGATCTATTAAATGGGCTCGTATTGCTCCCGCCCATTCGAAAGGTTTGTGGCGTCTTGCCAATATCTTTGTCTATTGAGTTATCCAGGCCGTCCGAAATTATCCGCACGGTCGCCAATAGAGGAGTTGAGTTAAAATACAGTTCCGCAAAATCACTTTTGCCTGAGGTTGGGAACTCAGCGGCCTCTCCTCTATGGTCGAAGACATTGACATCGAAAGTGCAGCCAGACATTAATAATAATGGAAGCAGAATTCTGGCTGTTTTTTTCATGGTGTTTTCTTCCCGTCGAATATTTTATTCGCAACTTCGCTTTGTGTTTTAGCTTTTTTTAGATAGTCATCTGCTTTCCGATCTTGCTTTGTGGTATCTCCAAAATCAGCATCAGATGTCCATGGTAGCCGTCTATCTGGATCCGGTGAGCGGGGGAGCAGTGTACCTAAATAACCAATAATCTGAGGGTTTGCTATTCTTAACGTGGTACCATCGAAACTTCCTACGACATCCTCTTTAGTTGTCGTCGTAGAGTAAGAGCCACGACAACTGAACGGACCATATCCGCCACTTACCGACCCGGATAGTGTGCTTTGGACGAATTTCTTCTCCTCCTCAGAAAAGGTAGCAGAAATGGATACGTTGCGCGCTAGAACTATATCCGTGGGCAGCACCGGCATCAGCCCCTGAGGACCTAGCGGGGATGTGGATCCAGGTATGTAACCTTCACTGATTGGTCGGAAGCCGAAAGCTTTTTTGTAGGTCCAAAAGCGATATTTGAAAACATCAGGAATCAACCACGGTCTAAGAATTTTCACTCTCAGATACTCAAATTTTAGTTCTATATCGATATTTTCCGAGTTTTCATATTTCTCCGTATTTGACCCACTTGCCCCGCCTCCAGCATGCCAAAGTCCGAAATTACCACTTACAGAACCTGACCAGGATGTATGTTTGGAAAAGGTATGTAGCTCTGAGTACTTGAATATTTTCTCAAATTGAGCCCAGCCCGCATATGGTGAACTCCACTCTTGGATAGGCGGTGACAGATAAGTCGCCTGGTATGTAGAGGTTCCTGCCTGAGCGGTATGCTGGTCAAAACGAGCCTTCAGATTTGCAAAATGCCGACGAGGTGAGACAGATCTCCAATACGAAACTTCAGCCTCGAGGTCCTGATATTGTTCTTTGTAGCCTCTGCGCTTCCACTCAATGTCAGCTAGGTCCCTTTTTTTGTATAGCTCATAAATAACGCTTGATGGCGCACCATTCTCCTGCTCGCGATAAATGCCTCCGACGATCTCATCATATCGTTGCTTATACTTCATGTAGGCATCTAATATTTTGAGCAGTTCTGCTTCTTTCGCGGTCAAATATTTTTCTTGATCCGCTGTTAACTTCATCTCAGGCAGTGCTGCCTGTTCAAGGATGTCGCTATACGTTTGTGTTACTGTTGTTATTAAAGGGTTGTAAAGTAGTGATGCACCAAAGCATCCATTGAGTAGTTGGGAAACTGACTCCATGTCCTTGCTGTTAGGTTTGTCAGTAAGTCTTGGGTCGATGAATATTCCCGGGTGTGGAACTGTATAAAACTCTCGATCAGGCCCTCCCGTGCTACCGTTAAAAATAACAGTTTCTAACATTCCTATGAGCTTGCAGAAGGCTTCTAGCTGAGGTTGTTTACTAGGCATGGGTTGCTCCATACAAACAGGTATTCAACGTTTCTGAACTAATAGAGTCCAGTCGGGATGGTTCAGATAAGACTATAGCGTGCTTGTAGATTCCTGGAGATATTATGCGAAACCTGCACCTTAATGCCACTGATCCCCGGGCAGCGGCTAGCTGGATTGACAGCATTTTCCTTATTCGGTGATGGTTTAGCTGCATATACTCATCTCATGAAACTATATGCGCGTCAGCAACTTACGCGGCCAGTCCAGGCGCCATGCTAATGCTTGCACAATTGAGTCAGCTACCAAGCGGATGACGAATTTATCGACTTTAAGGCTGCGGCTTTTGGCGGCTTTTTCAAAGACGATCGGCGGCGCTGTTCGCGATACTCCTGAGCCGTCATATGAGTCGCCCTCACTTTTGTAAATGCGATTCAATGACCGCTATTGGCCGATTCCTGCCTGTCGTCACTGGCAGAAATCGGCCAAAAGCAGTCACTGCGCGGATGCTGAATGGGAAGCGATGGGCGTCTGTTGTGATGTGGGCTCGAATCTCTCCTTCACCGCCAAATTTTGAAACCACAAACCACTGATTTTCCAAGAGAAAGTCGAGGGTTTGTGGTTTTTTTGCGTATGAAAAAAGGCCATATGGGACTGACATGGGACTGGCGCCCAGTTCTGGTGCGAAAAAATGACTCTAAAGAAAGGCGTTGAGCCATCCAATCCCGCCGGTTGGGCTACGCTTTTCCAAACCCTCAATCCAGGAAGGACTCGATGGCCGATAACTCAGATTCCAATATCGCCATGGCGGATGCGCTGACATTGCTTCTGCATAATCAATATGCGATCGGTGCGGCAATAGATGAGGTCACGAAATGGCTTTCGGAGAACGGCGAAGGTGAAGTGGCCGTTAATGCGACCGTGGCTATGGAAACCTTGGACACCAACGCACAAGCGCTGACTGACGCGATCATGAGATTACGCCGGTCATAGACAGCCGCACACGTCACGAGTTAGAGCGTGGATGGCTGCTGGTACCTGATGAGTTAAACGCAAACGGGAACTCCCATGCGCATTCATCCCTTAGGCGATTGAAAAGTTTTTGCTGATCGTCTAATTCCTTGTGGTCAGCTAAATCTAAGTAATAATTCAGTCCAGCGTGCTCATAATAAACTATCCATTCTCCTGTCAACGCGCCTCTATCTCTTCTCGCCTCAATCCCCCCGTAGACGAGTGCGTGTGACACATGGTTGGCCTTAGCCTCCCAGTACTTTTCCATGTCTGTATCATCCTCGTCCACCATCAAAACTTCATGTAGCTTCATCTTCAGCAGTCCCTGCTTGACTGCATAATCGCCGAACCATTTGTTCAAGATGTTCTGGGGGAGATGCTTTGCGTCAAAGTAATGCTTGTGCCAGAACCGCCCTAAAATTGGGCCTCTGAATTTTTCGGCTGCTTTTGTACCCGTAGGCCGACTTGTCGATGTTTTTTCTAGCAGGGCGATCTCATCTAGTACCGAAAATTTATTTAGCGTTCTGAGCGACGAATAGTATTGAAGCCGCAAGGCTAAGCACTGACTCATACGGTGCGCATAGGGCTGTGATAGGCATACGTTTTTTTTAAGTAGAAGTGATTCATAACGATGCAGTAAGGGCATAAGGTTTTCTCTATAGGCGTTTTTTCGCTATCTAAAACCACGTACGTGCAGAGTAAAATGACTTTCTACAAAACTTGATCTGAAAAGAACCCTCCGCCCTGATGGCCGTCGTTACAATGGGTCATCATTCATCGCAAGGAGCAGCACATGTCAATTGAAGCGACCAAGAAATTGTTCGTTACCACTAGCCTGCCTGAGGCCAATGCGTACCTAGCTGCGGGCTGGACGTTGCTGACCGCGACTGACGTTCCGATAGAGGGTACAACAATCAGCAAGTACACCCTGGGCTGGCAAGGCGCCGGTGATCCGGTCAAGGTGCCGTTCCAGTCCGGCTGGTAAGCGCAGGCGGCGTTACGCGTAACGCCGCTTATGTCAAAAAGGCCCCCACACGTTGACCAGGTGCGGGGGCCTTTTTGTGTGCCCACGCAAACCAACGCCCGTTAGACTGGCATATGCCCCTGGTCATCTACTGGCTAGAGTAGGTCTATCGTCATTAGAGAAAACCTCGCGAAGGGCCGCTTTTGGCCGATTGCCGCCTTTCGTGACAGGCAGCAATCGGCCATTTGGAGTCTTTAGTGAACGGCAGCTTGGGTCGAAAGCGGCCCTTCAAATGGTCAACCGCTTCTCCATCGGTTGATAGATCAGCCCGGCAAGCTCGCCCACTTCCCCTGCCAACGCAAAACCGTAACGTTCATAAGCGGCCACTGAAGACAGCGACGCACTGACTGTTACTACATTGGTCCTAGCCTGCTCCAGAGCTGCATTCACCAAGCGCTTGCCAACGCCGTTGCGCTGCCAGACCGGCGAAACGAACAGCATCGCCACATGGCGCCCTTCCTTTAGCTCGATCAGCCCGACCAGGGTTCCCTCTGCGACGCAAACCAGCATCAGGTTGTCACTTACCATTCGTTCGGCAAACGCCTTCTGCGCAGCCACCTTTCCGAAGGTTTCCACGCCCTGCGCCGACAGCGAGGGCGCAACCGCCAGCATGAACGCCTCTAGGCACAGCGCATTGGCGCTCGGTAGGTCTTCCTGAGTCATCTTGCGTATTTGCATGGTCGTCGTCCGTGACTTGGGTAGGGTTTTTTTATACCAGAACATCCGACCTTGAGATACGCGGCAACGTCTCTGTTAACAGACACTGCCATGTGCGACAGGTACCGTTATAGACAGGCAGCTTCGGGTCGGATGCTGCCTGTCACGAAAGGCTGCAATCGGCCATGAGCATACGGTGGACGGAGCGATCAGCAAATGAGCAGCTATGCTTGGAAGGTTGTTGGAGCTGATCGGGCTTTCCGTCCATGGTGCATAACTACCGTCTGTGGTCACTCAACTGTCTCGATGCCCGAATTAGTCAGGGATAGATGAGTGAGCAAAGAGTGTTATCCACCAAGCTCGTGAAGGCGCTATCACCCTACTGTGGGTCTTTTCTGAGTTAGGTTTCCTTGTCGCCGAACGAGGAAAGTTGCTTTACTTTCGGCAAACACTGAATCGCCCCGGGTTTCGTAGACGACACAAGACCATCCATTTCCAGCGATGCAGCGGTGGCCGCGCTCAACAATACCAACCGCCTTTGAGGTGGCTATTCACCATTCTTTGCTGAGTCAGCTCACGCACCTGTTTTACATCACCAATCAAAAAATCTGCCATCGGCATTACTCCTTGTAGTCGTGGCACAGCGCCGGACTGGCTGACACGAGCTCTGTGTTTATCTGTACCTCACTCGAATACCGACGAGGCTCACACTCCACTTGCCATGGTGCTGATCGAGATCACCCTCCCTTTTTTGCAACCTGCTAAGGTCTTAGACACGCACCTTCTTAATGAAGATGAAAGTTAAGTCTCAAACCATACCTCGGGCTGCTAAAAGGAGCATAAGCGTTGAAGAACTGGCACTGGATCCTCGGCTTATTGTTAATCACAACCTTTACTCTGTTGATCGAGATCCCTGCCAATACTTGGCTAACTTCGGCGACCCTTAGTTTAGTGCTCGGCGCTACAGCCTTGGTTTACATGGCCGTATCCTGCCTGATGGCGAGTCGCTGGAGGGTGATTGAGAACATTTTTGGTGGCTTAGACCGAGTCTATGATGCACACAAATGGCTAGGTGTCTGGGCCTTGGTATTCGCCACCTACCACTTTGTTTTCAAGGCCAACCTGGATGTCTGGAACAGCGTACCTATTTGGGAACTGCCCAAGTACTGGACCAGGCTCGTACGTCAATTGAGCTACGTAGCCTTGGGTTTGATTGTTCTGCTCGCCTTAAACCGTAATATTCCCTACAACGTTTGGCGTTGGTGGCACAAACTGTCTGGTCCCTTGTTCCTGATCGTAATTGTGCATTGGCTCAGTTTCAAATCACCGATCACCTTGAGTAGCCCTTCCGGAGTATGGCTGGCCTCACTATGCGGATTGGGTGTGATTGCAGCAGTCTACAAATTAACGCTGTACCCCTTTGTCGCCCGCGCTGGAGAATATCGGGTAACCGCAGTTACGAGTAAAAACGGAACACTTCACTTAACACTAACTCCGGTACACAAAGGGTTTGCCTTTAGACCTGGGCAATTTGCTTTTCTGGCAATGAAGCAAAATGGCCTGCGCGAGCCTCATCCTTTCACCATTGCAAGCGCCAATGATGAAAGTGGACAGATCGAGTTCTTGATCCGGCCACTGGGGGATTACACCAAAAAACTTAGCGAACAGGTCAAGATTGGCATGCTCGCAGATGTTTACGCCCCGTATGGCCGCTTTAAACGCCAGCCCCAAGCCGAACGTGAAATCTGGATTGGCGCAGGCGTGGGCATTTCACCATTTGTTTCCTGGCTAAAAGACCCTAGCGCAAAAAATTTGGATAAAGCTACGCTTGTATATTGCTTTAATCCCGCCCGCGCCTTCCCGCCCGCAGAACATTTGCTCGGTATGGCACAAGCTCGTGGCGTCGAGTTTGTGAGCAATGACAAGGGCCTTGATGTACTGGCTGAAACAATGCGTCAAGCCGTTAAAAAAACTTCACCCGACAAGGTTCAAATCAGCTTCTGCGGTCCTAAGGGCCTATTGGTTAGCGTTCGTGAAATCATGAGAGCACTGAATATTCCAAAAACCAACTTGCACATCGAGCTTTTTGAATTCCGCTAAATAACCAAGACCAGAATACTGAGTTCTCTGAAAGATGTACTCCGATCACTCCGGGCCATGGGTCTAAACCCATCACTCAGAGGCCATCACTCCTGCAACATAGGTCTGACAGGCCTGCAGCGCGATCAATCCTTGATCGCCGTCGCCGGTGATTCCGATAATTCGTTGAGCATGCGCTGGGTCAAGTTGGGCTCTACGGGCGCCATGAACCACGCCGCCGGTGCGGGTGGCGGCTTGCACTCCGTCACAACCAGTTGCTGCTGCGGCGTCGAGTTGGACTGACAGCCGCAGGTCAGCAGTAGTAAGACGATCACGCAGGAGTGCCTGTTTCGTTTTCTCATTAGTAAGGGCTCGGTAATGGGATTGGTCGCTGGCTGCCAACCACTGTTCCAGGGCGAGGCGCTTGCCCTGCTCCACCAGAATTTGTGCTGAGTTGGCATTTGCCATATTGGTGCGCTCTGTTTGGTGGGCGGCTTCCTTGGCGGCCAGTTGCTGGCCGTAGGCGTTGGCCTGCCACGCCCATGCTGTCCAGGCGCTGCACGCCATCAGGGCCAGGATGATCAGCAGCCCCCCGCCCCACTTCACCCCATCGATCTTCACGCCAACACCTTGAGCGCCCGGGCGTGTAGCGCCTGCCGATCGGCCGCGCCGTTCTGGCCACCGTTGATGCGCCGGGTGATCTTGTCGAACTGGCCTGCGTCAGCCAGGGTACTGAGGCCCTTGGTCGCCCAGAACCATGCTGCCGACATGCAGGCATGCTGTGGCTTCTCCAGCAGCTCGGGCTGCGTGATCAGGTCAAGGCCCAGCGCTTCGCCGCACGCCATGTAGTTGGCCCGGCCGGTGATCTGGATCAGGCCACGGCCCCGGTACTTGGAGCCGTCACCGGCCACGGTGTTGCCCAGGTCTTTGCGGTCTTCGTATTTGGCTTGGACAGACGTTGGGCCCCAGATTTCCTTAACGTATTTGAGCTGGCCGGACTCGTGCCCAATCTGGGCGATAAACGCGGCTACGCGCTTCGTTCCAACAATCTGGTAATGCCCCATCGCGGCATTGAGTACCGGCACATAAACGCCAACTGACTGGCCAGCATTGGGAAGGATCTGCAGCAGTTGTTGCTGGGTAATCGACATAAATTGCCCTCACGAAAAAGCCCGCACAAGGCGGGCTAGATTTAGATTTGATTGGGTTAGAGCTGAACGATTTTCAGCGTCTTAGCGGGCTTCTTGCCTTTGGCCTTGGCCTTGGCCTTGCCCTTCTTGCCAGCGTTGCACTCGATCGTCGTCGACCAGCCGGACTGGGTGAATACCTGCTCCCTGGAGTCCACCAGATACTCGCCATCAAGCCCGTCCTTGAACCCCTGCGCGTTGATCATCCGTTCTGCGAACAGATCAGAGCGCCCGGGCATTTCCAGCCGCACACCTGCAGTCGAGCGGTTGAATGCGGCCAGGCGCGCCTTAGCGGCCTGCTCGGCGGCGGTCTTGTTCGGGTGAATATGCCGATCGGTATGCACCGGCGGCAGGCCATCCGGGGCGTCGTCGTTGTTCAGATTGACCACCGCCAGTTTGCCGGTGGCTTTGTCCTGGTACTTGGTTCTGACGGCCTTGTGGGTCGAGAGGTCGCCCAGACTAAAGCTGTAACGGCTGACGTCCGTTTTGTTGATGGTGACGACGCCCAGCGTCTTGCCGCTGGCCGTGACACCACCCTGACGTGGCATAACGATCAATTTGCCGTCAGCGACCTTGGCCGTGCAGTCGTGCTGCCGGGCCAAGCGGGTAATAAAGTTAAAGTCCGACTCGCCCAACTGGTCAGCCCGGGGCACGATCGTAGCCACCGTACAGGCAGGCTCCCAACCGTTACGCCGCGCCACGGTGCTGACGATGGTGGCCAAGCTGTCGCCCTCCCAGCTACCGCTACGGGTGGTCTTGCCGCTGCCGCGCATATCGCTAGCCTTGCCGCGTATCACTAAGGTATCCGGAGGGCCGGAGACTTCGACCTTATCGACAACGTATCGGCCCTCCCGGGACAAGGTCGACTCGGCATAGCCCAGATAGATTTCGATGCTGGCACCCCGAGACGGCAACGTCACGGTGCTGTCCCGGTCATCAATGCGCAACTCAAACTCGTCCGACTCCATCCCGGGCTTGTCCGAGGTGCGCAACAGCAATAGCCGGTCATTGATCATGCGGGTGATATCGCTGCCATCGGCGACGATGCGAAAAACGGGGGTCATATCCAGCTCCAACAAAAAGCCCCGCACAAAGGCGGGGCTCAGGTTTTAAAGACGCGTTACGCGTAACGATCAGCTCCAGAGCTGGACGGCCTGATCATCGCTGGCCAGCGGCAAGTCCGGCAGCACGATCAGCACGCCGCCGCGATACGGCTCCGGTTCGGCGGCCAGCCCGGGATTAGCTTCCAGCACCGCCTCAACGCTGCCATTGAGGTGGCCATAGGCGTTCTGGCAAATGGTGTAGAGCTTGTCGCCCTCAAGTGTTCTGCAGGTCATCGCCATAACGGACAAACTCCAAACTAAAGGCCTGCTTGCGTGGGATACCACCCTGCAGGAACGCGGTCTGATCCTCGGTGATCGAGGTCAGGCACCAATCCCCCAGGACGTAGCCATAGCCCGTGGTCAGGCCCAAAGGCACCAACAACCCGCCGATGCTGCGCAGGGTGTCCAGTTGCTTGAGGCCACCTCGATGCCCGGGAAAGATCGAGCCCTTGAGGGTGATTTTGTCGTCCCCCATGCCCACCGCCTGCTGTGCCGGACGGCGCATCAAGCGCTCTTGTGAGGCCCAGCGGAAACCGCTCTGCCGGTTCAGTTCCTCAAAGGCCGCCGTGTCCAGGTTGAAGTAGTACGGCGGCGCCTCATGCTTGTGCGGCTGCAAAATCAGCAGGTGCGGAAACGGCTTAACCGCCTCCACGGCTGGGGTGTTATCAGTCGCAAACACGCTGGTGGGCAGGATGTTGCCCAGCGCGGGATTGATCTGGCCCGCAATCTGGTTGATCGCATTTTTAGCCCGGGTGGCCTGCTCGCCAAACACTCCCAGACGCTGCTCGATCTGCGAAGCCGCGCGGGTGGCTTGGTTATAAACCGCGATCACCGAACCCACCTTGGACTGTGCGGCGCTGATACCACGCATGACCCGCTGCAGCTTTTCCCCAACCAACGGGCCAATCACCGGCAGGGTCTCCAACTCCGAGGCCGCGCCGGTGATTTCACTGATCGCCCCGTTTACCGGGCCCATCATCCCATCCAGACTTCGCCGCCCAGCCTCCCCGGCCGTGGCCAAGTAACTGAGCGTGCTTTGCATCTGCTCCATATAGGGCATATCACCTCCTTACCCGATATGTGGGGCGTCGTATAACTTGCGGTCATTGGCCCGGCGGGCGTCGTCTTCCATCTGCCGGGCGAAGTCCTGAAACTGGACCTGCATCATCGGCTGCAGCTTGCGCATGAACTCATCCGGATCTTTGACATCACCCTGTACGGTGATGGGCATATGCGGGGAGAAGGTGATTTTCTGATCGACCATTGCTGGCTTGGGATCGAGCTTGAGCATCAACGGCGATGGGGATTCTGAACGGCCGGACCGAGCCGACATCGAGCGCACCACATCCCCCGGTTCTGCATCGTTGCCGAACAGCGATTTGGCAAACGACGACCTGCCGAACATGCCGCCCACGGCATCGCCGCCCATGCCTCCCAGGAACGCGCCAACCAGACCACCCACCGCCGTGCCAATGATCGGCACCACGGAACCAATCGCGGCGCCCGCTGCAGCACCGGCTACCGACCCAGCCAAACCACCGGCCGCACCGCCGTAGCCTTCGGCTTTCTCTTGGGCGGTCTTGGCTGTGGTGTAAGTGTCGAAAGCCTTGATACCGGCCTCAAACACTGTGCCGGCAGGGATGGCTTTCCCGGCCTTACTGATTGTTCCCACCGCATTCATCAACCGATCGCCCAAACGCGGCGGCACAGGTGGGGGTGTCGGTGGACGGGGCGGCCCTCGGCGCCGCGATCGACGCCCGCCGCGACCGCCACCAGGACCACCGCCAATGTCGCGGGCATTGACCACAAACACCTTCTGCGGCTCGGAGCCTTCACCATCGTCACCGTTCTTGGCATCCCGAATTACATCGAGCAGTTTCAGACCAGTCTCGACCGGATCCAGCTTGGTATCCGGAGTATCTTCACCTTCCTTGCCCTCGTCCTTACGGCCCAGCAACGCATTGAGTCCCGACGAGACCAGCGATTTGACCGCGTCCCCCTTGCCGTCATCTTCACCTCCGCCCAGTGCATCCTTCGCGTTGGTCACAAAGACCGATTGCACACCGGCCCGACCTGCACCGCTACCCCCGCCCAATCCGCCTCGGGCCAGATTGACCAGACCCCGGCCGATCTTGAGCGCACCCAGCAGACTGGTCACGACGCTGGCACCGGTGGCCAGCGCCGTCAGCCCCATCACCAGCTTGGGTGACTCGTCCGACAGTTTGGTGATGCCCTTGACTACCGTAGTCAGCCCGGTAGCCACTGCATCCGTGACCGGCCGAATGGCATCTCCCACGCTGCGCATGGCGTCATTGCCTGCCTGAAACATCTCGGCCCACTTCTGAGACGAGGTGTCACGTCGTTCAGCCAGGTTCTTGTCGAGGATTCCCGAGGCGCTGGCCGCATCGTTTTTAAGCTGCTCGTAGAGCGCCTTGTTCTGCACATAGGCCGTCAGCGCTGACTTAACCTGCATATCGGCAAAGATATCGCCGGTGCGCAGGGCCTGCTCCAAGCTGCTGAGCATGGCCTTGGCCTTTTCCGGGTTCGCCTCTTTGCTGATCTGGGCCGTGGCCTCGGCCATCTTCGCGGCTTTCTTCGGGTCGGTGGCTTCGATGTAACGCTTGGCCAACCCAAAACTGGCCTCCAGCGTGGACATGCCACCCTGAATACCCGTGTTGAGAGACCCCTGATAGTCGATGCCAGCCTTTGAATAGGCATCCACCACTTCGCCAGAACCGATTTTCTCCATCCAGTTTTTGAGGTTGTTGGCCGCCTCGTCTGAAGTGCCAGCCGTTTTCATCTGCACCTGGAGCATTGCCCCCAGCTGCGTCACCGCATCCATGCCGGTGATGCCCTGTTTCTGCATACTCGCCAACAACTGCGGAAACCAGCGCGCCATGTCGCTGGCTTCAAAGCTGCCCGCCTGGCCTTGGAACGCCACCGCCTCCAGCGCCTTTTCCAGCACCTTGGGATCGGTGATATTGGCGTTACTCTGCAGCGCCTGGATCATCTTGGCGGTATCGACGCCGCTGGAACCCTGGCCCACGACGAACTTGGCCGCCACCGGCGCAAACTTCATCGCCTGCTTCAGATCCATCCCCGCGCCGACCAACTGGTTAACCACATCGGCCACTTCGTTGCGACCCATACCGATATCGTTCGACGTCTTGATGATGCCGCGCGACATGTCGCCTTCTTGGGCTGTGCGCGCCACACCGGCCTTGATCGCAATGTCCCGGATGATCGCCTGATAATCGGCGCTGACCTTGGCCGTCACGGCCACCATGCCGGTGGCCACCACGCCCTGTGCAGCTCCCGCGCGTACTTGTTTCTTGCCCTGATCAATCTGGCCAAAGCCTTTGGCCTTCAGTTCAGCGCTGCGCCCGGCACGACCCAGGCGGTCGTACTCCTTGGCCAACCGGCCGACCTCCACACCTTCCTTGCGCAATACGCCGAGGTTGCGCTCCAGCCGGTTCAGCAGCGCTTGCGCACCCTTTTCACCTGCAGCGTGAGACTTTCTCCACTCATCACGCAGGCGCATGGTTTCGCCGATCGTGCTCTGCAGTACCCGGGCTTTCTTACCCTGCTCGCTCAGCTTTTTGACGCGGCTTTCCACATCCTTAAATGCAGCGCCCACGGTCGAGCTCACCGCTCCGCCGATCACCAGGCCGAGCGACATGTTGTTTGCCATAGGAATGCCCTGTTACGCGTAACGGAGGGGGCGGCTCAATCCGTGAGCCACCACAGCATGCGGTTAAACGGCATGGTCTCGATTTCACTGGCCGAGAAATGAAACTCTCGGGCCAGGTACTTGGCCGCCGCTTTAATCGTGGTAGGGGTAAGGTTCATCATCTTCGACCAGGCGAAAATAACCGGCCTGCAGGCGGTTATAGTCGACGATGCTCATGGCGCTAATGTCCTTGTCGCCCGAGCCAGTGAGGGACGCGAACAAGATCAGCTCGCGCTTTTCCGCATCACCGCCAGACTGGACGGTGGCCTGCTGTACATCCTTGACGGTAGGAGCGCGCAGGGTGACCCGATCAACTTTGATCTGGTTGATCTCGGTCGGTTTGCGCAAGGTGATGGTGGCACCTTCCGCCGTCAGTTCGAGCCAGCTTGGCAGTTTTTTGGTAGTGGTCATGTTCATTGCTCCTTAAAGGCCCAGGGCGTTACGCACGTCAGCCAGTTGGTCGACGCCATCGATGACGCGCACAGAGTTGATAGGATCGATTTCAAACATCACGCGCCCGTCGATTTCGAGCTTGTAGTAGGTGACGTCCACGGTGTACTTGAACTCGGCTTTGGAACCCGCCGACCACTCGCCCGGGTCTACTTCGCGCAGGCCACCGCGCAAGGTGGCTACCACACCGGTAGTAGCGCCCTTCAGGCCCTTGAAGGCACCACGAAACGACGCATTGAAACCGGTCTGGTCGAAGGCACCGAAGTACTTCAGCACCTCACGGCGGATACCGTTGGTGGCAAAGCTGGCCTCCAGCTTTTCCAAGCCCATGTCCATTGCCACCGAGGCATCCATACCGCCGCCGCGATACTCCTCGGTCTTTACCGTGACCTTGGGCAGGCTCAGGCTGGGGACGTCGCCCTGCAGGCTCATGCCTGCGACAAACATGTTGGTGTTAAACAGGGTTTGCGGAATCATTGAACGCCTCCTTAGGCTTCCAGAACTTCAGTCAGCCACTGGTTAGTGACCTCGATTTGGAAAATCGGGTTTTCCGCAGGCGGCACATCGGTAAAGCGGATGGTCCAATACACCTTGCCCTGCTCGATCTGTGCCGCCGTGGTCTTCTCCAGGTCGGGGTAGACCTCAAAGTTGATCACTGCGCCCTGAGCTTTCAGGTCACGCATAAAGGCGTTGATCGTCTCGGTCACGTCCTTGACGTAGGTTTTGGTAATGCCCCGGTCGACCGCCCATTTCATGCCCGCCTGAATGGCGTCCATCACCATGTCGGTGGTACGCACGCGGGTGACAAAGGCCCACTTGGAATCGCTCGACAGGGTGCGGTTGCCCCACAGGCGATAACCGCCGTCACGAATGATGGTGGCGATATTGGCGCCGTTGAGCAGGTTGGCGCGGCAGGTCTTGTCACCGTCCAGGTACTCGACTGGGCGCACCGTGCCGGTGATACCGGCAATCTCTTTGTTCGACGGCGACGACCAGAAACCAAAGCGCGAATCAGTCTGGGCAAACAGGCCTGCAGCGACCGCAGAACCCGGCACCGACACATCATCGTTGAGCGTTGTGCTCCACTGCTTAACCGCCGGATCGACCATAAACAGGCGCTTGGAGCCGAAGTTTTCGGCGTAGGCGATCGCGGCCTCGTCAGTGGTGTTTGACCCGTCAATGATGCCGATGCCCTTCAACTTGCCGGCCAGCACATCCATTGCGGTGGCCACCGCTTCAGTGGCGCTGTGTTTGGGCGCAATAATCAGCCGCGGCTGCAGGTTGAACAGGCTCTTACCATCGAGCAGGGCTTGCAGGCCGGTGCGCTTTCCGTCCGCCGCCACGCCACCGATAACCGCACTGGTGAGCACAGCCGCCTCGGTGTCCGCTGGCACACCCACTGCCACGATGGCCGCCGCCGTCTGGTTAAAGATCGCCTTGCACGCCTGGGTCAAAGCCGAGTCAGCACCGAACGCGGCCACCGCTTCGCTCTCACGGGTCAGCAAAGTGGGCACATTGGACGCTGCCAGACCCAGCCCTGGGGTAAAGGTGTCGACCAGGCCAATGATCGAGGACGAAGGCAGCGCGATAACACGGGCGCCGGTCTCGACCAGCGACACGGTAATGCCGTGAAAGAAGTCGGTAAGACTCATGGTTTTCTCCATAGACACGAAAAAACCGCCCTATAGGCGGTTGCGGTACATCTGAAACTTCATTAGCTACATGGGTGTGATGCGATACCCGATCGCAATCCAGCGCACACCGTGGTTCTGCACAAGACTGGTGTACTCCATAAATGACAGGCTAAAACCTGACGCTGTCAGATCCTTCTCCATCAGCGCGCAAGTCACCGTCGCCGCCGAAACAGCACCCCCAAAAATCTCCGTCACCGTTGGAATGACCATAAAAGGCGGCGTATCGAACTCATAAGCGAATTTAAACGGGCGAACAGCGGCAAGCCCGGGCTGATCGCCAAATCTCGATGCCCCCCACTGCACAAAAAAACCGGTGTCCTTGTCCCACCAGAACCCGGCTGGGTCGTGATACAGGCTCGACGGCACACCCGCCCCCAACGCAGCCCGTGCCGTCGCGGGTGTACCTCCGCCAGTGCCCCCTCGCACGATCGGCAAAATGCCGCTGCCAACCTTGCTGGCATCGAACGCAGCCAAGGCCAGTTGGATGTTCAGGTCGCTATTGCCGTCGAACCAGCCGATACCTGTGGCGCCGCCGCTGAAGGTCAACGCCCGGCCATTCAGCAACTTGGTCGCCGTACCGGCGTTGGCCGAGGTCGGGCGGCTCAAGGTGCCAGTGGTGATTTTGGCTGCATCCAGAGCGGGGATATCGCTCTGAATGAGTGTACTAACACCAACAACCAATCCTTTTGAGTTGATCGTGACCTTGGGGTAAGTACCCGCCTTCACCCCTGTATCCGCAAGTGTCAGCGCAATACCTGCATTGGACGACCCATCAAACTGAGCCTCGCCTGTTGCATCGCCCGTTACTGAAATCTTGCGTGCCGTCTTCAGCTTAACGGCACTGCCCGCCTCTCCCTTTTCGATCTCTTCGCGCACGGTCGAAAGGGTCGCAGTCACCAGTGTCGGGTCATCTTGGATCGTGATGTTGGCCGTGCTGCTGACAAGGATCTGCAGGCGGATACCTTGGGTGCGCCCAGTGCCCTGAGCCAGTGTCGGTTTGTAGGTGGCCGGATAACTGGCCGCCGCCACCAGGGCGCCTGTTGAGTCATACAACCCAACCTCACGCACCCACCAGCCGCCAATATCTGGCGGCAGAATAAGCTCGGCACTGATCACCGGGCGGTCCGCGCGGACCGTCAGACGGTTCAGTTTGAGACGCACGTTTTCGTTGATCAGTTTTTTCTGCAGCTTCGACGGGATAGGGGTTATGCCGTTACCGTCGCCAACGCCCATATGGGTGATGTTCCAGGGCGTGCCGTTTGCGATCGCCTTGGCTTGTTGCGCCGCGCCAACATCCGTCAGCATGGCGATATACAGCGTGTTTTGCTCTGCCATGAATGTGCCTATTAATTAAGTTACACCGGCATGGGAGCGCCGTAGATATTCGCCCCGGGGCCAAGGTTGCGGTACAGGATGTACAAGCCCAGGCCGCGCAAAATCTCCCCAGCCCAAAAACCGAAGAACATGCCGTTATCCGTGCCCAGTCGTACTGCAGGCGACCAACTGCCGTTCATGGGCTGGCCCGGTACCGGCGTGACTACGTAGTGGCTCTGCAATTCTGTGACGCAGTTCTCAATCAGCTCGTCCAGCCCCGCCACCTGACAGCCCGCCAACCCCGCCAGGCAGGCGCCCGACAACCACAGTCCGGTCATATGGCCGGTGAAGTCATCAGGATCCGGTTGCGGCACGCCGGTCATGGGAAAGTCGGTGGGTAAGATCCCGCTCGAAGCCTTGGTGAAAGTGATCAACCAGGCCAGCCAGTTTTCCGCGTAGGCCTTGAGCTTTGGCGGTACCGCCCTGCCCTGACTGACCAGTTCGTACCACGCACGGCACGCGCCCATCATTGCCCTGGGTTGGTAGCCACTCCACGCAGTCCCCGTGCCCCAGTGGTACATGGTCCAGGTATCCGGATCGCCGTACTTGTAGTTGTCCCAGCGGTTCCACACATAGGCCGAGGCGCCCGGGCCAAGCTGACCGAATTTCTGCGCGTACCACTGCTGAGAGTCATACAGGAACTCGACCATCTGATTGAGCCTCGGCCCGTATTCATTGAGCGGGTCGATGCAGTAAATCAGTGGGTACTGATAGCCCGGGTACGGCATGCCGTGCCAAGCACCGATCTGGTCAGTGCCCTCGGCGTAGATGTTGGAAAACGGAATCACTCCCGGGCAGTACGCCAGAGAGTCGTCCCGGTACTTCAGGATGGTGCAATCGCCCACCAGCGCCCGGAATTTGGCCTGCCCCTTGACCGTTAGCCGGTAGTTGAGGGTGTAGCCGTCCTCAGCCGCGAAGGCTGGCGGCACGTCATTGATGCAGTAATACGAGAACGTCAGGTTGGTGTCTGAGCTGTCATCCATCAGGATTGAAAAGCCGTTCAGCTCGGTATAAACCGGCGCGGCCGGATCAGGGCGATCTGCCGCCCCAGGCTGGTAGCCCGACAGCGTGGCATCCTCTGGTCGTAGAGGTAATGTGACCCAAGCCCCTGCCGTGGCGGGCAACATCCACCACCACCGCCAACCGTCATCATCGACAATGCGCAGATTGAAATTACCGTCCGCGCGGTAGGTGATGCTCTGCAGCGGCGCCTTCTCGGTCGGCAACAACCAGTGCCCGACGCTGTACCAGCCGTCATCGGTGGGGAACAACGAGCTGACCACGTTGCCGCCGCGCCCTTCAAAAATCCCCGGCTCGTAGCCTTCCTGCGAAACGATATCGTCCGAGTGCGAGACCGCCCGTAGGTCAGCCATGATGTACTCAGAACCGTCATCCTTGGTCAGCCTGGTGAAACTGGTCAGCGGTATATCGTGCGTCACAACCTCGACATTAGAAACCGACTTGGGCAGCGCACAGCTGTAACGAATGCCCGAGCCCTCTGCCTTACTCGGTGAAACCACCAGCTCGACCTTGGCATTGAGCGGCGCGTTGAAGGTGTCGACACCGCCGTAACAGGTGCGCACCAGTGAATCCTTGGTGATCCGAAACCACACCGCCTGCTGCTCTAGGGACACTTGCGCCGCCTCATCGCAGTCCACCGTAATAAAACCCATCGAATCGCGATTGATCACCGGCGCCGCATCACTTGGATAGCTGAACTGGTAGGCGATACCGTCCGTGTAAGGCGTCAGTTCGGTGCGGCTCTGACGAAAGAAACGGTCGCTTGAGTCGATCTGCGTGTACTCGTGCGCGGTAAACCGGCAGGCGTCCATCGCCTTTTTGTAGCGGGTTTCGCCCGTGATTCGCCAGAGCATGTAACAGGCATCCATGTACCACTGCTCACCGTCCGCCGCGTTGCCCATCTGGTTGACGCTGCCCAGCAGCGGGACATGTAACGGTCGGTTGTGCTGGACGGCATTACGCGGGATCAAGTAGCCGCCGTGTTCAACGGGTTGCCGGGTCGCATAATTGAGTTTGTGCACACCGTTGAGTGTGATGCTCTTCAGTTGTAATTGGCCGCGCTCTTCCAGGGTATGGCCTTCGGAGAGCACGTCGCCATCGGCGTTAATCTTTTGCCCGGTCCACGCGATGATCCAGTCCACATCGAACTGACTGCCCGTCTTGTCCCAGTCAATCGAACCGTCTTCTTTGACTGCCTGCACCGTGGCGTTGATCGCCTCCCAAGCCAATGCGCCGTCAAAGGCAAAGGTGGCCTTGTCCAGGTACTCACCCCAGTGCGGTTCGCCGTGTGGGATGCTCAAGGCGCCGTTTGTGAATTCTAACGGCACGCCTTTGAACCCGCTGTGCGTGGGCTCGGTCGCATCGATCGGCCAGTTGGCCAGCACCGGCTCTTTTGAGTTAACGATCCAGTTGGCAATCCGTCGCTGTGGCGTCTCGGGGATTGGCTGCCCCGCGTAGAAATACGCCTCGTAGGCCTCCCAGTGCCACACCGCAGCATCCAGAAAGCGCTGATCCTTGGTCGCGAGATACGCATGGGCATAGCCGAGAATATGCAGCGCTTGCCCTTCGGTAGTGCCGTCGCCGTTGGGCTGGTACTCCATTTGCGAGTGCGCGATAAAGTGCCGATTGTTGGCCAGCACGCCCTGCAGGTTCTGCGCATAGTGCTGCAGCGTGGCGTCGTCTGTGTCGCCGGTGTTGCGCTTGAGAAAACGGTGATGGCCTTCAATCATGCTTAGCGCATTGTTCAGGCCGGTTTTGTTACTGGCCGGGAGACGACTGTTAAGCGGTGACGGAAACATCGAACCAACTCCCATCGGTTAAACCCAGCCAGCCGTTATCGTCTGAGATAAACGTCAGCAGATCCGCCGTGCCAGCCTCGTAGGCCAGTACTGGCGGGCGATTGCTCGACCAGTGAACACTGGCCGGGAACGTGACTTTGTTCGCTCCGGTGCCTTGGCGCAGGCGAATCGTGAATGACCACATATAACCCGCAGGTACATCGGCATTCAGAAAGCTGAGCGCGCATTGCGGCTTATCCAGCGTCACGTCGAAGAACGACACGCCGCGGGTGTAGGCCACGTCCAAAGCCAGCGCGGCACCGGCTGACACGATCGTCTGCTTGCGCGGCAGCAACAGGCCACCGGTCAAGTCGGTGATCATCTTGGCCAGTGCCAGGAACGTGGGGGACGGCCCGGATCCGGTTTCAACAGTGGTATCCGCTGGCTTATTGACGATGTCGCTGGCCACTTGCGCCGCCGCTTCAAACTTCTCAATGGCAGCGCGTTGGCGGTCGGTAAGCTCGCTCATGTAACCCTCATCAGGCCCGGTAAGGCGAAGTTGGCGAAGTAATGGAGGTCATTGGCCGACAGCTCCAGGTTGATCAGGTCGAGGTCGTCAGACCACAGTTCAGGTGAGGAAATAGTCACCTCGTCACCCGAAGAAATACCGGCGCCGACGTAGTAACTGCCGTTCGGGCTATAGGTGATGCTCAGACCCACCAGATGCCGACTGAGCGGCTTGGTGTCGTTGATCATCCGTTCCAGCTCGGCAATAGCCGTGTCGCTCAGGCCGCTGTCGAACAGGGCTAGGCTCATGGTGAACGTGCCGGGTACGCCCATCGGTTCCAGCTCGTGCCATTCGACAATCTCCAGAATGTCCGCAAACGGCTCGACCACCCGACGCAGCGCGCCCACGGTGCCTTTGCGCTTGTGAACCTCGAACGAATCCTTGGTCACCTTGCGCTTGATCGCCTCAGACCATTCCGGGTCCCAGCGATCGACGCTGCGCTGGATGGCCAGCCACGGCAGCAGCGCCGCCGGGCAGTTCTCGACCGAGTGGACTTGGCGCAGCACGTTGGCCAACTCAACATCACCCGTCGAAAGCTGCGCAAGCGCCTGTTCCAGCGGCGTTCGATTGGACGGCAGCAGGCTGGTATCACTCATCGGTGCCACCGATTCTTACGCTGGCCTTGGTGCAGTTGGCCGCTTGGTGATCGAGCACCACCACATCTTCCGCCGGATGAATCAGCTCGACCCGCTGCACACGCGACACATGCAGCGCGGCATGAATGGCCGAATGGCGAATGTCCCGGCCTAGGCGACGCTGCGTGTTCACATAGCGCACCAGCGAAGCGTTTGCCTCGGCCAAGCTCAACTCCATCTCCGGCCCCGGATAGAGGTACAAGACCGCCTCGATTTCGTAGTCGATCAGTTCAGCCGACTGCACCAGGAGCCGATCACCCACCGGTCGCACGTCCTCATCGCTGAGCGCAACCCGCACCTTTTCCAGCAAGTCCGCCGAGGCCTGACCGTTGCCCAGACGGCTCAAAATGCTGACCAGCACCGTGGCCGGGCTTGGGCTGCTGGCCCGGGCATCCGCCACCCGACCGTCCGCTGACAGCGCATGAAACACGTAAGCATCCCGGGGCCCCGCGATCGACATGCCCTCAAAGGCCAGCAACGTGCGCTCGACCAGAGAATCGTCCGACTCGTATTGCGCCTCGATCGGCGGCACTGCAGTGGGATCAGCCTCGACCACAGTCAAGCGCTTGACGTTGTAGTTGGCCGCCAGATGATCCACATCACTGCCCCGGGCAAACGCCAACAGCAGCGCCTTGGCCGCGTCGTTGATCCGCGCCCTTTCCATCATCTTGTCGTAGGCGCGTTTTTCCAGCAGTTTGACCACCGGATCAGACTCCAGCGGAGCCGACCAGTTTTTACCCATCAAGTCGCGAAACTCGGTCAGTGCCTCCTGATACAACGTCTCAAAATCCAGTGATTCCAACACAGTCGGCGCCGGTAATCGGGACAGGTCCAGTGTGCTCATACAGTCACGTCCAATAGCTTGCTGTCGCCCAGATAGGTGCCCGACAGGCGAAAGGTGATACGCCCGCTCAGCGCGGACACGACTTGAACTCGGGTCAGCTCCAGACGCGGCTCCCAGCGTTTCAAGGCTCGGGCGGCTTCGGCCTGTACGGCGCTTTTCCAGCCCTCAGAAACGGGCAAATCGACAAAGCGGCGGATCGTGCTGCCGTACTCGGGAAGCATCAGCCGCGACCCCAGAGGCGTGGTTAAAATGTCTTCAATGGACTGCAGCAGGTGATCAAGGCCCGAGATAGGCTGCCCGGTGTGGCGGTCCATTCCGATCATGGGCTACTCCTGCAAACGCTCTAAGTCAGGGTGTTTATCGAGATAGGCCTGGGCTGCAGCGTCAGACGTCTCGACGCGGTGAGCGCTGACAGCCAATGTGCGGCCGCTGGGCATCACCAGGACGCGAGAAATAAAGGCTCGGTCGCGGTAAACGACCGGGCTGACAGGTTTGTCGATCGAGACGGTTTTGCTCGTCATCGTTTTCTCCAGGCATAAAAAAGCCCGCACTGGGCGGGCTGGTTGATGGTTGCGTTTAGTGTTTGTGGTTGGGCGTATTGCCGCTGGTGTCGATGATTGCTCCACCACCGTTGATATCCCCCGTAACGCGCAGCCCGCCGTTGATCAGCACTTCACCGTAGATAGTCACATCACCATCGAGCGCGATCGCTCCGGACGTCACCACCACGGCGTTATCAGTAACGGCGGCTGACGAACTACCAACCTTGATATCCACCGAGCCTGACGGCAGCTCAATGCTGTAACTGTGGGCCTGCCAGTCGTAAATCAGCGACCCGCCATCATCGAATAGCCAGCGCTCGACGTGATCGCGGTTATCCGGGGCAGGCCCGGCATCGCCAAACAAGCCCGGCACAAAGGTGCCTTGTGACACGTCACCGCTCGGGCTGAGCAAAGCGCCCTGCTCGCCCATGCTGGGCACCCGCCAGTGCCGCGCCTTGCCCGCTGCCTGACTGTGCCAGCGCACCCAGGCACTGATCCACTCGCCATCAGAAACACGACACACGGGCGGGCGGACTGTCAGGTCCAGGGCGACCACATAGCACTCCTTGACCAGGCCCGCGATCATGCGGTCGTGCTCGGAAAGGGCGTGGCTCATGGGTCAACCTCACCGTCCATGCTGAACACCAGCGAGCCGGGTTTCTCATCCGGCCAAGGCCATTCCTTTTCACCCAAGTAAATCGTCTGGGTCCACTCCACCAACCACACCGTATAGCCATCCAGCTCCGGGCGAGTCCAGTCCTGGGTTGAGCGTTTGAACTCGGCAGGCTCAACGGCCAAGCCCCACGTCTGAGCTCGCAACAACACCGCCAGTTGCGTGGCCAGGTGAATAGCCTGCTGGTAATGCTGGTCGCGGATCACGTCGACAATCACCCGTGCTTCAAAGGTGACGTTCAGGGTGCTTTCCCCGGTGCCAATATCGGTACCGGGCTCAATCTCGGCGATATCGAGAAAGACGGCTGGCAGCGGGATATGCTGCTCGATGTCAGGCCAGAAGCGGACCAACTGAACACCTGACAGATTCTCCTGCAGATACTGTTCAATGGTTTGATACAACAGGTCGAGGCTAAACAGCTGCTCAGACACGGCTTGTCCCCTTCAAAAACTTCTGCACTTCAAAGTTCATTTCTTGCCGGAGAATCTGCAGCAGGCGCTCATCGGCCTTGCGGCTCCAGGCTTCAAAATGCGGTCGTACTGAGTCCAGTGAAATCTTGGCCTTGGCCAACGGGAAGCGATCGCTGTTTTCCCCCACAAAACCGGAGCTGGCCCCGGTCTGCGAAGTGACTTCGCTGTCGGGGTAGTCGGCTCTGGCGAAGTGTTTACTGGCGGTTCGAATCCAGATATCGGCCTGATTGCCGTACACCTTTTTATAGAAGGCGCCGCGATAGCGACGACTGCCCACGGACACACCGGCCTTAGTCTGCCGCGGGCGCCCTGTCCGGCTGGCTTCCAGCGGGTTGATACCAAACCAGAGTTTGCCGCGCATCGCGCCGCCTGCAATCGGGTAGCTGCGCAAACGCTGCCGCACCGCCTTGACCGCGATTCGTTCCTGCTTGCCTACGGCCCGGGCGATATGGGTGCTGAGCCAGCCCAGGGTTTTATTGATTGCGCGGCGTTGCGCGTTAGCAGCAGCCTTTGGCACCAACGTGGCCAAGTCCGCAAACGCTTTCAGGTCCTCGGACGAGACCTGAATATTGAAAATCCCGCTGCTGGCCCTGTTCTCACTAAAGCTGCCAATGCTCATGCGCGATTCCTCAAGATCAGCGATACCAGACCGTCGCCGCTGGGCTCCAGCTGCAGCAAATCGTAGTCACCACCGCCGTCCAGATCGGGCAGATCGATGGTGACCAGCAACCCTTTGCTCAGTCCGTCCGAGTCCGCAACCCGCACCACAAAGTGCGGCTCGCGAAGGCCCGTATTGAGACGACCAATCTGCGGCTGTTTCCACGGTGCTGAGAACATCCCCAGCACCGGTTCGGCGCGACCTTCGATGCGCGCGCTATCGCCCAGCACGTCGAAGATCACGCTATCGATATCGGCCACCAGATCACGAATGCCCACGGTTACAGCTCCAGCAGGATCTGGGCGCGTGGACGGGTGCAGATATGCAACGGGTTGGACTGGGCTTCACCGGCCATGCCTTTGTTGAACGGCATCGGCTCGATCTTGCTGTAGTACGGGATGCCCTGGGTGTTGACCGTTTCCATATAGTCGGCCGGGGCAAAGGCCGAGATATACAGGTCAGGGACGCCTTCGGGGACCAGCAGCGCTTTGTCGTCGTGGACAAAAGGCTGGCCAGCAATGCGACCTCGGTAACGCTCCCAGATGATGCCACCAAACTCAAACGCCTCACGGGCATCACCGCGCAGGGCTGCCGCTTGAAGCGTGTTGAGGTAGGTGCTTTCGACATCTTCGTGGGTGACCAGTGCTTCCCAGAAGGTTTTGCCACAGAACGCTCGGGAGCCGCTTGTGGTAGTACTGCCCAAGGCCTCCTCTTGCTTGTCCAGGGCCTGCATACATTTGACGCGCAACTTGACGCCCGCAGTAGTAAAACCCATTTTCAGGCTTTGCTTTTCCACACCGAAGCGCTGATACAGGTCGAGCAGCACCGTCTTGCCGTCCGCATCCAGGATCTGCCCGTTCAACGCGCCCATGCGCTGATATTCATGGGTGACGTCCAACTGACGGCGGGCCTTGAGCAAGCGCGCATTAACCACGTCCTGTACAGCCTGCAGCTCACTACGAGTACCGAAAGCGCGAATGCCCTGGATCTCGTCGGCCTTGATGGTGAAACGCTCAGGCAAGTGCACGGTGTTGAACGGAATCAAGGTGCGCTTGCTGGCACCCACGACCAGACCCGAAGTACCGCGCTCACCGGCCGGGACCAATGCCAGGGTGTCACCGTCTTTTTCGATCTGCACGGTCAGGGTGGTGATGCCCTCTTCACGGAACAAGCCAAGACTGCTCAGGCGGCCGGGCAGGTATTGCTGTTCGTTGATGGCGGCGGTCAGCGATGAAACAGAAAACGCTTCGTCGTCAAAGATGGCGATATCGGCCATTGGGGACTCTCCAGAAAGTAAAAACCCCGCTCGATGGCGGGGTGCGATAAAGAGGCGGTCGGCTTAGCGCACGATCACAAAGTGTTCAGCCAGGGATTTTTCACCCTCTGGATCAAGCCCAGTCAAATGCGCCTCACTGACTTCAGCCAAGCGAACCACTGCACGACCACGGCGCACGATGTCGGACTCGCCCAGCGGGCCGAACAGAATGGCGACAGCGTGCTGACTGCCGTCTTCGGCAGTTGGCACGTAAGGCGCGAACTCGCCCGAGGCGGTCACCAGACCCAGCACTTGGCCTGGATACAACGCCGGGCCAGCCGCAACATTGATCGCTTCACGAGAGATGTTCCCGGCCCCTTCGGACAGCAGGAACTCACCCGCGTGCATCGGCTCTTTTTTAATGGTCATGCTTTTACCCCTGTCTGGGCGGCGCGACGGGCCGCATAAATAGCGTTGGTGTCAGGCTGTTTGGCCTGGGTTTTCGGCGCTGGGTCATCGTTGATCGGCAGGCTGTTATCGATTTCAAAACCGCCGCCGCTGACCAGCTTGTCGAACAACCGGCAACGCACGGCTTCAGCACTCAGCCCGGCCGCAACAAACTCCTGGGTGAACTCCGGCAAGCGCGCCGCCACGCACAGGTCGCGCACGGCCTTGGCATTGGTCAGCGCAGCGTTGACCGTGGCTTCATCGGCCAGTTTGGTACTGGTGATCAGCGACTCGATCAGATTGCTGATCCCGGCCGTGTTGCAGCTTTGAGTGATCAGCAAGGCCAGCTTGGCCGAGTCCGCGATGGGAGGTTTTTCGGGTTCAGGCGGAATGGTCTCCGGGGTCGGCTCAGGCGGTTCTTCCAGCTGTGCCAGCAATGCCTGCGGTGCGTGCTGGAAACGCTGCAGCGCACTCCCTTGACCCAAACAGGCTTTGACCGTGACGCCCTCACCCACCTCGTCGGCCAAGCCCAAGGCCACCGCTTCGTTGGCCGTTAGCCACGTTTCAGCGTTAACCAAGCGCCGTAGCTCAACCTCGTCAATGTCCGGGGCCTTGGACTTGTAGGCGGCGATAATGACTTCCGTGGCTTGGTCCAGCACAGCAGCGACCTTGCGCAGATTCTCGGCATCGCCTGAAGCATAGGTATACGGGTTGTGGATCATCAAAATCGCGTTGCTCGCGATCACGACCTTGTGAGCCCCGCACACTGCGACACTGGCCGCGCTGGCTGCCAGGGCATCAACCCGGCCGGTACAGCGCTCGCCAAGCCGCGACAGCGCGTTGTGAATTGCCAGGCCGTCAAACAAGTCGCCGCCGATGCTGTTAAACGCCACCACGATCGGTGATACGCCGTCATCGATCGCAGCCAGGTCGCGGACAAACTGGTTGGCAGTGATGCCCCAGGTGCCGATCTCGCCGTAGACGTAGACCTCAATGCTTCGGGTCTCGGCCTCGCCGCTGGCCTTCAGGCTGTACCAGTGTTTGTTCTGCGGCACCGGTGGGTCACCGGCCTTGTTGAAAATGCGTAGCGGTTGCTGCTTGATCATGGTGTCTCCTTGTCAGCAGCCGGTTCAGGCTGGTCGACGAGCGTTTTGTAATTGAGGCCAAGCTTTTGGGCGCGGGCCTGATCGGCGGCGTTTTCAGCATCGACGGTTTCGGCGTCATAGCCCGAACGCAGGACCATTTCGCTACGGGAGTTAAAGCCCGCGTTGACCTCCATCATTCGCGCCTGAATGTCCTGCACCGGCTGAATATAGGCCCAGCCCTGCGGTACCCAACGGGTGCGCAGGTATTCGCGGCGCCGTTGTGCGTAATCATCCAATCTCAGACGACCCGCCAACACCGCCATGTCCATCCATGCGGCACGCACCGGGCGGCACAACTGGTGCACGTACACCCCGAATTGCAGTTGCTCCAGGCGACGGCGGAATTCGTTGAGTACGACCCGCAGCGCCCGGTCGTTGACCTCGCGCATATCGCCTGTGAGGATTTCGTAAGGAGTGCCGGTACCGGCCGCAGCGGCCATCAATTGCTGCCGCATAAAGTCCGGGTAGTTGTTGCCGGCGTCCGGTGGCTTGGAAAACTCCACCTCTTCGCCCGGCCCCAGCTCCTGCATGGTCCCGGGCTCCAGCGCGACCATCGGGGTGAAGCCGTCGCGGTCTTCGGTCAACAACTGGCCGGTGACCGGATCGCGGGGTTGCTGTGTGGCTTCGGGTGGCGGCCGAGAGATAAACCCGGCAAACAGGTTGGCTACCTCCTGACGAAACAGCACCGCATCGTCGTAGTTGTCCAGGCTGCGCAAGCGCTTGAGCACCGGCGCCAATCGCGGCACACCGCGCAACTGCCCCGGTTCAACCGGCTCAAAGATATGCAGCACCTGCTCGGCTGGTATCCGCACCAACTGGTTGTAACCGGCGTTTAGCGACGACGCATCGCGGGGATGCACCCGGTACATGTGATACGCCACGCGCTGGTGAGCCGGGTTGAACTCAATCCCGGCGCGGATGCTGTTGCCGTTTTTGGCAGGCTCAAACTTATCGTGTGGCACAAACTCGGGGGCCAGCACCTGGAGCTGCAGCGGTACCGCCAGATTTTCGTCCTGGCCCCGTGGTCGCAGGCGCACAAAGCATTCACCGGCGGTTTCGACGGTGCGGGCAATCAATGCTTGCTGCCCGTAGAAGTCGGTCAGGCCATCAGCATCCGACTCATCCACCCAGTCCTCCCACAGCTCCTGCTGCACTTTGCGCAGGGTGTCGTCCTCGATCTTGGGTCGTGGGGTGATGCCGGTGCCGATCAAGTTGCTGACGCGCTTGTCGATGACGTTGAAGGCATACGGATCATTGCGCACCGCCGCCCGCGATCGAGCGCGCAGATTGCGCAAGGCCGGGGTATTGATGCTGTTGATGCCGATATCGGGCGCGTCCCAACTGGCCGAGCGCCTGCCCTCTCCGGCCCCTTCGTAACTGGCTTTGATCCGTTCCGGCAGCAAGAAGCCGTTGCGGGTCAGGGTTGGATATTGGCGCGCCATTAGAGTCCCTTGCCTCCGTGGTAGAGCCGTATGACCCGCGAGCGCGGCCCCGCCGAGGCGACCAGCGAAGTGCGGATCTGGTCGCGGGCCTTGAGCAGCTCATCCACCGTGCGGTACTCCACGGTGCGATCGGCATAGCGCACGGTTTTCTCACCGCGAGCGATGGCCGCCTCAACCGCGTCGAGGTGCTTCTGGGTAAAGGACATAATCAGCGTCTCTTGAGATAGCCGCTGCTGGAGCTGCGACGTTGAGGGGGTCGTGCAACCGGCTGCGGTGGTGCGGCCGGGGTTGGGGTTGGTGCTGGAGCACATTCAGACAGTTTCTCAACCGGTGACGTCTGTGTTGCAGCTGGCAGTGCAACGCGTTCGACTGGCAGGGGCTTTTCGTCGAACAACCCGGCCTGTGCCAAAGCCTGTCGAGTGCGCTCCCAGTCGTGTTCCTTGTAGCGGTTCAGGCCCAAATAATGCGCCATTGCCAGGTTGTACACCATCAGGTCGAGCGCTTCGTTGCGCTCGGCTTTACCTTTGACCCACTCGATACGCTTGTAGCCTTTGACGTAGCGCGCGACCTTACGCTCGGCCACACACTGTTCAAAAAAGTCGTCCGGCAAGTCATTTGCAAAGTGCAGCGCCCCAGGCCCGTCTTCAAACGGGTAGCGGTTGTAGATCCAGTCCTTGGCGGTGTCAGTACCGACAAACCACAGCTCGGCACCGTTGCGCTCGGTCTGGCCTTTCCAGGTTACGTCGACCATCGATGGGCGTTGCGCAATCACTGGCCTGCCCGGTTTGCTCGCCCCCTTGATGGCAAAGATGTTGCGCCACCGGCGAAGGCGGCAGAACTGGTACACCTCATCTGTGTGGCGACCACCAGAGTCGACGGCTGTGGCCAAAATTCCGAGACCAACGCCACACGGGTGCGGGTAGCGCAACTTGAGTTTGTCATCGAGCACAGCCCAGGTGCGCTCGTCCGCCGGGTCACCCCAGATCACCTGGTAGTCGATGACCCAGCGCTCCATACCAACGCCCCAGCCCATGACCATTAGCTCCAGCCGGTTGGCCTGTACGTCGACCGAAGCGGTGAGCATCAGCACGCGATAGGCCATCGAGCCGAGGCCGTAGGTTTCACGGCGAGCACGCTCTTTCAGGACTTCGGCTTTGGTCTGCTCCTGGGCGCTGTCCCAAACCTTCGCCAAACGGGTGTTGTAAAACACCTGCATGGGCTCAAGGTCGCCACGATTCTGTGCCTTCTTGGCCTTCTCAAACTGCTTGGCCAGCGAGCGCCAATCTGTCCAGCCAAGTGGTGCATACAACGCGTTAAGGTGAAAACCTATGGTTTCGCCATCACCCGGGGCGTGCGATCGCCACTCGCCCCGAGCCAGCATCAGCCCCTTTTGGTGTTCCTCGATCAGCACGTCACACTCCGGCCCAGCGCACTGGTAATGCACCACGTTGAAGTCGGCCGAGTAATGCAGGTTTTCCCATTCAAGAATCTGCATGTGGCCGCAGTGCGGGCATGGCACGTAGTAATAACGCTGATCGCTGGTCTCAAACAGATCGGCGATGCGCGAAGCGCCCTTGATCGTGGGCGAGCTGGAGAAGTAAAACTTGGCGTTGCGCCCGAACGTACTGCCCCGGGTTTCGGCCAGTTCGATCGGATCGCCCTCCTCACCCACGTCCACATCCCAGCGATCGATCTCGTCACCGTAGATATAGCGGGCTGATAGCTCGGCCAAGTTGGCCGCCGAGCCTGCAGTGGTGACGTACAGCGAGCCGCCCTCAAACTCCTTGGTGTCCATCGTGTTGCGCGAGTCACGCGATCGGTTGGCCGCGACACGCTCAGACAGGACCGGCGTGGCCTTGATGGTCTTGCTGATCCGCGATGACACACGCTTGGCCAAGCTAAGGCTGGGCAGCAAAGTCAGGATGTTGGACGGCACCATGTGGATCAGGCCGCCGATCCAGTTCAACGCGATCTGGGTTTTCATCAGCTGCGAGGCCACCATTGTGACCACGCGTTTACAGGGGTGAGCCGGTGACAAACAGCGCATGGGCTCGCGAGCATAAGGCGTCCGCGAGGTGCGATATTTACCAGGCTCTGCGGCACCGGTGTCACGCGGAATACGCATGTACTCGTCGGCCCACTGGTCGACCCACAACGAAGGGTCAGGTCGTAGCCCACGGAAATACGCCTCGCGGTACACCTCTGCACCGTTCGGGATTTCCGTGTGCATGGATTAGCTCTTGTTGTTTAGGGCCGTGATTAGGTCAGCCGTAGACATGCGCTCGGCTTCCTCCAACGAGGCCCGGATAGCGTCAGTCAAACGGCGCTCGATTTCCCAAGGGTCAGTCATGGCGGCCAACTCCGGCGCCAGTTGTGGGGGCATGCCCAACAACTGATCGCGCAGCAGACGCCCCGCATTGAAGGCGCCGGTTTTGACAGCTTCCAATTGGACCTGCGAACCCTGGACCTTGTGGAATTCAGCCTCGGCTAGCTGTGCCAGGTAGTACTCGCGATGGGCGCGGGCCTTCTGGAAGTCAGGCAATTTGCTTGCCGGGCTGATCGCTGGCTGTGGCGCAGCCGTTGAAGTCGGCTCGACCTCGGGCGACAGTTGGCTGCGGACGCCGCGTTGAATCCGTTCCTGTTGATGTCGAGCTGTTACGGCAGCCTTGCTGGGGTCAGCAGACTCAGCCAACAGTGCTTCGGTGGCTTCCAGATCCACCTTGCCATCCTCGGTCAACACCAGCCGATCCTGATTGGCCAATTTTGAAACGTACGATTTGGCCCAGCCGCGTCTCGCCGCAAACTCGGTTTTACTGATTACCGTCATGATGAAGTGTCCTGTTCACCTAATGAATACGGGGGTTCACCTGTTCACCCCAGTTCACTAAGCTGGTGAACTGTTCGCTAACGCTTTCCCGCGGGTTTCCTGCCCCGTACCCCCGAAAATCTCCCAGGGTCCCCGACAGGATTTGAGAGACGAGAATTATTCTGATTGGTCAGAACGGGGTGGAATTTCACAAACCCCGAGGCGCTTGGCGGCCCAGCGTTCGTAAAGGCCGATGGCGACGTCCGCGCCGGCCATTGCGGTGAGACAGCCCACCGCCGATGCGGCCCAGATCGACACGCCGTTGGCATGCAGCAGCATCATCGTGGACAGCCCGCAGCCGATACAGGCACCTGACCGCAAGGCCAGGCGCCGCACCAGTGACCAACCCCGGGCGCCATCCTTGTCCGCTCGCCACATCTCACCCGACACCCCACCGATCAAGGACAGTGCAATCACCAGCCAGATCGGCATATCCGCTAACGCATGTTGCTCTGTTGTCATTGCCTGCCCCTAAACGCAAAAAACCCGGCGCAATGGCCGGGTTTAGTGGTGGGTGTCGGCCGCTCTCTGCGGTCGCACCTATCGAAGATGACTACTTTTTACAGGTGGAATTTACTGGCAGCAAGCAGGTTTTAATGCCACCGGCCAATAAGTGGGTTAGGCAGCTGAACGCCCGGCGAATGTCGGCGAATACATCACCCCGGCTAGCGCTTTTGGAGGCTTGTCTGTCCTGCCCCACTGTTCAGGATCAAGGTGGGACAAAGGAGAGTGCCTAAATCAAAGGCTGTGCCCCACTGTCCTACTTCTTTTACTTTTTCCTCATATATAGAAAGATTATTAAGAACACGCATGCGCGTGAAGCGCGCGTATTGCTGCCCGCTACGCTCACATGTGCGAGGGGCATTTACAGGCGGGACGGTGGGACAGCCCAGTAACGGCGCGGGCTGCGCTTGACCCACTGCTGTTGAAAGCAGCGGGGCAAGGTGGGCCATAGATAATGGGTGGGCAAAGGGAGAGGCATCGATCACGCAGCTTTTTTCCCGAGCAGCAGTTCAGCAATACACTCATGAGCTTCGTGCAGCCGCTCGTAGTAGGTTTTCCGGCAGCACCCGCAGTGAGTGATCTTCTGCGACAGGAAGCTGTCGTGGTTGCAGTAGTGCTCGCGCACCACCACCGACAACTGCGGCGGCAGGTGTTTATTGACGATCAACTCAATGTCGGCCGACTCATCGAGCAGTATCCGACTGCCCCGGGTGCCGCGAATCAGTTCGCCCTTGGTTTCCATCAGCATGGCAATCATGTTGCCGCTGCCAGTGCCTTCGGGCGCTTCGCTGTGCAGATCCTCTGCCCAGAGTTTGAGCATGGCGTCGATGTGCTTAATCAAAGCAAGGCTCCTCAATCTTCTGCACTTGCAAGGCTGACTGGCCGCCCCAGTTATCAGGCTTCTTGTAAGCCCAGGGACGCTGCCCGCTTTTGGCCAGGGCTGGCAGGCGCACACGACGCCATCCAAGCCGGTGCATGATCGCGCCGACGCGCATCTGCTCGGGCTTGCCCCAATGGCCGAAGTCGAGCTTGAGCGCGCTGGCCAGTACTTCGCTGCCGGTGGTGGTTTCGCCGATCTGCGATTCTTCCAGCCAGATCAGGATCGGACCTTCCCATTCATCCACCACAAAACGCTCGTCCTGGGCTTCGGAGAACATCGCAGTTTCGTCACGGTTGACCCACCAGATCTCGCCGGCCTCATAACAGAACATTGCTTCGGCCCAGAGCTGGTCGCGGATTTCGCGCAACTGCTCGAGGTCGACCTTGGTACAGGCCACCGGCCAATAACGACGGTTGCCCGTGGCGTCCTTGAGGTATTCGTCCTGGTTCGTGGTACCCACGAAAACACACTGGCGTGGCACGTCATTTGTTCTGCGGCCGTAGCTCTCACGGTAGGTGTCGGTGGATGCCGAGAAAAACTGCTTGGCCTTGGTGCTTTCGGCCTTGTTGAAGCTGTCCAGCTCGCCCAGTTCGATGATCCATTTACCACGGATCGCCTGAAAGCCGTCCTTGTCGCCCAAGGCAAACGGCGTATCCATAAACCAGTAACCGCCAAGGATGCTCATGGCCGTGGACTTGCCTTCGCCCTGCCCGCCTTCAAGGATCATTACCGAGTCAGCTTTGCAGCCCGGCCGCATTACCCGTGCGATCGCCGAGATCATCCAGCGTTTGCCGACCTTGGCGCTGTAACCGCTTTGGGCCACACCCATGACCGTGGTCAGCCAGGTATCGAGGCGCGGCACGCGGTCCCATTCAAGCTTGTTCAGGTAGTTGCGTACCGGGTGAAAGGAGTTGTCATGGGCCACAACGCTGACCGCCTCAATCACGCTGGAGGCTTTGACCCGAAGGTTGTACTGCTGGGCCAGCCACTTCATCACCCGGATATCGTCGATATCGCCCCAGTCCCCGGTACCGCCGCCATATGGGGGCGTGCGCAATTTGACGATCTTGGAGCTGAAGGCGCTGAAAGTAATCACACCGGCCCAGCGCTCATCGTTGCCCAGGATCAGTTCGACGTTTTGCATATGGGCGATCAATGAGCCGTTCTCAGTGCGTGCCAGCTGGTCTTTCCAGCCACCTGCAGCAGGTGGCCTGACCACCGATAACACCTGGCGGCGGACAGCATCCAACCCTTCGGCACAATGCAGGTCGTTGAAGTCGGTCCACTTGATATCACGCTCGCCCGAGAAGACCGGGCCAACCACCTGGCCGCCAACGATCAAGGCCGCGTTGCTGCCCTTCTCTTCACCCGGGTTCCAGGGCTCGCCGTTGGGGCGCTTAGTCTTCCAGTCATCGTCGCGGCAGACGATCAGCGCGCGGCCCGGGAAACGCTCGCGCATGGCCTTGGCCACCACGCTCAAATTACCCGCGTCAAACGCGATGGCCACCGTCAACGAGGTGGCCATATGCAGGCTTGCGCCGGTAGCGTAGCCCTCACAGACTAGGACCGGCTCGCCCGGTTCAGGGTGTGGGCCAATCAGGTGGAAAGCACCCTCTTTGGACATGCCATAAGGCCAATAGGACTTGTCGCGGCCAGTGTCCTGCTGCTTCTCCGGGTAGATAACCTGCAACCCGACGATCTGATCCCGAACATTGCTCATCGGCACCAACACAGCACCGGAGCGCGGGGCGTAACGCACGCCCATGCCGACGATCTGTTTACGATCCAGGTAGGCGCTACGGCCCTTCTCCGGCATGCGCTGGAACAGGCCAGATGCGCGATTGGCAGCACGGCGTGCGGCATTCGCGGCAATCTCGGCGGCGCGGCGTTTACCTTCCTCCTGGCGAGCGCGCATCACATCACGCTCTTCCTGACTCATACGGCCGGCCTTAACCTTGATCTTGTTGCTGTCGCCAGAACGCCAGTCACCGAAGCTGCCGAAAATCAGCGTCTCGTTTTTCTCGGTGTGATGCTCATGGATCACATACCAGCCGTTTTTCTCTTTGCCCTTGTCCTGCGTGGTCTTGCAGCGGGTCAGCTTGCCGAACGTGAGTGGTTGCGCAGGCTCAAGGCCGTGGTCAGCGAGTTGACCGAGAACGTCATCGAGCATAACGGGTACCTATTTGTTCATTCAGTTGTTGGCAGGCTGCACAGCGCGTGCAGCTGGTGACGGCCAAGCGGCGGGCCAGGGGAATTGATGAATCGCAGTCCACGCAAAACTCGTAAGACGCAAACACAGGCTTCGTTTTACGCGCTGCCAGTGCCAGGTCGATGCGTTCCTGCACCAGGTCATTAGCAAAGTCAGCGATATCAGCCACGATCGGTACCCCGCGTGGTCGAGTTGACGTAGCAGGCACGATTGAACATGCCCAACAGTCCCTGAATACCGCGAAACACCTGCAGGCGGATCTCGGCCAGTTCGCGGTCACTGACCACCCCGTCGCCGATGCTCTTGGCCCAAGTGTCAGCCAGATCGGCTACCTGACGGAAATACACAGCAAGGCCAGTGGTCAGCGTCTCGGGCATATCGTCGGTATAGGCCTCGGCCAGTTCCTGCCAGATCGTGTCGCCCACCAACGCATGCACAGCATCCAGGATGCGGCGGTCTTTGGTCAGCTCCAGGATCTCGGCGAACTCTTGAACATTTACTGCGTGGCTTGGGTGGGTCGGAGACAGCTTGTGCTGCAGCGTGGTGGGATTACGGCCGGTGGTGGCGGCGATGGCAGCGGCGCCGCCCGGGTAGTCGCGAGCAGCGTGATACAGGGCCAGATCGAGCGGCAGAATTTCGCGACGCGCTCGTTGGGTGCAACTAAGAGCAATACGGCTCATGGCATTAATCCTTGAATGTTGCCAGTGCCGCGCGGCGTGCTGTGGTGGTACATTTGCCGCGTGGCTTGAAAGGGCCCAAAAGCCGGCGAGGTCCGCAAGACCAAAACCGGCACCGTGCCGAGGCAAGCGATCCGTCGCTCACCTCTGGCGCAACAGCTGCCAGATCTGTGGTGGAGAAGGCAGCAACCCAAAGCTTCCGAGCCTTGGAAAGCGCGGTGAAGGGAGGCGGTATTGCATGTGGTGTGCCCGCCTACCTTGACCGCGACCCGGCGACACTGTGGTGGTGTGTGCCGGGAGGAACTGGGCGGCCTTATTGGTCGCCTTTTTTCTTTCTAAACTATGCTGCAGCCTTGTGTGGCGAAGATGCTTCAAGCAACCATGCAGCCTCAAACGAGTGGCCTTTTTTCTGTGCCGCTGTTGCCAGTAACTCGGCATAACGGGTTTCACCGGTGTAATCAGTCCGAGGCAAACATGCCGCCAGACGCCATTTATTCAGCGCCTGGTAGCTACGCTCACACACCTTGGCTGCGGCACCGATGCCACCTACAGCTTCAAACGCGAACGCAATGGCATTCGGAAAATCTGCGGGGTTCAGCATGGGAAGCTCCATTTATCAACTCGCAGTTGATATTAAACATCAACTGACAATTGCGCAAGCTATATGAGAGTCTCAACCTATGGTTGATAAAGACGAATTACGCGCAGAGTTCAGCTCGCGCCTACACGAAGCACTCGACGACGCCGGCATCCGTAGCCGTGGACGCGGGGTGGACATTCACAAACGCCTTAAAATCGTGGGGGTTCACAAAACCACCCAGGCCATCAGCAAGTGGCTGAATGGCGAGGCTATGGCTGAAGCTGACAGCATGGTTGCACTGTGCGACTGGTTGAAAGTGCGCCGTGAATGGCTAGAGTACGGGGTTTTGCCGAAAGAGCAGTCCACTGAAAACGTTGCTCAACAGTTCCAGGTGGGCGAAGAAAGTAACGTCAGCGGTATGACTAAGCAGTTCGGTAAGGTTCCACTTTTATCGTGGGTTCAGGCTGGGGCCTGGTGTGAGGCCATCTGCAATTTTGAGCCTTTCGACGCAGATGCGTGGATCTCCTGCCCAGTACCTATCAGCCAAAGCGGCTATGCTCTGAAGGTTTTGGGTGACTCAATGACCAACCCAGGGCCGGGTAGAAGCTATCCAACTGGCTGCATCATCTTTGTTGATCCAGAAGCGCAGGCCAATAACGGTGATCGAGTGGTCGCACGGGTGCCGCGTACCAATGAAGTGACCTTCAAGGTGCTGGATTCCGATGCAGGAAGGGTTTACCTGCGGCCAATCAATCCGCAATATCCAATCATTGATATTACGGAAGAGACGCAGATTTGTGGGAAGGTGGTTGGGTCGTTTCTGCCAGAATAAATTCACTATGGCTTTTCTTGAGAGACTTTTTGCAACATATACACTGCATAGCCATCAGAAAAATGAAAATATGTAGCAAGTAGAAATAGAAAAATCTGGGCGACTCCAAGACCCAAAGTGGGTTTCGATACCATGCCAAAATAGAAAGCAGCAGCCACAACAACCCAAAAAAACCTCTTAGCTGTATAAAAACCATAGATTTGGTTATTAGTTTTATGCTTTGTAGCAGCTACTGCTTTTGACATCTTAAATGTAACTTGCCCGAATACAACGCATGATATTAGGGACCAGTCCGCGGAGAGAAAAATCTGCTTCAACCCCTCCTTCCAACAAGCTGAGTATAGTTTTATACCGACCAAAAGTACAAATGGTATAAGCACATATAAATACTCAGCTTTTAGATCAGCAAAGACCGCTTTACGCTCTCGCTCATCAGATACTGAACGCATGCTGATAATCACCATTCCTATGTATATTCAAGATACTTTTGATTTTTGCATTCCTTATTTCAACTTTCCCCTTACCATCAGGAGGAGTATATATCGAATATGACAAATCTGCTTCGATCATATCGAGCGGGCCAATCGCCTTTACCAACCCGCCCTGGTAGCGTCCGAGCCAATCTTTATCAATGATTCTTGCCGGAAACCTTCTTTGGGTAGCCGGACTTTTAAAAGTCCACACTGAGTTCCCTTCATTGACCTGAACTGTCGCATAAAGTTTATCTCTCCCATCAAAAAATTCGGTTGTACCAGAAAACATTTTTCTTGGATCACCAACAAAATTCCACTCTGTGTTGAGTGCCATATATCCATCAGCCTCACCAGCAGAAATCGATACAGTTTCTCCGGACTGCATTTTCTTATTGGCATCAGACATTTTCTTCAAAACAAATGCTAACCCCTGCCTATCAATATCCGGATGCACGATGGTATCAGGAACCATTGCCGCCAGTTTGTCTTCAAGAGAACTGGCGATTTGATCGACTTGCTCCTCAGTCTCTGTCACATCAACATCAACTAAGCTTTCAAATAAGTCTTTTCCAGAGTTGTAAAAAGCATTTTGCATGTATCCATCTATAACTTTACACAAAGAATCGAGTTTAGTAACAATCGACCCTTCTTTGACTGCATTCAATCTAAACTCAAAATCAGTATCTAGATCGAGAGAGTTTGCCAGCAACTGGCAAAAATCCCGCTGAGCATTGATATAAAGAGCCATAGCTTCAAATATTTGCGCGGGATCTTTACGGCCAACATTATAGTCAACCCTTACTAAAAGTTCTGAATCCAATTCAAAATACTCAACATACTTATTTTAAATAGCGGTAACGATCGACATCAGTATCTTCTACCACTACGTCTTTATTTTTCCATATTTTCAACTCTACCTTGCCGAGACACTATTTCGCCACCATAAATTCTTAGCAACCAACCCCAGACGAAAATATCAACAAGCGGTTGTTGACATATATCAATCGTAGGTTGACATTGGTGCTTCTCTTCACCACAAAGGGATGTACCACCATGCACACCACAGCAACCCTGCACGTCCACCCAGCGTGCACCAGTAACCGTCGACTGATCGAGCAACTGCAAGCCACCACTGGCTGCCTGGTCGTCCTCCACAACCATAAGCCCCGGCTGGTTCCGCACAGCAACCGCCCTGCCCCGTTCGATCCGAACAACGGAGGGCATGTAGCATGAACCGGTTTTCTTTGGCTGATAAAACCCTTCGCCTGCTGGCCGCCCAAGTTAATTTGAACGGCACATTTCACCACTCGTGCAGCTTCAAAAATACCAACCTTCCGTTGTTTTTTGTGCTGCAGGTTGAGCGCGGCTCCTCTGGCACGCTTTTCACCATTGTTTCCGGCGAAGAGAAGCACACCCTGACAGTTTACGACCCCGACAGAGACACACACCTGGTACTCGCTGACTTTATTGAGTCCATCGCCAACGGCCGCATGGACACTGCCGAGCCAGCAACACCGCGCGGGCGTGCTGAATCTATCGACCGCGGCCAACTACTGGATACCAATCAAGAAGATCAGCTGCACCAGTTGGTGCGCAATGGCGGCTCGTTGTTGCTCGATGTCGGTCTAGATGAAGCTGTCAGCTTGGCAGTGCATCGCACGCAGAGCCGTAAAGGCATCACGGCGATTCTGGTCGCCGGCGACAGTTCCCCGCGCACTCAGTGCTTTACCGCTTATGGCGACGACCTGCACAGCTTTAGCCGGCTGCTGCAGTCGCTCGATCACTTGGTCGCGTCGGCAACTCCTGCCGCGCTCGCAGCCTAGGGGGTGTTATGGAACGCACCCTCTCCAAAGCCGCTGCGTGCCTAAGCACTACCCGGCCAAAACTGATCAAGTTGATGCGCGAAAAAGGACTGCTCAACGAGCGCAACCTGCCTGCCTTCCCGGTTCGGGACCGTGAGTATTTACGGATAAAGGACAGCAACTGGTTCCACGCTGAACTCGGCATGCAGTACAGCCAATCAACCCGGGTACGTCAGTCCGGCATCGCTTGGCTGGCCGAGCAGTTGGGCATGGCCCTTCCAGCAATTCCGGCTGATCACCGTGACGTGGCCTAGGGAATACGCTCGGCAGATCGTGGCCATGTCGACACGCGAGGAGCGCAACGCTGCACTCCTTGAAGTGCCGGAGCATTTGCGCGAACTGACCAAGCGCCACTGCCTGAATGCCTGGAACCACCCGGCCCGACTCCACCCTAAACCGAGCACGCCAGCCCATGAGTAATGCCAACCAAAGTCCGCTACGGCTGCTGCCAGCACCGGACGCGGACACCATAGAGCTGCTGTACCGAAATTTCGGTGACGTGCTGATCCCCCTCGACAAGCTGCGCGTGCAGTACTTCCGCCACCTCAACGAGCAGTCCTTTGCGGCAGAGATCATCAGCGGCAGGATACAAATACCCGTGATCACGCTCGACAGCAGTCGCAAGGCGCCGAAGTTCGCTCACATCCGCCACGTTGCCGCGCTAATTGATATTCGTGCCTACAAGGCTGATGAGGAGCTGGCCAGACCGCAAAGCGACTCACCGGATAAAGACGACTAGCCAAGCGCTGCCACCACCAGCACCAGGAGCACACCACATGACCCCTACGCAGATCAGTGCGCTGATCTTTTTGATATTGAGCGCGGCCTTGCTCTATTGGCTCGGCTACCGCAACGGCCTGGCCGATGGTCGCAAGCATCAACCTGAACCTCGCACCCGGAGAAAAGCGGCATGACGCACTCACTGACCAATCGCTTGCTCCTACCCGCTTTGCTCCGCAACACTAGCGGTATCGACACGCCTGTGAAAAAAAGTCTCTGCTGCGCAGCAGCAGGCATTACTAAATCTTTTCGCACCACTGCGGGGGTGCTTATACCCCACACAAAGCTGCCCGAGGCAGCGCCCATTGATGCCCCGCTAAACGCTAAAAATCGCCCGCCCGCGCAGCTTGTGGTGGGGTCTAAGCGTCGTTCGTTGGAGGCCAAGTGAATGAGCTGGCTCTTTTCGCAGGCGCTGGTGGCGGAATACTCGGCGGCCACCTCCTCGGTTGGCGCACCGTCTGCGCTGTTGAGCGTGATGCCTACGCCGCACAAGTTTTGGCGCAACGACAAACCGATGGCCTACTCCCGCCTTTCCCAATTTGGTCTGACGTGTGCAGTTTTGACGGCCGACCGTGGAGAGACGTTGTTGACGTGGTTTCGGGAGGATTTCCTTGCCAGGACATCTCTGCCGCAGGGAACGGACTTGGAATTGATGGCAGCCGCTCGGGGCTCTGGAAGCAAATGGCAAGAATTATCGATGAGGTACGACCCAAATTCGTCGACGTGGAAAACTCACCAATGCTTGTGGGAAGAGGACTTGCCGTGGTTCTCGGTGATCTTACCGACATGGGGTATGACGCGTGCTGGGGTGTTGTGGGAGCGTCTGATCTCGGCGCCCCACATCAACGAAACCGGATCTGGATCGTTGCCAAAGATCCAAAGTGCACCCATCACCAGGAAATGGCCGACACCCGTGGCCAGCATGTCAAAAGGATCCTCGATGGCTGCGCTGACCCGAAAATCTGGAGCAGACCGGTCCAACGATCGATTAGATCATGCTGTGATGGCCTCGGACGGTGGGCATCTGAACCCAGAATGGACCGAGTGGCTGATGGGGTGGCCCATCGGGTGGACAGACTTAAAACCATTGGAAATGGCCAAGTTCCTATCGTGGCGTCGACAACATTTAGCCTGCTGTCAAATAGTGGAGCCCTAACGTGAACACATTATTTCTCCTAATGGCTCAATATGAGGGCCAGGCTGTGATCCCTATTGAGAGAGTATGTGTAGATTACATGAACTTATCCGTTGAAAAATTCAAATACAAGCGTTTGCACGGAGAAATAGACATTCCAGTTGTTCGATTAGGTGCAAACAGTCAGAAAGCAGCGCTTGGCATCCACATCCAGGACCTTGCAGCATATATTGACAAACAACGTAAGAAAGCAATACAAGAACAAAACACACTGATGAACAGAAGCTTCTAATCAATGAGGGCTGAACACACTTCCAGCCCTCTCTTGATCACTACACGCCTATCAAGCCGTCTTATCCCACAAAGTTATCTTATCTTGGCTATACCAAACTATTGAGTTATCCTCAGCCATGGTTAGGAATACAAATTCCTCTAGCACCGGCAAGAAAAATCTCTCCAAAACCAAGGCACACCCATTCGTATATGTCTCACTTGATATATGATACTCAGTTTCTTTGTTATGAACAATCGAGCATCTTATCTGGTAAAGCAGAGTTGAAAAGTACGTACGAAAATTACCTAAAGGAGCATATGGCATCGCTGGAGAAATCAATTTCGCCAAAAAGGTATCGATTTCTGCTCTATCCGCTGCATGAGCAATTAAAAAAGCCTCCCACTTCGCAAGCGCATCTACACCAAAGACTCCATTATTATATGGAAGATCAAACACCGAGCTCACGAGTCTCCCTAAAACTTTCTGCTCTTCCATATCAACCGATCTATAAAGCCTTTTAAAATCTCGAATGGAAAACATTACACCTTGGTTTGCACGCTCAAGCTTGACGATCTGGCTTTTAAACATGAAATTCTCGATCACATGATAGATTGACAGGTATTTGGAAAGAACATCCTGCCGATCAACATATTCGCCTAGAATACTAATCACATCACCAAACTGAGAGTAACTTGAGGCAGGGTCATATTTAGCCAAAGAAGAATTGGAAGGGGGACAATTATAACTAAATGAGCGATTTATCTTATACCCAGCGCTTACCATGTGCAGCTTCAACAAAGATAATACGTTAGGGTTTTTTCTGTGCCCATCCACGCATCCGCCGTGGCAAAAAACAATCGACAGTCCGTTTGTAAAATCGATAGCGTTAACATTTGAAGCCAAGCAGAACCAAAATTCTGGGTTGGTGCTTAAATTCAAAAGCTCATTCAAGGAATCATTTGATCCAGGGGTGAGCCATATAATGTTCTTGCTTTCCTCTGCCAAATTGGTGGCAAAGGCTTTACACTCAAAACTTAAATCAGCATAAAAAAAATCAAAGCCAGCAATCACATCCTCACTAGGAATTTCTTGAATGCCTTGAAACACTCTTTCTGCAAGCCTGATGGAATAAAGGCATTTTTTGTAATCAAATTCTGGGTACGCACTAAACTTCTGCTTAAAATTCAACAGTAAGGCTTCTAAGTGAGGGAGGTTATCGTAGGGCTCCAACTGCTGGTGGCACTCTACCAATGCATCCCTTACAACAACCAAGCTTTCGACAATACTCTCGAACTCTTCACCTTCGTTTTCATCCTGAAGAAATTCGATATACTGTACTGCTCGCTCCTCATCATCACAGATATTGGTCAGCTGCTCAATTAAGAATGAATATAACGCATCTGCCTTTTTCATCATGCTACATCCATGAAAGCATTGGACCAATCGATCTCGCTTGCGAACTCCGATTTTATGAAGTATTTGAAACCGGAGAAAATTGCCACCTTATTGACTCTACCGATATTAACTTTTGCAAGATCAAGACTATTTCTGGCATCCTCATATGCATCAAGCTTGCATTTGGAAAAATTCCGGGTCAACCCACTCACAACAACATCGATATCTTGAGCATTAACGCAACACTCCCCAATCGCAGCAAAAACCGCAACCAAAGAAACCTCGCGAGCAACCCATTTGTTACCCAAATCGCCAAAATTTTCAAAACAAGCAGCATCTATGGCAAATACAGATCTAACAAACGACTGTAAGAACTCGAATGAAAATTTTTCTATGTACTCTTCCAGTCGACCCTCATCATTTTGGACACTCTCTACAAATTCCGCATTGGTAGCAATTGGTTTTTTTTCTACAAAAGACACAAGAGCTGATATGAGCTGGGAGAATTGATATTCTCCCAGCTTACGTATCTTACTGAACGACGTAGCCGAAACATCCTTATCTCGCAGAATTTTTATCTGCCCAACTTTTATTTCAGACATCATAGGCAGTATATTAAGAAACAACAATTCCAGCTGATGTTTTATGCTGACAGGTTTGTGCCCAGCATTTAACAGCAGCATCTTTTTTATTTCTTCACTTGGAGTTAGGCCAACCCAAATCTCAAACCACTGGGAGGCATCAGAAAAACAGCGTTCAAGCTCAACTTCTCCTTTCTCCTCACAGAAATTTTTAATTGCTAAAAGAATATTACCTGAGGACCCAATCGCTACCAGCTCTTCTCGATATTTTCTTCTAATTTGAAAGTCACCTAGCTCGCCATCATTCATTACTCGCTTTAAAAAAAGATCCTTCGTATCACTAATCACTTTCAACCGATGCGTTCTTTGCAGCCCGTCCAGTATCTTAAAATCACTATCAAGAAATGCACCACCAGCTAAGCCACCAGCGGTAGAAACCAACGTTATTGAGGGAATATGCGCCTTATCCAAGACCGTATTTATCATGCGATCCAAATAGATATTACTGACAATAGATCTCTGTACGCCATATGAGCTATAGTTACTCGGTAACGCCGCCAGATACTCCTGCAAAGTGGCCTTAACCAGATAACAGCTACTGCCCCCTTCCCGCTTGACGTCCAAAATCTGGAATTTCATTTCCCTCTCCCCTTTCCCTGATTACCGAGACAAACACAGTGTAAATACGCCGAAATTAGAGAGCGCACATGGTGTAAAACCTCACCAAAAAAATTAGCCTGTAAGGATTACCCCTAGCCAAGACCATTTCGAATATACATCGCCCATACCTCTCAGGTGAGTATAGCGACGCAGAGAATTCCAATCTCGATGTCCCGATACACTCGACACTCTCGGAATGTCCCAATCCATTTCAAACAGCCGGCTAACCCCTTCATGCCGCAGGTCATGGAAATGCAGATCTTCGATTCCCAAGAGGGGACAGGCCCGAGTGAAGGCCGCCGACACTGACTTACCATTGTAGGGAAAAATCTCCTTTTCCTTTTTAGGCATGGACTGAATGATTGCCCACGCCTCATCGGGCAGATGACACCACACATCATTGCCGATTTTCTGCCCCGGGTTTTTCATGTCCCGCACCAAGACAGCTTGCCGGGCGCAGTCGAGATCGTCCCAGCGTATTTTGGTGATTTCCTCCTGCCGGCGCGTCGAGAAAATCGCAAAGGCAATGATCTTCGGCATATTGATCTGGGCTTTGCGCCGCGTCTGCATCTCGAAGAAATGCACCATGAGCTTGTCCAGTTCCTCCAGTGTCGGCCGGCGGTTACGCTCTTTACTCTTGCTAACCATTCCCAACCTTCGCAAGACCCGCCGCGCATCCGGCATGGCCAGCGGATCTACCTCATAGCCCCAAGCCGGCCGCGCCACAGAGAGGACAGCACCTAAGTGCGCCAAATCGTTACCGACTGTCTGCGCCTGCACCCCACCGCCCTTCTCGCTCATCCGCCATTGTGCGAATTCGACCAGCTTCTGGCTGGTCAAATCCGAATCGTTGATCTCACCCAACCAGGTTTCCTTGATCGCCTTTAACGTCGCATTTTTGGTTTTACCAAGTGGTCGGATCTTCTCGTACTCATCTAGGTACTGCTCGATCATCCTCCTGATCGTCACGCCATTGCGATTTGCGCGCTCTATGGCACCCGGCTCTGACAACTCCGTCTCGCGCCGCTTGATCCAGGCCTGGGCGGCCAGCTTGCGGTCGAAGGTCTGGCTTTCCTGATAAACTGTCCTCCCGTCCCGATTGATCCGTATCTGCGCCGTGTAGGCCGTCGAGTTGTCCTTGCGCTTGCGTGATGTGATCGTGCCCATTTCCAGTTGCTACATTGCTGATCTTGCTTGCTACATTGTAGTAATCGCTCTCAGAAAACAAGGAATAATGGGTAAAAACCGCTGTATAAAAGATCAGTATCAATGAATTTAGAACAACCTGAAACACCAGCAATTACTAGACTTAACCGTTCTGAGCCGTCTCGCCGCTTCAGTGTGGCCCCGATGATGGATTGGACAGATCGCCACTGCCGCTACTTCCTGCGCCTGCTATCCAAAAACGCGCTGCTTTACACCGAAATGGTCACCACGGGCGCATTGCTCAATGGGGATGCCGAACGCTTTTTGCGTCATGACGAGACTGAGCATCCGCTGGCCCTGCAGTTGGGCGGCAGTGTGCCGGCCGATTTGGCGGCGTGCGCGCGTATGGCTCAGGATGTGGGTTATGACGAGGTGAATCTTAATGTCGGCTGCCCGAGCGATCGGGTGCAGAACAATATGATCGGCGCCTGCTTGATGGCGCACCCGGCGCTGGTTGCCGACTGTGTGAAGGCAATGCGTGATGCGGTGTCTGTTCCGGTTACGGTCAAGCACCGGATCGGCATTAACGGGCGCGATAGCTACGAGCAGTTGTGCGATTTTGTCGGCACAGTTCGTGATGCGGGTTGCACCAGTTTTACCGTGCATGCGCGTATCGCCATTCTGGAAGGGCTGTCGCCGAAAGAGAATCGCGATATCCCCCCCCTGCGTTATGATGTGGCTGCGCAGTTGAAAGCCGACTTTCCTGAGCTGGAGATTATTCTCAATGGCGGGATCAAGACGCTTGAGCAATGCCAGGAGCATTTGCAGGTGTTCGATGGTGTGATGCTGGGCCGTGAGGCCTACCACAACCCGTACATTTTGGCCGAGGTTGATCAACTGTTGTTTGGCAGCACTGCACCTGTGATTTCACGGGCCCAGGCGCTGGCGTTGTTACGGCCCTATATCGCAGCGCATATTGCTGCGGGCGGCTCGATGCATCACATCACGCGGCACATTCTGGGGCTGGGCCAAGGGTTCCCAGGCGCCCGACGCTTCCGCCAGTTGCTGTCGGTGGATATCCATAAGGCCAAGGATCCACTGGCCCTTCTGGATCAAGCTGGGGAGCTGCTGGAAGGCCGCTAAACCAGGCGCAATCAAAAAGGGGCCGTTCCTGCACAGGACGGCCCCTTTTTTGATGCTGCAGCTTTTGGATCAGTGACGCTCGAGCGCATTCACCAGGTCGTGGAACGCTTCACGGTTGGAGTCGTTGAGCCCCATCAGGATCTTGTGGGCTTCAAGCACCTTGACCCGAACCACTTCTTCGGACTGGTCCTGCGAAGGCAAATCTGTCAGGCACTCAGGGCATGGGATTGGCTTGCCGATGATGTTGAACACCTGATCGAAGCCCATCGATTGCAGCAGACGGGTGATGTCTTCGTGGGTGGTGACCACCGTTGGCAACAGGCCTATTTTTTGACGCGACAAAATCGACAGTTTCGCCAGCAAACCCAGTGTGGTGCTGTCGATACTGCGGGTTTCGGTGAGGTCGATCACGATGGCGTTAAAATTCAGCGCCGTGAAAATCCTCTCGATTGTCGCATCCAGTGCCGAACACAACGTCAGACGCACTTCACCCACAAACTTCAGGACGAAGGTGCCATCCTGTTCGGCGAACTGAATTCTACCGGTACTCATTTAAGATTCCTGCTCAACACCAACAAGGCGATATCATCCGGCATCTCCCCTAGCGTAGCTAATCCAAAAACCTGGCGCAGACCATCCAGGCTGCCGCCTGCTGTTTTCACCAATTGCGGTAAAGCAGCTTCTTTCTCTTTGAGCGTAGGCTCGGTCAAAAGATCCAGTATCCCGTCTGACATCAGCGTAAGGCTGAAGGTTTCAGGCAGTTTCAGCACATGATCCTCGTACGTGGCTTCGTTGAACAAGCCAACGGGCAGCCCTCGCCCTTCGAGATAACTAACGCTGTCAGGAGTGTAGAGCACCGGCAGTGGCAGGTGTCCGCCAATGCTGTAGGTCAGCAAGCCGGTTTCTTCATCAATCACCCCACCCACCATGGTTACGTGCTTGCCCAGCTTGCAGTTGATCAGGCCACGGTTGATGTGCCCAAGCACTTCGGAAGGCTTGAACTCCGGCAGGCTGCCATTGCGCTTGGATTCAAACAGCAGGCGTGTGGTCATGAACTTGAGCAGCACCGTGACAAACGCTGAAGACGCGCCGTGACCGGAAACGTCAGCCAGATAGAACGCTACCCGACGCTCGTCGACTCGGAAGTAGTCAACAAAATCACCGGACAGGTACAGCGATGGAATGATCTGATGAGCGAAGTTGAATTCATCAATGGACCAAGGGCTGACCGGCAGCATGTTCATCTGCACCTGCCTGCCCGCGTTCTGGTCTTCCTGCAGTAAATGCAGGCTGGCCTCGAGCTCGCGGTTGGCAGACTCAAGCTTGTCGCGATAACGCTGATTCTCAAGTACTAAACGCGCACGATCCAGCGCCCGGTGTACGGAGTGCTCCAGAACGGCGAGATCTTCGAGCGGCTTGATCAGATAGTCGGCAGCGCCAAGACGCAACGCCTCGACCACATCACTCATCACACCTGCGCCCGAGATGACGATCACAGGCGTTTGCGACGAGCGCAGGGTGACCTGGCGAATCAGCTCCAGACCACTCATTTGCGGCATGCGCAGGTCACAGATGATTAAATCTGGCTGCTCTAGCTCGAACACCTGAAGGCCTTGCAAGCCATTACTGGCCTGAAGGACGCTGAAGCCGCTGTCTTCCAAGTAGGCCGCCAGGCTGGCGCGCACTACGTCGTCGTCATCAATGATCAGCAGCGTGGCACTGGTTTTTTGCATGTGGGCAAACGGCGCCAGAATTAGGTTGTCGTGGAGGCTCGATTACGTCGAGCTCAGCGACTGAATTGGCTTGTGAACATCCCTGATTCAAATCGACTGTGTTGCTCGATCCTACAAAGGTGCCCGTGTAAGGCGCAGACGGTACTCCCATCCGCGGGGGGTTTCAAGCTCAGGCCGATGGTGGCTTGAGGTGTTCGTCACGTTAAATTCCCGCGGGTTATAAGAACCACGAATACGGCAACTAAAACCAAGGTCAGAAGTGTTCTAAAGCAGACTATTTCTCATCTGCAACAATGCAAAAAACGGCCACCCGGGCCGTTTTTTGCGCACACGCCGAGCGACTTAAAAGTCGTCGACAACCTGCCCGTCCTTGACTTTGAATTCGCGGTTTTGCAGATACGCATTGCGGATAAAGATGTACTTGTCGCCGGTGATCAGTTTTTCGGCCGACAACAAGCTGGCGCGGGTATCGATCAAGTCCATGCCGATGGTCATGTTACGTGCCGGGATATCATTGATGTAGCGGTACGGTTCGGTGAAGGAGTCAGGGTAAATGCCGACCGCGTCACGCACGGTGCTCGGGCCCAGTAACGGCAGCACGACGTAAGGACCGCTTTCAACGCCCCAACGGCCCAAGGTCTGACCGAAGTCTTCGCTGTTGCGATGCAGGCCCATTTTGGTGCCCAGGTCAAAGAAACCGGCTACACCCAGGGTGGTATTGAGCAACAAACGAGCGGTGTCTACACCGGCGGCGTGAGGCTTGGCTTGCAAGACATCGTTGGCCAGGTTTCGAATATCACCGATATTGCGGTACATGTTGTGGATGCCATCCTCCAAAAATTGCGGAGTGATGTACTGATAGCCTTGAGCAAGCGGCTTCAAGGCGTAGGTATCAATCGTGTCGTTGAATTTGAAAACCACACGGTTGACCCCTTCCCACGGGTCATCTTCGGAGGCTGCATTGGCAGCAAATGGCAGCATGGCCACACCGGCACAGACACATAATTGAGCAAGACGATCGGTCCAGCGCATAGCAAAACTCCCTGAAGTTACTTGATACTTGGGCGCTATGCCCTGAGTCAGGCCCGTAGTATAACGGTAAATCTGTTTTAGGCAGCCCCCAAGCAAGCCTCAAAACAGACTTGTATTAACGATAGACGTTCCGCCCTCCGCAATTCTTTTATCCCGCTGGGCAATGTACCCAAGTGATTTTGATAGAGATCATGCACTCTGGACACGAGTGGATTAATCTAGAAGTTCACTTGCAGACCTTTTGTTCACTGCCAAGGTCTACATCAGAGCCTATCAATAAAGGATGAATGCTATGCCTGCCCGCGAACTGCAAGAACAACTCGACACCCTGCGCGAGCAACTGGAACAGAATCCACCGCTCACCCAAGAAGAGCGTGATCATTTGAACCAGCTCTCAACCCAAATCCAGGCTCAGATCGACATCGAAAAGGCCACCAACGATTCCAGCCTCGCCGACAGCGTCAACCTCGCGGTAGAACGCTTTGAGGTCGAGCACCCTACCCTGGCCGTGACGCTGCGCAATATCGTGCAAACCCTGGGTAATATCGGGATCTGACCTGCCCGCTACAGCCCATACACTCGCTCCCACAGTTGATCAATTGCAAAAAAGCCCCGACTCACTTCACATGAGCCGGGGCTTCGTTTTGCTACTCAGGCTGTCAGAGCCCTGATTGACCGCTCAACGCCAGGTCAAGCAGCTCGCGGTTGGCCACCGCGTACATCGCGTAGTCGTTGCCGGTTGCGGCCCGCAGATCGACCAGCATCGCGCGCCAGCGCTCAACCATCGAGTTATTCTGCTCAAGCCACAGCGCCAGGCGCGCTTCGATACTTTCGCCAGCATCCGTCATCTGCAATACCGAGACGGTAATTGCACGCTGCTGCCAGTCGATATCGTCGCGGAACGCTTCGCGGGCCAGCGCCTGCCAGTTGTTCTCAACCGGCAAGTTGCTGATCTGCTGCAGGTACCAGGTCAGGTCCAGTGCGCTGCCAACGGCGAAGTACGCCTTGGCCACATCAGCGGCATTTTGACCGGTCACATCCGACGCTTCGATGATCGGCAGCAAGGTGTACAGGTGCGTAGTACCGGCCACCATCCGTGCCAGCAACTCCGGCACGCCAGCCTCGACGTACGCCTGGTAGCGGGTCTGCCAGCCTTCGCGGGTAGGACCTTCCAGCAATTCGTCGAGCTTGAGGCCCAACGCTGCCAGATGCGGACCGAAGTGCGCCACATCGCGCGCCGCGTCCAGTTCGTTGCGACGGCTGCGCAGGAACCAGCGTGTAGCACGGCGGCCCAGACGCATCAGCTCATCCATCAGCGCCAGCTGGATTTCAGCCGGCACCTGATAGTCCAGCGCTTCGATCTGACGGAACCAGTGCGGGAGGTGGAAAATATCGCGCACGATCACGTAAGCACCAGCTACGTTGGCTGCACTCATGCCGGTCGACTCTTTCAAGCGTTCGACAAAGGTGATGCCCATGTGGTTGACCAGATCGTTGGCAATCTGGGTGCTGACGATTTCGCGCTTCAGACGGTGACGACGCATGGCTTCGGCAAACTTGCTGACCAGCATCGGCGGAAATGCGGTTTCCATGTCGCGGGTCAGGTAAACGTCGTCAGGCACCTGGGAGTTGAGCAAGGCCTCCTTGAGGTCGATCTTGCTGTACGAGATCAGCACCGACAGCTCGGCACGAGTCAGGCCATGACCGGCCGCGACACGCTCGTTAAGCTGCTCTTCTGACGGCAGGAACTCAATGGCACGGTCCAGCTTGCCACGGGCTTCCAGATCGTTCATCAGGCGCTTGTATTCGGCAATCCGCTCATAGGCACGACGGGCCGCCAGCGAGATGGCCTGGGTCTGCTTGTAGTTGTTGCCCAGCACCAGACCGCCCACTTCGTCGGTCATGCTGCCCAGCAACTGGTTGCGCTGCTTCTCGGTCATATCGCCAGCCTGCACCACTTCATTGAGCAGGATTTTGATATTCACTTCGTGGTCAGAGCAGTCCACGCCGCCAGCGTTGTCGATAAAGTCGGTGTTGGAGCCACCGCCATTAAGGTTGAACTCGACACGACCCAACTGGGTCATGCCCAGGTTGCCGCCCTCGCCCACTACCTTGCAGCGCAATTCGTTGCCATTGACGCGCAACGCATCGTTGGCCTTGTCGCCAACATCGGCGTGGCTTTCGCTGCTGGCTTTGACGTAAGTACCGATACCGCCGTTCCACAGCAGATCTACTGGCGCCTTGAGCAAGGCGTTGAGCAGTTCGGTCGGGGTCAACTTGTCGGCACTGATTGCGAAGCGCTCTTTCATCTCGGGCGAGATAGCGATGCTTTTCGCGCTACGAGAGAAGATACCGCCGCCCGCAGACATGATGCTGGTGTCGTAATCCGACCAAGCCGAACGCGGCAGGTCGAACAGGCGCTGACGCTCAACGAAGCTGTTCGCAGGCTCTGGGTTCGGATCGATAAAGATATGCAGATGGTTGAAAGCCGCGACCAGTTGCAGCTTGTCAGACATCAACAAGCCGTTACCGAACACGTCACCGGCCATATCGCCGACACCGACCACGCTGATGCTGTCTTGCTGAACGTTGATCCCGCGCTCTTTGAAGTGACGCTGCACGCCGACCCAGGCGCCCTTGGCGGTAATGCCCATTTTTTTATGGTCATAACCGGCCGAGCCGCCCGACGCGAACGCATCACCCAGCCAGAAGCCGTAATCGATGGCGATGCCGTTGGCAATGTCGGAGAACGTTGCAGTGCCCTTGTCGGCGGCAACCACCAGGTACGGGTCATCATCGTCGTGACGAACGACGTTCAATGGCGGCACCAGTGCGCCGTCCTTGAGGTTATCGGTGATGTCCAGCAGGCCGGAAATAAAGATCCGGTAGCAGGCAATCGCCTCAGCCTGGATCTCGTCACGGCCGCCACCCAATGGCAGGCGACGCGGCACGAAACCGCCCTTGGCGCCCACCGGCACGATGACCGAGTTCTTCACTTGCTGGGCTTTTACCAGGCCCAGCACTTCGGTACGGAAGTCTTCTTCACGGTCCGACCAGCGCAAGCCGCCACGAGCAACGTTACCGAAGCGCAGGTGCACGCCTTCGACCCGAGGCGAGTACACGAAGATTTCAAATTTCGGTACAGGTTTTGGCAGCTCTGGAATCAGGTGCGGATTGAACTTGAAGCTGAAGTACGAACGGTTATGACCGTTGGCATCCGGCTGGTAGAAGTTGGTGCGCAGAGTGGCTTTGATCAGGTCCAGGTAACGACGCAGGATGCGGTCTTCGTTGAGCACCTGAACATCGTCCAGTGCCGTCAGAATCGCCTGTTCCAGACGCAGTTGCTTGTCTTCCAGGTCTTCGGCCGTCAGTTTGCGCGCCAGATAGAAACGGGTCTTGAACAACCGGGTCAACTCGCGGGCGATGTCGGTGTGGTTGTTCAGGGTGCTGGCGATATAACCCAGGTCAAAGCCCAGGCGGATCTGTTTCAGGTAACGGGCGTAAGCACGCAGCAACGCCACATCACGCCACGGCAAACCGGCAGTCAGTACCAGGCGGTTGAAGGCATCGTTCTCGGCGTCGCCGCTGACGATATGCACGAATGCATCCTGCAGCGTGTCGTTGAGTTGCTGGATATCCAGATTCAAGCCTTCGCCAGCAGTAAAGGCGAAGTCATGAATCCAGAACTCACGACCATTGGCATGACGCAGACGGTACGGGAACTCGCCCAGTACGCGCAGGCCAAGATTTTCCAGAATCGGCAGCACGTCCGACAGCGCCAGCGGTGTATCAGCGTGATACAGCTTGCAATGCAGCTCCTGACCGGCACTCTGGCCCAGCGGCTGATAGAAGCTCATCACCAGCGGGTTTTTCTCGCTGAGGCTCATCAGGTGTTGCATGTCGACCACGGCTGAGTGCGCGGCAAAGCGCTCGCGGTAACCTGCCGGGAAGCCCTTGGGGAAGTCCGCCAGCACTTTGGTGCCATTGGCCTCGCCGAAGCTCTCAACCACCAGGCTGGCGTAGTCGTCCTGCCAGCTGCGACAGGCCTGGATCACTTCTTTTTCCAGCAACAGCGGGTCGATATCGATCCGGTTTTTCGGATCAACCCGCAGAATCAGCTGCACACGGGCCAGCACCGACTCAGAGAAGAAGGTCCAGAACTCGCAATCCGACGCTTGCAGACGCTCCATCAGCACCTGCTGGATTTTCTGCCGAACTTCGGTGGAGTACACATCACGCGGCACGTAAGCCAGGCAGTAGCAGAAACGGCCATACGGGTCTTTACGCAGGAACACGCGAATCTTGTTGCGCTCCTGGATTTGTACAATCGACATCACGGTGGTGAACAGCTCATCCACAGGTGTCTGGAACAGGTCATCGCGGGGCAGTACTTCAACTACCTGAGCCAGTTCCTTGCCCAGGTGAGCCTTGGGCTGGAAGCCGGAGCGGCGCTCGATCTCCGCAACCTTGCGACGGATATAAGGGATTTCCCGCACGCTTTCGCCGTACACCGAAGAGGTATACAGGCCCATAAAGCGGCATTCCTTGATCACCTTGCCGTCGGCATCGATCTGACGGATCGACACATAGTCAGGGTAAGCCGGGCGATGAACGCGGCTTGGGTGCGCAGCCTTGGCAAACGACAGCAGGGTCGGCATGCGCAGGTAGCTGACGGCGTAATCTTCAATCCGCAAGTCTTCGGCGGTCAGGCCGGAGCGCAGCAGCTTAGTCAGACCGAGGAAAGAGTCGGCGTCATATTCGATATGCCCGCCATCTGCCTCGTCACGTACCACAAATTCTTCGTAGCCCAGGAAGGTGAAGTGGTTACCCACCAGCCATTCCAGGAAGCTCTTGACCTCGGCCTTTTCACCAGCATCAACCACGTACTGGCAGTTGTCGACACTCGCCAGCAACTCCTGAACCTTGGCCTTCATTGGCTCAAAATCAGCCACGGCAATACGCACTTCGCCCAGAACCTGCTCCAGTTCCTTGCTCAGCACATTCAGTTCAGCGGCATTGGCGCAGCGATCGATTTCCAGATACATCAGCGACTCTTGCGAGATGCCTTCACCGGTAGTGCCCTTGGGCAGGATTTCCAGCAACTCGCCCTTGCTGCCACGGCGTACGCTCAATACCGTGGTTTGCAGGGTGTGGATGCTGTAACCGCGACGGTTCAGCTCGGTACGCACCGAGTCCACCAGGAACGGCAGGTCGTGATGCAGTACTTCGACCGCAGTGTGCGTCGACTGCCAGCCGTGACGTTCGTAATCAGGGTTAAAGACCCGCACTTGCGGCTGGGCCGGGTCGAAACGCTCCAGCAAACGCCAGGCCGACAGCGTGCAGCCTGCCAGGTCGGACATCCGACGTTGAGTGAGTTCATCCAGAGAAATGATGCCGAAGAATTGCTCAGCGAACAGCGCCACTTGTGGCAGTGCCTGTTCACTGATGTGCTGCGCCAGTGCTGCTTGCAGTTGATGCTGGAAGTCGGCTTTGCTGGCTGCGGTGAAGAACGCCATCTGTGGTACTCCGCTTGGGCTTGTTATTGAGAGAAGCGTCGCGTGTTATTCCCGCGTGGGGAGCTGCCAATACTGTGCAAGGCCGGACTTGGCAATTCACCTGCAAAACACAGCATGACAGGGAGGTGAAGCTGGCCGTGACCCGCGGGTCACATTCACGTTCCAGGATGGGTATCTACAAAAACGACTGCCGGATAAACAGGCTGTGCCTTTAGAGATAACTATCACCGCGCAGCTTAACGATTGAGCCGTACAGCCTGCTTACGGTGCGGCGACATATTCGGTCATCGGCACGCAACCTCAAGCGCGGTTACTGAACAACCCTAGCATTCACACGCGAAAAACCTTCATAAAAGCCCCGTAGTTTCTGTAGCGCATATTAGAAAATACTGAGCTTTTAGCCCATTGCACCATTCAAACCAGCACAAATCGGTTCAGGCTGGCAAAATTGGCTTCTGTTCGACCTACCCGCGCCCAGAGCGCCAGGAATTTCCCATGCAAATGACCACCGACCACCTGCTCGCCAACCCGTGCGATGACGAAGAAGACAACATGGCCATGCTGTGCTGCCACACGGATCAGGGCGAAATGTTCCTGATGACCCGTTACCCGGACGAAGACGAGCTGGAAATCACCCTAGAAGACGAGCCCTCGACACTGGACGGGATCAAAGTCACCTTGAGCCCGACCCGCCTGCTGATTGAAATCAGCGCTGGCGATACTGACGTGCTCAAGGGCGACGACCATCTGGAAATCCTTCACAACACCGCAGCCGCAGACCTGGCCGAAGTCGAAGAGACCTTGCAGAACATCCTCAAAGGCACCGGCACCTATATCAGCGAGCTGAATTAACTCTCGAGCCTTGCAGGGACCATTGTGGGAGCGAGCTTGCTCGCGATGCAGGCGAAGCGGTGTATCTGGCACACTGCACTAATACCATCGCGAGCAAGCCCGCTCCCACAGTTATGCACCTCCACTGAAGCTCACAGATAGCACCGCCATGCCCCCGATCTTCGATGCCCACTGCCATATCATCGACAGCGCTTACCCGTTGATTCCCAACAATGGCTATCTACCCGACTTTTTCAGTGTCGATGATTACCTGTCGCGGGCAGAACCGCTGGGCATCGTCGGTGGCGCCGTGGTTTCCGGCTCATTTCAAGGCTTTGATCAGACTTACCTGATCGCTGCCTTGAAGCGGCTGGGGCCAGACTTTGTGGGGGTCACGCAACTTCCTGCCAGTGTCACCGACGCCGAGCTGCAAACCCTGCACCAGCACGGCGTACGCGCCCTGCGCTTTAACCTCAAGCGCGGTGGTTCAGAGCAACTCGATCAACTCGAAACACTGGCCAGGCGCGTATATGAGCAGGTGGGTTGGCACTCGGAGCTGTATATCGATTCACGCGAGCTGGAGGCCATAGAAACCCGCCTGCGACGCTTGCCTGCGTTGAGCATCGACCATCTGGGGTTAAGCCATGAAGGCCTGCCCTGCCTGCTGCGTTTGGCCGAGCACGGCGTACGCGTCAAGGCCTGTGGCTTTGGTCGGGTCGACTTTGCCGTACCGCACGTGTTGCAACAGATCCATAGCGCCAACCCCAACGTCCTGATGTTTGGCACCGACCTGCCGTCAACCCGTGCTCCCCGCCCCTTTGCCGACAACGACATCCCACTGTTGATTGATGCCCTGGGTGAAGACGGTGCGCGCAGGGCCCTGTGGCAGAACGCAAGGGCGTTTTACTTTTAGCCCTTGAGCCGACTCATCACAATCACGCTACCCACCACGATTGCAGCGCCCACAACCACCCCGGCCGAGACGGGGCTGCCCAGAACAACCGCCGCCATCACCATGGCCACCGGCGGGATAAGATACATCACCCCTACCGAGCGGCTGACCTCGGTATGCGCCAGCACATAGGCCCACAACAGATACGCCAGGGCACTGGGGAACAGACCTAGCAGCAATATCGCCCAATTGACTCGAGCCGGAGCATTGCGCACTTCATCTACAAGCCCAGGCCAATAGGCACACAACATCAGCGTCCCGGCCCAGACCATGTAACAGACGATGGTCAGCGGGCTATAGCGATTGCCATAGTGCTTTTGCAAGGCGAAGTAGATGCTCCACGACAGCGCAGCCACTAGCAGCAGTAACCCTTGAGGGCGAAACTCACCAACACCCTTGTCCGCCCAGATCACCAGCACCACACCAACCAGCCCCACCGCCACCCATAGCCAGCGCCAGCGGCTCACCGATTCCTTGAGAAAAATGGCGGCAATTAGTGTGCTGAACAACGGCGCCGTCTGCGCCAGTACACTCGAAGCTCCCGGGCTGACCCAGCGCTGGCCCATATTCAACACCACGTGATGCAACACCACCGCAAAAAAACCCAGCAACATCAGCCATGGCACATCACGCAGCCGGGGCAGGCCAATCCCGGCAAACAGCGCAATTACAGCCATAAAGGCCGATGCAATCAAAAACCGGAGCAAAGCCAGATGCCCCGGTGTATAGCTCTCCAGGCCAATATGAATGCCGATCGGTGAATATGCCCAACACAGCACAACGGCGGCCATGGCCGCGACAAGCTTGAGAGAAAACGACACGTTGACGACCTGTACACCCGAATGAAGTAGCGAGCAGTGTTTATCGCGCTCGCAAGCGGCCACAAGTGAGATATAAAGAGCCCAGAATTCATCAGGAGTGAACAATGGAGCTCAGCCAGTTGCGCATGGTCAAGGCCGTGGCAGAGTGCGGCAGCATTGCACTGGCCGCCCGGCAGTTGCATTGCGTGCCGTCCAACATCACCACCCGTATCAAACAGCTCGAAAGCGAGTTGGGAACTGCGCTGTTTACCCGCGCAGGTCGGGGGCTGTGCATCAGTGCGGCGGGCCAGGTGTTTCTGGGTTACAGCGAACAGATCCTGGCCTTGGTCGATCAGGCCAAACGCGCCGTAACGCCCCACGCCGTGCCCACCGGCAAGCTGCGCATCGGTGCTATCGAGTCTTGCGCCACGGCCCGACTGCCACCCTTACTGGCGATATTTCATCAGCGCTACCCGCAGGTATCGCTGGAACTGGTGACAGGCAAGTCGCAGCAATTGCTTGAAGACGTAAAACACCACCGCCTTGACGGCGTACTGGTCGCAGGCCAGATCAACCTGCCCAAACTGTCCAAAACAACGCTGTATCACGAACAACTGGTGTTGATTGCCAGCCCCGAACTTGAGCCTCTCGCACAACTGGGCGATGTGCATCAACACACCGTGTTCATGTGGCCTGTGGGTTGCCCGTACCGTGCGGCACTGGAGAACTGGGTGGCTGAGCACCGCCTGCAAATCAACAGCGTCGATTACGCCAACTGGGGCAGCATTATTGGTTGCGTCAGCGCAGGCGCAGGTCTGGCACTGGTGCCGGAGAGCATCCTGCAGCGCTTTGGCGGGACCGCGCACCTGACTACCTATCGCTTTGCCGAACTGGCGCCCATGCCCAACCTGTTTTTCTGGCACAGCGAAACCGGCCTGCACGGGCCGCGAGATGCCTTTGCGGCGCTGTTGACGGAGCATTTTCAGGCGGACCTGCCTGCGTAGCAGCTGCCGAGGAACGAAGGCTGCGTTCGACGACGCAGTCGTCGCAAATCAGGCGCCTCGGTGTGTCAGCGATATTGAGTTCTCAGGTTTTACGACGACTGCGTCGCCGAACGCAGCCTCGTTCCTTCGGCAGCTGCTACGGGATGCCCGTCAGCTTTCATACCTCCCAAACCCCATACAGATGAGCACCATTCTCAACAACCCTGCGCATTTCAGATTTTTCCATAAAAAGCCCCCCCGCCATTAGTCCGCAGCACCCTCAATGGATTAAAGTAACGCCCCCAGCCCCGGCGTAACTCTTGCGCCGCCGGTGTCCTTTTCAGGAACAGTCATCGATGGAACATCGTGAAGCGCTGCTTGCGCTGCGAACCTTTCTCTCAACGCAGATCCTCGGTCAGGAAAAACTCATCGACCGCTTGCTGATCGCGTTGCTCGCTGACGGCCATATGCTCGTCGAAGGCGCACCCGGTCTGGCCAAGACCAAGGCCATCAAAGAACTGGCTGAAGGCATTGAAGCGCAGTTCCATCGAATTCAGTTCACCCCCGATCTGCTGCCCGCCGACATCACCGGTACCGAGATCTATCGCCCCGAAACCGGCAGCTTCGTGTTTCAGCAAGGCCCAATCTTCCACAACCTGGTGCTGGCGGACGAAATCAACCGTGCCCCGGCCAAGGTCCAATCCGCCTTGCTTGAAGCCATGGCCGAGCGCCAGGTCAGTGTCGGGCGCAGCACGTACGAACTGTCACCGCTGTTTCTGGTGATGGCCACGCAAAACCCCATCGAGCAGGAAGGCACCTACCCGTTGCCCGAAGCCCAGCTCGACCGCTTTCTGATGCATGTCAAAATCGGCTTCCCGGACGCTGCCGTCGAACGGCGCATCCTGCAACAGGCCCGTGGCGAAGCCCTCAACGGCGAAACCAAGCCAGAGCGCAGGGTCAGCCAGCAGGCTATTTTCGCCGCACGCAAGGAAATCCTCGGGCTGTACATGGCCGATGCCGTGGAGGAATACCTGGTGCAACTGGTGATGGCGACCCGTACCCCAGGCAAGTTCGACCCCGAGATGGCCGACTGGATCGCCTACGGCGCCAGCCCTCGAGGCTCAATTGCGCTGGATCGTTGCGCGCGGGCCCACGCCTGGCTGGCCGGGCGCGACTTCGTCAGCCCCGAAGACATCCAGGCCGTGCTGTTTGACGTGTTGCGTCACCGCATCATCCTGTCGTTCGAAGCCGAAGCCGCCGGTATCGACCAGGACCGCGTGGTGCAACGCATCCTCGACGTCGTTGCCGTTGCCTGACCGATGAACAACCCTCTGCCCGCCGAACCCGGAATCCGCGTCACCCTCGCCGAGCTGATCGAGATGCGCCATCGGGTGCGCGAAGTGCAACTGTTCTCCTCCCCCAGCCAGCGCAGCCCGCTGGTGGGGTTGCATCACTCGAAATTACGCGGGCGCGGGGTCGACTTCGACCAGGTACGGGTCTATCAGGCCGGTGACGATGTACGCACCATCGACTGGCGCGTTACGGCACGCACCCAGGAGCCGCACACCAAGATGTTCCATGAGGAACGCGAGCGGCCGATTTTCATCCTCGCAGAACAAAGCCGACGGCTGTTTTTCGGCTCGGGGCTGATGTTCAAATCAGTGCTTGCCGCCCAGGCCGCCAGCCTGATTGGCTGGGCCGCACTGGGGCACAACGACCGCGTCGGCGGGCTGGTGTTTGGCGACCACGAACACTACGAAATCAAACCCAGACGCAGCAAGCAAAGCCTGTTGCAGTTGCTTAACCGGCTGGTGCGGGTCAATCAGTCATTGCACACCGAGGTGCAATCGGACCGCGATGCCCTGGGCATGGCGCTGATCCGCGCCCGCGAAGTACTGCGCCCCGGCAGCCTGGTGATCGTGATCTGCGATGAGCGCGCCCTCACCGACGCCGCCGAGCAGCAACTGAGCCTGCTGTCGCGCCACTGCGACCTGATTCTCCTGCCGCTGTCCGACCCGCTGGACCACGCCCTCCCCGCTGCCGGGCTGTTACGCTTTGCCGAGCGCGGCGCCCAGCTGGAACTCGATACGCTCAACTATGATTTGCGTCAGGCCTACCGCGCCCAGGCCGAAGCCCGGATCGCCCGCTGGGAACTGCTGGCGCAAAAACTGCGGGTGTTGCTTATGCCGCTGAGCACCCAAAGTGAAATGATCGAACAACTGCGCGAATACCTGAACGCCAAACGTCCCGGCAAAGCCTCATGAAAGAACTCGAACAGTTGCAACCCCTGATCACGCCCCCGGCGATTGGCCTGTGGCCACCAGCGCCAGGCTGGTGGGTGCTGCTGATTGTGCTGCCCGCGCTGGGTTGGGGGCTGTGGTGGCTGCGCCGCTACCTGCCCGCCAAACGCCAGCCAGGTCGCACCGAGCAGCCACTGGACCCGGTTCGCCTGGCGGCCCTCGAGGAACTGGCACGCTTTCAAAAGCCCTACGACGGCGCGCCCGCCGGTGCCTGGCTGCAACAGCTTAACGGCCTGCTCAAACGCCTGTGCCGCAACCACTACCCGTACAGCCAGAGCCATACGCTCAATGGCCGCAAGTGGCTGGCCTTCCTCGATAACCGCTGCCCTGCAGCCGGGTTGACCCGCTGGATGGTGCTGGTTGAAGGTGCCTACAAGCCCGAATGCAAGCTCGATGACAAAGCCATCGCCGGGCTTAATCAGGCGGTGGAAACCTGGATTCGCAAACATGTTTGAATTTGCCTGGCCGTGGCTCTTCGCCCTGCTGCCTCTGCCCTGGCTGATGCGCCTGGTGCTGCCGCCTGCCGACAGCGGCGAAGCGGCGCTGCAGGTCAGCTTTCTCGGCGACCTCGAGCAACTGGTGCAACGCAAGGCACGAGCCAGCATGCCCTCCTGGCGCCAGCAAATTCCCTATGTGCTGCTATGGCTACTGCTGTTGACGGCAGCCGCCCGCCCGCAGTGGCTGGGTGAGCCGCTGCCGATAGCCGCCAGTGGCCGTGATTTGCTGGTGGCGGTGGATGTATCGGGCTCGATGGACTACCCGGATATGCAATGGCAGGGCGAAGACGTCAGCCGCCTCGACCTGGTCAAAAGCCTGCTCGGGGACTTTCTGGAAAACCGCGAAGGCGACCGCGTCGGGCTGATCCTGTTCGGTAGCCAGGCTTACCTGCAAGCGCCACTGACTTTCGACCGCCACACCGTTCACACCTGGCTCAACGAAGCGCGGATCGGCATTGCCGGTAAAAACACTGCCATCGGCGACGCCATTGGCCTGGCGCTCAAGCGCTTGCGCCAACGCCCGGCACAGAGCCGGGTGCTGATTTTGATCACCGACGGCGCCAACAACGGCGGCCAGATCGACCCGTTGACGGCAGCACGCCTGGCTGGCGATGAAGGCATAAAAATCTATCCGATCGGGATTGGCGCCGACCCGCAGGAAAGCAGCAGCAAGGGCATGTTCAGCATAAACCCAGGGGTCGATCTTGATGAACCGGCCCTCGAAGAAATCGCCAAAATAACCGGTGGCCAATATTTCCGTGCCCGCGATGGCGGTGAACTCTCGGCCATCAAGGACACCCTTGACCAACTTGAGCCCGTGGCCCAGCAGCCGACCCAGGCGCGCCCGGCGCATGCACTTTACAGTTGGCCATTGGCCGTTGCCCTGCTGCTAAGCGTACTGCTGGTGATACGCGAACTGTGGCCCAACAACCCCGTGCAACGCTGGCTGAGCAAGGAGCATTTTTTGCAGCAACACCCTGACTGGCGCGCACGGCTCAAACGCCTGCGCCTGCGTAGACGCCGATGAGCGCACTCTGGCCACACTGGTTTCGTCCCGAATGGCTGCTGGTCCTGCCGCTGCTCGGCTGGCTGCTATGGAAGCGCTGGCACCGGGAAAAGCGCGCAGGTCGCTGGCAGATGATCCTGCCGGTCGCCTTCCATCGCGTACTGCTCAGCGGCGGCAATGGCCGCAACAGCAAGTTACCGTGGATTGCCCTCGGGCTCGGCTGGCTACTGGCAGTGCTGGCATTGCTCGGCCCCAGCTGGCAACGGGTTGAGCAGCCCACACAAAAACCCGCCGACCCGCTGGTGGTCATGCTTGAGCTGACCCCCGAGATGCTCGCCACCGACAGCTCGCCCAACCGGCTGGAGCAGGCGCGCCGCAAGCTCTACGACCTGCTGCAAAACCGCAGCGATGCGCAAACCGCGGTGATCGTCTACGCCGGTAGCGCCCATACGCTGGTGCCGCTGTCCGATGATCTGGCCACCAGCCGCAACCTGCTTGAGGCCCTCAAGCCATCAATCATGCCGCAACCGGGCCATCGCGCAGACCTGGCGATTACCAAGGCCCTGGCCCTGCTCGATCAGGGCGCCCTGGGCCAGGGTCGTTTGCTGCTGATCACATCTTCGCTCAGCGAACAGGAGCGTAACGGCATTCGCCAGGCGCTGAATGGCCACACCCCACAGTTGCTGATACTCGGGATTGGCAGCCGCGAGGGAGCGCCGGTGGTTGACGAAAACGGGCAGTTCCTCAAGGACGATCAGGGCGCCATCCTCCTGCCGCGCCTCGACAGCCCAAGCCTGCGCTCATTTGCCCTGGATGTGGACGGGCGCTATCGCCAGGCACGTCTGGATGACAATGACCTGCGCGGGCTGGGCCTGCTCGACGGCCCTCAACACCTGCGCGATGACGGCCAGACCCTGCATCTGGATACCTGGGCTGACCAGGGTTACTGGCTGTTGCTGCCACTGTTGCTGCTGGTTGCCTGCGCTGGGCGGCGCGGCTGGCTGTTCTGCCTGCCCTTGCTGTTGATATTGGCGCCCCAACCCGGCTATGCCATGAGTTTTACCGATCTGTGGCTGCGCCCCGACCAGCAAGGCATGCGTCTGCTGCAGCAAAAACAGCCGCTGCAAGCCATCGAGCACTTCAGCGACCCGCTCTGGCAAGGTCTGGCGCTCTATCAGGCGGGCGACTACGCCGGTGCCGCGCTGCGTTTTGCCGAGGTCAACAACGCCAGCGCGCACTATAATCGCGGCAATGCACTGGCCATGAATGGCGAGCTGGCCGCGGCCATCGATGCCTATGAACAGGCGCTTGAGCTGCAACCCGAGTTGCAGGCCGCCGCACAGAACAAGGCCTTGGTCGAACAGTTGCTTGAACAGCAGCAAGCCCAGGCCCAGGCTGAGCAAACACCCGAGCCCCCTCCTGCACCTGCCGAGTCTGAAACCCCGCTCAGTACCAGCGCGCAGGGCGCCTCCAGCACCACGGCGCAGAATGAAGACAACAGCTCGGCCAGCGGCTCCACCACCGAGACGCCTGCTAACGAGCAGCTCGCACCGGGAACAGCCCCGAATGCCGAGGCCGAGCCAGGTGAAGAACCGCCCACGCGCCCGCCGGCACCGGCGGCCAACCAGACCGACGAAGAACAGCGCCAGGCGCTGGAACAATGGCTCAGACAGATTCCCGACAACCCCAGCGAATTGTTGCGACGCAAATTCTGGTACGAACAGCAGCTACATCAGGACACGCCTAAATGAACCGCCTCTGCGTTTTGCTTCTTTTGCTGTGTTGCTGGACCCTCCCCGCACACGCCCTGGGATTGGCCGCCAGCGTTGACCGCGACCAGCTCAACTCCGGTGAAACCGTGGAGCTGACCCTGGAATCCGATGACGTCACGCTGTTCGGCAAGCCGGACCTGACACCGCTGGACGGGCTGTTTGAAGTCCGCGGCACGCGCCAGGTCAACCAACTCAACAGCATCAGCGATGACAACAAGGGCACCACCCGCTGGATCATCACCCTGCAACCCAAACAAACCGGGACGGTGGTTATTCCGGCGCTGCAAATCGGCAATTACCACAGCCAGCCGATCAACCTCAACGTGACCCAAAGCGTGGCCAGTGACAATGAGCTGGCCCCGGTGTTTATTGAAGCCAGCCTCGACCAGCCCAGCGTCTATGTGCAGGCCCAAGCGTTATTGACCCTGCGCATCTACCATTCCGTAGCGCTCTACGACGACAGCAACCTGACCCCCTTGCACCTGGACGACGCCATCGTCGAGCAACTAGGTGAATCGCGCACCTACGAAAAACTGATCAACGGCATACGCCACGGCGTGATTGAGCGCCGCTACGGGATTTACCCGCAACACAGCGGCGAGCTGATGATCCCGGCTCAAACCTTTAGCGCCACCCAGGTCGACAGCCAGCAGGCCACGGCCCCTGCCCCGCTAGGCCCCAAACCTGGAAAAATGGTCCATGTGACCTCGACCGAAATCGCGCTGAATGTCCTGCCCAAGCCTGAAGCCTACCCGCCCAATGCTCCATGGCTGCCTGCGCGCAGCTTGAGCATGAGCGAAACCTGGAACCCCGAACCGGACCATACGCTGGTCGGTGAGTCGCTGACCCGCACACTCACCCTCAAGGCCGAGGGCCTGTCCAGCGCCCAGTTGCCGCCACTGCCCGCCACTGACGTCAACGGCTTGCGGCGCTATCCCGATCTGCCGCAGTTGAGCAACCAAGTCACCGAAAGCGGCCTGATCGGCAGCCGCGAAGAGCGCGAAGCACTGGTGCCGACACGGGTCGGCCAAATCGAGCTGCCCGCTGTCGAAGTGGTGTGGTGGAACACCCATGAAGACCACCTGGAACGCACTTATCTGCCCGCCCGTACACTAATGGCTGCGGCCAATCCCAACCTGGCCGTGGACACTCCCGCCAGCGGTACGCCGACGGCATTGAGCGAAGAGTCATCGCTGTGGATCTGGCAGCTCAGCACCCTGTTCCTGGCTTGTACCACCCTGGCGAGCCTGGGCCTGTGGTGGCGTGCGCGCTGGCAACCGGCAATATTGCGCGCAGCGCAAACCGGACCCAGCCCGCGCACCCTGCTTGACGACCTGAAACGCGCCAGCCTGGCCAATGACCCGCACGCCACGCGCCAGGCACTGGATGCCTGGGCACGGCAACAGCCGGAAACCCTGGCCGACATGGCCGCGCGCTTTGTGTTGCTGTCCGATGCCCTCGATGGCCTCAACGGCGCGCTGTACAGCGAAACCGGCCAATACTGGCAAGGCGAAGAACTGTGGAAGGCGATTCGCAGCATCCCTGCCGCCGAACGCGAGCAAGACACCGCCAGCGAACCGAGCAGCCTGCCACCGCTCTACCCTAAATAATTTCACGGCAACCCGTGCCCGCTTGAGCGAGCGGGTTGCCAGCCCCTTTGAAAACGGATTCTGTTATGCGCTTGTTTCACACTTCCGACTGGCACCTGGGGCAAAACCTCCATGGCCAGGAACGCGACTTCGAACACGCCTGCTTTTTGACCTGGTTATTGGCCCAGTTGGCCAGCGAGCAACCTGACGTGCTGCTGATTGCCGGTGATATCTTCGACACCGTCAACCCACCCGTCAAAGCCCAGGAACGGCTCTACGACTTTATCGTCAGCGCCCATGAGCAACAGCCAAAACTGACCATCGTGATGATTGCCGGCAACCACGACTCCGGCTCGCGTATCGAACTGCCCGCGCCCTTGATGCGCCGTTTGCGCACCCATGCATTGGGCCGGGTGCTGTGGCTCGACGACGGCCAGCTCGACGCCGAACGCCTGCTGATTCCCTTGCCCGATGCCAGTGGCGAAATCGCCGCCTGGTGCCTGGCGCTGCCCTTCCTTAGGCCCGCCGAAGTCACCGGCGCGCATCTTGGCGATGACTATTTGCGCGGTATCGGTCAGGTCCATGAATGGCTGATCGAAGCGGCCAACACCAAACGCAAGCCGGGCCAAGCCCTGATCGCCATCAGCCACGCCCATATGGCTGGCGGCTCGATCTCGGAAGATTCCGAACGCAGCCTGATCATCGGCAATGCCGAGGCCCTGCCCGCCAGCCTGTTTGGCCCCAGCATCAGCTATGTCGCCCTCGGCCATTTGCACAAACCGCAACGGGTCAATAACGAAGAGCGGATCCGCTACTGCGGCTCGCCAATCCCGTTGTCCTTCTCGGAGATCGGCTATCAGCACCAGATCCTCGACGTCACACTCAAAGGCGAAACCCTGGTCAGCGTTGAAACACGCCTGATTCCGCGTGCAGTGAACCTGCAACGCATCGGCCCGTTACCCCTGGCTGAAATCCTCACGCAGCTTGCTGAGCTGCCGGATATCGATTTGCTGGCCGATATCCAGCGCCAGCCCTGGCTCGAAGTGCGGGTAAAACTCGACGAACCACAGCCCGATCTGCGCCAGCAGATCGAAACTGCGCTGCAAGGCAAGTCCGTGCGCCTGGTCCGCATTGCTGCCGAATATGCCGGTAGCGGCGGCCGCAACGGCGATGACGACGCCACGCGCCTGATCGAACTCGACCAACTGACGCCCCAGGAACTGTTCAGCCGCGCCTGGCAAGAAAACTACGGCAGTGAAGCCGATGAACAGACTCTCAAGGACTTTGCCGTGTTGCTGCAAGAAGTTCAGTTGGAAGGTGAACAACCATGAAAATCCTCGCCATTCGCCTGAAAAACCTCGCCTCGCTGGCCGGGCCCTTTGAGCTGGACTTCACCGCCGAGCCGCTGGCCAGTGCCGGGTTGTTTGCCATCACCGGGCCCACCGGCGCCGGTAAAAGCACTCTGCTCGATGCTCTGTGCCTGGCGCTGTTTGGTGCTGTGCCACGGCTGAACAATACCGGGCGCGATGCCAAGGTGCCGGATGCCGACGGCGAAATCGCCACCGGCGACCCGCGCACTCTGCTGCGCCGTGGTACTGGCGACGGCTATGCCGAAGTCGATTTTGTCGGCATTGACGGGCGCCGTTACCGCGCCCGCTGGGAAGCCAACCGCGCCCGCGAAAAGGCCACCGGCAAGCTGCAAGCCAGTCGCCAGAGCCTGCGCGATCTGGACAGCGACCAACTGCTGGCCAGTCAGAAAGGCGATTACAAAGTCCAGTTGGAAGCACGACTGGGGCTCAACTTCGAGCAATTCACCCGCGCCGTGATGCTGGCCCAAAGCGAGTTCAGCGCCTTTCTCAAGGCCGATGACAACGAGCGCAGCGAGCTGCTGGAAAAACTCACCGATACCGCGCTTTACACCCGCCTGGGCAAGCGTGCATTCGACAAGGCCAAAGAAGCCAAGGACGCGCACAAGCAACTGCAGGACCAGGCCGTCGGCGTCACCCCCCTTGAGCCGCAAGCCCGCGTCGAACTGGACCAGCGCTTCAACGAGGCGCAGCAGCAGCTAAAAGACCAGCAAGGCCAGCTCAAGCAACTTGAACTGCAACACACCTGGCTCAAAACCCTGAGCGACCTGCAAGAGCAACGCCACAGCGCTGCAGAACAACTGCAACAGGCCCAAACCCTGTGGGACAGCCAGACCGAACAGCGCCAGACCCTGCATCTGCTGGAGCAACTGGCGCCACAACGTCATCAATTTGCCCGATTGGCCGAACTGAATGCTCAGCTAAGCCCGTTGACCGAGCAAATTCGTGCCCATCTGCAGCAGCAAACCGAGCTGGGCCAGGCTCAGACCCGACTTGAAGCAGAACTGCAAAGCGCGCAACTGGCGGCAACCCAGGCGCAAACCCACCAACGCGAATGCGCGCCACGGGTCCAACAGGCGCATCTGGAACAGGCCAACCTCAATCGCCTGACCCAGGCCCTGCACACCCAGCAATCTCTGCAACAGCAGGCCGAGCTGGCTTGCAGTCAAGGGCAGCAGGCACTCAACACCCTGCTCGAGCGTCAGCAACAAGGCACCGAACGCCTGGCGCAGATTGCCTCCCAACTCGAGCACAGCAACCAACTGGCGCCACTGGCCAGCGCCTGGGACGCCTATCGCCCAAGGCTGCAGCAGTTGGTGCGTCTGAGCAATAATCTCAGCACCGGGCGCAAGGAATTACCCGGCCTTGAGCAGCGAGCCCAGCAGGCCACGCAACAACTGAGCGAGCTGCGCAACAGCCTTGAAATCCTGTTCCAGGAAGCCGGGGCCGAGCCCCATGCGGTCAACGAACAAATCCACACCCTGGGCAGCCTGCTTAAGGACAACCGCCTGCAACAGCGCGCCTTCGAAGACTTGCAGCGCTTGTGCAGCAGCCAGCAGGTGCTCGATAGCCGCCTGCAAGAGCTGCAACTCAAGCAACACAGCGTGCAACAGGAACGCGACCGCCTGAGCCAGCAAGGCATACAGACCAAGGCCGACCTTGAAGTGGCCGAGCAAACATTGCAGGTCACCCGCCAATTGCTGGAACGCCAGCGCCTGGCCCGCAGCGCCAGCGTCGAAGAACTACGCGGGCAGTTGCAGGATGACCAGCCCTGCCCGGTGTGTGGCAGCGCCGAACATCCGTATCATCAGCCCGAAGCCTTGCTGCAAAGCCTGACCCGCCACGATGAAGAGGAAGAAGCCAGCGCCCGGGCCGTGGTCGACGGGCTCAAGGAAACCCTCGCCCAACTGCGCGAAAAGGTCGGCGGCCTGATCGCCCAGCAGAAAGAGTTTCTGCTTCAGCAAGAACGGATCCATCAAGAGCAGCAGGCCCTTGCCCCGAGCCTTCAAGCGCATCCGCTGCATGAGCAATGGCTGGCCCAGGACCCGGCCAAGCGTGAACCCTGGCTGACCCTGCGCCTGAATCAGTTGCAGCACAGCATCACCCAGGACGAACAGCGCCAAAACGTGTTACTCGCCCTGCAAAAAGAAGCTGCTCACCTGCAACAGCAAGTGCAGCGCTGTACCGAAGCCAGCCAGCTCGCGACCCAGCAACTGGCAGAGCAGCAACTGCACCTGAATGCCGACAGTCAGCGCCTCGAAGATGAACTTAACGAGTTTGCCAGCGTACTGACGCCAGCAATTCTCGACGCATTGCGCGATAACGCCGCCACCTGTTTTATGGCCCTCGACCAGCAAGTGGCTGATCGTGTGGCACAACTCGATCAGCAGCGCGACGAACAAGCCGAACAGGCGGAACGGGCGAGCAGCATCGAGCGTGAGCAGTATCAGCAAGCCAGTCGCAGCAAGGAACTGCACAGCCTGCAGCACAGTGTCAGTGAACTGAGCGAGCAGCAACAGGCAAGCCAGCATAGCCTCAAGCAGTTGCTGGGCGACTACAGCAGCGCCGAACAGTGGCAGCAAACGCTGGAGCAGGCCGTCGAACAGAGCCGCAGCGCCCAGACCCTGGCCGAGCAAACCGTGCAGGCCACGGCTAACCAGTTGCTGCAGCTCGCAGCCGAACTCAAGTCCGAACAGGAACGCCAGCAGGCCTTGCAACAGGAACACGGCAACCTCAGCGCCCTGCTCGCACAGTGGCGTGCGCAACATGGCGAACTGGATGACCGTCGCTTGCAGCAGTTACTCGGGTATGACGACGCACAGGTGCGCGAACTGCGCCAGCAACTGCAAAACAGCGAAAAAGCCGTCGAGCAAACCCGCGTGCTCCTGCAAGAACGCGAGCAGCGTCTGGCCCAACATCAGGCGCAAGCCAATGGCAATCTGGATGCCGAGGCCCTCAGCCGCGCACTTGATGAACTGCACGCACAACTGGCGGCCAGCGAACAGCAATGCGCCGAATTGCGCGCGCAGCAAAGTGAAGACCAACGTCGTCAGCAGGCCAATCAGGCCTTGGCCCAGCGCATCGCCCAAGCCTATGAAGAATGGCAGCGCTGGGCGCGACTCAGCGAACTGATCGGTTCGGGGACGGGGGACAAGTTCCGCAAAATCGCCCAGGCCTACAATCTCGACCTGCTGGTGCATCACGCCAACGCGCAACTGCGCCAACTGGTGCGCCGTTATCGCCTCAAGCGCGGCGGTAGCATGCTCGGCCTGCTGGTGATGGACACCGAAATGGGCGACGAACTGCGCTCGGTGCATTCGTTATCCGGCGGTGAAACCTTCCTGGTATCGCTGGCCCTGGCCCTGGGTTTGGCCTCGATGGCCTCCAGCACCCTGAAAATCGAATCGTTGTTTATCGACGAAGGCTTTGGCAGCCTCGATCCCGAATCGCTGCAACTGGCGATGGACGCATTGGACGGTTTGCAAGCCCAGGGGCGCAAGGTGGGGGTGATCTCCCACGTTCAGGAAATGCACGAACGCATCCCCGTACAGATCCAGGTACGACGCCAAGGCAACGGTTTGAGTACCGTGGAGGTGAAATGAGCGAACACCTGCTGTATTCCTTCCGCCGCTGCCCCTACGCCATGCGTGCGCGCATGGCCTTGCGCTACAGCGGCGTGCCGCTGTCGATTGTCGAGGTCAGCCTTAAAGCCAAACCGGCCGAAATGCTCGCGGCCTCGCCCAAGGGTACGGTACCAGTACTGGTGTGTGCCGATGGCCGAGTGATAGAGCAAAGCCTGGACATCATGCACTGGGCGCTGGCCCAGCATGACCCGGACAACTGGTTACAGGCGAGTGGCGTGCACCTGATCGAAGACAATGACCGCAGGTTCAAGGTGCTGCTGGACCGCTACAAATACGCCATCCGCTACCCGGAATATCCAATGGAGTATTACCGGGCACAGGGTGCCGAGTTTTTGCAGCGGCTCGAAGACGTGTTGACGCACACCCCATACCTGGCCGGGCCCGCATTGAGCTTGGCGGATGTGGCCCTGGCACCTTTTGTGCGCCAGTTCGCCCATGTGGATCGCGAATGGTTTGCGCAGTCACCCTTCCCGCACTTGAATGCCTGGCTGGAACGGTTTTTAGCTTCAGAGTTGTTTAACTCGGTGATGGCTAAAAACACCACCTGTAGATACTCTGTTCTAGGTCAAACCCCCTGTGGGAGCGAGCCTGCTCGCGAATGATCACTTCGCGAGCAGGCTCGCTCCCACGCTTGAAGTATCTCTGTAGCCGCTGATGAGGTACGAGGCTGCGACTACAGGACTTCACGCTTAATCCTTGCCTTTGAGCATGCTCTCCAGTACTCCATCCCGACGCACCCAACCATGGAACAGCGCCGCCGCCAAGTGCACCAGTACGGTAAAAAACAGCAAATACGCCAAGAACGTATGTGCCTTGCGCAAGACGGCAAAGGTGCTCGGGTTGGCCGGCAATATGGCCGGCAACTGCAATGAACTGCTCAACATCACCGGATCGCCCGCTGCCGATATCATCGCCCACCCCACCAGCGGCAACACAAACATCAAGACATACAGCAACACATGAGACAGCTTGGCCGCCAGCGCCTGAGCCGCGGGCAAGTCAGCTGGCAAAGGCGGTTGCCGGGTGGCAAAGCGCACAAACAGACGCACCACCACCAACAGCAAAATGGCGATGCCCAACGGCTTGTGCAGATTGAGCAGCCATTCATGGCGCTCGGACACCGAAGCCGCCATACCCGCGCCAATAAACAGCATGGCAATAATCATCAGTGCCATCAGCCAGTGCAGCAGGCGCGCCAAAGGGGCGAAATGCGAGGTGGGTGCGCTCATGGACGGGACTCCTGGGGCAGTTGATCAACTTCACTGGTACGTCGCACATAGGAACTGGCATAGGCCGCCGAACGTGCCGCCAGCAAGGGGTCATCCGAACCTTCGATGCCACTGGGCAAAATCAGCGGATCGTAGTTGATATCGCGGCACTCACCGGTGTTCTGCGCTTCGGCTTTTTCCAGCACCAGCGTGCCTGCATTCACCACTTTGCGCCCTGCAGGCCAGGTTTTGCTGGCATCCGCCGTGGGGTCGCCCGCCTCGGCCAGGGTCAGGTTGAGCTGCCATTTCAAGGGCCCGGCAGCCAGGCGCTTGGCCAGGTCCTGTTCGAGATAATCGGCATCGTTTGGCGCCGTAGCGCCTGCTGCGTCCTGCCCTAGCGGGATCACCCCCCAGCGCACGGCCTGACGCTGCCCGGCAGCGTTGACCAGATAGAACGCATTGATCCCGTTATAGCTTTCGGTGGCATAGCTGGCCGAAGGTTTCGCGGTTTTGACCCACTGCAAAAACGCCGTTGTTTCGGGATGCGCCGCAAAAAAAACCGGCATCGCACCGGGCACGGGCTTGCCCGTGGCCGGATCTGGCGCACCGGCTTGCAGCATCTGATAGAACGCCTCGGGCGTACCGACCGGGAACACCGGCATGCTGTTCATCCCCGTTCGCCATTGCTGACCATTGGCCTGGGTGAAGCGCAGCGCAAAACTGCGGATCGGCACACTACTGTCGGGGGCATACGGGTTGCCGCTGGGCAAGGCAAAACGCCCCACCACCGGAGTACGCCCGGCACCGAACACTTGGGCCGTAGACAACGCATGGGCATCGCCGCTGCCCTGAAAATAACCCACTACGCACATGCCCTTGGCATGATTGCGCCTGTAACCGGGGTGTACGCCGTTGTTGTGCTCCAGTGCATTGATAAAGCTTTTGGGCCGCAGGCGCTGCGAGTCCAGAGTGCCGTTGACGTAATAAAACCCGCCGAGGATAACGGCCACTACGCCGCCAATGCCTGCCAGACGCAGCATCACACTGGTAGGACTCAACGGCGTTTTGGCGGGCCTTGCAGGCGGCAATTGATCAACCATAAATAACTCCGGGGCCACGGGCCGTCAGGTAGATAGCCTATGAGACGCAGGCCGCCGAGGCTTATTCCCGCAGACGACGTTTTATTTTTTTGACTGTTTTTTTCAAGCCACGGGGAATAACGTCTGATCCCGGGCGTCTTTATGGCACCCACCCAGTCAATTGGCCCCTCCATGACCTCATTTGATGAGCAACTGCGCGAACTCATCCCGCGCCTGCGACGATTTGCATTGTCGTTGACCCGTCATGCCAGCAATGCCGACGACCTGGTGCAAACCTGCCTGGAACGGGCGCTGGGCAGTGTTGCCGGCAAGCGCCCCGAGGGCGATTTGCGGGCCTGGCTGTTCACCATCCTGTATCGCCAGTTTGTCGACAACCATCGGCGTTCCCGACGCTATGCGCGCATGCTCGAGTTTTTTACCGGCCGTGATGACACCCAGCCGTCAACCGAACGCACCGTGCTTGCCCAATCAACCCTCGAAGCTTTCGAACAGCTGAACCCCGAGCAACGCGCCTTGCTGCTGTGGGTATCGGTCGAAGGTTTGAGCTACAAGGAAGTCGCCGAAATACTCGACGTACCCATTGGCACCGTCATGTCGCGCCTGTCCAGGGCGCGCAACGCCTTGCGCCAACTCAGTGAGGGCGAAATCAACCGCCCGGCCCTGCGGAGACTCAAATGATCACCACACCACCCAGTGAGCGCGATCTGCACGCTTACGTCGACCACGCGCTCAGCGATGCAGAACGCCAGCAGGTTGAGCACTACTTGCTGGCCAACCCGCACATCGCCGCGCAGGTACAGGCCTGGCAATGCGACGCTCAAGCCTTGCGCACCGCACTGCATCAAAGCTTGCTGCAACCTGCCAACCCGAACCTCGACCCGGTCGCCATTCGCCAGCGCCAGCACCGCCAAGCCCGGCGCCAATGGGCCAGTGCGGCGGTGCTGCTGATTGCAGTGGGCATTGGTGGCTTGGGTGGCTGGCAGGCCAGGCTTTTGACCCAGGCCAGCAATGTGCTGCCCATGAGTGACGCCCTCGCTGCCCATCGCATGTTTGCTGAACAGGGATTTCTGCCGGCCGACTATAAGGTCCAGCAAAGCAGTGATATGCAGGGCTGGATTGACCGCTATTTCAGTCACGCTGAACGCTTGCCGGATCTGACTGGCGCGGGTTTTAAACCCGTCAGTTGTCGCCTGCTTACCACCGACCAGGGCGGCGCCGCGATGGTGTTGTACGAAGATCAGCAAGGGCGGCAGATCAGCTTCTATATCCGCCCGCCTGGCCCACAAAACAGTTTGCTGCCAAGGGGCAATCGACGGGATGGGGAATTACAGACCCAATACTGGTCTGGCCCCGGCTACAACTACGCGATGGTCGGCCCGGCTGACGCGCCGACAGCAAAGTTGCTGGATACGGTGGGGCTGTAAAGAAACACACAAAACCCGTAGCAGCTGCCGAAGGAACGAGGCTGCGTTCGGCGGCGAAGCGATCGTAAAACCTGAGCCCTCGGTTTAACTGGGATACCGCAAGCTCAGGTTTTACGACGGCTTCGCCGCCGAACGCAGCCTCGTTCCTTCGGCAGCTGCTACGAGGCTTTCGTATTTTTCAGGAGTGGGCTTTGTGATCCAGCGCAGCATAGAAGTTGGCGCTTTGTTGCAGATATTTTTGGGTATAGGCCGAAGATTTTTTGTCGCTGACCACGGTCGTAGCGCTGGCAGGCAGGGCCACGGTGGCGGAGATGGCGGAAGCCGCAATAACGGAAAAAAGATTCAAGTTCATGGCACTAACCCTCGACGATTCAGTTGGCTTGCTTGCCTTTTCAGGCCGTGAAACCAACTTAACGCCAAGGGTTGTCGCGTAGAAATTCATTGCAGCACTAGCGTCTATCAGTACGATTGATACAGGGCTGCACGCCCTTGAATTAAGGGCGGTTGATAAACTTCAGGTCAGACGGTGCATCCATTGCCAGGGTTTGCACGGTCTTGCCCAGCTTGCCGGTTTTGACGTCGCGCTCCAGCACCACAATGGCATTGCTCATCTGGTTGGCGATCAACAGGAACTTGCCATTGGGGCTCAAGGCAAACTCTCGCGGGTGGTCGCCTTCCACCGAGCGGCGCTGGATCTCAGTCAACTGGCCATTGCCCGGGTTAATCGCAAACACCAGGATCTCATTGGCCTTGCCACGGTTGCTGACGTACAAAAACTTGCCGTCTGACGAAGCATGCACGGCACCGGCCGCACGATTTTGCGCGGGCATGCCGTGGGCCAGGTCCAGCGCCTGACGCTGCTTGAGTTGACCATTGGCATAGTCGAACACAAACACCTGCGCACTCATTTCTGTGGTCAGGTAGGCGCGCTTGCCGTCTTTGGAAAACAGCAGATGACGCGGCCCGCTGCCTGCCGGCAATTCAATAAACGCCGGGTCTGCGGCTACCAGCGGATGCTCGGGATTGGCGGCCGGGTCATAGCGATAAACAAAAATCTTGTCTGCCCCCAGATCACTGGCGTAAACAAACTTGCCGTCGGGCGAGGACACCACCGAATGCACATGGGCAGACATCTGCCGCTCGGGGTTGACCCGGCTTGCCGGATGACTGCTCATCTGCGTCACGGGTTGCAGTTGGCCCTGTGCATTGATCGGCAACACCGCCAAGCTGCCACCCGGGTCGGCGTGCACGCCGTAGTTGGCGACAAACAGGTAACGCTGGTCATGGCTCAAGCTGGAATGAGTCGGCTCTTCACCCAGGGTGCTGACCTGATTGACCAGGATCAGCTCGTTGGTCTGGGGGTCGATAGCCAGACTGCTGGCACGGCCGACAACATCGGCCTGGCCCTGACCGTTTTCATTGACTACAAACAGACGCCGTTGATCATCGGACAAGGTCAGCCAGGAAGGGTTGGCCGCTTTGAACACTTGCAGCGGCTCAGGCGTGATGCGCCCTTTTTCGCTGTCAAATTGCAGTCGGTAAATACCCTCGCTGGTGCCCTGAGTATAGGAGCCAACCAGCAACTCGACTTCCTGGCTCGACGCGGCCTGAGCCGACATCGCGCCCACGCTCAGCGCCATCAGCACTGGCAGACTCTTAAACTTCATCAGCAACCTCGGCTTCATCGTCATCATTATTTGCACTCAGGGCGCTGAGGCAAACCAGACGGTGTTCACCGGAATCGCCAACGAGTGTCCAGCTTTGCAGGGTGTCGTCAAAAACGCTGGCGTCGATCTGCTCAAGGGTGAACTTCCAGCGTTTTTCGGCACGACCGTCCATGCACTTGATGAGCAATTGCACATCATCCAGAGAAAAGTCCCAGGCATGCAGCCCGTCAATGACCAGCATATCGCTGGTTTCAAGGGCTGCGCGCAAGGTCTGGTTTGAATCGCTCATTCATCAATCACCTGTAGGAAAGGCGTAATGATAGGTCAAATAAGCAATGCAACCCATAACCGTGACAAGTGATTGCACGGTTATGGGTGCGCTCTGCCCTGCGTTTAGTTTATTGACTGATCAATACCGGCCTTTTCAGCCAAGCGCACGGTCAGTAAACTGGCCATCCACCAAGCGCTGAATCCCTAGCGGGTTGGCGTTTTTCAAGACCTCGGGCAGCAGGCTGTCGGGGTAGTTCTGCAAGCACACCGGGCGCAGAAAACGGTCAATCGCCAAGGTGCCCACCGAGGTGCCACGGGCATCGGAGGTGGCCGGATACGGGCCGCCATGCACCATCGAATCACAAACCTCGACGCCCGTCGGATAGCCATTCAGCAAAATGCGCCCGACTTTCTGCTCCAGCAGCCCGGTCAACTCACTGAACTGTGCGAAGTCCGCCTCTTCACCAATCAGGGTGGCAGTAAGTTGACCACGCAAACCGTTGAGCGCGGCATTGAGCTGGGCTTGGTCCGCCACCTCAATCACCACCGTCGTCGGCCCGAAGACCTCTTCCTGCAACACCTCATCCCCTTCCAGCAGCAGGCTTACATCCGCCTTGAACAGCTGCGGTTGGGCCTGATTGCCCAGCTGCGCCTGACCCGCCACATGCGCAATGCGCTCATGCTTGAGCAATGCGTTCAAACCTTTGCCATAGCTGCGCAGAGTCCCGGCGTTGAGCATGGTCTGTGCCGGTTGCTCGCTGATTTGCGCGGCCAGTTGTTGAATAAATGCGCTGAAAGCTGCCGAACGTATACCGACCACCAACCCCGGATTGGTACAGAACTGCCCGCAGCCTTGCACCACCGAAGCGGCCAGTTCACGGGCAATGTTGGCACTGCGCACGGCCAGCGCCTGGGGCAGGATAATCACCGGGTTGATGCTCGACATCTCGGCAAACACCGGAATCGGCTGTGGCCGCGCCGCGGCCATATCACACAGGGCACGCCCACCGTGCAGCGAACCGGTGAAGCCCACCGCCTGAATAGCCGGATGCTTGACCAGAGCTTCGCCCACCCCCGAGCCATAAATCATGTTGAACACGCCAGCGGGCATGCCCGTACGCTCGGCAGCGCGAAGCAATGCATCAGCTACCAGCTCAGCGGTTGCCATATGCCCGCTATGGGCCTTGAACACCACCGGGCAACCGGCCGCCAGTGCCGAGGCGGTATCGCCACCGGCCGTTGAAAATGCCAACGGAAAGTTACTCGCGCCAAATACCGCCACCGGCCCCAGACCAATGCGGTACTGGCGCAAATCAGGGCGTGGCAATGGCGTGCGATCCGGCAACGCCCGATCAATCCGTGCCGCATAAAAATCGCCCCGGCGCAGCACTTTGGCGAACAGGCGCATCTGTGCGCTGGTACGTCCGCGCTCGCCCTGAATGCGACCTGCAGGCAATCCTGTTTCGCGGCACACAATGGCGACAAAGTCATCGCCCAACGCATCCAGTTCATCGGCGATGGCGTCGAGAAATTCGCCGCGGCGCTCAGCGCTCAAGGCGCGAAAGGTCGGGTACGCACTGGCGGCAGCTTTGGCTGCGCGGTCGACTTCGCTGGGAGTGGCCTGGTAAAAATCCGCAGCCAGGTTCTCACCGCTAGTCGCATCGACACTCTTGACGATGATGCTGCCTTCGGCGCTGCGCTGGCCGCCGATATAGTTGTGACCGAGTATCTGAGTCATGCCGAGGTTTCCTTTAAAGAGTGCCAATGGCGCCTGGTTCAAACACCGCACCAACCGGGGCGATTCCGTTGATTAATGGCGCGCCGAATTCGGTCTGGCTGATTTCAAAATGGTCACCGGGCTGCGTGCGAACGCCGTCGGCAAACGACAAGGTAGCGGTGCCAAAAAAGTGGATATGCACATCGCCCGGGCGCAAGAACTGGCTGTATTTGAAGTGGTGATATTCAAGGTTTTCCAGGCTGTGGCACATGTTGGCTTCGCCGCTGAGAAACTCGCTCTCCCACAGCACCTTGCCATCGCGCACGATGCGGCTGCTGCCAGCCAGATGCTGCGGCAACTCGCCAACCCGCAGTTCCGGGCCGAATGAGCAACTGCGCAGTTTGGAATGGGCCAGGTACAGGTAGTTTTTGCGCTCCATCACATGGTCGGAGAACTCATTACCCACGGCGAAGCCCAAACGGTAAGGCTTACCATCATGACCAATCACATACAGGCCACCGATTTCCGGTTCTTCACCGGCATCCTCGGCAAACGGTGGCAACGGGAATGCCGCACCGGGGCGCACGACAATGCTGCCATCGCCCTTGTAAAACCATTCCGGTTGCATGCCCGCTTGCCCGGTTGCAGGTTTGCCGCCCTCCACGCCCCATTTGAACATGCGCATGGTGTCGGTCAGGGTGGCTTCGTCACCCGCCTGTTGATGCATTTTGTCCCGCGCCGAAGCGCTACCCAGATGGGTCAGGCCGGTGCCGCTGATCAGCATATGCGCCGGGTCCGGGTGATCCAGTGGCGGCAGAATGCGCAACTCGGCCAGCAGCGCCGGGTAATCGTGCGTGGTGCCCAACCCCTGTAAATCGACTTGCTGGGCCAGGCTCTTGCCCGCTTCAATCGCCGCCAGTGCCAGATCCCGCACACTGGTTGCATCCTGTACTTCACGTACCAGCACGCCGTCCACCAGACCCACGCGGCGCTCACCGTTATTCAATTCAAACTGTACCAAACGCATATTGAGTCTCCTTAAAGATGAGTGGCCGAGCGAGCACTGGCCGCGAATTCATTCGGTTTGAGCACATGCTTGCGCTCAAGCACGCGATACACCACGAAGGTCAGAAACAGTCCGAACACCATCACTGCCGACAGAAAGTACAAGCCCGAAGCCAGGTTGCCGGTGTACTCCTTGAGCGCGCCGATCACGAACGGACCGATATAACCGCCCAGGTTGCCCACCGAGTTGATCAAGGCAATCCCGGCCGCCGCGCTGGCACCAGCAAAAAAGCGCCCCGGCAAGGTCCAGAAAATTGCGGTACAGGAGAACAACGAGAATGCCACCAGGCACAAGGCTGCCAGTTGCAGCACTGGCACCGTCAGCCAGGCACTTAAAAACAGCCCGATCGCGCCCACCACATATAAGGCCGCCAAATGGCCGTAGCGGTCATTCAGACGGTCGGAACTGCGCGGGATAATCAACAGGCCGATGATGCCAAAGATGTACGGCACCGAAGACACAAACCCGGTGGTCAGATCGCTGCCGCCAAACTGCTTGATCAGCGTCGGCAGCCACAGGCCCAGACCGTAAATGCTTAGGGTGACTGGCAGATAAAACAGCGCCAGCAGCAGCACGCGCTTGTCTTTCAAGGCATGCAGCGGGTTGCCGTGACGAGTCTGGCCGTAGGCTTGCAGGTCTTTTTCCAGCTCACCTACCAGCCAGTCTTTCTCGCCCTGGCTCATCCACTTGACCTGTTGCGGGCCGTCCGGCAGATAACGCAGCACCGGCCAGGTCAGCAAGATGGCAGGCAGGCCGATCACGATAAACAACCACTGCCAGCCGTGCAGGCCAAGCACCCCGTCCATGCCCAGCAGGCCGCCGGACACAGGCCCGGTGATCATCATGGCGATAGGTTGCGAGAGGATAAACAGCCCCAGGATCTTGCCGCGATGGCGCACCGGGAACCATTGGGTGATGTAGTACAGAACTCCTGGAAAGAACCCCGCTTCGGCCACACCGAGTAAAAAGCGCATCACATAGAAGCTGTGCGGTCCCTGTACGAACGCCATGCCGATGGTGATGGCGCCCCAGGTAATCATGATCCGGGCAAACCAGCGTCGGGCGCCGAAGCGCTCAAGCATCAGGTTGCTGGGGATCTCCATCAGAAAGTAACCGATAAAGAACAGCCCCGCGCCCAAGCCGTAAGCCGCGTCACCAATGCCCAGGTCTGCGCCCATATGCAGCTTGGCAAAGCCCACCGCAGAGCGGTCCACATAGGCAATCAGATAGAGCAGGATCAGAAACGGAATGAGTTTTAGCGTAATGCGACGAATAAGCCCGAGTTCCTGGCTCATGAGACGGTCTCCCATTGTTTTTGTTATGGCACCTCTGGAGTGGCCTCAGGCGTGAAACGCCAGGATCAGCTCTCAGTTGCAGCGACTATATAGTAATACTATTTACCCAACAACTCTTCACCAGCGACTATATATGGGTTATGTTGCATCAATAAAAACTAATTAGTCATACAATAAGAGATGTCCGCCATGTCTGATAAAACCCCTCCACTGCGTTCGGCCCAATGGTTTGGCAGCGCGGATAAAAACGGCTTTATGTACCGCAGCTGGATGAAGAATCAGGGCATCCCCGACCATCAGTTTCAGGGCAAGCCAATCATCGGCATCTGCAATACCTGGTCGGAACTGACCCCGTGCAACGCACACTTTCGAACCATCGCAGAACACGTCAAACGCGGCGTGATCGAGGCTGGCGGCTGGCCAGTGGAGTTCCCGGTGTTCTCCAACGGCGAATCCAACCTGCGCCCTACCGCCATGCTGACCCGCAACCTGGCAAGCATGGATGTGGAAGAAGCGATCCGGGGCAACCCGATTGACGGCGTGGTGCTGTTGACCGGCTGCGACAAAACCACCCCGGCCCTGCTGATGGGCGCGGCCAGCTGTGACGTGCCCGCCATCGTGGTCACCGGCGGGCCGATGCTCAACGGCAAGCACAAGGGCAAGGATATCGGCGCCGGGACCATCGTCTGGCAAATGCACGAATCCTATAAAGCGGGGAATATCAGCCTCGACGAATTCCTCTCGGCTGAAGCCGGCATGTCGCGCTCCGCAGGCACCTGCAACACCATGGGCACGGCATCGACCATGGCCTGCATGGCCGAAGCGCTGGGTACTTCGCTACCGCATAACGCGGCGATTCCGGCGGTGGATTCGCGTCGCTATGTACTGGCCCACATGTCCGGCATGCGGGCCGTGGAGATGGTGCGCGAAGACCTGCGCCTATCCAAGGTGCTGACCAAGGAAGCTTTTGAAAACGCGATCCGGGTCAACGCCGCCATCGGTGGTTCGACCAACGCGGTGATTCACCTGAAAGCCATCGCCGGGCGCATCGGTGTAGATCTGGAGCTGGACGACTGGACCCGCATCGGCCGTGGCACCCCTACCCTGGTGGACTTGCAGCCATCGGGACGTTTTCTAATGGAAGAGTTCTACTACGCGGGCGGCTTGCCTGCGGTATTGCGCCGCCTGGGTGAAAACAACCTGATTCCGCATCCGGACGCCTTGACCGTCAACGGAAAAAGCCTATGGGAAAACGTCAAGAACTCGCCGATTTATGGCGACGACGAAGTGATCCGCGCCATTGAAAACCCTTTGGTGGCGGACGGCGGTATTTGCGTATTGCGCGGCAACCTGGCGCCATTGGGCGCGGTACTCAAGCCTTCGGCTGCGACCCCGGCGCTGATGAAACATCGCGGGCAAGCCGTGGTGTTTGAAAACTTCGACATGTACAAAGCGCGGATCAACGACCCGGAGCTGGAGGTCACGGCGGATTCAATTCTGGTGATGAAAAACTGTGGGCCCAAGGGTTATCCGGGAATGGCTGAGGTAGGCAACATGGGCCTGCCGGCCAAACTGCTGGCCCAGGGCGTGACCGATATGGTACGTATTTCGGACGCTCGGATGAGCGGCACCGCGTACGGCACCGTGGTGTTGCACGTAGCGCCGGAAGCGGCTGCGGGCGGACCGTTGGCTGCCGTACAGGAAGGTGACTGGATTGAACTGGACTGCGCCAGCGGGCGCTTGCATCTGGATATCAGCGATGCAGAACTGGCAGCGCGCCTGGCCGATATAGAACCGCCGCAAAAATTGCTGATAGGCGGTTATCGCCAACTGTATATCGACCATGTGATGCAGGCCGACCAGGGCTGCGACTTTGACTTTCTGGTAGGTTGCCGGGGATCAGAAGTACCGCGTCATTCCCATTGATCGCAGCCGCGGTACCGGATTCAACTGACACACCATAGCGTCCGATTTCACGACGACTTCGTCGCCGAACGCAGCCTCGCCGAGGCTCGACAGCGGCTACATTCTTGTAGCCGCTGACGAGTGAAACGAGGCTGCGTTCGGCTGCGCAGCCGCAAACCCTCGCTGCAAATCCTCAATCAACGCTCCCACGTCCTCAAGCCCAATATGCAACCGCAGGACCGGGTTCAATGCCCGGTCCTGCGCACTCTCGCGGTCCTTGAGGTCGCCCTTGATCACCAGGCTTTCATAACCCCCCCACGACGCACCCAGCCCAAATAACTGCAACGCATCGATAAAACGCTCGACGTAACGCTCATCAACATCACCCAGCTCAAACGAAAGCAGACCGTTGCTCCCGGTGAAATCACGCCGCCACAGTGCATGGCCAGGATGCTCGGGCAACGCCGGATGGAAAACCTGCTTCACCTGCGGTTGCGCCTGTAGCCAGCGGGCGATTTGCAGTGCCTGGCGCTCATGCACCTCCAGCCGCGGCGCCAGGGTACGGGCGCCACGCAGTACCAGATAAGCGTCATCCGGGCTGACGGTGGTGCCGCAGGTGTCACTCATTGACATCAGCGGTCGCCAGGCCGATTGCAGGGTACACACGCTGCCCATCATCACGTCGCTGTGCCCGCACAGGTATTTGGTCAGAGCCATGATCGAAATATCAGCCCCCAACGCCAGCGGCCGATACAAATAACCCGACCCCCAGGTGTTGTCCACGGCCAGCAGGATGCCCCTTGGCTTGCACAGCGCGGCGATGGCTGGCAGGTCGCTGAGTTCGTACAACAACGAACCGGGCACTTCGGTGTAGACCATTCTGGTATTGGCTTGCAGCTTGCCATGCAGGTCGTGACCGTCAGGCGCGAAGTAGCTGACCTCGATACCAAACGGCGCCAACAGCTCCAGCGCCAGATGCCGCACGGGGGCGTATACCGCGTCGGTAATCAGCACATGATCGCCGGGACGCAGGTAGGCCAAAAAGGTCTGCGCGATGGCGGCCAGACCGGTGCCGAACAGCCGGGTGCGATAGCCTCCCTCAAGCTCGGTGACCAGATCTTCCAGGGCGAAGGCCGTGGGGTTGCCCCTGGCGCCGTAGCTCAGGACGCGTTCGCTGTCGCGCCGGTTACGGGCGTCGCGCATCTGCGCCATGCTGTCGAACAGCACCGTGCTCACCCGTGTAACCGGCACATTGACCGCTCGACCGCCCGGGCCTTTTTCGGTACGTGCCGCATGTACCAACCGGGTACGTACACCGCTCTGCTGCGCCGGGAGCAGTTTGAAACCGGCAATCTCGGCGGCACTCATCTGCGCCAGCAAACCGGTTTCCCAGGCCAGATACTGACGCGCGGCGTCCTTGTTGCCCGCATGGCGGTCATGGGTGAAGAACAGAAAGTCGATGCACTGCGCATCAGGCAGTGTGCCGATATCAGCATGCAGACCAAAACCGGCGGCGCGCCAGGCATCGACGCCACCGTCCAGCAGTCGCACCTGCTGACGCTGTGCATCCGGTAACTGCTGAACCGCCAATGCCGCCAGACGCGGATCATCCGCGATCACCACCAACGGACGCGGCTCAGCTACCAGCAGCGGGCGGGTCGACCAGCGCGAACCGGCAATATGCGCTTTGCGCCAGGCCATGCTCGGACGCAGGTCAATCAGCGCTACTGCGTCATTCTTCAAGGCTTGGGCCAAAGCCTGCGGGCAGATCAATGGCAAGGCCTGCACGATGGGCGCATCCAGCACAGGCAGCACCAGGCCGCTGTTCACCCCACCTGTCAGCACATAAGCCTCATGCCCCAACTGCCGCAACCAACTGGCGACGACAGGTGCGCGGATGCCATCGCTATCGACCAGCACCACCCGCGCCTGACGCACGCCGATATACAAATCGGTGGACTGGATCAGCTGCCCGCCCGGTGTGTGTTGCGCACCCTGCAAGCTGCCTGCCGCGAACTCCTCGGCGGTACGCACATCGCACACAAACAGGCTACGCCCGACGTCTGCGACCCACTGTTCAACCTGCGCTGCATTAACGCTGAGCACCCCGGCCCGTTGCGCCAGTTGCTCTGCTGCCAATCGCTGTTCAGGCAAGTGCTGCGCTGATACGGCATCGGTATAACGACGGCTACTGCCGTGCTCAAGTTCAAGGTCTTGCAGAAACCAGCCCTGAGTGCCGTTTTCCAGAGCGTAGATCGGGTTTTTAAGGCCCAGATTGATCAACGTCTGGGCGCCAATGATGCTGCGGGTACGACCGGCGCAATTGACCACGATCGGCGTGCTGTCGTCCGGCACCAGATCATGCACCCGATAGCCCAGCTCACCGTTCGGACAGCAGATCGAACCGGGGATGGTCATTTTGCGGTATTCATCGAACGGGCGACCGTCGAGCACCACCAGCGGCGCACCGCCAGCTTGCCAGCGGGCCAGTTCCTGGGCGCTGATATGCGGCGTATGGCTGGTTTCTTCCACCCGTTCGCCAAAGGCCTTGGACGGCACATGCACCCCGGCGAACAGTTGCAGCCCGGCGGCCTGCCAGCCATCGGCGCCACCGTCGAGAATGTGCACCTGCGCATAACCCAGCGCCAGCAAACGCCCGGCGGCAGCGGCAGCCACGGCGCCGCCGTCCTGATCGTAGATCACCAGCCGTACCTGAAGATTGGGCGCCAGCCGCCGCGCCTCCAGCTCAAGGCGGCTATAGGGCAGATTAACCCCGTAAAACAGATGAGCTTCGCCATACTGGCCGTGTTCGCGCACGTCAAACAGGGCAATTTCATGCCCGTCGAACAACCACTGCTGCAACTGCCCCGGTGTGAGGGTCTGGCTCATAAATGTACCGTCTGAAAAATTGAATTATTGACCGTGGTCGGTGTTCAGTAGGCCTTGATCGACGGGGCCATTTGCGAGGCGTTGTAATTGAGAATCCGCCCTTGGGCATCGACGCCATAACGTCCGTTCAGGGACTCCAGCGGCAGGCCGTAAAGATGGAAATGCAAGGTCGCCTGCTCGCCCTCGACCTTGATCCCGTGCAGGTCTTCACCCAGAAACGAGATCGAAGTGCCGGGCTGCACGATCACTTCACGCTCCAGATGCAGAGAGGTGAAGCCCGCCTCGCGCCCCTCATCGCTGCGCCGGTAGACGTAGTTTATTTCCTGGCCTTCAACCGCACTGATAATGGCCCAGGTTTCATGGTTGTGCGCCAGCGTGCTTTTGCCTGGCAACAGCGAGTTCAGGTACAGCGTCGGGGTGTTGCCATCGTCATTGAGGCGGTAGCGAAACGCGGTGCTGCCCTGCCCCGGCACAGGTGCCGGGAAATGCTCGAAATTGAACAGGTCACGGCGCTCGGCCAGGTCTTCGAGCAAGGTGACGATGTGTTCCAGTGCCTCGCGGTCTACACCGCGCTGGTTGATAAGGCGGATTTTCTGCAGGAAATCCTCGATGACGACAGCACGGTTATCGGTACTCATAAAGTAGCTCCTCGGTGTTACACGGACAGGCTGTAGCGGCTCAGATTTGTCAACAGATACGGGTCGCTGACGATAGGCCCACGCCGCGCCGGTGCACCCAGGGCGTGACGTAGAAACTCCCGGGTGCGCTCGTTGGCAGGGTGTTCAAAAATCTGTTCGGCGCTGCCGTGCTCGACAATCACGCCATTTTCAGTGAAGTACACGACGTCGCTGATTTCCTCGGCAAAGCGCATTTCATGGGTCACCAGCACACAAGTCATGCCCTCCTGCGTCAGTTCGCGAATCACCGTCAGCACTTCGCCTACGGTCTCGGGGTCAAGGGCTGAGGTAACCTCATCGAACAAGATCAGTTGCGGGCGCATCGTTAACGCCCGGGCAATCGCCACCCGTTGCTGCTGGCCGCCGGACAATTGCCCCGGATACGCATCGGCCTTGTGCTCCATGCGCACCTTGGCCAGCAGGGCCCGGGCGTCTTTCTCAGCATCGATACGGTTACGCCCCAGCACCTTACGCGGCGCAATCATCAGGTTTTGCAGCACCGATAAGTGCGGGAACAGGTTGTACTGCTGGAACACAAAGCCCACGCGTTTGCGCAACTCAATACGCTGGGCCTCGCGGGTCAGGGCGTCAACCCGCGTGTCGGCAACCCGGATCTGCCCACGCTGGGGCTGCAACAGGCCGGTGATGCAGCGCAGGATCGTCGACTTGCCCGAGCCCGAAGGACCAATGATCGACACCGCCTGACCTGGATAGACATCAAGATTGATGCCCTTGAGCACCGGGTTACCGGCAAATGCCAGGTGTACATCGCGCAGGCTGACCAGAGGCTCGACGACGGATTCAATAGAAGGCATAACGTCGCTCCAGGCGTTGGGTCAGTCGGGAAATCGGATAGCAATACGCAAAGAACAGCACCAGCAGACTCAGGTAAACCAGTACGGTAAACCCGGTCAGGTTGACGGTATTGCTGGCAATTTGTGCGGTGTCGATCACGTCATGTACGCCCACCAGCGACGCCAGCGCCGTACCCATGGTGACGACCGCGTAGAGGTTCATCCACGGCGCCAGCATGCGTTTCAGGCATTGCGGCATAATGATCGAGACAGCAATCTGCCAGCGACTGAAAGCCAGTGAGCGTGCGGCCTCCCACTGTGTACCGGGGATCGAGGCAACAGCCCCGCGCAGGATCTCAGCCACATTGGCGCTCGCCGGCAATGCCAGGCCGATAGTGACCTTGACCCAGTCCGGGAACGGGATGTAAGCGCTGCCAACATGGATTTCGAACGGAAACACATAGGTCGTGAAGTAAATCAGCACCAGCCAGGGCGCATTGCGAAAAACTTGCACCCAAAGCCGCGCCGGCAAGCTCAGCAGACGCCACGGCGATAACGCCAGCATCCCCACCAGTAAGCCCAGCACTGTCCCCAGGCCGATGGCCAGCAGGCTGATCAGAATATTTTGGCCAAAGCCTGCGATCAGCGCGGGCGACCATTGCAGCAAGGCCATGCACACCGACTCAATGGCCATAACCGGGCATCCTCAGGCGCGCTTCAAGGTAGCGCCCCACGCAGTTGACGATAAAGCTCAGCAACCCATAAAAGCCCAGCAACAGAATCATCAGCTCCAGCACGTTATCGCTCTGGGTCCAGATCATGATCGCCGAATAGGTAATGTCCCCCACCGCAATGGCAGAGGCCACAGCTGTCATCTTCACCAGATCGATCAGGTTGTTGATCAACGACGGCAAGGCAAAGCGCAGGGCCAGTGGCAGTTGCACGCTCCACAGCAATTGGCGGTTGCTGAAGGCCAGCGATCTGGCGGCCTCGAGGGTCACGGCCGGCACCGCCTCGATACCGGCGCGCAAGGCTTCTGCATGGAACGCCCCTTTGTGCAACGAAATCACGATTACCACCCAGGCAAAGGGCGTCAGCGGGTTCGCCGTGCCTACGGCCTGATTGAGCAGCATGTTCAGCACCAGAAAGGCGCAGTACAACTGCACCAGCGTCGGGGTATTGCGCGTGACTTCAATAAACACCCGCGCCGGGACTGCCAGCGCGCGCTTGCCCGAGGTCAACAACGCCGCCAGCCCCAACCCCGTCAGCAAACTGCCGATGATGGTCAGCAGGCACAGCCACAACGTGGTCAGCGCCCCCTGCGCCAGGGTTGAGCGCGGGTAGGCATCCAGCAAAAAACCGTAGTTGAGGCCTAGGCTGGAAGCCCAGTGGACGAAAAATTCTAGCCAGTGATTCACGATTTCAGGCGCCGCTGGCCTGGAACTTCTGTTGCAACTCCACCAGTGCCGGTGATGCAGGGGTGATGTGGTTACGGGTCTGGGCCTCGATCAGCCAGCCGCTGCGATGCAGCCCCTGGACAATGGGGTCGAGCCTGGCCTGGGTGTCGGTTTCTCCACGTCGGGTCCAGATCACTGAAGGCGCCGGGTTCAGCTCGGGGGTCAAGGCACGATAGCCCTGCCATTCGGCAGAGTCGGCAAGCAGCGGATTGATCAGCGTGGCGTCATGCACGGCGGCTACGCAGTTGTTGCCGCGCAGTGCCAACAACGACTCGGATGAGCTTTTGAATGCCTTGATCTGCGCCCCGAATTCGGTCAGCGGCTTGACGTAACTGCTGCCCTGGGAGGTGCACACCGGCTGGTCTTTCAAATCTTCCCAACGGGTGATGGGGCTGTCCTTGAGCACCGCTGCGCTCCCGCCAACTCGGTAAAACGGCGTGGGCACGGAGCCGAGGATCTCACCACGCTCAGGTGTCCACTCCATATTGGCGATCAGCAGGTCGACTTTACCCTGCTGCAAGAACTGCACGCGGTTGGCAGGCAACACAGGCACCAGTTGCACCTGCGCCCCCAGTTGGCGCCCCAACTCTTGCGCAAGATCAACATTCAAACCTCGCGGTTTTTGGGTTGCAGGATCGATCCCGCCAAAGGGGCCACCAGAAAGCAGCACACCGACCACCAGCACATGCCGTTGCTCGATTTTGTCCAGCGTCGCATCGGCGTGGGCCGCCGTGGTTCCCGCAAGGGAGATCAGGGCGCCCAGCATGACAGGCAACAAACGGGTAACGGGTGAGCGCTCAAACATGGATATCCCCTTATGGATGATCGGCGTTCCCCGATCTGATAAGCGAGCATCCTAGGTACAGCGCTGAAGCAACGGAAATGCAAATATCTAATATCGTTATAACTCTACGCACTCCAAGGACAGACTAAAAATGCATATCCCCGTATTTATTGGTCATAACTCCACCCACCCAAAAACACACTCAACAAATACATAAGAATATGTAATCTTTAAGTTCACTCCCTTGATACAAGGCAGCTCAAAAAACGCCATGTCGACCCTTGATCTCGAATTACTACGCACCTTTATAGCCGTGGTCGATCACCACGGCTTTGCCCAGGCCGGCACCCAACTGGCCCGCACCCAATCCTCAGTCACCCAGCAGATGCAGCGCCTGGAGCAGCAGGTCGGGGTCGGCCTGTTCGAGAAACGCGGACGACAAAAAACACTCACCGAAGCGGGCCAACAATTACTGCGCCATGCGCGACAAATGCTAGCCCTCAACGATGATGTTTTGAGCTCCCTGCGCGAAAGCAGTCTCAGTGGCGTGCTGCGCATTGGATCGCCCCACGATATTGCCGACACCATCCTGCCGCCGATCCTCAGCCATATCGCCCGCTCGGCACCTCGCTTGCGCCTGGAGATTGATGTCGGCCGCAGTCCGTTCCTGATGGACGACCTGCACCGGGGCAAGGTCGACATGGTGATTTCCACACGCCAGGGACCGAACCTCGAAGGTTTCCCCCTGCGCACGTCCCCGGTGTGGTGGATCTGCTCAGCGCAATACGCGCACAACCCCGGCGAACCGTTGCCACTGATCCTGGTGGATGAACCGAGCATTTATCGGCGCTATGCTCTGGAGGCCCTGGAGCAGGCTAATATCGCCTGGCGCCAGGCGTACCTGGCATCGAACCTGATAGGTATCAAGGCGGCAATCCGCGCAGGGCTCGGGGTGACCCCAAGAAGCATGGAAATGCTCGGCCCGGACATGCGCGTTCTCGGTGAAAACGATGGCCTGCCCCGCCTGCCGGACGTGACCTACTACCTGTGGATTCGCGCCAATACCGTGAACCCGCTGGTGCGTCGGGCCTATGAGCTGATCAAGAGCAACCGCGGGCTTTAAGCGCAGCTCAAACCCGTGCGGCGGCAGGCTTCAGGCGGAAGGCAACACCAAAACGGTTGTAGGCATTCATCAACCCGATTGCATAGGTCAAATCCGCCAGCTCTTTGTCGTCGAACTCATCTGCAGCGGCCTGGTAATCCGCATCCGGAATCCCGGTTTCAGCAACTCGAGTAACTGTTTCGGCCCAGGCCAGTGCAACCTGCTCACGGGTGGTGAACAGTGCTCCGGCTTCGTGCCATACGGGCACCAGCACCAGCTTTTCGACCGCCAGACCAGCCTTGAGCAAATCCCGCGAATGCAGGTCGATGCAGTACGCGCAGCCATTGATTTGCGAAACCCGCAGGTAAACCAGATCAATCAGCGCCTTGGGAAAACCGCTGTTTTGCAGATATACATGCACACCACCAAACGCTTTGGAGCCCTCGGGTGACGCCTTGGAATAATCGATACGTTGATTCATGACTGGCCCTTGCATTGGCTGTTTAAGTGACGCCATAGTGCGGTTTCTTGGCCCTGTCCAAAAGAGCCATGATCTACCTTTATCTCCAGGCCATGATCACTTCAGCCCCGGGATCAAGAACAAGGCTATCCAATGACAACCCCCGCATCACGCCTCTCACCCCTCGACCCGACCTCCAGCGAGCCCATCTACCGGCAACTCTACTGGCGCTTCCGGGATGCCATCGCCAATGGCTTGCTGGCTCCGGGAGAACGCGTACCTGCCGCCCGAGCGCTGGCCAAGGAGCTAGGGCTGGCCAGAGGCACCATCGACACCGCATATTCACTCCTGACCTCGGAGGGCTACCTGCAAGCTCGCGGCCAGGCCGGGACCATCGTGGCGCCGGACATCACGATCAAACCTGCACAAGACACCCGCAGCCCCCAAGCCAGCCCGGTCACCCGACACCCACCTGCAACCCTGCCCTTTCAAATGGGACTGCCCGCACTGGATGCCTTCCCGAAAAAAATCTGGGCCCAAATTGGCGCACGCTGCGTGCGCAGCACCCGCGCCCAGGACATGGCCAACCCTTCAGGGCCTGGCTTGCAAGCATTGCGCGCAGCCATAGCCAGCTATCTGCAGGTTTCCCGAGGCATTGCCTGCTCGCCTGAACAGGTGTTTATCACCTCGGGCTACCGGGACAGCTTGTCACTTATCACCCACGCGCTACTCAAGCCTGCGGATCGAGTGCTGATTGAAGACCCCGGCTACCCACCTACCCGCCAATTGCTGGAACAACTGCAAATACACACCGTCGCCCTGCCCGTCGACCAGGACGGTATGCGCGGACCATCAGCGGACCTTGTTGCGCAGGCGGCCGTGGTCACCCCCGCTCATCAAAGCCCGCTGTGCGTGTCACTCTCACTGGCGCGCAGGCTGGAACTGCTGGCATGGGCCAATCGGCACAAAGCCTGGATCATCGAAGACGACTACGACGGTGAGTACCGCTATATCAGCCGCCCGCTGCCAGCACTGAAAAGCCTGGACCGCGATGGACGAGTGCTCTACAGCGGCACATTCAGCAAAGTACTGTTTCCGGGATTGCGCCTGGCCTACCTGGTGATCCCGCAGGCTCAGATCGAATGCTTTCAACACGCCAGCCAGACCTTGCGCAGCAGCTGCCCGGAGCTCACCCAGGCCATTGTTGCGACCTTTATGAGCGAAGGCCATTTCGCGCGACATATCCAGCGCATGCGCAAACTCTATAGCGAGCGCAGGGCCTTCACCGTAAACGGCTTACAAAAAGTGCTGGGCAACCATGTACACATCGACAGCAATCCGGGCGGCATGCACTTGATCCTGCGCCTTGATGGGCAACAGTCAGACACACAACTGATTGAACGCATGCAACAAGATGGCCTATCTGCAGAAGCTCTGAGCGAGTGGAGCCAGCTGGGCGAAAAAACGTCGGGACTGCTGCTGGGCTTTGCCAATATTGAGTCACAAGCCAGCGCCGAGGCGCTGGGCAAACGGATTTTGGCGCTGCTGCAGGGATAAACCGTGGGCACAGATATCGCGGCGCCTCTGTGGGAGCGAGCCTGCTCGCGAAGGCCAATAACGATACCGCGTGCTTGCTGGATAATCGCGATGCCCTTGATACCTTCGCGAGCAGGCTCACTCCCACAGCAGGGTGGGCAACCGAATCATCGCCCACACAGGCTCAGATAAAGCTGCGCGGATCCCGCAACAAGGCTTCCAGCTCGCGCGCAGGCAGAGGCCGACAAAACAGATAGCCTTGCACCTGATCACAGCCGTTATCCGCCAGGAATGCCAACTGCTCACGAGTCTCTACGCCCTCCGCGATAACCTGCAAGTTGAGGCTATGAGCCAACTCAATAATCGTGCGGGCAATCGCAGCGTCTTGAGGATTGAAGGTAACCTCACGAATAAACGCGATATCGATTTTCAGTTTATCGATGGGAAAACGACTCAGGTACGCAAGGCTTGAGTACCCCGTACCGAAGTCATCAATGGAAATTTTCACCCCGATATCCCGCAGCGTCAGCAGGCTGGCAATCGTATGCGGGGTATTTTCCATCAGCGAGCCTTCTGTCAACTCAACCTCGAGCCATTGCGGCTCGAGCTGATGGGCTTTGAGCGAGCGCTGTATATCGTCAATCAAGTCGCCTTCGCTGATCTGCAGCGCCGAAACATTGACGGCAACTTCCACCGCCCCCAACCCCGTGCTCTGCCAGTGCGCTATCTGGCTGCACACGCGATCGATCACCCACTGCCCCACGCGAGATATGAGCCCAAGGCTCTCGAGCACAGGCACAAATACCGCCGGGGACACCGCCTCCCCCCCAGGCCGCGGCCAACGCAACAGCGCCTCGACCCCGCAAATACGGCCGTCACTCAGACTGATTTTAGGCTGGTAAAACACCTCGAACGCCTGCTTGCGCACGGCATCACGCAACGCGGTTTCCAGCTCCTGACGCGCCAGAACCTCGACATTCATTTGCGCCGTGTAAAAACGGTAAGTATCCCTACCCGCCTGCTTGGCCAGGCCCATGGCCGTATTCGCATGCTTGACCAGACGATGCGCGTCGGCGCCATCGTCCGGGTACAGCGCAATACCGATATTCGCCGTCATCGGGATGTCATTGCCCTGCAGCTTGAACGGTTCGCGCAACACTTCGCGTATGCGATCCACCATTTGGCGCGGGCCAGCCTGGCCCTTGCGGATCATCAGGATCAATGCCAGTTCGTCACCATCCATCCGACCCAGGGTGTCGCTGACATTCAAGCAGTTGGACAAGCGCTGACTGAACTCACCCAGCACCTGATCCCCCAGCAAATGCCCCCAGGTCAGGTTGATACTCTTGAAATCGTTCAGACCAACCGTGACCACAGCCAATTGCCAACCCCTGAGCGCCGCCTGGGTCAGGCCCATCTGCAACGTGGTGTAAAACAGGTTGCGATTGGGCAACCCGGTCAACGGGTCGTAGTTGGCCATTTTCAGCAAACGCTCATCGGAGCCCATTGCGGAACGGAACCGCTCCAGATCCAGAGTGCGTTTTTGCAGTTGCTGCTCAAGCATCAGGGTATGGACTGCCTGATAGTCACCAAACGCCTTGAGCCGCAACAAGTTGCGCACCCGCAACCATAACTCGTCACTGGCAAACGGCTTGCAGAGGAAATCCTCGGCACCCGCCTCCAACCCCAAAAGTCGGGCACTTTGCTCACCCAGGCCCGAGAGCATGATTATCGGGATATTTGCAGTAGATGCGCTGGCCTTGAGCTGGCGGGCGACTTGATAACCGTTCGTGTCGGGCATCATGGCGTCGAGCAGGATCAAGTCCGGTGGCTGCTGGGCAACCAGGGCCAAGGCCTGCTCACCCGTGCTGGCAGTCAACGTGCGATAGCCCTGCTCTTGCAACAGGATTTCCAGCAGATTACGAACTTCGGCATCGTCGTCAACAATCAAGAGTGTGGCAGAGGTATTGGACATGGATAGCGCTCAAATAAGCGGCTGTGAAGGCGGGTTTATGCCCGATCTGCTGCATCCTTGCTCGGCGTTTTTTGTCCATATTAAGAGTGCAGTAAAGCACTGTTACGACCCCTTCACCACGCCAGACGCAAACACTCCCTCGCTCAAAAACCCCTTACCGCAACACCAGGCGGCCATGGGAGGAGCATCGTCGACACCCGCAATGACCACAACGCCCCTGCAAGTCATGCTTTGGTAACAAAACAGTGGTTCAGTCGTAGATACATGCAATAACTAAACGGTTTGAATAATGAGGCGACGGTTATATATGCCCTTATTGAAAAATAATAATCATGGCCTTACCAATAACGGCCATTTGTCGCGACAGATTTATAGAGTCAACTTATTGGCATATATCATATTGCCACCATTACAAAAGACAGCCGAGCACTGGTCGCAAATCCGCACCAGACAGACCCTGCCGAAAAACCACTTTTGCGCCGACAAGGTTCCGCCTCGCCACCAGGACCCCCATGACAATAGACCTGACAACCCCAGGCGGAACCCCACCCAGCAGCGCGCAAAGCCCGAGATATCGGCCTTTGGCGAGGGTTATTTTTGGTCAGGAAGGGCAAAATGTTATTTATTGTCGGGCAATATTTATTGAAAAGCATCTATATAGCTCGAATAAAATCATCTGCTGATTTAAAGGTTGATATTGCATTCGCTTCACAGTTAATATTTTAAGTGTTCAACTTCGTACCGACCCTTTATCCGTAATAAAGCGGGAGCACCTGTGCTCCAGCCCAGGCCATAGCCACTCAAACTGATGAGGGCAGCCTTTATTGATAGGCACCGCCATTCCCTGGATAGGGGATATTGGTCGTGACGATTCGTTAAGTGCTCTCGCAGGCTGAGCATGTTTGGCACAAAGGAAGCTGCCTTGTTTAAACGAATCATGATTGTCTGCATTGGCAATATTTGCCGCAGCCCTACCGCCGAACACCTCTTGCGGGTCGCACTTGCGCCCTCCGACATCGTCGTGAGCTCCGCAGGCCTCAGTGCACTCAAAAACAAGCCCATCGAAGCCACCGCCCGTGCTGTCCTCGAAGAACACGGCAACGTGCTGACCGAGCACAGCGGCAGCCAACTGACGGCTGCATCCATCAATGAGGCCGATCTTATATTGGTCATGGAACAACAGCACATTGGTGGTGTCCTAAGCCTCGCTCCAGAGGCAAGGGGCAAAGTTTTTTTGCTGGGCAAATGGCAAGACAACCGCGAAATCAAAGACCCGTACCGTCAAGGCAAGCCAGCCTTTGAACATGCGTACGCGTTGATTGACGTCGCTGTAAATGCATGGGCCCAGCGCATTAAGCGTTGAGTCACTCCACGAATTATATTTGAAGAAAAAGAACCGACCTATGCAGCAAGCACCCGTGACAAAGCCCCATGAGCATGATGACGATAACGACAATATTGACTTGATGGGGTTGTTGGGCACATTGCTCGACCACAAATGGTTGATTGCTGGCGTGACTGGCGTCTTTATGGCTGCAGGCGTGGCTTATGCCCTGCTGGCGACACCGGTGTATCAGGCGAATGCGCTGATTCAGGTTGAAGCCAAGAAAAACGACATGCTGGGTTTCTCTGATGTCAGCAGCATGCTTGGCAAGGAATCACCGTCTGCCACAGAAATCGAATTGATCAAATCACGCAAAAATATCGGTGCCGCGGTCGACAACCTTGATTTGGACATTGAAGCTCAGCCCAATTTTTTTCCGCTTATAGGTCAGTTTATATCCCGTCGCTTTAAGCCTGATGCCGAACAACCTGTGGCCAGCCCATTACTCGGAATGAATAGCTTTGCCTGGGGCGGAGAGCATCTGAAGCTTGCTGAATTAGAGTTACCACAAGAACTGCTTGGCAAGAAACTGACCCTAATCAGCGGTGAGGCAGGCAACTTTACCCTGCTGGATGACGACAGCAACCTGCTAGTCCAGGGTCAGGTCGGCAAGACAGTAAATGATAATGGGGTTACTTTAGAAGTCGAAGCGCTGCAAGCTAACCCCGGCACTACATTTAGCGTGGTTCGATCCCCACGCCTAACCACGATATTGAATTATCAGCAAGTACTGGATGTGACCGAACGCGGCAAAGAGTCCGGCATGGTAGGGCTCGCACTTGAAAGTACAGATCCGGCAAAGTCCATACAAATCTTGAATGAAATTGCACGCCTGTATGTGCAGCAAAATATTGAGCGTACCTCAGCAGAAGCAGCGCAAAGCTTAAGCTTTCTCAAGGATCAGCTACCACAGGTGCGTAAAGACTTGGAGAAAGCCGAAACTGCGCTAAACCAATTCCAGATTCGCAGTAAATCGATTGATATCAGTCTTGAAGCCAAAGCGATTCTCGACCAGATCGTGTCACTGGACACCAATATCTCGACCCTGAAATTACAACAAGCCGAGATGGACCGAAAATTTACCCCGCAGCACCCAGCTTATCGTGCGTTGATGGGACAACTTGCCGAACTGACTAGCAAGCAGCACCGGCTAGCCAAGCAAGTTGAAGGGCTGCCTACTACCCAACAAGAATTGCTGAGCCTGACCCGCGACTTGAAAGTCAGCACCGAGATTTATACCCAGTTGCTGAATAAATCTCAGGAACTTGACGTTATGCGGGCAGGTACCGTGGGCAACGTGCGCCTGATCGACACCGCCGATGTAGACCTGCGAAACCCTGTCAAACCCAAGAAAGCCCTGATCGTACTGATTGCCACTCTACTCGGCGCCTTCTTGGCCATTTGTTATGTACTGTTTCGCAAGGCGCTTAACCGCGGCGTGGAAAACCCGGATGACATCGAGAAGCTTGGCTTGCCGGTGTACGCCTCAATTCCGTTTAGCTCACTGCAAAAAGTTGAAGACGAAAAAAGCCCTAACGGTCGTGGCAGTCGCACTACTCCGTTACTGGCAAGTAGCCATCCAACGGACCTGGCGATTGAAGGGCTGCGCAGCCTGCGCACCAGCCTGCACTTCGCCATGCTGGAAGCCAATAACAACCGCCTGATGATTTCTGGCCCAAGCCCCAAGGTCGGCAAGTCTTTCGTCTCCGCTAACTTGGCCGCCGTAATTGCACAATCTGGCCAACGAGTACTTCTAGTCGACGTGGATATGCGTAAAGGCTATATCCATAAGATGTTCGGTATTCCCGTAGAGAACGGGCTGTCCGACTACCTGGCAAAACGCTGCGACCTTGACACCGCGATTCATAAAACTGAAATAGAAAACCTCGATGTTATAGGTCGTGGACAGATTCCGCCTAATCCGTCCGAATTGTTGATGCACAAGAACTTTACCGAGTTCCTAGACTTGATCAGCTCCAAGTACGACCAGGTAATTCTCGATACACCACCATTCTTGGCCGTTACCGATGCTGCGATTGTCGGTCGCCAATCAGGCACCAACTTGATTGTTACTCGCTTTGAGCTGAACCCGGCACGCGAGATTGAATTGACCATACGGCGCTTTGCCCAAAGTGGCATTGAACTTAAAGGTGCGATTTTTAATGGTGTTGAGAAGCGCGCATCAGCCAAATATGGCTATGGCGCATATGGTTATTACAATTACGAATACAAATCTGACAGCGTTTAATAAGCCGTACTGCAAGATGAATTCCGGGCGCCCTTAAATGGTTAGGGGCGCTCTTTTACTGTCCAAGCAAACCAAGTCATGACATCGCAACTGATTAAGCCGCTTTCAGGGACTAGCATATAATCCTGGGGCGGTAGCGTGTCTGAAGCAGACCGAGCATTCAAAAACCGATACTAATCCGCATCACCTGCGGCATTACGTAGTTATACTTACTACTTTCTGGCGCCCCGCTCGCCTTTTAAAAAGACACAATGAATCATGCCGAAGCAAAGCCTCACACGCTTTACAAATATCGCTCTGCGCGGCATAACTCTCGCAAGCAAATTTCTGTTGATCTTTTTCCTGGCTAAATTTCTCGAGCCAAAGGAACTTGGTCTATACGGTTTGCTGACGGTGACTATTAGTTATGCCCTTTACCTACTGGGATTTGATTTCTACGCTTTCACAACTCGAGAAATTTTGAAACGAGAGCGTCATGAGTGGGGCGGACTACTAAAAGACCAAGGTGCATTATCCTTGGTGCTATATATGATTTTCCTGCCGCTTTTGAGTTTGATTTTTATAAAAGGGCTCCTACCATGGAGTGTTGCAGGCTGGTTTTTCATACTGCTAATTCTTGAGCACCTGACCCAGGAGTTGAGTCGACTCCTAATCACTATCTCAGAACAATTGCTTGCCAGCGTAATGCTATTTCTGCGCTCTGGCATCTGGGCCGTTATGGTGACAGGACTAATGTTTTTTCGCGCCGACACTCGCGAACTTAACGTGGTACTAGGCGGCTGGGCACTGGGAAGCTTTGCGGCACTCGTGCTGGGTTCTTATAGACTAAAACAACTAAAAGTCTCAGGGTGGCATAAGAAAATTGACTGGCAATGGATTAGCAAAGGTCTAAAAACAGCCATCCCCTTACTTGTAGCCACCTTAGCACTTCGCGGCTTATTTACAGTAGATCGTTATTGGTTTGCAGATTTGGCCAACTTGGACACCCTCGGTGCTTATGTCTTGTTTATGGGCATCAGCAGTGCTCTGCTATCATTTCTTGACGCTGGTGTTTTTGCTTTTATCTACCCTGGACTGATCAGTGCTCACCATGACAAAGATGCTGCTGCGTTTCGACTTAAACTGAAAGCATTGTTGTGGCAGACACTGATATTTTCTGCTGCATTCTCGATAGTTGCACTCTTAATTATTAATCCCCTGCTGGGATGGCTTAACAAGCCCCTGTACCTTGAACACGAGAACCTATTCCCCTGGACGTTGTTAATTACCCTTCTCTATTCGCTGGGTATGATCCCGCACTATGCACTGTATGCCCAGGGACTGGATCGACCGATTATTCATAGCCATATCGCCAGCCTGCTGATCTTTATTCCCGTTACATGGCTGCTGTCCCACTATTGGCCCGTACAAGCAGTGCCTGCGGGGCTGTGCGTAGCTTTTCTGTTTATCTTGCTGTGGAAATGCCTGGCTTTTATCCGTTTGACTCCGGCGCAGTACCGATAACGTATCACCCAACTGTTTAAGAATTTCACAAAGGAACCTGTTGAATGCTTACTAACAAAACGATTCTTGTCACTGGCGGCACCGGCTCTTTCGGTAATACTTTCGTACCGATGACCCTGGCCAAGTACAACCCGAAAAAAATCATCATCTTCTCCCGTGACGAGATGAAACAATGGGACATGGCCAAGAAGTTCGAGGGCGACTCGCGAGTACGCTTCTTCATCGGCGACGTACGCGATAAAGAGCGTCTGTACCGCGCCCTGGACGGTGTTGACTATGTAGTGCATGCCGCTGCGACCAAAATCGTGCCGACTGCCGAGTACAACCCGTTTGAATGCGTAAAAACCAATATCAATGGCGCCATGAACCTGATCGACGCCTGTATTGACAAGCGCGTACATCGTACCGTTGCCCTGTCTACCGATAAGGCGAGCAGCCCGATCAACTTGTACGGTGCTACTAAACTGGCTTCCGACAAAATGTTCGTCGCCGGCAACTCCTATTCCGGCAGCCATGACTCAACCTTCTCTGTAGTTCGTTACGGCAACGTAATGGGTTCGCGTGGTTCGGTGATCCCGTTCTTCATGTCGATCAAGGACAAGGGCGTACTGCCAATTACCGATGAGCGCATGACCCGTTTCATGATCTCGCTGGAAGATGCAGTAAAACTGGTTTGGCACGCATTCGAAGATATGGAAGGCGGCGAGATCTACGTTAAAAAGATCCCGTCGATGAAAGTAACTGATCTGGCCCGCGTAGTTGCCCCGGAAGCCGAGCAGAAAGTTATCGGTATCCGCCCAGGCGAAAAGCTGCATGAGCAGATGATCAGCGCTGAAGACGCCTACTACACCTACGAATACCCGGAACACTTCAAGATTCTGCCTACCATCAATGGTTGGGCCGACTGCCCTAAACGCATCAAAGATGGTGTGCGCGTGCCTGAAGGTTTTGTTTACGCCAGCGACAACAACACCGAATGGATGAGCGATGCCGATCTGGAAAACTGGATCGAAATCAACCGCGCCAAGATCGGGAGCATCTAAAGCATGATTCCCTACGGCCGCCAAGACATCACCCAGACCGATATCGATGCGGTCGTGGGGGTGCTGCAATCTGATTTCCTGACCCAAGGCCCCATGGTGCCGCGTTTTGAGCGAAGTGTTGCTCAGCACGTCGGAGCCCGCCATGCCCTGGCCGTGAACAGTGCCACCTCGGCATTGCACATTGCCTGCCTGGCCCTTGGGCTTGGCCCGGGCGATCGGTTGTGGACTACACCGATCACTTTTGTCGCCTCGGCCAACTGTGCGCTGTACTGCGGTGCCGAAATTGATTTTGTCGATATCGACCCGCGCACGTACAACCTTTGCCCGCAAGCGCTTGCTCTAAAACTGGAACAGGCCGAACGCGAGGGCACGCTACCCAAGGTAGTAGTTCCCGTGCATTTGTGTGGCCAGCCCTGCGATATGCAAGCCATTCATGCATTATCCCAGCGCTATGGCTTCAAGATTATTGAAGATGCTTCTCACGCCATTGGTGGTAAATACCAGGGCGAGTTCATCGGCAACTCCCGCTACAGCGATATCACTGTTTTCAGTTTCCATCCGGTCAAGATCATTACCACCGCAGAAGGCGGCATGGCACTGACCAACGATGACGAACTGGCAACCAAAATGGGCCTGCTGCGCAGCCACGGGATCACCCGTGACCCGGCGCAGATGACTCATGAAGCCGACGGTCCGTGGTACTACCAGCAGATCGATCTGGGCTTCAACTACCGCATGACCGAACTGCAGGCCGCATTGGGTGTTACCCAGATGGAGCGTCTGGATCAGTACGTAGCCCGCCGCCATCAACTGGCCCGTCGCTATGACGATCTGCTGGCTGGCCTGCCGGTTACCGCGCCTTGGCAGCACGCAGACAGCTACTCCGGTCTGCACCTGTACGTGATTCGCCTGCACCTGGATCAAATCCAGAAAACTCACCGCCAGGTCTTTGAAGCACTGCGCGAACTGGGAATCGGCGTCAACCTGCACTACATCCCGGTGCACACCCAGCCTTACTACGAGCGCATGGGCTTCAAACCGGACGACTTCCCACAGTCGCAAACCTACTATCAGGAAGCTATCAGCATCCCGATGTTCCAGACCATGACCGATGAGCAGCAAGACGAAGTCATTGCTGCCCTGCGCCAGGCGGTGCAGGCATGAAGCTGGCGATCATCCCTGCCCGCGGAGGCAGCAAGCGTATCCCACGCAAAAACATCAAGCTGTTCTGCGAAAAGCCGATGATCGCCTGGTCCATTGAAGCAGCCCTGCAAAGCGGCTGCTTTGATCAGGTCATTGTATCTACCGATGACGAAGAGATCGCCGATGTGGCGCGCCGCTACGGTGCCACGGTGCCATTTGTGCGCCCGGCCGAACTGTCTGACGACCATACCGGGACCATTCCGGTTATTCGCCACGCCATTGAGTGGGTCAATGCACAAGGGCAATCCGTGGAACAGGCTTGCTGCCTGTATGCCACGGCCCCATTTGTGAGCCCCGAAGATATTCGTCGTGGTTTTGACACCCTGCTCGAGACTGGCAGCGATTACGCCTTCTCGGTCACCAGCTACGCCTTCCCGATTCAGCGGGCGATCCGCCTCAATGCTGAAGGGCAGGTTGAAATGTTCAACCCTGAGCACTTCAACACCCGCTCGCAAGACCTTGAAGAGGCCTTTCATGACGCAGGCCAGTTTTATTGGGGCAAGGCCGATGCCTGGCTGCAAGGTCGGATGATCTTCAGCCCTGCCTCGGTCCCGGTGGCTCTGCCGCGACATCGCGTACAAGACATCGACACCCCGGAAGACTGGGTCCGTGCCGAATGGTTGTTCAAGGCCATGCAGGCTGAAGCACAGTGAGCAAGCAAGCCATCAGGGTTGCCTTGCGCGTTGATGCCTCACTGCAAATGGGTACAGGGCATGTGATGCGTTGCCTGACCCTGGCCGACTCGCTCAAGCAGCAAGGCGGCGAATGCCAGTTTATTTGCCGGGAACATCCCGGCAACCTGGTTGAGCACATCCGCAATAAAGGCTTTCAAGTTCATGTTTTACCGCTTCTGGCTCATGCAGTTGAACAGACGACGATCAACCCGTCACAACTGGCTCATGCTGCTTGGTTAGGAGCAACACAGGAACAGGACGCAGCTGAATGCGCTGCCATTCTTGAGCAACTGACACCTGACTGGCTGATCGTTGATCACTATGCCCTCGATGCACGCTGGGAAACGGCGTTAATGCCGCGCTACCGCAAGCTGATGGTGATCGACGATCTGGCAGACCGGCCTCACCGGTGTGACCTGCTGCTGGATCAGACCTTTGGCCGTGATGCCAAGGACTATGCTCCCTGGACCCCAGAGACCTGCACCCTACTCTGTGGTTCGCAATATTCCCTGCTGCGTCCGGAGTTCGCGAACTTGCGTGACTTCAGCCTGAAACGCAGGGAAACACCGCAACTCGAACACCTGCTGATCACCATGGGTGGCGTCGATAAAGACAATGCCACCGGGCAGATTCTGAAGGCATTGAGAAGCGCAGAGTTGCCAGCCAACTGCAATATCAGCGTGGTGATGGGCAGCACCGCGCCCTGGCTTGACGACGTTCGCCAACAGGCCAGTCAAATGCCCTGGCCCACAACGGTCAAAGTCGGTATCAGTGATATGGCCCAATTGATGGCCGAAAGTGACTTGGCCATCGGCGCCGCGGGTGCAACATCCTGGGAGCGCTGCTGTTTGGGTTTGCCAACCATAATGCTCGTACTGGCCGATAACCAACGGAAAATCGCCCAGAGTCTTGAGCATGCCAATGCGGTGTACGTGTTGCATGAACCGCAGGAAATACCCGATCGCCTGCCTGATTTATTAAACAGACTTGCTGCATCAGCGTCTAAACGAACAAGCATGAGCCAAGCTGCCTCGCAGATAGCAGATGGCATGGGAGTAGCAAGGGTCATCCAATATTTGGAGTTTTAAATTGACTGCAAGCGCACCAACGGATTCACGTGTACGGCCGATGACCCACGAAGATCTCGAGCAAGTACTCAGCTGGCGCAATGATGCAGATGTACGCCGTTATATGTACACGCAGCATGAAATCAGTCTTGAGGAGCACACTCGCTGGTTCGAGCGGGCCACGTTGGACAGCAGCCGCCATTTACTGGTTTTCGAAATCGATTCTGTGCCAGTCGGTTTTATCAACATCCATGAAATTGCGCCTGGCGGCATAGCCGACTGGGGTTTTTACGCCGCCCCCGATGCGCCACAGGGTACAGGCCGTAGATTAGGTGAAGCTGCACTGAAATATGCATTCAGCCATGCAGGACTGCACAAAATTTGTGGTCAAGCAATTGCGTATAACGAACGTTCAATCAAGTTCCATCTGAATCAGGGTTTCCAACAGGAGGGCATCCTGCGCCACCAGCACTTCGATGGTGAGCAATACCACGACGTTGTATGTTTCGGCCTTCTTGCCTCCGATAGACCCGCGAATACTTAAGAGATCAAATCATGTCAAATATTCCAAGCATTAACATTGCAGGTCGCCGCATTGCTGCAGATGCACCGCCATACATCATCGCCGAACTTTCCGCCAACCATAACGGCAAGCTTGAAACGGCACTAAAGATCATCGAGGAAGCAAAGAAAGCCGGCGCTGATGCGGTCAAACTGCAGACCTATACCGCCGATACAATCACCCTCGATTGTGACTCTGAAGACTTCCAGATTCACGGTGGTCTATGGGATGGCAAGAACCTCTATCAGCTGTACAAAGAAGCCCAAATGCCGTGGGAATGGCACGCAACGCTGTTCGAGTACGCGCGTAAGCTGGGAATCACCATTTTCAGCTCCCCGTTCGACAACACCGCTGTTGATCTGCTGGAAAGCCTCAACACTCCAGCCTACAAAATTGCTTCCTTTGAAGCCATTGACCTGCCGTTGATCAAGTACGTTGCCAGCACAGGCAAACCGATGATCATCTCAACCGGGATGGCCGATGCTGATGAAATCCAGGAAGCCATTGACGCCGCTCGCGAAGGTGGTTGCAAGGAACTGGCTATTCTTCACTGCGTAAGTGGCTACCCGGCTCCAGCAGCGGACTACAATCTGCGCACGATCCCAGACATGATGCAGCGCTTTGGCCTGGTTACTGGCCTGTCGGACCATACACTGGACAATACAACTGCTATTGCCAGCGTCGTGATGGGTGCATCGATTATTGAAAAACACTTCACCCTTGATCGCAGTGGCGGCGGTCCTGATGACAGTTTCTCGTTGGAACCAGCAGAGTTGGTAGCTCTGTGTCGCGATAGCAAAACTGCATGGGCGGCGCTAGGCCAGGTTGATTACGGGCGCAAGTCTAGTGAGCAAGGAAATGCCAAATTTAGACGATCACTTTATTTCGTAAAAGATCTCAAGGCCGGAGATGTAATCACAGAAGAGTCAATACGCAGCGTGCGACCTGGATATGGCTTGCCTCCAAAATTCCTTACAAAAGTAATAGGGGCGCGTTTAACGGCTCCTGCAACTGCAAATAGCGCAGTTACGCTAGCACACTTCACGCCTGGCTTTAGCCTCTAAGGTATCTATGAATATTTTAATACTATCCAATGGCGCGCCGGGTTATCACAATTTTTTTAACAGCCTTGCAAACAAATTCAGCTCCGATGAAGCTAACGTTTTCTTTGCCGTTGACTGCAAAACATCGGAAGATGAGAACGAACTCCACCAGTTTGGGAATAAAGTGTATGAGTTCTCATCTTTTTTCGCAGACCACGCTACAGACTTCGCCCTATTAGAGCGCTATGCAGCATACAACATGAACTCAGCACTATTATCAGACTTCGAACGTGCTGAAGTGTACAGTTTATGGGGCCCAAAGAAGCCTGACTTTTATGAAAACCTGAAAAGCGCACTGCTTTCGTTCTTTGAAAAAATAATCAAAGAACGAAATATCGATGTTGTCATATACGAAAACGTTTCAAATGCATTCGCCCATTTCGCATGGTTTGCCTGCCAAGAAAACAATATCATTTACCGCGGAGTAACTAGCAGCCGACTTCCGGGGCGATTCGCCATATCTGACAACCCTCTGAGCGAAGATATAAAGATCCAAGACACCTTTGAAAAAATAAATAACGGCGAAATTATAGTACCTCAAGAAATAAGAAACTGGTGTTCAGAATACATTGAAAATATCGAGAACATTGTTCCCGACTACATGAAATTCAACAATCTTGAAAATACAAACCTAATAAACAAATACTACAACAAAGGGAAAATAAAAAAACTGCTCATTTATAAAAGACACTTGAACGATGACCACTATCATAGTTTTCAGAGAGGCAACCCTCTGAATCGAACCTGGCAAATGTTTAAAAGAAGTTTATTACGAAAACTTCGATCCTCGTCGGTCATGCAATACTATTCGCTACCAAACACAGACGACGCCTTCTTACTTTACCCACTTCACTATCACCCCGAGTCATCAACCTCTATACTTGCCGGCACCTATTTAAATGAACTCGAGGTAATCCGCAACATTGCTTTCAACCTACCCCAAGGCCTTACACTATATGTGAAAGACCACATGAGTGCCTTTGCCTACCCTGAGATTAAATTTTACAAAACAATTGCTTCGCTGCCAAACGTAAAAATCTTGCACCCGAACTCTCCGACAAAAGAGTTAATCAAAGCTTCCAAAGCTGTTATAACCTTAACTAGCACGGTAGGTTATGAAGCCCTTTTACTGGGGAAAAAAGTGTTTTTATTTGGAAGTGTTTTTTACCAGCAACATGCGAATGTCACTTCAATAAAAAACCCGTCAAAACTATTCGAAACATTGAAAAACGAATTAGCCAAACCAAACACCATAACTGAGACATATAACAAAAATTTCGTTGCCGCCTATTATATGAACACAATAAAAGGTGGACTCAACATAATGCTAGACAAGGACAAAGCACAGAGCTTAGTTGAACAACTGTACCCAGACATCAAAAACGAATTGACGTCAAGCCTCGAAAAAAACAGTCAAATCAAGATCACAGCAATGAAGACATACTAAATGCTATACAGGACGAACACTCGAACCGCCAACCTCTTAGCAATATCTAAAACAAAACTGCTCAGCCGAATAGCGATAGCTAGTTTTATCTTGTTTGCACTCTCCTCCACTCAAGAAGTATATTATAACCCTGCCATTAAAATAATTTTTGATATCACGCGCGGCGCTTCTATTTTAATTTTTATCGCATTTTACGCTTTCAATTACTCCATTTCACGAAAAATGCTCATAGTTGGTCTTTTCTTCTTAATATGGAGTATCGGTTTTAAAGATTGGTTTTTTCTGGATGCTGGATGTGGATTCATTTTATCAATTTTAATAATCCGCCTAGACAAAGACAAGATAATACGCTCAACAGCCTGGTGGTTAATTTTAATCACTACATTAACTATAGTGCTCGCAAAACTAGGCTTAATTCAATCAGCAACATTCACCAACACTCTGTATTCCGATGTCGCCTTCTCAACAGGCAGTAAAGAAAGCCTTGGATTTTGGCAGCCCAACGTTGTATCCCTATTAATTATAAGCTGTATGATTTCCGGATTTTATCTAGACGATAAAAAACTAATCTTCACTACTGTACTCGTGTATCTTTTCATCATTCAAGAAACAGTAAGCAGAACTTACATCCCAATTCCAATAGTAATATTCATTTACTATTCCGCCAAATTTTTTTCATTGCACCGCACCGCTTTTTTCACGCTTCCTATTTTGCTACTCGGCATAACATCAATGCTCATAGCTTGGTTAGTTACCGTCCCGCAAGCGCTGAGTTCGTTCCTTGGGCCTGCTGCGATAACAGCCCTGGATCAACTCTTTAGCTATCGAATTTCTATTGCGCGGAGAGTAATTGAACCGTTATCGGGAATAGAGCTCATGTCAGGCATTCATGACAAAAAAATTCAAATTGACTCTCTTTTCGTCAACTATATTATTAGCCAGGGGCTTGTCTTATTTTTTGCAGTCTCCTTATTTGTCTCCTACATCATGTTCGATCTTTTTAAGAGGAGAAAATCCAAAGAGCTTCTGATTATCTCTCTGTACCTGTTAATTTCCAATTTCGAAAGTACTGCCAGCGTCAGCTCCCTTGTATTTGTCATCTTTATAGCCTGCTGTTCCGAGGCCAAGATGTTTTCATCAAAAAAAGCACATGGTAACTTATGAAATCAGCATACATTCAATCACCCAAAGACAAAAACATCAGAACCTCTTTTACAATAACCATCCGAAATATCTTTTTCTTCTTATGGTCAAAAGTATTTTTCGGCAAAAAAGTAAGAATAATAAAAGGTTTTCCTCGATTAATAAATAAAGGTCGCCTGACATTCGGTGATAAATTTACAGCGGGATTGGATCTGCGCCTGGAGGTTTTAAAAAGTGAAGCCGCAGTGCTTATCGGAGACAATGTTAAAATAAATGATTACTGCCACATAGGTGCAATAACAACGATCTCCATCTTCGATAACTGCCTTATCGGTAGTCGCGTGACTATTGTAGATCACGAACATGGGGTCTATGTGGACGCTGTTGGTAGCAACCTTTCTCACCCGGACACGCCGCCCGATAGTCGCGAACTAAAAGGTTCTCCTATAACAATAGAAAGTAACTCTTGGCTCGGAGAGGGTGTTGTTGTTTTATCTGGAGTAACTATCGGCGAAGGCAGTATTATCGGGGCAAATGCCGTCGTCACCCACAGCATTCCGAAATACTCTATTGCAGTAGGTGTTCCTGCAAAAGTAATTAAAAAGTTTAACTTCACTAGCAATACTTGGGAAAAGACCTGATTCGGACTTTACCAAAATAACACGATCATCATAATAAACACTTACAAAGCACAACATTCCAAACACACAGAGACCCCATATACAGATAGCCCAAAAAACCTAGTTTAGAGATCAGCCTGAACACAAGCGGCCTGAACCAACACATCTTTAAATATGGGCACTCTACTCACCAACAAAAGTTAACCCGCATTTAAACGTGAGCGTAAGAATGATAAAAACTACTGTAGTCTCTGCCATTAACATAGTCGATGGCGGAGCATTGACGGTATTACAAGATGCCATGAAGGCTTTTGACTCTAACGCCGACACGGAACACTCAGTAATATTTCTTGTATCGAACCCTTCAGTGCACAGCGGCATTGAGCTAAAGCATATAAAGTTTATTTATTTTCCTCTCTCTAAAAAAAGTTGGTTTTTGCGTTTTTTTTATGAATACGTTTATTTTTACCTCTTATCTCTTAAAATAAAACCTCATACATGGTTTTCCCTCCACGACACGACACCCAGTGTCAAAGCCTCTCAACGATATGTCTACTGCCACAACCCATCAATTTTTCTGAAAATGCCACTATCATCGGCATTAATGGATCCAAAACAATTTGCCTTCTCGAAATTTTATAAATATCTGTACAAGATCAATATAAAAAAGAACACCTCGGTTATTACTCAACAAGCATGGATGGCGGATGAATTTTGCAAACGCTTCGACATCTCAAATGTAATAGTTGCTGCTCCTGACGTCGACATCAGAACCAAGAGCACTCAAAAAACTGATACCTCGACTAACAGTGATACCTTCAAATTATTTTATCCTGCCTATCCGCGTTACTTTAAAAACCACGAGATCATATTCAAAACACAACATTTAGTAAAAAACACTTCGTTTTGGCTAACGCTCTCCGGGCGAGAAAATAACTACACAAGAAAACTGATTCAACAGTACCCTCTAACCAATATAAGCCTATTGGGTCTTCTCCAGAAAGCAGAGGTAGAGGAGCGTTACGAGACATGCGACGCTCTAATTTTCCCCTCGCTGCTCGAAACATGGGGCTTACCATTGACTGAATTTAAAGAATTCAACAAACCCATTATCGCTGCTGACCTTGAATATGCGCATGAAACCATCGGCAACTACTCGAAGATCTATTGGTTTGACCCAGAGTCTGCGGAATCATTAGCATTGGCGATTCATCGAGCCCGTCATAAAGAAACGCCTGACGACTCAAAACCTAAAGTATGCAAGCATATGAAAATTCTTGGTTGGGATTCACTTGCAACTCACATCATAGGTCGCTAAATGGAACATCACAAAACAATTCACGTCGTTCTCATCGACTACTTCAAAGCATACCGAGTTGTCGACTCGATAAAGTCTTTGCGCGACCAGTCTTACTCTCAAGAAGATATTTATATCACCGTCATCGACAACTCTTGCAGCGATGAGAACTTTGAAATCTTACACAGCCTGTCTGACCACCAAGTAAAAGTACTTCGAACACAAAAAAACATAGGGTACATTGCAGCAGTTAACATGGCTGTCCACTCAGAGTCTCGCCCCACCGACTTTATTTTGCTTTTAAACCCAGACATAATAATTGAAGATCCGAATACTCTCTCTGGCATCATAAAAAACTTTGAAGACCCAAAGTGCTATGTTGTCGGCCCCGCGCAGATCAATGATGATGGTTCAAGACCTACCATTGCTCGGGGCTACCCTTCCGTATCAGCCCTAGTTGCAAAAAGAACATTCTTGAAGCACACATCATGGGGAAAGAAAAAAATATCTGAATATCTTCTCAGCGACTTCAATCCTGGCAAGAAGCAAAAAGTACCATGGCTACAGTCATCTTGCGTATTTATACGTAGAAGTTACTGGGAACAAGTAAAAGGACTAAACCCTAAATATTTCCTTTTTATGGCAGATATAGAAGTTTGCGAAAAAGCTTATGAGCATGGAGGTTATGTATTATATGACCCCTCGCATACAGCTTTGGCTGATGGTAAAAGATGCAGTGAAGGTGGAGCGATGTCTTTGTTTACAAGTCACGCGCTTAGAATGCATGTAATCGATGCCTATAAGTACTACACGGGTTAATTTCATTTAATGCCCTTCTGCTTTCACATCAAGCATCTCACTCTGCACCCAAATTTCAACTATAGCACTCAAGACAGTCAGGCTATCGAATGGGGCGCCACCCCATAAAAGTAATACCCGGGCACAATTAAAAGTTTGAAAAATTAAAAGGTCGTTGAAAGAGCCTTTACTTGGAGAAATACTGATGCGTGTTATTGTTACTGGCGGCGCTGGCTTTATCGGCTCAGCCGTAATTCGTCACCTGATCGACGACACCGCCATGGAAGTTGCCAACCTTGACAAACTTACCTATGCCGGCAACCTGGAGTCGTTGGCCTCGATAGCAGCATCGCCACGCTACTGCTTTTATCAGGTTGATATATGCGATAGCCAAGCACTCGATACAGTGTTCGCCGAATTTCAGCCAACTGCGATAATGCATCTGGCAGCAGAATCCCATGTGGACCGCTCTATTGACGGACCTTCAGACTTCATCCAGACCAATATCGTTGGCACCTATAGTCTGCTGGAAGCAACACGGCGCTATTGGAATGACTTGCCCCCCGAGGCCAAGAAAGCCTTCCGTTTCCACCATATATCCACAGATGAGGTGTATGGCGACCTGGAAGGTACAACGGACCTGTTTACTGAAACAACACCCTATTCACCCAGCTCGCCCTACTCTGCCTCCAAGGCCAGTTCAGACCACCTTGTGCGTGCTTGGCAGCGTACCTATGGCTTACCAGTGCTGGTGACCAACTGCTCCAACAACTACGGCCCGTACCACTTCCCGGAGAAGCTGATTCCCCACGTGATTCTCAATGCCTTGGAGGGTAAACCATTGCCGTTGTACGGCGACGGTTCGCAGATTCGCGACTGGCTGTACGTTGAAGACCATGCTCGGGCATTGGTTGAGGTAGTGAGCAAAGGCGTCGTTGGTGAGACCTACAACATTGGTGGGCACAACGAAAAGCGCAACTTGGAAGTGGTGGAAACCATTTGCGAGTTGCTGGATGAGCTGGTACCGCTTGATACCAATAGCGAGCGCTCCCGCTCTTACAAAGAACTGATTACCTTTGTAAAGGACCGACCTGGACACGATCGACGTTATGCAATCGACGCATCGAAAATCGAACGAGAGTTGGGCTGGGTGCCGCAAGAAACTTTTGAAACAGGGTTGCGCAAGACAGTGCAGTGGTATTTGGACAATGACCAATGGTGGCAGCGCGTATTGACCGGGGACTATCGATTAGGTCGGTTGGGTGGCGATAATTAACTCAAGCACTCAGCGCCTACCAATGCTTATCCCGCATCACCGCATGCGTAAAAAGCCAGTTCTCGAATCATTTAAAAAAGGACATTCCATATGAAAGGTATCATTCTAGCGGGTGGCTCCGGCACACGCTTGCACCCTATTACCCGTGGCGTATCGAAACAGCTGCTGCCTGTTTACGACAAACCGATGATCTACTATCCATTGTCGGTGCTTATGCTCGCCGGCATCCGCGAAGTGCTGATTATTTCTACCCCTGAAGACCTTCCTAACTTTCGCAAGTTGCTGGGCGACGGATCGGAGTTCGGGATTGAACTCAGCTACGCTGAACAGCCCTCTCCAGATGGCTTGGCCCAAGCATTCTTGATTGGTGAGGAATTCATTGGTGACAGTAATGTTTGTCTGATCCTTGGCGATAACATTTTTTATGGCTACGGATTCAGCGCGATGCTCCAACAGGCGGCTAGTCGGACCACCGGTGCCGTGGTGTTCGGCTATCACGTCAGTGACCCGGAGCGTTTCGGGGTTGTGGAATTTGATGCCACTGGCAAGGCAATTTCCATCGAAGAAAAACCCAAGCAGCCGAAATCCAACTATGCCGTCACCGGGCTGTATTTCTATGACAATTCGGTTGTGGAGATTGCAAAACAGGTGAAACGCTCTGCGCGCGGCGAGCTGGAGATCACCGATGTCAACAACGCCTACCTGCAACGTGGCGACTTGCATGTGAGTTTATTGGGCCGTGGGTTTGCCTGGCTAGATACTGGCACGCATGACTCGTTGATGGAAGCCAGTCACTTTGTGCATACCATTGAAGCGCGTCAGGGCTTGAAAGTCGCGTGTCTGGAAGAAATCGCCTATCACCAAGGCTGGTTGTCGGCGGAGCAATTGGCTTGCCAGGCCGAAGCACTGTGCAAGACTGGTTATGGTCAATATTTGCAGCGTTTGCTTGTCCAGGAGGCAGGGCAGTGAAAATTATTGAAACCGCGTTGCCGGGGGTCTTGATCATCGAACCCAAGGTGTTCGGAGATCAGCGAGGCTTTTTTCTCGAAACCTTTCAGGCCGAACGCTACCGCGAAGCAGGCATCACCCTGCCCTTCGTTCAGGATAATCACTCTCGCTCGCAGCGCGGAGTTCTGCGCGGCCTTCATTTTCAGCGCACGCGCCCACAAGGCAAGCTGGTGAGTGTCAGCCAGGGCTCAGTCTATGATGTGGCAGTGGATATAAACCCTGAATCGCCGACCTGCGGCCAGTATGTTGGCGTCGAACTTAGCGATGAAAATCACCGTCAGTTCTGGGTACCGCCAGGCTATGCTCACGGCTTCTGTGTGCTCAGTGATATTGCCGATTTTCAGTACAAGTGTACCGATTTGTATTATCCCGAAGATGAAGGTGGATTGATCTGGAATGACCCTGAGGTTAATATTCCTTGGCCAGTAGCAGACCCTAAACTGTCCGCAAAAGATCAATCCAACCCGACTCTTCGCCAGTTATTGGGAAACTAGAGCTGGCAGGCCTACATTGATGCAGAATCACTTTAGGTGGCTATCGAAATGACATTAGCCCGTGCAAACAGCGGGCTTACTCAGAGTTTACTTGCAGGGTTCAGCAGTCAACGCACATATCAGCCAGTAATTGCTGAGTTAACCGGCACGTTATAAAACGTCAGCAACCCAAGGGGCTCTACACGGGTATTCTTGAGCTGTTATTGTAAAATAAAATACCTGTAACGAAACCTCTTGAGGGCTATGCTTGCAGCTTCGCGCAACACGCAAACACCCAAGTTTGTAATCTTGGGTACGCACACTCAAGTACTACCCCCAATACAGACTATTTACCAAAAGGATTTCCCCATGAATAAATTCCTCGTTTCCGCACTCGCCCTAGCCTTGAGCGCCTCTGCAATCGCAGCAGAAGCTCCAGCTCCCGCAGCAAGCGGCTCTCTGAATACTGATACCGGTGTCCTCGGTGGCGTCAACACTAAAACTGCCGTAGCTGCAGGCGTTGCTGTAGTAGCTGTTGTTGCTGCAGCAGCATCGGGCGGTGGTGGTGGTGGCAGCAACGGCGGCACTACAGGCACCACAGGCACAACAGGTACCACAGGGACTCACTAAGTACCTGCCAGGTCGAAAGGACTAAACCACCTGGAGCTTTCCAGGCATTTGATTTTGATGTGTTTCCTTTACAAGTGTCCTCAATGATGATTCGTAGTTTGTCGCTCGCGGTACTTGCAGGGTTCGCCCTGCAAGGTTGTATGTTTGCGCCCGGTCAATACCTGGATACCAGTGCGATCGGTCAAGAGGGCTCGCCTGAGAGCAGTCGGGTCGAGCTGATCCCCATCACCCCCAAGCTGATTGCGCAAAACGCGGCGACATACGTCTCAAGCTCGGTGCCAGCAGAACTGCTGGCATTCAAGCCTGCGGCTTACCGGATCGGAGCCAACGATGTGCTGTATATCACCGTTTGGGACCATCCCGAATTGACGGCACCTTCGGGCGCACAACAACAGATTGATGCCAACGGGCGCCTTGTGCGTCCGGATGGCACGATCTTTTATCCCTATATCGGCCAGGTCGATGCAGCGGGTAAAACCATCGAAGAGTTACGTTCGACAATCGCTGAACGCCTTAAGCAATATGTAGACAGCCCGCAGGTTGATTTGAGTGTTCTGCGCTTTGCCAGCCAAAAGGCGGTTCTTGCTGGTGCCGTGCTAAAAGCAGGGCCAATGCCGATTACCACGTCACCGTTAAGTGTGGTCGAGGCTATTGGAGCTGCTGGTATCGAACCGGGGAATGCCGATCTGTCCGGACTGACTCTGACCCGCGATGGTCGTGAATTTGTACTGGATATAGACTCCCTCAACACCTCCGGATCGCAGTTGCAGAACGTGTTTTTGAAAGACGGCGACCAACTGTACCTCCCTTACAATGATCGTAAAAAAATCTATGTGATGGGCGAAGTCCTGATGCCTCAGGCAATCAGGTTTAAAACCAAGAACATGAACCTTGCTGATGTAGTCGGCTCGGTTGGCGGTTTGAATCAAACCACCTCCAACGGCAATGCACTGTATGTCATTCGTGGCGCCGATAACTTTGAGACCGAACCGGCCAAGGTTTATCAGCTGGATGCCGAGTCACCAGTGGCCTTTGCAGTTGCCAGCCACTTTCGACTAAAACCACAAGACATCGTTTATGTAGGCCCGGCCCAGGTCACCCGCTGGAACCGTCTGATCAGTCAGTTGCTGCCATCGGCAACTATTTTGGGTACTAGCGCCGCCGCGGGTAACAACCTCAGTGAAGCCAACAACCGATAAGGTTTGAGCCGTTTTGAAAACTCTTCGTAACCGCTCATGCCTGGTGGCGTGCCTGCTGCTGTGTGGCTGCAGCCCTCTGATGCAAGGCTCCATCGACACCCTCAAGGCCGCCGTCAACAACACCGAACCGTTGCAATTAACAGCGGCTGATGTTGCTGCGGTGCCTTACGCACAAATTTTGGTCACCACCCCCTCCAGCGAGGGGGTGATGGCCAAGCTGCGTCAGCAAGGCGATCTGCAGTTCTGGGTTGCCTCTGGCAAGCAAGTACTGTTGATGCGTGACGGACTGGTGGTGCGCTCTGTAGGGCTGGAGCCCAGCCTGGATGGCACGCGCTTTGATGGTGATTCGCCTTTTAAGCGCGGCCTGCAACAAATTACCGACGGTGAGACCAGCACCCGCTGGATCGACATCTATAAAGGTGAACAGGTAGGCCTGGCGTTGAATAGCCGCTTTCGCCGCAAAGGCCTCGAGACCGTGACCATTCTCGGCCAGCCCCATGTGCTACAGCGCATAGATGAAGCCATCGAGATCCCGGCACTCGGGTTTAGCGCGACCAACCGATTTTGGGTCCGCCCAGACAATGGCCTGGTGCTGCAGAGCGAACAACACCTGACACCGGAGCTTGCGTTGAAGATTGTGCATCTGCGCCCAGACTGGGAGACCGCACGGTGAGCCATTTGAAGAAGCTGAGCGCCTGCTTATTGTTGAGCTGCTCAATACTGTGCCTGAGCATAGAAAGCCAGGCAGCTGTGACGGTGAGTGGTGACGTGGGTAAGCCTGGCAATTTGGCATATACCCCTGGCATGCGCATGCAAGATGCCATCAACCAGGCCTTACCAAACCCTGAAGGTTATTGGCTGGCTGCCGCGTGGCTGCACACTCCGCTGCTGGAACAGCAGATACGGCTCAAGGCCGGAGTGCTGTTTGATCTGAAAATGCTGCAACGTGGTGCCTTGCTTAATAATAATGATGCCCTTGCCGCCTTGGCTGCGCGCCTGTTTGATCAGGTCAATCAGCTACCCGTTACCGGGCGTAAAGTCGCCGTGCTTGACCCGATTGCACTGGAAGTCGGCTTTGCTCGCAACTATCTGCTGAGCGATGGCGACCAGCTGATTTACCCTGCTCCGACTAACAGTATCAAGGTACTGGGCGCAGTGAAACAGCCCTGCACCCTGCCCTTTCGCGCCCTGCAAGAAGCTCGCGACTACCTCGATAGCTGCCCTCGACTGGCCGAAGCCGATGCCGACTTTTTATGGCTGATCCATCCCGACGGTCGCTACCAGCAAGTCGCAATTGCCGCTTGGAATCGACAGGACGGCGTATATGCGGTCGCCGGCAGCACGATTCTAGTGCCGGTGCGTAACGACAATGCTGATTTGCCCACACCCGATTTAAATGAGCAGCTGGCCCAGTTTCTAGCCACTCAACCGCTGGCCGAGGTTGCCCCTTGAAGTTACGTTTTGCTGCTGTTGTATTACTGCCCTGCAGTCTGGCCCATGCCGAGCCGCGCTATACCCAGAATGATTTTGGTGGCGTCGGGTTGCTGCAAACCCCGACGGCACGTATGGCGCCTGCTGGCGAGCTGAGCTTCAACGCTAACCGTACTGATCCGTATTCGCGCTATAGCCTTTCGTTGCAACCCCTCGACTGGCTTGAAGGAACCTTTCGCTACACCGCGATCAGTAACCGCAAGTACGGCTCCGAAGCATTGAGTGGCAGCCAAAGCTACAAGGACAAGGCGGTAGACGCCAAGGCCAGGCTTTGGCAGGAAAGCCACTGGCTGCCTGAGGTTGCTTTGGGCTTCAGGGATATCGGCGGTACTGGCCTGTTCTCCAGTGAGTATTTTGTTGCCAACAAGCGTTATAAAGACCTGGATTTCAGCCTAGGGATCGCTTGGGGTTACATCGGTAATCGTGGCGATATGGACAACCCACTGGGCTATCTTGATGACCGTTTTGATACTCGTCCGGCTAGTTCGACCACCGGTGACGTCAATACTAGTTCGTACTTTCGCGGCTCACCTGCCCTGTTTGGCGGGGTTGTATACCAAACACCATGGGCTCCCTTGAGCCTAAAGGTCGAATACGACGGCAATGACTACAAACACGAACCCCAAAACAACAATCAGGTACAGGACTCACCAATTAACATTGGCGCAGTCTACAAGCTGAGCGACTCTGTAGATTTGACTGCAGGCTGGGAACGTGGCAATACCGCGTTGTTTGGTATTACCTTGCATACCAACTTCGTCAGCCGCAAGGCTCCAGTGAAAAGTTACGACCCGCCTGCAACCCCCCTCCCCCCACATGCACCGACCACACCACTGGATCAGGTTGACTGGGCCGAGGTCTCCAAAAAGCTGGAAAAAAATGCCGGCTATACCGTAGAGCGTATTGCCCAGCATGATTCCGAGCTGATGATTTATGGCGAGCAGTCTAAATACTTCTACTCCGCCAAGGGCGTGGGCCGAGCCAGTCGAATTCTGGATAATAACGCCAATGACGAGATTCAGTGGTTTACCCTGGTCAACAAGCGTTATGACATGCCGATGGAAGAAACCAGCGTGCCCCGCGCAACCTTCCGCAATGTGGTCAATAACGAGCAAGATCTGGTAGATCTGCACCGCACCACCGAGGTCAACCGCGCGACCGCTCACGTTGATAAAACTTTGTATCAACAAAAGCCAAACCCTTTCACCTATGGTTTTGGCTTGGGTTACCAGCAAAACCTGGGTGGCCCCGACGGTTTTCTGTTGTATCAGGTAAGCACGTATGCCGAAGGGCAATACCGCTTTACCCCTAATACCTGGGCGAGCGGTGGCGTCAGCGTCAATCTGTTCAACAACTTCGACAAGTTCAAATACGACTCAGCGAGTAATCTGCCGCGTGTGCGTACCGACTTGCGCCAATATATCACCACCTCAGACGTGACCATGCCAGCCTTGCAACTGAACCAGGCCCGCAAACTGGACCAGGACCTGTATGGCATGGTCTATGGCGGTTATCTGGAACCGATGTACGCCGGGGTCGGCGGCGAACTGCTGTACCGCCCTATGGGCGAACGCTGGTCGGTGGGTGCCGACTTGAACTATGTTCGCCAAAGGGACTTTGACCAAGGTTTTGGCCTGCGCGACTACAGAACAGTGACCGGTCATATTACCTCCTATACAAAACTGCCCTTTGATCTTGACGCGGCAGTCAGTGTGGGCCGTTATCTCGCTCGCGACTGGGGTACCACCATCGATATTTCCCGCAAATTTACCAATGGCGTGAAGTTCGGTGGCTGGGTGACTCGAACCACCGCTTCAGCAGAAGAGTACGGCGAGGGCAGTTTTGACAAAGGGATTTATATCTCGATTCCGTTTGACGAAATCATGAGCGTGTCAACCATGAGCCGAGCCAATATCGCTTGGGCTCCACTGACTCGAGACGGTGGCGCTATGCTTCATCGTCAGTACTCACTGCATACCATGACCGATGGCCGCAACCGCGATGCGTTTTATGAGAATTTCGAGAAGATCACCGAGTGAATCTACTGATCCAGCGCCTTGTTGAGCTGCCATCCTGGCTGCGCACCCTGTTGTTTATGGCAGTGTGCGCGGGCCTGCTGTTCACAGGGCTGCGCTCTCGGCCGATTCCGCAGTTTTTTGTCCAGGAAGATAAGCTGCATCACTTTATTGGCTTTTTTGCCCTGTCATTCAGCTGCCGATTGGCATTTTTGCAGAGCAAGTTGTATTGGATCGCCAGCGGCTGCGTACTGGCAGGGGTGCTGATTGAATATGCTCAAGCGCTAATGCCTTTACGCAGCGCATCGTTTTACGATGCGCTGGCTAACACGGCTGGGGTGACCCTGGGCTTGACAGTGGCATGGTATTTCACCCACAACCAAAATAGTTATTAATACACGCAAAAACCACCCTCATAGAAATCGATCTTCGATACCAGCGAGTTGATGATTACTAGATCTGATCACATCCCGCGTGGGAAAATGTTACAAAATGTCCGATTTCATATATCCTTGTATGGCAAAATCCAATAGCCTCTAAGTATTTGGGTTAGGTGATATGCTTTTCGCAGGATGCAAGACCGATATTTTGGCCCCAAAAGCGCTCAATTTTGTACACAGCAAAGCGCTGGCCGACGATATTGAACAGCTCATCACTTCTGGCGTGAGGCATCTTGATGCCTGCGACGCCAAGACGAACCTGACGTGCGATTTTAATCAGGTAGAAGCTGTTTTTATTGAAGTTAATTCTCCAGAAGCTATTAACGACAGCCTGGAACTGGTAAAGCACATCCGGCTGATCAATCAGATTGTGTGTATTTTTATATTGGCCACCCATAGCAAGTCATTTACCAGCATCAATTATTATCTGGCAGGCGCCGATCACTGCATAAAGTTACCTGCCAGTCCACTAGAAAAATCGACATTATTATCGCGTACTCTCGAAGAGTCACACTGGAAAACAACGACCAAATTAACTCTTGACCGCACGCGTCTTTTATTATGCGGCGCCGCAAAAAGACTTGAAATCTCATATACGGAAATGACAATTATCGATGCCCTGATACATGCACCACAGCATGTATTAAGCCAGGACAGTATTGCTAAAACTCTGGACCCTAATATTGTTTTCTATGACCCGCGAGCACTGGAAAAAACCATTAGCCGCCTGAGAACAAAGATCAAAAAAGCCTACGAACTTGAATTGATTTTTAGTGTTCGCGCGTTTGGCTATCGCCTGCGCCGAGGGACGATTAGCGAATAGGCATTATCTGACTTCATGCACTGCTCTGCAGACCGCTGTAGTTCGCCAACTGGCACCAGCCTGACACCGACGAATGGAGACGTTGAAGCATGAAGGTAACACTCGGACATTCCAGTTATATGGCCCCTGCAAATGATCATTCATCTGCACCAAAAAATAGCCTGCTACAAGATAAAATCAAATATCACCCAGCAAACCAGCATGCTACCCAACGCACAGATCAGCAGTGGCGCGCGACACACGTTGCTTCCTGGGCACGATGGGCAAGTGACCAGCCAGGCTTTGCACCGGCAAACAAGTTCGCCAGTGAGCTTTCCAACTTGATAACGGTAAAAAAAGTTCAATCATTGAGCATCCATTCCTGCTCCTCGGACCTTACTGCCAGTCAAGCGCTGGAAACAACTTCGACTTTTCCTGCACAAACAGCAGATTTTCTGTATTCGGAAAGCCCTGATATCTGGTTATTTTGCTCTGCGGCACAAAAACTGTGCAACAATAGCATCTGCATTCAGCTTACAACTATTGAATCGTTACTTATCAAAACACTAACACTCAGAGAAGAGCGCATCTGCAGCAAGCAAGAACTTGTTATCGGCATAAATAAAGACCCGCACAGTTACAGTGGCCTGGAAATGTGCCTGAGCCGACTTCAGAGTAAATTCAGAGATGCTTTTGGTGAGCGCCTGTTTCGTTCAGTACGCAATCGCGGGTATTGCCTGGTTCAGGATGTTCGAGTTGCGGGATAGATGGCACTTTACAATCATATGAGAGCAATAACCGGACGCGACGCTATCGCTACGACATCACGGCACCCTTTAGATTATTATTCTATTGAAAATAGCACCTCCCGCCTCACTGTTATAAAACGTCGAACCCTTATTGCTGATAACCCTTATTATCAGTGTTTCGTGCGGCAATTACCTATTCCAGCAATAGCGCCGCTCGACGCCTGCACATGGAAGAGTGCTGTGACCTACCCCCTCCAGCCGCTCCCCTATAGTCAAGTACTTATCACAAGGCTGCTACCTTGATACATACACGTCTAGATCGCAAAACCGTGGCCAGAGGGCTTACTTTTTGGGGGCAGTGGTCCGTTGCCATGTGCTTTGTCATCGCATTGTTATTAGCACTGGTCTATACCAAATTCGGCACCATTGATTTCCATTACCGCATGCTCGCCATTTTGACCATGCTCGTATCAGTACCGGCCTATTCAGCCACCCACGTTTATTATAAAAGACACAAGGTTTTTAACGGCTCCGTCCGCTTGTTTCTCGGGTGGACGCTAACACTGACATGCCTGAGTACCATTGGGTTTATTACAAAATCTGGTGAATTATTTTCTCGCGAAACCCTAATTAGCTGGGCCTTGCTAGGTTATCTGATTCAAGTTCCGCCTTATCTGATTTTGCACCAATTGTCTAAATTTTATCACCAGCGTAATAACCATCACTACAATAGCCTTATTATTGGCTCCGATGGCGTCGCTCTCAAGCTGGCTGACAGTTTTATTCGACAAAACCAATTCCCGCTGATTGGCGTTGTCAGCGCTAGCCCCTTTGAAGATTTAACTAATTCGCCACTTATCGTCGGAGAACTAGCACAACTGCGCTCGCTGATCGCCGAACATAATATACGTCGACTTTATATTTCGCTGTCTCTGCAAGAAGCCCAACGTATTGAAGCGCTCTATATCGATCTGCTTGACTTGAACGTCGACGTCGTCTGGGTGCCAGACTTGGATAGCATGATGCTGCTCAACCATTCAGTTAGCGAAATTGGTGGCCGGCCAGCCATCCACTTGAATGAAAGCCCCCTAACAAGCTACCCCACTGCAGCTATAAGCAAGGCATTGATGGAACGCTCGCTGTCACTTGCTGCCATTATCTGCCTGAGCCCCCTACTTGCAGCCATTGCGCTGGCAGTAAAACTCTCGTCACCAGGCCCGATCCTGTTCAAGCAGCATCGCCATGGCTGGAACGGCAAGGTTATTAAAGTGTGGAAGTTTCGTTCGATGCAGGTGCACGACGACAAGCAAGTGAAGCAGGCAAGTCGCAATGATTCACGCGTAACAGCGGTAGGTCGCTTTATTCGACGCACTTCGCTGGATGAATTGCCGCAACTTTTCAATGTGCTACATGGTGATATGGCCTTGGTAGGGCCACGGCCTCACGCAGTTGCCCATAACGACTACTACACCGGCAAAATACACGCCTATATGGCTCGTCACCGCATCAAGCCCGGAATTACCGGCCTGGCACAAATCAGTGGTTGTCGCGGCGAAACCGACACCATTGAAAAGATGCAGAAACGGGTTGAAATCGACCTCGACTACATCAACAACTGGTCGCTGTGGCTCGATATAAAAATCATGATCAAGACACCGTTTACATTGATATCAAAAGATATTTACTGAAACCACAGCCCTCCTCACAGGAAGTGAGTGAGGGCTGTATATTTGCGCAGTTCAATGTCTCGCCATCTAAGACTGTGCTGTGATCAGTTTCATAACTTAAGTAAAAATTCACACTGAATATAAAAGTGTCGAATAACAAACACCTATCACAAGCCTCGAAATACGTGTCGAACCGCCTCAAGCTCCGTTCCTAAACTGCATATCAGGTCCTACTCCCTCTCGCACAAAATATTCATTCGAATCTGATGCTTACCGGGAAGGGTCAAACACTATAGCTTATTGCCCTGCAGAGCAGCATTTGAGCTGAGTTATCAACATCATACCAACTAAAGATTTTTCGAAACATTAAAGCAGGTCATCTGCCGATGTATTTCGATATCGCAGCATCGCCAGGACGCAGGAACTAGCCATTTCGATCAATAGCGCCAGTTTTTCGGCGCGGGCGTTCTTACGGCAACCGCACTACGAGTCAGTTCGTGCTCAGTGAACCCACGGATGATTTCGTCACACTGTGGTCTGCCGAAATAGATTTGGGGCTTGCTGCAACGCGGGCGGGGACAACTAGTTCTTCATCACCTTCAAGCACTATCAATTAAATACTATCGGGTTCGATGAACAGAACCTAAAGAGATCTAGGGCGTAGCATCAAGCTTCAGTTCGCAGTTTGAATGAGGGGATGATTGAGCGCTTACGATGGGGACGGTCAAGTCAAATTACTGCATCCCATTGTCCAGTGGCTGATGCTAAAGTTTAGGCCTTATCCGAGCTAGGCGCGTCAATAAAACACTAACATATCGATAACCCACCAAATATCAGCGTGTGACTTAGTTCTGAAATCTGTTTCATGGATTAGCGTGTCGTGGGCATCAGATCATCTCTTGATGATATAGTTACACCGGACCTCGGTTTTGCGGGCAAGAAAAATTATGCACCGTAAACCGCTTATAAAAAAACTCGTGCACATGATTGCCTCATCCGCACATCACCAAGGCTTGGTATTGAATGGAATTTCGAAGAGATATTAACGGGTTAAGGGCGATAGCCGTAATGGCCGTTGTTTTTTTTCATTTCGGTTTTTCTGGGTTTGAGGGCGGATTTGTTGGGGTTGATGTTTTTTTTGTAATTTCAGGTTTTTTAATGACCGGAATTATTTTTAAAAAAATTGACAGCTTTAAATTTTCGTTTGGCGGGTTTTATTTTGATCGCGCCCGTAGAATCATTCCCGCATTAGCAGTCATGTGCTTGGCATTAGTTGCGTTTGGATTTATATTTCTCGATCCTACTGAATACTCACTTCTGGGAAAGCATGTAGGCAGTAGTTTGATCTTTCTCTCCAATATAGTTTTTTGGCGTGAGGGAGGCTATTTTGATCAGACGTCTCATAGCAAGTGGCTGCTCCATACTTGGTCGCTCTCTGTTGAGTGGCAATTTTATATGTTGTACCCGGTGCTGCTAGTTTTGCTTCGAAAGTTTTTAGCGCTTAATATTGTACGATGGGTTGTAGCAATTTTGGCTTTCCTGTCATTTGCTCTTTCGGTCTACGCTTCATCTCGCTACCAAACTGCTTCTTTTTACCTGCTCCCGACCCGCGCATGGGAAATGCTTGCAGGTGCCATCGTATTTTTGTTTCCTGTTAATTTTAGTAAAGGATGGCGAGTTCTTTTTGAAACAGCAGGTCTTGCTCTAATTGCCTTTAGTATCATCTTCTTTAGTGAGAGTAATGTTTGGCCAGGATGGCTAGCACTCATCCCAGTGTCGGGAGCAGCGTTGGTGATCTGGGCCGGCAGAAGTGACTCTGCTGTAACATCTAACGTTATTTCGCAGTTTCTAGGACGGGCCTCATATTCCATTTATTTGTGGCACTGGCCTCTTGTCGTAGCGTTGGTCTATTTTGGCGTTGAGAAAAAATTACCTTGGGTTGTTTTTGCAATTAGTGCCTCAATTGCACTTGGTTATTTATCATTTATTTTTGTTGAGCAACTTGCAAGCAAGAGGCCCGTGGCGATTGGTCAGTGGGCAGCATCCGTAAAGGTTTCTTGCCTGTTCGCAACGGCTGCAGTTTGCAGTATGATCATTTTTACCTCCGGGGGACTTTCATGGCGAGCAAGCGAGGCGTTTGAAAAACAATTGAATGAGTTAGTAATGCCTCTTACTAGCAATGGTTGGTGCTTTTACAATGTCGATAGTGCAAAAAATCTCTCGGTTGGCTCGAAAGGCCTAACGTGTGAGCTAGGAGATAAAAAGGGTGGGACTAAGGGGCTGTTGTTTGGAGACTCTTACGCGGGACACTATGATCCTTTCTGGAACTCTGTCGCCTCTGATAGCAATATTAAAATTAATTCGGTGGCCACAAACTGGTGTTATCCCGCAATAAATGACGAGTTTACCGGCCCTAAGTCCAGCCGAGCTTATAAGCAGTGTTTGATAAATAGAGAATACCTAAAATCAAACATATCTGACTATGACTTTGTTGTTTTTGCTGGGAATTGGGGAGCGATTAGTGAACAAGAACAAATGGATAGCTTTCTATCTGCTATCGATTTTGCAGCAAAAAATAGCCATCTTGTCGTTATAATGGCTGCGCCTATTCGATTCGATGTCGATGTTGGCTTGATGTACAGAAGAGCACTTTTTTCCGGGGCTGAATTTCAGATAGAGAAGCTTGATAGGAAAAAGGATATTAGTACGGTTCAGGCGAATTTGCAGTTAGAAGAGTACTCTCGCAAGTACAAAAATGTCTTATACTTAAATAGAGAGTCCCTTTTTGGCGCTGAGGGAGCGTACACTGGGCTTGCGAAAGACGGGATGCCCTACTCTCTCGATGGAAGCCATATTAGTATTCATGGTTCTAAAATGTCAGCGTGGTTATTCAAAGAATCAAAGCAATATGAGTTATTCATGGCCAAGGTTGAGGCGCTAAAAGATAGTCCCATTATCAGCGAGGCCGCACAAAAGCCTTGATGATACTTGGTTAAAGCTGCGTCTAGGCGCAAGAGATTATAGCGTCACAACACCAGCTATGCCTTACAACGCGCTCCGCTCAACAGCTAAAGCGCGAGGTGAATGTAACGACCGAGGAAGCTCACGGTTGTGGCTCCTGATCTAGCTAGTGATGTTAAACATATATTAATACCCGCCTTGTGCGGGTTTTTTTCATCTGGAAAAACGAAATTTCACAACTTTCATAGTGTAAGTTCTCCACCAGCTATAAGAACCACTTCACAAGCCCCACCCACCTCCAAGTGCAGCACAAATTACTCTGGGGCAGGCAGTTAGTTTTTAGGTAACCCATTGTTGTCCAGTGGCGCGTTACAGGAAGGCAGTTCTTCACCAATCAATAAGAAAATTGTTGAGCGCGAAGTCAGACCTTTTTAATAGAGGCCAAGGCCTGAAAATTACGCGCCCCCCCCAAAATAGTAACCCTCACTATTAGCGTATACAACAGACGAAACCACAAAGACAAACGGCTAAGAGCTCTATACATTTCTGCGCTACGTGCTGGAATGACAACAGCACGCCTCGCCGATAAACTATAATCCGTGCTCCATCGCCCCGTCCGGGGATAGGTGAATACCTATGGAGCGAGCACTTCAAATTAAGCTGTCTCTAGCCCTTATTTTTCAATGAATAAATATAATCCCCGCCTCTCTGTGATATCAAATCGTCGTCTAAAGTTCCGGTATTTCGCAGAAGCTCATATGCTTTTGCGTCGAAAACAACCTCACCCGTTCGCGACATCCCAGGGCCGCACGGCGAAAACCCTGAAATCACATTAGATTTATCTCTATTTATAAACTCAAGAACCATTACAGTTCTTTTCGCCGCTGGCTGCTCATAGAGCCCTCGATGCAAGCAGCTTGTATCAAACATAGCTACATCTCCGGACTTATATCTCAAAGCAATTTGATTATCGAGGGAACTGATATTTCTCACACCAGAAAATCTGGATATCTCGCCCCATCTTGGCGAGTACGGTTTGTTATGCGAGTTCGGCAAAACCACTGTAGGCGTATTCCCATTACCACTAAAGCAAATATATATTTTTACTCGGCTGCCCACATTATCATCATGCCAAGAATTAGAGAGACTCCAATCTGTTATTTTTTCCGGATCAAACCAGAACAGATACATATCATCAAGTCTTGATTTTTCGCCCAAATATCCTGTAACGAAATCACCAAAACCATCAATAATATTTTTTGCAACCTCGGCTATTTCGAGAGTGATTTTATTACTTCTAGCAACCCCTTGAGCATTGAACGTGTCGGGTGGAGAAATATCAAACGGTATAAAATAGTTTTCATGGAAACTGGCTCCAGACCACGAACCAACATCAACACTCCGGTCATACTCTCTTATTGTCGATCGAATACGTAATTTTCTTATATGATTTACATACGGGAGAAGTACTTTTTTAATTTTACTTACTGACATCTAACTCTCTCCACTTCCCTGGGCTGACTGATTTGACACCTATCAAGTATAAATTATTCAGAATAAAAAGGTAATCACCCATGAAAAATTACCCCAAAAAGCAGAGCTTTCTCTTAATCACATAAAGATATTTTTGTAAAAACAGCACGTTTTCAGATAGTTACATCGTAGATATTCTCAAACAAGCTGAACCAGGGAGCCCTGCTCTAGGACTTTGTCGTGAGCAAGGCATATCTGTTTGCGTGAGCTTAAAACGAGGCGCCGAGGTTCAAAAACACTGTTTTCATCTGCACGTTCGGGACAAGACAGGCCATGTTGGTTTTTAAGGGATACCAACCTCTTCCTCACCTCACCCCTTAACCTTATGCCGCGCCGCATATAAGCAAACCATCTCCATAGCAATGTCGCTCCGGCTAACGCAGTCACTTCTGCATGGTCGTAAGGGGGTGAGATCTCTACCACATCCATACCTATCAGGTTGATGCCGCACAAACCCCGCAGGATTTCCAGCGCCTGGTGGGTGGTCAACCCACCGCATACCGGGGTGCCTGTGGCAGGGGCGAAGGCCGGGTCCAGGCAATCAATATCGAACGTCTGGTAGACCGGGTTATCCCCTACCCTGGCGCGGATCATTTCGGCAATGATTTCTGGCGTATTGCGATGCACCTCACGCGCTTCGATCACCAGGAATCCCATGACGTCGTCGTTGGTGGTGCGCAGGCCGATTTGCACTGAGCGCGACGGGTCGATCAGGCCTTCGCGGGCGGCGTGGTAGAACATGGTGCCGTGACTGATGCCCTGCTGGCTATCATCGGCATCAGGCCAGGTGTCACTGTGGGCATCAAAATGCACCAGGGAGATTGGCCCGTGCTTTTTGGCGTGGGCCTTGAGCAATAGGTAGGTGATGAAATGATCTCCGCCCAGGGTCAGCATGGCGCAACCCGCGTCGAGGATGCGCTCGGCATGGGCCTCAATGGCAGCCGGGTCTTTTGTGGCTGACTGTGGTCGAAGTCGCAGTCACCGTAATCGATCACGGCCAAATGGTCGAAGGGGTCAAACATCCAGGGATAGTGGCGCTCCCGGGCGCTCTGCACTGATGCGGCGCGAATGGCCCGAGGGCCACATCGGATACCTGCCCCGCCACATTGCCGCGCCCTGGCATGCACGTGGCCTTGTGCAACCGCTCGGTCCGGAAACGCTGGGTTTTAATGTGCAATTTTATTTAGCCAACCATCGCGGGCGCGAGCCTAGTGAGGCACAGTTCGCCTTGGTGGAGGATTTGAAGCTAGCGTTTGCCGATAACCCAGAGACACCACCAAGGTTTTGAAAACCGTAGGCCCTAGATCCAGACGTCGCTGTCGGCCGTACGCTCACCCCCCTCATGGCCGGTATTCAGTATCCCGCGAGGTTCGATCATCATGAGCTTGGTTTCGCTTTCGGCAGCTGTTCTGTGTTCTACCCCTCGTGGCACTACATAAAGCTCTCCCGGAGCGACATACACGCTGCCATGGGGTAGATCGATGCGCAGCTTGCCCTCTATTACAATAAAGGCTTCGTCGGTTTCCGGGTGTGAATGCCAAATGAACTCCCCCTCAATGCGTACCACCTTGAACTGGTACTCGTTCATTTCGGCGATTACTCGAGGGCTCCACTGCTGCTCAATGAGGGAGGCTTTTTGGGCAAGATTGATGGCGTGTTCGCTTGGTTGTTGTTGAGTGTGGCGCATGACGGATTCTCTATACATTAGGGAGCCATCACACTAACGAACGGGCGCGGGTCCCGGCTTGTACGATCCTGCAAGCTGACGCTGGGCTCGGATACGCTCAAGCCAGCGCATCGGTGGTACTCCGTAGCATATGGTGAAATGCCGAGTCATATGACTTTGGTCATGAAACCCCGCTGCCAGTGCCGCATCCACGAGGGTGAATTGATCAAGGATCAGTGCGCGAAAAAGATCGAGGCGACGCAACGTAACAAAGCGGTAAGGGCTTGTACCAAATAGCGCCCTGAAGTCTCGCGACAGGCTCCATCGTTCTCTGCCACTGGCATGCTCAAGCATCCCCAGAGTGATAGTCATATGAAGATTGGCCATGATGAAATCCCGCGCTCGCTTGGTAGCCTGGTAGTCCAACATCTTGCGCCCGCGCGGTTTGCCTGCGACAGCGCGCAGCGCCATGGCGAGGTCAAACAAAGCGTCCTGTTCCTCAAGGGAGTCGAGCGGGTGGTCCATTGCCTGCACGAAAGGTTGGCTTGCGTTATACAGGCGTAAATCGTCCGACAGCCCACCCGGGACATAGGGCAGTGACTCACCTCCCAACACCTGCTGAATCAAGGCAGGGTCAACATAGGCCATCCTGTAGCGGAAGCCCGCTTCGGTCCCGGCCATGCCGTCATGCAACTCGTCCGGGTGTAACACCAACGTATTCCCCGGTATACCGTGGCGCATAGAACCTTTGTAGTGAAAGCTCTGTACCCCCGACATCGTCCGACCGATGGAGTAGGTATCATGGCGGTGCGGATCGTAGCCATGCCCCCCGAACCATGCCTCGATTCGTTCTATTCGCCCTGGTTCGGCATTACGCAGAACCCAGTCTCTAGCGGGCAAAGATTTATCCCGATCCATGAATAGCTTTCCGATAGACCTTGGTGGGGTTGATGGTCCGTTGTGGACTTGAGTGGAAAACTGTACCTGCGAATGTAGAGAGGCGCAGGTGACTTTAACAGCGGCAAATCACGATTAATGCTTTGATGACGCAATGACAAGAGCTGCACGATATACAAGCCCATCTGACGCAACAGGCTTGTAATGCAGATCCAGGGTATGAATAACAGGCAGGTATCCGCCACGAGGGTTTAACTCTATCGTTGCGAGCAGCCATCGCCTACTCAAGGTCGCGCACACGCTAGCGGACCTTGAGCAAACCGATGTGACTAGACGCAAGCATATGCTCGATACACTGCAATATCGGCCGACAATGCTCTAGCCGGTGTTACCCCTTGGTCAGATCAACCAACGGCGTCTGCCGCACCTCAGTCTCCCGCCCACCCTGAATCTCGCTCACCTGCTTCAAGGCCTTATCCACAGCCGCCTTGTCTGCTAACAAGCTGTAGCTGATGCGGAACTGCTTGTGCTCCTTCGGCCCAATGGTCGGCACCAGGTTCAGTGGTCGCTGATAACGGCGGTTGTAGGAAAAACTGGTCCCTGGCTCCAGACCCGTGACATAGCCCTGCCCTTGGGTATCGGTGTTTTTCCACAGAGAAAACACCGGCAGCGTCTGAGTGTTGAAACCGACCGAAACACCCAGACTGCCGGCCTTGTTATGCAATACGGTCAACGTATCGCCTTTGGCATCGGCATACGGCACCACGTTGTAAACCGTTTCGTCGTAGTCCTTGGTCGGTGCGCGGTAGGTTTGCCAGTCGGGCAGATCGCCCTTGGCCTTGTCGTTGAACGGCGACACCTGTTTCACCGGCGCGGCGAAACGAGCACCCTGCTCCAGGAACGGAGTGCTGAAGTTACTGTGATACAGCGCCTGGTATTCCTTCGGATAATCGCCGTTGTTGGTCAGGGTGTCGTTGAGGGCGAACACTACGCTGCCGGGCTCGGTGACCAGTTCGGTCGCGACGGAGAAGTCGACCTTCTTGAACGCCTGCTCTTTCAGCTCGCCGCGCAGGGTGATGGCATACGGTGGTTTCTCATCGATGTGCAGGGTGACTTTGTTCGCAGGAATGTTGGCGGCCCGACCGTGCAGGGTCAGCAGTTCGCCGTTGTCGAGGCCGGGGTGGCCAACCCATTCGTATCCGCAGCGGGCGACCAGCTCATTGAAACCTTCCAGCCAGCCCAGGCCGCCGCGGCCATTGAGTTCGACGAAGGACGGATTGACCACTTCCTTGACCGGCGAATCCCAGCCCATACGCACATTGCCGACCGAAGCCTGCAAGACGTTCATTCCACGAGTCGGGACTACCGACAGTTTCATCGTACCGTTGTCGATGTCGACGATGCTGACACCCTCCTGCCGCCCGCCGTGCAAGGTGCGCAAGGTGACGCTGAAGGGTTTGTCGGTTTTTACGCCGAGTTGCTGGCTGGTGATCTGCCAGTTCTGGGCGGCATGATCGGTGTCGAGCAGAACGTAGTCCCAGGCCATGGCGTGGGAAGCAGCGGACAGTGCGCTGAGGGCAACAAAGAGTTTAAGCGGGGTCATGGCAGCAGCCTTTCTTGGAGTTGTTCCGCTTTATAAACTTGAAGAAACGTTTCAGCAAGTTTAAACAACGACATCGATACGGAAAGTGCCACGAAGGATTTAGCTTATCTGTTGCGTTGACCGGTTAAATCCACCACCGATTGCTTCCTGTCACAAAGGACTGCAATCGACATGATCCGGTGATACGGAGATTATGAGGCCGGTGCTCAGAGGTTTGGACGACTTCAATCGAACCTGGCATCAAACCCGGACCGTATCCTGGGGTAATCCAGAACCGCTCAAACACGTCGAAGGGTTCATCCTGCGCCAAGCGGACACAAAGCCCCGCACTAGGCGAGGCTCGGGGGTATCACATAGGGTTCTGAAACAGGCATTCAGCTGTCATGTTTTAGAAAAAACTCTCTGTCGAATGCTTCAACAACAGGCATAGCCGTACACAATCGACGGTGGCCCTCTTCGCTAAGTGACACCAAGTTTGCTCGCTGGTCTTGCGGGTTTGTTTGCTTTCCAATAAGCCCATCTTTCTCCAAGCGAGATATGATTTGCGAAATATGCATGCGATCCATACCGGTAAAGCTGGCGATGCCATGCTGAGTGATCTGCTCGCCCTCTCTCGTCAGCCAACCACTGACAGCCAGGATCGCGAATTGCGGCTGAGTAAGCCCCAAAGGTTTCAAGCGCGCATTGAGTTGACGCTGCCAGTCCAAAAAATCGCGCCATAGTCTGAATCCAGGACTCTCACTCGGCCCCGCGAAGGCCGAACCACTCCAGTTCTTCTCGACGCTATCCTTGTTCGCACTCATGAGCAACTTGCCTGGGCTTCACTGAACTTTTTGAGCCCCTGCATCGTGTTGGGTAGCGATGCCTGAATGGATCTACCAACCAGGTATCGAAACAGAAAGCTCAGTGGCCCGGAGAATTCAACCCAGTGGGTTGCGACCGTCCCCCCCTCTTTTTCCGTTAGCAAGTGCCCGAATTCCATACGGCATAACGGCAAACGGCTTTGCGCCGAAAAAGACATGCCCTCGGTCATTTCGACAATCTGAATGTTGGCTTTGGGTCCGACCCTTGGTTTAAGCCAACCTTTCGCACCCAGCTCAAGACCACCAGGCAAGCTTGCACAACTCACCTCTGGGTCCCAATCGGTCCAGCGCGCCGCATCCCTATACAAACGGAACACCTGCGCAGGGGTCGATCTAATTTCAATAGACTCTTTGATTTCCATGGCTTTTGCCTTACGTCAGTAGCGTCGAGATAATTGTAAATGCATTTACAATATAAAACCACGCGCCAAGCACAGCTCATAAAAATCGCTACTTACTCGATGCCCAGTGGTCCAAATAGTTGTGCAAGTGATCGTCAAATCGCAGGCAATAAAAAAGCCCGTAGACCTTGATCTACGGGGCTTTTGAATGTGGAGGACGGAGCCGGAATCGAACCGATGTGGGCGAATTTGCAACCCGGTAGGTAAATTCAAGAAAGCCTTGGGCTGTAGCGATATTCCTTTCCGAAACTCTGGCTGATTGGGTGCTGCGGCCGCTACTCACGCACCGTCGCTACCGAGTAGTAGCGACGGCTATCGAGCGGGAACTAGACGAGTTTAACCGCTAATGTTTTTTGCTTGCGATAGAGAACCGTTGTCGCCGTAAACCCGCGCATCGCCGCGAACATAAGCCAGTAAGCTGGCGATGCTTTATCCCCTGTGGCCTGGACAAGCAGGGTCGAGATTGCCGGGGTGAAACCGCCAAACACAGCAGTTGCCAGACTGAACGCCAGCGAGAAGCCAACCACACGTACGTTCTGAGGCATCACCTCAGTTAATGCTGCGACCATAGCGCCATTGTAAATACCGAAAAAGAACGAGAAGTACAGCAGGACGGCAAGCAATCGCTCGAAGCTAGCCGCCTCTGCCAGCCAATGCATAGCGGGATAGGAGGTAAAGATGCACAACAAGGAGATCGCGAGAAGCAGCGGGCGACGGCCTATGCGATCGGAAAGCGCGCCACCTATTGGTAACCAGAAAAAGTTACTGACGCCAACCAGCAACGTGACCACCAGGCTATCGGTGGTGCTCAGGTTCAGCACAGTTCTACCAAACGTGGGGGTATAGACCGTAATCAAGTAGAACGTGGTGGTGGTCATGGAGGCTAGCAATCCACCCGCAAGTACGGTGCGCCAGTTGTCACGCATCGAGCGAAAAACTTCACGAGTCGTTGGACGGTGCAGGCGTGCGGTGAATGCCGCAGTTTCTTCAAGTGAGCGCCGGATAATGAAAATGAACGGGATAATGACGCAGCCAATGAAAAAAGGAATGCGCCAGCCCCAGTCGGCGATTTCAGCGGCCTGCATCGTAGCGTTGATGGTGTATCCCAGCGCGGCCGCGACGACGATTGCAACCTGCTGACTTGCCGATTGCCAACTGGTGTAGAAACCGGTGTGGCCGGGTGTCGCAATTTCCGCAAGATAAACGGAAACACCGCCCATCTCTGCCCCGGCGGAGAAGCCTTGCAGCAGCCTGCCCAGCAACACCAGAATCGGTGCCGCTACACCGATGCTGGCGTAGCCAGGCACCAGGGCGATCAACACCGTACCAGCGGCCATAATTGACAGCGTCACGATCAGCCCCTTACGACGGCCAACCTTGTCGATGTACGCACCCAGTACGATTGCTCCCAACGGACGCATCAGGAATCCAGAGCCGAACACAGCAAAGGTCATCATTAGCGAAGCAAATTCGCTGGTGGCTGGAAAGAAGGTCTGGGAGATGTAAGTTGCGTAGAACCCGAAGAGAAAGAAATCGAACTGTTCCAGGAAGTTACCGCTGGTGACCCGAAAAATGGCCCCTAGCTTGGACCCCTTGGCGCGGGTTGTGGCCGTAGTAGTTTTCATCATGGCTGCCGTTATGCTCACTATTGTTTTTGGAATGAGTGTTTAAGCTGTTAGTCGTTGCCGGCAACGACCGGGTTGGGTTGGCGTTTCTCGATGGCGTGTTTGAGCAGCGCTGCGCTGCGGAAGATTCCATGGGCGAACTTGCTGTAGGGCATGGTCAGGAAAAACGCCATGACCAGACCGAGATGAATAGCCAGCATCAAGCCCAAGGCGCTGGTTTCTCGAAGCGCCAAAAGCGCCAGGCCGCTTGCGCTAACCAAAAACAGCAACGCGATGAAACCGCGATCCATAGGTTTCTGATTCTCGTCACCGTGCGCGGGGTTGCGACGCAGGTTCAGCCAGAGCAGACCTGCCGGGCCGATCAGCAAACCGATACCACCGACAATGCCCAGCATCACCGGCAAGCTGAAGATCGGATAAGGGGCCGACCAGTTCAGCAAATAGTGAAAAAGCGTGGCCACACCCGTGGCGGCGAAGCACAGCATGAAACCGTAGAAGGTGAGATGGTGGAAGCGACGACGCCAGAGGGTGAATTGATCGTCGGCGTTGTTGCAGCCCTTACCGTGGCCACCGTCCAGATATTTGAGTTTCGCGACGTTGGCCGTAGCTTCCAGTGCCGCGGACGCTCTTACTGGCAGAGACGCTGCCACTGGTGAGACGTTGCGCCAAAAGCGTCGCACTCCAATGGTTAGCGCGAGTACCGAAAAGCCGAACACCGCGCCGAACATCAACGCCAGGGTGTTGTGCGGGAAAATTTTGTAGAAGTTACCTCCCGGAATCGTCACGAAGAGGTTTCCCATGATCAACAGGGTGAGACATAGAAACAATGCCAGCCCTGCTCCCGAAGCCAGCGCCAGAGTCATACCGTTTCGCTGATACAACTTGCCCATCACCCGTGGCCATGCGTATTCGGCGTAAGTATCAAGGCGCACCTTGGCCATTGCCTTCGGTACATTGACCTCGAATTCATGGGGGGCGGAGTACTGACAGGCGTGCAAGCACGCACCGCAGTTGTGGCAAAGGTTCGCCAGGTAATGGATGTCCGCCTGATTGAACTCCAGGCGCCGGGTCATTGCCGGAAATACCGCGCAGAAACCTTCGCAATAACGACAGGCATTGCAGATGGTCATCTGCCTCTCGACTTCACTTTCGTCAAGATTGAGCACCGGGATCAAGTCGCCCGAAGCTTTGGGATCAAACAGTTGCATGTGAGGACTCCGTATTCACTGATGAAGCGTCAAAGCCCACAGCGGCGGCCGCTTGTGCACCGGCTATACGGCCGAACGCTGTACCGATGGCCATGCCGATACCTGCGGTGTAGCCCTTGCCCAGTACATTGCCGGCCATCATTTCTCCGGCTACGAACAGGTTGGGGCTCGCCTGTCCGTTGAAGTGCACGGCGGCGGTTTCGTCGGTGGCGAGGCCGAGGTAGGTGAACGTGACACCGGGTTTCAGCGGGTACGCGTAGAAAGGCGGTTTCACCAATGGCCGCGCCCAATGAGTTTTGGCCGGGGTCAATCCGTGGGTGTGACAGTCGTCCAGTACCGTGTGATCGAACGTACCGACGCGGCAGGCGTTGTTGTAACCCTCTACGGTCCTTACGAATTGATCTTCGGGTAGCTTCAATAGACGGGCGAGTTCTTGCAGGGTATTCGCGGTAGTCCCTGGAAAGACGGGAGGCATGAAGCGCCCGATGGCTTGTTGATCGATGATCGAGTAGGCCTGCTGCCCTGGTTGTCCGGCGACCAGGCGCCCCCAGATCGCATAGCGTTTAGGCCAGAAATCCTCACCTTCGTCGTAGAAACGTTCGCCGTCGCGATTGACCACTACGCCCAGTGATACGCAGTCGATTCGCGTACAGATACCGCCGTCGTAGAGTGGCGCGCGGGCATCGATTGCGACCATGTGTGCTTGCGTCGGATCGCCGATCACGTCAGCGCCAAGATCAAGCATGCGCCGCAGCAAAATACCGGTGTTGAATCGGGTGCCGCGAATCAGGAAGTTGTCAGCTGGCCATTCACCGCGCTCGTTCTGGCCCCAGGCTTCGCGTAACCACTCACGATTGGATTCGAAACCACCAGCAGCCAACACGCAGGCCCGGGCTTCAATACGCTCTGCGGCTACGCGCTGACCGTCGACTTGATGCTCGCCAATGTGGGCCGCAACGAACTTTCCATCGTCCAATTCAATGTCGGTGACCTGGGCGTTGTAGCGGATTTTCACACCCAACCGTTCGGCGCTGCGGAAGTACGCATTCACCAGCGCCTTGCCGCCACCCATGAAGAAAGCATTGGTACGGGCCACGTGCAGCGCACCTGACAGAGGTGGCTGAAAATGCACCCCATGTGAGCGCATCCAGTCGCGGCAAGAAGAGGATGCCCGAATGGCAATGCGTGCAAGCTTCTCATCAGTAAGACCGCCGGTGACCTTCAACAGGTCTTGCCAGTATTCCTCTTCCGGATAGGCGTCGATCAATACATCCTGCGGCTGGTCGTGCATGCACCGCAGGTTACGCGTGTGCTGGGAGTTTCCACCGCGCCAGATTTTCGGAGAGGCTTCCAGCAGCATCACGCTGGCGCCAGCTTCTCTCGCCATCAGAGCGGCGCATAAGGCTGCGTTGCCGCCCCCTATAATTAAGACATCGATCATCATCGCTCCTCGATCTGCAAGGAGGCTGGAACGAACTGCTCCTTGCGTGTAGGGGAACGATAGAGAGGGAGCCCGATAGTCGAAAGGCTGCTTTTGACACGGGGTGTTTAGTTTCCCTAAACACTTTGAGTCCTTCCGAAGCACATACGGCCGTGATTGAGCGCACGCTATTGCACGTCTAACTCTTCAATCCAGGTTGCGCCTGGCCACTGTTTGTCGATAACCAGTTGACGTGCGACATCGACGATAACCAGCCGGGTTGCCAATGCCGCTGGAGACAGTTCGTCATCAGCCAACGTCGCCAGCAGATTGCGCCGCCCCACATGTGGATCGGTAATTTTAACCAGTGAAAGTCCTGACTCGTCCTTCAATGCAGCTGCTGCCCCGGGTTGTATCGTTGCAGCATGACCGGCGCGCACGGCGTTCATCAGTACCGCGAGACCATCCACTTCCATGATGACATTGGGGGTTAATCCGACCCGCTCGAATGCGCTCATCAATGCCGAACGTAAACCATGCTGGGCACTGGGCATCACTAGCGGCAAGCCGCCTAGGTCGGCTAGCTGCACACTGTCACCACGAGGCGCTTGCGGTAGTTTTGGCGAGGAGATAACAAACAGCTTTTCATCCAGCAAGGGAGTTACGCTCCAACGTTTACCTCCTTCGAGCTGGAACAGAATTGCCAGGTCAATCTGCCTGGCGTTTAACTGGCCTGCCAAGTGTCCGGAGAGCATTTCCACCAAATGGAGTTGGATATCCGGATAACGGCTACGCATGGCGTTGATCAATGGCAGAGCGAGCACCGTCGCGGTAGTAGGTGGCAGGCCGACACTGACATAGCCACTCATGCGCCCGCGATGGGCTGCCATGATGGCGTTCTCTGCTTGGCGCAGGGTCAGCTGGGCATGGTGTAAAAATGCAAATCCAGCGCTGGTAGGCGTTACGCCCGTAGTGGTGCGATTCAAGAGGCGGGTGCACAACTCGCTTTCGAGCTTGGAAATCTGCTGACTGAGGGCCGACACGCCCACGTCCAACTCGAGTGCCGCCCGCCCTAGACTGCCATGCTCAATGATTTTTACGAAATAACGTAGTTGTCTTAATTCCAATGCTGTCGCTTCCCGCAAAAAGGCTAATCGAAACTTGAATGTTGTCACGCAAATACGCAACGACAAAACCTGATAACAGCTGTTCCTTGCTGCTCAAGTTCAGGCGAAAGCCTTGGGCAGCGACGTGAATATCGGCGGGTGGCGTGATGCCGCACATTAGGCAGCTGGCCCAGTGCCTAATGGCCTCTTCCAGGTGCGCCCCTCTCCTCGACGTGACGGTGCCTCACTCAATTCCAGTCATTTCTCATAGGCGGGGGATATTACAATGCCCGACTCTGCCCTATCGCCACCGTCAACTATGGGCCGAAGTGGACAATCCTGAAAGGCTGCTTCTGACCGAACTCCAAACTCAGATGAGGCTCCCCTCTCAGTTGTGACCCGTCCCCAGCAGGCGGGTTTTATTGTGCCTGCCAGGCTTTCCTCATTATCAGAGGAAACACGACGGCCGCCCTTCCCTACGACCCAACACCGGCCCTGATAGCTGGGTGTTGACACCGTTTGTGGGCGACTCATTTAGTGGGTACCTGAAGTCTCTCTGATGTAGACCTGAAGCGCGATCAGTCCTTGATCGCCGTCGCCGGTGATTCCGATAATTCAATGAGCATTCGCTGGGTCAAGTTGGTCTCTACGGGGCCCACAGGTACTGTAAGACAGCAATACCAAACAGATAAAAATCGAAATATTTTTTAAAGCATTCATCTATATTCCCTACAACAAAAGGCAATTAAAAAACAAAAAAAACGCTACAAACACCTCTTATATCAAAATAACCAATACGGAAAATCCACAATCTCGATTCGATATCAAACCTGGCCCAGGATAACTTGCGAACTTACCATCTCAGGGCTAAGTTAAGCCCTGTTGGTAATCACCAACAAATACTCAGGATGAGGCTATTGTGATGAGCGACTGCACTTGCAAGGAACATAACAAATTAGCATCCAGCGAACATATCCCTGATTACACGACTGTCGGGTTCGGCGTTACGGCTGATTCCCCCCCGACATTTGAGGGTGTGCTAGCGCTGAGGATGTCAGTCTGTGTTGGGGCTAGCTATAATCAGGCAACCAACAAAATCTGCTTTACCCTCCCGGTTTTCGGTGACTACTGTGTAAATTCACCGATTTCAATCCCGATCAGTGGCCAGTTAAAAGTTTGCGCAGAAACATGCGGTACATTTATGCCTACCGGCCTTAAAGCAACGATATACCTAAACGGTAGTGTACTCCTCACTGTGATGCTCTTTGGACTATGCTAAGCACTACGGCATAACCAGCGGATTCCGAAGAGACACTACAACCTGTATCTCTTCGGATTATTACCAGCCGCTTATTCATAGACACAAACAACATCTCCACTGTTGGCCCCTTAAAACAAATTTATTACATCGACATATCACTATCAAAATCCTTTTAAACAAACCAGTATCAAGAACAACTATAACGTGAACTCGAAAGCGCATGTCACTGCCCAGCGAAGTGATACTCAGGGTCCGATTTCTTTCAGAGGTCAACTCACACACATCGACGATGTTTGACGCGCCCATCAGCACTGGGAGCTGGTAGCCCCACTCCTCACCTGGCAAGTGCCACAGGCTCACTGCTTATTGGGCGACTGCTTTGTCGACTTAACGCAATTGCCGAGGTGTGGCATTAAGCATTTTCTTCATCAATCGCCGCAAAGATGTGGCATCCCGGTATCCGACGCGCTCGGCAATAGTATCGACCGAGTATTTACTGTTTGCCAGCAACTCACGGGCCTTATTGGCCTGGACACGCTGGATCAGCCGTAACGGGCTATAGCCGGTAGCCTTGTGTATGTGTCGAGATAACGTTCGCTCTGACAAGCCAAAGTCGAATGCAAGTGTACTCACGCTAATGGTCGCGGGTAGCGAGGCTTCGATATGAGCCGTCAGCTTTGCGATCAGTTCATTTCCCTGAGCCATCATTGCCGGGACCATGAGGGGCGATTGCAACTGTCGGGCGTCTATCAGTAGCGTTCGTGCAACGGCATCTGCCAGCGCCGGGGAAAAATAACTGCGCAGAAGTTGCAGCATCAAATCGCTGTGACCTAACGCTGCGCCTGCGGTAAGCAACGGGGGATCAGAGATGACCATGCGATCAGCATCTACCTGGCACTCCGACGCCCACTGCTGGAGCAAGGGTGCCATCCACCAGCAAGTGGTAACACAGCGCCCAACGAGCACATTCGCAGCCTGCAACACGAATACTGCAGAACATGAGGCAGCTACGGTACCCCCAGCCCTTATATGAGCCTGTAATGCCGGCACCAGCGATGTAATGTCCGGCTGTTGCAACCGCTGCTCAATCAAGGCTACGTCCGCTATGCCGATGCCCGGAATGATCCAGCATGAGCGGTCATCAGCGTCGGTAACCAAAGGCTGAAGAAAAATGTGCATGCCTTGGCCGAGCGGAACGCGATCCGTACTCAGTCCACAGACTTGCCAACGTGGGGCGGCAATGCCCAATCGCTTGGCGAGGATCGCTGCCGTCGAAAGGATATCCAGGGTCAGTGCGACACTGGAGGCAAAGGCGCCCTCAACTACCACAATTTTGAAATCATTCATTGGCTGATTATGCACGAAAGATGTCAATTCGGTCGCTGGCTGCGACGCTTCAGTGCTGGCTCAATAACGACTCCATTTCATTGAGCGTTAATCTGTATGCCCAATATTCTGATCAAAGTGCCTCAAGGTTCATTTACTTACGAACAACAGGCACTGCTTAGCGAAGCGATTACGAAAGAAGCAGTCGAGGTCGAGCAAATGGGCAGCGATCCACGTCAACGGAGCTTGTGCTGGACGCTAATTGAAGAAGTGCCTAGCGGTTCCTGGAAATGTGGTGGGGTGGATGTCAGCGCTCAAGCCATTCCTTGCATCATCCAGGTCAAAATCCCCAGTGGAGTACTTAGCAAGGCCATGCGAGACGACTACGTCCAGCGCCTGCATCAAGCGGTAAGCCGGTCTAAAGAAACTAACGACCACAGAGTCATCATGACGTCGATCATCCTTGAAGAGATCAACGATGGGTTTTGGGGAGCCAACGGGGCAATCTGGTCTTTGATCGATTTCGCTCAGGCGGCCGGGTACCGACATCTGCAGGGACTGAGGGGGGAGTAATACAGCAAAGATTCATTGATCTGGTACGACATGCAGAGCGCCAGCTCGAGTTGCCGCATCAGGGTCGATAGCTGCCAGTCACAAAGGACAGCTATCGAGCCACAGGTTCTTGTTATTTCAGCCAGGAAGCAGGTCAAAATTGGCAGCAAATCCACTTTTAACCAGTCCAATGATCCTATGCAACTGTATCCAGTCTTGCTGAACCTGGAGGCAACAGCGTCAGCCAAGTTTGCGCGAGCTTGTCGGTCTCGATTCAATGAAGCTGTATGCCCGTAGGCGTGTGAGTTAATCGCTCCGGCGTCCTGCCGATAAATACTTCCTCTTTATTTCAGCAAAATGGTGCGCCTGGAGGCCCATCACCTCATGTGCGTAATTGCATGGACTTGACCAGCCATTTGCATTCGACTTGACCAGTTGTTTGCATGGAATCTGACCAGCCCACGGGGTGGGCCTTGACCGGAAGAAATCGACCCGTAGCCGCCGACCAGCACGCAGCTCTGACTGACGGCTTTCCGCGCGGGAACAGACATTTAGTGATATGAACTGGATCGCCTCGACATGGGCTATCGGCGATAGACAGCCAGTCGATTCTGTCGAGCGCAAGCGGTAACCCAGACATCCGCGTTCTAGCTGCTTATCGTGAAGGCGGAATTTTCCGTCACAATTTTCAGCAGAAAATCCATGACTGCCCGTACTTGCGGCGAACGGCGGAGGTCCCGATGAACGGCCATCCAGATCTCTCGCGAAAACTGTTCGCCATCGTATGCGACGCGTTGCAGCTTGGCATCGGTATCTGCCAGGAAGCACGGTAGGCCAGACACGCCGGCGCCTGCTTGAGTTGCTGCCAGATGACCATTGATATCGCTGATTTCGCAAGCAATGGGTCTACCCCTTGCAATGCTCATCAACCACTTCTGCTGTGGCATGTCCGCGAATCCGGCATCGTAGGCAATGAACTCCCAGGCAGATGGATTGTGCAGGTGCGGATAGTCTCTGCTCGCGTAAAGGTCGAACGACATACGCCCCAGCTTGCGTACCACGCTGGTGACTTCCTCGGGCCGAACCAGCCTTAAGGCGATATCTGCCTCCCTTCGACTAAGAGAAACCTGCCGCGCCTGGGCAGAAACAGACAGTTTTACGCCGGGGTGTGCAAGTCGGAAGTCCGCCAGATGCTTCACCAAAAAATTGGCCACTAGCACAGGCGGTGCGCTCAGCGTGACCTTGCCGCTCAGCGGTGAACGGCTGGCATCCAGGTATCGCTCAATCGCGTAAGCGTCTTCTTCCATTCCCTGCGCCAATTCAAACACCCGTTGACCAACGGGGGTGAGCTTGCACGCCCTGGGGAGACGTTCAACCAAGCGGGTCTTCATCTGGTCCTCCAGTGCACTCAAGCGTCGGCTCACCGTCGCGTGATCAACCTTCAGCATGCGAGCAGCCCCCGACAACGTACCGATGCGGGCGACAGCCAGGAAATGACGAATATTTTCCCAATCGAACATCTGTGCATTTTCTCAAGGATGGCTTGCAGTTATATGGAATATTCGCACAAAGCCAACATGCCTAATATCGGAACGTCTTCAACCGATAAGGTTTATTCCATATGAGCATGTCCATGAGCCGCAATCAGTGCGGCACCCTCGCTGCCGCAGGATTGGGCTTTGTTGTCGTTTTACTTGATGTCAGCGTCGTCAACGTCGCGCTTGATGCTTTGCGAAGCCGCTTCGATACTGGCGTGGCGGGCCTGCAATGGGTTGTCAATGCGTATACGCTCGCGTTCGCGTCGCTCCTCCTCACAACGGGAGCTTTAGGCGACCGCTTCGGCGCAAAACGAATCTTCACTGTAGGATTCGCAGTCTTCACGCTGGCATCAATCGGGTGTGGAATCGCCAACTCGCTGCCGTTTCTCGTGGCCGCACGCGTAGCACAGGGTATTGGCGCCGCATTGCTGGTGCCCAATTCGCTGGCGATGCTGCGCCAGGCGTTCCCGAATACTGAGCAGAGAAACCGTGCTGTGGGCTGGTGGGGCGCGGCGGGAGGAATTGCGCTTGCCGCAGGGCCAGTCTTGGGCGGCCTGCTGGTAACGCATGTAGGTTGGCGCAGCATTTTCCTGATTAACCTACCGATCGGCGTCGTGGGCGTAGCTCTCACTTTTCGTCATGCGGTTGCCGTCGTATCGACTCATGGTCGCAGTATTGATCTTCCAGGCCAATTGGTGGCTATTCTGGCGTTGATAGCTTTGACTGTGAGCCTCACCGAAGCAGCCCGGTTAGGATGGCATCACCCTCTGGTTTATGGTGCGATGCTGCTTTGCGTTGTTGCCACCCTGGCCTTTCTCTGGTTGGAGTCACGGAGCACAGAGCCAATGCTCCCACTGGCACTTTTTCGAACGGCTACGTTCTCTGCAGCGTCAGCAGCCGGCGTCGTCGTGAATTTTGCCTACTATGGTTTGATCTTTGTTTTTAGTCTCTTCTTTCAGATAGAGCAGCAGTTGTCGGCTCAATGGACCGGCCTCGCTTTTTTGCCCATGACAGTTGTTCTAATGGGAGTGAACATCCTGGCAGGCCGGCTGCTCAACCGTGTCGGCCCAAAGAAACTCATGATTGTTGGCATGTTAATCGCCGCGTCAGGCTATCTGCTTCTGCTGCCGGTCAGCATAGACGGTTCGTACTGGATGCTGGTCGTGCCAATGCTGATTGCCGCAAGTGGCATTGCCGTCATGGTACCAACCATGACAAACATCACACTGTCATCCGTGGATGCCTCACGCTCCGGTATCGCATCGGGAATACTGAACTCTGCGAGGCAGGTCGGCGGGATGTTAGGCGTGGCGGTATTCGGTTTTTTTGTGCGCGATACTCACCCTGAAGCATTCATGCACGGAATGCATCTTTCCATCATGACCGCTGCGGCGCTCCTGCTGCTCGGTAGCGTTGTGTGCCTGTATGGAATACGAGTACCACGGCCCGGGCACATTGAGACCACTCCGAAGATTTTTGCCCCTGACAGATAAAGCTGGAGTCCTCAGGTGTGCGATTCCGTGTTAATAGCAATGACTTATGTTGGCCTGTAAGCGGACACGCTGAATTTTAGGCTGAACGGCTGCTGTTGGCCGAAAACGTCCGTCAGCGAATGACTCTTATCGGCCATAAGCGGTCAGTTAGCGTTGATGGGGCGGCGTATTGACCTGTAGCTTAAGGAGATTCGTACGAGGAGGCTACACACGGCCTCTCAAGTCGCCCTCTCCGATTGCTGGAACCGGAGAAGCCGAACCTTTAGCTTAACCATTTGGCCCTATTCGATCGCAGGCAACCAAACATGACTGAACACTCGCTGCACTCTTCATACCGTGAAAAGCTAATCGAGCATTTGCTTATTGGTGAGTTATTGAAATTTTCATGGAAAGCCAAAGACTTCAGTCTTGAAATATCTAAACCCGAGGTCGACAGATCTGGCTACGATATCATTGCCGAAGCAAATGGCATAATTAGACACATTCAACTCAAAGCCACATTTATTGGGTCGAAGACGGCAACACATAAAATCCATATTTCGCTGGCAAAGAAACCGTCTGGCTGCGTAGTTTTAGTTTACTTCAATAATGAAACACTTGAACTTGGACCATATTATTATTTTGGCGCTTGCCCTGGCCAACCACTAGCCAGTCTAGAGAGTCTAAAAACCGCCAAACACACAAAAGGTAATGCCGCCGGTTTAAAATCAGAAAGGCCGAATATCCGCATATTGAACAAGGGCAGTTTCGTTGAATTGAAAACCATACATGAGTTATACAGCCAACTATTTGGAAACACCTAATAATGGTTAAAGCCGTTCGCTTCGCTCCTTAAGGAGGGAGAAGCAGCCCCCCTTAGCTTAACGCTCGTCATCGACTGCAATGGATCGATTTCTGCCCTTCGCGACAGGCAGAAATCGGCCAAAAGCAGCCTCTCAACGCGTCGCACATTGACCTCTGCGAAGAAAATCTTTAAGCGCCGCCTGATAGAGCGTCAATGGCTGATTGCCCGTATTGAAGAGTGCAAACGGAATCATCGTGAGATGTGAAAACGACGTGGAGTTTATCGAGTAGGTTTTCTGCCTGCAAAAGCGCTGGTCCTTATTCAATATAAAATCAAACTTGAAAAGGTTTGTCCGCGTACACCAACTGGGGATCAAACCCAGACTCAGACCCGTCAAGTAATCTTGTCCGCAAGCGCCGCCAGATGAAAACTCCGAGATCTTTATTTCTAATGCCGGCAGGCTCGGGGCGGCAAGGCTGGAGCTCTTATCCTGTGCATCGGGAATAACGTTGAGTGTCGCTGAGTATGCGTCCTTGCCGAAGCGACTGTCTTTCCATGGGGAGTTTATTGCGTAACTGAAGCTGGAGATGATTTCTTGTGTTTCGGGTTCAACGGGTTCGTTGATTGTCGGCTGGGACGAATAAGATGTGCAGCCGCAACAGAGTATCGCAATGCTGACAAACACAAACCCGTTGGCTTTTAAGCGACGCATACTCAGTTTTCCCTAACTATCAATTAGCCAACATACCTGTCACTTAACGCCGTATAGCATCTTATCTACACGCTGGACGGCTGAATCAGCATAACAGGGCAGACTGTACGCGCGACACTTCGGGAGAGAGAAAAGGCCGCCGCCATGCTTTCTTTACCCCAACCCAGTGCGAACCCGCGAACGTTGAAGGCAAACGCAGAACGACAACACCTGCCCAAGCTGTCCAGCAGCTCCTATTGGCCGATTTCTGCCTGTCGACGACCTCAGTAGTGGGTCGACTGCTGCCTGTTATGGCCACCCAGTCCGCTGGTCAAATCCAATGCAAAGGATTGGTCAAGTCGAATGCAATGGGTGGGTAAGTGCAATGCAAACGGGTGGTCAGGTTGAGCGTAATTCCCCATCATGCGCAATCGACTGAATACCTAACCTTTTGCAATGGAGCACGAAGCTCAGTTCGTGCGAAAATTCACCAACTTCCGAATCAATATGGGTGTTGAAATGGTGCGTTTGCTTGCGGTCTCGGGGAGTCTGCGCCAGGCCTCCTCCAACTCGATTTTGCTACGTGCGGCTGAGCGTCTATGCCCCGAAGGGGTATTGCTCATTCATTACGAAGGTATTGATAAATTGCCTCACTTCAATCCGGATCTGCTCGAGGATCCCCCCGAGGCAGTCGCAGAGTTATGCTCAATTGTTGGGCAGGCGGATGGGCTGTTAATTTCATGTCCCGAGTACGCTAGAGGCATTCCCGGCTCATTCAAGAACATGCTCGATTGGCTCGTGAGCAGTGAAGAGTTCCCAGGCAAGCCAGTAGCGCTTTTCAACGCATCGCCCAGAGCCAGTCACGCGCAAGCCGCATTGCGGCTGGTCCTGGAGACGATGTCAGCTCGTATCATCGAGGAGGCGTCTATTACCGTTAACCTCCTGTCTAGCCGCTTGAGCGCCGAAAGCATTACCGCCGATCCGGTGCTGGGCCCAGTGATTGGTACTGCGCTCGGAGCCTTTAAACACCGCCTCGAAAATCAACATCTTTGACGCTCCGGCACGGGTTCCAGCGGCAGGCTCGGCGGCGTAACACATCCGCCTGCTAGCGCGCCTCAGTCACACCAGCTCTTGCATGCACCCACTCGGTTATCGTTTCAAGGGCACCTGGGGCGTAGGCATGACGACTTTCCATCAGAAACCTCAGCGTAGTGAACCAGGGCCATTCGCTGGTGAGTTGTGTGTTGTAGGGAGCCGTCTTCAGGAGCCCATGAGTTGCATCCGGGATGACGTCAATCCGGTTGGCGGGATGGTTGCCTCCTGCAGTCTTTCGGTAGATCTCTGCGTTGACCTCCGAATTTACATTCAGATCGTCCGCGCCCCACAACGCAAGCACTGGAACCTTGAGCTCTTGCAAATCATGGGTTGCATCCTGGTGAAGATTTCGCCGTACAAAAGCCCACCGCTCTGGACTCATACTGCCCAGCAGGGCAATTGGTGGCACCTGCGAAGAGGCAAACAAACGCTCGTCGGCTGCCGCCATCTGCGCCATCACACGTTCGACATCTGGCTCTGACATCCCTGTGCGTTGCAACCGCGTCCTGGTGTAATAGTCTCCTTGTCGCTGCCAGGACACGGCGCCTCCAACAAGCACAATAAAGTCCGCTTCAGTTGGTCCAAGGCGAGGTAATACCCAACCGGCTTGCGAAAATCCAAGCACACCTACCGGGATGCCTTGCAGCTTGCTTCGCAGGGTAGAGACCGCGCTGCGCGCGTTCACATAGCGGTCAGTCATAGACTGACTGAGCCAATTTCCTTGTGACCCCCCAATACCCGGCTTATCCCACGAAACAACCGCAATGCCAGCATCCAAAAGAGCGTTGATGAGTGGGTCGTAACCTTGTTGCGACGTGCGATCTTGTGGGCCATCCCCGTGCACCAGAACGACTGCCGCTATTGCAGCTTGATCGGGAAGCCAAAGCGTACCTGCCAGGAGTAATCCATTGGCTTCGAATGAAAAAGGCTCGCTTACTCTGCGATCCAGACCATAAGTATCAAGCCGCGAGAGAACAAAAAAAGCGATAGCCATGACGAGACAAACAATGGAAATCAACCATCCGCGATAGCGCTTCATCCAGATTACTTTATGCATAGTCACTACCTTTCAGGTTTCATGAACTGCAGCCAATCGAGCCAAATTGTCAGTACCGGATCAAGCCGGGCTTATGGTTTGTTACGCCGCGCCAGGGCTGCGTATTGCCATGGGCAACCATGCGTTGGGCGGCCGCAATAGATGGAGCCTTTGCCAAATATGGGATGTCGCCTGTCGGCTCACAGAAAGATCCTTTTGCTGCATTGCTTGACTCTGCGTGGGAGCTGCCAAATAATAGACTAAGTAGTCTATCTAGTAAATAAAGATACAGCCCTGCACCGCGGAGATGACATGAGAAAAGTTGATCCTGATAAATACCAGGCCAAGCTGCACCAGATCCTCGAGGCAGCTGTAGTGTGCTTCGCCGAGAAAGGCTTTCGCGGCACTTCGACCAACCAGATCTGTTCAGCTGCGGGTATGAGCCCTGGCAACCTGTTTCACTACTTCCCCAGTAAACAGGCAATCATTGAGGCCATAGCGGAGGAAGATCGACGCGAAATGAGCGAGCGCTTCGCCCAACTTGCCGCAGAACCCGATGCAATCGTGGCGATTGAGCGCTTGGTCAACAGCCTCTTGCTGCAGTGCGCCGATCCGGTCTACGCCAAGATCGGCGTTGAGGTGGTCGCCGAATCCATGCGCAACCCTGAAATAGCAACGCTGTTCGCTGCCAGCGAAGCAGCAATCAAAAACGATCTGGTCGCGCTTCTGCAACGGGGCATCGTCCAGGGTCAGATCGATGCCACCCTAGAGCCGAAGTTTGCCGCCACTTGGCTAATAGCCCTTATTGATGGTGCAGTCACCCGCTCTGTGCTGGATCCGGACTTCGAGCTCAGTACCTATACGCCAACGCTGATGCGCATGATCAGACGATTTCTTGAATAGGCCATTTCTCTAGGTTCACTGCCTGCTTGACGCCCCTTCTCCAGTAAACGCTGGAGCGGCACGGGTGCGCGCGTCAAGCCCTACTCTCCGTCATTGCGACGTGCTTTTTCGGACTACCTCAATGAAAACTCCGATGAACCCGAACCTCGCCCTTGCTAGTGCGTCACGCTCTCACCGCTTGTGGCTTTGGGCGGGTGTCAGCCTGCTGCTGGTCAGCTTGGGAGCATGGCTCCTCTGGCCTTCCTACGAACCAGCGGCATCGGTAATACCTCCACTGCGCGTCAGCACAGTCACGGCAGGCCCTGCGATGCTCGATAGCTCTTTGCTCCTGAATGGAACGCTCGCTGCACGCGAGGAAATTGCGATCAGTTCCTCCTTGCCGGAGCAGCGTGTGGCAGAGGTAAAAGTAGAGGAAGGAGACAGTGTCCAGGCTGGTCAGTTGCTGGCGAGGCTGGAAACTCAAAGCCTGGACGCGCAAGTTCGTCAAGCCAAAGCAGTGTGGGCGCGTGCCTGTGCAATAGTCGCCCAGCAGGAAGCTGTCAAAGCTGAGTCAGAAGCCAGCTTCAAACGCATCGAACTGCTGAGCGGAAGCGGAGCGGTCAGTGAGCAGCAGGTAGATCAGAGTCGTGCTCAAGCGTTCACTGCAGCGGCTAGTCTTCGGGCAGCACGCGCCGAAGTTGAACAAGCGTTCGCGCAACTGGTCGACGCTCGCCACCAGCGGAGCAAGGCCGACATCCAGGCGCCCTTTGCAGGCGTTATCGCGGAGCGCACGGCACGTGCAGGCTCGTTGAGCGGTGGCGATCCCCTGTTCCGGTTGATTAGAGAGGGGCTCATCGAATTCGAGGGTGAGGTGGCGGAAACCGATCTGATCGACATTGAACCAGGACAAACGCTTCACGTTCAAATTACCGGGATTACTTCCCCCGTGAAGGGAACCCTTCGATTGGTCGCCCCAAAGGTTGATGCCAGATCCCGGCTCGGCCGCGTGCGCATTGCGTTGAGCGACTCTCAACTGCTTCGCGTCGGCACCTATGCTCAAGCAACGCTAGGCCTGGAACGACGCAAGCTCGACGTGACTTTGCCGGCTCGGGCGGTTTCTGTCATCGATACCAATCTTGCCTCCGTGATGCAGGTCGATGACAAGGGGATCATCGTGCGCAGGATGGTGACAACCGGTCGGCGCAGCGGTGCCTTACTGGAAATCACCTCGGGCTTGCAAGCGGGCGAGCGGGTAGTGGCAAATGCGTCCGCTTTTGTGCGCGAAGGAGATGTTGTGACCACCTCCGACGCCGATGCACATCTGACCGAGGAAACACCGTGAATTTCCAGATGTCATCTTGGGCCATTCGCCAGCCCATTCCCACGCTGGTTCTGTTCTTGTTACTGGCTGTCGTCGGCATAAGCGCATTTATCGACTTACCCATCAACGCGAATCCGCGAGTGGACTTTCCCGTCGTCACCGTGGCTGTCACCCTGCCGGGAGCCGCGTCGAGCGAGTTGGAAAATGCTGTCACCCGCCGCGTAGAAAATGCCATTGCCGGGCTTGCCGGTATCCGGCATATGAGTTCAACGCTGAGCGACGGCACCTCTTTGACCACGGTTGAATTTCAACTCGGCGTCGATCCCGATCGCGCAACGAGTGACGTGCGTGAGGCCGTCACCGAGGTGCGCGCTGAATTGCCGCCAGCCGTACTGGAACCACGCATTTCACGAGTAGATGTAGAAGGCGGCGCGATCCTCTATTACGCAGTCGATTCCGCTGAGCGCAGTACCGTGGAGCTTTCGTGGTTCGTGGACGATACCGTCAGCCGAGCATTGCTCACGACACCCGGCGTACAGCGGGTACAGCGCATGGGAGGCGTGAACCGTGAAATCCTGATTGAACTCAAGCCGGATCGTCTTGCAGCACTAGGCATCAGCGCCGAACAGGTCAACACACAATTGGTGCAGAGCAATGTGGATGTACCTGGCGGACGCATCATTCTTTACGGCCGCGAACAAACCATTAGAACGCTGGGTAGCGCCGCAAGCGTAGAGGCGCTCGCGACTCGTCCAATTTCTCTACCAGGGGCGCGGTGGGCCACCTTGGGCGACCTTGCGACCGTGCGCGACGCCAGTAGCGAGAGCCGGGAACTTGCCCGGTTAAATGGCCGGGAAGTTGTCGGCTTTGCCGTTTATCGCACCAAAGGTTCCAGCGATACCGTGGTTGCTCAGGGCGTTGAAGACACCATTGCTGGCCTGCAACGGAGCTATGGCGATCTCAAGATCCAACTGTTCGCCTCCACGGTAGACCACACCCGCTCAAGCTACAAAATGTCCATGATGACCCTGTTGGAAGGCGCAGGGTTGACGATCATCGTGGTGTTCTTCTTCTTGCGCAACTGGCGCGCCACCTTGGTCGCGGCCATTGCGCTACCGCTGTCGATTCTCCCTACATTCGCCGCCATGGCGTTGCTGGGCTACACCCTGAACAGCATCACCTTACTGGCCTTGACATTGGTTATCGGTATTCTGGTCGATGATGCCATTGTCGAAATTGAGAACATTGAGCGCCATCTGGATATGGGCAAACGTCCGTTCCGGGCCGCGATTGATGCTTCCAGTGCGATAGGCTTCGCGGTCGTTGCCATCACCGCTACCATTGTGGCGGTGTTTCTTCCGGTCAGTTTCATTGGCGGCTACATTGGACGCTACTTCACACAGTTCGGCATTACGGTTTCCGTGGCCGTGCTGGCCTCTATGCTGGTCGCAAGACTAGCAACACCGCTTCTCGCTGCCTATCTGATGCAGCCAAAGTCTGGAGTGGAGTCAGTTGTTCATGCCAGGCACGCCCAGCCAGGCAAGTTGATGGCACGCTATCTAAGATTGTTGGAGTGGTCACTTCAGCATCGCCGTGCAGCACTAGGAGCCGGGGTAGCGTTCCTTCTGGGCTCGCTTCTTTTGATTCCTTTGCTCCCTACGGGCTTCCTGCCCGTTAGCGATCTGAGCCTTACACAAGTCAACGTCGAGATGACACCGGGTGTACCACTGACTCAGACCGACCAAAAACTGCGAGAAGTCGGCAGCAAGATCGCCCAACACAAGGAAGTGATTACCGTATTTACGTTAGCTGGAGGACAGGATGCTGCGGGTGTGAATGATGTCACGAAGGGCATGCTTCTGGTCCGCCTCAAGCCCCCGAGCGAACGGGAGCTGGATCAAAAAGGGTTCGAACACTCGTTACAGCAAGACCTGAATCAGTTCGATGACATACGATTCACATTCCAGGGGGGCAGCGATACACGTGATGTTTCCATAATCCTGCTCAGCGCGGATCCCAAAGAGCTGTCAGAGACAGCGAACGAACTTAAGCGACAAATGCGAGGCGTCGCAGGCATCGTCAATACTCAAGTCAACGAGCCGCTTGCCCGTCCGGAATTGTTGATCCTGCCCCGCCTTCACGAGGCGGCACTTGTGGGCATATCTGCTGCCAGTATCGGAAATATGATTCGCATAGCCACGCTCGGCGAAGTTGACGCAAGCTCTGCTCGATTCAACCTGCCCGATCGCCAGATACCTATTCGCGTTGCACTGGATGAGCGCTCACGCAGTGATCTGGAAATTCTTCGAAATCTGCACATTCCAACCGGCGATGGCAGTAGCGTTCCTCTTCACGCCGTCGCCACACTCGACTTCGCGGATGGACCCGCTCGTATCGAGCGTTTTGACCGTCTTCGACGGGTGTCGGTGGATGCGGACCTGAGCTCTGGCGTCACCCTTGGCGACGCCCTGGACGGCATCAATACCTTGCCTGTACTGCAGACACTGCCTGAGAGCGTGCACCGTGTTGAATATGGCGATGCCGAGTACATGAGTGAGATGTTCGACAAGTTTGGGGTTGCCATGGGTTTTGGCATCCTGATGGTGTATGCCGTCCTCGTGTTGCTATTCAAGGACTTTCTGCAGCCCATCACTATCCTGGTCGCGCTTCCTCTGTCCATCGGTGGCGCCATTCTAGGCCTGCTGCTCTATGGCGCAGCACTCGACCTTCCCGCGATCATCGGCATCTTGATGTTAATGGGCATCGTCACGAAAAACTCTATTCTTCTGGTCGAGTTCGCCAATGAAAAGCGCCGCGAAGGCGTTTCGCGCAAAGACTCACTTCTGCGTTCAGGAGCAGAGCGTGCCCGCCCTATCATCATGACGACAATCGCCATGGCCGCCGGCATGGTCCCCGCGGTTCTCAGCAGTGGTGCCGACAGCGGCTTTCGGGCGCCGATGGCGATTGCTGTGATTGGGGGGCTGATCACGTCGACTGTCCTGAGTCTGGTATTCGTTCCGGTGGTGTTCACTTATATGGACGACTTGCGCATGTATCTCGCACAAAAATTAACCCGATTGACCTCGGTCACCGAGATGGATCGCAAGGAAGATGATTCGTTAGTGTAACGATGGACCACTTGCGTATTTCATCGACCTGGAGTTGGCAGTCTTGGACGTTACTATGGCGCATCTGTGTGGCTAATCGCAGCAGGCGCTAGCCTGCCACGCCCGTGCAGCCCATTCGCTGCCCGCCATCAGGGCCAGGATGATCAGCAGCACCCCGCCCCACTTCACCGCATCGATCTTCACGCCAACACCTTAAGCGCACTGGCATACAGCGCCTGCCGATCGGCCGCGCCGTTCTGGCCACCGTTGATACGCTGGGTGATCTTGTCGAACTGGCCAGCGTCAGCAAGCATGTTCAAAGCAATGGAACACTTCACTTTCCTGCGCTCAATAAAAAGCCCCGTAGAACAAGGTCTACGGGGCTTTCGAATGTGGAGGCCGAAGCCGGAATCGAACCGGCCTTTCGAAGGGCAATTTCGCTCAAACCGAAATTACCCGGACACAACAGACTCAATGAAGCCGAGGGGTGTTTTCTCGACGCAATGACCTATCAATTTACAACGTGTACGAGATTCCGACCTGCACGGTTCTCGGCGCCCCCGGATAGGCGTAAACGTTGCCGAACGAACCCTCCTCATAGTCCTCGTCAGTCAGGTTTTTAACATCCAGATTAAGCCTGATCTGGTCGTTGACCTTGTAGTAGCTCAGCAGATCGACGACGGTATAGCTGCCCATCGAAAAAGCTGTGTTGGCCGTCTGCCCCGCACGCTCATCGACGTACTTCAGGCCGGTGCCAAGGCCAAGACCCTTCAGTGCGCCATCCTGGAACTCATAGACATTGAGCAGGCTGAAACTGTTTTTCGGAATGTTCGCCAGGCGGGTACCGGACTGGATGACGTTGTCCTTGGTTACCTCGGCATTAACATACGCATAGCCACCGATTACTCGCCATTGCGGGGTCAGGTTGCCGGCAACGTTCAGGTCGAAACCACGGCTGCGCACCTCGCCCGCTGCCACGCTGAAGGTCGAGACCACAGGATCGGTGGTGAGCACGTTGCTCTTTTCGATCTGATAGATCGAAGCGTCGACACTCAACTGATCGTCCAGCGCTTCCCATTTGATACCAAGTTCATACGACTTGCCCTTTTCCGGATCAAAACCACCGCCCTGGCGACTGGCACCGGTATTGGGTTTGAACGAGCGAGCCGCGTCGGCATAGATGGCCACGGTGTCGGTGAGGTCATAAGTCACTCCCACGCGCGGGGTCACGGCATTACCGCTGGCTTCCCAGCTTTTGCCGTCCTGCACGAAGGTTTCATAGTCATGATCAAAGCGCTCGAAACGAGCACCGGCCAGGAGTTTCAAGCGCTCGGTCAAGACCACCTGATCCTGAAGAAAAGTGGCGTAGGTCTTGAGGTTTTCCTTGTCGTTCGTCGGGGTTCGGGTCAATGCAGGACGAGGTTGACCATACACCGGGTTGAAGATATCAATCGGGTAGGCACTCACTTCCCCGCTGGAGCGCTGGATGATCGACTTGTAGTCGTAATCTTCGTACTCGATTCCTATCAGCAACGTGTGATCAAAGCCGCCTGCGGTGAAGTGCCCGGTGAGGTTGAGCTGGGTGTCCTTGTCCGTCCACTCCAGCTTGCGGTAGTTGAAGTTACGGCCCAGGGTACGTCCGTCTGGGGCCACACCGTTGGCTTCAATGGCATTCCCCTTCAGGGTGCCGTCGAGCCATTGGAACCCACCGCCCAACGTCCAGTTATCGCTCAACACGTGCTCGAAACGCAGCTGCGCCATGTTGTTGTCGTTGTGCAATTTGCCAACGTCTTTTTCGCCGAAGAAGGTGTCGCGTGAAGCGGTGCCGATTTGATTGGGATAGCGCGTCACACCGCGATCCAGCGGGTGATTATTGCGCATGAAGTCGCCTTCAAAAATCACTTTGGTATCGTCAGTGGCCTGCCAGGAAATGACCGGCGTCACGCCGTATCGTTCGCCCTCGACATGATCACGAAAGGTGTCACCACCCTCACCCACCACATTCAAGCGATAAGCCAGACGCCCTTCTTCGTCGAGCGGGCCGGACGCATCCAGCGTGCCACGTTTCATTCCCTGGTCATCGAGTTGGCTACCCAGGGTGACCGTTGGCACCGCCAGCGGCTGTTTGGAAATGACGTTGAACGTACCGCCCGGATCTCCACGGCCATAGAGCATGGTCGCCGGCCCCCGGAGCACTTCGAGTCGCTCGATAGTGTTCGCATCCGGCATGTTTGGGTAGCCACGGTTGATCGGGAAACCGTTGCGATAAAACTCACCGGTCGTAAACCCGCGCACCGTAAACGTGGTTAGGCCCTGGCCACCAAAGTTGTTGGCACGCCCCACTCCGCCTGCATAATCCAGCGCATCCTGCAATCGCGTGGCACTGATGTCCTCTACAACATCTTTGCTCACCACGCTGATGGACTGCGGCGTCTCATGGATCGAAGTGTCGGTACGCGTGGCGCTCGCCGAACGGCTTGCGCGATAGCCGTCCACTGGCCCCAGCGCGGTTTCAAAGTCTGGTGTGCCGACGACTTCAGTGGCCTGCAACTCCAGGCTGGGTTTATCGGCTGCAGGTTGCTCTGCCCAAGAGGAAGCGGAAAACGCCTGAAGCACACAGATGGAAACCAGAGTACGACGCATCGAGGGAACCTTGTGATATAGCCATATAGGACGGCATACGTGCCAATTTAACGCGGCGTATGTTATATCCAAACCATATGTACTGATACGCATTTGTATTTGATTTTTTCTGAATAGGTGCTGTTGCGGTCATTCTTGGGCAACAAAACACAACTCTTCATTCGTCAATCAATGCAACTGCCCGCTATGGGTCGGCTAGCGAGTGGATAGATGGTCTGAGGTATGCAGCCGGCTAGGGAAAAGGCAGTTCTCGCTGCGTAGCTGGGCCTGTTGCACCGCTCCCAACTCGTTCCAACCGCAGCTGTATAAATTCCAGCAATGCCCGAACCCGCGCCGTCACGGAATGCCGGTGGCTGTACGCGCCAAGCAATTGCAGCGGCGCTGGGCGCAGGTCCAGCGACACTTCCCGCAATCGGCCCGCGGCAAGATCTTCCTGGCATGGATGGGCTGCTACTATCGCGAAACCGATGCCTTGCCGCGCGCCTGCCAACGCAAGTTCTCCGCTGTTGACACGATAGCGACTACGCACAGATACCTTCACGATTTCGCCTGTGGCGTCGAGAAACATCCAGGGCTGGCCCTTCAATGCGCTCAGAGTAGTAATGCACGGTAAGGACTCAAGCTCGCGCACTTGGCGCGGAGTTCCCGTTTTGGCTAACAGAGCGGGCGCCGCAACCACAATGCTGGGTAGCGTAGCGAGTTCGCGGGTGATGATGGTGCTGTCATCCTGGCGACCACGATGGAAGACAATGGAGAGGTCCACGTCTTCCCGTAGCGCTTCTATACCGGTCAGGCGCGTGTCGCACTCCAGTTCGACGCCGGGATGGAGGCTACAGAATTCGGCCAGGATAGGGGCTAGTAGCCTTGGCGCTTCGCCTGGCATGCACATCCTTAAGGGCCCCCGCAGTTCACGCTGCACCGCGCCAAGCTCTTCTTCAGTGGAGAGCAAGGAGTCGAGCAAAGGTTTGGCACGTTCGTAGAGAAGTCTGCCGGCTTCAGTCATGCGCAGGTGACGAGTACTGCGCTCCAGCAAGCGGACGCCCAATCTGCGTTCCAGCGAGGCAACGTGGCGGCTGACGTTAGAGGATGGCAGGGACAGTAGGCGCGCCGCACCGGCAAAGCTTTGTGCATCGACGACCGCCACGTATACACGGACGGTGTTCAGGTCGAGGGCATTGCGCATGATTGTCCCGATCAAGGTATTAAAGTCGCCCATTTTTACATAATAGTTCTCCACATTGACGGAATCTAAGATGCCGTCTCGTCCGATGGGTTGTCGCCGATGACGCGTCGGGACGGATTGAATAGGAGATCCAGCGTGGAAATCGGAATACTTGGCGGCGGAATTGCGGGGTTGAGCGTGGCGCTTGCCTTGCGCAAACGGGGATACCGCCCCCGGGTATATGAGCGCCGGGCCGGGCCAGCAACTATGGGGGCTGGCGTGACGCTCTGGCCCAACGCTGGCTTTGTGCTGGAGGAGCTGGGCCTCCTCCAGGACATCGCGGCAGCGGGTGGCCGGCCAGTGGTAGTGCGCCGCCAGGACGCTGCGGGCAATTCGTTGGGGGGCATCGATATCGCGCTGCTGGACCAGACAATGGGATATCCGACTCATACCATTTTGCGAAGGGACTTGCAGGCAGTGCTGCTGAACCATGCGGCACAGGCCGGAATCCCGGTGGAGTTCGGGCATCGGGCGGTGGGAATCGATCTGGAGGCAAATGGCAAAGCGATGGCGCGCTTCGAGAACGGGGTGAGTATCCGTCCAGATCTGCTTATCGGCGCCGATGGCCGTATGGGGTCGGTGGCACGCGATTTCGTTGCAGGGGATAACACGCCGGTTTATCAGGGATTTGTGAACTGGATCGGGGTGGCACAAGGAGAGCGTGCGTTGGTGAGCGATATGGCGATTCAGGATTATTGGGGTTCGGGGAATCGCTTCGGTTGCGTGGCGGTCCGGCCGGAGTTGGTCTACTGGGCAGCGGCGCAGGCGCGGCCATTGTCAGGCGCGACGCCCGCAGCCGATATGCGCAAGGAGATCGAGGATCTGTTCGCGGGATGGCCAGAGCCTATCGCCCGTATCATCCAGGCGACGCCGGCGCACGCCATCCGAATGATTGCCGTACACGACTTGGAGCCGCTGCACACATGGAGCCGAGCCAATGTGCTGCTAGTGGGAGATGCGGCGCACGCGCCGTTGCCGACATCAGGCCAGGGCGCTTGTCAGGCGTTGGAAGACGCTTGGCATCTTGCCAGGTGCCTGGAAGGAACGGACGGCCTTGATGAAGCCTTGCAGCGCTTCGCGGAGATTCGCGGGCCGAAGACAGCCAAGCTGGCCGAGCAGGGTCGAGTCTTCGCTCGCGGTCTGTTTGCCACTGATCCTGAAACCTGCCGCATTCGCAATGAACGCGCCAAGGCGTCCGACCCCTTGCGTGACGTGCAGGCCTTGGCGGCAGGATGGTCACAGGGTTTGCCGATGACGGGCTGCACGGACAGCACGCCGATGGATGGCGCTGACTTAGGCAGTCTGTACCGCCTCTGAAAGACTCTGGCAATCTGGACACTGCATGGCGTCTCCGGCCCCGAGACGCCTCACTGTAAACCGAGCCCCATGACTTTGCCCACCGCGCTGGAGCGCCAAGTCTAGCCTGGCTTACCACCCCGCTACTCTGCTGAAGATCTGTATCTACGGTTATCAGAACCGCCTTCAGTCGAGCCGGCGCCTGGAACGAGAAGCCCAACGCAACGTCGAGCTGATGTGGCTGACCGGGCGTTTGATGCCCGACTTCAAGACCATCGCCAACTTGCGAAAAGACAACAGCCAAGCCATCCGAGGCGTCTGTCGACAGCTTGTTGTGCTGTGTCAGCAGTTGGGATTGTTTGAAGAGAATCCTTGTCACGTTCATGGCAGCTATCAACTACGAGCGGACGTTAGCCCTTCCATTGTCGATAACCCTCTCAATCAGCACGCATCTGCCGTCACACAAGACCCTCTTCTCGCAGCGCTTTCTGAACCGAGGGACGAACTTTAACCCGTTCATACCATGCACGAAGGTAATGCAAATCGTCGAAGTGTATGTCGGCCTTGTAATAGCTGGTCAACCAGTCGGCCTGACCCCAGCCTATTAATGCGAACAGATAGGCGTCAGCCACAGTGAAGGAGTCACCCATGAGATATGGTCGGGTAGTCAATTGTTCGTCAATCCAGGCGAAACGCTTCTCCAACTTTGGCTTGGCAGTGTCTACGTACTTACCCGCGAGTGTTGAGTACAGCAAGGGAATGTACCCCTTGTGTATTTCAGACGTCAGGAAGCTCAACCATTCTTGAAGTCGATATCGATCAAGGGTGCCATGAGTGGGAACAAGTCCAAGCTCCGGCTTCAGGTCACCCAAATACTGCACGATTGCTGGCCCTTCACGCAGGAGAGTGCCGTCGTCCAGCTCGATTGCAGGTACGTAGCCAAAGTTGTTGACCTCAAAGTAATTGGCGCCCAATTCGGTGAGGTGCTTCTTGTGATCGACTTTAATCAGTGTGGCATCTAGACCAAGCTCATTCAGGACGATATGTGGCGAGAGGGAGCAAGACGCGGGGATGTAGTACAGCTTCATTTGCAGACTCCAGAGCATGAGTAAGCGCTGTCAATTCCAATTGAGAGACGGCTTCAGCTCATTCTAGATATCCGGTATAAAATAGGAAGAAGGCACTATTTTGTAGTATAGGTACAAAAAGTATACCTAAACCAATGCAGGACTCTGACCATGAAAGACAACATCTCAGGCTGCTCGGTCGAAGAAGCGATGCGTTTGCTAGGTGGCCGTTGGCGCCTGCTTCTTGCATCCTACCTGCTCGATGGGCCAAAGCGTTTTAATGCGCTTAGGCGGGACATTCCCGCTATTTCGCAACGAATGCTGACCATTGATTTACGCGCCCTTGAGGAAGCTGGACTCGTAAAACGTACAGTATTTCCCACCGTGCCCGTCACGGTTGAATACGAACTCACCGTTGACGGACGGCGGTTAGAGCCTGTTGTTGAGGTAATGAAACAGTTTGGGCTATGGGTCAAGAGTCGCCCGCCCCTTGATAGCGTCTGTCCAGCTCACCTTGCGTCAGTTAGCGGGGTTTCCTCCGATGCCGCAGTAGCTGGCTGATATCACTCGCGCGCTGCGTAGGCAGTCGCGTGAGAACATCCTTTAGATAGCGTACGGGTCATGCCCGTTGAGCCGCGCCAACTGGATCAAGCTCATGATCACCACCGCCCGTTTTCCGCTGTGTAGCGATCCGGCGAAGAGCCAGTTCTTGCGTCCAAGGGCCCATGGTCGGATCTGGCTCTTGTTCGTTGCGTGCAACTCGAAGAACTTGGGGACGAATGCAGGTGTCAGCGCCGTGCTTCTCTGCGCGTGAAACCGAATCCATTAGTGGACGAGGTTTGCGTTGAGGCTGAGCGCGATACTGGCAATCGAAGCGCCGGGCTGGACGCACTCTTGAATGACCAGGGCCTTGAAGGACTGGGAACAGGAGCGGCGTGTTGGCTGCATGAAATACCCATTTGAAAGTAAGCGTACGCCCAACTCGCCTTGCTTTTTTTTGTGGTATCGATCAACGTTCAGCACCCTTCAAGCTCTACAAATAGCTTGGGCAATACTGGGGCAACAACATTTGACGTTAGCAAACACCTAGAGAAGAAAGCATGCACGCCGCCGCCTGGCCCCCATCGATGAACTGAAGTTCGCAGTAGACGCTGCCGCTATGTACTGACACATACGGTTGTGACTCTGCTTCATGCTGCTCCCCAAAGGAGTGGTTGCTTTGCTTCGTCCGTGGTTTTTCGACGCTTTGGCTCGAAGAAATGGAAGTTGGCTGTTTTTCGTCTCAGGTCTTGATATGCAAATTTTTAACGCTTTGATGGCTCGTGCCATCCCTTTTATTCCTCGCGCAATTATCCAAAAAATCTCCCGCCGCTACATTGCTGGTGCCACGCTAGGCGAAGCCCTTGCGCGAGTTCAACAGCTAAATGAACAAGGTTTTTGTGTGACCCTCGACGTGTTGGGCGAGACTGTTTCGACTCCACAACAGGCTGAGAATACGGCGATCGATTACATTGATTTGCTTGAGGCGATTCAAGCCAACGGATTAAAAGCCAATATTTCGATCAAGCCATCCTCGCTTGGATTACTCCTCGACATGCAGCAATGCACACGTCTCGCAGAGCGCATTCTTGAAGCCGCAGAGGGTCATCAAAACTCTGTTTGCATAGATATGGAAGATGTTAACTGCACCCAAAAGGAAATCGATCTGTTCCGCCAGTTGAGAATAGGCCATGACAATGTAGGGCTGGCATTGCAGGCTTATTTGAAACGTACTTATCAGGATATTGAGGCGCTCACACGTGAAACAAACACGTTTCGCATCTGCAAGGGTATCTATGTGGAGGAACGATCGCACCTTGTAAACGGCTCATGGAGTGACCGTACCGCCATCAATACTCATTTTTTGAATCACGTTATGCGCTGCTTTAACACCGGCAGCTTTGTCGGTGTGGCCACGCATGACGCTGCATTGATCGAGCAAGTTATTGCGCTGGCCCGAGACAACGGTATCGATAGCACCCAGTTTGAATTCCAGATGCTGCTAGGTGTTTGCGAACCCTTGCGTGACAAGGTGTTGAAAATGGGATTCAGCGTGCGCATTTACGTACCTTTTGGGATGGACTGGTACGGTTACAGCACGCGCAGACTGAATGAGAACCCTAGTATCGCGGGCCATGTCGCCAAAGCGCTTATCGGCCTCTGACGAGCGAGTAAAACAACAGGGTCGCTGCATTCAGTAAGTGCGATGGGATGCCTCCCTCCAGTGAAAACTGGAGGGAGGCATCGCTTTTCGTGGAGGCTTTTTGTGAGCATCTGCCCATCACGCCAACGTCATTAAACGGGCATCCACTTATGTGGCAAAAGCTCGGTGAACTCACTAGCCCGCTGTGTCGGCAGGCGCGTGAGAGCGCCCTTCAAATAAGCGTACGGGTCATGCCCGTTGAGCCACGCAGACGGGATTAAACTCATGATCGCCGCCGCTACGCTCCGAGCCTGCAAAGAGCCAGCTCTTTCGCCCTGGCGCCCAAGGCCTGATCTGGTTCTGCGCCCAATTATTGCCAATGTGTACGGCCCCGTCATCGAGAGTGCGATAGCGCCGTCCAGCGTTTCAAGCTGTAATCCAGCGCTCTCCTGATAGAGGTCATCTTTCGCCCCATAACTGTCTATCGCGAAGGCGAGGCAAGCATTCCCTTGAGGAATGCATACCATAAAACTAATGAATTTTTATTATAAAACTCTCTGGCGTAACTTAATTCAAGGACACGGAGAAGCGCCTTGAAATCATCCCATCTAAACGCAGCTGAAAAATTTGATACCTCACGGGCCAATGAGTACGGACGACAGAGCCGTATCGCATTAGCTGGGTATGACGCCTGCCATGATCTTGCTGCATGCATGCTGTCGGCAAGCCTCGGCAATGCACGTTCTGCAAAAGTGCTAGTCGTTGGCGCTGGCGGTACGGCTCAGGAAATTATTGCGATGGCCATGTTGGAGCCAACATGGCGCTTCACTGCCGTTGATCCATCCGAGCCGATGCTGGAGGTTGCGGCGCAGCACCTGGGGGCAAACAATTTGCTCGAAAGAACAAGCCTGCATCTTGGGCATGTTGAAGACCTGACAGCGGACGATTCATACGACGCAGCGACCTTGATCGGTGTGCTCCATCATCTCGATGGGGAGGTTGCGAAGCGAAAAATTTTACGATCGATACGGGCTCATCTAAAACCGGGCGCGCCGCTGATTGTGGCTGGCAATCAATATGCTTATGCCAGCCAACCGTTATTGCTGGCCGCTTGGGGGCAAAGGTGGCGACAACATGGCGCCAGCCCGGATGAAGTGAAGACCAAACTAGGAAAAATTCTCCAGGGAGCTGACCCGCCACATTCCGAGGCAGCAGTTCAACAATTGATGCATGACTCAGGATTCGGAGACGCTACTCGTTTCTTCAGCAGTCTGTTCTGGGGAGCTTGGCTAACGCAGAAGCCCCTTTAAAACGGAACCGATAGACTGCTCACGCCCGTTAGCCGGCGGAGCCTCGGACCAACCGCCAACGCAAAAGAGCCGTAAACGCCTCAAAGCTCCTTGAACCGGTGCCGGGGCACGCCAGAGATCGGCAGTCGGATGCTGTAGATATTCCCGGCTGCGGGGAAGTCGGCCTGCTCGGCGGGCGACATGCCGAATTTGGCACTGGTGATGAACAATGTGCGCATGTCGGCCCCGCCGAAGCAGCAACTGGTGGGGCGCGGGACCGGCATCTCAATCGTCCGGGTCAGCTCACCGTGGCGATCGTACCTGAGCAGGCAGCCGCCATTGAACTGGCACACCCAGATGCCCCCTTCCGTGTCCATTGCCAACCCATCCGGGCGGCCGAGGTCTGGCGGTGTATGGGCAAACACCGACACCTGCTCCAGATAGTTGCCGGTAGCCGGATAGCGGGCGCGATAAATCGTGCGGGCCACCGAATCGACAAAAAACAGTTCACTGCCGTCGATTGACCACACCAGGCCGTTGGGCAGGCCGATATTGTCCAGCACTACCGAGGCGTTCAGCCCTGCATCATATCGATACAGTTTGCCGGTGTTTTTGCTGTGAGCTTCGTCCATCAAACCGGTGATGAAGCGTCCTTGAGGGTCGCAAGCGCCGTCATTGAAACGATAGGACGAGGGCGTGATGGCCAATTTCGAGTTGTTGCTCACCTGAAGGCTGGAGCGATTCAGAATGGCGACGCCGGCATTCCGGGTAAAAATCAGGTTACCGGCATTGGTCAATGCCAACGCGCCGATCCTTGATGGGGACTCGTAAAGCCGCGTAAGGTTGGCCTGTTCGTCCAGGACGTTTATCTGCCCACCTGAGATGTCCACGAACAATAGGGAATTACAGGCTTCGTCCCAGACCGGGCTTTCACCCAGATCAGACTGACACGGTGAAAAAAGACGCAGCGCTTCCTGAGCAGGCATATCAACACTCCTTGATGTGGTCCCACAATTGAGCAATCTGCTCGGCGCTGGATGCCTTGACCCGAGCCAGGTCGACGGGATAGTCGACGCCCTTATTCTCGGCAAACCGCGTAGCGGTGAATTGGCCATTGCTGGCCCGCAGAATGTAGCCGGTGTCCTGACACAGTTCCGAGGCCAGAAAGATCACACCGGGAGCCACCCACTGAGGCTTCAGGTTGTCCGGTTCCCCGGTCACACCCCACATTCTGGTTTTGGCGACCGGCGATACCGCGTTGACCAGAATGCCATCTGTCGCGCCTTCCATGCTCAGCGCATTCATGATGCCCAGTTGCGCCATTTTGCCTGCTGCATAAGCCACAAGGCCCGGCTGAGCATATTGCTGATACATCGCCCGATCCGAAGAGGTCAGTACCACGCGCGCAACAGCAGATTGCCTGAGGTATTTCCAGGCATGCTTACACAACCAGATGGGCGTAAAGATATTGATATCGAGCGCGCGTTCAATGAATGACGACTCCGCCTCTTCAATCGATTGATAACCGACCCAACCGGCGTTGTGAATCACGATATCAAGTTGCCCATACGCCTCGATGGCCGTCTCGATCAATTGCCGGCAACCCTGCTCGCTGGCCAAATCGCCGTGATGACCGACGACGCTATACCCCTCGGACTGGAGCGTTCGTGCGGCATCGAGGGCAATGGATGTATCCGCACCATCGCCGATGTTGTCCGCCCCGATATCACTGATCACGACATTCGCGCCCAACCTTGCCAATTCCCGTGCATAGATGAAACCCAGGCCTCGGCCAGCGCCCGTTACAATTGCAGTCTTTCCTGTAAAGTTCATTGATTTTTCCTCTTGATTGCCACCTCACCTTAACAATGAATATGCGGGTTGTTTAATACTAATCAGGACCGAAGTTGATACCCTGCTCATATCAAACTATTGCTTAAATCCCGTGACCTGTTTAGGGAACATATCCCTTGATCAACCACGGAGTTCGATATTGACCAAGTACATGCCGCCCCTCCACGGGTAACACAGATCAGTTCAAATGAAGGAACGGAAGAAATGATCGAAACCCGACTGCTCAGGCAGTTCATCGCAGTGGCTGAAGAATTGCATTTTCACAAAGCCGCGATTCGCCTGCACATGGCCCAGCCCCCCCTGAGTCAGGCCATCAATCGCCTGGAAGGTAAACTGGGTTTCAGCCTGTTCACGCGTAACAAACGCGAGGTGAAACTGACACCCGCAGGCAGTGCCTTTCTGAGCGCCGCCTATAGCACACTCAAGGAACTGGAACTGGGGGTGGAACACGCCCGCCAAGTGTCCGAAGGCATCGCCGGCAAACTCACTGTCACCACGGTGTCCATCGCTTACTACGAGTCGTTGCTCAACACCCTCAGGCAGTTTCGCGAAACCTTTCCCAAGGTCCAGTTAATCATCAAGGAAATGCCCTCCTCCAGCCAGGCCAAAGCGATTTTGTCCGCAGAGGCAGATATCGCCTTCATGCGCAGGCTGCCCATTTCGGCGGAAAACGTCGAATCGCGCTTGTTGCTCGATGAAGAAATAGTAATGGCGCTGCCCACTCATCATCCAAAAGCACAGACCGGGCAAATCGACCTGCGGGATTTCGCCGGCGAAGACTTCGTGTTCACACCCGAAGCCCTGGGCCCCGGCTATCACAGCCAGCTCATTGCCTTGTGCGAAGCCGCTGGCTTTTACCCAAAAGTGGTGCAGGAAAGCGCGCAGATCCATACCTTGATCGGCCTGGTGGCCTGCGGCTTCGGCGTAGCCCTGGTGCCCGAATCCATCGCCAACTCGATCATGCTCGACAAGGTTCTGATTCGCAGAATTTCCCCTGTAACAGAGTCTCCCAACCCTGCCATCGGGCTGTACATGAGCTGGCATACCCACAACGAATCACCGCTGATAGACAGTTTCATTTCCATGCTCGACTTCAGCAGAGGGCCTCAGGTCGAATGTGCTCTGGCCGAACAGGTTCGCTAGAGCGCAAGGTTGTAGTGCTTGCGCCAAGCCCCCGGGAGAACCACTGAATCGGTGGTCGCTATCGGCCAATTTCTGTTTGCTACGACTGACCGGTTTGGGTCGCTCGTAGCCGGTCGCGAGAGACCGGAACCGGCCGAGGCTGTGTAAAAACGTTTTTGAGCGCGACATGCAGTCAAAACCGAACGGGGAATCGCGCGGCTACGCAAAATCTACATATGCTGACGTGCCGATAAATTTCAGATTTAACGTAGACGCGTACACCTCATTTTTGGCGAACCGTTTTTACACACTCGGGGCCAAAAGCAGCCTCTCAAAGGCGTCTACGAAACTAGGGGCGATTCAGTAATTAGCAGACGTTACCTAGCTTGTTCGTTCCTGAGTTGAATATCTGACGCGATGCTCGCTCAGTATCAACGTCGCCATAGCAACCAGTACAGGTACAGAGGCAAGCGCACAGATAACGGTCCAACCGTATTGATTCAATATACCTCCCGATGCAAACGAGCCGAGCACCACGGCGCCAAAGACAATGAAATCATTGAGCGCCTGGACACTGTTTCTTTCGCTTGTTTTATGGCACTGAAGGACGAGCGCAGAGGCGCCGACAAAACCAAAATTCCAACCGATCCCTAGAAGCACCAAACATAGATAAAAGTGAGAGGACTGCATGCCGGCAAGCCCGACAGCAATAGCAGCGCCGGTTAGCATCAACCCCATAAACACAACGCGATTTGCCCCAAAACGGCGGATCAGATTTCCAGTGAAAAAACTGGGTGCGTACATTGCAATTATATGCCACTGCAATGCCAGATTCGATGATTCCTGTGAAAGACCCTCATTCTTCATTGCTAGTGGGGCCGACGTCATCAGGAAGTTCATCAAAGTGTAAATTACGACACCAAAGAGCATGGCCTTGATGAGTCGAGGCTGCCGAACAATCACCGCAAGCGGACGACCTGAAGTACGAACAGCCGCCTCATGGCGTGGAAAATCGACACCTAGCAGCACCGCCGCCGAAACCACCGCCATTAATGCGGCTGCAACATAAGTAACGACAAACAGGTGGGACTCCCATAGGTCCATCGTATAGGTGACCGTCTGTGGACCAAGTACACCTGCTACTAGCCCGGCAGCCATGACGATTGAAAGCGCCCAGGGTTGCCTGTTTTCTGGAACGCATTCTGCGGCGGCGAAACGAAACGTCAGCACCACTGCGGCATAAGCGCCACCAAACAGCATCGCAGCACAGAAAATGAAGAAGGAAGACAAATAAATGCCAATCGCAGCCAGCACTCCCATCAGGATGCCGCACAACGCTCCCAGCATAAATACGAGACTGCGCCCATGGCGCTGCGCAATGGCTCCGGCAGGTAGCGTGCAACTCGCCATGCCCACGACAAAAATGGAGATAGGCAGCGTCGCCAATGCTTTATCCGGTGCAAGCATGTCCCCCACGATAGCGCCGGTTGCGTAGACGATGACTGAGTTACCGCCCGCCAATGCCTGGGCGGTTGCCAGTCGAAAAATGTTGCTGTTTCCAGATGTGGCTGACACGACTTCTCTCCCTTGAATTATTTGTCCCTGAATACAGGTGCAGCGTGCCGATCATCAATGAAAACTAACGGCCGCGCCGCCCCTGACGATATTCAAGCGCCGGCACCGGCTTGCGTCATTTCTTGTGATAGTTAATGCTGTATTTTAAAAACCTTGTAACAGTTTCGTCCAGAAGCTTTTGCCTCATACATTGCCTTGTCAGCCGCTTCAATTAACATCAACTCATTCCTTATCAACTCCCCCCCCTCCATACAGGCCACGCCGATACTTACAGTAACCCTGCCAAGCGGGCTCCGGACATGGGCAACACCCAATCTGTGCACTGCATCAAGGGCATTTTTAGCTATTGAAATAGCGCCGAGAATGTCTGTATCAGGCAAAATAATTGCTATCTCTTCACCTCCATATCGCGCAACAAAATCAAGCTCTCTAGTTGAACATCGCTTAAGCACCAGGCTAATTTTTTTCAAACATTCATCACCAAGCAGGTGACCATAAAAGTCATTAAAGCGTTTAAAATAATCAACATCTATAATTAGTAGAGAGAGTGAACATCCATCTCGACATGCACGCAGAGAAGCCTTTGAAAGAGCCTCATCAAAAGACCTACGATTAAACAACCCTGTCAAATGATCGATAGAAACAAGCTCTTCCAACTCATTATTCACCTTGAGTAACTCCTCACGCGCATCAATCAGGTCGCTTTCCACCTCATCCCTATTCTTTACATTTACAATCAACACAACATTTATTAGCCCAACAAACAGCATCAATATCAGTACAGCGCTTGCTATGCGCTCAGCGTCTAAACGCCAAGATGCAAGAGACTCTTCCACACCAACAGCAACCGTCACCACCAAAGGAAGGTTTCTATTTTTACGGAATGCATAAATACGCTCTACTCCATCAACACTTGAAACCAAACGTGTTGAGGCAACCATGCTATCAACAAGATACCCAAGGTGAATTATGGACTCCGAGAAGCTCCAGCCTACACTCTGCTCATAGAGCGGATAGCGAACTAACGTTCTGCCGTCACCATTAGTCAGCACAACAACACCATCACTGCCCAGATCAACAGCTCCAAAAACACCCAAAAAATCCTCGACTGCTAACGTAATTACAACCACACCCGCAAAACGTCCATCCTTATCATTAAATCGTTTACTTACTGTAACCACCCATTGAAATGCAGTGAGCCGCTCAGCAGGAGGGCCAATAAATATATTCTCTGTACGATTATTTAGATGGTATGAAAAAAATTCCCGATCACTGCTATTTACCTCCTTGAGCATTGACCCAGCTGAGGACATAACCCAGCCCCCTTTCTCATCATAAATAGTCACACTACTACTGGGTGCCATTAGATGCTGTCGATTATCCACCAGATCCCGCAAGCGAATTATTTTTTGAAACTCAATTCCATCTTTTTCCAGGTGATCCACCAAATCATAAAGCAACAAAGAACTTTTGTTAATAACACTTTCTGCGTAGCTATCAAGCGCCTTAGCCAAATTCAGAGCGCGAAGCTCAGCGTCATTTAAAACCCGACCACGAGATAACCAAACACTCCAAATCGACAACATAGCCAAAGAAAGGCAAGCAACAAACAACAGGAAGACAACCACGTTAGTTTCGCGCTTACGACTTGCCTTTTTAAAAAATACATGTGCCGCCATCCTTACAGCCCCCACACTACATGACGGTTTTTCTCAACCCATTTGTATAATGCTAGCTTTTGACTGTCCTAAACCGCAACACCAACAAAAAGCCGAGTTTAATTAATTGCATAGCGAACGATAGCAGGCCAAATGTAACTCCCAGTGTTAGTGAATAACAGGACGATATCTCCACCCTCATACACCGAAAAAATCAGCCTTTAGACCGTCCAACAAATCTTACTAAAAAAACTCTAAATGCGTAGACGACAAATGCGACGAACTCTGCATACCTGATGCCGACTGAGCAATGATCCCCCCGCCAGGACCTTGCACTAGTACATCGGACAATGGACAGCGACTCTCAATTAAATCGACAAGCGTGTATTTTGAAGTAAGCCCCAAAAGAACACCTATATTCGGTAAACCCGGATCAGCTTCTAGCAATATAAGTCGTCTCCCGAGCTCCGGCAGCGCCAGGGAGAGATTTATGGCTACAGCTGTCTTTCCCACCCTGCCTTTGCCGTTGGCTACTGCGACAACTTGTACTAAATTCCCATGTTCCATATTCCTGCTCCCTACCGCTCGCGACTTGAGATCATCCCCGCAGACCTGGAGACAATCTACTACGTTAGCGGACACACCTAAGTTATTCCGTTAGCTCTTGAGGAACTAGAAATCCATTCAAGACAAATAGCCACCGATCCTAATTGACAAGTAAATCAGAGAAAAGTCCCCAAAAAAAATAAAAAAATACCAACCTTAAACTTGCCAACCTAATGGCGCCAACAACCAGTCAAACAAACGTTTCAAAGAAGTAATTACTGTATAAAAAAAGGACACATCGTGCGTACCAACAAGCCAAACATATGACGCCAATAATTGGTCGCTCTAAAGACTCTTAAGAGCACACCTCTAAAATCGATCAAAAAAATAACTGCCCCCATCATTGTCAACTCCAACGCTCCGCCTCTGAATACGCAAATATGTCGACTTCTAGTTTTACCCTCCCGCCGGAACGTCGATACTAAAAACAAGACGCGCTCTGATAAATTCAATACCGCGGCCCGGCGCGCCGTTTTATGAAATATTTGCGGGCCAGCGCCATCGACTTAGCCCGGCTGAAGAAACTTTCGACACTCATCAGGTTTACTTAGCCGCAGAAATAACCGAGGGCTTTGGCGACGCTCTAGAAGCGTTCAGTGTGTTGAGTCAGGCTGACAGGTTCAGGATTTATCAGATGATAGACAACAGTGACTCAAGCCCGAACCATGGTGCTAATGCTGTGATCTGTAATATTCTTCTCAACGACGCGATGAATTACCCAGTTCAGTAGGGCATCGAGGAAAAACATCATGTACATCAAGATGTATGCTCCCGCATACAGAAACGTTCCACCTCTTCTCCTGCATCGTGCGACCAGACACAATCGCCCTATCGCAGTAGTAAAAAATTGACACGTGGCGGCTAATCTCTGTACCAGGTTCGCCAGGCATAAAGAAATGGAGGCAAAAATAGAAGCCCTAGAATCGCGAAACTCCGGGGTTTGGCTTTTCTGTCATGTCCTCAAACACTCAATCAGTGCTATTAGAAATCCAAGCCAAACAATTCCAAGCACACCCAATAGTAGGCAGTTGTACCCTGCACACAAGATAGACAGCTTCATCAACTACAAAGTTAGCCCCCCATGCTTCAGAGTCAATACGAGAGCCCTCAAATTATCGGGCGATACTTGTATAAGGCCTTTCCCTGGAACATCAATTTCCGCAATCATAAATAATGCCAGCGCAGTAAAAACCGGCATAATACAAACCAGCGTATTACCCCTCGAACTTCCTCTGGCATTGTAACCAATTAAAAAATTAGAACACGCAGCACATAAAACCAACAACACCCACGCCACCCCGGGTATTTGACGCCGCCAACTAGACATCGTCTTTTGTTGTGATACATACAGCTCACCACTTGCATTAAGAACGCTTAGAATTACCGAGCCCGACTTCTCTTTTGCGATCTTGCTGATTAAAGCCCACATATGTGATTGCGCGTTAATTGATTCCATTCGGATAGCCGCTCTTTTGCTGTCATCGTTCGTCTCAAAAAACGAAATACGCAGCGCCAAATAGTCCTGCAACATTATCTCAGCTTTTTGTTGCTGGGACTCACTAAGCAACGTCGTACGCTGGAATGCATTCCCGATTGCAATCGCTTCATTTTCTTCTGCAACCACGCGAGTATTTAGCCCGCTAATTGCAAACGAAAGAATAAACCCTATAAGTAAACCAAGCATAGACAACGTACCACCCAGCACTACTTTTAACTCATCATCAAAATCAACATTACGACCAGTTTTAGCCCCCCATGTGATTTTCCCTGCAAAAGCTGCCAAACACAGACCCAGCAGCAGAGAGATCAACAGGCACCAAGAGTAGACATCAATAGAATTTAAGATAGAAAGCATATGTCACTTTTGATTGTGATTTTGATTTAAACCCTTATAGCACGACTACAACTGCACCAGCATGCTTTGTACATCATAGATGATACTGGAACAGCTATCACTACTGCCCCCCTCAAACCGAACGAACGGCTTTAAAACTATAGCTCAAGAGGAGGTTCTTGCTCATGGAGATGAAGTTGTATTAACGAGAAGAGAGTGGCATCTCATGCGAGACCAACGGCGGCGAGATTTATGGCAAGGCTCGTGAATCCCAGGCCCTCCTCCGCAAAGCATGGACGGCTACCTAAGTGACGTAGCCGTCCAACGCCCTCCGTTACTGGCCTTTTTGTGAGTTCACAACATCCTGCAGCGCTTTGTTGGTCAGACTGATGCATTTCTGCGTATCACCTTCAGCCTGTGCTTTTTGTGCCTCAACTCTCGCGTCGTGGATCTGTCCAAGCAGTGGCTGCCCCAGAGTGCTGGCCGTGGCCTTGTAGTCGGACAGCTTCTGCAGATTTATGGTGCACATATCATCAGCAGCAAAAATTGGAGTCACGACAAAACCTGCTAAGAAAAACAAAACTGAACGTTTCATAAGACACTCTCTTATTAGGGGGAAGATTCACTATAGCCGCGTATGAACGTATCTGTGATGCCAACCGTAAGGCCGAGTATCAACCACTACATTTTACGGCCCATACCTTCAGAGCCCGGGCATTTCCAGCCGCACACCTGCAGTCGAGCGGTTGAACACCGCTAAACGCGCCTTGGCAGCCTGTTCGGCGGTGGTCAATCTGAACACCAATTCTGGCCAGAGTGTGTAAAAACGCGTCGCCAAAATTGAAGCGGGCGCTTCTACGTTAAATCTGGAATTTATCGGCACATCTGCAGATGTGGATTTCCCGTAGAAGCGCGACTTCCAGCCTGGTTTTGAGTGCCTGGCGCACTGAAAAACGTTTTTACACCGCCTGAGCCATAAGCAGACGTTCGTGCAAGGTTGCAGCCGGTCAAGACAGCCAAACACCACCCGATGCGGGGGGTGCAAATACAATCTGTGGAGCCGAATAACTATGATTCGTCAGCTCGAGCCGCTACTTGGTTAACTCGTAACTATCTTGAATGAGTTCGTGTATGTGTTCGGTTGCGACAGTGCCGTCCAAAACCACGCTTATCCAGTGCTCTTTGTTCATGTGGTAACCCGGAAGAATACCCTCCATTTGACGAAGTGAACCCACTTTGCCCGGATGGCATTTCACATCCAAAATATCAAGCTCCCCCTCGCCTGCAAGACCTAGCTTTTCCTTGGGTACGTTCATCACTATTCCAAACCATTTCTCAGACCCCGCGTGCCTTAGGACGGCATATTTGGGGAATTTAGCCCAAGGGTAATCTGGCTGAATATCGAACTCTTTCGCAACATAGCTCAATACGGCTTTTCTAGATGACATGGGGCTCTCCTTGCTCATTGATTATTTGGTGGCTGAGGAGCCATCTGGCATTCGGCAGTGTGGCAAGCTCGGCTGGAAAGAATTCCTCTCAGAGGCTGATGCCTTAACCGTGAGATTACAATCGCGGCAGCAAAATACCGGAATTGTTCCTGACGCTGTACGACGCTCCCGACAACGTTCAATTTCTTGCCCTGCTCGGCTATACGTCGCACACCCTGCTCCAGCGCCTGCGCACTTATATGCCCAGAGTAATACCCAAGGTGTAGCTCATCCGAACCTAGCACAAATAGCGCGTCCTTTAGCTCCGAGGCCTGCACGGCGATAGGTGCCTCGCTGGAATCGAAACTCACCATTTCGCGTGACTGGATTACTCCACAGCTCGCCCTTGGCGAGTGCGAGCCATTCCTAACCGCCTGGCTATCCCACCTTGCGTTCACGAGATGTCGTAGTCCGCTTTGGCATGTCGAAGGGAGTAACATATGCTCTGGAATGGATCGTGTGGTCATGAGTCGTTAAGGAGTTGTTCCCGTTGAAATCCGTTTTAACTGAACTAGACACAAAATATTCAGGCGCGGCAGACCCTGCCCTCGGCCATATTCCGAGCGAATTGATAGCTGCTATCCAGGATGTGTACAAGCCGGCGGGAATGCAATTGACGGATCTGCCTCTACGCGAGGCTGAGAGTGCCGAGTATGGTGCCTCCCGCTTTGGCCTGGACGGACACACCATTGTCTTCCGCGTGGCTAAAACAACGCCGACGAAGATTGGACAGTTCGTCACAATATGGAAGCGCCCGAGCTCAGGCAGCACCATTGCGCCTCTCGATGTCGATGACGGTGTAGCTTTTGTTGTTGTGAGTGTGTCCGATGCAACTCATCGCGGACAGTTTGTTTTCGACCATACGATACTGGCAGCAAAGGGCATCATGGCGATTAACGGTAAAGGCGGTAAGCGCGCCATCCGCGTTTATCCACCTTGGGTCAAACCAGTCGCCAAAGAGGCCGTCAGGACACAACAATGGCAACTACGATACTTCCTTTCTCTTGAACAAAGCGCAAGCGCCGATTCCGTGCAGGTGCGTCGGCTATTTGAAGTTTAAGACCCTTATCCGTCACTCATGAGGTTCTGGGTAAGGTCGATGTTGTCCAGTATTTTTAAGTGGACAACATCGACCTTATCGCTGGGATCAGCGCCAACCATACCTCGATGACTCACTCGGCAAAGGCGTCCAGGGACATGACAGCCTTGATGACGGCGCACGAGTCGCGGCCCCATTGCTTGGCGTCGATCAGAGCTTGGCCGATGCACCCATCCAGCCCCCCTTAGGGAAACTCTGAAAAAGACTTCCAAGTCTGGTGAAATACGCCTGTCCCACGAACTGAACGGTTGAGCCCCGATGAAGCAAATGTCTTTCGCTGATGCCGAGTACGCAGGCAAACGTAAGCAGACCCGCCGTGAGCGTTTCCTGATTGAGATGGATCAGGTCGTGCCCTGGAAAGGCCTGATTACGTTGATCGAGCCGCATTATCCGAAGGGTGAAGGCGGTCGTCCGGCGTATCCGTTGATGGCCATACTGCGGGTTCATCTGATGCAAAACTGGTTCGGCTACAGCGACCCGGCGATGGAAGAGTCCCTCTACGAAACCACGATTCTGCGCCAGTTTGCCGGGCTGCATTTGGATCGGATTCCGGATGAAACCACTATCCTCAACTTCCGCCGGCTGTTGGAAAAACATGAGCTGGCCGGTGGGATTTTGCAGGTCATCAACGGCTATTTGGGCGACCGAGGTTTGCTGCTACGTCAAGGAACTGTGGTCGATGCGACGATCATTCATGCGCCCAGTTCGACCAAGAACAAGGACGGTAAACGCGACCCCGAAATGCACCAGACAAAGAAAGGAAATCAGTACTATTTCGGGATGAAATCGCACATCGGTGTCGATGCTGAATCCGGTCTGGTGCATAGCGTAGTGGGTACGGCGGCGAATGTGGCGGACGTGACTCAGGTCGATCAGTTGCTGCATGGCGAGGAAATTTACGTCTCTGGCGATGCCGGTTACACCGGCGTGGAGAAGCGTGCGGAGCATCAACATCGCCAGATGATCTGGTCGATCGCAGCGCGACCCAGCAGCTATAAGAAGCATGCAAAAAAGAGCCTGATCGGTCGCATGCGCCGCAAAATCGAATACGCGAAAGCCCAAGTCCGGGCCAAGGTTGAGCATCCCTTCCGGGTAATAAAGCGCCAGTTTGGTTATACGAAAGTCCGCTTCCGAGGCTTGGTGAAAAACACCGCGCAGCAGACCACACTGTTTGCCTTATCGAACCTTTGGATGATGCGAAAACGACTATTGAATGCAGGCGAGGTGCGCCTGTGATGTGGACAATGAGCCCTGAAAAGGTGCTCTTCCGCAAAAAATAGTGAACTGACAGGAGGAAAGGTCTGTTTTTCGATTAAGTCGGTGTTTTTTGCACCTCAGACAGCGAGACCGTTAAAAACGGCTGCTTACTTCAGACCTTCCTTAGAGATGATGTATTTACCGGACGCCAAAACTGTTGCTGATGCTTGTTCTTAGCGGTGTTGAACAGTTTGCCCTGTATGCAGTCAAACAGGCGCTGGGACTGTGAGCCCTATAAGACTTCAATGGGCCTAATCATGCGCACCTAGCACTCAAAGCTGTTTCTGCTCCTCGAGAAAAACTTTCCAAAGGATAGATAAAAATGAGAAAAATCATTTCTGTGGTCGTTGTAGCGACTTCATTTGCTACTGGTGCGGCATTCGCTCAAGTACCCGCGAAACCTGATGTGAATCCAGTTACAAACGGCGCGGTCAATATGGCATCTACACCTACTACCACCACAGCAAAAACTGCGGTGACCAGCGACGCTGGAGCATTGAAAGAATGCTACGACGCCATTGGCGATGATCAGCCACGGACAGCGTTGCAGCCTTGCCTTGAGCGTAAGACTCGCGAAGTCACGTCACAAATGAATATCGCCTACAAAAAACTGGAAGCCCAGACAAAGGAAATCGATTCAAGTGCGACGCCCAAAGCCCTTGCCTCGCTACTCGCCTCTCAGAGAACTTTCGAGAAGTTCAAGGATGCTCAGTGTCAATGGGAAGCCGACTCGGCGATGGGGGGCACGGGCGCTGGAGATTTTTTAAGGTCCTGCGAAGTCGATTTGATGCGCTTTAGAACTAAGCAACTTTCCGATTAAATTTATTCACATAGACAACCGGCTATCCCACTAACGAGAACCAGTTCGCCATTGAAGCAGCTATCGTAGAGCTATCGAGCAGGGTTGAGGCGCGCGGTTAGGCCGACGTCGCCAATAACGTGCACGGCGCCCCGGACACCATCGACAAGAACGAAGAGGTCATCAAAATGACGCTCGCTGCTCCGATGGCACCGGAGTGCTGGCTAGAGCTCATCCCCTGGTCCTCAATGGCAAAAATAAGGTTCTTCACGGATTACCGGGAAAGACGGCAATGGGTCGCCGCAATCGGCCATAAGCAGTCTCTCAAAGGTGTCAACGAAACCAGGGGCGATTCAGTAGCACCCCGATGATCTGAGAAACTCCGTGCTATTGATTTAAAAGGATCTGCGGGAGTCGATATGTTGCTGCGATACTTTATGTTTCGAGGACTTCCCGCAATTGATGCTCAACTCGGTTGCGCCCCATTTTTTTTGCGCGATACAGAAGGCTGTCGGCCTTTTCCAGCAAATCAGTCGCCTCAATTATGCCATTCTGGTGGTTGGAAGCGACACCTGCGCTGATGGTCACAATACCTGCCGTACTGCCCCTGTGTTCAATTTTTGCGGTCTCTATTGCTGACCGCATTTCCTCAGCGATCTTTATTGCTCCTGCTAAGTCCGTCTCAGGAAGCAGGATTACAAACTCTTCCCCACCATACCGGGCAGCCAGGTCGGTTGGGCGATTTATATTTTTGCCTATTAACTGTGCAACTTGCCTTAGACATTCGTCACCGAGAACATGGCCATAATGGTCGTTGTACTGCTTAAACCAATCTATATCGATAAGTATGAGCGCTATACTACTTTCAGTGCGGCATGTTCTCGACCACTCTTGTGCCAGTGTAGCGTCGAAATACCTACGGTTAGGCAACCCCGTAAGGCTGTCTGTTTTAGCAATATGCTCTAAATCGTGTTGCGCAAGACGCAATTCTTCTTCTGCAACCAACAAGCGTTGAATTTGTCGGTAAAAAAGAAAGCCCAAACTGGTCAGCACAATAATTACAAGCACCACCATAATCGATGCTTGATAGACGTACGTCCACCATGTTGCAAATACTGAATCTAACGATAATCCTGCTGCAGCGACTATCGGGAGGCCCTGTATGCGGCTGTAGGCATAGACTCGCTCTATCCCATCCACGATGGACGTCAGGCTTGCTATGCCGTCGTCGCTGCTTACTAAATATCGACTAAACAGCTCTCCCTTTGCGATATTAGTCGTCATTAGCCCGTCAATCATTGGTCGGCGGGCCAGCAAATCGCCGTTATTGAGTGCAAGCAGTATCACCCCTTGCTTGTCTAGGTCTAAACGCTCAAAGAAATGTTGAAAATACGCGACAGGCAACGTCGCCAAAACCACGCCGCTGAAACTACCATCTGGGTATTGAGTGCGGCGGCTGACAGGGATGATCATTTCGCCGGTGGTGCGACTCAAAATGACCTGGCCTATATGGATGGCAGAGTCAGGGTGGTTCTTGTGGTAGATAAAATAAGAACGATCACTATTATTCTTTGCGACCGTCTCTTCGGAGAACGAATTGACTATCCAGTCGCCATTCTTGTTATAAATGAACAACCCTTGAATTCCGTCGGTTGCCTCAACATTGCTAGCCATTATTTTGAATAAACGAGTTCTCTGTTTGGCGTCAAGATTGTCATTTTCCACGCGCTCTGCAAGGTTGCTTAGAATGCTTCCAGCCTGCCGTAAGGTATCTTGAGCCTGCTGCTCGGAAGCCCGAACAATGTTGCTGACAGCAATTTGGGCATTCATCAATCGTTCGTCCGCCGATTGCTTTAACTGCCAAGCAATTGCGGAGACTAGCGTGACACAGACCAAGAAGATGAAAGCTATCAGGCCCACAGAGAGGGCTTTAGGTGTTAATCGACCAGACACGAGCATTATCGTTTTCATTGAACTCATCATAGCGTGGGTGTGCGGAGCCTTCCTGTGAATTTTCTATAATTAATAATATCCAGATTGAGCGTAGTCACAGCGATCAGATTACCGGGTCAATATGGGCTTAATAATCTCAACGCTCACGCTATGAATCTACGCGAGATCAACGTTATGTAACCGCTTCACAAGGCACGCCGGTGTCCACGATACTCAATGGGCTTCAAGGGTGTCGGACGTAATGCTCAAAATTTCAGGCGTTAGGTTCAGGGCAATGCCTTCGACCAGCTCGGCGGTGGCGAGTAGATAGCGTGCACAGGTCACGCAAGCAGTGCCCAACGCAGCTAAATTGATCCTGCACAGAGGATCACATATGCCAAATTCAAATCTAGTTCCGCCCTCCTTTACAAATTCAACGAAAACCAGCTTGCCCTTGAAGCAGCCATCATGGAACTAACGATTTGGATTGAGCAGCGAGGGTCATCTGAGGCAGGGGAAAATGTTCGCGGTGCGCAGGCTTCAGACCAACTGTATCTACACCAGAAGTCCGTCTCCTCTACCCCGCTTTGCGCAATGCATTGGCAACCAGCGTAAATGCCGGCGAGGGTTGTCGACGGCTGGGGTAATACAAATAGTAACCAGAAAACGGTGGGCACCAATCCTCCAGCACGCGCTCCAGCCTGCCTTCGCGCAGATGCGGTTCAAACTCTTCTTGTGGCAGGTACGCAATGCCGAGCCCGGCCAAGGCCGCATCCACGATATGGCTCGACGTATTGAAAATAAGCTGGCCGTCTACGCGCACGTTCACCTGCTTGCCTCGCTGCTCAAAGTCCCATACATAGAGCCCGCCTGATGTCTGCATACGCTGGTTGATACAGCGATGGTTCATCAGGTCGCGCGGGGTTTTGGGCATGCCACGGCTGGCAAAGTAAGCGGGCACAGCGACGGCAGCCATCCGTAATGACGGGCCTATTGGGACTGCGATCATGTCCTTGTCGATGGTGTCACCCAGTCGCACGCCTGCATCAAAACGATCCGCCACAATGTCCCTGAACCCGTAATTGACGTCGAACTCAACGTTGATGTCCGGGTATTCCTGGAGCAGCGCAGTGAGTTTGGGTAGCAACGTGGTGCGCAGAACATGATCGCCGCAGGTGATACGTACGGTGCCCGCAGGCTTATCGCGCATTTGCGTCAGGTTATCCAGCTCTGCCTCGATCTCATCGAAGCGATTACCGATCGCTTGCAGCAGTCGCTCACCCGCGACAGTCGGCGAGACGCTGCGGGTGGTGCGCGTCAGTAACCTGATTTGCAGGCGCGCTTCCAGACCACTGATGGCCTGGCTCAGTGCCGACTGGGTAACGCCCAGTACCCCGGCGGCACGGGTGAAGCTGCCTTCGCGCGCCACTGTCACGAATGAAAGCAGATCGTTGAGGTTTCCTCTGACCATGGTACGCAGCACCTTTTACAGTTATTAATTAGCTGAGCTTATAGCCTTGTTAAGCATTCATTAGCTAGTCGCGTGAGTATTCGTTCGTCACCATTACCGGTATGAATACGATTAACCGCGAGGCCCCGATGGCTACTGTTTCAACCAGCAACGAGGCTCCTGCCTACTGGAGCGGTGTCTTTGCAATGACACTGTGTGTTTTCGCCCTGATCGCTTCTGAGTTCATGCCTGTCAGCCTGCTGACGCCGATGGCCGTTGATCTTCAGGTTAGCGAAGGGATGGCCGGGCAAGGCATTGCGATTTCCGGGGCATTTGCCGTGCTGACCAGCCTGTCGATCTCGTGGCTTGCCAGAACCCTCGATCGCAAGCTGCTCTTGTTGGCACTGGCCGGGTTAATGGCTGTCTCGGGCTTGATCGTCGGGCTGGCCCCCGACTATCAAACTTACATGGTCGGCCGTGCGCTCATCGGTGTAGTCATTGGCGGTTTCTGGGCGATGTCCGCGGCGACGGCCATGCGCTTGGTACCCGCCCCGCAGGTGCCGAAGGCGTTGGCCATCTTCAATGGCGGTAACGCGCTGGCTACCGTAGTTGCCGCACCGCTGGGCAGTTATTTGGGCTCCATTATTGGCTGGCGCGGGGCTTTTTTCTGTGTGGTGCCCGTCGCGGCGATTGCTCTCGTCTGGATGCTCATCAGCCTGCCACCCATGCCGGTGGAGCCGCGCAGACCAGGCTCCGGGAATGTGTTCAAACTGTTGAAGAATCGATCAGTGGCGCTGGGTATGGTCGGTTGCGGGGCCTTCTTCATGGGGCAGTTTGCGCTATTTACCTACCTGCGGCCCTTCCTTGAAACGGCAACGCGCGTCGATGTATCCACGCTGTCGTTGATCTTGCTGGTGATCGGTGCGGCAGGCTTTATCGGCACCCTGATCATCGGCCGTGTTCTGAGGCGCAGCCTGTTCCAGACGTTGATAGTCATTCCGGTCTTGATGGCCTTGATCGCTCTGGCACTGATCCCTTTGGGCCACTCGATCATCGTTGTTGCTGCACTGCTGGGCTTATGGGGGCTGTTGGCGACTGCGGCCCCAGTGGGCTGGTGGAGCTGGATCGCACAGGCCATGCCAAATAATGCCGAGGCTGGCGGCGGCCTGATGGTAGCCGTGATTCAACTGTCCATTGCTCTGGGCTCAACCGTGGGTGGAATGCTGTTCGATAGTCACGGCTATCAGAGCACGTTTGTCGCTAGTGCAATCGTTCTGCTGCTGGGTGCAGCGGTGACCGTACTGACGTCACACGCTACCCCCTCTCGAACCACTTGAACCACGCAACGATCCAGGAGACGGGTTATGACCGGGAGCATTCACCCCGCCGCAAATGCCGAACAGCGCGAAGGCTGGGGCAAGCGGCCATTTCGTTGGCCTGGCGTGCTGTATTCAGCTCTCGTGCTTGGCAGTTACATCCTAATGAATGATGCCGCGTCGGCGTCCTCGATCACGGAGAAATCTCGCATGTGGATGACAGTCGGCGAACAACGCTTCGCCATCACCTTGGCCGACAACGCAGCCGCTCGTACGTTTGTCACGCTCCTGCCACTAACACTGGAGATGAGCGATCTCAACAGCAATGAAAAATACGCCAGCCTTCCTGGAGCCCTGCCTGCCAATGCGAGCAAACCGGGAACGATACACGCGGGTGATCTGATGCTGTATGGCACGGATACCCTGGTTGTTTTCTATTCAACCTTTGAATCGACATACGCATACACCCGCCTTGGGCGTGTGGACGACAACGCGAGCCTGGCACAGGTTTTAGGTCGTCATGCGGTGAACGTGATGTTTTCCCAAAACTGACTGCTCTGCATCGATAGGAATTCCAATGAAAAAGATCATTGTTTTATTAACGCTTCTTGTCAGTTCACTCTCAGCAACAGGAGCCGATATGTCCAACGGCGCGGATAATTTTTATACCAGCGACAAAGTGACCGTGCAGAAGGTCAATTTCAAAAACCAGTATCAAATGAACGTGTCGGGCAATCTGTTCATCCCCAAAAACCTCGATGCCAAAACCATGAGCCCTGCAATTGTTGTTGGCCACCCGATGGGCGCGATCAAGGAACAAAGCGCTAATCTGTATGCCACCAAAATGGCCGAAAGAGGCTTCGTGACACTGTCTCTGGATCTTTCATTTTGGGGCGAAAGCGAGGGGCTGCCACGCAATGCAGTCTCACCGGATATTTATGCTGAGGACTTCAGCGCAGCGGTGGATTTTCTCGGCACCCGGCCTTTTATAGATAAAGAGCGGATAGGCGCACTCGGCATCTGTGGGAGCGGCAGCTTTGTTATCAGCGCGGCCAAGATCGACCCACGCATGAAAGCCATCGCAACGGTCAGCATGTACGACATGGGCGCAGCCAATCGTAATGGCTTGAAGCATGGGCAGACGCTTGAGCAACGCAAAGAGACCATCGCGCAAGCCGCACAGCAGCGGTATGTAGAGTTCACGGGCGGTGAAACCCTCTACACCAGCGGCACAGTGCACCAACTGGACGAAAACACGCACCCGATCCAGCGAGAATTCTATGACTTCTATCGCACGCCACGGGGCGAATACACGCCAGCCAGTTCGTCCAAAGCGCTGACCACGCACCCGACACTGACGAGCAACATCAAATTTATGAACTTCTACCCGTTCAATGACATCGAGACCATTTCACCTCGTCCGATGCTGTTTATTGCCGGAGCCGATGCGCACTCGAGAGAGTTCAGCGAAGAAGCCTACAAACTCGCGGGGCAACCCAAGGAGCTGGTCATCATTCCTGGCGCTGGCCATGTTGACCTTTATGACCGCGTCGACCTCATTCCTTTTGACAAGCTGGCGAGCTTTTTCCAGAGTAATTTGAAGTGATTATTGTTAGATCGAATTAACCATTTCAGTTTAAACGGAGTTTGTTTAACGTCCGCTTCTGGCCCAGAGTGTGTAAAAACGCGTCGCCAGAATTGAAGTGTGCGCTTCTACGTTAAATCTGGAATTTATCGGCACATCTGCAAATGTGGATTTTCCGTAGAAGCGCGACTTCCAGTCTGGTTTTGAGTGCCTGGCGCACTGAAAAACGTTTTTACACAGCCTGGGCCAAAAGCAGCGTAAGCGTCCGGCGAACACGGCTTGACGAGTCAATAACACATGTCTCCAGCGTGGGCACGGAGAACTCCGGGTAGCCTTCCATTGGGGTGATGAAACCGAAGATGGGCCGAGCCTTCCCCGCTGGATACCCGCGCATAGCCGATGCAATGTGCGGTCGGGGGGGGGCCGAGAGCCTGTCCCAATCGGATTCATGCCGCGGCTCCCACTTCTTCATGCGCACGCGATCGACCCAGCAAGGCGAACACTAGCAACGCAGTCAGTGCTGAAGATGCAGCCAAGATGTACAAAACCCAGCGGAATGCCTGATCGTAGGTCGCCAGCAGCAAAGCACGCTCGCCGCTGACCAAAGCACTGGCATGCGCCAGATCGCCGAGCGCGACGCGATTGGCTGCCTCGATCACAACGGTTGGATCGGTCGCGGATAAAGTGCCAAGCAATCCGCCCTGAATTAAGAACGCCAGCAGCGCGCCCGCCACCGCGATGGCAATCCCGTCAGCCGAAACACGCACGCAGTTGAAGATGCCGGTCGCCATGCCTGCACGCTCTGTTTCCACTACGCTAACGGCCATACCATCCATCAACCCCCAAGGCAGGCCAATACCTACGCCGATCAGCGCCAAGGGGGCTATCAGCGCAAAACCTGCCCCACCGGACAACACCTGGGCCACCCAGACCAATCCAGCCGCCACCAGCAGCAGTCCGATGCCAGACAGCATGCCGGAGGTGAACCAGCGCGATAACAACGCGGCAAAAAACGGCACGATCAACAGCGGCGCAGCCAGGGCTACCATCATTTGCCCCGCTTCCAATGCGCTCAGACCGTCGATACCGATGAAGCGGCCCGGCAGCATCACGATCAGCGTGACGAAGAAGAAGGCTGGCGATGCAGCCAACACCTGCACGCCGACGAATCGGCCACTGCCGAACAACGACAGGTCGAGCATCGGACACGCAACGCGGCGTTCGATGCGTACGAATGCGATGAATAGCACTACTGATGCCAACAACGTGCCGAGCACCGAAGCACTGCGCCAGCCCTCTTCCGGCGCCAGCAGAATGCCGTATGTGAACAAACTCAGCGCGGCGGTGAAACTGAGGGCGCCTGGCCAGTCCAAGCCGGTAGAGTCAGGGTCTCGGGACTCAGTGGCGCAGACCCACACCAACAGGAAACCGGCCATGCCAATCAGCGCTGTCGCCAGGAACACCCAGCGCCAGCCCGCCACCTCCACCAGCCAGCCTGCCGCCAGTGGCCCGAAGGCCAAGCCTATACCAAACGTGGTACCGAGCAGGCTGAACACGCGAGTACGTATCGGGCCGCGAAAGGTCTGTGCCAGCGAAGACATCGCGCCCGCGAAGGCCGCGGCGCCACCGAGCCCTTGTGCCAGGCGCAGCCCATCGATCCAGCCCACTGTCGGCGCCAGCGGGATTAAGAACGTCATCAGGACGAATAGCGCCAGCCCGACCAGCCACACGCGCTTGCGACCATAGGTGTCGGTCAGGCTGCCCGCTGCCATCATGGCGCTGCCGTAGGTCAGGATGTAGCCGTTGACGACCCAGTTAAGTTGTATCGCGGTCCCGCCCAGCTCCTGACTGATGGCAGGTAGCACGACGGCCGGCCCGGTGAAGCACAGCGGGATCAGGATGCCGGTAAGGCATGCGGCTAGCAGTTGCAGCCAGTCGCGTCCGGTGGAACCGCTTGTGGCGGTCAGGGCTTGTGTCATGGGAAGCATCCGCAAAGAGTGATTAGAAGGTCAGGCAGCCGTCCTAAATCTCGAAAACCAAGCAGACAGCCGGATCTAACCTGTGCAGCCGTCAGCGTAAGTGCGGGCCCGCTCAAGAAAAATAGGCTAAGGTTCCGAACATATCGGACAAATTTTCTTATATCGGTGAAGAATGGACTCCCTCAACGGCATCGCGTTCTTCGTGCAGGCGGCGGAAGCCCGTAGCTTTTCGCAAGCCGGGCGCGTGCTCGGCGTCTCGTCTTCCGCTGTGGGCAAGAGTGTGGCCCGGCTGGAAGAGCGCCTAGGCGTGCGCCTTCTCCACCGCAGCACTCGCAGCATCACGCTGACCGCCGAAGGCACGCTGTTCCTGGAGCGTTGTCGACGCATCCTCTGCGAGGTCGAGGCGGCGCAATTGGAACTGTCGGAAACCAGGCAGTCCCCTCAAGGCAAGCTGCGCGTGAGCATTCCGCTGGTCAGCAGCTTGGTTATGCCGGCGCTGACGGCCTTTATGCACCGCTACCCCGCCATCGAACTGGATGTGGATTTCTCGGATCGGCTGGTTGATGTAATTGAGGATGGATTCGATGCCGTCATTCGCACCGGAGAACTGGCCGACTCCCGGTTGATGTCCCGCACACTGGGCACCTTCAAGCTGCTATTGGTTGCCTCGCCCCTATACATCACCGCACGCGGCACTCCGCGCGTACCCGCCGACCTGAGTGGCCACGCTGGCCTGCAACATAAGTTCCCGAGTACCGGCAAGCTCGAGCCGTGGCCCTTGTGCAGGCCGGAGGGCGAGGCAGAACCCGTCCTCTTGGCTTCGATGGTATGCAACACCACCGAGGCCCTGCTTCACGTCGCCCGCGATGGCCTTGGAATCGCCTGCCTGCCGGACTTCATGGTGCGTGATGCCATTGCGGCCGGCGAACTGGTGACGGTGCTGGACGACTTCAACCAGCATCAGGGCACCTTCCGCATGCTTTGGCCATCGAGTAAGCACCGAGCGCCGAAGCTGCGCGCGTTCATCGACTTCATGGGCACGGAGCTTTTCAAAGCCTGATCCGGACTGGGCCACGTAGGCGCCGATGCCCATCACCTGCGCCTATCCAGGCACTTCGTCGCGATGCGCTGACGCCTGCCGCGTCTGCTAAACCATCAGTGCGATCCCCTGGCCCACGGCAACCGTCAGCGTGCCGTCAACGCACTTTGCGACAGTCAGAAGGCACCCACTGATGTGGCAACAACCGCAACCACCCGCGCCAGTGCGGTTTCAGTGCCGGCGCGCGTATCCATGGGCTCGGTGGCGAGCCAGATTGAGTCGATACGGATCATCGCAACAGGTCTCGAAGAAAGGTCGCGCAAGCGGCTGCATGGTTTTCTGCGTTTGCACTCGAATCCATTTATGGACGAGGTTCGCGTTGAGGCTGTGGGTCAGCGCGACATTGGCAATCGAGGCACCGGGCTGAGCACACTCTTGAATAACCTGGGCCTTGAAGGGTTTGGAGTAGGAACGGCGTTGTGGCTGCATGAAAAGACCCGCTTAAAAGGCTAGAACTGGTGTCCACTTAAATTTAAGTGCACACCAGGTCTTGGCTTTGCAGGCCGGGATAGATGACTTCGCCGGACGGATACAAAGCAGCCGCTCAAAGCTGTCAACGAAACTAGGGACAATTCAGTCCCGGAGCTATTTTTTCAAGCCATACAGGATAAAGAAGTGCAAACCGCTGACTTACCCAGTCGACAAAAGCATGAACCTGAGGGGCGAGGTGCGTTCTGCTCGGATACAACACGGACACCGGGCGCGGTCTTGGCCGATAGTTCTCAAGCACTTCAACCAGCGACCCTTCAGCCAGATACCGCTCCAGCGCGATTCCCGGAGCCTGAAGAATGCCAAAACCGGCTACGCCACATTGCACATAAGCGTTGGACTCATTGACGACGATGCCGCGGTGGCTTACGTAACCCCTGTCGATGCCGCCCTGCGAGAATTGCCAGGGGAGCCGACGGTGGTTCTGACCGGAGAGAAAACTTATGCAACGGTGAGTGTCCAGCGCCTCCAGAGTATCCGGCGCCCCGAACTCTTGGATATATCCTGGCGCCGCGCACGTCACCATAGTTGCCATTCCAATACGGCGAGCTACCAGACTGGAGTCCGGCAAATCTCCAATCCTGAGCACGCAGTCGACACCTTCAGCGACCAGATCCACCGTACGATCGGTAACCCCCAAAGCCATTTCGATTTGCGGATGACTATGGGTGAACTCTCTCAAACTTGTGATGAATGCAGGCTGGGAAAGTGCCGATGGAATATCAACTCGCAGTTTTCCACGAAGGGATGCCCCCGAAGTATCGAACATTGATGTCGTCTCAGCGAGGCGTCCTAGAATATCCATGACCCGTTCGTAAAACTGCTCCCCCTCAGTCGTCAGCCGAACTTGTCGAGTCGTACGCTGAAAAAGTCTCACCCCAAGAGACGCTTCCAGCTCCTGTATGGCTCTGGTGACCTGAGGCCGCCCCAATTGAGTGGCATCAGCGGCTTTCGTGAAGCTCCCAAGCTCGGCAACACGAACAAAAACCTGCATTGATTGAAGCAGTTCCATAGACCCTCACATAGGTTTTGTTGCTGCTAAAAGCATCAAATTTAAGGCATTGTTGCCTCCAGAGGAAATAGTCTTGTTCTGCCTAGCGTATTTATCGTAGTCGACTCAAAGGGAACAATGGCTGCACCACACCAGGTATGACTGGTGCCCTTTAAGGAGAAACGAAATGAAAGCCTGGCTTCTGAATGATTTTGGTCTCGACAATTTAGTCCTTCGTGACACCCCTACTTCGGAACCGAAGGCAGGAGAGTTGCTGGTCAAAGTTGGTGCTGTTTCTCTCAACTTCCGCGACAAAGCCATCGTCGACGGTATTTACGAGCCACATAAGGTGCCCAAACCGCTGATACCCGTGAGTGATGCAGCTGGAACGGTAGTAGCTGTTGGTGAAGGGGTAAGCCGATTCAGGGTTGGGGACAGGGTAAACTCGCACTTGTATTCGCGCTGGATTGATGGCCCCCCTGGCCCGGACGAACCGGATTACTGCTTTGGCTCGCCCCTACCAGGCGGTCTTGCCGAGTACATGATCATTCACGAGGATAGCGCTGTGCGCGCCCCCGATAATATGTCCGACGAAGAAGCTTCGACCCTGCCTATTGCTGCGCTTACAGCCTGGTACTCACTCGTGGACTACGGCCAGATCAAAGCGGGAGATAGCGTTCTTGTCCAGGGTACTGGCGGTGTGTCGATCTTTGCTATTCAACTGGCTACCGCGCTGGGCGCCAGAGTCATAGTTACATCGAGCAATGACGCGAATCTGGAGGCTGCCATGAAACTGGGCGCAGTCGCCGGAGTGAACTACCGGACCCACCCTGACTGGGAAGAGCAAGTGCTGAAGCTCACCGACGGCAAAGGGGTCGACTTGCTCCTGGACGTTGCCGGTGGCAATGGCCTGAACCAGTCGATCGCAGCGACCAAGGCGGCTGGCAAGATCGCACAGATCGGCTTCCTGACAGGGCAGACCACCGAGCTTGGCCTGATGCCGTTGATTTTCCGGCAGACGACCATCCGTGGCATTGCAGTCGCGCCACGCTCGGCTTTCGACCGTATGAACGCCTTTCTCAACGAGAACCAAATCAGACCAGTAATAGACAAGGTCTATTCGTTTGCAGAGGCACGCCAAGCTTATGAACATTTAGAGAGGGGAGCTTTCGGCAAGGTAGTTATCAAAATTGCCTAATTGCTTGAGGGGTAATTTCGAATTACCCCTGCTTGCCGATACTGGTCTGCTGCCTCTGTTACTTTGATTGGCCTCGTTATGGGTTGTAATTGGATATGTCTACGATCAAGGGGCGATTCATTCGGATCCAGATTGAGGACTCGACTCCACGCGATTACGCCCCCCTTGTTTGGCACGATACAAGCATTCGTCCGCCCTCTTGAGTACAACCTCTGAGGTAGTAGATACGTGTTCACAAGTCGCGACACCGATAGAAGCCGTGATATGCCCAACACCAGAAATGTCGCATGTAGCGATTGCCTGGCGAATTCGCTCGGCAATTATGCTCGCCGAATCGACACCGGTCTCCGGCAAAATCAGCAAGAACTCCTCTCCACCCGCTCGGCAAGCGAAGTCACCATTGCGTGAATGACTGAGGAGTGTTTCCGCAACCTGCTTTATCGCCACATCACCTTTGTCATGGCCGAAGGTGTCATTTACCCTTTTGAAATGGTCTATATCCAGTGACAATATGGAGTAAGTTCGACCTGCCTGCTCCAGCCCCCGCAACTCATCATTCATCGCTCGACGATTCGCCAGACCTGTCAGAGGGTCAGAAAGCGCCTGCTGACTTAGACGCCCCATCTTTGCTTGTAATAGGTACACACCGGCCAGCATCGCTTGACGGATAGAAAAGGCCTCCAGATACCATGCCTTCACGTTTCGAAGTTGCTCAGAGGCTTGCGTTGCAGCCAATTGCCCTGCGATCGTGGAAAGCTGGTGCAATGGCCGACAGATCATCAGAGCACCTATCCAAATCAGTACAAAGCCGATCAATGCAGCAGGTAGCATCCCAAAAATCATGTCGTGCATCAACGTGTTCAAGGGTGCAAGGCTAACCTCGCGAGGCTGCTGTACGACGACGGCCCAACCGGCTCCAGGCACCTGAGCATATCCAGCAAGCATCGGTATGCCCTTATAATTAGGCACGGCCACGGACCCACTTTCGCCACGTAAAGCCGCATCCACGGTCTTGCTCCATCCGAGGGTCTCACCAATACGCGACGCATCAGGATGATAAAGTAGTTGACGATCCTGATCGGCAATGAAGGCAAATGTACCTTCATGGTTAAAGTGCCGGCTGATTAACGTGTGAAGTACACTATCCTGCTGCAGGTAAATCGAACCGCCTATGATTCCAATGTAACGGTTTGAGGAATCATAAATAGGTTCTGAGACGAATACGACCAGATTACCAGCTGCTGATTTATAAGCTGAGCTAACGTAGGGACGTTTCACATCGATGGCTTTTCGAATCGCATCCGATCGCAAAGTTGAACCATTGATTTGCAGTGTGTCTGGGTACGCTTCCAGAACTTTGGCATTAGTATCGACAATCGCTATCGAGTTAAAATCTGCATCCTGCTTTTGTAGGCGTACAGCTTCGGCCCGCAGTACCTTGGCATTACCCCACTCCTTGCCCAACTCGTCGGCGCTATAACGCAGATGGCTTTGTGCAGAATGAATGAATTCAGAGAGGCTTGAAGCTACTTTTGACGCATAAGCACTGCTTGATTGCAGCGCATGGTCCATCAAAGCATCCCGCTGCACTCTATATGCCGTGATGAGACTATTGCCCAACGTAGCCAGGACAGATAACAGTACGAGGGTGAGAATGAGCCAACGTAAGTCCAGAATGACTGCGGGCTGCCTCGTGCTCACGTTCTCATCGGTGGACGAATTCCTGGGGTTGCCTGCTCTTTCCGTCATTGTCTACCGTGACACCTCTATTGTTGTATTCCTGCTGCGAATAGCAGCTCTGCCAGTATAATCGCTTATACATTACGCGCCCTAAGCGCGCTTCAGACACTATGCATGAACCCCGGCACTATCTTAAGCCCAACCGCTACGAGTAAGTGTATGAGTCAATACCTCAAACGTAACTTGAAGACTCCACTACCAAAGACACCTTATCCAGGTTCGAGGCTCGGTGGTCGCCATCAGATCAACAGGGCACCTAACACCTATAAAGGGTGCCGCGCGCTGGATGTCGGTCAAGGTTTCCGGGCGGGTCATTTTTTGCCACTCGAATATCTGCCGTGAGCTGAGAGCCCACTTAAATTGGCGCCCGAATTCTTCAAGGTGGTTCTGCACCCAACCGCAAAAAAATCGTCCGACTCATCACCCACCATCGATCCGTGAGCTCTCCCCAGCCCCAGACAAAGGAGCTAGTCGACGGGTTAAATACACCGACTTGCGGAAGCGATCCAAAAAGTTGCGGAACTCATCGTCAAATCGCAGGCATAAAAAAACCCCGTAGACCAGGGTCTACGGGGCTTTCGAATGTGGAGGCCGAAGCCGGAATCGAACCGGCGTGGGCGGATTTTCAATCCGGGTCTAAAGTCCTTTATAACCGTGGTCTGTAGGTTGCTTGGCGTTCCATTAGTGGGATACTTCCAGCAGCCTACAGCCCGTATTCTATCTATGTTCAGTCTTGGGTAATGGACCCAAAAACGATAATTCCTGCAGCTTTCGACTGACCAGAAATCACTCCCGAGTAATACGCCTCGCCACCTGACACCCTATTCAAGCCGGACGCTGGACTCCAGCAGCAGGCATCACTGCAACGACACCCAACGTTACTGGACAATCGGCTGAGTTGTCTCTTTACTCCCACGCCAGCATTAAGCCTCAACCAAGGCGTCACCTGCGACGATGGCCATGATCTAACCAACCAGCGGCAAGAACTGAAGTCGGCGGCCATTCGTTACTGATAAGGTACCAGCCGATCCTTGTCCATATCCCGCATCAGCTCATCGAGCATCTGGCGTTGCGCTTCGGGCTCAACCATCGGGATGTACCAGGCCATTACAGTCCAGCCCCCACGTTGATAGTCGTAGGTTCTAAGTAGTTGACCGTCTTTGAACAGCCTTCCGCGTATGTTCCGCTCGTAGGTGTAAGGCACAGGCACCGTCAGCAGTGTCAATGCACCCAGGATGCTCACCAAGCCTGCGCCCTTGCCGCCCGGTTCGTCGATCAGGAGGCTGTAGCCTGTCTTGCTCAAGCTACCGTCGAGAAAGCTGAACGCACCAGTATCACGTAGTACCTGGATCACTTGACGCTGCTTTTCTTCCTCAAAGCGCGACGTCGGTGACTGCATCGACACACTCATCGGCACATAGGCCCGTTGCGCCTTGTAGTCCAGGGGTTTAAGCGCCGTACTGCAGCCGCTAAGCAGCAATGAGGTTCCCAAAACTATGAATTTAATCATTGCGGATGCTCAGCAGGTACCAAGCCGTCACGCTGCACGTCCTGAGCAAATGCGCGGGCGATGCGATTAACGTTTTGATCAGCCATATCGCCACTTTGATCAAGTAGCCAGGTGTATTTTTGCGTCACGTTGCGGTAGTTATATTGCTTCAAGAGCTTGCCATCGTGCTTCAAGGAAAACTCGGTGGTGGTGTCAATGCTCTGGGACAAGGGCAATAAGAACAGGGTGGCTGCGCTGAGCAATACCACCGGAAAAGGCGGCAGATCGCGCTCGCTCTTGAACTTGATAAGCACAGCATAATCGCCTGGTTTTCCGGTGCCGCTTTCAATCGAGCGGAACACTCCGGTTTCCCGCAACTGGTTGCGTATTGGTGCGGCTCGAAGCGGGTCGTCAACCATCACATGGATTGGCATCAGGTAATCCTGAGCATCGGTTATCGAACGTTCAGGCAGGGTATTGTTGACGGCACAGCCACTCAGCAACGCTAGGGTACCAACAGCAATGAAACGGTTCATGGGTGAGTCTCTGAGGTACTGTTGCGGCTTGCGCCGGAGGAAGAAGTCGGTGGAATGATAAAGGGCGCCGCCCTGTCAAAATCCAGCGGCACCAGTTGCAAGGCAGGCAGCTCTGGCACTTGTTGGCGAGCAAACTGCTCATCGCGCACCTGCTGGTCACGCCAGCGAAATGCGCACATTGAGCCGCCGATACACAATGAGCGGAACTCGCCTAGGTAATATGCTTTACCGGCTTGCAGGTGAAGCGGCAGGTTGAACTTCTCCCGAGCCTGGCTTGACGTGTAGGTCGTGCCAAGAGTCTGCGAGTAGTTGCTGGAGGTGAATTGGAAGTCATAAAGCTCATAATCGCCAGGCTTGAGCGGCAAGACAAATACGCTAGCGGCACCTCCCTGCTCTTTCACATCCTGCGGTGTTTCTCTACCCGCTCCAACCCAGACACCCGCCGCACCATTCTTTGAGCTGCGCTTGCGAAACAACAAGCGTTGATTCGGCGCGGGAGAAGCCCTCAAATCAAGTGGCCCGATCGAGCCGACCACATAGGCCACAGGCTCCTGGTGACCAGGGCGCAACGGCTCACTGACAATCGAAGCCGACTGCGTACCGCAGCCCGCCAATGCGCCAGAAAAAAGCAACAAAACGAGCCCCGATGAGCACAAAAAATTATTAATCCTGATAGGGGGCACCTCAGAGTTTGCTAAGTAGCCATGGACAGAAGCCCTTGAAAAGGTTCATTTTCAATAAATGCGCACAATAAATCTGCCTATTACCAAACTCCACATTTAACACGTAGCAACCCCGAGAATCTTCTCAAATCACCCCTGATATTTCTTTGACATAGGCCTGACAGGCCTGCAGCGCGATCAGTCCTTGATCTCCGTCGCCGGTGATTCCGATAATTCGTTGAGCATGCGCTGAGTCAAGTTGGGCTCTACGGGCGCCATAAACCACGCGGCAGGTGAGCCCAGTAAGTCATGCCTCGGTAGATCGCAGAAATATCCCGCAGCAACGTCCAGGCATCCGCCTTGCCCTGCAGGTTCAGGTTGCAGATAAAGCGCGGTTCCATACAGCCCTTCCCGTCCGGTACCAACTGGTCGCAGTACTGGGCGATGCGGTACAGCTCCCACTTGTCGACCTGCCAGGGTTTGATCCGGCGGCCAAGACCGAAACGGTCGTTGACCGTAATGTCGTAGGTCATCCAGACCGGATTATCGGTCCATGCCTGCTTGAACGTGCCGTCCCACATTCCAACGTAAGACCTAACGCGCGGGTCGTAGTTGCTGGATACCGACATTTTGCGGGCATCGCACTCAATCGTAATCGCAGGGATGTTGCGAAACTGCTCAGCCGAAAATTCATTTTAAAGCAGCGCCGTGTTCGGATACCGCAGCTTGGCGTCGATAACCTCAGTGAAACCTGCAATCTGCATGGTGTCAGCGATTTTATTGTTGTTTTGGTTGGCGGTTAAGCACGTGATCCGCAACAACCAACCGCTCGCAGCTTTGGGCAAATCGATGCGCCGCGTGCACTCGTACACGCTAGTGGTCTTACCATCTACCGCTTCGCTCAGCACCTCCTGGTACGCACCGCCATCGGTGGCCACTTCGATCCGGTAACCGTTGATGTTCCCGCTGGCATCAATCGATTGCAGCATTGGCCAGGCAAAGCGCAGGCGCATAGCAGAAAGCTGGGTATTGTTGATCTCTCGCACCCACGGCGTGCCGCTGCGCAGCTCAATGCCCAAACTGGTTTCGTTCTCCACTGAGGGAATCCCGCTGATGTAGGGTTGCTCAACGGAGCCGGTGCGCCACTCCCACTTCACATTCGGGAAGTTGAGATTGCCTTGCCCATCCTGCAGCGGGGTGTTGTCGAGAAAGATATTGTTGGCCGTTGGCGTCCCGTCAAACTCCCCCTCACCGACCGCAATCAGCATTTTTGCCAAGGCAATAGAGCGCAGGCTGTCCGGGGCTTCGGTGGGTGTCCTCGGCTTGTCTGATCCACCCTTGGCGCCGTGGATATCGATTAACTGTGCTGCGCCCATGCTTTTCTCCAGGCAATAAAAAACCGCCTCATGAGCGGTGTGGGTATTTGTACAGAGTGGATGAAATGCCAGTAACGCAAAAAACTCATTGAGGTAGTAGCGTTCAGCCTTCTTTTAAATCAAGGAGCAGTCATGTCAATTCGGAGCTTGGCTAAAAATCTTCCCAAGGACCCTGATGTATCTGGCAACGTCATGGGATGGCCGGTTGCGCGCAATGCGCCCTGGAGCTTCATCGATATTTACGCCGAAAAACATGTGGCGCAGGCCGAGGCGAAACGATTGGGTGCAGGTCATGCTGTCGAATTTGGTTCGCACAAGCTCGGAACTAACGACTTCATAGGTGGCTCTACGCCTGCGAAGTGACCTTAAGGTCTTCCGCCGTAAAGTGGATTCGCCCGGGGCCAAACGCAAGCTCTGCCGTCAGCCCCGGCTTTCCAGTGTAGGCACGGCGATAGCCTTCCTTGCATTGGCACTTCCCAGTGAATCTCATTCGATCGATTTCCACACCGTTATCCAGAACCGCGACTTCGGCCTCTGCGCCGCAAAGCACCCCATTTTGGATAGTGAACAAGTCCCAGTAAGTCAGAATGTAGCGTTGATTGTTACGCACAATAATCTCCAAGGTTTTTTCGCCATGTGAGCATTGTTACATTTGATCTTCGGCATAAATGGCGGCACTAATAATTGCACCGCCCCAGCGTCAGCGGCCATAGCAGAGGGAGACCGGGTTGCCTGAGGCTGTGGTGTTCTTGGCGCTGCCGAAGGTATTTTCTGGGGCTGCACTGGTTTTTAATCCGCCTAGCTGGGGGCTGAGCATCTGGATGACGCCGCCGGCTACGAGCGCAATGCCTACCGGCGCAAGAGCCTGGAAGCCCGGGATAAACCAGGCGATGATCATAACCACCCCCACGATTGTCTGTAGAAGACCTGCTCGTTTACTGCCGGTGATAACCGGCACGATTTTGATCTCTCCCCGTCCGTGATACCCAAGTTCACCCTTACAGATATTCCGCTTTCCGCGGAAAACCGCAAATTCAAGACCCTTTGCTTTCGCTGAACTTATGAAACGCCCCAGCCCTGGTACTTGGATGCAAAGGGCTTTGATCGTTTCTGCAGGATTCCGGACTGAAAGCCGATACTCCTTACCAAACTGACGCAGTGCGCCGCAGAGTCGAATGGTTTCGAGGGGCGAATAGTCAATTGCAGATGCAGCCATTACTTTTCTCCGGATGTAAAAAAACCGCCCGAGGGCGGCTTCAGTGAAATATTTCTTACTTCTCAAAACCGTACTTATAGGCATTCACGAACGGCGGATTCAATTGCCGTTCGGCCAACGCCAGGCATCCATGCTACTCGCTGAAAGAAGTCTACCTTGCTACCTGAAGACGTCTTTTGGACCTCTAAAAGCTCGTCAGTCAACTGAAACTCGCCAACAACCAACCGGTAGCCACTTTCAGTCTCTGACATCGATGCTTCCGATCTCGCGTCCTGCCAGCGCGGCAGGACGCACAAAGCATACTGCTTTGGCTCTTTCTTCGTGAAGGAGCTGAGGGTTGGCTTATTTGCTTTCAGGTCACTGGGAGATACACACCCTGCCAGCATCAGCACAATAAACGCAGTGAAAAATCGTTTCATTAAACGCTACCTTTCTTGAACCAGCATGCGACTAACGTATCCGAGTCAACCTCAAGTTACCGTCCGATGGGATCAAAATACGGTAGACCTCACTCGCGCCTGACTTCAGCTCAGTACTTTGCGACTCGGCGATATTCGGGCAGAGCCCGCCGCCCGTCTCTAAACGAAAAAGGTACGGCCCCGGGTCGAGTGCAAGCTTGATTTGCTCACCCTGCCGAATTGCAAAAACCTTTATATTATTTACATAAATGTCATGGCTACAACCGGACCCCATGTAACCGGAGTCTCGTAAAAACGTCACAGCCGCCTTGTCCTGAGGGACAGATATGGGGGCAACATAGGACCGCTCGTAAATACGATTTTCCTCAACGGGCTTGCCTGTAGTTTCCGTTACTGGAGATGTAGAGCACCCCGCCAAAAAGCCCAGCGCCAGCGCCCCTATCAGAACTCGCATGTCGTTCCCTCAATTGATTTGGCGGGACTTTAGCATCAGCAACGCCGTCATGGCAGAATGCCCCGCCAACAATAACGGAGCCTGTGATGAGAACCTTCGGAATAGCTGCACTAATGCTTCTGCTCACAGGGTGCGTGTCAAAGGTCGTTGAGTACACTCCGACCAAGATCAGCCCAGAGCAGGCACGCTCGGTAATTGAGCAGGTGCTGATGGAGCAACCTCTCAAGACCAGGCCGGAACAGGTCGTGTTTACTGATGAGTACATTGGTTATGGCAGCGGCATACTCTCGACCACCAGCGGCTTTGCCAGTGCAGTCCCTCTCGGTGGCGGAGCGATAGCAGCAGGCAGCTCACGAACATCGTCAAAAGCCGTTCAGACTCGTATTTACTACAACTCAATCGGTAGCGTAGCCCTCTACTCGAAACGCGGCCGATGGGTTGTGCAGACTCGGAGTACTGGCGGTAACGTCATGAACAGCTCACTTGTAGATACGCAGAAGAAAGCTGAACGTTTCGTGGATGCGATGATTTCTTTGAAGCGCGGATAGAAGTCACCAAACACACAAAGCCCGCACTTAGCTTGGCTTTCTTATTACAGGGCACCGAGAACAATAGAGCTGTGCGGGGACCTCAGCTGAAAAACCACCAAAGAACTGCAGCGATAACTAGCCAGGTGACCACATGCGCCCACAACGGTGTTGGCGGCGTAGGGGCAGAAACTTTCTTTGCGGCCCCGTAGAGCTTCGACGAAGAGATTCCAGTTCCCGGAATGCCAGTAGTTATCCGCGTACCGCGCTTACTGAGATTTACTGTTGCGCCTTTCACGCCTAGAGATGTGCTGACGCCACTCTTGCTGATGTTGATTCGAACGCCAGGGGCTATTTTGATGCTCTTCCTGATTCTGAGGGCCATAACTCAGTTCCTTTGAGAGAAAGGATCACTTTAGCATTAAAACGCCACTACAGAAATCCACCACAACTAGGCACTGTCCAGACATCAAGTGTGGATGGAATTCCAGTGGCTGTACCAAGCTGCAGCGTAGTAGCGTTGCGCCCCCCAGCTAAGAAATTCGAGGGATTGAAGATGGCAGAGATAACCGCAACCACAGCCCACCGAATCAGGCAAATAGCCCCGACGATTCTGACCGGAGCTGACGAATGGAACTATGTCTATGGCATTGGAGCAGCAGTGCCTGCTTCTGGTATCTATCGATGCACAGGTTGCGGCGATGAGATCACTTCCAACAAGGGCGATAAGTTCCCCCCTCAAAATCGTCATCAGCACGCCGACCAAAAGGTAGAAGTGCGTTGGGAATTGATCGTCAAAACCCAAACAAAAGGCTAAAGGATTCCCCAGTCCTTTACCTGCAAGCCCAAGGACTGGGGTTACGCTAGCATCGGCGTATAATGCAAGGAAAATGATATGTCAGAACCTACCCTCACCTTCAAACTCCTCGGCCACACCAAACGAGACGACGGTTTGATTGCGCGCTATCACCTGGAAGTCACCGATACTCGGAGTGACAGGACCGTGACGGTCTCTGTCGAGCCCAGGCACCTTGCATCAGCCAGGAGCATGAAAAGAATCCTGCTAGATCGGTGCATGCTCTACAGGGCAACACGGGCGTCACACGACCATGTGCTACTTGAGATTACTGATCCGCAGCCAGAAGCAATCCAAGAATAGCCCAGCCAGCTGGGCTTTCGGGTACGCATAAATTTACACCGCGTTTAGACGGTCAACCATGTCTGGAAAGCGCTGAACCAATTTGATCAACAGCGCTGCCTGGGCATTGGGCTTTGACTTCGACTGCTCCCAATTTTTCAGTGTGTCCGGGCTGGTTCTGATCTGCCGGGCAAACACTGGCTGAGACATGTGCAGCTTCTCGCGAATGGAAACAATTTCGGCAGCAGTCACTTCGGGAGCCGGCAACGCCTCCACTTCGTACTGACGAAGGGTGATCTTCCCTTCACGATGTTCGCCCATCTCGTTCACGCCTTGCATCAGCTCGGCAAACAGATCGCGCTTTTTCATTTTCCACCTCGTTGTTTCAATTCTGCACCAATGGCCGCCTTCAGTACTTTCTCCTGATCGGCGGTCAGGTTCTCCAGCTCATCCTTGTCGTAGATTGCAAACATCCAGAACTGACCATCATCCAGCAGCCAGTAATAGATGACCCGCAACCCGCCACGCTTGCCCTTCCCTCTGCGGGCATCTTGCCAGCGTAGCTTTCGAAATCCACCCGTACGCGGCATTACATCGCCTGCGGCCGGGTTCGCCTGCATTTCTACTTGAAGCTGCCGGTATTCATCGTCAGTCAGGTAGTCACCCAACGTGGCAGTGAAGCTTGTGGTTTCAAAGAAGACTGTTTTCATTGGCGCTAAGTGTACGCAGATTGCCTATAGAATGGCAAATGGTTGCAGCCTGTACGAATCCCCAGTAACAACCCATCACCTACCGTAGTAGCCTCCTGCCCTTACGCAATAGGATTTTCCCAGTCCTTTACCTACAAGCCCAAGGGCTGGGGGTGCGCCAACTTCGGCGCATTTATGACCTGGAGGTCAATGTGAGCAATGAACTACCTAAAGACCCAGATAGCGCGGGATGGTTTCTCGGTTGGGGCGTTTTGAGGAATGCACCGTGGAGCCTCCACGGCGTTTACTTAAACAAAGCTGAAGCGGAGTCTCAAGCAAAGGTCGCTGGTGAGGGGTACGTTGCACGGTATGGGTCCCACAGACCGGAAACAGATGATTTCGTCTGGTCTGATCTAACTCAGAACTGATTCCATAGTCATTGAGCCGGGGCCTGAGACGATCCTTGCCTTGAGCCCCGGCTTAGCAGTGTAAACCCGAACATACCCATACCCATACCCATACCCGCCTGGCCCGACTTTCCCTTGAAACTCAAGCGATCAATCTCAACTTCCCATCCAGAATGGCAACCTCGGCTTCAGCGCCGCAGATACCGTCTTTGGTAATGGCAAATAGGTCGTGAATGGTCAGCATGTAACGCTGGCTCGGCTGCATACAGCTCTCCTCCTGCCGGATGGGCAGCGATAGATGAATTGAAGGATTCCCTCAGTCCTTTACCTGCAAGCCCAAGGACTGGGATTGCACCAATATCGGCGCGTATACGACCCAGAGGTCAAATGCAAAACGTATAACACCGCTTGGCTCAATTGGAGCAATCAGCAAATACTGTCTCAGCGGTAACTTTGAATACACTTGGCGCAATTATCAGCGCAGCTACGAAGCTGGAGGCTGTAGACAGACAGGCTTTGCGGGAAGATCTTGAGTCATACAAAGCGACTCAGATCCAGAACGGTAGCCAAGCAGAATATGTAAAAATACTCTCCTTCCTGCAGTCTCGGATTTACTGATTTTAAATGGGCGCTGGCTTCGTTGGAGTCGGCGCTTTCTCTTGCCCAAGCCCAACAACTACCTGAGCCCCCGGTTTGGTTGTTACAAATACAACTTTCATAAATTTCTCCTGCGGCCACGCCGCGTCATGTTGGTAATTTTGCGTCTTTATGCCTGAGGATCAGGCGCGTTCGATCCAGCCAAGGCCCGCCATAAACCATTACTTCAGACGGCCGTCCGTAAAGGTGATGCAGCAAAAACGGCCCTGCCCCGAACACATTTAAGTCTTCACTAGGTAACGAAGTATCATCGCCGAGATAAATCCCCGCATGATTCGGGTGAGCCGTTCGCCCAATCGCCATAATTATCAAGTCACCGCGCTGCGGCTGATCGACCCGCACAAAGCCCGCTGCTTCGTAATTGGACTCGTAAAGGCTGGTGTTGTCCGCACTCTCCCACCAACCATCCTCACGCTTGAAAGCTTCAAACTCCAGCCCCCATTCGCGTTTGCACCAATCAGCACAAACCTGCCAGCAACCCCAGGCACCGTGAACAAATGGGCGCTTCAGCATAGGCGTACTGCCGGTCGGAGTAATCGTGCGCAAATCCCCCTCAGGCCAGCTCAAAATATGCCAAGGCAAGGCCGTGGCCTCACACATAGCCAAGTCATGCGGTGACGGCCAACTGGTTGCGTCCGGGTGCGAGATTTCATTCTCAGCAAAAGCGGTGTGCGGGTGTCCTGGCAAATGATGCGCAACCGCTGGGACGCGACCCGCCTGCTTGCCGCCGATAAGGCCAGGGCATCGGGATCTGAGGAGGAGGCAAAGCGGATCATGCAATTTCAGTTTCGTGATATCAGGCCAAAGCCTGCGTCGGAAATTGCAGATATTTCGGAGGCGAGCGCACTTCTTGGGCACTCAAAAGAAGGGATTACGGAACGTGTTTACCGGCGTATCGGAGCCGTCGCCAAGCCCACAAAGTGAAATAGTTATGGAACACCATGCTCAAAGTAATGGAACACTTCACTTTCCTGAGCCCATAAAAAAACCCCGCAGACCTTGATCTACGGGGCTTTCGAATGTGGAGGCCGAAGCCGGAATCGAACCGGCGTGGGCGGATTTGCAATCCGCTGCATAACCATTTTGCTATTCGGCCAATTGTGCTTGAGGTTTCGTTAGAAGCGTCAAAAACAAGAGTTTGTTACTGCGATGTTATCGCTACAAGCATTTGATTCTTCAGCACTTCAGGTAGTTGCCCCCGGGCTGATGGCGCGCATTATGTACTAGAAGGTTGAAGCTGGCAACCCCCTGAATTCTAATAATTTTTAGTTATTCTCAGGTCACCGGTTTTCAGATCACGACATTGCGCATAAAGCGCAATATCCCGTCGCCTTCGTTGCGGTACACATGGGGTCTGTTGCTGGGGTACATGTAGAACTCTCCCGCGCTAAAGCGCAGCGCCTGTTCGTCGATCACCAAAGTCAGGCAGCCTTCGAATACGTACAACTGTTCGCTCCAGCCTTCACCATCTGCCTGCGAGTGGTATTCATCACCCGGCTCCAGTGTCCATTCCCATAGTTCCACTTCGCGTGTAGCCGTGGCTTTGGACAGCAGTACCGCTTTGCTCCCCACCTGGGTGCCGCTCCAGGCCACTTCGTTGATGCGACTCGGGTCGGGCGAGCCAGGAGCCTGGATCAGGTCGCTGAACCCTACGTTCAAGGCTTCCGCAACGCGGTCAAGGGTGCTGAGGCTGACGTTTTTTTCCCCCGCTTCTATGGCTACCAGCATCCGGCGACTGACGCCAGACAGTTCTGATAAAGCGCTTTGGCTCAGGTGCGCGAGCAGCCGGAGACGGCGGACGTTCTGGCTGACGTGTTGCAGGACTGACGCACGCTGTGAATTTTCTTTGGGCACTATATTGCTCACCTTGTGGGGCTGCGCAGTATACTGCCCAGCTTTGGCGCATTGTGCGTCTCCCTTCACGTAGCACGCAAGGTTGCGACGCCATTGAAACTATCCAGACTGTTGTCTCTGACTTCTCGCTTGAGTAAAGCGGAATGCGTGCTGATCCTTATCACTATGGTGTGGGGTGTCACCTTTCTATTGGTGCAGCACGCGTTGACGGCGAGCGGGCCAATGTTTTTTGTGGGCCTGCGCTTTGCTGCGGCAGCGGCAATTGTTTCACTGTTTTCGATTCGCAGTCTGCGTGGCATTACCTTGTTCGAGCTTAAGGCAGGCATGTTTATCGGGGTTTCGATCATGCTCGGCTACGGCTTGCAAACCATTGGCCTGCAGACCATACCCAGTAGCCAGTCGGCGTTTATCACTGCGCTGTATGTACCCTTTGTACCATTACTGCAGTGGCTGGTACTGGGACGCAGGCCAGGGTTGATGCCCAGCCTGGGGATCATGCTGGCCTTTACCGGGCTGATGCTGCTGTCCGGTCCGAGCGGCGCCTCCCTCGATTTCAGCCCTGGCGAGATCGCCACGCTGATCAGCGCTATTGCGATTGCCGCCGAAATTATTTTGATCAGCGCTTATGCAGGCAAAGTCGACGTGCGCCGGGTCACGGTGGTTCAGCTCAGTACTGCGTCGATTCTGGCCTTTTTGATGGTTATTCCTGCACAAGAAGCCATTCCTGACTTTTCATGGCTATTGTTAGTCAGTGCCGTGGGCCTTGGCGCCGCCAGTGCAGCGATACAGGTAGCGATGAATTGGGCTCAGAAAAGCGTTTCACCGACCCGCGCAACCCTTATTTATGCCGGTGAGCCGGTCTGGGCCGGTATCGCAGGGCGCTTGGCTGGCGAGCGGTTGCCCGCCATTGCATTGCTGGGCGCGGCGCTGATTGTGGCCGCGGTGATTGTGAGTGAGTTAAAAACCAAGACCAGGAAGCTCGATGAACCTCAAGAAAAGCAAGGCGATGAGGCCTGCGATTGAAAACAGCAAGACGATTATTCTTAATTAAAAGTGCTCATACAGAGATCAGGCTGAAGGAAACATTTACCGGTGGTCGATGGACTTTGTAGGATTCAGCCACAGGTTCAGTGTTGGTGATCTGCAACTCGCCACGTATGATCGTTTACAAACTCCTGCAGATTAGAAGCCTATGTCCCTGATAGTTCTACTGCTTCTGCCCTTTGTCGGCAGCTGTCTGGCGGCTGTTTTGCCGCATAACGCACGTAACAGTGAATCACTGTTAGCCGGTCTGATTGCATTGATCGGCACTGTTCAAGTAGCCCTGCTCTATCCGCAAATTGCCCACGGTGGGGTCATTCGCGAAGAGTTCATGTGGCTGCCCAGTCTCGGCTTGAATTTTGTCCTGCGCCTGGACGGATTCGCCTGGCTGTTCTCGATTCTTGTGCTTGGCATCGGCACGTTGGTGTCGCTGTACGCCCGCTATTACATGTCACCCGAAGACCCGGTGCCGCGTTTCTTCGCATTTTTCCTGGCATTTATGGGCGCCATGCTCGGCCTGGTGCTGTCGGGCAATTTGATTCAGATCGTATTTTTCTGGGAGCTCACCAGCCTCTTTTCATTTTTGCTGATTGGTTATTGGCACCACCGCTCGGATGCCCGACGCGGCGCTTATATGGCGCTGATGGTCACGGGCGCCGGGGGGTTGTGTCTGCTGGCGGGGGTCATGCTGCTTGGCCATGTCGTCGGCAGCTATGATCTGGATGCTGTGCTCGCCGCGGGCGACAAGATCCGCGCCCACAGTCTGTATCCGATCCTGCTCCCTCTTATCCTGATCGGCGCCCTGAGCAAGAGTGCGCAATTCCCGTTTCACTTCTGGCTGCCCCACGCAATGGCGGCGCCAACTCCCGTATCGGCTTATTTGCACTCGGCAACGATGGTCAAGGCCGGGGTCTTTCTGCTGGCCCGCCTCTGGCCTTCCCTGTCAGGTAGCGAGGAGTGGTTCTGGATCGTCAGCGGCGCCGGTGCCTGCACCCTGGTGCTGGGCGCTTACTGCGCGATGTTTCAAAATGACCTTAAAGGGCTGCTGGCCTACTCGACAATCAGCCATCTGGGCCTGATCACCCTGCTACTGGGCCTTAACAGCCCGCTGGCAGCGGTTGCCGCAGTGTTTCACATCCTTAACCATGCAACGTTCAAGGCCTCGCTGTTCATGGCGGCCGGGATCATCGACCACGAAAGCGGCACGCGGGACATCCGCAAGCTCAGCGGTCTGTTCAAACTCATGCCCTACACCGCAACCCTGGCCATGGTGGCCAGTGCCTCAATGGCCGGGGTGCCGCTGCTCAACGGGTTCCTGTCCAAAGAAATGTTCTTTGCCGAAACCGTGTTTATCAACTCCACGGCCTGGGTCGAAATCGCCCTGCCGGTGATCGCGACCATCGCCGGTACGTTCAGCGTGGCTTATGCCCTGCGCTTTACCGTGGATGTGTTCTTCGGCCCTCCGGCGACAGACCTGCCGCATACCCCGCACGAGCCGCCACGCTGGATGCGCGCTCCGGTTGAGCTGCTGGTGCTGACTTGCCTGACGGTCGGTATCTTCCCGGCACAAACCGTCGGCCCGCTGCTCGCTGCAGCCGCGCAACCGGTGGTAGGAGGAGAGCTGCCCGAGTACAGCCTGGCCATCTGGCACGGCCTGAACGCACCGATGATCATGAGCCTGATTGCCTTGTCAGGCGGCATCCTGCTGTATGTGTTGCTGCGCAAACAGCTCAAGCTCGAACGTTTCCCGCTGCCGCCACTGGTCAAGTACTTCAACGGCAAGCGTTTCTTCGAGCGCAGCCTGGTAGTGATCATGCGCGGCGCACGGCGAATCGAGCGGCGCATCAGCACCCAGCGCCTGCAAACCCAGCTATTCCTGTTGATTCTGGTCGCCGTCATCGCGGGGCTGATCCCGATGCTCTACAGCGGCCTGAGCTGGGGTGATCGGCCGAAAATACCGGGGTCGATTGTCTTCATCACCCTCTGGCTGATTGCGATTGCCTGCGCACTGGGCGCCGCTTGGCAAGCCAAGTACCACCGGCTTGCAGCCCTGACGATGGTCAGCGTGTGCGGCCTGATGACCTGCGTGACCTTTGTCTGGTTCTCGGCGCCGGATCTGGCCCTTACCCAACTGGTGGTTGAAGTCGTGACCACGGTGCTGATCCTGCTGGGCTTGCGCTGGTTGCCTCGACGTATCGAAGAGGTCTCGCCATTACCCGGCACCTTGCGCAAGGCTCAGATCCGCCGTTTGCGTGACTTGTTGCTGTCCACTGCGGTCGGTGGCGGCATGGCGTTGCTGTCGTACGCGATGCTGACCCGCCAAACCCCCAACGATATCTCTTCGTTCTACCTCAGCCGGGCCCTGCCTGAAGGCGGCGGCAGCAATGTGGTGAATGTAATGCTGGTGGATTTCCGGGGTTTCGACACCTTGGGCGAAATCACTGTTCTGGCCGCCGTGGCCCTGACAGTGTTTGCCCTGCTGCGACGCTTCAGACCCTCCAAGGAAAGCATGCAGCTGCCTGCCCAGCAACGCCTGCTGGCCAAGGACGTGATGACCGATCTGGTCAACCCGCGCAGCGCCAGCGACACCGCACTGGGCTTTATGATGGTACCCGCAGTGCTGGTACGCTTACTGCTGCCAGTGGCCTTTGTGGTGTCCATGTACCTGTTTATGCGCGGGCACAACCAGCCGGGCGGTGGCTTTGTCGCAGGCCTGGTGATGTCGGTGGCGTTTATCCTCCAATACATGGTTGCCGGCACGCAGTGGGTTGAAGCTCAAATGAGCCTGCGACCCTTGCGCTGGATGGGCACCGGCCTGCTGTGTGCAACCCTGACCGGCCTGGGCGCAATACCTTTGGGCTATCCGTTCCTGACCACCCATACCGTTCACTTCAGCTTGCCGCTGTTGGGCGATATCCATGTGGCCAGCGCCCTGTTCTTCGATATCGGCGTGTACGCGGTGGTCGTTGGTGCAACCCTGCTGATCCTTACGGCGCTGGCTCACCAATCGGTACGAGCCCATCGCCCGAGTAATCAGCTTGCCCCGCAACCTCCCCTTCAATCCGCTCTTGCAACCAAAGAAGGAGCCGCCTGATGGAAGAAGTCATTGCCATTGCAATCGGAGTATTGGCCGCCTCGGGTACCTGGCTGGTTCTGCGTCCGCGAACCTTTCAGGTGGTCATGGGCCTGTGTCTGCTGTCTTACGGGGTCAACCTGTTTATTTTCAGCATGGGCAGCCTGTTTATCGGCAAGGAGCCAGTGATCAAGGACGGCGTACCCCAGGACTTGCTCAACTACACAGACCCGTTGCCCCAGGCACTGGTGCTGACCGCTATTGTCATCAGTTTCGCCATGACCGCGCTGTTTCTGGTGGTCTTGCTGGCCTCTCGGGGCCTGACCGGTACCGACCACGTAGATGGCCGGGAGCCTAAAGAATGAATTTGATGCCGCACCTGATCGTCGCGCCTATCCTGTTACCGCTGCTGACCGCGGCCTGCATGCTGATGCTGGGCGAAAAACACCGCCCGCTGAAAGCCCGGATCAATCTGATCTCAACCCTGCTCGGCCTCGGCATCTCAGTGATGCTGCTGCTGTGGACCCAACAACAAGCCGTTCCGACTTCGATTGGCGTGTACCTGCCGAGCAACTGGCAAGTGCCTTTCGGGATTGCCCTGGTAGTTGATCACTTGAGCGCCCTGATGCTGGTCTTGACCGGGATCATCGCCAGCTGCGCCCTGCTGTTCGCCATGGCCCGCTGGGACCGCGCCGGGGCCAGTTTCCACGCACTGTTCCAGATCCAGCTGATGGGCCTGTACGGGGCCTTCCTGACCGCCGACCTGTTCAACCTGTTCGTGTTTTTCGAAGTCCTGCTGGCCGCCTCCTACGGCCTGATGCTCCACGGCTCGGGCAAGGCACGGGTGTCTTCGGGGCTGCATTACATTTCGATCAACCTGCTGGCGTCTTCCTTGTTCCTGATCGGTGCGGCCTTGATCTACGGCGTCACTGGCACGTTGAACATGGCTGATCTGGCACTGAAGATTCCCCTGGTGCCCGAAGCCGATCGCGGCTTGCTGCATGCAGGCGCGGCCATTCTGGCCGTGGCGTTTCTGGCCAAGGCCGGCATGTGGCCGTTGAACTTCTGGTTGGTGCCGGCCTACTCGTCGGCCAGCGCCCCGGTGGCAGCCCTGTTCGCGATCATGACCAAGGTCGGGATCTACACCGTGCTACGACTGTGGACCCTGCTGTTTTCCGGTCAAGCCGGAGCCTCGGCGTACTTCGCCGGAGACTGGCTGATTTACGGCGGCATGGCGACTATTGTCTGTGCCGCCATTGCCATCCTCGCTGCCCAGCGACTGGAACGCATGGCCAGCCTGAGCATTCTGGTCTCCGCCGGTATCCTGTTGTCGGCCGTGGGCTTCGCCCAGCCCAACCTGACCTCTGCGGCGCTGTTCTATCTGATCAGCTCCACCCTGGCCCTGAGCGCACTGTTCCTGCTGGCCGAGTTGATCGAACGCTCGCGTTCTTCCAGCGACCTGGTGCTTGAGGACGATGCAGAACCACAGCCCAGCCTGGCCGAACCTTGCGCCCCGCCCCGCGGCAGCAACCTGGATGACGAGCAGAAAGTGGTTGTCGGGCAGATCATCCCCTGGACGATGGCCTTTCTGGGGTTGAGCTTTATCGCCTGCGCCCTGTTGATTATTGGCATGCCGCCGCTCTCCGGGTTTATCGGCAAACTGAGCCTGCTCAACGCCCTGCTCAACCCGATGGGCCTGGGCAATGCAACTGACGAGCCGATTTCAATGGCGGCCTGGAGCCTGCTGGCGTTGTTGATTCTCTCCGGGCTGGCATCCTTGATCGCCTTTTCACGCATGGGTATCCAGCGCTTCTGGACACCGCTTGAGCGTCCGTCACCGATCTTGCGCCGTATCGAATGCCTGCCCATCGTGCTGCTGCTCGGGTTGTGTGTGGTACTGACATTCAAGGCCGAGCCGGTGTTGCGTTATACCCAGGCAGCTGCCGATACCCTGAACAATCCCGAGCGTTATGTAATGGCCGTGATCGGCACACGCCCGGTGCCGAGCCCGCAAGCCAAGGCCGCAATGCCGGAGGTACTGCCATGAAGCGTCTTTTTCCAGCTCCCTGGTTGTCTCTCGCACTGTGGGCGCTGTGGTTGCTGCTCAACCTGTCGTTGAGTGCCGGCAACCTGTTGCTGGGTGCAGCGCTGGCCATTCTGGCACCACTGATGTTCGCGCCATTGCGGCCGCTGCCAGTGCGCATTCGTCGTCCGGGAGTGATCCTCAAACTGTTCTTTCTGGTGGGCCGCGATGTGGTGATGTCCAACATCGCCGTGGCTTTGGGTGTGCTGCGGGCAGGTTCCAAGCCCCCGCGCTCGCGGTTTGTCAAAATCCCCCTGGACCTGCGTGACGCCAACGGGCTGGCGGCCTTGTCGATGATTACCACCGTGGTGCCTGGCACCATCTGGTCGGAACTGGCACTGGACCGCAGCGTGTTGCTGTTGCACGTCTTCGATCTGGATGACGATGCGCAGTTTATCGAGCACTTCAAGACGGCCTACGAACGCCCCCTGATGGAGATCTTTGAATGAGTGCCCTGCTCACCAATGCCATCCTGCTCAGCCTGTTTATCTTCAGCCTGGCAATGGTTCTGACCGTGGTCCGGCTGTTCAAGGGCCCCTCGGCCCAGGACCGGGTTCTGGCACTGGATTACCTGTACATCCTGGCCATGTTGATGATGCTGGTGCTGGGTATCCGCTATGCCAGTGACACTTACTTTGAAGGTGCACTGCTGATTGCCCTGTTTGGCTTTGTCGGCTCTTTTGCGCTGGCCAAATTCCTGCTGCGTGGCGAGGTGATCGAATGAATAGCGTCGGCGAATTGTCGCTTTGGATTGAAATACCGGTGGCCGTGCTGCTGGTACTCAGCAGCCTGTTTGCCTTGTGCGGTGCCATCGGCTTGCTGCGCCTCAAGGAATTTTTTCAACGCATGCACCCACCGGCACTGGCCTCGACCCTTGGCGCGTGGGGCGTGGCACTGGCCTCGATCGTGTATTTTTCAGCGCTGAAATCGACACCGGTACTGCACGCCTGGCTGATTCCGATTTTGCTGTCGATCACTGTGCCCGTGACCACTTTGCTGCTGGCCCGGACCTCGCTGTTCCGTAAGCGCATGGCGGGTGAGGATGTACCGGCGGAAGTCAGCAGCGGTGGGCGCAGCGAGAACGGTAACTGAACCCCTCGAATGATCTGTAGCCGCTGAGGAGCGGAGCGAGGCTGCGATAAGGGCCGAAGGACCTTCAAGATTTCAGGGTCGCTGCGTAACCCATCGCAGCCTCGTACCTAGTCAGCGGCTACGAATTTGGATTTGGATTGGAATTACATCCAGCCCAACCAACTCCAGTACGTCGCGCCAAACAGCAGCATCAACAAATACCCGATTGCCGTAACGATCAGTCCGACCTTGGCGAACTGTTTGGCGGTAAAGGTTTGCGTACCCAGGCACACCATGTTTTGCGGGGCGTTGATCGGCAGGATAAATCCGTAGCTGACCACAAACCCCAACAACATGGTCATGCCCAGGCGGTTGAACTCACCCGGCAAGGTTTGCAGCACCGCGATCAAAATCGGCAGCAGTGCCGAGGTCAGCGCGGTGGCACTGGCAAAGCCCAGGTGAATCAAAATCAGGAACGCCCCCAGAATCGCGAATATCCCCAGCGGCCCGACCTGATCCAGACCGGTGTTCTCCACCACCTGCGCGCCCAGCCACTGCCCGGCCTGGGTGGTCAGCAAGGCCGTGCCCAGACTGATACCGACCCCGAACACAATCACCGTGCCCCACGGAATCCGCGACTGCACATCTTTCCAGGTCATCACGCCAAAGCGTGGTAACAGCAAAAATACCAAACCGGCATAGGTGGTCGACGTGGTGTCGAAGCTGTGTAACTTGCCCTCGGTGGCCCAAGCCAGCAGCAATGCGATGGACACACCCATCAGGCGTTTCTGCGGCCCGGTCATCGGGCCCAGTTCAGCCAGTGATTTCTCAACCGCTTCCTTGCCGCCGGGAATGCTGTCGCTCTCGGGCGGGAGCATCTTCAGTACCACAAACAGCAGTACCGCCGACATGATAATGGCCCACGGCGCACCGGCGATCAGCCAGTCGAGCCAGTTCACCCGGGCCCCGAGCATCTTGTCCATAAAGCCCACGGTCAGCAGGTTTTGCGCGGCCGCGGTTTGAATCCCGACGTTCCAGATACTGGTGCCCTGAGCCACCACGATCATGATCCCGGCAGCGATGTTGGAGCGCTTGTCTACGCCAAACGCCATGATCACCCCCATCATGATCGGCACCACACAAGCGCTGCGAGCCGTGGCGCTGGGCACCACCAGACTGAGCAGGATGGTCACCGCAATCGCCCCCAGCAGTATGCGCCGGGTGCTGGTGCCGATACGGGACAGCGTGACCAACGCAATACGCCGGTCCAGGCCGGTATGGGTCATGGCTGCGGCAATAAACAACGCACCCGCTACCAATGCCAGGGCGGCATTGGAGAACCCGGTCAGGGCCATGGTGATACCGGCGGAAGTGCCGTAGAGCTTTGACGGATCGGCCAGGGTAGGCGCCATGCCGATCAAAAACGCCATAAGCGAGGTGATCATGATGGCGCTGGCTTCGTACGAGACGGCCTCGGTGATCCACACCACCACGGCAAACGCCAGGATCGCCAGCATGCGGTGACCGGCCACGGGCAAGTCGGCAGGCAATGGCAGCAGCAAGATGCCGATCATGACCAGCACCGCAATCACTAGGCCTATGGGGAGTTTCGCTTTGGCCGTTGCAGGCGTAGGGGTGGTTGCAGGCGCGTTCATGGCCATTTCCTTGAGCTTGAAATCGCATGCAGCATAGGTCAAGTGCAGCCTATGGGTCTTGATGCCTGTCAATCATGCGAGTAGCCGCTGAGGAGCGAAGCGAGGCTGCGATAAGGGCCGTAGGACCTTCAAAATTTCAGGGTCGCTGCGCAACCCATCGCAGCCTCGCTTCGCTCCTCAGCGGCTACAGGTAATTCGGGTAATTCAGGTTCACTGGATCTTGTAGTGAAAGGTATTGCGCACTCCCGGGACTGTCACCGGTTGGCCATCGACCAGCCGTGGCTGATAACGGAACGTCGCCGCCGCCACCAGTGAAGGCCGGATAAACGCTGGGTGACAGTTACCCACCACCTTGGGGTTATCGACCTTGCCCTGGGGTGTCACCGAGTACTCCACCGTACAATCACCTTCAATGCCCTTGTCCAGCGCACGCTGCGGGTAATCGGGAGCTTGTTTGCTGATGGGCAGGTACTGGCGCACATCTGCTGCCGCAGCGGCCTGTTGTGCTCGCCGGGCATTATCCGCCGCTGCAATTCGGGCCTGTTCCGCCATTGCCTGCTGGCGCTGAGCCTCAACCTGCGCGGCTTCCCGTTGCTCCGCTTGCGCCTGTTTCTGCGCCTCCACACGCTTGCGCGCCAGCACTGCCTGCTCCAGCTTGCGCGCCTGTATCTGCGGGTCGACCTTGGGCTTTACCACCTCAGGTTTCACCTCGACCACCGGCGCCGGTGCCACCACCTGCACCGGCTCGGGTGCCACTGGCGCCACGACCGGTTCGGCCGGCAACATCACCAGCCGGGTTTTCAGGGTCGAGGGCGTAGGCTCCGGCAACGATTGCTCCATGCTCCAGCCCAGTACCAAAAAGGCCACGACGGCGCTGTGCAAGGCAACGCTGACCACCAGCGCCTGGCTGTTGTGCCACATCCGGGTCCAGGGCAACGGCGGCGCCTGCGTCAACTGGCCGTGCATCAGCGCGGCACTCATTGCGGGGCCTCGGTCACCAGCCCCAGGTTGCTCACTCCACCTTGCTGAAGGGCAGCCATGGCCTTGACCACGCTGCCGTAACCCGCCTCGTTGTCGGCACGGATATACACCTGGGTGTTGCTGTCTTGCGCCACCACCTGGCTGACCTTGGCTTGCAACTCTTCAAGGCTGACGGCGCTGTCGGTCTGGTTCCTGGTGTCCAGTTCGCTGCCCAGATTCCAGTAATAACCGCCCTCGGCCTTGACCGACAACGTCAGGATTTTTTGCTGACTGTCATTGACCAGCGCTTCGCTGGCAACTTTCGGCAGTTCGATTTTTACCCCCTGGGTCAGCATCGGCGCGGTCACCATAAAGATCACCAGCAGCACCAGCATCACGTCGATGTAAGGCACTACGTTCATTTCGGCCTTGGGCCCGTGTTTGCGCTGTGGTCGAGCAAGCATGTTGAAACTCCCTTTCAAGCGACGGCAGACATGTTCCGCGAACCGGTATGCAGGTTGCGGTACAAACGCATCTGCACTTCATTGCCGAGGCTGTAATAACGGGTCAGCAGGGTCTGGCCACGGGCCGAGAAACGGTTATAGGCAATCACTGCCGGTATCGCCGCAAACAGGCCAATGGCGGTAGCGATCAGGGCTTCAGCAATACCCGGAGCGACGGTGGACAGCGTTGCCTGTTGCACCTGGGACAAACCGATAAAGGAATTCATGATCCCCCACACCGTGCCAAACAATCCGATATAGGGGCTCACCGAACCCACGGTGGCCAAAAACTGCAGGCCTTTCTCCAGGCGGATTTCCTGCTCGCTGATGGCCACATACAGCGCCCGCTCAACGCCCTGCATCACGCCTTCGGCATCCACTCCCGGCTGCTGTCTGAGTTGGGCGTATTCACTGTAGGCGGCGGTAAACACCTGCCCGGCCCCCGCATCTGCATCGCTGGCGTCACGGCTTTCCCGGTACAGCGCATTCAGTTCGCCCTGAGCCCGCAACCGCTGCGCGAAGCTGTCCATATCGCGTTCGCTGCGGCGCAAAATGGCGCTGCGGCGCACGATCAAAAACCAGCTCAACAGCGATGCCACCAGCAAGGTCAGCATCACGCCCTTGACCAGCAGGCTCGCGTCGCTGATCAGTCCCCAGATTGTCATGTGTTCCATGGTTGTGTGCATGTTGTGACTCCAGTAAGGGGTATTTATAAGCGACTTAAATGACCGGCTTATGGCAAGTGCAGCGCCTTGGCCACTTCGCTCCAGGGGATGTACTTGAAGTTCTGCGCCTGCTCGGGCATTCGCTTGCGGCCGTCCTGCACCACCAGCAAGCCTTTGCTCCAGGGGCCGCCGAGGTTGGCCGAAGTCACATCCAGGCCATCGGTCTCCGACGCGCCATCAATCCCCGCGGCGGCATTCACCCCCACCCGAAACGCGCCACGCAGGGCGTAAGGCGGCTCGGCATCGACCACCACATAGCTGTCGTTGCCTTGGCTTGAGATCACCAGGTAGTTGTCTTTTTCGGTCTGATACAGGCCCATACCTTCAATATCGTCGTGCACCTGCTCACCGACCTTGATCACATGAGTGAGGGTCGCTGGCTGGTCGGGACGGGCATCCACTGCCCATACCGCAACATCCTCTTCGCCGAGAAACAGCCGCTGGTTGCGGTCATCTGCCACACAGCCTTCGGGCTGGGTTGCAACCTTGAACTGGCGCACCAGTTCGCCCTCGACCTTGTCACCCTTGGCGAACAAGCGGTGCTGCACAAAAGTGCCGTCCTTGTCGTTGGCAAAACTGTAGATCTCGCCCGTTGGCGCCTTGAACAGACACAGCCCGTAGATGTCCTTGACCGGGGTGGCTATCTCGCCAGCCTCCTGCAGTTCACCGGTGGCGCGATCAATGCTGAACACGCTCAGGCTGTTGTGATCACGATTGGTCGCCACTGCCAGGTCTACGGTGCGCGAGCCCAAGGTGAAGCCCGGGCGTATATCGACGTTATTCAGGCGCCCTACCGGCAAATGCTGCACACGCTTGCCTTGCAGGTCGTAGACTTCAAGGCCCTGCTGTTTATTGGTGCCCAGCACCCGACTCAGGGCCGGAGTATGCGGATGGACCCAGATCGCCGGGTCATCCGCCGCATCGCCCTGACTCATCACCACCTCGGTTTGCACCCCAGGCCTTACGCTCGGCAATACCGGCGCCAGGCTCACCGGCGTGGCTTTCCAGTCCAGCGCGCCTTCATACAGCTTGCCGCTGGCGCCGTCCTGTACCAGCAGTTCAAGACCTTGCGCGGTCTGGCGCAGCGCCAGGTGCTCAGGCTCGACCACACCGGCCAGCGCCAGGCTGGCCGCCGGTGCCCAGCCTTTGCCCTGCTGCTGATAGAGCTGCAACTGCGCTGCTTCTGGATCAAGCCCAAGCATCCCGCCCGGCACCAGCGCCATAGCCCCGGCCGTTTTTTTCACATTGCCGAAGGGCTCGACCAAGGCCACAGGGGTGCGCTTTACATCGGCCTCGGCATGCGCCGGATAGGCCCACCAGCCGACATTCTCTTCGTTGACGAACAGGTTCTGCGCGCCGTCATCGACTTGGCAGAACTTGGCTTGCGGCGGCAATGGCAGGCTGCGTACCAGCAGCGGTTGTTGCAGACGCTGACTGTCGGCGGCGACCAGCCACTGCTCACCCTTGCCCTCTTCGCCCACGGTAAACAAGTAGATATTGCTCGCATCGTCCTGATACAGGCACACGCCATTCACCGCATAGTCACGGGCGGGCAGATAAGACGGCGCCTGCCATTCATGGCTCTTGGGGTCGAGGCTGAACAGCGCGACTTGCTGCTTGTCCTTGTCATTGCTGGCGACCAATACCTGAGCACCCAGCGCACGGCTGTCCAGCCCGGCAAACGCGCCCGGCACCCGGCTCAGGGTTTTACCCTGCTTATCGAGCAACAGCAGACCTTCGCGCTTGCTGACCGACAGGCGTTCGTCGCCTGCGCCATTCGGCAAGTAGCTCAGGGCCTGGGCCTGGCTGGTGGACCATTGCTGCAATGTCGGAGCGACCAGTTCGGTGGCCGCCTGGACGCTACCTGCGCTCAGGCAGATCAGCAGGGGCAGCAGGGGCAGCAGTCGAGGTTGGCGTTTGAATAGATGAGTCATGGGTGATGCCAGTCCATATAGAGATGTGAGACCGCGTTGCCTGTATCGCGAGCAAGCCCGCTCCAACAGGAGGCCATCGAGCATTTAAAAGTGGGTGAAGGTCAGGCCCAGCGAGTAGGTCGGGCCGTATTCTTCGTACTGGTTGTTGTAGCGACGGTTGCCGCTGTAAACGAAGTACGGCTGGTCAGTCAGGTTCTGGGCGTCGAACTTGATCTGCAGATTTTTGGTCAGCGAGTAGCGGGCGCTGAAGTCGACAAAAGTCTGCGCATCGACATGGGTGTCGTGGGCCTTGTCGTTGACCCCGGCCAGCTCGTAGAGGTAGTCCGACTTGTAGTTGGCCGACAGGCGCAGGCTCAGCTTGTCGTCTTCCCAGCCGAGCATCAGGTTGCCGACGGTATTGGACTGGTTCGGCAAATCGATATCGCGCTTCATGTCGGTCCCGGTCGCCGCATCGAACCCTTTGATGCTGGCGCTGGAGCGACTGAAGGTGCTGTTGGCCCCCAGGATCACGCCGTTCCAGGGTGCTGGCAGCCAGTCAAATTTCTGCGAGTAGGCCAGCTCCAGGCCGTAGAGCTTGGCACTGTCGCCGTTGGCGTAGCTTTGAGCCTCGGTGAAGTCGACCCACTCGCCACTGCCGGCCAGGTCGTTGTTGTAGACGAAGTTCTTGATGTCCTTGTAGAAGAGGAACGCCGATACCGTGCCCGCCTGCCCCATAAAGTGCTCGATACCGAGGTCGAAGTTGCTCGACTCCAGCGGCTTGAGGTTGGGGTTACCGAACTCGGCCTTGTCATCTTCGATCACAAACCCCGGTGCCAACTGGCCAAAGGTCGGGCGCACTACGGAGTTGGTCCAGGCTGCTCGCACCTGGGTGTTTTTCGCCAACTGGTAACGGGCATGCAGCCCCGGCAACCAGTGATGGTAGTTACGCTTGGTGTCTTGAGCTTCGAAGGCGCCATCGCGCACGCCAGTGCCCTTGGCCTCGAACTCAGTGCCCTCGTAGCGCATGCCCGCGATAAAGCGCCAGTCGTCGATATCGACGGTGTTCATCAGGTAGGCCGAGTTGATGTCTTCACGCATGGCGAAGTCATTGGCCCGAGATGTTTGCTCATCGTAGAAATCGTTGGGGTTCAAGCCGCCAATCAGGTTCTTGATTGCCCCGCCACTGATACCTGGGCCGTACTGGCCGAGGTTGTAATGCAGGTTGCCCTTGTTGAACTGGCTGAGGTTCAGCTGTTCGTCGCTAAAGCCCAAATCCGAGAAATTCTTGTAGGACCAGGCTTCGAGGTCGTTGTCCTTGTTGCGACGGCTGACCTTGCCGCCGAATTTGACCTGGGAGGCATAGCCCTGCACGTCGTAGTCGCGGGCCAGGTCGAGGCGGATATTCTTCTCGGTGTCTTTGGTGTGTTGCTCCTGCCAGTCCACCTTGTCGAGGCTGAAGTTGGCGGGGTCATAAAAGCCTGCACCGATGATGGGCCGCGGCTTTTCGGTGTCATAGAAACCACCGTTACCGACGCTGGAATTTCCTTTGAAAGTGGCCCCGGAAATGCCCCCCGGATTGTCTTCGCTGGATTCGCTGTAACCGGCCTGCCCGCTCAGGGTCCACAGGCCCAGCATGCGTTCACCACCGAAGACGTAAGACTGGATTTCCTGGGTTTCTTCGCGCTGTTTGAGCTTGCGTTTGGTCTTGGTCTTACCCACCTCGCCCTCGGCCTGTGGGTCGGCAAATTCGAAGGCGGTAGAGTTGCGGGTTTCACTGTCCTTGAAGCGGCTGTAGAGCGTGCGCAGGTACAGGCTGGTGTCGTCATCGGGCTTGTAGTCGAAGTTCAGGCCGCCGCCGGTGCGCTCGCGGCTGATGTCATACACCCGCTGCTCGAAACTGTTGAGTTTTGCGCCATCGCTGAAGTCCCAGTCGCCCCCGGTTTCGACGTTGTCCGAGCGAAAGTCGCGTTTATTCCAGCTCAGGGCTGCCGCTACACCGAAGTTGTCGATGCCGTCACCGAGGCTGAAACGGTCACTGATGGCGCCCGATACCTTGGGGCTGGTTTGATGGCTGTTCTTGTTGTACCCGGCTTCGGTGCTACCGGTGTAGAACAGACCTTTATGGTCAAACGCCGACAGGCTTTGCACATCCACCGTGCCGCCCAGGGAGTTGGCGTCCATGTCCGGGGTCAGGGTCTTGATCACCGACAGCGACTGCACCAGTTCGGATGGCAATACGTCCAGCGCCACGGCGCGGCGCGCACTTTCCGGCGACGGCACCAGCGTACCGTTGATGGTCACGCTGTTCAGATCCGGCCCCAGACCACGTACGCTGACGAAACGGCCTTCGCCCTGATCGCGTTCAATGCTGATGCCGGGCAAGCGTTGCACCGCTTCGGCGACGTTGGCGTCCGGCAACTGCGCTACGCCATCGGCATGCACCACGCTTTCGATATTGTCCGAATTGCGCTGTTGCTTGAGCGCCTTGTCCAGGCTTACCGCCTGCCCGACCACTTCAACGTGCTCGGTGGCGCCAATACTCGATGCCTCGGCGGCGCTCAGACGCTCGCTGGCAATTGCCAAGGCCAATGCACTGAATGTAAAGCCGACCCACTGCGCCCTGCTGCGACACTTGTACATGTTTGCCCTCCCCCAAATACGCACTACAGGCCGGGCAAATGGCCCGACAACTTGGGAGCGAAAGCTAGGGCCAGCGGATGACAGCGCTGTGACAGCGTTCGGCGTAACGCCCGGAACAGAAGGTTTTCAGCGGGGTTTTGCGGGGAAATGAGCTGATTTGACTCCTGTACAGATGGCCCCCAAACCTGTAGCCGCTGCCGCAGCCTGCGACAAGGTCCGCAGGGCCTTGCCCTTCCTGTCAATAAACAGAGGGACGCTCCGCGCCCCATCGCAGCCTGCGGCAGCGGCTACAAAAACAGAGTCCGTGTTTGACTTTTTTACACAACACACCTGAGCTGATTCGACCCGCAACCCCGGTCATACAGCTGTCACACACCTCTGTTGTGCTGAGCGGCAATCGCTTTTGGCAGACACTTCATGACCTGGTTCAACGTGCTTAAACACCATCGCTGGAAACTGTTATTGCTGGTGCTGGCCGCCAATATCGGCGTGTTGCTGAACCTGGCATTCGGCACACCAAAAGCCTTCAGCGAGTGGCAATGGCTGGATATCGTCGGCGAAGGCGGGACAGCCCTGTTTATGCTGTTCTGGCTGGGGCTGGTGCTTAAAAGCCGACCCACCGGGCGGGTCACCAACTACTTGGCGAGCGGCTTGTGCTTTATGTTCTTTTCCTGGTGGATGGACGCGCTGGACGAACTTATTCGTCTGCCCAAACACCTGCACTGGAACCACTGGCTGGAGTCAGGTCCCATGCCCATCGGCATGATTCTGCTGACCATCGGCCTGTTCCACTGGCACCGCGAGCAACAGGCGATCAACCAACAAATGGAGAAACGCGAGCGGGTGTTTCGCGAGCATCGGCTGTTCGACAAACTGACCCCCCTGGGCGGTGCCGAATACCTCAAGCGCCAGGTCAGCGACTGCCTCGCGCAAAGCCTTGAGCAGCAGCAACCGCTGTCACTGCTGGCGCTGGATATCGACGACTTTGCCTCGATCAATCAGCACTATGGCCATGCTGAAGGTGACGCCGTGCTGCAAGCTCTCAGCCAGTTGCTGCTGCTCAACCTGCGCCGTCACGACCTGCTCTGCCGACTGGCCGGTGACCGCTTTGTGGTGCTGCTGCCCAATACCGGAGAAAGCCAGGCCCGGCTGCTGGCCCTGGAGTTGCAACAGGCGGTGCAGAGCCTGGCCCACAAAACCCGGCAGCATGGCGAACGGGTGCATTTGTTGGCCAGTACCGCCGTGATCATGGCAGTGAATGAGGCCCCCGATGAGCTGCTCAAGCGCCTGAACCTGGCACTGGCGCGAGCCAAGCCGCCACGGAGCAAACGCGCATGACGCTGGAGAGCCGCTGGTACGAAACCGACAGCCGTTTTATTGCCGGGCATTACCAACCCGCGACACTGATCGATCTGGCGTTATCCCGGGACATCGACAGCCATCGCCTGCTGCGCGGCACGGGGCTGTTTTACGACGATATTGTCGCCGGGCACACCCGCCTCAGTCCGCAGCAATGCTTTGGCTTGATCGCCAACACACAGCGCCTGCTCGAAGCCGATGACAGCAGTTTTTTGTTTGGCCAACGCCTGTGGCCCGGGCATTACGGACCGGCCAGCCACGCCCTGCAACAGGCGCAAAACCTGCATCAGGCCCTGGAAACCCTGATCCATCACCGGGCCTTGCTCAGCCCCCTGCTGACCCCGCGCCTATTGCTGGACGACAAGTACGCCTACGTGTACTGGCTCGACAGTTGCGGGGCCGGGGAGCAATTGCGGTTTGTGCTGGAAGCCAGCATGACGGCGTTAAAGGCCATGAGTCAGTGGCTCAGCGGCGAGCGCCTGCCATGGGAATGCAGCTTCAGCCACCCGGAGCCGCGTTATGTGGAGCAGTACTGGGTGCATCTGGGGGAGAACACCCAGTTCGGTAGCCAACTGGACATGATGCGCCTGCCCCGTGAATACCTGACCCGGCTCTGGCCCAACGCGTCGGCGATAGCCCGGCAAGTGGCGTATCAGCAGGCGCAAATTGAGTTACACAGCCTAGGGTTCCGCGCCAGCTTGCTCGACCGGTTGTATGTGTACTTGCGCAACAATGCGCAACAGACCCCCGGCCTTGAGCAGGCGGCTCAGCACTTTTCAATGAGCCAGGCCACCCTCAAACGCAAGTTGAACAAGCACGGCACACACTTTCAGGCGCAGCAGGATCAAGCGCGCAAGCATATGGCGCTGTACCTGTACCAGATCAAGGGCATGAGCAACGAAGCGGTGGCCGAGTACCTGAACTTCAACGACCCGGCCAACTTTCGCCGAGCGTTGAAACGCTGGACGGGGTGTACGCCCAACCTGATCAGGCAGTTTTTGGCGTTATAAGCCGAGTACGACTGCTGCTCAATTCATGTAGCCGCTGAGGAGCGAAGCGGCTACGAGGGGCCGGGGTTACCCCGCCAATTCGCGCAATTTGGCCAGTTCTTCAGCACCCAGCGGGATACCCTCGCTCAACGATTTGGCCCGTTCGATAAAACGCCGATCACCCGGCATGCGCTCAAGGCCGACCGCATGCATTTGGCGCACCAGTTCGGCGCTGCGCTGGGCGAAGCTGTTGCCGCCGGATTTGCTCGGGTCAATCACAATCAGCAACTGACCAGTCCACGGGGTCTGCGCGCCCGGATGTTTGGACCAGTCGAATTCAAACGAGAAGTTGCCACCGGTCAGGGCCGCTGCCAGCAACTCGACCATCATCGACAGCGCTGACCCCTTGTGCCCGCCAAATGGCAACAAGGCGCCGCCGTCGAGAATGGCTTTAGGGTCTTGCGTCGGCTCACCCTGCTTGTCCACTCCCATGCCTGCAGGCAGCGAGTGGCCCTTGCGTGCGGCAATTTGCACATCGCCGTGGGCAATGGCACTGGTGGCCAGGTCAAATACGATCGGGTGGCCGTCTGCACGCGGTGCGGCGAAAGCAATCGGGTTAGTCCCGAACAGAGGCCTTTGCGCGCCGTGGGGCACCACGCAGGTCATGCTGTTAACCACGCTCAAAGCCACCAGGCCTTCCTCGGCAAACGGCTCAACATCAGGCCATAGCGCGGCAAAGTGATGTGAGTTACGAATCGCCAGTACCGCAATCCCGGCGCTGCGGGCTTTTTCCACCAGCAATTGACGGGCGGACTCCAGCGCGGGTTGGGCAAAGCCACCGGCTGCATCCACGCGGATAAAGCCCGAGGCCACGTCTTCAACCACCGGAACGGCCTGGCCGTCGACCCAATGACTGGCCAGCGATGACAGATACCCCGGAATGCGGAACACGCCATGACTGTAGGAACCATCGCGTTGCGCCCGTGCGCAGTTGTCGGCCAGTACCCGAGCAACCGATGCCGAGGTGCCATGACGCTCAAAAATCCGTTGCAGCAATGCGGTCAGTTCAGCGAGGGAAAGCGACTGCGTGGAAGACATTCTGGCGCTCCAATCTGATTATTTTTATCTGAGACAAACTATCCTTCGATGACAGTTCTCTGTCAATTGTTGACTTAATGACAGAAAACATTCACTTTCTGCTTCGCGCTGAAATAAAAACAGGAATGCAGTCGTGAGCCAGCCGATTAAACAACGCCTTGAAAGCAGTCTGTCAACCGCCGCCCCTTCGGGTCGGGCGATTGCCAGCTACATGCTGGCCAATCTTTACGAGCTGCCTTTTCAGACTGCCGCCGACATCGCCAGCAAACTGGGGGTCAGCGAATCCAGTGTCGGACGCTTTTGCCGCTCGTTGGGTTATAGCCATTTCAAAGACCTGAAAAATGATCTCAAGGACGACCTGGGCGATGGCCCGTGGCTGGTCGGTGATCGCTTGCAAGAATTCCGCCAGCAGTCGAGCCACAGCCCGCAAGCTTTACCGCGCAGCTTTGAGCTGGAAGTCGGTGCGCTGGTCAAGGTCTACGAATACAGCCTCACGCCACAGTGGCATACCGTCAGCCAGCGCCTGGCCACCCGGCGCAAGGTGTTTGTTGCAGGTTTCCAGACCGAACGCGGGATCGCCGCCTCGATGGTGCACTTGCTGCAATACCTGCGCGATGGCGTGCAACTGGTGGACGGCGCCGCCGGGCATTACGCCGACGTGCTGCTGTGCCCGCCAGAGGATTGCGCACTGGTGGTGTTTGAAGCCCGACGCTACTCGCGCCACGCCCAGCTGTTGTGCCGCAAGGCGCACGAAGCCGGAATCGACGTCACGCTGATCACCGATACCTTTTGTGACTGGGCAGACCAGACCGCCAATGAGGTGTTCCGCGTGCCCACCGAGTTCAACCTGTTCTGGGAGTCCACCGCGGCGATGCTGTCGCTGGTGCATTTGTTGATAAATGAAGTGTGCAAACAACTGGGACCAGACGTTGAGAAGCGTCTTGAGGCAACCGCGGCCTTACACAATGAGTTCGTGGGCTACACATCCTCACCCGGATCAAAACAATAAAACGAGGTGCTAGATGAAATACGTCATTCGCTTTGCAAGTGCATGTGCACTGGTGGCCGCTGTTGCAGCCAACGCTCACGCCGATACGCTGACTATCGCCACCGAAGGCGCCTACCCTCCATTCAACACCACCAACTCGGACGGCACGGTCTCGGGCTTTGACGTCGATATCACCAATGCCCTGTGCGAACGCATGAACGCACAATGCAAGATCGTTGCCCAGGATTGGGACGGCATCATTCCGGGACTGATGGCGAAAAAGTACGATGCCATCGTCGCATCGATGATCGTGACCGATGAACGCAAAAAGAAAATTGCGTTTACCAATCACTACTACCGCACCCCTCTGTCGATCGCCGTGCCCAAAGACTCTGACATCACCGATGCCCAGATCAACTTCAAGGGCCGCACCATCGGCGCCCAAGGCGCAGCAACCCAGGGCATTTATGCCGAAGATCACTACGAGAAAGCCGGCGCCAAGCTCAACCTCTACCCGACCCTGGACGAGGCCAATGCCGAGCTGAAAAACGGCCGCGTCGATGCAGTGATTGCCGACAAGTTCCCCCTGCTGGAGTGGATCAACAAGGCCAGCGACGACTGCTGCAAGATCATCGGTGACGTAGACGGCACCAATGCCGATGCAGCGATTGCAGTGCGCCAGAGCGACACGGTGCTGCGCGAGCGCTTTAACAAGGCTCTGGACGAAATCGTGGCTGACGGCACCTATAAAAAGATCTCCAGCAAGTACTTCGACTTCGACATTTACTGAGTCGCCTGCCCTCGTTTGAGGGCTTCCCTGCCAATGACCCTGCCCTGTGCACATAAGGTGCGCAGCGGCTGAATTTCGGCCCAATTTTGCCCGGGGATTCGAGCATGCTCGATCAACTCTCACTTCTTTCTTTCGCCAGTGGCGGCTGGGGCTCGGCCTTGCTCGCCGGGGCTATGGTCACCATTGCACTGGCCTTGAGCTGCCTGCCCATCGGTTTGCCACTGGGCCTGGCCGTGGCCGTAGCGGCACGCTCCAAAAACCGCTGGGTGCGGGCCTGGGCGACAACCTTTTCCACCGTCTTCCGTGGCTTGCCGGAACTGCTGACGCTGCTGATCATTTACTACGGTTGCCAGATCGCCGCGCAAAAGATCCTCGCCATGATGGGCTACGACGCGCAGGTCACGATCAATACCTTCGTTGCCGCGATGGTTGCCTTTAGCCTGGTGTTTGCCGCCTTCTCCAGCGAGATTTGGCTGGGCGCGTTCAAAACCATTCCCAAGGGCCAGTTTGAAGCCGCCTCGGCCCTGGGCCTGAGCAAATTCACCACATTCCGCAAGGTGGTGCTGCCACAACTGGCGCGCATCGCCCTGCCCGGCCTGTCGAACAACTGGTTGTCGCTGCTCAAGGACACCTCGCTGGTGTCGACCATCTCCCTGGTGGACTTGATGCGCCAAACCAACCTGGCCGTCAGCGTGACCAAGGACCCGATGCTGTTCTACAGCGTCGCGTGCCTGGGCTATCTGTTTTTCTCGGCGATTTCCGGGCGGCTGTTCAGCTTCCTTGAACGCTACTTCAGCCGCCATCAACGGAGCGCGCAGCCATGAGCCTGGCGGATCTGCAAAACATGTTTCTCAACCCCGACCTGCTGGAACGCTACGGCCCGCGCTTTATCGACGGGTTGCTGGTCACCGGCAAGCTGGTGGCGATTTCGTTCACCCTCGGCGCTTTGCTCGGCTTGCTGATTGCCTTGGGGCGTTTGTCCAGCAATCGCTTCCTGCGCAGCTTTACCGGCGCCTACGTGTACTTCTTCCGCGGCTCGCCGCTGCTGGCGCAACTGTTTTTGCTGTATTACGGCCTCGGCTCGTTCAAGGGCTTCTGGCAAGACGTGGGCTTGTGGTGGTTTTTCCGTGATGCCTGGTTCTGCACCCTGCTGGCCTTCACCCTCAATACCGCGGCCTATCAGGCCGAAATCCTGCGCGGCAGCATCCTTTCCGTGGCCCAGGGCCAGCGTGAAGCTTGCAAGGCGCTGAACCTGTCGCGCTGGACGGCCTTTCGCAAGATCATCCTGCCGCAATCGCTGCTGGTGGCTATCGGCCCGCTGGGCAATGAACTGATCCTGATGATCAAGGCCAGCGCCATCGCCTCGCTGGTGACCATTTACGACCTGATGGGCGTGACCAAGATGGCGTTCTCGCGCAGCTTCGATTTCCAGATCTACCTGTGGGCTGCCGTGCTGTACCTGCTGATCGTGGAAATCGTACGACGCAGCCTGAAGCTGATCGAAGGCCGCCTCGGCCGCCATTTGCAGTAAGCCCATTGTTCGGGCTGCGAACACGGCCCCCGATTTAAGGATTTGTTTATGCACTGCGACATCATCGTTCTGGGAGCCGGCATCGTCGGCGTCAGTACCGCGTTGCAACTCCAGGCCCGCGGGCGCAACGTCGTGCTGCTCGACCGCTCCCAGCCGGGCAGCGGCACCAGTCACGGCAATGCCGGGCTGATCGAGCGCGCCAGCGTTATCCCCTACTCGTTCCCGCGTGAAATCTCGCGCCTGCTGCGCTATGGCCTCAATCAGCAATCAGATGTGCGCTACAGCCTCAAGCATCTGCCAAAGGCCGGGCCGTGGTTGTTGAAATACTGGCAGCAGTCCGGCCCCAAGGAACTGGCCAAAGCCACCCGGGCCATGCTGCCGTTGATTGAAAAGTGCGTCAGCGAGCACGACCTGCTGGCCGAGCCTGCGGGCGTCACTTCGCTGATTGACGACAGTGGCTGGATCGAGGTCTACCGCACCCAGGCCGACTTCGACAAAGCCCAGCGCGACGCCGCGTCCCTGAGCGAGTTCAAGCTCAACTATCGGGTGCTCGGTGAGCAGCAAGTCCACGCCCTGGAGCCGGGCCTGCACACCGATGTGATCGGCGGCATTCACTGGCTCGACCCCAAGACCGTGAGCAATCCGGGCGGCCTGACCCAGGGCTACGCGCAACTGTTTGTCAAACGTGGCGGCAACTTTGTGACCGGCGATGCCACCAGCCTGCGGGCGACAGCCGGGCAATGGCAGGTCGAAAGCCAGAAAGGGCTGATTGTCGGTAACGAAGTGGTGATCGCCCTTGGACCGCAAGCACGGGAGATTTTCGAACCGCTGGGCTATCGCATTCCGCTGGCGATCAAGCGCGGATACCACATGCATTACGCCGCCAAGGATGGCCATACCATGCACCATCCGATTCTCGATTCGGTGGGTGGTTATGTCTTGGCGCCGATGGTTGGCGGTATTCGTCTGACCACCGGGATCGAATTTGCTGACAGCGATGACCCAATCAATGAAATCCAGCTGCGCCGTTGCGAAGCACGCGCCCAGCGCTTGTACCCGCTGGGTGAGCGTCTCGATGACGAGCCTTGGCTTGGACGCCGCCCGTGCCTGCCGGACATGTGCCCGGTGATTGGCCCAGGCAGTCGCCACAAGGGCCTGTGGTTCAACTTTGGGCATGCTCACCACGGCCTGACCCTGGGCCCCGTCAGCGGGCGCCTGCTGGCCGAAATGATGACCGGCGAAAAACCTTTCACCGACCCTGCGCCCTACAGCGCCGAGCGCTTTCACTGACACCTGGAGACACAACATGCACGCACAATCTGCTTACGTTCACTCTGTGTCACCCGTAACCGACACGCGCAAGGTGGTGGTGGATATTGCTGGGCTGAACAAGTACTACAGCGCCTTTCACGTACTCAAAGGCATCGACCTGAAAGTGCGTGAAGGTGAACGCATCGTGCTGTGCGGCCCTTCCGGCTCAGGCAAATCGACGCTGATCCGCTGTATCAACCGCCTGGAAATCGCCGAGCAGGGTCGCATCCTGATCAACGACACTGACCTGTCACTGCCAACTCGCGAAGCCGCTAAAGTGCGCAGCGAAATCGGAATGGTGTTTCAGCATTTCAACCTGTTCCCGCATATGAGCGTGATCGACAACTGCATCCTGGCGCCGATGTCGGTGCGCGGCCTGTCACGCAAAAAGGCGATTGAACTGGCGCAACATTTTCTGACCAAGGTCGGGATTGCCAGCCAAGCCGACAAGTACCCGAGCCAACTGTCCGGCGGGCAACAGCAACGCGTGGCCATCGCCCGTGCGCTGTGCATGGAACCGAAAATCATGCTGTTTGATGAGCCGACCTCGGCGTTGGACCCGGAAATGGTCAGCGAAGTGCTGGACGTGATGGTCAACCTGGCGGGCAGTGGCATGACCATGCTCTGCGTAACCCACGAAATGGGCTTCGCCCGCCAGGTGGCCGAGCGGGTGCTGTTCCTTGATGGCGGGATGGTGATCGAGGACTCGCCACCGGAACAGTTCTTCAACGCCCCAAAAAGCCCACGAGCCAAGGCGTTTTTAGCGCAGATCGTGCATTAAAAGCCCACTTTGTGTGGGCTGCAAAGGCAAATGCAGACCTGCGAAACGCCACGAATCAGCCCCCTCTCCCTCCGGGAGAGGGTTGAGGTGAGAGTTACAGTTGCGCCGCCAGTCTCGACCCTTGATTAATCGCACGCTTGGCATCCAGCTCCGCTGCCACATCCGCACCACCGATCAAATGCACGCTCTGCCCCGCTGCTACCAGGCCATCGTGCAGTTCGCGCAACGGGTCTTGCCCGGCGCAAATCACGATATTGTCCACCGGCAACAATTGCGGCTCGCCTTCACCAATGCGGATATGCAACCCGGCATCATCAATGCTCAGGTAGTCCACGCTATTGAGCATCTGCACTTGCTTGTTTTTCAGGCCCGCGCGATGAATCCAGCCAGTGGTTTTGCCCAGACCATCACCAACCTTGGTTTTTTTGCGTTGCAGCAGGAACACCTGACGCGCCGGGGCATGCACCTCGGGCTTGATCCCGGCAACACCGCCGCGGGCTTCAAGCGCGGTGTCGATGCCCCACTCTTTCCAGAACGCGTCTCGGTCCTGGCTGGTGGAAACGCCCTGATGCACAAGGAACTCGGACACATCAAAACCAATCCCGCCCGCACCAATCACTGCCACCTTGGCACCTACCGGCTTGCGCTCCAGGATCACGTCCAGGTAGCTCAGCACCTTGGGATTGTCGATGCCCGGAATCGCCGGGGTACGCGGTGCGATACCAGTAGCCAGGATGATTTCGTCAAAGCCGCCATCCACCAGCTGCTGCACATCCACCCGGGTATTGAGGCACAGCTCGACACCGGTGGTTTGCAGCTTGCGCTTGAAGTAACGCAGGGTTTCAAAGAACTCTTCCTTGCCCGGTACGCGCTTGGCCACGTTGAACTGACCGCCAATCTCGCTGGCCGAGTCAAACAGCGTCACCGCATGCCCGCGCTCGGCCGCTACGGTAGCGGCTGACAACCCGGCAGGGCCAGCACCGACCACGGCGATTTTTTTCACCGCAATGGTTGGCAGGTAGTTGAGTTCCGTTTCGTGGCAGGCACGAGGGTTGACCAGACAGCTGGTCAGCTTGCCGCCGAAGGTGTGGTCCAGGCAGGCCTGGTTGCAGCCGATGCAGGTATTGATCTCATCACTGCGCCCGGCCGCTGCCTTGTTGACGAACTCCGGGTCGGCCAGAAACGGACGGGCCATGGACACCATGTCCGCATCGCCTTCGGCCAGGATCTGCTCGGCAATTTCCGGGGTATTAATACGGTTGGTGGTGATCAACGGCACATTGACCGAGCCACGCAGCTTGGCCGTCACCTTGCTGAACGCGCCGCGCGGCACCTTGGTGGCAATGGTCGGGATGCGTGCTTCGTGCCAGCCAATCCCGGTATTGATCAGGGTCGCACCGGCCGACTCGACGGCCTTGGCCAGTTGCACCACTTCTTCCCAGATACTGCCGCCGGCTACCAGATCGAGCATCGACAGGCGATAAATGATGATGAAGTTCGGACCTGCGGCTTCACGCACACGGCGCACGATTTCCACGGGCAGGCGCATGCGATTTTCGTAACTACCACCCCAGCGATCAGTGCGCTGGTTGGTGTGCGCAGCGAGAAACTGGTTAATCAGATAGCCTTCGGAACCCATGATCTCGACACCGTCATAACCGGCGCTCTGGGCCAGTTTGGCGCAGGTCACGAAGTCGCTGATTTGTTTCTCGATGCCCTCTTCATCCAGTTCCTTGGGCGTGAACGGGTTGATCGGTGCCTGAATCGCACTCGGTGCCACCTGGCGCGGGCTGTAGGCATAACGCCCGGCGTGGAGGATCTGCAGGCAAATCTTGCCCCCGGCATCGTGCACCGCCCGAGTCACGACCACATGCTTTTCTGCTTCTTCGACCGTGCTCAGCTTGGCCGCGCCGCTGTACACCCCCCCTTCATCGTTGGGCGCAATGCCGCCGGTCACGATCAGGCCGACACCGCCTCTGGCACGCTCGGCAAAGTAGGCGGCCATACGCTCAAAACCACCGGGCTTTTCTTCAAGGCCGGTGTGCATCGAGCCCATCAGGCTGCGGTTGCGCAAGGTGGTAAAGCCCAGATCCAGCGGGGCGAGTAAATGCGGGTAGTGAGTGGCGGTCATCAGAAAGCTCCACAACGGGCTAAATCACGGGACGCGGGATGCTCTGCGGCTCCCGTCGTTGATGTGAGGCACAGTAAAGACTCAGCAGACCCCACTCAATGACCCAAACTAACAAATTATTAACCCAAATGCGCAGCACCCCTTGGCAAGCCTGCAGGCGCCGCCTACCCTAGACGTCGAATTCCGCTGAAAGCTGTCTGTTCTATTTCTATGCGCAAACTAATTGGCTGCACCTTACTGATCGCTCTTGTCGCCGCAATCGGCGGCTATGCCTACTGGACCACGCAACGAGATGTTGGCCATTACCTTTCTGACCTGCGCATCGAGCTGGCCATTAACGAGGGCGTCAATAATGACCGTGGCAACCTGCTGGGTATCGAACCCGACCTGTCCCCACGCGACTATCAGAGCCTGGAGCTGGTCCATCTAAAGCTGGCCGCTTACCTCAATACCGCCCGCGATGCAGGCTTGCTCAACGCTAAAACCGTGGTGGTATTACCGGAACACATCGGTTCCTGGCTGATGTTTCGCGGCGAGAAAAACCAGCTGTATCAAGCTGAAAACCTGAACCAAGCGATGCAATGGCTGGCCATGAGCAATCCCTTGGCCTTTGCCAATGCCTGGCTGCGTGCCGACGGTGAAAGCCGGGTCAACGATGCGCACTTGCGCATGAAAGCCGACAGCATGGCGGCTGACTACCAGACGCTGTTCGGCGGTCTGGCCAAAGAGTTCGGCGTGACTTTGGTGGCCGGTAGCATTGCGCTGCCTGCACCGCGTATCGAGAACGGCAAGCTGCTGCCCGGCACTGGCCCGCTGTACAACAGCAGTGTTGTGTTTGATAGAGACGGTGCAGCGCTGGGCACTCCCCAACGCCAGTTGTTGCCGACCTATGAAGAGCAAAGCTATATCCAGCCGAGCCCCGACCATGAGCTGAACGTGGTGGATACCCCGGCCGGGCGCCTGGGCATCCTGATCGGCAGCGACAGCTGGTACCCCGAGAACTACCGCACACTGAACGAGAAAGGTGTGCAACTGATTGCCGTACCCGCGTTTATCGTAGGCAAAACCACTTGGGATAAACCTTGGGGTGGCTACAAAAGCGTATCGACGCCCAGCGAAATCAGCCTCAAGCCCGGCGAAGTCACCGAGGGCGATGCCTGGCACCGCCTGACCCTGATCAGCAGCCTGCCCATCAGCACCGCCGAAGCGGGCGTGACCGTGTTTTTACGCGGCAAGTTCTGGGACAAGCACAGCACCGGCTTGGGCTTTATCAGCCGCAATGGCCAGACCAGCCCGGATCAGCCCGGCACTGGCGCCCGCCTGCTGAACCTCTGGCTATAGAGCGATGAAACCGCTGCCAATGCGCTTGGGGGATCTTTCGGTCGGGTTTGTTCAATCGCTGGCCGACGCCGTTCGCAGTTGTGGTCAAGACCCTGCGCCCTTGCTCGAACAGTTCGGGCTTGACCCGGCCCGACTGGCCCAGCCACTGGCGCGCTTGTCGATCCCGCGCTACATGCGCCTGGGGCACGCGGCGATTACCCTGACCGGCGACCCGGCGTTAGGTTTGCGCATGGGCCAGCTCAGCCGCTTGAGCCAGGTCGGGCTGGCCGGTGTCACCGCGGCCCAGGCACCCACGGTGCGGGAGGCGGCACGCACCCTGATTCGCTTTGAGCCCCTTTACGGCTCCAACTACCGCGGCCAGTCAAGCCTGCACGAAGACGCCCAAGGCGCTTGGCTGCGTTTTTACTCCATCAGTCCGTACAACGCCTATAACCGCTTTGTGGTGGACTCGATCATTTGCGGCTGGTTGCAACACCTGTCATCGGTCGCGGCCAGGCCTTTGAGCTGCGAACAGATCGACATTGAATTCAGCGAGCCGGAGTACGCACATCGTTACAGCGTGCTCTGCAGCCCGGCAATCCACTTTCGGGCCGAGACCAACCAGTTGCGGCTGAACCATGCCACCCTCGATCTGCGCAACCCGCAGCACTGCCCGAGCACCTGGGCCTACTTGCTGCAATTGTGCGAACGCGAACTGGAACAACTGACCCGCACCCGCAGCCTGCGTGAGCGCATCACACAACTGCTGGGACCGTTGCTCAATGGCGGCCGGGAGCCCGACCTGGAAGAAGTGGCGGCACGCCTCAAGCTGCCAACCTGGACCCTGCGCCGCAAGCTTGCCGAGGAAGGCACGCAGTTTCGCGCCATTCTCAATGACACACGGCGCGACCTCGCCATGACCTATATCCGTGACACGGAATTGGCCTTCGGTGAAATCGCTTATTTGTTGGGGTTTGCCTCAGCCGAGGCGTTTCAAAGGGCTTTCAAGCGCTGGAACGCGCAGACGCCGGGGGAATACCGGCGGCGTCAGCGCCAATCGGCATGAAGCGGTGCCGGGCTCAAAGCTCGGTCGCGTCGTCAGCCGGGTCCAGCGGGTCAAGTTCAAAAGCCTGATACTCAAGCAGCTCTTCCTGATAGTCGTCCATTGCAGCATCCCTTTTCAGTCTGTTTGTTTAATTACTGCCTGAGCATAAAGTGCCCACGTGAAGGAAAAATGACACCTTCGCGGGCCCTGTCACAACTCATTTATAAACGTAGCAGAGCTTTTGAGATTTACTGCACATTTATTGGCCGGTAGAAGGCTCTACGGCGGCAGGCGCAGGGGTAGACGCAGGCTCGGCCGCGGGCGTTACCGGCTTGGCCGGCTCAGGCAGCTCGGCTGCCGGCTTGACCTCCGGGGTAACCGTCACTGGCGCTGGCGCAGGCACAACCGGAGCCACAGGCGTCACAGCTGGAGCTGGCAGCACAGGCTCACTCACAGGCGCCACTACTGGCACTGACAGAGTGGCTGGCTCTGCAGCAGGAGCAGGCGCTGCTGTTTCGGCCTTGGCGGGCGCAGGCTCGGGCACTCCCAGTTCAGGCTTGGGCTTTTCAGGAACAGGCGGTGCTTTTTCCACTTCCTTGGGCTTGGGCAGGAACACTTCAACCAGGCCAAAAAAGCGGTCATAGAACTGAGGTGAAGACACGGTCTCGCTGGCGACTTTAACCATTGAGTCATCCGTGGAGCCAATTGGCATCGACACCGACCCCAGCACGCCGACTCCCAGACTGGCCGAGTTGTTGACCTTTTTCAGCGCATAACGATCCTGCAGCGCGTTGGCAAACATGGTGGCGTGATGCTGCGAACCACCATCGTCGGCGCACACCACGTTAAAGCTGATCTCCAGGTGGCTTTCGCCGGTTTGCTGGAAACTCTTGTGGCCGCTGATAATTTTCGGGTCGCTGCTGGTGATGATGTAGCCCTGACTCAGCAAGGCACGGCGTGCCGCCTCACAAGAAGCTTTGTCGGTCACCGGGTAGTTACGCGAAAACGTCCCTGAGTCATCAAAGCTTTCATGCTCATAGATTGCTGTTTTCTTCGTTGAACAACCTGCGAGTCCAGCCAGCACGAGGGCGACTACCACGGCACGCACGGGGAATGACATAAGCATTAAAGATCCTGAAGAGAACGGTACAGGCCGTATTGTGCATCAGTTCACGACAAGCGCGCAGTTTGATTGCGTGCGTTGTGGCTACAGGTTGTTACAAAAACCCGGACACAAAAAAAGCGACCCGAAGGTCGCTTTCTTTGCAGCTTCAGAGAGTTCAAGGGCTCTGAAGCAAATATGGCGCAGCGGACGGGACTCGAACCCGCGACCCCCGGCGTGACAGGCCGGTATTCTAACCGACTGAACTACCGCTGCGTATCGCTCGGACTTGCGTCCGTTTGAAACTTTTAAAACCTGTGACTGAAGAGCTTCGGTGCTTTTCAATCGCAAACCAGGCGAACCTGATTTGTACAAATATGGCGCAGCGGACGGGACTCGAACCCGCGACCCCCGGCGTGACAGGCCGGTATTCTAACCGACTGAACTACCGCTGCGCGTCGGTGGTAGCTCCTTTCGGAACGACCTTTCTCTTGCGAGAATCTCAAGAAGTGGTGGGTGATGACGGGATCGAACCGCCGACCCTCTGCTTGTAAGGCAGATGCTCTCCCAGCTGAGCTAATCACCCTTTGCTTCGTTGAGGCCGCGAAATTTACGCATCTATCGAAGCTAAGTCAAGGACAAGATTGAGTTTTTTTCAAAAAACGCAAAAATAGTGGCCAGCCCGCAACAAGGCTTACGCGCCGTAGATCATCTTTTTGCTCATACCACCATCAACCACAAACTCTTGACCCGTCACAAACCCGGCGTTACGTGACAGCAGCCAGGCAACCATCGCTGCAACGTCCTCCACGCCCCCTACCCGACCTGCCGGGTGCTGGTCGTGATCGGCGTCTGTCAGCGGCTCTGCACGCACCACAGAGGGGTCTCGGGCGTCAATCCAGCCCGGACTTACCGCGTTGACCCGAATCTGCGGCCCAAGGCTGATAGCCAGCGCATGGGTCAGCGCCAGCACTCCGCCCTTGCTCGCCACGTAAGCCTCGGTATCAGGCTCCGACTGGTGGGCACGGGTGGAGGCCAGATTGACGATCGAACCCGCATGCGCACGCAAGTACGGCGCGCAATGCTTGGCCAGCAACATCGGCCCGGTGAGATTAACCGCCAGCACGCGATTCCAGTGCTCCAGATCGAGGCTTTCCAGAGTCATGTTGTGCGGATCCGCAATCGCGGCGTTGCACACCAGCCCGTCCAGCCGTCCAAACTGACCCAGGATTTGCGCGACACACTGAATCACATCGGCTTCAACCGACACATCCATGGTCAAAAACCAGGCGCTTTCGCCCAGCGCCTTGGCCACTTTGGAGCCCCGGGCACGATCAATATCGGTCAGAACCACTTGCCAGCCTTCAGTGACCAGCCAGGCGGCAATCCCCAGGCCAATGCCCCGTGCAGCGCCTGTTACCAGCGCTACACGGCCATTGGTAGTGGCCGGTGTTTCGAGCATGCGGTCGATCACAGCGCAGCCAGGCCTCGCGACAGGTCAGCTTGCAGGTCGCCGACATCTTCCAGACCTACCGCGATGCGGATCAGGCTGTCACGAATACCCGCCGCCTCACGCTCTTGCGGTGCGAGTCGACCATGGGAAGTGGTCGCCGGGTGGGTAATCGTGGTTTTGCTGTCACCCAGGTTGGCGGTGATCGAAATCAGGCGGGTGGCGTCGATAAAGCGCCAGGCGCCCTCTTTGCCGCCCTTGACCTCAAAGCTGACCACTGCACCAAAGCCGCGCTGCTGGCGCTGGGCCAACTCATACTGCGGATGACTCTTGAGGCCTGCGTAATGCACTTTCTCTACCCCATCCTGCTGCTCCAGCCACTCGGCCAGTGCCTGGGCACTCGCACAGTGGGCGCGCATGCGCAGATTCAGGGTCTCCAGACCCTTGAGGAAGATCCAGGCATTGAACGGGCTCAGGGTCGGCCCGGCAGTACGCAGGAAGCCGACGATTTCTTTCATCAACTCGCCACGACCGGCAACCACACCGCCCATGCAACGACCCTGGCCGTCGATAAATTTGGTGGCCGAATGCACCACGATGTCTGCGCCCAATTTCAGCGGCTGCTGCAAGGCTGGTGTACAGAAGCAGTTGTCGACGACCAGCAGCGCGCCCTTGGCGTGTGCTATCTCGGCCAGAGCGGCGATGTCCACCAACTCGGCCAGCGGGTTGGACGGCGACTCGACAAACAGCAGCTTGGTATTGGGCTTGATTGCAGCGTCCCAGCCAGCCAGTTCGGCCAACGGCACGTAGTCAACCTGTACGCCAAAGCGCTTGAAGTACTTCTCGAACAGACTGATGGTCGAACCGAATACGCTGCGCGACACCAGGATATGGTCTCCGGCGCTGCACAGACTCATGACCACCGACAAAATCGCCGCCATGCCGGTAGCGGTTGCCACGGCCTGCTCGGCACCTTCAAGGGCGGCAATGCGCTCTTCGAAGGCGCGCACGGTGGGGTTGGTGTAACGCGAGTAAACGTTGCCCGGCACTTCACCCGAGAACCGCGCTGCCGCGTCAGCCGCCGTGCGGAACACGTAGCTGGAGGTCAGGAACATTGCATCACCGTGCTCGCCTTCTGGCGTACGGTGCTGGCCAGCACGCACAGCCAAGGTGTCGAACGCTACGCCCTCAAGGTCGCTGTCCAGCCGACCCGCATCCCAATCCTGACTCATGCTGCCCACTCCTTGCGTTGTATTGATTGCTTTGTATTGGTTACTTTTTACTGGAAAAATGCAAACCGGCCCATCAGGGCCGGTTTGGTAAACACTTAGTTGTTGTAGATACCGATGGTGGCACCCACACCTTGCGAAATCACCTTGGAGGCGTCGTTGCGCGCACGCTCGATACGTTCCAGGTATTTGTCGTCGATGTCGCCGGTGACGTACTTGCCATCAAATACTGCACAGTCGAATGCGTCAATCTTGATCTTGCCACCACCGACCGCTTCGATCAGGTCAGGCAGGTCCTGATAGATCAACCAGTCGGCACCGATCAGCTCGGCCACTTCCTGGGTGCTGCGATTGTGTGCGATCAGCTCATGCGCGCTTGGCATGTCGATGCCATAGACGTTCGGATAGCGAACAGCCGGGGCCGCCGAGCAGAAGTACACATTCTTGGCACCAGCTTCGCGGGCCATCTGAATGATCTGCTTGCACGTAGTACCGCGTACGATCGAGTCGTCCACCAGCATCACGTTCTTGCCTCGGAACTCAAGCTCAATGGCGTTGAGCTTCTGGCGCACGGATTTTTTACGTGCAGCCTGGCCTGGCATGATGAAGGTACGACCGATGTAACGGTTCTTGACGAAGCCTTCGCGGAACTTGACGCCCAAGTGGTTAGCCAGTTCCAGTGCAGCGCAACGGCTGGTGTCCGGAATCGGGATAACCACGTCGATGTCGTGATCCGGACGCTCGCGCAGGATCTTCTCGGCGAGCTTCTCGCCCATGCGCAGACGTGCCTTGTACACCGAAACACCGTCGATGATCGAATCCGGGCGCGCCAGATACACGTGCTCGAAGATGCACGGGGTCAGTTGCGGGTTTACCGCGCACTGACGGGTGTGCAGCTTGCCGTCTTCAGTGATGTACACCGCTTCGCCCGGCGCGAGATCGCGAATCAGGGTAAAGCCCAGGACATCCAGCGAAACGCTTTCGGAGGCGATCATGTACTCGACGCCTTCGTCGGTGTGACGCTGACCGAAGACAATCGGGCGAATGCCGTTCGGATCGCGGAAACCGACGATGCCGTAACCGGTGATCATCGCAACCACGGCGTAACCGCCACGGCAACGGTTGTGCACGTCAGTTACCGCTGCGAACACGTCCTCTTCGGTCGGCTGCAATTTGCCGCGCCGAGCCAGCTCATGGGCGAAAACGTTGAGCAAAACTTCAGAATCGGAATTGGTGTTGACGTGGCGCAAGTCAGATTCGTAAATCTCCTTGGCCAGCTGTTCAACGTTGGTCAGGTTGCCGTTATGCGCCAAGGTGATGCCATAGGGCGAGTTGACATAAAACGGCTGAGCTTCAGCTGAAGTCGAGCTGCCAGCGGTTGGGTAGCGCACGTGACCAATGCCCACGTTGCCGACCAGACGCTGCATGTGACGCTGATGAAACACGTCACGAACCAGCCCGTTGTCCTTGCGCAAAAATAACCGGCCATTATGGCTGGTCACAATACCGGCAGCATCCTGGCCGCGGTGCTGGAGGACGGTTAGCGCGTCATACAGCGCCTGATTGACGTTCGACTTACCGACGATACCGACGATGCCACACATGCGACGCAACCCCTACTTAATGGATCTGAACTGAACACCACTCACTTGGGCTGGATAGCCGGCAAGAGATGCTCCTTGAACGGAATGTCAGCGGGTACGCTGATTCCGCTGGCCAGCCACTGACTGCTCCACCCCAGAATGAGGTTCTTGGACCAGTCGGCAACCAATAGAAATTGTGGCACGAGCCGTGACTCTTGCCACCATGAGTCTTGCTGTACCGGCCCCAGGCTTAAAAGCCCGACCGCCACAACCACCAGCAATGCACCACGCGCACCGCCGAAGACCATGCCGAGAAAACGATCGGTCCCGGATAACCCGGTGACGCGAATCAGTTCGCCGATAAGAAAATTGATCATTGCGCCTACCAGCAAGGTGGCGACAAACATGATGGTGCACCCGACGATGACGCGGGCGGAAGGCGTTTCGATGTATCCGGAGAGATATTGAGACAGTGAACCGCCGAACATCCAGGCTACGACCCCAGCAATGATCCAGGTGCACAGCGACAATGCTTCTTTTACGAAGCCGCGCTTCAAACTGATCAAAGCGGAGATGGCGATAATTGCAACGATCGCCCAGTCAACCCAGGTAAATGGCACAGTTCAGCCTACGGACAGATAAGGCGGCGCATTTTAGCAGAGCGCCGCCGCTCAGGTAAGGCGATTTATCCACGCCAGAGCAATCAGATTGAACCTTTTTGCGCGATCAATCACGTTCCGGCTGGAAGCGCACCACAAAACCCTTGAGATTCTGCTGCTTGCCGAGCAAATCACGCAGACGGTCGGCCTCTGCACGCTCGAGCAACGGCCCGACAAAAACCCGATTCATTCCGCCAGAGGATCGCACGTATGCGTTATATCCTTGATTGCGAAGCGTTTTTTGCAAGTTATCAGCGCTTGCCCGATTGGACAGGCTGACCAATTGAACCGACCAGCTGATAGGCAAACCGTTGGGATCAACACGCTTTTGCGTGGTATCCAGCTTGGCCGGTGCCTGCGCGACCGACTGCGCCGGAGTGACGACCGGCGGTTTTGGCGCAACCACTACAGGTTTGGCCACGACCGGTGCAACCGGCGCAGGCGCCTGCTGCTGGACAACCGGCTGCTCGACCACAGCCGGCTCTTGCGCAATAACCTGCGGCTCAGGCACGGCAACCGGCTCGACCTGAACTTGCGGCATCACTGGCATTTGAGGCGCACTTGGCGCATCAACCTGGATCTGACGCTGCTCATCCTGGCGCGAGAACAGCATCGGCAGAAAAATCACGGCCAACGCCACCAATACCAGGGCGCCCACCATCCGCTGCTTGAATACCTTATCCAGCAAAGCCATTTGCAGCCTCCTCCGTGGCACGTCGCTCCAACCACTCGAGCGCTTCAGCGACACAATAAAATGATCCGAACAGCAAAATTTCGTCTTCGGGGGTAGCTCGTTCGCACTGCGCTTCGAGCGCAGCTGCAACACTGGCATAGGCCGAAACCGAAGCACCAAGATTTTGCAGCGCAGCCTGAACATCGGCTACCGGCCGTGTACGCCCGGAATGCAAAGGCGCAACCGCCCAATGTTCAACCGACGAGGTGAGCTGTGACACTACGCCATCGAGGTCCTTGTCTGCCAGCAAACCGAACACCGCCAGGCGCTTACCAGCCACCGGACGCTGCGCCAAACGCCGCTCAAGGTATTGGGCAGCATGCGGGTTGTGCCCCACATCCAGCAGCAGATTCAGGGTTTTGCCTTGCCAGTTGAACTGGCGACGATCCAGACGACCGGTGATACGAGTACCTGACAGCACACTGATGATACGCGCAGGCTGCCAAGGCAAATCGGTCAACGCATAGGCCTGCACGGCCAATGCGGCGTTTTCCATGGGCAAATCCAGCAACGGGATGTCCCGCAGCTCTACAACCTGGCCCTTGGCATCAAGGCCACGCCAATGCCAGGCCGTGTCGGTGGTAGCCAGGTCAAAGTCACGACCGCGCAAAAACAGCGGGCAACCCAGCTCCTTGGCCTTGTCGAGCAACGTGTGCGGAGGGTTCAGATCGCCACAAAGGGCAGGCTTGCCCGCACGGAAGATCCCGGCCTTTTCATAGGCTACGGATTCGCGGGTATTACCCAGGTACTCGACATGATCGACACCGATGCTGGTCACCAGCGCCAGGTCGGCATCCACCAGATTGACCGCATCCAGACGTCCGCCAAGGCCAACTTCCAGTACAACGGCATCCAGCTGGGCACGCTCAAACAGCCAGAAGGCAGCCAGCGTACCCATTTCAAAATAAGTCAGGGAAGTCTCGCCCCGCCCTGCTTCCAAAGCCACAAAGGCCTCGCAGAGCTGTTCATCAGAGACTTCAGCACCGTCAATTTGTACGCGCTCGTTATAGCGCAGCAGATGGGGCGAGTTGTAAACGCCCACCTTGAGCCCTTGCGCCTGCAGCAACGCTGCCACAAACGCACAGGTCGAGCCCTTACCATTGGTGCCCGTAACCGTCACCACCCGAGGCGCAGGCTTTTGCAGCCCCATGCGGTTCGTTACCTCGCGTGCGCGATCCAACCCCATATCAATGGCAGATGGATGCAGCTGTTCAAGATAGGCGAGCCACTCGCCAAGGGTGCGCTGGGTCATATGTTTGCAGGAGCCGGCGGCACAACGATCGCTTCAACAGGCGCAGCCACAAACACCGGCGTCGGCAGGCCCATCATTTGTGCCAACAAGTTGCCCAGACGCGGACGCAGCTCCTGACGCGCAACGATCAAGTCGATTGCACCGTGCTCCAACAGGAACTCGCTGCGCTGGAAGCCTTCTGGCAGTTTTTCGCGAACGGTCTGCTCGATAACACGCGGGCCAGCAAAGCCGATCAGCGCTTTGGGCTCAGCCACGATCACATCACCCAGCATTGCCAGGCTGGCCGAAACGCCGCCATAGACCGGATCGGTCAGTACCGAGATAAACGGAATGCCTTCTTCACGCAGACGCGCCAGTACCGCAGAGGTCTTGGCCATTTGCATCAGGGAGATCAGGGCTTCCTGCATCCGCGCACCGCCGGAGGCCGCGAAGCAAATCATCGGGCAGCGGTTTTCCAGTGCGTAGTTGGCAGCACGAACAAAACGCTCGCCAACAATGGCACCCATCGAGCCACCCATAAAGGAGAACTCAAACGCCGACACTACAACCGGCATGCCCAGCAACGTACCGCTCATGGAGATCAGCGCGTCTTTTTCGCCGGTCTGCTTTTGTGCGCCGACCAGACGATCCTTGTACTTTTTGCTGTCACGGAACTTGAGACGGTCTACCGGCTCCAGGTCTGCACCCAGCTCGGAACGGCCGTCAGTATCCAGGAAGATATTGATGCGGGCGCGGGCGCCGATGCGCATGTGGTGATTGCACTTGGGGCAAACATCCAGGGTTTTTTCCAGCTCCGGACGATAAAGTACAGCGTCGCAAGACGGGCATTTGTGCCACAGGCCTTCAGGTACCGAGCTCTTTTTGACCTCGGAACGCATGATCGAAGGAATCAGCTTGTCTACCAACCAGTTGCTCATGCTTTTTTTCTCCAGTACCGGTGGCCTGAACCGTTGAGTCCAGACCCCGTGTATGCCCTTGAGCTAAATTCAATAGGTGTGTGGCGATGATTGCGCAGGCGGCGGTCAGCACACGGCAAACCAGCCAAACCTCGCAACCCTCAGCCGTCCCGACAACACGCCCCAGAGCGGCTGCCACTTTAATTTCTGCCCGTCAAACCTGCGGGCCAACTTGCTTTTTACGACGCTTTTTATAGCGGTATTGATGGACGGCGGCAGACTGCCAGCCGTCACATCGGCATCAATTTGTTGTGCGCACTGCCCGCATAAAGGCACGAATCTTGTCGTGATCCTTGATGCCCTTGCCCTTTTCTACCCCGCCACTCACATCCACGGCATAGGGTCGAACCCGGGCAATGGCGTCTGCGACGTTCTCGACAGTCAAACCACCGGCCAAAATAATCGGTTTGCTCAAATCCTGTGGAATCAAAGACCAGTCAAATGCCTGACCAGTTCCACCGGGTACGCCTTCAACATAGGCATCGAGCAAAATACCACTGGCCCCTGCATACGCTTTGCAGGCACCGGCGATGTCATCCCCGGCCTTCACGCGCAAAGCCTTGATATAAGGACGGTGATAACCCTGACACTGCTCCGGGGTTTCATCGCCGTGAAACTGCAATAAATCCAGCGGTACGGCATCGAGTGTTTCGTTCAGATCACAAGCGCTGGCATTGACGAACAGCCCGACCGTGGTCACAAAAGGTGGCAGCGCCGCAATGATCGCTCGCGCTTGCAATGCCGTGACGGCGCGTGGGCTTTTTGCGTAAAACACAAAGCCGATAGCGTCGGCACCGGCTTCGACCGCAGCCAGTGCATCTTCTATGCGGGTAATACCGCAGATCTTGCTGCGAACAACGGACATCTCGATAACACCCCGAACGCGAAAGTCCCGGATGGTAACAAATGCTTATCCGGGCGTCAGCCGTCCAGTTCGGTAAAACCAGTCAAGAAATGAGGCCCAATGTAACGTTCCGGCAACTGGAACTCATCGCGATATTCAACTTGCACCAGATACAAGCCATAAGGATGCGCCGTCACACCACCAGAGCGGCGGGTACGGCTCTCCAATACCTCCTTGATCCACTCCACTGGCCGCTCACCCGTCCCGATGGTCATCAGCACCCCGGCGATGTTGCGCACCATGTGATGCAAAAATGCGCTGGCACGAATATCCAGCACGATCATCCGACCGTGACGGGTCACCCGAAGATGGTGCATTTCCTTGATTGGGGACTTGGCCTGGCATTGACCCGCACGAAAGGCGCTGAAGTCATGCACACCCAGCAAGTACTGGGCAGCCTCGGCCATGCGCTCGACATCCAGCGGACGGTGGTTCCAGGTGATTTCCTGATTCAGGTGCGCAGGCCGGATCTGATCGTTATAGATCACATAGCGGTAGCGACGGGCGATAGCCTTGAAGCGCGCATGAAAGTCTGCAGGCATGACTTTGGCCCAGCTGACGCTGATGTCGTGGGGCAAGTTGATGTTGGCGCCCATCACCCAGGCTTTTAAGGAGCGATCAGCCTGAGTGTCGAAGTGCACGACTTGTCCGCAGGCATGCACACCGGCATCCGTACGCCCGGCGCACATCAATGAAACCGGCGAGGCAGCGACTTTTGACAAGGCATTTTCCAGGGTTTCCTGGACGGTCAGCACACCATTGGCCTGACGCTGCCAGCCGCTATAGCGCGAGCCTTTGTATTCCACGCCGAGCGCGATTCGGAAAAAACCTTCCTCAGCCATTTCAGCGGCTGGGTTATCTATATTTGCCAAGGACTTACAGCCTGCTCATAAACGCAAAGGCAGCCATTATAAGGCCCACCCGGCAAGACGCCATGAAACATTTCACGGCGGGGCACGCAAAACCGCGTAGCAGCTGCCGAAGGAACGAGGCTGCGTTCGAGTGCGAAGCGCTCGTAAATCCTGAATGCACGATCTTCCTGTAAGGCCGGGCATTCAGATTTTACGGCGACTTCGTCGCCGGACGCAGCCTCGTTCCTACGGCAGCTGCTACAAGTGCTGCATCAGGTCAACCGCGACAGCATTTCCAGCGCTTCAGCCTGCTGCTGGGCATTACCCTCCTCCATGACTTCGGTCAGGATATCCCGCGCGCCTTCGTCATCGCCCATGTCGATATAGGCCTGTGCCAGATCCAGCTTGGTGGCTGTTTCATCGGCACCCGACAGGAAATCGAATTCAGGCTCATCATCGGCAAAAGGCTCAGCCAGCGACGGCTGCTCAAGGCTTTGCGACAAGCGCTGCAGCTCGGCATTGACCTTGTCCAGCTCCAGCGAAAAGCTGTCCGGCGCCGCACTCACAGGGGCGCTCTCGTCAGCCAGGGACAAATCGAAGTCCGCAGGCAGGTCCAGATCGAAGTCCGTCACTTCTTCACGAGCGGCCTGAACCTCGGCCTGTTGTTCAAGCACGGCCTCAAAGCTGTCGGCGGCCGGCTTGCCGAGATTCAAGTCCGCGGACAACACGGCAGGTGAAGCCTCTTCAAGCTCATCGAGACTCAGATCAAAATCGTGATCAAATTCTTCAACCGGTACCACCCGCTCAGGTTCTGCTTCGACCTCGCGATCGTCACGCATCATTTCCTGAACGAACTGTGCTTGCAGCTGTGTAGCAACTGCCGCCGTGGCAATGCCCGCTGCCGCAGCCACAACCATGCCCGGGTAGCGCTTTTTGAGCTGCTCGACCTGCGCGTGATTTTTGCCATTGGCAACCAGTTGACGCTCCTGCGCGACAAACGCATCACGCTCGCCCTGCTCGCCATAGACCTGCATCAGCTTGAGGCGCAAATCACTGCGCTGCGGCGCTTGCTCCAACGCCGCTTCAAGCAGCGCTGCGGCCTCAGGCAACTGGCGCTGCTCGATCAGCTTCTCGGCCTGCTCCAACACCTCGGCAGCAGGTTTGGTCAATGATACCGCCGCGACAACGGGCGCTACGGGTTCAACCACAGGCACTGGCACTGGCACTGGAGCCGGAGCCGACTCAAGCTTGACGTTGCGCGCCGGCGTTTCCAACCCTTCAAAACTGCTTTGCGGCATGTCCAGATCAACCGCAAAGTCGGACTCATCTTCGAGCTCACGGGCCATTCGCGCATGCTTTAGCGCTGCCTGCTGGGCTTTGCGACGACGGGCCAACAACAGCAACAAGAGCAGCAGCAAGACTGCCCCGCCACCGACCAGTCCGAGCAATAGCGGGCTACCCAGCAGATCCTGAATTTTTCGTTCGGAGCTTGGCGTCACGTCATTTTCGACTGGGCTTGGCGCTACAGCGGTAGCAGGCGCGCCCTCGACTGCCGGGGCAATATCGGCTTCAGGCGAATCTGCAGGCTGTATGCCAGGCGCCGCTATCGCAGGCACTGCACTTTCGGCCTCAAGCTTGGCCAACCGATCGTTTTTCAATTCGATCAGGCGCTGCAATTTGTCCAATTGGCTTTGCAAATCTTTCATCCGGCTTTGCAGCTCGGCATTTTCACGGCGACTGGTATCCAGGCCCTCCTGGGCCATTGCCAGTTTGTCGCTGACACTTTTGGCGTCCCCGGCAGCACCTTTGCCAGCCTGGCCCGAAACCAGACTCAAGCCATCCTGAGTCGTGGTTTTTGCAGCAGGCGGCAACGCGGACTTGCGACCGGTTGCATCCAGCTGTTGCGCCAGCGGTACGGTACGACGCCCACTGCGCCAGTCGGCATTCTGTGACGCGACTTCGCTAACGGCCTTGGCCTGAGGCAATTGGGCGCTTTGCGAAGCATCCGGCAGGCGCAGCACCTGGCCGGTTTTAAGACGGTTGATATTGCCGTTGATAAAGGCGTCGGGGTTCAGGGCCTGGATCGCCAGCATGGTCTGCTGCACCGAGCCGCCATTGCGGGCCTTCGCTGCAATTTCCCATAGGGTGTCACGGGACGAAGTGGTGTATTGCGCAGGCTCGGCAGATGCCGATGTTGCCGCAGCGGCCGTCTGGGGCGAGAACTTTGCCGGATCGAACAACACGCTGTAGTCGCGCATCAAGCGGCCGTTTGGCCACATCACCTGCACCAGGAATTTCACGAAAGGTTCGGACAGTGGCTGACTGGAAGTAACGCGCAGCACGCTCTTGCCGTTGGCATTGATCACCGGAGTGAAATGCAGATCATCCAGAAATGCCGGACGCGGCACGCCTGCCTTGCTGAATTCCTGTGGCGCGGCCAGGCTCGGCACAACTTGCGCGGCAGTCAGATCCTTGACGTCGAGCAACTCGATTTCCGCCAGCAGCGGCTGGTTGCGAGTCGACTTAAGGGTCAGCTCCCCGAGCTCAAGCGCCTGCGCCATGCCGGATGACAGCGCCGAAGCGGCGGCGATTGCTAACACTAATTTGCGAACCTGAACCATAGCCTCTTCCTTTTTGGTACAGACCTCGTCCCACGAGACCTGCATAGCTGCTGCCTGAAGGCATGGTCCGGGGCTTTGCCGCCAGACACATCACCCCTTTAAACCTGCAAGCCCTGACAGCAGCTTAACTGCGATGACCGGCACTGGAACCCTGTGACAACCTGCTACAAATTGGCGCCAAGTATCTTTTACAGCTGGTCTTTTATCAACAACTCAGCCAACTGCACTGCGTTCAGCGCAGCACCTTTACGCACGTTATCCGAGGTCAGCCACAGGTTGAGTTGCGACGTGTCGTCCACACCATGGCGCACCCGCCCGACGTACACCACGTCTTGGCCGACCGCATCTCCAACCGCAGTAGGGTAATCTCCGTCTTCAACCAGCTCGATACCGTCGCCCGCTTCAAGTGCGGCATTGACCGCATCCAGATCCACCGGCCCGGCCAACTGCACAGACACACTAAAGCTATCGCCAAAAAACACCGGTGCTTGAATACAAGTGGCCGATATTTTCAGCGCTGGCATGCCCAGCACTTCGCGCAGCTCAGTCACCAGGCGTTTTTCCAGCGGCACATGGCCTTGAGCGTCTGGCTTGCCAACTTGTGCCAACAGGTTAAAAGCCATCTGGCGATCAAAAAAGTGGGTCTCCAACGGATGCAAATTCAACAACGCAGTGGTTTGACGCGCCAGTTCGGAAACCGCTTCACGACCTTGAGCAGATACCGCTAGGCACGCGGTCACATTGACATATTGCATATCCAGCAAGCCGCGCAAAGGGGCCAGGACCACTGCCAGGGCTGTGGCTGAAGGGCTTGGGCTGCTGACTTGTAGCGGTTTTTTCAAACCTTCCAGTACTTGCGAATTAGCCTCGGGCACCACCTGTGGCGCCTGGGCCGAAGGCAATGCTCCGGACAAGTCGATAACGATGCAGCCAGCTGCGCTGGCCTTGGCGGCAAAGCTCAAGGTCACGGCTGGGCCTGCGGCAAAGAACACCAACTGCACTTTGCTGAAGTCGAACGCATCGACTTCACGCACTCTTACGTTTTTGCCGCGAAAAGGCACCGAATGTCCAGCTGACTCGCTGCTGGCCAACAAGTGCAAATCCGCTGTCGGAAAATTGCGCTCTTCCAGTATTTGTACGATGGTTTCGCCGACAGTGCCGGTGGCGCCAACGACGGCGATATCAAAGGACTGGCTCATGTGTCTACCTCAGGCGAAACGTGGGGAGCGGCACTGTACCGGGCACAACCTCGGTAGGCAACGCAACCGGCATATTTGATGACTGATGACGACTCGTAGCAGCTGCCGAGGAACGATGGCTGCGTCCGATTGCGAAGCAATCGTAAAACCTGTGTACGCGGTTTAACAGGTAGACCGTAGGCTCAGGCTTTACGACGACTGCGTCGCCGGACGCAGCCTTCGTTCCTCGGCAGCTGCTACGGTTAATTGCCACCTGATAATCCAATAAAAAGCCCGCCTCTCTTGCGAGAGGCGGGCCTTGGGCTGCCGGGGGCGGGTTAACGCTCCAGCAAGATCCGCAGCATGCGGCGCAACGGCTCTGCCGCGCCCCATAGCAACTGGTCGCCCACGGTGAAGGCACCGAGAAACTGCGAACCCATGTTCAGCTTGCGCAGACGGCCGACCGGCACATTCAGGGTGCCAGTCACTTTAGTCGGGCTCAGCTCCTGGATACTGGCTTCACGCTGATTCGGCACCAGCTTGACCCAAGGATTGTGCTGGCTGATCAAGTCTTCGATATCAGCGATTGGCACATCCTTGTTCAGCTTGATGGTCAATGCCTGGCTGTGGCAACGCATCGCGCCGATACGTACGCAGATACCATCCACCGGAACCGGGTTTTTGAAACGACCCAGGATCTTGTTGGTTTCTGCTTGCGCCTTCCACTCTTCGCGGCTCTGACCGTTTGGCAGCTCTTTGTCGATCCACGGGATCAAGCTGCCAGCCAGTGGCACGCCGAAGTTCTCGGTCGGGTACGCATCGCTGCGCATGGCTTCAGCCACACGGCGGTCGATGTCGAGGATGGCGCTGGCAGGGTCAGCCAGTTGATCTGCAACGGCTGCATGGGTAGCACCCATTTGCTTGATCAGTTCACGCATGTTCTGCGCGCCGGCACCCGAGGCCGCCTGATAGGTCATGGCACTCATCCATTCCACCAGACCGGCTTCAAACAGACCGCCCAGGCCCATCAGCATCAGGCTGACCGTGCAGTTGCCGCCGATGTAGTTCTTGGTGCCCGCATCCAGCTGTTGGTCAATCACCTTACGGTTGACCGGGTCCAGAACAATGACCGCGTCATCCTGCATCCGCAGGGTCGACGCCGCATCGATCCAGTAACCTTGCCAGCCTGCTTCACGCAGCTTCGGGAACACCTCAGAGGTGTAGTCGCCGCCCTGGCAGGTCAGGATCACATCAAGGGTTTTCAGCTCTTCAATGTTGTAAGCGTCCTTGAGCGGGGCAATATCCTTACCCACGGACGGACCTTGTCCACCGACATTGGAAGTAGTGAAAAACACCGGCTCAATAAGATCGAAATCCTGCTCTTCCAGCATCCGCTGCATGAGCACGGAACCAACCATACCGCGCCAACCGACCAGACCTACACGTTTCATCGCAACTACACCTTTAACAAAAAGTGGGGTCGTTACTTCCACCAACAGGAAGTAACGGGCCCGAGAGATTACAGATTCTGCAGCGCCGCGACTACTGCGTTGCCCATTTCCTGTGTTCCGACCTTGGTGCAACCCGTCGACCAGATGTCACCCGTACGCAAGCCTTGGTCCAGAACCAGGCTCACTGCCTGCTCAATGGCATCGGCAGCGGCGGTCTGGTTGAAGCTGTAACGCAGCATCATCGACACCGACAGAATGGTCGCCAGCGGGTTGGCAATGCCCTGCCCTGCGATATCCGGCGCCGAACCGTGGCACGGCTCGTACATACCCTTGTTGTTGGTGTCCAGCGACGCCGACGGCAGCATGCCGATGGAGCCGGTGAGCATCGAAGCCTGGTCGGACAGGATGTCACCGAACATGTTCTCGGTCACGATCACGTCGAATTGTTTCGGTGCACGCACCAGTTGCATGGCGGCGTTGTCGACGTACATGTGGCTCAGTTCGACGTCCGGGTAGTCCTTGGCCACTTGTTCGACCACTTCACGCCACAGTTGGCTGGACGCCAGTACGTTGGCCTTGTCTACCGAGCACAGTTTTTTGCCTCGTACACGGGCCATGTCGAAACCGACACGGGCGATGCGACGGATCTCGCTTTCGCTGTACGGCAGGGTGTCATAGGCCTGACGCTCACCGTTTTCCAATTCGCGGGTGCCGCGTGGAGCGCCGAAATAGATGCCACCAGTCAATTCACGGACGATCAGGATATCCAGGCCCGCGACGATTTCAGGCTTGAGGCTCGACGCGTCGGCCAGTTGCGGATACAAAATCGCCGGACGCAAGTTGCCGAACAGGCCCAATTGCGCACGAATTTTCAGCAGGCCGCGCTCAGGACGGATATCACGATCGATCTTGTCCCATTTCGGACCACCCACAGCACCCAGCAAGACAGCGTCGGCAGCGCGGGCGCGCTCCAGGGTTTCGTCAGCCAGGGGTACACCATGCTTGTCGATGGCCGCGCCGCCGATCAGATCATGGGTCAGTTCGAAGTTCAGCTTGAACTTGTCGTTGGCCAACGCCAGCACCTTGACCGCTTCGGCCATGATTTCCGGACCAATACCGTCGCCTGGGAGAATCAGAATCTGCTTGCTCATGGGTTCCTCTTTCTTGTCTTTTGATGCCCCCGCAGGCGCATCCTGAAATTTTTAGGGTTACTTCTCAGCCCAAAGCACCAGCACATCGGTGCTGAACGAGCCATCGGCTTCAACTTCAAAATAATCGCGAACTTCCGCGCCCATCGACTGTTGCAACTGGCGAATGGCGGCACTCATGACCTGCGGCGTACGCATACGCTCGATCCAGGAGCTGAACTCTAAACGCAAACGCTGACGCTGTGTGCTGCGCGTATGCAAACCGGCCTCACTCACCTGGCGCAGCCACTCGGCGGTCGAATAATCACGCACATGGCTGGTGTCGCGCAGCACCTCGACACTTTGCAGATAGGTGTCGAACAGCGGGCTGCCTGGAGAAATCACATCGATAAACGCCGCCACACCGCCCGGTTTAAGCACCCGGCGCACTTCACGCAGGGCCAGGCCCAGATCGCTCCAGTGGTGCGCCGAATAGCGGCTCAGCACGTAATCGAACTCACCATCGGCGAACGGCAGGCGCTCGGCGGCACCGCAGACGGTGCTGATATTGCCCAGCTCACGATCGATTGCCGCTGCGCTCACGACATCGAGCATCTGCTGCGACAGGTCGTAGGCCACCACGTCTTTAACCAGCGCGGCAACGTGAAAGCTCACATGACCCGCGCCACACCCCAGATCAAGAACACGCGCCTGGGACTTGCCGGTCAATTCGGCCTTTAGCAGCCCGAACTCAGTGCCTTGCGCATGCACGGCACTACTCAGATAGGCCGCAGCCTGCTCGCCGAACTGCTTTTGTACAACCTGACTGTGCTGGGCGGTGCTGGTCATGATGATGTCCTTTCCAAGAGTGGCGCCATACCTGTAGCAGTTGCCGCAGGCTACGTTCGGTTGCGAAGCAATCGTAAAGCCTGAAAAAACGCATTCTCTGACTTCACGACGACTGCGTCGCCGGACGCAGCCTGCGGCAGCTGCTACGAAGATCTAATGCAATCACGCGTCGCGAAACAACCACGGCTGGCTTGCACGGTGCTTGCTTTCAAAGGCGGCAATCGCCACATCGTCCTGCAAGGTCAGGCCAATATCGTCCAGACCATTGAGCAGGCAGTGCTTGCGAAACGCATCGATCTCGAAGCTCAGCACCTTGCCATCCGGGCGGGTCACTGTCTGCGCTTCAAGGTCGATACTGAGCTGGTAACCCGGCTCGGCTTCTACCTGGGCGAACAACTCATCCAGTTCCGAGTCACTCAAGATGATCGGCAACAGACCGTTTTTAAAACTGTTATTGAAGAAGATGTCGGCATAACTCGGCGCGATGATGCTGCGAAAGCCGTACTCTTCCAACGCCCAGGGCGCGTGCTCACGGCTGGAACCACAACCGAAGTTTTCACGGGCCAGCAACACGCTGGCACCCTGATAACGCTCGGCGTTGAGCACGAAATCCTTGTTCAACGGGCGCTTGGAGTTGTCCTGATACGGCTGCCCCACATCCAGATAGCGCCATTCATCAAACAGGTTAGGGCCAAAGCCGGTGCGCTTGATCGACTTCAAAAACTGCTTGGGAATGATTTGGTCAGTGTCGACGTTGGCGCGATCCAAAGGAGCGACCAAACCCGTGTGCTGAGTAAAAGCTTTCATGCTGCGCTCCTTAGATCAATTCGCGGACGTCGATAAAACGACCGTTCACAGCGGCGGCGGCGGCCATTGCCGGGCTCACCAGGTGAGTACGGCCACCGGCGCCCTGACGGCCTTCGAAGTTGCGGTTGGAGGTCGATGCACAATGCTCGCCGGACTCCAGACGGTCCGGGTTCATCGCCAAACACATCGAGCAACCTGGCTCGCGCCATTCAAAACCGGCCTCGAGGAAAATCTTGTCCAGCCCTTCCGCTTCGGCCTGGGCTTTAACCAGCCCCGAACCCGGCACCACAATCGCCTGCTTGATGGTGGAGGCTACTTTGCGGCCCTTGGCAATCACCGCTGCAGCGCGCAGATCCTCGATCCGCGAGTTGGTGCACGAGCCGATAAACACGCGATCCAGCTGGATATCGGTAATCGCCTGGTTGGCAGTCAACCCCATGTACTTCAACGCACGCTCAATCGAACCGCGCTTGACCAGATCAGCTTCCTGCGCCGGGTCCGGCACGTTCTGATCAACCGCCAGGACCATCTCGGGCGAAGTGCCCCAGCTGACTTGCGGTTTGATCTGTGCGGCGTCGAGTTCAACTACGCTGTCAAACTTGGCGTCACTATCGGACACTAGGTCTTTCCAGGCTTCGACTGCCAAGTCCCATTCGGCGCCTTTTGGCGAAAATGGGCGACCCTTTACGTAGTCGACAGTCTTCTGATCCGCCGCCACCAGCCCCACACGGGCGCCCGCCTCGATGGACATGTTGCAAATGGTCATGCGGCCTTCAACCGACAACTCGCGAATCGCGCTGCCTGCGAATTCAATGGCGTGACCATTGCCACCTGCAGTGCCGATCTTGCCGATCACTGCCAGTACGATGTCCTTGGCGGTCACGCCGAACGGCAATTGCCCTTCAACCGACACCAGCATGTTCTTCATTTTTTTCGCCACCAGGCACTGCGTAGCGAGCACATGCTCAACCTCGGAAGTGCCGATGCCGTGGGCCAATGCGCCGAAAGCACCGTGGGTCGAGGTGTGCGAGTCGCCACACACCACGGTCATGCCCGGCAAGGTCGCGCCCTGCTCCGGGCCGATCACGTGAACGATGCCCTGACGCACGTCATTCATCTTGAATTCTGTGATGCCGTACTCGTCACAGTTATCGTCCAAGGTTTGCACCTGCAGACGGGAAACCTCGTCAGCAATCGCTTCGATCCCGCCCTTGCGCTCTGGCGTGGTCGGTACGTTGTGGTCCGGGGTCGCGATGTTGGCATCGATGCGCCAAGGCTTGCGCCCGGCCAGACGCAGGCCTTCAAAGGCTTGCGGCGACGTCACTTCGTGAATGATATGACGGTCGATGTAGATCAGCGCCGAGCCATCGTCGCGCTGCTTGACCAAATGCGAATCCCAGAGCTTGTCGTAGAGCGTTTTGCCGGCCATCAGACGGTTTCCTCATCAGCTACTTTTCTGTGCCAATAACCACTTGGCTTGTGAGGTCGATCCTATGGCGTTACAGTGAATAACTCAAATTCATAATTTTCATGCTTTGGATAACCAACAGGAATTCGAATAGATGGATCTCGCGAATCTCAATGCTTTTATCGCCATTGCTGAAACCGGAAGCTTCTCCGGGGCCGCCGAACGGCTGTTTTTGACCCAGCCCGCCATCAGTAAACGCATCGCCAGCATCGAGCAGCAACTCAAGCTCCGGCTGTTCGACCGGCTGGGGCGTGAGGTCAGCCTGACCGAGGCGGGACGAGCCTTACTGCCGCGGGCCTATCAGATTCTCAACGTTCTGGATGACACCCGCCGGGCGCTGAACAACCTCAATGGCGAGGTCAGCGGGCGCCTGACTCTGGCCACCAGTCATCACATCGGCCTACACCGTTTGCCACCTTTACTGCGTGAATTCACCCGCACTTACCCCAAGGTCGCGCTGGATATCCAGTTTCTCGATTCAGAAGTAGCCTACGACGAAATTCTGCATGGCCGCGCCGAACTGGCTGTGATCACCCTGGCGCCTGAGCCTCACTCGCTGATCCGTGCCGTGCCGGTATGGGACGACCCGCTGGATTTCGTGGTCGCCCCGGAGCACAGCCTGACCCGACAAAAGGCCGTCAGCATGGCCGATATTGCGCGCCATCCGGCAGTGTTCCCGGGCGGCAACACCTTTACCCACCATATTGTCCATCGCCTGTTTGAAGCCCAGGGCCTGACGCCCAATATCGCCATGAGCACCAACTACCTGGAGACCATCAAGATGATGGTCTCCATTGGCCTGGCCTGGAGCGTGCTGCCGCGCACCATGCTTGACGAACAAGTGGCCTCGATCACCTTGCCCGGTATCCAGTTGACCCGGCAGTTGGGTTACATCGTGCATACCGAACGCACCTTGTCCAATGCCGCCCATGCTTTCATGACACTGCTCGATAGCCAGGTCGATACGCTTGCACCTCAAACGGACGACTCACAACCCCGTATTCTGGTGAAATAATCCCGCTCATTTGGCCCAATAAAACAATAAGGACCCGCCATGCAAGCTTCTGAAATATTCATCCTCAGCGCCCAGCGCACGGCCATCGGCACCTTTGGTGGTGCACTCAGGGACGTACCCTTGGCCGATCTGGCTACCACCGCGCTAAAAGCTGCGCTGCTGACGAGCAAGGTCGACCCGGAGCGCATCGGCCACGTGGTAATGGGCAACGTGATCCCGACCGAGCCCCAGGACGCCTATCTGGCGCGAGTCGCCGCGATCAACGCCGCAATTCCCAAGGAAACCCCGGCCTACAATGTCAATCGCCTGTGCGGTTCGGGCTTGCAGGCGATTATTTCGGCCGCCCATACGCTAATGCTCGGCGACGCCGAGTTCGCCATTGGCGCCGGTGCCGAAGCCATGAGCCGCGGCCCATACCTGCTGCCAGCAGCCCGCTGGGGTGCGCGCATGGGTGATGCGCAGATGCTCGATTACATGCTTGGCATTCTGCACGACCCGTTCCACGGCATTCATATGGGCATCACTGCCGAGAACATCGCCGAGCGCAACAGCATCAGCCGTCAGACCCAGGATGCCTTGGCGTTTGAAGATCAGCAGCGTGCAGCCCGGGCCATCGCCCAGGGCTACTTCAACAGCCAGATCGCCGCAGTCGAGGTACGCAGCCGTAAAGGCAGCGTGCTGTTCAGTCAGGATGAACACCCACGGGCCACCACCCTGGAACAGCTGGCGCAGATGAAACCGGCGTTCAAAAAGGACGGCAGCGTGACCGCAGGCAATGCCTCGGGGCTCAATGACGGTGCAGCGGCGCTGGTATTGGCCAGTGGCGCTGCGGTTCAAGCTGGCAACCTTGCGCCCATGGCGCGGCTCGTGGCCTATGCCCATGCCGGGGTAGAGCCTGAACTGATGGGTTTGGGGCCAATACCAGCGACGCGGCTGGCACTGAAACGGGCGGGATTGAAGATCGAGGACATGGACGTTATCGAAGCCAATATCGCCTTCGCCGCCCAAGCGTGCGCTGTAATGCAGGAACTGGACATGGACCCGGCCAAGGTCAACCCCAACGGATCGGGGATTGCCCTGGGCCATCCGGTAGGCGCCACGGGTGCGATCATCGCCACCAAGGCCATCCACGAACTGCACCGCATACAGGGCCGCTACGCCCTGGCGACCATGTGCATCGGCGGCGGTCAGGGCATAGCGGTGATTTTCGAGCGGGTGTGAGCATCGCTCAAAACCTGTAGCGACTCTGTTACAGGTCAAGCCACATGTGGGGAGCGAACGTGCTCGCGAATGATCTTCGCGAGCAGGCTCGTTCCCACGGTTGAAGTATCTCTGTAGCCGCTTGCGGCCCTCGGCAACTGCTCCGAGTTCGCGTTCACCTATCGTTTATTTGCCAGCGGTCAAGGTGCTGTAGCTGGTGATCAGGTTGCGGTAGTCCGGGATGTGGTTGGAGAACAACGCACCCAGGCCTTCAACGTCATTGCGCCAGTCGCGATGCAGCTCACAGGCCAGGCCGAACCAGGTCATCAATTGCGCCCCTGAAGACGACATCCGGTCCCAGGCCGAATTCCGGGTGATCTCGTTAAACGTACCGGAAGCATCCGTCACCACAAACACCTCAAAGCCTTCAGCCAATGCGGACAGTGCCGGGAACGCCACACAGACTTCCGTCACGACTCCAGCAATAATCAGCTGTTTCTTGCCGGTGGCCTTGACCGCCTTGACGAAGTCTTCGTTATCCCAGGCATTGATCTGACCGGGACGAGCGATATACGGCGCCTCCGGGAACAAGGCCTTCAGCTCGGGCACCAGTGGGCCATTGGGGCCGGTTTCGAAACTGGTGGTCAAAATGGTTGGTAAGTTGAAGTACTTGGCCAGATCGGCCAGCGCCAGCACGTTATTTTTGAACTTGTCCGGATCTATATCCCTTACCAGCGACAGCAAGCCCGCCTGGTGATCCACCAACAAAACGGCGGCATTGTCCTTGTCCAAACGTTTGTAAGAAGTTGTCATGGGATTTCACTCTCTGGAAGAAGATACAAATGGCCAGGCCATGAACATTCATGACCTGGAGCTACGGTTTAGTGCGTTATGTCTACGCGGGCATCCGGCCAAATTTGCCCGACTGGAAGTCCACAAATGCCTGCTGGATTTCGGCGTCTGTATTCATCACAAACGGTCCGTGCCCCACGATTGGCTCGTCGATCGGCTCGCCGCTCAAAATCAACAGCACCGCATCGTTATTGGCCTCAAGACGAATTTGTGTACCGTCGCGTTCAAACAGCGCCAACTGCCCTTCACGCACCACTTCCTGACCATTGACCTCAACTGCGCCATGCAGCACCACCAACGCGGTGTTGCGGCCTTGGTGCAAATCGAGCGTAGTCGACTTGCCTGCATTCAAGCGGATATCCCACACGTCTATCGGCGTAAAGGTATGCGCCGGACCGCGCTTGCCGTCGAACTCACCGGCAATCAGCCGCAAACGCCCGGCATGGTCTTTCAGCGCCAGATCAGGAATTTCCTGATCCACAATTGCCTGATACCCCGGCGCGGACATTTTGTCCCGAGCTGGCAGGTTGACCCACAACTGAACCATTTCCAGCGCGCCGCCACTGCGGGCAAACGCCTCGGAATGGAACTCCTCATGCAGGATCCCCGACGCGGCGGTCATCCACTGCACATCACCTGGCCCGATCACCCCGCCGTTACCGGTGGAATCGCGATGCTCGACTTCGCCCTTGTAGACGATAGTTACGGTTTCAAACCCGCGATGCGGATGCTGACCTACACCACGACGTTCTGTGGTTGGCGAGAACTCTGCGGGGCCGGCGTAATCGAGTAACAGGAACGGGCTGATGTGTTTGCCCATGCTGTCGTACGAAAACATCGTGCGAACCGGAAAACCATCGCCTACCCAATGAGGGCGGGGGGCTGCGTAAACACCAAGAATCTTTTTCATGTTGCACCTCCTGTAAATCATGGTCACAAGCTTAGATTCGATTCGTGGATATGAGTAGTCTGATTTTTTGACATTCATCGTTCTACCCATAGAACGATTCACCATTCCAGACTGCCGATTAAATTCCGGGCCTTGCTCCTCGTTCTTTTCTGATAGCAAAGGCCCTGCGCCTGCGGATTCCTACAGAGAAGGCAATGACTAAACCACGTGCAAAAAAAGCCCTGTTGATCGGACTTCCTCTAGTGCTGGCCGCTGCCATCGGTGGCGGGTTTGTGGTCTGGGACAGCTTCTACAAAGGCAATGCGGGATACCCGCTGAACATCATCAAACAAGCAGATGAGCTGCAAACGCGGGTCCTGTCCTTCGACAGCCATATCACTGTGCCACTGGAGTTTGGTACAGCAGGCAATGAAGCCGACAAGGATGGCCCTGGCCAGTTCGATCTGGTGAAGACGGCCAAGGGGCGCTTGTCGGGTGCTGCGTTGACGATCTTTGCCTGGCCGGAAATCTGGAACGGGCCCAACGCCCCGCATCGACCAACTGACGGGTTTGTCGCAGCGGCGCGCAATGAACAGGAGGCGCGCTACCAAATCATCAGTGCAATGGTCCGTGACTTCCCCAATCAAGTGGCAATTGCCTACACCCCGGATGACTTCAGGCGACTACACGGCGAGGGCAAATTTGCGATTTTCATCAGCATGCTCAACGCCTATCCACTGGGTAACGACCTCAACCAGCTCGACCAATGGGCCGCGCGCGGCATGCGCATGTTTGGCTTCAGCTATGTGGGCAATAACCAGTGGGCCGACTCCTCACGCCCCTTGCCCTTTTTCAATGACACCCCGGATGCGCTCAACGGCCTTTCCGCGACCGGCAAACAGGCCGTGCAGCGGCTAAACGACCTGGGCGTGATCATTGACGTGTCGCAAATGTCGAGCAAAGCCCTGGAGCAAGTCAGCCAGCTCAGCCGCACCCCAATGGTGGCCTCGCACTCAGCGCCACGGGCCCTGGTAGACATCCCGCGCAACCTCAGTGACAAGGAAATGCAACTGATCAAAGACAGTGGCGGGGTCGTGCAGATTGTGGGTTTCGGCACCTATCTGCGCCCGCTCAGCCAGGACAGCCAGGACAAACTCAATACCCTGCGCCGCCAGTTCGATTTACCGCCGCTGCGCAATCTGGAAATGGCCCTGATGCCCGGCGACGCGATCATTACCGTGTGGCCCGAACAGCGCTTCGGCCAATACGCCAGCGGCCTGTACAGCATCGTCGAACAAGAACCCAAAGCCACGCTCAAGAATTACGGCGATGCGATCGACTATGCGGTGAAAAAGATCGGCATCGACCATGTCGGTATCAGTTCCGACTTCAACGACGGCGGCGGCCTGGATGGCTGGAAGGATGTCAGCGAGGCCCGCAACGTCACCGCCGAGCTGCTGCAGCGCGGCTACTCGGAGGCGGACATAGCCAAACTCTGGGGCGGCAACTTTTTGCGCGTCTGGGACACCGTGCAAAAAGCCGCCAGGCCAGCACCCACTCACTAAAGTGAAACCACAGCCCATGTTTAAGTTGAAGCCACTGTATTACTTGCCCCTCACCGCCCTGTTTTCCAGTGCCATACCCGCATTGGCCCAGGCCAACCCACCCGCACCACCGGGCACGGTCTTCAAGGACTGCAAGCATTGCCCTGAAATGGTGGTACTGCCCGTTGGCAGTTTCGTCATGGGCACACCGCAAGATGAAGTCGGGCGCGAACCTGATGAAGGCCCGATGCACACCGTGACCTTCAGCAAACCGATTGCCATCAGCCGCTTCCAGATCACAGCGGGCGAGTTCGATGCGTATATCAAGGAGACCGGAGTCACGATTGCCGATGGCGACGACCGCCCGGGGCGCGCCTGCATCGCCAGCAAACCGCGCTATCCCCAAGGGCCGCGCCAACCAGCGGTGTGCATGGACTTTAACGACGTCAAAAACTACGTCAGCTGGATTTCCAAAAAAACCGCCAAACCGTATCGCATGGTCAGCGAGGCCACCCGTGAATACGCTGCACGGGCCGGGTCTACCGGGCCTTTCCCGTTCCCGATGGATGAAGGCAAGGCATACAGCATTGCCAAACATGCCAACACCTACGGCCCCGCCGATGGCTACAGCTACACCTCACCGGCGGGCAGCTACCCGGCCAACGCATTTGGCGTATACGACATGCACGGCAACGTTTATGAGTGGCTGGCGGACTGCAAGCACAACGACTACATCGGTGCGCCCGCCGACGGCAGCGCCTGGGTCACTGACAGCACCTGCGAACTGCACCAGATTCGCGGCAACGACTGGGGTGAGGCGCCGGTGTTCTCCCGCTCGGGCAACCGCAACGATATTTACCCGCAAACCCGTGGCGACTGGATCGGGTTCCGGGTAGAGCGTGATCTGTAACCACTCAGCCGCTAAATCCGCGACCCAATCACTCGTTCACAAGAGACTGCCCTCCCCTTGATCCAAGGAACTCTTGTTTATGAGCCAGCCCGCTACACCCCGGACCTCGCCCGGGGTTCTGAGAGAACTGTTGACCCTGCTCAAGCCGTTTCGCCTGATCGTCAGCCTGTCCGTATTGCTGGGGATGGTCGGCGGGTTAAGCGTCACGGTATTGCTGGCAACCATCAATAACGCACTGCATGCCGAAGGCGGCCTCACACAGCAGGTGGTCGCCCTGTTCGCCGGGCTCTGCGTGCTGGCACTGGCCAGTAGCATCTGTTCGGATATTGGCAGCAACTACGTCGGCCAGCACATCATTGCCAGGTTGCGCAAAGAGCTGGGCGAAAAAGTACTCTCGGCGCCGATTTCACAAATCGAACGCTACCGCAGCCACCGCCTGATCCCGGTGCTGACCCACGATGTCGACACCATCAGTGATTTTGCCTTTGCCTTTGCGCCGCTGGCCATTTCCCTGACCGTGACCCTGGGCTGCATGGGCTATCTGGCGATGCTGTCGTGGCCCATGTTCTTGATGATGCTGGTGGCAATCGTGATCGGCAGCGTCATTCAATACATTGCCCGTGGCTACGGCCTCAACGGCTTCAGCGAAGCCCGCGAAGCCGAGGACGAACTGCAAAAGCATTACAACGCAATTGCCGAGGGCGCCAAGGAACTGCGCATCCATCGCCCACGCCGTCAGCGTATGTTCGTCAGCGGCATTGCGCGCACGGCGCAAAAAATCTGCGACATCCAAGTACGCTCGATCAATACCTTTGTGATCGCCAAAAGCCTGGGCTCGATGCTGTTCTTCGTGGTCATTGGCCTGGCCTTGGCCATGCAGTCCTGGTGGCCCAGCAATAATCCTGGCGTTATCAGTGGTTTTGTCCTGGTGCTGCTGTATATGAAAGGCCCGCTGGAGCATCTGATCAGCACCCTGCCGATCATCAGCCGTGCGCAAATCGCATTCCGGCGTATCGCCGACTTGTCCGAGCAATTCAACTCACCCGAACCGCACTTGCTGCTCAGCGAGCCGGGGGAACAGGACAAGACGGTAAATAGCCTGGAACTGCTGGACGTCAATTACACTTTTCCAGCCGTGGATGGCAGTGCCCCGTTCCACTTGGGGCCGGTCAACCTGCAGATCAAGCAGGGCGATATTGTGTTTATCGTCGGTGAAAACGGTTGCGGCAAAACTACCCTGATCAAATTGCTGCTAGGCCTGTACGCACCGCAGCAAGGTGAAATCCGCCTGAACGGCAACCCCGTCACAGCCCAAAGCCGCGATGATTACCGCCAGTTGTTCACCACCATTTTTGCCGACTACTACCTGTTCGACGACGTGGTGCAAGGCGACATGAAAATCCCCCAGGACGCCGAGCAATACCTCAAGCGCCTGGAAATTTCGCACAAGGTCAGTATCACCGACGGTCAGTTCAGCACCACCGACCTCTCGACCGGCCAACGCAAGCGCCTGGCGCTGGTCAATGCCTGGCTCGAAGAACGCCCGGTGCTGGTATTTGACGAATGGGCCGCCGACCAGGACCCCACCTTCCGCCGCATTTTCTACACCGAGCTGTTGCCGGACCTTAAGCGCCTGGGCAAAACCATCATCGTGATTTCCCACGACGACCGTTACTTCGACGTTGCCGACCAACTGGTACGCATGGACAGCGGCAAAGTCAGCACCGCGCTGGATGTCGCCTGACACAACTCACCGCGACTCCCGCAACAGCTGAAAAAAATAATCCGAATTAATTGCGGAACTTGTTTCTGGTTTCCTGATCGTGCTGCGTCTAATAACTATTCCCATTAACAAGAAAAATTTTTCCTTCTCTGGAGCCTAGGCACGCAATGCAACGACCAAACTTGAGCCGGACCCCTCTTTCGATCGCTACCCAGCGCCAGACTGTTCGCCGCACCCTGTTGTCCAGCGCCTTTGTGGCCTCGGTATTACTGGGTTCATCCATTGCTCAGGCGGCTCCGGTGGCCCTGAATATTCCGGCGCAGTCACTGGCCAGCGCGCTGAATGAACTGGGCAAGCAAGCCAACCTGCAAATCCTGTACAGCCCGGATCAGGTTCAAGGCATCAAGTCGCATTCCGTGTCCGGTTCGCTGGAACCGGTCAAGGCACTGGAATCCCTGCTGCAAGGCAGCGGCATTTCGTATCAGCTCAATGGCGATACGGTGATTCTCAGTGCACCTCAAGGCAAAGGCCTGGAGCTTGGCGCGACCAATATTTCCGGCGAGGGCATGGGCCGTTCACTGACCACCGAAGACACACATTCCTACACCACCGGTGCCACAAACAGCTCGACCAAACTGCCGTTGTCGATCCGCGAAACCCCGCAAACCGTTACCGTGATCACCCGTCAGCTAATGGACGACCAGGCTGCCCAAAGTATCGGCGATGTGCTGCGCAACGCGCCGGGGATTTCCACCCAGGCCTACGACAGCGACCGCATGGAATACTCGGCCCGTGGCTATGCCATCACCAACTTCCAGTACGATGGCGTCAACACGCAGTATGACGGTGTGTTCGATGAAGGCGCGACCAAGGTCGACATGGCTCTGTATGACCGCGTCGATATCATCAAAGGCGCCACTGGTCTGTTGTCAGGCTCCGGCGAGCCATCGGCTACGGTGAACCTGATCCGTAAAAAACCGACCCGCGAATTCAAGGCCTCAGTCACTGCCAGCGCCGGTTCCTGGGACAACTACCGCACCGAAGGTGATATTTCCGGGCCGTTGAATGAAGACGGCAGCGTGCGTGGACGCTTTGTCGGGGTCTATCAGGATGCCGACTCATACCGCGATCACGCCTCGAAAAAGAATGATGTGTTCTACGGCATCATCGAGGCCGACCTGACCCCGGACACCCTGTTCACCTTCGGCATGGACTACCAGAACATCAAGCCACGCGGCTCGTCATGGACCGGTAACCCGTACTACTTCTCCAACTACACCAAGACCGATTTCAGTCGCTCATTCAACCCGGCCACTGACTGGAGCCGTCGCGACGTTCAGGCACAGTCGACCTTCGCCTCCCTTGAACACCGCTTTGCCAACGACTGGAAAGTCAAAGGCACCTTGACCCAGCAAACCAATGATCACGACACTCAACTGGCATCGGCCAGCGGTGGCATGCCTGATCCGGTCACCGGTAAAGGTATGTTCTTCTACTGGGGCAAGTGGGAAGGCCATCGCGTACAGAACACTGCTGATATCAACGCTACCGGCCCGTTCAGCCTGTTTGGCCGCGAACATGAGTTGGTGGTAGGCGCCACTTCACAGTCGTCCAGACAAACCGGTGCGACCTTTGACGCCTCCCAGGTCGGCGCGGTCCCGGGCAGCATCTTTGACTGGTCCGGCGATTACCCGAAACCGTACTTCCCGAAAAACGGCAAGTACGAAAAGAATCAAAACCAGAACAGCGCCTATATCGCTGCGCGCTTCAAACCGACCGACGATTTGGCGCTGATCCTTGGCAGTCGCCTGAGCGACTACCAGTACAACGACACCTATAAATACTACGTGCAGTCCGCTAGATTTTCAGACAACAAAACCACCTCCAAGCAGCACGGCAAAGTCACGCCGTATGCCGGTGTGGTGTATGACCTGAACGAGACCTACTCGGCGTACGCCAGTTACACCTCGATCTACAAACCGGTCACCGAGAGGAGCAAATCCGGAACCACCCTGGCCCCCACCGAAGGCAACAGCTACGAAATCGGTTTGAAGGGTGAATACTTCGACGGTCGCCTGAATGCCACCGCAGCGATTTTTCGCACCGAGCAGAAAAATCTGGCCGTCGTTGATGGTATCGATGCAGCCAACGAGACCTACTACAAGTCGGTTGATGGTGCGACCACCAAAGGCATCGAACTTGAACTGGCCGGTGAGCTGATGCCCGACTGGAATGTGATGGCCGGCTACACTTACGCCCAGACCAAAACCGAAGATGGCGGCCGTTTGTATGGCTACCCGCTGGAAACTACCAAGCCTGAAAACGTGGCACGACTGTTCACCAGCTACCGCCTGCCGGGAGTGATGAACAAGGTTACCGTGGGCGGTGGCGTAAACTGGCAGAGCCCGTTTTACGGCAGGATCTACAACGAATCCAAATCTGACTACGACATCATCGAGCAGCAGAGCTATGCGCTGGTCAACCTGATGACCCGCTACGAGTACAACGAACACCTGACATTCAACCTCAACGCCAACAACGTATTCGACAAAAAATACCTGTCAGGCCTGGGCAACTTCAGCACCACTTACTACGGCGAACCGCGCAACCTGATGCTGACCACCAAATACACCTTCTAAAACATCAGTGGGAGCGAACCTGCTCGCGAAGGCCTCAAAAACATCGCGAGCAGGCTCGCTCCCACAGCCTTCAGAGGCGTTTATGCGCCCATGACTTTTTTCCGCATCACCGGTTGCAAGTCAAAACGATCTGCCAGAAACGGCGTGACATCCAGCGGTAGCGGCTCATCTCGTACCAGCGCATCGAGCATCACACCGGTTATCGCAGAGGTCAGGATGCCGGTACGGAAGTGACCGCATGCATTCAAATACCCCTCGACCCCCTTCATTGGTCCAAGAATCGGTAACTCATCGGGCGAGCCCGGACGCAGCCCGGCCCAGGTACGTTTGAGGTTCACGTCCTTGAGTTCAGGAATACACCGCATCGCGCCCTGCACCAGCCCCGTGATTTCAGGAAAGGTGGTGCTCACGTCAAACCCTTTGTCTTCCGTGGTACTGCCAATCAGGATTTCGCCGTTGTCCTTTTGCGCCAGGTAACAATCACTGGTGGTCAGGCAGCCGTTGAGTAACTTGGGCATGCGTTCAGTCAGCACAATCTGACCTTTGACCGGCGCCACAGGGATGCTCAGGTCGGTGGCCATTACGCTGAGGTCTGCCGCCCAGGCGCCAGCAGCGTTGATCAGGGTTTTGCTGTGGAATGCACCATGGTTATCCGTGCGCACGCCGATCACCTTGCTGCCCTGACGCAACACCTCAGTGACGTTGGTATTGAAGTACAGGTCGACGCCATTTTGCCGCGCCCCTTCGGTGTAAGCATCGGTCAGACGGAACGGGCTCACCTGGTGATCGCACAGAAATTCCAGTGCACCTTGCGCGTCGTGGCTGACACTCGGCTCCGACTCGCGCAGGGCCGCCTGATCGAGCCAGCGGACCTCATCGGCCAAGTGTGGAATGTTGGCGACGATATGCTCGGCATACTGTCGGTCTTCCTCGTCATAAATCACGTACTTGAGCCCGGTGCGCTCGAACTTGAAATCCATGCCGTGCTTTTTCAGCAGCTCCTGGTGCAAGCCGGGGTACAGCGCATTGGATTGCAGGGCAAAGTCGAAAAAACAATCAGGCAGGATATGCGGCGTGGTGGAATCGACAATTACTGCCGAACCCTGTGCTTCGCGCTTGCGTTCAGCAGACATCATGCGGAAAAAAATCACCCCGCAACCCAGCCCTACAGACTCGCCGATAGCCCACAAACCACCTGCCGAAGCGCGGCTGGCATTGCCGGGGCGCTTGCAGTCGATCATGGCAATTTTCAGATCCTGGCGACGAGACAAGTGGTAGGCACAGGACGCGCCAATAACACCACCACCAGCAATCACCACATCATAAGTCTTGATCATGTCAGGCATCCTTGCACGCATTGGTAAAAGCCGAAAACGGTACGGGTTCCAGCGGAAAGCGCGGGCGCAACCAGCCCACATCCTTGCGCCCGGTGGCTTCACGCAGGCGATCGCTGCAATAGCCGACGCACATCCGGCCCTGGCAGTCGCCCATGCTGATCCGGGTGCGCATTTTCAGGCTGGCCATGTCTTGCACGCCCTGGCTCAGGGCCAGGTCGATGTCCGCACGGGTCACATTTTCACAACGACACACCACCGTGTCCGCCTGCGGCAATTCGATCTGACGCGTGCCGCGCTGGGTGTAGCGGTCAATGCCGCCACGAAAGCGCACGATAGTGTTGAGCCTGGACTGGTACACGCGGCGCTGCTCAAGCGCCTGTTTTTCACTCAAAACCCCGCGTTGCAGCAAAATCGACAACGCTGCAATGCGCCCGGTGAGCATCGCCGCTTCACCGCCGCGCATGCCGGTGACATCCCCGGCCAGGTGGATTGACCGCTGATTGCTCTGCTGCCAGTTGTTGGCTTTGACCGCCAGATAACCATCGACGTTGTAAGCGTGCTCAAGGCCCATCTGCTGGCTGAGTTGAGTCCGCGGAATAAACCCGTAGCCCACCGCCAGGGTGCGAGCTGGCACCGCCTGCGCCTTGTTCATATCGGCCAGCCAGGTGCTGGAGTACGGGGCCACGATCACTTCGCTCAGTTCACCCTCGCCCCGTGCTTGCACTACACCCCAACCGTAATGCACGGCCACGCCATGGCGCTTGAGGTAAACCAGCATGCTCAAACCGTCGAGAAACAGCTGCGGCTGATTGAGCAGTGCCAGGCTTTGCTTGGCAATCCGGCCAAACTCGCACGCCTCATATACCCCGGCCACTTCCACACCCGCCGCGTGCAACTGGCAGGCCACCAGCATCAGCAAAGGTCCTGTACCGGCGATCAGCGCCGGCCCCTTGGGCTTGACCACGCCACTTTTGATCTGCAGTTGCAGACCACCGAGCATGATTACACCCGCAGTAGTCCAGCCAGGGAACGGCACGCTGCGTTCATGGCAGCCTGCGGACAACACCAGTTGTTCGAAGCCGATTTGCTGCAATTGCTCACTGTCGTCCAGCACTTGCAGAGATTGTTCACCTTGCCCGCCAACCACGCGATGGTTGAGACGCACATCGACAAAATGGGCAATGGCCGAAAATTCGCGGTGCAGCTTTTGCAGTGCGTCCTTGTAGCGCTCGCCCAGGTAGTCAAGTTCGACACCGTCACGCAAAGGTCCGCGATAGACCACGCCGCCCAGGCGTGAAGCTTCTTCGAGCAACGTGCTGTGCACCCCGTGTTCTGCCAGCTCTATCGCAGCCGACATACCCGCCGGGCCGCCGCCGACAATCACCGGTTTGGCATTCATAGCGCCAGCTCCTGCTCGGCGATCCGGTTTGTTCCGGTCTCGACCTGCATACCAGGCTGCACCACCGTCTGGCAGGCGCGACGCTTGTGTCGGCCATCGATATTCACCAGGCAGCAGTAGCACACACCCATACCGCAATAAGCGCCATTTATCTGGCCGTGATCATTGGGCGACAATTGCCGTATGCCGACTGAGTTCAATACGCTGAGTACGGTCTCTCCTCGAGCTGCGTCAACCGTTTGGCCATTGATGAGAATGGACATATCGGTCTGCATCAAAGGTTGAATGTCGTACTGTCGCTTCAAGTCATCCATGTCTGTAATCCCTTTTTTTATGTATCGTTGCTCAGCACATCACTGCCACCCTGTGCCAAGGGGAGAGACGTTAGCCTGATGCAGGAAATAAACATTGATGCGTGCCAATAAAGGTCGTTGTTTCATGTGTTTTTGACGCATTAGCCTTACACTGCTGGCCTCTTGCACACTGGCGTGTTTATGGACCTCGACCTGGCTCGCACCTTCCTTGAAATAGTTCGCTATGGCAGCCTGGTTGGCGCAGCTGAAAAACTGCATGTCACCCAGACCGCCGTAACTGCTCGGGTGCACAAGCTCGAAAGCCTGCTCGGCGTCACGCTGTTTATCCGTAACCGCGCAGGCGCCCGGCTTACCCCCGAGGGCGAAGCCTTTGTGGTATACGCCAATCAACTGCTGCAAACCTGGGAGGCCGCCCGTCGCGACCTGCCGCGCCCCGAAGGTCTGGATCAGTTGCTGCACATCGGCGGCGAAGTCAGCCTGTGCAACCCACTGATCCTGAGCTGGGCCAAGGCCTTGCGCCAACACCTCACCACCCATGCCCTGCGCATCCAGATCAGCGATGCCGAGCAGTTGTTGCGCCAGGTTGAAATGGGCTTGCTGGACGCTGCTCTGGTCTATCAACCGGCCTATTGGCCCGGGGTCCAGGTGGAGCAGTTGCTCGAAGAAAAACTGATCCAGATTCGTCGGCCGGGGCAACCCGATCCTTATGTGTACATCGAGTGGGGCGAGGACTTTCGCCGCCAGCATGACGCCGCCCTTCCCGACAAGTCGCGGGCAGCCATCAGTTTCAATCTGGGGCCGGTAGCCCTGCATTACATTCTGGAAAACGGCGGTAGCGGCTACTTCCGCACTCGCGTGGTGCAGAGCTACCTGGACAGCGGGGCCCTTGAGCGTGTACCCAAGGCCCCCGAATTCAGCTACCCGACCTATCTGGTGTACTCGCGCGAACGAGACAGTGCGGCCTTGCAACAAGGCATCGAACTGCTGCGCGAAATCGTCAAGCAGGACAGCGACTGGTCGCAGCGCTGGGTGCCGGAAATTTAAGCTATACCCAGAGATGAAAGCTTTCAGCCGGGCGGCCAATCCCTTAGTCTGCGAGCGCTGAATAACGACAAAAACAATACAGGTGGCACATGACCGACCTCACCCGGACCAACGAAAGCTGGCTGACATCCGCCCCCCATCAGCAGTGGTTGCACGAACAGGGCCGGGCACTGGTGGATTTCGCCAAAGCGGCCCGCGTACCGCTCGGTTTCGCCCAGCTGGATCGATTTGGCCAGCGCCCGGATGATGCCACGGCTGACACCGTTACCACTGCACGCATGGTGCACAGCTTTTCTCTGGCCCACATTCAAGGCCTGCCGGGATGCGCTCCGCTGATCGACCTCGGCTTGGCCGCATTGGCGGGCCCGTTGCGTGACGCCGAGCATGGCGGCTGGTTTTCTAGCCCCGCTGCGCAAGATGGCAACACCCGCAAAGCAGCCTATTTGCATGCGTTTGTAGCGCTGGCCGCCAGCTCGGCAGTGGTGGCCGGGCGTCAGGGCGCAGCAGAGTTGCTGGCCGAAGCTGTTGGCGTACTTGAAGAGCGTTTTTGGTCCGAAGCCGAGGGGGCTCTGCTGGAATCCTTTGCCCGCGACTGGAGTGACTGCGAGGCGTATCGCGGAGCCAACAGCAATATGCATGGCACCGAAACCTTTCTGGCCCTGGCCGATGTGCTCGACGAAGACCTGTGGCTGGACCGCGCCTTGCGCATTGCCGAGCGGGTTATTCACCAGCATGCGGCGCAGTCCGACTACCTGCCCGTCGAGCATTTCGATGCCCACTGGCAGCCGTTGCCCGACTACAACCGGGACAACCCGGCGGATGGCTTTCGCCCCTTCGGCAAAACCCCGGGGCACGCCTTCGAATGGGCGCGTTTGTTGCTGCACCTTGAAGCCGCCCGCAAACAGCGCGGTTTGTCGGCGCCAGCGTGGCTGCTGGAAGACGCTCGCCAACTGTTCAGCAGTGCGTGCCTGCATGGCTGGAATGTCGATGGCGGCAGCGGAATTGTCTACACCCTGGACTGGAACAATCAGCCGGTGGTGCGCGAGCGCCTGCACTGGACCCTGGCCGAAGCATCAGCGGCGGCGGCTGCGTTGTTGCAACGCACCGACGAGCACCCATACGAGGTCTGGTATCAACAGTTTTGGGACTATATCGACCTGCATATGATCGACCGCCAGCACGGCAGTTGGCATCACGAACTGGGGATCGATAACCTGCCTTCGGAAAACATCTGGCCCGGCAAACCGGATCTTTACCATGCTTACCAGGCCACACTGTTGCCACGTCTACCACTGGCCATCAGCCTGGCCAGTGCACTCAAATTGCGTCGTTGAACCCGCACCAAAAAACCGACAGAGACCTGTGGGAGCAGGCTTGCTCGCGATGCAAACGGCGCGACCAATCAGGCAAACCGTGGTGATGCAATAGCGAGCAAGCCCGCTCCCACAAGAGTGAAAGTGTCATCACCAATCGTATTTGACTTCCAGCGCCGCCGTGCGCTGCTGCCCGTAATAACAGCCAAAGCTGTAGTTGCACGAGGACACATACTCGCGATCAAACAGGTTCTGCACGTTAAGGCTGGTGCTGACGCCCTTGAAGCTCGGATCAAGGGCCGCCAGGTCATAGCTGAGCGTGGCGTCGTAGATCACAAATGACGGGGTCTTGAAGGTGTTGGCCGAGTCGCCGAAGTTTTTTCCGGTGTAACGCGCACCGCCGCCCAGGGTCACACCCGCAAGCGCCTGCCCGGTGAAGTGATAGTCGGCCCAGACGCTCGCCGCCCACGGCGATTGCGCTTCACTTCGGTTACCTTGGTTGTTGTAGTTGGACTTGCTGTAGAACACATCCAGATACGACAGCGAGGCGATTAGGTCGACGTTGTTAAAGCGGCTTTTACCTTCCAGTTCAATGCCCCGCGATCTGACTTCACCTTCCTGGACCTGGTACTCCAGATACTGCAAATCGCCGGTCAGGACATTTTGCTGGGTGATCTCGAACACCGAGGCCGTGAGCAGACTGGTGTCATTGGGCTGGTACTTGACCCCCACTTCATACTGCTTGCCCGTCATCGGCTTGAACGCCTTGGCGCCACGTGCCGGGGCCGAGGTGCCCACTGACGGCAGGAACGATTCGGTGTAGCTGATGTACGGCGCCAGACCGAACGAGGTGACATAGGTCAGGCCCACGCGAGCGGTGAACTTGTTGTCGTTTTGCTGCTCCCGCGTGTTGGCCAGCAGGTCATTGTTTTCAACCTTGGCCCAGTCCTGGCGCCCGCCAATGGTCAGGATAAAGTTGTCCAGCTTGATCTGGTCCTGCACATACAGGCCGGTTTGCTTGACCCGGTTGTCCCACTGGGTGGTCAGGGTCGGCACGCCATCGGTGCGGTAGTTTCCCGGACCGTAAAGGTCGAGAATCTCACTGCCGGACAGGTTGTAGCCCTGATATTTGCGAATGAAACTTCTGTAGTCCAGCCCCACCAGCAAGGTGTGCTGCAAAGGCCCGGTGACAAAGTCGCTCTGCAGATGGTTGTCGAAGGTGTAAGAGCTGTTCTGCTGACGCCAGTCGAGCTTGGTGCGGCTGGCGTGGGTGTCTGTCGCGCCATCCGGGGCGGTGACAAAACGGTTCAGGTAAAAACCCTTGTACCGGTCGTCGACGTCGATATAACTCAGGCTCTGGCGATAAGTCATCGCCTCGTTGAAGGCATGGGAAAACTGATAGCCGAGCACATACTGGTCGCGCTTGTAATCGTTCCACTTTGAGTCGCCCAAAAACTTGTCGCGATCAATCTTGTTGCCTTGCGAGTTGCGGTACAGGCTGCCCACCGCAGGCAAGGCCTGGTAATCGGCCAGGGCATCATCACGTTGCACCTGCGCGTATAGCGTCAGCTCAGTGTTGTCGTTGGGCGCCCAGGTAAAACTTGGCGCCAGCAACTGGCGTGAATCTTCAGTGTGGTCCACCTGCTCGCTGCCGGTGTTGCCGACACCGATCAGCCGATAGCTAAGGGTTTTTGCATCATCCAGCGGGCCAGTGAAATCAAAGGCCAGGTTGTAGCGATCAAAACTGCCAGTGCCGACCTTTATCTGATGTTTGGCCTCAGTGCTCGGGCGCTTGGACACCATATTGATCATGCCGCCTGGCTGGTTCTGCCCATACAACACCGAGGACGGCCCCTTGAGCACTTCGATACGTTCCAGGGTGTATGGATCGATTTGCGGAGTGCCGCCCAAGCTGCCCGCCGACGGTAAATACGCGCCATCGAGGTAAAGCAAGGTCGGGGCAAAGCCGCGGCTGGTGATTTCGTCCGCGATGGTGTTGCGGTCGGTGTAGCCGTTAGTGCTCAGGCCCGGGGTGTAACGCAGCGCTTGCGTCAGGTCGCGGGCGCCCTGCACCTGCACTTGATCAGCCGTGACCACGTTGATGGTCTGCGGAATTTCCAGAATCGGCGTGTCGGTTTTGGTGGCCGTCGCCGAACGAGTGGCGACAAAGCCGTCAACGTGACCACGACCGTCTTCGGCCAACAACGCCGAGACATTGGTTGCTCCCAGGTTCAACGCCCCCGCTTCGGCTTGCGGGTAAACACTCAACGCGCCGCTGTCGGTCACACTCAGGCCCAGGCCGCTGCCCACCAAGGCGTGTTCGGCAGCCTGTTGTGGGGTATACATGCCGTTCACCGGAGCGGATTTTTTGCCCTGCAGCAAGGCGGGTGCGACCGACAGAGTCAAGTCGCTGTCACGGGCGATCCGGCTCAGGGTCACACCCAAAGGCGCAGCAGGCAGATCAAAAAAACGAGTGGTACTTTGCTCACGGTGCATCGCCTCGGCCACCGCAGTCAGCGGGTGGCCAGCAAGGCACAGGGTGATGGTCAGGGCCAGCAGACAAGGTCTTAGCGGGGCGTACGGCATGGGGCGTCCTTTCTCGTTGCAAGGTAGGCAGTTGTAACCTTGACCAACGAGCAAGGGTTTCCCCTCACACTATTTGCAATTAATTCGCATTCGGTTGTTTTTATCGACTCACATCAATCAGGGTCAGCCATGGCCCGTAACGCGTGACCTTGATCGGTAAGGTTTGCGCCAGCGCGCTGAGGGTTTGCGCGGTGTTGTCCAGCGCAAAAACCCCAAACACCCGCACCCGTGCCGCTTCGGGGCTGATGCGCAGCACACCGGTCTGGTAGGGCCGCAGCGCCTCGACCAGTGCCGACAATGGCTCATCATGCAGTTCGACCCGGCCTTGGAGCCAATCGGCCTGGCTCCGTGATGTCGGGGTTTGCGGGTCTATCTGATTGGCCGTGAATGCCACCGCCTGACCGGTGTCGATACGTCGTTGCTGCCCCCCCAGCGTGTCCAGTTGCACGCTGTGCTGCTGCACGCTGGCCAGACTTTCGTCCGCGCCCTGGCGCACCATGAAACGCGTCCCCAGTGCCTGCACCTGGCCTTGGGCCGTGGCTACCACAAATGGTCGTCCGGCATCGGCGGCCACGTCCACCTGCAACTCCCCTTCGCGCAGCCGTACCCGCCGCTGGCCGTTACTGAACTCGATATCGACCGCGCTGCGGGCATTGAGTGTCAGAAGACTGCCATCCGCCAGTTCGATGGTTTTGCGCTCACCGGTGCCGGTGTGTTGATCGGCCATCAAGCCTGTCAATGGCGTTACACGATTCACCAAGCCTGCCGCGCCCAAGCCGAGCAGCAACAGTAGCAAGCTGCCCCGCAAGGCATTTTTGCCTGAGGGCGACGTGCCGCTCAGCAGAGCTCGGCGTGCAGCCTGCAATTGCCCGGGGCTGCGGCGTTCCACTGATTGCAAATCGGCCACCGGAGCTTTCAATACCCCGGCTACCCGCTGCCACGCGGCCAGATGCTCTGGACTTTGCGCCAGCCAGGCCTTGAACACCTGACGCTCCGAAGGGCTGGCATTCCCGGACTCAAGGCGCAGCATCCAGTCAATGGCGGCACGGGTGGTCGAATCAACCTTGGCTGTACTCATTGGGATGGCGCCGTTTGCGAGAGGCAATGAATAAAGGCGCGGCGCAAGTCACGCTCAACCGTGGCCAACGAGACACCCAACTGGTCAGCGATGGCTTGCTGGGGCATACCTTCAAGTCGATTGAGCAAAAAGGCCCGTTTCACCCGCGACGGTAAACCTTCAAGCACGCGATCAATGGCTTCAATCGCCTCGCGCACCAGCGCTATATCTTCAGCGGACGGCGCATAGCCTTGGGGCAGATCGGCCAACTGCTCAAGATAGGATTGTTCAAGTTTGCGCCGCCGCCACAGCGAGCAGAGCAAGCGGCGGGCAACTGTACTCAGATAAGCGCGGGGCTCCTGGATGCGCTCCAGTTGCTGAGCGTCGAAAACGCGCAGAAAAGTGTCCTGGGTCAGATCGGCCGCATCCTGCGGGCAACGCACCTGTCGCGACAGCCAGCCGCGCAACCAGGCATGATTGTCGAGATAGAGGCTGGCCAGCAGGGTTTTGGGGTCCACAGGAATAGGCACGATAGATAACCAGACTTAAATAGCAATAAGTCGCATTATCGTCGCAAAAGGTGAAATGGCAAGTCGTAAATCACTGTGTAGCCGCTGAGGAGCGCAGCGAGGCTGCGATCTGGCGCGCAGCGCCAGCACATGCTAAATCCCGTTCCGGCCTGACCCTACGCGATGTCAGGTTTTACGATGGCAGCGGCAAAGATCCTTCAAGCGTGGGAGCGAGCCTGCTCGCGAAAATCATACGCGAGCAGGCTCGCTCCCACTAAAGGCTTGACCTGGAACAGAGTTTTTACATCTTACCGACCGCCGCCCAGATCCAGAAAGGTGCCGGTGGTGTAGGAAGCCTTGTCCGACAGCAGCCAGATAATCGCCTCGGCTACTTCTTCGGCACGCCCGCCCCGGCCCATGGGGATGATCGGTTCAAGTTTGCTGACCCGCCCGGGATCGCCACTCAAGGCGTGGAAGTCGGTGTAGATATAGCCTGGCCTCACCGCGTTGACCCGAATCCCCTCGCCCGCCAGTTCCTTGGACAAGCCCACGGTGAAAGTGTCCAGCGCGCCCTTGGAGGCAGCGTAGTCGACGTACTCGCCGGGCGAACCCAAGCGTGCCGCTACCGATGACACATTGACGATATTGCCGCCCTGCCCACCGTAGCGGGGCGACATGCGCAGCACGGCATGCTTGGCACACAAGATCGGGCCAAGCACGTTGGTTTTCAGGGTGTGCATGATGCGCAACTCGGACAGTTCGTCGACCCGTGACTTGAGCCCCACGGTGCCAGCGTTGTTGACCAGTGCCGTGACCGGCCCCAACCGCTCGTCAACCTCGATAAACAGACGAATGATTTCCTCTTCGTCGCTGACATCGGCGCGCACCGCAATAGCTTCTGCGCCCAAAGCCTGAACCTGGGCCAGCACTTCATGGGCAGCCGCAACATCAGCCAGATAGTTGATGCAAATTCGATAGCCCTGCTGCGCCGCCAGTACTGCTGTTGCGGCGCCTATGCCACGGCTGCCACCGGTGATCACGATAACTTTGTCCATAAAAGTACGCTCCCCACTCAACATTTCAAATCTGGCCGCCAGCATAACCGTCAAGGGTTTGATTTGTCAGGTCGCCGCCGGTTTACCAGCGCTCAGGTCCTCTGCGCGATGAATATCGACCATAAACTGATTGGCCGGGAGCGGCTGGCCCAGCAGATAACCCTGCAAGGCATCACAGCCCAGCGTGGTCAAAAAGCTTTGTTGGGTATCGGTTTCAACGCCCTCGGCCACAATTCGCAGGCCCAGTGCCTGGCCCAGTGCAACAATGGCCGAAACAATCGCAGCATCATCGCTGTCATGCTCCAGGTCACGCACAAAACCACGGTCTATTTTCAATTCATTGGCGGGCAGACGTTTGAGGTACATCAGGCTGGAATAGCCGGTACCGAAATCATCAATAGACAGGTCCACACCCATCTGCGACAGGCGCTGCAACACCACCATGCTCGCATCGGCGTCGCTCATGGCGGTGGTTTCGGTGATTTCCAGGGTCAAGCTGTTGGCTGGCAACTGGTGCCGCTCCAGCGTTGCGACCACACTGTCGACCAGCCCCGAATGGCAGAACTGCAGCGCCGACAGGTTGACTGCGATACGCCAGTGGCTATAGCCCTGATCGAACCACACACGCATCTGGCGGCAGGCTTCGTTGAGCACCCAATCGCCAATGGGAATGATCAGGCCGGTTTTTTCCGCGAGGGCGATAAAGTGCTCTGGCAACAGCAATCCCTGCTGCGGATGCTCCCAGCGCAGCAGGGCTTCAGCCCCTACCGGCAGGCCATTGCTGGCGTCGAACTTGGGTTGGTAATGCAGGCAAAACTGTTGCAACACCAGAGCCTGACGCAGGTCTTGCAGCAATTGCAGTTGCTTGCGGGCGTTGATGTTCATCGAGGCATCGAAAAAACTGTAGCCATTTTTGCCCGCACCCTTGGCGTGATACATCGCCGCATCGGCGTTCATCAGCAACTCTTCGGCGGTCAGGCCGTTACCAGGGTACAGCGCAATACCGACACTCGCGGAAATCAGCAAGTCATGATCGTCGACCCGGAATGCCTTGGACAACAGCCCGACCTGCCGCGCAGCCACTTGCGGCGCATCATCGGGCTCAAGCAAACGCACCAGCAACACAAACTCGTCCCCGCCAATGCGTGCCAGGGTGTCCTGGCTGCGCAACTGCTCGCGCAAACGCAAGGCCACCTCACGCAGCAAGCGGTCGCCCAGATGATGACCGAAGGCATCGTTCACCGGCTTAAAACCGTCGAGGTCGATAAACATCAGCGAGAAACACCCGCCCTGCTCCGTCACCTTGCTCATTGCCTGAGCGATACGGTCAGCCAACAGGATGCGATTGGGCAGTCCGGTCAGGGTGTCGTGCAGTGCCAATTGGGTCAGCTCTTCATTGGCCAGGGTCAATGAGTCCGCCAGAGCGGCAGTGCGGGAATCGAGCCGGGCGTCAAAAACCGAGGTCAGCAACGCAATCACCAACACGGCCAGGCTGGACACCAGCACCAGATTATCCAGCCCCTTGCCACTCAGACCGTCCACGGCGGCAGCGCAAAAACTGCCGGGGGGGAAACTCGCCGCAGCCATGCCGGTGTAATGCATACCGACAATCGCCAGGCCCATGATCACCGCCGCCCCGCCGCGTACCAGACGCACGTAAGGGGTTTGCTTGCGCAGATGAAACGCAATCGACAACGCGGCGGCTGAAGCCCCCACCGCAATCAGCAGCGACAGGCCAAACAGCGTCGGGTCGTAATCAATCCCCGGCTGCATGCGCAACGCGGCCATACCGCTGTAGTGCATGGCGCTAATGCCCGAGCCCATGATCAAGGCACCGAACAACAGTTGCAGCGCGGGCAGTCGCGGCTGGCTGACCAGCCACAAGGCAAAGCCGGACGACAGAATAGCCACCAGTAATGACCACAGAGTAAGCCCCAGGTCGTAACCCAACTCCAGCGGCAACTCCAGCGCGAGCATCCCGATAAAGTGCATCGACCACACACCAAAGCCCATGGCCAGTGCGCCGCCACCGATCCACAGGTACACACTGCGGCCTCGCGCCGTGGCAATACGGCCGCTCAGATCAAGGGCTGTGTACGACGCCAGAATGGCGACACACAGGGAAATCAAAACCAGCGAGGGAGAGTAAGTTGCAGACACCATGGACCTTCTCGTGAACGTGTGCCGAACAGCATCCATGCTCGGTAAGGGGGCGCGATTGTACTGCTTCCAGGTTCTGACGCATCCATGTAAACGACAAAATCCTGCAGTTGGATTCGACCAATCAGAAGCGCTTGACCTGTTCGATATAACGCGTCACCACCGCCGACTTTTCGAACCGGCGGTGGATCAACGACAACCATGACTGCGCGTCACAGCCCTCGATCGGCCGGTAGAGTACATTCGGCAGGCTGATATGACCGACCACCGATGCCGGTACTACCGCCACCCCTTGGCGCAACGATACAAGCGCGATCACCGCCACCAGGCCACCCGGCTGGGCACCCAGCCTGGGCGCGTAACCTCCTTGGGCAGCCACGTGCAAGGTGCCGCTGATTTGCTCGGGCAAGATAAATGTCTCGTTTTGCAAATGCGCCGCGCTGACGCTTTTAAGGCGCGCCAGCCAGCTGTCAGTCGCCAGCGCCAAAACAAAGCCCTCAGCCTTGAGACGAATCGCTTCCAGGCCTTGTGGCAAAGTCATGGGAGAGCGCACATAGCCCAGATCGAAGCGCCCTTCGGCAACCATCGAAGGCAAGCTGGCCATCGGCGCCTCCCGTACGCTCAGGCTGACCTCGGCACACGCACTTGAAAATGCCTGTACCTGTTGCTGCAACACCCCCGAATACACGGCCGATGCTACATATCCCAATTCGATATGGCCCGTCTCGCCGCGCCCGGCCCGCTGTGCATTGCGCTGGGCAAACTCGAACTGGCGCACGGTGGCCTCAGCCTCGGGCAATAACGCCTGGCCCGCTTCAGTCAGGCTGACCTGACGCTGCTGGCGCACAAACAGACGTACGCCCAAGGCGTGTTCAAGATCCTGGATTTGCCGCGTCAAGGTTGGCGGCGCAATTCCCAGTACTTCGGCAGCACGGGTGAAGTTGCGTTGCTGGGCAACGGCCAGGAAATAACGGAAATGGCGTATATCCATAGCAGCATTAGCTCAAAGGTAATGAAGTTCAGGCTGTCAGCTAACAAACCAGCCAACGCCCAGCCCTACACTGTGGCCATCGCCACACTGGAGGAACCGAGCATGCCCGTAAAATTAATTGCCTGCAAAGTAATGCCTGAGCTTGCCGGGGAGTTGCGTCCATGAAGACTGTAAGCCCACGCCTGACCCTGCTGACCGCCAGCGGGGTCTGTTCGCTGATCGTGCTCGACACCAATATTGTCGCGGTCACCCTGCCGAGCATCGCCCGGGATCTGGGGGCCAGCTTTGTCGATATCGAATGGGTGGTCAGCGCTTATATGCTGGCGTTTGCCGCCCTGTTGCTGCCTGCCGGGAGCATTGCCGACCGCTTCGGGCGCAAGCGAACCCTACTGTGGGGCTTGAGCATTTTCATCCTCGCGTCCCTCGGCTGTGGCGCGGCACCCAACAGCCTGTTACTGGAAATCGCCCGCGCCGTAAAAGGCGTGGGAGCAGCCTTGCTACTGACCTCGGCGCTGGCCTCAATCGGGCATGCCTTCCACGACGAAGTCGAACGAGCCAAAGCCTGGGCCTTTTGGGGGGCGTGCATGGGCGTGGCCATGACGGCGGCACCAACCCTCGGCGGGCTGATCACCGAGTACCTGGGCTGGCGCTGGATTTTCTATCTCAACTTGCCGGTTGGCTTGCTGCTGATGCTGCTGGTCAGGCATGCCATTGCCGAGTCTCGCGACCCGCAATCGGCCCGGCTCGACCCTTGGGGCAGCCTGGCCTTCAGCGCCAGCTTGCTGTGCCTGATCTGGGGCTTGATCGAAGCCAACCGCATTGGCTGGAACCACCCGCTGACCTATGCCCGAATATGTGCCGGGGTGCTGTTGCTGGGCCTGTTTGTAATGATCGAAGCCATGCAGCGCCGCCCTATGATTGACCTGCAACTGTTCCGCCACCCGCGTTTTATCGGCGCTCTGCTGGGCATGTTTGCCTATGCGGGCTGTGCTCAGGTGATGATGACCTTGCTGCCCTTTTATTTGCAAAACGGCTTGGGGTTCAGTGCAGTCACGTCAGGCCTGGGTATGTTGCCGTTTGCCTTGACCATGTTGATTTGCCCACGTATCGGCGCTCGCCTGGCGTCGCGCTTCAGCCCGGCCAGTATGATGGCTGCCGGTTTGACCTTGGTCGGTTGCGGCAACTTGCTCAGCGCTTGGGCGGTAGACCATGGCGGTTACCTGAGTTTTGCCCTGACCACGGCGGTGACAGGTGCCGGGGCCGGTTTGCTCAATGGCGATACCCAGAAAAACATCATGGCCTGCGTTCCCCGAGACCGTGTGGGCATGGCCTCCGGCATGAGCACCACCATGCGCTTCAGCGCCATTGTGTTGGCGATTGGGGTGTTTGGCGCCTTGCTCGGCAGCCACACGGAGCAAAACCTGCAGACCAGCCTTCAGCAGGATGCCGGGCAATGGCTGGAGCAGAGTCACTTTATTGCTTCGCGGGTGGTGGCCGGGGATATGCAGGGAGCCTTGAGCCAATTGCCGCTGGCGGCACAAGCCCAGATTGAGCCACTGGCAACCCGGGCCTTTGTAACCGGGTTCAGCCTGGTGTTGTGGGTCGCGGGGGTGCTGGGGCTGATCGGGGCTTTGGTGGTGGGGACGCTGATGCGCAAGCCGATACCGCAGATGGCGTCCGCGGTGGCGCATCCAAACGTGTAGCCGCTGCCGCAGGAACGAGGCTGCGTTCGGCGGCGAAGCCGTCGTAAACCCTGAGAGCAAGGTTTTTCTGGCAGACCGCAGTGCCTGATTCTGCGACGGCTTCGCCGCCGAACGCAGCCTCGTTCCTTCGGCAGCTGCTACGGGTTTTGCCTGGCTCCCACCAGTATCAAAAACTGTCAGTTCAGCTCAAACAACCCCGCCGCGCCCATGCCGCCGCCGATACACATGGCAACCACAACAAAGCGGGCGCCACGGCGGCGGCCTTCGAGCAGGCTGTGGCCCACCATCCGCGCACCCGACATACCAAACGGATGACCAATGGAAATCGCCCCGCCGTTGACGTTCAGGCGGTCGTTGGGGATCTGCAGGAAGTCGCGGCAGTACACCACCTGGCAGGCGAATGCTTCGTTGATCTCCCACAGGTCAATGTCAGATACGGTCAGGCCAAACCGCTTGAGCAGCTTGGGAATCGCGAACACCGGGCCAATGCCCATTTCTTCCGGCGCACAACCGCTCACGGCAATCCCGCGATACACGCCCAACGCTTCGATCCCGCGCTGTTTGGCTTCGGCACGGCTCATCAGCAACACGGCAGAGGCGCCATCGGAAAATTGCGAAGCGTTGCCCGCGGTGATGAACTCACCTTGCTGCACCCATTTGCCATCTTTCCACACGGGTTTGAGTGCCGCCAAATCCTCAAGGGTGGTGGACGGGCGATTACACTCGTCGCGGTCCGCGATTACATCCTGATAGCCACTGGGTTTGCCTTCCTTGTCGAAGCACAGCTTGCGCGCAGCCAGCGGTACGATTTCATCCGCGAACAGACCCGCGGCCTGGGCGGCGGCGGTACGTTGCTGGCTTTGCAGGGAATACTGGTCCTGCACTTCGCGGCTGATAGAGTAGCGGCGAGCGACGATTTCAGCGGTTTCGAGCATCGGGATGTAGGCCGTCGGCATGCATTCAAGCACCGCCTCGGATTGTGCCCGGTAAGTGTTTTTGTACTTGTTCTGGGTCAGCGACAACGACTCGACACCACCCGCCACGGCAATCGACATTTCCCCGGTCATGATGCCTTTCGCCGCCACGCCAATACTCATCAGGCCCGAGGCACACATGCGATCAATCGCCATGCCCGGCACGGTGTTGGGCAAACCGCCGGTGTTGGCGCACAACCGCCCGATGTTGTAACCCTGAGTGCCCTGCTGCGCAGCTGCCCCCATGATCACGTCTTCCACCGAACCCGGCTCGATACCCGCGCGCTCCACCACGGCACGTACCACATGGCCGCCCAGCACCGGGGCTTCGGTGTCGTTGAACGAGCCACGAAAGGATTTGGTCAGGGCGGTTCGGGCGGTGGAGACGATTACAACGTCATTCAAATTCATGCTCAAGGCTCACTTCTCAAGAGGGTTGAAGGTGTAGCGGCTGATGGTGTCCACCACACAGCCGGGGCGCTCGCTGCCCTCGATTTCGACGCTGATCCGCACCACTACCTGCAAGGCCAGGCCGAGTGCCTCGACCTGCACGACCTGGCCATGCCCACGCACCCGCGAACCGACCTTGACCGCTGCCGGGAAACGCAACCGGTCACTGCCGTAGTTGACGCCCATGGCCAGATTTTCGAACTGCATCAGTTGCGGCATAAACAGATTGGCCAGGGACAGGGTCAGGTAGCCGTGGGCAATACAGGCACCGAACGGCCCCTTGGCCGCACGTTCCGGATCGACATGAATCCACTGGTGATCGCCCGTGGCCTCGGCAAACAGGTTGATCCGCTCCTGGGTCAGCACCAGCCAGTCGGTGCGGCCAAGGTCTTGCCCCTGCGCTGCGAGCAACTGCTCGGCGCTGCTGAATAACGTACTCATGGGGTGGTCCTCAGGCTTGTTGCGAGCTGACAGGCAGCACTTCGCCGACCATGTATGAGGCGTAGTCGCTGGCCAGGAACACCATGACGTTAGCCACTTCCCAGACCTCAGCGGCGCGGCCAAAGGCTTCGCGGCTGGTGAGTTGTTCCAGCAGTTCGCTGCTGGAGGCTTTTTTCAGGAACTCGTGCAAGGCAATGGACGGTGCCACGGCGTTGATTCGTACCCCGCTTTCGGCCGCTTCCAGCGCACTGCAACGGGTCAGAGCCATGACCCCGGCCTTGGCGGCGGCATAATGGGCCTGCTCTTTCTGCGCCCGCCAGCCCAGTACCGAGGCGTTGTTGACGATGGCCCCGGCACCACGGCGCTCCATGTGTGGAAGCATGGCGCGGGTCATGCGCATAGTGCCGGTGAGAGTGATATCCAACACCGAGGACCACTGTTGATCGGTCATTTCGGTAAGGCGTACCTGACCGCCAAGGCCTGCGTTATTGATCAGCACATCGACCCCGCCCAAGGCTTCTTCAGCCGCCGCGACCAGGGCTTGTACATCGGCTTCGACGGTGACATTGCACAGTTGCCCGTATACCGCCTGCAACCCGGTTTCAGCCTTGAGGCGTTCGACTGCCTCTTCGAGGCGACGCGGGTGGATATCGGAAATCATCAAGGCGCGGCAGCCTTCTTCGGCGCAGCGTTTGGCCGCGGCATAACCGATACCTGCGCCAGCCGCGGCGGTGATCAAAATCGACTTGCCGGCCAAGAGTTGGTGGCCGGGTACGTAAGGGGGCGCTTGTCTCATGGTTGAATTCTCTCTGTATAACAAACGGCTAAGTCCGCTTCTTGTAGATACTCTGTTCCGGGTCAAGCCCCTTGTGGGAGCGAGCCTGCTCGCGAATGACTTCGCGAGCAGGCTCGCTCCCACACTTGAAGTATCCCTGTGCTTTCAGCTACCCCACACCCTTTGCGGTGCAGGGGCTTCGGCGAGAATCTGGGCCATGACCACACCCACTTCTTCGGGCTGCCATTGCGCGCCCTTGTCGCGGGTCACGCCGGTGCGCCAACCATCGCCAAGGGACAGTCGCCCGCCCTGGCTTTCGATGATTTGCCCGCTCACATGGCCCGACAAAGTGCTGCCCAGCCACACCACCAGCGGTGCGACGTTTTCCGGGGCCCAGGCATCGAAGCCTCCGTCTTCTGGCTTTTTCACCACGTCCGGCATCGCGCTTTCGGTCATCGAGGTACGCGCCGCCGGAGCCAAGGCATTGGCGGTCACGCCGTAACGCGCCAGCTCTGCCGCCTGCACCAGGGTCAACGCGGCAATTCCGCCTTTGGCGGCGCTGTAATTGGACTGCCCCACCGAGCCCTGCAAGCCTGCACCGGAACTGGTGTTGATGATGCGCGCGGCCACCGGCTGACCGGCCTTGGCCAGATCGCGCCAGCGTTTGCCAAGGATATTGGCCAGACAAAAATGCCCCTTCAGGTGCACGCGCATCACGGCATCCCAGTCATCTTCGCCAAGGCTGATAAACATCCGGTCGCGCAGGATCCCGGCGTTGTTGACCAACACATGCACTTCGCCAAATGCCGCCAGGGCCGCATCGACGATGTTTTGCGCGGTGGCGATAGTGGTGATGTCATCGGCGTTGGCGATAGCCTGCCCGCCCGCCTCGCGAATTTCAGCCACCACTTCTTCAGCGGCTTCGCGGCGGATATCGTTGACCACCACATTGGCGCCCTGCCCGGCGAAAGCCAACGCATAGGCCCGACCCAGACCACCGCCTGCGCCCGTAATAATCACGGTACGTGCTGCACAAATTGCCATGTCAATGCTCCTAGAGGCGCTCAATAATCGTCACGTTGGCTTGCCCACCGCCTTCGCACATGGTCTGCAAGCCATAGCGGCCACCGCTTTGCTCAAGCTGGTTAAGCAGGCTGGTCATCAATCGTGCCCCGCTGGCACCCAGTGGATGGCCAAGGGCAATGGCGCCGCCGTTGGCATTGGTCCTGGCCGGGTCATAATCCAGCTCCTTGGCCCAGGCCATGACTACCGAGGCGAAGGCTTCGTTGATCTCGACCAGGTCGATATCCCGTATGCTCATGCCGGCTTTTTTCAGTGCGGCCCGGGTCGCGGCTATCGGTGCGGTTAGATGCCAGATCGGGTCGTCGCCCATTACCGAGAGGTGATGAATCCGCGCCCGTGGCGTCAGGTTGTAGCGTTTGAGTGCCGCAGCAGAAACCACCAACATCGCGGCCGAGGCATCGCAGGTCTGACTGGAAACGGCGGCAGTGATCGAAGGGAATTCAGCGGACACCGGTTCCAGCTCGGCCATTTTTGCCAGGCTGGTATGGCGCGGAGTTTCGTCATCCCACACCCCTTCACAGGGCACAATTTCATTAACGAAGCGGCGGCTGGCCATGGCATCCAGTGCCCGGCGATGGCTTTCCAGAGCGTACGCTTCCATCTGCTGGCGGCTGATATTCCAGTGATCGGCGATACGCTGAGCGGCATAGAACTGGTTCACTGGCTGGTCGCCAAAACGCGCTTTCCAGCCTTTGCTGCCCGAGAACGGATCGCTGAACCCCAGCGGTTGGCCGGCCAGCATCGCCGAGGAAATCGGGATCTGGGTCATGGTCTGAACACCGCCGACGGCGATCACATCCTGGGTACCACTCATCACCGCTTGCGCGGCAAAGTGCAGCGCCTGCTGCGATGAGCCGCACTGGCGGTCAATGGTGGTGCCGGGAACGTTGAGCGGCAAACCGGCGGCCAGCCAGCTGGTGCGGGCGATATCCCCTGCCTGAGAGCCGATGGTATCAACGCAGCCAAAGATCACGTCGTCGTATTCGTCGGCCGGGATCTGGTTACGCTCTACCAACGCCTTGAGCACATGGGCGCCCAGATCAATCGCATGGACATGGGCCAGACCACCCTTGCGCTTGCCGGTAGGGCTGCGCAACGCGTCCACAATATAGGCTTCGGGCATCAGTCAATCCTCAAACGTGTAGCCGGGGCCCAAAGGCGCCGCGCCACTCAATACATACTCGGCCACACGGGTCTTGTGCAGCGCACGGTCGCCCCAGGCGTTGTCCAGTGCCCAGGCGCGTTTCATAAACATTTGCAGGTCGACTTCCCAGGTGTAACCCATCGCGCCATGCACCTGAATGCCGTGGCGAGCCGCCAGCCAGCTGGCTTCGCAACTGGCCAGACGCGCTTGGGACACCCACACCCCGGCATTCGGTTCGTTGTGCGCCAAGGCATAAGCGGCGCGGTACAGCACCGGTTTGGCGAATTCCAGCTGAGTGGCGACGTCAGCCAGGTGATGCTTGACCGCCTGAAAACTGCCGATCGGCTTGCCGAACTGCTTGCGCTGGGCGGCGTAGTCCACCGACAGATCGAGCATGCGCTGAGCCAGCCCGAGCAGTTGCCCAGCTACCGACAGTGCGCCACGGTTGAGGGTCTGCGCCCACAGCTCGCGGCCCTGCTCGCCCTGCGCCACCAGGGTCGCAGCACTCGGTTGCCAGCTGACCTGCGCCAGACGGCGCGAGGCATCCAGGCTGCCGTGCCCTTGCACATCCACCTGGCTACGCGGTACGGCATGGACTTCATCGCCGTGGGCCAACAGCAACAGGTCGGCATGACCGGCGTCAGCCACCAGCGGATTGACCGGGTGGCCGATGGCGACCCGCAAGCTGCCGTCGGCAATGCGCTCCAGCCATTCGCCGCGCTGGGCAACGCTGTGGGGCAAGCCGGCGATCAGGGCGCTGGCAACATAGGCGGTGTCGGCCAGCGAATCGGGAATGGCGTAGTAACCTAGCTCCTGGGTCATCAAGGCCCAGGCCACATCGTCCATGCCCAGGCCACCAAAGGCCTCAGGAATCGACAACGCGGTAAGGCCTTGCTCGGCAATCTTGTTACGCAAATCCGGAGAGCGGCCGACGTCGGTTTCCCAGATTTCACGAAGCATTTCCGGCGCGGCTTCGGTCATCAAAAAGCGGCTGATGGCTTCGCGAAAAGTTTGCTGGTCATCGGTAAAGGTAAAGTCCATCCCCGGCCTCACTTCGGCAGACCGAGCATGCGCTCGGCAATGATATTGCGCTGGATCTCGTTAGTACCGGCGTAGATGGGCCCGGCCTGAGCAAACAGAAAACCTTCCAGCCAGTCGTGGCCGTCTGCCGATTTACCGGTCAACTCGCCACTGGCACCCAGGATGCGCATGGCGGTTTCGTGCATGCGCAAATCGAGTTCCGACCAGATGATTTTGTTGGTGCTCGACTCGGCGCCAATCTGCGCTCCACGGCTCAGGCGGCCCACGGTGTGATAGGCGGACAAGGCGTAGGCTTGCGCATCCATCCAAGCCTTGCACACCGCGTCGCCCAAGCTCGGGTCACGGTCGGCACTGGCGCGGTTGGCCTGGTACAACTCCACCAACTTGCGCGCCGTGTACTGAAAGCGCGCCGGGGAGCGCAGTAGCAAACCACGCTCAAAACCGGCGGTGGCCATTGCCACATGCCAGCCCTGCCCTTCATCGCCGATGCGATTTTCCAGGGGAATGCGCACGTCATCGAAGAACACTTCGGCGAACGCATCCTTGCCGTTCAAGGCCTTGATCGGGCGCACTGTGACCCCCGGCGCGTTGAGCGGCACCATCACAAACGACAATCCGTGGTGACGGCTTGAAGCTGGATCGCTGCGAAACAGGCCAAACAACCAATCGGCAAAGATGGCCCGGGTCGACCAGGTTTTCTGGCCGTTGAGCAGGTAGCCGTCGCCATCGCGGGTGGCCTTGCTGGTGATCGCGGCCATGTCGGAACCAGCGTTGGGTTCGGACCAGCCTTGGGCCCACATGTCGGCGCTGGCCGCCATGCGTGGCAGAAAGCTTTTTTTCTGTGCCTCGGTGCCAAACTCCATCAGGGTCGGGCCGAGCAATAACTGGCCGTTCTGGTTGACCCGCATCGGCGCGCCAGCACCGTAATATTCTTCTTCGAAAATCAGCCACTCAATCAGATCGCAGCCGCGTCCACCCAACTCGGTGGGCCACATCACCATCGACAGGCGACTTTCGAACAACTTGGCTTCCCACTGGCGATGCTGTTCAAAGCCTTCGCGGGTGTCGTAGCTGGCCAGCGGCTCAGGCGGCAGGTTCGCCGCCAGCCATTGCCGGACCTCCTGACGGAAGGCCTTTTGCTTGGGCGAGTAAGTCAGTTCCATGGTCGGCTCCTCAGAACCTGGCGTCGCGTTTTTCAACGAACGCGCGGCGAGTTTCGGCGGAGTCCGCACTGGTATAGGCCTGCAGGGTAAAGCCCTGTTCCCAGCGGTATTTGTCTTCAAGGTTGCCGTCTTCGATGCCGTTCAACGCTTCTTTGGCGATGCGGATCATGGCCGGGCTTTTCGCTGCGATCTTGTGAGCGATTTGCAGCGCGGTTTCGCGCAGTTGCTCACGGGGCACCACGCGCTCTATAAAACCGTACTGCTGCGCTTCAACTGCGCCAATCTTGTCGCCGGTAAAGAACAGATAGCGGACTTTTTGCACCGGAAACAAACGCTGCAAATGCGCACCGCCGCCCATGGCGCCACGGTCGACTTCCGGCAGGGCAAAGGTGGCGCAGTCGGAAGCCACGACAATATCGGCGGCACCGGTAATGCCAATCCCGCCACCCAGCACAAAGCCATGGACTGCGACGATGACCGGCACCGGGTTGCGATGCACAGCCTTGAAAGTGGCGTAGTTGCCCGCGTTGACCTTGACGATCAGTTCCGGGTGAGCGTCCAGTTCCTTGATATCGACACCTGCACAAAAGCCGCGGCCTTCGGCCCGGATCACGATCACTCGCACCTCAGGGTCCAGGCCAAGCGCTTCGAGGGTGTGCGCCAGGTCCAGCCACTCCTGGCTGTTGAGGGCATTGACTGGCGGCCTGTCGATCACCAGTTCAGCGACGCCTGCGTCGATACTGGTGTGAAATGCGGTATGAGTTGCGCTGTTCACATGTGCTCCCGGGTTGGCAAAGGCATGGGAGCAGTATGGGAACGCGCCGGGGGTGGCTCATCGTCCGTTGAGACTAAAGCTTGCAGGAGCTGCACCCCCCTGTAGCAGTTGACGAGTAGAACGAGGCTACGTCCGACTGCGCAGCAGTCGCAAACCCGGTCAGCGCGATGTATCTGAAACACCCAAGCTGAATGGTTTTACGACTGCTACGCAGCCGGACGTAGCCTCGCTTCGCGAGTCAACTGCTACAGGGTAGCCAGTCTTGGTTATCCATCCCCATCCACAATGGCTCTGGCAGTGTTGTTGAGCAGATCATGTACGCGCTGGATCTCTACCGGGCTCCAATACCTCTGGTGCAATTGCAGCGCGTGACGCAGGTTGTGCATCGCCTCATGAATCTCTGCCGGCCGTTCCTGGCCCAACAACGAACGTCGGCTGACTTCAATACGCATATGCACACCATTAAGGGCGACCGCCTGTTGGCCGAGATATAAACGTCCCGTCCCGGTAATGCTGTAATTTTTTTTATCACCCTCAATAGCAACTTCTACCAGTTTCCCGGCCTCAAGAAAGGCCAAGGCCGGGTATATCACCCCGGGGCTGGGGCTGTAGGCGCCGTCGAACAACCCTTCAATTTGCTGGATCAGGTCATAGCCATGACGAGGATGTTCGCCAATCAACTCCAGCAATAACAATTTCAAATCACCTGATGCAAAGATCCGGGGGTTACGTGCAGCACGCTCACGGGCCGAGTTCCTGACCACAATAGTGGGTTTATCTGCGTCTGTAGCTTGAGAATAATGCTCGTTCATTTTTCTGACATCCCAAAGCGAAAAATAGAACTTAAACCATAACTCAAATTGTGACTAAAACACCGTTGTACAACTACTGAAACAGATAAGAGCCAAAATAGAAAAGATACAACTTACAAACCAAATATGGACATAACTTATCACCCAAAATAACGCACAGCTCACACAGCGAGCAGAGATACATCTCACACAACACCTGAAAATATGGCTTACATAAAAATAGAAAAAGTACCCCTCCAGCTTGACCTTTAAAGTAGAAACAGCCAATCACGTGATAATCAGTCCTCGCAGTAGAAAACACAGCGCTACATGACGTAGGAAATCCCCTTCAAAACTGAAGGCATAAAACCACAAAACAAGTAGGACTTTGCTATGTTATTCATAATGCGATCAAGCAATACTTCTCCTCGCTTTGACAGCCCACCTACTTCACAAGATAACCAAGACAATCTTGCAGACGGCCAAGCATTCAACGCATCGACAACCGGCCACTATAAAGTTCCGGCTCAGCACTGAAGGACTGGAATACCACGTCCTCAACACATATAAACAGGTAATAATCATGTTCAAGAAAGCAATCGCAACTTCCCTCGTCACCCTGGCTATCGGTTCTTCAAGTGCATGGGCTGCAAATGATGCCACCACCGCTATCAACATCACGGCTTCTATTCCAACCCAAGTGTTCCACGTCTTGCCGGTAAACCCTGACTTCGGCAGGGCCGAAGTGATGAACTACAACCTGCAAACAGGTCTGTTGTCTACCCTGCGCCAGTCATACAACATCAAGAACACCGCCGGTTCGATCAAGGCCTATATCGATGGCGGTCCAGTCGCGCTGTCCAATGGTACTGCCGCCAACAACATCGCACTGACCACCACCTTCAACGGTACAACACTGACTGCTGCTCCGCAGCAAGTACTCGCCAGCGGCGCTATAGCCACTGCAGGCACCTCGGCTGATCTGGTAATCACTCCTGCAGCGCCTGGCGATGGCGTGTCGGGCGACTTCAGCGCCGCATACACCGTTGTATTCGACAACGTGCCAACCCTTTGATCCAGGCCTGTAATTGATGTAACGCAACAGGTATCGCGTTCGGTCAGTTCAGGCTGGCCGAACGCTTCTTACTGCCTTTACTGCCTGCTATCGAGTATTTCGATTATGTTCCCGATGACTCCCATCGCGGCGGCGCTTGCCCTTCTGATTGGTACAACTGCAGTTGCAGCCTCTGAAACCAATGGCACTACGCCCCGTAGTTTATTGGCTCAGGCCAAAGGCTTGCCTGCGGACTTTGAAGAACACTTTTTCGATGTTCCATTGGCAGTGCAAGTCGAGCGCGATGGGCAACTATTGGGCGAAGCAATGATCGTACTTTCCCGTGACGATCGATTAACACTTATTGACTTTACCAACCACGACGGCAGCACCCTCCCGGTCGCCGAACGTGATACATGGTCTGACTACCTTAAACAGGGCGTCAAACTGGGCAACTGCTCTGCCAACTGCCCCGAACAATTGCTGGCAGTTCACTACAACCTTGAAAACTCTCTGATCTCGCTGCTGACTGAAAACGCCGAGCGTGAAAACCAGCAGAGCATGTACTACGACCTGCCAGAAGACGGCAGCCGTGGCCTGATTGTGCGCAATCAACTGAATATCAACGGCGGCCAGGAAGAAAACCTCAACGGTCGCTTCGGCCTGGAAGCCAGCAGCAGCTTGGGTAATTGGACCCAAGGGCTAAATCTGCAACTGTCACGTATTGGTGGCCCGGACGACACCAAGCTTTATCATGCAGTGCATGAGGCCTATACCCAACGTGAGTTCGAGGGCAGCTTTTTTCGCCTCGGTTATTTCACCCCCAGCTCCGAAGGCCTGACCCGCCAGGTTCGCACCTTCGGCGCCAGCCCCGATACCGCGTTAGGCGTGATGTACGGCAGCTCTGATAGCCTGGCCATCGACATGGCCAAACCCAGCATTTACCCCATCCACATCACGGCAAACCGTGAAGGTGCGGTAGAGATTTACCGCAATGGCCTGCTGATCAACACGCAACCCGTACAGGCTGGTCTGCAAAACATCGATACCCGCTCCCTGCCAGGCGGTATTTATGAAGTGGAAGTGCGCCTTGTCGAAGACGGCAAGACCACCAGTACCACTTCGGAACTGGTGTACAAGCCCAATAACTGGCGCAACCACGATCAGCGCTGGCGCTACAACCTGTTTGCCGGGCGTGAAACCAAGTTGTTAAGCAACTGGGAAGACCAATCCAGCGGTGATATGACTGGCGGGGCCTCGCTCAACTATTTGCTGCACCCACGCGTGGTGCTGGGTCTGTCCGGACGACAGGTCAAAGGCAATATGCAGCTGGGAACCTCAGTCGACTGGACGCTGGCCAACAACGCCAGCGTATACGCCAACGTCTATCAAACCCAAAACTACGGCACCGGTGTCGATGTGAACGCGCTTTACAGCTACGGCAACGGCAGCCTGGTGTTCAATCACAACCGTAGCTGGCTTGATACCCGTAACACCTACGAAACCCTGGCGGATGGTACGCGCCTGCGCAAACGCACTGCTTATGTTGGCCAGAACAGCAATTCGTCGATCTCGATGAACCACCGTCTCAACCCCAAAAACAGCCTGAATGCCCGTCTTTCTTACGCGGATGGCTATACCAAGGGCCATGGGATTGACGTGGGCTGGGCGCAAACGACCCATTTGTTCGGCAGTGATGGCAACTGGCGGCTATCGGTCTTTGATCGGCCTGCCAGCGCAAGCAGTGGTGCCAACCGTAACCGCGGGGTCGACTTATCTGTCAGCCTGGCACTTGGCGGTCCGGGCGAAAAATGGTCCGCCAGCCTCGGTTCACGCAGCTCCCGCGACGGTGGACGCGACAACAACGGCTCGCTGACCTATAACAAAACCTTGAAACATCACCTGCTGCAAAGCGTCTCGGCCACGGCAACCACCGACACTTACGGTGTCGGCTTGTCCGGCCGCGCGAGCGTCCAGACCAACACGCTCAATGGCGACGGCTTTGTGCAACGCTCCTCGTATAACGGCAAGTTCACCGGTGGCCTGAACCTGGACAGCACTGTCGCAGTCGGGGGCGGTAAAGCGGTGATGGCCAGTGAATACAGTGGTCGCGGCGCGGGCATGATTGTCGATGTGCAATCCGATGTCGACGGCATCACCTTGCGCGCCGATGACTTGAGTGGCAGCAGCACAATACTGCGACCGGGGCGCAACTTTATCCCGCTCACGGCGTATAAAAACAGCGCGGTAAGTTTCGACTTTGAAGGGACTGACGTCCCGGCTGCCACCATTCAACCCGCTCGCAGCCGCTACCACCTGAACAAGGGCGGCGTGGACTATCGCACCATCAGTGTGGTGCAAACCGTAACCGTACTCGGCCGTTTGCTCGACCCCAAAGGCGACCCACTCAAGGGCCATCACATCATCAACCACGCCAGCCGGGGCATTAGCGAAGTGGACGGGTTCTTCTCGATGGAAATGAATGCCCGCACACCAACCCTGGAAGTGCGCAAGGATGACCAGTTGCTGTGCCAGTTCCGGATTGACGCCAAGAACACCACAAAAGAGAAAGACGTTTTGCAAATCGGCGATTTACGTTGCCATCCCGATACGTTGGCAGACATGAAGAACAACCCGCAAATAGCCGGGTGAAAAAGCCAGAAAGCAAATCTATACACATTATTTACTGCACCTATATTCACAGTGAGATTAAACAATGAAACACATCTATTCAATTATTGGTCTTTGGCTGGTTTCACTCAGTGCCCTTGCGGGCCCCAACATTAATGTCGGCACCGTCTATGACTATATGGACGGCGATAAAAGCACCTATCTGAAGCGTGTATTCAATGGCGGCACCAGCACTGCATTTGTGCGGATCAAGATCATGGAGATTGTTTACAAGGCAGACGGTTCAAGTGAAGAAGTGCCACTAAAAACCCAGGCAGGCAGTGTGCGTGACGGTTTGATGGCCAGCCCGGCGCGCTTGATTGTGCCCGCAAAAGGCACCCAGGGTTCACGTTTGTTGTTTATGGGCAACCGCGATAAAGAGCGCTATTTTCGCGTACGTTTTGTCCCGGTAGTGCCTGAAAAAGAAGATGAATTTGCCTTGAACCAGGACCAAACCGACAACTACAAAAAGACCCTGTCTGCCGGGGTCAATATATTGGCGGGCTATGGCACGGTATTTTTTGTGCGCCCCAAGGCAACCCACATTGATACGCGTATCGAAGACAGCAAAGGCAAGTACTCGCTCAACAACAAAGGCAACACCGTGGTCGTGGTCGATGAATTCAAGGATTGCTCGGGCAAGGATTTACAAGACTGCAAGCCTGTCACCAAAAACCATATTTTGCCGGGTCGTACATTCAGTTTCATTAAAGAGCCCGGTCGCCATTATCGCTTTATGCTGATCGAAGCCGATAAACAAAAAATCATTGAGGTTAAAGGCTAATGCACCGTCCTGCCTGCAAAATCTCATACCTGGCTGTCGCGGCAAGCTTGGCACTCTGGATGCAGGCAGGATTTGCAGCACGCGAAGAACACACGTTTGAAGTCAGTGTCAGCATCCCGACTCTGGATTTCTATGTATTGCCCGTGGATCCGGGATTTCTGGAACGCGAGCAGCGAATGAACTGGGATCTGGGCCGCGAGTTTCTTCACCCCTTGCGCGCATCATTCGATGTGCGCAACGCCAGCGGCGGCATCGCCGCACGCTTGGGTCATGAGCCAGCGTTGTCCAATGGGCGCGATGAGATCGAACTTAGCGTGATTTTAAACAACCACCCGCTCACACCGATCAACACCGTAATCGTGCCCGAAAGCGAAGCAAGAAACGGTTCCAGAGTCCCATTGCGAATCGAGGCGATCAAGCCTCAAGACGGATTCAAGGCGGGTGAGTATTACGGCAGTGTGCAGATCATATTTGATGCTCTAGCTCCGGTACGTTAACAGAAAACCGCCAAATACTATGGCATCTGAACTGCCACGTAAAATCCGGGCAGCCTAAACAGCAAAGATACAAACAGACCTAAGTCGCGGTATTAAAATGAACATAGCACTGACCACCTCAAAAAATAGTGCTCGGCCTTGGCTGATGGGGAGCAACTGGGGTCACCCCTCCTTTGAACTGTGTATACAGCGGCGTTGGGTTTTACTCACCCAACAGTTATGGCTTCTTCTGGAAAACACCAGTCCAGGCACCTTGCCGAAAACAGGCTAAAATGGCTCGGCAGTTTCTCGTAAACAGTTGGGTGTTACGACAGAGCAGTTATTCAAGTCCACGCATTAGGTTGAAAACAAGCCGTCCACCTTGCACTTCGAAATCAAAAAACAGCATGTTGAAGAAATGTTGTCCGCGCAAGGCAAGTACAAAGGGCAATATCACCGTCGTCTGGGACTCCGAAGTCTGACGCGAAGTATTCATATGGACTAGTCCAGCTCAGGGATTGCACCCGCGCTGCACGCTTTCATGCTGGTGCCTCGATCCGTATGACTACGATGAGGCCTACATGGAGCTTGCCCTGACTGACGAGCAGCGAATGATTCAAACGTCTGCCGAGCGTTTTTTGACCCAGGTTGCCAGCTCCAGCGCCGTGCGCACGGCAATGGCCAGCGAGCGCGGGTACGACGCCGAGACATGGACGCGAATGGCTCAGGAGTTGTATTGGCCAGCACTGGCGATCCCCGAAGTGTATGGCGGGCTCGGGCTGGGCTTTGTCGAGGTCTGCCTGTTACAGGAACAATTGGGCCGACGTCTGCTGCCAAGCCCATTTTTTGCCACGTGCAGCCTGGCCACCCCTGCCCTGCTGCTTAGCCGCAATGAACCACTCAAGGAGCGCTGGCTGCCGTTGATCGCCGCTGGGGAAATTCGCGCCAGCCTGGCTTTCACCAGCGCGCCGCGCTGGGACGACAGCGGCGTGCAGGTGTATGCGCAAAGCCACTCAGGTGGGTATCGCCTCAACGGCGAGTATCGCTATGTAATTGACGGCGCCGACTGCGATCTGTTGATCATTGCCACCCGTACCCCGGGGAGCGTCGGTGAAGCCGGTATCCGTTTGTTTGCGATATCTGCCGACACACCCGGGATCCAGCGCCATTGGCAACCCACACTGGACCAGACTCGCCGCCTGGCCACCCTCACCTTGACCGACGTGGTCGTCTACGACGAACAGTTGCTCAGCGAGCCCGGACAGGGCTGGCCAATGCTGCGCGATGTGCTGCATATCGCCTGTATCGGCCTGGCGGCTGAACAGACCGGTGGCGCTCAGCAGTCGCTGGACATCACCTTGAGCTACATCAGCCAGCGCGAGCAGTTTGGCCGTCGCATTGCCAGCTTTCAGGCAATCAAGCATCGCTGTGCCGACCTGATGCTGGCAATCGAATGCGCCCGCTCAGCCAGTTACTACGCAGCCTGCATCGCCGACGAGTGCCTGAATATCGACGGTGATCCGAGTGCCCGGCAACAACTGGGTGAAGCTGGCGCCACGGCAAAAATTTTCGCCAGCGAAGGTTTTTTTCAGTGCGCGGCAGAATCCATCCAGCTGCATGGCGGCGTGGGTTTCACCTGGGAATACGACCCGCATCTGTACTTCAAGCGGGCACGGGCCAATGAGCAGATGCTCGGCACCCCGGCGTTTCATCGCGAACAATTGGCCAGACAGATTTTCGGAGAGCGCACATGAATATCGACTTTAGCGCGACAGACGAGCAGTTTCGCCAGCAGGTAGCCCAGTGGATGCACCAGCACCTGACGGGCGAGTTTGCCGCTCTGCGCTTTCGTGGTGGTCCGGGGGATGAAGACTTTTCTCCAGAGCTGCGTAAGCTCTGGGAGCAGCAACTGGCTCAAGGCCGTTGGATCGGTGCTGGCTGGGCTGCCGAGCATGGTGGTCGTGGCCTGAGTATCAACCAGCAAGTGATTTTCTTTGAGGAGTATGCCCGGGCGGGAGGTCCGGGACGCATGGGACATATTGGCGAAGGGCTGGTCGGGCCGACGATTGCCGCTTTCGGCACCCGAGAGCAGCAACTGCGTTTTTTGCCACCCATACTGGCCGGGCAACACTTCTGGTGCCAAGGCTACTCCGAGCCGGGGGCCGGCTCGGACCTGGCTAATATCAAGACTCGGGCCAACCTGGATGACGCCAGCGGACACTGGTTAATCAGCGGGCAAAAGGTCTGGACCTCGCTGGCCCATGAGTCGGACTGGTGCTTTGTGCTGGCACGGACCGAGCCGGGCAGTGTCGGCCATCGTGGCCTGTCGTTTCTGCTGGTCGAGATGGACCAGCCGGGTATCCGGGTACAACCGATCCGGCAATTGACCGGCACCAGTGAGTTCAACGAGGTGTTTTTTGATCAGGCACGCGCTTCGGCAGACAACCTGATCGGCCAACCCGGCGACGGCTGGAAAATCGCCATGGCGTTGCTCGGGTTTGAGCGTGGGGTGTCGACCCTGGGCCAGCAGATGCAGTTTCAGAATGAACTGGACGAAGTGGTGCGAATCGCCAAGACCAACGGCGCGGCGCAAGACCCAGTCCTGCGCCAACGCATCGCCCAGGCATGGAGCGGCTTGCGGGTGTTGCGCTACAACTCGTTGCGCATGTTGTCCGGCGTTCAGGATGGCAGCCTGCGCCCTGAAGCGACGATCTACAAACTGGCCTGGTCGACCTGGCATGTCGAGTTGGGCAAGCTGGCGATGGATGTGCTTGGGCCTGAAGCTGAATTGCTGGCAGGCGCGCCCTATGAGCTGACGCGGTTGCAGGCGCTGTTCCTGTTTACCCGGGCAGACACTATTTACGGCGGCAGCAATGAGATCCAGCGCAACATCATTGCCGAACGGGCACTGGGGATGCCGCGCGAAGCGCGTTAGAACTGCCTGACCAATCGCAGCCTCGCGCTGCTCGACAGCGGCTACAGCCGCTGTCGAGCAGCGCGAGGCTGCGTCCGGCTAGGTAACCCGGTCTACATCCGGGTCAGAACGTGTACTTGCCGTTAAACGACAGATAGTCCCGATCCGCCATGGTCCGCCCCTGGGCAATATCTGCCGAACTCAAATACGCCACGTAGGTCAGGCCCAACTGAAAGTTGCCCAGGTATTTGAAATCGCCGCCCAGTGTCAGGCGTTTTTCAGCACGGCCCAGCCCGGAATAGGCGCTGCCATCGATGTTCTGGGTCCAGGTGGCCTTGGTGGTCAAGTCCCAGCCGTTAAACACGTTAGGGTGATCGAAGTACGCACCGATCCCCAACAGGCTGGAGCCCCGGGTCTGGCCGTCATACACGTATTTGTTGAAGGTGCCGTCCGTGCCCGCGCCGCCACCGGTAATGGTCAGATCGTCCACACCCTGAATTCGCTGGTGCACCACTTCGGTCATCAACGTGGTCTGTTGCGCCATAAACGTCGGCCCGATCATATACACCGCGTTCAGGTTGCCTTGCCACACCTGGCCACGGGCCGGAGCGCCGTTGCTCAGGTAGACCGCCGCGCCGTCGCGATAGCTCAGGTCACCGGCAAACTGCACCGAATCACCCGCCTTGGTGGTGAAACTCACGCCGGTGAGCTTGATGTTGTCGAAGTAGCCCAGTTGGTAGCTTGGGCCATTGCCGTTGCCCCCCACTTTGCTCAGCGAGGAATAGTGGGTCTGCCCGGTAAAGTCGAAAAACAGCGACGGCACGCGGTCGTGGTAGCGGTAATGGAACAGGCCAATCTCGGTGTTTTGCGTCAGCCGGTAGCGGGTGCCAAGGCCCCACTCACCGCTGTTGCCGGGTTTGACCGAGCCGCCATAACCGACAGCTGCCGAGTCCGGCAGGTTGTTGACCACACCCGGAGCCAGACGAAAGAACTCGGCTCCGGGGCCAAAGGTGTCGCTGCCAAAGTAGTCACCCACCGGGTTTAGCTGGGTCTCTTCCCACTTGTATTGGTAGAACCCGAGCAAGGCCAGGTCTTCGTTGACCGACCAGGAGCCCGATAGCTGCCCAACCGGCAGATAAGCATCCTTGGCTTCGGTTCCCGGCACGTTGAACTTGGTCGCGTCTACCGGTGCCTGGCCCTGGCTGATGTTGGGCCAGAACAGGCTCTCGCCCCACGCCACCAGATGCCGACCGGCCTTGAGCGACAGGTACTGGTCGTCATTGACGGTGAAGTCGCCATACACGTAGGCATCCAGCAACCGCGCCTTGCTCCCGCTGAGTTTGCGCGTGTCCTGGCTGAAGTCGTTGTAGCGTCCGGTTTTGTTCACCGTGTCTGGCGAGTCGTTGTCGTTGCGCTGGTGGTAGACCTCGTCATAGAAATGACTGCCGCGCACCACCGCGCCGAGGTTGTCGTGCTTGAGCATCAACTCGCCAAACACGCTAACCCGGTTGTTGATCAATGAGCCGCGCTTGAAGTTGCGCGTGGCATCGTCGTAGTTGATGTTGTTGAGGTATTCATGATCAGGCTTTTCGGTTCGCATCGAAGCCGTGTAGTTCACGGTCAGTGATGAGTCGAGTGTGGTGTCTTCACCCAGCTCGATGGTTGGAGCAGCCAGCGCCAGGGTACTGAGCCCCGACAGCAAACCGGTGCCCACAAAACGTGTGTACTGCTTAAACATGCCATGCTCCTTTTTATTCTTGTTTTTGCTCCGCCCAGCGCTCTGCGCACAGGTCAGGGCCTGTGGCAGAGCGCCAAGCGGAGTCAGGGCGTTACAGGTTTACTTGCCGGCCCGGCGTGCCGCTTCGGGACCAAAGTCACCCGCAGCAAAACCGCCTTTGTTCAGCACATAGCCGTTACGTTGTTCGTTGATCAGGTTGAAGGCTAGGTAGCTGCCTGCGTTCAGATCGTGATACAGGCCAACACCGGCCTGCCAGGTCTGGGTTTCCGGGGCGTAGAAGTAATTGACCATCGAGGTGCGCCACAGCTCGCCACGGTTGTCATAGTTGTCGCCCATGATCGGGAACCAACTGTCTTCGTCGATATACATCGTGCGTTTGCCGTACAGATGGCGGTTGCCGGGCTTGAGCACACCCTCGAGTACCCACACGCGGTGCAATTCGTAACGCATGTTGTCCGGGTTGATATGACCGGGGGTCAACATGCTGGCGTACTTCAGATCACTGGCGTGCAGCCGCGCAGTGTTATAGGGGATATACAGCTCTTTTTTACCAACGATATTCCAGTTATAGCGCTGGGCCGAGCCGTTGAATATCCGCACTTCGTCGACGGTGATCGAGCCTCCCGAGCCTGGAAATGCCATATCAAAACCGTAACCCGGTGACTGGCGAACGCGGCGTGTGCCGGGGTCGTAGCGCCAGCTCTGGCGCGGCTCGGTCTTGTCGTTCCAGTACTCGGTGCCGGTGTTGATTTCGCCCTTGTCGCGCTGGGGCAGCAGGGTTTCGTTGAGATAGAACGAGGAGTTGCCGACAGTCTCGCCAATTTTGCCCGGTTCCAGCCCCGGCGCCATGTTGCGCGAGTGCACCCGCCCCCAGTTGATATTTCCGTCCTTGAGCACATAGGCGTTGTCCGAGGTGTATTCCTCGGTCCAGGCGCGCACGGTAAACAGCGATGCATTTTTCAGCAGTTCAATACCGTTTTGCGGGATCGGGAAGGCTACCCCGCCGGTGCGTGCGACTACGCCTTCACCGTCGTCGACCAGCTTGGCCACCGAAGCGTTTTCCAGGGTGGCCTTGCACACCGTGTCAGAGAAACGGAAGTCGCGGTGCGACGGGTATATGGGCATGCGAAAGGTCTGTGGGTACAGCTTGAACAAGGCTTTCTGCCCTTCGGACAGGTGCGCGCCGTACTGGCTCAGGTTTTGCGCGGTAATCACAAACAGCGGCTTTTCGTTGGGATAGGGGTCGATTGGATGCTTGCCCGTGCCCTCGAACTTCATCCCCGGCGCGGCACCCAGCCATTGGCCGCCAAATGCCGGGATGGTGCCTTCGGCATTGCCTTCCTTCTGGGCACCGACGCAGGTCAAATCCTTGCCCAGTCGGGCGATCTGATCGGCTGGGGCCTGGGCCAAAGTCAGCCCGCTGTAACCGTGCAAAACGAGGGCGACTGACAGCCAGCCGCCCATATGAGTGATACGTCGCATGGAGTTCTCCTTGTTGTTATTAGATTCAAACTTCACGAACGCTGCGCGTCCGATCACAGCCTGCGGCAGCGGCTACAGATTTTTGTGCATGGGGTTGATTGCTGAAGTTGAACCAGGCGGCCAGCGCCGGGAGCAGGAAGATCGCGCCCAGTACGTTGACCATAAACATGAAGGCCAGCAGCAGGCCCATATCGGCCTGGAACTTGAGCGGCGCAAATACCCAGGTGCACACCCCCAGTGACATGGTGAGCGCGGTAAACACCGCCGCCGTGCCGCGCTGGCACATGGCGCGGTAGAAGGCTTCGCGAAGGTCTTGCCCCTCGGCCATTTCATGCTCGATGCGCTCGTACAGGTAGATCCCGTAGTCCACCCCTACCCCCACGCCCAGCGCCATCACCGGCAGGGTCGCCACTTTGAGGCCGATGCCCAGCAATGCCATCAGCGCATTGCACAGCACGGCAACGATCGCCAGCGGCACCAGAATGCACAGCACTGCACGCAGCGAGCGAAAGGTCAGCAGGCAAAACAGCGCCACGGAGATGAACAGCGCCGCGAGCATCACTACTTCGGCGTGCTTGACCGCTTCGTTGGACGCGGCCATGACGCCGATATTGCCGCCGGCTAATTTGAACTCCACGCCCGGCACCTGAATCCCGGCGATCACGCGTTTGGCTTCATCCAGCACGTGGGCCACGGTGGTGCCTTCGTGATCGGTCAAAAACACCAGAACTTGCATCTGCTGGCAGCCGTCAGTCACCAGCCCCGAGTCCGGCGAATAGGCATAGGCGCCCTGCTGCAAGCCCTGGGCTGAACCTGGAATTGCCGCCCAGCGCGGGTTACCTTCGTTGTTACCAGCAATTACTTGCTTGCTCATGCCCGCCACGCTTTGCACCGACTGCACGCCGGGGACTTCGCGCATCTTGAAATCGAAGGTTTCCACCGCCCGCATAACGGCCGGATCCAGACAGGCTTCGCTGCGATCACGAATAGTCAGAAACACCGACAGCACGTCGAGGCCGATGGAGTAATGGCTGATGATTTTCTGGTTGTCCTGGTTGTAGCGCGAATCGGCGCGCAGTTCCGGCGCACCCGAGCCGATATCGCCAGTGGCCAGCTCACGGGCCTTGATCGCACCCACCGCCAGCAGCACCAGGCTGATGGCGAACACCCAAAGTGCCGGCCCCGGCGTGGCCAACGCTGAAAGACGCCACCACAGCGGGTGGCGCTGGTTCAACAACTGCGCCTGAGCCCTCATCAAGCGCGGCTCAAGGCGCAGATGAGCGATGATCAGCGGCAACATGATTTTGTTGGTGATGATCATCAGCATCACACCGATGCAGGCCGTGACGCCCAGTTCGTGAACGATGGGAATATCGATCAGCATGATGACCCCGAAGCCCAGGGCGTTCATCAGCAATGCCAGGGCACCGGGGATAAAAATCTTGCTGAATGCCGCCTTCGCCGCTGTCACCGAGTCACTGCCCGCCAGTACTTCCTGCTTCCAGGCATTGGTCATTTGCACCGCGTGGGATACACCAATCGAGAAAATCAGGAACGGCACCAGAATCGACATCGGATCGATTCCCAGGCCCAGCAATGGCAGCAAACCGAGCAACCAGATCACCGGCAGCAAGGCGACAAACAGCGCCACCAGGGTCAGGCGCAACGAACGTGAATACACCCATAGCAACGCCCCGGTGATCAGGAACGCAATGGCGAAAAAGCCCATCACGGTATTCAGTCCCTCGACCACATCGCCTACCAGTTTGGCAAAGCCGACAATGTTGATTTCGATATCGGCGCTGCTGTATTTGGCGCGGATATCTTCCAGGCGCTGGGCGATTTGCACATAACTCACCGGCTGCCCGGTCTTGGGATCAATGTCCTGCAGGTCGGCGCGCACCATTGCCGATTTCAGATCATTGGCCAGCAAGCGGCCGACCTGCCCCGAGCGTGCGGCATTGCTGCGTACTTGCTGCAAGTCTTCAGCGGTTGCGGCGTATTGCGGCGGCACGACCAGATCACCGACGTAGCCGTCTTCGGTGATTTCGATATAGCGCACGTTGGGGGTGAACAGCGAGGTCACGCTGGGGCGGCTGACCCCGGAAATAAAGAACACATCGTCCGTGACCTGTTGCAGGGTCTGCAGGAATTCGGGGTTGTAGATATCGCCCTGGCCTTTCCAGTGCACGCTCACCAGCAGGCGATTGGCGCCGGTAAAGATCCGGCTGAAATCCAGAAAATTGACCATGTAGGCATGGCGCACGGGGATCTGTTTGTTAAATCCGGGGTCCAGCCGTACCTGGGTGGCGCTGTAGCCCAGAGCCAGGGTCACCAACAGAAAAAAGCCGAGCAAGCCTTTACGCTGCGCCATTAATAGCTCGGCGCAGTTGCTTACAAACCGCTGCATGGGCGAGAGCTTGAGTGGGCCAGTCATCAGCAGCCACACACAGCAGATAAAAAGACGATTGCGCCCATGCCCGCGGTCCCTCGCACACTTGTTAGAAGTGATCACGATAATCAAACGGCCTGCCACCCGGAACATCGTCCATAGGGGCTAGGCTGTTTGAGGGAGGGCCTGCGGCGTTGTAGATACTCTGTTGCGGGTCAAGCCCCTTGTGGGAGCGAGCCTGCTCGCGAAGTCATTCGCGAGCAGGCTCGCTCCCACGCTTGAAGTATCCCTGTCACTAGGGAGCGCAGCGGCTACAAATAATGGGTCACTCTTTACTGGCCTTGAAGGTCAATTCGCCCTTGGGCCACTTGGCGGCTTTGGCGGTCACGGCTTTCAAGGTTTTGCTCAAACCTTCGGTGAGCTGTTCCTTGGCCGCGAAGATCAACATCACGGTCTGGCCTTCCTTGAACACGATGCCTTCGCCCAGAGGCGAGCTGACATAGGCGTATTCACCAATCCCGTAGACAGTCATCTTGATGTCACGAAATTTTATTTCGAACTTGCCACCTTCTCGGCTGGGCAAGACTGCTGCGCGAAAGTGATCGCCGACCTTGAGCCCAAGGCCCGGTTTGTCGTCTACCACCAGCGCTGATTCAGTATCGATTTCAGCGATGTAAATACCTTCTGCGGTTTGCTCGGTGACGTACACGAAACGGGACTGGAACAGTTTGACCAACCGTGCCCGCAAATCACCCAGAACAAACAACGCATGCATTTCCAAATTGCTGACTGCCAACGAAAAACCCTCGAAACTAAAAGTGGAGCTACCAGAACAAATGACAGGCAGCAGAAAAAAGGCCTCAGCCCACTTGATAAGAAAACCGGATACAACCCAGAGTCAGGAGTGACATAAAACAACAAGACTAACGAGCGCCGCAGATGGATGGGCGTCAAGCCGGGCCTGCATCAGTGAAAACCGGCTAAAAAATACCGTCGGGGCGCCATTCTAACGGCTCAGGCCTGAAGTTGGGTATACACATCCACTTCTGTGTCAGGTATTCGATGATTTTTTTACTTCGTTTGGGCCCTGTTCAACAGGGCTTTCGTCGCCCGGTTCAGTTAACTGCGCCGCTCAGAGGCAACAACTGCCATACTTGCAAAAAAATCGACCTGGCCCATGACGCCGGGTTGTCTGGGCTTCATTACCTCGAAGGGAAAGTGACACGTGACGGAATTTGATATTGGCGAATTTTTTATCCGCGGCGAGTCCAAAGAAGTCGACGGTGAGTTTCAGGCAGTGATCGTGATGCGGGCCAAGCCACCGCTGAAAACGGTTACCTACCATCAGGTCGAAAAAGACCGCTGGTTCAAGACCGCCGAGCAAGCTGAAACTGCAGCCAAAAGCTCTGCACAAGAGCTAAAACTTGCGGTGGACGCTGGCGCCCTCAACGCTTAAATCCCGATCACCTTCAACTAGCGCCATCCGAGCCCATATCAAGCACGCTGAGCCCGAACCTGCATTGCGCAATGGTCGGCGTTCAGCTGCGCGAGCCAGGCTGCCTGACACTCTTCAGCCTCCGGGCGGCTGGAAAATGCCGTACCGCGCTGCTCACCATTGACCAGTACTACCCAGCAGACCTTCTGCCCCATGGCACGCAAGCCAGCGGGTACACCACTGCCGATCATCACGGCGACATCAACCTGGTTAGACATGATGGTGACTCCACCTATTTAGTTAGTTACCTAACGATGTCGACCATCTTAGAGCGTTAGCGCCGCCGGAAAAAGCTATGTAATGCATAGATCCATTGCATCAGCGGTAACAATATCTCCCTCGCGCCGGTTTAAACCGGTGCCTTCTGCTCGTACACCGAGCGCCCGCCCTCTTGCGGTATATTGAAGAAAGCCTTGTCCAGCACGCCAAGCCCTTCGCCCACATTGGCATTCCAGTTGGCTGACTGGTGGACGTAACGCTGGCGCAGCAAACGCTCTTCGCCAGCACTCAAACGAATGCGCCCCTGACGCACCTGAACCTCAAGCTGCGCAGCGATAGGCAGTAGTTCATCGGGTAGCCCGGCCTGTGCATCGGTCAATTTGCCGAAGGGCACACCCTGCTCGCATGCCAGCCCGTGCATGATGCGCAGGTACACCCGCGACAGCTGCCCCTGAACCCGACGCTGCATAAAGACTGCGGCCTGTACGCGTTTCATGGGATCTTGGCGGCTGCCCTCGGGCTGTTCGCGGGTGCGTATCTCTAAAAAGGCGTCCGGGTCCTTTGGGTCAATCAGATCTTCGGCCTGCCAGGCCAGCAGTTGTGCCTGTGTCAACTTCCAGGTCTGAGTGGCTTTGATCGAAGTCGACGGGCTGACCAGATTGCTCTGCCTGCGGGTCAAAAATACCTGTTCCTGCGTTTCATCCGGATAGCCACCGCCCACATCGGCATGAGCACCGGGCACCGCAATATCCATCGGCCATTGTGGCGCGATTCGACTCAACGAAAAATTGCGCCGCTGCTCATCACGCGCATTCAATTGCACCACTTGCTGGGCGCATTTTGGCCCAAGGTACAGATTGAGGCCCGGGTTGACCTCGTCACCCACATCCCCCAAGTCCTCCAGCCCGCCCATCGCCGCGACAGTATCGAACAGCCCCACAAACTGGATCTCGCACTCAAACTCGGGCGCCAGTTGGAATTGTGTTTTAAATGCGATGCTGTGCACTTGATTGGCAAAGTGCCGGGCCGCCGCCGCACCGCGACTGAAGCCAAAAAGATCCAGTTGCAAACGTGTAATCGAACCAGGCGCCTCAAGGCTCACAAAGTGCCTCATGCACTCGATCAACTGTGCTTGGGCCTGATCGGCCTTGCCCAATACTCCGGTACGTCCACGGCCGTAGGTCAGGCCTGGAAAAGCAGTATCGGCTGCCCCCGTGGTAGTGCCTATGCCACTGACATACAGCGCCGCCAGCGCCTGGCCGTTACCATCAAACGCCTTCTGCGCGGGGTAGCACTGGTACAGCTTGGCTATATTGGTCGCCACACCGGCATAACTGCTACCGGTATCGACCACCAGACCTTGAGCATGCCTGGCTTGCCCGGACAGAATATTGAACGCGTTATTGGCCGTACCATCGAAAAAAATACCGACACGCAGCACGCGCCCCGTAATGTTTGAGTGTCTCATGACACTGGTCCTCGATTAATTCAGCCTCGCGCAAACACGCCGTGCCAAATATAAGGGGACACAACCGGAACATTCAGCTCAACGTCTAGTTTAAATTTTAGCGGGGATTACAGCGGGGTGTATGGCTGCAGTACGAACGACCGCAAACCCGTCAAGCTGCCGGAACCGCATGGCGCGGCTCCGGCAAGGTCAGGCGCTTAGGCCTGACGCTGGTGTTTGTCGATTTGCTCGTGACGCTCTTGAGCTTCGATGCAGTACTTGGTGGTAGGGCTGATCAGCAGGCGCTTAAGGCCAATTGCATCGCCGCTGTCATCGCACCAGCCGAAGCTGTCATCCTTGATACGTTCCAGAGCCTGTTCCAACTGAGGCAGCATGCGCTGGTCGCGGTCAATTGCGTTCACCAGCCAGGTGCGCTCTTCCTCAACCGAAGCGGCGTCCGCAGGGTCGGCCGGAGTGTCCAGGCTCTCGATCGCGATGCGGTTCTGCTCAATACGCGCGTGGGTTTCGACCTTCATGTTTTGCAACAGCTCACTGAAAAAAGCATGTTGCTCGGCATTCATGTAGTCATCCGCCGGCATGGCCAGCAACTTATCCTTTGTCATTGATTTCTCTATAAAAAATACGTGCATTAAGGCGAATTAGGGAGCGTCCTGACCGTTCTTCATCCCAACCAGTTAGGTGCCATCTATTTCAAGCGCCACCCGGCACTCAATTTACGAGGGGCGGCAGTCTAAGGCCGACTTATCGACTCAGCAACCGAAAACACACCTATTTGTCCAGCAAAACCTGAAAAGTGATGAAAAACATGCCTGGCGGGGGTTAATGGAGTGCGTTTATAGCAAGAAATTCAATGCCCAGGCTGAAAATGAGCACACCAGGTGCAAAGACCTGGTGTGTGTATGGAGCTGTTCCGCTTTAGGATTGTGCAGACCGCGGGCCAAGGCTCAGTCTTGTAGGTACTCAATGACCGGGGCCATGCAGCTGATCTGCGGGGCGCGCTCAATCATCTCGCCGGGCAAGCACCACGGATAATCGAGACTTTGCAGCCAGTTCATGACCGGCTCCAACTCCTGGGGTGGACACACCTGCATGTGTTCGATCGTGATGCGCAGTTGCTCTACGAGCCCCGATTGCGGTTCAAAACACCAGTGATATTCGCCGCACCCTATGCGCAGCTCGCCAGTCTCTTTAACAGACATCCCCACCAGCCATTTGCAGTCATGGGTAACGGCCTCTGCCGAGGGAGGTTCACCCAGGCAGAACGTATAGACGTTTTCATAACTCTGGCCAAAGCGTCGTACCAGCACATCAGCGATGCCTGCTCGGCCGCTGACCTGAGGGGGAAATGAAATGGTTCCTGTATGCACAACCATTTCAAGGGTTGCATCCGGAGTGAAGGATTGGCGCAGAAGGTCAGGCCGGTTTGCATCCTTGGCAAAAATGTACTTTTCAATCGATCGAGCGGTGTTCGACATTTTGGATGAGTCCTGGAAGTCGGGTTTTATGTGCGCGCAAATTCATGAACTGTAAAACGGTGCCAAGAAACGCCACTGCACCGGCACAGATCGCCAGCGTCCAACCTGGCATGTTCAACAGCAATAGAAAACCTCCTGCACCGGCACCTGCTGCGCTTCCCAGGTAAAGGGCAGACTCGTTCAAGGCAACGGCCAAATTACCATCGCCATTTCGCTCCCGCGCCGAGATCAATTCGTTGTTTTGGGGAACCTGCAAGGCCCATCCCACGCCACCCCATATCGCTATAGGAATCATGGCCAACCAGGGCGATACGGCGGCGGCCACTGGCAATGCCAATAGTGAAACGGTCAACACCAGCATGATGATAAATATCAGCACTGGCCCCTCAGTCCGCTCAACCAGCGGAGCAATCAAGAAGCTTCCCGCGACGCCACCAAGACCCCAGACCCAGAGATAGGGGGTCACGTTGTCGACTTTTGCATAACTGGGATCAGTTATAAACGGGACGATGAAGGTATACATCCCCAGACTGGACACTGCGGCTAACAGCGAGACCATCAGGATGCTCACGACTTTTCTGTTTTCCAGCAGCAGGAGTTTGCTACGGATTGTCATCTGCGGCCCGGCAGGCAGATCGGGTAGTTTGATCAGCAATCCCAGCCATGAGCCAGCCCCTAGCAAGGCAATGAGCCACAGAGCGGCCTGCCACCCTGACTGCTCAGCGAGCAGCAGGCTTAAAGGGACACCCAGAACGGTCCCACTGGCCATTCCGGCCATGATGATAGCAATCGCTCGACCGCGCCTGTGCGGTTCAGAGACCGTCGCACAAGCCGTGATTCCGGTTGCCAGATAAACACCGGCCCCAAGCCCGGCAAATGCACGACATACCAGCAGCACGGCAAAGTCATCAACGACAGTGCTGGCCACATTAGCCAAAACAAAAACCCCCAGGGCGGACAACAACCCGAACCTCTGCCGGTGCGCAGGTAAAAGAGCAACGCACACAGGTGACCCGATGCCATACGCCAAAGCGAACACCGTCACCAATTGAGCCGCTGCTGCCACAGACACGCTAAAGGACTGCTCAATCATGGGTACCAGGCCAGCCGTAACAAAGGACGCCATGCCCAGCGCAAAAGCGCCGAGGGCAATCCAGTAGACCGATGAGGGTGTAGTGCTGTGCATGAGAATCCTCCTTGACGAAATCAGGGCAGCGCATGCATTGCGCACACCGTCAACTTGGCGAATTCTTTAGCATGCTAATAATTGTTACAATATCTACCATTTATACTGTTACTAGGAGCAACTGGATAATGGCAAGGACACTGGAGCGTACCCGGGAGGAGCTGGCAGCATTTTTGCGTAGTCGCCGGGAACGAATTTCACCCGAACAGGCAGGCTTACCCGCAAGCGGGCGAAGAAGAACGCCGGGCCTGCGGCGCGAGGAAGTCGCCGCGTTGGCCGGCGTCGGCCTGACCTGGTACACGTGGCTTGAGCAAGGCCGCGATATAGGGGTTTCCCCGGCGTTCCTCGACAGCCTTTGCCGCGTTTTGAAACTTGATGCAACGGAACGCAGGCACCTTTACCTGCTGACCTACCAGCGTGCACCGGCAGAACAGGCGCAAACATGGTGTGTCGTGCCAAAAGTCATCCATCGATTGATGGCAGACATGCCTCTGCGCCCTGCTTACGTACTCAATCTGCGCTGGGATGTACTGGCATGGAACTCGGTCGCCGATAAAATCTTCAACTTTGCAGGCAAACCTGCAGAACAACGCAACCTGCTGTGGATGCTCTTTACGGATGAGAAAATGCGTTCGCTATTGTGCTCCTGGGAGCAGCAAGCGATACAAATGCTCTCCAGTTTTCGCAGGGATTTTGCCCATGCTTCGGCACAAAGCGATATTGCTGAGCTGGTGCGTAGCCTCGAAAAAGTCAGTGCCGACTTCAAACACTGGTGGAACAGACAGGATATCCAGGGGCCCTGCCAAGGCATCAGGCACTTTGATATTCCTTCATTTGGAAATATCTCGTTTGAGCACACCACTTTGACGATTGACGCCGACAGACACTTGCATCTGGCTTACTACGCGCCCTGCCTGGAAGAACCGGCCCAGAGCGCATTTGAAGGATGGCTGCAAGGCAAAGCCGACTAGAAACCACGCATCTACTGGAATCGAAAGTGCCTTATGGTCACCCATGAGGCAAGTGATGACAGCGCACGCATATAGTATTTCCACTTTTAAACACTGATGTAAATTTCAGTAAGAAACCACTACAGACTAAGTGCGCTTACATCCATATATCTGCGTGAATCCACGACCTCTAATACCTCACCAGTTACATCGAAAAAACCTACAATCTTCTCCGTAAATCTTATCCATAGCAGCGTATTTCCTGACAATACTGCTCTGTTTTGGCACTTTACAATCACTGGCGCAAAACCTAGATCACAAGCCAAGTAAATGGGCGATATGTCACCGCGTGTATCGCATTACAGGGCATTGGCGACAACGTCTTGCATGCATCCATCCATACCCTTCATATATGGAGCTCAACGTGATGAGTAACGCCTTGATTGCCAATGCCGCCCCCTGCCCTGAGCAAACACCGTGTGTGCAGCCCCAGAGTTGCGCTGGGCATACCTGCATGCTGGAACTGTGCAAACTGCTGAAATTGCGCGATGCATTGATTGTACTAAAGGGCCCTCTAGCCAATAGCCCGGGCGCGCGCAGCTTTATCGAGCGGCGGCTTTTTAACAACGAGGTTTATGAGCGCGTATTGGGCAAACTCGCGCCAGACAAGCCCGGCCAGTACGGACGCTTATCTGCTCACGGCGGCAAACATCAAAAATAATGCACTTAACCAGCATTATTATGCATTTGCGGATTGATTCTACACTGGGCAGACTGCACACGTTCCTCCCCCAAATGAAGGAACATTTTCAAGGGCTTGTCGGGAATCCCGCCAAGCCTTTTTTTATCTGCCTCGCCCTCAAAACCGGATTTTCCTGACCATGCAAACCCGCTGGATCAGCCGCCTATTGCCTGCGGCTACGAACACTCGTCCCTCCGAATGGAGCCGCGCCGCCATTGGCGTATCCCTTGGCACGCTGTTCAGTGTCTGGGTATGCAGTCTGTTTTTCGGCCTGCCCGTGGCCATGCATTTGATTGGCCCGCTAGGGGCTTCAGCCATTTTGCTGTTTGCAGTGTCTTCAGGGGCACTGGCGCAACCCTGGTCGATAGTCGGCGGCTACCTGTGCGCAACGGTGGTGTCGTTGTGCGTGGTGTACGTGTTTGGACGTAGCCTGGACAGCGCCTGCCTAGCAGTCGGCATTGCCCTGCTGTGCATGTGCCTGCTGCGCTGCCTGCACCCGCCTGCCGGGGCGCTGGCGTTGCTGGTGGTGTTGGCTGATCCGGACAGCGCCAGCCTGGGCTGGGGCATGCTGGCCCCGGTAATGCTCAGCGCGGTGTGCATGCTGCTCGCGGCGTTGGCCTATAACAATCTGACCCGCGTGGGTTACCCGAAAAAACCGGCTGAACCAAACCCGCTGGCGAGCTCTGCCCAGTCCCCCGTGGACCCGAACATTACCGCCGAAGACTTGCAAAACGCACTGCAACAAATGGATGCTTTTATAGACGTGACCCCCGAAGACCTTGAAGCGCTGATTCGAGCCAGCGAGCAATATGCGCGTCAACGCAGTATCGGCGAAGTATTCGCCCACAATGGCTGACCTGCACGCCGGGCACGCTTCGATAAGCAGCCAACTCCTGCTAGGGTTACTTATGTAACCTGGGCAGAAGATGTTTAAACACATGTTTGCCCAGGGCCCGTCATCCGACAGTGTTCAAGGCGCGCAATGCTCAAAACCATTGAATCAGAGATCTCCAAACAAGCTGCGCCACCTGCCTTGCAAGCCGAATTTGCTCAACACGACTTCGAAAAACTGCGCAATTTTTGCCGCCTGACTTATATCACCAGCATTGCCATCTGGTTACTGTTCAACCTGATTATCAGCTTCAAGGGCGGCCAGGGTTTTACGGCTCTGTCCTTGCTGTTTATTGGCGTGATGGCAGCACTCACCACCATCCTTGGCTTTATTCGCAATTACCGGCATTTCGACGTGCTGAACGTGATGTTCGTCGCGGTCATTACCCTGGGTTTGCGCCTGGTCACCTTTGGTCTGCCGGCCGAAACACAGCCCATCTGGCTGGCACTCGCCTGCGCGAGCGTCCTTTACAACGCCTCGATCCTGCCTCTGAGCCGCTGGGCATTCCTTGGTGTTGCCGCGATTACTTGCCTGACTCTTAATCCTTTTCTGATGACCCAAGCGTCGGTCATGGACCTGCGCGGTCTGTTGATTCTGTGCTTCTGCGCTTTTTTGTGCAGCGTGACGATTTACAGTTTTTTCAAATTGCGTCGGGTCAAGTTGCACAACTACATCATGTCCAAGCGGCTGGCGGTCCAGGCCTATGTCGATGCCCTGACCGAAATCCCCAACCGCCGATCATTTATGCTCCAGGCAGGTCATGCATTGCTGACCCAGCCGCGGGTGCAGGATCACTACCTGGCGATGATCGACATCGACAACTTCAAGAAGGTAAATGATCAATATGGCCATGATATCGGCGATGAAGTGCTCAAGCGCACCGCTGCCAGCATCAAGGCAGTGATGGCTGACCATGAGTACGCACGATTGGGAGGGGAAGAGTTTGCCGTGTACCTGTCAGGGGTAAGGCGCAGCGACGTCGAAGCACTGATGGACAGCTTGTGTAGCCGGGTGCGCGAGGACCTCGCTGAGCATCCCGTGACCGTCAGTATTGGCCTGGCCCGGGTTACCGATACAGACACCCTGAACCAGGCTTTGGCCAATGCCGACAAGGCGCTGTATGAATCCAAAAAAACGGGCAAGGACAGGTTCAGTTTTTACTAGGCTCGACCTGTGGGAGCGAGCCTGCTCGCGAAGGCATCACCACGGTTTGTTGCAGAGACCGCATTGTCTGCATCGCGAGCAGGCTCGTTCCCACAAAGGCAGGGTTTATTGTTCCTGGGCGTTCAGGTCGGTCTTGCCATCCCACCCGCCGCCCAGCGCCGCTATCAACTGCACGCTGGCAATCAGGCGGCTTTGCAACAGGTTGAGCACGCTGCGCTCAGTGGTCAGGGCGGTGGTTTGTACCGAGACTACGTCCAGATAGGCAATCAACCCGGCTTTGTACTGGTTGTTGGTCAGACGCAACGACTCCCGGGCCGATTCCAGTGCCTGCTCCTGCACCACCGACTCATCGCCCAGCACCTTCAATTGCACCATGTAGTTTTCCACTTCACGCAAACCGTCAAGCACGGTTTGGCGATACTTGGCCACGGTCTGGTCATACGCGGCCTCGTTACGATCGACTTCGGCCGAACGCTGACCGCCATCGAACAGCGGCAACGAGATTTTCGGCCCCACCGACCAGAAGCGGTTTGGCACGCTGATCCAGTCCTGATACTGGCTGCTGCTGTAGCCGCCCGACAGACTCAGGCTGAAATCCGGGTAGTAAGCCGCCTTGGCCACGCCGATATTGGCGTTGGCGGCGATCACCGAGCGCTCTGCAGAGGCAATGTCAGGGCGCCGCTCCAGCAATTGCGAAGGCAGGTTGACCGGGATCATCGGCAACTTGGGCACGTCTTTGATTTCAGCCAGATTAAAGCCCGACGGGGCCTGACCGGTAAGCACCGCAATCGCGTTTTCAAACTGGGCTCGTTGCCAGATCAGATCGATCAGGTTGGCCTGGGTATTGCGCAACTGGGTTTGTGCCTGGGCCACCGCATCCTTGCCGGAGATTCCCGCGCGGTACTGGTTTTCGCTCATTTTCAATGAACGCTGATACGCCTCGACCGTGGCCTCCAACAAGCGTTTCTGCTCATCAATCACCCGTAATTGCAGGTAATTCTGTACCAGTTCCGACTGCTGACTCAGACGCATCGCGGCCAAATCGGCCAAGCTGGCTTCGGCGCTCGCCTCGTTGGCTTCAAGGCCTCGGCGCAACTTGCCCCACACATCAGCTTCCCAGCTCACCCCGACCTGAGCGTTCAAGGTGTCACGAATGCCGCTGCTGGAGCTGGTCAAACTTGAATTGGAACTGCCGGTACCCTGACTGGAGCGGGTTTTACCCACGCTCAAATCGGCGCTCGGCAAAAAAGCCCCACGCGCACTGCGCACCAATGCCTGAGCCTGACGAAACTGGGCTTCGGACTGCGCAATGGTCTGGTTGGAACTGTTGAGTTTTTCAACCAGCCCGTTGAGCTGCTGGTCGCCATACAGCTCCCACCAGGCGCCACGGGCCAGGGAGTCGCTCGGATTGGCCTGAGTCCAGCCAGCGGCCTGTTTGTACTCAAGCGGGGCCGACGTTTGCGGGCGCTGGTAATCCGGACCAATCGCACAGGCACTGAGCAACACAGCGGACAGCGCCAGGCCCAGCAGGCGCGAGCCACGGGCCAACTGCCAACGTTGGGACGACAGAGCCGGGGCAAGGGTAAGCAAACGAGAGGTCATAGCGGAGTTTCCAGAGCAGCATCAGTGCGCACGCCACGCCACTTGTTGAAACGATGGCGTAAGCGGTCGAGATAGAGGTAAACCACCGGGGTGGTGTAAAGGGTCAGGATCTGGCTGAAAATCAGGCCGCCGATAATGGTAAGACCCAGCGGCTGGCGCATTTCAGCACCTTCTGCGCTGCTCAGCATCAGCGGCAAGGCACCGAGAATGGCCGCCAGAGTAGTCATCAGAATCGGCCTTAAACGCTGCAGGCACGCACTGCGGATCGACTCTTGCGGGTCAAGGCCCGAGTGGCGTTCCAGTTGCAGCGCCAGATCGATCATCAAGATCGCGTTTTTCTTCACCACACCGATCAGCAGAAACAGACCGAGCAGCGAGATCAGGCTGAACTCACCCCCTGTGAGGTAGATGCTCAACAGCGCACCCACCCCGGCCGACGGCAAGGTCGAAAGAATGGTCAACGGATGGATATAACTCTCATACAAAATCCCCAGCACCAGATACACCGCCACCAGCGCACCCAAAATCATGAACGGCTGGCTTTTTTGCGTGGCGGCGAAGGCATCGCCCGTACCGGCCATTTTCGCAATCACTTCTTCCGGCAAACCGAGTTTGGCGATGGCCCGTTCAATAGCTGCGGTACCCTGCTCCATGGTCACGCCGGGGGCCATATCAAACGCGATAGACTCCGAGGCGAACTGGCCTTCGTGCGAGACACGGTCGTTCTGCAGGCTGTTTTCGTAGTGAGCAATCGTCGACAACGGAATCCGCTGGCCATCGGCGGTAATCACCTGCACCTGGTTCAGGGTTTCGGGGTCCTGGGCGTACTTTGGGTTGACCTCCATCACCACCTGGTATTGGTTCAGGCTGTCGTAGATGGTGGAAATCTGTCGCTGGCTGTAGGCGTTATTGAGCACCGCGGTGACCATGTCCATGTCCACCCCCAAGCGCTTGGCCTGATCGCGGTCGACCACCAGCGTGACTTGTTGCGCACCGCGTCCTTCACGGGCATCGATGGCGGTCAGTTCCGGCAACGCCTTGAGCGCAGCCACCACTTTCGGGTACCAGATACGCAATTGGGCGAGATCACCGCTTTGCAGAATGTAGGAGTATTGCGAGCTGGTCTGATCACGCCCGCCGCCAAACTGCAGGTCCTGGTCAGCCATCAGCATCAGCCGCCCGCCCGGCACTTTCGGCATGTTCTCGCGCAAGCGCTCAATGACCTTTTGCGCCGACACCTTGCGTTCTGAAATCGGCTTTAGGCGCACGATCATGAACGCGTTGTTGGTGCCGCCGTTACCGCCAATAAAGCCGGCCACGCTTTCGACTGCAGGGTCGGCCAGCACCGCCTTGCGGAAGATTTCCATCTTCGGCTGCATCACGCTGAACGACAGGCCATCATCACCGCGAACAAAACCGATCAGTTGCCCGGTGTCCTGCTGCGGCATAAAGGTTTTGGGCACCACTACATACAACGCAACGTTGACGCCGATGGTCAGCAGCAGGCTGAACAGCGTCAGCCGCTTGTGCCGCAATACCCAATCCAGGCTGCGGGCATAGCCGCTGACCATGCGCTCGTTAAGCCGTATGCTCCAGCGTTGCATGGCGTTTTCGGTGCCCGGCACATGGGGTTTAAGCCAACGCGCACAAAGCATCGGGGTCAGGGTCAGCGACACTACCAGCGATACTACTATCGAGGCTGCCAGGGTGATGGAAAACTCGCGAAACAGGCTCTCGACAATCCCGCCCATAAACAGAATCGACAGGAACACCGCCACCAGCGAGACGTTCATCGAGAGCAAGGTGAAACCGACTTCCTTGGCACCCAGGTACGCCGCTTTCATCGGCGCAATTCCCGCATCGATATGCCGCGAGATGTTCTCCAGCACCACGATGGCGTCATCCACCACCAGCCCGGTAGCCAGAATAAGAGCCATCAGCGACAGGTTGTTCAGCGAGAACCCGTACAGGTACATGATCGCGAAAGTACCGACCAATGAAACCGGCACTGCCAGGGTCGGGATCAGCGACGCACGTAAATTGCCGAGAAACAGGAACACCACCAGAATCACCAGCGCCACGGCAATCAGCAGGGTCATCTCGGCTTCGTGCAGCGTGGCCTTGATCACCGGCGAGCGGTCCATTGCCAGGTTCAGCTGGACGCTGGCTGGCAGCACTGCCTGCAGCGCGGGCAACTGGGCCTTGATCGCGTTTACGGTTTCAATGATGTTGGCCCCGGCCTGGCGGTTGACCACCAGCAATACCGCGGCATCGTTATTGAAGAAACCACTGTTGTAGCGGTCTTCAACGCTGTCCTTGACCTTGGCTACGTGGCTCAGACGCAGCGCCGCACCATCCTGGTAGCGGATGATCAGCGGCTCGTAGTCCTTGGCTTTTTCCAACTGGTCGTTGGCCTGGATCTGCCAGTTGCGCTCACCGTCGGACACCGCGCCCTTGGGGCGACGAACGTTGGCATTGGCAATGGTGTTGCGCACATCATCCAGCGAAACGCCGTACTGGTTGAGCAACTGCGGCTCCAGCTCAATGCGTACGGCGGGCAGCGAGCTGCCGCCAATCTGCACTTCGCCCACACCGGGCACCTGGGACAGGCTTTGCGAGAGGATGGTCGAGGCCAGATCGTAAAGCTGCCCCTTGGATAGCACCTCGGAGGTCAGCGACAGCACCATGATCGGTGCTTGAGACGGGTTGATTTTTTTGTAGGTGGGCATGCTTTTCATGCCGCTAGGCAGCAGGTTGCGCGAAGCGTTGATCGCCGCTTGCACTTCCCGCGCAGCACCGTTGATATCGCGGTCCTGATCGAACTGCAAAATCACTCGGGTCGAACCCTGGCTCGAGTTGCTGCTCATGGTGTTGACCCCGGCAATCGCACCGAACGATCGCTCCAGCGGCGTGGCCACGGTAGACGCCATTACCTCGGGGCTGGCTCCCGGCAAACTGGCCGAGACCACGATCACCGGGAAGTCCATTTGCGGCAGCGGCGACACCGGCAGCAAACCGAAGCTCACACCGCCCAGCAACATGATTGCAAGGCTCAGGAGCATGGTGGCTACCGGGCGCTTGATAAACGGGCCGGACAGATTCATAGCGACGCCTGCTTGGCCTGGGCAGGAGCACCGCGCCAGCGGCGGCCCAGACGATCGAAATACAGGTAGATCACCGGAGTTGTAAACAGGGTCAGTACCTGGCTCACCAGCAAACCGCCGACCATTACCAGACCCAATGGCTGACGTAATTCCGCCCCGGAACCGGTGGCCAGCATCAGCGGCACCGCCCCGAACAGCGCGGCCAGGGTGGTCATCAGAATCGGTCGGAAGCGCAGCAGCGCCGCCTGATAAATTGCCTGCTCGGGCGCCATGCCCTGATTGCGTTCAGCATCGAGCGCGAAGTCGATCATCATGATCGCGTTTTTCTTCACGATACCGATCAGCAGGATGATGCCAATAATCGCAATCATCCCCAGGTCATTGCCGCTGAGGATCAACGCCAGCAAGGCACCGACCGCCGCCGACGGCAGGGTTGAAAGGATTGTGATCGGGTGAATGTAACTCTCATAGAGCACACCGAGCACGATATACATGGTCACTACCGCCGCAAGAATCAGCAGCAAGGTGCTCGACAGGGATGCCTGGAACGCTTGCGCCGCGCCCTGGAACTCGGTTTTGACCCCCAACGGCATGCCGATGTCTTTTTGCACCTGATCAATCAGCTGGACCGCCTGCCCCAGTGCCACACCGGGAGCCAGGTTGAACGAGACCATCACCGAGGGGAACTGGCCGATATGGGAAATAGCCAGTTGCGCCTGACGCTCTTCGACCCTGGCCAGGCTCGACAACCGTACCTGGCCGCCATCGGTGGTTTTCACGTGGATCTGGTCGAGGGCTTGCGGCCCAATTTTCTCGCCGTCCTTGGCCTGCAATACCACACGGTACTGGCTGGCTTGGGTGTAGATGGTCGAGATCTGGCGCTGGCCAAACGCGTCATACAAGGCGTCGGTGATATTGGCCACCGACACCCCAAGACGCGAGGCGGCATCGCGGTCAATCACCAGATACACCTGCAAGCCCTTGTCTTGCAGATCGCTGGCCACATCGACCAGTTCAGGCTGGTTGGACAGCGCCGTGACCAGTTTTTGGCTCCAGGTGCTGAGCATCTCGGCATCCGGTGAAGACAGACTGAACTGGTACTGGGTACGGCTCACGCGGTCTTCGATGGTTAAATCCTGCACCGGCTGCATAAACAGGCGAATCCCCGTCAGCTTGTCCAGTTGCGGTTGCAAACGTGCAATCACCTCGGAGGCACTTTCGTTGCGCTCGCTGTGGGGCTTGAGGTTGATCAGCATGCGCCCGCTGTTGAGCGTCGGGTTATCACCGTCCACGCCGATATACGACGACAGGCTTTCAACATCCGGATCCTGCAGGATGATCTTGCCCAGCTCCTGCTGACGCAGGCTCATGGCGCTGAAGGAAATCGATTGCGGCGCTTCGGAGATGCCCTGGATGACCCCGGTGTCCTGCACCGGGAAAAACCCCTTGGGCACCACCATGTACAAGAATACGGTCAAGCCCAGTGTGCCGATGGCCACCAGCAGGGTCAGCGGCTGGTGCTTGAGTACCCACTGCAACATGCGCCCGTATTCGGCGATCATCCAGTCGATAAAGGCGCCGCTGGCGCGGTAGAAGCGCCCCTGTTCTTCGGGCTTGGGTTCGGCCTTGAGCAGGCGGGCGCACATCATCGGGGTCAGGGTCAACGAGACTACCAGCGAGATCAGGATCGCCACCGCCAGGGTAATCGCAAACTCGCGGAACAACCGCCCTACCACGTCGGCCATAAACAGCAGCGGGATCAATACCGCAATCAGCGACAGGGTCAGCGAGATCAGGGTGAAGCCGATCTGTTTGGCGCCCTTGAGCGCCGCCTGCATCGGGCTGTCGCCTTCCTCGATATAGCGCGAGATGTTCTCCAGCATGACGATGGCGTCATCCACCACAAAACCGGTGGCAATGGTCAGAGCCATCAGCGTCAGGTTGTTGATCGAGAAGCCAGCCAGATACATCACCCCGAATGTACCCACCAGCGACAGCGGTACGGCAATCGAGGGGATGATGGTCGCGCTGGCTCGGCGCAGAAACAGGAATGTCACCATCACTACCAACGCAATGGCGATCAGCAATTCGTGCTGCACATCACGCACCGAGGCGCGGATGGTTTGCGTACGGTCGGTCAGCACCGTGACGTCGATGCCAGCCGGCAGGTTGTCGGTGATGCTCGGCAACAGCGCCTTGATCCGGTCCACTACCTCAATCACGTTGGCACCGGGCTGGCGCTGGATATTGAGCAATACCGCCTGGTTTTCGTTGGCCCAGGCCGCGAGACGTTCGTTCTCGGCACCGTCGACAATTTCGGCCACGTCCTTGAGCCGCAACGGTGCACCGTTGTTATAGGCGAGGATCAGTTGGGCGTATTCCTCGGGGGTTTTCAGCTGGTCGTTGGCGTCCAGCATCGACACCCGGGTCGGGCCGTCAAAGTTACCCTTGGGCTGATTGACGTTGGATGCGCCAATCAGGGTGCGCACATCCGCCAGGTTCAGGCCATTGGCGGCCAGCGCCTCGGGGTTGACCTTGATCCGCACCGCCTGACGCTGACCGCCCGCGATACTAACCATGCCGACGCCACTGATCTGGGCAATCTTTTGCGCCATGCGCGTATCGACCAGATCATTGAGCTTGGGCAGCAGCATGGTTTTGGAGGTGATCGCCAGGGTCAGCACCGGGGTATCCGCCGGGTTGACCTTGTTGTACACCGGTGGTGCCGGCAAATCCTTGGGCAGCAGGTTGCTGGCAGCGTTGATCGCGGCCTGCACCTGTTGCTCGGCCACATCCATGTTGATGTCGAGATTAAAGCGCAGGGTCAGTACCGATGCGCCACCGGAACTGGTCGAGGCCATTTGCGTCAGGCCCGGCATTTGCCCGAACTGACGTTCAAGCGGCGCAGTCACGGCGCTGGTCATGACATCCGGGCTGGCTCCGGGATACAGCGTCATCACGCGAATGGTCGGGTAGTCGACCTGAGGCAGGGCCGACACTGGCAGCAAGCGATAAGCGATGATCCCGGATAACACGATGGCCAGCATGCACAGCGTGGTTGCGACCGGGCGCAGGATAAACAGCCGCGACAGATTCATTCGCGGGCCTTGGTCTTGGCTTTGTCAGAGGCCGGGGCTGCATCAGTGTCAGAGCCGCCATCGAGCACTTGCCCGGCTGCAGTTGCAGGCACTTCGACGCTGTCGTTGACCACTTCCACCGCGCCACCATCGCGCAAGCGATCAGTGCCTTCGAGCACCACACGATCACCCGGTGCCAGGCCATCTTCGATCACTGTTACGTCGCCATCGGTGACGCCCACTTTGACGGTGCGAATCTTGACTTTGTTGTCGCCATCCATTGCGTACACGAACGAGCCGTTGGTGCCGTACTGAATGGCTGCCGTCGGCGCCAGCACCACGTTTTTTAGAGTGTCAGCCAACAGGCGCACATTGACGAACTGGTTGGGGAACAGCGCCTGATCGCGGTTCTCGAACAGTGCCTTGAACTTCAAGGTGCCGGTGGTGATATCGATCTGGTTGTCGATGCTGCTCAATACGCCCACCGCCAGCTCTTTGGTGTCACCACGGTTCCAGGCCTGCACCGGCATTTTGGCGCCGCTGCGATAGCGCTCAAGTACCAGCGCCAGGTTGGTCTCGGGCAAGGTGAAACTGACCACGATCGGCTCGGTCTGGGTGATCACCACCAGCGCTGTAGTGTCATTGGCCGCCACCAGGTTACCGACATCCAGTTGGCGCAAGCCCACACGACCAGCGATAGGGGCGCGAATTTTGGTGAATTCCAGATTCAGCTTGGCATCGTTGACCGCAGCCTGATTGGTCTTGACCGTGCCCTGATATTGGCTGACCAATGCTTCGGCGGTGTCGAGGGTTTGCTTGGCAATACTGTCTTCGGCGTACAGGCCGCGATAGCGCTGCACATCGACCTGAGCGTTTTTCAGTTGCGCCTGATTCTGCAGCAGCGTGCCTTCGGCTTGCAGCAACGCATTCTGATAGCTGCGCGGGTCGATTTCAGCCAGCAGTTCGCCAGCTTTGACCATTTGCCCTTCCTTGAAGTTGATCTTGACCAACTCCCCTGCCACACGACTGCGCACGTTGATGGTGTTGAGTGCCGTCACAGTCCCCAGCGCCTTGAAGTACACCGGAAAATCACCCTGCGTCACTTGCGACACTCGAACCGGCACAGGCTGAGTCGAACCGCCAAACCCGGGACGCATCATCCCCGAGCGACCGGTGTGCCCGGCAGGCTGATCGGTCACGGCCTTTTTCGAGGCGGACGGCCATAGCCACCAGCACAGACCAACGACGATCAGCAAGGCCAGCAGGCCAAACAGCCAGAAACGGGATTTGTGGGAAACAGAGGATTGCATGGAATGATCAACCATTAGCGCGAGCGATAATTTTCAGGAAGCCGAACGATAAGCAGTGCAGACCGTTATGAAAAGGTTCTTTACCGGGTATTTACGTTATAGAGCCTCTGTAGCCCCTTTTGGTATTACCTGAGTCCATGTTGTGGGAGCGAGCCTGCTCGCGAAAATATCAAGAGCCCCGCCATAATTCCGGCAACATGCGCCTTTGTTAACCACCTTCGCGAGCAGGCTCGCTCCCACAGTTTTGCAATCAATACAAAGTAGAACGCAAAAAAAACGGCCTGACACTTTGGGTGCCAGGCCGCTTTTGGTCTTGCGGTACGACTTACTTCAAAACAGCCAGCGCTGCTTCGTAGTTTGGCTCTTCAGCGATTTCTTTAACCAGTTCGCTGTGCAGCACGTTGTCGTTTTCGTCCAGTACTACAACAGCGCGAGCAGTCAGGCCAGCCAGCGGGCCATCTGCGATTGCCACGCCGTAGTTCTCGATGAACTCACGGCCGCGCAGGGTCGACAGGTTTTGTACGTTTTCCAGACCTTCAGCGCCGCAGAAGCGTGCTTGGGCGAATGGCAGGTCAGCCGAGATGCACAGCACAACGGTGTTGGCCAGTTCGTTGGCCTGAGCGTTGAACGTGCGCACGGAGGTCGCGCAAGTCGGGGTATCAACGCTTGGGAAGATGTTCAGCACTTTACGCTTACCGGCAAAGCTCGCCAGTGTTACATCGGACAAATTACCTGCAACCAGCGAAAACGCCGGCGCCTTGGAACCTACTGCAGGCAGTTCGCCGTTGACTTGAACAGGGTTGCCTTTAAGCGTCACTTGAGCCATGAACGATGTCCTTTTTGACAGGTTGTTGAAGAGGCCGAAGTTAAACATGAATCAGGCAGGCTGACCTATGGGCTGAACATAAAATCTCATGTTTACCATTACAAAAAGATTGCTCCTACAAAGCCGCCGCCACTGCATGCCATAACGATACAGGCTGCAACTTTCTGTGTAGCCGCACTCAAAACGGCCATAAATACCGGCAGTGTACAGGCCAACTGCTAGCGTTAACGGTCAGTATCCAAGGAACAGGACTGCCATGCCCATCACACGCCTCGCCTCAGGATTGTTGCTGTCACTTGTTCTGTGCCCTGCTGCTGACGCACTGGCCGATAACGCCGAGACCGCCAACAAAAGCAACAACCCGCTGAGCCTGGCTCCGGGAATCAATCTTCAGGACTATTACACGCCACAGGTCTACGACAGCAATATCCACACCAATGACGCCCTGTTGCGAGGCGCCCTGCCCGTGGCGCCCAATGACTTTATCGGCGTACCACAACTGCTGCGCGTCACGCTGCCGATCAGTACCCGGCCCAATCCCCACAGCGGCTACAGCACCGGGATTGGCGACCTCAACCTGTTCGATATATTCCTGCTCAAAACCGAAGGTGTGCAGCTTGGCATCGGCCCGCAAATCACCGCGCCAACCGCCGAACATGACGAACTGGGCACCGGCAAGTGGCAAGCCGGCCTGGCCGCTATTGCCATCGACGCCTCACCACGCGGCCTGCTGGGTGCGCTGGTGCAGTACCAAAGCTCGTTCGCCGGTGACAGCGACCGCCAGCATGTTGAAAGCGCCACCTTTCAGCCATTTATCATCCACAACCTGCCCAAGGGCTGGTACTTGCGCTCCACAGGCACCTGGACCTACGACCTGAAAAGCAACACGCACTACATCCCCATCGGCTTGGGCGTGGGCAAAGCCTGGAAAGCCGGAAGCAACATTCTCAACGCCTTCGTTGAACCGCAATGGACTGTGGAGCGCAAGGGTGACGACCTGCCCCAGTTCACGCTGTTTGCCGGGATCAACGTCACTTTCGGTAAATAGTTGCAGGCGCAGCAACGGGAGCGAGCAGGCTCGCTCCCACAAGTACCGCGCGGTTACTTTTTCAGCTTCAAATACGACTGATGCATGTCCGATGCCCAGCTATCGATGACCTTTTTCACGTCATCGGCCCTCATCACCTGGCTGTCGTTACTCAACGGCTTGCCAATGCCTTTGCGAACCACTTGGGCAACCACATCCTGACTTTGCCCGTCGATAAACACTGCCTCAGTGGCCAACTGGGTTTCCTGATCACGGATCCCCGACGCCGTGCTCACAGCCGCCGCAACCAGCGCTACCGGAATGTACTCATAAGGTGCCAGGCTCTCGGTCTCGCTGCTGACCGCAGTGATGGCTGCCCGCACCACAATCACCCCTGGGCCTGGGCCACTGGCCAGCGGTAGTGATTTGCTCATTTCACGTTTCAGCGCCTGATCATAGTAGCTGGTGATGCCATTCAAAGTGCTCTGCGGGATTTTCTCCGTAGGCTTGGGTGCCGGGTACAGCTGGGTCGGCTCGATATAAACGCTGGTGTATTGGTTGATCTTGAGCTGAGGGTCAACCCAACGCATCACTTCTGCACCAGACGGCGACTTGCCTTCTTTAAGGCGGCTGTAATCTTTTAAAAAGCCGGAGTACTCATCCGGTTGCTGGACCTTGCTCGCACAACCGACCATCCCGATTGAGGCGATGCACAACGTACCGATCATTAAGCCAAGCTTCATGCTGTAACTCCTGTAGGGGACGCAACCGTAAGAACGCGCCATATAGGTATAGCCAAGCATTGGAGAATCGCCGCAGAACCAGGTTTTATCCGACGTTGAATGTGATAGAGCACGCAATACACATGGGCCCGAGCCTTACAGCTCAGTTGCTTTTAAATTATTGAAAACCAATTAAAACCAGATCAGTTAAGAAAATTTTCGATTAAACCTGAGATAAAATCTGATCCGTATTAATTATGATTTTCTGAATCTGTTTTGTTTTGCTCAAGGTTCCTAAAGTTCACCCTGCGCCAGACCACGAGGCCTGGCAGGACTTTGAACCGTGGAAGACTTGAGCATGAGCACAGCACTAAACGGGCAGGCCTATAACTATAAGGTTGTCCGCCAATTCGCCATCATGACCGTGGTCTGGGGTGTTATCGGCATGGCCATGGGCGTGTGGATCGCCTCACAACTGGCCTGGCCACAGATGAACCTCGACCTGCCCTGGACCACATTCGGCCGCCTGCGACCGCTGCACACCAGTCTGGTGATTTTCGGCTTTGCCGGCAGCGCGCAATTCGCCGCCAGCTACTACGCCGTGCAGCGTACCTGCCAGGTGCGGCTGTTCTCTGACAGGCTCGCAGCCTTTACTTTCTGGGGCTGGCAGTCAGTGATTGTGATCATGCTGGTCACCCTGCCCCTGGGCTACACCACGACCAAGGAGTACGCCGAAATCGAGTTCACCGGCGCGGTCTGGATGACCGTGGTCTGGGTGGCCTACGCCATCGTCTTTTTCACCACCGTGGTGCGGCGCAAAACAAAGCATATTTATGTCGGCAACTGGTTTTTCGGCGCTTTTATTCTGGTGATCGCCATGCTCCACGTGGTCAACCACCTGGCAATCCCCGTGGACTGGTTCAAATCTTATCCGGTGTACTCCGGCGCCACCGATGCCATGGTGCAGTGGTGGTATGGGCATAACGCTGTAGGCTTCTTCCTGACAACCGGCTTTCTCGGGATGATGTACTACTTCGTGCCCAAGCAAGTCGGTAAGCCGATTTACTCCTATCGCCTGTCCATCGTGCATTTTTGGGCGCTGATCACCCTGTATATCTGGGCAGGCCCGCACCACCTGCACTACACCGCCCTCCCGGACTGGGCTCAGTCGCTGGGCATGGCGATGTCGATCATTCTGCTGGCACCCAGCTGGGGCGGCATGATCAACGGCATGATGACCCTCTCGGGCGCCTGGCATAAGTTGCGCACCGACCCGATCCTGCGCTTTCTGGTGCTGTCGCTGGCGTTCTACGGCATGTCGACCTTTGAAGGCCCGATGATGGCGATCAAGACCGTCAACGCCCTCTCCCACTATACCGACTGGACCATCGGCCACGTTCACGCCGGGGCATTGGGCTGGGTAGCGATGATCACCTTCGGTGCGCTGTACCACATGATCCCGAAAATCTTCGGCCGCGAGCAGATGTACAGCACTGCCCTGATCAACCTGCACTTCTGGCTGGCCACCATCGGCACGGTGCTCTACATCGCCTCGATGTGGGTCAACGGCATCACCCAGGGCCTTATGTGGCGTGCAATCAACGATGACGGCACGCTGACCTACTCGTTTGTCGAGTCGTTGCAGGCTAGCCACCCTGGCTTCGTCGTGCGCCTTGTGGGCGGGCTGTTCTTCCTCTGCGGCATGCTGCTGATGGCCTGGAACGTATGGCGCACGGTGCGCGTGGCCAACTTCAAACAGGCCGAACTGAGCGCCCAGATCGCCTGACCCCGTTGCAGCGCATGCCGCAGGCGTGCGCTGCACTCAGCAAGGAGCCTTGCCATGCTCGAAATAGTCCTCAACTGTGCCGCCGTAATCAGCCTCTACTTTGCGGTCGGCTGGTGCCTGAAGCATAAAACCGCAAAGGATATCGACGAGGCCAGCCTGATCCCCTTTGCCGACGACCCGGAAGTGGCGCGCCGGGTTGAGCTGGCCACCGGCAAAACCGTCAATGCTGTGCAGATCAGCGAACCAGAGCCGCGCAAGCCAGGATGGGGCAAGCTGGAACTCTGAAATCCAGGTAATGGCACTACGACAGATTAAATCTGTTCCATTGGTTGCATCGAGAAGGTATTCAACGGCATTCTTCGTTCAACGAACTATTGATCGACGACGCAATCAATCTGTACTGCCATTAATACCTTTTCGACAGAGACGCTCATGACTTCCAAGCTGGAACAACTCAAGCAGTTCACCACCGTGGTCGCAGACACCGGCGACCTCGACGCGATTACCCGTCTCAAACCTGTGGATGCAACCACCAATCCGTCGCTGCTGCTCAAGGCTGCAGCGATGCCCGGTTATGCCGAGCTGCTGCAAAACGCCATCAGCCACGCCAAGGGCAATGTGGGCCTGGCCTGCGATCATTTCGCGGTATCGGTAGGTAGCGGTATCTTGAAAGTGATACCGGGGCGCATTTCGACTGAAGTCGACGCCCGTCTATCGTTTGACGAGCCGGCCCTGCTGAACAAAGCCAACCAGTTGATCGAGCTTTACGACAAGGCTGGTGTAGGCCGCGACCGCGTCCTGATCAAGCTCGCCTCGACCTGGGAAGGCATCCGCGCTGCCGAGAAACTGGAAAAGGACGGTATTCAAACCAACCTGACCCTGCTGTTCTCGTTCGCCCAGGCCGCTGCCTGTGCCGATGCCGGGGTATTTTTGATCTCGCCGTTCGTAGGTCGGATTTACGACTGGTACAAGAAGTCCACCGGCACCGACTACACCGGTTCCGATGATCCGGGCGTGCAGTCCGTGACCCGTATCTACAACTACTACAAGGCCAATGCCTACAACACCGTGGTAATGGGCGCCAGCTTCCGCAACCTCAACCAGATCGAGCAACTGGCTGGCTGCGACCGCCTGACCATCAGCCCGGACTTGCTGGAAAAACTGGCTCTGGACGACGGTAAACTGGAGCGCAAACTGGCTCCAGGCCACGCGGGCGAACCGCGTCTGAACCTGAACGAAGCGCAATTCCGCTGGGCCTCCAACGAAGATGCAATGGCCACTGAGAAACTGGCCGAGGGCATTCGCCAGTTCGCCCGTGACCAGGAAAAACTAGAGGCGTTGTTGTCGGGTAAATAACCCACAACCTGTAGCGTGCTTGCTCGCGATTGATCGAGAGCAAGCACGCTCCCAGAAAGCCTCTTCAGAAACGGTACTTCATCCCCAGCATCAGATTGCGTGGAGCGCCGTAGTAATAATTTCGCCCATCCGCAACACCATCAATCGCTGTTGCTCAGTGAACAGCACATCAGCAGCACTGTCGGTATCGCGCAAGCGCCGCCGCAGCCAGTTCAACAGCCAACCGTGGTGATCGCAGCTAGGGTAAGTTCGACGGGGATGGCGACACGGGAACCCTCGGACGTGCTGGCAGCACACCACGAATAGGAATGGGTCGCAATAGTATTCACAGTACTGGCCAGACTCAAGCCTTGGGCGGCTTGAGCTGGACAATCACCGAAGTGTCGCCGCGCAGAACGGCGGCGACCGGGGCAAGCATCAAGGGATCAGCGAGTACACCAGCGACGAAATCGCGATCAGGCCCACAACAGTGACAAACACGTTGGAGATCTGCCCCGAATACTGACGCATGGCGGGCACCCGGCGGATCGCGTACATCGGCATCAGGAACAGAATGGCAGCAATCACCGGCCCGCCCATGGTTTCGATCATGCCCAGGATGCTTGGGTTAAGCGTTGCCACGGCCCAGCACACCACCAGCATGAAAGCAGCGGTCATGCGGTCGAGGTTTTTCGCGCCTGGGCGCTTGCCGGTTTTCAGTACCAGACCTTTAAGGCCTTCGCTGGCGCCGATGTAGTGGCCCAGGAATGACTTGGCAATGGCCACGAACGCAATCAGCGGCGCGGCAAATGCAATGGTCGGGTTGCTGAAGTGGTTGGCCAGGTAGGACAGGATCGACAGGTTCTGGGCCTTGGCTTCGGCCAGTTGTTCAGGCGACAGCGTGAGCACACAGCTGAAGACAAAGAACAGCACCATCACCACCATCAGCAGGTGGGCGCGGGACAGGATCTGCGAGCTGCGCTCGTCGGCGTTCGAACCGTAACGGCGCTTTTGATCCACGGCGAAAGCCGAGATGATCGGTGAATGGTTAAAGGAGAACACCATCACCGGAATCGCCAACCACAAGGTGTGCAATAAAGCCGAAGGCTCCGGCAGCGTGCTTGCGGTACTCAGAATGCCGCCATTCCAGTGCGGGATCAGAAACACCGCCAAAAACAGCAATGCAACGATAAACGGGTAGACCATCATGCTCATGGCCTTCACGATCACTTGTTCGCCGCAGCGCACAACGATCAGCAAGCCCAGAATCAGCACCAGCGACAGGATGGCCCGTGGTGGTGGCGTGATATGCAATTGATTAAGCATAAAACTGCCAACGGTGTTGGTCAGCGCTACGCTGTAAATCAGCAAAATAGGGAAAATGGCCAGGAAATACAGCAGTGTAATCACTGCACCGGCGCGCAGGCCGAAATGTTCTTCTACCACGTCAGTGATATCTGAGCCTTCGCGACCGGAGAGAACGAATCGGGTCAAGCCACGGTGGGCGTAAAAGGTCATCGGGAACGCCAGCAGCGCCAGAATCAATAACGGCCAAAAGCCGCCAAGCCCAGCGTTGATTGGCAAAAACAAAGTACCTGCGCCAATCGCTGTGCCAAACAGGCCCAGCATCCAGGTGGTGTCATGACGGTTCCAGCGACTCAGGGTCGCTGGGGTCTCGTCGAAGCGTTCGTCAACGCTGTTAGCCTGGTCATTCATCCGGTCGAATCTCCGCTAGCCGGTCGTTACCACGCAGCCGGGGCGGACAAGAAACACCTTGCTGACATCGCCCCAGCCATAAGAGGGGCGCGATTGTCCGGGATTAGACATAAGAAGCAAAGGTTTAGCTGAGCAATGGTCGAAAATGATGTCACGCTGCAAAGCAATACCTCGACACCTGTTGATACACTATTACTGTCAAAACTTGCCCAAAAGGCCCGATATCCATGCACTTTGCTCGCCGTTTACCTGTTTTTATCGGCTTATGCCTGCTCGCTGCGCTGCCCGTGGCCAACGCCGAAGGGCTGATGATTACCTGGCCCGCAGACTGGGAAGTGCAAGCCGTACCGCCTGCGACTGACGACACCAGCGTGCGCCAGCGAGCAGTGAAGAACGACGCCAATGGCGATCCGCAGATGGTCATGGAGCTGACCCAGTCGACCCTGGCACCTGAACACAAGGTCAATATGGAGGCGGTTTTGTTGCAGATGCGCAAAACCCTGCAACAGAACTTCGCCAAAGGCGGATACCAGAGTGCATGCAGCAAAATCCGCAGCAGCACGCTGGGCGGCCTGGATGCGCTGGAAACCACCTGCAAGATCACTCAGAACGGTAACCACGTCATCACTCAGACACTGGTAGCCGCCACTCAGGGCAACAGCGCTTACGCGCTTTCCTACGCGGGCCCCGCAGACGGTTACAAGGCCAACGAGCCAGAGGTGAAAGGTATTCGCGCCAGCTTGCGGCTGGGCCAATAAGCGGAGCACGCTGAACCTGACACAATTGTCATCTTGCCATCAGTTGCCTGACAGTCCCTATCGCTCAAGCTGACACTTTTTTCGTAAAGAGGAACTCGATGAAAACTCCATTGCGCCTTGCCGCTCTCTCGGCCCTGCTGTTTGCCTCAATGGCTCAAGCCGCCGAACAACTGACCATTGATGTGCATCGTGATGCCAACTGTGGCTGCTGCAAAGCCTGGATTTCTCACCTTGAAACCAATGGCTTCAAGGTCAATGACCATGTGGAAGCCGATATGAGCAGCGTGAAACAGCGCCTCGGCGTCCAGCCGAGACTGGCTTCGTGCCATACCGGAGTGATCGACGGCAAATTCGTTGAAGGCCATGTACCCGCCGAACAAGTGGTTGCCCTGACCAAGCGCAATGACCTCAAAGGGATTGCCGTACCGGGCATGCCCATGGGCTCACCCGGAATGGAAATGGGTGATCGCAAGGACGCGTACCAGGTGATCGGCCTGCGCAACGACGGTAAAGACCAGGTGATTGCCGAGTACCCCGGCAACTGAGATTTCAGTACCGAGCGCACTGCAATGGTGCGCTCGCCCTGTTATTGAAATCCTCTGGAGCATTGAGTGCACTGTAGCCGCTGACGAGGAACGAAGGCTGCGAGCTTTTTTGTCCCGTTCGCAAGATCAAGAGCTCGCAGCCTTCGTTCCTCGTCAGCGGCTACCAAAAAGTCCAGAGCTGCGCGACGTATTGACATAACAGTGACACACATCATGTGATAGAAAATTTATTACAACAAATATGCCCTTGTCCTACAAAAGTTCCGACTCCCACCTAGCACCTTGACCTATCTCTCCTACACTTAACGCTGTCGTGTGTACGGCGTTTTAACGTCGTATTTATATAAGTGAATCTTTAGCGCCCGTGATAGGTCAATTTCAAACAGGGTCGTCGCTTTTGGTGCATTCCTTGCAGTGCCTTATTTACCTTCTGGGCTTTTACGCAGGCGGGATGTGGCGGATCAGCAAGTGAGGACGTACCGGCCGGGTGGCCGTTAGGGATCAATAAATACAACGGGAGAGATTCATGATCAGTGCTGCTGCGCCAAATCAAGAAGAACGTCTGCACCCGCAAGTTATTAATGAGCTGATTTCATTGTCAGGCCTGGCCCCTGCCGGGAAGCCCGTGCAGGTACTGCCGAGCGCTAATCCCAATAAAAAGAAAGTGCTGTTTGTCACCTCCGAACTGGCCGATCTGGTGAAAACCGGCGGCCTGGGCGATGTGTCTGCCGCGCTGCCACGGGCCATGCGTCATTTACATGATGTGCGGGTGTTGATTCCCGGCTACCCACAAGTACTCAACAGCGACAACCCGATCCATATCATCGGCGAACTCGGTGGGCATGCCGCCCTGCCCGCCTGCAAGATCGGGCGCATGGACTTGAAGGACGGCCTGGTCATCTATGTACTGATTTGCCCCGAGCTGTATGAACGCGAAGGCACCCCATATGGCGCCAATAACGGCCGTGACTGGCCCGACAACCATATTCGCTTCGCCCGCCTGGGCCTGGCCGCGGCCGATATTGCGGCCAACCTGGCGCAGATTCATTGGCAGCCAGACCTGGTCCACGCCCACGACTGGCCTGCCGGGCTGGCCCCGGCTTATATGCATTGGCGCGGTCAGCGCACGCCAACGCTATTCACCATTCACAACCTGGCCTACCAGGGCGTATTCAGCCGGGCCTGCTGCCCGGAGCTGGGTATCCCGCACCATGCCCTGCAACAGGACGGCATGGAGTTCTATGGCAAGTTGTCGTTCCTCAAGGCCGGCATGGCCTATGCCAGCCACATCACCACGGTCAGTGCCACCTATGCCGCAGAGATCACCACTCCGGCCTTCGGTTGCGGCCTGGATGGCTTTTTAGCCAGCAAAACCCAGCAAGGGCTGCTGAGCGGTATCCCTAATGGCATTGATGAAAGCTGGGAAGCCACAACCGACCCCCATCTGATTGCCCCGTTCGGCATCGGCGACTGGGACGCCAAAGCCCTGAACACCGCCCATGTACGCAGCCTGTTTGAACTCAAACCCTCCAAAGGGCCGCTGTTCGCCGTGGTTTCGCGGCTGGTGTACCAAAAAGGCCTGGACCTGACCGAAGCCGTGGCCGCTTTTATCGTGGCATCGGGCGGACAGATCTGCATCATCGGCCGCGGCGAGCCGGAGGAGGAACAGGCCATGCGTGAACTGGCTCTGCGTTTCCCCGGTCAGATCGGGGTACGTATCGGTTTCAATGAAACCGACGCTCGGCGCATGTTCGCGGGCAGCGATTTCCTGTTGATGCCATCGCGCTATGAACCCTGCGGCCTGAGCCAAATGTACGCGCAACGCTTCGGTTCACTGCCTGTAGCACGCAACACCGGTGGTCTGGCCGATACCATCGAAAATGGCGTTACCGGGTTTTTGTTCGATGAATCCACCGTGGCCAGTTACGAGCAGGCTCTGAAGCGAGCATTCAAGGTCTTCAGCTACCCCGCGCTGTTTAACGCCATGCGTTGCCGCGCGATGGCAGCACCCTTCAACTGGTGCAAGGCGGTGGAACCCTACGCCGAGCTTTATGAACAACTGGTTGCCAAGTCACTGCTTCGCAGCGTGTCACCTTGAGCAATACCACCTGCGGATCTGCCTGACGTCCGATCATCTATCGCCACCAAGGGAACCGCCAATGAGTGAAGCGCAACTTGAAGTACTCGCTGGCCGAGCCGGGCTGGCCGTTGACTGGATCGATGCCAACGGTCAGCCACAAAGGGTTCAACCAAGCGCACTGGAAGCCATTCTGGCGGGCTTGGGCTTACCTGCCGACAGCGCCGAAGCTATCGAAACCAGCCTGCTGAATTTGCAGCTGGAACAACAGAACAAACGGCTGCCGCCATTACTGACCGCAGATGTGGGCAAGGCGCTGGATTTATCTCGTTATTTCCACCCCCACAGCCAGTGCGTCGTGCAGTTGGAAAACGGTGACTCCCTGGCGATCCAGCTGGATGCCGACGCGGTACTGCCGGGCATGATTCCCATTGGTTACCACCGGGTGCAACTGGACGATCAGCATTTCACCCTCGCCGTAGCCCCGGCCAAATGTTTCAGCATTGCCGATGCCCTGCATCAGGCAGCACCCCGTGCCTGGGGCCTAAGTGCTCAGCTGTATTCGCTGCATCGCCAAGGCGATGGTGGCTTTGGCGATACCCAGGCACTGGAAACCCTGCTGCGGGCGGCCGGTGAGCGCGGCGCGGATGCCTTGGCAATCAGCCCCCTGCACGCCATGTTCAGCAGCGCACCCAAGCATTACAGTCCGTATTCACCGTCCAGCCGTCTGTTCCTCAACAGCCTGTATGCCGCACCCGCCAGCATTCTGGGTGAAGAGGCGCTAAACAGGGCCATCGACGCTACGGGTCTGAAAGAAGAACTGCAGCGCCTGGAACAATTGCCCCTGATTGACTGGCCAGCCGTGACCCGGGCCAAACAGACACTGCTGCGCCAGCTCTACAATGACTTTTCCCGGGGCGAACATCCGCGCATGGACGACTTCGAGCGCTTTCGCGAACTGGGAGGCGAGGCACTGGAAAACCACTGCCGCTTCGAAGCCTTGCAAGAGCGCTGCGTGGCCGAGCATCACAGCCTCGATTGGCGCGACTGGCCAGAGCAATGGCGCAACCCCGACAGCCCGGCATTGCTGCACTTTGCCGAAGAGCACCAGCAGGTCATTGCGTATTACGCCTTTTGTCAGTGGCTGATCGCCCGCTGCCTGGCTCATGCACAAACCACGGCACGATCCAGCGGCATGGCTATCGGCCTGATCGCCGATCTGGCCGTGGGCGCTGATGGCGCAGGTAGCCAGGCATGGTGCAGACAGGACGAAATGCTGGCGCAACTGACCGTAGGCGCCCCACCCGATCAACTCAACCGTGCAGGCCAGGGCTGGGGGATTTCCGCGTTTTCACCTGAAGGCCTGAAACGTAATGGCTTCCGTGCCTTTATCGAAATGTTACGCGCTAACTTTGCCCACGCTGGAGGGCTGCGCATTGACCATGTACTGGGTTTACAACGCTTATGGGTAATCCCCCTGGGGGCACCGTCCAGCGAAGGGGCGTATTTGTATTACCCGGTCGATGACCTGCTGCGCCTGGTCACCCTCGAATCTGTACGCCATCAAGCCATCGTGCTCGGCGAAGACCTCGGCACGGTGCCGGACGGGCTGCGCGAAAAACTCAGCGAGCGGGCGATCCTCGGGATTCGCGTGCTGCTGTTCGAGCAAGACTACGGCGCCCGCTTCAAACCCATTCTGGACTGGCCGGACTATGCACTGGCCACCACCAGCACCCACGATCTACCCACTCTCAATGGCTGGCTGTGCGGACGCGATATCGACTGGAATGAACGCCTGGGGTTGATCGACCCTGTGGCTGCGCACCGCTGGCGGGAAAATCGCCAACACGAGTGCGAAGGTCTGGACCGGGCCTTGCGCCAGGACCCGCAAAACTTTCAGGAAGAAACCCAGGGCAACGCCCCGACACTGGACGCCAGTATCCGTTTTCTGGGGCACACCCGTGCACCATTGGTGCTGCTACCGATCGAGGACGCCCTTGGCCTTGAGGAGCAAGCCAACTTGCCAGGCACCGTCAGCGGCCACCCCAACTGGTGCCGACGCTTGCCGGGCGACTGCAACACGTTGCTGGACGCGATCGACGCCACGCGACGCTTCGAATTGCTGGCCTGTGCCCGCCAGCAAGCCCATGAACGAGATCGATAATTGCCCTACCACCCAAGGAGCTTTGCCATGAGTAACGACGACAAACATATTCGTGAGTTTGCCTACCAGATCTGGGAATCCGAGGGTCGGCCCGATGGCCAGCAGGAGCGTCACTGGGAAATGGCTCACAAACTGGCGCAGGCACAGGCACTGGCTCCATCCAAAACAGCACCACGGGCTACCAAAGCCAAGTCACCGGCTAAACCTGTCGCAGAGAAAAAGCCCCGAGCACCGCGCAAACCTGCTTCATCTTGAGCACAAAGCCCCACCTGTGGGAGCGGGCGTGCTCGCGATTCAAACACCTTGGTTGAGCAGGTTGACCGGGTTGTTGCAATCGCGAGCAAGCTCGCTCCCACAGGCCATTTACGTCTTCAATTGCGGTTGTGCAGGAGCAGGTCATGAGTAAACGTACGTCAGCACCTTTTACTGGCGACCCTTTGCGCATCCGCGAAGGCCGACCCTTCCCCTTGGGCGCTACGTGGGACGGATTAGGCGTCAACTTCGCCCTGTTTTCCGCCAATGCCAGCAAAGTCGTATTGTGCCTGTTCGACGCAGCCGGTGAGGTTGAACTGGAACGGATCGAATTACCCGAGTACACCGACGAGATCTTTCACGGCTATCTGCCAAACGCACACCCCGGACAGATTTACGGCTACCGCGTGTATGGCCCCTACGACCCTGCCAACGGTCATCGTTTTAACCACCATAAATTGCTGATCGACCCCTATGCCAAACAGTTGGTTGGGGAACTTAAATGGTCCGAAGCCCTGTTTGGCTACACCGTCGGCCATCCGGATGCCGACCTGAGCTTTGATGAGCGCGACAGCGCGCCATTTGTGCCCAAGTGCAAGGTGATAGACCCGGCGCACACCTGGGGGCAGGATCATCGGCTGGCCGTGCCGTGGGACCGTACGATTTTTTATGAAACCCATGTGCGCGGCATCAGTATGCGCCACCCCGCCGTACCGGATGAGGTGCGCGGCACCTTTGCTGGCCTGATGGTCGATGAGGTGGTCGAACACATGACCAGCCTCGGCGTGACCAGTATCGAGTTGCTGCCGGTGCACGCATTCGTCAACGACCAGCATCTGCTGCAAAAAGGCATGACCAACTACTGGGGCTACAACAGCATCGGTTTTTTCGCCCCGGACCCGCGCTACCTGGCCAGCGGCAAGATAGCCGAGTTCAAGGAAATGGTCGCGCGCCTGCACAAGGCCGGGCTGGAGGTGATTCTGGATGTGGTCTACAACCACACGGCCGAAGGCAACGAGCTGGGCCCTACCCTGTCCATGCGCGGCATCGATAACGCCTCGTACTATCGGCTGATGCCTGAAGACAAGCGCTTTTACATCAATGATTCCGGCACCGGTAACACGCTCGACCTGAGCCACCCGTGCGTCCTGCAGATGGTCACCGATTCACTGCGCTACTGGGCGCGCGAAATGCACGTCGATGGCTTCCGCTTTGACCTGGCGACCATTCTGGGGCGCTACCACGACGGCTTTAGCCAGCGTCACAGCTTTTTGGTGGCTTGCCGTCAGGACCCACTGTTGCGTCGGGTGAAGATGATCGCCGAACCCTGGGACTGCGGCCCCGGGGGCTATCAGGTCGGCGGTTTCCCGCCCGGCTGGGCGGAATGGAACGACCGTTTTCGCGATACCGTACGCGCTTTCTGGAAGGGTGACGAAGGCCAACTGGCCGACTTTGCCGGGCGCATGACCGGCTCGGCCGACCTGTTCAACCACCGTGGCCGCAGACCCTATGCTTCGGTCAACTTTGTTACCGCCCATGACGGTTTCACCTTGCACGACCTGGTGTCATACAACGACAAGCACAACGAAGCCAACGACGAAAACAACCAGGACGGCAGCAATAACAATATTTCGTGGAACCACGGGATCGAAGGGCCCACTGACGATCCCGAGATCAATGCGTTGCGCCAGCGCCAGATGCGCAACTTCATGGCCACCCTGCTCCTGGCTCAGGGCACGCCGATGCTGGTGGCGGGCGACGAATTCGCACGCACCCAGCACGGCAACAATAATGCCTACTGCCAGGACAGCGAAATCGGCTGGGTCAACTGGGAACTGGACAAGCCCGGCAAATCCCTGCTGGCGTTTGTCAAACGCCTGATCAAGCTGCGCATGCAGTACCCCATCTTGCGTCGCGGCCTGTTTCTGATTGGCCACTCCAGCGAGACGCCTGGAGTCAGTGACGTGACCTGGCTGGCAGCGGATGGCGAGGAGATGACCACCGAGCAGTGGCAAGACAGCCAAGCCCGCTGCCTGGGCATGCTGCTGGATGGTCGAGCGCAGGTCTCCGGGGTACAACGGGCCGGAGCCGACGCCACCTTGCTGATCGTGGTCAACGCCAGCCACGACACAATCAACTTCAACCTGCCCAAAGTCCCCCAGGGCATCAGTTGGTCATGCAAGCTCGACACCACCGACCCGTCAATCAAAGGGCCACAGCACCTGCCGTTCAACAAGGCCTACAGCGTCACCGGGCGCTCACTGGTGTTGTTTGAACTGCAACGACCTGAGGTGTCGTGACTATATTGATAAGCATCAAGTACGCCCCCATAAAAAGCGGCAAGCTGCAAACCCTGAACTTGCCGCTTTGAAACTGCCCCTGACAGAGGAGTGACCATGCCCACTGATGATGTTGTCGGCAACACGCTTTCATCTGCTACCACGGCAACAGCACCTGCTGTCCATCAAATCAAGGTGCTGACGGTCAATACGCACAAGGGATTCACTGTATTCAATCGACGCTTCATCCTCCCCGAACTGCGCGAGGCCGTGCGCAGCACCGGTGCTGATCTGGTGTTTCTGCAGGAAGTGCTTGGCGAACACGAGAAACACGCATCCCGCTACGAGGACTGGCCAGAAACCTCGCAATACGAATTCCTCGCCGACAGCATGTGGAGCGACTTCGCCTACGGCCGTAACGCCGTGTATACCAATGGCCATCACGGTAATGCCTTGCTGTCCAAGTACCCGATCAAGGCCTCGCGCAATCTGGATATTTCCATCACCGGCCCCGAGCGGCGCGGCCTGCTGCATTGCGAGCTGGACGTTCCCGGCCACGACAATGTGCATGCCATTTGCGTGCATTTGAGCCTTTTGGAAAGCCACCGACAGCTACAAATCGTACTGCTTAACCAGTTGCTCAAATCCCTGCCGCCCAATGAGCCGGTGATCATTGCAGGCGACTTCAACGACTGGAAACAGCAAGGCAATGCCGCCCTGCGCCAACGCGACGATCTGCATGAAGTGTTTGAGAGGCATCACGGGCAGTTGGCCAAAACCTACCCGGCGCGCTGGCCGCTGCTGCGTCTGGACCGCATCTACTTGCGCAACGCCAGCAGCCACAATCCCGAAATCCTCGGCAACAAGCCCTGGACGCATTTATCCGATCATTTGCCGCTGGCGGTTGAGGTGCATTTGTAATATTGAGGCGACCTTTACCCCGCCACCGGCCGCAATATCAACACCCCCAACGGCGGCAGGTTCAAGGCCAGAGACGAACCCTGCCCGTGACTGGGCAGCTCCTCGGTCACCACCCCGCCGCCATTGCCATAATCGGAACCGGCATAGACGGCCGAATCACTGTTGATCACCTCCTGCCAGGTGCCGGCCAGCGGCACCCCGATGCGATAACCCGCACGCGGCACCGGGGTAAAGTTGGCCACCACCAGTAATGGCGAACCGTCCTTGCTCCAGCGTAACCAGGCGTAAACACTGTTGGCCGCGTCATCACCAATCAACCACTGGAACCCTTGTGCCACGTCATCCTGCTCATGCAGCGCAGGTTGCTCGCGATACAAACGGTTCAAATCGCCAACCAGTTTCTGCACGCCCCGGTGCTCGGGGTATTGCAGCAGATACCAGTCCAGTTGCTGATCGTGGTTCCACTCGCGCCATTGGCCGAACTCACAGCCCATAAACAGCAGTTTCTTGCCCGGATGCGCCCACATAAAGCTCAGGTAAGCGCGCAAGTTGGCGAATTTTTGCCAACGATCGCCGGGCATCTTGTCGATCAGCGAGTGCTTGCCGTGCACCACTTCATCATGGGAAATCGGCAGGATAAAACGCTCGGTCCAGGCGTACACCAGGCCAAAGCTCAGCTCGTTGTGATGGTGCGCACGGTATACCGGGTCTTGCTGGATGTAGTGCAGCGAATCGTGCATCCAGCCCATGTTCCATTTATACGAAAAACCCAGGCCGCCCTGATCGGTACCTTGACTGACACCCGGCCAGGCCGTGGATTCTTCGGCAATCACCAGCGCGCCGGGGACTTCATGGGCAACCACGTCATTGAGATGGCGCAGAAACTCGATGGCCTCGAGGTTTTCCCGCCCCCCATAACGATTGGGCACCCATTCGCCGGATTTACGCGAGTAGTCGCGGTACAACATGGATGCCACCGCATCGACCCGCAGCCCGTCGATATGGAAGTGTTTGAGCCAGTGCAGGGCCGAGGCCAGCATAAAGCCATGCACTTCGGTGCGCCCCAGATTGTAAATCAGCGTGTTCCAGTCCTGATGAAACCCTTCAAGCGGGTTCGCATATTCATACAACGCCGTACCATCAAATTGCGCCAGCCCGTGGGTATCGTTGGGGAAATGCGCTGGCACCCAATCCAGAATCACGCCGATACCGGCAACATGGCAGGCATTGACGAACGCGGCAAAATCATCGGGCGAGCCAAAACGCGCCGTTGGGGCAAATTGCGACAAGGGTTGATAGCCCCAGGAACCACCAAACGGGTGCTCCATGATCGGCATCAGCTCGATATGCGTGAAGCCCAGTTGCTGCACATACGGAATCAAGCGTTCTGCCAGCTCAGGCCAGGTGTACTGGCGTGCTATTTCGCCAACATCATCAACCTCACACTGCCAGGAGCCCACATGCAGCTCGTAGATGGACAGCGGCGCATCATGGCGCTGAAGCTGCGCACGCGCTTGCATCCAGTCGCCGTCCTGCCAGTCGATGCTCAGGGGCGAAGCCACTTTTGACGCGGTATCAGGTGGCAACTGCGTGGCCAGCGCCACAGGGTCGGCCTTGAGCGGCAATATCCCATGGGCGCCAAGAATCTCATACTTGTACGCTTCACCTGCCTGCAAGCGTGGCACAAACAGTTCCCATACCCCGCTCGGATGGCGCAAGCGCATCGGATGGCGGCGCCCGTCCCAGCCATTGAAATCACCGACTACCGATACCCGCCGCGCATTCGGCGCCCATACCGCAAAGCGCACACCGGGCACGCCATCGACCTCGATCAATTGCGCGCCAAAGCAGCTGCTCAGGTCGCGATGATTACCTTCGGCAAACAGGTACAGATCCATTTCACCCAGCAACGGGCCAAAACTGTAGGGATCTTCGCTGGTCTGCACAGCATTGCCCCAGTCAACCTGCAGCAGATACCCCCGCGCCTGGGGAAAATGCCCCACATAAAGGCCGGGCACCTGCGAATCATCAAGGCGGCCAAGGACTTCACCGCCATCACGGGCGACCACGTTGACACTGACCGCACCCGGTAAAAAAGCCCGGATATACTGCCCGTCCTCGCCATCCCCATGAGGTCCCAATACCGAAAACGGATCGGGATGCTCTGCCCGGGTCAGCGCCTCGATATCCGAGATGTCGGGTAACGATGAGTCCTTCCCTTTACCCGTTTGCTTGCTCGAATCCATGCTGCTCTCCATCCGGTAAAGGTTACGCATGACCCAGCACGCGTTTTAGCCATCGACTTGAGCCGTGTCCTGCAACCCACAGACAGAGCAAAGACTAGCTGTTGTCAGACAATCTGTATCGTTTGATGACTCCCCAATGACCGACAAAAAAAGCTTGGGGCAGAACCCTGCACACTGCACTGTTTTCGCACAATAACAGTGCAATGTGTTGCTTTGAGGTCACGCGCACACCCGCAGGTACAGGCTGAAAAGGGTTGATGGTGGCCGCTGCAGGTATCAATGCAAAACACATGCACAGATTGCCCTTGTGAAGGTTCACTTCAGTGATTCGCTAATTTACTTGACCTTAATCAGCCTCAATCCGACACACCTGGGTTACAGGCGTAAAAGCCCAATAAAGCCGTGGCGTTGCCAGGGGTGCAGCCTATTGTCGCAGGCAGCTCTTGGAAACCATCTGATCCGGTTTTAATTCAAATAACTGAGTCTGTTATGCAAACAGTTCGCTGGGCATAGTGCGCATGCCTGATGGAGGCTGATGAGCGAAAGACCATGAGCGAACAAATTCCCGTCCAGATACTTGAATCATTTGAGGCTTCTCGACCAAGAGCCGCAAAAATCAAAAACAAGTCCAGCGACAACGTGATCCATACCCGCAGCTTCACTGGCCTGTTCCGCACCTTGCGAATAGTGGGTACAGGCCTGTTGTTTTTACTGTTCTTCGGCACGGTCTGGCTGACGTGGGATGGCCGTCAGGCGGTCCTGTGGGATTTGTCTGAAAGCAAGTTTCATATCTTTGGTGCGACGTTCTGGCCGCAGGACTTCATCCTGTTGTCGGCATTGCTGATCATTGCCGCCTTTGGCCTGTTTGCGATCACGGTGTTTGCAGGACGGGTGTGGTGTGGCTACACCTGCCCGCAAAGCTCCTGGACCTGGCTGTTTATGTGGTGCGAAAAGATCACCGAAGGTGACAGAAACCAACGCATAAAACTGCAAGCCGCCCCCTGGCGCCTAAACAAAATCCTGCGTCGCAGCGCCAAGCACACGCTATGGATCGCCATCAGCGTGCTGACTGCGCTGACCTTCGTGGGTTACTTCACGCCGGTCAGGCCGTTGGCCACTGAGCTGCTGACCCTCGAAATAGCCGGTATCAGCCTGTTCTGGGTCATGTTTTTCACCGGCGCCACCTACATCAGCGCCGGCTGGCTACGTGAAGCGGTGTGCATGCATATGTGCCCGTATGCACGATTCCAGAGCGTGATGTTCGATAAAGACACCCTGGCTATTTCCTATGACGTGGCCCGTGGCGAAAACCGGGGCCCGCGCAAACGCGGGGTGGAACCCAAACAGGCAGAACTGGGCGATTGCATCGACTGCTATATGTGCGTGCAGGTGTGTCCGACCGGGATCGATATCCGCGATGGCTTGCAGATGGAATGTATCGGTTGCGCTGCCTGCATCGATGCCTGCGACTCGGTGATGGAAAAAATGGGTTATGCGCCAGGCCTGGTGCGCTACACCTCGGAACACGAGTTGCAGGGCGGCAAGACTCACCTGCTGCGCCCACGCCTGATTGGCTACGCCGTGGTGCTGGTAGTCATGATCGGAGCGCTGGTGGTGGCCCTGAACCAGCGCACTATGGTGTCACTGGATGTGATCAAGGACCGCGGTCTGTTCCGCGAAAACAGCCAGGGCCAGATCGAAAACATCTATAGCCTTAAAATCATCAACAAGACCCAGGAGCCGCAGCACTATCGGGTATCGTTGCAAGACAGCGAGGACTTCCAGTTGCAGGGTAAAACCGAGCTGACCCTGGCCCCCGGCGAAATTGTCGATGTGCCGGTATCTGTCGCCCTGCTGGCCGACAGGCCGAAAAGCAGCTCACAAACCATCGAGTTTGTGGTTACCGACACCGATGAGCCAAATGTACGCAGTGTGGCGAAAAGCCGTTTTGTTGCCCCCTTGAATCGTTAGACTGCACATTTACTGGGTGGGAGCGGGCTTGCTCGCGATAGGATCACTGCGGCTTATCAGAAACACCGCAGCGCCTGTATCGCGAGCAAGCCCGCTCCCACAATCACAGCAAGCAGTGCCGCAAGCCCCTTCGGACCGAGCCTTACCCAATGAAACGCTACGAAAAATTCGCCGACGATATTGCCGAACTGATCCGCACCGGGGTGCTCGGCCCCGGTCAGCGCGTGCCTTCGGTGCGCTATGCCAGTCAGACCTATGGCGTCAGCCCCTCTACAGTGTTTCAAGCCTATTACCTGCTGGAGCGACGCGGCCTGATTCGGGCCAAGCCGCGTTCGGGCTACTTCGTCAACGCCAATACGCCGAGCCCGTTTTGCGAGCCGGTGTTCAGCAGCCACGTCACCGAGTCCACCCAGGTGGATGTCAGCGCTCTGGTGTTCTCGGTACTGGACTCGATCAAAGACCCGCACACCGTGCCGTTCGGCTCGGCTTTTCCCAGCCCGATGCTGTTTCCGCTGCAACGGCTTGCCCGTTCGATGGCCACCGCCAGCCGCGAGATGGACCCGCGCATGGTGGTCACCGACATGTCACCCGGCAACCCGCAACTGCGTCGGCAAATCGCCCTGCGTTATATGGTCGGCGGGCTGATGCTGCCCATGGAAGAACTGCTGATCACCAATGGCGCGCTGGAGGCCCTGAACCTGTGCCTGCAAGCCGTCACCGAACCCGGTGATCTGGTGGCCATTGAAGCCCCGGCGTTTTACGCCTGCCTGCAAGTGCTGGAGCGGCTCAAGCTCAAGGCCGTGGAAATTCCGGTACACCCCCGTGACGGCATCGACCTCGGGGTGCTGGAGCAAACCCTCGAGCGCCATCCGATCAAGGCCGTGTGGTGCATGACCAGCTTTCAGAACCCGATCGGCGCGACCATGCCCGAGGCCAAGAAACAGGCGCTGGTCGAATTGTTGCGCGGCCATCAGGTGCCGCTGATTGAGGACGATGTGTACGCCGAGTTGTATTACGGCCAGCACGCACCGAAACCGGCCAAGGCCTTTGATACCGAAGGCCTGGTGATGCATTGCGGCTCGTTCGCCAAGAGCCTGGCTCCGGGCTATCGCATTGGCTGGGTGGCTGCAGGGCGTTACGCGCAGAAAATTGAACGTCTGAAACTGATGACCTCACTGTGCGCCTCGATGCCTGCCCAGGCTGCCATTGCCGATTACTTGCAGCATGGCGGCTACGATCGCCACCTGCGTAAATTGCGTTATGCCCTGGAAGAACAACAGAGCGCGATGCTGGCGGCGATTGCCCGCTACTTCCCGGCCCAAACCCGCGTCAGCCAGCCCTCGGGCGGGTATTTCCTGTGGTTGGAACTGCCCGAGCAGATGGACTCGCTCAAGCTGTTCCAGATGGCTCTGGCCCAAGGCATCAGCATCGCGCCGGGGCCAATATTTTCGGCCACCCAGCGCTTCAGGAACTGCATCCGCCTGAACTACGGCAGCCCGTGGGACCCCGCCTGCGAAAAGGCCATGGAAACATTGGGCAAGATCGTAAAATCATTTACCTGATGCACTCATCCTAGTAGCAGGCACAGGCCTTACCCCGGCATACAGTTGAAGTCCGCCGTATGCGCTACTTCCTTGCCATGGCCATCGACCAGGCTCGCGCTGACTTCAGGCCCCAGGCTCGACTCGATCAACTCGTAATGCTCACCAGCCTTGAATCCGGTGTAATTGACCTTGCCCTGACAATCCACCTGGTTTTCATCCCCCGTGGCGCCTTCAAACAAGGTCACGTCCAGGCGGTGGGCGCCGGGGGTGACTTCAAAGTAGCGACCATCATTGATGTTCTTGCCGTCTACGCGCTCGGCCATCAGGTCACTGTTGCCCTCTTCTTTAAGGCCGATCCAGGCTTCGCTCGGGTCTTGCTTGGGCATAGGCCCGGCACAGGCCGACAGCAACAACACCAGGCTCAGGGTCGGAATCAGCAGCAGCGGTTTAAGAGTCATCACACGTACGCCTCGTAGAAAAAAGCAAAAAGTACGACAGGGATAAAACCTGCCCCGTCGAATAGACCTCAAGCTTGGCGCTCATCGAGTCTGCGGCCAAATGAATGAAAATGAAGGGATTTTCAGGCAGTTCCTAAAGGAACCTTCACGTTACTGAAAGCTGATCGTTAGGTTTGGACGGGGAGACTGCCGAGGTTTGCAATTCCACTCCTCGGAGGTTCAGGCATGCTCGGGCTGGTAAAGACCGCACTGCACAAGCCCTACACGTTTATCGTGCTGGCGATTTTCATCTGCATCATCGGGCCCCTCGCGGCCGTGCGCACTCCCACTGATGTGTTCCCTGACATTGGCATTCCGGTGGTCGCCGTGGTGTGGCAATACACCGGGCTGGCGCCTGCCGACATGGCAGGACGGGTGATTTATACCTATGAGCGATCACTGAGCACCACAGTCAACGACATCGAACATATCGAGTCGCAGTCATTGCCCGGTATGGGCATCGTGAAAATTTTCTTTCAGCCAGGCGTCGATATCCGTACCGCCAACGCACAAGTGACCGCCGTGTCACAAACCGTGCTCAAGCAGATGCCGCCGGGTATCACCCCGCCGCTGATTCTTAACTACAGCGCCTCAACGGTGCCGATCCTGCAACTGGCGTTCTCCAGCCCTACGCTCTCGGAAGCAAAAATCCGCGACCTGGTGCAAAACAATATCCGCCTGCCACTCAGTTCCCTGCCCGGCCTGGCCATGCCCACCCCAATGGGTGGCAAGCAGCGCCAGATCACCCTTGATCTTGATCCACAAGCACTGGCAGCCAAAGGCCTGTCGGCACAGGACGTAGGCAATGCATTGGCGGCGCAGAACCAGATCATCCCGGTGGGCACCGCCAAGCTCGGCACCTATGAATACACGGTGCTGCTCAACAACAGCCCCAAGGCCATCGATGAGCTGAACGACCTGCCGATCAAGACCGTGAATGGCGCGCTGATCACCATCGGTCAGGTGGCCCACGTGCGTGACGGCTCACCGCCGCAAACCAATATTGTGCGCGTGGACGGCCATCGCGCCGTGCTGATGCCCGCGTTAAAGAACGGCAATATCTCGACCCTGTCCATCATCGACGGGATCCGCGGGATGCTGCCGCGCATCAATGAAACCTTGCCGCCATCCCTTAAGACCTCGCTGCTGGGCGACGCCTCGGTGTTCGTCAAACAATCGGTGGGCAGCGTGGCGCAGGAAGGGATCATTGCCGCCTTGCTGACCAGCGCCATGATCCTGCTGTTTCTCGGCAGTTGGCGCTCCACGCTGATCATCGCCGTATCGATCCCGCTGGCCGTGCTCTCGGCCATTGCCCTGCTGGCCCTCAGCGGGCAAACCCTGAATGTCATGACCCTGGGGGGACTGGCGTTGGCGGTGGGGATTCTGGTGGACGATGCGACGGTGACCATCGAAAACATCAACTGGCACCTTGAGCAAGGCAAGTCAGTGCGCGATGCGATTCTCGATGGCGCCAAACAGATTGTCGGCCCGGCATTCGTGTCGCTGCTGTGTATCTGCATCGTGTTTGTGCCGATGTTCATGTTGCAGGGAATTGCCGGTTACCTGTTTCGCCCCATGGCACTGTCGGTGATTTTCGCCATGGGTAGCTCGTTTATTCTGTCGCGCACCCTGGTGCCAACCCTGGCTATGTTTCTGCTCAAGCCACATGTGCCGGAGCAAGGTGCCGGGCATCATCCGGAAGACGGCTACATCAACCATCACGAGGGCGATCAGCACAGCAAACAGCACTCGGCGCCGGTGCGTGCGCTGCTGAATTTCCAACTGGGGTTCGAACGCCGCTTTTCAGCCGTGCGGGATGCCTATTACGGTGTTCTGGAACTGGCGCTGGCCAATCGAAAACGCTTTTTGCTGGGTTTTATGGCTTGTGTGCTGGCCTCGTTCGCATTGCTGCCAAGCCTGGGCCAGGACTTTTTCCCGGCTACCGATGCCGGAGCGCTGGCCCTGCATGTGCGCTTGCCACTGGGCACCCGTATCGAAGAAAGCGCCGCCGACTTCGACCGCATCGAATCACGGATCCGCGAAATCATCCCCGCCGAACAACTGGACACGGTGATCGACAACATCGGCATTCCATTGAGCGGTATCGATATGGCCTACAGCAGCAGCGGCACTATCGGCCCACAAGACGGCGATATTCAAATCACGCTCAAGGCAGATCACAGCCCCACTGCCGACTTCGTTAAACGCTTGCGCGAAGCCCTGCCCGAAAGTTTCCCCGGCAGCCAGTTTGCCTTTATGCCCGCAGATATCAGCACCCAGATCCTCAACTTCGGTGCTCCAGCACCACTGGACGTGAAAATCTCCGGGCGTGACGACGCGGCCAACCGCGCCTATGCCCTGGAACTGCAACGGCGCTTGCAGCACGTGCCCGGGATTGCCGATCTGCGCATTCAGCAGTCGGTGGGCTACCCGTCGCTGCAAGTCAACGTGGACCGCCTGCGCGCCAATGGCCTGGGGATTACCGAACGCGATGTCACCAACAGCATGGTGGCGTCTCTGGCCGGCAGCTCTCAGGTGGCTCCGACCTTCTGGCTCAACCCGCAAAACGGCGTGTCTTACGGGGTGGTTGCGGCAACCCCGCAATACCGTCTGGACAGCCTGCCGGCCCTTGAAGCCTTGCCGATAACGGGCAGCAACGGCCAGTCACAAATCCTTGGCGGGCTGGCGACCATCAGCCGGGTTGAAAGCCCCGCCGTGGTCACGCACTACAACATCCAGCCGACGCTGGATCTGTACGCCAACATTCAAGGCCGTGATTTGGGCTCAGTGGCGGCGGATGTGCAAAAGGTCATTGATGGCGCGGCCGACCTGCGCCCAAAAGGCGCAACTATCAGCCTGCATGGCCAGATCGACGCCCTGCATGAAGCCTTCAGCGGCTTGAGCTTCGGCTTGCTGGGCGCGGTAGTGCTGATCTACCTGCTGATCGTGGTCAACTTCCAGTCCTGGGTCGATCCGTTTGTGATCATCACCGCCCTGCCCGCAGCCTTGGCCGGGATCGTGTGGATGCTGTTTCTCAGCGGTACTTCGCTGTCGGTGCCTGCATTGACCGGGGCCATCCTGTGCATGGGCGTGGCCACGGCCAACTCGATTCTGGTGGTGAGCTTTTGCCGAGAGCGGCTGGCCGAACATGGCGATGCCCTCAAGGCCTCGCTCGAAGCAGGCTACACGCGCTTCAGACCGGTGTGCATGACCGCTCTGGCGATGATGATCGGCATGTTGCCACTGGCCCTGTCAGAAGAACAGAACGCCCCGCTCGGACGCGCCGTCATTGGCGGTCTGATGCTGGCCACCGTTGCCACCCTGCTGTTCGTGCCCGTGGTGTTCAGCCTGGTGCACGGCCGTGAAAAAAATCGCGCTGTTGCTGGAGAAACTTCCCATGTCGTCTGATCAAAAACCCTCGCGCAAGCGCTTGATGTACTTGGGCATCGGCGGCCTGACGCTGGCCGCCTTGTTGGTAGCCAATGGCCTGGCAGCACGCAGCCGCCACGAACATGCGGTGAGCCAATGGACCGAAGCGGCCGCCCTGCCGATTGTCAGCGTGTTCCAACCGCTGCAAAACGCCCACGGCGACACCCTGCGCCTGCCCGCGCACCTGGAAGCCTGGAGCAAAGCGCCAATTCATGCCCGTGTCAGTGGCTACCTGAAAAGCTGGCAAACCGATATTGGCAGCAAAGTTGAAGCCGGGCAGATACTGGCCGTCATCGACAGCCCTGATCTCGATCAACAACTGGCGCAGACCCGCGCCCATATGGTGCAGGAACAAGCCAATGCCAGGCTCGCGGCCACGACCGCCACGCGTTGGCAAAACCTGCTGGCCAGCCATTCCGTATCGCGTCAGGAAGCCGACGAGAAGCAATCCAATGCCGCCGCAGCCAAGGCCAATGCCCAGGCTGGCGAAGCTGATTACGCACGCCTCTCTACCTTGGAAGCCTACAAAACCATTCGCGCGCCATTCGCCGGAACCATCACCGCGCGCCACACCGATATTGGCCAGTTGATCAAGGCCGACACCGACACCGATACCGAGCTGTTTGACATCGCCGACACCCACCAACTACGCCTTTACGTGCCGGTGCCGCAGAACTACGCCAGCGTGATCCGCCCTGGCATGCAGGTGCAACTCAGCGTGCCGGAGCATCCGGGGCAAACGTTCAGCGCCAGCCTGATTGGCAACTCGACCTCGATTGACCAGCGTTCGGGCACCCTGATGGCGCAGTTTGTAGCGCAAAACCCCGGCGACGCCCTGATGCCCGGGGACTACGCCGAAGCCACCTTGGCAATCCCGGCGGACACCCACGGCGTCAGTATTCCGGCCAGTGCGTTGATCTTCCGCGCCCAGGGCACCCAGGTCGCCGTACTCGACAGTGCGCACCATGTGCATTTGCAGAACATCCATATCGGCCTGGATCTGGGCGAGCGGTTGGTGATCGACCAGGGCCTAAAGGCTGCCGACACGGTAATCGACAACCCGCCCGACGCCTTGCGTGAAGGCGACCCGGTGAAACTGGCCGACGCAGGAGCCTCCCATGCAGCCAAGGCTTAAACGTGGAGCCCTGTTATTGGCCCTGGCGTTGCAGGGCTGTTCCCTGGCGCCCACCTATAAAACCCCTGTCCTGGATTTGCCCACGCATTACCGTGAGCAAAGCAGCGACGGACCGTGGCACAGCGCGCAACCTGCCGATCAGCTGTCGCCCCAGTGGTGGCGGGTGTATCAGGATGAACGCCTGAACACCCTGCAACAGCAATTGCTCAAGGCCAATCCAGATCTGGCGGCGGCACTGAGCCACTTCGATGCGGCGCAGGCTTATGCCAGCCAGTTGCACGCGGGGTTGTTCCCGCAAATAACGGCTAGCGGACAACCTTTGCGCCAGCGTCAATCGGACAACCGGCCTTTACGCGGCACGACTCAACCATCGGTGTACAACAGCAATACGGCCGGATTCGCGTTGAATTTCGACCTCGACCTGTGGGGCAAAATCCGTAATCAGGTCGCAGCTGGCGATGCCCAGGCCCAAGCCTCGGCGGATGATCTGGCTGTGGCGCGCTTGAGCCTGCAACACCAGCTTGCCAGCCTGTATGTGCAACTCGACGGGCTGGATGCGCAACAGCAAATTCTGTCCAAATCGCTGGATGACTACAGCCAGGCCCTGCAACTGACCCGTTCGCGCTATCAGGGGCAAATTGCCTCTGAACTCGACTTGACCCGTGCGCAAAGCCAACTGGCCGAAGCCGAGGCGCAACTGGACGACGTGCGCGCCCAGCGCAACCTGACTGAACATGCCATTGGCGAACTGGTGGGCGAGCCTGCCAGCAATTTCCAGCTAGCTGCCAGTGAGCACCGATTAAGCCTGCCCGATCAGCCGCAAACCTTGCCCAGTACCTTGTTGCAACGCCGACCCGACATTGCAGCCGCCGAGCGCCGAGTATTTGCCGCCAACGCCGCAATTGGCGTGGCAAAAGCGGCCTGGTATCCGGACTTCAGCCTGACCGGCCTGCTCGGCGGACAAACCCAGGGCAGCGGTAATTTACTGGCCGCAGGTAATCGGTTTTGGGCACTGGGGCCGCTGATCAGCCTGCCGATTTTTGATGGTGGCAGGCTCGATGGCCAGGAGCGCCAGGCCAAGGCCGAATTTGAAGAAGCCTCGGCTCACTATCGCAGCCAGGTGCTGCATGCGGTGCGTGAAGTCGAGGATAACCTCGCCCAGTTGCGCGATCTACAACAGGAAAGCCTCGACGAACAAGCGGCCGCCAATGCCGCCGAACACACCCAAGCGATCGCCACCAACAGCTATGAAGCCGGGGCCGTGAGCTATCTGGATGTGGTGACCGCGCAGACCGCAGCGCTGCAAGCCCAGCGCCAGGTACAAGCTCTGCGCACCCGGCAGTTGCAGGCCAGTGTGGGATTGCTGACGGCGTTGGGGGGTGGTTGGAAGGGTTGAGGTATATCCCGTATCAGTGGGAGCGAGCCTGCTCGCGATGCAAGCGACGCGGTCTGTCAGGCAAATCGCAGCGATGCCATCGCGGGCCGGCCCGCTCCCACAAGTCGATTATCGATCAGCCTGCCTGTACCACGGCTTTCGACGCCGCCAGCATGGCTTTAAGCAATACCGCACACCCCGCCGCCAGGTCCTTGGGGTCGGCATTCTCGATTTCGTTGTGGCTGATGCCGCCTTCACATGGCACAAAAATCATCCCGGCTGGCCCCAGTTCGGCAAGAAAAATAGCGTCGTGCCCGGCGCCGCTGACAATGTCCATGTTGGACAGGCCCAACTCGTTGGCTGCCTCACGCACGGCGTTGACGCAGTCAGGGTTGAAATACAACGGTGGAAAGTCCGCCGTGGGGGTGAGTTCGAAGCTCAGGCCATGTTGCTTGCAGGTGGCCTCAATCACCCCGCGAACCTCTGCAATCATCGAGTCCAGACGCTCAGGCAGCAGATGCCGGAAGTCCAGGGTCATGCGCACTTCGCCGGGGATCACATTGCGCGAACCGGGGTAGGCCTGCAGGCAACCCACGGTGCCACAGGCATGGGGTTGATGGCCGAGAGCAGCTTGATTGACCGCAGCAACCACCGCCGCGGCACCGACCAGGGCGTCCTTGCGCAGGTGCATGGGCGTCGGCCCGGCGTGAGCTTCGACACCTCGCAGGTTGAGGTCGAACCATTTCTGCCCCAAAGCGCCCAGCACCACACCAATGGTTTTGCGTTCGTCCTCAAGGATCGGGCCCTGTTCGATATGGGCTTCGAAATAGGCCCCCACCGGATGGCCGCTGACTTTACGGCTGCCCGCATAGCCAATGGCAGTCAGAGCTTCACCGACACTCACGCCCTGGGCATCGATTTTGGCCAGAGTTTCTTCAAGGGTGAATTTTTCGGCGAACACCCCGGAACCCATCATGCACGGCGCAAAGCGCGAGCCTTCTTCGTTGGTCCAGACCACCACTTCCAGCGGTGCTTCGGTCTCGATATTGAGGTCGTTAAGGGTGCGCAGCACTTCAACCCCGGCGAGTACGCCAAAGCAGCCGTCAAACTTGCCGCCGGTGGGCTGGGTGTCGATATGGCTGCCGGTCATCACTGGCGGCAAGTCGGGATTGCGTCCGGGACGGCGGGCAAAAATATTGCCCACGGCATCCACACTGACAGTACAGCCCGCCTCTTCGCACCAGCGTACGAATACGTCACGGGCCTGACGGTCGAGGTCAGTCAAAGCCAGGCGGCACACGCCGCCTTTTACCGTGGCGCCAAGTTGGGCCATCTCCATCAGCGAGGCCCATAGGCGCTCACCGTTGATGGCTTGGGTACGTTGCTGCTGAAGGTCTTGTACGGCGTTCATGGAGTTTTCCTCAGGCAGTTGTAGTAGAGATCGGCTTTAAACCGTGCCTTTGACGGTCTGTGCTTGCTGACTGTTAAAGCGACACAAACCGTAATAAATCCCGGCACCAAGCAACGACCCGGTAAACCAGCCGAAGTCATAGAACCAGCTGAAGGCGCTGCTGCCCAACGACAGCAAGGTCAGCACCACGGGAATCCCAAAAGCGATAAATCCGTTCCAGTTCCATGCCGGGTAAACGCCGTCGTGGTACAGCCCCGCGAGGTCGAGCTGTTGCTTACGGATGATGAAATAGTCGACCACCATGATTCCGGCAATCGGCCCCAACAGGCTGGAGTAACCCAGCAGCCAGTTCGAGTACACGGTTTCCAGGCTCACATCCGAGACCAGCAAACCGAGTTTTTTGAGCAGTTCGTGGGCCATCAACACCAACCCCACCAGCCCCGTCAACATCACTGCGGTGGTTCGGTTGATCAACTTCGGGGCAATGTTCTGGAAGTCATTGGTGGGCGACACGATATTGGCTGCGGTATTGGTCGACAGGGTGGCGATGATGATCAGCGCCATGGCCAGTGCCACCCAGCCCGGACTTTGAATATGGCCGATCAGGCTCACCGGATCAGACACCGTAACGCCTACCAGTTTTTCCGACGCAGCCGTCATCACCACGCCCAATGCGGCGAACAGGAACATGGTCAGCGGCAAGCCGAAAATCTGCCCCAGAATCTGGTCTTTCTGACTTTTTGCGTAGCGGCTGAAGTCCGGAATATTCAGTGACAAAGTGGCCCAAAAACCAACCATGGCGGTCAGGCCGGCAAAGAAGTAGCCATACACGCTGGCGCCTTCAGGGCGCTTGGGCGGCTGGGCCAGCAGCTCGGTCATCGACACGTTGGGCAATGCCCACACCAGCAAACCGAGGCCGACCAGCACCAGCAGTGGCGCAGACAAGGTTTCGAGCCATTTGATCGATTCGGCACCGCGCAACACCACCCACAGGTTTAGTGCCCAGAACATCATGAAACCGATGACTTCACCGGTGCCACCAAGGCTTTTCCAGCCCTCGAACACCGAGCCCAGAAACAAGTGAATGGCCAGGCCGCCGAATAACGTTTGAATACCAAACCAGCCGCAGGCCACTAGGGCACGGATCAGGCACGGAACGTTAGAACCGATGATGCCGAAGGAAGAGCGCAGCAATACCGGAAAGGGAATGCCGTATTTGGTGCCAGCAAAAGCGTTCAGTGTCAGCGGGATCAACACCACGATATTGGCCATCAGAATCGCCAGCAGCGCCTCGCCGACCGAAAGCCCGAAGTAAGCCGTCAACACTCCGCCCAAGGTGTAGGTAGGCACGCAAATGGACATGCCAATCCACAAGGCAGTGATATGCCATTTATTCCAGGTGCGCTCATGCACTTTGGTGGGGGCGATATCGTGGTTGTACCGGGAACTATCGAGGACTTCAGGCCCTGGGTCCAACTCGTATAAACCGTTACGTTCGGTGACTTGGGATCTGCTCGGTTGCATATTCGATCACTCTCTTGTTGTGGCGTTCCTGGTTGTGCTGTCAGGCCCTGCGCCTTCGCGCAAGGTGACTCTCTTGGTCTGGACACTCACTTGTCTGCGTCGGCCCGTCAGGTGTTGGCAGCCACAATCAAGAACTGTGCCGTGTTACTTGCCTCATCCCCGCACACTGGCTTTTATTATGTATAACTCGCTGGTTTTTAACTGTTTTAACTTATTACTCAAATGACTCTCATTCCCGTTAAGTTCATTTGCAGTTGGGTAAGCGCTTTTTTGATATAGCTAAACGAAACAACACGGTGCACGCTTATTTAATTTATCGATTCATCACCCTTTCGCCGTCTACTCAAGCACCTGATTTAACATAAGAAACTTCGCTCATATTTGATTCCTGTCAAGTGCGTCAAAATGGTGATGGCGTGCATCATTTTGGTGACTTTAATATAAATTACTTATTAATCAGTAAGTTAGTATCAAACACATAGATCAAAAATAAAGTTTGATCATTCCCAGACAACCTATTAGATTTTATTCCTGTCACCAGTGGCAGGAATGCAAACTGCTCACTAAACTTGAATAACAACATTTAGAACCGGTATTAGCCGGTCAGCCTGCGAGGATCTCGGTATGTCACTGTTAATCCGTGGCGCTACGCTTGTAACCCATGATGAAAGTTACTGTGCAGACGTTTATTGTGCCGACGGTCTCATCCGTGCAATCGGGACCCATCTTGATGTTCCAGCAGGCTGCGAAGTGCTTGATGGCAGCGGCCAATATCTAATACCTGGCGGTATCGACCCGCACACTCATATGCAACTTCCCTTTATGGGCACCGTGGCCAGCGAAGACTTTTTCAGTGGCACTGCAGCCGGTCTGGCTGGCGGTACTACTTCCATTATCGACTTTGTAATCCCTAATCCTCAGCAGTCCTTGCTGGAGGCTTTTCATCAGTGGCGCGGCTGGGCCGAGAAGTCTGCGTCGGATTATGGCTTTCATGTCGCGATCACCTGGTGGAGCGAGCAGGTAAGTGAAGAAATGGCCGAACTGGTCAGCCAGCACGGCATCAACAGCTTCAAGCATTTTATGGCTTACAAAAACGCGATCATGGCCGCAGACGACACCCTGGTCGCCAGTTTTGAGCGTTGCCTGGAACTGGGCGCGGTGCCCACCGTGCATGCCGAGAACGGCGAGCTGGTGTACCACCTGCAACGTAAGCTCATGGCTCAAGGCATGACCGGCCCGGAAGCCCACCCGCTGTCACGTCCGTCCCAAGTTGAAGGAGAAGCCGCCAGCCGGGCGATCAGAATCGCCCAGACCATCGGCACGCCGTTGTATCTGGTGCATGTCTCGACCCGTGAAGCGCTGGATGAAATCACCTACGCCCGTAGTCAGGGCCAACCCGTGTATGGCGAAGTACTGGCCGGGCATCTGCTACTCGATGACAGCGTGTATCAGCACCCAGACTGGCAGACCGCCGCTGGCTACGTGATGAGCCCGCCCTTCCGTCCTCGCGGACACCAGGAGGCGCTGTGGCATGGCCTGCAATCAGGCAACCTGCACACCACCGCCACCGACCATTGCTGCTTCTGTGCCGAACAAAAGGCCGCCGGGCGCGACGACTTCAGCAAGATCCCCAACGGCACCGCGGGCATCGAAGACCGCATGGCGCTGCTGTGGGATGAAGGGGTCAATACCGGGCGTCTGTCGATGCAGGAATTCGTCGCGCTGACCTCCACCAACACCGCGAAAATTTTCAACCTGTACCCGCGCAAAGGCACGATCCGGGTTGGCGCCGATGCTGATCTGGTGCTGTGGGACCCGCTGGGTACGCGCACCATTTCCGCCACAACCCACCATCAAAAAGTCGATTTCAATATTTTTGAAGGCAAGACCGTGCGCGGCGTTCCCAGCCATACCATCAGCCAGGGCCGCCTGGTGTGGGCCGATGGCGACCTGCGCGCGGAACGCGGTGCAGGCCGCTATATCGAACGCCCGGCCTACCCCGCCGTGTTCGACCTGCTGAAAAAACGCGCCGCGCATCAGCAGCCGGTGGCTGTTAAGCGCTGAGTCGCACAGTACTGCCCGACAGAGGCAGGACGATCCCCACAACCGTGAGGCAATCACCGTGATCAAGTCCCTGAACCATTTACCGCACCCGCACGACAACGCGCAGGTGCTGGCGAGCCACTTTACCGACCTGGCGCCGCCACTCAGCGCGCGCCAAGCCGCATTGGAAAGCTCGCGCTGCCTGTATTGCTATGACGCGCCCTGCGTCAATGCGTGCCCCAGTGACATAGATATCCCGTCGTTTATTCGCAATATCCAGCAGGAAAACGTCCAGGGGGCAGCGCAAAAAATCCTTTCGGCCAATATCCTCGGCGGCAGTTGTGCCCGGGTCTGTCCCACCGAAGTGCTGTGCCAGCAAGCCTGCGTGCGCAATAACACCGAGGAATGCGCCCCGGTGCTGATCGGTTTGTTACAGCGTTATGCGGTCGACCATGCGCAGTTCAGCGAACATCCGTTCAAACGTGCAGCCCCCACCGGCAAGCGCATCGCCGTGGTCGGTGCCGGACCTGCCGGCTTGGCCTGCGCTCATCGCCTGGCGCTGCTCGGACATGAAGTGGTGATTTTCGAGGCCCGGGAAAAATCCGGCGGGCTCAATGAGTACGGGATTGCCAAGTACAAGCTGGTGGATGATTTCGCCCAGCGCGAAGTGGATTTTGTATTGCAGGTCGGTGGCATTGAAGTGCGCCACGGGCAGCGTCTGGGTGACAACCTGAAACTGAGCGACCTGCACCTGGAGTTTGACTCGGTGTTTCTGGGCCTTGGGCTGGCAGCCAGTCGCCAACTGGGGCTGCCTCACGAAGATGCGCCAGGGGTGCTGGCCGCCACCGACTACATCCGCGAACTGCGCCAAAGCGACGACCTGACGCAATTGCCCCTGGCCGAACGCTGCATTGTGCTGGGCGCTGGCAACACGGCAATCGACATGGCGGTACAGATGGCCCGCTTAGGTGCACGCGAGGTGAACCTGGTGTATCGCCGCGGTCTTGAAGACATGGGCGCCACCGGGCACGAACAGGACATTGCCAAGGCCAATCAGGTGCGACTCATGACCTGGGCACAACCGCAGGAAGTGTTACTGGATAAAAAGGGCCATGTGCGTGGCATGCGCTTCGCCCGTACCCGGCTTGAGGATGGGCGCCTGGTCACCACCGGTGAAACCTTCGAACTGGCGGCTGACGCGGTGTTCAAGGCCATCGGCCAGACTTTTGATAACGCGGCACTGGGCGATCCGTTGGCACAAGCGCTCAAGCGCGTGGGTGACCGGATCGAGGTGGACGAGCAACTGCGCACCAGTATTCCGGGAATCTATGCCGGAGGCGATTGCACGTCACTGGGGCAGGACTTGACCGTACAGGCCGTGCAGCACGGCAAGCTGGCCGCGCAAGCCATGCATGCCCAACTCATGCTTGATCAGGAGGCCGCGTAAATGGCCGATCTCTCGATTGTATTCGCCGGTATCAAAGCGCCCAATCCTTTCTGGCTCGCGTCTGCACCTCCGACCGACAAAGCCTACAACGTAGTGCGCGCCTATGAGGCAGGCTGGGGGGGCGTGGTCTGGAAAACCCTGGGTGAGGACCCGGCCGCGGTCAACGTATCTTCACGCTACTCGGCTCACTACGGGCCGAATCGCGAAGTCATAGGCATCAACAATATTGAGTTGATTACCGACCGTTCCCTTGAAATCAACTTGCGCGAGATTACCCAGGTCAAGAAGGACTGGCCGGACCGTGCACTGATCGTGTCGCTGATGGTGCCCTGCGAAGAGCAGGCATGGAAATCCATCCTGCCGCTGGTGGAGGCCACGGGCGCCGATGGCATCGAGCTTAATTTCGGTTGCCCCCACGGCATGCCCGAACGCGGCATGGGCGCTGCGGTGGGCCAGGTGCCCGAGTACGTCGAGCTGGTGACGCGCTGGTGCAAGACCTATTGTTCGCTGCCGGTGATCGTCAAGCTGACGCCCAATATCACCGATGTACGCCTCAGCGCCCGGGCCGCTTATCGCGGCGGTGCCGATGCGGTGTCGTTGATCAACACCATCAACTCGATCACCAGTGTCGACCTTGAACACATGGTGGCGTTGCCCACGGTGGGCAACAAAAGTACCCACGGCGGTTATTGCGGTTCGGCGGTCAAGCCGATTGCGCTGAATATGGTGGCTGAAATCGCCCGCGACCCACTGACCAAAGGCTTGCCTATCAGTGGGATAGGCGGCATTGGCAGTTGGCGTGATGCGGCAGAGTTTATTGCCATGGGCTGTGGCTCGATCCAGGTGTGTACGGCGGCAATGCTCCACGGATTTCGGATTGTCGACGAGATGAAAGACGGTTTGTCACGTTGGATGGACAGCCAGGGTTATACCTGCCTCGATGACTTCTGCGGACGCGCTGTAGGCAATACCACTGACTGGAAATACCTGGATATCAATTATCAGGTCATCGCCAAAATCGATCAGGACGCCTGCATTGGCTGCGGACGTTGCCATATTGCCTGCGAAGACACCGCGCACCAGGCCATCGCCAGCTTGAAACAGCCTGACGGGACACACCGTTACGAAGTAATCGACGACGAATGCGTGGGCTGCAACCTGTGCCAGATCACCTGCCCGGTCGAGGCTTGTATCGAGATGGTGCCTTACAACAATGGCCTGCCGTTCCTGGACTGGAACCATGACCCGCGTAATCCGTATCGGGTGGCTTCGTAGAATGCAGGGGGGTGTAGCAGCTGCCGAAGGAACGAGGCTGCGTTCGATTGCGAAGCGATCGTAAAACCTGAGTCCGCGAATTAACTGACAGACCGCAGACTCAGGTTTTACGGCGGCTTTGCCGCCGAACGCAGCCTCGTTCCTTCGGCAGCTGCTACACCCCCTCCATCCCGCTAAATTTTACGGCTCCAACCCGATCCCGCGCAGGATCACGCTGGTGACGGTCTGCAGCGCCCGCTCAAACTGGATATCGGACAAGGGCTGATGATCGTTGATAATCGTCACTTGATGGTCGAAGTCGGCGTAATGCTGGGTTGAGGCCCAGATCATATACAACAGGCTGGACGGTTCCACCGGCAGGATGCGCTTGTCTTGCACCCATTGGCTGATTTTCGCCTCCTTCATCTTCGCCCAGTCATAGAGGCTGGCATCCAGCGCCAGGCCCAGGGTCGGGGCGCCGTGGATCATCTCATTAGCCCAGACTTTCGAACCATGGGGCCGTGTGCGCGAATGGTTCATCTTGGCGCGAATGTAACTGCTGAGCACCAAACGCGGATCATCATAGGTTTCGAAACACAGCGCGTCCTGCTTCCATACCTCGAGCAAACCCAGCAATACAGCGCTATACAACTCGGTTTTGGTACTGAAGTAGTAGTGCAGGTTGGAGCGTGGCAGTTCGACTTGCGCGGCGATATCCGCCATCGCCGTACCGGCAAAGCCTTTTTCGGCAAAAACCTTTTCGGCCCCTAGGAGGATTTTTTCGACATTACTGCGCCGAATTTCGATCTTGTGATTGCCCATGGCCAATGCCCTTGCGGTCGTGCTTCTTCGACAGATGCCGAGTGAGCAAATATTTCCTGCGCAACGCATCGAATAGCGCCTGTTGCAGCTACGCTTAGGCTGCTACGAGACGCGCTGCACTGGCTTAGTTCGCTGCGGGCAACTCAATCACGTTGGTTTCGATGCCGTCGAGTTTGCGCTTGAGCTTCATCTTTTCCTGCGCTTGCACAGCTTGAGCCTCGGTGGTGAACGGCCCAATCAAGAAGTGTTGAACGCCGCCACTCTCAAAAATATAAGGAGTAAAACCGTTGTCAAGAAGCCTTCCGGTGGTGTCAGGAATGGTCGCTCTCTGGCCCTCAGTGATCTCTAACGCCCAATGACCAACGGGGGCCTGAACCATCGTTGCTTCAGAAGCAGCTTTAGCCCGCTGGATTTTATCGTTAGACTCCTGACCGCAAGCCGTCAAGGCCAATATTGCTGTCATCACGATGACTTTACGCACTGCGTTTCCCCTGTCTGTTTGAATGGGTCGATTTTATCACTGGGGCAATGGCCTTTGCTCTCCTTGAACAAATCAAATACGCCCCAATTTAAGGCTCATACGCGAGAATTTTCCCTATGCTGGGAATCAAACCTCTGGCCATGTCGTCTGTAATGAGCGGCGCATTTATACGCACTTCGCAGTATTCTGTAGTCATGACCGAAGCCGCACCGTCTCAGAGACGTGCCTTACAAAGCCATCAAGGAGAAAAAAATGCTGATACTCACCCGTAAAGTTGGTGAAAGCATAAACATCGGTGACGATATTACGATCACTATTTTAGGTGTCAGCGGCCAACAGGTCAGAATCGGCATCAATGCGCCGAAGGATGTTGCCGTTCACCGTGAAGAGATTTACCAACGTATCCAGGCCGGATTGAATGCACCGGAAAAAAACGATCAGCCGTAAGCCTGTGAGGTATCAGCCCTAGGCTTGAGTGTCAGGGCTGCTCAGCCAGCCCTCCTCAAAACACTCAAAACCTGCTCCCCCCCAGCATCTCCCCCTTGCTGCCCCTGTCTCTTTGTTAAACGATATGTCTTGTTGGCTTGACCGTTTCAAGGTTAGCGACCACGCTCATTCCTCGCAGAAGGCTCAAAGTACCTGAACCGCTGCGCGCCAAGGCGTTTGTATTGTGACGTCTTGAGAGACTCCTCCTCAATTCAGCCCGTCAGCGAGCTGAACCTGTACCATCAAGGAATGAAAGACATGTCCGATTTAATCGTAGTGGGATTTTCAGACACCGAAAAAGCTGATCGCGCCCTCACTAAAATGGTTTCGCTGAGTAAAGAGCACCTGGTAGAGCTGGAAGATGCGGTCATTGTCGTACGCAATGCCGAAGGCAAGATCCATATCAAACAAAGCGTAAACCTGACCGCTATTGGGGCTACTTCTGGCCTGGTAACTGGCGGCTTGTGGGGCGCACTGGTCGGGCTGTTGTTTCTTAACCCTCTGGCAGGCTTTGCCATCGGTGGCGCACTGGGCGCCGGTACTGGCGCGCTTTCGGGTTCGTTGAGCGATTACGGGATTGATGACGATTTCATCAAGTCGTTGAGCGAAACGATCCCCAACGACTCCTCCGCCCTGTTCGTATTGCTGCGCAAGTTCCAGCCTGAGAAAGTTCTGAAAGAACTCGAAGATTCAGACTTCAAGGGCAAGGTATTGCGTACCTCCCTGTCGCCGGAACAAGAGCAAAAGCTGCAGGACGCACTGTCCAAAACCACCGCTGGCGTGCCTTTGGCCAAAACGGTTTAAGCCGGCACCAGCCCCTTCGACCGCGTTAACGCGGTCGAATCCTCATCCCTCAGTTCAAACGCACTGCAGTACCAGTGGCAAAAACCACCAACATCCCGCCACGACCTGACGGCATACTGATTTCAAAATCCAGCCCCACAATTGCATCTGCCCCCATGGCTCTGGCCCTGTCACGAATTTCATCCGTGACCTCTGCTCGCGCTTCCTTCAGCGCTCGTTCCAGTGTCTGAGAGCGGCCACCAAAAAAATCGCGCACACCGGTAAAAAAGTCTCGCACCACGTTAATTCCGTGTACCGACTCGGCGCTGACAACCCCTAGGTAGTCAGTGATTTTTCGGCCATCAATGCTGTGTGTGGTGGTGATAATCATCAACCTGTCCTTTTTCTGTTTCAGAGACTTGTAGAGGTGCTGCGTATTTTGCACTGCGCACTGCTGCTACTGTAGCGGGATAGAGCCTCAGGCACTTCTAAATCCATGCCCGAAGGCTACTATGCTTAAAGCAGATGAATCTAAAGACGCGAGAGTTGGGACGCCTCGCTCGGCAAATCTGCACTGCTGACATGAACTCAATGGCTGTGCCAAGCAATTTTCGACCCCGCTCAAGGAAGCCCGTAATGGTCCAAAGACAAGTCATCAACGCCTCCGTAAGCCCCAAGGGCAGTCTGGAAACACTCTCCCAACGTGAAGTGCAACAGCTGAGCGAAGTTGGCTCAGGCACCAGCTACACGCTGTTTCGCCAGTGCGTACTGGCTATTTTGAACACCGGCGCTCATGTCGATAACGCTAAAACCATCCTTGAGGCCTATCAGGATTTCGAAGTCCGGATTCATCAGCAAGACCGCGGCGTGCGTCTTGAACTGCTCAACGCTCCAGCCGATGCATTTGTCGATGGCGAAATGATCGCCAGTACCCGTGAGATGTTGTTCAGCGCCCTGCGCGACATCGTCTACACCCAGAGCGGCCTGGACAGCCCCCGTATCGACCTGAGCAGCTCTCAGGGCATCACCGACTACGTGTTTCACCTGCTGCGCAATGCCCGCACGCTCCGCCCCGGCGTCGAGCCAAAAATCGTGGTGTGCTGGGGTGGTCACTCGATCAACACCGAAGAGTACAAGTACACCAAAAAAGTCGGCCACGAACTGGGCCTGCGTAGCCTTGATATCTGTACGGGCTGCGGTCCTGGCGTGATGAAAGGCCCGATGAAAGGCGCCACCATTTCCCACGCCAAACAGCGCCTGACCGGCGGCCGTTATTTGGGCCTCACCGAGCCAGGCATCATCGCTGCCGAGGCACCGAACCCTATCGTCAACGAGCTGGTGATCCTGCCGGACATCGAAAAGCGCCTTGAAGCCTTTGTCCGGGTTGGCCACGGCGTGATCATCTTTCCTGGCGGTGCCGGTACAGCCGAAGAATTCCTGTACCTGCTGGGCATTCTGATGCACCCGGAAAACAAGGATGTGCCATTCCCGGTTGTGTTGACCGGTCCCAAAGAGGCCGAGCCCTACCTGCAGCAATTGCATGAGTTTGTAGGCGCTACCCTCGGTGAGGAAGCGCAACAGCACTATCAGATCATCATCGACAACCCGGCCGAAGTGGCCCGCCACATGACCGCAGGGCTCAAGGCGGTGAAGCAGTTCCGTCGCGAGCGCAATGACGCATTCCACTTCAACTGGCTATTGAAAATCGACGAAGGCTTTCAACGCCCCTTCGACCCGACCCACGCCAACATGGCGAGCCTGCAACTGCGGCGCGACATGCCCGCGCACGAATTGGCAATCAATTTGCGCCAGGCTTTTTCCGGGATTGTGTCGGGGAACGTGAAAGAGAAAGGCATCCACCTGATCGAGCAGCATGGGCCTTACGAGATTCATGGCGACGCGGCTGTGATGAAGCCTCTGGACAAACTGCTGCAAGCATTCGTTGAACAAAACCGCATGAAGCTTCCAGGCGGCGCAGCCTATGTGCCGTGCTATCGAGTCGTAAGCTAAACCCCATCCAAAAGGGCTTGCCAAGCGAAACGCGGAATGTCATCACGCGCCTCGCCTGGCCTGCCCATCGCGGCCTTACTTCAGCGGAGCAAACTGCTTTACGGCATCAATCCAGGCAGGATCAAGCCGGGTCTGTTCTGTTTCAATACCCAGCGCTTCAAGACGCGCCTTGTGCAAATCGATTTCTCGCAGCATCTGGCTTAATGCACTGGTGTTGGCGTCCAGCTGGTACATCTGGGTCACACCCAAATGATAAAAACGCAGCAGCTTCATTGCCGCAACATCCCCCGCCATTACCCCCGCTGTCACGTGATGCATGACATTGGTGACCTTCATCAGGCTGCGCTTGAGTTGCCAGCCGTAAACCGCAGGCGCCATCCAGGGCTGTGACCAAAACCGGTAACGTACCAGCAGCAGGGTCGCGATCAAGGCGACAATGACCCCCGCCAGATTCAAGCTGAAGTTATCGCCACCAGCGACCCCCAGCATCATGACCGCCAGCCCGGACACCAGCAGGGCCAGTACCACAAACGTCAACGCGATATAAAACGTACTGCGACGGGTTTGCTGACGGTAAATTTCGGGGCTCATCGGCTTTATCTCAAACATCACTGATCCATGACTCCAAAATGGCTAGGGGCAAATCGGTGGGCATTATGGACTGATAACACTGTCTGGCTGACTGAAATAAAATCTGTCAGGCCGCCTGTAACAAGTCCAGGGCCTGCCGGTAAAGAGCCAATCGATGCGGCTGGCCATTAAGGCCGCCGTTAATTGCTTTTGTAACGCGCTCAAAGTCGTCGCCGTCTGCCAGAGCATTTACATTGCGCGAGTTCCAATACCAGCCTGCCGATTCAACTGCCCAGTGCCACTCCTGCAATTGTTGTGGGGCGTCCAGTAATCGTTCATCGCCGAACAGTCCAAGACTGCATTGTTGATAGTTGCTTTTACCGGTTACCTGGATCAGCCCTCTGCCACGATACCGCCAGCCATCTCCCGAAGCCTCGGAGCCATTGCCCAGGCGGTCACTGTAAACCCGGTTGGCGATTGCTTCAGGCCTGCGATGCAGCTTCTGCGCGTCACCATTGGGCAGGCGCCGTGCTCGCCCCCCGTCCATCACTGTGAGGTATTGGCCGGCCGAGTTTTTCTGCGCAAAACGTGAACCCCACGTCGCGGCCAGGCCGTCAGCGCTGTAATTGAGGCTTTCGACAAGAACACTAAAACCTGCACTTTCATGCCCGACCTGAGCTAAAAAAGCGGCCATGCGCTTGGGAGTATTGATCAGCCGCTGGCGGGTCATTGCCTGCACAAAAGGCATATACACATCGACAAACGCAGCGCTTTTTGGAAAAAGCTGCAACATGATTTTACGGGTCAACATGGTTATTTACTCTTAATAAACGAAATTAAAAGTGAACCATTTAAAACCTTTACCGCCTGCCAAATAACTACTAAAAGACCAGGACTACATCTTTAACAGAACACTCTTACAGCCCTATAACATGGCGGATATAAAGTTCGCATACTTCACAACTTGACAGTGCATAGCCGCCCTCAACCGATGACGGGAACCACTCGCCGCGGCTTGACCGATTTATACGAAAAACTCGAATAAATCTCCTTGACCGCAGGCAAGACTTGCAGGACCTCTCGGGCAAATTCGCCGAAGGACTCCAGATCTTTGGCCACTACTTCCAACAAAAAATCATAACGCCCCGAAACGTTGTGACAGGCAATGATTTCAGGGATTTCCAATAAGCGCTGCTCAAATTTCCTGGCCACTTCCTGAGAGTGCGACTCCATCATCACACTGACAAAAGCCGTGACTCCGTAGCCCAACTCCTTGGGCGAAAGAACAGCCTGATAGCCCGTAATAATCCCGCTCTCTTCCAGTATTTTTACCCGCCGCCAACACGGTGAGGTCGTCAGTGAAACGCTCTCGGCCAACTCAGCGACGGTGAGTCGGGCATTACCTTGCAGTGCAGCGAGAAGGGCTTTATCAGTTCGATCCAGAGCAGTTGGCATAATGTGCCTCTAAAAAACGCTGTGACTTGGTTTTGTTCTAATACACTTAGTATTTACAGGCAAATTTGGAATTTTTCACGTCTATTTAAAGCATAGCATTGTAGGAAATATCGGAGAGTTCAGCATGAACGATAAACATAACAACTTCGGCTTTTCTACCCGCGCAATACATTACGGTTACAACGCACTGGAGAACCACGGTGCACTGATACCGCCCATTTACCTGACTTCTACCTTTGCCTTTGCATCGGTCGAGTACGGCGCAGCCTGTTTTGCCGGGGAACAGAGCGGGCATTTCTATACCCGCATCTCCAACCCGACCCTGGCGCTGTTGGAAAGTCGTATGGCGGCGCTGGAAAACGGCGAAGCAGGTGTAGCCTTCAGTTCCGGCATGGGTGCGATTGCCGCGACCTTCTGGACCCTGCTCAGACCCGGCGACGAAATCATCGTCAGCCGCACATTGTATGGCTGCACCTTCGCCCTGTTGCATCACGGCATCGGTGAGTTCGGGGTTGTGGTCAAGCACGTGGACATGTCCAACCTGACCGAACTGCAAGCCGCTATCAGCCCGGCAACGCGGATGATCTACTTCGAAACACCGGCCAATCCAAACATGCAATTGGTGGACATCGCAGCCGTCTCAGACATTGCCCACAAGCACAGCGACATAATCGTGGTGATCGATAACACCTACTGCACCCCGTATTTACAACGCCCTCTGGAAATGGGCGCCGATGTGGTGGTGCATTCGGCCACCAAGTACCTGAGCGGGCATAGCGATATCACCGCCGGCATGGTGGTCACCCGCCAAATCCTGGCAGACCGGATTCGCCTGCAAGGCCTGAAGGATCTGACCGGTGCAGTGCTTTCGCCGCAGGATGCCCACCTGTTGATGCGCGGCATCAAGACCCTGGCATTGCGCATGGATCGCCATTGCAGCAGCGCCCAGGTCATCGCGCAAATGTTGCAGGATCATCCCGCAGTAGAATGGGTTGCCTACCCCGGTCTTCCCTCCTTCCCACAATACGAACTGGCCTCCAGGCAGATGAAGCTGCCGGGAGGCATGATTGCCTTTGAACTCAAAGGCGGTCTGGCTGCAGGCCAGCGCTTTATGAATGCCCTGCAACTGTTCAGTCGTGCGGTGAGCCTGGGAGGCGCCGAGTCACTGGCACAACACCCGGCGAGCATGACCCACTCCACCTACACCCTGGAGGAACGCGCACGGCACGGCATCAGCGAGGGTCTGGTGCGATTGGCTGTGGGGCTTGAGGACATTGCCGATTTGCTGGCGGATATAGAGCAGGCGCTGCATTGAAAGCTGGTAGCCGCTGCCGCAGGCTGCGATAAGGGCCGCAGGACCTTCTCTTGTAATCTTGAGAGCGGGACCGCTATACCGCCCATCGCAACCTGCGGCAGCGGCTACAGGATGTCGGGTTGGTGTGGGGCCCGCACAGGCAACAACTGTGCAATACCGAACACGATCTCCATCGCCGTAACCAGCAGAATCAGGTAACTGGCCCCCTGGCTCACCGCATACACCTGCCACACCGCAAAAAACACTCTGGCCAATGCATCGTACCGGCCGACCCGCTGGCTGGCATGACGTACCCGCCATAACGACCACACCACTACGACACTACCCAGCAAGTTAGCCAGCATCATTTGCGTAGCATCCAAGGCTGGAAACACTCGCTCAAGCCCTAGTTGCGCAGACCAGCCTGCGAGCACACTCAGCAGCAGCGCCGCCGTCCAGGGCGTCATTAGCGCAGAAGTAACAATCAAGTCATACCAGGCACTGGCACGGACAATTTTCAGGTTCGTTCTTGAGTCGATCATTGCATTACCTCACTATCGAAAACGCCAGGCTAAACCCTGGACCTAAGTCCAGAGTCAACACTCGTGAGGGAACACCATGAAGATTGGCCAGATCGCCGGATTGACCGGAACCAGCCCGGATGCCTTGCGCTTTTACGAGGAGAAAGGATTGATTGGCTCAACCCGCAGCGCCAACGGCTATCGCTGCTACACACCTGAAACGGTGCAATTGGTCGGGTACATCAAAATGGCGCAACAGTTGGGTTTTTCGTTGGCCGAGATCGGCGAAAACCTGCCAATGTTGTGGACTGCCACAGAAGAACCCGTGGCGCTGCTGGCAGAGATTTTTGCCCAAAAACTACAGATTCTTGATCAGCGCATCGCACAGATGCAGCAACTTAGAAGTGTCCTGGCCGAGCGGGCAAAACTGGTTTGCCCACTGGCGCTGGCAAAGGCTGCGCATTAACCCGGCGGAATCGTCGCCAAAATACCGATGCCGATGGTCAGCACCAAAAAGCCGCCCAAAAACCAAGCCATCTTGTTCATCAATTTTCCCCATCAAACGTTCGTAATAAAACAGGCGCAGAACATCAGCCGACCACTCGCGAGCGCTGCTGTGTACTCACGTCCTCGTCTGTCTCGAAAGGTTGACGGGAATTTTGCACCGCAAACTGCACACATAACAGTCGCAGATAACGCGAAAAAATACGGATCAGTTACCCGGAAGCACAAAGTGCTCAGGCACAACATTGCGCTGGTACTCGGCGACCACGCACTGGCTCAGGCTGACCACTGCTTCGTTCAACTCAAGCCCTGCCCCTGCGCGCCAACTGGCATACACGGCAAAACCCGGTGCAGTTTCGATCGGTACGGCGATCATCGCCCCGCTCTGCAGTTCACGGCTGACCAGCACAGGCGGCAAGGCGCCGATGCCGAACCCGTCGGCCACCAGCTTGATGATGGCCGCCACTGAGTTGATGCAACTGATGCGCGGCGTGGCAATGCCCTGCTGGTGCAAGAAATTGAGCATGTCCTGGTGCGGCCGGGATAGCCGTGAGAAAGTCAGCAGCCGCTCCTGGCAAAGGTCTGCCAGGCTCTCGTAGCGACGGTCCAGTGCCGCGTCCCTGGCGACGATCCAGCTCAGGGGGTAACTGGCCAGTTGCACATTGCGCACGCCTTCGGCGCGCAACAAATCTGTCTGGAAGATCAAATCCAGCTGACCTTTAAGCAATTGTTCATTGAGATTAAGCGCGGTATCGGCCGTCAGTTCGACTTCGACCTGAGGATAGTCGCGGCTCAGCGCACTGATTAGATCGCCCAGCCAACTGTGAATGACGGTGTCCATTACCCCGATGCGCAAACGCCCGGAAAATCTGTCCGCCTGCCCCAGTGACTGCAGCAAACGCTGCTGAGTAGCGAGCATCTCCTCGGCGTAGCCCAGCACTTGATGGCCTTCACGGGTCAGGTTCACCCCGCGTGAATCGCGCTGGAACAATTGCACGCCAAGCTCGGTTTCGAGGACTGAAATGCGACTCGAAATAGCCGCTTGGGTGCTTGATAGCTTTTCGGCGGTCAGTCGAAAGCTGCCAAGACGCGCCACCCAGACGAATGTAAGAAGAAATCGCATATTCATGTGCAGGACGCCTCAGCCAATCAAAACCAGGTGATCACTGTAAACCCTTGCCGCAGCCTCCGGCCAGTCGGCTTAAGTCGGTGATTGATAAAACTTTTTTGTTCAGCGGTGACAACTTTTATTGACTGGACGCACAACCTAAAGCCACCAAACATATCGAGCAATGACACCCATAGGTCGTCAAAAATAAAAAAACACGCTGAGTCCGGCAGCGTACCGATTTTTCGAAAGTGTGCCTGACCGCTTTCGACTTGCTCACACCAGCCTGCCCTGGTGCTGCGGCAATCAGCTAAGGGATTTCCCCCTCATGCAAACCGTCGTAAATCTATGGCCCCTGATTGGCGTGTTCGTCATCATCATTGGCTTTGTACTGCGCTTCAATCCGCTACTGGTGGTCAGCGCGGCAGCCATCGTCACCGGCCTTGCAGCCAACTTCCCGCTGGAAAAAATCATCAGCGAAATGGGTGAAGGTTTTCTGCAAACCCGCGCCCTGCAATTAATTCTGCTATTGCCCTTGGCCGTAATCGGCCTGCTGGAACGCCACGGTCTGCGCCTGCACGCACAAAACTGGATCGCCGGCTTTCAACGCGCCACCGTCGGGCGCCTGCTGATCATGTATCTGTTTGTGCGCGAGACCACCGCCGCAGTGGGGCTGACCAGCCTGGGCGGTCACCCGCAAATGGTCCGCCCGCTGCTGGCACCGATGGCCGAGGGAGCTGCCGAAAACAAGTACGGCAAACTGCCTGCCCCGGTCCGCCAGAAAGTCCTGGCCATGTGCGCGGCCACCGACAACATCGGTCTGTTCTTTGGTGAAGACGTGTTTGTGGCCTTTGGTGCAATCGCCTTGATGCACACCTTCCTGCTCGGTTCCGGGCTTGATGTCGAGCCGCTGCATATCGCCTTCTGGGGCATTCCGACTGCCATTTGCGCCTTTATCGTGCATGCACTGCGCCTGTATCGCTTCGACCTGATGCTGTCTCGCAGCATGGCCGAAGTCGCCCAGGAACAAGCTGACGCAGCCCAGGAGCTGGCACGATGATTATTTCCATTGAGTATTTCTACTGGTTGGCTGGCGTTCTGTTGCTGATCACCGCGGGCATGATTGTGAGCGACCGCACCCACCCGAAACGCTGGACCAGCGGCTTGTTCTGGGCGCTGTTCGCCCTGGTGTTTCTGATTGGTGATCGTCTGTCGCCGTTTGTGGTCGGTGTTGGTGTGCTGGTCATGGCCGGTATCGCGGGCATCGGCGGTGTTGGCCGTGGCGCCCACGCCGAGTTGCATATCAAGGCTGCCCGGGCCAGTGCTGGCCGCCTGGGCCACAAGCTGTTTATCCCGGCGCTGTCGATTCCGCTGGTGACGGTGATCGGCTCCATCCTGCTGAAGAACACCCAGATCGGTGGCGTACCGCTGCTCGACCCAAAGAACACCACGTTTGTGTCTCTGGGGATCGGCTGCATGGTAGCCCTGGTGCTGGCGTGCATCCTGACCCGCGACACACCGTTGCAAGGGTTACGCGAGTCACGCCGCCTGACCGAAGCGCTGGGCTGGACCATGGTGTTGCCGCAAATGCTGGCGATGCTTGGCCTGCTGTTCAACGACGCCGGGGTCGGCGCCGCCGTGGCTCACATCACCACCGCGTACATCAACATGGACTATCGCCTGGTCGCAGTGATGGTCTATGTGCTGGGCATGGCTCTGTTTACCGTGATCATGGGTAACGGCTTTGCCGCCTTCCCGGTGATGACCGGCGGGGTCGGCGTACCGGTACTGGTGGGGATCTACGATGCAAACCCGGCGGTCATGGCGGCAATCGGCATGTTCTCCGGCTACTGCGGCACGCTGATGACGCCGATGGCGGCCAACTTCAACATCGTGCCCGTTGCCTTGCTGGAGCTGCCGGACAAATACGCCGTGATCAAGGCCCAAATGCCCACGGCACTGATCATGCTGGTGGTCAATATCGTGCTTCTTTACGTCATGATGTGAGGTCAATATGCGTACTGTGCTGCTGACCGGTTTCGAACCGTTCGACCAAGACACCGTGAACCCGTCCTGGGAGGCCGTGCGCCCTCTGGACGGCACCTTTCAGGGCGATGTGCGGATCGTCGCCCGCCAGTTGCCGTGTGTGTTTGCCCAGGCACCGGAACGGCTGTCGCAGCTACTGGAGGAGTTCGAGCCAGAGCTGGTGATCGCGGTCGGGCTGGGCCCCGGCCGCACAGACATGTGCATCGAGCGGGTAGCCATCAACCTCAACGACGCCCGCATCCCCGACAACCTAGGCGACCAGCCGATCGACACCCCTGTCGTGGCCCAGGGCCCTGCGGCTTATTTCAGTACCTTGCCGATCAAGGCCATGGTGCGCGCGATAAAAGCTGCCGGCATTCCCGCTTCGGTGTCACACACCGCTGGGACCTTTGTCTGCAATCAGGTGTTCTATTACCTGCAGCATGCTTTGGCCGGGTCCGCAGTCCGCGGTGGTTTTATTCACGTCCCGCCACTGCCGCAACAGGCGGCGCTGTGTGGCGGGCCGTCCATGGCACTGGGCACTGTGATTGAAGGGCTGCGCATCGCCGTGATCACGGCACTGAATACCGAACACGATGTGCTGGAAAGCGGCGGGCAGATCAGTTGAGCCCACAGCGCCAGCTATAGGCAGTCAATGCCCGACAACCGCTGCACCTGCTTGTCTGTGCCCATGGGGAAAACCGTGGGTACGGGCGCTGAACACGATCCATAGCCCGACCAGCAACAGTACCAGCAACACCCAGGGGAAAACGCCAACCCCTACTTGATCGAGCAGTACCCCGCCGGTTAATGCCCCGGCGGCAATGGCGCTGTTCCAGACCACCACATTCATCGACAGCGCAACATCAGCGCCCTCCCCGGCAGCATCGGCCAAGGCTGTCTGCAACAGTGTCGCGGCGCCGCCGAAGGACAGCCCCCAAACAAAAATACCGGCGTAGACAACAGCAACCGACCGGGAGAAAAAACCGAACAGCAGCGAGATCGCGGCAAATGTCGCCAGGCTCGCCAAAACGGAGTTGCGCAGATGCCGATCCACCAGCCGTCCGGTTAGCCAGATCCCCACCAGTGCTGCCAGCCCGAACACCAACAACACGATATCGACCTTATTGCCCAACCCCGCTGATGCCACAAAAGGCGCGATGTAGGTGTAAAGCATGTTGTGCGCCAGCATCCAGGTCAGCACCACCGCGAGCACAGAACGCACTCCCGGCGTCAGCAGCACCTGGCGCAAGCCAATACGCTCAGAGGCCGCCTGCCCCGGATAATCGGGCACCTTGACCACGACCCAGACCATCAGCACCAAGGTCAATGCCGACATCAAACCAAATGCCGTACGCCAACCCACCAGCGCCCCCAGCCAGGTGCCCAGCGGCACCCCGAGCGACAGTGCAATCGGAGTGCCCACCATCGCGACTGCCATGGCTCGACCCTGCAAATGCGGTGCAACCATGCGCCGTGCATAACCTGCCAGCAGGCTCCAGGCCAAACCGGCCGAAGCACCGGCAAAAAACCGTGCAATCAGGGTCGCGCCATAGTCCGAAGACCACGCGGTAATCGAGTTGAACAACAGAAAACCGACAATCGTCAGCAGCAACACATTGCGCCGCCGCCAGCCCTGGGTTGCGATGGTCAGCGGAATGGCCGCCAGGAGAGAACCCAGCGCATAGACCGTGACCATTTGCCCTGCCAGTGCCGAAGACACGTCAAGCCCTTGGCTGATTTGCGGTAACAGGCCAGCGGGCAAGGTCTCGGTGACGATGCAGATAAAACCGGTCATGGCCAGCGCCAGCAGCGCGCCCATGGGTAATCGTTCAGTGGTGTTTTGCTCTGGCGCCATGGGGCCCTGCCTTGTGTAGTTATGTATCGATAGGTACAAATGTAGAGTGACGGGAAATATTGGTCAACGACTTTTGTATCGACTAGTATTTATGTCTCGTAACGCAGGAGACTGAAATGGCACAAATGGGACGCCCGCGTACTTTCGACCGGGATGCGGCAATCACACAGGCCATGCACCTGTTTTGGGAGCAAGGCTATGATTCAACCTCGCTGAGCCAGCTCAAGGCCAATATTGGCTCAGGCATTAGCGCACCCAGCTTCTATGCGGCTTTCGGCTCCAAGGAGGCTTTATTCAAGGAAGTGATGGAGCGCTATCTCAATAGCCACGGCAAGGCCACCGAGAGTTTGTTCGACACCCGGCTGCCACCGCGTCAGGCTATCGAACTGACATTGCGCGGGTCAGCCAAAATGCAATGCGAACCGGGTCATCCACGAGGTTGCCTGGTGACGTTGGGGTTGATGAGTGCCAGCTCTGCCCAGACCCTGGCCATTTGTGCCCCGCTGGTGGAAGCCCGAGTGCGCAGCCGGGCCGCGTTTATTGCCTGCGTCGAGCGCGGCATAGCGGCGGGTGAACTCTCTGAGCAGACCGACCCCACGACGTTGGCCGCCGTATTTGAGTGCTTTTTGCTGGGGCTGACCCCGCTCGCCCGGGATGGCGTGCCCCATGCCGTACTGGATGCAGCGGTCACTCAGGTGATGAGCGCTTGGGACGCAGCGCGAACCTGAGGAATACCCCACGGTTATCGCCCAATCAACATTCGTCATTGGGCAGGCCTCCCGACAAAAACTACAGTGGGCGCCAGAAGGGTCTTGAAGGCTCGCCATTGAGATAACTGCGGTGCAACTCATAACTACAACAGGCAGCGAAAACGTTGCCAATGCCGTGATCCGACTCAACCCGCTGGACGATGTACTGATCGCCCGCCAGCCCATACCCCAAGGCCTGATGCTGCAAGCCGACGCGCTGGTGGCGCTGGATGCAATCCCGGCCGGGCACAAGATCGCGACCCACGACGTGGAAATCGGCCAGCCGCTGCGCCGCTATGGCCAGATCATTGGCTTCGCCAGCCAATCGATCAGAGCCGGTGAACATGTGCATGTGCACAACCTGGCAATGGGTGATTTTACTCGCGACTACGCCTTTGGCGTGGACTCACGCGGTCGCGCTCAGCAGACCCATGACACCTTTATGGGCATCGTGCGCCCAGATGGCCGGGTCGCTACCCGCAACTATGTGGGCATCCTGACTTCAGTGAATTGCTCCGCCACCGTGGCCAAGGCCATCGCCGATCATTTTCGCCGCGACATCAACCCCCAGGCCCTGATTGACTACCCCAATGTCGATGGCGTTGTAGCGCTGACCCACAGCTTTGGCTGTGCGGTTGACCCGAACGGTGAGGCCTTGGCGATGTTGCGCCGCACCCTGGGCGGTTATGCCATGCATCCCAACTTTGCGTGTGTGCTGATGATCGGCCTGGGCTGCGAAACCAATCAGATTGCTGACTTGCTGACCGCGCAAGGACTGGAGGCAGGCGAGTTACTGCGCACCTTCACCATTCAGGGCACTGGCGGCACATCAAAAACCATCGCCAGCGGTATCACCCAGATCAAATCTCTGCTGGCCGAAGCCAACCGCGTGCAACGCCAGCCCGTCAGCGCTGAACACTTGATTATCGGCCTGCAGTGCGGCGGCTCGGACGGTTACTCGGGTATCACCGCCAACCCGGCGCTGGGCAACGCAGTTGATCGACTGGTGGCTGCGGGCGGCACCGCGATTTTGTCGGAAACTCCGGAGATCTATGGCGCCGAGCACTTGCTGACACGCCGCGCGGTGAGCCGCGAAGTCGGCGAGAAGCTGATCAAGCGCATCCACTGGTGGGAGGACTATTGCAAACGCATGAACGCAGAGCTGAACAACAACCCGTCGGCGGGCAACAAGGCCGGAGGCTTGACCACCATCCTGGAAAAATCCCTCGGGGCGGTGGCCAAGGCGGGTTCCAGCGATTTGGTCGAGGTTTATGAATATGCCGAAACGGTCCGCGCCCATGGTTTGGTGTTTATGGATACGCCGGGGTATGACCCGGTTTCAGCCACCGGGCAAGTTGCCGGTGGTGCCAATCTGATCGCCTTCACCACGGGCCGAGGGTCGGCCTATGGCTGCGCGCCCTCGCCCTCGATCAAGCTGGCGACCAATACGTACCTGTGGAAAACCCAGGAAGAAGACATGGACGTCAACTGCGGCGCGATTGCCGATGGCGGCACGACCATCGAAGAACGCGGCGAATACATCTACCGCATGATGCTGCGGATCGCGTCTGGCGAGCGCAGTAAAAGTGAACAGCACGGGTACGGCCAGAACGAGTTCGTGCCGTGGCAGATCGGGGCGATCACCTGACTTTTTGTAGCCCTTGAAACCAATGTGGCCGCTGCTGCAGGAACGAGGCTGCTGCTACGCAATCTCGCTCGCCAGCGATTACAGGCACTTTATCTAAAAGGAAATTCATATGACCCACATCACCGGCCACAACTTTATTGGCGGCCAGCGCAGCGGTGCCGGAACCGTTCAGCTGCAAAGCGTGGATGCCAGTACCGGCGAGGCGCTGCCCTACCATTTTATCCAGGCCACCGAAGCCGAAGTTAATGCTGCGGTCAGCGCCGCCAACACCGCCTTCCCTGCCTTTCGCAACTTACCAGCCGTTCGACGGGCTGAATTCCTGGAAGCCATCGCCGAAGAAATCGACGCGCTGGGTGACGACTTCGTTGCCATCGTCTGTCGTGAAACCGCCTTGCCACCTGCTCGTATCCAGGGTGAACGCGGACGCACCAGCGGGCAAATGCGCCTGTTTGCCAACGTACTGCGTCGCGGTGATTTTTACGGTGCACGCATCGATCAGGCGCTGCCCGATCGCCAGCCACTGCCACGAGCGGATTTGCGTCAGTGCCGTATCGGCGTGGGGCCGGTAGCCGTGTTTGGTGCCAGTAACTTTCCTCTGGCGTTTTCCACCGCTGGCGGCGATACCGCCTCGGCACTCGCCGCCGGTTGCCCAGTGGTATTCAAGGCTCACAGCGGGCATATGGCAACGGCTGAGCGGGTAGCCCTCGCCATAGTGCGCGCCGCCGAGCGCACCAGCATGCCTGCTGGTGTGTTCAATATGATCTACGGCGCGGGCGTGGGCGCTACGCTGGTCAAGCATCCGGCGATTCAAGCGGTCGGTTTTACCGGTTCCTTATCGGGAGGCCGTGCCCTGTGTGACATGGCCGCTGCAAGGCCGCAGCCAATCCCGGTGTTTGCCGAGATGTCGAGCATCAACCCGGTACTGGTATTACCCCAGGCACTGCTTGTACGCGGCGAGCAGATTGCCCGGGAATTGGGCAGTTCAGTGATGCTGGGGGCCGGGCAGTTCTGCACCAGCCCTGGTCTGGTGCTGGGTATCCGTTCTCCTGAGTTCAGCGCCTTTGTCGCAGCACTCGGCGACTTTTTCAGCGACCAAGCACCGCAAACGCTGCTCAATGCCGGGGGACTGGTCAGTTACAGCAAAGGCATCGAGCGCCTGGCGAGCATCGAGGGTATTCACCATCTGGCAGGCGCGCCGCAACAAGGCAAGCAGGCCAGCCCGCAATTGTTCCAGGCCGATGCCAGCCTGCTGATCGGTGGCGCTGAAGTGTTACAGGAAGAAGTGTTCGGGCCTACGACCCTCGTGGTCGAAGTCGCGGATCAGGCGCAGTTGCTCCTGGCACTGCAGAGCCTGCATGGTCAACTGACTGCGACAATGATTGCCGAGCCCGCAGACTTGCAAGCGTTCGCCGAGGTGGTCCCGGTACTTGAGCGCAAGGCCGGCCGCCTGTTGCTCAACGGCTACCCAACTGGTGTCGAGGTGTGTGACGCGATGGTACATGGCGGGCCGTATCCGGCGACGTCCGATGCCCGTGGCACCTCGGTGGGAACACTGGCCATCGACCGCTTCCTGCGCCCAGTGTGCTACCAGAACTATCCCGACAGCCTGCTGCCAGATGCGCTGAAAGACGCCAACCCGCTTGGTATCCAGCGCTTGGTCAACGGTACGCACAGCCGCAACCCGCTGGATCACTGATCGGCGGCAAGGAGCAGACGTTTTAATTACACAGCACTTGTAGTCGCTGCCGAGGTACGAGGCTGCGATCGATTGCGAAGCGATCGCAAATCCTCTGTAGCGGGTTTAGCTGGCAAAGCGAAGAGCCTGTTTTTACGACTGCTGCGCAGCCGATCGCGGCCTCGTACCTCGTCAGCGGCTACAAATATTACGCACCTTCAAACTTGAACGCAGGGGTGACCTGAAAGCGGCTTGAGACCTCGCCGGAATAAATCGTGCTTTGGTCCGGGCCCAGGTCCAGCTTTTTAACGGTGCCTGTGCCCTTTGAAAAATCGATCTTGTTCAAGTCCACCCAAAACGTGTTGGGGGTGATCGCCGACTCGAAGAAGTACAGCCCCTGCTTGTGATCGATCACCGAGCGCCAGCGGGTCGAAGATATGTTCGGCTCGCCGGGAGTGGTGATGCCGTACGGCACCGAGACGTTGCGAATCACGCTGAATACACTGGCCAGCGACAAACGTGCGTCCTGGTTTTTTGGCACGGCATTGACATAGAAAGACGCACGGGCAAATCGATCTGCCGAGCGATTGGTTCCGGGCAGCATCACCGTGCCGCCAATGGATTGCCAATACGCATTCATCGCCAACTGCGCATCAAATGCGGGTGAGTTGGTCATGACCTGATAGCTGCGATCATGGTGAATAACCTGCTTGCCATCAATAAATTCGATGATGGCACTGTCGCCTGAAGCATCAGACATCGACAGGTGCAACGTCGCCAGGCGACTTTCCCCCGGTACCTGGGCGGTTACTACCGTAAAGGGCTCGGTCTTGAGTACCGCGACCGCCTCGGCAACGCTGCTGAAGTTATCCAGAACATACTGCGCCCAGGCTGCAATGCTCAGCCCGGGTTTGTCTTTATTGACCGGTGGATATTCGGACTCCACCAGCCATAACAGGTTGGCGGACAACCCGGCTTCGTTGACCCCGTCGGTGGTTGAAATGTCATAGCCGGTGGCAATTACACTGCCGTATTTTGACGTCCACTTGACCGACCCTGGCCCCACTTCACCAGTACGCTGCATGCCCTGGGGGAAGATCCATAAATTGGTTGCCACGTCAGTTTTCCAGTCCATGGACCGCGCGGTGATCACCGTGTCGTTGTCACCCAGATAAACCAGGCGGGTGCAGGCATTGGCAGCAGGCAACGCAAGCATAAAGCCGGTCAGTGCCAACGCCAGATGTCGGGTGTGTTTGAGCAGTTGCATTCCCTTGTCTCCTCTGCAGATCAGAAGCGCATGGACAGGCCAAGCACCGGTCCGCGCTGGGTCACGTCATATTTGAACTTGTTGCCGGTAAAGTCGGTGGTCTGGTAGTTCTGCGCCAGCACTCGATAGCCGACACGAATGATCGTGGGGTGATCCGCCAAGTACATCCGGTAGCCCAGATAAGTCTGGGCGTTCCAGGTCTTCTTGGAAGCCGTATCCATCCCGCCGGTATCGGCTTCACCAGAGAGCGTCCAGCGATCGGTCAGGTCAGCCTGCATGCGCAAGCCCACGAACGGGTCTGTCCACTCGGTTTCTTTCTTGGTGCTGAAACCAACAGAGTTGACCTCCAGCTTGGTCGACAGCTTGGTCCAGCGCACACCGACCGTGGGCTCGACGCGCCAGGTGCGCGGTTCGCCAAAAATCGTGGCGCCCCCCAGCTCATACTCATAGACACGGTAATACACGCCAGCGGCAAGGGTGGTCTGGGTGATCGCCAGCCCTACCTTGCGCCCATACACTCTTTCTGACTGGTCGGTTTTCGCGTACACCCCATCAACATAAAAACCCAGCGTGCGATTGGTCAGCTCCAGATTGCCCATAAACACGGAACTCAGATTATTCAAGACTTCCGAGAACGGGACATCGACTTTGGTATTGACCCCGCCCAGCGCCGCCTGCCCGCTCATTGACGGAGCCCACACAAATGGGCTCGCCAACAATAGCCAATCCGAATCGCTGGTACTGCTTGTTACTGGCGGCTCAGCCCCATGCGCCACCTGCATGAATAACAACAGCGGCAAGGCCGCTGACGCAGATCTGACAGTCTGATTTCTCATCGCCCTGATTAACCAATTCCTTATTTGATCTGTAGGTATAGCAGGTATCGCCTGAAAATCTGCTGTCGGACGCGATCATTGCGCGAGCCCAAAAAACTGCTTTGCGGGATGACTTTTACAAAAACCAGCGGTATTCCCGAGCACTGATTTCTTGCATAAAGGCCAGGTGGTCCTGGCGTTTGTTCTCACAGTAAACGTCTACAAATTCGGCACCCAAGCCTTCACGCAGGTGCGGTTGATGCTGCATGGTCCGCACTGCTTCAAGCATTTCCAGCGGGAAAGGAATACCGCTGTTGCGGTCTTCATTGAGTGGCAGGATCGGTTCTTTACCTGCTTCAAGACCATGCTCCAACCCGACCAGAATCGCTGCCAATACCAGATACGGATTGGCATCGGCGCCTGCCAGGCGATACTCGACCCGCAGGTTTTTGGCGTCCGACTCAGGAATCCGTAAACAGGCATCCCGGTCTTCATAGCCCCAACTTGCCTGGTTGGCGATATTGGTCGTGCCACCCAGACGCCGGAATGCGTTCTGGTTCGGGGCAAAAACCGGCATGCTCGCGGGCAGGAGTTCCAGACACCCCGCGATGGCGTGACGCAGCGGTTGCTGCTGCCTGGCGGCCAACAGGTTGTTGCCCTCAGTGTCGTACAGACTGACGTGTACATGCATGCCACTACCCGGATGCTGCAGGTAAGGCTTGGCCATAAAGCTGGCGCGATAGCCGTGCTTGAGGGCAACCCCGCGGGTGCTGCGACAGAACAGAGCCGCCCAGTCCGCTGCACGCAAACCATCAGCGAGATGGCCAAAATTGATTTCGAACTGGCCCGGGCCAAGTTCGGCCGTAATCACGGTCGCATCGATCCCCTGGGCCTGCGCCGCGTCGACCATTTCATCGAGCACAGGAGCGAAGCGCGACAACCGCTCGATATGCATATTGGGCTGGTCGTCGGCATCGTCACTTAAATGATCACGGGGGAACTGCGGCAAGCCATCGCGCAGTTGCTTGTCGAACAAGTAAAACTCCAGTTCGAACGCCACCACCGGGTGAATACCCTTGCGAGCCAACCGGGCAAGTACTTGGGCAAGTACTTCGCGGGGTTCGAAAACAATCGGCTTTTCGGTGCCGTCCGAGGTAATCAGCATCTGGCCCAGCGGTTTGCTTTCCCACGTCACTGGTTTGAGCGTACCCGCCACCAAACGCCGCACGGCATCCGGGTCACCGTCGTTAAAGCAGTAATCACCAATTTTGAACAGCCCGCCCTGTACGCCCAATAACACGCAGTTTTGCGGCAACTTGAGCACACTGCCCGCGGCCACTTTTTCCAGCATGTCGATGGGGTAACGCTTGCCGTAAAAATGCCCCGGGATATCCAAGCAAATCAGGTCGACATAACGTACCTCGGGGTTACGTTGGCGAAAGGCACGCACTTCGGCCAGCAGATCAGAGCACGCAGCATCCATCTCGAAACTTCCTTTATTGTTATCAGGTGTAGACCCACAGAACTCGCGTGAGCTGTGATGTCAGGTTGGCGTAACGACAGCGGGTGTGGCTGTCAAACTGAAAGCTGTCACCGGCGTTCAAGGTGGCGGGCTCATCGTCATCACCCAGCCACAGGGTCAGTTGGCCTTCGATCACATAACCGCCCTGCTCCGAGCTGTCCGTCATGTGCCGTTCCCCGCTGCTGGCACCCGCTTCGAGCAGGCTTTCGAGCATGGAGAACGAAGCGCGGATTTTCGGCGAGACCAGAATGTCGGTAATTCCGTTGCCCAGGTACAGCGTGCGACGCTCATCCGGGCGGGTCACCCAAGGCAGTTGCTTGGGCTTGGGCAGGCTGTAGAAGTAGGTGGTCGGTACGCCCAGGGTTTCGCTGATCGCGGTCAGGTCGGCCACCGTTGGCTGTGACAAGCCGCGTTCGACCTGCGACAGAAAACCCACCGAACGACCGATTTTGTCGGCCAGTTCCTTAAGCGTGTATTTCTTGTGCTTGCGCAGGTCGTGGATAAGGATCGCCAACGCAGCGATCTCTTCTTGCTTGTTCATCCCGGGCCGCCATGAAATTTATATAATTTAATTTCATGAAAAAATACATCTTAATTTTCACGTACGCAAGGTCATTGATCGGGCTGGACCCAACCACATCATCAAAGGGGAGTTTTGTTCAATACGCCAAGGTGCGCGCCCAATAACCTCGAGACACAACCATAAAGCGGAGCACAGTAACGATGAGCGTGTTGATTTCGATGGCGGCGTTCGCCCTGGCTGCATCTATCTCACCGGGGCCGGTTAATGTCGTGGCCCTGAGTTCCGGCATGCAATTTGGCCTGGGCCCCAGCCTGCGCCATGTTTTGGGGGCAACGGTCGGTTTTGTGGTGTTGTTGCTGTTTACCGGCTTCGGTCTGCATGAAGTGCTTAAACAGTGGCCGATACTGACCGATCTGATTCGCTGGGCCGGGATGGCATTTCTGCTTTATCTGGCTTGGAAGCTGGCGCTGGATAACGGTCGAATTGACTTTGAAGGTGGCACGCAGCAACCCTCTTTCATCAATGGTGCGGCAATGCAATGGCTCAATCCCAAGGCTTGGTTGGCGGCTGTCGCGGGGATGGGCGCCTTCGTTTCCGGGGGCGAGGCCACCCTGATCTGGTCGTTCGCGCTGATCTATTTTGTGGTCTGTTACCTGTCCGTGGCCTGCTGGGCCTACACCGGAGCGTTCCTGAGCCGTTACCTGCACAGCGCAAAGCGCATCCGCCTGTTCAACCGCTGCATGGCGGCCATGTTGGCGGGCTGTGCGGTGTCGTTACTGTGGTTTTAAGTCTTGTACTGACCAGGCGTGGCCGCAAGGTGCTTTTTAAATACCCGCTGGAAATGCGCCTGGTCGGCAAAGCCGGTCTGCTGCGCGATGTCGGCAATCAACGCACCTTCGCGCAACTGCGTTTGCGCGTGTTGAATCCGTCGGTTGATCAGGTAGGCGTGGGGCGTCATATGGTAACGCTGCTCGAAAGCACGAATCAGATAGGCCTCTGACAGGCTGGCCGCAGCACAGATGTCCTGCAACCGGATCGTGCGCAAAAAATGCTCGTCGATGTATTCGGCGGCGCGCTCGACCCGCACATTGGCGGGCTTGCGCAATGCAACAGAGCGGCCCAGCTCCTGCTGCATCGACGAGAAAAACAGGACCGCCGCTTCATGCTTGGCCAGAACGTCCCGATGCGGGTCGACCAGTTGCGCGTAAAGACCGGTCAGGCCATTGAACAATGCAGCAGATTGCGTATGGGTGGCCGCGACGGGCTGAAACACCTCGCTGGCCTCCTCAGCAAAACCTTGCTCAATACCTGCCAACCACTGCGCATCGACATACAGCATCACGTATGACCAAGGCTGATCGTCGAGCGGATTGCAGGCGTGAACATCGCCAGGGTTCATCAACACCACCGTGCCTGCGCTGATGCTGTGACAGGTTTTTTCATGCAGGTAGTTGCAGCAACCGGAGGTGATCGCCCCGATGGAAAAAATCTCGTGAGAGTGCCGGGCATAACAGACTTTGCGGCCATCGGCGATTGAGCGCGCTTCGATAAAAGGCAGCTGCGCATCCCGCCAGAACCGCGGTGTTGCGCAGCTGGGATCGATGGTAGCGGGGTTTGTCTGAGTGCTTGCAGGCATGGTATCGAGACCGTGAAGAACATGGGCCACGATGGATTTCATGGCCTTGTTTGCTCACCAGACTAGCACCAAATGCTCCCGTTTCGATGCATCACAGACGATAGCGTTCGGCTGCATGGGCCTGCCTGATGTCAGCAAGCAGCGCCTGGCGCGTAGTCTGAAGTGTGTCCCAACGAGCGGCGTCCTGCAGTGGCGGGATGGTCACAAGCTCACGTCGGTCGAAGCCGATCAGCGCTGCATCGACCAGTTCGCCCACGTCCATCACCTCGGCCAGGGTATTGATATCGATACCCGCCCGTTCCCAGATTTCGGTACGGGTTGCAGCAGGCAGGACCGCCTGAACATAAACGCCCTTGGCGGATAGTTCCAGACTTAACCCCTGGGACAGAAACAGCACGAAAGCCTTGCTCGCACCGTAAACCGTCATGCCGAACTCCGGTGCCAGACCAACCACCGAACCGATATTGACGATAGCCCCCTCACCGGCCAGGACGAGCCGCGGCGCAATTGCGCTGGCGAGGCGCGTCAACGCTGTGGTGTTAAGCGTAATAAGGTCTGAAAGACTCTGCGCGGTCTGCTCCAGAAAACTCCCGGCCTGGGCCACGCCCGCATTGTTGATCAGAATCCCTATCGTCGCGTCCTCGCGCAGACGTGCCTCCACAGCTTCCAGATCACGGGTACAGGTCAGGTCTGCCTGAACAACATCGACGGCCACACCGTGCTCCTGGCGCAAGTGTGCCGCCAGGGTTTGCAGCCGCGTATTGTCGCGGGCAACCAGTACCAGATCGTGGCCACGACGGGCGAAACGCTCGGCGTAAGTAGCACCAATGCCGCTGGAAGCACCAGTGATGAGAACAGATGATTGAGTAGTCATGAAGGAGCGCTCTGAAGAAGAATCAAGCCGCGGGATACGGCATATCGGTCAACCAGTCGTTATGATGATGAGCGTAATCTTAATCGTCAAGGGTTTTGATTATGATCAACATCCATGTATATTGAGCTTCTGACAGTCAGTGGTTTGAACGAGGTATTGCACGATGAGGGTCACCAAGGCACAGGCCCAGGCGAACCGGGCGCACATTATCGAGACGGCATCGAAGCTGTTTCGCGAGCGTGGCTATGATGGGGTCGGGGTGGCGGACCTGATGGCGGCTGCCGGTTTCACCCATGGCGGGTTCTACAAGCACTTTGGCTCCAAGGCCGACTTGATGGCGCAAGCTGCCGCGTGCGGGCTAGCACAATCGTTGGAAAACAGCGCCGGCCAGAGTATTGCCGGGTTCTTTGATCATTACCTGTCCCGCCAACACCGTGATGCCCCGGGAACGGGTTGCACCATGGCGGCCTTGTGCGGTGATGCTGCGCGTCAGCCTGAAGCGGTCAAGGCAAGCTTTGCCCAAGGACTCGAGAACATGCTGGCGGCCATTGAGCAGGCGGGTCTCTCATTGAACGGCGTGGAGCCACAGGACATGCGGGCCAAGCTGATCGATAGCATGGCCCATGCCATCGGTGCGATTGTACTGTCGCGTGCCTGCCCGGATGACTCGCCGCTGGCGGATGAGATTATCGAGGTTTGCCGTAAAGAGATTCTTGGGTCCTTGGCCGACAACGATCGGTAGTCGCTGCTCAGCCAGGACAAGAAATGTCGTAGCAACTCTTCAAGTGTGGGAGCGAGCCTGCTCGCTCCCACGCTTTCTTTGACCTGGAACAGAGTATCTACGGTCTTGTGCACATGCTGCGATCTACAAGGGCTTGATCACTTCACTGTAAGGCGTCTGCAAGTCGCGCTCGGGGATTTCCCAAATCACCAGCTTGGGCGGTGTCTGCTTGAAAGCCGAATTGCTGAAGTAGCCATTGGCGCCACCCGAGAACTCGCCACCGTCCTTGGCGAAGTCACCAATCGATGCGCCAAGGGCTTGTTGCAGGAATCCGGCAAAGTTGGAATTGCGTGAAAACGAAGTTCCGATCAGTGCAACGTTGGGCAGGTTGGCGTCACCGAACAAGTCATCAAGGTTGTCGGTATCGCTTTGCGCCGTGTTGGCCTTGGCGCTGGTGCGGCTCGTCGCCACCGATTCCGCAGCGGGCTGCCAGCTCAACGGCAGCCACTCCAGACCCGCCAGGCGCACCAGATCACCCGGACGCCGCTGCGCGGCTTGCTCCATGCTCTCGAATTCCCTGGCTGGCGTGGCGCTGATGCCCATCGCCTGGACCCGCCGGGCAATCGCCTTGGCCGCCGCAGAGGCACCTGCTTCGCTCCAGTGAGTGTCGGTCCGCAGGTACGCATCGGCACCAATGGGCTGCAGCACCGGCGCCAGATCAACAGCCTGGACCCCTGCCTGGTTCAACTCATCGACCCAGCTCACTACGCGGTTTTGCAACTGCTGCGGGCGCCGTAAGTCGCACAGCTGCGCACTGGCGATCCGACTCTTGTCCGGCACCACGGCCACCAGCAACGATATACCGCGCCTGGCCAACTGCTGCTGAATGTCGCGCACCACCGCAGCCTTGGCCTCGGCATTGGCCTGGGCGTGACGGTTAATCCGCATTTCATCGGTCAGGAACAGCCAACCGGCACACCCCGGCCGTACCCGAGCTCCCGTGTCGTGAAACGCCAGCCAGCTCGCACCGCGCTCCAGGTCCGCCGCCCCTTCTGGTACACCAGCCTTGGACAGTTGCTTGGCAAGCTTGTGTGTCACCTCACCATGCAGGACCGCATCGCGGGTTAGGTCAGGCGGCAGGATCTCGACCTTGCCGCTGAGTAACAGCCAGACAGCCGAGGCGAAACTGGCCGCAAGAAACACGACAAATACCCAGCCACCAAGTTTGCTGACTCGGATGGTGAACTCGGTCGGTACAGCCGGTTTGGGTGATGAAGAAGACATGGGCGCGGCCATCAGAACTGGAAGTACAGGAAGGGCACCGCTTCACGGCTCGCGATCAACGCGAACGAGAGCAGAAAACCCGCCACCGGCCACAGGGCCGCTATCGGAGCAAACCAGGCCCTGGCACCGAACCGTTGCTCATAACGGCTTTTGAACAACGGCGCGATAATGCACGCGACGCCAAGCAATGCCGCCAGCCCGTGCGCCGAGCGCAGGGTCACCGCCAGCGCGTCGCCCAGGGCAAAATCGTGCAAGCCGAACTGACCGGCATACATGTTCAGCGCCGCATGGAAGTCCGGGGCACGGAACAGGGTCCAGGCCAGAAACACGAACAGTAATGTCAGCGTATGCGCCAGCACAGGTGGAATGCTCGGCAAGCTCGACCGCGACCACAGCCGGTCGACACACAGCGCGACACCGTGGGCCGATCCCCACAACAGGTAGTTCCAGCTGTCGCCACCATGCCACAGACCGGCGATGGCCATGGTCAGGAACAGGTTGCGGTAGGTCTTCCAGGCACCGTGGCGGTTGCCGCCCAGGGCGATGTACAGATAGTCACGCAACCAACTGGACAACGACAAATGCCAGCGCCGCCAGAAATCCTGAATGCTGCTGGCCAGATACGGCTGATTGAAGTTTTCCGGGAAGTGAAAGCCCAGCATCAACCCCAGGCCGATGGCCATGGCGCTGTAGCCGGCGAAGTCAAAAAACAGTTGCAGCGCGTAGGCCAGACAACCGATCCAGGCGTCGACGAAGGATGGGTTGTCGATATGGAACGCCACGTCCACCAGCGGCGACAGGGTGTCGGCTACCAGCACCTTCATGCACATGCCGACCATAAAACGCCGCGCACCCAGAGAGAAGTTCTGCCAGTCAAAATAGCGTTTGGTCAGCTCGCGACGCACCCAGTCATAACGAATGATCGGCCCCGCAATGGAGTGGCCGAACATCGAGATGTAGGTCGCGTAATTAATGAAGCTGCGTTCCACCGGTACGGTGTGACGGTGTACATCCACCAGATAGGAAATCGCCTGCAGCACGATAAACGACAGCCCAGCCGGTAGCGCCACCCGCTGCCACTCCAGCGGCATCGCGCCCGGATAGGTGATCAGCTCGATCCAGGTCGCGGCCAGGATGTTGGCGTACTTGTACCAGCACAGTACCGCCGTGTTGAACACGATCAACGCAATCAGTAACCGTACCCGACCCTTGGAATCCTCGCGGGAACGATCAATCAGCAACCCGCCGACCCAGGCAACGATGGTCAACACCACGTGCAACGCGAGGAACATCGGGTTCAGCCAGCCATAGAACAACCAGCTGCCGATTAACAAAATGACGTTGCGCCACTGCGGCTTGCCTAATGCATAAATCAGCAGAAAGGCTGGCAGAAACAGCGTCAGGAACTCGAGTGAGGCGAAGACCATGGCAGCGACAAAATCCGATCAGTGGGACACAGTGTCCGTGGCGCTCAAAAGACGCGGCCCAGTGGCAGAAGGCACCAGCAATACACTGTAGCGCTCGCCCGCTTTGAGATCGCCCAGCTCCAGCGGCGCCCCCACATTGGCGTTCGCACACACCAGTTGTACCGACAGGTTCACCGGGTTGATCGAGCGTCGCTGCAAGCTGCCGACCGCCACCGCCTTGAACAGGTCGGCGCTACGTCCAGCAGGACGCAGGCTGGCATCGCTACAGGATTTATCGACGTTAACGAACGCCAACGACGCCTTGAGACCGTTGAAGTCGTCCGGCGTTTCGCGCACGGCGACTTGCTCGATGCCCGTTCCCTGCGGCACGACCACAATGGTTGCGAACTCGCCAGGCTGCACTTGCAGGTCCAGCTCCAGCTTCTGCGTGCCGCTGACCAGAAAGCCCTTGAGCGGTTTGGTCGAGTCCACCGCAAACAGCAACGACGCAGGTGTTGCCGTCTCCAGGCGCAAGGGCGGCTGCCCTGCCTGGCCGATCACGTCCAGCGGCTCCGTGGTGGCGTTAACGAAGCGGATGAAAGCGGCGTCTTGATCCGGGCCGCTTGGATACAGCGCAACTTGCGCGCTCGCGAGCGCACTGCACGACAAGACAGGCACGCACACTAGCGCCGCGAACAACTTTTTCATTTCTTGGCATCCTTGATGGCCGGGGTTTGCAGCAACGCCTTGTTGATGTCGTCGCTCCAGGTTTTGTACCCCGTCGCGGTCATGTGCTGTCCGTCAATCGTGGCCCACTGGCCCGGTTTGGAGAACTTCAGCGAGTCGATGTAGCTGCACGGTGCAACATTGGCGGCGAGGAAGTTGGAGGTCATTTCGACACGGGCAAAGGTCTTGCCGTACTTGCCACCTTCAGTGCCCCAATTCGGGCCAACCCACACACAACGTGTTCCGCTGGCGGCTATCTCCTTGGTCAGCGCAGTGGTTTGCTGCCACAGCCAGGCTTTGGGAAACGCCGGTTTGGTGTAGCTGGCCATGGTGTCGCCCATGACGATCAGTACCAGGTCCGGCTTATCGGTAGCCAGCAATTCGCTGATTGGCACCGTCGCGGCCTTGCCGCCCAGCACCACTGCTTTTTCCGTACCGCGACGTTCGGCACCGCCACAGGCACCCGGCGTAGCTTTGAGCCAGTCGCCCGCATTGGCGCCGCAAATGCCCAGAGTGTGCACTTTGGCCCCCTGGGCAACCAGATCGCTGTGCAGCGTGGCGATCAAGTAATCCGGTGTTGCCAGGTGGCTGTCGCCAATCATCAAAATGGTCATGCCCGCGAGAATCGATACTGCCACGGTGAAAGCTCCTGCTGCTTAATTTGAAGAAGATGAATAAGGGGATAGGTAAGGATTGACCGGCATCGCCATGCGCCCGGTGAAATCTTCAAACATGTACCGCAGGTATAAACCGCCGGTCCATTGCTTGTAGTCCTGGGCGTTGTCCATCCCGAAGCTACCGCCCAGGAAGTAGTTGTTGCTCAGGCGGTACTCGGCGGCCGCATTGAAGTTGTAGCCGATGCCAGTTTTGTTCTGGCCCGAATACCGGGTTGTCAAAGTGGAACCGGAAGCCGCGTAGGCCTGCGAGATCTGTTCCAGTGCAGCTTGCATATTGCGGTCGTTCGGGTAGTACGGCGCCGAATCCTGCTCGATGTGCTGCAGGCCCACCGAGCCTCTGAGCGTGTAGCTCAAGCGATCGGTGCGTTGCGACCAACTGACCGGAACACCAATGGAAAAGAAGTTCTGCGGGCTGAAGTAGCCACCGTTACCGTAGGTAAAGTTGCCCTGGTTTTTGTCATAGCTGATAGCTGTGACCCCAAGGCCTGCGGTCAGTTGTTCACTGTCGTCGTTGAGCAGATACCAGTAAATGCCGGTGCCGCCTTCGAGACGGGTGTTGTCTTCGACGTTGTGACCCTGCAGTTTGTACATCCCGCCATAGCCGTACACGCCGTACTCGCTGTTGTCGTAACCCAGTTGCAGGCGCCCGCCACTGGCAGTCACTCCGCCCCACTTCAGGCCGCTGCGGGCATCTTCGGCACCGGCAAATGACACCAGACTGTCATTCACCGCCCGCCGCGACAGGCTGGCGCCGTAACGGAAATGGCTGTCCTCGCGGAACGCGCGATCAATGCTGACACCGCCAACCGCCGTACTGTAGAGAAAGCCCATGGGGCTCATGCCCAAATCTGCCTTGAGCCCCAGTTCCGGCATTTCGTATCCGACCGCCAGGCCGACGCCGGTGTCTTTCTGCCGGCCGGCCGGGCCGTTGACGCCAAGAGCCGTATTCAATTGATCGGCATCGGGGCTGGATCCGAGCAACGCTTGCGCGGCCGCCATTTGCGCTTCGTTCGGCCCGCCAAACCGGGTTTTCGCCGAGTCCTTGACGCCACCGGCATTGAGCGACACGGGGGTCACGCGCAAGGCAATACGGTCATCACCCACCGGCATGCTGATTTCCAACGGGGTTTCGACATCCGTGATTTTGCTCAGGCCCGACTCACTGTCGTTGGTGCGAATGGTCACACCCTGAGTAATGCGCGGGCTGCGCTCCTGTTTGATCTGGTCGAGTGCGGTCTGCATCGACTTGCGCGCCTCTTCCTGCGGATCCTGCGGACGGGCCACGGCCAGACGACTGTCATCATCGAAACCTCTGCGCAATGGCTGTGCGTCATACCCGCCGGCCCTGTCGTTCATCGCCAGGCTATTGCTGCTCAAACCGCGGGCAGGTGCCTCATCTTCAGCGGCCAGCGCGGCGATCTGCACCTGGGCCGGTTGCGGAATCTGCGAAGGGCTGGCTTCGGACAAGCGCGACTGGCTACGCTGCCCGGATTTGCCCACAAACGGGTTGGCCGCGACTGTACCGGCGAACGGGTTGGCATCTGCCTTGGCCGGCGCCTGCAAGGCCAGGGCGCGAGCATACAACTCCCCCGCCTTGGCGTTGCGCCCTTGGGCACGGAAGATTCCCGCCGCACTGGCAAGTACCATGGCATCGTTCGGAGCCAGCTCCAGTGCTCTGTCTGCGGCTTTTTCAGCCCCGCGGTGATCGCCGGCCTTGCTCAAGGCCTGCGCCATACCGATCTGCAATTGCGGATCGTCCGGTGATTTGGCCAGTAGCGGTTTGTAGAGTTCGATCGCCTTGTCAGTGTTGCCGTTGGCCAGGTACATGCGTGCCAGGGCGCCGACCGCCACCGGATCGTTCGGACGCTGGGCCAGGGCCGGGGCAAGCGTGTCATAAGCGGCGACCAGGTCGCCCTTCTCGCGCAGCAGATCCGCCTGGCGTACGGTGTACAGGTACAGCAATTCGTCGTAGCTACGCTGATCGGCCGCAGTCAACGGCTGGCGTTGCAGTTCATGCAGAAGCTGGTTGACCCGCTCATCGTCACCGGTTTTAAGCAGCACGCCTGCATAGGCCAGACGCAGTGCTGGCGACGGGTTGCTGCTTTGCGCGATTGCGTTGCGCAGCATCGATAAACCGTGCTCGGAGTCACCCACATCAACGTAAGCCAAAGCCAGCATTCCAAGGGATTGCGGTTTTCCATCGGCATCCGATTCGGCACGGCGCAGCAAGGTCAAGGCCTGGGCCCGGTCGCCCTGTTTGGCCAGAGCCGTGGCCTGGCTGACCAGAGATTGCAGTTGAACTTCGCTGGCTAGTTGTTGCATTGCGCTCGTGCGTTGGCTGACAGGAATTCGATCCAGGGTACTTTGCGCCTTCGACCACTCGCCCAGTTGGCTCGACAGCAAGGCGCTGGCGAACAATGCCTCAGGTTGCTGCGGGTTGGCCTTGAGCAAGTCGTCCATGGTCTGACGGGCCAGATCCGGGGATTTGGCTTGCAGGTAATAAAGCGCCAGATCGTAGCGCGTCCACACACCCTGCGGATCATTGCGCACCGCTTCTTTCTGCGCGGCAATCGCCCCCTTGAGGTCGCCACTGCGCTCGGCATTTTTGGCCTGCCCCGCCGCGACCGCTGCGTGTAACGGGCGAAGATCACCAAGGCGCTGCTTCTGGGCCGGGGTCAGTCCCTCGACCATCTTCAGTGCCTGGTTAGCCTGGCCGTTTTGCGCCATCACATTGATCAGACCCAACATCGCATCAGGGTTGCCATTGTCCAGAGTCAAGGCCTGGCGGTAGCTGGCCATAGCATTGTCCAACTGATTCTGTTCGGCCTGCACACCGCCCAGAGCGATATAACCGTCAGCCTGACGTGGCTTGCTGGCGATGGCTTGCTGCAACAGGCTGCGCGATCTTTGCAGATCATGTCCGGCCCGGGCCTTTTCGGCCTGATTGAGCAGGTTCCAATAGCGATTGCCGTCCAGCGCGGACTGCCAGCGCGGGTTGCCACCCCGGCCGATGGCACGGGTCAGCAGTTCGTTGGCATCACTGAAGCGCCCTTGACGTTCACGAACCACACCAAGACCACCAAGGGCATCGCTATCGTTGCCCTGTTCTTTAAGACGCGCGAGGAACGCTTGCTCGGCAACCTCAAGTTGATTGTCCTGCAATGCCTTGAACCCCCGAGCTACATGAGGGTTCTGCTGCGCGGCAACACCCGCGGCGCCGCGGCTGTTCATTTGCGTGCGGATGGCACTGTCGTCCGGATTGGCCTTGAGGTAAGCCTCGAACAACGGTTTGTCCGCCGGGCGTGGCGAGCCCAACCAGACCAGGCCTTCGCGCCAACTTTCAGTGGCCTGACCACCCAGTTCAGGCACGCTCGACAGTTGCGCGAGTCGGCGTATGCCTTCAGAACGCGTGGTTTCGTTACGCACCAGAAGTTTGGCCAGCGCCAACTGAATCCTCGCGCTGTTCGCAGACTGCTGCTGCAAACGCTCCAGGCCCTGACGCGCTTCACTCCAACCGCCGGGCGTATAGCCCAGCACGTTGTAGAATTCCAGAGCCAGATCACCCTGTGGCGCCTTGCCCGCGAACAGTTTGCGATAGATCGGTACTGCCTTTTCCAGCTCACCGTTGGTGACCAGCAACCGCGCCTTGTCCAGTTGCTCGGCGTTATCGCCCGCTTGCAGGGCAATGGATTGCTCCAGCAGCAAGGTCTGGCGCTCGCCCGGATGAGATCGCTTGAGCTGCTCCAGGTAATTGCTCGCACCATCGGTACGCTTGCCCTTGAGCTCCAGCATGCCCAGACCATAGAGCGCATCTGCCTGCTGTGGATCAACCAACAAGAGCTTTTTCCAGACTTCGGTGGCCCGTGCCTGATCATTCTGGGCCTGCCAATACTGACCCTGTTGCAGCAACGCCTTGCCTGCATCATCAAGTGCGGCAAAGCTGCTGGTGTGGATCAGGGTTGCAAGTATCCCGAAGGCTACGGCGTGACGGCGCGCTGGCATTTCTTCTCCCACATCGGTTGCTACTTCCCCTGTTCGGGGAAGTGTTTGTCCATTTAGCCCAGCGAAATCAGGCTCCGATTAAAGTTGTGCTAACTCAGCCTAGCTCTCCTTGGTACTTGGGGCTTCTGGCTTTGAATAATCAGTTGGACGCTCCGGCTCACCTTGCAGCCGTTTGTTGGCCCGCGCACGCAAAGCCAGGTATGCCAAACCGCTCAGCAACACCACGCCTAGACCGGTCAGCAACAGCACCAGGAGCACATGCCGCGACATCTGCCATTGCAGGTACTTGATCAAGCCCAGGCTACCGACGTAGTACTGCTCGTCCGCCACCAGTGCTTCAATATTTTTACCGCGCACCACTACCAGGCTGCCCTGGATCGGCTGCGCGTAGTCTTCACCACCAATCAAGGCATTGGTCGCTTCGGCCAAGCCCTGGGGTTGAGTACTGGCGATCACCACTACACTGCGACCGTTTTTAAGGGGTGACTCGAAACCGGTCAGGTAGGTGCTGCGCGTACCCCCTGAAAACGCCATGTCCATCCGGGTTTTGCGCAAATTGGCTTCAGGGTCTGGACTGAACCAGTCACGCACACGCATCGGCAGATCAGACAGGTGGAAGCTGCGCTGCCCTTCGGCATAGCTGGCGGGCAGACGGTCAGCCCATTGCGTCAGCAACGGCTGGTTGGCACCTGAGGCCAGTACCAGCAGATCCTTGTCCGCTGCGCTTGCTACCTGCCCTGCCTGGATCACCTGCACACCGGTAGCCGGGTAACCAGTGGCATGACCGAAGCGCCCGAGCACTGTCAGATAGGCATCCAGGTCCGATGCACCTGCGTTGTCAGGCAGCACTACGGCGGTTTCCGACAAATCTGCCAGGCGTGTGAACGGGAAGCCGGCATCCTTGAACACGCCAAGGTTGGGCATGGCGATAAAGTGGTCGTAGCCGCTGACATCGAGGGTCGAATCGGGGTCGATGGTGCCGCGCATATTGTCAATGATGATGTCGTTACATTCGCCCTGCTTGAGGTAATCGAACATGTAGCGCAGTTGCAGGCGCGACTGCAGGGCAGCCGAGTTCAGCGGCAACAGCACATTGGTTTCAAGGCTCAGGGTGTCATTGGTTTTCAGCCCGCCGAGCACGCCTTTGTCGAGCTTGTCCTGGGACAACAGATTCTGCGACTGAATCAGCGCATCGTTAAAACCGATAATGAGCGACGAGTTGTTGGATTTTTCTTGCGGCGTATAGCGGTACTTGAGGTGCAGTGGCGCCCCCTCATCGCGCCAGGTAAACAGATCCGGAGCGAAATTCAGCGGCACGGTAATGTCACCCGGATTGAAACCAGAGACGCTCAGCTCTTTGGCGGGCAGCAACTCACCCAGCTTTACCGGACGATCGCTCGGCAACCAGTTCGGCGCGTCATAAGGCTTGCGCGGTTGCACCACATTCAGCCGGTCGATTACCACGCTGTTGCCCGACAGGGCCTGGTTACCCAGTACCAGAGCAGTTGCGGCACGCTTGAGTTCGGCACCATCGCGACCGCTGACCACCAGCAACTTGCCATTGGCGTCGTTGGGGTTGGTCATCACAGTCAGGGTCGGGCCCTTGGCAGGCGGCAGGTTCAGGCCACCTATTTGCAATGCATCAGGGCCACTGACCAGCACCACCGCGTTTCCGCTGGCAGGGATCTGGTTGTAACCCGACGAGAACCGCGCACCGCGGTAGCTGGCCTGGGCGCCGAACCAGGACGACAGGGCTCCGGCTGCTTCCAGCGTGGCATTGTCGGGCGCTGCGGCGAACACAAACGGCAAGTTCAACGCACGGGCATCACGACGATCGAAAAACGGCAGCGGCATGATCGCCAGATCGTTGGGCAAGACCAGCGGCGAAACGTCAATGCCCAGTTCGGTGGCATTGCTGATCTTGGCCCACAGGCTCGAGTGGTGGGGGTCTTCGCAGCTCATGGTGTAGTGCCCGATAAACTGCAGGCTCAAGCGGTTGAACTCAGTGATCAGATGAGGCGGAATCTGCACAATCTGCTGTTGCAGTTGCCCGGCCTTGTCCTTGGGCAACGGTAGGCTCGCGGCTACTTCGTCGTTGACCAGCACGTTGATCTGCGACAGATCCGCCAGCAGTGCAGGCGAATAGGTGTACTGCAAATTCAGACGGGCGCCGGTGACAATCGAATCGGCCCGCACATCGAAGTTGACGCTGTCAGTCGACTCCACGCCGCGCAGGCTCATCGGATAGTTGCGGCCCAATTGCTTGAGGGTCACGGTGTAGCTTTTCGCTCCGGGCGCGATAGCTGCGGTGGGCGTGGTCTCGGCAAAGGCAGCTGTACCGCTCAAGGCCAGCAAGGCGCAGGTCAGACGTGCCAGTGCGCGATGGGGCACGCGCAGTTTGGCGAAGGCTAGAGTGGTTGAATTCATCACTTGTCCAGGGCATTTTCCAGCGTGGATGGGGCGACGCGGCGACGGCGCAGCATGCTGCGCACTTCCATGGCCGAGGCTTTAAAGAGTTCTTGAATACCATGCAGACCGATAAGGCTGACCTCGCGCAGGGCCGCCAGCGGCGTATCAACCTGCCCGCTGCCCCAGGTCGAGGCCCAGGTGTCGGCGCGCGCGAACGTCAGGCGTACCAGATCGCTTTGCTGTCGCAAAGTCAGGGGATCAAACTGCGCCCCCAGCAATTCGCCACGGCTGAATACAATGACGGCCGGAAATACGCTTAGTTGCCGGTTGCGGAACAGCGATACCTGTACCCGCTCGCCCTGAGGCACGCTGACACCTGGCGGCAACCGCAAGCCAACACCTTTTTGCGAGAAATCCTGGGTAACGCCTTCAATCACGCTGCCATCGGCCCGGGTCAGGCGCGCCGGTAATTTGGCGGCTACCCGTGGTTCAGAGCGTACCTGTCGGGTTTCACTGGCCACGGCCACCGCGGCACTGGCGATAATGACGTTGTAGAGCGTCCACACCAGGTTGATCAGCAGGGTGGTGGTTGCGCCCTCCTCCCCCATCGCCAGCCGTGCAAGCCCGTAGATCAGGCCCGCCATATTGAGGGTCAGCAAAATGATGTAGGGCCGGGCGAGTTTCCAATCGAAGAACTTTTCGTCGATGATCCCGCCCTTGGTGGTGACGTTGAAGCCACCGAACTTGGGATTGACCAACGCCATCAGCACCGGCCCCATGATGTACCAGGCCAGCACGGTCTCGTAGACCTCGTTCCAGAACGAATGACGGAACCGTCCCTGGATCGTGGAGTTGGTCAGGCTGGCATGAAAAATATGCGGCAATGCGTAGGCCATGATCATCAGCCCCGACGCATGGAAGATTTGCGCATTGAAAAACAGGTAGGCCAAAGGCGCTGTCAGGAACACCAGACGTGGCAGGCCATAGAAGAAGTGCAGCATCGCGTTGAGGTAGCACAGGCGCTGGCCGAGGTTCAGCCCCTTGCCGAACAACGGGTTGTCGGTACGGAAAATCTGCGCCATGCCCCGCGCCCAGCGAGTCCGCTGGCTAATGTGGCGCGACAGGCTTTCTGTTGCCAGACCGGCCGCCTGCGGAATCCCAAGGTAGGCGGTGTTGTAACCGGCACGGTTGAGTTTCAGCGCTGTGTGGGCGTCTTCGGTCACGGTCTCGATCGCTACCCCGCCGACTTCCATCAGGGGCTTGCGCCGGATCACCGCGCAGGAGCCGCAGAAAAACGTGGCGTTCCACAGGTCGTTACCGTCCTGCACCAGACCATAGAACAGCTCACCTTCATTTGGTACAGAACGGAAGGTGTTGAGATTCTTCTCGAACGGGTCCGGGGAAAAGAAAAAGTGCGGTGTCTGCAACATCGCCAGTTTCGGATCCTTCAGGAACCAGCCAATGCTCACTTGCAGAAAGGAACGGGTGGGCACGTGGTCAGCATCGAAAAATGCCACGAACTCGCCGCTGGTGACCTGCAACGCCTCGTTAAGATTGCCGGCTTTTGCATGCCGGTTGTTGTCACGGGTGATGTAGTTGACGTTGATCTGCTCGCAGAACTCGCGGAAGTCCTCGCGGCGACCGTCATCCAGCACGTGAACACGCAGCTTGTCCTGCGGCCAGTCCATTGCCTGCGCGGCAAAGATGGTCAGTTTCACAATATCGAGGGCTTCGTTATAGGACGGAATAAACACGTCAACGACCGGCCACTCACTCGGCGGCCCCTTGAGCAATACCGGCTGGCGCCGTAGCGGCCAGGCTGTCTGCAAATAACCGAACACCAACACGATCAGGGCATAAATTTCTGCCAGTACCAGGCCGTAACCAAACGCCATGTCGATCCAGTCGTCGAAGTCCAGGGTCGAAGTCAGGCGCCAGTACATGTAACGCAGCGAGGCAGTCAACGACAGGCCGATCATGATCAGAACGGTCAGTCGCCCGGGAATTCTGCGTAACACCAGGGCAGCACCAAAGCAGCCAATGGCAAACACGCACTGCGCGTAAAACTCGAAAGGAGCGGTGATGATCAGCAACCCGACAAGAAAGCAAAATACTGTCGAGCCAATGATCAGCACACGACGTGCCGCAACCGGCCATTGATCCACACGATCAGCCAAGGCCTTGGCCCAACCCTGGGCACGTGTCTGTTCGGCTGAGGGTTCGCTGCTTGCTTTGCTCATGAGGCCGAGCTCTCTACAGCGCTAGGGGTCTGAAACCTGGTCTTGAGCTGCTCGCTGAGCAACAACATATCCTGGCAGGCGGCTGATGCGCTTGGCGTCGCCAGCGGGTTCTGGCCGTAAGCCAAGGCCTCGCCGAGAGTGTTATCCCGAGCAATGACCCCAAGCAGTTGCCTGCCCAGGCGACGCTTGAGCACTTCAAGCATGTCCCGCGAAAACTCGCGGCCTGCATCAAACTGATTGACCACATAGTTGCAGACCGAGAATGCCGGGCGCGCACCCAGGGCGCCAAGCAAGCGATCCATTTGGTCCATGGTGATAAAACTGGCGGCATCGGCAGTGGTGACCACGAGCACTTGATCGGCCACGTCCAGAGCTTGCTGCAGATACGCCGTGCGGCCGGTTGGGGTGTCGAGTATCACCAGGTCATTTTCGCCCAGCGCCATGTGATCCAATTGCCGGGCCAACCAATGACGATCCTGGCTCATCTCACGTTCCAGAGCACTACGTTCATCGTTGCTCGGCACGCCATAAGGCAGCAATTGCACCCCCTCGAACCCATGTTGCAGCAGGCTGGCCCAAGCAGTTGCGGCCTGGTTGGTATTGCACATGCCAGGCACGCCGGACTCGACCCCGAGGTGATATTGCAACGCATTTTGCGGGTCAAGATCGATGGCCAGGGTCTTGCCACCGCTCAAGCGCAGGCTGCTGGCCAAACCGGCGCTCAGGGTAGTTTTGCCAACCCCACCCTTGGCCGAAACCAGCGCCACGATATGCGCCTTGCACTTGGGTGGACGCGGTAGCGCCTCATTGTGCAAGGACTGGGCACCGGTCTGACGGGCAAGAACCACTTCGGCAAGCAAATTGCGCAGCGGTTTGCCGGCGCCCGCAGGAGTCATCAACGGCGCCTGAATGGGCAGGTTCGGTGGCTCAATAGCAAGAACCACTGATGGCACGGCTGGCTGCGCTGTGGCTTGTGCAACTGGAGAGACGACAACCAGCGGCACCGATTGCGGTACTGGAGCAACTAGTGCGACCACTGGTGCTATGGCCGCAGCCAAAGGCACTTGCTCGACCGGCACAGCCGTCTTTTCCAGCGACGGTGGCGTACTTTTGTAATCGAACTGACTTTCAAACTCGTAATAGCTGTCCGAAGTTGCTCCGAACCGGCTGAATAAATTCGATATGTCGTCTGTACGACTCATAAAAACGCTCCCTGCGCTGGCAATAATCGGCATATGACCGTGCATACCACACTAAAAATAAGGCATCACGATGACATCGTCAATATTTTGAACAAGTCAGGATTATCACCCTAATTTCAACGAGAAAACACCTGCTTTTGAGCCATTATTTTGACGCTTTTATTTGTAGATTATTGGCGCAAGCCACCCACCCTTCCCGCCTACCTGCATCGCACAAACTGTTAAAACTTTGTACCGGTAGACATTTCGTGGGGCAAAAGCCAATAAACATTACACAGGAGCCATCCCTGCGCTCTATTCATAGGCCGTAGGATTGCGCAATCGCAAGGTCAGTTTGAACCTGATTGAACAGATATCTGCTGTCAAAAGTTACTGCTGAAGAATTACCGGTCGTCCGAATTAAAAGCATTGTTGCAAGTTAATCGTTTCTGCTGGTTTTATGCGCGGGCATGTCGCGGGCCGATGCGTTGAAGCGAGGACAGATGAAAGCGCTGGTTATTCTCAAACCGCAGGTGGATGCGGTTTATCCATTGATCCCCACGAACTTGAAATAGTGGCCGGTTGGCGGTAATGCTGAGGTTCAAATCAATAACAAGGAGAGCAGCATGTCTGAGCACTTCAAAAATCTCAGAGGCGACACTGCCTTTGGCGCTGCAAGCCCGCAGATCAAACGAGAACTAGCTGTTGCCGCTGCCTTGACGCTGATCCAGGCCAAAGTTTTAAACTCAAGCAGCGCCACCCAGCTGCAGTCGGAGCTGAGCAGGCTGAGCAAATATGCGGATCAGATTCAGGCCGCGCTTGAAGTCGAGTAACCCGCCTGCGCCTCACTAACCCTGCGGCGCATTTGCCTTGCGAGATTTATCAGTGCCTGCTCACGCGACTGAAACAGGGAGAGCACTTGCACATTTTCGATAGGCGCAACCAGGCCAAGGACAGCTAAAGGAGTTTTAAGATGGAAATAGACCATGTTTTTATTTGCGTGAGAGATCACCAGCAGGCGGCTGACGCCATGAAGTCGCTGGGCCTCTCGGAGGGGACGCCGAACGTGCATCCCGGTCAAGGCACTGCAAACAGAAGGTTCTTTTTCCATAATGCCTTTATTGAGCTTCTGCATCTCACTGATGAGGCTCAGGCACAAAGTCCGCTGACCGCGCCAACCCGACTTTTTGAACGGCTGACGTGTACCGATGGCGTAGTTTCGCCGTTCGGTATTTGTTTTAGACCTTGCGCAGACCATCAGGCGCCAACATTTACTACGTGGGATTATCGACCGACTTACTTGCCCGCGGGCCTGAAAGTGGATGTAGGTACGGCCTGCGTGTCCGAGCCGATGTGGTTCTTTCTGTCATTTGCCAAAAGGCCCGATCAGGCTCCGGCAGCCCGAGCGCAACCACTCGAGCATCGCAACGAATTCCACGAAATCACATCCGTGAACGTTAGTAGCCCCCACTGCCATGGCGCCTCAACAGCGGCGAACAGCGCAAACCTGGTCGACGGATTCAAACTCACTCAAGGTGAGGAACACTTGATCACGCTGGAAATCGACCATGGCTTGCACCACCGGACACATGACTTTCGCCCGTTATTACCGATGATAATCAACTGGTGATCAACGTGCGAAAGCTCCGGTAACCGCCTTTACTTGCGGCTGGATAAATATTCGCGCCGCATATCAAGGGCCCAGCCATCAAGCACCAGCTTAAAATCATCCAGGGTCATGACCTGCTTGTCATTTTCCAGTGTCAGGCCCGTTCCTTTGCGCACAACTTGCGCCAAAACCTTCTGATCAGCAGCATCGACAACAGCTATTTCGGTGCTGATTTCACTGTCCTGGTCGCGAATACCGGTAGCCGTACTGACACCGGCAGCAAGCAAGGTAACTGGCAACAACTCATAAAACCTCAAGCTCTGAGTTTTAGCCGTGACCGAGATAATAGCGGGCCTGACAATCAAAGTGTCCGGGCCTGGAGCCGCGACGATTGTCATTACCTTGCCCAGCTCATGTTTGAGCGCAGCATCGTAGTAATGAGTCACGGCGTTAAGTGTCGATTGCGGCTCACGTTCGGTAGGCAACAGTTGCGGATAGAACTGGCTCGGCTCGATATAAACGCCGGAGTAATGTTTGCTCTCAAGTGCTGGGCTTACCCAAGACATAACGGTCTGCCCTGATGACAGCTGCTTTGGCGTCAGTTGACTGTAATCATCAAGAAAGCCTGAATACTCTTCAGGCTGGACGGTCTTGCCGGCACAGGCGGTAAGCAAAACGCAGAGGGCAGCCAACAGTGGCAGCGAGGTACTTCTTCGCATTGGGCAACAGTTCCTGAAACAAGGTGTGTACTTGGGGAACTCCAGCGCTTTAGTGCAAGCCCCGGAGTGAATGGCGCGCAGATTGCCTGAGCGATTTTGCTGGCAGATGTCCGGTTTATTTCCAGGTTGAAATAAACACGGTTTGAGGCGAAGTGTTACTCGTTGCGAACAACTAATAATTGTCAATTTTTGCCTGGCGCCATCATCGAACTTTGAGTTCAAAAACCCCTCTATATACTCAGGCATGCCTGAACTCCTGGGCGCCCTGATTTCTACCCCCGAGGAACATAACAATGCGAATGACACTACCTGCCCTTGCTCTGGGCATCCTGATCGCACAAGGAGCAATGGCTGCTGGAGACGGGACCGCCGCAGTCGGCGGCGGTGTTGGTGGCGCGCTGGGTAATATTGTCGGGCAACAGTTAGGCGGGGCCACTGGTGCCGCTGTTGGGGCCGGAGTCGGTGGTGCTGCCGGTGGCGCGATCGGTGCACCAAGAGGCAACAAAACCGAAGCAGCCATTGGTGGCGGGCTCGGATCAGCCGGTGGCTCGGTCATCGGTAACAAACTGGGAGGTTCAACCGGCTCCACTATAGGTGCTGGCCTTGGTGGCGCTGCTGGTGGGGCAATAGGCAACAATCTTGCCGACGATGGCAGCAGGCATGACTCGGGTGGCAAACACCACAAAGGCAACAAGAAGCACAAAAACAAGAACAAACACCGCTAAAGATCCAGGCTCAGGTCTGTACAAGGCCGCAGACCATGATTCGAAAGACGTGGACGGCAATGACCGCAGTATCATTGCCGTCCCGCCCGATCGGATGCCCCCGTCATGGCCAAAGGACTCCGGCCATCGAGCCAATACAGGATTAAATTACACATTTTTTTAACTTTTCCTGTTTTCCGCCCCCGCAGCTTCAGCCCCTCATCGCGTCATTCAAAAATGCTCGCCCCCCTGTAATTGCCGGGGTACGGCACTTATGCCCCCCGAAATGGCGTATTCGAACAGCCAGTACCTATGCTTTTTTTGGATAAATGCATGCTTATTCTGCATAGGGTAGGCATTTACAGCATTAGACGCCGCTCTCGCGCATTGGAATAGTCGCGCCGCCTAAACGGTCTGCCAGAGAGCTTTAAGCATGATTTCCGAGCGACCTATCCGGAGCTGATGCACAGGCTTTTCGGTCGCTGAGCGTTCCGGTTCGGGCACCTAACTACATCAAACTGAAGTAAAGGTAAAAAAAAAATAATATGAAGAAGGCAAAACTTAGCCTCGCCTGGCAGATCCTGATCGGTCTGATCCTCGGGATTGCAATCGGCGCGCTGCTCAACCATTTCAGTGCCGAAAAGGCCTGGTGGATCAGTAACGTGCTGCAACCTGCCGGCGATATCTTTATCCGCCTGATCAAGATGATCGTAATCCCGATCGTTATTTCTTCGCTGGTAGTGGGTATTGCAGGTGTGGGAGATGCGAAGAAACTCGGTCGCATCGGTCTTAAAACCATTCTTTACTTCGAGGTGGTTACCACCATCGCGATTTTGGTCGGCCTGGTGCTGGCCAACGTGTTCCAACCCGGTGCCGGGATCGACATGAGCACCCTGGGCACGGTCGATATCTCCAAATATGCAGCCACTGCTGCTGAAGTAACGCATGAACATGCGTTTATCGAGACCATCCTCAACCTGATCCCCTCGAACATCTTCGCGGCCATGGCTCGCGGTGAGATGCTGCCGATCATCTTCTTCTCGGTGCTTTTCGGTCTCGGCTTGTCGAGCCTGAACGCCGAACTGCGCGACCCGCTGGTGAAAACCTTCCAGGGCGTGTCCGAGTCGATGTTCAAAGTCACGCACATGATCATGAACTACGCGCCAATCGGTGTGTTCGCGCTGATCGCTGTGACGGTTGCCAACTTCGGCTTCGCCTCCCTGGTGCCATTGGCCAAACTGGTAGTGCTGGTTTACGCCGCCATCCTGTTCTTCGCCTTCGCAGTACTGGGCCTGATTGCCAAGCTGTTCGGCTTCTCCGTGATCAAGCTGATGCGCATCTTCAAGGATGAGCTGGTTCTGGCTTACTCCACTGCCAGCTCCGAAACCGTGCTGCCGCGTGTGATCGAGAAGATGGAAGCCTACGGCGCACCCAAGGCGATTTGCAGCTTTGTGGTTCCGACCGGCTACTCGTTCAACCTTGACGGTTCGACGCTGTACCAAAGCATCGCGGCGATCTTTATCGCTCAGCTGTACGGCATCGACCTGTCGATCAGCCAGCAATTGCTGCTGGTGTTGACCCTGATGGTCACCTCCAAAGGCATCGCCGGTGTACCGGGCGTGTCTTTCGTGGTGCTGCTGGCCACCCTGGGCAGCGTGGGTATCCCGCTGGAAGGCCTGGCCTTTATCGCCGGTGTTGACCGCGTGATGGACATGGCTCGTACTGCCCTGAACGTGATTGGTAACGCCTTGGCGGTACTGGTGATCTCGCGTTGGGAAGGCATGTACGACGACGCCAAGGGCGAGCGCTACTGGAACTCGCTGCCGCACTGGCGCAGCAAGGAAATCCTTCCGGCAGGCGAAGTTTCCAACGGCTGAAACCCGTACGCCTGAAAGCATGATTCTGGCTTCACACAACCCCCGGAAAAACCGGGGGTTGTCGTTTCAGCAAGGGCATAGCGAGACCAGCGACGTCCAGGTCCAAGAGGCGAACAGCCGCTTGGACCAATTGCATCAGTAAGCCAGATGCTTATCGATCAAGCTGGCCACTTCATCGGCATGGGTAAATCCCAGATCATGCCCGCCGCCGGCAAGCACATGCATTTCAACCCGTGGAATGAGTTGCGCAAGACGCTCCCCGACACGAACCGGGCTGATAGGGTCGCAATCGCCCCAAAGAAGCAGTACTGGCATACGCAGCTCGGCCAGTCGATGCGTAAGGTCGGTATGATCGTCCAGAAACCAGCGCGGCAAGGTCGGATTATCGGCAGCAAATTCATCGCGCCAATCCTGCGCTCCCAGGGCGGACATATCGACACCCCCAGAGGTAACGGTCAGTACCAGATGCGTGATCAGTTCAGGGCGCTCAAGCGCCACACGCACAGCAACGATACCGCCCATGGACTGAGCGACTAACGCCGTCGGTTGATCGATATCGCCAAGCACCCGCACAACCAGATCATCCATGCTGTTCACGCCAGGAATAGAGGGTGTATCGCCAAAACCAGGCCAGCCCACATGGAACTTCTGCGCTCGAGTGGCAAGCTTTTGCGCAACTGGATGCCAGAACTGTGTGTTGCCGGAGGCACCTGGCAGAAAAAGAAGTTGGTCAGGAGAGGTAATCATCGGCGCGGTCCTTGAGGTGGATCAAAACGTCAGCAACAGGGGCAAATAGCGAAAGTAGCGGCATTGTACGGGTTGCCAAACAACCTTCTGAAGTTGCCCCTGCCTTGTTTTAAGCCTCTGCGCCTGCAAATGGGTGGTCTGCGCAGATTCCCCCTATAAACCTTGATCGAAACGAAACGATGCACCATAAGCTGACGCTGGTAAGTGACTGGCGCCGTCTGCGCGCAATCGCGAGCGCAAGGTCCCGCTCTGAGGCTCGGTGCGATACAAGCCACGTTTTTGCAATTCGGGAATAATCAGTTCTACAAAGTCTTCAAGACTGCCAGGACTGATCAACGGGTTGAGCATGTAGCCGCTGGTACCGGAAATGCGAGCGTGCTCCTCAATCCGGTCTGCAACCTGTTGCGGGGTGCCCACCAGAATCAAATCGCTGCCACGGGTGACGTTGGCAAAACGTTGTTTGACGTCACCCGCCGTTAACGGTTTACCGCTACCATCTGCACGCATCACATAGGAAGTCATGCCTTCGGTGTGAGTAGAGAGCGCATCACCGTCCGCGTAGCGACTGATGTCGATACCGGTATCACCTGCATAACTGACCAGTTGCGCCTGCAAGTGGTAATTGCTCTGCAGTTGATCATATTTGCGCTGGGCTTCAATTTCCGTTTTGGCCGTTACGATGCGCAACACAGTCAGCGATTTGACATCTTCAGCCGCGCGACCGCGCGCCTGGGCCTGAACCCAGATCTCCTCCAGACCTTGGCGGATCTCATGCGGGTTAGACTTGGCAACGAAGATCAGTTCCGCGTGCTTGGCCGCAAACTCACGTCCACGACCTGACCAGCCTGCCTGGATCAGCAGCGGTGTACGTTGCGGCGACGGGGCCGTCAAGTGCGGCCCGGCTACGCGATAATGCTCCCCGACATGGTTGATCGGACGCACGCGATCACCACGCGCATAAAGCTGACGCGCCTTGTCGGCGACCACAGCATCATCGGCCCAACTGCCCTCCCAAAGCTTATAGGTTACGTCGAGAAATTCTTCCGCACGCTCATAGCGATCGTCATGCTTGATCATCTGTTCCAGGCCGAAATTTCGAGCGGCACTCGACAGGTACGACGTCACGATATTCCAGCCTATCCGGCCATTGGTCAGATGATCCAATGTGCTGAAGCGCCGGGCATGGGTGAACGGATGCTCGTAGCTGGTAGTTACCGTGACGCCAAAGGCCAGGTTTTCGGTGACTGCCGCCAGTGCCGGAATAATCATCAACGGGTCGTTTGCCGGTGCTTCCACGGCCCACTTCATCGCAGCCTCGGCATTACCGCCAAACACATCGTAGAAGCCCAGGACATCTCCGAAAAACAGCATGTCCATATGCGCCTGATCGGCAATACGCGCCAGATTCGACCAGTACCCTAAAGAGTTGATGCTCAATCGCTCGTCAGCCGGGTGCGTCCAGAGGCTGGGGGCGCCACCACAGCCAACACTCGCTTGCTCATAGAGCGCAAACAACAGAGGTTTTGGATCAGACATCGTTCTTCCTGAAAGTAGAATAATTAAATGGGCAGACTGACCGCTGATTTACGGACCTTTGCCGAAGTTGCGTTCGAGGCGGCACAAACCGAATAAAACTGCCCACGTGAGATAGAGCCGAGTGCGAAAAAAATCGTTGGCTCAAGGGTAAGAGCGCCATTGCTTTCAAAGACCAGCACGCCAATCACTTCAGCCACCTTGATAGATTAAAACGTACTATAAAATCTATTTGTACTTGTTTTAAGGAATAAGAGACTAGATTCGAGCTATAACGAATCAGCAGCCAAACGCTTGCCGGGCAGCTCGCTACCCGGTTCACGCACGCAGTACACAGGGCATGGCTAACGGCCAACCTGGCAGGGCTTGAATGACGCCCCCCTTAATCCACCGATTTCAGCTGTCAGCGGACACCCAGCAGTTACCAACTCCGAAGCTATCAAAACTAAATAGTTATATAAAAAGTATAACTACCCACCCCATAAAACCTCCGCAATAATACTTGATAGGCGGTACACACTAAGACGGCCAACATTAAATGAACTTATTGTGACACTCCTGACCGCCCAGACCCGGCACATTACCTACCGAGAATCTGCGAACTACAACGCAGCCCGGCAGGCACTAAAACAGTGCAAACAAGGCATAAAAGCCTTGAGCCAAGCGCTTTAAAGACCTGAACTGACCTGCCGCAAACATATATAAAAATTTTGATAAATTACACTTGGCAAGCGTGCAAAACACTACAAGCAGCGCCAATAGAACACCCTTAGTGTCAGCTTTAAAATCACATGGATTGGGTATATAAAGCGATGAGCATACGTTACTGCAAAGGTGTTGGTTCCTTTATAACTCTTTGCATGCCCGACGCGGTACGTGTCGGCTTGCACCGTCAACTTAATGCTATCAAGGGCGCTAAAAACACCCTGCAAGTTCGCATGGCATGCGAACGCGCAGAGGGCTTTAGCGAAGCACTTAAAACGCTCAACATATTGAGTACAGAGGATATGGCCGGAGTCTGCCAGGTAATAGAGGCGGTGGTTCAGGCACGAACCCGGGCCCTGACACTGTAACCTGATAGTGATGGGGCCCGGCTCAGGGCGACTTACAAGCCGAGGAAGCTCTTCGAAAACTCGTCTGCCCCATCCGCCCAGCGGCCGCAGAAAGGAGCGCAATCCATGCTGCGCTCAGCCATGCAGGGCACGGTCGTAGGCTGCCAGTACCGCTTCATGCATGGCTTCGGACATGGTCGGGTGTGGCAGGATACTGTCGATCAGTTCAGCCTCTGTGGTCTCCAGCCCCCGTGCGATGGCGTAGCCCTGAATCATTTCGGTAACCTCCTCCCCGACCATATGGGCGCCCAGCAACTCGCCGCTGGCCGCGTCGAACACGACCTTGACGAAACCCTCCGTAGCGCCCATGGCAATCGCCTTGCCGTTAGCCGCAAAGGGGAACTTACCGACCCTGATTGTCTTGCCGGCACTGCGCGCCTGGGCTTCGGTGTAGCCGACGCTGGCGACTTGCGGGTGGCTATAGGTACAGGCCGGCACGCTCCGGGAATCCAATGGATGGGGATTCAAACCCGCGATTTTTTCAACACAAAGCACGGCTTCGTGACTGGCCTTGTGCGCCAGCCACGGCGCCCCGGCAAGATCACCAATGGCGTATACCCCCGGCTCGCCCGTGCGGCAAAAATCATCCACCAATACATGGGTGTGCTGCACCTTGACCCCAGTGCTTTCCAACCCCAGTTCCTCAACGTTACCGACAATCCCCGTAGCCACCAGCACTACGTCGGCCTCCAGCGTTTCATTGCTCTTTCCTTCCAGACGCAACTGCACTATGCCCTGCTCCACCTTGCTGCCTTGCAGCGCACAGCCGGTGTACAGCCGGATACCGTCACGAGTCAGGGCCTGCGCCACATGGGCACTGATCTCTTGATCCTCTATCGGGAGAATCCGCTCAGCCATTTCCACCAGGCTGACCTGGGCGCCAAGAGCGTGATAGAAACTGGCGAACTCGACACCGATCGCACCCGCGCCGATGATCACCAGCCGCTTGGGCACGCTGTCCGGCACCAGCGCCTGGCGGTAGGTCCAGAAATGTTTACCGTCCGGCTCCATGCCCGGCAGTACCCGTGCCCGGGCACCGGTTGCCAGAATAATGTGCGGCGCCGACAGGCTAAAGTCACCCTTCTCCCCGGTCACTTTCAGCCGCTGCGGCCCATCCAGTCGCGCATGTCCGTTGAACACCTGGACGCGGTGCTTTTTCATCAACCCGCTGACACCCCGATGCAACTGGGCGGCCACATCGCGGGAACGCTTGACGATTGCCTTCAGGTCAGGCCTGGCCGCTGCGACCTCGATACCAAAGCTGCTCGCATTGCCGATCAGGCGCAGTACGTCGGCACTGCGCAATAGGGCCTTGGTCGGAATACAGCCCCAGTTGAGGCAGACCCCACCCAACTGCGCCTTTTCCACCAACGCCGTGCGCAGCCCCAGCTGACTGGCGCGGATGGCCGCCACATAACCGCCGGGACCGCCACCCACGACGATCACATCAAATTTTATTTCGCTCATGGCAACTCCCTCAGATCAGCATGCCCAACGGGTTTTCCAGCAGGCCCTTGAACACTGCCAGCCATTGCGCCGCCAGTGCGCCATCCACGGCCCGATGATCCACCGAGAGGGTGCAACGCAGTACCGAACCGACCGTCAACTCACCGTTTTCAACCACCGGTTTCAGCTGCGTTGCGCCCACCGCCAGAATCGCCGCGTGGGGTGGATTGATGATGGCGCTGAACTGCTCGACGCCAAACATTCCCAGATTACTGATAGTGAAACTGCCACCTTGGTATTCCTCGGGGCGCAGACGGCCGTCGCGGGCACGCCCGGCCAGCTCCGCCACATCCGCGCTGATCTGCGAAAGAGCCTTGCTGTCGGCATTGCGCACCACTGGCGTAATCAGGCCGCTATCAGTGGAGACCGCCACGCAGACATCCGCCTGGTGATAGCGGCGCAGCGCCGTCTCGGTCCAGGTTACGTTCATTGCCGGAACTTGCCGCAGGGCGACGGCCACCGCCTTGACGATGAAATCGTTGATCGAAATCTTCCTCGATGCCGTACGGTTGACCTGCTCGCGCAGGGCCAGCAGAGGCTCCATCCGGCACTCCAGCTCGAGATAGAAATGCGGGACCGTGGCCTTGCTCTCCACCAGGCGCCGGGCAATGGTCTTGCGCATACTGCTGTGCGGGACTTCATCAAAGTCGATAGCCGATACCGGCGCCGCCACCGACGTGAGCGCTGCATTGGCAGCGGGTGCTGCCTCGACGTCGCGCTTGACGATGCGCCCGTTTGGCCCGCTGCCCTTGAGGCTCGTCAGGTCAAGGCCCTTGGCCGCCGCCAGGCGGCGGGCCAGAGGGCTGGCGAAGATGCGCTCGCTATGACAGACGTCAATCGCAGATGCCACCTCGGCCCGAGGCTGGAGCACAGGTGCATCATCCACCACCGGTTCATTGGCCGCCGACAGCGCACCAGCCTTGGCCAATAGCGCCGCAATATCGACATTAGTTTCGCCTCTGGCAAACAGCACCCCAATCGGCGCCCCCACTTCCACCTCACGCCCCGGTTCGACCAGGATCTTGCCCAGCACCGCATCTTCTTCGGCTGCCAGTTCGACCAGCGCCTTTTCGGTTTCGATCTCGGCAATGCAATCACCGGCGCTAATCGTGTCGCCTTCCTTGAGGGTCCAGTTCTGGATCGCGGCGTGGGTAGCGTTGGCCGACACCTCCGGCATATGTAAGAGCTTGGCCATCAGGCACTCCGGTCGTTTAACAGGTCGGGACGGTAGGCGGCGATGTCGGCGTATTCCACGAGTTCCAGCACGTTGCCTTCCGGGTCTCGGCAGAACAGAGCCTTCACGTCAGGTCGCAGCTGGATCGGCGCATCACCGGCGAAAAAGCTCGCACCGGCATGTTTCAGGTCGGCCACCAGAGTGGCGATATCTTCGACAATGAACGTCAGGTAGCTCGCATTCTGGCGGTCGAGGATCAACCCCTGTTCATGCCGGGTTGGCGCCCGCTCAGGTGCCAGCAGCTTGATCCGTTCACCGTAAGGCGTCTGCAGACGCACCACGCTGTAGCCGCCTTCGCTCAGACCGACCTGTTGCGCGGCGGCAGCGGGCATATGTACCTGGGCGACAAAGGTAAAACCCAACACATTCTGATAAAAACGGCTGAGGGCCGGGAGATCGACGCAGCAAATTCCCACTTCCATTGGAACCAGCATCTTCATACTCATTGGTGTGCCCCTTTTTCACGGATGACCTGTTGCAGGCCTTCGATCACTTCCTCGGTGCGGGCACAGGCGGCGCGCTCCAGGACTTTTGAAATACTTGGTGAGCCTTCGCCACCGGTCACGCGCTGGATCGGTTGGTCGAGCCAGTCGAAGCAACGGCGCTGCAGTTCGTCAGCCAGCCAACCGCCGTAGGAAGTCCCCCGTGCGCCCTGCTCGACGATCAGTACATTATTGGTCTTGCGAATGCTCGCCTCGACCGTGGCCCAGTCAAAGCTGGCGCGGTCGAGGAAACGCAGGTCAATGACTTCGGCATCGATACCGGTCTGTGCCACCGCTTCCAGCGAGTGCCCGACCATGCTCAAGTACGTAAGGATGGTCAGGTCGCGACCTTCACGGCGCACGGCGGCAGTACCGAACGGGATCTGATAGTCCAGGTCGTCCACAGGCACTTCGCCGTTCTGGGTGTACAGATCGACGTGCTCGATCACCAGCACCGGGTCCTTGCAGGCCAGCGCGGTGTTCATCAAGCCTATGTAGTCGAACGGCGTGGAAGCCGCAACGATGCGCCAGCCCGGATTGGTCACGTAGATTCCGGCCGGATCCATGGAGTGCTGCGAACCGTAGCCGGTGCCCATGGCAATCTTGGTACGCAGCACCAGTGGTACGTCACTTTGCCCGCCGAACATGTGCCGGGCCTTGCCGATCTGGTTGAATACCTGGTCGGCGGCGACCCACATAAAGTCGGGGTACATGAACTCCACCACCGGTTTGAAACGCCCATCCAGGGCCATACCGCCACCCAGCCCACAGAAAGCGTTTTCACTGATAGGGGTGCCGAGTATGCGCTCCGGAAAACGCTCTTTCAGGCCGCGAGTGGCGCCGTTGGTTCCGCCCTTTAGACGGTGTACGTCCTCGCCCATGACGACAATGCTGTCATCGGTTTCCATGCGCCTGTTCATCACATCGGCGATGGCGTCGATGAACTTGCGTGGCTCCAGGCCACCGCGATAGGTCGCCTGTTCACAGGTGCGGGCAGAGGCCAGTTCACTGAGGTCACCACGAATACCGACATCGCGAAAGTCCGGCGACGGCCACAACTCGCGACGAATCCGTCGTTTGCCCGGTTTACCAGCCGGGTCGGCTTCGAGCAATGCGGCAGCCGCCTGAACCATAGCCAGCTTGATGGTTTCACGCAGATCGGCCAAGCCGGCGTCGTCGATCAGGTCGCGTTTTTTCATTTCCCGCGCCAGACGCTCCAACGGATCACGGGCACGCCAGCTCTGTTCTTCTTCCTTGCTGCGGTAACCGAATGCGCTGCCAGGGAACGGTCCGTTTTGATGAAAGAACCGGTACACATCAGCCTCGATAACGGTTGGACCGTTGCCCGCGCGCATATGCGCCAGCGCTTGCTGCATGGCCAGGTAAACCGCCAGCGGGTCCATACCATCGACCTTCCAGCTCGGGATATTGAAACCCAGCCCGCGCGCCGACAGACGTGGCTCGGCAGTGGCTTCCTCAACCGTGGTGGAGACCGCGTACAGATTGTTTTCAATGAAGAAACACAGCGGCAGTTTCCAGGCCGCTGCCAGGTTCATGGTTTCCAGCACCGAACCGATGTTTACCGCGCCATCACCGAAATAGGTCACCGCCACGGTGTCGGTCCGGGCATGCCGATGGGCCCAGGCGGCACCGGCTGCCAGCGGTACCCCGCCACCGACGATAGCGTTGGTTCCCAGGGCACCAGCCTCGGCCCACTGCAGATGCATCGAACCACCACGGCCTTTGCAAAACCCCTGGGCCAGGCCCAGGATTTCCGCCAGGGTGCGTTGCAGCAAATCCTGGATCGGCGCAGTGACAGGCGATTTCGGGTCGATACCAGTGGGCATCAGGTACACCAGCGCCTTGGCCAGAAACTGGTGATGCCCCCGGTGCGAACCATTGACTTCATCCGCCGCGCCCAACGCAACGATCGAACCTACCGCGCCTCCTTCCTGACCGATGCTCGAATGCGCCGGACCATGCACCAGGCCTTCGCCTGCCAATTCCAGCACGGTCTCTTCAAAGGCTCGGATCAGGTGTAATTGGCTGAGCATGGTGCCCAGCAACGCAGGATCGGCCTGCTTCCAATCGGCGTCAGTGGAACTGAGCTCGACCCACGGCGAGGCCGGCGACAAGGCAACACTTTTCGGCATTTCACTTCTCCACAAATGACTTGAATCGACAGGCCACGGCGGGCCCGCGCAACGAGGGCGAACTAGAAGCCGTTAGCGGTCCAGCCGCCGTCCGATACGTAAATTTGCCCGGTGATGAAGGTCGCGCTGCTGGAGGCCAGAAACAGCGCCAGCTCAGCCATTTCGCCCGGTTCACCGAGGCGTTGCAGCGGTGTGCGCTTGCGCAGGGCTTCGACGTCCAGGCGGCCAGCACGTTGCAGTTCTTCCACCAGCGGAGTCCGGGTATAGCCCGGGCCGATGGCATTCATGCGGATACCATGCCCGGCCCACTCCACCGCCAGGCACTTGGTCATGGAGACCACAGCGGCCTTGGTTGCGCAGTACGCAGTGCGATCCGCGGAATGGGACACGCCCCACATCGACGAGGTGTTGATAATCACCCCGCTCTGTTGGTCGATCATGTGTCGTGCTGCCGCTTGGGCGCAGAAGAACACGCTGTTGAAATTAATCTCGATGGCCCGACGCCATTCGGTGGGAGTGATGTCCAGGGACGGTTTGTTGATCGATACGCCCGCGTTGTTGAGCAACACATCGATACGCCCGAAACACGCCTTGGCGTGAGCGAAGGCAGCTTCGACAGCAGCTTCGTCGGTGACCGAAGCCAGGAAACATTCAACCCGTGTCGACGGAAAATTGTGCTGCAACGCGCTCTTGGCGTCCGCCATGGCCTGGGCATTGATATCGATCAGCAGCAAGTGCGCGCCGTTGCGGGCAAAGCCTTCGGCCAAGGCCAGGCCTATGCCGCTACCGCCGCCGGTTACGACCACCACCTTGCCGTCGATACCGGCATAGGCACTGTGCTGGAAAACGGCTGCATCGGACCGTGACTGTTGGGAGGTAGCAGGAGAAATATCTGGATGGGACATGCTGTTCTCACTTGTTTTTATGTCTGGTCATACATTTAAAACTACTTGTCAGACCAGTAGCAAAAAATTAACTCGCTGCCAGGAGTCTGTCAAAGGGATTTGTTGAAAATACCCTGCTGCAACGATCAGAACAGCGCCAGGCTGTAGCTTACAATCAGCCGGTTATCGTCCACTGAGGGGCCGAAATTGGAGCGCACCATGGCATTCCTCCAGCGCAGCCCGAGGTTCTTCAAAGGCCCGCTCTGGATCACATAGGACAGGTCGAAATCCCGCTCCCATTCCTTGCCGCCGTTACCACCAGCAACCGCCACATTGTCGCCATTGACGTAGCGCACGAAGGCGCTAAGCCCAGGGACACCCAGAGCGACAAAGTTGTAGTCGTAGCGCAGTTGCCAGGCTTTCTCTTCGGCGGAGGCAAAATTGCGCACCTGGATATCGCTGGGCAGCACGGTGGTGGTGGGGCTCAACCAGATGGTGCCGTCATCGCCATACATACGCTGCCAGGCGGCCATCAGCGTATGCCCGCCCAATCCTGCACTCAGGGCCGTGAAGAACGAACGGTTGTCGATCTGCCCAGCCTTGGCCTGACCCTCTTCTTCGGAATCCAGCAGGCCGATATTCGCGCCCAGCGTCCAGGCGCCAACCGGTTGTTTGTGGGTGAACTGGATAAAGCGCTGACGGTAGATATCCTCCAGTTGTGCGCCCCACAGGCCCACCATGGTCCGCTCCTGATTGAAACGGTATTCGCCGCCCAAGTAGTTGTAACGATCAGATGTGGCGAAGGCGCGGCCATCGATGAACAAGTCTTCACGATTGCTCGAGTTGCGCTGGGTGAACGAGCGCATCTGCCCGGCATTGAGGGTCAGCCCGGTGATTTCCCTGGAGGTCAGCATGGCGCCCTGAAAGGTCTGTGGCAGCAGGCGCGCATCGTTGTACTGAAGGATCGGCAGGGTCGGCAGCAGCTCCCCGACTTTCAGTTCGGTCCTGGACACTTTCATCTTGACCGCCGCCCCCAGGCTGGAGAAATCATCTGCGGAACCATTGCCGTCATTGGGCAGCAACAAGCTGCCTGCGCGCCCACCGCCGCTGTCGAGCTTGACCCCGAGGCGACCGATAATATCGACCCCCACACCGACGGTACCTTGGGTGTAGCCGGACTGAGCATTGAGCAAGAACCCCTGGGCCCACTCCTCGCTCTTGGCCCTGGCGGCGCCGCTGTCGCGAAAGTCACGATTGAAATAGAAGTTGCGCATCTGCACGCTGGCCTTGGCGTCCTCGATAAAACCTTGCTCCTGGGCCAGGGCCAAGCCCGGCAAAGTACTGAGCAACAACAGTGGTCGTGCGCTGAAATGTTTAGATAGGCTCATTTTTATTGTTATTCCCGGTGGATTGCAGACACAACGATCCCTTGCGCACACGAGGTCGGCGATGGGATCAGGTAGAAAATGGCAGGCGGACCTGCCGGTTAAACGCGCTTGCGACCTCAGACCGCCAGCCACTCCTTCATCAGGCTCGGGTCATTGGTGAGTGCCTGGGGCGTGCCCTCGAAGACGATCCGCCCATGCCCCATTACGCAGACACGGCTGGAGACCTTGAGGGCGATAGTCAGCTTCTGTTCTACCAGCAGGATTGAGACCCCTCGCCGGTGAATATCGCGAATGGCCTCGGCGACTACTGCGACAATCTTCGGTGCCAGCCCCTCGGTGGGTTCGTCGATCATCAGCACTTTGGGACAGCCCAGCAGCGAACGGCACAGGGTGAGCATCTGCTGCTCGCCACCCGAAAGGTTGCCTGCACTCGTGTTGCGTCGCTCGCGCAGTCGCGGAAAGTAGTCGAACATCTGCTCGACGGTCCATGCCGTGGCACCGTCAGTCGCCACTTGCTGCCCCATGCGCAGGTTTTCCTCGACGCTGAGGTTGGCGAATACTTCACGCTCCTCCGGAACAAAACCGACTCCGGCGCGACTGATGCGGTACGGACGCAGCCCCGTCAGCTCCCGGCCCCCCAGCTGGATGCTGCCCGCGCTGGGCGGCACCAGGCCCATTACTGCTTTCATGGTGGTCGAACGCCCGGCGCCATTGCGCCCAAGCAGGCTTACCACTTCGTTATGACCGATGCTCAAGTCGACTCCATGCAACACATGGCTCTTGCCGTAATGAACATGCAGATCGCTGATCGACAGCAGGTTTGGCGAAATCGAGTTCATGCGCATTGCTCCTCTCCCAGATAGGCTTCCTGCACCCGACGGTCAGCGCGGATCTGATCCGGCGTGCCAGTGGCTATGACTTCGCCGTACACCAGTACGCTGATGCGGTCGCACAGGGAGAACACCACGTCCATATCATGCTCGACGATCAGTAGCGAACGCCCCTGGGTAACCTCGCGAATCAGGTTCAGGGCGTAGTCGGTTTCCTCATGGGACATGCCCGCCATCGGCTCGTCCAGCAGGATCACCCGAGGGTCACAGGCCAGGGTCATGCCTATCTCCAGGGCGCGCTGCTCGGAGTAGGACAGTTCGGCTGCGCACACTGTTTGCTTGTCCTGTAGCCGCACCTGTTCGAGCAATTGCTCGGTCTGTGCGCGCACCTCAGGGTAACGCTGGATCGAGCGCCAGAAGTGGTATTGCATCCCGTGTTTGCGCATGACTGCGATACGCAGGTTTTCGAACACCGAAAGTCCGGGAAAAATGTTGGTGATCTGAAACGAACGCGACAACCCCAAGTGATTGATGTGCTGCGGCGAATAACCCTGGATCGCTTCCTCACCCAGGAGAATCTGCCCGCTGCTGGGCTGCAACTGCCCGGAAATCAGATGGAACAAGGTCGACTTGCCCGCCCCGTTGGGACCGATCACCGCGTGGCGTTCCCCGGTGTGCAACTCAAGCTGCGCACCACGAATGATGTGTGCCTCGCCAAATGACTTGTGCACATCGCGTAACTGCAGGATTGCACGGCTCATGATTGTTCTCCTTCGACCCGAGATCTGAGGGCGACGGGCCCGGCCGCCGGCTCATCGTCCTGCAGACGCAGCCATTGCCGACGAGCCAGCTTCAAGACCAGCAACCCCGCCAACCCCAGCAGCAACGGCATGGCCCAGGTCAGCAGCGCGCCCGGTAGCCATTCACGACCGAACAGGCTGATTGCAGGCCAGGGCTGGTCCGCTATCAGCAGCGCCTGATAGTCCTGGCTAAACACCCGCTGCAACGTCTCGATCGCAAACACCACCGCCAGGCTCAACAGCCCCGCAGTGATCAGCGCAGACAACGCCGCCGGGATGACCGCCAGCCAGCCGCGCCGACGAATTTGCGCACTCCAGCACAGCACCAGTCCGGCCAGGCCACTGGGCATGAACATCATCACCAAAACGAACAGCAGGCCCTGATACAGCAACCAGGACTGCGTAAGGTCGGAGGCAGCATTGCCAAAAAACGTCATCAGCGCTGCGCCGAGCACCGGCCCGAGGAACACGTTAACCCCGCCGATGTATGTATTGAGCACCACTTCTGCGGAAAAGCGCATGTCGAACAACACGTAGTTGGCCGACTCCAGGTTCAGCGCCTGCAAGCCCCCGGCGATACCGGCGAACATTGCCGACAAGGCAAATACCAGCACCCGTAAACGATGCACGTTGTAGCCCAGGAACTGCAGCCGGTGGCCGTTCTCGCGCAGGGCGAAGGTCAAACGCCCCATAGGGGTCAGCGTGAAGGCATAGAGCAAGGCAATCGACAGCACCACCCAGCCCAGCGTCAGGTAGTACACCTGGGTGGCGTCGCCGAAATCCAGGCCCCAGGCAGGGGAGCGCATGGACGAAATACCCGCCTCACCACCGAACAGCATACTCAGGTGCGGGGCCAGGGAATGCAGCAGCTCAGCCAGCGCCAGGGTAATCATGGAGAAGTAGACACCCGCCCGTTTGGTGGCAAACCAGCCAGCACACAAACCGCAGATAAAGCCGCCCAAGGCACCGATCAGCGGCAGAAACGGCGTTGGCAGCAAACCTTCGCCATTTAGCGCATTCATCGCGTGTAATGTGGCGAACGAACCAACGCCAAAGTATGCCGCGTGGCCGAACGAAAGCATGCCGCCCTGCCCACACAACAAGTTGAAGGCACAGGCAAACAAGGCTGCGATAAGCATCTGAATAGCCGCATTGACCATCGCTGCCGGCAGGATGGCGGGCAGCACCAGCAGAGCCAGCAACAACACCGCCAGGAGGATTTTCGTAAGTTTCATGGTTTATCCCTTCTCGCCCATCAGCCCGGACGGCCGGATCAGCAAAATCAGCAGCATCAGTGCAAACGGAATGGTTGCCGCCACGCTGGACACTTTGAGGGTCATCAGCCCACCCATCTGCTGTGCCCAGTCACCTGCCCCCAGCAAACCGAAGAGCGAAGCCAGGCTGAGGTCTACACCTACTGCGAACGAGGAGATCAACCCGATCAACAGCGAAGCGATCATTGCCCCGGCCATCGAACCCAGACCGCCGACAACCACCACGACAAAGACGATGACGCCCAGCTCCAGGGCCATATTCGGATTGGTGGTGTAGAACGCTCCGGCCAGCGCTCCGGCAAGCCCCGCCAGTGCCGCACCGATACCGAATACCGCCATGAACACCAGAGGCACGTTATGCCCCAGGGCCTCGGCCATCTGCGGACGATGGATCGCCGCCCGCACGACGATGCCGACTCGGGTGCGGGTCAGCAGCAGGTAAATCAGGCCGAACACCAGCAGCGAAACCCCGCCCATCAACAGGCGATAGAACGGGTAATCCGTGTTGAATACCTGGAAGGCAGCAAAATTGAGGAACTCAGGGATCCGGTACTCGACAGAAAAATTGCCGTAGAACAACTTGATCAACTCGGCAATGATAAAGGTCAGGCCGAAGGTCAGCAGCAGTTCATGAGCGTGGCCATGCTTGTGTACCCGGCGCAGGAAGAAACGCTCGACGATCACCCCGAGCAGGCCCACCAGCACGGTCGAGAGCAGTACCGCACTGGTAAAACCGACAAACTTCTGCAGGGTATAGGCCAGGTAGGCACCCACCATATAGAAGGAGGCATGGGCGAAATTGAGCACGCCCATCATGCCGAAAATCAGCGTCAACCCGGCCGAAACCATAAACAGCAGCAGACCGTAGATCACGCCGTTAAGCAGTGAAACTGTGAGAAATTCCATAGGCGACTCCAGCGTTCGCGATGGACAGAAAGACGTACCGGCCGGCACGCCATGCGGCGTCACTCAGGTCGTTGCATCTGGCAGGTGTCCTGGACAGGCGCTGCTGCTTCATCGGCACTGAACGACTTGATCGGCAAGAAGCCCATGTCAGTGCCATCGACTTTGTAGCGAGCTTCTTTCGAGACCACCGACACCACAAACGGCATCAGCAATTGGTGATCTTCGGTCCGCATGCGCACTTCACCCAGCGGGTTGCTGTCGCTGGCTTTTTCCAGAGCCAGCGCGAAACTGCGGGTATTGAGGCGACCGTCTTGTGCCGGCAGTTTCTTCAGCACATTGCCGACCATCTGCAAGGCAAATACGGTCTGGGGTTCGATGTAAGCCGGCAGGTGCCCGGTGCTGGCCTGGTACTGAGTAGCAAAGCGTTCGCCCTCCTCACCTGCCGCCTCGATATTGAAAGGATGGGAGACGTAGTGCCCCAGCGCGACATCGCCGGCGTTGGCCAGGTTACCCGGCTGGTCAAGAAAGGCGGTGCCAAAGCGCAGTTTCAACCCGGCAGAGCGACTGGCCTTCATCAGCAACAACAGGTCGTTGCCCCAGTTGCCGGTCAGCACGGTTTCGGCACCCGAAGCCTGGATGCGAGCAATATAGGGCGAGAAGTCCTGCACCTTTTGGGTGTCATGCAGGCTTTTACCTACCAACTGATAACCACCAGTCGCCGCGTTTTCGGTAATAGCTTTTTCCATGTCCAGGCCCCAGCTGTAGTTCTGGTTCATGGAATAGACCTTACTGCCCAAGGCGCCCGCTTCTTTCATCGCCACCACCAGGGTTTTGACCCGTATCGGCGCATTCCCGTTGAAACGGAAGTGGTAGAAGTGGCATTTGCTGCCCGTCAGTTCCAGTGCTTCTCCCCCGACGTTGAGAAACACTACCTCCTTACCCTTGTTGCGCAGGTTGTACTTGCGCACGTCTTCAGTGATCTGCCCTGCGGCCACTGAGGACGCACCTTGAACGATCATTTGCGCACCGCTGCCAATGGCGGCTTTGAGTTTCTCGGAAGCACCTGCCGGGGTTCCCTGGCTATCGAGTTCGATAAGCTGGATCGGTTCGCCATTCCAGCCGCCTTCGGCATTCAGCCGTTCGATCTGAAAGCGTGTGGCGGCGCGAAACATTTGCCCGGTGGCGGCTGACGGCCCCGACAGGGTCTCGACCAACGCCACTTTCAAAGGATCAGCGCAGGCGATGCCAGCGAACAGGGTCGTGCCGAGGGTGAGCAGACGCAGCGTGGTCTTGGTGTGCATGGAAACCTCGTTTTTTATTTTTATTTACGGCCTGGTAGAACATCATCAACAACATGTCTGACCAGTTGGCGAAAACTACGACAACGCTTGCCTTAAGTCAAAGCACCCGAACCCTAAAATATAATTTTATTTTTTTATAATTCGCTCGCAGGCCTTTAAAACAGCCAACCCAAGCTGAAAATATTTTTTCAAACACTTGTAAGACCACAGCCCGCTGCTTCACTATCAACAGCTCATCACTTCGATGCCTGTACCCGTGCTGCCTACCGGCAGAGGACTGAACAATGAAAAGCGTTAACGTGCATCCCCACCAACCCCTACCTATGGAGATAGTCAACTGGCTCAGCGGCGAGATCCAGTCCGGACGGCTGGCTACCGGTGATCAATTGCCAAGCGAAAGGCAATTGTGCGAACAGTTTTCGGTTAGCCGGGCGGTGGTGCGCGAAGCCTTGTCGCAGCTCAAGTTCGAAGAACTGATTACCACCCAGCAAGGCAAGGGTGCGTTTGTTGCCAAGCGCGGCGAGCGCCATGCGTTTCGCTTGAAGGAAGTATCGCTGGGCGAGGAAGACGCATTGCTGCATATCCTCGAGTTCCTGATCACTATCGAAGTGGGCGCCACGCGCCTGGCAGCCTTGCGTCATACCCCCGAAGACCTGAAGAAAATTCGCCAGGCGCTGGTCGGCATGGAATACGCGATGGTCAATGACCAGTTGGGTGACGAAGAGGACTACGCCTTCCACCAGGCCATTGTCGCGGCTACCCACAACCCGCACTTCAAATCACTCAACGAGTACCTCGACCACAGCGTTCGGCGCCTGATTCGAGAAGCCCGCAGCAACACCGCTGAAATTTACAACGAGCTGATCCAGGACGTGCAGGACGAGCACCAGGCCATCTTCCAGGCCATCCAGGCCCGTGATCCGGTGTTGGCTGGTGAAGCCGCCGAGCGACACCTGCGCAATGCCGCCAAGCGCATGGACATGTACCTGCAGGCTTGATCCCCTGAGCCCCCTTGACACCTGAAAGCGAAGCCTCCTAACATCATGTCAGACCACTAAAAAATATGTCAGACAGGTTGTCATTCATGGGCCATATCACAGCACTGCTACAACCACCGGCTTCATGCAAGCGCGCCTCCTGCGTCAACCCCGCCCGTGGCGCGACAGCCTACGTGCGCTTCTACTCCTGCCTTTGAGGTTCCCCATGCACATCAGTGGCCAGACGCGACTGATCGGCATCGTTGCCGATCCGATTGCCCATGTAAAAACCCCACAAGTGATCAACCAAAGCGCCACCAACCAGGGCCTTGACCTAGTTTGCGTGCCGCTGCACGTACAAGGGACAAACCTGCACAAGGTACTGCTCGGCGCATCCGGCATTGCCAACCTGCACGGCCTGGTCGTGACCATCCCTTACAAGGAAAGCATCGTTGAATACTGCGATGAATTGACCGATATGGCGCGTCAGGTCGGCTCGGTCAATGCAGTTCGGATTGACCCCGAGAGCGGTCGACTGACCGGTGGCAACTTCGACGGCGAAGGCATGCTTGCCGGGCTGCATCAGCAGGGTCATCGACTGGAAGGCAAGCGCGTATTGCTGGTGGGTGCCGGTGGCGCCGGCAAGTCGATTGCCGCGGCGATTGCCCGGCAAAACCCGGCACGACTGGCGATCTACAATCGTTCTCCGGCCCGCGCCGAAGCCCTGCTGGAACGCCTTACAGCGCACTACCCCACGGTTGATCTGAGCACCAGTGACGGAAATGCGCAGGGCTTCGATGTGATCATCAACGCCACATCTCTGGGCCTCAAGGATGACGACGCCCTGCCGCTTGACCCCAGCACCCTACAGGCTGGCGCCCTGGTCTGCGAAGCCGTGATGCGCGCCGGCGATACACCACTATTGGCTGCGGCACGCCAGCGTGGCTGCCGCGTTCACCACGGACAGCACATGATCTATGGCCAGATCGTGCAGATCTGTCGGTTTCTCGGCGTTGACCTGCAGCACGAACATCTGGCGCGCATTCTCGGCCCATGATCCCAGGCACTCTTACGGAGACCCCGACCATGTACGACTTCAACAATCGCGTCCTGCTGCTGTCAGGTGCCAACGGTGGTATTGGCCGCGAAGTGGCAAAACTGTTTTATCAATATGGCGCCTCGATGGTGCTCGCCGACCTGGACGGCGAAGGCCTGGCAGATTTTGCCCGAGAACTCGACCCCAGCGGCCAGCGCGTCAGTACCCTGCAGATGAATGCCGCAGACCCAGAAGACTCGGCCAAAGCAGTGCAACTGGCTATCGAGCGCTTCGGCGGTATCGACTTCCTGGTGCCGTCGGCCGGCCTGTACCAGTCGCAACCGATTCGCCAGATGACCGATGAGCAATGGCGCCAGACGCTGAGCATCAACCTCGACGGCGTGTTCTACCTGTGCAGTCGGGCAATCCCGGCACTGCGCGCCAACAGCGCGATCGTCAACCTGACCTCGGTGGCCGCACATCGGGGGGCGTACTCCAACGCGCACTATGGCACGTCCAAGGGTGGGCTTCTGAGCCTGACCCGCGCCCTGGCCCGTGAATTGGGGCCGCAGACCAGGGTGAATGCCGTGTCTCCCGGAGTCATCGAAACCCCGATGACCCAGAACCTGATCGCTACCCGCGGCAGCGACTCGGTGGAACAGACCCCACTCAAACGCCTGGGTCAGCCGAGCGAAATCGCCTCGGTGATTGCCTTCCTGTGCAGCAACGGCTCAAGTTTCATGACCGGTGAAGTGCTACACGTTAACGGCGGGCTGTACATCGCAGGATGAACCATGCCCTTGAGGTCATCGTCGCCATCTGGCGATAGTGGCCTCAGGCTCGAAAACCCAACTACCACAGCAGCTCAAGCACCTGGCGTCACCCCTCAGACCATCCTGACCACTAACTTGCCCTTCGCGCGGCCACTTTCAACATACGCCAGCGCTGCGGCAGTTTCTTCGAAAGCAAATACCTGTTCGACCACAGGCGTGATCGCTCCTGACTCAATAAGGGTGGTTATCTCGTTTAGCTGCTGCCCATCTGCACGCATGAAAACAAAGGAGTAGCTGATGCCGCGTTGCCCGGCTTGTTTACGAATGCTGCGACTCAAAAGCCCCAGCACCTGCTTCAACGGCCAGGACAGACCTTGATCTACGGCGAACTCGGGTGTAGGTGGCCCGGAAATCGAAATCAACTGCCCACCGGGCTTCAACACCGATAGCGACTTGCTCAACTCGCGCTTGCCCAAGCTATTGAGGACTACATCGTAATCGCGAAGCTCGTTAGCAAAGTCCTGCTGTTTGTAATCGATAACGATATCAGCGCCCAATGCTTTGACCCAAGCAACATTCGCCGTACTCGTGGTCGTTGCAACATAGGCACCAAGATGTTTGGCCAATTGAATGGCAACGCTGCCCACGCCGCCGGAGCCAGCATGGATCAGCACTTTTTGTCCGGGTTTGAGCTTGGCTGTCTCGACCAGCACTTGCCAGGCGGTCAACGCTACAAGAGGAACTGAAGCAGCCTCCTCCATCGACAGATTCAACGGTTTTCGCGCCACGGAGGATTGCTTGATCGCGATGAATTCGGCGAATGTACCAATACGATTCTGGTCAGGACGCGCATAAACCTCATCACCCGGTTTAAAACGGCTAACCTGCGCGCCGACTTTGATTACTGTTCCCGCAACGTCATTACCCAGTACCAGTGGCAACTTATAAGGCAGGATCATTTTGAACTCGCCACTGCGAATCTTGACGTCCAGCGCATTGACGCCCGCCGCGTGCACTTGCACCAGAACATCGTCGTCTTGCACCGCCGGCTCAGGCATTTCGCCAATCCGCCCGGACACGTTTTTCCCATACCGATCAATGATGAATGCTTTCATCTGAATGACTTCTCTATTTGCAAATCAAGTCGAGTTTCAAAAAATCCTGTAACCCTACTGGACGGCTTGGGAGCCAGACCCATCCAGGAAGGCCAACACCTTTGACACGAATTCAGCGTGGTATTGAAAAATCCCCCCGTGGCCTGCGTCCTCGAAGATCACCAACTGCGCATTGGGTAGTCGAGCCGCCATGTCCTGACTCAATCGGGTTGGCACCATGATGTCGTTATCACCATTTACAATCAGCACAGGCACACCAACCTGGCTCAAGTTCTGTGGGGCCTGCCTACCCCACGACTTGATCGCTTTCAGCTGTCGTAACAGAGCAATGGGGGTCGCTGGTTTGTCCCGGTCAGTCGTACGCTGTTTCAGCCGCAGCAGGTAAGCCTTGGCAGCCATTCGGCTTTGTCTCGAAGGGGTAAAAAACAGGTAATACTTGGGATCACGCAGCGTCAGCAGACCGCGGAGCATCAGTGGCCACGAGACGGCGCCCACTCGATCAATACCTTCCCCACCGGCCGGTCCGGTACCTGTGAGGATGAGTTTGCGTACCAGCTCGGGAGCTTGAAGCACCACTTGCTGCGCCACGAAACCACCGAGTGAAAACCCCAGCAAATCAATTTTTGAGTACCCAAGTGCCAGGACAAGCGCAACGACGTCGCTTGCCATCGCCTCGATGGTGTCGGGAGCACTCCCCGTGGAGGCACCAATCCCCTGATAATCAATGGCAATAACCCGATGGCGGGAAGCCAGGCCATCCATGATGCGCGGGTCGAAGTTATCCAGGACCGCCGCCCAATGGTTGAGCAGTACTATCGGCACAGCAGCGTCCGGTCCAAGTTCACGGTAAGCAAAAGAGACGTTGCCCACCTTGATCGACAAGTTAGGGGCATCGATAAATGTTCTGGCTGAAACGCTTCGGGATACGAGCTGATCCATTGAAACCTCGACAACACTTGAACAAGTCAAACCAGCAGAACTGCCTTCAGCACGTGCTCTGAGTTTAATTAAAGCCCAAAGCGCGCCAGCATGGAGGACGTGTTGTCTGTGCTCACCGAGCGTTAGCTTCGGCCAGTGTCGGGTAGTCGATATAACCCTCAGCACCACCGCCATACAAAGTAGCCGGGTTTAACGCCGCCAGCGGTGCACCAATCTTCAAGCGTTCGATCAAGTCAGGGTTACTGATAAAGGGACGGCCAAAAGCGAACAAATCGGCGTCATCATTGATCAGCCGCGAGGTAGCCAGCTCAAGGTCGTAGCCGTTATTGGCCAGGTAGGTTTGCTTGAAACGGCTGCGTAGCTCGCCATAATCAAAGGCCGCCACGTTTCGCGGTCCTCCTGTAGCGCCTTCAACGACATGCAGATAAATCACACCCAAGGCATTGAGTTGCTCGGCAATGTAGTTGTACTGCGGTTGAGGATCCGTGCTGGTAATGCCATTTGCTGGCGATACTGGCGAGATACGCACACCTGTGCGCTTGGCGCCGATTTCATCGGCGACAGCAGCGGTGACTTCCAGCAATAGCCGTGCACGGTTCTCTATTGAACCGCCGTAGGCATCGGTACGCTTGTTAGCGCCATCCTTGATGAACTGCTCCAACAGGTAGCCATTGGCGCCATGAATCTCCACCCCGTCAAAACCGGCAGCCATTGCATTGGCGGCAGCCTGACGGAAGTCATTCACGATTCCCGGCAGCTCGTTCAGGGCCAACGCTCGAGGCTCGGAAACATCAGCAAAGCCATTGTTCACGAAGGTTTTGGTTTCAGCACGAAGGGCTGATGGGGCGACAGGGGCTGCACCGCCAGGCTGTAAGTCAACGTGGGAAATTCGCCCAACGTGCCACAACTGCACGAAAATCCGACCTCCATTTGCATGCACGGCTTCGGTAACTTTACGCCACCCATCAATCTGCGCCTGGGTGTAAATGCCGGGCGTATCTTGATAGCCCTGAGCCTGCTCAGAAACCTGGGTTGCCTCAGTGATGAGCAGCCCGGCCGAAGCGCGCTGGCTGTAATAAGTGGCAGTCAACTCGGTGGGTGTCAGACCAATACCCGCACGATTGCGAGTGAGGGGCGCCATAACAATGCGATTAGGCAGAGTGAGATCTCCCAAGCGGTAAGAGTCGAACAGAGTTTTATCGGACATATAGCACCTTTGACATCACTGATTAAGCAGGCCTGGTTTGGTGTAGCTGAGGTTTTTTGCTGAAGACAGGATTTATGATGATGACTGAAATCTAAACCGTCAAGCTTTTTGATTATGATCAACATCAATAAATGATCAACCGAACCTTAATGGCACTTAAGCGGGCGGTACCGCTGTGGGAGCGCGCAGGCTCGCTCCCACAGACAAGGTCTTCTGGCAGTCAGATCACTCGATTTCTCGGTGGAGACGTCGTTGTAGTCCGCTTAATATCACTCGGCCTGCACGGGTCTTATGCTTGACGGTGCGCGCCCATCGAAAATAGACAAGGAAGAACCCAATGCTCCAGTTAGTCTGGCTGCGCGACCATATGCAACACAGCGACACAATGGCGCAGTGGCTGCATCGACAGTTCGCTTACGAATTCAGTGGGCAGCCATTGGCTGACTGGCAACAAGAGTTCGCTCAGGGCCAGGCTAGCTGCGACTGGCAATGCCTGATAGCGCTAGAGAATGGGCAACTGCTGGGTGGCGCGGCACTCGCCGCAGACGACCTGCCAGAACGCCCGAAAACGGGCCCTTGGCTCGCATGCGTATTCATCGCCCCGCACGCAAGGAAACGAGGCCTGGCGGAGCAACTGATCGAAGGTATCTGCAGCGAAGCAAAAAACAGGGGTACTTCACTGCTGTACCTGCACACCCATGATCGCCAAGACTATTACGCGAAACGTGGGTGGCAGGTGCTGGAGTGTTTCCAGGCCTGGGGAAAGGAGCAGTGGCTGATGACGCGCAAGCTTTGATCCCGCCTGCAAGCAGACAGGGCTCAATAGGTCATCCGATCAGGGGGATCGGATGACCAGAAGCACATCTTGTTCAGGAAGGCGTTTATCGCTCAGCCATGACCCGCTCATTCGTCGTCAAAAAAACCTCCAGAATTGCCAGTAACCATTCCGGGCGGTCTTCATGGGCTGAGTGATCTGCGAAAGGAACGTTCAGGAGCCTCGCGTTTGGCACCCTATCGGCCAGCTCTACTGCGTTGGTGCGCGAAACAATCATGTCTTCGTCGCCCCTGACCACCAGCAAGTCGGCAGTAATGTTGCCCACAGATTCGTTCGGGTAGCCTTCTTCTCCGGAGTCGAGCCAGAGCGACTTCAGTGCTCCCGTCAGCCGCTCGAAATCTGGCGCAGGATTCAGGGCCTGGTAACGATCGTAACTATGCGCAAACATCTCGCGCCAGCTCTGGGCGGTGACCTCGGCATACCTGCCACGAGCAGGATCGTCCGCGCTCAGCATCCAATGCGCGCCAATTGTTACCAGCTTCTCAATATGTACATTGTTGGCCACGGCAACCCGTAGCGCAGCGATGCCGCCATCGCTATGGCCAATAATGCTGCAACGTTCAATCCCCAAAGACCCGAGCACCGCCTCAACATCCTGCTGCAGGCGCTTGTAGCTGAGTCGTGATGAGCCAAGGGTGGACTTCCCCTGGCCCCTGCTATCAATTGCGATCAACCTGTAGGTTTGGCTCAGACGTGGCGTGATGGCATTAAACGTCTCGATATCACCAAACCCTCCATGGAGAAATACAAGGGCTGGGCCCTCCATGTTCCCCTGCTGTTCGTAGTAGAGACTTGCCTGATCTATCTCTATGTACTCGCCGTCCTGATGATTGAACGCCTGCATGCACCGTTTCCTTTATGTAATGACCGTGTCGGCTCTCAGCCTAAAACTGTACGTGCCAGTGACGATATTAAACACGTGCAATAGAGCAGCTCGTATTAACGTCTCGAATTATTGACCAGGCCTTCTATAAAGAACTCTATATGCCCTCGAGGACTGCTGGAAATTGACCAGGCATCAATTTTTTTAGCAATGGCCCTAAATGCCGTTGTGCTCTTGGAGCGAGGGAAGTTTCGGTAGACTGCTCGCTGCAAACAGGCGGCCTTGCGTATATCCTGGTCGTATGGAATTGCCCCTACATACTGCAGCGTTACGCTTAGAAAATCGTCAGTTATCCTGATCAATTTGGCGAACAGCCTTTGGCCGTCAAGCGGATTGTGCTGCATGTTGGCCAGGATCCGGAAGCGACTTATTCCGTAGTCACGATTAAGCAACTTTATGAGTGCGTAGGCATCAGCAATTGAGGTTGGCTCGTCACACACAACCAGCAAAACCTCTCGGGCTGCTCGAACGAAGGTAACTACTGATGTTCCAATACCCGAGGCAGTATCAATCACCAATACATCGAGTGTGTCAGCGACATCGCTGAAAGCCTGGATCAAGCCTGCATACTGCGCAGGCGATAAATGCGCCAAGTTCTGACTGCCTGACACGGCGTGGGCAATGCGCACTCCCCCAGGCCCTGGCATCAATATATCGGATAACTCGCAGCGTTCCTCAATTAAATCGGCAAGTGTGTACGTCGGGGTAAGCCCCAACAGAACGGCGATATTCGACAATCCCAGATCGGCTTCCAGCAATACAACCCGTTTGCCAAGTTCTGCCAATGCCAAAGACAGGTTTACAGCAACAACGGTCTTGCCCACCCCTCCCTTCCCGCTTGTAACGGCGATAACTTGTACAAAATGTCCACGCTCCATACTTTCTATTCCCATCCCTGTGTGACACGTGAGCACTTACGCAACGCGAAGGACAACTTACCAAGTCAAGCCGCCCCCCTTAATTACAAGGCTGATACCTGAAGCTGAATGTATCGCTCTCAACGGTGAAACCTGCGCCCACCTGGACCGGGTCTATTCTGAACTGACAAAAATGTCAGCATCGCACGCCAGGGGCCGAAGGGCCTCGCACTGAGGCATGATTACTGTTAGCCGACAAAATTTTTATTGTTATGGGTGGCCCTGAACCCAGAAGCGACTCAACCAGCCCTTCATTAACCGGGAGCCCAAGCAAGACGTGATCAATGCCAATTTATAAAAAAACCAAATAAAAGAAAAGTCATATACACCAAAATTCATTTTATAACGTCACCAAGCCAGTTGAGTGGCGCCAGCAATCCGTCAAAGCAAAAAACCAGAACAAACAATCGTCAGCGCTATATATAGAAGACATAAAATCAAGAAAATTTGCAGCCAGCCGAATGGCGCCAACAACCCGTCAAGCCATAATAAAAAGTGTAAAAATATTTTTTGAAATGGTTACAGACGAACGGTTTCAGCACTATCATTTGCTCCGGAATTTTTCCCTGGTTACGCCAATACGATCAGTGAATATCCCACACGCCCATTCATAAACTCGAAACAGGCAGCTGCAGACATTATATTAACCTGGCCAACGAAGGCATTTATAACAACGTGCCTGCATCGCTAAACCACTACCGAGCTGACACACCCAGCCACCTAAAGCTCAGCAACCCTTTTATAACCACATCAAGAACACCAGAGAGCATACAGACATGAACGGACTAATGTCATCGGTGAACAGCCATCGCCCCCATAACCTACTGAATCATTTTTCAGCGCATTAAATGACACAACAGGCGAGCTTTACCAAATCAAGGCAGATATATGAGCAAACTATTTAAACGCGATTGGATGTGGGCTTATCGCAAGATGCGCAGCCTTCTGTGCTCCAGACTAACCTCTGCTTATAGAGCCACCCTGTATGCTATTCGAGGTGATACCGGGGCTTTTTACAACAGCCGTACTTGGCAGAAGATTCGTATCCGCCGATAACCCCTACTCTTTCGACTTATTCAAGACCGGGTCACTCAAGCCGTAATGTTGACGGGTAATCCTTGATAAAAGCGCTTTCGGCCGTAAAAAGGATATGGCAAACGAGTTGCACAAGACATTCGCAAGTTCGTTATTGTCCAAGCCAACCTTTTTATCGCGCCGATCGCCAACCGGTTGCGGAATGCGTACGGCCAGCCGATGTGCGGCCAGGCCCCCATGTCGCTGGCGTTCGGAGGATCTAAAGTAAGTGCTGCGCCGTGACGGGGATTTAAATCTCTCAAAAAATACAAAACGTACTTAATAATTGAACTAGCGCAGAAGTGAGAGTCCAAGAAAACTCAGATAATTTTCCTGGATAGCTTAGAAACATGAAGATCAAAAAGCAGGAAGAAGGATGAACGCCAGCAAGACTCACGGCTGGGTATGGGCATATCGAAAAATTCGAGGACTGCAATGCACACCACTGACCTCCGCCTACAGGGCCACCCTGTATGTGATACGAGGCGATACGGGAGCATTTAACAACGATGTGAGCTGGCAAAAGATCCGTATCCGGCGCTAACCCATCATGAAAAGCAACGAAGTGATAAGCATGGTCTCCCCAAACGGTAGGCAACCCGTGCAGGCATCACTGTCGCGACTTATCAGCTACTTTCGGCTGTTTCCATAGCAGCCGAACCTATCACCTGCATGTTGGGAGGCGTCCCGACCAACAACTCGCGCACTACCTCGATGGCACGGGGCTCAGGTAACCTGCGCCTGATTATCGGTGATCCAAACAGTCAATGGATGAAGTCATGAACAGGACCTTTTGTGTCGTGTTAAGCCTTTCGATTATTGCTTCGTCACTAACGGCGTGCGCCACACCTGCGGCCAAGGCGCCCATCAGCGGGCCGCAGATTTATGGCTACACCTTATATAAGCCGCTCTCCAGCGATGAACTCAACGCGCTCACCAATACCGGTTTCGAAACGCTCGCGGGGGCCAGGGTATTTCAACGGGATGATGGGCACAGCGGTGAAATCAACGTGTTCCTGGATAGCCGAAATCGCCCCAGCGTGATCAACAAGACTAGCCGCGTGTTCACCAGTGAGGGCGAATGCAAGTCCGAGCTCAAGACGCAGATGAGCGACCTGCAACAAAATATCGACAGCCACAACAACACGATCGCTCAGTCGGAGAGAGATACGCATACACCGAGAGGACGCTATGTCAGCCTCAGTCACGAAGCATGCCGCGTTCACCAAGGTGACCAGGCCGAACACTATCGTTATGCCCTAAGCGTGTCCAAGCGTCAGGAACCCGCGACCTCGACATCAGGATTGGGAAAGAAGGTCGACGACGCCTACACGGGAGCCTGGATGACCGTGTTCATGGTTGTGCTGTCGCCGTTCGTGCTGATTGGCGCAGCAGTTAGCAAGGCGATCGACTGACCACTGCATACACCGCCCCCATTGATGGTCATACCGTCATGAAGCTCATTGGCTCTGTACGGTGAATTGCGCATAAAAATGCAAGAAGACTCTTCGGTTGTGATTGCCACAAGGAAAGTCACTCGCGCAACCCTGTCTAAGCAGAACACAGCCCAGGGGTAGACTTGGCGTATGAAGCCCTTAACATGCCGTGCTTTAAACGCCCCCTCAAGGAAGACGTTACTCATGAACAAAGCGCTTTACTGGCTTCGATTGGCGGCCTCGTTACCGATATACGCCGTAGCCATTTTGATATGGGTCCAAGTTTCGAAAACCGTTTTCAAGTCTGCCGTGCTGGTTTTTACGACGCATTTGACACCCTATCGATTCGGAGAAGTGCTGGGCGTCTGGCTATTTTGCGTGCTCTCGGCAAGTATTGCCTACGGTATGTGGCTGCTTGGAAGATACGTGCGGACTTCACGCTTCAGAGTGCAGCCCAAGCCGTCGTCGACCGATCTTCCTTAATCGCTTACATCTTGTCTTCGGCGTAGATCGACCCACCGATGATCGCCCCCACAATCGTCTGTAACAGGCCTGCTCGCTTGATACGCACTCTATCCGGCGCGTAATGCGCCTGAGGTGGGGGTTTTGCAAAAGTTTTGCAAATCGCAGACAACAAAAAAGGGCCCACCTTTCGGTGAGCCCTTCTAGACCGCCCAGCAGAGCGGATTTTGTTTGGTAGGCGCGATTGGACTCGAACCAACGACCCCCACCATGTCAAGGTCTGCTTGAGCAAGCTGCAAGCCTTGGTGCTCTTGGGTTTCACAGAACGCCCATTCACATTATGAGGCGTTAAAAATGGCCAATTTCCGCTTACTTCCATCCGGCAACTGGAACGCCCAGGTACGAGTCAAAGGTAAATCTCCCCAATCCAAAACCTTCAGCACCAGAGCTGAAGCAGAGTCATGGGCTAGCCAGATTGAAGCCGTGACGATGGATCGCAAGCACCACACCATCTATACGCTGGGCATGACCTACTGCGAAACCATGCTCAAAGGTAAAGGCAGCTATCAACACGCACTAAAGGTAGTTGAGCACCTCGGCAGACATTTCACCCAGCCAATCCAAGACATCACTCCGAAGATGATCAACGACTTCAAAATCATGTGATTGAAGAGGTGAAACCTTCAACGTGCAGGATACAGCTCGCTTTCATGTCTCGACTTTACCGATTCGCAAAGCGCGAATTGCTGATCAACATTCACAACCCGGTGAGCGACAGAGGCGACACCCCCTTTGGTGCAGCAAGCCCGCAGAATAGACGAGAGCTTGCCGTTGCCGCTGCTTTGACCTTGATCCAGTCCAAGGTTTTAAACTCAAGCGGCCCTGCCCAGCTTGAATGGGAGCTGGATAATCTGGGCAAATATGCCGATCAGATACAGGCCGCGCTTGAGGTTGAATGAGCGGAGGGACGAGAAATGCCAACGCGCAGCTACAAGCCGCGCGCAGGCACTGACTGACAGCTCAGCTCATGACATCAAGCGGCCGCCCCCACTCGTGGAAGCTGACGCATGCTCTCGATGACCTGGTTTGCCAATGGTGTAACCACAACAAGGGCATTCGGTACCCAGATACGCGGGCGGGCCGGCGCGCCGACGAACCAGATGCTCTCCTTGCCGCCAAAACTCTCATGCGCACCGGCCATGCTCGGCAAGATAGTGATCGCATGCCTGCCCCGCTCACCTGTCACGTCCAGCTCGACCCTGCCGTCATCGCTCATGACATACCTGGACTGGTAGTAGCCCGTGGCTGCAACAATGGTGTCAAAGCCATGCACCTCCCCACCCCAACTGACATTCCATGCATTGGGGCGCCTGTCCGAGTAATCCATCGCGCTGATTTCACCGCCCTCTACGCAGAGAACACCGTCTTCAATGTACTTCAACAGTTTGCGGGCGTTGGGCAGTGCGAGTGCCGTAATGTACCTGTAAAGCAGACGCTCGAAGCGAGGGTGGAAAGAGCCGTCGAAATAGACGTCTTCCTTGTTGTGCACGCCGTTAATGGCATGCATGAAATCAACAACGTATTCCTGCCACTGGCTATCACCACTCTCTGCAATTTCGACTTCTTCCTTCAACCTGCCGAGAACAGTCGATGAATAGGAGAACTGCTGACTCCAGTCTTTGCCAATGTTCTGGCGCAATACCTTGGAGAAGTATTTGACGTACCTATAGTGCAGCGAAGGACTGTACGTCTTGCAGCCCTCCTCCCCTGGCGCCATGACGGATGCGATGTCTTCGCCAACGAATGCTGCCTTTGGGCTGCGCATGAAACGCGCACGTACGGCGGGGAACTCTCCCGACGGGGACAGCATGGTCACTTGATGCCCGTCGCGACAGAGAACGATCGCACTGTCGATGGCCGACAGTTTGCTACCCATCACAAGCACACGGGATTTTTCAGGAATCATCGCCAGCATGCTGGCTTCAGGGTACGGATTCTTGATGAAGCTCGAATGGTTGAAAAAAGGTTGCGCAACAAGCGGTAAACGAGGCGGCCCAAAGCCCGTGCAGAACACCACATCAGTGACCATCAGAGATGAGGACGGCACCTGAGGGGAGTCAACAAACTCCAGTTCATAGCGGCGGTGGCCATGAATTTTCAGGGCCTTGAACGTACTCGATACATATTTGACGACCACCCCCTGCTCCCGCGCCATGGCGGAATACTGCACAAAGCGGTTCGCCAGGTATCGGCCCACCAAAAACCGCGGCACAAAGCTCTCGGCCGTAGAGGCGTAGCCTTCGCAACTCAAGTGTTCAAGAAAATCCAGGGGCACGTCGTGCAACACCGACATGGTATCAACCGAGGTATTACAGAGAATGTCGCGATCCGTATTCGAGAATGCTGTTCCCGGGCCGACGGGGTGCGGATCGACCATATAGATGGTTCGCGCAACACCCGCCCTGACCGCAGCGATGAAAGTCGCAACGCCGGCAGCTCCGGCACCGACTATGGCAAGTCTATTCATGGGATTGCCTCTGAAAAGAGTAAGAACGCAGTGGCTGACCACACAGGCAAAGCCGCATTGATCATTTGCCAATGCGGCTTTACGCACGATTCACTACACCGCGCATGCCTCGATAATTGATACGTAGCAGCCCGTATCAATAGTGCGGTTCAAGCGCATATCGGCGCTTGCCAACAACTGTTCGAACTCTTTTTTGGTCCGCTCCCTGCCGCCTTCGTAGATACCCATGCACAACAGGTCCATCAACTTCCCGGAGTGCGGCGTGTTTCCCTCCGGAATGAGGGGATCCATGATGAGGATGCGTGCGCCGGGGTTCATGGCTTTGCGGATGTTCTTCAGGATCAGCGATGCCTGCTCATCAGGCCAGTCATGCATGATGTACTTGAGAAGATAAATATCCGCCTTCGGTGCGGACTTGAAGAAATCACCCGAACTCAGCTCCCACCGGGAGTTGTCTGCCAGCTCACCCAAGCGGTTCCTTTCCAGAACGTGCGGCTGGTCGTACAAGATTCCGTGGAGACTGGGATTGGTCTGCAGCACACGCAGCAGCAAACCGCCAAAGCCTCCCGCAATATCCGCAACTGTGGCTCCGTCAGGGAACTCATAACTGCGCACCAGGAAAATGTTCTCCACTTCCGACATGGAGGACATGCCGACGTGAAAATCCTCTGCCTGGGCACCAGCCTGCGACCAGTACTCGAAAAAGGATTTGCCATACAGGTGCCTGAACGGGGGATTACCACGGGCACTCTCGATCAGTTCACCGATGGGCCGCCAGAACGTCTCATCGGTAAGCATCAGCACAGCAGAACGCAGTGAATGATCAGCATCGGTACGCAGATAATCTGCCGCCGGCGTGAGCTCAAAAACACCGGGCTCAACCTCGCGAAAAATATCCCGTGTTGCAGTAACTCGCAGCAATCGCTGCAACTTCTGAGGCTCCGCGCCCACGGCCTGCGCCAGATCCACCACTGACTTTGGCCCGTCGGCCAGATAATCGGCGACCCCAAGTTGTGCTACTGCCCGTAGGGCTGCCTGATAGGTATAACCCATCGTTTGATCCAGCAAGTGAAGTGCAGCATCTTCGTTCTTGAGTACCAACTGTGATTGTATTTGCTTCGTCATATATACCTCTATCCTTGAGTATTAATGAACTGCGTATCTTTGAATTAAAGATGCAATGCTTATTCGGCTTTTCCAAAGCCTGCTTACCTGCAGGGAGCCGGAGTGTAGTGCCACGAATAACAAACGCAAGTTTGTAATTACATCTATTCAGGAAGCACAGCACCCAACGGGCCCGCACTATGATTTCTTTCCGATAAATGGCTAAGCTCACCTGATTTATGACAGTTGTAATAAAAACAACGTACACAGATGGCGAGTTTCTCTTGCAACGCCCGTTGTAAACTGCCCACTTCGAAAATTCACAACTACACTGACGCTCACACCGCGCACGCGAACAAAGCATGGTGATAGCGAACGTGGTTTTCATGCGGGTAATCATTGTGTTGGCGGCTATCGGGGCTCTAGCGTAGACAATTCATTAAGCCCTCACCCCCAGTACAACGGCGTCAGTTCTTCAGGTGTTTATACATTCGGAAAACCCGAACCCCGGTCAACGTTTCTTTTATCCACACACAAGAGGGCCCAGCCATTGGCAAACAACACAGCTCTGTAAAAGCAGTATCAGCGTTACTACCCTCCTAGTTTAAACAGGCAGCTTGCACACGCCTGTAACTTAAAAACCTTCAATAAAAACAAGAAGCCCGGCCGCCGACGGACTTCACGTTCAATACAATAACCCCCTCTTCACAGAGACAGAAAGTGCAGAACACAAATTACCTCAACCCTTCGTTCTTTTCGTAAGCCCGATAACCATAAAGACGCACCCAGGTATCCAGATTCCGGGTATTGAAGTGGCGAGACCTACAGCAGACAGCGAGACCCCGACTACGAATAATGGCTGTTTGAATGCATTTTCCATAACGCAAAATCTCCCCCAAAAATTAACCTTATTTATTAACAGCGTGAGCACAGAACCAGCATAGAGCAACGGAGAAACCTCGTAGATGAGCCCGCGCAAGTCGGCTTGCGCCTTCTGCGAAACAATGCAGGCGTCATTCAAGCCCGGCGTTCCCCGGGCAAAGTGACCATACAGCGGGATGGCTACGCAGAGTAGCTGCACGCAAATAAATCTGCAGAAAACAGTGCAAGTTAGCGCGACCGAGCTTCACTTACCTATAAAGGTTCTTACTGAACAACCAGCGCCAACGACAGCCTGTCGCTAACTGCCCGATCCCTCACGGGAGGTCGCATCGGAGTGTGATCTGAGTAGCCAACGGCCGACATACGCCAGCCAGATCGTACTCCGATGCGTACACATCACTGCAAGCCAGTCCGCCATCATCCCGGGCCGCGCCGCGCCAGGTGCCTTCATCAGCTCATATATTCACGATCGACGCCCTGAAGGCGGTGGTCGCGCCTGACGCTGGAAACACTCCACCAGTCAGCAACGTCATGGGTCTGTTCGGGTATCTAAAACACGAACTGAACAAGCTAAATCTGGCCTGGCCTGCATGCACTTCGTTGAGGGTGCTACGGCGACCAGTCGTGGAGCTCCCGGAGGCATCGATATAGATTACTTGAGCGGCTTATTCACAGAGCCCTGCATCGACAACAACAGCTATAGCGAGCATTGGGCGTTCTGAAGCGGGGGTTTTGCAAATCGCAGACAACAAAAAAGGGCCCACCTTTCGGTGAGCCCTTCTAGACCGCCCAGCAGAGCGGATTTTGTTTGGTAGGCGCGATTGGACTCGAACCAACGACCCCCACCATGTCAAGGTTGAACGTCGACAGATCGTAACTACTTGAAATATAAAGAAAATACTGATTATTTACTGTATCTGAAACGATGAGTATTACCCTATAAGAATCAATTACTTAGCGCTGTATTTTGCTACAGCAGTAGCTCTCCTCAAAGGACGACAAGAAGCCGATGGTATGACATTGAACTTACACTAAGTTTGATCGGGGTTAAGGGCCTTCAGTAAATCGACATCCTTATCCTGCGCCCAACCCCAGCAGTGAACCATATTGGAGGTACTTAACATCCACACAAGACTCTAAATCACAGTATTTTCATGAACATACAAATGGTAATCACGGGCAGTAGCGGCTGCTATGTGTAATTCCATTTTCAGCGTTGGAATCAAGTACCCTAGAACGTGTAGCATGGAAAGTCCCCATACAAGACAATAAATAAAGGAATCTCCGGATGAAAAAACTAGCCCTATCTATGCTCGCATTCACCTTGGTTGGCTGCGCCGCGCCACCTAGGCAAGCACCGATGACCCTCTACCGATACCCAATGAGTGAAAATGCTGCTCTGCTTGCCCACACGATGGCAAGTCACAACCTGAAAGACCCGGAAAGTGCAAAATTCCGTGACACTTTTTTCGTGACTTCAGATGCTAGAGGAGAAGCCCGGGATAAATCGAAAGACTCTTGGTGTATTGAAATAAATGGTAAAAATGGCTACGGCGCTTACGCTGGATATACTTGGGCTCTGGTTCCAGCGGGCGGTAGGTCAGTGATCATGGGAACTTCGCCAGTTGCTGCAATGGCAAATACAATTTGCTCATCCGCAATCTTCCCAACCGCGGGATAGTACCCACTAAGAGATTATTTGACGGATTCTGAATTATACTCTCCCCTATTATGTCAAAGGTGCAAAGCTAAGATGGTCGTGGATCCCTGCATGACCATCCGGACCTTCAGCTCTCCCTCCTTACAATGCCATCCAGACTAAGAACCAAAATCTTCAGCATCAGTAACTTCGTAAAGTATAGGTAAACATTCCTCACGCGATGACTTTCTCCTCATTTATACAGATATACAAATTCGCCTTCCATAGCAGTACGTATTAAGAAATGTTATTCCCACATGATCGTGTGCGAGCTTCATAGACTATTTCAATACATGAAAATATCACCGTACCTTTCATGATGTCACCGTCGACGGACACCTGGTAAACACTCGGCGCACAAATACTGAAAAAATCGTCGATTTAGATGGGTTCCACCGTGTAATCTGCGGCCAGCGGTGGGAACCGACTGAAAGCTTGAAAAAGTAGAGAGGTAGGCATTTCTTCAGTCGAATCTGAGAACGATAGAATTATTCTATTATGACTACTTGCACCCTAGAAATTATAAGCAAAAAAAAAACCGCTGCGTTAGCAGCGGTTTTTTTCACAGGGTACATCAAGCAGCTTTGGCATTCTCTTCCACAGGCAGCTGCTTATCCAGCTCCTTTAAAAGTCCTGCGATCTTGATGAATTCGGCCTGCATTTGCTTAGTGGCGATGCGGATCATCATCTCTTTGCTCATAGGATAAAACTCCGGCTATCTAGCGAAATAATTTGTAATTTCAATTCGGCCTCGTCTTCCCGCTCAATTGCCCGAGCAATTGCCTCAACGTGGTCTGTGTACTCATGGGCCTTTTCAGCAGTAAAACCATCCGCTGTAGGGGCACCCATTTCCTGCAGTTTTTCAATCAAACCGCAGACTGCTCTCAAGCTGAGAGCGATTTCTCGAATCGATGGCGTACCTTCTTTCAAAGCAGCCAGAGAGAAAACGTTGCATTTCTGAAGCACTCTGTTTGCCACATGCATAACAGCTTCAAGGGCTTCGTCGACCGTTTCAGGCAGCAATCCACTAGGAAGTAACTCTGTAAAATCGTTCATTTTTCGCCTTACTGATCTATACGACCGGCAGGCACGAACGTTTAAACACCCATTCCTTGGCCTGATTCGGGACATGGATTCTACCAGTGCAACCCGTAGTGTCAATATGGCTTCATTGTTTACGCCCCCCCTTTTGGCTACCTTTCGTCACCTCATCAGGGCTAATTCGATTCAATCAATACGTACTAACTATGACAGTGGGTATAGCTAACGTTCATTTTTTTTGCAAATGCATTCGATGATTTTTTTTAATCGATCAAAACCTGACCAAGCTCTTACCACACTTTACCTCCAAGGAGGGGCCTGAAGAGTTATTTAGTTTTGTTTGCTGCAGCCCGAGCACGCCTGGCAGACAAAGCCTCACTGATTTACGCCAACATCGGGCCAATGATCGGCAGGGTCTCCAGCTCCGAAGCGGCGCCGCTGATTTCACTGATCGCCCCGTTTACCGGCCCCATCATCCCGTCCAGGCTTCGCCGCCCTGCCTCCCCTGCAGTGGCCAGGTAACTGACGGTGCTTTGCATCTGCTCCATGTAGGCCATATCCCCTCCTTACCCGATATGCGGGGCGTCGTATAACTTGCGGTCATTGGCCCGGCGGGCGTTGTCTTCCATCTGCCGGGCGAAGTCATTCAACTGGCCCTGCATCATGGGTTGCAGCTTGCGCATCAGCTCGTCGGGGTCTTTCACATCCCCCTCAATGGTGATGGGCATATGCGGGGCAAAGGTGAACGTTTGATCAATCGGCGCCGGCTTGGCCTCCGACTTGAGCATCAGCGGCGACGGGGCTTGCGAGCTGCCCGCCTTCGCGCTCATCGAGCGCACTACATCACCCGGCTCTGCATCGTTGCCAAACAGCGACTTGGCAAACGACGTTTTGCCGAACATACCGCCCACGGTCTCGCCACCCATGCCCCCCAGAAACGCGCCGACCAGACCACCCATTGCCGTGCCGATGATCGGCACCACCGAGCCGATCGCGGCGCCGGCTGCAGCACCACCGTAGCCCTCGGCCTTTTCTTCGGCGGTCTTGGCCGTGGTGTAGGTGTCAAAGGCCTTGATGCCCGCCTCAAATAGCGAGCCGGCAGGGATGGCTTTCCCCGCCTTGCTGATAGTGCCCACGGCGTTCATCAATCGAGCGCCCAAACGCGGCGGTACGGGTGGCGGTGCCGGCGGGCGTGGCGGCCCTCGGCGCCGCGATCGACGACCACCGCGACCTCCACCACCCGGGCCACCGCCGCCGATTTCCCGGGTGTTGACCACAAAGACCTTTTGCGGCTCGGAGCTTTCACCGTCGTCACCGCCCTTGGCCTCCCGGATCACATCGAGCAGCTTCAGGCCTGTTTCTACCGGGTCCAGCTTGGTATCTGCAGCACCTTCACCCTCTCCCCCGTCATCCTTGCGGCCCATCAGCGCATTGAGGCCTGCCGAGACCAGCGACTTGACCGCGTCCCCCTTGCCGTCCCCGTCATCGTCACCGCCGCCCAGTGCGTCCTTGGCGTTGGTGACAAAGACCGACTGCACGCCGGCACGACCTGCACCGCCACCACCGCCCAACCCGCCCCGGGCCAGATTGACCAGCCCCTGGCCAATCTTGAGCGCGCCCAGCGTCGTGTTTACAAAGGTCTTGAGCTTGCCCAAGTCCTTGCCGACCTCGATCCGCTCTGGCGCCATACGGTTTCGAGTTCAGGGACCAACACCTGACAAGGCATCGCTTACACCACAGTTATTCGGCGTTCAAGCTTGCCAACGGACACTTTCACTGCTGCACCTGGCTTGCCGGGTGCATCGGGAAAACAACCGGGAAGACATCATGGAATCGACAATCGTAGACGGTGCATGGAAAGGCCACCTCGGCCGAGGCCTTGCGCCGCGAGAACTGCAATTCGTGCTTTCAGTTGCCCAAGGACTGACCGCCAAAGAGATCGCCAGTGCGTTCGGCATTGCACCGGGCACAGTGGTCAAACGACTGGCCTGCGCCATGTACAAGCTCGGCGTTCACCGCCAGGGCGCGATGGTTGCCGAAGCGATGCGCCGGCAGATCATCACCCCGCTCTGCTTGTTACTGGCCGGCCTGATAGCAATGCATGCAGCTACAGATAGCCAAATGTCACGCCGCGACCGCCGCCCCTCAGAACGCCGCTTTGCGGAAATGCGTCTGGTACGACGCGCCGAAGCGCTTGAGCTGACCGTCTAACCCGAATCAACCAGCGCCACGACAGCCTGTCGCTAACTGCCTAAGCCCTTGGTACTCCCCAGCACCAGGTCGTATCGGTCTGATCTTCGGCATATTCCGACCAGAGTACAGACCGATGCGGACGCCAACCCAGCAGTCGCTGGACACCTGCATCACCCCTTCCCTGCTGACGCCAAAAACGGAGGATTCAGCCATGTCCAAGTAAACAAAGACGGGCACGCCCGCACAGCCAGGCTCTTACATACGGTGGTGTTTTAAGAGTGCAACACAGCACGGTTTCGACTGGGCTTTTTAATACCTGCGTTTATCCGTCAGCACTCCCTTGCGCGGCCATCGGCAAACAGCTCGATACCTGAGTGCTGACGAATAACCGTAACCCTGTCGAGGATCGACCATGCATATATCTTTCGCCAAGCGCTACGCAATTCTTGAAGGGTTGCGCGAACGCACACGCCAGGCCACTGCCGAGTTCTACCAAAAGCCCGGTGTTCAACCGCCGCCACTGGCACCGCTGATCATCGTGCGCCCAAGCGGGAACAACACTTTCTCGCTGATTAATCGGGCTACTGGCGTGGTAGTAGCCGAACGCTTCGGCCACAACAATGCCACCAAGCACGCCCAGGAACTGGAAGCCAAAGCAGCTCAGTTCGACATAAAGCAATTCGGCAAACTCCTGCAAAATTGGGCATTACGCATCGGCGCAATACTGGCCGTGTTTGTTTTCTTCGGCAGTCATCTGTGAAAAGCAAAAATATCTTAATAAAACACCGCATTAGCCAAATCTAATATCAGCACATTTAGCTCTATCCAAAAACTTGCCAATAGCAAAAGATAATACGCAAATCCAGCGGGACAAATGCGCCAAAGATAAGAAGGGGCTTGCATACATTGGCGCGAACAAACTGACCATCATCCCCCCACAATGGAAACTGCCCTGATCGTGCTTGTCAGGCTCCACTATTTTGAGGCGTAGCAAGAAACGTTCAGCACCCTCACAATCAACTTGGTCGCAGCCCACCCGAAAAGCCTGCCTGTGTCGCGATATACTCCTTGCTAACTAAATAGCAGTTGCAATAGCTTGATTAACTCACCAAGACCGACAACCTATATCCAAAAGCATACTATGAGTATCGACAGGCCACCTCTTTGCATAAAGTTATTTGCCGCTTCAAAAGCTCTAAGCATGATGTACTTATTCCACGTTGATAAGCATAAAACATGATTACATCGTTCGTAGGACGTATATAATTTTTTACCTTTAAATCAAGCATCTCGACAGAGTGCCGCGCCTCAAAGATCGAGCACACAAGAACACTATCTGGAAGTGTCAGAACATCTATTTTATCTAGCATCACAATAACCTTTTTAAGCCCCGATCTAACTTCAGCCCCACTAATTGTACCCTCACCTGCCCTGGGTTCGTGCTGAACAACTCGCAGAACATACTCAAGCAACCCAATGATGGCGAAGCATTTTGCGAGATCCTGCCCTCTGCTTTCTGCTTCGGATCTCTTACTTTGCCGCCCTGCTATCCACCACGCAGCCCATATGGAAATAATTGCGCCGACGGCCTGAACCCAGCTAGCTATATCAGCACTATCTAGCTCAAAAACTCTAACCATCAGCGCAATAAGATAAATAGCAAACAGGAACAAGCAAACACTCTGAGCAGAGCACCATTCCTGAAAAAAAGACTTAAAGCTTATCCAATGCATTTCTTGTCGCCCCGTGAAATTCCGGCGGCAAATATAACTGGTCCCTTCCACTAATTACACACCATATCTGACCCTAGAGGTCGCATTATCAACTCGAAAGTCGAGATTCATCATGACCATCACCTACGGCTCTGTGTGCTCCGGCATCGAGGCCGCAACGCAAGCGTGGCACCCTCTGGGCATGCGCGCTGCTTGGTTCGCCGAGATAGAAGCGTTTCCCTCAGCAGTCTTGGCACATCACTACCCCAGCGTGCCGAATTACGGAGACATGGCCCGCCTTGCAGCATTAGTGTTAGCCGGCAAAGTCCCTGCACCCGACGTACTCGTAGGAGGCACACCATGCCAAGCCTTTTCGGTCGCGGGCATGCGCAAAGGCCTTACTGACCCACGCGGCGCTCTCACTATCAAATATGCGGAGCTTGCAGATGCAATTGACTATGTTCGAGCCAATAGCGGTAAACCTACCTCCATCATCGTCTGGGAAAACGTTCCCGGCGTCCTCAGCGACAAAGACAACGCCTTCGGATGCTTTCTTGGCGCGCTTGCTGGGGAAAACGGCGAGCTGCAGCCTCCAGGGAAAAGATGGGAGAACGCTGGTTGTGTGTATGGCCCCAAGAGAACAATCGCATGGCGGATCTTGGACGCCCAATATTTCGGCTTGGCCCAACGACGCCGTCGCGTGTTCCTTATTGCAAGTGCTAGAGACGGGTTTGATCCCCTCAAGGTACTTTTTGAGCACGAGGGCTCTCGCCGGGATTGCCCGCCGAGACGGACACCGAAGCACACACTTCATCCTACTCTCACGGCACAAGGGGGAGGCTCTCTCGATGACCGAGAGGCATATGTATTGGAGCCCCAAGGCGTACGCCGAACCAGCATAATCGAGTGGGAGCGATGCCAAGGCTTCATTGATAATTACACTCGAATTCCTTGGCGGGGCAGGCCTGCTAGTGAGTGCCCCGACGGCCTACGCTATAAGGCCGTTGGAAACAGCAAAGCTGTGACTATTATGAGATGGATTGGTGAGCGCTTAAAAACCCAAGGAAATCTAAACACACAACATCCTTGAACCACCAAAACTCTACTACTCATATTCCGGATGCATGGCGGGCTTAACCACAGTTGAAGCGAATGGATACATCAAATTATCACCATCCACCAAAACATAATCCCAACCATCCAAAGTAACAGAATCCGTATCACCTTCAGCAAATGAAAGCTCAACCTGACACTCTAGAATTTTATTAAAACTTTTGGTATGTATTTCTTTTTGATAGGTAGGATTCGTATCACGCTCAGAAAGATAACCCAAATACTCCCCAGCCTTAGAGTACTCAACAGAAACTTTAAACTCAAAATCGACACCATGCACAGAACCACCTGCGTCAGCATGGAAGACCCTTTCATTTACAGGATGAAGTTCACCTACAGAATATTTGTAATCATATATCTTCTCCCCCCCATCTAGCACCACTCCGAAATCCTGAATATCCACCCATTCTTTAGTAATTTTCAAGAATGTATGCTTTACAGCGCCATAGGCTCTTTCAGCAAAAATTATTGGTTCCTCACGCACCGAAAGAGTGAGAGCACTGACAATCTCTTCAAGACTTCCCGACCAAAATAGATCAACGTGATCTTCACAATATGCGCGCATATCGTTATCAGTGCTAACGACGTGTATTCTGATGTTATTTTCAGCTGCATGCGCCCTTAGCGCCTCTAGAACGAAAGCATCTCTAAACTCATCAGGTTTCTTTTCTGAAAACGGAGGAAGAATAGAAAAGTACCTTTCAAATACCTTTTCAGCGGAGCCCACATCAACAGATACAACCTCGACATTTTTAGCTGATAGAAAATACTCAAACCCTGCAACCAACTCATCCTCAATTTCCTTGGCCGAAACAGCATTAAATATAATCGACGAAGAAAACGAAGGTATATTTCGTAAAACCTTACCCTTAGTTCTAAAAGACTGCGCAGCGCTTGCCGCCTCCTTGGATTGGACCCTCAAGTGCCGCTTAACTTCCGCAACAGTTATACTGGTTAAAATTAGATTAGCCTGATCCAAATTTAAAAGCCGTGTAAGGGCTTCAAGATCCCTCAATAAAAACTGAAAGTTATTAGAATGATAAATACTTGAGTCTATAAATAAATATCTAGAACGAAGAAAAAAATCATCATTTATAAGCTTCACAGACACCACTCACAACCAGCAAAAAGGACATGATATATGCATTAATGGCAACACTACAAATACCCTACAGCAATCAAGCCAAAGTATCTAAGCTGCGCGCAAGGAATAAATAATGACCGCAAAACCCATCGGCGCGTGCATTGACGCCCGCTGCACACGCTGCGGTGCCCGCAACATGCAAATCACCGAAGAATTTATTGGTTCAGGCAACTACGAGGTGCAGGCCGGCAAGGTTAGCGCCTTGACGTCTGTCGACTCGCTTAAACCTACTGGCCGCCTTTTCGGCCGTTGCCGCCAATGTGGTCACGACTGGGTATTCCGTAAAAACCCACTCGCCCCCTAGCCCACCATCGCCCCACTAGGGGAAAGGAATCAGACATGGCAAAGATCTTTGCTCAGATCACTGCCCGCCTCCCTCGCTTGATGGAGGCGGGTGAATACAGAAAACTGCGTTACGCAGGCGGCAAGCCGAGCTTGCAACAACTCAAAAAATGGATAGAGGAAGGCGAAGTGTTGGGGGAGGTAAAAGGCGGGATGTATTTCGTAGACCTGCAGGCAGCAATTATGGGCTCGAACGATCCACTGCTCGCTCAGATGATGGAGCTTGGGTAATGGCTTCCCGGCCACGCAGCATCAAGAACCGCAGCTTCCCCCCAACCTCTACCCCAACGGCAAATACTGGCGGTACCGCAATCCCATCACCGGCCTGATGACCAGCATTAACCGCCCGCTCGAAGACGCCATCAAGCTGGCCAGGGCTGCCAACGCAAAGCTGGCCCCTGTGATGGCCGGTGACGGTGAGTTGCTCATGATCCTGACAGGCGATCGCCTGCCCACGATGCGCAACCTGGTTGAGCGCTTTGAGGCCGAATGGCTGAAAGACCGTGGCTATGCCGCCCGTACTCTGGTTGAGATCCAGTTCAAGCTTGAGCGCTACCGGCAGGACTTGGGAGATCAGTTGGTCGGCCAGCTCGATGTGCTTAGCATCGCGGAGTACCTGGATGGCTTCAGTAACAACGCTTACACCAAGCACCGCGGTTTGTTGATCCAGATTTTTGCCTTCGCGGTGGCCAAGGGTTTGGCTGAGCGCAACGTGGCCGAGCTGACGCTGATCAAAAAAGAAGCAGAGAAGAAGCGTCAGCGACACACGCTGGCGGGCCTGATGACGATTGTGGACGCGGACACCACGCCAATCTGGTTGAAGCGCGCTATCCGCCTGGCGCTGGCCAGCCTGCAGCGACGTGACGATATCGTTTCGTGGCTCAAGTCCGCAGTCGACCTTGAGAACAACACGATCAAGGTTTCGCCCGGCAAGACCCAGGGCTATGACAACCCGATTCATTTACAGATCAAGATGGGTAAAGCCCTACGGGAGGTTGTGAGCGAGTGTTTGCGCTCCCCCGTGGCTTCGCCCTACCCGATCCATTACAGACCCAAGGCGCGCAAGCGCGAGCAGATAGCCGCCAAGGATCACTGGACCTCGGTCACTCCGAACTATCTGAGCAACGAGTTCAGCAAGGCCCGGGACGGGGCGCATGCGTATGACCATATTCCGGCCACCGAGCGGCCCACCTTTCACGAGATACGCGCTTTGGGTGCTTGGCTATATGAGCAGCAAAATTTCCCGCAGGAATACATCCAGGCACTGATGGGTCACGCGGACGCGAAGATGACCAAACACTATCAGGATGGGCACACAGAGAAAGGTATCGAGTACCTGGAGGTGGGAGCTGATCTGGCGTTCTGAAGCGGGGGTTTTGCAAATCGCAGACAACAAAAAAGGGCCCACCTTTCGGTGAGCCCTTCTAGACCGCCCAGCAGAGCGGATTTTGTTTGGTAGGCGCGATTGGACTCGAACCAACGACCCCCACCATGTCAAGGTGGTGCTCTAACCAACTGAGCTACGTGCCTGCTGTGGGGTCGCATTCTATAGATTTGCGGAGGGGTGTCAACACCTTTTTTGCAGCTAACCCTATGAATAGTCGAATTATTTATTTTCACCGCAAAAAAGCTCATCCGCCGGTAGCTGGCGGGCGGTTTTCAACTCAGGTAGCATCGGCCGCACTCGTAAAAAATATAAAACAGAGGCTGCAGAATGTCGAACACTCCCTATCCCCAGTCCTACTATGCGGCTTCAGCTAATCCGACTCCTGAACGCCCTGCCCTGCAGGGTGAGGTCGAGACGGATGTCTGTGTAATCGGCGCTGGCTATACCGGGCTGTCGAGTGCGCTGTTTTTGCTGGAGGCCGGTTTCAAGGTCACTGTGCTGGAAGCCGCAAAGGTGGGGTTCGGCGCTTCCGGACGCAATGGCGGGCAGATCGTTAATAGTTACAGCCGCGATATAGATGTGATCGAGCGCACTGTGGGGGCCAAGCAGGCGCAGTTGCTGGGGCAGATGGCCTTTGAAGGCGCCAAGATCATTCGTGAACGCGTGGCCAAGTATCAGATCCAGTGCGACTTGAAAGACGGCGGTGTGTTTGCAGCGATCACCGCCAAGCAGATGGGCCATCTGGAAGCACAAAAAAAACTCTGGGAGCGTTATGGCAACACGCATCTGGAGTTGCTGGATCAGCGCCGGATTCGTGAGGTTGTGGACTGCGATCAGTATCAGGGGGGGCTGCTGGACATGAGCGGCGGGCATATTCACCCGCTGAATCTGGCGCTGGGCGAGGCCGCCGCCGTTGAGTCGCTGGGCGGTACGATTTACGAGCAGTCACCGGCGATTCGGATTGAGCGCGGTGCCAATCCTGTGGTGCATACGCCACAAGGCAAGGTGCGCGCCAAGTTCATCATCGTCGCGGGCAATGCTTATCTGGGTAATCTGGTACCCGAACTGGCGTCCAAATCCATGCCGTGCGGTACTCAGGTAATCACCACCGAACCGTTGAGCGAAGAACTGGCCAAAACCCTGTTGCCGCAGGATTACTGCGTCGAAGACTGTAACTACCTGCTCGATTACTATCGCCTGTCCGGCGACAAGCGCCTGATCTTCGGCGGCGGCGTGGTGTATGGCGCGCGGGACCCGGCCAACATTGAAGCGATTATCCGGCCAAAAATGCTCAAGGCTTTCCCGCAGCTCAAGGACGTGAAAATTGACTACGCATGGACGGGTAACTTCCTGCTGACGCTGTCACGCCTGCCTCAGGTTGGCCGTATCGGTGACAACATTTATTACTCGCAGGGTTGCAGCGGTCACGGAGTGACTTACACCCATCTGGCAGGCAAAGTGCTGGCCGAGGCCTTGCGCGGCCAAGCAGAGCGCTTTGATGCGTTTGCCGACTTGCCGCACTATCCTTTCCCCGGCGGACAGCTGCTGCGTACACCACTGACCGCTTTGGGCGCGTGGTACTACAGCCTGCGGGACAAGTTCGGGTTTTAACCCATTGTGGGAACGGGCTTGCTCACGATAGGCGCGACGCGATCCTTCAGTGAAACCGCGTTGTTTACATCGCGAGCAAGCCCGCTCCCACAGAGTTTGTCTATTTATTGGATTCAAGGGTCTTGATGGCGGTGGCCCCGGCCTGCTCCTGTCCCGAGCGGGACAGGTCATTAGCCGCTTTCAACCAGCGCGCCTTGTCGACATTGGCCGGCAATTGTGTCGGCGACAGGATCAGTACCGCCCAGCCTCCGGCATCTTTCCAGGCCGACTCGAACGTGTTGATGTTCATCAGTCGCCGCCGCTCCATGCCCGCACGCAGCATTACCGTACGCTTGGCGCGGTTATAACCTACAAGCATCGCGTAGCGCGGCTCGGACCAGAGCGTGCCATCGCTGAAACGCAGCATGACCGGATAGCCTGCAGCGACTTGGGTCAAGAGCGCAGAAAGCGACGAGTCCAACGGATAGACCATCAACCCGTAGCCAGCAGCCAGTTGCTCCATATTGCCTTGCAATGCAGCTTCGGCGCCCGGCAGCTTAAGCGGTTTGATCAAAAGACCCGGGGTAATTCTGACCCGTTGCTCACCGAGCATCCCGGCCAATGTTTGCGGGCCGCCTTGATTGGCATTACCGCGAAAAAAGGGTACGCCATTGAGCTCGACCCGTTCAGGCAAACGCTGAATTTGCGGAGACTCAACACTAGCGCATCCCGCCATCACCAATACCAGGAACCCTGTCAGCAACAGTCGCGCTGATCTCAACCCAGTCACTCCCTGCATATTCCCTCGCCTTGAATGAGTGTCGGACCATCAGGCCCGCCAAGGGTGACGATCATAGGGTGCCAACAGGACGAGGTATAGCCTTTAGCCACAGCACTATCGTTGAGATAGAGCAAAATGGTTAGTCCAGCACGACCTTCGGTCAATAGACTGCAACACTGCTGAGGCTAGACTGTCCATTGCTTGGCGTGTGTTTGAGCCCGTTGGGGGCAAAGGAGGCACTGATGAGCCCGATACTCACGATTGTCCTGCTGATCACCGGCTGGCTGACTGTCGCTGGCGCTATGCTCTGGGGCCTGATGCGCATTAGCCGCCATCACCACCCGCAGGTGCAGCCAAAACCGCAAGACACCCCTGAAAAACCGGTAGCTGGCGCAGCAAACGCCCATTAAACAAAAAGCCGCCCACCCCAAACAGGGTGGACGGCTTTTTAGCAGTTACTTACGCTTACTTCACCAGGGCAGCCTGGCGTTTTTCCCGAATCTGGCGCGCCACAATGTTCAGTGTTTCAACAGTGGCCGAGAACGCCATCGCCGCATACACGTAGCCTTTAGGTACATGGGCACCGAAGCCTTCGGCGATCAGGGTCATACCGATCATGATCAGGAAGGCCAGCGCCAGCATCACCACGGTCGGGTTGTCATTGATGAATTTGGCCAGAGGCTCCGAAGCCAGCAACATCACCATTACCGCGACCACTACTGCAATCACCATGATTGGCAAGTGTTCGGTCATGCCGACTGCGGTAATGATGCTGTCGATGGAGAACACCAGGTCCAGCATCAAAATCTGCCCGATGGCCGCCGCAAAACCCAAGGTTACTTTCGACGACACGCTCTCGGTCTTTTCTTCCGGTTGCGGGGTCATGCTGTGGTGGATTTCACTGGTGGCTTTCCATACCAGGAACAGACCACCGGCAATCAGAATCATGTCCTTCCACGAAAAGGCCTTGCCCAGCACTTCAAACACTGGCGTGGTCAACTGAACAATGTAGGCGATAGTACCCAGCAGACCCAGGCGTAAAATCAGCGCCATGCCGATACCGATACGACGTGCCTTGGTGCGGTATTGCTCAGGCAGTTTGTTGGTCAAAATCGAGATAAAGATCAGGTTATCGATGCCCAGCACGATTTCCATCACGATCAACGTGGCCAAGGCAACCCAGGCTGCGGGGCTGGCAGCCAGTTGTAAAAGATATTCCATAGGTGTGTTCGGACTCTGCAGTAGGACGCGTTAAATGGCTTTGGATGAGTCTTTGTTTTCTTGTTCAGGCTGCTCTTTTTCAACCAGCCCGCCAGTGGCATCACTAAGCGCCTGTTCAGCCGCCTTGTGCGTGTCATCAATCGCCTGTTTGGCGGACTCAGCGGTTTTGCTCAACATTTGTTGGGCAGCTTTTTCTGCCTGATCGCAACCGCTCATCAGCACCAGGCCCGACACCAACAACACGGCAACAGCAGATTTTTTAATGTTCATGGTCTCTTTCCTCTCTAAACCGACGGCCACCGGGGTGGCTTGCGCATAACGCGGGATTCTAGAGAATCAAACACTTCAGTAAAATTCGTATTTTTAAGCGCTATACTTCGGTTTTTACGAACTGTTGATGCGCCGATGCTTAATTACCGCCAACTTCACTACTTTTGGGTCGTTGCCAAAACCGGCAGTATCGTTCGCGCCTGCGAACAACTCAATCTCACGCCGCAGACAATCAGCGGGCAAATCAGCCTGCTGGAAGATACCTATGGCCTGCCATTGTTTCGCCGGGTCGGCCGCCAGTTGGAGTTAACCGAAACCGGGCGTCAGGTGCTGCCCTATGCCGAGCAGATCTTTCAGCTCGGCAGCGAGCTGGAAAGCATGCTGCGCATGGCGCCCAAGGAGCAACAAATTCTGTTTCGGGTTGGCGTGGCCGATGTGGTGCCCAAGTCGATTGTGTATCGTTTGATCGCACCCACCATGGAGCTCAACGAGCCGATCCGTATTACCTGTCGTGAAGACAAACTCGATCGGCTACTGGCGGACCTTGCGATTCAACGTCTGGATCTGGTGATTTCCGACAGCCCTATGCCCTCTCACCTCGACATCAAGGGCTTTAGCCAAAAACTGGGCGAGTGCGGCATCAGCTTTTTTGCCGCACCGACACTCGCCAAAGATTACACCGAGAACTTCCCGCACTGCCTGCAAGGCGCCCCGCTGCTGATCCCTGGCCCCGAGACCGTACTGCGCAGCCGCTTGCTGCGCTGGCTGGCCGAGCAGCAAATACAACCGCGGATCGTGGGCGAATTTGATGACAGCGCACTGATGCAGGCCTTCGGCCAATCCGGAATCGGTGTATTTATCGCCCCCAGCGTGATTGCTCAGGAGGTGATGCGCCAGTTTGACGTTGAGCTGATCGGTCACACCGAAGCGGTCACTGAATCGTTTTACGCCATCACCGTCGAACGCAAAATCCGCCACCCCGGCATCGTTGCGATTACCGAGGGAGCCAGGCGCGAGCTGTTTACCCCGCGTTAGCGCACACAGGGCGAGGCTTGGCGGACATCAACAACAGCGCCAGCAGAATCGCTATCAGAATAAACCCGGCGGCGACGAACCCCAGGCTGCCCAAACCATAGTTATCGATCACGCGCCCACCGACCATCGCGCCCAGGCCAATCCCGAGATTGCCCCCGGCAATGTTCAGCGACGCAGCAAATGCCGGGGCATGGGGCGCGGCTTTCATCAACCGCACGTGACTGACCAGAAACATCGCCGCCTGCGTCACACCCCAAATACCCATCGCCGCAGCAAGGCCCAGGGTCGAGTGAATACTCGGCACCAGCGCCACCAGGCCGCCAATCATAAAGGCACAAAACACCATCGAAGCAATCAGCGGATGACGGTCCACCATGCGTCCGCCCAACGAGTTGCCGATCAATCCGACCGCACCAAAACCCATCAGACACCAACCCACCAGGGTGCCGTCAAAACCCGCCAACCGCTCAAGGATGTCGGCCAGGTAGGTGTAAGCCGTGAACATGCCGCTAAACACCAGCACCGACAATACGATATGGCCAATCATCAGCGGGCTGCGCAACAAACCAAATTGTGAGCGCAGGGTGACGACTTCCTTGACCGTTCGGGTCGTGGGTAAGTAGATCCACAGCAGCAAGGCCTTGGCCAGTGCTACCACCGCCAGAATGCCGAAGGCACTGCGCCAGCCCCACGCATCGGAGATCAAGGTGCCTACAGGGATACCAAATACTGTCGCACAGACAATTCCGAAACCAATTTTGGCAATCGCCCGCCCGGCGTAATCCGGGCCTACGATGTCTACCGCTGTTTCGCTGGCCAGGGCCCAGAACACCGGCAAACCCAACGCGGGTAACAGTCGAGCAAATGCCATCACCCAAATATTCGGCGCCAACGCCGCCACGGTGTTGGCGAAGGCGAACATCAGCAAAATAGTAATAAACAGCCGCTTGCGTGGAAAACGCGCAAAGTACGCGGTCAAAAATGGCCCAAGGGCGGCTACGGTGAAGGCGAACAGGGTCACCAGCAAACCGGCCTGGGGCACGCTGACCTCAAGGTCACGGGCAATCGACGGCAGCAGGCCGACAATGATGAACTCGGTAGTGAGCACGGTAAAACCGGCCGCAGACAGCAGCAGGATGGGCAACAGCATGAATAACTCCAGAGACAACGAGGCCAGCGAAAGCCCAGGGGCCCGCTGATTTGAAGAAGAATGGGGATGAGTGATAGTAACAGAGTGCTTCTACGCGAAGCCACGTTACCCTCGATAGAAGCCCGCCATGAGATGTGGCAGATTGCCCCTGCTTAAGAATGCACCTACATCACTATGTTAAAGTTCGCCCCCCGCCGTGGTTTTAGTCACACAGACGTGTTCAGCACGCAAGACCAGCCCCGGCCGCTGACTCTGCTTTAATCAAAACGTTTAACCCCGCCGACTTGCGTCGATCAGCCTGCCCGCTTGCTGCTGATCGCCCCATAGTTTTTCAATGCACCACCCAGAACAACTAGAGAAAACCCTATGACTGACGCTCCACCTACCCTGCTGCAAAAGCTCAAGAGCACCAGCCTGGTGACCCAGATTGTGATCGGTCTGATCGCCGGTATTTTGCTGGCCTGGCTTGCACCTGCGGCTGCGCTTTCGGTGGCCTTTATCGGCAAGGTGTTCGTCAGCGCCTTGAAAGCCGTGGCACCGATTCTGGTATTTGTCCTGGTCATGGCATCGATTGCCAACCATAAACACGGACAAGAAACCCATATCCGCCCGATCCTGGTGCTCTACCTGTTCGGCACCTTTGCCGCTGCCGTAGTGGCCGTTATCGCCAGCATGTTGTTTCCATCGAGCCTGGTACTGGTCACCGAAGACATCGCCATTGCAGCGCCGGGTGGTATCAGCGAAGTGTTGCAAAGCCTGTTATTGAGTGTGGTGGATAACCCGGTCAACGCGCTGATCAACGCCAACTTTATCGGCATTCTGGCGTGGGCTATCGGGATGGGGATTGCCATTCGCCATGCTGGCGATGCCACTCGCACCGTGCTCAGCGACCTGTCCAACGGCGTCACCCTGATTGTGCGTGTGGTCATCCGTTTTGCACCGCTGGGTATTTTCGGCCTGGTGGCTTCAACCCTAGCCACTTCGGGCTTCGGCGCGTTGCTGGGCTACCTGCACCTGCTCACCGTGCTGATTGGCTGCATGCTCTTTGTGGCACTGGTGGTCAACCCGCTGATCGTGTTCTGGAAGCTGCGTCGCAACCCGTACCCGCTGGTGTTCCTGTGCCTGCGCGAGAGCGGGATTACCGCGTTCTTCACCCGCAGTTCGGCGGCCAATATTCCAGTGAACATGGCGTTGAGCGAGCGTTTGGGTCTGCATGAAGACACCTACTCGGTATCCATCCCGCTGGGTGCCACTATCAATATGGCAGGCGCGGCGATCACCATTACGGTATTGAGCCTAGCAGCCGTGCATACGCTGGGAATTACGGTCGATATACCGACAGCCATTTTGCTGAGTGTCGTGGCAGCCATTTGCGCGTGCGGCGCATCGGGCGTGGCGGGCGGGTCGCTGCTGTTGATCCCGTTGGCGTGCAGCCTGTTCGGCATCCCGAGCGAGATTGCGATGCAAGTGGTAGCTGTGGGCTTCATCATTGGCATCCTGCAAGATTCGGCCGAAACCGCGCTCAACTCATCCACTGATGTACTGTTTACGGCTGCTGCTTGCATGGCCCAGCAAGACAAGGCTGTGCAACAGAGCTAAGACAACCAACCAAATCTGTGGGAGCCGGACTTACCCGCTCCCACAGAGGGCTTGCTTAGAAAGCGCCCATGTAGTCACGCTTGCCGACTTCAACGCCGTAGTGGCGCAGGATCGCGTAAGCAGTGGTCACGTGGAAGAAGAACTGTGGCAAGCCGTAGGTCAGCAGGTAAGCTTGGCCGGTGAAGCGTTTCTCTTTCGGCGTGCCCTGACGGGTGATGATTTCGATACCTTCCTTGCCGTCGATTTGCTCAGGCTTGATCGAATCAACAAATGCCAGCACTTTGCTGATGAGCGCTTGCAGATCGGCGAAGGTCACTTCGCTGTCGTCATACTTCGGCAATTCGATTTCAGCCAGACGGGCCGACACACCCTTGGCAAAATCAACTGCGATTTGCACCTGACGTACCAGCGGGAACATGTCCGGTGCCAGACGCGCTTGCAAAAACACGCTCGGGTCGATGTTCTTGGCGGTTGCATGAGCTTCAGCCTTGGTCAGAACACCGCTCAGGGCGTTGAGCATTTGCTTGAACACAGGGATGGAAGCAGCGTACAGAGAGATAGTCATGAAAGTCTCGACAGTCTGTGGGCGGGAATTGAATGTGCGGCGATTATAGACACGCCTGTCCTCTTGTGGCGTATGAAGATCAACCTTAAGGTCACTGCCGGAATAACACGCATGCCTTCTGCAAGTTTTGGTACACCTCCAGTCATGGCAATGGAAGACCCGGTCCAGGTGCTCTATCGCAAGATCACCTGGAAACTCATCCCCTTCCTTTGCTTCTGTTATCTGGCCGCCTATCTGGACCGGATCAACATTGGCTTCGCCAAGCTGCAAATGCTCGGCGACCTGCAGTTCAGTGAAACCGCCTTCGGCTTGGGCGCAGGGTTGTTTTTCGTCGGCTATATCATTTTCGAGGTGCCGAGCAATCTGGTCCTGGAAAAGGTCGGCGCCAAGGTCTGGATTGCCCGGATCATGATCACCTGGGGCCTGCTCTCGGCCTGCACCATGCTGGTCACCACCCCGGCCCAGTTCTACATCGTGCGCTTCTTGCTGGGCGCGGCCGAAGCCGGGTTTCTACCGGGCGTGCTGTATTACCTGACCACCTGGTTCCCGACGCAGCGACGGGGACGCATCATTGCCCTATTCATGATCGGCATGCCGCTTTCCAGTGTGATCGGCGGGCCGCTGTCGGGCTGGATCATGGGTGCTTTCGACAACACGGCCGGGCTCAGGGGCTGGCAATGGCTGTTTATCATCGAGGCGATCCCCAGCATATTGCTCGGGATTCTGACGTTCTGGGCCCTACCCAATAGCCATCACAGCGCCAAATGGCTGAATACCAAAGAAAAAGAGTTGCTTGAAAACGAGCTGCGCAAAGATGACGTCGAAGGCAAAAACAGCAAGCACAGCTTTCGCGACGGTTTTTTTAACCTGAAGGTGTGGATGCTCGGCGGGATCGACTTCTCCATCCTGCTCAGCGCCTATGCGATGGCCTTCTGGATGCCCACTTTCATTCGCAATGCGGGAGTCGCCGACAACTTCCATATTGGCGTATTGACGGCTCTGCCCAGCGCCGCAGCCCTGATCGGCATGCTGATGATTGGGGCCAGCTCCGACCGTCATCGCGAGCGGCGCTGGCATATCATCGTGCCTTTTCTGGTTGGCGCGGCCGCCATGGCTGGCAGCACCTTCTTCAGCCATAACGTTGTGGCAACCGTGGTGCTGTTTGCCATTGCATCGGCCGCGATCATTGGCGCTGTACCGGTGTTTTTCAGTTTACCGGCGACCTTTCTCAAGGGCCGTGCAGCCGCAACCGGGTTTGCCCTCGCCTGCTCGCTGGCCAATATCGCCGGACTGGTGAGCAACTCGCTGATGGGCATCGCCATCGACGTGACGGGCAGCGGCTCCGGCGCGCTGTGGTTTTTCGCCTGCTGCCTGCTACTGAGCAGCCTGCTGGTGATTGCCCTGCCTGCCAAGCTGGTCAATCGCTGACAGACAATAAGAAACAACCTGTGGGAGCAAGCAGGCTCGCTCCCACAGCGGGGGTTACATGGCTGTCGCTCTACCGCGCAAAAGACTCCACAATGGTTGCTGGCAACGGTTGCTCAAATTGGAGAAGAAAATGGAAGTCCCCGCGAGTCAGTTCCCACAAAGCACGCAGATCGAGTCTGATGCAGGGCCTCAGCTCAACAGCACCGAGATCCGCATCCTCGGCTCGTTGATCGAGAAACAGACCACCAACCCTGAAACCTATCCCTTGACGCTCAACGCACTGGTACTGGCCTGCAATCAGAAGACCAGTCGCGAACCGGTGATGAGCCTTACACAAGGGCAAGTCGGGCAAAGCCTGCGCGCACTGGAAGGCCGCGGCTTTACCCGACTGGTCATGGGCAGCCGTGCCGATCGCTGGGAACATAAAGTCGACAAGGCGCTGGAGCTGGTGCCTGCACAAGTAGTGCTGCTGGGATTGCTGTTTCTGCGCGGTCCGCAAACCCTGAACGAGCTATTGACCCGCAGCTCCCGCATGCACGACTTCGAAGACATCGAGCAAGTGCAGCACCAGCTCGAACGCTTGATTGCCCGGGACCTGGCGCTGTTATTGCCACGCCAGAGCGGCCAGCGCGAGGACCGCTATACCCATGCACTGGGCGATCCGGCAGATATCGAAGTGATTATGGCCGCGCGCCAGCAACCCGCAGAACGCAGCAGTGGGTCCGGGGTCTCGCTGGAGCGTTTTGAAGCTCTTGAGGCGCGCATTGCCGCTCTGGAAGCGCGTCTGGCAGAGCTGGAGTAAAGCCGATATCGGGCGAGGCAACTCGCCCGACACTGCAATCAACTACGGGCAAATGCCACCGCAGCCTGGAACTGCTCCGTTGTAGGCCGGACACCGGTGTACAGCACGAACTGCTCGAGCGCCTGAATCGCAATAACCTCAAGCCCCGTGATCACCTGTTTGCCCTGGGCACGACCACGAATGATCAATGGCGTTTCAACCGGGATCGCCACCACATCGAAGACGATATCGGCACGATCAATGGCATCCGCTTCAAAGGCCAGATCATCCGCCTCAGCGCCGCCCGCCATGCCCACCGGCGTCACGTTGATCAGCATCTGTGGCCGCTGTGCAGCCAGCTCCGGCTGCCACTCATAACCGCAGCTTGCCGCCAGTGCGGCCCCTGTCGCCTCGTTACGCGCCACGATCAGCCCATTGCGATAGCCGCCATCACGCAACGCCGAAGCCACCGCCTTGGCCATGCCGCCGCTGCCACGCAGGGCAAAGGTGGTGTCTTGGGCGACTTTATGGCTGGCCAGCAGTTGCGCAATAGCGATGTAGTCAGTGTTGTAGGCCTTGAGGTGGCCGTCCGTGTTGACGATGGTGTTGATCGACGCAATGGCTTGGGCCGATGCATCCAGCTCATCCACCAGCGCAATACACGCCTCCTTGAAAGGCATCGATACCCCGCAACCACGAATCCCCAGGGCCCGGATACCCGTTACGGCGCCCGTAAGATCCTTGCTGCTGAAAGCCTTGTAGTAAAAGTTCAGGCCCAGCTGTTCGTATAGATGATTATGAAAACGCAGTCCGAAGTTACCCGGCCGACCCGACAGCGATATGCACAGCTGGGTGTCTTTATTCGGATTCATTTGCATGATCATCTCCTTGCTGAATGCTTTTAGATGGACGGCACACGCCGTACCGAGAAATTTGTTGGATCATACTGCGGTCGCTTGCGCTGAAACGTCTCAGCGCCTGCCAGACCTTACACAAAATTTACCAAAACGCTTCGCAGTTTTTTAAAAAAGCAGTGTCTTAAGGTTATCCCCGCGATTATCTGTGGTCTGGTGCAGACCGAAACGTCGGGGCTGGAATTCGAGGAATCGTCATGATGCGTACCATCCCCAAAGTGGCTTTGCTTATCGGCGCACTGGCTGTAGCGGGTCAGGCATCCGCCCATGGCGGCTGGGGTGCCGGCCCTGTCCTTTTTGGCGCGGTAGTCGGCGCTGCGGTTGTGGGTTCAGTCATAGCAGGCCAGGAACCGCGTCCGGTTTACGTTCAACAACCGGTCTATGCCCAACCGCAACCGGTCTACGTACAGGCACCGCCGGTGTATTACCAACCGCAACCGGTGTATGTACAGCCACCTCAGCCCGTCTACTATCAGGGTTACTACGGCCGGCCACACCCGGTGTACTACGGCCCGCCACGTGGTTATTACGGCCCGCCACGCTGGTGATACCGGTGCGCGCAAACCGGCAGGCTTTTTCAGCTGCCGACGGGTCCTAATAGACAATGTGAATGTCGCGGATGAGACACCGTACTGACCCCAAGTACGGCATTATGGAGCGTAATCTGCTCGATCATCGGCACAATCATAAAAACAAGGACGACCTTTATGCCTACACAAAACCCGCATCATATCGTCGGGCTATGCACCTCCAGCAAGGTTTACAACACTCTGACCGAGCTCAAGCAGCTCGAAGGCCATCGCACCGCCAAGCTGGTTTCTCTATTGACCCAGCACCTTGTCCGCGAAGGGTTGTTGAGCGATCAGGAAGTCATGCACATGCTCGATCTGGTGGTTGACTGATACCTCACCGCCATCAATGACGACTATCACGCGCAATGATTTCTTGCGTAGCGGCCCGGGCCGTAAGGTAGCGACATTGTTTGAAGGAGGTTTTTATGCCCACGATTCATGTCATGTCAGTCATCGGCAGTGCCGTACCGGCCCCACTTCGCGCCGACGGCCTGTTGGCGTGCTGGTATGTGGTCAGTGACGGCGTTGCCGTCAGCGGCCCCTTTACCTCACGCGCTGCGGCACAACTCAAAGCCACCAGCGAAACAGATAAAACAACGCGACACTCAACGCGACACTGAGCAATACGTTGCGTCGCCAAAGCATCAGACCTATGGCGCACAACCCGGCCAACAGGTATGGGTTGCTCAGGCTCAAGTCGAGCCCGTGATCCTTGACGAAGATGATCGGCCCGCAGATCGCCGTCAGCATTCCCGGCACTGCAAAGCCCAGGAACTCCTTGACCCCGCGATTCAAGCGAATCGGCAACCGCGGCTCCAGAAACAGGTAGCGGTTGAAAAACAGAATCAGCGTCATCCCGCCAATAATCGTCCAGATCATGCCCAGTACCCTCCCAGACGCTTGCACAGATAGCCTGCAACCATGCCCGCCAACCCTGCCAGCACAATGGCCGACTCCCACTGCCAGTAACTGAACAGCACAACGGTCAACAACGAGACCGCCACGCAGACAATCGTCGGGACAGTGCGCACGATGGGTGTGATTAACGCGATAAAGGTCGCGGCAATCGAGAATTCCAGCCCCAGTTGATCCAGCCCCGGAATGCTCTTGCCCAGCACCACGCCCAGAAGGGTGAAAATATTCCAGCCCACGTACATGCACAGCCCTACGCCCAGCGCATACCAGCGATTGAATGTCTTCTGGTCAAACGGGCTGACCAGGGCAAAGAACTCATCGGTCAGCAAAAAGCCCAGCCCAAATCGCCACTTGGGTTGCAACGGCGATACCAGCGGTCGCAGATGCATCGCATAGAGCAAGTGCTGCGAGGTCAGCAGCAAGGTCGTTACCAGAATCGAGATCGCACTGGCGCCACCCTTGATCATGCCGATCGCGACCAGTTGCGCCGCACCGGCAAACACAAACAGCGACAGCCCCTGACTTTGTGCAGGCGTTAACTGCGCATCAATCGCCGTGGAGCCGGCCAACAACCCCCAGGGCGCGCACGCCAGCGTCAACGGAAGGCAGGCTATGGTGCCGCGAAAAAACGCGGTTCGAGCAAGGGAATCAGGCATCAGAAACAATCCGGCAGTAAGCAGCGGCAAAGGGTCGCAACTTGCGTGAATAAAGTCTTGAACGATCTTGCTCTGCGCCCCTCAAAACTTTACGCGGCCTGCTTGAAAAGGCCCGGCGCGTTTGACGAGAGGCTGATCCTGGTCTTTAGTCAGGCGCATTCAAGTTGCGTTGTTGCCCATCCACCGCTGCCACGAGGAACCACCATGTCAGACCTGAAATCCGCCAAGGAAAGCAGAAAGGCCGATCTGCGGACACCTACGGCACTAAGCGAAAAAGCCTGTATCAACATTGCGGCAGAAGTAAATGCACTGCTGGCTGACACTTTCGCCATTTACATGAAAACCAAGAACTTCCACTGGCATATGTCCGGCCCGCATTTCCGTGACTTCCATCTGCTGCTGGACGAGCAAGCCGATCAAATTTACGCCACCACCGACGCTATTGCCGAACGCGTGCGCAAACTGGGGCGTACCACCCTTCGCTCCATCGGCCATATCAAGAAACTGCAGCGCCTGCTGGATAACGATGCTGACTTCGTAACCCCCGAAGACATGCTGGCAGAGCTGCGCGAAGACAATATCCAGCTGGCCGCCTACATGCGTGAGACCCACGACATGTGTTCCGAACTCGGAGACGTGGCCACCACCAGCCTGCTGGAAAATTGGATCGACGAAGCAGAACGCCGCGTGTGGTTCCTGTTTGAGTCGTCGCGCACCAAGTAACCCAAAATTCTGTAGCCGCTGAGGAGAGCTGCGAGGCTAAGACCGGTTTGCCAGGGCTCCGCCCTCGATCGCAGCCTCCGGCAGCGGCTACAGTGCGATTCCTGTTTGAGTCGATGAATTTTGTTTCATCTTCCATAAGCGCTGCGAAGGGTATATTCGCCGCGCTCATTGCTCATTCAATGAACCCTTGGCCCGCCCCCTCCCCCGCGGGCTTTTTTTTGCCCGTCAAACGCCCTGCTTGAACACCAGCGCCTTGAGGCCACACTCGACGTCGGCATCCGGGAACTCCGGCGGGTTGTCCAGACGCTGAACAAAGTGCAGGCTCGGCGCATCCTGGGTCACGCCATCAATCAAAAAGTCCGAACCCAGTGCAGGATCGTTCATACAGGCCAGCACCGTGCCGTTTTCGCTGAGCAACTCCGGCAAACGCCGCACCACGCGCTGGTAATCCTTGGTCAACAGAAAGCTGCCCTTCTGGAACGACGGCGGGTCGATGATCACCAGATCGTAAGGGCCGGTGCTTTTTACCTTGCCCCAGGACTTGAACAGGTCATGACCCAGAAACGTCACCTTGCTCATGTCATGCCCGTTCAAGCGATGGTTGTCACGCCCACGGCTCAACGCCGCACGGGACATATCGAGGTTGACCACATGCTGTGCCCCGCCCTCTATCGCTGCCACTGAAAAACCGCAGGTGTAGGCGAACAGATTCAATACCCGCTTGCCCTCGGCGTTGGCCCGTACCCAGTCACGACCATAGCGCATGTCCAGAAACAGGCCGTTGTTCTGCTTGCGGCCCAGATCCACTCGATAACTCAATCCGCCTTCAGTCAGCGTGCACTCATCAATCGCCTCGCCCACCAGCCATTCGGTGTCGCTCTGCAGCGTGTAGCGATGTTGCAGCACCAGCGTATGCGCGCCGCTGGCTTGCCACTCCGGCGATTGGGCGATGCTCAGCAGCAATTGCTTCAAGGCATCCAGAGGTTCAGCCTCCGGCTCCTTGAACAGCGAGACCAGTACCACGCCTTGTAGCCAGTCCACCGTCAACTGCTCAAGCCCCGGCCAGCACCGTCCGCGCCCGTGGAACAAACGCCGGGTTTCGCTGGGTGCAGTCTGCAGAGCAGTCAATAAGTGCAGGTGCAAGGTGGTTAACGCTTCAGGAGTCATCGGGCCGGCCGGTCAATTTCAGGGGCCGGCATTTTACACAATTGCGCCGCCTGCAAGCATGTGAAGGCAAGCCCTCAGCGGCCGCAGGTCAGCCCGCAATCTTTAAGTCCTGTTCAGCTTGCGCACAGCATCCAACTGCTAATTTCGGCGCCGGGCGCTGCATGAACAGCAAAGCACCGGTAAAAAACCTGTTTATTGCGCAAACCCCAGCAAAATCAGGCATTTCTGCCGCTATTGATCCATACTCACAAAATGTAACGTCATGTGTGTAACGGCCGTTACAACCCGGTATTTCCCAACCCTTTTTGAGTCATTCTGCGTGAAAATTCATCTTTCTATTTTAAGCCTGTGTTTCGTTCTGGCAGGCACCAGTGCTTCTTCAATCGCCGCAGCGGCTGAAAGCACTTCGGCCCCAAGGGATACCTCACAACTGCATATCGCCTCAGGCAGTGCGATGCTGATCGATCTGCAAACCAACAAGGTCATTTTTGCCAGCAACCCCGACGCCATCGTTCCTATCGCCTCAGTGACCAAACTGATGACCGCCATGGTGGTACTGGACGCCAAGCAGTCGATGGATGAGTACATTTCGGTCAACATCAGCGACACCCCGGAAATGAAAGGCGTGTTCTCCCGGGTCAAACTGGGCAGTGAGCTGTCGCGTCACGAAATGATGCTGATCACCTTGATGTCATCGGAAAACCGCGCCGCAGCAAGCCTGGCCCATCACTATCCGGGCGGTTATGTGGCATTTATCGCAGCGATGAATGCCAAGGCCAAGAGCCTGGGCATGATGAGTACCCATTACGTAGAGCCGACCGGTTTGTCGATTCACAACGTGTCTACCGCACGTGACCTGAGCAAGTTGCTGGCCGCCGCTCGGCATTACCCGATGCTCAGCCAGTTGAGCACCACCAAGGAAAAAACCGTGGCATTTCGCAAACCCAACTACACCCTGGGTTTCCATAACACCGACCATCTGGTGAACAAGGACAAGTGGAATATCAAGATCACCAAAACCGGCTTTACCAATCAGGCTGGTCATTGTTTGGTGCTGGTGACTGAAATGGGCGGTCGCCCGGTTTCGCTGGTTATTCTGGATGCCTTTGGCAAATACACCCACTTCGCCGACGCAGGGCGGATCCGTAACTGGCTGGAAACCGGCAAAAGCGGCAGCGTGCCCGATGTAGCCTTGCGCTACAAAGCTGACAAGAATCTGCAAAAACACCAACTGACAGCAGGCCAGCCTGCCAAGTGACGGATTGCGGATAAAATGCAGGCACTTGCCCCGGGGAGAGATCGGGGACAAATGCCTGCGTACTGCCCGCCACGAACACCCGGATAGCAAGAACCCCGCCACAAAGACGGGGTTCTTGGCTAGCGCGTGCTCAGATTAGTGTTGCAGAGCAGGCTGCGAATCCCCATTAATCGGGATGCGCTTGGCTTTTGCCTCTTCCGGCACCACCCGTTGCAAGTCAATGCTCAACAAGCCATTACTCAGGTTGGCGCCTTTGATCTCGATATGATCGTCGAGACGGAAGGACAATTTAAAGGCCCGCTGTGCAATGCCCTGATGCAAGAAGGTCACACCTTCATCGCTCATGCTTTCACGTTTGCTGCCGCTCACGGTCAGCACGCCCTTCTCTACTTGCAGGTCCAGATCATCTTGCTGGAAGCCTGCTGCTGCAACCACGATGCGATAGCTGTCTTCACCACGTTTTTCAACGTTGTAAGGTGGGTAGCCGCCGCTCGAGTCGTTGCGCAAAGCGGTTTCAAACAAATCACTAAAACGGTCAAAGCCGACAGAATTGCGGAACAGTGGCGCCATGGAAAATGCGTTGCTCATAATTTTATCCTCCTGATTTCAGCGAGATATTGTTACGCGACCCGGTTTCGGCATCGCGTACCCGAGTGTCCTGTCTCACAAAAAGGATCAGTACTTGCGAGACAGGACACTAGATAAGGACCGTAAAAACCATTTCAAGAGCTTTTTTTAATTTTTTTCAGCTGTTTCAGGCAGCGTCTGCTGGCGGGTTATTGACCATATGCCTAACCTTTTCACAGTCGGTTTCCCGGCGCATGGCATTGAACAGTACGACAGCTTCAGGGTAGTTGCGGGTCAGCATCGCCAGCCACTGCTTGAGTCGGCCCGGAGCTGAACGCGGCGTCAGCTGAGCCTCGGCCTGGGCCCAGAAGTCGCGGATCATGGGCTGTAAATCGGCCCAGGTCATTTCAACCACTTCCTCACCGGCACGGGCTGCGGCGATTTGCCGGGCCAGATCGGGGCGCGACACCAGACCGCGACCGAGCATGATGTCTTCAGCCCCACTGATTTCGCGGCAACGGCGCCAGTCTTCAACCGACCAGATATCGCCATTGGCAAACACCGGCACCTTGACCGCTTCCTGCACCTGGGCGATGTATTCCCAATGCGCAGGCGGCTTGTAGCCATCCATCTTGGTCCGCGCATGCACCACAATCTGACTGGCGCCGCCTTCGGCCAAGGCAATCGCGCACTCATTGGCGCTGTCTGGCGTATCAAAGCCCAGACGCATCTTGGCGGTGACCGGGATATGCGCTGGCACGGTGCGGCGCACTTGCAGCAGGATCGCGTGCAGCAGCTCGGGCTCCTTGAGCAGCACCGCTCCGCCACGGGACTTGTTCACGGTTTTGGCCGGGCAGCCAAAGTTGAGGTCAATCACCCCGGAACCCAACTCACAGGCCAGCGCCGCGTTATCGGCCAGACAGGCAGGATCAGAACCCAGCAACTGCACACGCAGGGGCACGCCAGAGCGGGTTTTTGCTCCGTGCTGCAGTTCAGGGGCGAATTTATGGAAGTAGGCTTCAGGTAACAGCCGTTCGGTGACCCGAATAAATTCGGTCACACACCAATCAATACCGCCGGTGCGGGTCAGGACATCACGCAGGATGTTGTCGACCAACCCCTCCATCGGCGCCAAAGCAATTTGCATGGGTGACTCTCATCAAAAACGTGGGGCAGTTTACGTGGTTCTGCGGGCAATCGGTATGAGCAGGCGCTGCCTGTCAGGCTGTCACGACAGCCGGACCATAACCTTCAAGAAACTCGGGCGGCAGGCGCTTGGGCTTGCCGGTGGACAGCTCGATGCAGACAAAGGTGGTTTGCGCACGCAACAGGGTCACACCATCGCTGGGGCGGACCAGTTGAAAATGACGGGTCATGCGCAGGCGCTGGTCGCAATCGACAATCCAGGTCGCCAGTTGCAGCTCGTCGTCTTCATAGGCGCTGGCAAGGTAATCGATTTCATGCCGGGATACCGCCATGGCGCGATCAAGACGACGGTACTCGGTGAGGTCCAGCCCCAGGCGCTGCGAATGGCGCCAGGCACAACGTTCCAGCCAGACCACATAGGCCGCGTTATTGGCATGGCCAAACCCGTCGATGTCTTCAGCCTGCACGTGCAGGTCAATGATAAACGGCGCTGCCAAATCCCAACTCATGCCTTGTCTCCCGGTACACAAATAAGGAGAGCAGTGTAACGCAGAGGGGGCTGCTGCAAGCTTGCAGGCGAGGAATATAAAAACTGCAGACAAACAAAAGGGTCATTCAATAATCGAATGACCCTTATAAATCCCGCAAAGCGGGTAATCGTGGCGTCCCCTAGGGGACTCGAACCCCTGTTACCGCCGTGAAAGGGCGGTGTCCTAGGCCACTAGACGAAGGGGACACAAACCCTTCTAACAGTGATCAGCACTGAGTGCTGATCGATTCAATGCCGGTGTGGCCAAGCATTGAACTGTAAATTGGTGGAGCTAAACGGGATCGAACCGTTGACCTCTTGCATGCCATGCAAGCGCTCTCCCAGCTGAGCTATAGCCCCGATTTATCGCCTGGCGGCGGAGCATCACCGAAGTGCTGCTTCTGTAAAACTGGCGTCCCCTAGGGGACTCGAACCCCTGTTACCGCCGTGAAAGGGCGGTGTCCTAGGCCACTAGACGAAGGGGACACAAACCTTCTAACTGATCAACACTGAGTGTTGATCGATTCAATGCCGGTGTGGCCAGGCATTGAACTGTAAATTGGTGGAGCTAAACGGGATCGAACCGTTGACCTCTTGCATGCCATGCAAGCGCTCTCCCAGCTGAGCTATAGCCCCAAACAGACACTGCAGCGTGTTTCTTGCTGCTTGTTTCGTGTTGCTGTGTGGACGGGGCGCATATTAAGACTGGATGGGTAGGCTGTCAAACTTATTTTCAAAGTTTTTTAAAAAAATTTGCCGTGAGAACAACCACTTACCCTCCCCGCCCTGTAAATACTGGGCCAAACCCACGAAATCTGTAGCCGCTGCCGAAGGCTGCGATAAGGGCCGAAGGACCTTCACCCCCTCAGGACTGCTGCGCAGTCCATCGCAGCCTGCGGCAGCGGCTACAAATAAAAGCAGTTAACCAATCGCGTTAAACAGCTTTTCCCACTCTTTATTTTCTTTCTTCGACACGCCGCCCAGCAGGTCCAGCGCCTGACGCAGACGGAAGCGGGTCAGGTCCGGTCCCAGAATCTCCATCGCGTCCAGCACCGACACCGAGCTGGCTTGCCCTGTGATCGAGGCGAACATCAGCGGCATGGCATCACGCAGCTTCAGCTCCAGGGACTCAACCACGGTCTGGATGCACCCCGTGATCGCGTCTTTTTCCCACTGACGCAGGCTCTCGAGCTTCCACAGGATCAGTTGCATCAACTGACGCACTTGCTCATTGGACAGCTTCTTGTGCTCAAACAGCTTGGCATCCAGCTGCAAGCCGCCGGAGAAGAAGAACCCGGCCAATGGCGCGATCTGGCTGAAGGTTTCAACCCGGCCTTGCACCAGCGGCGCGATCTTCATCATGTACTCAGGGTTCAGCGCCCATTGCTGCACGCGGCTGGCGAACTCTTCCAGAGGCAGATCGCGCAACCATTGGCCGTTAAGCCAGGACAGTTTCTCAACGTCAAAGATCGGCCCGCCCAGCGAGACGCGGGACAGGTCAAAGTTGTCGACCATTTCCTGCAGCGAGAACTTCTCGCGCTCGTCCGGCATCGACCAGCCCATACGGCCCAGGTAGTTGAGCATCGCTTCAGGCATAAAGCCCATGCGCTCGTAGAACGTCACCGAAGTCGGGTTCTTGCGCTTGGACAGTTTGCTCTTGTCCGGGTTACGCAACAGCGGCATGTAGCACAGCTGCGGTTGTTCCCAGCCAAAGTATTCGTACAGCAGGATCAGCTTGGGTGCCGATGGCAGCCATTCTTCGCCACGCAGTACATGGGTGATGCCCATCAGGTGATCGTCGACCACGTTGGCCAGGAAGTACGTCGGCAGACCGTCGGTCTTCATCAGCACTTGCATGTCCATACGATCCCACGGGATCTCGACATCACCGCGCAGCAGGTCCGGCACCACGCATACGCCTTCGGTCGGCACTTTCATGCGGATCACATGCGGTTCGCCAGCGGCCAAGCGCTGCGCGACTTCTTCCTTGGACAACAGCAGCGCTCGACCGTCGTAGCGCGGGGTCTCGCCCTTGGCCATTTGCTCGGCGCGCATCTGGTCCAATTCTTCGCTGGTGCAGAAGCACGGAAAGGCATGGCCCATTTCGACCAGTTGCTGGGTGTACTTCTTGTAGATCTCGCTACGCTCGCTTTGACGGTACGGGCCGTGCGGGCCGCCAACGTCCGGGCCTTCGCTCCAGGTGATACCCAACCAGCGCAGGGCGTCGTAGATCTGCTGCTCGGACTCGCGGGTCGAGCGCAACTGGTCGGTATCTTCGATCCGCAGGATGAATTCGCCGCCATGCTGCTTGGCAAAGCAGTAGTTGAACAAAGCGATGTAAGCGGTGCCGACGTGGGGGTCGCCGGTAGGCGATGGCGCGATGCGCGTGCGAACGGTGGTCATGGGCGGTCTCGAAATGGAGATAAAACAAAGGGCGAATGGTAACAGGCCGACCCTGCTTGGCTCCAGCGCAGGACTCGGCCCAGCCGCCACACGGCTGAAAAAACCTGAAATAGAGCGTTTGTATCGAATTGATACAGGGAAAAGCACCCGGCAGTGGTGCTAATCTCGGACCATTCCCGACATTCTCTGGCTGGAGACACCTATGTCCCACGTTGTACTGGTGCTGGTTGAAACCGTTAACGATTACCTGCCACTGCTCGAACATGAGGGTTTCGAGCTGATCCTTGCACCGACCATGGCCAGCCGCGCGGCGGCAATTGCCGAACATGGCGCACGTATCGATGCCGTTTTAACCCGCGGCCCCTTGGGCCTGTTCGCCGAAGAAATGGCCGCCCTGCCCTTGCTCAAGATCATCTGCGTGATCGGTGCAGGCTATGAGCAAGTGGACTTGCAAGCCGCCAGCAATCGAGGGATTACCGTTACCAACGGCGCCGGAGCCAATGCCTCGTCCGTGGCCGACCATGCGATGGCGCTGCTGCTGTCACTGGTACGCGGCATTCCCCAGGCCGATGCCGGTATCCGCCGGGGTGAATGGAACAAACTGCGCCAGCCCTCTGTGGCCGCAAAACGCCTGGGTATCATCGGGCTGGGCGCCGTCGGGCTGGCCATTGCCAAGCGTGCAGCGAACGGTTTTGACATGAGCATCAGCTATCACAACCGCCAGCCGCGACCTGACACCCCCTATACCTACTGCGCCAGCGTGGCCGAACTGGCCGCTGCCGTGGACTTCCTGATCGTGGCCACACCGGGCGGCAGCGACACCCGGCATCTGGTCGATGCCCCGGTGCTCGATGCCCTGGGGCCGCATGGCTACCTGATCAATATTGCGCGCGGCAGCGTGATTGACACCGACGCGCTGATTGCTGCACTGGCCAGCGCCCGAATCGCCGGCGCCGGGCTCGACGTCTTCGATCACGAACCCCAGGTTCCCGATGCCCTCAAAACCCTCGGCAACGTGGTCATGACCCCGCACATGGGCGGTCAATCGCCAGAAGCCGCACAAGGCACCGTGCAATTGGTCGTCAACAACCTGCTGGCGTATTTCTCCGGGCAACCGGTCCTCACACCTGTGCGGTTGCCCACGCCTGTCTGACTGTCCAGTGGAGCCCGAGCTTGAAATTCAGCCTGCCTAAAACCGCCACCGCGCCCTTCTGCCCTTCCGAAGTCAGCGGTAGCGTTGCCGTCGATGCCAGCGCGCCGTTGTTTAAACGCGTACTGCGCTTTGCCGGGCCCGGCTTGCTGATCAGCATCGGCTACATGGACCCCGGCAACTGGGCCACCGCCATCGAAGCCGGTTCGCGATACGGCTACAACCTGTTGTTTGTGGTACTGCTCGCCAGCCTCGCCGGGATGGCCGTGCAGTGCCTGTGTTCGCGACTCGGGATCGCCACTGGCCGCGATCTGGCGCAACTGTGCCGCGAACGCTACAGCAAGCGCTCGGCACGAGTGCAATGGCTATTGGCGGAAATATCGATCATCGCCACCGACCTCGCCGAAGTGCTCGGCTGCGCGCTGGCCTTCCACCTGCTACTGGGTTGTTCGATGACCGTCGGCATCGCCCTCACTGCCTTCGACACGCTGCTGGTGCTTGCCTTGCAAGGCAAGGGTTTCCGCCGCCTGGAAGCCATCATGCTGGCGCTGGTGTTGACTATCGTCGGGTGCTTTTTTGTCGAACTGGTGCTGATCAAGCCTTACTGGCCGGACGTGTTCCAAGGTTTCAAACCGTCACTGTCAGCCATCAGTGACGCAGCGCCGCTGTACATTGCCATCGGCATCATTGGCGCCACCGTCATGCCGCACAATCTGTACCTGCACAGCTCCATTGTACAAACACGCCTGACCGGCACCGACTACGCCAGCAAACTGGACGCGGTGCGCCTGTCACGCATCGACACCATCGGCTCGCTGGCCCTGGCGTTGCTGGTCAACGCGGCGATCCTGATCCTCGCGGCTGCCGCCTTTCACCAGACCGGTCACAGCGATGTGGTCGAAATCCAGGACGCCTACCGCATGCTCGACCCGCTGGTGGGCGGCGCCATGGCCAGTGTCCTGTTCGGCGTGGCGCTGCTGGCCTCCGGGCAAAGCTCGACCTTCACCGGCACCATCGCCGGGCAGGTGATCATGGAAGGCTACCTGGACCTGCATATCCCCTGCTGGCAACGCCGCCTGATCACCCGCGGACTGGCGCTGATCCCGGCGTTTCTCGGGGTCTGGCTGATGGGCGACGGCGCAGTGGGCAAGTTGCTGATACTCAGCCAGGTCGTGCTCAGCCTGCAATTGCCGTTTGCGCTGTACCCGCTGATCCGCATGACCAGCGACCAGAAACTCATGGGCCCCTTCGCCAACCGCCTACCAACCCGGTTGTTGGCCTGGTTTCTGTTTGCGCTGATCAGCTGCGCCAACGTCTGGCTGATTGCGCAGCTCGGGTTCGGGGACTAACACCCGAGCTGCCCATCCAGCCAGCTCGCCACCCGTCCATGAATCACCGGCACCTCCTCCAGCAACCCGCTCATGCGCATAAAGTCGTGGGTCATGCCGGGCTCTTCGCACAGCAGCACTTGATTGCCCGCCCGCTTGAGTTTTTCCGCATAGGCCAACCCTTCGTCGTGCAGCGGATCGTAACCGGCCAGGTACACCAGCGCCGGGGCCAGGCCACTGACATCCGGTGCCAGCAAGGGCGAAATACGCCAATCCTGCACGTCAGCCGGAGTGCGACTGTAGAGCCGGTAAAACCAGTCCATGCACGCGGTTTCGAGCAGGTAGCCCTCGGCATACCGCACATGGGAATCACGCTTGCAGCTGCCATCCGTCACCGGGTAAAGCAGCACCTGCGCACGCGGCACGATGGCGACTTCCTGCGGTTCGCGCACCGCCAGAATCGCGAGTACCGTGCTCAACGTGCCCCCTGCGCTGTCTCCGGCAAACGCCACTCGCGTGGCATCCAGCCCGTGCCTGGCACCGTCGCGCAGCAGCCAGTTCACCGCATCGCAGGCGTCGTGCAGTGCCGTGGGGAATACCCACTCCGGCGCCAGCCGGTAATCCACCGCCAGCACTGCAAAGTGCCCCGCTGCCGCCAAACGTCGGCACAGCGCGTCATGACTGTCGAGACTGCCGATCACATAGCCGCCACCGTGAAAATAAATCACTACCGGCAGCCGCGAACCATCCAGCTGCGCACCACGATACAACCGCGCAGGCAGACTGAAACCATCCCGCGCCGGGATGCGCAGGTCGTAGCTGTCGACCTCGGGCACTGGCACATCAAATACCCCCGAGCTGAGCTCAAATTCACTGCGGGCCTGGGCCGGGGTCAGCGTGTGCATGGGCTGGCTCTTGCCGGTCATGCGGCTGAATTCAGCCAGTTCCAAAAACGCTTCCAGTTCGGGTAATACAGGCATTTCGGTTTCCTTCTTGCTCAACAAAGATCAAGCCAGTTCAGGCTCCAACAATTCATCCAGTTGCTTGAGCAAGGTGGCGTGACGCAGCAGCTCATAATGGCCACCGCTCAACACCTCATGCCCCGCCCCGGGACCCATTTGCGCCGCATGTACCCGACGCTCGTCTTCACGCCCGACCACCCACCAGTGATGTGCCGCTACCCGAGTCCGAGGCAGTGAGCGCTGGTCCAGGGCCAATTGTTTGAGACGTGTACCCACGGCAAAGATGTGACTCAACTCCGCCGCGCCCAGTAATCCATGCTCACCCAGATTGCTGCGCGGCTCAGCCATGGCCGCCTCGATCACCTGCTCGGCACCGGCGCCAGTCGCCGTCAACAGCTGCGCCTCGGCTTGCGGCACGCCCAGCACAAAGCGCAAAAAGTCCTGCAAGTCTTCACGCCCGTCACTGGCTTCAGCAGTGCCCGCTACATAGCTGTCTACCAGCCCGGCAAATGCCACTTGCTGACCTTGAGCCTCGAGGGCCTGGGCCACCAGCACCGTCAACGCCCCGCCTAGTGACCAGCCCAGCAAGTGATAGGGGCCGTGCGCCTGCTGCTGGCGGATGCGCTCGGCATAGGCCTGCGCCATGCTCTGCAACGACCCATCCTGCCATTCGGGGTCCAGCAACATGCGGCATTGCACTCCATAGACGCTGCGCCGCCCGTCCAATTTACGCGCCAGCGGTTCGTAGTCGAACACCGTGCCAAAACCTGCATGCAGGCAGAACAACGGCGGCACTGCTTCGACTCGACTGTTAAGTGCCAGCAACGGATCAGGTGCTTGGCCTGTAACCACAGGTTCAAAGCCGCTGAGTTCGGCAATACACGGCTTTTGCATCAGGTCGCGCAGCTTGAGGCTCAAACCCAACTCTGGCTGATTGCGCACTCGCGAGATGACCTTAAGCACCTGTAGCGAATCACCACCCAGCTCAAAGAAGTTATCGTCGATGCCCACCTGCTCCAGCCCCAGCACCTCCTGCCAGATCCCGGCCAACGCCTGTTCCAGCGCATTACGCGGTGCTCGATAGTGGCCCTGAAGCAATTGCGGCTCGGGTAATGCACGGCGATCCAATTTGCCATTGGCCGATAGCGCAAAACGCTCCAGTAGCACGATATGGCTGGGCACCATGTAGTCCGGCAGTTGTGCCTGTAATTGCGCTTTCAGTTGGCGCTCCGAAATCGTGCCGCGCGCCGCCACCACATAGCCCACCAACTGTTTGCCGCTCGCGCCCTCGATGACCTTGACCGCCGCATCCTGCACACCGTCGCACTGACGCAAACGCGCTTCGATTTCCCCCGGTTCGATACGGAAGCCACGAATTTTTACTTGTTGGTCCAGACGGCCCAGATAGTCGATCAGCCCGCATTCACGCTGGCGTACCAGGTCGCCAGTGCGGTACATGCGTCCGCCACTGGCGACGAACGGATCTGGTACAAAGCGCTCGGCGCTCAACCCCGGCTGGCGATGGTAGCCACGGGCCAGACATTCGCCGCCCAAGTACAACTCACCACTGACCCCCACCGGCAACGGATTCATGTCCGCATCGAGTACATACACGCCCCGCCCGGCCACACTGCGGCCAATCGGGGCGTAAGCGGCGTCACAACACTCGCTCGCTTCGGCCCGCCACAGCAAAGGCGTAACCACGGTCTCGGTCGGGCCATAACCATTGACCAGCCGCTGGGGTTGCAGGGCACGTTTGACCAGCTCAAAACTGGCGTGCGGTACTGCATCGCCACCAAAGCAATAAGTGTGCACCGCCGGTGGATTGCCCTGCGCCAGGGCCACTTCAGCCAGTTGTTGCAGATAGGCTGGCGGGAAGCACGCCACGGTCACCCGCTGCTGATGCAATACCTGCAGGGTCTGCTCCGGGGTCCACAGATTGTCGTCGCGAATCACCAGGCTACCGCCTGCCAGCAGCACGCCAAGCCAGCGCTCCTGGGCACCGTCAAAGGCGAACGACATAAAGTGCAGTTCGCGACTGGCCGGGCTCAACTCATAGAGGTCGATAATCCCTTGGCAATGCCGCGCAATCGGCTCGCGGGCCACCGCCACGCCCTTGGGCTGGCCAGTAGAACCCGAGGTGTAAATCAGATACGCCAGATGCCCGGGCAACGACCGCACCGCACGCGGCGTGCCATCCCGTACCGGCAACTGATCGAGCAACAGCCGTGGCGTGACGCCGTTAAACGCCACGCGTTGATCGACATCGCTGTGGCACAGCAACAGGCTCGCTCCCGAGTCTGCCAACATAAACCCGAGGCGCTCGGCCGGGTAATCCAGGTCCAGCGGCAAGTAGGCTGCCCCTGCCTTGAGCACCGCCAAAAACGCCACAATGGTTTGCTCCGAACGCGGCAGTGCGACGGCTACCAATTGCTCCGGCCCAATCCCCCGCGCCTGCAAGTGCAGCGCCAGCGCATCGGCCTGACGGTCAAGTTCGGCATAGCTCAACTCGCGGCCATCGCAGATCAAGGCCAACGCCTGCGGCTGCACTGCAACCTGTGCCATAAAGCCCTGCACCAGATCCCGCACTGGCGCCGGGACCTGCGCCATTTCGATCCGTCCATGGGGCAGGCCGATCTCACCGATCAGGCAATTGCCATCCAGCGGCAAGCGCGCCAGCAAGCCTTCAAACTGGCTGCGAATGCGCTCTACCGTTACAGCATCGAAACGCTCGCGCAGGTACAGGTATTCCACCTCAAGCCCCTGGTCGGTGGCGCTGATCATCAAGTCCATCGGGAAGTTAGTCACCCCACCGCTGCCCACCTCGGCAAACTTCAGCTCGCCGTCCTGCTCGCCGCGCAAGGCACGGTCCACCGGGTGGTTTTCAAACACGATAATGCTGTCGAACAACCCTTGCCCGCCCTGCCCGGCCCAGCGCTGAATATCCGCCAGCGGCGTATGTTCAAAATCGCGGATCGCCAGGTTGTAGTCCTGTAACTGGCGCAGCCAGTCGCCCAGCGCCTGTTGCGGATCGAGGGTCTGAATTACCGGCAGGGTATTGATAAACAGCCCGAGCATGTCTTGCGCCCCGGCCAGTTGCGTCGGCCGCCCGGCAACCGTGGCACCAAAGGCCACGCTGCGTTGCCCGGTGTGACGTTGCAGCAGCAACAGCCAGGCTGCTTGCACCACCGTGTTCAGCGTCACTCTCTGGCTGCTGGCAAATGCATGCAATCGACGGCTCGCAGCACTATCCAGATAGCTGTAGAGCACACCATGCCCGCTGCCATCGGTATTGGCCGCATTGGCCAGGATTGTCGGCGCTTGCAATACGTCCAGACGCTCACGCCAGAAGCCTTCGGCTGCCGTCACGTCCTGGCGCGCCAGCCAACTGATGTAGTCGGCATAACGCCCGCTCATGCACGGCAGTGTTTGTTTGGCGTACAAGCGCAGCATTTCGCCGAGCAGGCGCGAAGCGCTCCAACCGTCCAGCAACAAATGATGGTAGGTCCAGATCATCTGGAACCGGTTGTCGTCCAGACGCACCAGGGTAAAGCGCATCAACGGCGGGCAGCTGAGGTCAAAACCCCGGGCCTGATCATCAGCCGCCAACGCCAGCAATGCCGACTCAGGGGCCGCATGCTCACGCCAGTCCAGTTCGACAATCGGCAACTCGGCGTGCTGATACACCGCCTGCAACGGGTCAGCCAGGCCGTCGCGCCACATAAAGGCGGTGCGCAGCACTTCGTGACGTTCCAGCAGGGTTTGCCAGGCGCTGCAAAACCGCTGCACCTGCAACCCCTCTACCGCCACGCTGAGCTGGTTGACGTAAAGGTTCAGCTCTGGCGATTCAATACAGTGGAACAACATGCCCTGCTGCATCGGCGACAGCGGATACAGATCATCCAGCGCACTGCGGTCCACCGCCACGGCATGGGGCACCAGGGCAAAGGGCAAGGTCTCGATGCGCTGCAGCGCTTGCGGCCCGGTATTGATCGCAACCGCCGCCAAGGCTCGGATGGTTTGTGCTTCGAACAGTTGCTTGGGAGTAAAGACCAACCCTTGCGCCCCGGCACGGCTCACCGCCTGCAACGAAATAATCGAATCGCCGCCCAGTTCAAAAAAATTTTCCGTGACGCTGATTGCCTCCAACCCCAGCAAGTCTTGCCAGATATCGGCCAACAGTACTTCGGCCGCCGTTTCCGGCAGCACTCGGTCAAGCACCTGGCGACTGGCCTCAGGGGCAGGCAGGGCCTGACGATCAAGCTTGCCGTTGGGGGTCAACGGCAAGGCCGCCAGGCACATCAGGTGCGCGGGCAGCATATGCGCCGGCAAGCGGCTGCGCAGATGAGCAATCAAATGTTCACGCAACCCGACCTCGTCGGCCAGCGGATCACGGGCCACGATATAACCGACCAACTGACGACTCACCGGGCCATCGCGATCGACTACAAAGGCCTCGCGCACGCCATCGTGCTCCAACAGGCAGGCCTCGATTTCGCCCAGTTCGATGCGGAACCCGCGAATTTTCACCTGCTGATCGATACGCCCCAGATACTCGACCACACCGTCGTCACGCAACCGTGCCAGGTCGCCACTGCGATACAGCCTCGCGCCCGCCACAAATGGATCGGGCACAAAGCGTTCGGCGGTCAGGGCCGGGCGCTGATGGTAGCCACGGGCGACACCTTCGCCACCCAGATACAACTCACCGGCCACCCCTACCGGCAGCGGCTGCAAGCTGGCGTCCAGCACATAGGCACTGCGCTCGCCCACCGGGCGACCTATGGGCAAGAACGCCGACTCGAATCGGGTGTCCGGGTAGGCGCACCAAATCAGCGGCGTAATCACGGTTTCGGTCGGGCCGTAGCCGTTGATAATGCGCGGTGGTTGCAGCACTCGCTGCACCTCATCAAACGCGTGCTTGGGCATGCCTTCACCGCCCACGGTGTAAGAACGAATCGGCAGCTTGCGCCCGGCTTCGCCCATGTAATCGGCCATTTGCAGCAAGTAACTTGGGGTAAAACAGGCAATTGTGATGCCGTGGCGCTCGATTTCTTCGCAGGTGCGCTGGGCGCTCCATACTTCGTCATCGCGCGGCATCAACGCCGAGCCGAAGACCAGCGGGGTCAGCCAGCGCTCGTGGGCACCGTCGAAACTGATGGAGGCAAATTGCAGCTCGCGGTCATCCGGGGTCATGCCATACAACTCGCCAATTGACAGGCAATGCATGGCCAGCGGACCGTGGGCCACGCTCACGCCTTTGGGGCGGCCAGTGGAGCCCGAGGTGTAGATCAGATAGGCCAGGTTCTGTGGTTGCGTGAGGTTGGGCGGATTGCTCGCAGGCAGCCAAGCGATGTCTTCGCGGTCCAGCTCCAGCACCGGCAAACCGTCGATATGCGGCAGTCCCTTGCGCAACCAGGACTGGCTGAGTAACAACGCAATACCGCTGTCCTGCATCAAATAGCTCAGGCGCTCGGCCGGGTAAGCCGGGTCCAGCGGTACATAGGCGCCACCGGCCTTAAGAATTGCCAGCAAGCCGATAATCATCTGTGGCGAGCGTTCCAACGCCAGCCCCACCCTCACTTCCGGGCCCACTCCCAACTCACGCAGGCGATGGGCCAAACGGTTGGCGCGCTGATTGAGGTCGGCGTAGGTGAACGTAGTCCGGTCAAAGATCAACGCCGTTGCCTCAGGGCGAATAGCCGCCTGCGCTTCGATCAACTGATGCACGCACAGCTCGCTCGCGGCTCCCGGCTGGCGGTTCCAGTCCTGCAATTGCTGGTGTTGTTCGGCAGCGCTCAACAACTGCAACTCGCCAAGACTGGCTTGCGGCGCGGCAATCATGCCCCGCAGCAGGCAGGCCAGGTGCTCACTCATGCGGGCAATCACTGACGGCGTAAAGTGACTGAGTAAAAAGCTCCAGGTCAGGCGCAACTGGCCTTCACTGACCGCGGCCAGGGTCAGCGGGTAGTTGGTGCGCTCATGGTTGTCCGGCAACGAAAAGCTCAACCCCTGTGGCGCACCCTGCTGCAAGGCCTCGCCAATGGGGAAGTTTTCAAATACCAGCAAACTGTCGAACAGCGGCTCACCGGCGCGTCCCGCCCAGCGCTGCACATCACTGAGCGCGGTAAATTCATGCTCACGCAGTTCCAGGTTGTGTGCCTGCAAGCGGCTCAACCAGTGCGCCACGCTCTCGGCCGCTTGCGGTTGAGTGATCACCGCCAACGTGTTGATAAACAGCCCGAGCTGGTGCTCCGCCCCCGGTAAATCCACCGGCCGCCCCGCCACAGTGGCGCCAAATGCCACGCTCTGCTGGCCGCTATAGCGCTGCAACAGCACGGCCCAGGCGCCTTGCACCAGCGTGTTGAGGGTGATGTTGTGCTGGCGGGCAAACGCCGCAAAGTCGGCGCTCAGTTGTGTATCGAACAGTTGGTGATGGTCGGCGTAGTCGACACCGTTTGAAGGCGTATGGGGCAGGCTCTGCGCCAACAGGGTCGGGCTCTGCAGTGGCGCCAGTTGCGCGCGCCAGAAGGCTTCGTCGGCCACCGGATCCTGGGCTTGCAGCCAGCCGATATAGTCACCAAAGCGGCCCTGCGCGGGAGCTACTTCTATCCCGGCGTAGCGCTGCAACACCTCGCCGAGCAGCAACGCATTGCTCCAGCCATCGAGCAACAAGTGGTGGTGGGTGTAGATCAACTGCTGACGTTGTTCGTCAAGGCGCACCAGCGCCAGACGCAATAGCGGCGGCTGCGCCGGATCGAACTGCAAACGCTCGCTGCGGGCCAACAATTGCAATTCGCTAGCCTGATCGGCACGCCCGCGCCAGTCGAGCACGGTCAGCGGTAATTGCAGCGAACGCTGTACCAGTTGCACCGGGGCGGTTGCGCCCTGAGGCCAGTGAAACCCGCTGCGCAAAATCGGATGCGCATCCAGCGTCGCTTGCCAGGCTTGGGCCAAGCGCGCCGCGTCCAGACCTTTGGCCTCCACGCTGAGTTGATTGACGTAAGCCCCAGCCTGCGGCTCGTACAGGCTGTGAAACAGCAAACCGCTCTGCATCGGCGACAGTGGATACAGGTCTTCAATCTGCCGTGGCGTGACCGGCAGTTGGTCCAGTTGCGCCTGGGTCAAATTCGCCAGCGCAAAGTCCGCGGGGGTCACGCCGCTGTGCTGCGGGTTCAGGCAATGCTCTACCAGCGCCTGCAAATGCATCTGAATGCCCGCGGCCAGGCCCTCAATCTGATGTTTGTCGAAGCACTCCTGACTGAAGCTCAGGTCCAGTTTCAATTCGCCGCCAAACACCTGGCCGTCCACCGAGAGCCAGTTGGCCAGCGGCGAATCGGGGCTTTGCGCGGCGCCGCTGGCCTCTTGGGCCGGCACAAACAGCGCGTCCTCGCTGAAGCTCTGGTCGAACTGGCCCAGGTAGTTGAACGTCACCCGCGCTGCTGGCAAAGCCGCAAGGCTGGCTTGTGCCTGCGCATCCCCCTGATAGCGCAGCAATCCAAACCCCAGGCCCTTGCCCGGTACTTCACGCAGTTGCTGCTTGATTGCCTTGATGGACTCGCCAAGTCCGGCTGCCGGGGTCAACTTCACCGGGAACAGGCTGGTAAACCAGCCCAGGGTACGGGTCAGGTCAATGTTCTCGAACAAGTCCTCACGCCCGTGACCTTCGAGCTGGATCAACGCCGTCGGTTCGCCGGTCCAGTCGCACAATGCACGGGCCAGGGCGGTCAGCAGCAAATCATTGACCTGGGTGCGATAGGCCGCTGGCGCCTGTTGCAGCAATTGGCGGGTTTGTTCGCGATCCAGCCCCAGGCTGACCACCTGCCGATGCCGCACTGCCTGACTGGCGTTGGCACGCGCATCCGGCAACTCGCCGCTGACACCCTGCAACTGTTGCTGCCACCACAGCAATTGCGCCGCCAGATCCTCGCTTTGCGCATAAGCATTCAACTGCAACGCCCAATCCTGCAGCGAGCTGGTTTTTTCCCCCAGCGCCTGAGAGGCATAAGCCGCTTGCAGGTCTTCAAGCAGCACCCGCCAGGACACGCCATCGACCACCAAGTGGTGGATCACCAGCAGCAAACGCTGGTTGCCGTCGTCATGATCAATCAGCACCGCGCGCAGCAATGGGCCATCGTGCAGCGACAGGCTGCGCTGAGCTTCGTCGCACAGACCTTGCAGGGCCTCGTCACTTTGCACTTGTGCGGTCCACAGCAAATCGGTGGCGGCCACACCGTCCAATGGCCGGTAGTGCGCGGCCCACTGCCCGTCCTGCTGACGGAACTGCAAACGCAGCGCGTCATGCTGGGCCAGCACCTGTTGCAGCGCAGTTTGCAGGCGCAGCAAGTCGAGCGGCTCACGCACGGCAAGCAAAACCGACTGGTTCCAGTGCTGGTTTTGCACCGTCTGCTGGGCAAAGAACCACTGTTGCACCGGGGTCAACACTTGTGCGCCCAACACCGGGCCCTGGGCGATTGGCGCCGCGACTTGCTGGCTAACCACCGCGGCCAGCGCATGCAGGGTCGGTTGCTGAAACAGATCACGTGGCTGCAAACCCAGACCCGCGCGGCGAGCGCGGCTGACCACTTGAATGGAGATGATCGAGTCGCCACCCAGCTCAAAGAAATTGTCCTGACGCCCGACCTGCTCCAGGCCCAGCACGTCTTGCCAGATTGCCGCCAACTGCCGTTCATTGGCACTGCGCGGCGCTTCAAAAATACGCTGGCTGACATTAATCAGCGGCGACGGCAACAATTTGCGTTCCAGCTTGCCGTTGGGGCTCAGCGGCATGCAATCGATCAGCATCAGGTGCGTGGGCACCATGTAATCCGGCAAGCTCACCAGCAAATGCGCTTTCAGTTCTTCGCGCCAGCTGGCCGGATCTTGCGGGGCAACAACCGGCACCAGATACGCCACCAGTTGGTTGTCCAACGCCAGCACCACGGCCTCTTGCACCTGGGGATGCTCTTGCAGGCGCGCTTCGATTTCGCCCAGTTCGATACGCAGCCCGCGAATTTTCACCTGGTGGTCGATGCGACCGCAGTACTCAATAGCGCCGTCAACGCGATAGCGCGCCAGATCGCCCGTGCGATACAAGCGTTCGCCACTGCCCAACGGGTCGACCACAAAGCGCTCGGCAGTCAGAGCCGGGCGGGCATGATAACCCCGCGCCAGCCCGGCGCCCGCCAGGTACAACTCGCCAATCGCACCGTTCGGCAATGGCTGCAGCTCGGCACTCAGAATATAGGTGCGCAGGTTGGCGATTGGCCGTCCGATCGGCACGCTGTCGCGGCCCTCCTCGACGCAAGTCCAGTGAGTTACGTCGATGGCGGCTTCGGTCGGCCCGTACAGGTTGTACAACTGCGCATGCGGCAGGCGCTCAAGAGTCTGGCGCTGCAACGCCATCGGCAACGCTTCACCGCTGCACACAATGCGCCGCAACGAGCTGCACTGCGCCGCTTCGTCAGCGCTGATAAAGGCTTGCAACATCGACGGAACAAAATGCAGAGTGGTGATCGCCTGCTCGACGATCAATGCCGCCAGTTGCTGCGGGTCGCGATGAGCGCCGGGAGCAGCCACCACCAGGGTTGCGCCGTGCATCAGCGGCCAGAAAAACTCCCACACCGACACGTCAAAGCTGAACGGGGTTTTCTGCAACACCCGATCCGCGGTGTTCAGTTCATAGGCCTGTTGCATCCAGGCCAGACGGTTATACAAGGCGCCATGGCTATTGCCCGCGCCTTTCGGGCGACCGGTGGAGCCCGAGGTGTAAATCACATAGGCCAGGTTTTGTGCGCTGGCCACATTTGCCAGGTTCGCGGCGCTGTACTCGGCCAGCCAATGCGCCGTGCTTTCAAGGCACAGACTGGCCAGCCCCACCGGTAGCGCCAGGTTGGCCAACACCGGTGTCTGGGTCAGCAACAGGCTGATGCCGCTGTCCTCGAACATATAGGCCAGTCGCTCGGCCGGGTATTGCGGGTCCAGCGGCACATAGGCACCACCCGCCTTGAGGATCGCCAGCAGGCCGATTACCAGTTCCAGTGAGCGCTCGCAGGCAACCCCGACCCGGACTTCCGGGCCGACGCCCAATTCACGCAAATGGTGCGCCAGACGATTGGCTCGCTGATTTAGCTCGCCATAACTCAGACGCTGCTGGCCAAACACCAGCGCGCAACCATCCGGGGTCGCGCCAGCCTGCGCCTCGATATGCTGGTGCACGCACTCGGGGCCGGGATAGACCTGCTGCGTGGCATTCAGGCCGAGCAAGGTGGCCTCGACTTCAGCCGCCGACAGCATCGCCAGTTCGCCAATCGCGCATTCGGGATCGGCCACGATACTTCCCAGCAGGTTGCGCCAGTGCCCGGCCAGGCACTCGATGCGCTCGGTATCAAACAAATCGGTGGCATAAGTCAGGCTGGCCAGCAGCCGCTCGCCTTCTTCGTGAGTATCCAGTTGCAGGTCAAACTGCGCCGTGCGCCCCGGCCACGCCAGGCTTTGAACCTCAAGCCCGGCAAGCATCCCGCCGAGTGCGCCGGGGCGACTTTGCTGATGGTTGAACATGACCTGGAACAGCGGGCTGTGGCTCAGGCTGCGCTCACCTTGCAGCGCTTGCACCAGACGTTCGAACGGCAGGTCCTGATAGCCTTGGGCATCCAGCGCACGGTCACGGGTTTGCTCCAGCAGCCGGGCAAACGGCAAGCGCCCGTCAAGCTCGGCGCGCAGCACCTGGGTGTTGACGAAAAAGCCGATCAGACCACAGGTTTCTGCACGGCTGCGATTGGCCACCGGCACGCCGATGCGCAGGTCTGTCTGACCGCTGTAGCGGTGCAGCAACACCTGAAAGCTGGCCAGCAACAGCATGAACGGGGTCACGCCACGCTGGCGGGCCAGGCTCATCAAGCCTTTGGCCAGCGCCGGTGGCAGTGCAAAGTCCAGCCGCGCCCCCTGCTGCGTGGGCTGCGCCGGGCGCGAACGGTCGCCGGGCAACTCCAGCACAGGCTGCTCGCTGCCCAATTGCCCGCGCCACCAGTCCAACTGGCGCTCCAGCTCACCGGCTTCCATCCAGCGGCGCTGCCACAACGCGTAATCACTGTACTGGATCGCCAGGGCGGGTAGCTCAAGGGGCTTGCCCTGGACATGGGCCGCGTACAGCTGGGAGAACTCGTCGACCAGTACCCCCATCGACCAGCCATCAGCAACAATATGGTGCAAGGTCAGCACCAGCACATGATCGTCGGCGTCCAGTTGCAACAGGCTGACTCGCAACAACGGGCCGTGTTGCAGATCAAACGGCCGGGCTATATCCAGCTCCAGCAGTTGCATGGCCATGTTCAGGCGTTCGGCCTGGGGCTGATCACGCAGATCATGCTGGGTCAAAGTCAGTGAAAGGTCGGTAGGGGTTTGCAACTGCTGGAGAACCCGACCATCGGTTTCAATAAACACACTGCGCAGGCTGTGATGGCGTTCCAGCAACGCATCGAAGCTGTGCTGCAACGCAGGCACATTCAGCGCGCCGCGCAAACGCAGGGCCGCCGGGATGTGATAGGCCGCACCTTCGGGGTCAAGTTGCCACAGGAACCACTGACGTTGCTGGGCATAAGACAGCTCGCACGGTTCAGCGGCAGGTGCCGTCAGCGGTATCGGCAACTGGCCGAAGCTGACGCCCTGCTCCTGCATTTTTTGCAGAAAGTCGCGACGCTGCTGCGGCGCGAGGCTGGCGAAACGGTTGGCAATGCGCCAGGCGGTAGAGTTTTCCATCAGTTGATCTCCATCTCGTCGAGCAGCGACTCAAGTGCGCTCAGACGAACATCGTTATCCGCAGGCGTTTGCGCCTGTGCCAGAGCGGCATAGGCTTGAAGGTCAGCGGCTTCGAACAGCGCCCGTAGCGCCAACTCGATGCCCAGTTGCAGTTCGACCCTGGCGCTGGCCTGGGCCGCGAGCAGCGAATGCCCCCCCAATTCAAAGAAGTTGTCGTGACGCCCCACCCGCTCGACTTCCAGCACGCTGGCCCAGATAGCCGCCAGTTGCGTTTCCAGTTCACCCACGGGGGAGGTGTAAGGCCGTTGCCAGTGTTCGGCGTCGGGCAGCGGCAAGGCGTTGCGATCAAGCTTGCCGTTGCCGGTCAGTGGCAGCGCATCGAGCAGCAACCAATGTGTGGGCACCATGTAATCCGGCAGCTCGCCCTTGAGCGCAGCACGCAATTGCTCGCGCCAGGCAAGCGGGTCAGCAGGGGGCTGGTCGGCCACCACATAGGCGCACAGTTGCTCTTGATACACGCTCAGCACCGCGTCGCTGACGCCGACTTGCTGCTTGAGGCAGGCTTCGATTTCCCCCAGTTCGATACGGAAACCGCGAATCTTCACTTGCTGGTCGGCCCGACCCAGATAGTCGATATTGCCATCGGCCCGCTGGCGAGCCAGATCGCCACTGCGATACAGCCGCATGCTCGGTTCAAACGGACTTGGCACAAAGCGTTCGGCCGTCAACCCGGCGCGGCCGTGATACCCACGCGCCAGCCCAGCCCCGGCGATATACAGCTCACCCGCGCAACCCGCAGCCACCGGTTGCAACTGGCTGTCGAGCAAGTACCAGCTGAGGTCACTGAGCGGACGACCAATCGGGCTTTGCACCCTGGCATCGAGATCAGTCGGGCTGATGGCGCGGTACGTCACATGCACCGTGGTTTCGGTGATGCCGTACATGTTCACCAACGTGGTTTGCCGATCACCGAAGCGTTCGTACCACGGACGCAGGCTCGACGCTTGCAGCGCCTCGCCACCGAAGATCACCCAACGCAACGCCAGCGGGTGCGGGCTGCTGCAGACAATCGGCAGCAGTTGCCGGAAGGCTGTAGGTGTCTGGTTGAGCACCGTCACGTGTTCATCACACAGCAACCGGTGAAACACCTCAGGTTCACGGCTGATGTAATACGGCACGATCACCAGACGACCGCCGGTACACAGCGCACCAAACAGCTCCCAAACCGAAAAATCGAACGCATAAGAGTGGAACAGCGTCCACACATCACTCGGGCCAAACCCGAATTGATCTGCCGTGGCGCCCAGCAAACGAGTGACGTTGACATGGCTGAGCAGTGCGCCTTTGGGCCGACCGGTGGAGCCCGAGGTGTAAATCACATACGCCAGGTTATCGGGCTGCGTGAGGTTGCCCAGGTTTTCGGGGCTAAAGGCATCCAGCCCCAGATGCTCCATGCACAAGGCCTGTACCCCGACCCGTGGCGGCAGGTTTTCCAGCAGATGTTCCTGGGTCAGCAGCAGTTGAATGCTGCTGTCTTCGATCATGTAACTCAAGCGCTCCGCAGGGTATTGCGGGTCGAGCGGCACATAAGCACCTCCGGCCTTGAGAATCGCCAACACCCCGACCACCAGCGCCATGGATCGCTCGGTGGCAATCCCCACCCGTACTTCCGCACCCACTCCCAGTTCGCGCAATTTGTGCGCCAGGCGATTGGCCTGCGCGTTAAGCGCGCCATAGCTCAGCGAATCGCCGTCGCAGCGCAGCGCCACGGCCTGAGGTTGCAAGGCCACTTGCGCCTCAAACAATTGATGCAGATTCGGCGCCAGCGGCTGGCTCAGCACCTGCGGGTTCCACTGCGCAATCAGCGCCTGCTGCTCGACTTCATCAAGCATCGGCAACCCAGCGATACGTTGTTGCGGCTCACGCACCACGGCGCGCAACAGGTTCAACCAGTGCCCGGCCAGACGTTCGATAGTGGCAGGGTCATACACATCGCTGGCATAGGTCAGGCTGGCGTGCAGTTGCTCGCCCTGCTCTTCGGTGTCCAGTGCCAGATCGAACTGGGCGCTGTGCTGTTGCCAGTCCATGCGTTGCACGGTCAAGCCCGGCAGCGTGCGTTCAACACTGTCACCGACCTGGCGTTGATGGTTGAACAGCACGTCGAACAGCGGCGTGTGGCTGAGGCTGCGCTGCGGTTGCAGCGCCTCTACCAGTTGCTCGAACGGCAGTTCCTGATGCGCCTGCGCCCATAGCGCCGTTTGTTTGACCTGCTGCAACAGGCTGGCAAAGGTTTGCTGACCGTCGATCTCGGCGCGCAGCACCTGGGTATTGATAAAGAAGCCGATCAGGCCTTCGGTTTCGATCCGGCCCCGCCCGGCGTTCGGCACGCCAACACTGATTGCCGACTGACCACTGTAGCGATGCAAAAGCGTTTGCAGACTGGTCAGCAGCAACATGAACAGGGTCACATTTTGCTGCTGAGCCAACTGCCGCAATTGGCTGGCCAATTGCGGTTCAACCGTCAACTCGATACGTGCGCCGCGCTCGCTGCGAATCGCCGGGCGGGTCAGCTCACTGCCCAGTTCCAGCGGCGCGTGATGAGTGCCGAGCTTTTCGCGCCAGGCATTCAACTGGCGTTCGCCCTCGCCTCCCTGCAGCCAGTTGCGCTGCCATGCCGCGTAATCGGCGTAGCTCACAACCAACGGCGCCAGGTTCGGTGCCTGCGCCTGAACATGGGCCACATACAGTGCACTGAACTCATCGACCATCACCTGCATCGACCAGCCATCAGCGGCGATATGGTGCACAGTCAGCACCAGCACATGCTCATCGGCCGCGACCTTGAGCAGCAACACGCGCAGCAGCGGACCGTGGCGCAGGTCGAACGGCTGGCGCATTTCTTCGCTGACCAGGGCTTCAATCTGCGCCTCACTGACGGTATCGAGGATCAACTCACGCAAGGCCAACGGCAAACTGGTGTGCAGCACGCCACGGGCCTGTTCGCCATCCTGGGAGAAGGTAGTACGCAGGGTTGCGTGGCGTGCCTGCAGGTCATTGAAACTGCGCAGCAGTGCATCACGATTGAGCGCACCTTTAAGCCGTAGCGCTGCGGGAATGTTGTACGCCGCACTGTCCGGGTCAAGCTGCCAGAGGATCCACTGGCGCTGTTGCGCATACGACAACACATCTGCTTGACCGCCAACCAGCGGGCGCAATGGCGGCTGGCTGACAGTTGGCGGTTGCGCCGCACAACGGCTGGCAAAGTCGCTGAGGCTGGCGGTTTCAAACAGGCTGCTCAGGGGCAGTTCGATATTCAATTGCTGACGCACGCGGGACACCACTTGCGCGACCAGCAATGAATGCCCGCCCAGCTCGAAGAAATTGTCGTCGCGGCCCACTGCATCGAGTTTCAACACCTGCTGCCAGATGGCGGCAATCCGGGTTTCGATCCCGGCCAGCGGGGCAATCACCTCGCGTTGCCAGTCACCCGCCTGGGGCAACGCCCTGCGGTCGACCTTACCGTTGGCATTGAGCGGCAGGCTGTCCAGCACCTGCCATTGCAGCGGCACCATATAGTCGGGCAAGCGGGACTTGAGCCCGGCCTTGAGCTGCTCGCGCAACTGGCTCCAGTGCGGCGCCTCGTCGTCGGCCACCACAAAGGCGACCAACGCCTTGCCGGTCGGACCTTCCTGTACCACCACCGCGGCTTCGCGCACGCCATCCAGCTCGCGCAGACGGGATTCGATTTCACCCAGCTCAATGCGAAAACCACGCACTTTTACCTGCTGGTCGATGCGGCCCACGTACTCCAGCTGGCCGTCGGCGCGGCGCCGCGCCAGGTCGCCGGTACGGTACAGGCGCTCGCCCGGTTGTTGCGCGTAAGGGTTGGGCATAAACACCGCCGCACTGCGCGCCGGATCGCTGAAATAGCCGCGCCCCACGCCAGTACCCGCCACATACAACTCGCCCACCACACCGGTTGGCACGGGCTGCAAACCGCCATCGAGCACATACAGACGGTTGTTGTCGGTGGCCAGGCCAATCGGCAGATATGCGCCATCGACCGAAGCCGCATCGACCCGAAACAGTGCCACATCGTCCGAGCATTCCGCCGGGCCGTAGGCGTTGACCAGACCGATCTGCGGATAGCGCTGCAACCAGCGCCGCGCCAGTTGCGGCGGCATGGCTTCGCCGGTTGGCAGCATCCAGCGCAGTGCAGCGAGCGAACCCTGTGGTTCGTCGAGCAGGCTCTGGATCAGTGACGGCACGCTCTCGAGAACGCTGATGCCCCGCGCCGCCACATGGGCCAACAACGCTGCCGGATCGTGGGCGATGGCGTTGGGCACGATATCGACCTGGGCGCCAAACAGCGGCGCGGCAAGGAACTGCCATACCGAAATATCGAAACTCTGGGACGCGGTTTGGGCAATAACATCAGCGCCAGTCAGGTGCAGATACGGTTGCTTGCTCAATTGGTTATTGAGCATTCCGGCCTGCTCGACCATCACCCCTTTGGGGGTTCCGGTCGAGCCCGAGGTGAAGATCACATAGGCCAGATTATTCGGCGCGCTGTAGATCTGCGGTTGGGCGCAAGAGCCGCCCGCGGTTTGCACCTCATCCCAGATCAACAGCATGGGCCGCTGTTCAGGCGCCAGCAGCGCAAGCAAAGCCTGCGCCTGTTCACCACAGGCAGCACTGGCCACCAGCGCCGGAACCCGACCCAGTTGCAGCAGATCCAGCAGACGTTGCTGCGGCAACTGCGGGTCCAGCGGCAGGTAAGCCGCGCCAGCCTTGAAGCTGGAAAGCATCATGCCCAGCAGCTCCAGGCTGCGCTCGGCCAGCAGCGCAACCGGTTGGTCGACGCCGATACCGGCTGCGATCAACGCTTGAGCAAGACGATTGGCCCGGGTGTCCAGCTCGCGATAGGTCCAGCGTTGCTCAAGACAGGTGGCGACCACGCGGTCGGGGTGCGCCGCCAGTTGCGCCTCAAACAGGCGTACATACCCTTGATCCAGCGGGTAGTCGCGGGCGGTCTGGTTACCGGCCTGCAACAGTTGCCCACGTTCGGCGGCGTCGACCACCGGCAGGTCGGCGAACTGGCCATCGGCATGCTCGCCAATTGCCAACAGCAGGCGCTTGAAATCCGCCAGCAAGCGCTCGACCGTAGCCTCATCGAAGAAGCGTTTGTCGTAAGACAAGTGCAAGCCCAGCGCATCGCCGGGGTACACCACCACCGTCATCGGGTAATTGGTGTGAGTGCGGGCGCTGTCGGACCTGGCGCTGATCTGCTGCGCACCGCTGACCACCGCGCTTTCTACCGGGGCGTTTTCGTAGACGAACAGGCTGTCGAAAATCGACTGGCCTTTTTCCAGCCCGCTGCATGCCTGAATCTTCAGCAGCGGCAAATGCTCGTGTTCGCGCAGCGCCAGGTTGTGCTCGAACAAGTCTTGCAACCAACTTTGCACGCTGACGCTTTGCCCGGCGCGAGGCAAGCGCACACGCAACGGGATGCTGTTGATAAACAGGCCCACTGTGTCCTGCATTTGCGCAAGATTGATCGGGCGACCAGCCACCGTCACGCCGAACAACACTTGATCCAGCCCGCTGTAACGCTGCAAAACCAGCGCCCAGGCAGCCTGAGTCAGGGTGTTGACGGTCAGCTGATAACGCTGCGCCAGTTCACGCAAGGCACGGCCCTGCGCCGGTTCAAGGTCGGCGTAGCAATCGCCGATCTCGGAGAACCCGCCCTGGCGGCGCACAGGGCGGTCGAACGGCAACGGCGTGGGTTGTTCAAAACCTTCCAGCTCAACCGTCCAGGCATTCAGCGCAGCGCTCTCACCCTGTTCTTGCAGCCACTGGATAAAGTCGCGATAACGCGCCGCGGGCGGCAGGCTGTGCTGGCCGCTGTAAAGGGTGAAGAAGTCTTGCAGCAACAACGAGCGGCACCAGGCATCGATCAGGATGTGGTGGTTGCTGAGGATAAACCAGTAATGCCCTGCGCTGCGGCGGATCAGGCGCAAGCTGAACGGTGGGCTGTTAAGCAGATCGAAACCCTGCGCCCGGTCCTCGGCCAGCAGCGCTTGCAACGCCGCTTCGTGCTCAGCCTGCGGGCGTTCGGTCCAGTCGTGAAGTTGCACTTTAGGCGCAGCATCGCGGTGGATGATTTGCAGCATCTGGCCGTCTTCGTCGAGGCTGAACGAAGCGCGCAGTGCATCGTGACGCTGGACTACGGCGTGCCAGGCAGCCGTAAAGCGCGGCAGGTCGATTTCGCTGTCGATGATGTAACGGTCCTGCATGAAATAGATACCCGAGCCCGGTTCCAGCAGGGTGTGCACCAGCAAGCCCTGCTGCATCGGCGACAGTGGGTAAATATCCTCAATGGCGCTGGCAGGCACCTTGAGGTTGTCCAGTTGTGCCTGGGTCAACGATGCCAGAGGGAAGTCCGACGGGGTCATGCCGCCCGCCTCACAGCCCACGCAGTGTTCGATCAGAGCGCTGAGCTCGTGCCGGTAATCGTCAACCAGCCCCTGCACCGTCGCATCATCGAACATCTGCTGGCTGTAGCTCCATTGCAGGCTCAGTTCGCCGCCGTAGACCTGCCCCTCGATGCTCAGCCAGTTGGCCAGCAGCGCGTTTTCGTCCTGTGCCAACCCGGCACTTTCAGCAGCCGGGGCGAACAGCGCCTGCTCGTCAAACTGACGGTCGAACTGCCCCATGTAGTTGAAGGTGATGCGCGGCGTGGCCAGACCCGCCAACTGTGCGCCCACCTCATCACCTGCCAGGTAGCGCAACAGGCCGTAACCGACGCCCTTGTTCGGAACACTGCGCAGTTGCTCCTTGATCGATTTGATCGAGGTGCCGAAGTCACCTTGCGCAGTCAGTTGTACCGGGAACAGGCTGGTAAACCAGCCCAGGGTGCGCGACAGATCGAGGTCATCGAACAGCTGTTCTCGACCGTGGCCTTCGAGCTGAATCAAGCTGCTGGCCTGCCCACTCCAGCGGCCAATCACCCGTGCCAGCGCCGTCAGCAACAAATCGTTGACCTGGGTGCGATAGGTTGCAGGGGCCACTTGCAACAACTGGCGGGTAAGTTCGGCATCGAGTTTGAGCTCCAGCTTGCGCCCGTGGCGGTTTTGCAAACCCGCATCAGGACGGTCACAGGGCAAGTCGCTGCAGGCACCGGCCAACTGCGCCTGCCACCAGGCCAACTCATCGACCCGTGCCAAAGCCTCGCCTTGCAGGCGTGCAGTCCAGGCCTGATAGGCACTGGTCTTGGCCTGCGGCGGCTGGCTCGGAGCCCTATAAAACTGCTGCAGATCTTCCAGCAATACACGCCACGATACGCCGTCCACCACCAGGTGATGGACCACCAGCAACAGGCGCTGACTGTGATCGGGCATGTCCACCAACAGCGCGCGCAGCAGCGGGCCCTGTTGCAGGTCAAGGCTACGCTGAGCCTGTTGGCATAGCGCATTGAGTTCTTGCACACCAGTCACCTGCCGGTGCCACAGCAGGCTGTCCGTCGGCAGTTCGGCATAGGCCTGCTGCCACTGACCGTCGCGCTGTTCGAAGCGCAAGCGCAGACCATCGTGATGCGTCAGCAACGAGCGCAGCGCCAGCTCGAGCACAGCGCCCTCAAGCGGCTGACGCGGGTGCAGCAGCAGCGACTGGTTCCAGTGGTGACGTTGAGGCATTGGCTGCGCAAAAAACCACTGCTGCACGGGTGCCAATGCCACAGCGCCACTGGCGAGCCCCTGATCGATGCTGGTTTGCTGGCTCAGCTCGGCGACCCGGGCCAGGCTGCGAATGGTCTGATGCTGGAAAAGATCTCGCGGGCTGAACGCGATCCCGGCCTGACGAGCTCGGCTGACAACTTGAATCGAGATAATCGAGTCACCGCCCAGGGCGAAGAAGTTGTCATCCACGCCAATCTGCGCCACGCCCAGTACGTTTTGCCAGATATCGGCCAAGCGCTGCTCCAGCTCGCAGGCCGGTGCGGCATAGCCTTGTTGCAGCGCACTGAGGTCCGGGCGCGGTAGGGCCTTGCGCTCCAGCTTGCCGTTGGCCGACAGCGGCAAGCGCTCAAGGCTGAGCCAGAGGCCGGGTACCATGTATTCCGGCAACGCGAGTTGCAGGTGCGCGCTGAGTGCGGCCTGCCAGTCGGCCTGCAATGGATCTTGCAGTACCACATACGCCACCAGTTGCTTGCCATCGAGCACCAGCACCACGGCTTCGCGCACTGCCGCGTGCTCGACCAGACGCGCTTCGATTTCCCCCAGCTCAATGCGCAACCCACGTAACTTGACCTGGTGGTCGAGGCGCCCCAGATACTCAATCACCCCGTCCACCCGCTGCCGAACCAGATCACCGGTGCGATACAGGCGCTCGCCCTGGTTGAACGGGCACGGCACAAAGCGCTCGGCGGTCAGGGCCGGCCGTCGATGGTAGCTGCGGGCCAATCCGGCACCGCCCAGGTACAGCTCACCGGCAACCCCCAACGCCACGGGCGACAGATTCGCGTCGAGGACACAGGTGCGCAGGTTGGCAATCGGCAAACCAATCGGCACGCTGGCTGCACCTTCCTCCAGGCAGGTCCAGTGCGTCACGTCGATGGCGGCTTCGGTCGGCCCATACAGGTTGTACAACTCGGTAGCGGGCAGTTTGGCGAACACCTGTTGCTGGGCGTCCACCGGTAATGCTTCACCACTGCAGACAATCCGGCGCAGGCTGGTGCAGTGCTCGACTGCACTTTCGTGAATAAACGCCTGCAACATCGACGGCACAAAATGCAGCGTAGTGATGCGCTGCTGACGAATGGTCTCGATCAGGCGCAGCGGTTCGCGGTGTTCGCCGGGCTGGGCTACTACCAGCCGGGCCCCGGTGAGCAGCGGCCAGAAAAACTCCCACACCGACACGTCAAAACTGAACGGGGTCTTTTGCAGCACGGCATCGTCTGCCCCCAGAGCGTAAGCCTGCTGCATCCAGCACAGGCGGTTGACCAGCGCCGCATGCGTGTTGCCCGCACCTTTGGGGCGCCCGGTAGAACCCGAGGTGTAGATCACGTAGGCGAGGTGTTGCGAATCCTGGGCCAGGTTGAGATTGCTGGCGCTGTAGTCGTCCAGCCAACCCGAAGGTTGATCCACAGTGATGACCTTCACATCGGCCACCGGTAGCGTCGCCAACAAGCGGCTGTGGGTCAGCAACAGCGCAATGGCGCTGTCGTCGATCATGTACGCCAGCCGCTCTTGCGGGTACTCCGGGTCCAGCGGCACGTAGGCGCCACCGGCCTTGAGGATCGCCAGCAAACCCACCACCATCTCCTGCGAGCGTTCCAGCGCGATACCCACCAGCACGTCCGGGCCCACGCCCTGCTCGCGCAACAGATTGGCCAGCTGGTTGGCGCGAGCATTGAGTTGCGCAAAGGTCATGGACTGCGTGCCAAACACCAGGGCTATGGCATTCGGCGTACGCTCGACCTGCGCTTCGATCAATTGCTGCAGGCAGGTATGGGTCGGGTAAGCGACCTGGGTGCGGTTCCAGTCATGGACCTGGGTCTGCCACTCGCTGGCATCGAGCATCGGCAACTCGCCAACCCGGCGTTCAGGGTTGTCTACCAGCGCCCGCAGCAGGTTGCTCCAATGCCCAGCCATGCGGGTGATGGTCGCACCGTCAAACAGGTCATTGGCGTAGGTCAGGGCAGCGTGCAGCTGGCCGGCTTTTTCGTAAGTATCCAGGCTCAAGTCAAATTGGGTGGTACGCCCTTCCCACTCCACCAGGCTCAACTTCAGGCCGGAGGCGGTATTCACCGTATCGATATCCGCGACCTGCGGCTGGTGGTTGTACATCACCTGGAACAGCGGGTTATGACTCAGGTTACGTTCAAGCTTGAGCGCCTCAACCAGTTGCTCGAAGGGTAACTCCTGATGTGCCTGGGCGCCGAGCGCGGTCTCTTTCACCGCGCCCAGCAACTCGGCCACCGAGGTCTGGGCATTGAGTTGTGTGCGCAGCACTTGGGTATTGACGAAAAACCCGATCAGCCCCTCGACCTCGCGCCGGTTACGATTGGCAATCGGCACCCCGACCCGCAGATCGTCCTGGCCGCTGTAGCGGTGCAGGAGGATATTGAACGCGCCCAACAGCAGCATAAACAGGGTGACATTGTGTTGTTGCGCCAAGGCGCGCAATTGCTCGACCAGTTGCGGGGCAACCGCAAATTCATACCGGGTGCCGCGATAACTCGGCATCGCCGGGCGCGGATAATCCGTGGGCAAGGCCATGACCGGATGCTCGTCACCGAGCCGTGACTGCCAGTATTCCAGTTGCCGGGCCTGCTCACCGGCCTGCAGCCAACGGCGTTGCCACAACGCGTAATCGCTGTATTGAATCGGCAACTGAGCCAACGCGGGCAACTCGCCGCGCTCGAAAGCGTCATAGCTGCGGATAAATTCGTCGATCAACACATTCATCGACCAGCCATCAGACACGATGTGATGCAAGGTCAGCAGCAGTACATGCTCCTGTGGGGCGAGCTTGAGCAGCTTGATTCGCAACAGCGGGCCGTTGGCCAGATCAAAGGGTTGCAGCGATTGGCGCTGAGCCTCGGCCGCGACCGCCTGTTCACGCTCAATGACGGGCAGCAGGCTGAAATCCAGCTGCTCGACCTGGAGGGGAACCGTGAGCGGCGCCTGTTCGAGGCTGTCATCGGGATTTTGACGAAACACCGTGCGCAGGGTTTCGTGGCGCTGCACCAGGTGGGCAAAGGCCTGCTCCAGCGCGGCGCTATCCAGCGCGCCGGTCAGGCGTACCGCGCCCGGCAGGTTATAGGCACCACTGTGGGGGGCGAGTTGCCATAAAAACCACATGCGCCGCTGCGCATACGACAACGACTGACGGTCGGTTGCGGGCACATCGGCGGGAATCGGAAACTGCGAAAAGTCGATCCCTTCTGCCCGCAGACCGTCGAGGAATAACCGGCGTTTTTCCAGCGGTAACTCGATGAATCGGCGGGCAAGTTTGAGGGACTTCTCAGCATTCATCTGACTTCTTCCGTACGTGTTGGCTATCGAGCGTTGGCTCGGCTATCCCTACGGAACGGATGAAGTCAGGGGAAAATTAACCTGCCGCTTTTGATAGAAACAGGCAAGGGACACCGCGAACACACCAACACCCGAAAGTTGTAGATACTCTGTTCCAGGTCAAGCCCCCAGTGGGAGCGAGCCTGCTCGCAAAGAACATTCGCGAGCAGGCTCGCTCCCACGCTTGAAGTATCTCTGTAGATACTCTGCTCCCGGTCAAGCACTAGCGAAGGGCTCTCGCTAAACCGCTTGGTTCACCTGCGCTCCTCAGCGGCTACAAGTCGCCGTTAAATTCAGGCTCCGACTAGTCGTTATATAAACGACTCCTGTTCACTAAGGTGCTGTTATGTCCGCCGTCACCTCTCTGGTACAAAACCTGCGTAATCGACTCAATAAACCCACCGCTTACCAGGTGTTCGATATCCGGCTCAAGCATCGAATTGCCTTGAGTCCGTCGCTGATGCGTTTTGTGTTCAGCGGCAGCGATGTGGCACTTATGCGCACCCTGGCACCGGACCAGCGGGTCAAACTTTTCTTCCCGAGCGTCGACGGTATCGCTCCCAACCTGCCCAAGCAGGGCGACTGGCGAGCACACATACGCGACCTTGGTTCCGAACAGACCCCACCCATGCGCACTTACACCATTCGCGACCTGCGCGTGGAATCGGCCGAGCTGGACATCGACTTTGTCCTGCACGGCGAAACCGGCCCCGCCTCGCGCTGGGCGCTGCAAGCCGAGATCGGCGATCAACTGCAAATCATCGCTCCCAACGGCGCCTGCCAAGAGGACCCCGGTGGTTATGAATGGCAACCACCTCAGGGCGTGCGCACAGTGCTGTTGATCGGCGACGAAACCGCCCTCCCGGCGATTGCCGGGATCCTTGAACAACTTGCACATCACCCCGACCCGCCCCAGGTACAAGCCTTTGTCGAAGTACCCGAAGAGTCTGACTGCCTGCCTTTGGTCTGCGGCCTTAACGCCAAAGTTCACTGGCTACCCCGCGCCAGCCTGGGCAAACAACACGGCGACGGCATGCTCCTCGCCGCCCGCGAACTGGCCAGCCTGCCGCCCCGGCGCAGTCAAGCTCAAGGCTGCGCGGCGCTGCAAGAACTTGACCTGGACAACCAGCGCCTATGGGAACGGGCGAGCGCCAAACACAACGACTTTTATGCCTGGGTGGCCGGGGAATCGACGGCTGTGATGGCGATCAGAAGGTTTTTCGTCAATGAGTGCGGCATGGACCGCAAGGGGCTGACCTTTATGGGGTACTGGAAACTGGGGCAGTCGTTGGGGTGAACGCAGCCTCGTTCCTGCATCAACGGCTGCAGGCATACGGGAGTGCGAAACATTTTTTTACAACTCTGGCTTCGGGTTTTGAACGTCTCATTCGTCCTACATGGATAAGCAATCGCTTCTCAATGGCGATTAGACACCCGCCCAGCCGCGAGTTTGCCGTTCCCCATGTCCAAAAAGTCCCGTTCTAAACTCTGGTTTCTGGTGCACAGCTGGTTGACGCTGCCTATCTGGTTCTTTGTGTTGATTGTCTGTGTGACCGGTACCCTGGCGGTGGTCAGCCAGGAAATTGTGTGGCTGGCTACCCCCGAGGCCCGTGCCACTCAGCCGTCGGATGACGCGCCACTGCTGACTTATGAGCAAGTGCTCAGCGCCATTCACAAGGCCGAACCGACACTGGCCGTGCAGTCGATCAGCCGTCCGGACGAGTCGCATTTTGCCCTGGTAGCCGATGTGGTGTACCCGGACGGCCGCTCGCCAGCGCTGTATATCAACCCTTACACCGGGGCAATTCAGGGTGAAAGCCCAAGCTTCGACTTCAAGGCCTTTACCCGCGCCCTGCACGGCTGGTGGCTGGTGCCCTTTACCAATGGCTACAGTTGGGGCTGGTATCTGGTGTCATTCCTCGGCTTGCCTTTGCTGGCATCGCTGGTTACCGGATTGGTGGTCTACAAGAAGTTCTGGAAAGGTTTTTTCAAACCCAACCTGCGCTTCAAGCACGGTGCGCGGATTTTCTGGGGCGATTTCCATCGTCTGTGCGGCATCTGGTCGATCTGGTTTATCGCGGTAATTTCTATCACCGGCCTGTGGTTCCTGATTCAGGCCTTTATGTTCGATAACCAGATTTCCATTTCAACCGCAGGTAACCCGCCCGTTGTGGCGCGCCAGGATGTGCCGATCATGCCGGACGGCAAACCCGCGCCGCAGATCAGCCTCGATCAGGCAGTCAAGATTGCCGCCGAAAACATCCCGGGGCTGGAAGCGAGCTTTGTCAGCCTGCCAAGCAATGCCTACGGCCATATCGAAGTCGGCGGTCCCGGCTGGTATCCGTTGTTGTTCCAGACCGCCGAGATCAACCCCTACAACGGTGCAATTGAAGGCTCGCGGATGATCGCCGACCGCTCCGGGCTGGAGTTGGTCACCGAGTCGATGCGCCCGCTGCACACCGGTGATTTTGGCGGATTGTGGGTCAAGCTGATCTGGTTCTTCTTCGGTTTGATCCTGAGCATGATGGTCTTGAGCGGCTTGCTGATCTGGACCAAGCGCACCGCCCTGGCCACCGCCAACGCCCTCAAACGCAGTGAAAAACCCAAGCGCGCGCCAAAAACCCAGACCGTTACGGCGCATAGCCCACAGCCCGAAGAGGTCAATGTATGAGCAAGGCAGTGGCTGCACAGCCAGCGTCCAGCCTGAGCAGGCTGTGGCACAAATGGCGCTTTCACATAAACATCCTGCTATTGCTGGTGCCGCTGGGCTTTATGCCCAAGTACTTTGCCGATGCTTCGCTGTTTCGTGGTGACAGCGGCTTGGGCGAGCGAGACATCGGCACCGTGCAGGTCGGCCCCTGGAGCCTGCAACTGGCCGAGTTGCGCAACGAGGCCCCACGCCCCGACGGCCCGGCCGGGTACATGAAGAGCTTTAACGCGGCCCTGTGCGACACCTGTATCGATCAGGTCAAGGCCGCCTATCTGCGTATCGGCAAGCCGCGCAGTCTGCGCGCCGCCGGGGTGATTTTTTTCGGCACGCCGTACCGCATGGGCGCCACCTTGCCAATCCCTGAGCGCACCAAGGCCGACGCAGAACTGTGGATCACCCTTGAAGGGTGGGACGGTTCCATGCATCAGGCATCCATTCCCCTGAGTCAGGCATCACCGGCAACCGTGGCCTGGCTGACCAAACAAGGAGGCAAGCCATGAGTTCGCGCCTGTTTAAACAACCTGCCTTGGCGGCAGGACTGTTTGCATTGATCGGTTTTTGCGGTCAGGCACTGGCCCACAACCCGATGTGTGAGTGCAAGGCTGTCGAAGACGGGCAAATCCGTTGCACCGGCGGGTTTTCCGATGGCAGCGGCGCACCAGGGGTGACCCTGGACGTCATCGGCTACGACGAAACCATCCTGGTGCCCGGCAAGCTGGGAGCGGACTCGACCATGACCTTCAAACGCCCGGATTCTGAGTTTTATGTGCTGTTCGACGCAGGCCCCGGTCATATCGTTGAGATTGACCAAGCCGATATCGAGGTCCCATGAGTACTCAAGTCGTGCGCCCGGCCGGGGCCGGGCATGAAACCCTGTATGTGTTGCTGTTGTGCCTGCTGATTCTGACGGTGGCCGGTTCCGTGGTGGCCTGGCGTCATGAATCCCAGGAAGTGACCTCGGTGGCCACCCATCAACTGGATGCGCGACGCGACCTGACCGCGGCCGAGCAAGGCATCTACGCCGACTTGCGGGTCACCCTGGACGAGATCCAGTTGCTGCGCGAAGAGTCCAGCACCCTGCCCCAACCAACACAACTGGCCGAAGAAGGCTTCGCACCCTTCGCCAGCGATGCCAGCTCAGTCAGCCGTGGCAACCATGCCTGGCAGTTGCTGGGCCAGCAGGCGTATCTGGGAGTGAGCCCTAACCCCGAAGTGGCGGGCTCGTTTTTGATGCGTATCGCGGATCAACCGGACATCTGGCTCAACCGCCAACATGCCGTCAGCCCACCCGTTGATCTGAGCGATGCGGCCCTGAACCAGAGTGGCTGGCAGCAAGTGATCGCGCAATTCGATGCTGGAGTGACTCGTCAGCATCGGCACTGAACCCACCGCTTGACCTGAGAGAAGACTGCTCGCCATGTCGATTTCATCTGTTGTGCGTCGCCGCACCTTGTTGCTGGCCGCCCTGTTTGCCGCTTGCCTGTCACCACTGGTGCATGCCGACACCCCGACACCGCTGGCCAAGCCGTTGCGCATCGGTATCACCTTGCACCCTTACTACAGCTACGTGGCCAATATTGTCGGCGACAAGGCCGAAGTGGTGCCGCTGATTCCTGCAGGCTTCAACCCCCACGCCTATGAGCCACGCGCCGAGGACATCAAGCGCATCGGCACTCTGGATGTGATCGTGCTCAATGGCGTCGGCCATGATGACTTTGCCGACCGCATGATCGAGGCCAGCGAAAAGCCGGATATCCCGGTGATTGAGGCCAACCGCAATGTTCCGCTGCTGGCCGCCACCGGCAACGCGGCACGTGGCGCGGGCAAGGTGGTCAACCCGCACACCTTTCTGTCGATCAGCGCCTCGATTGCTCAGGTCAACAACATTGCCCGCGAACTGGGCAAGCTGGACCCGGCCAACGCCAAGACCTACACCGCCAATGCCCGCGCCTACGGCAAGCGCTTGCGCCAAATGCGCGCCGATGCCTTGGCCAAGTTGACCCAGGCACCCAACGCCGACCTGCGCGTAGCCACGGTACACGCAGCTTACGACTACCTGCTGCGTGAATTCGGCCTGGAAGTCACCGCAGTGGTTGAACCGGCCCACGGCATCGAACCGAGCCCCAGCCAGCTGAAAAAAACCATCGACCAACTGCGCGAACTGGACGTGAAGGTGATCTTCTCCGAGATGGACTTCCCTTCCACTTATGTCGAGACCATCCAGCGCGAGTCCGGGGTCAAGTTGTACCCGCTGTCACATATTTCCTATGGCGACTACAGCGCCGACAAGTACGAAAAAGAAATGACCGGCAACCTCAATACCGTGGTCAGGGCAATTCAGGAGGCCGGCGCATGACTGCTGCTGAACGATTGTCAGTAAAGGTCTGCGGCCCCGGCGTAGAGTTTGATCAGGTTTCGCTGACCCTGGGCCGCACGCCCATTCTGGATCACGTCAGCTTCAGCATCCGCCCCGGCAGCGTGCATGCGCTGGTCGGGCCTAATGGCGGCGGTAAAAGCTCGCTGATCAAGACGCTGCTGGGGCAAATGCCCCATCAGGGTCGACTGTGCCTGAACTGGCCCGGCGAACCTGGGCTGATCGGCTATGTGCCGCAAGCGCTGGAATTCGATCGCGGGCTGCCGATGACCGTGGATGATTTTATGGCCGCCATGTGTCAGCGCCGCCCTGCTTTTATGGGCCTGTCGCGCAAGGTGGCCCCGGCCATCGGCGAAGCGCTGGAGCGGGTTGGCATGCAGGACAAACGCAAGCGGCGCATGGGCGCACTGTCCGGTGGCGAACGCCAGCGTGTGCTGCTGGCTCAGGGTTTGATCCCGGCACCGCAATTGCTGGTGCTGGATGAGCCCATGTCGGCGCTGGACGAGGCCGGGGCGCGGGTATTCGAACGCTTGCTGACCGACTGGCGCCAGGCCGGGGTCACTGTGGTCTGGATCGAGCACGATCTGGCAGCCGTCAAGCGGTTGGCCGAACGCGTTACCGGGCTCAACCGTCAGGTACTGTTCGACGGCCCGCCTGAGCAGACCCTGAGTCCCGAGCGTTTGCTGACGCTGTTCTCAACCCATCCCAAGGCTCACGGGAGCGCCCTTTAATGAGTTACGAAGCGTTCCGTTTGATGGTTCAGGGCTGGGCTTCTGCGGGCTATTTGCCCGAAGTGCTGGCTTACGGTTTTGTGGTCAATGCCCTGCTCGCAGGGCTGCTGATTGGCCCGGTGCTGGGCGGGTTGGGCACGCTGGTGGTGGTCAAGCGTTTTGCGTTTTTCTCTGAAGCCGTGGGCCACGCCGCACTGACCGGCGTAGCTATCGGCATCCTGCTGGGTGAACCCTACACCGGGCCTTATGGCAGCCTCTTCGGCTATTGCTTGCTGTTCGGGATCTCGCTCAATTACCTGCGCAACCGTACCGGGCTGGCACCGGATACGTTAATCGGGGTTTTTCTGTCGGTGTCATTGGCCCTGGGTGCCAGCCTGCTGCTGATTCTGGCGGGCAAGATCAACGTGCATATCCTCGAAAACGTACTGTTCGGCTCGGTGTTGACGGTCAACGGCAACGACTTGCTGGTGCTGGCGGTGGTCGGTGCGCTGGTACTGGGCCTCAGTTTGCCGATGTACAACCGCATCATGCTGGCCAGTTTCAATCCACAACTGGCCGCGGTCCGCGGGGTTGCGGTGAAGTCACTGGATTACCTGTTTGTAATTCTGGTAACGCTGATCACCGTGGCGGCAGTCAAGGTCATCGGTGCAATTCTGGTCGGCGCGCTGCTGGTGATTCCAGCAGCGGCGGCACGTTTGCTCAGCCAGTCACTGAAGGGCTTTTTCTGGATTTCGGTGTTGATCGCAACAGTCAGCACCTTGTGCGGCATCCTGCTGCCCATTGTGTTTGACCTGCCGATTCCGTCCGGCGCCGCAATCATTCTGATGGCCGGTATCGCCTTCGCTCTTGCCGCCATCGCCCGGGGCGTAGTCCCCAGCCTGAAAGGGAATATTGGATAAATGTTCACTCTGCGCAAACTCTCGCTGGCCCTGGCCATCACCGGGCTTCTCGGCACTTCAGTACTGGCCGCCGATTCAGCAACGCAACCGGTACGCATCCTCGCCAGCCTGCCGATCACTTACGGGCTGGGCGAGTTACTGCTCAAGGACAGCAACGTGACTCTGGAGCGCGCAGCAGCCGCCAACCTGCCCGGCAGCCGGCAAAGCGCCTACTTCAGTGGCCGCGGCGCTCCGGCCTTGCATAAGCTGGCCACAAACGCAGACGCGGTGATTGGTCTGCGCTCGGTCTGGAGTGACGACCCGCTGTACCCGATGGCGCGGCGCAGCAATATCCGCATTGTTGAAGTGGACGCGGCGCGCCCCGTGGACGGCAGCCTGCCGGGGATTGCCGTGCAGCCAGGCGCGCACATCGATGGCCTGAACAGCCAGCCCTGGCTGACCAGTAACAATATGGGGCGCATGGCAGATGTAATCGCCGCCGATCTGGTACGCCTGGCGCCGCAAGCCAAGGGCACAATCGAAACCAATCTAGCGACCCTCAAACAGCGCCTGCTCAAACTCAGTGCTGACAGCGAAGCGCAGTTGGCCAAGGCTGACAACTTGAGTGTGGTCAGCTTGTCGGACCGGCTGGATTATCTGATTGGCGGGTTGAATCTGGAACGGGTCGAGGTGGATCACAAAGGTGATGAGCGCTGGACGCCCGAGTCACTGCAAGCACTGACTCAAACCCTCAAGGACAATGACGTGGCCCTGGTGCTGGACCATCGTGAACCGGCTGCGCCAGTGAAGGCAGCGATTGCCGAAGGTGGCAGTGAACTGGTGGTGATCGGTGCTGAAGGCGCCGATCCGGTGGCTGAATTGCAGGGCAATATCGACGCTATCGTCAAGGTTCTGAACAAGAGCCAAGGGTAATATCGATCTTTATGAGAACCACAAAAAGCCAACCGAGTGTTGGCTTTTTTCTCTGTGATTGTCAGTGCGTCGTTACTGCATCCATTTTCTGACGCAGGCTCAAGGGCCGCATATCGGTCCAGACTTCTTCGATATAGGCCAGGCATTCAGGCTTGAGGCCACTTTTGCCCACGGCGCGCCAACCTTCGGGAATGGCCTTGTAATCGGGCCAGATCGAATATTGGTCTTCGTGGTTAACCACCACTTGGAAGAGGATGTCATCGCGGTCAAATACTGAACTCATGTCCGGGTCTCCGTGCAGTTAAGGAATACAAGAAACAAACGATTGGTCGCGGCCCGGAATTACAAACGGGTGATGGCTGCCGCCATGGCATTGCCGAAAATGGCCGCCACTTGATCGATTTCAGCGGCGGTGATGATCAACGGAGGCAAGAAGCGCACCACGGCGCCCTGACGTCCGCCCAGCTCCAGAATCAATCCGCGCTTGAGGCATTCGCGTTGCACCAATGGCGCCAGGCGCCCAAAGGCCGGTGGATGGCCCTGCGCATCAAGCTTGCCAGCCGGGTCAACCAGTTCCACACCCAGCATCAGCCCGCGCCCGCGAATATCGCCCAACTGCGCGAAGTCACGCTGCAGGATGTGCAGGTGTTCGCTCAGGCGCTCACCCATGGCCGTCGCGTGAGCAGCAACGTTGTGCTCCTGCAGGTAGCGCATCACCGCCGAGCCTGCGGCCATCGCCATCTGGTTGCCACGGAAGGTCCCGGCATGGGCACCCGGCAACCAGGTGTCGAGCCATTCGCGGTACACCACGACGGCCAGCGGCAAGCTGCCGCCGATGGCTTTGGACAACACCACGACATCGGGAACAATGCCTGCATGCTCAAAGGCAAACATCTTGCCGGTGCGGGCAAAGCCGCTCTGGATTTCATCGACGATCAGCGCCACACCAGCCTGTTCGGTGATGCGCCGCAAACCGCGCAACCAGTCAAGGTCGGCCGGAATCACGCCGCCCTCGCCCTGCACCACTTCAACAATCACCGCAGCCGGTAACTGCACCCCGGCTTCGGGGTCGGCGAAGAGGTTTTCCAGATAGTGCAAATTGGCCTGCACCCCCGCCTTGCCGCCCAACCCGAACGGGCAACGGTAATCGTAGGGGTACGGCATGAACTGCACGCCGTTGCCGAGCAAGGCAGCCAAGGGCTTTTTCGGCCCCAAGCTGCCCATCAGGCTCAGCGCGCCCTGGCTCATGCCGTGATAAGCGCCCGAAAACGAGATCACGGTATTGCGCCCAGTGGCGGTGCGCACCAGTTTCAAGGCGGCTTCTACCGCATCGGTGCCGGTGGGGCCGCAAAACTGGATTTTCGCTTCACAGGCCAAGGCTGGCGGCAGCAGACCGAACAGGTCCTGGACAAACTGGTCTTTGACCGGGGTGGTCAGGTCGAGGGTATGCAGCGGCAACTCATCGGCCAGCACCTGTTGAATGGCGGCAATGACCACCGGGTGGTTGTGCCCCAGCGCAAGGGTCCCCGCACCCGCCAGGCAGTCGATAAAACGGCGGCCTTCGACGTCTTCGACATACAGACCCCTGGCCCGCTTCAGGGCCAGGGGAATGCGTCGAGGGTAACTGCGGGCATTGGACTCCTGACGGCTCTGTCGGGCCAGCAGCGCTGACTCTTCAAACTCGTAAAGTGCCTGGGGCTGTTGTTCGACAAGACTGATAGCAACTGACATTTCTGGGACCCTCAATACGCAGATGAGATTGACCAAAACTTCCTGCCTTGGAAACGCATCAGCGCAGTGAGGATTTACATCGAAAGCGGATTAATCTGCCTCACAGGCCAGGTTCGCCACCTCCAGTTTGTTGCGGCGCACCAAGCGATACCCCACGGCCAACAGCACAAACCAGACCGGCACCAGGTACAACGCCTGACGGGTATCGGTTTCCAGGGCCAGCAATACAAGGATAAACACGAAGAAGGTCAGGCAGACCCAGACCATGAACTTGCCACCAGGCATTTTGTATTTCGAGGCACGGTGCAGGTGATCGCGTTTCTTGCGATACGCCAGGTAGGACAGCAGGATCATGGTCCAGACAAACATGAACAAGGTCGCCGAGACCGTGGTGATCAGGGTGAACGCCTCCATCAGGTTCGGCACTACGTAAATCACCAGCGCCCCCGCCAGCAGACAGATACAGGAGAAGATCAGGCCATTGGAGGGCACTGCGCGCCGGGACAGGTTCTTGAACTTGCTCGGAGCGTCACCATCCATCGCCAATCCGAACAGCATGCGGCTGGTTGAGAACACGCCGCTGTTGGCCGAAGACGCCGCAGAGGTCAGCACCACAAAGTTGATGATGCCAGCGGCGGCGGGCAAGCCTGCGAGCATGAAGAGCTCAACGAAGGGGCTCTTGTCAGCCACCACATCGCGCCACGGGGTAACGGCCAGGATCGCAATCAGCGCGAACACGTAGAACATGATGATGCGCAACGGAATCGAGTTGATCGCCCGTGGCAGGTTACGTTCCGGGTTTTTGGTTTCTGCGGCGGTAGTGCCCACCAGCTCAATGCCGACAAAGGCAAAGACTGCAATCTGGAAACCGGCGAAGAAGCCCATCACCCCGTGGGGAAACATCCCGCCGTCATTCCACAGGTTGGTCAGCGATGCCGAGTTGCCGGTCGGGGACTGGAAAGCGGTGGTCACCATATAGAGCCCAGTACAGACCAGCGCGCAAATGGCCACGATCTTGATCATGGCAAACCAGAACTCCAGCTCGCCGAACATTTTCACCGTGATCAGGTTCAGCGACAGCAACAGCGCCACGCAACCGATTGCCGGGAGCCACAGCGGGATATCAGGGAACCAGAAGTGGGTATAACCGGAGATGGCAATCACATCGGCGATGCCGGTCACGATCCAGCAAAACCAGTAGGTCCACCCGGTAAAGTAACCGGCCATGGGACCCAGCAGGTCGGCCGCGAAATCGATAAAGGACTTGTACTTGAGGTTGGATAACAGCAGCTCGCCCATGGCGCGCATCACGAAAAACAGCATAAAACCAATGATCATGTAGACAAAAATGATCGAGGGGCCTGCCAGGCTGATGGTCTTGCCCGAGCCCATGAACAGACCCGTACCGATGGCACCGCCAATGGCGATCAGCTGTATATGGCGATTGGAAAGGCTGCGCTTGAGTTCTGGTTCTTCTGTGACAGGTCGGTGATTTTGCATGAATCATCCTTTTATTGTTCTTGTACGGGGTCCTTAAACCAGACAAACATCATGCTCATCCGGTGCGGATCAAGGACAGCAGCACGTTCTGTGCCAGTCCCGTACAAGCGATCAAGTGGGCCGTTTATGCGCCGTGGAGTCTGTTTAACTGGAATGGAATCACTCCACAAAAAGCCTTCTGTGGGTGGTTCAATAGAGCGCGGTTACTGTAGACCATGACCCAACTGAAGCTGTAACGAAATCAGTCCACTGGAGCGTATTCGCACCGGCTGCCGCATCGGGAACAGGTGGGAGCAGGCTTGCCCTGCTCCCACAGGGTCAGGCAACTGTGCCTTTCAACGGCATCCGCAACTCAACCCGCAAGCCATCGGGCTGGCTGTCGAAGATCAGTTCGCAGCCGCAGCGCTCGACTATCGCCTGCACAATTGCCAAGCCCAGACCACAGCCATTGCTGTTGCCATTGCGCCAGAAACGCTGGGTCATATGCTGCAGGGTTTCAGGAGGAATGCCGGGGCCGTGGTCGCGCACCACGAAGCGTACCTGCGGACCTTCAACGGCAACCGTCAACTCGACCTGAGTGCCCGCCGGGGTATGGCGCAAGGCGTTGTCCAGCAGGTTGCGCAGCGCAGCAATGGCCAATACCGACGGGACCTCAAGCGCCGTGGCCGGCAAGTCTTCCGGCAGGTGCAAACGGATGCACTCATCAGCGTCACCGGCCGCATCATGGATCGCCAGGCGCGCCACTTGCTCGGCCGAACAATTGACCCCGTCGTCAAACGACAGGCTGCCTTCAACCCGCGCCAGCAGCAGTAATTGTTCGAGGGTACGGTGCAAACGGTCGGCGCCGGCCTCGGCATGGGCCAGTGACTGTTCGCGGGCTTCGCCATCGGTCATGCGCGCTACTTGCAGGTGGGTTTTGATCGCGGTCAGGGGGCTGCGCAGTTCGTGGGCGGCATCACCGGTGAGCCGTCGCTCGCGCTCAATAGCCTTGGCGATGCGCGCAAACAGCTGGTTCTGCGAATCGAGCAATGGCTTCAGTTCGCTGGGCAGTGGCGCGATTTGCAGCGGTTGCAATGAGTCGGCATCACGGCGCATCAAGGCATCGCGCATCCGGTTGAGCGGCGCCAGGCCCTGGCCGATGCCCAGCCACAGCAGCAGCAAACAGACCATCAGCGCCATGCCCACAGGCACCGATGCGGCTAACAATACCGAAAGGTTCAAGGCCTCGCGTTCGATCTGACGGTCAGCTGTGGTGATACGCAGATCACCACGATCCAGGGTAAAGGTGCGCCAGGCGGCGCCGTCGATGATCTGGTCGTGGAAACCCGCCGCTTGCGACTGCATCGGCTGGTCCGGATTATTGTGGCTGCGGGCCAGAATCTCACCGCGCAGCGAACTGACCTGGCAAGCCATGCCGCCGGGAATGGTCAGTTTTTCGGCACTGAAATGGGTACCCGCGCCTTTTACCGGCAATTGCGGCAATTGCTCCAGTAACCCTGCGACCATGCGCGCCGAAGCCACCAGGCGCTGATCGAGGGAAAACATCATTTGCTGACGCAAATCGCTGAGCATCCAGGCCGCAGCCAGGGCCCAGACCAGAACAAACGCCGAGCCAATGGTCAGGCTCAAGCGCAGGCGCAGGCTCATCATGCCTCGGACTCTGCGCCATCGGCATGGCCCAGGCGATACCCCAGGCCACGCACGGTTTCAACAATACCGTTGCCCAATTTACGCCGCAGGTGATGGATATGTACGTTCAGGGCATTACTCTCCAGTTCGTCGCCAAAGCCGTAGATGCTGTCCTTCAGTTGCTCACTGGACAGCACCCGCCCGCGGTTATGCAGCAAGGCTTGCAGCAGCGCCTGCTCGCGGCGGGACAAGTCGACCGGTTGGCCCGCGAGCAGAGTCACGCGACTGCTCGGGTCGTAGCTCAAGGGCCCATGTTCGATCAGGTTGACGCTGCGCCCTGCCACTCTGCGCAGCAACGTGTGCAGGCGGGCAGCGAGTTCGCGCAGGTCAAAAGGCTTGAGCAGGTAATCATCGGCACCGGCTTGCAGACCGTCGACACGGTCGGTCACCGAGTCGCGGGCAGTCAGAATCAGCACGGGCAACTCCAGCCCCTGCTGACGCAACTGTTGCAACAGTTTGAGGCCATCTTCGTCGGGCAGACCCAGATCAAGCACCATCACATCGAACTCGGCGGCCTTGAGCATCGCCCGCGCCGCACTGGCCGTACCCACATGCTCGACCGTCAGGCCCTGGGCCGTCAGCCCGGCCTTGATGCCGCTGGCGATCAGTTCGTCGTCTTCGCAAACCAGTACATGCATGCTGATACCCGCGTAAATGAGCCAATTAAAAGGTCATGGGATTAAGGGCCGATTATGCCGTGTACACCGCGATATGCATCGGTTAATGATCGGTTAATCGCAGGAACACACTGTAGCGGTACTTGAACTTGCCCAAGGCTTTATCCATGCGTTTGCTGCTGTCCTTGCTATTGATGTGTTTGGTCGGTGTGGCCCAGGCCCAGACCGCGAACAATCCATTCGCACAGCCCGACTTTCTGCCGGTCAACAAGGCCTTTGTATTCAGTGCCGAGCCATTGCCCTCAGGTGAAACCCGCCTGCAGTGGAAAATAGCCGACACCTACTATCTGTATCAAAAACGTTTCAAATTTGACGGGCTGGACCCAGCAAAAAACCCTGTATTGCCGCAAGGGCTGGAACACAGCGACGAGTTTTTTGGCGCCACCCAGGTCTACCGCGATAGCGTTGCGATAGTCATCCCGGCAGGCGCCAGCGGTCAGGTCAAGGTCAGTTGGCAAGGCTGCGCCGATGCGGGGCTGTGCTACCCGCCGCAAAGCCAGACGGTTGACTTGGGCGGTGCACAGCCAATGGCCGCACAAGATCAGGCACAGGACCAGTCACTGGCCGCGAGTTTGCAGCAGCGCTCGCTGGGCTGGAGTTTGCTGCTGTTCTTCGGCCTCGGGCTGCTGCTGGCCTTTACCCCTTGCTCTCTGCCAATGTTGCCGATTCTGGCCGGGCTGGTCGTGGGCAGTGGTGCCACTGCCGGACGCGGTTTCGCCGTGGCCGGCAGCTATGTGATCAGCATGGCGCTGGTGTATGCCGGGCTGGGCGTATTGGCGGCCCTGCTGGGCGCCAACTTGCAGGCGTTGCTGCAACAACCCTGGCTGCTGGGCAGTTTTGCGGCATTGTTTGTGGTGCTGGCACTGCCGATGTTCGGTTTTTTTGAACTGCAATTGCCCGCTGGCTTGCGTGACCGCCTGGAAAGCGCCGGGCGTGGGCGCAAGGGCGGCAGCCTGATCGGCGCGGGTATTCTTGGCGCCCTGTCCGGCTTGCTGGTTGGGCCCTGCATGACGGCGCCACTGGCCGGTGCCTTGCTGTATATCGCGCAAAGCGGCAATGCGCTTGAAGGTGGCCTGGTGCTGTTTGTGATGGGCCTGGGGATCGGCGTGCCGCTGTTGCTGCTGGTTACCGTGGGCAGCCGCTTCCTGCCCAAGCCCGGCGCCTGGATGAACCTGATGAAAGGCCTGTTTGGCTTTCTGTTCCTGGGCACCGCGTTGCTGCTGGTCCGCCCGGTACTCGATGAGTCCTTGTGGATCGGTCTGTGGGGTGTCCTGCTGATCATTCTGGGATGCAGCCTGTGGCAGCAGGCGCAGACATTTCTGCGCGCCAAAGCGCTGTTCAATCCACTAAGCCTGCTGGCCGGTTTGTGGGGCTGTCTGTTACTGGTGGGTGCTGCCGGTGGCAGCACCGAGCTGTGGCAACCCTTGCAGGTGTATACCGCAAAAACAGTGGCGGGCAGCAGTTCCGCAAGCACTGCCCACGACGCCTTTATCACCATCAAGGACCCCACCAGTCTGGACCGTGAACTGGCCAGCGCCAAGGCTGACGGGCAGTGGGTCATGCTCGATTACTACGCCGACTGGTGCGTATCGTGCAAGGTTATGGAAAAGCAGGTATTCGCTAAACCCCAAGTGATGGATGCCTTACAAGGCGTGCGCCTGTTGCGTCTTGACGTGACCGCCGATAATGTCGCCAGCCGCGAGCTGCTCAGCCGCTATCAGGTACCGGGCCCGCCCAGCTTTGTCTGGATCGGCCCCAATGGCGTTGAGCGTCGCGGGCAACGTATCACTGGCGAAGTCAACGCCCAGACCTTTTTGAATAACTGGAACGCCACCCGGGAACTCCTATAAATGCTTACCCTGACCATCGGTTCGTTTGCGCTGGCCATCAACCACTTGCTGCTGATCCTGGCCCTTGCCCTGGCGACACTGGTGGGTTGGCGCGTAGCCAAACGCGGTGGCGAAAACCCCGAGTCCGTATTGTTCACCTTGTTTTTGCTGGGTTTGCTGACCGCGCGCATCGGTTTTGTCCTCAGCTACTGGCGCTATTTCAAGGACGACCCGCTGCAGGTCCTCGATTTGCGCGACGGCGGGTTTTTGCTATGGCCGGGGCTGGCGGCGGTACTGGTCGGTGCGGTCATTTTCAGCTGGCGCCGCGTCGGGTTGCGCCGCCCATTGGGCTGGGGACTGGGTAGCGGGCTGGCGTTCTGGCTGCTGGCCAGTCTTTCGTCCAGCCTTTACGAACAGGGCACGCGCCTGCCGGAGTTGGTGTTGCGTAACGCCAACGGCGAATCAGTGCAGTTGAGCAGCTATCAGGGCGGCCCGCTGGTGATCAACCTGTGGGCCACCTGGTGCCCGCCTTGCCGACGCGAAATGCCGGTACTGCAAAACGCCCAGCATCAGCATCAGAACGTGACCTTCCTGTTCGTCAATCAGGGCGAAAGCATGCAGAGCGTCAGCACCTTTCTTGAAACCCAGGGCCTGAACCTGAGCAACGTGCTGTTCGACAGCGGCGGCCAACTGGCACAAAAAGTCGGCTCAATGGCACTGCCGACTACCCTGTTCTATAACGCTGAAGGCCGTCTGCTGGGCAGTCATCTGGGCGAGCTGTCGCAAGCCAGTCTGGCCCGGGCCATGGAGCCCTTCAATCTGAACAATTCAATGTCGGCCCAACAGGCCGACCCTGCAAGGAATCAGCAAAAATGTTTAACCGCAAACTGCTAACCCTGAGCATGACCGCCCTGCTGGGCGCGGCGCTCTTGCAATCCCCTGTGTTGCAGGCCGAAGAGTTACCACCGGCAATCAAGAAGATTGAAGCCAAGGGCGCAAAGATCATCGGCAGCTTTGACGCTCCCGGCGGTTTGCGTGGTTATGCCGCCCAGTACCAGAACCGTGGCATGGCGCTGTACCTGACCAAGGACGGCAACGTGCTGGTGGGCAATTTGTATGACGCCGACGGCAAGGACCTGAGCCTGGCCCCGCTGCAAAAGCTGGTGTACGAGCCGATGGCCAAGCAGGTCTGGACAGAGATGGAAAAGAGCAACTGGATTGCCGATGGCAAAAAGGATGCACCGCGCACCGTTTACCTGTTCAGCGACCCGAACTGCCCGTACTGCAACATGTTCTGGGAGCAGGCTCGTCCTTGGGTCGACTCGGGCAAAGTGCAATTGCGCCACATCATGGTAGGGATCATCCGCGAAGACAGCCCGGCCAAATCTGCCGCCCTGCTGGGTGCCAAGGACCCGCAGCAAGCCCTGCACGAGCATGAGAAAGCCGGCAAGGCCAGCACCCTCAAGCCATTGAGCAAAATCCCGGCGGACATCCAGGCCAAACTGGATGCCAACGCGAAGTTGATGGAAGAACTGGATGTTGCCGCGACTCCGGCGATTTTCTATCTGGACGAACAAGGCAACTTGCAACAACAGCAAGGTGCTCCGTCGCCAGAAAAACTGGTGCAGATTCTGGGGCCAAAGTAGGCGACAGGCGCCAGGGGTTATTTGCGATGCTGAGACGCGGCAGCTCAGATTCACCGTGGCGCTAACAACGCGATCAAGCCCACTCCTGCATTGACTGCGGGAGCGGGCTTCACATCACCGCCTACAACCCCTCCAGCTCTGCCATCAGGTCACTCAGGCGATCGACTTTTTCTTCGTTGATTTCGCTGCTCTCCAGCCCTTCGATATACAGCGCCAGTTGTTCAACACAACTGCATTCGAACATCGCTCGCAGCGGCACGTTGCGCTGCAATACTTTTTGCACCCGTGAGGCGATTTGCGTCGCCAACAGTGAATGTCCGCCCAGTTCGAAGAAATTGTCACTCACCCCGACCTGCTCCAGGTTCAGCACCTGTGCCCAGATATCAGCCAGGGTCTGTTCCAGCTCAGTGCGCGGGGCGACGAAGTTTTCGCGCTGCAATTGACCAATTTCAATCGGCGGTAACGCCTTGCGGTCCAGTTTGCCGTTGGCGTTCAAGGGCAATCGTTCCATCCACAACCAGTGCAGCGGCACCATGTACTCGGGGAGTTCAGCGCGCAGGTGCTGTTTGATCTGCTCCAGCTGTTCGCTTTGAGCAAGGGCCGAAGGCGCCCCCACCAGGTAGCCCACCAGATACTTTCCGTTAACACCTTGCTGGACGCTGACCGCCGCGTCTCGGACATGTGCCTGTTCGTGCAGACGTGCCTCGATTTCACCCAGCTCGATACGGTAACCGCGAATTTTCACCTGATGGTCGATCCGACCCACGTACTCCAGCACGCCATCCTTGCGCCGCCGTGCCAGGTCACCGGTGCGGTACAAACGCTCGCCCGGCGCGCCAAACGGGTTGGGCACAAAGACCGTCGCGGTACGCAACGGGTCACTGATATAACCGCGGCCCACTCCGGTGCCCGCCACGCACAACTCACCCACGGCGCCCAACGGCACCAGTTGCAAGGCGCCATCCAGCAGATACAGACGGTTGTTGTCGGTCGGGGTGCCAATCGGCAAATAACTGCCCTGGGTCGAAGCATGGTCGACACAAAAGAAGGCCACGTCATCCGAACATTCCGCCGGGCCATAGGCATTCACCAGGCCGATATCGGGGTAGCGCAGCAGCCATTGCAAAGCAAGCTCGGGGGGCATGGCCTCCCCGGTCGGTAGCAGCCAGCGCAGACCGTCGAGTTGCACCGGGGCCTCGGCCAGCATGCCCTGGATCAGTGACGGCACGCTTTCCAGCACCGTAATGCCCTGCGCATTGACCTGCGCCAGCAACGCCTGCGGATCATGGGCCACGGTATTGGGGACAATATCGACCCGAGCGCCAAACAGCGGCGCCGCAAGGAACTGCCACACCGAAATATCAAAGCTTTGCGAGGCGGTCTGAGCAATCACATCGTGCTCAGTCAGTTGCAGATACGGCACTTTGCTCAACTGGTTATTGAGCATGCCGCGCTGCTCCACCATCACGCCCTTGGGCAGTCCGGTAGAGCCCGAGGTGTAAATCACATAGGCCAGGTTATCCGGCTGGCTGTACACCTGCGGGTCATGTTCTGCCAACCCGGCCGCTTGCACCGACTCCCAAACCAGCAGGCGCGGACGCACTGCGCACCCGGCGGCGTCGAGCAACGCCTCGGCTTGCTCGCGGCAAGCTTCGGTACACACCAGCAACGGCGTGCGGCTCAGTTCGATAATGCGCAGCAGACGTGAGCCGGGCAGCTCCGGGTCCAGCGGCAGGTAACCTGCCCCGGCCTTGAAGCTGCCGATAATCATGCCCAGCAAGTCCAGCCCGCGCCCGGCCAGCAACGCCACCGGTTGATCTGGCCCCACGCCTGCCGCGATCAGAGCATGCCCCAGGCGGTTGCTGCGCTGGTTGAGTTCACTGTAAGTCCAGCGCTGTTCGAGGCAACTGGCGGCGATGCGCTGCGGATGCGCTGCAACCTGCGCTTCAAACAGCTCGGCGTAGCTCTGTTGCAGCGGGTATTGGCGCTGGCTGCGGTTGCAGTTGTCGAGCAAAAATTGCTGTTCCAATTCGCCCAACAACGGTAACTCGCTCATGTCGCCATCGAGGCCGTCCATCAAGGCCAACAGCAGGCGCTTGAACTCCCCAAGCATCTGTTCAACGCTGCCATGCTCGAAAAAGCGCTGGTCATAGGACAGGTGCAAGCCCAGGTCATCACCTGGATAACACACCGCAGTCAGCGGAAAGTTGGTGTGAGTACGGCCCGAATCGGAGGTCGCATTAAGGTGCTGGGCGCGGGTCATGACCGACATATCCACCGGCGCGTTTTCGAACACGAACAGGCTGTCGAACAGTGGCTGGCCCTTGGGCAGTTCGCTGCGCTCCTGGATCGTCACCAGCGGCAGGTATTCGTATTCGCGCAGTTCGATATTGTGTTCAAGCAAGGCTCTGAGCCATTGAGCAACCCCCAGCGGCTGGCCGTCCTGGGGCATTTGCACACGCAGCGCCACACTGTTGATAAACAGCCCGACGGTCTGTTGCATATGCGCCAGCTCCACCGGCCGCCCGGCCACAGTGACCCCAAATACCAGGTCGCGCTCACCGCTGAAGCGACGCAGCACCAGAGCCCACGCCGCCTGGGCGAAGGTGTTGATGGTCAGTTGGTGCTGCTGCGCCAGTTCACGCAAACGCACACCATCGCGTGCCTCAAGGCGAGTGTAACAGTCACCCACCAGCATGCCGCCGCTTTGGCCCGCATGCTCACGCAGGAACGGACGATCACTGGGGATATGGGTGGTCTGCTCAAAGCCTTGCAGGTTGCGTTGCCACCAGTTTTTGGCCTGTTCCAGATTTTGCTGTTGCAGCCAGCCGATATAGTCGCGATAACGGGGTGCCGCGCTCAGTAGCGGGGTTCGGGCCTCGCCCAGGGCGCTGTAGATTTCAAAAAAGTCGCTCATCAGCAGTGAGCGGCACCAGGCATCGATCAGAATGTGGTGGTTGCTCATCATGAACCAGTAACGGGCCTCGCCCAGGCGGATCAGGCGCAGGTGGAACGGTGCCCGATTGAGCAAATCAAAGCCGGTTTCACGCTCGCGTTTGTGCAGTGCCTGCAAGCGCGCTTCATGGTCGTCTTCGGGCTCGGCGCTCCAGTCCAGATAGTCGATTGGTGCAGCACCGGGACGATGGATAATTTGCAGCATCTGCTCGCCGACGTTCCAGCAGAACGAGGCACGCAGTGCTTCGTGGCGAGCAATCACCGCCTGCCAGGCATCGGCAAAACGCTGCGGGTCAAGGGCACTGTTGATCCGATAACGGTCCTGCATGTAGTACAAGCCGGTGCCCGGTTCCAGCAGCGTATGCAGCAACATGCCCTCTTGCATCGGAGTCATCGGGTACAGATCTTCGATCAGCTCGGCAGCAACCGGCAAGGCATCAAGCTGGACCTGATCGAGCCTGGCCAGGGGAAAATCCGACGGCGTAAAACCGCCCGCGGGGGTACTCAGGCAATGGCCAATCAGGTCTTGCAGTTCGCTGACATAGGCATGCGCCAATTGCTCGATGATCTGCGGGGTATAACGCTCGGCGCTGAAGGTCCAGCGCAGCAATAATTCACCGCCATACACCTGGCTGTCGATACTCAACTCGTTCGCCAACGGTGCCAGCGGGTCATGGGCCGCACCCGTCGGCTCGTCCAGAGGGTGGAACAGCGCATCATCGGCAAAGCTCTGGTCGAACTGACCGAGGTAGTTGAAGGTGACCGCAGCCTCAGGCAAGGCGGCCAATGCCTCACGGGTCGCGCTATCGGTCAGATAGCGCAGCACGCCATAGCCCAGCCCCTTGTGCGGCACGCTGCGCAGTTGCTCCTTGATCGCCTTGATCGAGGCGCCCTGCCCTGCGCTGGAGGGTGTCAGCCGAAGTGGATAGGCACTGGTGAACCAACCCACGGTGCGGCTCAGGTCGATCTCGTCAAACAGGGTTTCGCGACCGTGGCCTTCGAGCTGTACCAGGGCCGAGGGTTGCCCGGTCCAACGGCACAGTACGCGTGCCAGAGCGGTCAAGAGCAGGTCGTTGACCTGGGTCCGATAGGAACTCGGTGCCTGTTGCAGCAGTTGGCGGGTGTGCTCGCAACCCAGGCCCACGCTGACGGTATGGGCGTGCAGATTTTGCCGCCCGCCCTGCGGGTTGGCACACGGTAATTCGACCCGCGGGCCGTTCAGTTGCCGTTGCCACAGGCTCAGTTCTTCGCGCAGCGAATCGCTACCAGCATAGGCTTGCAGACGTGCCGCCCAGGCACTTGAGGCGCTGGTTTTGCCCGGCAATTGCAGCGCTTGTTGCGCAGCCGCTTGCCGATAGAGGGTTTGCAGGTCTTCGAGCAGAACGCGCCAGGACACGCCATCCACCGCCAGGTGATGGATCACCAGCAGCAAGCGTTGCTCGCCATCCGGGCCATCTACCAGTACCGCACGCAGCAGCGGGCCCTGTTGCAGATCGAGACTGCGCTGGGCATCAGCGAACAGCCCAGTGCATTGCTGCATGTGCGCAACTGTCTCGTGCCACAGCAACGGCTGATCGAACTCGGTGCGGTATTCGGCCCGCCATTGCCCGGCCTTTTCACCAAAGCTCAGACGCAAGGCGTCATGCTGTTCCAACAATGCAGCCAGCGCGCGGGCCAGTGGCTGCGGCTCAAGACGAAGGGTTGGCGCCAGCAGCAGCGACTGGTTCCAGTGCTCGCGGTTGGGCATGTCGGTGTCGAAGAACCAGTGCTGGATCGGCGTCAACGCCGACTCGCCGCGAAGCAGTCCTTGCTCGGCGCGATTCTGTTCAGTACGCGTGGCGACATTGGCCAGCGCCTGCACGGTCTGATGCTGGAACAGGTCCCGGGGGCTGAAGTGAATCCCCAATTGCCGGGCGCGGCTGACCACTTGAATCGACAGAATCGAGTCGCCGCCCAGCTCAAAAAAGTTATCGTCCAGGCCCACCTGTTTCAGGTTCAGTACGTCGCACCAGACCGCCGCCAGGCTTTGTTGCAGCGGGTCGCTCGGGGCCACGTATTGCTGGCGCTCAAGCTCAGGGTCCGGGCTTGGCAAGGCACGGCGGTCGAGCTTGCCGTTGGCCGTCAGCGGCATGCTGGCCAGCAGGATAAAGTGGCTGGGCACCATGTAGTCCGGCAGTTGCGCCTTGAGTGCTGCGCGCAATTGCGCCCGATCCTGCTTCGCGGTATCTACTACCAGATACGCTGCCAGTTGCTTGCCAGCGGGCAGATCCAGCGCCAGAACCACGGCTTCACGCACGCCGGGCTGTTGCAGCAGGCGAGTTTCGATTTCCCCCAGTTCGATACGGAAACCGCGGATTTTCACTTGCTGGTCGATACGCCCCAGGTACTCGACCAGACCATCGACGCGCTGGCGCACCAGATCGCCGGTGCGGTACAGGCGCCCACCGTTGCATGCAAAAGGATCGGCGACAAAGCGCTCGGCCGTCATGCCCGGACGCCGGTGATAACCCTGCGCCAGCCCCGCCCCGCCAATGTACAACTCGCCGGTGGCACCTTGCGGCACCAAGGCCAGCCCAGCGTCGAGGATATACCCCAGCCGTGCGCCAATTACCTGGCCAATGGGTACGCTGGCTGCGCCCTCTTCGAGATGTTGCGGAGCCAGACAGGCCAGCGGCATAACCACGGTTTCGGTCGGGCCATAGGCATTGAAAAACACATCCGGCTGGAATGCATCGCGAATGCGTTGCAGATGCTCGCCCGTCAGTGCCTCGCCACCGGTGATACACATGCGCACTGGCAGGGTCCGCTGTTGGGTCTCCAGCCATTGCGCCAATTGGCTGCCATAACTGGGGGTAAAGCCCAGAATACTGACCTGCTGCTGTGCTATCAGTTGGCAGATTTCCTGCGCATCCCACTGCCCTTGGGCGCGCAACACCACCCGCGCGCCGCACAGCAGGGGTGCCAGCAAGCGCTCGGTGGCGGCGTCGAAGTTGATCGAATAAAAATGCAACTCGCAGTCATCCGGGCGCATGCCAAAACGCTCGATAACCGCGCCGCAATGCATGGCAATTTCACCGTGGGACACCACCACGCCCTTGGGCTGTCCGGTAGAGCCCGAGGTGTAGATCAGGTACGCCTGATGCTGCGCCATGGTGATGAACGGCAGTTCGCTGCACGGATAAGCCGCCAGTTGCGGGCTGTCGTCTTCCAGGCTCCAGCGAGCCACGCCCTCGGGCAACTCGCCCAGTTCGGCAAATAGGGTGCGGTGACTCAACAGCAAACCAATGCCACTGTCTTCAATCATGTAGTGCAGGCGCTCCAGCGGGTACTCCGGGTCCAGTGGCACGTAGGCGCCACCAGCCTTGAGAATCGCCAGCAGGCCGATCACCATCTCCAGTGAGCGCTCCAGCGCCAGCCCTACACGCACCTGAGGACCGACCCCAAGTTCGCGCAGCCGCCAGGCCAACCGGTTGGCGCGGCCATTGAGCTGGGCATAGCTCAAGTGCTCCCCGCCAAAAGTCAGGGCAATGGCATCGGGACGTACCAGCGCCTGTTCGGTGAACAGGCTGTGAATGCACGACTCAAGGTTGTACTCGGCCTCTGGCGGCGCCATGCCGGCCAACAGCCGCTGTTGTTCCGGGGCGTGCAACAGCGGCAACTCGCTCAGACGCTGCTCGGGATCGCCCAACAATGCCTCCAGCAGGTTGCGCCAGTGCCCGGCCATGCTCGCGATGCGCGGTTCGTCGAACAGGTCAGTGCTGTAAGTCAGGCAGCAGCCCAGGCGGTGGTCCAGGTCAGTGACTTCCAGGTTGAGGTCGAACTTGGTCGCCCTGGCATCATTGGCCAGGTACTCGACCGTCATGCCCGCCAGCTCGCGGCTTTGCTGGAATTCCCAGCGCTGCACGTTGCACATCACCTGAAACAGCGGGTTGTAGGCTGCACTGCGTGGCGGGTGCAGCGCTTCGACCAGATGGTCGAACGGCAAGTCCTGGTGCGACTGGCCTTCGATCACGGTCTGGCGCACTTGTTCGATCAATTCGCCAACGCGCATCGCCCCGTCCAGTTGGCAGCGCAGCACCTGGGTATTGAGAAACGCACCAATCAGCCCTTCGCTTTCCGGGCGAATGCGGTTGGCCACCGGTGCGCCGATGCGCAGGTCGGTCTGGCCGCTGTAGCGATAGAGCAACACCGCCAGGGTTGCGGTCATGGTCATAAACAGGGTCAAACCGTGCTCGGCATTGAACGCCCGCACCCGTGCCGCCAGTTCGGCGCTGAGATCAAAACGGTACAGCTCGCCCCGATGGCTTTGCACCGAAGGCCGCACACGGTCGGCGGGGAGCTCCAGCAGCGGGTGTTCGTTGCCGAGCTTGGCGGTCCAGTAATCGAGCTGGCGCTGGCGCTCGCCTGACTCCAGCCACTGGCGCTGCCATACGCTGTAGTCGAGGTATTGCACGGCCAGCGGCGTCAGTGGCGACAAACGATCATCGACAAACGCTTCGTACAGCACGCCCAGTTCACGGGCAAAAATATCCATCGCCCAGCCTTCGGTAACGATGTGATGCAAGGTCAGTACAAAGTAGTGTTCGCGGTCAGCAGCCTTGACCATGCACGCGCGCAGCAGCGGACCGCGTTCAAGATCAAACGGTCGATGCGCTTCACTGTCGGCCAGCGCTTGCAGACGCTGCTGGCGGGTGGCTTCGTCCAGCAGACTGAGGTCCAGCCAGGCCATGTTCAGCAGGGTTTCACGGTGGACTTGCTGACAGGCCACGCCATCCACACTGGGGAAGCGGGTGCGCAGGGTTTCGTGGCGCTGGATCAGGGCCTGCAAAGCGGCTTCGAAGCGCTCGACATCCAGCACGCCTTTAAGTCGCGCCATGCCGCCGACGTTGTACGCCGGGCTGTCAGGCTCCATTTGCCAGAGGAACCACATGCGCTGTTGCGAATACGACAGTGCCACCGGCTGGTTACGGTCGACCAGAGCGATGGGCAATTGCGTGTTGCGCTGGCCTGCCGCCTGAATCGCCTGCACCTGGGCGACAAACTCACCCAGTTCACTGGCTTCAAACAGAGTGCGCAAGGCCAGTTCCACATCACAGGCCTGACGCACCCGCGAGACGATTTGCGTGGCCAGCAGCGAGTGCCCGCCCAGGGCGAAGAAATCATCGCGCAAACCAATGCGCTCCAGCCCCAGGACTGCACTCCAGATTGCCGCTATTTGCTGCTCAAGTGCGGTCTGCGGTGCGATGTGTTCACGGGCTTGCCACACGGGCTCGGGCAAGGCCCGGCGATCCAGTTTGCCGCTGGGGCTCAAGGGCATGGCGTCCAGCCGCAGCAGTTGCGCAGGCACCATATACTCCGGTAGTTGCTCAGCCAGTGCGGCCTTGAGCTGGTCTTCGCACGCCGCCCCCGGCAGCGCCGTGTAGTAGCCGATCAACTGCGGCCCGGCGGCCGTCTCGCGGATCATTACCGCCGCTTGCGCCACAGCGGGCTGGGCCAGCAAGCAGGCCTCGATTTCCTGCGGTTCGACGCGAAAGCCACGCAGCTTGACCTGCTGGTCGAGACGCCCGAGGTATTCCAGCACCCCGTGCGCGTTCCAGCGCACCTGATCACCGGTGCGATACAGACGGGCACCCGGCTCGCCCAGGGGGTCGGCAACAAAGCGTTCTGCGGTCAACCCAGGCCGGTCGAGATAACCCCGCGCCAGACCGCTACCGCCAATACACAGCTCGCCTGGCACTCCAGCCGGCAGCGGGTTGAGTTCGCTGTCGAGTACCCGGCACAGCACGTTGGCCAATGGCCGACCGATGGGCGAACGCTCGCCATCTGCCAGGTTGCATTGCCAATGGGTGACGTTGATCGCGGTTTCGGTCGGGCCATAGCGGTTGTGCAACTGCACCGCAGGCAACTGTTGCAACACATGATTGCGCAACTCGGCGGGCAAGGCCTCGCCGCCCGCAAACAGCCGGCGCAAACTGCTGCACTGCCGGGTTTGCGGCTCGTCGACAAACAGGCGCAACAGCGCGGGCACAAAGTGCAGGGTGGTGACGCCAAATTGCTCCACCAACTGTGCAATACGCTGCGGGTCGCGGTGCTCGCCGGGCTCTGCCAGGACCAGACGGCAACCGGTTATCAGCGGCCAGAAGCACTCCCACACCGACACATCGAAGCTGATCGGAGCTTTTTGCATCAGTACATCGTCGACCTGCAACGCGTAGGTGGCCTGCATCCACTGCAAACGCTCGGCGAGTGCCGCATGGGTATTGCCCACGCCCTTGGGCTGGCCGGTGGAGCCGGAGGTGTAGATCACATAGGCGAGGTTATCACCGTGCAAATGCAAGCCCGGCGCATGGCTTGGCCAGTTGTCCAGCTTGAGGCTGTCCATGGCAATCACGCTGAGGGTTTTACCAGCGGGTAGCCTGCCCAGCAGATGGCTCTGGCTGAGCAGGATTGTCGCGCCGCAATCTTGCAGCATGTAGGCCAGACGCTCCGGCGGGTAGTCCGGATCCAGTGGCACATAGGCGCCACCGGCCTTGATAATCGCCAGCAAACCGATCAGCAACTGCGGCGAACGCTCGACAGCAATCGCCACCGGTACATCCGGGCCAACGCCTTTGTCGCGCAGGTAGTGCGCCAGACGATTGGCCTGGGCATGCAAGCTGGCCAGGTCGAGGCTGCCACCGTCCCACATCAAGGCGATGGCGTCCGGCGCCTGCTGAACCTGCTGCTCCAGCAACTCGGGCAACCAGCGTTCGGCAGGGGCACAGGGGGCGGCGCTCCACTGCTGCTGCTCGCTCACCTGCTGTGCATTGAGCAGTTGCAGATCGCCGAGGGGCCGGGTGCTGCAGGCGGTGACCTGCTCCAGCAGGCTGACATAGTGCTCGGCCAACCGCGCAATGGTGCCAGCGTCAAACAGTTCATCAGCGTAGTCGAACGCCAGAGTCAGGCGCCCATGACGGTCCTCTTCACTGTGCAGTTGCAGGTCGAACTTGGCTTCGCGGCTGTGCCATTGCAGCTCTTCGGCAAGCAAGCCCGGCAGACGGCGCAAGGCGCCAAGATCACGCTGCTGGTGGTTGAACATGATTTGAAACAGGCCCTGCTCACGGGCTTGCGGGAAGGCTTCGAGCAGTTGCTCGAACGGCAGGTCCTGATGCCCCTGGGCATCAAGGGTAGCTTGACGGGTCTGATGCAGCAGGTCAGCAAATGCCAGGCGCCCATCCAGCTCGGCGCGCAGCACCAGGGTGTTGATAAAGAAGCCGATCAGACCGTGGGTTTCCTGTCGCGGGCGATTGGCACTGGGGACGCCGATGCGAATATCACGCTGGCCGGTGTAACGATGAAGCAGAGTCTGCAAGCTCGCCAGCAACAGCATAAATGGCGTGCACTCGTGGGCCTGCGCCGTTTGCCGGATGGCGCTGCCAAGGGCCGCATCGAGCTTCAGGCTGTAACGCGCAGCGCTGTGTTTACGCTGCGCCGAGCGCGGGTGATCGGTGCTCAGGCTGAGGCTCGGGTGCTGATCGCCCAACTGCTGCTTCCAGTAGTTGAGCTGACGCTCGGCCTCGCCTTGCGCCAGCCATTGGCGCTGCCAACTGCCGTAGTCGGCGTATTGCAGTGTCAGCGGCGCCAGCTCCAGCGGCTGGCCCAGGCATGCTGCCGCGTAGAACCGGGAAAATTCGTCGATCAACAGATTCAACGACCAGCCGTCCGCGATGATGTGGTGCAAGGTCAGTAACAGCTGATGCTCTTGATCATCGAGCTTGACCAGCGTGACCTGAAATAGCGGGCCGTGCTCCAGGTCGAATCGGGTGCGGGCTTGCTCCTCACGAACTTGCTGTGCCCGGGCTTCACGCTCAGGGCTCGCCAAGTTGCTGAGGTCGACCACTTGCAGAGCAAAGTCGCTCGCGGCATCAACGCACTGCAAGGCCTGGCCATCGCGTTCATAAAAACGTGTACGCAAAGCTTCATGACGTTCGATCAATCGCGCAAAGCTGTTGCACAACGCTGCTTCGTCCAGTTCACCGCGCAGACGCAAGCCACCCGGAATGGTATAGGCGCTGCTCTGCGGGTCGAGCTGCCACATAAACCACAGACGGTTCTGCGCCAGCGACTGGGGCAATTCCTGATCGCGGGGCAAGGTTGCAATTGCGCCCTGGGCCAGCCCGCCATCCTGCTGCAAGGCGCCTACCCCGGCTGCGAAAGCGCTCAGGGTCGGGGCCTCGAACAACAGGCGCAGGTTCAACTCAAGCTTGAGTTCCTGGCGCAGATGGGCGATGACTTGGGTGGCTAGAATCGAGTTGCCGCCCAACAGAAAAAAGTGATCGTCTGGCGCCACTTGCTCAACCTGCAAATGCTCACACCAGACCCAGGCGATCAGGGCCTCCAGCTCGCTCCCACGCTGCACCGCATCGGCCGGAACTGGCGCGCCGTGCTCATGGGGGAACTGCGCATAACTGTCGAGGCTGCCAGCGGCCAACCGGCTACGACAGGCCGAACGCTGCAGTTTGCCACTGGAGGTTTTCGGCAGTGCTCCAGGATTGAGCAGTACCACCAGGCTCGGGGCTTGCTGAGTAGCTTCAGCCACCGCCTGGCGAATCCTGTTGATCAACGTTTCCGGGGGCAGGATTTTTTGCACGCTGCGGCTGATTTCAGCGGCAACGCCTATCCCCTCCTCGCCTTTGGCGTTGACCGCGAATACCGCGACCCGGCCTTTGCGCACCACTTCGACCTCACGCTCGATGGTTTTTTCGATGTCCTGTGGGTAGAGGTTGTGGCCGCGGACGATCAGCAGGTCCTTCAGCCGACCTGTGATAAACAGCTCGCCGTCACGCATAAAGCCCAGGTCGCCAGTACGCAGCCAGATACCGCCTTGAAAATCGACAAAGGTGCTGGCGCTGGCCTCGGGGTTGCGCCAGTAACCGTGGGCGATGCTCGGGCCGTTGGCCCAGACTTCACCAACGCAATTGTCAGGCAGAACCTCAAGGCTTTTCGGGTCGACAATAAGCACTGAGTGTTCGGGTTGACTGAAGCCACAACTCATCACCGGGCTACCGTCGCCCGCCACGATCCGGTTGTTGGCCAATGCCAGGTCATCCAGGCACAGAGCCGGGATGCCTTGACCGCGCTGACTACCAGTGACAAACAGCGTGGCTTCGGCCAAACCGTAGGAAGCAAAGTAGCTGTCTGGGCTGAAGCCACAAGGCGCAAATTTATCCGCAAAGTGCTCAAGGGTGTCTTGCCGAATCGGCTCGGACCCCGAATAGGCGACGCGCCAGCGGCTCAGGTCCAGCGCAGCCAAGGCCGTGTCGCTGACCCGCTCACTGCATAGCCGATAGGCGAAGTCCGGCCCGCCGCTGATGGTGCCACCGTACTCACTGATGGCCTCCAGCCAACGCAACGGTCGGGTCAAAAAATAGGCCGGTGACATCAGCACACAGGGCACGCCGCTGAAGACCGGTTGCAGCAAACCACCAATCAGGCCCATGTCGTGATACAGCGGCAACCAGCTGACAATCACGTCATCCGGGTTGAGGTCGATACCAAATCCGCGGCGGATCAACATCTCATTGGCAACCAGATTGCCGTGGGTCACCTGCACGCCTTTGGGCAACGCAGTGGAGCCTGAGGTGTACTGCAAAAAGGCAATATCGTCGGCCTGCAAGGCAACCGGCTGCCAAGCGCTGGCCTGGTGCGGGTCGAGACTGTCGACGCAGAGCAATTGCGGCGCATCAGCGCCAACCAGTTCGCTCATTTGCAGCAAGGGCTCGCGCAGAGCGCTGCTGGTCAATAGCAGGCGCGGCTCGGCATCGGCCAGAATCGACAACAAGCGTTCTTGATGATGACGGCGTGCCGACTCCGGTGGATAGGCCGGCACGGCAATCACCCCGGCATACAAACAGCCAAAAAATGCCGCGACGTAATCCGGGCCACTGGGGAACAGCAAGACCGCTCGCTCGCCCACGCCAGCATTGGCCTGCAAGGCGGCGGCAATGGTGCGCGCACGCAGATCCAGCTCACCATAACTGAGCACCACCGCGTCCAGCGGGTCGTCGGCGAGGAACCGTAGCGCCAGTCGATCCGGGGTCTTTGCTGCACGCAGTTGAAGGGCTTGGGCCAAGTTACCGGGGAGTTCGAACGCGTCCATCATGGGGTTTCCTGCCTGGGGTCGGCTTGAAAGAAAATCGGTGTGCTTGAAATACGAGGCAACAGCGCGCGGCTTTACCCGCCAGGCTGTCGGGCCTGCTGATTGCGCCAGCGTGTCAGATGCTCTTCGGCGTAACGACGAACGCTGCGCAACAGCGCAACTTCCTGCTGCACCAGAAAGAAGTGATGGCCCTCAAACATGTCGAGGGAAAACCTGTTGCAGGTATCGGTTTGCCAATCGAGCAGTTGTTCGGTGCGCACACTGTCCTGCTTGCCGCCGAACACGTGGATGGGAATGGGCAACGGCGAACGCTGGCCATAGCTGAAACTGCCACATAACAGGAAATCGGCGCGCAGGATCGGCAGCATCAACTGCATCAGTTCGGCATTGGCCAGCAGCTCTTCGCCGGTGCCTTTAAGCTCGCGCAAACGGGCAATCAACTGTTCATCGGTTTTCGCCACGGTGTATTCGCTGACATCGCGCCGGGCAGGCCCGGCCGTGGCCGAAGCAAATAACGCGAGCGGTGCAGGCAGGCCGCGCTCACGCAGAGCATGGGCCAGCTCGAAAGCCAGCAGCCCGCCCAGGCTGTGCCCAAACAAGGCATAAGGACGGTCGAGTTCGGCACTGATTTCATCGGCCAACTGGCAGGCCAGACGGCGTATATCGCTTTGCAGCGGTTCGTCCATCCGCATGCCGCGCCCCGGCAGTTCCAGTGGGCGCACTTGCAACCACTCGGGCATGGAACGGCGCCAGCGGCTATAGCTCATTGCACTGGCGCCCGAGTAAGGCAGGCAGAACAGACGCAACTTGATCACGTCGCTCATGCCAGGCTGCCATTGCGTAGAAATAACGACGGTTTACGCTCAAAAAACATCTCGCCCTCCTGCCTCAAACCATTCATTGCCGGCCTCTGTATCCGGCGTTCGTGCATTGAAAACGGTTGAGCCAGGCAATTAATTAGCCATTGCAGTGATGGCCTTTTAAAGTCATTCGCGGGCGTTGTGAGACATGTCTCAGTCTGTCGCCTGAATCGGTATTAATTCTGTTTCTCAATTGACAATCATTATCATTAAGCCTAATTTGTGACCAGCTGTGTAGGTCGCCTCCCTTGCCGTGGCCCTCACTCATTCAATCGCATCAGGTGATCTCCATGACGGAACAAATGTCCACAAGCAAGTGCGACTCACCCTTACTTCAAGCTTTCGTCGATAACCGACTTATCCTGGTCAAGATCGCAGCACGCATCACCGGTTGTCGATCCAGGGCTGAAGATGTGGTGCAGGATGCCTACTTCCGCTTGCAGTCCGCGCCGCAGATCACCTCTTCATTCAAGGCGCAGCTGAGTTATCTGTTCCAGATCGTGCGCAACCTGGCAATCGATCACTACCGCAAGCAGGCGCTCGAGCAGAAGTACTCGGGCACGGAAGAGGAAGGCTTGAATGTGGTCATTCACGGCGCGTCTCCGGAAACCTCGCATATCAATTTCTCGACCCTGGAACACATCGCTACGGCGCTGACTGAGCTGCCGAGCCGTACCCGCTATGCGTTTGAGATGTATCGCCTGCACGGCGTGCAGCAAAAGGACATTGCCAAGGAGTTGGGCGTTTCGCCAACCCTGGTCAACTTCATGATTCGCGATGCGCTGGTGCATTGCCGCAAGGTATCGGGAACGCAAGCCGATACCTTTGCCCGACGCTAAGCTCGCACGACCTCTGGGGGGCGGCGCTGATGCCATCGCGAGCAGGCTCGCTCCCACAAAGATCTGCTTAGCGTGCGTCAGACCAACTCCCGCCCTGCAAAAAACTGCTCCCGGCTCTGCATCATCAGGGCCGCTCGCTTGTGCGGAAAGTCGAACTCTTTCAAGCGGTGATAGCCCTGACTCTGCATGTAGCCGATCATTTTCGCGTTGTCGGCCCGGGGTTCAGCCACTACGCGCTGAGTGCGCGGGTCATCCAGAAACAGGTAATGGGTCAGCGCTACCAGCCAGCTGGCAACCTTGTGCGGCCCACGATGCGCCTGCTCTCCCACCAGCATGTGAATCCCACGATCGTAGTCATCCACGTCGTAGAACGGCGCAATTCGATCTTCCCTGGCCCAGTAGGCCTCGAAATAGGCAAATGGCTGATCATCGAAGCAACCGATCAGGGTCAGGGTATGCGGGTCTGCCGCGAGTTTCTCCAGGTACTGGCGATGCTTTTCCAGGGTGCCGCCCTCTTCCCAGAAATCCATCACCCGCGGGGTGTTTTGCCAGCGGCTGAAACGCTCAAGGTCGATTTCGATGTCCAGCGCCCGCAATGAAATCCAGGCGCCAAGCTGCGCATCGAAACGTCGATAGACTTCACCTTGGGGTTTTGGCGCTCGCAGCGGATGGCGAGTGCCTGCGGTGATGGTCATCGCCGGTGGAGTCGGGGTAATTGCAGTCATGGTTCGGGCTCACGTTTATCGTCAACAGTTACGCAGAGAACGTGAACCGTGGCGAAAAATTTAGCCTAGGAAGGCTCGACCGCGACTACTGCAATTTTGTAAGGTGCAAAAATAGCCATCAACTGACCATTGTCACGAAGCTTTTGCATCATTTGGGCAAAATGCTGACTCTGGATCGGTGCTTGCGGGCGCAGCAGCGCGTAGTGACGATAGGTCTGATCGATACGCTGGGACACGATCAGCTCCGACTTGGCCTGCGGGGCGTAGCGCAGCATGTCGATCAGGTTGGAGCGGGTCATCAATGCAATATCTGCCCGCCCGCGCAAGACCATCAACAGGTTGCTCTCGTGGGAGTAGGTCAGCATTGCGTTGTACGATTCGGTGAGAAATTTGGGCGTGGGGTTGAACCCGGCAAAGGCGTAGTGATAACCGCTGAATAGCGCCAGACGTTTACCCTTGAGGTCGTCGAAATAGTTTTGTTGGCGATCAGGGTACTGCTTGGCGACAAACACTTCAGCGTCTTCAAGGCCCATGTCGACAGCAATGTAAGAGAGCCCCTGCCAACCCCAGGCGGGGTTTTCAAACATCATCATGTCCACCCGCCCGCGCTCGAAATCGCGCACCCGGCGCGGTATGGAGCTAGGCACGAGGACAAAACGGTAGTCGCTCTGCAACTGGTTGAGGGCGTTGAGCAATTGTGACAACAGGCCAATATCGGCGCCGCGTTCCGGGCGCACGGTATACGGCGGAAAGTGTGCGGCACCGACCCTGATTTCCTGGACGGCCCAAACCGGTGTCAACCAGACCATGCCAAGGACCAGCAGCAGGCTGTGGACCACCTGCATTGGCAAACACTTCAAAACCATACACATCTGGCGGCGCCCATGGCTGGAACTTATTGATCGACACACGACCTGAGATCGAGCACGCACACAATTAAAGCGTATATAGACTAGCAAGCAAGCAGTTGACTGGCCCACTACAAATTTAGTCTCAGGGCCTGTGCTTTAGCTACGCTGCAACCTCAACGCCGATGCTGTTCAAGGAAGCTGCACATGCCTCACTGGCTGGTAATTGACCTGGAAGCCACGACCGATGATGGCGGCTGGCCTCTGGAAGAAATGGAAGTGATTGAAATCGGCGCCAGTGTGGTCACCCGCACGGGCCGCGAAGTGGGCCATTTTCAGCGTTTTATTCGCCCGCAACGGCGCCCGTTGTTAACGCCTTTTTGTCGGCAACTAACCCGGATCACCCAGGCCAATATTGATGCCGGGGCGCCCATGGTGCAGGTCTGGGAACAGTTCGAACGCTGGTTGGGCCAGCATCTGCCCAGGCTTGAAGGCTGGGCCAGTTGGGGCGACTACGACCGCAAACAGCTGGAGCAGGAGTGGCGCCAAAACCAGCTGGACAGTGCCCTGCTGCAATTGCCGCACATGAACCTCAAGCAGCAATTCGCCCAGGCCCGCCAGCTAAAGCGTCCGCTGGGGCTTAACAGCGCGCTGCAACTGGCCGGGATGCAGTTCAACGGGCAACAACACCGGGCCCTGGAAGATGCGCGAAATACAGCCCGTTTATTGCCGCTGGTGTTGAAGGGTTAGCGCCCATAAAAGGGCGTGACGGGATAAAACCGCTTCTGCATACTGGCCAGCCATTTTTAGCCCATTCCGAGGAATCGCCATGTTTAAAGTCAACGAATACTTCGACGGCACCGTCAAGTCGATTGCCTTCACACAAACCGAAGGCAAGGCCACCATTGGCGTCATGGCTGCGGGTGAATACGAGTTCGGTACGGCCGAGCGTGAAATCATGCACGTGGTGTCGGGTGAGCTGAGCGTCAAACTGCCGGGCAGTAGCGAGTATGAAACCTTCAAGACCGGTAGCCAGTTCAATGTACCGGCCAACAGCAAGTTCCAGCTCAAGGTTGCAGTAGATACTGCTTACCTGTGTGAGTACCGCTAAATCCGGCACCCCTGCTCTGTAGCCGCGGAGGAGCGGAGCGAGGCTGCGAGGTGTTTGAGTCGCAGCCTTCGTTCCTCATCAGCGGCTACAGAACATCAGACCTCACCCCCCCACATTGAACTGCAACGCCGCCAACCGCGCATACAGCGGATTGCTGGCGATCAACTGGGCGTGGGTGCCGATGGCAACCAACTTGCCCTGATCCATCACCGCAATCCGATCGGCGTTTTGTACGGTGGCCAGGCGGTGGGCAATCACCAGCGTCGTGCGACCTTGCATCAGGCTGGGCAAGGCTTGCTGGATCAAATACTCGCTCTGGGCATCAAGCGCACTGGTGGCTTCATCCAGCAACAGGATCGGCGCATCGACCAGTAACGCCCGGGCAATCGCCAAACGCTGGCGCTGACCGCCCGATAACCCCAGACCGCCGTCCCCCAAATGGGTTTTATAGCCCTCGGGCATTTGCAGGATAAAGTCGTGGGCATGGGCAATGCGCGCCGCAGCTTCAACTTGCGCATCACTGGCCTGGGCATTGCCATAACGGATGTTGTCTTCGATGGTGCCGAAAAACAGTGCCGGGGTTTGCGACACCAGGGCAAAGCAACGACGCAGGTCTTGCGGGTCAAGCTGAGTGATCGGCTGCCCCTCAAGCAGAATCTGCCCTTGCTGCGGATCGTAAAAGCGCAGTAACAAGTCAAACAACGTCGACTTGCCCGCACCTGATGGCCCCACCAGGGCCAGGGTCTCGCCCGCCTTGACCGACAGGCTCAGGCCGTCAATTGCATAGCTTTCAGGCCGTGACGGGTAGGAAAAATGCAGGTTTTCAAGCTGCAAATTACCCTCAACCCGCGTAGGCAACACGCGCAACCCCGTGCTCGGCGCCAAAATCAGGCTTTTCGCCTGCAGCAGTTCGGCAATACGCTCTGCCGCACCCGCTGCCTGTTGCAACTCACCAATCACTTCACTCAGGGTGCCAAACGCGCTGCCGACGACGAGGCTGTAAAACACAAACGCCGCCAACTCGCCGCCGGTGATACGCCCTGCGATCACGTCCATGCCGCCAACCCACAGCATCACCCCCACTGCCCCTAGAACCAGCAAGATAACCAAGGTAATCAGCCAGGCCCGTTGCAGGATGCGTTTGCGCGCGGTAGCAAAGGCCTGCTCCACAGTGCTGGCAAAGCGCTGCTGATCTTGCTGTTGATGGTTGTAGGCCTGAACCGTTTTGATCTGCCCCAAGGCTTCGGCGACATAACTGCCAACATCGGCGATTCGGTCCTGGCTCTGACGCGACAAACTGCGCACCCGGCGACCAAAGAACAGGATGGGCACCAGCACCAGTGGCAGGGCAACCACCACGATACTGGTGAGCTTGGGGTTGGTGACAAACAACAACACCACACCGCCAATCACCATCAGGCTGTTGCGCAAGAACAAGGACAGCGAAGAGCCGATGACCGATTGCAGCAAAGTGGTGTCGGTGGTCAGGCGTGACTGGATTTCCGAGCTGCGGTTGTTTTCATAAAACCCCGGATGCAAGCCGATCAGGTGATTGAACACCTGGCGCCGAATGTCGGCGACCACCCGCTCACCGATCCATGACACCAGGTAAAAACGCACAAAGGTGCCCACTGACAATCCCAGCACCAGCACTAGAAAAAAACCGATCGACTGGTTGAGCAAATGCGGTGACTGAGTCATGAAGCCCTTGTCGACCAACAGGCGAATGCCCTGCCCCATCGACAAGGTGATGCCCGCCGTAACAATCAGCGCCAGCAGTGCACCAAAGGCCTGCCAACGATATGGCGCAAGAAAATGGGTGGCCAAACGAATGGCCCGACGGTGCCGGGAAGAAAGCATGCGAGGGTATCCAGAAAGAGGACAAGGGTGAAAAGCCACCAGCCTACAACGAAGTTCGGTTTAAACCGGTAAACCTTTCTCAGTCGTTTTGAATATGACCAAGATCTACAAGGCCTAGGCTGTAAAGTTCTAAAGTGAGGCTGGAAGTTTCAGAATATTTCTGTTGGACTGGGATGGACACTGTGTTTGTAACAGCTCAGTCATTAAACGGATCTACAGTAGCGCTACCCCCTGATGAGGAGACAGGCCATGGATTTGCAACAGAACGCTCAAGCCGTACCCGTAATTCGCACCCAGACACACCAGTCTCTGGGGTGCGCAATCATCGATGAAAATGGTCAGGAAATTTCGATCACCGAAGAGATGATTCAGGACGCTTGCCACGAGCTGGAGCAACGTCTGGTCAAACCTTCACGCAAGGACTGATCCCTGCATACAAGACTTTCCCGATGATCAAACAGCTTTCGCTTCACTGACCGGCCTTACTGCGTAAGGCCGGTTTTTTTATCTGCGCAGGCTTATACCAGCACAGCGCCCAGGGCCTTTACCAGTTGCTTCAAAGCCACGGACTCGCCTTCGATGTGGACCGGCAAACCTTCGATTTCGCGGCGCAGCGGGTAATGCTTGCGCAAACCGTCGAATGCCAGCTTCTGCTCCTGGACACTGCCAATCAGGCTGCGGCGAAAGTCGGCATCGTCACGGCGCGGGTCGTACACACCACGACAAAGCATGCCCAGGGCCCAGGCGGGATCGGTGTCGGCACTCAATTCGACCTTCGCCAGCCAAGGCGCCGGCAGCAGGTCGGCGAGCTGCACCTGCGGGGTATGGCCAAGAAAATCACACAGCGCCTGATAAATCTGCGCGGTGCCCCGCTGCTTGCCATCCAGGCTGTAGCCAGCGATATGCGGGGTGGCCAGCACGCACAAGTCAGCCAGCTCGACGTCCACTTGCGGCTCGCCTTCCCACACATCCAGTACTGCTTGCAGGTCATCGCGACGGGTCAACACGTCGCGCAGTGCGGCATTGTCGATCACCGGGCCACGGCTGGCGTTGATCAGCCAGGTGCCCGATTGCAGTTGCTCCAGGCGCTGCTGATCGAGCAGGTGCCAAGTCGGGAAGTCGCCGGTCTTGCTCAGCGGGGTGTGCAGGCTGAGTACATCGCACTGCTCGATGATCTGCTCGAGGCTGACGTAATCGCCACCTTCTGACGCTTCACGCACGGGGTCGCAAACCAGCACATTGAAGCCCAGCGAGCGCAGCACGTTAATCAGTCGCCCGCCCACTTCACCGGCGCCAATCACGCCATAGGTGCGCTGCGTCAGATCGGCACCTTCAATTTCGGCCAGGGTCAGCAGGCTGCCGAGCACGTAATCGACCACACCCCTGGCATTGCAGCCGGGGGCGCTGGACCACTGGATACCGGCTTGCTGAAAGTAGTCCAGCGCCAGGTGATCGGTGCCGATGGTGCATGTACCGACAAACCGCACCGCGCTGCCCTCGAGCAAGTCGCGGTCTACTTTGGTCACCGAGCGTACCAGCAGGATATCGGCGTCATGTACGTCTGCGCGGTTGATCTGGCGCCCCGGCAAGCGGCGTATTTCACCGAAGTCAGCAAAAAATTCTTCGATCAACGGAATATTTTCGTCAGCAACAATCAACATGGCAGGCTCCTTTCGCGGAGAGGCAGTGTAGGCGTTGTTGCGATGAATGGGCCAGCCGGGTGTGGAAGGTACTCACAGTCACGCTTACAAACATCCTACAACTCAGTGTTTTCTGACCATTTGGTCAGGCGTACAATCTCCGGCTTTGCGCGTTAAACACTGTGGATGCACGACTGTGAACTCTGTAACTCATGACTCTCCCCCTATCGCTGTCAGCCGCCCGGCCCGGGTTCGCACAGAAGTTCGCGCGCTGCTGACGCTGGCGTTTCCGATCATCATTTCGCAGATCGCCACCACGGCCATGGGTTTTGTCGATGCGGTGATGGCTGGGCGCGTCGGGCCGCGAGACCTGGCTGCCGTGGCGCTGGGCAACTCGATCTGGGTGCCGGTGTTTTTGCTGATGTCAGGCATTTTGTTGGCAACCACGCCCAAAGTCGCACAACGCTTTGGCGCAGATGCTCACGCCGAAATCGGCCCCATCGTTCGCCAGGCGCTGTGGCTGGCACTGATAACCGGCCTGTGTGCGGCCCTGATCCTGATCGCTGCCGAACCGCTGCTGTATTTGATGAAAGTCGATCCTGACCTGATCGAACCGAGCATGGGGTACTTGCACGGGATCGCCAGTGGCATGCCTGCTGTAGGGCTGTATTGCGTATTGCGCAATTTCAGCGATGGCCTGGGCAAAACCCGGCCAAGCATGGTGCTGGGGCTGTGCGCCCTGGCGCTCAATATCCCGATCAACTACATCTTCATTTACGGCCACTTTGGCGTTCCGGCCATGGGCGGCGTGGGCTGTGGCTGGGCCACGGCGATTGTGATGTGGTTTATGGCACTCGGCATGGTGGTCTGGACCTATCGCGGGGCGATCTACCGGTCAAGCAAGGTCTACAGCCATTTTGAATGGCCACAATGGGCGATTCTCAAGCGCTTGCTCAGCGTGGGTTTGCCCATCGGGATCGCGGTATTTGCCGAGTCGAGCATTTTTGCGGTGATTGCCCTGTTGATTGGCAGCCTGGGCGCAACCGTGGTGGCGGGCCATCAAATTGCCCTGAACTTCAGCTCGCTGGTGTTCATGATCCCGTATTCGCTGGGTATGGCGATTACCGTACGCGTGGGGCAGGCACTGGGCCGTCAGCAACCAAGGGAAGCGCGGTTTGTGGCGGGCGTTGGGATGGGCACCGCACTGATTTGGGCGGCGATTTCCGCCAGCCTGATCCTGCTGCTGCGCGAGCAGATCGCGACCGTCTACACCGCAGACCCAATGGTGATCGAGGTGGCGACCATGTTGCTGATGTTTGCCGCGCTGTATCAGTTTTCGGATGTGATCCAGGTGACTGCAGCCGGTGCACTGCGCGGCTATCAGGACACGCGGGTGACGATGATTCTGACCTTGTTTGCTTACTGGGGGATTGGTTTGCCGGTGGGTTATGCCTTGGGGCTGACCGACTGGTTCGGCGCAGCCAATGGCCCGAGCGGGCTATGGCAAGGTTTGATCGTGGGCCTGACCTGCGCCGCGCTGATGCTCGGCGTACGGCTGGCGCGTAGTGCGAAAAAGCATATTCGCCGCGCCGGGTAACCTGTAACAGCTGCCGAAGGAACGAGGCTGCGTTCGGCGGCGCAGCCGTCGTAAAACCTGAGTCCGCAGTTTAACTGACAGACCGTGGACTCAGGTTTTACGATCGCTTCGCAATCGAACGCAGCCTCGCTCCTTCGGCAGCGGCTACACAAATCTCAATCCAGCTTTTTACGGATCCAGTACAGGTACTTGCCCGCCTCTTCCTGCTGCCCCACCAGTTCATGGTCCAGAAACACGCAGAACTTGGGAATGTCGCGGCGGGTCGAAGGGTCTGTGGCAATGACTTTCAGCAAGCCGCCCGGCGCCAGGTCGCGAATGTGCTGGTGCAACATCATCACCGGCTCAGGGCAGTTGAGGCCGGTGGCGTCCAGAGTGCCGTCAACCGGCAGGTCAGTAAAACTCATCAGTAACTCCCGAATCAGCGAGATTTAGGTTTTTTAACGTCCAGTCGACGCAGATGACAGGTCACTTCTTCACGGTCGTGGTACAGCTGTTTACAGCCGATTTCAACCTGGATGCCCCGTGCCTTGAAGCCGTCAGCGATGCGATCAAGCAAACGTCGCACTTCGGCATAGCGCTGTTTCATCGGCAATTTCAAGTTAACCACCGCTTCACGGCAATGGCCTTCGCCGATCCACTCTTCCAGCATCGCCGCATTGCGCGCCGGTTTCTCGACGATATCGCAGACCATCCAGTCCACTGGCTGCTTGGGCTTGAAGGTAAAGCCGTCGGCCATCAAGTGCTGCACCAGACCAGTATCCATCAGGCTTTCAGCCATCGGGCCGTTGTCGATGGCGGTCACGATCATGCCGCGATTGACCAACTGCCAGGTCCAGCCACCCGGGGCGGCGCCCAGGTCAACGCCGGTCATGTCACTGTGCAAGCGCTCATCCCATTGATCACGGGGGATAAAGTGATGCCAGGCTTCTTCGAGCTTGAGGGTCGAGCGGCTCGGCGCTTCGCGCGGGAACTTCAGGCGCGGGATGCCCATGGGCCACATGGCACAGTTATCGGACTCCGCCAGGCCGAGGAACACTTCGCGGCCGCTTTTAAAGGTCAGCAGCAGACGCGGCTTGTGCGCGTCGTCTTCAACCAGTTTGCCAGCCTTGATCAACGCCTTGCGCAAATGCGCTTCGAACTTCTTGCAGAAGTTGGACAGCTCTTTGCCATCGTTGGTGTCGACGATTTCCAGCCACAGGCTGCCACACACCGGAAAATCGGCCATGTGCTCAAGGATGACGCTGATCCGGTCGGTTTCCGGCAGATCGACAAAGCTGCCCCGGGCCCATTGGCGCGGAAAGATCAGCTCGGCAAATCGCAAATTGTTCATAAGGCGTGCAGTGCCGCCTTCTTCGGTGCACACAAACTCGGCGCAGGCAGTGCTCGGCTTGGCCTTGGCATAGCCAGACACGTTAAGGCGAGCGGCATGCTCGGCGATTTCCGAGCAGACTTCGCCTTCAAAACCGGGGCGGCAGTGCATAAAAAGGGTGTTCATTGAATTACTCCTGGGCAACTGGCGGGAATTGGCCTGCTGCGCAACCTTGCTTTGGAGCAAGGCGTGTCACGAAAAGGCGGGCATGATAACTGACTTCGGAACCTTGAACCCGCATAGACAGTCCAGTTATTAGCCACAGCCCGGAATCAGAGCTAGGTTAGAAGCTCTGCTTTAACCCCGTGATCCGTCTAAAGGAGTCATTTCATGTCCTCCCTCGATAGCCTGAACACCCTGGCCACACTAAAAGTCGACGATAAGACTTATCACTATTTCAGCCTGCCGCTCGCCGCCAAGTCACTGGGCGATTTGAGCAAGTTGCCGATGTCGCTCAAAGTACTGCTGGAAAACCTGCTGCGCTGGGAGGACGGTAAAACGGTCACCGAGCCCGACCTAAAGGCCCTGGCCGCTTGGCTCAAGGAACGGAGCAGCGACCGGGAAATCCAGTACCGCCCGGCCCGGGTGCTGATGCAGGATTTTACCGGAGTACCGGCCGTGGTCGACCTGGCGGCCATGCGCGCCGCGATGGCCAAGGCAGGCGGCGACCCGCAGCGGATCAACCCGCTGTCCCCCGTGGATCTGGTGATTGACCACTCGGTGATGGTCGACCGGTTCGGCAGCGCCAGCGCTTTTGAACAAAACGTCGATATCGAGATGGAACGCAACGGCGAACGCTATGCGTTCTTGCGTTGGGGGCAGAATGCCTTCGACAACTTCAGCGTCGTACCGCCCGGCACCGGGATTTGCCATCAGGTAAACCTGGAATACCTGGGCCGTACGGTCTGGACCAAGGATGAAGACGGCCGCACCTATGCCTTCCCCGACACTCTGGTAGGCACCGACTCCCACACCACCATGATCAATGGTCTTGGTGTATTGGGCTGGGGCGTGGGTGGGATTGAAGCCGAAGCCGCAATGCTCGGCCAGCCGGTGTCGATGCTGATCCCGGAAGTAGTGGGGTTCAAACTCAGCGGCAAGCTTAAAGAAGGCATTACCGCCACAGACCTGGTGCTGACGGTCACGCAAATGCTGCGCAGCAAGGGGGTAGTCGGCAAGTTCGTTGAGTTTTATGGCGATGGCCTCGCGGATTTGCCGCTGGCAGACCGTGCCACGATTGCCAACATGGCACCGGAATATGGCGCGACCTGCGGCTTTTTCCCAGTTGATGACATCACCCTGGACTACCTGCGTTTGTCCGGGCGCCCTGACGCCACCGTGAAACTGGTCGAGGCCTATTGCAAAGCCCAGGGCCTGTGGCGCAACGCAGGCCAGGAGCCGATCTTTACTGAAACCCTGGCACTCGACATGGGCACGGTCGAAGCCAGTCTGGCCGGACCAAAACGTCCGCAGGACCGAGTTTCGCTGCCCAACGTGGCGCAAGCCTTCGAAGACTTTCTCAGTTTGCAGTTCCAGCCGAGCAACAAGAAAGAAGTAGGCCGACTTGAGAGTGAAGGCGGTGGCGGCGTGGCCGTGGGCAATGCGGACTTGATCGGCGAAGCGGACTACAGTTTTGAAGGCCACACCTATCGCCTGAAAAACGGTGCGGTGGTCATTGCTGCCATCACCTCGTGCACCAACACTTCCAACCCCAGCGTGATGATGGCCGCCGGACTGGTGGCAAAAAAAGCCGTCGAGAAGGGCCTGACGCGCCAGCCTTGGGTCAAGACCTCACTGGCACCGGGCTCCAAGGTGGTGACTGAATATTACAAGGCCGCAGGTCTGACCCAGTACCTCGACCAATTGGGCTTTGCCCTGGTGGGCTACGGTTGCACCACGTGCATCGGTAACTCGGGGCCACTGCCTGAGCCGATTGAAAAGGCCATTACCCAATCCGACCTGACCGTGGCTTCAGTGCTGTCGGGCAACCGCAACTTTGAAGGTCGCGTACACCCCCTGGTGAAAACCAACTGGCTGGCCTCCCCGCCGCTGGTGGTGGCCTATGCCTTGGCTGGCACGGTACGCATTGATATCAGCCGAGATCCGCTGGGCACAGGTAAAGACGGACAGCCTGTATACCTGCGTGATATCTGGCCAAGCCAGAAAGAGATCGCCGACGCCGTGGCACAAGTCACCACCGGAATGTTCCACAAGGAATACGCCGAAGTGTTTGCCGGTGACGAACAGTGGCAAGCCATCGAGGTGCCGCAAGCTGCAACCTATGTCTGGCAGGAAGACTCGACCTACATCCAGCATCCGCCGTTCTTTGATCAAATCAGCGGGCCGCTGCCGGTGATTGCTGACGTTAAAGGCGCGAATATTCTGGCGCTGTTGGGCGACTCGGTGACCACAGACCACATCTCCCCGGCCGGCAACATCAAGGCCGACAGCCCTGCCGGGCGCTACCTGCGCGAAAAAGGCGTCGAACCACGGGATTTCAACTCTTACGGCTCACGTCGCGGCAACCATGAAGTAATGATGCGGGGCACCTTTGCCAATATCCGCATTCGCAACGAAATGCTCGGCGGCGAAGAAGGCGGCAATACGATCTACATCCCTAGTGGCGAAAAACTGCCGATTTACGATGCGGCCATGCGCTATCAGGCATCCGGTACGCCACTGGTGGTGATTGCCGGTCAGGAATACGGCACCGGTTCAAGCCGTGACTGGGCGGCCAAAGGCACCAATCTGCTGGGGGTCAAGGCAGTGATTGCCGAGAGCTTCGAGCGCATCCACCGTTCAAACCTGGTGGGCATGGGCGTTCTGCCATTGCAGTTCAAGCTGGATCAGAACCGCAAAAGCCTGAACCTTACAGGCAAGGAAACCCTGGATATCCTCGGGTTAACGGATGCCGAGTTGCAACCACGGATGAATCTGACACTGGTGATCACTCGCGAGAATGGCAGCCAGGAGAAAATCGAGGTGCTGTGCAGGATCGACACTCTCAACGAGGTGGAATACTTCAAGGCGGGGGGAATTTTGCACTATGTGTTGCGTCAGCTGATTGCTTCTTAGCCATAAGCTGTTTTTTGTAGCCGCTGCCGCAGGCTGCGATGGGGTGCGAAGCAGCCCCGAACCTTGACCGGGAGCGAAGGTCCTGCGGCCCTTATCGCAGCCTTCGGCAGCGGCTACAGGTTGCAGGATGAAGACAACCGTCGTTCCCACAAGAACCCGTGGATTCATTCGAATCGTTATACTTGCGCACCCTGGACTGAATCCGGGGTGCTTTTTAACGATTCAAAGGATTTTCATGATTGCTTTGCCATGGCCTTATTTGGCACTTCTGACCCTCGGCTACGGCCTTGCCCTGAGTTACGGGCAATTGGGCCTGCAAACCCTGATCGCGCTCGCCCTGCTGACTGTCAGCGGGCTCGCCGTACTCCAGCGTAAAAACCATTACCTGCGTTATGCCGGCCACGGATTGTTTGTACTGCTGGCCCTCGCACTTGCACTGCATTGGCTACCCGGTTTCCATAACGGTCGAGCCATCAGTCCTACCTGGCTGACACCGGATGCCGTGCCGTTCTCTATGTACTTCAACCTGGACAAGCCGCTGATTGGTTTTTGGCTGCTGCTGGTGTGCCCGTGGATTGCCCCCCGGTTTGCCTGGCGCGCATCGCTTGGTGCCACTGTAATGGGGCTGGGACTGGCCGCCATTGTGGCGCTGGGCGGGGCGATGCTGCTGGGCATGATTGCCTGGGCGCCGAAATGGCCGCACCAGAGCACAATCTGGTTGTTGAATAATCTGCTGCTGGTGACCCTGGTTGAAGAAGCACTGTTTCGCGGCTATATCCAGGGCGGCCTGAGTCGCAGGCTCAAGTTATTGCCCTATGGCCAGACCATTGCGCTGGTGACCGCCTCGCTGCTGTTCGGCCTGGCCCATGCCGCAGCGGGCTGGCAATGGATGTTGCTGGCCGGGTTGGCGGGGGTCGGCTATGGCCTGGCGTACCGCTTTGGCGGTCTAGGTGCGGCAATTGCCACACACTTTGGGCTCAACGTGCTGCACTTCGTGTTCTTCACCTATCCGATGCTCGCCCCCTAAAGCGCTGCATCTCTTCGCCGGGCTGTGCAGTGCCAGCCCGGCATCTGAAATATAAATTAAACAATTCCTTACGTGTGCCGAAAGCCTGTCAAAGTCTTGCGGATTGAAACGACATGCGTAATAACCAGCCCATCACTCAACGCGAACGCACATTTCCTGCGCAACAACGGTTGATTTCCACAACCGATGCCAAAGGCGTTATTTCCTACTGCAACGATGCTTTTATCGAAATCAGCGGGTTCTCGGGTGAGGAGCTGATACGCGCACCGCACAACCTTGTGCGCCATCCTGATGTGCCGTCCGCAGTGTTTGAGCACATGTGGAGCACCCTGAAAAAGGGCGCGCCATGGATGGGTATCGTGAAAAACCGCTGCAAGAACGGCGACCATTATTGGGTCAATGCGTACGTAACCCCGATCTTCGAGAACGAGCGCGTGGTGGGGTATGAGTCGGTACGGGTCAAACCGACCGCTGAACAAATCCGCCGTGCCGAAGCCCTGTACTCACGCATCAATAGCGGCAAATCGCCAGTGCCTCAGCGGGACAAGTGGCTGCCGGTGATGCAGGATTGGCTGCCCTTTATTCTGGTCAGCCAGTTGAGCTTCACCATTGGCGCCCTGCTCAATTCCAGCTGGGGTTTTGCCCTCGCCGCCTTGCTGTCGGTTCCGCTGGGGCTGCTTGGCTTGAGCTGGCAACAACGCGGAATCAAGCGCCTGTTGCGCCTGGCCGAGCAAACCACCTCCGACCCGTTGATCGCACAGATGTACACCGACAGTCGTGGCCCGCAAGCGCGTCTGGAAATGTCCATCCTCAGTCAGGAAGCCCGCCTGAAAACCTGCCTGACACGCCTGCAGGACACCGCTGAGCACCTGAGTGAACAGGCCCGTCAATCGGACATCCTGGCGCACAAGAGTTCTACCGGGCTGGAACGCCAGCGCGTCGAAACCGAGCAGGTGGCAACTGCGGTCAACCAGATGGCCGCGACCACTCAAGAAGTTGCCAGCCATGTGCAACGCACTGCGGACGCCACCCAAGAGGCCAATCGCCTGACCAGCCGTGGTCGCGATATTGCCGGGGAAACCCGTGAAGCCATTGAACGCCTGTCGGTGGTGGTAGGAGAAACCGGGGCCACGGTCACGCAACTGGCCAAGGACAGTGATGAGATCGGCGGCGTGGTTGATGTGATCAAGGGCATTGCCGATCAGACCAACCTTCTGGCCCTGAACGCGGCGATCGAAGCGGCGCGGGCCGGTGAAATGGGCCGTGGCTTCGCTGTGGTGGCTGATGAAGTGCGCCAACTGGCACAACGCACCAGCACCTCGACCGGGCAGATTCACAGCCTGATTGCCAAGCTGCAACAGACTGCCGCCACTGCCGTGCAGACCATGAACGCCGGGCACCGTCAGGCCGAAGAAGGTGTGGCGCGCGTACTGGAAGCCGATCAGGCGCTGGTGGGCATCAGCGAAGCGGTGGCCAACATCACCGACATGACCACCCAGATCGCAGCGGCGACCGAAGAGCAAAGTGCGGTGGCAGAAGAAGTCAGCCGTAACATCAGCACCATCGCCGACCTGGCGGACCAAACCTCGGAACAGGCGCAGCATTCCGCGCAGTTGAGCGAAGAACTGACCCAGACCGTGAATATCCAGTACTCGCTGGTGGAGCGGTTTAACCGCTGATGTAAAAAAGCCAGCGAGCAACTCGCTGGCTTTTTAGTTTTATCCTTCAGTCAAACGCGTATCGAAGACCAACGTTCGCGCCCCAAGGCTGTTCAATACTTTGACCATTCATGTATTCGAAGTCAGCGTGTAATTGCAAATTACTAGCAACTGACAGGGCCAGGCCAACACCCAACTCACCCCGAGTACCATGCAGGTCATTCTTGAAGCGGTTGCCATTGACCTTGATTTCATTGTCACGGGCAAATTCCTGGGCCAGCGCAACCTTGATGTAAGGGCTCGCCCATTCGTTACGATGCTCAAGGGTCATGCCCACTTTGCCGAGCAAAGAGCGGGTCATCGCATTTTCGGCCTGCAGTTCGGAGTCCAGACTGAAAGACTTGCCTTGCACCGCGACTACGGAAGCTTGAGCGAAAGGCTCGACGAACAGGTGTTCTGTCAGCTGAATAGTGCGACCCACCTCCAGCGAAGCACCCACACCATAATTGCGATAATTGCCTTTAGCCTTGCTGAAGTCGCTCATCACGACGTGCGCCCGGTTCTGGAATTGGTTAAGTTTGAGCACGCCATCGACGTGGTAGCCGTCGTCACGCATCCAGGTGCCGTAAGTCCCGACATAAAAGCTATCGACAGTGCCCGACGAACCTCGCGACTGCGACAAGTCAGATTTGCTGTAGCCCGCGAGCAGGCCGACCAAAAGCACGCCATCGGCACTCACCAGCGGCGCATCAACGCCCAGTGACAGACCTGTTTGATTTTGCCGATAGCCCAGCCCGTCGCTGCCCGAAACCTGATATTTGTTACCGTAACTGCGCATCCAGCTTCCGCCCTGCCCACTGCTACGTACCTCGCCCATTCGGCTGCGCAACGTGCTCATCTCGCCATACCATACGGTCGGCGCACTATTGAACAAAGCTTGAACGCTTCGGGTTGCCGGGCTTACTTCACGGTTTGAGCTGGTCAGGAACCAGTCGTCGCCCTCGCGTTCCATCGCATAAGAAAACGCACCAAGGTCAACACGCCCTCCCAACAGGGCAAAGTTCGCATTGCCACCTTCGGTATGGATAACCTGCAAAGGATCAAAACCCGGCGCTGGCTCAGCGCCTGTATTTTGAACACGAACAATATGGTTGCCACTGGCTTGACCGCTTACATCCAGGAAGTCGATCTGGCGGTTGTTTATGTCGAGCTTCAAACCAAACGAACCATTACCCGACAACTCGCCCATGGCTAGCCGATGAAAGTCTTCGGAACCAGCGAAATCGACCGTGCCACCATTGAGCACCAGTGAGCCGGCACTGCTGTCGCCAGTGATGTTCCAGTTAACGTCCGAATCGAGCTGCAATTTCTCGATATCAGTCATCTGGCCAGTAAAGGAAGTGCCATTTTGCAAGCGGACATTCACCAGACCGCCCTCAGGAACAGTCAGGCTACCGTGCAGAAAACTGCCATCAATCACCAGATCCAGCACGCTGTCAGACTGCACATCAAGCAACTCGCCCTTACCGTCGCCAGCTGACAGGGTAGAGCCGTTGCTCACGGTAATGATTGCCTCGGCACCGGCATCCACCTTGATCGCGGGTCCATTGGTGCTCCCGATGTAAGCGCCGTCGATGTCGACTGTGTTGCCTGAGCCACTGATACTCAATGCCGCCGCATCGTGAGATTGTATTGAGCCACCAGTGATAGCCAGTCTACCGCCGCTAAGCAGCGCCCCGACAGCACCCGCGCCATGGGCTTTTACGTGGGAATCCTTAAGCTCGATTTGGCCCTTGCCTCCGGCCTGTATCCCCGCCGCCCCTGCCCCGTAAGTGTTAATCGAGCTGGCGCGCAGATCAATCGCCGAGCCACTGACGGCCAAGATACCAATAGCGCCTGCGCCCTCGGTTCGAATCGCCAGATCATTGCCGTTGACAATGCCATTCCAACCTCGAATGCCATAGCTTTTATCTCCCGTGGTGGTGATTGATCCTCCACCCAGGTTGATCGTTACCAGGCTATCCGCGTCGACCCCATGGGCCGTTTGACCACTCGTGGCAATCTTGACTTTTTCCACACTGGCCTTGCCATCAATATGCACCTTGAGTCCGGCCGCGCCTTCGCCTGATGTCGTCACAGTTAGCTCATCGGTACCGTTGAACTGCGAACCGAAACCGTAGACCAACACCCCGTGGGCAAGTTTACCGGAGGTCGTTGCACTCACCCCCGAGGCCTCGATTTTACCGCCGGAATCAGCATTCATTGCCGCTACACCGTCACCGGTGGTTTCGATATGTCTGTCATTGATCGTGATATTTGCGCTCTGTGCGATCACGGCATCTGCGTCTGCCGCTTGTACTTGCACGCACGAGAAGAGCAACGCCTGACTGACAGCCAGCATAAGAGCTGACTGACGCGATAAAGGGAAATGTGGCATCAAGATGAGAACTCTGCTGTTGAATTCTGAAGCTGAACTCAACCCCATTGCTGAGCCCATCTACGGAAAATGGCACTCATCTTGAAAGTAACCATCACAGGAAAATATCGAAAAAGTCATCCGTATATGTAGGAATTAACTTACGTTGACGCCAGAAAAATTACCGGTGCTTTCTGGTGACGAACAGTGCAGTTAAGCGAAGAACTGACCCAGACCGTGAATATCCAGTACTCGCTGGTGGAGCGGTTTAACCGCTAAGCGCATAGTCGTCGCGGGGCCACTGCGCAGCCCATCGCAGCCTTCGTGCCTCGGCAGCGGCTACAAGGAGTTAGCGCTCTGACAACCACCCCGCCACTTTGTCCGCCGCCGCCTCCAGATGCTGCTCATGGGTAAACCCCGATACCTTGAGCGGCTTGAGGTCATGATCCCCTGATACCAGCCAGAACACCTCAATGCCCGGCGCCAGCGTGTAGGCTTCTACCGCTTCGCGGTTGCCCAGGGCATCGCGTTCGCCTTGCACGATCAAGCTCGGCGTTTGCAGTTCAGCCAAGTGCGCCACACGGGGCTTTTCCGGTTTACCGGACGCGTAGAACGGATAACCCAGGCACACCAGTGCATCAGCCCCCAGTTCATCAGCCAGCAAGCTGGCCATGCGCCCACCCATTGATTTGCCACCAATGGCCAATGGCCCAGCGACATAGCGTCGCACCTCAGTAAACACTTCACCCCAGCAATCGAGCAATTTGGCCTGCTGACTTGGCGGCCTTTTGCCACCATCCAGTCGCCGTTGAGCCATGTACGGGAACTCGAAGCGCAACACGCTCACCCCGCGTGCCGCAAGGCGCTCAGCCATACCTGTCATCCAGTGACTGTCCATGGGAGCACCGGCACCGTGGGCCAGTATCAGGGTGCACGCTTGATCGCCCTGGGCCCCGCTGGTGGCAGGATTCCACAGCCAGCCCCGTGCCTGCACGCACTGCGCCCATTGATCCCTGTCAATACCGACACTGCCTGTTACACCCATGCTTGCCTCGCTTTTAGTCTGCCTATAACTCCAGGCGTGCATGTGTATGCGCCTGAACCGTGGATGGGGAACCATGAACACTTCTACAAGTACCGCCTACAACTACAAGGTGGTCCGCCAATTTGCCATTATGACGGTGGTTTGGGGCATCGTCGGCATGGGGCTCGGCGTTTTTCTCGCCGCGCAGTTGGTCTGGCCAGAACTCAACTTCAATTTGCCTTGGACCAGTTTCGGGCGCCTGCGCCCATTGCACACCAACGCCGTGATTTTCGCCTTCGGCGGCTGCGCTCTGTTCGCCGCCTCGTTCTACTCGGTGCAACGCACCTGCCAGGCCACACTGTTTTCGCCGAAAATCGCGGCGTTTACCTTCTGGGGCTGGCAACTGGTGATTGTGCTGGCGGCCATCAGCCTGCCGCTGGGCTACACCAGCTCCAAGGAGTACGCCGAGCTGGAGTGGCCGATCGACATTTTGATCACCATCGTCTGGGTCGCATACGCCATCGTGTTCTTCGGCACGATCATGAAGCGCAAGACCAAGCACATTTACGTGGGCAACTGGTTCTTCGGCGCATTTATCGTGACCGTGGCCATTTTGCACATCGTTAACAACCTGGAAATCCCGGTCAGCTTCACCAAGTCGTACTCACTCTACGGTGGCGCCACTGACGCCATGGTCCAGTGGTGGTACGGACATAACGCTGTGGGCTTTTTCCTGACGGCGGGCTTTTTGGGGATGATGTACTACTTCGTGCCGAAACAGGCCGAACGTCCGATCTACTCCTATCGCCTGTCCATCGTGCACTTCTGGGCGCTGATCACCCTGTACATCTGGGCCGGCCCTCACCACTTGCACTACACCGCACTGCCGGACTGGGCTCAGTCGCTGGGCATGGTGATGTCACTGATTCTGCTGGCGCCAAGCTGGGGCGGCATGATCAACGGCATGATGACGCTCTCGGGCGCCTGGCATAAGTTGCGCAGCGACCCGATTCTGCGCTTCCTCGTGGTGTCCCTGGCTTTCTACGGCATGTCGACCTTCGAAGGCCCGATGATGGCGATCAAGACCGTGAACGCCCTCTCCCACTACACCGACTGGACCATCGGCCACGTACACGCCGGGGCGCTGGGTTGGGTAGCGATGATTTCGATTGGTGCGCTGTACCACATGATCCCGAAAATTTTCGGCCGCCCGCAGATGTACAGCCTGGGCCTGATCAACGCGCACTTCTGGCTGGCCACCATTGGCACCGTGCTTTACATCGCCTCGATGTGGGTCAACGGCATCGCTCAAGGCCTGATGTGGCGCGCAGTCAACGAAGACGGCACGCTGACCTACTCCTTCGTCGAAACCTTGGTGGCTAGCCATCCAGGCTATGTCGTGCGACTGGTTGGTGGTGCGATCTTCTTCAGCGGCATGTTGCTGATGGCTTACAACACTTGGCGCACCGTGCGTAACGCCGAGCCCGCTGAAGTCGTAGCCGCCGCGCAGATGGCCTGAGGAGTTGGCAATGAAACACGAAGTCGTTGAAAAAAATATCGGCCTGATGCTGTTGCTGATGATTCTGTGCGTGAGTGTTGGCGGCCTGACGCAAATCGTCCCGCTGTTCTTTGAAGACGTGACCAACACTCCGGTGGAGGGCATGAAGCCTTACACCGCGCTGCAACTGGAAGGTCGCGACATCTACATTCGCGAAGGCTGCGTGCAGTGTCACTCGCAGATGATCCGCCCATTCCGCGCCGAGACCGAGCGTTATGGTCACTACTCGGTAGCCGGTGAAAGCGTGTGGGATCACCCGTTTCTGTGGGGTTCCAAGCGTACCGGGCCAGACCTGGCCCGCGTCGGTGGTCGCTACTCGGATGACTGGCACCGTGCGCACTTGTACAACCCGCGCAACGTAGTGCCCGAGTCAAAAATGCCAGCGTATCCATGGCTGGTTGCAACCCCGGTAGATGACAGCCACACCGTGAAAAAACTCGAGGTGATGCGCACCCTGGGCGTGCCGTACACCGACGAAGACATCGCCAACGCCAAGCAGTCGGTACAAGGCAAGACCGAAATGGACGCGCTGGTGGCCTACCTGCAAGTGCTGGGCACTGCCATCAAGAGCAAGAGGTGAGTCATGGTCTTCGAGATGAGTAGTGGAATGATTCGCGGCCTGGGCACCGTGGTGGTGGCCGTGGCGTTTATCGGTCTGGCGCTGTGGGTGTTCAGCCCACGGCGCAAGTCGGAATTTGAAGACGCGACCTTACTGCCATTCAAGGACGATCCAGAGGCGATTCAACACGTCGAGCAAGAACAAGCGTCTAGGAGTAACAAAGCATGACCACCTTCTGGAGTCTCTATATATGCGTGCTGACCATTGGCACGCTGATCGGCCTGACCTGGCTGCTGGTCGGTACGCGCAAGGGTGAAACCAAGAGCGACACCGTCGAGACCATGGGCCACAGCTTCGATGGCATCGAGGAGTACGACAACCCGCTGCCGCAGTGGTGGTTCATGCTGTTCGTTGGCACGCTGGTGTTTTCGGTGGGGTACTTGATCCTTTACCCGGGTTTGGGCAACTGGAAAGGCCTGCTGCCCGGCTATGAAAATGGCTGGACCGGGGTTCATGAGTGGGAAAAGGAGATGGACAAGGCTGACGCCAAGTTCGGACCGATCTTCGCCAAATATGCCGCCATGCCTGTGGAACAAGTAGCGCAAGACCCGGCCGCACTGAAAATGGGCGGTCGCCTGTTTGCCTCCAACTGCTCGGTGTGCCACGGCTCGGATGCCAAGGGTGCTTTCGGCTTCCCGAACCTCGCCGACAACACCTGGCGCTGGGGCGGTGATGCCGACACCATCAAGACCACCATCATGGGCGGCCGCATCGCGGCAATGCCAGCCTGGGGTGAGGTGCTGGGCGAAGCCGGGGTCAAAAACGTCGCGGCTTATGTGCGTCATGGCCTAGCGGGACTGCCATTGCCACAGGACACCACGGTGGATCTGGCTGCTGGCAAGCAAGCCTTTGATACCACCTGCGTGGCGTGCCACGGCGCCGAAGGTAAAGGCATGCCCATGATGGGCGCGCCGGATCTGACGCAACCTGCCGGCTTTATCTACGGCACCAGCCTGGCCCAATTGCAGCAAACCATCCGCCATGGTCGCCAGGGCCATATGCCTGCGCAAAACGAGTTGCTGGGCAACGACAAGGTGCAACTGCTTGCGGCCTACGTGTTCAGCTTGTCGCACGGTAATCAAGAGGAAAACACAACCGAATAATTACCGGACATTTCCTGCCGCATCATTTTGGTGCGGCAGTTCCCGCCTCAAAGCGCGACCAAGTGTCGCACCTCTTTTTAGTCCCTCATTGCTCTCCCGCTATTCAGGGCTAAGCTCTTCTCTTGCGCGATCCGGATTTTCCCGGGCTCACGTCAAGTGAAATTAATCGGTAAGTTGAAGGGCACTGTTACGGGCCACACTAGTGGGTTTACACCGGCTATCGTCCATTGCGATCTTCGCCATGCTCTTGCCACGCCTTGCCCCCACCTGAATTTGCCCGCATCACCCCCTCCGGTTTTGCCCCCCATGCGGCATTTTTGTCGAGGTCACTTTGACCTTACTTCCCGCATGGAAAGGCCGCAGAATAAGCCTTGGAAAGCATTGACCGGGGTCATGCTTCGTTGCAATAGCCCTACGCTTTATACATACTTGCGACCGATTTTTATCCTAATAAAACACCTAAACCGTGGAACCTTAGAATGAGCACAGCAATCAGTCCGACTGCTTATAACTATAAGGTAGTCCGCCAGTTCGCCATCATGACGGTGGTCTGGGGGATCCTTGGCATGGGGCTCGGGGTTTTCATCGCGTCACAGCTTGTGTGGCCTGAATTGAACCTTGGCCTTGAATGGACGACCTTCGGCCGTCTGCGCCCCTTGCATACCAACCTTGTGATCTTTGCCTTTGGTGGCTGTGCATTGTTTGGCACCTCTTATTACGTCGTACAGCGCACCTGCCAAACGCGACTGATCTCCGACACGTTGGCCTCGTTTACCTTTTGGGGTTGGCAGGCCGTCATCGTCGGCGCGATCATCACGTTGCCGCTGGGCTACACCACGACCAAAGAATACGCAGAGCTGGAATGGCCTTTGGCTATTCTGCTGGCCATCGTCTGGGTGACCTACGGCATTGTGTTCTTCGGGACCATTACCAAGCGTAAAACCAAGCACATCTATGTAGGTAACTGGTTCTACGGTGCGTTCATTGTCGTGACGGCAATGCTGCACATCGTCAACCACGCGTCCCTGCCGGTGAGCTTCTTCAAGTCCTACTCGGCTTACGCCGGTGCGACAGATGCCATGATTCAGTGGTGGTACGGCCACAACGCGGTAGGTTTCTTCCTGACTACTGGCTTCCTGGGCATGATGTACTACTTCGTGCCCAAGCAGGCCGAGCGTCCGATCTACTCGTATCGCCTGTCTATCGTGCACTTCTGGGCGCTGATCACCCTGTATATCTGGGCCGGTCCGCACCACTTGCACTACACCGCTCTGCCGGACTGGGCTCAGTCGCTGGGCATGGCAATGTCGATCATCCTGCTGGCTCCAAGCTGGGGCGGCATGATCAACGGCATGATGACCCTGTCGGGCGCCTGGCATAAATTGCGCACCGACCCGATCCTGCGCTTCCTCGTTGTGTCTCTGGCCTTCTACGGCATGTCGACCTTCGAAGGCCCGATGATGGCAATCAAGACCGTCAACTCGCTGTCGCACTACACCGACTGGACCATCGGCCACGTACACGCCGGTGCACTGGGTTGGGTTGCGATGATTTCGATCGGCGCCATGTACCACATGATCCCGAAAGTCTATGGCCAAAAGCAGATGTACAGCACCAGCCTGATCAACGTGCACTTCTGGCTGGCGACTATTGGTACTGTGCTTTATATCGCTTCGATGTGGGTCAACGGCATCACCCAGGGCCTGATGTGGCGTGCAATCAACGACGACGGCACTCTGACCTACTCGTTCGTGGAAGCTCTGCAAGCCAGCCACCCGGGCTTTATCGTTCGCGCCCTTGGCGGTGCAATTTTCGCCAGCGGCATGCTGTTCATGGCCTACAACGTGTTCCGCACCGTGCGTGCCTCGAACCCGGTAGAAGCTGAAGCGGCGACCAAGATCGCTGTAGTTGGAGCCCACTGATGATCAAGCACGAAACAATCGAGAAGAATATTGGCCTCATGGCCTTCTTCATGGTGATCGCCGTCAGTATTGGCGGCCTGACTCAAATCGTTCCGCTGTTCTTCCAGGACGTGACCAACACCCCGGTCGAAGGCATGAAGCCGCGTAACGCGCTGGAACTGGAAGGCCGTGACATCTACATCGCCAATGGCTGTGTGCAATGCCACTCGCAGATGATCCGTCCGTTCCGCGCCGAAACCGAACGCTATGGCCACTACTCGGTCGCCGGTGAAAGCGTGTGGGACCACCCGTTCCTATGGGGTTCCAAGCGTACCGGCCCGGACCTGGCCCGTGTTGGCGGCCGTTACTCTGATGACTGGCACCGTGCGCACCTATACAACCCGCGCAACGTGGTTCCCGAGTCGATCATGCCAGCGTACCCGTTCCTTGTAGAGCGCAAGCTGGACGGCAAGGACACCGCGAAAAAAATGGAAGTCTTGCGCGTGCTCGGCGTCCCTTATACCGACGAAGACATCGCCGGTGCCAAGGATGCTGTGAAGGGCAAAACTGAAATGGACGCACTGGTGGCTTACCTCCAGGGCTTGGGCACCATCATCAAAAGCAAACGGTGATCTGGATGGATATCGGGATGATTCGTGGCCTGGGCACTGTCGTCGTGATGGTGGCTTTTATCGGTTTGGCATTGTGGGTATTCAGCCCGCGACGCAAGTCAGAATTTGACGACGCTACCTTGTTGCCATTCAAGGATGATCCCGAAGCCATCAAGCACGTCGAGCAAGAGCAAGCTTCTAGGAGTAACAAAGAATGACTACGTTCTGGAGTCTGTACGTTACAGTCCTCACTCTGGGTACCATCTTCGCCTTGACCTGGCTGTTGCTGGCCACCCGCAAGGGCCAGCGCAGCGAGCAGACCGACCAAACAGTCGGTCACGCTTTCGACGGGATCGAAGAGTACGACAACCCAATGCCGAAATGGTGGTTCATGCTGTTTGTGGGCACCGTCATTTTCGCCCTCGGCTACCTGGTTCTGTACCCGGGCCTGGGTAACTGGAAAGGCCTGCTGCCGGGCTACCAGTACCTGGACACCAAAGAGCAAACCCCGTTTGCCAATGGCCAGACAGGCTGGACCGGGGTTCACGAGTGGGAAAAGGAAATGGCCAAATCGGACGCCAAATTTGGTCCGATCTTCGCCAAATTCGCAGCCATGCCGATTGAAGAAGTAGCCAAGGACCCGCAAGCACTGAAAATGGGTGGCCGTCTGTTCGCGTCCAACTGTTCGGTGTGCCACGGTTCCGACGCCAAGGGCGCTTACGGCTTCCCGAACCTGACCGACGCCGACTGGCGCTGGGGTGGTACGCCAGCAGACATCAAGACCACCATCATGGCCGGCCGTCACGCCGTCATGCCAGGCTGGTCTGAAGTGATCGGCGAGCAAGGTGTCAGCGACGTAGCTGCCTACGTACTGACCAGTCTCGATGGCCGTAAATTGCCGGAAGGCGCAAAGGCCGACCCTGCCAAGGGCAAGGAGCTTTTCGCTACCAACTGTGCGGTTTGCCACGGGCCTGAAGGTAAGGGTAACCCGCTGATGGGCGCACCGAACCTGACTCACCCGGGAGCGTTCATCTACGGATCGAGCTTTGCTCAACTGCAGCAGACCATCCGCTACGGCCGTCAGGGCCAGATGCCTGCACAGGCCGACCTGCAAGGGAACGACAAGGTTCACTTGCTGGCCGCCTACGTTTACAGCCTGTCCCATGGCGATGACGCCAAGGCAGACGAGTAACGCAGTCGTCTGAAAGCTACAAAAAATGGCCCCGCCAACGAAAGTTGGCGGGGCCATTTTGTTTCAGTCGGTGTTTTAAATTGCCGGGAGTCAGCCAAAAGTAGTAACGTTTCTACATTAAATATCGGGAGGATCATCCCTATGACCATCACCACTATTTCCAGCCGTGAATTCAACCAGGACACAAGCGGTGCCAAAAAAGCATCGCAACAAGGGCCTGTTTACATCTCTGACCGTGGCCGCCCAGCCCATGTACTGCTATGCATGGAGGAGTACCAACGGCTGACCGGCCTGAACACCAGCATTGTCGACCTGCTCGTCATGCCCGAAACAACGCCGGTTGAATTCGAACCCGAACGCGCAGTCATCACGCCGCGCCCAGTGGATTTCTAATGTTCCTGCTCGATACCAACGTGGTTTCAGAACTGCGCAAAGCCCAGGCCGACCCTGCAGTGGTAGCCTGGGCCCGCAGCGTCCCCGCCTACAGGCTGTATATCTCGGCCATTACCCTGCTTGAAATCGAAACCGGGATCCTGCGCCTTGAGCGCCGCGACCCCGAGCAAGCCTCACCACTGCGCAACTGGCTCGAAGCCCATGTGATACCCGCCTTTGCCGGGCGCGTCCTGTCAATTGACGGCGCTGTTGCCAGGCGCTGTGCCCGCCTGCATGTGCCTGACCGCAGCAATGAATGCGACGCACTGATCGCAGCCACCGCACTGGTGCATGACATGACCGTGGTTACCCGCAATACCCGGGACTTTGCCTTTAGCGGCGCCCCTGTGCTCAATCCCTGGGAGCTTTGACTCAGGCAGAACACAACTGACTTGAGCGCTTAAGTCAATTGATCCATGTCATGAGTTGTTACAACTCTTATACCAACTTCTTCTTTTCCGGAACGCGACCAAAGGTCGCACCCTTGAGCTAGAGTCACAGGCGTATCATTACGCCACTGCTACACCTTCTGACCGCGGTCGGCATGTACTGACCGAGGCATTTTCCACTGCCGTGGGACGCACTAATGAGCAATCAGATTCCTGTACACAACGTTACGCCACCTGCCAAAAAACCCACTGAAAGTACCGATTTGTACGCAGCCCGGGAAAAAATCTACACCCGTGCCTTTACCGGACTTTTCCGCAACCTGCGTATCGCAGGCGGCGCTGTGTTGTTCCTGCTGTATTTCGGTACGGTGTGGCTCAACTGGGGCGGGCACCAGGCCGTCTGGTGGAATCTTCCCGAGCGTAAATTCTTTATTTTTGGCGCCACCTTCTGGCCACAGGACTTCATCCTGCTGTCCGGGCTGCTGATCGTCGCCGCTTTTGGCCTGTTCTTTATTACGGTGTATGCCGGGCGCGTGTGGTGCGGCTACACCTGCCCGCAAAGCGTCTGGACCTGGGTGTTCATGTGGTGCGAAAAAGTCACTGAAGGTGATCGCAACCAGCGCATCAAGCTCGACAAGGCGCCAATGAGCGCCAACAAGTTCCTGCGCAAACTCAGCAAGCACTCCTTGTGGCTATTGATCGGCTTTGTCACCGGCATGACCTTTGTCGGCTACTTTTCACCGATTCGAGAACTGGTCATCGACTTCTTTACCGGCCAGGCTGATGGCTGGGCCTATTTCTGGGTCGGCTTCTTCACCCTCGCCACTTACGGTAACGCTGGCTGGCTGCGCGAACAGGTATGCATTTACATGTGTCCGTATGCGCGCTTCCAGAGCGTGATGTTTGATAAAGACACCCTGATCGTGTCGTACGACCCGCGCCGCGGCGAAGTCCGTGGCCCGCGCAAAAAAGATGCAGACTACAAGGCTCAAGGCCTGGGCGACTGCATTGACTGCACCATGTGCGTACAGGTGTGCCCGACCGGCATTGATATCCGCGACGGCCTGCAGATCGAGTGCATTGGCTGCGCCGCATGTATCGATGCCTGCGACAGCATCATGGACAAGATGAACTACCCTCGCGGCCTGATCAGCTACACCACCGAGCACAACCTCTCGGGCCAGGTCACCCACAAACTGCGCCCGCGCCTGATTGGCTATGCGCTGGTGTTGCTGACCATGATGGGGCTGCTGGCAGCCGCATTCTTTACCCGTACCCTGGTCGGTTTCGACGTCAGCAAAGACCGCGTGCTCTACCGCGAAAACGCTGAGGGCCGGATTGAAAACGTCTACAGCCTGAAGATCATGAACAAGGACCAGCAAGACCACACCTACGTGCTGGACGCCACTGGCCTGCCGGACCTCAAGCTGCAGGGCAAACGCGAAATCAAGGTTGCAGCAGGCGATATCGTCAGCCTGCCGGTCGAGCTGTCGATTGCCCCCGAGAAGCTGCCGTCGAGCACCAACGAGGTGTTCTTTATCCTCAAGGATGCCGACAACAACGACATTAATGTTAAAGCCAAGAGCCGATTCATCGGCCCACAAATCAGATAAGAGAGCCAGCCATGCCCGCAGCAAACGCCTCCAGCCCTTGGTACAAGCATCTTTGGCCATGGATCATCATTGCTATCCTGGCCTGCTCAGTGACCTTGACCCTGTCCATGGTCACCATTGCCGTAAAGAACCCGGACAACCTGGTTAACGACAACTACTACGAGGCTGGCAAAGGTATCAACCGCGCGCTGGACCGTGAGCTGCTGGGCCAGACTCTGCAATTGAAAGCCAAGCTGCGTCTGGACGAGATGACCGGCGAAGTTGTGCTGCTGCTGGAGGGCAACAGCAAGCCGCAAGCTTTGGAGCTCAACCTGATCTCCCCGACCCAACCTGAAAAAGACCGTAAAGTCAGCCTGAGCCAAAGCGCATCGGAACCAGGGCGCTACATCGGCCAACTGGATGACAAGATCGAAGGCCGCCGCTTTGTCGAATTGCTGGGCGTTGAAGACGGCAAGACCTGGCGCCTTTTCGAAGAGGAACTGGTCGGCCACGACAAGGACCTGCTACTGGGCGACGAGCCGATTCAAGGCGCTGAAGACCACAACAAGAAGTAACCTTGTCGCGAGCAAGCCCGCTCCTCATTCGTGGGAGCGGGCTTGCTCGCGATGGCGTACTTCCATCGCGATAGATCTCCATGACCTCTCCCGTACCCTGCTATCACTGCGCCCTGCCCGTCCCGCCTGGCAGCCGGTTCACCGCCGTTGTTCTGGGCGAGGTTCGCGAGTTCTGCTGCCCGGGCTGCCAAGCGGTGGCCGAAGCCATCGTGGCCGGCGGCCTCGAAAGCTATTACCAGCATCGCAGTGAACCTTGTGCCAACCCTGAAGCACTGCCCGTGCAACTGGTTGAGGAGTTGGCGCTGTATGACCGCCCCGACGTACAAAAACCCTTTGTCCGACACGAAGGCGAACAAGCCGAAACCACCCTGTTGATAGAAGGCATCAGTTGCGCGGCCTGTGGCTGGCTGATTGAGAAAGACCTGCGCCGCCTGCCTGCCGTGAGCGAAGCACGGCTCAACCTGTCCAACCATCGCTTGCACGTGCGCTGGGACGACAGCCAGTTACCGTTAAGCGAAATCCTCAGTGAGCTGCGCCACATCGGTTATGCCGCGCACCCCTACCAGGCCGATCGCGCCACCGAACAACTGGCCAGCGAAAACCGTCTGGCCTTGCGCCAGCTTGGAGTTGCCGGGCTGTTGTGGTTTCAGGCAATGATGGCAACCATGGCCACCTGGCCCGAATTCAATATCGACCTCAGCCCCGAGATGCACACCATCCTGCGCTGGGTCGCGCTGTTCCTGACCACCCCAATCGTGTTCTACAGTTGCGCACCCTTTTTCAAGGGCGCCATGCGCGACCTGCGCACCCGCCACCTGACCATGGACGTGTCGGTGTCTCTGGCCATCGGCGGCGCTTATATTGCCGGGATCTGGACTGCCATCACCGGGATCGGCGAGCTGTACTTCGATGCTGTCGGCATGTTTGCCCTGTTTTTGCTGGCCGGGCGCTACCTCGAACGCCGCGCCCGCGAGCGCACGGCTGCCGCTACCGCGCAGTTGGTCAATCTGCTGCCTGCCTCCTGCCTGCGCCTGAGTGCCGACGGCCAAAGCGAACGTATCCTGCTGACCGAGCTTAAAGTCGGCGACCACGTGTTGGTCCACCCCGGTGCAATCCTTCCGGCGGACGGCAAGATACTTGATGGCCAGTCAAGCATCGATGAGTCCCTTTTGACCGGCGAGTATCTGCCACAACCACGCCGCATCGGCGACGCAGTAACGGCAGGCACCCTGAATGTCGAAGGCGCGCTGACCATTGAAGTCATGGCGCTGGGCCAGGATACCCGCCTGTCCGCCATCGTGCGCTTGCTCGACCGCGCGCAAACTGAAAAGCCACGCTTGGCAGAAATTGCCGACAAGGCCGCGCAATGGTTCTTGCTGTTCTCGCTGATCGCGGCCGCCGGGATCGGCTTGTTGTGGTGGCAACTTGACCCATCACGGGCGTTCTGGATTGTCCTGGCGATGTTGGTGGCCACCTGCCCTTGCGCACTGTCTCTGGCGACGCCTACCGCACTCACCGCCGCCACCGGCACCCTGCACAAGCTGGGCTTGCTTCTGACTCGCGGCCACGTGATCGAGGGCCTGAACCAGATCGACACGGTGATCTTCGACAAGACCGGCACCTTGACCGAAGGTCGTCTGGCCCTGCGCGCCATTCGCCCGTTGCGCGACCTGGACAGCGATCAGTGCCTGGCCCTCGCCGCGGCGCTCGAAAACCGCTCCGAGCACCCGATCGCCCGCGCCTTTGGTCGCGCCCCACAAGCCGCAGAGGAAGTCCACAGTACTCCGGGGCTGGGCCTTGAAGGCCTGGTCGGCACGCAACGTGTGCGCATTGGTCAGCCGGGATTTGTCTGCGAGCTGAGCCAGTGTCAAATCCCCCACATGCCGGACGAACCCGGCCAATGGCTGCTATTGGGCGACACCACGGGCGTACTGGCCTGGTTTGTTCTGGATGACTGCCTTCGCGACGATGCTCCCGCGTTGCTCGCCGCCTGCAGGGCTCGCGGCTGGCGCACACTGCTGCTCTCGGGCGACAGCTCGCCAATGGTCGCCAGCGTGGCCGCCGAACTGGGAATTGATGAAGCTCAGGGTGGCTTGCGCCCGGATGACAAACTGCGGGTCTTGCAACAATTGCACGCACAGGGGCGCAAGGTGCTGATGCTGGGTGACGGGGTCAACGATGTCCCGGTACTCGCCGCCGCCGATATCAGCGTGGCAATGGGCTCGGCCACTGACCTGGCGAAAACCAGTGCCGATGCCGTGCTGCTGTCCAATCGCCTGGATGCCCTGGTACAAGCCTTTGGCCTGGCACGCCGAACCCGGCGAGTGATCATCGAAAATCTGCTGTGGGCCGGTCTGTACAATGGCCTTATGCTGCCATTTGCCGCGCTGGGCTGGATCACGCCGATCTGGGCCGCCATCGGCATGTCGATCAGCTCATTGACTGTGGTGCTCAATGCCTTGCGCCTGACTCGCATGCCCCATCAGGCGCATACTCCAGTCATGCCACACACCCGCCCGCTGCCGGTCTGAACCGGTCGCCTGGAGCCCATATGCCAGCGCTATACGTCATGATTCCTGCGGCCCTGCTGATTGTCGCCATCTGCATTTTCATTTTCTTTTGGGCGGTTGACAGTGGCCAGTACGACGACCTGGACAGCCCTGCCCACAGCATCCTGTTCGACGATCAAGACCCACAGCACACCGCTGCCGTCGAAGAAGCCAAGAGCCAACACCCGGAGTCGATTACCGACACCGACACCAAAAACCCTCCCCATGCTTGAGCTAGCGCCACTGCTGGTTTCCGCCGTGATTTTAGGCCTGCTCGGAGGCGGGCATTGCCTGGGCATGTGTGGTGGCCTGATGGGCGCGCTGACTCTGGCCATCCCAAAAGAGCAACGCAGCCGACGCTTCAGGCTGCTGCTGGCTTACAACCTCGGCAGAATACTCAGCTATGCCACGGCGGGATTACTGCTGGGGCTGGCAGGCTGGGCCGTGGCCAACAGCCCCGGCGCCATGTACATGCGCATTCTGGCCGGGTTATTGCTGATTTGCATGGGCCTGTACCTGGCGGGCTGGTGGAGCGGCCTGACCCGTATTGAAAGCCTGGGCCGCGGCCTGTGGCGGCATATCCAGCCCGTAGCCAACCGCCTGCTGCCGGTGTCGAGCCTGCCCCGCGCCTTGCTGCTGGGCGCGCTCTGGGGCTGGCTGCCATGCGGGTTGGTGTACAGCACGCTGATCTGGTCCGCCAGCCAGGGCAGCGCCATCGACAGCGCATTGCTGATGCTGGCGTTTGGTCTTGGCACCTGGCCCGTATTGCTGGCTACCGGCCTCGCTGCCGAACGTGTCACTGCACTGCTGCGCAAACGTAGCGTGCGCATGGCCGGAGGACTGCTGGTGATCCTGTTCGGCATCTGGACCCTGCCCGGCCCGCATCAGCATTGGCTGATGGGGCATTAGACTTAATACTTCGTAGCAGCTGCCGAAGGAACGAGGCTGCTGCTACGAGGATTTGCGGACCCCGCTTGAGCGGGAACAGTGTATCTACCAAAATGCTGCCAATCATAGCCGTTGATGCAAATCAAGATGCCACAACGCCCCACCCCCTAGACTCCTGCGCATTGCCAGCCATCCCAGGGGAATGCCCGCATGCTCGACGCCATTCGTTGGGACCCAGACTTGATCCGCCGCTACGACTTGGCCGGACCACGCTACACCTCGTATCCCACAGCGATGCAGTTCAACAGTCAGGTCAGCCCGTTCGACCTGTTGCACGCCCTGCGCGAAAGCCGCAAGGCGCAGCGTCCGTTGTCGCTATACGTCCACGTGCCGTTCTGCGCAAATATTTGCTACTACTGCGCCTGCAACAAAGTCATCACCAAAGACCGTGGCCGAGCACAGCCTTATTTGCAAAAGCTCGAGCAGGAAATCCAGATGATTGCCTGCCACCTCGATCCGAAGCAAAAGGTCGAGCAACTGCACTTCGGGGGCGGCACACCGACTTTTCTCAGTCACGATGAACTGCGCCAATTGATGGCCAAGCTGCGCCAGCACTTCAACCTGTTGGACGACGACTCAGGCGATTACGGCATCGAAATCGACCCGCGGGAAGCCGACTGGTCGACTATGGGCCTATTACGTGAACTGGGTTTCAACCGTGTCAGCATAGGCCTGCAGGACCTCGACCCAGACGTACAGCGAGCGGTCAATCGGATGCAAAGCCTGGAGGAAACGCGGGCGGTGATCGACGCGGCACGCACCCTGCAATTTCGCTCGATCAATATCGACCTGATCTACGGCTTGCCCAAGCAAACCCCGGAGGCCTTTGCGCGCACCATTGACGAAGTGATCAGCTTGCAACCGGACCGGTTGTCAGTGTTCAACTACGCCCACTTGCCTGAACGCTTTATGCCTCAACGCCGGATCAACACCAACGAACTCCCCTCGCCTGCCGCCAAATTGCAGATGCTGGAGCGCACCATCGAACAACTGACCGGCGCGGGCTATCGCTATATCGGCATGGACCACTTCGCACTGCCGGACGACGAACTGGCGATCGCCCAGGAAGAATCCACCCTGCAACGCAATTTTCAGGGCTACACCACCCACGGCCATTGCGACCTGATCGGTCTTGGCGTCTCGGCCATCAGCCAGATTGGCGACCTGTACTGCCAGAATGACAGCGACCTGGCGAGCTACCAGCGCACCCTGGCCAGCGGCCAGCTCGCCACCGGCCGCGGCCTGTTGTGCAATCAGGACGATCGTATCCGCCGCGAGGTTATCCAGCAGATTATTTGCAATTTACATGTGCCGTTTGCATGCATAGAGCAGGCGTTCAATATCGACTTCTGCGGGTATTTTGCCCCGCAGTGGCCAATGCTCAAGACCATGGCCGCCGACGGCCTGATTGCCCTGGACGACCAGCAGTTGACCGTACTGCCTGCCGGACGGTTACTGGTGCGCTCTGTGTGCATGGTGTTCGATGCCTATCTGGAGCAACAAACCCGCCAGCGTTATTCGCGGGTAATTTAAGGCCTCAGACACGGCCTCTAGAGCATGAGATGCGTGCACCGGCGTGGTGCGGCTGGCCTAGCCCTCCGCGCTGGGTTACCCTTGCATCTTATGTGTGTTTTCTCACAAGGATTTAAGAAATGTCCGAGCCAGTAAAAGTGCGCGCTCACAATCAGGCGCAGTGCAAGGATTGCAGTCTGGCGCCTCTCTGTTTGCCACTTTCGTTGAACCTGGAAGACATGGATGCGCTGGAAGAAATCGTCAAGCGCGGTCGCCCACTGAAAAAAGGCGAGTTCCTGTTCCGTCAGGGCGACACCTTTGGCTCGGTTTACGCCGTACGCTCTGGCGCGCTGAAAACGTTTAGCCTAAGCGACAACGGTGAAGAGCAAATTACCGGTTTCCATCTGCCGAGCGAACTGGTCGGCCTCTCCGGGATGGACACAGAGACTTACCCGGTGTCAGCCCAAGCGCTGGAAACTACACCTGTGTGCGAAATTCCTTTCGAGCGTCTCGACGAACTCTCGGTGCAACTGCCACAGCTTCGCCGCCAGCTGATGCGCGTGATGAGCCGCGAAATTCGTGACGACCAGCAAATGATGCTGCTGCTGTCGAAAAAAACGGCTGACGAGCGTATTGCAACTTTTCTGGTCAACCTGTCTGCACGCTTTCGCGCTCGTGGCTTTTCGGCCAATCAGTACCGCCTGAGCATGTCGCGCAACGAGATCGGCAATTATCTGGGCCTGGCCGTTGAGACGGTGTCCAGGGTCTTTACCCGCCTGCAGGAAAACCAGTTGATCACAGCTGAAGGCAAGGAAGTGCATATCCTTGACCCCATCAAGTTGTGCGCCCTGGCCGGTGGTTCGCTGGAAGTCTAAGACGGCTTACCGGGTTATACTGGCGCGCTTAACGCACGCCAGGACAGCCCGATATGGTCTCCGACAATTTTTGCCTCAAATCCCTGATCCGCCCGGTCATTGACTTCCCCAAGCCGGGAGTCATCTTTCGCGATATCACCCCCCTGTATCAATCGCCCCGCGCCATGCGCGTGATCGCCGACAGCTTTATCGAGCGCTATGTCGAGGCCGACTTCAGCCACATCGGTGCCATGGATGCCCGGGGCTTTTTGATTGGTTCGGTACTGGCACATCAGCTCAACAAACCACTGATCCTGTTTCGCAAACAAGGCAAATTGCCCGCTGACGTTTTGGCCGAAGGCTATCAGACGGAATATGGCGAAGCGTTTCTGGAAGTTCACGCCGACAGCCTGTGTGAAGGCGATTCATTGCTGATCGTCGATGACTTGATCGCCACCGGCGGCACGCTGATCGCCGCGGCCAACCTGGTACGACGCATGGGCGCCCAGGTATTTGAAGCGGCTGCGATCATTGACCTGCCCGAGCTGGGTGGCTCAAAGCGCTTGCAAGACTTGGGGGTGCCTACCTTCTGCCTGACCGAGTTTTCGCTGACAGAGTAATCATCTCATTGTGTAGCCGCTGCCGCAGGCTGCGATGGACTGCGCAGCAGGCCCGCCACTTTGAAAGACCTGCGGCAGCGACTACAGACTGGGCTTACAAAATAATCGGCCGACGCCCAGAGAACGAATGAGCCAGAGTGCCACCATCGACCAGCTCCAGCTCACCCCCCAGCGGCACACCATGAGCGATCCGTGAAGCGATCAGGCCTTTATTGCTGAGCAGTTGAGCAATGTAATGCGCAGTGGCCTCACCCTCAACCGTAGGGTTGGTCGCCAGAATCACCTCTGTAAAAGTGCCCTGTTCGGCAATACGCGTCATCAATTGCGGAATGCCAATCGCCTCCGGCCCCAGACCATCAAGCGGCGACAAATGCCCCTTGAGCACGAAATAACGCCCGCGATAGCCCGTCTGCTCGACGGCATACACATCCATCGGCCCCTCGACCACACAGAGCAAGGTGTCATCACGGCGCACGTCGGCACACTGCGGGCACAAGTCGTCTTCCGTCAGGGTTCTGCACAGACGGCAATGTCCCACGCCCTCCATCGCCTGAGTCAAGGCCAAAGCCAAGCGCGAACCGCCACTGCGATCACGTTCAAGCAGTTGCAGAGCCATGCGCTGCGCGGTCTTTTGACCCACACCCGGCAAGGTACGCAAGGCATCGATCAGTTGGCGAATCAGGGGGCTGAAGCTCATAGGGAAAGGTCCGACAAAACAACGAGACGCGGTTTATACCCGCGGTATGGGGTGGCGTCAAATGCCCGTAAAACAGGCAAAAAAATGCCAGGCTCAAGGCCTGGCATTTTTGAGCGCCTTAGAACGGCAGCTTCATGCCCGGCGGCAGTTGCATGCCGGCAGTCACGCCCGACATTTTGTCCTGGCTGTTGGCTTCGATCTTGCGAACGGCGTCGTTGACAGCAGCGGCAAACAGATCTTCCAGCACTTCGCGGTCATCTTCACTGACGCCTTCAAGCAGAGCCGGATCAATGCTCACACGCTTGATGTCGTGACGGCCAGTCATGACCACGGTGACCATATCGCCACCCGCCTTGCCGGTGACTTCAGCATTGGCCAGTTCTTCCTGCATCTTGGCCATTTTTTCCTGCATCTGCTGCGCCTGCTTCATCAGGCCGGCCATGCCACCTTTCATCATGGGAATCACCTCAAACGTTATTTGGACAATGCTCCCGGGATCAAAACGGCCCCGGGCTGTAAGTTTCTATCCTGGCGCTGCTAAGCCTGGGCTTCAACAACGTCTACAGGTTGAATCGAATCTTCGCGGACTGCCGCGCCGAACTGCTCGATCATGTGCTGGATCAGCGGATCAGCATGGATCGACTCCTCGGCCAGCCGCTGGCGCTCTGCACGAAAGCGCGAAGCAGCCTGGGCCGGGGTTTCCTGTTCCGGCTTGACCAGCTCAATGGTTACTTTGAGTGTGCGCTGAGTGTACTGGTTCAGTGCATCGTTGAGTCGGCGCTGCTGGGTCAGGTTAAACAGTGCGCTGTGCGCCGGGTCCAGGTGCAACAGCCAGTCATCACCGTCAACCGCAATCAAGGTGCAGTTGGCACCAATACTGGCGGTCATGCCCGATACCGGTAATTTGGGGAACATGTTCAGCCATTCAAGGGCTAACCCGGTCGCCGGCATTGCAGCAGGCAACGGCTCGGGTTCCGGAGCAGGCTCGGCCGCATGCTCACTGGCCAGCTCGTCGAGGTAGCTGTAGGCCGCCGAGTCCATGTCCGGTTCGATGTAGTCTTCATCCAGCGGCGGCTCGTCATCGCGATCCATGCCGGACAAAGCCGCACCCACCTGTTCAACGGTAGGCTCGGGGATTGGCGCCGCTGCCCACTGCGGTGCATCCGGCACAACGCTGTCTGGCGTCGGCAAAGGCATCGGCGGTAGCTCGGGCGGCTCGCCAACGGTATCCAGCACCGGCTCAGGTACAGCCTCATCCTCGATTACCGGGACAGACGGCGCATTCCAGGGCAAGTCCTTTTCTGGCACTGCAGGCGCCTTGGGGGCCTCTACAGGCGCAGGAACGGCCTCGACTACCGGTTCTTCAACAACCGGAACCGGTACGGCAACAGGTGCAACTACTACTGGCGCTACAGGAGCAGCGTCAGCCACGGTTGGGGCGGAATCAACTGTGGCCTGGCTGATCCCCACTGGCTTTAGCGGCTGACTCGGCGCGTTAACGGTATCTGCCGGGCGGAAGGCCAGCATTCGCAGCATGACCATTTCAAAGCCACCACGCGGGTCTGGCGCCAGCGGCAAGTCGCGCCGGCCAATCAGGCCCATCTGGTAATAAAACTGTACGTCTTCGGCGGGCAACGCCTTGGCCAGGGCCAACACGCGGTCGCGGTCACCGTGACCGTTGTCGACGCCATCCGGTAACGCCTGGGCAATGGCAACCCGGTGAAACACATTGAGGATCTCGGACAGCACGCCGCTCCAGTCCGGACCTTGCTCGGCCAGATGGCGCACCGCTTCAAGCAGTGCCCGGGCATCGCCTTCGATCAAGGCGTGCAACAGGTCAAACACCTGGCCATGGTCGAGGGTGCCGAGCATCGCCCGCACGTCGCCAGCCAGCACCTTGCCTTCGCCGAAAGCGATCGCCTGATCGGTGAGGCTCATGGCATCACGCATCGAACCATCGGCCGCACGGCCCAACAGCCACAGTGCGTCGTCTTCAAACGGCACGTTCTCGACACTGAGCACATGGCTCAAATGCTCGACCACACGCTCAGGCGTCATGTTTTTCAGCGAAAACTGCAGGCAGCGCGACAGGATCGTGGCCGGCAATTTCTGCGGATCAGTGGTTGCCAGGATGAATTTGACGTAGGGCGGCGGCTCTTCGAGGGTCTTGAGCAGCGCATTGAACGAATGGCTGGAGAGCATGTGCACTTCGTCGATCAGGTAGACCTTGAAGCGCCCACGGCTCGGGGCGTACTGCACGTTGTCGAGCAGTTCACGGGTGTCCTCGACCTTGGTACGGCTGGCGGCGTCGATCTCGATCAGGTCGACAAAACGCCCTTCATCGATTTCGCGACACACCGAACACTCGCCGCACGGGGTCGAGGTGATACCTGTTTCACAGTTCAGGCATTTGGCGATGATCCGCGCGATGGTGGTCTTGCCGACGCCACGAGTACCGGTAAACAGGTAGGCGTGGTGCAGGCGCTGACTGTCCAGGGCATTGATCAGAGCCTTGAGCACATGGGTCTGGCCGACCATTTCGCGGAACGAGCGCGGACGCCATTTACGTGCAAGAACCTGATAACTCATTGATAACCGTCGCGTCTGAAAAGCGGAAGGGGCTAATGCTAGCGGAGCAAGGCCAAAATTGCATCCGATGCGCACTTTAAACTGCTCGGCACCGCTGCAATCCAGGTTTTATCCAGGCACGGCGATACGCCGACAGTTCAGTTGAACGCCGAAAAACGATTTGAACACTGGATTTTGATTTTGACCAAACCCGACAGAACTGCGGGTTTTAAAAATGGAGGCAACCCCACCAGCCACACCCCGGCACACAATGTTCCCGCTGTGGCTGCTTCCTTCCGGATCTGACCAGGTTAACGGGTAATCGTTGCGGAGGGACCGATAGGGTCACCATAACAACATCCGCCTAGCAGCGAACGGCGCCATTGTACCTGTCTGAGAAAAACTTACAACCGCTGTTGCAAGAATAAAAAAATGAATGGGCTCAAGCACTTGGATTGAGAAGAACAATAACGCCCGCTAGCCGCTACCGCGGGCTGCAGAGATACTTCAGCCGTGGGAGCGAGCCTGCTCGCGAAGATTATTCGCGAGTAGGCTCGCTCCCACCAGGGGCTGACCTGGAACAGAGTATCTACAGGGAACTAGATCAAAATGCCCTGCTCTTTCAAAAACACCACAAAGGCTTCTTCATCCAGCACCTTGAGCCCCAGCTCATTGGCCTTGACCAACTTGGAACCCGCTCCCGGCCCCGCCACCACGCAATGGGTCTTGCCGGAAACCGAGCCCGAGACCTTGGCTCCCAGGCTCTCCAGCTTGTCCTTGGCGACGTCGCGGCTCATCAACTCCAGCGACCCGGTCAGCACCCAGGTCTGACCAGCCAGTGGCAAGCCTTCGACAGCCTTTTTCTCGCTCTGCCAGTGCATGCCGAAGTCGCGTAGCTGGGCTTCGATTTCCAGCGCTATACGGGCATTTTCAGAACTGTCGAAAAATTCGCGCACCGCCTTGGCCTGCTTCTCGGGCAAGGCCTGGCGCATATCGAGCCAGTCTGCATCGATCACGCCTGCAAGCGAGCCAAATTTCTCGGCCAGCTTCTGCGCCCCGCCCGGCCCTACCGACGGGATGTGCAACTTGTCGATCAGCCCGCCCAACGTGGTGCTGGCCGCAAACTCGGCACCCAGCTCGCCCTGATCCTGCAATTCCAGGCCACGCTCCAGCAGTTGTGCAATCACCTGCTGGTTGTGCGCATCACTAAAGAAGCTGTGAATCTCGTGCGCCACTTCCAGCCCGACGTCAGGCAAGTAGGTGAGCACTTGCGGCAAGGCACGCTGCACGCGCTCCAGCGAGGCCAGGGAACGCGCCAGCACCTTGGCAGTCTCTTCGCCTACATCAGGAATCCCCAATGCATAGATAAAACGGGCCAAGGTCGGACGCTTGCTGTCGGCAATGGCCTGCAGCAGGTTCTTGCTCGACAGTTCGGCAAAGCCTTCGAGGTCGACGATCTGCTCAAACGCCAGGGTATAAAGATCGGCTGGTGAACTCACCAGGCCCTCATCCACCAACTGTTCGACGCTTTTCTCGCCCAGGCCTTCAATGTCCATCGCTCGGCGCGACACAAAATGAATAATCGCCTGTTTAAGCTGGGCTCCGCAGGCCAAACGCCCGACACAGCGATACACCGCGCCTTCGGTGATGGTTTCGCGGCCCTTGCTGCGCTTGATCAGTTGTGTGCGCTCGACATGGGAGCCGCACACCGGACAGTTTTGCGGGATCTGCACCGGGCGCGCATCTGCAGGACGACGCTCCAGCACTACTTGCACCACTTGCGGAATTACATCGCCAGCACGACGAATAATCACCGTATCGCCAATCATCAGGCCCAGACGCGCCACTTCGTCCATGTTGTGCAAGGTCGCGTTGGACACGGTCACACCAGCTACCTTGACCGGCTTAAGGCGCGCCACAGGGGTTACTGCACCGGTACGTCCGACCTGAAACTCGACATCCAGCAGCTCGGTCAGCTCTTCCATCGCCGGAAACTTGTGAGCGATGGCCCAGCGCGGCTCGCGAGCCCGAAAGCCCAACTCGCGCTGCGAAGCCAGGTTATTGACCTTGAACACTACGCCGTCGATTTCATACGGCAGCGAGGCTCGGCGCTCGCCAATATCACGGTAGTAGTCCAGGCATTCGGCAATCCCCTTGGCCAGTTTCAGCTCGTGACTGATCGGCATGCCCCATTGCTGCAGCTGCTTGAGATTGCCGATATGGGTATCCGAGAATTCCTCGGATACCTGCCCCAGGCCGTAGCAGCAAAACTCCAGCGGGCGGCTGGCGGTAATCTTCGAATCCAGCTGGCGTAAGCTGCCCGCAGCCGCGTTTCGCGGATTTGCAAAGGTCTTGCCACCGGCGGCAAGCTGAGTCTCATTGAGACGCTCAAAACCGGCCTTGGACATAAACACCTCGCCACGCACTTCCAGCACGGCGGGCCAGCCGCTGCCATGCAGCTTGAGCGGGATATTGCGCACGGTGCGCACGTTGACGCTGATGTCTTCGCCCGTGGTGCCATCACCTCGGGTAGCGCCACGCACCAAATTACCGTCCTGATACAGCAAACTCACCGCCAGCCCATCAAGCTTGGGCTCGCAGCTGTATTCAACTTCGGCGCCGCCACCGAACAGATCACCTGCGGGCAAATCCAGACCCTCACTGACACGGCGATCAAACTCGCGCATATCGGTTTCGTCGAAAGCATTACCCAGGCTCAGCATGGGTACTTCGTGACGCACCTGGGTGAAGGCTGACAACGCCGCGCTACCAACGCGCTGGGTCGGCGAATCAGCAGTAACCAGCTCTGGATGTTCGGCTTCGAGCGCTTTCAACTCGTGAAACAGGCGGTCGTACTCGGCGTCCGGAATACTCGGCTCGTCGAGTACGTGGTAGCGATAGTTATGCTGATCCAGTTCAGCGCGCAGCTCTAGAATGCGGGTATTGGCGGCGGTCATGGGGTGTTCTCTCACAAAGCAAAAGAGCAGCCGTGGCTGCTCAATGTGTTAAATCGTTTTGCACTGCGCGGGAGCAAGCCTGCTCCCGGCATTTTTAACGTTTTTGGGTCAGGGCACGACGCTCGAACTCAACGATGCGCTGACGGTAGTGTTCGATGGTCTGGGCCGTCAAAACACTGCGCTGATCATCCTTGAGCTCGCCATTGAGTTCCTGGGACAGCTTGCGTGCAGCGGCAACCATCACATCGAAAGCCTGCTTGGGATAACGCGGGCCCGGCAAACCAAGGAAGAAGCTGACGGCAGGGGTGCTGAACAGGTCAATATCGTCCAGATCAAACACACCCGGCTTGACCGCGTTGGCCATGGAAAACAGGACTTCGCCATTGCCGGCCATGCTTTCGTGGCGATGGAAAATATCCATCTCGCCAAAACGCAAACCGCTTTCCAGGATGTTCTGCAACAGTGCCGGGCCTTTGAACCCGGCCGGGTCACGACAAATTACGCTGATCACCAGGACTTCTTCAGCGGCCGGCTGTGGTTGCTGTTCTTTCACCTCAACCGCAGCCACGCTCGCAGCTGAACGCCCACGCGGCTTGGCTTGCGCTACAAAATCATCATCACGGGCGCTGATGCTCGGGCCGTCATCCAGATCAAGATTGAGATTCAGGTCGCCCTGACTTGGCTCACCACCACGTTTGCCGCGCTTGGAGCCCTTGTCGCGTGCCGGCATGCTCACGGATGGCAGGTCCTGCTCATCAAGCTGGGGCTCTTTATGGGTTGGCGTATCCAGTACCCGTGAAGGGCCCAGCAACTCAGGGCTGCTCTCGTCGTCAGGGGCGTTGGAAAAGCTGCGATCAAGACGAAACTTGAGCTTGCCTTTACCACCGCGCATGCGGCGCCAGCCATCAAAAAGAATACCGGCGATGACCACTATGCCGATGACGATCAGCCACTCGCGCAGACCGATTTCCATGTAATCCCGTGCCCCTAAAAAATGATTCTATGAAGAAGAGCCTAAAGCCCTTTAAAACGTGGCGCCAACTCTATGTTCTGAATGGCGTTTTACCCACGTACAAAAAAATTAGACGTTAAATTAACACGACCAAAGATAACTTTACACCGTCTGTCGCATTGAGTTATGCCCATGTAGCCTTCGACCTACGTGTGATATCGGTCAAATCCTAGATATTTTTCTTACAAGAAGAAAAAACTAGCCCTACATGCTTATAGCTCAAGCATCGACCATTGCCATTGCCTCCTCAACATCAACCGCCACCAGACGTGAACAACCGGGCTCATGCATCGTCACGCCCATCAACTGATCCGCCATCTCCATGGCGATTTTGTTGTGGGTGATATAGATAAACTGCACAGTTTGCGACATCTCTTTAACCAGGCGCGCATAGCGGCCTACGTTGGCATCATCCAGCGGCGCATCGACTTCATCGAGCATGCAAAACGGCGCAGGATTGAGTTTGAAAATGGCAAAAACCAATGCCAGAGCCGTCAATGCTTTCTCGCCACCGGACAGCAAATGAATGGTGCTGTTCTTCTTGCCCGGCGGCCGCGCCATAATTGTTACTCCTGTATCGAGTAAATCTTCGCCCGTCAGTTCCAGGTAAGCGCTGCCTCCACCGAAAACTTTTGGGAAAAGTGCCTGTAATCCACCATTTATCTGATCAAAGGTGTCTTTAAAGCGGCTGCGGGTCTCTTTGTCGATCTTGCGAATAACGTTTTCCAGGGTATCGAGCGCTTCGACCAGATCAGCATCCTGAGCATCCAGATAACGCTTGCGCTCAGATTGCTGCTGATACTCATCGATAGCCGCGAGGTTGATCGCGCCCAGACGTTGAATCCGCGCCGCAATACGCTCCAGTTCCTCTTCGGCCTGCTGCTCATTGACCTCGGTGCTCAAGGTGGCAAGCACCCCGTGCAAGTCATAGCCGTCTGCCAGCAATTGATCCTGTAATGCCGTACGACGCACGGTCAGCGCTTGCCACTCCATGCGCTGCTGTTCCAGTTGACCGCGAATCAGCTGCGATTGTTGCTCAGCCTGATTACGCCGCTTTTCAGCCTCACGCAATTCGCGATCTGCATCTTCAAGTGCGGTCTGGGCAATCTTGAGCTCCTCGTCCACGCTCAGGCGCTTGTCGAGCAGCTCTTCGAGCTTCAGGCGCAGCTCTTCAAGAGGGGCTTCACCCTCCTCCAGATTGAGATTCAATTGCTCGCGTTTTTCAGCCAGCCGCTCGGCCTGCATTTCAAGACGCTCAAGCGCCTGACGAGTCGAGTCGTGCTGCGCTTTAAGCGAGCCCAGACGAACCGCCAACTGGTGTGCGTGATCCTTGTGCTGGCGAGCATCCTGGCGGACCCGGTCCAGTTGCTCACGCAAATTGTCGCGCCGAGCCAATAGCAACTCACGCTGCTCGGTGTCGGTGGCCATGGTGTCCAGCGCATCTTGCAAGAGCAGGCGTGCTTCGCCCACTTGCTCATGCTCAAGCGCACGCTGTTCGCCCAACTCGGCCAGCTCTTCATCCAGGCGCCGACGGCGCAGGGTCAATTGCTCGACCTTGGCCTTGCTGGCAGATAGTTTGGCCTTGATCTCGCCCTGCTGACGGGCTTCGTCTTGCAAGCGACGTCGAACCTGCTCACGCGAGTCTTCTTGGGTAAGCTGTTGCTCGCGCAGACGTTGCAGTTGTTCTTCCAGCGTCGCAAGGGTGGCCTCACGCTCTTCGCGCTCAAGCCCAAGGCGCTGGATTTCCTGACCACGGGCCAGAACGCCACTTTCAGCTTCACTGGCGCGGCGAACACGCAAGAAGTTGCGCCCGACCCAATAGCCATCACGGCTGATCAGGCTTTGGCCATCCACCAGTTGCCCGCGCAAGGCCAGCGCCTGCTCCAGAGTCTCTACCGGCTTGACCTGACCCAGCCAGGGCGCCAGGTCAAAGTCGGCCTCGACCTTGTCGAGCAGGCTGCCCGCCAAACGGGATCCCTGGGCTGCGCCACTGAACAGGCGCAAATCGCCCTGGGCAAAACCGGCCAGGTCCAGCTGTGAAAAATCGTCGACCAATACCGCCTGTAAATCGGCGCCCAGCACGGTCTCGACGGCCAACTCCCAGCCTGCTTCAACGCGCAGGCCTTCGGCCAGCCGCGGCTGCTCGGCAAGTTGCTGTTCGCGTAACCATTCGCCTGCACCGGTGCCAGGATCGAGCGCAGCCTGTTGCAAGGCCTCAAGCGAGGCCAGACGACCGTTAAGTCGCTGCAGTTCACCCTGAGCCTGCTGCTGGTTCTGCGTCGCCTGTTGCAAGTCATGACGCACCTGCTCCAGGCGCTCGACCAGTAGTTCTTCGCTGGCCTGCAGTTCTTCCTGGGTCAACTCGCTGGTGGCCAACTGCTCACTCAGCTCGAGAATGGCCGCGTCTTCAGGGTCCGCCGCCAACAAGGCGCGCTCTTCAGCCAAACGCCGCTGACGCTCGGCCACGCGTTCCATGCTGGTTTCCAGCTGTTGGATACGGGCCTGCAAGACTTCGGATTGGCGCTGCGGCTCGGCCGAGCGCTGGTTGAAACTGTCCCACTGCTCTTGCCAGCCGTGCATGGTGTGCTCGGAAGTCTCAAGCGCGGCGCCCGCCTCCTCGGCCGAGGCGCTGGCCAGCTCCTGCTCTGGCTCAAGCATTTGCAGCTCTTCGCCCAAGGTCGCAAGCATGGTGCGGTCATGACCCAGGTGCGACTCGGTTTCGAGACGCGAGCGCTCGGCCTCGCGCAGGTCATCCTGCAACTGCCGCAAACGCTGCTGGCCGTGCTGAATGCTCTGCTCGACGCGGGCAATATCACCGCCTACGGAGTAGAAACGACCTTGCACCAAATTGAAGCGTTCTGACAGATCATGGTGCCCGTCACGCAAGCGTTCGATGCTGGCATCGGCGTTTCGCTGCTCGGCCACCAGGGCTTCGAAGCTGACTTCCTGGTTGCCAATGACCGCTTCGCGCTGGCCCACCTGTTCGTTCAGCGCCTGCCAGCGCAAGGCCGACAGCTGGGCCTTGAGCTGACGCTCCTCAGCCTTGTATTCCTGATACTTTTCAGCGGCCTGAGCCTGGCGGTGCAAGCGTTCAAGCTGGCGCCCCAACTCGTCTCGCAAGTCCGTCAGGCGGGCGAGGTTTTCGTGAGTCCGGCGAATTCGGTTTTCGGTCTCGCGGCGCCGCTCCTTGTACTTGGAGATGCCCGCCGCTTCCTCGATAAAGTTACGCAGGTCTTCAGGCTTGGATTCAATCAGCTTGGAGATCATGCCCTGCTCGATAATCGAGTAGCTGCGTGGTCCAAGGCCAGTGCCGAGGAAGATATCGGTAATGTCACGCCGACGGCACTTGGTGCCGTTGAGGTAATAGGTGGTCTGGCTGTCACGGGTGACTTTACGGCGGATGGAGATCTCGGCGTAAGCCGCGTACTCACCCAGCAGCGTGCCGTCAGAGTTGTCGAAAACCAGCTCGATGCTGGCCTGGCTCACTGGCTTGCGCGTGGTGGAGCCATTAAAGATGACGTCTGTCATCGATTCGCCGCGCAGGTTTTTCGCCGAACTTTCGCCCATTACCCAGCGCACGGCGTCGATGATATTGGACTTTCCGCAGCCGTTAGGGCCTACAACCGCCGCCATATTGCTCGGAAAGTTAACCGTGGTCGGATCGACGAAAGACTTGAAGCCAGCCAGCTTGATGCACGTCAGGCGCACGCTCAGGCAACCGTCAAGGCAGATAGCACCAGAGCACAACTGCGCTGGGCATAACTGCTCAGCACTACACGAATTTGCGCCAGGTCTCGCGCCAGCACGGCTTCGAGCAACTGCGCAAACAGGGCCAGAAATTCGCTCATCTCAGTCTTGCGCTGATCCAGTGCCAGGTAATAGGCACGGCTCATGGACGGATGCAGGTTCTCGACGGTTTCCTGCAAATACGGATTGTCGGCAAACGGGTACGCCGCACGCATCACATTGAAGCTGTCTTCAACGAAGGTGCTGATGTCCTGTCGCTCGAAGCTTGCGATCAGGCGCTGCTGGATTTGCAGGAACGGCCCCAGATCGGCCGGCACAGCCCAACGCTGCGCAACCGCATTGCCAAGCAGGATGTACATCTCGCTCATCAGCGTGCACAGGCTCTGCACCTTGTGCGGCGTGAGCTCGGTCACATGGGCGCCACGGCGCGGCAGGATGGCGATCAGATGTCGGCGCTCAAGGATCAACAACGCTTCGCGCACAGAGCCGCGACTGACATTTAGCGCCAGCGTCACTTTCTGTTCTTGAATGCGTTCCCCAGGCTTTAGCTCGCCGCGAATGATGCGTTCGGCGAGGTGGTGAGCGATTTGCTCGGCGAGGCTGTCCGGCGCCTTGAACGTCATGTTTTACCTTCAAAATCTTTGATCAGTACAAGCGGCGCAGTGTAACGCACTTGATGTGCGCTCGCGCAGAGCCCAGAGAGCTGAATATGGCACGAAATAAGCAAATAAATCCCTCGAAGATCAATCACAGGGATGGCTGATCTCTATTTCTTGACCCCAAGGTCAGCTTTAGCTAAATTCAGTACATCCCGCGTTACAACAATAATGATTATGCGAGGCCTTCCGTGATCCAGTTTCTACTCAATCAGACGCTACGCAGCGAGCACACGCTGGACCCGAATTTGACTGTGCTCAATTATTTGCGCGAACACCTGCACAAACCCGGCACCAAAGAAGGTTGCGCCAGTGGCGACTGCGGCGCCTGCACGGTGGTGGTCGGTGAACTGCACACGGACGATCAAGGCGTTGAACGCCTGCGCTATCGCAGCATCAACTCGTGCCTGACCTTTGTTTCTGCGCTGCACGGCAAACAGCTGATCAGTATCGAAGACTTGAAGCACCAGGGCCAATTGCACAGCGTGCAGCGCGCAATGGTCGATTGCCACGGCTCACAGTGCGGCTTCTGCACCCCGGGTTTTGTGATGTCGCTGTTTGCCTTGCAAAAAAACAGCACAGGGTCGCATAACGGCCATCAGGCCCATGAAGCGCTGGCGGGCAACCTGTGTCGTTGCACCGGTTACCGACCGATTCTGGCCGCCGCCGAACAAGCTTGCGGCGCCCCCCGGCAAGATCAGTTTGATGCGCTCCAGGGTGAGACCATCGCCCTGCTCAAAGCTATCGCTCCAACGCAGACCGGTGAACTCAACAGCGGCGACAAGCGTTGCTTGCTGCCCTTGACCATCAGCGATCTGGCCGAAATATATGAGTCCCATCCCCAGGCCCGCCTGCTGGCTGGCGGCACCGACCTGGCGCTGGAAGTCACCCAGTTTCACCGCCCATTGCCGGTCATGATCTACGTCGGCAACGTGGCCGAAATGAAGCGTATAGAACACTTCGATGATCGACTTGAAATAGGCGCAGCGGTTTCGCTGACAGACGCCTACGGCACACTCAAGGCTGAGTACCCGGACTTCGGCGAATTGCTGCAACGCTTCGCCTCGCTGCAAATCCGCAATCAGGGAACCCTGGGCGGCAATATTGGCAATGCATCGCCAATCGGTGACTCGCCGCCGCTGCTGATTGCCCTCGGCGCACAGCTGGTCCTGCGTAAGGGCGAAACCCGCCGTACGTTGGCGATTGAGGACTACTTCATCGATTACCGGGTGACGGCTCGCCAGGAAGGCGAATTTATCGAAAAGATCCTCATCCCCCGCGCGGACGCCAGGCATTTATTTCGCGCCTATAAAATCTCCAAGCGCCTGGATGACGACATCAGCGCCGTATGCGCGGCGTTCAATCTGCGCATCGACAACGCCGTAGTGACCGAGGCACGCGTGGCATTCGGCGGCATGGCAGCTACCTCCAAACGCGCCAAGGCGTGCGAAACCGCCCTGCTCGGCGCCGATTGGAACAGCGCCAGCATTGAGCGTGCCTGTGCGGCATTGGCGGCAGACTTCACACCGCTCTCGGATTTTCGTGCCAGCAAGGAATACCGCCTGCTGAGTGCGCAAAACCTGCTGCGCAAATATTTCATTGAACTGCAAACGCCACACCTTGAGACGCGGGTAACTGCTTATGTCTAACCATCACAAGATTGAGCCGACCCAGGCCGAGCTGACCGCCCTCTTCCAGCAAGACCTGAAGACCGGAGTGGGTCGCAGCGTCAAGCATGACAGTGCCGAAAAGCACGTCTCGGGCGAAGCGCAGTACATCGATGACCGACTGGAATTCCCCAACCAGCTGCATCTTTATGCACGCCTGTCCGACCGCGCCCATGCCAAAATCATCCGGGTCGACACCGCGCCCTGCTACGCCTTTGAGGGCGTGCGTCTGGTCATCACCCACGAAGACATTCCTGGCCTCAAGGATATCGGCCCATTGCTGCCCGGCGACCCGCTGCTGGCCATCGACAAGGTCGAGTTTGTCGGCCAACCGGTGCTGGCCGTTGCCGCCCGTGACCTGGACACCGCGCGCAAGGCGGCGATGGCCGCTATTATCGAATACGAAGATCTGGAGCCGGTGCTGGACGTGGTTCAGGCACTGCGCCAAAAACACTTTGTGCTCGACACCCATACCCATCAACGCGGCGACTCGACCGGCGCGCTGGCCGGCGCCGAGCATCGCCTGCAAGGCAGCCTGCATATCGGCGGCCAAGAGCACTTCTATCTGGAAACCCAGATTTCATCGGTAATGCCCACCGAAGATGGCGGGATGATCGTTTACTGCTCCACGCAGAACCCCACCGAAGTGCAGAAACTGGTGGCTGAAGTGCTCGATGTGTCGATGAACAAAATCGTCGTCGATATGCGTCGCATGGGGGGTGGCTTTGGCGGCAAGGAGACCCAGGCCGCAAGCCCCGCGTGCATGTGTGCAGTGGTGGCGCGCCTGACCGGGCAACCGACCAAGATGCGCCTGCCACGGGTCGAAGACATGTTGATGACCGGCAAGCGCCACCCGTTTTACATCGAGTACGACGTCGGCTTCGATGCCAGTGGCCGACTGCAGGGCATCCAGTTGGACCTGGCGGGCAACTGCGGCTGCTCGCCGGACTTGTCCAACTCCATCGTCGACCGAGCCATGTTCCATGCCGACAACGCCTATTACCTGAGCGATGCAACGATCAATGGCTATCGCTGCAAAACCAACACCGCGTCGAATACCGCCTATCGCGGTTTCGGCGGCCCGCAAGGCATGGTCGCCATCGAAGAAGTCATGGACCATATCGCCCGCCACTTGGGCCTCGACCCGCTGGCTGTGCGCAAGGCCAACTACTACGGCAAAACCGAACGCAACGTGACCCACTATTACCAGACCGTGGAGCACAACCTGCTGGAAGAAATGACTGCCGACCTGGAACTCAGCAGCCAGTACGCCGAGCGCCGCGAAGCGATCAAGGTGTTCAACGCCACGAGCCCGATCCTGAAGAAAGGCCTGGCGCTGACCCCGGTCAAATTCGGTATTTCCTTTACCGCCAGCTTCCTCAATCAGGCCGGAGCACTGATTCACATCTACACCGATGGCAGCATCCACCTTAACCACGGCGGCACCGAGATGGGCCAGGGCTTGAACATCAAGGTCGCGCAAGTGGTGGCCGAAGTGTTTCAGGTTGAAATCAGCCGGGTACAGATCACTGCCACCAACACCGACAAGGTGCCCAACACCTCACCTACCGCGGCCTCCAGCGGAGCGGATCTGAATGGCAAGGCGGCACAAAACGCGGCTGAAACCATCAAGCAACGACTTGTGGAGTTCGCTGCCGACAAGTATCAGGTCGAACCACAGAGCGTGGTTTTCCATAACGGCCAAGTGCGGGTGGGCGAACAGATCATCAGTTTTGAAAGCCTGATCCAGCAGGCGTATTTCGGCCAGGTTTCACTGTCGAGTACCGGTTACTACAAAACCCCGAAAATCTTTTATGACCGCACTCAGGCACGCGGACGGCCGTTCTACTACTTTGCCTTTGGCGCTGCTTGCGCCGAGGTCATCGTCGACACCTTGACCGGTGAATACAAGATGCTGCGCACAGACATCCTCCATGACGTCGGCGCCTCATTGAACCCGGCCATTGATATCGGACAGGTCGAGGGCGGTTATATCCAAGGTGCCGGGTGGCTGACCATGGAAGAACTGGTGTGGAATGCCAAAGGCAAGCTGATGACCAACGGCCCGGCCAGCTACAAAATTCCGGCGGTGGCTGACATGCCACTGGATCTGCGCGTGACCTTGGTGGAAAACCGCAAAAACCCCGAAGACACCGTGTTCCACTCCAAGGCAGTCGGCGAGCCACCGTTTATGCTCGGCATTGCCGCCTGGTGCGCGATCAAGGACGCTGTGGCGAGTTTGGCCGACTACCGCGTGCAACCTGCCATCGACGCACCGGCCACTCCGGAACGAGTGCTGTGGGGCTGTGAGCAAATGCGCAAACTCTCTGTAGCCGTTGCCACAGACTGCGATGAATTGCGCAGCAACCCGTTATTTGAAGGCCTTGCCGCGGTTACAAAAAAACCTGGGGCACAGCCATGAATAACTGGATCAGCGCCCTGGCCGAGTTGCAGCAACAAGGACAACCTTGCGTGCTGGTCACCATCATCGAAGAGCAAGGTTCAACTCCACGCAATGCTGGCTCAAAGATGGTGATCTGCGCCGACCAAATATTCGACACTATCGGCGGCGGTCACCTGGAATACAAAGCGATGGAGATTGCCCGACAGATGCTCAGCAGCGGCAAACACGACACTCATCTGCAACGCTTCAGCCTCGGCGCCAGCCTGGGCCAGTGCTGCGGCGGCGTGGCCGTGTTGCTGTTTGAACCCATGGGCCAGGTGCAGGCGCAAATCGCCGTATTTGGCGCCGGGCATGTGGCCCGGGCACTGGTGCCGCTGCTCGCCAGCCTGCCGTGTCGCGTGCGCTGGATCGACTCACGGGAACAGGAGTTTCCCGCGCTCATGCCACAAGGCGTGCAAAAAATCGTCACCGACGAGCCCGTCGACGAGGTAGATGCACTGCCCGTGGGTTGCTACTGCATCGTCATGACGCATAATCACGCCCTGGACCTGGAACTCAGCGCTGCCCTGCTCAAACGCAACGACTTTACTTACTTCGGCTTGATTGGCTCAAAAACCAAACGCGTGAAGTTCGAACATCGTCTGCGTGAGCGGGGTATCAGTGCGTCACATTTACAGCGCATGCGCTGCCCGATGGGCTTGAGCGAAGTAAAAGGCAAACTGCCTGTCGAAATCGCGATTTCCATCGCAGGCGAAATTATCGCCACTTACAACACCCACTTCGGCCAGCACATCGCCGGTGCCGAAAGCGCCTCATCTGACACCATTAAACAATTGCTGCCGTCTTCACGACGCAGCCATGCCACACATTGAGAATTGCCATGACCTGTAAAGCCTATCGCGCCGCCATTTTGCACAGCATCGCCGACCCCGCCGAAGTCGGGATCGAGGCTTCCTATGAGTATTTCGAAGACGGCTTGCTGGTCGTCGACAACGGCCAGATCAAAGCCGTGGGGCCTGCCAGCGAACTGCTCGCAACACTGGCCACCGACATTGAAGTCACCGAGTACCAGAATGCGCTGATCACCCCCGGGTTTATCGATACGCACATCCACTTTCCGCAAACCGGGATGATTGGTGCCTACGGCGAGCAACTGCTCGACTGGCTCAACACCTACACCTTCCCGTGTGAAAACCAGTTCGCCGACAAGGCCCATGCGGACGAAGTCGCCGATATTTTTCTGAAAGAACTGCTACGCAATGGCACCACCACTGCCCTGGTATTTGGCAGCGTACACCCGCAATCGGTTGATGCCTTGTTCGAAGCCGCACAGCGCCTGGACCTGCGCCTGATCGCCGGCAAGGTAATGATGGACCGCAACGCACCCGATTATCTGACAGACACCGCCGAAACCGGCTACAGCGAGAGCAAGGCGCTGATTGAACGCTGGCACGGCAAAGGTCGCTTGCATTACGCCGTCACCCCGCGCTTCGCACCGACCAGCACCCCGGAGCAATTGACTCTGGCGGGCAAGTTGCTGGGCGAATACCCGGATGTGTATCTGCATACCCATATCAGCGAGAACCTTCAGGAAATCGAGTGGGTCAAGTCGCTGTTCCCAGAGCGCAAAGGCTATCTGGATGTGTACGACCACTACCAGTTACTGGGCGAACGCTCAGTGTTTGCCCACGGTGTGCATCTGTGTGACGAGGAATGTGCGCGACTGGCTGAGACAGGCTCGGCAGTAGCATTCTGCCCGACTTCCAACCTGTTCCTGGGTAGCGGCCTGTTTAACCTGCCGATGGCCGAGAAACACAAACTCAATGTCGGTCTGGGAACGGACGTTGGCGCGGGGACCAGCTTCTCGCTGCTTAACACCCTGAACGAAGCCTACAAGGTCATGCAGTTGCAAGGCGCACGCCTTGATCCGTTCAAGTCGTTGTATCTGGCCACATTGGGCGGCGCGCGGGCACTGCGCCTGGAAGACAAAATCGGTAATCTGCAGCCGGGCAGCGACGCAGACTTCCTGGTGCTTGATTACAACGCCACACCGCTGATGAGCTATCGCCTCAAACAGTCAAAAAACATCGCCGAAACGTTGTTTGTTTTGATGACTCTGGGCGATGACCGCACCGTTCAGCAGACCTATGCGGCGGGCAATCTGGTGCACCAGCGCTGAGAAAATCTCGTAGCAGCTGCCGAAGGAACGAGGCTGCGTTCGACGATGCAATCGTCGTAAACCCGGTAAGCGTGTTGTATCTGAAACACCCAGGCTGAATGGTTTTACGACTGCTGCGCAGCCGGACGCAGCCTCGCGCTGCTCCTCAGCTGCTACAGGGATTTGGCTCGCCTTGCAGCCACATGACCACGCAAATGTTAAAGCTTGGCTGAAGGCCGAGTGCTTTTGCCTTTGGTTTGCAGCAAGTGCGAAAACACTGCGTGCAAATCATCTGAGGCGCTTTCTTCGTCGAGGTTGAGCTTGCTGTCGATGTGATCCATGTGATGCATCATCAAGTGCACCGCCTGGGTCGCATCACGCGCTTCAATGGCATCGATCAACTGCATGTGTTCGTCATAGGAGCAATGCGAACGGTTGCCGCTCTCGTACTGGGCAATGATCAACGAAGTTTGCGACACCAGACTGCGCTGAAAACTGATCAACGGCGCATTTTTTGCCGCCTCAGCCAGCTTCAGGTGGAACTCGCCTGATAGCCGGATCCCGGCACCACGATCACCGCGCGAAAAGCTGTCGCGCTCGTCCTGCACCATCTTGCGCAACTGCAGCAAGTCTTCAGCCGTGGCATGCACCACCGCCAACTCGGTAATGGCTTTTTCAACCAATCGCCGGGCCAGGAATACCTGGCGCGCTTCTTCTACGCTCGGACTCGCAACCACGGCACCACGATTGGGGCGCAACAGCACAACCCCTTCGTGGGCCAGGCGCGACAATGCACGACGAATGATGGTGCGACTCACACCGAAAATTTCGCCCAGAGCCTCTTCACTCAACTTTGTGCCCGGCGCCAGACGCTGTTCGAGGATCGCCTCAAAAATATGCGCGTAGACGATATCGTCCTGGGTCCCACTGCGGCCGGCCTTGCCTGCGCGGGTTTGTTTCTTGAGAGGCTGCAACTGTTCGTTCATGGGCACTCGTGTGGGAAGCGGCGGCGAATAAGGCGTTACGTAAATACGTAAACGGGCGTCGCTGACTGGGAATTAAAGCAAAAAAACAGGTCGCATTGTACACAAGCCAGAGTGCCAGTACGACTGTACGGTCATATACGAGCCCGTCTGTATCGCAATGAAATGTAACCTTTACGTTTAGGCTTGCGCCTTGCTCGAACTCTTATCAAAACCAAGGAAGACCATTCCATGACCGACGCCACGCAGACGCGCTTGCACCCACTGGCAGACACCTCTCCCTCAGCTGTAGTCGCAGGCTTTATCGCCATGATGACCGGCTATACCAGCTCCCTGGTCCTGATGTTTCAGGCGGGCCAGGCTGCAGGGCTTACCAACGGGCAGATTTCTTCGTGGATTTGGGCGCTGTCGATCGGCATGGCTGTTTGCAGCATAGGCTTGTCTTTACGTTACCGCACACCGATTACCATCGCCTGGTCAACACCTGGCGCCGCGCTGCTGATTACAAGCCTGGGCGGTGTCAGCTACGGCGAGGCCATTGGTGCCTATATCACCTGTGCGGTACTGGTGATTATCTGCGGCGTGACCGGCAGTTTTGAACGTCTGGTCAAACGCATCCCCTCGTCACTGGCTGCCGCCTTGCTGGCGGGCATCCTGTTCAAGATCGGCAGCGAAATCTTTGTCGCCGCGCAGCATCGTACCGGCTTGGTCCTCGGGATGTTTTTCACCTACCTGATCGTCAAACGCCTGTTGCCACGCTATGCCGTACTGGCGGCGTTACTGATTGGCACTCTGCTTTCAGGCATGCTCGGATTATTGGACTTCAGCGGTTTCGCCCTTGAACTGGCCGTCCCGGTGTGGACTACGCCTTCATTCTCACTGGCTGCGACCATCAGCATCGGCATCCCTCTGTTTGTGGTCGCCATGACCTCGCAGAACATGCCAGGAATCGCCGTACTGCGCGCCGATGGCTATAACGTCCCGGCTTCGCCACTGATCACCACCACCGGCGTGGCCTCATTGCTGCTCGCCCCTTTCGGCTCCCACGGGATTAACCTTGCCGCGATCAGTGCCGCCATCTGCACCGGCCCGCATGCTCACGAAGATCCGAAGAAACGCTACACCGCAGCCATGTGGTGCGGGATTTTCTATGGTATTGCCGGGGTTTTTGGCGCCACCTTGGCCGCGTTGTTTGCAGCTTTGCCCAAAGAACTGGTGCTGTCGATTGCGGCACTGGCACTGTTCGGCTCGATCATGAACGGCTTGAGCATTGCCATGAGCGAAGCCAAGGAGCGTGAAGCAGCCTTGGTCACCTTTATGGTCACCGCATCGGGCATGACCCTGTTCTCGATTGGCTCGGCCTTTTGGGGAATTGTGGCGGGCGTGCTGACCTTGATGATCTTGAATTTCAAAGCACGCTAACCGATCAAATCGCCAGCGCCCCTCCATCCACAGCCAGCGCATGGCCGGTGGTAAACGCGGCGCCGTCCGAGCACAGGTACAGGACGGCGCTGGCTACTTCTTCGACCTTACCGATACGCCCCACAGGGTGCATCGCTGCGGCAAACTCGGCCTTGCGCGGATCGGCCTCATAGGCTCGGCGAAACATATCGGTATCGATCACCCCAGGGCATACGGCATTCACCCGAATATGCTTCTTGGCATATTCAATGGCAGCAGATTTAGTCAGTCCAATCACCGCATGCTTGGACGCCGAATAAATACTCATCTTCGGCGCGGCGCCCAGCCCCGCTACGGACGCCGTATTGACGATCGCCCCGCCACCCTGGGCCAGCATCAATGGCAACTGATACTTCATACATAACCAGACGCCTTTGACGTTTACCCCCATGATCGCGTCAAACTCGTCTTGCGTGCCGTCAGCCAGTCGACCTTGTTCGATTTCTATCCCTGCATTATTGAAGGCATAGTCCAGACGACCGTAGGTGCTGATCGTCATCTCCATCAGATGTTTTACCTGAGTTTCAATAGTGACATCGCAGCGTACGAAAACTGCGGATCCACCTGCTGCTTCAATTTGTTCAACGGTGCCTTCGCCACTTGTCACATCCAGATCAGCCACCACCACTTTCAAGCCCTCGCCAGCAAACGCCAGAGCCGTGGCCCGGCCGATCCCTGCTCCAGCACCCGTGACCACTGCCACTTGCCCAGCAAACGTGATGCCCATTGTTGTAACCCTCAGGTGAGTGCAACTGCGCCCGGAACAGTTCAGGCGCGGCATTCTGCTTATTTATCGTAGTGATAAAAGACCGCCTACAACCATCACCAAAAATGATAAAAGCCTATTCGTGAAGGCTCATTCACTTGCTCTAAAACGCAAGAAGGACTATCAACAGTCATCCATTTGAAAAGAGTTACTGCAATGACTGACCAGACAAACCGCCAATTCCTGCTCGCTAAACGTCCAGTCGGCGCAGCAACCCGCGACGCCTTTACCTTTCAGCAAGTCCCGGTCGTACAACCGGAAGACGGCCAAATCCTGGTCAAGAACGAGTACCTGTCCCTCGACCCGGCTATGCGTGGCTGGATGAATGAAGGCAAATCCTACATCCCGCCAGTGGCGCTTGGCGAGGTGATGCGCGCCTTGGGTGTCGGCAAAGTCATAGCGTCTGCACACCCAGGCTTTGCTGTCGGTGATTACGTGAACGGTGCACTGGGTGTACAGGATTACTTCGTCGGTGAACCACGCGGTTTCTACAAGGTAGATCCGAAACTGGTGCCTTTGCCTGTGTATTTATCCGCGCTGGGCATGACCGGCATGACCGCCTACTTCGCATTGCTGGAAGTAGGCGCACCGAAAGCCGGTGATACCGTAGTGATTTCGGGTGCAGCCGGAGCGGTGGGCAGCATTGCCGGTCAAATTGCCAAGCTTAAAGGTTGTCGTGTTGTCGGTATTGCAGGCGGGAAAGAGAAGTGCGCATTGCTCACCGAAGAGCTGGGCTTTGACGGCGCGATTGACTACAAGAGCGAGGATGTAATCGCGGGGCTTAAACGTGAATGCCCTAAAGGCGTGGATGTGTTTTTCGACAACGTTGGCGGCGATATTCTCGACGCAGTCCTCAGCCGTCTAAATTTTAAGGCCCGGGTCATAATTTGCGGTGCAATTAGCCAGTACAACAACAAGGAAGCCGTGAAAGGCCCATCCAACTACTTGTCACTGCTGGTCAATCGCGCACGTATGGAAGGTTTTGTAGTGATGGACTATGCCGATCGCTATGCAGCGGCAGGTCAAGAAATGGCGGGATGGCTGGCCAAAGGCCAACTCAAAAGCAAAGAGCATATTGTCGAAGGGCTTGAAACTTTCCCGGAAAGCTTGATGAAACTGTTTAACGGGGAAAACCACGGCAAGCTGGTTTTGAAGGTCTAACACTTGAACATTCTGTGGGAGCTGACAGAGCAGCTCCCACAGATCGCTTTAAGCCAGCTCAGCGACCACAGCAGCCAGGGCTTTGGCCGGATCAGCCGCTTGGCTGATTGGACGACCGATCACCAGATAATCAGAACCCGCATCCAACGCCTGGCGCGGAGTCAAAATACGGCGCTGGTCATCCAGAGCGCTGCCGGCTGGACGAATACCCGGGGTTACCAATTTCAGAGTCGGGTGGGCCGCTTTCAGCGCTTGCGCCTCCAGAGCGGAACACACTAACCCATCCATCCCGGCCTTCTGCGCCAAGGCTGCCAGGCGCAACACCTGCTCCTGAGGCTCGATATCCAGGCCAATGGCGGCAAGGTCTTCGCGCTCCATGCTGGTCAACACAGTGACGCCAATCAGCAGCGGCTGCGGGCCACTACGCTTGTCGAGCACTTCGCGGCAGGCAGCCATCATGCGCAAACCGCCCGAACAGTGAACGTTAACCATCCACACGCCCATTTCAGCAGCAGCTTTAACCGCCATTGCTGTGGTATTGGGAATATCGTGGAACTTGAGATCCAGGAACACCTCGAAGCCTTTGTCACGCAGAGTGCCGACAATTTCCGAAGCACAGCTGGTGAACAGCTCTTTGCCCACTTTCACGCGGCACAACTTGGGGTCCAACTGATCAGCCAGTTTCAGTGCGGCGTCACGCGTTGGGAAATCCAGGGCGACGATAATAGGAGTCTGGCAGTCGGACATTAGCGGGTTCTCAGGCTGGTCGAAATCGGCGCGCATTGTAGCGGAACCAGCCGCTCACCGGCACCCGATGATCGTAAATTCACGTTTTTAGTCAATCCCAAGGGAATAACGCGCGCTACGGGATAACCGTCCTACAATGGAAGCAATGCAAACAGACTCACTCAATATGATTCACGGCAACCCACTACGCAAATCCTGCCCCGTGAGTTTCCAAGTTCAGGAGAACACTATGCCCTGGTATGCCTGGTTAATTCTTATCGTCGCTATTGGCGCCATCGTGGGTGGGCTGATGACCCTGCGCGACACGGCTAACAAGGTTGAGCTGACCGACGAACAACGTAAACGCGTAGCCGAGCGCAACGCAGAAATGGACGCCAAGGAATCCAAGGACAGGTAATCAGCTCAGCAGTTGGGGCCAGCGTTCCGAAAGGATGAGTTCCCAAGGGTAAATGCCTACACGTTTTTGAACAAATCACCCCATGCATATCCTTGGAACTCACCGTTATGATGGCCCATTACACATAGAGACACCTGCCATGCGCTACTCACAAGATCATAAAGCCAATACCCATCAGCGCATCGTTAAAGAAGCATCCGGGCTGTTTAGACGGGATGGCATTGGCGCAACGGGCCTACAGCCCCTGATGAAATCCCTGGGCCTGACACACGGTGGTTTCTACGCTCATTTCTCATCCAAGAACGACTTGGTAGAAAAGGCACTGCAACACGCCGCAGGCGAAGTTGACGGCCTCTGCGCCGAACTGTTCAGTCAGCCACAACCGCTGCATGCCTTTATTGACGCCTACTTATCTGACTGGCACCTCAATTCTCCCCATGAAGGTTGTCCCTTGCCGACCATGTCTAGCGAGATGGCACAACAAGGGCAAGCCAGCGCGACCACTGACTACGTAATCGATGCCAGACTGAAACAGATCCAGGCCACACTAGAAGGGCCAGACGCAGACGACCAAAGTGTTGTGATATTCGCAACCCTGGTTGGGGCACTGGTTCTTGCGCGTGCAGCAGAAAGCACAGAACTCAAAGAAAAAATACTCAACGCAACGCGTGACGTTTTAAAGCAAGCGGCAGTAGAGGCTTGAATATTCCCGCTGGATAAAAAACAAAAAAGCCAGTCAATGACTGGCTTTTTGCGCTCAACTGCTCGGCTTAGTTAACCGCTAACTTATTCCGATTTTTCTCAAAAATAACTTTCCCTATGCCTTTGACCTCAAGCAGTTCATCGGCCGAAGTGAAGCTACCATTGGCTTCACGGTACGCCACAATCGCCTTGGCTTTAGCCGCACCGACTCCAGAGAGTTCACGCTGAAGCGTCGCCTCATCTGCAGTATTGAGGTTGATTGTCATCACCGGCACATCTGGCGCAACCTGCGCAGCCACCACCGGTGCAACTGCTGTGGTTGAGGGCGCAGCGTGAGCCACGCTGGAAACACCTGCCATCAAAGCCAAAAAAATCGAAGAAAGAAAGGCAATACGCATAAGTGACACTCCAATACATCGTTAAGTGGAAACAGCTTTCCTGAGCTGTATTCCAAACGTAGGCGATGGGTATCGAGTGTCAAAAATCAGTACATTGCAGCGTGTGTAGTCAAGATGGCTCAGCACGACGTTGTTGATAGATCCAGTCCACAATTTCGCCCTCGGGGGCATAGCCACTGACCGTCTCGCGTAGCAATTGGCGAACCCGGACGTAATCGTCCTTATCAACGGCATCAAGCAGTTGCGACAACCGCTGCTTAAGTTCATCCCAAGACAACATGTCTTCATTCGCACACATGATCATCGGGTGTTGCGTAGCCACTACGTTGTCACCAATCAGCAACTCTTCGTAAAGCTTTTCGCCGGGCCGCAAGCCCGTAAATTCGATCTCAATATCACCATGCAGGTTTTTTTCGGAGCGAACACTCAAGCCGGAGAGGTGGATCATCTTCTCTGCCAACTCGACAATGCGCACAGGCTCCCCCATATCGAGAACAAACACATCGCCGCCCTGCCCCATCGACCCGGCCTGAATCACTAGCTGAGCCGCCTCAGGAATAGTCATGAAGTAACGGGTGATCTTGGGATGAGTCACTGTCAGCGGCCCACCGGCCTTGATCTGTTTGTGAAACAACGGAATCACAGACCCGGAAGAACCCAGTACATTGCCAAAACGAACCATGGTGAATCGGGTTTTATTAACCCGCGACACATTGGCTGCATCATCAAACAGTACTGGCGCTACTTCGCGACTGAGAGCTTGAAGCGTCATCTCGGCCAGACGTTTAGTGCTGCCCATTACATTGGTCGGCCGCACAGCCTTGTCGGTGGAAATCAGAACGAAGTTTGCGACACCCGCCTGCAACGCGGCCTGAGCGGTATTGAGCGTGCCTATAACGTTGTTCAGCACACCTTCGGCAACATTGTGCTCAACCATGGGGACGTGCTTATAGGCTGCCGCGTGGTACACCGTGTTGACATGCCAGGTCTTCATCACATCCAGCAATTTGTGTGAATTACGCACCGAACCCAAAATCGGCAAGACCTTCACCGAAAGCGACTCGCGATTAACCCGCTGCTCCAGCTCACCAAGAATGTTGTAAAGATTAAATTCGCTATGTTCGAACAGCAGTAACGTAGTCGGTCTCAGAGCCAGGATCTGACGGCACAGTTCTGAACCAATAGACCCACCTGCCCCCGTCACCAGCACACACTGGCCTTTAATGCAGTGCTCCAGCAACTCACCTTGCGCAGGTACCGGATCACGGCCTAACAAATCGGCAATATCCACTTCCTGAATATCGTCAACCTTGACCCGGCCACTGGCCAAATCCATAAAGCCTGGAACACTGCGAACGTGGAGCGGATAACCTTCAAGCAAACCCAGGATTTCACGACGACGGCCACGGGACGAGGAAGGAATCGCCAACAGTACTTCCTGCGCGCCCGTACGACCAATCATCTGCTGAATGTGTTCGGGCTTGAATACCTGCAAGCCAGAGATGATGCGATCAGAAATATTTTCATCATCATCAATAAACGCCACAGGCCGCATGACGCGCCCCATGCGCAAGGCTGCGACCAACTGATTACCTGCGGCGCCGGCACCGTATATGGCAACGCGCGGCAAGCCATCGTCGCGACTGGTGAAGGGCACATGCTGAACGGCGGTAAACCAGTCGCCCAAAAAGTATTGACGCATGGCAAGCCGCAAACCACCGAGCATGACCAGGCTCAACCACCAGTAATTGAAAATGATCGAGCGCGGGACGACATTCGCAGGCGTGCTGTACCAGTACATCACCACGGCCAAAACCAACGAAGAAAGGCTAACGGCCTTGATAATTGCGATCAGCGCATCGTTGCCAAAATACCGCATCACTGCGCGGTACATGCCGAAACGGATGAAAAAGGGGATGGCTACTATTGGTGCTGCTACAAATAGCCAAAAGTGCTGTTTAACGAGGCCCAGCACATCGTCAATGCCCAGGCGCACCACGAACGCCAGCCACAGGGCAGCCCAGACCAGCACTACATCCGTTGCAACCTGTATCAGCCTTTTTTGCCGCCGAGGAAGTTGGAGTAACCATTGGCGAAGCATTTAAATATCCTTTTCAAATAAAGCGAGCAACGCGTTCAAAACTTAAGCGTTGCATACCAAAAACCTTAAAGAACGCATTTATCTCCATAGCAACATAAAAATGGAGTGAGAACGCGCTGATTAACTCTCGCGTTGACCGGCCTTGAAACGCAACGCCAAGAGAATCAGCGGTACATAGGCTACCAATAAACCGGTAAAGCCATCGATTTTCCCCAAAGCCACCACGACAGCAATCGGTAACAGCCAAACCACATTTATACCCGTCACTGCCCAACTGACAACTGAATGGCTACGGTATTGACGTGACGCAAACTGGTATGCATGGCTGCGATGAGCCTCGTAAACCCTGTCACCTTTGAACAATCGGACAAGCAAGGTACAGGTTGCGTCGACAATGAACACACCCAACAGAATCAACCAGCCCCAGAGCAATTCAGGGCTGACCCACGCGGCTTGTAACGACAGAAAACCCAGAGTGATGCCCAGAAAGCCACTGCCTGCGTCTCCCATAAAAATACGGGCTGGCGGGAAGTTCCAATACAGGAAACCAGCAACTGCGAAGGCCAGAGTGACAGGTCCCCATACAAAACTGGTGTACCCGCAAAGAGCGTAAAGAAGCGCACCACCAAGGCAAACAAAAATTGCCTGCATACTGGCAAGCCCGTCGATCCCATCCATAAAATTATACAAGTTCAACAACCAGACCAGATACACGCTGCCCAGCAAGTAACCCGCCCAGCCGAAATCGACAGCCATACCGAAGAAATGAATCGCCGGTAACCCATTGAGGAGGCTCATGGCGATTATCGCAGCAGTAAAATGCCCTAATAACCGCCAGCGTGCGGGAATATGACCATGATCATCGAGAAAGCCAACTACTGCCACCAGTGCACCCGGAACAACAATACCCCAGGTTACGCGCCATTCAACAAACCCCATCAAGGCCAAGATGAGCACGCCAAACAGGTATGAAAAAACAATGGCAACGCCTCCCCCCCTTGGGGTGGGAAGTACATGGGAGCTCCGAGCATTGGGAATATCAATCAAACTATTGGACAGAGCATACCGTCGCAATCCCGCAGTGCCGATCAGAGCCCCCAGCAAAACTAATGGTAAAAACCAATACAAACTCAACATGAGTGACATCCCAGGAATTCTTCGGCGGTTCTATTCAAAGCATCGTCTACTGAGACTGGAGGAGACCAACCGAGAACTGACTGAGTCTTTTGAGGGTCAACTTGTAATGAACCACACAGCCTTTGTGACAATGAGCGACGCCCGGTAATAATCGCACAGGCAATCAATAATCGAGCAGGAACGGGGATCAAACGGCTTTTCACACCTAGCGCTGCAGCCGTTTTCCTTAGCAGTTCCGTGGTCGATAGATCAACACCGTCGCTGGCCAGAAAAACTTCACCGGCCGCTTTGGGGTGGCTCAAACAAACAGTGATCAAACTGACAAGATTATCGATGGCTACCAGACTGCGCTTGTTATGAATAGCTCCAAAAGGCAGGGGAACACCTTTCTTGATCCAGCCCATCATGCTTCGAAAATTTGCCTTCACACCGGGTCCGTATACCAACGTCGGGCGTATTATGACGACTTCCATCCCCGTTTCAGCTGAAACAACTCGCAGGGCTTCTTCTGCCTCTTGTTTGGAAACACCGTACGGGTCAGAGGGAGCAGGCAAATCTTCCGCGGTGAAAGGGCGGCCGCCGTCAGTGCTCTCACCATTCACTTTTACAGAGCTGATAAATACGAAACGCCGGACCCCGGCTTCAGCGGCCTGACGCGCAAGGCGAAGAGTGCCGGCAACATTAACCTTTCGGAATTCGGCCAACGCATCCGAAGCAACCTCGTTCATGACATGAACTCGTGCGGCAGTGTGGACGACCACAGCACAATCCTTTAAACCATCACGCCAGTCGGTTGTAGAGGATAAATCCGAAATATAAAAAGTCCCTGCACTGGACTCACAGCTCTGTGCTTTTGACCGCACCACTGAAAGCGGGACATAGCGCACATCATTATCCAGGGCCTTGACCAATGCAGAGCCTACAAAACCCGTAGCTCCGGTAATCAGGACACGCAGAGCCTCAGGACTTGTTTCGATAGTCAATTAAAAAACCTCTTGTATTCTTTTATCAGCAATTCAGAACAGATGTTCGATCCAAAATCGCGAATTGCACGATCTCGAGCAGCAACACCCATTGCAGAAAGCCGTTGGGCGTCGCTCAACACTGCAAGAATTCCTGCTTTAAGCGCGGCAGAATCTTTCACGGGTACTAAAACCCCCGTTTCACCATTCACAATCGCATCGGACAACCCATAAATATCGGTACCTATCGCAGGGGTTCCCATTGCCGCCGCTTCAATAACTACAGTGCCGAATCCTTCGCGATAGCTGGGCAGGCAAAGCAAGTCCGCAAGTGCCATATACTTCTCCGGCTCGCTGGAGAAACCCACTGTTTTTATCCTGTCACGCACTTGAGCATCATTGACCTGATTGACAATACTTTCCCCTACAGACTCAAAGGGACCGACCAGAACCAGAAAAACCTCATGATTCTCCTTGACGATGGCACTGAACGCCGAGATCAGTTCGTGGACACCTTTATCAGGTGTAATTCGCCCGACAAATAACAATACTTTTCCAGTCTCTGGAATATTCAAATCAGCCCGCAGTGTCTGTAACTCATCCGCGCTGTATCGCTGTGGATCGAATCGCTCAAGGTCAATCCCCGCCAATGAACCTGCACCGATAACGGATATCTTCTCAGCCTTGATAATCCCACTGGACACCAAAAACTCTCTCTGACTCGCACTGTCTGCATAACAATGCGTGTTCAAGCGGGCAATAACTTTGTCGCAGAACTTCAAGATGGAGCGTTTAACCCCGGTTGTTGTCACCCAGGGCTGGCCCGTAAATGTGTGTAGCCTGACAGGTGTCCTTGCAACACAACCGGCTATTGCACTAAGCAGTCCGGCCTTGGGCGTTGTTGAATGGACAATATCAAATTTGCATTTTTTAAAAACACGATTCAACGCCAGCAAGCTGAAAAAATCTTTTGATAAGTTGATGGCGCGTTCAATATTAACAGGGCGGTACGTGAAACTTTTATCCAACGCTAATTTATCACTCATCTCATCAAGGCTGGTTATTACAGTCACAGCCATACCAGACGAACTCAGCGCTTCGATTTGCGCTTTCAACTGAGTCAAAACAAAAAACGGAACAGTTGAAACTCGAGCAATTTTAAGCTTATCGATCTGCACCCTCAATCTCCCTGAAGACATGTATTGGATTTTTGAGCGGAAGCATAAAAATAGAACACGAACCCAAAAATCGGCATCACTTGCAAACCTTTAAAATTAACCACTAGAAAAATACAGACGAGCGCCAAGGCAAAGGCTCTTATATTATAGCTACCGGGATAGCGATGAGAAATCATGAGCCCTACAAGCCCAAATATATTAAGGGCCATAAAAACAAAAACAGATCCCACACCAGAATAATACAGCAACCGCAAGTATCCTACATCGGTCCCCATATAATACCTTAATCCGGATACGCCAGAGTCAAAATACTGCCCCACACCCAGCACATAGACTTTCAGACTATCAGGAAGCACATACATACTTGCCAATGCGTCGACGCTGGCACTATGAAAACTGCCACGACTTAAAAAATTTCGAAAAATCTCAGTTGCTTCATAGAGTGGCCCACTGTTGACAAGCACACTCAACACACACATAACCAACATCGAAATAGCAAGATATATTTTTGACTTCACTCCTTGCTTTAACACACCCAACACCAAATACGGAATAATGGCGCTTCTGGCCACAGCCATTGATATGGGCAATATCAGCAAGAGCAGTAACATTCTAGAAAACGAATTCTGCACAATCAGTAAATAATAAAAAGTGGCAGTGACAAGCGTCAGCGCACCACCAACATGAAACAGCCCAAACCCTATAGCTCTGAGTCCAAAAATATGCTGGAACACATCCGCTGATCGTGGCGAGATAAAGCCAAGTAAAAAACTGTAAATATCAGCACTCAGCATTGAAGCGCAGATAATTAAAAGCTGGATCAACAACCATAGAAGCAATGCAGCACTTTGCTCCCTTACGACCACATACACCACATAGCCAAAAAAAACATTAAGCAAAATTTTAGCAGAAACAATAAAATGGAAAGCAAGATCCTTTATTGTCCCGTCCCCCATCAAAAATGCAACTACTCCACCTAGCAACCAACAACTAAACAGCGTTACAAAAACCAAGGAAAAAAATAAATTCTTCGCTTGAAATCGCAAGAACCCCATTAAGTAAAATGGCACAAGCAGTATCGCCATCGGTACTTCAGTCGCATAGATGCGCGGAAAACCTATTACGACGAGCAATACAAAAACTGCTACTAGCAGCGATCTGCTTTCCACGCATACTTTGGCATTCAAAAAATCGACCTTGAACCGATTTTTCTTCATTTTCATCTAATGCTTTGCTTAGGGCCAATCATTCTTCGAACCTTAAAAGTCTCTATAAATACTGATGGCCTGAAGCACTTGATATTACTAAACAAGAAGTGAACTGCACTTGCAGGCAGCATACGCACTGACTTGCACATAGCAAGCGCAGTCACTAGAAAATTGGCGTACAAATCAATCTGTAAATCTTTATTACTTTCAAAATAACCATACAAGTCTGCCAGATACAGATTGTAAGCTTTGATTTTCCCTTTTTTACTTGAAAGGTACGATGTACTTTCAAAATTGCATCGGTATTTTACATACGATTTATTCAGAAATACCCCTCTACCGCCCGTCATCAATGAGTCCATTGCAAAAAACCACTCCATCACTTCATGATCGATTTTAGCCTTGCGAGAGGACCGCCTGTATGCATACGACCCATGGACAGCAATCGTTCCCCAACGGGCTAATTCGGAACGACTAAAAAAAAGTAAGTCCTTTGCAGATGCACCTGGAAATTGCGTCTCGGATTGGTACTTATCGTCATCCGAAAAATAGATAGCCTTATGCATCACGATATTGACATCTGCATATTCCACAAACACGTCATACTGAGCCTGCAACTTTCCAGGCAACATGACATCATCGCCATCAAAGTGAAAAACCACATCACCTTTGACCATGTTATGCAGCCCATGATAGTTGGCCGCCGCGCCAACATTGACGTCTCTTAACAAAAGATTAATTCGAGGATCAGCGATACAACTGTAGGTTTGTAAAATCTCCCGAGTACCATCCGTTGAACAATCATCTGAGATGATCAATTCATAATCAAAATCCACCTCTTGAGACAATATACTATCGAGGCACTCGACAATGTAATCCTTTTGATTATAGCAGGACACGACCACACTAACTAACTGCACTTTTTCTCACCTAAATAACAATTTAAATACACCCAAAAACCCACCATGGACACCAAAAAGTAAATCATGTTCATAATAATATGAGCCATATATACGCCTTTCAATGCCATGCCCTGACTCAGGAAAAAAGTGCTCAAGCCCATAAATAACAGCCCTTGAGCCACCTCACCAAAGATATAAATCTTTAGCGAAGATCGCGCAATAACAATAAAGCCTACGACATAAGATGAGACTCTGAAAAAATCCCCTATCAATTGATATTGAATCAGTTCCTCAAGCGCGGAAAAATTACTGGACAATAACAAGGGAATAAATATCCCCCGAAACAAATAAAGCCCTGAAGCTCCAATCAGGAATACTGCCATGACAATTGCTATAAATCGGACAACCGTAGACGATATCTCTTTTTTCCCCTCCATCTTTACAATAAGGGGCATAAAGTAGACCGCCAGGAATACCGTGAAGAACCCCATGTAAGCGCTGGACAACTTGATAGAGCCTTGCCAGATTCCCGCAGCATCCAGCCCTGCACCGCTTATCAACTGTGCTCTGACTATGATTTCAACCAACGGAACACTAATTGCCCCAATACAAGCCATGAGTGTATATACAGACAATCGGCTCGCATTAGCACGTAACGAACCAAAGATCAGTGTTCTGTTAAAAAACACAGATTTTCTATAAAAATAATAGGCGGGCAATGCATACGACAGATAAAACAATACAATTGACAGCGCGGCCCCTGCAAAATGGAAATTTGAAACCAGTATCCAGGCCACCGGAAGTACCAGCAAGTTTCCGCTTACCTGGATAAGTGCATAGCTTCTAGTGTCCATCAAACCATTGGCGACACCTGTCACCAGATTTGTAAATCCAAACCCTATCTGGGCCAATGCCAACACAATAATCAGCCAGTATTTTGAAGAATCACCAAACAGGTAGAACGCTATTTTTTCAGATAAAAGACAACCCACTAGCGCAATTATAAAACTAAATACAAATGAATATATCTTCACCGAAGAGACAAATATCAGCAGTTCTTTTTTCTCATGCTTGAGTGCAGCCACATATTTTATTACACCGTTTACAACGCCGCCTCCTGCAATCAGAGAAAGAATGGTAACCACACTCATAAAGTTACCAATCTGGCCCATACCCTCAGGACCTAAATACACCGCGATCAACTTTAAAAGTAAAAAACCCCCACCTATTTTAGATAACTGTGCTGCTGTTGTAAGTACAGCACCGTAAAATATATTACGCCCGGTAACCCTAGCCACGCGCTTAATCCTTCTTGCAAGCGGTTTCGCGAATAGCGGATCGAACACAATCTATTACATGCTGGACTTCTTCTGTCGTCATACCGAACCAAACGGGCAGCCTAATCAATCTCTCACTGTCTCTCGTAGTGTACATGTCAACACCATTGAAGCGCCCCAGTTCTTTGCCCGCAGGCGACGAGTGCAAGGGAACATAATGAAAGACCGCACCAACTTTTGCGTCACGCAGATATTCAAGGACAGCGCTGCGCACTTTTATGTCAGGTAATTTCAAATAAAACATATGTGCATTGCCGACACAGGACTCCGGAACGAATGGAAGCTCAATAAAATCTGGAGCTAGATCTTTCAAACCGTCAAAATAAGTGTTCCAGATGTCATTTCTCGCCGTATTAATAACATCCACGCGCTCCAGCTGGCCGTATAGATAGGCGGCTTGAAGTTCACTCGGCAAATAGCTGCTACCTATATCTACCCACGTATATTTATCGATCATACCTCTGAAGAATTGACTTCTGTTGGTTCCTTTCTCCCTAATAACCTCTGCACGATTGACAAACTGTGCATCATTGATTATCAAGAGGCCACCTTCTCCCCCACTGGTATAGTTTTTGGTTTCATGAAAACTATATGCTGCCATATGCCCAATAGAGCCCAAGGGTCTACCTTTGTATGTAGAAAGCATACCTTGCGCAGCATCTTCAATGACAAATATATTTCTTCTTTTTGACACTTCCATTATCTTGTCCATCTCACAGGAGATACCTGCATAATGAACTACAACAATAGCGACCGTTTTCTCTGTAATGGCAGCCTCAACGAGCGCCTCATCCAAATTCATGGTATCCGGACGAACATCCACAAAAACAATCTTTGCCCCCCTTAAAACAAATGCATTAGCCGTGCTTACAAATGTAAAACTCGGCATTATGACTTCATCACCTTCCTTTATATTCAGCAATATCGCAGCCATTTCCAAAGCCTGCGTACAAGAAGGTGTCAACAGTGTTTTAGGGCATGCAAGATAATTCTCGAACCAGGCTTGGCACTTAAGTGTGAATTCACCATCACCTGACATTTTAGGACTGCGCATGGCAGCCATAACGTACTTATCTTCATTGCCAGTATAAGGAGGCTTGTTGAATGGAATCATGATTTTAACTTATCCCGGAATTTTGCTTCTAATGCTGGGGTATCATTCTTGCCCCTGACTCGCTCAGTGGCCCCCTGCATATTTATAAGGATCTGGATGCGCCTACCCTTCGCCACACTCATCCTGCCCAAGGTGCACATGTACGGGAGCCCCTCAGTTACTTTAAGGACTGCACCGTACCGAAAGCCAGCTATTCATTATTTAGAATCAGCAACAACATCAGACTTGATGAGTATTAATATATTGTAACTCTAGCTCAAGAAGGTCCTTCTTTCTTTCTTTAATTCTTCTTGCCGGGTTACCTAAATAGATCCCCCACTCCGCAGTATCTTTATTAACTACGGTCATAGCACCAACCGAACATCCGTCAGCCACCTTGACACCAGGAAACACCATCGAACCAGCACCGATAATGACGTGCTTCCCTATATAAACTGCAGATTTTTTTTCTTTTTTGTACTCAGCTGGTACTGTCGGGTTTGTGAGGGTGCCGCCAGAGTAGTCATCAGACTGACTAAACACCTTTACCCCATACGCAAGGCCGGAAAAATCTTCCAGTGTAATACCTAACTCACCACCTGCCACCAAGCAGAAGGGTGCTATGTGTACATTTTTCCCAATCTTGATTTTGCCAGAAATTACACAAAAATCATCTATTCGGGAATTATCCCCAATCTCAATATCATTTAAATTATAGAGACTTGCCTTATCACTGACCTTAACGTTTGACCCGACCTTTTTAAACCCTAAACACTGGAGTTCTTCTGAAGAGTAATATGCCAAAGGAACCTCAACTTTTTAATAAGTACTGACTGCACAGACTTAAAAGAACAAAGCAATTGGTACATGCCAAGTTTCAAGCCCAGCTCACATCACTGCAATCTCAAACTTAACACTTTATCGCACCCCGGACGAGCAGGCTGCATCACGATAAATCAGCACGAGACAGCAAAGGTGCAGACCGATCCTTTTCATTAATAAAATAACTCTCTAACTCCGGCCACTCAATACCGATACAATCATCTTGCCAACAAATACTTCTTTCACTGACTTTACTGTAGAAATTTGTTGTTTTATAACTAAATAAAGTTCCAGCTTCCAACGCAAGAAATCCATGCGCAAACCCCGCAGGAATCCACAACATTTTTTTATTTGTAGCGTTTAACTCAATACCCAACCATTTGCCAAATGTAGGAGAGCCAGTTCTGAGATCCACCGCAACATCAAAAGCTGCACCCTGACTCACACTGACAAGCTTGCCTTGCGCGAAAGGCTCCAGTTGATAGTGCAACCCCCGGAGTACCCCTTTTTTTGAACACGACTGGTTATCTTGTACAAAGGGCTTCGGAATGGGCTGTCCAAGGCTCTGTAATCCCTCCTCAAATCGCTTTTGATTAAAGCTTTCCATGAACCAGCCACGTTCATCTTCATAAACGTCCGGCTCAATGATTACGACACCTGGAAGTTGAGCTTCAGTAAATTTCATGGTCCGACTCGCTCAGTCGACAACAGCTTGGCAAGGTATTGCCCATACCCTGTTTTCTTCAACTTTTCAGCCTGCTCTCCCAAGGTCTCAGGTGAAATCCAGCCGCTGTTAAAAGCTATTTCTTCCAGGCAAGCCACTTTCAAGCCTTGGCGCTGCTCGATGGTATGCACAAAATGACTGGCTTCCAGCAAGGACTCATGGGTGCCTGTGTCCAGCCAGGCAAAACCGCGGCCCAACATTTCAACAGTTAGAGTCTTTTGCTCAAGATAGGCTCGATTGACATCGGTGATTTCAAGTTCTCCTCGATCGGATGGCTTGATATTTTTTGCAATTTCAACCACCTGATTGTCATAGAAATACAAACCGGTCACTGCATAGTTGGATTTTGGCTTTGCGGGTTTTTCTTCAATACTCAACGCGCGCCCACTGCCATCGAACTCAACCACACCAAAACGCTCAGGGTCTGAGACGTGATAACCAAAAACAGTGGCACCTATCTCTTGAGACATGGCTGAGCGCAAGTTGTCCGAGAAGTGTTGACCATAAAAGATGTTGTCGCCAAGGATCAGGCAGACCGGGTCTTTGCCAATGAACTCTTCGCCAATGATAAAGGCTTGCGCCAGTCCATCGGGGCTAGGCTGTTCAGCGTAGCTCAACTCAATGCCGTACTGGCTGCCGTCACCCAGCAGTTTTTTGAAGCAAGGCAAGTCTTCTGGCGTTGAGATAATCAAAATTTCGCGCATCCCCGCCAGCATCAATACTGACAGCGGGTAGAAGATCATGGGCTTGTCGTAGATTGGCAGCATCTGCTTGGATACGCCCAGCGTGAGGGGATGCAAGCGTGTTCCCGAACCGCCAGCGAGGATGATGCCTTTACGTTTGAAGGGGGTCATGTTTCAAGCACTTCCTTAACTATTGGGGTGCATCACCCACAACGTCGGCCGGTGATGGCTGAATTCTATTTTAATCAGACACGCTACCGCCCCAGGATTCATCGTCAATTTCCTGAGAACGCGGTTTGCTTTTGTCGCTCTGGCCGTGACCAGAGTTTTACTTAACGATTGGTGATACTCGCCAAAGGCAAACTGATCTCTTGCTGGCGATTCATTAAATTGATAAGCAGAATGACTCTTTCTTCGCCGTCCATGGTCATGAAAATGGACTCAATACCTGCGAAGCCTTGATCAAGGATGGTGACTTTTTCGCCTGGCTTAAACGCAGTGATGATGTGGGTGTCAGCACGAGCCTGGAGTTGCGCTACCAGTTCATGACTGACTGCCAGTGGACGCCCCCCAAAGGCCACAACCCTTGCTACGCCACGAGTTGAGCGCAAGGGAGCCCAATTGGCACCTTGTGGCATGTGTATAAACAGATAGCCCGGAAACAGGGATTCCTGTACATGCTGCATCTGGCCGCGCAGCAGTCGCTCGCGTCGACACGCTGGCCGTGCGCACTCATAACCCTGACGCAGGAGGTTTTCCTCTGCACGCTCGTCCTGTCTTGGCTTGCATTGCACCAAGTACCAGTCACCGGACTTCGATGCGCCTGGTTCCTGGGTGTCTGAGCCGCTTGTTATGTGCATGGGTAGTTCATTTATAGGTTCGTCCGTGTTTTGCCATCGCGCTACGCATGCGCCAATGGCAGCAATTGGGTTCGATCGTAGCTGCTATATAGAGTCGCAGCGGGGCTATTAGTCCGCAGGTATTAGTACCTCGACAGATCTATTGTGTGCTTGATACAGCCCCAGTAGCTTTTTCGCTAATACTCGTTTCGCCTCTATATCGCCATGCACCAAACATATTTGTTCAGGCCAGTGCGCCATACCCGAAACGAAGTTGAGCAAGTCCTGTTGATCAGCATGGGCCGAATAACCGCCCAAAGTGCTAACGCCAGCGCGAATGATACAGCGCTCCCCCTCCATTTCAACAAAACCGCCTTGCGGACCGTACTTTTGTATTGCCGCGCCCGGCGTTCCTCGGGCCTGATAACCGGTAAAAAGCACATTATGCCTTCGGTCACCCAGCAGGGCCTTGAGGTAGTTGACTATGCGACCACTGGCGCACATCCCACCGGCGGCAATTACAATCGCAGGACGGCCTGTACTGGCGAGATAACGTACCGTTTGCATGTGTTGCACATGACTGTCTATGGTGATCATCTGCTTGAAGTGCAGTGGCTTGCGCCCACCTTGAAGGCGACTTTGCGCTGGAGCATCCCAGTAGTCATCCAGTTCACGATAGACACCGGTGAGTCTGCCGGCCAAGGGAGAGTCCAGGATAATCGGCAACTGCGGCCAGTTAACCGGCAACACCTGATCCTTGACGGACAGACCAGGTGGAGGACCCGCAAGCGCCTTGCGATGAAGAATGTCTTCGATTTCGTAGAGCAATTCCTGGGTTCTACCAATGCTGAAGGCTGGAATCAGCAGCGTGCCGTGATCCGCCAGTGCTTTATCAATGGCGTGCTCAAGCCGTGCCTGACGGGTCGTGCGATCTTCATGCACACGATCACCATAGGTGCTTTCAAGGATCAGTACATCGGCACGCTCAGGAGAAACAGGGGCTGGCAACAAGGGCGTATGTGGAGCGCCCAGATCCCCCGAGAAAACGATTCGGCGGTTCAAGCCCTTTTGCGGGTAGTCAAGATCGCACTCCACATATGCGCTACCCAGTATGTGCCCTGCCCTTTGCAAGCGGACGCGTGCATGCAGCGTTTCGGTTTGCTCAATACGAAACCAATGATCAAACGGTAGCGCAATCAGCTGCCGCTTTAAACGCTGCAAGTAGAGTTCGATATGTTTCTTCTCGCGGCTTAACTCAAGCTTGAATGCATCCTCCAGCACCAACGGCAATAACTTTGCAGTCGGCTCACTGCATAAGATCGGCCCTTTAAAGCCAGCAGCAAGCAAATAGGGAATACGGCCAACATGATCCGCATGGGAATGAGTGACGAGCAGAGCTTTAATGCCGCCAAGCGAAAAGTTGATTTCAGGATGCAGGGCGCCAATGGTGCCTTTAGCCGTCAGCTCACTGCCCTGAAACAGTCCACAATCGATTAAAAGGCTGCTATGGGCATTCATCTGTAATTGATGGCATGAACCAGTGACGCCGCTCACGGCGCCATGGTGAATGATGCGGGGATAAGACATCGCCAACTCTCGCTACAGCTCCGTGAGGAAGCTATTAGCCCATAACTCTGGACAGGACAGCACCCCATCATTCGTCAAATTGGCGCCGATTACTTTGCAAGGTTTTTCCGCACTATCTCAGAGCTATCACCCTGTGCGACCCCAACCGCGACACATGGCCAAATACAATCAGAACTACAGCACCGTAATCGCAATATATTTCGGCGTGAACATGAGCGTTACTGCTTGGTAAGCGGGCATGTCTTATAAAGAAGCACAGAAATCTACTTACACAGGCACCTGTTGATTCCAGCCATTAGACGTTACATCAATGCACACCCGAAAAAGCACTAAATAACGGGCAAAGCAAATTGCCAGCTATATGCCATCACGGTAAAAAATCCAAGCTTTCAACTTGTGGGAATTACCCTGAATCACAAGTAAATTTTGATAGCGTACTTTGATTTATCTAGAACACGCATCGCAATCTGGCTGCGCTCTCGTATGGACAGAGGAGGCCTTTCAAATAAACCCAAGAAAGGCCGCCTATCTTAAGACTCGGCCAGCAACTTACGCTTGAGCCTGGCTGCTTTGCGCCTGTAGGCCACAAAACCCATGACAGGTCCAATCGCCATGCCAACCAATAAAGCAGCTATGAGAAACAACGATTCCGGCAGTTCGGGGGAGCGCCAGCCCAAAAATATCAATGCGGTGGGCTGCTGGTTTTCGAGGATAAAAATCACGATCCCGAAAATGACGATCAGAGCAAACACCACTAACACTGCACGTTTGATGCTATGCATCGGCAACTCCTGTTCCCTGAAGGATTAAATGTCGTCTTCCTCATCTTCATTCACTCGGTCCCGCAGCTCTTTGCCCGGTTTGAAATGAGGAACGAATTTTCCATCAAGACTGACCGACTGGCCTGTCTTGGGATTGCGACCTACCCGAGGGGCACGGTAATGCAGCGAGAAACTGCCAAAACCACGGATTTCGATTCGATCTCCGGTCGCCAGACATTGAGACATTTGTTCAAGCATAGTCTTGATGGCCAACTCTACATCCTTGGATGAAAGTAGCCCTTGATGGGTGACAATTCGTTCGATCAACTCCGACTTCGTCATATTTTTCCCTTCTTTTTCAAGCAGCTAGATCAGCGCTCCAAAGGTTTTAGCATGATCGAAAGAATTTGAACAGCCCAGGGATTGACTTATATTTACGAGTCTCCCTACCAGGCAATACACCGCAGAGACGTGATGATAATCACGATCAGCAGGCAGCAGGCATCCACGAGCTCGCTCAGAGATAATGAGCGCTCTGGCGCAGGCTTGGTATCTCGCAACATGAAGCACAAGCAAGCGCGCAACACAGGCGCTTTGCCGCCCCACTCAAATTGCAGGCACAAAAAAGGGCGACCGAAGTCGCCCTTTTTCTATGGTCAATCAGAACTTAGTTCTGTTTTTCCATTTGTGCACGCAGCAGGTCGCCCAAAGTGGTCGGACCAGCAGCGATCTCAGAGGTAGCTGGCTTGTCGCGCAGGCTCTGGATTGCTTCTTTCTCGTCTTCAACGTCTTTCGACTTGATGGACAATTGGATTACGCGGCTTTTACGATCAACGCTGATGATCTTGGCTTCTACTTCTTCGCCTTCTTTCAGAACGTTACGTGCATCTTCGATGCGGTCACGGCTGATTTCGGACGCTTTCAGAGTAGCTTCGATATCGTTGGCCAGAGTGATGATGGCGCCTTTAGCGTCAACTTCTTTCACGATGCCCTTAACGATTGCGCCTTTGTCGTTCTCTTGTACGTACTCGGAGAACGGATCGCTTTCCAGCTGCTTGATACCCAGGGAGATGCGCTCACGCTCTGGATCAACAGACAGGATAACGGTGTCAAGCTCGTCGCCCTTCTTGAAACGACGTACGGCTTCTTCGCCAACTTCGTTCCAGGAAATGTCGGACAGGTGAACCAGGCCGTCGATGCCGCCGTCCAGACCAATGAAGATACCGAAATCGGTGATCGACTTGATGGTGCCGGAGATTTTATCGCCCTTGTTGAACTGGCCAGAGAAATCTTCCCATGGGTTAGATTTGCACTGCTTGATGCCCAGGGAGATACGACGACGCTCTTCGTCGATGTCCAGAACCATAACTTCCACTTCGTCGCCGACTTGTACGACTTTCGAAGGGTGGATGTTTTTGTTGGTCCAGTCCATTTCGGAAACGTGTACCAAACCTTCAACGCCTTCTTCCAGCTCAGCGAAGCAGCCGTAGTCGGTCAGGTTGGTTACACGAGCGGTAACGCGAGTGCTTTCTGGGTAACGGGCTTTGATAGCAACCCATGGATCTTCGCCCAGTTGCTTGAGGCCCAGGGAAACACGATTGCGTTCGCGATCGTACTTCAGAACCTTGACATCGATCTCGTCGCCAACGTTGACGATTTCGGAAGGATGCTTGATACGCTTCCAAGCCATGTCGGTAATGTGCAGCAGGCCATCGACGCCACCCAGATCGACGAATGCGCCGTAATCGGTGAGGTTTTTGACGATACCTTTGACTTGCTGGCCTTCTTGCAGGGATTCCAGCAGAGCTTCACGCTCAGCCGAGTTCTCTGCTTCAAGAACGCTGCGACGCGAAACAACAACGTTGTTGCGCTTCTGGTCAAGTTTGATGACCTTGAATTCCAGCTCTTTGCCTTCCAGGTGCGTGGTGTCGCGCACTGGACGAACGTCAACCAGAGAACCTGGCAGGAACGCACGGATGCCGTTAACGTCGACAGTGAAGCCGCCTTTAACCTTACCGTTGATAACGCCCTTGACCACTTCTTCTGCTGCGAAGGCTGCTTCCAGAACGATCCAGCATTCAGCGCGCTTGGCTTTTTCACGGGACAGTTTGGTTTCGCCAAAGCCGTCTTCGACCGCGTCCAGCGCAACGTGAACTTCATCACCGATGTTGATGTTCAGTTCGCCAGCGTCGTTGTGGAACTGCTCCAGCGGGATGAGGCCTTCAGACTTCAAACCAGCGTGAACGGTAACCCAACCAGCTTGGTAATCGATATCAACGATGATCGCGGTGATGATCGAGCCAGCCTGAAGATTCAGGGTTTTTAGGCTTTCTTCAAAGAGTTCTGCAAAGCTTTCGCTCATTTTAATTCCTGTTAATCAAGGGCGAAGGAATACGCCCATCTGCCACATTCCAGACAATGTGGGTTACGTTCATATAAAAGAAGGCATGCAGGACTATTTCTGGTCTCCTGCACGCTTTCTTGGTCATCCAGCAATATCGCGAAGCGCGATTTCACTCATGATGCGTTCAAGCACCTGGTCGATGGACAACTCCGTAGAGTCCAGCTGTATGGCATCAGCCGCCGGTTTGAGCGGGGCTATTGCACGCTGCGTGTCACGTTCATCACGGGCACGAATCTCATCTAGCAGACCCGAGAGACTAACATCATCGCCCTTGGCCTTCAACTGCAAGTAACGGCGGCGGGCCCTTTCCTCGGCGCTAGCCGTCAGAAATACCTTCAACGGAGCCTCAGGAAATACCACCGTGCCCATATCACGACCGTCCGCAACCAGGCCCGGCGACTCCTGAAATGCACGCTGACGCTGCAGCAAAGCATCACGAACAGCTGGCAAAGCCGCGACTTTCGAGGCTCCGGCAGCCACACCCTCACTGCGGATGGCGTGAGTCACTTCGTCGCCTTCCAGAATAATGCGCGCAGACTTGCCATCCGTCGCCCCGATGAACTGCACATCAAGATGCGCAGCCAATTTTGCCAGCAAGGCTTCGTTATCCAGAGCAACACCATGGTTAACCGCCGCGAAAGCCAGCAAACGGTACAAAGCACCGGAGTCCAGCAAATTCCATCCCAGACTCTTGGCCAGGATGCCCGCAACGGTGCCTTTCCCGGAACCGCTAGGACCATCGATGGTAATAACCGGCGCTGAAATCATCACGAGTTAACCTCTTGAGCAACGCGCATGCCCACTTGCTTGCACAATGCCAGGAAGTTCGGAAACGATGTCGCTACGTTGGCGCAATCGTGAATACGGATCGGAGCAGTTGCCCGCAACGAAGCCACACTGAAAGCCATCGCAATACGGTGGTCGCCGTGCCCATGGACTTCACCGCCACCAATCGTGCCGCCATCAATGATGATGCCATCCGGTGTCGGCTCGCACTTGACGCCAAGTGCCAACAAGCCGTCAGCCATCACCTGAATCCGGTCAGACTCCTTCACACGCAGCTCTTCTGCACCACGCAGGATCGTACGACCCTCAGCCACAGCTGCCGCCACGAACAGTACCGGGAACTCGTCAATTGCCAATGGCACCAGCTCTTCGGGAATCTCGATACCCTTGAGTTTGGCAGCCCGCACACGCAAGTCAGCCACCGGCTCGCCGCCCACTTCGCGCTGGTTCTCAAGGGTGATATCCGCCCCCATCAAACGCAAAATATCGATAACGCCAGTACGGGTCGGGTTGATACCCACATGCTCAAGCAGCAGATCCGAACCTTCAGCGATCGAAGCCGCGACCAGGAAGAACGCCGACGAAGAAATATCGCCCGGCACTTCAATATGAGTCGCAGTCAACTTGTGACCCGACTCAACCGAAGCTGTAGGCCCCTCAACTGTAACCGGGTAGCCAAAGCCTTGCAGCATGCGCTCGGTGTGATCGCGGGTCGGTGCAGGCTCGGTGACCGAGGTCTTGCCTTGTGCATACAAGCCCGCCAGCAACAGACAGGACTTAACCTGAGCACTGGCCATCGGCAAGGTGTAGCTCATGCCTTTAAGCGTGTGACCACCGCGAATGGTCATCGGCGGGCGACCTTCAGCAGCGGTTTCAATCACAGCACCCATTTCGCGTAGCGGATTGGCCACACGATTCATCGGGCGCTTGGTCAGGGAAGCGTCGCCGGTCAACGTGGTATCGAAGCTCTGCGCGGCCAGCAGGCCAGACAACAGACGCATCGAAGTACCCGAGTTACCCAGGTAAATAGGACCCGGCGGCGCCTTCAAACCATGCAAACCAACACCATGAATGGTCACGCGACCATGATGCGGGCCTTCAATCACAACGCCCATATCACGGAATGCTTGCAAGGTTGCCAGAGCGTCTTCGCCCTCAAGGAAACCTTCCACCTCGGTCGTGCCTTCGGCCAATGACCCCAGCATGATCGAACGGTGAGAAATGGATTTGTCGCCTGGTACGCGAATTCGGCCAGTTACTTGACCACCAGGATTTGCCAAAAAAATCAGATCGTTGGAATTCATAGTGTCCACATATGCCCGGCGGGCCAGGATTTTACTGAAATGCTCGCGGGCAACCCGGGCGCGCGTAAAGACGCCCAGCAATTGATGCCCATCCCCTGCATCGACCGCGTCGCGCAAAGCGTCGAGATCGCTGCGAAATGTATCCAATGTGCGCAGCACCGCCTCACGATTCGCAAGAAAAATGTCATGCCACATTACCGGGTCGCTGCCAGCGATTCTTGTGAAATCACGGAAGCCACCCGCAGCGTAACGGAAGATATCCAGATTCTCGTTGCGCTTGGCAAGAGAGTCCACCAACCCGAAAGCCAGCAGATGAGGCAAATGGCTGGTTGCAGCCAACACCTCGTCATGGCGTTCGACCTGCATGTGCTCGACGTCTGCGCCCAGGGCGCGCCACATCGCATCAACCAGGGCCAACGCGTCGGCATCAGTTTCAGCCACCGGGGTCAAAATGACCTTGTGCCGTTCGAACAAACTGGCATTCGATGCCTCGACACCGCTTTGCTCAGATCCGGCAATGGGATGCCCCGGCACAAAGCGCGCGGGCATACCACCAAAGGCCTGCGCCGCAGCACGCACGACATTGCCTTTGGCGCTACCCACATCCGTCAACACTGCCGAGCCAAGAGCCATGCCCGCCAGAAGGCCGAGCATTTTCTCCATGGCCAGAATCGGCACTGCCAACTGAATCAAATCAGCGCCTTCACAGGCCACTGCCAGATCGGCTTCGCAGCGATCAACCACACCCAATTCCACAGCCAAAGCACAGGAATCGGGATCAAGGTCAACACCTACCACTTCCGCACACAGACCGCTTTGGCGCATCCCCTTGGCGAAAGAGCCGCCAATCAGGCCCAGCCCGACAACGACCAAACGACCGATAACCGGTTTTACAGAGTGCACAGACATCACATCAACCACGAGCAAGAACCTTGGTCAGCGCCTCAAGCAGGCGAGTATTTTCCGCCGGCAAACCAATAGTGATACGCAGATGGTTCGGCATCCCGTAGTTGGCCACCGGACGCACGATTACGCCTTCACGCAACAACCCCTGATAGACCGGAGCCGCCACTTGACCGAGGTCCAGCGCAATAAAGTTGCCCTTGGACGCAATCCAGCCCAGGCCCAACTCTCGAAAGCCGTCCTGCAACTGCTGCATCCCGACTTCATTAAGGCGCCGGCTTTGAGCCAGGTAATCCGTATCTTTCAGCGCCGCACAAGCAGCAGCCAAGGCCAGGCTGTTGACGTTGAATGGCTGGCGAACACGATTCAACACATCCGCAACCACTGCCGTCGACAGGCCGTAACCCACGCGCAAGGCCGCTAAGCCGTAGGCCTTGGAGAACGTGCGCGAAACCAGCAGATTAGGATAAGCCGACAGGAACTCCAGCCCATCGGGCAGCTCACCGCCCTCGGCATACTCGATATAGGCTTCATCCAGCACGACCAGCACGTGCTCCGGAACATCCTGCAAGAACTCGTTCAGCGCATCGACGCCAAACCAGGTCCCGGTAGGATTGTTCGGGTTAGCAATGAAAACCACACGAGTATTGCTGTCGATGGCCTCAAGCATGGCAGGCAGGTCATGCCCCCAGTCCTTGGCCGGTACTACCCGCGCCTGCGCGCCCACAGCCTGGGTGACAATCGGATAAACCGCAAACGCATGCTCACTGAACACGGCATTCAGGCCTGGCGCCAGATAGGCACGCGCCACCAGTTCCAGAATGTCGTTAGAACCGTTACCCAACGTCACCTGATCCAGCTGCACAGCGCACTGTTCAGCCAACAGACTTTTAAGCGCGAAACCATTGCCGTCCGGATAGCGCGTCAGCTCAGCCAGCTCGGCACGAATGGCTTCCAGCGCCTTGGGGCTCGCACCCAAAGGGTTTTCGTTGCTGGCCAGCTTCACGATCATGGCCGGATCCAGATCCAGCTCGCGCGCCAGTTCGTCCACAGGCTTGCCCGGGACGTAAGGCGAAAGTTGTTGCACGCCCGGCTGCGCCAGGGCGAGGAAGTCACCGCTCATGTTTTATCGCCTCAGAGAACCGCTTTCGGGTATGAGCCCAATACTTTAAGTGCTACGGCTTCTTGACTGATTTGCTCCAGGACACTTTTGACCAACGGGTCGCGGTGATGGCCAGCAAAGTCGATGAAAAACACATAGGTCCATTTACCGCTACGCGAGGGACGCGTCTCGATGCGCGTCAGATCGATCCCGTTTTCATGGAACGGCACCAGCAACTCATGCAATGCACCAGGACGGTTGCTCATGGAAACAATGATCGAAGTCTTGTCATCACCGGTCGGCGGCACTTCCTGGCTGCCAATCATCAAGAACCGCGTGGAGTTGTCCGGACGGTCTTCAATTTTTTCGGCCAGTCGGGTCAAACCGTACAAGCCTGCAGCCATATCACCGGCAATGGCGGCTGAGTTCCACTCACCCTTGACCCGCTTGGCGGCCTCGGCATTGCTCGATACGGCAATACGCTCGACGTTCGGGTAATGCGCATCCAGCCACTTGCGGCACTGGGCCAGCGACTGCGCGTGGGAGTAGATACGGCTGATACTGTCAGTCTTGGTGTTTTCACCCACCAGCAGGTGATGGTGGATACGCAGCTCAACTTCGCCACAGATCACCATGTCATGCTCGAGGAAGCTGTCGAGCGTATGGTTGACCGCGCCTTCGGTGGAGTTCTCCACTGGCACCACACCAAAATTCACCGCACCCGCTGCAACTTCACGGAACACTTCGTCAATCGCAGCCATTGGCTTGCTGATGACGGCGTGACCGAAGTGCTTCATGGCAGCCGCTTGGGTGAAGGTGCCTTCCGGGCCGAGGTAAGCCACTTTCAGCGGCTGCTCCAGCGCCAGGCAGGAAGACATGATTTCGCGGAACAACCGCGCCATCTCTTCGTTCCCCAACGGGCCTTTATTGCGCTCCATAACGCGCTTGAGCACCTGAGCCTCACGCTCAGGCCGGTAAAAAACCGGCACTTCGCCTTCAGCCAGCGAAGCCATTTTGACTCGCGCCACTTCCTGGGCGCAGCGCGCCCGCTCACTGATCAGCTCCAGGACCTTTTCGTCCAGACTGTCGATACGCAGACGCAGCGCCTTGAGCTCTTGTTCGGACATTAGCCGTGTTCCTTTTCGAACTCTGCCATGTAAGCCACCAGCGCGTTGACCGCATTGATGTCTACCGCGTTATAGATCGAAGCCCGCATGCCGCCCACCGAGCGATGCCCTTTGAGGTTCAGCAGCCCACGCGCTTCGGCTCCTGCCAGGAATGGCTTGTCGAGACGATCGTCCGCCAGACGGAACGGTACGTTCATCCAGGAGCGGTCAGAGATGTTGATCGGGTTGCTGTACAGGCCACTGGCGTCAATAAAGTCGTACAAGGTACGTTTCTTGACTTCATTGAGCTTACCAATAGCCTCAACGCCACCCTGCTCTTTCAGCCACTCGAACACCAGGCCAGACAAATACCAGGCCAGCGTCGGCGGCGTGTTGTACATCGAGCCATTATCGGCCGCGACTTTGTAATCCAGCATGGTCGGGCAAATCGAACGTGCCCGGCCCAGCAGGTCTTCACGAATGATGTTGACCACGATACCGCTCGGACCGATGTTTTTCTGGGCGCCGGCGTAGATCATGCCGAAGCGGGAAACATCAACCGGACGCGACAGAATGTCCGAGGACATGTCAGCGATCAGCGGCACATCGCCAGTTTGCGGAATCCAGTCGAACTCCAGGCCACCGATGGTTTCATTTGGCGCGTAATGAACGTAGGCCGCATCTTTCGACAGGTTCCACTCATTCTGACCAGGAATTGCAAAGTAATCGTAGGGCTTGGCGGTAGCTGCCACGTTGATGTGACCGAAACGCGAACCTTCTTCAATAGCCTTCTGCGACCAGATACCGGTATCGATGTAATCCGCCTTGCCATTTTCAGGCAGCAGATTCAGCGGGATCTGAGCAAATTGCTGGCTTGCGCCGCCTTGCAGAAACAGGACTTTGTAGTTCGAGGGAATAGACAGCAGGTCACGCAAATCCTGCTCAGCCTTGGTCGCTATGGACACGAACTCATCGCTGCGATGGCTCATCTCCATGACCGAGAGGCCCTTGCCATGCCAGTCGAGCAACTCGGACTGGGCACGCAACAGGACAGCTTCAGGTAGCGCAGCAGGACCTGCGCAGAAGTTATAGGCTCGTTTGCTCACTTCCACTCTCACTCTGATTTGGTGGTCACGCAATAAAACAACACTCGACACGTTCTTGGCTTGCATCGCAATGCGGGCAGCAAGGTCTATCTGATATACCGTGCTGACGCCATCGCGAACAGGCTCGCTCCCACAGTGTCGCAAACTTTCATACCGGACATACAACAAGGGGGCGAATTCTCATCCGCCCCCTCTGTGTCCGCTTATTCCTGCGGTTCTTCTTCGTCAGCGCCAGCCTCTAGCGGTTGCTCGCCGTCGCCACCATCGATGATGGCCTCGTCGTTGAGCTCTGCACCGCCTTCGCCCTCACCTTCGAGTTCCTCGCCTTCAACTTCCGAAGGCTCCTGAACCCGCTCAAGTCCGACCAGCGTTTCATCGCTGGCAAGCTTGATCAAGGTAACGCCCTGGGTGTTACGGCCCAAGCTCGAGACTTCGTCGACACGGGTACGCACCAGAGTGCCCTGATCCGAAATCAACATGATCTCTTCGCCGTCCTGCACCTGGACTGCTCCGACCAGACGACCGTTACGCTCGTTGCTGACCATGGCGATAACGCCCTGACCGCCACGCTTGTACTCAGGGAACTCACTGATTGCCGTACGCTTGCCATATCCACGCGCCGAAGCGGTAAGGATCTCGCTGCCTTCTTCAGGGATCAGCATCGAAATCAGCTTCTGACCTTCTGGCAGACGCATGCCGCGCACGCCGCGAGCAGTACGACCCATGGCACGCACATCGGACTCTTTAAAGCGGGTTACTTTGCCGCCATCGGAGAACAACATCACTTCGCGCTCGCCATCGGTGATCGCGGCGCTGATCAATACGTCGCCTTCGTCCAGCTCCAGCGCGATCAAACCTACGCTGCGCTGACGACTGAAGGATTCCAGCGGGGTCTTCTTCACGGTACCGTTGGCAGTTGCCATGAAGATGAAGTGACCTTCGGTGTATTCCTCGACCGGCAGCATGGTGGTGATGTATTCACCCTCACCCAGCGGCAACAGGTTCACCAGTGGGCGACCACGGGCAGCGCGGGACGCTTCAGGGATTTCATAAGTCTTGAGCCAGTACACCTTGCCCTTGCTGGAGAACAGCAGCAGCGTGGTGTGGCTGTTGGCAACCAGCAGGTGAGCAATGTAGTCCTCATCCTTGACGCCAGTAGCCGATTTACCTTTACCACCACGACGCTGGGCCTGGTACGCAGCCAAAGGCTGGGTCTTGGCATAGCCACCGTGGGAGATGGTCACAACGCGTTCTTCTTCCGGGATCATGTCGCCCAGCGTCAGATCAAGGCGGTGATCCAGGATTTCAGTACGACGCACATCACCGTATTCGGCACGAATGACTTCCAGTTCCTCGCGGATCACTTCCATCAAGCGCTCAGCGCTGTTGAGGATGCGGATCAGCTCACCAATCTGGTTGAGGATTTCCTGGTACTCGGCCAGCAGCTTCTCGTGCTCAAGACCGGTCAAACGGTGCAAGCGCAATTCAAGAATGGCTTGCGCCTGTTCTGGCGACAGGAAGTACTTGCCCTCGCGCAGACCGTACTGCGGATCAAGGTTGTCCGGGCGGCACGAATCGGCACCGGCACGTTCAACCATCGCCACTACTGCACTGGACTCCCAAGGGGTGCTGATCAGCGCTTCCTTGGCTTCCGACGGCGTTGGCGAGGCCTTGATCAACGCGATAACCGGGTCGATGTTGGACAGGGCAACTGCCTGGCCTTCAAGGATGTGACCACGTTCACGGGCTTTACGCAGTTCGAAAACGGTGCGACGGGTAACCACTTCACGGCGGTGACGAACGAAGGCTTCCAGCAGATCCTTGAGGTTCAGGATACGTGGACGACCGTCGATCAACGCAACGATGTTGATACCGAAAACGCTTTGCAGCTGGGTCTGGGCGTACAGGTTATTAAGAATAACCTCCGGCACTTCACCACGGCGCAGTTCGATCACCACGCGCATACCGTCTTTATCAGACTCGTCGCGCAGTTCAGTGATGCCTTCGAGCTTCTTCTCTTTAACCAGCTCGGCGATCTTTTCGATCAGACGCGCCTTGTTCAACTGGTAAGGAAGCTCGGTGATGACGATCTGCTGACGACCACCGACCTTGTCGATGTCTTCGATCATGGAGCGGGCGCGCATGTAAATACGGCCACGACCGGTACGATAGGCTTCGATGATGCCTGCGCGACCGTTGATGATCGCAGCAGTAGGGAAGTCCGGGCCCGGGATGAACTGCATCAGTTCATCGATGCTCAGCTCCGGGTTTTCGATCAGCGCCAGGCAACCATCGATGACTTCACCCAGGTTGTGCGGCGGGATATTGGTGGCCATGCCCACAGCGATACCGCTGGAGCCGTTGACCAACAAGTTGGGAATTCGTGTCGGCATGACGGCCGGGATCATTTCCGTGCCGTCGTAGTTCGGCACCCAGTCCACGGTCTCTTTGTGCAAGTCGGCCAGCAACTCGTGGGCCAGCTTGGTCATGCGAACTTCGGTGTATCGCATGGCAGCAGCGTTGTCGCCGTCGACCGAACCGAAGTTACCCTGACCGTCTACCAGCAGGTAGCGCAGAGAGAATGGCTGAGCCATTCGAACGATGGTGTCGTAAACAGCGGTATCACCATGCGGGTGATACTTACCGATTACGTCACCGACCACACGGGCAGATTTCTTGTACGGCTTGTTCCAGTCGTTGTTCAGTTCGCTCATCGCAAACAGCACACGCCGGTGCACGGGCTTCAAGCCATCGCGTGCATCAGGCAGTGCCCGCCCGACAATTACGCTCATCGCGTAGTCGAGGTAGGACTGTTTCAGCTCGTCTTCGATATTGACCGGGAGGATTTCTTTGGCCAGTTCGCCCATGAGAAGCCTGATTCCTTTTTCGGGTGAAACTTCGCCACATCCATTCGGGACGAACGAAGCTCGTCGCCGCTGGCCACGTGCCATGCAACGACTTACGACAAATCAACAAGTTATGTCACGGATTTGCGCAGTAAGGGCAACCTTTGCGGGCCACCCTGGAAACCGCCGAATGTTATCACAATCGCCGCCACGCACCTATCCCTCAGATGCGCAAGGCACATAGTAATTGGGTCAGTGATCGGCCTGAGCGTGTTCAGGAGGGCTCTGAGCGCAAATCGAGGACTGCAGGACAGACTGAATCCGGCATAAAACCTGCGCGAACCGAGTCAGCGCAGCACAACTTTTAATGCAATCGCTTGCGACACATCAATTGAGCCAGTTTTGCCGCATCCGGACGTTCAATCACACCCTTCTCGGTCACGATTACGTCAATCAGGTCGGCCGGGGTTACATCAAAGACCGGATTAAACACCTGCACATCGGCACCCACCCGCTTGCCGCCCACTTCCAGTAACTCGCGACCGTCGCGCTCTTCAATCGGAATGTCATCGCCCGTGGCCAGGTCCATATCAATGGTCGAACTCGGGGCCACCACCATAAAGCGCACGCCGTGGTGCATGGCGTTTACCGCCAACTGGTACGTCCCGATCTTGTTCGCCACATCGCCATTGGCGGTGATTCGGTCAGCCCCCACGATCACCCAGGTCACGCCCTTGGTTTTCATGATGTGTGCCACTGCCGAGTCAACATTAAGCACCACCGGGATACCTTCATTGGCCAGCTCCCACGCAGTCAGGCGCGAGCCCTGCAGCCAGGGACGGGTTTCGTCGACATAGACTTGCTCGATCATGCCCTCCAGCCAGGCGGCACGAATAACGCCCAACGCCGTACCAAAGCCACCTGTGGCCAGCGCTCCAGTGTTGCAGTGGGTCAGTACGGCCTGAGCGTTGCCTTGGTGGCGGCGGATTACATCAACCCCCAATTGCGCCATCGTCATATTGGCCTCACGATCACTCTCATGAATAGCCACAGCCTCAGCTTCAAGCACCTGCAAAACATCAGCCCGAGTCTTGCTTCGGGACAATCGATCTCGCATGCGATTCAAAGCCCAAAACAGATTCACCGCCGTTGGGCGCGAACCTGCCAGCAGGGTGAAGTCCTCCTCCAGCGCCGCTACCCAGTCGCCGCCAACAGCTTTGCGCGCACGTGCGGCCAGCACCACACCATAGGCCGCCGTGATACCGATCGCCGGAGCACCCCGCACGACCATATCGCGGATCGCTTGAGCCACATCTTCGGCGCCGGTGTAAGCCAGCCATGTTTCTTCAAGGGGCAAGCTGCGCTGATCCAGCAGGTATAGGGCGTCATCCCGCCAATCGATGGCCTTAACTTTTTCCGCAGCCAACAGTCGATCGCGCATGCCTTCCCCTATTACCCAGAAACAAAGCTGCCGATTATAGCGAGCCCACCCTTAAGACGCTCGGGTATACTTCGCCTCCTTTTAAAACGCACTGGAAACTGTTTTCGATGCCGATCCCGACCGTGCCCCTGGACTTATTGCTGCTACCCACCTGGCTGGTGCCTGTCGAACCGGCCGGTGTCGTACTCAAGGATCATGGGGTTGGCATTCGCGACGGTCGCATTGTATTCATTGGGTCTCGCCAGCAAGCCCTGAAGCTGGCTGCCAGCGAAACCCGCGAGTTGCCAGACATGCTGCTCAGCCCCGGGCTGATCAATGCCCACGGTCATGCCGCGATGACATTGTTCCGCGGCATGGCCGATGATCTGCCATTGATGACCTGGCTGGAGCAGCACATCTGGCCCGCTGAGGCCAAGTGGGTCGATGAAGACTTCGTGCGCGACGGCACCAATCTGGCGATCGCCGAACAGCTCAAGGGCGGTATCACTTGTTTCAGCGACATGTACTTCTTCCCCAAGGTCGCCAGTGAGTGCGTCCACAACAGCGGCATTCGCGCTCAGATCGCGATTCCCGTTCTCGACTTTCCGATTCCCGGCGCCAGCAGCGCAGATGAATCCCTGCGTCAGGCCATCGAGCTTTTCGCTGATCTGAAGTACCACCCGCGGATCAAAATCGCCTTTGGGCCCCATGCGCCTTACACTGTCGGCGACGATAACCTGGAAAAAATCCGGGTAATCGCCGATGAGCTGGATGCAGCTATTCATATGCACGTACACGAAACCGCTTTCGAGGTGCATCAGGCTGTCGAGCAACATGGCGAGCGGCCCGTCGCCCGTCTCGCGCGCCTGGGCCTGCTAGGCCCGCGTTTCCAGGCCGTGCACATGACCCAGATCAGCGATGACGACCTGACAATGCTGGTAGAAAGCAACTCCAGCGTGATTCATTGCCCGGAGTCCAACCTGAAACTGGCCAGCGGTTTCTGCCCGGTGGAGCGTTTGTGGCAAGCCGGAGTCAATGTAGCGGTCGGCACCGACGGTGCAGCCAGCAACAACGACCTCGACCTGCTAGGCGAAACCCGCACCGCAGCCTTGCTGGCCAAAGCCGTTGCTGGCTCTGCCACCGCGCTGGACGCCCACCGCGCGCTGCGCATGGCAACGCTCAATGGCGCCCGCGCCCTGGGCATTGAAAGTGACACCGGCTCGATTGAAATCGGTAAAGCCGCCGACATGGTTGCATTTGACCTCAGCGGGCTGGCCCAGCAACCGGTCTACGACCCCGTCTCACAGCTGATCTACGCCACCGGCCGTGATTGCGTGAAGCACCTGTGGGTTGCAGGCAAGCAACTGCTCGATGATCGATGCCTGACCCGCATGGACGAGCAACAGCTCAGCGCCACAGCCAAGGCCTGGGGTGAACGCATAAGCGGCCATACTCATTGATTCAGTACCTTCGGGCCTGAGCCCGGAGTTTCACCAGATTATTAAGCTTTAGAGGATTTACCCATGAGCAACGTTGACCACGCCGAGATCGCTAAATTCGAAGCGCTAGCCCATCGCTGGTGGGACCGTGAAAGCGAATTCAAGCCGCTGCACGACATCAACCCACTGCGCGTCAACTGGATTGACGAGCGCGTGCAACTGGCTGGCAAAAAAGTCCTCGACGTCGGATGCGGCGGCGGCATTCTCAGCGAGTCAATGGCTCAACGCGGCGCCACCGTCATGGGCATCGACATGGGCGAAGCACCGCTGGCCGTGGCACAACTGCATCAGCTTGAGTCCGGCGTGAGTGTTGAATACCGCCAGATCACCGCCGAAGACCTGGCAGACGAAATGCCCGAGCAATTCGATGTGGTGACCTGTCTTGAGATGCTGGAGCACGTACCTGATCCAGCTTCCGTGATTCGCGCCTGCTATCGCATGGTCAAACCCGGCGGCCAGGTGTTCTTCTCGACCATCAACCGCAACCCAAAATCCTATCTGTTCGCGATTATCGGCGCTGAATACATCATGAAGCTGATCCCGCGCGGGACCCATGACTTCAAGAAGTTCATCCGCCCTTCCGAACTCGGTGCCTGGAGCCGCCAGGCCGGTCTGAGCGTTAAAGACATCATCGGCCTGACTTACAACCCGCTGACCAAACACTACAAACTGGCCAGCGATGTAGACGTCAATTACATGATCCAGACCCTTCGCGAGGAGTAACGCATGCGTTTAAGAGCAGTTCTTTTTGACATGGACGGCACCCTGCTCGATACCGCGCCGGACTTTATTGCCATCTGCCAGGCCATGCGCGCCGATCGTGATCTGCCGCCCATTGGCGACAAACTGATCCGCGATGAAATTTCCGGCGGTGCCCGCGCCATGGTGGCCGCGACTTTCAGCATGGACCCGGACGCACCCGGCTTTGAAGAACTGCGCCAGGAGTTCCTGGAGCGCTACCAGCGTGATTGCGCAGTACACACCAAGCTGTTTGATGGCATGGAAGAGTTGCTGGCCGATATCGAAAAAGCCCATCTGGTATGGGGCGTCGTCACCAACAAGCCAGTGCGCTTCGCACAGCCGATCATGGAGCGCCTGGGCCTGGCCGAACGCTCGGCGCTGCTGATCTGCCCGGACCACGTAACCAACAGCAAGCCTGATCCCGAGCCGTTGATTCTGGCCTGCAAGATGCTTGACCTGGACCCGGCCAGCGTCCTATTTGTAGGCGATGACCTGCGCGACATCGAGTCCGGCCGAGACGCCGGGACTAAAACCGCAGCCGTGCGTTTTGGCTACATACACCCCGACGACAACCCTGATCACTGGGGTGCCGACGTGGTGGTCGATCACCCGGGCGAACTGCGCAAAGTGCTGGATAACGCGATGTGCAGCTGCTGACAAACGTCCGCTAACGATCTTCGATTTTTGTTGAGGTTTTTTATGTTTGATTATTCCGCCCGCCCCAACCTGCTTCAGGACCGGGTCATTCTGGTCACCGGCGCCGGTCGCGGCATCGGCGCTGCGGCTGCCAAGACCTATGCCGCCCACGGCGCAACCGTACTGCTGCTGGGCAAGACCGAGGCCAACCTGAGCCAGGTTTACGACGAAATCGAAGCCGCCGGTCATCCGCAACCGGCCGTCATCCCGTTCAATCTCGAGACCGCCCTGCCGCATCAATACGATGAACTGGCTGCCATGATCGAAACCGAGTTCGGCCATCTTGACGGACTGCTGCACAACGCCTCGATCATTGGCCCGCGTACGCCTCTGGAGCAGTTGTCAGGCGAGAATTTCATGCGCGTGATGCAGATCAACGTCAATGCCACGTTCATGCTCACCAGCACCCTGCTGCCCCTGCTCAAACTGTCGCAGGACGCCTCGGTGATCTTCACCTCCAGCAGCGTCGGACGCAAAGGTCGCGCCTACTGGGGCGCTTATGGCGTATCGAAATTCGCAACCGAAGGCCTGATGCAAACCCTGGCCGATGAAGTCGACAGCGTCTCTGCAGTACGCTCCAACAGCATCAACCCAGGCGCGACTCGCACCAGCATGCGCGCCCTGGCATATCCGGGTGAAAACCCCGAGAGCAATCCAGAGCCGGACGCGATCATGCCGGTTTACCTGTACCTGATGGGCCCGGACAGCACCGGAATTAACGGCCAAGCCTTCGACGCCCAGTAACATAGCGACAAACAAAAACCGCAGCCTGCATGTGAATGCAGCCTGCGGTTTTTTATGCGCTCAAAAAACGGCTAGCGGGGCTTCAGCTCTCAACCAGCTCCCTGCGCTCACGCACAACGGGGGCCTTGTCGAGCTGCAAGCAGCTTTGTAAAAACAAGTACATGTAATCGTAGCTCTTGCAAATTGCCTTGCGCAGCTCGGCAATCAGCTCCTGGCTCGGGTTCATCCCCGCCAGGGTACACACGATTTCCAGCGCTTCCCAAGGATGCTCATCATCATACTGAGCATGCATCTTCAGCCACTTCATCGTGCGTTTACGCCCCTCCAGCGGGAACGACTCTTCGTAGACAGTTTTTGAACACACCGCAGCCGCCCACTCACCCACGGCACCTTCAATCGCGTAGTTGGTAGCCGCCATGGCCACAGCCAGTGAGTCCGTCGCACAGGTATGCCAGCACCAATCGTTCAATGCCTGAAATTCCGCAGGTATGTCCTGTGCGTTCAACTCTTCAAGGCTCACGCCATGTGCCCGGGCCCAATATACCCAGTAGTCGGCATGGTTAAGTTCAACCCGGATATTGCGAATCAGCCAGCGGCGCGCCATGTCTTCACCCGGATGTTGCCCATAACGGGTTTTGCCAAGGTTACGACCCATATACAGCGAAAACTGCTCAACCACCGGCCAGCCGCCAATCAGGTACGCTCGCATGGCTCTGGGGCTTAGCGTGTTATCCCGCATGCGCCTGTAAATTTCGTGCCCGACTGCCCGGCGCTTGCTCTCGCTGCAGTCGCGAATCAGTTGCTGAGCCCACTGCGGGTAACTCGTCTCCTCCATTAGAGGCCCAGTACGGTTAAATACATCAATCACAATCCAAGTCCTTTTCGAGAGATGACTTTAAAGAATATGTAACCTGTCAACGCAGATTACCCGGCGACCTCAACGTCAAGGCTCTGGACCGTTTGGGCCGGTGCAACAAGCTATCAAAGGTAAACGGCTGTGGGCGTTGAACTATATAGCCTTGCGCATAATCAACCCCGATCTCGATCAATGCCTGTTCAATTTGTGTCGTTTCCACAAACTCGGCAATTGTGCGTTTTCCCATCACATGGCCAATATGATTAATAACTTCAACCATAGCCCGATTGATCGGGTCGTCCAGCATATCCTTGACGAAGCTCCCATCAATCTTCAAAAAATCGACAGGAAGATGTTTTAAGTATGCAAACGAAGACATGCCGGCACAAAAGTCATCCAAAGAGAACATACAACCCAATGACTTGAGATCATTGATAAACCGAATAGCACTGCCCAGGTTAGCGATCGCGCTGGTTTCGGTAATTTCAAAGCAGATCAGTTTGGGCGAGACGCCATAACACTTGAACTGCTCATGCAAAAATTCCAGGAAATCATCATCACCAATGGTCGATCCTGACAAGTTGATGGCACACATGGCCATCGGCTGCGCCCCTACCTGGGCCGTACACTCAGAAATGATTTTGAACACGTTTTCGACCACCCAGCGGTCTATCGAACTCATCAACCCATACCGCTCAGCAGCCGGAATAAAGCTGTCTGGATAAACCATTCGCCCGCTCTCATCCTGCAACCGCAACAGAATTTCGATGTGCCCGCCCCCCTCCGGCTCAGCCCCCAAGGGGGTGATTTCCTGCGAGTAGAGACAAAAACGGTTTTCTTCCAGCGCTACATGCAGACGCTGCACCCAAGCCATTTCACCAAATCTCAATGACAGTTCCGTGTCATCCAGATGATAGACCTGCACCCGGTTGCGCCCCTTTTCCTTGGCCATATAGCAGGCCATGTCCGCTGCACGCATCAGCGACTCAAGGGTTACCGGGGTTTGATGGATATGTACAAGACCAATACTGATGGTGCTCATGAACGGCCGCCCTTTCCAGGCGAAATGCAGGTTTTGCACCGCCTGACGCAGGCCTCCGGCGATTCTCTCGGCCATATCCACCGGGCAGTTTTCCAGCAGGATCCCGAACTCATCGCCTCCCAGGCGAGCTAACGTATCGCCTTCGCGCAACCCGGTTCGCAGCAGCACACAAACATGGCGCAACAGCTCATCACCCGCCGCGTGACCGCAAGTGTCATTCACCAGTTTGAACTGATCCAGATCGAGGAACATCAATGCATGCCGACCCTGTTGTCGCCCCAGGTTCTTCAGCACTGTCTCCAGGCGATATTCAAATTCGCGACGATTGGCCAGGCCCGTCAGTGCATCATGGGTCGCCTGCCAGGACAGATTGGCAATGTACCGGCGCTCTTGGGTCATGTCATGCAGCACCAACACCGCCCCACTCACCTCTCCAGCATGGACAATCGGCGCGCCCACCAGCGTGACAGCAACCGTACTGCCATCCATGCGCTGGATCTGTCGTGAGTGATCGCGGCTATTACCCAATTGGCCACTGAGAAGCCGATCAATCAGTTTGAAGCCATCATCCTGGTCATTGTCGTCGAGCAACTTGAACAACGCCGCCAGAGTAACGCCGTGGGCCTGCTCGGACTTCCATTGAGTCAGTTGCTCGGCCGCCGGGTTCATGTAAGCAATCGCGCCCTTCTCGTCGGTCGTTATAACGCCGTCGCCAATAGACGCAAGAGTGATTTGTGCCCGTTCTTTTTCCAACTGCAAGGCTTGGGCAAATGCACGACTCTGGGCCAGAACTTTATGAGTACGCTTGAGCACCAGAAGAATCAGCCCCAGCGCCGTAACCAGGTTGATAACAACCAGTAACCGCCAAACAAAGCGTGAGCCTTCTCCCAGGGCATCACTGAAGGCCTTGGCTGCAGGCGCAATACCTTCATTGATGGCAAAAATACCGTCCGCCCAGCGTTTTGAGTCCGCATCAGTGACGTGACCGCCAAGCAGTGTACGGTGCATCTCTTGAGCCAGATTATCGAGCTGAACCAGGTAAGCATCGCCCACGGACCACTTCTCAATGGCCGTTTCCATATAACTTACGTGACGAAAGTAGCGATAAAACCAAATAATGCTGTCGGCATCTTCCGGGCTGTTGCCGCCTTGCAAAATACCTTCGCGAGCAGCTACCTCATCAGAGGGGGACTGATCCATCGCCAGACGCAACTTGTGATCGCCCTGAGGGATGCTTCTAGCCTGCTGATATTTATCGAAATAAGCTGGATCATGCGTATCGGAATACACATAGAGGAAGTAGATAGCGTCTTTTTGGGCCTTGGACCACAAACTTTCGCCCCCGACATAACTTCTTACTGCCGAGAGCATATACAGACTCACGCACCCCAATAACGCCTGGAAAAGCACGACTGCAATAAAGGGCCAAACAATACCCAACAAGCGTGGTGTCCCGTGGGGGTGTTTTGATTTCATGAGTTTCCTTGCTTCATGGCGTCAGATGAAAACCAGAGAGAAAATCTCACTACAGCTCAGCCTAGGCCAATTTTCGACGGCTTGAGCAACCACACATGCTCAACATCGTCAAAAAGGCCTTCGCCCGAGCAATTCACCTCACTTAATACAAACCCATCAAGTTTGCTGAAGGTGCCCGTAGAGTTTGGCGTAAAGCCCGCCGTCTGCAATCAACTGCTGGTGATCACCCTCTTCGGCAATACGCCCGCCATCAAACACCAACACTCTGTCTGCCTGTTTTACCGCAGACAAGCGGTGGGCAATGATTAAAGTTGTACGCCCGCTCAAAAATTTTCCCAAAGCGTGATGCAGGTTGTATTCGGTGGCTGCATCCAGGGCACTGGTGGCCTCGTCGAGGATCACTACCTTGGGTTCGGCCAGCACCATCCGCGCAATTGCCAGGCGCTGACGCTGGCCACCCGACAAACGCACACCTGAACGTCCGACAATACTGTCCAGGCCCTGCGCCAGAGCACGAATGGTGCCATCCAGCTGTGCGATTTCCAGAGCATGCCAGCACGCTTCATCGGTCCGCTCACGGCCCATGGTCAAGTTAGCGCGCACGGTATCGTTGAACAGCGCCGGGTGCTGCAGCACCACAGCAACATGCTCGCGTATGGTTTGCAGGCCAATCTCGGGCTGGCTCGCGCCGGCAAAGCGGATGCTTCCCGACTGGGGCGTATACAACCCCAGCAGAAGTTGCACCAGCGTGCTTTTACCGCCGCCACTGGTGCCCACAATGGCCACTTTTTCCCCCGGTGCAATGGTCAGGTTCAAATGATCCAGGACCTTTTCCTCACCATAACTGAAGCTCAGGTCACGCACTTCAATACCGACTGTCTGGTTCCCGACAAACGGATTGGCTCCACCGGGATATTGCGGCTCGTCGCTTCGCGCCAATAGTTGGTTGATCCGGGTCACGGCACCATCGGCGGCATAGAAGGCATATTGCAAATTAAGCAACTGCTCGACCGGTCCAATCATGAACCACAGGTAACTGAACACCGCGAGCATTTGGCCAATCGACAGGTCCGAAAACAGCACTGTCAGCATCGCCGCAGCGCGAAAAATATCGATACCGAACTGGAACAACAAACCGCTGGCACGATTTGATGCATCGGTCTTCCATTGCGAGGCCACAGCAAAATCTCGAACTTCTCGCGCCCGCAGCCCCAAACGACCAAGGAAAAAACCCTGGCGATTACCTGCACGAACTTCCTGAATCGCGTCCAGGGTCTCGGTCAGGGCCTGGGTAAAACGCGCAGTGCTATCGTTTTCGAGTTTTTTAAGGTGTTTGACCCGCTTGCCCAGTTGCACCGTGGCGTAGATCACCAGCGGGTTAAACAGCAAGATCAACAGTGCCAACTGCCAGTGCATCCACAGCAAAATCGCCGAAGTCCCCACCAGTGTCAGCATCGCCACCAAAAACCGGCTCAGGGTTTCACCGACAAACTTGTCCAGCGTTTCGAGATCGGTGACCAGATGCGTGGTCACGGTGCCGCTGCCAAGGTTTTCATACTCGGCCAGCGAAATTCGCTTCAAGCGCTCAATCAAGCGCAAGCGGATGCGAAACACAATGTCCTTGGCCAACCGCGAGAACAGCCGAGCTTGCAGCACGTTAAACAACAGCGCCCCGCAACGCAGCATCAAGGTAATCACCAACATCAGGCCAATGTAGCCCGCTGCACTTTGCCAGGCAGCCGGTAGCCAGTGATTCATGATTTTCAGCGCGGCATCACCGTTGCCCAGCAACACTTCGTCCACCAGCAAGGGCAGGAGCAGGGGAATAGGGACACTGCACAGCGTAGCCAGCACGGCCACGCCGTTGGCAATCCACAGGGCTTTTTTATGACGCAGGGCCAGGCGACGTATCTCGGCCCACGTCAGACGGTCCGCCTTGGGGCCGGGCGGCACAGCAGCAGGATCAAACACGCGTGGCGCGTTCTAGCCAGCGAGCGAGCAGGTCAGATAACGGTCCAAGCGGCTGATAGCCATTAGTCAGCAACGCCAGTTGACCATTGCGCTCGGCGAGCAAGGTCGGAAACCCGGCAATCCCCAGGTCTTGCACCCAGGTAAAGTCGGCGGCTGTCGCTGCATGCTGCTGCGCCGTGTCAAACACGGCAGAAAACTCGATACGCGGCAACCCTGCTGTCTCAGCCAGTTCAACCAGCACACTGGCTTGGGTGACATCACGCCCCTGCTCATAGAAAGCCTGTTGAATCAGCTTCACCAACTTCCAGGCGCAATCGGGGGCCAAGCTGCGAGCCGCCACCACGGCCCGACAGGCGGGCTCGGTGTCATAGACAAAACCGTCAGGCAAGGCGCCGTCGAACTTGAATGGCTGCCCGGTGGCGTCTGTAACTGCCTGCCAGTGTTCGAGGATATAGCGCCGGGTAGCAGGCTCAAGCGCCGAGCCACTGCCGGTGCGCAAACCGCCCACCACCAGATGCAACTCAACGCCTGCGGCCTGCGCCTGCTCAACCAGCGCCTCGGCGATGGGCGAGAAACCCCAGCACCATGAGCACATCGGATCCATCACATAGAGCAGACGTGCACTCATCTCAAACCTCGGCAGGTTTACGGTAGTTGTGGCCAATCGGGTGCGGCTGGTTACGCGCCTTGGCCAGATCGATCTGCTTTTGACGATCAATGGCGCTGCGACGGGTTTTTTCGCTCAGGGTGTCCCAGCAATGCGGACAGCTGATACCGGCCTGATAGTGTTCCGACTCACGGTCCGCGATGCTGATCGGGGTGCGGCACGCATGGCACTGGTCGTACTCACCGGCAGTCAGATCGTGGCGTACGGTAACCCGGTTATCGAATACAAAGCAGTCGCCCTGCCACTTGGTTTCTTCCTGCGGCACCTCCTCGAGGTACTTCAGGATGCCGCCCTTGAGGTGGTAAACCTCGTCAAAACCCTGGCTGAGCATATAGCTCGAAGCCTTTTCACAGCGAATACCGCCGGTGCAGAACATTGCGACTTTCTTGTGCTTGGCCGGGTCGAAATTGGCTTTGATGTAGTCAGGAAATTCGCGAAAGCTGGTTGTTTTCGGGTCAATAGCGCCCTCAAACGTACCGATCGATACTTCATAGTCGTTACGGGTGTCGATCAACAACACCTCCGGATCGCTGATCAGCGCATTCCAGTTCTCGGGGTCGACATAGGTTCCGACTTTCTTGTTCGGGTCTACGCCTTCTACGCCAAGGGTAACGATTTCTTTCTTGAGCTTGACCTTGGTCCGATAGAACGGCTGGTCATCGCAGTAGGATTCTTTATGGTCGATATCAACCATGCGCGGATCGGTCTTGAGCCAGGCCATCAGCCCGTCAATGCCTTCACGGCTACCGGAAACCGTGCCGTTAATCCCTTCTTCGGCAATCAGCAACGTGCCTTTGATGCCGTTATCGACCATTGCCGCGAGCAACGGCTCACGCAGGGCTACGTAATCTTCAAGGGTGACGAATTTGTACAGTGCAGCTACAACAACAGGCGCAGTCATCGTGTTTCTCCAGGTGGCTACCCTCGTAAAGGGTGAACCGGATGCAAAAAAAAACGCGCCGACTATGCGGCGCGCTGCGGATTCTAGCAAAAAGACGACTTAGTGCCCACCGCCGGCACAGGTCGGCGAAGCCGGGGCCGTGCCGATTTTTGCCCATTCATCAGGCGTATACGTGTGCAAAGCCAGCGCATGGAACTCGCCCATCAGATCACCCAAAGTGGCGTAAACCTTCTGGTGACGCTTGACGCTGTTGAGCCCGGCAAATTGCTCGCTGACTACCACTGCCTTGAAGTGGGTCTGTAACCCGCGACTGTGCATATGGCTTTCGTCCAACACGCTCAAGTGCTCGGGTTGCAATGCGCCAAGCGCCGATTCAATACGGTGTTGCATGCTCATTCAGGCTCCGCTTACTTCTTCTTGGCCGGGGCCGCTTTTGGCTCCAGCTCGGTAGTCATGTCTTCCAGCAGCTTGTTGACCACCGGCACTGCGCTTTCCAGCTTGGCCTGGGTCATTTGCGCCGATTGCTGAGTCAGCTGCGGCATTTTTTCCAGGACTTTCTTGCCCAGTGGCGACTGGTAAAACGCTACCAGATCCTTGAGTTCGGATTCGCTGAAGTTGGTGGTGTACAGCTTGACCATATCAGGCTTCAGCTTGTCCCAGCCAATGGCTTGGTCCAGAGCAGTGTTGGCCTTGGCCTGGTAGGTTTCCAGCAGGGCTTTCTTGGAGGCTGGCGCTTTGGTTTGCTCAAAACGCTGGGCAAACATCTGCTGTACTTGCATGTAAACCGGGGTACCCAGCTTGTCGGCATGAGCCAGTTTGAGGAACGTTTCAGCACTGGCAGCGTGACTGGCGGTATCGGCGAAAACCTGGCCGCTGGCGCAAACCAGAGCAACCGCTGTACAGATGGCGCGAAGACGGGTCATCGAGTTTCCTTTTCTAGCAAGCGAGGTTGAACCCCAAGGGCGGCCATTCTGCGCCTATTAAAGTCTGTCACTCAACCCCGAGTCTGATAGACGTTCTCATCATCTGACCAAAAGCATTAAAAACACCAGATTGAACCCCGGACGCAAACCAGCGCCTAAGCTGTCTGGTCAGACCTTTAGGAGAAAGAGCCGATGAGCCGTATCGAAACCGACAGCCTGGGTGAAGTCAGCGTGGCCGACGAGGCCTATTGGGGGGCGCAAACCCAACGATCGTTGATCAACTTCGCCATCGGCAATGAAAAGATGCCGTTGGCCGTGTTGCACGCTCTGGTACTGATCAAAAAAGCTGCTGCCCGGGTCAACAACCGCAATGGTGACCTGCCCGCTGATATTGCCCGCCTGATCGAGCAGGCCGCCGATGAGGTGCTTGATGGGCAGTACGACGATCAATTTCCGCTGGTGGTATGGCAGACCGGCAGTGGCACGCAAAGCAACATGAACGCTAACGAAGTTATCGCCGGGCGCGCCAACGAACTGGCAGGCAAAGGTCGTGGCGGCAAATCGCCCGTCCACCCAAACGACCACGTCAACCGTTCACAAAGCTCCAACGACTGCTTCCCGACCGCCATGCATATCGCCGCCGCCAAAGCGGTGCATGAACACTTGCTGCCAGCAATTAGTGAGTTGGCTGGCGGATTGGCAGAGCTGTCGGCCCAGCACATGAAACTGGTCAAGACCGGCCGCACCCACATGATGGACGCGACTCCGATCACATTTGGCCAGGAACTGTCGGCCTATATCGCGCAACTCGATTACGCCGAGCACGCCATACGCTCGGCCATACCGGCGGTATGCGAACTGGCCCAGGGCGGCACGGCCGTAGGGACCGGGCTCAACGCGCCCCACGGTTTCGCAGAAGCGATAGCGGCTGAAATCGCGGCATTGTCGGGCTTGCCATTTGTCACGGCGCCGAACAAATTTGCTGCGCTGTCAGGTCACGAACCATTGACCACCCTCTCGGGTGCACTCAAAACCCTGGCCGTTACCTTGATGAAACTGGCCAATGACTTCCGCCTGCTGGGCTCTGGCCCACGTGCCGGGTTGGCCGAAATCAAACTGCCAGCCAATGAGCCGGGCAGCTCGATCATGCCAGGCAAGGTCAACCCGACCCAATGCGAAGCGCTGTCGATGCTGGCCTGCCAGGTAATGGGCAATGATGTCGCCATCGGCTTTGCCGCAAGCCAGGGCCACTTGCAACTGAACGTCTACAAACCGGTGATCATTCATAACCTGTTGCAGTCGATCAAGTTGCTGGGCGACGGTTGCAGCAACTTCCAAAAACACTGCGTGACCGGCCTTGAGGTTGACGCCGAAAAAATGGCCGAGCACCTGGAGCGCGGCCTGATGCTGGTGACTGCACTCAACCCGCACATTGGCTACGACAAGTCTGCCGAGATCGCCAAAAAGGCTTATGCAGAAGGTCTGACCCTGCGCGAAGCCGCATTGGAACTGGGTTATCTGACCGATGCAGAATTTGATCAGTGGGTACGCCCGGAGAACATGCTGGGGCCTGGCAAGCACTAAGAAAACTGTAGCAGCTGCCGAAGGAACGAGGCTGCGTTCGGCGGCGAAGCCGTCGTAAAACCTAAACTGGCGTTCTATCGGCTAAACCGCAGACTCAGGTTTTACGATTGCTTCGCAATCGGACGCAGCCTCGTTCCTTCGGTAGCTGCTACGCAAGATGAGAAGGTCTTTGTTTACTTCTTGTGCTTTTTGTCGCTCTTCTCGAAGGCGGCTTCCAGCGCTTCGTTGATGGTGCGCAACACCTTTACCCGCGCCCAGCGTTTGTCATTGGCTTCTACCAGCGTCCAGGGTGCAATCTCGGTGCTGGTACGGTCCACCATGTCGCACACCGCCTTGCGATACACATCCCACTTTTCGCGGTTACGCCAGTCTTCTTCGGTGATTTTGAAGCGTTTGAACGGAATCTCTTCGCGTTCATGAAAGCGTTCAAGCTGTACATCTTTATCAATCGCCAGCCAGAACTTGACGACAATCACCCCCGCATCGCGCAACTGTTCCTCGAAGTCATTGATTTCACCGTAGGCGCGCATCCAGTCAGCCGGAGTACAAAAGCCTTCAACCCGCTCAACCAGCACCCGCCCGTACCATGAACGGTCAAAAATGGTGAACTTGCCGCGCCCCGGAATCTGTCGCCAGAAGCGCCACAGATAAGGCTGTGCACGCTCATCTTCAGAAGGTGCAGCAATCGGCACGATACTGTACTGACGCGGGTCGAGTGCCGCCGCCACGCGCTTGATCGAACCGCCCTTGCCTGCCGCATCGTTGCCTTCAAACACCGATACCAACGCATGGCGGCGCATCCGTTTGTCGCGCATCAACCCCGACAGGCGTGCCTGCTCGGTAATCAACTGCTCCTGGTAATCGTCTTTTTCCAGCTGCTGTGTCATATCCAGACAATCGAGCAGGCTCAAACCGTCCTGGACTTCAGCCAACGGCGCGACATGAGTGGCCCGGACTTTGGTCTTGGGCTCATTCAGCGCGGCTTGCAGACCTTCGAGCAAGATCTTGCCCACTGTCAGACTGCGGTAGTACGGATCGACACCCTCCACGATGCTCCAGGGAGCGTAGTCACGGCTGGTTCGACGAATCACACGCTCGCCAAATCGCACAAAGCGATCGTAAGTTTCTGACTGCTGCCAATCCAATGGACTGATACGCCAGCTATGCAACGGGTCATCCTTGAGTGCCTTGAGCCGGGCTTTCATCTGTTTCTTGGACAAGTGGAACCAGAACTTGAAAATTACCGCCCCTTCGTTGCACAGCATCTTCTCCAGACGCTCCGCACCATTGATCGCCTGATCGAGCACGGCATCCTTGAAGCGCCCATGAACCCGACCCTGAATCATCTGGCTGTACCAGTTGCCGAAGAGCACCCCCATGCGGCCCTTGGCCGGCAATTGCCGCCAGTACCGCCATGCAGGCGGGTGCGCCAGCTCCTCATCGGTCTGGCTATCGAAAGTACGCACTTCGATCAGCCGCGGGTCCATCCACTCATTCAGCAGTTTTACCGTCTCGCCTTTACCGGCGCCCTCAATGCCATTGATCAATACGATTACGGCAGAACGCTTCTGCTGATGGAGATCGTATTGCGCTTCAAGCAAAGCTTCGCGTAAGGCGGGAACTTCTCTGTCGTAGGTTTCTTTATCGATTACATGACCGATTTCAGCAGATTCGAACATGGAAAGCTCCCTGGCAAGATTTCACAAGCCTAGCGGATTGCACCCGAACGTGTAGGAACAACACTCACAAAACTGTCTTGGATCAATCGTGTCGTGACTGATCGGCTAGAATGGCCGCCTTGCCGATGCCGAGCCACACATGAATACTGAAATGCCCAATGCCCAGATTGACTGGGATGACCAAGGCCGCCCCCGTTCGCGGGTGTTTGATGACGTGTATTTTTCGGACAAGTCGGGTCTCGAAGAAACCCGTTATGTCTTTATCGAACAAAATGCCCTCGCAGAGCGCTTCGCCGCCCTCCCCGCTAACGGCCAGATGGTTATTGGCGAAACCGGCTTCGGCACCGGCCTGAATTTTCTTTGTGCCTGGCAGTTATTCGAAGAAACGGCGCGACCCGATGCGCGCCTGCACTTCATCAGTGTCGAAAAATACCCGCTGACCCGCGAAGACCTGAAGCGCGCCTTGGCTCTCTGGCCTGAACTGGCTACCTGGAGTGAACAATTACTGGCAGCCTGGTTTGCCATTCATCCGGGGTTTCAAACCCTGAGCCTGGCCGATGGCCGTGTGACGCTGACCCTGATGATCGGTGACGCGCTGGAGCAACTGCCGCAACTGGATGCACAGATTGACGCGTGGTTTCTCGACGGTTTTGCACCGGCGAAAAACCCGGACATGTGGACACCAGAGCTGTTCGCGCAATTGGCTCGATTGGCGGCCCCCGCCTCCACCATCAGTACCTTCACCAGCACCGGCTGGGTACGCCGGGCGCTGAATGAGGCTGGTTTCAAGATGCGGCGCACGCCGGGCATCGGCCACAAGTGGGAAATTCTACGCGGCGCCTTTATTGGCTTGCCTGAAAACACACCCGCCAGCACCGATACCAAACCCTGGTTTGCTCGCCCGCCTCGGCACACCGACGAGCGCAAGGCGATTGTGATTGGCGGCGGCCTGTCGGGTTGCGCCAGCGCTAACAGCCTGGCGCGACGTGGCTGGCAAGTCACGTTAATGGAGCGCCACGAGCGCCTGGCCAAAGAAGCCTCGGGCAACCCGCAAGGCATCTTGTACATGAAGCTTTCGGCTCACGGCACCACTCTGTCGCAATTGATTGTCAGTGGTTTCGGGTACACCCGTCGCTTGCTGGAGCAACTGCAACGCGGTCGTGACTGGGACGACTGCGGTGTCCTGCAGCTGGGCTTCAACGAAAAAGAGGCTGAACGCCAAGCGCAATTGGCGTCCGCGTTCCCGGCAGCGCTGGTGCATTTGCTTGATCAGCCTGCGGCGCAGGCCTTGGCAGGGGTCGAACTGGCTCACGGCGGCCTGTTCTACCCCGAAGGTGGCTGGGTGCACCCGCCTGCGTTGTGCCATTACCAGGCGCTACACGCCAACGTTCAGATCATGACTCACCATGACGTATTGCAATTGAACAAGGTTGGCGACCAATGGCACGCCTGCCAGGGCGATCAGTTGCTGGCCAGTGCGCCCGTGGTAATCCTGGCGGGTGCCGCCGAAGTCAAACGTTTCCCGGCCAGCAGCGGTCTGCCACTCAAGCGTATTCGCGGGCAAATCACTCAACTGGCCGAAACCCCAGCCAGCTCTGTGCTCAAAACCGTGGTCTGTGCCGAAGGTTATGTTGCGCCCGGTCGACTCGGCGAGCACACCCTGGGCGCCAGTTTCGACTTCCACAATGAAGACCTGTCCACCACCCCCGCCGGACATCAGAGCAACCTTGACCTGCTTGAGGAGATTTCACCGGACCTGAAGCAGCGTCTCGGCAATGAGCAGTTGGATCCTCAGACCCTGCAAGGCTGGGCCGCCTTCCGCTGCACCAGCCCGGACTACTTGCCGATTGTCGGGCCACTGTCAGACCCGGAGCAGTTTGCGAGCGCCTATGCGGTACTGCGCAAGGATGCGCGACAAACGCCCGACACGCCTTGCCCATGGTTGAGTGGTCTGTACGTCAACAGTGGCCACGGCTCACGCGGGCTGATTACCGCCCCGCTGTCGGGCGAAATACTGGCGGCGTGGATCAACAACGAAGCGCAGCCCGTTCCCCGAGCGGTTGCAGAGGCCTGTCATCCTAATCGCTTTGTGCTGCGCGCCCTCATACGCGGGCAGTGAACAAATCCGGATTCTGGCCAATGGCGGAGGGGTGCGGCGGCAATAATGCCGAAAACTCGACTTTGTTTTTTTAATCAGATAATCGCGCCAAAAATCACGGCTACTGACAAAAGCCGGTAATTGCACCGACCTTTCTGCCACTTCGACAAGCAGCCTGGCCGATGGCAGATCGACCTCACTGACCCCGCCCAACACATTGAAGTGCATGTTTTCCGGCTGGCTGGGCAGCCCTAGTACTCTCCCCAGGCCGACCCGGCAGGCCAGATGCACCTCAAATTCATCTGGCGCCGGGCAACCTTGTGCCGCAGTGCCAGCAGGGGCCGGTCAGCAACCCCCGTGGCCACTCATCAAGCCCGGTGCGACGCATCGATACCCGGCGCAGCTTGGGCAACCTACTTAGATCGAGCATTGGCCCCAGCAGGTTGCCATTGAGGTTCAGTACTTCGAGATTGCCCAGGTTCGCCAGTACGTTGATATTTCCGGGGTTCATATACAGCGGTTATAGCTAAGGGACAAACGCTGCCGAGCGGGCATCTGCATCGCTGAGCGAGGTTTGCCGGGTGTTAAGGGGTTGGGGTTCTTCGGTACGCACCTGTGTGACCTTCAGGATCATGGATAAGAAGGCCCCAAGCTAGCGGCGCAAGCGCACCGGCCTGCCGTAGATATCTATCGTCGCAAACGAAGAACGCTAAGCTGCAGCCCAACACATGGGCGTTGATTACAGGGCTGTCGACCACTCTCCGGGGCTATCCTTGGCAATCAACGCCTGGGTTTTTTCCAGGTTCCAGGCATCGACAGCTGCATCCATCTCGTTGCGCACCTGCGCGACACTGCGTAAATAGCGCGCACTGTTCATCTCTGGCGATCGTCTCAATAACCCATGCAATGCCTCGAAGTAAGGCTCGGTCAAAACGGTGTACTCCGCCTTGTGGGTACTGGCCATGTAGGCTTTCCAGAACTCGAGCGTAGTGATGAATACCGCCATGGAACCCGACCTTTCAGCGTTCTGGACTTCCACCCTGGCCATGTCCAAATCCGCTTCAGTCACTCCGGCCAACCCTCGGAACGACATGCTCTTGGGCTGGCCGGGCAGCTCCAGTGCCTGAGACAAGCCGATTCTGTACGCCAGGTTAACCTCAAGCTCATCTACTGTTGCCCTGCCTTGTGCCAAACGCTCCTCGCATGTCTCAGCCGCAATACTTGCCAACTTATCGAGCCGGAACAGTCCCTTGGCCAAATGCAACAACTGGGCTTGCTGAAATGAGGCGCCGCGTGAGATTTCTGCCAGCAACACCTGGATTTCCATCGCGCTGAAAGTCACCGCTACACTGTCACTGCAACTACGCGGGGAGGCGGCAATATTCAGCAAATCACTGCGTAATTGACTGTTCTGACTCGCCGCCTCAATCATTTCCCAGACCCGCCGACTCAAATCCTGGCGAACCGTATGGGCATCCGCCGTGGTGGTCAAACGACTGATCACGATGAAAAAGTCCTCGGAAGCCGGATTGGCTCGCAAGTTATTCCATAACAACTCGCGCTGGCTGAGTTCGTTGCTGGTAATGCCCGCTGTCCAAAACTCGAACGCCAGCATCTCACTGAGCAACTCCTCACTGCTGATTCCCATACTGCTGCCGCCCTGCATGACATACCGCCCTAACTGCAAACGGCTTGAGGGCGACAGCGGGTTATTGGATAGCGTGATATTTCGAATGATCTTGGGCGAGGCCTGAAACACCTGTTCAGGAATTTCAAGAATCTGGTTCTCCCTGAGGTCGGCAGCTTCCAGAAATGGTCTGGAAAGCAGCCCTTCAGGCCAAACCTGGATCCAGGTACGGCGTAAATACACGCGCCGCAAGTGCGCGTGATTATTGAAACTCAACAACGGCCCCAACAGGTTGTCATTGAGATTCAACACTTCCAGGCTGCTCAACGCGTTCAGCACCGATGCGTTGCTGGTGGTCATGTACAACAAGTTTCGCGCCAGCGATAAACGTCGCAGGTTGGGCATGCGCTCAAGTTGTACTGGCAGATGAGCCATTTCGTTGTTATCCATTTCAAGCGCAGTCAGACCGCTGAAATGCTCGAGGAAAAGGTTAGCTCGGTCCTTGCAATCCATATTGCTGAGTTTCAGCTCGCGCACATGGCTGAAGTCAGCCACTGCAGGCAACTGCGGAAGGTTGCCCACACGTAAACCCTCCAGGCTCAAGCTGTGTATGTCATCACTGCTGGCCCAAGGCACGTTGCTAGGGCTTTTACGCCATATGCGCTCGATCAGCCCGGCCGCGTGGTACCTGTTTTCGGCGTAATCGTGTATCGCGTCTTTAGTCCCCAGTTCAGGAGCGGCATCAATCCAGAACTGTAAGCTGTTGCGCAATGCCGTTCTTTCACGCTTGCGCTCGCGCAATGCTTGCAGCGGTGCCTCCCTGCGCTCGATAAAACCGTCCAGATAATCCAGGACCTGGTCTTGATCAAATTCGGGATACAGCTCACTCACACGACGCCGCAAGGCGCTGGAATGCCCGCCCGCCCGCATGCCGCACAACGGATAACCAACGCGTGCATCCGCAAGGACCGCAGGCGGCCTGAAGCGCGGCTTGACCGGCTGCATGCCCAGTATGCGGGATGACTCATCACGCGCCTGCACCGCCAGCAGGCCAAGCGCGGCATTGAGCTCGGACGTTTGACCCACAGGATGCAAGCCCATTGCCTGACGCTCCAACCCGGTCAGGGATTGGTAAATCGCCGTCGACAAAGGGGCTTCTGCATCCGCCTGGAGGACCAGCAGTTGCCCACTAGGTGCATAGCGCTGGTAGCCCTTGGGGGTTTTGACCAGAACCCGTGTCGCGTCGGGCTGCGCCTGGCCCCAACGATGGGTCACGGGGCCCATCAACGAACCTTCACGAATTTCCAGCGCACTGCTCAGTCGCCATCCGGGCAACTGTTGAAAAAAATGCAGGATCAGTTTTTCAGTGTCATCACTCACTGGGGTCTGCAGGTAAAAACCCTCCAGCGCCCGATTGATCCTGGCCTCGCGCAACAACACCCGCACTTGCTCCGCGATATCCAGCGGTACTTTGGATGTGCGTAACAGTTCGCGCTGGCGGGGGCTGGCCGACTCGACAATGGCCTGACTCACCGCACGCGGCAATCCAGGAAATGACGCCTCGATGGCGCTGGCCTCAGGCACCTTCGAAACATTAAAGCCCTCGTACAAATGTTCAAAGACGCTGTTCCAGTTTTCCTGCACATACGTCGCCAGCTTTTGGGCCAGTACTCGGGCTGGCGCGGCCGCATCACTCAACTCACGGCCCAGCAGCGCCTTGCCCTGGACACTGCTCAACCCGGCCAGCACGGCCTCCAGCAGCTTGCCCTGATCCGTAATGGCCGAAGTGAGGTGGAGGTTCGAGGAGGCAACCCACTGTGCGGTGCCGTATTGCGCCAGCGTGTAGCCGGTAGCGTCCTCCACTGTCAGGCCTTTGCCCACAGGCCAGCCCGGCAACATGGGTAACAACTGCATTTGCAGGTCGGCCCAGCGCGGGGCGTTGTATTCACTGGCAGTCATTTGCTCGATAAATGTGCTGAGCTGCTGGTCAATTTCAAAACGCTTGAGGCTGACCTTGAGCAACGGCGGCGGTGCCAGGTTTTCCAGATGCACACGGCGCATCACCCCTTGCGGGGTATCGGTCAGCGCCCTTATTTGCTCCAGCCTTTGCTCACTCAGGGTTGCTGTCATTGCGCCCAAACGGCCCAGCAACGTTTCGCTGCCATCCCACTCCAGCGGCCACTCATGCACATGCTGCCAGGCCCCTTCGCGGTTATGCAGCAAGGCGGGTCTGAAGGCATCTGGCCGTGTCGGGTGCGAAATCCGCCATTGTTTGTACGCGCCATCCAGCTCGACCGAATAATGCTTGCCCGCCACTTCTACATGCGACTTACCGTCATGGTTGATAAAACCTTGCGCATCGGCCCGGTGCCTGTGTTGCGCAATACCTGCTTGCTCATAGGGCTGAAGATTTTTATCCCAGAGTCGCACCGTGCCGTCATCACGCCGAATGGGCTGAAAGTCTGCAAAATAAGATTTTGTGGCGTCGCTTAATCGACTGACCACCTTTTTAGCAACGACAACACCCGCTACTACCGCCGCGTTGATTGCAACATCCCAGGCTACGTTCAACAGGTGTTCACGGGCATGATCGACATCGCCCTGAGTCCAGTCTTCCACGCCCTCATACACTTCCTTCAACATTTCGCCGATAGCGACCGCCAGCATCATGTAACCCAGGGCTGGTACAAAAAGTGCGGCGACATTCACCAGCATCAGCCCGACATTCTTGTACAACTGCCAACGTTGCTCGCGCTCGCGTTCATCCAGTACCCCGGTAGGCACCGCCAGCATTTGCGCGTCGGCGAACATGTTTCTGAGTTGTACCGCACACAAGTAATTCGCTGCTGGCATGCCCAATGGCGCGGCTGTCAGGCCCAGATAGTCTGGTTTGGCATTGACCCTTTGAATAAACGCCGCCCTGGCGCTCAAGGCCACAAAGCGCGAGAAAAACTGTGCGTAGTCCGGGTCCAGCAGCCGCTGTTTTAACTCATCGACAAACACTTGCAGCGAGCGGAATTCGAAAAAAGGTGATTTAGGGTCGTTAGGGATATAGGCAATCAAGCGGTTGTCGGGGTGCAGCAATAGCGTGTCCGGGGAGAAGATCACCACGCCATCAATCACCGTGTCGAGAATCGACAGCGAGCTTTGAAAAACAGGCTTGGCGTCCAGCCTCTGGACGCCAGAGTTTGCCAGGACCGAAAGCAGTGCCTTGTACGCGGTCTCGCTGATGTTCTTTTTGAAGAACGCTATATGCGCATCCACTTCCATGTCATAGCGTTTGAGCAATCGCAGGTCTGATTCAGTTGCCAGATGCGTAGCATCACCGCTCTGGTTGCCAGTCGCTTTAACTCCCAGAAAGCGCTCCAGATAGGCTTGGTATTCAAGCCCCAGGTCCAGCGTGCGACACAGCGCTGCAAATTGATGGGGTTTGACCGGGCTGACTTGCCCGGCGTAACCGCGGTGAAGAATCCGGCTTTGTGGATTGAAGCCCCCGCGGGTGGCTTCGTCCGCAGAAAAGTTCTGCAAGGCCGCCCATAACAGTGTCTTGGGTTCATCGTGAACGGTGTAATGGCGGATTGTGGCCAGGAGCGTGTCATCGGTTATCAAATGCACATGCGTGACCGCCAGATAGTCGCGATGAATATCCAGCAGCGGGCCGAATTTTCGTCGCACCGCAGTGCTCAGCAATGCAGCGCAATAGGCTTCAATACTTTGCAATTGTGCAAATTTTTTGCCGACCCGTCCGTGGTATGAGCGGCTTTGCGCCATCGACGTATTCAGTGCATCCATGTGCTGGGGCGTGGCGCCAAGCAACCACTTGGGCATATGGCTGTGTACCAGCTCCAGCGGTTCGAGATCACTGATAGTGGTCTGGCGCGCATCCAGACGTTGAGCATAAGCAGTGGGCGTCATTTTCGGCCTTCTTGAGTCGGTCTGTAAAACAGGTAACCAACCTAGCGCCGCTCAACCGAGGCCATGACATAGATAAATATGCAGCCCTTGCAAGAGGACCATCGGTAACTTTTATTGAACGATCCGGCCCTCAGTCACTCGATAAAACACGGTCATTCATGACGGCTCGGGGGTTTTTAGACTCGCGCCGTACGGGCTGGCAAGGCCGCCAAGCGCAGCATTGCCCTTTAAAACCGGGCCCAAGCGCTACCCGGCGCCCCGCAAAGGCGCCGAGTCATACCGGTAGCAACACATGCAGAGATACCAAGGATTTACACACCATGTGCGGATTAGCTGGCGAGTTACGTTTTGATCAACAACCTGCCGACCTGGCAGCCATCGAACGCATCACCCACCACCTCGCTCCACGTGGCCCCGATGCCTGGGGTTTTCACAGTCAGGGCCCCGTCGCCCTCGGCCATCGGCGCCTGAAAATCATGGACTTGTCCGATGGTTCCGCCCAGCCAATGGTCGACGGCCAACTTGGCCTGTCGCTGGCCTTCAATGGCGCGATCTATAACTTCCCCGAACTACGTACCGAACTTGAAGCCCTGGGCTACAGCTTTTATTCCGATGGCGACACAGAAGTGCTGCTCAAGGGGTATCACGCCTGGGGCGAAGCACTGCTGCCCAAGCTCAATGGCATGTTTGCCTTTGCCATCTGGGAGCGCGATACCCAGCGCCTGTTTATCGCCCGCGACCGTTTGGGGGTTAAACCGCTGTACCTGTCGCGTACCGATGCCCGCCTACGCTTTGCCTCGACCTTGCCAGCGTTGCTCAAGGGCGGTGATATCAACCCGATGCTCGACCCGGTGGCGCTCAACCATTACCTCAACTTCCATGCCGTAGTGCCCGCGCCCCGCACGTTGATTGCCGGGATCGAAAAACTGCCACCGGCGACATGGATGCGCATCGACGCCAACGGGCGTACCGAACAGAAAACCTGGTGGACTCTGCCCTACGGCCCCCATGCCGACGAGGTCAATTTGACCCTCGAAGACTGGCGCGACCGTGTACTCGACAGTACCCGCGAGGCTGTGGCCATTCGCCAACGGGCGGCGGTGGATGTCGGTGTACTGCTTTCGGGCGGCGTTGATTCAAGCTTGCTGGTGGGGTTGCTGCGGGATGTGGGCGTACAGGATCTGTCGACCTTTTCCATCGGTTTTGAGGACGCAGGTGGCGAGCGCGGTGATGAATTCCAGTACTCGGACTTGATCGCCAAGCACTACGGCACGCGCCATCACCAACTGCGCATTGGCGAACACGAAATCATCGAGCAATTGCCAGCGGCCATGCGCGCCATGAGCGAACCGATGGTCAGCCACGACTGTATTGCGTTTTACCTGCTATCACGGGAAGTGGCCAAACATTGCAAGGTGGTGCAAAGCGGCCAGGGCGCGGATGAACTGTTTGCCGGTTATCACTGGTACCCGCAGGTCGACGGCGCCAGCGACCCATATGCCGCTTACCGCGAAGCGTTCTTCGATCGCAGCTATGACGAATACAAGGCGACGGTGCAACCGCAGTGGCTGACGGCCAATGATGCGGCCGGGGATTATGTCCGTGAGCATTTTGCCCAGCCGGGTGCTAGCGCAGGGGTGGACAAGGCCTTGCGCCTGGACAGTACGGTGATGCTGGTGGATGACCCGGTAAAACGGGTCGACAACATGACCATGGCCTGGGGCCTTGAAGCGCGCACACCCTTCCTCGACTACCGGCTGGCCGAGCTCTCGGCGCGGATTCCGGCCCGCTTCAAACTGCCGGACGGCGGCAAGCAAGTGCTCAAGGAAGCCGCCCGACTGGTAATCCCCAGCGAAGTGATCGACCGCAAAAAAGGCTACTTCCCGGTCCCTGGCCTCAAGCACTTGCAGGGCAACACCCTCAATTGGGTGCGCGACCTGCTGCTGGACCCCAGCCAGGATCGCGGCCTGTTTCAACCGGCGATGCTGGATCGATTGCTGAGTAACCCGCAAGGCCAACTGACGCCCCTGAACGGTTCCAAACTGTGGCAATTGGCAACCTTGAACATGTGGCTGAGCGAACAAGGAATCTGACCGATGAAACCCCTCGCTACGGCTTATAGCCAACGTTTGTTACGTGGCCAGACGCCTTCATATGAACGCCTGCAGGCACGCTTTGCCGAAGACGGCAGCGAACTCGACGCCCAGCCCGTCGCCGTGCATTGCGGCTGGGGCCGGTTGCTGATCGGGCATACGTTCCCCGACCCTGGCAGCCTGGCCGATGAGCTGCTCAACGAGCAGCCCGGCGAGCGCGATATTGCGCTGTACGTCGCCGCACCTCAGCGCGTACTGGCGCAATCTCCGCAACAACTGTTTCTCGATCCGTCGGACACCTTGCGCCTGTGGTTTACCGATTACCGCCAGGCCACCCGCGTATTTCGCGGCTTTCGCATCCGCCGAGCACAAAGCGAGGCAGACTGGACCGCGATCAACACGCTGTACCAGGCGCGCTCAATGCTGCCCATCGACCCGGCATTGCTCACCGCCCGTGATCAAGGCGGTCCGGTGTACTGGATGGCCGAAGATGAGGACAGCGGCGCGGTGATTGGCAGCGTCATGGGCTTGAATCATCACACCGCCTTTCACGACCCCGAAAACGGTAGCAGCCTCTGGTGCCTGGCGGTCGACCCGCAGTGTTCGCGTCCCGGCGTCGGCGAAGTGTTGGTAAGGCATTTGATCGAGCACTTTATGAGCCGAGGCCTGAGCTATCTCGATCTATCGGTGCTGCACGACAATGCCTCGGCCAAAAATCTCTACGCCAAGTTGGGTTTCCGTACCCTGTCGACTTTTGCCATCAAGCGTAAAAACGGCATCAACCAACCCCTGTTTCTGGGGCCGGGCCCTGAAGCCGGGCTCAACCCCTATGCCCGGATAGTGGTCGAAGAGGCTTACCGGCGCGGAATCGATGTGCAAATCGATGATGCGCCTGCCGGGCTGTTCACCCTCAGCCACGGCGGGCGGCGGGTTCGCTGCCGCGAATCACTGAGCGACTTGACCAGCGCCATCAGCATGAGCCTGTGCCAGGACAAATGCCTGACCCACAAGGTCTTGAGCCAGGCAGGTTTGAACGTGCCCAGCCAGCAACTGGCCGGTAATGCCGATGACAATTTGGGCTTTCTTGAGCAGCACACCCGGGTGGTGGTCAAACCTGTGGATGGCGAGCAAGGCAATGGCGTGGCGGTGGACCTGGACAACATCGAACAGGTGCAACAGGCCATCGAGGCAGCACGGGCGTTCGATAGCCGGGTGCTGCTCGAAAGCTTCCACGAAGGGCTCGACCTGCGGGTGGTGGTAATCGGCTTTGAAGTGGTGGCTGCGGCCATCCGCCGACCCGCGCAGGTGATGGGCGATGGGCTGCACAATATCCAGCGCCTGATAGAAGCCCAAAGCCGCCGCCGTCAAGCCGCCACCGAAGGCGAAAGCCGTATCCCGCTGGATGCTGAAACCCTGCGCACCGTGCAGGCCGCAGGCTACGAGTACGACAGTATCTTGCCAGCAGGGCAGATACTTGCGGTGCGCCGCACCGCCAATCTGCATACCGGCGGTTGCCTCGAAGATGTAACCGACGTGCTGCACCCGGTGCTGGCCGACGCGGCCATTCGCGCAGCCCGGGCGCTGGATATTCCTGTGGTCGGGCTGGACCTGATGGTGCCTGCTGCCGACCAACCGGACTATGTGTTTATCGAAGCCAATGAACGCTGCGGCTTGGCCAATCATGAGCCACAGCCCACTGCCGAACGTTTTGTCGATTTGCTGTTTCCCCACAGTCAGCCTGCTCTGTAGCTGACTGCCCCTCAGGAGTTTTTATGAATCGTACCCTCCCTGAACCTGACCTCGACTACCTGCAACGGGTATTGCTGGAAATGCTCGCCATCCCCAGCCCCACCGGTTTTACCGACACCATCGTGCGCTATGTCGCCGAACGCCTGGACGAGTTGGGCATTCCCTTTGAGCTGACCCGGCGCGGCACCTTGCGCGCCACCCTCAAGGGCCAGCAAAGCAGCCCGGATCGCGCGGTCTCTGCACACCTGGACACCATTGGCGCCAGCGTGCGGGGGATCAAGGACAATGGCCGACTGATACTGGCCCCGGTCGGTTGCTGGTCCAGCCGCTTCGCCGAAGGCAGTCGCGTTAGCCTGTTTACCGACAATGGCGTGATTCGCGGCAGTGTGTTGCCGTTAATGGCCTCAGGTCATGCATTCAATACCGGGGTGGATGAACTGCCGATCAGCTGGGACCATATCGAGTTACGCCTGGACGCTTACTGCGCCACGCGGGCCGACTGCGACTCGCTGGGGATCAATATTGGCGATTTCGTGGCATTTGACCCGCTGCCCGAGTTCACCGAAAGCGGTCATATAAGTGCCCGGCATCTGGACGACAAAGCCGGGGTCGCGGCCCTGCTCGCAGCCTTGAAAGCCATCGTTGAAAGCGGCGAACAACCACAGATCGATTGTCATCCGCTGTTCACCATCACCGAGGAAACCGGCAATGGCGCGGCAGCCGCCTTGCCCTGGGATGTCAGTGAGTTTGTGGGCATTGATATTGCCCCGGTGGCACCGGGCCAACATTCCAACGAGCACGCGGTGAGTGTGGCGATGCAGGATTCGGGCGGGCCGTACGACTATCACTTGTCGCGGCATTTGCTGCGCCTGGCCAGCGAAAACGAACTGCCGGTACGACGTGACATGTTCCGTTATTACTTCAGCGATGCTCATTCTGCGGTAACGGCCGGGTACGATGTTCGGTGCGCCCTGCTGGCATTCGGCTGTGATGCGACCCACGGTTATGAGCGTACCCATATCGACAGCCTGGCGGCGTTGAGCCGTTTACTGGGCGCCTACATCCTCAGCCCGCCGGTCTTTGCCAGCGATGCGCAGCCCGCACAAGGGTCACTGGATCGCTTCAGTCATCAGATCGAGCACGATGCACAGATGGAGAGCGACACGCGGGTGCCGTCGGTGGAGAGTCTGGTGGGGGATAATCGGGGCTAAAAAGGACCCTGAGACAAATGTGGGAGCGGGCTTGCTCGCGATGCTGGCGACGCGGTCTGTCAGGCAAACCGCAGTGCTACCATCGCGAGCAAGCCCGCTCCCACAAAACCCTAGTCCTGCGACTGAGCGCCTTCGAACCACTTCAGCTTCTCACGCAGCAGCACTACCTCACCCACGATCACCAGTGTCGGCGCATGAACTTCATGCTCCGCCACCAACGTCGGCAAGTCCTTCAAAGTGCCAGTGAAGACACGCTGATTGGATGTAGTACCTTGCTGGATCAACGCCGCCGGGGTGTCTGCTGAACGACCGTGCTTGATCAGTTGCTCACAGATGATCGGCAAACCTACCAGGCCCATGTAAAACACCAGCGTCTGCGCCGGTGCCACCAGGTCATTCCAGGGCAGATTGCTGGTGCCGTCTTTCAAATGGCCCGTCACGAAACGCACAGACTGCGCGTAATCACGATGGGTCAGCGGAATCCCGGCATAGGCCGCGCAACCACTGGCAGCGGTAATCCCTGGCACCACCTGGAACGGAATCCCGTGGGCAGCCAGTTCTTCGATCTCTTCACCGCCACGGCCAAAGATAAACGGATCGCCACCCTTGAGCCGCACCACGCGTTTGCCTTGCTTGGCCAAGTCGACCAGTTGCTGGTTGATCTGGTCTTGCGGCACCGCATGCTCGGCACGACGCTTGCCCACATACACCCGCTCGGCATCGCGACGGCACAGTTCAAGAATCGCCGGGGCCACCAAGCGGTCGTAGAGCACCACGTCAGCTTGTTGCATCAGGCGCAGCGCGCGGAACGTCAGCAAATCCGGATCACCCGGCCCGGCACCTACCAGATAAACCTCACCGGTGGTTTCAGCCGCCTGACCATTGATCTTGGCCAACAGCAAACGCTCGGCTTCAGCGCCCTGCCCGGCCAATTGACGGTCGGCAATCGGGCCCTGGAACACGTCTTCCCAGAACCCGCGACGCTGCTGCACATCAGGGAACAGGCCTTTGACCTGGCTACGAAAGCGCGCCGCGAGGCCCGCCAACTGACCGTAGGTCGAAGGGATCCAGGTTTCAATCTTGGCCCGGATCAACCGCGCCAGCACCGGCGCATCGCCGCCACTGGATACGGCAATGATCAACGGCGAACGGTCGACAATCGCGGGGAAAATCACGCTGCACAGCGCAGGCGCATCCACCACATTGACCGGCACACAGCGGCGACGGGCGTCGGCGGAGACCTGGGCGTTGAGTGGCTCATCGTCGGTGGCGGCGATGATCAGCACACAACCTTCAAGGTCAGCTTCAACATAGCCGCGCAGCACCTGTTCGCCACCGCTGCTGTTTATCAACTCGCACAACTGGGGCTCTATGGCGGGTGCGACCACCCGCAGCACCGCACCGGCATCGGCCAGCAGCCGGGATTTGCGCAAGGCAATCTCCCCACCACCGACCACCAGTACACGGCTGCCACGCAGGTTATGAAACAGCGGCAGAAACTCCATTTAGCCGATGACCTCAATGCCGCCCATGTAAGGCTTGAGCACTTCAGGCACACGGATCGAGCCGTCAGCCTGCTGGTAGTTTTCCAACACGGCTACCAGGGTGCGGCCTACAGCCAGACCGGAACCGTTAAGGGTGTGAACCAGCTCTGGCTTGCCGGTTTCCGGGTTACGGAAACGCGCTTGCATGCGGCGGGCCTGGAAGTCACCGCAGTTGGAGCACGACGAAATCTCGCGGTACTTGTCCTGGCTCGGAATCCACACTTCCAGATCATAGGTTTTGACCGCGCTGAAACCCATGTCGCCGGTGCACAGCGCCAGGGTACGGTATGGCAGTTCAAGCAGCTGCAAAACCTTCTCGGCGTTGCCAACCAGGCCTTCCAGTGCATCCATCGAGGTGGAAGGCTCAACGATCTGCACCATTTCAACCTTGTCGAACTGGTGCTGACGGATCATGCCGCGGGTATCACGGCCCGACGCACCGGCTTCACTGCGGAAGCACGGCGTGTGCGCCACAAACTTGATCGGCAGGGCTTTGTGCTCAACGATTTCGCCGGCGACGATGTTGGTCAGCGACACTTCGGCAGTCGGGATCAGGTACAGATCGGCTTCGCCTTCACGGCTGATCTTGAACAGGTCTTCCTCGAACTTCGGCAACTGGCCAGTACCCTGCAGCGCTGGCGCCTGAACCAGATAAGGCGTGTAAGCCTCTTCGTAGCCGTGCTCGTTGATGTGCAGGTTGATCATGAACTGCGCCAGTGCACGGTGCAGGCGTGCGATTGGCCCACGCAGCAAGGCAAAGCGGGCACCGGACAATTTGGCGGCGGTTTCGAAATCCAGCCAGCCGTATTGTTCGCCCAGCGCAACGTGGTCCTTGATTTCAAAATCGAAGGCAGTAGGCGTGCCCCAGCGACGGATCTCGACGTTGTCGTCTTCATCAGCGCCAACCGGCACGGAAGCATCCGGCAGGTTCGGCAGGCTCAACAGGATCGAGTCCAGTTCAGTCTGGATGGTTTCCAGCTCAACCTTGCCATTGGCCAGATCGCTGCCCATGGTTTCGACACTGGCCATCAGTGGCGCGATGTCTTCACCGCGAGCCTTGGCCTGGCCAATGCTTTTGGAGATGGCATTGCGCTCGGCCTGCAGCTTCTCGGTCAGGGTCTGAACTTCTTTACGCTTGGCTTCCAGCGCGTCGATGCGTGCCACATCCAGCGTGTAGCCACGGGATGCCAGGCGATCCGCTACGTCCTGCAGGTTGCCACGTAACAGTTTGGAATCGAGCATGTCGGTTTCTCGTTTATCAAAGTTTGGTCAGGGACAGGCCAGCCCAGGTTGCGAGCAGCCCGCCGAATACGCTGAGGGCCGCATAGCCCAGTGCCAATGGCACTTGCCCGGTTTCAAGCAGGCGCACCGTATCCAGTGAAAAGGATGAAAAAGTAGTCAAACCACCCAGGAAACCGACCATTAGTCCCGCTCGGACTTCAATCGGTACTTCCGGGCGCATCAAAAAAAGTCCGTAAAGGAGGCCAATCAGCAGGCAGCCCACGATATTAACGGCCAATGTCGCGGTATAAAAGTGCCGCGGCCAATTGGCGCTGATCCAGTTTCCCGTGGCGAAGCGCAACAATGTGCCTGCAACACCGCCCACTGATACAGCAACGATCACTGGGATCACGGTTTTCTCCGCTGTTTGGGGCTGGCACGATCCAGTGCAGCAAGATGTTTGAGCTTCTCGCCGATCTTAAGCTCCAACCCCCGCGGAACTGGCTGATACAGCTGTAACGGCTCCAGCTCGTCCGGATAGTAGTCTTCGCCAGCAGCATAGGCGTCAGGTTCGTCATGGGCGTAGCGGTATTCGTCGCCATAACCCAGTTGTTTCATCAGCTTGGTCGGCGCGTTGCGCAAATGCAGCGGTACTTCAAGCGAGCCGTATTCGGCGGCGCTGCGCAGTGCGGCCTTGAAGCCCATATACACCGCGTTGCTTTTTGGCGCACACGCCAGATAGGTGATGGCCTGGGCCACCGCCAACTCGCCCTCCGGGCTGCCGAGACGTTCTTGCACATCCCAGGCCGACAGGCACAGGCTCAGCGCGCGCGGGTCGGCGTTGCCGATGTCTTCGCTGGCCATGCGCACCACCCGCCGGGCGATATACAACGGGTCGCAGCCGCCGTCGATCATTCGCGCGAACCAGTACAGAGCACCGTCCGGGTTGGAGCCACGCACCGACTTGTGCAGGGCCGAGATCTGGTCGTAAAAGGCTTCGCCACCCTTGTCGAAGCGCCGCTGGGTATCGCCCAGCAGGTTATGCAGCAGGTCGGTGCCGATTTCGCTGTGATCCTCGGCCAGGTCAGAGGCGTTTTCCAGCAGGTTGAGCAGGCGCCGACCATCACCGTCAGCCGCCCGCAGCAAAATCTGGAAGCCTTCATCGCTCAGGCTCAGGCCGCGCTTGCCCAGCCCCTTGTCTTCCGTGAGGGCTCGTTGCACCAGCTTGTGCAGGGCCGCCTCATCGAGGCTTTTGAGCACATAGACACGCGCCCGCGACAGCAGTGCGTTGTTCAGCTCAAAGGAAGGGTTTTCAGTGGTGGCACCGATAAAAATCAGGGTGCCATCTTCGACATAGGGCAAAAATGCATCCTGCTGCGACTTGTTGAAGCGATGCACTTCGTCAACAAACAGGATGGTGCGGCGCCCGTACTGGCCCGCCTGCTGCTTGGCAATTTCGACCGCCTGACGGATCTCCTTGACCCCGGCCAGTACCGCCGAAACGGTTTCAAAGTGTGCATCCGAGACTTCTGCCAGCAACCGCGCCAGGGTGGTTTTACCCACGCCCGGCGGCCCCCAGAAAATCATCGAATGCAGCGCGCCCTGCTCCAGCGCTTCACGCAAGGGCTTGCCGCGAGCGAGCAGGTGTTCCTGACCGACGTACTCATCCAGATTGGCTGCACGTAAACGGGCAGCCAGGGGCTGGGCAATCGGGGCACTTCGAAACAGATCCATGGGCAGCGTTTGAAACCTCTTCCAGGGCTTATTCCTGGATGACATCAGCCCCTTTCGGGATATCGAACTTGAACTTGGAAGCAGGAATCGGCTCGTTGACCTTGACCCCGGTGAACAGGATGTTGGTGCGTTGGCCCACGCTGTCGATCAACTGCATATCGTTGATCTTGCCACCGCGAAACGACAGGCGCAGGGAGTCGAACAGCGTGTCCTTGGTCTTGGGCTTCAAGGTGAAGTCCATCACATCACCGGCTTGCTTGGAGGTGATATCGAAACTGTCGCTGATTTTCGACACATCACCCGACAGCAACAGGGCCGGGGTCTGGGTCAGGCGCTGATCAAGCTTTTTGATCGTGACCTGCTCCAGATCCGGGTCCCACAGCGAAACCTTCTGGCCATCGGAGACCATCAGTTGCTCTTGTGGCGCATCGGTGTGCCAGTAGAACAGGCCCGGACGTTTAACCGACATTTCACCGGCAGTTTCCTGCAATTGAGTGCCACTGCCATCGAGCGTCAGCTGTGAAAAGCGCGCCGTGATGGTGTCGGAGCCGAGCAATTGACCAAGACGTTTCACACTCTCGGCATCGGCATGGGCCGACAGCGAAGAAAAAGCCAGTACCGGTAGCAACAGCATGCTGACAAAACGCATGGACATCCTCATTGATTAGTTAGAACCCGCCCGATACAGCCCTGGGCAGATCAATCGCGCATCGGGGCCGGCGCCAGTACTTCGCGCGAGCCATTAGTGTTCATCGAGGTGACAACCCCGGCCATTTCCATGGATTCGATCATTCGGGCAGCGCGGTTGTAACCAATCTTCAATTTACGTTGAACCGCAGAGATCGAGGCACGACGGCTCTCAAGTACGAACTGTACGGCCTCGTCGTAGAGCGCATCGGTTTCAGCGTCATCACCGCCATCGCTGCTGCCGCCGTCAAAGCCGCTGCCAGGCTCTTCAACCCCGGCAAGGATGTCTTCGTTGTAGTCCGGCGAGCCGCGCAGCTTCCAGGCTTCGACCACACGGTGAACTTCATCGTCGGAAACAAACGCACCGTGTACCCGGATTGGCAGGCTGGTGCCGGGCGGCATGTACAACATGTCACCGTGGCCCAGCAGTTGCTCGGCGCCACCCTGATCGATGATGGTGCGCGAATCGATCTTGCTCGACACCTGGAACGCCATACGGGTCGGGATGTTGGCCTTGATCAGACCCGTGATCACGTCCACCGACGGACGCTGGGTCGCGAGGATCAAGTGAATCCCTGCGGCCCGTGCTTTCTGGGCAATACGGGCAATCAGCTCTTCGACCTTCTTGCCGACGATCATCATCATGTCGGCGAATTCGTCGACCACCACCACGATGGTTGGCAACTTCACCAGCAGCGGTGCTTCGTCGTGAATGCTTTCACGCTTGTACAGCGGGTCGACCAGTGGCTCGCCAGCGTCCTGGGCGTCCTTGACCTTCTGGTTGAAGCCGGCGAGGTTACGCACGCCCATCTTGGCCATCAACTTGTAACGGCGCTCCATCTCGGCAACGCTCCAGCGCAGGGCGTTGGCAGCGTCTTTCATGTCCGTAACCACCGGGCACAGCAAATGCGGGATGCCTTCGTAGATCGACAGTTCAAGCATCTTCGGGTCGATCATGATCAATTTGGCGTCTTCGGGGCCAGACTTGAACAGAATCGACAGGATCATGGCGTTCACGCCCACGGACTTACCGGAACCGGTTGTACCGGCTACCAGCAAGTGCGGCATTTTCGCCAGATCGGTGATCACCGGTCGCCCACCGATGTCATGGCCCAAGGCCAGAGTCACGGGAGACTTGGCGTTGTCGTACTCAGGGGTCGACAGCACCTCGGAGAACCGCACGATCTGCCGGTCTTCGTTAGGAATTTCGATACCGACCGTGGTTTTGCCCGGGATAACTTCAACCACCCGCACACTGGTCACAGCCAGCGAACGCGCCAGGTCTTTGGCCAGGTTGGAAATACGGCTGACCTTGACCCCGGCTGCAGGCTGGATTTCGTAGCGGGTAATCACCGGGCCCGGATGAATCGAGTCCACCGACACTTCTACGCCGAACTCCTTGAGCTTGATTTCAAGCAGGTGACCAACGGCCGCCAGAGATTCAGGGGAGTAGTTGAGCTGTTTTTTCTCTGCCGGATCCAGAATCGAGATCGGCGGCAGCGTGCCTTCAACCGCGCTGTCCACAAACAACGGGGCCTGCTTCTCTTTCTGCACTCGCTTGCTCGGCTCAGGGGCCTTGGGCGGTGCCGGAGCGATAACTGCCGGTACGTGCTTTTCACGCTCGGACATGTGTTTGGTCAACGCCTGCTCACGCTCGATCAGGCGCTCTTTGGCCTTGGCCTGCTCACGCTTGTCGGAAACGCTAGGCGCGACCACGTCATTGACCCGGTTATCAACCTCTCGCAGTTGGGCCACAAGCTGCTTGCGCTCGTTGCGCTCTGACCACCAGCGATTGGCCGCCCCCTGGATCAGTTCAAACAGGTCAAGGGTGATTTTGCCCGTCACGTCCATGACCTTGAACCATGACAGGTCAGTGAATACGGTGAGGCCAAACAGGAACAACGCAATCAGCAACAGGGTACTGCCCTGGATATTCAGCGCATTCTTGGCCAGATCACCCAGGCTTTCGCCCAGAGCACCGCCCGCGCCTGCTGGCAGGCCCACGGCGGAGTGAAAGTGGATATGGGCCAGTGCCGCCCCCGAAATCACCAGAAACACCAGGCCTACCAGGCGCCATGAGAACAACCAGCCACTCCACTGCCAAGGCTGATGCCGTTCGCGGAAGATCTGGTACGCCTTGACCGCCAGCAGCAACGGGAAAATATAGGCAAAGTAACCGAGCACCATAAACAGGATGTCAGCACTGTAGGAGCCCGCAGGGCCGCCGAAGTTCTGCACATCCACGACACGGCTGTTATGGCTCCAGCCGGGATCGTCCTTGCCATAGGTCAACAGGGCCATGATCAGGAACAGGCATAGGGCGCCGATAGCGATCAATGCACCTTCCTTGAGCCGGTAGTGCAACTGTTGACGCCAGAGAGGAACTGCTTTGGGTGCTACTGTGGATTTCTTCAAAACGGGTCTTTTCCTGCGCCTGTGGCGCGCCCAACTATTAATTGACTAAGGTGACTGCAAAATACTGCTCATATCGAGCAGGCGACAAATTCAGACTTTAAATGAAACCAGCCTTGTATTATTCCCTGCAGCAACGTTGGTGCAGTCTAGATCAGCGTAAACAGGCAGGCCATTGTACGGGTTTAAGCCGTTGATGCCACGCTGGCTCAAGCGACGATCAGATTCCACTTGCGCCTGGCTGAGAAGCGCCAATTTGAGCATGTATTACCTTTTGTGACAAAGACTTATACCGCCGTTAAAACAGAGCTTACATTTCGCTGGCAGATCGACTGAGACCGCATTTGCGTGACAGAGTTGCAGCCGCCCTCCCCTTCTTCTGTAAGACCCAAAGCCATGCTGACCTGGTTAAAACGCGACACTCTGACATTCCCGCCCCTGGCAAAAGCCATGCGCGAGCCCAACGGGCTCCTGGCCGCAGGCGGCGACCTGTCGGCAGACCGGCTGATCCAGGCCTATCGCCACGGCTGCTTTCCGTGGTTCAGCGAAGGCCAGCCGATCCTCTGGTGGTCGCCCGACCCGCGCACAGTGCTGTTCCCCGAAGAGCTGCACGTGTCCCGCAGCCTGGGCAAACTGTTACGCCAGCAACGCTATCAGGTCAGTTTTGACCGCGACTTTGCAGCCGTGATTCAGGCATGCGCAGCACCGCGCGATTATGCGGACGGCACGTGGATTACCGACAACATGCAAAACGCCTACATCGAACTGCATGCTCGCGGCCATGCCCATTCGGTTGAAGTCTGGGATAACGGCGAACTGGTGGGTGGACTGTATGGCCTGGCAATGGGGCAGCTGTTTTTTGGCGAGTCGATGTTCAGCCGCGCCGACAACGCTTCAAAGTTCGGCTTTGTCACATTAGTCAGACAGCTGCAGGCTTGGGGTTTTGTACTGATTGACTGTCAAATGCCTACTGACCACCTCGAGAGCCTCGGCGCCCGCTCAATCCCGCGAACGCAATTTGCCGAGTATTTGCGCAATCATCTCGACCAGCCCACACCTGCACAGTGGGTTTTGTAGGCGCACTTTTGCACGCTGGCTTACACTTAATTTAAAGATTTGCGAGGGCCCATCATGACCGAGCTGGCGCGTTTGAAGTTTTATGCCACTCAACCTCACGCTTGCAGCTACTTGCCTGACGAACAGGCCACTACGCTGTTCCTCGACCCCAGTCAGCCGATGGATGTGCAGGTGTATGCCGATTTGTCCGAGATGGGTTTCCGGCGCAGTGGCGACCATCTCTATCGCCCGCATTGCCTGAAGTGCGATGCCTGCACCCCGGCGCGCATTCCTGTTGCGCGCTTTATGCCCAATCGTCAGCAAAAACGCATTTTCAAGCGCAACGCCGATTTACAGGTACAGCCTGTCAAACCAGGGTTCAGCGAAGAAAATTTTGACCTTTATCAACGTTATATCGAGCAACGCCATGCCGATGGCGACATGTATCCGCCCAGCCGCGATCAATTCTCGACGTTTCTGGTACGCGATCTGGCGTTCTCGAGATTCTACGAGTTCCGCCTCGATGGCCGCTTGCTGGCGGTCGCCGTCACTGACGTGCTGCCCAATGGTCTGTCTGCGGTGTACACCTTCTACGACCCTGACGAGGAACGCCGCAGTCTGGGGCGCTACGGGATTCTCTGGCAAATTGCCGAGGCCCGGCGCATGGGGCTGGATGCCCTGTACCTGGGATACTGGATCAAGAACTGCAAAAAGATGAATTACAAGACCGAATACCGGCCCATTGAGCTGCTGATTAATCAGAGATGGAGCTCTCTTGATTGAACCCTTGGCTTAAACCCCATTTTTCGGGCACAATGCACGCCGCTTTTGCCTGGCGCAGTTGCACCGGGCCATTCATTGGACACCGAGGGCTTTACTGCATGTCGAAAGAAGACAGCTTCGAAATGGAAGGCACTGTCGTCGACACCCTGCCCAACACCATGTTTCGTGTGGAGTTGGAAAATGGGCACGTCGTAACCGCGCATATTTCCGGCAAGATGCGCAAGAACTACATTCGTATTCTTACCGGTGACAAAGTGCGCGTCGAGCTGACGCCCTATGACTTGAGCAAAGGGCGTATCACTTACCGCGCTCGCTAATCAAGTCAATACAAAACGCCCGGCTCTGCCGGGCGTTTTTGTTTGCCCGGGATTTGCCTGACACCCACAACATCAGTGGGAGCGAGCCTGCTCGCGATACAGGCGACACCGTCTGCCAAACGAACCGCAGTAATGCCATCGTGAGCAGGCTCACTCCCACGGATTTAGCTGCACTACTAAACTTTGCTCGCCTGTAACTTTTTTGTCTTATTCATTACATATCAAACACTGCACTTTCATAACTTCCAAACTTCCTGAACCGTTGCTGTACCACCGTCACTTGCCAGGCGTTAACATTGACTTACCCCTGCAGTCTAAGTAGATTGCACAGGCCGGTCATTCAGGCCGCCTATAAACTTCACAAAAGAAGCCAATGGACACAGTATCTAGTCGCTGTCCGGTCACCGTAATTACGGAGATCCGGGCGCTAAACCCAGACATTGACGGGACTCGCCTGCACGGCGGGGTCAACTGCGCTAGAGCCTGATGCTCCAACGTAACGACCTCACCGGCGCCGTCCGGTCACGAGGTGTGTTATGACCTTTCAAACCCCTGTACTACCCGGCGTTCGCGCCTTTACCTCGAGCATGCGTGTGAAACTGTCCCGCGAGCCCACTTATGCTCGCTCGACCAAATCACCCTTCTCCACTCCGGTTCCCGGCATAAAACCTGCGCACCGCCAGGTGCATTGGCGCGTCAATCCTGCCACAGGCCAACTGGAGCAGCGCTGGAGCATGGCCGACTCTCAGGACCCGCAGAGTCGCGCTTGGCGCTGATTACCCATTAACTGAAAACAACTTTAATTCACTGGAGTTCCCCATGGAAGAAGCCAGTAGTTACCCGCTGCGTGGGCATTAACAACTTAATTGCAGCGGGACTTTAAAGCGCACTTAACACTTCATTAAAACCGATTGCGAAGTTTGCGACTCGGCATACATTGGCTCGCCTTTAAATAGGTAAGCCAACGTATGTTTGGTCAAGAGTTGGCGACAGGAGTTCTCATCATGAGCGCCGTAAAAAACACTAAAGTTCGAGACAAGAACAGCACCAGCGACAGCAACAAACTGTCCATGCGTGCCGCTCGGGAAGCACAAAACGGTCTCTCGGCCACTCTGGCCAATGTCCGCGCCACAACTGCCGGCCTGACCGAGCAAGACGCCGCCGAACGCCTGCAGACAGATGGCTACAACGAGGTGGCTCACGACAAACCGCCTCACGCCATCGTGCAGTTCATGCTGGCCCTGCATAACCCGTTCATCTATGTACTGCTGACCCTGGCCGTTATCAGCTTTTTCACCGACTACTGGCTGCCAGAGCGCGATGGCGAAGAAAGCGACCTGACCAAAGTCATCATCATTGGTTTGATGGTTGGCCTCAGCAGCTTGCTGCGGTTCTGGCAGGAACATCGCTCGGCCAAGTCCGCCGAAGCCCTCAAAGCCATGGTCCGCACCACCGCCACCGTTGTACGGCGGGATAAAACCGGCGGCAAGACTTCGGTGCATGAAGTGCCGATGCGCGAGCTGGTGGCCGGGGATATCGTTCAGCTGTCGGCTGGCGACATGATCCCGGCGGATATTCGCCTGATCGAATCCCGCGACTTGTTTATCAGCCAGGCAGTCCTCACCGGCGAAGCCTTGCCCGTGGAGAAATACGACACCTTGGGGGATGTCACACAAAAGTCCGCCTCCAGCACCGCTGCCGATCAGAGCAACCTGCTGGACTTGCCCAACATCTGCTTTATGGGCACCAACGTGGTCAGCGGCACCGCCCGCGCCGTAGTGGTCGCCACCGGCCCGCGCACCTACTTTGGCTCACTGGCCAAGGCAATCGTCGGCTCTCGCACGCAAACCGCGTTCGACCGTGGGGTCAACAGCGTCAGCTGGCTGCTGATCCGCTTCATGCTGGTCATGGTGCCGATCGTGTTTTTCCTCAACGGCTTTTCCAAGGGCGATTGGGGCGATGCCTTTATGTTTGCCCTGGCAGTGGCGGTCGGCCTGACCCCGGAAATGCTGCCAATGATTGTCAGCGCCAACCTGGCCAAGGGCGCAACCGCCATGGCCAAGCGCAAAGTGGTGGTCAAGCGCCTGAATGCGATCCAGAACCTGGGCTCCATGGATGTGCTGTGCACCGACAAGACCGGCACCCTGACCCAGGATCACATCATCCTTGAGCATCACGTCAACCCCAGCGGCAAGCGTGATGAATCGGTACTGGCTCTGGCCTGGCTCAACAGCCACTTCCAAAGCGGCATCCGCAACCTGATGGATCAGGCGGTGGTGCAATTTGCCCAACAGGACTCCAGGTTCAACGCTCCGCTCAACTACAGCAAGGTGGATGAGCTGCCCTTTGACTTCGTCCGTCGGCGCCTGTCGATCATCGTCAAGGACACCCAAGGCGACCACCTGTTGGTGTGCAAGGGCGCTGTTGAAGAAATGCTCGGCATTGCCACCCATGTGATGGAGGGTGATACCACCGTCGCCCTGGACCCTGCACGCCGCGAGCAACTGCTGGCACTGGCCACCGAATACAATGAGGACGGTTTCCGGGTATTGCTGGTCGCCACCCGCGACATCCCCAAGGCCCAGGCGCACAAGCAATACAACACCGCTGACGAGCGGGATCTGGTAATCCGCGGCATGCTCACCTTCCTTGATCCGCCAAAAGAAACCGCAGGCCCGGCGATTGCAGCCCTGCGGGACATCGGCGTAGCGGTCAAGGTGCTGACCGGCGACAACGCCGTGGTCACCAGCAAGATTTGCCGTCAGGTCGGCCTGGAACCAGGCGCGCCATTACTCGGCCCGGAAATCGAGGCGATGGACGACGCCGCGCTGCAACTGGAGGTCGAGCAACGCACCGTATTCGCCAAGCTCACCCCGCTGCAGAAGTCCCGTGTACTCAAAGCACTGCAAGCCAACGGCCACACCGTAGGCTTCCTTGGCGACGGCATTAACGATGCCCCAGCCCTACGTGATGCCGACGTGGGTATCTCGGTGGACAGCGGCACGGACATTGCCAAGGAATCGGCCGACATCATCCTGCTGGAAAAGAGCCTGATGGTTCTGGAAGAGGGTGTGCTCAAAGGTCGCGAGACATTCGGCAACATCATGAAGTACCTCAACATGACCGCCAGCTCCAACTTCGGCAACGTGTTCTCGGTACTGGTGGCCAGCGCCTTTATTCCTTTCCTGCCGATGCTGTCGATTCACCTGCTGCTGCAAAACCTGATGTACGACATCTCCCAGCTGGCATTGCCGTGGGACAAGATGGACAAGGAATACCTGCAAAAACCACGTAAGTGGGACGCGAAAAATATCGGGCGTTTCATGATCTGGATCGGGCCAACTTCGTCGATCTTCGACATCACCACATTTGCCCTGATGTGGTACGTGTTCTCGGCCAACAGCGTGGAAATGCAGACCCTGTTCCAGTCCGGCTGGTTTATCGAGGGGCTGCTCTCGCAAACCCTGGTCGTACACATGCTGCGAACCCGCAAGATCCCGTTCATCCAGAGCACCGCCGCATGGCCGGTGACCATGATGACCATCATTGTGATCGTGCTGGGGATCTACGTGCCGTTCTCGCCGCTGGGTACATTGGTTGGCCTGGAGCCGCTACCGCTGTCGTACTTCCCTTGGCTGGTAGCCACCCTGTTCAGCTACTGCTGCGTCGCGCAACTGATGAAGACCATCTACATCCGCCGTTTCAAGCAGTGGTACTGACTTGAATCGCCATGGGCTGGCGCCTTATCGCGCCAGCCCATGCCTTCGTATTACGACCTCGTAAGACATGAATGCTTGTTTTGTGGAGATTCCTTATGTCGGGAACCACTCTGTTACTCAACCTCGCGGGCGCCATCGCACTTTTGCTCTGGGGCACCCATATGATTTCCACAGCCCTGCTGCGCGGATTTGGCACCCAACTGCGCAACTGGATGGGGCGCAACCTGAATAACCGCTGGATGGCACTGATTTCCGGAATCGGTATTACCGGCGTATTGCAAAGCAGTACAGCGGTCAGCCTGATGGCAACCTCGTTTACCGCAGCTGGCACCCTGAGCCTGGCACCCGCCCTGGCGGTGATGCTGGGGGCCAATATCGGCTCGACTCTGGTGGTGCAACTGCTGAGCTTCGATACCTCGCTGGCGATGCCGATCATCCTGCTGGTGGGCTTTATTGTGTATCGCTTGCGCGATGATTCGCGCTACGAAAGCGTCGGCTGCGCGCTGATCGGCCTGGGCCTGATGTTGCTGGCCCTGAGTTTGCTCAGTGCTACCCTGGCCCACATGGAGGCGACTTCGGTGTTTCGCGCCATCATGCATAGCCTGGAAGGCGACTTGATCATAGCGGTGATCGCCGCAGTACTACTGACCTGGATCTGCCACTCCAGCGTCGCAGTGGTGCTGCTGATCGCCTCTTTGGCAGGCGCAGGCATGATGACACCCGTGACCGCCATTGCCCTGATGCTCGGTGCCAATATCGGCGGCGCCTTGCCATCGGTGTTCAGCGCCAGCTCGCCTGTTGCACGCCGCCTGCCTGTGGGCAACCTGCTGATCCGCCTGCTGGGCACCGTGGTGTTGCTGCCATGCCTGGCGCTGATTGCCAACTATCTGGCCCGAACTGATATCGGCCCGGCGCACATGGTGGTGTACCTGCACACCGCGTTCAATCTGGTGCTGGCAGTGGTGTTTATCGGTTTGACCGAGCCCTGCGCACGCCTGCTGACCCGCCTGTTTCCTCAGCAAGATCCGCCAGCGGACCCTGGCATGCCACAGTATCTGGACGAAGCCGGGCTGGAAGTGGCCAATATAGGCCTGTCCAATACCGTGCGCGAAGCCTTGCGCCTGGCGGACATGACTTCACTGATGCTCAATCAGGTCCTGCAACTGTTTGAGAAGGTCGATCAGCAGACAATGAACGAGGTGCGGCAACTGGATCACTCCATCGACCTGCTAAGTGCAGCGATCCGCGCCTATCTTGCCGATATCGGCCACGACGGCCTGAGCGATGACGATGCCGATCGCGCCCAGGAAATCCTGATGTTCGTAATCAACCTGGAACATGCCGGGGACATTCTCAACAACCTGGCGCAACTGGCCGTACGCAGGACACGCCGAGGGGAGCGCTTTTCTTCTTTCGAGCTGATGCATATCCAGGCCATGCACCTGGCACTGCTGGAGAGCCTGAACCTGGCCATTACCGCGTTTTTAAGCGAAAACGCAGCCGCAGCCGAGGCCTTGATCAACCACAAGGAAACCGTACGCAAACTGGAGGCCAGGGCTAGCCGCGAGCACTTTCGCAAGTTGCAGAATGACAAGACGGCCTGGGCCGAATCCGGGGATATTTTCCAGCGGGTGCTGCGCGACTACCGTCGTGTCCATCACCATATTGCCGCTTTGGGCTACCCGGTGCTGGAGCGCCACACCGAGCACAACCCAGCGGCGAGCCTGAGCCCGACCAGCTAGCTGCAGACAGCAAAAAGGCGCCCGAGGGCGCCTTTTTTACTGCTGTGTTACATCAAGCCATTTCGACTGCGGTTTCATACTCGAAGGTCAACTCGCCATTTTCCAGGTCGATGTGTACCACACCGCCATGGTCGGCCAGTTCGCCAAAGAGGATTTCCTCGGCCAGCGGACGCTTGATCTTGTCCTGAATCAAACGCGCCATCGGACGAGCCCCCATCAGTGCGTCATAGCCACCCGCGGCCAACCAGCCACGCGCCGCGTCCGACACCTCAAGCTGCACGTGCTTGTCTTCCAGCTGCGCCTGCAGTTCGGTAAGGAACTTGTCCACCACATGCTTGATGACCTCGTGACTGAGGCGACCAAACTGAATGATGGTGTCCAGGCGGTTGCGGAACTCGGGAGTGAAGCTCTTCTTGATCGCTTCCATCGCATCGGAAGCATGATCCTGATGAGTAAACCCGATCGAAGCCCGAGAAGCTGTTTCAGCACCCGCGTTGGTGGTCATGATGACGATCACGTTGCGGAAGTCCGCCTTGCGCCCGTTGTTATCGGTCAGCGTGCCGTGGTCCATGACCTGCAACAGCAGGTTAAAGACCTCGGGGTGCGCCTTTTCGATTTCATCGAGCAACAACACACAATGCGGCTGCTTGGTGATGGCTTCAGTCAGCAAACCACCCTGATCGAAACCGACATAGCCCGGAGGTGCACCGATCAGACGCGATACGGTGTGGCGCTCCATGTACTCGGACATGTCGAAACGGATCAGTTCGATGCCCAGGGCCTTGGCCAATTGGCGCGCAGCCTCGGTTTTACCGACACCGGTCGGCCCTGCGAACAGGAACGAACCCACAGGCTTGTCTGGCGACTTGAGCCCGGCACGGGACAACTTGATCGCGGTGGACAACGAATCAATCGCAGCATCCTGACCGAACACGGTCAAACGCAGGTCGCGCTCAAGGTTGCGCAACAGTTCCTTGTCCGAGACAGAGACGTGTTTTGGCGGAATACGGGCGATTTTCGCAACGATGTCTTCAACTTGCGCGACTTCGATGCGTTTAACCCGCTTCTCGACCGGCTGCAGACGCTGATAAGCACCCGCCTCGTCGATCACATCAATGGCCTTGTCCGGCATGTGCCGGTCGTTGATGTAGCGCGACGCCAGCTCAGCCGCCGCACGCAGGGCCTCATCGCTGTACTCGATGCCGTGATGCTGTTCAAAGCGACCTTTAAGCCCGCGCAGAATGCCAATGGTGTCTTCAACCGAAGGCTCGGACACGTCGACTTTCTGGAAGCGGCGCGCCAAGGCGCGGTCCTTCTCGAAAATTCCGCGAAATTCCTGGAACGTAGTGGAGCCGATGCAGCGAATGTCGCCCGAAGACAACAAAGGCTTGAGCAGGTTGGAGGCATCCATCACGCCGCCAGACGCAGCGCCCGCACCAATAATGGTGTGGATTTCATCGATAAACAGAATCGCCTGCGGGCGTTTTTTCAGCTCACCGAGCAGCGCCTTGAAACGTTTCTCGAAATCGCCGCGGTATTTGGTACCCGCCAGCAAAGCGCCGAGATCAAGGGAGTAGACGATGCTGTTCGCCAGCAGGTCAGGCACCTGATTGTCGACGATGCGCTTGGCCAGGCCTTCGGCAATTGCGGTTTTACCCACACCAGCCTCACCGACCAGCAACGGGTTATTTTTACGCCGACGCGCCAGAATCTGGGCAACGCGCTCAACTTCCATCTCGCGCCCTACCAGCGGATCGATCCGACCCTGGCGGGCCAACTCGTTCAGGTTGCTGGCGTAGGCGTCCAGAGGATTGCTTGAAGATGACGATTCGCCGCCCTCTTCATCCTGCATTTCATGTTCGCCATCAGAGTGATCACCATGCCCCGGCACCTTGGAGATGCCGTGGGCAATAAAGTTGACCACATCAATACGGGCAACGCTCTGCTGCTTGAGCAGAAACACGGCCTGGCTTTCCTGCTCGCTGAAAATCGCAACCAGCACATTGGCGCCAGTCACTTCACGCTTGCCGGAGCTTTGCACGTGGAATACAGCACGCTGCAAGACCCGCTGAAAACCCAGGGTTGGCTGAGTTTCGCGGTCTTCGTCGTGGACGGGAATCAGGGGAGTCGTGGAATCAATAAACTCTTGCAGGTCATGCTTGAGTTTGTCGAGGTTTGCGCCACAGGCGCGTAGAACGGTTGCGGCTGCCTCATTATCCAAAAGCGCTAAAAGGAGGTGCTCAACCGTCATGAACTCATGACGTTTGGAGCGCGCTTCCTTGAAGGCAAGATTGAGGGTGACTTCGAGCTCGCGATTTAACATGGCTTCACCTCATACCCAAGTGGTCGGCGTTAACCGTCCTTCTCGATTTCACAGAGTAGCGGATGCTGGCTTTCACGCGCGTACTGGTTTACCTGCATGGCCTTGGTCTCGGCGATATCGCGGGTAAAAATGCCGCACACGGCCCGTCCTTCTGTATGGACGGCCAGCATGACCTTGGTCGCCAATTCGCGATTCAAGTTAAAAAACACCTCAAGTATTTCGACAACGAAATCCATGGGTGTGTAGTCATCGTTAAACAAAACCACCTTGTACATCGGCGGCGCCTGAAGCGCAGGCTTAGCCTCTTGCACAGCCAAGCCAGCGGAGTCTTCGTGATCAAAATCGGACTGATCCTGATTGAATGTTAGTCGAGTCTGGCTGATTGCATGCATGGAAAAAAAGGTTCGTCGTAGGTTGTGCAAATACAGTGATGGAGGCGAAGGTGTCAAATTGCAACAGCGCCGCCGCGTGACCTTGACTATCGGTAAAACGGTGTTACAACCATTAATGCCCACAGTGGGAAAAATGGTCCGCACAGTCAACCATATTTACTGGTTTCTGTGCGAGTGAACTGGATGATACTCCAGTGATGGAGTTTTGCAGCAGAGGGATATGAGTATGCAAGGCAAGGTCAAGTGGTTCAACAACGCCAAGGGCTTCGGCTTCATTAATACGCAGGCCAAGGAAGGCATCGATGAACACGGAAACCCGATTGACTTTTTTGCGCATTTTTCGGCAATCCAGATGGACGGTTACAAGACGCTCAAGGCTGGCCAGCCCGTGAGCTTCGAAATAATCCAGGGCCCCAAAGGCCTGCATGCCGTTGAGATCACTAACGCCCAGGGCCCCGTCACCGCCCTTGCGAATGCGCCAGAGGTAACCAGCCTCTCAGTCTGACCCCCCGGACTCGCCGCAAAAAAAACCGGCCGATTCAAACACTCGAATCGGCCGGTTTTTTTATGCCTGCTCAGTTCACATATGAGCGATCAGCGCATCGCCGAAGCCCGACGACGAAACCAGCGTTGCACCTTCCATCAATCGTTCAAAATCGTAGGTCACGGTTTTGGCCGAAATCGCGCCATTAGTCCCCTTGATGATCAGGTCGGCAGCCTCGATCCAGCCCATATGCCGCAGCATCATTTCCGCAGACAGGATCAAGGAACCCGGGTTGACCTGATTCTTGCCCGCGTACTTGGGTGCCGTGCCGTGGGTGGCCTCGAACATGGCAATGGTGTCCGACAGGTTGGCGCCCGGCGCAATACCAATACCGCCCACTTCGGCGGCCAAAGCGTCGGACAGGTAATCACCGTTCAGGTTGAGCGTCGCAATCACGTCATATTCCGCAGGACGCAACAGGATTTGCTGGAGCATGGCATCAGCAATCGCATCCTTGACGATTACATTGCGTCCGGTTTTAGGGTTCTTGAACTGCATCCACGGCCCGCCATCGAGCAAGGTCGCGCCGAATTCTTCAGCCGCCACTTCATAGGCCCACTCCTTGAAGGCACCTTCGGTGAACTTCATGATGTTGCCTTTATGCACGATGGTCAGCGACTCACGGTCGTTATCAACCACGTATTGCAGCGCCTTGCGCGCCAGGCGCCGGGTGCCTTCCCTGGATACCGGCTTGACCCCGATCCCGCAGTCCTGGTCAAAACGGATCTTGGTCACGCCCATTTCTTCTTTCAGAAACTTGATCACCTTGATTGCTTCAGGCGAGCCAGCCTTCCATTCGATTCCGGCATAAATGTCTTCGGAGTTTTCGCGAAAGATCGTCATGTCGACGTCGCCCGGCTTTTTAACCGGGCTAGGCACACCTTCAAACCAGCGCACCGGGCGCAAACATACATACAGATCGAGCTGCTGGCGCAGGGCCACGTTCAGCGAGCGAATGCCTCCGCCCACAGGGGTTGTCAGCGGGCCTTTGATCGAGACCACGTAATCCTTTACCGCATCCAGGGTTTCCTGAGGCAGCCAGGTGTCCTGGTCGTAGACCTGGGTGGCTTTCTCCCCTGCATAGACTTCCATCCAGGAAATCTTGCGCTTGCCGGCGTAGGCCTTGTTCACTGCCGCATCGACCACCTTGATCATCACCGGACTGATGTCGACACCGATGCCATCCCCTTCGATATAGGGAATGATGGGGTTGTCGGGAACATTGAGCGAGTGATCGGCGTTGACGGTGATTTTTTCACCTGCGGCTGGAACCTTGATCTTGTTGTATCCCATGCTGAACTCCATTTGTGGGTGGAACATCATGCCGATCCCGAGCGTAACCCAGTTAAATCAGCACGCAAACCGAATGTTCAGAACGCATGATTGCAACCTCGACCGCCCCCCTTTGCAACCCCGTAAACATTGGATAAAACGCCAAAAACAAGGGCATTTTGACGCAGGGTCTTAGACCAATGGATGATTCGTGATAGGCCGCACCCCTCGCAGGAACATTAGTGACCTATGTATACTGCGTCGGTGACCACGGAGTCACTGTGAAACACCTACTGGAATGAGTCTTTCAGGCCTAGAAAGGCTGAGCCGTTACCCCGGCTCGACCGCTTGACGCTCTACTGATGCATTCACATCACCGCGAAGAACCTCGACTTTCGGCTCATTGTTCACTGTGAACGAAAGCGCCTACCCTGCGCATCTCGAGAATCTGAGCACGCTCAGCAAAGAAGAGAGTTAATCCGAAATGCCCAACCGTTCGAAGATCATCTATACCTTCACCGACGAAGCTCCGGCGCTCGCCACCTATTCACTGCTGCCTATCATCGAAGCCTTCACTGCGCCCGCTGATATTGCTGTTGAGACGCGTGACATCTCTCTTGCAGGTCGCATCCTTGCCAGCTTCCCCGAGCAATTGGGTGCCAAGGCTGTAGCTGACCACCTCGCCGAACTGGGCGCTCTGGCCGTTACTCCTGAAGCCAACATCATCAAGCTGCCTAACATCAGCGCCTCGGTCCCGCAATTGCAGGCCGCGATCAAGGAACTGCAATCGCAGGGCTTTGATATCCCGGACTACCCGGAAACCGTGACCACTGACGCTGACAAAGAAGTCAAAGCGCGTTACAGCAAAGTCATGGGCAGCGCCGTAAACCCGGTTCTGCGCGAAGGCAACTCTGACCGCCGCGCACCGCTGTCGGTCAAGAACTACGCTCGCAAGCACCCGCACAAAATGGGCGCCTGGGCTGCCGACTCCAAGTCGCACGTTGCTCACATGAGCGAAGGCGACTTCTACGGCAGCGAAAAAGCCGCCCTGATCGAAGCACCGGGCAGCGTTAAAATCGAACTGATCGCTCAAGACGGCACCACTACCGTCCTGAAAGAAAAAACCGCCGTTCAGGCCGGTGAGATCATCGATTGCTCGGTCATGAGCAAAAAAGCCCTGCGCGAGTTCGTAGCGGCCGAAATCGAAGACGCCAAAAAACAGGGCGTGCTGTTCTCGGTTCACTTGAAAGCCACCATGATGAAGGTCTCCGACCCGATCATGTTTGGCCAGATCGTGGCCGAGTTCTACAAGGATGCGCTGGAAAAACACGCAGACATCCTGAAAGAAATCGGTTTCAACCTGAACAACGGTATCGGCGATCTGTACGCTCGCATCAAGGCGCTGCCAGCCGAGAAGCAAGCTGAAATCGAAGCCGACATCGAAGCCGTATACGCCAACCGCCCTGCACTGGCGATGGTCAACTCGGACAAGGGCATCACCAACCTGCACGTGCCGAGCGACGTTATCGTCGACGCCTCGATGCCAGCCATGATCCGTGACTCCGGCAAAATGTGGAACACGCAAGGCCAGCTGCAAGACACCAAGGCCCTGATCCCGGATCGCTGCTACGCCACGATCTACCAGGCGACCATCGAACACTGCCAGAAGCACGGCGCGTTCGATCCGACCACCATGGGCAGCGTGCCAAACGTTGGCCTGATGGCGCAAAAAGCCGAAGAGTACGGCTCCCACGACAAGACCTTCCAGATCAAGGCCCCTGGCGTTGTTCGCGTAACAGACAGCAACGGCAACGTGCTGATGGAACAGAAGGTTGAAGAAGGCGATATCTGGCGCATGTGCCAGGCCAAAGACGCGCCGATCCGCGACTGGGTCAAACTGGCCGTCAACCGTGCTCGCGCCAGCAACACCCCGGCCATATTCTGGCTGGACCCACAGCGCAGCCACGACGCCGAAATGATCAAAAAGGTAGAAACCTACCTGAAGGACCACGACACCAGCGGTCTGGACATTCGCATCATGGCGCCAGTAGATGCCATGAACTTCACCCTGGAACGCACCCGTGCGGGCCTGGACACCATCTCGGTGACCGGCAACGTACTGCGCGACTACCTGACCGACCTGTTCCCGATCATGGAACTGGGCACTAGCGCCAAGATGCTGTCGATCGTTCCGCTGATGAATGGCGGCGGTCTGTTTGAAACCGGCGCAGGCGGTTCGGCTCCAAAGCACGTGCAACAACTGCTGGAAGAAAACTTCCTGCGTTGGGACTCGCTGGGTGAATTCCTGGCACTTGCCGCTTCCCTGGAGCACTTGGGCACGACCTACAACAACCCGAAAGCGTTGGTGTTGGCCAAGACTCTGGACCAGGCCACCGGCCAGTTCCTCGACAACAACAAATCGCCATCGCGCAAAGTCGGCAACATCGACAACCGCGGCAGCCACTTCTACCTGGCGCTGTACTGGGCTCAGGCCCTGGCTGCCCAGACTGAAGACAAAGAACTGCAAGCCCAATTTGCTCCTGTAGCAAAAGCCATGGCCGAGAACGAGGCAAAAATCGTTGCCGAACTCAACGCCGTGCAGGGCAAGCCGGTCGACATCGGTGGTTACTACCACGCCGACGCCGACAAGGTGAGCAAAGTAATGCGCCCTAGCGCCACGCTGAACGCGATCATCGCCTCACTGGTGTAAGAGCAACAGAGCAACACCACAGACCCCGGCCCACGATGCCGGGGTTTGTGTTTTTACGTCCCTCACAAACCCTGTGGGAGCGAGCCTGCTCGCGAATGTCGTGAACGACCGAGTATTTAGTGGATAATCGCAGCGCTCTTGAAAATTTCGCGAGCAGGCTCGCTCCCACAGATTAATCACCCTCGAGACCCACCCCATGGAATGGAAACCCCACATCACCGTCGCCACAGTCGTTGAAGACAATGGCCGCTTTCTGATGGTTGAAGAGTTAAAACGCGAACAGGTCGTACTTAACCAACCGGCCGGGCATCTGGACCCGAACGAGAGCCTAATCGACGCCGCCATCCGCGAAACCCTCGAAGAAACCGGCTATGACGTGGAACTGACCGGCGTAATCGGCATTTATTTGTACACCGCCCCCAGCAACGGCGTGACCTACCAGCGCATCTGCTTTGCCGGCAAGGCCGTCAAGCACCACCCGGAATACCAACTGGACACTGGCATCATCGGCCCGCTCTGGCTAACCCGTGACGAGCTGCTGGAGCAGCGCGAACGCTGGCGCAGCGAGATGACCCTGCAGTGCATCGACGATTATCTGAGCGGTAAATTGTTCGACCTGTCGTTAATCCGCCCTTCGGTTTAGCCTTGAGCGCCTGGGCCTGCTAGAATCGCGTCCTTTTTCAAGACACTCATTGAAACCTTATGCGTGATCCAGCCTTAGTCGCCCCCGAAAAGCAGCGCGTCATTGTCGGTATGTCCGGCGGTGTCGATTCTTCCGTGTCCGCCGTTCTGCTCATGGAGCAGGGCTACCAGGTGGAAGGCCTGTTCATGAAGAACTGGGAGGAAGACGACGGAACGGATTACTGCACCGCCATGGATGATCTGGCAGACGCCCAGGCCGTGTGCGACAAAATTGGCATCAAGCTGCACACTGCCAATTTTGCCGCCGAGTACTGGGATAACGTGTTCGAGCACTTCCTGGCCGAATACAAGGCCGGCCGTACGCCGAACCCGGACATCCTGTGCAACCGTGAAATCAAGTTCAAGGCGTTCCTCGACTACGCCCTGATGCTCGGCGCCGATCTGATCGCCACCGGCCATTACGTGCGCCGTCGAGACATTGATGGCCGTACCGAGCTGCTCAAGGGCCTGGATCCGAACAAGGACCAAAGCTACTTCCTGCATGCCGTCGGCGGCGAGCAAATCGCCAAGACCCTGTTCCCGGTCGGCGAGCTGGAAAAACCCGAAGTGCGCAGGATCGCTGAAAAACACGATCTGGCCACGGCGAAGAAAAAAGACTCCACCGGAATCTGCTTTATCGGCGAGCGCCGCTTCAGCGACTTCCTCAAGCAATACCTGCCGGCACAGCCCGGTGAAATCAAAAACACCGAAGGCGAAGTCATCGGTCGCCACCACGGCCTGATGTACCACACCATCGGTCAGCGTCAGGGCCTGGGCATTGGCGGCTTGAAAGACGCCAGCGACGAGCCGTGGTACGTGCTGATCAAAGACCTGGAGCACAACGAGCTGATCGTCGGCCAAGGCAATGATCACCCGTGGCTGTTCTCCGGCGCCCTGCTCGCCTCCGAGATTTACTGGGTCAACCCGATTGATCTGAGCACCCCGCTGCGCCTGACAGCCAAGGTTCGCTATCGCCAAGGCGATCAGCCCTGCACCCTGGAAAAAACCGCCACCGGCTATCGCGCAACTTTCGATGACCCGCAGCGCGCAGTCACTCCTGGCCAGTCCGTGGTGTTTTACGATGGCGAAGTCTGCCTGGGTGGCGGCGTGATCGAAGTGGCCGAGCCCTGGTCCAGCAAGGGCAAGCGCCCATGAACCCGACTCAGGAGCAACTGGTAGCCCTGGGCGGCGTGTTTCTCGCAGCCGTACTGGTGGACAAGATTGCCAAGACCGGACAGGTCAGCGAAGCCGATCTGAGCTGCATGCTCGGCAGCCTGCTGGTGCGCGACCCTAAAGACACCCTGGAAGTGTTTGGCGGTGACGACATCAACCTGCGCGAAGGCTATCGTGCCCTGATCGGCGCCCTTGAGCGCGATCCCAACACCTTGCAGCGCGAGCCTTTACGCTATGCGCTGTCGATGCTCGGCCTTGAACGTCAACTGGCCAAGCGCAACGACATGCTGGAACTGATCGGCAAACGCTTGCCGCAGATCCAGTCCCAGGTCGAGCATTTCGGCCCGGCCCACGAAAACGTGGTCGCTGCCTGCGGCGCACTGTATCAGGACACCCTGAGCACCTTGCGCCAGCGGATCCAGGTGCATGGCGACATGCGCAACCTGCAGCAACCGAACAACGCCTCAAAAATTCGCGCTCTGCTGCTGGCCGGTATCCGCTCAGCACGGCTTTGGCGCCAATTGGGTGGCCACCGCTGGCAGCTGGTCATCAGCCGCCGCAAGCTGCTCAAAGAGCTTTACCCGATGCTGCGCGGCAACTGAAGCACGCAGCAGGCACAGGTTTAAATTCGATACGCGTATGACGCCGGTCACTTGGCAACGGACCGGCCGTTTTTTTCATGTATGATACGCGCCCCATTTCGTTGCCCGACTGTCCGAGAACACCCCATGAAGCTCTCTTCGCTCACTGCGGTTTCCCCTGTTGACGGCCGCTACGCCGGCAAAACCCAGGCCCTGCGCCCAATTTTCAGCGAATACGGCTTGATCCGTGCTCGCGTTCTGGTTGAAGTTCGCTGGCTCCAGCGCCTGGCTGCTCACGCTGCCATCCCTGAAGTCCCGGCCTTCTCCGCCGAAGCTAACGCCGTTCTCAACGAACTGGCAGAAAACTTCGCTCTGGAGCACGCCGAGCGCGTTAAAGAGATCGAGCGCACCACCAACCACGACGTAAAAGCCATTGAGTATCTGCTCAAGGAACAGGCCGCCAAGCTGCCTGAACTGGCCAACGTCAGCGAATTCATCCACTTTGCCTGCACCAGCGAGGACATCAACAACCTGTCCCACGCCCTGATGCTGCGCGAAGGCCGTGATGACGTGATGCTGCCGCTGATGCGTCAAACCAGCAACGCCATCCGCGAGCTGGCAATCAAGTTCGCCGACGTGCCAATGCTGTCGCGCACCCACGGTCAGCCGGCTTCGCCGACCACTTTGGGCAAGGAACTGGCCAACGTGGTTTACCGTCTTGAGCGTCAAATCGCTCAAGTGGCTGCTGTACCACTACTGGGCAAAATCAACGGCGCCGTGGGCAACTACAACGCCCACCTGTCGGCCTACCCCGATATCGACTGGGAAGAAAACGCCCGCGCCTTTATCGAAGACGAACTGGGCCTGGGTTTCAACCCGTACACCACCCAGATCGAGCCGCACGACTACATCGCCGAACTGTTCGACGCCATCGCCCGTTTCAACACCATCCTGATCGACTTCGATCGCGATATCTGGGGCTACATCTCCCTGGGCTATTTCAAGCAGCGCACCATCGCTGGCGAAATCGGCTCCTCGACCATGCCGCACAAGGTCAACCCGATCGACTTCGAAAACTCCGAAGGCAACCTGGGTATCGCCAACGCCCTGTTCCAGCATTTGGCCAGCAAGCTGCCAATCTCTCGCTGGCAGCGCGACCTGACCGACTCCACCGTACTGCGCAACCTCGGCGTGGGCTTTGCTCACAGCGTGATCGCGTACGAGGCAAGCCTCAAAGGCATCAGCAAACTTGAGCTGAACGCTCAGAAAATCGCTGCCGACCTAGATGCTTGCTGGGAAGTCCTGGCTGAACCGATTCAGACCGTAATGCGCCGCTACAACATTGAAAACCCGTACGAAAAGCTCAAAGAGCTGACCCGCGGCAAGGGCATCAGCCCTCAAGCGCTGCAAACTTTCATCGACGGCCTTGAAATGCCGGAAGCGGCCAAAGCCGAGCTGAAACTGCTGACCCCTGCCAACTATATTGGCAACGCGGTCGAGCAAGCCAAGCGCATCTGATCGCTGCAACGACCTATTAACGCCCGGCCGTGCCGGGCGTTTTTATTCCCGATTACAAAGTGCATTTTTTCAATAGGTTACACATGAATCCTGATATTCCTCTTCAACTTCTGGGCGGCATCACTGCACGCGAGTTCATGCGCGACTACTGGCAGAAGAAGCCATTGCTGGTCCGTCAGGCCATTCCTGACTTCGAAAGCCCGATCGACGCCGACGAGCTGGCCGGTCTGGCACTGGAAGAAGAAGTCGAATCGCGCCTGATCATCGAACACGGCGAGCGCCCATGGGAATTGCGCCGCGGCCCGTTCGCCGAAGACGAGTTCGGCAAACTGCCAGAGCGCGAGTGGACCCTGCTGGTGCAAGCGGTTGACCAGTTCGTGCCGGAAGTCGGCGAGCTGCTGGAAAACTTCCGCTTCCTGCCAAGCTGGCGCATCGACGACGTGATGATCAGCTACGCCGCCCCCGGTGGCAGCGTGGGTCCGCACTTCGACAACTACGATGTGTTCCTGCTGCAAGGCCACGGCCAGCGCCACTGGCAGATCGGCCAGATGTGCGACTCCGAAAGCAAGCTGCTGGAACATGCCGACCTGCGCATCCTGGCCGACTTCCAGGCCACCGACGAGTGGACCCTGGAGCCTGGCGACATGCTTTACCTGCCACCGCGCCTGGCTCACTGCGGCGTTGCCGTGGACGACTGCCTGACGTACTCGGTAGGTTTCCGCGCCCCGAGCGCCGCCGAAGTGCTGACCCACTTCACCGACTTCCTCAGCCAGTACCTGCCGGATGAAGATCGCTACACCGACGCCGATGCACAGCCGGTAAGCGACCCGCACCAAATCCAGCATGACGCCCTTGGCCGCCTCAAGAGCCTGCTGACCGAGCACATGAGCGACGAGCGCATGCTGCTGACCTGGTTCGGCCAGTTCATGACCGAGCCGCGCTACCCGGAACTCGTGGTCGGCCCTGAACTCGAAGAAGAAGACCTGCTGGGCAGCCTGGAACAGGGCGCCATCCTGATTCGCAACCCGAGCGCACGCCTGGCCTGGTCTGAAGTGGATGAAGACCTGCTGTTGTTCGCCAGCGGTCAAAGCCGCCTGCTGCCAGGCAAACTGCGCGAGCTGCTGAAAATGATCTGCGCCGCTGACGCGCTGCACACCGACAACCTCGGCGCATGGCTGGCCGATGAAGACGGACGCAACCTGCTCTGTGAGCTGGTCAAACAAGGAAGCCTGGGGTTCGCTGATGAATAGCATTCACGTACGTGTCGCCGACTGGCAAAAGGACAACGCCGAACTTCGACGCATTCGTGAGGCGGTGTTTATTGCCGAACAATCTGTACCTCCAGAACTGGAGTGGGATGCAGACGATGCCGATGCTGTGCATTTTCTGGCTTATGAAGGCGACTTTCCGATTGGTACTGCCCGGCTGTTGCCGGACGGCCATATCGGTCGTGTATCGGTCCTCAAGGACTGGCGCGGCCTGAAAGTCGGCGATGCGCTGATGCAAGCCACGATCGAAGAGGCTGAAAAGCGCGGCCTGAAGCAGCAAATGCTCAGTGCACAAGTGCATGCCACGCCGTTCTACGAGCGCTTGGGCTTCAAGATCGTCAGCGCAGAATTCCTCGAAGCAGGGATTCCCCATGTTGATATGGTGCGTGCGAGCTGATTTGCGCAAACCTGTGTAGCTGCTGCCGCAGGCTGCGATGGGTTGCGAAGCGACCCTGATGTTGAAGGGCCTTTAGCCTTTATCGCAGCCTTCGGCAGCGGCTACAAAAGCCTATTCCAAAACGCCCTGCCATCCCCGGATCGCAGGGCGTTTTGCTATCTGGCACACTCACGCTCAGTTCTTTCAAGCATTGCGGAGATAACGGACATGTCCCTACGCCCCTTCATCGCGGGCCTGCTGATGCTGGCAAGCCTTGGCACCCTTGCCGACACTCAAGTGATTACCCTGCAAAACCGTACCAGCACCGATCTGCTACCCATCGCGCAGAACTTTATCGGCAAAAACGGCAAAGTCAGCGCCTACGGCAACCAACTGATCGTCGAGGCATCCACCTCAAAGATTCAAAACCTCGAAGACCTGCTCGCACAACTCGACAAACCTGCCAAACGCCTGCTGATCACTGTCGACACCCGCGACAGCAACCTGTCGAACACCGCCCCGAACACCCGCGTCATCAGCACCGCCAGCCGCGACGGCGGCGTTCAGCAAATCCAGACCACCGAAGGCACTCCGGCATTTATCCAGACCGGGCACAGCGTGCCGCTCACCAGCACCCAGACAGACGCCTACGGCCGGGTCCTGACACAGACCGACTATCGCAACGTCACTCGGGGTTTTTATGTCACCGCCAGCGTCACAGGTGAAACGGTACACCTGGCGATAAGCACGACCCGTGACCGTATGAGCCAGGAGCAGCCGGATGTAGTGAACACACAGAGTACCGACACACAGGTCAGCGGCCCTCTCGGCCAGTGGATCACCCTGGCAGGCATCAACGGCCAAAACCAGACCGATAATCAGGCGCAAACCCGCAGCTACTCTACTCAAGGCCGGGATGACCTGACGCTGCGGGTTAAAGTCGACGCACTCGACCAAAAGGGCCAAAACTGACCGGCAAGTCGTTTTTACGCAATTATGTAGTGTTATAAAAAAAGCACTACAAAACATTTGACGCCTCAAAAATGCAAAGGCATGATGGCCCCGCTCCCGCTGATCAGAGACCCCGCAAAGGCTCTGGAGCCTGTACCGGCAGCGAGTAGCCATTCACGCCAAACAACATTGTTGTGTGCCTGGTGGAGCAAATATTTTTCAACCCAGACCTATGCGACGAGGTTTATCTCCATGGCACTGACACGCGAACAGCAAATTGCAGCCCTTGAAAAAGACTGGGCCGAAAACCCACGCTGGAAAGGCGTGACTCGCGATTATTCCGCTGCTGACGTGGTCCGCCTGCGCGGCTCGGTTCAACCCGAGCACACCTTTGCAAAAATGGGCGCTGACAAGCTGTGGAAACTGGTGACACAGGGCGCACACCCGTCCTTCCGTCCCGAGAAAGATTTCGTCAACTGCATGGGCGCCCTGACCGGGGGCCAGGCAGTACAACAGGTTAAAGCCGGTATCCAGGCTATCTACCTGTCGGGTTGGCAAGTGGCGGCAGACAATAACTCTGCCGAATCCATGTACCCGGATCAGTCGCTGTACCCGGTGGACTCCGTTCCAACCGTGGTCAAGCGCATCAACAACTCGTTCCGCCGTGCTGACCAGATCCAGTGGAAAGCCGGTAAAAACCCGGGCGACCAGGGTTACATCGACTACTTCGCCCCAATCGTGGCTGACGCTGAAGCCGGCTTCGGCGGCGTACTGAACGCTTACGAGCTGATGAAAAGCATGATCGAAGCAGGCGCCGCTGGCGTTCACTTCGAAGACCAGCTGGCATCGGTTAAAAAATGCGGGCATATGGGCGGCAAAGTACTGGTCCCTACCCAGGAAGCGGTACAAAAGCTGACCGCTGCTCGTCTGGCAGCTGACGTTGCAGGCACACCGACCATCATCCTGGCCCGCACCGACGCCAACGCGGCTGATCTGCTGACCTCTGACTGCGACCCATACGATCAGCCGTTCGTCACTGGCGAACGCACCAAGGAAGGTTTCTACAAAGTGCGCGCTGGCCTGGATCAAGCCATCGCTCGCGGCCTGGCCTACGCTCCATATGCCGACCTGATCTGGTGCGAAACTGCCAAGCCGGATCTGGACGAAGCCCGCCGCTTTGCTGAAGCGATCAAAAAGGAATACCCGGACCAACTGCTGTCGTACAACTGCTCGCCTTCCTTCAACTGGAAGAAAAACCTGGACGACGCGACCATCGCCAAGTTCCAGCGCGAACTGTCGGCAATGGGCTACAAGCACCAGTTCATCACCCTGGCTGGCATCCACAATATGTGGCACAGCATGTTCAACCTGGCGCACGACTACGCCCGCAACGACATGACTGCCTACGTAAAACTGCAAGAGCAGGAATTTGCTGACGCCGCCAAAGGCTACACCTTTGTTGCGCACCAGCAGGAAGTGGGCACTGGCTACTTCGACGACATGACCACCGTAATCCAGGGTGGCTCGTCTTCGGTAACCGCCCTGACCGGCTCGACTGAAGAAGAACAGTTCCACTGATAGTGGAACCACGGCCATTGCCCAGCCCGTAAAGCAAAAACGCAATGCCTTTTACATGACGCCCCGACTGGTTCGGGGCGTTTTTTTGCCTGCGGGGTGACTTACATCCCTGCGTAGCAGCTGCCGTAGGAACGAGGCTGCGTTCGGTTGCGCAGCGACCGTAAATCCTTCGTCCCGGGTTTGTCTGACCCACTGCGGTATCAGGTTTTACGACGGCTCCGCCGCCGAACGCAGCCTCGTTCCTTCGCCAGCTGCTACAGAACCTCCTCACCTTCGACAAAAACTTGACCCAGATCCATGCCTCAAAATAAAAACCGCGCTACAAAGCCAAGTTCAAAACTTGCTAACTGCGCATATATAAGCCAACTTCAACCAACCCGACGTAAGGCAACACACTTAAACAGTATTGATTATCATTTAGAGTTGCTGTTGTTGATTACCAGCCCTGTAAAAGATATTCCCTGAAACACGCTGTAATGCCCGGACCACAAGGCCTACAGCACATTCAAGGAAGGCCATACCACTAAAGGACTGAATTAATTCATCTTAGAAAATTTACTTGCTGGGTGTTTAGCCATAAAATCCCGGCAATCAATAGCACTGCGACATAACGTCACTGCTTTATTACCTTTTCAAGCTCAGAGACCTTTGCTCTCTGTTAAGGATTTCCAGCATGCCCGAAGCGACAGGACTCATAGCCCACAACTGGGGCTTTGCCATTTTCCTTCTCGGTGTTGTCGGCCTTTGTGCCTTCATGCTCGGTGTTTCCAGCCTCCTCGGGTCAAAAGCCTGGGGGCGCAGTAAAAACGAACCGTTCGAGTCCGGCATGCTACCTACCGGTGGCGCCCGCTTGCGGCTCTCAGCCAAATTCTATCTGGTCGCGATGCTGTTCGTGATCTTCGATATCGAAGCCCTCTTTCTCTTTGCATGGTCTGTGTCTGTTCGCGAAAGCGGCTGGACCGGATTCGTCGAAGCTCTCGTTTTCATAGCAATTCTGTTGGCAGGCCTTGTCTACCTATTTCGGGTGGGTGCTCTTGATTGGGCACCGGAAGCTCGTCGTAAGCGGCAGGCCAAGCTGAAACAATGAGGCTTTGGCAATGCAATACGAACTCACCAGGATCGACCCGGATGCTCCTAACGAGCAATACCCGATCGGCACACGGGAAACCGTTGCCGATCCGTTAGAAGATCAAGTCCACAAAAACATTTTCATGGGCAAACTCGAAGACGTGCTGAACGGCACGGTCAACTGGGGGCGTAAAAACTCCCTGTGGCCGTACAACTTCGGCCTTTCGTGCTGCTACGTGGAAATGACCACCGCCTTCACGGCGCCCCACGACATCGCGCGCTTTGGCGCCGAAGTTATCCGGGCATCGCCGCGTCAGGCGGATTTCATGGTTATTGCCGGTACTTGCTTCATCAAGATGGCGCCGATCATTCAGCGTCTGTATGAGCAAATGCTTGAGCCTAAATGGGTTATCTCCATGGGTTCTTGCGCCAACTCCGGCGGCATGTACGACATCTACTCCGTGGTTCAAGGGGTCGACAAGTTCCTGCCCGTGGACGTTTACGTGCCAGGCTGCCCACCCCGCCCAGAGGCTTTTCTGCAAGGCTTGATGCTCTTGCAAGAGTCGATTGGCCAGGAGCGTCGCCCACTTTCCTGGGTTGTCGGTGACCAAGGCGTTTACCGCGCCGAGATGCCGTCCCAAAAGGAACAGCGCCGCGAACAGCGTATTCAGGTAACCAACCTGCGCAGCCCCGACGAAGTTTGATCCAGCGCCGTTTCTATCCATAGAACGAAACCCTGGCTTCATTCTTTACGTTGACCGAAAGCGATAAAAAACCATGACTACAGGCTCCGCTCTGTACATCCCGCCTTACAAGGCTGACGACCAAGATGTGGTTGTCGAACTGAACACCCGTTTTGGCCCTGAAGCGTTCACCGCCCAGGCCACACGCACCGGCATGCCGGTGCTTTGGGTTACCCGCGCAAAACTGGTTGAAGTCCTGACCTTCCTGCGTAACCTGCCAAAACCTTACGTCATGCTCTATGACTTGCACGGTGTAGACGAACGTCTGCGCACCAAGCGTCAGGGCTTGCCATCGGGTGCAGACTTCACCGTCTTCTATCACCTGATGTCGCTTGAGCGTAATAGTGACGTAATGATCAAGGTCGCCTTGTCCGAGAGCGACCTCAGCGTACCGACCGTGACCGGTATCTGGCCGAACGCCAACTGGTACGAGCGCGAAGTCTGGGACATGTTCGGCATCGACTTCAAAGGCCACCCGCACCTGTCGCGCATCATGATGCCGCCGACCTGGGAAGGTCACCCGCTGCGCAAGGACTTCCCGGCCCGTGCCACCGAGTTCGACCCATACAGCCTGACCCTGGCCAAAGTGCAACTGGAAGAGGAAGCTGCGCGCTTCCGTCCTGAAGACTGGGGCATGAAGCGTTCCGGCGAGAACGAGGACTACATGTTCCTCAACCTGGGTCCGAACCACCCTTCGGCTCACGGCGCCTTCCGTATCATCCTGCAGCTGGACGGTGAAGAAATCGTCGACTGCGTGCCAGACGTCGGCTACCACCACCGTGGCGCCGAGAAAATGGCCGAACGCCAGTCCTGGCACAGCTTCATCCCGTACACCGACCGTATCGACTACCTCGGCGGCGTGATGAACAACCTGCCGTACGTGCTCTCGGTTGAGAAACTCGCCGGGATCAAGGTGCCGGACCGGGTCGATACCATCCGCATCATGATGGCCGAGTTCTTCCGTATCACCAGCCACCTGCTGTTCCTGGGGACTTACATCCAGGACGTGGGCGCCATGACTCCGGTGTTCTTCACCTTCACCGACCGTCAGCGCGCTTACAAAGTGATCGAAGCCATCACCGGCTTCCGTCTGCACCCGGCCTGGTACCGCATCGGCGGCGTTGCACACGACCTGCCGAACGGCTGGGAACGCCTGGTCAAGGAATTCATCGACTGGATGCCAAAGCGTCTGGACGAGTACCAAAAAGCCGCTTTGGACAACAGCATCCTGCGTGGTCGTACCATCGGCGTTGCCGCCTACAACACCAAAGAGGCACTGGAATGGGGCGTCACCGGTGCTGGCCTGCGTTCGACCGGTTGCGATTTCGACATCCGTAAAGCACGCCCGTACTCCGGCTACGAGAACTTCGAATTCGAAGTCCCGCTGGCGGCCAACGGCGATGCCTACGATCGCTGCATCGTGCGTGTCGAAGAAATGCGCCAGAGCCTGAAAATCATCGAGCAGTGCATGCGCAACATGCCAGCTGGCCCGTACAAGGCGGATCACCCGCTGACCACGCCGCCACCTAAAGAGCGCACGCTGCAGCACATCGAGACCTTGATCACGCACTTCCTGCAAGTTTCGTGGGGCCCGGTAATGCCGGCCAACGAATCCTTCCAGATGATTGAAGCGACCAAGGGTATCAACAGTTATTACCTGACGAGCGATGGCGGCACCATGAGCTACCGCACCCGGATTCGTACTCCAAGCTTCCCGCACCTGCAGCAGATCCCTTCGGTGATCAAAGGTGAAATGGTCGCGGACTTGATTGCGTACCTGGGTAGTATCGATTTCGTTATGGCCGACGTGGACCGCTAAGCATGAACAGCACGCTTATCCAGACAGACCGTTTCGCCCTGAGCGAAACCGAGCGCTCGGCCATCGAGCACGAGATGCATCACTACGAAGATCCACGCGCAGCGTCGATCGAAGCCCTGAAGATCGTTCAGAAGGAACGCGGCTGGGTGCCGGACGGTGCCATTTACGCCATCGGCGAACTGCTGGGCATCCCTGCCAGCGACGTTGAAGGCGTGGCCACGTTCTACAGCCAGATCTTCCGCCAGCCCGTCGGCCGCCACGTCATTCGTGTGTGCGACAGCATGGTCTGCTACATCGGCGGCCACGAATCAGTGGTCGGCGAAATCCAGAACAAGCTGGGCATCGGCCTGGGCCAGACCACTGCTGACGGCCGCTTCACGCTGCTGCCAGTGTGCTGCCTGGGCAACTGCGACAAGGCGCCGGCGTTGATGATCGACGACGACACATTCGGTGATGTGCAGCCTGCTGGCGTCGCCACGTTGCTGGAGGCCTACCCATGAGTCTGACTTCTTTCGGCCCTGCCAACCTGATCAAGCGTTCGGCAGAAACCCACCCCCTGACCTGGCGTCTGCGTGACGACGGCGAGGCCGTTTGGCTCGACGAGTACCAGGCCAAGGACGGTTACACAGCCGCTCGCAAAGCCTTCGCTGACATGTCTCAGGACGATATCGTCCAGACCGTGAAAGACGGGGGCCTCAAGGGTCGCGGCGGCGCGGGCTTCCCCACGGGCGTGAAGTGGGGGCTGATGCCTAAAGACGAATCCATCAACATCCGTTACCTGCTGTGTAACGCCGATGAAATGGAACCCAATACCTGGAAAGACCGCATGCTGATGGAGCAACTGCCCCATCTGCTGATCGAAGGCATGCTGATCAGTGCCCGTGCACTGAAAACCTACCGCGGCTATATCTTCCTGCGTGGCGAATACACCACCGCTGCCGTGCACCTGCGCCGTGCTGTCGAAGAAGCCAAGGCAGCAGGCCTGCTGGGCAAGAACATCCTCGGTTCGGGCTTTGACTTCGAACTGATCGTTCACACCGGCGCCGGGCGTTACATCTGCGGTGAAGAAACCGCACTGATCAACTCCCTCGAAGGCCGTCGCGCCAACCCGCGTTCCAAGCCGCCTTTCCCGGCCGCTGTGGGCGTATGGGGCAAGCCGACCTGCGTGAACAACGTTGAAACCCTGTGCAACGTACCGGCCATCATTGGCAACGGCGTTGACTGGTACAAATCCCTCGCCCGCGAAGGCAGCGAAGACCACGGCACCAAGCTGATGGGCTTCTCCGGCAAAGTGAAGAACCCTGGCCTGTGGGAACTGCCGTTCGGCGTCACCGCTCGCGAGCTGTTCGAAGACTACGCCGGTGGCATGCGTGACGGCTTCAAGCTCAAGTGCTGGCAGCCAGGCGGCGCCGGTACGGGCTTCCTGCTGCCGGAGCACCTGGACGCACAAATGTACGCCGGTGGCATCGCCAAGGTCGGCACCCGTATGGGTACTGGTCTGGCCATGGCCGTCGACGACAGCGTCAACATGGTGTCTTTGCTGCGCAACATGGAACAGTTCTTTGCTCGCGAATCGTGCGGTTTCTGCACCCCTTGCCGTGATGGTCTGCCATGGAGCGTCAAGCTCCTGATGGCGATCGAACACGGCGAAGGTCAGCCCGGCGATATCGAGACCCTGCTGGGTCTGGTCGGTTTCCTCGGCCCTGGCAAGACGTTCTGTGCTCACGCACCGGGTGCCGTGGAGCCATTGGGCAGCGCGATCAAGTATTTCCGTCCAGAGTTCGAAGCCGGTATTGCGCAAGCAAAACCTGGGGTTCCACCTCTGGCACGCCCGATTGTTATCGGCGCGTAACGTTCTGAAGGAGAGCGGTCCGTGCCGCTCTCTGATCGTTCGATAACGCCGTAAGGCTGAGTTGTTTCGAACACATAACAAGATTCCATTAGCCACGCCCGCTGACACCGGGCCAACGAAGACCTTTGAACCATGGCCACTATCCACGTAGACGGCAAAGATCTCGAAGTCGATGGGGCAGACAACCTGTTACAGGCGTGTCTGTCGCTAGGCCTCGATATCCCGTATTTCTGCTGGCACCCTGCCTTGGGCAGTGTTGGCGCTTGCCGCCAATGCGCCGTCAAGCAGTACACCGACGAGAACGACAAGCGTGGTCGGATCGTCATGTCGTGCATGACCCCGGCCACCGACGGTAGCTGGATCTCCATTGACGACGAAGAAGCGAAAGTGTTTCGCGCCAGCGTCGTTGAATGGCTGATGACCAACCACCCGCACGACTGCCCCGTGTGCGAAGAAGGCGGTCACTGCCACCTGCAAGACATGACCGTGATGACCGGCCACAACGAGCGCCGTTATCGCTTCACCAAGCGTACCCACCAGAACCAGCAACTGGGCCCGTTCATTTCCCACGAAATGAACCGCTGCATCGCCTGCTATCGCTGCGTACGCTTCTATAAAGACTACGCTGGCGGCACTGACCTCGGTGTATTTGGCGCCCATGACAACGTGTACTTCGGTCGCGTTGAAGACGGCGTGCTTGAAAGCGAGTTCTCGGGCAACCTCACCGAAGTCTGCCCGACTGGCGTGTTTACTGACAAAACCCACTCCGAGCGGTACAACCGCAAGTGGGACATGCAGTTCTCGCCAAGCATCTGCCACGGTTGCTCCAGCGGCTGCAACATCAGCCCGGGCGAGCGTTATGGCGAGCTGCGCCGTATCGAAAACCGCTTCAACGGTTCGGTTAACCAGTACTTCCTGTGTGACCGTGGCCGTTTCGGCTATGGCTATGTCAACCGCACAGATCGCCCACGTCAGCCATTGCTGGCAGACGGCACCAAGCTGAGCCTCGACGCTGCACTGGATAAAGCAGCTGACCTGCTGCGCGGTCGCAACATCGTCGGTATCGGTTCGCCACGCGCCAGCCTCGAAAGCAACTATGCGTTGCGCGAACTGGTCGGCGCCGAGCACTTCTACTCCGGCATCGAAGCCGGTGAGTTGGAGCGCATCCGTCTGGTGCTGCAAGTTCTCAAAGACAGCCCACTGCCAGTGCCGAACATGCGCGAGATCGAAGATCACGACGCTATTTTCGTACTCGGTGAAGACCTGACCCAGACCGCTGCCCGTATGGCGCTGTCGCTGCGTCAATCGGTCAAGGGCAAGGCTGAAGACATGGCTGACGCCATGCGCGTTCAGCCTTGGCTAGACGCCGCGGTGAAAAACATCGGCCAGCACGCGCTGAACCCGCTGTTTATCGCCAGCCTGGCTGAAACCAAGCTCGACGACGTGGCTGAAGAATGCGTTCACGCCGCTCCAGACGACCTGGCCCGCATCGGTTTCGCCGTGGCCCACGCCATTGATGCCAGCGCACCTGCCGTTACCGGTCTGGATGCTGAAGCACTGGAACTGGCCAAGCGTATCGCTGACGCGTTGCTCGCGGCCAAGCGCCCACTGATCATTGCCGGTACTTCGCTGGGCTCCAAAGCCCTGATCGAAGCCGCAGGCAATATCGCCAAGGCCCTGCACCTGCGCGAGAAAGCCGGTTCCATCACCCTGATCGTGCCGGAAGCCAACAGCCTCGGCCTGGCCATGCTCGGCGGCGACTCGGTAGACGCCGCCCTGCAAGCGGTGATCGACGGTAAAGCCGACGCCATCGTGGTACTGGAAAACGACCTGTTCACTCGCGTTGACGCCGTCAAGGTCAATGCTGCTCTGGACGCTGCCAAAGTAGTCATCGTTGCTGACCACCAGAAGACTGCCACCACCGACCGTGCCGATCTGGTGCTGCCGGCTGCCAGCTTCGCTGAAGGCGACGGTACTCTGGTCAGCCAGGAAGGCCGCGCCCAGCGTTTCTTCCAGGTGTTCGACCCGACTTACCTGGACGCCAGCATCCTGGTTCACGAAGGCTGGCGCTGGTTGCATGCCCTGCGCAGCACCCTGCTGAACAAGCCGGTTGACTGGACTCTGCTCGACCACGTGACTCAAGCCACTGCTGCGAGCACACCTGCACTCGCCCGCATCGTTGATGCCGCGCCGTCTGCTGCGTTCCGTATCAAAGGCATGAAGCTGGCTCGCGAACCGCTGCGTTACAGTGGCCGTACCGCAATGCGCGCCAATATCAGCGTGCACGAGCCACGTACCCCACAAGATCCGGACACCGCGTTCGCCTACTCCATGGAAGGTTACTCAGGCTCCGTCGAACCGCGCCAACAAGTGCCGTTCGCCTGGTCGCCGGGCTGGAACTCGCCACAAGCGTGGAACAAGTTCCAGGACGAAGTCGGTGGTCATATCCGCGCTGGCGACCCAGGCACCCGCCTGATCGAAAGCAAAGGTGATTCGCTGAACTGGTCCGCCAACATTCCGGGCGCTTTCAACCCGGCACGCGGCACCTGGCAAGTCGTGCCGTTCTTCCACCTGCTGGGCAGCGAAGAGAACTCTTCCAAGGCCGCGCCGGTTCAGGAACGCATTCCAGCCGCTTACATCGCATTGGCCAAAGCCGAAGCCGACCGCCTGGGTGTGAATGATGGCGCCCTGCTCAGCCTCAACGTTGCCGGTGTGACCCTGCGTCTGCCGCTGCGCATCAATGAAGAGCTGGGTTCAGGCCTGGTGGCATTGCCTGCTGGCCTGGCAGGTATTCCGCCTGCGATCTTTGGCCTTACCGTTGACGGTTTGCAGGAGGCAGCCCAATGACCTGGTTTACGCCTGAAGTGATCGACGTGATTATCTCGGTGCTCAAAGCCGTGGTAATCCTGCTCGCCGTAGTGGTTTGCGGCGCGCTGCTGAGCTGGGTTGAACGTCGCCTGCTGGCCCTGTGGCAAGACCGTTACGGTCCGAACCGCGTAGGCCCGTTCGGCGCGTTCCAGATCGCAGCCGACATGATCAAGATGTTCTTCAAGGAAGACTGGACCCCGCCGTTTGCCGACAAGGTGATTTTCACCCTGGCACCGGTCGTGGCCATGAGCGCCTTGCTGATCGCCTTCGCGATTATCCCGATCACCCCGACCTGGGGCGTGGCGGATCTGAACATCGGCATCCTGTTCTTCTTCGCCATGGCCGGTCTTTCGGTCTATGCGGTGCTGTTCGCAGGCTGGTCGAGCAACAACAAGTTCGCGTTGCTGGGTGCCTTGCGTGCCTCGGCGCAAACCGTGTCCTACGAAGTGTTCATGGGCCTGGCGCTGATGGGCATCGTGGTGCAGGTTGGCTCGTTCAACATGCGCGACATCGTTGAATATCAAGCGCAGAACCTGTGGTTCATCATTCCGCAGATCTTCGGTTTCCTGACCTTCTTCATCGCTGGCGTCGCCGTGACTCACCGTCACCCGTTCGACCAGCCGGAAGCAGAACAGGAACTGGCCGATGGTTACCACATTGAATACGCCGGCATGAAATGGGGCATGTTCTTCGTCGGTGAATACATCGGGATCGTGTTGATCTCGGCGTTGCTGGTGACTTTGTTCTTCGGTGGCTGGCACGGGCCTTTCGGCATCCTGCCGCAGATCCCGTTTATCTGGTTCGCCCTGAAGACCGCGTTTTTCATCATGATCTTCATCCTGCTGCGCGCTTCTATTCCGCGCCCACGGTATGACCAAGTGATGGACTTCAGCTGGAAGTTCTGCCTGCCGCTGACCCTGATCAATTTGCTGGTGACCGCTGCAGTCGTGTTGTTAAACACGCCTGCCGGCGCGGTTCAGTGAGGATAGAGACCCATGTTCAAGTACCTGTTTGACATCGTGCATGGCACCTACACCCAGCTTCGCAGCTTGGTGATGGTGTTTGGCCATGCCTTCCGCAAGCGTGACACGCTGCAATACCCGGAAGAACCGGTCTATCTGCCACCGCGTTACCGTGGCCGAATTGTCCTGACCCGCGACCCGGACGGTGAAGAGCGTTGTGTAGCCTGTAACCTGTGCGCCGTAGCGTGCCCGGTTGGCTGCATCTCGCTGCAAAAAGCCGAAACCGAAGATGGCCGTTGGTACCCGGAGTTCTTCCGCATCAACTTCTCACGCTGCATTTTTTGCGGTTTGTGTGAGGAAGCCTGCCCGACCACCGCAATCCAGCTGACTCCGGATTTCGAGATGGCCGAGTTCAAACGTCAGGATCTGGTGTACGAGAAAGAAGATCTGCTGATCTCCGGTCCCGGTAAGAACCCTGATTACAACTTCTATCGTGTTGCTGGTATGGCCGTTGAAGGCAAGCCGAAAGGCGCTGCCCAGAACGAAGCCGAGCCGATCAACGTGAAGAGCTTGCTGCCTTAAGGAAGAACGATGGAATTCGCTTTCTATTTCGCATCGGGTGTCGCTGTCGTGTCCACGCTACGCGTGATCACCAACACCAACCCTGTGCACGCCCTGCTCTACCTGATTATTTCGCTGATTGCCGTGGCGATGACGTTCTTTAGCTTGGGCGCACCGTTTGCCGGTGTGCTCGAAGTGATCGCCTACGCCGGTGCCATCATGGTGCTGTTTGTGTTCGTGGTGATGATGCTCAACCAAGGCCCTGCCTCGGTGACGCAAGAACGCCATTGGCTCAAGCCGGGGATCTGGATCGGGCCAACCATTTTGTCCGCCCTGCTGCTGGCCGAACTGCTGTACGTGCTGTTCGCTCACCAGAGCGGTGCTGCAATCGGTCAAACCACCATCGATGCTAAAGCCGTGGGCATCAGCCTGTTCGGTCCGTATCTGCTGGTGGTCGAACTCGCCTCGATGCTGCTGCTTGCTGCAGCTGTGACGGCGTTCCACTTGGGCCGTACTGAGGCGAAGGAGCAATAAGATGCCAGGAATACCTCTCGAACATGGACTGGCAGTGGCCGGCATCCTGTTCTGCCTCGGTCTGGTTGGCCTGATGGTACGTCGCAACATTCTCTTCGTATTGATGAGTCTGGAAATCATGATGAACGCCGCTGCACTGGCCTTCATCGTTGCCGGTGCACGCTGGGCGCAGCCGGATGGGCAAGTCATGTTCATCCTGGTGATCACCCTGGCAGCCGCTGAGGCCAGTATTGGCCTGGCGATCCTGCTGCAGCTGTATCGCCGCTTCCATACGCTTGATATCGATGCTGCCAGTGAGATGCGCGGATGAACCTTCTCTTTCTGACTTTTGTATTCCCCCTGCTCGGCTTTTTGCTGCTGTCGTTCTCCCGTGGACGCTTCAGCGAAAACCTCTCGGCCGTGATCGGCGTCGGCTCCATTGGCCTGTCGGCCATCGTGGCCGCGTTTGTGATTTGGCAATTCAACGTGTCGCCGCCTGAGGGCGGTCAGTTCACGCAAGTGCTGTGGCAGTGGATGTCGGTGGGTGATTTCAAACCCAACTTCGCCCTGCACCTGGACGGCTTGTCGGTGACCATGCTGGGTGTGGTCGTCGGTGTGGGCTTTCTGATCCACGTATTTGCCTCCTGGTACATGCGCGGTGAAGACGGCTACTCGCGTTTCTTCGCCTACACCAACCTGTTTATCGCCAGCATGCTGTTCCTGATCCTGGCCGATAACCTGTTGTTCGTGTACTTCGGCTGGGAAGGCGTGGGCCTGTGCTCGTATCTGTTGATCGGTTTCTACTACAGCAACCGCAACAACGGTAACGCCGCACTTAAAGCCTTTATCGTGACCCGTGTCGGCGACGTGTTCCTGGCCATCGGCCTGTTTATCCTGTTCCAGCAACTGGGCACGCTGAATATTCAAGAGCTGCTGGTTCTGGCACCGCAGAAGTTCCAGGCCGGTGATTTCTGGATCGTGCTGGCCACCCTGATGCTGCTGGGCGGTGCTGTGGGTAAATCTGCGCAACTGCCGCTACAAACCTGGCTGGCAGATGCGATGGCCGGTCCTACACCGGTTTCGGCACTGATCCACGCCGCGACCATGGTAACGGCCGGTGTTTACCTGATTGCACGTACCCACGGCCTGTTCACTCTGGCGCCTGACGTACTGCACCTGGTCGGCATCGTCGGCGGTGTGACCCTGGTACTGGCCGGTTTTGCCGCACTGGTACAAACCGACATCAAACGTATCCTTGCCTACTCGACCATGAGCCAGATTGGCTACATGTTCCTGGCATTGGGCGTGGGTGCCTGGGACGGCGCGATCTTCCACCTGATGACCCACGCCTTCTTCAAGGCCCTGCTGTTCCTTGCTTCCGGTGCGGTGATTGTTGCCTGCCATCACGAGCAGAACATCTTCAAGATGGGCGGCCTGTGGAAAAAACTGCCATTGGCCTACGCCAGCTTTATCGTCGGTGGCGCGGCACTGTCTGCCTTGCCATTGCTGACGGCCGGTTTCTACTCCAAGGACGAAATTCTTTGGGAAGCCTTCGCCAGCGGTAACAACGAACTGCTGTATGCCGGTCTGGTCGGTGCGTTCATGACCTCGCTGTACACCTTCCGCCTGATCTTCATCACGTTCCACGGTGAAGCCAAGACTGAAGCCCACGCGGGCCACGGCGTTACCTACTGGCTGCCACTGAGCGTGCTGATCGTACTGTCGACCTTTATCGGCGCCATGATCACTCCGCCACTGGCTGGTGTTCTGCCACAAAGCGTTGGCCATGCTGGCGGTGAAGCCAAGCACAGCCTGGAAATCGCCTCGGGTGCCATCGCCCTGGCCGGTATCCTGCTCGCCGCCCTGCTGTACCTGGGCAAGCGTCGCTTTGTAACCGCAGTCGCCAACAGCGGCATCGGTCGCTTCCTGTCGGCCTGGTGGTTCGCTGCCTGGGGCTTCGACTGGCTGTACGACAAACTGTTCGTCAAACCGTATCTGTTGATCTGCCGCTTGCTGGCCAAAGATCCTCTGGACCAGACCATTGGTTTGATCCCGAAGATGGCCAAGGCCGGGCATAACGCCCTGAGCCGCAGCGAAACCGGTCAACTGCGTTGGTACGCTGCATCCATGGCCGCCGGTGCTGTACTGGTCATGGGCGCCATCGTACTGGTAGCGGTCTGATATGAACCTTCGACTTTGCGAAAGGAATTGAGCCCGTCATGATTCTGCCTTGGCTAATCCTGATCCCCTTTATCGGCGGCCTCCTGTGCTGGCTGGGTGAGCGTTTCGGCTCCACCCTGCCCCGCTGGATTGCATTGCTGACCATGTCCCTTGAGCTTGCCCTCGGCCTTTGGCTGTGGTCTCAGGGGAACTACTCATTTGCGCCACAGCCTGGCGCCGATCCGACCTGGGCGCTTGAGTTCCAGCACACCTGGATTGCACGCTTCGGTATCAGCGTGCACCTGGCGCTGGACGGCCTGTCGCTGCTGATGATCCTGCTGACCGGCTTGCTCGGTGTGCTGTCGGTCCTGTGTTCCTGGAAAGAAATTCAGCGTCACGTGGGCTTCTTCCACTTGAACCTGATGTGGATCCTGGGCGGCGTGGTTGGCGTGTTCCTCGCCATCGACCTGTTCATGTTCTTCTTCTTCTGGGAAATGATGCTGGTGCCGATGTACTTCCTCATCGCGCTCTGGGGTCACAGTTCGTCTGACGGCAAGAAAACCCGTATCTACGCCGCGACCAAGTTCTTCATCTTCACTCAGGCTTCCGGCCTGATCATGCTGGTGGCGATCCTAGGTCTGGTGCTGGTCAACTTCAACAGCACCGGCGTGATTACCTTCAGCTACGCCGAGTTACTGAAAACCAAGATGTCACTCACCACCGAGTACATCCTGATGCTGGGCTTCTTCATTGCCTTTGCCGTGAAGCTGCCGGTTGTACCGTTCCACTCCTGGTTGCCGGATGCTCACGCACAGGCACCGACCGCAGGTTCGGTCGATTTGGCCGGTATCCTGTTGAAGACCGCTGCTTATGGTCTGCTGCGTTTCGCCCTGCCGCTGTTCCCGAATGCATCGGCCGAGTTTGCGCCGATTGCCATGACCCTGGGTCTGATCGGGATTTTCTACGGCGCGTTCCTGGCCTTCGCACAAACCGATATCAAGCGTCTGATCGCATTCTCCAGCGTTTCGCACATGGGCTTCGTGCTGATCGGTATCTACTCCGGCAGCCAGCTTGCACTGCAAGGTGCGGTGATGCAGATGCTGGCTCACGGTGTTTCGGCAGCGGCGCTGTTTATCCTTAGCGGCCAACTGTACGAACGCCTGCATACCCGTGACATGCGTGAAATGGGTGGCTTGTGGTCCAAGATTGCTTACCTGCCGGCCATCAGCCTGTTCTTTGCTGCCGCGTCGCTGGGCTTGCCGGGCACCGGTAACTTTGTCGGCGAATTCCTGATCCTGATGGGCTCGTTCGCCAGCTTCCCTTGGGTTACGGCGATTGCAACGACCGGTCTGGTGTTTGGTTCGGTCTACTCGCTGATCATGATTCACCGCGCCTATTTCGGCCCATCCAAGTCCGACGCTGTACTGGCCGGCATGGATGCACGTGAACTGATCATGGTGCTCGGTCTGGCGGTATTGCTGGTGTTTATCGGCGTGTACCCACAACCGTTCCTCGATACCTCCGCTGCGACCATGCATGGTGTGCAGCAATGGCTCGGCACCGCCTTCACTCAACTCGCTTCGGCCCGGTAAGAGCGCTATGGAATTCACGATCCAACACTTTATCGCGCTTGCTCCACTGCTGATTACCAGCCTCACCGTTGTTGTGGTGATGCTGGCAATCGCGTGGCGCCGCAACCACTCACAGACCTTCCTGCTTTCGGTGGCGGGTCTTAACCTGGCACTGCTGTCAATCTTCCCGGCGTTGAAAGTTGCTCCACTGGCTGTCACCCCGCTGTTGATGATGGACAACTTCGCCTATCTGTATATCGGGCTGATCCTGGCTTCCACCCTGGCTTGCGTCACCCTGGCTCACGCCTATCTGGGTGAAGGCGGCACGGGTTACCCCGGTAACCGTGAAGAGCTGTACCTGCTGATGCTACTGGCTGCGACCGGCGGTATCGTGCTGGTCAGCGCGCAACACCTGGCTGGCTTGTTTATCGGTCTGGAGCTGCTCTCTGTACCGGTTTACGGTCTGGTGGCATATGCCTTCTTCAACAAGCGTTCGCTGGAAGCCGGCATCAAGTACATGGTGCTGTCGGCCGCTGGCTCTGCGTTCCTGTTGTTCGGTATGGCGCTGCTGTACGCCGAAGCTGGCAGCCTGAGCTTCAGCGGTATCGGTCACGCCCTGGCAGCCACTGGCGTACCTGCGCCACTGGCACAGCTGGGTCTGGGCATGATGTTCGTCGGCCTGGCATTCAAACTGTCGCTGGTGCCTTTCCACCTCTGGACTCCAGACGTGTACGAAGGTGCTCCGGCGCCGGTTGCCGCGTTCCTGGCTACTGCGTCAAAAGTAGCGGTGTTTGCGGTGATGGTGCGTCTGTTCCAGATCACGCCTTCGGCGACTACCGGCGTGATGAGCGACGTACTGAGCGTGATCGCGATTGCCTCGATCCTGTTCGGTAACTTGCTGGCCCTGACCCAGAACAACCTCAAGCGCCTGCTGGGTTACTCGTCCATCGCCCACTTCGGCTACCTGCTGATCGCCCTGGTGGCGAGCAAAGGCATGGCCATGGAAGCGATTGGCGTGTACCTGATCACCTACGTGCTGACCAGCCTGGGTGCATTCGGTGTGATCACTCTGATGTCCTCGCCGTACAAAGGCCGTGACGCTGATGCGCTGTACGAGTACCGCGGCCTGTTCTGGCGTCGTCCGTACCTGACGGCGGTGATGACCGTGATGATGCTGTCGCTGGCGGGTATCCCGCTGACCGCTGGCTTTATCGGCAAGTTCTACATCATTGCGACCGGTGTTGAAGCTCATCAATGGTGGCTGGTTGGTTCCCTGATCCTGGGTAGCGCCATTGGCGTGTTCTACTACCTGCGTGTGATGGTGACCCTGTACCTGGTTGAGCCGAAACTGCATCGCCACGATGCTCCGCTGAACTGGGAACAAAAAGCCGGCGGCGTAATGTTGCTGGCGGTGTCGGTAATGGTGTTCTTCCTGGGTGTCTACCCGCAGCCAATGCTGGAACTGGTACAACGTGCAACGCTGGGCCTGGTTGGCTAAGCGCTAGTTGCTGTACCCAAAACCCCGTGAAGGCCTGGCCTTCACGGGGTTTTTTGTTGATCCTTCGCCCAGTGTTACAGACGTAAAACAACTGGCCCACCGCGTACATATCCGGCATTTGTGTCTAACTGAAATATTGGTTTCGGCCTTCTGTGAGGGGCATTCGCGTTGTTTGGACAACCGTGTGGCTACAGCAAAAGCAAAAGCAAAAACCACAGAACCTTGCGCAAAACCCTGTAGCAGCTGCCGAAGGAACGAGGCTGCGTTCGGCGGCGCAGCCGTCGTCAAAGCCGGACACTGCGCTCATTCAGGTAAATCCCGGACTCAGGTTTTACGGTCGCTTCGCAACCGAACGCAGCCTCGTTCCTTCGGCAGCTGCTACAGGAGATTGCGCAGTACACGTGAACAAAACAGGGAGGCCGTACGCCGGGGCAAGCCTTTTTGGGTACTTTTTCGGCGTCTGGAAAAAGTGCCTCGCCGTAAGGGCGAAACCGATATTCCAGTTAAACGCGAATGCCGGATATGTACTCAACACATCTGTTAAACAGACAAGATCAAGCAGGCCGCAAACGCCAACCCAGTACATCCAACAGGTCACACCCATCACGCAGCAATTGCGCCGCAACCGTGGCCAGATGCTTGAGGTCAATAGAGTCGGCCTGCTGCATTTCTCGGCTGGAGAACATTTCCATCAGTTGGGTCACAGCCAGAACACGGGCGGCTGCGTTGGCATGAAGTACATCGAGTGGGGCGTTGCGGTCGATCAGCAAGGCAGGAATGGTGCAGTCGATGGCGGTAAGCGGGACAAACGGTGAATGATTCATAAGTAAACCTCTGGTGCTCTAAAGTTTTTGCCATCCGTTTTCGTCGCCAAACAAAAACAGGTGGCCGCTGTACGCGGGTTGGCGAACCGGTTAAAGCCCAGAAAAACCCGGCAGACCCGAAGATCTCCCACGTACAGCTGCCATAAAACACACCGAGCAAAATACACGCTCCGGCATTTATAGCAATTACGTATTTTTCCAGGCACTTCCCAGGTCGCCAAACCCGGTCGCCTTATCGGCGAGCACCGACTATAGGCCCCGCACCAGGCCCCAGCAATTGCCAAACCTGTGCGAAAAATCCCGAAAAAACGTGAGCTTGTAGCATCGCGAGCAGGCTCGCTCCCACAACTGGATTGCAGCCCGTGACAGTTGCGAGTGATTCCGGGCTTGTATAGGCTGGCGCGCCGCCCGCCCATCGATCTGGAAGTTCCATTAATGCGCCCTGCCCTTTCTTCACTTTTACCTTTGGCGCTGATCTGCACCGCCCCCGCCTACGGCAGTACCCTGGAGCTGGGCGAAGTGCAGGTGCGCAGCGAAGAAAGCAGCGAGCTGCAAGCCGCTCAAAACGCGCTCAATGAGATCCCAGGCGCCAGCAACCTGATCGACATGACCCGCGTCGAGAGCGGCCGCACTGCCAGCAATGCCGATGTCCTGGCCTACCAGCCGGGGATCTATGCGCAATCAGCAGGCAATGACGGGGCCAAGGTCTCGGTGCGCGGCTCGGGCATCAATCGTGCCCCCAGCGCCCACGGCTCCGGGCTGTATGTGATGTTCGACGGCCTGCCGCTCACCGGCCCCGGCGGCACCCCATACGAGCTGTTCGAACCCTTGTGGCTGAGCCGCGCCGAAGTACTGCGCGGTGCCAACGGTTTTGAAACCGGCTCGCTGGCCCTGGGCGGGTCAATCAACTACGTCACTCACACCGGCTACGACGCAGCACCGCTGCAAGTACGCTACGAAGCAGGTAGTTACGGCTATCAAAAGCGTCAGATCAGTTCCGGGCAAGTGTTGGGCGACCTCGACTACTACGTGTCGTTGACGGACTCTGACACCGATGGCTATCAGGATCACACCCGAGGCAGCAGCAAAGGCATCGCCGCCAACGTCGGTTATCGCTTCAGCCCGCAATTGGAAACCCGCTTCTACCTGCGCTATCGCGAAACGGACAACGAACTGGCCGGGCGCGTGACCAAAGAACAGATCAAGCATCACCCCCGCGCAGCCAACCCGGCCTATGTAAGCGGTGACTACACCCGCCCGCAACCCGGCAGTACATGGCTGGGTAACAAGACCACGATGTACCTGGATGACGACTCACAACTGGAAGTGGGCCTGGTCTATCACGACTACCCGATGGATCTGCGCGAAGGTCCGAATCGTCTCAAAGTGGCTTATACCGATGTCAGCGGCACGCTGAACTACAAGCGCCGCGACACCCTGTTCGGCCTCGAAAGCAAAACCACGGTGGGGCTGCGCAATACCAAACACTTGCCCAATAGCGGGGCATCAGAGTATGTGCGTATACCTCGGGGCAATACCACCGCGTATGCCCCCGGCACCAAGATGCGCGACTTCAGCTACCAGGGTTCGGACACCGTGCTGCACGCCAGCAATGATCTGGAGCTGATCCCCGACTTGTGGCTGACTACGGGCATGGCGCTGATCTACACCCGCCGCGAAAGCGATGTGAGTTACCCCGAGAGCGGCGGCAAGGTCAGTCAGCATGATTGGGACTATGCGCCTCGGGTCGGTCTACGCTATGAGTTCAATCCGAACCTGCAGGTGTATGGCAACCTCAGTCGCTCGGTAGAGCCGCCGCACCCTTGGTCGATGATATGGAGTTCGCCTTTTGTGTTCCCGGTCGGCAGCGGTGCAGCAACCGGCCGCCAGAGCACGCCCATCTCTCTGCAAAATCAGACCGCCACAACCCTGGAGTTGGGCACCCGTGGCGATTCATGGATTGGGCAATGGGATCTGGCCTGGTATTACTCGGCCGTGCGCCATGAACTGCTGACCGTTGAACTGCAAGCGGCAACGCAAAACCTGGGACCGATCGTGGGCGAGTCCAACGCCAGCCCGACCGTGCACCAAGGTTTCGAAGCGGGCCTGAACAGCCTGCTGTGGGAGCGTGACGCAATCGGTAAAGTCTCGCTGCGCCAGGCCTACACCTTCAGCGATTTCCATTACCGCGATGACGCGCGCTTTGGTGATAACAAACTACCGGGCATCCCGCAGCACTACTACCAGGGGCAAATCCGTTACGACCATCCGCAGGGCTTCTATGCCGGGCTAAACACCCAGGTGGCCTCACGCATGGCGGTGGATTACGCCAACTCGTACTACGCCTCGTCCTACATGCTGTTTGGCGCAACGCTGGGCTACAACTCCCCCAAGCAGGACTGGCAAACCTGGCTCGACCTGCGCAACCTGACTAATCAGCACTACGCAGCTACGGTGACACCGGGTTATGACGACGCAGGCAAAGATGCTGCACGCTCTACACCCGGCGAAGGCATGGGTGCCTACGTCGGGGTCTCGTACAGTTTCCGTTAATCGCCGGGCTGGATATCGGTAGGCAATCGCACCTTACGGCGGGTGCCGCTGAACAATCCCCAACTGGACAGGAACAGGGCGGCAATCAATGGCCCGATCACAAAGCCATTGAGGCCGAAGATCGCCATGCCGCCCAAGGTCGAGATCAAAATCAGGAAATCCGGCATTTTGGTGTCTTTGCCAACCATGATCGGGCGCAGCACGTTATCCACCATCCCAATCACAAAGACTCCGTACAGCGCCAGCACCACCCCTTCCCAAACCATACCCGTGATCAGGAAGTAAACCGCCACCGGCGCCCAGACGATGCCTGCACCCACGGCTGGCAGCAAGGACAGGAACATCATCAGCACCGCCCAGAACAGCGCGCTATGGATGCCCAGCAGCCAGAAGATCAGCCCGCCCAACGCACCTTGTGTGACGGCTACTGCCAGGTTGCCTTTGACCGAAGCCCTGACCACGCGCCGCAATGTGACTTGCAACAAGCGCTTGTGCTGCTCGGCCATTGGTATGGCATTGCGGATCATGCGCACCATGGACTGACCGTCGCGGATAAAGAAGTACAGCAGGTAGAGCATGATGAAAAAACTGACCACCAGCTCAAAGGTACTCTGCCCAAAGTTGAATACCTGAGTAGCAAAGAACTGACTGCCCTCCAACGCGCCTTTGGCGATTTTCTCGCTGAGCCCGTCAATGCTGCTCAGGCCAAAGCGGTCAAGCCACTCCTGCAGATGAACCGGCAGAATATTTTCGAACTGCATGACATAGCTGGCGACGTTGATCTTGCCACTCTGAACATCGCTGTAGAGCATCGCCACCTCTTGCACCAGCAAGGCGGTGGTGACGATCACAGGCAAGATTGCAATCAGCGTACAGACACTCAAGGTGGTAAAGGTGGCCAGATTTCGCCGTCCCTTGAACTTGAGCAGTACCTGGCGTTGCATGGGGGCAAACAGAATGCCCAGCGCTACTGCCCAAAAAATCGCGCCGTAAAACGGCAGCAAAATCCAGATAAAGGCAATCGTGACCAAGGTCAGCAACAGCAGCAGGGTTTTGCGTTGAAGACTTGTTTCGTTCATGTGCCGTCCATGTCAGTAAGCCGCGAGTGCCTGGAATGGACGCAGTGTAGCTGTCTACGCCCGTGGCCACCAAAAACGCCGTGCCTGCAGCATTGACAACCCTGTGCACACTCTGTAAAAAATCCATGCAGTTGTATGACAACAGATAACAAAAATAATAATGTCCAAGGAGCTCCACGGATGATCACACCTACCTGCGCCCCCGACCTTCACGTTCGCCAAAAAAATCCTAGAAACACCCGATCGCTGGTTTTGCTCGGACTCGGCAGCATGGGCCTGGCCCTGCCGCTAAGCGGTATGGCCGAAGGTTTTGTGGATGACACCAAAGCCACGCTGACCCTGCGTAACGCCTACATCAATCGCAACTACACCAACCCGGACTATCCGCAAAGCAAAGCTGAAGAGTGGACACAAAACTTCATTCTCGACGTCAAGTCCGGGTTTACCCAGGGCACCGTCGGTTTCGGGGTGGATGTGCTGGGGCTCTACTCGCAGAAGCTGGACGGCGGTAAAGGCACTGTCGGTACACAGTTGTTGCCGACCCACAGCGATGGCGAACCGGCCGATAACTTTGGCCGCCTGGGCGTCGCGGCCAAAGCCAAAATCTCCAATACGGAGCTTAAAATCGGCGAATGGATGCCAGTACTGCCGATTCTGCGCTCGGACGATGGTCGTTCCTTGCCGCAAACCTTTCGTGGTGGTCAGATCACCTCCAAAGAGTTCGCCGGTCTGAACCTCTATGGCGGCCAGTTCCGCGCCAACAGCCCGCGTAACGACGCGAGCATGGAAGACATGTCGCTCAACGGCAAAGGCGCCTTTACCTCCGACCGCTTCAACTTTGCCGGCGGTGATTACAGCTTCAACGAAAAGCGCACACAAGTCGGTGTGTGGTACGCCCAGCTGGAAGATATCTACCAGCAGCAATTCCTCAACGTCCTGCACAGCCAGCCCATCGGCGATGTGACCCTGGGCGCTAACCTGGGTTATTTCTGGGGCAAGGAAGACGGCAACAAACTGGCCGGCGATCTGGACAACAAAACCGCATACGCCCTGCTTTCGGCCAAATACAAAGGCAACACCCTGTATGTCGGCCTGCAGAAAATCAGCGGCGACGATGGCTGGTTCCGCGTCAACGGCACCAGCGGCGGCACCTTGGCCAACGATAGCTACAACTCCAGCTACGACTTGGCCAAGGAACGCTCCTGGCAAGTGCGCCACGATCTGGACTTTGCAGTGCTTGGGGTGCCTGGCCTGACCATGATGAACCGCTACATCAGCGGCAGTAACATCCACACCGGCACCATCACGGACGGCAAGGAATGGGGCCGCGAATCAGAACTGGCCTACACCGTGCAAAGCGGCACATTCAAAGACCTGAACATGCGCTGGCGTAACGCGAGCATCCGTCGCGACTACAGCGCTCACGAGTTTGACGAAAACCGCATTTTCATCAGCTATCCGTTGTCGTTGCTTTAAGCGGCCCTCTCGGACTGTGGGAGCGAGCCTGCTCGCGATGGCATCACTGATTGAAACCATCGCGAGCAGGCTTGCTCCCACAGCGGATTTTGCATTGACAAGCACCGCAATGGCTGTGAATAATCCAATCAAGTCATACGACAACAGATGACAATAACAAGAAAGACAGGGATATCTGATGCCAACTACTCGCACCGCCCAAATTCCCTTTAATCGCCTTCTTCTCACCGGTGCCGCTGGCGGTCTGGGGAAGGTACTGCGCGAAAGCCTGAAGCCCTATGCCAAGGTTTTGCGCCTCTCTGATATCGCCCAAATGGCACCTGCTGTCGACAGCCATGAAGAAATACAGCTCTGCGACCTCTCAGACAAACACGCTGTTCACCAACTGGTTGAAGGCGTAGACGCAATTTTGCACTTCGGCGGGGTCTCGGTAGAACGTCCGTTCGAAGAAATCCTCGGCCCGAATATCAGCGGCATCTTCCATATCTACGAAGCGGCACGCCGGCATGGCGTCAAGCGCGTGATCTTCGCCAGTTCCAACCATGTGATCGGGTTCTATAAACAGGATCAAACCCTGGATGCCCACTCCCCGCGTCGCCCGGACGGCTATTACGGGCTGTCCAAGTCCTATGGCGAAGACATGGCCACTTTTTATTTCGATCGCTATGGCATCCAGACCGTCAGTATCCGCATCGGCTCCTCGTTCCCCGAGCCGCAGAACCGCCGAATGATGAGTACCTGGCTGAGCTTTGCCGACCTTACGCAATTGATCGAGCGCTCGCTGTACACGCCGAATGTTGGTCATACCGTGGTCTATGGCGCCTCAAACAACCTGAAGGTGTGGTGGGACAACCGTTTCGCCGCGCACCTGGGCTTTGCGCCCAACGACACCTCAGAAGTATTCCGCGAAAAGATCGAGGCCCAGCCGATGCCTGCGGCCAATGATCCGAGCATGGTTTACCAGGGCGGAGCCTTCGTTGCGGCAGGTCCGTTCGGGGACGAGTAAACCGCGCCCCCGCTCATAACACTGAATACGGACAAGGATCGAGACGCCATGACTGCTGAACTGATTCTCGATGCACGCAACGCCACCGGCGAAAGCCCGGTCTGGAGCACTGCGCAGCAGGCACTTTACTGGGTGGATATCCCGGCAAAGCGCTTGCATCGCTGGAGCCCCGCCGATGGCAAAAGCCAAAGCTGGCAAACCTCGCAAATGCTCGCGTGCATTGCTCAGGCAGGTAATGGCAGCTGGGTCGCCGCGATGGAGAACGGCCTGTTTGCTATCACGCCACACGCCGATGGCAGCCTCGACAGCCGCCTGTTGGCCATCGTGACCCACGCCCTGCCAGAGATGCGTTTTAACGATGGCCGCTGCGACCGCCAAGGGCGTTTCTGGGCGGGCACCATGCTCATGAACATGGCCGCAGGGGCACCGGTGGGCGCTATGTACCGCTACAGCGCAGGCCAGGTCGAACCGCTCAAAGCGCAACTTGATGGTTTTATTGTGCCCAACGGGCTGGCCTTTAGCCCTGACGGCAAAACCATGTACCTCTCGGACTCACACCCCGATGTGCAGAAAATCTGGGCCTTCGACTATGACACCGATACCGGTATCCCCCATGACCGCCGCCTGTTTGTCGACATGACCGAACACCCGGGTCGCCCCGACGGCGCTGCTGTCGACGCCGATGGCTGTTACTGGATTTGCGGCAACGATGCCGGGTTGATCCACCGCTTTACGCCGGACGGCAAACTTGATCGCTCACTGTCCGTCCCCGTGAAAAAACCTGCGATGTGTGCCTTTGGCGGCGCAGATCTGGACACCCTGTTTGTCACCTCGATTCGTCCTGTGGGCGATACCAGCGACCAACCGCTGGCTGGGGGCGTGTTCGCTCTCAGCCCGGGGGTCAAGGGGCTGCCGGAGCCCGAATTCAACAATTGACTGCCTTGCCGACACTGCTGATCCAACACCTTGATATAAAAAAAACAATATTTGGAGTGACCCATGGATTTCAAACGCACCCTGCTTATTGCTGCACTCCCGCTGGCCTTCTGCTTGTCAGGAGTAGCCCAGGCCGAAATCAAAATCAAATTTGCCGAAGTACACCCCACAGGCTACCCGCCTGTGGTGGCTGAGCAGGAAATGGGCAAGAAGCTTCAAGCCCAGAGTAACGGCGATATCTCCTTCAAGATGTTTGCCGGAGGGGTACTGGGTTCAGAGAAAGAAGTGGTCGAACAGCTCCAGTCCGGTGCCGTGCAGATGACCCGTGTCAGCCTCGGCATCCTCGGCCCCGTGGTGCCGGAAACCAACGCCTTCAACCTGCCGTTCGTGTTCCGCGATCAGGCCCATATGCGCAAAGTCATCGACGGTGAAATCGGCCAGGAGATGCTGGATAAAATCACCAACTCCGAATTCAACATGGTCGCACTCGCCTGGATGGATGGCGGCACCCGCAACCTGTACACCAAGAAACCAGTACGCGCGATCGGCGACCTCAAGGGCATGAAAATTCGCGTCCAGGGCAACCCGGTATTTATTCAAACCATTAACGACATGGGCGGTAATGGCATCGGCATGGCGACCGGCGAAATCTTCAGCGCCTTGCAGACAGGCGTCATCGATGGCGCAGAGAACAACCCGCCCACCTTTCTTGAACACAACCACTACCAGAACGCCAAATACTTCACCTGGACCGATCACCTGATCCTGCCCGAGCCCATTGTGATGGCCAAGTCCACCTGGGCAAAGCTGACCCCGGAGCAGCAAGCCCTGGTGCAGAAACTGGCCCGAGAAGCGCAGTTTGAAGAACGCGTGCTTTGGGACAAGAAAACCGCCGACAGCATCACCAAGCTCAAGGCCGGTGGAGTTGAGTTCATCACCCTCACCCCAGAACAGAAAAAAGCCTTCTACGACGCGACTCAGCCAGTGCGTGACAAATATGGTGCGGACTACAAAGACCTGATCTCGCGTATTGAAGCCGTTCAATAAGTCAGCCCGATAATGCCGCGGTGACGGGCTCCAGCCCGTTTTCCGCCGCGTGGTGAGCCCCATGAAAAATACCGTACTGCGCTTGAACGACATGTTGTACCGGGTTTGTATCGGGATTGCCGGCCTGTCGGTACTGACCATGACCCTGATCATTCCATGGGGCATTTTTGCCCGCTACGTGCTGGGTACTGGCTCCAGCTGGCCCGAGCCCACCGCCATTTTGTTGATGGTGGTATTCACCTTCTTTGGTGCCGCCGCCAGTTACCGTGCCGGGGCCCACATGGCCGTGGCGATGGCCGTGGAGCGCATGCCCAAGCACCTGCGCTCCAAGGTTGCTGTGCTGGTGCAAATACTGATGGTGATCGTCTGCCTGTTCATGACCGTGAAGGGTTTTAAATTGTGTGCGACCACCTGGAATCAATTTATCGGTGAGATGCCGTCCGTGAGGGTAGGCATCTCCTATTTACCGATCCCTATAGGCGGTCTGGTGACTCTTTCCTTCGTCCTGGAAAAACTCTTCCTGGGTGACCAAAGCCACCGCCGTGCCGTGCGGTTCGACATCGTAGAAGCCAGCGAAGAGGCCGTATAAATGGACGCTTTCGTACTGTTGGGCAGCTTTATCGCCCTGATCCTTATTGGCATGCCGGTCGCCTATGCGCTGGGCCTGTCGGCATTGGTCGGGGCCTGGTGGATCGATATCCCGTTCGATGCCCTGATGATTCAGGTCGCGGGCGGCGTAAACAAATTCTCCCTGCTGGCGATACCGTTTTTCGTACTGGCGGGTGCGATCATGGCCGAGGGCGGCATGTCGCGCAGGCTGGTGGCATTCGCCGGGGTACTGGTGGGTTTTGTGCGCGGCGGCCTGTCGCTGGTCAACATTGTGGCCTCGACCTTCTTCGGCGCGATTTCCGGTTCATCGGTGGCCGACACCGCCTCTGTAGGTTCGGTACTGATTCCAGAAATGGAACGTGCAGGCTACCCCCGCGAGTTCTCTACAGCGGTGACGGTCAGCGGCTCGGTGCAAGCGTTGCTCACCCCTCCGAGCCATAACTCGGTGCTGTACTCCCTGGCTGCTGGCGGCACGGTGTCGATTGCTTCGCTGTTTATGGCCGGGATCATGCCCGGGCTGCTACTCAGTGCGGTACTGATGGGCCTGTGCATGATCTTCGCGCGCAAGCGCAATTACCCCAAGGGCGAAGTGATCCCGCTGCGTCAGGCGCTGAAAATCGCCGGTGACGCGATGTGGGGCCTGATGGCCATGGTCATCATCCTCGGCGGTATTCTGTCGGGCATTTTCACCGCCACCGAGTCGGCCGCCATCGCCGTGCTCTGGTCGTTCTTCGTCACCATGTTTATCTACCGCGACTACAAATGGCGCGACCTGCCCAAGCTGATGCACCGGGCGGTACGGACTATTTCCATCGTGATGATCCTGATCGGTTTCGCCGCCAGCTTCGGTTACATCCTGACGCTGATGGAAATCCCGATGAAGATCACCACAGCGTTCCTGACGCTGTCGGATAACCGTTACGTGATCCTGATGTGCATCAACGTCATGTTGCTGCTGCTGGGCACCGTGATGGACATGGCACCGCTGATTCTGATCCTGACCCCGATCCTGCTGCCCGTGATCATCGGCATCGGTGTCGACCCGGTGCACTTCGGCATGATCATGCTGGTCAACCTGGGGATCGGCCTGATTACACCGCCGGTGGGCGCAGTGCTGTTCGTGGGGGCTGCCGTGGGCAAGGTGTCCATCGAAAGCACCGTCAAGGCACTGCTGCCGTTCTACGTGGCGCTGTTTATGGTGCTGATGCTGGTGACCTACGTTCCGGCCATCTCTCTGTGGCTGCCAAGCATGGTGCTGTAAACCACACCCTGCCCGTGGGAGCGGGCTTGCTCGCGATGCAGACGGCGCGGTGTCGCTGAAACACCGCAGCGATTCCATCGCGAGCAAGCCCGCTCCCACAAAGGTTATCCAAGAGGTTTTATTTCCAGCCAAGGAGGCTGGTTGCTTATGTCTGCTCCTGCTTTGTTCCCCCGTCATATCGCGGTATTGATCCTGGTACTGTTGGCCTGTGCATTTGCGGGCAACCATATCGCCGCCCGGATTGCCTTCGACCACGACACCGGCCTGCTATTGGCCATTCTATGCCGCGCCGGCGTGACCTTGCTGGTATTGACCAGCCTGGTGTTGTGGCAGCGCGAACGTCCTCGCTTGACCCCCGCCAACTGGCGTTGGCAATTGCTGCTGGGGCTGCTGATCGCGGCGCAAAGCTTCTTTATCTATTCAGCGGTGGCGCGGATTCCCGTGGCACTGGCGCTGTTGATTGCCAACGTGGCGCCCATTCTGCTGGTGCTCCTGACTTGGGCTCTGGGCGGCGCCGCACCTACCCGGCGGGCTGCGCTGCTGATGGGGCTGATCATGTGCGGTCTGGTATTTGCCCTGGATGTGCCCGAACGCCTGTCCAGCCAGGGCACTACCGAAGCGCAATGGCTTGAAGGGATCCTCTTCGGCTTTGCCGCCGCCTCTGTGTTCGCCTGTGCGCTCTGGATCACCGATCACAAACTCTCGAGCCTACGCGGCACGGTGCGCAGCATGCTGACCATGCTGATTGTGTTTTGTGCCGCAGCCCTGGCCGGGGTCAGTGGCGTGCTACCGGGCGGCGTGTCGCTACCCGCCTCGTCCACCGGCTGGACGGCTCTGGCCTGTCTGGTTGCGCTGTATGGTCTAGGGTTCTGCCTGCTGTTTATCTGCATGACGCGCCTGAACATGGCCCGCAACGCACCGGTAATGAACGTTGAGCCCGTGGCGAGCCTGCTGTTTGGCTGGCTGATCCTGGATCAACTGCTCAGCAGCGGCCAAATAATCGGCGGCCTGATCGTGGTCGCGGGTATTGTGATGCTCACCTGGCGCCGTACCGCCGATTGAACTGTCCTCCTTAACGGTAGAGTCCCATGCCCCAAGTGCTATTGACCCTTGAAGACGGCCTGACCCGGCTGACCCTGGCTCCGCAAGTGGGTGGCAGCATCCTGGACTGGAGCATCATCGCCAGCGGCTTGCCACTGTTGCGCGCAAGTGCCAGCGACGCCCTCAGCACCCACTCGGCCAACGCATTGGCCTGTTATCCGCTGGTGCCCTGGTCGAACCGGATAGGGAGTGGAGGCTTCGATGGCGCCGGCCATTGGTTTGCCTTGGAGCCCAACAACCCTCCCGGCCCCCTGCCCATTCATGGCAGCGCCTGGCAGCAGTCCTGGAGCGTGATCGAGCACAGCCCGCGGCATGCCTGCTTGCAACTGGACAGTTCCAGCCCTTTTGCGTACCGCGCCCAGTTGCGCTACACCCTGAGTGACGGCCAGCTATGTATCGAACTGAGCGTTACCCATCAGGACGAGCGCGCCGCCTGGCATGGCCTGGGTCTGCACCCGTATCTGCCACGCACCGCCAACACCCGGTTGCAGGCAAAGACCGCACAAGTCTGGCTGTGCGATACCCAGGGCCTGCCCACGGAGCTTGCAGCGCTGCCAGAGCAATGGGATTTCAACCAGAGCAACCGCTTGCCGCAAACCCGACTCGATAACTGCTTTACCGAGTGGGATGGCAGTGCACTGATCAGTCAGCCGGATCTGGGTTACTCGCTGGAGTGTCAAGCAACAGATAGCCGTTACTGCCTGGTGTATTGCCCGCCGGGAGAGGACTTCTTCTGCTTCGAACCCGTCAGCCATCCGGTCAATGCCCACCACCTGCCGGGCCACCCAGGGCTTACGCTGCTGCATAAGGGACAGTCCACCCGCATGAGTGTCAGCTTCAAGCTCAACCTATAGACCCAGGTCAATAATCAGGCAGTCAGGCTCGACTACCATCGCGCCTTTTTGCGAACGACCTGACTATGCACCTTGCCCCGCCCGAACTTCTCGCCCCAGCCGGCACCCTTAAAAACATGCGTTATGCCTTCGCTTATGGTGCCGACGCGGTGTACGCAGGCCAACCACGCTATAGCCTGCGGGTGCGTAACAACGAATTCGACCACGCCAACCTGGCTATTGGGATCGCCGAGGCCCACGCCCAAGGCAAGCGCTTTTACGTAGTGGTCAATATTGCCCCGCACAACGCCAAGCTGCGCACCTTCCTCAAGGATCTGGAACCGGTAGTTGCCATGGCCCCGGACGCGCTGATCATGTCTGACCCGGGCCTGATCATGCTGGTGCGCAAAAACTTCCCGCAGGTGCCGATTCATTTGTCGGTCCAGGCCAATACGGTGAACTGGGCCAGTGTCGAGTTCTGGCAGCAGCAGGGTTTGAGCCGGATCATCCTGTCGCGCGAACTGTCGCTGGAAGAGATCGAAGAGATTCGCCAGCAAGTACCGGACATGGAGCTGGAGATTTTCGTGCATGGCGCGCTGTGCATGGCCTACTCCGGGCGCTGCCTGTTGTCCGGCTACATGAACAAGCGCGACGCCAATCAGGGCAGTTGCACCAATGCCTGCCGCTGGAAGTACGACACCAAACCGGCCACGGAAAACGAGCTGGGCAATATCGTCAATGTGGTTGAGCCAACCCTGGGTGTAGGCGCACCCACCGATGAAGTGTTTGTGCTGCACGAATCCCAACGCCCGGATGAACCGATGACCGCGTTCGAAGACGAGCACGGCACCTACATCATGAACTCCAAGGATCTGCGTGCCGTGCAGCACGTGGCGCGGCTGGCCGAGATGGGCGTGCACTCGCTGAAAATCGAAGGCCGGACCAAGTCCCACTTCTACTGCGCACGGGCCACTCAGGTGTATCGCAAGGCGATTGATGATGCAGTGGCGGGCCGTGAGTTTGACCGCAGCTTGATGACGGATCTGGAGTCACTGGCACAGCGTGGCTATACCGAGGGCTTTTTACGTCGGCATGTACACGATGAGTACCAGAACTACCTGCATGGCAGTTCGTTATCGCATCGCCAGCAGTTTGTCGGGGAGTTGACCGGCGAGCGGCGCAACGGTCTGGCCGAGGTCAAGGTGAAAAACCGTTTTGCCCTGGGCGACCATCTGGAGTTGATGACACCCAAAGGCAACTACCACTTTGATCTGGACCGACTGCACAACAGCGCAGGCTTGCCGACCCAGGTGGCACCGGGTGACGGTCACACGGTGTACCTGCCGATTCCCGAGCAGGTGGATTTGCAGTATGGGTTGCTGATGCGGGATTTGACCGTGAGCGAGACCATGACGCGATCCCTGTAGATACTCTGTTCCAGGTCAAGCCCCAGTGGGAGCGAGCCTGCTCGCGAATGATCTTCGCGAGCAGGCTCGCTCCCACACTTGAAGTATCTCTGTAGCCGCTGACGAGCAGCGCGAGGCTGCGTACGGCTGCGCAGCAGTCGTCAAGGTTAACGACCTCGTGCCTCGACAGCGGCTACATGAACAGCCCTGATATCAATCGCGAAACACTTCATCCAGCAGGTTGTGCATGGCGGTAAACGCCCGGCTGGAGGTTTTGGCGTCGTACATCATCTTGCCCGGCACGTTGGCGTGCGGGTCGGTGAAGGAATGCACTGCGCCGCCGTAGCTGGTCAATTGCCAGTCCACACCCGCTGCATTCATCTCGGCCTCAAACACCGGTAGCTGTTCGCTTGGCACCAATGGATCAGATGCGCCGTGCAATACCAGCACCGAACCCTTGATGCTCTTCGCATCGACAGCGTTAGGCGTATCGAGCGAGCCGTGGAAAGACACAGTAGCCTGCAGCGGTGCACCGCTACGTGCCAGCTCCAGCGAGCAGCAGCCGCCAAAACAGAAGCCAAAGGTTGCCAGCTTGCTGCTGTCGACCTGGGCCAGTCCCTGATTTTTCAGCATGTCATAGGCGGCCCACATCCGTTTGCGCAGCAAGGCACGGTCATTCTTGAGCGGCATCATTGCAGCGCCCGCCTCGTCAGCGTTGGTTGGGCGGATGGCCTGGCCGTACAGGTCGGCGATCAACACCACATAGCCTTGCTCGGCCACCGACTTGGCGATCTCTTCGGCGCCCTCGCTGATGCCCATCCAGTTGGGCGCCATCAGCAAACCCGGCAGCGGATCTTCTCGGCTCGGGTCAAAAGCGAGGCGGCCTTCGTAAGGTTGGCCGTCAATTTGATAGGCCACTGAACTGACCGTAATTGATTTCATTAAAAACTCCTGAACTCAAAACAAAAAAAACCCGCCGAAGCGGGTTTTTATAGCGCGGTTAGACCGACAACTCTACTAACAATTTGTTCAGCCGACGGACATAAGCCGCAGGGTCTTTCAAGCTGTCACCGGCTGCCAGGGCTGCCTGATCAAAGAGGATGTGCGACAGGTCGCCAAAGCGCTCTTCACTCTGCTCTGCATCGAGTTTCTCGATCAGCGGGTGAGCCGGGTTGAATTCGAAGATCGGCTTCGATTCAGGCACTTTCTGACCGCTGGCTTCGAGGATCTGGCGCATTTGCATGCCCAGGTCCTGCTCACCGATAGCCAGAATCGCTGGAGAGTCGGTTAGACGGTGCGATACACGCACTTCGCTGACGCTTTCGCCCAAGGCTGCCTTGATCCGCTCAACCAGACCTTCTTTGGCCTTGGCCACTTCTTCTGCGGCTTTCTTGTCCTCTTCGGAGTCCAGGTTGCCCAGATCGAGGTCGCCACGAGCCACGTCGACAAAGCTCTTGGCGTCGAAGTCGCTGAGGTAGCTCATCAGCCACTCGTCGATACGGTCGGTCAACAGCAGTACTTCGATGCCTTTCTTGCGGAAGACTTCGAGGTGCGGGCTGTTCTTGACCTGTGCGTAGGTTTCGCCGGTCAGGTAGTAAATCTTGTCCTGACCTTCCTTGGCGCGAGCCAAGTATTCGGTCAGTGAAACGTTTTGCTCACCGTCGTCACCGTGGGTTGAAGCGAAACGCAGCAGACCGGCGATTTTTTCCTTGTTGGCGAAATCTTCAGCCGGGCCTTCTTTCATCACCTGGCCGAAGTTTTTCCAGAAGCCCTGGTATTTCTCAGGGTCGTTCTTCGCCAGTTTTTCCAGCATGTCGAGCACACGCTTGGTCAGCGCCGTTTTCATCGAGTCGATGATCGGGTCTTTTTGCAGGATTTCCCGCGACACGTTCAACGACAGATCGTTGGAGTCAATCACGCCTTTGATAAAGCGCAGGTACAGCGGCAGGAACGACTCGGCCTGATCCATGACAAATACACGCTGTACATACAGCTTCAGGCCTTTAGGCGCTTCACGCTGGTACAGGTCGAACGGAGCGCGGGCCGGTACGTAGAGCAAGGAGCTGTACTCGAGCTTGCCTTCAACCTTGTTGTGGCTCCAGGCCAGCGGGTTCTCGTAGTCATGGGCAATGTGCTTGTAGAACTCCTGGTATTCCTCGTCCTTGACTTCAGTACGAGGACGGGTCCACAGAGCACTTGCACGGTTAACGGTTTCCCACTCCAGTGCCGGTGCTTCTTCGCCTTCGGCAGCGGCCTGCTCTTTAGGCAACTCGATCGGCAAGGCGATATGGTCGGAGTACTTTTTAATGATGTTGCGCAGGCGCCAGCCGTCAGCGAACTCGGATTCGCCGGACTTCAGATGCAGCACGATTTTGGTGCCGCGATCGGCTTTTTCAACGGTCGCGACTTCAAACTCGCCTTCGCCCTTGGAAGACCAGTGCACGCCTTCGCTTGCAGGGCTTCCGGCACGGCGGCTGTAGACGTCAACCTTGTCGGCGACGATAAAGGCCGAGTAGAAGCCCACGCCGAACTGACCGATCAGGTGCGAATCCTTTTTCTGGTCGCCCGAAAGGTTTTTCATAAAGTCAGCAGTACCGGACTTGGCAATCGTACCCAGGTGGGTGATCACGTCGTCACGGTTCATGCCGATACCGTTGTCTTCGAGGGTGACGGTGTTGGCGTCCTTGTCGAAGCTCACACGGATTTTCAGATCCGAGCCGCCTTCGAGCAGTTCAGGCTTGGACAGTGCTTCAAAACGTAATTTGTCGACAGCATCAGAGGCGTTCGAGATCAATTCGCGAAGGAAGATTTCCTTGTTGGAGTACAGCGAATGGATCATGAGGTGCAGCAGTTGCTTGACCTCGGTCTGGAAGCCCAGGGTTTCCTTTTGAGTTTCCACGCTCATTGTTATCAAACTCCGATTAGATGGCATGAGCCACGCCCTGATGGGTTGGTGGCGGGATGTGATGAAAGTTGGGGCCCTAGGTTAAGATTTCAAGGCCTGTTGAGGTTGCATCGGTTTTTTACCAATACTTTCAACGGACGATGCCTTACTTATATATGTGTACGAGCATGGAACTTAAGCTATCGGACAACGCTCAAACGCCCCGTAGATCTACTCATAAGGAGAAACACCCCATGCGTAATACTTTTGCTGTTGCCTTGATGCTGGCTGCTTCGCTTGGCCTCGCTGCCTGCGATAAAAAATCCGAAGACAAAGCTCAGGACGCTACTCAGCACGCTGAGCAAGCTCAAGAAAAAATGTCTGAAGCCCAGGACAAAGTGAACGACGCGGCGAAAGAAAATGCCGAAGCGGCCAAAGCTCAGGCCGAGTCCAACAAAGCTGCTGCTGAAGAGGCCGCTCCAGCTGTTCCTGCAGCTCCAGTGGCAACTCCAGAAAGCAAGTAACAGCGCTTTTTGTGATGCAAAACAAAGCCCGCGCTATGCGGGCTTTGTTGTGTTTGAACACACAGCCATAAAAAAAGCCCTGCATCCGTTAGATGCAGGGCTTTTTTATGTATCCGGTAACGCTTTTGGCGATCCGGATATTACGCGAGTGCTTCTTGACGCTTGCCCAGCAGACGGTCGCAGACAACTGCGCCCAGCAGGGTCACAAGGCACGGCACCAACCACGCCAGGCCCTGATCGCTGAATGGCATGTTAGCCAGTTGGGCCGGAATCCAACCGCCCAGGCCAGCGCCTTTAAGCGCATCGATCGAACCGAAAAGGAACGAAACCAGCATTACCGGGCCAACGATGCGCGCCTGCGCATGCCACAAGCCTTTGCAGAAGCTCAAGGCCACCAGCACGATGCACGGCGGGTAAATCGCCGTCAGCAGCGGGATGGAGAACGCGATCAACTGCGTCAAACCGAGGTTCGACACGGCCAGCGAGAACACGGCAAGGATAATCACCAGCGTCTTGTAAGACAGTGGCAATACCTTACTGAAGTATTCAGCGCAGGCACACGTCAGGCCAACAGCAGTTACCAGGCAGGCCAGAGCGATCAGCACCGCCAGGAAACCGCTGCCCAGCGAACCGAAGGTGTGCTGTACGTAGGCATGCAGTACTGCCGCGCCATTGGTTGCGCCCGCTGCCACTTCATGGCTGCCCGCGCCCAGGCGGAACAGGCTGATGTACACCAGCGCCAGACCAACCCCGGCGATCAGGCCGGCAATGATTGCGTAACGGGTAATCAGCTTCGGCGACTCAACCCCACGGGAACGAATGGCGTTCACGATCACAATGCCGAACACCAGTGCACCCAGTGTATCCATGGTCAGGTAACCATTGATAAAACCTTGGGAGAACGGTGCAGCTACGTATTCAGGGGTCGCAACGCCAACATCACCTGCAGGCAAGGCAACGGCAGCAATGCCGAGAATGGCCAGCGCGATGATTTTCAGCGGAGCAAGGAAGCGCCCTACCGTGTCCAGCAAACGACCCGGGTACAGCGAAACGAAGAACACAATCAGGAAGTAGACCGAGCTGTACAGGAACAGCGCCAGCGAGCTCTCCCCGGTCAACGGTGCCAAGCCGACTTCAAAGGATACAGTGGCGGTACGCGGGGTCGCGAACAGCGGGCCAACAGCCAGATAGGCCACAGCCGCCAGCAAGCCACCAGCCACTTTGCCGATCGGGCTGCTCAGTGCATCCATGCCGCCGCCAACTTTGGCCAGCGCAATAACAGTCACCACCGGCAGACCTACTGCGGTGATCAGGAAGCCCAATGCGGCCATCCAGACATTAGGCCCGGCTTGCAGGCCAACGATTGGCGGGAAAATGATGTTACCCGCCCCAACGAACAGGGCAAAAGTCATAAACCCAAGTGCCAGAATGTCCTGGCCTTTCAATACTTTCATTACGGAAATACCACACTACTGAATCGGAATTTAGAGGGGAATTTCCCGTACGGATGTGGGAAATGCTGTCGGTCTGTATAAGTCCAACCCGTCTAGCGCGCGGCTTCCTTTTGGGATGCTCACGCAGAACTGCGGAATGGCGGCAAGATTACCGATTTTTTTCCTACAACGCACTGTTAGAGGGCGGACTGTCCGATGAACGAACGCAGTTGTCGCATGAATGACATCGAAAAATGGTTTGGTGTGGTTTTTCTTCGCTGGGATAGGCATTACTTCGTAGCAGCTGCATACCCCAGAACGCACAAAGGCCACCCGAAGGTGGCCTTTGCCTGGTGTAGCAGTCAGTTAAGCGCGAGGCTTATTTGACAGCCCAGCCAGTCAGCTCGGACAGAGCCTTGCCGATATCTGCCAGCGAACGCACGGTTTTAACGCCTGCGTCTTCCAGGGCAGCAAACTTCTCGTCTGCAGTACCCTTGCCGCCAGAGATGATTGCGCCAGCATGGCCCATGCGCTTGCCTGCAGGGGCAGTCACACCAGCGATGTAGGAAACAACTGGCTTGGTCACGTGTGCCTTGATGTAGGCAGCCGCTTCTTCTTCAGCCGAACCGCCGATCTCACCGATCATTACGATCGCTTCGGTCTTCGGGTCTTCCTGGAACAACTTCAGGATGTCGATGAAGTTGGAACCAGGGATCGGGTCACCGCCGATGCCTACGCAAGTCGACTGACCGAAACCGGCATCAGTAGTTTGCTTCACAGCTTCGTAAGTCAGGGTGCCGGAACGCGACACGATGCCTACTTTGCCTGGCAAGTGAATGTGACCTGGCATGATGCCGATCTTGCATTCGCCTGGGGTGATAACGCCTGGGCAGTTAGGGCCGATCAGGATTACACCCAGCTCGTCGCACTTAACTTTAGCGTCCAGCATGTCCAGGGTAGGAATGCCTTCAGTGATGCAAACGATCAGCTTGATGCCGCCGAAAGCTGCTTCAAGGATGGAATCCTTGCAGAAAGGAGCTGGTACGTAGATAACGCTGGCGGTTGCGCCAGTGGCAGCTACAGCTTCTTTCACGGTGTTGAAAACAGGCAGGTCCAGGTGAGTGGTACCGCCTTTGCCCGGAGTAACGCCACCAACCATCTTGGTGCCGTATTCAATGGCTTGCTGGGTGTGGAAGCTACCCTGCGAACCAGTGATGCCCTGGCAGATAACTTTGGTGTCTTTATTGATCAGGACGCTCATTACTTGCCCTCCGCAGCTTTAACAACTTGTTGAGCAGCGTCGGTCAAGCTGGTAGCAGCGATGATGTTCAAGCCGCTTTCTGCCAGTACTTTAGCGCCCAGTTCAGCGTTGTTGCCTTCAAGGCGAACAACCACCGGGATTTTCACGCCGACTTCTTTCACTGCACCGATGATGCCTTCGGCAATCATGTCGCAACGAACGATGCCGCCGAAGATGTTGACCAATACTGCAGCGACATTGCTGTCGGACAGGATGATCTTGAACGCTTCGGTTACGCGTTCTTTGGTAGCACCGCCGCCAACGTCGAGGAAGTTGGCTGGCTTGCCGCCATGCAGATTAACGATGTCCATGGTGCCCATCGCCAGACCAGCGCCGTTTACCATGCAGCCGATGTTGCCTTCCAGCGCTACGTAGTTCAGTTCGAACTTGGCAGCGTGCGCTTCGCGCGGATCGTCTTGCGACGGATCGTGGAAAGTTTTCAGCTTGGCCTGACGGTACATGGCGTTTGCGTCGATGTTGATTTTCGCATCGAGGCAGTGCAGATCGCCGTCAGTCTTGATAACCAGCGGGTTCACTTCCAGCAGAGCCAGGTCGTGATCCTTGAACAGCTTGGCCAGACCTACGAAGATCTTGGCGAACTGAGTAACTTGCTTGCCTTCCAGACCCAACTGGAAAGCCAACTCGCGACCCTGGAATGGCTGAGCGCCAACCAGTGGATCGATAGTTGCTTTCAGAATTTTTTCTGGAGTGTCGTGAGCGATTTTCTCGATGTCCACGCCACCTTCGGTGGAAGCCATGAACACGATACGGCGGCTCGAACGGTCAACGACAGCGCCCAGGTACAGCTCTTTAGCGATATCAGTGCACGATTCAACCAGGATCTTGGTGACCGGCTGACCAGCGGCATCAGTCTGGTAAGTCACCAGACGCTTGCCCAACCACTGTTGTGCGAATGCTTTAGCGTCTTCTTTGCTGCGAACCAGCTTTACGCCGCCCGCTTTACCGCGACCACCTGCGTGAACCTGGGCTTTAACAACCCATTCAGTTCCGCCGATTTTGTCGCAAGCTTCTGCGGCTGCTTCCGGGGTATCTACTGCATAACCCTTGGATACTGGCAGGCCGTATTCAGCGAACAGCTGCTTACCCTGATACTCGTGAAGATTCATGCTTTTTACCGTCTTCGTTAGGTACTGCGCATTCGGCGCTGCACTTTTATTAGTGCCGCACCACCTGTGACTGCTGCTTGTGCTGCTTCAACAAACCCGACACACGCGTGAGCGGAGTCGGGCCTGGGTCAAACAAGACAAGACTGCGTCCGGCGGAAGTTCCGCGGTGAGGCTTGCTAGCAAGGCTCACGACGGGCAAACCGCCGTGGTTTCTTATTGTCTGGTATTAACGTTTCTTACGGTTGGCAATGTGGATGGCACCGCCATTCACAGCCAGCGCTGCTTCGTGCAACGCTTCGGACAGGGTTGGATGGGAGAAAACCATCATGCCCAGATCCTCGGCACTAGTGCCGAATTCCATACCGATAGCGCCCTGCTGAACCAGCTCTGCAGCGCTCGGGCCAATCACGTGGACGCCCAGTACGCGGTCAGTTTTGGCATCAGCAATGACTTTAACAAAGCCACCGGTGTCGTTTGCTGCCATGGCACGGCCACTGGCTGCGAACGGGAAGGTGCCGACGTTAACTTCAACGCCTTCAGCTTTCAAGGCCTGTTCGGTTTTACCTACCCACGCGATCTCCGGGTGAGTGTAAATAACCGATGGAATCAGGTCGTAGTTCATCTCGGTCTTGTGACCTTTGATGCGCTCAACAACCATGATGCCTTCTTCCGAAGCCTTGTGAGCCAACATCATGCCGCGAACCACGTCACCGATGGCGAATACGCCCGGTACGCTGGTGGCGCAATGATCGTCAACAAACACGAAACCGCGCTCGTCGATGGTCACGCCGCTGTCAGCTGCCAGCAGTTCGGTAGTCACCGGACGGCGACCCACGGCTACGATCAGCTTGTCGAACGTGATGGTCTGTTCGCCGTTGGCGTCGGTGTAGGTCACAACGACTTCTTCGCCGTTAACCTTGGAACCGGTTACGCGAGCGCCCAGCTTGATGTCCAGACCTTGTTTGGTCAGGGTTTTGTAGGCTTCTTTCGAAACGGCAGCGTCAGCAGCCATCAGGAACGTGTCCAGAGCTTCCAGAACAGTTACCTGAGCGCCCAGACGGGACCATACCGAACCCAGTTCCAGACCGATAACGCCAGCGCCGATAACGCCCAGACGCTTAGGTACGGATTGGAATTCCAGTGCGCCGGTCGAATCAACGATCACGTTGTTATCAACTGGAGCCGGTGGAATGTCGATTGGGCGCGAACCCGATGCCAGAATCACGTTCTCGGCTTCGATGATTTCAACGCTGCCGTCTGGCTTGGTCAGTTCAACACGCTTGCCGGCCAGCAGTTTGCCGTGGCCTTGCAGGGAAGTAACACCGTTAGCCTTGAACAGGGTAGCAACGCCGGAAGTCAGACCTTTAACGATGTTGGCTTTACGGCCAACCATCGCAGCTACGTCCATCTTCACTTCACCGGTGGTGATGCCGTGGATAGCAAATGCATCCTTGGCTTCGTGATACTTCCAGGAGCTGTCCAGCAGCGCCTTGGATGGAATGCAACCAACGTTCAGGCAAGTACCGCCCAGAGCCAGTTTGCCTTCCTTGTCGGTGTATTTTTCGATGCAAGCAGTCGAAAGGCCCAATTGCGCGGCCTTGATGGCTGCAACGTAGCCGCCAGGGCCCGCACCAATCACTACAACGTCAAATTTCTGAGACATGAAAATAGATCCTCTATTAGCTACAAGCTGTCAGCTGCAAGCTGCAAGCCCAAGCCAAGCTGCTTTTTCTCGCAGCTTGTCACCTGAAGCTTGCAGCTGCTTCTATTAGATATCCAGCAGCAGACGAGCTGGGTCTTCCAGCAGGTTTTTGATTGCTACCAGGAAACTTACAGCTTCTTTGCCGTCGATCAAGCGGTGATCGTAAGACAGAGCCAAATACATCATCGGACGGATAACTACCTGACCGTTGATTGCCATTGGACGCTGAAGGATGTTGTGCATGCCCAGGATCGCGGCTTGCGGCGGGTTAACGATCGGGGTCGACATCATCGAACCGAAAGTACCACCGTTGGTGATCGTGAAGGTACCGCCGGTCATTTCGTCGATCGACAGCTTACCGTCACGGGCTTTCTTGCCGTAAGCAGCGATACCGCCTTCGATTTCAGCCAGGCTCATCAGTTCTGCGTTACGCAGAACCGGAACCACCAGACCACGGTCGCTGGATACAGCAACACCGATGTCGGCGAAGCCGTGGTAAACGATGTCGGAACCGTCGATCGAAGCGTTCACAGCCGGGAAGCGTTTCAGCGACTCGGTAGCAGCTTTGACGAAGAACGACATGAAGCCCAGGCGCACGCCGTTGTGGGCCTTCTCGAACTGGTCCTTGTACTTCGAACGCAGTGCCATGATTTCAGTCATGTCCACTTCGTTGAAAGTAGTCAGCATCGCCATGTTCGACTGAGCTTCAACCAGACGCTTGGCCACAGTGGCACGAACGCGGGTCATCGGAACGCGTTTTTCTACGCGGTCGCCAACAGCGAATACCGGAGCAGCAGCGGCAGGAGCAGCGGCCTTGGCCGGCGCAGCAGCAGGAGCGGCCTTTTTGGCAGCAACAGCAGCAACTACGTCTTCCTTGGTCACACGACCGCCTTTGCCAGTACCGGCAACGGAAGCGATGTTGATGCCGTTTTCTTCAGCGATCTTGCGAGCTGCAGGAGCAGCAACAGGATCGTCTTCGCCATCAGCAGCAGGAGCAGCAGCCTGTGCGGCCGGTGCAGCAGCGGCTGGGGCAGCAGCAACACCGCCTTCAACGATGGAGCCCAGAACTTCGTCGGACAGAACGGTGTCGCCTTCGTTCTTGACGATAGCGCCCAGAACGCCGTCAGCTGTAGCCAGTACTTCCAGCACAACCTTGTCGGTTTCGATGTCAACAATCAGGTCGTCGCGTTTTACAGCGTCGCCCGGTTGCTTGTGCCAGGTGGCAACGGTGCCATCGGCAACCGATTCCGGAAATGTTGGGGCTTTGATCTCGATAGCCATGTTCTTTGGTTCCTTAAATTCGGTTTCAGTGCGCGAAGGCGTTAAACAGTGAACGCGTCTTGCAACAGTTTTGCCTGTTGCTCAGCGTGCATCGATGCGTAACCACAAGCAGGTGCAGCAGAAGCGTCACGGCCCGCGTACTCAAGTACGAGAGACTTGTCGTGACCGCCAATGATGCGGCGCATGTGGTGTTGGCTGCAGTACCAGGCACCCTGGTTCATCGGCTCTTCCTGACACCAAACAATATGCTTGGCGTTTTTGTACGGAGCCAGGACTTCAATCAAGTCGTCCTCAGGGAACGGGTACAGCTGCTCAAGACGCACGATGGCGATGTCATCACGACCTTCGGCACGGCGTTTTTCCAACAGGTCGTAGTAGACCTTGCCGCTACACAGCACGATGCGACCGACTTTCGCCGGATCTTGCGCATCGATTTCCGGAATAACGGTCTGGAACGAACCTTCGGCCAGATCTTCCAGGGTCGAGATTGCCAATTTGTGACGCAGCAACGACTTCGGTGTCAGGACGATCAGCGGCTTGCGCAGCGGACGGATAACCTGGCGGCGCAGCAGATGGTAGATCTGTGCAGGAGTTGTTGGTACGCACACCTGAATGTTGTGCTCAGCGCACAATTGCAGGTAACGCTCAAGACGTGCAGAGGAGTGCTCCGGGCCCTGACCTTCATAACCGTGTGGCAGCAACATGGTCAGACCGCACAGACGGCCCCACTTGTGCTCACCGCTGGTGATGAACTGGTCGATTACAACCTGGGCGCCGTTGGCGAAGTCGCCGAACTGGGCTTCCCAGATCACCAGCGCCTCTGGCGTGGTGGTCGAGTAACCGTATTCGAACGCCAATACTGCTTCTTCCGACAGCAACGAGTCGTACAGGTCAAAACGTGGCTGACCCTCGAACAGGTGCTTCAGAGGAATGTAGGTGCCAGCATCTTTCTGGTTGTGCAACACGGCGTGACGGTGCGAGAACGTACCGCGACCAATGTCCTGACCCGTCATGCGGATCGGGTGACCTTCGAACTGCAGGGTTGCGTATGCCATTGTTTCGGCATAACCCCAGTTGATCGGCAGGCCGCCGGCTTGCATTTTTTGACGATCTTCGTAGATCTTCGCAACCTGACGCTGAACCACGAAGCCATCTGGAATTTCCAGCAGCTTGGCCGACAGTTCTTGCAGGGTCTTGAGATCAAAACGCGTGTCGTGACGAGCAGTCCAGGCGTGACCCAGGTATGGGCGCCAGTCTACAAACAGCTCTTTGTTAGGCTCTTTGACCAGACTTTTCACAACATGCAGACCGTTGTCCAGCGCGTTGCGATATTCGTCGATCTTGGCCTGAACGCGCTCTGCGTCTACCACTTTCTCTTGCGTCAGACGCTCGGCATACAGCTCACGGGTAGTGCGCTGCTTGGCGATCTGCTGATACATCAGCGGCTGAGTGCCGTTTGGCTCATCGGCCTCGTTGTGACCGCGACGGCGGTAGCAGAACAGGTCGATCACGACGTCACGCTTGAACTGCATGCGGTAGTCGATAGCCAGCTGGGTCACGAACAATACGGCTTCCGGATCATCACCATTTACATGGAGGATCGGGGCCTGAATCATTTTCGCGACGTCAGTGCAGTACTCGGTAGAACGCGAGTCTTCCGGATTGCTGATGGTGAAGCCAACCTGGTTGTTGATGACCAGGTGAACCGTACCGCCAGTCTTGAAGCCGCGAGTCTGCGACATCTGGAAGGTTTCCATGACCACGCCCTGACCTGCGAATGCAGCGTCACCGTGGATGGAAATCGGCAGTACCTTTTCGCCGGTGCTGTCGTTACGACGGTCCTGGCGAGCACGTACAGACCCTTCAACCACTGGAGAAACGATTTCCAGGTGGGACGGGTTAAACGCCATTGCCAGGTGAACTTCGCCACCGGAGGTCATGACGTTGGAGGAGAAGCCCTGGTGATATTTAACGTCACCGGAACCCAGCTCGATTTTTTTCTTGCCTTCGAACTCGTCGAACAGCTCGCGCGGGTTTTTGCCGAAGGTGTTCACCAATACGTTCAGACGGCCACGGTGGGCCATGCCGATAACGATTTCCTTGGTGCCGTAGTTGCCCGAACGCTGGATCAGCTCGTCCAGCAAAGGAATCAGGCTTTCGCCGCCTTCCAGGCCGAAACGCTTGGTGCCCGGGTATTTGGTACCCAGGTACTTCTCCAGACCTTCAGCAGCAGTGACGCGCTCAAGCAGATGGCCTTTGACTTCAGCCGAATACGCTGGACGGCCGCGTACGCTTTCGAGGCGCTGTTCAAACCAGTGGCGCTGCTCGGAATCGACGATGTGCGTGAACTCTGCGCCGATGGTGCGGCAATATGTCTGCTGCAACGCTTCGAGAATTTCGCGTAGGCTCGCTTCCTCTTTGCCGATATACAGGTCGCCGGCACGGAAGGTCGTATCAAGATCGGCATTGGTCAAGCCGTAATGATTGATCGACAGGTCTGCAGGTGCAGGACGCTGCCACAGCCCCAGCGGATCAAGCTGGGCTGCCTGGTGGCCGCGCATCCGATAGGCCTGGATCAATCGCAGCACTTCAACCTGCTTCTTCTCGTGCTCACTGCTCACGCTCCCGGCGGAAACCGGTTGGGCGCGGCGCTGGTTCTTTGCCAGCAGCACGAAATGATCGCGGATTGTGGAGTGCGAAACATCGTTGGCAGAGTTGCCGTCAGCGGGCAACGTCTGAAATTTGGTGCGCCATTCTTCTGGCACAGCGTTAGGGTCGTGCAGGTAGAGCTCGTAGAGCTCTTCCACATAGGCAGCGTTACCACCTGAAAGATAGCCGCTGTTCCACATGCGCTGCATCACGCTTTCTTGCATGCTTGGTCACCCTCGGTTAGGGGACACCATCGACGAGAACACCAGAGCACGCTTGAGAAAGTCCGAATACAGCGACTAAAACAAGCCACTTAGGATCACGCTGATAGTCCGGGTACCAGCCCGGATGCCCCTGCTGGTCTCATTTCTTCAAAATAAGAGCCGCAGCTTTATGAGCTGCTGCTCAGGTTAAAACTACGGCGCCGGTTGAAGCCTGCGCCGTAGCATCTACGGTTACAGCGGTCCTGCGTTACAGCTTTGGATCACACGCCGCTTTGCAGCAGCATGCTACGCACGTGTCCAATGGCCTTAGTCGGGTTCAAGCCCTTCGGACACACGTTTACGCAGTTCATGATCCCGCGGCAGCGGAATACGCTGAACGGGTCATCCAGTGAAGCCAGACGCTCGCTGGTCTTGGTGTCACGGCTGTCAGCCAGGAAACGATAGGCTTGAAGCAGTGCAGCAGGGCCCAGGAACTTGTCCGGGTTCCACCAGAAGGACGGGCACGAGGTCGAGCAGCAAGCGCACAGGATGCACTCGTACAGACCGTCGAGCTTTTCACGCTCTTCTGGCGATTGCAGACGCTCAATGGCCGGAGCCGGAGTGTCGTTCTGCAGGAACGGCTTAACTTTTTCGTATTGCTTGTAGAAGATGCTCATATCGACGACCAGGTCACGGATAACCGGCAAACCTGGCAATGGACGAACAATCAGCTTGTTACCTTTAACGACAGCGGACAGCGGCGTTACACACGCCAGGCCGTTTTTGCCGTTGATGTTCATGCCGTCGGAGCCGCAAACGCCCTCACGGCAAGAGCGACGATAGGAGAAACCCTCGTCCTGCTCTTTAACCAGCGCCAGCACGTCCAGCACCATCAGGTCTTTACCATTGGTATTGACCTGAAACTCTTGCATGAACGGCGCAGCGTCCTGGTCCGGGTTGTAGCGATAAACACTGACTTTCAACATATCGGCCACCCTTAGTAAGTCCGAATCATGGGTTCAAAGGTCGGGACGGTTTTCGGCGAGAAGTTTACGGCTCGCTTGGCAACGCGCTTTTCACCCGGGAAGTACAGGGTGTGGCACAGCCAGTTAACGTCATCACGATCTTCGAAATCTTCACGGGCGTGAGCACCGCGCGATTCTTTACGAACTTCAGCAGCGATTGCAGTTGCTTCAGCCACTTCGAGCAGGTTTTGCAGCTCAAGGGCTTCGATACGGGCCGTGTTGAACGCTTGGCTCTTATCGTTGATTTTCACGTTGGCGATGCGCTTGCGCAGATCAGCCAGCTGGGCAATACCCTTCTGCATGTATTCGCCAGTACGGAATACACCGAAGTAGTTCTGCATGCAGCTTTGCAGCTCTTTACGCAGGGTAGCTACGTCTTCGCCGTCAGTACGCGAGTTCAGGCCGTCCAGACGTGCCAGGGCAGCGTCGATGTCGGACTGGCGAGGACGAGCGTAATCAACGCCTTCTTTCAGGGTCTGCTCAAGGAACAGGCCTGCAGCACGACCGAACACCACCAGGTCAAGCAGCGAGTTGCCGCCCAGACGGTTGGCACCGTGTACCGATACGCACGCCACTTCACCCACTGCGAACAGGCCAGGGATGATGGTATCAACGCCATCAGCGTCCTGAGTGATCGCCTGGCCATGAATGTTGGTGGCAACGCCGCCCATCATATAGTGGCAAGTTGGAACAACCGGGATCGGCGCTACGGCTGGATCGACGTGAGCGAAGGTCTTGGACAGTTCCATGATGCCTGGCAGACGGCTGTGCAGAACTTCTTCACCCAGGTGATCGAGTTTCAGCATTACGTGGTCGCCATCTGGACCGCAACCGTTGCCCGCGATGATTTCCTTAACCATCGAGCGAGCTACAACGTCACGACCAGCAAGGTCTTTAGCGTTCGGAGCGTAACGCTCCATGAAACGCTCACCGTGCTTGTTGATCAGGTATCCACCTTCACCACGGCAACCTTCTGTAACCAGTACACCGGCGCCGGCAATACCGGTTGGGTGGAACTGCCACATTTCGATGTCTTGTACCGGCACGCCAGCACGCAGCGCCATGCCAATACCGTCACCGGTGTTGATCAGAGCGTTGGTAGTGGACGAGTAGATACGGCCTGCACCGCCAGTCGCCAATACGGTGGCGTTAGCGCGAACGTAAGAGGTTTCGCCTGTTTCGATGCAGATAACGATCATGCCGACAAAGTCGCCAGCCTCGTTCTTCACCAGATCGACACCGTAGTATTCGTTAAGGAATACAGTGCCAGCCTTCAGGTTGGCCTGGTACAGGGTGTGCAACAGCGCGTGACCGGTACGGTCGGCTGCAGCGCAGGTACGGGCAGCCTGACCGCCTTTACCGAAGTCCTTGGACTGACCACCGAAAGGACGCTGGTAGATGCGACCCTGTTCAGTACGGGAGAACGGCATGCCCATGTGTTCAAGTTCGTATACGGCTTCCGGGCCTACGGAACACATGTATTCGATAGCGTCCTGGTCACCGATATAGTCGGAACCCTTGACGGTATCGTACATGTGCCAGCGCCAGTCATCGTTTGGATCTGCAGACGCGATCGCGCAGGTAATGCCACCCTGAGCCGATACGGTGTGCGAACGAGTCGGGAAAACCTTGGTGATTACGGCAGTCTTGTGACCACCTTGTGCCAGCTGCAGAGCAGCGCGCATGCCAGCACCGCCGCCGCCAATAATGATGGCGTCGAACGAAAGTGTATTAACTGTGTTAGCCATGAATCAGATACCCCAAAGAATCTGCACACCCCAGACGAAGTAAGCGAACATTGCAACGCCGCAGACTGCCTGGAAGAGGAAACGTACTGCTGTCGCGGACTTGCCCAGCGCCATTGGCGTCAGGTAGTCGGTCGCGATGGTCCACATGCCTACCCAGGCGTGTGCGCCCAGAGCAACAAGGGCCAGCAGGCTGAAGATACGCATCCAGTTGCTTGCAAACAGTTCATGCCATTGGGCGTAGCCAATGCCAGGGTTCGCAACGAGGTATCCGATCAGGAAAATGAAATAAGCCGCTAGAACGACCGCAGACACACGTTGTGCCATCCAGTCATAGAGGCCCGAACGCGATAGGTTCGTAACGCTGGTTACCATATCCAAACTCCCGCCAGAACGATCATCACCACGGAAATGGCGATTACGATTTTCGAGCCCAGTCGGCCGCCTTCAAGCGTCTCACCGATGCCCATGTCCATGATCAAGTGGCGCACACCGGCAACCAAGTGATACAGCAAGGCAGAGAGCAGGCCCCACGCAACGAATTTGGCCAGCGGACTGGTCAAGCATGCCTTCACCTCGGCAAAACCTTCTTCGGAACCCAGGGATTTGCTCAATACATAAAGCATGATGCCCAGGCCGAGAAAAAGAATAATGCCCGATACACGGTGCAGAAATGACGTAACGCCGGTGATGGGGAGTTTGATGGTCCTTAGGTCTAGGTTTACAGGTCGTTGGCTATTCACGGCTTTTTTCACACTGAAGAGCCCCTAACAATCAGGGCAAGTTTGTTGGGATGCGCACTGGTCAGGTACCCACCACCCGGGAGTGACGACCCCCATCTAAACAGGCCCAAAAGCCCCTGGCGGTCGGCTGCCGAGTATAGACAGTTAGGTCACTAATGACAACGCAAACACCTCCCCCTAATAGCGCATTGCGCTTAGGCTATAAAAGGCGTAAACGGCTGGGATATTCGCGAAAAAATGCTTCTCAAAGCCTTGTACAGCAAGACTTTAGGCAAATTGACATTCAAATTTATCTCACTATAGTGGTGCGGGCCCTGCGTGGGGGGTCTGTCTGATGATTTCAAGCATAAATAGGAGGCCACATGGCTGACAAAAAAGCGCAGTTGATCATCGAGGGCGCAGCCCCCGTCGAGCTGCCCATTTTAACTGGCACCGTGGGTCCCGATGTAATCGATGTGCGCGGCCTAACGGCTACGGGCCGATTCACATTTGACCCTGGCTTCATGTCGACTGCATCTTGCGAGTCGAAGATCACCTATATTGATGGTGACAACGGTATCCTGCTCCACCGCGGCTACCCGATTGAACAGCTGGCTGAACACTCTGACTACCTTGAGACCGCTTATCTGCTGCTGAACGGCGAACTGCCGACTGCAGAGCAGAAGGCTCAATTTGTCAGCACCGTGAAGAACCACACCATGGTTCACGAGCAGTTGAAGACTTTCTTCAACGGCTTCCGTCGTGACGCCCACCCGATGGCGGTCATGTGCGGTGTAGTCGGCGCCCTTTCGGCCTTCTACCACGACTCCCTGGACATCAATAACCCGCAGCATCGCGAAATTTCCGCGATCCGTCTGGTTGCCAAGATGCCAACCCTCGCAGCGATGGTTTACAAGTACTCCATGGGTCAACCCATGATGTACCCGCGTAACGACCTGACCTACGCCGAAAACTTCCTGCACATGATGTTCAACACGCCGTGCGAGATCAAACCGATCAGCCCGGTACTGGCCAAGGCAATGGATAAGATCTTTATCCTGCACGCTGACCACGAACAGAATGCTTCGACCTCCACCGTGCGTCTGGCGGGTTCTTCGGGTGCTAACCCGTTCGCCTGTATTGCCGCTGGCATCGCTGCACTGTGGGGCCCTGCCCACGGCGGCGCAAACGAAGCCGTGCTGACCATGCTCGACGAAATTGGCGATGTTTCGAACATCGACACCTTCATCGCCAAGGCCAAGGACAAGAACGATCCATTCAAACTGATGGGCTTCGGTCACCGCGTTTACAAAAACCGCGACCCACGCGCCACAGTCATGAAGAAGACGTGCGACGAAGTACTTAAAGAGCTGGGGATCAAAAATGATCCACAACTTGAGTTGGCCATGCGTCTGGAAGAGATTGCACTGACCGACCCGTACTTCATCGAGCGCTCGCTGTACCCGAACGTCGACTTCTACTCGGGGATCATCCTCAAGGCGATCGGCATTCCAACCAGCATGTTCACCGTGATCTTCGCTCTGTCGCGTACAGTCGGCTGGATCTCGCACTGGAAAGAAATGCTCTCCAGCCCGTACAAGATTGGCCGCCCACGCCAGCTGTACACCGGCTACGAGCAGCGTGACCTGACCAAACTGGAAGACCGCAAGTAAGGCATATCCCACGATATAGCCTTAGCTGCAAACAAAACGGCCTCTATATATAGAGGCCGTTTTTGTTTTGCGCCGTTTTAACCCTGTGCAGAACTGACTGCTGTGGGAGCGGGCTTGCTCGCGATGGTATCGCCGTGGCTCGCCTGACAGGCCGCAGTGATGCCATCGCGAACAAGCCCGCCCCCACACAAACCTCAACACAAAAAAATCCCCCTGCCTCACGACAGGGGGATTGCTTTACACATAACGCCTACCGCTGATTAATGATCCACCGCCCCGCTCGCCCCAAGACCGGTCTGCGAACGCACAAACTGCGGGAAGAACAACGCACGCTCTTTCTCTGCTGACTTGGACTTGTCAGTAATAGAGAAGAACCAGATACCCGCGAACGCAATGATCATCGAGAACAGTGCTGGGTACTCGTAAGGGAAGATCGCTTTTTCATGATGCAGGATCTGCACCCAAATGGTCGGCCCCAGAATCATCAGGCCTACCGCACTCACCAGCCCCATCCAGCCGCCAATCATCGCACCGCGAGTGGTCAGGTTTTTCCAGTACATGGAAAGCAGCAGTACCGGGAAGTTGCAGCTAGCCGCGATGGAGAACGCCAGGCCCACCATGAACGCGATGTTCTGGCTTTCAAACAGGATACCCAGGCCGATCGCCAACACTGCCAATGCAATGGTGGTGATTTTCGAAACCCGAATCTCATCCTTGTCGTTGGTCTTGCCCTTCTTGATCACGCTGGCATACAGGTCGTGAGACACCGCCGAAGCACCAGCCAGGGTCAGACCCGCAACCACCGCCAGGATGGTGGCGAACGCCACTGCCGAGATAAAGCCCAGGAAGATACTGCCACCTACCGCATCAGCCAGATGCACGGCCGCCATGTTGTTACCACCCAGCAAGGCGCCAGCAGCGTCTTTGAATGCAGGGTTGGTGCTCACCAGGATGATCGCGCCAAAACCGATAATGAAGGTCAGGATGTAGAAGTAGCCAATAAAGCCGGTTGCGTACAACACGCTCTTGCGAGCTTCTTTCGCATCACTCACGGTGAAGAAACGCATCAGGATATGTGGCAGGCCAGCAGTACCAAACATCAATGCCAGGCCCAGAGAGAACGCAGAAATTGGATCTTTCACCAGCCCGCCCGGGCTCATGATCGCCTCACCTTTAGGGTGAATCTTGACCGCTTCAGCAAACAGCGCATTGAAGTCGAAGTTGACGTGCTTCATTACCATCACGGCCATGAACGTCGCACCGGACAGCAACAGTACCGCCTTGATGATCTGCACCCATGTGGTTGCCAGCATGCCGCCGAACAACACGTACAGGCACATCAGGATGCCCACCATGATCACCGCTACGTGGTAATCCAGGCCGAACAGCAACTGGATCAGCTTACCGGCACCCACCATTTGCGCGATCAGGTAGAACGCAACCACCACCAGCGAACCGCACGCTGACAACGAACGAATCTGGGCTTGCCCAAGACGGTACGACGCCACGTCAGCAAAGGTGTACTTGCCCAGGTTGCGCAGACGCTCTGCTATCAGGAACAGGATGATGGGCCAGCCCACCAGGAAGCCGATCGAATAGATCAGGCCATCGTAGCCAGAGGTATAGACCAGCGCGGAAATACCCAGAAAGGAGGCGGCGGACATATAGTCGCCCGCAATCGCCAGACCATTCTGAAACCCTGTGATTTTGCCGCCAGCTGCATAATAGTCGGCTGCCGACTTGTTACGCTTCGATGCCCAGTAAGTAATGCACAGCGTGGCGCCAACAAATGCAACGAACATGATGATCGCGGCAATATTAAGCGGTTGTTTTTGCACTTCGCCAGTCAGGGCCTCCCCCGCCCAAACCGCTGGTGCAAGGGCAGCGATGCCCAGTGTTGCCAATAGACGCCTGATCATTGCCCCGCCTCCTTGAGAATTGCATTGTTCAGCGCGTCAAACTCACCATTGGCCCGGCGTACATAGATTGCCGTCAGAATAAAGGCTGAAACAATCAGCCCCACACCAATCGGAATACCCCAGGTAATAGACGAATCAGGGGTCAACTTGGCCCCCATGATGTGCGACCCATAAGCAATTAACAGGATAAAGGCGGCATATAACCCGAGCATGATTGCCGAGAGAATCCAGGCGAATCGTTCTCTTTTTTTAACCAGCTCCTTGAAGCGCGGGCTGTTTTGAATCGAGAGGTAAATGCTGTCGTTCATTATTTTTGTCCTCGCAGCACAGATGAAATGGAACGCTTTCACTATTAGGGCGCTGCTGATTCAATTCCAGACGACTTTAGTAGTAGAGCCCCAATTTGCTGTAGCCCCCGATTTCTCTAGCCTGCAAGGACGATGACCGCTAGCACAACCGCCCATAAATGCAAAAACCGCCTGGCGTAAACGCCAAACGGTCTTGTGTACTGCGACCCAGACACTTCGCGATTATTTAGCGGTCCACTGAGCAACGCGTTCCGGATGTTTAGCGACCCATTCCTTGGCCGCAGCTTCAGGTTTTGCACCCTCTTGAATAGCCAGCATTACCTCGCCAATCTCATCTTTTGAATCCCAGGAAAACTTCTGCAAAAACGCCGCTACTTCAGGGGCTTTTTTATCCAGTTCCTTGCTGCCGATACTATTAACGGTTTCTGCAGCGCCATACACGCCCTGCGGATCATCGAGAAAGCGCAGCTTCCACTTGGCAAACATCCAGTGTGGCACCCAGCCGGTCACTGCGATGGGTTCATTCTTGGCATAAGCGCGCCCCAACTCAGAAGTCATGGCAGCCCCTGAACTGGCTTGCAACTTGTAACCCTTCAGGTCGTAATCCTTGATTGCCTGATCGGTCTTGAGCATCACACCTGAGCCGGCATCAATGCCGACAATCTTGTTTTTAAACTCGCTGCTGCCCTTCAGGTCGGCAATGGACCGTGCCTTTACATACTCCGGAACGATCAGGCCAATTCTTGCGTCTTTAAAGTTCGGACCATAATCGACAACCTTGTCTTTATTCTTGGCCCAGTACTCGCCATGAGTCACCGGCAGCCAGGCGGACAGCATCGCGTCCAGCTTGCCCGTCGCCACGCCCTGCCACATGATCCCGGTTGCTACCGGCATCAGTTTCACGTCATAACCCAGCTTCTGCTTGATAACTTCGGCCGCTACATGGGTAGTCGCCACGCTATCGGACCAACCATCAACATAACCAATATTCAGGGTCGGCTTGCTCTGAGCGCTTGCCAAACCCGCACTCATCGCCAGCACCAAGGCTGCTCCCGCGCTCAAAAGGCGTCGCATCTTCATCTTTGATTCCCCACAGTGCCGGGCCCGACGAGTGCCGGGCCACATCAGGGTTGGTGCAGGGTTTGTACCCCCTGCTTAACCTGCACCGTGATAATCAACCTCGACTGCCGACAGTCATGCTCTGACGACGACTTCCAGGCAGCAACCAACGACATTGCGACCATACCCCGTTGGAACCCCGGCACTTTGCCCGCAAGACTGCCTGAACTTTGCATGTCAAAATTATACGCGGGCGCTGAACCGGCTCAATTGCAGGTAAGATGCGCGGCTTTGCTCCCATACGGCCTGACCATGTCTGCGACTGCCCGCTTCCCCGTGCTGCCTTATCTGTTTGCCTGCTTACTGGGCGTGTTTGCCATTGCCGGCTTCTGGTACGGCCTTGGCCAACCGGTAATTTTGCCCGATGCCGCGACACCGACCCACAAACTGCAATGTGCGTCCTACACGCCGTTCGACAAGGACCAGTCCCCCTTCGACCAGCCTTTCGTACCGCGTGCCGAACGCATGGACGCAGACCTGGCATTGCTCGCCACGCGCTTTCAATGTATTCGCACCTACTCCCAGGCAGGCCTTGAAGCCCTGCCGGAGCTGGCACGCAAGCACGGCCTGAAACTGATGATCGGAGCCTGGGTCAGCAGCGACCCTGTCGCCACTGAACAGGAAGTCGACGCCCTGATCGCCTCGGCCAACGCCAATCCAGACGTGGTCAGCGCGGTTATCGTCGGCAACGAAGCCCTGCTGCGCAAAGAAATAACAGCCCCGCAACTGGTCAAGCTGATCGGCAAGGTTAAAAGCCAGGTCAAGCAACCCGTCACTTACGCAGATGTTTGGGAGTTCTGGCTGCAACACCCGGAAATCGCTCCGGCAGTGGACTTTCTGACCATCCACCTGCTGCCTTACTGGGAAGATGACCCAGCGGGCATTGATCAGGCAGTGAACCATGTGGCGCAGGTCCGTCAGGTGTTCGGCAACAAGTTTGCCCCTAAAGACATTCTGATCGGCGAGACCGGCTGGCCCAGCGAAGGTCGCCAGCGTGAAACCGCCCTGCCGAGCCGGGTCAACGAAGCGAAATTCATTCGTGGCTTTGTCACGCTAGCCGAACAGAACGGCTGGAAATACAACCTGATCGAAGCGTTCGACCAACCCTGGAAGCGTGGCAGCGAAGGTGCTGTTGGAGGTTACTGGGGTTTGTTTGATGCCGATCGCCAGGACAAGGGCATCCTCGCCGGGCCCGTGTCCAACCTGCCGCACTGGCCTGTGTGGCTAGGTCTTGGCGCCACCCTGTTTCTGGGCACGCTGCTGATTGGCGGGCGGGTTCGTTCAACTCGCGCCGCGCTATTGCTGCCAGCACTGGGGGCTGTGGCGGGATGCAGCATCGTGGCCTGGGCCGAGCTGGCGTCAGTCACCAGCCGCTTTGCTGGCGAGTGGCTATGGGCTGGCTTACTGGTTGGCCTGAACCTGATCGTACTGACCCATGGCGCATTGGCCCTTGGCCAGAAAGACGGCTGGCGCGAACGCCTGTTCAACTTGCTGGAGCGGCGTGCGGGTTGGTGGCTGGCTGCGGCCGGTTTTGCCGGTGCCGTGATGATGCTTGGGTTGGTATTTGAACCGCGCTACCGCAGCTTCCCGAGTGCAGCGCTGCTATTGCCTGCACTGGTTTACCTGCTACGCCCGGTAACCGGCCCACGCCGCGAATTCGGGCTGCTGGCATTGATCATAGGCGCGGGCATTCCGGTGCAGCTGTACCGCGAGGGCCTGATCAATGAGCAGGCGTGGACATGGGCATTGGTGAGCGTACTGATGGTGATGGCACTGTGGCGCAGCGTGCGCAAGCGCGCATAACACCCTTTTAGCATTACCCCTTGTGGGAGCGAGCCGGCTCGCTCCCACAACTGATCGTACAAACTCTTATCTGGCTGCCCGCACCAATCGCAGCCCTGCAATCACCACCGCAAACACCGCCAGGCTGGCGTTATACAATGCCAGCGCCGGCAAGCCGAACAACAAGGCCAGTACCGCCAGCGCGCTGCCGACCCGTCCGCGCACAAAGAACGCGACAATCGACAGTACCAACGCGATCCAGCCCATCACCCGGAAATGGATCAACAGTCCCAGGTTGGAGCGCAACTGGCATTCCCAGCGCGCAGCCTCAGCAACACACGTGCCCACCCACTGCGGGTCTTCCATCAAGCCGTATCGCAGCCCATAACTGGCCACGAGCCACACAGGCAGGGCGATAAGCAGCAAGATCAACGGCAAACGAGGTCGCATAAAAACTCCGATAGACAAAAGCGGCGCCCAGCTTAATCTCCATCCTCGTCTATGCAAGCCTTGCAATCAGATATCTGTTAACTAAAGTCATTCAACGTGTATCGTTGGGTAGCCTTTTGCCTGCCTGCGACTCTGTGGGGATTTATTTAGTGCCGCCATACGGCACTTCAGCACTAGCCCTGTGGTCATAGCCTGCGAATCATTTCCGCACCTTTTTAGGGATAGTCTTCATGCTTCGTTCTCTGCCCCTCGCTGCCTTACTGGGCGGCCTTATCTTGAGTGCGTCCGCACAGGCGGTCGATGTCGACCCCGCAACGTATGGCTACCCGATTACCAATCCGTTTGAAGCCACGATTGCCACCACTCCGCCGGACATGCGCCCCCTGCTGCCCGCCGAAGATGACATCAACCAGTCGGACTACACCCTCAGCCTGCGCCCCGAACGCGAATTCACTCTGCCCGCTAATTTTTGGGCCGTGAAAAAGCTGACCTACCGCATGGCCAAACAGGATCATCCGGCGCCACTGATGTTTCTGATTGCAGGCACCGGCGCGGCTTATGACAGTAGCCTCAATGAATACTTGAAAAAACTCTTCTACCAAGAGGGCTATCACGTCGTTCAGCTGTCATCACCCACCAGCTATGACTTTATGAGTGCAGCCTCACGCCTGGCTACACCAGGCATCAGCCAGTACGACGCCGAAGACCTGTATCACGTGATGCAAGCCGTACGCGCCCAACAGGCAAGCCTCCCCGTAACCGACTACTACTTGGCAGGCTATAGCCTGGGAGCGCTGGATGCAGCTTTCGTCAGCCACCTGGATGAAACCCGCAAAAGCTTCAACTTCAAAAAGGTGTTGATGCTTAACCCGCCGGTCAACCTGTTCACCTCCATCAGCAACCTCGACAGGCTCGTTCAAACAGAAGTCAAAGGCATCAACAACACGACCACTTTCTACGAACTGGTGCTGAACAAGCTGACCCGCTACTTCCAGGACAAAGGCCGTGTAGACCTGAATGCTGCCCTGGTCTATGACCTGCAAAACTCCAAGGAGCGCCTGAGCAACGAGCAGATGGCAATGCTGATCGGCACCGTGTTCCGCTTTTCGTCGGCCGACATCGTGTTCACCTCGGACCTGATCAACCGCCGCGGCCTGATCACTCCGCCGAACTACCCGATCACCGAAGGCACCAGCCTTACGCCGTTTCTCAAGCGCTCGTTGCAGTGTGACTTCGACTGCTACCTGACCGAGCAAGTGATTCCCATGTGGCGCGCCAAAACTGATGGCGGCAGCCTGTTGCAACTGATCGATCAAGTCAGCCTGTACGCGCTCCAGGACTACCTTAAAAACAGCCCGAAAATTGCCGTCATGCATAACGCTGACGACATCATCCTTGGCCCTGGCGACCTGGGGTTTCTGCGTAAGACCTTCGGCAATCGCCTGACGGTTTATCCGTATGGCGGCCACTGCGGTAACCTCAACTACCGAGTCAACGCTGACGCTATGCTGGAGTTCTTCCGTGGCTAAACAACTATTGCTTCTTGCCGCCCTGCTCAGCGCAGGGTTCGCCCAAGCGGATAACAGCAAGGCCCACACGGAGCTGACGCCGGATATCGACGGCTTTACCCAACCGTTGAAATTGCTCAAGTTCAATCCGGGCCTGGATCAGCGCGAGTTCGAACGCGCCACCATGAACGCGCTCAATGTGTATGACCCGCTGGAGTCACTCAACCGCCGTATCTACCACTTCAACTACCGCTTCGACCAGTGGGTGTTCCTGCCGGTGGTCGACGGTTATCGCTATGTTACGCCGAGCTTTCTGCGTACAGGCGTGAGTAACTTCTTCAACAACTTGGGTGATGTACCCAACCTGTTCAACAGCCTGTTGCAACTCAAGGGCCACCGTTCTCTGGAAACTACAGGGCGCCTGCTGCTCAACACGACTTTGGGTGTTGGCGGCCTGTGGGACCCGGCTACGGCAATGGGCCTGCCGCGCCAAAGCGAAGACTTCGGCCAGACATTGGGCTTCTATGGAGTACCGGGCGGCGCTTATCTGATGCTGCCTATCCTCGGGCCGTCGAACTTGCGTGACACCACCGGTCTGGCGGTCGACTTTGGCGTCAACCAGGAAATCAACTTCCTCAACGTACCTCACGAAAGCACCCGCCACCCCGAGATCTGGGTACTGGGCGCTGTCGACAAGCGTTACAACACCAGCTTCCGCTATGGCCAGTTCGACTCGCCGTTTGAGTACGACAAGTTGCGCTATATCTACACCGAAGCGCGTAAATTGCAGATCGCCGAGTAACCACACAGGCAAAATCTGTAGCCGCTGCCGCAGCCTGCGAAAGCTGCGCAGCGGCCCCCGTATTCTGATCGAATGCGAAGGTCCTGCGGACCTTATCGCAGCCTGCGGCAGCAGCTACACAAATCGCATGAACTACACCCGCAAAAACCGGCACAGCGCTTCGCGCTTGTCCATCGCGTCACGGCGCCCAAGCTCGATCAACTCGCGGCAATAGCCCGACTCAAACAACAAGTAACTCAGCACCCCTGCACCACTGGTCTTGGTCGCACCGGGGCCACGCAAAAATGTACGCAGCGCAACAGGCAATTCATGTCGATGACGGGCCGCGATCTCGTCGATGGGCTGGCTCGGCGCAATAACCAGCACTTCCACGGGCGCCAGCCCAAGATTATCGGTTTGCCGGGGCAGCAAGCGGCTGAAGTGATTCAAACGCTCCAGCAGTTCGATATCACTCTCCAGGCTGTCAATAAACGTGCTGTTGAGCATATGCCCGCCAATTTGCGCCAGGGTAGGTTGCGCTGCATTGTAGTAACGCGGCTCAGCGCCTTGTAGATCCGGCCCGCGCGGGTTACCGCTGACCCCCACCACCAGCACCCGGGTTGCCCCCAAATGCAGGGCAGGACTGATAGGCGCCGACTGACGCACCGCGCCATCGCCGAAGTACTCCTCACCAATCCTGACCGGAGCAAACAACAACGGAATCGCCGAGCTGGCCAGCAAGTGCTCTACTGTTAGCGCGGTGGGCATACCAATACGTCGGTGACGCAGCCAGCCATCGATAGTGCCCTTGCCCTGATAAAAGGTTATGGCCTGGCTCGAGGAATAACCGAACGCCGTCACCGCCACCGCGCGCAGGTGTTGCCCGGCAATCGCCTGATCAATACCCTGAAAATTGATCTTTTCGTGAAGCAGGTCCCGCAACGGAGAGCTATTGAGCAACGCCACCGGTACCTGCGAACCCAGCCCAAGCAGACTGTGGAACATAAACCGACTGGCCTGACGCAGAACTCCCGGCCAGTCGCTGCGCAATACGCGATGGCTTTCAAAGTTTTGCCAGAACGCGGTCAGGCTCTCGACTGCACGGGTGAAATCCATCGCTCCGCTGGCCAGGCTGACCGCATTGATCGCCCCCGCCGACGTGCCGACGATCACTGGAAACGGATTAGCCGCGCCTGCTGGCAGCAATTCGGCAATCGCCGCCAGCACGCCAACCTGATAGGCCGCACGCGCCCCACCGCCTGACAGTATCAGGCCCGTAACGGGCGCGACGGCACTCATCACGAGTCGCCCTCGCAGGGGTATGTGTCAGCGGCGTTTGTCGTAGAGCTTGGGCTCGCCGGGCGGACGGGTCTTGAAGCGACGATGGGCCCACAGATACTGCTCGGGGCACTCACGTATCGCCCGTTCGACCCATTGATTGATTCGCAGGCAGTCCGCGTCATCGCTTTCTCCGGGGAAATCCCTCAGGGGAGGATGAATGACCAACTTGTAACCACTGCCGTCGGCCAGTCGTTGTTGAGTAAAGGGCACAACCTGCGCTTTGCCCAGTCGGGCAAACTTGCTGGTGGCAGTCACGGTGGCTGCCTCGATACCGAACAACGGCACGAAGATACTTTGCTTGGCGCCGTAGTCCTGATCAGGCGCATACCAGATCGCCCGCCCGGAGCGCAGCAACTTGAGCATGCCGCGTACGTCATCACGCTCGACTGCCAGCGAGTCGACGTTATGCCGCTCACGCCCCCGACGCTGAATAAAGTCGAACAATGGATTTTTATGCTCGCGGTACATGCCATCGATGGTGTGCTGCTGACCGAGCAAGGCGGCGCCAATCTCCAGCGTGGTGAAGTGAAACGCCATCAGGATCACACCCTTGCCTTCCAGCTGGGCCTGTTTGAGATGCTCCAGCCCTTCGACATGGGCCAGCTTGGCCAATCGCGACCGGGACCACCACCAGCTCATGGCCATTTCAAAAAAAGCGATGCCGGTCGAGGCGAAATTGTCCTTGAGCAACTGCTTGCGCTCGGCGGCAGTTTTTTCAGGAAAACACAATTCAAGGTTGCGCGTCGCAATGCGCCGACGATCACCGGCTACCCGGTACATCAGCGCACCCAGCCCTCGGCCGATACACAGCTGGACTTTATAAGGCAGTTGAACAACCAGCCACAGCACGCCCAGCCCTAGCCAAAGCAGCCAAAAGCGCGGATGAAAAAAAGCAGCACGAAAACGCGGGCGATCCATTAATGATTCCGGACAGACACATGGCCGGGCATTCTACATCGTTCGACCCCGCTTGCGGCTCGCGGGCGTTCTCGTTATAAGTCTCAGCACTTTAAGTGACAAGCCGCGTTAACAGACCATGACCCAAACCGAATCGCTAGACCAAGCCCCTGTGTTCCAGCTTAAGGGCAGTATGCTCGCCATTACGGTGCTGGAACTGGCACACAACAACCTTGAGGCACTGGACCGCCAACTGGCCGCCAAAGTGGCTCAGGCACCAAATTTTTTCAGCAACACCCCTCTCGTACTGGCGTTGGACAAACTGCCCGCCGGCGAAGGTGCTATCGATCTGCCCGGGCTGATGCGCGTGTGCCGCCAGCATGGCTTGCGCACCCTGGCCATTCGGGCCAATCGCATTGAAGACATCGCAGCGGCCATCGCCATCGACCTGCCAGTGCTGCCGCCTTCAGGCGCACGCGAGCGACCGATTGATCCTGTCGAAGTGGTCCAGCCGAAAAAACCCGAAAAACCGCCAGAGCCTGTGATCAAGCCGACGAAAATCATCACCAGCCCGGTACGCGGCGGCCAGACGGTGTATGCCGAAGGTTGTGACCTGGTAGTTATTGCCTCAGTCAGCCCCGGTGCGGAACTTATGGCCGATGGCAACATCCATGTTTACGGGCCAATGCGTGGCCGAGCGCTTGCAGGTCATAAAGGCAACACCAAGGCCCGGATTTTTTGCCAGCAGTTGAGCGCCGAACTGGTGTCGATTGCAGGCAAGTACAAGGTATCTGAAGACTTGCGTCGAGATCCGTTGTGGGGAACAGGCGTTCAGATCAGTCTGTCAAGTGACATGTTGAACATCACCCGGCTTTAACGGATACTCTCGCCATTTTCCAACCATCTCAAAATCGTAGTGAAAACAGACTTTTCCTTGTAGGGACAAACAATCAGGCCGCATTTACACACCGTAAACGCAACCTGAACAATGCCCCGCCAAGGCTGTTCACCTGCAGTCGTTCATAGAGATGTTATTCAGGGGCTAAAAAGTCCTTTTTCCTTAGGGGTGAAACACCTTGGCCAAGATTCTAGTGGTTACATCCGGCAAGGGTGGTGTGGGTAAGACCACCACCAGCGCCGCTATCGGTACCGGCCTCGCTCTGCGCGGCCACAAAACAGTAATCGTCGACTTCGACGTCGGCTTGCGTAACCTCGACCTGATCATGGGTTGCGAGCGCCGCGTGGTGTATGACTTCGTCAACGTGGTAAACGGCGAAGCCAACCTGCAGCAGGCACTGATCAAAGACAAGCGTCTGGAAAACCTTTACGTGCTGGCCGCCAGCCAGACCCGCGACAAGGATGCACTGACCAAGGAAGGCGTCGAAAAAGTTCTGATGGAACTTAAAGAGACCTTCGAATTCGTGGTGTGTGATTCCCCGGCAGGCATCGAAACCGGTGCCCACCTGGCCATGTACTTCGCTGATGAAGCGATTGTCGTGACCAACCCGGAAGTGTCTTCGGTACGTGACTCGGACCGCATGCTGGGCCTGCTGGCCAGCAAATCGCGCCGCGCCGAGAAGGGCGAAGACCCGATCAAGGAACACTTGCTGCTGACCCGCTACAACCCGGACCGCGTCTCCAAGGGCGAAATGCTCGGCGTTGAAGACGTCAAAGAGATTCTGGCCGTGGCCCTGCTGGGCGTCATTCCAGAATCCCAGGCTGTACTGAAGGCTTCCAACCAGGGCGTACCTGTGATCCTTGACGATCAGAGCGACGCCGGCCAGGCCTACAGCGATGCTGTTGATCGCCTGCTGGGCAAAACCGTGGAGCACCGGTTCCTTGATGTACAGAAGAAGGGATTCTTCGAGCGCCTGTTTGGAGGCAACTAAACAATGAACATTTTTGACTTCTTTCGTACTCGCAAAACGCCAAGCACCGCGTCGGTTGCGAAAGAGCGTCTACAGATCATCGTGGCGCACGAGCGCGGCCAACGCAGCACCCCGGACTACCTGCCTGCCCTGCAAAAAGAGCTGGTCGAGGTGATCCGCAAGTACGTCAATATCGGGGATGATCAAGTACAGATCGCCCTCGAGAACGAGGGTAGCTGCTCGATTCTGGAACTCAACATCACACTGCCTGACCGTTAATCGATCCGGCTGACACCACGGCGACTTGGGCGCCTTCCTTGCGGGGGAGGTTCCCTCGTCGCCGTTGGCGTTTGTTAAGAGGCTGTTTTAATGCCGTTGTCCAATATTCACATCATCCATGAGGACGCTGGCGTCCTGGTGGTCAACAAGCCGACCCTGCTGCTTTCGGTGCCGGGCCGGGCCGAAGACAACAAGGACTGCTTGATCACCCGCCTGCAGGAAAACGGCTATCCCGAGGCGCGCATTGTCCATCGACTGGACTGGGAAACCTCCGGGATCATTCTGCTGGCACGGGACGCTGACACCCATCGCGAACTGTCGCGCCAGTTTCACGACCGTGAAACCGAAAAGGCCTATACCGCACTGGCCTGGGGGCAGCCCGAGCTGGACAGTGGCAGCATCGACCTGCCCTTGCGTTACGACCCACCGACCAAGCCCCGGCACGTGGTTGATCACGAATTTGGCAAAAACGCGCTGACCTTCTGGAAAGTTCTGGAACGCTGCGGCGATTACTGCCGGGTTGAGCTGACGCCGATCACCGGCCGCTCGCACCAGCTACGGGTACACATGCTGTCTATCGGTCACCCGCTGCTGGGCGATGGCCTTTATGCGCATCCACAAGCCCTGGCCGCCTGGCCGCGCCTGTGCCTGCACGCCAGCATGCTGAGTTTCACCCACCCGCAAACCGGCGAACGCCTGCGGTTTGAGTGCCCGGCTCCGTTTTGACTGCTGCGGCGCTTCCGTAGCAGCTGCCGTAGGAACGAGGCTGCGGTCGGCGGCGCAGCCGTCGTAAATTCAGGCATCGCGTTTTATCAGGTAAAACGCGCACTCAGATTTTACGATTGCTTCGCAATCGAACGCAGCCTCGTTCCTACGGCAGCTGCTACGGAAATTGCACCGCAACAATTCTTGCGATCAATGCGCTAAACTCGCGGCCTTGCTGTCTGGAGTAACTTATGCGCGAAGAGTTGAACCAAGGCCTGATCGACTTTCTGAAGGCCTCCCCTACCCCCTTTCATGCCACTGCCAGTCTTGTGCAACGCCTGGAGGCTGCAGGCTACCAACGCCTCGACGAGCGCGAGACATGGTTCACCGAAGCCAATGGTCGCTATTACGTCACCCGAAATGACTCTTCCATTGTTGCCTTCAAGCTGGGGCGTCACTCTGCGCTGCAAGGCGGCATTCGTATGGTCGGCGCTCACACAGACAGCCCGTGCCTGCGCGTCAAGCCTCAGCCTGAACTGCAACGCCAGGGTTTCTGGCAGTTGGGCGTCGAAGTCTACGGCGGCGCCTTGCTGGCCCCTTGGTTCGACCGCGACCTGTCGCTCGCTGGGCGAGTCACCTTCCGCCGCGATGGCCAGGTCGAAAGCCAACTGATCGATTTCAAGGCGCCGATTGCGACCATCCCCAACCTGGCGATTCACCTCAATCGTACCGCCAACGAAGGCTGGGCAATCAACCCCCAGACCGAACTGCCGCCGATCCTGGCTCAAGTGGCAGGCGATGAGCGTGTTGATTTCCGCGCCCTGCTCGCCGACCAGCTGGCCCGTGAGCACGGCCTCAATGCCGATGTAGTGCTTGATTACGAGCTGAGTTTCTACGACACCCAAAGTGCTGCAGTCATCGGCCTTAATGGCGACTTTATCGCCGGTGCGCGCCTCGACAACCTGTTGTCGTGCTATGCCGGCCTGCAAGCCCTGCTCACTACCGAGACTGAAGAAACCTGCCTGTTCGTGGCCAACGACCACGAAGAAGTCGGCTCTTGCTCGGCCTGCGGTGCCGATGGCCCGATGCTGGAGCAGATCCTGCAACGTGTGCTGCCTGACGGCGACGAGTACGTACGTACAATCCAAAAATCGCTGCTGGTCTCGGCAGACAACGCTCATGGCGTTCATCCCAACTACGCCGATAAACACGACGCCAATCATGGCCCCAAGCTCAATGCCGGGCCGGTGATCAAGGTCAACAGCAATCAGCGTTACGCCACCAACAGCGAAACGGCCGGGTTCTTCCGTCACCTGTGCATGGCGGTGGAAGTTCCGGTGCAAAGCTTTGTGGTGCGCAGCGACATGGGTTGCGGCTCGACGATTGGCCCGATCACCGCCAGCCATTTGGGTGTGCGCACCGTGGATATCGGCCTGCCGACATTCGCCATGCACTCGATCCGCGAACTGGCCGGCAGCCATGACCTGGCGCATCTGGTCAAAGTGTTGAGCGCGTTTTACGCCAGCAACCAATTGCCATGAGGCAAATGCCTTGTAGCCACTACCGTAGGCTGCGATAAGGGCCGCCAAACCCATCGCAGCCTGCGGCAGCGGCTACAGGCTACGCATCTGGCCGATTCATTTTTGACACACATCACCACACATCTGCGTAATCCGACCTAGACTGGGATCATTCTTTTCCACAGGTCCATAACCATGTTCGAAACGTCTGCGTTCCACTCCATGATGATTCCCATTGTCTGCGGCATGCTGCTGCTGACCATTGGCTTCAACTTCCGCGAACGCAGTAGTGGCGTCGGCGTGCTGATGATTTGGGCTGGCATGCTGCTGATTTTCGGCACCATCATCTTTAAAATCCTCGCCAAACTGAACGAGTCATCGCTCTGATTTTTTGCTCCGCGTCCGCAATCGTTTATTTATCGGTTACAAGAAATGAATGATCGCGGGCCCTAGCGTACACTCGGCCAATTTGCCCCCTTCGAGGTTGATCGCCCAGTGTTTCTTCGTCTATTCGCCTTGCCCTATTGCCTGCTGGTTTGCCTGCTGACGCTGTTGCCCATGACGTCGGCGCAAGCCGTTGGCTTGCCGGGCATCCTGGGTAGTTCGGATAAAACCCAGGCACAACCGAGCGAGCCGCTGGGTCAATCGCTCGACGAGGTGATCAAAAACCTCGAAAACGATCAACAGCGCAGCAAGCTGCTGGCTGACCTGAAAAAGCTGCGCGATGCCACCAAAAAAGCCCAGCCCGAAGCCGAAATCGGCGTACTGGGTCTGATCGGTAGCACCTTGGCCGACCTCGAAAAACAGTTCTCCGGCACAGACAGCCCGAGCTATCGCTGGTCCAAGGAAATATCACAGGCCCAGGACGAGCTGGAAGCATTGATGCTGCCAGCCAGCGAATGGATACCGATCATCTTTGCCTTTGCATTGATCATCATGGTCTGGAGCCTGCTGGCCGCACTGCTGATTTGGGTCAGCCACCGTGTGCGCGTGCGTTTTGGCCTTAGTGAAGAATTGCCGCAACACCCCAAGGCCGTCGACATGCTGCGCTTTGCCTTGCGCAAGCTGGGCCCGTGGATGGTCGCGCTGATGATCACGGTGTACATGAGCTACGCCCTGCCGTCGTCGCTGGGCAAAGACCTGGCGATGGTGCTGGCCTATGCCCTGGTTATCGGCACGTGCTTCTCGGCCATTTGCGTCATCCTGTTCTCGCTGCTCGATGGACCCCACCGCCACCGAGCCCTGCATATTTTGCGGCACCAGGCTTTTCGCCCGCTGTGGTGGATCGGCAGCTTCGCAGCGTTTGGTGAGGCGCTGAGCGACCCGCGGCTGGTTGCGACCCTCGGCGTGCATCTGGCCCATACGGCAGCTACGTTTGCCAATGTGATGGCCGCGCTGTCCACCGGGCTGTTTATCATCCGGTTCCGCCGCCCCATCGCCCACCTGATCCGCAACCAGCCATTGTCGCGGCGCCTGACCCGCCGCGCCTTGAGCGACAGCATCGAGATCCTCGGTACCTACTGGTATATACCGGCACTGATTCTGGTTGGTGTTTCGCTGGTCGCGACGTTTGTCTCGGCAGGCGATACCAGCACTGCATTGCGCCAGTCACTGATCTGCACCGTGCTGGTGGTGTTGTGCATGGTGATCAACGGGCTGGTGCGACGTCATTCGCAAAAACCGCAACGCGGACACAAGCGTCACGCGCTGTATTCCGAACGTCTGACAAGCTTCCTCTATACCCTGGCGCATCTGGTTGTGTGGCTGGTGTTCATCGAACTGGGCCTGCGGGTCTGGGGCATGTCCCTGATCAGCTTCACCGAGGGTGAAGGGCACGAGATCAGCGTCAAGCTGTTCAGCCTCGGCGGCACTCTACTGTTTGCCTGGCTGATCTGGATTCTTTCCGACACCGCCGTGCATCACGCCCTGACCCGCTCGCGCAAAGGTCTGGCCAATGCGCGCGCCCAAACCATGATGCCGCTGATTCGCAACGTGCTGTTCGTGGCGATCTTCATCATTGCGCTGATCGTTGCCCTGGCCAATATGGGCATGAACGTCACCCCCCTGCTGGCGGGTGCCGGTGTGATCGGTCTGGCCATCGGCTTTGGTGCACAGTCACTGGTAGCCGACCTGATCACCGGCCTGTTCATCATCATTGAAGACTCCCTGGCCATAGACGACTACGTCGATGTCGGTGGGCACCTGGGCACTGTTGAAGGGCTGACAATTCGTACGGTACGCCTGCGGGACATCGACGGAATCGTGCACACCATCCCGTTCAGCGAAATCAAAAGCATCAAGAACTATTCCCGCGAATTTGGCTACGCCATCTTTCGGGTTGCGATCCCCTACAACATGGACATCGACGACGCGATAAAACTGATGCGCGAAGTCGGTCAGAAGATGCGCACCGACCCCCTGCAGCGACGCAATATCTGGTCACCACTGGAGATCCAGGGGGTAGAGAGTTTCGAGTCCGGCAGCGCCATTTTGCGTGCTCGTTTCAAGACTGCTCCGATCAAGCAATGGGAAGTGTCGCGGGCATTCAACCTGTCGCTCAAACGGCATCTGGATGAAGCCGGGCTGGACCTGGCGACCCCGCGCCTGAGTGTGCAGGTGGTAACTGCGGGCAGCGGAATATTGCAGAAGGATTGATGCCTGGACATGTAGCAGCTGCCGAAGGAACGAGGCTGCGTTCGATTGCGAAGCGATCGTAAAACCTGAGGCCGCGATTTAACTGATAGACAGCGGGTGCAGGTTTTACGACGGCTACGCCGCCGAACGCAGCCTCGTTCCTTCGGCAGCTGCTACGGAGCACGCATTGGTTCAGCGCTCCAGCACATCCACCCCGACATGAATCGCATCATGTCGCCAATACTCCAGATCGCAATCGATCAGCCGTTCGTGCTGATCGTAATTGACCCGCGCAATTCGCAAGCCTGGGCTACCCGTTGAAACCTTGAGCGTGGCTGCAGCCTCCATCGGCAACGCCGTGGGCACGATTTCGAAACGCACCCGACCGTAATGTAAATCGTAGTGCCGGGCATACAGCTCGGTGATCGACTGCGTGAGATCACATTCCAGAATCCGTGGGAAATATTGCGGATTCAGGTAGTGCTCGACATACAGCACCAGCCGCCCATCAATGCGCCGCGCACGGCAAATCTGGATCACGCTGGACAGCGCCGGCAATTGCAGGCGTTCGCACACCGCCGCCGTTGCGGGTTGCAGGCGCGCCGAAATCACTTCGGTGGTCGGCACTCGCCCTTGGGCCGTGACCATTGCATGGAAGTGGCTGCGTTGCATCAGGTTGTAAGCCAGACGTGGCGGTGAAATAAACCAGCCACGGCGCTCTTCGCGATAAACCATCCCTTGAGCCTCAAGCTGCAGCAGTGCCTCGCGCACCGTGACCCGGGTGGTGGCAAACAGCTCACTAAGTTTTCGCTCAGCGGGTAACTGACTGCCGCCCGCCAACAGGCCGTGCTCTATCTGCTCTTGCAGCGTGCGACTGATCGCTGTCACCGCTTTGGGTGCACCTTCTCGCATCAACGTTACCTATCTGGACTAGTCCAGCACCAAATGTGGGCAGGCCTGACCTGTTAACGGGTCAATCCTTGAGCCTGCCAGCCTAGGCAGAACATATGACTGTTACATGACAAGCGCCGCGCCGCATGCCACTTGAAAAGCCCCAAAGCCCTTGCCAGTCGGGGCCTTGTCGATGGTCTAAGCTTGTTCGTAACACACCCGCGGACCTGCAACACCTCCTGCACAAGTAATGCCGACATTAAAGTGTCATCTGCCGGGCTTAAATTGGCTCAGGTATTGCTGACCTAGACCAACCCACCGCAAAAGAGCAATAAAACCCAGCGTTGAAAACGCCCAAGGAGCTTCGGATGAAACAGTTTTTCCTGGCAACACTGTTAGGTTCAAGCATCGCCCTGTGCACGTCGGCCATGGCCGCCGATGTCGATTTAAAAGCCCTTGAAGCCGCAGCAAAGGCTGAAGGTGCGGTCAACAGTGTCGGCATGCCCGATGACTGGGCCAACTGGAAAGGCACCTGGGCCGACCTGAACAAGCTCTACGGCCTCAAGCACATCGACACTGACATGAGCTCGGCCCAGGAAGTCGCCAAATTTGCAGCAGAAAAAGACAACGCCAGCGCCGACATTGGTGACGTAGGCGCAGCCTTCGGCCCGATTGCAGTCGCCAAGGGCGTGACCCAGCCGTACAAGCCGACCACCTGGGACCAGATCCCTGCATGGGCCAAGGACAAGGACGGTAACTGGGCCCTGGCCTACACCGGCAGCATCGCGTTTATCGTCAATAAAAAGCTGCTGCACGGTTCCGAAGTTCCAACCAAGTGGGCTGATCTGAAGTCCGGCAAATACAAGGTTTCAATCGGTGACGTGAGCACTGCAGCGCAAGCCACCAATGGCGTGCTGGCAGCTGCGCTGGCCAATGGCGGTGATGAGAAGAACGTGCAACCTGCCCTGCTGATGTTTGCTGACATCGCCAAGCAAGGTCGCTTGTCTCTGGCCAACCCGACCATCGCCACCATGGAGAAGGGCGAAGTGGAAGTCGGCGTAGTCTGGGATTTCAACGGTCTGAGCTACAAAGCCAAAATGGTCAACCCGGATGACTACGTGGTGCTGATCCCGTCCGATGGCTCGGTGATCTCGGGCTACACCACCATCATCAACAAATACGCCAAGCACCCGAACGCGGCCAAACTGACCCGCGAATACATCTTCAGCGATGCCGGTCAAACCAACCTGGCGCGAGGCAATGCTCGGCCGATTCGTGCTGAGCACCTGAAGCTGCCAGCAGACGTTCAAGCCAAGCTGCTTTCCAACGATCAGTACAAAAATGTAACGCCGATCAAGGACGCAGACGCCTGGGAAAAAACCTCCAAGGCCTTGCCGCAGCTGTGGCAGGAAGAAGTCATTATCAATATGCAGTAACTGACTGAACCGGCACCTGTAACCGCTGCCACTGGCTGCGATGGGTTGCGAAGCAGCCCTGCTTTTTGGGGGCCTTCGGGCCCTATCGCAGCCTTCGGCAGCGGCTACAGGGTTGGCATGCTACATCTGCTTGCGGAGTCGCCGTACATGAAACACAACGTTATTTTGGTAGTCCTCGACGGTTTGAATTACGAGGTCGCCCGCCAGGCAATGGGGCATTTGCAGGCTTATGTCGGAGCCGGGCGCTGCGCGCTGTACAAGCTCACCTGCGAACTGCCTGCACTGTCGCGCCCCCTCTACGAATGTATCCTCACCGGTGTGCCGCCGATTGAAAGCGGCATCGTGCATAACAATGTGGCGCGCTTGTCCAATCAGCGCAGCGTGTTCCATTACGCCCGTGATGGCGGGCTGACCACTGCGGCCGCGGCCTATCACTGGGTCAGCGAACTGTATAACCGCTCCCCGTTCGTCGTTGCCCGGGACCGCCATACCGTTGCAGCCGATCTGCCGATTCAGAACGGGCATTTCTACTGGAGCGATCACTACCCCGACTCTCACTTGTTCGCCGACGCCGAAAGCCTGCGCCTGGCGCACCAGCCGAACTTTCTACTGGTTCACCCCATGAACATCGATGATGCCGGGCACAAGCACGGTCTCGACACCCCGCAATACCGCAACAGCGCACGTTCGGCCGACATCATTCTGGCCGATTATCTGCAAGGCTGGCTGGACGCTGGCTACCAAGTACTGGTGACTGCCGACCACGGCATGAACAACGATCGTTCGCACAACGGCTTACTGCCCGAAGAACGTGAAGTGCCACTGTTTGTGCTGGGGGATGCCTTTAGCCTCAATCCGGATGTCGCGCCTAAACAGACCGAGCTGTGTGGCACCGTCTGCGAACTGCTGGGCGTAGCCCACGACAAACCGTGGTGCCAGGACCTGTTGAGGCCCGCATCATGAGTCGTGGCAAATGGCTTGCGCTGCTGTGCCTGGTGCCCTTCGCAGTTTTTTTTATCGTGTTTCAGATTGCCCCGCTGGTGTGGGTACTGATCCACAGTGTGCAATCTGAAGAAAGCGGCTGGGGCTTGGCCAACTTCATCAAGATCTTCAACTCGAAATTCTATTTGCAAGCGATTCAGCACAGCCTGGAGATCAGCTTCTGGTCCAGCCTGTTTGGCATCGTGATCGCCGTACTGGGCAGTTACTCCCTGCGCAAGGTGGATTCACGGCTGCGCAATTTTGTTAACGCGTTCGCCAACATGACCAGCAACTTCTCCGGTGTACCATTGGCCTTTGCGTTCATCATTCTGCTGGGCTTTAACGGCAGCATCACGATCATGCTCAAACAGGCGGGGATCATCCAGGATTTCAACCTCTACTCCAAAACCGGCCTGATCATCCTGTACACCTATTTCCAGATTCCGCTCGGAGTGCTCCTGCTTTACCCCGCCTTCGATGCCTTGCGCGAAGACTGGCGCGAATCAGCCTCCTTGCTGGGCGCGAACAGCTGGCAGTTCTGGCGCCATATCGGCCTGCCGGTACTCACCCCGGCATTGCTCGGTACTTTCGTGATTCTGCTGGCCAACGCCCTGGGCGCCTACGCCACGGTGTATGCGTTGACTACCGGTAACTTCAACGTACTGCCCATCCGTATTGCCGCGATGGTCTCCGGTGATATCAGCCTGGACCCGAATATGGCCAGCGCCTTGGCGGTGATTCTGGTGGGTTTGATGACCCTGGTAACCCTGGTCCATCAGTGGCTGTTAAAGAGGAGCTACCATGTCGCGCGTTGAATCCACGTCTGCCAGCGTTTACCACCGCAGCGTGGTCTGGCTGCTGTTTCTGATTTTACTTCTGCCGCTGCTGGGCACCCTGGTTTATTCCATAGCCAGCAGTTGGTCGGCGACTATCCTGCCCAGTGGTTTCACCTTCAAGTGGTATAGCCAACTGTGGAGCGACCCGCGTTTTCTTGCCGCTTTCGGCCAGTCGCTGCTGGTGTGTGTCGCTGCGCTGGTACTGTCGGTGATTCTGATTTTGCCGCTGCTGTTTGTGGTGCATTACCACTTCCCCAAGCTGGATGCGCTGATGAACATCCTGATCCTGCTGCCTTTTGCCGTACCGCCCGTGGTGTCATCGGTAGGCCTGCTGCAGCTATATGGTTCCGGCCCGCTGCAAATGGTCGGCACTCCGTGGATTCTGATTGGCTGCTATTTCACCGTCGCGCTGCCCTTTATGTATCGAGCGATCACCAACAACCTGCAAGCAATCAACCTGCGCGACCTGATGGACTCCGCCCAACTGCTGGGTGCCAGCACCTGGCAGGCCGCGTTTCTGGTGGTACTGCCCAATTTGCGCAAAGGCCTGATGGTGGCCCTGCTGCTGTCGTTCTCGTTCCTGTTTGGCGAGTTTGTATTTGCCAATATTCTGGTGGGCACCCGCTACGAAACCCTGCAGGTGTTCCTGAACAACATGCGTAACAGCAGCGGCCACTTCACCAGCGCGCTCGTGATCTCCTATTTCCTCTTTGTACTGGTGTTGACCTGGGTTGCCACCTTCCTGAACAAGGACAAAAGCCAATGAGCTTCGTCAGCGTCGAACGCCTGCAAAAATCCTATTCCGGCACGCCGGTCTTCAGTGATATCAACTGCAACATCGCCAAAGGTGAATTCGTCACCCTTCTCGGTCCGTCCGGCTGCGGCAAGTCCACACTGTTGCGCTGCATCGCGGGGCTAACCCCGGTGGATGGCGGCAAAATCCTTCTGGATGGCCAGGACATAGTGCCGCTGAGCCCGCAAAAACGCGGGATCGGCATGGTATTTCAAAGCTATGCGCTGTTCCCCAACATGACTGTCGAGCAAAACGTGGCATTTGGTTTGCGCATGCAAAAGGTCAAAGCCGATGACAGCCACAAACGCGTGGCCGAAGTGTTGCAACTGGTGGAACTCAATGACTTTGCCAAGCGCTACCCCCACCAACTGTCTGGTGGCCAGTGCCAGCGGGTCGCGTTGGCGCGCTCGCTGGTAACGCGCCCACGCCTGCTGCTGTTGGATGAACCACTGTCGGCGCTGGATGCACGCATTCGCAAGCACTTGCGCGAGCAGATCCGCACGATTCAGCGCGAGCTGGGCCTGACCACAATATTCGTCACCCACGATCAGGAAGAAGCCCTGGTCATGAGCGACCGTATTTTCTTGATGAACAAAGGCCACATCGTCCAAAGCGGCAATGCGCAGACCCTCTATGCCGCACCGGCAGACGCGTTCGCCGCAGGGTTTATCGGTAACTACAACCTGCTGGACTCCGACACCGCCAGCCGCCTGTTGCAACGCCCGATCAACAGCCGCATCGCCATCCGCCCGGAAACCCTCGGCTTGAGCCTGCAAGGCGAGCCCGACACGTTGATCCGCAACCACAGCCTGTTGGGCAATGTGATCCGCTATCGCGTCGAGACGCGCGGGGTCGAATTGATCGTTGATGTGCTCAACCGCTCCCCCGGCGATCTGTACCCGGACGGTCAGCGCGTGGCGCTGTCGATCGATTCGAGTACCCTTTGTGAGGTAGCCTGATGTACTTGAATTTACTGAAGGGAGAGTTGTGCTGATGGCTCTGGCAATCTTTGATCTGGACGAAACCCTGATTCACGGCGACTGCGCCACCCTGTGGAGCGAGCAGATGGGCCGCTTGGGCTGGGTCGACCCGAAGTCGTTCATGCAGCGCAACAACGAATTGATGGACGCCTACAGCCGGGGCGAGCTGGCCATGGAGGACTATATGGCCTTCAGCCTGGAACCCCTGATCGGTCGCACCCCCGAAGAAGTCGAGCATTTGGTCGGCCCCTGGGTTGAAGACTTTATCGAACCGATCATTTTCAGTGACGCGACGCGAACCATTGCCGCACACCGCAAGGCAGGTGACCGGATCCTGGTGATTTCGGCCTCGGGCACACACTTGGTCAAGCCCATTGCAGAGCGCCTGGGCATCGATGAAGTACTGGGGATTGAACTGGAAGTTGCCCACGGTTTCTACACCGGCAACACCGTGGGCACTTTGACTTACCGCGAAGGCAAGATCACGCGCCTGCTGGAATGGCTCGATGAGCAGGAAGAGAATCTCGAAGGCGCGAGCTTTTACTCCGACTCGCGTAACGATTTGCCGTTATTGCTCAAGGTTGACCATCCCCATGTCGTCAATCCGGATCCGGTATTGCTCGAACAGGCTGAAAAGGCCGGATGGCCGATCCATCACTGGAAGTAACACCTCACACCTGTAGCCTGCGCGTGGGAGCGAGCCTGCTCGCGAAGATCATTCGCGAGCAGGCTCGCTCCCACTGGGGCTTGACCTGGAACAGAGTATCTAAACGATGTGCGTACGCTTCAAATAGCTACACCAGACTCGCGTCAATCACCAGCACCAGCTTGCCCGACACCTGATTACTGGCCAGTTCGGCAAACGCCGCCTGGGCCTCTTCAATCGGGAAGGTTTTAGCCAGTTGCGGGCTCAAGCGGCCTTCGGTGAACAACGGCCATACCTGCTGCCCCAGATCACTGAGCAGGTCAGCCTTGAACTGGTCGCTGCGGCTGCGCAAGGTCGAGCCCAGTAACTGGATACGCTTGCCCAGTACCAACGCCAGATCCAGCTCGGCCTTGCGACCGCCCATCAAACCGATCAACACCCAACGCCCGTCCTGTGCCAGCAACTTGAGGTTGGATTCGGCATAGTTGGCGCCCACCGGGTCGAGCACTACATCAAAAGGACCCAAGGCCTTTAGATCGTCCAGCCCATCGGTGCGCACCACTCCACCTTGAGCGCCCAGCGCCTGGCAGTAAGCCAGCCGGTCAGCCGAACCTACGCTCACCCAGCACGGGCTGCCAAAGGCCTTGCACAGCTGAATGGCCGCTGAACCGACACCACTTGCACCCGCGTGCAACAACACTTTTTCACCTGGTTTGAGACCCGCCAGTTGAAACAGGTTGAGCCAAGCCGTGCTGTAAACCTCAGGCAAGGCCGCGGCTTCAATCAACGACAAGCCTTCCGGCACCGGCAAAGCGTGACGGCCATCGACCACCACCTCTTGCGCCATGCCACCGCCCGCCAACAGCGCGCAAACCCGGTCGCCAAGCTGCCAGGAGGAACCCGGGCCCACTTCGCTGACCACTCCGGAGCACTCCAGCCCCAACATCTGACTGGCACCCGGCGGCGGCGGATACAAGCCAGCGCTCTGTAACAAGTCGGCCCGATTGAGACCCGCAGCCGCTACTCGAATCCGAATTTGTCCTACATCACAGGTAGGGCTTGGCTCCTCAACCCATGTCACTTGACCTTCAACGCCTTGCAATGCTTTCACAGTGCCTCCATAGTGAGTCTGGACTGAGCCCGGCGCTATAGCACCGGGCTTTTTGCATTATGCGACCGGTCCTTGATGGAACCGGCGACTTCAAAGACGGCCTAATATGCGTTATCAATTGCCCCCGCGTCGAATCAGCATGAAGCATTTATTCCCTAGCACCGCACTTGCCCTATTCATTGGCTTAGGCGTTTTGCCGTTTTCGGCCAATACGTTTGCCGCTAACAGTTGGGATAACCTTCAGCCCGATCGTGATGAGGTAATTGCCAGTCTTAACGTTGTTGAGCTGCTCAAGCGCCATCATTACAGCAAGCCGCCACTGGATGACGCCCGCTCGGCGATCATCTATGACAGCTACTTGAAGCTGCTGGACCCTTCGCGCAGTTACTTTCTGGCAAGCGACATTGCCGAATTTGACAAGTGGAAGTACAAGTTTGACGACTTCCTCAAAAGCGGCGACCTCAACCCCGGTTTCATCATCTACAAGCGCTATCTGGATCGCGTCAAGTCGCGTCTGGACTTCGCCCTTGCCGAGTTGAACAAAGGCGTTGATTCGTTGGACTTTAAAGCCAAGGAAAGCCTGGAGATCGACCGCAAGGAAGCTCCATGGCTCAAGTCCGAAGCCGAGCTCAATGATCTGTGGCGCAAACGCATCAAGGACGAAGTCCTGCGTCTGAAGATTGCCGGCAAGGAGCCTGCGAAAATTCAGGAACTGCTGACCAAGCGCTACAAGAATCAACTGGCGCGCCTCGATCAGACCCGCAGCGAAGATATCTTCCAGGCGTACATCAACACCTTCGCCATGTCTTACGATCCGCACACCAACTATCTGTCGCCAGATAACGCGGAAAACTTCGACATCAACATGAGCCTGTCGCTGGAAGGCATTGGCGCCGTGTTGCAGAGCGATAACGACCAGGTGAAAATTGTCCGTCTGGTGCCCGCAGGCCCGGCCGACAAGACCAAACAGGTCGCTCCGGCGGACAAGATCATCGGTGTCGCCCAAGGCGATAAAGAGATGGTCGACGTAATCGGCTGGCGTCTGGACGAAGTGGTCAAACTGATTCGTGGCCCTAAAGGCTCTGTGGTGCGCCTGGAAGTGATTCCAGCGAGCAACGCGCCTAACGACCAGACCAGCAAGATCGTGTCCATCACCCGCGAAGCGGTGAAGCTTGAAGAGCAGGCCGCGAAAAAGTCTATTCTCAACCTGAAACAGGATGGCAAGGACTACAAGCTCGGCGTGATTGAAATCCCGGCGTTCTACCTGGACTTCAAAGCGTTCCGTGCAGGCGACCCGAACTACAAGAGCACCACCCGCGACGTCAAAAAACTGCTGACCGAGTTGCAGAAAGAAAAAGTCGATGGCGTGATCATCGACCTGCGCAACAACGGCGGCGGTTCGTTGCAGGAAGCCACCGAACTGACCAGCCTGTTTATCGACAAGGGCCCAACCGTTCTGGTGCGTAACGCCGACGGTAAGGTCGACGTTCTTGAAGACGAAAACCCGGGCGCGTTCTACAAAGGCCCGATGGCGTTGCTGGTCAATCGCCTGTCGGCTTCAGCCTCGGAGATTTTTGCCGGTGCCATGCAGGATTACCATCGTGCGCTGATCATTGGCGGCCAGACCTTCGGCAAAGGGACGGTGCAAACCATCCAGCCGCTGAATCATGGCGAACTGAAACTGACCCTGGCCAAGTTCTACCGGGTATCCGGTCAGAGCACCCAGCATCAGGGCGTACTGCCCGATGTCGCTTTCCCGTCGATCATCGACACCAAGGAAATCGGCGAGAGCGCACTGCCTGAAGCCATGCCGTGGGACACCATCCGTCCTGCCATCAAGCCTGCTGTCGATCCGTTCAAGCCTTTCATCAATCAGCTGAAAGCCGAGCATGACGCACGAGTTGCCAAAGATGCCGAGTTCATCTTTATCCGCGACAAGCTGGCCCTCGCCGAAAAACTGATGACCGAGAAAACCGTCAGCCTCAACGAAGCGGAACGTCGCGCACAACACGCCGACATCGACGCCAAGCAGTTGGTGATGGAAAACGCCCGTCGTCAGGCCAAAGGCGAAGCACCGCTCAAGGAAATGAAGAAAGAAGACGAAGATGCATTGCCGGTCGAACCTGAAAAGACCAAACCGGAAGATGACGCCTACCTGAGTGAAACCGGGCGGATTCTGCTGGACTACCTCAAGCTCAGCTCGCAGGTTGCCAAGAAGTAATTCCAGCCGATGAAAAAAAGGGCGGGCCGCGTAATGCGCCCGCCCTTTTTATTGGCGATGGGTAATGCCAGGGCAGTTGCGGGTCGGCCTGCTATCGCGGACCACCCTGCTCATTCAACATCTCCAGTTTATGTGCTGCCAACGGGTGCCCGGCTTTTACCGCCATCGTCCACCAGCGTGCAGCTTCGACTGCATCAGGCGCTTTGCCGAGCGAACCTGCCAGACAGAAAACACCCACTTGGTATGCGGCCTTCGCATCGCCGCTCAACGCTGCCAGGCGCAACAAACGCACGCCCTCCTCCTTCGCCCCCAATCCTTGACCGCGAAAGGCCAGGATATGCCCATAGAAGCTTTGGGCGCGGGTATCCCCCAGGTTGGCCATGCGCGAGAACTGTCCTTCCATCCAGCGCCAGATACGCGGTTGGCGGACACACCAGGACCAGTGAAACAACTTGCGCGCCAGCCAGTAGCTCAAGCGCGCTTTAAGTCGCCAGAGCACTCAAGCTTCCTCGTGCTCGTAAGCGTACTCAAACACCCGTACGACCTCAGAGGCATGCCACGACGCGGCAGCAATGCCATCCGGCGGGCCGGGAAAGCGTCCAAGTCGCTCTGCGCATTCAAAAAAACCGGTACGTGGCAGACGGCTTGCGCCCTGGCTGATCACCAGCGAACTGCGCAATGGTTGTTCGGCCTTGGCATCCATCGCCGCCAGATGCTCAAGTGCTGCGGTCAAGGTCAACATGGCCGGGCTCGGCAATTGCAACCGCTCCAACAACGCACGGTACGTCAGCAAATGGCGCTGTCGACGCGCCTGATCGAGCTCAGCCAACAACCCGTCCCAGTGTTGCCGACTGATGCGAACGCTCATGATGCTTCCCTCCAACCTGCGATACCCAGTTCCCAGGCCAAGCTGCGACGAATAGCGAGATCCGGAAGACGCTCCCCGGATTCGATCATTCCCAGATACGACGCACTGATGCCTACTGTGCGCGCCAGCGCCTCAAGGGCCAGGCCCTTGTTCTCGCGCAGAACGCGCAATTGATCGAGCCCGAGCAGAACCTGCTCGGGAACTGCCGGCTGCACATCCGGTGCTGGTGCCGGCTCCTTGATACCTGCAGCCTTGAGCAGAGCCTGATAGCTTTCCCATGAGAGAACTGCGTATTCGGGCTCGCCATTGCGCTTGATAATTTGAAGATCCATTACTAAACCCCGTCAGACTTTTATATAGCTCGAGTCGGAACTTTCCCTATAAGCCTAATCCTAACAGCTACCAAGGGCTCGGGAGTTTTTGATCTCAAATAGGCGATTAGTGGAAAACGCCCCAAAACAGCACGTTGATCGGCAAATGTTATCCACACAAATTGTGGATAACCTTGTGAACAGAGCTGTTTTTCATGGCTGAAAGGCCCGTCCCATAAGGCTTGTAGTCAGATCGGGCGTTTTTTACACACATAAAAAAACCCATAAATTCATTGACTTGGCAGTCAGCAACCACTAGCCAATGGAACTTATGGGACATTTTGAGTTTTGTAGGACAGAACTTACAAAAATACAACTCGGACTACAGATACGACAACGCCCCGTCGAGACGGGGCGTTGTGCGTACAAAAAACTGCTTATTGGGCAGCGTCTTGCTCTGCTTTGGCAGGATCTTTGATGCCCAGCAGTTCCAGGTCGAATACCAGTACCGAATTGGCCGGGATCGACGGGCTTGGGCTTTGTGCGCCGTAAGCCAGTTCGCTTGGGATGTACAGCTTGTACTTCTCGCCAACGTGCATCAGTTGCAGGCCTTCAACCCAACCCGGGATTACACCGCTAACCGGCAGATCAATCGGGCTACCACGCTCTACCGAGCTGTCGAACACCTTGCCATCAATCAGTTTGCCTTCGTAGTGAACAGTCACCACGTCGGTAGCTTTAGGCTGAGGACCATCGGCTTTCTTGATTACTTCGTACTGCAAGCCAGAAGCGGTAGTGACAACACCAGCTTTCTTGGCATTTTCTTCGAGGAATTTTTTACCTGCAGTAGAGGCTTCTTCACTCATTTTGGTCAGACGCTCTTCCGCACGCTTTTGCAGTGCTGCGAACGCTTCGATCAGTTCATCGTCCTTGAGCTTTTGCTCTTTCTTGCCGACGGCATCTTCGATGCCCTGGGCTACAGCCTTGGAATCAAGGTCATCCATGCCTTCCTGAGCCAGGCTTTTGCCCATGTTCAGGCCGATGCCGTACGAGGCTTTTTGCGCAGGGGTTTTCAGCTCTACGCTGGTCTGCGAATCACAACCCGCCAGTACCAGACTTACCAGGGCCACAGCTGCCGCCAACCGATGCTGTTTCATGCTATTTCCTTGTTCATGCGCCAAATGGGCAATCGAATAAAGCCGCGAGCTTATCAGGCGGCCGCGACCAATGGCTACCGGGTTAAGAGAGACAAATCATGGATAAGTTCACCGCCGGAACGGTGTTCTCGGAAGAATTCATAATAGCCGCAACTTTTATTTACACATCTGAGAACCTGCCAAACCTGACGGTGCCACCCCATGATTGCTTGATGCCAGGCCACACCTGAGGCATAAGGCTGTAAATATTCTTACAAGGAGCGTTATTGTGCGTCTGTTTTACCGTGTTTTGCTGGGGTTGCTGGTGGCATTGGCCCTGGGAATTGGCCTGGTGATTTACTTCATTGCCAACCCGAAGCTGCCTGCCTACCAACCCCCGCAGCAACTGCACTATCTTGACCAGTGGAGCCCTGCTGACCGTCAAACTTATTACTACACCCCTCAGGGCACACAGGTTAAAGGCCTGCATTACGACTGGTTCAGCGCCCTGGAGCTGCCTTTTTCAAAGCAGCCTTTCGCAGCACCCGAGTATTTGGCGCGCTTTGGCTTTCTGGTTGCTCCCCAGCAACAGGCCAGTGCCGCCAACCCGGCCAATTTGCCAGTGGGTTTTACTCGTCACCAGAACCCTGGCAGCACCGTGGAGTACCTGGATATCACCTGCGCAGCCTGTCACACCGGCGAGTTGCGGTTCAAAGGCCAGGCACTGCGCATTGACGGCGCCCCGGCACAGCACGTGCTGCCATCCAGCGTACCTACCTTGCGCGGCGGCAGTTTTGGCCAGGCGCTGGTAGCCAGCCTTGCAGCGACTTATTACAACCCGTGGAAATTCGAGCGTTTCGCCCGCACGGTGCTGGGCGATCAATACGATGCGCAACACCAGCAGCTGCGCAAGGACTTCAAGGCGTCGCTGGACAACTTCCTGAGTGTGGCCTGGAACGACACCCATCGCGGCCTCTATCCGACGCTAGAAGGCCCTGGCCGCACCGATGCATTTGGGCGTATTGCCAACGCCAGCTTCGGCGATGCAATTTCCCCCGCCAACTACCGTGTGGCCAACGCTCCGGTAGACTATCCACACCTGTGGGATATGTGGACGTTTGACTGGGTGCAGTGGACCGGCTCGGCCAAGCAGCCGATGGCACGCAACATTGGCGAAGCGCTTGGCGTTGGCGCCACCCTGAACTTTTTCGACCCCCATGGTCAGCCACTGCAAGGCGATGCTCGTTATCCGTCGAGTGTCCGGGTCAATGACCTGCACCTGATCGAAGAGACCCTGCAAAAACTCAAGCCCCCGGTCTGGCCCGAAGACCTGTTCGGCCCGGTCGATCGCCCTCTGGCCGCCAAAGGTCGCGCGCTATTCAGCGAAAATTGCGCCGGGTGTCACGTGCCGCCTGTGGTTGAAGAAAACGGGCGATGGGTCAAGCAACTCAAAATGCTGCCGGTCGAGGTGATTGGCACCGATCCCAATACCGCGAATAACATCGCCGACAACCGTTACGACCTGAGCGCATTGCAATGGGACCCCGCCGAACTGGCCGGAATGAATGTGGATTTGTTCCCCAAAACCGACGCGCCTCTGGACATGAGCAAACTGTCGGTAGCCAAGGGTTTGGCCTACGTAACCGCCTTTGTTGAAAAGCGTGCCTACCACGACGCCAACATCGGCCCTGAAGAGCAGGATCGCCTCAATGGCTTTGGCCTGCCGATTGGCGTCATGGAGTTGCGTGCCTACAAGGCTCGGCCGCTCGACGGGATCTGGGCCACGGCACCCTTCCTGCACAACGGTTCGGTACCTACGGTGTACCAACTGCTGTCACCACAGTCCGAGCGCGACGCTACCTTCTATCGCGGCAGCTTTGAGTACGACCCGCGCCATTTGGGCTACCGCACAGAGGCCTTTGACGGCGGTTTTGTACTCGACACCCGCATCAGCGGCAATCACAACAGCGGTCACGAGTTCCGCTCCGGTCCTCGTGGCAATGGAGTGATCGGCCGCCTGCTGCAACCCGAAGAACGCTGGGCGCTGCTGGAGTACTTGAAAGTGCTCGGCGGTCCTCTTGAGCAACAGTTGCCCAACCAATGAAGCGCCTTCAACACACCGAAGCTTTCGCTAAAAGGATGTTTGCATGCTGACCACTTTCTGGCTTCGACTCGGCAAATGGCTGGGCAAGTTGCTGTTGCTGCTGATTGCCTTGGGGTTACTCGGCTGGGCGCTTGCTACAGGCTGGTACGCCTGGCAGCATCGCGGGCCGGTCTCGGCTCAGGAGCAGATACCGGCGGGTGAAGCCGCCATGACCCAGGACACCCTCCAGACAGCGATCAGGATCGTCGACCAGCATCGCGAGAACACCCGCTATCTGCGCGATGCCCACGCCAAGGCTCATGGCTGCGTCAAGGCGCAAGTCCAGGTGCTGGATGACCTGGACCCGACTTTGCGCGAAGGCGTGTTTGCCACCCCAGGCAAAACCTGGCAAGCCGTGATGCGCCTGTCCAATGGCAACGCTTACCCGCAATTCGACAGCATCCGCGATGCCCGTGGCATGGCGATCAAGTTGCTCGACGTGCCGGGGGCTCAACTGTTGCCGAGCCAGCAAGGCCGTCACGAACAGGACTTTGTGATGTTCAACCACCCCAACTTCTTTGTCAGCGATGTTGCCGAATATCGTCAGAACATCGCGGCCCAGGCCGATGGCAAAAAGATCGCAGCGTTCTTCCCGTCATGGGACCCGCGCAGTTGGCAAGTCCGTCATTTGTTTATTGCCCTGGCCACATTGGCACCGGCTCCGGCCAGCCCAACTCAAACCACCTACTTTTCGGTATCGCCTTACAAGTTCGGCACGGCCAATGCCAAATACCGGGTAGCCCCTGACCCCGACAGTTGCCCGGCGTATAACTTGCCCAAGCAGAACGAGGCGCTGCCCAACTTTTTGCGCAACGCCTTGAACCAGCAACTGTCCACGGACCGAGTACCGGCCTGTTTTGTGCTGCAAATCCAGCGTCAGAACGCCAATCGCTTTATGCCGATCGAAGACACCAGTATCGAGTGGAAAGAGTCTGACGCGCCCTTCGAGACCGTGGCACGAGTCAAGATTGCCCCTCAAGACTTCGACACCCCAAGTCAGAATCTGACGTGTGACAACCTGTCGTTCAGCCCGTGGCACGGGATTGAAGAGCATCGGCCGATAGGCGGGATCAACCGTTTGCGCAAGGCCGTGTATGACGCGGTGAGCGCGTACCGACATACGCGTAATGCCGAGCAGTAACCGCAAACACATATAGCCGCTGCCGCAGGCTGCGATGGGCAGCGCAGCGGCCCTGATTCTTAAAGGTCCTGCGGACCTTATCGCAGCCTGCGGTAGCGGCTAAAGTCCAGAATGGCGCACTTAATGCACCGGCAGTTCAACGCCTTCGAACAGGTCTTCCAGTTCCTGTTTGTTGTGGCACGCAATGGCCTTGGCCATGACTTCACGGGTGAGGTGCGGAGCGAACTTTTCGATAAAGTCGCACATAAACCCGCGCAGGAAGGTGCCACGGCGGAAACCGATCTTGGTGATGCTCGACTCGAACAGTTCGCTCGCATCCAGTACCACCAGGTCGTTGTCGAGTTTGGTGTCCACGGCCATTTTGGCCACGATGCCAACACCCAGACCCAAACGTACATAGGTTTTGATCACGTCGGCGTCAGCAGCGGTAAACACCACTTTAGGGGTCAGGCCGCGGTGGCTGAAGGCTTCGTCGAGTTTGGAGCGACCGGTAAAGCCGAACACATAGGTCACGATCGGGTATTCAGCCAGCGCTTCAAGGGTCAGCTTCGGCAATTTGGTCAGTGGGTGACCTTGTGGCACCACCACACAGCGATTCCAGCGGTAGCACGGCATCATCACCAGATCACCGAACAGCTCCAGGGCCTCAGTGGCAATCGCAAAATCGACCGTACCATCGGCGGCCATTTCGGCAATTTGCATCGGCGAACCCTGGTGCATGTGCAACGCAACATCCGGGTATTGCTTGATGAAATTACTGATCACCGGCGGCAAGGCATAACGCGCCTGGGTGTGGGTGGTGGCAATCGACAGCGTGCCTTTTTTCTCGTTGGAAAATTCCTGGGCGATCTGCTTGATGCTTTCGACCTTGCGCAGGATCTCGCCAGCGGTGGTGATAATACGCTCGCCTGCCGGTGTCACTCGGGTCAGGTGTTTACCACTACGGGCAAAGACCTCGACCCCCAGCTCATCTTCAAGCAGGCGGATCTGTTTGCTGATACCCGGCTGTGAGGTGTAAAGACTCTGCGCGGTGGCCGAAACGTTGAGGTCGTGGTGCGCCACTTCCCAGATGTAGCGCAATTGTTGAAGCTTCATATGCATCCCTCAAAGCTGATAGACGCCAAGGGTATCGGCGGCGGTATATAACTATATGGAAGGTTGGAATAAGAAATCTAGAACTTTTTATCGTTTTTATCGATTCATCAGCCTTACACATCAGTACTGCGCCGACGCTGCATCAGCGGCACCAGATACACCGGGATCTGTACCAGATCGATAATCCGGGCTGCCGTACGCCCCAAATGCGATTCGCCCCCCGTTGACTGGGCATGACTGCCCAGAACCAGCAGATCAACCAACAGTTTGCGCGACTGCTCCAGAATGACCTGCGAAGGCTCGCCCTGAATAACCTTGACCGATCGAATCAGGGCCAGTTCCCGCTCCCCCCCTGCCAACTCTTCGCGAATACTTGCAAAAACCCGCAGCTCTATATTTGAAAGCATGGTGTCCATGCCCTGCTGATGCAGCTCGCTCAACGCCTGCTCATCGAGGTAGCTTTCTAATACCGACTCGGCAAACAGCCCCATGGGCTCAACCACATGCACTACATACAGATCTGCGCCGAAACTGCTGGCCAACCCCAACGCATGCTGCATCACTACCGGCGAGTAAATACCGAGATCAGTGGCGTACAGAATTGAGCGAATCATACGACCCCCTCGACAGCTTTAATGGACGAGATTGATTCAGCTTAGCAGCGCACGGACAAGTACGATGATCCGCGCAATAACTTGCCCACGCGGCTACTCGGGCGTTGAGTCCGCGGATTCATTGCTGATGCCGTGGGGCACATGACCGGTAGCGACAACCTGACGCGCCCTTTCGCAATGACCGGCCTGATCGTCGAAAAACACGTCCGCTGCAAAGGCTTCCAGAAACGCCGATTTATCCAGCCCGCCGAGAAACAGTGACTCGTCCAGGCGAATATCCCAATCACGCAACGTGCGTATCACCCGCTCATGGGCTGGCGCCGAACGTGCGGTGACCAGCGCGGTGCGAATCGGGCATGCATCATCAGGAAACTCGCGTTGCAGCAGGTTAAGCGCCTCCAAAAAACCTTTGAACGGCCCGCCACGCAACGGGTTGCGCGCGGACTCGCGCTCAAGGGACTGAAACGCCTCAAGGCCACCGGTCTGAAACACGCGCTCTGACTCATCGGAAAACAGCACCGCATCACCGTCGAAGGCAATCCGTAATTCGTTGCTCTCGGCACGCAACGCGCCACCCGACAAAATGGTCGCCGCCGCAAACCCGGCATTCAATGCGCTGCGCACATCATCGGCATGGGTCGATAAAAACAGATCACAGCCAAATGCATTGAGATATGGATGCGGATTGCGCCCACCGGAAAACGCTGCCCGGGAAATATTCAGGCCGTAATGCTGGATCGAATTGAACACCCGCAACCCGGTATCGGCACTGTTGCGCGACACCAGCACCACCTCGACCCGCTCGCGCCCAAGGCTGGCGTTGAAACTAAGGAGCTTCTTGACCAGCGCGAAGGCATCCCCCGGGGCAAGTACTTCATCTTCATGTTCGATCTGGTACTGGCGGTATGCCTCGATCCCTTGGGTCAAGTACACCTGATGGCTATCACTCAAGTCGAACAGGGCCCGAGAAGAGATGGCCAGCACCAGCTTGCCTTTTAAGCCTTTGCTCATATCGCCTCCACAGGTTTTCAAGCGAGTACAAATATCGGATCAAGGTAACTCGTCAGGCTCAAGCATCAAGGCGAGTCGAATATGGTGCGCCAATTCGCCTTCACTCAAACGGGACTTGAGCTCACCGTAAAACGCCCCGTCGCGCACCACAAACAGGGTTGGCAAATGGAAAATCTCATAGCGCTCGACCAGGCCCCCGTTGTCACTGGCATCGATCCAGCACAGCCGGTCAATGGGCAACTGCATCTCTGGCAGCATGCGCCGAGCAGTGCGACAGGCCGAACAACCAGCGCTGGTAAAAATCACCAGCGAGGTCCCGGGTAGCGCCAGCAGCAGCTGATCGGCATCAAAGTCGGTCAGTTCCATTTCGCTCACTATACTCATAAGACAATATTAAATTGATGGCACTTGGAGTCAGTGTTCATGGGTCGTTTTTTACCTCACCCAGATGATGTTCCCGTTGAGATAACGCTGCGCAAACAACCTTCACTTTCGCGTCAGAAGCTGCACTCTATCAGCCTCGGCGGCGTGTCATGCAATAGCGATAGAGGCTGGCGACGCGGCACTGCGGTCGACCTGTACATGCCCACCCTGGGGGAAAACGCACATTACCCAGGCTATATCGCCTGGTGCGAGAAACACCTGCAGGGTTACCGCGTCGGGATTGCCCTGATCGACGAACAAACCCTGTTTGGCGCGCGCATGGGCGAACAGATTTGCCAGATCGAGCACTACTCACGCCTCCAGCGCCAACAAAATCCATGCCCGCAAGACCTGGAGGCCCTGGCCCTGGAATGGGTCAGTCACCACGCTGCGGAGTTCTCCCAGGCGACCCTCGATCACGCAATGGCGCAGGCAGTGCTGGATTAAAGCTGTGCTTGCCCATTGTCGAATAACCGGTTAACGCGTTAAGGTTCGGCTCCCCGATGCGATCAACCAAGCAGTGCTCCGCCGCACGGGGATCGCTGGCGGCCGGCACCCGTGACCTGACGAGTAACACGATGGCTGATTTACCGATCGACGACCTAAACGTTGCCTCCAACGAAACCCTGATCACACCTGAACAGCTCAAGCGCGAAATGCCTTTGCGTGAAACGGCTCTGCAGACCGTGACCAAAGGCCGTGAGGTGATTCGCAACATCCTGGATGGCACCGACCATCGACTGTTCGTTGTTATCGGGCCTTGCTCGATCCACGATATCAAGGCTGCCCACGAGTATGCCGAGCGCCTTAAAGTGCTCGCCGCAGAAGTCAGCGACACGCTGTACCTGGTGATGCGCGTTTATTTCGAAAAGCCACGGACCACCGTGGGCTGGAAAGGCCTGATCAACGATCCGTACCTGGACGACTCCTTCAAGATCGAAGACGGTCTGCACATTGGCCGCAAACTGCTGCTGGATCTGGCTGAAATGGGCCTCCCAACGGCCACTGAAGCCCTTGATCCGATTTCCCCGCAGTACTTGCAGGACCTGATCAGCTGGTCGGCGATTGGCGCCCGTACCACCGAATCGCAGACCCACCGCGAAATGGCTTCCGGTCTGTCTTCCTCGGTAGGTTTCAAGAACGGCACCGATGGCGGCCTGACCGTGGCGATCAACGCCCTGCAGTCGGTTTCCAGCCCGCATCGCTTCCTGGGGATCAACCAGGAAGGCGGCGTGTCGATCGTCACCACCAAGGGCAACGCCTACGGCCACGTGGTATTGCGCGGCGGCAACGGCAAGCCCAACTATGATTCGGTCAGCGTCGCGCTCTGTGAGCAAGCGCTGAACAAGGCAAAAATCCGTCCGAATATCATGGTCGACTGCAGCCACGCCAACTCCAACAAAGACCCGGCGCTGCAACCGCTGGTCATGGAAAACGTGGCTAACCAGATCGTCGAGGGCAACCAGTCGATTATCGGCCTGATGGTCGAAAGTCACTTGAATTGGGGCTGCCAGGCAATCCCGAAAAACCTCGAAGACCTGCAATACGGCGTGTCGATTACCGATGCCTGCATCGATTGGGCGGCCACCGAAAGCACCTTGCGCAGCATGCATGCCAAGCTCAAGGATGTGCTGCCAAAACGTGATCGCGGCTAACACACCTGATCTGTAGTGCTGATACTCCTCAACTTGTAGCCGCTACCGCAGGCTGCGATGGGCAGCCTAGCTGTCCTGCCTTCAACGGCGAAGGTCCTTCGGACCTTCTCGCAGCCTGCGGCAGCGGCTACAGGTCAGTCTGAGCCCAGCAAACGCTGGCTTGCCACCATCTGCTCCCGCCCACGCGCCACCATCCAGCGATGAAAATCGCGGCAATGCGCGTTGTCAAAAGCGCCCTTGGCGCCCACCAGAAAATACGCTGAAGGCAAGGGCAAGCCGTAAGGGAACGGCATGACCAAGCGCCCCTGCGCCAGGGCATCAGCCACCATCGAGTATTGCGCCAACACCACACCCTGCCCCGCTTGAGCGGCATGGATTGCCATGGCCGACAATGAATAAACCCGATAACCGTCGCGCAACCCTTCGCAGTCAACCTGCTGGGCCTTGAACCAGTCGCGCCACGACGGTGGTGAAGCAAACTTGGGCAACCAGTCAATCGACAGCAAGGGATAGGCCAGCAAGTCCTGCGGGCTGTTGAGCGGCGCCTCGGTGCGCAACAGCTGCGGGCTCAGCACCGGCACCACGCAATCGCGGTATAGCTCAATGGCGTTCTCACTCGCCACGTAATCGCCGTAGGTGAAGCGAAAGTCGATGTCATAGCCGTCAGGCGACGGCTCGGCATGGCTGCCATCAAGAAACACATTGAGCTGGGGGTGCTCGGCCTGCCAGGCATAAATATGCGGCGCCAACCACTCCGAAAGCAGCGACGGCAACGCGCTGATGCGCAGGTTGCTGGCATTTTTCGAGCGCTCGACTTCGGTCTGGGCAATGCGCAAACTTTCAAAAGCAGCGGCACAACTCTCGTGATAACGCTGCCCGGCAACGGTCAGGCGGATGCGCTTGCCGACTTTGTGGGTCAGGCTCAAACCCAGGGTGTCCTCCAGCAGTTTCATCTGCTGACTGACAGCCCCGGCCGAAATCCCCAGGCGCCTGGCCGCCTCCACAATCCCGCCAAAGCGTCCAACGGCTTCAAAAACCTGCAAGGCACGCAGGGAAGGCAAGCTGTTCATCCACATCTCCAGAGGCAATTCAGCGGGTCGATACTTTAGCTGAGCTATAGAAAGCCACAGCTTTCACCCTCTTTTAGAAAAATGAAAGCCTCGTATTCTGAAGAGCCCCTGCGCCGCACAGCGAGGAAAATTCCCACACAGATGTAACTCTACGTAACGGCACACCCTACTGGCTGGCACAGCCCGCGCGTTAGTGGCCCGTACCAGGCCAGAGAACCGCTCTGGCACGCCATCCCACCGAATTGGCCTGTAATTTGCTCGTCATGTATATACAGGTACGGTCAATGCGCATCGTATATGTAGATCGGTCATAACGCTGAATCCGTCTGACAAAGGAAAATAACAATGAAAAAACTTGTCCTCGCAACCGTCTTGGCACTGGTATCTACCGGCATTCTGGCCAAGGATCTGAGCGAGATTCGCTTCGGTGTTGACCCCACTTTCGCGCCCTTCGAGTCCAAAAACGAAAAGGGTGAACTGGTGGGCTTTGATATTGATCTGGGCAACGCCATCTGCGCCGAACTCAAGGTCAAGTGCAAATGGGTAGAGACCCCGTTTGACAGCAGTATCCCGGCCTTGCGCGCGAAGAAGTTCGACGCGGTGTTATCAGCCATGACCGTTAACGAGCAGCGCAAAAAGAACGTCGCATTCTCGGATCGCCTCTACAACTCTCCCAACCGCTTGATCGCGAAGAAAGACAGCGGCCTGCTGCCGACCCCCGAGTCGCTCAAAGGCAAGCGTGTCGGCGTCGCCCAAGGCACCACTCAGGAAGCTTACGTCAAAGCCATTTGGGCGCCGCAGGGGGTGATCATGGTCACCTACCCCAACCAGGACCTGCTGTACCCCGACCTGATCAGTGGTCGTATCGATGCCAGCCTGACCGATGCTGCCGTGGCGGATATCGGCTTCTTGCAGACCAGCAAGAACACCGGTTTCTCGTTCGCCGGTGACGCGGTGACCAACACCGAGATCCTCGGCGAAGGCATCGCCATCGGCCTGCGCAAGGATGACCCGGTATTGCTCGAAGCCATCAACCGGGCACTGGCAGCCATGCACAAGGACGGCACCTACGACACCATCCAGAAAAAATACTTCACCTTCGATATCTATAACTGAAGCCCGCGTCTGAACGGTGCCGGATAGCCTGCATGCAGGTGGTCCGGCGCCTTGTATTGCACTTTCGCGCAACCGGCCTGCGGGCCGTCGTTGCCTCTGGAGCGACAGAACATGCTTTTACAGGGCTATGGCTCACTGATTGTCGAAGGGACGCTGGCAACCATCCAATTGGCACTGCTGTCGATGCTGCTGGCCGTAACACTGGGCCTGATCGGCGCGTCGGCCAAGCTGTCGAAACAACGGACCTTGCGCAATCTGGCAGCGGGCTACACCACGCTGATCCGTAGCGTGCCGGATCTGGTGATCATGCTGCTGCTGTTTTTCAGCCTGCAAATCTGGCTGAACAACTTCACCGAGTGGCTGCAAGTCGATCAGATCGACATCAACCCGTTTGCCGCCGGGGTGCTGACTCTGGGTTTTATTTACGGGGCCTATTTCACCGAAACCTTTCGCGGAGCCTTTCAGGCCGTGCCTGCCGGCCAGCTCGAAGCAGCCGTGGCATACGGCATGAACCGGCGTCAGGTATTCATCCGCGTGCTGTTCCCGCAAATGATGCGTTTCGCGCTGCCGGGCATCGGCAATAACTGGCAAGTACTGATCAAAGCGACGGCGCTGGTATCGATCATCGGTTTGATCGACATCGTCAAAGTCACCCAGGATGCCGGTAAAAACTCGATGGACCTGTTCTTTTTCAGCGTGATCGGCGGGCTGATTTACCTGGCCCTGACCACCGTGTCCAACGGCGTATTGATGTGGCTTGAGCGTCGCTATTCGGTCGGCGTCAGAGGTGCCCAACTGTGAACGAAATCATCCAGGAATATTGGAAGTCCTACCTGTGGTTCGATGGTTATCAGCTGTCGGGCGTGGCCATGACCTTGTGGCTATTGGTTGCTTCGATTGCCATCGGCGGCACTCTGGCCGTGCCATTGGCTGTCGCACGGGTGTCGCGCAACCCGCTGCTGCGCATCCCGGTGTGGTTCTACACTTACGTGTTTCGCGGCACGCCCTTGTACATCCAACTGCTGATTCTCTACACCGGGATCTACAGCTTGCAGATAGTGCGTGACCAGCCGGCGTTGGACGCGTTCTTTCGCGAAGGCATCAACTGCACCCTGCTGGCGTTTGCGCTCAACACTTGTGCCTACACCACGGAGATTTTTGCCGGGGCCATTCGAGCCACGCCCTATGGCGAAATTGAAGCCGGGCGTGCCTACGGCATGTCTGAATTCACTCTGTACCGACGCATCATTCTGCCCTCGGCGCTGCGCCGCTCGCTGCCGTTCTACAGCAACGAAGTGATCCTGATGCTGCACTCCACCACCCTGGCCTTTACCGCCACGGTGCCGGATCTGTTGAAGGTCGCTCGCGATGTGAACTCGGCCACCTACTCCTCGTTTGAAGCCTTTGGCCTGGCCGCCGTGTTGTACGCGGTGATGGTCTTTACCCTGGTCTGGGTGTTTCGCCGCTGCGAAAACCGCTGGCTAGCCTTCTTGCAACCGCAGGCCCATTAAACCGGCGTCATTTGGAGAACATCGAGCATGTACAAACTCAGTATCGAGGGCTTGCACAAGAAGTATGGCAATCACGAAGTCCTCAAGGGCGTGTCGCTCCAGGCCAAGGCCGGTGACGTGATCAGCATTATTGGCTCCAGTGGCTCGGGCAAAAGCACCTTCCTGCGTTGCATCAACTTTCTGGAACAGCCCTGCGCCGGCAGCATCACGGTCAACGATGAGCCGATCCGTACCAAACAGGATCTGAACGGAGCCTTGTGTGTGGCTGATCCACGCCAGCTGCAAAAAATCCGCACCAAGCTGGCCATGGTGTTTCAGCATTTCAATCTGTGGCAACACATGACCGTACTGGAAAACATCATCGAAGCCCCGGTGCATGTGCTGGGCATCAAGCGCAAGGAAGCCATCGAGCGGGCGCGCCAGTATTTGCACAAAGTGGGCCTGGCACCGGAAGTCGAAAACAAGTACCCGTCCCATCTTTCCGGCGGACAACAGCAGCGGGTCGCCATTGCCCGGGCTCTGGCGATGGAACCGGAAGTGATGCTGTTCGATGAGCCCACCTCGGCCCTGGACCCGGAGCTGGTCGGTGAAGTACTCAAGGTGATGCAGGCCCTGGCTGAAGAGGGCCGCACTATGGTGGTCGTGACCCATGAAATGGGTTTTGCGCGCAATGTCTCCAACCATGTGATGTTTCTGCATCAAGGACTGGTGGAAGAACAAGGACCGCCGGGCGAAGTGCTGGTCAATCCCAAGAGTGAGCGTTTGACCCAGTTTCTTTCCGGGCGCTTGAAGTGAGTAGGCAGTTCAACAGGAGAAAGGCATGACCACAGGTTTCCCTTCACACCGCAGTTTTGCCCACCAGCGGGAACAATTTCTGGCTGCGGCCAACGAAGCTGGCGCGCAACTTCATGAGTATCCCCATCCACTACGCGGCCCATTTGGCGAGGCACTGAGCACCGACGGCGCGCTGATCGGCAACCCCCAGGCCAAACACCTGCTGGTAGCCCTGAGCGGCACCCACGGCGTGGAAGGCTATTACGGCTCGGACTGTCAGCGTCAATGGCTGCACGACTTGCGCGAGCGCAGCCTGCCCGAGGATGTCGCGGTGTTGATGATTCACTTGATCAACCCGTGGGGCACGGCCTGGATGCGCCGGGTTAACGAAGACAATATCGACCTCAATCGCAACTACCTGGACTTCAATCAGGCAGCGCCCGACAACCAGCCTTACGAAGCACTGCACGCGATCTATACCTGCGACCAACTGCGCGGCCCGCACCGCGAGCAGGCGGATGCCCTGCTCAATGAGCGGGTGCAACGTGAAGGCTGGTCGGCGGTGATGTCGATTGTCGAAGCGGGCCAGTATCGCCATCCCGATGGGCTGTTTTACGGCGGTAACGCTGCCAGTTGGTCGAACCGGACGCTGCACCGCATTCTGCAGGAGCATCTGGGGCACGCCAGCAGCGTCATGTGCTTCGACCTGCACACCGGGGCCGGTGAGTACGGCCATCCGATGCTGATGACCATCGCCCAGGCCCCTTACCCGGCACTGAAAGATGCCCAGCGTCTGTTCGGTCCGTGGCTGTACACCTTGATGACCGGTGCTGGTAGCCACAGCGACACGGGGGTGGCCGCCACCGCCACCGGTTACACCTCACAGGCCATCATTGATGCCCTGCCCCAAGTGCAACTGATGCCGTTTGTGATCGAGTGCGGCACCTACCCCGGCGAGCAGATTCATACGGTGTTGCGCGACGATCAGTGGCTGCATTTGCACGGCGACCTGTTCAGCCCCGAGGCGCGACAGATCAAACTCAAACTGCTGGAGCAATTCTTCCCGGCCGACCCTGACTGGCAAGAGCTGGTCTGGGTGCGTACGCGGCAGATCTGGGAGCGGGCGCTGGAAGAGCTGACCAAGTCAGCTACACCATAAATCCTGTAGCCGCTGCCGCAGAGAGACTTCAAGCGTGGGAGCGAGCCTGCTCGCGAAGATCATTCGCGAGCAGGCTCGCTCCCACTGGGGCTTGATCTGGAACAGAGTATCTACAGGGGTGTATTCGACCAACGTCATCAGTTAAGTAAATCTAAACAAAACAACAGATTTACCCATCTATTCTTACTCAAGCGCTCCCTCTTATTCTGGTCTCGTCCTCGCACAGGGCATATACCAGAATAATAAGGAGAGACCGCATGTTTATGCGCAACGCGTGGTACGTCGCAGCCAGTGAAACCGAGTTGGGTGAGGAGTTGCTTGCCGTCAAGTTGCTCAACGAGTCCGTGGTGCTGTATCGCAAGGGCGATGGCACCCCGGTTGCCCTGGAGGATGCCTGCCCGCACCGCAAGTTGCCGCTGTCGTTGGGCCGACGCAAGGGCGATGACATCGAATGCGGCTATCACGGCCTGACGTTCGACTGCTCCGGCAGTTGCGTCAAGGCCCCCGGCAGCAGCCATGTCCCCAAGGGCGCAAAAGTGCGCAGCTATCCGCTGCAAGTGCGCTACGGCCTGATCTGGATCTGGATGGGCGATGCCGAACTGGCCGATGCCGACAAGATTTGCCAGGTACCCGAATGGGACGATCCGGCCTGGGGACTCAACCGTGGCGACAGCATGCTTATCCCGTGCAACTATCTGTACATGACCGACAACCTGCTTGATCCGTCCCATGTGGCGTGGGTCCATCAGTCATCTTTTGGCAACGCCGCCTGCGCCCAGGAGCCGCTGCAAACCCGGGTCAGCGATGTCGGCGTAATCGTTTCGCGCTGGATGCGTGACGTTGAAGTTGCGCCCTTCTATGCCAAGTTCGTCAAATTCAGCGGCAACTGCGATCGCAAGCAACACTACGAAGTCCACTACCCCGCGCAGGCCATTATCAAGGCCATCTTCACCCCCGCGGGCACCGGTAGCGATGATGGCGAGCTGCATGAGCAGGTGTTCCTGATGAACTCCTATAACTTCATGACCCCCATCGACGAATCGAACACGCGCTATTACTGGTTTCAGGTGCGCAATTTCGATCAGGACAACCCGGATATTTCCCGTCAGTTTGATGAAGACGTACGCCACGCGTTTGCCGAAGACCGGATTGTGCTCAGCGCAGTCCATCAAGGCATGACCCACAAGCGCAGCCCCAATATTGACCTGGCTTCAGACGCGGGCCCACTGCGGTTTCGGCGTAACCTGGCGCGCTTGATTGCACTTGAGCAACCGGAACAGCTGATCCCGCTGATGCCTGCAGTGGAGGCCTGAGATGAGTACGCAAACACCGGGGTTCAGTGCCTGGCGGGTGATCGACAAGCAACCGGAAAGCGCCATCATCACCTCCTTCGTGCTGGCACCTGCGGACGGTATCAGCCGTCTGGATTTTCGCCCAGGGCAGTTCCTCACCCTGCGCCTGACTCTGGCAAACAACAGCACGTTGCTGCGCAACTACAGCTTCAGCGCCTGCGCCGCCAAACCGGGCCAGGTGCGGATTTCGGTCAAGCGCGAACCGGCGCCCCTTGACCAGCCTCAACTGCCGCCGGGGCTGGGCTCCAACCACCTGCATGACTGCGTACAGACGGGCGATTTGCTGCAAGTCGCAGGCCCGTCCGGAACCTTTGTGCTGGATGAACTCAGTACCCGCCCCGTGCTGTTGTTCAGCGGCGGGGTTGGCCTGACGCCGATGGTCAGCATGCTCCACAGCCTGAGCCGCGACTCAAGCCGCGCCGTATATTTTGTGCATGCCTGCGAAAACAGCACGGTACATGCCCTGCGCGATGAAGTCCTGGCCCTGGCCGACCGGCGCCCGGGTATCAACGTGCATTTTTGCTATCGCACCCCCGGCGCAGACGACCGGAGTCGTTACCATAGCGAAGGCCTGATTACCCGCCAGACCCTGCAACAGTTGCTGCCGCTGGACGACTACGATGTCTACCTGTGCGGCCCACGCCCGTTCATGCAAGCGAACTGGCGCCTGTTGCGCAGCCTGGGGGTCGCCAGGGAACGTATCCACTATGAGTTCTTTGGCCCGGCTGCCGTGCTTGAAGAAGACGAGGTCAGCCCGCTGGCAGCACCTGTCAGTCCACCAACCGCACAGCGTCCGGAAGCCGACACGCTGAGCGTGTGCTTTATGCCGTCCGGTACTCGGGTGGTGTGGGATGAAAACTGTCACTCGCTACTGGAGTTGGCCGAGCAGGCAGGCCTTGAGCCCGCCTTCAACTGCCGGGCGGGGCTGTGCAACACCTGCCAGGTACGACTGCAGGAGGGAACCGTGGAGTATCTGGAGGAACCGCTGGAGGCACCGCAACATGGCGACATCCTGCTGTGTTGTACTCGCCCCACCAGCGCGATCACCGTGCAGTTATAGCCGCACACAAAAACGCCGGGGCGTGCCCGGCGTTTTTGTGAATCTGCTTTCAGGTGTTGGCTTGAGGGCGCTTGTGGCGCTCCATGTAGCGCTCAACATAAGAACATGAGGGGATCACCTCATAGCCCATCTTGTCGGCGTAATCGAGCGCCTGCTCTGTCAATGCTGCCGCAATACCCCGACCACGCAAGGCGTTGGGCACGAACGTGCGATAGATATCCAGAGTCTGCTTGCCCAGATCCATGTAGGTCAGGTAAGCACGATGACCGTCGACAGTGGTCTCAAACTGGTGACCTGCCTGGTCATGGTGGATAGACAACGCCTCGCTCATCATTGCTCCTTCGCGGGTCTCGAACCGTGACCCCTACCTTACTGATGTTTTTCCGCCGAGGGAACTACTACGCCATCGCCCACACTGCCAACACGCGACAGGTCGACAGGTCGACAGGACTGAGCAAAGAGTAGCCACTCTCAAGGCAAATGTTCAATTCATGCGATCGGCAGTTGTCAGCAGAATAAGCCTGCCCAAACGTTTCGTCAGCCCGATAACCCGAAAGAAGCCCTGAACATTTTTCGGAAGGTTGAGGCTATGACGTAGACGCGCATTTAAAGTCACGTACTGGCAACACCGGCATGGCATTGCGTAACACTTGAAACTGACTGTTTTACAAACACAATCTGTTAAAGCTAGCCCATCAACAATGCTTTCCAATTATTTTTTTTGGTTCTTGCGCTAGGTCATTTTACTTACTACAAGTAATGGGTACTATGTACGCCGGCTGTTTCCTCACTTTGAAGGAACAGCTTTAATTAGAAAGTCCTTGAAGGGGAACACGATGAACAACGTTCTGAAATTCTCTGCTCTGGCATTGGCCGCAGTTCTGGCTACCGGTTGCAGCAGCGTATCTAAAGAAACTGAAGCCCGTCTGACTGCAACTGAAGATGCAGCAGCTCGCTCCCAGGCTCGTGCTGACGAAGCCTACCGTAAAGCTGACGAAGCTCTGGCTGCTGCTCAAAAAGCACAACAGACTGCTGATGAAGCTAACGAGCGCGCTCTGCGCATGCTTGAAAAAGCAAGCCGCAAGTAATAGTCCTTCGGGATTGTTACCAAGCCGACCTATTTTTAGGTCGGCTTTTTTATTGCCTGCCAGCGACTAAACAGGCAATAAAAAGCCGCCGAGGTTAATAACCGCGGCGGCTTTTTTTAGTGCGTTTTTACTGCACGTAGTCCAGCGACTGGCCGACGGCCACTGAGTTGGATACACCGATTTCTGCCGGTATGCCCGTCTCGGCACCCACTACCGGGAACGCCTTGTCCTTGTCTATCTGGACTTTGTTTTCCAGGTCTTTGTGCTTGAGCAGAAAGTTGATGAAGCCTGCGTACTTGTTCTGCAAGTCTTCAGGGGTCAAGTGGGACTTGTCGCTGACCGCCAACAAGGAGCCATCCTTGACGTTCAGGGGCTCATGGACCTCGAGGAAAACCTTGCCGCCACTGACGCCAATCTTGTACGGCTCGTTGATGATTCTTACCGGCGTACCGACAGGCACCATGCGCGACATTTCAAGAACGTTCTGGTTGAGCATGCGGAAACAGCCATGGCTGGTCCCGGTGCCAATACCGAACTTCGCGTTCGAGCCATGGATCAGGTAGCCCGGCATGCCAAGCGTGAACTTGAACGGGCCCAACGGATTATCAGGGCCTGCAGGCACCACGTTCGGCAGCGGATCGCCATTTTTGGCGTGCTCTGCCTTGATCGAAGCCGGTGGGGTCCAGGTTGGATTAGGCGTCTTGGCGGTGACCTTGGTCTGACCTAAAGGCGAACCCCAGCCTTCACGGCCAATCCCCAGCGGAAAGGTGTAAACCTTGTTCTGGTCTTTGGGGAAGTAGTACAACCGGTACTCGGCCAGGTTGATCACGATCCCTTCACGCTTGCCCGGCGGCAGGATGAACTGGGTCGGCAACACGATATCGGTGTCGACTATGGTGCCATCCAGGTTCTTCTTGACCGGCAACCAGGCATCAATCCCAGGGTTGGCAGCGATCATTTCCGAGTAACCCAGTTCGTACTTGTTGCCCAGATCAGCGAAGGAGTCTTCGTACTTGCCCTTGATCACCTGCACCTCGCCGACGACATCTTCGCCAGGCGGTGGCAACGGGAATTCAAGCGCGACAGCGGGACCCGCAACACAAAGTGCGGCAACTGACAGGTAGCGGGTGACGGCAGGTAGGCGCGACAACATCCGGAACATCCTTCGCATAATCAACGGGGGACAAAAAAGGGAGTGTACACCGCGCCCGCAGGGATCGCGGGCCGGTTAAGACGTCAAACACGTAACATCATAGTTCAAAGCGCAACTCTACAGCTCGAAGCGCAACTCTGGCCAGATAGGCTCGGTGCCACGGCGCTGCGACTCGATAATTGCCCGGCACAGCGGGCACAGCCGATGGTCTTGAAAGACCTTGCGCGTGACATCCGACCAGCGCGGCTGTGCTGGCAGCAATGAGCCGCACAACGTACGGTCAATGGTGCCTCCCAGCTCCAGTTGACGCGTCACCAGATGCACCCGTACCTCCTGGCAGGCGAACAAATCGAGCTGCTCATCGGGCTCGATCAGTTGATAGGCATATAAAGACCAGGCAGGACGCGACATCAGGGGCTCCAAATCGGGGGGGCGCCACCTTAGCCGAAACACTGCCACTAGAAAAGCATCAAAGCAGGGGTTTTAGCGCCGGCCACACATTATCCAGCAAAAGCCCCTGCGCTCCGACCGCCGGGTGGATGCCATCGGCTTGCATCAACTCGGGTTTTCCCCCTACGCCCTCAAGGAAAAATGGCACCAGCACGACGTTTTTTTCCTTACCCAGTTCGGTATAAACCGCAGCAAATGCCTGGGTATATCGCGCACCATAATTGGGCGGCAACTGCATCCCCAGCAGTAGCACCTTGGCACCCGATTTTTGCGAGGCATCAATCATCCCCGCAAGATTTTGTTTCAATTGCGCTGGCAACTGGCCACGCAGACCGTCATTACCACCCAGCTCCACAATAACCACCTCGGGCTTATGCTCTGCAAGCAGCGCGGGCAGCCGCGCCAGCCCTCCAGCGCTGGTGTCGCCACTGATCGAAGCATTGACTACCTTGTCGTCGTATCCTTGCTCCACAAGCCGCTGTTTGAGCAGCGACACCCATCCCAGACGGGTATCCAGGCCGAAAGCCGCGCTGATACTATCGCCAACGATCAAGATTGTTCCCGCCGTTGCCGTCTGCGCCATGCACATCAGGGCCAGAGCAGCACTTAAAAACCACACACGCATTGGATTCTCCATGGGCGAAAGTATTCTCACCGCGAAGAACCTTAGCAAAGTGGTTCCCAGCGCGGAAGGCGAGTTAACCATCCTCCACCCCCTGAGCCTAGAGCTGAACAAGGGCGACAGCCTGGCGATTGTCGGCGCATCCGGTTCCGGCAAGTCCACATTGCTGGGCTTGCTCGCAGGCCTGGACCTGCCCAGTCAGGGCGAAGTGATCCTGGCCGGACGCGCCCTGAGCACGCTGGATGAAGACCAGCGCGCACGGGTGCGAGCCGAACACGTGGGTTTTGTGTTCCAGTCGTTCCAACTGCTCGACAGCCTCAATGCCCTGGAAAACGTCATGCTGCCGCTGGAGCTGGATGGCCGCAAAGATGCCCGTGAGCATGCCCGGCATCTGCTTGAGCGGGTCGGCCTGGGCCAACGCCTGAGCCACTCACCGCGCCAGCTGTCCGGCGGCGAACAACAACGTGTCGCCATAGCCCGGGCGTTTGCAGCCAACCCGGATGTGCTGTTTGCCGATGAACCCACCGGTAACCTGGACAGCCACACCGGCGAGCGCATCACCGACCTGCTCTTTGAACTGAACAAGGAAAGCGGCACCACCCTGGTGCTGGTGACCCACGACGAACGCCTGGCACATCGTTGCCGGCGCCTGATCCGCCTTGAAGCTGGCCATCTGGTCGGCCCTCTGGAGCCCTGATGGCACGTTTGCCGCTATTGCGCCTGCTAAGCCTCGCCGTACGCCAATTGCTGCGCGATGCCCGCGCGGGTGAGTTGCGCGTGCTGTTCTTTGCCCTGCTGGTCGCGGTCGCGGCCAGTACCGCCATCGGCTACTTCGGGGCCCGTCTCAATGGCGCGATGCTGTTGCGCGCTACCGAATTCCTCGGCGCCGACCTGGTGCTTGATGGCAGCTCCCCTGCCCGCGAAGAACAAATCAAGATCGGCACCGATCTGCAGCTCCAGCATGCCCGGGTGGTCGAGTTTGCTAGCGTGATTGCCACCGACAACGGCATCCAGCTCTCCAGCATCAAGGCGGCAGACGCTGCATACCCGTTGCGCGGCGAACTGAAAAGCGCCCCCCAGCCCTACGCCGAAGAGCAACCCGGCGGCGGCCCCAGCCCCGGCGAAGCCTGGGCCGAAGCACGCCTGCTCACCGCGCTGAACCTCAATGTCGGCGACGAAATCGATATCGGCTCCAAACCCGTGCGCATCACCCGCGTACTGACGTACGAGCCAGACCGTGCCGGTAACCTTTACAGCCTCACCCCGCGCGTACTGATCAATCTCGACGACCTTGCCGCTACTGGCATCGTGCAACCGGGCAGCAGGGTCACCTACCGCGAGCTGTGGCGCGGTGAAGCCCCAGCGCTTGAAGCCTATCGCCAGGTGATCAAACCCGGCCTGGAGGCCAACCAACGCCTGCTGGATGGCCGTGATGGCAACCAGCAGATCGGCGGCGCGCTGGGCAAGGCCGAGCGCTACTTGAACATGGCCAGCCTGGTGGCGGTGTTGCTTTCGGGCGTGGCCGTGGCCTTGTCTGCGACACGCTTTGCCAATCGACGCTTTGATGCCAGCGCCCTGTTGCGCTGCCTGGGCCTGTCGCGGCGCGAAACCCTGTGGCTGTTCACCCTGCAACTGACGGTACTCGGGCTGCTGGCCAGCCTTGCAGGCGCAGTGCTCGGGTGGCTGGCGCAGCTTGGGCTGTTCGCCCTGCTGCATGACTTGCTGCCTGCTGACGTGCCGCCCGGCGGCCTGATCCCGGCCATCGCCGGGATGGGCACCGGTCTGGTAGCACTCGCAGGTTTCGCCCTGCCGCCGCTGGCCGCGCTGGGTCGCGTACCGCCGCTGCGGGTATTGCGCCGCGACATGCTACCGATTCCCGCCAGCACCTGGACTGTCTACGGCGCGGCCCTGCTGGCCCTCGGACTGATCATGTGGCGCATGAGCCTCGATCTGGTGCTGACCTTCGCCCTGCTCGGTGGCGGGGTAATTGCCGCACTGGTGCTTGGCGGCATCCTGCTGCTGGGCCTGCAAAGCCTTCGCCGCCTGCTGGCACGGGCCTCACTGCCCTGGCGCCTCGGCTTGGGCCAGTTGCTGCGCCACCCGCTGGCAGCCGCAGGCCAGGCCTTGGCCTTCGGCCTGATCCTGCTGTCGATGGCACTGATCGCCCTGCTGCGTGGCGAGTTGCTCGACACTTGGCAAAACCAGTTGCCCAAGGATGCGCCCAACTACTTTGCGCTCAATATTTTACCGGCCGACAAGGACGCTTTCGGCGCCCACCTGATGACCCTTCAAGCCCAGGCCGCGCCCTTGTATCCAGTGATTCCTGGGCGTTTGATCAGTATCAACGGCGAACCGGTGCAAGACATCGTCAGCAAGGACTCCAGCGGCGACAAAGCCACTCAGCGCGACCTGAGCCTGACCTGGGCCGCTAACCTGCCAGCCGACAACGAACTGACCGCAGGCACCTGGTGGACCCAACAGCCTGCCGGGGATGTGCCTGGTGTGTCGGTCGAAGCCAAAGTCGCCGAAAGCCTGAAGCTGAAGCTGGGCGACCACTTGATGTTTACCGTTGCCGGAGTCAATCGCGAAGCTCAGGTCACCAGTTTGCGCAGCATCAACTGGGACAACTTCCAGCCCAACTTCTTCATGATCTTCCAACCGGGCACCTTGCAGGACCTGCCGGCCACTTACCTCACCAGCTTTTACCTGGCACCTGGGCACGACAAGGAAGTCATCGAACTGTCGCGCAGCTTCCCGGCCGTGACCATCCTGCCCATCGACGCCCTGCTCGAACAGCTGCGCAGCATCCTGGCGCAAGTAACCATTGCCGTGGAATACGTGCTGTTGTTTGTATTGGCGGCAGGCATGGCGGTTCTGTTTTCCGGCTTGCAATCCACCCTCGACGAACGTATTCGCCAGGGCGCCTTGCTGCGGGCATTGGGGGCCGAGCGCCAACTGCTGGTCAAGGCCCGGCGCATCGAGTTCGGCCTGCTGGGTGCCACCAGCGGCTTGCTCGCGGCACTGGGCGCCGAACTGGTCAGCCTGGTGCTGTACCGCTTCGCCTTCGACCTGCCGTGGCACCCGCATCCGTGGCTGCTGCTGTTGCCGGTACTGGGCGCCGTGATGGTCGGCGGTGCAGGTGTGTTCGGCACGCGCCGGGCACTCAATGCCAGCCCGCTAACCGTGTTGCGCGAGGGCTGATAGACTCGCGCTCTTCACTGACAACGGATTGCCCATGAGTCGCTATCGCCCTCCCCGCCCTGCCGGCACCGCGCTGATCACCCCTGAAGGTGAAGCGCGGATGCGTGCCGAATTGCACGAGCTGTGGCACGTACGCAGGCCGCAGGTCACGCAATCGGTCAGCGAGGCGGCGGCCCAGGGCGATCGCTCGGAAAACGCCGAATACACCTACGGCAAAAAAATGCTGCGCGAGATCGATAGCCGGGTGCGCTTCCTGACCAAGCGCCTTGAGAGCCTTAAGGTCGTCAGCGAAAAACCCAGCGATCCGAACAAGGTCTACTTCGGTGCCTGGGTCACCATTGAGGATGAAGACGGCAAACAGGCGCGCTATCGCATCGTCGGGCCCGATGAACTTGACCTCAAGCAAGGCCTGATCAGCATCGACTCACCTCTGGCCCGGGCGCTGATCGGCAAAGCGCTGGATGCCGAAGTACAGGTCCACACACCCACCGGGGAGCAGTGGGTGTATATCGTCGCGATTGATTACCCGTAACGCTCAGCGCGCCGTAGCCTCGCGATACTGACGCGGCGTAAAACCGGTCAATGCCTTGAACTGGCGTGTGAATGCACTGTGGTCGGTGTAGCCGCATTGCAAGGCGACTTCAGTGATGGGGATCTCGGTCAGCAGCAGCCTATGGGCATGCTCAAGGCGGACCTTCTGGATCATCTGCCGTGGCGTCAGGTGGAACACCCGTTTGCAGTACCTCTCCAGTTGCGCCACCGATATACCGGCAATCCGCGTCAGCTCGCCCAACGTGACGCGACGATTGAAGTGCGCGCGAATGTGCTCATCCACCGCCGCTAGCCGCTGATAGGCCGGATGGGTGTCGCTGGCCGATTGCAGGTCCACCGAAATCCCGACCAGGCCGATGATCTCTCCCATGCGGTTGTACAGCGGTCGCTTGTGGGTCAGGCACCAACCCGGCTCACGGCTCCCGTACAAATGCAGTTCCAACTGGTCTTCCAGCACCAGGCCCTGCTCCAGCACCCGTCGATCCTGTTCGGTATAGCCAGGCCCCAATTGCTCGGGAAACACCTCGGCACTGGTTTTGCCCAGCAAGGGTTGTAGCTGTTTCAAACCGCAACGCTGCACCAGCGTGCGGTTGGCCAATACATAGCGCGCCTGAATGTCCTTGATAAAAATCGCGGCGTTGGGAATCACATCCAGCATCGGCAGCAACAGCGCCACGCCCGAGAGCAATTGTTCAAGGCTCTCGGGGCGGCTCAAGTCGCTGCCCACGCTCAGGATTGCAAAAGCATTGTGCGTTATCAATCTCACTCCCCCACTACTGGATCTGGCGATGCCCGCTGGCGTGCATTGTGCCGATTTCGTCATCGGCTTCAATGGAAAACATCAATCGCAAACCTCTTGAGACGTTCAATCTAGCGCCATTGCACACCCGCCAGTGGTTTTGGCGCAATGGCAAATGACATCACACCTGCCTAACCAATAACTCACAAAAAGGCGCCGCAATGTCAGGTAAAGGCAAATTCAAGAAACAGCTCTCACTGATGGACCTGACCTTTATCGGTCTGGGTGCCATCTTCGGTTCCGGCTGGTTGTTTGCAGCCAGTCACGTTTCAGCAATCGCAGGCCCTGCGGGGATTTTTTCCTGGCTGCTGGGCGGCTTTTCCGTACTGCTGCTGGGCATTGTTTACTGTGAGCTGGGCGCTGCCCTGCCACGCGCCGGTGGCGTAATCCGCTATCCGGTGTATTCCCATGGCCCGTTGCTCGGGTATTTGATGGGTTTTATTACCCTGATTGCATTCTCCAGCCTAGTGGCTATTGAAGTGGTCGCCGCCCGCCAATATGCCGCGGCATGGTTCCCCGAACTGACCAAGGCAGGCTCCAGCGATCCCTCAATCCTGGGCTGGCTCCTGCAGTTCGGCCTGCTGTGCCTGTTCTTCATGCTCAACTATCGCAGCGTGAAAACCTTTGCCATGGCCAATAACCTGGTCAGCGTGTTCAAGTTTATCGTGCCGCTGCTGGTCATCGGCGTGCTGTTCACCTTCTTCAAACCGCAAAACTTCTACTCCCAGGGCTTCGCCCCCTTCGGCCTGTCGGGCGTGCAAATGGCCGTTTCTGCAGGTGGCATTATCTTCGCCTACCTGGGGCTGACACCTATCATCTCGGTAGCCAGCGAAGTCAAAAACCCGCAACGCACCATCCCGATTGCCTTGATCCTGTCGGTTCTGCTGTCCACCGTGATATATGTGCTGTTGCAAGTAGCTTTCCTCGGCGGCGTACCTACCGAAATGCTCGCCAATGGCTGGGCCGGTGTGACCAAGGAACTGGCCTTGCCGTATCGCGACATCGCCCTGGCATTGGGTGTGGGCTGGTTGGCTTATCTGGTGGTGGCCGACGCAGTGATCTCGCCCAGTGGTTGCGGCAATATCTACATGAACGCCACGCCCCGCGTGATCTACGGCTGGGCGCAAACCGGGACATTCTTCAAGGTGTTCACCCGCATCGATGAAAAATCCGGCATCCCGCGCCCGGCGCTGTGGCTGACCTTTGGCCTGTCGGTATTCTGGACCCTGCCGTTCCCGTCCTGGGAAGCGTTGATCAACGTGGTCTCCGCAGCCCTGGTGTTGAGCTATGCCGTAGCCCCGGTGTCCGTTGCCGCGCTGCGCCGCAATGCCCCGGATATGCCGCGCCCGTTCCGGGTCAAGTGGATGAGCGTCATGGGTCCGCTGTCATTCATCATCGCCGCGCTGATCGTCTACTGGTCAGGCTGGAACACCGTGTCCTGGCTACTTGGCCTGCAAATCGTGATGTTCGTGGTGTACCTGCTGTGTGCCCGTTTTGTACCGACCAACCACCTGAGCCTGGCGCAACAAGTGCGTTCCTCCTTGTGGCTGATCGGCTTCTACGCCGTGACCATCGTACTGTCCAAACTCGGCTCCTTCGGCGGCATGGGCGTGCTCACTCACCCCTTCGACACCCTGGCCGTGGCGGTATGCGCAATGGGTATCTATTACTGGGGCGCGGCAACCGGCGTACCAGCTCACCTTGTGCGTCTGGAAGACGACGAGGAAAGCGAAGAGGCACCGCAACCTGCCCGCACCGCGCCAGCCCGACACGCCACCGGAGCATTTATCCAGACTTCGTCCTGAGACACCGTTAGCCATCGTCCTCCCAGCCGTTGTTCTCATCTAATGGATAGGTTTATGAAGCAAGTACATATCATTGATTCCCACACCGGCGGCGAACCCACTCGCCTGGTGATCAAAGGCTTCCCGCAGTTGAGCGGCCAGACCATGGTCCAGAAGCGCGATGCTTTGCGCGACCAGCATGACCAATGGCGCCGGGCCTGCCTGCTGGAGCCGCGTGGCAACGATGTACTGGTCGGTGCGCTGTACTGCGAACCGGTTTCGGCGGATGCCACCTGCGGCGTGATTTTCTTCAACAACGCCGGCTATCTCGGCATGTGCGGTCACGGCACCATCGGCCTGGTTGCCTCGTTGCACCATCTGGGCATGATCGAGGCCGGTGAGCACAAAATCGACACTCCGGTCGGCCCGGTCACTGCCACTCTGCATGCAGACGGCAGCGTCACCGTGGGCAATGTCCCCGCCTACCGCTACCGCCAGCAGGTTGCCGTTGAAGTCCCGGGGCATGGCCGTGTACACGGCGATATCGCCTGGGGCGGCAACTGGTTCTTCCTGGTATCCGATCACGGCCAAGCGCTGCAACTGGATAACGTCGAAGCCCTGACCGAGTACACCTGGGCGATGCTCAAGGCTCTGGAAGCTCAGGGTATCCACGGCGAAGACGGCGCTCTTATCGACCATATCGAACTGTTTGCCGACGACGACAAGGCCGATAGCCGCAACTTCGTCATGTGCCCGGGCAAAGCCTACGACCGCTCGCCGTGCGGCACGGGCACCAGCGCCAAGCTGGCGTGCCTGGCGGCTGATGGAAAACTGGCCCCCGGCGAGCCTTGGGTGCAAGCCAGCATCACCGCCAGCCAGTTTGTCGGCAGCTATCAATGGGAAGGCGAACGCATTCGCCCGTTCATTACCGGCCAGGCCTACATGACCGCCGACAGCACGCTGCTGATCGACGAACAAGACCCTTTCGCGTGGGGCATTTAAGCCTCCCGCTGCACACATCCGAATAAACGACTCCAGGAGTTACAACAATGAGCGATAACATTTTCACCGGTTGCATGCCTGCCCTGATGACCCCGTGCACCGCCCAGCGCAAGCCGGACTTCGACGCGCTGGTGGCCAAGGGGCGCGAGCTGATCGATATCGGCATGAGCGCCGTCGTGTACTGCGGCTCCATGGGTGACTGGCCTTTGCTGACCGAAGCCGAGCGCCAGGAAGGCGTGGCACGCCTGGTGGCTGCAGGCATTCCGACCATCGTCGGCACCGGCGCCGTAAACAGCCGCGAAGCGGTGTCCCATGCGGCACACGCGGCCAAGGTCGGCGCCCAGGGCCTGATGGTGATTCCACGCCTGCTGTCCCGTGCGGCCTCGCCTGCTGCGCAAAAAGCCCACTTCGCCGCCATCCTCGAGGCTGCTCCTGAGCTGCCAGCGGTGATCTACAACAGCCCTTACTACGGCTTCGCCACCCGCGCCGACCTGTTCTTCGAACTGCGCCGCGAATACCCGAACCTGATCGGCTTCAAAGAGTTCGGCGGTGCGGCCGACATGCGTTACGCCGCCGAGCACATCACCTCCAAGGACGATGACGTGACCCTGATGGTCGGCGTTGACACCCAAGTGGTGCACGGTTTCGTCAATTGCAACGCCACCGGTGCCATTACCGGTATCGGTAACGCCCTGCCACGCGAAGTGCTGCAACTGGTAGCCCTGAGCAAGCAAGCAGCCACGGGCGATCCCAAGGCCCGTCGCCTGGCCCGCGAACTGGAAGCCGCCCTCGCAGTGCTGTCGTCGTTCGATGAAGGCACCGACCTGGTGCTCTATTACAAGCACCTGATGGTGCTCAATGGCGACACCGAATACAGCCTGCACTTCAATGAAACCGATGTTCTGAGTGATGCCCAGCGCAACTATGCAGAGAATCAGTACAACCTGTTCCGCCAGTGGTACAAAAACTGGTCTGCAGAACAGAACGTTGCCTGATCGCTCAACTCCGTTCAGTTAAACGAGCGGTGCTTCTGTGGGAGCGAGCCTGCTCGCGAAGGCCTTACCGGATAATCGCGATGTCCTTGAAACCTTCGCGAGCAGGCTCGCTCCCACACCCCCAGCCCAATTTTTTCAGGAACACGCCATGACTCTGACAGGCAACATGCTGATCGGTCAGCAAGCCATCACCGGTAGCCGCGAGGCAATTCGGGCGATCAACCCCGCCACCGGCACAGCGCTCGAACCGGCCTACCTCGGCGGTACCGGCGAACATGTCGAGCAGGCGTGCGCCTTGGCCTGGGAAGCTTTTGACAGCTTTCGCGAGACGCCACTGGCAACTCGCGCCACTTTTCTTGAAGCCATCGCCGAAGAAATCGAAGCCCTTGGCGATGAACTGATCGACCGCGCAGTCAGCGAATCAGGCCTGCCACGTCCGCGTATCCTCGGCGAACGTGGACGCACCTGCCAGCAACTGCGCACCTTTGCCCGTACCGTGCGCGCCGGCGAGTGGCTGGATGTGCGGGTCGACAACGCCTTGCCGGAGCGTCAGCCCCTGCCCCGCGCCGACCTGCGTCAACGCCAGGTACCTCTGGGGCCGGTGGCCGTATTCGGCGCCAGCAACTTCCCGTTGGCCTTCTCCGTGGCCGGCGGCGATACCGCATCAGCATTGGCTGCCGGCTGCCCGGTGGTGGTCAAGGCCCATAGCGCTCACCCCGGCACCAGCGAACTGGTTGGCCACGCGGTCGCCCGTGCGGTGACAAAATCGGGCCTGCATGCCGGCGTGTTTTCGCTGTTGTTTGGTTCCGGTCGCGAGGTGGGTGTTGCTCTGGTCAGCGACCCGCGCATCAAGGCTGTCGGCTTTACCGGCTCGCGCAGTGGTGGTCTGGCCCTGTGCAAGGCGGCCCAGGCGCGGCCCGAGCCGATCCCAGTGTATGCGGAAATGAGTTCGATCAATCCGGTACTGCTTTTCCCGGCGGCCCTGCAGGCTCGCGGCGAATCACTGGCCCAAGGCTTCGTGGCCTCCCTGACTCAAGGTGCCGGGCAGTTTTGTACTAACCCGGGCCTGGTCGTTGCACATCAAGGCCCGGCGCTGGATAAATTTATCAGCACCGCTGCCAGCCTCGTCCAGCAAAGCCCCGCACAAACCATGCTCACTCCGGGGATTTTCCAGGCCTATGAAGCTGGCGTCGGCTCGCTGCTCGAACTGAGCAGCGCACAAGAGGCCGCCGCAGGCCTTAGGGGCAACACACCAAACCAGTGCCAGACCCATTTATTTGTTACCCGGGCGCAGGACTTTCTCACCGACCCGGCGTTGCAGGCCGAGATCTTTGGAGCTGCGTCGCTGATTGTGCAATGCGCCAGTGATGACGAAATCCGCCAGGTCACCGAGCATCTGGAAGGCCAACTGACCATCACCCTGCAACTGGATGACGCGGACCTTGAAAGTGCCAGAGCCTTGCTCCCGACCTTGGAACGCAAGGCCGGGCGCCTGCTGGTCAACGGCTGGCCAACGGGGGTTGAGGTGTGCGATGCGATGGTCCACGGCGGCCCTTTCCCGGCCACCTCGGACACCCGTACAACTTCGGTAGGCACCGCAGCCATTCTGCGTTTCCTGCGACCGGTCTGCTATCAGGATTTCCCGGACAGCCTGTTGCCCACCGCCCTCAAGCATGCCAACCCTCTGCAACTGCGCCGCCTGCTCGATGGCCACAGAGAAGCTCAAGAAAATGCCTGATAACTCCACGTCTAACAGCCCACACCAGAATGCCGACATTGCGGTGGTCGGCGCTGGCATTATCGGCGTCGCCTGTGCCCTGCAACTGGCGCGCCAGGGCCTGCGAGTGGTGGTCATAGACCAGCAGGAACCGGGCCAGGGCGCATCATTCGGCAATGCCGGGCACCTGGCGACCGAACAGGTGTTCCCGATTGCCGACCTGTCGATCCTCAAGCGCTTGCCCGCCATGCTGATGGACCCCATGGGGCCCTTGCGCCTGGATTGGAAATACATGCCTCGGGCCATGCCCTGGTTCACCCGCCTGCTGCTGAACCTGCGCCCGGCACCGTTTCAACGCACCGTTGCAGGTATTCGTGCCCTCAATGAAAGCAGCCTGGGTGCCTGGCACCGGCTGCTGGAGGGCATCGATTGCCCCGGCCTGATGAAGGAAGACGGCTCGTTGCTGGTATACGAACGACCTGAATCGCGTCAGGCACTCCAGGCACTGGAGGCGCGCATGCGCCAGCAACAGGTTCCGGTTGAGTTCTGGCAGGCAAAAGCCGTGCTCGAGACTGCTCCGCAACTCAGCGAAAATATCCAGGGCGGGTTGTTTTTTCCGAGTACGGGGCATTTTATCGACCCCTACCGCGTGGTATGCGAACTGGTCAAAGCCGCCAAAAACTGCGGTGTGCAGTTCATCAAACAACAGGTAACCGGCGGGCAAATGAGCGAGGCCGGGGTTTCATTGGTGACCCCTCAGGGCCGGTTGACTGCCCGCCGGGTCGTGATCGCCTGCGGTGCCCACTCAGCGAAACTCACCAGCGCCCTGACCGGCAAGAAAGTCCCTCTGGATACCGAGCGCGGCTATCACCTGATGCTGCCCACCGAACGTGACCGGCTACCGTTTGCCGTCACCTCGCTGGAGCGCAAGTTCATCATGACCCCGATGACCGATGGGTTAAGGCTGGCGGGTACAGTTGAATTTGCGGGGCTGCAAGCGCCTGCGAACATGGAACGCGCCTGGCAGTTGCATCGCCTGAGTAAAGGGTTATTTCGCCGCGACCTGAGCGCTGAAGGCGCCACACCCTGGATGGGCTTTCGGCCATCGTTGCCCGACTCACTGCCGGTCATTGATCGGGTGTGCGACGGCAAAGTGCTGCTTGCCTTCGGCCATCAGCATCTGGGCCTGACTCAGGCAGCGGTAACGGCTGAGATGATTGCACAACTGGCATCAGCGGGCAGCACCCATGCGTTACCGGCGCTGGCGCCCTATAGACTGGACCGTTTCTGAAACAGAACGTACGTAGCAGCTGACGAGCTCCGCGAGGCTGCGTTCGGCGGCGCAGCCGTCGTAAAACCATACAACCAGGTAATTCAGATCCACGGTGATTACCGGGTTTACGACGGCTGCGCCGCCGAACGCAGCCTCGTTCCTTCGGCAGCTGCTACGGATCTAATATCTCAACGCAGGGTAATCAGCCCTTGACGGCTCACGCGGGTCAGGTTGTGAATCACCTGTGCGGCATCTTCGGCGCTGGGGGACTGGACCACTGCCAGATCAAAGCTGTCAGCGGCAAATCGCGCCAACTGATCGCCTGCTTCCACAAACTGGATCAAGAATGCCGTAGCCCGGCCTTTGCGTCGTGGCCAGCCGTCGAGGTAGCGCAACAGCGTTGGTTGGTGTTTACCGCCGAGAAGGATTTTAGGATTGCGCAGGGCCGGGCTGGCCGCAAGCGGTGCAAGACGTACCAGGGGACGTGGGTGACTCATGTGTCGGTTCTCCGCCTCAAGATTCTGCGTGGCAGGTGAGAGGCAACACCGAACCAGCGCTTTAGCGGTATTTCGAGGTTTGCTTCAAACCTCTTAGACGGTCTTGCGACCCTCTGGCGCCCCGCAAGTAGCTGTTTAAATCGGCGCAAGAAACATCCTAGATAAACCTGCTTACAACTGTCAACAGTCATCTAAAACGAAAAAGGCCCGCTCGGGCGGGCCTCTTCGAGAACACGGCACTTTAGTCGGCAATCGCACGATCAAGAGACAACTTGCCCGCGCCTTCGAACAATACCGCCACGGTGCCACCCAGCAGAGCCAGAGCAAACTCATAGCCGTTGTTGGCCATAAACAGACCGTTATGGATGTGCACTGAAAAAATCGCCACCAGCAACGTAAAAGACAAGCCCAATGCCGCAGGTCGGGCCAGTAGACCTACGATCAATGCCAGCCCCCCTAGAAACTCGGTCCCGCCCGCCATTGCCGCCATCAGCGTACCCGGTGCCAACCCAATGCTTTCCATCCATTGCGCCGTACCGGCCAGACCACCACCGCCAAACCATCCAAAAAGCTTTTGCGAACCGTGGGCAGCAAAGATGATGCCCACAAAAATGCGCAGAACCGTCAAGCCATAACCTGCGCGTGAGCCCAAAACGGTATGGATCAATTTGCTCATGGTGAAATCCTTTAGGTAATCAGTTGGGGAATGCTCGCCATACTAATCAGTTTTTATAATGTTAATAGCCTAATAAGTCCGTGATAACGATCAATTTATTAGATTATTTGCGTGTTACCAGTTCAACTTTTGTGGGTTCCAGCGAATCGCGCTCCCGGTCAAAGGCCAAATAGTATTTATTCACGCTATTAACATAGCTGACGGCACCCATTCCCACCTGTTCCATGGCAATACGTTCCACTTGAAAGAACCATTGATTGGGGTTCAGGCCACGCCGTTTGGCCTCCGCACGCATGCTCTGGACCCGCTCAGGGCCCATGTTGTAGGCCGCCAGCACGAAGGCCATGCGCTCACGCTCGTTGAGTTTGGGGCTGGCAAAGAACTTGCGACGGATCAACGCCAGGTACTTGGCCCCGGCCTGCACATTGTTATCCACGTTCTGAATATTGCTGACCCCCACCCGCTGTGCCGCCGAAGGCGTGATCTGCAACAACCCGGTCGCCCCACCAGAGCCCTTGGCGTCTGGGTCGAGGGTAGACTCCTTGAACGCCAGCGCTGCCAGATTGAGCCAGTCCATGCCCTGTTGCCGGGCATGTTTTTGCAACACAGGGCGCAATTTTTCAAGCTTTTGGCGGTCGGCACGGGCCAAGGGGTAATGCACCCGATACAAACGTCGGTATACCCGTTCAAAGGCCACATCCTGGTCGGCCGGTGCCTTATAACCGGCCAGAAAGCGATCAATACTGGCGCGCAGCATCGAGGCATCGCGGCGCACATACCAGTGCATCGCATCGGGTGCACTGACCAGCACCTTGCGGTCAAAACGCAGCTTGGGCATCAACGTGGCCCAGCGCTCGGCAATCGGCTGTTCAACAATTGTCAGATGGAAAATCCCGGCCTGAACCATCTCCAGCACGTCTTCCACCGCCAGCGTCGGGTCCACCCATTCGATTTTGACTGGCGGCAATTTGCGCAGGGCCAGCTTTTGATTGATCAAGTTGACCGACGCACCGGCCGCACTGCCTGTGGTCAGTGCCACGGTACGCCCCGATAGCTGCTCAAAACGGGTAAAACGGCGCTCGCCTTTAACCCCTACCAGCAGCAATGGGACATGGTCGATGATCGGGTCACTGGCGCTGATGGCATGGCTGGGCATGAAGTCGATCAACTCTCCCGGAGCAACCACATCGCCTTCACCCCGCGACAAGGCGCCAAGCAACTGGTCCTTGGCTTTGGGAATGATCTTGAGGGTGATTTCCTGACCATCGCGGGCGTGGCTGTTGAGGTAATGCTCAAATGCACGCAATCGATGGTACTCGACGCCAATGGACTGGCCCTGGACCTCGCCCGAACTGTTGCGGCTCTGGTTGACCAGTACTCGCAGTACCTGACTGCTGCGGATTTGCGCCAGATCGCGGACCTGACTCGGCTGCCCGACCTGTAACGGTCCAGCCAGGCGTGCCAGTGCCGGGAGTGGCAGTAGCATCAGGCACAGCGCAATCAATAGCGTCGGTCTTGTCATCCGTTCTCCGGAAAGAATACAGCCCAGCACCCTGTCGGATTACCCGACAACCGGTTGCCCCTTTTGGGGCTTTTAAGCGCTGGAATCAGCGCGCAAAACAGTCAATGCGTCCTGTGGAAAACCGGGCATTGCGTTGTTGCGGCATTCAAAGACAACCATAACTGTCTGTAGTTCTTGGTTTTTCTTATTAAATCTACAGCTCTGATATGCTTCACGGCCTGTGGCCTGAGGTAGCACCATGCAACTCATCGATATCGGCGTCAACCTGACTAACCCAAGCTTCGACGGCAAACACCAGGCCGTGCTGGACCGTGCGTACGCGGCCGGGGTTTGCCAATTGGTCCTCACCGGCACCAGCGTTGACGGCAGTGAACTGGCCTTGCAACTGTGCCGCGAGCTGGATGAAAGCGGCCAGCGGCTGTTCTCCACCGCAGGTATTCACCCGCACTCGGCCAGTGACTGGAACGGCGACAGCGCCCGGCAGTTGCTCGCCTTGCTCAAGGAACCCGGTGTATGCGCCGTCGGTGAGTGCGGCCTGGATTTCAACCGCGACTTCTCGCCCCGGGCCCAGCAAGAGAAAGTACTGGAAGAACACCTGGCGATGGCGGTGGACCTGCAATTGCCGGTTTTTCTGCATGAGCGCGACGCCAGCCAGCGTCTGCTGGAAATCCTTCGTGACTTCCGCGACCGCTTGCCAGCGGCAGTTGTGCATTGCTTTACCGGCGAAAAAAAGGCGCTGTTCAGCTACCTCGATCAGGACCTGCATATCGGCATTACCGGCTGGATTTGCGACGAGCGTCGTGGCACCCACTTGCATCCGCTGGTGCGTGACATCCCACGCGGGCGCCTGATGCTCGAAAGCGACGCGCCCTACCTGCTGCCGCGTACCCTGCGGCCCAAACCGAAAAATGGTCGCAACGAGCCGGCCTACCTGACCGACGTACTGCGTGAAGTGGCGGTACATCGAAGCGAAAGCGAGCAGGACCTGGCCGCCCACACTACCGCCTGCGCGCGGGCGTTTTATGGGTTGCCGGTACTGGCCAATATTGCGTAGCAACCAAATATCACCTAGCAGCTGCCGCAGGAACGAGGCTGCGTTCGGCTGCGTAGCAGTCGTAAACCCAGAGAGCTGGGTGTGACTTGCACACCGCAGGGTCTGATTTCGCGAGCGCTGCGCGCTCGAACGCAGCCTCGTTCCTTCGGCAGCTGCTACGGAGATCTCAGCGTATTTTTTGCATCCTTGACCCACATCAACAAGATCGTCACTGAATAGCGGCACAATGATGGCACCTTGCCAATATTGTTTGCGCCAAATCAGAGAAGACCTCCCATGGGTACCTGGCTTAGCAACATCTCGCTTAAATACAAATTCTGGGCCGTCAACGCGGTGGCCTTTGTCACCACGCTGCTGCTGGTGCTGTACGCCGTGCAGCTTGAGCAGCAATCGCGCAGTCACGCCGCGCAGGTCAACGCCCAGGAGCAGGCGCAACTGCTCAGAGCCTGGCCCGCCGGGCAGGCTTTGCCTGAAGCCAAACACTTGTTGCGCCTTGAACCGGGACAAACCCCCAACATCAACCAGCAACCCCTGCCTCAGCTAAACAACGCCCACGGCTGGGTTTCGATCAACTCCATGCCGCTGCTGGGTCGCGACCTGTTGTTGGGCGCCGATGTGCTGACCCGCGACGACGGACAAAAAATCGCGGTTCTGGCGTATACGCCAAGCCTGGCGCAAGTGTTTGTCGAGCGGCTGCCCAACTATGCGGCTGCGGTGCTGATCCTGATGCTGGCCATGCTGTGCGCCTCGCAGTTGCTGATCCGCTTCCTCCTCAGCCAGCTCAATACGCTCAAGGACGTGATGCTGCATGTCGAGAAAACCGGCGACCTGTCAGCCAGGGTGCCTTTGGCCTGTACCGATGAAGTCGGACAAATGGCCAGTGCCTTTAACGCCATGCAGGCTGGCTATCAGCGGGTAGTCAACACCGTAGCCGAGACCGCCGCGCAACTGGACGCTGGTGCCGCGCGCCTGGCCAGCAGCATGGATGAGGTGCGCCACGGCATGCTCGGCCAGCAAAGCGAGACCGACCAGGCCGCCACCGCAATCAATGAGATGTCGGCCACGGTCTACCACATTGCGCAACACGCTGGCGCCACCCGCGACCTGTCACAAACCGCAGATGACCTGGCCGGCAGCGGGCAGAAAGTAGTCAGCCGGGTCCAGCAATCCATCGCCAGCCTGTCGACCGGGGTGCAAACCACCGCCGAGATGATTCAACAACTGGCGCAGGACAGCCAAAAGATCAACAGCGTGGTCAGTGTGATCCACAGCATCGCCGAACAGACCAACCTGCTGGCATTGAACGCAGCGATTGAGGCCGCTCGCGCAGGCGAGATGGGCCGTGGCTTTGCCGTAGTCGCCGATGAAGTGCGGAACCTGGCCAAGCGGGTGCAAACCTCCACCGACGAAATCACCACGATGGTCTCGGCCTTGCAGGCGGGCACCCGCGACGCCGTGGACTTTATGCAGGAAAGCTCATTCAAGGCCGACGACTGCGTACAGCAGGCCCAGGAAGCAGGTGCGGCACTGGCCGAGATCACCCACGCAGTGGCACAAATGCGCGAAAGCAACACCCAGATTGCCGTAGCTGCCGAACAGCAAAGCCAAGTCGCGGAAGAGATGAACCGGGCGGTGGTGAGCATCCGCGATGTCACCGAAAACACCGTGCAACAGACGGTTGATTCGGCCACTACCAGCAATCAACTGGCAACACTGGCCGGTGAATTGAACCGGGCCATTGGTCAATTAAAGCTATAGGCATTCAGCTATAAGGCCAATAGCCATTGTTGATTCGCCGCACGCGACTCGCAGCTCTATCCTTTGTTTATCCGGTTCAGCCAAGGCTGAGCCCTCGAACAAGGAGAGCAATCATGGGCAAACGTCATCCAAACATACCGGCCTGGCAATGGCGCTCCAACCCACAGAGCCATCAGAGCACCACGCATCAGGCGATCAATCTGATCGCCATGCCGATGCTGGTGATAGCCTTTCTGCTGCTGGTTTCGGGGGTGTTCAGTGAGAACGCAACGAGCGCAGTGATCGGCCTGGTTGCCTTGTTTGCGGCGCTGGTTCTGCAACACCAGGGCCGCAAGCTCGAAGCCGCGCCGCGCAACAGCGAAAAGTTCTGATCAACCAAACACAGCCACTGTCTGGCGGCTGATCGCAATAAGCTCACCACTAGGAGCCCACAGATTGGCCGCCACGTGGCCGTAACCGTCACGGGCATGTTCGATGACGGCCAGGTATTTGCACCACTCCAGGGTGCTGGCCGTGGGCAGCGGCTGCACGAACTCGATGGTCCAGGTAAGCGTGCTGCCTGCAGTCGGCTTGTTCAGCAGCGGCAGCAGAGCAGGTGGCCAGGTATCGACCAGTGCCAGCAAATGGGTTTCAGTCAGGGGTTCGTCCGGGACCTCACCGGCTAGACGTACCCAACCGCCCATTTCTCGCGTTCCGCGACCGGTGAAAGGCAGAGCACCGACAGCCCAGGCCATGGACATATGCCGCATGAATTCAGGGGTAACGCCCTTGATGTAGGGCAACAACGGGCACTCTGCCGGGGCTTTCATCTCAGGGGCGGGCACGCTGTCGACGCTCACCGCTGACTCCCGTGCCGCGCCAAAACTGCCTTGTACCAAGGTCACCACTTGACCGTCCTGTATAGCGCGGCCCAATACCTGGCTGACGGCCTTGCCCTCGCGCAGCACCTCGACTTCAAATCGGATCGGCACATCCGCTGCCACCGGGCCGACAAAACTCACCGCCAGCGAACGTAGCGCACGCTCTACAGAGATTTGGGCGCGCATGGCCTCGTACTGCAAGGCCACCACCAAGCCACCGAAGCTGGCACGTCCCTGGCCCCAGTCTGCCGGGATTGTCACGTCCAGTGGCGTCTTACGTACCGCCGCAACCAATTCGGAAAACTGCATGAGCACCTCAAAAACAGAAAAACATGACGGAATACTACCCATCCACCTGACTGTGAACAGTGCTGTATCGGCCAAACATCAGGAGTGAAAGCACGCTGCAGTCAATTTTATCAGCGCCTTGTCAGCCCGTTTTTCTCCGTGCTCAAGGGTGGCCTGCCATTTCGCCACACAGGGTTGTAAATCGGCCTGTTGCCCGGCCTGCAGCAGCCATTGCCAAGCATCGTGCCATTCACCCAGCGCCTTTTGTGCAACTTTAAGGCGGGCCAAAACCAGCGGCGGCAATTGGTCCAGCTCAGGATAAGCCTCAGCCGCGTAGCGCACACGCTTGATCAGCAGCCTGACGCGATGGCGATCGTGGCCCGGATCATTGAGGGCTTTTTCCAGGGTTTGCCACTGCTTTTTCAGCACCTTTTCGATCCGCTGGCGCAAACCGCGCAGCATGCCTTCACGTTGTGCGGCACGCAGAAAACGCGGGAACACGTCGAGGATCATCAGCAGTTGCGCCAACTGTTCACTGTCGGCCACCAGGGCATAACTGCCAGACAACTGATCCACGCGCCTTTGTGCCTGCATCGGATAGCCTTGCTCCTGCAAATGCGCCGCCAGCACTTCAAGGTCGCGCAAGGGCGTGGTCAGGGCGCCCACTTGGGAGGCTGACATCTCCAGCTGCACCACACCCGGCAAACCACGCAGTGGCCGCAACAGGCTGCGCAAACGGCGCACTGTGGTGCGCAGGTCATGCAGGGCCTCCGGGTCCGTGTCGGCCGCCAGACGCGCCTGGCAGGCCAGCAACCTGACCTCCAGACGCACAATGTTTACAACTATCCGGTCAACCAGCTCAGACATCCTTACCCTCCTTCATTGCCGATACGGCTCAACGACCGGCGCGGGACTCACGAATATAGAAACGTGCTTTCTGGGATTTAATCGTACAGCCCTCAAACGCTTCAAATTGCTGCTGAGTTTTAGCTGCGGTCAGCAAGGACAAAGCCTTGGAGTAGCTGACCGTACCTGCAAAGCCTTCAGCCTTGGCCAGATCCAGCTCATGCCAGGCCGCGTCCAGATTCGTTGCGCACGTGTCGCGGTAAGCTTTAGTTCCCGCACAACCTGCCAACGCCAGCGCAATCAACGGCACACAAATCCATGCTTTCATGGTGTTTCCCTCGGAAATTAAAGTTCAGTGCAGTCTCTGACGAGCAACCCGCATAAAAGTGCCACAACGCAAAGATCAAAAAAACCTTTCACCTTGCCTCATTGCTGTTCTATCGATCGAGTGATGTGTGGGAGCGAGCCTGCTCGTGAAGGCATCAAGACACCGCAGTTAACCAATAAGCACGCGGTATCGCTGACGACCTTGGCGAGCAGGCTCGCTCCCACCAATTTAAAAGAACAACATTACGTACCTAGCCTAGCTTGAGGATACGAGTTCATCCTCAAAGCTGTCACTGAGCCTCACAAAAAGGCATTGTGGGCACTTGTCAGTGCGAAGGTTCGGTTCATGAAAAAACGTATTGCATTGGTATTGGGCTCCGGTGGCGCCCGGGGCTATGCCCATATTGGCGTGATTGAAGAGCTTGAAAGCCGCGGCTATGACATTGCCTGTATCGCCGGTTGCTCCATGGGCGCCGTGGTGGGCGGGATTTACGCTGCCGGCAAGCTTGATCTGTACCGCGACTGGATTCAAAGCCTGGACTATCTCGATGTACTGCGCCTGGTGGACGTCAGCTTTCGGCTGGGCGCGATTCGCGGCGAGAAAGTCTTCGGCCAAATCCGCAATATCGTCGGCGAAATCAATATCGAAGACCTGCGCATTCCGTACACCGCCGTGGCCACCGACCTTACCCATCAGCAGGAAATCTGGTTTCAGGAAGGCTGCCTGCACCAGGCCATGCGCGCCTCGGCGGCCATTCCCAGCCTCTTCACACCAGTGATGCAAGGCAACCGCATGCTGGTCGATGGCGGCCTGCTGAACCCTTTGCCTATCGTGCCGGTGGTCTCCAGCCATTGCGACCTGATCGTTGCGGTCAACCTCAATTCAACCAACCAGAGCAACTACCAACTGCCCGTCATCCAGCGGCCTGCGGCCTTTAAAGGGCGCTTTGACAACCTGATGAGCTCGCTGGGCTCGCACATACCGTTTCGCAACAAACACGCCGAGCAACTGCTCAACCTGGAGCAGGAACTGCTCAATCCGTTGAGCGAGCCCCTGGAACAGGAGCCGACCAACCCCTGGCTTGAATCAACCCAACCGGCGCGAAAGCCCACTGGGGAAGGTTCGCCCAAGTCCGCGACCGGCTCATTTATCATCGACAACGTCGGCCCGGCCTCACTGCTGGACTTGATCAACCAGAGTTTCGAGGTGATGCAAACCTCATTGGCGCAATACAAGATTGCCGGTTACCCGCCCGACATCCTGATCAACGTACCCAAGCGCGTGTGCCGATTCTTCGAGTTTTATAAAGCCCCGGAGCTGATCGCTCTTGGGCGCCAGATTGCCAAAGACACTCTGGACCGTTACGAAAGCGAAGACGGCTCCAGCAACCGATAACCGACCCCGGCTTCGGTGGCGATAAACCGGGGCCGGGTCGGATCATCCGCCAGCTTCTGACGCAAATGCGCAACGACGATCCGCAAGTAATGGCTGTTCTCGATATGGGTCGGCCCCCAGATATCCTTGAGCAATTGCTGCTGAGTGACGACGCGCCCGGGATGGCGCGCCAATTGCGCCAGCACCGCATACTCCTTGCGAGTCAGTGCCACCTCGACGCCATCGAGCAACACCCGGCGAAAGGCCAGGTCCACGATCAACGGGCCAAGCTCCAGCGCCGACTCCTGTGCCTCCCCGGCAGGAGCCTGACGCAGCAACGCCCGAATCCGCGCCAGAAATTCCTGAATCCCGAAGGGTTTGGTCACGTAGTCGTTGGCCCCGCCGTCCAGCGCCTGGACTTTTTGCGCTTCGCTGGCGCGTACCGAGAGCACCAGCACCGGCACGTTGGACCATTCGCGAAATTCACGCAGCACCTGTTGCCCGTCCATGTCCGGCAAGCCCAGATCCAGTACCAGCACATCGGGGCGCTTAAGCGCCGCCTGGCTCAAGCCTTCGGCACCGGTCGCGGCTTCCAGCACGGTGTAACCCTGGGACACCAGGCTGATCCGCAAGAACTTACGGATCTGCGGCTCGTCGTCGATGACCAAAATGGTCGCGCTCTGGCTCATGGCATCTTTTCGCAGCAAAGTGATGGCCAAAGATTATCACTGTTCACCGTCCGGCCCTTCATTGTCCAGGTCGGGCTGATCGCGTAACGGCAGGTACAAGGTGATGCATGTGCCCTGCCCGCCAATGCCCTCGCCAACAGTGATCCGCCCACCATGGGCACCCACCATGCCCAGGCAGATTGCCAGCCCCAATCCCGTGCCCTGTCCGCCTCTATCGCCTCGGGCAGCGGTGTAGAACATGTCGAAAATCCGCGCCCGATCTTCTTCGGGGATGCCCGGCCCTTGGTCACTGACGGCAAACCACAGTTCCCCCTCGTCCGCCCCGGCCGACAGTTGCAATTGGCCATGAGGTGGTGAAAAACGCGCGGCGTTTTCCAACACATTGACCAGCGCCTGCTCAATTAATGCGCCGTGCACGTGCAGCAGCGGCAATTGCGCAGGCACATCCACAGCCACCTGCAAGGGCGCCAGCACTGCCCGCAGACGGTTCAAGGCGCTGCCCGCAATGTCGGCCGGCGATACCCAGTCGCGGGCCAGCTTCAATGCGCCGTGGCCTAGCCGGGTCATGTCTAAAAGGTTCTGGATATAACGATCCAGACGCTCGGCCTCATCGCGGGTGCCTTCAAGCAAATCGCGCCGGTCAGCCAAAGGGATCGCTTCGCCCAACGCCAGCAAGGTGTCGATACTGCCGCGCATGGTGGTCAACGGGGTCCGCAGGTCATGGGACACCGACGCCAGCAGCGCACTGCGCAACTGCTCGGTTTCGCCATGCAGGCGCGCAGCTTCAAGGTCTTGGACCAAACGCGCACGGGCCAATGCCTGGGCCAGGGGCTGGCTCAGCGCCATAAGCAAGCGCCGACGCTGACCGACAAGCTGCTGCCCCTGTTTCGGGCATACGCCGAGCAAGGCCAGCGGCCCCTCCTCGGCGCTTATCGGCCACCACCACCAACGCCCCATCGGTAACGTGCCGGTGCCCTTGCCCGCAGGCTGGTCATGGGCCCAAGCCCAGTCCGCAGCAGCGCGCTCGGCTTCGGAAAACTGTAATGGGCCACCCGTTTCGACGTCCCAGCCACCCGCGTCATTACGATTGAGCAGGCACACATCAAGCTCTTTCCAGCCGCTCAAATGTTGCCCGGCAGCATTGACCACGGCTTTGCGGTCGGTGGCGGCAGTGAGCTTGCGCGACAGATCGAGCAGCTCGGTGGTTTCATGCTGGGTGTCGCGCAGAGCCTGCAACTGCCGACGCTGGCGAGCCGCCAGATTACCGGTCAGCGCCGCCATCAGCAGAAAGAACACCAACGTCAGTACATCTTCTTCGCGCTGAATGCTGAACGAGAAATTGGGCGGAATAAACAGGAAGTCATAGGCCAAAAACGACATCGCCGCACAGGCCAGCGATGGCCCCAGGCTGCTGCGAACCGCGACCAGCAGCACCGCCGCCAGAAACACCAGCGAGATATTGGGCAGCGCCAGCACGCTGGACACCCCCCACGCCAGTGCACTGGCCAGTACCGTGGCAATCAGCGCCAGGCCATAGTCAAACCACACCAGCCTGATTTCACTGCGACTGCTGGTTGGCGTGGGGGATTGCTCGTTGTCGAGCACGTTGATTTCCAGACCGTGGGCATCGCGCAACAAGCGCGCTGCCAGCCCGCCACCGAACACGCGGCGGCGCCAGGTCAACCGTGACTGGCCGACCAGCAGCAAGCTGGCACGACGTTCGCTGGCGTGCTGGATCAGGGTTTTGGCCACTTCACCGGCACGCAGCAACACCACTTCGCCGCCAAGGCGCTCAGCCAATTGCTGAGCACTCTGCAGGCGCAAGCGCGATTGCTCATCGCGCACCGTGCCGTTATCGACATGCACCAGGCTCCAGGGTAAATGCCGACGCTCCGCGACCCGGCTGGCGTGACGCACCAGGCGCTCGGCATGCACATCGCCATCGATCCCCACCAGCAAGCGGCCCCGCAGTGCAGGCGCCGATTGCCCCTGCTGGCGGTAGCCTTTGTCCAGTTCATCGTCGACATACACCGCCGCCGTCTGCATGGCCAATTCGCGCAGGGCGTTGAGGTTAGTCTGGCTGAAAAACGCATCGATCGCCGCCCGCGCCTGCTCCGGCACATACACCTTGCCCTCGCGCAGACGCTCCAGCAGTTCACGGGGAGGCAGGTCGATCAGCAACAGCTCGTAAGCTTCCTGCACGATCCAGTCCGGCAGGGTTTCACGCACTTGCACACCGGTAATACCGCGCACCTGATCGTTAAGGCTCTCCAGATGCTGGACGTTGACCGTGGTGTACACGTCGATTCCGGCGGCAAGCAGTTCCTGCACATCCTGCCAGCGCTTGGCATGCCGGCTACCGGGAGCGTTGCTGTGGGCCAGCTCATCGACCAGTACCAGCGTGGGTTTGGCCGCGAGCAAACCGTCGAGGTCCATTTCTTCGAGCTGCACGCCGCGATATTCCGAGCGCAACATTGGTTGCTGGGGCAAACCGTTGAGCAGCGCTTCGGTCTCCGCCCGGCCATGGGTTTCAACCACCCCCGCCAATACCTCCACACCCTGACGCAGTTGGGTGTGGGCGGCTTGCAGCATGGCGTAGGTTTTGCCCACACCGGGTGCCGCGCCAAGGAACACTTTAAGCCGACCACGGCCTGCGCGTGGCAAATCAGCTAACAGCGCATCGGCGCGCACGGAATGACTCATGTGATTTTCCTGTAAATCAGGGGGAGGCATGACCTGTGGGAGCGGGCTTGCTCGCGATGGCAGCTACGCGGTCACTCTGATTCACCGCGCGGCCTGCATCGCGAGCAAGCTCGCTCCCACAAGATCAAGGTCAAGCTTGAAGTCAGTTGTTAAGCTGCGCCAATGCCTGGTTCAACAGCAACACGTTAACCACCGGTGGCCCCACCAACGGCTGCTCGATATGTTTTTCCACCAGTTGTTCGACGGTCTGCACCGGCAAGTTACGGGCTGCGGCTACGCGCACCAGTTGATAGCGTATTGCCTCTGGTGGCAAGTGCGGGTCCAACCCGCTGCCCGAGGTGGTCAGCAGCGCCAGGGGCACTGGGCCCTGATCGGGCACCGCGAGCTGGGCGGCGCTATCCTTGACCCGTGCAGCCAGCGCCGGGTTGCTCGGCGCCATGTTACTCGCCGAACTGGCTACCGTGGCAAACGCCCCCGCAGAGGGCCGTGGATGAAACCAGCTGTCGCCACTGAAGTCCTGCGCGATCAACGCCGAACCCAGTACCTTGCCAGTGCTGTCGCGCACCAGGCTGCCGTTGGCCTGTTCAGGGAAGGCCAGTTGCGCAATCCCGGTCACGGTCAGCGGGTAGATCACGCCGGTAATGGCGGTCATCAATAGCATCAGGCTCAGGGCCGGACGTAGAAAAGTAGTCATGGTGTAACCCTCCAATGCTTAAACCAGATGCAACGCGGTGAGCAGCATGTCGATCAGTTTGATCCCCACAAACGGCACCACCAGCCCACCCACGCCATAGATCAGCAGATTACGACGCAGCAGGTGCGCGGCACTCGCCGCCTGTACCCGTACCCCGCGCAGCGCCAACGGAATCAGCACCACGATAATCAGCGCGTTAAACACGATGGCCGACAAAATCGCACTCTGCGGGCTGCTCAGGCGCATCACGTTCAGCACGCCCAACTGCGGGTAGATCGAAGCAAACAGCGCTGGCAGAACAGCAAAGTACTTGGCCACGTCGTTGGCAATCGAGAAGGTGGTCAATGCACCCCGGGTCACCAGCAGCTCTTTGCCGATTTGCACCACGTCCAGCAGCTTGGTCGGATCGCTGTCGAGGTCGACCATATTCGCCGCTTCGCGTGCCGCTTGGGTGCCGTCGTTCATCGCCATGCCGACGTCAGCCTGGGCCAATGCCGGAGCGTCGTTGGCGCCATCGCCGCACATGGCAACCAGTCGCCCGTCATTTTGCTCATGACGAATACGCGCCAGTTTTTTCTCCGGCGTGGCTTCGGCCAGCACGTCATCCACACCCGCTTCTGCGGCAATTGCGGCGGCGGTCAGAGGGTTGTCGCCAGTCACCATCACGGTGCGAATCCCCAGCTTGCGCAACTCGGCAAAGCGCTCGCGAATCCCCGGTTTAACAACGTCCTTGAGGTGGATCGCGCCTAACAATTTGCCCTGGGCACACACCAGCAACGGGGTGCCGCCGCTCTGGGCGATCTTGTCGATTTCTCGCGACAAGGCAGGCAGCAGTTCGCCACGTGTAAGGCCAACAAACGCCAACACCGAATCCACAGCGCCCTTGCGGTACACCCGGCCGTCGTAGTCGATACCCGACAGGCGCGTTTCAGCGGTAAACGGCACCGCTGTAAAGTCAGACACTGGCAACTCGGGCAGGCTGTGCTGGCCGCGAATAAACTCAACGATGGACTTGCCTTCAGCCGTCTCGTCCGCCAGCGAGGCGCGCAGCGCGCCTTCGGCCAGCTCTTTGGCAGTCACACCAGTGGTTGCATACAGCGCCGTGCAGCGACGGTTACCAAAAGTGATGGTGCCGGTCTTGTCGAGCATCAGCACATGCACATCACCGGCCGCCTCCACCGCACGTCCGGATTTGGCGATCACGTTGAGGCGCACCAGACGGTCCATCCCGGCAATACCGATGGCCGACAGCAAGCCGCCAATGGTGGTCGGGATCAACGTCACCAGCAGCGCCACCAAAAACACCAACGGCAAGCTGCCACCGGCGAAGTAGGCAAAAGGCTGCAAGGTCACGACCACGATCAAAAAGATCAGGGTCAAGCCAATCAACAGGATATCCAGCGCCACTTCGTTGGGTGTTTTCTGGCGTTTGGCGCCTTCGACCAAGGCGATCATGCGGTCCAGGGTCGACTCGCCGGGGTTGGCACTGATTTGCACCAGCAGCCAGTCACTCACCAGACGCGTGTTGCCGGTCACCGCCGAGCGATCACCGCCCGACTCGCGGATCACCGGCGCGGATTCACCGGTAATCGCCGCTTCGTTGACCGCGGCAATCCCTTCAATCACCTCGCCGTCGCCGGGGATCATCTCCCCCGCCTCGACGCGCACCACATCACCCTTGCGCAAACGGGTGGCCGGTACGACTTCAAAGCCACCCGTAGCGGTGCGCCGACGCGCACTCAGGCCCACGCTGCCCGCCTTGAGGCTGTCGGCCCGAGCTTTGCCTCGGCCCTCGGCCAGGGCTTCAGCAAAGTTGGCGAATAACACGGTAAACCACAACCACAAGGCGATTTGCACCGCTACCCCAGTGGGCACCGCGGGCTCGGGAATAAAGCACAGCACAGTGGTAAAAATCGCGGTCAGCTCGACCACCAGCATCACCGGCGAACGCTTGAGCTGACGCGGGTCTAGCTTGACGAAAGCTTGCAGCAGCGCCGGGCGCCAAATATCGGCAAACGAGGTTTTCGGCGACTCGGGCGCCTTGGCTTCAGGCGTTGGCGTCAACTTTGAAACAGGAGCAGGCATAGTCATCATCGTCTCCTCAGAAGCCCAGTGTCAGTTGTTCGGCGATGGGGCCCAGGGCCAATGTCGGCAAGAAGGTCAGGCCGCCCACCAGCAAAATGGTTACGGTCAACAGCGCGACAAACAGCGGGCCGTGGGTCGGAAAACTGTCCTGGCCAATCGGTGCGGTTTTCTTCAGCGCCAGGCTGCCCGCCAGAGCCAGCACTGGCAGGATGTAGCCGAAACGCCCGATCAACATGCCCAGGCCCAACATCAGGTTGTAGAACGGCGTGTTGGCGTTGAGCCCGGCAAAGGCTGAGCCGTTGTTGGCACTGGCCGAGGTGAAGGCGTACAGCACCTGACTGAAACCGTGCGGGCCGGGGTTGCTCACCGAGGCCGCGGCACTGGGCAGCACGGCGGCAATCGAACCCAGCACCAGCACGCCCACTGGCATCACCAGCAGGGTCACCACCAGCAACTGGACTTCCTTGGCCTGGAGCTTTTTACCGAGGTATTCCGGGGTGCGGCCGATCATCAGACCGGCAAGGAACACCGCGACCAACACGTTCAGCAACATGCCGTAGAGCCCGGCACCAACGCCGCCGAAGATCACCTCACCAACCATCATGTTGACCAGCGCCACCATCCCGGTCAGTGGGTTGAGGCTGTCGTGCATCCCGTTCACCGAACCGTTGGAAGCCGAAGTCGTGGTTTCGGTCCAGAGCACTGTGCCGGTGGTGCCGAAGCGCACTTCCTTGCCTTCCAGCGGTGCAGTCTGTTCAACCAGCGGGCTGTTGAGCGCCGGGTTCGGTTGATATTCGGCGTACAGCGCGGTGCCGCCGCCGATCAGGAACAGCGCCAGCATGCAGGCAATGATCGCCCGGCTCTGACGCAGATCCTTGACGTAATGGCCGAAGGTGAACACCAGCGCCACCGGGATCAGAATGATCGAGGCCATTTCAAACAGGTTGCTCCAGGCGCTCGGGTTCTCGAACGGGTGCGCTGAGTTGACGCCGAAGAAGCCGCCACCGTTGGTGCCCAGTTGCTTGATCGCAATCTGGCTGGCAGCCGGGCCCAGCGGAATCACTTGATCCACGCCTTGCAAGGTCACAGCGTTGACGTAATGGGCGAAGGTTTGCGGAACGCCCTGCCAGACCAGAAACAGCGCCAATACCAGACACAACGGCAGCAGGCCGTAGAGCGTGGCACGGGTCATATCGACCCAGAAGTTGCCCAAGGTGTGCGCCGAACGACGGCTGATACCGCGGCATAACGCGACCAGCACGGCCAGACCGGTGGCGGCGCTGACAAAGTTCTGCACGGTCAGGCCGGCCATTTGGCTGAAGTAGCTCAGGCTCGCTTCACCGCTGTAGCTTTGCCAGTTGGTATTGGTGACAAAACTCACTGCGGTGTTGAAGGCTTGCGTCCACTCCTGCCCCGGCAACTGCTGCGGGTTAAGCGGCAAGTACTGCTGAAACAGCACAATTGCAAACAACAGCACAAAACCCGTCAGGTTAAAGGCCAGCAGGGCCAGGGTGTATTTCTGCCAGCTTTGCTCGGTCGCCGGGTCTACCCCGGCAATTCGATAGCAAACTTTTTCGACCGGCCCGAACACCGGGCTCAGCCAGGTACGCTGGCCTTCCATCACTTTGTAGTAAAAGCGCCCCAGCCAGGGTGCCGGTAGCAGCACCAAGGCGAAAAAGGCGAGGATCAGCCCATAGTCATAACTGTGCATACCCGCTCCTAGTTCCGATCTGCGCGCAACAGCGCAACCAGCAGATAAACGAACAGCGCCACTGCCAGCAGCAGCGACACTCCATCCAGAACGCCCATGGCAACTCTCCCAAAGCGGCACTTGCCGCGTATGGAGAGAGTGTGGGTAATCAGGGCGTAAAGGATCGAGATCGAGAGGGATGCGGGGGCGTAAAGAAGGCGTAAAGAAGCAGGAGGGGGGAATCCGCAGCTGCCGAAGGAACGAGGCTGCGTTCGGCGACGCAGTCGTCGTAAACCCAGTAGGCACGGTTTGTCTGAAGCACCGCATTGGATGGTTTTACGACGACTGCGTCGCCGAACGCAGCCTTCGTTCCTCGGCAGCTGCTACAACATCAGCGCAGCAACGGCGTGTCCAGCACCTCGGAGGGGCCGCCGAGCACGCTTTCGCTCAGTTGGATAAAACTCTGGGTATTGACCTTGTCCATGCGCATCAGGGCCTGGCTGACGTCATCCAGCGAGCGCTTGTTGTGGGTCTGTAAACGAATTTCACGGTCCAGCGCCTGCAACAGCGTGACAGCCCTAGCCACCACAGCCGGGCCTGCCTGCTGGCCGCGCAGGTGGGTAACGCTTTTACCAGCAGCATTGAGCTTGTGTTGCAAGGTCTGGTAACGCTCGTCACTCATGCCCCCTGCGCGACGCATCAGTTCAATGCCGTAGTACTCGCTCAGGCCTTCGCCGATCCAGTCATGGCCCGGCTCGTCATTGATGCCACTGAACAACTGCACCACTTCGCGCAACAACGGGCTGGTGCCGCTCTCGCTGACCAGCGGCAAGCCGCTGTACAGGTAGATCGAGTTGCGCCCCGCCGCACTGCCTTTCCACATCGGTCTGCCCGCCCCGACAATCAGCAGCTTGGGCGGGTTGCGCGGGAACACGGCCTGCACTTGCGGCCAGACAAACGTCAACAGGGTCAGCACATCCATGCGGTGCATGCCCTGCCCTTTGGGTGCGCTCACCGTGACTTCGGTTTCGCCCATAGTGGTACGGCGGCTACCCAGGTTGCCCGCGAGCATCCACCCGGTGGGCCGGTCGAACAGCCGCGAGACATCATCGATACGGAAGCGATTTTTGCCAATACGCGGCCAGGCGGTTTCAACACTTTTCCAGCCTTTGGGCAATTCGAACTCAAGGCGTGACACCAGTTCGACGCCGTCCTGCTGATCAAGGTTGGCGGGCGGGATCAGCTCTTCGCCGCGAAACAATGCCCAATCGGGGGTAATGCGGGCGTCAAACGTGCCGTTTTTGCGCGGCTGGCTCAAACGCACGCGATAGCTCAGATTGGCCTTGCCCGGCGCGGGCCGCCACAAGCCGCGACTATGGGCCGGGTCGGCGGTCAGTTGCCATTGCCCGTCCGCCTTGAAATCGCTGTATCTGCCCGGCGCCCCGAGATCAAAATCCAGGCTGCGCACGGCCGAACCCTCAGCCAGGGTCAGCCGCACCTCAGCCTGATCGCTTTGCGGCAACAGGCGTACGTGGTAGTTCAGATCGACTTTTTGCGCAGCCCACAGCGGGCCACTGGCCAGCAATAGCAGCAGGCCCAGGGGCAATTTGTAACGCAGCGGCATATTCACTCCTTGGCAACCGCTCCGGCACTTAACCGGCGCGGAAAATCAGATGATCTTCCCAGTCGTCTTCCGGCACGCTGCCTTCGGCGAGCATGCGCCCGGACTGCGAAATGCGTTCATGGTGCACCGCGTCCGGGTCGCCGCAGACCAAATGGTGCCAGAGCGGCAAATCCTTGCGTTCGCTCACCAGCCGGTAACCGCAGGTCGGCGGCAACCACTTGAACTCTTCGGCCTTGCCCGGCGACAGCTGAATGCAGTCCGGAACTGAATCACGACGGTTAGGATAGTCAGTGCACTGACAGGTTTTCAGATCGAGCAGCTTGCAGGCGATACGCGTGTAGTAAACGCTGTTGTCGTCTTCATCTTCGAGCTTTTGCAAACAGCACAACCCGCAGCCGTCGCACAGCGACTCCCATTCCTCTTGATCAAGTTGATCGAGGGTCTTGCGGATCCAGAACGGTTCAACTATTGCGGCCATGGCTCAAACATCAACATCAGGGAGTGGAAAAGGCCGCCAGTCTAGTGCCCAAGGCCCCGCGGGCCAAGCGCTAGTGACTGACGGTGTAACTGGACTTGTCACATTAAGGGCTTAACAGTAGCTTTGTGCCTGAAAATTCAACTCAGGAAAATCGAATGCCAGCTTCTAACCGCATTGCCGAACACCAAATCCATGAGCAATTCACCCAGCGTTGGTCGCCCCGTGCTTTTACTGATGCGACCATCGACAAAGCCACTCTGATGAGCTTTTTTGAAGCTGCTCGCTGGGCTCCGTCGGCCTACAACGCACAACCCTGGCGCTTTCTGTTCGCCCTGCGCGGTACTCCGGACTTTGACCGCTACCTGAACCTGCTGGTGGAATTCAACCAGGGTTGGGCCAAGCATGCGGCCGCATTGGTGGTGATTGTTTCCAAAACCACCTTCGCCGCACCGGGCACCACCGAAGAAAAACCCGCGCCGACCCACGCCTTTGACGCAGGCGCAGCCTGGGGTCACCTGGCACTGCAAGCGCACCTGAGCGGCTGGCATACCCACGGTATGAGCGGCCTGGATTTCGAACGGGCGCGCAAGGAGCTGAAAATCCCCGAGGGTTACGCGGTACAAGCCATGGTCGCCATCGGCAAAATCGGCGACAAGTCGAGCCTGGTGGACTACCTGCAAGCCAAGGAAGTACCAAGCCAGCGCGAACCGCTGAGCAAGCTGGTGGCTGAAGGCGATTTCAGCCTGTAAATGCAAGTCTTGTAGCCGCTACCGCAGGTTGCGATAAGGTCCGCAGGACCTTCGCTTTTAGAGCAGGATCGCAGCCTGCGACAGCGGCTACACATAGCTAGCGGTTTCAATACCCTCGATCGAAGTCCACTTCGCCACGCAGCGCTTCGCCCGCCTGAAACGCACGCAAGTTGTCGACAAACAACTGCACCATCATTGGCGGTGAAGTCGGCGCCGAGCTGTGACCGGTCAGCAGCAGGCCCCAGGCCGTCCAGAACGGATGCTTGGCCGGCAATGGCTCCTGACGGCACACGTCGATCACCGCCCCCGCCAGATGCCCCACTCGCAAAGCCTCGACCAGATCGGCATCGACCACGGCTACGCCGCGCCCGGCATTGATAAACACCGCATTCGGATTGAATTGCGCAAACAACTCTGCATCGTACACATCATGGGTGTCCGGGGTATTTGGCAGCAGATTGATCACGTAATCCACCTGCGCCACCAGACGCGGCAAGTCGCTTAACACCCCGACTTCCTTGAAAGGCGCCAGTTCACGCGGGGTATTGGCGATGGCATACAGCTCGACACCAAAGGGCAGCAGAAACTGCGCCACCGTCTGACCTATATCCCCGGCCCCGACAATCAGTACCTTGCGCCCTATCAGGCTCTGGCCCATGCGGTTGTCCCACTTGCGTTCGACCTGGCTGACCAGCCGGGCCATGACTTCACGCTCGTGGCCGAGCATGTAAGTCAAAACGTATTCGGCCATTACCTGGCCAAAAATACCTACCGCACGGGTCAGCCGATAATCACGATTCAGGCCTTGGGCCAATAACGGAGTGATCCCCGCCCAGGTCGACTGCAACCATTGAGGCTTGTGCCCCTGTCGCATCAGTGTCGCCAACAAGTCCGGCTGGCCAAGCCATACCGGGCACTCGCCAGCCATGCGCGACAGTTGCTCGGAGTCGCCGCTGGACTGCACCTCGAGATCCGGTGCCATGCGTTGCAAAAGTTGGGTGTAGAGCGGGTAGTCGTTCTCGGCAATCAGGACGCGCATGTTGCTAACCTTTCTAAAACACTGCCAGCACCCGCCGCCGAGGTTTGCCCCGTCGCGTTCGGCCACCGCCAATCAAAATGAGTCCGTTTGAGACAGGCGCCCGGAGCCGGGCACCTGGCGCTTCATTTACATCGGGTCGTTGCGACGCAACAACTCTTCGGGCAAGTGCTCGATGTATTCGTCTTCGGCCGGTGGCATTTGCAGGTGATAGCCCTGAGTCTCAAGGTTTTCCAGCACCTTGTTGATGTCTTCGCGAGACAGTGTGCGCTCAGGGGTAAGCACCAGATCAAAAGCGTGATGCGGCTTGCCGAAGGCGGCCAGCAGGCTTTCGGGCACGCGTTCCAGGGCATCGGCCTTGAGCACGTAGAGGTACATTTCGTTGCGTTTGAGGCTGCGGTAGATAGAGCAAATACGTTTCAAGACGGTTCTCCAGCGGTGGCCAGGCAATCGAGCAAGGCCTGGCCCATCAGCTCACGGCGCCAGCCGCGCAGTGATTCCGGCAATTGATAAGGGCCATTGGGGAAGCCACTTTTAAGCAGGGCTTCCAGGGTTTTCTTGCGTAGCATCAGTTCCGGCGCAATGTTCAGGCGCTCGGCTTCAGCCTGACCGATGGCACGCAGGCGCTTGATCAACAACGCCGCTTCAACCGGCAACGGCTCAGGCACAGCGGGCGGCCATTGTTCTGGCGGTAGACTGCCAGCACGCTTGATCAGATCAAGTAAAAACTCGCCATCCTGACGCACGGTGCGCGGGTGCATATCTTCGATACGCGCCAGCGCGACCAGGTTGTCAGGCTGCGTTTTGGCCAAAGGCCATAACGCATGCTCACGTATAACCCGATTACGCGGCAGGTCACGGGCACGGGCCTGGTGCTCGCGCCATGCGCAAATTTCACGCAGCACAGCCAACTGGTCCCTTGAGAGCTTCCACGCCAACTTCGCGTCGCGGTACACCTCGTTCGGGTCTACTTCACGGCGCAGGTTGGCAACTAGCTCAGCACCATCGTCCAGCACCCAGCTGTACTTCTCTGCCGACAGGCGCGGATACAGCAACTTGTAGACTTCAGCCAGATGCAGGGCATCTTCGGCGGCGTAGCTGATCTGGGTTTCAGACAACGGACGCTGAAGCCAGTCGGAGCGGGTTTCGCCTTTGGGCAGGTCGATATCCAGCACTTCCTTGACCAGGCGCGAGTAGCCCATCGAGAAGCCCAGGTTCAGGTAGGCGGCGGCCAGTTGAGTATCGAACAACGGCACCGGCAAGCTGGCGGTCAGGCGCAGCAAAACCTCAAGATCTTCGCTGCATGCATGCAGCACTTTGACGACCGACGGGTTTTCCATCAGATCAGCCAATGGCTGCCAGTTGTCGATGGTCAACGGGTCGATCAGGTAAGCCCGTGTGCCGTCGCCAATCTGGATCAGGCCGGCAATCGGGTAAAAGGTGTCGACCCGCATAAATTCGGTGTCGAGGGCTACGAACGGCAAATGTTGCCATTCGGCGCAATGTTGGCCGAGGCTATCGTTGTCGCGAATCCAGTGAATATCGATGGCCACACGGCTCTCCCTTGAAGAATGGCGCGCAGTATATATCGTCGTCAGGGATTTCCGGACATTGACTCGTCATGTTGTGCGCGAAAAAACCTACGAGGTTTAGATCTAAAACCTGCATCCACATACCGTTTTTGTGTGTAGGTTGCCCGGAGCCTCGACACACAAATTTTGTTACAACACATAATGTGACAAGCCGGAGAGGTCACTGCGTGAGGACACGAGTAGATTTGCGCCCTATAAAAACCGAGGATGACCCAATGCACATGTCCCGCAAGTTGTCAGGTATTGCTCTCTCGCTGGTAGGCTTCTGTGCCTTTGGCAATGTGGCCCTGGCCCAAACTCCAGAATCCAAACTCGACACCGTGGTGCAAAACGGCGCCAAACAGGTAATGCAGCAGCACGCGGTGCCCGGCTTGGCCATCGCCGTCAGCGTCAATGGCAAACAACGTTTCTACAATTTTGGCGTGGCATCACAAACGACCAAAGCACCCGTAACCCCCGACACGCTGTTTGAAGTCGGCTCTATCAGCAAGGTGTTTACCGCCACCCTGGCCACCTATGCCCAAGCCAAGGGCCAGCTTTCACTGGCAGACACAGTCGCCAAGTACGAACCCGAACTTCAGGGCACGCCCTTTGGCAAGATTACGCTGACCCATCTGGCCACCCACACGGCTGGCGGCTTCCCTTTGCAGGTCCCGGACAGCGTACAGAACGAACGCCAACTGATGGACTACCTCAAAGCCTGGAAGCCTGTGTACCCGACGGGCACCCAACGCAGCTATGCCAACCCCAGTATCGGCATGCTCGGCATGATTGCCGCCAAGAGCATGAACCTGCCCTTTACCCAGGCCATGGAACAGCAATTATTCCTACAACTTGGGCTTAAAAGCAGTTACTACACAGTACCCGCAAGCAAAATGGGGCTATATGCCCAAGGCTATAACAAACAGGGCGAACCGGTCAGGCTCAACCCTGGAGTGCTCGGCAACGAAGCCTACGGCGTGAAGACCACTACCCGCGACCTGATCCACTTTACCGAGTTGAACATGGGCCAGGGCGAGGCCAGTCCGCTTGTGCGTCGCGCATTGGCTGACACACACGCGGGTTACTTCCGAGTAGGCCCGATGATTCAGGACCTGATCTGGGAGCAGTATCCTTACCCCGTCGAACTCAAGTCGCTGCTGGTGGGCAACTCAAACAAAATGGCTTACGAGAATAATGATGCCATTGCCCTGAACCCTGTCCTGGCGCCACAGCAAGCGGTATGGATCAACAAGACCGGTTCGACCAATGGCTTTGGTGCCTACGCGGTCTTCGTGCCATCCGAACAAAAGGCGATCATCATCCTGGCCAACAAAAACTACCCCAACGACGCTCGGGTCGAATTGGCGTACGAGATCTTGAAAGCCCTGAATTAAGTGTCTTTGCGCAAGATATAGATGCTGCCCATGTCACAACCGGGCAGCACCTCGTTCTGCTTGAAAATGTTGAAACCCGCCAGCGCAAACTGACTTTCAATCTCGCTCTTGCTCACCACGATGGGTTGCGGCTCTTCGATCCGCGCTGCTGCACGACCAATCGGTACTGACAGGATCAAGCTGTCACGGCTGACCCGGTGAAGCTCACGCAAAATGGCCAGTCGATGGTCGCTGTCTCGCACATGGTGGAACAGCTGCATGCAAAAAATGCAGTCCACCGCGTTTGCGGACATGTCGATGGAGAACACTGAGCTTTGAAACAGCTTGATCCGCGCCAGCAGGCTCGCCGGGTGATGAGTCTGCGCATGATTGAGCATGGATTGCGAAGAGTCGCAGGCCAGAATGACCCGATTGCCGTGCTCGGCCAAAACCGGCCAGAACCGGCCTGCACCGCAAGCCAGATCCAGTACCAACCCAGGTTCACCTGCGACCTTCAGCGCACGGCGAACCAGACGTTTTTCGCGCCACAACGCCAACCTGCGAACAAACCCTTGGGGCTGTGCTTGCAGGCAAACCTTCGCATGCTCGCGGTCATAACGCTCGGCGAACTCAAGCTCAATATGGGTGGAAGGTGGCTGCGATGACATGGCCCGCGAACTCTTGTGTTTGATGATGATCGGCTCAGAGGTTAACGCGGCACCAGTGAAAAAATTGTCACAGAAGCATGAAAAACAAAGGGATCAGGAGCATCCCGTAGCAGCTGCCGATGGAACGAGGCTGCGTTCGAGCGCGCAGCGCTCGCGAAATCAGACCCTGCGGTGTGCAAGTCACATCCAGCTCTCTGGGTTTACGACTGCTACGCAGCCGAACGCAGCCTCGTTCCTTCGGCAGCTGCTACGGGGGCTCCTGATCTGGATTTACGCCTGCTGCAAATACCAGCGCCAGTCCTGCTCGCCGACCTCGCCCATAAATTGTCGGTACTCGGAGTTTTTCACCGCCAGGTACACCTTCAAAAACTCTGGCCCGAAGGCCTCTTGGGCCCATACCGAAGCTTGCAGCGCGCGCAAGGTGGTTAGCCAGTCGGTCGGCAGCATTTCGCTGGCCTGGGCATAGCCATTGCCTTCAATCGGCGCCCCCGGATCGAGCTGCTCACGAATACCGCGATGAATCCCGGCCAGAATCGCGGCGGCAGCCAGGTAGGGGTTGGCGTCGGCGCCACAAATCCGGTGTTCGATATGCCGCGAGAACGCCGGGCCTCCCGGCACTCGTAAGCTCACCGTACGGTTGTCCACACCCCAGGTCGCGGCCAGCGGCGCATAGCTGTTGCTCTGAAAACGGCGATAAGAGTTGGCATTGGGGCAAAACATCAGCAACGAGTCGAGCAAAGTACTGAGCATCCCGCCCACCGCCTGCCTGAGCAGCGGCGTGCCGTCCGGCGCTTCGCTGGCGAACAGGTTATTGCCGTCTTTATCGGCCAGGCTCACATGCATATGCATGCCGGTGCCAGCCAAGTCATCAAACGGTTTGGCCATAAAACAGGCGACCATCCCGTGCTTGTGCGCTACGCCCTTGACCAGACGCTTGTAGCGCACCGCTTCGTCCATCGCCTGCAAGGCATCGCTGCGATGTTCCAGGGTGATCTCCACCTGCCCCGGCGCGTATTCGGAAATCGCCGTGCGCGCCGGAATCCCCTGCAACTTGCAGGCACTGTACAAATCGGCCAAAAACGGCTCGATCTGCTCCAGCTCCCGCAGCCCATACACCTGGGTCGCCCGCGGGCGCTGACCATCGGCATCGCGCGCTGGCTGCGGCCGCCCGTTACTGTCGCGCTGCTGATCGAGCAGGTAAAACTCCAGCTCGGCAGCCATCACCGGGTAGTAACCGTCCGCCTTGAGCCCGTCGATCACCTTGGCCAACAAGTGCCGAGGGTCGGCCACGGTGGCGGGCATGCCCTGCTGCGGATGCATGCTGACTTGCACTGCCGCCGTTGGGATCAGGCGCCACGGCATGCGTTGCAAACTGCCACTGATCGGGTAGGCACGGCAGTCGATATCGCCCACGTCCCATACCAGTCCGGTGTTTTCCACATCATCGCCATTGATGCTCAAGCCCAGAATTGTGCTCGGCAGCGGCCGCCCACTCTCGTAGACCGCCAGCAGTTCATCACGATGCAACAACTTGCCGCGGGGCACGCCGTTGTTGTCGATGATAAACAGCTCGAACATCTCGATATCCGGGTTCAGTTCCAGAAAATCCAGGGCTTCTTGTAGCGGGGCAAACGCGGTCGTGGCACTCATGACAATACTCGTAGAATTCATATCAGGCAGGCGCACCCTTCCGGGCACAGACAATCAAGACTTAACAGGAAATACGAGCATCCGGCGGGCGGGCATGGCGGCAATGGAACAGGGCCCAAAAGGCCAGCTCAGAAGGCAGGCACGGAACACGCCGCACGGCTGGAGCGCGCGACGGCCATGGGTACTGAATTCTGATCAGACCAAGCCTCATACCTGCAACCGTTGCCAAAAAGGGAACCCAGCCTCACATGGCTGAGCAGGTTGTTTAAATGCAGGCTTTCATACCTTTGGTTACACCTGCGCTAAACATTAGAATCTCTTTACTTTGTTGCAAAATCTGTGGGAGCGCCGGTCGGCGCTCCCACTGGGGGCCAGGTCAGCTCAACGGGAGTGGAAACGCCGGTTCAGGGCGATCTTCTTGGCCTCAATGGCCCGCACACGCCTGCGTTTGCTGCGCACTACCAAGGCCCAAACGATCAAAACCAACAGCAGTAAGCCCCCGCCCCACATCACGTAAGGCATTGCCGTTACCAACAACGGTGCATCACCACCACGACGCCATTTGGCTACAGTTTGCTCATCCACACTGAGCAGCGGATTACCAAAGCGTTGCAGGCTGTAGTTGGCGATGGCGGCAATTTGCTGATCGTTCAGGTCATCACCCAAGGCGGGCATGTTGACCTCAAGGTCGGCACCTTTGCGGTCGATGCCTTCGATGATCGCCATCACCAGATTATTGGCATGCTGGCCGGTCAAGGCGCTGTTTTGGCTCAACGAAGGGTAGAACGCATCAACGGTGCCCTGCCCGTCTCGCCCGTGGCAACTGGCGCAGGCCGAGTTGTAAAGGCGTGCGCCGTCGGTTTCGCTGGCGTCTACCAACGAGGCCTGATCGCCCTGCCCCGTTTCGAGGGTGGTCATGTCAATCGGCGTCACCTCGCGCGGATGGCTGGCCACATGATTACCGGTGGCAATCGCCGGAACGGTTTTCAGGTAGCTCGCCATCGCGTGCAGATCATCGTCGGTCAAAAAGCGTAGGCTGTGCTCTACCGCTTCAGCCATGCCACCCGCCGCTTGCGCCTTGTTAGTGACGTGGCCGTTTTTCAGGAAGCCCACCAGTTCATCAGCGCTCCAACTGCCCACGCCCGTGGCCTTATCGGACGTGATATTCGGCGCAATCCAGCCACCCAGCTCCGCACCGGACAGATAACGGCTGTTGTCCTCGGCCATCAACGCATTGCGCGGGGTGTGGCAGGCGCCACAGTGCGCAAGGTTGTCGACCAGATACTGACCACGTACCTGATGAGCATCGGCTCCGGCTTCAGGAACAAAGCCCTGGGTATCGAGAAACAGCAGGTTCCAGCCAAACATCAAGGGCCGAATATTGAACGGAAACGCCAGTTGCGTCGGTTCCACCGGGATGTCGACCGCTTTCACACCCTGCTGCAGGTATGCATACAGCGCATGAATGTCTGCATCGCTCATACCCTGATAAGAGGTATATGGCATAGCCGGGTAAAGATTCTGACCCTTGGCGTTAACCCCCTTGCGCACGGCGTCCGCCAGCTGTTGCTCGGTGTAATCGCCAATGCCATAGGCCTTGGAAGGCGTGATGTTGCTGGAGATGATCCGGCCCATCGGCGAGTCGATGGCATACCCGCCGGAAAGGGCTGCACCGCCCTTTTCCACGGTACGGTGACAAGCGGCGCAGTCGGCAGCTCGCGCCACGTACTCGCCTTGCTTGACTAACGCAGCGTTGTCTTCAACCGCCCAGACCGACAACGACGCAAACAGCCCGCACAGGGCAACCAGACCACGCAAACGTGAGATTTGAACGTTCATGGCTCAGACCTCCCGCGCAATGATGTCGGCCAGGCGAATGCTCAACGCCACCCCGGTCAACGTCGGGTTAATAGTGCCTGAAGCCGGTATCACCCCGGTGGTGGCCAAAAACAGGTTGGGATGATCGAACGTGCGGCATTCATGATTGACCACCGAATCTTTGGCATCGCTGCCCATGATCACGGTGCCCATCAAATGGTCGCGGTTCTGCCAGCCGGTGTTGTCCTCCACCACCGTGCCGCCCATGATTTTCACGAAGTCGGCGTAGTCGGCGTCCACGCCAGGCTTGGCCGCTTTAACGTAGTCATCCACTTCGTAGTTGACCACCATCATCGGAATGCCCAGGGCATCGGTGCGGGTGGTGCTCGGGCGAATGGTATTGGTCGCCAGCGGTAATGTTTCGTACACCGTCGACACATCGACCCAGCGCGCCGCATCGTGGCGAATACGCTCGTCCAGCTCCTTGCCGAAAACGCCCTGCTCGATCAAACGCTGGGCCACCGCCATGTTCGGTACATTGTTGGCAAAAGCATGTTTAACCGACGCCCGTTCCTTGCGAAATTCACCGTCGCGACGGTTGAAAATCCCGCCTTGCTGCACTGCCCCTCGGCCCGGCCATACCGGTTCATCGGCCAAAAACTGCAAACCTTGTCCAGTGTGGTCCATCAGGTTGCGACCCACTTGGTCGGAGGAGTTGGCCACGTCCGAGATCAACAACAGCTTGGGGGTTTCCAGGCCATTGGCAGCCACCACAAAGTACTTGGCGGTCAGGCGTACATCGTCGCCTTTGGAACTGCGGTAATGCACGGCCACAATCTTGCCGCCTTCGCCCTTTTCCAACTTGTAGGCGGTGGCATCGGTCAACAGCTTCGCGCCCGCCTGTTGCGCGTGTTTGGCATGCACATCGCCGCTGTACATCGCGCCAATCGGACACACCGGCATGCAGTTGTTATTGCCGCTGCACGCCGGGCGACCGTCATAAGGCGTGGTGGCGCGACCATTGGGTTCATGCAAAAACACATAACCTGCAGGCGCCAGACGCGCACGCAGGCGCTGGAACAAATAGGTATCGCCTTCAGGCGGCATCGGATACGGCGTCGAGCGTGGCGGGAATGCCTCACCGTCGTGCCCGCTTTGATCCTGGGTATCGCTGCCACATACGCCCAGCGCCACTTCGGCCCGTGCGTAATAAGGTTCCAGTTCGCTGTACTCCATCGGCCAATCGCGGCCTACCCCGTACAGGGTTTTAAGCTTCATGTCGTTTGGCAGATAGCGCCAGCAGGCCGCCGCCCAATGCCAGGTAGTACCACCCACCAGCTTTAACATGCCCGGACGAAATTCAAACGAACCGGTGTTCTCAATGTACTGCTCATCGTAGGAGTTACGCGCCCACGGCTCATTCGGATACGGCGAGTTGTAGTTACTTTTATTCGACGAATTGCGAAAGTTTTCGACGATCTTCCAACGGGGAATATGCTCACCCGCTTCCAGAATAATCACCGACTTGCCGTGCTTGGCGAGTTCAAACGCTGCGTTGCTGCCCAAGGCTCCGGACCCAACAACAATGACATCAGCATCAAAGACCTGATTCATGGGTACCCCTTGTATTAATCATTAGCGACGGTGGACGGCGGGTTAACCCAATAGTTGGTGTGCCCCCGCGAATACGTTGGAATAACCGTGGCATCCAGGGTCGGCGTATACGCCAACGCACCGGTGAAGGTGACCAACTTGGTATCGTCCACGGCGCGCATGCTGACCGGCGTGCCGGTGTAACCCAAGTACCAGGCGCGGACAATTTTTTGCACCGTGTCCTTGTGCGCCGGGCTCTGATAAATCGGGCTGGCACTCAGCTGGCCCACGCGGTTCAAACCTTGTTGCGCAATGCTGCCCCACAGCGCTTTCATCTTGTCGGGGAACAATGGATCAGCCTCGGTACAACGGGCCAGAACCCGCAGCGTCAGGCTCGGGTCCAGCGCCTCGCGCTCGGTGAGAAACAGCGACAGTTGGTGCAGTTGTTCGACATCGTTACTGGCGGCATTGTGGACTTGCTGCGCCAGTGCCGAGCCTACCCAAGTAGAGGAAAGAAGGCCGGCACTGGTAATAGCAGCGCCTGAAAACAGTAACTTTCTGCGAGATATCACATAGATCTCCTTGATTGCCAAAAATAAAGGCGTAGTGCCTAGACCTTCGGAAAATCAGGTTGTTACAAAGAATGTATGAAACATCCTACAGAGATTATCTATGTGCCTGCATGAATAACGGCCTGGAACAACTTTTTTAGAACTTTCCTGGTCGAAGTTACAAACAAGAAGTATTCACAACCCGTAAAGACGTCGATGCCTGAACAGCAATCAAGTCTCTACAGGGGCGCGAAATGACCTTTAAAAAACACTCCGGTAAATCGCCTCCACGTCTTGTTCATTCATATCCCGCGGGTTGCTGTCGATCAGGCGACGAATGCCCACCACCACTTCGCTCGCCATCACCTGCAGTGAGTCTTCATCGACATTCAAATTGGACAGGCGCTGCTCCAGGCCGCTGTTCTTGACCAGACCTTCAATCGCCTGGACAAACGCTTCGGCGGCGCTCGCCTCATCTACAAAATGTTCACCCGGCAGCAGATACGCCGCCAGCTCCGCGTATTGGCGTTGAGCGTTGGCCAGATTGAAACGGATCACCGGGGCCATGACCAGAGCATTTGCATGGCCGTGAGGTATATGAAAGCGGGCGCCCAGTGGATAGGCCAGTGCATGGATCGCCGCCACCGATGCATTGACGAACGCCATACCGGCCATCAACGAGCCTTGCAGCATGGCGCTGCGGGCTGGCAGATCCTGGCCGTTGGCCAACACCTTGGGCAGGTTAGCCCCGAGTAACGCCAGGGCCGCCGTGGCAAGACCATCAGAAATCGGGTTTTTGCGCGTCCGGCTGGTATAGGCCTCGATGGCGTGAACCATGGCGTCCAGCCCGGTGGCCGCTGTGACTTTCGCGGGCAGGCCGAGGGTCAGTAGCGGGTCGAGCAGCGCCACGTCCGGCAGCAATTGAGGCGAATAAACCGCCTGCTTGCGCTGCTGCGCATCGGTAATCACCGAGACCCAGGTCACTTCCGAACCGGTGCCCGAGGTGGTGGGCATCAACACCAGCGGTGTGCGCTTACCCTGGGCTTTATCGGTGCCGTACAGTTGTTCCAGCGATTGCTCGCTGTTGATCAGCAATGCCACCAGTTTGGCTGCATCCAGTGAGCTGCCGCCGCCCAACCCCAGTACGCCATCAACCTTGAACTCTTGCGCCTGCTTGACCGCCAGTTCAACCACCGCCGAGGACGGGTCGGGCGCCACCTGATCAAACACAGACACTGCGCAACCCGCAGCTTCCAGCACCTCCTGCGCCCTACCGGCAAAGCCCAGGCTGACAATCCCCGGATCGCATACCAGCATCACGCGTTGTGCACCCAGGCCTCTAAATACGTAGCCAACTTCCTGTAGTGCACCAGCCTCACAGACAATGCGTGGCACACTTCTGAATTCATGGTTCATGACTAACTCCTGTAGTGAGGCTGGCTTACAGCACCGAGGCGTAGATGCCGTAGATGTCGTCGCGGTTTAGCGGGCGCGGGTTGTTGATCAACAGGCGCTCGACTTTCAGCGCGTCATCGGTCAACCGGTCGAGGTCCTCGGAGGTGACGCCCACTTCGTGCAGACGTTGGGCAAATGGCATGCGCGCCACCAGCCGGGTCATAAACTCGATAAAGCCGTCGCAGGCATCGCTGGCGCTGGCAAATCGCTGCCCCGGCAATACCGCCCCGGCCAGTTGTGCATACAGCGGTTCAGCCGCCGAACGGTTGAAGTTGAGCACGGGCACCAGCACCAAGGCATTGCTCAAACCGTGGGGTACATGGAACTGCCCGCCCAGTGGATACGCCAGCGCATGCACCGCCGCCACCGGTGCATTGGCGAATGCCATGCCGGCCAGCATCGAGCCCAGCAGCATGTCCGAGCGCGCCTGCAAATCAGCCGGCTCGGCCAGCACGCGGTCCATGTTGGCAGCCAGCAACGTCAGGGCCTGCACCGCCAAACCATCGGACAACACGTTCTTTTTGTGCGCGCTGGTGTACGCCTCAATGGCATGCACCATGGCATCGACACCGGTCATGGCACTGACCGCAGCCGGTAGGCCGACCGTCAGCCGCGCATCGAGCAAGGCAATGTCGGGGTACAGCAAGGGGCTGACCACGCCCTTTTTCTCATGGCTGGGAGTGGTGACAATCGCCACCGCCGTGACTTCCGAGCCAGTGCCCGCGGTCGTCGGCACCTGAATCAGCGGCAGGCGCGGCCCCTTGGCCAGGCCGATGCCGTAAATATCCTCCAACTGCTGCTCCTGACCACAGAGCAGGGCCACCAGCTTGGCGGTGTCGAGTGAACTGCCGCCGCCCAGGCCGATCACCGCCTGGGCGCGACACTGACGCGCCACATCGACCGCATCCTGCACCGATGCGGCAGGCGGATCGGCCTGCACATCGCTGTACAGCGTGACCTGCAGGCCGCTGTCGCGCATGGCCTGCAGCGGTGCATCCAGCAGCCCCGCGCGCAGCAACCCTGGGTCGCTGATCAGCAATACACGCTCGGCCTTCAGCTCACGGCACAGGGCGCCAAGACGCAGCGCACCGTCGATTTCGCAGATCACCCGCGGTGTGGTTTCAAAGGTGAATTTTGACATTGTGGTCCCTACCCTACGGTCACACTGCCGCGCTCGATGCGAAACAACGCATCGACCAGATCGGCAGAATGAGTGTCATCAGATTCAGAAATCAGCACGCACAGACCTTCCTGGCCCAGCTTGGCGATCACCTCGCTCAAGCGCCGGGACAGCACCGGCGCCACGCCCTCGAAAGGCTCATCGAGCAGCAGCAACTTGTTACCCGGCATCAATGCCCGCGCCAGTGCCACCAGCTTTTGTTGCCCGCCAGACAGTTGCATGGCCTTGCGGTCACGGAACTGGGCGATTTCCGGGATCAAGCTGTAGACCCATTTCAGGCGGCGCTTGCTGTCAGCCAACTTGTTGGCCCAGACCGGCAGCAGGATGTTTTCTTCCACGTTCAGCGACGGAATCAGCCGCCGGTCTTCGGGCAGGTAGCTGATACCGGCCCCGGCCCGGGTAAAGCCCGCCTGGCTGCGCAGGTCCTGACCGGCAAAGGTGATCGAACCGGAATCGGCGTCAAGCAGGCCCATGATGGCGCGGATCAGCGTGGTTTTACCGGCACCGTTGTGGCCGATCAGGCCCACCATCTGCCCGCTGCCTACGTGCAGGGAAACGTCATGCAGGATCGGTACGCCTTCGATCGAAACATGCAAATTGCGAATATCCAGACTCATTGCGCTGCCCTCTTGTGAGCGTTCGGGCCACCGGTCACGAATTCCTGCACCCGTGCATTGGCCAGGACCGCTTCGGGGGCACCGTCTGCCAGTACTTCACCGCTGTAGAAGGCCAGAATTCGCGATACATAACGACGCACCACGTCCATATCATGCTCAACGAACAGCACCGTGACCTGATGCTGGGCGACCACCCGCATCACCGTGTCCATCAGCGCAGTTTTCTCTTCTGCGCTGACCCCGCTGGTGGGTTCGTCGAGCAGCAACATTTGCGGATCACCGATCAGCGCCATGGCGATGTCGATCAGTTTACGTACGCCTTGCGGCACGGCCGTGACCTGGGTATCGCGCCAGCGGCTGATATCGAATTCAGCGAGGATCGCATCCGCCTGAGCGATGCGCGACGCGTTGCGCATCGGTGCCAGCAGCGACGGGAACGGGCTTTGCGCAGCAGACACGGCTATTAACAGGTTCTCCAGCACACTCAACTGCGGGAACAGCTGCGCCACCTGGAACGAACGGGCCATGCCCGCGCGGGTGATTGCCCTAGGGGTGCGGCCGAGGATCGACTGGCCGTTGAACAGGATCTCGCCACTGCTGGGTTTCAGGTAGCCGGTGACCATATTGATAAAGGTGGTTTTACCCGCGCCGTTTGAGCCGATTACGCCGACCACTTCGCCTTTATGGATGCGCACGTTCACATCCTTGGCGGCGGTGACCGCGCCAAACGATTTGCACAGGCCCTTGGTTTCCAGAATGCAATTCATGCTTTGGCCCTCCGTGCCTGACCAGTGAACAGACTCCACAGGCCTTTAGGCAGAAATACGATGATCGCCAACAAGGTGAAGCCCAGAATCATCTGCCAGCTGTGCGGCACCAGCTCGATGGCGTAGGTACGCACTACCGCAAACAGGATGGCGGCAATAAACGGCGCCGCCACATGGGCAGTACCACCCAACAGGGCGATAAACACGAATTCACCGGAGGTGATCCAGTAAGCCATTTCCGGGTCGATATGCCCGGCCGACAGGGCCATGAAGCCACCGCCTAATGCCGACACGGCGGCGGCCGCGACATAGTTCATGTACAGCACCCAACGCGGTGACTGCCCCAGGTATTCGACGCGCACTTCGTTTTCACGAATGGCTTCGCACATCATCCCCGCGCTACTGCGACTGTAGCGATGCAGCAACACCGCCAGCAGTGCCGAGCAGGCCACGATGATGACAAATAACGCTAACGGTGCCTGCCCCGAAGCCGGAGTCCAGCCGAACAGGGTCCAGGCCTTGACGTTGAACCCGTCGGTACTGCCCAGGGCCGAACTTTTGACCAGTACGCCGTAGAGGATCATCGAGAAGGCCAACGACAGCATGGCGAAGAAAATCTCGCGGTAGCGAGTCATCAACAGCCCCAGCAGCATCGCCAGCAGCACCGCAGCACCCACCCCGATCAGCAGCAATACAGCAAGATCGGTAATGTCCAGAAAGTGCCCGCTCATGCCGACCGCATAACCGCCCACGCAGAAGAACAGGCCCTGGCCAAAGGTCACCAGACCGGCGCGCATCTGCATCACCACGCCCTGTACCACCATGGCTTTGGCCAGGGCCATCGTCAGCAGGAACACCAGCCATTGCGGCGCAATAAAGCCACCGGCGGCCAGCAGCACGGCGACGCCGAGCAGAATCAATTCGGTTTTACTCAGGCGCATATCAAATTTTCCTCGCCAGCACGCGGCCGAACAGCCCTTGGGGACGCACTGCAAGTACCAGCGCCATCACCCCGTAAATCACAAACAGCTCGAACTCCGGTGCGTAATGCACCGCCGCCGCGCGGCTCAACCCCACCAGCAATGCGCCCACAGCAGCGCCTTCGATGCTGCCCATGCCACCGATCACCACCACGGCAAACGCCAGCACGATGATTTCCACGCCCATGCCCGGCACCACCGAAATGGCCGGGGCGGTCAAGGCGCCCGCCAGCGTGCCGAGCATGGTGCCCAGCACAAACACCAGGGTGAACATGCGCCGTACATTGACACCCATGGCCATGGCCACTTCGCGGTCATGAATCACGGCGCGCAGCACCTTGCCCTGGTGTGTGCGCTCCAGCCACAACCACAGGCCCAGGCCCAGCACGGCGGAAACGCCGACCAGCATCAGGTCGTAATTGGACACTTTGAGCCCCGCCAGGGCGCTGCGGCCCATCTCGGCGTAGGGCTGATAAGCGAAGTAAGGATTCACGCCCCAGATCATTTTCATGGTGTCTTCGAGCACCAGCAGCAGGGCGTAAGTGATGATTACCATCAGGACTTCGTCGCGCCCGTACATAAAGCGCAACAGGCCGCGCTCGATAATCAGACCGACAATCAGGCCGGCCACCAGCGCGCAGCCGAGCATCAGCAGATACCCGGCCCAGACGGGGCCAATCCCGTTATTGAAATACCAGCCCACCAGCGAGGCTGCGGTGTAGGCACCAATGGCATAGAAGCTGCCGTGGGCCATATTCAGGATGCGCATCACCCCGTAAATCACCGTCAACCCGGCTGCGACCAGAAACAGCCACGAGGCATAGATGGTGCCGTCAATCAGCACCGCGAAAAGACTCATCATAGAGGTCCTACCTTGGAATCAATCACGCAACCGTTGTTGTAGCCGCTGTCGAAGGCTGCGATCGAGCCCGCAGGGATCGCGCCTTTTCAAAAGCGAAGGTCCTTCGGCCCTTATCGCAGCCTGCGGCAGCAGCTACAGGTGTGTGGTAATCAGTTGCACTGAGCGCCAGGGAAACCGGCCTTGATCCACTCCAGCGCGGTGGTGCCGTCCGGTGGCGTTACGCACTCACCGGCAAAGGCGATGACGTTTTGCACGCTGCCTTTTTTGCTCGCCGGGTCGTAGTTGTACTCGCCGTAAGCGATGCCCTGCATGGCCTGATGCCCCTCGGCGCGGGCCATTTGCACGGTGCCGGACACCGACTCGAAGGTCGCGCCCTTGAACGCCTTGGCAATTTCCAACGGTGCCGGGATTTTGCCGGACTCGACCTTGGCGTTTTCAGCCGCGTGCTTGAGGCCGAGAATCGCCTGGGCCATTTTGCTCGCAGGGTAAGTCGGCGCGGTCTTGTAAGCCGCTACGTACTTGTCCTTGAACCAGCGGTTGAGTTCGTTATCCGGGGCAAAGGCGCCGAACGGACCACGGCCACCGATAATCATGCCGTTGGGGGCCTGGTCCTTGTAGCGGTCAATTGCCGACTCGCCGCACGTCAGGACTGCCGTGGCATCTTCCAACAGACCACGGGCGTTGGCTTGCAACACCAGCGCCTCCATGTCGCCACCCCAGAAGCTGGAGTGAATGATGTCCGGGCGCTTGACCGAAATCGCAGAGATCTCGGCACCGTACTGGCCCTGGAACACTTTGGGCATCTGCGATTCGACCACCTTGGCCTTGGGCATCAGTTGCTCCATGGAGTGGGTGAAGTCGTTCCAGCTGTCCTGGCCCCAGGCGTAGTTTTGCTGGATGCCCGCGACTTTCTGCGCATCCGGTCGCACCTTGGCCAGGTAACGCGCGGCGCCTATGTTGTCCACCGCCGCATCAAGGCTGGTGCGGAACACGTATTGCGGGGTTTTGTCTTCCTTGAACAGTTGCGAAGTGCCGCAGTCGTAGAACACGGTCATCGCGCCCAGCTCTTCAGCTACCGGCGCGATGGCCAGACAGTCGCCGGACGAGATGTAACCCACCACCGCATCGACCTTCTGGCGCTGTACCAGATTGCGGAATTCTTCGACCTGTTTCGCGGCGCCGCCCGCCTCGTCGATGATCACCACTTCGATCTCGGCGCCATTGATCCCCAACTTGTCGTAGGGCGCGGGCAACTGGCCCTTGTTCAAACCTTCGACCAGCACCTTGGCAGCATTGGCCGAAGGTTCGCCAAACGGCCCGGCGGCCGGGCCGGACAGAAAGGTCACGATGCCAATGCGGAACTTGCCGTTTTCAGCGGCCTGGACCCCAGCGTTCAAGGACAGGGCCAGCCCGGCTGCCGTGATGGCAAATGCCAAAGGGTGTTTCAACATGCTTTTCTTGGAATTGTTCATGCTTGTCTCTCAATGGATGAGTGAGCCGTCAGGGCTCGACAACGGTTTTTCGTGCGGCCAGTCGCCGCTTCAGCGTGGCGCTGTCGAGCTGTAGCTCTTGCGCCGAGTACACCGACCAGTCACCCAGCATCAGTTGGGCAGGCGGGTAAGCGGTATTGGGTAGCGGCGTGCCAATGGCCTGGCTCTGCTGGATTTGATGGGTCACCGGATCGATGCGCGACCAGGTGCCTGGCGGGTCTTCCGGCAAGGCAATTTCCAGGCCTTCCAGTGCGTGGATCAGCGCCTGGGTCTCGGTCACGCCGCCGGTCTTTTCATAGGCCTGGGCCAGCACCATGACACCGGTGTAGGCGCCCTGTGCGGCATAGGTCGGGTAGCGCCCGCTCAGCGCGTGAAAGCGCTCGACAAACGAGCGGTTGCGCTCGGTAGTCGGCCAGTTGTTGTGGTGCCGGGAAGAGAGGATCAACCCCGCAGGGGCCTTGTCCCCCAGGGCAACCAGAAAATCGAAATTGGCCCCGGTATCGAAGTTCGCCAGGCGCGAGGTTTCGAGCAGCCGGGAACCGGCAGCCTGTTTGACGAATGCGTGGAAATCGCCGCCCCAAATAGCCGACACGATGATGTCCGGTCTGGATTGTTCCAGCGCGGTGATATAGGGCGAGTAGTCCGGCTCATACAGGCGCGGCCATAGCTCGATCACGTCGTCGAATTTCACGCCCAGTTGGTTGAGGGCGGTGTGCAAATCATCACGGGACACATGACCGTATTCGTAATCAGGACCAATAAAGGCCAGGCGCTTCCAGCCGGTTTTTTTCTGCAACGCCTGCAGGTAGCGAGCACCCGCCGCCATGGAGGTCCAGGTGTCGTTGGTTACGCGAAAGTAATAGGGATGGCCGTTTTCCAGGGTCATGCGCGAAGAGGCATGATCGGTGCCGATCATCAGTACTTTTTCCTGCAGGGCCAATTGGCTGACTGCCAGCGCGACCCCGGACGAGACCATGCCGCACAGTACCTGTACCCCGTCCTTGTGGATAAAGCTGCGGGCCAGACTAACGCCGTATGAAGCCTTGGACTGATCATCATCGATGATCACCCGCAAACGCGGTACGGGCTCACCGGCGAGGCGGCGGGCCTGCAATTCATTGAGGGCCACCTGGATTCCGATAATGCTGTCTTGCCCGTAGATGGCCGCACGCTCGGTCATCGGATACAGGCAACCCATGGTCAGATCGGCCTGGGCAGCAGGCACGCCCAACTCCAGTCGGCCGACCTCGGCACAAGCGAACGAACCAAGCAGCAGACCAGCCAAAGCCAGGGCGCAATGGCGCCATGAACGCATCGGGTGCATAAATTCCTTTGGGCGTTGAAAACGCCTCTTGTTGAGCAGCCAGAGGGATAGAGCAAAGGGTGTGCCAAGATATATCGCCACCCTGTAGCCGCTGCCGCAGGCTGCGATAAGGGCCGCAGGACTTCGCTGTCGATTAAATTCTGGGGTCGCTACGCAACCCATCGCAGCTTGCGGCAACGGCTACAGGTTAAGGGTTTGCAGAAATGTTGAGCGCTAACCGCTCAACATGCGCGCAAGGCTGAGCGCTTAGCGCTCAATGCCCAGACGTTGCAGACGGCGTTTGAGCGCATGCCGGGAGATCCCCAGCAGTTGCGCGGCCAGGCCTTTGTGGCCCGCGGTGCGGGTCAAGGCGTCAGTGACCAGCTCACGCTCGGCGCGTTCGAGCTGATCGCCCAGCACCAGAGCTGGGTTACCTGGCGATGCACTGTCCTGCAACTGCGCAGGCAGCATCGCGGCGCTGATGTCCTGACCTGGTAAAAGAATGGTCAAGCGCTCAACCAGATTCTTCAACTCACGCACATTGCCGGGCCAGCGATGCCGACGCAGCAGCGCAATGCTGTCGGGCAAGAACCGGATCGGACTCACGCCCTCTTCCAGCGCTTGGCGCTGGGCAAAATACTGGACCAGAAGCAGCAGATCATCTGCCCGGTCACGCAGGGCCGGTATATCTACGGTGATTACGTTCAACCGGTAAAACAAGTCTTCGCGAAACCGCCCCAGACGTACATCGTCGGCCAAATCCCGATTGGTTGCGGCCACCACCCTGACATCCGCGCTACTGGCCTGGCTGGCGCCGACGGCGCGGTAGCTGCCGTTTTCCAGAAAATGCAGCAGCTTGGCCTGCAGGCTCAGGGGCAATTCGCCAATTTCATCAAGGAACAACGTGCCGCCATTGGCCTGGCTGACCAACCCGGCACGCTTTTGATGAGCCCCGGTGTAAGCGCCCTTCTCGGAGCCAAACAGCTCAGCCTCAATCAACTGCTCGGGCAGGGCCGCACAGTTGACCTCGATAAATGCACTGCCCGCCCGCGAGCTGTGACTATGCAGGGCTTGAGCCACGAGGGTTTTACCGGTGCCGGATTCGCCCAGCAGCAAGATTCGCGTTGCCGAACTGCGGGCAATTCGTTGTACGGCACCATGCAGGGCCGACATGACCGCGCTCTGCCCTTGCAGGCCCGCCGTCACTTCAGGCTCCACGGCATCCAGAGCCAGGGTGCTGCTGATAGTGGCCAGCAAGTCATCCAGTTCAAACGGCTTGGTCAGGTAATCGGTAGCCCCGCCCTTGACCGCCTGAACCGCCGCACGAGTGTCGCCATGAGCTGAAATCATGATCACCGGCAGCAGCGGACTGCGCTGGCGCAAGCCGTCCAGGGTGGCCATGCCATCAATGCCCGGCAGGCCCAGATCCAGCAGGACAATATCGACATCGTCCAGGGCATGTTGCAGCGCCGCTTCGCCACTGCCGGCCGTGCTGATGCGCATGCCCTCCTCGCGCAACGCAAAACTGAGCGAGCGCACCAGCGCCTCTTCATCATCGACGATTAAAACGTGAACATCAGACATCTGCGACTCACTTCAATACGTTCTCTGGAGATTTCAGGCATATACAAAACCCGTAGCAGTTGCCGAAGGCTACGTTCGATTGCGAACCGATCGTAAAACCTGAACATGCGATTTACCTGACTCACCGCATAGCCTGACTTTACGACGGCTGCGCCGCCGCACGCAGCCTCGTTACTGCGGCAGCTGCTACGAATTACGCTCAACGCCTGTGTCATTGGCAGTAGCAGGGCAATCCAGTATTACCTGCGTGCCCTCCCCAAGGGTGCTGAGGATTTCCATCCGGGCACCATTGGCCTCCAGCAGTTGCTGACAAATACTCAGGCCCAACCCGGTGCCCCGGGCCTTGAGGGTAAAAAACGGCTGGCGGATATTCTGCAAGTCAGTGGCCGAAATACCACAGCCCTGGTCAGTTATAACGATACGCACCCGCCCCTGCCACTCCTCGGCATCAAGCCGGACGGTTTGCCCCTCGCTGCTGGCCTGCAAGGCGTTCAGGCACAGATTGAGCAATACCTGCTGCGCCTGATCCGGATCGATACAGATCTGTAAATCCACCGGTGCCCTGCACTGAAACTCAATATTGCGGGCCTGCATCTGCGGCGCGACCAAGTGCGCGGTCTGCTCAAACAGCTGCGCCACCGACACGTTTTGCGGCTGGGCCGGGCGCGGTCTGCCGTATTCCAGCAGGTCATTGGTGACCCGTGACAAGCGATCGATTTCCTTGACCAGATCACTCAGCAGCAAACGTCGTTGCGGTTCCTGTTCACGGCGCAACAAGGCCTGCACCGTGGTTTTCATGGTTGCCAGCGGGTTGCGCACTTCATGGGCCACCCCGGTGGCAAACGTACCAAGGACCGCGAGGTTCTCGGTGCGCACGGTTTTTTCCATCACCTGCGCCAGACGTTCGGCCATGACGTTGAACGCACGGGCAACGTGGCCGATTTCGTCGTCCCGCGGCTGTTGGGCCAGGCGATAGCTCAAGTCGCCCATCGACAGTTGATGAGCACCCTGCAACAACGTGCTGACCCGCGAGCGCAGTTGCCGCGAGAGGGTAAAAAACACCACCAGAATAAACCCGATAAATCCCGCAGCCACCCAGTACAGCCACCAGCGGGCATCGTTGAGCGGCTTGAGGATTGCACCCGGCTCAACGCTGAACACCAGTTGCCAGCCCGGCAAGATTACCGGCCCTTCGTGCCATTGGCCGGGCGCCTTGACCTGACGCCCGGTGGGGTCGACAAACGCGCCGCCGGGTACGCGCAGCAACGGCGCAACCACACCGCTCATGCCCGCACTGACCAGCAACTCGGTCAAGGACGCCAGACGCAAGTGCAGCGCGATGCGTACCCGTTGATTGGTTCGCCCGTTACGGATGCTCTTGCGGATCAAAAAGCTGCCGGAGCCTCCGGCGTACGCCAGCAGCGGGCCAATCACTTCGACATCCCCTACCCATTGCACCGGCAGGCCCGCGATGGACCAGTGCTCGCTGCCCCAGTAAGGCTCCCCGGAAGCCGACTGGCCGGGCAGCACTTTGATCAGGCGATCCTGTTCATCGAAAAACAGCACGCCATAAATAAAGGGCAAATCGCCCTCGATCTTGAGCAGCGAATCCACATCACTGATCACGCGCGACGGATCGACAATGAAATCCGGCATGTTGGGATGATTGGACAGCGCCGAGAGCTGGTAAAAACGGTCATCCAGAAACGACGACAAGCGGTTTGCCGTCGACAGCGCCTGGGCGTCAAGGCGTTCGCCGGTCAGGCGATTGAGCAGGTCCTTGGCCAATTGCTCGTAAAGAACGGCCAGAGTGACCAGCGCAATGCTCATCACGAACACCGAGAGCAAGGTATACCGTGCCACCAGGCTTCGGTGCGGCCGGGCAAGCCAGTGGAGTAGCGCATGGAGGGAGGCATTGAGGGTCATGGTGTTCTGATTGTTTTTTTAATCGCACCAGCATAGGGATCGACCCGCAGGGCTGTCCATGACTAACAGACCTTTGAGTTGCGATCCTGCCACGCCCTAGATTAATATACGTTTCATATATACTTCATATCGAGCATTCAGATGGGCATCGTAAAAATATCGGACGCCACCCACGAAAACCTGCGGGTCGCCAGCAACGCACTCAACCGTTCAATCAACGCACAAGCAGAGCACTGGATGCGCATCGGCATGCTGACCGAGCTGCACCCCGATCTGGACCACAACCAGATCTGCCGCTTGCTGATCCGCGCCGAACTGCAAGGCGGCCTCGATTTGAAGCAACTGTGCGAGCTGGCTGATGCCACTGCGGGAGCGGCACAATGAGAACCAGCGTCGTGATCAACAGCCCGGCACAAATCGCCCAGTCCAAGGTCGCGGGCAAACTGGCAGCCGAAGTGCTGGCCATGATCGGTGAGCACGTCAAGGCTGGCGTCACCACCGACCAGCTCGATCAGATCTGCCACGACTACATCGTCAATGTGCAGAAGGCCATACCCGGCAATGTCGGCTATCACGGCTTCCCGAAAACCGTGTGCGCCTCGGTCAATGAGGTGGTTTGCCACGGCATTCCGTCAAACCGGGTGCTGCAGGACGGCGATATCGTCAATATCGATATCGCGGTGGTCAAGGATGGCTGGTTCGGCGACACCAGCCGCATGTACTTCGTCGGCGAACCTAGCCCCGAGGCACGCCACCTGGTGAAAACCACTTACGATGCCATGTGCGCAGGTATCCGCATGGTGCGCCCTGGCGCGACCCTCGGTGATATCGGCCATGCCATCCAGACCCTTGCCGAGAAAGAAGGCTACAGCGTGGTGCGTGAGTATTGCGGCCACGGGATCGGCAAGGTTTATCACGATGAGCCGCAGGTACTGCACTACGGTTATCCGGGCCAGGGCATGAAGCTCAAGACCGGCATGATTTTCACCATCGAGCCCATGCTCAACGCTGGCAAACGCCATGTGAAAACCCTCCCCGATAACTGGACCGTGGTCACCAAGGACAACTCGCTTTCAGCCCAGTGGGAACACATGGTCGCCGTGACCGACGATGGTTTCGAAGTGTTGAGCCCGTGGCCTGACACGATGGCCGATTACCCCGCCATCGTTTGACGAGCTACCGGGGGGAGCCTGAGTCCCCCCTACAACCCGCCTTGCCCCTGATCCAGCCGCTCGCGCAAGAATTCGATCAATGCCTGCACCGGTAGCGAACGCTGGCGATGCTGCGGATACACCGCCGATAACGCCAACGGCGCGCAGCGGTAATCGTCCAGCACGCGTACCAGTTGCCCGCTCTCCAGAGCCGAGCCAACGATAAAGGTCGGCAGGTAGGTAATGCCCAGCCCTGCAATAGCTGCGTCCCTGAGCAACTCACCATTATTGACCCGCATGCGCCCGCTGACGTTGATGGTCAGGGGCTTGCTCTGCCCTTCGAAACGCCACTGCACCTGACGGCCGTGGCCGTAGGGCAGGCAATCATGCTCGTGCAGATCCTGGGGTTTGAGCGGTGTGCCGCGCTCGGCCAGGTAGGCCGGGCTGGCACAGTAAACACGCTCGATGCTGGCGATACGACGGGCAATTAGAGTCGAGTCCTCAAGCACGCCGATGCGCAAGGCCAGGTCATAGCCTTCGCTGAGCAAGTCCACCGGCCGGTCGCTGAGGTCCACTTCTACGGTCACGCCGCTGTAGCGCTGCAAAAACAACGGCAGCAGGCAGCCCAGATGCGCCATGGCAAAGGACAGCGGTGCGCTGACCCGCAAGGTGCCGCGTGGCTCGCTGGTCTGGCCAGCGATACCCTGCTCCATATGCTCGACGTCGTTGAGCAAGCGCATGGCCGACTCGTAATAACTTTGCCCTAGGGGCGTGACGTCCAGTCGCCGAGTGGAGCGGTTGAGCAGACGTACGCCCAATCGCGCCTCCAGTTGTATCAATCGCCGACTCACGAATTGCTTGGACAGACCCAATTGGTCGGCCGCCGCAGTGAAGCTACCGGAGTCCATGACCTGGCAAAATATACGCATATCTTCGAACGGGTTCATTGTCACGACCTAGTGGACAGTTAAACCCTTTATAACGGCTTTTCCCCTTTTCAACACCCGACTATGCTCTGTTCGCTGCAGGTGTATCCGTGGGAGCGAGCCTGCTCGCGAAGCGCTTCACTTTTAGAGCCTTCGCGAGCAGGCTCGCTCCCACGAATTCCCCTCTCTCATTTCGGAGTTTACCCATGCCCTTTCTCCTCGATCACCCCCTGTCCTGGGGTGCTGTACTGCTGGTGATCGACGCCGCGCTCTGGCATCTGGCGCCATTCAAGCAGCGTGTGACTCGGGTATGCGTGCGACTGGCACTGTTTGCGATGTTCAGCACAATCATCATCAACGCCGGAGTCAGCCCGTTGCAGGCGCCGCTGTTTACCGATGACCGCGTGGAGCAATTAGGGGCTACGGCGCTGGGAATTATGTGGTGGCTGTACGCGGCGCGGGTGCTTACGGAGGTGCTCGGCCTGGTGCTGATGCGCCGCATCGGTCACAGCGGCCGCCTGCTGCAGGATGTGATCGGCGCACTGGTGTTTCTGGCGGCTATCGTCGCCGCAGCCGGTTACGTTCTGGAGTTGCCGGTGAAAGGCTTGCTGGCGACGTCCGGGGTGGTAGCGATTGTGGTTGGCCTGGCATTGCAGAGCACCTTGAGCGACGTGTTTTCCGGCATCGTGCTCAACACCACCAAGCCGTATCAGGTGGATGACTGGGTGGTGATCGACGGTGTCGAAGGCAAGGTGCTGGATATCGACTGGCGCGCCACCCATTTGTTGACCAGCGCGGGCAGCACGGCGGTAGTGCCCAACTCCGTGGCGGCCAAGGCCAAGATCGTCAACCTGAGCCGGCCCACGAATCTGCACGGCGTGTCGATCAGCATTCAGGTGCCCAACCATGTTCGCCCGCGCCGGGTGCTCGATGCGTTGGAGCGCACGCTGCAGGGCAGCAGCAGTCTGCTGCTCAACCCTGCTCCCAAAGCGGTGCTCAAGGAGGCAGGTGAGATCATGTCCGAATACGTGGCCAGCGGGTTTATTGCCGAGCTGGCTAAAAAAAGCGAAGTCCGCAACCAACTGTTTGACCTCGCGCATCGGCATCTCGAGGCGGCAGGTATTTCGCGCCAGCCTGACGCTGTGATCGAGCCCGCGGGCCGGGCACGGGCATTGCTCGACGAGGTGAAAATCTTCCGCTCGCTGAGTGCAGAGGAACGCGACCAGATCGCCCGTTCCATGGTTGCCCAGCAATACGCGGCAGGTCAGGTGGTACTGGCTCTGGACGAGGTGCCGGACAGCCTGATGGTCATCGCCACCGGCGTGGTCAGCGTGACCGTGCCCAACGCCACGGGGCCTGTTGAAGCCGGGCGCATGGGGCCCGGAGAGATCATGGGCGAAGAAAGCATCCTCACGGACTCGCCGTCCCAGGCGACCTTTACTACCCTGACCTCAAGCATCATTTATCGGCTCGACAAGTCCGTGACCCGCGAATGCATGGGGCAACAGGCTGAGGTAGGACGGGCGTTGAATACGTTGCAGGCAGTACGTCAGCAGAGCAGCCGCATGGCGCTGATGGCCGCACCGGCACCGATCAGGAAAGGGGGGTTTTTGAGTTGGTTGCACAAGCGCTGAAAACATTACGGTGACATCTGTAGATACTCTGTTCCAGGTCAAGCCACTAGTGCGAGCGAGCCTGCTCGCGAATGATCTTCGCGAGCAGGCTCGCTCTCACACTTGAAGTATCTGCGCTGCCGCAGGCTGCGATGAGTTGCAAAGCGGCCCCGGATTCCAAAAGAAAGCCAAGGTCCTGCGGCCCTTGTCGCAGCCTGCGGCAGCGGCTACAGAAGCAAATGTGCTGCCTTATTTTGCCGTCAATACCGAGTAGCTGTTCATCAGGTTGCGGTAGTTGGGAATGCGCGGCGACAGCAGGTTGGCCAGGCCTTCCATGTCATTGCGCCAGTCCCCCTGCAGCTCGCACGCCACCGAGAACCAGTTCATCAACTGTGCACCCGCTGCCGCCATCCGCGCCCAGGCGGCCTGTTGCACGGTTTCGTTAAAGGTGCCCGAGGCATCTGTCACCACAAACACGTCAAAACCCTCAGCCAGCGCCGACAGTGTCGGGAAGGTCACGCATACATCCGTCACCACGCCCGCAATGATCAGTTGCTTGCGCCCGGTAGCCTTGACCGCCTTGACGAAATCTTCGTTATCCCAAGCATTGATCTGACCGGGGCGCGGGATATACGGGGCGTCCGGGAACAGTTCCTTGAGCTCCGGCACCATCGGACCGTTGGGGCCGTTTTCAAAACTGGTGGTGAGGATGGTCGGCAGTTTGAAGAACTTAGCCACATCGCCCAGCGCCAGTACGTTGTTCTTGAATTCGTTAGGCGAGAAATCCTGGACCAACGAGATCAGACCGGTCTGGTGGTCAACCAGCAACACCACAGCATCATCTTTGTTCAGGCGTTTGTACGGAACATTGCTCATGTGAAACTCCTCGATGGATAGGTGTTACGGGATCAAAACGCGAAACACGAGCAGCCAAAGGCGCCCCAAAAGCCGGCAAAGTCGCTGACCGGCGCATTCGAAAAGCGTGCTTTTTCATGGCCATGGGCATGCACCGCGCACGGTCCACTGCATTGGTGGGCCTGCGCCAGCAACGGCGCGCCAGGGCGCCAGTGGCCTGGGACGGTGACCACCGGTGACCAGTCGGGCAACACCGGTACACGGGCTGGCCCAAGCTTTTCAAAGTCGCCGGCGGCGTACACCACCTTGCCGCCCACCACGGTCAACACGGACTCGATCCACTTGATGGCTTCTTCGTCGACGCTAAAGAAGTCCGCGCTCAGGGCCGCCACGTCTGCCAACTGGCCGACCTTGATCTGGCCCTTTTTGCCCTGCTCGGATGAAAACCAGGCGCTGCCGTGGGTGAACAGCTCCAGTGCGGTGAGCCGGGGCAAGCCTTCGGCGTGCAACTCAAGGCCGCCGACAGTGCGACCGCTGACCATCCAATACAACGAAGTCCACGGGTTATAGCTGGATACGCGGGTGGCATCGGTGCCCGCCCCCACCGGCACGCCTTCGGCCAGCATGCGCTTGATGGGGGGCGTAGCTTGGGCCGCTTTGGCGCCGTAACGTTCGACGAAATACTCACCTTGGAATGCCATACGATCCTGAATCGCAATGCCCCCACCCAGTGCTCTCACACGCTCGATGTTATGCGGGGTGATGGTTTCGGCATGGTCGAAAAACCACGGCAAGCCATTGAACGGGATATCGCGATTGACCTTCTCGAACACGTCGAGCATGCGACTGATGGATTCGTTGTAGGTGGCGTGCAGGCGGAACGGCCAGCGTTGCTCCACCAAATGACGCACCACCGGCTCCAGTTCGTCTTCCATGGTTTGCGGCAAGTCCGGGCGCGGTTCAAGGAAGTCCTCGAAGTCCGCCGCCGAGAACACCAGCATTTCCCCGGCGCCGTTGTGCCGCAAGAAGTCATCGCCCTGGTGCAGTTTCACACTGCCGGTCCAGTTCTTGAAGTCGGTCAGTTCTTCCTTGGGCTTTTGCGTAAACAGGTTGTAGGCAATACGGATAGTCAACTGCTGGTCTTTGGCCAACTGTTCGATGACCTGGTAATCGTCGGGATAGTTTTGAAAACCACCGCCGGCATCAATCGCGCTGGTGAGGCCCAGGCGGTTGAGCTCGCGCATAAATTGGCGGGTGGAGTTCACCTGATACTCCAACGGCAACTTCGGCCCCTTGGCCAGGGTCGAGTAGAGAATCATCGCGTTGGGTCGCGCCACCAGCATGCCGGTCGGGTTGCCGTTGGCATCTCGCACAATCTCGCCACCCGGCGGGTTCGGGGTATCACGGGTATAGCCGGCAACCCGCAGCGCGGCCCGATTAAGCAAGGCCCGGTCATACAAGTGCAGGACAAATACCGGGGTATCCGGGGCCGCCTGATTGAGTTCTTCCAGGGTAGGCATGCGTTTTTCGGCGAACTGGAATTCGTTCCAGCCGCCCACCACCCGCACCCATTGCGGCGTCGGCGTGCGCTCGGCCTGTTCCTTGAGCATGCGCAACGCATCGGCCAGCGATGGCACACCTTCCCAGCGCAGTTCGAGGTTGTAATTCAGGCCACCACGGATCAGATGCAGGTGTGAGTCATTAAGGCCAGGAATGACACAGCGGCCCTTGAGGTCGATAACTTGCGTACCCGATACCGCGCAGGGCCATCGCCTGAGCATCGGTGCCGACCGCCACAAAGCGGCCCTCGCGGATGGCCACGGCGCTGGCATGCGGGTTGTCGCGATCGACGGTATGAAATTGGCCATTGAATAAGATCAGATCGGCGTTCATCGCGTTTCCTTGGGCTCAGTGGGAGCCGTCAGCCAAGGCGCGAACACACGCGTCGCCATTGGCATAAACAGATAAACCACCGAGACAACGATGGTCAGCGTGATCACAAAGGTGGCAACCAGGTATTGGGAGAAAAAGGGGCTCAAGCCCAGCAAGGGCTTCCAGATCAGCGGCACCAGCAAGGTATGCGGAAAAATCACCATCAGCGTCAGCACTGCCTGTTTCCAGCGGGGTGGCGGCAGACGGGATTCGGTGAGGGGCGCGAACCAGAATTCGTTGGCCGGGTTGACCTCGGTCTGGTCGCCGTCCGCCAGCATCGGCGTGGCTTCGTTGACCAGTTCGCGACGTTGCGGCGAGTCCAGCCAGCGCTGCATGGCGTCAGTGGAGCAAAAGCGCAGTACGCAGGTATAGGTGTCCAGACCGGCACTCTTGCCGGGCACGACATCCACCCCCAGATGCCCGTCCCATTGCCCGGCAATGCGCACGATCTTGCGCAGCCAGTCGTTGTAGGGCACTTCAAAACCGGCCTTGACCCGATGCTTGACCACCAGGGTCACAACCTCATCGAAAACCCGGGTCGGCGGGTCGATCTCAGTGGATTCAGACATGCAAAAGGCTCCAAAGATATCCAGACGAATATCCCCTGTAGATACTTTAACCGTGGGCGCGCGCAGACTCGCTCCCACAGGTGGCCTTGACCGGTAGAGTGTCTACAGGGTTTCCCGCGTATCAGCCCTTGAGAAACGCCAACAGATCGGCATTGAGCTGATCCTTGTGGGTATCAGTCAGCCCGTGGGGCGCACCGGGGTAGATCTTCAGCGTAGAACCTTTGACCAATCCTGCCGCCGCGATGCCCGCGGCTTCAATCGGCACCACCTGGTCGGCATCGCCGTGGACCACCAGGGTCGGAATGTCGAATTTCTTCAGGTCTTCGGTAAAGTCGGTTTCAGAGAACGCCTTGATACAGTCGTAGGCGTTTTTATGGCCGCTGGTCATGCCCTGCATCCAGAACCAGTCGATCATCCCCTGGGAGGGTTTGGCCCCTGGTTTGTTGAAACCAAAGAAAGGACCGCTGGCGAGGTCGATATACAGCTGTGAACGGTCCGCCAAAGACGCCTTGCGAATCCCGTCAAAGACCTCAAGCGGCAGGCCGCCGGGGTTGGCTTCGGTCTTGAGCATTAAAGGCGGCACCGATGAAATCAGCCCCGCCTTCGCCACCCGCGCCGTACCGTGGCGACCGATATAACGCGCCACTTCACCGCCGCCGGTAGAGAAACCGAACAACACGGCATCTTGCAGATCCAGCAGCTCGATCAACTGCGCCAGGTCATCGGCGTAGGTGTCCATGTCGTTACCTGCCCATGGCTGGCTGGAACGACCATGGCCGCGCCGATCATGGGCAATGACCCGATAACCTTTAGAGGCCAGGAACAGCATCTGTGATTCCCAGCTATCGGCGTTCAACGGCCAACCGTGGCTGAAAACCACGGGCTGCCCCGTGCCCCAGTCCTTGTAGTAGATCTCGGTGCCATCACTGGTGGTGAAAGTACTCATGGGGCGGTCATCCTTGTGCAAGTGCAAAGAGTTCTCATCTATCTTGGCAGGCATGGATGACAGCGCAACTGCTCTGGTAGGAGCATTACGGCCATCTCGGTGCGCACAACGGACAATCGGGGCTAGCTGAACTGCTCTCGGTAATGTGCAGGGGTCAAACCGAGCTTTTCATTGAACAGGAAACGCATGTGCCGGACGCTGCCGAAGCCACTTTTGAAGGCCACTGTCTTGAGTGGCAACTCACTGGTCTCCAGCAGGCTTCTGGCGCGATCGATACGCGCGCCCTGGAGAAAGTCCATGGGTGTCATGTTGACCTCCCGGGCAAAAACCCTGGCAAAGTGCCTCGGGCTCATACTGGCCAACCTCGCCATGGATTCGATGCTGAAGGTCTGATCGAGGTGTTCGAGGATGTAGTTCTGAACTCGGGTTATCGGGGTTTCGAGCGTGCCTACGCTGGCCATCAACGGACTGAACTGCGCCTGCCCGCCCTGACGCTTCATCACCACCAGCAGCACTTTTGCCACGTCCAAGGCGACTTTTTTACCGTGGTCATTGGCTACCACCGACAGCGCAAGGTCGATACCGGCCGTGACGCCGCCAGACGTGATGAGGTTGCGGTCCTGCACGAAAATCTGGTCGATCTCAACGCTGGCCTTGGGGAAGGCCTTGATCAGCCGCTCGGTGTAATGCCAATGGGTAGTGACGCGGTAGCCGTCCAGCAAACCGGCGAAGCCCAGCACGAATGCCCCGGTACAGATCGAACCGTATTGCCCGGCCCGGGTGACGGCGCCCTTGAGCCACTCCAGCAAGGGCAGCGGCTTGTCGTTGTAGGCCCCTGGACCACCGGGTACCAGCAACAAGTCATAGTGCCCGCTGGCCTGATCAATATGTAAATCCGCCTGCAAACTCACACCGTTTGAGGCGCGCAGCAGGCCTGGCTCGGTAGCAACAGTGGTCAACTCATACTGCTGATCCGGATGTAAATAGCGGTTGGCAATAGAGAACACCTCCATGGGACCCGCCATGTCGAGCAGTAGGAAGTCTGGGAACAACACGATGGCCACGGTTTTCATAGGTCAGGTATCACTGTGAGCAGCTGCATGAACGAATTCCCCTGTGGGCTTACCGCTGTTGCACTGCCTACGGTCTACTGCTGAAGCGCAGATCATGAGCAAGCGTCGGGAAATAATACGTGAAAAATTCGCTAAAATTGTCAACCTCAAAGAGACAGTATTTCAATTTTAAGCTACTTAATTTACTCCACAGTAACCATTAACCTTCTCCTCACTCGGACGAATTAACGTCCACACAGGAGATGTCATCATGCTGACCCTTCGCAAAGCATCTGATCGCGGCGCCGCCAATCATGGCTGGTTGAAGTCGTTCCACACCTTCTCATTTGCCAACTATCGCAACCTCGATGAGCAAGGTTTCTCCGACCTGTTGGTGATCAACGACGACCGCGTGGCAGCGGGCAAAGGCTTCGGCCAGCACCCCCACCGCGACATGGAAATTTTCTCCTACGTGCTCGACGGTGCGCTGGAGCACAAGGACACCCTGGGCACAGGTTCGGTGATCCGCCCGGGTGACGTGCAATTGATGAGTGCTGGCAGCGGCGTGGCGCACAGCGAGTACAACCACTCGCACAGCCAGCCTGTGCATTTTTTGCAAATCTGGATCGTGCCTGACATCGGCGGCGCCAAACCCCGCTACCAACAAGAGCACTTCAACACGCAAAAAAAACGCGGGCGTCTGCAACTGATCATCTCGCCCGATGGCGCCGATGGTTCGCTCCACGTACGCCAGGATGCCCGGGTCTATGCAGCCCTGATAGACGGTAAGGAAAACGCCACACTGGAACTCGCCGCCGACCGCTACGCCTATGTGCACGTAGCCCGAGGCAGCGTCGAACTCAACGGCATGGCCCTTCAGGAAGGCGACGGCGTGCGAGTGCGCAAGGAACAACTGCTGACCTTGAGCAATGGCAGAGACGCCGAGGTGCTGGTGTTCGATCTGCGGACGCAGGAGTTGCCGCAGATGCCTTGAGGCCTAAGCCAAAACCCGCTCGTCCAATCAGTAACGGGCGAGTGGGACACTGTGGGAAAGCTTCAGATATAGAGGTCGGTTGCGGGGGAGCATTGAACTCAAGCTCGATAAAACGGTTGGGGAAAAATCAGAAAATCACCGAAAATCACCGAAAATCGCCGAAAAACAGCTGAAAGCCTCACGCCTGGATCAATAGATGCAACTCCACCATTTAAAAAGCAGACATTGCGCCAGAATCTTCCACGACTTTTTGGCGCCCACGAAAAAGCCCCTGAAATGTTTAACCATTTCAGGGGCTTCGTCTTGTTCAATAATGGCGGAGAGATAGGGATTCGAACCCTAGGTACTGTCGCCAGTACAACGGATTTCGAATCCGTCCCATTCGGCCACTCTGGCATCTCTCCAACGGCGCGAATAATAGCGCGGTTTTTGATTATGGCAAAGCCTTTTTTCAAAAAAACCGCGCTGTATCAGTTGCTTGCGCGCCTTTACAGCTTAAAGCGGGACGCCGAGACGGTTGGCAACTTCTTCGTAGGCTTCGATTACGTCACCCAGACCCTGACGGAAGCGGTCCTTGTCCATTTTCTTGCCAGTTGCCTTGTCCCACAGACGGCAGCCATCCGGGCTGAATTCGTCACCCAAAACGATGCTGCCGTCGTGGAAAACGCCGAATTCAAGCTTGAAGTCCACCAGCAGCAAGCCAGCGTCGTCGAACAGTTTGTTCAATACGTCGTTGACCTTGAGCGACAGTTCTTTCATGCGAACCAGTTGCTCGGCAGTGCCCCAACCGAATGCCACTACGTGGGATTCGTTGATGAACGGGTCGCCCTTGGCGTCGTCCTTCAGGAACAGTTCGAAGGTGTACGGATTGAGCTTCATGCCCTCTTCCACACCCAGACGCTTGACCAGGCTGCCTGCAGCGTAGTTACGCACAACGCACTCGACCGGGATCATGTCGAGTTTTTTGACCAGACATTCGTTGTCGCCCAGCAGTTTGTCGAATTGGGTCGGCACGCCGGCTTCTTCGAGTTTCTGCATGATGAAGGCGTTGAACTTGTTGTTCACCATGCCTTTGCGATCAAGCTGTTCAATACGCTTGCCGTCGAACGCCGAAGTGTCGTTGCGAAACAGCAGGATCAAGCGGTTTTCGTCATCGGTTTTGTAAACCGATTTCGCTTTACCGCGATAGAGTTCTTCACGTTTTTCCATGATGGGCTCCGCATGCTAAGTAAGTGGGCTAGGCGATTGTGCGCCAGTCGAGCCCTGAATCTTGATCGGCCAGTTGCAGCCAGTCCGGGTCGCACCCAAGGGTGTCGACGAAACATTGCCGGGCCAGCTGCGGCAGGTTGTTCTTGCTGCTGAGGTGGGCCAGTACCAGGTGTTGCAGGTCTTGCCAGCCCAACTCGGCCACCAGGTTTGCGGCCTGATGGTTATTCAAATGTCCTTCCTGGCCGCCTACCCGCTGCTTGAGAAAAGCCGGGTAGTGACCACGGGCAAGCAGGTCGCGGCAATGGTTGGCCTCGATCATCAATGCATCCAGGTTGCTATAGCTGTCCAGCACACCAGCGCAGTACGAGCCCAGATCGGTCAGCAGGCCAAAGCGCCGCTTGCCGTCACTGAACACGTACTGGGTGGGTTCCTGAGCATCATGGGCAACCAGGGTCACACTGATGGTCAACGCCCCTATCTGCAACGTCTCGCCACCTGCCACGTAACCGGCAGGCTCCAAGGGTTTGCGCATCCCGCGCTGAGTACCGCGACTCATGTACACCGGCAAATTGTAGCGCCGAGACAGCAAACCCACGCCATGCACGTGATCGGCATGTTCGTGGGTTACCAGAATCGCGCTCAATTGGTGCGCGCTAACGCCCAACCGGGCCAGGCGTCGCTCGGTTTCTCGTAACGAGAAACCGCAATCGACCAGTACATAAGTGTTGTCGCTGGTTATCAGCGTGCCATTCCCTTGGCTACCACTGCCGAGAACGGCAAAACGCATAGAATCAGCCCAGGTTGTCTTGAATCACGCCCAACACTTTGCGCGCCACTTCTGGCGAGGCAACGGTGTTGATGTTTTCTTCGACAGTGACCTGCACGCTGTCACCGACCTTGCTCAGGCGAACCTGATAGCGCTGGGCACGGGCTTCAACTTCTTCCTTGTCCGGCTTGCTGCCGAAGAGGCCAGAGAAGAAACCAGGTTTCTCGTCCTTCTTCTCGGCTTTTTCGGCGAGGTTGATGTAGTACAGGCCCAAGGTGCGGTTGATGTCTTCAACGCGCCATTCGCCCTGCTCAAGCGCACGCCCAACACCTGACCAGGCACGGTCGAGGTCTTCGGTCAGGGTAAGTACCGGGTTGCCGCTGCCGTCTTCGCTCAGGGTGACGCGGGCCGGGGTGTCGAAATCACGCGCTGCAAGCAACGAGACCGAACCGCCCTTCTCGGCGCTGCGGCTCATGCTGATCAGCATTTCATCAACCAGAGCAGCATCCAGACCGGTGTTGACCGAGCGGTTGCCGAAATCGACATTCGCGGTGCTGTCCGCTGGACGGTTGGCACTGACGACGTAGATTTCGCTGGTGTTGCGCTGCACACCCGGCTCGATGCGCACCCGCAGGCGGGTCTCGCTGTCGGAGGCCAGGCCGCTGCTGCCCACGTGACGGGCCATCGGAGCCGAAAGCTCGTCAGCACGCTGCCAGGTTGTGGTGAACTCGCCGGTTTGCGGGCGTTGCTCGTCGATACGGAAACCGTTGTCCTGGAAGAACTGCATCGCTACCGGCCAGACTTCGGATGGAGAGCGTTGCGCCATTACCCAGCGGCTGTCACCGCTTTTTTGCAGGCTGTAGTCGCTGGCGCTGGCAGCAACCGTCAATGGTTGTGGCCGCGGCACGTCAAACTCGCCCGTAACGGTGTCGTCGGGTACGTTGCTCGGGATCGGCAACAGCGGCACAAGGCGCTTGTCTGTCTGGACACCCGCTGGCAATTGCATCGGGGCGGTTTGACGCGCCTCCAGATAATCACTGCCACGGTCACGGAAGTACCCGTCTTGACCCCACAGCCAACCGCAGCCGCTGGTGCTCGAAATAATCACGGCTAGTGCGGAAAGTCCGGCCAATCGCTTCATGCGTAGTGCTTCCTCAATTAAACCAAAACACCGGACTGGCGCATTGCCTGACGCAGCGGTTCGTGGCAAGGCTCGCTGAGCCAGGTGAGTGGCAGACGGATACCGTCCGACATCAAGCCCATCTCGCTCAGAGCCCATTTCACGGGGATAGGGTTGGATTCGATAAACAGGGTTTTATTGAGCGGCATCAGCTTTTCGTGGATCGCGCGGGCAGTGACGGCATCGCCACGCATCGCAGCGGCACACATTTCGCTCATGTCACGCGGGGCAACGTTGGCAGTTACCGAGATATTGCCCTTGCCGCCGAGCAGGATCAGCTCGACTGCGGTGGCGTCGTCGCCGGAGTACACCAGGAAGTCATCGCTCACACCTGCGAGGATGACCGGTACGCGCGTCAGGTCGCCGGTGGCTTCCTTGATACCGATGATGTTCGGCACGGTGGAAAGACGAATGACGGTGGCCGGCAGCATGTCGCAGGCGGTACGGCCCGGAACGTTGTAAAGGATCTGCGGGATATCGACTGCTTCAGCGATGGCCTTGAAGTGCTGATACAGGCCTTCCTGGGTCGGCTTGTTGTAATACGGCGTTACCAGCAGACATGCATCGGCGCCAGCGGCCTTTGCATTAGTGGTGAGTTCGATCGCTTCACGCGTCGAGTTGGCGCCCGTACCGGCAATCACCGGAATACGCCCTGCAACCTGTTTGACAACGTGACGAATCACTTCGATGTGTTCGTTCACATCCAGAGTTGCCGATTCACCTGTAGTGCCAACGGCAACAATGGCGTTGGTGCCCTCTTGCAGGTGAAAGTCCACCAGTTTGCTCAGAGCGTCCCAATCAAGACGACCTTGTGCATCCATAGGTGTGACCAGTGCCACCATACTGCCCGCAATCATGCAACCGCTCCTGCCGGAAAAAGAGAGCCGTAATGGTACTGGCGCCATGACCCTTGCACAAGCAACAGCGCGCCCGATGAGCATTCCCCTTAGCGTTGCTTTTCGCTACCCTTCAGGCTTTGATTGGTACTGATGTGCGTGCGGGTCTGTTTCACGGCCCTTCACCAGACGCTCAAAGCCCCGCCCAAACGCCGCCGAGCGCGGTTTGCAGAGCCTGCAAACCGTCTGTAATGGCGTGTTTTCGGGGTTCAGGCGTTTGAGAGGCAACTGAATATTCGACTCGCAGCCCATCGACCGTACTGACCGCTCATCGTTTTAGGAAGGCTGCATGTCCACCCCCACAGTCCGCGAACAATTCCTTGTCATCAGTGCCCTTGGCGCCAACCCAATGGAGCTGACTAACGTCCTGTGTCGCGCCAGCCATGAAAATCGCTGCGCCGTCGTGACCTCGCGCCTGACTCGCCACGGCGAATGCAGTGCGCTGGTCCTGGAAATCACCGGTAGCTGGGACGCCCTGGCGCGCCTTGAAGCAGGCTTGCCAGCGCTGGCCAAAAAACATGCGTTCAGCGTCAATGTTGTGCGCAGTGCCGCCCTTGAAATCCGCCCTCAAGCGCTGCCGTATGTCGCTTACGTGAGTTCGGCCTACCGCTCGGACATCATCAACGAGCTGTGCCAGTTTTTCATGGACCACCAGGTTGAACTGGAAAACCTGACATGCGACACCTATCTGGCCCCACAGACCGGCGGCACCATGCTCAATGCCACGTTCACCGTAACCTTGCCAGCTGGCGTACAAATCAGCTGGTTGCGTGATCAGTTCCTGGACTTCGCCGACGCGTTGAACCTGGACGCACTGATCGAACCGTGGCGCCCACAGAACCCGATGTAAGGAAACCGACTTAATGGCCGTTGCAATTGACCAACCCGTAGACGACTTCCAGATCCCTGCGACGAGTGAAAAAACCGTCAGCTTGTCGCAGCTCAAGGGCAAGCAGGTGGTGATTTACTTCTACCCCAAGGACAGCACACCGGGCTGCACCACCGAGGGCCAGGGCTTTCGCGACCATTACGCTGAGTTCCAGGCGGCCAATACTGAAGTGTTCGGCGTGTCCCGCGACAGCCTCAAGTCCCATGCAAACTTCAAGGCCAAGCAGGGTTTCCCGTTTGAGTTGCTGAGCGACAAGGACGAAGCCCTGTGCCAGCTGTTTGACGTGATCAAGCTGAAAAAGCTGTATGGCAAGGAATACATGGGCGTTGATCGCAGCACTTTCCTGATCGACAAGAATGGTGTGCTGCGCCATGAGTGGCGCGGGGTGAAAGTGCCAGGGCATGTCGAAGCCGTGCTGGAGCAGGCGAAGGCACTGAGCCGGATCTAAGAGCTCCGATCACTTTGTAGGCGCTGCCGAAGGGATACTTCAAGCGTGGGAGCGAGCCTGCTCGCGAAGAGCAATTCGCGAGCAGGCTCGCTCCCACAAGGGGCTTGACCCGCAACAGAGTATCTACAGTATTTGCTGTTACTGACGCACCAACCGCACATTCTGGAACTCGACCGCTTCGGTGCTGCGGTACGGGTTGATATCCAGCCCGCCACGGCGCACATAGCGCGCATACACAGTCAACTTCTCGGGTTTGAGCAAGCGCTGCAAGTCGAGAAAGATCCGCTCCACACATTGCTCATGGAAGTCCGAGTGCTGGCGAAAGCTCACCAGATACGCCAGCAGGCTGGCGTGATCCAGCGCCGCGCCACGGTATTGCACCACAACAGTGCCCCAATCCGGCTGGCTGGTGACCGGGCAGTTGGATTTAAGCAAATGGCTGTAAACGCTTTCTTCAACGACCCGCGAATCATCGCACTTGAGCAGCTCAGGACGCGGCTGCGCATAATCGCTGACCGTGATGTCCAGGTCATCAATGCACACACCCGGCAAAACGGCCACGCCATCAGCCTGAAACTCATCCAGACTTCGTACGCGCACGCTGACAGGTTTACCAGATGCAGCTGACAGATCAGCCTGTAATGTGGCCACAAGGCTTGGCGTATCGGCAAACACACTCTGATTCAGCGAGTTCAGGTACAACTTGAACGACTTGGATTCGACAATATTTGGCGAATCAGCGGCAAAGCAGAACTCGCCAATGGCCACCACCGGCTTGCCCGATGGCAACAGCCATGACAGTTCGAAGCAGGTCCAGAAATCCACCCCGACGTAAGGCAGGGTTTCGGCGCTCAGGCCCAGCTCTGCCCATTTCGCCGCACGCGGGATCGGGAACAGCAAGGACGGGGTATAGGTGCTGATGTATTCACTGGACTTGCCCAGCGGGGAATGTTCGGCGGCGGGATGCATGACAAAAAACCTGGCTAGAAAAACCCGGTAATTCTATCGGGTTTAAGCCAGGCTTTCAGCGTTCACTGACGACCAGGGCGTTTTAAGGCGCCACTTTTACCTTGCCGACCATACCCGCCTGGTAGTGACCGGGCACATTACAGGCAAATTCCAGGTTGTCGGCCTTGCTGAAAGTCCAGGTCAGTTCAGCGGTTTTACCCGGCTCCACCAGCACACTGTTAGGGTCGTCGTGCTTCATGCCGGGCATCTCCATCGAACCGTGGCCCATTGCCGAGTGATCCATGGCCCCGCGCCCCACGCCGGTCGGCGTGAGCATGCCGCTTTGCTGCATTTCGAGCATTTCCTTCTGGTGCGCCGCGTGCATCGCCGCATTGCCCAGGTTGAATTCGTGCAGCAACTGCCCATTATTAACCAGTACAAAACGTACGGTCTCACCGGCTTTCACCTCCAGTGACTTTGGCGTGAAAGCCATGTCGGTCATGTCCACCTCCACCGTACGCGTGGCACTGGCGGCTGGCGCAGGCTGGCCGAAATCATAATGGCCGGCAGGCGAGGCCATCACCGGCAAACCCAAAGCCAATAAACAGGCCGCGAGCGACAAACGGATACGTACGGTCATACTTGCTCCCAGAAACCAAAAGTCATATCACCACTTTAAAATCCCGGTACTGGCATTCAACTGACCGTAAGATTACAACTTTGTCAGCTTGACCCTACATAACGAGAGCCAAGGTATAAGGCTGAGGTTAATTTTTACGATGAGTCGACCATGAAACTGCTGATTGTCGAAGACCAGGTTAAAACCGGCCAGTACTTGCGTCAGGGCTTGAGCGAGGCCGGGTTCACCGCCGAACTGGCTGCCGACGGTATTACCGGGCAACACTTGGCACTGACCGGCGACTACTCGCTGCTGATTCTCGACGTCATGTTGCCCGGTCGCGATGGTTGGCAAATCCTGCAATCGGTACGCAGCGCAGGGCTGACCATGCCGGTGCTGTTCTTGACCGCGCGCGATGCCGTCGACGACCGCGTCCACGGGCTGGAACTGGGGGCCGACGACTATCTGGTCAAGCCGTTCGCGTTTTCCGAACTGCTGGCGCGGGTGCGCAGCCTGCTGCGTCGCGGCAGCAATACACCGCAGGAAACCAGCCTGCAACTGGCCGATCTGCGTCTGGACCTGATCCGCCGCCGCGCAGAACGCAACGGCCAGCGCATAGACCTCACCGCAAAGGAGTTCTCCCTGCTGGAACTGCTGCTGCGCCGCCAAGGCGAGGTGCTGCCCAAGTCCCTGATTGCCTCGCAGGTGTGGGACATGAACTTTGATAGTGACACCAACGTCATCGAAGTCGCGATCCGCCGCCTGCGCCTGAAAATCGACGACAGCCATGAGCAGAAGTTGATCCACACCGTCCGCGGCATGGGCTACGTACTCGAAGAGCGCAGCAGTTGATGCGCCGGCTGTCCCTGAGCAGCCGCCTGGCACTGTTGTTTGCAGGCTGCACTGCGGTGGTATCGCTGTTTGCCGGGGTGCTGTTCGGACGGGCCAGCGAAGTACATTTTGTCGAGCTCGATCAGCAACTGATGGAAAGCCGCCTCGCCGTCTTGCGCAGCACGCTGCAAGGAGCAGACACCCTGGAGCGCTTCACCCTGCGCCTGCCGGCACTGCAACAGGACCTGACCCACCAGCCGGATCTTGCAGTGCGGGTGCGCGGCCCGGACGGGCACCTGTGGTTTGACAGCTCACCGCGCCTGCCACTTGACCTTGAAACCCGGCCGGGCCTGGGCAGCCTGCAAATCAATGGCACCGATTACCGCGTGCTGGTGCCGCAGAACGACAACCCAAACGCCCCGCATCTGACGCTGTTGCTGGACATCACCCACCACCAGCACTTTCTGCAGCGCATGCAACGCCTGATCTGGATGACTGTCGGCCTCTCAGCGCTGGCTACGGCAATTCTCGGCGCCTGGGCAGCACGTAGCGGCCTGCGCCCCTTGCGTCGCATGAGCGCGATTGCAGCCAGTGTTTCGGCTGACTCGCTCAACGCCCGCTTGCCCCAGGAACAAATGCCCAGCGAACTGGCGGACCTGGCCACTGCCTTCAATGCCATGCTTGAACGGCTGGACGAATCATTTCAGCGATTGTCGGCGTTCTCCGCCGATATCGCGCATGAGTTGCGCACTCCGCTATCCAACTTGCTGACCCACACTCAAGTCACCCTGACCCGCCCACGGGGCATTGAAGAGTATCGCGAGGCACTGCACAGCAACCTCGAGGAACTGCAATGGATGGCCCAGCTGGTCAACGATATGTTGTATCTGGCCAAGGCCGACCATGGCTTGCTTACGCCGCGCCGCGAGCCGCTGGACCTCAGTCATGAAGTGGAGGCGCTGCTGGAATTTTATGCGCTATTGGCCGAAGACTCGCAGATAGGGCTGAGCCGCGAAGGCAGCGCGCACCTGGCAGGTGATCGAAGCATGCTGCGCCGCGCCCTCTCCAACCTGCTGGATAACGCACTGCGCTATACGCCAAACGGGGGTGCGATCAAGGTCCTGATTGGCCAATCAACGACCGGGGTACGCATCAGCATCGAGAACACTGGCGACGGGATACCCGCCGAGTTGCTACCGCGCCTGTTTGACCGGTTCTATCGGGCAGACCCGGCGCGCCGTGAAGGCAGTAGCGAGCATGCGGGGCTGGGGCTGGCGATCACCCAGTCGATCATTCGTGCCCATGGTGGGCAGATTCGCTGTGAGTCGCAGGAAGGGATCACACGGTTTGTAATTGAGTTGCCTGCCTGACCTTCTCGCGTGGGAGCGGGCTTGCTCGCGATACAGGCGCTGCGGTCTGTCATGCTAACCGCAGTGATCCAATCGCGAGCAAGCCCGCTCCCACACATAACGGCGAATCCAATCAGGAATAGCGCAGCGCATGGGCCGGCTGGATTTTGGCTGCACGGTACGCGGGGTACAGCGTGGCCAAAAAGCTCAGCACAAAGCCCGCGCCACAGATCAACGCCACATCACCGCCTTGCAACTCTGACGGCAGATTGCTGACGAAATACACGTCGGAACTGAAGATGTGCTGCCCGGAAACCCGCTCCATCCAACCCACCAGCTCACTGACATTCAACGCCGCAATCACCCCCAGCACGCCACCAATCAAGGTGCCGACGATGCCGATCACCGTACCCTGGACCATAAAAATCGCCATGATCTGGCGCGGTGTAGCGCCAATGGTGCGCAAAATTGCGATATCCGCGCCCTTGTCGTTCACCACCATGATCAGTGTGGCGATGATGTTAAACGCCGCCACGGCAACGATCATCAGCAGCAACAGACCAATCATGGTTTTTTCCATTTTCATGGCACTGAACAGACTGCCCTGGGTGTGGGTCCAGTCGTCCGCCTTGTAACCATCCCCCAGGCCCGCTGCCACCTGCTGCGAAACCTGCGGCGCCGCGTACAGGTCCTTGACCGCCAGGCGCACGCTTTGCACCTGATTCGGCTCCCAGTGTTGAATGGCAGCAGCATCGGCCATATGGATCAGGCCCATGGTGCCATCCAGCTCAGCCCCGACCTTGAAGATGCCCACCACGTTCAAACGCTGTAAACGCGGGGTGATCCCGCCCGGCGCAGTACTGGCCTCGGGCACGATCAAAGTGATCTTGTCACCGACCGCCAGGCGAAAACGCCGCGCTGTAATATCACCCAGCACCACACCGAACTCACCCGGTTTCAGGTCTTCGAGACTGCCCTGCGCAATATGCTGGGTCACGATCGACACCTTGCCTTCCTGAGCCGGGTCAATACCGCTGATCTGGATCGGCTGCATCAACCCCTTGAAGGACAGCATGCCGTCCAGCTCGGTGAAGGGCACAGCTGCCGTGACTTCAGGATTTTTCATCGCGGCATCGGCTACCGGGCGCCAGTCATCAATCGGTTTTACCCCAACGATGGTCGCGTGCGGCACCATACCGAGGATGCGATTACTCATTTCACGCTGAAAACCGTTCATCACCGACAACACCACGATCATCGCCAGCACGCCCAGGGCGAGGCCGATCATCGAGGTCATGGAGATAAACGAAACAAAACGATTGCGGCGCTTGGCGCGGGTATAGCGCGTGCCGATGAAAATCGATAACGGTCTGAACATTCGCGGGCACCGTATAAAAATTAAAGACCCGACACCTGCTGGCAGGCGCCGGGTTCTGGCCGATCAGATCGCGGTCAGGCAACCTTCCTGGAGGTGCAACACGCGGTCCATTTGGCGGGCCAGATTCATGTCGTGCGTCACCACCAGGAACGCAGTGCGCATCGACGTGCTGAGCTCCAGCATCAGATCCTGAATGCCTTGGGCGGTGTGCGAATCGAGGTTGCCGGTGGGCTCGTCGAGCATCACCAGCCCCGGCTTGTTGACCAGTGCTCGGGCAATTGCCACACGCTGGCGCTCGCCGCCCGACAGCTCCGACGGTTTGTGCTCCAGGCGATGGCCCAGACCTACCCGGGTCAACAATGCAGTGGCACGCTCACGCGCCTCGGGAATCGCCGTCTTGCCGATCAACAGCGGCATGCAGACGTTTTCCAGCGCAGTGAACTCGGGCAGCAAGTGGTGGAACTGGTAAACGAAACCCAACGAACGATTACGCAACAGGCCACGGGCCTTTTCGCCCAGCGCTGACAGCTCTTCACCGGCCAGCCAGACGCTGCCGGTAGTCGGGGTATCAAGGCCGCCGAGCATATTGAGCAGGGTACTTTTGCCCGAGCCCGAGGTGCCGACAATCGCTACCCGCTCACCGGGATGCAGCTCAAGCTGCAGGCCCGACAGTACAACCACTGATTCCGGGCCTTCCTCATAGGACTTGCCCAGGTTGCGGCAACTCAACACTGCTTGTTCTTTCATGCCCAACTCACTCATAACGAAGCGCCTGCGCAGGCTGGGTGCGCGCAGCACGCCAGGCCGGGTACAAGGTCGCGAGGAAACTCAGAACCAATGCCGCACCGCACACCATCAACACGTCCTGCGCCTGCAATTGCGACGGCAGGTAGTCGATGAAATACACGTCGGCATTGAGAAACTTGTGCCCGATCAGACCTTCCAGGGCCGAGATCGCGGCGCTGACATTAAGTGCGGCAAACATTCCGACCACAGCCCCGATCGCGGTTCCGACCACACCGATCACCGTGCCCTGCACCATAAAGGTCGCCATGATTGTGCCCGGCGTTGCACCCAGGGTGCGCAGGATGGCGATGTCACCTTTCTTGTCATTGACCACCATCACCAGCGTGGAAATGATGTTGAACGCGGCCACGGCCACAATCAGCAACAGCAGCAGGCCGATCATGGCTTTTTCCATGCGAATGGCCTGGTACAGATTGCCGTGGGTACGGGTCCAGTCACGGGCGTAATACTGGTTTTCACCCAACTGCTGGGCGATTTCCCATGCGGTGCGCGGGGCCTCGAACAGATCATCGAACTTGAGCCGCAGGCCCTGCACCTGATCGGGTTTCCAGCGCTGCAAACGCGCCAGATCCTGCAGGTTGGTGATACCTAGATAACCGTCAATCTCACCGGCGCCGACATGGAAAATGCCCTGCACGGTGAAGCGCTTCATGCGCGGGAACATGCCTGCCGGGGTCACGGTGACTTCCGGCGCAACAAAGGTCAGCTTGTCACCAACGGCCACGCCGAGTTTTTTCGCCGCCTTGTCGCCAATGATGATGCCGAAGCTGCCCGGAGTCAGCGAATCGAGCTGCCCCTGCTGCATAAACTGATCGATGATCGACACATTGCGCTCCTGCGCCGGGTCGATGGCATTGAGCAGTACCTTCTGCACATTGCCGTCATTGGTCAGCAAACCCTGCATCTGGGTGAACGGCGCAACCGCCTCCACCTTCGGGTTTTGCTTGACCTTGGCGGCCAGGCTTTGCCAGTCGCTGATCGGTTGATCGCCGACGATAGTCGCGTGGGGCACCATGCCCAGCACACGGGTGCGCATCTCATGATCGAAGCCGTTCATCACCGACAGCACCACAATCATCACGACCACGCCGAGGGCGAGTCCGATCATTGAAGTCAGAGAAATGAACGACACAAAATGATTGCGGCGCTTTGCACGGGTATAACGCGTGCCGATAAATAAAGAGAGAGGTCTGAACATGTCGGGGCTTGTTCGAGGGAAAAGAAGACGTCCTTGTGGCGGGGCCTGATAAGCAGCTTTACACTCAGACCACAGCCGCCATCACGGGTTCGCCATGTCGACATTAAATGACGCAGATCGCCGCGAATACTACCGTATCGAGGATCTGATCGCACTGGAAATAACCCCGCTGTCGGCCCCCGAAGCCGCGAGCAGCGAAGTGTTGCAGGATGCGTCGCCGTTGTTCAATTTACTCAGTGAGTTGCACCTGAGCGAATTCGAGTCCCAACACCTGCTGCGCCAGATCAGCGAGCGTGATCGTGCACTTTCCAGCTACCTTAAAACCCTGAATAAACGCGTCGAACTGCTCAGCCAGATCGTCGCACAAACCGTGCTGGGCAAAATCGGCGAGCCGCAGCCAGTACAGCTGTCCGAAGCCGGTATCGCGTTTCATCACCCGCACGCCTACCCGGCGGGCAGCCACCTGTCGATCAAGCTGGTATTGATGCCACAAGCCCTGGGTTTGCTACTGCGCGCCCGCGTCAGCGAATGCCTGGCACAGGGTGCCGGTTACAAAATAGACACTGAGTTTGAATCCATCACCGATACGCAACGCCAGCTGTTGGCGCGCTATATTTTGCAAAAACAGGCACAGGCACGCCGCCTGGCCCGCGAACAACACGAATCTGCGGCCGAGCAAGCACCGGGCCGTGAGCACTAATTACAAGGAGCAATTGTGACCCTGATTTATGGCCACCGCGGCGCCAAAGGCGAAGCACCGGAAAACACCCTTGCCAGCTTTGAGCAATGCCTCAAGCATGGCGTTCGTCGCTGTGAGCTCGACCTGCATCTGTCCAAGGATGGCGAGCTGATGGTAATCCACGACCCGACGCTCAAACGCACCACGGACCGGCGCGGCAAGGTGATCGAACAAACCGCTGCCGATCTGGTGACCTATGACGCACGCAAGGGCGGCCCGGGCTGGATGCATCCGTGCCCGATCCCGCGTCTTGAAGAACTGTTTGAGAAATGCAACTTCGAGCACTGGCAGCTGGAAGTCAAAAGCGCCTCACGCACCCGCGCAGCCACTACCGTGCTGGCGATTCGTGAAATGGCGGTACGTCACGGCATCCTGGACAAGGTCACCGTCACATCCAGTTCTCGCGAAGTGCTCAAGGCTGCGCTGGAGTTGACCCCGGATCTGTCACGCGGACTGGTAGCCGAATACGCCTGGCTCGACCCGATCAAGGTCGCCCAGAGCTATGGCTGCGAGATGTTGGCGCTGAACTGGACACTTTGCACGCCTGAACGCCTTGAGAAGGCACAGCGCCAGGGCTTGCATGTGTCGGTATGGACAGTCAACGAGCCTGCGCTGATGCGCAGGCTCGCCGACTTCGGCGTAGATAGCCTGATTACAGACTTTCCCGGTTTGGCCACTGCCACCCTTGGGAATGGCTGAAATCGGTCTCCCCGGCCGGCTCAGGCCACCGGCCGGAGCCGCTTAAAAAAGCCGGTTTAGACCATCGTAAGCAGCTACCCGATAGGCTTCAGCCATGGTCGGGTAGTTGAACGTGGTGTTAACGAAGTACTTCAAGGTATTGAGTTCACCCGGCTGGTTCATGATCGCCTGACCGATGTGCACAATCTCCGACGCCTGATAACCGAAGCAGTGAACGCCCAGCACTTGCAGGGTTTCACGGTGGAACAGGATTTTCAGCATGCCCTGAGGCTCACCGGCAATCTGCGCCCGCGCCATGCTCTTGAAGAACGCCTTGCCCACTTCATACGGCACCTTGGCCTGGGTCAGCTCTTGCTCATTCTTGCCGATCGAGCTGATCTCCGGAATGGTGTAGATCCCGGTTGGCACGTCATTGACGAAGCGCCAGCTGCCATTATCAACGATGCTGCCCGCCGCCGAACGCCCCTGGTCATGCGCGGCACTGGCCAGGCTTGGCCAGCCGATCACATCGCCTGCGGCATAGATGTTCGGCACTGTGGTGCGGTAATTCTCATCAACCGTAACCTGGCCACGGCCGTTGGCCTTGATGCCAATGTTTTCCAGGCCCAGCTGATCGGTATTGCCGGTACGGCCATTGCACCAGAGCAAGGCGTCGGCCTTGATCTTCTTGCCGGATTTGAGGTGCAGGATCACGCCGTTTTCAACGCCTTCAACCCGCTCGTACTCTTCGTTGTGGCGCACGGTGATGTTGTTGTTGCTGAAGTGGTAGCTCAGCGCTTGCGAGATCTCGGAGTCGAGGAAGCTCAGCAGTTGCTCGCGGTTATCCACCAGCTCAACCAAAACCCCCAGACCACTGAAGATCGACGCGTATTCACAACCGATCACGCCAGCACCGTAAACGATCAGCTTGCGCGGGGTGTGGCCCAGGCTGAGGATGGTGTCGCTATCGTAGATGCGCGAGTGGCTAAAATCGATATCGGCCGGGCGATATGGACGCGAGCCGGTAGCAACGATGACTTGCTTGGCCATCAAGGTTTCAACCACGCCATTGGCGCAGACCACTTCGATAGTTTGCTCGTCGGTAAAGCTGCCGGTGCCGAAGAACAGGTCGATACGGTTACGTGCGTAGTAGCCCGTGCGGGAAGCGACCTGCTTGGAGATAACTTTTTCTGCGCTTTTCAGTACGTCCGGGAACGAGAACCAGCGCGGCTCACCAATGGCCCGAAACATCGGATTGGTGTTGAACTGCATGATCTGGCGGACCGAGTGACGCAGGGCTTTGGACGGGATAGTGCCCAAGTGCGTGCAGTTGCCACCGACCTGACGTCGGCTATCGACCATCGCTACCTTGCGCCCTGCTTTTGCGGCGTTCATTGCCGCACCTTCTCCTGCCGGGCCGGAACCCAGTACCACTACGTCGTAGTTGTAGACAGCCATGCGTACTCCTCAGAACAGGCCGTGGCACCCTGTGGGCACCTGCGGCTAAATCATGTCGCGGCCAGCGCCATGAAGGATCAAAACGTGGGGCACAGTCTATAGAAGCCTGAACGCCGCGAACATTAACCCTTGGTCTGGTCGTTGGCTATTTTTGTATTCACTACATAGGCGATTGAGCTTCACTCTTGTGTAGCCGCTGCCGCGGGCTACATTTCAATCGATCAGAGCCACCCATCATGCGCCAGATGTTGATCGTACTTTTGCTGATCTACAGCACCACCGGCGTGGCCGCCGAGCCTGCTCGATTAAAAGAAGCCAATTTTCCAGATCACTGGACAGACGGCTCGCAAGTCATGGAACGCAAAGGCCAGATCGTACTGACGTATTTGTGGGCCGACATCTACGCCGCCGCCCTGTTCACCCAACCAGGCATCACCCCGCAACAGGCCTTTAACGAACAGCTCGACTTGCGCATTGAGCTGTTTTATCTGCGCGACCTGAATCACGGTGATATCACCAAAGCATCCGCCACTATCCTCAAGCGCCAGCAATCAGCAGCCATCCTGGCCAGTCTCGACGGCCCATTAAAAAAACTGCAAGCCAGCTTCGGCGACATCAAACGTGGCGACCGCTATGCCCTGGACTACGACCCGCAACGCGGATTGAACATCGAGCGCAATGGCGCGGTGATTTTCAACAGCCAGAATCAAGAACTGGCCAAGATCTACCTGGGGATCTGGCTCGCACCCGAAGGCCTGCCCGAAAACCTTCGCCTGAATTTATTAGCACAAAGCCCCTGACCCGCCCGTGTAGCAGCAACAAATGTTGCCTACAATTCTCGATACACATATTGTTACAAAACTGTTTTGCACCATGGCGCATGCCTTGAGCTTGCAGTGTGGACGAGTAAAAACATGGATTGCGCATAAAAACAGATAAGAGCAGGTGATTTCAGATGGCCTCCAGTACGGGCAAAGGCAAGGCGATTTTTCGCGTTGTCAGCGGTAACTTCCTAGAGATGTTCGACTTTATGGTCTTTGGCTTTTACGCCACGGCCATTGCCAAAACCTTCTTTCCAAGCGACAGCGCTTTCGCCTCATTAATGCTCGCCCTCGCGACCTTCGGTGCCGGTTTCCTGATGCGCCCACTAGGTGCGATCTTTCTCGGCGCCTACATCGACCGTCATGGTCGCCGCAAAGGCCTGATCATTACTCTCGCACTGATGGCCATGGGCACCGTGCTGATCGCCTGCGTACCGGGCTATGCCACCTTGGGCGTTGCAGCGCCGTTGCTGGTATTGGTCGGGCGCTTGTTGCAAGGCTTTTCGGCAGGCGTGGAACTGGGCGGCGTGTCGGTGTACCTGGCGGAAATCGCCACACCCGGACGCAAGGGTTTCTTCGTCAGCTGGCAGTCTGCTAGCCAACAAGCGGCCGTGGTGTTTGCCGGCTTGCTCGGGGTTGGCCTCAACCACTGGCTGAGCCCTGAAGAAATGGGTGAATGGGGCTGGCGCATTCCGTTTCTGCTGGGCTGCATGATCGTGCCGGTGATCTTTGTGATCCGTCGCTCAATGGAAGAAACCCCAGAGTTCGAGGCTCGCAAACATCACCCTACCCTGCGGGAAATCGTGCGTTCTATCGGTCAGAACTTTGGCTTGGTACTGGGCGGCATGGCCCTGGTAGTGATGACCACCGTGTCGTTCTACCTGATTACCGCCTACACCCCGACCTTCGGCAAGGCAGAACTGCACCTGTCAGATCTGGATGCCTTGCTGGTGACCGTGTGCATTGGCCTGTCGAACTTCTTCTGGTTGCCAGTCATGGGCGCACTGTCTGACAAGATCGGTCGCAAACCGCTGCTGCTGGGCGCCACCATTCTGGCGATCCTGACCGCCTATCCAGCGCTGTCATGGCTGGTAGCCAACCCGAGTTTCAGTCACCTGCTGATCGTCGAACTGTGGTTGTCGTTCCTGTATGGCTCGTACAACGGCGCGATGGTCGTAGCCCTGACCGAAATCATGCCGATTGAAGTGCGCACCACAGGTTTCTCGCTGGCCTACAGCCTCGCGACTGCGACCTTCGGCGGCTTTACCCCGGCGGCTTGCACCTACCTGATCCACGTCCTGGACAACAAGGCCGCCCCCGGCCTGTGGCTGACCGGCGCGGCAATACTGGGGTTGATTGCAACCGTGGTGCTGTTCCGTGGCAATCAGCACCAGTTACGTACGGCGCAATCGGCGGTGCCAAGTAACGGCTAAAAGGCTTCACACAACCTGTGGGAGCGGGCTTGCTCGCGATGCAGGCGATGCGGCTTCACTAAAACGCTGCGGTGATCCAATCGCGAGCAAGCCCGCTCCCACACGTTTTTTCTGCACAAAAAAAACGCCCCGACAAATCGGGGCGTTTTCAGTTGCGGCGAGCGCTTAGCGTGGGAACGCAGGCGGGTTAACCCCGGCCATGTCTTCCATCACGCGTACTACCTGGCAGCTGTAACCGAATTCGTTGTCGTACCACACGTACAGCACAACGCGGTTGTCATTGCAGATAGTGGCTTCAGCATCTACCACACCGGCGTGACGCGAACCTACGAAGTCAGTGGAAACCACTTCCTGCGAGCTCACGAAGTCGATTTGCTTGTGCAGATCGGAGTGCAGCGCCATGTGACGCAGGTACTCGTTCATTTCTTCACGGGTAGCCGGCTTCTCAAGGTTCAGGTTGAGGATGGCCATCGACACGTTTGGCGTCGGAACGCGGATCGCGTTACCGGTCAGCTTGCCGGCCAGTTCAGGCAATGCCTTGGCAGCAGCGGTGGCAGCACCGGTCTCGGTGATAACCATGTTCAGCGCGGCGCTACGGCCACGGCGATCGCCCTTGTGGAAGTTGTCGATCAGGTTCTGGTCGTTGGTGTACGAGTGAACCGTTTCAACGTGACCGTTTACGATGCCGAACTTGTCGTTGACAGCCTTGAGCACCGGCACGATGGCGTTGGTGGTGCAGGATGCCGCCGAAACGATCTTGTCGTCTGCGGTGATTTCGCCGTGGTTGATGCCGTGAACGATGTTCTTCAGCTTGCCTTTACCAGGTGCGGTCAACACCACGCGGTCGATACCAGGGCACTGCAAGTGCTGACCCAGGCCGTCTGCGTCACGCCATACGCCGGTGTTGTCCACCAGCAGCGCGTTCTTGATACCGTACTGGGTGTAATCCACCTCGGTAGGGTTCTTCGCGTAGATCACCTGGATCAGGTTGCCGTTGGCGGTGATGGTGTTGTTGGCTTCATCGACAACGATGGTGCCATCGAACGGGCCATGTACCGAGTCACGACGCAGCAGGCTTGCACGCTTGACCAGATCGTTGTCGGCGCCTTTGCGCACAACGATGGCACGCAGGCGCAGGCCGTCGCCACCACCGGTTTTTTCGATCAGGATGCGCGCCAGCAGACGGCCGATACGACCGAAGCCGTACAGCACAACGTCGGTGCCTTTACGTGCAGAAGCGTTTTGCTGACCTACTACATCGGCCAGTTCATCGCGCACAAACTGCTCAGCCGTGCGGCCATTGCCTTCGGCCTTGAACTTCACGGCCAGCTTGCCCAGGTCTACCGAAGCAGCGCCGAGCTTAAGCTCGCTCATTGCCTTGAGCAGCGGGAAAGTTTCGTGCACGGACAATTCGATGTCATCGGACTGACGATGGCGAGCAAAGCGGTGAGCCTTGAGAATCGCAATGACTGAACGGTTGATCAGGCTGCGGCCATAGATCGAGCTAACCACATTGTTATTGCGGTAAAGCTGACCGATAAGCGGAATCATCGCTTCTGCGAGTGCTTCACGGTCGATCCATTCACCAAGACACTGGTCGGGCTTCTGAGTCACGGGAACCTTCCACATGTAGGGGCTGAAAAAAGGGGCTACATTATGCCGCTGCGCCCCTGCAGGGGCAATGCACGCCTGTCATACTCAGTTACTGAAACGATTAAGCACCAACAAATATTGGCGAAAATTTTTCTAACATTCACCCGTTAATTGACCTTCACCCCCTGAGTAGCCCCGCCGGCACCCCCATGCCCGCTATCTCGCGCTGATTTGCACCTGCTTGAACACTGCAACTGACAGCCAGCCCTTTGGCCCGCTACAATTGCCGACTTTGTCGCAACGCTTGGAGCTCAACCTTCCGTGCCCGTCCTGCGTCTACCGAAACTCCCTGCTACGGCAGGTAAACAGCACTGGAGCAACCTGCCCGGTGCTGCCCTGAGCCTCGCGATTGCCGAGGCTGCCAGCGCCGCCAAGCGCTTCACCCTGCTCCTGACCGCCGACAGCCAAAGCGCTGAACGCCTTGAGCAAGAGCTGAGATTTTTTGCGCCCGAGTTACCGGTGCTGCATTTCCCCGACTGGGAAACCCTGCCCTACGATCTGTTCTCGCCACACCAGGACATCATCTCCCAGCGCATCGCCAGTCTGTACCGGCTGCCGGAGCTGAGTCATGGCGTTTTGGTAGTGCCGATTACCACCGCCCTACATCGCCTGGCCCCGACCAAATTTCTGCTCGGCAGCAGCCTGGTGCTGGATATCGGCCAGAAGCTGGATGTGGAGCAGATGCGCACCCGGCTTGAAGCCAGTGGCTATCGTTGCGTGGACACGGTGTATGAGCATGGCGAGTTCGCGGTACGCGGCGCATTGATCGACCTGTTTCCGATGGGCAGCAAATTGCCGTACCGGATCGACCTGTTCGATGACGAAATCGAGACGCTGCGCACTTTCGACCCGGAAACCCAGCGCTCGATCGACAAGGTCGAGTCGGTCCGCCTGTTGCCCGCCCGCGAGTTTCCGCTGCAAAAAGACGCCGTAACCCGCTTCAAGGCCCGCTTCCGTGAGCGCTTTGATGTCGACTTCCGGCGCTGCCCGATTTTCCAGGACTTGACCAGCGGCATCACCCCCGCGGGCATCGAGTACTACCTGCCGCTGTTTTTCGATGACACCTCGACCCTGTTCGATTATTTACCGGCAGACACCCAAGTATTCTCGTTGCCAGGCATTGAGCAGGCGGCAGAGAACTTCTGGTCTGACGTGCGCAACCGCTATGAAGAGCGCCGCATCGATCCTTCGCGGCCATTGCTGCCACCTGCCGAGCTGTTCCTGCCGGTCGAAGACTGCTTCGCCCGCCTGAAAAACTGGCCCCGCGTGGTCGCAAGCCAGGATGACGTCGACACCGGCAGCAGCCGTGAACGCTTCCCGGCGCAAACGCTGCCCAATCTGGCGATTGAAGCCAAGGCCAATCAGCCGCTGCATGCCCTGGCGAGCTTTCTTGAGCAGTTTGATGGCCGCGTGCTGTTTACCGCCGAATCGGCCGGTCGCCGTGAAGTGCTGCTCGAACTGCTTGAGCGCCTCAAACTGCGGCCAAAAACGGTCGATAGCTGGCCCGACTTCGTTGCCAGCAAGCACCGCTTGGCCATCACTATCGCCCCGCTGGATGATGGCCTGCTACTGGACGACCCGGCGCTGGCGTTGATCGCGGAGAGCCCGTTATTCGGCCAGCGCGTGATGCAGCGCAGGCGCCGCGAGAAACGCGCAGATGCCAACAACGATGCGGTGATCAAGAACCTCACCGAGCTGCGCGAAGGCGCGCCGGTGGTTCACATCGACCATGGTGTTGGCCGCTATCAAGGCTTGGCGACGCTGGAAGTTGACAATCAGGTAGCCGAGTTCCTGACCCTGGAATACGCCGAGGGCGCCAAGTTGTATGTGCCGGTGGCCAACCTGCACCTGATCGCCCGCTACACCGGCAGTGATGATGAACTGGCGCCATTGCATCGTCTGGGCTCGGAAACCTGGCAAAAAGCCAAACGCAAAGCCGCCGAGCAAGTACGTGACGTGGCTGCCGAACTGCTCGACATCTACGCCCGCCGTGCCGCTCGCGAGGGCTACGCGTTTGCCGACCCGAAAGCCGATTACGCCACTTTCAGCGCCGGCTTCGCGTTTGAAGAAACCCCGGACCAGCAAACCACCATCGAAGCCGTGCGCGCCGACATGCTGTCGCCCAAGCCGATGGACCGTCTGGTGTGCGGCGACGTGGGCTTCGGCAAAACCGAAGTGGCGATGCGCGCGGCCTTTATTGCCGTGCATGGCGGTCGTCAGGTGGCCATCCTGGTGCCCACCACCCTGCTCGCCCAGCAGCACTACAACAGCTTTCGCGATCGCTTTGCCGACTGGCCGGTAACGGTTGAGGTAATGAGCCGCTTCAAGTCAGCCAAAGAGATCAATGCCGCGGTGGCCGACCTGGCCGAAGGCAAGATCGACATCGTGATCGGCACCCACAAGCTGCTGCAAGACGACGTCAAAATCAAAAACCTCGGCCTGGTGATCATTGACGAAGAACACCGCTTCGGGGTTCGCCAGAAAGAACAGCTCAAGGCCCTGCGCAGTGAAGTCGATATCCTGACCCTCACCGCAACGCCGATCCCGCGCACGCTGAACATGGCGGTGTCGGGCATGCGCGACCTGTCGATCATCGCCACGCCACCGGCGCGCCGATTGTCGGTACGCACCTTTGTCATGGAGCAGAACAAAAGCACGGTCAAAGAGGCCCTGCTGCGTGAACTGCTGCGCGGCGGGCAGGTTTACTACCTGCACAACGATGTAAAAACCATCGAGAAATGCGCCGCCGAACTGGCCGAACTGGTACCCGAGGCACGGATCGGCATCGGCCACGGGCAGATGCGCGAACGCGAACTCGAACAGGTGATGAGCGACTTCTATCACAAGCGCTTCAACGTGCTGATCGCCTCGACCATCATCGAGACCGGGATCGACGTGCCGAGCGCCAACACCATCATTATCGAGCGCGCCGACAAGTTCGGGCTGGCGCAATTGCACCAGTTGCGCGGCCGTGTCGGGCGCAGTCACCACCAGGCCTACGCCTACCTGCTGACGCCACCACGCCAGCAAATTACCGGGGACGCGCAAAAGCGTCTGGAAGCCATCGCCAACACCCAGGACCTGGGGGCCGGTTTTGTCCTGGCCACCAACGACCTTGAAATCCGCGGCGCGGGCGAGCTGCTCGGTGACGGCCAAAGCGGCCAGATCCAGGCAGTCGGCTTTACCCTGTACATGGAAATGCTCGAACGTGCGGTCAAATCAATCCGCAAGGGCGAACAGCCCAACCTCGACCAGCCCCTGGGTGGCGGTCCGGAAATCAATCTGCGGGTGCCCGCACTGATCCCCGAGGCGTATCTGCCGGATGTACATACCCGGCTGATTCTCTACAAACGCATCGCCTCGGCCACCGACGAAGAAGGCCTGAAGGACTTGCAGGTCGAGATGATCGACCGCTTCGGCCTGCTCCCCGAGCCGACCAAGAACCTGGTGCGCATTACCTTGCTCAAGTTGCAGGCCGAGCAATTGGGCATCAAGAAAGTCGACGCCGGGCCACAGGGCGGGAGAATCGAGTTTGCGGCTGACACCCCGGTTGATCCGATGGTGCTGATCAAATTGATCCAGGGCCAACCCAACCGTTACAAATTCGAAGGCGCGACCCTGTTCAAGTTCATGGTGCCAATGGAGCGCCCAGAAGAACGCTTCAATAACATTGAGACGCTGTTTGAGCGCCTCACGCCGAAGTCGCCCTGAATGAAATACCCATGCCCCTGAGCCAGACACCCCGACTGACCAAGCCGCTCGCACCGACTTGGGTCAGTCGCTTCAAAGAACAAAGCCTTGAGCGTGGTCGCCGCTACGCCAAGGAAAACCGCGTCAGAATCGTCCAGATCGGCGACAGCATGATCAACGCCAGCTGTCAGGGCTCAGGCGAAAACACCTACCGTCAGACCATACATTTACGCGAATCCGCCAAAGGCACTCTGCTGTTGGTGGACGCAACCTGCACCTGCCCGGTACGCACCAATTGCAAGCACACCGCTGCCGTCTTATTGAAGATTGAAGAAACCTTGAACTACCCTGCCGCCGCTCAGGATGCCGAGCTTCTGGAGAAACTCCAGGCCGTACTCGACTCACGTCGCCCCAACAACCTGCCCGAGCAATTGGTCGACGATGTCCAGCCAGTGCCACGCCTGTGGCTGGCCAGCGCCGAGTTCAGCGCCTTCGAACCGCGCAACGGCAAGATGCAACGCTATATCCAGCACCGCGCCGCATTGTCGTTCAACTACTTGGACCAGTACGTCAGCGGGCAAAAAAACACCGACATTCTGCTGCGCCAGGAACAGCAGACCCTACGGATCAAACGCCAGCCAGACACCGAGAATGTCTACCGAGAGCAGTTGCGCAGCCTGGGCTTCAAAATTGCCACCCGCCAGAGCAAAGCGCTACCCGAAAGTGCCGGCGAGCTGTTTGAGCTGGTCAATGACAGTGCCTGGCTGAATTTCACCCTCAACCAGATGCAAGCCCTGCGCGAACAAGGCTGGGAGTTGCAGATCGATGAGGGCTTCGGCTTTGACCTGAGCCCGGTCGAAGACTGGTACGCCAATGTCGATGAAGCCCCGGAGCGTGACTGGTTCGACCTGGAACTGGGGATTATCGTCAACGGCCGCCACCTGAGCCTGCTGCCGATACTGCTGAACCTGATGCGCTCCCACAACGACATCCTCAACCCGGAGAAACTTGCCCGGCGCCGAGATGACGAACTGATTCTGGTAAACATTCCGGCCAACCCTGGCAGCGGCCACGGCGCGCTGCAAGTTGCCTTGCCGTTTGGGCGTTTGAAGCCGGTACTCGCAACCCTGGACGAGTTCTATCTGGGCGAGCCGGATGCCACCTCGCTGCGAATCAAAAGCGCCGACGCGCTGCGCCTCAACGCTCTGGATGCCCTGCCCTTGCGCTGGGAAGGTGGTGAGCAGATTCGTGGCTTTGCCCAGCGACTGCGTGACATCAAGGACTTCAGCGTCGAAGTGCCCGAGGGCCTCAACGCCAACCTGCGCCCCTACCAACTCGAAGGGCTGAGCTGGATGCAGTCGCTGCGCCAGCTTGAGGTCGGTGGCGTGCTGGCTGACGACATGGGCCTGGGCAAAACCCTGCAGACCCTGGCGCATATTCTGTGCGAAAAAAACGCTGGTCGCCTGGATCGCCCAGCCATGGTGGTGATGCCCACCAGCCTGATTCCCAACTGGCTCGACGAGGCCGCGCACTTCACCCCGCAGCTCAAGGTGCTGGCGCTGTATGGCGCCACCCGTAAAAAACACTTTGCGCACCTCAATGACTACGACGTAATCCTGACCACCTACGCTTTGCTGCCCAAGGACATCGAGCACCTGGCCAAACTGCCCTTGCACTTGCTGGTGCTGGACGAAGCCCAATACATCAAGAACCCAGGCAGCAAGGCCACCCAGGCTGCCTGCGAGCTGGTTGCGCGGCAACGCCTGTGCCTGAGCGGCACACCACTGGAAAACCACCTGGGCGAGTTATGGTCACTGTTCCACTTCCTGCTCCCCGGCTGGCTGGGCGACGTTAAAACCTTCAATCGCGACTACCGGGTGCCCATCGAACGCCAGGGCAGCGCCGAACGCCTGCAACACCTGAATGCACGGATCAAACCGTTTTTGCTGCGCCGCACCAAGGAACAGGTTGCCACCGAACTGCCGCCCAAGACCGAGATCATCCATTGGGTTGACCTCAATGAAGCGCAGCGCGATGTATACGAAACCATGCGCCTGGCGATGGACAAAAAAGTGCGCGACGAAATCACCCGCAAAGGTGTCGGGCGCAGTCAGATCATCATCCTGGAAGCGCTGCTAAAACTGCGCCAGGTCTGCTGCGACTTGCGGTTGGTCAGCGACACTGCGCCGAAAAAAGGCAGCACCTCGGGCAAGCTCGATAGCTTGATGCTGATGCTCGAAGAACTGTTTGCCGAAGGGCGGCGCATTTTGCTGTTCTCGCAGTTCACCTCGATGCTTGCCCTGATCGAAATCGAACTGAAAAAACGCAACGTCCGTTACGCCATCCTTACCGGGCAAACCCGCGACCGGCGCGCGCCGGTCAAGGACTTCCAGAGTGGCACGCTGCAAATCTTCCTGATCAGCCTCAAGGCAGGTGGCGTTGGCTTGAACCTGACTGAAGCCGACACGGTGATTCACTACGACCCGTGGTGGAACCCGGCGGCAGAAAATCAGGCTACCGACCGCGCCTACCGCATTGGCCAGGAAAAACCGGTATTTGTGTACAAGATGATTGCCCGCGGCACCGTGGAAGAGAAAATCCAGCACTTGCAGCAGGAAAAATCGGATTTGGCAGCAGGCGTACTGGACGGTCGAATCGCCGGAGACTGGAAACTCCAGGACGACGACATCGACGCCCTGTTTGCACCGTTGCCGCCTAAAACCGAGAAGCGCTGAACTCCACTGTAAAACATAAACCAGTGGATGCTCTGTTCCCTGCTCGCGAATGATCTCTGTAGATACTCTGTTCCAGGTCAAGCCCCAGTGGGAGCGAGCCTGCTCGCGAATGTTTTTCGCGAGCAGGCTCGCTCCCACGCTTGAAGTATCTCTGTAGCCACTGACGAGTAGAACGAGGCAGCGTTCAGCTGCGCAGCAGTCGTAAATCCTGAGCACCGGATTTAATTGGCACACTGCAGCGTCTGATCTCACGACAACTACGTCTCTGATCGCAGCCTCGCTCCGCCCCTCAGCGGCTACAAAACGATTCAGGGCTGATGATCAGCCCTATACCGCCAATAATTGCTTAAGCCTTGATTGAGGGATGCCGTCAATCTATTAGCTGAGCATCCTTGAGAGCGCCCATCGCCACCAACCAACGCGGGCTCTGGCGATAATCGGTGCTGGCCCAGGCCTGGCCGCGCATACGCGCGATCCGGGGCGACGGAGTGACCTTCAAGCGCTGCGCTGCGCTGAGGGCAAGCTCTGCGGCAGCACGGTCGTTGCACACCAGCCCCATGTCGCAACCAGCCGACAAGGCAGCCTCAATACGGCTGGCGGCATCACCCACCACGTGCGCACCGGCCATCGACAGGTCGTCACTGAAGATCACGCCGTCAAACTGCAATTCGCCGCGCAGGATGTCCTGCAACCAGCGCCGGGAAAAACCGGCTGGCTGGCTGTCCACTTGCGGATAGATCACGTGAGCCGGCATGACAGCTGCCAGATGCTTGCTCAGACGCGCAAAAGGCGCCAGGTCATGGGCGCGGATCTGCTCAAGGCTGCGCTCATCAGTCGGAATGGCGACGTGGGAATCAGCTTCTGCCCACCCGTGCCCCGGAAAATGCTTACCCGTAGCAGCCATACCCGCGTCGTTCATCCCGCGAATAAAAGCCCCGGCCAATGTAGCTGCGCGCTCCGGGTCGCCCTCGAATGAACGACTGCCAACCACAGCGCTGCGCTGGTAATCCAGATCCAGCACCGGAGCAAAACTCAAGTCCAGCCCTACGGCCAGTACTTCAGTAGCCATGATCCAGCCACACTGCTCGGCCAGGTACTCGGCGTTAGGGTTATCGGCAATGGCACGCATCGCTGGCAGGCGCACAAAGCCCTGACGCAAGCGCTGCACCCGGCCGCCTTCCTGGTCAACCGCCAGCAGCAGGTCCGGGCGCAACGCACGAATCGACGCACTCAACTCACGCACCTGGCGCGGATGCTCGATATTGCGTGCAAAAATGATCAAGCCGCCCACTTCAGGCTGGCGCAGCAATTGCCGGTCTTCGGCCGTCAGCCAAGTACCGGCGACGTCCACCATCAAGGAGCCTTGCAAGGCAGAACTCATGGGAAATCCTTAAGAAAGAGAGTGCTCATTACCCGATCCGGATACGCGGGCACAGGCTTGCGCACCGCACTACAGAGAGGCAGCGGAAAAATGAGAGACGGGAATAAGTCAGGGCTGGGCATGGCAGCTAGCTTAGCGGAACAAAGCTGCCACGCCCACCCGCAGCAGGTCAGACCTTGACGGTAACCGGCACGGTTTTACTGCGCGGGCGAAGCTGGGCAGAAGCCATCGCAGGATCAACAACGCCACTTTCAGCACGCATGCCTGCCGCGAGGAACGGGACCATCAGGCGCATCACCTGCTCAATTGAGGTGTTGACGCCAAAATCGGTCTCGGCGATGGCACGCAATGCCTTGATCCCCGACATGCTGAACGCCGCCGCACCCAGCATAAAGTGCACGCGCCAGAACAATTCGATAGGCGGAATTTGCGGGGCAGCTTCGTTGACCAGCAACATATAGCGGCGGAACACCTTGCCGTACATGTCTTCAATATAACGTCGCAAGTGACCTTGGCTCTGGCTGAATGCCAGCCCCAGCAAACGCATGAAAATCGACAGATCATTGCCACTGCGCGGCTGGATCACCAGTGCCTGCTCGACCAGCATTTCCAGTAACTCTTCAAGGCTGGGCCGGCTCTGAGGCTTGGCCTGACGGCGTTCCAGTTCGCGATCCAGGTTGGCACAAAAAGGCCCCAGAAAACGCGAAAAAACCGCCTGGATCAGCGCCTTTTTCGAACCAAAATGGTAATTGACCGCCGCCAGGTTGACCCCGGCCTTGCTGGTAATCAGCCGCAATGAGGTTTCAGCAAACCCTTTTTCCGCGAACAGCTGCTCGGCAGCATCAAGGATACGTTCAACGGTTTCCGACTGGGCCATGACTACTCCGCCTGACATACATTTAAACACTTGTTTGAAACATACGTTTCAGCTTGTAAAAAGTCAAGATGACGTATTCGTTTTGCGACCGGGCGGTTTCGTATTTAACCACAGCCTCGGCCAGCCAGGCCCCACCTGATAAAGTACGGGCCGCACCGCGTATCAACGACCGTCCAGCGGACTGCTGGAAATGGGTGATTGCCAATAAGCCTTCACTGTATATAATCCCAGTCACTGTATAAAAAGACAGAGCGATCAACATGCTAAAACTGACGCCACGCCAAGCTGAGATCCTGGCCTTCATCAAGCGATGCCTGGATGACAACGGATACCCGCCCACCCGTGCCGAGATCGCACAGGAGCTGGGCTTCAAGTCCCCCAACGCCGCCGAAGAGCACCTCAAGGCCCTTGCCCGCAAGGGTGCCATCGAGATGACCCCCGGTGCCTCGCGCGGGATTCGCATCCCTGGCTTCGAAGCCAAGTCTGACGAGTCAACCTTGCCCATCATCGGCCGGGTGGCTGCAGGCGCCCCGATTCTGGCGCTGGAGCATGTCGAAGAGTCGTGCAACATCAACCCGACCTTCTTCCATCCGCGAGCCGATTACCTGCTGCGGGTGCAAGGCATGAGCATGAAGGATGTCGGCATCTTCGATGGCGATCTACTTGCTGTGCACACTTGCCGCGAAGCCCGTAACGGCCAGATCGTTGTGGCCCGCATCGACGACGAAGTCACGGTAAAACGCTTCAAGCGTGAAGGCAACAAGGTCTGGCTGATTGCCGAGAACCCTGAATTCGCCCCGATTGAAGTCAACCTCAAAGACCAGGAACTGGTCATTGAAGGCTTGAGCGTCGGCGTAATTCGCCGCTAAAGGAGGCTTCATGCAGTTCCCACACACACCGCTGCCAGCACAACTCACCCTGTTCGAAGCGTTCATGGCACAACCCATGGCCCCTGCGATCAAGGACGTGCTCGACTCACCCTGGAGCGCCGAACCTGAAGTATTCAGTGAACTGTCGCTACGCGGTGCCGCCGGAAACTGCCTGAACCTGCTTGCTCCCATGCTGCGCGAACTTAGCGAGCAACAAAATGCCCGCTGGCTGACACTGATCGCACCGCCTGCAAGCCTGACTCAAAGCTGGTTACGCGACGCCGGGCTGAACCGCGAGCGTATCTTGCTGCTGCAGCCCAACGGCAATAAAAGCGCCTTGCAACTCACCTGCGAAGCGCTGCGCCTGGGTCGCAGCCACACCGTGGTGAGCTGGATCAACCCACTGAACAGCGCAGCACGCCAACAGTTGATCAGCGCAGCACGCACAGGCCACGGGCAAAGCTTGAATATTCGCTTGGGCTAAAACCTGACGCCGCCACAGGGCCAGTGCAGAACGCAATGGCCTGGCTGTGGCACACGGTTCAGGGCCGCTTAATGAAGAATGCGCGGCCCATCGTCTTTTTCGAGGTCGCCTTCGGCCAGTCGACCCGCCATTTGCACACCAACGCTGAGCATGGCTTTGGCCACCTCTACGTGCTGACCCTGAAGAAATGCCTTGGCATCTTCAGAAAAATTCAGCGTTACCAAAGACCCTTCGTCTTCAGCACGGCGCAACTCGATGCGGCCGTCTGGCAACTCGACAATTTCTAGAAAGGACGTTGGCATATAAATTTGTTCTCCACGAAAGCGCGGGAGTATATCAGCCATCCCGTGGAAAATTCCCGGGATCTGTAGCGCTTTGCATTACAGACTGATGAATGACTGTACCGTTTCGGTTTAGACCTTTAACACTCATTGAGTCCGTCACGAAACCGGATAGCCAGACCTTTAAGGTTCTGACGCCACTCCTCCATTGTTTCGCGGCTCAACGCCTGGGGCGCCTCGTCTTCCAGGTTGACCGCAACGATCAAAGGCTGGAACACATCCGCCTTGACCTTTTTCGGCGCCTGCAGCGGCTGATACAGCGCGGCATGGGTGGCCACCAGCTGCGCCAGCCAGGTCTGCGGCGCTTGCGCCAACTCAACCAGTTCTGCGAGCTCAGGAATAGCCTTCTGATCAAGCACTTGCTGAGTGAGCAGCAACTCGACCCGAGGTGCATTGGCCTGGGGCAGGCGATAAAAGCCCGCTATCTCGTGACACAAACCCAGCAGCGCGCCATACAAATGAAACACCGCCGACTCGCGCTCAGCCTGAACCAGAGCCTGAGCATTCATGGCTCGCCCCTCCCCCGCCTTGTTCATCGCCTCAAGGGCCAGGCCTGCAAAATAGATCTTCTGATTAGTGCGGGTATAGAGTTCGTGAGCCATGCGGGCGCTCCACAGCGAAAGGGTAAAGGCAGGTTGTGCAGTCTCAGGGATCAGGCTGTGCTGGCGCAAGGACTAACAACCCTCTGTAGCAGCTGCCGAAGGAACGAGGCTGCGTTCGGCGGCGCAGCCGTCGTAAAACCAGAGGCCGCAATCTACCTGAGAGGCCGCATGCTCAGGTTTTACGACCGCTTCGCGCTCGAACGCAGCCTCGTTCCTTCGGCAGCTGCTACAAGGCCTTGCACCAACAAAAAACCGCGCAAGGCATGCAGCCCTTGCGCGGTTTTTTATTCAGCTACCAGCTCGGATCAAGCGTCTTTTTCTTTACGCTTGTCTTCTACCTTCCAGCTATTACCGTCGTAGAACGCACGCCAGCCAGTCGGCTTGCCGTCTACTTCCGTCTGCACGTACTGCTCTTTCGTCTTGCGACTGTAGCGAATCACTGCAGGGCGGCCATCCGGGTCTTTCTTCGGCGCTTCACACAAGAAGTGGTACTTGGGATCAATCTCGTCCTTGTGCGGAACAATCTCGATCACCAGCGGCGCACGGGTCTCGCGGTTTTTCGGGAACTGGCTCGCGGCCAGGAACAACCCCGAAGCACCGTCACGCAGGATATACGTGTCGTTGACCTTCTCGCACTTCAGCTCCGGCATTTTCACCGGGTCCATTTTCGGCGGCGCAGCTTCACCGCTTTTCAGCAGCTTGCGGGTGTTTTTGCATTCTGCATTGGTGCAGCCGAAGAACTTGCCGAAACGGCCGGTTTTTAGCTGCATCTCGCTGCCGCACTTGTCGCATTCAAGGCTCGGACCTTCGTAGCCCTTGATGCGATAGTTACCTTCTTCGATTTCGTAGCCCACGCAATCCGGGTTGTTACCGCAGATGTGCAGCTTGTGCTTCTCATCCAGCAGGTAAGCATCCATCGCCGTGCTGCAAATCGGGCAACGGTGTTTGCCCAACAGCACCAAGGATTCGGACTCGCCTTCGTCGTCCGCAGCGATTTCGTCGCCCGGCACCAGGTTGACGGTGGCCTTGCAACGCTCTTTAGGCGGCAGGCTGTAACCCGAGCAACCCAGGAATACACCGGTAGAAGCCGTGCGAATCTGCATCGGACGACCGCATTCCTTGCATGGAATATCAGTCATCACTGGCTGGTTGGCACGCATCCCGCCTTCCGGCGCCGCCGCTACTTCAAGCTTCTTCTTGAAGTCGCCGTAGAACTCGTCCAGCACGTTTTTCCAGTCGCGCTCGCCCTGAGCCACATCGTCGAGGTTCTCTTCCATACCGGCCGTGAAGCCGTAGTCCATCAGGTCGGAGAAGCTCTCGGACAAGCGCTCAGTAACGATGTCACCCATTTTTTCGGAGTAGAAGCGGCGGTTATGCAACGCCACGTAACCACGATCCTGAATGGTCCCGATGATCGCGGCGTAGGTCGAAGGACGACCAATACCGCGCTTTTCCATCTCTTTTACCAAGCTGGCTTCAGAGTAACGCGCAGGCGGCTTGGTGAAATGCTGGCTCGGATCAAGTTCGATCAGTTTCAGCACGTCGCCCTGGACCATGTCCGGCAGTACGTCATCGTCGCCCGGTTTGGCAATTTGCGGCATCACACGGGTGTAACCGTCGAATTTCAGGATGCGGCCCTTGGCACGCAGCTCGAAATCACCGGCAGCCACACTGACAGTGGTCGACAGGTATTTGGCCGGTAGCATCTGGCAAGCCACGAATTGGCGCCAGATCAGCTCGTAAAGGCGCTCAGCGTCGCGCTCCATGCCCGACAGCTTGCTCGGGTGCATGTTTACGTCAGAAGGACGAATCGCTTCGTGAGCCTCCTGTGCGCCTTCCTTGCTGCTATAGACGTTCGGTGCTGGCGGCAGGTAGTCCGCGCCAAACTCGCCTTCGATGTAGGTACGCGCCATCTCGACTGCATCAACCGACAGGTTGGTGGAGTCAGTACGCATGTACGTGATGTAGCCCGCTTCGTACAAGCGCTGAGCCATCATCATGGTTTTCTTCACCCCGTAGCCCAGACGATTGCTCGCGGCCTGTTGCAGGGTGGAGGTGATGAACGGTGCCGACGGCTTGCTACTGGTCGGCTTGTCTTCACGCTTGACGATGCTGTAGTTCGAAGCCTTGAGCTTCTCCAGCGCCGCCATGGCCTGAGCTTCGTTCAGCGGCTTGAACGCCTCGCCTTTTTCACGGGCGACGTCGAAGCGCACTTTCGCACCCTTGGCAGTACCAAGGTCGGCGTGAATTTCCCAGTACTCTTCAGGGTTGAACGCACGAATCTCGCGCTCACGCTCAACCACCAGCTTCACGGCGACCGATTGCACACGGCCAGCCGACAGGCCACGGGCAACCTTGGCCCACAGCAGCGGTGAAACCATGTAACCCACTACGCGGTCGAGAAAGCGGCGTGCCTGTTGGGCGTTAACCCGGTTGATATCCAGCTCACCCGGCTTGGAGAAGGCTTCCTGAATCGCCTTCTTGGTGATTTCGTTGAACACCACGCGCTTGTAGCGGCTGTCATCACCACCAATGGCTTCGCGCAGGTGCCAGGCAATGGCTTCCCCCTCGCGATCCAAGTCGGTTGCGAGATAGATGGTGTCAGCATCCTTGGCGAGCCGGCGCAGCTCTTCGATGACCTTTTCCTTGCCGGGCAGGATCTCGTACTTGGCTTTCCAGCCATGTTCGGGATCGACGCCCATGCGCGAGATCAGCTGCTTTTGAGCCTTCTCTTTTGGCGACAGGGCCGGCGCTTCGCCCGCCGCTGCCTTGCCACGCTTGGCAGCCGGTTCTTTGCTGGCGCTAGCCGAACCGCTGGTGGGCAGGTCTCGGATATGGCCGATACTCGACTTCACCACGTACTCGTTACCCAAGTACTTGTTGATGGTCTTGGCCTTAGCCGGGGATTCCACAATGACCAGCGATTTGCCCATGGATCAGAAAATTCCTGAATTCTAGAAGTGAAAGGCGGTTCGCGCCTGACGCGGCACCGCTATATATAGTGGCTACAAGGTGAGGTCAAGCACAGGGTTCTGCGCGACCTTGCCTTATGGCCGGGAAAAAAGGCTGGTTTCGGCCTGAATCAGGGCAAAGCGCGGGACTTGTTCGCCCTCGACGATGACTGACTCCAGGAACATGCTCAGCGGGCGCACCCAAAAGCCGTAATCACCATACAGGGCTTGGTAGAACACTACGTCCTCTTCGGTTTCAGAATGGCGAGCCACACTGAATACCCGATATTGCGGGCCTTTGTAGTGCTGATAGAGCCCAGGTTGTAGCGGCATGTTGCGGCCCCTCTGCAAATAAAAAAATAAACTCGCTTAAAAACAAAAACCGGGGCACAAGGCCCCGGCTTCCATCAACGCAACGCTTAGACGCGTTCGAAGACGGTGGCAATGCCCTGGCCAAGACCAATGCACATGGTGGACAACCCGAAGGTACCGCCATTTTGCTTCATTACATTGAGCAAAGTGCCGGAGATACGCGCACCTGAACAACCAAACGGGTGACCCAGAGCGATGGCACCGCCGTGCAGGTTAACCTTCTCATTCATCTTGTCGAGCACTTTCAAATCTTTCAGCACTGGCAGAGCCTGTGCAGCGAAAGCTTCGTTAAGCTCGATGAAGTCGATATCGGCCATATTCAAGCCCGCACGCTTCAATGCTTTTTGTGTAGCCGGTACTGGACCATAGCCCATGATCGCTGGATCCACACCGGCAACCGCCATCGAGCGGATGACTGCCAACGGCTCCAGACCCAAGTCTTTGGCACGCTGGGCAGACATCACGATCATGCACGAAGCACCATCGGTGATTTGCGACGAAGTGCCTGCAGTCACGGTGCCGCCTTTAGGGTTGAACGCAGGTTTCAACGCCGCCAGGCTTTCCAAGGTGGTATCTGGACGAATGGTTTCATCGTAGTCGAAAACTTTCAGGAAACCGTTTTCGTCATAACCCTGCATCGGGATGATTTCGTCCTTGAACTTGCCTTCTACCGTCGCCTTGTGGGCGAGTTGGTGAGAACGCACGGCAAAGGCATCCTGTTGCTCACGGGTAATACCGTGCATCTTGCCCAGCATTTCCGCGGTCAAACCCATCATGCCCGAGGCTTTTGCCGCGTACAGCGACATGTGCGGGTTAGGGTCAACGCCGTGCATCATGCTCACGTGGCCCATATGCTCGACGCCGCCAACCACGAACACGTCACCATTACCGGTCATGATCGCTTGCGCTGCAGTGTGCAGGGCGCTCATGGACGAGCCGCACAGGCGGCTCACGGTCTGCGCAGCAGAGGTGTGCGGGATCTGGGTCATCAGCGACGCCATGCGCGCGATGTTCCAGCCCTGCTCCAGGGTCTGGTTTACACAGCCCCAGATCACGTCTTCCACTTCGCCCGGGTCAACCTTGTTGTTGCGCTCCAGCACTTTGCTGATCAAGTGCGCAGACATGTCTTCAGCACGGGTGTTGCGGTGCATGCCACCCTTGGAGCGGCCCATCGGGGTGCGACCGAAGTCTACAATCACCACGTCTCTAGGATTCAAGCTCATAATTTCACTCTCACTCTAATGGGGCGCTTAACCGAAGAAGCTCTGGCCGTTTTTGGCCATCTCACGCAGCTTCGCCGTCGGGTGGTACAGCGCGCCCAGTTCAGCGTACTGATCAGCCAGTGCTACAAACTCTGCAACACCGATCGAGTCGATGTAGCGCAGAGCGCCGCCACGGAACAGCGGGAAGCCAATACCGTACACCAGGCCCATGTCGGCCTCGGCTGCAGTTTCAACGATACCGTCTTCCAGGCAACGCACGGTTTCCAGGCACAACGGGATCATCATCCAGTTGATGATGTCTTCGTCGCTCACGTCGCGCTGCTCGTAAACGATCGGCTTGAGTACTTCAAGCACGCTCGAATCAACCACTTTCTTCTGCTTGCCGCGTTTGTCTTCTTCGTAGGCGTAGAAGCCCTTGCCGTTCTTCTGACCCAGGCGCTTGGCCTCGTACAGAGCGTCAATCGCCGAACGACGGTCGTCTTTCATACGGTCCGGGAAGCCTTCAGCCATCACGTCACGACCGTGGTGGCCGGTGTCGATACCGACCACGTCCATCAGGTACGCCGGGCCCATTGGCCAGCCGAATTTTTCCATGACCTTGTCGATGCGCACGAAGTCGACACCGGCGCTGACCAGCTTGGCAAAACCGCCGAAGTACGGGAACAGCACACGGTTGACCAAGAAGCCCGGGCAGTCATTAACTACGATCGGGTTTTTACCCATTTTCTTGGCATAGGCAACGGTGGTTGCTACAGCCAGATCGCTGGACTTCTCACCGCGGATCACTTCCACCAGGGGCATCATGTGCACCGGGTTAAAGAAGTGCATGCCGACGAAGTTTTCCGGACGCTTGAGGGCTTTGGCCAACAGGCTGATGGAAATGGTCGAGGTGTTGGAAGCCAGAATGGCGTCTTCGCGAACGTGATTTTCCACTTCCGCCAGTACGGCTTGCTTGACCTTCGGGTTCTCGACTACAGCTTCGACCACCAGGTCGACGTTGCCGAAATCGCCATAAGACAGCGTAGGACGAATGCCATTCAGCACTTCGGCCATTTTCGCCGGGGTCATGCGACCCTTGTCAACGCGACCTACCAGCAGCTTGGCGGCTTCAGCCAGCCCCTGCTCGATGCCGTGCTCGTTGATGTCTTTCATCAGGATCGGCGTACCTTTGGAAGCCGACTGATAGGCAATACCGCCCCCCATGATGCCAGCGCCCAGAACGGCAGCCTGCTTCACGTCTTTGGCGATCTTGTCGTAGATTTTTGCTTTTTTCTTCAGTTCCTGATCGTTCAGGAACAAGCCGATCAAGCATTGCGAAGCTGAGGTCTTGGCCAGTTTGGCAAAACCTGCGGCTTCCACTTCCAGCGCCTTGTCACGACCGAAGTTCGCGGCTTTCTGGATAGTCTTGATTGCTTCAACCGGTGCCGGGTAGTTTGGACCCGCCTGACCAGCTACAAAACCTTTGGCGGTTTCGAAAGCCATCATTTGTTCGATTGCGTTGAGCTTGAGCTTTTCCAGCTTCGGCTGGCGCTTGGCCTTGTAGTCCAGCTCGCCACTGATGGCACGCTTGATCAGGTCCAGCGCGGCAGCGCGCAGCTTGTCAGCCGTCACCACAGCATCGACGGCGCTGACTTTCAGAGCATCTTCGGCGCGGTTTTCTTTGCCCGAGGCAATCCACTCAACCGCGTTATCAACGCCGATCAGACGCGGCAGGCGCACGGTGCCGCCAAAGCCTGGGTAGATGCCCAGCTTGACTTCCGGCAGGCCGATTTTTGCGCTATCAGCCATGACCCGGAAGTCAGCAGCCAGACACATTTCCAGACCGCCGCCCAACGCGATGCCATTGATGGCCGCGACGGTAGGCACATTGAGGTCTTCGAAATCACTGAAGATCTTGTTGGCTTCCAGGTTGCCAGCGATCAGCTCGGCATCCGGCAATTTGAAGTTTTCGACGAATTCGGTGATGTCGGCGCCGACGATAAACACGTCTTTACCGCTGGAAACGATGACGCCCTTGACCGAAGCATCTGCCTTGATCGCATCTACCGCCTGACGCAATTCGTTCAGGGTTAGACGGTTGAACTTGTTGACGGACTCACCCTTGAGGTCGAACTTCAGTTCGACGATGCCACTTTCAAGAGCCGTAACCGTGATGGCTTTACCTTCGTAAATCATCAACTGATCTCCAGGATATGGAAGCTGAACAGTACACGTCGCACGCCTGCGTCTGGCTGTCATTGACCTTTGCGTCAAGGTTGATGCCAATACGCCAGACACACCCGCCAACGCGATAATCGGGGTTGAATGAGAGTCGTCTGACATGACAAACACTCAATTCATACGCCCGTTTGATTTGGGTGTCGACACCTTCACGGAAAAGCGATCGATTGTCAATTGTCCAAAACAATGATGACAAAACGACCCGGTAGTCAGTTCAAAAACACATTTCGCCTGCGGGATGCGAGCCTGCTCGCGATCGCATCACCTCGGTGTAACTGATAGACCGCACCGCCTGCATCGCGAGCAGACTAGCTCCCACACAGGGTGTGCAGGTGCTCATGCCAGCGCCTTAAGCACTTCATCAATCGCCTTCAGCACTTGCGCCTCGCCCTTCTCGCCCCATACCAGCACGATCATTTGCCCATCGGCCTCAACTTTATAGACGTTGGCCGGAAGCTTTTTGAACTGCTCCAGCAAGCGCTCATCCTCACATTCTTCTTGCCAGCGATTGAGCCATTTTCCCGGTGCCGATTGCCAATAGCACCAAACATCAGGCTTAGTACTGCGGCGCGGGCGGTGATACTGCGCGCAAGAACCGGGCGGCTGCGGCTCAAGCCAATGCGGCCACTCCTGAGGCGCCAGCTGCATGGACAAACCAATGCGCCGTGCCTCCATGCGCAAATCCATCCGCCCGCTTTGCCCCCGGGAAGGCCGCAACCAGGCCAAAGGGCTGAGAACCAGTGCCAGGATTGACACCACTATCCATACCGTCATATCTGTACTCTCATAACTTGATAAACGAATGACCCGGACTTGAACCAAGGCTCTGGAAAAGGGCCATACTCATAACTGATCGCCATTTACAGGAGCACCCCACATGCCCTACGAACATATTTTGGTCGCTGTCGACCTGACCGACGAATGCGACCCCGTGATCAACCGCGCCAGCGAAAGCGCCAAGGCCAACGGCGCCAAACTGTCGCTGATACACATCGTAGAACCGATGGCGATGGCGTTTGGCGGCGACGTGCCAATGGATCTCTCGCAACTGCAACAACAACAGTTCGATCAGGCCAAGGAACGCCTTGAGCGGCTGATCGCCAAGTACCCGCAGTTGCACAAGGATTACTGCCACCTTAACTACGGCCAGCCGCGCCAGGAAATCCACGCCTTGGCCAAAGCGCAAAAATGCGACCTGATCGTGGTCGGCAGCCACGGCCGTCACGGCCTTGCCCTGCTGCTGGGCTCTACCGCCAACGACGTACTGCACGGTGCTCCGTGCGACGTGCTGGCTGTCAGCCTGAAAAAACCTGATTAAGTTTATCTGCATGTAACAACAAAAAAGCCCGGCACCTTGTTAAAGGGCCGGGCTTTTTCAATTCAGCACAGGGTCAATCAGGCATCCAGCTCAGCCCAGCGCTCAACCAGTTGCTCAAGCTCGCCTTGCAGCTTTTCAAGCTTGGCGATCACTTCAGCGGTTTTAGCAGCAGGCAGCTGATAGAAACCAGCGTCGGCCATTTCTGCTTCAACAGCAGCAATCGCCTGTTCTTTGGCGTCGATATCAGCCGGCAAAGCTTCCAGCTCACGCTGCAGCTTGTAGCTGAGTTTCTTTTTCGCCGCAGGAGCAGCCTGAGCCGCCACAGGAGCCGGTGCAGCCTCGACCACGGCCGAGTTCAGGTCGGCCTTGCCGGACTTGCTCTCGGTTACGCCCAGCAGGCGCGGTGAACCGCCCTGACGCAGCCAGTCCTGATAACCACCCACGTATTCACGAACCTTGCCTTCGCCCTGGAATACCAGAGTGCTGGTAACCACGTTGTCGAGGAATGCCCGGTCGTGACTGACCATCAGCACAGTGCCCTTGAAGGTCAGCAGGACCTCTTCGAGCAGCTCCAGGGTTTCAACGTCCAGGTCGTTGGTTGGCTCATCGAGCACCAGCAGGTTAGCTGGCTTGCTGAACAGTTTGGCCAGCAACAGGCGGGCACGCTCACCACCCGACAGCGCCTTGACCGGCGTGCGGGCACGCTGAGGGCTGAACAGGAAGTCGCCCAGGTAGCTGAGCACGTGGCGGCTTTGACCGTCGATATCGATAAAGTCGCGGCCTTCGGCCACGTTATCGATCACGGTTTTTTCCAGATCCAGTTGATGACGCAGCTGATCGAAGTAAGCCACGTCGATGCGCGTACCCTCTTCAACTGTACCTTCGGTTGGCACCAGGCCGCCCAGCATCAGCTTGAGCAGTGTGGTTTTGCCCGTACCGTTGGCACCCAGCAGACCAATACGGTCGCCGCGCTGGAGCACCATCGAGAAGTCCTTGAGCAGGAACGGACCACCCGGGTGAGCAAAGCTGACGTTTTCCAGCACCATTACTTGCTTGCCGGACTTGTCGGCCGTGTCCAGCTGGATGTTGGCTTTACCGGTACGCTCGCGACGCTCGCTGCGCTCTACACGCAGTTCCTTCAGGGCGCGTACGCGGCCTTCGTTACGGGTGCGACGAGCCTTGATGCCTTGGCGGATCCAGACTTCTTCCTGGGCCAGACGCTTGTCGAACAGCGCGTTGGCGGTTTCTTCCGCGGCCAGTGTGGCTTCCTTGTGGACCAGGAAGCTGGCGTAGTCGCCGTTCCAGTCGATCAGGCCGCCACGGTCCAGTTCCAGAATCCGGGTAGCCAGATTTTGCAGGAATGAACGGTCGTGGGTAATAAACAGAACCGCGCCCTGGAAGCCCATCAAGGCCTCTTCGAGCCAGGCGATTGCACCGATGTCCAGGTGGTTGGTCGGTTCGTCGAGCAGCAGCAGATCCGGTTCGGAAACCAGTGCTTGTGCCAACAGAACGCGACGACGCCAGCCGCCAGACAATTCGGCAAGGGTTTTATCAGCCGGCAACTGCAGACGGCTCAAGGTGCTGTCGACCAATTGCTGCAAGCGCCAGCCATCACGGGCTTCGAGGTCTTGCTGGACGTGCATCAGCTTGTCCAGGTCAGCATCGGTGACGATGTTCTGGCTGAGGTGGTGGTACTGGGCCAGCAACTCGCCAACACCGTCCAGACCTTGGGCCACAACGTCGAACACGGTCCGCTCGTCGGCTACCGGCAACTCTTGCGGCAATTCGCCAATCTTGAGGCCGGGCGCGCGCCAAACAGAGCCGTCATCGGGTTTTTGATCACCTTTAACCAGCTTCATCATGCTGGACTTGCCGGTACCGTTGCGGCCGATGATGCACACCCGCTCTCCACGGGCGATCTGCCAGGACACCTTGTCCAACAACGGCATAGAGCCGAAAGCAAGGGACACATCGCTGAATTTGAGCAGGGTCATGAGCTTCTCCAAAAACTGGGCGCGCATTCTACCTGATTTGTACCCTTGGGCGGCCGGGTATTTCTTGTACGGTGCCCTCTTCCCTTCATTTAGTGCCAAGTTGCACCCGTTGGCCTGCAAGGCTTTCACGCGCCGCTGGCAAAAGGCTAAGCTACGTAACAATCAGTGCTGGCCCGCCCCGCACTCGTCACGTTTTTTATCTGTACGGAAGCCTCATGCGCAGTCGTCTCTTCAACTTTTTATCCTGCCTGCTTCTCACTAGCTGTGCCGTGCAAGCCGCCCACGGCGCAGACCTGACTCAACAACGCCAACTCTACGACCAAGCCAAGCTCGCACTGGCCAAAGGCGATTCCGGCCCTTATTTTCAGAATGCTTCAGCCCTGCGCACTTACCCGCTGACGCCCTACCTGGCCTATGACGAGCTGACCGCACGCCTGAAGTCAGCCAGCAACACCGAAATCGAGCAGTTTTTGGCTGAACACGGCGACCTGCCGCAAGCCAACTGGATGAAACTGCGCTGGTTACGCTGGCTGGCAGACCGTGGCGACTGGGCTACTTTCGAAAAGTATTACGACCCCAAGCTGAATTTCACCGAACTGGACTGCCTCAATGGCCAGTATGAGTTGCAACACAACCGCAAGGCCGAAGGGTATGCCAACGCCGAAAAACTGTGGCTGGTCGGTAAAGCGCAGCCCGCAGCCTGCGACGCACTGTTCAGCCAGTGGGCCGCCGAAGGTCAGTTGACCGAGAAAAAACGCTGGCAGCGGGTCAAGCTCGCTGCCGAGGCGCGCAATTACGCCCTGGCGACATCATTGGCCAATGGCCTCAATACCCTGGGCCCACAGGCCAGACTGATGATTGATGTGGCGCAAAAGCCCGACATGCTGAGCCAGCCATCGCGCTTTGCCCCAGCCAGCGAGGCAATGTCTGACGCCGTAGGCCTGGGCCTGCGCCGCCTGGCCCGCCAGGATCCGGAAAAAGCCGCAGCCCTGCTCGACACCTACGCCACCAATATGCATTTCTCGCGCGACGAAAAAGTCGCCATCGCCCGGGAAATCGGCCTGACGTTCGCCCGCCGCTACGACAGTCGCGGGCTGGACATCATGACCAAATATGACCCGGAGTTGCGTGACAACACCGTCACCGAATGGCGCCTGCGCCTGCTGCTGCGCCTGGGTCGCTGGGAAGACGCTTACCAGTTGACCCGCAAGCTTCCACAAGATCTGGCAACCACCAGCCGCTGGCGTTACTGGCAAGCGCGCAGCCTTGAACTGGCCGAACCGAAGAACCCACAAGCACTGGCGCTATTTAAAAAAGTATCCAACGAGCGCGACTTCTATGGCTTCCTGGCCGCTGATCGGGCGCAAACGCCTTACCAGCTCAATAACAAGCCACTGATGCTCAGCCCGCAACTGATCAAAAAAGTACGCAACACTGCAGGTGTGCAGCGCGCACTGGAGTTTCATGATCGCGGGCAAATCGTCGATGGCCGCCGTGAGTGGTACTACGTCAGCCGCCTGTTCAACCGCGACGAGATGGTCGCCCAAGCCAAGCTTGCCTATGACCTGAAGTGGTATTTTCCGGCTATCCGAACCATCAGTCAGGCCCAGTACTGGGATGATCTGGACATTCGCTTCCCGATGGCCCACCGCGACACGCTGGTGCGTGAAGCCAAGCTCCGCGGCCTGCATTCCAGCTGGGTATTCGCCATTACCCGCCAGGAAAGCGCCTTTATGGATGACGCCCGCTCCGGCGTGGGTGCCAGTGGTCTGATGCAATTGATGCCAGCCACCGCCAAAGAGACTGCACGAAAATTCAATATCCCGCTGGCATCACCGCAGCAGGTGCTGAACCCGGACAAGAATATCCAGTTGGGCGCGGCTTATCTGAGCCAGGTACATGGCCAGTTCAATGGCAACCGGGTGCTGGCCTCAGCGGCCTACAACGCCGGGCCGGGACGCGTGCGTCAATGGCTCAAAGGTGCCAACCATCTGGGGTTCGACGTATGGATCGAAAGTATCCCGTTCGACGAAACACGCCAGTACGTGCAGAACGTGCTGTCTTATTCGGTGATCTACGGCCAAAAACTCAACGCACCACAGCCCGTGGTGGACTGGCATGAGCGGTATTTTGATGATCAGTAACTGATGCCCACCCGCACACCGGAAGGTGTGCGGGGAATCAAATCCTGTGGGAGCCGGGCTTGCCCGCGATGGCCTCAATGCAGACTGCATGAGAGACCGCGTCGCTTGAATCGCGAGCAAGCCCGCTCCCACAGGGGTTGGTAGCGTTATTCCAGAATCGTTACAGGCATCCCGACTTCCAGCACGCCATTGCTGTCGTTCACCAGGTTCTGACCGAACATGGTGCCCTCTTCCTGCTTGCGATAGGTCATCAGGGTCACCAGCGGCTCACGCTGCTCATCACGGACACCGGTTTGCGGATCAACGGTGGTCAGGATGCAACGCGAGCAGGACTTGACCAGGCGAAACTCGACATCACCGATACGGATGCGCTTCCAGCCGTCTTCGGCAAAGGCCTCGCTGCCTTCAATCACCAGGTTGGGCCGAAAGCGCAGCATGTCCAAAGGTCGTCCGACCTTGTGTGAAATGTCATCCAGAGACGCCTGACCAATCAACAACAGCGGGTAGCCATCGGCAAATGCGACCTTGTCATCATCACGGCCATAGCCCGCCTGAGTGGTGCGTGCCCGCTCCAGTGGCACGTGCACCAGCCGCACCGGTTTTTCCACAAAGCGGCTTAGCCAGTCGGCAGCGGCATCCCCCGCATCCGGCACACGCAAGGTGTCACGCCAGATGGTTACGCCCCGAAGATCGGTATCCGCCTCAGGCACTGCCACGTCCAGCGCCTCAAACCCCTGAGCATTCAAGGTCAAACCGCCTGCCGCATTCCAGAGCGCGGACAGCTGGCTCATTTTTGGATCGGCACGCTGGGTAAGAAAACGCCCGCTTGCTTCATCCACCAGCATCCAGCGTCGATCACCGACCAGCCCCAACTTGTCCAGCCGGGCCTGAGGCAGGCTTTCACCCTTGCCGGATTTCAGTGGAAAACGATAAAGCGCGCTTAGACGCAGCATGACGCATGCTCCCTGCAGGGTAAAAAAAGGCCACAATATACGAGCCAATCACCAATGCAAAGATACGCAGCTTCACGCAGGCACTTGGTCCAGCATCAGGCGCTGACGCACAACATCCACCAGTTTGTCCGGCTGGAATTTGGACAGGAAATTGTCGCAACCGACCTTTTTCACCATTGATTCGTTGAAGCTGCCAGACAGCGAGGTATGCAGCACCACATACAGGCTGCGCAAACGCGGATCGTTGCGAATTTCAGTGGTCAACCGATAGCCATCCATTTCCGGCATTTCGGCATCGGTAAATATCATCAGCAGCTTGTCGGTCATGTCCTGACCGGTGTCGGCCCAGCCCTTGAGCATGTTCAATGCCTTAAGACCATCGCTGGCGATGTGCATTTTGATCCCCAGTTGCGAGAGCGTTTCGCGCAGTTGCGCCAAGGCCACGCTGGAGTCGTCGACCAGCAGCACTTCACGCCCCCGCACCTGCTCAAAGATCGGATCAGCAAGCTTCTCCCGCGACACCTTGGCGTTGTACGGCACGATTTCAGCCAGGACTTTCTCCACATCAATGATCTCGACCAATTGGTCATCAACATTGCTGATAGCGGTCAGGTAATGCTGGCGCCCGGCACTGGTGGGCGGTGGCAGGATGGCCTCCCAGTTCATATTGACAATGCGGTCGACCCCACCCACCAGGAAGGCCTGCACCGAACGGTTGTACTCGGTCACGATGATGGTGCTGTCTGGGCCTGGCACCAGAGCACGCATGCCAATCGCCCGGGACAGGTCGATCACTGGCAGGGTTTTGCCGCGCAAATTGACCACGCCACAGACATGGGGATGGCGGTGTGGCATCAGGGTCAGTTTCGGCAGTTGCAGAACCTCCTGCACCTTGAATACGTTGATCGCGAACAGCTGCCGACCTGCCAGGCGGAACATGAGAAGTTCCAGTCGGTTTGCACCGACCAACTGAGTGCGCTGGTCTACCGTGTCGAGGATGCCGGCCATGAGTAACTCCTGAGCGTAGGAACTTGATGACCAACCTTATCGGCCGAATTCCCGCAACCTTGATATCGGATAGCCACCAACTATCCCGCAACGCTTCACTGGCCCAGCAATGGCGACCCCACCGGCAAATGAACCTTCAAGGCGCCCTTGCGCACCGTAAAGCGCATGGCGTCACCCTCAAGCGGCTCGCCATCGAGATTCATTGAAAGACCCTCGGCAGCCTTGATTTCAATCCAGGGCAGGCGCGCCCGAACAAACAGATTATCCAGCCCCCAACCCTCTGCCATCAGACTCTTCAGGGTGCCTACGATTTCCTGGGGCGCAGGCAAGATACTGATGTCCAGCAAGCCATCATCGACCAGGGCTTCAGGGCACAACGCTTGCCCGCCTCCCGCCTGGCGACCGTTGCCGATTCCCAGCGCCAGCAGCTCGCCTTTCCAGTGAAAATCGGGGCCCTGCAACTCGGCGTACGCCGCGTGCAGCTCGCTGAAGCGCGACAGACCGGTAAACAGATAGGCCGCGCCGCCCAGGACTTTTTTCAAGTCTTCGGACGTATTCGCCGTCACCTGGCTACCAAAGCCCCCGGTGGCCATGTTCAAAAACAACTGACCACCGACCTCCCCCAGGTCAATCGCCCGGGCAGGCGTATCGAGCAAGGCCAGGGCTTCGTGGGGCTCCAGCGATACACCTGCCGCTCGCGCAAAATCATTGGCAGTGCCCAGCGGCAACAGCACCAGACTGGCTTCGGTATCGGCCAGCGCCATGGCCTCACAAATATCGCGCAAGGTACCATCACCGCCGCCAGCGATCAGATGGGTGTAGCCAGCATCCAGCGCTTCGCGCACCAGACGCTGTGCATCCCCGGCCTCCCATGTCAGGCGTACTGCCAACTCCCAGCCTGCCGCACGCTGATGCTCAACGGCCGCCCGCACCTCTTCGTTAAGGGCTTGCTTGCCATGCAAAATCAAAAACGCCTTACCTGAACTCATGCTCCATCCCTCGTCATAAACGGCCTGAATGCTTGGACAACAGCCAGAGCAGAAAGACCCATACCGTCATGATTTAACAACCACAGGTCGATCAAAGCCGCAGAACCCGTCAGACTTCAACGTCTGACAGCAATTCAATGATTCTAGAGGCGTTCTGAATGAGCACACTGGTTCCCTGCATCATCGCCGGTGGCGCTGGCACCCGGCTGTGGCCAGTGTCGCGAGAAGCCATGCCCAAGCCCTTTATGTGCCTGCCAGACGGCCAGAGCCTGCTGCAAAAGACCTTCAGTCGTGCAATCGGCCTACCTGATGTTGGCCAATTACTGACTGTGACCAATCGCGACGTCTTTTTCCGCACGCTCGACGATTACCGCCCACTGAATGCCTGCGGCGTCGAGCTGGATTTTATCCTTGAGCCTTTCGGCCGCAACACTGCCCCGGCGATTGCCGCCGCCGCCCTGCAGGTGGCGCAACGCTACGGTGGCGATGCACAACTGCTGGTGCTGCCCGCCGACCATCTGATCACCGACATCGCGGCCTTCGGTCAGGCGGTCGACAGTGCCCGGCAATTGGCTGACCGGGGCTGGCTGGTAACATTCGGCATTTTGCCAACCCGAGCCGAAACCGGTTTCGGCTATCTCGAGAAAGGCCCGGCGCTGAGCAGTGGCGGCTTTGAAGTGGCGCAGTTTGTTGAAAAACCTGACACCCGGACGGCCCAGGACTACCTCGATGGCGGCCTGCATCTGTGGAACAGCGGCATGTTCTGCATGCGCGTCGACAGCGTGCTGCGCGAATTCAAGACCCACGCGCCTGAGGTACTGGCCGCAGTGATCCATTGCCTGGAACACAGCCAGGTGTTCCAGGGCCAACAGCAGCGCCACCTCGAACTGGATAGCCCGAGCTTCGCCCTGGTGCCCGATATCTCTATCGACTACGCACTGATGGAGCATTCGCAAAAAGTGGCCGTGGTGCCCTGCCAACTGGGCTGGAGCGATATCGGCTCCTGGCAGGCGGTACGCGAACTGAGCCCGGCAGACGCCAATGGCAACCAGTGCAATGGCGAACACGTGCTGCACGACGTACATAACTGCTACATCGATTCACCCAAGCGTCTGGTGGGCGGGGTGGGCCTGCATGACCTGATCATTGTCGACACACCGGATGCGCTGCTCGTCGCCGATGCCAAGCGCAGCCAGGACGTTAAATATATTGCCCAGGCGCTCAAGCTTCAGGGCCACGATGCTTATCGCCTGCACCGCACCGTGACCCGCCCGTGGGGGACTTACACCGTGCTGGAAGAAGGCCCGGGGTTCAAGATCAAGCGCATCGTGGTCAAACCTCTGGCCGCGCTGTCCTTGCAAACGCACCAGCACCGCAGCGAACACTGGATCGTGGTCAGCGGCAGGGCGCAGGTGACCAACGGCGACCTCGATTTTATCCTCGATACCAACGAGTCCACCTTTATCAAACCCGGCAGCCCTCATCGCCTGAGCAACTGCGGGGCGGTTGATCTGGTGATGATCGAAGTGCAAAGCGGCGAGTACGTGGGCGAAGACGATATCGTGCGTTTGACCGATATTTATGGGCGCGCGCCGATTACGTAGCAGCTGCCATAGGAACGAGGCTGCGTTCGGCGACGGAGTCGTCGTAAACTCTGAGAGCCGGGTTTTACTGGCACACCGCAGTGCCTGATTTCGCGACGACTACGTCGCCGAACGCAGCCTCGTTCCTACGGCAGCTGCTACAAGTTCTCCGCCCCACAAGGCGTCAACCCAGCACTTCACTCAACGGGATAAAGCCCACCCAGTCGCCTTCAACCAGGGTGCGCTCTTCGAGCACTTCCACCAGCCCGTCGGCCCAGGCCGCGCTGCGTAACACGCCCGAACTCTGGTTCTTGTAGATCAGCGCACGCCCTTGCTCCAAGCGACCGCGCAAGTACTCGCGGCGATTGCCCGGCTTGGGCCATACAAAACCGGCTGGCACCTGGAACTTCAGCGGTTCGACCGCTTGCACGCCCTGACGGCGCAGCAGGTAAGGTCGTGCAAGCATCGCGAAAGTAACCAGGGTCGAGGCCGGATTGCCCGGCAAACCAATCACCGGCACGCCGCGGAAATGCCCACAGGTCAGGGGTTTCCCCGGTTTGATTGCCAGTTTCCACAAGGCCAGCTCGCCTTCTTCGCGCAGAGCAACGCCCAAATAATCGGCCTCGCCCACCGACACCCCGCCGGTAGACAAAATCAGGTCAACCGCACTCAGCTCACCCAAGCGCTGACGGGTCGCAGGCAAGTCATCGGGCAAGATCCCCGCATCGACCACTTCACACCCCAATCGCGTCAGCCAACTGCTGAGCAATACGCGGTTGCTGTTGTAGATTTGCCCAGGGCCCAATGGCTGACCCGGCTCAACCAACTCATCACCCGTCGACAACACGGCAACTTTGACCCGACGAATCACTTGCAGCGTGGCGCAACCCAGGGACGCGGCCAGCCCCTGTTCAACCGGCCCCAAACGGGTGCCTGCCGACAGGACTACTTCGCCAATGGTGGTTTCTTGCCCTTGTGGGCGAATGTTCTGACCGGCATGCAAGGCTTGAGTAAAGGCCACACGACCGTCAGCCTGCACCTGGGCGTTTTCCTGCATTTCGACGCAGTCCGCCCCCTCAGGCACAGGCGCGCCGGTAAAGATCCGCGCACACGTCCCGGGAGCCAAGGGCTCTGGCGCCGCGCCCGCAAAAATACGCTGGCTAACCGCTAGCGGCTCACCCGACCAATCGGCCACATTCAGCGCATAACCGTCCATCGCACTGTTAGGCCACGGTGGCAGATCAAGACTTGAAATCAGGTCATGGGCCAACACCCGGCCAGCACTGGCTGCCAGCAGCACCGACTCGGTATCGCGGATCGGCGCAGCTTCGGCCAACGCCAGCAAGCGCGCCAAAGCCACTTCGACGGGCATCAGCTCGCCCGTACGGCCTGGCTTACCCACGGCTTTCACAGGCCGGTGCCTGCTTCAAGTGGGCGACGAAGTTACATGGGCGATGGCGTGAGTCCAGTTGCTCGGCCAAAATTGCGTCCCAACCGGTGCGTACCGCGTTGGTCGAACCCGGCAGGCAGCACACCAGCGTACCGTTGGCCAAACCGGCCAAGGCCCTGGACTGCACGGTCGACGTACCAATGTCAGCCAGCGAAATTTGACGGAACAACTCGCCAAAGCCATCAACCTGTTTATCCAGCAGGCAACTCACGGCTTCAGGCGTGCTGTCGCGTGCAGTAAACCCTGTGCCGCCAGTGATCAGCACCACTTGCACCTCATCCTCGGCAATCCAGGTCGCGACCTGGGCACGGATTTTATACAGGTCATCCTTGAGCAGCTCCCGAGCAGCCAGGTTGTGCCCGGCATCACTCAGGCGGTCGACAAAGACCTGGCCAGAAGTATCGGTTTCGAGAGTCCGGGTATCACTGACGGTCAGAACGGCGATATTTAAAGGTACGAAAGGTGCATCAACCTTGGCTTTCATAGACGAGGTCCAGTTGTAGGAGAAACAGCCCGGTGTTATATCACAGCCCTTCTTTTTGCTGGTTGCGCGGAGTCCTTTATGCACCAGTTTCAATGCTCAATTTTGCTGCTGGCAGGCGGACGCGGCCAGCGTATGGGCGGTCAGGACAAAGGCCTGGTGACGTGGCAGGGCAAACCATTGATTGAGTTCGTACAGCGCATTGCTCGCCCGCTGACCGATGATCTGATCATTTCGTGCAATCGCAACCACGACCGGTACGCAGAATATGCCGACCAGTTAGTCAGTGATGGCAATGATGATTTTGACGGCCCTCTGGCGGGGATCCGAGTGGGTCTGGCCGCGGCCAGGCATTCACACTTGTTGGTGTTGCCGTGTGATGTACCCAACATGGACAGCGACTTGCTCGGCGCACTGCTTGGCGCGGCTGGCGAACACCCCGATCAACCGGTGATGGTGCGTCACGGCGAACAGTGGGAGCCGCTGCTGTGCGTGATCCCGACTGCACTGGCACCCGCCTTCGAAGCTGCATGGGCGAGGGGCGAACGCAGTCCACGCAAAATCATGCTGCAGCTCAATGCTCGGGCCTGGCAATGCGCGGACAATGACTCTCGACTGACTAATTTCAATACGGCGGACTTCCTGAAATAATCCGCGCAGGTGTCCGCGCGACACTAGCAATGGAACTTGCAGACGATGTATACGTCTCAGGGACAGTTAATCCATAACAGCACATTCACTTGTTGGAGATACACCATGACTAACCGGACTCTCGCCGCCCTTATGCTCGCTGCTGGCCTGGCTGCCCTTGCCGGCTGCTCTTCGCCTTCAGTGATCACGCTTAACGACGGCCGTGAAATCCAGACAGTCGACGCGCCAAAATACGATGACGCTTCGGGCTTCTACCAGTTCAAACAATTGGACGGCAAAGAAACCCGTATCAATAAAGACCAGATTCGTACCGTCAAAGAGCTGTAAACCTGCTGTGGGAGCGAGCTTGCTCGCTCCCACACATCCAGAGATCCGCTCACCAGTCCAGCTGAATCCGGCTTTCAAAAAAACGTTCTTCACCCGTCCGCGGGTCGACAAAGCGCAAGCTCTGGGCCAGCAGCTTTAGCGGGTTGGCGTAGTCATCGACAGCATCCTTGAGTACCTCGGGGTAAAACGGGTCATTGCAGATTCCCGCCCCCAGTGCCGCCATATGCACCCGCAACTGGTGTTTTTTCCCGGTGACCGGGTACAGCGCATAACGCCACAAATCACCATTTTTCTCACAGAGATCGACCAAGGTTTCGGTATTGCTGACGCCCTGCCCTTCTTGCATCCGGAAAAACGGCTCGCCTTCGACCAAGCGGCTTTTATGCACCAGCGGCAGTGCCAGATCAGGCAAGGCCCGAGCGATGGCTTCGTAGCGTTTTTCAATTTTTCGAGTGGGAAATAACGACTGATACGCCGAACGACTCTGCGGGTTAGCCGAGAACAGCACCAGGCCCGCTGTATGCCGGTCGATCCGGTGCAACGGCACTAGATGCGGGTTATCCAGCGTTCGGATCAAGCGTCGTAACAGCGTTTGCTCAACATACTCGCCCGCCGGGGTCACCGGCAGAAAGTGCGGCTTGTCGGCCACAACCAGATGCTCATCGGCATACAGGATGGTTTCTTGCACCGGGATCGGTGTTTCGTTGGGCACTTCGCGAAAATAGTGAATGCGCAGGCCTTCTTTATAGGCCAACAGTGGGCTGATCGGCGCGCCATTAACGTCCAGGACCCGGCCACGGGCGATACGGTCGAGCCACTGGTCGCGGCTGATGGCGCGAAAATGCTCACACAGACAGTCGAGCACCGTCAGCCAGCTGCCTGGCGGCAGATACAAAGTGCTGGCTTGATGCTCGGCGGCGTTGAAAGGCTGGGGCGACATAGAGGAACTCGGACGATAAATGCAGCCGGCGATTATCGCGCAAAGACCCGGGGTTTATCCGAGAAAGTTCACCACTTGCTCAGCATCAAAAGGCCAGTCCAACTCCTGGCCCGTGTCTACCCGACGCAATACGGGTATACGCAGACCGTAACTTTCAAACAGCGCGTCGCTGTCAGCGATATCGACCAGTTCGACCATCAACCCATGCTCAACCAAAGGCATTAGAATCGCTTCGGCCAGCTCACACAGGTGGCAGCCCAAGGTGCCGAACAATTGACATTCGGGAGGCATAAATAACGACCTAAGTAATAAAGTGTTCATCTTAGGAGCCTTGCCGGGCGACGTCGACCCGTAGCAGATACCACCAGTCACTTCACCGATGTTGCAATACAATCGCTCTATTACGCTCCTTGCGACTACGCTTGACCCACATCAGCGACAGCCCTTCTCAATTGCCGGATGCTCGCGACCTTTTTACCCGACCTGACAGGGAAGTCTTCGTGTTTGCCAATCTACTCATCATTCTGGCCTCGTCGCTGGTGGTTATTGCCCTCTTTCGGCGCCTGAAGTTGCCGCCGGTGCTGGGTTATTTGTGTGTCGGCCTGTTAGTTGGCCCTACCGCACTGGACTGGATCAACGACAGCCCGGACTTGCCCGACCTGGCAGAACTTGGGGTGGTGTTTTTGCTGTTTTCCCTCGGGCTGGAGTTCTCTCTGCCCAAGATGCTCAAGCTGCGCCGGGTAGTGTTTGGGCTCGGCAGCCTGCAAGTGCTGTGCTGTGCAATTGCTCTGGGCGGTCTGTTGTATGGGTTTGGAATGAGCTTTAGCGGCGCGTTTTTGCTCGGTGCGGGGCTCGCGCTTTCGTCCACGGCAATCGTCAGCAAAGAACTCACCAGCCTGGGGGAAATTTTCAGTCGCCACGGCCAGAACGCAATTGGCGTGTTGCTGTTTCAAGACGTTGTCGCGGTGCTGTTGCTCACCCTGGTGCCCGTATTCGCAGGCAGTAGCGATCAGGCCTGGTATTGGGCCTTGCCAGTTACCTTGGGTAAAACGGTAATTTTATTTTTCGGGTTGCTGTTTGCCAGCCGCTTTCTGCTGCCGCGCCTGTTCCACGAAGTGGCCGCATCACGCTCCGCCGAGCTGTTCGTATTGTTGGCGCTGGTGATCGTACTGCTTACCGCCTGGCTCACCCATCTGCTCGGGCTGTCACCCGCACTGGGCGCGTTTCTTGCCGGGATGCTACTGGGTGAAAGCCACTACCGGCACCAGATCGAAGCGGATATCAGGCCATTCCGGGACATCTTGCTGGGCCTGTTTTTTGTCAGCATCGGCATGCTGATTGACCTGCAACTTTTCGTCCACCACGGCCTCCTGATTTTGGGCCTGACTGTGGCCCTGATGCTGATCAAGGGCGCAGTAGTGGCAATACTGGTCAAACTGCGCGGCAGCGACGGTGAAACGGCCTGGCGCAGTGGTCTGGCGCTGGCCCAGGGCGGCGAATTCTGTTTTGCACTGATGGCGCAGATGCAACTCAATTCCCTGATCCCGCCCGATTTTGCCGCCTACCTGCTGGCTGCCACATTCTGCTCAATGCTGCTGACGCCTTTGTTGCTAAGGGCCGCGCCAAAAATCGCAGCCCGTTTGCACCGCCAATCCTACGAAGAAGCCGAACTGGAGGAAATTACCGCACAAAGTGCCGAGCTGCACGACCACGTGGTGATGTGCGGTTATGGCCGAGTAGGCCAGTCCATCGGGCGTTTTCTAAGCCGCGAGCACAAGGACTTTGTCGCACTGGACTACGACCCTGATCGAATTCAGGAAGCAGCCGAAGCGCACAGCAGTGTGCATTACGGCGACGCCCGGCGGGGTGATTTACTGCGAGCCGTAGGCCTTGATCGCGCGCGACTGCTGGTGATTGCCGTAGACAATACCGAGGTGGCCATGAGCGTGCTCAAGGAGGCTCGACTGATAACCCTCGAGGTCCCGATCCTGGTCAGAACCCGCGACGATAGCCAACTCGCCGACCTCAAAGCCGCCGGGGCCACGGAAGTGGTGCCGGAACTCCTGGAGTCGAGCCTTATGCTCGCCTCCCACGCACTGGTCATGCTTGGCCTGCCAGAAAAAACCGTGCAACGCAGGGTGGATGAAGTGCGTCATAACCGCTATCACTTGCTGGAAGGCTGCTTTGAAAGCACTGACTCGCGTGATGCAGCAACCTCCCGCGAAAACGAATGATTTAAGGTAAGGTTTTACCCCTGTATCAAAATAAACCTCTCTGGCATGTGCATCCCGATAGCCCATGTAATGTCAGAGAAGCGAGTGAACCTTCACCGAAGGCCTACACTCGAACGATCATCAAGCCACTAACGGAGTTAATCATGGCCCGCAAAACAGCAAAGAATGCTCAAGAAATATTGATGGCCGATTTCCAGGCTCTGGTGCTCGACACTGAAAGGCTGCTGGAGCACTCCGCCTCCCTGGCCGGTGATCAGGCTGAAGAGCTGCGCGCACAGATCAAGGAAAGCCTGCTTAAAGCCCGTGAAACCATTGAAGAAACCAAAGGGTCTCTACAAGAACGTGGCCAGGCTGCCGTGGTGGCTGCTGAAGATTACGTTCAGACCAACCCGTGGCAGTCCGTGGGTATTGCAGCTGGCGTAGGTTTTTTGATTGGTCTGCTGGCAACTCGGCGCTGATATGACAGACGAATCCGGCTCCCCCCGTTCCTCACCGCGGCGCCTGGGTGCCGCGTTTCTAGGTCTGTTGCACAGCCATGTCGAACTGCTGGGCATCGAACTGCAAGAGCAAAAGGCGCGCACTGTCAGCCTGTTGTTATTTGCCGGGCTGGCACTGGTGTTCGGGTTACTGCTGCTGATCGGGCTGTCGGCGCTGGTGATGATTCTGCTCTGGGACAGTTACCGCATCAGCGGGATCCTCGGGCTTTGTCTGTTTTATACGCTGGCCGCGGTTTTCTGCGGGCTGCGTCTTAAAGCGGCGGTGTTCGACGAGTCCTCTCCTTTCAACGCCACGCTCGAAGAGCTGGCCAAAGACCGCGAGCGTTTGCTGCCATGAGCCTGCCTGAATTGCCGAAAAACGCCTCACGCCAGGAACTGCGCAAAACCTTGATTCGCCTGCGTATGGAAATGCACCGCCAAGAGATTCGTCATGAATCGCAACAGCTGCTGCAACCGTTGCAAAAAATGCGCGGGATGACCAGTAACTGGCAAGAAACCCTGGGGATCAAGCACGCTCCCTTGTGGGGGGTCGGGATTGTCACCCTGCTCGGTTTTCTGACCGGTAGAGGCGCCAAAAGCAAAAGCACTGACGGCTCCTCTCGCTGGATTGGGCTGACTACCGGCCTGTTGCCACTGATCAAAATGGTCATACAGGCCACGCGCAAGCCTTGAGGCTGATGCTCTGTAGCCGAGGCCGCAGACTGCGACAGGGGCCGCAGGACCTTCGTTGCAATGACAAGGGCGGGGGTTGCTGCGTAGCCCAACGCAGCCTTCGCCAGCGACTACAGAATACTGCCCAGAAGCGATAAGCTGCGTGATCAGTCATTAACGGAGCACTGCGCCTTGGATTGGCAAACCCTGCTTAATCGCGAACGCCTCGGCAAACCGCACCACAGCCCGGAAGAACTCGGACGCAGCCCTTTTCACAAAGACCACGACCGGATTATCTTTTCGGGCGCATTTCGCCGCCTGGGACGCAAGACCCAGGTTCATCCGGTCAACAGTAACGATCACATCCATACCCGGCTCACCCACTCACTCGAAGTCAGCTGCGTCGGTCGCTCGCTGGGCATGCGCGTGGGCGAAACAATCCGCAGCGCCCTGCCTGAGTGGTGCGACCCCGCCGATCTGGGCATGGTGGTGCAATCGGCCTGCCTGGCCCATGACATTGGCAACCCGCCCTTTGGTCACTCCGGGGAAGACGCCATTCGCAACTGGTTTGAACAAGCAGCCAAACGTGGCTGGCTGGATGACATGAGTGACGCTGAGCGCAATGATTTCTTGAGTTTTGAAGGCAACGCCCAGGGGTTTCGGGTGCTGACACAGCTTGAGTACCACCAGTTCGACGGCGGCACCCGCCTGACCCATGCAACCCTGGGCACCTTTCTCAAGTACCCCTGGACAGCACGCCACGCCGACTCGCTGGGCTATAAAAAGCACAAGTTCGGCTGCTATCAAAGTGAGCTGCACCTGCTCGAAGGTATTGCCCACAAGCTGGGGCTGCCACAAATAGAAGACCAGCGTTGGGCGCGCCATCCCTTGGTGTACTTGATGGAGGCAGCCGATGACATCTGTTACGGGTTGATCGATCTTGAAGATGGCCTGGAGATGGATCTGCTGCAATACGCGGAAGTCGAAGCCCTGCTCTTGGACCTGGTGGGCGATGACTTGCCACAAACCTATCGCCAGCTCGGCCCAAGGGACTCAGAGCGCCGCAAGCTGGCGATCCTGCGTGGCAAGGCCATTGAACATCTGACCAACGCTGCGGCACAGGCCTTTGTCGAACAGCAGGATGCGCTGCTGGCAGGTACATTGCCGGGGGATCTGGTCGAGCATATGCACGGCCCGGCAAAGCGCTGCGTGCTGGATGCCAAAGACATGGCGCGCAAGAAAATCTTCCAGGACAAACGCAAGACCCTGCACGAAATCGGCGCCTATACCACCCTCGAAATCCTGCTCAATGCCTTCTGCGGCGCAGCGCTGGAACAGCATGGCGGACGCGCGCCTTCCTTCAAGAACCGCCGCATCCTCGATTTGTTGGGTAATAACGCCCCCGATCCACACTGGCCATTGCATCGTTCGTTTATGCGCATCATCGACTTTATCGCTGGCATGACCGATGGTTACGCCACTGAAATGGCCAGAGAAATGACCGGCCGCTCCAGCCCCACCTGACAACGGTTGCCCGCCCTTGTGAAAAGGGTGGGCACAACCAAATGCCATGCCCCACCAATTATCTGCAAACACTTATTGAAACGCACAAACAACACAACAAAACACCATGTAGACAACAAGTAACACAGCGTAGGAAATAACCTAAAACAACACAATCATATAGTCTTACACATTAAACATCCGCCTAGCCCCGCAATTAAACTATTTATACACTTCAAACATTCCGTGAGCTCACGCCTTATTTGGCGTAGGAAAACTCCCATACTACGTTTGTAGGCGACTCGAATCGTGCCCCCATCCTTATAACTGAGCTAAGGTGCGCGCTTTCTATGAAGCATTTTATGGGGAATTAATATGAGCACAGTTTTTATTGTCGACGACCATCCGGTTATTCGGCTGGCCATTCGTATGTTGTTAGAGCATGAAGGTTATGAAATAGTCGGGGAAACCGACAATGGTGTAGATGCAATGCAAATGGTCCGCGAGTGCGTCCCCGACCTGATAATTCTTGATATCAGCATTCCAAAACTTGATGGCCTGGAAGTATTGGCGCGTTTCAGCTCCATGAACTCCACTCTGAAAACCCTGGTCCTGACCGCTCAATCACCGACGCTTTTCGCCATGCGCTGCATGCAGTCAGGTGCTGCTGGATTTGTGTGCAAACAAGAAGAACTGAGTGAACTTGTCAGTGCAATAAAAGCTGTATTCTCAGGCTACAATTACTTTCCCAGCCAGGCATTGACTCCTGAAAAAAACGAAGACGATAACCTCTCGGAAATCGACCTATTCAAACTAGTCAACGATCGAGAGCTCATGGTCCTGAAGCTGTTTGCACAAGGAAAAACAAACAAGGAAATAGCCACAGGAATGTTTCTCAGCAACAAAACCGTGAGCACTTACAAAAAGCGACTTATGCAAAAACTTAAAGCCAATTCACTGGTTGATCTTATTGAACTGGCCAAACGCAACGCCCTGGTGTGAGAAATAGGATGCCCACGCGGTTAAAAAAATATCTATCACTGCTCGCAGGATTAATCCTGTGCATGCCCGTGTTTGCCGAGCCAACCCGCACTGAAACATTTTCATTGCTCAGCCGCTCGGGCACCTATCACATGGAAGTACCTCTGGATAAAACCCAACGTCACTGGCTGCGGGAAAAACGCGAACTCCAGGTTGGCACCTCCACTGCGGACTACCCTCCCTTCGACATGACCGACAGCGGTCATGACTATGAAGGCTTCACAGCCGATTACCTGGGCATTCTTGCTAGAGCCCTCAGCGTATCGGTCAAGGTTCAGCGCTTCCCTACCAGAGACGCGGCCATCAAGGCCCTTGAAGAGGGCAGGATTGACCTCCTGGGTACTTCAAATGGCTTTGAGGCCGCCAACCAGAACCTGTTGCTCTCCACGCCGTATGCCATCGACCAACCTGTACTGGTGACCCGCGAGGGTGAAACACGCTCGCTCTCCCAAGGCCTGGCTGGCTTGCGCTTAAGCATGGTTTACCACTACCTGCCACTGGATGAGGTCAAGGCGCTTTACCCCAATGCGATCATTCAGTCCTACCCCTCTTATCAAAACGCTATTAATGCCGTGGCATTCGATCAGGCCGATGTGTTTCTGGGGGACACGGTGTCGACCCATTACATGATCAACAAGGGGTATCTGAAGAACATCAAAATGGCCAACTTCGGCAAACACGAAGCCCATGGTTTCAGCTTTGCCGTACGCCGTGACAACACGCAACTGCTCGACATCATCAACCAGGCACTCAAGGCCGTGCCCGACAGCGAGCAAGAAAGCATTGCCAAACGCTGGAGCGCAGGCAGTGACATTTTAATGTCCGATCAAAAATTGCAGCTTTCAGAACGCGAAGAGCGCTGGCTGGCCCTGCACCCGGTGGTAAAATTGGTGGTCAACGAAACCCTGGCACCGCTGACATTCTTTGATGCCAACGGCAACTTCAGGGGCATTACCGCCGATCTGCTGGAGATGATTCGCCTGCGTACCGGACTGCGCTTCGAGATACAGCACGCGAACAGCATCAGCAGCATGATCCAGATGATCAATCAGCACGAAACCGACATCATCTCGGCCATCAGCCCGTCTGTTACCCGGGAAGACACCCTCAATTTCAGTCGCCCTTACCTCGTGAACTCGTTTGTCCTGCTCACGGCAAAAGAATATGAACACCCCAAAAATCTTGAGCAACTGGCGGGTAAAAAACTGGCCCTGCCCCAAGGCAACCCTCTGATCCCTTACCTGCGCCGTGAATACCCGCAGATAACACTGATCGAAACCGAGAACATCTATCGCGCCACAGAACTGCTGGCCGAGGGAAAAGTGCAAGGTGCGGTCAACACGCTGGTGATCGCCAATTACTTACTGGCCTCACAAGTGTTCCAGGACCGGTTGCAGATCAGCGCCACCATCGGCACTCAGCCTGCAACGTTTTCCCTCGCCACCGCACGCGGTGCCACCGAGTTGAGCTCGATCCTCAACAAGGCGCTACTGAGCATTGCACCTGACGAGCTGGGTATCATCAACAGTCGCTGGCGCGGCTACGTCCCGGCAACTGACAGCTACTGGCGCAACTACCACCGCCTGATTTACCAGATCATTATTGGCACCAGCCTTTTACTTTTGCTGTCATTGATCTGGAATGCCTATATGCGGCGCCAGATTCGCCAGCGGAAAATCGCCGAACGGGCACTCAGTGATCAGTACGAATTTATGCGAGCGCTGGTCAATGGCACGCCTCATCCAATTTATGTGCGTGATCGCCAAGGCATTCTAAAAACCTGTAACGACAGCTACTTGAGCGCCTTTTCGGCCAAGCGCGAAGAGATCATAGGCAAAACGGTGATGCAAACCTGCAGCCTTCTGAACAATGAGTGCGAAGCCCACGATTATCAGGCCGATTACCTGCGTGTCATGCGTGAAGGCACACCGCTCATCCTTGATCGCCCGCTGAAGATTGGCGATAAAAATCTCACTATCTATCACTGGATCCTCCCCTACCGGGATTCGCTGGGCGAAGTACAGGGCATCATCGGCGGCTGGATTGATATCAGTGAGCGCCGCCAGCTTCTGGATGAACTGCGCACCGCCAAAGAGCTGGCAGATGATGCCAACCGAGCCAAAAGCACCTTCCTGGCAACCATGAGCCATGAAATCCGCACGCCGATGAATGCCGTTATCGGTTTGCTTGAGCTCACCTTGAAACGTGCCGATCAGGGACATCTCGACCGACCCTCCATTGAAGTTGCCTACAACTCGGCCAAAGACCTGCTGGAGTTGATTGGCGACATCCTTGATATCGCCCGCATCGAATCCGGGCGGCTGAACCTGTCACCGGAACGGGTCAACCTGCGCTATCTGGCCAATTCCGTGATCCGGGTGTTTGATGGTCTGGCCCGACAAAAAAACCTCACGCTCTGCCTGATATTCAACCCTGAAACCCATGCGCCCGATGTACTGATAGACCCGCTTCGATTCAAGCAAATTCTGACCAATCTGATCAGCAATGCGATCAAGTTCACCCTGCACGGCCAGGTGACGCTCGAACTCGATCTGCTGCCTGTCACTACCCCTGACCAGGTTGAACTTCAGTTAAGCGTTACAGACACCGGCATTGGTATCAGTGACCGCGATCAGGCACGACTGTTCGAACCCTTTGCCCAAGTTGAGAACAGCGGCCAACTGGCACTCAATGGCGCAGGCTTAGGCTTGGTAATCTGTCGCAGCCTGTGCGAAATGATGGGCGGCACCCTCGAACTGAACAGCCAGCCAAACGTCGGTACAACGGTGCAGATAAACCTCAAAATACCTGCTTTGGCGCCCGCCATGACCCTCTCCACGCAAGAGCCGACAATCACCCCGGCCGCTCGCCAACTGAATGTACTGGTGGTGGATGACCATCCCGCCAATCGTTTGTTGATGTGCCAACAATTGGGATTCCTGGGGCATCGATTTATTACCGAACACGATGGTGCAGCAGGCCTGAAAACCTGGAAAGCAGGTGCGTTCGACCTGGTCATTGCAGACTGCAACATGCCGATCATGAACGGTTATGACCTGACTCGCGCCATCCGCCAGCACGAGCAGGCTTCGCAGCAAAAGCCATGCACGGTGCTGGGGTTTACCGCCAATGCCCAACCTGAAGAGCGCCAGCGCTGCAAGCAGGCCGGGATGGACGACTGCCTGTTCAAGCCCATTAGTCTGACCCTCTTGAGTCAACGCTTGAGCACGCTTGAACCGTTCAATATCTGCCCTGAGGTGTTCAGTGTCGAATGCATCTACTCGCTTTCAGGACGCGACGAAACACGCACAACACGTTTGCTGCAAGAGCTGTTACTCAGCAACCGCGAGGATCTCGTGGCGCTGCTTGAACTACCTGACGACGGGGAGTTGCAAGCGTTTGTCGATATTGCTCACCGGATCAAAGGCGCTGCCAGGATCGTCGGAGCCCATGCCCTAATCAAGCACTGTGAAGCCCTGGAGCACGCCAACCTCTCGAACCTCGGGCAGATTCGTGATGAGGTGAAAGCCGCCATGCAAACGCTGGAGCAGGCACTAACCCTGCAACTTGAGAAACTGGCCAACAGCACCTGAGCCCCTCCTGGCGCCGCTGGGCCAATCAAAGAGCGCATTGGCCCGGAGTAACTATGCTTACAGGCACCAGCACGCAGATATCTGCGGAGAAACATCTCATGCGCAACCCTGCGCACGCCCACAAGCATCAGTTCCCGCTGCATGTCCACATTAGTGCGATGTTTACATTTCTGTTGCTCATGCTGGGCACCGTGCTGGGCGTGTTCAACTACCAGCAAACAACCCGCATTATTCTCGGCAGCAGCCAGGATCTGTTTCGCCATATCGAGCAGGTGGTGCAACTCGACTTACTGAACGCCTATCAACCGATACGTAATGTACTGAACCTGTTGGCCCTCAATCCAAATGTCACAACGGATCACGTCGAGTTTAGAACCAGGCTGCTTCAACCCTTTGGACAAATACTCGCAGACAACCCCACGCTGGCAGCGCTCTACATTGGAGATGACAACGGAAATTTTTTCCTCGTCAGAGCCTTGCGTGATCAGGCCACCAGACGCCAGGTTCAAGCCCCACCACAAGCCAGCTACCAGGCCTGGACCATAAACCGCTCTGCACAACAAGCCACGGTCGAGTCAAAAATCCAGTTTTTGGATGCCTCCATGGCACTGTTGGAACAGCGAAGCATCCCCAATGAAACCTATGACCCTCGCGCCCGGAGCTGGTTTATTCCGGCGCTAGCCGATAACAACCAAACCACCACTCGACCTTATTTGTTTTTCACCACTCACGAAGTCGGCACGACGTTAGCCAAACGCAGCGCTGCAAACACGGTGCTCGGGGCAGACGTAACCCTTTCAGAGTTATCAGGCATCCTCGCCAAGCATCAGGCTACGCCCGGTACGCAACTGGTTTTGTTCGGTGACGATGGCCGTGCAGTCGCTTATCCGGATATCAGCAAGTTGTTAACCGCCAAGGATCCCACGCAACTGCCCAAAGTCTCGGAGCTGAGTCCGGCCCTAAGCTATCTGATGAATCATGGTGCCGACGCGCCGCAACGTCTAAACGACGGCCAACGCCAATGGATTGTTTCGACGCTCAAGGTGAACGACGGCAGCTCCAATGGCTTGAAACTGGCCATGATGATCCCGGAAGACGAACTGCTGGCCGATGCCTACAAGCTGCGATGGCAAGGTGCTCTAGTGACCCTGGCCATCCTGCTGCTGTGCCTGCCACTGGGCTGGCTGGCGTCCCGAATGCTGGTCAGGCCCTTGCAGGCACTGGTGCGCGAAGCCGATGCCATTCGACGGTTCGATTTCAGCTATCCGCTCAAGCAGCAGTCGCCCGTGCTCGAAATCGATCTGCTGGAGGCGTCTATGGGGCGTATGAAGGAAACGCTCGCCAGCTTCTTTGAAATCACCTCCAGCCTATCGGCGCACACCCGGTTTGAACCTTTATTGCATTCAGTCCTGTTTGAAACCCTAAAGATCGCTCAGGCACAGGCCAGCCTGATCTACCTTACAAAAAACGACAGTACGCAACTGGAACTTAACGGATTGATCATCAATGGCCAGCCCCATGACCTGACAATCCTGCCACAGACTGCACTGGACCCTGACGACAGCCAGAGCCCGGAGTGGCTGCGGGCTCTGTGCCAAGGCAATGACAGTATTACCCGCGCGTTCAACTTTGAGCAGGCGGGCTATTTGCAACCGGTGATGCAAGTACTGGACAGTCAGAGTATCCACGTGATCGGTATTCGCCTGCACAACCGCCACAGCGAAACCGTAGGCATTCTGGTACTGGTGCTGAACGACAGTGGCTCCAGTGTCGATCAGGATAACGTGCAGGCTGACCGGGTGGCCTTTATCCAGGCTGTGGCGGGCACAGCCGCAGTCGCGATTGAAAGTCAGCGCCTGCAAGCCAACCAAAAGCAATTGCTGGATGCATTGATTCAACTGCTGGCGGGCGCTATCGACGCCAAAAGCCCATATACCGCCAGCCATTGCCAACGGGTTCCGACCCTCACTCTGATGCTGGCCCGAGCAGCCGCGGCGAACCAGCAGCCACCGTTCGAGCAATACAACCCCACGGATGAACAATGGGAAGCCCTGCGCATCGCCGCCTGGCTACATGACTGCGGCAAAGTCACGACGCCCGAGTACGTAGTCGACAAAGCCACCAAGCTTGAAACTCTGTACGACCGTATTCACGAGATCCGTACCCGCTTTGAAGTGCTCAAACGCGATACGTGGATCAACTACTGGCAAGCGCACGCCTTGGGCGGTAACGAGCAACAGCTGGCCGAACTGCGCGATGCCAGCTTGGCGGCACTGGATGACGACTTCAGCTTCGTCGCCCGGTGCAATCTAGGTGGCGAGGCCATGCTGGAGGCTGATCTTGAGCGTTTGGACGTTATTTCCCTGCGTACCTGGAGCCGAACTCTGGATGATCGCCTGGGAGTCTCCTGGGAAGAAAACAAACGCCAGTCCACCCGCGAGGAGCAAGACCTGCCGGTTACGGAACAGTTGCTGGCCGACAAACCCGAGCACCTGTTTCATCGCCCTGAAGCCGACGTGATTGCGCCAGAAAACCCCTGGGGCTTCAAACTCGACGTACCGCAATACAAGTTCAACCGGGGCGAGTTGCACAACTTGAGCATTAAACGCGGCACTTTGACCGGCGAAGAACGCTACATCATCAACAATCACATCGTTCAAACCATCCTTATGCTCAGCAGCCTGCCGTTGCCTGGTTACTTGAGCAACATTACTGAAATCGCGGGAGGCCATCACGAAAAAATGGACGGCAGCGGTTATCCAAAACGCTTGAAGCGTGAGGAGATGAGCCTGGAGTCACGGATGATGGCGATTGCCGATATTTTCGAAGCACTGACTGCTTCGGACCGCCCCTATAAACGCAGCAAGACGTTAAGTGAAGCGCTGAGCATCATGGCCATCATGTGCCGCGATGCTCATATTGACCCGCAGCTGTTCGCACTATTCATGCACGAACAGGTGTATATGCAGTACGCCCAGCAGTTTCTCGACCCCCAGCAAATCGATTCGATTGATATCGACGCGCTAATGCTAAAGGCCGGGCTGACGGGGTTTTAGCACTCGCTCAGGCGCAAAAAGATCGCAGCCAGCGCTTCAACCCCTTGCTGGTCTTGCTCGCTAAACCGGCCGATGCTTGGACTGTCCAGATCGAGAACGCCGATCAGACGGCCATCCTTGATCAGCGGAACAACCAACTCACTGTTTGAGGCGCTGTCGCAAGCAATATGCCCGGCAAACGCGTGCACATCCTCTACCCGCTGTGTTTGCCTGCTCGCTGCCGCAGCCCCGCAAACGCCACGCCCAAAGGGAATGCGCACGCAGGCAATCTGCCCCTGGAACGGGCCCAGCACCAGCTCTTCATTGCGATTGAGGTAAAACCCGGCCCAGTTCAGATCATCCAGCTGGTGATACAAAAACGCCGAAAACTGCGCTGCGTTGGCAATAAAGTCACGTTCATCTGCCAACAACGACTCCAACTGCGCCTGTAACAGGGTGTAGCCGTCCAGGCCTGCACCTGTGGCGTTCAAATCAATCATGCGCTTGCTCCAACAATTTCAAACCAACCCAATACCGCGCGAACTGATAAGCGCAACGACCGTTACGGTTGCCGCGCCCGGTAGCCCAGCGCACAGCCAGGATATCCAGCGCCTCGTCGCGCTGCCACTGCAAGCCGGCCTTGCTGGCCAGCACGTCAATCCAGTGCTCGACCACACTCAGAAAGTGTTCCTGAGTAAATGGATAGAAAGACAGCCAAAGACCGAAACGGTCGGACAAGGCGATCTTGTCTTCCACTGCCTCGTTAGGGTGCAGCTCACCGTCGACGTTCTTCCAGTTTTCGTTGTCGCTTTCCTTTTCCGGCACCAGGTGGCGACGGTTCGACGTTGCGTAGAGCAAAACGTTATCCGGCGCTTGCTCCAACGAACCATCAAGCACACTTTTCAGTACCCGGTAATCACTCTCGCCAGCTTCGAAGGACAAATCATCGCAAAACAGCACAAAGCGCTGCGGTAAACCCTGCAGCTGCTCGACCACACGCGGCAGGTCGGCCAGGTGATCGCGCTCGATTTCAATCAGGCGCAAGCCAGCCCCGGCATATTCAGCGAGCAGAGCCCGGATGATCGAAGACTTGCCTGTACCCCGTGAGCCCCACAGCAGAGCATGGTTGGCCGGTAAACCATCAAGGAACTGTTTAGTGTTGCGGCTCAACTGATCACGCTGTTTATCGACGCCAATCAGGTCCGTAAGGCGCATCTCGAGACTGACCTGCAGCGGCATCAGATAACCTGAGCGACCCTCGCGCTGCCACCGGGCGGCCAGGCAGTCGTTCCACTCAATCGATTCGCGCTGCGCGGGCAGCAAGGGTTCCAGACGTGCAAGCACTGCCTCGGCCCGCTCCAGAAAGGCATCCAGTTTAGAATTCACAACATTTCCTCAGACTGATACACAATGATGGCATATAGCCATGCGTAGACATTTACCCCTCATCCACGTCATGACTCAATTGGTTAGCCATATTTACCGCAGTTTTGCCTGCCGGTTAACCCACTAATCGACTACTCTTGCACGCCGCAAGGAAATGGAAACAGGTGCAGCACCCCATGGATCTAAAACTCACCCAGCGCCTGTCTTTCAAACAAGCAAAGCTGACTGTGCTGGTCGGTTTGGTTCTAGGGGCCATGCTGAGCCTGCTGCAGATCGGCATTGATTATGCCAGTGAAAACGCAGCCATCGATCGCGAAATCCAGTCACTGCTAGAGATCAGTCATAACCCGGCTTCGCGCATTGCCTACAACCTGGATTCAGAGCTCGCCCAGGAGCTGTTGCTGGGTCTGTTGCGCTCACCGGCGATCATCAGCGCACAGATCACCGACAGTGACAACGTGATCCTCGCCTCGGTACAGGATCAACCTGAAAGAGGGCGCTATCGAGCGCTCAGCGATTTCCTGTTTGGTTCCAACCGCTCATTTGCGCAGCGACTGTACTTCAATACCCTGCCCGAACACAGCATGGGCGAATTGCGCCTTGAGGTGGATACCTACCCCTTTGGCAAGCGGTTCTTGCAGCGGGCGGAAGTCACGCTACTCAGCGGTTTTATTCGCGGCGTCATTCTGACTTTCATCCTCCTGGGCCTGTTTTACGTGATGCTGACCAAACCCCTGGTCCGCGTCATTCGTGAGATCAGCAACAGCAAGCCGGGGGACCCCGAGCAATCGAAGGTGCACTGCCCACCCGGCCACGAGGACGATGAAATCGGGGTGCTGGTCAATACCGCCAATCAGCAGTTCGAGGCCATGACCCGCGAGATGGAATATCGACGTCGCGCCGAGAACCGCCTGACCGAGTACCTGGCTCAACTGGAAAACATCGTCTCGGTGCGTACCCAGGAGCTGGAAGCGATTAACGATCAACTGCGTCATTCCAACGAAGAGCTGGAAGCGGCACGCAGCAATGCACTGGAAATGGCCCAGGCCCGGTCGGCATTCCTGGCCAATATGAGCCACGAAATACGCACGCCGCTCAATGGCCTGCTGGGGATGCTGGCACTGTGTCTGGACAGCCCGCTGAATGCTGAGCAACACCAGCAACTGTCGATTGCCCACGACTCGGGCAAGGTCCTGGTCGAACTGCTGAATGACATTCTCGACCTGTCAAAATTCGACGCAGGCCAACTGGAGCTGGAGCATATAGCCTTCGATCTGGGCACCCTGATCGAAGATACCGCCAACCTGTTATCGCAGAACGCAGCGCCCAGCGTAGAGCTGACGTGCTTGATCGACCCGGACTTCCCGGCCTTGGTCCTGGGCGACCCGACCCGGGTACGCCAGATTGTCAGCAATCTGTTATCCAATGCACTGAAGTTCACCCGGTTCGGGCGGGTCGATGTGCGCCTGAGCGCGAAAAACGATCAGGTATGTATCGAAGTGCGTGACACCGGAATCGGGATCGCACAGGAAGCCCAAGCCAGAATATTCAGGCCCTTCACCCAGGCCGGAGCCGGTATCACTCGCCAGTTTGGCGGCACCGGGCTGGGGCTGGCACTGACCAACAGCCTGTGTGAGGTCATGCAGGGGCGACTGACCATCAGTTCGGAAGTCGGCTTTGGCAGCCAGTTTTGTGCCGAACTACCCTTACCCTGTCATACCCCTGCCATCACGTTAAACCCGCTATGCGGGCGGGTGGTGGTGGTGAGTGCCGCGAGCAGCGGCCTGAGCGAACTGCTCGGCAGCTATCTGCCGCTTTGGGGGGTGGACTTTAAACGCTATTCCATGGACGACTCACTGGCCGGTACCGACCCGCACCTGTTGATCACCGACTGTCCGGAATGCCTGTTTGGCCTGCGACCCGCCATCACGGCACCGATACTGCTGGTCACCGCCTACGGCAACTTCATGCCCAGCGACCAGGTCAATGCACTGGCGCCCCTGCAACAAAAAGCCAGGCCTCTTTCGCGCTATGCCCTGTACAAAACCTTGCAGCACTTGTTGCTAAGAGATGATCAGGAGAGCCCGGGCGCTCGAACCAGCAGCACACCTGTTGCGCACCGCGCACGGATACTGCTGGTCGAAGACAACCCGGTCAACCAACTGGTGGCCAAGGGCATGTTGAGCAAACTGGGATGTGAGGTGGTGGTTGCAGCCCACGGCGGCGAAGCTCTGAGCCAGTTGGAGCAGAACGGGGTTGATCTGGTACTGATGGACTGCAATATGCCGGTAATGGATGGCTACGAAGCCACTCGGCAAATTCGCCACCGCGGACGCTGGCCAAAATTGCCCATCGTCGCGCTGACGGCCAACGCCATGCCCGAAGAACGCGAGCGCTGCCGCTCGGCGGGGATGAACGACTACCTGGCCAAACCGTTTCGGCGCGAAGAACTCGCCGCCCTGATCGACACCTGGGTGCCGCCAAAGGCATAAAAAAGCTAGACCTGTAGCAGCTGCCGAAGGAACGAGGCTGCGTCCGGCTGCGCAGCAGTCGTAAAACCATTCAGCCTTGGTGTTTCAGATACATCGAGTTCACCGGGTTTACGTCGACTGCGTCGCCGGACGCAGCCTCGTTCCTTCGCCAGCTGCTACGTAATCAGGTGTAACCGCTACCCAAGCAGCGCTTCAATATCCGTCTTGAGCGCCTCAGGCTTGGTGGTCGGGGCATAACGCTTGACGCTTTTGCCGTCGCCGCTGATCAGGAATTTAGTGAAATTCCACTTGACCCTCTGTGAACCCAACAGCCCCGGCGCGCGTTTCTTCAGCTGGACAAACAGCGGGTGCGCTTGGCTGCCATTGACGTCGATTTTTTTGAACAGTGGAAACGTCACGCCAAAGTTCAACTCGCAGAACTCGAAAATGGCCGCCTCGTCACCCGGTTCCTGCTGGCCGAACTGGTTACACGGAAAGCCCAGAATCACCAACCCCTGATCCCTGTACTGCTGCCACAAGGCTTCAAGCCCCTTGTACTGCGGGGTAAAGCCACATTTGCTGGCCGTATTGACCACCAGCAACGCCTTGCCCGCGTAGTCAGCCAGGGTTTTCGGCTCGCCGCCAAGAGTGGTGCACGCAATATCGAGCAGGTTGTCGTTCATGACCGTGCCTCAAAAATTCAGTCGCGGGGAACCAGGTCCAGGCACACCGAGTTGATGCAGTAGCGCAGCCCGGTCGGTGGTGGGCCATCGGGAAACACATGGCCCAAATGCGCATCGCACTTGGCGCAGACCACCTCGGTACGCACCATACCGTGGCTGACGTCACGGATTTCGACCATCGCACTGTCGCCAATCGGCTGATAAAAACTCGGCCAGCCGCAGCCGGAATCAAACTTTGCACTGGAGTCAAACAACGGCTCATTGCAGCAAATACAGTGATAAACGCCGTCAGTTTTAGTCGCGTTGTATTTACCCGAAAACGGCCGCTCGGTGCCTTTAAGACGGCACACGTTGTATTGCTCCGGATCGAGCATCGCCTTCCATTCGTCCAGGGTTTTGTTCAACTTTTCCATGGTTCTGCCTCTGCAACTGAAAAACCCCGACCAGTGGCTTTTCCAGGGGTCGGGTGGCACGTATGATTGCGCCTCGTTAAACGCCAGTCTGGCACCCGCCCTAGCTGCATTCAAACGGATTCTTGAAGCTAAGCGGTGTTTGCCACTGTGTGAAAACACAGAATTCCCCAGAGCCGTGGTTATCACATTGCCTGGATCGTTCATTTTCGGGATCACATCGCCATGCAGGTCAGCAAATCAAACAAGCTCGCCAACGTCTGTTATGACATTCGCGGCCCAGTGCTCAAGCACGCCAAGCGTCTGGAGGAGGAAGGCCAGCGCATCCTCAAGCTGAATATCGGCAACCCGGCACCCTTTGGTTTTGAAGCGCCGGACGAAATCCTTCAGGACGTGATCCGCAACCTGCCAACTTCCCAAGGCTACAGCGATTCCAAGGGTCTGTTCAGCGCACGCAAGGCGGTGATGCAGTACTACCAGCAAAAACAGGTAGAAGGTGTCGGCATTGAAGACATCTACCTGGGCAACGGCGTGTCCGAGCTGATCGTGATGTCGCTGCAAGCGTTGCTTAACAATGGCGACGAAGTGCTGGTGCCGGCCCCCGACTACCCGCTATGGACTGCCGCTGTAACGCTGGCCGGCGGTCATCCGGTGCACTACCTGTGCGACGAGCAGGCCAACTGGTGGCCTGACCTGGCCGATATAAAAGCCAGGATCACGCCCAACACCAAAGCCATGGTCATCATCAACCCGAACAACCCAACGGGCGCGGTGTATTCCAAGGAAGTATTGCTGGGCATGCTGGAGATTGCACGCCAGCACAATCTGGTCGTGTTCTCGGACGAGATCTACGACAAGATTCTTTACGACGACGCCGTACACATTTGTACCGCATCGCTGGCGCCGGACCTGCTGTGCCTGACCTTCAATGGCTTGTCCAAGTCTTACCGGATCGCAGGCTTCCGCTCGGGTTGGATCGCCATCTCCGGGCCAAAGCAAAACGCCCAAAGCTACATCGAAGGCATCGACATGCTGGCCAACATGCGCCTGTGTGCCAACGTGCCCAGCCAGCACGCCATTCAGACTGCACTGGGCGGTTACCAGAGCATCAATGACCTGGTTCTACCGAACGGCCGCTTGCTGGAGCAGCGCAACCGCACATGGGAGCTGCTCAACGACATCCCCGGCGTCAGCTGCGTGAAGCCAATGGGTGCGCTGTATGCGTTTCCGCGCATCGACCCGAAAGTGTGCCCGATCCTCAACGATGAAAAATTCGTGCTCGATCTCCTGCTCTCGGAAAAACTGCTGGTGGTTCAAGGCACGGCGTTCAACTGGCCGTGGCCCGACCACTTCCGCGTCGTTACCCTGCCCCGTGTCGACGAGCTGGAAATGGCCATCGGCCGGATCGGTAACTTCCTGAAGACTTACCGTCAGTAGTTTCTTTATATGCTGTGCGACCAATGAAAAGTCGCACAGCATGTGTCTACTGAAACATTTTTCACTTTTGCTCGCACACCTCCCTCCTCTACCGCCACACTCACCTCTAAACCGGGCAATCCCTTGTATTTACGGGGTTTAGATGAACCTTTCGGTTCGAAATAAAGTCGATCTGTATTAGGAAATAACCAGTAGGCGTCTAGAATCAGGCTGTAGGACACAGTTTGAAATAGTCACTCGGTTGAATAGCCTGAGGCAGCACCTTATATACCCGCATACGGCAACACCCCTAAGACGAGGAGATTCTTACAACCATGATGCGCATTCTGCTGTTTTTGGCCACTAACCTGGCGGTCGTGCTGATAGCCAGCATCACCCTGAGCCTGTTTGGCTTTGACGGGTTCATGGCGGCCAACGGGGTTGATCTGAACCTCAGTCAGCTGTTGGTGTTCTGTGCGGTCTTTGGTTTCGCAGGGTCTTTGTTCTCGCTATTCATCTCCAAATGGATGGCGAAGATGAGCACCAGCACCCAGGTGATCACTCAGCCTCGTACTCGTCATGAACAATGGTTGATGCAAACCGTTGAACAATTGTCCCGCGAAGCCGGGATCAAAATGCCTGAAGTGGGGATTTTCCCCGCATACGAAGCAAATGCCTTTGCCACTGGCTGGAATAAAAACGATGCATTGGTCGCCGTCAGCCAGGGTTTGCTGGAACGCTTTTCGCCCGATGAAGTGAAAGCGGTACTGGCTCACGAAATCGGCCACGTAGCCAACGGGGACATGGTCACCCTGGCACTGGTGCAGGGCGTGGTGAACACCTTCGTGATGTTCTTCGCCCGTATCATCGGCAACTTTGTCGACAAGGTGGTGTTCAAAAACGACGAAGGCCGCGGTATTGCCTACTACGTCGCAACCATCTTTGCCGAACTGGTTCTGGGCTTCCTGGCCAGCGCCATTGTGATGTGGTTCTCGCGCAAACGTGAGTTCCGGGCTGACGAAGCCGGTGCCCAGCTTGCAGGCACAGCGGCCATGATCAGCGCCCTGCAGCGCTTGCGCTCCGAGCAGGGCCTGCCGGTGCACATGCCGGACACCATGGCGGCTTTCGGCATCAACGGCGGCCTCAAGCAAGGCCTGGCGCGGATGTTCATGAGCCACCCGCCTCTGGAAGAACGTATCGATGCACTGCGTCGCCGCGGTTAACTCCACGGCAAACACAAAAAAGGGCGACTACGGTCGCCCTTTTTTGTGTCCGCATTGTGGGTCAGGCGGTTTTTTTCAGGCTATACACCCGCTCCACCAGACGCGTAACGCCGCCCTTGAGGAACTTCCACTCCTGATCCAGCACATCCGGCTGCTCGATGATGTCCAGTGCCCAGGCAGACGCCAGCAGGCTCTGCACCTCGGCGTCCGGCACCGAAAACGGCGGGCCTTTCATCTGTGACTGGTCGTAATCGAGAGTAATCAACAGTCCCTGGCAACCAGGTGCAAGGATTTGCGTCAGATGCCGAGCGTAGGCTGCACGCATCTCGGGCGGGAATGCGATCATCGCCGCCCGGTCGTACAGCCCCACACAGGAAGCGACATCGGTCGCGGTCAGGGCAAAGACATCACCGCACAAGATCGTCACCGGGCCCGCCTCGTACACCTTGAAGGCACCCTGCTGACGAATCTGTGGCTCGACCTGCTGTTCGCTGAAAAACTGCTCCACGGCCGTCTGTGTCAGCTCTATGCCCAACACTTCAAAGCCATTGGCCGCCAACCAACTCATATCCAGGCTTTTACCGCATAACGGCACCAGCACACGACCGCCCGGCGCCAGCTCAAGCTTGCCCCACAGACGCTGAAGGTAAGGATTGACCTGCTGCAGGTGAAAGCCGATCTGATTGCGGTCCCAGCGGTCGTGCCAAAATTCGGGCTGCATGATTCACCTTTAAATTCGATAGATAAGCACTAAAACTTATATTGGATTTAGATCAATGATCAGGATGAAGATGACACATCTTAACCTTGAGGACGTCTTTCATGCTTCCCAGCCTGTTTATCTCCCACGGTTCGCCAATGCTGGCACTGGAACCGGGCGCTAGTGGCCCGGCGCTCAAGCGCCTGGCAACCGAGCTGCCTCGTCCAAAAGCCATTGTGCTGGTTTCCGCGCACTGGGAAAGCACCGATCTGCGGGTCGCCAGCAACCCGGCCCCCGAGACCTGGCATGACTTTGGGGGCTTCCCGCCTGCGCTGTTTGCCGTGCAATACCCCGCCCCCGGCGAACCGGCGCTGGCGGCCCGGATTGTGCAACTGCTGGCAGACCACGGTTTACCGGCCCGACTGGACGCCAAACGGCCTTTCGACCACGGCGCCTGGGTGCCGTTGTCGCTAATGTACCCGGCAGCCGATATCCCTGTGGTACAGATTTCACTGCCAAGCCAGCTGGGCCCGATGGCCCAGACAGAGGTCGGGCGGGCACTGGCCGCATTGCGTAGCGAAGACATCCTGATCATCGGCTCGGGCAGCATCACCCACAACCTGCGCGAACTCGACTGGCATGCAGGCCCCGAGAGCATAGAACCTTGGGCCAAGGCCTTTCGTGACTGGATGATCGAAAAGCTCGCCGCTGATGATCAGACGGCGCTGCACGACTATCGAAAACAGGCGCCTTTTGCAGCCAAAAACCATCCCAGCGATGAACACCTGCTACCACTGTACTTCGCCCGCGGCGCAGGCGGCCCGTTCAGCATCGCGCACCAAGGCTGGACGTTGGGCGCGCTGGGGATGGATATCTATAAATTTGGTTAGTTTGGTGCAACGCAAAACCTACCGGGCGAATCGATATTGCTATGCAAAACACTTGCGTAGCAGTTGCCGAAGGAACGAGGCTACGTCCGGCGGCGAAGCCGTCGAAAAATCTGACACCCCTACAGATCAGACAAATCCCGGACTCAGGATTTACGGTCGCTACGCAACCGAACGTAGCCTCGTTCCTTCGGCAACTGCTACGGGAGCCCCTCCTCAAAGGGCTGGTTTTTTCGTGGAATTGCAGACAAAAAAAATCCCCGAACCAGTCGGGGATTTTTTTAGCGATCAATCACAGCAAGCTGTAATTAATCTTCGCGGTAGCGACGCAGCTTCAGCTGCTTGCCAGCAACGCGGGTGTCTTTCAGTTTGGCCAGCAAACTTTCCAGACCTACTTCCGGCAGTTCTACCAGGCTGAAGCTGTCACGCACCTGGATGCGACCGATAGCTTCACGAGCCAGGCCACCCTCGTTGAGGATAGCGCCCAGCAGGTTCTTGGCAGCGATACCATCACGCGCACCCAGCGCGGTACGGCAACGAGCACGGCCTTCGGCCAATGGAACCGGAGCACGACGCTCACGATCACCACGGTCCGGACGGTCGCCAGTACGCTCGGACGAACGCTCACGCGGTGCGCTGTTAGGCACCAGTGGACGGTCGCGTTCGATCGCAGCCAGAGTCAGAGCCTGACCATTGGTTGCTTTGCGCAGCAGAGCAGCGGCCAGAGCACGCGGGCTGCAACCGATATCGGCAATCAGGCGATCCAGCAGATCACCGTGAGTCGATTCAGCGTCAGCTACCAGAGGTGTCAGGCTGTTGGTCAACTTCTTGATGCGAGCATCGAGAACAGCTTGGGCATCCGGCAGGCGGACTTCAGCAACTTTCTGACCGGTTACACGCTCGATCACTTGCAGCATGCGGCGCTCGCGAGGAGTTACCAGCAGCAGTGCGCGACCTTCGCGACCTGCACGGCCAGTACGGCCGATACGGTGAACGTAGGACTCTGGATCGTAAGGCATGTCAACGTTGAACACGTGAGTGATACGTGGAACATCAAGACCACGAGCAGCAACGTCGGTCGCCACAACGATGTCCAGACGGCCATCCTTGAGGGATTCGATTACGCGCTCACGCTGGTTCTGGGCAATGTCACCGTTCAGCGCAGCAGCTTTATAGCCTTTGGCTTCAAGGGCGCTGGCCAGATCCAGGGTCGCTTGCTTGGTGCGTACGAACATGATCAGGGCGTCGAAATCTTCAACTTCCAGCAGGCTCAATACAGCCGAGGTCTTCTGGTCAGCGTGAACCAACAGGTGAGCCTGTTCGATCGCGGTAACGGTCTGAGTCTTGGTCTGGATCTTCACGTGTTGCGGATCGCGCAGATGGCGTTCAGCAATGGCACGGATCGACTGCGGCAAGGTTGCCGAGAACAATACGGTCTGACGGGTTGGAGGCAGAGCCTTGAAGATAACTTCAAGATCGTCCATGAAACCCAGTTTCAACATTTCGTCAGCTTCGTCCAGAACCAGGTGGTTCACGGTCGACAGTACTTTTTCGTCACGACGCAGGTGGTCGCACAGACGGCCCGGAGTGGCGACAACGATCTGTGCGCCATTACGGATTGCTTTCAGTTGCGGACCCATAGGGGCGCCGCCGTAAACGGCCACAACGGTAACACCAGGCATTTGCTTGGCGTAGGTTTCGAAAGCGGTTGCTACTTGCAGCGCCAACTCACGGGTTGGCGCCAGGATCAGGGCTTGCGGCTCGCGCTTAGCAGGATCGATGCGGTGCAGGATCGGCAGTGCGAACGCGGCGGTTTTACCCGTACCGGTTTGCGCCTGACCAATCATGTCGTGACCGGCCATAATGATCGGGATCGATTGATGCTGAATAGCCGAAGGTTCTTCGTAGCCAGTCGCGATGACAGCTGCAAGAATGTTCGGATTAAGATTAAAAGCGGCGAAGCCGCCGGTTTCCTGGGTCATGGGTCTGCCTCTAAGTGCATCCGCAAAGACCCATGCTCCAAAGCTGCGCATGCCGTGTAAGACTCAAGAGTCGCCCTGGCTGCTTTGTCGGCGGGGATTTGCGAAAACGTTAAATGAATGGAGCGTTCAGGGGTTGTCCGCGAAACGGACGAGCAGCCGAAGCGTGCTTCGGGAAATGCGACACCTAAACGTGGCCCGGCTAAAGGCCGGCGCGCACTATACCGGATTTATCAAAAAAAAGAAGCGTTTTTTTGGGGCACAATCGTCTGTACCCCTCTATAGACCGGGCTTTAACGATATTTTCGTGCGCAAAAAAACGTTTAATGCCTGATGGCTCTGGGGCAGACGCTAAAACGTTTCATCCTTGGGCATCAGGTCGCAGGGCGAATCGCCTTGATCAGCGACTCCAGCGAATAGCCCAAACGCGGCGCCAGAGCCTGTGCCCGAGCGGTCAGCGCGTCGATATCCAGCGTCTGCTCAAGATCGGCCGGCACCATCAGAATGACATTACCCTCTTTAACTGGCAGCTCCCAATAATGGCGGTGATACAGGCCGCGCAGCAAGGCAGCGCCCAGCGGCTTGCCGTCATCGGTGGCCCATTGATTGATGATGAGCCAGCCGTTGGGGGAGAGCTTTTTCTGACAGCTTTCGAGGAATGTCCACGCCAGGTGACCAGTGGCGGGCCCCAAGTCGTTATAAAGGTCAACAAAGATCAGGTCCGCAGATTCGGCGCTGTCCAACAGTTCGAGCGCGTCGCCAATGCGGATATACAGCCGCGGATCATCGTCCAGGCCCAGATACTCAATGGCCAGGCGTGGCACATCCGGGCGCAGCTCAATGGCTTCGACGTCTTCAAGAGGCAAGAACTTGAGGCAAGCCTGTGTCAGGGTTCCGGCACCAAGGCCCAGGAACAACGCGCTCTCGGGAGCCTCATGGCACAGCGCACCGATCAACATGGCGCGGGTGTAGTCGTATTCCAGCCAGCTGGGATCAGCGGTGAATACGCAACTTTGCTCGATCGCATCGCCAAATTCGAGGAAACGGTAGTCAGCCACCTCCAGCACTCGAATCATGCCGAAGTCATCATGGACTTCAGCGAGCAGACGCTCTACGCGCTCCTCAGACATTTCCTCTCCTTGCCGCGCTCCGGCACTCCCCGCAACGCTGTAAAAAACAACCACTCGGTGTCGAGCGCAAAGGCGCGATTGTCGGCCATTGCAGCGCGACAGGTCACGCACTAATTGCTGCTAACATGGGCCACCCCCTACAAATACTAGAGTCTGCGATGAGCCCAATCTGGACCCCTGACAGCTGGCGCGCCCTGCCGATCCAGCAACAACCCCACTACCCTGACGCGGCCCACCTGCTGCGCGTCGAGCAAAGCCTGGCCAGTTACCCGCCACTGGTATTTGCCGGAGAAGCCCGCGAACTGCGCCGACAGTTTGCCGAAGTCACTCAAGGTCGGGCGTTTTTACTTCAGGGCGGCGATTGCGCCGAAAGCTTTGCGGAGTTTTCAGCGGCAAAAATTCGCGACACCTTCAAGGTCCTGCTGCAAATGGCCATTGTCATGACCTTCGCGGCAGGCTGCCCGGTGGTCAAGGTCGGCCGCATGGCCGGGCAATTCGCCAAGCCGCGCTCAGCCAATGACGAAACGATCAACGGCGTGACACTGCCGGCCTATCGCGGCGATATCGTCAACGGCATCGGCTTCGATGAAAAAAGCCGGGTACCCGACCCGGAGCGTTTGCTGCAGTCCTATCACCAGTCCACTGCCACGCTGAACCTGCTGCGCGCCTTTGCCCAGGGCGGCTTTGCCGACCTGCATCAGGTACACAAGTGGAACCTGGACTTTATTGCCAACTCAGCCCTGGCTGAGAAATACAGCCAGCTGGCCAATCGCATCGACGAGACCCTGGCCTTTATGCGCGCCTGCGGCATGGACAGCTCGCCACAATTGCGCGAAACCAGCTTCTTCACTGCCCACGAAGCACTGCTGTTGAACTACGAAGAAGCCTTCGTGCGCCGCGACAGCTTGACCAACGATTACTACGATTGCTCGGCACACATGCTGTGGATCGGCGACCGCACGCGCCAACTCGACGGCGCCCACGTCGAGTTCCTGCGCGGGGTCAACAACCCGATCGGGGTCAAGGTTGGCCCGAGCATGAATAACGAGGACTTGATCCGTCTGATCGACATCCTCAACCCGGACAACGATCCGGGCCGCCTCAACCTGATCGTGCGCATGGGCGCCGACAAGGTGGGCGATCACTTGCCGCAATTGATCCGCGCCGTAGAGGGCGAAGGCAAGCAAGTGCTGTGGAGCTGCGACCCGATGCACGCTAATACCATCAAGGCCAGCAGCGGCTACAAGACCCGTGATTTCGCGCAGATCCTTGGCGAGGTGAAGCAGTTCTTCCAGGTCCACGAGGCTGAAGGCAGCTACGCAGGCGGGATTCACATCGAGATGACCGGGCAGAACGTCACCGAGTGCATCGGCGGCGCCAACCCGATTACCGAAGACGGCCTGTCGGACCGCTACCACACCCACTGCGACCCGCGCATGAACGCCGATCAGTCGCTGGAACTGGCGTTTTTGATTGCCGAGACGTTGAAACAGGTCAAACGCTGACCCCCTGCCAAATCCACAAACCCTGTGGGAGCTGGCAAGCCAGCCCCCACAGGCTATCAAGGCGAGCTTGCCTTACTTGTTAAACGGATCGTCCCAAAAAGCCCGATGGCTTTCTGCTTCGATCTCCGCCCTGCTCAACCCAAGATCTTTCAGTGCTGCATCGCTGATCCGCCTCAGGTACGCCCTTTCCCGCGACAGTTGATACCAGCGGGAAATACGGGCAATCCACCTCACTCCTGTTTGACCTTTCATCACTTGAGACCTCCTGGGGTATGGCTCAAGTCTCGACCCAGGCTTAAGATCAATCCAACGAATGTTTCTTATGCGATACATCTGCGAGATTGATCAATGGCCGAGTTCCCCAGTATCGACACCGACTTGCTGCGCACCTTTGCCGCGATCGCCGATCACGGTGGCTTTACCCGGGCCGCCGAAGTGGTCAATCGCACGCAGTCGGCGGTCAGCATGCAGATGAAACGGCTGGAAGAAGACGTGCTGCAATGTGCACTGTTCCAGCGCGAGGGGCGCAATGTCAGCCTGACCCCCGAGGGCCATGTGCTGCTCGGTTATGCGCGACGCATCCTCAAGCTGCACAGCGAAGTGTTCAACACTCTGCGCCAGCCGCATATGGTGGGCACGGTCAAAATCGGTTCGCCAGATGACTATGTGATGCGCTTTTTGCCCGGAGTGTTGTCGCGTTTTGCACAGGATTACCCACTGATCAACGTCGAAGTGCATTGCGAGCCGTCAGCCCTGCTGCTGCAACGCAACGATCTGGACCTGACCATCGTGACCCGCAAGCCCGGTAGCGAAATCGGCCAGATCCTGCGTCAGGAACGTTTTGTCTGGATGGTGGCCCAAGGCTTTGCGCCCCACGAACAAGCGATTTTGCCGCTGGCGATGTTCAATACCGACTGTTTTTGCCGGACCTGGGCCTGCAATGCGCTGGATGTTCAGCAGCGCGAATACCGGGTCGCGTATACCAGCGCCAGCCTCGCGGCGATTAACGCCGTGGTCAGTACCGGGCTGGCCGTGACCGCCCAGCTGGAAAGCCTGCTGACTCCCGACCTGCGGATTATTGGCGAGGCAGAGAACCTGCCGCAGCTACCCTCCGCCAGCATTGAACTGCTACGCAAACCCAACAGCGCGTCGTCGCCCATCATCGAGTGCTTTGCCGAGTACATCGTCGAAGGCTTCAAGCTTTGATCGCGAGCAACCCCGCACACACCAGCAAAAAGGCACAGTACCAGCCGCGCAACATGCGCTCGGGCATCGCATGAGCGAGCTTGACCCCCCAACTGATGCTCAACAGACCACCGATGGCCATTGGCACACCCATGACCCAGTTGACCTCGTCATGCACCGCGTACGTCAATAACGTGACGGCGGTGCTCGGCGCGGCCAAGGCCAGCGACAGGCCCTGAGCCACAATTTGCGAGGTGCCGAACACGCTCGTCAGCACTGGCGCAGCCACCACCGCCCCGCCGACACCAAACAGCCCGCCCGTGGTCCCCGCCAGAACGCCCAGCGCACCATACCAAGGCCAGCCGTAGCGTGAACCGGCCACCGGCTGTGCGGACGAGCTGTACAGCTTGATCAGGTTGTACAGGGTAATTGCCAGTAGAAAGCCGATAAAGCCCCAGCGAATACTGCGTGGATCCACACCCACCGCGAGCATTGCCCCGAGCCAGGCGAAACAAAAACTCATCAGCACCAGCGGCACGGCCTGACGCAGATCGATCTTGTTGCGCTGGTGATAGCGATACAGGGCGAGAAACACATTGGGCACCGACATGACCAGCGCAGTACCTTGCGCCAACTGCTGGTCCAGCCCGAACCACAACCCCAATACCGGGATCGCGATCAAGCCGCCGCCTATCCCGAACAACCCGCCCATCGCCCCCAGGGCAAGACCCAGGGCGGTATACATTGCAAAATCGATCAGCATTGCAGCCCCTCTTTGTGAGCGCCCATGCTAACCAGTCACTGACCCGGGGCAAAGCTCTAAACCGGGGCTTTTTCACGGGTAAAAAAAAGCCCGACCATAAGGCCGGGCTTTTTCAGCGTGCGGTTAACGCAAGGTTTAAACCTTGGCGCGGCCCTTGTAGGAACCACCGTCACGGGTATCGATTTCGATCCAGTCGCCGATTTCAACGAAATCTGCAACGCTCAGCTCGGTACCGTTTTTCAGTTTGGCAGGCTTCATCACCTTGCCCGAAGTGTCGCCGCGAGCGGAACCTTCGGTGTAGTCAACCTGACGCACGATAGTGGTCGGCAGCTCTACGGATACCAGACGGTCTTCGAAGAAGATCGCTTCGCAAACGTCGGTCATGCCTTCTTCAACGAATGGCAGAACAGCTTCGATGTCTTCAGCGTTCAGCTCGTACATGGTGTAGTCAGTGGTGTCCATGAACGTGTAGGTGTCGCCGCTGATGAAGGACAGGGTCGCTTCTTTGCGATCCAGGATCACGTCTTCCAGCTTGTCGTCAGCGCTGTATACGATTTCAGTCTTGTAGCCAGTCAGCAGGTTTTTCAGCTTGGTCTTCATGATTGCGCTGTTACGACCGGACTTGGTGAATTCAGCTTTCTGAACCAACCAAGGGTCGTTTTCGAGCTTGATGACTGTACCGGGTTTAAGCTCTTTACCAGTTTTCATTACGAATATCCGAATTTGGATTGAGATTTACAAAAATCTAGGCCGCGTATCATATCCAATTTCTATAAAACAGTACTAGCGCTTGCGCAAGATCGGCCTGCAATGACTGTTCCAGACACCAGCGCTCGGCATGCGCAGTGATCTCTGGCCAGTGTTCAAGCAGCAAATTCCAGCTTTGTGCCATATCGCCGCCGCTATTCCAGGCGTGCCACATGCCGGTAAATGCCTGGGCTGCGGCGGGTGAAAGGTCTTTGACATACAAAGCGAGGAACGCGTTGAGCTTGACCCAGTGCGCATCCTCTTCCTGCTCATAAATGTGCCAAAGCAGCGGGCGACCCGCCCATTGCGCCCGCACAAAAGAGTCTTCGCCGCGTACCGCGTTGAAATCACAGCTCCATAACAGGTGGTCGTAATCCTCCTGACGGACGAACGGCAAGGTCTGAACGGTCAAGGCTCCACGCTGTTCGACAGACCCCAGGGCCAGTTGGTCGACGCCGAGCCAGCGCAGCAAATCACCCATGATCCGCCCCTGCGGCACCAGCAGATGGGTCGGAACGCTGCCAGCTGCCATCGCATCCAGCCAACTGGCCAACCCGGTGTTTTCATAGGCAAACAAGGACACCAGGCGCGCATTACTGGCCGGAAAAACTCCCAGCCCCTGCAAAAATGCCTGCCTGGCCTGCGGGTCCTGCTCAAAGGCGCGACGACGTTGCAACACATCGGCTTCGCGCAGCAGGCCGCCGGTCCCTGCGTCAAACCCCGGAAAGAAGAACATCCGCTTCAGTCCATCGGGCCGCATGGAAGGCAAGCCGTGACAACCGCTGACCCAGTCTTCGGCACTCAAGTACTCGAGGTTGATCCACAATGCAGGCGTTGCACGGGCCTTCATCGCCTGCAAATAGCCTTCAGGCAGTTTGCAGGCGAAGGCCTCGACCACCACGTCAGCGACATCGGTCGGCTGCCACTGCTCTGGCCACTGGCACACCTCGACCCCCTGCTGCCATTGGCGCGCAGCATTGACATCCGCCTCGGGGCACAACGGCACGAACGCCCGCAGATCATCGACCCACAGCCGCACGCCCAGCTGATGTTCGGCCACCAATTGCCGGGCCAGGCGCCAGGTCACACCAATGTCGCCGTAGTTATCGACCACACTGCAAAAAACATCCCAGGAGGCTTTCATTCCGGGCTCCAACATTCAAAGGGCTGATTGTCCGCATAATTCAACGCGTACAGAAGGTTTAAGGCGGATTTATCTGTGCGGTACTCGTGCGACAATCGCCGCTCGTCTCAATTAAGCCACGACCCATGAACAAGACCGCTGTGCACCTGCTGATGCTGGAAAAACTCGAAATCGACCTCGATGTGCTCCAGCGCGCAGCGCAAACCGCCTACGAAGCTGCAACCCACGCGGAAAACATCGCCGAGAACAAGTACGACACTCTTGGGCTTGAAGCCTCGTATCTGGCAACAGGTCAGGCACGCCGGGTTGAAGAAATTCGTCAGGCGCTGAAAAACTGCCGGGCCATGCCGCTTGCTCCATACAACCCGGCGCAGGGTATTCAAATCGGGGCGCTGGTCCATCTGGAGGCCGAAAACGGCAGTGAGCAGTGGCTATTCCTGGCTCCGGATGCCGCCGGGCTCAAGCTCGACCACGACGGGCACACGGTCACCGTCATCACCCCACGTTCACCGCTGGGTGCAGCCTTGCTGGGCAAACAGCTGGATGACGAGGTGCAGATCAACGTTGGCGGGGCGGTGCAAATATCCAGCGTCTGCGAAACGCTCTAGGCAACTAATGTGGGAGCGGGCTTGCTCGCGATGGTATCGACTCGATCACTCATCTAAACCGCGTCGCCTGAATCGCGAGCAAGCCCGCTCCCACGGGTTTTGCGTAAAGCTTACTTGGCAGCCATCATGCGATTCACTTCGCTGCGCACCATGTTGGCGTATTCAGGCGGCGACATGGCGTCCAGCTCCGAGCGCACCCATTCAGCCCATTTGCCCTTGCGCTTGGCGCGCTCACCGAACAAACGCGCCGCATCCCCTTTGGCCTTGCCCAGGTTGCTCTGCCAAAGGTCATACAAACGGGATTTTTCATCTTCAAGCGCAGCACGCTCAGCGAGAGGCTTGTTGGCGAGGTTGAAGCTCATGAGAATTTCCTGCGGCGTAAATTAGGTGACATCTTACACCCTACAAAGAAGTGTCTCAGCCCGGTTTTTGACTACGCTGTCAGCTCAGAACACCATCCGACTCAAAACAGATGCAACTTTTTAGCATTGGGTTGACTCCATTAGTCATCACACTTTTAACCTGCAAGGAGTACCGCAATGGCTCGAAAAAATGCCGTACAAGCTGAAGATCAAATCAAGGATCAAGCGTTCAGCGAGCTGCAAGAATTGATTGCCGAATCTGAAAAACTGCTCAAGGACAGCGTGTCCCTGGTCGGCGAAGAGGGCGAGACACTGCGTGCACAAGTGAGCCTGAAGCTTAAGCAGGCGCTGGACTCAGTCACCAATGTGCGTGAACGCACCAAGCCCGTGGTCGATGCCACAGAAAACTATATCGGTGGCCATCCGTGGCAAACCGTGGCCATCTCGGCCGGTTTCGGCCTGGTAGTGGGCCTGCTGCTGGGCCGTCGCAACTAAGCCACTCGCGACCTTTATAAAGCAAAGCCCCTGGCGGTCATGGTCAGGGGCTTTGTCGTTTAAAAATTAAAACTCTCGACATATTCAGTGACATTAAGCGCAAGCATTCTGATACTTCGCGGCATTCCCCATGCCAACGAGACAGTCAATGTCCGCTTCTATAACTGCTACCAAACCCTTGAGTACAGCCCTGATTCTGCTGATGGCCACCGCCACCGGCCTGGCTGTCGCCAGCAACTATTACGCCCAACCCCTGCTGCACACCATCGCCCAGGAACTGGGCCTGAGTATGAGCAGCGCCGGTACGGTGGTCATCACTGCACAGCTGAGCTACGGCGCTGGCCTGTTGCTGCTGGTGCCGCTGGGCGATCTGTTCGAGCAACGCCGACTGATCGTCACCATGACCGTGCTCAGCGCCCTGGGCCTGCTCTTAAGCGCCTTTGCGCCGTCACTGACCTGGCTGTTGATCGGTACGGCGATAACCGGGCTTTTTTCAGTGTCGGCACAAGTGCTGGTGCCAATGGCCGCCAGCCTGACCGACCCGTTAAGTCGCGGCCGGGTGGTCGGCACTCTGATGAGCGGTCTGCTCCTGGGCATCCTGCTGGCCCGAACGGTGGCGGGCGCTCTGTCTTCGGCAGGCGACTGGCGAACCATTTATCTGGTGGCGGCGGCCTTGATGCTGGTCAGTGCCATCTCCCTGTTTTGCGCCCTGCCCAACCATCACCAGAGCGCGGGCCTGAGCTACCCGAAACTGCTGGGGTCGGTATTCAAACTGTTTGTCGAAGAACCGGTATTGCGCCTGCGGGCACTGCTGGGGCTGCTGACCTTCTCGCTATTTGCCCTGTTCTGGACACCGCTGGCCTTTCTGCTGGCTGTGCCGCCCTACAGCTACTCGGATGCCGTTATCGGGCTGTTCGGCCTGGCGGGCGCCGTTGGCGCAGTAGCCGCAAACTGGGCCGGGCGCATGGCCGATCGCGGCAAAGGCCAACTGGCCACTACCGTCGGTCTGCTGGCCCTGCTGGCGTGCTGGCTGCCCATGGCGTTTGCCGGCCATTCGTTGATCGCCTTGCTGATCGGCGTACTGGCGCTGGATTTTGCCGTGCAACTGGTCCACGTCAGCAACCAGAATGCGGTGTTCAAAGTGCGCCCAGCAGCCCGTAACCGCCTGAATGCCGGATATATCACCTGCTATTTCATTGGTGGCGCAATGGGTTCGCTGGTAGGCGCGCAGACCTATCCGGTGTATGGCTGGGACGGCATCGTGGTCGTCGGCGCAGTGGTCGCGACGCTGGCACTGGCGGTCTGGGGCTACAGCCTGCAACGCGAAAGCAAGCTGCAAGCCGTCGAATAAGCGCTCATATGGCGCTTTTCATCGTAATGCGAAATCGCTAGCATGCGAAAAACGCCCTGACGATCCGAGACGCCATATGATCCCTAAAGAATCCCGTAATGAACTGGCCCTGGATACTTTTATCAAGGCGCACCCTGAACTGATCGAAGAAATGAAAGAGCTGAGCGCAGAGGACCGCCAGCAGCAGATTTTGTGGGCTTTTGAAGATGAAGCCGAAAGTCGCGGCCTGGAGGCCTGGGAGCTGGCACTGGAACTGATCGCCCGTTCACCTGAGGAACTCAAGAGCATGCGCCTTGAAGTGCACCAGGAAGTTGCCGAAGCACTGGACATGAGCTGGGAAGAGTATTGCGGTTTCAACGAAATCGCCGTCTGAACCAACCTGCCCCACAAACAACGCCCGGTCGATCACTCTCCGGGCGTTTTTTTGTTCAAAGTTCAGGATTTGTGATGGGCATCCACCAGCTTTTTGGCCATCACCAGATGCATTTCAAGTTTGGGCAAATATTTTTCGGCCAGTGCCTGCAACTCGGGCGAGTCAGAGCTGCTGGCTTGCTGCTTGAACAGCTCAATGACCTCTTCATGGGTTTTCACCTGACTGGCCGCATAGGCCGCATCGAATGAATCCCCTTCTTGCACCTGCAGCATCAGCTTTTTGGCCTTGTCGAGGATCTGCTCGTCGCTGGCAACCTGCAGATCCTGCTTGCTGGCAATGTCCTTCAAATCCCGGTTGGCATTGGTGTAGTCCTTGATTACCTCCACGGCATAACTTTCTACGTCTGTTGAAGAGGTTTTACTGATCGCCATACGGCTGGTTTCTATCTGGGCAATCCCTGCTGCATGGGCCTCATCAACAAAGCCTGCCGGACTGGCTGCGACTGCTGTGGCCGCCACGATCAGGGAACAGACCAAGGCACAACCTGCCACGAAGCGTTTAGGGCCAATCAGGGTTTTCATAACATCCTCCAGAAAAAGGCAGGTTTATTCCCTGCACAGAATCTGAAGGCACGTAATGGCAAAGGTTTAGATGAAGTTATCTTTTCTGACGGGTGGTTGCTTCAGACAAGCTGCCGGGGCCAGGAAAAATTGGACTCTTACCAAGAGCCCCTTCACACATGGCCATGCAGTCATTTCAGCGAACCGTGAGCCATACTGTCCAGGAACACTTCCAGACACACAGGAGAAGCCTTATGGACATCTTCAGGGACATGCTCAACAACTGGGAATCCAGGTCTCAGGAATCCAGTGAGCGGGTTGAATACACCCTTGCGTTGCACAAGCATGATCTGGTCAAAATCAAGGCTTTCGCCCAGGCCTACGGGCTGGATGAGGCCACCATTACCCAAGGCCTGATCCATAGCGCGCTCCAACAAGCTGAACAGGCCATGCCATACGTGAAGGGTTCTGAGGTCATCAGGGTTGAAGAAGGCGAAGACGTTTATGCAGACGCTGGCAGAACACCTGCATTCGTGGAAGCAGAGCAAGTTTTCTCCAGAACTCTGGCGGTGAAAAGCCAGTCATCCTGAATCAAGCCTCGCAAGAGACTTGCGAACGGTGCGTACAGGTTTTTATCACCGTTGAAACTGGCTCACCCGAATGAAGGCAGGCTGGCGATCAACGCACCGTCAACGGCAACCGATCCAGAGCACAGCCGTTGCCCTTGGAGGCTGGCGGCTCGACCATCCGCAGAGGCGCTCCGGTGTCCTCGTCAAAAATCTTCACCTGGCAAGAGTCATAGGTCTCGGGGTTTTCAATAATGCCGCCCTTGATCACATAGCGAGCCCCCGAGGCGAACTCACTGACGAATTCGATTCTGCAGGTACGGCCGGCGTTTGCCGCGCCATCCACCACTAAATGCAACGGCTTTGCCGCTTCGACAGAGATAGAGCCTGCTGGCCGGGAGGTTTTGTCGCGCACGGCGAACAATTGCCGGCCCGGCTTCACTGCCACTGTCCGGCCGTACTTGCAGCCCACAATCGGAGCCTCGGTCAGGGTCAGGTAGTTGCGATAATTGCTCAACGCGTCCATTTCACTGCGGATCTGCGCCTGGGGTGCGCCGGCTGGGGGCGTGTAGTGCTGGACCTGTGCGCAGCCTGCGGTCAGCAACAACAGCATGCCAAGTGGGAGCAGCTTCATAATCGTCTAAATCCATTTGAGTTCGAGTGGGAGCACTCAATGGGACGGCCGATGCATTCAGTCGTCCTTGATGATTGCCAGGGCCAGATAGTAACGCAGAGCACGCTACTGCGCTTCTTCAGCCAGACCGAGCCGCCTGAATCGCGAGCAAGCCCGCTCCCACAAGGTACTTGGAGCCCTCGGGCCAGCATCAATCCTGATAACCCGGCGCAATACGATCAAGCATTCGCAGTAACGCAGCCCAAGCCAGTTGCATGGCGTCCGGGTCGTCCAACTCGCCCTCCTCCAGCGGCCTGCCGGGGTCGTTGAACTGGCGCTCGGTGTATTCGCAAATATCGGCGGCGGGTAAAACCAACTCACCGGCAGCCATCGCGGCCAGCTGGATTTCGCAGGCTTTATCCAGGTAATACATGCGCAAAAAGGCCTGACTCACAGTTTCACCAACGGTCAGCAAACCGTGATTACGCAGGATCAGCACAGGCTTGTCGCCCATGTCCTGCACCAGCCGCTGCTGCTCGCTCAGGTCCAACGCCACACCTTCATAGTCGTGATACGCGACACGGCCATAGAACTCCATCGAAATCTGGTTGACCGGTAGCAGGCCACACTGCAATGCCGCCACGGCACACCCGGACCTGGTATGGGTATGCAGCACGCAATGGGCGTCTTCACGGGCGCCGTGTATGGCGCTGTGGATCACAAAACCTGCCGGGTTGACCGGGTACGGCGACGGTTCCACGGCATGGCCTTGCAGGTCTATCTTGACCAGGTTGGATGCCGTGATTTCCTCGAACATCAGCCCGTACGGGTTGATCAGAAAGTGATGTTCAGGCCCCGGCAATCGCACCGAGATGTGGGTAAAGATCAGATCGGTCATGCGAAAGTGCGCGATCAGTCGATAACACGCCGCCAGTTGCTCACGTAAATGCTGTTCTACCGGGTTCATGTCCGCTCATCCTCTGTGATTTTGCATGCCTGCAACCCACGCTCCAAAGCATCCCAGCCATCGAAGCCACGACGAGCAATAAACACCAACCGGCTTACGTTGGCCATTGCTTCATCGGTGGCGGGCAAAAACTGACTGCGGCTGCCAACATGCTGCAACCAGTGCGCCGAGCTGCTCTGGGCCAATACCATCAGGCCCTTGACCCGGAAAACATCACTGGGCAACGCCTGCAACCAGCCGCGCAAGCGCTCGATATTGAGGGTAGCGGTCTGCTGCCATGTCCGGCTGCTGAGCATTTCACTGTGATCGTCGCGGGACACGGGAGTTAGCGGTTTGGCCCCTCGCGGTTCAGGCTCCGAATCCAGCCAGAGCGCATCAGGCTGCGCGAAACTACAACGTGAGGTACCGGGATATAAGAGAGTGACTAACCAGTCATTATTAATGTTTGGCTTGCTTACACCGAAAACAATTATTCATCAAAATAAAAAACTGCCAATACAAGTATCCATCCTAAGTTGCTACCCCCCTACCGATGCTTTGCTAAAAACAAAACCTTATTAAGCTCAACATATAAGCTGTTTTGTCAGACAATACGACATTTTATATATCCACTCGTCAGATCAAACTCCCGAAAACATTTAAAACTTGCCCTAAATTTTATCTGTGCTTTGCTAGTGAAGCCAACCTGCCCCATCGTCTTCAAAGGATGAAGTGATGAATAACACACATACAATATCAACCAGCCCTCTATCAAAAACAGAGCAAGAGTCAATCAACGACATCACGCAAAAAATTACACAACACAGTAACGAACTGCGCAAACGGTACAGCCTGCTAGGTTATCAGAACGTCATAGGTGCCAGTGTGATGACACTGTCCGTGACGGGGATGGTGATCATGGGCGCGCTGTATATAAAAGGCATAATACCCGGCTGGCTGTGCATTCTGGTCAATGCCTTACTGACCTCGCTCATACACGAACTTGAACATGACTTGATCCACCGCCTGTATTTCAGAAAGCAACCCTTAGCACACAACCTGATGATGCTGCTTTGCTGGATAACTCGCCCAGGAATGCCCAGCCCTTGGTTAAGGCGTGAGCTGCACTTTCACCACCACAAAGAGTCGGGCACAGATACCGATGTTGAAGCATGGATTACTACCAGCGGCAGCACATGGGGTGCAAAGAGGTTTTTAAAACTTATTGACGGCTTTGTATTTGGTATTGTGAATGCCTTGTTCGCACCTACCTGGCGAGAAAAGATCAGATTGACAGTCAAGGTACTTCGCTTGAATGCGCCTATGGGGCTCCTGTACTGGGGCTGCTGGTATATATTCCTGGGGTATCACCTGTACACATGGGCAAGCTCCCTTATGGGCATTGCCTATCAGCCATCACCAACCACTTCAATGCTGATGAACGTGATCAATAGCGCGGTGGTTATCATCGTAGCGCCAAATATCATACGTCAGTTCTGCCTGTTCTTTATTAGCTCCAACATTCATTATTATGGCGACGTGACACCACGCAATCCCTTGCAGCAAACCCAAGTCATGAACCATTGGTGGTTGTGGCCATTCCAGTTGTTTTGCTTCAATTTTGGCAGCACACACTGCATTCATCATTTCGTGGTCAGAGACCCGTTCTACCTTCGTCAAATGACAGCGCCCTTTGCCCATAAGGTACTCGCTGAGCACGGTGTGCGCTTTAATGACTTTGGCACCTATAAACGCGCTAACCGCTACAACTTTACTCAGCCGGAGTCTTGAATAAAAAACCTTCTCACTGTCTGTTTACTCAGTCATCGAGTATCACCACCGAAAACACCAAACACGGACCGTTATCACTCGTCAACTTTCAGGCGACTGCCTTAACTGACGAGTTAAACAATAGCGTAACTTCAATCGCAGGGAGTCTTAAGCATGGAAGCCAAGGGAATATGTACACCGGAGTTTGAAGGCGTCAAACGGGCTTTTGAATCCATCTTTAATGATCCGCAGGAACGAGGGGGAGGACTTTGCGTCAAGATCGGTGATGAGACCGTTATAGATGTATGGGCAGGCTCGTCGGATCTAGAAGGTAAAAAAGCCTGGAACAAAGATACATTGGTCAATACATTTTGCACGGTCAAACCGTTCGCGGCGGTGGCTGCATTGATGCTGGTTGAGAAAGGGAAATTAGAACTGGACATCCCGGTGGCTCATTATTGGCCTGAGTTCGCACAAGGCGATAAAGGTGAAGTGACCCTGCGGCATGTGATGAGCCATACCTCCGGGATTCCCGCTTTGAGATTCCCGGACCACAATCCCAAGATGTATGACTGGGAACATATGGTTCAAGTACTGGCTGCTGAACCGTTATGGTGGCAGCCCGGGACCGAACTTGGCTATGGAACTACAACCTATGGCTGGATCCTCGGGGAGTTGATTCAGCGAACTGACGGGCGCACCCCTTGCACCTTTATCCGAGAGGAAATAACCCAGCCCCATGGACTGGAAGTTCATCTTGGCGTGGAAGAGAACAATTTTTACCGCATCGCCCACTTTAACGCCGCCAAAGGCCGAACAGGCGACCCTTACTCCAGGAACTTACGAGCAGTGGTTGCTGCTGATTCAGAAGATATCTCGACGCTTGCATTTACCAATCCAGGCATGACGCCCAAGCGATCATCTGATCCCAGGTGGTGGGCCTTTCAGCAGCCCGGCGCAAGCTCACACAGCACGGCAGGTGGACTGGCCGGTTTTTACAGCGCATTGCTGGCCGGGCGCTTGATCGGCAAAGAGATGCTGAATGAGTTCACCAAGGAGCACAGCAACGGCATAGACCGTATCTGGAAGCGGCCAATGCGTTATGGCTTGGGTTGCATGATGGAACAGAAGGCCGATCCGGATGCTACACACTGCATGGGGCCCAACACCTTTGGTCATATAGGCCTTGGCGGTCCAATTGCCTTCGCCGACGCTGAACGAGACATCAGCTTCAGCTTTGTGACAACCACATCGGGTGGTCACACGATGATTGATCCACGTGCCCAGAACCTGGCAGCTCTGGCTTACGCCGCGTTCTAGGCGTTCACGGATTGAAGCCTCCACAGCCTGATAGAAATAACGCGCCTGCTTGCCCCAGGCGCGTGCTGCTTAGTGCATCGCCACACCATCCAGCGACTTGTCGACATACGCCTTGGCCAGCTCCACCAAATGCGCTACCGACAACACCAGATCGCGCTGCATACCGCTCAAGCCACTCCCCGCCTCACTCGCCGAAGCACCCGCGCAGCGCAACAAGTCTGACGCTTGGGCCAAAGCCGCTTCTAAATTGACACTGTTCGGGATGGCAAACATCGCCGCGCCCATGGGGCGAGCAGGCATATGGCTTTGCAGGTAGAAATCGAGCGCACGATCAGCGGCGGCACGGTCCAGCGACTGTGTATCGCACTGAGCAGCATCTTGCAGGGTAAAAGAAGGTGGATCGGGGGTGATCTTTTTCATGGGTCAACTCCAGATGCGTCCAAAGGAGCTGCCACTTGTCGCGACTAAACGAAGGGGTGGCAGCCGTACGCAGGTTAGTCGACCGGTGCATCTGGAAACCGGCGCGCCCAAAGGCGCCCTGCGCACGGCCACCATAGAAGGTGGGCCAAAAAAAGCGCCTCTCTAGGGTGGCGCTGATGCGCCAGATGGCAAACCGGGCGACTAAACCCGACCGCTGATTTTGCAGCGATGGGCCGAGACTATTCCCCGATTTGGGCAGGCGCAAGCGAGCGGGATTCTCTCGGAAGCTTCACTGGATTGAAAGCGAAACGTCGTACGAAAGTCCTGATTTACGCTAGCTAATCTCACATAACTGATCGCCTCACGGCGGGGTTTAATCCTTGGAGGCAATGTGAGTTATCTAAAATCTTCAACCACCGAATGGCGCTTGCATAGCAATGTGAAAAACGACAACGCAATGACAAATATCATTACAGGAGTCAAGTTCATGGCCTCTATCAACATCCGCGTGGACGATGAACTCAAAGCCCGCGCCTATCAGGAACTTGAACGCCTGCGCAAGTTGCCCGACTGCTATCAGCTTTGGATTCAACCGGTCGACGCTACACAACTACAACATTCGGAGTAAGCAGAAGGAGTGTTGCCGCATTGTGCGGTGCTCGGCGATTGCGCTGGCAACCGCAGCTGGTGAACGGTTCGCAGCTTGTACATCCATACTTCGTTCAACCCCGAAGTGTACGCCCACTTAGACTCCATACTGCGGCAACAGTATTCGAAGGAGCGGGCTAATGAGGCCGTCTTTTTTTGGTAACAAGGTAGTCGTTGCGACATTTGTGATGGCCGTATTCGGCTGGGGCATTGGTTTCTACGGCCCACCAATTTTCATGTACGCAGTCATGCAGAGTACCGGTTGGTCGCTGGCCATGTGCTCCGCTGCGGTTACAGTACACTTTCTGTCTGGTACGTTGGTGGTGGTGAACCTACCTGGCTTTTATAGACATGCAGGCGTTCCTTTAGTCACGCTTGCTGGCGTGATCATTCTCTCGATCGGAGTGTACGGTTGGTCCATTGCCACTCAACCTTATCAGCTATTTATTGCCGCAACGCTTAGCGGCTTCGGTTGGGTAACGATGGGGGCCGCCGCAGTCAATGCAGTAATCTCTCCTTGGTTCGTGAAGAGGCGGCCAGATGCATTAGCCAAGGCTTACAATGGCGCGAGCCTCGGCGGTGTGATCTTCTCATCTGCCTGGGTCTACTTGATTAGCACATTTGGCTTCACTAATGCGGCGATAGGCACGGGGATCCTGTCCGTAGCGGTAATGGCTGGACTCTCATTCATGGTGTTCAACATCCGACCCGAACAACTCGGCCAATACCCCGATGGGGCGTCTCACGAGCTATGCGAACTTCAGCAGTCGTCTAGCCCCTCAGCGATAATGCTGAGAGTAAACAGGCAGTTCCTTACCCTGGCGGCGGCAATGTCCCTAGGCTTGTTCGCGCAAATTGGCCTGGTTAGCCAACTTTTTTTGATGTTGACCAACCATGTTGCAGCACAAACCGCAGGCCTGGCCATAGGCGTGGCGACTACAAGCGCTATAGCCGGTAGGTACCTGGCCACTTGGCTGATGGGGAGAAATATCAACCGCCGCACGGTTGCCTGTATCAATTACGGCTGCCAACTTGCCGGATGTGTGAGCTTGATCGGTTTGAGTGCATTTCCTGCGTTGCTATGGGTAGGCATGATCCTTTTCGGCATTGGTATTGGCAATGCAACATCGCTGCCGCCGCTAATCGCTCAGGCAGAGTTCCCGCGCTACCAAGTTCATCGTGTGGTTACGCTGATTGTGGCGATCGCACAGGGCTGCTATGCGTTTGCACCGGTGGTTTTTGGTGGGGTGAAATCTTTGATGGGCGGGGCGTACGGGGAATTGTCTCTGCTGGTTGTCGCAGGGTGCATTCAGGGACTGGGGTTGGTGGCGCTGCTTTTGGGCAGAAAAACTGACAGATGCTGACATCCTGCATCAACACTGCCATTTTTCTGTAACGAACCACTCCCCCTCATCTTCGTCACACCACTGCTGCTTCAATCGTTCTGGAACGCCAGGCATAAGCCAACACCATCAGCAGCCCCAGAGCAGCCATCGCCGCTCCGGCCAAGGAGATCGCCGGATAACCCAGCCCGGCATTGATCACCGCTCCGCCCAGCGCCGCACCAATCGCGTTGCCGAAGTTGAAGGCGCCGATATTTACCGCCGAGGCCAGATTGGGCGCGTCCTTGGCCGCTTCCATAACGCGCATCTGCAGCGGCGGCACAAGGGCGAAGCTGGCGATACCCCATATCAGGATGGCAACCGCGGCTGGCAGCGGCCAGCGCATCAGTACAGTGAACGCCAGCAAGACCAGAATCAGCATGCTCAACGAAACGATCAGGGTGCGATCTATCGAGCGGTCGGCGGCCTTGCCGCCCCACATGTTGCCCAGCGTCAAACCCACACCGAACAGCACCAGCATGGCGGTGATGTAAGCGGTGGATGCGTGAGTCTCACTGCTGAGGATCGGTGCGATGTAGGTGAAGACGGTGAACATGGCTCCCGAGCCGACAACGGTCAGGGCCAAGGCCCCCAGCACCGGGCCACGGCCCAGTACCTTGATTTCGGCCAGTACACCGACGCTTTTCGGCGCCGGCAGGTTGGGCAGAGCGAACCATAATGCGACCATGGCCACCACGCCGAGGCCGGTAATACCCCAGAATGCCGTGCGCCAGCCCAGCAGTTCGCCAAACCAGGCGGCCAGTGGAACACCACCGATGGTCGCCAGGGTCAGGCCCATGAACATGGCCGCAACCGCCCCCGCACGTTTCTGCGGTGCGACCACGCTGGCGGCGACGATGGAGCCGACACCAAAGAACGCACCGTGGTTCAGTGAGGTCACCACCCTGGCGACCATGAGACTGTAGTAATCGGTAGCCAGGGCTGACATCAGATTGCCCAAGGTGAAAATCGCCATGAGTCCAATCAGCAGATAGCGTCGTGGAATTCTGCCGGTGGTCAGGGTCATCAGCGGCGCGCCGAGGAGTACGCCCAGCGCGTAAGCACTGACCAACAGACCTGCGGCGGGAATAGATACGCCGAGATCCGCAGCGATGCCCGGCAACATGCCCATGGGTGCGAACTCGGTAACGCCAATGGCAAAGGCGCCAATGGCGAGTGCTACAAGTGGTGGATTGATACGCATGGAAAACTCCTTATCTATGCCGCCAATGCTACGATCCACCCTTTCAAGGCGGTAGATAGCATTTTTGGCAATCACCTTTGCGTAGTGAGCACAAATGGACTTCAACGGCAGGTCGGGTGAAATGAGCGTGTTCGTTACGGTGGCGCAGGAAGGCAGCCTGTCGGCCGCCGCGCGTGCATTGGGGCTGACACCCTCTGCAGTCAGTCGGATCATTGCGCGTACCGAGCAGCGTCTGGGCACCCGCCTGCTGTTGCGCACCACCCGAGCGATCACCTTCACCGCCGAGGGTGAAGCTTTCCTGCGCGGCGCCCGGCGCATCCTGGCCGACATGGCCGAGGTCGAAGAAGCCATCGCCGACCAAGGCGTACCAAGGGGCCGATTGCGGGTCAGCGCCGCCCTGGGCCATGGGCGGCTGGCCATCGTTCCCTTGGTGGCAGCATTCAGCGCCCGTTATCCGAATATCGTCGTCGACCTCACACTGGGTGACGAAGTCGTCGACATTCTCGGCGGCCAGGCTGACGTGGCGGTACGCTTTGGCCATTTGCCGGACAGCCCGCTGACCGCGCGCAGGATCGGTGCCACCGGCCAGGTCGTGGTGGCATCCCCCGAGTACCTGCAGCGCCACGGCATCCCCCTCGAACCGGAGGACCTGCTACGGCACAACTGCCTGCGCTTCAACTTCCGGCGTGCCGAACCCAACTGGCCGTTCATCCGCGATGGAAAAGAGTTTTCCCTAAAGGTCAGCGGCAACATCGAATGCAGCAGTGGTGAAGCGCTGGCACAACTCGCGCGAGTAGGTGCCGGCATTGCACGTATCGGTGAGTTCAGCGTGAGCGAGGATCTGCAGCGCGGCGACCTGATTCCGCTGTTGGAAGCCTGGAACCCCGGGGACCAAGAACCGATTCATGCGGTGTTCGTCGGCGGGGCGGCAATGCCGGCGCGGGTACGATTGTTCGTGGACTTCTTGCTGGAACATCACCGGATGTAAGCGGAGGCGTACGCTGATATTTTCGGGTACTTGTGATGTTGAAGTGATCAAAACATTTTTGGGTGCACTATCAATAGGTGGTTTGCCTTACTGGAACAATCGTGAGCTCTGGCATTGATGGGTCGTCCGCACGTCTTAAATGGCCGTCGTAAAAGACCGCTTCTGGCCGATTCCTGCCTGTCGTCACTGGCAGAAATCGGCCAGAAGCTGCCCTATCTATCGTGGTCATTTTCACGCTTGTTTATCTACCAGCGTGCTTGCAAAATCCGGGACTCACGCGCTTAAACCTTATGGATAGGGAAATCAAATGGATACCTTGACCCATGAGCAGATCAAAGAGTTTTGCCAAGTGGGTGATGGGCTCCTGGAAAGTGGTGACTACAAGGCCGCCATCGGCCAATACAACCTGGCGTGGGAGCTGATTCCAGAACCCAAAAATAACTGGGAGGCGGCGACATGGGTGCTTGCCGCTATCGGCGATGCCTGTTTTCTTGGGGGATTCTTCACCTCGGCAAAAGAAGCTCTTGAGTATGCGATGACTTGTCCCGATGCAATCGGCAATCCATTTCTGCATTTGCGTCTGGGCCAAGCACTGTACGAAAGAGGGGAAACTGATCGAGCCGCCGATGTACTCATGTGAGCGTACATGGGGGCTGGAGATGAGATTTTTGGCAGCGATGACCCTAGGTATTTCGTATTCCTAAAAAATTGTGCCGCGCTTTAATAAGCTAGCTGACCGATGATAGTTCGACGACGGCAATAAGCGGACCTCGTTTGCTGCCTGGTAAGTTAGCCTTCCGCGCTTGGCAGGGTAGCCACACTCAGCGCAGCAATGAAGTCAGCGAACCCTCCTGTCACTAGGCCAAAAGCTGACTGATCGAACCTTGCCTAAGCTTGCGTCCTTTTGAGGCTTCGATATCTCTAAGAGAACCGGGGCGATTCCGATGATTTTTTCAAGGTAATACAGAGGGCTAATATGGGCATCTTAGATCGGTTGTTTGGTGGACGCTTTACCATGCCCCCACCCGAGGAAACCAACCTCAGCGCTTCAGCAATCATGAAAGAACTGCGGCCGGAACGAAGCGATCCGTCCCAGAAAAAAGCTCTTGAGGCTTTTTCCAAAACGCTGGTAGCTGTAGTTCCAGAAAAAGAAGGCGCTAGGCTTGTTAGGCGCGTGATGCGTAGGTACGCAATGGGAGACGACGCATCCAGTGCCCTCTCGGAGGGATTTCTGAATGACTCAAAGGGACAAAAACTTGAAAACCTCGTTCTCCTTAGCATGGATTGGAAGGGCTTTGACGTGTTTGAGTACCAAGCCCCCTATTTGGTTAGAGCCAGTGGTTTGAAAGAGCCATACGTTTATGTGCAGGATGGTGTCTCATCGATGCCCGAAGTTCTCAATGACTTTGATCAATGGCTGGCTCGGTTTGGTAAACGTTATCTTCACCTGGATTTCGGAGATGATAATTACGAAGGTGTCATTGTTGACACTAATCGGCTGGAAGAGATTGCTGAGTTGGCTGGACGAGCTGGTATAAAAGTCAGTTTTGAGAACTTCTAGTCGTGAGGCTGTCCGAAACAGTCCCACGCCTTAAGTCTGTGCCGCTTACGGCTGCTATCGACCCGAAGCTGACGTTGGCGACAGGCAGAGAACCGCCAGGAGCGGTCATCCAGGGAGAGCAGATTCGACCAGACACAGTCTCCCTGTACGCATCCAGCGAGGCGCATTGGACTCTGCTGACGTTATGATGCCCATCTGCATAGGAGGACATCTTGGACAAGCAAACGCAGATATTGAGATTGGTGCATGAGCTAGAAGACGAGCTCGATCAGTTTCCCCTCTCCAGCGTAATCCGATCGCACGCGGAGTTAACTAAACAAGCACTCGATGCTTGGTCTGATCGCCTCCGGGAGATAGGCCATCCGGGGCGAAAATTCTGGGATCACCCAGCGGAGCTAATATACGACGAGGCCGGTGTACTGCTCGGGGCCATGTTTGTACTTATTCAGGCGGCCATCACCGAGACGGTTTCGATTGTAAAGCGGATCTACGAGCTAAACGGACAGAAGATAAATAAGAACGCCGTGATGTCGTTGGAGGCAGATCTCGATTCGAGGTCAAGCCTGAGCTACGTCGCGATCGCAAACGGAGCTGCAAATTTTTATAAACACCGCTTCGAGTGGCCGAAGGACTGGCGCGGCGCGCCAGGGCAATCGCAAGACACAATCACTCTTATCCGCACACTAGGAATGAGCCCCGAACAAGATTTGGCGGATAACCTGCTTTCCGCCGTCCATGCCATCATGAATTCAACTGACAGCAACCTGGCAGACTTAGCGGGGCTGGTCGTGGAGCAATGGCGATCGCGACTTGCGCTGCAGCTCCGTGGGCAGTTCCAGCTGGCCTAGTTTCCCTAGTATGGAAATGGACATGCTTGTCCTTTGAGTGTCGCAACGCCGCTCGCTCGTCGTCCAAGCACTGATGAGCCCGGAACTAGCTGAGCTCTACCAATTAGGAGTGACAGAAGCCGCCCAAAAGCGGCCACTAGCTAGCGGCCCTTTTCGGCCAGTACCAGCCATAGGAATGCTCAATGTGAAATGATGGTGCAAGGCTCTTTGTTAGTCTAGGCTGGCCTCTGCAGTCAACTCCCACGGAAAGGACCCCATGATAGAAACGTGCGCGCAGATCCATCGGAAGCTCTGGTACAGCAATGAGCTCGCGGTGGCGCAAGGCTATGGAAAAAATCCCCGCGACGAGGCGCTGCTGAAATCTTTGGCGATCAAGCTGAGCATTCCGGATGAGAGCTTTATTCTTTCCGACGAGAGTAAGGCTATCAGCGCCCAACAGTACCTGATGGCCATGCTAGAGGTCCTTGAACCACTCTCGGTCATGTTCCAAGACATCTGGAATTACTGCGAACGCAGCATGACGAAGACGTCGAAGCACACCCTCGACATCAGTTGGAATTTCAACATTAAGGGTGACCAAGTCACGATCAATTTCGAGGCCTTTCGGCGCTATCGCCAGCTACTTGAGCAAGTACCAGAAAGCAATGCTTTCAATAATCTCTGCAATGGCTTCGCTGACGCTTGCAGGAACTATCAGGAAAACAGACCCAACGAGAGACCAGCCAAGCTGCCAGCTAAGCCTAAAGATGCGATGCCCAAAAGTGTCGCTTCAAGGATTTACGACCTATGCGAAAGCGTGCGCGACCAGGGGCTGGAAAAAAGCGGCTACTGGGGGACGGCTGATGCAGTACCCGCGTTATGGGCCATCAAGAACCTATCGCTCTGGGATATGCATGCCTTTGCACATCTACAGTCACTGCTGGATCAATGTGCCCCCAATCTCAAGGCCGAAGACATCCTTGACTTGCCATTCTGGCGCCATCGTTGGCAAATCTACGAGCTTTGGTGCTTGGTCACTACGCTACAGCTGTTTGCGCGACGCGGATTCGAGCTCAATCGCTCGCCGACAGGTGCGGCACTACTTGAGTTGGGGCAAACGGTCGTAGTCGCCGAACGCAAGAGCCTCCCATTTGGCCAGATCATCTACCAGCCGTCCTATCTGCGTCGCGCCGGCAAAAATGTACAGCCGGATATCGTAGTTGTCCGTGGTACATCGACGGTGATTCAGCCAGATGACGTGGCCGCTATCATCGAATGCAAGCAACATAAGATGCCTGACGATGAGTCGTTGAAGACGCTGAAGAAACGCTATTTCGATGGTGTGGCCGCGTCCTATGCTGATGCCGTCGCCACAGACGGCGCACTGGTACTGGTGAATTACGACAACGTCGATTTTCCCCACGATTACACGCTAATCGACGAGTTCAGACCACAGACGCGGCATACCCTAGCTGCACCGCTAGCGGCCGTGCTCAACGAATTCTCACAAGTTGAAGTTCAACCCCAGCCCGTGCTGATCATTGATGGTTCATCAAGCATGGAGGCGAGGCTGGCCGCGCTTCGAGACAAGGTTGGGCAATTGCATAGCGACCTACTAACGTCCCATAAAGTCATCTGCCTACCCTCAACTGGCCCCCTAGAGGTCGACATGAATGCGGTCGGCGCGTGGCTGTTTGCCGGTAGTGAAAGTGTTGAGCTCTTCACCCGGGGCGTGCGCCTAGCCAAGCAAATGTATCCGCTTGCGACGGTGCATATCATCACAGACTTGAAGGCGGATTCCATGATCATGTCTGAGCTTGCAAAGGCATGTATCGACATCCCGTTCCAGGTGCATTGTATTTGAGCACCGCCAATCGCCAGGCTCTCAGTCAGGTAGCCTTGCTTTTACAGTTCACGATGTAGGCGGATGAGGCATCCATGGAAGAGCAGGTGTGTTGGGGATGTGTTGGGGATGCGATCTTAAAAAGCAGCATCATGTCGGAAGGGGATGCCGCGAAATGTTCGTTCTGTAACAAACGGCGAAAGTGCTGTTCCATTGGATGGCTAACTGCGGAAGTGCAATCCGTCTTGAATTGGCTGATCCGGCCTGGCGACAGCTACCCGATTTTTGGCGAGGATGATCGAGTCAGTCATGAGGAGCGGTTTGGTGACCCGTTGCAGTTCTGGATCGGCGATGTGTTGGGCCTGTCCGATGACAGTCTACCAATCGTTGCAGCTATCTCACGTGAACTACAACCATCGCACCGAGACATTGCTGATGGGGGGGAAAGCGAGTTCCCGCCCGACATCAACTACGTTGAACGCCGATATCGCCCGGCTAACGTCGAGCGTCGCTGGAAGCGATTCAAGGCGGAAATAATGTATGGACGCAGATTCTTCAGCTCTGAAGCCAAGCCATTTCTGGATTGGCTTTTTGCAGGAGCTGAAGAGTTTGGGGTTTACACGCCCTTCGCAGACCGTGAGTCGGTAATAAGAACGATCCCTGCAGGCAGTACATTCTATAGGGCCCGTCGGTGCGACAGCAGAAGTGCAGTGGAAAAGGTAATATTAAACCCTGTCGCCGAGCTTAATGCTCCCCCTAGGCAATTCGCAAAGGCTGGGCGGATGAACCCAGCGGGAGTTCCCTTCTTCTATGGTGCATTCGACCGAGCGACTTGCATTGCGGAGCTTCGACCACCCGTTGGAGGGAATGTTGTAAGCGGAGAATTTGTGATCAGCCAGGATGTGCGAGTTTTTGATTTCGCGGGCCTTGACACCGCGTACATCGAGAGTGTCCCGATTAGCTATTTTGACGATACGTATCAGGAGCAAAAGCAGCGTGAGCACTTCCTGAAGTCTTTGCACAAGATCATCAGTTCGCCGGTTTTGCCGGATGACGAACACGAGTACCTCGTGACGCAGGTGATTGCAGAATACTTTGCCACCCAGCCACCCAACCCTATCGAAGGGGTGATTTTTAGGTCGGCTCAACGACAGAATGACAGCGATGCCCGGAATATTGTTTTATTCACTGCCGCTATTCCAGCATTGGCCCTCAAGGCAGAAACCTTGCTGGTTCACCAAGTCACGGCAGTGATCTACGAGGAGGTCACGTTTGACGTCAAAAACGGTCACATCGAAATAGACCCAGCCGACGCTGACGATGAATGGGATTTCAACCCCAACGATTTTGACCCGTCAGATTGGGACAAACGGGAGGGTGAACAACACTTTATTACCTCCCTGGAGGAATTAGATCAAATGTAAAGCAGTGATGAATGACTCCTAGTCACTCTTCATCGACTTTGAGCAATTCCTAGATTTGAATGTCTACTTATGGGTGGCCTTTGCTCTCCAGCCTCAAGCCCCCCCCCACCTCTGCGGAAGCCACTAGTGACGCATCGACTCGACTCGACTCACTATCTTCAGAGATCATTTCTCAGTTCAGGTCAATGTTGAGAGCGGAGCATGGGTGGCCGCTTTGTCTGACAAAACAGTTGATCAGGTGATGTGTTCGAGTGACCGCTCATGGCCGATAGCTGCCTGTGGCTACCTGGAGCAATCGGTAGGTCTTTACCGAACAGGCAGAACCGGTATTCGTCATCGACGACCAATTCGAGCACAAGCAAGTGCCACGTTGATGTGAACTCACTCTATTGCCTAAAAAAACCTACCTTTGCAGGGATCCACAGGGTTTTCGTCTCCCAAAACTCTCTACCCAGCCCACAGCCCAGCCAGCTGTCAGCTTGGTGCAGAAGTGCGGAAAAAATGTAGAGGAGCGGTCTGCGTAAAAACGTTCCCATGACTTTGTGCGACAACCTGTGAATCTACCGCCTGAGAAGGCATGTGTATTTTTTGGGGAACGCCATCGAAAAAAGGCAATAACGGTAAGCGCTTGGGAAAAACGTCTGTAACACCCGAAATCAAAGGGCTACAGCCGATACGGTACAGGTAATATCTGAGTAACCTATAAGTAATCTAATTACTCTTTATTAACTAATCACCTATAAGCATCAACCCCTTACGAATTAATGAGTTACGATTAAATTACATTCCACATCACTTAAAATAACTTGTCTGTGCAATACGCCAAAGCCAACAAATACCGGACTTCCAGCAGCCTCTCAACCTATTGCGAAATATAAGGCTGGAAATTTAATTACGAAAAGCGCTTGCATAAACCGCCAACTCACGATAAAAACTTACTCCCGCACGGGAACATTAAGATGTACATGATCCAGCAGTGGCTTTTCACTGTTCTGGTGAAGTTCCGTTGAGCGCAGTATCGAAGTCCAACGCCTCATTGATTGAGAGTACATCCCTTTAAATGGATTAAGAGGGAACGATAATGACTGCCTTACAAACCTTCATCTTGCCCGAATACATCACTGGCAGCTCTGCCGATAAAGCGCTAGGTCACGCGCTGATTAAAGCATGGCAAACCGATGGTATCTTCCAGATAACAAGCACCCCCGATCAAGAGCTCGCACTGCAAAGTGCTCTTCAGGCTAGCAAGCGCTTTTTCAAAATGCCTCACGCGGTAAAAGCAAGCTGTTTGAGTGATCTGAGTTATAGCGGGTATGTTTTTTCAGGAGAAGAAGTTACTGCTGGCGAACGGGACAACCCTGAGATATTCACAGTCTGCAAAGATTTACCGCACACTAGCGAGCAGGTACAACAGGGCTGGCCTTGTCACGGTCCCGCACCATGGCCCGACGCCGACTATAAGTCCAGCATGCAGAACTACATGGACGAGCTAGGCCTTGTGGGAGAAAAGCTGTTAGAACTTGTTGCCCTAGGGCTTGAGTTGCCGGACAAGAACACACTAACATCACTGACTAAAAACGGATGGCACCACATGCGTGTGCTTCGTTTCCCTGCCGAATCCTCCAGCACATCCCGAGGGATTGGTGCCCATACAGATTATGGTTTGTTGGTCATCGCCAGCCAGGATGATGTGGGCGGTTTGTATATTCGCCCGCCGGTTCCAGGAGAAAAACGCAACAGAAACTGGTTGCAATCAGAGAGTTCTGCTGGCCAGTTCGAGCACCAGGAGCCTTGGACATTTGTCAAACCAGTCCCCCGCGTATTTACAGTCTTCCCCGGGGATATTCTGCAATTTCTGACTGATGGCCTTCTACTTTCTACGCCCCATAAAGTCAAGCTGAACACCCGCGAGCGCTTTGCCTTCGCCTACTTCCACGAGCCTCACTTCGAAGCTGTTGCCCGCCCGGTACTTGGGAGCGAAAGAGACACATCAATTCATTATGGTGAACACTTCACCAACATGTTCATGCGCTGCTACCCGGAACGGACTACTACAAAACGTATTCACCGCGAGAATCGCTTGGCCCATATCGAACGGCTAAAAGATGAAGTCTTTCGACCGCAACAACAATACCCAAACTAATCAGTCGAGGTATTACTTGGGCCCCGAAGATGTAATGTAAGCCCATTAAAATATTGGGCTTCTCAGTGGTTAAGGTGCCCGCAAAAGCCCTCTCACGAGATCCAGGTGAGAGGGCTTCTACAACTTCAATGTTTGCTGCATATATAAGCTTGGTGAAAATTGAATAGCCCAGCTTTGTGGCCACACGATTACCGATTCTGGCCGATAGCTGCTTGTGGCTACTTGGAGCAATCGGTAGGTCTCTACTGAACAGGTACAAAGAGCATTCGCCATCGGCGACCTACTCGAACACAAACATGTGCCCAGGTTGATGTGAACTCACTCCCTTGCCTCAAAACCCGGACCCTTGCAGGGATCTGCAGGCTTTTCGTCTCGTAAAACTCTCTACCCAGCCAGCTGCCCGCAAGGCGCAGAACTGCAGAAAAAAAGACCTATATAGCCCGCAGGCGAGGTGGAGGGACGACGGCGCGCGCCTGGGCATGAAGCACGTCACTACCCCAAAGCCCGTCAACATTGCTATCCGATGGCCTTCACCTGAGAGCCTTGTAGCCTTTATGGGTGACGCCAAAGTGCGACCACCTTCCATCAGCACTTTGACGAGAAACGCTGTGCGCTCGTACTGGCAGTCTCAGAAGGTGCGTTTACAGGCCTATTTGTGACAGACCGAAAAAAACCGCCTCGATGGGCGGCTTGGTAACACGGTAACGCACAGGTCAAACAATGATCGTGTGAGGGTATGCGTGCATGGCGCTGTTGTGTGTCACCAGGCTGATACCCTCCGCAAGCGCTTGAGCCACCATGATGCGGTCAAACGGATCTCGGCCTAGAGGAGCCCCCTGGCTAGAGAAATAAGCCCGCATCCCCATATCACCCTTTTCCAGACGCCAGAAACCACAAACCCCCGACTTTCTCTAGGAAAATCAGGGGTTTGTGTTTACTTAATGTGGCGGTGAAGGAGAGATTCGAACTCTCGATACAATTTCTTGTATACACACTTTCCAGGCGTGCTCCTTAAGCCACTCGGACACTTCACCGTATCTCTTCAAACAAGTTCTGTCTGTCGAGGCGCGCTAATGTAGTCGAAAGCTTTCGATATGACAAATGTTTTTTTCAGAATTTTCATGCGCTTACGAAAATAGTCGTTTTTTAGGCACGGCCCTCGCGGGTGATTGCGCCAAATCCCGGGCCAGGCTCCTTTGCCCGTTCAGCCGTAATCGCTGCTGCGCCGCCTTCTATATAGAGGACGAAGGTCAATTGCCTGACTCACCAGTCAGTCATAGCCCTTTACCTGCGCCGTAGGGCTGGGTAACGTCTGCCCCACTTCATAACAAGGAATTGCGCCATGAGTGACTTGATTGCCTACCACCTGGAAGACGGTATCGCCACGCTGACCTTGAGCAATGGCAAGGTCAATGCCATTTCCCCGGACGTGATCACCGCGTTTAATGCCGCGCTGGATCAGGCCGAGCTGGATCGCGCTGTGGTCATCATTACCGGGCAGCCGGGTATTCTTTCGGGCGGTTATGACTTGAAGGTAATGACGGCCAGCCCTGAGCAAGCCATTGAGCTGGTCAGGCAGGGATCGACTCTGGCTCGGCGCATGCTGGCGCATCCTTTCCCGGTGGTTATCGCATGTACCGGTCATGCGGTGGCCAAGGGCGCATTCCTGTTGTTGTCGGTGGATTACCGCATCGGCGTCGAAGGCCCGTTCAGTATTGGCCTGAACGAAGTGCAGATCGGCATGACCATGCACCACGCCGGGATTGAACTGGCCCGCGATCGCCTGCGTAAATCGGCATTTCATCGTTCGGTGATCAACGGCGAAATGTTTAACCCGCTCACCGCGGTAGACGCAGGTTTCCTCGACAAGGTGGTCAAGCCCGAAGAGTTGCAGGCCGCAGCCCTGGAAGTGGCCCGCCAGTTGAAGAAGATCAATATGAAGGCCCACAGGAACACCAAGCTCAAAGTGCGCAAAGCACTGCTGGAGACGCTGGACAAGGCTATAGAAGAAGACCAGCTCCACCCGCTCTGACCTTAGCCCCTCAACACCGATCCCGATTGCAGCCTGCGGTCGGGATTCAGCCCCCTCCTCGCCTCGCGACAAATCCCCTTAAACATCTCTAGCCTGCACCTCAACCAGCCCATTGAAACAAATGCTAAAACTTCAGCTATCTCCTACTTGTATCGGGGTAATTGCTGAATACAGTGCACATCCGTACACTGCGCCATCTTTAGTTTCAGCGAGCCTGTAAATGCTACTTTCGATACGTATGTTGTTGATGTGTCTGCATTTTATGATCGCAGGCGTGCTCGGTGTGCTGTTGGGCATGTGTCGTCCTTTCAATCCGGACAACAGTCGCCTGTGCGCGCGACTTTATGCCTGGCCGTCCAGATGGATCCTCGGGTACACGCTCAAGACCGAAGTCGGGCCGTTGATGGACAAGCCTCACAGCTGCGTGGTCATCGCCAACCACCAGTCCAATTACGACTTGTTTGTGTTCGGCAATGTGGTGCCGCGCCGTACGGTCTGCATCGGCAAAAAAAGCCTGAAGTGGGTGCCTCTGTTTGGCCAGCTGTTCTGGCTGGCGGGCAATGTGCTGATTGATCGGGGCAACGCCCAGAAAGCCCGTAAATCGATGCTGACCACCACGCGCACCCTGCAAGAAAAAGACACGTCAATCTGGGTGTTCCCGGAGGGCACGCGCAATTTTGGTGAAACCCTGTTGCCGTTCAAGAAGGGCGCGTTTCAAATGGCAATTACTGCCGGCGTCCCGATTGTGCCGGTGTGTGCCAGCACTTACAGCCAGCATCTGAAGCTCAACCGCTGGCACAGTGCCGATATCCAGATTCGCTCCTTGCCCCCGATCCCTACGGCGGGCCTGACCCTGGACGACATTCCTCGGCTGATGGAGCAGTGCCACGAGCAAATGCGCGAGTGCATCGAAGCGATGGACCGCGAACTGCTGAGCCAACATAAACGTCTGGCGCCACCCGTGGCCAGAAGCACTGCTTCAACCTCTAATCCGAACCTCTGAACGTTTGTCGACTCAAAGTGCAAGATTGCGCGCTAAGCTGCATATTCGTGCCATAACCCTTTGAAGAAGAAGCGATTAGAACTATGGGGAGAGTTGTTGCTGCTGCGGTTTACAACGCAGGCAAGAAAGTCACCGCTATCACTCTGGACGAAGGCATAGAGTGGGCCAAAAAGCCCGGCCACTTCGTCTGGATTGGTCTGGAGCAACCCGACGCGCAAGAGCTGAGCAACCTGCAACGCCAGTTCAACCTGCATGAACTGGCCATCGAAGACGCCCTTGAGAAACACAGCCGGCCCAAGCTTGAAACCTTTGGCGATGCACTGTTTATTGTTATCTACTCGCCGGTTCGCCATGAAGGCAAACTGGAGTTCGTCGAAACCCATATTTTTGCCGGCAACGGCTACATCATCACCAGTCGCAATGGCCACTCAGCCTCGTACAAGGCCGTACGCCAGCGCTGCGAGGCGCGCCCGCTGCTGCTCGAGCATGGTGAAGATTTCGTGCTGTACGCCCTGCTCGACTTCGTGACCGAGAGCTATCAGCCCGTCAGCGAAGCCATCCATGCCGAAATCGACCAGCTCGAACAAAACATTCTGGGAAATGCACTCAATGAAGCCGATATCGTGCACTTGCATGCCCTGCGTCGCGATGTGTTGCGATTACGGCGCTATGTGGCGCCCATGGTCGAAATCAGCGAAGAATTGCAGCGCCTGACATTCCCTTTTATCGACAAGAACATGCGCCCGTATTTTCGCGATGTGCAGATTCATGTCACCCGCCAGATGGAAGACCTCACCACCCTGCGCGATATCGCCACGCAAACGATTGAAATCGTCGTATTGCTGGAGTCATCACGCCAGAGCATTGTGCAGCGCAAATTCGCAGCCTGGGCAGCCATTCTGGCCTTCCCCACTGCAGTGGCGGGCATTTACGGGATGAACTTTCAGAACATGCCGGAGCTGAGCTGGCATTACGGCTACTTTGGCGTGTTGGGGTTTATTACGCTGGGGGTGACCGGGTTGTGGGTCAGTTTCAAGCGGTCTGGCTGGTTGTGAGTTTCACTATCTGTCACACACAAGACCTGTAGCCGCTGCCACAGGCTGCGATGAGGCACGCAGCGGCCTCCTTATCGCAGCCTGCGGCAGCGGCTACAAATCAATAAGCGTTACACGGTTTCGGTTTGCGGCTTGTGCGAAACGAACCGCATCATCCACTCGGCAACGGTGCGGCCATGATGGTCTTGCTCCAGGCTGGCGATGCCGGTGCTGTAGATCTGCGCGCCCAAATGCTCCTGGCGCAGGTCAAGCAAGGCGCGTGAGTAGTCGTGGATAAACTCGGGGTGGCCCTGGAAGCACAGCACCTGATCGTTGATGTGGTAGGCGGCAAATGGGCAGAAATCGCTGGATGCAATGACTGTGGCATTGTCCGGCAAGGCCGTTACCTGGTCCTGATGGCTGATCAGTAGCGTCAGTTCCTCGACCACAGGGCTCATCCAAGGCGCCTTGGCCGCCAGTTTGTACTGATGGGTGCCAACGCCCCAGCCCTGGGTGGCACGCTCGCTCTTGCCGCCCAACAGCAGCGCCAGCAATTGATGACCGAAGCACACGCCGATCAACTTGTCGCCACGTTCAAAGCGGGTCAGCAGGTAGGCCTTCAGGGTCTGAATCCAAGGGTCGGTGCCAAATGAGTCGGCTTTACTGCCGGTCACCAGATAGGCGTCGAAGGCCTGGTCGTCTGACGGGTACTCGCCATGCATCACGTTGAACACACTGAATTGCGCAGCGATCGGCTGCGTGGAGAACAGGCGCACGAACATTTGTCCGTAGCCCTGATATTGATCAACAAACTCTGGACGCAGAATGTCGGTTTCCAGAATGCAGATGCGTAGCGACATAAAAATACCTGGCACGATAAAAGCGAAAGTAATGATGACAACTGGTCAGAGCCTGCCTTGAAAGGGTATTTCAAGGCAAGTACTGAACGTAGTAATAGCCTGTCCCGCCCTGAGAAAAGTACGCCTTGGCGGGACGAAAACACCCCGCTCCACGCTCCCGGACGAACGGTAGGGCACTAAGGATATCGACTGTAAACCTGCCCATTGCGTCTAGCTGCGGGGTGACAGCGCAAGCCAAGAAACCCTAATAGCTTTTTAGAAACCTACTGCACTTGAATGATGTAAAAGGGTTCTAAGCCATATCTTATGAGGGCTCTAAGGTTAAACCTGTCGCGGGGGGCGAGCTTTTTCAAGGATTGGTGCCCTTGTCGCTGGCATTGTCGTCCAGGAATAACAAAAAAGGCAGATAGCCATGTTCAAACATACGAAAGTACGCCAGGCCGGACTCATTCTCTTTGCTACCACCTTGCTGCTGATCTTGCCGAACTTGACCAAGGTCATCGGCTAAAGACTCGCCCGGATGCCGAAGGCGTGCAGCCCCTGTGCGTCTTCGACGGCCATGGGTTACTGCACGCTTGAATGACCTCGCTTAAAACCAAAACGGCCAGCCCAAAGGCTAGCCGTATATACACCGCACGCGTATCAATTCAACAGGCCACGCACCTCCTGCTTGACGCCCCAGCCTTCAATAATCCCGCCCAGCGGAACCACTACCGCTTCAAAGTCCTGCTCAAAATCTCCAATACCACCATAGGTGGCGTACATCACTTTGCTTAATTCCAGATACCAGGCGCCGTCATCACGCACATTGATCTGTGCATTCAAGGATTCACCACAAAATTTACCTGCAGCTCTGCGCGCCCGCTCCTCGTCCGGGAAGATTGCGTAAAACTCGATGGGATGGATGCGTGAAAAATCAAAACCGCCTTCTTTCATGCGGCGCAGCACATAGCTGCTGAGGTCTTCTTGATGGGCTGTGCTCATGAAACGTCCTCCTCGCAATGGATAGACATTCAGCGCTTCCCTTTCGGCTGCAGGCAGGCCGTGAAAAGGGAAGAAATAAGCATGTAGCAAACAAGATCAGAGCCAGTCGATTACTTCGCTGGTCTGGATGCAGAGTAGCCCCAGGGCGCAGCGTCTGCCAAGGGGGCAAGCCATGAATTTCAACAGGTTTAACCTTTGCCGGGAAAACCGGCGCCCGGTACCCGGACAGATGCGCTGCCCAGGACCAAGCGGCCCACACCAAGGGTTACGGCTTTTCAGCGCGCTCCTTAAGCCCTTTGAGGGTGTTGAACGGAGCATCGACCACAAACTTGTTGGCCAACCAGGACGGCACGCTGCCACCCGGCTCGGTGTGCACCTGATAAGTCACTTCTGTCAGGTTGTCGCCTTTGGGCACAAGCTTCCAGAAGCCATCGACCTGGGCAACCCGTACAAAGCCCTTTTCTTCCGGGATGTAGGTCGGCTGCCCTTTGAGGGTACGGGTCAAGCTGCCATCGGCCCCTTGAACAGTGGTCACCAGCAACACCGAGTCACGCGGGGTTACCGGCCACGGCGTCTTGAACTGGGTGTAGGTCCAGCTCTGGTCGCCTTCATGCTTGAGCAGCTTTTGCGATTGGCACTCATGAATCCAGGCACAGGCGCTCGCCACGTCTTCCTGCAATTTGCTGATCTTGGCCAGTGGCGCCTTGATGGTGGTCACCCCCTGATAAGCCTTGTACTGGGAGCCGGCAACTTCGCTCAACGACACCTTGATGCCGTCCTGATCCTTGGCGACCTTCCAGTTTTCAGCCTGAGCCACGCCCACCAGCAGAACGCTCAAACCACATACCAATGCCACTCGATGCAACGAACCCATTGTCTTATTCCTTATTGTTGAAGGTCTGTTCACTGGACACAAACACACTACGCCGCGGTCATCTGCTCCCACCAGCCGATCAGGTTGATGGCTTCTTCACGGTTACTGCCGCACACCTCGATGTCTGCCTTGAAGTCGCCACACACCGCGGGACGCTCAGGCTGACCGAACAAACCGCACAAGTAGTCGACAGAAAGATGCAGGCAGCGTTCCCCGGCAGGCTTGCCATTGGGCATACCTGGCAGCGGTGTACTGATGGAAGGGGCTATGCAGCAAGCGCCACAGCCTTCACGGCAATTCATGACGTTAGCACCTCATTCGGGGCAAAGTGTGTTGATGACAAAGGATAGTACTCGCTGGAACAGGTGTTTGAAATTGACCGTTCAGCAGAATGTGCCGATAAATGACAGTGACTGAATAGTCAGTTTAGAAGCCCGTTTTTCAGCGCTCGACACTTATTGTTTGAACTCGAAATCCAGCGCTGCGCCTTCGATTTCATTGTGCCGGGCTTCATTGCGCAATTGCAGGTTCATCTCATTACTGAGCAGGCGTCCGTTGAGCTGAAAAGGGCTTTCTTCGGCTGCTTTCTCACCAAACATGTTAGGCAGTAATGGTTTGTGCGCGGGCATCGGGACAGCGCCAAGAGGATGGAGCTGCTTGACCATTTCGGGGGGCAGTCGCAAATCGAGGTGTGCGGCGGGCAAAGGATTTTTGGCGATCTCATGGGCCGACCTGGATTTTGAGGCCACGGGCGCACGCTTCTTGACCGGAGCTTTTTTCTCGCTGGCCACCGGCTTTGCGGGTGAATGGACCGTTTTTTTCTCCGCGGAGGTCGTTACAGGTTGCACTTGGGCCGCTGTCGCAACAACAGCATTAAGCGCACTCAAAACGCCCACTAACAGCAGGCCCACACAATATGTCGCTTTCATAACTCCCACAGTTTTAACCGTTCAGGTGCGTATGCTCGCGCTTTACGCACAGGGTGACAAGGTGATTATGGTCAAAAGGCCATCCCTGCGGCTGCCGCGCTTCCTCCGTAGAGGCCCGAGGCTTCCTGGCAGAGCTGGTTGGCAAGCATGCCCAAGGTCATCAAGGCCCGATCGGCTTCGCGGTTCCAGGGTATGGCGCAGTTTAGTCGTATGCAGTGATTGAACTGCTCAGTGTTACTGAAGATCAGCCCCGGCGCGATACTGATGCCTTGTTGCAGCGCCCGCACATGCAGTTCCTGAGTATTGACCCGGCCCGGCAAGCTGACCCACAGGATAAAGCCTCCGCTAGGGCGTGACATCTGTGTGCCTTCAGGAAAGTGCTGCTGAACAGCCAGTTGGAACGCACTCAGGTTCTTCCTGTATTCCTGGCGGATGAAACGCAAATGGCGGTCGTAACCGCCATTTTCAAGGTAAGCCGCCACGCCCATCTGCGTCACGCTGCACGCCGAATGGGTGGTGAAGGTTTGCAGGCGCTGGATTTCCTGCTGAAACTTGCCCGCGATCATCCAGCCAATACGCACACCGGGGGACAAGGTCTTGGAAAAGCTCGAGCAGTAAATCACCCGATCCAGGCGATCGTAGGCTTTCAAGGCCTTGGTACGACCGACCTCGAACATCAACTCGCCATAGATGTCGTCTTCGACGATCTGGATATCAAAATCGGAAGCCAGACGCAGCAACTGCTTTTGCCGCTCTTCGGGCATCGTCCCGCCTAATGGGTTACTCAGCCGCGTGGTCAACACCAGGGCCTTGATCGACCATTGATTGGCCGCCAGTTGCAGGGCTTCAAGGCTCATGCCGGTCGCTGGGTCGCTGGGGATTTCGATGACTTTCAAGCCCAGCAGGTCAGCCAGTTGCAGCAGCCCGTAGTAGGTGGGGGACTCCGCCGCAATCAGGTCGCCGGGGCGGGTCAGCACGCGCAGTGACATTTGCAGGGCATCGACACAGCCGTGGGTGATGATGACCTCCGAAGGGTCAACCACCACGCCAGCATCGCGCATGCGAATTGCCACCTGGCGCCGCAACGGTTCAAAGCCCGGGCTGAACATATAGCTGAACGCCCGCGGGCTGTGAAAGCGCGTGACCTTGGCCAGTTGCTGATGCAGCGCCCGCACAGGCAAGTAATCGACACTGGGCACGGCCGCACCCAGCGGGAACACGCCTTCACGGCGGGACTCGACCAATACCTGCTGGATGATACTGCTCCGAGTGACCAGGCCTGGACGCTCTACACGGGCGATATCCGGGGTGGGAGCGGTCAGGGCCGGGGTCTGGTGCACGTAATAACCGGACTGCGGCCGCGCCCGAATCAAACCCTGATCTTCCAGATTGGCGTATGCCTGCAACACCGTGGCATGGCTGACGTTGAGCTGAGAGCTCATCTTGCGTACCGAAGGCACGCGCTCGCCTGGCTGATAAACGCCACGCCGAATATCCTCAGCCAACTGCTGAGCGATACGTTGATAGAGCAAAAGGTTGGTCATGGCGCAGCACTCGATGTTCAGGCTTTATTTTTGTGGAGAACAATACCGGAACAGTTTAGAAGTGTACGGGCACAGTTGTCACTTAACTAAGCCGTACAGGGTGTGCGCGGGTGGGAACTGTATGGGTGCGGATTAGCCACCCACGTAGCAGCTGCCGAAGGAACGAGGCTGCGTTCGGCGACGTAGTCGTCGCAAATCAGGCACCTCGGTGTGTCAGCGATATTGAGTACTTAGGTTTACGACGGCTGCGCCGCCGAACGCAGCCTCGTTCCTTCGGCAGCTGCTACAGGGCTTCAATGAAGCCCTTCGCTGCGCGCTTTAGCGAGCAGCGCCCAACTGACCTTTGTCGTCAGAAAAAACGATTTCGACACGGCGATTCTGGGCCCGACCGCGTTCGGTAGCGTTTACGTCCACCGGGTACTGATCGCCATAGCCTTCAACCTGGATGCGCTTTTCGTCGATCCCCAGGTCAACCAACACATCCGCCACAGCCTGCGCACGATCACGCGACAGCGTGAGGTTGTCCTCCTTGCCGCCAGTGCTGTCGGTGTAACCCTCGATGCGCACGATGCGCTTGGGGTTCAGCTGCAGAAACTGCACCAGTTTGAGCACCGTACGGTTGGCCGAGTTTTTCAAATCGGCTTCGCCCGTGTCGAACAATACGTCGCCCAGGGTCATGACCAAACCACGATCAGTCTGGGTAGTGGCCAGGCTAATGATTTGTTCTTCCAGCCATTGGCCCTGTTGCTGAACGCTCAACAACTTGGCTTCGCGCAAGGCCAGCTGCAGGCGCTGACGCTCGAGCTCGAGCTTGGCCGCACGTTCTTCGTTGAGCACCTGCTGCGTATGCTCGCGGGCAATTTCACTGTAGCGCTGGCTCACATAGGCGTAATGCGCCACGTCTTCGCCACTGCCCCAGTAGCTGGACAATCGGTCGGCGCGGGCCAGGGATTCGCCTGCACGAATCACGTCCTTGGGCGCGATGCGCAACACATTGGTGTCTTCTTTTACGGCCTGAAAATCGGTACTGGCCTGTTGCAAGGCCTGAGCGCTGTTGTGATGCCCGGCACACCCGGCCAGGCTGACGCAACCCACCACCAGCACACCCATGAAAGCTCTGGACTTGAGGCTCATTGGGCCTCCGCCAGCTGTTTGCGCAAGCGCGAAATACGGGTATTGAGCACGTTCAATTGTTCCTGGCTTTTTTGCGTCAGCACGCGGGCTTCGGCCAATCGGGCATCAAGCTCAGCCTGTTCAGCCTGCATGCGCGCGTCTTTGTAGGATTCATCTGCCATATCTGCCAGCGCTTGGGCCAGCTTGTCTTCGGCTTGCTTCAGCTCAGCCATATCATCGGCTTTCGCACCTACGGCCTTGGCTTGTTCCAGGGCTTGTTCGGTCAAACGCAATTGTTCATTCGGCGCAGGATCGGCTGCACAACCCGCCAGAGCCAAAACGGCCAGGGCAGCGAAAAGAGGTCGAATTGTCACTAGGAATTCCTACTGTTTTGGGGCGCTGAGCGGTTGTAGCAACTGGGCTTTCCACCGCTCTAGATTGCGTTGCACTGCCGCCTCGGTCAGGCCGGACGCGGGCAATTCTGTCATCTTTTTGGCGAGCTGTCCGCGCAACCAGGGCTCATTGCAGGCCGAGTCATGGGAAATCGCCAAAAACAGCCCCGGTTGATCAATGGGCTGCGGGTGCGCTACCAGGTCATCGACGATGCCCAAGGTTTGCGCAGTAGCCATACCAGCATAGCGGCCTGCCAGTACGTATTCGGCATTGCCAAGCAACAACTGCTGAAACGCCTGGGTCAGGCCTGGTAGGCGCTCCAGGGTTAGTTGGTGCTGGGCAAATTCGTTGAAGGTGTCGCTTAAACGGGATTTTTCCGAAACGGCGCCTGCATGGCCATGCAGGTCAGCCGGGGTTTCGTAGGCCAGGGGCGAGCCCTTGCGGGTCCACACCAAATAATCGTTACGCACCAGCGGGGGGTGAATGTAGTCGAACGATGACAGCCCGCTGACCGTCAGCGGCGCATCCAGCAGCATGTCCATACGCCCGGTACGTACTTCGTCCTGGGCCTGGGCGCGTTTGCCGCCATAGAGCACTTCAACCTTGATCCCCAACTCCTGGCCTGCCAGTTGTATCAGATCGGCACTGGCGCCGATCAAGTGCGCCGGGTCGGCCGGGTCGCGCCACAGATAAGGCGGTGCATCAGGGCTGCCAGTGACGATCAGGCGCTCGCACTTGCCCGCCGCCTCAGACAGCAGTGGCAAAAATGCCAATCCCACTAGCAGCCTGCTCAACTGACGCATATCCATACCCCTTCGCTCCATCCACGCAATTGACACGCATAAAAAAACCCGGTCACCCAGGCCGTGAAGAACGGGGCAAAACACTGAGTGTTCTGCCCTGCCCCACAGCCCCGATAACCGGGCTCTTTATAAGTGAAGCAGCTGGATTAAACCAGCTTCTCCAGCTCAGGTACTGCTTCGAACAAGTCCGCTACCAGACCGTAATCGGCCACCTGGAAGATCGGTGCTTCTTCGTCCTTGTTGATCGCAACGATCACTTTGGAGTCTTTCATACCGGCCAGATGCTGGATCGCGCCGGAAATACCAACGGCGATGTACAGCTGTGGCGCAACGATTTTACCGGTCTGACCGACCTGCATGTCGTTGGGTACAAAACCTGCGTCCACGGCTGCGCGAGAAGCGCCAACAGCAGCGCCCAGCTTGTCGGCCAAGGTGTACAGCAGTTTGAAGTTGTCACCGTTCTGCATGCCACGACCGCCGGAAACGACGATTTTGGCTGCGGTCAGCTCAGGACGGTCCGACTTGGCCAGCTCTTCGCCAACGAACGACGAAGTGCCTGCATCGTGAACCGCTGCAACCGCTTCAACCGCTGCCGAACCACCTTGTGCGGCAACCGGATCGAAACCGGTGGCTCGCACGGTGATCACTTTGACCGGTGCAGTGGACTGCACGGTGGCAATGGCGTTACCGGCGTAGATCGGACGGGTGAAGGTGTCAGCACTGATGACCGAGATGATCTCGGAGATCTGGTCAACGTCCAACTGCGCAGCAACGCGCGGCAGGATGTTTTTGCCGTTGGAGGTGGCAGCAGCCAGGATATGGCTGTAGCCAGCAGCAAGCTCAGCTACCAGCGGGGCAACGTTCTCAGGCAACTGATGCGCGTAAGCCGCGTTGTCAGCCACCAGGACTTTAGCCACGCCAGCAATGTTTGCAGCAGCTTCAGCTACAGCACCAATGCCCTGGCCTGCGACCAGAACGTTGATATCGCCACCAATTTTAGCGGCAGCGGCTACGGTGTTCAGCGTGGCCGGAGCCAGCGTTTTGCCGTCGTGTTCTGCGATTACCAAGATAGTCATGATTAGATTACCTTCGCTTCGGTTTTCAGTTTCTCGACCAGTTCAGCCACCGACTTGACCTTGATACCCGCGCTGCGTGCAGCAGGCGCTTCGACTTTCAAGGTTTTGTTGGTCGAAGCAGTGGAAACGCCCAACGCTTCTGGCGTCAGCACTTCAAGCGGCTTCTTCTTGGCTTTCATGATGTTTGGCAGGGACGCATAACGCGGCTCGTTCAAACGCAGATCCGTGGTGATGATCGCTGGCAAGCTCAGCGAAACAGTTTGCGCGCCACCGTCAACTTCACGGGTCACGGCAACCTTGTCGCCCGCCACTTCAACTTTGGACGCGAAAGTGCCCTGACCGTAACCGGTCAGCGCAGCCAGCATCTGGCCGGTCTGGTTGTTGTCGCTGTCGATGGCCTGTTTGCCCAGGATCACCAGCTGAGGCTGTTCCTTGTCGACCACTGCCTTGAGCAGCTTGGCCACGGCGAGCGAGGTCAGGTCTTCGGCGGACTCGACGAGAATGGCGCGATCTGCACCCAGTGCCAGCGCGGTACGCAGCTGTTCCTGAGCAGTGGTCGGGCCGATGGAGACGACGACGATTTCAGTCGCAACACCTTTCTCTTTCAGGCGTACGGCTTCTTCCACAGCGATTTCGCAGAAGGGGTTCATCGACATCTTGACGTTGGCGAGGTCAACGCCGGAGTTGTCCGCTTTGACGCGTACTTTAACGTTGTAATCGACCACTCGTTTGACAGCTACAAGAACCTTCATGGATTCCTCGTTACTCTCCGGTGAAAAGAAAGTCGCCTAGGCGAACCTGGCGGTTGATGCTCATCAGCACAAGGGCACCTCCAAAGATCGTTGCAATGCCCTTCTTATATAAAGAATGACGAGTGCCAAGTCCTTCTCTTGCGACCGCCTATCAGGTGTGACTAACAAGTCATACACCAAAAGGACGTGTAAACTCCGCTCAAAAAATGGCAGGCTCCTACAGGCTTGTGCCTATGCCCTGTCTTTAGAGGTGCTCTTGAAACCAACAATCAGCCTACGGCGAGCGCAAAACCGCCCGTATCTTGACCGGAACGCCTTTTGCGGTCAATACAGCAAATGGGCCAGTTTTGAGCCGCGTGTCTTTGATTTATCTGGCTTGCAGCGGATTCAAACAAACGTTTGTATTGGACGCTGCTAGTGGTGTAGATATAATGCCCGCCCATCAGAGAGAGCGGTGCGTCATCCATTGCATCTTCAACCTCAGGGTCGAGGGAATAATGGATGAAGCGCCAAACCTCCAATTAGAAAAATACCGTTGAGCCTTGAGTAGGAGATAGCCTGTGGAACGCGAATACATGGAATTCGACGTGGTCATCGTCGGCGCCGGCCCTGCCGGTTTGTCCGCCGCCTGCCGCTTAAAGCAGAAGGCCGCCGAAGCCGGTAAAGAAATCAGCGTCTGCGTGGTTGAAAAAGGCTCCGAAGTCGGTGCTCACATTCTATCTGGTGCTGTTTTCGAACCTCGCGCCTTGAACGAATTGTTCCCGGACTGGAAAGAACTGGGCGCACCGCTCAACACTCCAGTGACCCGCGACGATATCTATGTACTGCGCAGCGACAGCACCGCGACCAAGGTGCCTGACCTGTTTGTGCCTAAAACCATGCACAACGAAGGCAACTACATCATCTCCTTGGGCAATCTGTGCCGCTGGTTGGCGCAACAGGCCGAAAACCTGGGCGTAGAAATCTACCCGGGGTTTGCCGCTCAAGAAGTCCTGTTCGACGAAAACAACGTGGTCCGCGGGATCATCACCGGTGATCTGGGCGTTGACCGCGAAGGCAACCCGAAAGAAGGCCTGTACACCCCCGGCATGGAACTGCGTGGCAAATACACCCTGTTCGCCGAAGGCTGCCGTGGCCACCTTGGCAAGCAACTGATCGAACGCTTCAAGCTCGACAGCGAAGCTGATGCCCAGCACTACGGCATCGGCCTGAAAGAGATTTGGGAAATCGATCCGGCCAAACATCAGCCAGGTCTGGTCGTTCACACGGCTGGTTGGCCGCTGGATATCATCAGCAGCGAAAACACCGGCGGCTCTTTCCTGTATCACCTGGAAAACAACCAGGTCGTTGTCGGCCTGATCGTTGATCTGTCCTACAGCAACACCTTCCTGTCGCCGTTCGACGAGTTCCAGCGCCTCAAGCATCACCCAGTGCTCAAGCAATACCTGGAAGGCGGCAAGCGCATCAGCTACGGCGCCCGCGCCCTGGCCAAAGGCGGCCTCAATTCACTGCCGAAAATGGTCTTCAGCGGTGGCGCACTGATCGGTTGCGATCTGGGCACCATGAACGTGGCCAAGATCAAGGGCAGCCACACGGCGATGAAGTCCGGCATGCTGGCGGCAGAGGCTGTGGCAGATTCGCTGCTGGCTGACTCCGAAGGCGGTGACGTACTCAACACCTACGTAGAAGCATTCAAAGCCAGCTGGCTGTTCGACGAACTCTTCGCCAGCCGCAACTTCGGCCCGGCGATGCACAAGTTCGGTCCGATCATGGGCGCGGGCTTCAACTGGATGGATCAGAACATCTTCGGCGGCAAACTGCCGTTCACTCTGCACGACACCAAGCCAGATTATGCGTGCATGAAGCTGGCCAAGGACTGCAAGAAGATCGACTACCCGAAACCCGACGGCAAGCTCAGCTTCGACAAGCTCAGCTCGGTGTTCATCTCCAGCACCAACCATGAAGAAGAGCAGCCGTGCCACCTCAAGCTGCGTGATGCGAGCATTCCAATCAGCGTCAACTTGCCGCTGTACGATGAGCCTGCACAGCGTTACTGCCCGGCTGGCGTGTACGAAGTGATCACCCAGGAAAGTGGCGAGAAGCGCTTCCAGATCAACTCGCAGAACTGTGTTCACTGCAAAACCTGCGACATCAAGGATCCATCGCAGAACATCACCTGGGTTACCCCGGAAGGTGGCGGCGGCCCGACTTACCCGAACATGTAACTCATAAAGGCTCCTTCGGGAGCCTTTTTATTACCACCCAATCCTGTAGCAGCTGCCGAAGGAACGAGGCTGCGTTCGATTGCGAAGCGATCGTAAAGCCTGAATCTACGCCTTAACTGATACACCGCAGACTCTGATCTCACGACGGTTCCGCCGCCGAACGCAGCCTCGTTCCTTCGGCAGCTGCTACAAGTGATCGCCAGCCTGTTAACACCCCACCCCTTCATGCCCAGGGCTGCGCTCAAAGTAGCGCTTGTACTCACGACTGAACTGCGAAGTACTTTGATAGCCCACGCGCTCCGCCACTTGCGCTACACCCAGCCCTTCACTCAACAGCAACTGCTGTGCCCGCAACAGGCGCAGGCGCTTGAGGTACTGCACCGGCGACAGCAAGGTGCTGCGCTTGAAATGCTCATGAAAGGTGGATGCGCTCATATTTGCGCAACGGGCCAGCGTCTCGACATTCAGCGGCTGCGCAAAATGCTCGTGCAAATAACTCAACGACGCCGCCACCCGCGCAAACTGCCCTTGCTGCTCGACCAACGCGCGCAACACACCTGCCTGCGGTCCGCGCAATGCCGCGAACAGCACCTCACGCAACCGCGCCTGCCCCATGATCCGGCACTCCAGCGGATCATGCAGGCAGCGCAGCAGACGCTCGACCGCCTCGCGCATGGCGTCATCCAAAACCGCCGAGGTCATCGACTCCGGCGTCTGCGCCACTGCACTGCGGTCAGGAGCCAGACCCATCGCCAGCACCAACTCCCCCAGTACGGCGCGATCGATACTGATCGCAACTCCCAGCAATGGCATCTCTTCGCTGGCAAAGGTTTCACACTCGAAAGGCACCGAAAGTGCCTGCACCAGATAATGCCCGGCGCCGTACTCCAGAGTGCGCTGCCCCAGATAGGCCAACTTACTGCCTTGGGCAATCACCATTAGGCTAGGCTCATAGATCTGCGGCATACGGGCCACCACCCGGCATGCAGAAACCACCCGAACTTCAGGCAGCAGAGTCGACACAAAACCGGTTTGTGTCGCCAATGGTTCGATCAAAGACACCAGCGCGGCATTCTCATCTCGGTGACGAGTCAAAAACATGGATAAAGTTTCACAAGAGGATTAGACAGCCGCATCTTCGCAGAATTGGTCAATAAAGCGACAGTTCGCACGCGACGCCGGAGTATTAGGCATGACTTGCGGAGGAATCGTCATAGTCCTGCAAAGCATCAAGGCGCAAAATCGCCTCCTCTTCACAGTTAACGTTTCGCGAGGTTCTCATGTCCACTGTCACTTATAACGCTATCGGTTATGCCGCTCAGAATGCCAAGGCACCTCTGGCCCCGATGCAGTTCAACCGCCGCGCCCCGCGCCCGGATGACGTATCCATCGAAGTGCTGTACTGCGGCGTTTGTCACTCCGACATTCACCAGGCTCGCAATGACTGGGGCTTCGCGACTTACCCGCTGATGCCGGGCCATGAAATCGTCGGCAAAGTAACCGCGATCGGCAGCAACGTCACCAAGCACAAGGTCGGCGATCTGGTCGGTGTAGGCTGCATGGTCGATTCGTGCCGCACCTGCTCGGCGTGCAAGGAAGACCTGGAGCAATACTGCCTGGAAGGCATGACCCAGACCTACGCCAGCCCGGACCGCATTGACGGCACGCTGACCATGGGTGGCTACTCAAGCAACATGGTAGTCAGCGAGCACTTCGTACTGAGCATCCCGAAAAACCTCGACCCGGCCAGCGCCGCACCGCTGCTGTGTGCCGGTATCACCACCTTTTCGCCACTGCAACACTACGGCGTAGAGCCGGGCGACAAGGTCGGGATTCTGGGCATGGGCGGCCTGGGCCACATGGGCATCAAGTTCGCCAAGGCCATGGGCGCTGAAGTGACCCTGTTCACCCGCTCCCAAGCCAAGGCCGAAGAAGCCTACCGTCAAGGTGCCGACCACGTGATCGTGTCCACCGACCCGGAGCAGATGAAAGCCGCGGCCGGTAGCTTCAACTTCCTGCTGGATACCATTCCGGTGCCGCACGACCTGAACCCGTACCTCGAAACCCTGGCGTTTGACGGCGTGCATATTCTGGTGGGTTTGATCGAGCCGGTTGAGCCAGCACTGAACGCCTTTAACCTGGTGTTCAAGCGCCGCGTACTGGCCGGTTCGCTGATCGGCGGCATCGCTGAAACCCAGGAAATGCTGGATTTCAGTGCTGAACACGGGATTACCTGTGACATCGAAATGCTCGACATCAAAAACATCAACGAAGCCTTTGAACGCGTAGTTAAAGGCGACGTGAAGTACCGCTTCGTGATCGACATGAAAACGCTGAAGGCCTAAGCGTATCAGCGTTTGTGGGAGCGAGCAGGCTCGCTCCCACCGTTGTGTGCAGTGCGCTTTACCCGCCCAACTCCGCCGATATCTGCTGCGCTGCATGGGTAATGACCGGGATCAACCCGGTCATCTTCTCCAGTGACATGTAAGGCACGGTGCTGGCGATACTGATCGCAGCCACGATGTTGCGGCTGGCATCACGGATCGGCGCCGCCACACAACGGATCGACGGTTCGTTGTCTTCCAGGTCAAACGCATAGCCGCCCGCTACATAGCTGCGCATGCGCTCCTCGAACTGCTCCCACGAAGGCTCCTGATGATCTGGCCACAGCGGATTTTTACCGCCTGCCAGTTGCCCGGCTTCATACAACCGTCGCCACTCGTCCAGAGGGGAATCCAGCAACATCGCCTTGCCGATCCCGGTTCGCGCCAACGGCATGCGATGCCCTACCCGCGAACGCATTTCCGGGCCATTGCGCCCCGGGTTCTTGTGCAGGTACAGCACTTCATCATCCTCACGCACCGCCAAATGAATGGTGTCGCCGGTCAACACCGACAACTCGTCCAGATATGGTCCCGCCAGCGTCACCAGCGGCAACTCTTCACGGGCCTGAAAACCCAGCTCGATCAGTTTGGGCCCCAGCAGATACCCCACTTTTGGCAACACCCGCAGGTAACGTTCATCCACCAGGCAACTGGCCAGACGATGCGTAGTGCTGCGCGTGGTCCCGATCACCCGAGCGATGTCCTTGAGGTCGCGCGCGCCATTGGCCACGGCCTGCACCACCGCCAGCCCGCGGAGCAAGGTTTGAGTACCGGTGGGTGCGATTTTTGTGGAGTCGTCCTGCATAGCCAGCCTTTCCATTGAGAGGGGGGGGGAGAACCGGGCAGCATTATGGTCGCCCGGCGGGCTGACTTCTACAGTTCGATCCGCTCAACCTTGCCCACCAGCAAGATGTAAGACAGAGCCCCCAGCAACGCCAGCACCGAAATATAGGTAATTGCCGGAGCAAACGAGTCGCCGCTGGCCAGAAAGCCGATCACGATTGGCGTGGTGATCGCTGACAGGTTGCCGATAAAGTTGAACACCCCGCCGGTCAGCCCCAGCAGCCGTGCCGGAGCCAGGGTCGAGACCAGCGACCAAGTGATCGAGGCCAGCCCGTTACCGAAAAACGCCAAGGCCAGGAACGCAATGACCAGCGGCGTTGAATCGACAAAGTTGGCGCCAATGATCGAGGTCGAAATCAGTAGCCCGGAAATGATCGGCAGCTTGCGGGCAAAGCCCACCGAGTACCCGCGACGGATCAACCAGTCGGAGAAGAACCCCGAACATAGCACCCCCACAAACGCGGCCAAAAACGGCAGCGAAGCCAGCAAGCCGGACTTGATAAAGTCCATGCCACGGTATTTAACCAGGTAGGTCGGAAACCAGGTCAGGAAGAACCACAGCGTCGAGTTCAGGCAGAACTGCCCCAGATAGATACCCCACAGCTTGCGCTTGCTCAGCACAATGCCCAGGTCCAGCCAACTGAACGGTGCCTTGCGCTCGGCGGTTTGGCTCTGGATATCCACCAGCCCGCCGCCCTCGGCGATCAGGTCGATTTCAGCCTGGTTGACGCCCTTGAAGTCACGGGGCTCTCGGTACACCGCGTACCAGATCCCGGCCCAGAGAATCCCCACCACACCGGTGCTGACAAACACCATGTGCCAGCCCCACTGATGCTGCAGCCAGGCCAGGACCGGGGTCAGAAACGCCAACCCGACAAACTGTCCGGAGGTGTAAAAGCCAATAGCGGTGGCGCGTTCGCGTTCAGGAAACCAGGTGGTCACCACGCGGCTGTTGATCGGGTACGCCGGGGCTTCCAGCGCGCCCACCGCCATACGCAACACGAACAGGGCGATAAAGCTCGCCGCAAAGCCGAGCATCACCGTGGCCACCGACCACAGCAGCAGGGCAACGCTGTAGAGAATGCGCGGCGGCACGCGGTCCACCAGCCAACCACCGGGTATCTGCATGGCGGCGTAGGTCCAGCCGAATGCCGAGAAAATCAGGCCGACATGAATCGGATCGATCCCCAGATCGCTGGTCAGTGCGGGGGCGGCAATCGACAGGTTGCTACGGTCCAGATAGTTGATCACCACGGTGATAAACAACAGCACCATGATGAAAAAACGCTTACGGCTAGGCGCCACTAAAATCGCAGGCGCGACAGTGCTTGAAGATGACATGGGCATGCCTCTTTTTTATGGTTATTGAGGTCGTTGACTGACACCTGTAGCCGCTGCCGAAGGCTGCGGTGGGTTGCGAAGCAACCCTGTTTTGAAGGGCCTTCGACCCTTTTCGCAGCTTGCGGCAGCGGCTACATGAGTGGCATTACCACTCGGCAAAGCTGCCATCGGCATGGCGCCAGATCGGGTTGCGCCAGCGGTGGCCTACCAGCGCTCGCTCGCGCACATATTCTTCGTTGATCTCAATGCCCAGGCCTGGGCCGTTGGGGATTTTGACGAAACCCTTGTCGTAGTCGAATACAGCTGGATCCTTGACGTAATCGAGCAGGTCGTTGCTTTCGTTGTAATGGATACCCAGGCTTTGCTCCTGGATAAACGCGTTGTAGCAAACCGCATCCAGTTGCAGGCACGCCGCCAGCGCAATCGGCCCCAGCGGGCAGTGCAAGGCCAGCGCCACGTCATAGGCCTCGGCCATGTTGGCAATTTTGCGGGTTTCGGTGATGCCGCCCGCATGGGATGCATCCGGCTGGATGATGTCGACATAACCTTCGCTGAGCACCCGCTTGAAGTCCCAGCGCGAAAACAGCCGCTCACCCAGGGCAATCGGGGTACTGGTCAACGGCGCCAGTTCCTTGAGTGCTTCATAGTTTTCGCTGAGCACCGGCTCTTCGATAAACATCAGCTTGTACGGGTCCAGCTCCTTCATCAGCACCTTGGCCATTGGCTTGTGCACGCGACCATGAAAGTCCACGCCGATCCCGACATTAGGCCCGACCGCATCACGCACGGCAGCAACGTTGGCCAGTGCCAGGTCGACTTTTTCGAAGCTGTCGACAAATTGCAGCTCTTCAGTGCCGTTCATTTTGACCGCGGTAAAGCCCCGACTGACAGCCTCCATGGCCGCTTTGGCGGTGTCGGCCGGGCGGTCGCCACCGATCCACGAATACACGCGGATCTTGTCGCGCACCTGTCCACCCAACAGATCACTGACCGACACTCCCAGCGCCTTGCCCTTGATGTCCCACAGTGCCTGATCGATACCGGCCAGGGCGCTCATGTGCACCGCCCCGCCACGGTAAAAACCGCCGCGATAGAGCACGGTCCAGATGTCTTCGATATTGCGCGGGTCTTTTCCGATCAGATAATCCGACAGCTCATCTACCGCAGTTGCCACGGTATGGGCACGGCCTTCGACCACGGGCTCGCCCCAGCCAGTCACGCCTTCATCGGTTTCGATCTTCAGGAACAACCAGCGCGGCGGAACCAGATAGGTTGTCAGTTTGGTGATTTTCATCGTGTTATCTCTCTTGTTCTATTGAGCGCCGCAGCGCCAGTCAGTTGGCCTGACGCCGGGTATTCCAGGCGTGTACATAGGCCTTGGCGCAAACCGCCACTTGGTCCGGGCTCATCCCTGGCTTGAACAGACCCGAGCCCAGGCCGAAACCGGAGACGCCGGCATCCACAAACACCTGCATGTTGTCCGGGGTAATCCCGCCGACCGGGATCAGCAACGTCCCGGCAGGCAATACCGCCAGCCAGGCCTTGACCACGGCCGGGCCCATTTGCTCGGCCGGAAACATCTTCAGCACGTCGGCACCTTCGGCCAGCGCAGCAAAGGCTTCGGTAGGCGTGGCGACACCCGGCGACAAGTACAGACCAGCCGCCTTGGCCGCACGCAGCACTTTCGGATCGCTGTGGGGCATGACAATCACCTGCCCGCCTGCGGCCTTGACTTGCGCGACCTGCTCCGGCGTCAGCACCGTCCCCGCGCCGACCAGGCAGTCGGCGGGCAAGGTGCTGCGCAAAATACGGATGCTCTCGTAGGGCTCGGGAGAATTGAGCGGCACTTCAAGGGTACGAAACCCCTCGTCATACAGCACTTTTCCGATAGCTTGCGCCTCTTGAGGACGCAGACCGCGAAGGATGGCAATCAATCCGTTTTGTGCCAGTGCTTGCTTGAGCATCTCAGGCCTCCAGATGAGTGTGTTGGAGCAATCCGGCCGCTTGGGCCAAATGCCATAAACCCTGTTCGGTGGCCTGTTCTGCCAGGCTCACATCGGCAAACCCGCAGGCGCCAAGCGCCCGTTGATAGCGTTCACACAATTGGGAATTGCCGATCAGAATGATGGTGGGTAACGGCTGCTCACCCAGGTGTTGACGCAGCACAGTGCTCAGCGCCGCCAGTTCATGGCCGATCAGCAGGCCGGAGACATAATCAGGCTGCTGCGTGGCGCTCAGTTGCCCGGTCAGGCCCAGAGTGCGTGCACTGAACAGAGTCGACAGCGGGCCGAGCTGGCCTGCGGGCGACAACGCCACCTGCACGCCGCGCTCGAACGCGGCCAGATCAAACTGCGCGCTGTGCTGCTGGGTGCGACCCAGGATCGTGTGGGCGCAGACGGCGGCATACAACTCGCCCGTCATGAAAGTATCGAAATGCACCAGGCAGCCGTCTTGTACTTGCACCCATTTGGAATGGCTACCCGGCAGGCCGATCAGGCAATCGTTGAGATGGGGCAGCGTTTGCAGGACGCCCAGTACCTGGGTTTCTTCGCCGCGCATCACGTTGGGCAGGACCGAGTGCTGGATCACCCCCGGCACGATATGCACCTCAACCCCGCGTACGCTGCGTACCGTCTGCAGGGCAGTGCTCAAGGCATTGAGGCTGGCCGGTGTTTCGCGGTACGCCACTTCACGCCAGCCCTGGGCGCTGCCAACCATGCCGCAGGCAATCACCGAGATACCGGGGTTGGCATCCAGCCAGTCACCGCATGCGTCATCGAATGCAAGCTCAAAGCCATCAGTGCACCAGTGACCTGCGACCAACCGTGCCGCGTTCGGTAACTGCATGATCCCGCTGGCCAGCGAGCGTGTTTTCAGCACTTGCCCGGCGCAGCCGAGCAAATAAGCACGAAGGGAGGTCGTCCCCCAATCGAGCGCGATCAATTGCGCCTGCATCGCTTCACCTGTTTTGTTTTTAGCAGTGAATGCCGTCAATCAGTGCAAGAGACTATAAACCGAGGCCGCTATAAATCTCAACATATAAAATGCAGTCTCATATATAGGGATTCAAGCTTTTGTCTGATCGCGATAGAATCACCGCGATCAGGCAAATGCACCGAGTAGCCCGCATTGGGAGCAAGCCGCCGCCCCCTGAGCTATCAGCGTTGTTTCAACCGGTCGATCACCACCGCCAGCAGCAGGATCGAACCGCGGATCACGTACTGGTAGAAGGTGTCGATGTTCTTGAGGTTCATCGCATTTTCGATAATGGCCAGGATCAACACCCCCGCAATCACGTGCCGGATCATCCCAACCCCGCCGCTCAGCGACACTCCGCCCAATACGCAGGCCGAGATCACGGTCAGTTCGAAGCCCTGCCCAATCATCGGCTGGCCCGAGGTCATGCGCGATGCGAGGATCACCCCCGCCAGCGCACCGATCAGCCCGTGTACGGCGAAGATGATGATTTTGGTTCGGTCGACATTGACTCCCGCCAGCAACGCCGCTTCCGGGTTGCCGCCAATGGCCATGGTGTTGCGACCATAGGTGGTGTAGTTCAGCAGCCAGCCAAAAAACAGGAAGCACACAATGGTGATCAGGATCGGCACCGGCACGCCAAACAACTGACCGTTGCCGAAGACGAAGAACGACTCCTGGGACACCCCGACCGCCTTGCCGTTGGCGAAGATATACGCCAGGCCACGCACGATTTGCATGGTCGCCAGCGTGGTGATCAATGCATTGACCCGCAATTTGGCGATCACGATGCCGTTGACCAGGCCGACAATCAGCCCCATGCCCAACGCTGCACTAACGCCCAGAAACACGCTGTCGGTGTCACGCATGACCACCGCCGCCACGACCCCGGAACAGGCGATTACCGAGCCTACTGACAAGTCGAAATGCCCCGACGCCAGACAATAGAGCATGGTGCAGGCGGCAATCCCGGTGGTGGAAATCGCCAGCCCCAGGCCGCGCATGTTCAACGGCGACAGGAAGTTGTCGATCAGCAAGGTGCACAGCAGGAAGATCGCCAGCGCCGCCAGCAACATTACCCAGTCATCGAGAAAGCGTCGCAGATCCAAGGGTTTGCGCGCAGCGGGCAGTGACGTATTTTGCATTGTCATAAAAACCTCTCAGTGGATCACGCCTTCAGCCGCGCCGGCCTGGCAAGGCCATTTGCAACAAGTTGGATTCATTAGCCTGGTCGCGAGGCAGTTCGCCGCATACCCGACCTTCACACAGCACCAGAATGCGGTCGCTGATGCCCATCACTTCCATCAGGTCGCTGGACACCACAATCACCGCAATACCGCTGACTGCCAGGGCATGGATGATTTGGTAGATCTCGGCCTTGGCGCCGATATCAATGCCCCGCGTCGGCTCGTCGAGCAGCAGCACTTTCATGGGCATCGACAACCAGCGGCCGAGAATGGCCTTCTGTTGATTGCCGCCGGACAGGTACATGATTTTCTGCGCTGCGCTTGGGGTTTTGACTTTCAGCGCCTTGATCTGCTTGTCGGCATTGCTGCGCTCCCACCCTCCGCGCAGCAGGCAACCCAGACTCGAGTGCGCGCCCCTGGCGCTGATATTGATGTTCTCCGCGACGCTGGCGAGCGGGATGATGCCCTCCTTTTTGCGGTCTTCCGGGCACAACAGTACCCCCGCATCAATTGCATCGCGGGGTGAGCGCAGCCTCAGTTCGCGGCCTTGCAGTTCAAGACTTCCGGCGCGGCAAGGGGTCAGCCCGCTGAGCAGGCGCAACAACTCGGTACGCCCTGCCCCCACCAGCCCGAACAGGCCCAGAATCTCGCCCTTGCGCACCTCGAAACTCACTGGCTCGCGCAACCCAGGGCCGAGCAGCCCCTGCACCTTGAGCGCCACCTCGCCGTGCTCACGCGGCCGGTAGTCATAAATATCCTGAATATCGCGCCCCACCATGCAGGTCACCAACTGGTCGTGGCTCAAGTCACTCATTTGCTCGAAAGTGCGCACGTAACGACCGTCCTTGAACACCGTGACCGCATCGCAAATACGGAACACCTCTTCCATGCGATGGGACACGTAGAGCACCACTTTGCCCTCGTCGCGCAGACGGGTAATGATCGCCATCAGCCGATCGATCTCGCGCGCCGAGAGGCTGCTGGTCGGTTCATCGAAAGCAATTACATGGGCGCCACGGGACAGCGCCTTGGCGATTTCGATCAATTGGCGCTGGCCCAGCGACAAGCGCGCGACCTTTTCCTGCGGGTCGATTTCGTCGGCCAGGCCCTTGAGCAAGTCCAGCGCTTGCTGGCGCAGTACGCGGCGGTTGATCAGGCCAAAACGCGCAGGCAAATGCCCCAGGAACAGATTCTCGGCCACGGTCATTTCCGGCACCAGATGCAGCTCCTGGTGGATCACCGCCACCCCGCTGGCGATGCTTTCAGCCGTGGACTTGAAGGTCAGCGACTGTTCACCGATCTGCAAATGGCCGCTGCTGGGCTGATATGCCCCACCGAGTATCTTTAACAGCGTGGATTTACCCGCGCCGTTTTCGCCCATCAGCGCATGCACCTGCCCCGGATGGGCTATGAAGCTGATATCGGCCAGCGCCTGCACCCCGGGAAACTGTTTGCCTATCCCGCTGAACTGCAGGCTGGCGGTACTGCTCATTAACGAGTTCAATTCCACAGACCAATCTTGGTCAGCTCTTCCTGGAAGTTGTCTCGGGTGATCAGCGTCACCTCATCCATTGCGGTGTACAGCGGCGGCTCTTTGCCCTCGGTGATCCACTCAAACATCATGGTCGCGGTCTTGTAGCCTTCGATATGCGGGCTGGGCAGCATTGAGCCGAAGAAGCCGCTGTTGGCCTTTTTCAGTTCGCCAATGGCGTCAGTGCCATTAATGCCAATACCGATCACATTCGCTGGCGCAAAACCGGCACTTTCCGTGGCGCGCACGCCACCGAGCACGGTGCTGTCGTTCATCCCGCCGATAATCAGGTTCTTCGCCGCGACGGGCAGTTTGACCAGCGCCGAGTTGGTGGCGTCCATGCTGCCAGGCACATCGAGGGTTTTAAGCGCGGAGTACAGAATGTGATCGTCTGGCAGGCCCGCGGCCTTCAAGGATTTGACCGAGCCATCGGTGCGCTTTTTGCCGGTATCCAGTTCGTTAAAGGTGTTGATGACGGCGTAAGTGTCTTTCCAGTCCCAGTTGCGCTTTTTCGCTTCAGCGACCATCGCACTGCCCTGTTTCTCGCCGACTTCGAACGCCGCCATGCCCAGGTACGGCACATCCTCCATAAACTTGCCGCTGGCATCGACAAAGCGGTCATCCACGGCAATCACTTTCAGGCCGTTAAGTTTGGCCTTGGCCATGATCGCAGGACCGAGCCCCACATCCGGCGGGCAGATCACAAAACCCTGCGCGCCGTTGGCGGCCAAGCTGTCGATGGCCGACAGGGTTTTCTCGCCATCCGGTACGGCAATTTTAATCAGGGTGAAGCCTTTGTCCTTGGCGGCTTTTTCAGCAAACGCCCATTCGGTCTGGAACCAAGGCTCTTCAGCCTGCTTGACCAAAAAGCCGATCTTGACTTGCTCGGCGGCCAGCAGCGCACTACTCAGGCCGATGGCACTGACGGCCAATGCTGCACAACACAGGGAACGGATAACGGGACGCAATTTCATGGCAAACCCCTTGTTATTGTTTTTGAAGTGTTTGAGAGCCTGCTTCGTCCAGGCACAGGTTCAATCGTGGTACAGCACTGAACGCCCACCATCGATGGTGATACACGAGGCGTTGATAAACGGCGCTTCATCGCTGGCCAGGAACACGGCGGTCATTGCCACTTCCAGCGGCTGGCCGATGCGGCGCGGTGGGTGCAGATCGAGGGCGCGCTGACGCTCGGCGTGCGGGTCGGCGAAACCGTTCCAATAGTCAACGTTGAGTTGAGTCTCGATATAGCCCGGCGCGATAGCGTTGACCCGGATGCCCTTGGGCGCGTATTCGATGCCCAAGGCACGGGTCAGGCCGAGCAGGCCGTGTTTGGCCACCGGATACGGAAAGCAGCCGGGAATGATGTTGCTGGAATGGGTGGAGGCGATGTTGATGATGCTGCCCACGCCCTGCTCGATCATCTGTGGCAGTACCGCCTTGCAGCCATACCAGGCACCGTCCAGGTCGATGGCGAAACAGCGACGCCAGTCTTCCTCTGTCATCTGCAACGGATCACGGAACACGTTGACCCCGGCGCAGTTGACCAGCACATCGACCCGGCCATGCAGTTCCAGCGCCAGCGCCACCATCGCATGCAGGTCTGCCTGACAGGACACGTCGGCGCGGATCGCCTGCACGTCACCCCCTAGTTCACGCCAATGGGCAGCGACCTTTTCCACCTTCTCGGTCTGAATATCACTAATGACCAGTTTTGCCTGCTGCGACACAAAACTGGCGACTATGGCTTCGCCAATGCCCTGAGCGGCGCCAGTCAAGACGACCACTTTGTTCTTCAGGCGTTCGCCACGGGGCGGCTCGGCAACCGGCGGCAAGGATAGAGCTTCAGCCATTGATCAGGACTCCTGGGAACAGGCACGACGAAAACCGGGCATCTGTCGATGACCGGTTAAAAAACATGGGGGATCGGGTAGGACGTGCAGACGCGCCTGCGCGCAGAAGCACCCTGGGATAGTTCGGCATCACTTCACCTGTTTTGTTTTTTTAAGTGTGAGTGCGTAGAGCTGAGGCCGACTATAAACCCAGGGAGAATTAAATCTCAATATATAATTTTACATCCCATATTGAGGGATTTTATTGCGAGTCGGGTACAACCGACTGGTTCAGGGCTCAAGCCCGATGGTGAAAAACTCGCCTGCGCTCCAGACACCCAGCCAGTTTTGCCCGTCGACTTCGCGCACCACCGCCAGCTCGACCAGTTGGTAGAACACATTGCGATGGATCAGGGCTTCGAGATTGCGCCGCACGTGCAGGTAGGGCGCGGGTTCCTGAGTAACGGGGTCGATGACAATCCGCAGCGGGTGCTCGCTGCCGGCACTGATCGACTCGTCGACATTAGTGGTAAAGCGCAGGACTTGTTGCTCACCCTCACCGTCCACATCCAGGGCAACCGCGACAAAGGGCGCGTCATCGACTTTGATGCCGACCTTCTCTACCGGAGTGATCAGGAAATAATCATCGCCGTCGCGGCGAATGATGGTCGAGAACAGTTTGACCATGGGCTTGCGACCAATCGGCGTGCCCATGTAGTACCAGGTGCCATCGCGGGCGATGCGCATGTCGATGTCACCGCAAAACGCGGTATCCCACAAATGAACGGGTGGCAGGCCCTTGTCGGCCCTGGGGATTTGCGCCAACAAATTGCTGACGTCTACCGGCTCACTCATGGTGCTCTCCTCGACTTATTGATCGCTCAAGCCTATCAAGCTGCGGGCGTACTTGGCGAGCGGCGGGCCGATCAGGTCGGCGGGCTTGTTGTCATGGAACGTCAGCAAACCACCGCGACTGCGAATGGTGGCAGTGTCGATCAGATACTGGGTACTGGTCTCGATCAGCATCACCTGGATCACCCCACTGTCGATTCCCAGACGGCTGATTTCTTCCTGGTCGAGCCATTCATCGCTGTTGCCGATCCGGTCGTCCGCCCGGGCAAAGCGGGTGTACAGCAAATAGTGTGCGCCAAAGCTGCGGGCCTCGGTCATTGCCTGGTCGAGCCCCAACGGCTGCTTGGCACGGCGCACCATCGGGAAGTATTCGACAAAGCCGTTATAGGCTTCTTCAGCCACCACATTGGGCCGCACATTGGGATCACCGACCGGAGCAAATGCCCCTTGGGCGATGTAGATAAAGGAATCCGGCTGGATGCGCAGCGAGTTGCTGCGCCGAGTGTTGCTGTGATCAAGCAGGCCCGCGTCACTCATCTGATAGCGCGCACCTTCGCCCAGATCGCTGACCGTCATGCAGCCGCCCAGTGCCAAAAAAGCCAGCCAAATAATCAGACCACGCATCCCGCTCTCCCGATGGCCGGTGACAGAAAACCGGCGAATAGTCGCGTGATGCAGATTGCGCGCCAGTTTTAGCGGAACAGTAGATAGGTCAAGCCCCTGTGGGAGCGAGCCTGCTCGCGAATGATCTTCGCGAGCAGGCTCGCTCCCACATTTGATGTATCTCTGCCGCCGCGAGTACTTTAGCCGCCGATGATCTTCATCACGGTGGCGCCGCCAGAGAAAGCGACTTCCTGCTTGTCGCCCAGGGCTTTCATCAGCAAGCCTTGCAGCGCAGGCAGGGCCTGGTGGCGCGGCTTGTTCAGCAGGTCGCCAACATAGTGGCGATTGCTCGACGACAGGCAACCATGCAGCCATCCCGTGGAAGACAGGCGCAAACGCGAGCAGGTTCGGCAGAAGGGCACGCTTTCGTTGGCAATTACCCCAAAATAACCCTGACCTGGGATCTGGTAGCGCACCGCCGTGGCATCAATTGGCGCATCGGCCTGCAAGTACTCGTAGCGCTCGCCAATCAGCGCCAACAGCTGTTGCAGGCTGACAAACTGTTGCAGGAAGGCATTGCCATCACTGGCCAGATGCCCCATGCGCATCAGTTCGATAAAGCGCAGTTCATAGCCGCGCTCCAGGCAATACTCCAGCAGCGGCATGACCTGATCCAGGTTCTGTCCGCGCAAGGGAACCATATTGACCTTGATCTTGATCCCCGCGTCACCGGCCTGCTGCATGCCGTCGAGCACGGTTGGCAGGTCGCCACCCCGAGCAATACGGCGAAATGCGTCAGCATCAAGCGTATCGAGGGAGACGTTGATGCGACGAATACCCGCGTCCAGCAACAGCGGCAATTTGCGCGCAAGTAATTGGCCATTGGTCGTCAGGCTGATATCGCTCAAACCCAACCGCCCGACTTCGCGCATAAAGGTTTCAAGCTTGGGGCTGACCAGCGGTTCACCCCCGGTGATACGCAAGCGTTCAATGCCTGCGGCCTCAATCAGATAGGCCACCCCGCGCACCATCGCTTCGGCCGACAGCTCATCCTGCGCTGCAACCAGCCGCTTGCCGTTGGGCACACAGTAGGTGCAGGCATAGTTGCAGGCAGAGGTCAGACTAAGACGCAAATTGCGAAAACGTCTGCCTTGGCGATCAACGATCATGGATGACTCCGGCACGGGGAAAATGGGGCGCGCCAAAACCTGACTCATAAATCAAGTTTTAGCAAGACCCAAGCCTGAGTATAAGCTTCAAGGCCATAAGCCATGAAGGAAATGCTTACTGCCCTGACTCTACAGCCGGGGTCTCAGGGTCACGCTTGCGCTTGTTGCCCATGCGCACGCCGATATCCATCAGGAACTGGAAAAAGCCTTCCTGATCTTCCAGCACATTGCTCCAGAACGGCGAGTGATACAGCGCCACCGCGCCGTGCACCAGAGCCCAGGCCGCACAGTAATGGAAGTAAGGCGGTACGTCTTCAAGCTTGCCTTCGCTGATACGACCCTTGATCAGCAGGGTCAGGCGCTCAAAGTTGGATGCGCGAATCTTGTGCAGTTCTTCGACCAGTTCAGGCACCTGATTGCCCTTGACGACCTTTTCTTCAAGGCGATCAAACAACCGGTAGCGCTGCGGGTCACGCATGCGAAATTCAAAGTAGGCACGCGACAGCGCCTCTTTGTCTTTATCCACATCAGCAGAATGCAGCAGCTCATTCAAATCACGCTCGTAGTCGAGCATCAGGCGCAGGTAAATCTCGGCCTTGGACTTGAAGTGCTTGTAGATCGTGCCTTTGCCGATACCTACGGCATCAGCAATCATCTCGACGGTGACACTGTCTTCACCCAGGTCGAGGAACAGCTTGAGCGCGGTATCGAGAATTTCCTGCTCGCGGCGACGAAACTCACGGACCTTACGGGGTTCTTTGTGCATAAGAAAAGGTCTGTTTGGGTCAAAATAGAAGCGGAGTATTATGCATTAGTCACGCTAAATTGCACGGATCATCCTGCATATCGATACGTTCAAACGATTTACCCAAGGGAAAGTGAGCACTCAAGCGAAGCTCGGGTATTCCAAATCTGTTTAAAAAACGATCAATCCTGACTGGACGTTCGACAAAGCTGACCAATACTTAACATGTCGGCGCAACATCCCCCCCAAAGTGTTTCGCCGATATTGGCACCAACGGAGTGCGTGCCACTGTTTTACTCCTAATGGTCTTAACCCGGATTCCCCAGAGCCCGGGTTTTTTTTGCTTTAAAAATATGCCGCATGCCTTAAATGTAGCCGCTGCCGCCGGCTGCGATCGGGCCCGCAGGGGGGCCGCCATTAGCGAAGGTCCTGCGGCCCTTGTCGCAGCCTGCGGCAGCGGCTACAGAATTATCCGACTCGTGCCAGCGGAAACAGGCGCTTGAAGTTTTCTGTAGTCTGCTCGGCAAAACGTTCGTAGGACTCACCGCGCAACATAGCCAGAAACTCGGCCACTTCACGTACGTACTGCGGCAGGTTCGGTTTGCCACGATACGGAATCGGGGCCAGGTAAGGCGAATCGGTCTCGACCAGCAAGCGATCGGCGGGCACCTGACGGGCCACATCGCGCAGGGCGTCGGCGTTGCGGAAGGTTACGATCCCCGACAACGAGATGTAATAGCCCATGTCCAGCGCGGCCTTGGCCATGTCCCAGTCTTCAGTGAAGCAGTGCAGCACACCGGCTTGGGGCAATGCCGCCTCACGCAGCATGGTCAGTGTATCGGCGCGAGCACCACGGGTATGAATCACTACCGGCTTGCCGGTCTGTTGAGCCGCCTCCAGATGCACCCGAAACGACAATTGCTGCAACTCGCCAGCTTCGGGCTCGTAGTGGTAGTCCAGTCCCGTCTCGCCAATCGCCACCACCCGTGGGTGATTCAACTCGCCCAGCAGCCAGTCCAGCGCTGGCGCCGCACCCGGCTGGACATCCAGCGGGTGGACGCCCACCGAACAATCTACATCGGCATACCGATCGGTCAGGGCTTTGACATCGGCCGCGTTGTCGGCACTTACCCCGATACACAGGAAATGCCCGACACCACGCTGGCGCGCAGCTTCAAGGGCGGCGTCCAGCGAGCCGTCATGGGCGCTCAGATCAAGACGATCGAGATGGCAATGGGAGTCAACCAGCATACAAAAATTACCTGTTTATCAATTCAGTCAAATCAGCGCTGGCCGGGCAGGCCAGCCCACTGCACCAGTAACGCTTCGATCAACAGATCACGATTAAGGTTGGCCTTGCTCAGCACTTTTTGGCGCTGGGCAAGAATCCAGTCCTGAATGCTCAGAACCTTGTCCTGCGGGGTCTTCTGCGCCAGGTATTGCAGCACTTTGCGCATATCCTCAAGCCCCAGACCGCTTTCGTCCTGAGTCAGTTGATAACGCAGGATCAGGTTCGACCAGTCGCAAAACCAGTCAAACAACAACAGCAGCGGGATAGCTTTCCAGCTTTCAGCCAATTGACTGGCCGACAGCTCGCGCTTGAGCAACTTTTTAACCCCGTCCACCACCGCTGCACGCTGCTCGCGAACACCCTGGGCCTGCAACTTGACCGCCGCCAGCGGCGAACCGGCGGCAAGGGTCAATAACTCAACCCGCTCGGCATCACTGCTGTCAGGCAGCGCCTTGGCCAGCCATTCGAGGCTCAACTCCCGGCTCGGCAGCGGGCAAGCCTGCTGCACGCAACGGCTGCGAATGGTCGGCAGCAATCGGCTGGACTGGTGGCTGACCAACAGCAAGATGGTGTTGCCCGATGGCTCTTCAAGGCTTTTGAGCAAGGCGTTGGCGGCGTTGATGTTCATCGACTCCACCGGCTCGACCAGCACCACCTTGCGCCCGCCCAATTGGGCGGTCTGCACCACAAAGCTGACCAGATCGCGCACCTGATCGACCTTGATCGCCTTGTCCGCCTCTTCCGGCTCAAGAATGTAGTTGTCGGGATGGCTCCCGGCCGCCAACAACGAACAGGACTTGCACGCGCCACAGGCTTCAAGCCCGACCGGCTGTTTACACAGCAGGCTGGCCATCAGCCGCTCGGCCAGCGCCCGCTTACCAATGCCCGCAGGCCCGTGCAGCAAATAGGCGTGAGCATGTTGCGCGCGCCCCGCCATGTGCTGCCACAGGTTGTCTTGCCACGGATAGGCCTCAGCCACGGTGCATGCCCAGCAGTTCTGGCAACAAGGCATCCAGCTGTCCCTGCACCTGCGCCAGGGTTTGCGCGGCATCAATCAGGCGATAGCGTGCAGGTTCTACAGCGGCACGGCCGAGATAGGTGCTGCGCACCGCATCGAAGAACGTGCGACCTTCCTGCTCAAAGCGATCCAGTCGTCCACGCGCACTGGCCCGGGCCATACCGACCTCAATCGGCAGATCAAACACCAGGGTCAGATCAGGCCGCAACGACCCTTGAACAAAGGTTTCAAGGGTCGCGATGCGTTCATGCGACAAGCCCCGACCGCCGCCCTGATAGGCGTACGTGGCATCGGTAAAGCGATCACATAGCACCACCGCCCCACGCTGCAAAGCCGGACGAATGACTTCGGCCAGATGCTGGGCACGGGCTGCGAATACCAGCAACAGCTCGGTATCGGCGCACATGGCGTCATCACTGGGCGTCAGCAGCAGTTCGCGGATACGCTCTGCCAACGGCGTGCCGCCAGGTTCACGGGTCAGCACCACGTCGATACCTTCGGCGCGCAAACGCTCTGCCAGGTATTCACGGTTGGTACTTTTGCCCGCGCCTTCGGGGCCTTCCAGGGTAATAAACAAGCCAGTCACAGGCAGCAATCCTTAATCAGTGTCTTTCGGGCCTTGCGGCTCGACCGGGGTGCTCGCCGGTTCGGGCGCAGGGGTCGGCGCAGGGCTCGAACGGTAATCGGCCCGACGCTTGATCTGGAATTCGCGCACCGCATTGTTGTGCGCATCCAGGTCATCGGAAAACGTATGGCTACCATCGCCCTTGGCCACAAAGTACAAGCTGGTGCCCCCGACCGGGTGCAAGGCGGCATGAATGGCTTCACGTCCGACCATCGCAATCGGTGTCGGCGGCAGGCCGGGAATGGTGTAGGTGTTGTACGGCGTCGGCTCGCGCAAATGAGCTCGGGTCAGCTTGCCGTTGTAACGTTCGCCCAGACCATAGATCACCGTAGGATCGGTTTGCAGCGGCATGCCGATTTTCATCCGGCGCACAAAAACCCCGGCAATTTGCCCACGCTCTTGCGGCACTCCAGTTTCCTTTTCTACCAGGGAAGCCATGATCAGCGCCTGATAAGGATTGGCATAGGGCACATCCGGGTCACGCTGCGCCCATTCCTGGGCCAGCACTTTATCCAGACGGTCGTAGGCTTTTTCCAGCAGTTGGGCATCGGTCATGCCGCGCACAAAGCGATAGGTGTCAGGAAAGAATCGACCTTCAGGGAATTCGCCACCATGACCCAGTTTCGCCATGACTTCGCTATCGCTCAGGCCGTCGAGGGTCTGCTCGATTTTTTCATGCTTGGCCAAAGCGCTGCGCACCTGGCGAAAGTTCCAGCCTTCAACCAGAGTCAGACTGTATTGCACCACTTCACCACGCTGCCACAGGCCGATCAGGTCCTGGGCCGTCATGCCCGGGGTCATGCGGTATTCGCCGCTGTGCAAGGGCTGGCCTTCGAGGTTGAAGCGCCAGTACAAGCGCAACCAAAAGGCATCGCGCAGGGTGTCGTCAGCTTCCAGACGATTGAACGTGCCGGTCGGCGTGGCGCCTGCCGGTACGTCGAGTAATTGTTCCTGCGTCAGGTTGAGCGGTTGTTCCAGCGCCGAATTGAGCTTCCAGGCGCTAGCGCCCAGCAACAAGCCCGCCAGCACCAGACCTGTCTCCAGCAGCACCAAGAATTTACGTTTCACGAATCAAACATCCAATAGGGTGCGAGCAATGCCTTGCAGTTTACGGGTGAGTGGCCCCACCGGCCAGCTCAGGTCTGCATATGCACGTACGGGCCAAACGCCATACACGCTGTTACAGAGGAAGATTTCATCGGCCTGCTGCAGTTGCGCAAGGCTGATGTCAGTGACATGACAAGGGATGCCCAGACGCTCGGCCTCGGCCAGCAGTGCGGCCCGCATCACGCCTGCCACGCCACAGCGGTGCAGGTCGGCGGTCAGCAGAGCCCCGTCGCGCACCATAAACAAATTACTGAATACACCTTCGATCACCCGTCCCGAGGTGTCGCGCATCAAGCCCTCGGCGTAGGCCGGGTCTTGCCATTCGGAGCGCGCTATTACCTGTTCGAGTCGATTGAGATGTTTGAGCCCCGCCAACAGCGGTTGCTCGGCCAAACGGGTGGCACAGTCAAATAGCGCAATACCTTGCAGCGCATAGGCCTCAGGGTAAGCAGCAGCCGGACTGGCTTGCAGGATTCTTCGAGGTAAAGCCTCGGGGGATGCGCCATAACCACGCAGGCTGTCGCCACGGGTCAGGATGAGCTTGAGGACGCCCTCGCCCATCGCTTGCGCATAAGCCAGCAATTCGCTGCGGATCAAGGGTTGATCCGCAACAATTGCCAACCGGGAACAGCCCTGCGCCAGACGCTGCAAATGCAGCTCCAGCAACAACGGCGCGCCAGCCTTGACCGCGATGGTCTCGAATAGACCATCGCCGTAGGCCAGCCCACGGTCTTTAAGCGACGCCAGAGCGTTCGCCGGTTGACCGTCGACCCAGCTTTGCATCAGTCGGCGTACCGACGGAAAACCAACGAACCGTTAGTTCCGCCAAAGCCGAACGAGTTGGACAGCACCACGTCGATCGGCATTTCGCGCGCGGTATGCGGCACGAAGTCCAGATCGCAGCCTTCATCAGGCTCGTCGAGGTTGATGGTCGGCGGAGCGATCTGGCTGTTGATTGCCAGTACGCTGAATATCGCCTCAACCGCGCCCGCCGCACCCAACAGGTGACCAGTCATGGACTTGGTCGAACTCACGGCCAACTTGTAGGCGTGATCGCCAAACACCGACTTGATTGCCGCAACTTCTGCCAGGTCACCGGTAGGTGTCGAAGTACCGTGGGCGTTGATGTACTGCACCTGGTCAGCGTTCAGCTGAGCATCGCGCAATGCATTGGTGATGCAGCGAGCAGCGCCCGCACCATCAGCCGGTGGCGAGGTCATGTGGAAAGCGTCACCGCTCATCCCGAAACCAATCAACTCGGCGTAGATGGTCGCCCCACGCGCCTTGGCATGCTCAAGTTCTTCAAGCACCAGCGCACCGGCACCGTCAGACAACACAAAACCATCACGGCCCTTGTCCCACGGACGGCTGGCACGAGCCGGATCGTCGTTGCGGGTCGACAGCGCACGGGAGGCACCAAAGCCGCCCATGCCCAGACCACAGGCAGCCATTTCGGCGCCGCCGGCAATCATTACATCGGCTTCGCCGTAAGCAATGTTGCGTGCGGCCATACCGATGCAGTGCGTGCCCGTGGTACAGGCCGTCGAAATGGCGTAGTTAGGCCCCTGTGTACCCAGATGGATAGACAGAAAACCGGAAATCATATTGATGATCGAGCCGGGCACGAAAAACGGAGAAATCCGTCGCGGGCCTTGCTCGTGCAGGGTACGGCTGGTTTCTTCGATATTGGTCAAACCGCCAATACCCGAACCCATTGCCACACCGATGCGCTCACGATTGGCGTCGGTTACTTCAAGGCCGGAATTACGCACAGCCTGAAACCCAGCTGCCAAACCGTACTGAATAAACAGGTCAAGTTTTCGGGATTCTTTGACGGAGAGGTAATCCTCAACGTTAAAGCCCTGTACCGAGCCGCCAAAACGGGTGGAATAGGCAGAAAGATCCGTGTGTTCGATCAGACCAATGCCACTTCGGCCTGCCAGAATGCCTTGCCAGGTGGTTTGTACATCCGCACCCAGTGGCGACAACATCCCCATACCGGTGACTACGACGCGTCTACGCGACACAGCACTCTCCTTTATTCTATTGACGACACTTTGCATCACACCTAAAGAAAAAACCGCACGCCAGAGCGGCAGTGCGGTTTTTCCATGACAGCGAGCAACGATTACAAACTATTACGCCTGGTGGCTAGTAACGTAATCGATAGCTGCTTGTACAGTAGTGATCTTTTCAGCTTCTTCGTCAGGAATCTCAGTCTCGAATTCCTCTTCCAGAGCCATCACAAGCTCAACGGTGTCAAGGGAGTCGGCACCCAGGTCTTCAACGAAGGAAGCGGCATTGGTCACTTCTTCTTCTTTAACGCCCAGTTGCTCGGCAACGATTTTCTTGACGCGCTCTTCGATGGTGCTCATACCTTGTTTTCACTCCTAATGGACAAATTCAGGCAGCTGGCCAGTGGGCAAGTGTATCGAAAGCCTTTTCAGTTTTTCAACTGAAAGCTTTGCACTCACACCGCAACAACCGGCTGCCTATAAATAGATTGCAGCTTTATAACGGATTTTAGACAGCTCGTATGACATTTTTTTGAAGCAATCCGTCACATTTAACTCATGTACATCCCGCCGTTGACTGGGATTGTAGCCCCAGTCACGTAGGCTGCACCGTCAGATGCCAGGAAAGAGACCACGTTTGCGATCTCTTGAGCCTGGCCCAAACGGCCCAGCGGAATCTGTGTCTGCAAGGCGTCACGCTGTGCTTGTGGCAACTCACGGGTCATATCGGTATCGATAAAACCTGGAGCCACCGAGTTGACAGTGATTGAGCGCGAGCCCACTTCACGTGCCAGCGCACGGCTGAAACCTTCAAGACCTGCCTTGGCGGCGGCGTAGTTTACTTGGCCTGCGTTGCCCATGGCACCCACAACAGAGCCAATATTGATAATTCGTCCCCAACGGGCCTTGGTCATGCCGCGCAAAACCCCCTTGGACAGGCGATACAGACTGTTCAGGTTGGTATCGATAACGTCATGCCATTCGTCATCTTTCATGCGCATCATCAGGTTATCGCGGGTGATACCGGCATTATTGACCAGGATTGCCGGCGCGCCGAACTGTTCCTGAATGCTCGCCAACACCGCAGCAACCGATTCGTTGCTGGTGACATTGAGTTCCATGCCAGTGCCCTGAACACCGTTTTCTTTCAGGGTGGCAGCAATGCGCTCGGCACCGGCAGCCGAAGTCGCAGTACCAATGACAATGGCGCCCTGACGACCCAACTCCAATGCGATAGCCTGGCCAATGCCACGGCTAGCGCCCGTTACCAGTGCAACTTTACCTTGCAAGCTCATGCAGGCTTCTCCTGATTCAGGCCAGAGCCAATCGCGCAGCGGCGAAGGCATCCGGAGTGTTCAAATTGTGAGTGGTTACGCCTTCAGCGCAACGCTTGCTAATGCCCACCAGGACTTTACCCGGGCCGCATTCAACCAGATCAACGGGACCTGCAGCTGCCAATGCTTGCACCGACTCAACCCAGCGTACAGGCTTGTACAGCTGCTCAAGCAAATCGCGCTTGAGGGTTGGCAAGTCAGCCGCCACAGCAGCGCTGACGTTCTGCACCAGCGCAATGCTCGGCATTTTCCAGTCAATCGCTTCGATGGACTCGGCGAAACGCTCGGCAGCAGGACGCATCAGCTCGCAGTGCGAAGGCACGCTCACCGGCAACGGCAGCGCACGCTTGGCGCCTTTGGCCTTGCACAGCTCCATGGCGCGCTCAACAGCGGCTTTGGAGCCAGCAATCACGACCTGACCCGGCGAGTTGAAGTTAACCGCACTGACCACTTCACCTTGCGCCGCTTCGGCACAGGCTGCCAGCACGTCAGCATCTTCCAGGCCCAGGATTGCCGCCATGGCACCCTGCCCGGCCGGCACCGCTTCTTGCATCAGTTGGCCGCGACGCTCAACCAGCTTGACCGCCTCAGCCAATGTCAGGCATTCGGCAGCGACCAGCGCGCTGTACTCGCCCAGGCTGTGACCCGCGACGAAGTCGGGGCGCTTGCCGCCTTCAGCCAACCACAGACGCCACAGGGCAATCGAGGCAGCGAGAATGGCAGGCTGGGTAATATCAGTTTGATTCAGCTTCTCTACAGGACCTTCCTGGATCAGCGCCCACAGGTCGTAACCCAGAGCATCGGAAGCTTCTTTAAATGTTTCCAGGACCAGCGGATGCTCCGCGCCCAGCTCGGCCAACATGCCGAGGGACTGCGAACCCTGCCCTGGAAAGACGAATGCGAGGGATGTAGACATGTAACAAGCCCCTAATAATCTTGTCGTCGGAGAATTGACGTCCTACCGAGGTGGACGCAAGAAACTGACAGTTGGATGGCTGATTAGACCAAGCGGTCACATTTAAGCACCCGCCCGGTAAAACGCCTACGGTAACAACCCTTCCAGGCGTCCATACAAACGCTTTGGCAGGTCTTCATGGATTTCAATCAGTGCGCGCTCTATCGCACTCTGAAAGCCCTGAGCACCTGCCGAACCGTGACTCTTGACCACAATTCCCTGCAACCCGAGAAAGCTCGCACCATTATGCCGCGCCGGAGCAAGGTCGGCCTGCAAACGCCGCATCAACGGCAACGCCAGCATCCCCACGCAGCGACTGAACAGGTTGCGCCTGAACACTGCCTCAAGCCGACTGGAAATCATCGTCGCCAGGCCTTCGCTGGATTTGAGCATGATGTTGCCGACAAAACCGTCGCACACCACCACATCTGCTTCGCCACGGTACACCCCGTCGCCCTCGACAAAACCGATGTAATGCAGCCCCGGCGCTGCCTGCAATAACGCCGCGGCCTCCTTGACCTGCTGGTTACCCTTGACGTCTTCGGTGCCGATATTGAGCAAGGCAACCCGCGGACGCAGAACACCCAGCGCCTGCGCCGCCACAGACCCCATCACCGCAAACTGGAATAACTGCGCGGCCGTGCAATCGACATTCGCGCCCAAGTCCAATAACTGACAGTAGCCAGTCTGGGTCGGAACCGCCGCCACCATCGCCGGACGATCAATTCCCGGCAAGGTCTTGAGCACATACCGGGACAACGCCATCAGCGCACCGGTGTTACCGGAGCTCACACAAGCTTGCACCTTGCCATCACGCAACAGCTCCAACGCAACACGCATGGACGAGTCCGGCTTGCTGCGCAAGGCATGCGAAGGCCGCTCATTCATGGCAATCACTTCTGAAGCAGGGGTAATTGTCAGGCGCGAGCGATCCACAGCCGAATGGCCGGCGATCAGAGCTTCAAGTACGGAGGGTTGACCGACGAGGGTCAGGTGTAACGAGGGAGTTGCAGACAGGCAGGCAATACAGGCCTGAACAATGCTGCGGGGACCGAAGTCCCCGCCCATTGCGTCGATCGCGATGACCTGAGCGGACAAGTGATTACTCGTCAGCGCCCTTGTCGATCACTTTACGACCACGGTATACGCCTTCTGGCGATACGTGGTGACGCAGGTGAATTTCACCGGTGGTTTTTTCTACAGACAGAGTGCTAGCCGAAAGAGCATCGTGCGAACGACGCATGTCACGGGCAGAGCGGGATTTTTTGTTCTGCTGAACAGCCATAATTAATTAACTCCTAAACGTTTGGGTCACGCTTTAACTGCGCCAATACACTGAACGGGTTGGACCGCGTTACCTCGTCCTCGCTCGGTTCGGGCTCATCGAGACCCGCCGGCTGCTGGCATTCTTCCGGATGATGAGCAGGCACAATGGGCAAGGCAAGCAAAAGCTCTTCCTCGATCAGTGCCAGCAGATCCAAAGGATCTTCGCCCAGTTCCAGCACGTCATAACCTTGCGGTAACGACTGGGTATTTGCACCCTCTTTCACCACAGCATAACTGCACTCGCTGTGGATCGGCAGGGTGACCAGCTCAAGACAGCGCTGGCAAACCATTTTGACCTCGGTGTCGATAGAGCTGTGGATGACCACAGATCTACGTTCATCTCGTTCAAAAATAAACTTCGCCTGGACCGTTCCGAGAGTATCGGAAAGCGGGTCGCAGAGTCTCTCCAAATCAGCCAGCAGCACTTCACCTTGAAGGGTAGTGCCACGATCAGCTAATTTGCGCGGGTCAACGTGAGGTGGAATCGGGTCATTCAACATAGGCGCAGCATTTTAGGGACGACCCCCTCACCTGTCAAAGGAAATTGTGCCTGTGCGACATCCCGTGCGCCCGTTAGAATCTTCGGCCCACCACAGGAGTCGCGCATGCTGCCTTTATTACTTGCTTCAAGCTCGGTTTATCGCCGCGATTTACTGGCTCGCCTGCGCCTGCCTTTCAGTTGCAGCTCGCCTGATATCGACGAAAGCCACCGCCCTGGCGAGAGCGCCATTGAGCTGGTCAAGCGCCTGTCTCTGGAGAAGGCCCGAGCACTTTCTGCCAGCCATCCGAATCATCTGATTATTGGTTCGGACCAGGTCGCCGTTCTCGACGGACAGATCATAGGCAAACCCCATACCCACGACAAGGCGCGCCAGCAACTGATGAACGCCAGTGGCAACAGCGTCAGCTTCCTTACCGGCCTGTGCCTGTTCAACAGCCATACCGGCCTCCACCAGACCGACTGCATATCCTTCACCGTACACATGCGCACGCTAAGCACAGAACAGATCGAGCGCTACCTGCTCGCCGAACAACCCTACGACTGCGCAGGCAGCTTCAAAGCCGAAGGTTTGGGCGTGAGCCTGTTTCAGCGCACCGAAGGCGATGACGCAACCAGCCTGGTCGGCCTGCCGCTGATTCGCCTGGTAAGCATGCTGCTCGCCGAAGGCGTCGATATTCCCTAAATGAACAAGGATATCCGTAGCAGCTGCCGAAGGAACGAGGCTGCGTTCGGCGGCGAAGCCGTCGCAAACCCGGCGATCGCGATTCAACTGATGCATCGCGCCAGCTGATTTCACGACGGCTTCGCCGCCGAACGCAGCCTCGTTCCTACGGCAGCTGCTACACGACCAACCTTTTTGCCACACATAAAAAAACCGGCCCTCTCACAGGCCGGTTTTTTTGAAGCACTCAACAATCAGCGCAGGGTCGGCCCCTGAAAGCCCATCCACATTGCCAATTGCTGAGCCACGCTGGCACCGAGCTTTTTCGAGAAGCGGTCGAAAGTGGATTCCTGAACCGTGAAGTCCACCAGCTCCTTGGCGCCGATTACATCGCGAGCGACCGAACTGGCATTACCCAGCCCATCGATCAGACCCAATGGCAGCGCTTGCTGACCGGTCCAGACCAGCCCCGAGAACAACTCCGGGTGCTCCTTGTCTTTCAAACGATCACCACGCCCCTGCTTGACGCTGGCAATAAACTGCTCGTGCGTCACATTCAGAACGCCCTGCCAAAACTTGGTTTCGTCCGGCTTTTCAGGCTCAAACGGATCCAGAAACGCCTTATGTTCACCCGAAGTGTAAGCGCGACGCTGAATACCCAGTTTGTCCATCGCACCGACAAAACCAAAGCCTGCCGCCGTCACGCCAATCGACCCCACCAGACTGGCCTTGTCGGCGTAAATCTCGTCGGCCGCACTGGCAATGTAATAAGCGCCGGAAGCACCCAGATCGGAGATCACCGCATACACCTTGGTGTCCGGATGCAGGCCGCGCAAACGACGAATTTCATCGTAAACATAACCCGACTGCACTGGACTGCCGCCAGGGCTGTTGATGCGCAGCACCACACCCTTGACCTTGGGATCCTCAAAAGCCGCCTGCAGACTGGTGACCAGATTGTCGGCACTGGCCTCCTCTTTGTCAGCAATCACCCCACGCACATCAATCAGCGCTGTATAGCCGGAGCCGCTGACGGCTGTACGCTCCATATCCAGCAGCGGCGTAAAAAGCACTAATACCGTGATCAGATAGCAGAACGTCAACACTTTGAAGAAGATGCCCCAGCGACGCGCACGACGCTGCTCTTGAACACCTGCCAACAAGGTTTTTTCCAGCAACTTCCAACTCTTGTCGTCACCGACAGCCGGCTCAGCCGCAGAGGGCGCCTTCCATTGATCAACCATGCACTACCCCAGCAAAAATCTTAATTAGCCTGGCGACCCAGCCAGGCGCGCAACTCGGGAAAACTATCAATCGCCAACTTCGGCTCGAACGTCAGCAAGCGCTCCATTGACTGAGCACCATAACCTACCGCAACGGAATCGATGCCCGCATTGCGCGCCATCAGTAAATCAAAGGAAGCGTCGCCCACCATCAGCGCCTGCTCCGGGCGCACATCGCAATGAGCCAGAATCCGGTTCAGCATCAAAGGATCAGGCTTGCTTGCCGTCTCATCTGCCGCACAGGTGATATCGAAAAACTCCTCCCAACCGTGAGCCTTGAGCACACGATCAAGACCGCGACGCGCCTTGCCAGTAGCAACTGCCAGGCGATAGCCCTGGGCACGGAATACTTCAAGCGACTCCCTGACCCCAGCAAACAGCGGCGAGGGCTCGGCATCCATGGCCATGTAGACATCCGCATAATGCTGGCGAAAGGCAATTACCTGCTCATGCGTCATATCCGGATAAAGCGTCAGAATCGCTTCAGGCAAGCCAAGACCAATAATCCCCTTTACCGAGTCCGCATCGCGCTCCGGGCGATCAGCACGCCGAGCCGCAACTTGCATCGCGGTGACAATACGACCGATGGAATCGGCCAGCGTGCCATCCCAGTCAAAGATCAGCAGCTTGTACTCAGTAGGGGACACTCAGTCGCTCCACGGTCTTGGCCCACATCTCATCTACCGGGGCCTGGAATTTCATTTCACCGCCATCTGGCATAGGCACGGTCAGCATATAGGCATGCAGAAACAGCCGCTTGCCGCCCAGATCACGGATCTCCTTGGAGAAGCCTTCATCGCCGTACTTGGTATCACCGGCAATGCAATGCCCGGCGTGCAGGGTATGCACGCGGATCTGGTGAGTACGACCGGTGATCGGCCGCGCCTCAACCATGGTTGCGAAATCACCGAAGCGGCGCAGCACCTTGAACACGGTTACCGACTCTTTGCCTTCTTCGTTGACTTCGACCATGCGCTCACCTGAACGCAGGTTGCTTTTCATCAGCGGCGCACGCACCTGCTTGATCGAAGCAGCCCAATTGCCACGTACCAGCGCCATGTAACGCTTGTCGATACCGTCGCCACGCAGCGCTTCGTGCAAGTGACGCAGCATGCTGCGTTTTTTGGCAATCATCAGCAGACCGGAAGTGTCGCGATCCAGACGGTGCACCAACTCCAATTCCTTGGCGTCGGGGCGCATCTGACGAAATGCTTCAATTACGCCAAACGTCAGGCCGCTGCCACCATGCACGGCGATACCTGCAGGCTTGTTCAGCACAATCAGCGCCTTGTCTTCGTAGACAATGGCCGCCTCCAGGCGCAACAGCAAACCTTGCGCCACAGGCACCGGCTCGTCGCGCTCAGGCACGCGAACCGGCGGCACGCGCACGATATCGCCTGCCTGCAGCTTGTACTCGGGCTTGATCCGCCCCTTGTTCACACGCACTTCGCCTTTACGCAAAATGCGGTAAATCAAGGTCTTGGGAACACCCTTGAGCCGGGCAAGTAAAAAATTGTCAATGCGTTGGCCGGCATATTCCGGCGAGACCTCAAGCAGCTGGACGCTGGGGGTCGGGGGGGTAGTCGTCGTCATGCCGCGGATGATAACAATTTTTTATGGAATTGAAGCACTTAATCATTGCTGCTATAGTCGCGAACGCCGCCAAAAGCGGCCTGGACAGAGGATTAACGGTGAATAACCGGCCCTGACCAACGCTCTTAACAAGGACGCGAGGCCGTCCCACGGGGCTTTTGCTACACACGCAAGACCCGGAGTTGTAACAAGCGCAGGTGACATGAGGCCTGAAGCGAGCCTGGAAAGCGGAGTGAAAACTCGCCTTTTGCGCCGACATTCACGGCCAGTTCACAAAGTGCAGTCAGCTTCGGGAATTTCGAGCGAAAGCTTCGGAAACATCGCCTTTATTAGCCATGATGCGTGAACTCCCCTTTTGGAGAACACGGTAAATGCCAACCCGCTGCGGATTCTGCGCGCGGCAGCACCCGAATTATCAGGGATACGTGTAGGGTGGAGATGCACAACCGCCGGACTGTGTAGCAATAGGCTTTATCAAGACGCTTCATCTCGTCCACAGCCGCCGGTTGATTCCTCCTCCTGACCAGACTTTTGCTTAAGAGGTGCTTTAGCACCACAGCAAGCAGGAAGCGTAAGTCACGACTTCGTCCCCAAGGGCCGAACCTCGTTGTACACAGGAGTGGCCAACAACTCCTGACGCACCTGACACCGACCATGAGAAGTCGTGTGTGCCGAACGCCGTTTCCGGTAGCCCGGAAACCGACGGTACAACATGAAAAGAATGCTGATTAATGCAACTCAACCTGAAGAGTTGCGCGTAGCACTGGTAGATGGCCAACGCCTCTACGACCTGGACATCGAGTCGGGTGCACGCGAGCAGAAGAAAGCCAACATCTACAAAGGCCGTATTACTCGCATCGAACCAAGCCTTGAGGCTGCCTTTGTCGACTTCGGCTCTGAGCGCCACGGCTTTCTGCCACTCAAGGAAATCTCCCGCGAGTACTTCAAGAAAGCCCCTGAAGGCCGCGTAAACATCAAGGACGTCCTGAGCGAAGGCCAGGAAGTTATCGTGCAGGTCGAGAAAGAAGAGCGTGGCAACAAGGGCGCAGCCCTGACCACCTTCATCAGCCTCGCTGGCCGTTATCTGGTTCTGATGCCTAACAACCCACGTGCTGGCGGTATCTCCCGTCGCATCGAAGGTGAAGAGCGTAACGAACTGCGTGAAGCGCTGAACGGCCTGATCGCCCCTGCCGACATGGGCTTGATCGTACGTACTGCAGGCCTGGGCCGCAGCAGCGAAGAAATGCAGTGGGACCTCGACTACCTGCTGCAATTGTGGACCGCCATTAAAGAAGCCTCGCTGGATCGCTCCGCGCCATTCCTGATCTACCAGGAAAGCAACGTGATCATCCGCGCCATCCGTGATTACCTGCGCCAGGACATCGGCGAAGTACTGATCGACAGCGTTGAAGCCCAGGACGAAGCCCTGACCTTCATTCGCCAGGTGATGCCACAGTACGCCAGCAAAATCAAACTCTACGAAGACAGCGTTCCGCTGTTCAATCGTTTCCAGATCGAAAGCCAGATCGAGACCGCCTTCCAGCGCGTCGTTGAACTGCCTTCCGGCGGCTCCATCGTTATCGACCCGACCGAAGCCCTGGTGTCTATCGACATCAACTCGGCCCGTGCCACCAAAGGCAGCGATATCGAAGAAACCGCACTGCAGACCAACCTTGAAGCGGCTGAAGAAATCGCCCGTCAATTGCGCCTGCGCGACATCGGCGGCTTGATCGTCATCGACTTCATCGACATGACCCCTGCCAAAAACCAGCGCGCCGTGGAAGAGAAAGTCCGCGAATGCCTGGAAGCAGACCGTGCCCGCGTACAAGTGGGTCGTATCTCGCGCTTCGGCCTGCTGGAAATGTCCCGTCAGCGCCTGCGTCCATCCCTGGGTGAAAGCAGCGGCATCGTTTGCCCACGCTGCAACGGCACTGGCATCATCCGTGATGTTGAGTCGCTGTCGCTGGCCATCCTGCGCCTGATCGAAGAAGAAGCCCTGAAGGACCGTACTGCCGAAGTACGTGCCCAGGTGCCAATCCCGGTTGCCGCATTCCTGCTCAACGAAAAACGCAACTCGATCACCAAGATCGAACTGCGCACACGCGCTCGCATCGTCATTCTGCCGAACGACCACCTCGAAACGCCGCACTTCGAAGTTCAGCGCCTGCGTGATGACAGCCCGGAAGCCCACACCAACCAGTCCAGCTATGAAATAGCTGCCGCTGCTGCTGAAGTGGAAGAAGTCCAGCCGGCTGCTGCCACCCGGACTCTGGTTCGCCAGGAAGCCGCGGTCAAAACAGCACCGCCGCGCACCTCGGCCCCGGTACCTACCGAAGCCGCCGCTGCACCTGCTCCTGCAGCACCTGCACCCGTTGCAACCATCTCCGAGCCAAGCCTGTTCAAAGGTCTGGTCAAGTCGCTGGTAAGCCTGTTCGCCTCCAAGGAAGAGCCTGTTGCTCCGACCGTAGTCGAGAAGCCTGCAACCCCTGAGCGCCCTGCTCGCAACGAAGAGCGTCGCAACGGCCGCCAGCAAAGCCGCAACCGCAACGGTCGCCGTGATGAAGAACGCAAACCGCGCGAAGAGCGTGCACCACGTGAAGAACGTGCTGCTCGTGAACCACGTGAAGAGCGCACACCTCGCGAAGAAACCCCGGTTGTTGCTCAAGCACCTCGCGAAGAACGCGCTCCGCGTCCACCGCGTGAAGAGCGTGCTCCACGTGCACCGCGCGAAGACCGCAAACCTCGTGGCGAAGGCCGTGAAGAACGCGTCCGCGAACTGCGCGAACCTCTGGATGCCGCGCCTGCCGTAGCTGCTGCCACTGCAGTAGTCGCTGAAGAGCGCGCACCGCGCCCACCGCGTGAAGAACGTCAGCCGCGCGCACCTCGCGAAGAGCGTGCTCCACGCGAAGAGCAGGTTGTAGCCGCTGTTGAAGACGAAGAAGCGCTGTCCAGCGAAGAGCAATCCCAGGACGAGAACCAGGACAACGCCGAAGGCGATCGTCCACGTCGCCGCTCCCGTGGTCAGCGTCGTCGCAGCAACCGTCGTGAACGTCAGCGTGATGCCAACGGCAACGTGATTGAAGGCTCGGAAGAGAACAGCGAAGAAGGCAACGCCCAAGACGCTCCTGCAACCACCCTTGAAATCGCCGCCGGTCTGGCCGTGACTGAAGCTGTTGCCAGCTCGGTAATCAGCGCTCCTGCTGAAGCCCAGGCTCATCAGCAAGCAGAGCGCGCTACTGAAGCAACCCAGGAATCGGCCCCGGCTGAAACCGCAGTTGCCGTAGAAGCTGCACAGGAAGTCATCGCTGTCGAAGCGCCTGCTGCTCAAGCGCCAGTTGCTGAAGCCACCGTTGTTGAAGCACCGGTTGTAGAAGCTGTCACTCCGATCGACGTGATCAAGGCACCTGAAGTTGAAGTGGCTCCGGTTCAAGAAGCACAGCCTGAAGTCCAGGTCGTTGCCGAGCCGGTTGTTGCTGCTCCAGAGCCTGTCATCGAAGCCGTGGTGCAAACCCCGGTCGTTGAAGCACCGGCTATCGAAGCGCCAGTCGCCGAAAAGGCACCGGAACCTGTCAAGGAAGCCCGCTTTGTACGCGAGCCAGTTGCAGAACCCGCCGTTGTTGAAGCCGCACCTGAACCCGTTGTTGCAGTTGAACCTGCAGTGGTAGCGGTTGAAGCTGTAGTCGAAACCGCAGTCACCGCACAGCCAGCTCCGGTTGAAGCTGTTGTGGCAACAGAAGTGGTTGAGGTTGTAGTGGCAGCCGCTCCGGTTGTCAGCGCCCCAAGCAATGGCCGCGCACCTAACGACCCGCGTGAAGTACGTCGCCGCAAGCGTGAAGAGGCTGCTGCAGCCGCTGCCGCTGCTCAGGCACCTGCAAGCGAAGCCGTAGCCCAGGAAGAACACGAGTCCAAACCCCTCGCGTAATTCCGTAGGCCACTAAAAAGCCCCGCCAGTTCTGAACTGGCGGGGCTTTTTTTATGCTTTCAATTTCAACTGCGAACCTCAGTACACGTTGGGTTCCATCTCCAACTGCACTGAAAAACGCTGCAGAATGTCTGCCTGAATCCGCTGCGCCAGCGCTAGCAACTGCAAACCCGTAGCTGAGCCATGGTTGACCAGTACCAGCGACTGTAAACGATGCACGCCTGCATCCGCCTCGCGAAAGCCTTTCCAGCCCGCCGCCTCGATCAACCAGCCCGCCGCCAACTTCACCTGCCCATCGGCTTGCGGATAACCAATCAGGCCGGGGTGCGCCACTTTCAACTCAGCCGCCAACACCGCCGATACCAGCGGGTTTTTGAAGAAGCTGCCAGCATTGCCCAACACTGCCGGATCCGGCAGTTTTTCGCTGCGAATACTGCAGATCGCCCGACTGACATCACTGGCTGTCGGCTGTTCAATGCCCTGCTCGGCCAGGCGCTGACGCACAGGGCCGTATTCCAGATGCAGATGCACAGCCCGACTCAGGGCAAAGCGCACCCGCAAAATCAACCAGCGCCCGGCCTGCTGCTTGAACAGGCTGTCGCGATAGGCAAAATTGCACTCGGCCAGGCTGAATTCGCGCAGCTCGCCGGTCTGCCGGTCAAGCGCCGTAAGCCCGGCGAATACATCCTTGATCTCGACGCCGTAGGCACCAATGTTTTGCATCGGCGCGGCACCCACGGTGCCAGGGATCAGACTTAGGTTTTCGAGCCCCGACAAACCCTGCGCCAGGGTCCACTGCACAAAGGCATGCCAGACCTCGCCCGCCTCGGCCTCAACCACAACCCGATCACCGTCTTCTTCCAGCACGCGAATGCCGCGACTGGCCATGCGCAAAACCAGCGCCGCAACATCACCGGTCAGCAGCAAATTGCTGCCGCCGCCAATGACCAGCAACGGCAACTTGTGATCGGCCGCACACAGCAACGCCTCACGCACATCGGCATCGCTGTGGGCTTGCGCAAACAGGCTCGCCTTCACATCAACGCCAAAGCTGTTGAAAGGCTTAAGCGACGCATTGACCTGCAGATCCAAACTCATGACTCCAGTAAGCGCCGAACGCGCTCGAGGTCTTCTACGGTATCCACTCCGGCAGGCGGGGCCTCAAGCACATCAGCCACGTGAATGCGCACGCCATGCCACAGCGCTCGAAGTTGCTCCAGACGCTCGGTATTTTCAAGCCAGCAAGGCCCCCAGCTCACGAAGTCATGCAGGAAGCCTGCACGATAGGCGTAGATGCCGATATGCCGACGATAGGGCACGCCCGCTGGCAGTTTGTCCGGGTGTTGAGCGAAATCATCCCGTGCCCACGGCAACGTGGCCCGGCTGAATGTCAGCGCCAGCCCATTGATGTCACTGACCACCTTGACCACATTGGGATTGAACAGGGTCTCGACATCGTCGATCGGCTCGGCCAGAGTCGCCATGCTCGCTTCGCTGTGGGCGGCCAGGTTGACGGCAACCTGATCAATCACCTGCGGCGGAATCATCGGCTCGTCGCCCTGGACATTGACCACGATGGCATCGTCAGCCAAGCCCAACTGCGTGGCCACTTCGGCCAGGCGGTCAGTACCGGACTCGTGATCGGCACGGGTCAGCAGCACCTCGGCGCCAAACGCCTTGCAGGCCTCGACGATGCGCGCATCGTCAGTGGCAACCACCACCCGCTGCGCGCTGCTTTTACAGGCTTGCTCCCAGACGTGCTGGACCATCGGCTTGCCGGCGATCATTTGCAGCGGCTTGCCTGGCAAACGGGTCGAGGCATAGCGCGACGGGATAACAACTGTGAAAACCGGAATCATTTATCCAGACGCTCATCAGCTGAAAGGGTGCGGGCTTCGGTTTCGAGCATGACCGGAATGCCGTCACGGATCGGATAGGCCAGACCTGCGCCCTTGCTGATCAGCTCGGTCTTGTCGGCGCTGAGTTTGAGCGGGCCTTTGCAAACAGGGCAAGCAAGGATATCGAGCAATTTGGTGTCCATAAGGGTTCCCCTGGATAAAGATGAGTCAGATCAAACGTGATCGGGCAAAAGACCCTGCAGCCGTTGATCAAACCATAGAACGAAAGCTGCCGACGGCACTGCGTCAACGGCCAGATACCACCAGTCGGGTGACGCAAAGCCGCGGCACTTCACCGCGTCCTTTTCGGTCATGACCACGGGCAGCTGCGGCGTAAAACTCAGCGCTTCGGCGCTGTAGAGCGCGTGATCGGCAAAAGCATGGGTAATTGGCCGCCAGTGTAGCGTTTCAAGAGTCGTGAAGAAACGCTGTGGATTGCCGATCCCGGCCACCGCATGCAGCGCTTGTTCAGCAGGAAAATAGTCCAGCGGCTGACGTTCACCAGTGAGCAGGTTAATCAGCGCAGTGGGCTTCAGCTCAAAGGAAAAACCGCCCTGCGGGTCGCTGCAAGCGCCGTTATACAACACCGCATCGACACTTTGCAGGCGCTCGACCGGTTCGCGCAATGGCCCAGCAGGCAGGCAGCGGCCGTTACCCAGACCTCTGGCATTATCGATCAGCACCAGCTCCAGATCTCGAGCCAGGCGGTAATGCTGCATGCCATCGTCAGACAGAATCAGGTCCAGCGATTCGCTGGCCAACAACGCTTTGACCGCACGACTGCGGTCCGGATCGATCATCAATGGCACGCCGGTACGCTGCACGATCAACAAGGGTTCATCCCCCGCCTGCTCGGCACTTTGCTCAGCGCTCACACGCCAGGGAAACTGAGGAGGCGTGGCGCCATAACCGCGACTGACCACACCGACCCGCAGCCCCTTGCGCTGACAATGCTCGATCAGCCACAGAATCAGCGGTGTTTTGCCGGTGCCACCGACCGTGATGTTCCCCACCACGACCAACGGCACCGGGGCGCGGTAAATCTGGCCCTCACCGGCGACAAAACGTGCCCGTTTGCGCTCCACCACTCGACGGTAAAGACATTCAAGCGGGCGTAACAGGGTCAGCAGCGGGTGCCCGGTGTACCAAGCGCGCAACAAACGATCGGACATGGCCATCAGGGAGTCGCCTGCGCCTCAACAGTGGTCATGCGCAAATGGCTGAAGCCGAGCTTGCCGGCCGCGTCCATCGCAGTAATGACCGCCTGATGCCGGGTTTTACCGTCGGCGCTGATCGACAACGGCAGACTGGTATCACCGCCGGATTCTTTCTGCAGAGCCTCCATCAGGCTCGTCAGATCGTTCTTCGGCAACAACTGGTTGTTAACCGAAAACACACCGTCCGCGCTAATGGCGATATCCAGTTGCTTGGCGTTCTGGTCGTCGGCGGGCGAGCCGCTTACGGCCTCTGGCAGATCGACGCGCAGCTGGGTTTCGCGGGTAAAGGTGGTAGTCACGACAAAAAACAGCAGCAGGATAAACACCACGTCAATCAATGACGCGAGGTTGATATCGACCGTTTCCCGTGGCTTGCGGCGAAATTTCACGCTTTGCTCCCGACCACATCGACTTCGCGGTCGCCCTGTACCACTTCGACCAGCTTAATCGCTTCTTGCTCCATGCCGACCACCAGCTCGTCAACCCGACGTTGCAGGAAGCGATGGAAGAAGACTGCGGGGATGCCCACCATCAGACCAGCGGCAGTAGTAATCAGCGCCTTGGAAATCCCCCCCGCCAGCACGGCGGCGTTGGTGGTCATGCCCGAGCCCATGAAGGAGCTGAAAATATCGATCATGCCCAACACGGTGCCCAGCAGGCCCAGCAACGGCGCCATCGCAGCAATCGTACCCAGCGCATTGAGGTAGCGCTCAAGCTCGTGAATCACCCGGGCGGCAGCCTCTTCGATGCACTCTTTCATGATCTCGCGACCATGCCTTGAGTTGGCCAGGCCCGCGGCCAGAATCTCACCCAAAGGCGAGTCGGCGCGCAGTAATTTGAGTTTTTCCTTGTCCATCTGTTTGTCTTTGATCCAGACCCAGACCTGGCCGAGCAGATGCTCCGGGGTCACGCGACTGGCACGCAGGGTCCACAGGCGCTCGACAATAATGCCCAGCGCGGCAACAGAGCTCAGAATGATCGGCAGCATCATCCAGCCGCCGGATTTGACCAGTTCCCACACAGTGACAATCCCCTCGAAAAAGTGCGCCACTCTACCACAGGGACACTATCAATCGCGCCAGAACCGGTGCTGGTCGCGCATGCTCTCGGCCTTGCCGTTCGCTCCCAAACGAAACCACACCGCACCTTGCTCGGCGCTGTCCCACACCTGCAACCCCAGCACCTGGTAACGGGCCATCACGTGCGGATGGGGGTGACCAAAGTTATTAGCATGCCCCCGGGAAATCAGCACTGCTTGCGGCGCCAGCGCCTTGAGAAAAGCCATCGACGACGAGGTCTTGCTGCCGTGGTGTGGCGATTGCAACCAGCGGGTAGGAACGGCCAGCGAGCTTTTCAGCAGGGCGTGCTCGGCGCGGGCGTCGATATCGCCCGTCAGCAGCAGCCGCTCAGTACCTGCCAGCACCTGCAGCACACAGGATTTCTGGTTGCTGTCAGTCGCATCAGCCCACTGCCAGAGCGAGAACTTGACGCCATCCCACTCCCAGCCTTCCCCACTGACGCACGGCTGCGCCTGCAATTGCTCTGGCAGCCCTGGCACATCACCCCCGAGCACCCGGCCCACACTGAATGCTCGCTGCACCGCCAACGCACCGCCCGCATGATCCGCGTCGGCGTGGCTGAGCAGCATCACATCCAATGCCCCAACCCCCAATGAACGCAACGCAGGGACCACGACCCGCTCGCCCTGATCGAAATTCCAGACCTTCGGGCCTGCGTCATATAACAGCGTGTGATTGCGGGTGCGCAAGACCAGCGCCAGCCCCTGCCCGACATCCAGTTGCAGTACCTCGACCTGACCATGGGGGGTCTGCTCACGGGGCGCAAATACCGCCAACAGGACCAACGGCCAACCCAACGGCCGGAGTGCTACCCCGGCAGGCAGCAACAGGAGCAGGACTCCAAGGGCTGTCAGCAGCCAAATGTAAATCGGCGCGACTGCAGGCGACCAGGGATTAAAAACACCGCCCAGCAGGTGCAGCCCTTGAATCAATACGTCGAGCAAGCCGCCCGACAGCCACAGCAGATTTTCACCCAGCACGGGCACAGGTAGTAGCAACGTACCCAGCAGCGCTGTCGGTAGCACCACCAGACTGATCCAGGGTACGGCCATTAAATTAGCCAGCGGCCCGCTCAGGCTGATGGGCAAACCGAGGATCCACAGCAGCGGAAACAAGCCCAGAGCAATCAGCCCCTGCGGTCGCAACCATGCAGCCCGCCAGCTCCACGCCCCCAAACGCGCACTGAAGGTAAAAATCAGCACTGCAACGGCAGCAAACGACAACCACAAGCCCGGCCTCAAACTTGCCAGCGGCTCCACGAGCAATACCGCATTGAGGGCCAACAGAAAAGGCAGCCACACGCCCAGATGACGAAACCGCAAACGCCATATCAGCACCAGCCCCAGCATGACGCAGGCGCGCTGCACCGGCACTTCAAAGCCCGCCAGTGCGCCATACCCAGTAGCTCCCGCAAACGCCAGACCGCAGGCCCAGGGCAGCCACGGCAAAACCCGTGGCCACACACCATAACGCGCCATCAGGGCTATCAACCCATAGATCAACCCGGCAAACAGCCCGATATGCTGCCCCGAGATCACCAGTAAATGCACCGTGCCGGTCGCTTGCAGCAGCGCCCAGTCGTCACGGCTCAGCCCCGAACTGTCGCCCATGACCAGTGCCGCCAGCCAAGGCGTTCGACCATTGGCATCGATCTGCAACAGGCGCTGGCGCAAACCGTCACGCCAGGCATGACTGGCTGCCATCAGTAACCGACCATCCTTGACCACACCTGTCGCACCAATCCGTTGCGCCAGCAACCAGGCCTGATAATCAAAACCCTGGGGGTTAATCAAACCCCTGGGCTTCTTGAGCTTGACCGCCAGCCGCCAACGTTCGCCACTGTTGACGGGCGGCCCGCCATACCAGCTCAACCTGATGGTCGTGGGCAATGTGCCGTGGCGCGACATGGCGCCCTGCAATTCAAAACGTACTGAGGCGCCAGTGTGTTGCGGCAACCCGACCACTCGCCCTTCAATCCAGAGGGTGCGACCATCAAGTGAATCCGCCAGGCGATCATCCAGCGCCCGTTGCCCCTGAACACAGGCCCAGCTCAACCCAAGCACAAAAAGCCCCACCTGCCAGGCGCGCGAGACCAAGAGCAATAGCCCCGCCAACAGCATCAGCAGCAACCAGCCCGCTGAGGGCAACGCGGGTAAAAACCGCAGCGCAATCAGGCCCGATGCGAGCGCAAACATCCCTGTATACATGCCTATACTCAACTTATCCCTTTGACTCGGATTAGTTGGAATCGGGGACGCGCGCTTAAGAAATTGTCACAAAGTCTGAATAGGCATCCTGTCGAATTTGGGCATACTGCCCCCTTGACCTAGGGAGAGGCCCATGCCACGGCGTTTAATCAAACGTTTCATGCCAGATCCGGCCCTGATCAGGGAACACAAGTCCTTACGATTTTTGGGCACCTTGCTGCATGACCCCAACCTCTGGCACCTCAATCGTCACTCCGTGGCCCGAGCGATGGCAGTAGGGATCTTTGCCGCTTTTATCCCTATGCCGTTTCAAATGCTGCTGGCCGCCTTCCTGGCGATAAACGTGCGCAGCAATATGCCGATATCTGTAGGGCTGGTATGGCTGACCAATCCGATCACCATGCCGCCGGTGTTTTATTGCACCTATAAGATGGGCGCCTGGCTGATGAATGTGCCTGCACGCGCCCTGCCTGATGAATTGACCTGGGAGTGGATCAGCGGCCAACTTTCAACCGTATGGCAGCCATTTTTACTGGGCTCTGTAGTTTGCGGCGTGGTGCTCGGGACTCTGGCCTACTGCCTGACCATGCTCTATTGGCGCTGGTGGGTCAGCCGAAAGTGGAAAAGCCGCAAAAACCAGCGCCAATAGAAAAGGCCCCGAAAAGGGCAATGTTGTTCACTTAAGAGCAACGCTACTCAAGTGTGGGAGCGGGCTTGCTCGCGATGGTCTTCAGAACGCCGCATTTACTCAGTAAATACGCGTCATCGTTTACGACCATCGCGAGCAAGCCCGCTCCCACAGAGGCAAAAATCGCTTAAGTGAACAACATTGCCCGAAAAGGGGCCTTTCTTATTTACCTGTGGGAGCGAGCCTGCTCGCGAAGACGCACTTCACTTGAGATCTTCGCGAGCAGGCTCGCTCCCACATCAGATATTACTGACGCATCCCGCGGCCGCTGACCAGCAGCTTGGCGCAGCCCAAGTACAGCACGATCGTTGCGACCACCATAAAGGTCAGCGCTACGCTGATCTTGATGTCCGAAACACCCAGAATGCCGTAACGGAATGCGTTGACCATATGCAGCACCGGGTTGGCCAGTGACACGCTCTGCCAGAATGGCGGCAGCAACGTGATCGAATAAAACACCCCCCCCAGGTACGTCAGCGGTGTCAGCACGAAGGTCGGGATAATTGAAATATCGTCGAAGTTACGTGCAAATACGGCGTTGATAAACCCCAACAACGAGAAGATCGTCGCCGTCAGCACCACGACCACAATGGTCAGACCCAGGTGATGCACTTGCAGGTGAGTGAAGAACAGCGACAGCAGGGTCACGATCAAACCCACGATCAACCCGCGCAAAATGCCGCCAACAGTGAAGCCGATCAGAATGGTGTGGGGCGAAACCGGCGAAACCATCAGTTCTTCAATCGAACGCTGGAACTTGGCGCCAAAGAAGCTCGACACCACGTTGCCGTAGGAGTTAGTGATGACCGACATCATGATCAGGCCCGGTACGATGTACTCCATATAGGTGAAACCACCCATATCACCGATTTGCCGACCGATCAGATTACCGAAGATCACAAAGTACAGAACCATGGTAATCGCTGGCGGCAGCAGGGTTTGTGGCCAGATCCGCATAAAGCGTCGAACTTCGCGGTAAACAATGGTGTTCAACGCAATCAGGTTGGGGCGCAGCTCCGAGCTCATATCGCCACCTTTGCCAGGTTTTTTTCGACCAACGACACGAACAACTCCTCAAGGCGATTGGTTTTATTGCGCAGGCTCACCACTTCGATGCTTTGCGCTGCCAGCTGAGTGAACAGGCCGGTAATACCCACGGCTTTGTCGACTTGCACTTCCAGCGTAGTGGCGTCGAGCAATTGACTCGGATAGCCGATCAACTGCGGAGTCGCATGCTGGGGATATTTCAAGTCGAGCAAAAAGGTCTCGACATGCAACTGGCCCAGCAGTTGGCGCATGCTGGTGTTTTCAACAATGATGCCGTGATCGATGATCCCGATATTGCGGCACAACTGCTCAGCCTCTTCCAGGTAATGCGTGGTGAGGATGATGGTGGTGCCCTGCTCGTTCAGCTCCGTGAGGAAGCTCCACATCGAGCGACGCAGCTCAATGTCCACGCCAGCAGTGGGCTCATCGAGAATCAACAGACGTGGCTCGTGCACCAGCGCCCGGGCAATCATCAAACGGCGCTTCATGCCGCCGGACAATGAGCGTGAAGGCGTATCACGCTTATCCCAAAGCCCCAATTGCGTCAGGTACTTTTCGGCACGTTCCTTGGCGACTTTCGCCGGGATGCCGTAGTACCCCGCCTGGGTCACAACGATATCAAACGTCTTTTCAAACTGGTTGAAGTTGAACTCTTGCGGCACCACGCCAATCGAGCGTTTAAGCGCGGCCGGATTACGATCAAGGTCATGGCCAAAGATATTCACCGTACCGCCGGTTTTGTTTACCAGGGTCGAGAGAATGCCGATGGTGGTGGATTTGCCGGCACCGTTAGGCCCGAGCAAGGCAAAAAAGTCACCTTCGGCAACATCCAGATCGATACCACTCAGGGCCTGGAAACCGTTGCCGTAGGTTTTGGTTAGCTGCCGTATGGACAGAGCGGAACTCATATCGGATTACGCACCAAGATGGGGAAAGGGGGAGGTATAAATAAGGGCGAACAGCCTGTAGGGCAAGTCCGACAAGGCCGTATGGTGCTTGGCCTCGCCGCACAAGTACAGTCGCCCGTATTAATAGTGGCTATTAAGTCAACGCGGTCATCACTGCATTTCGGTAGGCCGGACGCAGCTTCAGGCGCTCATACCAGGCAGCCAAATGCGGCAGGGCCGGGCGTTCGATGGGCATTTCAAACCAGGCATAAATGAAAGAGCCCAGCGGGATATCGCCCATGCCGATTTCATCACCGGACAAGTAGGGTTTTTCCGCCAGAGCCCGATCCGCAATAGCCAGCAACTCAGCGCAGGCGTTAATCGCAGCGTTAATGGCCACCCAGTCCTGCTGCTCGGCAGGCGTGCGCAAGACACCCCAGAACACCGTGCGAAAAACCCCGGCAAACGAGGTGCTGGTCCAGTCCATCCACTTGTCAGCCTGAGCCCGGACACGGGCATCGGTCGGGTACCAGGACGTGTCCGCCCCGTATCGGGCCGCGAGATAACGCACAATGGTGTTCGATTCCCACAGCACAAAACCGTCGTCTTCCTCGATCACCGGCACCTGGCCATTAGGGTTCAACGCCCGATACTCAGGGCTGTTGACGACGCCAAATGCACCGCCCGCCTCTACCCGGCTATACGGCAACGCCAACTCTTCGACACACCACAATGCTTTTCGAACGTTCGACGAATTCTTGCGACCCCACACTTTCAGCATGATCTGGCTCCTGATTGATAGACGCCGAAGGAGTCTACGCCGGGATGACGAACTCCGTCTCCAACGCATGGTCACTATCCTTACGACCCTGATCGAAAGTTGCGACTAAGCTCACAAGGGTGCACGCCCCTGGTTTCATGGAGGATTGAATATGCTGTTGTTGTGGATATTGGTTTTGATTGTTGGCATCGCCTATATGGCGCATCGACGCATCGCCCCCCTGACGACCATTGCCGTGGTCGCAGTGTATTTGCTGGCGATGGGTGTTATCGGCCATGTGCCGGGGTGGTTGCTGGTGATCCTTTGGCTGTTGCTGGCAGCGCCCACCGCTCTGCTGCTGTTACCAGACTTGCGGCGCAAACTGTTTACCGCCCCGTTATTCAACTGGTTTCAAAAAACCCTGCCGCCGATGTCGCAAACCGAGCGCGATGCGATAGACGCCGGCACGGTCTGGTGGGATGGCCAGCTGTTTAGCGGCCGCCCCGACTGGAACCAACTGCTGGCCTACCCCAAGGCCCAGCTCACCGAAGAAGAACAAGCCTTTATCGATGGCCCCACTGAAGAGCTGTGTGCGATGGTCAGCGACTGGGAAATCGGTCAGGCCATGGATTTACCACCGCACGCCTGGGCGCATATCAAGGAACATGGCTTCTTTGCCTTGATTATCCCCAAAGCCTACGGCGGCAAGGGCTTCTCGGCCTACGCCCACTCCCAGGTCGCGATGAAGCTGGCCACTCGTAGCGGCGACCTTGCTTCCACCGTGATGGTGCCCAACTCCCTGGGCCCGGCCGAACTGTTGCTGCATTACGGCACCGACGAGCAACGCAACCATTACCTGCCGCGCCTGGCCCGTGGCGATGACATCCCTTGCTTTGCCCTGACCGGCCCGCTGGCAGGCTCCGATGCCGGGGCAATGCCCGACACCGGGATTATTTGCAAAGGCCAGTGGCAAGGCGAAGAAGTCATCGGCCTGCGCCTGAACTGGGAAAAACGCTACATCACCCTCGGCCCGGTCGCGACCCTGCTTGGGCTGGCGTTCAAGGCCCACGACCCGGAGCACCTGCTGGGCGACAAGGAAGACTTGGGCATCAGCCTGGCCTTGATCCCCACCGATACCCCCGGGGTTGAGATTGGCCGTCGCCATTTGCCTTTGGGCGCAGCGTTCATGAATGGCCCGAACTCGGGCAAAGATGTGTTTATCCCGCTGGACTACTTGATCGGCGGCCAGGAAATGCTCGGCAAAGGCTGGATGATGCTGATGAATTGCCTGTCGGTCGGGCGCTCTATTTCACTGCCTGCGGTGGGCACCGGCGCCGCCAAGTTCACCAGTCTGGTAACCGGGCAATACGCTCAGGTGCGCGAGCAATTCAATGTGCCACTGGCCGCTTTCGAAGGTATCCAGGAAGCCTTGGCGCGCATTGGCGGCAACGCTTGGCTGATGGATAGCGCACGCATGCTCACCGCCAACGCGGTGGATCTTGGCGAAAAACCTTCGGTACTGTCGGCGATTCTCAAGTACCACCTCACCGAGCGCGGCCGCGAATGCATCAGCCACGCAATGGATGTTCACGGTGGCAAGGGCATCATCATGGGGCCCAACAACTACCTGGGCCGCAACTGGCAGGGCGCGCCGATCTTTATCACCGTGGAAGGCGCGAACATTCTGTCGCGCAACCTGATGATTTTTGGTCAGGGCGCCATCCGTTGTCACCCCTTTGTGTTGAAAGAAATGGCCCTGGCGGCGCGCGAAGACAAAGATCAGGCCTTGCTGGAATTTGACGCCCTGCTGCTCAAGCACATCGGTTTTGCGATCAGCAACAAAGCCAGCACCTTTGTCTTGAACCTGGGCCTTGGTCGTTTTGAGCATGTACCGGGCAACGCCTTGAGCCAGGGTTATTTCCGCGCACTGAACCGTCAGGCTGCCGCTTTTGCACTGCTCGCCGACTTGAGCATGATGCTGCTGGGCGGCGAGTTGAAACGCCGCGAGCGTTTGTCGGCGCGGCTGGGTGATGTGCTGAGCCATATGTACTTGGCCAGCGCTGCGCTCAAGCGTTATCACGACCTCGACTCACCTGCACACCTCGACCCGCTGTTCAAATGGGCCATGGAGGAAAGCCTGGGGCATGCCGAGCGCGCACTGGATGAACTGCTGAAAAACTTCCCAAGCCGCGTTCTGGGCTTTTTACTGCGCGGTGTGGTGTTTCCGTTTGGCCGACGCCATACCGGGCCTTCAGACGCACTGGATGCTGAAGTCGCGGCGGTACTGGGGCGTGCCAAAGGTGATCCAACCCTTGAGGCGGTGCTCGCGGGTTGCTATCGCCCGCAATCGCCGGATGACGCCGTGGGTGCTCTGCAGCATGCCTGCGACCTGCTCAACGAGGCGCGCCCGCTGCACAAAAAACTCCACGATGCGCTGAAAAGCGGTCAGGTCAAACCGGCGGCAGGAGAACCGTCCATCGATGCGGCGCTGCAAGCCGGGGTGTTGCAACCGGCTGAAGCCCAGACGTTGCGCACCGCAGAAGCCGCGCGTCGCAAGGTGATTGATGTGGATGACTTCTCCAAGGAGGAACTGAGCCACAGCGAAGGAAAGATTCGCTAACAGGACAACCGGCGCCGGGGGCTTTATACTCCGGCGCCCGTTTTGCTCTAGAGGACACCCGCAATGGCCACCAACGATCTGAACCACAACCTCGTCTTGCTCGACATTCTGCGCAGCATTCTGGTTGCTGTCGGTGACGCTGAGCAGATCCCTGAGGAAAGCCACGCGTTGTTTCTGGAACGCTTTGACGATATGCGCAGTTCGCTGCCGGTTGACCCGATCAACAGCCAGTATCTGGGCCAGGACATCATGTGCCAGGTTATCGAACGCTACCCACAGATCGCCCACCTCGTCCCGCGTGACCTGCTGTGGTACTTCGGCGGCGCCTGCTTCAACTTCCTGTCGGATGAGGAGCTGGACATGTATGAGGCGCTGGAAGAGCGTCGTCACGAAGCTGAACAGAACGATGAACCGTTCGACTGGAATCAGGAAAAACAGCTGATGGCGATGCCTGTGTCTGAAGACAGCCCGAAGCACTGATTGCCCTACTGAATATTCAAAGCCCACCCGGTTTACCTGGCGGGCTTTTTTTTTGCTACGGCCAAAACTCGAAAGCCCTGTAGCCGCTGCCGAGGCACGAAGGCTGCGCTCCTCAGCGGCTACAACCGCGAACGCCAAATTTCCAGGGTTGGTTCCTGCGCCAGTCGCTCCACCAGAAAATCGATAAACACCCGCATTTTTGGCGGCAGGTAACGCGAAGGGGCATGCAGCAACCATGCTCCGCCGTGGTAGGAAGCAATAAAACTCCACTCGGGCAACACTTGCACGACCTGCCCTTGTTCCAGCGCCTGGCGCGCCGTGAAATACGGCAAGCTTCCAATCCCTATGTGTTGCAATACCGCATCCAGTCGCACCCCGGTGTGGTTGGCCGCATAACGCCCGCGCACTCCAACGGTAACCGTTCTGGCGCCCTGTTTGAATTTCCATCGCGCATCGGCTGGTGTTTCCCCCAGATAAATACAGCTGTGCCCACGCAAGTCTTCAGGCTGCGTCGGCACCCCGTGTTCTGCCAGGTAAGAGGGCGTGGCACACAGCACATGCTCGATCGGGAACAACTGACGCCCCACCAGCCCTGGTGGCGGCTGGTCGGTAATACGAATACTCAAGTCAACGTTGTCATCAATCAGGTCGACATAGCGGTCTTCCAGAATCAATTGCACATCGACTTTTGGGTAGCACCGCAAAAACTCGGGCATATGCGGGTGAATCACATACCGCCCCACCGCCTTGGGCACGCTGACCCGAATCAGGCCTTCGGCACTCTGGGTAAAACGCCCACTGAGGTCCATCACTGACTGCGCAGCCCCCGCCACCTCACAGCAGCGTTTGAAGACCTCTTCACCCTCATCGCTCAGGCGTAATTTACGCGTGGTGCGTTGTAGCAAACGGATCGCCAGGGCTTTCTCCAGACGGGAAACACTACGACTGACCGCCGAGGGCGAAGTCCCTAGCTGACGCGCCACTTCGGAGAAGCTACCGGCCTCGACCACCTTCACAAACATCACCATTTCGGCCAGTAACGACACAGGTAGATTTATGCTCACAGCGCACAGGTCCATTGAAATTTAGGCGGATTATCACAATTGAGGCGCAACTCTATACTAAAAAAAGAAACCGACCAGGAAACCGCAATGACCCAACGCCTGTTTTTTACCGACGATGCACTGATTGCCGATATCAACGTGATCAGTTGCACCCCCCACGAAGACGGATTTGCCGTCACCGTGCAAGCCACCCCTTTTCATCCTCAAGGTGGAGGGCAGCAATGCGACCTGGGCCATATCGGTGACAGTGAAGTGGTCAAAGTGCTGCAAGAGCAAGACGCCATCGTGCATTACGTCAAACAGGTCGTAGCACTTGGCCCGGCCCGTGCGCAGGTGGACGCCCCCCGCCGCCACCTCAACGCTCGGCTGCACAGCGCCGGGCACTTGATTGGTGTGGTGGGGGAACAGGCCGGTTGGCTGCCGACCAAGGCACATCACTGGCCAGGCGAATGCCGTGTCAGCTTCACCCCCGGCGATGACGCTCAACCGTTGGAAGCGCTAGCCATCGAGCAACAACTTGAACGCTGGATCAGTGCAGACTTGCCGCGTCAGCTGAACCTCGACTCCCAGCAAAGGGCCATCAGCTTTGGCGACTTGCCGGGGTATCCGTGCGGCGGTACCCATGTGCGCTCGCTGGGTGAACTACAGGCTGTCAGTGTGCTGTCCGTGACCCTGAAAAAAGGCGTGCTCTCGGTTCGCTACCATCTCGATTAAGGGCTTTCTCTTGGCTGAACGTCCTTGAGTACGGCAAAGAAAACCCGATTAACCAAATCGCGGTCCATGTTCGCTCGATATACCGCGATGTAGTCGTCAGGGTTCCGGGCCTTGGCATACAGGGCCTTCTCACTCAAAAAACGCTGATCGGCAAATTTCAGATGCGCCACCTCAAAATCATTCACCGCAGAGCCCTGAGCCTTGTAGTGAACATGAGCAAACCATAATGGGCTGCCATCACGATCCTTGATGCTGAACTCTTGCAGGTAGTCCTTGCGTGGTCCCTTGAACAGATGCTGACGTGGCCCTTCAGCCGCGATACTCACCTCCCCCTGAGCCTTGAGGTATTCAACACCGGTACCGGTGGGCGGCAGTTTTTTAATCAGACTGATCCGCAATGCTCGTCCTTCCGCTCGTAAACGGAGGGCGCTGGCCTTGAGTTCGTGGCTCAACGTCGGCGTTGCGGTCTTGTCCTCCTGCTCCAACGCGGTAAATTCCGCACTGTCGGTGGCCACCACTTGATCAATTTTCTGAGCAATGTCTTCCAGCGAACGCGCCTTGAACTCCATGATTTCTTCAAGTTCGATCGGTATTTTTGAGGCCACTGCCCGCGCCCTGTTCTCCAGGATCGCGCCATCCACTCGCGCCAGCAAAGCCCTGCCGTCGATCATCAACCTCGACAGATTTTTACTTTGAGAGATCAATACCGGGATCGGTTGAGGTGTTTTGGTGGCGCTGATCGTCACCCACTCTCCCCTTTCAAGACGGCGATAGGAGGTCAAGGGCTGACGTCTGCCACCCTCCGCCTCTTCACCCACATCGACTATTTCGTCAGTGGCCCCTGCAGCAGGCTCTCGTATGGTTCCGACCAAGGTTGTGTTATCGGTGGTCTTGAAGAACTTTTGCCGCGACTTGCCAGCCGCGACCTTACTGCGCACCGGCTTCATCAGCCGGCTGGGCCCCGGCCTCGGTTCATCCAGTTCTGAGGATGAGCTTTCAGAGTCGCGAATCACCATGGCCAATTGGACTTCAGCAAATTTGCGCAAATACGTGACCACCTCACCCAGCCCGGCCAGATACTCATTTCTGAAATTCTCCGACTGCAGTGTTTGCAGGTTCAGGCAAATGCTTTCAACTTTGCGATAGGTTTTGATGGCGCTTTCAAGCAAGGAAAAGTGCTCTGGTGCATAACTTTCACCTTCCCGACGCAGGCTGATTTGAGACCAGGCAGTATCGACAAGTGAAATATCACTGATCACTTTGAACGCATGCTGCTCCTCAACGGTAACACCGGGGGAATCCTTTCTAAGCACCAGTTCGCTGAGGGTTTCCAGATAACGTACGACCCAGTTACGGGTAAACAAATCACGCATGGGCAACCGCAGTAACCGCAAGATTTCACTGTCTCTGGGCATTGACTCCTTGCGCAACTTGTTCAGAACTTCAAGTTGGTTGTCCGCTTGCTTGAACAGTCGTTTTTCCAGCGTTTCATTCAACCTGATCTCTTCAATCCACTGCAAGTAGGTTGCATTATCACCCGCCTTGACTGCGTCAAGCGCTTTCGTGCGAGCAGCGAAATACGTCGTACTTGAACCTCCCAACGGCAACGTTTTAAGTTGTTTTTCAAGGTAATCGTGCAATTTGAAATAGCGCCGACCCAACTGAGCCCAACCATCCTGTATTTGTTGGCTAACGCCCTGCACCGAGAGCTCCTCATCGAGTTTTGCCAACAGGCCCAACTTCTCCCGCACGCTGGTCGCCCACGGCTCAAGGTCTGCTTCATAACGAGTGACAAAGTCGGGTCGCAGTTCTCCGCCCGAATCCAGCAAATTTTCTGTCACCGTCAATGGGACCTCTAGCCGGACAGCCTGAAGCTTGAACTGCACAGCCCGCACCATAATGTCATCCAACATTTTGACTTTCTCATCGCGGGCTTGCTCAAGCCGCTTTTGCGGGCTTCCACCGCGCAGCCCCAGGCGCAAGTCCAGGTGCCACTGAGCGGGTTGATCACTGCGCAAACGCGGGCCGAACCGTTGCGGGTCTTGGGCATCCTGAATCACCAGCCCTTCGACCAGCCGCGTTACCCGATAGGCTTTGCCATCCAGCTGTACGTAGGTCTTGTCCTGAAATGTGATAAGGCCTTGCAACGGGCCAATTGCGATTTTTTGGCCACGGCTCAAGTCAATATCCACCGCAAAGGTATCCAGGCTTGCACGCTGACGTTGCGTCAATACCTGAGCCGGACTGAACCATGCAAAGTCCAGCGCCGAATGTTGTTGTGCGGCGCCGGGATCGCTCTCAGGCAGTTTTTGCGCAATCAGTGCCTTGACCCGTGGTGGTTCGACTGGCGTTGGCACTTGATCGTCAAAAATCGAGAACATCGGTTCATCAACAGGCGCTTTCAAGAGCCGTTGATCATTGGCCCGGGCATTGAGATTCAGGTGTGCATGCAACAACGCTTGGCTGATGTTAAACAGCACGTCGATAACCGTTTGCGTAAAGGCTTCCTTATCGCTTTGCTGAAGCTCCAGCAGGCCTGATTTCAGACTCATCAAGGTCTGAAAGATCCACGCTGCCTGTTGCCAGGGGCCCGTAATGAAAAACGTCAGGCCATTAAACACTGTCCATCCGCATTGCTTTAAAAGATTCCAGCGGCGCTCGGAGGTTGACACCGTATGCCTGTCGGTCAAGGTGACCAGTGCTGCGGCATGGTCCTTGAACATCGCTTCAAGGTAATCCCCCTCCAGATGCAGATTGCTCAGCATTGCCGGGCTACGGGGCAACAAACGCAAGAACCCTTCCAACAAAACGCCTTCCAGATGCGGGCGCTCAAACCCACCGTCGATGTAATAACTACGTGCAGCATCGTCGAGCCATGCCAGGACCTGGGTTTGCAACTCACCAGGCTGCTTGATGGCCGCCATCAGCGCCGTCCATGTGGGAAATTCTTGCAATGGCTCACTGACAAAAGGCATGTAAAGAATGAACGGGCCTGACTCAATCGTGCTGGAGCCGAAAACAAACATGGTTGATACAAAATCAACACTGGCACCTTCATAGGCATAAATGCCCAAGGGCCGAACACACAAGTGGCTGTTGCCGGTGGACAACTGCGCGTCCGGGCGAAGCATGCGCTGCAGCATTCGCCAACCAGCCTCGGTAAATCCGCACTCGCCCTTGATCTTTTTCTCCAGTGCGAGCATGGGCAATTGAATGCTCATCTGGGTTTTATACAGGGCCAATCGGCCGGTTGACTCGGTGGTGTCCTCGATCAGCTTTTGTTTGAGCAGTTCGATGTAACGAGTGCCAATATCCAGTTCATCCACCAGGTTTTTGACGTAGTCCACGCTCAACCAGCCCGGCAAAACCTCACTCTCCCGATCCGCAACATTCATCAGCGCTGAAGGTTTGCCACCGATATACGCCAATGCAAACTCGGTCAAAGGCATGGCTGTTTGGGCAACCTGCCCCAATGCAATGTTTTCAATGATCACTTCCTGGACAGTGATCTGCGTTACATCCACTGCAGATTGTGGGTATTGCGCCTTGATACGGGCCGCAAGCAACTGCTCAGCAAAAACAGGCAGCGCAACAATGCCCTCCAGAAACGTTTGCCCTTTGGTCCGCGAGTGCCAGATGACTTGCTTGATCATCAGTTTGCTGTAAGCCAACAGGTCCAACGCGCTGGCTTGCTTCAACCACAAGGGCAACCGGGACATGATGTGGTCGTAGTAAAGCCGCTGCGCCGGGCTGAAAAAAGGGAATACAGAACAGGCATCATCGAGAGTCAATACCAAGCGCTCCACGCTCCAGCGTTCAGCCTGGGCTCTTGGGCCTGTGACGCCAATGTCTTGAAGCTTTTTATCCAATAGGCTCAGAGCCAGGGCGGTAAAAAAATGACCTTCCGGCTCGTACAAGCTCCAGTCAAACACGCCCCCTGCACTCACACCTTGCACATACTGGCTCAAGGAAGCCCCGAACGACTGCAAGGTGTCGTGCAGCTCAACCCCTTTGTCTTGCGAATAACTCAAGATCAGCAATCGATCTGTCATTTGTCGCGTCACCAGCATCATGCCTGGCAGTTGAACAAAGCCGGAAAGGTTGTTTGGAGTGCTTTCAACAGCAACCAGATAAGCATGCAAAGGGGTTTCAGCGCTGACTTGTAGACGCTCGGCCTTGTCGGGAAAGCTAACCACCACGGCCAGGGCAGCAGCCTGTTCATTCGAGAGTGCCGAACCTCGAGCTGAATTGGGTACGAAGCTGCTCACACCCGCCTGCAAGGCCCGCTTCAACCACTCAACCGGGCTGATGTTGCCTGCACTGTTCTCGCTCCAATACCGGGCCAGTGCGTGTTGATACGCTGTAATCAACAACGCAGCACAGTCGTTGATCATTACCTGCACTTGCGCCATGTCCACGCTCAGCAGGTACAGGTCTTCGACATCATCATCGGCGACCAGATAGTGGACGCCCTGTATCAGGCGAACCGGCTGTGCGTCGATATAACCCTGAATCATCACATCCACGACGGGCATATATCGAAAACGGGGGGAAAGGCTGGCAGATTCGGTCTCGAAAAGATCCGGATAAGGGATGGGTTCAACCAGCTTGAGCTGGCCGACGTGCACATCCCTGGAAGGGTATTTCTCTAGCCACTGCTCTTTGAACAGTTGAGCGATTACGCCTTGAAAGCTGGGGTGCGGCGCAAATGTCCGGGCGGCAAAACTGCTTATGCCAAGATCGCGCGGCATCAGGTCGGGCGTTGACGAGTGTGTGTTCATGGGCTGTCCATTGCGTTAGTCATCACAGAGCGGTCGGGCCCGAACTTGAACGCCCAGGCCAAACCTTTGCCGGTGATTAAATCCAATGAACATTTTTCAAAGGTGGTAACAGGATATTTGGCTTAAGACAAAAACAACCGTAGGGCCAGGGCCTTGTCCAGCTTCGCGCGGTACACCTGGATGTATTCATGCGCGGTCCTGGCTTTGGCGTAGAGCCCTTGCTCACTCCAGGTACGCTGCTCGGCCGTTTTCAGATGCGCCACTTCAAAGTTTTCGGCAGGGGTTTGCGACTCTGCGTAATGGAAGTGGGCAAACCATAACGCCTTGCCGTCCTTGTCGTTGATGGCGTACTCCTGGAGATAATCCTTGCGCTGGCCTTTGGCTAAATGCCGCCTCGGCCCTGCCCGGGAGACCGTGACATCCCCTTGAGTGTGCAAATATTCGACGTTCGGCCCCGTCGGCGGCAGTCGCTTGATGATCTGAATACGCAGGCTTCTGCCTTCGTTACGCAACTGTACAGCGCTGGACTTAAGCTCGGCACTCAGCGCCAGTACCACAGTTCTGCGCTCATCGGTCAACGACTCGCTCTCGACTGGAGTGGCCATGACTATTTGCTCGATCTGATTGGCCACGTCCTCCATGGACTCAGCCTTGTAGACCAGGATTTCCTCGATTTCCACCGGGATTCTCGAGGTGGCGGCGCTCTCCCGGTTATCCAGAATCGCGCGGGTGAAACGCCCCAGCAACATCCGCGCATCGGCTTCAAGTTTAACCAGGTTTTTGCTGTGAGAGACCTGCAGGATCGGCGGCCGGGTACTGCCAAACTCCTCCCATTCGCCGCTTTCGACCTGGCGATAAGAGCGGAAATTCAGACCATCAATACCTTCGCTGACATCGACAATTTCGCTGTCAGCATCAGAGACCGGTTCGCGCTTGATACCGACCAACGTCTGTTTTCGCGTGGTTTTTATGATCTTCTGCCGCGGGTTCGGCAACCTGGCAGTGCTGCTCGGTGCGCCAGCCAACCGACTTGGTCCTGGCCGAGGCTCATCCTGCTCCGAGGACGAGCTTTCAGACTCGCGAATCAGTGATTCCATTTGGAACTCTGCAAAATCTCGCAGATGCCGAATCACGCTCATGGTATCGATCAAATACTCATTGCGAAAATGCTCTGAACCCAGCTCCATCAAGTTGCGGCAAACCCCCTCGGCCGAGTTGTATTGCTGGATGGCATTGTCAAAAAAATCCAGATGCTCATTGCTGTACAGGACGTCATAAAAGCGCATGTGTATCTGAGACCAGGCAGTTTCTGCCAGCGTTCCTTGCCCAAACATATCGAAGGCAAACTGCTCTTCAGGCATCAGATCAGTCGCATCACGCCGTATCAACAACTCACTCAGAGTTGCCAGATACACCGCTCCCCAGTGACGATCAAAGTACTGGCGCCGGTAGACATCGCTAATACTCTTCAGCGCACTGTCTTTTGGTAAAGGTCGTTTCAGGATTTCGGTGATCGCCGCACTTTCGTAGACCGAATTTTTAAACAACCGTGCTTCAATCTGCTGTGCATCTTTTAATTTCGTCACCCATTGCTCATAAGCGACGCTCGATCCCGATTTTATATCCTCCACCAGCTCAATCAGTTCCGGGATATAGGTGCGCCGGTCATTGGTAACAGGTAATGCCCGCAGTGCTTCCTCCAGAAAATTCTGCAACATGAACAGTTTCATCACCAACTGTATCCACGTTTCCTGGACTCGCTGTTCATAGGCGGCAACAGGAAATATTTTATTGCATTTGGTGTTGATCCTTATAAGTTCCAGCATCCCTTTTCGCCACAAGCCGATTTCGGTTTCAAGACGCTCAAGCAGTGGCCCTTGCCGGTCAGGATTGTTTTTGAGCAGTTCTTCGGTGAGCACCAGCACCGAGTCGCGCTTTTTAAGGTCAGCCAGTAAACGCGACTCCTCCTCGAAGAGTGCCGCCAGCTTCAGGTTTTTATCATCACGCAACGCTTGAATACGCTTTTTCGGCCCGCCACCACGCAACCCCAATCGCAGATCAAGGACCCACTGTCCCGAGGCGTCCTGCCTAAGAGGCGGCCCGAGCCTTTGCGGCTGTAAATTATCCTGCAGCACCAGACTGTCTGCCTGGCGAGTGACGCGGTAGGCCTTGCCGTCCAGCCGTATAAAGGACTTGCCCTGATGCTGGATCACGCCTCTCAAGGGCCCCGTTTGCATGGGTGTTTCGCGGCTCAGATCAACGTCCGCCACAAACGTCTCCAGATGGATGCGCTGGCTATCGGTCAGCTGTAGCGAAGGCCCGAACCAGGAGAAGTCCAACGTTGAAAAACGGTCGAGGTCCTCAAACTCGGATACCTTTCTCTGCCTCAGAGGAGCGGCTTCCGGGGCCGCTACTGTCGCGGGCTTTTCATCCTCGCTCAAGGTGAACATCGGCTCATCAATGGGAGCTTTGCGGCGCAACCCATCATTGGCCTGGGCTTTAAATCGCAGCCCCTCATGCAGTAACGTCAGACTGATATTGAGCAACAGATCAATGATTGTTTGCCTCGCGGCTTCTTTATCACCGTCTATGCGGGCCTGTAAGCCACTGTGAAGACTGATCAGGGTTTGAAAGAGCCAGGCAGCTTTTTGCAGGGGGCCGCTGACAAAAAACGTCAAACCGTTAAACACATCCCATGCATAACGCTTGAGCAAAACCCAGCGACGCTCTGAGCGTGACACGGTCTGCCTGTCTGACAGGGTGATCAGGGCTTCGGCATTTGCCTGGAACAGTGCTTCGAAAATATCGCCTACTACGTATTGAGTACTTAGGGTGGCCGCACTGCGCGGTAAGAACGCCAAAGCCCCTTCCAGAATTACGCTTTCCAGGTGTGGCCGTTCAAAACCACCATCGGCGTAAAAACCGCGCGCTTCATCATCAAGCCAGGCCAGCACCAGTTCTTGCAATTCACCGGGCTGCTTGATGGCCGCCATCAATGCAGCCCACGTAGGGAACTCCAGCAACGCATCAGCGGCAAAGGGTCGATAAAGCACAAAGGGGCCAATCTGGATGTCACGCGATCCGAATACAAACATGTTCGCGACATAATCCACCCCGGCCCCCTCGTAGGCGTGAAAACCCAATGGCCTGACGCATAACGATGCCGGATCAAAATTGAGCAGGTGATCAAGCATCTGCCAGCCGTTATCCGTGAAACCAGCCTGCCCTCTGATCTTTTTTTCCAGCGCAAGCATGGGTAATTGAGTACTCAACTGGCGCTTGTACAACACCTGACGCCGCGCCGATTCAACCCGATCATCAATCAGCAGGCGTTTGAGCAATGCGATGTACTGGCTGCCAATATCAAGCTCTTCCAGCAGGCCTTTTACGTAACGCGAGGTCAACCAGACAGGTACGGGCTGCCCCCCTTGAATACTCACGGTCATCAGCCCCGCCGGTTTGCCGCCGATGTATTTCAGCGCAAACTCAGTCAGTGGGATGACCTCTTCCGTCAGTAACCCCAATTGCAGGTTTTCGATCGACACGTCATGGATCTCGACTTTCGATACATCCAGCGTTGAATGCGGCTGGTCCCGCCGAATCCGCGTGGCAAGCGTCTGAACGGCGTATTGCGGCAATAATGCAATGTCGTCCAGAAAAGTTTGGCCCCGGCTCTGCATTTGCCCGTTCGCTTGAGCGGCCATCAGCTTGCTGTAAGCCAATTGCTCCTGGCCCGTAGCCTGCTGGAGCCACAGCGGTAGTTTGGACATCACCCGTTCGAACTCGGAGCGCTCTTGCTGGCTGAAAAACCCAAACATTCCTCCCGCAGCATCCAGCGCTAGTTCCAGTCGCCCTACACTCCAGAGCTGCTCCTGAGCGGTTTGCCCTAACTGGGCCAAGTGCCGTAATTGTTCATCCAGCAGCGTCAGTGCCAGGCTGGTAAAGAGATTTCCGTCCGGCTCTTGCAACGACCAGGTAAATGACGGCCCCATGAGTGTCCCTTGCAAGCGTCGGCTCAAGACGCCAGCAAACTGCTGCATTGAGTCAAACACCTCGACTCCGCGGCTCAGCGAGTAACTGAGGATCAACAGGCGATCTGACATTTGCCGTGTAATCAAAACCGTTCCGGGCAACTGGAAATTCAGTGTCTCCGTTGCCTGGACACACTGAATATTGACCAGCCAGGTATGCAACGGGGTTTCTTCGGCCATTTTCGAGCGGGCCGTTTTATAGGGGAAATGTGCTGCGACGGCTAATGCTGCCGACTGTTCATTAGGCAAGTCCAACAATGGGATGGTTACGTGCAGCCCCACCTGCAGGACCTCCTGCAACCATTGAAACGGGCTGATGGACAGGGGATTGGCTTCGCTCCAGAACTGTGCCAACGCCTGCTGATAGACATCAACCACCAACGGCGCGCAGTCATTGACCAGTTTTTGCACCTGCTCCAGATCAACCGGCAAGGGCTGCGGGGCCAGCACTGTCAAGTCAGTGGTCAAGCGATGAAAGCCCTTTATCAGGCTTACGGGTGTGGCATCGATATAGCTTTGCATCAGCACGTCAGCCAGTGCCATAAACCGAAAACCATGGGGTTGGTTCGCAAGCGGCTCGGCTATCCAGAGCACCGCACTGCCAGTATCAAGGTTCGGATACTGATCTTGCAGCAGGCTCTTGAAGAGCTGGGCAATCACGCCTTGAAAGGTGGGGCGTAGAGCAAAGTCATGCTCGGCAAAACTGCCCAGCAGCGAGTAGCGGGCAATCAAGTCAGGCGTTGAAGAGAGTGTTTTCATGGCCAATCCATTGTTTGAATCACAAGAGGCGGCCTGGCTTTTAACGAGTGTGTCTGCCAAACCTGATCTCGCGATTCAACGCAATGCAGCGACCTGCAAGGTAGTAGCCGGATATATGGCGCTAAGCGCTGACGCGACGACGCTGAACAAAACGATCGACATAGTCATCGGCAGGCGTCAGCAGAATGTCCTGTGCGGTGCCCACCTGAACCAGTTGCCCGTCCTTGAGGATGGCGATGCGATTGCCGATGCGCAGCGCCTCGTCCAGATCATGGGTGATAAAAACGATGGTCTTTTGCAGCGTGCGTTGCAGCGCCAGCAATTGATCCTGCATCTCGGCCCTAATCAATGGGTCAAGAGCACTGAAGGCTTCATCCATCAGGATGATATCGGTGTCAGTCGCTAGTGCCCGCGCCAGCCCGACGCGCTGGCGCATACCACCCGACAGCTGGTGAATAAAGGCCTGTTCATAGCCTTGTAGCCCTACAACCGACACCCAGTGTCGCGCCCGCTCATCGCACCGGACCTGGGTTTCGCCCCGCACCTTGAGGCCATAAGCGACGTTTTCCAAGACGTTGCGATGGGGTAGCAGGCCGAAATTTTGAAACACCATGCTGATTTTGTGTCGCCGAAAATGGCGCAAGGCAGGCATGTCGTACTCAAGAATATTCTCTCCATCCACCAGAATCTGGCCGCTGGTAGGGTCGATCAAACGGTTCAAATGCCTGACCAGCGTGGATTTCCCCGAACCGGACAGGCCCATGATGACAAACACTTCACCGGCGCGAATCGACAGCGACAGATCGTTGATACCAATCACACAGCCGGTTCTGGCCAACACCTCATCCTTGCTCTTGCCATCCCGGATCAGTGCCAGCACCTCCTTCTCGCGGTTGCCGAACACCTTGAACACGTTACGTACTTCGATCTTGTTGATCGCCACTTCACTCATTGTTGGCCTCCATGCCGAGGTCGGCCATACGCTTGGGTTATACGGTCAATGACCACTGCCAGAATGACGATAGCCAATCCGGCTTCCAGCCCTTTGCCAACATTGAGGGTTTGAATGCCCACCAGCACATCCTCGCCCAGGCCTCGGGCACCGATCATCGAAGCGATCACTACCATCGACAATGCCATCATGGTGGTCTGGTTGATACCGGCCATGATGCTGGGCATGGCCAATGGCAATTGCACGCCAAACAACTGCTGCCAAGGGTTGGCCCCAAAGGCGTTGATCGCCTCCATCACTTCACGGTCAACCTGACGCAAGCCCAGATCGGTCAGACGGATCAGCGGCGGTACGGCATAAATCACCGTGGCGAAGATTGCCGGAACCTTGCCCAGACCAAACAGCATCAGCACCGGAATCAGGTATACGAAGCTGGGCATGGTCTGCATGATATCCAGCAGCGGTATCAATACAGAACGCAGGCGGTTGCTACGTGCCGCCAGGATTCCCAGAGGGATCCCCAGCAATACCGAAATAACCGTGGCCACCATCATCAGCGCCAGGGTTTGCATCAACTTGTCCCACAGACCAACCGCGCCCACCAGAAACAGCAGACCGACAATCAACAGCGTGCCGAGAATTTTACGCGTGGCATGCCAGGTAATCGCGCCAACGATGGCCAGCACCAGCCACCAGGGCGTTATGCGTAGCAGATGCTCGAGATTGATGATGGCCCACAGCAGCGTTTCGGAGATGTGCCGGAACACATCGCCGTAGTTGCTGACCAGCGCATCGACCCCGTCATTGACCCATCCAGCGATGGAAAACGTCAGATTGTCAGGAAACATGCCGTGCTCGTGTTCAATGGGTTAGTTGGACTTGAGCGCTGCATCGACTTTTTCAGCCGCTTGCGGGGTCACCCAGGCATGCCAGATTTGCGGTTGTTCGCGCAAAAAGGCTTCGGCGGCCTTACGCGGCTCGGTGCGTTTCTCGCTCATCTGGGCCAGGGTCGTGTTGAGCAACTCAATAGGGAAATCGACCTTTTGATAAAACTCGACCAATTGCGGGTATTGGGCTTTGAAAGGTGCTGATACGCCAATCGCCAGCTTTGCCGGTAATGAGCGCGTGCCCTTGGGGTTGGGGTTGTTGACGTCAGCCAGGGTCTTCCAGGCTTCGGCGTCAAAGGCTGGTTCTTCGAGCTTGATCAATTTGTAGCGCCCGATCAGCGGGGTCGGTGACCAGTAGTAGAACAACACCGGCTTGCCACGACGAATCGAGGAGCTGACTTCGGCATCCAGCGCCGCGCCTGATCCGGTGCGGAAGTTGACGAAATCCTTGTCCAGCCCGTAAGCCTTGAGCTTCTGGCTGTTCACAGTTTCGGAGGTCCAACCGGTAGGGCTATTGAGGAAGCGACCACGAGTCGGGTCTTCCTGATCGCGAAACACTTCTTTGTAGCGGGCCAAATCATTTACCGACTTCAAGTCCGGGGCCAACGCCTTGATGCCTTTTTCCGGGTCGCCCTTGATCACATATTCGGGCACCCACCAGCCTTCACTGGCGTTCTTGACGATGTCTCCCAAACCGAAAACCTTGCCCTCGGCTTCAGCCTTGATCCACACGGGGCTGCGCCCGGCCCACTCTTCGCCAATGACTTGAATGTCATTTTTGGCCAGGGCGGCCTCCAGGCTCACGGTGCTGCCGGGCAAGGTGTCGGTTGCAACGCCGTAGCCTTTTTCGGTGATCAGGCGCAGCACTTCAGTAATCAGGCTGCCGCTCTCCCAGGTAATGTCACCGAAGTGAACCGGCGCTGCCGAGTTGTCGGCCAGCACCGGCTGCGTGAGAAGCAAAAACGCCAATAGCGGCCCGCCGAGCCACTTCTTCACATTGTTCATACAGATTCTCTTGTTGATCCGCCCAAGAGGCGTGATTAAGCAAGTAGCATTTCCTTGCGCGCACTCAACAGTCGGGCAAATGAATCCCCGCCACACCTGTAGCGTAGCCGCTGAAATTCAGATAGCGATTCAGAGCACACCGAACGGATGCTCGCTGGAAAATAGAAACGCAGAAACGCAAAAAGCAGCCCTAAGGCTGCTTTCTGTGTGTTTTTTGAAACTGCGTAGCTCCAAAAAACAAAATTTGGAGCGGGAAACGAGACTCGAACTCGCGACCCCGACCTTGGCAAGGTCGTGCTCTACCAACTGAGCTATTCCCGCAATAATGGCGTCCCCTAGGGGACTCGAACCCCTGTTACCGCCGTGAAAGGGCGGTGTCCTAGGCCACTAGACGAAGGGGACGTTGCCCGAAACATACAAGTACGTTTCAGTGCCAGATCACCAACAAAAGCTGATGTCTTGGCTTTCACTCAACTTCGCCCGAGAGCAAAGCTGCTTAAAAATGGAGCGGGAAACGAGACTCGAACTCGCGACCCCGACCTTGGCAAGGTCGTGCTCTACCAACTGAGCTATTCCCGCAATGGCGTCCCCTAGGGGACTCGAACCCCTGTTACCGCCGTGAAAGGGCGGTGTCCTAGGCCACTAGACGAAGGGGACGTTGCCCGAAACATACAAGTACGTTTCAGTGCCAGATCATCAACAAAAGCTGATGTCTTGGCTTTCACTCAACTTCGCCCGAGAGCAAAGCTGCTTAAAAATGGAGCGGGAAACGAGACTCGAACTCGCGACCCCGACCTTGGCAAGGTCGTGCTCTACCAACTGAGCTATTCCCGCAATGGCGTCCCCTAGGGGACTCGAACCCCTGTTACCGCCGTGAAAGGGCGGTGTCCTAGGCCACTAGACGAAGGGGACACGCTACAACTTCACTGGTTACATGCGTTTGGCTGTTCGCTTTACGCTGCAATTGGCGCGCATTCTAGGGATGGATTGGAAGGTCGTCAACCCCAATATGAAAATATATTGAAATCAATGACTTCCCGACTATTAAGGCATTTTCGTACATAGGCGCAAGCCAAGCTCCTGGCGCCTATATTCCGACACCCTACAAGGCGCTATGATTGCCGGGCCTCAGTGATGGCAGTTTGCTGCACATCGATCCTAAGCCTCTATATAGTCAGGCTGGCAGATCTCACCGAGACAGCGCATCCACACCCAGAAGAGGTTTTAACGTTGACGCCTTCCATGATCGCCCTGCTTGTCGTCGTCGGGATCGCACTATTGATCGCTATCGTCTACATGAACCATGTTGTGGAAAACAACAAACTGGAAAAAGCTCGCCTCAAGGTCGAGTTCAACGACCGTATACGTCGCTGCAGCGAGGTCAACGAGACCTTTCCCGGGCAACTGATGTCACCTGGCCTCAAGCTGCTGCTGACACGCCTTGAGCTCAATGCGACACAGCGCCTGCTGCTCCTGCAAAAATCCAGCGCGGCGCTAAAAGCCCAGGTAACCGAACTCAATGGGCTGATTGCCAAAGGCGAGTCGATACCTGTCAACAACCCGCCGAATCCTATCCTGACTGAAGCCAAAGCCAAGGACGTGCGCTTTTTGCTTGAGACCCTGCACGGTCAGATTACCCGGGCGGCCAAGGATGGGTATTTACCGACCAACGAAGCCAAACAGTGGATCAAGGAGATCCGCCACCTGCTGGTCGTTGTGCATATCGAATTTTTTAACAATCTGGGCAAAATCGCCCTGCAGAAGGACCAGCCAGCACAAGCACGCTTGGCCTTTGAGCGCGCCGTGCAGTACTTGCGCAAACAGCCGGTACCCGCCATGTACAACGCTCAGATAAAGGATTTCGAAGCGCAACTGGCACGCGCCAACGCACAGGTGCTGAGCACTCTTGAGCCGACTACGGAAGAAGTCAACGAATTGACCGAAGGCCTGAAAACAGACGACACCGATGCTGACTGGAAGAAAAAGTCCATCTACGACTGAGGCATATGTGCAGCTGCTACGAAACACTGGCCCACGCGAAATCACGCAGATCATTGCGTGCAGTAGGGCCAAGGAATTCGATGCTCGACCCAGGACAGGTCAGAGGGGCAAACATATAAAGGCAGCCCTTGGGCTGCCTTTATATTTGACGTCAGGCTACCGGATTGATCGGCTTTTCCGGGTACCACACGTCCAACAGCGGGCTAACTTCAACGCTGCTCAGCTCTGGGCGCGCTTTCAACCAGGATTCAACAGCTGCACGCTGTTCTTCGCTGACCGAGCCACGCTTTTGCAGGCAAACCAGACCGTAGTCGTCGCCGCCAACATAACCCAGGCCGTTAGCTTCCATGGCTTCAGCCAGGAAAGCTGCCAGGAATGCATCGATAGCCTCTTCCGACAGGTCTTCTTTGAAATCCAGGTTCAGCTCAAAACCCAACTCCTGAAATTCATCAACGCACAGTTTTTTGCGCAGACGCTGGGAACGATTAGTAGCCATTGAACAATCCTCTTAAGTAATAACGGGCGGCACTTTAGCAGTTTAAGAGAACCCTTGCCCGGTTCCGTGCGAACGGTTCATCGTTTTCTATACTTAAACCGCCAAACCCGGCAACAGGTGGATGCACAAGCCCGACAAGCTTGGGGCATAATGCCGACACTTTTAAGACCATTGAGGGAACTTATTATCATACCCTCTTATTTTTTTCCCTCGCCTGCAGGGTTTTACTTCATATGATCAAATCTTTACGGCCACTGTTTCTTGCCAGCCTGTTTTTGCCACTGGCCTTCGGCGCCAACGCCGCCCCTGTCAACACCACTCTTTCGCCCAAAGTTCAGCAAGCACTCAAGACCAACAAACTGCAGGACGATGCACTGTCTCTTGTCCTGTTGCCACTCAACGGCCCCGGCATCCCAACCGTTTACAACGCCGATGTATCCATGAACCCGGCCTCCACCATGAAGCTGGTGACCACCTACGCCGCTCTGGAAATGCTTGGCCCGACCCATCAATGGAAAACCGAGTTCTACACAGATGGCACCCTGAACAACGGGATCCTGCAAGGCAACCTGTACCTCAAGGGCGGCGGCGATCCCAAGCTCAACATGGAAAAGCTCTGGCTGCTGATGCGCGATCTGCGCGCCAATGGCGTGCAGCAGGTCACCGGCGATCTGGTGCTTGATCGCAACTTCTTCGAACAACCGCAACTCCCGGCATTCAACGACGACGGCAATGACAAGAACAAACCGTTCCTGGTCAAACCCGACTCACTGATGGTCAACCTTAAAGCCCTGCGCTTCGTGGCACGCAACGACTCAGGCAAGGTCCTGATCTCGGTTGAGCCGCCGATTGCCAGCATCAAGATCGACAACCAGGTAAAAGCCCTCAACTCCAAGCAATGCACCGGTGACGTACGCTACAACCCGGTAACGCAAGCTGACGGCTCGGTACTGGTCACCGTCAGCGGACAACTGGCCGATGGCTGCAACTCGCAGACCTATCTGTCACTGCTTGATCATGCGACCTACACCGCTGGAGCGGTACGCGCCATCTGGAAAGAGCTGGGCGGCAGCATTCAGGGCCAGGACCGTCAGGCCAGCGTGCCAAAAAATGCCAAATTGCTGGCGCGGGCCTTCTCGCCAGACTTGGCCGAGATCATTCGCGACATCAACAAGTACAGCAACAACACCATGGCCCAGCAGTTGTTCCTGAGCCTCGGAGCACAGTTCCGCAACGATGCCGACGGTGACGACGCCAAAGCGGCCCAGCGTGTCGTGCGCCAATGGCTAGCGAAGAAAGGCATTACCGCCCCGCACCTGGTCATGGAGAACGGTTCGGGCCTATCGCGGGCCGAGCGCGTCAGTGCCCGTGAAATGGCACAAATGCTCCAGGCAGCCTGGAAAAGCCCCTACGCTGCCGAGTTCATCAGCTCCATGCCGATTGCCGGCAAAGACGGCACCATGCGCAAACGCCTGAAAACCACAGCCATGAACGGCCAGGCACATATCAAGACCGGCACGCTCAATACAGTGCGCGCAATTTCCGGCTTTAGCCGCGACAGCAACGGCAACACATGGGCAGTGGTCGCCATCCTCAACGACCCCCGCCCATGGGGCGCTTCGGCGATTCTCGACCAAGTACTGCTCGACCTGTATCGCCAGCCGCAAGTAGCCAACAGTGCGGTGTCCATCGCGCAATAAGGCGTTTGCCAGGCAATAAAAAAACGCCCCTGATCGCAAGATCAGGGGCGTTTTTTATTGTGGGAGCGAGCCTGCTCGCGATGCAGGCGACTCGGTTAGACGCAAAGCCGAGGTGACGCCATCGCTAGCAGGCTCGCTCCCACTAAAGGCCCACCTCTACAAGAAGCAGGCAGGCCAGCACTCACACACCCTTAGCGGGCCATGATTTTCCAGGCACGGTGGATTTTTCCGTTGCGAGCAAAGTCCGGATCGATAGTGCTGGCAGTAATTTCTTCGACCGCATAACGCGCTTCCAGATTTTCATCGAGGATGAATTTGCGGAAGTTGTTCGAGAAATACAGCACGCCACCCGGCGCCAAACGCGCCATGGCCAGATCCAGCAATTGCACGTGATCGCGCTGCACATCGAAGATGCCTTCCATGCGCTTGGAGTTGGAGAAGGTCGGCGGATCGATAAAGATCAGGTCGTACTCTTCACGGCAGGCATCCAGCCATACCATCACATCGCCCTGCTCCAGGCGGTTCTTGTCCGAGAAGCCGTTCAGGGACAGGTTGCGACGCGCCCAATCCAGATAGGTTTTCGACAAGTCGACGCTGGTAGTGCTACGCGCACCGCCCTTTGCCGCATGCACACTGGCCGTTGCGGTGTAGCAGTACAGGTTGAGGAAGCGCTTGCCTTCAGCTTCTTTCTGAATACGCATGCGCATTGGGCGGTGATCCAGGAACAGACCGGTGTCCAGGTAGTCCGTGAGGTTCACCAGCAGCTTAACGCCGCCTTCATTGACCTCGGTGAACTTGCCCTGAGCACTTTGACGCTCGTACTGCTTGGTGCCGCTCTGACGCTCGCGACGCTTGACGATCACGCGGTTCTTGTCGATGTTCAGCGCCTGCGGAATGGCCGCCAGGGCATCAAACATGCGTTCAGAGGCTTTTACCGGGTCAATTGATTTCGGTGCCACGTATTCCTGGACGTGAACCCAGTCGTGATACAGGTCGATAGCCATCGAGTATTCAGGCATATCGGCATCATATATACGGTAGCAATCGATGCCTTCGCGCTTGACCCACTTGCCCAGTGCCTTGAGATTCTTTTGCAGGCGATTGGCAAACATCTGCCCGCCTTCACTCAAGCGCGGCTGCTCGATCACCACCGGAACCGGCTTGATCGGGTTGCCGTTCTTGTTGAACTTCTCGTACTTGCCTGGCGCTTCGATGTTCGACGGCAGATCCGACTCAGCCTGCTCGCGATCGATCTGACGCTGCTCAGGGGTACGTCGCTCACCCGTCACGAACTGATCCGGCACAACCTTGATCAGCAGCAGCTTGCACGGCAACGCGCCGTTCCAGAACGAATACTGTTTGTGGCTACGGATGCCCATGCGCTTGCCCAGATCCGGGGCACCGGTAAACACCGCAGCCTCCCAGTTCAAACAGGCCTGACGCAGACGCTCACCAAGGTTCTGGTAGAGGTAGAGCAAGCTCGCCTCGTCACCCAGACGTTCGCCGTACGGAGGGTTGCAGATGACCAGGCCTTTCTGGTTCTGGTCCGGGCGCGGCTCAAATGTCGCCACTTCACCCTGGTAGATTTTGATCCAGTGGCTCAGGCCCGCACGTTCGATGTTGTTGCGCGCTGGCTGAATCAGGCGCGGGTCAGCTTCATAACCACGAATCCACAACGGCGGCTTGGCCATACCGGCTTCTGCACGCTCAGTCGCTTCCTGGTGAAGTTTTTTCCAGATGGCCGGCACGTGACCGAGCCAGGCATCAAAACCCCAGTGAATGCGGTTGAGGTTGGGTGCCATGTCGGCTGCAATCATCGCGCCTTCAACCAGGAACGTACCCACACCACACATCGGGTCAGCCAGGGCTGCGCCTTCGGCAGCCAGACGTGGCCAGCCTGCACGAATCAGGATGGCCGCCGCGAGGTTTTCCTTCAGCGGTGCAGCACCTTGCTGCAGACGATACCCACGCTGGTGCAAGCTGTGACCCGACAGATCCAGGGACAAAATCGCCTCACCGCGATCCAGACGCAAATGGATGCGCATGTCGGGGCTGATCTTATCGATGGATGGACGCTCGCCAGACGGCGTACGCAATTTATCGACGATGGCGTCTTTTACTTTCAGGGCGCCAAAGTGGGTGTTGTCGATGCCCGAGCCGTGGCCACTGAATTCAACGGCCAGCGTGCCATCCGGGACCATATGGTCATGCCACTCAATGTCCAGAACGCCGTGGTACAGGTCTTCCGCATCTTTCATCGGGAAGCGCTTGAGCACCAGCAACACACGGTTTGCAAGGCGCGACCACAGACACAAGCGGTAGGCAGTTTCCATATCCGCCATGCCACGAATGGCCGAGGTATGCTCGCGAGCTTCCTCAAGGCCAAGGCCGGTGGCCTCTTCGAGGAGCAGGCCTTCAAGGCCTTTGGGGCAGGTAAGGAAGAGTTCGTAACGATCCGACATGGGATTCCTGGGCTTTTAGCTATCAGTGAGAAGGCAACGCATTGCCTGCTCCGTTTTCAATCAAGCGCTTTTCTTGAAGAGCGCTCGTGTGGCACGAAACTGTGCCATTCCACCGAGGCGTCATTCATGCCCTGAGGCACGAAGAGTTTAGACGCAGAGGCAGGTCATTCATGGAGAAACGATGAGTGATATTCAGACCCTTCGTCGAATAGTGCCCCAGCAAAACAGGCGGACATTCGCAGCAGAGAATGAAACGCATCATCTTTGTAAACACTCGCCCTATCAGGCTTTGGCCGTTTTCGGCGGCGAAAAAACGACCTTACTTATGGCCATAACACCAATATCGTTACGTCCTTATGACAAAACGATCATTCACACGCCTTGGCGCATTGGTTAGAACTCAACACAGGTTATCGCCGCACAGGCCATAACAAAATGCTCGCCACGCCGGCAGCGAGCACACCAACGGCAGAACACTCTGCCCCGACCTCAGTCAGGTCGACGCTAAACAAAACAGTCAACAAGTGAGGGCAATACCCTATGAGAAGACTTAAGCGTGATCCGTTGGAAAAAGCTTTCTTACGCGGATATCAATACGGTGTTAACGGAAAATCCCGTGAGCTTTGCCCTTTTACTCTACCGTCGGTACGCCAAGCCTGGATTAACGGCTGGCGCGAAGGACGCGGCGACAACTGGGACGGTATGACTGGCACTGCGGGCATCCACAAACTCAACGAACTTCACGCCGTCGGCTAACTCTGGGCAAATCCGACATCACCTCTAAGCTGTAACGACTCAACCTTGCCGCCCTATCCAGGCGGCGGGCTTCGGCCCAGGGGCTCCTTAGGGGAGCCCTTTTTATTGCCTGTCTGTTACGTCGCTACTTATTTGCGAGGCAAGGCAGAAATGGCATCGACTGCTTCGCGAATCAAGGCCGGGCCTTTGTAGATAAAGCCCGAGTAGATCTGCACCAGGCTCGCACCCGCAGCGATTTTCTCTGCTGCGTGCTTGCCTTCAGTGATCCCGCCTGCAGCAATGATCGGCATCCGGCCTGCCAGTTCACCTGCCAGCACCTGGACCGTGTGAGTGCTTTTTTCCCGTACTGGCGCACCCGACAAGCCACCCGCCTCGTCACCATGCTCCATACCCTCAACACCCACACGACTCAAGGTGGTGTTGGTGGCAATAACTGCGTCCATACCCGTCTCAAGCAGCGCCTGAGCCACGAGCACGGTTTCTTCGTCAGTCATGTCCGGGGCAATCTTGATCGCCAGCGGTACGCGCTTTCCGTGGCGCTGCGTCAGTTCGTTCTGACGCAACTGCAGGGCTTCGAGCAACTGCTTGAGCGAATCGCCAAATTGCAGGCTGCGCAGACCAGGCGTGTTCGGCGAGCTGACGTTCACCGTCACATAGCTGGCGTGGGCATACACCTTGTCCAGGCAGATCAAGTAGTCATCGACTGCACGCTCCACCGGGGTATCGAAGTTCTTGCCGATATTGATCCCAAGAATGCCCTTGTACTTGGCTGCCTGAACCCGCGTCAGCAAGTGATCAACCCCGAGGTTGTTAAAACCCATGCGATTGATGATTGCCTGCGCTTCAGGCAAGCGGAAAATTCGTGGCTTTGGATTGCCCGGCTGAGGGCGCGGCGTGACCGTGCCAACCTCAACGAAACCAAAGCCCAGCTGTGCAAAACCATCGATGGCTGCACCGTTTTTATCTAGCCCCGCGGCCAGCCCGACCGGGTTCGGAAAATCGAGCCCCATCACCGTCACTGGCAACCTTGCCGGCGCCTTGCACAACAAACCGTTAAGCCCAAGACGGCCGCCCGCACCGATCAAGTCCAAAGACAGATCGTGAGAGGTTTCAGGGGAGAGTTTGAAGAGCAACTGGCGGGCCAGGTTATACATGGGCTGATTGGACTCAAAGGGTAGTTTGAAAAGAACGCAATTATAGCTGTGCGGCCCGCTAAATCACAGGCAAAGAAAAACCCGGCCTAAGCCGGGTTTTTCTGAACAGCCGAGCTAAAAAATTACTTAGCTTCTGCTTGAACGGTAGCTTCTACGCGACGGTTCAGAGCACGGCCTTCTTCAGTTGCGTTGCTTGCAACTGGGTTGGCTTTACCGTGGCCGACTGCGTCTACACGGTTAGCTGCAACACCTTGGTTAACCAGAGCTGCACGAACAGCGTCAGCACGACGCTGCGACAGTTTCTGGTTGTAGGCGTCTGGACCTACGCTGTCAGTGTAACCAGCAACAGTGGTGTTGGTCGCAGGGTACTGCTTCATGAAATCAGCAACGTTGTTGATGTCAGGCATGTACTGCGATTTAACAACCGACTTGTCGAAGTCGAATTTCACGTCAAGTTCAACGCGAACAACTTCAGCGATCGGAGCTTCTGGCTCTGGCTCAGCGATTGGTGCTGGAGCTGGAACTGGAGCAGGAGCTACTTTACCGCCGTTGCCGCCGAAGTTCACACCCAGGCCAACAGTAGGAGCGTAGTCCCACTTGCCGTTGTCCAGTTTGTAGTCAGCTTCAACGCCTGCACGGGCGAACAGGTTGTCAGTGATGTACCACTTAACACCGGCGCCTGCAGTCAGGAAAGTAGAGTGATCGCGACCGCTGTGGCCATCAGCCTCAACGTTGGTCATGCTCTTGTGAGCAACACCACCGGAAACGTATGGACGCAGAGCGTCGCCTACGGTGCCGAAGTGGTACTGAGCGTTCAGACCAAAGTTGTCGCCTTTGATTTTCTGGTTGCCAGTGCCGTCATTCGAACGGGTGTGGTTGGTTTTGTCGTAGGTCAGGTTCAACGAAACGTCGTCGGTCAGGAAGTAACCGATCGATGCGCCTGGGTTGAAGCCGTCTTCTACGTGATTGACGCTGTCGTTGTACTGTTTTTTGTAGAACAGTTCACCCTCGACCGCGCCTTGGCCTTGTGCCAGGGCACCGAACGAAGTTGCGGCTACAAAGGAACCAATGGCAATGCCCAAGGTGTTTTTCAGTTTCATCCGTTAAATCCCCATCTGGTGATTGTAAAGCAGTCCCACATACCGGGGGACAACTCGGCGGCAAGTCTATCAGACCTTGCCTACACGTAGAGCCATTTGCGCTGAACTAAGTTTCAGCAATACCCGCAAATTTCTCACGCAATTTATCTAGAGCGCGCTTGTAACGCATTTTTGTCGCACTCAAACCCATATGCATTATGTCTGCGATTTCCTGAAATTCCAGTTCTGCGACAAAACGCAGCACTAAAATTTCCCGATCAATCGGGTTCACATGCACCAGCCAGCGATCAAGTCCGCCCTTTTCCTCAGGTTTCGGCGCCTTTTCTTCGGACGCTTCCTCGAGGGGGTCAATACTTAATGCGTCCATCAAGCGACGCTTTCGCCGTTCCTTGCGATACTGCGTAATGCATTCGTTGTAAGTGATGCTATATAGCCATGTCTTGAATTTCGATTTGCCTTCGAAATTTTTCAAACCGTACAGCACTTTAAGCATTACTTCCTGACAGACATCATCAGCGTCCCTATCGTTCCCTAAATACCTTGAACAAACGTTGAACAAAGTTCGTTGGTAACGCCGCATAAGCTCTTCATAGGCGCGCGTCACGTGAAACAACTCATCATGCGAGCGCGCCACCAGCTCCTCATCAGAGAGCTCGCGGGGGTCATAGCGCATGGATAGCGATTGGGCTTTATTCAAAACGAGTTGTGCCAACAGTCAGGTCAATGTCCGCCGCAGCCTGTAAATCAAGGCTTTTTCGCGGCGGCGTACATTAGCAGGGTTTGCCGCATCAGCGACTGGTTACGTGCTGTTCCAGCAAGATCCGATTCGAGAGGGAGACTAGCTCACCCTCATCGGTCAGCAACGTGGTTTTAACCGTGCCGATCTCTTCGATCTGCCCTTCGACCCCGCCTACTCGTACTTCCTGCCCAACTTGATACAACTCACGCACATAGATCCCGGCAAGTATCTGCCCCGCAATTTCCCGGCTACCCAGCCCCATTGCCAGAGCAATGGCCAGACCAACGGTAATCAGCACGATCACGATGACATGGTTCAGCAGGTCGGTTTTGACCTCTAGCTGGCTAATAGCCACCGATATACTGATGATAATGACCAGGCCTTGAGTAACCCGACCCAGACCACCGGCGTAATCAAAACCTACACTTTCGGCAGCCCCGCGTACCAGGCCATTGAGCACCTGTGCCAGCAGCACACCGGCCAGCAAGACCAGCAGCGCACCAAAGACCTTGGGCAGATATACCGTCAGCAAGTCCAACGCAGACGACACTCGATCGAGGCCCAGTGACTGCGCCGCCGAAACCAGAAATACCAACAGCACAAACCAGTACACGATTTTGCCGATCAACGTCGAAATCGGCACTTGAATACCGACCCGCGCCAGTATTTTGGTAAGACCCGTCCCGCCCATCAGGCGATCAAGGCCCAATTTGGCGAGCAACTTCGACAGCAGGGCGTCAAGCAGTTTTGCAACCACGAAGCCCAGCAGTACCACGACCAACGCCCCGAAAAGGTTGGGAATAAAGTTGGCAATCTTGGTCCACAAGGCAGTCATTGCCGCGACCAGGCTTTGGGTCCAGACATTCAATTCCATGTTCAATCAGCCTTATCAACAGGACGAGCAGCAGGTTTGCGCCGCGAAACGGGCGCAATATGAGCCGAACCGCTGTTCAAAGCAATCATCAGTGCTTGCACCCAACGCCCCAGCAGACTGAAAAGGTCTCCCGCGCCAACCTGACGGTTAGCGGTTTTCAGTACGCGGCCCAGGCAAGCGTCGTCGTCACGATTTGACGTAGGCGCTTTGAGCATTTCACGTAAAGACTGTTCAAACGGATCGTGCATAAGCACCTCTCGGTAAGTCAGTAAAAGACGCAGGGACTTTTACCGGGGTCACATTCGCCCCACTCAAAGCCATTGCAAGCGGCGATAAAACCACCACTGCCCTGCTCCGATAATCAGCATCACACTGCAGGTCACCGCAAAACCATAAGGGTCATTGGAGAACGGTACGCCCCCCACATTGATCCCCAGCAAACCGGTAATAAAGGTGATCGGCAGGAAGATCCCCGTGAGTACGCCGAAGCGATACATGATGCGGCTCATGCGCACGTTCAAACGCCGGTCTTCAGACTCCAGCACCAGCCCCACACGCTCGCGGGTCAGCTCAAGCTCTTCCAGATAGCGGGTCAGGCTGTTGTTCAATTCGTTCCAGTAGTCGGAATCATCTGCGCTAAACCACGGCAATTTGATACGGGTTAGCTGTCCGAAAATATCCCGCTGCGGGGCCAGAAAACGACGCAAGGCGGCAGCCCTTCGACGAACCTGCAAAATGGAGTTGTGGTCGGGGGTATACCGTTCGTCGGCATCTATCTTATCTTCTTCGTCGTCGACGATTTCTGATAGATCTCCGATCAAATCCTGCACCTTTAACGTCAGGTGCTGGGCCAGATACAGGATCAACTCAGAAGGGGTTTTCGGGCCTTCACCTTGGGAAAACTCACCGAGCAGCTCATCGGTAGCCCGCAACGGACGCATGCGCAGCGAGATAACCCGCTGCGCACTGCCGAAAATACGCAGTGAAACCATGTCTTCCGGCTCTGCACCAGGGTTCAGGTTGACCCCACGCATAAACAGCAGCAGCTCATTGTTGGGCAACGACACCAAGCGCGGACGGGTATTTTCTTCAAGCAGCAAATCACAGCTGAAATCACTTAAACCGCTCGAATCACGGAGCCAGCTCTGGGTCTGCGGGTGACTGCGATCCCAGTGCAACCAGACACTTTCGTGAGGCTGCAACTGCAGATCGTTCAGTTCGGTACGTGCAATCGCACGCGCACCGCCTTCCCCATCCAACACCAGCGCATGCACCAGCCCCCATTGAGCGTTTTCGTCCTCAAACATCCGTGATCCTTAGTAGTAATACGTTTAGCCCGGCATTTTCAGAGCAGTTGGCGAAATGATAACGCCATTGTTGTCGGCATAAATGAATTCTCCGGGGCGGAACGTGACGCCGGCAAACGTCACCGGCACATTCACATCACCCACACCGCGCCTGACGCTCTTGAGCGGATGACTGGCCAAGGCCTGCACTCCGAGATCAGTTTGAGCGAGCACATCGACATCGCGGATACAGCCGTAAATCACTATGCCTTCCCAGCCATTTTTCGCGGCCCTCTCGGCAATCATGTCGCCCAGCAAGGCGTGGCGCAGAGAGCCTCCACCATCCACTACCAGCACTTTGCCCTGACCCTCGAGCTCTGCCTGTTCCTTGACCCGGGAGTTGTCCTCGAAACACTTGATGGTCACGATCTCTCCACCAAAGGAGTCGCGCCCGCCAAAGTTGCTGAACATCGGTTCAAGCACCTGTACCAACTCAGGGTAGGCATCGCACAGATCGGGAGTGATGTAGTGATTCACGGGAAATCTCCTGTTCAGGGTGGGCACAACAGTGAAAACAACGGTAGCACTATGGTTATAGACGCTTTGGTGAAGGCTGGCTTTATAGATTCACAGCACCCCACCATGAGAGCCAGTTTGGATTAAAGCAACAAAGTATGACCAAACTCGCTAATCGCGTCACAAATCAACCACTCTTGTGGGAGCGAGCCCGCTCGCGAAAGTCGTTCGCCAGCAGGCTCGCTCCCACGGTTGAAATTTTCTGTTACTCCTGCCTGCGAAGCAGCAGCGACTACAGCTCGCTCAACCAATTACGCACCAACGGCCACACTTCTTGCTGAGCGGGCTGGCTGACCAGCATTCCGACATGACTGAAGTCAGAGCTGAAACCGTGCTCACGCCCTAGGCACACGAACTTGCGCTGCTCTGAACCCAATTGATCGAACAACTTTCGGCATGCCCACTCCGGTGTTTGCCGATCACCCACAGCGGCCACCACCAGAGCGGGTACCTGAACCTCGGCCAACCCTGCCCACCAGTCTTGCTCGGCGTCCTTGAAACGCCCCATAAAGCCATTCCAGCGCAAGGCTTCCAGAGCGATGCTGATCGGCTCATCTTCCGGCCCACGCTTAAGCCGCGTACCTGATAGCTGCTTGAAGCGCTTCAACAACAAATAAGCGCCCCACTGCACCGGCGGAATTTTCAGCGACCAATAGCGGCGATTGATCTGGCAGCCGAAGAACGCTGCCGACGCCACGTCCTTATCGTTCAGGTATTGCCCCCCGAGAGCCGCGGCCAAACTGATGGCGCCCTGGGAATGACCAATCCAGTGCGGAACCTGACCGCTCAACTCGCGCACAAATGCCACGATGGCAGGCAAATCGTAGCGAGCGTAATCCGCCACGCGGTTTTTGCCCCAGGCAATATTGCGCGACGAAAGACCGTGACCGCGCATTTCAGGCAGCCACACATCAAACCCGGCACGAGCCAAAAACGCCCCGAGCCCCACGCCTTTAGGCGAGTACCAGAAACGTCGATTGGAAAAGCTGCCATGTAACAGGATGACCGGCACGCCCCGCACTTGGCTATCGTCGGCCATGCCCAGTCGAGTCACCACCAGCTCAACGGAAATATCCGGGCTGTTGGCGGGTTTCAAGCGATAAACGTCTTCGCTCAAATCGCCCCGACGCTCAGCGCTAATCAGGGCAACGGGAAAAAGGAGACTGCTGCTTTGCATAATGCTCTTGCACAAAAAAGGGCGACTTCACTCAGGAACTCGCCCTACCACTGCTTATAAAGAGCAGAGCAGCCGTGTGGCTGCCCTGCCCCTCTCTCAACGACTTATGCCTGAGCCTGAGCCTGACCTTCTGCCAGGAAGAACCAGGTTTCCAGCACGCTGTCCGGGTTCAGGGAAACACTTTCAATGCCCTGCTCCATCAACCACAGCGCCAGATCCGGGTGATCGGACGGGCCCTGGCCGCAAATACCGATGTATTTGCCAGCCTTGTTGCACGCCTGAATGGCGTTGGACAGAAGCTTTTTGACCGCAGGATTGCGCTCGTCAAACAGATGCGCGATCACACCGGAGTCACGATCCAGCCCCAAGGTCAGCTGAGTCAGGTCGTTGGATCCGATGGAGAAGCCGTCGAAGAATTCAAGGAACTCTTCAGCCAGAATCGCGTTGGACGGCAATTCACACATCATGATGATGCGCAGACCGTTTTCGCCGCGTTTCAGACCGTTTTCAGCCAGCAGATCGATCACCTGGCTCGCTTCACCCAAGGTGCGTACGAACGGCACCATGATTTCAACGTTGGTAAAGCCCATCTCGTTGCGTACGCGCTTGAGCGCACGGCACTCCAGCTCGAAGCAATCGCGGAAGTTTTCGCTGATGTAACGCGAAGCACCACGGAAGCCCAGCATCGGGTTTTCTTCTTCCGGCTCGTAGAGCTTGCCGCCGATCAAGTTGGCGTATTCGTTGGACTTGAAGTCCGACAGACGCACAATCACTTTCTTCGGGGTAAACGCGCCAGCCAAGGTGCTGATGCCTTCAACCAGTTTTTCAACGTAGAAGCCAACCGGATCGTTGTAGCCCGCGATGCGCTTGTCGACGCTGTCCTTGATTTCCTGCGGCAGACCGTCGTAGTTCAGCAGCGCCTTGGGGTGCACACCGATCATGCGGTTGATGATGAACTCAAGGCGGGCCAGGCCCACACCGGCGTTCGGCAGTTGCGCGAAGTCAAACGCACGATCCGGGTTGCCGACGTTCATCATGATCTTGAACGGCAGATCAGGCATGGCATCCACGGAGTTTTTCTTGATATCGAAGCCCAACTCGCCTTCGAAAATAAAGCCCGTATCGCCTTCAGCACACGAAACAGTAACGCCCTGGCCGTCTTTCAACAGCTGGGTCGCGTTGCCGCAGCCCACCACAGCCGGGATACCCAGCTCGCGAGCGATAATTGCCGCATGGCAGGTACGACCACCACGGTTGGTCACGATGGCGCTGGCACGCTTCATTACCGGTTCCCAGTCCGGGTCGGTCATGTCCGACACCAACACATCGCCCGGCTGGACCTTGTCCATTTCCGACACATCTTTAATGATGCGAACCTTGCCCGCACCAATACGCTGGCCAATGGCGCGACCTTCAGCGAGCACGGTGCCGGTTTCCTTGAGCAGGTAACGCTCCATGACGTTACCGGTGCTGCGGCTTTTCACGGTTTCAGGACGTGCCTGAACGATGTACAGCTTGCCGTCATCACCGTCTTTGGCCCACTCGATGTCCATCGGGCACTTGTAGTGCTTTTCGATGATCATCGCTTGTTTGGCCAGTTCGCTGACTTCAGCGTCGGTCAGACAGAAACGTGCACGATCGGCTTTGTCTACGTCGATCACCTTGACCGATTTACCGGCCGTGGCTTCGGCGCCGTAAATCATCTTGATGGCTTTGCTGCCCAGGTTGCGACGCAAAATCGCCGGGCGGCCCGCTTCCAGAGTTTGTTTGTGGACGTAGAACTCGTCCGGGTTTACCGCGCCTTGTACGACGGTTTCACCTAGGCCGTAGGCGCCGGTGATAAACACTACATCACGGAAGCCCGACTCAGTGTCCAGGGTGAACATCACGCCAGCGGTGCCGGTTTCAGAGCGCACCATGCGCTGCACGCCTGCCGACAGGGCGACCAGTTTGTGGTCGAAGCCCTGGTGCACGCGGTAAGAAATCGCACGGTCGTTGAACAAGGAGGCAAATACTTCCTTGGCCGCACGAATCACGTTTTCAACGCCACGAATGTTCAGGAAAGTTTCTTGTTGACCGGCAAAGGACGCATCCGGCAAGTCTTCGGCGGTAGCCGAGGAACGCACGGCAACAGCCATGTCCGGGTTGCCTTGGGACAGGGTGGCAAAGGCGGTACGAATTTCGGCGTTAAGCTTCTCCGGGAACTCGGCTTCCATGATCCATTTACGGATCTGGGCACCTGTTTTTGCCAAAGCATTAACGTCATCAACATCCAGCGCATCCAGCGCAGCATGGATCTGGTCGTTCAAACCACTCAGCTCAAGAAAATCACGATATGCCTGAGAAGTAGTGGCGAAGCCACCGGGAACTGAAACACCAGCGCCTGCAAGATTACTGATCATCTCGCCGAGGGATGCGTTCTTGCCCCCCACGTGCTCTACATCATGGACGCCGAGCTTATCGAGGGAAACTACGTACTCTACCAAGGTGATCTCTCCACTAACTGTGTTGGAAAAGCTCAGGGCGCTGGACCCTCATCATGAGGCATCGCAGCGATTGTGGCCTGGACCCGGAAAATAAGTGACACTGCCTGCCATGTAGCGCGACAAAATCGCGCCTATCATATCCAAGAATCGTCACCAGCTTAAGGGCCTAGGCGCAAATGAAACGATCTGCTTTCTTTATCTCCGATGGCACCGGCATTACGGCCGAAAACCTCGGTCAAAGTTTGTTGGCACAATTCGAAAATGTGACCTTCAGCAAGTTCACACGCCCCTATATAGACAGCGTGGAAAAAGCCCGGGCGATGGTACAACAAATCGATAACGCCGCCGAAAAAGACGGCTTTAGCCCGATAATTTTCGACACTATCGTCAATCAGGACATTCGCGAGATCCTCGCCACGTCCAATGGTTTCATGATCGACATCTTCTCCAGCTTCCTGGCGCCACTGGAACAGGCACTGGGTGAGCACTCCTCCTACTCGGTGGGTAAATCCCACTCTATCGGGCATAACTCCAACTATATGGAGCGTATCGAGGCGGTGAACTTTGCCCTCGACAACGACGACGGCGCCCGCACTCACAAATATGACAAGGCCGACCTGATTCTGGTGGGCGTATCGCGTTGCGGTAAAACCCCAACCTGCCTGTATATGGCCATGCAATTCGGCATCCGTGCAGCCAACTACCCGCTGACCGATGACGATATGGAAAACCTCAAGCTGCCTGCGGCCCTGCGCGAGCACAAACACAAGCTGTTTGGCCTGACCATCGACCCGGACCGCTTGACGGCCATTCGTAACGAGCGCAAGCCCAACAGCCGCTATTCCAGTTTTGCCCAGTGCGAATTTGAAGTCCGCGAAGTAGAGCGCCTGTTCCAGCGCGAAAACATCCCGCACATCAACTCCACACACTTCTCGGTAGAAGAAATCTCGGCCAAGATCCTGGTCGAAAAAGGCGTGGAGCGGCGCTTCAAGTAATCGCAGCACTGCCTGCGTGTAGCCGCTGCCGCAGGCTGCGATGGGGTGCGCAGCGCCCTGAAGCTCCTTCGGCCCTTATCGCAGCCTTCGGCAGCGGCTACAAAATTCAAATCACCAGCAGGTCCACAAACCGGTTAACCGGCATCGCCTCCAACGCAGCCTGGTCCTTGCACAGCGCGAAAATTTCAGCACAACGCTGACCCACGAAACGGGTCGCCAAATTGGCCTTGAACTTGTCTTCCAGCAATGGAATCCCTTCTGCCCGACGCCGGCGATGGCCAATTGGATACTCCACCACCACTTGCTCAGTGCAGGTGCCATCGGAGAAAAACACCTGAATCGCATTGGCGATCGAGCGCTTATCGGCCTCCAGATACTCGCGGGTGTAGCGCGGATCTTCGACCACTACCATCTTCTCGCGCAACTCATCGATGATCGGATGCGCCGCGTGAAAGTCATCTTCATATTGCTCGGCTACCAGATTGCCAAAGGCCAGCGGCACGGCCGTCATGTATTGAATGCAATGATCCCGGTCCGCTGCGTTGGCCAATTTGCCTTGCTTGGAAATGATCCGAATCGCCGATTCATGGGTTGTAATCACGATTTTTTCGATTTCATGCAGACGATTCCTGACCTGCGGATGCAGCGTCACCGCCGCTTCGCACGCCGTCTGCGCATGGAACTCGGCCGGAAAGCTGATCTTGAACAGCACGTTTTCCATTACATACGTGCCATAGGGCTGGCTCAGACTGAACTGGCGCTGACCTTCGGGCTTGAGCGCCAGATCCTTGTTGGTATGACTGAACAGCACATCGTAAAAACCCCACTGCGGTGCCGTAAGCACCCCGGGAACCCCCATCTCGCCTCGCAGCGCGATATCGGCTAAGCGCACGCCGCGACTTGACGCATCCCCGGCTGCCCAGGATTTGCGCGACCCCGCGTTCGGCGCATGACGATAGGTACGCAGTGCCTGCCCATCCACAAAAGCGTGGGACAAGGCCGACAGCAACTGCTCGCGATTGGCCCCCATCAGCTTGGCGCAGACCGCCGTTGAGGCGACCTTGACCAGCAACACATGGTCCAGACCGACACGGTTGAAGGAGTTTTCCAGGGCAATCACGCCCTGAATCTCATGGGCCATGATCATGGCTTCGAGCACTGCCCGTACCGTAAGCGGCGCTTCTCCATTGGCTACACGCTTTTGCGACAGGTGATCGGCCACCGCCAGAATACCGCCCAGGTTGTCCGAAGGATGCCCCCACTCCGCCGCCAGCCAGGTGTCGTTGTAATCCAGCCAACGCACGATGCAGCCAATGTCCCATGCAGCCTTGACCGGGTCGAGACGATGCGAAGTACCCGGCACCCGTGCACCAAACGGCACCACCGTACCCTCGACAATCGGCCCCAGGTGTTTGGTGCACTCCGGGAAACGCAACGCCAGCAGGCCGCAGCCCAAGGTGTCCATCAGGCAGTTGCGCGCGGTGTTAAGGGCTTCGGGAGAGGTAATTCTGTAGGTCAGGACATAATCGGCTATGTCCTGCAAAACCTGGTCATAGTCCGGGCGGTTGTTGAGGTCGACGTTGGCGCTCATGGGGTTTCTCCAAAGAGTGGGTAAGTGTCGTGTTCCATCCTCAGGGTCATCGTGCTTTTGCGGGTCTGGAGTGCCCGCTTGATGTATCCAAATCAAAAGCCCTCACCCCAATCCTTTCCCAAAGGGAGAGGATTGGGGTGAGGGCAAAGGATTCACGCATTCAAAACGAATCGCCCGGCACTCGCACCCAGCCTTCCATCAAGACTCGCGCGCTGCGGCTCATGATGGCTTTGGTCACGACCCATTCGCCATTGACCTGCCGTGCTTCAGCGCCCACGCGCAAGGTGCCCGACGGATGTCCGAAGCGCACGGCACTGCGTAACTCGCCGCCCGCAGCCAGATTGACCAGCGTGCCTGGAATCGCCGCCGCCGTACCGATTGCCACCGCAGCAGTGCCCATCATCGCGTGGTGCAACTTGCCCATCGACAAGGCCCGCACCAGCAAGTCCACGTCCTGTGCCGCCACCGGCTTGCCGCTGGATGACACATAAGCCACTGGCGGTGCCACAAACGCGACCTTGGGCGTGTGCTGGCGCTTGGCGGCATCTTCAAGCTTGTCGATCAGACCCATGCGCAACGCGCCGTGAGCGCGAATGGTTTCGAACATGGCCAAGGCTTTCGGATCGCTGTTGATGTCGTTTTGCAGTTCAGCACCGGTGTAACCGATGTCCCGCGCATTAACGAAAATCGTCGGAATCCCGGCATTGATCATGGTTACGTTCAAGGTGCCCACACCCGGCACTTCAAGGTCATCTACCAGATTGCCAGTCGGGAACATCGAACCACCTGCGCCCTCTTCATCCGCCGCAGGGTTAAGGAACTCCAGCTGAACTTCGGCTGCCGGAAAGGTCACGCCATCGAGTTCAAAACCACCGGTTTCCTGCACCGCACCGTCAGTGATCGGTACATGGGCAATGATGGTTTTGCTGATATTGGCCTGCCAGATACGCACCACAGCCGTACCGTTAAGCGGAATTCGGCTGGCATCCACCAGACCGCTGCTGACGGCAAACGAGCCCACGGCCGCCGACAGGTTGCCGCAGTTGCCGCTCCAGTCCACGAAAGGCTTGTCGATCGCTACCTGACCGAACAGGTAGTCCACGTCATGATCGGCGTGCAGGCTTTTGCTTACGATCACGGTTTTGCTGGTGCTGGAAGTCGCCGCGCCCATGCCGTCAATTTGCTTTTCATAGGGATCGGGGCTGCCGATTACCCGCAACAGCAAGGCATCACGGGCCGCACCCGGCACTTGGGCCACGGCCGGCAAGTCGAGCAGACTGAAAAACACGCCTTTACTGGTGCCTCCGCGCATGTAAGTCGCGGGGATTTTGATTTGCGCTGCATAGGCCATAAAGCACAGTCCTGTTAAGGCCGGGGCACAGGGCCCCGGCGCAGTGATCACGCGGTGGCTGATTCCAGGAAGTCCTGGGCAAAGCGCTGCAACACGCCGCCCGCTTCATAGATCGAAACTTCTTCAGCCGTGTCCAGACGGCAAGTCACGGGCACTTCGACCCGCTCGCCATTTTTGCGGGTAATCACCAGGGTCAGCGTGGCACGCGGAGTGCGCTCGCCGATCACGTCGTAGGTTTCGCTGCCGTCGATCTGCAGGGTTTTACGGTTGGTACCCGGCATAAATTCCAGCGGCAATACACCCATACCTACAAGATTGGTGCGGTGAATACGCTCAAAGCCTTCAGCAGCAATGGCTTCGACACCCGCCAGGCGCACACCTTTGGCCGCCCAGTCACGGGAAGAGCCCTGGCCGTAGTCGGCGCCCGCAATGATGATCAGCGGTTGCTTGCGTTCCATGTAGGTTTCAATGGCCTCCCACATGCGCATCACCTGGCCTTCGGGCTCAAGTCGGGTCAGCGAGCCCTGCTTGACCTTGCCGTCCTCGATCACCATTTCATTGAACAGTTTCGGGTTGGCAAAGGTTGCGCGCTGGGCGGTCAAATGGTCGCCACGGTGAGTGGCGTAAGAGTTGAAGTCGACTTCCGGCAGGCCCATTTTCGCCAGGTACTCGCCTGCAGCGCTGTCGAGCATGATGGCGTTGGACGGCGACAAGTGGTCGGTGGTGATGTTGTCCGGCAGCACTGCCAGTGGGCGCATGCCTTTGAGTGGACGCGCACCGGCCAGCGCACCTTCCCAATACGGAGGACGGCGGATGTAAGTGCTCTGCGGGCGCCAGTCATACAGCGGCTCGACTTTCGGACCGGTGTCTTCGTGAATGGCGAACATCGGGATATACACCTTGCGGAACTGCTCCGGCTTGACCGCAGCCTTGACCACGGCGTCGATTTCTTCGTCGCTCGGCCAGATGTCTTTCAGGCGGATTTCCTTGCCGTCGGCATCCAGGCCCAGCACGTCTTTTTCGATATCGAAACGGATGGTCCCGGCAATCGCATAGGCCACCACCAGCGGTGGCGAGGCGAGAAACGCCTGCTTGGCGTACGGGTGAATTCGCCCGTCAAAGTTGCGGTTACCCGACAGTACGGCGGTGGCGTACAGGTCGCGATCGATGATTTCCTGCTGAATAACCGGGTCCAGTGCGCCGGACATACCGTTGCATGTAGTGCAGGCAAACGCCACTACACCAAAGCCCAACTTCTCCAGTTCGTGGGTCAAGCCGGCTTCGTCGAGGTACAGGGCAACGGTTTTTGAGCCTGGCGCCAGCGAGGTTTTGACCCACGGCTTGCGAGCCAGACCGAGCTTGTTGGCGTTGCGTGCCATCAGCCCCGCAGCAATCACGTTGCGCGGGTTGCTGGTGTTGGTGCAACTGGTGATGGCCGCGATGATCACCGCGCCGTCGGGCATTTGCCCCGGCACGTCGTCCCATTGACCGGCGATGCCCTTGGCGGCCAGATCGGAGGTTGCGACGCGAGCGTGCGGGTTGCTCGGGCCAGCCATGTTGCGCACCACGGATGACAGATCAAAGCTCAGATTACGCTCGTATTGCGCGCCCTTGAGGCTGTCGCCCCACAGGCCGCTGACCTTGGCATAGTTTTCTACAAGCTGCACTTGCTGGTCTTCGCGACCGGTCAGTTTGAGGTAGTCGATGGTTTGCTGGTCGATGTAGAACATCGCTGCCGTGGCGCCGTATTCCGGGGCCATGTTGGAGATGGTTGCACGGTCGCCCAGGGTCAGCGCGGCGGCGCCTTCACCGAAGAACTCCAGCCAGGCACCGACCACTTTTTGCTGGCGCAGGAACTCGGTCAGTGCCAGCACCATATCGGTGGCGGTAATGCCCGGTTGCAGCTTGCCGGTCAGCTCAACACCGACGATTTCCGGCAGGCGCATCCACGAAGCACGGCCAAGCATCACGCTTTCAGCTTCAAGGCCGCCGACCCCAATGGCGATCACGCCCAGGGAGTCGACGTGCGGGGTGTGACTGTCAGTGCCCACGCAGGTGTCCGGGAAGGCCACGCCGTCGCGCACCTGGATCACCGGAGACATTTTCTCCAGGTTGATCTGGTGCATGATGCCGTTGCCTGGCGGGATCACGTCGACGTTTTTAAAGGCCTTTTTGGTCCACTCGATAAAGTGGAAACGGTCTTCGTTACGACGATCTTCGATGGCGCGGTTCTTTTCAAACGCTTCGGGGTCGTAACCGCCGCATTCCACCGCCAGCGAGTGATCGACGATCAGTTGGGTCGGCACCACCGGGTTGACCTGGGCCGGGTCACCGCCTTGCTGGGCGATGGCGTCACGCAAACCGGCGAGGTCGACCAGCGCGGTCTGGCCCAGAATGTCGTGGCACACCACGCGTGCCGGGAACCATGGAAAGTCGAGATCGCGCTTGCGATCAATCAACTGGCTCAGCGAGGCATTCAGGGTTGCCGGATCACAGCGGCGCACCAGGTTTTCGGCCAGTACGCGGGAGGTGTAAGGCAGGGTGTCGTAAGCGCCGGGCTTGATCGCATCGACTGCCGCGCGGGTGTCGAAGTAATCCAGCCGGGTGCCCGGTAGTGTTTTGCGAAATTCAGTATTCATTGGCGCAGGACTCGATCACGGTAGTTACAAAAGGGGGAGCTGGCTTGCGCAATCAGCGCAAGCCAGCTTCCTCACTCAGCGACGCTCGATTGGCACGAACTTGCGCTGTTCTACGCCGATGTACTCGGCGCTCGGACGGATGATGCGGTTGTTGGCGCGCTGTTCGAACACATGCGCAGCCCAGCCGGTGAGGCGTGAGCAGACAAAGATCGGAGTGAACAGCTTGGTCGGGATGCCCATGAAGTGGTACGCCGAGGCATGGTAGAAGTCGGCGTTGGGGAACAGCTTCTTTTGCTCCCACATGGTCTTGTCGATTGCTTCGGAAACCTTGAACAACACGGTGTCGCCCACTTCGTCTGCCAGTTTTTTCGACCAGCCCTTGATCACCTCGTTACGCGGATCGCTGTCTTTGTAGATCGCGTGGCCAAAGCCCATGATCTTGTCCTTGCGCGCCAGCATGCCGAGGGTGCCTTCCACCGCCTCTTGCGCAGAACCGAAGCGCTCGATCATTTCCATAGCTGCTTCGTTGGCGCCACCATGCAACGGGCCGCGCAGCGAACCGATGGCTGCCGTGATGCACGAGTACAGATCGGACAGGGTCGATGCACACACCCGCGCGGTGAAGGTCGAGGCGTTGAATTCGTGCTCGGCGTAGAGGATCAGCGACACGTTCATCACTTTAACGTGCAACTCGCTCGGCTTCTTGTCGTGCAGCAAGTGCAGGAAGTGGCCACCGATGGACTCTTCGTCGGTCACGCAGTTGATACGTTTGCCATCGTGGCTGAAGCGATACCAGTAGCACATGATCGCCGGGAAAGCGGCCAGCAGTCGGTCGGTCTTGTCATGCTGCTCGGAGAAGTCTTTCTCCGGCTCGATGTTGCCCAGGAACGAACATCCGGTGCGCATCACGTCCATCGGGTGAGCGTCAGCGGGAATGCGCTCCAGCACTTCTTTCAGTGCTTGTGGCAGATCTCGCAGCTTTTGCAGTTTGGTCGTGTATGCAGCCAATTCGGCTTTGGTAGGCAGTTCGCCGTACAGCAGCAGGTAAGCCACTTCCTCAAAGCGGGCATCGGCTGCCAGTTCGCGTACGTCATATCCACGATAAGTGAGGCCCGCGCCTTCCTGACCTACGGTGGACAGGGCTGTTTGCCCGGCGACCTGGCCGCGTAACCCGGCACCACTCAATACTTTTGCTTCGGCCATTGCGCTTCTCCAATCTTGAATTTGTTAGGGATTCGGCAACTACTTGATTCAATACATACCACTGTGGGAGCGAGCCTGCTCGCGAACGTCGTCAATACCAGCGTTAACTTCGCGAGCAGGCTCGCTCCCACAGGATCACCGTGTTCTGTTACTTCTTCGCGGCAAACACCGCATCGAGCTTCTGCTCAAACGAGTGGTAGTTGATCGCGTCATACAGCTCCATGCGGGTTTGCATGGTGTCGATCACATTTTGCTGGGTGCCGTCGCGGCGGATGGCGGAGTACACATTTTCGGCCGCCTTGTTCATCGCACGGAATGCCGACAGCGGGTACAGCACCAGCGATACGTCAGCGCCAGCCAGTTGTTCAGTGGTGTACAGCGGCGTTGCACCGAACTCGGTGATATTGGCCAGGATCGGTGCCTTCACCCGGTTGGCGAACAGCTTGTACATCTCGAGTTCGGTAATGGCTTCCGGGAAGACCATGTCCGCGCCCGCTTCAACGCAGGCTGCTGCACGTTCCAGCGCAGACTCCAGGCCTTCCACCGCCAGCGCATCGGTACGTGCCATGATCACGAAGCTGTCATCGGTGCGCGCATCGACCGCAGCTTTAATACGGTCGACCATCTCTTGCAGCGAGACGATTTCCTTGTTCGGGCGATGGCCGCAACGCTTGGCACCCACCTGATCTTCGATATGAATCGCTGCAGCGCCAAACTTGATCATCGATTTGACGGTACGCGACACGTTGAAGAACGAGGAGCCAAAGCCGGTATCCACGTCTACCAGCAGCGGCAGATCACATACATCGGTAATGCGCCGTACATCAGTCAGTACATCGTCCAGGCCAGTAATACCCAGGTCCGGCACGCCCAAAGACCCTGCCGCGACGCCACCACCCGACAGGTAGATCGCCTTGAAACCGGCACGCTGGGCCAGCAACGCGTGATTGGCGTTGATCGCGCCCACCACCTGCAAAGGATGCTCACTGGCGACTGCATCACGGAAACGCTGGCCTGGACTGTTCTTATTGCTCATGACTCACCTCGTGGAGTGGCTGTCTGCTGGGCGTCTTGATAGTGACGCGCAATATTGCGTTTCGAGGCGCCGATATGTCGGCGCATCAACAACTCGGCCAATTCGCCGTCGCGATCGGCAATGGCATCGAGAATACGGTGATGCTCGGCAAACGCCTGATGCGGGCGATTGGGCGTAGTGGAGAACTGGATGCGGTACATGCGCACCAATTGATACAACTCGCCGCAGAGCATTTGCGTCAGGGTGCGGTTGCCGCTGCCCTGAATAATCTTGTAATGAAAATCGAAGTCGCCTTCCTGCTGGTAGTAGCCGACACCGGCCTGAAACGCCTCGTCGCGCTCATGGGTTTCAAGTACCTGGCGCAACTCGGCGATGTCTTCATCGCTCATGCGTTCAGCAGCCAAGCGACAGGCCATGCCTTCAAGGGATTCGCGAATTTCGTAGAGTTCAATCAGCTCTGCGTGGCTCAGCGACACGACCCGAGCACCGACATGGGGCACCCGCACCAGCAAGCGCTGGCCTTCAAGGCGGTGAATGGCTTCGCGCAAAGGCCCTCGGCTGATGCCGTAGGTACGCGCCAGTTCAGGTTCGGAGATTTTGCTGCCGGGGGCGATTTCGCCTTTGACAATAGCCGCCTGAATACGCCGAAAGACGTTCTCGGAAAGGGTTTCCGAATCGTCCTGAGGGATCATGGCTGGCTCTAGTGCTTGCAGCATATTGTCGACACCTTGCAAATCAATAGTGCCAAAACTAGCCATTTCGACCTTACTAGTCAAAGAATAAATAGATATTGTCGACAATCGTCTAATAAGACCTTGGTCGGACCCGCAGGACTTCCCCCTGTACAAAGCACCCCGGCGCTGGCGTCATAAAACCATCATGTTAGAATGCCGACCGCATCCGCCCTGCTCTCATCCATAGAGCAGCCGCACGAGGAAACTTGCTCTGTACTGCCAGTGCCTTGAACTGAAGATTGCAAGAGACGTGCACCGATTTATGAAATTTGCCCCCTTCTACATCCTCGCTTGCCTGCTGTGTGTACCGGGCTTGAGCCTGGCTGGCGAAAAAACCGTGTATGGCCTCAATGAATACGCCGAACTGGCAGGCATAGATCTGCAAGTGGCTGCCAAACTCGACACCGGAGCCAAAACCGCCTCACTCAGTGCCCGTGACATCAAGCGCTTCAAACGTGATGGCGAGAGCTGGGTACGTTTCTACCTGGCCATCGATGATGCCCACTCGCACCCTATCGAACGGCCGCTGGCACGCGTCAGCAAGATCAAGCGCCGCTCGGGTGACTACGACCCGCAGGCGGACAAGAACTACACCTCACGCCCGGTTATTGCCCTGGAAATTTGCATGGGCAAGGCTTTGCGCACCATCGAAGTGAACTTGACCGATAGAAGTGCGTTCCAATACCCGCTGTTGATCGGCTCCGAAGCGCTAAAACGCTTTGATGCGCTGGTTGACCCAAGTCTTAAATACGCTGCTGGCAAACCTGCCTGCGTCGCTAACGCTCAAACCGCAGAGTAATTGAAATGCGCGCGCTTACCCTTCACCTGAAAATCTTGATCACCATCCTTGTGGTGCTGGGCATATCGATTACGGCCTACCAGATTTTCGCCCTCGGCATTCCTGTGACCGAAGACGCCACGGACGACTTGTGGAATATCGACGCCAAAGTCGAATTCGTCGCCAGCTCCAAAGACCCGGTCAAGATCCAGATGTTCGTACCGCCGCTGAACCGCGACTACGTCAGTCTGAACGAGAGCTTTATTTCCAATAACTACGGAGTGAGCGTCAACCGGGTTGATGGCAACCGCAAAGTCACCTGGTCGGCCCGCCGAGTCAGTGGCAAGCAGACGCTCTACTACCGACTGGTGCTGACCAAGCGCTATTCGGGCGACAAGACCAAGGTCAAAGGCCCGGTTTTCCGTGACAGTATTGCCGTCGAAGGCCCGGAAAAAATCGCCGCCGAAGCCTTGCTGGCACCTATTCGCCAGCACTCGGCCGATGTCGAAACCTTTATCAGCGAGACCATCAAGCGCGTCAGCAACCCCAACGACGACAACGTGAAGCTGCTGCTGGCGGGCGATCCATCGACCGCACACAAGGCTCAGGTTATTGAACTGCTGTTGTCGATTGCCCACGTGCCCATGGAAAAAGTCCACACCATCCGCCTGGTGGCCGATCAGCCGCAAAATCCGGAGTTGTGGCTGCGCAGCTTTAACGGCAATGACTGGCTCTACTTCAACCCCGAGACCGGCGAGCAAGGCCTGCCCAATGACCGCCTGTTGTGGTGGATCGGCGATGAGCCAATGGTCACGGTCGATGGCGGTAAAAAACCCAACGTCACGTTCAGCCTGAACAACAGCGAAATGAACGCCATTCGCTTGGCCAAGCTGACGGACGAAAATACCGACGCCAACTTCCTTGAATACTCGCTGTACGGCTTGCCACTGCAGACCCAGCAAACCTTCATGATCATGGTGATGATCCCGATTGGCGTGCTGGTGATCCTGATCCTGCGCAACCTGATCGGCCTGCAGACCCTGGGTACCTTTACCCCGGTATTGATCGCCCTGGCCTTCCGCGAAACCCAGCTGGGCTTCGGCATCATCCTGTTTACGGTGATTACCGCGCTCGGACTGACGCTGCGTTCCTACCTGGAACACTTGAAGCTGCAAATGCTGCCGCGTCTGTCAGTCGTGTTGACGTTTGTGGTGATACTAATTGCAGCCATCAGCCTGTTCAGTCACAAGCTGGGCCTGGAGCGCGGACTCTCGGTGGCACTGTTCCCGATGGTGATTCTGACCATGACCATCGAGCGCCTGTCGATCACCTGGGAAGAGCGTGGTGGCGGGCATGCCATGAAAGTCGCGATCGGCACACTGTTCGCAGCTACTTTGGCGTACCTGGTCATGAGCATCCCGGAACTGGTGTACTTCGTGTTTACCTTCCCGGCGATCCTGCTGATCATGGTCGGCTTTATGCTGGCAATGGGTCGCTATCGCGGCTACCGCCTGACCGAGCTGGTGCGTTTCAAAGCGTTCTTGAAGGCTGACTCCTGATGTTTGGCTTCTGGAAGACCTGGAAGGCCCTCGAAGCCAGGGGCATCATGGGCATCAATAGGCGTAATGCGGACTACGTACTCAAGTACAACAAACGCAGCCTTTACCCGATTGTGGATGACAAAATCATCACCAAGGAACGCGCCATCAAGGCCGGTATTCACGTACCGGAAATGTATGGGGTGATTTCCACCGAGAAGGAAATCGACAAGCTCGATGAAATCATCGGCGGTCGCAGCGACTTCGTGATCAAGCCCGCACAAGGTGCTGGCGGTGATGGCATTCTTGTGATCGCGGATCGCTTCGAAGACCGTTTTCGCACGGTCTCGGGCAAGATCATCAGCCATGAAGAAATCGAACATCAGATCTCCAGCATCCTGACTGGCCTGTACTCCCTGGGTGGTCACCGTGATCGGGCGCTGATCGAATACCGGGTCACACCGGACCAGATCTTCAAAAGCATCAGCTACGAAGGTGTGCCGGATATCCGCATCATCGTATTGATGGGTTACCCGGTGATGGCCATGCTGCGCTTGCCGACCCGTCAGTCGGGCGGCAAGGCCAACCTGCACCAAGGCGCAATCGGAGTGGGTGTCGATCTGGCTACCGGCCTGACTCTGCGTGGCACCTGGCTGAACAACATCATCAGCAAACACCCGGACACCACCAACGCAGTAGACGGCGTGCAACTGCCCAACTGGGACGGTTTCATGAAGCTGGCGGCCGGTTGTTATGAGTTGTGCGGCCTGGGTTATATCGGTGTCGACATGGTGCTCGATCAGGATAAAGGCCCGCTGATTCTGGAGCTCAACGCCCGCCCGGGGCTGAATATCCAGATTGCCAACGACTGCGGCCTGACCCTGCGCACCCATGCGGTAGAAGCCCACATCGAAGAACTGGCGGCCAAAGGCATCAAGGAATCCCCTGAAGAGCGCGTGCGCTTTGCCCAGGAGTTGTTCGGGCATATTCACCAATCCGAATAATCGCGAAAACCGTAGCAGCTGCCGAACGCAGCCTCGTTCCTTCGGCAGCTGCTACAACGGTTTGTGGCGCTCTCTAGCTGCGATCCACATAGATTTGCAGTCCTGCACAGGACTACAATCAGCCCCCCGCTCCGATGGCTGATTTGCTTCGCATGTTGACCTGCTCCGTACACCCCCTGCCTTACCACGCCAACCCTGGCGCGTACTTTTCGGCGATTCGTCATGCGCCCGGTGCCGTGCTGCTCGACAGCGGCCGCCCCACTGCCGAGCGTGGCCGTTATGACCTGATGAGCGCATGGCCACTTCAGGAACTGCGGGTTCAGGCCGGAGAAACCGGTCGGGGGTTTCTACAGCGCCTGCGCGACAACCTGAAGCAACTGGGCCATGCCGTACTGCCCGCGCCGTATGAACTGCCTTTCGCTGGCGGCCTGATCGGCTATCTCAGTTACGACTTCGGCCGCCTGCTTGAGCACCTGCCAGCGCAGGCCAACAACGACCTGCAACTGCCCGAAGCGCAATTGGGCCTGCATGCCTGGGCGCTGATCAGTGACCATCATGCAGCTACCAGCCAGCTTGTATTTCACCCACGCCTCGAGACACAAGAGCGTGAGCGCCTGATCCAGTTGTTCAGCCACGCCTCACCCGCGTGCAATGCGCCTTTTAGGCTCAAGCAGCCCATGCAGCCGGATATCAGCGCCAGCCAGTACGAGCAGGCACTTGAGCAGATCCATCGTTATATCCAGGCGGGCGACTGTTATCAGGTCAATTACACCCAGCGTTTCAGCGCCCAGTGCCAGGGCGATGCATGGACTGCCTATTGCGCCTTGCGGGCAGCCTGCCCGACACCGTTTTCAGGCTTTATGAGCCTGACGGGCGACAACGCTATCCTCAGCCTGTCACCGGAACGCTTTGTGCGAGTCAGCCAGAATCAAGTCGAAACCCGGCCGATCAAAGGTACTCGCCCACGGGGCAAAGACAGCAGCGAAGATGCGGCCAACGCCGCCGAACTGCTGGCCAGCCCCAAGGACCGCGCGGAAAACCTGATGATCGTCGACTTGCTGCGCAATGATCTGGGGCGCACTTGCCGCACCGGCTCGGTGAGCGTGCCTGAACTGTTCAACCTCGAAAGCTACCCAAACGTGCATCATTTGGTGAGCAGCGTTATCGGCGAGCTGGCCGACGGCAAAGACGCACTGGATCTGATCGGCGACAGCTTCCCCGGCGGTTCGATCACCGGCGCTCCGAAAATCCGCGCCATGCAGATCATCGACGAGCTGGAGCCAACCCGGCGCAGTATTTACTGCGGCTCGCTGCTGTACCTGGACGTGCGTGGCGAAATGGACAGCTCCATCGCCATCCGCAGCCTGCTGGTCAAGGACGGACAGGTCAGTTGCTGGGGCGGCGGCGGCATTGTGGCCGACTCCGACTGGCAGGACGAGTACCAGGAATCGATCACCAAGGTGAAGGTGCTGCTCGATACGCTGCAAACCCTGTAGCCCGCGCTTTTTGCTAAGATCGCGTCACTAGAGAGCGCCAAGCGCCATTCACTGTAGGAAGCCGCCTGATGAGCCATCCGTTTGACGTCGCCGAACTCGCAGCGACATACGCCAGCAAGTCCCCGCAAGACATACTCAAACTCGCCTTTGAACACTTTGGCGACGAACTCTGGATCTCCTTCAGCGGCGCCGAAGACGTGGTGCTGGTGGACATGGCCTGGAAGCTCAACAAGAACGTCAAGGTGTTCAGCCTCGACACCGGCCGCCTGCACCCCGAGACCTACCGGTTTATCGAGCAAGTGCGCGAGCACTACAAGATCCAGATCGAACTGATCTCGCCCGATCAAAGCAAGCTTGAACCCTTCGTCAAGGAAAAGGGCCTGTTCAGCTTCTACAAGGATGGGCACGGCGAATGCTGTGGCGTGCGCAAGATCGAGCCGCTGCGCCGCAAATTGTCGACAGTCAAAGCCTGGGCCACCGGCCAGCGCCGCGATCAGAGCCCTGGCACCCGCAGCCAGGTGGCCGCGCTGGAAATCGACGGCGCGTTCTCGACACCCGAGCGCACGCTGTACAAATTCAACCCATTGGCACAGATGACCAGCGAAGAAGTCTGGGGCTATATCCGCATGCTGGAGCTGCCCTACAACAGCCTGCATGAGCGCGGTTTTATCAGCATCGGCTGCGAGCCATGCACCCGCCCGGTACTGCCCAACCAGCACGAACGCGAAGGCCGCTGGTGGTGGGAAGAAGCCACGCAAAAAGAATGCGGGCTGCATGCCGGCAACTTGATCGCGAAAAACTAGACAACCCTGTAGGCACGCAGATCCTCGTAGCAGCTGCCGAAGGAACGAGGTTGCGTTCGGCGGCGCAGCCGTCGTGAAATCAGGCTCTGCGGTGTGTCATTTAGAACCAGCACCCAAGTATTACGACGGCTGCGCCGCCGAACGCAGCCTCGTTCCTTCGGCAGCTGCTACTGAGTTCTTTGTTCCTGCCCATCGCTCAACTTGCGTTTACCCACGACTTTCGTTAAGAATTGGTAATTATTCTCAATAACGTTTAGGCAATGTCCTATGTCTTCGGGTGAACCGCCCTACCAGGCCGCCATTACAGAACTGTACTGCGAGCATCATGGCTGGCTGTTTGGCTGGCTGCGTAGAAAGCTCGGTTGCGCTCAGAATGCCGCCGATCTGGCACAGGACACCTTCACCCGAATCCTCAATGCCCGCGAGTCTGTGGCGACACTGCGTGAACCCCGAGCCTTTCTGAGCACTACAGCACGCCGACTGATCATTGATCAGGTGCGCCGTAAACAAATAGAAAACGCCTACCTGCAAGAGCTTGCCCTAACCGCTGAAGCACTCGAGGGTTTTCAATCACCCGAGCAGATTCTCACGACACTGGAAGCTCTGGAACAGATCGCATTTATTCTGGAGGGCATGCAGGACAAAGCGCGCCAGGCTTTTGTGCTGTATTACCTGGACGGCCTGACCCAAAGCGAGATTGCCCGACAACTGGAATTGTCTGACCGCACGGTGCGCAAGTATTTGATCCAGGCCTTGCTGCATTGCAGCCATAGCCTGGACACCTGATCCAGCCATGTCCGAGCAGCGCCAAAGTATTGATGAACAAGCCGCCGAATGGATTCTTCGTCTGCACGAAGAAGACTTCAGCGATGCGTTGCGCGCGCAATTCGAGTGCTGGAAACAACAAAACCCACAGCACGCAGCGGCGGCCCTGCGCATGCAGGAAGTGATCAACCGCCTGCAGTCATTGCGTGAGCAATCGGCCCCGGCCAAAGCGGCTCTGAACGCAGCATTCAACGGGCGAAAACCAGCAACCCAACGCAAACAGATCCTGCGCGCGCTGTTGATTGCCGGTTGCCTGGCAGTGCCGATCACGCTGGTCATGAAAAGCCATTATCCAGAGCAGTGGATGGCCGATATCAGTACCGGCCCCACTGACTGGAAGACCCAGCGCCTGGCTGACAATTCAACCATTACCCTGAGCGGCACCACCGCGCTCAACGTCCATTTTGACGGCCAGGAGCGGCGTATCGAATTGCTCCAGGGTGAAGTACTGGTCGACGTCGCCCATGACAATTCCCGCCCCTTTTTCGTACAGACCGCCCAAGGCAGCATGCGCGCCCTGGGCACCCGCTTCGTGGTCAAACGCCAGGGCGATACCACGGTGCTAAGCATGTTGCAGTCTCGGGTCGCGGCGCAAAGTGCAAACGAGCAACAAACCCTGGAAGTGGGAGCCGGTTCACAGGCCCTGATTCGCAGCGACTCGGTCGAACTCGGTGGGGCTATCTCCCCGGCCAGCATCAATCAAGCCTGGGAGCGCCATCAATTGGTGGTTGAAAATCAGCCCCTGCCCCAGGTTCTCGATGAAATCTCCCGTCATCGACGCGGCCATCTGCAGTTTGATCGCAAATCCCTGGCCGACCTGCGCATCTCGGCCGTACTGCCTCTGGACGATACCGACCGGGCGCTGCAACTGATCGCCGAAACCCTCCCCCTGCAGATCAAAACCTATACCCCGTGGCTGATTGTGATCAGCCAACTGCAACCGCCTAAAAAATAATAATTCCCATTCGTTCCGCTTTTCTCGAGTCAGCCGTCAAGTTAGATACATCGACTCATAAAGGACTGCGCCTTTCATGCTGACTTCCTACACATCTCGAGGACGCTTCAGGCCTCGTACCTGCACGCCGCTAGCCCTGGCCATTCACTTGGTTGTTGCTTCGACAACTGGACTGGTATGCGCTTCGACTGCTCAGGCGCAATCGGCGTCTGTGCAACGCTACGACATTCCCGCAGGCCCGTTGAGCAGCGCCCTTAATCGCTTTGCGCAACAGGCCGGTGTGGCGATTATTTTTCAGTCGAGCGACCTGGAAGGCCAGTCGACACCCGGTTTGCAGGGCGCCTATAACGAACAGAGCGGATTCGAGGCATTGCTGCGCGGTAGCGGTTATACCGCAGTCAAAAGTGCCAATGGCTACATGCTCAACGCCCTGCCCGCATTCGGCGGTGCCCTGGAATTGGGCGCCACACAAGTCAGCGCCAACCAACTCGGGACTATTACCGAAGGCAGCGGCTCCTACACCCCCGGCTCCATCGCAACCGCAACCCGCATGGTGCTGACGCCCAGAGAAACACCGCAGTCGATTTCCGTAGTGACGCGCCAGGCGATGGACGATTTCGGCCTCAACTCAATTGATGACGTGATGCGTCACACCCCTGGCATCACTGTGGCCACCTACGACAGTGATCGCACCAGCTATTATTCCCGTGGTTTTGCGATCAAGAACTTTCAGTACGACGGCATCCCGATCCTGCAAGACCCACAATATTCTGCCGGGCACACCCTGACCGACACCGCGATCTATGACCGGGTCGAGATTCTCAAGGGTGCAACCGGCCTGCTCACCGGTGCGGGCGGTCCGGGCGGCACGATCAATATGGTGCGTAAAAAACCCACTCGCGAATTCAAGGCCCATATCGATGTGGGCGCAGGTTCATGGGACAACTACCGTTCCGAGATCGATGTCAGCGGGCCATTAACCGAAAGCGGCAATGTGCGAGGCCGGGCCGTAGCGGCCTATCAGGACAAGCACTCGTTCATGGACCACTACAAGCGCGACAGCGAGGTCTACTACGGCATTCTTGAAGTGGACTTGACTCCTGACACCCTGCTGACCCTTGGCGCCGACTATCAGGACAATAACCCTACAGGCTCAAGCTGGTCGGGCAGCGCTTCGCTGTTCAACTCCAAAGGTGACCGAATCAGCACTCCACGCTCGTTTAACAACGGCGCGAAATGGAGCAGTTGGAAGCAGTACACCCGCACGGTGTTCTCGACCCTGGAACACAACTTTGACAATGGCTGGGTAGTCAAAGGCCAATACAACCACCAGATCAACGGCTATAACGCCCCTCTCGGCGCGCTGCTCGACCCGGATGCGACCACCGGCCTGGCAAAAATGCTGGCCCGCAAGTACACCGGCGAATATGTCAGCGACAGCGGTGACCTGTTTGCCACCGGCCCGTTCAGCCTGCTGGGGCGCGAGCATGAGTTGGTCATTGGCGGTTCGGTCTCCAAGTCACACTGGACCGGCAAGGACTACACCAACGCCAATATGGTCAACAACGCCTATGACTACTACAACTGGAAAGGCGACAGCCTTGAGCCCGACTGGGGCAATGTCACTTCGTACAATGATGAGACGACTCGTCAGACCGGTACATACGTGACCGGCCGCTTCAGCCTGACCGACGACCTGAAGCTGATGCTCGGCACCCGAGTGGCCAACTACACCCTGACCGGCACCAGCCACGCCAAAGACACGGGCAAAGTGCTGCCTTATGCCGCCCTGATCTACGACATCAACGACAATATTTCTGCCTACACCAGCTATACCGAGATTTTCCTGCCGCAGTCGTACTATCGCGACCGCGACAACAAGATGCTTGAGCCCGATGAAGGCACCAACTATGAGCTGGGCCTAAAAGGCGAGTTCTTTGACGGACGTCTGAATTCAAGCCTGGCGTACTTCGAAGTGCATCAAGACAACCGCCCTGAAGCAGACACAGCCTACAACGGCAACCCGACCAATCCGGACATTGACTACGCCTACAAAGGCATCAAGGCCACGACCAAAGGTTACGAAGCAGAAATTTCTGGCGAGCTGATGCCCGGCTGGCAATTGCAGGCGGGCTATACACACAAGATCAGCCGTGATCAGGGCGGTAAAAAGGTCTCGACCTGGGAACCTGAAGACCAGATCAACCTGTACACCCGCTACAAGCTGACCGGTGATCTCGACAAACTGACCCTGGGCGGCGGCGTTCGCTGGCAGGGCACGGGCTGGCAGATGCTGAGCAACTGGAACAAAGGCGGCACCGTGGAGAAGTTCTCCCAGGACCCGTACTGGCTGGTTGATCTGATGGCGCGTTATCAGATCTCGAAAAACCTGTCGGCCACCGTCAACCTGAACAATGTGTTCGACAAGGCGTATTACACCAACATCGGTTTCTACAACTCGTCGTACTACGGTGATCCGCGCAACGTAATGGTCAGCACGCGCTGGGATTTCTAAGAAAACCTCTGCAGCAGCAGCTTGAGATACCTAAATAGTGGGAGCGAGCCTGCTCGCGAAGTTCAGTTCGCGAGCAGGCTCGCTCCCACAGGAGGCTTGATCTGAAACAGAGTATCTACAGGTTTTTGGATAACCGACAAAACACACGCGCACAAAAAAGCCTGCACTAGGCAGGCTTCTTTGCGTATCACAAGCGTTCAAGGGGCTTGTGACTCTAATATGGCGCAGCGGACGGGACTCGAACCCGCGACCCCCGGCGTGACAGGCCGGTATTCTAACCGACTGAACTACCGCTGCGCGTAACACTGAAAGCAAGTGGTGGGTGATGACGGGATCGAACCGCCGACCCTCTGCTTGTAAGGCAGATGCTCTCCCAGCTGAGCTAATCACCCTTTACTTCACTCTCGTTGCGGGGCGCATTCTCTCACACTTTTCGTGTAAGTGGTTGTTTTTATTTAAGTTTTTTTCAAAACCCTTAAAAACTACCGTTTCCAACGCCCTGCATCTTTGATTTCGTAGCGAACTACAAAATCGAAGCCTTTCAGGAAAAACCTGCATTCAGCTGGTTTAACCTAACCACAAGCGTTCAAGGGGCTTGTGGTACAAAAAATGGCGCAGCGGACGGGACTCGAACCCGCGACCCCCGGCGTGACAGGCCGGTATTCTAACCGACTGAACTACCGCTGCGCGTAACACTGTGAGCGAATGGTGGGTGATGACGGGATCGAACCGCCGACCCTCTGCTTGTAAGGCAGATGCTCTCCCAGCTGAGCTAATCACCCTTTCACTCTCGGTGTGGCGCGCATTCTACGTAGCGACCTATAGTCTGGCAAGCACTTTTTAAAATAATTTTTCTAACGGTGACAAAGGCTTAGCGCAGGGTTGGCCTATTAAGCTGATCAAGCGAATAATGCGTCTTTGTATATAGGAGTGATTCACCCCATGTGGTTCAAAAACCTGCTTATCTATCGCCTGACCCAAGATCTGCCTTTTGATACACAGGTGCTGGAAACTGCACTGGCCACCAAACTGGCACGCCCGTGTTCAAGCCAGGAAGTAGCCACCTACGGTTTCGTTGCCCCGTTCGGCAAAGGCGAAGACGCGCCGCTGGTTCACGTCAGCCAGGACTTCCTGCTGATCGCTGCCCGCAAAGAAGAACGCATCCTGCCAAGCAGCGTTGTGCGTGATGCATTAAAGGAAAAGGTCGAAGAGATCGAAGCCGAACAGATGCGCAAGGTCTACAAGAAGGAGCGCGATCAGCTCAAGGATGAAATCATCCAGGCCTTCCTGCCACGCGCCTTCATTCGTCGCTCGGCGACCTTTGCCGCCATCGCGCCTAAACAGGGCCTGATTCTGGTCAATGCTTCCAGCCCGAAACGTGCCGAAGACTTGCTCTCCACCCTGCGTGAAGTGATCGGCTCGCTGCCGGTTCGCCCGCTCGCGGTCAAAATCGCGCCAAGCGCCGTCATGACCGAGTGGGTCAAAACCCAAAAAGCGGCAGACAACTTCTTCGTTCTCGACGAATGCGAGCTGCGCGACACCCACGAAGACGGCGGCATCATCCGTTGCAAGCGTCAGGACCTGACCAGTGACGAAATCCAGCTGCACTTGAGCACTGGCAAAGTAGTTACTCAACTGTCGTTGGCCTGGCAGGACAAACTGTCGTTCGTTCTGGACGACAAACTGGTGGTCAAACGCCTGAAGTTCGAAGACTTGCTGCAAGACCAGGCAGAACAGGACGGCGGTGACGACGACCTGGGCCAGCAGGACGCCAGCTTTACTCTGATGATGCTGACCTTCGGCGAATTCTTGCCACAGCTGTTTGAAGCACTGGGCGGCGAAGAGATTCCGCAGGGGATCTAAAAGCCCCATCCATGTAGCCGCTGCCGCAGGCTGCGACAAGGGCCGCAGGACCTTCGCCTCCTATATAGAGAGCAGAGGATGCTGCGCAACCCGGCGCAGCCTGCGGCAGCGGCTACAGGTTCCATGCCAGGACTTACCATAATCATAAAAAGGAACACCATGCGCGCACTCGCTGCTTTAAGCCGCTTTGTCGGTAATACCTTTGCTTACTGGGTGCTGATCTTCGCCGTACTGGCGTTTCTTGAACCCGGCTGGTTCGTCGGCCTTAAAGGCTTCATCGTGCCGCTGCTGGGCCTGGTGATGTTCGGCATGGGACTGACCCTAAAACTCGAAGACTTCGCCGAAGTCGCTCGCCATCCCTGGCGCGTGGCATTGGGCGTGGTTGCTCATTTCGTGATCATGCCCGGCGTGGCCTGGTTACTCTGCCAAGTATTCCACCTGCCACCCGAAATCGCCGTTGGCGTGATTCTGGTCGGCTGCTGCCCAAGCGGCACCTCATCCAATGTCATGACCTGGCTGGCACGGGGCGACCTTGCGCTGTCTGTGGCGATTGCCGCCGTGACCACCCTCCTCGCCCCCTTGTTGACCCCGGCGCTGATCTGGCTGCTGGCTTCAGCCTGGCTGCCGGTTTCGTTCATGGAGCTGTTCTGGTCGATCCTGCAAGTAGTGCTGCTGCCGATTGTGCTCGGCGTACTGGCCCAGCGCCTGCTTGGCGCACGCGTGCGCTTTGCCGTCGACGTGCTGCCGTTGGTATCGGTGGTCAGCATCGTGATCATCGTCGCCGCAGTGGTCGCGGCCAGCCAGGCACAAATTGCCAAGTCCGGCTTGCTGATCATGGCCGTGGTGATGTTGCACAACAGCTTCGGCTATTTGCTCGGCTACTTTACAGGTCGTCTGTTCAAGCTGCCGCTGGCCCAACGCAAATCCTTGGCACTGGAAGTCGGCATGCAGAATTCAGGGCTGGGCGCGGCATTGGCCAGCGCACACTTCTCGCCTCTGGCAGCCGTACCCAGTGCGCTGTTCAGCGTGTGGCACAACATCTCGGGGGCGCTGCTGTCGACGTATTTCCGCCGTATGAGCGAGAAAGAAGATCGCATGGCGGCAGCAAAATCCGAACTAGAGTGAACACACAGGGTTGCCCTTTTAACGAATAATGTGCACTATACTGCGCATCACGAGGACGACCTCGTGACTCAGTTGAGCGATTATTCGGGGACGACCCCATCAATTGATGGATATATTTATGCCCTGGATCATCCTGTTTTTCGCTGGCCTGTTTGAAGTTGGCTGGGCCGTCGGCCTGAAATACACCGAAGGCTTCACCCGTCCGCTGCCAACAACCCTGACCATCGGCGCGATGGTTATTAGCCTGGGCTTACTGGGTCTGGCCATGAAAGATCTGCCGCTGGGCACTGCCTACGCAATCTGGACTGGTGTCGGCGCGGTGGGTACGGTAATCGCCGGGATCATCCTGTTTGGTGAATCGATGGCGCTGTTCCGACTGGCCAGCGTTGCACTGATCATTGCCGGCTTGGTTGGCCTTAAAATCAGCGCATAACACCAACAACTGTGGGAGCGAGCCTGCTCGCGATTGGATCGACGTAGTTAACAACTGATCCCATCGCGAGCTGGCTCGCTCCCACATTGCGTTTTATTTACCGATTAGAGCCGCGCAACGCCATCACCCGCTCACGCAATACCTTTTGCGTAGCATCCCCGGCCGCTATCGGCACACCCGCAACCAGCGTTACCCGCGACCATAGTCGATGAAAAAAGCCCTTGTTCGGGTCACGACTAAAGAAGCTGCCCCACAACCCTTGCAATGCCATCGGAATCACCGGCACCGGCGTGCGCTCCAGAATGCGCGTCACACCCGCCTTGAACTCATCGATCTGCCCATCTGTGGTGAGCTTGCCTTCAGGGAAGATGCACACCAACTCGCCATCGTTCAGATACTTGGCAATCTGGTCGAACGCCCGTTCGTAGATCACCTCGTCTTCGCCGCGCCCGGCAATCGGAATAGTACCCGCCGTGCGGAAGATAAAATTGAGCACCGGCAGGTTGTAGATTTTGTAATACATCACAAAACGAATCGGACGACGCACCGCGCCGCCTATCAATAGCGCGTCAACAAACGATACGTGGTTACACACCAATAACGCCGCGCCTTCATCCGGGATCAGTTCCAGGTTCTTGTGCTGCACGCGGTACATGGAATGACTGAGCAGCCAGATCATAAAACGCATGCTGAACTCAGGGACGATTTTGAAGATGTAAGTGTTGACCGCGATATTCATCAACGACACTACGAGAAACAACTCGGGAATCGTCAGCTTGGCCACACTTAGCAGCAGGATGGTGATAAGCGCCGACACCACCATAAACAGCGCATTAAGAATGTTGTTGGCTGCAATGACCCGCGCCCGCTCGCTTGGCGCTGTGCGCGACTGAATCAGTGCGTACAGCGGCACAATATAGAAGCCGCCAAATACGCCAAGCCCGAGAATATCGAACAACACCCACCAGGCCTGACTGAATCCCAACACGCTCAGCCAGTCGTTGGGCTGGATGTTTTGCGGCATCGACCCCGAATGCCACCACAGCAGCAGGCCAAATACGGTCAGGCCAAACGAGCCAAATGGCACCAGGCCAATCTCGACCTTGCGCCCCGAGAGTTTCTCGCACAGCAGTGAGCCCAGCGCGATACCCACCGAGAACACGGTGAGAATCAGCGTCACCACGGTTTCGTCGCCATACAGCCACTCTTTGGCGTACGCCGGGATCTGCGTCAGATAAATCGCACCGACAAACCAGAACCACGAGTTGCCCACCACAGAGCGCGACACGGCAGGCGTCTGATTCAACCCCATACGCAAAGTAGCCCAGGACTCGCTGAAAATATTCCAGTTCAGCCGCAGCTGCGGTGTGTCAGCCGGTGCGCCGGGAATGGCGCGGCTGGCCAGATAACCCAGTACTGCCACTGAGATGATCACTACCGAGACAATTACTGTGTAATTGCCGGACGAGAGCATGATTCCCGCACCAATGGTGCCCGCCAGAATCGAGAGAAAGGTGCCCATTTCTACAAGACCATTGCCCCCGACCAGTTCGTCCTGATGCAAAGTTTGCGGCAGGATCGAGTACTTCACCGGCCCGAACAGGGCGGAATGAGTACCCATGGCAAACAGCGCAACCAGCATCAACGCCAGGTGATCAAAGGCAAACCCTATGGCTGCGACGATCATGATTGCGATTTCGCCGAGCTTGATCAGACGAATCAGGCGGTCCTTGGGGTATTTTTCACCAAACTGCCCCGCCAGCGCCGAGAACAAAAAGAACGGCACAATAAACAGCAGCGCACAGAGGTTGACCCAAATCCCACGGTCACCCTCTATGTTCAACTTAAAAAGGATGGCCAGAATCAGCGACTGTTTGAACAGGTTGTCATTGAGAGCACCCAGGGACTGGGTCACGAAGAAAGGCAGGAAGCGGCGCTTGCTTAGCAAACTGAATTGCGAGGGGTGACTCATCATCCATGTACTCACGTTGCGCTGATGGGCTTTCTCTTTGGAGGGCCGTTGTAACACTCAGGACACAACCTTGCTCGGGTTCTGTGTGCGATCACGGCCTATTAGCCGATTTCACACAGAACCCGAGCACACGTCTTACTTCTTCAAACCTGCAATACACGGCGATACAAACAGCTCACCGCGATAAGCGCCTTGCACGGTACGGGTGCCAACCAGCAGCCACATCAGCACCAGCGCCGCCACCAGCACACAACCGGCCACATCAAAGAAGCTCAGGTGCAGCATGCTGCCCAGACGCAAGGTGGCCAATGAGTACACCCCCAGCGGAAAGGTAAAGCCCCACCAGCCGAGATTGAATGGAATGCCTGCGCGGAAGTAGCGAACCGTGATTAACACCGCCATCACAATCCACCACAGGCCAACCCCCCACAAAATGATCCCGGAGATCAGCCCCAGACCTTCGGCAATTTCACCGATCCGCGCCAGGCCATTGGCAGCGAAGATCGCCGGAGCATCGGCCCCCAGCAACAGCAGGCCCAAGGCACCGGTGCCGATAGGTCCAAGCGCCAGCCAGCTGGACGCGGCCATGCTCTCGTGGGGCAATTTATGCAGCGCCATGCGCAGGATTAAAATGGTCAGGATACTGAACGCCACCGGCACCGAAAACGCCCACATCACGTAGCTGGTAATCAACACATGGAACTGCGCGACGGTATCGCTCAGGTAGGGCGCCAATAGCCCGCCACTGGCCGCCGCGACTTCTGCTGCTACCACCGGCAACAGCCAGACTGCAGTCATCTGATCGATACTGTGATCCTGACGGGTGAACATCAGATAGGGAATAAGCACCCCGCAGCCCAACGCCATGGCCACATCAATCCACCACAGCACCTCGGCCACCTGCACCATGTCGCCCCCCCAACGCGGCACACCGAATACCAGAAAACCATTAATGATGGTCGCCAGGCCCATGGGGATGGTGCCAAAGAACATCGACACCGTGGAGTGCCCGAAAATCCGCCGTGCCTCATGGAAATACAGGACCCAGCGTGCGCCATACAACACGCTGAACAGAATGAACAAACCGATATTAAACAGCCACAACCCCTCGGCAAAGGTATGCAAGCCGGGGATATGCACCGGTAATTGAGCCAGCGCCAACGCCAAAACCCCCGTGCCCATGGTCGCGGCAAACCAGTTCGGGGTGAACTGGCGAATCACTTCACGCGGGTGCTGCAAATGACTGAATGGCCGAAATCCGGCTTGGGTTTTGTTTGGGCAAGTCATGGGTTACTCCTGATCCTCATTTGAGGTGGGCTTAGAGTAGAACCAAATCGAATATCTATATAACGGGTAATATCTCTAACTGTTATCTATTACGCCTATATATGATCATTGCGCACCACTTCAAATCCTGCGACACCTGGCCACGCATCGACCATGGTCGACACTGACGCGCCCCGAACATCATGCGAGACTAGCCTGCTGCTGCGGGCTTGCAGCCGCCTTATACCTTCAGGAGTGTCCATGTCGTTGTCCAGCGGGCTGATCGCCGCCGTCGCCCTGGCCTATATGGCCATCATGTTCGCCATTGCCTTTTATGGTGACCGGCGCAGCAAACCGCTGCCGCCGCGGGTTCGCGCGTGGGTGTACAGCCTGTCCCTGGCGGTGTACTGCACCAGTTGGACGTTCTTCGGCGCCGTCGGTCAGGCTGCCGAACAATTATGGGCGTTTTTACCAATTTACCTGGGGCCGGTACTGCTACTGGTATGCGCGCCGTGGGTGCTGCAAAAGATGGTGATGATCAGCAAGCAGGAAAACATCACTTCGATTGCCGACTTTATCGCCGCCCGCTACGGTAAATCGCAGTCACTGGCCATTGTGGTGGCGCTGATCTGCCTGGTTGGCGTGTTGCCTTATATTGCCCTGCAACTCAAGGGCATTGTGCTCGGGGTTAACCTGCTGATCGGGGCAGGCGCAGACGCCACCGGTTCCCGGGTCGAGGACACGGCACTGATTGTGACGTTGATCCTGGCGCTGTTTACCATCCTGTTTGGTACACGCAACCTCGATGCCACCGAGCACCACCGGGGTATGGTACTGGCGATTGCCTTTGAATCCTTGGTCAAACTGTTCGCCTTTCTCGCTGTCGGCGCATTTGTGACCTATGGCCTGTACGACGGGTTCGACGATCTGTTCAGTCAGGCCATGCTCGCACCGCGACTTGAAGAGTATTGGAAAGAGACCGTCAATTGGCCTTCGATGGTGGTCCAGACCGGCGTCGCGATGATGGCAATTATCTGCCTGCCCCGTCAGTTCCACGTCACGGTGGTTGAAAACATCGAGCCGCAAGACCTGCAACTGGCCAAATGGGTGTTCCCGGCCTACCTGATCCTGGCGGGAATGTTCGTGGTGCCGATTGCACTGGCCGGGCAAATGCTGCTGCCCAGCTCGGTATTGCCCGACTCGTTTGTGATCAGCCTGCCGCTGGCGCAGGCTCACCCGGCATTGGCACTACTGGCGTTTATTGGCGGCGCGTCGGCGGCCACCGGCATGGTGATCGTGGCCAGTGTTGCGTTGTCGACCATGGTTTCCAACGACATGCTGCTGCCGTGGCTGCTGCGGCACAAAAACGCCGAGCGCCCGTTTGAAGTGTTTCGCCACTGGATGCTCTCGGTACGTCGCGTATCGATTGTGGTGATTCTGCTTCTGGCCTATGTCAGCTACCGCCTGCTGGGCTCCACCGCCAGCCTCGCCACCATCGGCCAGATCGCCTTCGCTGCCGTCACTCAACTGGCCCCGGCCATGCTCGGCGCCCTGTACTGGAAGCAGGCCAACCGCCGCGGGGTATTTGCCGGGCTGGCGACAGGCACCTTTATCTGGTTTTACACCCTGGTACTGCCGATCATCGCTCACAGCTTTGGCTGGCACCTGAGCCACTTCCCGGGGTTGGCGTGGCTGCACAGCAATCCACTGGGGCTGTCGATCACCCCACTGACTCAAGGCGTGGTGCTGTCGCTGACTGGTAACTTCACCCTGTTTGCCTGGGTCTCGGTGCTGTCGCGCACCCGCGTGTCGGAGCATTGGCAGGCCGGGCGCTTCATCGGCCAGGAACTGAGCAGCCACCCCAGCGGTCGTTCCATGCTCTCGGTACAAGTCAACGATCTGCTGGCCCTCGCGGCACGTTTTGTCGGTGAAGAACGCGCTCACCAGAGCTTTATTCGCTTCGCCTACCGCCAGGGCAAAGGCTTTAACCCTAATCAGAACGCCAATGGCGAGTGGATCGCTCACACTGAACGGCTACTGGCCGGGGTACTCGGTGCTTCTTCTACCCGGGCAGTGGTAAAAGCGGCCATTGAAGGCCGGGAAATGCAATTAGAGGACGTAGTACGCATTGCGGATGAAGCCTCGGAAGTATTGCAGTTCAACCGCGCATTACTTCAGGGCGCGATTGAAAACATCACCCAAGGGATTAGCGTGGTCGACCAGTCACTCAAACTGGTGGCCTGGAATCGCCGCTATCTGGAGCTGTTCAACTATCCCGACGGGCTGATCAGCGTAGGACGCCCGATTGCCGACATCATTCGTCACAATGCCGAACGCGGCCTATGCGGCCCCGGCGAAGCCGAAGTGCATGTGGCCCGCCGACTGCACTGGATGCGCCAGGGCCGGGCGCACACCTCCGAACGCCTGTTCCCCAATGGTCGCGTGATCGAGCTGATTGGCAATCCCATGCCGGGCGGTGGTTTCGTCATGAGTTTCACCGACATTACTGCGTTCCGTGAGGCCGAACAGGCCCTGACGGAAGCCAACGAAGGGCTGGAGCAAAGAGTCGCCGAGCGTACGTTCGAACTGTCGCAGCTGAACCAGGCATTGACCGAAGCCAAAGGTGTGGCTGAAACAGCCAGCCAGTCGAAAACCCGTTTTTTGGCCGCGGTCAGTCACGACCTGATGCAGCCGATGAACGCGGCACGACTGTTCTCGGCCGCCCTCTCCCACCAGGAAGAAGGCTTGAGTGCGGAAGCCCAGAAGCTGGTGCGGCATCTGGACAGCTCCTTGCGCTCCGCTGAAGACCTGATCAGCGACCTGCTGGATATTTCACGCCTGGAAAACGGCAAAATAACTCCCGACATCAAACCTTTCGCCATTAACGATCTGTTCGACACCTTGGGCAATGAATTCACCGCACAAGCACAGGAACAGGGACTGAACTTCAGGGTTCGCGGTAGCCGTGTGCGGGTTAACAGTGATATCAAATTACTGCGCCGGATCTTGCAGAACTTCCTGACCAATGCCTTTCGCTACGCCAAGGGCCCGGTATTGCTGGGTGTACGTCGACGCGGCGGCGAATTGTGCCTTGAGGTCTGGGACCGCGGCCCAGGCATTCCGGAAGACAAACTGCAGGTCATTTTCGAAGAGTTCAAACGTCTCGATAGCCACCAGACCCGTGCCGAAAAAGGCCTGGGCCTGGGCCTGGCGATTGCCGACGGCTTGTGTCACGTACTCGGACATACCCTGCGGGTGCGCTCATGGCCCGGTTTTGGCAGCGTGTTCAGCGTCAGCGTGCCGATGGCCAAGAGCCAGGCCGCACCGCAACCAGTCGTTGCCGAACAGAACGGTCAACCCCTGACTGGCGCTCAGGTGCTGTGTGTCGATAACGAAGACAGCATCCTGATCGGCATGCAGAGCCTGCTGACACGCTGGGGCTGCCGTGTATGGACCGCCCGCAACCGTGAGGAGTGCGCGGTATTGCTCAATGAAGGCGTGCGCCCGCAACTGGTACTGGTTGACTACCACCTGGATGACGGCGAAGTCGGGACCGAATTGATGGGCTGGTTGCGTACACAGCTGGGCGAACCGGTGCCGGGCGTGGTGATCAGCGCCGATGGCCGACCGGAAATGATTGCCGAGGTGCACGCGGCCGGGCTGGAGTATCTGCCCAAGCCGGTCAAGCCTGCGGTTCTACGAGCGCTGCTGAGCAGGCATGTGCCGCTCTGAATTGAAAGGGTGTAGCCGCTGCCGCAGGCTGCGACAAGGACCGCAGAGCCTTCGAAATTCCAGGGCTGCTACGTAACCCTTCGCAGCTTGCGGCAGCGGCTACAGAAGTTCGGTGTTATTCCGCCGGATGCGCCACACCATCAGCGTCGGTCATGGCCCGCTCCAGCAGATCAGCCGGCAAGCTTTTGCTGGCTCGTGCCCCCAGGAGCTTGAGCTGCTCGCTGCGACTGACGAGATTCCCCCGGCCTTCGGTGAGCTTGTTACGGGCTGAACTGTAGGCCTTATCCAACTGCTGCAGGCGGTTGCCGACTTCATCCAGATCCTGAATAAACAATACAAACTTGTCATACAGCCAACCCGCGCGCTCGGCAATTTCACGGGCATTCTGCCCCTGGCGCTCTTGCTTCCAAAGGCTGTCGATCACCCGCAAAGTTGCAAGCAACGTGGTCGGACTGACGATCACGATATGGCGATCAAACGCCTCTTGAAACAGATTCGGTTCAGCCTGCAACGCCGCCGAAAATGCCGCTTCAATCGGTACAAACAACAACACAAAGTCCAGGCTGTGAAGCCCTTCCAGACGTTTGTAGTCTTTGCCGGCAAGACCCTTTACATGATTGCGCAGCGACAACACATGTTGTTTGAGCGCAGCCTGCCCAATCACGTCGTCATCGGCACCTACATACTGTTGATACGCCGTCAGGCTGACCTTGGAATCGACTACTACCTGTTTGTCACCCGGCAACATGATCAGCACGTCCGGCTGGAAACGCTCGCCGTCCGGCCCCTTGAGGCTGACTTGGGTCTGGTATTCGCGGCCTTTCTCAAGCCCTGCGTGTTCCAGAACCCGCTCCAGAATCAACTCCCCCCAGTTGCCTTGGGTTTTCTGGCCTTTCAGGGCGCGGGTCAAGTTGGTCGCCTCATCACTCAGGCGCAGGTTCAGTTGCTGCAAACGCTCCAACTCTTTACCCAGCGAAAAACGCTCGCGCGATTCCTGCTGATAGCTCTCTTCGACACGCTTTTCAAATGACTGAATGCGCTCCTTGAGGGGGTCGAGCAACTGCCCAAGGCGTTCGTTACTGGTTTCGGCGAAACGCTGTTCACGCTCATCGAAAATCTTGCCCGCCAGTTCGGCAAATTGCGCCCGCAGTTCGTCACGCGAACCTTGCAGGTCATTGAGCCGCTGCTGATGACTGTCCTGCTGCTCGCGCAACTCGGCAGCCAATCCAGAGGCGTGGGCATCCAGGCGGCGTAGCTCAATTTCTTTCTGATTGCGCTCCAGGTTCCACGCATGGGCAGCATCGCGCCCATTGTCGCGCTCAACCTGCAACAACTCGACCTCACGGCGCAGCGCAGCCAGCTCTGCTTGCTTGACCGCATTGGCCTGCCCCAGATCACTGACTTCGTCGCGACAGGCATCCAGCTGGGCACTCAGGCCTTCCTGGGATAGCTGGGCTGTAGCAAGACGCTCACCGAGCAACGCAAGCTCAGCGTGATGACCACTGGCACGGCGCTGCAACTGCCAGATAAACGCCAACAACGGCACGCCTGCTACTGCCAGGCCAAGCAACAGACTGCTCAGATCCAGGGCCATAACCCCTCCACACGAGGTAAAAGAGCAAGGTTAACCAACAGTCAGCGCCGAAGACAGTTCAGTCTTCGGTCTTGTTCAATTCCTGCTGGGCAACACGGTCGCCGGCACGGGCTGCCAGGCGCAGCAATTCATGGCCGATACGTTGATCGCGGGCGCTGCCGCACTCACGGCACATCAACTGACCCAAACGGCTCTGCGCCAGCACCACACCTTGGCGCGCAGGTTGTTTGAGCAAATGACCGGCCACGTGCTTGACGCTAGGGTTAGCGCTCAGACGAGGGTTATCCAGCAGCCAGATAGCAACCCGCAAAGAAAAGCGCTTGGGAGCTTCAGGAGGTGTATTGGGGCGAGTAACAGAGGAAGTAGCTGTGCGGAACTTCATACGACACTGTAGGGCAGAACAGAAGGCGCGCCACTCTACTCCTTTTTTCGTTTGGGTAAAGTCGAAAAAAGTCTACACCCTTGATCTAGAGCAAGCGCTTGGGACAATCCACAGAACCTGTGGATAAGTCAGTGGACAACCCTGCTTTAAGCTCCGCAAACGCCCACCCTACGGGGGCTACGGTCAAACTGTCGATTTTTTCACCAATTAAAAAAAACGATGTTTTTCATTGACTTAAATTTACAGGACAGGCTAGGAAGACTTCAATACGGGTATCTGCGCTGATTTTGTCAGCAGCACTGCAAATGTGCACAAGTTCACATTCAGAGCAACAAAGCGGACCGTAACCGAGCATGAAACGCAGGCCTACGCACCGCTACGGCGCGTCATCAAGGGCGTTTGTCAGCGATCCCCCCCCTGCTCGAGGTGCGCTGGCAAATTATCAAAAGTGGGCTAATACCGTAGATAAATACCCGCCGGACTTGGCGAGACCAGCAGGTTTTGCCAGCCTGAATAGAGGCTACAGAATGTATTTTTCGCTAGCACACTTGCGTTTAAAAATTCAACCAGTTAGTATCCGCAGCGTTAGTACCAAGCTGAAAGTCAATTCGGGCCGAACAAATCCCTGCAGCCACCTTGCGTAAAGCAAAGAAGAAGCGCTGAAAAACGGGATCGACCCCCTAGATGGTTTCCAGGTAAACCTTGCGACGATACGGCCTTTGCACAAACGCACAGGGTATCGCGAAGTTCTTTTACTCTGACCGAACCAACCTGCAAATTGATCAGGATCTTCACCCGGAGCACGGAACCTTAGCTCCTGTTGTGACTGCCTGCCCTCCTAAGTACCTACCTGCCAGCCCAAGCGCCACATACTTAATGCGCTACAACTGGCGGCTTTGTTCCAGTCAGGTTCTTCGTCCAGCCAAAGAATGGCTCGACGTCACTGGAACGTTTTAACGCAGCACGGTTCTAAACCGTGTCATTTGTAGGAACACCTAATAACTATGTCTACTCAAATCCATACTCAGGATGCCATTCGCACCCTAACCAACGCCTTTGCTCCAATGAACTGCCTGATTATGGCCGCTCGCAAAGGATGCTTCAGCTTTACTCTGGTCAACGAACACGGCATCGCTCGTCACAGCGAACGCCTGTACCCCGATCAATACTCCAGCGCAGCACCTCTGCAAGCTGTGATCGAGCGTACTCGCCAGGCCCTGATAGCCTGAAAGCCTGAGCGCTACACAACAAGCCCTGCCTGATCAGCAGGGCTTTTTGTTGCCTGCAATTTAAGAAACATTCGGCATTGCTTAAGTCCTTGCGGATATATAACCAACAGCTCGAAGCCTGAAATGATTTAAAAACAGACCGTTACAGCAAAGATATGACACTACACTTCAACTCGAGCGGCACAACCCGCTCCCGGCGAACCCTCTCGATTCATGCTGCCAAGCTCTGGGTATCGCTGGTCATTTTCAGGCCCCGAGGACTTTATGGGTATCGCAGCCAGGGAGTTGAGCCTTTACGTAATTCGGCCAACGCTTTTGTATCTGGGCCAAAACAACCCGGATGCAGAAGCTCTGTTGTTGGGTATTGCGGCCAGCCAATCAAGCTTGGGCTCGGCCCTGCATGACCGACGAGGTCACGGCCTCTATTGCATACGCGAACCTCGGCATGCCGCCTTGTGGGAGGAGTACCTTGCCCATGACCCAGACCTGGCGAGCCTGGTTCGCGGCCTGGCCAGCCAGCACGCATTCTTGCGCAGCCCTCACTTGGAACTCACGGTTAATTTACGTTATGCCACCGCCATTGCCTGGCTTCTTATCGAACAACAGAAAATAGCTATTCCTGCCGCTGACGACCTGCTCGGGATGGCAAGAATCTGGCGTCAAGCCTTTGAACCACATGGGCGTTTACGCGATTTCGCACAGGCTTGGCGCACCTGTGTTTCTCCTCTCAACCTTGTGACTTGAGATTTCTATAATCCTGAAATTCTGCAAATAACCTCAAACCGGTCGGATTGTCCTACAAAACATCGCTATCTTCTGCGATTTAGCCTATAGCGCTTCTACAAAAATGTTGGTAGTTTTCCTCCGGTGATCATAAGGAGTTCTAATAATGAAAAAAGTAATGCTCAAGACCACACTTGGCCTCGCTGTCACTTTGGCTTCCAGCCAGATTTTCGCCAGCGGCTTCGCACTTAACGAACAAAGCATCAGCGGTATGGGGACTGGTTTTGCCGGCCGCTCCTCTTCTGCCGAGGATGCAAGCACCGTTTTTGGCAACCCTGCCGGTATGTCCCGCATCAAGCGTGAGCAAGTCACTGGCGGCATCGCAGCCATCGACGCAAGCACCGACATCAAGCACACCAGTGGTGGTGCTCCGGGCGGTACCAACAAAGGCGACATGGTCCCTTTAACCGCTGTTCCGATGGGTTTCTACGTTAAACCAATCGATGAGCATTGGGCATTCGGCGTAGGCGTGTATGCTCCATTCGGTTTGATCACTGACTACGAAAGCAGTTTCGCCGGTCGCTATTACGGTAAAAAGAGTGAGGTTCAAGTCGTAACCTTCCAACCAACCGTCAGCTACGCATTCAACGATGTGGTATCGATCGGCTTCGGCCCAACCATCAACCGCATTGACGGCAAATTGACTTCCGCCACCCCATATCTGCCTACATATGGCCGTAACGATGGCGAAGTTAAAATCAAGGGCGATGACACGGCTCTTGGCTTTAATGCCGGTATCCTGGTTCAAGCCACCGATAGCACTCGCGTCGGCTTAACTTACCACTCCAAGGTCAAATACAGCCTCGATGGTCACACCAAGATCTCGGGCGTAGGTTTCGGACCAGCCAATGGAGCCAAGTTCGATGCAGGCCTGGATATCACCACTCCCGAGTCCGTCGACTTCTCTGTTACTCACGAGCTGAACGACCAATGGACTCTGTATGCGGGCAGCACCTGGACTCGCTGGAGCCGCCTGAAAGATATTACCGTTGAGAACAGCGGCGTCCCAGGATTCCTGGGTGGCAGCGCAGGCCCGATCGGTACAATCAAAGAAGAGCAAAACTGGCACGACACCTGGGCTTCGGCTATCGGTGCTGCTTACAAGATCAACAAACAGTGGACATTGCGTACCGGTTTGTCAGTCGACCAATCGCCTACCAACAACACTGACCGCTCGGTTCGAATCCCTACCGGCGACCGTAAAGCGATCAGCTTTGGTGCTGGCTGGAGCCCAACGGACGACCTGACCATCGACGTGGCTTACTCCTACCTCAAGGAAGAGTCGGTTAACGTCAATCGCACTGGCAAAGGTAACTACAATGCCAGCTACCACAACAGCGCAAATGGTTTTGGTGTAGGTGCAACCTACAAGTTCTGATTCGCCGCGAGGCTAACCCCTCGCCCACCGAATCAAAAAAATCCCCGCTCTCGTTACCGAGGCGGGGATTTTTAATGGCTGCGATTCAAGGTTTTGAAGCAATGGCCTTGTCGATAGCCTCGATCAATTCCGGACTATCAGGCTTGGTCAGACTGGAGAAGCTGGCAATCACATTGCCCTGGCGATCAACCACGTATTTATAGAAGTTCCACTTCGGAGCGCTGCTCTGCTCAGCCAGCACCTTGAACATGTGCGCCGCGTCAGGCCCGCGTACATGCTGCGGATCGATCATGGTGAAGGTCACGCCATAGTTGACGTAACAAACCTTGGCCGTCTCCTCGCCGTCCTTGGCCTCTTGCTTGAAGTCATCCGACGGCACACCAATCAGCTCCAGCCCTTGCCCCTTGTAGCGCTGATTAAGCGCTTCAAGCCCCTTGAACTGCGGGGCAAAGCCGCAAAAACTCGCCGTATTGACGATCAACAGCGGCTTACCAGCAAAACGCTGGCACAGATCGATCGATTCCTTGGCCCGCAATTTGGGCAATGAGCCCTCCAGCAAAGGCGGGCATTCTGCCGCCCACACCGAACCGGCGCAGGCCAACAGCAGTACAGGCATCGCAATCCAGCGCTTGAGCATCATCGGTGTCCTTAAAAAAGTGGCAGGCTTAGAACTTACTCACCCGCTGCTGCACTAGCAAGCACCCATACCCAACTGCATCAAGGCTAACCCACCCTGATGCCAGCCCCACCAGATCAGAGCCAGCAGCAACGCACCGGTACTGACTGCACCTAACCAGATCAAGGTTGATGAATTCACCCCATACTCCCCTGCGCCTGCAAGCGGGCTACCGGACGCTCACGCACCGGCCAGTTCAGCGCGGCCGCCAACAGGCTCAACAAAATCGACACTTGCCAGATTAGAGCGTAACTACCGGTCTGATCATAGACCACGCCACCCAGCCAGCCGCCCAGGAATGCTCCCAGCTGATGGAAGAGGAATACGATGCCGCCCAGCATCGACAGGTTACGCACGCCAAACATGGTGGCCACCGTGCCATTGGTCAGCGGTACCGTCGACAGCCACAAAAAGCCCATGACCATGCCAAACAGGTACGCACTGAATTGCGTCACAGGTGCCCACAAAAACAATACGATCACTACGGCCCGCGCCAGATACAACGCCGTCAACAAGCGCGGCTTGGACATGCGCCCACCTAGCCAACCGGCGGTGTAAGTCCCAAAAATATTGAACAGGCCAATCAGTGCCAGCACGGTGGTGCCCACCGTTGCGGGCAAGTGCTGGTCCACCAGATAAGCCGGCAGGTGGATACCGATAAAGACCACCTGAAAGCCGCAAACAAAAAAGCCAAAGGCCAATAGCCAGAAACCTGAGTGCGAACACGCCTCACGCAGTGCCTCTTTAAGGGTTTGCTCGCCGCCCAAATTGGGTAACGGACGATCCTTGAGCATGCTGACCAGCGGCACAATCAGCGCCACCAGCACACCCAACACCAGCAGCGCCGTCGACCAGCCGAGCCAGCCAATCAAACCGAGAGTGCCGGGCAGCATGGCAAATTGACCAAATGAACCCGCAGCGCTGGCGATCCCCATGCCCATGCTGCGTTTTTCAGCAGGCAATGCGCGACCGACCACGCCCAGGATCACCGAAAACGAGGTGCCGGACAGACCGATCCCGATCAACAGCCCCGCGCTCAAGGACAGCGACAACGGTGAATCCGACAACCCCATAAACAGCAGCCCCACGGCATACAGCACACCGCCGACGATCACTACCTTGGCGGCACCAAAGCGGTCTGCCAGTGCCCCAGTGAAAGGCTGAGCCAGTCCCCAGATCAAGTTTTGCAAGGCGATAGCAAATGCAAACACCTCACGCCCCCAGCCAAACTGCGCACTCATGGGCGGCAGAAACAACCCGAATCCATGCCTTACACCTAACGACAACGCCAAAATAAGTGCGCTGCCAAGAAGGACCCAACCGCTGTTACGCCACACCGATGTCATTGTTGTTCTCCGGGAGCGGGTATATACCCATTTATAATCGAGCTACTGGCTTTTAGTCAGTACCTGCCAACTCATCCAATAGCTGTAACAGTTGTGCACGCTTGGTTTCACCCAAACGATCCATCAAGCGCTGTTGTGCCGCTTCCCAGGCAGGCAAGGCGGCCTTCAAGCACTGATCGCCCGCCTCAGTCAGGCATACCAGCCGGTTACGCTGGTCAGCGCCCTCAGTCATCTTCAGCAGGCCTGCACCCTCAAGCACTCGCACGTTACGCCCCAACGTACTGCGATCCAGCCCCATGGCTTCTGCCAGGCTGGAGATGCTCGGTTGATCAAGACGCTTGAGATTACACAGCAAAGAATACTGGGCAACGTTGATCCCGAAGCCATCGAGAGCGCCGTCGTAATGCCTGCTCACGCCACGTGCCGCACGCCGCAGATTGGTACATAAACACTGGGTTGGTAACATTTTGTATGTATATACCCGCAATAAAATAGAATCAAGATTTAATACAGGACTTACTTCTTTGTGGAGCGAGCCTGCTCGCGAAGCAAGCGTCAGGTCATTGCTGCATCAGCGCCAATCCCACCAGCACCAGCACTTCAAGCAACTCCAGCAACGCCCCAGCGGTATCGCCTGTGGTGCCGCCCAAACGGCGCATCATCACCCGGCGCAGCCATACAAACCCTACGGCTGCCAGCGCCAATGCCCACAGCCCGGCAGACCCGGCCAACACCACACAGGCCACGGCACCCAGCCCCAATACCCACCAGCCCGCCTTGCGTGGCAGATGGTCGGCCAGCGCCTGGCCCAAACCACCGGCACGCACGTATGGCGTGGTCAGAAACACCGCCAGCAAGGCACTGCGCCCGATCAAGGGCACGATCAGCAAAGCTGCGCCGTTGCGCTGCTCAAGTAACGCCAGCAACGCACAGAACTTGAGCAACAACACCAACACCAGCGTCACCACCGCAATCGGCCCGCTGCGCGGATCTTTCATGATGGTCAGCGTGCGCTCGCGGTCACCAAAGCCGCCCAGCCAGGCATCTGCACTGTCGGCCAGACCGTCCAGATGCAGCCCGCCACTGAGCAGCACCCAAACCGTCAGCAGCAAAGCCGCATGCAGCATCAATGGCGCATCGGCCAGCAATCCATTGAGGCCCCACAGCAGCAGACCAAACAGCAGCCCCACCACCGGATAAAACAGTAGTGAACGCCCCAGTTCCTGGGGCTGCGGCATACCCGGCAAGCGAATCGGTAAGCTGCTTAAAAACTGCAAGGCAATCCAGAACGGCAACATTAGCCGACGACCTCGGTCAACTGACCCTTCGCGCCAACCTGCAACCCGAACAGCGCGCCATGGATCACCGGCACCTGCAGCAATTGCTCGCGGGGCAAGCCGCGGGCCTGAGCCAGCAGCAGCTTCATCACTCCGCCATGACACACCACCAGTACCCGTTCACCGGAAAATTCCTGCTGCATACGGCTGACGGCAGACAACACCCGCGCCGAAAACTCAAGTACCGGCTCGCCGTCGGGCGGGGTAAAAGCGTAGGGATCCGCCCAGAACAGACCTAGAGCTTCTGAATCGACTTCCATCAACGCCGCGGCGCTCTGCCCTTCCCAGGCACCAAAATGCAGTTCTTGCAGGTTCTTGTCGAACGACACAGGCAAATCGAGCTGTGCGCTCAACTCCCGGGCAAACAATGCGCAACGCTGCAACGGCGAACTGACAATCCGATCCCACGGCCCCTGGCCTTTAACGGCCTCACGCATTTGCGTCCAGCCCAACGGCGTCAAGGCGTCATCCAGGCTGCCGCGCAAACCACCGCCCAACTCGGTCTCGCCATGACGCAGCAAATCCAGTTGCACTGTCATGCCGGACGATCTGCAACGGCAGCTTCGGCAAATGTTGCCATCTGCCCGTGCAGGTCACACGCCAGGCGCATCAACGGCACCGCCAACGCCGCGCCGCTGCCCTCACCCAGGCGCAGGCCCAAATCGAGCAACGGCTCGGCTTGCAAGCTTTGCAGTACATGACGATGACCCAGCTCAGCCCCACGATGACTGAAAACCAACCATTCTCGACATTCAGGATTCAAACGTACGGCGACCATCGCCGCGACGGTGCAGATAAAACCGTCGACCACCGCCACGATGCCTTCCTGGGCACAGGCCACATAGGCCCCGACCAGAGCTGCAATTTCAAAACCACCCAGGCGAAACAGGGTCTGCAGCGGATCATCGAGATGGCCTGCATGCAACGCCAGCGCCCCTTCGATCACCCGCGCCTTATGGCTCACACCGGCGGCATCCAGACCTGTACCCGGCCCGGTCAACTGCGAAGCCGGGCAATCGAGCAGCGCACTGGCCACGGCACTGGCAGACGCCGTGTTGCCGATGCCCATTTCGCCGCCAATAAACAGCTCACTGCCCACTGCCTGCGCCCGCAATACGCTGTCACGTCCCGCCTGCAAGGCTTTTAATCCTTGGCTGTCGGACATCGCCGGGCCCAGCGCAAAATTGGCCGTACCTGCGCCCAACTGCAAATGACGCACACCCTCCAGCTCCAGCATCGGCGTGACCGTGCCCAGATCCACCACATCCAACTGCGCGCCCAACTGCCGGGCCAACACGCTGATCGCCGCACCGCCGCTGACAAAGTTGTGCAGCATTTGCCCGGTGACTGCTTGTGGGTAGGCCGAAACGCCTTCGTCGACTATGCCGTGATCACCTGCAAAAATCGCAATCCACAACTGATCAACACGGGGTTTGAGCCGCCCCTGCAGCCCGGCCAATTGCACCGCCAATGCCTCAAGCTGGCCCAGCGAACCCGCCGGTTTGGTCAATTGCTGCTGACGTGCGGCTGCAGCCAATTGCATGTCACGGTCAACGGGCTTGCAGGGGGTCAGCCACCACGGGGTGTTCATAGTGCAGTTCCTTTCAACGTCAGGGGCAGGCCCGCCACCGTCAGCACTACTCGCTGACAGCGCTCGGCCAGGGCTTGATGCAACCAACCGGCTTCATCGACATAGCGGCGAGTCAATTCGCCCAGCGGCACGACACCCATTCCGGTTTCGTTGCTGACAAACACAATTTCGCCCGGCAGATCAGCCAGGCATTCCAGCAGTGCATCACGTTCGGTAATCAACCGCTGCGGGTCTTCAAGCATCAACAGATTGGTCATCCACAGCGTCAGGCAGTCCACCAACAGGCAAGCATCGGCGCGAGCGTTATCGCGCAGTACCCGGGCCAGTTCGACAGGCTCTTCAATCAGCGCCCACTCGACTGGACGACGTTCGCGATGATGGCGCACGCGCTCGCTCATCTCGCCGTCCAGCGGCTGGCTGGTGGCGATATAGGTGACGGCGCAGCCAGACTGGGCCGCCAGCTTTTCAGCCAGGCGACTTTTGCCCGAGCGGGCGCCGCCCAAAATCAGTTGCAGCATGTCGATAAACCTCTGGATCTGCTGTGGGAGCGAGCCTGCTCGCGAAGTAATGTTTTTCGCGAGCAGGCTCGCTCCCACAGCTTTATATTTCGCAAAGCTCACGCAGGTAGGCCGTATCCAGGTGGTTTTCCACCAGGTCCGCCAGCCGCTCGATATCCCGCTCGCGCAGGGCGTGGTAGTCCACTTCCTGCACATCCTGCAAACCGGCCCAGCGCAGCAATGCGCTGCAAGCCGCAGGCGACTCGAACACGCCATGCAGGTAGGTGCCGAGAATTTGCCCGTCCGCACTTTGTGCGCCATCACAGCGCCCATCATCCAGCCGCACCACAGGCTGTTCCAGAGCAACACCGGTGGTCACCCCCGCGTGGATTTCATAGCCACTGACTTCGGCGTTTTCGAGAACCAGGTGCCCGCGTACATTGCGCAGCTGCTTTTCGGCTGCAAGCTCGGTGCTGAACGCCAGCAAACCCAAGCCGGCACCGGAACCCGGCGCGCCCTCAAGGCCCAGCGGATCATGAATCTGCTCGCCGAGCATCTGCAGGCCGCCGCAAATCCCCAGCAGCTTTCCGCCGTAACGCAGATGACGACTGATGGCCGCATCCCAGCCATTGGCGCGCAAATACGCCAGATCACTGCGTACGCTTTTGGAACCGGGCAAGATGATCAAATCAGCGGGCGGAATCGGCTGGCCCGGCCCCACAAACTGCAAGTCCACTTGCGGATGCAGGCGCAGCGGGTCGAAATCCGTGTGATTGCTGATGCGCGGCAGTACCGGCACCACCACCTTGAGCACCTGCTCGACCTTGTCGGTCTGGCGCTGATCGATGCCATCCTCGGCCTCGAGGTGCAAGTCCATCACATAGGGCAACACACCGATTACCGGCTTGCCGGTGCGCTGTTCCAGCCAGTCAAGACCGGGCTGGAGCAAGGCGATATCGCCGCGAAACCGGTTGATGATAAAACCTTTGACCCGCGCCTGTTCCGACTCGGACAACAGCTCCAGGGTGCCAACCAGATGCGCAAACACCCCACCGCGATTGATGTCAGCGATCAACACCACCGGGCAGTCCACCGCTTCGGCAAAGCCCATGTTGGCAATATCACCGGCCCGTAGATTGATCTCGGCCGGAGAACCCGCGCCCTCGACCATCACCACCGGATACGCCGCACTCAAACGCTGGTGCGAGGCCAGTACCGCCTGCATGGCGATGGCCTTGTAGTCGTGATACGCCACCGCGTTCATGCTGGTAACGGCACGACCATGAATAATCACCTGGGCACCTGTATCGCTGTTGGGCTTGAGCAACACCGGGTTCATGTCCGTGTGCGGCGCCAGCCCTGCAGCCTGAGCTTGTACCGCCTGGGCGCGACCAATCTCGCCACCTTCGGCGGTCACCGCGCTGTTGAGTGCCATATTCTGCGGCTTGAACGGCACCACTGCCACACCCTGGCGAGTCAGCCAACGGCACAGGGCCGTCACCAACGTGCTTTTACCGGCATCAGATGTGGTGCCTTGCACCATCAACGTACTCATAGGGTTTCCTTGGTGTACGCCGCTAATGCCAGCTCCAGGCGCAACCAGTCAGCCTCGGCAGCAGGCAGGCCAAAACGCACGCTGCTGTTGTGGGTAAACAGGCGCAGCAAAATGCCGCGATGCGCCATAAATTCGTAAAGACGGTCAGCATGGGGCGTGATCAGCCACTTGAACAATGCACAGCCCCCTTGCGGCGGTAAATCATGCAAGCCCAGCAACCGTTCCAGCCGCCCGCTAGCCAACTCGCTGCGTTCGCGCTGGCGAGCATGGCCGGCGGTGTCGAGCAGGCAGGCCTGACCGACAATGCGCGTCGGCCCACTCACGGCCCAGGGTCCAGCTTGCTCGGCCAGTAACTTGAGTAACTTTTGCTCGGCCAGTACAAAACCCAGCCGTACTCCGGCCAGACCAAAAAACTTGCCAAACGAGCGCAGCACAATCAGCCCAGTACGCTGGCTCTGTGCCGCTAGGCTCAGCTCTGGCGTGTTGTCCATAAAGGCTTCGTCCACCACCAGCCAGCCACCGCGCTGCACCAGCCGCGCATGCCATTCCAGCAAACGCTCAGGGGTCAGGCTCAGCCCCGTAGGATTGTTGGGATTGACCACGACTAATACGTCCAGCTTGTCGAGGTAGAAATCGACTTCCTGCTCCATGATTTCACGCACGATATGCCCACTGTGCCGCCAGGCATGCGCATGCTCGGCGTAACACGGCGACAGCACGCCAACCTTGCCACTGCGGCGCAGGCGCGGCAGTAACTGAATGGCTGATTGCGAACCCGCCACCGGCAGCACATTCAGTGCGCCGTAATAGGCGCAGGCTGCCTGCTCAAGACCGTCGTCGGTTTCAGGCAAGCGCGCCCAAGCACGTTCAGGTATCGGCGGAATAGCAAATGGCCAAGGCGCCAGCCCAGTGGACAAATCCAGCCAGTCGGCTTCGGCAATGCCGTAATGCAACGCTGCCCTGCGCAAACGCCCGCCGTGCTCAAGCATAGAATTCACTCCACACACACAGAATCAACAGCCACAGCCACACGCCACGCTGCACCAGTTGCCAGCCACGACCAATCGAGTCGGCATCTGCCGGTACACCTTCACCCAACTGCGGACGCTCATGCAGTTCGCCGTGATAAATCGCCGGGCCACCTAACTCAACACCCAACGCACCGGCGCCTGCGGCCATGACCGGGCCAGCATTGGGGCTGTCCCACAGCGGGGCCTGTTTGCGCCAGCACTTCAAGGCCAGTCGGGTTTTACCCAGTACGGCGTAAGTCAGAGCAACCAGCCTTGCAGGAATATAGTTAAGAACATCGTCGATCCGGGCAGCGGCCCAACCAAATCGCTCAAAGCGTTCGTTGCGATAGCCCCACATCGCGTCCAGCGTATTACTCAAACGATAGAGCACCACGCCCGGCGCACCGGCCACGGCAAACCAGAAAATCGCCGCAAACACCGCATCGCTGCCGTTCTCGAGTACCGATTCGGTGGCGGCGCGGGCCACTTCAGTCGAGTCCAGCTCGCTGGTCTGGCGGCTGACCAGATACCCGACCCGGGTGCGCGCCTCATCCAGATCATTGGCGCGCAATGCCTGGGCAACCGGTTGCACATGCTCCCCGAGGCTGCGCATGCCCAGCGCGCAATACAGCGCCAGAATGTCCACCAACCAACCGATATAAGGCAGCCACGACAGTGCCGTGGCCAGAACCGTCAGCGGCAATACCGCCAGCACCCACGCCGTCACACCATGACTGCGCCAGCCACGACCACCGGAATTGAAACGCTGCTCGATACGCTCGGCCATCCGGCCAAACGCCACCAGCGGATGCCAACGCTTGGGCTCACCCAACAGTGCATCCAGCGCCACCCCGGCGACGCACAGCAACGCCACACTCATGGACTCACTCCCCAATAATTCTCATACACCAATTCACTCAGTGGACGCGCTTGCGCCCACCCTTCCAGCACCAGCATCGGCGCCGGATAAAAAGCCTCGACCGGGCCCAGGCACAACACAGCCAGCGGCTTGGCGCCTGCGGGCAACCCCAACAAATCAGCCAACGCCTGAGGCTCGAACAACGATACCCAGCCCATGCCCAAGCCCTCGACACGTGCCGCCAACCACAGGTTTTGAATGGCACAGGACAACGATGCCATATCCATTTCCGGAAGTGTTCGTCGGCCAAAAATGTGCTTTTCGCGGTCGTCCATCAACGCCGCCACCAGCACCTCGGCGCAATCGTTGATGCCTTCGACCTTGAGCGTCATGAACTCATCGGAGCGCTGGCCCAGCGCCTCGGCGGTGCGCACCCGTTCGTCTTCGACCAGGCCCTGGATCTTGCCACGCAGCTCGCGGTCGGTGATGCGGATAAACCGCCACGGCTGCATCAACCCCACACTCGGGGCCTGATGCGCCGCTTCCAGCAAACGCGACAACAACTCGGGCGCCACACTGCCACCGCTGAAATGCCGCATATCGCGGCGTTCGGCAATGGCGCGGTACACGGCTGCGCGTTCTTCAGGGCTAAATGCGTTGTCGGTCATGGCGCCTTCACGGCGCATGGCGCGAACAACGCGGCAATGGCCTGAGGATTGGACGGGAAGTAAAAGTGCACATAAGAGGCGGTCATCCGCCCTTCGCGATATACCGCTTCAGCGCCACGCCCGCCGTTAGGGCTCAGGCCGCGGGCAATGGGCTCAAGCTCGGTACTGGTCAGCGAGTGATGATAGGTGTGACCGCGCAGCAACCCTTCGGGCATGTCCACGGCTTGCAACGCCAGCGCAGCCAGACGCTTTTGCATCGTCGCCTCCCCAGCCAGCAAACCCACCAGTTCAGCACGCTGCCCCTCAACATCGGTCAAGGCATCGAGCAGGTAAAGCATGCCGCCGCATTCGGCGAGCAGCGGCTTGCCCGCAACGTGATGGGCACGAATCGCCTCCAGCATCGGCGTATTGCGCGACAGCTCAAGGTGATGCAACTCGGGATAACCGCCCGGCAAATACAGGCTGTCAGCCTCGGGCAAGCGGACATCGCGAATTGGCGAGAAAAACACCAGCTCAGCGCCCATCGCCCGCAACAGATCCAGGCTCGCACCATAGGTGAAGGCAAACGCTTCGTCACGGGCCACGGCAATCCGCACCCCGGCCAGCAACGGCTCGACCGCAACCGGTTCAGGCGCCTTAAACTCGACCGCGGGCGGCAGCGCTACCTCACAGGTACTGGCCAAGGCATTCGCCGCCGCGTCGAGGCGTACATCCAGATCGTTCAGCTCACTGGCCTGGACCAACCCCAGGTGACGGCTCGGCAGCTCGATCCCGGTCTCGCGGGACAGCGCGCCGTACCAACGCAAGCCTTCGGTCAGGCTGCCTTCGAGCAACTGCGCGTGGCGCACCGTGCCGACCCGATTGGCCAGCACACCGGCAAACGGCAGATCCGGCTGATAGCGCGCCAGGCCCAAGGCCAGTGCACCAAAGGTCTGGGCCATCGCGGTACCATCGATCACCGCCAAGACTGGCACACCAAAATGCCGCGCCAGATCGGCGCTGGACGGTGTGCCGTCGAACAGCCCCATAACACCTTCGATAAGGATCAGGTCCGCATCTGCAGCAGCCTCCCACAGCAGACGGCGGCTTTCATCGGCGCCCACCATCCACAAATCCACCTGATACACCGGCGCACCGCTGGCGCGCTCAAGAATCATCGGGTCGAGAAAGTCCGGGCCACATTTGAACACCCGCACCTTGCGCCCCTGATTGCGATGCAACCGGGCCAGGGCGGCGGTAACGGTGGTCTTGCCCTGACCGGAAGCCGGTGCGGCGATCAACACCGCCGGGCAATGACGTGACGCTCTCATACTTCAACACTCACAATTCGATGCCTTTCTGGGCTTTGATCCCGGCCTGGAAGGCGTGTTTCACCACACCCATTTCGGTCACGGTATCGGCCAGATCAATCAGTTCAGGTTTGGCGCCGCGCCCGGTGACCAGCACATGCTGCATCGGCGGACGGGCTTGCAGGTCGGCGAGTACCTGCTCAAGGTCGAGGTAGCCGTGCTTGAGCGCGATATTCAGCTCATCCAGCACCACCAGCCCGATGGACGGGTCACGCAGCATCTCGCGGGACACTTCCCACGCGGCTTCAGCGGCGGCGATATCACGCTGACGATCCTGGGTTTCCCAGGTAAAGCCTTCGCCCATGACGTGATAACGCACCTGCTCGGGGAAGCGGCGGAAGAAGATCTCTTCGCCGGTGCTGTTGCGACCCTTGATGAACTGCACCACACCGCACTGCATGCCGTGGCCCATGGCCCGGGCCAACATGCCAAAAGCGGAACTGCTTTTACCTTTGCCGTTGCCGGTCAATACCAGCAGCAGCCCGCACTCATTGGGCGAGCTGGCAATGCGCTCGTCCATAACGGCTTTTTTGCGCAGCATGCGCGCCTGATGACGTTCGTCGCGTTCGGGGGATTCGTTCATGGCAGCTCTCCGTTGGGGCTCAATGATGCAAACGGGAGGCGGGGGACAATAAACAACACACCATCGCCCGCCGCGAGGATGCTGGATGGATCAGGCCGGTCTCCGGGCTCACAAGCGGTTCCATCCCGAAGGACAACCCCTGACCACGCGCCTTCCCGTGCGAAAACACAGTGGCACTCAGCGTGGTTTTGACTCATTTACCGTTGCGGGGGCAGCGCCGGGATCATGGCGGTTGTGTGGGTCAAACACGCCCTCACCGGCTTCCCTGTTTCACTCTATCGATCCGGGACCATAGAGCACCTGAAACAAGCCGCGAAGGTTAGAGGGTTGGGGGTGGAGCGTCAATTAAAGGTGGCACCAAAACGCTTTATACAAGGCTCTGACCTGAACCTTTAAGCGGCTACGCTTCTCTATGACTTACAAGACCAAAACCTCATGGAGATACACATGTTCAAGCGCCAGCACGCTATTGTCATCGTACTTGCGACGGGGTTGGCTGCCTGCGGCGAGAATTCGACCCTGCAAGTGAGTGATGGCACGGGACCTACGCCGAAACTGCCCGAACCGAACAAGACACTCATCCCGACCGTCAATATCGCCCCGGCGATCGGCTGGCCTGACGGTGCCACGCCAATTGCCGCCCAAGGCCTGCAAGTAACAGCCTTTGCCGAAAACCTTGACCACCCGCGCTGGCTCTACGTATTACCCAACGGCGACGTACTGGTGGCAGAAACCAATTCACCGCCCAAACCGGATGACAGCAAGGGCATCAAGGGCTGGATCGCGGACAAGGTGATGGCCCGCGCCGGGGCCGGAGTGCCAAGCGCGAATCGGATTACCTTGTTGCGCGATGCTGACCACGACGGCGTAGCCGAAACCCGTACGGTTTTTATCGAGAATCTGAACTCGCCCTTTGGCATGACGCTGGTGGGCAATGATCTGTATGTCGCCGACGCCGACAAGCTGTTGCGCTTCCCTTATCAGGCAGGCGAAAACAGCATCAGCGCCCCACCCACCAAAGTCGTCGACCTGCCGGGCGGGCCGTTGAATCACCACTGGACCAAAAACGTCATCGCCAGCCCCGACGGCTCCAAGCTGTATGTCAGTGTCGGCTCCAACAGCAACGTCGGCGAGAACGGCATGGATAAGGAGCAAGGTCGCGCCGCAATCTGGGAAGTTGATCGCGCCACCGGCAATCACCGGATTTTCGCTTCAGGCCTGCGCAACCCCAACGGGATGGACTGGGAGCCCAAAACCGGAAAACTCTGGACTGCCGTCAACGAACGCGACGAAATCGGCAGCGACCTGGTGCCCGACTACATCACCTCAGTCAAGGACGGCGGCTTCTATGGCTGGCCCTACAGCTATTACGGCCAGCATGCGGATGTACGGGTCAACCCGCAAAACCCGGAACTGGTGGCCAAGGCCATTGCCCCGGACTACGCAGTGGGCCCGCACACCGCGTCTCTGGGCCTGAGCTTTGCCGCAGGAAGCAAACTCCCCGACTTTACTGAAGGCGCTTTTATAGGCCAGCACGGCTCCTGGAACCGCAAGCCGCACAGTGGCTACAAGGTGATTTTTGTGCCCTTCGCGGACGGCAAGCCCACAGGCATGCCGATCGATGTGTTGACCGGTTTTCTCAACGCAGACGAAAAGGCCATGGGCCGGCCGGTGGGCGTGGTCATCGACAAGCAAGGGGATTTGTTGGTGGCCGATGATGTCGGCAACAAGATCTGGCGGGTGTCAGGCAAGTAAAAGCCTGGCTGTAGCCGCTGACGAGGAACGAGGCTGTGATGGGCTGCCTAGCAGCCCCATATCCTGAAGGCCCTTCGGACCTTATCAGCGGCTACAGCAGGTTTGCGGTTACGGCAAACGCGCCAGATGCTGCTCGTTCGGCAGGACCCGCTTGGCGTTCAGATAGGCTTTTTGCCAGTAGGCTTTGTTGAGGCTGTCCAGCTTGACCGTACCGCCCGTGGCCGGCGCGTGTACAAAGCGGCCTTCGCCGACGTAGATCCCGGCGTGGCTGACCTGGGAGCCACCATTGGTGGCAAAGAACAGCAGGTCGCCGGTTTGCAGCTTGTCCTGACCAATATTCTGCGCCTGCATCACGATCATCTCGCGGGTGGTGCGCGGCAGCGAAATACCCGCTGCGTCGTTGTACACGTACTTGATCAGGCCGCTGCAATCAAAACCCGAATCCGGGGTATTGCCGCCCCAGCGATAAGGCGTGCCAACCAGCCCCAAAGCGCGAAACAGCACGTCTGCGGCAATCGGTGAGGTTTCTTCAGGGTGGCTGATAAATACAAGCGGCTTTTGCGCAACGGGAGGCGGTGCCGTGCGGTTCGCGCAGGCACTGAGCAGTGCTGCTAGAGTCAAAAGTGCAACGCGGGCCATGATCGACATAAACAGAATGTTCCTGATTCTGGATACGGCAACTCTGGCCGCGAAACCCGAAGCCGCGACAGGGGGCACCTTCGCGGCTTCAGGAATTTAACAATGCGACTGAATTCTAGCGCTTAGCAACAGAACTTCAAGTAAGACATTAACTTTACTTGCGAGCTACTACGCTCGAAGGTGCCATCGCGAGTGCGCGCTTGGCCTCAATAAAGGTCTTGCTCCAGTAGCTGTCACCCAGGTTATCAATCCGTACACCACCGCTGCGGCGGCTGCTGGAGTGGATAAACTGGTCATCGCCCAGGTAAATCCCGGCATGGCTTACACGACCACGACCATTGGTGCTGAAGAACAGCAAATCACCTGGTTTCAGATTGTTTCGTGCGACCAACGGTGCATTTACGTTGATCATTTCACGCGTTGAGCGCGGCAATTGCATGCCCGCCTCTTCTTTGAACAGATAACCGATGAAGCCGCTGCAATCGAAGCCTGCCTCAGAGGTGCCGCCAAAACGGTAACGCGTACCGATCAAGGCCATGCCACGCTCAAGGATGCTGTCAGCCAAAGCTGGCAGTTCGTAAGGCTTGCTGTTGGCGGAGAAGTCAGCCAGTTCTTTTTCGGTTGCCAGCTCTTCCTGATAAATAGCGGAAGATTGCGATACCGAGGATGACTTATGAGCCTGACGTTCGACGACTTGTTGCGACACAGGAGTGTGAGCAGCACAGCCAAACAACAGGGTAACGAGTGCTAGGGGCACGAGGGGTGCGAAGCGCTTTAGCATGGGCACGACCGTGGCTTGTAGGAAAAGTAGCCGCGACTATGCCTTCTATGATCCTCATTTGCAAATTCAATCGATCTAAATGTGACTCAAGGGTTTTCTCGATGCATCTAAGGCTTTACACCTCTGACAATCGACTTTGCGCGCGCAACCATTCTGCGACGCAGGCTTTGTGCCGCCTAAAAATTGCCGGAAAGGTCTGCAGGCTACGGTTTTAAAGGCGCGAGCTACCAGCCCAGGGTTTCTTTCAAGAACGGTATGGTCAGCTTGCGCTGCGCTTGCAAAGACGCCTGATCGAGACGTTCGAGCAAATCGAACAGCGCACTCATGCTGCGGGTGCCGCGCGTGAGAATAAAGTGCCCAACCTCGTCGGTCAGGTGCAAGCCACGACGCGATGCGCGCAACTGCAAGGCACGCAGCTTGTCTTCATCGGACAAGGGGCGCATCTGAAAGACCAGTGCAAGGGTCAGGCGGGACTTGAGGTCCGCCAGCTTGATTGGCAATTCACGGGGCGAGGTGGAGGCAGCAATCAGCAGGCGACGCCCGCTGTCACGCAAACGGTTGAACAGGTGAAACAGCGCTTCTTCCCAGTCAGCACGACCGGCCACTGCCTGAAGATCATCCAGACAGACCAGTTCGTATTGCTCAAGGTTATCGAGGATCTCAATGCCGCGATCCAGCAACTCGGCCAGTGGCAGGTACACCGCCGGCTCACCCATCTGTTCAAAGCGCAGGCAGGCGGCCTGTAGCAAGTGCGTACGCCCGACGCCATGCTTGCCCCACAGATAGATCAGGCTTTCTGTCCAGCCGGCGTCGGCTTCGCACAGACGCTCGACATAGCCGAGTGCAGCGGCATTGGCGCCTGGATAGTAATTTATGAAGGTTGCGTCATCACGCAGACGCACACCTAGGGGCAGCTGAATCGGTTTCATGCTGACTGAACAGTTCAAACGAACCGTTAGTGGCCTCTGTGTAAGGTTTGAAAAGTTTATACCCGTCTCGCCGGGCACACAATGTAACAGACCACGAGCAAAATCAAAGGTTTGCATTATCTCTTTGAGCCACAACGAGTTTATTGATTGCGAGCTGGCACTGATACCCCCCAGCTTCGAAAACCTTCCCCACCCCTCCTCCTCGCCCGGCTTGACGCCCGAAACGAGCGCTTTCGCCTACGCATCGCTGCAGGACCTATCAATTCTGGCAGTAACCGACCGAGAAAAATCACAGATAAAGTTAAAACCACACACTGCCGAAAAAACCAATCACGCACTCCGTACCAGCCGAGGCCCCCATGAATAATGAACTGGAAATGTGGATCGAGATGAATGGCGCATCCATCATTTCAGATCGGGACACACTAAAAGGTGAGTCGCTCTATGCCTGCGCCATAAATAATCATAACGGTCAGGTGTTAAGCCTGGTCCACTACCAGCCTTCGGATGCGCAAATGGGTCACTATAGGTGGCCAAAATTTTTCTCGGACACGATTAACCAAGCCTCAGACTCAATCCGTGCAGGCAAAAAAATCGGCGAGACATTCAAAACTCATGACAGCGGCTATCCCAATAAGCTCTGGCATTCGAATCTGTGTGACATACGCGTATTTACGACGGCCTGTCATTTGGATAACTGGATAACCGCCGGATCGATTGAATCAGCAGCCAACTTGCTGCCAGACTCCTCCATCATCATCAAAGTGAAAGACAGTTCGACCGGGCACATACTTGAGACGTTGACCTTTCATCCAACGAAGAGTGAATCCACCCAATATAACTGGCCATTCTTTCTCAGTCATTTCATCAATACCAACAGTGTCTTCCTGCGCGCAGGAGAAAAAAACCTGGAAACAAGGCTCATAACCCCCCTGTTTAGCAGTTATGAAAATACGCTCTGGCTGCCTGCTCACAGTGCATTGACTGTCACTCTTGAGCATGCCCTCGCAGAGCAAGTCAAAACCAGCGCAAATACGGTTCATGGCGACCTGATTTACAAACTGCGATCCACCCCACCCGGCCAATCAGAAATTGACCACTGGATTTCCATGTTTAACAGCGGCCGTTTCTCGGATATCAAATACCCCTCGGGGAAAAAAATTAACCCTGCACCTCTTTACACTCACTTACAAAGGGCGCAAAGCATTGCCAACTATATTGCCCGAAATCAAGCTTCTGCCCCCGAGCGGTATATTGAATGCGCCGTCGATGCCTTGAATTTTTACAGCCAGCAAAATTATGACCCTGCCAACTGGTGGGATCTCAATATCGGACTGGGAAAAAGAGCTTCGATTGCAGCTCTCCTATTGTCCACCGTCGTTCGCAACAACAAGCTGAACATGTTCTTCGACTACATCAGGCAGGTGACGAACGCCGAGGCACCCGAAACCGGCGCCAACCTTGCCGACTATTGCTTTATCCAACTGATATGGAGCTTGGCCGCATGGAAAACATCTGCGGACAGCGCAGAGCTTGGAAACACTTATGCGGCCTACCAGGTGCTCTCCTCACTTTGTTTTCCGGTCCATCGTCACGGTAAAGAAGAAGGAGAGGGAATCAGTGTCGACTACTCCTACAGCCAGCACAATCCAGAGTCTGGTAAGTACTCGCAACTGTATGGCGCTTCTTACGGACAGGAATTGCTTTCCAGAATATTTCAAAGTATCTCAGTCTCAAATGGGATCTTCTCCTTTACCCGGGAAGCCGTGACGTCGATCGAAGAGTTCCTTGTTCAGGGAATGGCCTGGATGGGGTATGCCAAAGTGTATGACTTTCATGCCTGCGGCCGGGCCCTGAGCCGAAACACACCGACAAACTCATCGCTGGCAGGTTGGGCCCAGCAACTTATCAACCAAGGGGCAAAGCACCCTGAAGTTTTGCTGGAACTCATCAGCCGTGCCAATGGAAACGAGGCAGACAATCAGTACTTCATCGGCAACAGGGTATTTTGGGTCAACGATTACATGTCCCACATAACCCCGAATTTTTGTCTGTTCGCTAAAATGATCTCGGACAGAAGCGTAGGTTCTGAAAGTGGAAACGGGGAAAACCTGAAGGGATATTACCTGGGAACGGGATCCTGTTTCGTTGTCAAGCACGGAGATGAGTATCGCAACATACAACCCGTCTGGGACTGGCAAAAAATCCCCGGCACCACGGTGGAGCAGGTTCCAGATTTCAAATTCCCACTCATTAACTGGGGAAACAGGGCATGGGGGAGCCATCCTTTTGCCGGCGGCGCCAGCAATGGGCATTGCGGAATCAACAGCATGAAACTGGCAAAAAATCAGATCGCCAACTCCCATAAAAGTGTCATTGCACTGAGCGAGGGCGCTGTTTTTCTGGGCTCTGCCATTAACACGATAACGACGACTCATCCGGTCACCACCACGGTCAACCAATGCCGCCTGAAAGGGGAAGTTACTGTAACGTTACATGATGGATCCCGCTCTAACCCATCCATTCCCTTTAAGATATCCTCCACTGATATCGCGCAAATCGAGCATGACGGGCTCTACTATCGATTCAGAAAAGAAGATGCTCAGGAAGTAACACTGCAACTGGCTGAGCAATCAGGTAGCTGGCGCTCGATCAATACATCAGGAAGTCTGAACATCCTGAAAGAGCCAGTATTTACCGTATGGATCAATCACTCCAAAGGTACACACGGAACGTACGCCTACGAATTAGGCAATATCGAGGTGCCCAGCAATGAGTGCCAGCGGATCTACAGTGATACTGTCCATATGGCATTGTTTTACTCACCCGCAAAAGCCATAGGTACTCTGTTCGACGCCAGCGTCAAACTCGATATCCCGCTCGGCAACGCACTGTCAGTCACACCGTTGGATGCTGTGTCCTTCATAATTGAGGAGCGCGAGGGCTATCTGCATTTCACTTGTGCTGATCCGAGCCAACAACTTGAAGAGGCTCGATTTATCATTACATTTCCTGCGCAAGGCACACTGGCTGATACCAGAGCGGAGCAGATCATCACTATTCCCTTGCCCTCTGATGACCTAGCTGGAAAAAGCGTTACGCATGCGTATCTCATCCCTTGAAAAACACACGAGTAACGCTCTTCCAAGACAACATGCAACCAGAGCACTTAATGGTCTACTACACGTTGGTCATCCAGTGCCCTGGGCTTTTATTGGCCAAGTTATAACTGAGGGTCTTCACTGCCTTTATAGACTTGGGAGTCTTTGTACAAATCCTGCACATGGCGCACCAGCACCATAATCACCGCCGCTAACGGCAATGCCAGCAGCACCCCGGTAAAACCGAACAGCTCACCCCCCGCCAGGATCGCAAAGATCACCGCCACCGGGTGCAGGCCAATTCGGTCGCCCACCAGCAGCGGCGTCAGCACCATACCCTCCAGTGCCTGGCCAACCATAAACACCACGACAATGCCGATCATGGGATACAAGTCGCCACCAAACTGGAACAACCCGGCTACCAGGGCAGCACCGATACCGATAATAAACCCCATGTAGGGCACGATGGCCGCCAGACCGGCCATCAAGCCGATCAACAGCCCTAACTCAAGCCCTACCAGCATCAAACCGGCGGAATAGATCACGCCCAACGCCAGCATCACCAGCAACTGGCCACGCACGAATGCGCCGAGCACGTCGTGACATTCTTTGGCCAGCGACACAATCTGGTCGGCCCGTGAACGCGGCAACAGGTCGCGAATCCTGGCCATCATGATGTTCCAGTCGCGCAGCAGGTAAAACGCCACCACCGGAATCAACACCAGATTTGCCAAAAGGCCGATCAACACCAAGCTGGAAGCCGTTGCCTGCGACAGGACGATACCGACGATGTCAGTGGCCTGCCCCATGTTCTCGGTGATTGCCGCCTTGATCTTGTCGAACTTCCAGAAACTGTCGCTCAGGCCGAGCTTGGCTTGCACCCACGGCATTGCCGTGTGCTGCAACCAGTCGAGAACCTGCGGCGCCAATTGGTAGAGCTTCAACAGTTGCTTGGCCAGCAGCGGTACCAACACCAGCAGCAATGTCATCAAAATGACAGTGAACAACGTGAAAACCGTGATCGTGCCCCAGGTTCTTGAAAGCCCGAGCCTTTCCAGCCGATCAACCACAGGGTCGAACATATAGGCCAGAACGATCGCGACCAGAAAAGGCGTAAGTATCGGGTGCAGGAAATACACAAACAGGACGAACCCCAGCGCCACACCCCACCACACCCACCGTCGCGAATCTGCCATGAGCTACCCCATCCTTATATAAAGAAGATCAAAACCTACCAGCGAAACCGCAGTTGCGCCGCTGGCGCTGGCGTCACACCGGGCGCTTGCCCTGCGTCAGCCCCGGAAGACACCTGACCGGCAGGCACTTCCTGCAACTGCGCCAACCCCAGCTGCGAACGCAATTGCTCAGTACTGCCGTTTACCAGATACACAATACGATCACCGTCGACACTCTTTAGTTGCGCGCCGAAGGGTTCCAGCAAATGCCCAAGCTGCGCATAGCGTTGCAGCGTCATGCCCTGAACTTCGAGCAACTGCTCGGAGGAAACCCCGGGCTTCACCGCATAACGCGGGGCCAGACGCTGACTCACTGCAAGCATCACGGCATCGGCCAGCGCAGCTTGATCGGAAGCCTGAGCGCTGCCTTGCTCCTGCTGATCACCGACCCACAGACGCCACTTGGCGCTCCACTGTCCGGCGTCATCATGCGCATGCACCGCCAGCAGCGCATCCGCGCCATAGCGCTCGGAAGCGTCCTTTAAAGGTGCAGGATTGCTGCCCTCAAGATTTTCTGCTGTACCCACCAGCTGTTCACTCAAATCTGCCAACGGCAGGCGCAACGGCAATCCGCGATGCTGCGCCGCTCGGCGCAATGGCTCTGCCGCTGATTGACCGTCACCGACCAGGCTCGAACCATCGACCGAGTCGTTCAACCACCAGCCGAGCAATGCCGGACGGTTACTGCCCCACAACGACAGACCGGCCTGGCGCAACGCACGATCAGTACTCACCGGGTCGAAGTCCACCTGCAGGCTTTCCGGCGGCCCCGCGTCATAGCCGTAGCGGCTGATGATTTGCTGCGGATCCTTGCGAATCGCCTCAAGCCCCGGGCTTTGAATCGCCTTGGCGTCCCCGGTAAGACGAAGCACCAGGGTTTCCAAGGCCTTTTGCGTGGCCTGGGTACGCTCATCCGGCGATTGACTGGTGACCGGCTCATGCACCTGATAAAGACCCGTCAGAATTTCGGCATGACTCGCCAGGCTAAAAAATGACAAACAGCCCACGGCTAAAAATTGACTAAAACGCATGAAAAATTCCCGATGACAAAAAGCAGCCTGGAAAGGACGCCATAAAAACACTCGAACACACTTCAGACACGGCCACAGCCGAATCATTCACGCTCATCTCGCAGTTTTCATGCGGTCATAAAAACTCAAAACCAATTAGCTATACCTTATACAGGCCCGCGCGCAGACCCAAGTACGACTAAAAAAGGTTTTTTTCGACAGATATAACCCTGCCTGTCGGCCCGAGGATGGCCGCTGCCCCTCAAGCCTGATAAAATCGCGCGCCTTCGCAGACCGCCAACAGCCGGACACCCTGCAATTGCTCTGTTGCAATCATTGAGCACTTGCAAGCCTGCCCGCTGAACTCGGTCGATACCCCCGAATCCCCCCTAAAGGCCTGGATTATGAGCAAGCAACCATCCCTGAGCTACAAAGACGCCGGTGTAGACATCGACGCCGGTGAAGCATTGGTCGAACGCATCAAGAGCGTGGCCAAGCGCACTGCACGCCCGGAAGTGATGGGCGGCCTCGGCGGTTTTGGCGCCCTCTGCGAAATCCCGGCTGGCTACAAGCAGCCTGTACTGGTTTCCGGCACTGACGGCGTTGGCACCAAGCTGCGCCTGGCACTGAACCTGAACAAACACGACAGCATCGGTATCGATCTGGTTGCCATGTGCGTTAACGACCTGATCGTATGCGGCGCAGAGCCTCTGTTCTTCCTCGACTACTACGCCACCGGCAAGCTCAACGTAGAAACCGCGACCCAAGTGGTTACCGGTATCGGCGCTGGCTGCGAACTGTCCGGTTGCTCGCTGGTAGGCGGCGAAACCGCTGAAATGCCAGGCATGTACGAAGGCGAAGACTACGACCTGGCCGGTTTCTGCGTCGGTGTTGTAGAAAAATCCGAAATCATCGACGGTTCCAAGGTTGCTGCCGGTGATGCTCTGCTCGCCCTGCCATCTTCGGGCCCGCACTCCAACGGTTACTCGCTGATCCGCAAAATCATCGAAGTGTCCGGTGCCGACATCGAAAACATCCAGCTCGACGGCAAGCCGCTGACCGACCTGCTGATGGCGCCGACCCGTATCTACGTCAAGCCGCTGCTCAAGCTGATCAAGGACACCGGCGTTGTTAAGGCCATGGCCCACATCACCGGTGGTGGCCTGCTCGACAACATCCCGCGCGTGCTGCCAAAAGGCGCTCAAGCAGTCGTTGACGTTGCCAGCTGGCAGCGCCCTGCAGTCTTTGACTGGCTGCAAGAGAAAGGCAACGTGGACGAAAACGAAATGCATCGCGTGCTGAACTGCGGCGTTGGCATGGTGATCTGCGTGGCTCAGGCTGACGTTGAAACCGCGCTGAACGTACTGCGCGAAGCAGGCGAGCAACCTTGGGTCATTGGCCAGATTGCAACGGCCGCCGAAGGCGCTCCACAAGTTGAGCTGCAAAACCTCAAGGCGCACTAATGCCTGATACCTGTGATGTAGTGGTGCTGCTTTCCGGCACCGGCAGCAACTTGCAGGCCTTGATCGACAGCGATGACGTCAAGGCCAGCCCGGCAACAATCCGCGCGGTAATCTCCAACCGCGCAGATGCCTACGGCCTGCAACGCGCCAAAGACGCGGGTATCGATACCCGCGTACTGGATCACAAAGCATTCGAGGGCCGCGAGGCCTTCGATGCTGCACTGATCAAGGTCATCGACGAATTCAATCCGAAACTGGTGGTTCTGGCCGGATTCATGCGCATTCTCAGCGCAGACTTCGTACGTCACTATCAGGGTCGCCTGCTCAACATCCACCCCTCGCTGCTGCCCAAATACAAAGGCTTGCACACGCATCAGCGGGCGCTGGAAGCGGGAGATCGCGAGCACGGCTGCAGCGTGCACTTTGTGACCGAGGAACTCGATGGCGGACCTCTGGTCGTACAGGCAGTGATACCGGTAGAGTCCGATGACTCGCCGCACAGTCTGGCGCAACGGGTTCACACCCAGGAACACCGGATTTATCCGCTTGCAGTGCGCTGGTTTGCCGAAGGTCGCTTGTCACTTGACGAGCAAGGCGCATTATTGGACGGTCAATTACTCGCGGCCAGCGGCCACTTGATACGAACCTAGGAGAACTTATGCGTCGTGCCCTGTTTCTCGCCCTTGGCCTGCTGGCGTTCCCAGCAGTCCAGGCGGCCGATCTTCAGCCTTTCAAGGCCAGCTATACCGCCGACTGGAAACAGTTGCCAATGAGCGGCTCCGCCGAGCGTAGCCTGACCAAAAGCGACAACGGTGTCTGGACCTTGAACTTCAAGGCTTCGATGCTGGTGGCCAGTCTGAACGAAGAAAGCACCCTCAAGATCGAGAAAAACACGCTGATCCCGCTGACCTACCACTTTGAACGTGGCGGTCTGGGCAAAGCGAAAAAGATCGACCTGGATTTCGACTGGGCGACCAAAATGGTCACTGGCACCGATCAGGGCGACGCAGTCAAAGTGCCGCTACTGACTGGCATGCTCGACAAATCCACCTACCAGCTGGCGCTGCAGCGTGATGTAGAGGCCGGTAAAAAGTCCATGAGCTACCAGGTGGTTGATGGTAACGACGTAGACACCTATGACTTTCGTGTGATCGGCCCTGAAGTGGTCGAAACCAAGGCGGGCAAGGTAGACGCTATCAAGGTTGAGCGCGTACGCGATCCGACGCAGAACAAGCGCATCACTGAAATGTGGTTCGCCAAGAACTGGGATTCGCTGCTGGTCAAACTGCGCCAGGTCGAAAAAGACGGCAAGGAATACAACATCATGCTGCTGGACGGCACGGTGAATGGCAAAACGGTCAAGGGCAACTAAGCGACAAGCCTTTAGCTGCAAGCTGTAAGACAAAACCTCGCTTCGGCGGGGTTTTTTTGGGCCTTAAAATAGCCCTAAAACATGAAACTTTTGTCATAAAACTATCGGCAAAATCCGTAAACACCCCGTCTTTCAAGGGCTGCAGAGTTTTGCGGTTTTTAACGACATGACAGCCCGACAATTAGCTATTTACTTAGGAAGCTAACAGATTCTATAAAGAAGTCCTGCGACGCCTTGCCGCAGGCCCTTATCAGAATTTGGAGCAAGCAGATGACTATCAAAGTAACTGAGCGCGACGATTCACGTATGTTTCACCAGCTGGTAGCCCACGGTGTACACCTGTGGGATGTACATCAAGAAGACGTACTGGTTGGTATGTTCCACCGCGAAAGCGACGCTCACAGCTACAAGGCTGAGCTGGAAAAGCTGGAAGCGCAGAAACACCAAGCCTGAACTACTGCAACTACAGTCTTGAAAAACACAAACCCCGCCGAAGCGGGGTTTGTTTTGTTATGCGCTAACGCAAAACTCTGTGGGAGCGAGCCTGCTCGCGAAAGCGTTCGCGAGCAGGCTCGCTCCCACGGGTTTTGAGTGTTACCACATCAAATCGTCAGGGATCTGATAAGCCGCGTACGGATCGTCTTCTTCCGGGGTTTTCGGCTCGACCAGGATGTTCAACTGCACGATCCGACGCGGATCGCGTTCCTGGATCTTCAGCGCCGCCTCACGCGGAATGACTTCGTAACCGCCCTGGTGCTGCACGATCGCCAGCGAGCCATTGGCCAGCTTGTTACGCATCAACGTGTTGACCGACAGGCGCTTGACCTTCTTGTCATCAACGAAGTTGTAGTAATCCTCGGTAGTCAGCTTGGGCAGGCGCGAGACTTCGATCAATTGCTTGATCTGGGCGGCGCGGGCCTTTTGCTCGACCTTTTCCTGTTGCTGACGGTTCAGCTCCTGGTCGCGCTTGACCTTCTCGGCCTTGGCTTCGGCAGCCAGACGCTGCTGAGTGTCGTCCAGTTCGATCTGGCCTTTATGGGCCAGACGCTGCTGCTTCTGCTTTTCTTTACCGGCCTGCTTGGCCTGCTTCTCGTTAACCAGTCCGGCTTTGAGCAACTGGTCGCGTAGGGAAATGCTCATCTACTTACTCACTTAGGCAAACTCAGCCGCAGCTGGGCAAATTCTTTTCCTGGCGCTTGGCTTCGCCCCACAGGGCGTCCAGGTCTTCAAGGGTGCAACTTTCAATGGGACGCAGGGTATCGCGCAATGCCTGCTCGATAAACCGGAAACGTCGATCAAATTTTGCATTGGCGCCACGCAAGGCGGTTTCAGGGTCCACTTTGAGGTGCCGGGCCAGGTTGACCACGGAAAACAGCAGGTCGCCAATTTCGTCATGGATGGCCGCCGAATCGTTATCGGCCATCGCTTCCAGCACTTCGTCCAGCTCCTCGCGGACCTTGTCCAGTACCGGCAACGCGGCTGGCCAGTCAAAGCCGACCTGGGCAGCACGTTTTTGCAACTTGGCCGCGCGGGACAAGGCAGGCAGCGCCGCCGGAACATCATCGAGCAACGACAACTGCTCGGGGGCGGCGGACTTTTCTGCGCGCTCCTCGGCCTTGATTTCATCCCAGCGCTGCTTTACCTGCTCTTCGCTCAGGCGTGGCACATCCAGCGGCGCATACAGATCGCCGGTGGGGAACACATGGGGATGACGGCGGATCAGCTTGCGGGTGATGCTATCGATGACCCCGGCGAATTCAAAACGGCCTTCTTCGCGGGCCAGTTGGCTGTAATACACCACCTGGAACAACAAATCGCCCAACTCACCCTGCAAATGCTCGAAATCGCCGCGTTCAATGGCGTCAGCGACCTCGTAGGCCTCTTCAAGGGTGTAAGGCACGATAGTGGCATACGTTTGTTTGATATCCCACGGGCAACCGTACTGCGGGTCACGCAGGCGGGCCATGAGGTGCAGCAGGTCGTCGAGGTTGTACATCAGTAATCCCTTTGGATAAAACCTGTAGCCGCTGCCGCAGGCAGCGATGGGTTGCGTAGCGACCCCCTCCATCGAATTGAGAGAGAAGATCCTTCGGCCCTTATCGCATCCTGCGGCAGCGGCTACAGATCAGCGTGCTTCGCTGCGCCCGATCCGGCGGGTTTCGATGATGTTTGGCAATTGCGAGATACGCCCCAGCAAACGCCCCAGCGCGTCCAGCCCCGGAATCTCGATGGTCAAGGTCATCAACGCGGTGTTGTTTTCCTTGTTCGAGCGGGTATTGACCGCCAGCACGTTGATCCGCTCGTTGAGCAGTACCTGCGACACATCTCGCAGCAGACCGGAACGGTCGTAGGCACGGATTTCAATATCGACCGGATACGTCGAGACCGGTATCGGCCCCCAGCTGACCTGAATCATCCGCTCCGGCTCACGGCCGCCCAGTTGCAGTACCGAGGCGCAGTCCTGACGGTGAATACTCACGCCACGGCCCTGGGTGATGTAACCGACAATTGCATCCCCCGGCAACGGTTGGCAGCAGCCAGCCATCTGGGTCAGCAGGTTGCCGACGCCTTCGATCTGGATGTCGCCGCGCTTGCCCGGCTTGTAGCCCGTGGCCTTGCGCGGGATCAGCTCCATCTGCTCGCTGCCGCGCTCCGGCTCGACCTGTTGCTGCGCCAGATTGATCAGTTGCGCCAGACGCAAATCACCGGCACCGAGCGCCGCATACATGTCCTCGGCGGTTCTCATGTTGGCTTTGTCGGCGAGCTTCTCGTAGTCCACCGCAGGCAGGCCCAAACGGCCCAGTTCGCGCTCGAGCATGGTTTTGCCGGCGGCGACGTTTTGGTCGCGAGCCTGCAACTTGAACCAGTGAACGATCTTCGCCCGTGCCCGCGAGGTGGTGATGTAGCCCAGGTTCGGGTTCAGCCAGTCGCGGCTAGGCGTGCCGTGCTTGCTGGTGATGATCTCGACCTGTTCACCGGTTTGCAGGCTGTAGTTGAGCGGCACAATGCGCCCGTTGATCTTGGCACCACGGCAGTTATGGCCAATTTCGGTGTGCACCCGGTACGCGAAGTCCAGCGGCGTCGCGCCCTTGGGCAGGTCAATGGCATGACCGTCCGGGGTAAAGATGTACACCCGATCAGGCTCGATATCGACCCGCAATTGATCGGCCAGGCCGCCGATATCACCCAGCTCTTCGTGCCATTCAAGCACTTGGCGCAACCAGGAGATTTTCTCTTCGTACTGGTTGGAACCGGCTTTGACGTCGGTGCCCTTGTAGCGCCAGTGCGCACAAACCCCCAGCTCGGCCTCTTCGTGCATGGCGTGGGTGCGAATCTGCACCTCCAGTACCTTGCCTTCAGGCCCGATCACAGCGGTGTGCAGCGAGCGGTAGCCGTTCTCCTTGGGGTTGGCGATGTAGTCGTCAAACTCCTTGGGGATGTGGCGCCACAAAGTATGGACAATGCCGAGCGCGGTGTAGCAGTCGCGCATTTCCGGCACCAGCACCCGTACCGCACGCACGTCATAGATCTGGCTGAAGGCCAGACCCTTGCGCTGCATTTTGCGCCAGATGGAATAGATGTGCTTGGCCCGGCCGCTGATATCCGCATCAACCCCGGTGGCCACCAGTTCGGTACGCAGCTGGTTCATCACTTCACTGATAAAGCGCTCGCGGTCAAGGCGGCGCTCATGGAGCAAGGTGGCAATCTGTTTGTACTGCTCGGGCTCGAGGTAGCGGAAGGACAAGTCCTCCAGCTCCCACTTGATATGACCAATGCCCAAGCGGTGCGCCAATGGCGCATAAATATCGAACACCTCACGGGCGACGCGGTTGCGCTTCTCGTCCGGGGCATTTTTGACGGCGCGAATCGCACAGGTACGCTCGGCCAGCTTGATCAGTGCAACCCGCACGTCATCAACCATCGCGACCAGCATCTTGCGCAGGTTTTCGACCTGGCCCTGAGTCCCCAGCACCATGGATTGTCGAGGGCTGAGGCTGGCGCTGATGGCGGCCATGCGCAATACGCCATCAATCAGTTTGGCCACCACGGGGCCGAAGCGCTGGCTGACGGCAGGCAACAGCACCTGCCCTTCGCGCACGCAACGATAGAGAATCGCGGCAACCAGAGAGTCCTGATCCAGTTTCAGATCGGCCAGGATCTCGGCGATTTCCAACCCGGTGCGAAAGCTTGATGTGCCCTCGGCCCACAGGTTTTTCGCGGCATTGGCTTGCTGCTCGGCCTCGCGTGCAAACTCGCACGCTTCTTTCAAGGCTTCACGGTCCAGCGCCACATCGACACTCACCGCATGATCGAGCCATGCCTCGAGGTTGAGACTGCCATCGGTGTTGATCGGCTGGTGTGCTCTGACCTGTACCATCTTGCTTACCTTCCCTACAGCGCACATCTAGTGCGCCGAAATCACAGGCCCTAATCCCAACCGCACGCTACAGGGCATAACTGCGCGGGTTGCGGGCCCGTCGAAATAGACAGACCGTCCTAGTCTGCTTCAAATAACGCCATCGCCTCGACATGCGCGGTTTGCGGAAACATATCGAGAATTCCGGCACGTTTTAACCGGTAACCCTGTTTCATCAACTCAACCGTGTCGCGCGCCAGCGTGGCCGGGTTGCACGACACATACACCAAACGTTTGGCCCCCAGGCCAGACAGCTTGCGCACCACTTCATAGGCGCCGTCGCGGGGCGGGTCGAGAAGCACGGCACAAAAACCCTCTTTGGCCCAGGCTGCATCTACCAGCGGCTGCGACAAGTCAGCCTGAAAAAACGCTGCATTATGCAGGTTGTTACTGACCGCGTTTTGCGCTGCGCGTTCGACCATGGTCGCAATACCTTCCACGGCCACCACTTCGCGCACCTGTTGCGCCAGTGGTAATGCGAAGTTACCCAGCCCACAGAACAAGTCAAGAATCCGTTCGTCAGCTTGTGGTGCAAGCCACTTAATTGCTTGAGCCACCATGGCTTCATTGACGCCAGCATTGACCTGAACAAAATCACCGGGACGATACGCCAGCCCCAGATCCCACTGCTCCAGTCGGTAGCCCAGGGTCTGAGTCAAATCGACCGGCTGTGGCTCGCCTTCGCCATGCAGCCACAGTTGGGCATCATGGGTACGGCAAAAATCCTGCAAGACCTTCATGTCGGCATCGGTGAGCGGTGCCATGTGCCGCAGCAAAACCGCAATCGCTGAACCGCTGAACAACTCCACATGGCCCAGGGCCTTGGGGTTACCCAGTTGCCGCAACATGGCGGGCAGCCCCGTCATGATAGGTTGCAAGGCCTGTACCAGGACCAAACAGTGATCAATCGCCACGATATCCTGGCTACCGGCGGCTCGGAAACCCACTTCAAGATGCTTGGCCCGCGCATCCCAACGCACTGCAATACGCGCCCGGCGGCGGTAACCAAACTCGGGGCCGGTCAGGGGCGGCGCCCACTCTTGAGGTTCGACACCCGCCACACGAGACAGCTGCTCGGCCAACATGCGCTGTTTCAGTGCAAGCTGCTCCTCATGGGGCAAATGCTGCACGCTGCAACCGCCACACTTGCCCGCATGGGCACAGGGAGCCACGCGCCGCATGTCGCTGGCCTTGAACACTCGCTCGGTTCGGGCTTCTACGATTTTGCCGTGAGCGCCCAATACCCGCGCTTCAACTTCTTCACCGGCCAGTGCCCCCGACACAAACCAGGTACGCCCTTCAATAAAGGCAATACCCCGGCCGTCGTTGGCCAAACGCTCGATGTTCAAACGCTGTTTTTTGCCCGCAGGCACTTGCGCAGCCTTGGTGCCGCCAGCAGGCTGGAAGCGCAGGCCTCTCTCTTGCTTGGCCATCAGTTGGGCGCATCGTAAATGCCGGTCGACAGATAACGGTCGCCACGGTCACAAATGATCGCGACCATCACCGCGTTTTCGACTTCCTGGTTAAGGCGCAGCATTGCTGCCACCGCCCCGCCCGAGGACACACCACAGAAGATGCCTTCTTCACGGGCCAGGCGCCGGGTGACGTCTTCGGCTTCGCGCTGGGCCATATCAACGATGCGGTCAACGCGGTCGGCTTGATAGATTTTCGGCAGGTACTCGGTCGGCCAGCGGCGGATACCCGGAATGGCAGCACCTTCCATCGGCTGCAAACCGACGATCTGCACGCCCGGGTTCTGCTCCTTGAGGTAGCGCGACACGCCCATGATGGTACCGGTGGTGCCCATCGAGCTGATGAAGTGGGTGATCGTACCGTTGGTCTGACGCCAGATTTCCGGACCGGTGCCGGTGTAGTGCGCCTCAGGGTTATCACCGTTGGCGAACTGATCGAGCACGATGCCCAGGCCTTCGGCCTGCATCTTGTCGGCCAGGTCGCGAGCGCCTTCCATGCCCTCTTCCTGACTGACCAGAATCAACTCGGCACCATAGGCAGTCATGGCTGCCTTGCGTTCGGCGCTGGAATTGTCAGGCATGATCAAGATCATCTTGTAGCCCTTGATCGCTGCAGCCATGGCCAGTGCAATCCCGGTATTGCCCGAGGTGGCTTCGATCAGGGTATCGCCGGCCTGGATCTGACCGCGCCCTTCAGCGCGAGCAATCATCGACAGAGCCGGGCGGTCCTTGACCGAGCCTGCAGGGTTATTCCCTTCGAGCTTGAGCAACAAGGTATTGGTGGTGTTTCCTGCCAGGCGCTGCAAGCGCACCAGAGGCGTGTTGCCGACGCAATCGGCGATAGTTGGGTACTGCAATGTCATGGCGTATTCGCAATCCAGACCGCGGGGCCGCACATCATACCGACAAACGCCGACAGCCCATATCACGCAAAGTACGAAGCTTATGGCTAAAAGCTATAAGGGCACCCTTAGCTCCCTTGTAGATACTCTGTAGCCGCTGCCGAAGGCTGCGATGGGTTGCGCAGCAGCCCCTGAAGCAGAAGGTCCTGCAGACCTTATCGCAGCCTACGGCAGCGGCTACAGAGGCAACTTTACCGGCAGCCGGATATGCACCCGCAACCCTGCCCCGTGGTTCTCGGCCCACAAACTTCCGCCCTGCAACCGCAACGCATTGCGCGCAATGCTCAAACCCAGGCCAAAGCCACCATCGCCAGGGCGTGAACCATCAAGGCGGGTAAAAGGCGCAAAAATCCGCTCCAGCTCTTCAGGCGCCACGCCACCACCCTGATCATCGAGCCATAGGTGCCACATGTCGCCTTCGCGCTGCCCGCCAAGACTGACAATACCCTCGGGCGGCGAATGCCGGATGGCATTGCGCAGGATGTTCTCCAGGGCCTGGGCCAGGCTATTAAGGTGCCCACGCACCCAGCATTGCTCATCGACAAGGCAGGGCAACCTCGATTGCGGCCAGCCGCTTTCGAAACGGGCATTTTCAGTCAACATCTCCCACAGCGCCTGTACCTGAATGTCCTCGACCGGCAACGGCCCGCGCTCGGCATCCAGCCAGGCCAATTGCAGGGTGTCTTCAACCAGCCGCTGCATGCCGTCAACTTCACGGCTCAAGCGCTCACGCAGGGCCTCGAGGTCTTGCTCGCTGTCACATGCCACCCGCAGTCGGCTCAAGGGCGTGCGCAGTTCATGGGACAGATCGCGGAGCAATTGCTGTTGCTGGCTCACGGTGCTTTGCAAGCGCTCGGACATTTGATCGAAGGCACGGGCCAGTTCGCCTAGCTCATCCTGACGGCTGGTGGTCTGGCTCGACAGCCGGGCCCCCAACTGATCGGCCCGCCAAGCGTTGGCCTGCTCGCGCAAATGGTTCAGCGGCACGATCAGTACGCGGTACAGGCCCACGCACAGCAGTAACGTCAGCAAGCCGGGAATCACGCCGTTTGTAACGATCCGCCAGAGTACTTGTGAACGCCCCGGCATAAAGCGCTGCGGCAATTCGATCACCAGGCTGCCCGCCGATGGATCCTTGGGAAATGGCACCTTGATCCACGGGCGGGCCGTCTTGATATGGCTGATGGGCCAGTCCAGACCGCGCAAAAATGTCAAACGCTCACTTTCACGATCATTCAGCGGGTAGCTGCTAAGCGATTGCAAATCCTGGCCAATCACTCCGACCCAGCCGGGTTCCTTGTGCCCCATCGCCTGTAGCCACTGATCGACCCCCGTTTGCTGGCCGGTCTCCCAGGCGCGTTCAGCCTCACCGGCATAGCGCACCAGCGTGCCGTGGGCCTGCTCGGATAAAAACCCGGTGCGTTTGTCCATGTAGCGGCCCCAGGACCAACTGAGCCAAATCATCAACAGACAGAAGACCACCAGCAAACATGCCAGCTTCCAGAACACCGATTTTTTGCCGGGCACCTTACAGGGCATCGCTGGCGCTCAAGACATAACCCTTGCCCCACACGGTGCGCACTTCACGCTGGTGGTAGCCGATGGTTTTGAGTTTTCGCCGGATCTGGCTGATATGCATGTCCAGGCTACGATCATGGGCTGCATAGCCGCGTTGCAGCACCTGCTGATAGAGAAACGCCTTGCTCAACACTTCGTCGGCATTACGTTGCAGGGTATCGAACAGGCGGTATTCGCTGCGGGTAAACCCGGCCCATTGCTCGCCACAGCGCACATCGCACGCATCTTCGTCGAACAGCAGCCCGCTGTCGGCCGGAGGTTGATCCTCCGGAACCCGGGCACCAGGCATGCGGTCCAGGGCCACGCGACGCAGGATGGCCTGGATGCGCACCCGCAGCTCAGCCATGCTGAACGGCTTGGGCAGGTAGTCATCGGCCCCCAGCTGAAAGCCGCTGATGCGGTCGGCCTCGGCGCCCAGCGCGGACATCAGGATCACCGGCAAGGCGTGGGTCTGGCGCAATTGCGTCAGCACCTGCAAGCCATTCATGCCGGGCAGCAGGATATCCATCAGCACCACATCAAAGTGCTCTTGGCGGGCACGGGTCAACCCCTCCTGGCCGTTCTGGCACCAGATTACGTCAAACCCGCTGCGCACCAACTGCTCTTGCAGATAGGCGCCCAAAATGGGGTCGTCTTCAATAGCCAGAAGGCGCGAGGGGCTAACAGCTACGGGATTCATTAGCGTCTGCAAGTAATTCTCAATCATTGATTATTCAAGATTGAGCCACTGCGGGCAACCGGCACGGACTTTAGCGGGACCGATAATCGAAAATTGATGGCAAATTTTCAAAGATTTGCCAGGCACCAAGTGGCTACACTGCCACCTGGCCTGAACGGAATGCCCGGGTCACTCTTAAAAAATGCAGGGCTGGAGAGTTGCGTGCTTAAAAACCTCGGTATCAAAGGCCGCGTATTGCTGCTTACGTTATTGCCCGTCAGCTTGATGGCAAGCGTACTCGGTGGCTACTTCACCTGGCTGCAACAGTCCGAACTGCAATCCCAGTTGCTGCAGCGCGGCGAAATGATTGCCGAGCAACTCGCCCCGCTGGTGGCTCCGGCCATGGGTCGCCATGACACCGCATTGCTGGCCCGTATCGCCACCGAATCCCTCGAGCAGCAGGACGTTCGGGCCGTAGCGTTCCTCAATGCCAACCACGAGCCGCTCGCCCATGCCGGGCCGATCATGCTCAATCAGGCACCGCTGGGCAGCAGCACGCATCTGCAACAGCGTACCGACTACGATGCCACGCGCTATCTACTGCCGGTATTTGGCCGCCATCGCAACCTGGCCGGCGATGTGATCCCCAACGAAGCGCACCGCTTGCTGGGATGGGTCGAGCTGGAGCTGTCCCACAACGGCATGTTGCTGCGCAGCTATCGCAACCTGTTCGCCAGCTTGCTGCTGATTGTTACCGGACTGGTGCTGACCACCCTGCTGGCACTGCGCATGAGCCGCACCATCAATGCACCTCTGGGCCAAATCAAACAGGCCGTGGCGCAGCTCAAGGACGGCCACCTTGAAACCCGTTTGCCACCACTGGGCAGTCACGAGCTGGACGAGTTGGCGTCGGGGATCAACCGCATGGCCGAAACCCTGCACAATGCCCAGGAAGAACTGCAACACAGCGTCGATCAGGCCACCGAAGATGTACGGCAAAACCTTGAGACCATTGAAATCCAAAACCTGGAGCTCGACCTGGCGCGCAAGGAGGCCCTTGAAGCCAGCCGTATAAAGTCCGAGTTTCTGGCTAATATGAGCCACGAAATCCGCACCCCGCTCAATGGCATCCTTGGCTTTACCCATTTATTGCAAAAAAGCGAACTGACCCCGCGCCAGTTCGACTACTTGAACACCATTGAAAAATCGGCCGATAACCTGCTCGGAATCATCAACGAGATTCTCGATTTTTCGAAAATCGAGGCCGGCAAGCTGGTGCTCGACACGATCCCGTTCAACCTGCGTGACCTGTTGCAAGACACCCTGACCATCCTCGCACCCTCGGCCCACGACAAAGGGCTGGAACTGGTCAGCCTGGTCTATCGCGACACGCCTCTGTCGCTGATCGGCGACCCGTTGCGGCTCAGGCAAATCCTCACCAACCTGGTCAACAACGCCATCAAGTTCACCCGCGAAGGCACCATCGCTGTGCGCGCCATGCTTGAAGACCAGGACGAAAACGAAACCGATGGCAGCGTGCAACTGCGCATCAGCGTGCAGGACACCGGCATCGGCCTCACAGCCCAGGACATCCGGGCACTGTTCCAGGCCTTCAGCCAGGCTGACAACTCACTGTCGCGCCAACCCGGCGGGACCGGGCTGGGGCTGGTGATTTCCAAGCGGCTGGTGGAACAGATGGGCGGTGAAATCGGCGTAGAAAGCACGCCCGGTGAAGGTTCGGTGTTCTGGATCAGCGTGCGACTGCCCAAAGCCCGCGATGATGTCGAGGACCTGCCCTGCGCGCCATTGCTGGGCCGCCGTGTAGCAATTCTGGAAAAACACGATCTGGCCCGCCAGGCCCTGCACCACCAACTGGAAGACTGCGGGCTGGAAGTCACGCCCTGCACCACCCTCGAAAACCTCACCAACTGCGTGACTGGCGCCCATCAGACCTCCCTGGCGATAGACCTGGCGGTGATCGGCGTCACGGCCAATGACACGCCGCCCGAGCGTCTCAACCAGCACATTTGGGACCTTGAACACATGGGCTGCAAGGTACTGGTGCTGTGCCCGACCACCGAGCAGGGGTTGTTTAACACCGTAGTCACCGCCCCCCACGGCCAGCTTCAAGCCAAGCCCGCCTGCACGCGCAAATTGCGCCGGGCCCTGGCCGATCTGGTCAGCCCCCGACAAGCCCGGGCCGAACCCGGTGAACCACTGGCCAGCCGCGCCCCGCGAATCTTGTGTGTCGATGACAACCCGGCCAACCTGCTGCTGGTACAAACCCTGCTTGAAGGCATGGGCGCCAAAGTAACCGCCGCAGACAGTGGCTACTGCGCAATTGAAGCGGTCAAGACGCAAGACTTCGACCTGGTACTGATGGACGTACAAATGCCCGGCATGGACGGGCGCGAAACCACCGAAGTCCTGCGCCAGTGGGAAAGCGAGCGCCAGTGCACACCGCTGCCGGTGGTCGCGCTGACGGCCCACGCCATGGCCAACGAAAAACGTGCCCTGCTGCAAAGCGGTATGGACGATTACCTGACCAAGCCGATCAGCGAACGTCAACTGGCCCAAGTGGTGTTGAAGTGGACCGGGTTGGCCTTGCGCAATCAAGTCAGCGAAAACCACCACGAACCGGTCCGCAACAACGCGCAATTGCCTGTGCTCGATCACGAAGAAGGCTTGCGCCTGGCCGCTGGCAAGCCGGATTTGGCCATCGATATGCTCGCCATGCTGCTGGCCTCGCTGGAAGCTGACCGCGACGCCATCCAGCAGGCGCGCAACGCAAAAGATAACAACGCGCTGATTGAGCGCGTGCACCGGTTGCACGGCGCCACGCGCTACTGCGGCGTCCCGCAATTGCGGGCGGCCTGCCAGCGCAGTGAAACCCTGCTCAAACAGGCAAGCCCTAACGCCAGCGCGGCCCTTGAAGAACTGGACGTGGCCATCATCCGCCTGGCCAAGGAAGCGCGCAGTAGCGCATAAAACAAACACATGCCCGCTCTCACAGACGGTCTGTGTACACCCACCAAGGAAGACCCCATGCGCACAATCCTTTTCAGCAGCCAGACCTACGACTGCGACAGCTTCGCCGCCGCCGAACAACCTGACGGTAACGAGCTGCACTTCCAGCCGGCGCGCCTGACCTTAGACACCGCGGCGCTGGCCCATGATTACGAAGTGGTCTGCCCATTTATCAATGACGACCTGAGCGCTCCAGTACTGGAGCAACTGGCCGCAGGCCGCACACGACTGATTGCCCTGCGCTCGGCCGGCTACAACCATGTTGATCTGCCAGCGGCCAAACGCCTGGGTTTGAGCGTGGTGCGCGTGCCTGCATACTCCCCGCACGCCGTCGCAGAACATGCCGTGGCTTTGATTCTTGCGCTTAACCGACGCCTGCACCGTGCCTACAACCGCACTCGCGAAGGCGATTTCACCCTCCACGGGCTGACCGGCTTTGATCTGGTGGGCAAAACCGTGGGCGTGGTCGGCACCGGTCAGATCGGCGCCACTTTTGGCAAAATCATGGCCGGTTTCGGCTGCAAGCTGCTGTGCTTTGATCCATACCCAAACGCCGAACTGCTGGCTCTGGGCGCTCGATACGTAAGCCTGCCCGAGTTGCTGGCCGAGTCGCACATCATCTCCCTGCACTGCCCGTTGACCGCAGACAACAAGCACCTGATCAACGCCACCAGCCTCGCCACCCTCAAACACGGCGCCATGCTGATCAACACCGGACGTGGCGCACTGGTCGACACTCCAGCGCTGATCGAAGCGCTGAAAAGCGGCCAATTGGGCTATTTGGGGCTGGATGTATACGAGGAAGAAGCGCAGCTGTTCTTCGAAGACCGCTCCGATCTGCCCTTGCAGGATGATGTGCTGGCGCGGCTGCTGACCTTCCCCAATGTGATCATCACCGCCCATCAGGCATTTCTGACCCGTGAAGCGCTGAGTGCGATTGCCACCACTACTCTGAGCAATATCGCGGCCTGGAAAAACGGTACGGCGCAAAACCTGATCGAAGGTTGATCCTGGACTTTGATATCTGCGTGCTAGCATAGCGGCTTACTTGGAGGACCCATGGTCGAACACGATTTTCGCTACAGCCTGCTTAACCCGCAGCACACCCTGATTGAATGCCGCGCTCTGGCGCCAGGCCTGTATCAAGTCACCGGCAACGGTGGTTCGATTCAAGCCGGTGACGTGCTGATTGTCACCCTCAAAGGCAGCAAGACCCTGTCCATGCGCCTGAGCGTCGACAAGGTCCGCCACCTGATCAACCCGCGTGGCCAGTGGGTTGCCGTGACCAAAGGTCCGGTTTTCGGCGAGTTGGCGATTCACGAGTGGCAGGTCAACTGTGACACGTGCGCCAAAGAGTTGAAGTTCGAGTTTGCGGTCGACGCAAAACTGGGTACCAAGGTGCAAAAACCGGCAGCCTCGGCGCGTATTGCCGAATTGGGCTGGAGCACTGAAGGCAGCAAGCACGTGTGCCCGCAATGCCAAAAGGCCGCGCCATGAAACGCCTGATCCTGCTGGCTGTGCTAGGCGCAAGCCTGGCGGGCTGTGCAGGTGATCCGGTGAAGTTGCAGCAGAACCAAACCTACGTCCTGGAGTGGATCGGCGAACGTCCGTTGATCGACAGCAGCCACCTGACCGTGACCCTGGACAATGCTGGCCGGGCCTATGGCAGTGGTGGTTGCAATCACTGGTTCGCGCCTTACACCCTGGACGGCGACAAGCTGACCTTTGGTGGCGTGGGCAGCACCCGCAAAGCCTGCGCCCCGGCGCTGATGGAGCAGGAGCATCGGTTTTTCGAAGCACTGCAGACCGTACAACGCTGGGACATCTCGCCGGTTGAGCAGGTGCGTTTCTGGCCAACTGAAGGCAAGCCGCTACGGCTGTGGCCAGAAGAAGGCTGATACACCGCGGCGCCTGAATCGCGGGCAAGCCCGCTCCCACATGATTAGCGCAGAACGCTGTGGGAGCGGGCTTGCCCGCGATGGCATCACTCAAACCCCCTTCAATTCCTTGATCTTGGCCAACACCCCGGCCGCCGTCTGCTCACCCATCAAGGTCGCACGTACCTTGCCCTTGTCATCAATGATGTAAGTCACCGGCAATGCTTCGCTGCGCGGCAGATCGAACACTTCAGCCGGATCCTGCGCCAGCACGGTAAAGGTGATACCCAGCGCACTGCTCGCGTCACTCAGTTCCTTGCCCTGCAAACCATCGAAATTAACCCCGAACACCCCAACCGACTGCCCTTGGAGCTGTTTTTCCAACGCGTTGAGCTCAGGGATTTCTATGCGGCACGGCCCGCACCACTCCGCCCAGTAGTTGATGACCTTCCATTGTTTATCCAGACGCTCGGAGGCGATCTTCTGTCCGTGTTGATCGACCCCATAATCATTTCCGCAGCCAGCCAACAATAACGTGGCAGTGACGGCAGCTACTGCCATGAGTCGCTTTAACATGTGTTGATCCTTCTCGATGAATACATACAAAAAGCCATCAGCGAGCGGCCATTTACCGCATACGGTTCAGGCGCGCCCGTCAGGCGGGTAGAATAGCCGCCACCTTACGCAAGATGCGACCCGCACATGACCGATCTGACGCTTTATCACAACCCGCGCTGCTCGAAATCGCGCGGTGCGCTTGAACTGCTCGAAGCCCGAGGCCTGACCCCCACGGTGGTGCGCTACCTCGAAACGCCCCTGGACGCCGCGCAACTGCGCGAGCTGCTGGCCAAGCTAACTATCAGCGCACGGCAATTGCTGCGCACGGGTGAAGACGAGTACAAAGCCCTCAACCTGGCGGATACCAGCCTTAGCGAAGCACAGCTGATCGACGCAATGGCTGCGCACCCCAAGCTGATCGAGCGGCCGATCCTGGTCGTAGGCGACAAGGCCGTGATTGGCCGCCCACCGGAAAAAGTCCTGGAGATCCTGCCGTGAGCGCGCCTTACATTCTGGTTCTGTATTACAGCCGCAACGGCTCGACCAGTGAGATGGCCCGGCAAATTGCCCGTGGCATCGAGCAAGGCGGCCTTGAGGCGCGCCTGCGTACCGTGCCCGCCATCTCCACCGAATGCGAAGCCGTGGCCCCCGCCATTCCGGATCAAGGCGCCATGTACGCCAGCCTCGACGACTTGAAAAACTGTTCGGGACTGGCCTTGGGCAGCCCGACACGCTTCGGCAATATGGCCGCGCCACTTAAATACTTTCTGGATGGCACCAGCACGCTCTGGCTAACGGGCTCGCTGGTCGGCAAACCGGCTGGCGTGTTCACCTCCACCGCCAGCCTGCACGGCGGCCAGGAAAGTACCCTGCTGTCGATGCTCCTGCCGTTGATGCACCACGGCATGCTGGTCACCGGCCTGCCCTACAGCGAGACGTCCTTGCTGCACACCACGGCGGGCGGTACGCCTTATGGACCGAGCCATCATGCGGGCGCCGATGGCAAACGCGGGCTGGACGAACACGAAGTGACCCTGTGCCGGGCTTTGGGTCAGCGTTTGGCCACTATCGCCCTGAAACTGGAGAACAACCGTGGCTAAAAAGCCAAAAGTGCTGCCGTCCATCGAGTGGCTGGAGCCACGGGTACGGCTGATGCGGGTGTTGAGCCTGGTGTGCTTCTTTGGTCTGATCGGCCTGTTATGCGCTTACTACCTGGTGTTTGCCGACCTGCATGGCGCACGCCCGTGGGTCATTCTGCTGATTGAACTGGTGCCGCTGATGCTGCTGGTGCCGGGCATGCTCAAAGGCAGTGCACGCGGGCACTCGTTCACCTGCTACGTGGTCAACCTGTACCTGATCAAGGGGGCGCTGGCCGCGTTCGACCCGAACCGCCAAGTGTTCGGCATCCTGGAAATCGCCGCCAGCGTGGCAGTGTTTGTCAGTGCGATGCTGTTTGTGCGCTGGCGTTACCAGCTGGATCGGCGCCTGAAAGGCGAAGGCGCGTAACCTCCCTTGTAGCCGCTGCCGCAGGGATTTGCGGTGTTAGTGATTCACCGTAAGCGCCAGCATCTGTGACAACTGGCACATCGGCCGGCCACTTTCTGCGTGCCACTGGTTGAACGCGTTCTGCACGATCGCCAGGTCCCGCAGGCTGGTAGGTGCCTTGTCCACCAGCTTCTGCGCGCTCAACGCGGCCACCACGTCATAGCTGGGCACAAAGGTGTCCTTGCCGACCATGCGCAAAAAGCGCGGCGCCGACAAACCGCCCAACTGATGTCCATGTTTGGCCAGGTACTTCCACAACCCCACGATATCGGTCACCGGCCAATCCGCGATAAACGCACCAAAGCTGCCGTGCTCATGGGTAATGTCGAGCACCATCTGCGCATTGCGCGGCACGCTCTTGAGCTTGCCCAGGTGGCGAATGATCCGCGCATCCTGCATCAACCGCTCCAGATGCTCGGCCCCCATCAGCACCACTTTTTCAGGATCAAAGCCAAAGAACACCTCTTCAAACACTGGCCACTTGGCATCGACCACACTGTGCTTGAGCCCGGCTCGAAAAACGCGCAGGGCCAGGGTCGACAGGTAGCGATCATCGCTGATATGGCGCAATTGCTCCGCAGTTTTCGGGACGGGTAACTGGGCTTCCAATGCGGCTGACGAACCAAAGCGATTCAAACAGTATTCGTGCAGCCATTTGTAGTCGCGCATGCCCTCTCCTCTCGGCAATTTACAGGTTGAGCAGATTGACGAATCGCGACGCGGCGGTTTCGTCGATCTTCAGGCTCGCGAAATCAAACAGGTTACGGTCCGCCAACTGCGACGGCATCACATTTTGCAAGCTGCGAAAGATACTCTCGGTGCGGCCCGGCGTCTTGCGGTCCCACTCTTTGAGCATGTCCTTGACCACCTGGCGCTGCAGGTTTTCCTGCGAACCGCACAAGTTACAAGGAATGATCGGGAACTGCTGCCAGTCGGAGTAGGCCTGAATGTCCATCTCGTTGCAGTACGCCAGCGGACGGATCACCACATTGCGCCCGTCATCGGAACGCAGCTTGGGCGGCATTGCCTTGAGGGTGCCGTTGAAGAACATGTTAAGGAAAAAGGTTTCAATGATGTCATCGCGGTGATGACCCAAGGCCATCTTGGTCGCGCCGATTTTATCGGCAAAGGTGTACAAGGTGCCACGACGCAAGCGCGAGCACAGCGAGCAGGTGGTCTTGCCCTCGGGGATCAGTTCCTTGACCACCGAGTAGGTGTCCTTTTCAACAATGTGATATTCCACGCCCAGCGACTTGAGGTAGGCCGGCAGCACATCCTCGGGGAAGCCCGGCTGCTTTTGGTCCATGTTCACGGCAATGATCTCGAACTGGATCGGCGCGACCTTTTGCAGGTGCAGCAGCACATCGAGCAGCGTGTAGCTGTCCTTGCCGCCCGACAGGCACACCATCACCCTGTCACCGTGCTCAATCATCTTGAAGTCGGCCACAGCCTCACCGGTCAATCGACGCAGGCGTTTCTGGAGTTTGTTTTGAGAGACCGAAAGAGTGCCCATAGCGCTTCAATTCCGCGAGTTAAGACCAAAAGCCGCAGATTTTACCGAAAAAAACGCAACCAACGAACCCTTTGCCGCCTAAAGACGCCAATGCGATAAGCCCGTATCTGACAGCACAATATGCTCTAAAGGGCCGGTTCTATTGTCTGACAGGTTTCCTATACTTGCGTTTAAGGCCGCATGCCTGCCTGGTTGTTCATACGTTCTGGCTGCGCGACCGGCACGCGTCCCACTGGGGGCGATGCGTCTCATACAGGAGCGACAGCCATGATCCATCACGTAGTGGGCCTTTTCACCCACCCCGATCAAGAGTGGCGCGAGATCCGTTCTGATGCAGAAGAAAGCATCGGCCATATGTACTTCACTCACACGCTGATCCTGGCTGCGATTCCGGCCATTTCTGCGTTTATTGGCACGACCCAGGTGGGCTGGGTCATCGGTAATCGCGCACCGGTGATGCTGACCCTCGACAGCGCTTTGTGGATGACCCTGATGTCATACATCGCAATGCTTGCGGGCGTCGCGGTAATGGGCACGTTTGTCCACTGGATGGCCCGTACTTACGATGCCCAACCCAGCCTTCAGCGTTGCGTGGCCTTTGCCACCTATACCGCTACACCGCTGTTTATTGGCGGGCTGGCGGCGCTGTATCCGCATATGTGGCTGGGTATGGTGGTAGGCACCGCAGCCATTTGCTACACGGTGTATTTGCTGTATGTCGGCTTGCCGACCTTTATGAGCATCGATCCGGATGAAGGCTTTCTGTTTTCAAGTTCGGTGCTGGCAGTAGGTCTGGTGGTACTGGTGGCAATCATGGCGTTTACCGTGATTGTCTGGGGGCTGGGCGTAGGGCCGGTGTATACCAATTAGCAGACACTACCTGTAGCCGCTGCCGCAGGCTGCGATGGGTCGCGCAGCGGACCTGATTTTTGAAGGTCCTTCGACCCTTATCGCAGCCTGCGGCAGCGGCTACAGGTTTTGCGTCATGACCATTCGGCACCTCAATACTTCGGAACCACCACGGCTTGCGGCATAATCGCCTGCTCTGGAGAACCGAATCGAATGCCCGAGTCACTCAATACCCGCGTCGAAGACTGTTTCCAACAGGCTGAAGTGTTTTTCAAACGCCCCTTCAAACGCCCCGTCGTCAGCTTCAAGCTGCGCGGGCAAAAAGCCGGTGTCGCCCATCTGCACGAAAACCTGCTGCGCTTCAATCCGCAGCTGTACCGCGAAAACAGTGAAGATTTCCTCAAGCAAACCGTCCCCCACGAAGTGGCGCACCTGATTGCCCATCAACTGTTTGGCGAGCGCATCGCACCCCACGGCGAAGAATGGCAATTGATCATGCGCGGGGTGTACGAACTGCCCCCCAATCGCTGTCATACCTACGCAATCAAACGGCGCAGCGCCACGCGCTATATCTACCGTTGCCCCTGCCCGGACAGCGACTTCGCGTTTTCGGCCCAGCGTCACGCACTGGTCAGGCAAGGCCGCGGCTATCTGTGCCGACGCTGCCGCCAGACCTTGGTGTTCAGCGGCCAAACCCGAGTCGAATAAGCAGGCATAAAAAAACCCGTCCGAAGACGGGTTTTTTATGCGCTCAAACTTACTTCAACAACACCGGGGCCGGGCCTTCGGCCACACCCAGGTCATCTTGCGGGCGAGTATCTTCCAGCGGGCGACCGCCGGAGTTCAGCTCTGTTTGCAGCGTGTCGGAGTCCAGCTCATTAACCCACTTGGCCACAACCAGAGTTGCCACAGCGTTACCGATCAGGTTGGTCAGCGCGCGGGCTTCAGACATGAAGCGGTCGATACCCAGAATCAGCGCCAGGCCTGCCACCGGCAAGTGGCCTACAGCCGACAGGGTTGCAGCCAGCACGATAAAGCCGCTACCGGTCACGCCTGCAGCGCCTTTGGACGACAGCAACAACACCAGCAGCAGAGTGATCTGGTGCGTGATATCCATGTGGGTGTCAGTCGCTTGAGCGATAAACACGGCCGCCATGGTCAGGTAGATCGAAGTACCGTCGAGGTTGAACGAATAGCCGGTCGGGATCACCAGACCTACTACCGACTTCTTCGCGCCCAGGCGCTCCATTTTCACCAGCATGCGTGGCAGGGCTGATTCCGACGAAGACGTGCCCAGTACGATCAACAGCTCTTCACGGATGTAGCGGATCAGCTTCAGAACGCTGAAACCGTGAGCGCGGGCAATACCGCCCAGCACGATCAGCACGAACAGCACGCAAGTGATGTAGAAGCAGATCATCAACTGGCCCAGCTGCACCAGCGAACCTACGCCGTAAGCGCCGATGGTGAAAGCCATCGCACCCAGCGCACCGAGTGGCGCCAGCTTCATGATCATGTTGATGATGTTGAACATCACATGGGCGAAGCGGTCGATGAAGTCCAGTACCGGTTTGCCGTAAGCACCCAGGCGATGCAGGGCGAAACCGAAGATTACCGAGAACATCAGCACTTGCAGGATGTCACCGTTGGCAAAGGCGCCAACAATGGTCGACGGGATCACGTTGAGGATAAAGCCAACGATGCTCTGGTCCGCACCAGCTGTCACGTAGCCAGCAATTTTGCTTGCGTCCAGCGTGGACACATCAATGTGCATGCCAGCGCCCGGCTGAACCACGTTAACTACAATCAACCCGATCAACAGGGCAATGGTCGACACGACTTCGAAGTAAAGCAACGCATAACCGCCGGTCTTGCCGACCGATTTCATGCTCTGCATACCGGCAATACCGCTTACCACCGTACAGAAAATAATGGGTGCGATGACCATCTTGATCAGTTTGATGAAACCATCACCCAGCGGTTTAAGTGCAACACCGGTTTGCGGGTAGAAATGGCCCAGCAAGATGCCGATCGCAATAGCTACGATTACTTGAAAATACAGTGATTTGTACAGTGGCTGACGAGTCGTCATTGCTAAGTTCCTCAAGTGCGTCACTCAATCATCATTCCGTCTGAGACTGGTGATACCTAAAGCGCGAACCCTCCTGTACTTGGAGGGATTTGTTTTTGGAGCTGCTCTTACGGCAGACCTCTCGCACTTATTGCAAGCCGTGGGCCACATTGGGCAAAAACCCCTCAATGGCCTATAGCGCCTGATCTTGTAGGAAATTACAGACTGATTTTGTAGGACAGCATTTGGCGGGATTCCGCCCATTCAGGTCGTGGGGGCAGGTTAGATGGCGGATATCCGCCTCGCGAGCAGGCTTGAAGTATCTCTGTAGCCGCTGAGGAGCGCAGCGAGGCTGCGTTCGGCGGCGAAGCCGTCGTAAAACCAGAGATCACGGTCTTTCAGTTAAACCGCGGACACAGATTTTACGATTGCTTCGCAATCGAACGCAGCCTCGTTCCTTCGGCAGCTGCTACAGGACCACCGCCGGAAAATGAATCCGGAACGCCGCCCCGCCCAACGACGAATCATTCAGGGTCAAGGTGGCGTCATAGCTTTCAATGATGTCCTTGACCACTGCCAGACCAATGCCCTGCCCCGGATGCTGACGATCCAGGCGTTCGCCGCGTTGCAGGATCCGCGCGCGCTGATCCGGCGGCACACCCGGGCCATCGTCTTCCACGCACACCTCAATCCCGTGAATATTACGGTGAAAGCTGATGCGTACCTGGCTCAGACACAGCCTGTAGGCGTTCTCCAGCAGGTTACCCAACAGTTCCAGCAAGGCATTCTGCTCGATTGGTACATGGCTCAGCTCCGGAATGTCAAAACTGATCTTGACCCGCTTGTCGCGGTACACCTTGTCCAGCGTGTTGCACAGGCTTTGCACCACCGGCAGCAGCTCGACCTGATGACGTACCAGACCGCTTTTACGCAAGCTGGCCCGTTGCAACTGATAGCCAATTTGCTGATTCATGCGCTCGATCTGGCTTTGCAGTACCCAGGCCTGATCACGCTCTGCCGGGCGCTGAGCCATGCTTTCACTCACCCCCTGCAATACAGCCAAGGGCGTTTTCAGGCTATGGGCCAGGTCGTCGAGCGAATCGCGATAACGCGTACGCTGCTCGCGTTCGCTTTGCAGCAAACGGTTCAGCGAGCCGGTCAGACGCAACAACTCCCGAGGGTGCTGCTCGCTGAGACTCTCGCGCTTGCCAGTCTCGATTTCATCCAGTTCCTGACTCAAACGTCGCAAGGCACGTAACCCCCACGTCAGACCAATCCATAGCAATGCCAGCAGCACAACCAAAGCGGCGCCGAAGCCCAGGTAAAGATTTTCGCGCAAGCCTGCCAGTGTCAGGTTGTATTCGCGCATCGGTTGCAAGGCAACAAAGCTGAAGGCGGCACTCTTGCCGCCTAGCAACTTGACCTCTACATCGTAGACAAAAAACTCTTCGCCATTGTCTTCGCGAATACTCGCAAACTCGTTGCCGCGCCCGTCATAGCGCGGCCTGTAGTTGATGGTTTCTTCTTGCGTCGCCCGCGAGCGCCACACCAGGTGCCCCTCGCGGTCATAGATGTAGCCAAGCACGCGGCTGTCCGGCAGGTCGAATTGCTCATCCGGCAACAGCTCCGGCATTTTAAGGCGATTTTTCTCCATCTTTGCCGCTGAAATCAGCGTGGTTACATCTGACGCCAAACGTTGCTCAATAGCGTCCTTGAGCGCCAAACTGAACGCTCCCTGCATCGCTGGCAGCAACGCCAGCATAAACAACACGGCCAACAAGGTTGCCGCCAGCATCAATCGAACGCGAAGCGAACGAATCATCGGCAGCGCTCAGTAAACAGATACCCCAGACCGCGAACCGTATCGATTGGCTTAAAGCCGTTTGCCCCCTCAAGCTTGCGTCGCAGGCGCCCGACCAGCACCTCGATCACATTCGGATCACGTTCCTCGTCATCCGGGTACAGCTGTTCCATCAGTCGGTCCTTGGCCACCACTTGCTGGTGATGGCGCATCAGGTATTCAAGAATCCGGTATTCATAAGCAGTCAACGCCAGCGGCTCACCATCGAGCACTGCTTGCTTGCGGTTGATGTCCAGCACCAGTGCACCCGCCACGATGGTTGACTGGGTAAAGCCACTGGAGCGGCGCAGCAACGCATTGAGACGCGCTTCAAGCTCTTCAAACTGAAACGGTTTGACCACGTAATCGTCAGCCCCCGCAGCCAGCCCTTCGACCTTGTCCTGCCAGTTGCCCCGTGCCGTGAGAATCAGGATCGGAAACGTCTTGCCCCGGGCGCGCAGCTGTCGAATCAGTTCCAGGCCACCGAGCCCCGGCAAGCCCAAATCAATCATCGCCAAGTCATGATTGAACTGCTCGGTCTGGTACAACGCCTCTTCGGCATTGGCTACCGACTCGACCACATGACCGCTTTCTGTCAGACGGGTTTGCAAGTGATGGCGCAGCAACGCCTCATCTTCAACCACCAGCAATTTCATCGCGCTCTCCCAAGCCAATCCGCGTCACGAAGGACGTGTGTCCTCTATAGCCTAGCTACACAGTAAGTCGTACGCCCTGAACATACTCTGAACAATTGCACAGCCGGACCAAGCCCCGGCACAATGCTCGGCATGAACCGACTTCCCGCCCTGCCTGCCTGCTGCACGCCGCTGCGCGCTGACTGGCCATTGCCTCAGGCACTGCCCGCCAGCGTATGGCTGAGCACCGACTTCAATCCTTCACAACTCGCAACTGGCGACTTTGCCCGTAGCGCCATTGAAATGCCTGCGAGTATTCAACGCTCGGTGGCCAAACGCCAAGCCGAATTTCTGGCCGGGCGACTCTGCGCCCGCGCAGCCCTGCTGCAATTGGACGACACCCGCGCCACTCCGAGCATTGGCGAAGACCGAGCCCCCGTCTGGCCAACACATATCACTGGCGCCATTACCCACAGTAACGGCCGCGCGGCGGCTATCGTCGCTCTTAAACGTGACTGGCAAGGCTTGGGCATAGATCTGGAAAAACTGCTCAGTACCGAGCGTGCCCAGCGTCTGGCCAAGGAAATCCTCACCCCGGACGAACTTGTGCGGATGGCCGCCGGGCCTGCCGAGCAGATCGCCCTACTGGTCACACTGACGTTTTCGGTCAAGGAAAGCCTGTTCAAGGCACTGTTCCCGCTGGTGCAAAAACGCTTCTACTTTGAACACGCTGAAGTACTGAGTTGGTCACCCGAAGGCCAGGTACGCCTGCGCTTGCTCACCGACCTGTCGCCAGAGTGGCAACACGGGCGCGAGCTGGACGCGCAATTTTGTCTGTTTGAAGGGCAGTTGCTGAGTGTGGTGGCGATCAGGGGGAACACCCACCCTGTCGCCTGATTTCGGGACCGGCCACAGCTTCAATTATTCGCTGGCCTGATAAGCCCGCCGAGTCAGCTCTTCGATCAGCAGATTGAGCTTCTGATCCCGGACAGATGCGAGTTCTGAACCTCTTTGCAACTCTGCTTCGTCCGACAGTCCGGGCTCCTCGGAGAGTTGTTGGTAATCGCGCTGGAAGTCGGCTTCGATGGCAGCGAAGCGGTCGGCATAAGTACTTTCCAGGAAACGCCGCCAAAAAACCTCGTACATGATCGAGTGCATGAACGCCGGGCTACCATCCAGAGCCAGCACACTGTCTCGGGCCTCGGCAAGCTGCTGGGCAGAAACCCCCGCCGTGGATTCGTACAGCATTGACCTCGCCCGGGTCGGTAAATCAAGCGTCTCAGCCAGTTTTACCCGAAAGAAAAGTATGACTTCGGCCGCATCGGGGTTGCCACCCGCCGCTACGCGCTTCCTGACCTCGGCGTCGGAAAACTGGTCGACTTGCCTTAGACGGAACAACCGCTTGGCCAGTTTGAAAAGCTCAGCTTCACGTCCTACCTCGCCTGCATTATTCAGCGCCTCATGAATCAGCACTTGGACTTCCATGTTTTCCAACAGCACCATGGCGCCATCACCGCAGCTTCGCTCCTCACGAAATACTCTGCTCAGCAGCGAGTCACGCAGCTGGGTATTCGCCAGCATTTGCTCGACGAGTGTCCATACCCGGCCTGTCAGTTGCTCCCACGCAGGCGGCGTCATCAAAAACTGACTGGTGGTAAATAAAGCGACAGTTTCAAAAAAATCCTTAACTGCGCCTCCCGCCGCCTGCAGCAACGTCCACTGCTGCGTCCTTGCCTGCTTTTGGGTATCGGTCAGGTTTGGGGGCAGCCATGGCGCAATATTGTTTGTCGACGATTGGGCCTGAGCCAAATCCATGGCATGGGCAATCGATGGGCCGTAGCCAAAATCGCTGCCGCCTCTGACCCAGTAAGCGATGATCTGATCACGGCTTTGTACAGAAATCGGGTTGCCCGCGATGCTGGTAACAGCATTGGCGGTAGCCTCCTGGGGCGCAGTAAATACTGACTCGGGGATGCTGCTGATCAGATTATTGCGAAGGTTTGCCCATTGCACGTGAGTCAGCGCCCACAGCCCGTTGGGCCACTGGGTAATGTTGGTGTTTTGCAGGCTCAGATTGCGTAAAGCCGGCATTTGACTCACATCCGGTGTAGCGCCCAATGGGTTGTCATTGAGATGCAGTACCTCAAGCAATGAACCCGTGGCAAGCTGCTGAGCAGTCTGGGCGGTGAGCACAATCCGGTTGCTCGACAAATCCAGCGACCTCAACTGCGTCATGCCAGCGATAGCAGAAGGTATGCTGATCAGTCGATTGCCGGACATGTTAAGCGTGTGCAGTTGCGTAAAACCGCCCAAAAACTCGTTCGAGCCGTTACGCAAACTCATGCTGTCCATTCTCAGCACCCGGACATGGCTCAAGTCACCGCTCAGTGCGGGCAGGTCGCCTACATCAAGGCCATAAAAGTCGAGTATCGGCCCAATAGTACTGCCGTCAGTATCCCGGGCAATTTGCAACTCCCTGCGCCATGCCCGCCTGATTCGCTCGCAGACCTGGCGCCTGTGGCCAGGCGCCGCCATGCCCATATGCGAAGTACCCGTAGGGTAAAGCTGGATTTGCTCCCAGGCATCCAGCTCGGCCTGCATCGCCTTGAATTGTGCTGTGCTTGACGCCACCAGTGCCCGCCGGGAAACCTCAGTGCCCCCCAGCGCATCCAGATAACTGACAATTTTTGCGTAGCTCCATGCCGGGTAAAGGTTCTGTACTTCGCGCATCAAGTACAAGGAGTGATCCGAGTGGCCAATACTGAGCGTCAATGGATACGCGACAAACGACATATCCACATTCATCGGCGGTTTACGCGGTGATGCTGGTGGCTCCAGCCCCAGCAGCGTTCGAACATTTACCCGGTCACTGATTGCCCGGTCACTGATTTTCTTTGCCAGGCCTGGGGTGTCGCCAACATCCTTGACCCCAATGGCCGCACGCTCTTGCGGTGCAAGCACATGCAGAATCGAAGACAGCAAATTGTTGTCGTTCACCGACTGCGCATTGAGCGCCTGACCCTCTGGCGAGCAAGCCAGATACTGCTCACCGTGCTTGACCAACACTCGCACGCTGGCAGCCTCTGCCCCCCCGATACTGTCGAGCAGCTCACCGCTGATTGCATTGCGCCGAACTTCGACCCTCACGCTTGCCGGCCAGCCCGGCAATGACTGCAGCATATGCAGGGAAAGCATTTCACTGTCAGGCGTGGCTGTGGCCCCCAGGAACAAGCCTTCATAAGCGCGGGTCAAGCGTATCTCCCTTGCCGTCCAACCGACCTGTTCCGAGAAACGCGGCGCAATCATGTCTTTATCGAAGTAGTTGGCTCGCTCTGGCCCCGTGGTATGCGTGAGCAAGTGCTCGATCACGCTCTTGGGCAGTTGCGGATAGCTTTTTTGAACCAGAGTCACGTGGGGATCCGCGCTGCGCTCCTGCCGTCCATAGAGCGAATTGAACACGTTGGTCTGGCGCTCGAGCACACGAGCGGCAACTTTTTTAGCCAGCGCCAGCATCCGCATCTCGATAACCGGGCTGTACTCGCCCAGCAGGCTCAACGTATCGGGCTGGCTCATGCGCGAGAGCAACGCGCGCAACAGCAGGCTGGCGTTATCGGTTTCATTGATCGTCAGCCTGATCCGAGACGCGCTGCTGTTCAGGACAGCGCCATACTCCTGCAGGGTATTGCCTTGCCGGTCGACAAAGTGCAGCACCTTGTCAGTTGGCCAGCCGGGTAAGTCGGGGATCAGCAACAGGGGAAGATCGCTGCGAGCTTCGGCCAGGGAGTGATGCGCCTGCATTTGGTGGACGAAGCGCTGAATGTCGTTTTCGATCTGAAAACGCTTCCAGGTATCAATCAACAAAGGCGGTGGCGTGAGGTTGTTGATGTGTACCTGACGCAAAACGCCCTCGTCGATATTGCTCACAGCCATGATTTTATGGCCCATCTCATCACTGATCGACTCGGGCCGGGCGCGTAGCCTTCGCAACAGTTTGAGCCCCGCCCACTGCAACGGATTCTCAATAGTTTGGCGCCATGCGCCGTCGTAATTGTGCTCCAGCGTCGGCTCGTTAACCCCCACTTTATTCGGGTGTTTCATGCGCCATTTGTTGATCGTAGTGTCAAACCCGACCTGATAAACCGCGCCATATAAAGGCAAATAGTAGTTGCCGCCGATATCGTAAAGGCCTGCCTCGCCGGGCCGCTGATCACGCGGCACCACTACATTGCGCTCATATTGAAAAGTAGTGTTGTCCCACAAATCAACCTTGCCATCAGCCTGGCGCCGGGCAAGCATGGCATCGCCCAGAATCTGGCGCAGGCCCTGTACGCTGGGGCCATTTACACCCAAGTCGATGCGTTCCTGATGGCGCAGCACCTGATTGATCGCCAGATAGAAACTGTCAGGGGTCAAACCAAAAGTGGCCGCTTCCCCGCGACGAAAGTCAGCCACTTCATAGAGACCATTGCCGTGATGGCGCAGTACGATTGTGGGGTCGTCTGGCCCGGTGGATATGTAGTCCTTGGAAGTCGGGGCAGGCAGATCAATCACCACCAATCTGCGATTGAGCTTGTCGCGCAAAACACCTGCGGCAAATTCACGGGCCCACAAATCCATATCGGGGTTGTAGGCTCGTCGGTGATAAATCCCGTCCAGCGCCGCATCCACCCGTAACCTGGTCTGCAATTGCCCGGCTGCGCGGGTAAATGCCCACGGCTGTGCGCTGTGCTCCAGAGCCTGCGTAATCTGGGCCTGACTGAACGGGTGCGCAGCCAGCAAGGGTTCAAGACTTTCTATCGACAGTCCGTCATTAAGCTGATGAAGCTTGACCAGCAATGGGGTTGTGGTGTCATGGAGTGGCGGGCAGCTCAGCGGCAAATACTTTCTGCTGGGGTCTGCGCTGGCAATCGGGTCGCTGCGTTTATGCCCGTCCAGCACTGTGAGCGCCTTGAACAGCAGGGTTTTGTCCTCTCGGGCCAACTGCGCAATTTGCTCGCGTACCGAGGCAATGCGCCCAGCCCGGCTCAGATGCGGATTGTTGTCGCGGCCAAGTGCTGAAGCCTCTGGCAATTGGTCGAGGATCAACGTGAACAGTTGCTCCACCTGGGCACTGCCTTGGGTGACATCGTTTTTGGCCACATACGAGCCGTGGTCCAGACGCTTGATCTCGATATGTCTCAACGAAGTGCCGGGCCGGTAATCCTTGCCATAGGACTCAAGCAGTTGCCCTTGCTGGCTGAATACATCGAGCACCGTGTTGCCTGGCCAGTGTTGCAGTTGGGTCAACAGGCAAAAGACCGTGTTGTCAGCGTTGACCGGCATTTCGCCGCGACGCGGCAAATCACTGACGATTTGCTCAAGCAGCCGGTCAGCCTGCAATCGACGAACGCCATCGGCCAGCGGGCCGGGAATCAACTGGCCTTGCCAGGCATTTTGCAAGTGCTCACGGGTGGTGCCGGTAATATTCAGCATCCGTTCAATGTCTGCCAGCGCCGAATCAGGCACGTCCGACGGCAACATGCGCTGCAGCAACTGTTTATCGTCCAGGCTCTGCACATCATCCAGTGCCAGACGCCACAGCTGCTGGCCGGAATCAAAGGCCACCGGCGGCCTGAATGCCCTGGGGTTATCGGTCTTGAGAAGGTAATGCCGAGCCTGGGGCTCATGGATGACTTCAACTGCGAGGATAGTGTCGCCCTGCTGGACCTTGGCATACAGCTTTCCATTGATCTCGTGTACACCCTGGGCATTGGCTACCCGGCCTTCGAGAAACGCAGCCGAAAAATGCGGGTAAGCACTCGGGTCCGGCCGCCACAGTTCGACGTTACCGGCCCGGTCGACAACCTTTCGCGGCTGGCCAAGAGTGCTCCACACTTTTTGCCTGCGCAGGCGCTGCGCCTTGGTGGCAACCCCCATCAAACGAGCGCTGATCAGCAAGTCTGCGCTGTCGGCCAATGAACTGGCGAAGGTATTGGCCTGCCCGCCACTGGCGTCCTTCACCCCTTGCACAAGGCTGTAGGTCAGGGAGCCGAATATGGCGGCCAGCATGATTTTATTGAGCCCCAGGACGCCACCCGGCATGGGGGTGATGAGCATTGTCAGCACCTCACTGCCAAGGTCGGACAATGCCTCCTTGAACGCTTGCCAATCCAATGCCGACTTGCTGGTGGCCAGCAGTTCCAGATTGGAACGCAAGCGCTGCGTCTGCTGCTCTCCAACCCTCTTGGCCAAAGGCTGAGAGCCGCTTGAGCGCATATCGACATACAGTTGCAAACTGTTCAAGTCGGGCTCGGGGAAGGTACTGCGAAAACTGTCATGCAAAACCCCTGCAAGCCACGTCATGCCTGTAGGCCTGGGCTCGTCACTCAGCAGCGTGTTAAAAAACCCCAGGTCTTTCAGCGCCAGATGCCTGATGAACCAACCAAGCTGGCCTTTGCTGTGGTCGTGCCTGAGTTGCTGCACAAACTGCTTGAACCCGTGATCGACATCCTTGTGCCATAACAACGCACCGCCCAGGCGCTGCGGAAAATAGCTGAAAACGCCTGACACCTCCGGCACTTTTACAAGAAACAAAGGCAGGGAAACTTCGCCCGTACCCACCAGCCCCAGACTACTGTCGTTGCCAAACAACAGGTTGGCGTCATCACGCGTGCCTGTCGCCTCGTGGGGGTAAAGCTTCGGTATCAGGGGTTTAAGCCCCATTGAAACCGGCCATATATGAGGCGTTGAGTCGCCTTTCAACATGCTGAGCAATCGTTCGTAATCCGTACGATTGACCTTTGACGCAAAGCTGTTGCGGTAAGCCTCCAGTAGATCGAACTCAAGACTGGCTTTAGCCGCTGCGACTACCAGCAGCATCAAAGAGCCGTCAGCCCCTGTAGCCTGATCAAGTGCATGCTTGAGCTTCGTGCCCAAATCCAGTGTTCGCACAATCTTGATAAACGGGGCCGCAGGCCTGCCTGTAAAACCCTCGGCATAGTCGATGTAACTGGCTTGTTCAAAACTGTAGGGCCGGAGTAACACCGAGTCGGTTCGGTAGCTGAAGTTCTCGCAAGCGGCCTCCCACAACGAGGCGGAGCGAAGGTGTTCAATGAATCTGGACTGGTCCAGTGCACGTGGTTCACGCGAAGGACTGAAGGTGAACTTGGGCTCGCGGGCAACAGGCGGCCCACCGCTGATACGCGCCATGTACTCAAACAGATCCTCCTCGGTATTTTCGCGATAGCGGGTGTAGATCCGGGCGTGCTCGGGGTCGACATCCACGCCCAGCAGTGTTTTAAGCTCGGACTTGAGCACCGCAAGATGCGCCGACTTGAAATCGGCCTTGACCCGCGTGAGTTCCTCATCGACCGCCTTGTGGGCTGCCTGCGCCTGTCGATAAAGCACGGGGTAACTGAATTTTTGCGCTTCGCTCAACCCGGCAAAATTGGCCTGCGCGAGCGAAGATATATAAGAAAGCGCTTCTCTCTGAGCCCACTGCAGATTGGACAGCAGCAACGGCGCTCGACCGCGCACGGGGGGTAAATTCGTGATCATGTGTTTGATTCCGTTGGGGTGGAATCCAAGATACCCCTGAGAAAATCTGCGCCGCGGTAGATAGATATCCCTGCGCGGCCAAGGCGCTGGCGTCATGCTATGGTTCGCGCCCCCCTTTCGAGCGGTTTGCTACTATGCCTGTGACGTCTCGCGCCCTGCGTTTGGCGCTGTATTGCGTGTTGATTCTGGCCGGTGCGGCTGTGGCTGGCGGCTGGGCGATGCGTCAGGCCCAGGAACATGCGCTGGAAGAAAGCGCCAGGCGTGGGCCCGAGCAACTGAGCCTGTATGCCAACTCGCTGCACACCCTGATCGAACGCTATCGCGCCCTGCCCGCCGTACTGGCGCTGGACCCGGAGCTGGTGGCGGCCCTGAGCAAGCCCATGACCGCGCAAGTCCAGGCGGCGCTCAATCAAAAACTCGAACGCATCAATGGTGCGGCGCAGTCCTCAACCCTGGAATTGCTCGACAGCACCGGCCTGGCAGTCGCCGCCAGCAACTGGAATACCTCCAACAGCTATGTGGGCCATAACTATGGTTTCAGGCCTTACTTCAGCCAGACCCGCAGCAAGGGCGCCGGAAGCTTTTATGCCGTAGGCGTGACCAGCGGGATTCCAGGCTATTTCCTGTCCAGTGCAGTACTCGATGCCAACGGCCAGTTTTTGGGCGCGATGGTGGTCAAGCTGGAGTTTCCGCAGCTTGAGCGCGAATGGAGCCAGGGCAACGACACGCTGCTGGTCAGCGACGCACGGGGCATTGTGTTTATTGCCAACCAACCCGGCTGGCGCTATCGCCTGTTGCGCCCATTGAGTGACAGCGATCGCAGCGAAATTGCCACCACCCGCCAGTACCATAATCAGCCGCTAACGTTGATGAAGACCCACACCCTGCGCAGCTTTGGTGAAAACAGCTACTTGACCCGCGTCGAAGGCCCCAACGGCCCGGCAGACTATTTATGGGACTCGTTGCCGCTCAGTGCTGAAGGCTGGACGCTGCACCTGTTGCGCCGCCCGATGGCAGCCGCTGAAGACAGCCGCAATGCTGCACTGGCTGCAATTGGCCTATGGCTGACAGGGGTGTTCCTGGGGCTATTTTTACTCCAGCGCTGGCGACTGGCGCGCCTGCGTCAGCGCAATCGCGAAGAACTCGAACAACTGGTCGAAGCCCGCACCCGGGATTTACGCACTGCCCAAGATGGCCTGGTGCAATCAGCCAAACTCGCGGCGCTGGGGCAAATGTCAGCGGCACTGGCCCATGAGATCAACCAGCCACTGACTGCCCAGCGCATGCAATTGGCGACCATGCGCCTGTTGCTTGATCACGGCCGGATCGACGATGCCTATAAAGCTCTGGTTCCGCTGGAACAGATGCTGACACGCATGGCAGCACTTACCGGTCATCTGAAAACCTACGCCCGACAAAGCCCCGGCGGCTTGCGCGAACGGCTGGATCTGGCGAGCGTGGTCGATCAGGCCCTGCAACTGCTGGAGCCGCGCCTGCAAGGTGAAGCCATCGAGCTGAGTACCAAGCTGGTACGCCCGGCCTGGGTTCGCGGCGACGCGATCCGTCTGGAGCAAGTGTTGATCAACCTGCTGCGCAACGCCCTGGACGCCATGCAAGACAAATCACGCAAGCGCCTGGAGATCCGCATCGAGGCCAATCAACAACTGTGGCACTTGACCGTTAGCGACAGCGGCGGCGGAATTGGCGAGGAGCATTTGGGCAAAATCTTCGACCCTTTCTTCACCACCAAACCCGTGGGTGACGGATTAGGCTTGGGCCTGGCGGTGTCTTACGCCATTGTTCACGAAATCGGCGGTCGCCTGACCGCCTGCAACCAGGCTGATGGCGCGCAATTCACGCTGACGCTGCCCGTCGCACAGGAATTTTGACACATGCTCAACTCGGTGATCGTGGTCGATGATGAGGCCAGTATTCGTAATGCCGTGGAACAATGGCTGAGCTTAAGCGGCTTTGACGTGCAGTTGTTCAGCTGCGCCGAGGATTGCCTGAGCCAGTTGCCCGCGCATTTTGCCGGGGTGATTGTCAGCGATGTGCGTATGCCAGGGATGGGCGGCCTGGCCCTGCTGACCCGCTTGCAGCAACTGGACGCGGACTTGCCGGTGATCCTGCTGACCGGGCACGGCGATGTGCCAATGGCCGTCGAGGCCATGCGTGATGGTGCATACGACTTCCTGGAAAAACCCTTCAGCCCCGAGGCGCTGCTCAGCAGTCTGCGACGAGCCCTGGAAAAGCGCCAACTGGTGCTGGAAAACCGCCGTTTGCACGAACAGGCAGACCTGCGCGAGCAGATCGACGGATGCCTGCTCGGTGTATCGCGCAGCTTGCAAACCTTACGCCGCCAGGTGCTGGAGCTGGCACCGTTGCCAGTCAACGTGTTGATCCGTGGCGAGACCGGCAGCGGCAAAGAGCTGGTCGCCCGCTGCCTGCATGACTTTGGCCCGCGTGCCGACAAACCTTTTGTCGCCCTCAACTGCTCGGCGATCCCCGAGCAGTTGTTTGAAGCCGAGCTGTTCGGCCACGAAAGCGGCGCGTTTACCGGAGCCCAGGGCAAGCGCATCGGCAAGCTGGAGTATGCCGACGGCGGGACTTTGTTTCTGGATGAAATCGAAAGCATGCCGCTGGCCCAGCAAGCCAAACTGCTGCGGGTGTTGCAGGAGCAAAAGCTGGAGCGTTTGGGCTCCAACCAAAGCATCAGCGTGAACCTGCGGGTAATTGCTGCCACCAAGCCCGACTTGCTCGAAGAGGCCCGCGCAGGGCGTTTTCGCGAAGACCTGGCCTATCGTTTGACCGTGGCCGAGCTGCGCCTGGCGCCACTGCGCGAGCGCCGCGAAGATATTGCGTTGTTGTACGACGCTTTTTCGCGCAGCGCCGCCGAACGCCTTGGCCGCAGCGCACAAGTGTTGAGCGGGCCGCAACTGTCGCGCTTGCTGAGCCACGACTGGCCGGGCAACGTGCGCGAACTGGCCAACGTGGCCGAACGGGATATTCTGGGCTTGAGCGAACCGCAATTTGAAGACGTCGGCGCAGGGCAATCACTGGTGGCACAACAGGAAGCCTTCGAGGCGCAATGCTTGCGTGCAGCGCTGACCCGGCATAAAGGCGACATCAAAGCTGTGCTCAACGAACTGCAACTGCCGCGCCGGACCCTGAATGAAAAAATGCAGCGTCACGGGTTGGTGCGTGAAGCGTTTACGCAAACCACGTAGTCGGCGGTTTTCCGCTTATCGCCACACCGAGCATCAGCGGATTCCCGCTCATTAATACCCCTCCCCCCTTGTAAACCGGGCCCTCCAGCCTTGGCACAACTCCTGCTATAGCTCAGTAAGCTCGCGTTTTGACGCGCTATAAAAAAACAATGAAAGAAGGATCCATTTAATGGATAACTCCAGCACCCTGCCTGCCGGGTCCGTGTCTGCGGCCCCTAAAGAAAAGACCACCTCCAGCCGTATCAAATCGATTTTCAGTGGTTCCGTCGGCAATATGGTCGAGTGGTACGACTGGTACGTTTACGCCGCATTCTCGCTGTACTTCGCCAAGGCTTTTTTCCCCAAGGGCGACACCACCGCACAACTGCTCAACACGGCTGCGATCTTCGCCGTAGGCTTTCTGATGCGCCCGATCGGCGGCTGGCTGATGGGCCTGTACGCTGACCGTAAAGGCCGTAAAGCCGCACTGATGGCCTCGGTGCTGCTGATGTGCTTCGGCTCGCTGGTTATCGCCCTGTCGCCAGGTTACGAAACCATTGGCGTGTGGGCCCCGGTCCTGCTGGTCTTCGCCCGTTTGCTGCAAGGTTTGTCGGTGGGTGGCGAATACGGCACCTCGGCTACCTACCTGAGCGAGATGGCAACCAAGGAACGTCGCGGCTTCTTCTCCAGCTTCCAGTACGTGACCCTGATCTCGGGTCAGCTCATCGCGCTGGGCGTGTTGATCGTGCTGCAACAAACCCTCACCGAAGAACAGCTGTACAGCTGGGGCTGGCGCGTACCGTTCGTGATCGGCGCCCTATGTGCCGTCGTCGCGCTGTACCTGCGTCGTGGCATGGAAGAAACCGAGTCGTTCAAAAAGACCAGGGTCAAGCCCAAGGAAAGCGCCATGCGCACCTTGATGCGTCACCCTAAAGAGCTGATGACCGTAGTCGGCCTGACTATGGGCGGCACGCTGGCGTTCTACACCTACACCACGTACATGCAGAAATACCTGGTGAACACGGTGGGCATGAGTATCTCGGACTCCACCACCATTTCGGCTGCGACACTGTTCCTGTTCATGTGTATTCAGCCGCTGGTGGGCGCGCTTTCGGACAAGATCGGTCGTCGTCCGATCCTGATCGCTTTCGGCGTGCTCGGGACCTTGTTCACCGTGCCGATCCTCACCACGTTGCACACCATCACCACCTGGTGGGGTGCGTTTTTCCTGATCATGGCCGCGCTGATCATTGTCAGCGGTTACACCTCGATCAACGCCGTGGTGAAAGCTGAACTGTTCCCAACGGAAATTCGCGCACTGGGCGTAGGCTTGCCTTACGCACTAACCGTGTCGATTTTCGGCGGTACAGCTGAATACATTGCGCTGTGGTTCAAGAGTGCAGGCATGGAAACCGGTTACTACTGGTATGTGACTGCCTGTATCGCCTGCTCGCTGGCGGTATACGCAACCATGAAAGACACCCGCAAGCACTCGCGAATCGAAACCGACTAACCGCGCAGCGGCCTCTGTGGGAGCGAGCAGGCTCACTCCCACGTTTGGTAACGGCTAAAGGTCAGGACAGCTCAGCCATCCCAGGTTGAGCTTGTCTGTTTTTGGCGTATGCCGCCCCGGCGATCATTGCCACCAATATCCCCGCCAACACCAGCGATGAACCGATAGTACCGAAGTCCAGCCCGCCCTTTTCAAGGGGTTTGGTCAGGAAATCGCCCAAGGTTGCGCCAAATGGGCGCGTCAGTACGAACGCTATCCAGAACAACACCACCGACGATATTTTGGTGAAGTAGCGCGCCAGCACCACGACTGCAATGGTCGCCCCGATAAACAGCGCGCCCCCCGCAAAACCAAGCCCTGAATCATCCGCAAGGTAATCGCCTAAAGCCGTGCCCAGCGTGTTGGAAAACAGAATCGCCATCCAATAGAACATCTCGCCACGCGGGCTCTGCACCTGGCTGACGTTTAATGATTCGCCGCTCCATTTCCAGAGCGCAAAAATCGCGACCAGAATCGACACCAAAATCAACGAGCCAGTGGCATAGCCCAGCCCCAGCGTGCGGTCCATAAAGTCGGACATGGTGGTCCCGGCTGTACTGGTCGACAGAATGACCAGCCAATACAGCACTGGGTTGTAGGTTTTGGAGAACAACTGAGTCAGCAGAGTCAGGACAAACACACTGATAAGGATCATTGAGCTGACGGCATAGCCCACATTGAGGGTCATCGACAGCAAGTCGCCCGCTGTCTCGCCCAAGGTAGTGGCGCAAATTTTCATCACCCAAAATGCAAGGGTGATCTGAGGAAGTTTGTTCATTCGGTCAAGGCTCCAGGACTCAAAGGGAAAAGCCGTTCTGGGTGCCGGCTTTTTGCAGGCTGAAGACTGGTACTTACAGGGTGAAAAATAGGTAGCGGACAGATGAAAAGCCTGTCTGTACGTATGATTTTTCCGAATTAATTGTCAGTTAATACTGTTAGTCCACTATCAATCTCAGCAAGACCTCTCGGGTCGACTGACTTGAGCAGCCGCCAACGGGAAGCAGGACAACGTGTGAAGCCTGTTTTTACGCGGGCGTATACATCGAATAAATAGATTATTTAACGCTATTTTTTGCGCTTTTTAATCAAATTAATCAGCGTAGTCTTAAACCCATAGCCACTGAACATCCCAAACACGAAACAAGGAGCTTCATCATGAAAACCAAAATTATCCTCGCCGCCGCCTTCTCCGCCCTGGCTTTCAACGCTTTTGCCGCCGATGGTTTCGACCACACCCACTCGTCGAGCTTTGCTGAAGACGGCTACAGCCGCACAGGTTCTGCTGCAGTTGCCGCCGATGGCTACGACCGCACAGGTTCTGCCACTTTTGCAGAGGACGGCTATGACAAAACCGGTTCAGCCACCTTCGCCGAAGACGGTTTCAGCCGCACCAAATCGGACACCTTCGCTTCTGATGGCTACGATCGCACCCACGGCGCCCACTTCAGCTAACACCTGAAGCAGGCACTCCAGCCCGGCCTCGGCCGGGCTTAGTCGTTTTTGGGGGAAAGCAAACTGCACAAATCTGTAGCAACTGCCAAAGAAACGAGGCTGCGTTGGCGTGGTGCGGCACTCCGACGAGGCCGTCGTGAAATCATGCTCCTGGGTGTATCAGGCAGATCGAGAACTCAGAATTTACGATTGCTTCGCAACCGAACGCAGCCTCGTTCCTTCGGCAGCTGCTACGGAGGGCTAGATCAAGCACAGATGTTTTGTCATTCACCCAAATGCCTTGCACTATATGGGCCCTCTATCTCAGCCGTTTGCGGACCAATCCCATGCATGACGACATTCACTTTTATGAACCTTCAAAGGGCCACGGCCTGCCCCATGATCCGTTCAATGCCATTGTTGGCCCTCGTCCGATTGGCTGGATTTCTTCGCAAGATGCCCAAGGTCGGCTGAACCTTGCGCCCTACAGCTTTTTCAACGCGTTCAACTACATTCCGCCGATCATCGGTTTTTGCAGTGTGGGTCGCAAAGACAGCCTCAATAATATCGAGCAAACCGGCGAATTCGTCTGGAACCTGGCCACGCGCCCCCTGGCCGAGGCGATGAACCAGAGCTGCGCGATGGTCGGGCCTGAGGTAAACGAGTTTGAACTGGCAGGGCTGACAACCGTACCTTCACGGGTGATCAGCGTGCCGCGGGTGGCCGAAACGCCGGTGTCGTTTGAGTGCAAGGTCACGCAGATCATTCAACTGCAGCGAGCCGATAAAGAACGGGTGCCAAGCTGGCTGATTCTGGGGGAAGTGGTGGCGGTGCATATCGCCAGGTCGCTGCTCAAGGACGGGATTTACGACACCGCTGGCGCCGAACCGATTTTGCGCGGCGGCGGCCCGGCGGATTACTTTCAGCTAGGCCCCGAAGCCCTGTTCAAAATGCACCGCCCACGATAGAGGGTACTTACTCTCGGTTACCAGACCAGCTCGGCGTCTTCAGTGACGCCCTGCAGGGCTTCGAGTTGCTCCGCCGCGGCAGCATCGGCGGCGGTTGCTGTTTTGAACGTTTGCTCGATCAGTATTTTATGAAAGCGCGGCGTTCCACCTTCGTACAAGGCTTTGACCGCAATCGCCGCGTGATAGACCCCGGGTTCAACCGGAACCACGGCTGATACGGCTTCAAACTGTGCAAACTCTTTACGTGCCATGCTTCAACTCCCGGCCTATGGAAAAACCGGCATTCTACCTGTTCAACCCGCCCACATCGCTGAAGGTCTGAAAATCGAGGCTATCCACCACTTGCTGGTGTAACAGCACGCCGTAAACATCCATCAGCGATGAGTTGAAGTACGCCTGCATCGAGGGTTCATCCTGCCAATAACCCGCGACCTGCCACAGCAACGGGTCGCTCTGACAATGCTGCAAGGCAAAGTGCAGGCAACCGGGCCTCTGAAGTGTCGGTTCGATCAGTTGGCTCAGACAAGCCTCAACCTGGGCCGAACACCCTACGCGGGCGCGAACCAAGGTCATATGACTGACGGCATTGGACTGGGGCATGCTGGCCTCCACAAAGGAAAGTGGCGTTGGGGGAAGATTGAAATTTTAAAGCCCGACCTCTGACACCGTTAGTCGATTCCTGCCCCAGGCTTGCACGATTCTGCAAAACCTCACCTGCGCACCCTCTCCTTTGACCATTTGGCCTGGCGCCCACTGATCCTGATATCGAGCAAGGCTCTGCGTCTGCAACGGGTTTGGCAGGCACTTGATCTCCGGCAATGACAGGATCAGGCAATACAACAGCAGAAATCAGCTACCCCTTGGCCTTGCACAAACTTAAGCTGTGCCTGCCCCGCTGCTTTTATTAAGGATGCGCCCCATGACACTGTCGCAACCATTGCGGCCCGCGCTCGACCCCGCGCTAGAAAAACAGCGTGTGGAACTGGCCGACCTGATTTATCGCCACGCCCCTGAAGACGGCACCTTCAATACAGGGGTCGAAGCGCTGTTTGTGTCGCGCTACAGCCAGCCCAGCGATTTCGCTCCAAGCCTGCCAAAACCCGCGTTGTGCATCATGGCCCAAGGCCGTAAAGAGGTGCGTTTGGCAGATGAGCACTTCGCCTACGACCCGCTTAATTATCTGGTGGTTTCGGTGTCAATGCCGATCAGTGGCCGAGTACTGGAAATATCCCCCGAGCGGCCGGTGCTGGCCTTGCGCCTGGATATTGACCCGGTGGAAATCAACACCCTGATCAGCGATGCAGGGCCTATGGGCGTGCCGTCGCGACCTACCGGGCGCGGGCTGTACGTTGAGCCCATTGACCAGCCAATGCTCGACGCATTACTGCGCCTGACACGCCTGCTCGATACACCCAAAGATATCGCGATGCTTGCACCCTTGATTCGCCGCGAAATTTTGTATCGCCTGTTACGCAGTCCGCAGGGCCATCGGTTGTATGAAATTGCCAGCGAGAACAGTCAGAACCACCGCGTAAGCCGGGCGATTTCCTGGCTTAACGGTAATTTCGAACAGCCACTGCGTATCGACAGCCTGGCGCGAGAGGCCAATCTCAGCGTGTCGACGTTGCACCACCGATTCAAGGCCATGACCGCCATGAGCCCGCTGCAATACCAAAAGCAACTCCGTCTCAACGAAGCCCGGCGACTGATGCTTAGCGAGGGCCTCGACGCATCGGCCGCGGGTTATCGCGTTGGCTATGAAAGCCCTTCTCAATTCAGCCGCGAGTACAGCCGGCAATTTGGCGCGCCACCGGTACGGGACCTGGCGCGCCTGCGCATGAGCCTATAGGCCGAGCGATTGCTGCCAGTTCAGCTCATCGATTTCGATCACGCTCGGCCCCTGGCGATCGGCGGCATTGGCCAGGGCCATGCGCAATTGCGCCTCGCCCTCCACCGCCTGTGCGGCACAGCCCAAAGCCTTGGCCACTCCGATGAAGTCCGGGGTGTAGATATCGACCCCCACAGGCTCGATGGCCCGATTGAGCATGTACTTTTTGATTTCACCGTAACCCTGGTTGTTCCACAACAACACGATGATCGGCGTTTGCGCTTCCACCGCACTGGCCAATTCGGCCAAGGTAAATTGCAGGCCGCCGTCGCCGATCAGGCACAACACCGGGCCACCCGTCTTGCCTTCTGCGCAACGCCCCAGCCAGGCACCCACCGCTGCAGGCAGGGCGTAACCGAGGGTGCCGTAACCGGTTGAGGAGTTAAACCAGCGCCGTGGCTGCTCCGGGTTAAAGGTGAAGTTACCGGTGTACACCGGTTGGGTCGAATCGCCCACGCACACGGCATCCGGCAGCACATCGAACACGGCCTGCAAGAAGCGAGTTTGCGCCCGGGTCGGGGCATCCCATTCACTTTCCACCAGCGCCAGCAAACGACTGACCCTCGCTACGCCCCACTGCGTATCCCGTGGTGGTAATTGCCCAAGGCTCGCCAGCAAGGCCTGGGTCGCCAGATCCGCATCGGCCACCAGGGCCAGAGTCGGCGGGTAATTACGCACGGTCTGGTCGGGGTCAATATCGATACGCAGCAAGGCGCCGGGAATCTCGAAGCCGCCAGCAAAGGTGGCGTCGTAATCGGTTTCGGCCAGTTCGGTGCCAATAGCCAATACTACGTCCGCTTCGGCCACCAGCGCCCGGGTGGCAACCAGGGTCTGGGTCGAACCGATCAGCAGCGGATGCTTCGAGGGCAGCATGCCCTTGGCGTTAATGGTCAGGGCCACCGGCGCGCCGAGTCGTTCGGCCAGTTGCAACAGCGCGGGCGCCGCATCAATCGAGCCGCCACCGGCCAGAATCAACGGGCGTTTGGCTTGGGCCAAAAGTTGGCTCATCTGTTCGATGGCAGCAGGCGCGGCGCCGGGGCGGGCAATCCGGACGGGGTGACTGGCGAGCAGTGCATCGGCGTTTTCCACCAGCACGTCCAACGGGATCTCGATATGAACTGGCCGTGGCCGCCCGGCCTGAAACAGCGCAAACGCCCGCGCCAGCACGCCCGGCAACTCCGCCGCTGACATCAGCGTGTGGGAAAACGCCGCCACACCAGCTACCAGCGCGGCCTGATTCGGTAATTCGTGCAACTTGCCGCGCCCGCCGCCCAACTGGCTGCGCGACTGCACACTGGAGATCACCAGCATCGGAATCGAGTCCGCATAGGCCTGGCCCATCGCCGTGGTGATATTGGTCATGCCCGGCCCGGTGATGATGAAACACACGCCCGGCTTGCCGCTGGTACGGGCATAACCGTCGGCCATAAAGCCTGCACCCTGCTCATGACGCGGGGTTACGTGGTTGATGGCCGAACCCGCCAACCCACGATACAACTCGACGGTGTGCACCCCCGGGATGCCGAACACCTGCTCAACCCCGTAGGCCTCCAGTAACTTGACCAATACTTCGCCGCACGTCGCCATGTGTCCTGCTCCTCTTCTTGTTCTGGAATGAACCATTGAAGCGGTCGGATGTGGTACGCACAACGTAAACGTGCTCATACTAGCCATGTCCTGGATTCATGGCTGACGACTGATGAAACGCCTACCGCCACTTCCCGCGCTGCATACTTTTTTGATCACGGCCCAATGTTGCAACTTCACCCGTGCCGGTGAGCAGTTGCACATCACCCAAGGGGCGGTAAGCCGGCAAATAGCCGGGCTTGAGGAGCATCTGGGCTATGCGTTGTTCCATCGCCAGGCACGCGGTCTGAGCCTGACCGAACAAGGCCAGGCGCTGTATCCGCGTATCGAACAGGCATTTGACCTGATCGGCGAGGCCATCGAGCACGCCAGCATTCGCCGTACCCCGCTGCAAATCAAGGCCCCGACCTGCATGTTGCGCTGGCTGTTGCCCAAGTTGCTGCACTGGCAAACGCTGCGCCCGGACGTGCCAGTGGAACTCACCAGCAGCATGCAGCACGGCGTGGATTTTCGTCGTGAAGCTTTCGATGCTGCCGTGGTCTACAGCCCGCTACCTGGGCCAAAACGCGTAGGGCGCCACCTGTTCGACGAACAACTGACCCCGGTCTGCGCACCGCATCTGCTGGATGGCCACGACGCCATCAACCAGCTGAGTGACCTGGCGCAACACACCCTGCTGCACCCCAGCCGTGATCAACAGGACTGGACCAATTGGCTGAATGCGGCTGGGGGAGATGTATCGGCTATCCGCAAGAGCCAGTACTTCGACACCCTGGACCTGGCCATGACCGTGGCCGCCCAAGGCAACGGCGTGGCCATAGGCGACTGGTCACTGATTGGCGATGACCTGAAAGCTGGCCGACTGGCCATGCCTTTTGATTTCAAAGTGCGGACCGGCGCCGCCTACTTGCTGGTGTGCTCACCGCGCAGCGAGCCATCGGCACCGCTGCGAGAACTGCTGGACTGGCTGGTGCAGCAGACAGAGCCTTAACTGCCGAAGTAAAACTCAATACCCCACAGTAAACCGCTGGCGGGAATGCTTGGGTTGTTCGACTTCATCGAGCATGGCGATGGCGAAGTCGGCGAAGGTGATCCAGCTTTTACCTTCAGTACCGATCAGCAGGTGATCGGTGCCCAAACGGAATTTACCCGTGCGCTCGCCTTCAACAAACTCGGCAGACGGTGACAGGAAGCTCCAGTCCAGGTCTTTCTCGGCACGCAGGGTGTCGAGGTAGACGCAGCCAGCCGAGGCTTCCGCCCGGTATTCGTCAGGGAAACCCGGACTGTCGATTACCCTGCTGTCGCCTGGCAACAGCAGAGAACCCGCCCCGCCCACAAACAGCAGGCGTTTAACCCCGGCTTTTTTCACCGGTTCGATAATTGCCGAAGCGGGCTGAGTCGAGAAATGCACCGCACTGAGCACCACGTCATGCCCCGCCACTGCGTCTTTTAGGGCCTGGGCATTGTTGATGTCGACGTCTTTGGTAACGACACCGGCACGCTCCCCCAATTTGGAGGCGTTGCGGGCAATGGCGGTAACGCTGTGGCCGCGACGCAGGGCTTCTTCCAGCAATTGGCTGCCGGCACGACCGGTCGCCCCGATAATTGCAATTTTGCTCATGATGCTCTCCAGTGAGTAGGTTTTACCGTTGGACACGTAAGCTGTTTCACCACTTCATTTCGCCCTTGGCCACTTTGGCACTCAGCTCAAGCGAAGACTCTTCGCCCAGGTCCGGGTAGCGTTTTTTCATTGCTGCAATCAGTTCGTCCGAGTTCCGGGCTTTGAGGGTTTCTTCGTCAAACGCCTTGATGTAGTCGCGGGTGAAGTGCACAGCATTCAACGAACGATCGCTCTCGCCCAGGTAATGGCCCGGCACCACGATTTTAGGTTGCAGGCTGTTGATGCGTTTGAGGGTCGCCAGCCATTGCTTATGCGATTGCGGCGTTTGGGTGTCGGCCATCCATACATGCAGGTTATCGGCCACTACCACGCCACCGACCACGGCTCTAAGCGATGGAATCCAGACAAAAGTGCGCCCCGGCTGGCGCCCGGTCAGGCCGACGATGTCCAGTTCACGCCCTTCAAGGTTTAGGGTATTGCCCTGCAGGGCCTGCGGCACAATCACCTTACTCGGTACATCGGCGCCCATTTTCGGGCCCCAGAACGCCAACTTGGCATCCTTGGTCTGGTTGATGTGTTCTACCGTCGGCGCCGAAGCCACGACCTTGGCGTCCGGGAACGCCTGGGTCAGAGTTTCAAGGCCAAAGTAGTAATCCGGGTCGCCGTGACTGATGTAGATGGTGGTCAGGTGCTTGCCGCTGGCGCGAATTTTGTCGACTACTTGCTCGGCCTGGCTCTTGCCAAATTGGGCGTCGACCAGGATGGCGTCCTTGTCGCCACTGACCAGCACTGAAGACACCGGGAAAATCGCCGCTGCTCCAGGGTTGTAAACGTCCAGGGTCAATGGCCCCGGCGCAGCGGCGGCATGCGCTGCAAAGCCCAGTACAACAGCGCTAAGGACGAAACGGCGAAGGGTCGAAAATCCGGTCATGGGTAATTCCTGAGTCAGCGGCCAAGGTCGGCAATGGACAAAGCTTAGTTGCACGATCGAGAACTAAAAATGCGATGCTTGAACATAGTTTGTTTCAGATATCGGGCAGATCATGGATCGTCTTATTGCAATGCGGGTGTTTGTCACCGTCGTCGACCTCGGCAGCCAGTCAGCGGCAGCCGACCACCTGGACCTGTCGCGCCCTGTGGTGTCGCGTTATCTGGCCGAGTTTGAAGAGTGGGTGGGCGCACGCTTGATGCACCGCACCACGCGCAAGCTGAGCCTGACCGCGGCAGGTTACGAAACCCTGCCCCGCTGCCGGCAATTGCTGGAGTTGGCAGATGACATGCAAGCGGCCGTGGATGTACCCAGTGATGCGCCGCGCGGGTTGCTGCGCATCAGCGTCAGTACTTCGTTCGGCCAGGCGCAACTGGCTGCGGCGGTCACCGACTACGTTCGGCTTTACCCGCAGGTCAGCATCGACCTGCAAATGCTCGACCGCACGGTGAACCTGGTGGACGAGCGCATCGACCTGGCGATTCGTACCAGTAACGATCTGGACCCGAGTTTGATCGCCCGCAAGCTGACCGTTTGTCGCTCGGTGCTCTGCGCATCCCCGGTGTATCTGCGCGAACACCCGGCCCCGCAACAGGTCGACGACCTCAGCCAGCACAACTGCCTGACCCACTCTTATTACGGCAAGAGCCTGTGGCACTTCACCCAACACGGTGAGGAAACGTCCGTCCCGGTGCAGGGCAATATCAGCGCCAACGAAGCCAGTACGCTATTGAGTGCCACTCTGGCTGGCGCAGGGGTTTCACTGCTGCCCAGCTATCAGGCCGGGGAGTATGTGCGAGGCGGTGAACTGGTGCGCCTGCTGCCCGACGCCGAACCGCGTCTGATGAACATTTACGCGGTCTACGCCTCACGCAAACACATGCCCGCCACGTTGCGCAGCATGCTCGACTTTCTGGCCGCACGCTTTACCGACGAGCCCGGGTGGGACAAGGGCTTGTAACCGAATGCACCAATCTGCGTAGCAGCTGCCGAAGGAACGAGGCTGCGTTCGGTTGCGAAGCAATCGTAAATTCTGAGTGCACTTTTTGTCTGACACACCCCACCGCCTGAATTTACGACGACTTCGTCGGAGTGCCGCACCACGCCAACGCAGCCTCGTTCCTTCGGCAGCGGCTACAGAGGTTTCGTGTTCGAACGGCAACAGAGTTTACTCAACTAGTCCATTTGAGGGATGAAGCCGAGCATGACCACTCGTACAACTGGCATGGCAACTACCAAGGTCTGAACTAGCCTCAAGGGTGTGAAGTCAAGGGAGTGAATGCCATGACCACTAAAACAAAAACCAGATGCATGACCGTGTTTATCGTTTTTGCTGCCGCTGTTTTGTTTGCAAGCGCTTGCTATCGCGCCGAGCAAACCCGGCAAGCAGTCGCTGTTACCGCCAGTTGCTCTGGCGCGCATTGCAATGCCATGTTCAGCGCTCTGAGGTAAGGAAGCCCCGGAGCATCAGGGCGGATTGATGCTGTCAGTCCGTCCTGTTCGAAATGCACTGGGTGAAGTCCCGGTCAGGCGCCGAAAAAACCGCGCAAAGTACGCCGGGTCAGCAAACCCCAAGCTGTCAGCCACTTCGCTGATGGTCATCGGCGTGTATATCAAATGCCGCTTGGCCTCCAATAACAGCCGCTGATGGATGATCTGCAACGCCGACTGCCCCGCCAGCTCGCGACAGATACTGTTCAGGTGCGCCACTGAAATACCCACCTGATGCGCCAGTTGCTCAACATTCGGCTGTTCACGAAACAATGCCTCGACCCGTTGATTGAACAGGCTCAGGTACTCGCGCCCGCGTGCCGGTAACTGCCGTGCTTCGCGGCGCTGTATCACTTGGCGCGCGACCCACACCAACAGCACGCTGATCAGCGACTGCAAGAGCATTTCGCGGGCGGGCTGTGTGCCGACATATTCGCTTTGCAGCTCACTGAACAGGTTATTGAGGTAATCGCGATCCTTGCCTGCCGGATAACTGGCGACCCGTTGCAGCAAGCTGATCGACCCGCCCAGCTGTGCTTGCAACTGGGCCACCAGCGGCGCGGCCAGGGTCAGTACAAATCCTTCAACGTTCGGTGAAAACTGAAACCCGTGCACAGACAAAGGCGGAATCACCTGAATCGCCGACTGCTCCAGCACATGGCGCTGACCTTCAACCTCAACCTGCGCCCGACCTTTGTGCACATAGAGCAACTGGCATAAGTCGGCATGCCGGTGGGGGCGAATTTCCCAGTCGTGGACGCGGCTGCGCAGCGAAATGGTTTCGCAGTGCAGCAAATCGGGGCTGAGCCAGTCTTGCTGCTCGCCATAAAGCTTGAACACCGGGATTGAAGGATTCATTGCCGCTGAGCCTGGAAATTGCAGAAAACCGATAATCGCACTGATTATCGAAAAGTACCGGTAATGACGTCGTTATCACCTTCTATTGCCTATCTCGCAAGCGAAAAATACAGGCACAACTTTATAAGAACCATCTCGCCCCACAGGGTCGAGGCTGCGCGAGAGAACAATAATGAAAACTCAAGTCGCTATTATCGGCGCCGGCCCTTCGGGTCTGCTGCTGGGCCAACTGCTACATAACGCCGGGATCGATAACGTCATCATTGAACGCCAATCCGGCGACTACGTACTCGGCCGAATTCGCGCCGGGGTGCTGGAACAAGGCATGGTCGACCTGTTGCGACAGGCCGGCGTCAGCCAGCGGATGGACGCTGAAGGGTTGGTCCATGATGGCTTTGAGCTGGCGCTGGATGACCGCCAGGTGCATATCGACCTCAAGGGCCTGACCGGCGGCAAAACCGTGATGGTTTACGGCCAGACCGAAGTGACCCGCGACCTGATGGCTGCACGCGAGCAAGTCGGGGCACAAACCCTGTACAGCGCCAGCAATGTCCAGCCCCACGGAATGAAAACCGACGCACCTTACGTCACGTTCGATAAAGACGGCGAAAGCTGGCGTCTGGACTGCGACTACATAGCAGGCTGCGATGGTTTTCACGGCGTAGCGCGTCAGTCTATTCCGAGCGATGTGCTGAAGGTTTTCGAGCGGGTATACCCCTTTGGCTGGCTCGGCGTCCTGGCCGACACTCCGCCGGTCAACGACGAACTGGTGTATGCCAAACACGACCGGGGCTTTGCTCTGTGCAGCCAGCGCTCGGCCACGCGCAGTCGCTACTACCTGCAAGTTGCGTCCGAAGAAAAGGTCGAGGACTGGTCCGATCAGCGCTTTTGGGACGAGTTGAAGACCCGCCTGCCCAAGGCGCTGGCCGAGCGGCTTGTAACCGGGCCGTCCATCGAGAAAAGCATCGCGCCGTTACGCAGCTTTGTGGTGGAGCCGATGCAGTACGGCCGTATGTTTCTGGTCGGCGACGCCGCGCACATTGTACCGCCCACCGGCGCCAAGGGCTTGAACCTGGCAGCCAGCGATGTCAGCACGCTGTTCAACATTTTGCTCAAGGTCTACGCCGAGGGGCGCACCGACCTGCTGGAACGCTACTCCGAGGTGTGCCTGCGGCGCATCTGGAAAGCCGAGCGATTCTCATGGTGGATGACCTCAATGCTGCATCGCTTTCCCGACAGCGACAGCTTCAGCCAACGCATTACAGACAGTGAACTGGCGTATTTCGTCGACTCCGAAGCAGGTCGCACGACCATTGCAGAAAATTACGTAGGGCTCCCTTACGAGGCTATCGAATAGCAGGCTATCGAGTAGACTAGCGGCATTCCACCACAGGTTTGCCGCCCACAGGTGTTTCGTGACCAGTCTGAATCAGCCACCCCAGACCAAGCCCGCCATACGCAGCATTCTGATCGCCCTGATGCTGGCGATTTTCCTGGGGGCGCTGGATCAAACCATCGTCGCTGTTTCCATGCCCGCCATTTCCGCCCAGTTCAAGGATGTCAGCCAACTGGCCTGGGTGATCTCGGGCTATATGGTGGCCATGACCGTGGCTGTGCCGATCTACGGCAAACTCGGCGACTTGTACGGGCGCAGACGCCTGATGCTGTTTGGCATGGGCCTGTTTACCGTGGCCTCGCTGTTTTGCGGGCTGGCGCAGAACATGGAGCAGCTTGTTCTGGCCAGGATCATTCAGGGGATAGGCGCGGGTGGGATGATTTCGGTCAGCCAAGCGATCATCGGCGACATCGTGCCGCCCCGCGAACGCGGGCGCTATCAGGGCTACTTCAGCGGCATGTATGCGCTGGCCAGTGTCGCCGGACCAGTACTGGGCGGCTATATGACCGAGTACCTGTCATGGCGCTGGGTGTTCTTGATCAATTTGCCGCTGGGCCTGGCTGCCTGGTGGATTTCCTATCGCACTCTGGTCGGGCTGCCTGTTCCGCAACGCAAGCCGATTATTGACTACCTGGGCACGATGCTGATGATCCTGGGCCTGACCTCATTGCTGCTGAGCATTACCTTTATCGGTCAGGGTCAGAGCTGGCGCGACGATCAGGTCGCCGGGCTTCTGGCGGTTGCGTTGATCGCGCTGGGGCTGTTTGTCTGGCATGAACGACGCACGCTAGAGCCGCTGTTGCCGATGCACCTGTTTGCCAACCGCAATGCGGTGCTGTGCTGGTGCACGGTATTTTTCACCAGCTTTCAGGCCATTTCGCTGATTGTGCTGATGCCGCTACGCTATCAGAGCATCACCGGCGCGGGTGCCGACAGCGCGGCCCTGCACCTGTTGCCCCTGGCCATAGGCCTGCCGATGGGGGCCTATTTTGCCGGGCGCATGACCTCGGTAACCGGGCGCTACAAACCAATGATTGTAAGTGGGGCGGTGCTGATGCCCCTGTCCATTCTCGGCATGGCCTTCAGCCCGCCGAGCGCGGAGCTGTTGAGTGGCGTGTTTATGCTATTCAGCGGGATCGCTTCGGGCATGCAGTTCCCGACATCGCTGGTGGGGGCGCAGAACTCGGTGCGCCAGCACGACATTGGTGTGGCGACCAGCACCACCAACCTGTTTCGAGCATTGGGCGGTGCGATGGGGGTGGCCTTGATGTCGGCCCTGTTGCTGGCATTGCTGCACGACTCGCTACTGGCGCCTGTTGGCGGTCAGCCACTGCTGGGGGAAGGCAGTTCGGGCAATGTGTTGCTGGACGGGCTGAATGCCGTACAAGGCCCGGCGCTGGACAGCCTGCGGGCTGAACTGCTGCTGACCTTCCGCCATCTGCTGAGCATCAGCGCGGTGATTTCACTGCTGGGGCTGGCTGCGGCGATCGCCATGCCCAATCAAGAACTGCGCGGGCGTGAAGACAAGGCGCGGGAGTAAATCCTCAACTGTGGGAGCGAGCAGGCTTGCGAAGGTCTCCAGAGCCTCGCGGTTACTTCGACCTTCGCGAGCGGGCTCGCTCCCACATATGTTGCGCACGCTTAAATCGAGAGGCAAAACTGTCAACGCAGACTCAAGGCCTGGCGCTGATCTGCTTCTGCAAGTTCTGAATCTGGCTTTGCAGGGTATTGATGTTGCGTGTCATCTGCGCGCGGAACACATCGAACTCGGCGGCATTGGCGCCTTGGGCCGATGCCGGACGGTTTTCCAGTTCGCTTTTGAGCACGATCATGTCTTGCTCCAGACGCTCGACAGCAGCGCTCGGATTACCTTGTTTTTTCAAGGCCGCCACGTCGACCGCCTGTTGCCCAACACTGGCCTTGAGCGTCGACAGCTCGCTGCCAAGGCCTTTGATCTCGGCCTCGAGGCGGGTCTGGGTTTCTTTCTGGGCCGTCACCTGCAACAACATCGCGGCATTGATTTGCTCAAAACGCTGATCCAGATCGCCCTGCTGCCCGACCACCAGGCCTTGCTGACGCTTGCTCTGCTCAAGCAACTGCTCTTCGAGCTGCTTGATCTGCAACTTCAAGGCTTCGCTGCCGTTGTTGATCGTCGATTCGCTGGCCACCACTTTGCCGGAAATAGCCTGCAAACGCCCCGCAGCTTCTTCGCTGATACGGGCGAAGCTCTCCTGGGTCGCCACCAACTGCTGCTCCATCAGTGAAATTTGCTGAAAACTCCACCAAGCCAGCCCACCAACAGCCAGCAGCAAGGCACAGATCAACGTCCACAATGGCCCGGTAGCAGGGCCCTTGACCTTGATCACCGGCGTGTTGCGCGAGTACACCGTGGTGCGCTCCCGTGCTCCGGCTGTTGACCCCAATTCATCGTGGTCATGGGCATCAGCACGCAGGGTTGGCACGTTGTCAAAATCGTCACGGGCATCGTTACGCATGGAAAACCTTTAAAAATAGCGGCAAGTGGTTAGCGGTACGGAGACTCCTGAGCCTTCCACCAGCCGCAGAATTCATCAAGCGCGGCCCACAGACTGACTTTTGGGTCATAGTCGAGGTAGTGCCGGGCGCGGCTAATGTCGAGGGTAAAGTCTTTGTCCATGATCTGCACCCCCAAACGCGAGAGCGTCGGTTCGGGTTGACCGGGCCACAGCTTACAGGCGGCCTCGCTCAGCGCGCCCATAGCGTAGGCACGGCCGTAGCCGCGATAACGGGTTACTTGCGGTACGTTCATCTGGCGCATCACATAATTGACCACATCCCACAACGGAATAGGCGTGCCATTGGTGATGTTGTAGGCCCTGCCCAAGGCCGAGCCACTGCACAGCAAGCTGCTCATCAGCACCTCGTTGAGATTTTGCACGCTGGTGAAGTCGACCTTGTTCAGACCGTTGCCAACGATGGCCAAACGCCCTTTGCGCTGCAGCTTCAACAACCGCGGGAAGATACTCATGTCCCCTGCCCCCGTGACAGAGCGTGGACGCAGGGCAATCACCTCAAGACCGAATTCCTGAGCACCGAAGACTTTTTGCTCGGCCAGGTTTTTGGTCGCGGCATACGGGTGACTGAAGCGCTTGGGCAACTGTTCTTCAGTCAATTGCGTGTGCGAACGACCATCGAAGTACAACGAGGCCGAGGACAAGTACACCATACGCCGCACCCGCTGCTTCAAGCAGGCCTCAACCACGTTTTCGGTCACCAGCACGTTGTCGCGGTGGAAGTCCTGATAACGCCCCCAGGCGCCCACGTGGCCCGCACAATGCACCACAGCGTCGACATCGACACACAAGTCACGCACCAGTAAACCATCGGTCAAATCACCCGGGATAAATTCAGCCCCGCGCCGCACCAGGTGTTCAACACCCTCAGCCCGTCGCCCGCTGACCCGTACGTCAAAGCCCTGCTCCAAGGCAAAACGCGCAAAGCGTCCGCCAATAAAGCCGCTTGCGCCGGTGACCAGAATCTTCATCAATCACTCCAAATGCTGTAATTCTTGCTGCTTGCTCTTTAAACGCTGGCTATCAGGCCAAAGGCACTAGCCGAACGAGACAAATGTTCGGTCAATTGCCTCAGCAGTTCTCCGCCATTGCGCCAATGATGCCAGTACAGTGGCACGTCGATGGGTTTATCTGGCAAAAGCTCTACCAGCGTTCCGCTTTCAAGCTGCTCGCGCACCTGCAACTCAGGGACCAGCCCCCAACCCAGACCAGCCTCGGTCAAGCGGATAAAACCTTCGGAAGACGGGCACAGGTGGTGCTCGAACCCGCCATCAACGCCCAAGGCAGCCAAATAACGATGTTGCAGGAAATCATCCGGGCCGAACACCAGCGCAGGTGTTTTCGACAGCTGCGCGGCGCTCACGCCCTGAGGAAAATGCCGCGCAATAAAAGCAGGGCTCGCCAGTGCCCGGTAGCGCATGGCCCCCAGCAACACGCTGCGGGCTCCGGCAACCGGTCGCTCACTGGCACACAGGCAAGCTGCCACTTCACCGGCACGCATGCGTTTGAGGCCAACGGTCTGGTCCTCAACCACGAGGTCCAGCAACAGGTGCTGCTCGGCGCAGAAATCACCCACTGCCTGCGCCCACCAGGTGGCTAGGCTGTCGGCGTTCAAGGCGATCCGCAGCCGTTCGGGCAAGCCCTCATCGTCCAGCGCCGGCACTGCACTTTGCAGGTCACGCTCCAGCAAGCGCACTTGCTGCACGTGGTTGAGCAAGCGCCGGCCAATCTCGGTCGGGCTAGGTGGCGTGGCACGCACAAGCACCGGCTGACCGATACGCGCCTCAAGCAATTTTATGCGCTGGGAGACGGCCGATTGCGACAGGCCAAGCACCTGCGCAGCCCGTTCAAAGCCAGCCTGTTCTACTACCGCGGCCAGGGCCGAAAGCAATTTATAGTCGAACATCAGTTTTCCTAATGAGCGATCAGCAATATTGGTTTTTCTTATACAGCCAAGCACCTGACAATAGCCAGCAGCAACCCCGCCTGCTGTACGACGAGTAACTCTTATGTGGCAAAGCTACCTTAATGGCCTGTTGGTCGCGTTCGGCCTGATTATGGCTATCGGCACCCAAAATGCCTTCGTGCTGGCGCAAAGCCTACGCCGTGAGCACCATCTGCCCGTGGCGGCGTTTTGCGTGGTGTGCGATGCCTTGCTGGTGGCGGCCGGGGTGTTTGGCCTGGCGACCATTCTGGCGCAAAACCCGTTGTTGCTCAGCGTTGCTCGCTGGGGGGGCGCGGTGTTTTTGCTGTGGTACGGCACTCAGGCGCTGCGCCGCGCGTTTTCAAAGTCGAGCCTTGAGCATACCGCTGGCCAGACTGCCCGCTCGCTAAAGGCCGTGATGCTCAGTGCGCTGGCCGTCACCCTGCTCAACCCTCACGTGTATCTCGACACGGTATTGCTGATTGGCTCTCTCGGCGCGCAACAGAGCGTGCCAGGGGCCTATGTGGTGGGCGCGGCCAGTGCTTCGCTGCTGTGGTTTTTCACCCTCGCATTGGGCGCCGCTTGGCTTGCGCCATGGCTGGCACGACCAAACACCTGGCGCATACTGGACTTGCTGGTGGCGGTGATGATGTACGCGGTGGCAGTGCAATTGATTGTTTCGGGCTGAGATTAACCCCGCTGGAAATACTTGGCAGGCTCAAATTCAGCACTGAACATACAGGCCAAAACTGATCGGCTTTTTCTATCAATCGAGCTGAAACGTCTATCCCACACAGTTGTCGCGTGGTTATGCCGTCACCCCGGTGCTATGATCCTGACCCTGCGCCGCAAAGAGTAAAAACTCATCGGCGCGTGTTTGGCCGCCCGTGATCGGCCTTGCGCTCATCGCAACTGACCTGATTAGGAGAATCATCATGGCTTTCGAATTGCCGCCGCTGCCGTACGCACACGATGCCCTGCAGCCGCACATCTCCAAAGAAACCCTGGAGTTTCACCACGACAAGCACCACAACACCTATGTCGTGAACCTGAACAACCTGGTGCCAGGCACCGAGTTCGAAGGCAAAACCCTGGAAGAGATCGTTAAAACCTCTTCGGGCGGTATCTTCAACAACGCCGCTCAGGTCTGGAACCACACCTTTTACTGGAACTGCCTGGCGCCAAACGCCGGCGGCGAACCAACTGGCGCGCTGGCTGATGCCATCAACGCAGCCTTCGGCTCGTTCGACAAGTTCAAAGAAGAATTCAGCAAAACCTCCATCGGCACTTTCGGCTCCGGCTGGGGCTGGCTGGTGAAGAAAGCTGACGGTTCCCTGGCTTTGGCCAGCACCATCGGCGCCGGTAACCCGCTGACCAGCGGCGACACCCCGCTGCTGACCTGCGACGTTTGGGAACACGCTTACTACATCGACTACCGCAACGTGCGTCCGAAGTATGTTGAAGCATTCTGGAACCTCGTTAACTGGAAGTTCGTTGCTGAGCAGTTCGAAGGTAAAGCCTTCACTGCCTAAGCCTGACTCCAGGGAAAAACCCGGCATTGCCGGGTTTTTTTTGGCTCGATTAAAAGTGCCAATTGACCCGCCCGACTAATCCGGGCCAGCTAATATGAGAACGTCGGTTTTTTTATTCCGCGCCTCAAGTTCGAGATACCTATACCGACACAGTAGCGATCGTGAACGTTGCACGATTGCTGCTTGTATACCTGCAATAAAAATTGCCACATAAAAGAAAGGCCATAGGCATTATCGGCAAGGAACAAGGAATAGCGTTTTGAAGCGGCAATTCAAGAACAGCTTGTCACTGAAGTTACTCCGGATCGTATTGCTGTCAGCAGTCGTCGTCGGGGCGGTGCTGAGTTGCGCTCAAATTGTGTTTGACGCTTACAAAGTCCGACAAGCCGTCGCGATTGATGCTGAGCGCATCCTGGGCATGTTTCGCGATCCTTCAACTCAGGCGCTATATAGCCTGGACCGTGAAATGGCGATGCAGGTCATCGAAGGCCTGTTCCAGGATGATGCCGTGCGCCAGGCAACTATCGGCCACCCCAGTGAAACGAACCTCGCGCAAAAGACACGCGAGCTGAAAGCTTCGTCAAGCCGCTGGCTGACCGACCCAATTTTAGGCAAGGAGCACACTTTCAGCACTCCATTGGTGGGTCAGGGGCCTTACAGCGAGTACTACGGCGACCTGAGCATTACCCTCGACACCGCCACTTACGGCGAAGGCTTCCTGGCCGATGCCGCGATCATGTTGTTATCCGGTATGTTGCGCGCCCTGCTGATGGGGCTGGTGTTGTACCTGGTCTACCATTGGCTGCTGACCAAGCCGCTGTCACAAATCATCGGCCACCTGACCAGCATCAACCCGGATCGCCCCAGCGAGCATGTGATCCCTCTGTTTAAAGGCCACGAACACAACGAGCTGGGGGTTTGGGTCAATACCTCCAATCAGTTGCTGGCCTCGATTGAACGCAACACCCGATTACGCCACGAAGCCGAAAGCTCACTGCTGCGCATGGCTCAGTACGACTTTTTGACCGGCCTGCCCAATCGCCAGCAACTTCAAGGTCAACTGGGCAAGATCCTCACCGATGCTGGCCGCTTGCAACGCCGGGTCGCGGTGTTATGTGTTGGCCTCGACGACTTCAAAGGGATCAACGAGCAGTTTGGTTATCAAACCGGCGACCAGCTGTTGCAGGCCCTGACCGATCGTTTGCGTGCCCACAGCGGCAGCCTGGGTGCGCTGGCGCGCCTGGGTGGTGATCAGTTCGCTCTGGTTCAGGCCCATATTGAGCAGCCCTACGAAGCTGCCGAGCTGGCCCAAAGCATTCTGGATGATCTGGAGATACCGTTTACCCTTGATCAACAAAACATCCGCTTGCGCGCCACCATCGGCATAACGCTGTTTCCCGAAGACGGCGACACCACCGAACAGCTGCTGCAAAAGGCCGAGCAGACCATGACTTTGGCTAAAAGCTACTCGCGCAGCCGCTACCAGTTTTATATCGCCAGCGTAGACCGCGAAATGCGGCGTATGCGCGAGCTGGAAAAAGACCTGCGCGAAGCCCTGATCTGCAACCAGCTCTACCTCGTCTACCAACCACAGATCCGCTACAGCGACCACTGCGTGGTCGGGGTCGAAGCCCTGTTGCGCTGGCAGCACCCGGAGCACGGCATGGTCCCGCCCGATCTGTTTATTCCGCTGGCCGAGAAAAACGGCAGCATTATCGCCATCGGCGAATGGGCTCTGGACCAGGCTTGCCGCCAACTGCGCGAATGGCACGATCAGGGCTTCAGTGAACTGCGCATGGCGGTCAATCTGTCCGCCGTGCAGTTACACCACGTTGAACTGCCGCGAGTGGTCAATAACCTGTTGCAGCGCTACCGTTTGCCAGCGCGCAGCCTGGAACTGGAAGTCACCGAGACCAGCCTGATGCAAGACATCAGCACCGCCGCCCAACACCTGCTGAGCCTGCGCCGCTCCGGAGCGTTGATCGCGATTGATGATTTCGGCACCGGTTACTCGTCATTGAGCTACCTCAAAAGCCTGCCACTGGACAAAATCAAGATCGATAAGAGTTTTGTTCAGGACCTGATTGATGATGGCGACGATGCAACCATCGTGCGTGCCATCATCCAGCTCGGTAAAAGCCTCGGCATGCAGGTCATTGCCGAAGGCGTCGAAACCACCGAGCAAGAAGCCTATGTCATCGGCGAGGGCTGCCATGAAGGCCAAGGCTATCTGTACAGCAAACCCCTTGGCGCGCGGGAATTGCTCGCTTATCTGAAGCAGGCCAAGCGGCGCAAGACCGTCATTATGTAATTCCATGTTTCATCTTTCGCGAAAGATCCGCTGCAGAGCTGGGTAAATAAGAAATATTTCCAACAGTAACCCTTTACACAAAATGCATATCTTTCGCATTATGTGGCAGTTTTGCGTGCAGCCGCACGCTTGTCCCACCTCTCGAAGCAGGATTTTCGCCATGATTCGTATGCCTCTGGCAACCGCCAGTCTGCTGGCCATTGCTATCTCACTCGCCGGTTGTGGCGACAAGGACAAGGAAAAAACCGCCGCAGCTCCTGCGCCAGCAGCTGCAACCAGCACCGCGACCCCTGCCGCTGACATCAGCGCGGCAAAAGTTGACGAAGCTGCAGCCAAGGCCGTCGTCGCACATTACGCGGACATTGTTCACGCCGTGTTCAGCGATGCTGAAACCACCGCCAAAAAGCTGCAAAGCGCTATCGATGCGTTCCTGGCCAAACCCAACGACGACACACTGAAGGCCGCCCGTGCCGCTTGGGTTGAAGCCCGAGTGCCTTACCTGCAGAGCGAAGTTTTCCGTTTCGGCAACACCATCATTGATGACTGGGAAGGCCAAGTTAACGCCTGGCCGCTGGACGAAGGCCTGATCGACTACGTTGACGCCAACTACGCTGGCGCACTGGGTAACCCTGGTGCTAACGCCAACATCATCGCCAACACCCAGATCCAGGTCGGCGAAGACAAAGTCGACGTGACCGAAATCACCCCTGAAACCCTGGCCAGCCTGAACGAGCTGGGCGGTTCCGAGGCCAACGTGGCTACCGGCTACCACGCCATCGAATTCCTGCTGTGGGGCCAGGACCTCAACGGTACAGGCCCGGGTGCAGGCAACCGCCCTGCTTCTGACTACCTTGAAGGTGAAGGCGCAACCGGCGGCCATAACGATCGCCGTCGCGCTTACTTGAAAGCCGTAACCCAACTGCTGGTGAACGACCTCAACGAAATGGTCGGCAACTGGGCACCGAACTCTGCCGACAACTACCGCGCTACGCTGGAAGCCGAGCCGGCACAAAACGGACTGCGCAAAATGCTGTTCGGCATGGGCAGCCTGTCGCTGGGCGAACTGGCTGGCGAGCGCATGAAAGTGTCTCTGGAAGCCAACTCGCCGGAAGACGAGCAGGATTGCTTCAGCGACAACACCCACAACTCGCACTTCTACGATGCCAAGGGCATCCGTAATGTGTACCTGGGCGAATACCTGCGTGCTGACGGCACTAAAATGACCGGTCCAAGCCTGTCATCGTTGGTAGTGGTCATTGACCCGGCCACAGACGCTACGCTGAAGTCCGATCTGGCCGACACAGAAGCCAAGATCCAGGTCATGGTTGACCGTGCCAACAAGGGCGAACACTACGACCAACTGATCGCAGCCGACAATACTGCGGGCAACCAGGTGGTACGTGATGCCATCGCCGCTCTGGTCAAGCAGACCGGTGCTATCGAGCAAGCCGCTGGCAAGCTGGGCATCAGCGATCTGAACCCGGACAACGCCGATCACGAGTTTTGATCTGCCGCGTTTGAGTCAGTGAAAAATGAGGCGACCTTCGGGTCGCCTTTTTTGTGCGCTCTATCATGTAGGCGTAGTCACTATCGATGGCTGCAGTCTCGCACGAAGCATCAGCGTTTTTAGTTTTTGCATATTATGCGCAACGCGCTTTCTATGGGCTTAAGCCTTACGCAAAGGCACTTTCGTCACACAGACACAACTTTGATGCACTTGGAATCAAGCGCCAATATTGCTATAGACAATACATATGCATAGCCATCACTGCATTTAAACCTGATTCAATTAAAGCCCAACAACTTACTGAACGAGTAACGCATGGCTATTAACTACACCCCTTTCCAAACTAGCGGCACCCCCTTACTTCCACCAAATCAAATGATGTCGCCAGGGCAATATCTTATGTCCGAAAACGGACATTTTAGACTGGTACTACAAGCCGATGGAAACCTGGTAATTAAAGAGGGTGAAACGATCGTCTGGATGGCCGATATCAGGCTTACAGCAAAACTTTGCAGCGCAAAAAAATGCGCGAACACCTTCATTTCGTCATCAGCAATAGTGGTTTTCTCTATGATCCGTCCAGAAGGCGCTTGTGGATTGCTGAAAGCACTCACAGCGTTGATAAATCGCTCTGGTACAACGCGTGCATGGTCATACAAAACGATGGGAATTTGGTCATATATGATCAACGCACAGGAAATCTATGTTGGGCTCGGTTTGGGTTTACTCCAGGTCGCATGCCAAAAAGAACATTCACCGTGGTCAACATACTACCGAACGGAGTACCGTTTACCTTATGGGAGTTTTAACTCACCAACCCCGCCTCGACCAACCATTTGCGGCACCATTAATTTTTAAATACCGCTGGAGGGTGCAGACAATAAAAACCGTACGGGTCAGTCTGGCACTTATAAGCAAGTTCAGGGCTATATCCTTTAGGAAATAGCCGACCGTTTGCACAGCCAGAAATCGCGACCAATATAAACACTGTCAAAAGCGTTTTCATACTTACTCCGTTTTTTTGGAAAGCATAGTATTCCAAGGAAAAACTGCATATCGTTTATCTCTGATTACTCTGTGGGAAATACCTTTTGTATTACGAAGTCATGTAGGATTTAACTCATGCGAGTTAATGGCAAGCCTAATGCCAGTCAGTCAAGCTGATTGGCATTTTCAATCATGATCGATTTAACCTCTAGACCGTACTGGCCACCATCGCAAGCAAGCTCGTTCTCGTGAATTTGGCTGCCACAAGCCAAACCAAACGCTAATCCCTCTTATTTCAATTCACCTTCCCTGATAAACTTTGCGCCCTCGATTTTGCTCACTGATCTGGACGCTTGATGCCTTTGCTGCCTCTTCGCCTGTCCCTGCTGCTGGTGGCCCTAAGCCTTGGCGGTTGTGATGATGCCCCGCGCTTTACCAAACCCGAGCCCGGCGAAGCCCGCTCCGGCGGGGCTACTACGGTGCGCAAAACCGATCAGAATGCGTTTTCCATGCCCTCCGCCAACCTTTCGCCCACCCGGCGTCTGGATTTCAGCGTCGGCAACAGTTTTTTTCGCAGCCCCTGGGTCATAGCCCCGTCCACCACCACCGCACGTGACGGCCTTGGTCCGCTGTTTAATACCAATGGCTGTCAGAACTGCCATATCAAGGATGGCCGTGGCCACCCTCCCGCTCCCGGCGCCAAAAACTCGGTGTCGATGCTGGTACGCCTGTCGATCCCCAACGACCCCACTTATGCCACGTTGATCGAGCAATCCGGCATCGTGCCCGAGCCGGTATATGGTGGTCAGTTGCAGGACATGGCCGTGCCTGGCGTAGCCCCTGAGGGCAAGGTGCGGGTCGATTACGAACCCGTCACTGTGAGCTTCAAGGACGGCACTGAAGTCGAGTTGCGCAAGCCAATGTTGCAAATCACCCAATTGGGTTATGGCCCGATGCACCCCGACACCCGTTTCTCGGCGCGCATCGCGCCGCCGATGATTGGCCTGGGGCTGCTCGAAGCCATCCCGAACGAAGCGATTCTGGCCAATGCCGACCCTCAGGACAAAAACCGCGACGGCATCACCGGACGCCCGAATTGGGTATGGGATGACGCTCAACAAAAGACAGTTTTAGGCCGTTTTGGCTGGAAAGCCGGGCAACCCAACCTCAACCAACAAAATGTTCACGCCTTTTCTGGTGATATGGGCCTCACGACCTCCCTGAGACCCTTCGATGATTGCACCAAGGCTCAAACGGCCTGCCTCGAAGCACCCAACGGCAATGGCCCGGATGGCGAACCCGAGGTCAGCGACAACATTCTGCGCCTGGTGGAGTTCTATACCCGCAACCTGGCCGTGCCCGCCCGGCGTGATGTCGGTGCGCCGCAAGTACTGGCCGGTAAAAACCTGTTCTACCAGGCCGGTTGCACATCGTGCCATACGCCGACGTTCACCACTTCAGCCAACGCGGCCGAGCCTGAACTGGCCAACCAGGTCATTCATCCTTACAGCGACCTCTTGCTACACGACATGGGCCCGGGCCTTGCCGACAATCGCACCGAGTTCGCCGCCACCGGCCGCGACTGGCGCACCCCTCCGCTATGGGGCATTGGCTTGACCCAGGCGGTGAGCGGTCACACTCAGTTTTTGCACGATGGCCGTGCACGCAACCTGCTGGAAGCCGTACTGTGGCATGGCGGCGAGGCTGAGCCTTCGAGGCAACAGGTTTTACGTTTTAATGCCGAGCAGCGCGCTGCGCTGCTGGCGTTCCTGAACTCTCTTTAACGCCTTACAAGATCGGGGACCCCGACATGTTTCGACCCAAGCTTTTGTTCACCAGCCTTGCCGCTATCGCCTTGGCTGCATGCTCGCCACAAGACCCGCAGGCCGTCACCTCGGCAGCCATTGCCAAGCAAGTAATCTTGCCAACCTACAGTCGCTGGGTTGAAGCCGATCGCCAATTGGCGGTCAGCGCTCTGGCTTACTGCCAGGGCAAGGAAAACCTTGAGACTGCCAAAGCCGACTTCTTGCACGCGCAAAAAGCCTGGGCAGAGCTGCAGCCTTTGCTGATCGGGCCTCTGGCCGAAGGCAATCGTTCGTGGCAGGTGCAGTTCTGGCCAGACAAAAAGAACCTGGTCGGCCGTCAGGTTGAGCAGTTGGTGGTTGCCCAGCCGCAGATCGATGCCACCGCACTGGCCAAGTCCAGTGTTGTGGTGCAGGGCCTGTCGGCTTATGAATACATTCTGTTCGACAGCAATATCAACCTTGCTGACGATGCGCAAAAATCCCGCTACTGCCCACTGCTGATCGCCATCGGCGAACGTCAAAAGCAACTGGCCGAAGAAATCCTGGCCAGCTGGAACAGCACTGACGGCATGCTCGCTCAAATGAGCAAGTTCCCGAACCAGCGCTATGCCGACTCCCACGAAGCCATCGCTGACGTGCTGCGCGTGCAGGTAACCGCGCTCGATACCCTGAAGAAAAAACTCGGCACGCCAATGGGTCGCCAAAGCAAGGGCATTCCACAGCCATTCCAGGCTGATGCCTGGCGTAGCGAGTCGTCACTCAAAAGCCTGGCAGCCAGCCTGGCGGGTGCTCAAACCGTATGGGTGGGTGTCGACAACAAGGGTTTGCGCGGTCTGTTGCCTGCCGAACAAAAACCATTGGCTGACAAGATCGATGCTGCGTATGCCGCCTCGCTCAAGCTGCTCAATGACAATCAGCACACTCTGAACGAACTGCTGGCAGATGACGCTGGGCGCGCTCAACTGAATGCTATCTACGACAGCCTGAATGTGGTTCACCGCCTGCACGAAGGCGAGCTGGCCAAGGCCCTGGGCATCCAGCTGGGCTTTAACGCCAACGACGGCGATTGATGAAGGAAGGTTCGATGATGCGCAGGCAAGCTCTCAAGCTCGGTGGTTTATTGCTCAGTGCCGTCACGCTGGGCGGCTGGTCACTGTTCAAGCACAAAGACCAAAGCCCGATGTTGTTGAGTGCCCGTGACGATGTGGACGGTAATCACTTTGCTGTCGGTTATCGCCTGGATGGCACTCAAGTGTTCAGCACCCGGGTTGGCCAGCGTTGCCATGACATCATCAACCACCCGACACTGCCCATTGCACTGTTTGTAGCTCGGCGCCCCGGCACCGAAAGCTACCTGATCAACCTGGCTGATGGGCAGTTGCTGCAAACCCTGACTTCCCTGCCCAATCGGCATTTTTATGGTCACGCGGTGATCCATAAAGACGGCGAGTGGCTGTACACCACCGAAAACGACACCACCGATCCGGGGCGCGGCCTGCTGGGGGTTTATCGCTTTGAAGGCGAACGCCTGATCCACAGTGGAGAAATCCCCACCCACGGCGTGGGCCCGCATCAGGTGTCGTGGATGCCGGACGGCGAGACACTGGTGGTGGCCAACGGCGGGATTCGTACCGAGGCCGAAAGCCGGGTCGAAATGAACCTGAATGCGATGGAGCCCAGCCTGGTACTGATGCAGCGCGACGGGACCTTGCTCAGCAAGGAAACCCTGAGCCAGCAGATGAACAGCGTTCGGCACTTGGGTATCGCCAGTGACGGCACTATCGTGGCCTGCCAGCAATTTATGGGCGATGCCCATGAGTTGTCCGAGTTATTGGCCATCAAGCGTCCCGGCCAGCCATTTGAACCCTTCCCGGTGGCCGAGCAACAACTGCGTGCCATGGGCCATTACACGGCCAGTGTCGCGGTACACAGCGACTTGCGGCTGGTCGCGCTGACCGCACCGCGGGGCAATCGGTTCTTTGTCTGGGATCTGGACAGCGGTGCCTTGCGTCTGGATGCGCCGTTACCCGATTGTGCTGGGGTGGGTGCGGTGAAGGATGGGTTTGTAGTTACGTCCGGCCAAGGTCGTTGCCGGTTCTACGATTGCCGCCAAAGCGACCTGATGGCCAAGCCTTTGGAATTACCCTCCGGGCTGTGGGACAACCATCTACATGTTATGTAGAGCTGCAAAATTCTGTAGCAGTTGACGAGTAGTGCGAGGCTACGTTCGGCTGCGCAGCAGTCGTAAAACCATTCAGCTTTGGTGTTTCTGACACACCGTGCTTACCGGGTTTACGACTGCTGCGCAGCCGGACGCAGCCTCGTTCCTTCGGCAGCTGCTACAGGGACCCTTACTTCTTCAGCCCCTGACTCATTCCAAACATAAACAGCAACAGGTCGTGATCGGGTTTTTCCGCTACCGCCACCTTGACTACGCGCGGCAGCGGGCAATGAACCCCCTCTTGCGTCCCACCCAACACTTGGGTCACAGGCTGCTCCCATGCAGCAAATGCCACGCCAGCAATGGTCAGAGCACCCAGAAAAAACAAACTTCGTGCTAATTCTCGCTTCATCACCGTAAACCTTTGATAGCGCTGCCAAACACCGTCTTATAAAAGTAGATCAGTCTGTCCCAGTCCGTGGAGTTCCACGACGAATGGCGGCGCAGTTGTTTAAGATCGTGGGAGGCTGCCTTATGAGCTGTCAGGCGTTGCCGGCTTTTTTCGAGATCCAGCAGAGCCACGCTTATCTGTGCGCTATCGCCCTGGCCGATGACTCGTACAAACACATGTTTGGCGTAGAGGCAGCCATGTTGCCAGCGCCCCAGATGCATACGCGCCAGGGTTTGACCAATCGCTTGAAGTACACGCTCATGCACCGCTTCACCCAGGCGTTCGCGTTCACCGGCGGCATACCAGTTGTCGATCTCGACAAAACCGTCCAGAGCGACAGTCACCAACAGTGCCCGCCATTGTTTGTCTGCCGCTTGTTGAGCCCCGCAGTACACCAGTTCAGGTACACCGACCGATAAATGGTTCAAGGCGAGCAACGCATCACGCTCGCGCAATACTGTTGGGCGACCCAGCGGGTAACGCCAACTACGGTAGGTGTGCCCGACCTGACGCTTGACATAGAGCAGGCGTCCGCTGGCATCGTGAACCCGTTGTACACCACTCTCCCCGCCACGACGCTGATTGGGCTCTTCAACCCATTCGCCTTTTTGATTCCAGTAAAACTCAAATTGGTCTTCAGACGCAGAGGGGGATTGCTGTACAAAATCAACGGTCATGACTTATCTCTTTCGTAATACGTAAACCCGCCACATCGCATAGAGCGGAATAAAATCCAGATGATCCTGAATGGTGAAGCCGGCCTTTTTAAACTCCGACTCCACTGTAACAGCAGGTAACACGAAACGGTTTTGGTAACCGTCCTGTTCTGTTTCTGTAGTCCGTTTGTGCTCAAGACGCTTGCGTTTCCAGGCCTTGAAATTGCCATCGACCCACAATGAAATAATCAGACTGTCCCGGCTGACGCGATGAAGCTCGCGTAATAGAGCCATCCGATGGCTTGCATCACCAATATGGTGCAGCAGGCGCATGCAAAAAATGCTGTCCACGGAGTTGTCTGGCATATCTATTTCAAATGCAGAGGTCTGCAATCGCCGTACCCGTTTCACCACATCGGCCGGTTGCGCCAGCGAAGCCACCTCCAGCATCGATGCAGAGTTATCCGCACCAATGATTTCACGGTTTGGCATTTGCGCAAGCAACGGCCAAAAACGGCCTGCACCGCACGGCAAATCCAGGACGACCGCAGGCTCACCCGCCAAGTGCAGAGCGCGGCGTGCCAACTGCTCGTCGCGTTTGTGCGAGAGACGGCGGGCCAGTCCATCCTGGTGCTTGATCAGGTAATCGGCAGCGTGTTGCTGGTCGTACTTTTCAGAAAACTTGAGTTTGATGATCGGATTCATGGAAGTGCTCCTGAAGCATATAAGCACTACCTTAATCAGGAAAACGTATGCATCAGGTCATCAGCAAGTGAAAATTCCGTGTATGCGTCCTACACAAACGTTGCAAGGTTTTACAGGCCGCGAATGCTGGCGCGGGGCCAGTTATGCATAAAACATCGGCTGACACGGCCTGCAGGGCGCAGGCCGCTTGAGGGGTTTCAGGCGTCAGCCGGGTCAAGCTCGACGTGAAAGCGGCAACCATTGGGCTCCATCGTGGTGAGGGTAACCCGCCAGCCCTGGCTATCGCAGATGCGCTGAACCAGTGACAGGCCCAACCCGAGCCCTTCGCCACGTTTTTCACTGCCACGAACAAAGGGTTGGAACATTGCCTGACGCTTCTCTTCCGGGATGCCGACTCCACTGTCTTCCACCACAAAGCCGCCGGGTTCAAGGGTCAATCGGATAAAACCGGTGTCGGTGTAGTGCAGTGCATTGCGCAGCAGGTTACCCATGACTGCATGCAGGAAGGTGGCGTTATAGCAAGTGTCCAGCGTATTGCCGGGGTCATAAATCAGTTCAAGGCCTTTAGCCTCGATGGGCTCACGCCACAGGCTGATCAGGCCTTCGGCCACGACTGGCAGTGTCACCTTGGGCGACATACTGGCGTCTTGATGCTGAGCTCGGGCCAACATCAGGAAGGTCTGCACCAGTTCCCGCATCTCTTCGCATGCTCGCGATATTCGTTCGACCTGTGAACGACTGCGCTGATCCAGCGCCGGGTTTTCCAGTAACAGTTCGCAGGAGCTGGCCAATACCATCAACGGAGTGCGCAGCTCATGGCTCACGTCGCTGGTGAACAGCCTTTCGCGCGTCAGGGTGTCCCGCAAACGACCCAGCGTGGCATCGAACGCCACCGCCAACTCGCCCACTTCATCGGCAGCGTAATCCGGCGCCAGAGGCGGTGCCAGGCCCAGCAATTGATCGCGATGACGAACCTGGCGGGCCAGGCGGACTACTGGCGCCATCACCCGACGGGCCAAGGTCCAGCCTAAAAAGACCGCCAGCGCCAGCGCCAGCACGAAACCGACCACGACCACGGCAAACAGCACGCGCTCACGTTCTTCGAAATCACTCTGATCCTGCAGCAGCACGTAACGCCGGCCATCGACCACTTCAACCATCGCGTGGTACGACAATTGATCCCGAAACACTTCATGAAAACCCGGATCCAGGTGGCGTAGATCCTTGGGCAAAGCAAAATCACCATGCCCGCCACTGAAGTAAAACAGTTGGCTTGGCTTGGGCCGATGGTTCCAGTCTGCACCATTGTCCATCAGCAACAAACGCTGCAAATCGCCGCCCAGACCGGCTGATATGAGCTTTTCTTCGACCAGGTGTACGGTGGCAATAATGCCTACGGCGAATGTTCCCGCGACCAATGCACTCATCAATGCAAAGGCAATGATGATCCGCTGGGCGAGACTTTGCTTAAACTCCATCGCGAATCTCGGCGAGGCGGTAGCCCACACCATGCACGGTTTGCAACAGAGGCTTGTCGAACGGTTTGTCGATCACCTGCCGCAATTGGTGCACGTGGCTACGCAGGCTGTCGCTATCGGGACAATCATCACCCCACAAGGCTTCTTCGAGGACTTCGCGGCGCAGCACGTGGGGGCTTTTTTGCATCAAAACCGCCAGCAATTTCAGGCCTACCGGGTTGAGCTTGAGCAGGCGGCCTTCACGGGTAACCTCAAGGGTATCCAAGTCATAACGCAACTCACTGACCTGCAACTCGCGCCGCCCCCCGCCTTGAGCGCGGCGTAATACAGCCTCGATCCGAGCAGCCAGTTCCGACAGGGCAAACGGCTTGAGCAGATAGTCATCAGCGCCGGACTTGAAGCCTTGCAGGCGGTCATCCAACTGGTCCCGGGCGGTCAACATGATCACCGGGGTATCGCGTCGGGCGTCTTCACGCAGGCGCTTGCACAGGGTGTAGCCGTCGATCCCGGGCAACATGATGTCGAGCACAATCAGGTCGTAATGCTCGGTAGCCGCCAGATGCAGGCCGGACAAACCGTCTTGCGCACAGTCAACGGTATAGCCCTTGAGACCCAGGTAGTCGGCCAGATTGGCGAGGATATCGCGGTTGTCTTCTACCAATAAAATTCGCATGGGCATTCTCTCCGTTCACAGTTACGGCCGTCTTGGCCCGCGCAGCTTAAGGCCAAGCACCGCGCAGAGCCAGCACCGCAGGGCGCTGAAGCCATTTAGTTAGGTTATGCGCAAAAATGACATTTTTTTTACTAACGGTTCACAAACTCAATACAGTGGCGCCAGCACACTCTCGCACCCCCGCGTTTAAGGAAAAACAACTAATGCGTCTGCTGCACACCGCGCCAATGCGCTACCTCCTTCTGTTGACTGGCTGTTGGCTGGCGACCTTTCTAATTACCCGAGGCGTTCTGCTGGTCACCCATCTAGGAGAGGCAGGTAACAACTGGCTGCCGGTGTTTGGCATTGGCATGCTTTACGACCTCGGCTTTCTGACTTATGCCGCTCTGCCGCTGGGCCTGTACCTGTTGTTGTGCCCGCCAGCGCTGTGGCGTCGTCGTGGTCATCAGTGGTTCTTGCAAGGTCTGCTCACTGTAAGCCTGTTTGCCATGTTGTTCACGGCCGTGGCTGAGTGGTTGTTCTGGGATGAGTTCGGCGTACGCTTCAATTTTATCGCTGTGGACTATCTGGTCTACTCCGATGAAGTGCTGAACAACGTACTGGAGTCCTACCCGATCGGTATCCTGCTCAGTGCCATTGCCCTGGCAGCCATCGTATTGAGCCTTGCCTTGCGCAAGCCGTTCAACGCAGCCATGAACGCACCGCTACCAGCCTTTGGCGCTCGCCTTGCTACCTTTGCCGGTTTGTTGCTGGTCGCGGGCTTGAGCATGCAATTGCTCGATCAGGACGGTCCTCGCGGCCAGGGCGGCAACGCCTATCAGCATGAACTGGCGAGCAATGGCCCGTATCAGTTCTTCGCAGCGTTCCGCAATAACGAACTGGATTACCAGCAGTTTTACGCCAGCCTGCCAACCGACGTTGTCGCAAAGCAATTACGCACCGAGCTGGCCGAGCCCAACGCAACTTTTGTTGGCCAGGACCCGCTGGATATCCGTCGCAATATCGACAACCCGGGCACGGCACGTCAGCCCAACATCGTTCTGGTGACCATCGAAAGCCTCAGCGCCAAGTACCTGGGCAGCAACGGCGATGGCCGCAATCTGACGCCAAACCTCGATCAACTGCGCAAAGAGAGCCTGTACTTCAATAATTTCTATGCCACCGGTACTCGTACCGACCGCGGCCTGGAAGCGATTACCTTGGCCATCCCACCGACGCCTGGACGCTCCATCGTCAAGCGCATCGGCCGTGAAAGCGGTTTCGCCAGCCTGGGCCAACAGCTTAAGGGCGTAGGCTATGACAGCGTGTTCGTGTATGGCGGCCGTGGTTATTTCGACAACATGAATGCGTTCTTCAGCGGCAATGGTTACCGCGTCGTCGACCAAAGCAGCGTCAATGAAGCCGATATCCACTTCAAAAATGCGTGGGGCATGGCTGACGAAGACCTGTACCGCGAAACCCTGAAGCTGGCCGATGCCAACTATGCGCAACAAAAGCCGTTCCTGTTGCAGTTGATGACCACCTCGAACCACCGCCCGTACACTTACCCTGAAGGCCGGATTGACATCAAATCAGGCAACGGTCGTGACGGTGCGGTGAAGTACACCGACTACGCCATTGGCCAATTCCTCAAGGATGCGCGTCAAAAGCCCTGGTTCGATAACACGATCTTCATTTTCGTGGCCGACCACACGGCAGGCAGTGCCGGCAAGGAAGACTTGCCGATCACCAACTATCAGATCCCGCTGTTTATCTATGCGCCCAAGTTGATCGAAGCTCGTGAAGACTCACAACTGGCCAGCCAGATCGATTTGGCACCGACATTGCTCGGGTTGCTGAACCTGGATTACCAGTCGACTTTCTTTGGCCGTAACCTGCTGCAGGAAAATCCGCTACCGCCGCGTGTGGTGGTGGGCAACTATCAGCACCTGGGTTTGTTTGACGGTAAAGATCTGGCCATTCTCAGCCCACGCCAGGGCCTGCGTCGCCACGATGAAGCGCTGACCACCAGCATTGAGTCCCGCGTACCGGCGACCGATCCGTTGATTGAACGGGCGATCACCTATTACCAAGCCGCCAGTCATGACTACAAGCAGCAACTGTTAGGCTGGAAGCCGGTGCAGGTGGCGCCGGTGCAGACTGCAGCGAAGTAATTTGAATCCATGGGAGTCAGCCTGCTGGCGATGCAGGCGGCTGGGTCTGCCTGACTCACCGCACTGATGTTATCGCTGGCAAGCCAGCTCCCACAAAGCAAAAAAGCCCCGCCTGATTACTCAGGCGGGGCTTTTGCGTATCGGGGTAAGGCTGGCTTACATCATGCCGCCCATACCACCCATGCCGCCCATGTCTGGCATACCGCCGCCAGCTGCCTTGTCGTCCTGGATCTCAGCGATCATCGCCTCAGTGGTGATCATCAGGCTGGCAATCGACGAAGCCGCTTGCAGAGCCGAACGAGTCACTTTAGCTGGGTCAAGGATACCCATTTCGATCATGTCGCCGTATTCGCCAGTGGCTGCGTTGTAACCGTAGTTACCCGAACCCTGCTTAACCTTGTCGACAACTACGCTTGGCTCGTCACCGGAGTTGGCAACGATCTGGCGCAGAGGTGCTTCAACAGCACGACGCAGCAATGCGATACCAACGTTCTGATCAGCGTTGTCGCCTTTCAGATCAGCAATGGCCTGCAGAGCGCGAACCAGTGCCACGCCACCGCCAGGTACCACGCCTTCTTCAACGGCTGCACGAGTTGCGTGCAGGGCGTCTTCAACGCGGGCTTTCTTCTCTTTCATTTCTACTTCGGAACCAGCGCCAACCTTGATCACTGCAACGCCGCCAGACAGCTTGGCCAGACGCTCTTGCAGTTTTTCACGGTCGTAGTCCGAAGTGGTGTCAGCTACCTGGGCACGGATCTGAGTCACACGAGCCTGGATGTCAGCTTCAACACCGGCACCGTCGATAACGGTGGTGTTTTCTTTGGTTACGGTGACGCGTTTGGCATTACCCAGGTGTTCCAGGGTAGCGCTTTCCAGGCTCAGACCGATCTCTTCGGAGATAACGGTACCGCCAGTCAGAACAGCGATGTCCTGCAGCATTGCCTTGCGACGATCGCCGAAGCCAGGTGCTTTAACAGCAACCACTTTCACGATACCGCGCATGTTGTTCACAACCAGAGTCGCCAAGGCTTCGCCTTCAACGTCTTCGGATACGATCAGCAGTGGGCGACCAGCTTTGGCAACAGCTTCCAGAACTGGCAGCAGTTCACGGATGTTGGAGATCTTTTTGTCGACCAGCAGGATCAGAGGACCGTCGAGTTCGGCAGTCATGGTTTCTGGTTTGTTGACGAAGTACGGGGACAGGTAGCCACGGTCAAACTGCATGCCTTCAACAACAGACAGTTCGTTTTCCAGGCCCGAGCCTTCTTCAACAGTGATCACGCCTTCTTTACCGACTTTTTCCATGGCTTCGGCAATGATGTCGCCGATGGAGCTGTCGGAGTTGGCAGAGATAGTACCTACCTGAGCGATTGCCTTGCTGTCAGCACATGGCTTGGCCAGGGATTTCAGCTCTTTGACAATGGCGATGGTCGCTTTGTCGATACCGCGCTTCAGGTCCATCGGGTTCATGCCGGCAGCGACGGCTTTCAGGCCTTCGTTGACGATCGACTGAGCCAGAACGGTTGCAGTGGTAGTACCGTCACCAGCGTCATCGTTGGCACGGGAGGCAACGTCTTTAACCAGCTGCGCGCCCATGTTTTCGAAGCGATCTTTCAGCTCGATTTCTTTGGCAACGGAAACGCCGTCCTTGGTGATGGTCGGAGCGCCGAAGCTCTTCTCGATGATCACGTTACGGCCTTTAGGGCCCAGGGTCGCTTTTACTGCGTCAGCCAGGACGTTAACACCGGCCAGCATTTTTTTACGGGCGGAGTCGCCGAATTTAACTTCTTTAGCAGCCATGTTCGTTCTTCCTTAAATACTTTGTAGTAACGGGAAAAGGAGCGGGAGATCAGCCTTCGATTACAGCGAGAATCTCGTTCTCAGCCATAACCAACAGGTCTTCGCCGTCAACTTTCACAGTGTTGCTGCCGGAGTAAGGGCCGAACACAACCTTGTCACCCACTTTCACGGCCAGCGCACGTACTTCACCGTTGTCCAGCACGCGGCCGGTACCGACAGCGAGAATTTCGCCGCTGTTGGCTTTTTCGGCAGCAGAACCCGGCAGAACGATACCGCCAGCGGTTTTCTTTTCTTCTTCGCTGCGACGGATTACGACGCGGTCATGCAGAGGACGAAGCTTCATTGTCGATCTCTCCTAATTGTGGTGTTCATCGGCCGGTGTCAATACCGGCTGGGTTTGCAAATCCGGAAATGCCGGGTGCGATTCGCTGAAGGGGTAGTGCTGTTGCCAGTAAAACCCTGCGGTGTCCGTTACATAAGGGCGCATCCACTTATTACAAGGGCGCACCCATGAAATTTTTAACCTTGCGTGTCGCAGAAAACAAACACGGCACCCAAGGTGCCGTGTTGATCACGCTCTATGCCTTATTTATCGCGGTGCTCAAACTCGCCTTCGATTACATTGGGCTCACGCCCCAGAGGCTGTTGGGACCGTGGACGAGCGGCTTCAAAATCTTCAGCAAATGCACGCTGGCGAATAGCTTGTTCTTCTGCACGCTTGCGCAGACGGTTGACCAAAAATCGACGAACCGGCGGGAACAGCAACAGCAAGCCAGCTGCATCGCTGATAAAACCTGGCAGCACCAGCAAGCCGCCACCCAACGCCAGCATCAGGCCTTCAAGCATTTGTTGAGCAGGCAGTTCGCCGCGATTGAGGCTTTCGCGCGCTCTGAGCGCCGTGGCCAAACCTGCGACGCGAACGACCAGAACACCCAGCATGGAACCGGCAATGATCAGCAGCAACGCAGGGAAAAACCCGATAGCGGTGCTGACCTTGAAAAAGACGTACAGCTCTAGCACTGGAAACAACAGAAAGAGCAATAGAAAAGCGCGCATCAAATGATTCCTCTCCGGAAGAATATCTTCCAACCCAACCTAAATGATGGCGCGCCTGTACAAATTCAAGGCTATACCGTCTGTTTTTTCGGCCACTCGCTTGCACGAGCCAATAAAACCAAGGCTTCGCGCACCTGTGTCGAAGTGTTGCAAGGTTCTGGGAAGCCCAACCAGTACAAACTTTCACCCACCCGCAAATGCATGCCTTCGCTGTCGATACCCACCAGTTTAGCTGGCCCCGTTTGCGGCAACCCGGTTAATTTCACGTAGTGCTCAAGCGCATTGGCGTGGTCGCTATTCATGTGCTCGACCATGCGCGCTTCAACTTGCCCGGCAAAAGGGTTGGGAATCGTGACCTGGTCCAGCCAGTGGATGGCTCCGAATCCGCCTATATAACGGTGGCGAACAGGGTTTAGCACCCAAAAGTCGAAATCATGCGCGGTGTCGTAGCCCCGCGCTTCAGGGAAGTAGCGGTAATAACGTTCGCCAGCAGCTGCAATCGCTGCGGCATCGGTCAGTTGCTCGGCTTCGGCCAGGTAAGTCAGGCGCCCAACGGCCTGGACATCTTCAGCCCCGCGCTCACCGACCATCAAGGAGCACTTGGGGTCCTTGCGCAGGTTATGGGTGTGCTGGGCAATGCGGCTGATCAGAATCAGCGGCCGCCCCTGCTCATCCAGGCAGTAAGGCACCACGGAGCCAAACGGAAACCCCGGCATGGCCTTGGACAAAGTGGACAAGGCCCCCCGGTATTCCTTGAGCAGTAATTCTCGGGCATGCTTGGCAGCTTCAACGCTCAACTTATGACTCCTTAATAAAAAATCCGTCGATAACGGTCGAGATCAGGGCACTCATGCAACTAAAAGACAAAGTAATCATTATTACTGGCGGCTGCCAGGGGCTGGGTCGCGCCATGGCCGAGTATCTGGCTGCCAAAGGTGCCAGGCTGGCACTGGTCGACCTTAACCCGGAAAAGCTCGAGCTGGCGGTTGCGGCTTGCCAGGCGCAAGGTGTCGAAGCACGCGCCTACCTGTGCAACGTCGCCGACGAAGAACAGGTTACGCAAACCGTAGCCCGGATTGCAGAAGATTTTGGCGCGATCAATGGTCTTGTCAACAATGCCGGGATTTTGCGTGATGGGCTGCTGCTCAAGGTCAAGGACGGGGTCATGACCAAAATGAGCCTGGCGCAATGGCAGGCCGTGATCGACGTCAACCTGACCGGGGTTTTCCTGTGCACCCGTGAGGTGGCGGCGAAAATGATCGAGTTGAACAGTCAGGGCGCGATTATCAATATCTCGTCGATTTCGCGTGCAGGCAACGTCGGCCAGACCAACTACTCGGCGGCCAAGGCCGGAGTAGCCGCCGCAACCGTAACCTGGGCCAAGGAGCTGTCTCGTTACGGTATTCGTGTGGCCGGGATTGCGCCGGGCTTTATCGAAACCGAAATGACCTTGGGCATGAAGCCCGAAGCACTCGAAAAGATGACGTCGGGCATCCCGCTCAAACGCATGGGCAAGGTTGAAGAAATCGCCCACTCGGCGGCATATATTTTTGAGAACGATTACTACACCGGGCGGATTCTGGAGCTCGATGGCGGCTTACGGATCTAAGCCCCGACACAAATCGACCTGTAGCAGCTGCCGAAGGAACGAGGCTGCGTTCGGCGGCGAAGCCGTCGTAAACCCTGAGAACGAGGTTTTTCTGGTACACCGCAGTGCCTGATTCTGCGACGGCTGCGCCGCCGAACGCAGCCTCGTTCCTTCGGAAGCTGCTACGGATATTTGTTGATGGCCCTTACCAGAGCACCCCAAACCCAACGGTATAGCGGGTTTTGTTAAGGGCATTATCAGACCCGCTGGAGCTGCCTATCAGGTCTTTCTCGGCTTTAAGGTTGAGCGATGCCCATTCGGTCACTTTGTAGCGCAAGCCGATTTCAGAATCGAGACTGTAGTCCGAGGCCCCTTCCAGTGACTTGCCCAACTCACCATTGGTGAAGATCGAGACCGTTTTGCCCAGCAAATAACGGTTGTAATCCCACTTCATGGCCAACGAGTAGAAGTTGTCTTTCTTGCCGTCAGAATATTCATAGTCGGTGCGGTTCAGTAGTGAACCCAGCGAAAACGCGCCCAGCTCGTCATCCCAAAACTGATAGCCCGGGCCTGTACCTACGGTGCGTTGGCGGGAAATGTCTTCAACCCGGTCGCGGTTATAGGTCAGCCGACCTTGCCAGTACCACTTGTCATCAATGAAGTGATCAAGCGCGTATTCGGCAGTCCAGTTGTCAGCCGTTACGACGTCGTTCTGAAACTCGCGGTTGTATTCGCCTTCAGCGTGATGACGCCAGGCGCCGTGGCGAGCCGTGGTTTTGAAGTCGATATCGTAGTCGTCGGTGTCTTTGTCCGCCCGCTTGTAGTCCAGCGCCACATCAATATTGCCTTTCCAGACCATGTCTTCAATCAGCGGTTTGGGCTTGATGATTTGCTGGATGCTGGCCAACGCAACTGTCTTTGGCGCTTCGCCATTAGCCAGGGTCACGCTGCCATCTTCGGCAGCCAACAACGATTTGGCTTTTTCACCGGTATAAGCATCTTGTTTGACCAGTAGTTCCTGATCACTCTCAAGCGTTTTGACCTGCTTCCAGTCAATCGGGACGGCACCCGCATACTCGGTCTGAATCAGTAATTTGCCGCCATCAAACACCTTGATCTTGCCGGTCAGGCGATCGCCATTTTTCAACCACACCGTATCGGCAAGCAACGGCGTAGACACACTCAAGACAGCAAGGCATAACAGGGTTCTGGACAACATAAGCAGATGCGAAACTCAGGAGTGCGAAAGAATGGCGGCATTATCCCGATGGATACGCCCTTAAGGAACAAAGACCGACTCATTGAGTTGGAGTTCCTTCTATAGTTCAGCCAACAGTACCGATCCAGGCCCCTCTGATCAGAAGTCCGCCGTGAGCATACCAACCGACACCCCGCTAACCCCTGCCGAGATTCGCCGCACGGCACTGTACTCAACCTTGATGCTGGTGCCGGCCGGGCATGTCGTGACCTATGGGCAACTGGCCGAAATGGCAGGCTTGGGCCGGGCGGCGCGCTGGGTGGGACGAACGCTCAGCCAACTCCCCGAAGGCTCGCGCCTGCCGTGGCATCGGGTGCTTGGCGCCGGGGGTCGTATCAGTTTGCCAGCAGGTACGCCGTCGGGTGACGAGCAGCGTGCGCGTTTACGTGCCGAAGGCTTGAGCATTATGAATAATCGCGTGGATATGCGACGTCATGGCTGGCGCCAGATAGAGCACTACGGTTAGAGTGCGCCCTTTGTTTCCGCAACCAGAGGCAGACTCCAGTCCATGCCCCGTAAAACCTGGCGCGAAGCGCTAGCTGCCTATTCCAGCCCCTCAACCCTTGTGCTGTTACTGCTCGGTTTTGCCGCCGGTTTACCGTACATGCTGGTATTTTCAACGCTTTCCGTATGGCTGCGCGAAGCCGGTGTGGCCCGTGAAACCATTGGTTATGCAAGCCTGATCGGACTCGCCTACGCCTTTAAATGGGTGTGGTCTCCGCTGTTGGACCAGTGGCGTTTACCGCTGCTCGGAAAACTTGGCAGGCGTCGCTCGTGGCTGGTGCTGTCACAGACGCTGGTGATCCTGGGCCTGATTGGCATGGGCTTTTGTGATCCACAAAAACACCTTTCCTGGCTGATCGCCATTGCGGTTGTCGTGTCCTTCGCATCAGCGACCCAAGATATTGCCGTAGACGCCTATCGCCTGGAAATCGCCGAAGACAACCGACAGGCCGCGCTCGCCGCCAGTTACATGTCCGGTTATCGCGTGGCCGCCCTGCTGGCCACGGCAGGCGCCCTGTTCTTTGCCGAAGGCTTCGGTTCTACGGGTTTCAACTACAAGCACTCAGCCTGGACCGGCACTTACGTGCTGTTCGGCTTGCTGATGGTACCGGCGCTGCTCACCACCTTGTTCATGCGCGAACCGCCGGTGCCGCTGCGCACCCAACTGTCAGCCGGGCGCTACAGTTTTGGTCACCAACTGGCATCTGTTTTCGTCCTGATCGTGTTGCTGGTTTCAGTTCCGGCCATGTTCACTCAGCTCTACAACACCGATTTTGCAGGCGTGCTGTTTGAAGGCGTCAGCCCGATGAATCTGGTACTCGAAGATCGGGCCTTTTTGCGCGCCATTCTGTACACCCTGCTGACGGTGCTGTGCCTTTCATCGATGGGACGACGCGGGTTGGCCCCGGTTCTTACGCCGGTAAATGACTTCATCCTGCGCTATCGCTGGCAAGCTCTGCTGCTACTCGGCCTGATTGCCACCTATCGGATGTCTGACACGGTCATGGGCGTAATGGCCAACGTGTTTTATATCGACCAAGGCTTCACCAAGGATCAGATTGCCGGTGTCAGCAAGATATTCGGTTTGATCATGACCCTCGTCGGCGCTGGCATGGGCGGCTTGCTGATCGTGCGCTTCGGCATTTTGCCGATCCTGCTGATTGGTGGCGCGACCTCGGCAGGCACCAACCTGCTCTTTATGCTGCTGGCCGACATGGGCCCTAACCTGGAAATGCTGGTTGTCACGATTTCACTCGACAACTTCAGCTCCGGCCTCGCCACCTCTGCGTTCGTGGCCTACCTGTCCAGCCTGACCAACCTCAAATTTTCCGCGACCCAATACGCCCTGCTCAGCTCAATCATGCTGCTGTTGCCACGTTTGATGGGCGGCTACTCGGGCGTCATGGTCGAGAAATTTGGCTATCACAAGTTCTTTATCATCACCGCGCTGATGGGCATCCCGACGTTGCTTCTGATCAGCCTGCACTGGTATCAGGAAAGTCGCCGGGCCCGCCAAAAACCCGTGGTCGACCTCGAAAAACACCCGTAAATACTAGGGGGAGCCCCACTCCCCCGCCTGCCCTGTACGCAAGCACATCTCGCCCGTACAATGGCCCGTTATTACTCGTCTTCAGCAACGGCAACGGCTAACCATGCGCACCAGTCAATATTTGCTCGCCACACAGAAAGAAACGCCTTCCGATGCGGTCGTTATCAGCCATCAGCTGATGCTGCGCGCCGGCATGATTCGCAAACTCGCTTCCGGCCTGTACACCTGGCTGCCCATGGGCCTGCGTATCATGCGCAAGGCTGAAGCCATTGTTCGCGAAGAAATGAACGCTGCAGGCGCTCTGGAAGTGCTGATGCCGAGCATCCAGCCGGCTGAGCTGTGGCAAGAGTCCGGTCGCTGGGAAGAATACGGCGCCGAACTGCTGCGCCTGAAAGATCGCCACGGTCGCGAGTTCTGCGTGGGTCCGACCCACGAAGAAGTCATCACCGACCTGTGCCGCAACGAGCTGAACAGCTACAAGCAGTTGCCGATCAATCTGTACCAGATCCAGACCAAATTCCGTGACGAAACACGCCCGCGCTTCGGTTTGATGCGCGGCCGCGAATTCATCATGAAGGACGCCTACTCGTTCCACGTTGACAACGCTTCGCTGCAGGTCACGTATGACCGCATGCACGAGGCCTACTGCAAGGTGTTCACCCGTCTGGGCCTGAACTTCCGTCCGGTTGAAGCGGACAACGGCTCCATCGGCGGCGCGGGCTCCCACGAGTTCCACGTTCTGGCAGAGTCCGGCGAAGACGACATCGTATTCAGCAATGGCTCCGACTACGCGGCCAACATCGAAAAAGCCGAAGCAGTTCCAGTCGAAACCTCGCGCCCTGCTGCTACCCAAGAGCTGCGCCTGGTCGACACGCCTGACGCCAAGACCATTGCTCAATTGGTAGAAGGCTACGACCTGCCAATCGAAAAAACCGTCAAGACCCTGATCGTTCACGCTGCCGAAGAAGGCAAGCTGATCGCGTTGGTGATCCGCGGCGATCACGAACTGAACGAAATCAAGGCTGGTAACCATCCGCTGGTAGCAAGCCCGCTGACCATGGCTTCTGACACAGAACTGCGTGACGCCATCGGCGCTGGCGCTGGTTCCTTGGGCCCGCTGAACCTGCCATTGCCGTGCATCATCGATCGTTCGGTCGAGCTGATGAGCGACTTTGGCGTGGGCGCCAACATCGATGACAAGCACTACTTCGGTGTGAACTGGGAACGTGACTTGCCAGTACCAACCGTTGCCGACCTGCGTAACGTGGTCGCCGGCGACCCGAGCCCGGACGGCAAGGGCACGCTGGAAATCAAACGCGGCATCGAAGTCGGTCACATCTTCCAGCTGGGCACAAAGTACAGCGAAGCGATGAAGTGCCAAGTGCTGGGCGAAAACGGCAAGCCGGTGACGCTGGCAATGGGTTGCTACGGTATCGGGGTTTCTCGCGTTGTTGCCGCAGCCATCGAGCAGAACAACGACGAGCGCGGCATTATCTGGAGCGATGCTCTGGCTCCGTTCCAGGTGGCACTGGTGCCACTGCGTTACGAAACCGAAGCTGTTCGCGAAGCCACTGACAACCTGTACGCCCAACTGACGGCCGCAGGCTTTGAAGTACTGCTGGACGATCGCGACAAGAAAACCAGCCCGGGCATCAAGTTCGCTGACATGGAACTGATCGGCATCCCGCATCGGATCGTCGTCAGTGATCGCGGTCTCGCCGAAGGCAACCTGGAATACAAGAGCCGCACCGAAGCAGAGCCACAAGCCCTGCCAGTTGCTGATGTACTTGCATTCCTTCAGGCGCGTATCCGTCGCTGAATCCAGATAGAGACGCCATGTTCAATCGAAACACCTTAACCCTCGGGGGCGCCGCCATGTGCGGCGCCCTGCTGTTGAGCGGCTGTGCCAATCACATGTCGCAACGCAGCGAACACGAGGAGCGCATCGAGCGCAAACTGCTCGCCCACAGCCTCCAGATAGATGTCGGCTCACCTTCGGTGCTTGAGCTGCCGCAACGCCGTGTGCGGATCAACGAACAAAAGACCTTTGAGGTCACAGAGTTCGATGTCACCCGGCATTACGACCGCTATACGCCTTACCAGCCGTGGCGCGAGATCTATGAAGTGCCGCTGGGCGCAGTGGCAATTGTCGCGGGGGTGGGTGCCAATGTGCTCAACGTCTTCATGTTCGGCCAACTGCCCGACAGCGTGACCAAAGACTGGATCAACTACGGCTTCGCAGGCATAAACCCGGCCATGAACGTTCAGTCCCATGGCCGCGCCGAGCAGAATCTGGCTGGCATTGACGATATTCAGCGCGATAAGCGTCTGGAGTATTCAAGCTTGCCGTGGGCCGAACGACCGGTTGTGGTCAAGGCCGGCAAACAGAGTCATGAGCTGACCACGGATCGCAACGGTGTGCTGCGCCTCAACCTGCTGGACAGCCCTTTTGCCGAGCAGGACCTCAATCACATCGGCAAACTGACGATCATGGTTGAAGACGCCCAGGACGAAACCCATTCGGACTCGACCCTGTCGATCAGCAGCAGTTTGCGTGGCAAGTTGCTCGAAGCGCACAACCTGATCTACGACGACCTGGAGGGTGACGACGTCAACCAATGGGTACATCGGGTCAAGCGCTTGTCGGAACTGGGGCTGGAAGAGGAAGCCAGTGAACTGGAACAGAGCCTGATCGAACTCACGCGTAACGACCCTGAGCTACAACGTGAATTCCTTCAGTCCCTGACCAAAAATGCCGGGCGACTGGTGGCGGATCCGGGCGTCAGTTGAAGAGCACCGAGGCAGCTGCCGCAGGAACAAGGCTGCTGCTACGAAATTCAGTGTTTACACTCATCTACTAGCGCTTGAACAACTCCAGTTGCTCATGCCCGCTGTTCAAATCCTGCAAGCGCACGCCAAGCCCGAGCAATCGAACGGGCTTGGCGCCGCGTGCAAATGCCTGACTCAACAGCCCCTGATAACTTTCAAGATCACGCCCGGCACCAGACTGCTCCAGGGTGGTTTGGGTGAAGTCGTGGAATTTCACTTTGACGAACGGTTTGCCTGGCCGGTAACTGCTGTCGATACGCGCAATGCGTCGGCTCAGTGTTTCAAGCAACTCCGGGAGCTTTTCCAGGCAGCTCGCCAAGTCTGGCAAGTCGGTATCGTAGGTGTTTTCCACGCTAACCGACTGACGCCGACTATCACTCTGCACCAGACGCTCATCTATTCCTCGGGCCAAACTCCACAACCGCTCACCAAAACTGCCGAATTCACGCACCAAGGCCAGTTTGTTCCAGTCACGCAGCTGTAAGCAGGTCTCGATTCCCAATCGCCCAAGCTTGTCAGCTGTCACCTTGCCCACACCGTGCAGTTTATTAACCGCCAATGCAGATACGAAATCTTCAACTTGATCCGGCGTAATGACGAATAGCCCGTTGGGCTTTCTCCAGTCACTGGCGATCTTGGCCAGAAACTTGTTTGGCGCCACACCGGCCGACACAGTTATATGCAACTGATTGGAGACCCGCCGCCGGATATCCTGAGCAATACGCGTGGCACTGCCGGCAAAGTGCGGGCTGTCAGATACATCAAGGTAGGCCTCGTCCAAGGACAGCGGCTCAATCAACTCGGTGTAATCGCGCAAGATGCCGTGAATTTCTTTGGACGCTTCTTTATAGGCGTCCATTCTGCCGTTGACGATGATCAGGTCCGGACACAGCTTGAGCGCATGCCGCGATGCCATCGCCGAGCGCACACCATAGGCCCGCGCCTCATAGTTACAGGTTGAGATCACACCGCGTCGATCAGCCGAGCCCCCGACGGCCATGGGCTTGTTCGCCAGGCTCGGGTCATCACGCATCTCAATAGCGGCATAGAAACAGTCACAATCGACGTGGATGATTTTGCGCTGCGTCATGTAAGGCGGTGTTCTTCAAGGGAGTAGGCAATGCTCAGCGCAAGTATGTCACTGCGAACTGTATATAGCACCAGTAGTCTCGATTCTGAGCGACAGACGTGGGAATTTTCGATGATGAATTTGTTTTTTCAATCGAATTGGAAGCATCAATAGAGCTACAGCCCATACAGAACATGGCCTGCAGCCATTTTTATAGCTTAACTTTATAGCTAAGCAGTTGAAGCAGAACGACTTTTTCTAAATTAACGTTTGACAGCCCAGCGTATCGCTGTAGAATCCACCACACAGACGCGGGATGGAGCAGTCTGGTAGCTCGTCGGGCTCATAACCCGAAGGTCGTCGGTTCAAATCCGGCTCCCGCAACCAAACATCGAAAAAGGCTACTCGAAAGAGTGGCCTTTTTTGTGCGCGCGTGTTTTGTAGCCCAGTCCTGCTTGTTGTAGCAGCTGCCGAAGGAACGAGGCTGCGTTCGGCGGCGAAGCCGTCGTGAATCAGGCGCCCTGGGGTGTCAGGCTTATTGAGTGCTCAGGTTTTACGACGGCTTCGCCGCCGAACGCAGCCTCGTTCCTTCGGCAGCTGCTACAGGCCCGACTAAGGCCTTGTCAGGGCTCCGCCCACAAAAGATTCTGCCCACATCCAAAATTCATGCCTATTTTGATCTTATTTACGGTATTTGTAGATTAAAGGTTGACTCCCCCACCCAGCACTGTAGAGTGCGCTCCACAGACGCGGGATGGAGCAGTCTGGTAGCTCGTCGGGCTCATAACCCGAAGGTCGTCGGTTCAAATCCGGCTCCCGCAACCAAACATAAAAAGGCTGCTCGAAAGAGTGGCCTTTTTTGTGCCTGAGTGTTTTTGCCCTCTGCTGCACATTCAGGGGAAAAGGATTAAAGCCGGGTATTTCAACCGCTTACGACATTTAAGGTTGACACCCCGGCGATCCTCTGTAGAATGCGCCCACACAGACGCGGGATGGAGCAGTCTGGTAGCTCGTCGGGCTCATAACCCGAAGGTCGTCGGTTCAAATCCGGCTCCCGCAACCAAACATCGAAAAAGGCTACTCGAAAGAGTGGCCTTTTTTGTGCGTGCTCGAAAAGTACCCCCAAGTCATGCCTGTCATGCCTGTCATGCCTGTCATGCACGGGACATCTCCACCCGCTAAGCTGAACGACCACAATTACCTTTTTTTCACACCCCGAACCTGAACATCAGGCAAACAGCTGAAAATATTTAGAAATATTTTGACCAAAAGGATTGGTAACTTGAGCCTATGCCTCCATCCTATCGCGCACGATCCACGAGGTGATTGATGCCCGATAACTCGCCAGAACTTAAAGAAGCCGTTACAGCAGCCCACCCGATTGCCGCGACCCGTTTGCGCTGGCTGGATTTGCTGAGCAAGTATCGCCAACCCATTGGCCTCGCACTCACTCTTCTGCTGTTTGCGATAGCGCTGATTGCTTGTCGCCACCTGCTCAGCGAACTTGACCTGTACGCTCTGCACGACTCGATTCTGGAAGTCCCCAAGCCCGCCCTCCTCGGCGCCGTGGCTGCAACTGCAGTGGGCTTCCTGATTCTGCTCGGCTATGAGTGGTCCGCCAGCCGTTATGCAGGGGTCAAGCTGCCACCTAAAACCCTGGCCCTGGGTGGTTTCACGGCCTTTGCCATTGGCAATGCCATCGGTTTGTCGCTGCTCTCCGGCGGCTCGGTGCGCTATCGCCTGTATGCACGTCATGGCGTCGGCGCATCCGAAGTCGCCCATATGTCGCTGTTCGCCAGCCTGTCGCTGGGCTGTGCCCTACCGCCTCTAGCCGCACTGGCGACGCTGAGCAATTTGCCCGCCGCTTCTGCCGCCCTGAATATCCCTGCCTATATATTGGGGGCGATAGCTTTTGCGGTTCTGGCACTGTTTGCCTTGTTGGCGCTGGGTATTTATCGCCGACGCCTGCCCGAGCAACCTATCCCGGATAACCTGCTGGTCAAGGCCGGACGTCGTACATTGCGCCTGCCAAGCCCGCGCCTGACGTTCCTGCAACTGGTAATTACTGCGCTGGACGTCGCCGCCGCGGCCACCGTGCTGTACTTACTATTGCCCGAAGCACCGCCTTTCGGCGCATTTATGCTGGTGTACCTGCTGGCACTGGCTGCCGGCGTGCTCAGCCATGTGCCTGGCGGGGTCGGGGTTTTTGAAGCGATCTTGCTGGCAGCCTTTGCCGACAAGCTCGGCGCGGCCCCCCTGGCTGCCGCGCTGCTGCTGTATCGCATGATCTATGTGATCCTGCCGCTCCTGATCGCCTGCCTGATGCTGCTGATGAACGAAGCTCAGCGCCTGATTCACACCCGGCAAAGCCTGCGGGTTGCCTCAGGCCTGGCGGCTCCGGTGCTGGCGATTCTGGTGTTTATGTCCGGCGTGGTGTTGCTGTTTTCCGGCGCCACACCCGAGATCGACACACGCCTTGAACACATCGGCTTTCTGATCCCTCATCGCCTGATTGATGCCTCGCACTTTGGCGCCAGCCTGGTCGGCGTGCTTTGCTTGCTATTGGCACAAGGCCTGCGTCGACGCCTGTCAGCCGCCTGGATGCTGACCACGATCTTGCTGCTGGTCGGCGCCGTGCTTTCCCTGCTGAAAGGCTTTGACTGGGAGGAAGCCACGGTCCTGGTGCTGACCGCCAGCCTGCTGGGCTTGTTCCGCCGCTCGTTCTACCGCCCGAGCCGCCTGACCGAGCTGCCGTTTTCGCCGCTGTATCTGGTGGCCAGCGTTTGCGTACTAGGCGCCTCGATCTGGCTACTGCTGTTCGCTTATCAGGACGTTCCTTACAGCCATCAACTGTGGTGGCAGTTTACCCTCGACTCTGATGCCCCACGGGGTCTGCGCTCGTTGCTGGGTGCAGCAGTGCTGCTGGTAGTCGTCTCGCTGACCTGGCTGTTGCGCACCGCACGCCCGGTGATCCACCTGCCCGATGCCGCCGAGCTGGAAAAAGCCGGAAAAATCATCCTCGCCTCCGACCAACCCGATGGCGGCCTGGCGCTGACCGGCGACAAGGCCCTGCTGTTCCATCCGGATGACAACGCCTTCCTGATGTACGCCCGTAGAGGGCGCAGCCTGGTGGCGCTATACGATCCGATCGGGCCGGCGCAACAGCGTGCCGAGTTGATCTGGCAGTTTCGCGACCTGTGCGACACCGTCCATGCCCGCCCCGTGTTCTATCAGGTACGCGCCGAGAACCTGCCGTTCTATATGGACATCGGCCTGACCGCGATCAAGCTCGGCGAAGAAGCAAGGGTCGACTTGCACCGCTTTGATCTCGAAGCCAAAGGCAAAGAGATGAAAGACCTGCGTTACACCTGGAACCGTGGCACCCGTGACGGCCTGTCACTGGAGATCCACGAGCCGGGTGAAGCTCCGATGGATGAGCTGAAGGTCATTTCGGATGCCTGGCTTACCGGCAAGAATGTGCGTGAAAAAGGCTTCTCGCTGGGACGCTTCAGCGAGGAATACATCAAGCACTTTCGCGTGGCGATTATTCGCTTTGAAGGCAAACCGGTGGCCTTCGCCAACCTGCTTGAGACTCACAGCCACGAGCTGTCGAGCCTCGACCTGATGCGCGCCCACCCCGATGCCCCAAAGCTGACCATGGAGTTCATGATGGTCGGCCTGATTCAGCATTATAAAAAGCATGGATACGCACGTTTCAGCCTGGGGATGGTACCTCTGTCCGGCTTGCAACCGCGTCGTGGCGCACCCTTGACCCAGCGTTTGGGGTCGATGTTGTTCCAGCGCGGCGAGCACCTGTACAACTTCCAGGGTTTGCGTCGCTTTAAAGACAAATTCCAGCCCGACTGGGAACCTCGTTATATGGCCGTGCCCGCCGGACTTGATCCGCTGGTCGCGCTGGCTGATACCGCCGCCCTGATTGCAGGCGGCTTGACTGGATTGGTGAAACGTTAATGAAACATCGTTCCTGGCGGTTTTTGTTGCTTGCCTTGATAGTTCTGGTCGCGCTTGCAGCAGGCGGCTATTGGTTCTGGAATCGCCCTGCGCCAGAACCTGTGATCGAACACCTGAACCAGGCTGATGGCTCGACACTGACCAAAGTCACTCCCGGTCAAAAGGCCCAGGCTCAGGTGGTGATCGCCACTCCCGCCGAAGAAGCGCTAAACGACAAGCAATTATTGGCCTTGAGCCGTGGTGGCAAAGCGCAATTGGTGCAAGTGATCCTGCCCAAGGACGATTGCACGCTGCAGCAGCAAGCGCTGCAAACCGCGCTGCAACAACTCAAGGGCCCGGCGACATTGGTCAGCGGTATCGGCCCTGGAGCTACCTTGGCCTGGCGCTGGCTGGCTGAGCAAACCAACGACAAGGCCAAGGCTGTGTCGGTAGGTTTCAAGCTTGAAGAACCCGGCTGCGCCCTGCCCGTCCCAAAAGCGGCTGCCCACGGTAGCTGGCTGGTCGCTTGGAACGATAACCCTGACGATCCTAGTGCTGCTTTCGTACGTGATCAGCCTAACGCTCAGACCAGCATCAGCGACTACGACATTCACTACCCGCAGGTACTGAGCAACGAGTTGCGCAAAATCCTGGTGGGCGATGAAAACGGTGGCTTGAGCATGCCGGTGGTTGAAGTCCCTGCTGGCCAGCAGAACAGCACCGTAACCCTGTTCCTGTCCGGTGACGGCGGCTGGCGTGACCTGGATCGCGACGTGGCCGGTGAAATGGCCAAGATCGGTTATCCGGTCGTCGGCATCGACATGCTGCGTTACTACTGGCAGCACAAGACCCCCGAACAAAGCGCCACCGACCTGACCGAGCTGATGCAGCACTACCGTCAGAAATGGGGCACCCAGCGTTTTGTACTGGTCGGCTACTCGTTTGGTGCAGACGTACTGCCTGCCACCTACAACCGCTTGCCGGAAGCCGAGCAAAAGCGGGTCGACTCGATCATGTTGCTGGCTTTTGCCCGCAGTGGCAGCTTTGAGATCCACGTCGATGGCTGGCTTGGCAAAGCTGGCGCAGAGGCTGATACCGGTGAAGAAATGTCCAAGCTGCCCGCCAGCAAAGTGGTGTGCATCTATGGCGCAGAAGAGGTCGATGAAAGTGGCTGTACCGCCAAGACAGCCGTCGGCGAAAGCCTGAAGCTGCCCGGCGGGCACCACTTCGATGAAAACTATCCGGCCCTGGCCCAGCGCCTGGTGGACCTGATCAAGAAGCATCAGGCCACTGCCGAGTAAGCAGTACCCTCAACCCACCCCTCTCCCGGAGGGAGAGGATGCCGATTGGGGGATATTTCAGAATCCCTGCAGCCTGATGGTACTGAGTTGAATCCTGCATCAACTCGGTCAGTCCCCTCTCCTTCCGGGAGAGGGTTAGAGGCCTTTGCCAGCGACCCTACATCTCGACCTGAGTACCCAGCTCAATCACCCGATTGACCGGCAGCTTGAAGAACCGCAGGTTGCCGTTGGCGTTCTTGAGCATGAAGGCGAACAACCCTTCGCGCCAGCGCGCCATACCTACCAGCTTGGAGGCGATCACCGTTTCCCGACTGAGGAAATAAGTGGTGCGCATCGGACTGAAATCCAGATCATCCAGATGGCACAACTTCAACGCCTCAGGAACATCCGGCTCATCCATAAAGCCGAAGTGCAGGATCACCCGGAAGAACCCGTCACCATAGGCATCCACCTCAAAACGCCGCGAGGTGGGCACCCGGGGTGAGTCTTCGTTGACCACAGTGAGCAACACCACCTGCTCGTGCAATACCTGGTTATGCAACAGGTTGTGCAACAGGGCATGGGGCACGGCGTCCGGACGAGCTGTCAGAAATACCGCAGTACCCTGTACGCGATGCGGCGGCTGTACTCGAATGCTGCTGATAAACAGCGGCAGCGGCAACGCGTTTTCATCAAGTCGGTCCACCAGCAGTTGCTTGCCACGCCGCCAGGTGGTCATCAGGATAAACAGCACGATCCCCGCCAATACCGGGAATGCCCCGCCCTGAAAGATTTTCGGGACGTTGGCAATAAAGAACAGCCCGTCTACCAGCAGAAAGCCGATCAATACCGGCACAGCCAGAACAGGCGGCCATTTCCACAGCAGTAACATGACCGCCGACACCAGAATGCTGGTAATCAGCATGGTCCCGGTTACTGCTACCCCGTAGGCAGAAGCCAGGGCACCCGAGGACTCAAAGCCCAGCACCAGCAAAATAACCCCGACCATCAGCGACCAGTTCACCGCACCAATGTAAATCTGCCCCTGCTCGGCGCTGGAGGTGTGCTGGATATGCATACGCGGGATGTAACCGAGCTGGATCGCCTGATGGGTCAGGGAGAAAGCCCCTGAAATCACCGCTTGGGAAGCAATCACCGTCGCCAGCGTGGCCAGTCCCACCAAAGGAATCAGCGCCCAGGCGGGGGCCAGCAGGTAGAACGGGTTACGGGCCGCGTCCGGGTTTTCCAACAGCAAGGCGCCCTGACCGAAGTAGTTAAGCACCAGCGCTGGCAAGACCAAGATGAACCAGGCCCGGGCAATCGGCTTGCGCCCAAAGTGCCCCATGTCGGCATACAGCGCCTCAGCACCCGTCAACGCCAGCACTACGGCGCCCAAAATGGCCACGCCCATACCCGGATGAGAAACAAAGAAACGCACGCCCCACACCGGGTTCAACGCATTGAGCACTTCCGGGTGCTGCATGATGCCGTTGACTCCCAGCCCCCCCAGCACCACAAACCACACCACCATGACCGGCCCGAACAGCTTGCCGATACTGGCCGTACCATGGCGTTGAATCAAAAACAGCAGGACCAGCACAATCAAGGCCAACGGCACGACCCAACGTTCCAGCCCATCAAATGCCAGCTCAAGCCCTTCCACGGCCGACAGCACCGAGATCGCCGGGGTGATCATGCTGTCGCCATAAAACAGCGCAGCCCCGATCAATCCCAGAATCACCAGTACCGAACGCAGCCTGGGATAGGGCGAAGCGGCCCGGCGCGCCAACGCAGTCAGGGCCATGATTCCGCCCTCGCCTTCGTTGTCGGCGCGCAGAATAAACAGCACGTACTTGATCGAGACCACCCAGATCAACGACCACAGGATCAGTGCCAAAATACCGAACACACCATCATGGTTGACTTGCACCCCATACCCACCGGAAAACACCTCTTTAAGGGTGTACAGGGGGCTCGTACCGATATCGCCATACACCACACCGACCGCTGCAACCAGCATCCCTATCGGCTTGGCCTTTGAGTGACCGTCTTCTGCCGCCTGACTACTTGCCTGCCCCATCAACCACCCCTACGACCATGGACCGCGTTTCTTAATGGTTTGCGCTACATTTGATCAGCAGCATGCGCTGATTTTCTGACTCTGGCCCTCGAAATATGGGTGATTAAAAACCCTATTTTCGCGACGGCGCGCAGCATAGCGCAGCACTCGTCGTAAATCCCCGTATAACGCTGGTCAAGTGCGTTGACCATAGCTAAAATTGCGCACTTTTTTTGATCAGAGGCGCACAAGAGTCTGTTACCGCTTGGTTGATAACCTCAACAAAGCGCCAACAGACCCAAAGCGCCCGCTCGTCGTGCAGCCTTTACGGGCATGTAACGTCACTACATACCGAGGTTCGCCATGTCCACCGTTACCACGCCAGCCGCCCCAAAGGTCGGCTTCGTCTCCCTGGGTTGCCCAAAAGCTCTGGTCGACTCCGAGCGCATCCTTACGCAGCTGCGTATGGAAGGCTACGACGTCGTCTCCACCTACCAGGACGCTGACGTCGTGGTAGTCAACACCTGCGGCTTCATCGACAGCGCCAAAGCGGAATCGCTGGAAGTGATTGGTGAAGCTATCAAGGAAAACGGCAAGGTCATCGTGACTGGCTGCATGGGCGTGGAAGAAAGCGCCATCCGCAAGGTTCACCCGAGCGTGCTCGCCGTCACCGGCCCGCAGCAGTATGAGCAAGTGGTCAACGCCGTTCACGATGCCGTACCGCCTAACTTGAACCACAACCCGCTGATCGATCTGGTGCCACCACAAGGCGTCAAGCTGACACCGCGTCACTATGCGTACCTGAAGATATCCGAAGGCTGTAACCATAGCTGCAGCTTCTGCATCATCCCGTCGATGCGCGGCAAGCTGGTCAGCCGTCCGGTTGGCGACGTCCTCGACGAGGCTCAGCGCCTGGTCAAGGCTGGCGTGAAAGAGCTGCTGGTTATCTCTCAGGACACCAGCGCCTACGGCGTTGACGTGAAGTACCGCACCGGCTTCTGGAACGGCGCGCCGGTCAAGACCCGCATGACTGAACTGTGCGAAGCCCTGAGCTCGCTGGGCGTATGGGTGCGTCTGCATTACGTCTACCCGTACCCACACGTTGACGAGCTGATCCCGTTGATGGCGGCCGGCAAGATCCTGCCGTACCTGGACATCCCGTTCCAGCACGCCAGCCCGAAAGTGCTCAAGGCCATGAAACGCCCGGCGTTTGAAGACAAGACCCTGGCCCGAATCAAGAACTGGCGCGTTATCTGCCCGGACCTGATCATCCGTTCGACCTTTATCGTCGGCTTCCCGGGCGAAACTGAAGAAGACTTCCAGTACCTGCTCGACTGGCTGACCGAAGCACAGCTCGATCGCGTGGGTTGCTTCCAGTACTCGCCAGTCGAAGGCGCACCCGCCAACCTGCTGGACGCGGCCATCGTGCCGGACGACGTCAAGCAGGATCGCTGGGACCGCTTCATGGCCCATCAACAGGCCATCAGCGCCGCACGCCTGCAGATGAAAATCGGCAAGGAAATCGAAGTCCTGATCGACGAAGTCGACGAGCAAGGCGCTGTTGGCCGCTGCTTCTTCGACGCTCCGGAAATCGACGGCAACGTGTTTATCGCCACCGAGCAAGACATCAAGCCGGGTGACAAGATCATGTGCCGCGTCACCGACGCCGACGAGTATGACTTGTGGGCTGAAGTGATCTAAACCGCGACAGCCTCGCAAAAAGCCCTGCCGCCTTCGCGTCAGGGCTTTTTTTACGACTATTGTTAGCCCATCGCTTCCATCATCAGTGTCAGGAGACACACACGATGCAACAACACTGGGTCGTCCATACGCCACGCCTTGCGGACTTCGAAGAACTCACCAACGTTTGGGAAGCATCGGTACGCGCCACCCATGATTTTTTGCCCGACAGCTATATCCATCTGCTGCGCGCCCTGGTCAAAGACCAATACCTGGACGCCGTGATGCTGATTTGCTGCAAGGACCCGACCAGCAAACGCATCTGTGGCTTTGCCGGCATAGCGGCAGGCAAGGTTGAAATGCTGTTTATCCGCCCTGATTACCGAGGACAAGGCATTGGCAAGGTCCTGCTCAGGTTCGCCATCGACGAACTGAACGCCGAACGGCTCGACGTCAATGAGCAGAACCCGCAAGCCATTGGTTTTTACCTCAAACAAGGTTTTGAGGTGATTGGACGCGGCGAAAAAGACGGCCTGGGGCAGCCTTATCCACTGCTGCACCTGCGGTATAAACGCCCAGCACGCGCATAAGGCAAATGTTGCCGGGCTTAACCGGCGCCAGGCGGGTACAATAGCCGCCCAATTCCTTTACGGCCCCTGTCATGTCTGAACCGATACGTCTCTCCAAACGCCTCATCGAACTCGTCGGCTGCTCCCGCCGTGAGGCCGAACTGTTCATTGAAGGTGGCTGGGTCACGGTAGATGGCGAAGTCATCGACGAGCCGCAATTCAAGGTCGACAACCAAAAAGTCGAGCTGGACCCTGAAGCCAAGGCCACCGCGCCCGAACCTGTGACCATTTTGCTGAACGCCCCGGCGGGCCTTGATGCCGATAGCGCCATGGCGTTGATCGGCCCGGATTCTCTGAGCGATGAGCACCGTTTCGGCAAACGCCCGCTCAAGGGGCACTTCCTGCGCCTGAGCATGGGCAACGAACTGCAGGCCAACGCCAGCGGTCTGCTGGTGTTCACCCAGGACTGGAAAATCGTGCGCAAGCTGACTGCCGATGCTAACAAGATCGAGCAGGAATACGTGGTTGAAGTCTCTGGCGAGATGGCACCCCACGGCTTGAACCGTCTCAATCACGGTATGACCTACAAAGGTCGCGAGCTGCCTGCGGTCAAAGCCAGCTGGCAGAGTGAAAACCGCCTACGCTTTGCGATGAAGAATCCGCAGCCGGGCGTTATTGCACTGTTCTGTCAGGCCGTCGGCCTTACCGTTATCTCGATCCGCCGTATTCGTATTGGCGGTGTGTCGATGGGCAAGCTGCCCGTTGGCCAATGGCGCTACATGAGCGCCAAAGAAAAGTTCTAAAAACAGAACTACCCCGCACATTTAGACACCGCAGCAATGCCTGCGGTGCTCACTGCTGAATATCAGGATTGCCCACATGATTCATAACGACGTACTGCGCAGCGTGCGCTACATGCTCGACATCAGCGACAACAAGGTTGTCGAAATCATCAAGCTTGGTGGCCTGGACGTGACCAAGGAAGACGTTCTGACCTACCTGAAAAAAGATGAAGAAGAAGGTTTTGTCCGTTGCCCGGACGAAGTGATGGCGCACTTCCTTGATGGCCTGGTGGTCTTCAAGCGTGGCAAGGACGAAAGCCGTGCGCCGATGCCTGTTGAACTGCCGGTGACCAACAACATCATCCTGAAAAAACTGCGTGTAGCCTTCGAACTCAAGGAAGACGACATGCACGCCATCCTCAAGGCAGCCGGCTTTCCGGTGTCCAAGCCTGAGCTAAGCGCCTTGTTCCGCAAATTCGGCCACACCAACTACCGCACCTGTGGCGACCAGTTGCTGCGCAACTTCCTGAAGGGTCTGACCCTGCGCGTTCGCGACTGAGTTACCGTTGCACTGACAAAGCCTTTGTAGCCGCTGCCGCAGGCTGCGACAAGATCTGAAAGATCTTCAAGGCCTTATAGACAGGGGCCGCTGCGCTGCCCATCGCAGCCTGCGGCAGCGGCTACAAGGTTTCCGTAAATGTCCTACACCGTCTCTCCCATCGGCTTTGTGCGCTCCTGTTTCAAGGAGAAATTCGCCATCCCGCGCCAGCCACAACTGGCCCCGGCTGCCCGTGGCGTGCTGGAACTGGTCGCGCCATTCGATCAGGGCGATGCGGTGCAAGGTCTGGAGCAGGTTAGCCATGTCTGGTTGCTGTTTGTGTTCCACCAGGCGCTGGAAGACAAACCCCGCCTCAAGGTGCGTCCACCGCGCCTGGGTGGCAACAAGTCCATGGGGGTGTTTGCCACCCGTGCGACCCATCGCCCGAATGGCATCGGCCAGTCCGTGGTCAAGCTGGACAAGGTTGAAGCCAATCGCCTGTGGATTTCCGGAATCGACCTACTCGACGGCACGCCGATTCTCGATATCAAGCCGTATGTGCCTTACGCAGACATCATCACCGAAGCCAGCAATGGCATGGCCAGTGCTGCACCGGTATTGATTCCTGTGCACTGGGCTGACACCGCCCTACAACAGGCACATACACAAGCCATGCGCCTCCAGGAGCCGCTGGTGGAGCTGATCGAGCAGTGCCTGGCGCAAGACCCGCGCCCAGCCTACCAAACGCCTACAGCCGAACGAGAGTACGGCGCACAGTTCTGGGATCTGGACGTGCGCTGGCATTACCCCGAGCCTGGCGTGATCCGTGTGCTGGAAGTGATTCCCAAGAAGTAACCTGAAACGCAATGTGGGAGCGAGCCTGCTCGCGATTGTGAAATGCCAGTCACTGTAAAGGTGACTGACAGACCGTAATCGCGAGCAGGCTCGCTCCCACATTTTTTGATCCGCGTTTGTTACTTCTCGACGAAGGCACGCTCGATCAGGTAATCACCCGGCTCACGCATCCGCGGCGAAACTTTCAGACCGAAGCTGTTAAGCACTTCGCTGGTTTCGTCGAGCATGCTCGGGCTGCCGCACAACATGGCGCGGTCGTCCTGCGGGTTGATCGGTGGCAGACCGATGTCGCTGAACAGCTTGCCGCTGCGCATCAGGTCGGTCAGACGGCCTTCGTTTTCGAATGGCTCGCGGGTAACAGTTGGGTAGTAGATCAGCTTGTCACGCAGCGCTTCGCCGAAAAACTCGTTCTGCGGCAGGTGTTCGGTAATGAATTCACGGTAAGCGACTTCATTGACGTAACGCACGCCGTGGCACAGGATCACTTTTTCGAAACGCTCGTAGGTTTCCGGATCCTGGATCACGCTCATAAATGGCGCCAAGCCAGTACCGGTACTGAGCAGGTACAGATGTTTGCCCGGCTTCAAGTCGTCCAGCACCAGCGTACCCGTAGGCTTTTTGCTGATGATGATCTCGTCGCCTTCTTTCAAGTGCTGCAACTGGGAGGTCAGCGGGCCGTCCGGCACCTTGATGCTGAAGAACTCCAGATGCTCTTCCCAGTTAGGGCTGGCGATCGAGTAGGCACGCATAAGCGGACGGCCATTGGGCTGTTGCAGGCCGATCATCACGAACTGACCGTTCTCGAAGCGCAAGCCCGGGTCACGGGTGCACTTGAAGCTGAACAGGGTGTCGTTCCAGTGATGAACACTGAGGACACGTTCGTGGTTCATGTTGCTCATGTACGGGGCTCCTAAATTCGCCTGCGCTGACTATGGGCGCGATTGCACAGCATTCTAATGGCGGCGACAATATCTGTTAACTGAATTATCAAGATAAGGGTTATCGGTTATATAGATATGCGATTTACTCTCAGACAACTCCAGGTGTTCGTTGCCGTCGCCCAACAAGAGAGCGTGTCTCGCGCTGCTGGCTTGTTGGCCCTTTCACAATCTGCTGCCAGTACTTCGATTACCGAACTGGAGCGCCAAACCAGCTGCCAACTGTTCGACCGTGCGGGCAAGCGTTTGAGCCTCAATGCACTGGGTCGCCAACTGCTGCCACAGGCCGTCGCCCTGCTCGATCAGGCCAAGGAAATCGAAGACCTGCTCAACGGCAAGTCCGGCTTTGGCTCATTGACCGTGGGCGCGACTCTGACCATCGGCAATTATCTGGCGACCCTTCTGATCGGCAGTTTTATGCAGGCGCACCCTGAAAGCCAGGTCAAGCTGGTGGTGCAAAATACAGCACATATCGTGCAACAAGTCGCCCACTACGAAATTGATCTAGGTCTAATCGAAGGCGATTGCGCTCACCCGGACATCGAAGTGCAGAGCTGGGTCGAGGATGAACTGGTAGTGTTTTGCGCCCCGCAGCATCCGTTGGCCGCTCGGGGCCACGCGACACTGGAGGAGTTGACCCGCGAAGCGTGGATCTTGCGCGAGCAAGGCTCGGGCACCCGCCTGACGTTCGACCAGGCCATGCGCCATCACCAAACGGCACTCAATATTCGTCTGGAGCTGGAACACACCGAAGCGATCAAACGCGCCGTGGAGTCGGGCCTTGGTATTGGCTGCATCTCACGCCTGGCGTTGCGCGACGCCTTTCGACGCGGCAGCTTGGTAGCCGTGGAAACCCCCGAGCTGGATCTGGCCCGGCAGTTTTACTTTATCTGGCATAAAAAGAAGTATCAGACATCCGCCATGCGCGAATTTCTGGAACTGTGCCGCGCCTTCACCGCAGGGGTTCAGCGCAGCGACGAGATCGTATTGCCGACGATCGCTTAAAGCAGAATGACCGCCCACACCACGGCAATCATGGTCAGCACCACAAACTGGGCGGCGCTGCCCATGTCCTTGGCGTTTTTCGACAATGGGTGCAGGTCGAGGGAGATGCGGTCAACCACCGCCTCAATCGCCGAGTTCAACAATTCGACAATCAATGCCAACAGGCATACTGCAATCAGTAATGCGCGCTCTACTCGGCTGACATTCAGAAAAAAGCTCAGCGGGATCAAGATCACGTTTAGCAGCACCAACTGCCGAAAAGCGGCCTCGCCAGTAAAGGCTGCACGCAAACCGTCCAGCGAGTAACCGCCAGCATTCAAAATCCGTTTAAATCCGGTTTTACCCTTGAAAGGCGACATAGATAGGCAACTGCATAAAAAAAGAGAGGGGAACGCTAGTTCACGCTTCGTCAAAAAAGCGTGAAGACTGGCAGGTTAATGGCTCGAAATTGATTCAAGTTGCTGCAAGAGTAACGCGGCCTGGGTTCGTGTGCGAACCCCCAGTTTGCGGAAGATGGCCGTAACGTGAGCCTTGATGGTCGCCTCGGAAACACTCAGTTCGTACGCGATCTGCTTGTTCAACAGACCTTCGCAGACCATGGTCAACACCCGGAACTGCTGAGGCGTGAGGCTGGCCAGGCCTTCGCTTGCCGCCTTGGCCTCAGCCGAAACCTGAACCTCTTCAAAGGCCTGAGGCGGCCAGCTGACATCGCCATCGAGCACCGCACGAACGGCCTTTTGAATCTCGTCCAGCGAGCTGGATTTAGGGATAAACCCACTGGCGCCGAACTCGCGCGAACGCACCATGATCGACGCCTCTTCCTGGGCCGACACCATCACCACCGGAATTTGCGGGTACTGACCACGCAGCAACACCAGCCCGGAAAAACCGTAAGCACCCGGCATGTTCAAGTCGAGCAGTACCAGATCCCAATCAGCCTTGATCGCCAGCTGTTTTTCAAGCTCGGCGATACTGGCGACCTCAACCAGGCGAACATCAGAACCCAGCCCAAGGCTGACAGCCTGGTGCAGCGCACTGCGAAACAGCGGATGGTCGTCGGCAATCAGGATTTCGTATGTGGCCATTTTTTAAATGATCCTGTTTTTCAGGCGAGCCCTGATGAATTCCAGCACTCGCTAAGGCAACTCGAGCAATAGCTCAAAGACTGTGGGTCAAAGGGCGCGATTTACGCTAAACGTCGGCAAATATAAGTGTTTTAACAGCAGCAGCTGCCGAATCGGCGCCAAGCATGCCCAGCGAAACGGGGAGGGTCAAGTTGAAAACCTGACACCTGGGTCCACGCAGAAGCCATCACAACGCCATCGTCCAAAAACGAACAATGACGCTCGCTTACATCTGTCCGAAAATTGTAGCGCTACTTCTTTAGTCTATTGAGCCCGATTCCGGGGAAGGTCTTTTACAAAAACACCCAGTTCCTGATGTGCCACGCTGGCTTCATTCATCGGCAACTGATTTTTCGCGTCCAAATAATGCTGACTGAACACGTCGAAATAGGCATCCAGCGCACTTGAGGCCTCGGTATCGCCCGCAAGTTCGAGGCATAAACTCGCCACTTCCGCGGTACACAGGTGCTCACTGCGTGTGGAGCGGCGCAAGCGGTAGCGCGAAAGTCTCTCCGGCAGCAGGCTCAAAATCGGCAAGGCATCGAAGTACGGACTTTTGCGGAAGATCTTGCGCGCTTCAGTCCAGGTTGCGTCGAGCAGAATAAACAGCGGCCGCTTGCTGCTGTCGATCTCCACGGTGTGGGTTACCCGTTCAGGCTCAACGTACTCGCCGGGAAATACCAGGTATGGCTGCCACTGCGGGTCGGACAACAACGCCAGCAGAGCCTCGTCGGTTTCGGTCCTCGACCAGATAAAGGCAAAGTTGTCGCTTATTACGTCAGCAATCAACCAGCCTGTATTGCTGGGCTTGAATACTTCCTTTTTAGTCATGACCAAGCATACACCCGAGCGCGCACTGACCTTGGGTCGCCAGTTGCACAGGCAGTGGCTTTCAATCACACGGCAGGTATGACAACGCGGAGCTCGTGAGCCGCGCGCCAAATAGGGCTTGGTGCTCTCCTCTTCACGCTCGTCTCGCAAACGGGCTACAGCATTCGGGGAAAAGGTCGTCAGGGTCATGGATTTTTACTTAAAGGCGCCAACCGTCTATTCGCCAAGGTTGGCGCACGCACGGATTCACAAGAGAAAGGCGCCAAGTTTAACAGAGGTGCGAATCCATGACCTTTGGCATTTCCTGCCAGGTCATGCTGACCTATACTCCCGCGCCACTGAACGCACAGATATGTGGTCGGTCTAAACCTGCGTCACTGAACGCATAGATACGTGGCCGGTCCAACCTGCGTCACTGAAATCAGGAGAGTTTCATGCTGCGCCATATCATTCCGACCGTCGCTCTTATGCTTGCACTGCCTCTGGCCGCACAAGCCGCTTCTCTCAAGGATTTTGAGCTGAACAAAAACCTGCTCAAGGTTGCCGAGAAAAGCAACGAAGGCAAACCGCGGGCAATCAATGCGGACCTTTTGGATAAAGGCTTTACGGTAGACGGCACTGTTCTGATCAACAACCTGGAAGCCAGCCCGACATTGGCCGCCCAGATGCGCTCCAACCCCGAAGAAACTGTGCCGCAACTTGGTCGCAGCGTGTGCAGCAACGCAGGTTTCCGCACCCTGATGGCTCAAGGGGCGACGTTGCGCTACAGCTTCAAGGAATACAAGACCAACAACCCGGTCCTGATCCAGGATTTCCGAGCCGAGAACTGCCAGCGCAAAAAGTAACATCCCTTGCCACGCCGTACCCCGTACGGCGTATAAGCCCCACCATCGGGCTCAGCCCGCACGCCTCCCTACCCTGCTCCCTTTCGCTAAACTTCATGTATGTCAGGCAATTAGCTATTGCCAGCCAAGACATCGCAGGACCATCATCGAACCATCATGGTTGACACTCTGTGTCTCAGCGCCCGCCTGTAGTGCGGCGCTTTCAAGGATGTTGTGCAGAAGGAGAAGTACATGCCTGATCAATCCAATGACACCCTGACGCTGCACTTTCAGGAACAGGGCCTGGATCTTGCTCATGAAGTGGACGAGCAGTTGCAACGAGTCGCACCCAATAGCCCGAACCGGGCGCTTTACCGCGAGATGTTACTGACCGTATTGCGCATGGCCCACGACGACTTTGATCGCTGGAATGCCAAAATCACCCTGCAAGCCATCCGTGAACTCGAGAAAACCTTTCGGACACTGGAGCAGTTCAAGGGGCGACGCAAAGTTACGGTATTCGGCTCGGCAAGAACCCCGGTCGAACACCCACTGTATGCACTGGCCCGCGAAATGGGTGCCGTCCTGGCAAAATCAGACATGATGGTTATCACCGGCGGCGGTGCCGGCATCATGGCCGCGGCCCACGAGGGTGCAGGCCTGGATCACAGCCTGGGGTTCAACATCACCCTGCCGTTTGAACAACGGGCCAACCCGACCATCAACGGCACTGCCAATGTGCTGGCATTCCATTTCTTCTTTACCCGCAAACTGTTTTTTACCAAAGAAGCAGATGCCCTGGTGATGTGCCCGGGAGGCTTTGGCACGCTGGATGAAGTGCTGGAGGTGCTGACCCTGATGCAAACAGGCAAAACGCCGTTGGTACCGGTGGTTTTACTGGACGTGCCTGGCGGGTCATTTTGGCAGGGTGCGCTGGACTTCATACATAACCAGCTGGAAGCCAACCAGTACATTCTTCCCAACGATTTGAAGCTGATGCGCCTGGTGTACAGCGCCGAAGAGGCCCTTGCTGAAATCAATCAGTTCTACAACAACTTCCACTCAAGCCGCTGGCTGAACAAAACCTTCGTGATCCGCATGAAACGGCCTGTCAGTGTTTTAGCCCTTAAGGAGATACAGCAGAATTTTGCCGATATCTGCCTCAGCAATGGTTTCCAGCAACAGGGGTACTGCGGTTTTGAGCATGATGACCCCAAGCTTAACCACCTTACCTGCCTGAGTTTTGCATTCAGCGGCCGCAATCAGGGACGGTTACGTGAGTTGGTCAACTTTATCAACCAGCCACAGAACTGGGCTGCAATAGATAACGTGACTACGCCAGAACAGCGTATATCGGTTGAATGAGAACCAATGTAGCCGCTGCCGCAGGCTGCGATAAGGCCCGCAGGGCCTTTAAAGGAAGGGGCCGCTACGCAGCCCATCGCAGCCTCGTACCTCGACAGCGGCTACAGAAGGTTGCGTAAGAGCCGCCAGTTTGCGCTTTCAGTCATCAAACTCTCGGCCGCTCAACAAGCGGCCGATCATTTCAAGCGGATACCCCCGATAACTCAAGAAGCGCCCTTGGCGAGCACGTTCCTTTGCATCTGCAGGTAACTGACCGGAAAACTTGCGACGCCAGGTGTCTTCCAACTGCTCTTGCCAGTTGAAACCACATTCGCGCAATGCTTCTTCTATATCCCCACGCGCCAAGCCACGCTGGCCAAGCTCTTCGCGAATACGCAAAGGGCCATAACCGGAACCGGCACGGTAGTTGATATAGCTTTCGAGATAGCGCGACTCCGACAACAATCCCTCTTCCGTTAGACGGTCAAGGGCTGCGTCGATCATGTCGGGGCAAGCCCCACGCTGACGCAATTTGCGCGTCAGCTCGACTCGACCGTGCTCGCGTCGCGCGAGCAGGTCCATTGCAGTCCGTCGCACCGCGACGGGGGTATCCAGGACGGCGATCATGATGTCTATCAGTTATCGCTGTCGGTAGCGTTTTCCATTTCTTCGGCTTCAGCCAGTGCAGCAGCTTCCTTGGCAGCCTTGCTCAGTTTTGGCATAACTTTGATTTCTGCCATCTCAGCGTCGGTCTTTGGCCCCAGCAACTTCTCACGCAGCTGCTTTTCCAGCGCGTCCTTGATGTCCGGATTGTCGTCCAGAAACTTGGCGGAGTTGGCCTTGCCCTGACCGATTTTGCTGCCGTTGTAGCTATACCAGGCGCCGGCTTTTTCGACGAAGCCATGCAACACGCCCAAGTCGATCATCTCACCATTCAGGTAGATGCCCTTGCCGTACAAGATCTGGAACTCAGCCTGACGGAACGGCGGTGCCACCTTGTTCTTGACCACTTTAACGCGGGTTTCGCTACCCACTACCACGTCGCCTTCTTTCACCGCGCCGGTGCGGCGGATATCCAGACGTACCGAGGCGTAGAACTTCAGTGCGTTACCACCGGTTGTAGTTTCCGGGCTACCAAACATCACGCCGATCTTCATACGGATCTGGTTGATAAAGATAACCAGGCAGTTGGCGTTCTTGATGTTACCGGTGATTTTACGCAGCGCTTGCGACATCAGACGGGCTTGCAAGCCAACGTGTGTGTCACCCATGTCGCCTTCGATTTCAGCTTTTGGGGTCAGTGCAGCTACGGAGTCGATGATGATCACGTCAACCGCGTTGGAACGCACCAGCATGTCGGTGATTTCCAGTGCCTGCTCGCCGGTGTCCGGCTGGGAAACCAGCAGGTCGTCGACGTTTACACCCAGTTTGGCTGCATATTCAGGGTCCAGGGCGTGCTCGGCATCGACGAAGGCGCAGGTTGCACCGACCTTTTGCGCTTGTGCAATCACGGACAGGGTAAGTGTGGTTTTACCCGAAGACTCTGGACCGTAGATTTCAACAATACGGCCTTTTGGCAGACCGCCAATGCCCAGTGCGATATCCAGACCCAGCGAACCGGTAGAGATCGCCGGAACAGCCTGACGCTCCTGGTCGCCCATCAGCATCACGGCACCCTTGCCGAATTGACGTTCGATCTGACCCAGGGCCGCAGCCAAGGCTTTCTTCTTGTTGTCGTCCATTAAAGTCCTCTCGTAATCAATAAGGCCCGACGGCCGATAACTGTATAAGTAGCCAGTATTATTCCACAGGGTTAGAGGATCGCCTACCCCTGATTTTTTATTTCTCGTACCGTTCGGCGTATTAAGCCTTCCAGGGCAGCAATCACCGTTTGCTGGCGGACCTCATCGCGGTTGCCCGGAAAGTGTCTGCGCTCGGTCGATACTTCGTCACCAGCCCCCCACGCCAGCCAGACGGTGCCAACCGGCTTCTCTGGTGAGCCGCCGCCCGGCCCGGCCACGCCACTCACCGCAACGGCAAATCGCGCCCCACTCTGCGCTTGAGCACCGTGCACCATGGCTTCAACCACCTCGCGGCTGACGGCCCCCACTTGAGTGAACAAAGACTCAGGAACATCCAGCTGTCTGGTTTTTTGCTGGTTGGAGTAGGTCACAAAGCCCGCCTCAAACCAGGCGGAGCTGCCGGCAATGCGGGTGATGGCCTCTGCAATGCCGCCTCCGGTGCAAGACTCGGCGGTCGTCACCTGGGCATTAAGAGCCTGTAACAGCAGCCCAAGTTCAGCCGCAAGTTGAGATATTTGATCCACGATCCTCTCCTGATGGGCGGTTCTGCGCCATAACCTACACCAAAAAAGCGCCTGCTACGGCTCGATCCGCGAGTCGCCAGGCGAACCGTCGACTCCAAGCCGCTTCGCAGCCCAACGCTGATACAGGCTGATGGCCGCATCTGCACCGGCCAACGCGGTCAGGCAACCCAATGCACCGGCCGACAGGATGGACATCCCGGCTGAGTAAAGCAGCATGAAGGTCGATACGCCGCACACCATGCAGGCTCCCGAACGCAGTGCAAGGCGCCGCATCAGTGGCCATCCGCTAGCGCCATCTTTGTCCGCCCGCCACATCTCACCAAAAATGCCGCCCACCAGGGCAAGAAGGATGACCAGTAAAACCGGCATTTCCAGCAAAGCCTGCGGTTCATTCATCATGTCATCACTCCTATGTCCTTATTGATAAGCGCCAATTTCCGGCCCGACTGTAACGTCACACCCCTGCCCGAGATCCATCGTTGGTCGTCATGCAACAAAGACTATGCATGTATGGATATACAGTCAATGCACCAGTGCATATATTTATTCAGGCGATTGCAGCAAGTCGGCCAAGGCCAACAAATACAGTGAGAATTGTCTTCTTAATGGCTAAAAAAACTGCCACGGGAACGAGCCTGCTCGCGAAGACTTGTTCGCGAGCAGGTTCGCTCCCACAGTATTTTCAGAAACTAACGGCTAGCGGGCGTACATGCCCCACCAGAACACATGACCAAGGATGACCAACTGTTCATCCTCAAGATCGTTGTAGGCGTAGTCCTCATCCGGGAACTCATCACGATTGAAGCTGCGCAAGCGAATGCCGCCTGCCAGGCGATACAACTGTTTCACCCGCAACTGGCCATTGTGATTGACCGCATACAGATCACCATCGATGACCTCATCAAGCGTGCGCTTGCCGGCATTGACCCCAACCGTTGCACCATCGCGCAACACCGGCAGCATGCTGTCACCACGAACCGTCACGCACTTGGCCTGATCGAACTCCACGCCGTTGTGGCGCAAGCTGCGCTTGCCGAAACGCAGCTTGGCGCGCTCGCTCTCTTCAATGGCAAAGCGCCCGGAACCGGCCGCCAGTTCAACCTGACGCAAGAATGGAATGGATACTTCATCATCCGCCACCGGAGTATCGTCATCCCACAGGCAAATGTCACGCAGCTCAGGGTGACGCAGCTCGGGTTCAGACACTGCAGGCGTGTGGATATCGCCCCGGCCACGCAAGCGATCCGTACTGATGTTGAAATACTCGGCGATCCTGGAGATTTGTCTGTCGGAAGGGTCGACAATTTTACCGCTCAAAATGCGCGAGAGTGTGGACTGCGGCACCCCTGTGCTCCGGTGCAGCGCCATGGCGCTGATCTGGTGGTGGGTAAGCAGTTCCTTGAGGACGGTTGAAACAGTTCGTTTGGACATGAGAGCAATAGTGCTGAGCGTGTTTATCGAAGGCAAATCCTATTTCTTCTATTTATAGCTGCGTGTCAGCGCACCCCGAGCACACCTGTAGGTGCAGGGGGCTGACATGTTAACCTTGCGTCCATTGCGAAAACCTCAGGCTACGGCCTGTCTTTCCCCACTTCTGAACGAATCCGCCTAAGTCCTGATGAGTAAAAATACCTCCGACCTGTCCAGCCACACGCCGATGATGCAGCAGTACTGGCGCTTGAAGAACCAGCACCCTGATCAGCTGATGTTTTATCGCATGGGCGATTTCTACGAAATCTTCTACGAAGACGCGAAGAAAGCCGCCAAGTTGCTGGATATCACACTCACGGCCCGTGGGCAGTCTGCAGGCCAGGCGATCCCGATGTGCGGGATTCCTTACCATGCCGCCGAGGGCTATCTGGCCAAGCTGGTAAAGCTCGGTGAGTCGGTGGTGATTTGCGAACAGGTCGGAGACCCGGCCACCAGCAAAGGCCCGGTGGATCGTCAGGTAGTACGCATTATCACTCCGGGTACGGTCAGTGACGAGGCGCTGATGGATGAGCGCCGCGACAACCTGATTGCTGCCGTGCTCGGCGATGAGCGCCTGTTTGGCCTCGCCGTGCTGGACATTACCAGCGGTAACTTCTCGGTACTGGAGATCAAGGGCTGGGAAAACCTGCTGGCTGAACTGGAGCGCATTAACCCGGTTGAATTGATGATCCCGGACGACTGGCCACAAGGTCTGCCCGCCGAAAAACGCCGTGGCGTACGTCGCCGCGCACCGTGGGATTTTGAGCGCGACTCGGCCCTGAAAAGCCTGTGCCAACAGTTCTCAACCCAAGACCTTAAAGGTTTTGGCTGCGAAAACCTGACCCTGGCCATTGGCGCCGCCGGTTGCCTGCTCAGTTACGCCAAGGAAACCCAGCGTACCGCCCTGCCCCATTTGCGCAGCCTGCGCCATGAGCGTCTGGATGACACCGTGGTCCTGGACGGCGCCAGCCGTCGCAACCTGGAGCTGGACACCAACCTGGCCGGTGGGCGCGACAACACGCTGCAGTCCGTGGTCGATCGTTGCCAGACTTCGATGGGCAGCCGCCTGCTGACCCGCTGGCTGAACCGCCCGTTGCGCGACTTGAGCGTACTGCTGGCACGCCAGTCGTCGATCACCTGCCTGCTGGACGGCTATCGCTTTGAAAAGCTGCAGCCACAGCTCAAGGAAATCGGCGATCTGGAGCGCATTCTGGCCCGTATCGGCCTGCGCAATGCCCGCCCCCGCGACCTGGCACGGCTGCGCGATGCCTTGAACGCATTACCGCAACTGCAAGACGCGATGATCGGCCTCGAAGCGCCGCACCTGCAGCAGCTGGCTACAACCACCAGCACTTATCCCGAGCTGGGAGCCCTGCTGGAAAAAGCGATCAACGATAATCCGCCCGCCGTGATCCGCGACGGTGGAGTGTTAAAGACCGGGTATGACGCCGAACTGGACGAGTTGCAGTCGCTGAGCGAAAACGCCGGTCAGTTCCTGATTGACCTGGAAGCCCGCGAAAAAGCCCGTACCGGCCTGGCCAACCTGAAGGTCGGTTACAACCGGGTACACGGCTACTTTATCGAGCTGCCAAGCAAGCAGGCCGAGCAGGCACCGGCCGATTACATCCGCCGCCAAACGCTCAAAGGCGCCGAGCGCTTTATCACCCCGGAGCTCAAAGCCTTCGAAGACAAGGCCCTGTCGGCTAAAAGCCGCGCCCTGGCCCGCGAGAAGATGCTCTACGAAGCATTGCTCGAAGAAATGATCAGCCATCTGGCGCCGCTGCAAGACACTGCCGCCGCACTGGCCGAGCTGGATGTACTGAGCAACCTGGCAGAGCGCGCACTGAACCTGGACCTGAACTGCCCGCGCTTTGTCGACGAGCCGTGCATGCGTATCAGCCAAGGCCGCCACCCGGTGGTCGAGCAAGTACTGACCACGCCATTTGTGGCCAACGATCTGGCGCTGGATGACGATACCCGCATGCTGGTGATTACCGGTCCTAACATGGGCGGTAAATCGACCTACATGCGCCAGACCGCATTGATCGTGCTGCTGGCCCATATCGGCAGTTTTGTTCCGGCAGCGAGCTGTGAGCTGTCGCTGGTTGACCGCATCTTTACCCGGATCGGCTCCAGCGATGACCTGGCGGGCGGCCGTTCGACCTTTATGGTCGAGATGAGTGAAACCGCGAACATTTTGCACAACGCCACCGAACGCAGCCTGGTCCTGATGGATGAAGTGGGCCGCGGCACCAGCACGTTCGACGGTTTGTCGCTGGCCTGGGCTGCGGCAGAACGTCTCGCCCAATTACGCGCCTATACTTTGTTTGCCACCCACTACTTCGAACTGACGGTACTGCCCGAAAACGAACCGCTGGTGGCCAACGTGCACTTGAGTGCGACCGAGCACAACGAACGCATCGTGTTCCTGCACCATGTATTACCGGGCCCGGCCAGTCAGAGTTATGGCTTGGCCGTGGCGCAATTGGCGGGCGTGCCGACCGAAGTCATCACCCGTGCCCGCGAGCACTTGAGCCGCCTGGAGACCACCAGCCTGCCCCATGAAGTGCCGGGTCCGACCACCGGTAAAAAGTCGGTACCACAGCAAAGTGACATGTTTGCCAGCCTGCCTCACCCGGTGCTGGATGATATTTCCAAGCTGGATCTGGACAACATGACGCCACGTAAAGCGCTTGATTTGCTCTACACATTAAAGACACGCCTTTAAAAGCTGCTAGAATCGCGCGCGGTTCGGGATGCTAGTGACCTTTTAGCCTGGTCATTAGATATCACTCCCGAACCCGGTGAACCCGACCTGGAAGGGTTTCGCTGCCGCCGCCTGAGGAGAGAATTAGAAATGACCTTCGTCGTCACCGACAACTGCATCAAGTGCAAGTACACCGACTGCGTAGAAGTCTGTCCGGTGGACTGCTTTTACGAAGGCCCGAACTTCCTGGTGATTCACCCGGATGAGTGCATTGACTGCGCGCTTTGTGAGCCTGAATGCCCTGCACAGGCGATCTTCTCTGAAGATGAAGTGCCTGCGGACATGCAAGAGTTTATTCAGTTGAATGTTGAGCTGGCTGAAATCTGGCCAAACATCACTGAGAAGAAAGACGCTCTGCCGGACGCGGAAGAGTTTGATGGTGTGAAAGGCAAGATCAAAGATCTGGAACGCTGATTCACGCTGCAGCAAAAAGCCCCTTTTGGGGCTTTTTGTGTTTCTGAGCCTGACAAAAAACCTGTAGCCGCTGTCGAGCTACGCGAGGCTGAGATCGGGGGCGCAGTGCCCGCAAATCCTGAGCCCCCAATATATCCGCCAAATCGAGGCTTCTGGTTTGCGACTGCTACGCCCCCGATCGCAGCCTTCGTACCTCGGCAGCGGCTACAGGCGTGTATTCAGCCGTTAATTGAGCAACCGGTTGCTTCTTGCAGTTGCTCGCGGCTAACCCCCGCGGCCAGCTCAACCAGTTGGAGCCCTTGCTCCGTCACATCGAGCACCGCCAGGTCGGTAATAATCCGGTCAACTACGCCCACGCCGGTCAGCGGCAGGTCACACTGCTTGAGCAGTTTATGGGTGCCACCCTTGGCCGTGTGCTCCATCAGCACCACCACGCGCTTGACCCCGGCCACCAGGTCCATCGCCCCGCCCATGCCCTTGACCATCTTGCCCGGAATCATCCAGTTGGCCAGATCGCCCTTCTCGGAGACTTGCATCGCGCCAAGAATCGACAGGTTGATATGCCCACCGCGAATCATCGCAAACGAGTCGGCGCTGTTGAAAAAACTGCTGCCCGGCAGGGTCGTAATAGTTTGTTTACCCGCGTTGATCAGATCGGCATCGACCTCATCTTCGGTCGGAAACGGGCCAATCCCGAGCAGGCCATTTTCACTTTGCAGCCACACATCCATGCCCTTGGGAATGTAGTTGGCCACCAGGGTCGGCAAACCGATGCCCAAATTGACGTAAAAACCGTCCTGCAGTTCTTGGGAGGCGCGCTGCGCCATTTCTTCACGAGTCCAGGCCATGGTCAGGCGCTCCGTACAGTGCGATGTTCGATACGTTTTTCCGGGCAGGCATTGAGCACCAGCCGCTGCACGTAAATCCCGGGCAAATGAACCTGATCGGGCTCGATCTCGCCAATCTCGACAATTTCTTCCACTTCCACCACGCACACCTTGGCCGCCATTGCGGCCAATGGATTGAAATTGCGTGCGGTTTTGTTGAACAGCAGGTTGCCGGACTTGTCGGCTTTCCAGGCCTTGACCAAGGCCACATCGGCCCGCAGTGAACGCTCCATGACGTACCACTCGCCATCAAACTCACGAGTTTCCTTGCCTTCAGCCACCAAAGTGCCGTAACCGGTCTTGGTGAAAAATGCCAGTATACCCGCCCCGCCCGCCCGCAGTTTTTCCGCGAGGGTGCCTTGAGGGGTGAACTCCAGTTCAAGTTCGCCAGCCAGGTACTGACGTTCGAACTCTTTGTTCTCGCCCACGTAGGAAGAAATCATTTTGCGGATCTGACGCGTCGTCAGCAGTTGCCCAAGGCCGAAACCATCAACCCCGGCGTTGTTACTGATGACCGTCAGCTCGCGCTTGCCAGTGTCACGCAGGGCAGCAATCAGCGCTTCCGGAATCCCGCACAATCCAAAGCCGCCGACAGCCAGGGTCATGCCGTCTTCGACCAGCCCCTGCAAAGCGGATTCAGCACTCGAGTAAATCTTGTTCACTTGTTATTCCTCGAATTGCCCACGACACACAACACCATCGTGGTCTGTTTGCTTTAGTCGAGAGAGGGCCAACACTTTGGCCGTCGCCCGCTCCCCGATTTTGGCTGCTCTGGCCTGCGGCCAAAGCGTTGCTCAAGTGTAGGGGAAGCCGACGTGAGAAGGGTTAAATGGGAGAAATAACCAAGAAAGATGCCGAAGTCATGTAGTACTTAAAACCCGTTGCCTATAGCTTGTTTATCGATGACTGTGGGGCATTTCACTGAGTCATCACAATTTAGCTACAAAATACTTAGCTCGCTAACTTTAAACCTGCAGGCTAGACGTATATAAATGCCGTTAGCCAGCAAATGCTCCAGAGGGCAAATCTTCACTCGCCTTATTGCCCGAGCCTACTAGACTCCCTCTCGGATATTGGCGCTAATTCGTAATGTTGGGCTTAAACGCAGCATATCCAGACCCGTATCGACCCAGGACTCAGCGTTCTTGAAAAGCTCGAAGCTGTCAGGAACCAGCAGCCATTGCCCGAGAATTCCGTCGATATAGGCATGCAAGCAAATAGCAGCACGGCGAACATCCAGCGTTACAGGGAGTTGTTGACGGTGAATGGCATTGGTAAGGGCCAGTTCGATTCTGCTGTTGCAATCAACCATCGCAACCTGGCGCTGAGCCCGAAAATCACACATTTCGTCTGTGAATTCGCACTTATGAAACAAAATTTCATTGATACGCCGGGTTTTTGGATCAATGGCAACTTGGCGAAACAAATGAATCAGCAATTGGCGCATGCAGCCGAGCGGATCAATTTCGTTCTGGTTTTCACTGGCCTTGGCCATTTCATCCAGCGGTTCATGCAGGCTATCGAGCATGGCCTGCACCAGATCGGCCTTGTTGCTGAAGTGCCAGTAAATTGCACCGCGGGTGACACCCGCCAACGCGGCAATATCAGCCAACGTCGTGCGTGCGACACCCCGCTCGTAAAAGGCCTGCTCGGCCGCCTCGAGGATTTTGCTCCGGGTTTCAAGCGCTTCTTCTTTGGTACGACGCACCATGGCAATAAAAACCTCAATCAGGAGGGTCCGGGCAGTTGCGATCACTCGCCAGGACCAACATCGGGTGGCGCTTGTTATGCCTTATCCCGGTCTACTTCATACTTTAAAAATGGCTCTGCAGGACGTAGCGAGACACGTTCCCGCTATTTACAAACAGACACGAATGTAAGTATATTCCTTAGCAAGCTACTTATCCACCCGGAACAGCTTTCTTTACCCTTCCACTATTCTTGTGCGCTTTCGCGTGCCTGACCCGAGGATTTTCATGCAATTCAAGCCAGCTGTTACCGCTCTGGTTGCTGCCATCGCCCTAGCTTCGCTGCTCAGCGGATGCAAAAAGGAAGAGGCAGCACCTGCCCCGCAAATCCCTCAGGTCGGCGTCGTGACGCTAAAAACCCAGCCTTTTACCTTGACCACCGACCTGCCGGGTCGTACTGCGTCCTATCGTTCGGCTGAAGTTCGTCCTCAGGTAAACGGCATCATCCTCAAGCGCCTCTTTAAAGAAGGCAGCGACGTAAAAATCGGCCAGCAGCTGTATCAAATCGATCCAGCGATCTATGAAAGCGCCGTGCTCAGCGCTCGTGCCACTCTGCAATCGGCAAAATCCCTGGCTGATCGCTACAAGCAATTGGTTGCAGAGCAAGCCGTAAGCCGTCAGGAATACGACAACGCCGAAGCCGCACGCCTCGAAGCCGAAGCTGCCCTGAACACTGCCCAGGTCAACCTGCGCTACACCAAGGTGCTGGCGCCGCTGACCGGTCGTATCGGTCGCTCGCTGTTCACCGAAGGTGCGCTGGTCACCAGTGGTCAGGCGAACGCATTGGCCGTGATCACCCAACTGGACCCGATCTACGTTGACGTGACCCAATCCTCGGTGGAAATGCTCGAACTGCGCCGCGATCTGGCCAGTGGCCGCTTGAAGAAGGCCGGTGATAACTCCGCCAAGGTCAAGTTGACCCTGCCGGACGGCAGTGAATACCCGCAAGAAGGTCGTCTTGAGTTCTCCGAAGTTTCAGTGGATGAAGCCACCGGCTCCGTCACCCTGCGCGCCGTGTTCCCGAACCCTGACGAAGTACTGCTCCCAGGCATGTTTGTCCACGCACAACTGGAAGCAGGTATCGACAGCAATGCGATCCTGGCACCTCAGATTGGCGTGACCCACAACCTCAAGGGCCAACCCACTGCCTTGATCGTTGGGCCGGACAACAAGGTTGAAATGCGCGTGCTGCAAGCTTCGCGCACAGTCGGCAGCGACTGGCTGGTCGAGAAAGGCCTGAACCCTGGCGACCGCCTGATTACTGACGGCCTGCAGTTCATCAAGCCTGGCATTGAAGTCAAGATCATGGACAAGCCACAAGGCGAAACCCCGGCACCTGCCCCGGCAACTGAAAAAGCTGCAGGCAGTAAAGGGGAGTAAACCATGTCGAAATTTTTTATCGACCGTCCGATTTTCGCCTGGGTAATTGCCCTTGTGATCATGCTGGTCGGGGCTCTATCGATCCTCAAATTGCCGATCAACCAGTACCCGAGCATCGCGCCACCGGCAATCTCGATCTCCGTGACCTACCCGGGCGCTTCGGCGCAAACCGTGCAGGACACCGTGGTCCAGGTAATCGAGCAACAGCTCAACGGTATTGACCACCTGCGTTATGTGTCGTCTGAAAGCAACTCTGACGGCAGCATGGCCATCACCGCTACGTTCGAGCAAGGTACTGACCCCGACACCGCTCAGGTGCAGGTACAGAACAAGCTAAACCTGGCGACCCCACTGCTGCCTCAAGAAGTTCAGCAGCAAGGTATCCGTGTTACCAAGGCAGTGAAAAACTTCCTGATGGTAATCGGCGTGGTGTCTGAAGACGGCAGCATGAACAAGGACGACTTGTCGAACTACATCGTCTCCAACATGCAGGACCCGATCTCCCGTACCGAAGGTGTGGGCGACTTCCAGGTGTTCGGTGCCCAGTACGCCATGCGTATCTGGCTCGATCCGGCCAAGCTGAACAAATACAACCTGACCCCGGTGGACGTGAAAGCGGCCATCAGCGCACAGAACGTACAGGTGTCCTCCGGACAACTGGGTGGCCTGCCTGCGGTCAAAGGTCAGGAGCTGAACGCTACCATTATCGGTAAAACCCGCCTGCAAACCGCCGAGCAGTTCAAAAAGATCCTGCTCAAGGTCAACAGCGACGGTTCTCAGGTTCGCCTGAGCGATGTGTCCGAGGTTGCTCTGGGTGGTGAGAACTACAGCATCAGCGCCCAGTTCAACGGCAAGCCGTCTTCGGGTCTGGCGATCAAGCTGGCTCCGGGCTCCAACGCCCTGGACACCGCAAAAGCACTGCACAAAACCATCGGTGACCTGGAACCTTTCTTCCCGCAAGGCATGAAAGTCGTTTACCCGTACGACACCACTCCTGTGGTCTCGGCCTCGATCAAGGGCGTAGTTGAAACCCTGGTTGAAGCCGTTGTACTGGTGTTCCTGGTGATGTTCCTGTTCCTGCAGAACTTCCGCGCCACCATCATCACCACGATGACTGTGCCGGTAGTATTGCTCGGCACATTCGGCATCCTGGCCGCGGCCGGTTTCAGCATTAACACCCTGACCATGTTCGGTATGGTATTGGCCATCGGCTTGCTGGTGGACGATGCGATTGTGGTGGTTGAAAACGTCGAGCGGGTGATGTCCGAAGAAGGCCTGCCGCCCAAGGAGGCGACCAAGAAATCCATGGAGCAGATCCAGGGTGCTCTGGTCGGTATCGCCTTGGTGCTGTCGGCGGTACTGCTGCCAATGGCCTTCTTCAGCGGCTCCACCGGTGTGATTTACAAACAGTTCTCGATCACCATTGTTTCGGCCATGGCGCTCTCGGTACTGGTTGCTCTGATCTTCACCCCGGCCTTGTGCGCCACCATGCTCAAGCCAATCCAGAAGGGTGATCACGGCGAGAACAAGCGCGGCTTCTTCGGCTGGTTCAACCGCACGTTCGACAGTGGCGTCAAGCGCTACGAGAAAGGTGTGGGCAGCATCCTGCGTCACAAGGCGCCGTACCTGCTGGCCTACGTACTGATCGTGGTCGGCATGGTGTTCCTGTTTACCCGTATCCCTACCTCCTTCCTTCCCGAAGAAGACCAGGGCGTACTGTTTGCACAGGTTCAGACCCCAGCAGGCACCACTGCAGAACGCACCCAGGATGTGATCGACAGGATGCGTGAGTACCTGTTGAAAGAAGAGTCGGGCGCGGTGTCTTCGGTGTTTACCGTAAACGGCTTTAACTTCGCCGGTCGCGGTCAAAGCTCCGGCCTTGCGTTCATCATGCTCAAGCCTTGGGGTGAGCGAGATGCGGACAACAGCGTGTTTGCACTGGCTGCCCGCGCTCAGGCGCACTTCTCCACCTTCCGCGATGCAATGGTTTTCGCCTTTGCCCCGCCGGCAGTAATGGAATTGGGTAACGCCACCGGTTTTGACGTTTACCTGCAAGACCGTTCCGGTATTGGTCACGAGAAGCTGATGGCGGCCCGTAACCAGTTCCTGGGCATGGCTGCGCAAAGCAAGATCCTGGCAGGCGTACGTCCAAACGGCTTGAACGATGAGCCGCAGTACCAACTGGAAATTGACGACGAAGCAGCTCGCGCCCTGGGCGTTGACCTGAGCGACATCAACAACACGCTGTCGATCGGCCTGGGCGCCAGCTACGTCAACGACTTCATCGACCATGGCCGAGTGAAGAAGGTGTTCTTGCAAGGTACAGCCGACTCCCGGATGAACCCGGAAGATCTGAAGAAGTGGTTCGTGCGTAACAGTGAAGGAACCATGGTTCCGTTCTCGGCATTCGCCAAAGGCAAGTGGATCTACGGTCCGCCCAAGCTGTCACGCTATAACGGCGTAGAGGCCATGGAAATCCTGGGTGCTCCAGCTCCGGGTTACAGCAGTGGTCAGGCCATGGCTGAAGTAGAAGCCTTGGCCAAGAAGCTGCCAGCGGGCGTGGGTATTTCCTGGACCGGGCTGTCATTCGAAGAGCGTCTGTCTGGTTCGCAAGCACCTGCCCTGTACGCTATATCCTTGCTGATGGTATTCCTGTGCCTTGCAGCACTGTACGAAAGCTGGTCAATCCCGATTGCAGTCATGCTCGTGGTGCCGCTGGGGATTATCGGTGCACTGATGGCGACCAGCCTGCGAGGGTTGTCCAACGACGTGTACTTCCAGGTGGGCTTGCTCACGACCATCGGTCTGGCATCGAAAAACGCCATTCTGATCGTCGAGTTTGCCAAAGAGTTGCATGAACAAGGACGAACACTGAGCGAGGCCGCGATCGAGGCGTGCCGCATGCGTCTGCGTCCAATCATCATGACCTCGCTGGCGTTTGTACTGGGTGTGATCCCGCTGGCCATCTCCTCGGGCGCAGGCTCGGGCAGCCAGCACGCTATTGGTACGGGTGTTATCGGTGGCATGATCACCGCCACCGTACTGGCCGTGTTCTGGGTACCGCTGTTCTTTGTGGCCGTATCGTCCTTCGGCAGCAAAAAAGATTCCGAAAAGAAAGTGGACCTGACTAAAACTCCAAACCAAGAGGCTGGCCAATGAGCAAGTCGCTTCTCGCAGTAGCCATCGCAGCGTTTACGCTGGGCGGCTGCTCGCTGATCCCCGACTACCAGCGCCCTGAAGCGCCGGTAGCGGCGCAGTACCCGCAAGGCCCGGCCTACTCCCCTACAGAGGCGGCCAATCAGGCCGCTGCAGAACAAGGCTGGCGTCAGTTTTTCCATGACCCGGCGCTGCAGCAGCTGATTCAGACCGCTCTGGTCAACAACCGCGACCTGCGTGTCGCGGCGCTGAACATCGACGCCTATGCCGCGCAGTACCGCATCCAGCGGGCCGATCTGTTCCCGGCGGTCTCGGCCACTGGCAGCGGCAGCCGTCAACGCACCCCGGCAAGCATGTCGCAAACCGGCGAGTCGGGCATTACCAGTTCTTATTCGGCGACCCTTGGGGTCAGCGCGTACGAATTGGACCTGTTCGGCCGGGTTCGCAGCCTGAGCGATCAAGCGTTGCAGAACTACTTTGCAACCGAAGAAGCCCGACGCACGACTCAGATCAGTCTGGTGGCCAGCGTCGCCAATGCTTACCTGACCTGGCAGGCTGACAAAGAGCTGCTGAAACTGACTGAAGACACCCTCAAAGCGTTCGACGAGAGCTACAAGCTCACCTTGCGCAGCAATGAAGTGGGTGTCGCCTCGGCACTGGACGTAAGCCAGTCGCGTACCTCGGTGGAAAACGCCAAGGTACAACTGGCCAGGTACACCCGTCAGGTAGCTCAGGACCAGAACAGTTTGGCGCTGCTGCTTGGTACCACCATCCCGGACAACCTGCCTGCAGCCAAACCGCTGGCAGCTGACCTGTTGAACGAAGTACCGGCTGGCTTGCCATCAGACTTGCTGCAACGTCGTCCGGACATTCTCGAAGCCGAACACAAGTTGCTGGCCGCTAACGCCAACATCGGCGCGGCGCGGGCAGCGTTCTTCCCAAGCATCAGCCTTACGGCCAATGCCGGGACCTTGAGCCCTGACCTGTCGGGGCTGTTCAAGGGCGGTTCGGGCACCTGGCTGTTCTCGCCGCAAATCAACCTGCCGATCTTTAACGCAGGTGCCCTGCGCGCCAGCCTGGACTACTCGAAAATCCAGAAGGAAATCACCGTTTCTCAGTACGAGAAAACGATCCAGACCGCCTTCCAGGAAGTCTCTGATGGCCTGGCGGCACGTCAGACCTACAACCAGCAGTTGCAGGCACAAACCGACTTCGTTAACGCCAACCAGGATTACTACCGGTTAGCCGAGCGTCGTTATCGGATTGGCATCGACAGCAACCTGACCTTCCTCGATGCCCAGCGCTCGTTGTTCAGCGCGCAGCAATCGTTGATCACCGATCGTCTTTCGCAGCTGACCAGCGAAGTCACGCTGTACAAGGCATTGGGTGGCGGTTGGTACGAACAGACCGGGCAGAACCGCCCGGTTTCGGATCAGCCACCAAAGGCGTGATACGTACCGCGTAAACAACAAACCCGCCTTTTGGCGGGTTTGTTGTTTGTGTGATGCCAGTTTTGTAGCCGCCGAGGAGCGCAGCGAGGCTGCGATGGGGTGCGTAGCAGCCCCGGCAACTGAAGGCCCTTCGGTCCTTATCGCAGCCTCGTTCCTCGGCAGCGGCTACAAGGAAGAGCGGTTACACCCGCGACTCAACCCCCAACTCATCCCACACCGACTCAGCCAAGTGGAAGGTCGCGTTAGCCGCCGGGATGCCGCAGTAGATGGCGCTCTGCATGATCACTTCTTTGATCTCGGCACGAGTCACGCCGTTGTTGGCCGCCGCACGCAGATGCAGTTTCAGCTCCTCATTGCGATTCATGCCGATCAGCATCGCAATAGTAATCAGGCTACGGGTATGCCGCGCCAGTCCAGGGCGGGTCCAGATATCACCCCAGGCGTGGCGGGTAATCATTTCCTGAAATTCGCTATTGAACTCGGTCAAAGCATTGAGGCTGCGATCAACATGGGCGTCACCGAGCACCGCACGGCGTACTTGCATACCTTCGTCGTAACGTTGTTTCTCGTCCACAAACAGCTCCTTAAACCGCTTTACCGGCTAACAAAAAGTCCAACACGCGCTGGCTGAAGGCATCCCCGGCCTGCACGTTGGACAGGTGCGCGGCATAAAACTCGGCGTACTGCGCACCGCGTACATGTTCCTGGATGAAATGGCTGCCCGCAGGCGGAGTTACAGCATCTTCCGTGCCTGCGATTACCAGCAGGGGCACGTCAATTGCTCCCAGTTGATCGCGAAAATCCGCATCGCGCACTGCCGCGCAGTTGGCGGCGTAGCCTTGGGGGGAAGTGGCGGCGAGCATGTCGGTAATGCGTTTGGCCTGCTCAGGGTTAGCTTGGGCAAAATCTGCGGTAAACCAGCGCGCAATCGATGCGTCACGCAGCCCGGCCATCGCCGCCGCGCCGTCACGCAACACCATTTCGATTCGCGGGTTCCACATCAAAGGCTCGCCAATTTTGGCGGAGGTGTTGCACACAATCAGTTTGTGCAAACGCGAACCGGCATTGATGCCCAACCACTGGCCAATCAGCCCGCCCATCGACAGCCCGCAAAAATGTGCCCGTTCGATATGTAGTGCATCCAGCAGCGCCAGCACATCGCCGCCCAGTTGCTCAATGCTGTACGGCCCTTCGGTTACCAGCGACTGGCCGTGGCCACGAGTGTCGTAGCGCAACACCTGGAAATGCTCGGCGAACGCCGGAATCTGTGTGTCCCACATCCCCAGGTCAGTGCCCAACGAATTGGACAGCACCAGCACCGGCGCGCCTTGCGGGCCGTCCAGGCGGTAATTGAGTTCACCTTCAGCGAGTTGTACACGTCCCACGAGCTTCTCCTTTAGAGGACCAACGCAAAATGTTCAGCCCGCGCACGCTCGACCCACGTCGTCGCTTGGCCAAGGTAATAAGCCGGATCGAGCAAGCGATCCAGTTCGTCTGCACTCAGGTGCGCGGTGATTTGCAGTTCATCGCCCAGCACCGCACGTAAATGGCGCTGCTCGGCCACCGCACGTTTGCAACATTGCTCCAGCAGATGGTGCGCGGTTTCGCGCCCTACCCTCTGGGCCAGCACAATGCTCACGGCTTCGGCCAGTACTAGCCCGTGCGTCAGGTCGAGGTTGCGCGCCATACGCTCGGGGTCCACTTCCAGCCCTTGGGCAATATTCAGCGCCTGCACCAGCGCCCCGGAGACCACACAGCAAATCTCGGGCAAGGTCTCCCATTCGGCGTGCCACAGGCCCAGGCTGCGTTCATGCTCCTGGGGCATGGCGCTGAACAGAATGCTCAGCAAACCCGGAACCCGCGTCGCAGCGCTGATCAATACCGCCGAACCCACAGGGTTGCGCTTGTGCGGCATGGTCGACGAACCGCCCTTGCCCGGCGCCGACGGTTCAAATACTTCAGCGGCCTCGGTCTGCATCAGCAGGCTTATGTCCCGGCCAATCTTGCCCAGCCCACCGGCGATCAAGCCCAACACCGCGCCGAACTCCACCAGTCGGTCACGCTGGGTGTGCCACGGTTGCTCAGGCAGGTTCAGGCCCAGTTCGTCGGCCAGCGCGTGCGCCACCGGCATCGCCTGTTCACCCAGTGCCGCCAGGGTGCCCGAGGCTCCGCCGAATTGCAGGCACAGCAGACGCGGTTTCAGCTCATTGAGACGCTGGCGGCTACGGGTCACGGCGCCCAGCCAACTGGCGATTTTCATCCCCAACGTGACCGGGGTCGCCTGTTGCAGCCAGGTCCGTCCGGCCAAAGGGGTAGTGGCATAACGCTGAGCCTGGGCGGCGAGCACATCGGCCAACTGCGTCAGATCACGCTCGATCAATCCCAGGGCAGTGCGTAATTGCAGCACCAGCCCGCTGTCCATTACGTCCTGACTGGTAGCCCCCAAATGTACATAACGCTCGGCCTCGGGCGCGCTGCTGGCAATCTGTTTACCCAAGGCTTTCACCAGAGGAATTGCCGAATTGCCGGCACTGGCTATAGCCTGGCCCAAGGCTGAAAAATCGTAGAGTTCAGCTCGACATGCCGCTGTAATCGGCCCGAGTGCCGAGTGAGGAATCACCCCAACCCCAGCTTGCGCCCGGGCCAGAGCCGCTTCGACGTCGAGCATGGCCTGCACCCGGCCATGATCGCTGAACACCTCACCCATAGCCTTGGCCGTAAAGTACGCATCGAACAGCTGATTACTCATAAACCTTCCTTAGAAGGCGCGCGCCATAAAGGGGCGCGCGCAGGTACATCACAAATCGTGGTGCAGGTACTTGGGTTGTTTGGGCAACCGGAAGCTGAACAGGAAGGCGACTGCCATCATGGCCGTCACGTACCAGTAGAAGGTGTTTTCCATGCCCATCGACTTCAGGCCCAGTGCCACGTATTCCGCCGAACCACCAAAGATCGCGTTGGCTACCGCATACGCCAGGCCGACGCCCAACGCCCGAACCTGGGGCGGGAACATCTCGGCTTTAACCAACCCGCTGATCGAGGTGTAAAAGCTGACAATCGCCAGCGCCAAGGTAATCAGCACAAAGGCCAGAAACGGGCTGGTGATGGTTTTCAGGCTCAGCAGGATCGGCACGGTACACAGCGTACCCAGCGCGCCAAACCAGAGCATGTTGTTACGTCGACCGATCTTGTCCGCCAGCATGCCGAACAACGGCTGCATGCACATATAAAGAAACAGGGCGCCGGTCATGATGTAACTGGCGGTTTTGGCATGCATCCCAGCGGTGTTCACCAGATACTTCTGCATGTAGGTGGTAAAGGTGTAGAAAATCAGCGAGCCGCCGGCGGTGTAACCCAGCACGGTAATAAACGCCGCTTTATGGTCACGGAACAACGCCGCCACGCTACCTGCATCCTTGTCCTGGCGGGTTTCGGCGCTGGTGGTTTCTTTCAGGGTACGACGCAGCAGCAACGAGATCAGCGCCGCTATGGCACCGATCACAAACGGCACGCGCCAGCCCCAGGCCCGCAGTTCATCTTCTGACAGGAACTGCTGAAGAATCACCACTACCAATACCGCCAGCAGTTGCCCGCCGATCAGCGTCACATACTGGAACGAGGCAAAAAAACCGCGCTGCCCCTTGAGCGCAACTTCGCTCATGTAGGTTGCCGTGGTGCCGTACTCGCCCCCCACCGACAGGCCCTGAAACAGCCGCGCCATCAACAGCAAGGCCGGAGCCCAGGCGCCAATCGAGGCGTAGGTCGGCAGAAAGGCGATAACCAGCGAGCCGGCGCACATCATCAGCACCGAAATCATCATTGAATTCTTGCGCCCGTGTTTATCAGCGACCCGGCCAAACAGCCAGCCACCAATGGGGCGCATCAAAAAACCAGCCGCAAACACGCCGGCAGTGTTGAGCAACTGCACCGTGGGGTCATCGGAGGGGAAGAAAGCAGGCGCGAAATAGATCGCGCAGAAGGCGTAAACGTAAAAGTCGAACCATTCGACGAGGTTGCCGGAGGACGCACCGACAATCGCAAAGATCCTTTTTTTACGCTCCTCTCCTGTGTAGTGAGTTTCTGTTGTCATGTTTATTTACTCATCAGGTTTTTAGTTGCAATCGGACACACCTTGCAACACATAGCGCCGTAACCGCAATAAGCCGAACGACTGAGGTCACAGTCGCCCGGCTTTAACTGTAGCGCTATCAGACCCGTTCGATAGCCAATGCCAAACCTTGGCCGACACCGACACACATAGTTGCCAAGCCTTTCTTGCCGCCGGTTTTCTCCAACTGGTGCAAGGCGGTCATCACGATACGTGCACCACTCATGCCCAGCGGATGGCCCAGGGCAATCGCTCCGCCATTGGGGTTAACCTGCGGTGCGTCGTCAGCCAGGCCCAACTCGCGCAATACAGCCAAGCCTTGGCTGGCGAAAGCCTCGTTGAGTTCAATCACATCAAAATCGCTGACCGCCAAACCCAGGCGCTCCACCAGCTTGCGTACCGCAGGTACCGGGCCGATGCCCATCACCCGCGGCGCAACACCGGCGCTGGCCATTCCCAGCACCCGAGCTCGGGCGGTCAGACCATGGCGTTTAACCGCCTCGGCCGATGCCAAAATCAAGGCTGCCGCGCCATCGTTCACCCCCGAGGCATTGCCCGCGGTCACAGTCTTGTCCGGGCCGTTGACCGGCTTGAGTTTGCCCAGGGTTTCCAGGCTGGTGTCGGCACGCGGGTGCTCATCGTGTTCAACGATGGTCTCGCCTTTTTTGTGGGCAATACGTACCGGTACGATTTCTTCGGCAAAGTAACCAGCAGCCTGAGCGGCGGCGGTACGTTGCTGGCTACGCAGGGCGAAAGCGTCCTGATCGGCGCGGGAAATTTGGTAATCGTCGGCCACGTTATCCGCGGTTTGCGGCATCGGATCGATCCCGTACTGGGCCTTCATCAGCGGGTTGATGAAGCGCCAGCCGATGGTGGTGTCTTCCAGCTTCATGTTGCGCGAAAACGCCGCATCGGCCTTGCCCATCACAAACGGCGCTCGCGACATGGACTCGACGCCACCGGCAATCGCCAGCTCCATCTCGCCACTGGCAATTGCCCGGAAGGCGGTGCCGATTGCATCCATACCCGAGGCACACAGGCGGTTGAGGGTTACCCCAGGAATGGTTTCCGGCAGACCGGCCAACAGCGCCGCCATGCGGGCCACGTTGCGGTTGTCTTCACCGGCCTGGTTGGCGCAGCCGAAGAACACTTCGTCGACTTCGCTCCAGTTCACGTTTGGGTTGCGCTCGATCAGCGCCTTGATCGGCGCAGCAGCCAGATCGTCAGCACGAACGCTGGCCAGGCCACCGCCAAAACGGCCAATGGGTGTACGAATCGCGTCACAGATAAAGACCTCACGCATCACGCTTCTCCCGGTGCCTGGCCGTGAGCCAGTGCAGTTCGAGCCTCAAGGTCACGCAAGGCGGTGAGCTCAACCTCGGTCGGTGCGGCCGTCTGTTGCACGTTATCGGCAAAGCGAATCGCCCAGCCGGTAGCGGCGACCACTTGCTCGCGAGTCACACCAGGGTGCAAGGCCGTTACCACGAATTCGTTGGTTTGCTCCTCGGGTTCCATGGTGCACAGATCAGTGATGATCCCGACCGGACCGGCACCTGGCAGGCCCAGGCGTTTACGCGAGTCGCCGCCTTCGCCGTGGCCGACAGAGGTGATGAAGTCCAGTTTATCGACAAATGAACGGGCCGACTGCTTGAGAATGATCAGCACGCTTTTCGCCGACCCGGCGATCTCCGGTGCCCCACCGGCACCCGGCAGGCGCACTTTTGGCTGATGGTAGTCACCGACCACGGTGGTGTTGATATTGCCGAAGCGGTCAACCTGGGCCGCACCTAAAAAGCCCACATCGACCCGGCCGCCTTGCAGCCAGTAACGGAAGATTTCGCTGGTGGACACTACTGTGTCGGCAGTTTCGGCCAGCTCGCCGTCGCCAATCGACAGCGGCAAGACGTAAGGTTTGGCACCAATCGGACCGGATTCGTAAATCAGTACCACATCGGGTGAAGAGGTCAGACGCGCCAAATTGGCCGCTTTGGAAGGCAGGCCGATGCCGACAAAACACACCGAGCCGTTTTTCAAACGGCGAGCGGCGGCGACAGTCATCATTTCATTGGTGGAGTAAGCCATTATTTTGCCTCCGAAGCGCGGGCCAGCTTGGCCTGGAACTCGCTGAAATTCGCAGTGCCGTGGATGTATTCATTGATCCAGGCGGTAAAGGTCTCGCGGTCGCGGGCAATTGGGTCCCACGCCTGATAGAAACGGTTATCACGCTCGGTGTATCCATGAGCGTAGGACGGATGCGCACCGCCCGGCACATGGCACACCGCGCTCAGGGCCCAGGTCGGCAGCACACAGGCGTTCATCGGCGCTTGCAGGTCATCGACGATTTCCTCAACCGTGACGATGCAACGCTTGGCCGCCAGTGCCGCCTCCTTCTGCACCCCCAGAATGCCCCACAGCAGCACGTTGCCTTTGCGGTCAGCCTTTTGTGCATGAATCACCGTCACGTCCGGGCGCACTGCTGGCACGGCGGCCAATACTTCGCCGGTGAATGGGCAAGTCACGGTCTTGATCAGCGGATTGACCTTGGGCAGGTCTGAACCGGCGTAGGCACGCAGTACCGCAAACGGCAGGCCCGAAGCGCCTGCGACGTAGGCATTGGCCAGGTCGGCGTGGCTGTGCTCTTCGATTTCCAGCGGCTGCGGCCACTGTTTCTCGACGGCATCGCGTAAACGGTGCAAGGAACCGACACCCGGATTACCGCCCCAGGAAAAGATCAACTTTCGCGCACAACCGGCACCGATCAACTGGTCATAGACCAAGTCAGGCGTCATCCGCACCAGGGTCAGGTCTTTCTTGCCCTGGCGGATGATTTCATGACCCGCAGCAGTCGGAATCAAGTGAGTGAAGCCTTCGAGAGCAACGGTGTCACCGTCGCTCACAAATTGTTTCACCGCGTCGTGTAACGAAATGATGTCTGCCATCTGGGTAGCTCCCGTTTTTTTTGTAGGCCGCTGCAGTTGAAGAAGGTGCGCTAGCACCGGATGTTCAGCAGATTAAGCCGCGGCTTTCGGCCAAACAATCCGATAATCGACTATGTGTTCGTTAATCGAACACATAGTTAGCGTGATAACGATCAGGTTGCATCCGCATGGCTGACCATGCCCTTGATCAATACCGCAGCGGTTGCCAGGGCAGCCGGGATCACCAACGCGGTCAGTACTTGCTCGAAGTTCCAGCCCAGCCCCAGCAGAGTTGCCCCCATCCAGGCGCCTAGAATGGCGCCGAAGCGGCCAATACCGAGCATCCACGACACACCTGTGGCCCGACCCTGGGTCGGATAAAAACGCGCAGCCAGAGACGGCATCGCCGATTGCGCACCGTTGACACACATACCGGCCACCAGCACCAGCGTGGCGAGAAGGGTGATATTGCCCAGGCTCTGCCCTACCGCGTAGGCAAATACCCCAGCTAGCAGGTAGAAAATGCCGATAACTTTATGAGGGTTGAACCGGTCCATCGCCCAGCCCACCCCTACCGCACTCAGTACCCCGCCGAACTGGAACAGCGCGCCAATAAACGCGGCCTGCTCCATGCTCGCACCACTGTCGCGCATCAGCGTCGGCAGCCAGCTGGTCAACAGGTAAACAATCACCAGGCCCATAAAGTAGGTGAGCCAGAGCAACAGGGTGCCGGTGCTGTAAGTGCCGGAGAAAATCACTGCGAATACGTTGCGGGCCTTGACGGTCTTTTGCTCCGGTACGCTGAAGCTTGCCGCTTGAGCCACAATTGCCGGGTTTATTGGGGCCAGTGCTTTTCGAATAAGCTCAATGCTGCGATTGCGCACCACTAGAAAACGCGCAGACTCAGGCAACCACGCCACCAAGACCAGGGTCAGAATCAGCGGCAAAATCCCGCCAATCAGCAGCAGGCTATGCCAGCCATACATCGGGATCAGCTTGGCCGAGATAAACCCGCCGCCTGCCATGCCGAGGTTGAAGCCGCAGAACATACTGGTCACCAGCAAGGACTTGTGCCGCTCAGGGGTGTACTCCGACAGCAAGGTGGTGGCATTGGGCATCCCGGCGCCCAGCCCCAGGCCGGTCAAAAATCGCAGAACCAGCAACTGGTCAACGTTACTGCTGTAGGCCGACGCCAGGCTGAACCCGCCAAACACCAACACCGCCACCACCAGCACCACTTTGCGACCAAAGCGGTCCGCCAAGGGCCCCGAACCCAGGGCACCAAACACCATGCCGATCAGCGCGGCGCTCATGACCGGGCCCAGGCTGGCGCGGTCAATACCCCAGTCCTGCGACAGAGCTGGGGCAATAAAGCCCATTGCCGCAGTGTCCAGGCCATCGAGAAAAACGATCAGAAAACACAGGATCACCACGCGCCATTGGTAACGCGACAGCGGTTGAGCGTTGATGAAGGACTGCACATCGAGGCAGCTGCCGACAGAAGACTGAGGTGAATTCATTATTTTTATACCGAGTAAAAACCAGGGCGAACGAAAACCGGCTAACGGCCAGGGTCACACTAAAAGCTATCGGGGATCAGCGGATCTTCGGGCGACTGCGCAGTGACTCGGTCAGTGACGGGCAGTTGGGGATGTTCATGGCGTATAGCCTCTTCATTATTATTTTGGCCAAGTCCTGAGCAACGCTTGAGCGGGCTTCGAACCGGGGCGCTGAAGCGACATTAATCAGCGCACTGCCAGCGCGCAATTCGATAAACGCTTAACTGTGCGTTTATCGAACGCTTAGTTCCCTCTGATTCAGCTAAACAACTGGGTGCTCAGCTCACGGCTGGCGTTGAGCATGATCGGTAAAAAGCGCTGTTCCAGCTCCGTACGTGTCACCCGCCCGGCGTGGGTGCTGACGTTCAGAGCCGCCAGCACTTGGCCCGACGCGTCATACACCGGTACGGCAATCGAGCGCAGCCCTTGCTCCAGTTCTTGATCAACGACACACCAGCCTTGTGCGCGTACCTGCTGCAAACACTCAAGCAACGCCTCTGGGGTATGCAAGGTGCGACTGGTTTTGGCCTGGAACTCGCCATGGGCCAGGTACTCGTTCAGCGTCACATCGTCCAGCGCCGCCAGCAGGATGCGGCCCATTGACGTGCAGTACGCAGGCAAGCGGCCACCTACCGACAAGTCCACCGAGATCAGGCGCTGGGTGGTAGCCGAGCGGGCGATATAGAGGATATCGTCGCCTTCGAGGGTGGCCATGTTGCACGCTTCGTGCAATTGCTCACTCATACGGTCCAGATACGGCTGGGCCGACACCGCCAGCGGCGACGAAGACAGATAGGCGTGGCCCAGGGTCAGCACTTTGGGCAACAAGGAGTAGGTCCGACCATCAGTGGTCGCGTAGCCAAGCTTGATCAGGGTGTACAAACACCGGCGCACCGCTGCCCGTGGAATTTCAGTGCGATGGCTGATCTGAGCGATGGTCAGATGCCGCTTGCGCTCCTGAAACGCCTGCACCACTGCCAAACCTCGGGCCAGTGACGACATAAAGTCAGGGTCACCGGTAAACGCCTGAATCCGCTTGGCCGGCGACGCCACAATCGGCGGTGCGATACTGGCAACGGCATTACGCAGTTGATCACTCATTCCCAACCCCCAGCTTCAGCTGCTTATAGTTATTACATGCCGGGCGATTATCGAACCGTCAGCCGATAATCGCAATCCACCCATCAACCTGGACGCAAGCTAAAGATTCACAGGCTGCCCCTTGGCGTGAGGTTTATTAAAATCAAGCGCCCCACACAATCAATCCGTTCAGTGATAGAAAACGTCTGCTTTATATGTAATCCGGTTAAGTCCAGCCCGGCGGTTAAATAACTTGGTTCGGCAATTAGCCGGCGACCGTATTAATAGAGTGCGCCGAGCATCCTGCGCTGTAATTCATGACTATTCATAACTCGTCACGCACTTGGAAGTTGACGCGCCCGAAGTTATTCGGCGATAGTAGTGATTCTCCTCCGCCTTGGAGGAGTGCAAGTGATCGAGAGCACAAGGTCAAGCCTGTGCGACAGATTGGATCCAGCCAATTCGTTGAGTTCAATCGGCCCTCGCGGCTTAACCCAAGTGCATTGTGTGTTGTGGCCCAGTGGGGGTGAACACTTACAAACGGCGACGGTCATGTGTTAGTTGATGACGTGGCGGTGTGCATCGCGTGGCGTATTTAAATGTGACGTTGTAAATAGGCAATTGCCTTATCGCCTATCATTCGTCAAATGAATCAACCGCCCCTGCACGGTGATTCACCAGATTTAAACTTAACTCAATTAGGTAACACAGTGACGAAAGACGAACTGCGCGCAGAACTTGAGCGTCAGGAACAACGATTCAAGGATGTTTACGGCGGTGAAGTGACGACCTACGCCGCTCGCCCAGAGCCAGAGCGTAAACCTTGGCGCAAACGTGCCAGCCTGCTCGATCAGGCTTTCTCTCAAGAAATTCAGAAAATTGAAAAAGAGCTCAATGCCGAAGAGCCCTGACCTGAGAGCCTGAAAATAGCCTGCTGCCACCCTTGCTTGCTTGCCATTTGCACGAGCGGGTATGGCTATTTGCTGTGTCAGAGCTGAAACCAGTCCGGCTCAACCTCCGATTCGAGATATTTCATGTGCTCGAATCAGGGCCTCGACAAGGGGTAAAGTTTGCCCCCTGAAAGCCCTCATAGCCTTTGCTATCAGTGGCTTGAGGGAATGTGCCTACGCGTTCTTTCAGAATACTCTGACGAGTTTTTTCATTTATAGATGTTACCAACGGGCAGCTAGTGCATTGATTAGCAGGGTTTTCTGGCATAATCCGCCCCCCTTTATGACCGTGTCAGAAAACCTTCATGATCGATCTATTAAGCGGATTGGACGCCTGGGTTCTTATCAGCCTCTTCTTCGCCCTAGCCTTTGTTCTCGCGTTTGAGTTCATCAACGGCTTTCATGACACCGCAAACGCGGTAGCGACTGTCATCTACACCAAAGCCATGCCGCCTCACCTGGCGGTGTTCTTTTCCGGTGTGTTCAACTTCCTCGGCGTTCTGCTGGGCGGGGTCGGCGTGGCTTATGCCATCGTCCACCTGCTGCCGGTAGAGCTTCTGGTGAATGTAAACACCGGACATGGCCTGGCCATGGTGTTTTCACTGCTTGCAGCAGCCATCACCTGGAACCTGGGAACCTGGTATTTCGGGATTCCGGCCTCAAGCTCGCACACTTTGATCGGTTCGATCCTGGGTGTCGGCCTGGCCAATGCCCTGATCAGCGGAATCCCGGTGAGCGAAGGGGTTAACTGGCAGAAGGCAATCGACATTGGTGCCTCGCTGGTGTTCTCGCCAATTGCGGGCTTCCTGATTGCCGGCCTGGTGTTGATCGCCCTGAAGTGGTGGCGTCCGGCGTCCAAGATGCACAAGACGCCAGAGCAGCGCCGCAAGCTGGACGACAAGAAGCATCCGCCGTTCTGGAACCGCCTGGTTCTGGTGATCTCGGCCATGGCAGTGAGCTTTGTTCACGGCTCCAACGATGGCCAGAAAGGCATCGGCCTGATCATGCTGGTCCTGATCGGCATCGTGCCAAGTGCCTTCGTACTGGATCTGAACAGCACCACGTATCAGATCGAGCGTACTCGTGACGCCACCCTGCACCTGAACCAGTTCTACCAGCGCAACAACGCTTCGCTGAGCGAGTTTCTGGCCTTGGGCAAAAGCATCAAAGGCGACTTGCCTGATCAGTTCAGCTGCAACCCGCAGCAAACCGAACCGACCATTGAAGCGCTGCTTGGCTCATTGAAAGGCGTGGCAGACTACCATTCGATCCCGGCTGAAAAGCGTATCGAGATCCGTCGCTACCTGCTCTGCCTGGATGACACTGCAAAGAAAGTCAGCAAGCTGCCAGTACTTGATTCGCGCGAAAAAGCCGACCTCGACAAACTGCGCAAAGACCTGACCGCAACCACAGAGTACGCCCCGTTCTGGGTGATTCTGGCAGTAGCACTGGCCTTGGGCCTGGGCACCATGGTTGGCTGGAAGCGGGTGGTTAAAACCATCGGTGAGAAGATCGGCAAGCAAGGCATGACCTATGCTCAGGGCATGGCGGCACAGATCACCACTGCCTTCGCAATCGGTATGGCCAACATCTTCTCCCTGCCGGTATCGACTACGCACATCCTGTCGTCAGGCGTTGCTGGCACCATGGTCGCCAACAAGAGCGGCCTGCAAGGCGGCACGATCAAGACCATCCTGATGGCATGGGTGCTGACCTTACCGGCCACCATCGCGCTGTCTGCGACGCTGTTCTGGCTGGCGTCCAAAGCGCTGGCCTGATTCTGCGCCGAACAAAAAAGGTACGTCCCTCACGGGCCGTACCTTTTTTTTGTGCAGTAATAAGCTGTGGGAGCGAGCCTGCTCGCGAAGCCCCCAAGAACATCGCGATTTTCCAGTCAATACACGCTGATACTTACACCCTTCGCGAGCAGGCTCGCTCCCACAGACGGGTTCAAGCTGTAGACAAAACACACAGGCAAAAAAATAGGCGACCGAAGTCGCCCAAAATGCCTTGCGTGCTCATTCCCTGAAAAGACTCGGCGCTATTTGCGCTTCTGGGAGTCTTTCCAGATAAAAATGCCCAGACCGGCGAAGAACAAAACCATGAGGCCGACAGTAAGTACTCCGGCGATAACCACATTATCGAGAAACATGACGGCCTCCTGCGTTTGTCTGATTGTGTCTGTTGAAGCTAGATTAACCAGACGCGCAGGCGCACAACTTGACCGGGATCAATAGAGATCCACGGCCAGCTCGAAGTTGATGGGAATAATTGACTCAGGTCAGCGGAATCGCAGCAGCTCAGCGCTTTTTCGGTTTTTTCTTTGGTTTCTTCGCTGCTTTTACCAAAGGCATTGCCTGCTCGAATGCCAGGCGAACTTCGTTCAAGCGCTTTTCATTGAGGTCGTGTACCCGTTTGGCGCGCTCGGCGCCCAGATCAACCAGCTTGGTGTCTTGGCTCATAAAAAATCAGACCACTGTCAGTGTGTTTCAGTGCGCCAATAATGCGACGCGTATTCAGCGCTGACCAGAAAAAACCATCTAGACTTTTATATCGACCCACAACCCCTGACGCTGCATGCCATCAATCAGGGGCGCATCCGGCGCACCGTCATCAGTGCCCGCCTCTGCCCCTGGGTTCTGCTCCAGGGATTCGCGACGGCGCTTGTCGTGTTGGCGCTGCTGTTCTTCGCGTAACAGCAGCGTGGCCTGATCGTCATCGCTGTGTTTCAGATCGATCGCACACTCACTGGAGCTGGCTTGCGTTGGCACCACGGGCGGGATCTCGGGTCGAGGACGGACAGGGCCGCAGGTAACGGTTACTGCGCCAAGCGGCAAAATTGACGGCAACATGGTTAATGTTCTCCTGTCGTCAGTCTGTCAGCGGCAGCCCGTCGAGGTCAGCCGTTCGTCGATTACTGCCCCGGCTAATTTTAAGCCCGGCAGCTTTTTATGAGAGTCCTTTGGACTGAGGCCTTTGATCCGTTAATATACTCGGCTTTTTCAAAGCGGGAGTCAGGCAGCATGGCGCAGCAGTATCAACCGGGGCAACGCTGGATTAGTGACAGCGAAGCAGAGCTAGGTTTAGGCACCGTTCTGGCACAGGACGGTCGCTTGTTGACCGTGCTCTATCCGGCCACTGGCGAAACCCGCCAATATTCGCTGCGCAACGCACCGCTTACGCGTGTACGGTTCTCGCCGGGTGACACCATCATCCACTTCGAAGGCTGGAAGATGACCGTGCGCGAAGTTGATGACGCCGATGGCCTGCTGGTCTATCACGGCCTCAACGAACAAAACGAAACCGTCACCCTGCCAGAAACCCAGCTGTCGAACTTTATCCAGTTCCGTCTGGCCAGTGACCGTCTGTTCGCCGGGCAAATCGACCCGCTGTCCTGGTTCTCGCTGCGCTACCACACCCTGGAACACACCAGCCGCCAGCTGCAATCGCCGCTGTGGGGCCTGGGCGGCGTGCGTGCGCAACCGATTGCACACCAACTGCACATTGCCCGCGAAGTGGCAGACCGAATCGCACCGCGGGTTTTGCTGGCCGACGAAGTAGGCCTGGGTAAAACCATTGAAGCGGGTCTGGTGATTCATCGCCAACTGCTCAGCGGCCGCGCCAACCGTGTACTGATCGTAGTCCCGGAAAACCTGCAGCACCAATGGCTGGTCGAAATGCGTCGGCGCTTCAACCTCGAAGTGGCACTGTTCGATGAAGAGCGCTTTATCGAGAGCGATGCCAGCAACCCCTTCGAAGACAGCCAACTGGCCCTGGTTGCCCTGGAATGGCTGGTTGACGACCCCAAGGCCCAGGCCGCGCTGTTCGACGCCGACTGGGACTTGCTGGTCGTCGACGAAGCACACCACCTGGTGTGGCATGAAGACAACGTCAGCCCTGAATACGGCCTGGTCGAGCAACTCGCTGGCGTGATCCCGGCCGTATTGCTGCTCACCGCGACCCCGGAACAACTGGGTCAAGACAGCCACTTTGCACGCTTGCGCCTGCTCGACCCGAACCGCTTCCACGACCTGGCCGCTTTCCGCGCCGAGAGCGAAAACTATCGCCCGGTCGCTCAAGCCGTACAGGAGCTGCTGGATAAAGGCAGCCTGTCACCTGAAGCGCATAAAACCATCCACGGTTTCCTCGGTGCCGAAGGCGATGCCCTACTGGCTGCCGTCAATGATGGCGATGCCGAAGCCAGCGCCCGCTTGGTGCGCGAGTTGCTTGACCGCCACGGCACCGGCCGCGTGCTGTTCCGTAACACCCGTGCCGCAATCCAGGGCTTCCCTGAACGCAAACTGCACGCCTACCCGCTGCCGTGCCCGGCCGAATACCTTGAGTTACCGCTGGGTGAACATGCCGAGCTGTATCCAGAAGTCAGCTTCCAGTCACAGCCAGACGCCAGTGATGAAGAACGCTGGTGGCGCTTCGACCCTCGGGTTGAATGGCTGACCGACACCCTGAAAATGCTCAAGCGCACCAAGGTGCTGGTGATCTGTGCCCACGCCGAAACCGCGATGGATCTGGAAGACGCCCTGCGCGTGCGTTCCGGCATTCCTGCAACGGTCTTCCACGAAGGCATGAACATTCTTGAGCGCGACCGTGCTGCGGCCTACTTCGCAGATGAAGAATTCGGCGCCCAAGTGCTGATCTGTTCCGAAATCGGCAGTGAAGGCCGCAACTTCCAGTTTGCTCACCACCTGGTGCTGTTCGACCTGCCAGCCCACCCGGACTTGCTGGAGCAGCGTATTGGCCGTCTGGACCGGATCGGCCAGAAGCACATCATCGAAGTTCACGTGCCATACCTTGAGACCAGCCCGCAACAGCGCCTGTTCCAGTGGTATCACGAAGCGCTGAATGCCTTCCTCAACACCTGCCCGACCGGCAACGCCCTGCAACACCAGTTCGGCCCGCGCCTGCTGCCGTTGCTGGAAGCCGCAGACGATGAAGAATGGCAAGCGCTGATCGACGAAGCACGGGTTGAGCGCGAGCGTCTCGAACAGGAATTGCACACTGGCCGCGACCGCTTGCTGGAGCTTAACTCCGGTGGTTCGGGCGAAGGCGAAGCACTGGTTGAGGCGATCCTTGAGCAGGACGACCAGTTCACCCTGCCGATTTACATGGAAACCCTGTTCAACGCCTTTGGCATCGACAGCGAAGACCATTCCGAAAACGCGCTGATCCTCAAGCCCAGCGAAAAAATGCTCGACGCCAGTTTCCCGCTGGGCGACGACGAAGGTGTCACCATCACCTACGATCGCAACCAGGCCCTGTCACGCGAAGACATGCAGTTCATCACCTGGGAACACCCGATGGTGCAAGGCGGCATGGACCTCGTGTTGTCTGGCTCGATGGGCAACACCGCCGTCGCACTGATCAAGAACAAGGCCCTGAAGCCCGGCACTGTGCTGCTCGAGCTGATTTACGTCAGTGAAGTGGTTGCCCCGCGTTCACTGCAACTGGGTCGCTACCTGCCCCCGGCGGCCCTGCGCTGCCTGCTCGATGCCAACGGTAACGACCTGTCGTCGCGAGTAGCCTTCGACACATTGAACGAACAACTGGAAAGCGTACCCCGCGCCAGCGCCAACAAGTTCGTTCAGGCCCAGCGCGACCAGCTGACGCCGAAGATCAACGCCGGTGAAGCCAAGATCGCGCCACGTCACGCAGAACGCGTGGCCGAAGCGCAACGCCGCCTGGCTGCCGATACCGAAGAAGAGCTGGCACGCCTGACCGCCTTGCAGGCAGTCAACCCGAGCGTACGCGACAGCGAACTGGTGGCCTTGCGCAAACAACGCGAACAAAGCCTGGCCATGCTTGAAAAAGCCGCCCTGCGCCTTGAAGCCATTCGCGTGCTGGTCGCCGGTTAAAACAACACTTGTAGCCGCTGGCTCAGGCTGCGATGGCTTGCCCGGCTGGCCCAATGCCTGGAAGGCTGGTGAAGATCCTGCAGATCTTTGCGCAGCCTTTACCAGCGGCAGAGATACTTCAAGCGTGGGAGCGAGCCTGCTCGCGAAGATCATTCGCGAGCAGCTCGCTCCCACTGGGCTTGACCTGGAACAGAGTATCTACAAGCCCCCCCCTCAATACCCGCAACTATCAACTCCCTTCCTTGACTCCCTATTGCGCCACTTTTGCACTCAAAGTGCCCATAGCGGGGCATCTGTATTGCAGGCACAAAAAAACGCCACCGTACCAACTGTGGCGTTTCTCCACGGCAAATTGCCACTACTCAGAGCCGGGTTACTGAGCTACACACTCCCGGCACTTCAATTCAGTGCAAAAAAATGCTCCCGTTTGGTGCGCGAGGTTATTTTTGCGCCCTTTCCTGGACCATAACCCAAGGCGAAACCACCACCGCCCATAGCTGCGGGTCACGTTCAAGAACGTCTAGCGCCTGCTCCTCAGTCATCTTGCCAAGCACCCCGGACGCCATCCAGGCCGAGACTTTCTCTGCATCATCCTGAGTCACTGCCTGCGCCGCTTCGATCAAGTCCAGCTCGGGTTTAACCCACAACAAATCACCTTTGGCGAAGAAGGGTTGCAGGGCTTTCCATTCAATAGTTGAGGTCTCGCCAAGCAGCTTGGCATAGAGGGTGCTAGGTTCTTGATTCATGGGATTCACCGGGAAAAATATCGGCGCAATGATAACGCCGCACACCCGGTAGAAAAACCCGGCTTTTCAGGTAAAAAAGCGAGAAAAGAGTAGAAGGCCAAGGACTGGTGCGTTGATTTAGCAACATTCTGATAACTATCAACAGCCTAATCCGCCGCCATTCTGTCTTTTTCTTACGTTTAAGCGACATTTCCTGTTTTTTCCCCCGCCAGTACGCTATTCAAGCGCTGAACCGGCGCTCTACACTGTACCGGTACAGTTGCAGGGGGGATTGACCGGGAATTTCGTTACAAGAAAACCCGGTCCGGCTGCCTTGGCTTCCAGGACTATAAAAATTACAACATAAGAGTGGAGCACCAATAAAGATGGCTACAAAGCAGATTACTAAACTGTTTGCCGCTATGGTTTTGGCCGGGTTCGCCAGCCATTCATTTGCCGCAGACACCATCAAGATCGGTATCGCGGGTCCGAAAACCGGGCCTCTGACTCAGTACGGCGACATGCAGTTTGCTGGCGCAAAAATGGCTATCGAACAAATCAACGCCAAGGGCGGCGTTGATGGCAAAAAGCTTGAAGCGGTTGACTACGATGACGCCTGCGACCCGAAACAAGCGGTTGCCGTTGCCAACAAAGTGGTCAATGACGGTATTAAATTTGTAGTCGGTCACCTGTGCTCCAGCTCCACTCAGCCTGCTTCGGACATTTACGAAGACGAAGGCATCATCATGATTACCCCGGCCGCTACCGGCCCGGAAATCACCGCTCGCGGTTACAAGATGATTTTCCGTACTATCGGTCTGGACAGCGCCCAAGGCCCTGCAGCCGGTAACTACATCGCGGATCACGTGAAGCCGAAAATCGTTGCGGTATTGCACGACAAACAGCAATACGGTGAAGGCATCGCTACCGCCGTTAAAAAGACCCTGGAAGACAAAGGCGTGAAAGTCGCAGTCTTTGAAGGCGTCAACGCTGGCGAAAAAGACTATTCCTCTGTTATTGCCAAGCTCAAGCAAGCCAACGTCGACTTCGTCTACTACGGCGGCTACCACCCAGAGCTGGGTCTGATCCTGCGCCAAGCCAAAGAAAAAGGCCTGAACGCCAAGTTCATGGGCCCTGAGGGCGTGGGCAACGAGTCCATCTCGCAAATCGCTCAAGGTGCTTCCGAAGGCCTGCTGGTGACTCTGCCAAAAGCATTTGATGCAGACCCGGCCAACAAGGCGCTGGTTGAGTCCTTTGCTGCCAAGAAACAAGACCCTACCGGTCCATTCGTGTTCCCGGCATACGCAGCAGTTGAAGTCATTGCTGGCGGTATCGAGCAAGCGAAAAGCGAAGACCCGGCCAAAGTTGCTGAAGCCATCCATAAAGGTACTTTCAAGACGCCTACCGGCAACCTGAAGTTTGACGCCAAAGGCGACGTGGAAGATTTCAAATTCGTAGTTTACGAATGGCACTTCGGTAAGCCTAAAACTGAAGTAAGCCCTCAGTAAGGGTTGGTCCTGGCCTAACAACGAAGCCCACTGCGCCCGCGGTGGGTTTTGTTTTAAAGGCCGGCGGTTCATGGAAATGGGGCCGCGCTTTCGTGATCCGAAAGCCTGCCCACCTGAAAATCTTTAAAACCGTCACCAGCGGTTCGCTGGCAGAAGACCTGTGTTCAAAGTGGGTGAAAACCCATACAGCCCAGGCCGGAAAATGACTCCACCAGTGAAATGCGTCTCAGGTTTTTAGGAGCTTTGTAATGCCTGACATCTATCACTTCTTCCAAATGCTGGTTAACGGCCTCAACGTTGGCAGCACTTATGCCCTGATCGCCATCGGCTATACGATGGTTTACGGCATTATTGGAATGATCAACTTCGCCCACGGCGAGGTGTACATGATTGGTTCCTATATTGCGTTTATCGCCATCGCCGGCTTGACCATGATGGGTCTGGACAGCGTGCCACTTCTGCTGACTGCCGCGTTTCTCGCCAGCATTGTGGTTACCAGCGCCTACGGCTACAGCATCGAACGGGTTGCCTACCGTCCCTTGCGTGGCAGTAATCGGCTTATTCCGCTGATTTCTGCCATCGGCATGTCGATCTTCCTGCAAAACACCGTACTACTGGCACAAGACTCAAAAGACAAATCAATCCCCAACCTGATCCCTGGCGGCTTCACCTTTGGCCCAGGAGGCGCTAGCGAAGTTATCGTCTCCTACATGCAAATTGTGGTCTTCGTCGTCACCTTCCTCGCAATGCTCGGCCTGACCATCTTCATTTCTCGTTCACGTATGGGCCGCGCCTGCCGCGCCTGTGCCGAAGACATGAAAATGGCCAACTTGCTGGGTATCAACACCAACAACGTGATTGCGCTGACCTTCGTGATCGGTGCTGCCCTGGCAGCCGTTGCTGCGGTGCTGATCAGCGTGCAGTACGGCGTGATCAACCCCAACGCAGGTTTCCTGGTAGGCCTTAAAGCCTTTACCGCTGCGGTATTGGGTGGGATCGGCAGTATTCCTGGCGCGATGCTCGGTGGCCTGGTACTCGGTGTGGCTGAAGCCTTTGGTGCCGATATCTTCGGCGACCAATACAAAGACGTTGTGGCTTTTGGCTTGCTGGTGCTGGTGCTTCTGTTCCGTCCGACCGGCATTCTGGGGCGTCCGGAGATTGAAAAAGTATGACTAGGAATCTTAAGTCGGCGCTCTTCAGCGCCCTGTTGGTCTGGGCCGTCGCCTACCCGGTACTCGGTCTGAAACTGACTATCGTCGGGATCAACATTGAAGTTCACAACACCAGCACCTTCACCCTGAGCGTGATTGCGATCTGCTCCTTGCTGATGTTTGTGCGCGTGTTGTTCAACCAGCAACTGACCACAGCCTGGAAGAACTCACCCAGCCTGCCGAAAGTGCCTACCAAGGCCAGCTACTTCCTGACCCTGCCCAGCACTCAACGCTGGATCATCCTGGGCCTGGTGGTCATTGCATTGATCTGGCCGTTCTACGGTTCGCGCGGTGCAGTGGACATTGCCACGCTGATCCTGATCTACGTCATGCTCGGCCTGGGCCTGAACATCGTGGTCGGCCTGGCGGGTCTGCTCGACCTGGGTTATGTCGGGTTCTATGCCGTGGGTGCCTATACCTACGCGCTGCTCGCGCATTACTTCGGGCTGAGCTTCTGGATCTGCCTGCCATTGGCTGGATTGATGGCGGCAACCTTTGGCTTCCTGCTTGGCTTCCCGGTGCTGCGTTTACGCGGTGACTATCTGGCTATCGTGACCCTGGGGTTCGGTGAAATCATCCGTTTGTTCCTGCGTAACCTGACGGATATCACCGGTGGGCCAAACGGTATCAGCAACATCCCGAAACCAACGCTGTTCGGTCTGAGTTTCGACAGAACCGCCGCCGAAGGCATGCAAACGTTTCACGAGTACTTTGGCATCGCCTACAACTCGATCAACAAGGTCATTTTCCTGTACCTGATCGCACTGGTGCTGGTGCTGTTGGTGTTGTTCGTGATCAACCGCCTGCTGCGCATGCCAATCGGTCGCGCCTGGGAAGCACTGCGTGAAGACGAAATCGCCTGTCGCGCCTTGGGTTTGAATCCGACAGTTATCAAGCTGTCAGCCTTCACCTTGGGTGCTACTTTTGCAGGTTTTGCTGGCAGCTTCTTTGCCGCACGCCAAGGCCTGGTAACACCGGAATCGTTCACCTTCCTTGAGTCGGCGATCATTCTGGCCATCGTGGTACTCGGCGGTATGGGCTCGCAACTGGGTGTCATCCTGGCAGCTGTGGTGATGATCCTGTTGCCGGAAATGATGCGTGAATTCAGCGAATACCGGATGCTGCTGTTCGGAGCCCTGATGGTGCTGATGATGATCTGGCGTCCGCAAGGTCTGCTGCCAATGCAACGTCCTCACCTGGAGCTGCGAAAATGAGCCGCGAGATACTGAAAGTCAGCGGCCTGAGCATGCGCTTTGGCGGCTTGTTGGCGGTGAACGGCGTGGCCCTGACCGTCAAGGAAAAACAGGTAGTGTCGATGATCGGCCCTAACGGCGCCGGCAAGACCACCGTGTTCAACTGCCTGACCGGTTTTTACAAACCGTCGGCGGGCACGATCCTGCTCGATGGCCAACCTATTCAAGGGTTGGCTGGCCATGAAATTGCGCGCAAAGGGGTCGTTCGTACCTTCCAGAACGTGCGATTGTTCAAGGACATGACGGCCGTTGAGAACCTGCTGATTGCCCAGCATCGTCACCTCAACACCAACTTCCTGTCGGGCCTGTTCAAAACCCCGTCGTTCCGTAAAAGCGAACGCGATGCCATGGATTACGCTGCGTATTGGCTGGACAAGGTCAACCTGACCGAGTTCGCCAACCGCCCGGCGGGCACCTTGGCCTATGGCCAACAACGACGCCTGGAAATCGCCCGTTGCATGATGACGCGTCCGCGCATCCTCATGCTCGACGAACCGGCAGCGGGCCTGAACCCCAAGGAAACCGAAGACCTCAAAGCGCTGATCAGCATTTTGCGCAATGAGCATAACGCCACCGTGCTGTTGATTGAGCACGACATGAAACTGGTCATGAGCATTTCCGACCATATCGTGGTGATCAACCAGGGCACACCTTTGGCTGACGGGACGCCGGAACAGATCCGTGACAACCCTGAAGTGATCAAAGCCTATTTGGGGGAAGCGTAAATGCTGCAATTTGAAAACGTTTCGACCTTTTACGGCAAGATCCAGGCCCTGCACAGCGTCAATGTCGAGGTACGCCAGGGCGAAATCGTCACCCTGATCGGCGCCAACGGCGCTGGCAAATCAACCCTGATGATGACGTTGTGCGGTTCGCCGCAAGCTCACAGCGGCAGCATTCGTTATATGGGCGAAGAGCTGGTGGGGTTGACCTCGGCGCAGATCATGCGCAAAAGCATCGCCGTTGTACCTGAAGGACGTAGGGTATTTGCTCGCTTGACCGTGGAAGAGAACCTCGCCATGGGCGGTTTCTTTACCGAGAAGCATGAGTACGAAGAGCAAATGGACAAGGTTCTGCACTTGTTCCCACGCTTGAAGGAACGCTTCATTCAGCGCGGCGGCACCATGTCCGGGGGCGAACAGCAAATGCTCGCGATTGGCCGGGCGCTGATGAGCAAACCCAAGCTGCTGTTGCTTGATGAACCGTCACTGGGGTTGGCGCCAATCATTATCCAGCAGATTTTCGACATCATCGAACAACTGCGAGATGAAGGCGTAACCGTGTTTCTGGTGGAGCAAAACGCCAACCAGGCACTGAAAATTGCTGACCGAGCCTACGTGCTGGAAAACGGCCGTGTGGTCATGCAAGGCACTGGCGAGCAATTGCTCAACGATCCGAAAGTGCGCGACGCGTATCTGGGCGGCTAAACCTGCCTGCGATACAGGACGGCCCTTCGGGGCCGTTTTTTTTGCCCTGAAGGCAGCGTTTTGGTTAAAGCTGGTTAATGGCCTCACCACTGCGCTGAAACCAACCCACTAGGTAATCCGCCAATACCTGGGTGCGTTTGGGTAAGCCGCCCTGATAAGGGTGAACCAGATACATGGGATTACTACGCGTTTGATAGTCACGCAACAACCCGCATAAACGCCCATCCGCCAATTCGGTACTGAGCATGTACGAGGGTAGCCGGGCGATGCCAGCACCGATCACGGCGGCCTTTTTCAGCAAGCTGTAGTGATTGCTGGCAAACGGTCCCGAAACCCGCACCCGGTGCAGTTCATGCTGACGGTGGTACTGCCATTCTTCGCGACCGCTGTAGTGACTGTTAAGCAGGCAACGGTGCTCGGCCAGTTGCTGAGGCGTGGTTGGTTCGCCGTATTGCTCAAGATACGCGGGGCTGGCGCAGGTAATTTCGTGCCAGTTAAGTACCAGCTTGGCCACCAGTCGCTCGTTGCTGGCAACCTGCGAGCGGATCGCCAGATCAAACCCCTCCCGCGCCATGTCGCGGTAACTGTTATTGAGTTCAAGCTCGATTTGCACCTGCGGGTACTCGCGGGAGAACTCCAGCAGCAGCGAATCAAAAAAGGTTTCGCCCAAAGACACAGGCACGGTCATACGCACCGGGCCAGCCATATCGTCCTTGAGTCGGGCCAATGCCTGACGCGCACGCTCCACTTGTACGACCAGTGCCTGGGCCTGAGGCAATAACGCTGCACCCGCAGCCGTCAGGCTCAAACGCCTTGTGGTGCGGTGCAGCAACACCACTGAGAACTGTGCCTCCAACTGACTGATGCGCTTGGACAGTTGTCCCTTGCTGCAACCCAATTGCTGAGCGGCCAAAGTAAAACTGCCCGCGTCGATCAATACCGCAAACGCCGCCAAGTCATCCATTTCGCTCATGGATTGTTTCCATATGAAAACCAAAGGTTGCCTATTAGTGCGCTTATCGCGCTAAAAAACCACCCCTAGACTGAGCGCTCACCTCATCCATAAAGGTACACACCATGAAAATCCTGTTGATTGGCGCTCACGGTACGATTGGTTCAGCTATTGATCGCGAACTGTCACCGCGCCACGAGATCGTGCGCATAGGCCGCAAAAGCGGCGATTTTCAGGTTGATATCAGCGACAGCGCATCAATTCGCCAACTGTTCGAACAAACCGGACGCTTCGATGCACTGATCTGCGCGGCTGGCAATGTCAGCTTTGTGCCACTCATGGAGATGAGCGAGAAAGATTTCGCCCTGGGCTTGCAGGACAAACTGATGGGCCAGGTCAACTTGCTGTTGATCGGTCGCGAGTTTGCCAACGATGGTGCATCGTTCACTTTCACCAGTGGCGTCATCAGCCGTGAGCCGATCCGCACAGGCAGTTCGGCGGCACTGGTCAACGCGGCACTCGACGGTTTCGTAAAAGCTGCCGCCATTGAGTTGCCACGCGGGCTGCGGGTTAACTCCGTAAGCCCTACAGTGCTGGAAGAAGCAATGGAACACTACGCGCCGTACTTTCGCGGCTTCAAGCCCGTAGCGGGCGCCGATGTGGCCCTGGCCTACGCCAAAAGCGTAGAAGGCCTGCACACCGGGCAAACCTATCCAGTCGGCTGACCCAAAACCCAACGTTTGGACTCCATGAACCCGTGTGGGAGTCATCGCACCGCCGCTCCCACATGGTCGAGAAACCCTCCCCATCCACCCTCCCCCCTTGTGATGCACGGCGAGCCTGAGTAACGTGGCGGCTCCAGTCAGGAGTCCCAATGATGCGTGCTGTTCGTCCCTTGGTTTTGTTTGCCCTGCTGCCCGTGTTTGCGGGCTGCCAACTGCTTAACAGCAAACCTGCTGACACCAACGCTGGTCTGACCCGCTTGCAAGGTGAGCTGGTTTCTTCCAATGACCAGCTCGTGTTTCAACCGTGCGTCGGCCAACAGCGCTACGTCGTACGCGACAGCGCCAATACCACCCTGGTGCAAGACGCGTCTTACATGCCCAATTCTCCGGGCAAGTTGTTCGCCGATATTCGCGGCCGCTTTGTCGCCAGCCAGACACCCGGCACTGACGGTGAGGTCGAGCTGCAGCAGCTCTATCGCCTGGAGCGCAGCAACAGCGCCTGCCAGGACCCGAACTTCAAGCAACTGACCGTTCACGCCAACGGCAATGGCCCAGCGTGGGAAATACAGGCCGGGGGCAAGGGTATGGTGCTTAAACGCGAAGGCCAGCCAGACTTGGCTCTGCCGTACGTTGAAGAACAGGTCGGTGATGGCCGTTTCTCCCTGTCCACTGAAGCCAACAACCAGCACATCGAGCTGTGGGTTGCCCCACAACGTTGCACCGACAGTAGCAACGGCAGCGTGCAGCATCTGGGTGCCGAGCTGCGGATCAACGGTCAGATCCAGCGCGGTTGCGGTTATTTCGGTGGCGCGCGTAACGACTAGCCGACAACTGTTGCCGCATATTGCCTCGAAGCAGCTTACAATTGGCGGTTCTGCCAGGGTTTACCTGGCCCCCCGATACTGGACACTGTCATGTTACGAATTACCGAACTCAAGCTGCCGATCGACCATCCCGAAGAAGACCTGCGCCCTGCCATCCTGCAGCGCCTGGGTATTGAAAGTGATGACCTGCTCGATTTCACCTTGTTCAAGCGCAGCTACGATGCGCGTAAAAAATCGTCCGAATTGTGCTTTATCTACACCATCGATCTGAGCGTGCGCGATGAAGCACCGCTGCTGATCAAGTTCGCGGACGACCGTAACGTCAATCCAGCGCCAGACGTCAGCTACAAAGTTGTCGGCCAGGCCCCCCAGGATTTGAGCGAACGCCCGATTGTGGTGGGCTTTGGCCCCTGCGGTATTTTCGCCGGGCTGCTGCTGGCACAAATGGGCTTCAAGCCGATCATTCTTGAACGCGGCACCGAAGTTCGCCAACGTACCAAGGACACTTGGGGCCTGTGGCGCAAAAACGTGCTCAACCCCGAGTCCAACGTGCAGTTTGGCGAAGGCGGCGCAGGCACGTTCTCGGACGGCAAGCTCTATAGCCAGATCAAAGACCCGAAACACCACGGCCGCAAAGTGCTGCACGAGTTTGTCAAAGCCGGCGCACCGGACGAGATTCTCTACGTCAGCAAACCGCATATCGGTACATTCCGTCTGACCGGTGTGGTCGAGAACATGCGCCAGCAAATCATTGCGCTGGGCGGCGAAGTACGCTTTCAACAGCGTGTGACTGACGTACTGATCGACGACGGTCAACTGACCGGTGTCGTCTTGGCTGACGGTGAGCAACTGAACTCGCGTCATGTCGTCCTGGCCCTGGGCCACAGCGCCCGTGACACATTCCGCATGCTCCACGGTCGTGGCGTGTACATGGAAGCCAAACCGTTCTCGGTGGGTTTCCGCATTGAACACCCGCAGTCGCTGATCGACAGCGCCCGTCTGGGCAAGTACGCCGGTCACCCGAAGCTGGGCGCTGCCGATTACAAACTGGTACACCACGCCAAAAACGGCCGCTCGGTTTACAGCTTCTGCATGTGCCCTGGTGGCACCGTGGTTGCCGCCACCAGCGAACCGGGTCGCGTTGTGACCAACGGCATGAGCCAGTACTCGCGTAACGAACGCAATGCCAACTCGGGCATCGTGGTCGGCATCACGCCAGAAGACTACCCGGGCGGGCCATTGGCCGGGATCGAACTGCAGGAACGCCTGGAGGCCCACGCCTACGTCCTGGGCGGTAGCAACTACGAGGCTCCGGCGCAACTGGTCGGCGACTTTATTGCCGGCAAGCCGTCCACGGCACTGGGCAGTGTCGAGCCGTCCTACAAGCCGGGTGTATCCCTGGGTGATTTGGCTCTGGCTCTGCCGGACTTCGCCATTGAAGCCATCCGCGAAGCCTTGCCGGCGTTCGAGAAGCAGATCAAAGGCTTCTCGATGCATGACGCGATCCTGACCGGGATCGAAACCCGCACCTCGTCGCCGCTGCGCATGACCCGTGACACGTCAATGCAAAGCCTTAACGTCAAGGGCTTGTTCCCGGCAGGCGAAGGCGCAGGCTACGCAGGCGGGATTCTGTCGGCAGGTGTCGACGGGATCCGGATTGCCGAAGCTGTGGCTCGCGACATTCTGGGCATCGAAGCGTAAGGCCCAGTCGAGGCTTGCTCAATACTTGTAGCAGTTGCCTAAGGCTGCGTTCGATTGCGAAGCAATCGTAAAACCTGAACCCGGCGTATAACTGATAAGTCGGGGTCGCTGATTTTACGACGGCTTCGCCGCAGAACGCAGCCTGCGGCAGCTGCTACAAGAGCATCCTCAAATCCCCGCCCGCAACACTCCAGCAGGCAATGCCGCGCCCTGCTCCACACAGGCTTTGACCGCGCCGATCAAGCCATCCAGCTCATAACCCTGGGCCTTGAGCCACTGCGCATCGTAGTAGGTGGTGGCATAACGTTCGCCGCCATCACACAAAATAGCCACGATTGATCCGCTCTCGCCGCTCGCAACCATATGGTGCGCCGCGATCAGTGCGCCGATCAGATTGGTTCCGCTCGACCCTCCGACCCGCCGCCCCATGCGCTGCGCCAGATAATGCATGGCCGCCAGCGACAAGGCATCTGGCACCTTGACCATCGCATCGATCACTTTCGGCAAAAACGAAGCCTCAACCCTGGGCCGACCAATACCTTCGATACGTGAACCGCAGTCCAGACGCAAATTGGCATCACCACTCAGGTAGTAGTCGAAGAACACCGAACGCTCGGCATCTGCGCACAGTACGCGAGTGTGGTGCTGGCGATAGCGCACATAGCGCCCCAACGTCGCGGTAGTACCGCCCGTGCCCGGACTGGAGATCAACCAGCTCGGCTCTGGGTGACGCTCAAAGCGCAGTTGCTGAAAGATTGACTCGGCGATGTTGTTATTCGCCCGCCAGTCCGTGGCCCGTTCGGCATAGGTGAACTGGTCCATAAAATGGCCGCCGGTCTCCAGTGCGAGACGCTCGGACTCGGCGTGAATTTGCGTCGGATCTTCTACCAGATGGCTTTGGCCGCCATAAAAGGCAATTTGCTCAATCTTCGCGGGCGAGGTACTGGCAGGCATCACGGCAATAAAGGGCAAACCCAGCAGCCTGGCAAAATAGGCTTCAGACACTGCCGTTGAACCGCTGGAAGCTTCAATGACCGGGGAGCCGGCTTTTAGCCAGCCATTACACAGCGCATACAAAAACAGCGAGCGCGCCAGACGATGCTTGAGGCTGCCCGTGGGGTGACTAGATTCGTCCTTGAAGTACAACTCGATACCCGGCAACCCCGGCAGCGACACAGGAATCAGATGGGTGTCAGCGCAACGCTGAAAATCCGCTTCAATCGTACGAATGGCTTCGCGGGCCCACTGGCGATCTTGGTTCATTGAGGGTGGCTCGGTGGTAACAAGAAGGGAAAGCACAGCAGCGCGTGCAGTAAAGAACAACTAATCCTAAGGCATTTCCTACGGCCGCTACAGACACAAAACAGACTCAATTTGACACACAACTGCTAGGCTCTTTAGCGATGTGAGATCAAGCTCCCGCTTATAACAAAAAAGAATATAGTTTTTGTTTTAACAACTATCCCCACAGGTTAGGGTGTCGCACCCTTTACTTAATCGATGGAGAGCGACCTTGCCTCTGCGTAGCACTTTCACTCGTTTCTTTCAGTTGGAAGCTGCCAGCGGTCTGCTGTTGATTGCCGCGGCCGCTCTGGCTCTGATCATCAATAACTCACCGCTTTCCCACTACTACACGGCCTTTCTGGACGTACCGGTAGCGGTACAGATCGGCGCCCTGCAAATCGCCAAACCTTCGCTGCTGTGGATCAACGATGGCCTGATGGCCTTGTTCTTTCTGCTGATCGGCCTGGAGGTCAAACGCGAGCTCCTCGATGGCCAGCTGTCCAAGCCCTCGCAAGTCGTGCTGCCCGGTGCAGCCGCGATTGGCGGGATGGTCGTACCGGCACTGATCTACTGGTACATCAACAAGGACTACCCGGACGCACTCGGTGGCTGGGCGATCCCCATGGCCACCGACATCGCCTTCGCCCTCGGCGTGCTGGCCTTGCTCGGCAAACGTGTGCCGGTATCGCTCAAGCTGTTTCTGATGACCCTGGCGATCATCGATGACCTGGGCGCAATCATCGTGATTGCGGTGTTCTATTCCAGCGAACTGTCCGGTGTGTCGTTGATGCTGGCAGCCGCGTGCCTGGTAGCTCTGATTGCGATGAATCGCATGGGGGTGATCAAGGTCGCGCCTTATATGATCATCGGTCTGATCCTCTGGGTTTGCGTACTCAAAAGCGGTGTGCATGCCACGCTGGCGGGTGTGACCCTGGCGTTCTGTATCCCGCTGCGGACCAAAAATTCCGAACCCTCTCCGTTACTGACCATCGAGCATGCGCTGCACCCGTGGGTGGCTTATGCGATCCTGCCGTTGTTTGCATTCGCCAATGCCGGGGTATCCTTGACGGGCGTCAGCATGCACAGCTTCGTCAGCCATGTGCCGATGGGCATTGCTGCGGGCTTGCTGATCGGTAAGACCGTAGGTGTCTTCGGCTTGACCTGGATCGCCATCAAGATCGGCATGGCAACACTGCCAGCAGGGGCCAACTGGGGCCAGGTACTTGGCGTGGCCATTCTGTGCGGCATCGGCTTTACCATGAGCCTGTTCGTTGGCTCGCTGGCGTTCGTAGCGGGCAGCAGCGACTATGTGGGCATGGACCGCATGGGTATCCTGACCGGCTCGATCCTGGCAGCGTTGATCGGCTATTCCGTGACGCTGTTCTTCAGCCGTAAACAACCGGTAGCGTGACCCTGCTTTAATGTGGGAGCGGGCTGGACCGCAATAAGGGCAACGCACATTACCTGCGTTGCCCTTGTTGCTTGTAAACCGCCAAAAGAGAAAATCGTGGCCGAAAAATTTCAGATCGTGCAATACGCGGGCATTACCGTGATGTTTCCGGCAGCGTTGGTCATTGCTGCCTGGCTATGGTCTGCCGCGTCGAAAAAAATCGCTCTTTTGTGGTTGGGCGTGCTGGTGTCTGCGTACCTGATCGTGGGCGTGAGCAAGATCCTGTTCAAGGGCTGGGGCATTGGCCTGCATGATCTGGGCATTGCGGTCTTCAGCGGCCACGCGATGAACGCCTGCCTGGTCTTCACCGTGATGCTCAACCTGTTGTGCCAACAGCTCGATCAACGCTTGCGCTGGCCTGTGCTCGGGGCGGGGTTGCTGGCGACCTGGTGGTTCGCCATCAATTACGTGGCCCATACCATCCACCCACTGCCAGAAGCCATAGCAGGTGCCCTGATCGGCTCGGTTGCCGCGTGTGTATTTTTGTTCAGCCTGAAAAAACACGACATCAGTAACATCCCGCGGCCCGCTTTGGTGATGGGGCTGGCAGTGGTGCTGGCGTTCAACTGCCTGCCTAAATACACGGCTGAACGTTTGCTGGACCGCATAGCCATATCGCTATCCGGGGCAGATCAGGCGTTCAAACATTCGTCCTGAGCCGTTTTAGAGACGTAAAAAAACCCCGGCCAGTTCGCACTGGCCGGGGTTTTGTTTTAGCGCTGTAACCCGATTTACTGGGTAACGCGGCTAGTACCGTCAACGGTCATGATCCGCACGCGCTCGCCGGTACGGAATACCTGGTTCGGCTCAACCTGTTGTACATAAGCGCGGGTGCTGCCGTCGTCTTCACGTACGGTGATTTCTACACCCTGGGTCTTGGTCAGACCCGATTCGGCTGCCGAACCCAACAGGCCACCGGCTACTGCGCCGATAACAGCTGTCACGATGCTGCCACGACCGCCGCCGATGGCGCTGCCGCCAACACCACCCACGATGGCACCAGTCGCGGCGCCGATTGGGGTTTTGGTGCCTTCGATTTGTACAGGACGCAAGGCAACGATAGTACCCATACGAACGGTCTGTACACGTCGAGCTTCGTCACGCGAGTAGGTGTCGCCGGTCAAGCTGGAGGTGCAGCCGCCCAACAAGACAGTCATGGTTGAGAAGGCTGCAACTAACAGAACGGATTTACGCATAGGATCAACTCCAAAAGATCAGGGATTCATTAAACTCCGCAGCCAGTCACCTGTCACGTTTCAGCGCGGATAAAAAAGCTCTATTCAGGCCCTGTACAGTAAAAACAGAGCCTTCTTCCATTTCAAAACTTGCGCAAAGCGTAGCTTGTAACAGCCATTTTGCACTGCGCGCGTGCGGCGCAGCTTACGCTTTCAGGGCGCCAGCCGCTCACGCGTCCAGATACTGCCGTCACTTCGATAGTTAAGACGGTCGTGCAAACGACTTGGACGGCCCTGCCAAAACTCGATCCGTTGCGGCAGTAGCCGGTAACCACCCCAGTGTTCCGGGCAATGCGGTTGGGTGTCGCTGAAGCGCGCCTGCGTGGCCTCAAGCAACTCGACCAGCTCGTCCCGATCCGCAATCACCTGGCTTTGCGGCGAGGCCCAGGCCCCGATCCGGCTACCCAAGGGGCGCACTTGATAATAAGCATCGGACTCTTGCGGCGTCACCTTGACCACTTGCCCCTCGATACGCACCTGGCGCTCCAGGGTTGGCCAGAAAAAGGTCATTGCCGCGAACGGACGCTCAGCCAACTGCTGGCCTTTGGCGCTGGTGTAATTGGTGAAAAAGGTAAAACCCTGTTCATCCAGACCTTTGAGCAAGAGCACCCGGCAATGCGGGCGCCCCTCACCATCTACTGTTGCCAGGGTCATGGCATTCGCTTCGACCGGCGGCTGCTCGGTGTTGACCGCGTCGTTGAACCACTGATGAAACAGCGCAAAAGGCTCTTCCGGGGCCTGAGCCTCGGTCAGCCCGTCGCGAGTGTAATCACGCCGCATATCGGCCAGTGTTTGAGTCATGACGCAATCCTTTCCTGAATCAATCAGTTCTTGGCCTGATCGTTGGCTGCCACTTTCTTGTCTGCAGCGGGTTTGGCCTTAGCGACTACTGACTTTTTGGCTGGAGCCGGCTTTGCCGCCTTTTTCGCCGGTGCAGATTTTTTCGCTACGACGCCTTTTTTAGCCGGTGCCGCTGCCTTCTTCTTGGCAACCGAAGGTGCCACTGCAGGCTGTACCGCGACCAGATCGGCTGGCGACAGGGCTGGCTGGCTGTACTTGCTGACCAGCGCGACCATGGTGGCTTGCGGGGTCATAAGGATTTCAACCCGGCGATTCAACGCACGGCCTTCATTGCTGTCGTTGGCTGCACGCGGCATCACGGAACCCATGCCGCGCAAGGTCAGACGGTTACTTTGCAAACCGCTCATGCGGAAGATCGCCGCGACCGACTTGGCACGATCCAGGCTCAGACGGGTATTGGAAGCCATGGCGCCTGCGGAGTCCGCATGGCCAAGTACCAGTACGGCAGTCTTGGGATCGCCTTCAACTACTTTAGCCACACGGGTGAACGGGCCAAGCATCGACGGCATCAGCAAATCCGGACGGGTAGCCTTGAACGAGCTGTCAGCCGCGGCCACGATCACCAGCAGGTTCTCGCGACGCTCCAATTGCAGGTTGGTGTCTTTGATGGCGATACGCAGGCGTGGCTCGTATTCATCCAACCAGGCTTGGGTGATTTTCGGATCCGGCATCGGGATCACGCCAACCGTTGCGCCTTTGGAGTCCTTGGCATCGCTACCAAACGGCCACCACCAGTTCTTGGTAGAGGTTGCAGCAACTGGGGCGACGTCCGCTACTTTGGCCTTTTCAACCGGGGCGTCTTTTTTCGAGGAGTCAGAACCAAAAGGCCACCAGCTAGAACCGCTGTCTTTGGCAACGGTTGCCGGTGCAGCCGCATTTTTTGCAACTGGCACTGGGGCAGCAGCGGTTTTGGCGACTGGCGCTGGAGCCGCGGCAGTCTTGGCAACTGGCGGGGTCACTTTAGTATCTGCTGGCTTGGCTGCAGCACTGACGCCTTTATCTGCTGGAGTCGACGCCTGGTCGGACGAACCCAACTGCCACCATTTGTGGCCGCCTTCGGCGTCATTCTGTGGAGTTTGTGCGCAACCGGTAATAGCCAGGCAAAGAGCCAGAGCGAGGGTCTTATTAGATGACATTGAATATCCACACAATGAATTAGGAATAAAGAGGCGCTAAGCCCACATAAAAAACGTATTGAAAACAGAAAAGCTACAGAGTTCCGACCTACGGCCTACAAATCTCCTGTTATAGGCACTGAGCCAAGACACTCACCAGCTTTTGCGCCCGTGGGTCCATCAAGACATAAGGCCCCAGAGTATTAGTCACAAAACCAAAGGCTACCTCTCGGTCCGGGTCGGCAAAGCCGATCGACCCACCCGCACCAGGATGGCCAAAAGCCTTTGGACCAAGGCCGAAGGTCGCGTTAGGCACGGTCGGCTGATCCAGCATGCAACCCAGTCCAAGACGGGTCTGGGTGCGCAGGGTTTTATCCTCGCCGAGGCTATGCTCGCGGGTCAGTTGCTCAAGCATCTCGGCTTCGAGCAGGCTGCCATCGAGCAAACCACTATAGAAACCAGCCAGGCTACGGGCATTGCCATGCCCATTGGCGGCAGGCTGTTCCATCCGGCGCCACTCCGGCTTATTGGTGCTGGTCATGATCGAGGGCGGATTAGTGAACGCCCGAGTGCTCATGGATGTCGGCTCGTTCATCATCGCCTTCAACAGACGCTGCGCTGCCGCATCCCCCATAGTGCCCTTGCTCCGAGCAATATGGGCCACCCGGTAAAACTCCTCGTCCGCCAGCCCGACATGAAAGTCCAGCCCCAGCGGCCGGGCTGTGCGCGCCATGATCGACTGACCGGCACTGCGACCGTCGGCACGACGAATCAACTCGCCCACCAGCCAGCCATAAGTGATCGCGGCATAACCGTGACCTTCGCCAGGCGTCCACCAAGGAGCTTCAGCGGCCAGCGCATCAACCATGGTCTGCCATTCATATAACGCCGCAGGCGGCATTAACTCACGCAACGCCGGCAAGCCGGCCCGATGGCTCAGCAACTGGCGCAGCGTGATGGATTCTTTGCCCGCAGCCGCAAACTCAGGCCAGTAGCGAGCCACGGGAACATCGAGTTCCAGCTTGCCCTCTTCCACCAATTGCAGCGCGGTGACAGCGGTAAAGGTTTTGGTACAGGAAAACAGATTCGCAATAGTGTCTGTATGCCACGGTTGCTCACCGTCCTTGTCAGCCGTACCGGCCCACAAGTCGAGTACTGTTTCGCCACCGATCTGGATGCACAGTGCTGCGCCGCGCTCTTGCGGATCATTAAAAAGATCGGCAAACGCTTCGCGTACTGTTTCGAACTTAAGGTCGTGAAAACCCTGAATCTGCACCCGCACCTCCTGGATCAAGCATGGCTCTACAAGGCGTGCATTGTTCCAGCACCAGTAAGATTTTGAAACAGAGCAAACAGCTCAGAGCGCACAATTTTTGTGCGCTGATGAGTCGGCGCGCAAAGTATCAGCACCGGAGTGGATTTTTTGTGAAAAAGGTAAACCCTGCCGGGCACAAATCCCGCTTAAAGCGAGGCGTAGACCCCGCGCTGCAGATTTTTTGGTGCCCAAGCCATAACGCATGGCTGCAGGCTTAGTGACCTTTACCCGAGTGCCCCCCAGCATGTCCCGCGCCAGAGCTCCCGCCACTGCCATCGTCAGAGGCATGCACCGGGGCTTTTACTGTTTTTTCAGCCTGGGTCTGAGCTTTTGCTGCGTCCTGGCTCAACTGGTCAAGAGCTTGCAGGTTAGCCTTGCGCACACTGTCAACAAAGCCGGTAAACGGCAAGTCGGTAATGCCGATCATGCCGAAGTGGCCGTTCTCGCCATCCAGCAAGCGGCCGGTTACAGGCTGGTCCAGATACTGGAACCAGTGCACGCCGACAATCGATGGCTCAGCCACGGCCTGTTTGAGAAATTTACTGTAAGCCGGGCCACGGGCATCTTCGTTGGCCACCTCGGTCACACCCCCCCAGAACGGGCCACGGTCGCGGGAACCAAAGTTGAACTCGGTAATCATCACCGGTTTGTCCAACTCGCGCAGTTTGGCGAAGTCGTAGCCGTCCTGCGGTTGCAGGGTATAGAAGTTGAAACTCAGGACATCACAGTACTTGGCACAGGATTCTACGGCTTCTGGGGTGCTGACGGCGAAGCGCCCGCCCAGCAGCAAGTGATTCGGGGCATGCCATTTCAGCGAATCGGAAATGGTCTTGAAGTAGGTGTCGGCGAAAACTTTTTGGAAGTACTTATAGTCAGCTTCGATTTCCGGGTGCTCGGCATTAGGCAAAGGCGCCTCGAAGCCCGGATCTTCCATCAGTTCCCACGCCGGAATATCGACACCCCAGGCCTTGGACAGACCTTGCTGGTTGCGGTACTTGTCGCGTAACTGCTTGAGAAATGCACGCTTGGCCGGTGCGTCGGTGGTCATGCGCAGAGTGCCAAAGGCCAGCGCATAACGCGACTTAGGGTCATCTCCCGGGCCAGCCCAGGCCAGTTCGTTGTCGGCAAAGTAGCCAATCAACCAGGGATCATCCCGATGGTCACGCGCGGCAATGGCCACGGCACGCTCGGTGGCCATGGCAAAGCGCGGGTCAAACGGATCAGGCATGCCGCCCCACCAGTCAGTACCGGTGCTGATGCTGGTGTAGTCGCCAACAATCGACAACGGCAAGGTGTAAGGCACACGATCATTGAGGCCCAGTTGCGGGTCGCTCCAGTTACCAATCGTGTTGAACCCCCAGGCTTGCAGGCGATCCAGGGTATGGGTTTGCCAGCGTTTGGCATCAAAGACTTGCGGCGCACACGGAATGGCAGGGTCACTGCCTGGTTCTGTCTTGGCTGTTACGCAAGGCTCGCCATAGATCCGTTGCAGGTTGGCGCCATAGAAGTTGTACCAGCGCCCAGCGTTAAAACCACGTCCCTGCGAGGCACCATTACCGTTGTTATTGTTCCCGGCACCGTAATAGCCGGCCAGTGCAGTACCGTCCTTTGGCAAGTCGGTGAACATCCATTCACGCCCTGCAACGTAGGTCTGGCTATCGCTGGCCGTTACTGAGTTCAGGCCCAACGAGTAAAACGGGTGGCCTTCAGGAGTGATCAGGTTCCAGCGGCCATTGCGTTTTTCGGTACGAAAGAAACCAGTCGCGTCAAATGCCGGGCCCTTGAGCCAGCCGCCAAACTTGTCCTGGTCAGCACGGCTGGCCAGCCAACCCTTGATTTGCTGCTGTTCCTTGGCTGCCGCCGCCTTGAGCTGGTCGTCATTGGCAATACGCTCAGGCCATTTGGCCCGGGTCGACTGGCCATAGCCGTCGACAATCGAGCCATACACGGCCTTGATCACGCCATCGCCGTCCTGCACCCCAAAGCGCTCCAGCAGAATACTTTGCGCGGCGGTCGGTTGCGGTATCGACAAGCTCACCGAGACCACTTGGCTCAGATCAATTTCACCCTGGCTGCTGGCCAGCAAAATGCGCTGACCATCAACTGTCATCGGCATCGGCGGACCAGCGCGCATGCCCTGGCTATGCGGCGTATTGGCCTTCAATGGCAACAACAGCGTCTGCGCCGGGCCTGCAGGCAGTTCGACGCGGCTGATCAGGGTTTTGCCGTTACTGCTTTGTACGGTCACGTCCAGAGTGAGCGCCCAGTTCATGGCGTTCTGGATGCGCAGGGTCATCATCCCCGACTGCGACCAGTCCCACACCCCGGTTTGCGGCGTTAAACGCAGGCTTGGCGCTGCAGCCGGGTTAAAGATCACACGACGCAGCACTTCGCCTTCGGCCGTTTGCTCCGCATTGTATTGCGGCAAACTCGCATCCACGGTTGCCACTTGCACTACATCGGCCGGGCGAACGAAATTGAACAGGGTTTGTTGACCAGCAGGCGCCGCCAGTAACGGGGTCGTAACCAGCAACGCAAAAACAGCAGACAGCGAACGGCGAATCATATGGATCTGGTTCTCCCAAACGGCCGAAAACGGACCTGTGAGGTGGTGAAAGTCAAAGCATAGACAGCAAAGTCGACGATAACGCCGACTCGCGCTTAAGAAATTTCGCGCCTGAATGGCGGCAGTGCATTAAGAATCGCTTTGCCGTAGCGCTGAGTGACCAGTCGCCGATCCAGCAAAGTGATGGTGCCGCGGTCCTGTTCGGTTCGCAGCAGACGCCCGCAAGCCTGTACCAGCTTGAGCGAAGCGTCGGGCACCGAAATCTCCATGAAGGGATTGCCGCCCCGCGCTTCGATCCACTCGGCCAAGGCCGCTTCGACCGGATCATCCGGCACCGAAAACGGAATTTTGGCAATCACTACGTGTTCGCAGTAGGCGCCGGGCAAGTCCACACCCTCGGCGAAACTGGCCAGCCCGAACAGCACGCTGGAGTCTCCGCCATCGACCCGCGCCTTGTGTTTGTTGAGGGTCTCCTGCTTGGACAGGTTGCCCTGGATAAACACCTGTTTACGCCAGTCACGCTCCAGGCCGTCGAATACGTCCTGCATTTGCTTGCGCGATGAAAACAGCACCAGCGTGCCCCGCGAGCCTTCGACCAGACCAGGCAGCTCGCGAATGATCGCCGCCGTGTGGGCTGTGGCGTCGCGCGGGTCAGCCTTGAGGTCCGGCACTCGCAACACCCCTGCATCGGCGTGATGGAAAGGGCTTGGCACCACCGCCGTTACAGCGGTTTTTGGCAGACCCGCACGCATGCGGAATCGATCGAAAGTGCCCAGCGCAGTCAGGGTAGCCGATGTAACGAGCACCCCATAGGCCACGTTCCACAGGTTACGGCGCAACATTTCAGCAGCCAGGATGGGGCTCGCGTTGACTTCGATATCAAACAGCGAACCGCTTTCAGCCAAGGTCAGCCACCGAGCCATTGGCGGGTTGTCTTCAGGGTCTTCGACGGTAAACGCGGTCCATAACTCCCAGTTGCCCTGGGCACGGGACAGCAGGCTGCCAAACAGCGGATACCACTCTTCGGCCTGGTTGCTGGTGATGCCGATGTTGACCTCACCGTCCATGCCGTCCTTGAGAATCTCGGTCAGCCGGGTGAACAGATCGGTCAGGCGCGAAAAGCCCTTTTTCAGTTCGATGCCCATTTCACGCATGTGATCGGGAATCAAGCCGCCGATAAAGCGATGGCGCGGGCGCTCACGGCCTTCAGGCTCTTCGCCTACTTTAAAGTCGGCAATTTGCTCACAGGCTGTGAACATGAACTGTTGCTGGGCCTTGATCTCTTTGGCCAGCTCCGGAACTTGCTCCAACAAACGCCCCAGATCGCCCGGCAACGGATGCTGGGCAAGCAGTTTGGTGAGGTTTTTGGCGGTTTGCTCAAGCCAATCGGCCGTAGAGCGCAAACGGGTGTAATGGGCGAAATGGCCAATGGCCTTGTCAGGCAGGTGATGGCCTTCGTCGAACACGTAGACCGTGTCACGCGGGTCAGGCAACACCGCGCCGCCGCCCAGGGCGAGGTCCGCCAGCACCATGTCGTGGTTGGTGACGATCACGTCCACCTTGCTCATGCCTTCACGGGCCTTGTAGAAGGCACACTGGCCGAAGTTGGGGCAGTGACGGTTGGTGCATTGACTGTGATCGGTGGTCAGACGCGCCCAGTCCTGATCTTCAAGTGCCTGGGGCCAGCTGTCGCGGTCGCCGTCCCATTTGTTGCCGGCCAGCTTCTCGATCATGCTGGTAAACAGCTTCTGGCTGGCCTCATCGACTTCAATCTTGAAGCCTTCCTCTTCAAACAGCTGCGCCGTCGCGGTTTGCGCGTGGCCCTCTTGCAGCAGCATGTCGAGTTTGGACAGGCACATATAGCGCCCACGACCTTTGGCCAGCGCAAAGCTGAAATTCAGCCCGCTGTTACGCATCAGGTCGGGAAGGTCCTTGTAGACGATCTGTTCTTGCAGCGCGACGGTCGCCGTGGCAACTACCAGCCGCTTGCCTGCAGCCTTGGCCACAGGAATCGCTGCCAGGCAGTAAGCCACGGTTTTACCGGTACCGGTGCCCGCCTCAACGGCGACCACAGCCGGGTCGCCACTGCGGTGGTTTTCTTCGTCGGTGTCGATATCGCCCAGCACTTTCGCCACTTCAGCGATCATCAACCGCTGACCGTAACGTGGCTTGAGGCTCTTGGATTCGAGAAAACGCGAGTAAGCGCCCTGGATCTGGGTTTTGAGTTCGGTACTAATCATGATTCTTCGGGCGCAAGAAACGCTGGATAAATTTTCAGTGGTTCGAATGGCCGCTATCATACCCCGCTAATTCATCCCGCGCCGAACGGAGTACCCCCATGACTGCCTTTGCTCTCACCTACAGCCTGCATGTATTGGCCGCCTTGATCTGGGTGGGCGGCATGTTTTTCGCCTGGATGATCCTGCGCCCAGCGGCTATCACGGCCCTTGAAGGCCCTGCGCGGTTAAAGCTGTGGGTTGAAGTGTTTCAACGTTTTTTTGTCTGGGTATGGATCGCGGTGGTGATTTTGCCGATAAGCGGTGTGGGCCTGTTGCAGATGCGCTTTAACGGTTTTGAAACGGCCCCGCGCTATGTGCAAATCATGATGGGGTTGTACATCGTGATGGTGGCCTTGTTTATCCGCATTCAGTCACTGCAACTGCCTGAATTGCGCAAAGCCGTCGAAGCTCAGGCGTGGGCTGAAGGAGCTGCGGTGATGGGCCGGATTCGGCGCCTGGTGGGGTGCAACCTGATTGTGGGGCTGGTGTTGGTGACGATTGCCGCGGCACGGCCGGGGTTTTAAGAATAACAACTTGTAGCAGCTGCCGAAGGAACGAGGCTGCGTCCGGCTGCGAAGCAGTCGCAAAATCAGAAATTGCGCTATATCAGTTAAACCCGACTCTCAGGGTTTACGACCGCTTCGCGCTCGAACGCAGCCTCGTTCCTTCGGCAGCTGCTACACATTTTTTGCGTACGGCACGGGTTACAACCGCTGAATAGTCACCGCGCCGGCTGTACCGACGTCACCCGGTTGCCCGACCAGGCCTGCGCGACCCGATTTACCGCCATCGGTGCTGTAGACAATACAGCCTTTGGATTTTCCGCCTGCGCCCGGGCGCCCTGCCTCACCGGGTTTACCGCCCGCACCACCGTCTACCCGCACGCTAACCTGCTCGGCCGGGTAGTCGCGAGGCAGTTCGACTCGTACCTGTCCCCCAGCCGCACCCGGATGACCATTGCCACCGTTGTCGCCATCGGCTCCGGAACCCGCCGAACCCCAAGTGCAACCCGGCTCATCACCGTTACCACCATCAAGTCCGACAAAACCCGGCGCGCCCGTACCGCCACGGGCATCGATGGACAGTTGCGGTGCTTGCAGCGACTCAATGCGCAAGCTCAGATCACGCGCTGGCCGAGCAGGTTTTTCGAAGGTCCCGGGAGCGCCACGGGCATTGATTTGGCTGCCTTCGCCCAATTGCGCGTGAGCCACGCGCAACTCGATTGCGCGCTCGGACGGCACCAGGGTGATACGTGCTTCACGGCCCAACTGCAGCTGGTCGATATTGACCTGGGTAACTCCGGCCGGAATCAGCAACGTGCCGTAGTCAGCTACATCCAGTTTTTCCAGGTGCAACACACTGGCATTAGCGGGCAGGCGCATCAGCGAGTTGGCTGCAACCAGTACTACATCAGCGTGGGCAAAAGGGCTGCACAAGGCGGCCAACAAACACAACTTACGCATGGCTGGCGTCTCGTTCGCAGGAGGTTGGAAGGATATGAGCATGGAAAAAACCAAACACAAGCATCAGCAGGCGATCACGCCAGGGATGCGGGCGACCCTGCAGGCGGCTTTTGAACAGCAGTACCTCAAGCACATGAACCAGCAGCAACAGGCTACCGACGAGGTTAATCAATAAATCGAACGGGTTGATCAAGGGCTTGAACAGATTGATCAGTACCAGCCCCCAAAACATCAGCGTCAATGCCTTCCCCAGCCCCCAAAGCACCTTCATATATCCGCCTTCGCATTTTTCTTTGGACGCACATTAACGGCTTGCAGGAGCACGACGCCAGATACCTTTACAAAAAGATTCGCCGCGGGTTTGACCTTACCGATCAAGCTTGCGGCGAACCTTGTCACCCAGTGCCTTTTTAACGAATGATCTGAATCTCGGTCCGTCTATTTTGGGCACGACCCTCCGGGGTGTGGTTGCTGGCAATCGGGTTCGACTCGCCCGCACCGGCCACGGAGACAAACTGGCTGCGCGGGATGCCACTGTCGATCAAGTACTCGACCACCGAGTGGGCGCGCTCTTTGGACAGTTTCAGGTTATAGCTGTCGCTACCGACGCTGTCGGTATAACCCGTGACTTTAAGCTGAGCATTGGCAGCGTCTTTTTTCAGACGTGCGGCAATGACATTCAGTTTGTCCTTGTCGGCAGCGGTCAGTTTGGCGGAGTTAAATTCGAAATGAACGTCACGCACCACGATGGTTTCCTCCTTAACCACCACGGTTTCAACCACAACCACTGCCACTATCGGGCAGCCCGCGGCATCGACTGTCACCCCTTTAGGCGTGTCAGGGCACTTGTCGCGGCTGTCAGGGACGCCATCACCGTCCGCATCGCCGTCGCCGTGTACCCAGCAATACGCTGCGGCCATACCCGCACCAAACACGGCGCCACCCCCGGCCCAGGCGGAGCTTTTTATTGCGCCCAACGCCGCTCCTCCTACACCACCGACTGCGGCACAGGTAGGCCAGTCGGTTTTTTGTAAACCGGCACAGCCCGTCAACACACTGGTGAGAACAATCAAAGGTACTGCTGTCCTGATGATGCTCATATTAGGGTCTCTCCTGAGGGGTCGGCGTTTGGCCGATGCTCCGAAAGTAAAGACCCGGGTTGAAGGAAGCGCCAGCATCGTGACAGTACGGGTCTAGGCCGCGAGGCCCGCACAGGCTAGTCTTGGGCACTCTGATTGAGGATTTTCAATGACGCTCGATATTTCCACGCGTACGCCCCAACAAGCGCTGGCAGCACTGCTTGATCGCTATGCGCCACAACGCCTGCTGGTCGTCGGCGCCAGCAACTTCCCGGCACTGGCCGCCTTTCAGGCCGCGCACCCCGAGGCACTGGTCGCCCAAGCAGCCCCCGGCGCCTTGCCACAGGACCTGGCGGCACAACGCTTTGACCTGGCACTGGTGATCGATTGCCTGGAACACCTGCCAAAGCGCACAGGGCTGGAACTGCTGGGCGGAATTCGCAACCTGAATGCCAGTCGCATCGCCGTACTAGCAGACCTGGCAGCCTGCGATTGGAAAGAAACCGACTTCTTCTCTCTTGCCCTACAAAGCAATGAGCGTTTTCAGCGTGACGAACAAGTACTGACCCTATTTACTTACGACCTACGCGAGTACAAACAAGTACCAGACTGGCTCAATGCCAGGTTTTGGGCCAACCCGGAAAACTTCGGCAAGTATTGGTGGTAACCCGATGAGTACATCCATTTGCCCCTGTGGCAGCGGCAATTTGCTGGACGCCTGCTGTGGGCATTATCACGACGGGCACCCGGCCCCAAGCGCAGAAACGCTGATGCGCTCGCGTTACAGCGCCTATGTGTTGGGGCTGATTGATTATCTGGTCAGCACCACATTGCCTGTGCAGCAAGCCGGGCTGGATCTCCAGGCTATTGCCGACTGGAGCGCGCAGAGCACCTGGCTGGGGTTGACCGTTGAAAACAGCGAAGTGTTCGGCGGTCAGCCTGAGCATGGGTTTGTGACCTTCACTGCGCGCTGGCACGACGCCAACGGTGAACACAGCCATCGCGAGCGCTCGTCATTTGTACAAAGTTCAGGGCGCTGGTTCTTCATCGACCCCACCGTACCGCTCAAGGTCGGGCGCAACGATGCCTGCCCATGCTCCAGTGGCCTAAAATTCAAAAAATGCTGTGCCGGCTTTTTCGGTCAATAGACTGATCAGGGGCACGTTCTCTCAGGAGTAAGGAATGGAATCTCGGGCTCGAATAACAAAAACAATTGCCCTGGCGATGATCCTGATGCTGCCGGGATGCAGCTCCTGGTTCGATTCAGGCAACAAAGACCCTGACGTGCACCTGGTGAAGGTTGAACTGGTTCAGGCCAAGCTGCTGGAGCAACGCTTCAAGCTGCATTTGCGGGTAGACAACCCGAATGACTCGACCCTCACGGTGCGCAGCTTGAGCTACACCGTGTACCTGGGCACGATAAAACTGACTGAAGGCGAGCATGAAAAGTGGTTCAGCGTGGAGCCCAACAGCCACGCAGATCTCGTGATCCCTGTGCGTACCAATCTTTGGCCACAGGTGCGCCCGCTGGTCAAATTGCTGGAATCACCTGACCGGCCCATCCCCTATCGATTCGAGGGCACGCTGGAAACCGGCCTGTTCTACGGTTACGACGTGCACCTGACGCGTAAAGGCGAGATAATCCCCGGCGATTTTATTCCAGAGTGATTGAGCAATGACCCAACAACCCCACGTTCATGGCCCCGACTGCAACCACGATCATGATCATGGTCACACCCATGACCACGACAACGGTCATGTACATGGCCCGCATTGCGGCCATGCACCTCAAGAGCCTGTGCGCAACGAGCTGAAAGACGTTGGCCGCAACGATCCATGCCCATGCGGCAGCAGCAAAAAATTCAAGAAGTGCCACGGCGCCTGATCCTTCCGGAAGCCCTGCACACGCCGCACCTGCCTTGAGCACGTGCGGCGTTTGTGTTTTTGCTTTATGAAAAATCCGCTTCAGAAGCCAGCACTTGCTTTCATCCGACGCGCTTTTGGGAGTAAAACTGACAGCCCATGTAGCTGCGCGAAAATCCCCTTCTGGAGCCCTTCATGATCGATCTTTATTACTGGACCACGCCCAACGGCCACAAAGTCTCATTGTTTCTTGAAGAAGCTGGCCTGCCCTACAAGGTTCACCCGATCAATATCGGCAAAAACGAACAGTTTGCTGCGGATTTTCTCAAGATTGCCCCGAACAATCGTATTCCGGCCATTGTCGATCAGGCACCGGCAGATGGCGGCGAACCGCTGTCGCTGTTTGAATCCGGCGCCATCCTGTTATACCTCGCGGAAAAAACCGGGCAGTTTTTGCCCCAGGATCTGCGCGGTCGGCAAATGGCACTGCAGTGGTTGTTCTGGCAGATGGGCGGCCTGGGGCCAATGGCCGGGCAAAATCATCACTTCAATCGCTTCGCGCCTGAAAAAATCCCTTATGCGATCAAACGCTACACCGATGAAACCGCCCGCCTGTATCGCGTTTTGAACAAACAGCTGGAAGGCCGGGAATTTGTCGCTGGAGCCGAGTACAGCATCGCCGATATGGCGATTTACCCGTGGATCGTGCCCCATGAATTCCAGGGCCAGAACCTGGATGACTTCCCGGCATTGAAGGTGTGGTTCCACCGCGTCAAGGCGCGCCCAGCAACAGAACGTGCCTACGCGCTGGTAGATAAAATCAACCCGCCCAAGTAACCAAATCAGGCTGTGTGTAGCCGCTGCCGCAGGCTGCGATGGGCCGCGGAGCGGCTCTGTGATGTGAAGGCCCTTAGGACCTTATCGCAGCATTGGGCAGCGGCTACAGTTTTCGCGCACGGCAAGGCACTTCAACACCCCAAGATAGCGCTTGCACGGTGTCATCGGCCTCACTAACGTAGCGGCTTTCGATGACACCACCCCCGCAGGAGCTTTGCCATGGCCTCGCCAGCCCTTACTCATTTTCTACCCCGGTTCGGCGTTGCCGCGGCAGTGGCCAGCCTGTTGGGCTTGACCGGTTGCCAGATAAACACTCATTCCGTTGAAAGCCTGGTGCCAACCTCTGGCATGCAACCGCTCAAAGGGCTGGCGCAAAATGTCTCGGTGCGCCGCAACAGCCAGGGTATGCCGCTGATCGAAAGCAGCAGTTTTCATGACGCCCTGTTCACCTTGGGTTACGTACACGCCGGCGACCGTATCAGCCAGATGGTGCGCTTGCGCTTGCTGGCACAAGGCAGGCTGGCCGAGTTGAACGGTGCCGATGCATTGGAAAGCGACCGGTTGATGCGCAGCATCAATCTGAAAAAGAACGCTGACGAACTGTATAAAAGTTCGTCCCCGCGCCTTAAAAAGTTTTTCGAGGTCTACGCCCGTGGGGTCAACGCCTACCTGTTCCGCTACCGCGACAAGCTCCCGGCTGATCTCGCGCAAGCCAGCTATACAGTCGAATACTGGAAACCTGAAGACTCGGCGCTGATTTTCAGCCTGCTGAACTTCGGGATGTCGGTCAATCTGCAAGAAGAACTCAACTCGCTGGTACTGGCACAAAAAGCCGGTACTGAAAAACTGGCGTGGCTGACACCGACCTATCCCAACGAAGCCCTGCCCACCGGCGAAGCCGACAAGCTCAAAGGCCTGGCCCTGGGTAGCCAGCTGCAAGGTTTGAATGCAGTGGCCCAAGCCCTTGAACAGGTGACACAACTGAGCCTGCCCGGGGTCACAGCATCGAGTGACTGGGCAATTGGCCCGCAGCGCAGCCGCAGTGGCAAAAGCCTGCTGGCCAACGATATCCACCAGCCCATCGGCGTACCTTCGGCATGGACTTACGTACAAATTCGCGCGCCTAAATACCAGGCTGCGGGGGCAACCATCGCAGGCTTGCCGACCCTGTTTGCCGGTTTCAACGGCAAGGTGGCATGGGGCATGAGCATGGCCATGGGCGACAACCAGGACGTGTTCCTGGAAAAACTCAAACGCCAAGGCAACAGTCTGTACTACTTGGCTGACGGAAAATGGCTACCGGCAACGGTGCGCAACGAAACCTTCTTCGTCAAAGGCCAGCGCCCGATTCGCGAGGCCATTTACGAAACCCGCCACGGGCCGCTGCTCAATAGCGCCGTAGGCAGCCCCAATGCGCTGAACAGCAGCCTTGGCATTGCCCTGCAAACACCGGACTTGAAGGGCGACAAGTCGCTTGATGCATTTTTCGACCTGTCCCGCGCCCAGGACAGCGAAAAAGCCTCGGACGCCAGTCGCGAAATCCGCGCTGTAGCGCTGAATTTAATGTACGCCGACGCCAATCACATTGGCTGGCAAGTGACCGGGCTCTACCCCAATCGCCGCGAAGGCCTTGGCCTGTTCCCGTCCCCGGGCTGGGACAGCCGCTACGACTGGGAGGGTTACGCCGACCCGATGCTGCACCCCTACGATCAGGACCCGGCCCAAGGCTGGCTGGGCACGGCCAACCAGCGCACGGCCGCCTATGGCTACGGCATGCAACTGTCCAACTCGTGGCTAGCGCCTGAACGCGGCGAGCGCCTTGCGCAGTTGGCAGGCAGCGGCAAGCAGGATGCACGCAGCATGATCGCGATGCAGTACGACCAAACCACCCTGTTTGCGGCCAAGCTGAAAACCATGCTGGCCGCACCCGGCATGGCGCAACCACTCAAACAGGCGATCGCGGCAATGCCCGCAGCCGAGCAGGCGAAAGCCCGCGAAGCTCTTGGCCGATTGATCGCTTTCGACGGAAAACTCAGCCCTACCTCGGCCGATGCAGCTTTGTACGAACTGTTTTTGCAGGAAAGTACCCGGCAAATCTTCCTTGATGAACTGGGCCCCGAGAGCAGCGCCAGCTGGAAGGCATTTGTCGCCAACAGCAATCTGTCGTACTCGGCTCTGGCAGACCACTTGCTCGGCCGCGAGGACAGCCCCTTCTGGGACGACATCCGCACCCCGCAAAAAGAAGACAAACCAGCCATTCTGGCCCGCAGCCTGGCTGGCGCCATCAGCACCGGCGACACGTTGCTGGGCAGCGACCACAGGGCGTGGCAGTGGGGCAAGTTACATCGCTACGTGTGGAGTAATGCCAATGGCCAGACGGTTTACGGCCCGGTCATGGCAGGCGGCGATCACACCACGCTGAACACCGCGGCTTACAACATCGCGGGCTCAAGCTTCGACGCTACGCTGATTCCGGCAATGCGCATGATCGTCGACTTCGGGCAAATCGAACCGATGATGGGGCAAAACAGCACCGGGCAATCCAGCAACCCGGCCAGCCCGCACTACACCGACGGCATAGACCCGTGGCTCAAAGGGCAGTACATCAGCTTCCCGATGCAGCCGCAGAACTTCGACAAAGCCTACGGCAAGACCCGCCTGACCCTGGTGCCCGGAAAGTAACTGACCTTTACTGCACAAATGGCTGGCAAGCGCTGTCCCACCCGGCTCACAAGGACGTCACCATGCAGCGACATCAAATTCACCCCTTGCTGGCGCCTGTGCCGGGTACTGAACGGCATATTCACAGCTTTCACTACGGACCTTCCCTGCCGCAGGGCAAGGTCTATATTCAGGCCTCGCTGCATGCTGATGAGCTGCCGGGCATGCTGGTGGCCTGGCACATCAAGCAGCGCCTGGCCGAACTGGAAGCGGCGGGGCGACTACGGAGTGAAATAGTGCTGGTACCGGTGGCCAATCCGGCGGGCCTGGACCAGGTGCTGATGGATATCCCGCTGGGCCGTTATGAGCTGCAAAGCGGGCAAAATTTCAATCGAAACTTCCTGGATCTCAGTGAGCAAATCGGTGATGAGCTTGAAGGAAAGTTAAACAACGATCCCGCGCACAATCTGCAGTTGATTCGTCGCCACTTACGCGAGGTGTTGGCCGCGCAAGTGCCAACAACACAGCTGCATTCGCAACGCCTGATATTGCAAACGCTGGCCTGCGACGCTGATGTGGTGCTCGATCTGCATTGCGACTATGAGGCTGTGGCTCATCTGTACACCACCCCCGAGGCCTGGCAGCAGGTCGAACCGCTGGCGCGCTACCTCGGAGCCCAAGCCAGCCTGCTGGCGACGGACTCCGGCGGTCTGTCGTTCGATGAGTGTTTCACCCTGCTGTGGTGGAAATTACAACAACGTTTCGAGCATTGTTTCGCCATTCCGCAAGGTGGTTTTTCCGTCACGTTGGAATTGCGTGGTCTGGCCGACGTCAGCCACAAGCATGCCGAGCACGACTGTCAGGCGCTGATTGACTACCTGATCGATTTTGGCGCGATTGACGGTGAGTCCAGCCCTTTGCCTGCCCTGCTCTACCCCGCGACGCCCCTGGCTGGCGTAGAGCCAGTAGCGACCCCTGTTGGCGGGTTACTGGTGTTCAGTGCCAAACCTGGGGACTACCTCAACGCTGGCCAACTGATTGCAGAGGTCATTGACCCGATCAGCGACCGACTCACCCCGGTGTACTGCACCAACGCTGGATTGCTCTACGCCCGCACGCTTCAGCGAATGGCCACCGCAGGCATGGTGATTGCCCACGTGGCGGGCCAAGAAGCTTATCGCAGTGGTTATCTACTCTCTCCTTGAGGCAATACAGGTTCAGGCAATCGGGGCAGGTGGTGGCTCGTCAGGCAGTGTGGGCACGCCTGGCTCCGGTTCGATCGGTTGCGGGGTATCAGGGTCAGGCTGGCCGGGGATGCCACCTGCATGTAACTCGGGAAAGGCGAGCAGAGACCACGCCAGTAACCCTACCTGATTAGGCTCAAGGCTTGCCATTTGGGCGCGGATACTCGGATCAATCTTCATGAGGCACTCCTGAGCGATGATCCGGCTCGCTGGATGCGTAACCGGAAATACACTCAATAGAGTGCTTTATCGCTCAAGAATTCCTTCTGTTCGTCAGGTGCGTGGCAAAGTCACGCCGCGCTGGCCCTGATACTTGCCGCCACGGTCCTTGTACGACACTTCACATTCTTCATCCGATTCGAAGAACAGCATCTGCGCCACGCCTTCGTTGGCGTAAATCTTGGCTGGCAATGTCGTGGTGTTGGAGAACTCCAGCGTTACATGGCCTTCCCACTCGGGCTCAAGCGGCGTCACGTTAACGATGATGCCGCAACGTGCGTAGGTGCTTTTACCCAGGCAGATGGTCAGCACGTTACGTGGAATACGGAAGTACTCAACGGTGCGCGCCAGCGCGAAGGAGTTGGGCGGAATGATGCACACGTCGCTGATGACATCAACAAAGCTGCCCGCGTCGAAGTTCTTCGGATCAACGGTCGCCGAATTGATATTGGTGAACACTTTGAATTCATTTGCGCAACGAACGTCGTAGCCGTAACTCGATACGCCGTAGGAAATCAGGCGGTTTTCGCCTTCTTCACGCACCTGACGCTCGACGAAAGGTTCGATCATGCCGTGCTCTTGCGCCATGCGGCGAATCCACTTGTCCGGTTTGATGCTCATGGCGGGTGTCCTGAATAGCGAGGTAGAAAATTCTGTCGGGCATCTTACCGCCCCCTAGGGTCCGGTTCAAAAGTATGGGACAAAAATATCAAAAATAGCTGTAGATGCCGTGAATACAGGGCGCAGAGGCAACCGTCAGTCACGTTTTTAAACAATCCTTCGCAAAGACCCTTTGCACGTTCGTAAAAAAGCGTTAAGGTGGCGCCACTGTGTTGCTTGTGTCACTGAGAATCTCTACACGATATGTTGAATTTCGATCCAACCATCTCCAAGAATTTTTCCTGCTCTTTGCACTCAGTCTCGGCCAGGGCTTTTCCTGCGTCGCAGTTATCTTTGTTCAAGGAGTTACACCATGTCTAATCGCCAAACTGGTACCGTTAAGTGGTTCAACGATGAAAAAGGCTTCGGCTTCATCACTCCACAATCCGGTGACGACCTGTTTGTTCACTTCAAAGCAATCCAATCCGACGGCTTCAAAAGCCTGAAAGAAGGCCAACAGGTTTCTTTCATCGCTACCCGCGGTCAGAAAGGCATGCAAGCTGAGGAAGTTCAAGTTATCTAACTTGTTCTGATCCAGTAAAAAACCCCGCCCTTAAAAGCGGGGTTTTTTTATGCCCGCAATAACCCGCCCCCACCAATACCCGCTGTCATGGGTATGGCAATTCCAGTGGGAGCCGGGCTTGCCTGCGATAGCATCACCTCGATGCATCAGGCAAACCCGTATCAAGCAAGAATCAGTCGTCGCTGGTGGTAATGGTCGGCATGGCCTGCGAAGCAGCTTCATGCAAAACAATACGTGCGCCCACCTGACGGGCCAATTCCTGATAGATCAGTGCAATCGGGCTATCTGGGTCGGCAATCGCCGTTGGCTTACCGTTATCGGCCTGCTCGCGGATTTCCATCGACAACGGCAGCGAGGCCAGTACCTCAACGCCATATTGAGTCGCCAGCTTCTCGCCACCGCCCTCGCCAAACAGATGCTCTGCATGACCACAGTTCGAGCAAATGTGTACCGCCATATTCTCCACTACGCCCAGCACCGGAATGTTCACCTTGCGGAACATCTCGACACCCTTGCGCGCGTCCAGCAAGGCCAAATCCTGCGGAGTGGTCACAATCACCGATCCCGTTACCGGGACTTTCTGTGCCAGGGTCAACTGGATATCACCGGTACCCGGCGGCATATCAATAACCAGGTAATCAAGGTCGTTCCAGGCCGTTTGCGTCACTAGCTGCAGCAGCGCACCCGACACCATCGGACCGCGCCAGACCATCGGCGTATTGTCGTCGGTCAGAAACGCCATCGACATGACTTCAACGCCATGGGCTTCAATGGGCACAAACCACTTTTGATCGCGAATCTTCGGCCGGGTGCCTTCAGCGATGCCAAACATCACGCCCTGGCTCGGACCATAGATATCTGCATCCAGAATCCCGACCCGCGCACCTTCACGAGCCAGCGCCAGTGCCAGGTTGGCTGCAGTAGTGGATTTACCCACCCCTCCCTTGCCAGAAGCTACGGCAACGATGTTCTTCACATTGGCCAGACCCGGGATTTGCGCCTGGGCCTTGTGCGCAGCAATCACGCAATTGACTTCAACCTTGGCCGAGGTCACGCCATCCATATTCTCGATGGCCATTTGCAGAATTTGCGCCCACCCGCTTTTGAACAAGCCGGCGGCATAGCCCAACTCGAGCTGAACACTGACGCGTTCGCCCTGAATTTCAATATTGCGGATGCATCCGGCACTCACCGGATCCTGATTCAAATAAGGGTCGGTGTACTGGCGGAGGACGGCCTCCACCGCTGCGCGATTGACTGCGCTCATGGGCAACTCCCGTAAAGACTGAGTAAAACAGGCCGCTATCCTACCTGTAATAAACCGCAGGCAGCAGGCTTTTGAAATGATCAAAAACAGCACAAACGATCAGATACGCGACCACAGGGTGAAATATATTGCTCGGCGCTTTATAGTGGCCGACCACCGTCTCATCAAGTAGCCGAGCCCCATGTCCGAGCCACGCAAGATCCTCGTCACCAGCGCCCTGCCCTATGCCAATGGTTCAATTCACCTTGGCCATATGCTTGAGTACATCCAGACCGATATGTGGGTGCGCTTCCAGAAGCTGCGCGGCAATCAATGCACCTATGTCTGCGCAGACGACGCCCACGGCTCGGCCATCATGTTGCGCGCCGAGAAAGAAGGCATCACCCCCGAACAACTGATCGCCAATGTCCAGGCTGAACACAGCGCCGACTTTGCCGAGTTCCTCGTCGATTTTGATAACTTTCATTCGACCCACGCCGAAGAAAACCGTGAGCTGTCGAGTGCGATTTACATAAAGCTGCGCGAAGCTGGGCATATCGCCACCCGTTCGATCACCCAGTACTTCGACCCGGAAAAGAAAATGTTCCTGGCCGATCGCTTCATCAAGGGCACCTGCCCTAAATGCGGCACTGAAGATCAGTACGGCGACAACTGCGAAAAATGCGGTGCCACCTACGCACCTACTGACCTGAAGAACCCGAAGTCGGCAATCTCAGGCGCCACTCCGGTGCTCAAGGATTCCGAACATTTCTTCTTCAAGTTGCCCGACTTCGACGCCATGCTCAAAAGCTGGACCCGCAGCGGCGCCCTGCAAGATGCAGTAGCCAACAAGATCGCCGAATGGCTGGATGCCGGCCTGCAACAGTGGGATATCTCCCGTGATGCGCCGTACTTCGGCTTCGAGATCCCGGACGCACCAGGCAAGTACTTCTACGTCTGGCTGGATGCACCTATCGGCTACATGGCCAGCTTCAAGAACCTCTGCGCACGCCGTCCTGAACTGGACTTCGACGCGTACTGGGCCAAGGACTCCACCGCCGAGCTGTACCACTTTATCGGCAAGGACATCGTCAACTTCCACGCCCTGTTCTGGCCAGCCATGCTCGAAGGTGCAGGCTATCGCAAGCCTACCGCCATCAACGTTCACGGCTACCTGACCGTCAACGGCCAGAAAATGTCCAAATCGCGCGGCACCTTTATCAAGGCCCGCACATATCTGGATCACCTGGCACCGGAATACCTGCGCTACTACTACGCCTCCAAGCTCGGTCGCGGCGTGGATGACCTGGACCTGAACCTGGAAGACTTCGTACAGAAGGTCAACTCGGATCTGGTCGGTAAAGTGGTCAACATCGCCAGCCGTTGCGCGGGCTTTATCCACAAGGGTAACGCCGGAGTAATGGTCGAGGGCAATGCCGCTCCCGAGCTGACCGAGGCATTCCTGGCCGCCGCGCCAAGCATTGCCGAGGCCTATGAGGCCCGCGACTTTGCGCGTGCCATGCGTGAAATCATGGGGCTGGCCGACCGCGCCAACGCCTGGATCGCTGACAAGGCGCCTTGGGCAATGGCCAAGGTCGAAGGCAAGCAAGCTGAAGTTCAGGCCGTCTGCGCTTTGGGCATCAACCTGTTCCGCCAACTGGTGATCTTCCTCAAACCGGTGCTGCCAGTACTCGCAACCGACGCTGAGGCATTCCTGAATGTCGAACCCTTGACCTGGAACGATCACAACGTGTTGTTGGTCAATCATCAGCTGAACGCCTTCAAGCCACTGATGACCCGTATCGACCCGGTCAAGGTTCAAGCCATGACCGACGCCTCGAAAGAAGACCTGGCTGCCAGCCAGACCGACACCGGCAGCGCCGCACCGCAAGGTAACGGCGAGCTGGTCAAGGAACCGCTGGCTGCAGAGATCGAGTTCGACACCTTCGCCGCAGTCGACTTGCGTGTTGCGCTGATCCTCAAGGCAGAAGCTGTTGAAGGTGCCGATAAGCTGCTGCGCTTGACGCTGGATATCGGCGACGAGCAACGCAACGTGTTTTCCGGGATCAAAAGCGCTTACCCGAACCCGGCTGAACTTGAAGGCCGCCTGACCATGATGATTGCCAACCTGAAGCCACGTAAAATGCGCTTCGGCATGTCTGAAGGCATGGTGATGGCTGCTGGCCCTGGTGGTGAAGAAATTTACCTGCTGAGCCCGGACAGCGGCGCCAAGCCAGGTCAACGCATCAAATAACACCGTCCCTTTGCAACGTCTGGTGGCCGGCAGGTCGCCAGACGCTGGCCGCCCTTCCCGACATGCCGGATAATCAGCAGCATTTGCTGGACCCGACCGATCTTGCATGTGCGCTTGACCGCCACGCCTTTATTTATCTTTGCGCATGTTGAGCGTCGCCCCAGATGCGACCCGCCGTACCTGGACTGATCACACCATGAGCCTGATTCAACGAATTGACGCTTTATTACCGCAAACTCAATGCGGAAAATGCGGCCATCCAGGCTGCAAACCCTATGCGCAAGGCATCGCCCAAGGCGAAGCAATCAACAAGTGCCCGCCCGGTGGCGCTGAAACCATTGCAGCACTTGCCACCTTACTCAATATTCCCGTACTGGCACTGGATACCGAGCGCGGAACGGCGCCGCCACAAGTGGCCTATATCCGTGAAGCCGAATGCATCGGCTGCACCAAATGCATACAGGCTTGCCCGGTCGATGCCATTCTCGGCGCAGCCAAGCTCATGCACACTGTCATCGTCGATGAGTGCACCGGTTGCGACCTCTGCGTCGCCCCCTGCCCTGTCGACTGCATTGAGATGCGACCTCTACCTGCCAATGTAATCCCGATTGTCGGTGGGCTCGCTCACGAAGCAGAGCAGTACAACGCGCGCAACCACAAGCGTGACCATGCCCGGCGTCGCTACGAGCTGCGTGACGAGCGGCTGCGACGAGAAGAGCAGCATCGACTAGCTGAACGCCTCGCGCGCGCCCAACGAGCTCCGGCAGCCACTGACAGCGGCACTCGTCTTGAGAGCCAGACAGCAGAACAGCCCAACCTCAACGACGCTGCGCTTAAAAAGGCCAAAGTCACACTCGCCATGGCGCGTGCGCAATTAAACAAATCGCTCAAAGCGTTTGGCCATCCTCCAACCGCACAGCAACAATCTCAACTGGTGATCCTGCAAAAGCAGTTTGAATCAGCAGAGCAGGTTTTGGCTCAACTGGAATCTGGCCCTGAGGTTTCTATCGCTGCACCCGCGCCAAACAACGCAGAGCTCAAACGCGCAAAAATCCAACTTGCCATGCGTCGCGCCGAGCTTAAAAAAGCCATTAACCAAGAGCAGCCCAACGCTCAATTAACGCTTTTGACTGAGGCTGTCACACAGGCAGAATTGGTACTTAACGCGCTGGACCCCGCCAATATTTGAAGGGTCTTTGATCATCAGGCAAGCCAACCTTCGTTTAACGGACAGCTACTCAGGAAACGTTTTTACCCATGAATGCCGCAAAGCGCCTTGAAATATTTCGCCGGTTTCACGAAGACAACCCTGAGCCCAAAACAGAGCTGGCCTACTCATCTCCGTTTGAGCTGTTGATTGCGGTAATTTTGTCCGCTCAAGCCACTGACGTAAGCGTCAACAAGGCAATGGCCAAATTGTTTCCAGTCGCCAATACACCAGAAGCCATCTACGCTCTGGGAGTAGATGGGCTGTCGCAGTACATCAAGACCATTGGCTTGTATAACAGCAAGGCCAAAAACGTGATTGAAACCTGCCGTTTATTGATTGAACGTCATGGCAGTCAGGTTCCGCAGACGCGAGAAGAGCTTGAGGCGCTTCCTGGTGTAGGCCGCAAAACTGCAAATGTCGTTCTCAACACAGCCTTCAGACAGCTGACAATGGCTGTAGACACCCATATTTTCAGGGTCAGCAACCGAACCGCAATTGCGCCAGGCAAGAATGTGGTGGAAGTAGAAAAGAACCTGATGAAGCACGTACCCAAACCGTATCTGCTGGACGCCCATCACTGGCTCATCCTGCATGGGCGCTACGTCTGCCAGGCGCGCAAGCCTCGTTGTGGAAGCTGTCGCATAGAAGACCTGTGCGAATTCAAGGAAAAAACCTCTGATGATTGACCGATAGAGATTTTATGGACTGATCGATTGAGAAAATCTTTTTTACCCGCGCAGTGATTATCGCTATAAGGGGCGCCATTGACTGTCTTAGCCTGGAGTGAACTGAATGAGCACTGGCAAAGAAGAACTGGAAGTAGAAGAAGATTTTGCAATCGCCGATCCGGAAGAGATCGTGGAGCCTGTTGTCGAGGTGGCTAAAACCAATTTGGCTAAACGTCGTACTATTGACGCGCTTCTAGAAGAAAAACGGCTCAGAAAAGAGCTCGAAGATTATGGGTACGATCTCTAATCCCTTGCACAAAACCCTCAAAAGCCTCCTTTAGCGGAGGCTTTTATTCAGAGGCTGGTGGGGGGATCACACCCTCACCCCCCCTCCCTCATACCAGACCATTGCGCTGTGCAAGCTCGATCAAATCAACGAGTGAGCGAGCATTGAGCTTCAATAAAAGGCGCGTTTTGTAGGTACTTACCGTTTTATTACTCAGAAACATCCCATCTGCGATTTCCTTGTTACTTTTCCCCCTTGCTAACTGCTGTAGAACCATCATCTCGCGCCCTGAAAGCCGATTGACCATATCAGCCTCACTGGCATTCCCCAGACTTGATCGCACAGAGTGCAGCGCCTGATTAGGGAAGTAGCTATAGCCTGACAGCACAGCCTTGATTGCACTCAACAGTTCGGTTAAATCCTGCTGTTTGCACACATAACCTGCTGCACCGGCCTGCATGCAGCGCATGGAGAAGTGACCTGGCGCTTGTGAGGTTAGCACCAACACCTTAATAGGCACTGCAGGCGTAGACAACCGAGCTATAACTTCAAGCCCGTCAAGTTTAGGTATTCCTATATCCAAAATCACAATGTCAGGCGCGTACTCACGCGCAAGCTGTAAAGCATCCACTCCATTGTCCGTCTCTGCGATGACTTCATAGCCATGTCGTTCCATGAGCATACGCACAGCCAGACGAATTACAGGATGATCATCCACGATCAGCACTTTATTCATGGGCAATTCCAATTTATCGCTGTTCGAATTTTTAGAACCAGCACAATAGCCTAGTCATAACAACCTGGGCATAGTGTCCCCCCCAAGCATCAACAACCAAAGACACTTCCTACAGATATTGAAGAATCACCCTACAGAAATAGCCCATTAAAACTAAGCCTATATTTCACGCTAACGCAAATAGCCTCACATGCAAAAATCACTACTGCAAGACCACTTTAATATTTAAAACACAAGCCCCATGATCACTGGCGCACCTTCTCACAATTAGCAGAAAACCCTTAAAACAAACAAAAACCCAAAATAAATACTGACTCCCTACAAAACCCTCCTTGATATATAAATACCTCAGCACAACAATAACTTAATTACAGAGTATCCCCTCTGTTCGGAAATCACCACACAGGCCAATCAAAAATCAACAAAACCTCAGCCCCAAACCTCTCAACATCCAGCGAGACTTAAATCTACTATTTTTCCAGAGAAAAATATTACAATTTTGTACTTACAGAATAGGACTACAGATCAATCAGAAAACACCCCAAATTAAAACATATCAAAAAAAAAGACTCACACCAAGTCAATTCAAAAAACAAGCGACCGAACAAGAACATAAAAAATGATAAAAAAACCCACCAACAAACAACTTAAAACACCGCACCTCCAGCCACACTCGAGCCACTCATAAAAAACTTACAGCGCCCTACTCCCCAGCCTTAACCACTCCTATAGAACTCACCACAGATAACACCAAAACGCCTACACAATATTCAAGCAACCAACAAAACCAAAAGCCCCACCCATTAACATGACGAGTAACACTTACATCCCATTTGCGATTTCAAAAAAATGCGTCTAACTTCAAAGCAACCCTGCCATAAAAATCAAGATTCTTCGCCCTTCAGTCCACCGCGCAATCGCGCACTAGCTATCCTTCACTAGCCCAACACTTTTAAACTACATAACTATGGCCTTCCTCATGATTAAAAATAATTTAAAAATCAACAACCCACTCACAGTGATCGCCATTTTCTCGATGTTGACCGAGGCTTCCGCTGCCGTTTCATTGCCCTATATAGATATTGAGCATCAGAATATATACATCTGGTTCCTTGTTGTATTCCCAACGCTTCTAGTTACGCTATTTTTCCTGACCTTGAACTTCAACAACAAAACACTTTACACGCCCTCCGACTTATCCAAGGCTGACAGCCACCCCAAAACGACAACGTATACCCCTGCCGCCTATGCAGGACAAACGCTAACATTCAAGAGCACGAAAGTTCCGGCACTGGCCTGTTCACGACATCATCACCCCGGCACGAGCTTTCACTCTTTCAGCCCACCTGCTTTTACTTTTCTTCCACAAGGCCACAGAACCTACGATTCCACACCAACAGCGTCCAACTGGACAAACAACACATCTGCAAATCGACCGCTACCTAAGTACGTGCTCATAGAGAGCTCCGCATTTAAAAATATTCATTTGTTAAACCTTAGCCATCCACCCCTGCAACGACTAAACAACACATCGAACATCCTGGAGGCACTCCATACGCATTGCAAAACGCCACACAAGCACAAAAACAACACGTCTAAAAATGACCTGCTTTTTTTATTAACAAACAGGCAGTCCGACATTCCGCCAGAGACGCTAAAGCGCTCTATTGCCCTCTCTAAAAACCTACTATTTACGCCTCAATCTACCGTCATCACCTACAACACTGACACGCATATACTCAACATCGTAAACCCGCCCTCTCTTTCGATAAACTACTGAATTCCAAGCAAAAAAAAGCCCCGACCAAATGGCCGGGGCTTTTTTAATTCGGGTCGTATCAGAACAACTTACGGCCTTTGTTTGCCGCAATTCGCATGCGCAAGGCATTCAACTTGATGAAGCCGGCTGCGTCGGCCTGATTGTAGGCTCCGCCATCTTCTTCAAACGTTGCAATGTTTGCATCAAACAACGACTCGTCAGACTTGCGACCTGTCACGATCACATTGCCTTTGTACAGTTTGAGGCGAACGACACCGTTAACGTGGGCCTGAGAAGCATCAATCATTTGCTGCAGCATGATGCGCTCTGGGCTCCACCAGTACCCGGTGTAGATCAGGCTGGCGTACTTAGGCATCAACTCATCTTTGAGGTGAGCCACTTCACGATCCAGAGTAATCGACTCAATGGCACGGTGAGCACGCAACATAATGGTGCCACCCGGGGTTTCGTAGCAACCACGGGACTTCATGCCGACGTAACGGTTCTCAACGATGTCGAGACGACCGATACCATTCTCTCCGCCGATACGGTTAAGCGTTGCCAATACGGTGGCGGGTGTCATTTCAACACCGTCAAGAGCAACGATATCGCCGTTGCGGTAAGTCAGTTCCAGATAAGTCGGCGTGTTAGGCGCGTCTTCTGGCGACTTGGTCCAACGCCACATGTCTTCTTCATGCTCGGTCCAGGTATCTTCCAGCACGCCGCCCTCGTAAGAGATATGCAGCAAGTTGGCGTCCATCGAGTAAGGAGACTTCTTCTTGCCATGACGCTCGATCGGGATATTGTGCTTTTCAGCGTAATCCATCAGCTTTTCACGGGAGAGCAAATCCCATTCACGCCAAGGAGCAATAACCTTCACCCCTGGCTTCAAGGCATAGGCGCCCAGTTCAAAACGAACCTGGTCATTCCCTTTACCCGTTGCGCCGTGCGAAATGGCATCTGCACCAGTTTCGTTGGCGATTTCAATCAGGCGTTTAGCAATCAGCGGACGAGCGATTGAGGTACCCAGCAGGTACTCGCCTTCGTAAACGGTGTTGGCACGGAACATCGGGAAAACGAAGTCTCGAACAAACTCTTCACGCAGGTCATCAATGTAGATTTCCTTAACGCCCATGGCTTGCGCCTTGGCACGTGCAGGTTCGACCTCTTCGCCCTGACCCAGGTCAGCGGTAAAGGTTACGACTTCACAGTTATAAGTATCCTGCAGCCACTTCAGGATCACCGAAGTGTCCAGGCCGCCCGAATAAGCCAAAACGACCTTGTTTACGTCCGCCATGCCATCACTCCACGGGTTGTTCGAAAAGCCGAACAGTCTACCGCCCATATCCATTAATTTACAGAGGCGCGACAGCTTAAGACGACAAAGCGACAGTTTATGTCAAAGGGGCGACGAGACCGCTACCTCAGGAAATCGCTGCAGGGTTGGTAACACCCTGTGCCGGAGCAGCTTTTTCTGGCATGGGAAGTCGCTCCAGACGGACACTGACCCGGCGGTTTTTGGCACGATTGGCTCGGTTGCTATTAGGGACCAGCGGGTATTGCTCGCCATGGAAGCGAACCGTGATCTGCGACTCCTGCAGACCATGTTCCTTGAAGTAATCCATAACAGCCAGTGCCCGGCGTCGTGACAGCTCACGATTGGTCAGGCGATTACCCAAATTGTCCGAATAGCCGTCCAATGAGACGTGATTGACCGTTGGGTCTGCTCTCAAGTATTCCACCATGACTTGCAAGCTGATCCGGGCAGTGGCGTCCAGCTCGGTACCGCCACCAGGAAACCCAATCCGGCTTTGCCTGACCTGTTCGAAATTTTTGGGTAAAAGCTTTGCCGTACAGGCCTCGTAATCCCCATAAGCCTGGCGAAACCTTGCCGGCAGCAGGCGCACTTCCGAGACGCTACCCTCTCGGGAGTAGTGCCTGAGCAACGGGCTACGCCCTTCAAGCAGCCCGCGAAACAAACTTGCAGCCTGGGCTTGGGAACTGTTGAACAGTATCTGCCCACGCCCTATGCGCACCGACCCCAGGTCAATATCCCCTCTGCCCGGTTGCCACGGTGCAGCGGCGGCCAACAGTTTTGCAGAACCCTCGCCGAGCATCGAATTAGAGGCATTGAGGCGGAAAACGGCCTGTTCTCCTGCGCGACGTACAAACGCTCCTGAGCCGAAATCGGTAATGGGCTGAATCAGGCGGCATTCGAATTTGTCACCTTCCACTTTCCACTCGATATTCTCCAGCCGCGTCTGGAAAGTCAGAGCCATGGCCGGCAGGCTGGCAAACATACTGAGCAGGATGAAATAACGCTGGCGCACGGGTGGCTCCAAAGGCTTGCACTGCAAAAAAACCGAGAACCGATATACGGCTTACGCATGAGATATCGGTTAGCAATCACAAAACTTGATAGCGAGTGCCTGATAGAGTCTTTTCCGGTAGCATTCACATCAGTTTGACCCGCCTGGAATCCCCAATGTCTGACCGCCTGACCCTGCTGCGTCCCGACGACTGGCATATACATCTTCGCGATGGTGCTGTGTTGCCTCACACTGTCGCGGATGTTGCGCGCACTTTTGGCCGCGCCATCATCATGCCCAACCTGGTACCTCCGGTGCGTAACGCTGCCGAAGCCGATGCCTACCGCCAGCGCATTTTGGCTGCTCGCCCGGCCGGTAGCCGTTTCGAGCCGCTGATGGTGCTGTACCTCACCGATCGAACACAGCCGGAAGATATTCGTACGGCCAAGGCCAGTGGATTCGTCCATGCCGCCAAGCTGTATCCGGCTGGGGCAACGACCAACTCCGACTCTGGCGTGACCAGCATCGACGCGATCTTCCCGGTTCTTGAAGTCATGGCTGAAGTTGGCATGCCTTTGCTGATCCACGGTGAAGTCACGCGCGCTGGCGTGGACGTCTTTGACCGCGAAAAAATCTTCATCGACGAGCATATGCGCCGCGTTGTAGATCGCTTCCCGACGCTTAAAGTCGTGTTTGAGCACATCACCACTGCAGAAGCAGTGCAGTTCGTCAACGAGGCTTCAGCCAACGTTGGCGCAACCATTACTGCTCATCACCTGCTCTACAACCGCAATCACATGCTGGTTGGCGGTATTCGCCCGCACTTCTATTGCTTGCCGATCCTCAAGCGCAACACCCACCAGGAAGCCCTGCTGGATGCGGCCACCAGCGGCAGCGAGAAGTTCTTCCTGGGCACCGACTCGGCGCCACATGCCCAGCACGCCAAAGAAGCTGCGTGCGGTTGCGCAGGTTGCTACACCGCCTATGCGGCCATTGAGATGTACGCAGAAGCCTTTGAACAGCGTAATGCGCTGGACAAACTGGAAGCCTTTGCCAGCCTGAATGGCCCGCGCTTCTACGGATTGCCTGCCAGCACCGAACAAATCACCCTGGTTCGCCAGGAGTGGACCGCCCCTACCAGCCTGCCTTTCGGCGCGCTGACCGTAATCCCGCTGCGCGCCGGTGAAAAACTGCGCTGGCGCCTGCTGGAGGAACAGCTGTGAGTGACGACCATTATGATGACGAACACGAAGGCGGCCATGGCGGCGGATCACGCCACCCGATGGCCGAGCGTTTTCGCGGCTATCTACCGGTCGTAATCGATGTTGAAACCGGTGGTTTCAACAGCGCCACCGATGCCTTGCTGGAAATCGCCGCTGTAACGATCGGCATGGACGAAAGAGGCTTTGTGTTCCCGGAACACACCTATTTCCACCGTGTAGAGCCGTTTGAAGGCGCCAACATCGAAGCCGCTGCTCTGGAATTTACCGGGATCAAGCTCGATCATCCGCTGCGCATGGCCGTTAGTGAAGAAACAGCCCTGACCGATATCTTCCGTGGCGTACGCAAGGCTCTGAAAGCCAATGGCTGCAAACGCGCCATCCTGGTGGGCCATAACAGCAGCTTCGACCTGGGCTTCCTCAACGCCGCTGTCGCGCGTCTGGACATGAAACGCAATCCGTTTCACCCATTCTCGAGTTTTGACACCGCGACCCTCGCGGGTCTGGCCTATGGCCAAACGGTACTGGCCAAAGCCTGTCAGACCGCCGACATCGATTTTGATGGACGCGAAGCGCACTCGGCTCGTTATGACACCGAGAAAACCGCTGAACTGTTCTGTGGCATCGTCAACCGCTGGAAACAAATGGGCGGCTGGAAAGACTTCAACGACTGATCCTGTCGCTGAGGCTTACCACGCCCCATAAAAAAACCGGACACTGGGTCCGGTTTTTTTATGCCTCAAACTGACCCTTACAACTGGTCAGCATTCTCGGTCAGGTACGCTGCAACACCAGCAGTCGATGCGGTCATGCCTTTGTCGCCTTTCTTCCAGTTGGCAGGGCAAACTTCGCCGTGCTCTTCGTGGAATTGCAGAGCGTCAACCAGACGCAGCAGCTCGTCCATGTTACGACCCAGTGGCAGGTCGTTAACGATCTGGGAGCGTACAACGCCCTTGTCGTCGATCAGGAACGCGCCGCGCAGTGCAACGCCGCCTTCGGTTTCAACGTCATAGGCCTTGCAGATAGCGTGATTGATGTCGGCAGCCATGGTGTATTTCACCTGGCCGATGCCGCCATTGTTCACTGGAGTGTTGCGCCATGCGTTGTGAGTGAAATGGGAGTCGATGGACACAGCAACCACTTCAACGTTACGCGCCTGGAACTCAGGAATGCGGTGATCCAGAGCAATCAGCTCGGACGGGCAAACGAAAGTGAAGTCCAGCGGGTAGAAGAACACCAGGCCATATTTGCCTTTGATGGCAGTGGACAGCGAGAAGCTGTCAACGATTTCGCCATTGCCAAGTACGGCGGCGACGGTGAAGTCAGGGGCTTGTTTGCCTACGAGTACGCTCATTGGATATCTCCTGGTGTGCTGCGTGAAGAACAGAATCTGGTCATGACGGCCCTGTAACAGCAGTCTTTTGACCCGTTCCTGCGTAAAAATGACCGTCCATCATACACCGCCGCGTCTGGACGGGCCTCAACCCTTTTTCAACATCGAGCAGCAGCCCCTTCAAGACCGTTCGTCAGCACGACGCTGGCGGGCATCAATTGAGGCCCAAGGGACTTTGACAATCATTCTCGTTAACATTAAGATCCTGTCATTGAATCCCAACCAGTGATGGTTCTTATTTATGTACGTTTGCCTTTGCACTGGCGTGACCGATGGAAAAATTCGCGACGCAATCTACGACGGTTGCTGCAGCTATCGTGAAGTGCGCGAAGCAACAGGTGTCGCAAGCCAATGCGGTAAATGTGCCTGCCTGGCCAAGCAAGTGGTTCGAGAAACCCTGGCTTCGCTGCAAACCAGCCAGGCCGTAATGAGTTTCCCGGCAGAATTTTCAGCCGCTTAATTAATAGATTCCAAAGAACCGGACTTAGCGTTCGGTTTTTTTATGCCCGAAATTCAAGTGGTTAGCCTCAAGACGCGGAACACAAACATTCTTATTCCGATTAATTTTCATTTATTATTCAAATACTTAGGTTTGACAGTCAGCAACCTGCGGATCAAACTCTGCCTTATATACAGTTAAATAAGGCAGGCCCCAGCCATGAAAGGCGACATTTCAGTTATTCAGCACCTCAATAAAATTCTCGGCAACGAACTGGTCGCAATCAATCAATACTTCCTGCATGCACGCATGTATCAGGATTGGGGCCTGGAGAAGTTGGGTGCGCACGAGTACCACGAATCCATCGACGAGATGAAACATGCGGACAAGCTGATCAAGCGCATTCTGTTCCTTGAAGGCCTGCCAAACGTTCAGGACCTGGGCAAGCTGCACATCGGCGAGCACACCAAGGAAATGCTGGAGTGCGACCTGCGCATTGAGAAGACCGGCCACGCCGACCTCAAAGCAGCTATCGCCCATTGCGAAGTTGTCGGTGACTTTGGCAGCCGCGAAATGCTCGAAGATATTCTCGAGTCTGAAGAAGAACATATCGACTGGCTGGAAACTCAGTTGGGCCTGATCGATAAAGTTGGCATTGAGAATTACCTGCAATCGCAAATGGGTGAGTAACTAACACCCACTAAAAAGCCCCGCCCTGTTTATCACAGAGGCGGGGCTTTTTTATGCGCGCTACATAACAACTGTAACGACGCGACTGAGATCAGGCTTCAGTCTTGTTTGCAGCCGCTTTCTCTACAGCTTCTTTAATCAAAGCTTGCAAGGAACCATCGGCGGCCATTTCAGCCATGATGTCGCTACCGCCTACCAACTCACCACCGACCCACAGCTGTGGGAAGGTTGGCCAGTTTGCGTATTTCGGCAGATTGGCGCGAATTTCCGGGTTCTGGAGAATGTCCACGTAAGCGAACTTCTCGCCACAGCCCATGACTGCTTGAGCAGCTTTAGCCGAAAAGCCGCACTGCGGGGCATTCGGGGAGCCTTTCATGTAGAGCAGAATGGTGTTGTTGGCAATCTGGTCTTTAATAGTTTCGATGATATCCATGGAGCACCTCGGCTGAACTTTCCGACTCAGTTGTCGGCACGGTGGCGCATTGTAACGGAAAGCCGAGCATCACGCTCGGCCTCCCCGACAGACAATCGTCGGCCCTGCCTATGCAAAAATCTGTAGTCGCTGCCGATAACGTAACGGTAACAAAACCCGCACAATTGCCAAGCAACGTCAGGGCAGTGTACAAATGAGCAGCTGAGGTGAGGCAAACCACTTGATCGTGGTTCCGGCCGCGTGCTCATGCAGCGCAAGACTCGCTCAAACCTCTATACACGTGACCCTTATTGGCAAGACGCGACATTTCCTTATAAGATCGCGCCTTCCCCTATTTCGTCGCCCCGTGCGGCTTTCGCCGCAGGTCTCGCCCGTTTTTCCGAAAACCCCGGCTTTGAGCATCTGCGGTCGTTGCAAAAAAGGTAGTTAATGATGAGCGCAAGGCACTTTCTCTCCCTGATGGATTGCACGCCCGAAGAGCTAGTCAGCGTGATTCGTCGCGGTATCGAGCTGAAGGACCTGCGTCAACGCGGCGTTCTCTTCGAACCCCTGAAAGGTCGCGTACTGGGCATGATTTTCGAGAAATCATCGACCCGCACCCGCCTGTCATTCGAAGCCGGCATGATCCAGCTGGGTGGCCAGGCAATTTTTCTGTCGCCACGCGACACCCAACTTGGCCGTGGCGAGCCGATTGGCGACTGCGCCATCGTAATGTCGCGCATGCTCGACGCCGTCATGATCCGTACCTTTGCCCACAGCACCCTGACCGAATTCGCGGCCAATTCCCGCGTACCGGTAATCAACGGTCTGTCAGACGACTTGCACCCGTGCCAGTTGCTGGCCGACATGCAGACGTTCCAGGAACATCGTGGATCGATCAAGGGTAAAACCGTGGCCTGGATCGGCGACGGCAACAACATGTGCAACAGCTATATAGAAGCGGCCATCCAGTTCGACTTCCAGTTGCGGGTTGCCTGCCCGGAAGGCTATGAGCCGAACCCCGAATTCGTAGCGCAAGCCGGTGATCGCGTGACCATCGTACGCGACCCGCGTGATGCAGTAATGGGTGCCCACCTGGTAAGCACCGATGTGTGGACCTCAATGGGCCAGGAGGAAGAAACCGCCAAACGTCTGGAGCTGTTCGCCCCGTATCAGGTCAACTGCGCCCTGCTCGACCTTGCTGCCGACGACGTGCTTTTCATGCACTGCCTGCCGGCTCACCGCGGCGAAGAAATCAGCCTAGACCTGCTGGACGACCCGCGCTCCGTGGCATGGGATCAAGCCGAAAACCGTCTGCACGCGCAAAAAGCGCTGCTCGAATTCCTTGTCCAACCGGCGTACCAACCCGCATGAGTCAACCGTTATTGCTCAACCTAAGCGATCTGGCCTGTGGTTATCAGGGCCAGAGCGTTGTACAAAATCTCAACCTGCACCTCAACGCCGGAGATATTGGCTGCTTGCTGGGCTCTTCGGGCTGCGGAAAAACCACCACTCTGCGGGCGATCGCCGGTTTTGAGCCGGTGCATCAGGGTGAGATCCGTTTGGCAGGTGAAGTTATCTCCAGTGCCGGCTTTACCCTGGCACCCGAGAAACGTCGTATCGGCATGGTGTTTCAGGACTACGCCCTCTTTCCGCACCTGAGCGTGGCCGACAACATTGCGTTCGGAATTCGCAAACACCCGAACAAAGACCGAGTGACCGAAGAGCTGCTTGAACTGGTCAATCTCAAAAACCTCGGTAAACGTTTCCCCCACGAACTTTCCGGTGGTCAGCAACAGCGTGTTGCCCTTGCCCGCGCATTGGCACCCGAGCCGCAATTACTGTTGCTGGATGAACCCTTTTCCAACCTTGATGGCGAGTTGCGACGCAAACTGAGCCATGAAGTGCGCGACATCCTGAAAGCTCGCGGTACCAGTGCGATTTTGGTGACACACGACCAGGAAGAAGCCTTCGCTGTCAGCGACCACGTAGGCGTCTTCAAGGAAGGTCGTCTTGAACAGTGGGATACGCCCTACAACCTCTACCACGAGCCGCAGACACCGTTTGTAGCGAGCTTTATCGGTCAGGGATACTTCATTCGAGGGCAGTTGCTGAGCCCTGAGTCGGTACAGACCGAGCTGGGGGTTTTACGCGGTAATCGGGCTTATACCTGGCCAACCGGTGCCGCGGTTGATGTATTGCTGCGCCCGGACGATATCGTTTACGCGCCCGACAGCGATTTAAAAGCCCGGATTATCGGCAAGACATTCCTGGGTGCTTCCACCTTGTATCGCCTGCAACTGCCGACAGGCTGCCAGCTCGAGTCGATCTTTCCGAGCCACGCCGACCATTTACCCGGCGCCGAGGTAGGGATTCGCGTTGCGGCTGAACATCTGGTGATGTTTCAAACCAGCGGCAGCATTGCAGCACAAATCCCTCACTCTGAAACCGGCGTCAGGCGCTTCAGTACAGCTCACTAAAAACGCTCACATTACCTGTGGGAATGCTTAAGCCCGCCCTACCCCTGCAAACTTCGCCTGCGTGTGCTCTGCCAGCACCGCAGGCGCCAGTTCAACTTCCAGCCCGCGTCGTCCGGCGCTGACAAAAATAGTCGAAAACCCTTCAGCGCTTTTATCAATAAAGGTACGCAGGCGTTTCTTCTGCCCCAACGGACTGATCCCGCCCAACAAATACCCTGTGGAACGCTGAGCCGCCGCCGGGTCCGCCATCTCGACTTTCTTTACTCCCGCAGCATGTGCCAGTGCTTTTAAATCAAGACTTCCGACGACCGGTACAACGGCGACTAACAACTCACCCTTTTCACTGCTGGCCAACAACGTCTTGAACACTTGGGCAGGCTCCAGGCCAAGCTTCTCTGCGGCTTCCAACCCATAGGACGCAGCCTTTGGGTCGTGCTCGTAGCTGTGTACCCGATGTTCGGCGCGAACTTTTTTCAGCAGATCCAATGCAGGCGTCATAGCAGCTCCAGTCTTGAATAAGGAAGAGATAACCGATCGCCAATTTTAGGCTATTGGCCTGCAAAAAGGCGCTAGGCCGAGGGTTAGCGCTGTGTTTTTAGCTGAAACGCTACATCAAGGCCTACCAATTTGTAGTGTTTGATTACACAAAAACCAATACCAAAGAACTGGTCCCGAGTCAGAATGTGAATACCCGTTCACTTTCGACCTTTGACAGCAGCGTTTCTTGTCTATATTTTTTCGAATCTGAATATACTCGAACGACTTTGCCTGGCCGTGAAAATCAGACATGCGCAACTCCCGGCCCGGACCAAGACGCACTACCACCCTGATTGACGACGTCAAAAAACAACAATAACGAGGTTTCACATGTCGACTGCATCGCAGCACCCTACGCTTTCAGGCCAATGCATGGCCGAGTTTCTCGGTACCGCACTTTTAATTTTCTTTGGCACCGGTTGTGTCGCAGCCCTCAAGGTCGCGGGCGCCAGTTTTGGCTTATGGGAAATCAGCATCATCTGGGGCATTGGCGTCAGCATGGCGATTTACCTGACAGCAGGCGTTTCCGGCGCACACCTGAACCCGGCGGTCAGCATTGCGCTGTGCCTGTTCACCGACTTTGAAAAGCGCAAACTACCCTTCTACATCCTTGCGCAAGTCGCGGGGGCCTTCTGCGCCGCTGCGTTGGTTTACACGCTCTATAGCAACCTTTTCTTCGATTACGAACAAACCCATCAAATGGTCCGCGGTAGCCAGGCAAGCCTGGAGCTGGCCTCGGTATTCTCGACCTACCCGCATCCCGCGCTTACCACCCTGCAAGCCTTCCTCGTCGAAATGGTGATCACCGCTATCCTTATGGGCGTGATCATGGCCCTGACCGACGACAAGAACGGCTTGCCGCGTGGCGCATTGGCACCGCTGCTGATCGGCTTGCTGATTGCCGTCATTGGCAGTTCGATGGGACCGCTAACCGGCTTTGCGATGAACCCTGCTCGTGATTTCGGGCCTAAGCTGATGACTTTCTTTGCCGGCTGGGGTGAAATTTCGTTCACTGGCGGACGCGATATTCCTTATTTCCTGATTCCAATCTTTGCGCCGATTGTGGGTGCTTGCCTGGGTGCAGCCATTTATCGCGGGCTGATAGCCCGCCATTTGCCTGAGGCAACACCGGTGGCCGCAGACACCCAAGCCGCAACTCAAGTGAAAACCCAGGCTTCCTGATACCGACTTATGAAACGGGGCGCACGAGACCTACTGCCCATTACCTGTCTCGCGCCCGCAACCTCCCTCATTCTGCAAGGCAACTTCACATGACCGACATTCAGAATAAGAACTACATCATCGCGCTTGACCAAGGCACCACCAGTTCGCGAGCGATCATCTTTGATCGTGACGCCAACGTGGTGTGTACGGCGCAACGCGAGTTTCAACAGCACTACCCGCAACCGGGCTGGGTTGAACACGACCCGATGGAAATTTTCGCAACCCAAAGCGCCGTGATGGTCGAAGCCTTGGCTCAAGCCGGTCTGCACCATGACCAGGTTGCCGCTATCGGCATCACCAACCAGCGCGAAACCACCGTGGTATGGGACAAGGTCAGCGGTCGCCCGATCTACAACGCCATCGTCTGGCAGTGCCGCCGCAGCACCGAAATTTGCGAACAACTCAAACGCGACGGGCACGAGCAGTACATCAGCGACACCACAGGCCTGGTCACCGACCCGTACTTCTCCGGCACCAAGCTCAAGTGGATCCTCGACAACGTCGAAGGCAGCCGCGAACGTGCGCGCAATGGCGAGTTGCTGTTCGGCACCGTCGACAGCTGGCTGATCTGGAAATTTACCGGCGGCAAAACCCACGTTACCGATTACACCAACGCATCGCGCACCATGCTCTTCAACATCCACACCCTGGAGTGGGATACCAAGATGCTGGAGGTGCTGGATATCCCCCGCGAAATGTTGCCTGAAGTGAAGTCGTCTTCAGAGATCTACGGCCGCACCAAAAGCGGTATCGCTATTGCCGGTATTGCAGGCGACCAGCAAGCTGCGTTGTTTGGCCAAATGTGTGTCGAGCCGGGCCAGGCCAAAAACACCTACGGCACCGGCTGCTTCCTGCTGATGAACACCGGTTCCAAAGCCGTCAAATCGAGCCACGGCATGCTGACCACCATCGCCTGCGGCCCACGCGGCGAAGTTGCCTACGCCCTGGAAGGCGCCGTATTCAACGGTGGTTCCACCGTGCAATGGCTGCGCGACGAACTGAAGATCATCAACGACGCTCACGACACCGAATATTTCGCGGGCAAGGTCAAAGACAGTAACGGCGTGTATCTGGTACCCGCATTTACCGGCCTCGGCGCCCCTTACTGGGACCCGTATGCCCGTGGCGCACTGTTCGGCCTGACTCGAGGCGTACGCGTAGATCACATCATTCGTGCAGCACTGGAGTCGATTGCCTACCAGACACGCGACGTACTGGACGCCATGCAGCAGGATTCGGGCGAACGCCTCAAAGCCCTGCGCGTAGACGGTGGAGCCGTAGCCAACAACTTCCTGATGCAATTTCAGGCCGATATTCTCGGCACCCGGGTTGAGCGCCCGCAAATGCGCGAAACCACGGCGCTGGGTGCTGCGTACCTGGCCGGTTTGGCCTGCGGTTTCTGGGGCAGTTTGGACGAATTGCGCGGCAAGGCCGTGATCGAGCGCGAATTCGAACCCGCACTGGACGAAGCCAGCAAAGAGAAGCTTTATGCAGGTTGGAAAAAAGCCGTGAGCCGCACCCGCGACTGGGAACCCCACGAAGAAAGCAACTAAGGCCCAGGGTAATGACAGCTGCGGGCGCCACTGGCGCGCGCAGCTGCTTATGGGCTTGATGGCACCTGCAAGTAGCAGACGGCGCTTTCCTGCGGCATCATGGGCGAATTTTGCTTCGCCGCCCAAAGGAAACTCCATGAATCTGCCTCCACGCCAGCAGCAGATCCTCGAACTCGTTCGCGAGCGCGGCTATGTCAGCATCGAGGAAATGGCTCAGTTGTTCGTCGTTACACCGCAGACCATTCGCCGTGACATCAATCAGTTGGCGGAAGCCGATCTGTTGCGCCGCTACCACGGTGGGGCTGCCTATGATTCCAGTGTCGAAAACACGGCCTACGCCATGCGCGCCGACCAAATGCGCGATGAAAAACGCCGTATTGGCGAGGCCATCGCCGCCCAAATCCCTGATCACGCCTCGATTTTCATCAACATCGGTACCACCACCGAGTCGATTGCCCGGGCGCTGCTCAACCACAACCATCTGAAAATCATCACCAACAACCTGCACGTGGCCTCGATCCTGAGTGCCAAGGATGACTTTGAAGTGCTGATTGCCGGCGGCAACGTACGCCGCGATGGCGGTATCGTGGGCCAGGCCAGCGTCGACTTTATCAACCAGTTCAAGTTCGACTTCGCACTGGTGGGTATCAGCGGTATCGACTCAGACGGCAGCCTGCTGGACTTCGACTATCAGGAAGTCCGCGTATCACAGGCAATTATCGCCAATGCTCGACAAGTGATTCTCGCAGCCGACTCCAGCAAATTCGGCCGCAATGCGATGGTGCGCCTCGGCCCGATCACCCTGATTGATTGCCTGGTCACTGACCAGCCGCCGGTGCCCGAGCTTGCGCAGTTGCTGGCCCAGAACAAGATTCGCCTGGAAGTGGTTTAAACAGGGCTGGTCAGGTTTTTTGTGGGAGCGGGCTTGCTCGCGATACAGGCAACGCAGTGCGCCTGGCACTACGAGGTGACTCCATCGCGAGCAAGCCCGCTCCCATAGAATCAACACTTCCACTCCGAAATGTTCGAAATTATTCCTTTTAGCCCCACCCGATGAGTTTTTTCAATCGAACGGTGCTGGATGTGCTCGCCCTTATCCGCTAATATTTTCGCAAATGAACATTAATGTTCGAATTCAAATATGCGTAAAGAACGCGAGGCCAACACATGCCCCTGACCACCTTGCCTGCCACTCCCCTCGCTGAGGTTTACGACGTTGCCGTTATTGGCGGCGGAATCAATGGCGTCGGGATTGCGGCAGACGCAGCCGGTCGCGGCCTGTCGGTGTTCCTTTGCGAAAAGGACGATCTGGCCAGCCATACCTCGTCCGCCAGCAGCAAGCTGATCCACGGCGGCCTGCGCTACCTTGAACACTATGAGTTCCGCTTGGTGCGCGAAGCCCTGGCTGAACGTGAAGTGCTGCTGGCGAAGGCCCCGCACATCGTCAAACCCATGCGTTTTGTATTGCCGCATCGCCCGCACCTGCGCCCGGCGTGGATGATCCGCGCCGGGCTGTTCCTGTATGACCACCTGGGCAAACGCGAAAAACTCGCTGGTTCAACCAGTCTCAAGTTCGGTGCTGACAGCCCATTAAAGGCAGAAATCACCAAGGGCTTTGAATATTCTGACTGCTGGGTAGATGACGCACGCTTGGTAGTACTCAACGCCATGGCCGCACGGGAAAAAGGCGCCCATGTTCACACCCAGACTCGTTGTGTAGGTGCGCGCCGTAACAAAGGGCTGTGGGAACTAAACCTGGAGCGCGCAGACGGCAGCCTGTTTTCGATTCGCAGCAAAGCACTGGTCAATGCCGCCGGTCCTTGGGTAGCCAAATTCATCAAGGACGACCTCAAGCTGGATTCGCCTTACGGCATCCGCCTGATTCAAGGCAGTCACCTGATCGTGCCGAAGCTGTATGACGCCCCTAACGCGTTCATTCTGCAAAACGAAGATCAGCGAATTGTGTTCACCATTCCGTACATGGACCAGTTCACCATCATCGGCACAACCGACCGTGAATACACCGGTGATCCGGCCAAGGTCAGCATCACCGAAGAAGAGACCGATTACTTGCTCAATGTGGTCAACGCCCACTTCAAGCAGCAAGTAAGCCGCGCCGATATCCTGCGCACGTACTCCGGTGTGCGTCCGTTGTGTAATGACGAGTCCGACAACCCTTCCGCCGTGACACGCGATTACACTCTTGCCCTGTCTGGCGCGCCAGGCGAGGCACCGCTGCTGTCGGTGTTTGGTGGCAAACTCACCACATACCGCAAGCTGGCCGAATCGGCCATGGCCCAGTTGACCCCGTACTTCCCCCTGATCAAGCCAAGCTGGACAGCCAGCGCGACGCTGCCCGGCGGCGAAGACATGACTACGCCAAAAGCCTTGAGCGCAGCCCTGGTCAGCCAGCACAGCTGGCTGGATGCCGCGATTGCCAAACGCTGGGCAATCACCTACGGCAGCCGCTCATGGCGCTTGCTGGACGGCGTGCAAGGCCTTAGTGACATGGGCGAGCACATTGGCAGCGGCCTCTATAGCCGTGAAGTTGACTACCTGTGCAGTCAGGAATGGGCACTGGAAACACAGGATATTCTGTGGCGCCGGACCAAACTGGGGCTGTTCACCACCGCTGAAGAGCAGGCCCATCTGGCGCAATACATGACCAACCTGGGCCTGAGGCACCGCAAAATAGAAGCAGCTTAAGCACCTTACCCGCCCCACAGGTTTCACATCACTTGTGGGGTCGGCGGTGCGAAGACTCGACTTGCTCGCGCCTACAACCTCGACTGTAAAAAACTTGAGCGCCCGAATCGCCAGCAGCTCGCCCCGCCTTTCATTCGGTTTTCCGAACGCCCCAAGCCTGTCGGATTCGGCTTTCCGGGCACCGCTGTGTTTATGCCCCTTCGGAAACAAACTAAAAACCCTTATAAATCAGCACGTTAGACATAAACACAATGTCTGGCACGACTCATGCTCTACACTCTAGACCGAATGCTGAAACAGTGCGTCTCGCCTGTTAAGACATTTGAAGTACAAAAGAGCCCACGAACGGGTTTAATAAAAAAAACAATGTCGAGGAAAACAACGATGCGCATCGTTCCGCAACTTTTGGGCGCAGCAATTGCTGCAGCTCTGATTAGCACTCCAGTTTTTGCAGCCGAATTGACCGGCACACTGAAGAAAATCAAAGAATCCGGCACTATCACCCTCGGGCATCGTGACTCCTCCATTCCGTTTTCCTACATCGCGGACGCTACCGGCAAGCCGGTTGGCTACTCCCACGATGTTCAATTGGCCATTGTCGAAGGGCTGAAAAAGCAGCTCGACATGCCCGACCTCAAGGTCAAGTACAACCTGGTCACTTCCCAGACCCGTATCCCGCTGGTGCAAAACGGCACCGTTGACGTTGAGTGTGGTTCCACCACCAACAACGTTGAACGCCAGCAACAGGTCGACTTCTCGGTTGGCATCTTCGAAATCGGTACACGTCTGCTGTCCAAAAAGGACTCGCCTTACAAGGACTTTGCTGACCTGAAAGGCAAAAACGTCGTAACTACCGCGGGTACTACCTCCGAGCGCATCCTCAAGGCGATGAACGCCGACAAGCAGATGGGCATGAACGTGATCTCGGCAAAAGACCACGGCGAAGCTTTCAACATGCTTGAGTCGGGCCGCGCCGTAGCCTTCATGATGGACGACGCCCTGCTGGCCGGTGAAATGGCCAAGGCCAAGAAGCCAACTGACTGGGCCGTTACAGGTACGCCTCAGTCCTACGAAATCTACGGTTGCATGGTGCGCAAAGGCGACCCGGATTTCAAAAAGGCCGTGGATGACGCAATCGTTGCCTACTACAAGTCTGGCAAGATCAACGACACCTACACCAAATGGTTCCAGTCGCCTATTCCACCTAAAGGCCTGAACCTGATGTTCCCTATGAGCAACGAGCTCAAGGCGCTGATTGCCAACCCGACCGACAAGGCTGCAGACGACAAGCCGGCAGAAGAAAAGAAATCCTGATTTCTGGCTGCTGACACTTCCGGGCGTGAGCCATCACGCCCGGAGTTGTCGACCACCTTTGTACTGAGCTTCTTATTGCATTAGAGAACACTCGGACCGCTGGTTATCGAGCGGGTTCTGCGTGCCCGACGACCCTGTCGGACAGGAACGGATTCCCTGAAGCAAGTGCTTGTTTATAGACCCATCTGAGGGGAGACCCTGCATGAATTACAACTGGGACTGGAGCGTGTTCTTCAAGTCCACCGGCGTAGGCAGCGAGACGTATCTCGACTGGTTTATTTCTGGTTTGGGCTGGACCATCGCTATCGCTGTTGTCGCCTGGATAGTCGCGTTGATCCTGGGTTCGCTGCTGGGCGTCATGCGCACGCTGCCCAACCGTTTTATCGCGGGTATCGCCACGGTTTACGTGGAAATCTTCCGTAACGTTCCGCTGCTGGTGCAGCTGTTTATCTGGTACTTCCTGGTACCCGATTTGCTGCCACCGGATTTGCAGGAGTGGTACAAGCAAGACCTCAACCCGACCACCTCGGCTTACCTGAGCGTTGTCGTGTGTCTGGGCCTGTTTACCGCAGCACGGGTTTGCGAACAGGTACGCACCGGTATTGAAGCACTGCCGCGAGGCCAGGAAGCTGCCGCCCGCGCTATGGGTTTCAGCATGATGCAAATCTACTGGAACGTACTGCTGCCACAAGCCTATCGCATCATCATTCCACCGCTCACCTCCGAATTCCTCAACGTGTTCAAGAACTCGTCCGTGGCTTCGTTGATCGGTTTGATGGAGCTGCTGGCACAAACCAAACAGACCGCCGAGTTTTCCGCCAACCTGTTTGAAGCCTTCACCCTGGCCACTCTGATCTACTTCACCCTGAACATGAGCCTGATGTTGCTGATGCGTCTGATCGAGAAGAAAGTAGCGGTGCCCGGTCTGATGTCTTTGGGGGGTAAATAATGGACTTCTTCGATTTCAGCGGGATTGTTCCCGCCCTGCCAGGCCTGTGGAACGGCATGGTCATGACCTTGAAACTCATGATCCTGGGTGTTATCGGTGGTGTCGCGCTGGGCACTGTGCTGGCATTGATGCGTTTGTCGTCAAGCAAGTGGATGGCCAATCTGGCAGGCGCTTACGTCAACTACTTCCGTTCGATCCCGTTGCTGCTGGTGATTACCTGGTTCTACCTGGCCGTACCCTTCGTATTGCGCTGGATCACCGGTAAAGACACTCCGATCGGCGCTTTCGAGTCGTGCATGGTGGCCTTCGTCATGTTCGAAGCCGCCTATTTTTGCGAGATCGTCCGAGCGGGCGTACAGGCCATTCCGAAAGGCCAGATGGGCGCAGCCAAAGCGCTGGGTATGAGTTATGGCCAGGCCATGCGCCTGATCATCCTGCCCCAGGCATTTCGTAAAATGACCCCATTGCTGCTGCAACAGAGCATCATCCTGTTCCAGGACACCTCATTGGTGTACACAGTTGGCCTGGTGGATTTCCTCAATGCCTCGCGTTCCAGTGGCGACATCATCGGCCGCTCCAATGAGTTCCTGATCTTCGCCGGTCTGGTGTATTTCATCATCAGCTTTTCCGCCTCGCTGCTGGTCAAGCGTCTGCAAAAAAGGTTTGCCGTATGATCTCGATCAAGAACATCAACAAGTGGTACGGGGACTTCCAGGTACTGACCGATTGCAGTACTGAAGTCAAAAAGGGTGAAGTGGTCGTAGTCTGTGGCCCGTCCGGCTCGGGCAAGTCGACCCTGATCAAGTGCGTCAACGCCCTTGAACCGTTCCAGAAAGGCGACATCGTGGTTGATGGCACGTCCATTGCCGACCCAAAGACCAACCTGCCGAAACTGCGTTCGCGCGTTGGCATGGTGTTCCAGCATTTCGAACTGTTCCCGCACATGACCATCACCGAAAACCTGACCATTGCACAGGTCAAGGTACTGGGTCGCAGCAAGGCCGAGGCCACCAAAAAAGGCCTTGAACTGCTGGAACGCGTCGGCCTGTCGGCACACGCCCACAAGCACCCCGGCCAACTTTCTGGTGGTCAGCAACAGCGAGTGGCAATTGCCCGCGCATTGGCCATGGACCCGATCGTCATGCTGTTTGACGAACCGACCTCGGCGCTTGACCCGGAAATGGTCAACGAAGTACTCGACGTCATGGTGCAACTGGCCAACGAAGGCATGACCATGATGTGCGTAACCCACGAAATGGGTTTTGCGCGCAAGGTGGCCAACCGAGTGATCTTTATGGACCAGGGCAAAATCGTCGAAGACTGTGAAAAAGAAGAGTTCTTCGGCGACGTTAGTGCCCGCTCCGAGCGTGCACAGCACTTCCTCGCCAAGATCCTGCAGCACTAAGTCCGGCGTAAGTAAAATACCTGTAGCCGCTGCCGCAGGCTGCGACAAGCTCCGAAGGGGCTTCGCTTTTAAACAAAGCAGGGCTGCATCGCAGCCCATCGCAGCCTGCGGCAGCGGCTACAGTTTTCGCGTGCCTCTTATCGCGACAAGGCATCTGTGATGAAATGCGACCCCATTCTTTATCGCGGTGCTCCGCCCTCACTTGCCGTGAAACCTCGTCTGCTCCGTCACTTTCTGTTGCCGCTGCTGATCATCCTGCTGACGATTGGCCTGGGTTACGCCGGCTATCGCATCAGCGAACATTTCGGCATCCGCACCCTCAGCGAAACCGGCGAACGCCAGCTTGAACTCCACGCCCGCACCGTCGAAAGTGAGCTGGGCAAATACACTTACCTGCCCAGCCTGCTGGAACTGGAGTCCAGCGTTTCTCAATTGCTGGCCGACCCGAGCGCGCAAAACCGGGTCACCGTCAATCAGTACCTCGAAGGCCTGAACCGCCGCAGCCGCAGCCGGGCTATCTATGTACTCGATACCACCGGCCGTGTGATGGCCACCAGCAACTGGCGTGATACCGACAGCTACCTTGGGGAAGACCTGTCTTTTCGTGCTTACTTCCAGGACGCCGTGCGCGGTCAGCCGGGGCGCTTTTATGGCATCGGCAGCACCTCTGGCGAGCCGGGTTACTACCTGGCTCACGGCCTTGAAGAGCAAGGCAAAATCATTGGCGTAGCCGTGATCAAGGTCCGTCTCGAAGCCCTTGAAGAGCGCTGGCAACGCGCCCGCCTCGAAGCCTATGTAAGCGACGAGAATGGCATCATCATTCTGTCCAGCGATCCGAGCAGACGGCTCAAGTCAATTCGCCCACTCAGCGCCGACACCAAGGAGCGGCTGGCGCGCAGCCTTCAATACTACTGGTGGCCGCTCAACGAGCTGCAACCACTGGAGCGCGAGAGCCTGGCCGAAGGGGTCGAGAAAGTCACCTTTGCCAACAACAGCGAAGTCGTCACCGATCATCAGGAAGTCAGCTACCTGGCGCAAACCCGCAGGCTCAACGACACGCCTTGGGACATTACTCTGCTTACACCACTGCAAGACCTGCGCCGTGAAGCGGCGAATCAGGGAATGCTGGTAGCAGTGGCGTTTGCCCTGCTGGCCTTTTTGCTGATTGCCTGGAATGAGCGGCGCAAAGTAATCGCCACCCGCCTGGCCGCACGTGAAGCCCTGCAAGAAGCCAACAACCAGCTGGAACGCAAGATCACTGAACGCACCACCCACCTGCGGGCCAGCAACGAACGGCTCAAAGGTCAGATTCGCGAGCGCCGTCAGGCCGAAGACACCTTGCGCCGAGCCCAGGATGAACTGGTACAGGCAGGTAAATTGGCGGCCATCGGACAGATGTCGACCAGCATTGCCCACGAGCTGAATCAGCCGTTAGCGGCCCTGCGCACACTGTCGGGCAACACCGTGCGCTTTCTTGAGCGCGGAGATCTCAAGGTCGCCGCAGACAACCTCGGCACTATCAACAATCTGGTCGACCGCATGGGGCGCATTACCGCCAACCTGCGCTCGTTCGCCCGCCGTGGCGATGATCATGGCCAGGCCAGCCTGGGCAAGGCCGTCGACGCAGCTCTGCAATTGCTCGCCAACCGTATGGAAGAGTCGGGGGTGCAACTGCATCGTGACCTCAATGATGAACTGCTGAAGATCGATCAAACCCGACTGGAACAAATTCTGGTTAACCTGATCGGCAACGCGCTGGACGCCATGCAGGGGCAGCCAACGCCGCCCCAGCTGTGGCTGACGGGCGAATTCAGTGACGACAAATACCGTTTGCGCGTACGTGATAACGGTCCCGGGATTGACCCCGAAGCCCGCAAACATCTCTTCGAACCGTTCTTCACCACCAAACCCGGCGAGCAGGGCCTGGGCCTGGGCCTGACCCTGTCAGCCAGTCTGGCCGCAGCCGCTGGCGGCAACCTCAGCGTTGAGTTCCCGGCCATTGGTGGTGTCGCATTTGTCCTTCTTTTACCGCTGGTGCAACCCGCTAAGGCCGAGCCGATATGAATAACGACCTGACCGTCCTGATTGTTGAAGACGACCCCCATGTCCTGCTCGGATGCCAACAGGCGCTGGCACTCGAAGACATTCGCAGCGAAGGCGTGAGTACTGCCGAACAGGCGCTGGCTCTGGTGGGCGATAACTTCCCCGGCATAGTCATCAGCGACATTCGTCTGCCTGGGATTGATGGTCTCGAGCTGCTCAAGCGCCTCAAGGCCCGCGACCGCAGCCTGCCGGTGGTACTGATTACCGGTCATGGTGATATTTCCATGGCGGTGGGTGCCATGCGTGACGGCGCCTATGACTTTATGGAGAAACCCTTTTCCCCCGAACGCTTGGTGGACGTGGCCCGCCGCGCACTGGAGCAACGCAGCCTGGCGCGAGAAGTGTGGTCGCTGCGGCGCCAATTGGCCGAACGCGACTCGCTCGAGGGCCGCATCATCGGGCGCTCACCAGCCATGCAGCAATTACGCGAACTGATCGCCAACGTCGCCGATACATCTGCCAACGTGTTGATTGAAGGCGAAACCGGTACTGGCAAGGAACTGGTCGCCCGCTGCCTGCACGACTTCAGCCGACGCCAGCCCCAACAGTTTGTCGCCCTCAACTGCGGCGGCTTGCCGGAAAACCTGTTTGAAAGCGAGATTTTCGGCCACGAAGCCAACGCCTTCACCGGCGCAGGCAAACGCCGCATCGGCAAAATCGAACACGCTCATGGCGGCACACTGTTTCTCGATGAAGTTGAAAGCATGCCGCTTAACCTGCAGATAAAACTGCTGCGGGTGTTGCAGGAGCGCACGCTGGAGCGCCTGGGTTCCAACCAGAGCATTGATGTCGATTGCCGAGTGATCGCGGCCACCAAATCCGACCTCGACCAACTGAGCAAAGCCAGCCAGTTTCGCAGTGACCTGTATTACCGGCTGAACGTAGTGACCCTCGAACTGCCGCCATTGCGCGAACGTCGCGAAGATATCCTGCAATTGTTCGAATACTTCCTGCAGCAATCGTCCCTGCGTTTCGACCGCACGGCCCCCGAGCTGGACAACCAGACCCTGTCGAGCCTGATGAGCCATGACTGGCCGGGCAACGTACGTGAGCTGCGCAACGTGGCCGAGCGTTTCGCCCTGGGCCTGCCTGCGTTTAAAAAGCCGGGGAGCAACGCGGCACAGGGGCTGGGGTTCTCCGAGGCGGTGGAAGCGTTCGAACGCAACCTGCTCAATGACGCTTTGCAACGCAGTGGCGGTAACCTGACCCAGGCCAGCCTGGAACTGGGGATGGCCAAGACCACCCTGTTCGACAAAGTCAAAAAATACGGGCTCGCGCACTGATGGATCTGATTCTGAAAGCAGCTTTGGGCGCCGCCGTAGTAATCGTTCTGGCGATGCTGGCCAAGACCAAAAACTACTACATCGCGGGTTTGGTTCCCTTGTTCCCGACCTTTGCCCTGATTGCGCATTACATCGTCGGCAAAGGCCGTTCAGTGGACGACCTGAAAACCACCATTGTCTTCGGCATGTGGTCGATCATTCCCTACTTCGTCTACCTTGCAACGCTGTATGTGTTGGTCGACCGCATGCGCCTTGAAGCGTCACTGGCGCTGGCAGCCGTGGCCTGGCTGATGGCCGCGACCGTACTGGTCAGCGTGTGGGTGCGCTTGCACTAACGCGCTTTTATATGTGTGGGGACGAGCCTGCTCGAGGAGTTCTTGAGATCTTCGCGAGCAGGCTCGCTCCCACAGGTCACGTGATTAAACGCCACATTGGCCCGCCCCTTGCATTTACCCCCTGAAGCCCGCCCTGCCTCAATCGGCGGCGATTTAATGGGGTAAATGACACGTTGAATATTCTCGATCTTGATCACAGCCTGACCGCCCAAGAGCCCATTGTGCAGCGCCTGGCCGATGGTCGCGCGACACGTTTGGACTTGCTGGAACTGGGCCCGCAATTGCGTCTGTGGTCCACCGAACGCAATTACCAACGCTTCACCCAGCGCCTGCAGCAGCGCCCAAAGCGCTCTACACAGCGGCCTGAAGTGTTCTTCGTCGGCTCCGGTGACTATCACCACCTGACACCAGCCTTGCTCAGCAACTTGCCCGAACCCATAACCCTGATCCACTTCGACAACCACCCCGACTGGGTACGCTTTGCCCCCCGCCGTCACTGCGGTTCGTGGATCAATCGCGCGTTGAAACTGCCGAACATCAAGCGCATCGTCACCCTCGGCCCATGCAGTGACGACCTGCAAAACCCGCAATTGAAGGGCGGTAACCTGGGAGCTCTGCGCCGTGGCGATTTGCAGTTATTTCCCTGGCAACACGCCCCCACCAAAGTCTGGGGCAGGATCGGCGATGGCGCCGGACACGAACAGCGCGAGAACCACCTGCACTGGCGCAATCTCGCCGATCAGGACTGGCCGAGCTTCCTCGACAATCTGATCCAGAGCCTGCCCACGGAAGCAATCTGGATCACCGTGGACAAAGACGTGCTTGCCAGTGAAGACGCCGCCACCAACTGGGACCAGGGCGGGATGCGCCTGAACCACTTGCTCCAGGCCATCCGCGCCCTCGCCACCAGCAAACGCGTGCTGGGCATCGACATCTGCGGCGAATTCGCCAAGGCGCCCCACCACAATCTGCTTAAACGTTGGGAGGCCAAGTCCGACCAGCCTGCACCTGAGCGATGGAGCGAGAGTGATTTGCTGCGTAACTCGATCACCAATGCAGCGCTGCTCGAATTGTTTGAGGAGCTGTTTCCGTGACCTTGATCGTGATTGCCTTGGTGGCGTTCTCCATCGTGCTCGATGTGATTGGCCAACTGTGTTTCAAAATCGGCCTGGACCGGTTGCCTGAACTGGAGGGTGGCTTTCGCCTCAATGCGTTCTGGGGCCAGGTATTCAATGCACCGCTGCTGTGGGCCGGGATCGGCGCCTACGTGATCGAGTTTTTCGTCTGGCTCCAGGCCCTCTCGCGGGCACCGCTAAGCCTGCTGTTCCCGGCCGCGGCGCTGGCGTATTGCGGAGCGGTGTTCGCCGGTAAGGTGTTCCTTGGCGAACACGTCAGCCGTCGGCGCTGGATGGGCACCTTGGTGATTACCCTTGGCGTGATGCTCGTCTGCATCGCCGGGGCTTGAGGAGTTGAGCAATGGAAAATACTGACACGCTGAAACTGGCAGACCACGGCTGGCTGCATGGCCGCCTGGGTACGATTGTGCTGTGGGCATTGTTGATCGCCCTCGAAAGCTCAGGGCAAATAGCCACCAAAGTCGGCGGTGATCAATTGGGACAGATGGACTTCACTCTGCAATGGCTCCACGCAGTGATGCTCAACCCCGGGGTATGGATCGCGATTGCCTGTTATATCGGCGCGTTTTTCGTCTGGATGCTGATCCTGCGCCGCAGCAGCCTGTCGCTGGCATTCCCCTTGAGTTCACTGGTGTTTGTCGGCGTTTTACTAGGCTCATGGCTAGGCTTGGGCGAACACATCAGTACGTTGCACTGGATCGGCGTCGCGGTGATTATTGCCGGGATTGCCGTGCTGGCGGACGGCGAGCCGGAACACTGACAGTTGCATCGATACATTACAGGGGTTGGGAGACGTCAGAACTTATAGCTGATCGCCGTCTGCACCGACCCCTGATTCACATCGCCCTGTTCCCTGACGATGCTGCTGTGTGCCGCCGAGCCCAGCAGATGAGTCCAGCTGGCGCTGGCCACCAGCGACCAGTGCTCAGCCAGCGGGAAGTCAAAATTCTGGGTCAGGGTCACGCTCTGAAATCCACCACTGGCCTTGTAGGACGAAATACCGGAGGCCTGAGCCTCGCTGTCACTCACACCAAAGAACGTCGACATCTGTCGAGCATCCGCAAAGTGCGCCGCCAACTGGCTGCTGCCAATAATTCCCAGCCCCAGCGGATACCCCAGCTCACCGCCGACCTGCCCCAACACGCCGCCCTGACCGCCCCCGCCACCCACTGCCTGCCCCAACTGCGCATACACTCGCCAGAACTCGGCCGGGCTGTACTGCACAAAGCCGCCAAGCTCAGCCATATCAGACACATCGCGTAAACCGCGCAACGAACCATCGGCATCACGTCCCGAAAGATAGTTGATAAACGGACCCGCGCTCCAGCCATCGACATTGAATGCGCTCCAGGTCAGGCCGTCATCGGTATTGAGGCTGACATCCCCCCAGTCCAGATCAAAGTACGGCAAGGGCACCGTCTCATAGCGACTGGCACTCGGATCGTACGGCTGATAGCCAACCCCCACGCCCACCTCTCCACTCGGGCCGTCTGCGGCGTACGCGTCAGCAGTACCCCCTAGCAAAGTGAGGAGCAAAAAAATACAACCGGAGGTTTTCATGACAAAAGTTCCATTAAAGTTCATACGCGCATCAATCTCTTTTTCAAGCAGCAGAGGCAAGCACTGATGTTGTTTGTAGCAAGCTACAAAAATTGTAGCTGCAAAGCCTGAACACACCGCCATATCTGCGAAGGGCCCCGGCCCGCTGGGCTTACGCGGGTTGGCACAATCAATGCAATGTCCTGTAGCAAGCGCAAAAAGCGCACCTACTCAACAGGACAATGCAGATGATGCAATGGCATATTGTGTGTGATTTCGACGGGACCATTACCCGCACCGACGTCATCGACAACATTCTTCAACGCTTCGCCGACCCCAGCTGGGAAGCGATCGAAGATCAATGGTTGCAAGGTGAGATTGGTTCGCGTGAATGCCTGAGCCGCCAGCTGTCGCTGGTCAAAGCCTCGCCAGCCGAACTGCTGGCCTATTTCGACACGGTTGAGATTGACCCGGACTTTCCCGATTTCGTGGACCACGTCATCGGCCTCGGCGCCACTCTTGAAGTGGTCAGCGACGGCATCGAACAAGGCATCGCCCGTATCCTGGCCCGCAACTACGTGAGCCTGTTGCCGATTCTTGCCAACCGCCTGCGCCAGGTCGACCAGAACAGCTGGCGCATCGACTTCCCGTACTCCAGCGACGCCTGCCGTGCGGCCGCGGGCAACTGCAAATGTAAATCCACTCCCAGCGGCAAGCGCGTGCTGGTGATCGGTGATGGCCGCTCCGACATGTGCGTGGCCTCCAGCGCCGATTTTGTGTTCGCCAAAGACAGCCTGGCCGAACATTGCGAACGCAACGGCATCCCCTACGCCCGCTTCGACTCTTTCGCCGAACTGCCGGCCCTGCTCGCCAAATTGCCGAGCAACGCCGCTAACGCTCCCCACTACTCTCGTGAACAGCAGGAACTCTTCAATCATGTCTGATATCCGAATCGCTACGCCTGAAGACCAGATTCTTCTGGATAAAGAAGCCAAGTACTGCTCGTACGGCGACACCGTTCACTACATCGAACCACCACGTATTTTCAGCCGTTGTGAAGGCTCCTACGTCTGGGACACTGAAGACCAGGCCTACCTCGACCTGCAAATGTGGTACTCGGCCGTCAACTTCGGTTACTCCAACCCACGCCTGAACAACGCGCTCAAGCAACAGATCGACACCCTGCCGCAGATCGCCAGCCAATACCTGCACAAAGGCAAGATCGAACTGTCGGAACGCATCGCGGTGGATGCCAAAAACAAGTTCGGCCTCGACGGTCGCGTGCACTTCAACGTCGGCGGTTCACAGTCCATCGAAGACTCGTTGAAAGTGGTGCGTAACGCCAGCAACGGCAAAAGCCTGATGTTTGCGTTCGAAGGTGGATACCACGGCCGCACCCTTGGCGCCTCGTCGATCACCTCCAGCTTCCGCTACCGCCGCCGCTATGGCCACTTTGGCGAGCGCGCCAACTTCATTCCGTTTCCGTATCACTTCCGCGGCCCTAAAGGCATGACCAAGGAAGAGTACGGCAGCCACTGCGTGCAGCAATTTGCTCGTTTGTTCGAGACCGAATACAACGGCGTTTGGGACCCAAAAACCAATCAGTGCGAATACGCAGCGTTTTACGTCGAGCCGATCCAGGGCACCGGTGGTTATGTAATTCCACCGATGAACTTCTACAGCGAGCTCAAGCAAGTACTGGATCAACACGGCATCCTGATGGTGGTCGACGAAATCCAGATGGGCTTCTGGCGCACCGGCAAGCTGTGGTCGATTGAACACTTCGACGTCAAACCCGATGTAATCGTGTTCGGCAAGGCACTGACCAACGGCCTCAACCCGCTGGGTGGCATCTGGGCCCGTGAAGAGCTGATCAACCCGAAAGTCTTCCCTCCGGGCTCGACTCACTCCACCTTCGCCTCCAACCCGCTGGGCACGGCGGTAGGTCTGGAGATGTTCAAGATGACCAGCGAAGTCGACTATGGCGCGATGGTCATGGCCAAGGGCAAGTACTTCCTGGACGGCCTGCAGGACCTGCAAAAACGTTACCCGATCATCGGCGACGTCGACGGCCTGGGCCTGGCACTGCGCTGCGAAATCTGCGGCCCGGACGGTTTCACTCCGGACAAGGCAACCCTGGACTTCATGGTTGAAGAAGGCATGAAGGGCGACATCGAAATCGACGGCAAGCGTCTGGGTCTGATTCTGGACGTGGGCGGCTACTACAAGAACGTGATCACCCTGGCCCCGTCGCTGGAAATCAGCTACGCCGAAATCGACCTGGGTATCGCCCTGCTCGACCGCCTGCTGGCCCGAGCCATGAAACGGTGAACGCGCCAGAGATCGATCTGGGCGAAGGCGACGCCGGTTTCGTTCTCGGCACAGGTGAGGTCGCGGTGTTGTTGATCCACGGCCTCACCGGCACCCCGACGGAGTTGCGTCGGGTGGCCCAGGGCCTGGCCAAGGATGGGACGTGCACGGTGTACGTGCCCACCCTGGCCGGGCACTGCGGTGACAACAGCGACCTGCAAGCCACTGGCTGGCTGGACTGGTACGAAGGTGTACGCAAAACCTTCGTCGGCATCCGCCAGCGCCACCAACAGATTTTCGTCGGCGGTTTATCGATGGGGGCGGTGATGTCGATGTACCTCGCCTCCGAACACCCGGACCAAATCGCCGGTTTGTTGATGTACTCCACCACCCTGCGTTACGACGGCTGGAGTATTAACAAGCTGGCCTTTTTGACCCCATTGCTGATGAAAATCCCCTTTGGCGTGCGCCTGTGCAGCTTTGAAGAAAAACCGCCTTACGGGATCAAAAACGAGCGTTTGCGCGCCATCGTCGAGCGTCAGATGAAAGCCGGCGAAAGCAGTAATGCCGGACTGTTGACGATGGAAGGCGTCACCGTGCGCGAATTGCACCGGATGAATGCCGTGGTGAAACAACGCATGCCGTCGATCACCACCAAGGCGCTGGTAGTGCACTCCATCGAAGACGACATCACCAGCCGCTGGAACGCCGATTATGTCGAGCGCCATCTGGGCGGGCAGGTGACCAAAGTGCTGCTCGACAACTGCTATCACATGATCACTGTCGACCTGCAATACCGCCGGGTGATCGAACTGAGTGACGCGTTCATCAAGAAAAACAGCATCGCTGCGCTGGCTCCTGTAGAGCATTTACAGCGGGCCTGAGCCAAAGGACGCCTCATGATTACTGCCCAAGCCTTTTCATCCATCCAGGCGATCGACCGCGCGGCCTGGAATGACTGTTTTCCGGGTGCCCTTGAGGATTGGGACTACATTGTGGCGGTTGAAGAGGCCAGCATCGAAGGCTTCGAATGGCGATACCTGACGCTATTCCAAGACCAGACCCTGATCGCCGTAGCGACTGCATTTACGACCTGCTATCGCCTCGACACCACGGTTCAAGGGCTCAGCAAACGTTTCACCGAAACACTCAACCGGGTGCTGCCGGCGCTGGTGCAACTGCAGCTGTACGCCATCGGCTCGCCGGTGACCGAACAGTGCAGCGCGGGTATGGCCAGCCATATTCCGGGGGCGCTGCGCCCTGCCTTGCTCGCCCGACTGCTGGCACTGGCCCAGAAGGACGCCGCTCGGCTGGGCATCGGTCTGATCGCCGTCAAGGACGTACCTCGCCATGACGAAGACTGGGCACACAGTTGCAAGACTGCAGGTTTTCAGTCGATGCCCGGCCTGCCCAGCGCGATGCTGGCGGTGCCCTTTGGCTCGGTAGAGGGTTATCTGGGCTCACTGGGCAAGTCCACCCGTAAAGACATGCGCCGCAAGCTGCGCGCTCCAGGGCCACGGGTGGAATGGCGCAGCGCCATCGATGACGTTTTGCCCGAAGTCATGCGTTTGTACGAGGCCAGCCTGGAACGCAGTGATCTGCAACTGGAGCGCTTACCACCGACATATTTCACGGGTATTCTCCAACAGCTCGGCGATCGGGCATTGTGCGTACTGTATTGGGTCGACGAGCAACTGGTGGCGTTCAATCTGGTACTGATTGACGAAAACAGGCTGATCGACAAGTTTTTCGGCCACGACCTTGAGCTGACCCGCGACTACAATCTGTACTTCAGAAGCTGGCTGGTAAACGTCGACTACTGCATTCGACACAAGATCGCATTGTACGAATGCGGCCAGGCTGGCTACGCCAGCAAGATACGTCTGGGCTGTACCTTTCAGAGCAATATGCTGTTTTTCCGCCACCGTAACTGGCTGCTGAACAACGTACTCAAGATGGTCAAACTGTTCATCCGCCCTGACCGCCATGACCCTGCCCTGGCGGCTGCGATAAGCGAGTATTAATGCCCAGCACGCCTGCCAAATCGAACCAGCCTCAACCCTTCAAAGTGTCGCGCTGGACAGTGCAGCGCAAGCTGGTGCTGGCCTTTTGGCTGGTCAGCGTGATTCCGACCATGATTGCCGCCGAACTGGCCGCGACTACCCTGTCGCAAATTTTCGATAGCAACGTGCGGGTCTGGTTGCAGGAGTCGACCAAGATCGTCAAGGACGAGATCAGCGAAATCCTTGCGGACAACGCCAGGGTCGCCAAGCTGTTTTTGCAATACACCCATCCGCCAACGTCCAATAAAGCAATCCGCCATGACCGACTGACTGCCGACATCGCCGATGCGATGGGCATCGATGTGGTGGCGTTGATTCGCGACAGCGACCATAAAGTGGTGTTCAGCACCGCCAGCGATAGCATCGTCAGCCAGATCAGCCTGGAGCCGAATGCGGTTTTGCAAACCATCAACGTAGGCGAAGTTCCCACCGGCACCGTAGTTTCGACTTTTCCTACCAGCCAGGACGGCGTCGACTACCAATTGCTGGTGGCCACCTACTTGGACAGCAGCTTTCTGACCAGCGTCGCTGAGGTGCACTCCCTCGATCTGCGCCTGTACTTGCACAACAACAGCGGGTTCGCCGAAATATTCTCCAGCCAGCGTTTTGAAGACCGCCAGCCCACTGTTTCCCGCGCCATTGAACAGACCTTGCGCGAAACAAAATTACCCAGCGAGCAATTCACCAGCCGTTACAGCGGCCTGTACTGGCCGATCCTCAACGACACCGGTGAGCTGCAAGGCGTGATCTACAGTGGCCTGCTGCGTCATACCAGCCTGGTGGGGTTGGTCAACCAGACCAACCTGTTCGCGCTGATTTTTCTGCTGGGTTCGCTGCTGTCGCTGACCGTAGGCTGGCTGGTGTCCGAGCGACTTACCCGCCCGCTGCGCGGCCTGTCGGCGGGTGTACGGGCCGTGACCGCCGGGGATTACAACCAGCGCGTGGCCGTATCAGGTAACGATGAACTGGCCGAGCTCAGCAGCACCTTCAACCACATGGCGGCCCGCTTGGGCCAACTGCACCATCTCGAAGCCCAGCTGCGCCGTCGCGACCGACTGCATGCCCTGGGCGAAGTGGCCATGGGCCTGGCGCACGAAATTCGCAATCCGCTGGGCATTATCAAGACCGCGACCCAACTGCTGCACCGCCGCGCCGACCTGGGCGATACCGACAAGCGCCATCTGGAATACGTGGTCAGCGAAGTCACCCGGATCAACGACCTGATCACCGAGTTTCTCGACTTCGCCAAACCCAGCGCCCCCGTCCGCGCACAACAGGCTGCGCGGCCTTTGGTTGAAGAGATTCTGGGTTTCTGCAAACCGGAACTGGAAAGCCACAACATTGATGCCCGCATCGACGATCAGGCGCCAGACGCAACCCTGTATGCCGATGCCGGGCAATTGAAACAGGCGTGCTTGAACCTGATCATCAACGCCATAGATGCCATGCCCACAGGGGGCTGCCTGACCGTGCGCATTGCCCGCGAAAACGAGTACACCGTGATTGGTATTGCCGACACTGGCGAAGGGATAGCATCCGACATGCTCGAACGTATTTTCACGCCCTTTGTGACGACCAAAGCCTCAGGCACCGGTTTGGGTCTGGCCAAGGTCTTTTCGATCATGGACAGCCACGATGGACGCATCGAATGCATCAGCGAAAAAGACGCCGGTGCCACTTTCAATCTGTACATTCCGGCCCACGGAGGGGATGAGACATGAGTCATAACGTGCTGGTGGTCGATGACGAACCCAAACTCTGCGACCTGCTCAGCTCGGCACTGAGTCAAAACCAAATACAGGTCTTCACTGCAGGCAACGGCCTGCAGGCGCTGGCGATTCTGGAACAGGAAGACATCGACCTGGTGATCAGCGACTGGCGCATGCCCGGTATGGACGGGCCGCAGTTACTGGCCGAGGTCAAACTGCACTACCCGCATCTGCCAGTAATCGTAATGACCGCCTACAGCACGGTGAAAAACGCCGTACAGTCCATGCGTAACGGCGCCTACGACTACATCGCCAAACCCTTTGATATCGACGAACTGGATATTACGGTCAGCAAGGCCCTGCAATTTCGCGACATCCTGCGCGACAACGCCCGCATGCGCGCCGAACTGGACGAGCACCAGCACATCGACAGCCTGATTGGCGACAGCCCGAGTTTTCGTCGGGTGCTGCAGGCCATCGACTCGGTTCGGGACAGCAACGCCACCATCCTGCTGACCGGCGAAAGCGGCACCGGCAAAGAGATGGTCGCCCGCGCCATTCACAAACACGGCAGCCGCGCAGACAAACCTTTTGTCGCGGTCAACTGTGCGGCCATTCCTGAAGGGCTGCTTGAAAGTGAGATGTTCGGCCACCGCAAAGGCGCGTTTACCGGCGCCGTGGCGGATCGCGTCGGTCGCTTTATGCAGGCAGACAAAGGCACGCTGTTTCTCGATGAAGTGGGCGATATGCCCCTGGCGTTACAAGCCAAGATTTTGCGGGCCCTGCAAGAGCGGGTGATTGAACCGGTGGGTGATCCGCGAGAGCGCAAGGTCGATGTGCGGGTGATTGCGGCCACTAACAAGAACTTGCTGGAGGCCGTAGCCAACAAAGAGTTTCGCGAAGACTTGTACTACCGCCTGAATGTGTTTCCGATCCCGCTGCCCGCCTTGCGCGAACGCGTTGAAGACATCACCCCGCTGGCGCGGCACTTTGCCCATATTCTGGGTGCCACGGCAGGTAAACGGATAACCGGCTTCAGCCCCAGCGCCTTGCAGGCAATGGCCGAGTACGGCTGGCCGGGCAACATTCGCGAGCTGCAGAACTGCGTCGAACGCGCCACCATTGTGGCCAACAGCAACACCATCCAGGACAGCGACCTGCCGCCCTACCTGTTCAGTGCCCAACCCGGCCAAAGCAACGCGCTGCTCACACCGGGGCCGAGCGTACCGCCCGATCTGGAAGCAGCCCTGGCTGAAGTCGAAAAAACCTACATCCTTGCCGCATTACAACAAGCCCAAGGCGTGCAGGCTGCTGCTGCGCAGTTGATCGGTATTTCAGAGCGCAGCTTCTGGTATCGCCTGAAAAAACTCGATATCCATGTCGATAAAATCGTCAGGTAACGTCCAAAAAAGTAGCCGCTGGCACCGACTGCGCCAGCGGCTACAGATTTGTATCTTCACTGCTATGCGATTACCGGATCGTGTAGCCGACATGCAAAATGATGTCGTTCAAACTCAGCAACATCGCCTGCTGGCCGCGTTGAGCATTTGGAAACACCAATGAGAATGAGCCTTTCTCGACCGGTAAGCCTTCAAACGGCAGGTACTTGCCATCATTGAAGTCCAGCTGAAACTGCCCGCTGTCATCCAGCCCATGGGACAAGGCCACGGCCTTGCAGCCATTGGCCAACGGCTGGCTACTGTCATAGCGCAACAAGGCCTGCACGTTCTCATACGAGCCCAACAAAGCCGGTAGCGTCACGCTAAAGGTCTTGATCAGGCGACTGCTGCCCAGGTTAAGGCTTGATGGGTAATCACCCAAAATGTTCAAGTCATCAAGCTTGAAGCTCAGGCTCAGGTTACTGTTGCTGTCGAGCACCACCTGTACTTTCGATTGGGTAGTGTCGAGGTCCACGTTGACCAGACTGTCAGGCGCAAGCAGTTGCTTGATCCGGTTGATCAGCGTGGCGTCCAGAGTGCGCAGCGAAGCGGTTTTACGCACCTGCAGCGTACGCTGGTCCCAGCTCAGGTAAGCCGCCTCCATCTGTTGCAGGCTCAGCAACTGGCTCTCGCCGGCCAGCAGGCCCTGATACAGATCGCTCCAGTTACCGGGGCGCAGGTAATTGCGCTTGTCGCGGGTTTCCCAGTGCAGGCTGGCTTGGGTCTGCGCGCACAGCGAAGACACCGAGTCGTAGAGCTGGTAATACAGCGTCGACAGTCGAGCAGCCTGCCAGTTGAACAGGGCCTTGCCGGTAAAGCGGGTGCCCAGCATTTCCAGCACCACGTCGTTATTGGCCTGTTCCATTTCGGTCTGCTGGCGTTGTTTTTCGGCCATCGTGATCTGTTCCTTGAGGGCATCGATCTGGCTCGTGATCACCTTGCCCTCATGCAGCGCCTGATCCCGCTGCAAACCCCAGTCTTGAAGCCGACGACGGTATTGCTCGGAGACATCCACCTTGGCGGCTTCGCCCTGCATGATCCCGGACGCCAGGCGCAGTACATCACTGCTGGCGTCAACCACGCTGCCCAGTTTGCCCCAGCCTGCGCCCCCCATCCCAAAGGCAAAAGCGACTCCGGCTCCCGCACCCGCCATTGCCATGGTCGGCAGGGCATTAAGCCCCCCGGCAACCAAGCGCAAGGCTCCTGCCGTGTAATCCAGGTAGTTGGCGTCGCTGCGCAAATCCATCGCATGCTGCTCACGTTCGGAAATATTTTCCTCGAACAGCGCATCATAATGTTGCTGACGCGCCAGGATCGCTGCCTGACTACCTTCCAGCCCGCTCAAGGTATGTTGCAACGAAGCCTGATTGGCCATATGGGCTTCGCGCATCAGGGCCAGCAAGCCGCCCTGCTGGGTTTGTTGCAAGACGCTCAAGGCATCGGCGTCACGCCGTTCCAGTACACCTTGCAGGTTGGCGCCAAACTGAACCACCTGCTGCACAGCATTGCGCGCCCGATCCAGCAGCACCATAAAGCGTTGCGGCCACAGTGCCGGGGCCGATCCGGCCTGGAGGCCACCGGCACCGTCACCGGCCTGACGAGCAAGCTGTAGCGAACGCGGGTCCGCCGCAGGTTCGAACAATGCCAACGACAGCGGCTGACCATCGATGGACAGGTGCCGACGCAGGTTATACAGACGCCCCTCGAAGCGATCCCAGTAAGCCAGCACCGCCGTATCGACCGGTGGCCGAAACGGCCCGTTGGCTACCACGACCTGTCGCAGCGAAGCAGGTGCCAGCAGCGCCTGCCGCTCCTCGACCAGGGTTTCCAGCTCCAGCAGGCGCAGATTGTTGCTACTGCTGGCGGCCTCCAGCGTCGGCGCATCCCAGGCCAGGGCCAGCGGCAGTAACGGGCGTGTACCGAGCAATTGCAAGGCCTGCATGTACCACATCTTGGCCTCGCTCAAGCTATCGCGCGTTTGCTGGCGATACAGCTGGTCACCCCGGGCAGCCAACAGCTCCAGCCCACGCAAGAAAACCGCCAGTTTGTAGTTCATCGGATCGGCCGTGGCGATCACGTCCGGATCGTCGGTATCGATCGGCGCCGCAGAGCCCCAGGTAAGATCTTCTTGCAGCGGTCGTACATTCCAGTAGCGCGGCTTGGAGTTCTCTGTTTGCAATACACCTTTTGAGTCTCGATAACCCGCCGGATCAAAAATGCGTTTGAACCAGAGATCGGCCTCATCAAAACGCTGCTCGGCCAGCAGACGATTGGCAATCAGAAATGGGGCATGAAAGAACAACTCCCACGTATAGAGCCCAACGCCCCCTTCGAAACTGGTAATTCGAGAAATATTGCTGCCGTTATATCCACTGGGATCGACCTTGGTCTGTTGCACATCCCACGACAGCAGTGCCTGCACGTCCTCCAGCATTTTTTGTTCCAGCAGCGGCCCAGCCAACGTGGTGAGCACGTACTCGCTGGCATTGCCAGGTTTGGTGTACAGCATTTGTGTACGGCCAGCGCCGTTGTGGGCGGTAGGGATCCACAAACTTGCATTGGCTACGAAATTGGTCAGTGTTGTTAGTGTGCCTACAACCGTTCTTTTCAACGGCACTTCATCCACATTTAACCAATAGGAAAATCTTGCGCTATATGAATAATCTTGTACAAACTCAACGAATGGGAATGGCGTATTTATCACCTCAGTTCTTTTCCACTGACCAGAGCTATAAACATTATAGAAACCCAATAGCTCGCCAGACCTGTAAATCATGAGTCGGGTTAGCTGACCATTGGGCATATGTACATCTCCGTCTATAGAGATGCTCAGCAATCCGTCTTTATTGAAAAAAACGAAGTTCGAGAACTTACAGTAATAAGCATCGAACTTTTGCTGAAAAACATATTGAGTCGTGATTGAATTGAGCGCTGGACCCGTAGGAGGATAAACAAGCAGCGGTTGGAATACCGGTATATCGTGATAATCGCTGAACGTTTTATTTTTATTAATAAAATCAAATTTTGCATTATTTCCGAGTGAATCAACCATCTGCAATATTTTACTGAAACGATACAGACTAAGCCCCTCTGGAGTATCAAAAAACACCCCCAAGACCGGCTCGCTTTTTTTCTCGGGATCACGTAATTCAGCCGCAAAAACACCTGCTGGGCTAATGGTAAGAGGCCAACTGCGAATACTCCACTGCCCACTGGGCCTCAGTGTGGCAATCTGCAATTCCTGCAGCATATTCAATTCGGTGTCGCCTTGGGTACCGACTGCAGTAACACCACCGTTATATTGATGCACACACAACACATGCAAGCGATTGGCAAAGAACACAATCGACGGTGTGGTGCCTGGTATCGGCTGCAACGGCGCATCAATCTTCAGCCATTCACTCCAGGAGGCTGCATTGCGTACTTTAGCGTTTGTGCCAAAGTCGGTGTAATCCGTTCGGCGCCAGTAATACTCACCCGTTGTTCCGGGTATGCTGCCGCAGAAATACGCCGCCCCCTTCTCGCTGGCTGGTTCTACCTGATAACCACTGTCATAACGGATATCGAGCACAGTGCGCAGGCCGCTCACGTACTGGGTAAAGGCCTGTTCGACGCGCTCTTCGGTAATACGGCCCTGATTGATGGCTGACTCCAGTTCCTTGAATAACTGAGTCTTGCTGTAACGCAGTTCGGGATCAATATAACTGGCCGGGTAGTACAACAGCCGCTGCAGACCGGCCCAGGTAGCATAGCGTTTGTTGTAAGCGTTCCAGCGACTGAAATAGCCGTTGTCGCGCGAAGCGTCTTGCATCGCGACCATGTTGGTATTTGGCTCCAACTGTTCGCGACAACGGTGCAGATACAGCTGGGTACTGGCCACGGCTTCGGCAATACGGCTGGTCTTGATCTGCCCGGACACCTTCGGATCAAGCAGCAGGTATTCGTACAGATCTTCCGCGGTGGTGATCTTCTCAGCCAACGTGCCAAGATTACGCGCGGGGATCACATACTTGAGGTAATACGGCACCATTGCATCACGCCGGGATTCGTTCAGACCGGCCATTAATTTCTCGTTCATCACATTTTCTCCCGGGTTAGCCGCGTGCGGCTGCGATAACTTTGGCGGCTATCAAAGTGAGCGTGGCCTGATCAACTGTGGCGGTTTCAGTCAGTTTGCCGACCCACTGCAAATCCGTAGGCGACAACCCAAGCCGTTGGCAGAACTGCGTTTTTTGCAGTAGCGGCAGCAATGCCACAAAGTTGCGTGGCACGGCGTCATTCATCAACACCAGGGTTTGCGTCAGGTCCCAGCCATGCAGGTCGCTGAGCTGTTTCGCGGCGACCTGCAGCGTCAGTGCCGGATCCTGCGCAGCAGCACGCAGGATAAAACCACGGGCCTCGGCCACTGTGCCGGTCAGCCGCCGCTGCCAACTGCGATAGCGTGACAACAGCAGCAGTACATCCAATGTCAATTGAGGGGCCGTCAGTGCGCCGGTCAGCGCTGAAGGCTGGCCCGCCCCCGCAGGCATCAACACCTGCAAATCCTGCTCGCCAAGCTGGGCCCAATGGCAGACCTGGACGAACTGGCGTAACAAGTAGGCGTACTGCACGGCACGGGATACGTCGTCCAACGTGGTAATGCCCTGACAGACGCGTTCGATATCGGCCCAGAAGTTCAGCAGGCCATAACCCTCCAGTGTGGGAGCCATGTCCTTGGCCACAGCGTCGGCCCAAGCCATTACGGCAGTGGCGATATTGGGTTTCAGGTTGAATTCGGCGCCGATATGGCGCGCCAATTGCGCCCGTAATACCTCGCCATCTGCCGCCTCAGCAGCGGTACGACCAGCCAGTGTGCTGTAGATGTTTTCAATAAAGGTTTGCAGTTCGGGTGTGCTCTGGGCCGGATAGCGGCGACTGGTCAGCGCGATAAGCTGCTCCGGATCCAGCTGTGCGGCGTGCATCCAGTCGACCAGATAACCAGTGCGTATCAGCACCCCCTGCGCGACCTGGTTGGGTTTGGGTTGAGCCAGGGCGCGGACAACTGCCTCGGGCGCGGCCAGCAAGTCCCATAAGTGCAAGGCCTGGGCCACGCTCAGGCCAAACAGCCGAGGTATCGCTACGAGCCGGTACAACGCAGAAATCTGCTCCAGCCCCAACTCCGGTAACACGCCATTGGCGCTTATGCCTGGCAGGTACTGCGCCAGCAAAGTGAGGGTTGCATCGTCTACCTTCAGGCCCTGACACAGGCTGGCCCTAGCACGCAGTGAAGTTTGACTGAGGGTTGTTTGCTGGAAGTCGATATTGCTTGAACCGATCAGTTCAGCCTCGCCAAACAAGGCGCTGTAGAACGAGGGCTTGCCACCAGCATGGAAGGTATTGAGCAGGTGCAGACAGGCGCCAAAACTGTCGACCGTCATGCCATAGCGCTGGCGTAACGGCATATAGACCGCCAGTGCCTGCAAGGCCTGGGTCAGGGGGTGAGCGCTGAGATCATCGCTGGCCTGGCAGATCAGCCAGTCCAGTTCCTCGAAAGACAGTTGTTTCACATGCTGTTGCAAGCGAAAGATGCGGTTCAGGCGCTCGAAGGCGCGGCCATTACGGTTATACAGACCACTGTTGGACGGACTGTTGGCTGGCTGAGGCACGGGCTGACCGAGGGCGGCACCGACATACCAATAGAGTGGTTTGGCCGGGTTTTGCGTACCGTCTGACCAGCCATTGAGATAGCGGGCGCCGTAGGTCTGGGTCGGAACGATATCCCGCGACGACAGGTTGTAAAAAGGCCCGCCTCCCAGCGCCAGGACGATGGTTTCCTCTGGCAATTGGAGTGCAGTTTGCAGGCTCGATGAATACTGCATTTGACCGAACGAGCTGTAACCAAAATATCGGGCGACCGAGGCATCGGTGGTGTTTCTGGCCTCAGTCATGATGCCTGCCAACTCCGGAGACATACCCAACGCATCGCGCGCATAGGCCGCTGGCATCTTGTTCGCCCAACTGCGCAGATCGGTTTCGCGCGTCAGTGCCTGACCTTCGTAATCCTTCAACACCGACCAGAGTTCGGCCGGGCTGCTTTTGCTGGCTGCCATGCCTTGCAGTATCTGTTCACTGGCATGGTTGTAAGGCAGGTTCATCGGGTACAGGGCAGTACGCAGTACCTCGTCCACATCGCCTGTAATACCCGCCTCCAACACTTCCAGGGTCAGCGCCAGGGTGCTGACTTCTTCATTGAGGTTGGCATCGCTAAGCGTCAACTGGCCCAGGTCAGGCCGCCGCTGGTTCAGTTGCAGGCCGTTGCTGACCGGATGGAGCGGCTTGGCAGCCCGATACAGGTCAGTCAGATAGCTGGCCGGGGAAAACAATGAGCCTGCCGAGTCAGGATGGGAGAACCCACCGCTATTGGTTTGCACAAACCAACTGGCGTAATTGCCGCCACTACTGAGCGATCGCAACATCCAGGAGCGATCTTCGGGCGCCTCAAGCTTGAGTACCGCATGCAAGGCCGGCTCACCGCGTGCACAGAGCTGTGCATAACGCCGGGTCAGGCTGGCGGCACGGGCTTGGGCTTGTTCATAAAACGCTTCAGTCGGGCCGTTATCTACAAGCTTCGACAACTGTTTTACTTTCGTCAGGACCTCTGTACGGCCATCACGTACCACGTCGAACACGGAGCTAAAACCAAGACTCGTGAGCTGCTCGTGCAACACCATCAAGGATTCGCGGGCCGCGATATCGCTTTCAGACTCAAGGTCTGGCGCAGGCTCGTCGCCTTGCGCGGGCTTATCATCCAGCGGTGGTTCATCCCCAATGACAATGATCTCTAGTGCAGGCTCTTCATCCTGCGGTGGGTCGGTAAACGATTGCCCGGTGATGGCGACCTGTTCTTTATTGGCCGCCTTGCCGACGCCTTTCCCGGTTTCAGATTTCCCTGAAGATTTTTTGCTCGCCATGACCATAACCTCAAGCGGATTGCGTATCCGCACTGGCAGGAACCATCCCCGGCTGTCGGCCAACGCATGGCCGGAAAACCGGTGTTTATGAGCCTGATAACTGACTCTATTGGGATTAATTACGCGCTTTGAGACGTGGCCTGCCTACTGTCAGAAGTAACAGAGCAAGCAGCCATTCATCAGAATGGTTGGCACGTGGTATTTGGTTTTCTGACGCCAGGCTATGGGGATCCTGGAGGGGGGGAAGTGTTGCCATTGAAGCGGTTAACGAAAGCGAAACCGGGGGCCGGACATCATTGCGATGCTCCGCCCCCCATGCTTTAAACGGGCTTAAGCCACCTCGGCGCGCAACTGCCGTGCGGCCGCAACCATGTTGATCAATGCGGCTTCAGTCTCGGCCCAGGCGCGGGTTTTAAGACCGCAGTCGGGGTTGACCCACAAACGCTCGGCAGGAATACGTTTGGCGGCCTTGCTCAGCAACTTGACCATTTCGGCCGTGTCCGGCACCCGTGGCGAGTGGATGTCATACACACCTGGACCGATGTCGTTCGGATAGTCGAACGCTTCAAATGCATCCAGCAGCTCCATGTCCGAGCGCGAGGTTTCGATGGTGATCACGTCGGCGTCCATCTCGGCAATCGACTTGATCACATCGTTGAACTCGCTGTAGCACATGTGGGTGTGGATCTGGGTTTCATCACCCACGCCAGATGCACACAGACGGAACGCTTCTACTGCCCAGTCCAAATACTCCTGCCACTGTGCACGACGCAACGGCAAGCCTTCGCGGAAAGCCGCTTCGTCGATCTGCACGATCTTGATCCCGGCTTGTTCCAGGTCCACCACTTCATCGCGGATCGCCAGTGCCAATTGCTGCGCCTGAACCTTGCGCGATACATCTTCGCGCGGGAACGACCACATCAGCATCGTCACCGGGCCGGTCAGCATGCCCTTCATCACCTTGTCGGTCAGGCCCTGAGCGTATTTTATCCACTCCACGGTCATGGCTTGCGGACGGCTCAGGTCGCCGAAAATGATCGCCGGTTTCACACAACGCGAACCGTAACTCTGTACCCAGCCATATTGGGTGAATACATAGCCATCCAACTGCTCGGCGAAGTATTCCACCATGTCATTGCGCTCGGCTTCGCCGTGTACCAGTACGTCCAGGCCCAAACGCTCCTGGACTTGTACGGCATTACGGATCTCGCTGTGCATGGCGTCTGTGTATTCGCTGGCCGACAGTTTTCCTTGTTTGTACGACTGGCGTGCCAGACGGATTGAAGTTGTCTGTGGGAACGAGCCAATAGTAGTTGTCGGAAACGCTGGCAGATTCAGTCGGGCGCGCTGCAACTCAATACGGGTGGCAAACGGTGACTGGCGCTGGCTGTCAGCCTCGGTAATCGCTTCGATACGAGCCTGCACTGCTGGCTTGTGAATTCGCGGCGAATTGGCCCGACTTTGTTGTACGGCGCGGCTTTGAGCCAGTGCTGCTTGTACCTTGGGGTCTTGCGCAATATTCAGCGCATCACGCAGCACGGCAATTTCGTCACACTTTTGCTTGGCAAAGGCCAGCCAGCTTTTGAGTTCGGCATCCAGTTTGGTTTCGCGGTCCAGATCCACCGGGCTATGCAGCAGCGAGCAAGAACCGGCAACCCACAGGTTGTCGCCAAAGCGTTCTTCGGCTTCCTGCAATTGCGCCAGGGCGTTTTCCAGATCGCAGCGCCATACGTTGCGCCCATTGACCAGGCCCAGCGACAGCACTTTGTAGGTCGGCAGACGATCCAGAATGGCATGCAACTGGTCGGGAGCACGCACCAGGTCGACGTGCAAACCATCTACCGGCAGCCCGACAGCCAGGCCGAGGTTGTCTTCCAGGCCGCTGAAGTAGGTGGCAACCAGCTTCTTCAGTGGCGAATACTGAAGAATGTGATAAGCGCGCTCAAAGGCGTTTTTCCACTCCTGCGGCAAGTCGAGCGACAGGATCGGCTCGTCGATCTGAACCCATTCCACTCCCTGCTCAGCCAAGCGGGAAAGAATTTCAGCGTAAACCGGCAACAGGTTTTCCAGCAGCTCGAGCTTGTTGAATTCGTCGCCCTTGGCCTTGCCCAGCCACAGGTAGGTTAGCGGGCCGATGATGACAGGCTTGACCTTATGGCCCAGCGCCAGTGCTTCACCAGTTTCTTCAAATAACTGGTTCCAGCTCAGTTCAAAGCGCTGGTCCAGGCTGAATTCCGGCACCAGATAGTGATAGTTGGTATCGAACCATTTGGTCAGCTCCTGAGCGTACTGACCTTTACTGTGTTCGCCGCCGCAGCAGCTCTGGCTGGCGCCGCGCGCCATGCCGAACAAAGTGCCCAGGGTTGGACGGCGCTGCTCGTCCAGGGTGCTGGCAAAACGCTCAGGGATGACGCCGAAAGTCAGCGAGTGGGTCAGGACCTGGTCGTACCAGGCGAAGTCACCGACGGGCAGCAAATCGATGCCTGCATCTTTTTGCAGCTGCCAGTGTTTGGCTCGCAATTGGCGGCCAACGTCTTCCAACGCGGCCTGATCGATATCGCCCTTCCAGTAGGCTTCAAGGGCTTTTTTCAGCTCGCGGTCTGCACCGATGCGGGGGAAACCAAGATTGTGGGCCAAGGCCATGACGACATTCCTTCGTGTAAGTAATGGCACAATTATCGACACTCACTGCAACATGAGACAAACTCAACGTTTTCGTGTTGATCATCAAATTTACTCATGGAGCCACTGTGCTGGAAATTCGTCACCTCAAAACCCTGCACGCGTTGCGCGAGTCAGACAGCCTGGTCGAAGCGGCTGAACGCCTGCACCTGACGCAGTCCGCTTTATCCCACCAGTTCAAAGAGCTCGAAGAGCGCATGGGCATGCCGCTGTTTGTGCGTAAAACCAAACCGGTACGTTTCACCAGCGGCGGCTTGCGCCTGCTGCAACTGGCCGACGCTATGCTGCCGCTGCTGCGCGGTGCCGAGCGTGATATCGCCCGTTTGGTCGGCGGTACGGCCGGGCGTTTGCACATGGCTATCGAATGCCACAGCTGCTTCCAGTGGCTGATGCCGACCATCGATCAGTTCCGCGATGCCTGGCCCGAAGTCGAGTTGGACCTGGCGTCCGGTTTTGCCTTCGCACCGTTACCGGCACTGGCCCGGGGTGATCTGGATTTGGTGGTAACGTCCGATCCGCAAGAAATTGCCGGCCTGACCTATGTGCCGCTATTTACCTACGAAGCCATGTTGGCTGTGGCCAATCAGCATCCATTGGCCAGCAAGCCGTTTATCGTGCCTGAGGATCTGAGTACCGAGATTCTGATCACCTACCCGGTGGAACGCGATCGACTCGATATCTTCACCCGTTTCCTGGAACCTGCCGACGTCGAACCGGCGCAGGTACGCACGTCAGAACTGACAGTAATGATGATGCAGCTCGTAGCCAGTGGCCGCGGTGTATGCGGGATGCCGCACTGGGCGTTGCATGAATACAGCTCACGCGGATATGTAAAAGCCAAGCGTCTGGGCGAGAAAGGATTGTTTGCGACGCTCTACGCCGCGATCCGGGCTGACATGCTGGATGCGCCGTATATGCGCGACTTTTTGCTGACCGCCAAAGACACATCGTTCTCGACGCTGGATGGGGTGAGTGCGGTTCGGTAGTAGAACCGTGCATATCTGCAAGAAAATCGTGTAGCAGTTGCCGAAGGCTACGTCCGATTGCAAAGCGATCGTAAACCCTGAATATGCGGTTTTTCTGTAAAAACGCATGACCTGATTTTACGACTGCTGCGCAGCCGAACGCAGCCTCGTTCCTTCGACAGCTGCTACGGGCCGTTCACCCTCTACTTCAGCTGTCCTCAATATTTACCAACCGGCGCATATGCACCCGGTCGTAATATTCCTCCCCCACCCGGATCGCGCAGTCTTCCAACCCCGATTGCTCAAACCCACAGCGCTGGTACAACGCCAGCGCGGCCGAGCTGTTGGCACTGACGGTGAGTTGGATCAGTTTGATTTCAGGCTCTTGCCCGGCCAGTGACAGCACCGCTTGCACCAGGTGTTCGCCCAACCCTTGCCCGCGAAAGGCTTGGGTGACGTACAAGCCAAACAGCGTGGCCTTGTGCCGGGCATCTTCCCAGGGTTCAAAAGCCAGGCCGACGATCCCCACCAGTCGGCAATCGACAAAGGCGCCGAACAGAGCACTGAGTTCATCATCCAGTTGCGCCTCCCACCAGCTCAACGGCAATTTCTCACGCTGAGCTATGGTGGACACAAATGCCTCCGGGTGCAGCGCATAAGCCTCAAGCATCAACTGGCGATAGGCCTTGGCATGTGAGGGGTCAAGCAGTTCTATAGCCATTACAGGTCCAGGTCATACGGTTTTACGTTGCTCCAGCATCAACCTCACTGCCAGTGCAGCCAACACACAGCCCATCACATAACGCTGCACGGCCAACCACAACGGGTTGCGTACAAACCAGACGGCGATGCCGGAAGCAAACAGCGCGATCAGCAGGTTAACAGTGAAGCTGACGCTGATTTGGGTCAGGCCCAGCACAATACTCTGGGTAAACATCGAACCGTGTTCAGGGCTGATAAATTGCGGGAAAACCGACAGGTAGAACACTGCCACCTTGGGGTTCAGCACGCTGGTCATAAACCCCATCATTACCAGTTTTGACGATGAGTCGGGGGCCAGTTCCTGAGCTTCAAACGGTGACCGGGCACCCGGCCTGACCGCTTGCCAGGCCATCCATAACAAGTACAGGGCACCGGCCCACTTCAGCGCCTCATAGGCCATCGGCACCGCCAAAAACACCGCAGTCAGGCCCACGGCAGCAGCAAACATATGAACAAAAAACCCCGCCACCACCCCGAGCAAAGACGTGACCCCGGCTTTACGGCCCTGACAGATCGAACGGGAAATCAAATAAATCATGTTAGGTCCCGGCGTCAAGACCATCAGCAAGCAGGCAGCAGCGAAAATCAGCAAATCATGCGTTGGTATCATGGGGCATTCCTTGTCAGAAAAGCATTGCGATAAAACGGCAAAATCTGGTCCCGGGTCAAAGGCGCCAGCACCAGGCCGCCATCACCGTTGGGATCGATCCACTGTATTTCTTCAATTTCGGCTGCCGCTGATACGGTCTCGCTGATATGCAGCAGAAACAACTCGGCCTGCACTTCAAACCCCGGCTCGTTGGCCGCCACAGCTGAAAAGTTGCCCAGATAGGTCGCACTTGCCGGATCGATCACCAGCGCCAGTTCTTCTTCGAGCTCACGGGCCAATGCACTGATCGGCGGCTCCCCGGCTTCGATCTTGCCGCCGGGCTGCATAAAAGCCTGGGTATCACGCTTGCGCACCAGCAGGGTGCGGCCATCGGGGCCAATCAGTACTGCGGCAGCAATACGAATGGTTTTAGGTGTTACGTCAGAGAAGTGTTCTGCAGAAGTCACTAAATTCAGCCAACCGGAAAGAAAGTTCGCACAGGATCACATGGCCCAACATGCCTGCAAATACACAGATGGCGCTTTTGCTCGCGCCTTCTGTATGAAGTGCCCGACTTTGGTCGGGATGGCACAACATTCAAAATCCCGTTCAATGAATAATCTGACGGGAAGATGGCATTTGCGTGATACATGACCAACACTTCCCCTGCAAACCTCCGACTCAAAGAGAGGGTTCTATTGTCCTTTTTCTGTTCTCGACCTCTTCAGGCACAACCGCCTGACGGAACAGACCAGCCTGAAACAGGAAACCGTATGAGCCTGTCACTGTTAAGCCGTTATGCGTTTTTTGCATTTTGCGTCATCTTCACCCTCGCAAGCCTGCCGTTTATGCACCATGAGTGGTTATGGCCCTTTACTGCAGTGACCCTGGGCTTGAGCCTGCTGGGGATTTTCGATCTGCTGCAAAGCCCCCACGCCGTACGCCGCAACTACCCGATCCTGGGCAATATTCGCTATCTGGTGGAAGCTATCCGCCCGGAAATTCGCCAATACCTGCTGGAGTCTGACAGCGACGCGCTGCCCTTCTCACGCGCTCAACGTTCGCTTGTGTACTCTCGAGCCAAGAATGAAAGCGCCGACAAACCCTTCGGCACCCTGGTTGACGTGTACCAGCCCGGCTTTGAATTTATCGGCCACTCCATGCGCCCTGCCCCACTGACTGACCCCAGCAGCTTTCGGGTCGTGGTGGGCGGCCCGCAATGCAGTCAGCCGTACTCGGCGTCGCTCTTCAATATTTCAGCCATGAGTTTTGGCTCACTAAGCGCCAACGCGATTCGCGCCCTGAACCAGGGGGCCAAACTCGGTAACTTTGCCCACGATACGGGCGAAGGCAGTATCAGCAGCTATCACCGTGAGAACGGTGGTGACTTGACGTGGGAACTGGGTAGCGGCTACTTCGGCTGCCGCACCACAGACGGGCGTTTCGACCCACAGCGTTTTGCTGCCCAAGCCCAAACGCCGCAAGTGCGAATGATCGAAATCAAGATGAGCCAGGGTGCCAAACCGGGCCATGGCGGTATCTTGCCCAAGCACAAGGTGACCGCGGAAATTGCCGAAACCCGTGGTGTACCAATGGGTGAGGACTGCATTTCCCCGTCGCGTCACAGCGCGTTTTCGACCCCGATAGAGCTGATGCAATTTATTGCGCAATTGCGTGAGTTGTCCGGCGGCAAGCCCGTAGGCTTCAAGTTTTGCCTGGGCCATCCGTGGGAGTTCATGGGGATCGCCAAGGCCATGCTCGAAACCGGCATCCTGCCGGACTTTATCGTCATCGACGGCAAGGAAGGCGGTACAGGTGCCGCCCCCGTGGAGTTCACCGACCACATTGGCGCTCCGTTGCGCGAAGGCTTGCTGTTTGTGCACAACACGCTGGTGGGTCTGAACCTGCGGGACAAGATCAAGCTGGGCGCCAGCGGCAAAATTGTCAGCGCCTTCGACATCGCCAGCGTGCTGGCCATTGGCGCCGATTGGGCAAACTCAGCCCGGGGCTTTATGTTCGCCATCGGCTGCATTCAGTCGCAGTCCTGCCATACCAATAAATGCCCTACCGGCGTGGCCACCCAGGACACTCTGCGCCAACGTGCTCTGGTGGTGCCGGACAAGGCTCAGCGGGTATTTCAGTTCCACCGTAATACCCTTAAAGCCCTGGCCGAGATGCTGGCGGCGGCAGGCCTGGAACACCCGGCGCAACTCAAGGCCAAGCACCTGGTGCGACGCATGTCCGCCACCGAAATCAAACTGTTCTCGCAGCTGCATGTGTTCCTCAAACCCGGTGAACTGCTGACTGGCGAAGTCAACGGCGAGTTCTATTCGCGCATGTGGCAAATGGCTCGGGCGGACAGTTTTGAAGCCAACGAAATAGCTGCGGCCTAAACCGCCTGCTGCACGCACGCCGGATGGGAGAACACCGTCCGGCTACTGTTTTATTAAACTAAAGGTATTACATGGTTATTTATCAGTATTGAATACTTGATTGTCCGACCCACCAGAACAACCACTATTTAGACTTTTTAGCGACCTTCTTACTTCATAGACTCTGAGGACACTTAACGATACGGATATTGACCCATGCCTGACGCAAACCCGCCGCTTGACGACGCTGACCTGCGCAAAGTCGGCATCCACCATGACTTTATAAAAACATCCGTTAAATACTTACCCCCTTACTTGATAGAACACTTAAACAACTCCCCCTTCAGCCTTCCTCAATGGTTTACCCACGCGACACCCCAGCAACGTCATGATTTAAAGCACACACAACAACTCAATGATCAGTCATTCAGCGCGGTCAGCACCTATCTGGAGCAGATCAGTACGGTCGAATCTTTTGCCGCGCCCTTACTGGAACACGCCTTAAAGGCTACTTTCGGGATTACCTGCGACGTCAAAAAAAATGTGATCACCATCACCACACTCAACCGGTTTACCCAAGAGGTTGAAAGCTCGACGACCCAGACCCTCCTGCAAGCAGCACTGCATAATTTTAACGCCGCACAGGCCGAGCCCGGCGGTATCCCACGCAGGTCAAACCTTTGGGACTACCAATCGCTGCGCCCCAGCGATCCTCCGGCCAAACGTCTAGAGATAGAACCGGTTGCCTTTGCCCGCCTGTGCCGGGACCTGGATATCGGCGGCCAATATCAGACCCACCTGAATACGCTTTTTAACCCGTCAGATGTGGCTATAAAAACAACCCTGGACCAGGCCTTTGTCCAGCATGAGCGTCATGTATTGATGCTGCAGGCACAGAGTGCCCTGATGAAAGGGGATATTACTGAACGTACCCATGCAACGCTGATAAGTTACTGTCGCGGCCAACATAATCCGTTATTTAACGACCTGCCAATGACGTGTAACTCATTGGCCCTTGACGATATACCGTTCACTTCAATGATTCTGGCGCATGGCTCGCCAATTGAGCAGGGGCAGCGCTGCATCGTGTATATACCTGGCGACCCTGTAAGTTGCCTCAAGGAATACCCTAGTGTCCGCGATGCGGCTGCCGATCTGGAAGAAAAACTGCAAGACAAAAACTACCGGAACTTCTTTATTCATCTGGCGCCTCAATATCAAAAACTGAAACTGACAAAACGCTTGAACAGACGCTTTGTCGATGCCAGCCGGGACCCTCTGGAAATGCAGTTCAACCCCGTCGCGAGCAACCTCTTTGAGTATTTATACGCGCAGAAAAAACAACAACTCCTGCGCGACGCTTACTTCCTTGCGGTACCCACCGCCGCTATCAATCGCGTGTCGCTGATTGACCGTATCGAGCACTACTTTGATACCGCACTGAATGTTCTGAATGTAGCAGCCCTGTTTGTGCCCGGCGTGGGGGAGCTGATGGCGGTGGTCTTTGCGGCTCAGGTCATGACCGATATTTATCACGGCATTGAAGCCTGGGAACAGGATGAAAAAGCCCTTGCCTGGGCCTATACCCGAAGTGTGTTGATCAACGCAGCCCTGGTAGCAGCGGCGGGCAAGCTGGCCAGCGAAGTGGTCAAACCGGTGCCCATTGAGATATCGCCCTTTGTTGAAGAGCTGGATGTCATCACCTTGGCCCAGGGCAAGACTCAACTGTGGAAGCCCGACCTCAAACCCTATGAGCACGAAATCAGTTTTGATTCATCGATAAAAGCCGACAAGCACGGATTGTATCGCCACGAGGAAAAGAACTACCTGAAACTCGAGGGCAAGCACTATCAAGTCGAAACCGCAGCCGATGGCAGCTACCGCTTGCAACACCCTACAACCCCGCAGGCCTATACACCGGTAATCCGTACTAACGGCCAAGGCGCCTGGGTGCATGAAGTTGAAGAGCTTGAACAGTGGAACGACCCCACATTTGTGCGCCGTCTTGATCCTTCAGTCCACGACTTGAGCGACCAGCAGGCACTCGACATGTTCCATGCCTCGAACACGGATGCAGGCCAACTGCGCCAGAGCTTTATCGACCAGCAGCCGCCTCCTGCGTTGCTGGAAGATTGCATCAAGCGCTTTGATGCCAATCAAACCCTGGACCATTTTATCGCGCAGATGCGCACTGGCAATGTAGCGGCCGATCCACTTCTGCAACTACACGTACTGGTTGAGGCAGACACCTGGCCCCGCACCAAGGCGTTGCGCTGTATCGACAACCTGGGCAACACCATCGTGGAGTACGGCAACACAACCTCTCTCAAATTACCCGTCATTCAAATACTCGACAGTCAGGTGCGCCAAGGGCATTTGCTAAAAACCGTACTGCAATCACTGGACACCGCCGAAACAAGATTTCTGATCGGACCCGACCCCGTAACAGGCTCCGTGGTGTACGACCTTGACGCGCAAGTTCAGCAACTGAGCACCAGGATTGCCGAGCATGCCGAGCGCCTGCGCGAAGGTTTGTTTACGTCCCTGTATGAGCTGACACAACGGTCCCGTAACCCTCTGGTAAAACAGCTTGCCGATGTATTTCCAGAGCTGCCGGTTGCCGCCGCCAATGAAATGATCAGCGCTGCAACCTCGACTGAAATCCGGCAACTGCAGGACGGCGTCCGCGTACCTCTGCGCCTGCAGGAAGAAGCCCGGACATTTGCCCAGGAAGCTCGGCTGATGCGAGCATACGACAGTTATTTTTTTGGTTACCAGTCCACGCCGGATACGCAAAAACTGATTTTGCACAGCCTTGAGCAAATGCCCGGCTGGCCAGCCGACCTGCGCCTGGAAGTACGCGAGCGCACGCTTGCCGGGCGCCTGCTTGATCATGTTGGCCCCACAGATGCGCCGATCCGCAAAGTTCTGGTCAATGAGGGCAATCGCTACACCACCTACAACGGCCACGAACAAATGCTCCACGGCCTGGATGACATCTACGCCTCGGTGCTCCATGCACTGCCAGACGAGCAACGGGCAGCACTGGGTTTCCCTCATACAGGTCAAGGCCAGGCCCTAAAGGAGGCGCTGGCCGAACGTGCGCCGATGGCGCGACAAACCCTGAGAAAGGTTCTTGGCCTGCAACCGACTACCCTCAAAGCCGAGTCCCCTATGCAACTGGCCAAAGGCCGTGCTGGTTATCCAGCGTTGGATATACAACCCGCACGCTGTGGCCGGGCGCCTTTTGCGTGCATGCCAGCCAATCCGAGAAGGATCCGGCATCTGAAGTCCAAGCTCTTTCCCATGCATACCTATGAGGTCGTTGAGGACTTTCTGGAACTTCAAAGCCTCTACAGTCGAGCAGGACTGGCCCGGCTTGAGGCGCTGAATAAAGAATACAAGGTACTCAAGGACACCCTGGTCGACTGGATCAACGGGCCTCTGGAAATGGTCCAGATCAGCGAGTCGCACATACGCCCCGTGCATATCCGCGACAAGACCCGTGCCGCCAACAAAATCATCAGATGCTGGCAACGCAGCTCCGGGCTCGGTGGGGAGCATCCTGGAACCATACTCAATATCAGCGATATGGATCTGGCCAGATTACCTCCCATAAATGCCGACTTCAGTCACGTCACCTCGTTGCAAATGAACGATATGTACCTGCACCACAGCATTGACCCGTTCCTGGCCCAGTTCCCCAATCTGCAAGAGCTGAAATTCGAATCGGCCCACCTGAAAGAACTCCCGCCTTCATTGTTCAACTTGCAGGCCTTGAAACAGCTTCACCTGTCGAATAACCGCATCACCCTCACTGCTGAAGCCGCAGACAAATTGGCAACCTTGAAAGACCTCAGGGTGCTCAACTTGAGCAACAACCCGCTCGGGGTCATACCGGGCTTCACGCAAATGAGCGAGTTGGCGCGCCTGAACCTGAAAAACACCGGGCTCACACAGTGGCCAGCAGGCATTGAACAGCTGGAGCGGCTGATGCATCTCGATCTGCGCGATAACAACCTGACAACCGTGCCAGAGGGTTACTTCCAGATACCGGCGCAAAGGCTGAGAAATACCTTTTTGCACGACAATCCTTTGGATAACTCGACCTTTGCCGCGGTCAATGCATACCGAACTCGCCTGGGGCTTGCCCTGGAAAATCGCGTCCATGTGCCCGAGCCGGTCAACCGCGCCAATCTGTGGCTCGATCTCAACCTGGACGAGCCAGAGCGTGCTCTGAGAAGCGAGCTGTGGGCGGCTCTGGAGGCAGAGCCACACGCTGAGAACTTCTTCAGGATCATTCGCGATCTCGTAGCTTCAGCGGACTTCGAACGCGCTCGCCCACTGTTGACCGAGAGAGTCTGGAAAGTACTTGAGACCACTGCCGAAGACGCAGGGTATCGAGAAGAGGTCTTTGCCAACTCCCAGGAAAACGAAACCTGCGTCGATCGCACCTCGACCATTTTCAGCCGCTTCGGGTTCAAGCTGTTGCTGCGCGAAGCGTTGCTGGCTGAAGGCAGCGTCAAGGAAAGCAAGCTGCTCACGCTTATGAAAGGTCGAGTGCGTTTGCTTGAGCTGGATGACATTGCCCAAACCCAAATTGCCTTGCAGACCCATGCATACGAATCGGCCGTGAGCGAAGGCGTGTTATCACCCCCCGAAATACAAAGACTTAAACCTGACGAGCTTGAGGTAAAGCTGGTCTATCAGGTGGACTTGGCGCAACGCCTTGATCTGCCCTGGCAGCCGTCGCATATGCTGTTTCGGGACATGGCAAAAATATCCCCGGCGCAAATCGAGGAGGCCTATCAGATCGTGCTCAACCAGGAAGCCGTACCCGGTTACATGGCCAAAAAGTTGCTCGAAGAAAGCATTTGGCGTGACTTCATCGAAACTGCCTACAGCGACGATATACGAACCAGTAACGCACTTGTAGAACAGCGCCATCACGACCTGGAAGCCCTTCAGGAAAAACAGCAGCTGTGGGTGGATACCACCGGCAGTAATGACACCGCCGCCCGCAGGCTATTGCAAAGCGACTTGAAGCAACTGGCGCAAAGACTGGTTATCGATGAGGCCCGGGTTTTCGGCCGTGCCCCCATGCCTGATACCGACTATTACGCCGAGCTTGAAAAAATGGACCAGCAGAAGAAGAAAACCCTGGAGCGCATTACCCAGCGAATTCTCGATAAAAAACCGCTGGAGACTATTATCGAAGAGTGATCCCTACCCCTTGATCACAAAGCAATGCTTCTGTGGGAGCGAGCCTGTTCGCGAAGGTCGTTAACAATACCGCGTGGTTGCTGAATAACCGTGATGTTGTTGAAACCGTCGCGAGCAGGCTCACTCCCACAGCCGGGTTCACTCGAAACTTAAGTGAACAGTACGACCTTTGCATTTAAGTTCTATTAACGTCACCCTGCGCGCCGCCATCAGGTGGCGCGCAATCACCACAGCGCCATTTTTTTATTCAATCTTGACCTGAGTACTTGCAGTGATACTTAACGGACGCGACCACCGCATCGACTTTTTTCGCGGGCTGGCGCTGATTTTTATCTTCTGGGATCACATCCCGCACAACCCGCTGGCCGAACTGACCGTACGCAATTTCGGGTTTAGTGACGCGGCGGAGATCTTTGTATTTCTGGCCGGTTATGCCGCCGTACTGGCCTACGGCAAAATTGCTCAACGCGATGGATTTCTGGTCGCCAGCGTGAAAATCCTGCGCCGCGCCTGGGTGCTGTACGTGGTGCATATCTTTCTGCTGGCGGTGCTCATGGGCATCGTCTTTTATGCCAACAGCCACGTCGAAACCCGTGATCTGGTGCAGGAAATGGGCTTGCAGTACTTCCTGAGCAACCCACAACAGGCGCTGACCGACGAGTTGCTGCTGCGCTTCAAGCCCAACCTGATGGACCCGCTGCCGCTGTATATCGTGCTGCTGCTCGGTTTGCCGCTGGTGCTGCCGATGCTGCTGCGCAAGGCCGTGTACGTGGTTGGCGCATCACTGGCCCTGTACCTGCTGGCGCCGGTATGGAACTTCTCGGCACAGGAAGGTGGCGTGTGGTTTTTCAATCCCATGGCCTGGCAGTTCCTGTTTATTCTGGGCGGTGCGGCGGCGATCCAAGGGCAACGGGCCAAGGCTCCTGAAACCCGGCCATTATCGCGCCAGCCTTTGTTTCTGGCGGCAGCGGTGTACTTGTTGCTCACTGGTTTGCTGGCTTTGTCATGGAAATGGCCGCAGCTTCACGATGCTCTTATGCCGCTGTGGCTGGGCGAGCATTTGTATCCGATCAGCAAGACCAACCTGTCACCAGTCCGCCTGCTGCACTTTTTGGCCCTGGCTTACGTGGTAGCCAAAGTGGTGCCCCACAGTGACTGGCTTAACAACTGGTTTGCTCGCCAAACCTGTCGTATGGGTCGCTATTCACTGGAGGTGTTCTGCTTGGGCGTGATCCTGGCGCCGCTGGCTGACATGCTCAATGCGCTGGGCGGTGACGCAATGGTGATGCAGCTATTCAGCGCGTTGATGGGCGTAGGCATCATGGCAGTCCTGGCAGCATGGCTGGACTGGAACAAGCGTCTGGGCAAAGCCTGACGCAAGAATGGAGGGTAGTTTTTAGCTTTTGTGGGAGCTGGTTTGCCTGCGATGCAGGCGCTGCGGTCTGTGAGGTAGACCGCAGTGATGCGATCGCGAGCAGGCTCGCTCCCACAAAGGCTGTGGGAGCGAGTATCCGTTAACGCGCTTCGGAAGCTGTCGCTTGAGTCGGCTGCAACTTGAACACATAAAACAGCACGGTCAGCAGGATCAGGAATGCCGGGCCTACAAACAAAGCGATTCGCGTCTCTTCGAAGTAGGCCATTAGCCCTACCACCATCAACAAGAATGCCAATGCCGCGTACGAGCTATACGGGAACAGCCACATGCGGTACTTCAGGGCGGCGGCTTCTTGCGGGCTCAGATTTTTGCGGAAACGCAATTGCGCCAGCAAGATCATCAGCCAGGTCCAGATCGCGCCAAAGGTCGCAATGGCCGTCACCCAGACAAACACCTTTTCAGGTGCCATGTAGTTAAGCACGACACCCAACAGCAACACGGCAATCGACAGCAGCAACGCTTGACGCGGAACACCGTTCTTTGAGGTGGTGCCGAAGTTGGCCGGAGCCTGGCCGTTTTGCGCCAGGCTATAAAGCATGCGACCGGTGCTGAAAATCCCGCCATTGCACGACGACAAAGCTGCGGTAATCACCACGAAGTTGATGATCCCGGCCGCCGTCTTGATCCCCAAACGCTCGAAGGTCATTACAAACGGACTGCCCGAAGTACCGATTTCGTTCCACGGGTAGATCGACAGGATGACAAACAGGGCGCCTACGTAGAACAACAGAATGCGCCAGAACACCGAGCCAATCGCGCTAGGGATAGTCTTTTGCGGGTTCTTGGCTTCACCGGCGGTCAGGCCGATCATCTCGACACCGAGGTAGGCGAACATCACCATTTGCAGCGACATCAGCACGCCCTGGATGCCGTTGGGCATAAAGCCACCGTGGGTCCAGAGGTTGGAAATACCCAGCGCAACACCGTCATTGCCGAAGCCAAACGCGATGATGCCAATGCCACCGAGTACCATCGCAATGATGGTGACGATCTTGATCAACGCAAACCAGAACTCGAACTCACCAAACGCCTTGACCGCGATCAGGTTGATCGAACCCATGCTGATCAGCGCCGCCAGGGCCCAGATCCAGCGCGGTACATCGGGGAACCAGACACCCATGTACACCGCCACGGCGGTGATTTCGGCGACACAGGTCACCAGCCACAGGAACCAATAGTTCCAGCCGGTCAAAAAACCGGCCAACGGGCCAAGGTAGTCTTGGGCATAGCGGCTGAACGAGCCGGCAACCGGGTTGTGCACGGCCATTTCGCCGAGTGCGCGCATGATCACCAGAATGGCCAGGCCACCGATGATGTAGGACAGCATGATGGCCGGACCGGCCATTTCGATTGCTTTGGCCGAACCCAGAAACAGGCCGACACCAATGCAGGCGCCAAGCGCCATCAGACGAATATGGCGTTCGCCAAGTTCGCGTTTGAGTGGACCGCCTTGCACGGTTTCACCGTGGGGCTGGTGGTTGCCGACTGGCATAAAAGTACAACCTCGTATTGTTATTGGATATACATCAGCAGAGCGCTCGAGAAAGACGGGAGGATCACCTGTCTTGCCTCTTGATCAGCCACGACCTTGTAGGCCGACAGATCAAAAAGGAGATGCCCTACTAAGATCGGCGGCGAGTATTGCACAGCATTGGTGCACAGTCATGCCCCTACCCAAGACGTATTTACCTAGTTTGAAGGCTCTATTCCCACACTCAGGATTCAGGGGGATCTGTTGCTGTCGCCGGATGCGGCGTAGATCAAAGTCCTTCAATAATCCTTGCCCACAATATTGTCAGATATGACTCACAAATTTTTCGCCTGTATCTGTCAGCGTCTACGCTTCAATCAAGCGCAACCAATATGCGTACATGGACCTGTCGACTATGGGCGTACTGAGGCATCCAAACTCCAGTAACACGACGGCGCCATCAGGGGTAATGGACGATATTGCGCCCCCGCCGCCGCCTCGGCGCAAGCGCTATGGATGGCTTCTGTTCGGGCTATTAGTACTGATCGGACTGGTCGTATTGGGGTTTGCAATTGCCCAAGAGGTGCGCAGCTCCAGGCTGCAGGCCCGCGAGTTCAGCCGCTTTGCCGCGTCGCTGAGCTATTCGATGCACCCGGGGCCTACCGACTCGATGCTGTATCCCGGCGAAGGGCCTTTCGACAAGCGTTTAGGCTATAGCTCACTGGGTTACTTTCTGCCGCGCCTGCAAAAACGTGACTACGTGATAACCCAGCAAACTCGCTTTTCGCCAGCGTTACTGAGTTATAGCGAGAAAGGATTTTTCGTACCCTACCCAGAGAAGATTCAGGCAGGACTCTCGATCACCGATTGCGCGGGCAGCGCGTTGTATCAGTACAACTACCCGCAGCAGCTGTATTCGAGCTTTGCCAGTATTCCGCCGCTGGTGGTACACAGCTTGCTGTTTATCGAGAACCGCGACCTGCTTGACCCTAAAGAACCGCTGGCGAACCCCGCTGTGGACTGGCCGCGTTTTGGCATGGCGGTTTACTCCCAGGCAGCCAAGTTACTGCATCTGCCGGGGCAATCCGCGGGTGGCAGTACTCTGGCCACTCAGTTGGAAAAGTATCGGCACTCACCGGATGGGCTGACGTTGTCGGGCAGCGAAAAATTGCGCCAGATGATCTCGGCCAGCGTGCGCGCCTACCAGGACGGCCCCCAAACACTCCCCGCACGACAACAGGTGGTGCGTGATTACCTCAACAGCGTACCGCTGTCGGCCGTGCCCGGTCACGGTGAAGTCCACGGCATGGCTGAAGGGTTACGGGTGTGGTACGGCGCAGACTTCAATCAGGTCAACCAGCAATTGAGCAGTACCGCCACTGACCCCAAAAGCCTGGCGCAACGCGGGCTGGCCTTGCGCGAAGTACTGTCGTTGATGATTGCCCAGCGCAGGCCCTCGCACTATCTGGCCAGAGGCCGCGACGAACTGGCGCAACTGACCGACAGCCATATTCGCCTGCTGGCACTAAACAACGTGATCACCCCCGCGCTGACTGACGCCGCACTGGCCAGTCACGTTACCTACCGCGATTGGACGCTGGCGCCAACGATGCAACCCAACGAAACCAACAAGGGCATCAGCGTTGCCCGCAGTCGGCTTTCAGTCCTGCTCAAGCGCCCGCTGTATGACCTTGATCGCCTTGACCTGTCGGCCACCAGTACCTTGCAGGGCGATTTGCAGCGCCAGGTCAGTGACTACCTGCGCCAACTGGCTGACCCTGCTTTCGCTGGAAAAATGGGCCTGCTGGGCCCCTACCTGTTGACCGCCACCAGTACGGCCCAAGTACGTTACAGCTTCACCTTGTTCGAGCTCACCCCGGACGGTGCACGCGCACGCGTACAAACCGACAGCACCGACCAGCCCTTCGACATCAATGAAGGCAGCAAGCTGGAACTGGGCTCCACCGCAAAATTGCGGGTACTGACCACCTATCTGCAAATCATTTCAGAGTTGCACGAGCGCTACGCCAGCCAGCCCAGTGTCACGTTGAAAAAAATCCAGATCACTGACCAGGATCCCCTGACCCGCTGGGCACTGAGTTACATGATCCAGAATCCTGGCTCAAACCTGGCGCCAATGCTCGATGCCGCGCTTGATCGCCAATACTCAGCCAACCCCGGCGAGGGTTTCTTCACCGGTGGCGGCATGCATCACTTCCATAACTTCCGCAATCAGGACAACAACCGCAGCCCGACGCTGCGCGACGCGATACGCGAATCGATCAACCTGCCATTTGTACGTCTGATGCGTGATGTGGTGCGTTACACCAGCTATCAATCGCCGACCAACAACGCCGAGCTGCTCAGGGACGATCTCAACCCGCTTCGCCAGGAATATCTGAGCCGGTTCGCCGATCGCGAAGGCACGACCTTCATGCTCAAGTTCTGGAAAAAATACAAAGGCAAAGAATCCAAGGCTCGCCTCGACACCTTTTTGGACAGCATGCACCCCACCGCCATCCGCATGTCTGCGGTACACCGCTACCTGTTCCCCAATGCTGACCAGGCCACGTTTGACCGCTTTGTGCGCTCACACCTGAGCAGCGACAAAATCCCTGACGAGCGCCTGGCCAAGCTGTATCAAAGTTACGGCCCAGGAGCCTATAACCTGCCCGACCAAGGCTATATCGCCAAAGTCCATCCGCTGGATCTGTGGTTACTGGGATATTTGCTCAATAACCCGCAGGCCACCTTCCAGCAAGCCGTGGCCGCGAGCGAGCATGAACGGCAGGAAGTTTACAGCTGGCTGTTTAAAAGCCGACACAAGAGCGCTCGCGACAGTCGTATCCGCACCATGCTGGAAATTGAAGCGTTCCTCGATATCCATCAGCGCTGGCAAAAAGTCGGCTACCCGTTTGACCATCTGGTGCCCTCCCTTGCCACCGCGTTGGGCAGCTCCGGGGATCGTCCGGCGGCACTCTCCGAGCTGATGGGAATCATACTGAACGATGGCGTACGTTTGCCGGTATTACGTATTGATACCCTGCATTTCGCCGCAAATACGCCCTACGAAACCCGCCTGACCAACGACCCTGACAAAGGTGAACGGGTAATGCCCAGCGAAGTCGCCACAGCCGTACGTGACGCCCTCTCGCAGGTGGTGGATGCCGGTACTGCACGCAGGGTCTCAGGCAGTTTCAAACTTGACGATGGTTCACCGCTGGCCATGGGCGGCAAAACCGGCACCGGCGACAACCGCATAGAGAGCATGGGCGCTGGCGGACGAATCCTCAGTTCCAAGTCAATCAATCGCACAGCCACCTTCGTGTTTTATATTGGCGAGCATCACTTCGGCACCTTGACCGCCTTTGTCCCTGGGCGCTCGGCCGAGGCCTTCAAATTCACCTCAGCGTTACCGGTACAAGTGCTCAAGGGCATGGCCCCGATCCTTACGCCTTATCTGCAACCTGGCACCAATACCTTGTGTCATGCACCTGTGGCGGTACAAACCGCAAGCAATTAAAACCCTGCCTGTAGCCGCTGCCGCAGGCTGCGATAAGGGCCGCAGGACCTTCGCTTCAGATCCAAAAGCAGAGGTCGCTGCGCAACCTTTCGCAGCCTGAGGCAGCGGCTACAGGGTTTCGCAACACAGTTGAGAATAATTACCGTTCGTCGTCCGAGTTTTTACATTTCTTAAGATATATCTTAAGTTGTATCTAACTTAAAAAGAGGACGAAGAGAAATGAGCGAACATCATCCCCATCATCGCGAACATGGCACGGGCCAGGACGGTTTTGAGAAGCGTACCGGTCGCGAACGTGGCGGCCGCGGCCCCCGAGTATTTGCCCCTGGTGATTTGAAATTATTGCTGCTGGCACTGATCGCCGAGCAGCCTTGCCACGGCTACGACCTGATCCGCCAGATCGAAGGTTTATTCGACGGCGCCTACAGCCCGAGCCCCGGCGTGATTTACCCCACACTGACCTTTCTTGAAGAAAGCGAAATGATTCAAGGCGACGCGCAAGGCGGGAAAAAACGCTATTGCGTGACCGACCTTGGCCGCCAGTCCCTGGCCGACCAAGCTATTGCCCTGGACGGCGTGCGCATGCGCATCGATGTCAGCAAACGCTCCTTGCGCGGCCATGATCGCCCCGCAGAAATCCACGAGGCGGTGCACAACCTGCGCCATGCCCTGCAAATGCACCACGGTCGCTGGAGCCCCGAAGAGATCCTGCGGGTGCGCGATCTGCTCAACAACACCGCCAAAGCCATCGTCGATGGCCCTGTTACTGCCCAGCCTACGCAGGAGAACGCTGAATGAATGCCGCAAACCCACAGACCATTCACCGGGTCATGCATGAAATCAAACGTCGCAAACTTGAAGTGCTGCGAGTCGTCGACCTGACCCCGCGCATGCGCCGCATTACCCTGGGCGGGCCTGAGTTGGCAGGTTTTATCAGCTTGGGCAGCGATGACCACGTAAAACTGTTTTTCCCGCAAAACGCTGAAGAACAGACAGCCCTGGAAAATCTGCAATTGAGCGCAGGTCAAAAAGGCAACGCCATGCCGCCGATGCGCGACTACACCCCGCGTCGTTATGACTTGAACAGCTTTGAGCTGGATATCGACTTTGTACTGCACGGGGACGGCCCAGCCGCTACCTGGGCCGCTCAGGCCGCACCCGGTCAACTCCTGCATATCGGCGGACCACGCGGTTCGATGGTGGTGCCGGACATCTTCGACAGTTACCTGCTGATCGGTGACGAAACCGCATTGCCAGCCATCGCCCCACGCCTGGAAGAACTGCCAGCCAATCGCCGTGCTTTAGTGGTGGTCGAGGTGGAGAACGCCCTTGAGGAACAACCACTGAACAGCGCTGCATCGGTTGAGGTGATCTGGGTACATCGCGACGCCCCTGAGCAGGACCTGCTCAACACGGTTGAGGGCCTGAGCATCCCGACTGGCGAGTTGTACGCTTGGGTCGCCACGGAAAGCGGCCTGTCGCGCAAAGTGCGCAGAGTCCTACTGGACACCCACGGTTTGAACGAAGAGTTCGTCAAAGCTGTTGGCTACTGGCGGTTGGATGGTAGTACAGAAGAGTAATTGCTCTCGACATCTTGTAGCCGCAGCCTCGTTCCTTCGGCAGCGGCTACGCGCGTGTTCCAGACCGACGATCCACCGCCATCACTACCAGCGCCACCGCAACAAACCCCGCCAAGATCCCGCTGGCATTGATAAACGTCTGCGCATAGCCAATCTTTTCGACATCTACAAACGGATATGGGTACACACCCAGCAGGTGCCCTCGCAGCAGGATGTAGGCGAAATACATCAGCGGATACACAACCCAAAGCCCGATATGACAGGCCCGCAATGAACCCTTGGGCACACAAAACCACCAGTACAACGCAAACAGCAGCGGCATCACATCGTGCAGTATTTCGTTGGCCAGCCACTGCAAACCTTCAGGCTGCCAGAGCTGGCGCAGCAGTAAGCTATACGCCGCACCCACCACAATAATGCTGACGGCAATACCGCTACCGACCCACGGCTGCAAGAAAAACGTCCTGCCCCTGGATACCCTGGTGTCTGCCGCATAAGTCAGTACGGTGGCCGCCAGGGTGTTGGTCAGAATGGTAAAAAAACTGAAGTAACTCACCAGCCCGCCCACCACACTTGCGCCGCTCGCCCAGCGAGCGAACAGCACCAGTTCAAGCTGAATCGCCAAACCGCTCCAGCCCAGGATCGCCATCGCGACGCAAAGTCTGTGCTTTGTCACTGCACTCATACGCAGATCAAAGCTCGCGTTTGGTGCGAGCGTATTTCACATACAGTTTTTCAACTTTTTCCCGCGCCCACGGCGTTTTACGCAGGAACGTCAGGCTCGACTTGATGCTCGGGTCGCTCTTGAAGCAGCGAATATCAATACGCTCGGCCAGACCTTCCCACTCGTAATGCGCCACCAGCGCAGTGAGGATCTGTTCCAGCGTCACGCCGTGCAATGGGTTGTTGTTGGGTTCAGTCATGCCGGGCCTTTAAAGCAAAAGAGAGAAAGCCGCGCACCTTAGCCGAGCACCTGCTCAGGGGGAAGTGCATTCGGTACGGAGCAAGTCTAGCCCTGACTCGAGGCACGAATGAAAGTTCCGCTAGGAGAGCATGAAAGTAATGTTATATTGTAACTATAGCTTTCGATTCAAAGAGCGCTCAGCGCCGCTTTCTTCTCCACCCTTGCCAAGGAACTTGCAATGTCCTCCCCTGCCTTCCCGCGTCACCTGCGACGTCTTCGTCTAACACCACTCGCCACTGCACTGCTCCTCGCCTCCCCGGCCTACGCCCTTGAACTGCAACCGCAAGTGATTACCGGCAACCCACTGGGCAACAGCCAACTGGCCTCGCCAACCACCGTGCTGGAAGGCGACGACCTTACCCTGCTGCAGCAAGGCAGCTTGGGCGAAACCCTCAACAAGCAGCCGGGCGTGTCTTCTTCCTACTTCGGCCCAGGCGCCAGCCGACCGATCATTCGCGGACTGGATGGCGACCGTATCCGCATCCTGCGCAACGGTGTCGGAGCACTGGATGCCTCGTCGCTGTCATATGATCACGCCGTACCGCTGGACCCGGTCAACGTTGAACGCATCGAAATAGTGCGCGGCCCGGCAGCCCTGCTGTACGGCGGCAATGCCATTGGTGGCGTGGTCAACACCTTCGACAACCGCATCCCCACCGCCGCTATCGACGGCATTCACGGCGCGGGCGAACTGCGCTACGGCGGCGCTGACACAACCCGCAGCAGTGCCGGCAAACTGGAAGCCGGTGATGGCACCTTCGCCCTGCATCTGGATGCCAACGCCCGCGAGTTCAATGACCTGAAAATCCCTGGCTATGCCCGCAGCCGTCATGCCCCTGAAAGCGACGATGGCGACGAAAAGAAAGGCCGTTTGGGCAACAGTAATGGCCGTCAGGACGGGGGTGCCGTGGGCGGCTCCTACACTTGGGAGGATGGTTACGCAGGTCTGTCCTACAGCACTTACGACGCCAACTACGGATCACCGGCCGAGCAGGACGTACGCATCCGCATGAAGCAGGATCACTACGCCTTCGCCTCGGAAATCCGCAATCTGCAAGGCCCCTTCAGCTCACTGAAAATGGACGCCGGTTACACCGATTACGAACACCGTGAAATCGAGGGCGGCGAAGTCGGTACTACCTTCAAAAACAAAGGCTACGAAGCCCGCGTTGAAGCGCGCCATGTACCCATTGGCCCGCTCGAAGGCATCGTCGGAGCACAGGTCAATCGCAATGAGTTTTCGGCCCTGGGCGAAGAGGCTTTCGTGCCGCAGACCGACACCAACAGCGGCGCACTGTTTATTCTCGAAGAACTGCAAGCCACCGACCGACTCAAGCTCAGCCTCGGCGGGCGCCTGGAACACACCGTGGTCGACCCCGATGCCAAGGGCAACGAGCGCTTTGCGGCGGCCGACAGTTCCAAAAGCTTCACCTCGGGCAGCCTGTCTTCAGGCGCCGTGTTCACCCTCACCCCGATCTGGTCGCTGGCCGCTACCTTGGGCTACACCGAACGCGCACCAACGTTCTACGAGCTGTACGCCAATGGCGCCCACGTCGCCACCGGCACCTATGAAGTGGGCAACGCCAATCTGGCGAAAGAAAAAGCCGTCTCCAGCGATCTGGCACTGCGCTTTGACAATGGCACCCACAAAGGCAGTGTCGGCGTGTTCTACAGCCACTTCTCCAATTACATCGGCTTGCTGGGCACAGGTCGCACCCTGAATGACGAAGGTGAACCTGACGCAGATGGCATTCCCGAATACACCTATTCCGGGGTACGGGCACGCTTCACTGGCTTTGAAGCCAAGGATCACTGGAAGTTGGGTGAAAGCGCTTACGGTAAGTTCGCCCTTGAGCTGTCGGGGGACTACACCCGCGCCACCAACCTCGATACCGGCGAAGCATTGCCACGTATTGCCCCCTTGCGCCTGAGCAGTGGTCTGCTGTGGGAGCTGGACCGCTGGCAGGCAAGGGTCGATGTCGAACACGCCAGCAATCAGGGCCGCGTGCCGGCCAATGAATCCGGCACCGACGGCTACACCACCCTGGGCGCCAGCGCCGGTTATCACTTTGATGTCGGTAGCAGCCAATGGCTGGCATTCGTCAAAGGCGACAATTTGACCAACCAGACCGTGCGTTATGCCAGTTCTATTTTGCGTGACATAGCACCCGCGCCAGGACGCGGTATCGAAGTCGGCCTACGCACCACATTTTAAGCTGCACATCAGTAAATACGCGGCCTCCAATCAAGGGAGGCCGCGACAAAAACGCCCTGGGGCGAACGGTCGCAGCACACTGTTACCGAATCCGAAATGATGCATGTCACTTAAAGTGCTGTTTCTAAACGATTCATCCCTTTATCATTTCATCACCAAGGGCTTAAACGATTCACCCGGCCCTTGAATCTCTATGTGTGAGTCCTGCCTCCAAAGACAGCGCTACCCACAGCCACAGCCATACCTATAAAGACTCACTATTTCGACCTATGTCCACATTCCTGAACTTGCGCAAGCACAGCGCGCTATTGCCTATGGCCGGGCAAAAAGCCCTGACTCTGATCGGCGGCATTACCGCTTTTGGCCTGGCCACCTGCGTACAGGCAGCTCCTGCCTTCGACAGCGACTCCAAGTGGATGCTCGGTGATTGGGGCGGCACCCGTAGTGAACTGGAAAAAAAGGGTTACTCCTTTTCCCTCGACTACGTAGGCGAAGTAGGTTCGAACCTGCACGGCGGCTACGACCATGACCGTACAGCGCGCTATAGCGACCAGTTCGGTTTGGGCACGCACCTGGACTTGCAGAAGATCCTGGGCTGGGATGACGCCGAGTTTCAACTGACGATTACCCAGCGCAGCGGCAACAACATCAGTAATGACCGCATCAACGACCCACGCGTCGGCGGCTTCACCTCGGCCCAGGAAGTCTGGGGGCGCGGTCAAACCACGCGCCTGACCCAGATGTGGTACCAGCAGAAGTTCCTCGATCAGAAGCTCGACATCAAGGTCGGTCGTTTCGGCCAGGGCGAAGACTTCAACAGCTTCCCGTGTGACTTCCAGAACCTGGCATTCTGCGGCTCGCAGGTCGGCAACTGGGCCGGCAGCATTTGGTACAACTGGCCTGTCAGCCAATGGGCCCTGCGGGTCAAATATCATCTGACGCCCGAGTTGTACGCACAGGTCGGCGCCTATGAGCAGAACCCGTCGAACCTGGATCGCGGCAACGGTTTCAAACTCAGCGGTAGCGGCACCCAAGGCGCAGTGCTGCCGATTGAACTGGTGTGGACGCCAAAAATTAATGGCCTGCCAGGGGAATATCGTGCGGGGTACTACTACAGTAATGCCAAGGCAACAGATGTTTACAAAGATGCCAACGGCCAGCCCGCGGCCTTGACCGGCGAGGCGTATCGCAGCAGTTCGAGCAAACATGGGATATGGCTGGGCGTGCAACAACAGCTCACTACCCGCGCCAGCGATCAGTCGAGGGGCTTGAGTGTGTTCGCCAATGCCACTATGCACGACAAGAAGACCAACGCCGTGGACAACTATGTTCAGGCGGGCGTCGTCTACAAAGGCGTGTTCGATGCCCGTCCCAAGGACGATATCGGCTTTGCCATGGCGCGGGTTCATGTCAACCCGGCTTATCGCAAGAACGCCCAGGCCAGCAACCAGGCCCGCACCCTCTACGACTTCGACAACCCTGACTACCTGCCACCCCAGGACACGGAATACAGCGCCGAACTGTACTACGGCGTGCACGTGACCAATTGGCTGACCGTTCGACCGAACTTGCAATACATCCGCCACCCCGGTGGCGTCAGCCAACTGGATGACGCGTTGATTGGCGGTCTGAAAATTCAAAGTTCGTTCTGACCAACGGGCTGCAACAGCAACCTTTAAGGTTGCGACCAAACACTTATTTAACTGATCCACTCCCGCGATGGTTCGTCCCTCAAGACCCACCCCCGCGGGAATACCTCAAACGCAACGGAGAACCACACTATGAGCACTGAAGGTGCTTTCAGTCGAAGCCGCCTGCTACCGAGCCTTCTCGGTATCCTGCTGCTGCTAATGGGCCTGGCCATGTTGGCCGGGGGTATCAAACTGGTCACGCTTGGCGGGTCGTGGTACTACCTGCTGGCCGGTATCGGTTTTGGCTTGTCGGGTGCACTGCTGATTGCAGGGCGCCGTGCGGCACTGGCTCTGTACGCTCTGGTGCTGTTCGCCAGCACCGTATGGGCACTGATGGAAGTGGGTCTGGACTGGTGGCAATTGGTGCCACGTCTGGCCGTATGGTTCGCTATCGGTATCGTTCTGCTGCTGCCATGGTTCCGTCGCCCGGTTCTGCGCGGTCAGTCGGCACCTATGGCTACCGGCGCGCTGAGCATTGCCGTGGTATTGGCCGGCCTAGCTGCTCTGGCCAGCCAGTTCACCAGCCCTGGAGAAATCAAGGGGCAACTGGACCGTGATGCCGTACCTGGCATGACCAATGCCGCACCGGCCATGCCGGATGGCGACTGGCAGTCCTACGGTCGTACCGCCTTTGGTGACCGCTACTCACCGCTCAAGGAAATCACTCCGCAAAATGCCCACAAGCTGGTTCCAGCCTGGACATTCCGCACCGGTGACATTCCTGGCGAAGGCGATCCCGGCGAAACAACGGCCGAGAACACCCCGCTGAAAGTCAACGGCATGCTGTACGTGTGTACTCCACACAGCCAGGTGATTGCTCTTGACCCCGACACCGGCAAGGAAATCTGGCGCTACGACCCGAAGATCAGCACTCAGAACGCTGCCAACTTCAAAGGCTGGGCGCACATGACCTGCCGTGGTGTGACTTACCACGACGAAAACGCCTACGCCAAAGTCAGCACCGAACAAAGCGCTGCCGAGCCTGCTGCTGCCACATCCAGCAACTCGTGCCCGCGTCGCCTGTTCCTGCCGACTGCTGACACCCGTCTGATCGCCCTGAACGCCGACACCGGTAAAGTGTGTGAAGAGTTTGGTGACAATGGCGCAGTTGACCTGCGTCACAACATCGGCACCTTCGCACCAGGTGGTTACTACTCCACCTCGCCACCTGCCGTGACCAAAGATCTGGTGGTGATTGGCGGCCACGTGACCGACAACATCTCCACTGACGAGCCATCGGGCGTGATCCGTGCGTACGACGTACGTACCGGCAAGCTGGTTTGGAACTGGGATAGCGGCAACCCGGAAAAAACCACACCGATTGCTGAAGGCGAAACCTACACCCGTAACTCGCCAAACATGTGGTCGATGTTCGCCGTCGACGAAAACCTCGGCATGCTGTACCTGCCGATGGGCAACCAAACGCCTGACCAATATGGTGGCGACCGTACCGAAGACTCCGAGCGTTATGCCGCTGGCATCACTGCCCTGGACATCAACACCGGTAAAGTCCGCTGGTATCGTCCGCTGACTCACCATGACCTGTGGGACATGGACGTAGGTGGTCAACCAACACTGATGGACCTGAAAACCGCTGATGGCGTGAAACCGGCTCTGCTGGCTTCCACCAAGCAAGGCAGCATCTACGTGATGGACCGTCGCACCGGCGAAGCCATCGTGCCGATCAACGAGATCCCGGCTCCTGGCGGCGCAGTAGAAGGCGACCACACGGCGCCGACCCAGCCTCGTTCGGACCTGAACATGATCCCGCCGGTTCTGACCGAACGTGACATGTGGGGCGTGACCCCGTTTGACCAGATGCTGTGCCGGATCCACTTCAAATCCCTGCGTTACGATGGCATGTACACCCCGCCTTCGCTGCAAGGTTCGATCGTGTATCCAGGCAACTTCGGCGTATTTGACTGGGGCGGCATCTCGGTTGACCCGGTTCGCCAGATCGCATTCCTGAACCCGAGCTACATGGCTTTCACCTCCAAAATGGTTCCCCAGGCGGACGTAGCTGCCATGGGCCCACGCAAAGGCGAAACCTCCGGCGTTCAACCGAACAAAGGCGCACCTTACGGTGTGATTCTGGAGCCTCTGCTGTCACCACTGGGCCTGCCATGCCAAGCACCGGCGTGGGGTTATGTTGCAGCAGTCGACCTGACCAACAACCAGGTGATCTGGAAGCACAAAAACGGCACCGTGCGTGACAGCTCGCCGGTTCCGATTCCATTGTCGATGGGCGTTCCAAGCCTGGGCGGGACCTTCACCACCGCAGGTGGCGTTGCCTTCCTCAGCGGTACCCTTGACCAGTACCTGCGTGCTTACGATGTAAACAACGGCAAAGTACTGTGGGAAGGTCGTCTGCCAGCTGGCGGCCAGACCACCCCAATGACCTACACCGGCAAGGACGGCACCCAATATGTGCTGGTCATGGCGGGTGGTCATGGCGGTTTGGGCACCAAAAAAGGTGACTATGTAATGGCGTTTAAACTGGCTGAGTAAGTTTTACAGCGAGTTATGAAAAAGGCGGCTATCGAGAGATAGCCGCCTTTTTTGTGGGTGTTGTCACGATTAAACAAGCTCACCAAAACGAGCATCATTCAATGGGCGCATAAAATGCATTACTAGAACGGCCATAAAAACAGCACCCCCAAGAAAAACCTCACTTAGCGCCTCTACTTATAGTAGTGCTGCACAATATAACCAGCAAATTCTTACAAAAAAAACTCTACCCTCCCACATACACATCGAACACTGAAAGCTAAGAATACGCCCTTGGAAAAGCCTTCGAACTCTTCAAGGAGCAAAACAAAGATGGCCGACAGCAAGGATCAAAAAAACAAATTCAGCAACTACAAAAAAATGATATCCACGGCAGATACCCACTGGAAAAATGCCGATCTAAATAAAATATCCAACCTTAACGTCATAATCGAGGGCACCAACCATTTCAGAGATCAGCACAACCGAACATTTCATCATTTCTGTACTACTTCTTACCTTGGACTCGATTACCATCCTGCACTGCTGAATGGTGCTATTGAAGCGCTAAAAAACACCGGATCATTACGCATCCCAAACTCTAAAAATCGCTGCAAACTTAATATCCTTGAACTCTACGAACAAGAACTATCAACTCTTTTTTCCGCTCACTGCCTCACAACACTTTCATGCAGCGCAGCAAGTGCAAGCATCCTCCCCTTGCTGGCCTCCGGGACGTTCACCCACAACTCAGCTCCTCTTATGTGTTTTGACAAAAACGCTCACTACTCAATGAATCATTTAAAAGCTGCTTGCGCCGATGAAACCGAGGTTATAACTTGCCCGCATAACGACATGAATTACCTAGAGGACCTGTGCAAAAAACACCAACGTGTCGCCTATATTGCCGATGGTGTATACAGCATGGGAGGCGTCGCAAACATTGAGGCCATTCAGTATTTGAAAGACCGATACAACATGTTTATTTACATAGATGACTCACACTCACTATCTGCAACAGGCAAGCAGGGCACCGGACACATCAGATCAAACCTTAAAGAGCTGGACAACAACTCAATAATTGTTGCATCTCTCGCAAAATCGTTTGGTGCTAGTGGAGGCGTCGTCATGTTCGGAAACTCCGAACACAAACAAAAAACGTTGCGCTACGGTGGTCCCAGCAACTGGTCACAAAGTCTTAACAGTGCAGCCATTGGTGCTGGTCGAGCGTCTATTTTGCTACATTACACTGATGAATTAGACCAACTACAACATAAATTAAGAGCGAACACTGCACTCTTCGACAGCCTAGTAAAAACAAAGCAGCAGGGAAATTTTACAGCCATTCGACTTATCCATTGCGGACAGCCTGAAACAGCAACTCATGCAGTCTCCTACCTTGCTAATAATGGTTTTTTTACGGCCTCTGTATTTTTTCCAGTCGTGGCCAAAGACCAAGCTGCAATAAGAGTAACTCTACGCGCGGACATGACCCAAGAGCTGATAAAAAATTTTTGTCATCTCGTCCATAGGTACTGGCAGGACAATAACTTACCAACACTCACTTAACGACCTCCCTCTGCCCACTCACACTGTACAAATATTGCCCCCTCCCCCTTTCAAGAGTGATATGGATGCTGTGCTTACAGACGTCATTGTTAATCAGCTTATCTTCCCTGACCGTCTTCCTGGCGCAACTGGGCATGATGATGTACTTGCCAGCGCTGCCGTCTATAGCCCTCTCACTGAACACTACGCAAAACCTGGCTTCTTTATCACTGCCGACTTATCTGGTGGGCATGGCTATGCCTATGTTGCTATGGGGTAAATGGGGAGCTGCATGGGGGATAAAACCGGTCTTGATTGCGTCGTTATTAATATTCAGTTTGACTAACGCGCTGCTGGCCGCTTGTGTACAGATTGAGACCTTTCTCTCCCTTCGATTTTTGCAGGGACTTGCTGCAAGCGGCATGTCAGTTATGGCCAGATCGCTTGTGGCACAACACTTTAAGGGTAATCAAGTCGCCAAAGCACTTTCGTGGCTATCCATCGCGTTTGTTATCTCATTAGGGGTTGGGCAATACGCGGGGGCAATTTTAATGAGCACTTTTGGCTGGCCCGCTACCTTCTGGTGCTTGGCCATTGGTGCCACCCTTCAGGCCGGATGTGTTTATCGCTGGCTTTCAGGTGCTCGCCAGGCAAGTAGCACACCCGTTTGCTGGAGGCATTACCTGACAATATTTCGTCATGCGCCGTTCCTGCGCCCTACGCTGATTGGTGGACTGGGTTACGGAATCATTATTGGCTTCAACACGGCCGCCCCTTCGGTTTTCCAGACAACTTATGAGTGGTCGGTCAGTGAGTATGGCGCATTGGGATGGGCAATGAGTCTGGCTTATGTGTTGGGATCGCTTATCGTCAATCGCTACGTTTTGATCCGTGGGCAATCGCAACTGAGCGCCATCGCCACAAGTATCATGGTAGCTGGCAGTGTCGTGATGGTGCTTGGTGTCATTGCTAATACCACATTTGCCGCGCTGCTATGGGTGCCTTACTGTTTAATTGTGCTCGGCCAAGCCATCAGTTACCCCATCAGTTTGTCCACCGCCAGTGCTCACTCTCCAGTCAAGGGGCCTTATTCAATGGCGTTGTGCGGATTAATTCATCAACTGGTAGCTGCTTTCGTTGGACTTACCGTCAGCCTGCTCAGTGTTCAAAATCCACTTTATCTGGCCACTCTCTGCCTACTAATGACGGTTTTGGTGCGCGTGTTGAACATCACCCAACCAAACTCATGAGCGCAATGCTGTTCAGTTAAGTCGGCGGTGCATCTGTGGACCTTCGCGAGCAGGCTCTCTCCCACAGTTGTGGGCACACGGATTTGAGTGAACGGGCTTTATCGTCGGGTAGCACTGAGCTTGCCCAACAGCTCAAACTATCGCACTTGAGTTCGATAACCAGACCTCAAACGCCGCTGCATCCAGCGGGCGGCTGATCAGGTAGCCCTGCGCCGTGTCGCAGTGCCAGCGCTGCAGCAGGTCAAGGGTATGTTGATACTCAACGCCCTCAGCCACTACCTTAAGCCCCAGGTTGTGGCTCATTTCGATGGTTGAACGTACGATCACCGCGTCTTCGCTGGTTTCGTCGAGGTCACGGATAAACGATTGATCGATCTTCAGCTCTTGCACTGGCAGTCGCTTGAGGTGAGCCAGCGACGAATAACCCGTGCCAAAGTCATCCACCGACAAACTGATACCGGCATCGCGCAGTTTCTCAAGCACGCTGAGCGAATGTTCCGGGTCGTGCATGGCCGTACTTTCGGTGATTTCGAAAATCAGCTGTTCGGCAGACAGCGCATAGCGCTTGAGCAGGCCTTCAACGGCTACCAACAGATCTTCGCCCTGCAAATCCGCCGCAGAGATGTTCAATGACAGTTGCAGATGCAAGCCCCTGTGATTCCACTCAGCCAACTGACGAATACCTTCCTCAATCACCCACCCTGTCAGTAACAACATGCTGCCCGTACGCTCGGCCAGCGGGATAAATTCAGCCGGTGAGACCAGACCCAGTTCCGGGTGCTGCCAGCGCAGCAGCGCTTCTGCCTGGCGTACAAGGCCACTGCGAATATCCAGTTTGGGCTGGTAATGCAAAAACAACTGGCCGTCATCAGCGGCATTGCGCAAGTCCCTGATCAGCTGGATTTGCCGCTGATAAACCAGGTCGCGATCCTGCTGATATACCTGCAAGTAACCCGGCAAGGCTGCGGCATCGCGGCACGCAATTGCAGCACGACTGGTCAGCTCATCAACGCTTTGCCCGTTAAGCGGGTATGCGGCAATACCCATGCAGATTTCCAGCACCACCTCATGCCCATCAATACTCAGCGGACAGCTCAATAACGCATATAGCCGGTCAGCCATCGCAACACCTGCATCAACCTGGGTGCTTTCGAGCAATAGCAAAAACTCGTTGCCCGTGATGCATGCCGCCGTATCGTGTTCGCGTAGCGTTTCGCGCATCACGCGAGCGGATTCACGCATGATCAGCTCTACCCCCTCCGGGCCAGTGCTGTCCTTGATCACACGATAGTTTTCGATACTCAAATGGATCAACACCACACTGCGTCGTGCACTGATGGCGCTGCCCAGACGTTCCATGACCAAGGTACGATTGGGTAAGCCTGTGACTGAGTCGTGCAGGGTGTTATGCACCAGTTGCTGTTCCCGTGCAGCAATCCCGCTTTGCATGGCATTGATTGCGCTGGCCAGAAACCCAAGCTCATCCTTGCGTTTGAGCTCCACCGGAGTTTCGTAATGACCCCGCCCAATGCGCTGCGCAGCCTCGGCCAGCAGGCTGACTGGCCGTGAAACTGCACGCGCCAGCCATAATGCGCCGAGCAATGAAGCGAGCAGCGCCGCCCCCAGGATCAAGAGAAACTTGCGATCCAGCGAATTGAACGCCTGTATGGACTCATCCAGAGGGCTTTGTAAAACCGCCAGCACCTGCCCATTGCCCGGGTCTGCGGTATTGGCCAGTTGCAACAGTTGCCCAAGAAAGCGTTTACCGTGAATCTCGCTGAAATGGATCATTGAACTCGGCGTATGCTCGTCTACACATTTGATAATACTGGCACTCATAAAGTCCGGCTGAGTCCCCTTCAGTATTCCGCTCTCGCCTTGTTTAACCGTCAGGAACGACACCTGCAGGTTACTGAGTGAGCTCAACTCATGGGCGAACGCTTCACCCATCGGCATTCCCGACACCACTCGCACTACGGGCAACGGCGCCAGCACCGCACTTTGCACCATCATGTATGGCCTGCCAGCAAGTATGCCGATCACCATGGTTTGAGAAGTACGACGCGCCCGCTTCAAGGCCTCGGCATAAGGAAACACTTGCCCTGCCGGCAGGGCTTTGAGCGTGCTGGTGATAAGCCTGCCGTCGAGATCCAGCACAAACAGCTCGCTGCCCTTCAGGCTCGATTCGAACTCCGCCAAGACACGCTCTATCAACGAAGGGCTGCCATTGATGGTCGCTTCACGAAACCCCGAGTCGTTGGTCAACCAATCAAGGCCGTACTGAATGCGGTTCCAGCGCAAATCCATAAACCGTTCAAACACCCGCGTGCCGGTTTTAAGCTGTTCTTGCGCCTGATCGCGGGACACCGAAATGGTCACGGCTTTAACGGCGAAGTACACCGCACCGATGACCAATAACAGGAGCAGCGCAAGAAACACGCTGATACGCGCCTGAAAACTGTTACGCAACTTCATGCTGCGCCCTCAATCCATTGAGTGAATGCCAATACCCACATAAGCGTTCCCTCGACTTCCTTGAAAAAGCCAGACCAGTGACCTTTCAGTCCATCTTTATTGTTAGGGATCCAACTGCCGCACAAAGAAGATCACCCAATAAATACAGGCCGTCTACTGTCAAGTTGTTGGCGACAAAGGCCTAGCGCAGGGGGGTTGCTTATTTATTTCTTCAATCGGGAAATATGCAAAACCTTGTAGTCGCTGACGAGCCCCGCGAGGCTGCGTCCGGCTGCGCAGCAGTCATCAACCATTCAATCCGTTAATTCAGAAACACTGCGTTTACCGGGTGTACGAGGACTGCGCCTCGGAAGCAGCCTCGCTACGCTCCTCAGCGACTACAGAATTTCTTCACCCAGCTACCGCTTGTGCCGCCAATTGATCATGAAACTCTGTTCACCATTGAAACCACTGGCACCGCGCCCCATCTAATACCCATACCCAATTGCGCAGGTGCCCTATGAGCGACCAGCAAGAATTTCCGGACGACACCGCTGAATACACCGAGGTAGAACACTCCGAACACCAACCGCACGCTGGAGGCACTGAACTGGCGTTGCCTGAGCAGAACCTGCCGGACAAGGTGTACATCATCCCGATCCACAATCGGCCATTCTTCCCGGCACAAGTCCTGCCGGTCATCGTCAATGAAGAGCCCTGGGCCGAAACCCTGGAATTGGTCAGCAAGTCGCCTCATCACTCGTTGGCGCTGTTTTTTGTCGACACACCACCCGATGATCCTCGCCATTTCGACACCAAAAGCCTGCCGGAATACGGCACGTTGGTGAAGGTTCATCACGCCAGCCGCGAAAACGGCAAATTGCAATTCGTGGCCCAGGGCCTGACCCGCGTGCGCATCAGCACCTGGCTCAAACATCACCGCCCACCCTATCTGGTAGAGGTCGAATACCCGCAGCAACACAAGGATCCTTCCGACGAGGTGAAGGCGTACGGCATGGCGCTGATCAATGCGATCAAAGAGCTGCTGCCGCTCAATCCGCTGTACAGCGAAGAACTGAAAAACTACCTCAATCGCTTTAGCCCCAACGATCCATCGCCCCTGACTGACTTCGCAGCTGCGCTGACGTCAGCCACCGGCAACGAGCTGCAACAGGTGCTCGATTGCGTCCCGATCCTCAAACGCATGGAAAAAGTGCTGCCCATGCTGCGCAAGGAAGTCGAAGTTGCGCGGCTGCAAAAAGAGATTTCGGCCGAGGTTAACCTCAAGATCGGCGAACATCAGCGCGAGTTTTTCCTCAAGGAACAACTCAAGGTGATCCAGCAGGAACTGGGCCTGACCAAGGACGATCGCAGCGCCGATATCGAGCAGTTCAAGCAACGCCTTGAAGGCAAGACGCTGCCGCCCCAGGCGCAAAAGCGTATCGATGACGAGATCAACAAGTTGTCGATCCTGGAAACCGGATCGCCAGAGTACGCCGTCACCCGCAACTACCTGGACTGGGCGTCGTCAGTACCATGGGGCGTATTCGGTCAGGACAAGCTCGACCTCAAGCACGCGCGCAAAGTGCTTGATGCTCACCATGCCGGGCTGGACGACATCAAAAACCGAATCCTCGAATTCCTCGCCGTGGGCGCTTACAAAGGTTCGGTGAGCGGTTCGATTGTGCTGCTGGTAGGCCCGCCAGGTGTGGGTAAAACCAGTGTCGGCAAGTCGATTGCCGAGTCCCTGGGCCGTCCGTTTTACCGCTTCAGCGTCGGTGGCATGCGCGATGAGGCCGAGATCAAAGGCCATCGCCGTACCTACATTGGCGCTCAGCCGGGCAAGCTGGTGCAGGCGCTCAAGGATGTCGAAGTGATGAACCCGGTGATCATGCTCGACGAGATCGACAAGATGGGCCAAAGCTTCCAGGGTGATCCGGCATCTGCCTTGCTCGAGACCCTGGACCCGGAACAGAACGTCGACTTCCTCGATCACTACCTGGACCTGCGCCTGGACCTGTCCAAGGTGCTGTTTGTCTGTACTGCCAACACTCTGGACTCGATCCCGGGTCCCTTGCTCGACCGCATGGAGGTGATTCGCCTCTCGGGTTACATCACGGAAGAAAAGGTCGCGATCGCCAAGCGTCACCTGTGGCCAAAACAGCTGGAAAAAGCCGGGGTATCCAAAAATAGCCTGAGCATCAGCGACAGCGCCCTACGTGCGGTGATCGACGGTTATGCCCGCGAGGCCGGGGTGCGCCAGCTTGAGAAGCAGTTGGGCAAACTGGTGCGCAAGGCGGTGATCAAGTTGCTCGACGATCCGCAAGCGGTGATCAAGATCGCGCCCAAGGATCTCGAAGCATCACTGGGCATGCCGGTGTTCCGTAACGAGCAGGTGATCAGCGGCACCGGGGTGATTACCGGCCTGGCCTGGACCAGCATGGGCGGCGCGACGTTGCCGATTGAGGCAACGCGCATTCATACCCTTAATCGCGGTTTCAAGCTGACCGGGCAACTGGGCGAGGTCATGAAAGAGTCTGCCGAAATCGCCTATAGCTATATCAGCTCCAACCTCAAGCAGTTTGGCGGGGATCCCAAGTTCTTCGATGAGGCCTTCGTACACTTGCACGTGCCTGAAGGCGCAACCCCCAAGGACGGCCCGAGCGCAGGCGTGACCATGGCCAGTGCGCTGCTGTCACTGGCACGTAATCAACCGCCGAAGAAAGGCATTGCCATGACTGGCGAGCTGACTCTGACCGGGCATGTTTTGCCGATTGGTGGCGTGCGTGAAAAAGTAATTGCGGCGCGCAGGCAGAAAATTCACGAACTGATCCTGCCCGAGCCTAACCGGGGCCACTTCGAAGAACTGCCCGATTACTTGAAAGAAGGCATCACCGTGCACTTCGCCAAACGCTTTACCGATGTAGCCAAAGTGTTGTTTTAAAACAACCCTGTAGCCGCTGCCGCAGGCTGCGACAAGACCAAAGGGCCTTCGCCGTTGCGCGGCCCATCACAGCCAATGGCAGCGGCTACAGCCTTTATGTGTCATACCTGTTGTGCTTTAAACGGCTCTACTGTCATTTCTGACAGTAGACGCCTGAGTGTTTCCCGCCGCTAATAGAGTCTAATCCCACAAAAATAACGCAGGAGCCGACGACCATGCCACTTCATCATCCTGCGTTTGAAAACCCGGATGTCCTCAGGCAAAAAGAGTCAGGCCAGAAGGTGTTCAACCCCAGAACACGGGGAGAACTCAAAGCCGAGCTGCTCGACCGCCCTGCGTTTGCCGCTCAGGAAATGACCTTTGCCAGCAGCCAGAAAAAAATTGTCATTACCGGCGAGTTCGATGACTTCGGTTCAACCGTATATCGTGCTGTTTCCCTGACCCTGGACATCAACATCCAGTCCGGCACTTACCTGTTCAAAAAAGGCGAACACGGCCCCGTTCACTCGATGTCGTACATCGAATGCGTTGAAGTGGCCGGGCGTGAGCTCTATCACTTGAACCAGGCCGACATTGGCACCCTGCACCTGAGTGTGGTCGAGAGCTGCTACAGCGCCCGACTGTTCACAATGGAATGCCTGGACCACAACGGCAATAGCCTGGAGATGTGTGGCGATTTCACGATCAGCCCGCCGCATGCCTCTTTCTGATCCGCAGCCGACAAATGGCGCCGCGCCCATCATGGGTTATGCTGCGTCATTGTGTTTGTCTGACCGGAGCCTTCAATGCCCCTTGCACGTTTTATCCCTCTGCTCGGCCTCAGCCTGCTGACGGCCTGTGCGCAACAGCCTGCACACAACGTTACCGTCGAAGAACAAAGCGACTGCCCCAAGCTACTGCACGTTGGCCAGCACCTGATTGTGTCGCTGCCAAGCAACCCCACCACCGGTTACCGTTGGGCCATTCAGGACTCCGCTGGCGGCGTGCTGCGCAGCCTCGGCCCGGAGGTTTACAGCAGCAGCGACGATGGTCAGTTGCTGGGCAGCGGCGGGCTCTCGACCTGGCGTTTCCAGGTGTTTGCCGCTGGCAGCGGGCGCCTGCGCTTGACCTCTCAACAACCCTGGGAACCCGAGGCAGAACCGGCCCAGGTATTCGACTGCCCAATCACGGTGAACTGATATGGCTTGGCTGATCCTCGCGGTAATGGGCGCTGGCACTTACCTGTACGGGCTCAGCCTGCATGCCACGTTGCTGTGTTTGCTGAGCAAACCGGTGCCGGTACTGGCATTGCTCGGCTGGCTGCAAGATGCTCGCCCCAGCCCCTATCGACGCTGGATCAGCCTCGGCCTGTTGTTTTCCCTGCTGGGCGACATTCTGCTGGCCTGGCCACAGGACCTGTTTGTTTGGGGGCTTGGCGCATTTTTGTTCGCCCACCTGGCTTACCTCAAGGCCTACCTCGTGGACTGCCGTCGCCCGGCCTTGCTTGCCTTGGCATTGGCGCTGCTGGCAGGTGTTAGCCTGTTCAGTGTGATGGCGGCCAAGGGCCTGGGCGATTTACTGATTCCGGTGGCGGTCTACGCTCTGGCCATCAGTGCCATGCTGTGGCGCGCCCTCGCCCGCCTGGGCACCCGCATCTCCAAGGGTTCAGCCTGGCTGGCAGCCGCCGGCGCGCTGGCATTCGTGGTCTCGGACAGCCTGATTGGCATTGATCGTTTTGTTCTGCCCTTCGGCGCTGCACCCTACCTGATCATTCTCAGTTACTGGCTTGGCCAATGGGGCATTACTGCCTCGGTGTTTTCTCAGGGCAAGCGCTGAACGGTTTATCAGACAGACCGCGCATCCCGGCGCTAACTTGGCTAAAATGCCGCCCCTTTAAAATTTCCATCGCCGGAACCGCCGTGAGCAAAGAACCCGACCGTATTTTCGCCCAGCCCCTGGCCCAGGTGCCGGACTTCGCCTTCAACGAAGACGTGGTGCGGGTGTTCCCGGACATGATCAAGCGCTCGGTGCCCGGCTACCCCACCATTGTCGAAAACCTTGGTGTGCTCGCAGCCCAGTTTGCCCAGCCCGACAGCGTTCTGTACGACCTGGGCAGCTCGTTGGGTGCAGTCACCCAGGCACTGCGTAGACATGTGCGTACCGACGGCTGCAAGGTGATCGCGGTAGACAACTCGGCGGCGATGGTCGAGCGCTGCCGCGAATACCTCAATGGGCAAAACTCGATGTTCCAGGAGTTGTTGCCGGTTGAAGTGATCGAAGGCGACATCCTGGCACTGGCGTTTGAGCCCGCGTCGGTGGTGGCGTTGAACTTTACCCTGCAGTTTATTGCTCCAGAGGAGCGTCTGGCACTGCTGAGTCGTATCCGCCAATCGCTGCTGCCGGGCGGTGCTCTGATTCTCTCGGAGAAACTGCGCTTCAGTGATCCCGAAGAACACGCGCTGCTGACCGATCTGCACGTTGCCTTCAAGCGCGCCAACGGCTACAGCGATCTGGAAATCGCGCAAAAGCGCAGCGCCATCGAAAACGTCATGAAGCCCGACAGCCTCGAAGAACACCGCGAACGCCTGCTGGCGGCCGGGTTCTCGAAAGTCGTGCCGTGGTTCCAGTGTCTTAACTTTGCCTCGTTGATTGCCTTGCCATGATTGATTTGTCCCCTCTTGCCCGGCGTCTGGCCGGCACTCCACTGGCTGAATGGGCCAACACCCTGCAAGCCCAGCTCGACGTCAAAATGGACAAAGGCCACGGCGATCTGGAGCGCTGGCAAAGTGCGCTGGATGCGCTGCCTGACGTTATGCCGACCGAGATCGATCTGCTCAACGGCCTGACTCTGGACACCGACTGCGACGACGAAACCCGTGCGCAGATGCGTCAGGCGCTGATGGGCCTGTCACCCTGGCGCAAGGGCCCGTTCGACCTGTTTGGTGTACACGTCGATACCGAATGGCACTCGGACTGGAAATGGTCGCGGGTTGCGCCGCACATCAACCTCAAGCACAAGCGCATCCTCGATGTGGGTTGCGGCAATGGCTACTACATGTGGCGCATGCTCGGTGCCGGTGCCCACAGCGTGATCGGGGTTGACCCCAACTGGCTGTTCTTCTGTCAGTTCCAGGCGGTGCAGCGCTTTTTGCAGCAAGAGGCCGCGTGGCACCTGCCCTTCCCGTTTGAAGACCTGCCGCCAAACCTTGAAGGCTTTGACACGGTGTTTTCCATGGGCGTGTTCTACCATCGCCGTTCGCCCATCGAGCATTTGCTGGCATTGAAAGACTGCCTGGTCAAAGGCGGCGAACTGGTGCTGGAAACGCTGGTGATTGAAGGCGACGTGAATCAAGTGCTGGTGCCTGAAGACCGCTACGCGCAGATGCGCAACGTGTGGTTCCTGCCCTCGATCCCGGCGCTTGAGCGCTGGTTGCGCCGCGCTGGTTTCAGCGATGTGCGCTGTGTTGACGTGAGCGTCACGACGGTCGAAGAACAGCGCGCCACCGAATGGATGAAATTCCAGTCACTGAGCGACTACCTCGACCCCAATGATCACAGCAAAACCATTGAAGGCCTGCCCGCGCCGATGCGCGCAGTGATCATCGCCAGGAAATAACCACGACCTGTGGGAGCGGGGTTGCTCGCGATAGCATCACCGCGCGAATCCAGATTGACCGCGCCGCCTGCATCGCGAGCAAGCCCGCTCCCACAGGTTGGGTGGTTGATGTACCTAGGATTTGGCTCTTCGGGCCTTGAAAAACTCGCTGAGGATCGCCCCGCATTCTTCGGCCAGCACCCCACCTTCGAACAACACCCGGTGGTTGAGAAACCCCTGGGTGAAGAACTGCCCCTGGCTTTGCACTATCCCGGCCTTGGGCTCCAGCGCGCCGTAGACCACCCGCGCCACACGCGAGTGCACGATCAGCCCCGCACACATGCTGCACGGCTCCAGCGTCACGTACAACGTGCTGCCGGGCAGCCGATAGTTGCTGGCCGCTGCGGCTGCCGCGCGGATGGCAACCATCTCGGCATGGGCGCTGGGGTCGCTGCCGCTGATCGGGCAATTGAAGCCACGACCGATAATTTCACCGCCCTGCACCAGCACCGCGCCCACCGGCACTTCACCCAGTGCCGCACCTTGAGCGGCCAGGGTCAGTGCTTCGCGCATAAAGTCTTGATCGCGGCTGCGATCGATGATCTGGGGTTGACGCCCTTGTCGCATCAGGAAACCTCAATAGCGGCCATCAGGCCGGTTTCCATGTGGTCAATCACATGGCAGTGGAACATCCACACGCCGGGATTATCCGCCACCAGCGCCACGCGGGCACGCTCGTTTTTGCCCAACAGATAAGTGTCGGTGAAGTACGGAATGATCTTTTTGCGATTGGACGCCAACACCTTGAAGCTCATGCCGTGCAAGTGGATCGGGTGCTGGTACTGGGTCATGTTCTTCAACTCGAAGATATAACTCTGGCCCAGTTTGAGTTTGGCAATGGGCCGGTCGGCGCAGGTCTTGTCCTTGATGTCCCAGGCCACACCGTTGATCTGCCACAAGCTCGGCGGCTGGTCAGGGCCCAGGTCCTCGGAGACCGAACCGACCCATTCAAAGTTGAAGTTGAGCTTCTCGGCATTCGCCACGTCGGGCTCGGCAACCGGGTTGGCGGGCAACGCCGGCGGCCATTCGCCCGGTGCGTCGGTACTGGCAACCGAGAGTAAGGTGCCCAAACGTACCGGGCCGTCGCGCAACGACAACTCTTCGCCCGCAGCCGGAGCCTTGATTGCCAGGCAAATGCGCATGCCCGGGCCCAGCCAGTAATCCTTGCCCAAAGGCCTTGGCTCAATGGGGTTGCCGTCCAGCGCGTAGATTTTGGCCTCCACGCCAGGAATATTCAGGCGATAGGTCAGGGTGTTATCGAGGTTGAGAATGCGCACTCGGGTGATCTGCCCAGCTGGCAGCTCTATGGTCGGCACATGAGCCCCATTGATCGTCGACAGGCGCCCGGCCGTACCGCCACGGGCGGCTTCGCGAGTGATGCTGAACGGCACAAAACCGCCCTCTTCGTCCACGTGCCAGTTTTTGATACTCAGGGTGCGTTCGTGCTTGAACCCGGTGGGCTCGCGCTCTTCGACAATCAACGGCCCGACCAGACCACGGCCCAGCTCTTCGCTGCTGTTGACGTGCGGGTGATACCAATAGCTGCCAGCATCCGGCACGCGGAATTTGTAGTCAAAATACTCACCGGGCAGCACCGGCAGTTGCGAGACGTAGGGCACACCGTCCATTTCCAGCGGCAGACGAATACCGTGCCAATGAATGGTGGTCGCGACCGGCAGATGGTTGATAAAACGCACCCGCAGCCACTCGCCCTGACGCACACGCAGTTCGGTACCGGGCGCCGAAGGGCCAAAGGCCCAGGCTTCGGTTGTGTGACCGGGCACCAGCTCGACGTCCAAAGGCGCTGCAATCAGCTCGTAATCGTGGCCAGCGTTCTCGGCGGCCACCTTGCCCAGCCAGTAACGCGAAGCGCCTCCTGCGCCAACACCCACCACTACCAGGCCGGCCAGACCACCGAGTATTTGTCGACGGGTAAAGGACATGGGTTCAACTACCTCTCGTATCCGGCGCGGGCGTTGAACCCGCAAAAGGCGAATACGATACACCTGCAATTGGGAAACAGTAAGGGCAATAGCTGCACGGTAGCGGCTACGGAGCCTGGGGATTACAAGCCCACCACCAAATGCACCAACCCGCCCGGCAGGCTCAATACCCCCGGCACCCCTGCCAAGCGCAGGGCGTGCGGGTCTAGGCGGGTGATATCGTCAAGCTCTACACGAATACGGGTCAGGGCTACCCGCTGTTCGGATTTGACATTGCTGGCACCGCCCAGAGCCGCCAATATCGCTTCATCCAGGGTCGAAGCAGACTTGGCGGGCGCATCCGCCACCAGATCCGGAGTCAGGGCCTTCCAAAACGCCTTGCGCACTTTATCGAACATATTCAGTACTCCAACACGGTCATGGGTTGCTGCAATGGCAACAAGGCGGCTCGCACCTGCTCAGCACTTTCCAGCCCCAGCACTTGCTGCGCCAGGGTCTGGCACGCTGCAAAATCCAGCTCCCGCACCCGGGCCTTGATCGCAGGAATCAGCGGCACGCTCACCGACAGCTCATCGACACCCAGCCCCAGCAACAGTGGCACCGCCAGCGTCTCGGAGGCCAGCGCACCACATACGCCGACCCATTTGCCGTGAGCATGGGCGGCCTTGACCGTGGTAGCGATCAAGCGCAGCACCGCCGGGTGAAAGCTGTCGGCCTGACTGGCCAAACGCGGATGGTCACGGTCCATCGCCAGGGTGTACTGGGTCAGGTCGTTGGTACCAATCGAGAAAAAATCGACTTCGGGGGCAAACAGATCCGCCATCAACGCTGCTGCCGGGACTTCGATCATGATCCCCAGTTTTGGCAGGGCCTTGATCCCCAGCGCCAGCGCCTGCTCTTCGAGCAACTGGCGGGCCATGCGCAACTCGGACAGCTGGGTGACCATCGGCAACATGATGTGCAGGCGGGTCAGGTCGGCGCTGGCGAGGATCGCACTGAATTGTTCGCGCAGCAGTTGCGGGCGCTCCAGACACAGGCGAATCCCGCGCATGCCCAAAAATGGGTTGGCCTCGTGATCCATCGGCACGTAGGCCAGCGGTTTGTCGCCGCCCACATCCAGGGTGCGCACCACCAGATTGTGCTCAGTACCCACGGCACGGGCGATGGCGCTGTAAGTGGCCACCTGCTCGTCGTGGCTCGGAGCGCTGCTGCGGTCCAGATACAAGAACTCCGAACGCAACAAGCCCACCCCTTCTGCCCCCAGGGTCACGGCTTGCTCAGCCTCGGCCAGGGACGCGATATTGGCGCTGACTTCAATACGCTGGCCGTCACGGGTGCAGGCCGCCAGAGCCGCCTGCTGCAAGTCTTGCTGCTTACGCTGGTGCTGGCGCTCGCGCAGATTATCCAGCTGTTTGATGCGCTCCGGGGCCGGTTGCAGGTGTAACGTGCCCAGATCAGCATCGAGCACGACCGGCGTGCCATTGGCCAGCGCCAGTACCTGCGCGGATATCCCGCAAATCGCCGGCAAGCCCAACGCCCGGGCCAGAATCGCGACATGGCTGGTGGCGCCACCGCCAACGGTGGCAAAGCCCGCAACCTTACGAGTATCCAGCCCGGCGGTCTGTGACGGGGTCAATTGCTCGGCAATCAGGATCGCCTGGTCAGGCAACACCAGCGCACTGTCCTGCACGCCAAGCATCAATTTGAGCACCCGCTGGCCGACGTCCTCCAGATCCAGTGCGCGCTCAGCCAGCAAGCGGTTGCCCAGGCTTTTAAACAGCGCCGAGGTCGCCTGCGTTGCACTTTGCCAGGCAAAGGCTGCGCTCTTGCCCTGCTCGATCAGCGCAAAGGCCTGCTCCAGCAAGTCCGGGTCTTGCAGCAGTTCCTGATGCGCCTTGAAAATTTCAGCCTGGGCCTTGCCAGGGGCGTTATCGCACAGAACTTGCAGCGCCCCGGCGGCCTCTGCCAGGCCCTGATTTAAACGCTCGCACTCGCTGTGTGAGTCCGCCGCAAACTCGGCGAGTTGCAGCGCGCTTTCGCTCAGCTGAACCACATGACCGAAGGCCGAACCTGGCGATGCACACACCCCCCGCAGCACATCGGTCGCTGCCTGCTCAGGGGCTGCAATCGCCTGCGGCTCGACCGCCACGGCCGTGACCGTTTCGCCGCAGCCCGACGCCAACAGTTCGGACAGCACCGTAAGCGCCTGCTCGGCATCAACCCCCGCCGCGCTGAGATGAACACTGTCACCGTGTACCGTCTGCAAGGCCATGATCGCGACCAGCGACTTGGCATTGGCGCTGCCTTGCTGTTTGTGCAGGCGAATGGTCGCAGCAAAGCCTTTCGCTGCCTGGGCGAACACCGCCGCCGGGCGGGCGTGCAGGCCGTTGGCGTTGGGCAGGATTTGAGGCTCCGAGAACTGCGCGGCGCCAGTTTGATCCTCAGCTACAGCCTCAGTGGCGGCCAGTTGCAAACGCAGCAACGGCTGGCCACATTCAACCAGACCGCTACCCGGCTCCAGTGGCACAAGCGGTTCGCCGCTGACCACCAGCATCAACGTCAACAGGCTGCGGGCATGCAGGGCGATGTAGTCCGCGTCGAACTCGATCAGCGCCTGCCCGGCAGCCACCTGTTGGCCCTCCATGACCAGCGGCGTGAAACCTTTACCGCCCAGGTTCACCGTATCCAGGCCGATGTGCAGCAACACCTGCACGCCATTCTCGCCAGTGATGCTGATGGCGTGACCAGTGTGCTGCAGGTTGCTGATCACCCCGGCCAGCGGCGCGCACAGCACTTGCGAGGTCGGGTCGATGCACAGACCGTCGCCAATCAGGCGGCTGGCAAACACCGGGTCCGGTACGTTATCCAGCGCCATCAGCACACCGGACAGCGGCGCCAGCAATTGCAGTTGTTGGGATGTGACCATGACTTCACCTGCGGTTGATTCGGTTAAATGCCGATGGAGCGCGAGCCCCGACAGCTCGCTTACTTCCACCAGTACTCGACTTGCAAACCTGCGTTTGAACCATGCCGGGCCGAACCAAATGCGCCGCTATCGGATAGCGCAGACCCTGCATCGAATTCATTGGCCGCACGCTGTGCCGCAGCGTTCCAACTGGCATAGGTGTAATACAAACGCACTTCGGGGCGCGTCCAGAAACCCGGCCCCTTGGGCGACCAGGTGGGCGCAAAGGTAAACTTGCTCAGCTTGCGCGTACCGTCCGCAGCCTTGACCTGATCGTGCCCCAGTTCGGTGACCAACTTGAACTGCTCGCTGATCGCATAGGTCGGGCGCACGCCCAGGGACAGCCATTCCTGATTGCCGCCGTCAGGGCGAAAATCCTTCTGGTACACCGCCTCGATCTGCCCGCCGAAACGCGGCGTCATCTGCCAGTCAAAGAACTCGACGATCCGATAGCGCTTGCTGCTGTTATCCAGTCGGGTATCGCCGGTGTAACCCAAACCAGTGCCCGAGCCTTCGCCATACTGCACGGCAAACTTGTTTTTACCGCCCAAAAATTCGCTTTGCACGTGCTGCGCAGTGATCGCCCAGCCGCTGTGGGCATCGGTGCGTTCAGGCTTGTCGAGGTAACTCAGACCAAACTCCAGCTGACCACCGGGGTTGGTATCGAAACCGGCTACGTTGAAGTCATGACGGGTTACGTAATCTTCCTGATAGAGGCTGTCCTTGCGCGACAGGGCGTAGCTGTATTTCAACCCGCCGATCAGTACGTCTTCGATACCCGCACCGGTGGCGCTCTGGTTCCAGTAGTAGAAATCGGAAATATGGATGTCGTTACGCTTGTAATAGCGCCGCCCGGCCCACAGCGAGCCGCCGTTGAGGCTGGGCAGGTTGGACCACTGCGCATACAACTGCGGCAGGCGGGCCGAGCCGTTATCGCCCTGAAAGGTCAGCGCGCGATCATATTGGTTGTACAACGAGGCCATGCCGTCGACGCTCAGCACCGAGCCATCGTCGAAGCTGTAAACGTCCTGGCGCAGCTCCAGCTCGGCGTATTGCTCGCACTCGTTGCCCAGCCGGTATTTGGACTCGGCGCCGGGCAGTTTGAAACAGGATTGCTTGCCGCCATTGAGCGAGTTGCCCACGCCACTGCGCAAGTAACCGGCGAACTCCAGAGCGCTGGCTGAAAGCGGTGCCAGCAGGCACAGGCTGGCGATGCAGATGCTGTGGTTGAGTGAAGATTTCATTGAGCGACCTTTTTTATTTTTATGGGTAGAACCGGTGGTTGCTTCTGCGGGAGCGAGCCTGCTCGCTCCCGCAGAGGGTTATTTAAGGTGCAGGACAAAAGACTCATACGGACGCAGCGAAATACGGTTGCGGCGCACCGGGCAATCGTCGTAGTTACTGATCAGCAACCGTTGCTCCATGCCTTCGCCAATCACACCTTCGGGCAATTCGATGTCGCACGCCGAGCCATAGAAGTTGCTGAGCACCAGCAACGCTTCGCCCTCGCCCTGACGCAGATAGGCCCACACCTGCGAATGTTCAGGCAGCAACTGGCGATACTCGCCGTGTTGCAGCAGCGGCTCTTCGCGGCGCAAGGCAATCAGGTGACGGTAGTGATGCAGCACCGAAGCCGGGTCATTGCGTTGGTCTTCAACGTTGATAAAGGCCGCGTTCTCAGGGATCCCGATCCACGGCTCGGCGCTGCTGAAACCGGCATTTGCCTGGTGATCCCATTGCATCGGCGTACGGCTGTTGTCCCGCGATTTTTGCTTGATCGCAGCCATGCATTCGTCGTGCGACATGCCCGCTTCACGCTTGAGACGATAGATATTCAGGGTTTCGACATCGCGGTACTGCTCGATGTTTTCGAACCCCGGATTGGTCATGCCGATCTCTTCGCCCTGATACACATACGGCGTGCCTTGCAGAAAGTGCAAGGCAGTGGCGAGCATCTTGGCCGAGACCACACGATGCTCGCCGTCATCACCAAAGCGCGAGACCACCCGCGGCTGGTCGTGGTTACACCAGAACAAAGCGTTCCAGCCCCCGCCCGCCTGCATACCGACTTGCCAATCCGACAAAATTCGCTTGAGCTGCAAAAAGTCGAAATCAGCCCGCACCCACTTCTGCATGTTCGGATAATCGACTTTCAGGTGATGGAAGTTGAAGGTCATCGACAGCTCTTCACTGGCAGGTCGCGAGTAGCGAATGCAGTGTTCAAGACTGGTGGACGACATCTCACCAACACTGACCAGATCATGGCCGGCGAACACTTCGCGATGCATCTCTTGCAGGTACTCATGCACGTTGGGGCCATCGGTGTAAAAACGGCGCCCGTCGCTGCTGTCTTCCGGGAAATTGGCCGGCTTGGAGATCAGGTTGATCACATCCAGGCGAAAACCGCCCACGCCCTTGTCGCGCCAGAAGCACATCAGTTTGTAGACTTCGGCCCGCACCTTGGGGTTATCCCAGTTGAGGTCGGCCTGGGTGTGGTCAAACAGGTGCAAAAAGTACTGGCCGGTTTGCGCCTCGTATTCCCACGCCGAGCCACCGAACTTGGACTCCCAGTTATTCGGTTGATCGCGCCAGATGTAAAAGTCGCGGTACGGGTTGTCGAGACTGCTGCGCGCCTGCTGGAACCACTCGTGTTCAACGGACGTGTGGTTGACCACGATATCGAGCATCAGCTTGATCCCGCGAGCGTTGGCTTCGCGGATCAGCAATTCGCAGTCGGCCATGCTGCCGTAGCTTGGATCGATGGTGTAGTAGTCGCTGATGTCATAGCCGTTGTCGCGCTGGGGCGAGCGCAAAAACGGTGTCAGCCACAGGTAGTCGACACCCAGCCATTGCAGGTAATCAAGTTTGTCGACCACCCCCAGCAAGTCACCGGTCGCGTTGCCCGCGTGGCTGTAAAAGCTTTTTGGGTAGATCTGATAGATCACCGAGCGCTGCCAGTCTTGCATGTGGGGGTTCCTTAAAACGGAGGATCGTCGATCAGGCGACGCGATAACCGGGGCGAATGATTTTCAGGCTCAGGGCGCAGGTCAGGACAAACGGCACGACAATGGCCACCAGCATCCCGATCACAAACATCGGGATGTATTGCGGGATGATCGAGATAAAGCCCGGCAAGCCACCGACCCCGATGGCCGAGGCCTGAACCTTGTTCAACGACAGGAAGATGCTGCCCAGCGCCGAGCCGATCAGCGCCGCATAGAACGGGAACTTGTAGCGCAGGTTGATCCCGAACATGGCCGGTTCAGTGATGCCGAAATACGCGGAGACGGCAGAGGTCGAAGCCATGCTGCGTTCACGTACATTGCGGCTCATGTAGAACACGCCGAGGGCAGCACTGCCCTGGGCCAGGTTGGACATGACGATCATCGGCCAGATAAACGTGCCGCCATGGTTGGCGATCAGTTGCAGGTCAACGGCCAGGAACATGTGGTGCATCCCGGTGATCACCAGCGGTGCATACAGCAGGCCGAAAATCATCCCGCCGAGCACGGGCGCCAGGTCGAACAGCATGACGACGCCTTCAGTGATCAGAATCCCCAAGTGGCGGGTCACTGGACCAATGATTGCCAGCGCCAGCACGCCGGTGATGACGATGGTGGTAATCGGCACTACCAACAGTTGAATCGCATTAGGCACCCGTGCGCGCAGCCATTTTTCGATCACGCTCATGACATAGGCCGCCATCAGAATCGGCAGGATTTGCCCTTGGTAGCCCACCTTCTCGATCTGGAACAGGCCCAGAATATCGAAGTACGGCAGGCTCTGACCGTCCAGACCAGCCACGGCCTTGCCGTAGTTCCAGGCATTGAGCAAGTCGGGGTGAACCAGCATCAGGCCCAACACAATGCCGAGAATTTCACTGCCGCCAAAACGCTTGGCCGCCGACCAGCCCACCAGTGCGGGCAGGAATACGAAGGAGGTGTTGGCCATCAAGTTGATCAGGCTCCATATCCCGTCCAGTTGCGGATAGGCATCGAGCAAGGTTTTGTCGGCAATGAACATGCCTTTGGCGCCGAGCAGGTTGTTAACCCCCATCAGCAGGCCGGCAATGATCAGCGCGGGCAGGATGGGCATAAACACATCCGAGAACACCCGCACCAGACGCTGCATAGGGTTGGCCTTATCGGCGCCCTGTTGCTTGACGTCGGCGATGGTGGCAGCAGCCAGACCGGTCTGCTCGCGCAAGGCGGCGTAGACCTTTTCGACTTCGCCGGGGCCAATCACCACTTGATACAGGCCGCCGGTGAAGAAGGAGCCTTTGACCAGATCGATCTGGTTAAGGGTGGCACTGTCGACCCGGCTTGGGTCCTTGAGCGCCAGACGCAAACGCGTGACGCAATGGGCGGCCTGCTCAACGTTATCGGCGCCACCGAGGCTGTGCAGCAACTCGCTGGCGATCTTGGAATAGTCGTGGCTCATGCGTTGTCTTCCGCTTGGATTTTTATTATGGAGCGTCGTTTTGGCAGCACGCCGAAACGAAAAATACTCGTCTGTACCAGTTAAAGCAACAACTGGTACAGACGAGTTTATATATTTTTCCTTGCCGCCTTGGTCCCGGGGCTTGCGCTGCCTACCCCCTGCCCTTAAGGTTCGGGCCCTGAGCCCCAACGGCATAGAGCCCTCGCCATGACTAAATACAATCAGATCTATACCGATCTGCTTGCCAGCATCACCACCGAACGCCTGGCACGCGGCGCGCGCTTGCCCTCCGAAGCCGAGTTAATGGCCAGTTATCAGGCCAGCCGCGGCACCGTACGCAAGGCGATTGAACAATTGCAGGAACGCGGTTTTGCGCAAAAAATTCATGGCAAAGGCACCTTTGTCCTGTCATCGAGCCCGATCGAGTTTCAGTTGGGCGGTATCGTCAGCTTTCAGGAAACTTACCCACGTCTGGGCGATAACGTCAGCACTGACGTGGTCGAATTCAGCCAATTCCCGCTTGAAGGTGCGCTGTGCGAGAAGTTCGACGTCGAAGCAGGCAGCCTGATCACCCGGATCAAACGGGTGCGCCGCATTGATGGCAAACGAGTGATTCTGGACATTAACCATTTCGTCAGCGATCTGATCCCAGGGCTGGATCAGGACATTGCCCAGCACTCGATTTATGCCTACATCGAGAAAACCCTGAACCTGCAGATCAGCTACGCCCAACGCACCATCGAAGCGGTGCCGCGCAGCAAGGACGACCAACAGCACCTGGACCTCGACGGCCAGAGCCATGTGATCGTGGTGAGTAACCAGACGTTTTTGCAGGATGGGCGCCAGTTTGAATACACCGAGTCGCGGCATACATTGGACAAGTTTTACTTTTCGGATGTGGCGCGGCGCTGATATCAAAAACCCCCTGAGTCCAACACTCTGCCGAAGAGCGGGTGCAAGGGGTTTAACATGGCCGCGCGTTACTTCGTGGTGCACTTCGTGTCGGGCGGAAAGTCCAGATGTGCCACATGAATATCCCACTCGCGTTTAATGATCGTGTAAGGGATAAATATGCTGACCCTCAACGCCCCCTTCAAGCCCGGCTGAGTGATCTTTTCATTCATTGAAGTCGAGTAGAAACCGGTATTGATACCGATAACCTTACCGTCACTGCCAATGACCGGCCCACCCGACATGCCCACGACCAGCGGGGCATCATGAATGGCATAATGATCACCGCTCTCCTCTGCAGTATCCAGAAAGGGAGTTTCATAGACTTTGCCAACCCCGGTAGTGGTCACCAGGTAAGGGCTGGTTCCCACAGCCGTTATATTTTCTCCCGTACGTCGTGGGCGCCATGATGGGCAACGACCCTTGGCCTTTTTATGAATAAAGACGAGATCGCAGTTTGTGCTGCAAACGTGTTTCACGTCGGTAATGAAAGGGGTGTGGCGGACAGTGACGGCGTAGTCATCATTCCATTGCACGGCCGATGCCATATATAGAAGCGGCGCAGGGAAGCCCGAAAAAACTGTAAAGTATGAATCACTATGGGGGCCCGCCAAGTCGGGCTGTACGATTCCGTTGCATCCTGCAATGACAACTCCTATAAAAAAGTAGACCATGATCTTGATCATGATTTTTCACCAATTTAATAGGGCGAGCATGACTGTTTTGTTGTTGTCAGCTTTTTGTATTTGTCAAAGTGCAGTGCTCCAAAACAATTACGCTGATTGACCGTTAAATAACTTATGGCTCAGTTTTTAATCACCCGTATGAATCAATCGAACTAGGTTCAATTGCCTTTTTAGCAATTTGTATACATCAAATAATTGGCGCCGTAAAAACACCGAAATTAATTAAAGACGTGGGCATTTCCACGACTGCTGTGCAGCCTGACTGCGCGCTTCAGCGATAATACTTCAAGCGTGGGAGCGAGCCTGCTCGCGAAGAACATTCACGAGCAGGCTCGCTCCCACAAGGGGCTTGACCTGGAACAGAGTATCTACGGGATTTTCGGGCGGCTTAAACAAAAAAGGCGGTCAACACAGGGTGTTGACCGCCTTTTTAAATCAAGCCGGTTGCCCGGCCAGACTTATTCCCACTCTATTATCAACAAGCGCAATAAAACCTTTAAAAGCAGATAACTATCAAACAAAACAAAAGGCATACCATGAAAAGAACCATTCCCGAACGACGCTCTAGATGCTCAGCCCTCCCGCCTCTCATCGCATGACAAGCACCTGTAGAGGGGGTATAGCGCTCTTTGATAGGGCGCACGTGACTACGGCACGATCAGGGCCTACAAACATCCGAGTCAAACCATGAGGAAGAACGCCATGTTCACGCGGAGCCTATTACTGAGTTTTTGCGCGGTGTTACTGGTTGGCTGCACGGGAAGGGGCTTTCAAACCGGCGGTCTAGGAAACACTCCCCTAGTCCTCTACGGCTCAGCCGTTTGCCAGCGAGGAAAAATCACAAGCGAAGCGATGATCGCTAAAAGTGCACCACCGGTGCTGTAGAGCATTCGTAGAAATACCAAATCCAGCTCCGATCCTCCTGACTGGCCAACCTGCGCGACCAGTATGAAATGTGGAGTGAGGAACATCAAATAGCTGATGTGGCTCACAGAGCGCCCTGCCAGGGTGCCAATAGAAACAGGCAGTATCAGTGCAGCCAACAAAAACGGATCATGGATTGCGTAACCAAGAACGGCAGCAATGGCTCCCCCTAAGAAGGTGCCGCCGACTCGCTCCAGAGACATCCTCAACGTTGAATGCATGTAGGGCTGCATGATCAGAAACACCGTAAGGGTCATCCAGTATCCGTAATGCAACGACCACAATTGAACCAACCAAACTGACAGTGCTCCCGACAGCGCAACGCGAAGCCCATGCAGAAAGAAGTTAGATTTCGGTGTGAAATTTGTTCTGAGTGCCGACCATAAAACTGGCCGCTTTGCAGCATCAGGCTGGTCGTACTGACACCATTGGAACAGCAATGCGGAGCCTGTAGCCCATAGGCTGCCATATAGAAAGTAACGTGCATAAGCAAATCCCTGGGCAAAGTCCTTTGCCGGGAATGCAGTGGATACCGCAAATGCCGTCGCTGTCAGCAAAGCGGGAATGCTAATGCGCGCGCCGCAAACCTGGGCGTAAGCGCCAGCAAACGCAAAGAGGGCCGACAGTGCTATAGCCAGTTGCGGCCATACCATCGTCCAAGCACCTAGCCCTGACGCCACGGCGCCGGTGATGCCGAAAACCAGGCCGAAGATACAACCCTTTGGGGACTTATCGCTCGGAATCGACAGATAGCTCCAGAATGCGGCAATCGCTGACCAACAGAACAAGGGGTTGTGTAAGCGAGCCGCGAGGAGCGCCGGCACAGTACAGACAACACCACCACACACTACGTAGCCAATCGGTACATTGCGTACCGCTTCCAACATCTTAACGGTCAGTGATTGCGACATGATCGAACCTTCATTACTCAACTGGAACCAATGCGGTTCGATCGATCTTGTCAATCGAGGTAACACCAGTGAGCGTCATTGCCACGCGCATTTCTTGCGAGAAGATATCCAGCATATTCTCTACCCCGTGCTGTCCGTCGGCGGCCAGAGCGTAAACCGTCGAGCGCCCCAGCAGGCATGCCTTGGCGCCTAAGGCGAGCATGCGCACAACATCCAGCCCGGAACGAATGCCAGAGTCCACCAGCACCGTCAGGTCATCACCCACTACTTCGGCGATGGGAGGCAAAGCCCTAGCGGTGGACAGCACACCGTCCAATTGGCGACCGCCGTGGTTGGAGACCACGATGCCATCAGCGCCGAAACTTACTGCGTCCTTGGCGTCCTGTGGATCAAGGATGCCCTTGATAATCATCGGGCCCTTCCAAAACTCGCGGATCCATTCCAGGTCCTTCCAGCTGATAGAGGGGTCGAAGTTATTGCCTAACCAGCCAACATAATCTTCCAGGGTGGTGGCTTTGCCCAGGTACTTGGAGATGTTGCCCAAATCATGCGGACGACCGAGGATACCGACATTAAACGCCCAATCCGGCCTAGTGGTGGCTTGCAGGATGCGCCGTGAAGCTGCGAGTGGCCCAGACATGCCCGAGTGGGCATCACGGTAACGAGCGCCTGGCGTCGGCATGTCTACGGTGAACACCAGCGTGGTAACGCCGGCTGCTTGAGCACGCTCTAGGGCATTACGCATAAATCCGCGATCCTTGAGCACATAGAGTTGAAACCAGATCGATTGCGAACTCTGGGAACTAACCTCTTCAATCGAGCAGACCGATACTGTGGACAGGCAAAAGGGAATGCCTTTCGTGGCCGCAGCCTTGGCCGCTTGTACTTCACCACGACGGGCATACATACCGGTCAGTCCGACGGGGCTGAGGATGATCGGCAGACTCTGTTCCTTTCCAAAGAGCGTCGTCTTGAGACTCAAACTGTCAACATTTCTCAAGATGCGTTGACGCAAGCTGATGCTGGCGAGGTCAGCGCTATTGGCACGCATTGTGTGTTCGGCATAGGCGCCGCCGTCGATGTAGTCGAACAGAAATCGCGGCAATTTGCGTCTCGCGGCTTCTCGATAGTCGGATGCCGATGAAATAATCATTATCTACAACTCCTAGGTCTCTAGAAAATTTCAGCGACGTAGGACGTTGCTGAGTGAATTTCACGATAAGGGATTGTTGAGTATGATAAAAATAACTTTTTCTACTCGAATTGAGTCGCTATTGGAATACACATGAATCTCAGAACGCTGCGGGTGTTTGTAGAAGTGGTGCGCCAGGGAGGTTTCTCCCAAGCTGCGGAGGTTGTGTCTTTGACTCAGTCCTCAGTCAGCAAGGCAGTCAGGACGCTCGAGGATGAGCTAGGTACGCCACTGCTGAACCGTATCGGCCATAAAAGCGAGTTGACGGCCGCAGGTGAGATTGCCTATCGGCGCGCACTGGTATTACTCGCAGAGCGGAACGATCTGATCGCAGAGATCAATGAACTGCGCGACCTGAAGGGCGGTACGCTGCGGATCGGCTTGCCGCCTGTAGGCTCCGGGGTATTGTTCGCTGAGATGTTTGCTACTTATCGCAGCCGCTATCCGATGGTGAATATAGAACTGATAGAGCACGGTAGTAAGAAACTGTGTGAGTGCCTGGAGGCCGGAGAGGTGGACTTGGCAGCACTACTGATTCCGATCGATGAAACTTTCGCTTATCAGGAAGTGCGCAACGAGCCTTTAGTGGTTGTGCTGCCTAGCGCCCATTCGCTTTCGCGACGCAAGCGAATGAACTTCAGTGATCTGGCGGATTCGCCATTCATCCTCTTTGATGAGGGGTTTGCGCTTAACGCATTAATTATGGCCGCTTGTGATCGAAGAGGGATTGTGCCCCGGGTGACGGCCCGCAGCGGGCAGATTGATTTCATCGCCGACCTGGTAGCTGCAGGTTTAGGGGTGGCATTTTTACCGCGAATGCTTGCGCAAAAACATAAACATGCGGGCATCGCTCTAGTACCTCTTGAAGAGCCACACACGGATTGGAATATTGCACTCGCTTGGCGTGCCGGTGCGCATTTGCCTCCGGCTGCAATGGCTTGGTTAGATCTGGCCAAAGAGCTGAGATAGTGCAATGGCTTTTGCTCGGATATCCAAGCGCTGGTAGTCAATAAAAACACCGGCCTACCTGGTGAAGGGGTCGGGTGGTTTTTAGTTAAGGAAGAAGAGTTCGCTACTCTGCCCCGCCATCAGAAGCAGGTAATTGTCAAAGCCGAACTCAATCACGTTTTTACGTTTCCACAATGGGACAAGGTCCTAAAAACTTTAGACCTTGAACTGACCGAAACCGATTTCTCGCACGCTCTTGAGTTGGCTTGTCAAATCGCCGGAGGAGGTGAAAGCGAGCACCATAAGAAATTAAAGGATTTCGTAGCACACAACCCCCTCTCAATCTCTTCGGTCCCCGATATCACTAGAGGCCTGTTCCAGTGCGTAAAATACCGGACTGTGATGGAGGCAGTACTACTTGCGCATTCGCAGATAAAGGATGTCCGCGCACTACTAGTATTGGAGTCTAAATTTCCTGCTTCCCGACTGCCATTAAAAACCTTCTTGGTGTTGAAGTCATTGACCTTGTCACCCGCGAATAACCCGCGAATAACCATGACATCTTATCGCATGACGAGTGCCTTTAAGATGGAGTTAGAAAACAGCGCCAACTTACGAGGCATATATGACTACACTGCGATCAAACTCCGCAGATAAGCGCTCATGAATTTAGCAACCAGGTACTCACACCGGTTTAGGCTAACCAAAATCAAGCCAACGCTGGGCACAGCTCACAACAATGGGAATACTCGCCTCACTACAGACTTGCAAAAATAAGGCCCGCAATTCGCGGGCCCTATATACATCAGAAAACGACTAAGTTCGCATATACCAACTTCAGGCTAACTCCCACTCTATTATCAATCGACCAATAAACGCCTTATAAAACAATACATTCAGACATAACAAAATGAAAAAACCATGGAAAATGCCATACAGAGTCAAACCCCGCTCAAGAAGCAGGGTTAGCCTCTCTCGTAGCAAAAGCTGCCGATAGCTGCCGTTCCAGGATGACCAACTCACCCGCATTACCATAACGAACAACCTCGGCTAGCAGTTCCGCCGCATATGACGGATCAGCCTGGAAAAGCTCTGCCATTGCCTCATCGTGACTACGGTCTTTCATCGCTACCTCTGCATTCTGCTCGGCGCATCACACGCTCAATGGTCAGATATCGAGAGCCGGTAAACCGTTCACGATGTCCTGGGTTCTCTGGCTCACGGTCACTACTCGCTGGAACAACTCTAGCGGGTACTTGGGATTACCCATAGTCTCGACAGCCCAATCATTCGCATCATTGACGATTCCACTGGCCTTGTCGGTACGCACCGCCTGGCGTTCCATCACCCATTCCAGTGCGGCCTTGCCGTTCACCACATAGTCCCAGGCCGCCTCGGGGATGCCCTTGAGGGTGATGCGCTGGTTATAGATGACCGTGCTCTTGTCGCCCTTCTTGGCGAACTTCATTTTCTCCACATGGTAGTCGGCATTGGTGAGCGGAGCCTTGGCTTCGATGGTCAGTGGATACGGCTCGACAGTTTCGTAGTCCAGATGGAGCTCAGCCAATGTGCGGCCAGCCTTGCTGAAAGCCCAGAAGTCGGCGGCCTTCTTCACTGCCGGAATGCGTGGCAGTTCCTTACTCAGATTGTCTGCATAGCGTTGCCGGTAGTCCGACGAATGAAGGATGCCGTAAACGTAGTAGAACAGGTCTTCTTTGCTAAGCGATTCGCCGGGATAGGCGCTCTGGAAATGCGCCAAACCCACGTCGGTGACAGCATCACGGCGGCGCAGGCCGCCTTCAAGCGGCTCGCCAAAAAGGTCGTCATCTGAGGCCTGAGCTGCTTCGTCATATAGGTAGAGAGGGAAACACTGAGTACCACCATCACCGACGAACTTTAGATTCACGACAGACGCTGCAATCATCACACTGAACCCAACGGTGCCGCCGGATGAAGGAACGCAAATAACGCTATTATTCGCAGATTCATTTGGAAAAATTTTCGGCATTTGCAGCACCATCTCATTGAGGTCCCTGCTGAAGTACAGCCACTGCCTTGAGAAGGGCTTGATTACGCTCCGGGCAATAAGCTCCGGGGCGAACTGATATCGCTTATTTAGAGCAACAGCTTGCTTAAGACCCCGAGACCAACTAATACGAGCCGGATTGGTATCAATAAATTCATCTACCTTCTTCTGCCGAGCCTTTGTATCCAACTCTTTATTAACTAGATTAAAACTCTCAGACTCAGCATTATAAAATCCAATCATATTACTCATGTTGGTCGCCAGCTTTTTCGAGCTGGAGTTATAAGCCCAGGCATCGCGATTAGTTACCACCCCGAGCGAGAAATTCTCGAATAGCTTAGGTGCATCGCCCTTCTTGTCACCTAATACAATGAACTGACTGAAACTGTTATCACGTTGCTTTAGCCAATCGCCGTGTTCATCGGGATTGATTTGCTGCCATTGCGGAATACCTGCCACGCTGACGTAGCTACCGATTTTCTCCAGTTTCTCTTCGCGACTCAGGTAATCCCCAATATCATGAAAGTAAATCTGTCCAGAGGCCTGTGAGCTAGGATTCTTTACCAATATTGATATGGCAATGGGTGCACGACTGCCACTGCCAAAAATCTTGCCGCCTTCCTTGCGCGAGATTTCACCACTGGTGCGCTGATTACCACGCAGATGAAATACATAAAGACTGGAGAACTCATCTGCTAGGCACTTACGCAAACCATCTGCGGTATTAGCCTCGAGAAAGCCCGCATTGGTGACAAATCCGATAATACCTGCATCACCAACCCGGTCACTAGCCCAACGAATTGCCCGGATATAGCTATCGTACATCCCTTTGGACAGGATTGCTTCAGAGCGCGCAACGTAGCTTTCTTCGATGCGCTTATCCAAAGAAGGATAACTAACGTTCTGGTTATTGTCGTTCTGGCTACCTTGACCAATTGAATACGGCGGATTCCCTACAATTACCCTAATATCCAGTGCTTTCTGCCGCTTGCGCCGGGCGCTATTGTCCTCCAGCAGTACATCTACCAGATCGTCCTTCTCATACATTTGGAAGGTGTCGGTCAAGCAGATACCTTCAAACGGTGTGTAGTCGGCTAAAACTTCGCTGTGGTAGGCCGCCTCGATATTGATCGCGGCAATGTAATAGGCCAGCAGTACAAGTTCGTTGGCGTGTATTTCATGCCGGTATTTGTGTGGCAGCTCATCCGACTTGATCAAACCCGACTGGATCAGGCGAGTAATGAAAGTGCCGGTGCCGGTGAACGGATCGATGATATGGACACCCTTACTACCAAGGGTTTGGCCAAACTCCTGTTGCAGCAGGTGGTTGACGCTGTGGAGGATGAAATCCACCACTTCGACCGGGGTGTAGACGATGCCCAACCGCTCGGTCATTTTTGGGAACGCGTTGCGGAAGAACTTGTCATATAGCTCGACGATGATTTTCTGTTTGCCCTGAGCGCTGTCGATACCCGCTGCGCGCTGACGCACACTGGCATAGAACTTCTCTAGGGTATCCGCTTCCTTGGCCAGGTGGTGCTCGTGGAGTGCATCAAGAACGCCTTGCATGGCCTTTGACATTGGGTTGTGGCTGGCAAAGCTGTACTCATCAAACAATGCGTCGAAAACTGGCTTGGTAACCAGATGCTGAGCGAGCATTTCGACAATCTCGCCATCAGTGATGCTGTCATTGAGGTCGTCGCGTAGCTCGGCGGCGAACGCTTCGAAAGTGGCTTTTTCGTTGGTGTATTCCGGGTTCTCCAGAATGCCCTGAATACGGTCGATGTGGGTATGGGCGATCTTGGCAATGTCGTTGGCCCAGTCTTCCCAGTGGTGGCGGTTGCCGCACTTCTCGACGATCTTGGCGTAGATGGCCTTCTCGATTTCGCCTACTTCGTAGGTCAGTTCGGCCTGTTGAGTCATCTGGCCGGGAGCATCATGGTTCTTGCTGCCGATGCCGTACTGGCCTTTACCTGCCTTGCCGTTACTCGTGCCAGTGGCTTTCTTGGCCTTTTTCTCAGCCTTGTCGGTGATGGCGATGACTTCCATTTTGCGCGGGTCTGAGCCAATCAGATCGAGCTTGTTGACCATGGCGTCGAAGCTGTCGTCGTGCGAGCGTAGCGCCTGGAGCACCTGCCAGACCACCTTGTAGGTCTGGTTGTCGTTGAGCGCTTCGTGAGGCTCCATGCCGGCCGGGATAACCACCGGCAACACCACATAGCCACGCTTCTTACCCGGCGCGTTGCGCATCACCCGGCCAACGGACTGCACCACATCAACCTGGGAGTTACGCGGGGTGAGGAACAGAACCGCGTCCAATGCCGGCACATCCACGCCCTCAGAAAGGCAGCGCACGTTGCTGAGAATACGGCAAGTATTGGCAGGTGCTTCAGCCTTCAGCCATTTCAGCTTGGCTTCCTTCTGGCTGGCATTCATGCCGCCATCAACGTGCTCGGCCTCGCAGGTCAGACGCGCAGCCTCGTCGATCTCCTCGGACTCCTGATAAGCCTCTACGACCGACTGGAACATGTCGGCAATGTTGACGGAGCTGACCTTGTGCTTGGTGCCCTTGTAATTGGGCGAGATGACCTGGCAGAACGCGACCGCACGCTTCATCGGCTCATCATCACCGAGTAGCTGCTCATGCAGGCCCTGCTTGGCCAACGCCTTCCAGCAGCCGACGATCTTGGCCGCGTCATCTACTTTGAGCTGGTTGTTCTCGTCCTTCAGCATGTCTTGAAGGCGGCGACTGATAGTGCTCTCCTCGACGGTGAGTACCAGCACCTTGTAATCGGTGAGCAGGCCACGCTGGACAGCCTCGGAGAAGTTGATGACGAACAACTCCTTGCCGTACAGGGCTTCGTCATCCATCGAGCAAAGCGTGACTTCGCCGGATTCAGCCTTGACCTTGGCAGTGTCACCGTAGATGCGTGGCGTGGCTGTCATATACAAGCGCTTGGCAGCGCGAATATCGGCACCATCGTGAATCCGTACGAAATTGCTTTCGTCGTCGTCACCGAAGGTCGCGCCAGTGGTGCGGTGGGCTTCGTCGCAGATCACCAAATCGAAGTCAGCCAAGCCATGCTCATGCTGAGCACGGCTGATCACGTCGATTGAGTGATAGGTGGAGAACACCACGCTCATGTGCTCCGCGTCATGACGCTTGAGCATTTCCGCAGCCAGACGATCCGCCTTGGTGGTGGCCGGGTAGCGCAGCTCGTGGGTGAACACCTGAACCGCGTCATCCTCGGCCTTGCGCTTCTTGCCTACGTCACTGTCAGAGCAGACTGCGAAGCTGTGCAGCGGGGTTTCAGTTTCCTGCGTCCACTCCGTTAGTGTCTGCGACAGCAGGGACAAGCTAGGCACCAAAAACAGCACACGCTGCCCTTACCAGCTAGGCGCTCAGCAATCTTCAAGCTAGTAAAGGTTTTGCCAGTGCCGCAAGCCATGATCAGCTTGCCGCGCTCAGCATCCTTGAGGCCTGCGGCTACAGCATTCAATGCTGTCTGCTGGTGCTCACGCAGTTGCTTCTTGGATTTGAGTGCGACCGCTTTGCTGGACTGGTACTTGGCCCAGTCAATCTGGCTGTCTTCCAAGGCTTGCAGATCGATCTTGCTGACCGGAGGCTGTTGGCCCTGCAAGGCATCCTCGGCGTGCTCGCTCCAGTTGTTGGTGGTGGTAACGATGATGCGGTGCGAGAACGGCGCTTTGCCCGAGGCGGTGAAGAAACTGTCGATGTCCTTCTTCTGGACTTTGTAGTCCTCGGCGAACAGCTTGCACTGGATGGCGTGATACTCGCCGGTGCCCTGGGTACGAGCCACAAGATCAATGCCTGCATCCTTACCACTCAAGCCCTGCTCCTTGGCCCAGTCGGCATACGTCCATACTTGATCGTACAGATCGCGGTAGGTCGCTTCATTGCGCAAGTAAACGCAGATCAGTTCCTCAAAGTAGGTGCCCTTCTCGCGCTCGGTGACAGAGGCAGAACGATAAGAATCCAAAAGCGCAGCAAGAGCCGACATGTGCATTTCCTTTCAAAGCGGCTAACGGGAAAAATGCGCAATTCTAGCAACTTTCAGCACTGAATTGGATTGCACAATCCAAAGAGTTTCGGCGTCAAGCCCTACGCTTTTCTAACAAAAACGACAGCGCTCATCTTTTCCCGAACACCCGCCTGCAGCTCTCGAAACTCGACCATCATCCGCTCGATCTCGACCGAGCTTGCTCCCTGCCCGTTTTTCTCCAAAAGCCACAGCTTCAACAAACCGGCAACCCGCCCCAAGTCGCCGTTAATTCTGCAAAGATCAGCCACCGCTTTCAGATCGACGACCGAGCGAATGGGTGTATTCAGACCCAATGCTCGGAGGTAACCGGAGCGGGACATACCAGCCTCTTCGGCACGCTCACTGATGGTCGCCTTTTCCTCATCTGTAACCCACACCTCTATCGGCTTTCCGCGCCGTCGAGGCTGGGCTTTTCCTTTGGTGTCCTCTGTCATTGCTTCTGCTCCTGTTGTTGCTTTTCGCTCTTAGACGAGGCAGCGGCGGCGGGCCTCGCAGAGCAAGATACCGTTGAGCCGCAGGCGAATAAGGGGCGGTGTTGGATGGGTTCGGGCTTGCCCGTACCCGTACAACACACATCTTGCCATACTGTTGTAAGCGATTTAATGCGATTTAAAACTAAAAACTCATCAATCGCTTTGAATTTCGCTAAATCGCATACAGTCGCATTGAATTGCCTAGAGTTGCCTTAAACTTCCTTGAGCTGCATACAATCACGCTAAATTTCATTAATTTTAGCTGCGCAGTTATTGTATGTTTCCCTAGGCTTTTATCCGTGCTAAAACCAATAGGAACAAACGGAGAAAGTCGATGCAAAGTAATAGTCTAAAGCCTATCAAAAGAAGAGCTGGCCGTGCTGAGTTCTTCTCGATCAGGAAGGAGTTAGAAACGAAAATACTGCTCGGCCACCCCCTTACTCGGCTCTACACCGAATACGCTGATCGATTTAGCTTTGGATATGTGCAGTTCACACGTTACGTCGCTCGCTATTGCAAGCAATCGCGTTCATTTATCATGACAGGCTCGCATTGGAGACAAAAATGATAAATGGATGGAGATTATTAATAACAGTTTTTACTTTGCTTTTTACATGGCAGAACGCCTTTGCTATCTACTGCACAAACTGCTCTACATTCTATCAACAGATGTTCGAGTACGCAGAAGCAGTCAATACGGCGTTGAACACTGCAGAGCAGCTTTCGACACAAGTTCAGCAATACAACAATATGGTCACGCAGGGGACTCCGTTGCCAAACAGCATGTTTGGCCGGATCACCCAAGACATGCAGCGTGTAACAAGCATCTACAACAGGGCGCAGTCATTAGGCCGCAATGTGGCGAATCTCGATTCGCAATTCAATACGCAGTTTCCCGGGTATGAGGCGTATTTGCAGAAATTTCTCCAGTCGAGCAGTAAGGCGACTGACGTAATGCCGGATCGCTACGAAAAATGGTCGGCGCAAGGCTTTGATAACGCAAAAAGAGCTATGCAGGCAGCAGGCATGAATACCAGCACATTTGAGACGGAAGATGCACACTTGGAACAACTGGTGAACCGTTCGCAGTCATCATCGGGTCGGATGCAGGCCATCCAAGCTGGGAACGAGATTGCCGCTTCAAACGTGCAGCAGCTTCAGAAACTGCGCGACTTGGTGGCGACTCAAATTACCCTGCAGGGCAATTACATAGCCCAAGAAACCGCGCGTCAGTCGGTCGGCGACGCCGCCTCCGAGCAATTCAACAAGCGCCCAAATACTCGCGGCGGCGCGAAGGGGTACTGACTATGAAGTTCTCTAAATGGCTTCTTATTGTGCTGTGTGTAGCATCTGGACTTGGAGGGGCAGCTCTGGTCGGCATCATATGTTCCATCTCTAATGACCGCATAGTGGTTACCGAAAAGATCAACCAGTCTCATGCCGCCGACAAACAATTCAATGAGCGCCCGAACAGTCGCGGTGGCGCCAAGGGGTACTGACATGCGCGTACCTATGATTGCTGGCTGCAGCGGACTATTTCTAATGCTGCTTGCAGGGAGTGCAGCTGCAGGAGTCGATCTAGCCCAAAGCGACACCTCAATGCAGGGCTTGCTGGACATGATTCTTGAGGCTTCTAACGAATGGGCCCCTCGCCTTCATGGCTATGCGGTGAACCTATTTTGGAGTCTGGCACTCATCCAGTTTGTGTGGACATTCTTCCCGATGGTATTCAAACAAGTCGACTTCGGCGAGCTAGTTGGCGAGCTAATCCGCTTCATCATGGTCATCGGTTTTTTCCTGATACTGCTCGATCACTCAACGGAGTGGGCAAGCGCGGTTGTGAACAGTTTCCGACAAGCTGGGGCACATGCAGCAGGCTTGCCAAGCCCTGAGCTAATGCCAGGAGATATGTTTGCGACGGCGGTCGAGTTTTCTCGTGCCATCCTGACCGGAATGAGCGTTTTCAACCCTTCGCAGAGTATCGTCGTTGCCTTGGCTGCCATCCTCGTTCTGATGGCTTTTGCTTTCATCGCGGCATTCATTTTTGTGACATTGGTCGAGGCTTATGTCGTTATCAACGCCTCTGTTCTATTCATGGCTTTCGGCGCATCGCAGTGGACACGGGAATACACGATGGCTGTTATTCGCTACGCAGTTTCCGTGGGTGCCAAGCTATTTATGGTGACGTTGATAGTCGGCTTGATTCTGACTGTCGCGAAGAAGTGGCAGGTTGCTTATACCAATGACGAAGCCTCTCTGATGACCTTGGTGGGGTTATCGCTGGTATGCGCCTACCTGACCAAGACCATTCCCGAACTGATCGCGGGCATGATTAGCGGCGTTTCTTCGGGTGGCGGCGGTGCGATTGGCGGCATGGCCGCGGCTGGTGTAGCTGGTGCAGCAGCCGCGGCGGCTACCATTGCCACGGCAGGCGCATTAGCTCCGGCAGCGGCCAGGGCAATCGGTGCGAGTGGTAGTGGTAGTGGCGCAAGTGTAGCGGCCGCGCCCGGGGGTATTGGCACCGGAGGTCTGGCCAGCGCAATCAACTCCAGCTTTGCCGGTGGTGGTGGCACAGCCAGCACTGGCGCTATTAGCTCGGGCCTCGGGTCCAGCACTGGCGGTAGTTCTGCCGCTAAATCAGCCGGAGCTAAAATCGGCGGTAGCGCCTCTAGTGGCCCTAGCGGCGGCAGCCCACTGACGCAGCCAAGCCAAGGCGTGCAGCAGGCAGCCAAAAAGGCGGCGAAAGCTGCGCTAGGCAACGGCGACGATTCCAAGGGCAAAGCCGCCGCGCAGCCGCAGACGAATCCACAAGAGGATCAGGGCGGCAGTAGTTTGCAATCGACCTTGCAAGCCTCTCAGCAGTACGCAGGAGGTGCGCAAGACAATGGTGGAGGGTTGTCTGCCCATAACGTGGCATCAGCCGCAACCCGAGCAGTTGGACTCATGGCCGCTATGTCTGTGCCCGGTATGGAGGGGACCGCAGGAATTTCGCTGGGCGCCGGTACTCCACAAGCTGTTCCTAACTCAGGTGGTGACAACGTGGACAACGGAGAAGGAAGGGAGCCTGCAAACGTAATACATGGAGCTGACTTGGCCACAGCTGCAGAAACTGAAAGCGGCACCAAAGAAGCGGCTCCGTCGCCTAAGACTCAATCACCGGGTGAACAATCATGATTGCAGACATTCTGTTTGGCTTTTTCATGCTGGGTAGCTTCTTCGTTCTTGGTGTAGGTTTCTGGGCGCTTGGACGACTTCTGCGAGCCAAAGGGCATGGCCCTTTACTAGATACGCTTGACGGACGTTACATCCGCCTACACGCGGAGGTGCAACTGGGGATGGTACCTGTGGGGATAAAGACATTTTCCGACTTGGGCGATCTTCATCTGTTGCCATTCTTTGGTTCCAGACGTCAACGCAAGCACCTCGACGAAATCCGGCTGGACCTGCTTGCTGAACAGCAGAGGCTCAACGAATCCAAGCATTGATGACATGCCCCGCTTTGCGGGGCTTTTTATTCCCGTCTATTACACACCACCAAGACTCTCTAGACCATCTTGTGCGAAGCCCGAGCCAGAAAGTGCGCCCTTGCATTGCCAATGAAATCACTGAATAGATCGAGAGCTCGTCCAGTGTGTTACGTAATAGTCGGTGCTGGCTGCTTGGCTGCCAAATTACCTGAAATCGCTCACATGCTCTCTTTTTGGTGTCCGTCGTTGCTCTCTACGATCTGTCTGGTGGCAGACCTGCCGGAATCTGGTTCGATGATATGGATGTGCGCTACGACGGCCGCAGTCGATCTCAAGCAACAGTTTGTGAGCGTAGGGAACGCTTTTTCATATCAGAGAGGGCAGGTGCTTAGAGGACGGACACTGCCAAAGCAAAATAGGCTTTAAGAGATTTAATAGATTTAAATAAAGATTTAGGAAGAAAAACGGTTTTATTACCCATTGATTTCAATCACTTACAACAATATGCAGTCCCTGATAGACGGTGATGCGCCCCCTAATAGACGGTGGATCAGCCCCTAATGGACGGTGAATGGCCCCCAATAGACGGTCTATCCACAGGAGTACACATTCAAACGGAAAAATGGCCATCTCCGGGCCTTTAGTGTTCTGGAGTACCGTCTATTAGGGAAACTCTGAAAAAGACTTCCAAGTCTGGTGAAATACGCCTGTCCCACGAACTGAACGGTTGAGCCCCGATGAAGCAAATGTCTTTCGCTGATGCCGAGTACGCAGGCAAACGTAAGCAGACCCGCCGTGAGCGTTTCCTGATTGAGATGGATCAGGTCGTGCCCTGGAAAGGCCTGATTACGTTGATCGAGCCGCATTATCCGAAGGGTGAAGGCGGTCGTCCGGCGTATCCGTTGATGGCCATACTGCGGGTTCATCTGATGCAAAACTGGTTCGGCTACAGCGACCCGGCGATGGAAGAGTCCCTCTACGAAACCACGATTCTGCGCCAGTTTGCCGGGCTGCATTTGGATCGGATTCCGGATGAAACCACTATCCTCAACTTCCGCCGGCTGTTGGAAAAACATGAGCTGGCCGGTGGGATTTTGCAGGTCATCAACGGCTATTTGGGCGACCGAGGTTTGCTGCTACGTCAAGGAACTGTGGTCGATGCGACGATCATTCATGCGCCCAGTTCGACCAAGAACAAGGACGGTAAACGCGACCCCGAAATGCACCAGACAAAGAAAGGAAATCAGTACTATTTCGGGATGAAATCGCACATCGGTGTCGATGCTGAATCCGGTCTGGTGCATAGCGTAGTGGGTACGGCGGCGAATGTGGCGGACGTGACTCAGGTCGATCAGTTGCTGCATGGCGAGGAAATTTACGTCTCTGGCGATGCCGGTTACACCGGCGTGGAGAAGCGTGCGGAGCATCAACATCGCCAGATGATCTGGTCGATCGCAGCGCGACCCAGCAGCTATAAGAAGCATGCAAAAAAGAGCCTGATCGGTCGCATGCGCCGCAAAATCGAATACGCGAAAGCCCAAGTCCGGGCCAAGGTTGAGCATCCCTTCCGGGTAATAAAGCGCCAGTTTGGTTATACGAAAGTCCGCTTCCGAGGCTTGGTGAAAAACACCGCGCAGCAGACCACACTGTTTGCCTTATCGAACCTTTGGATGATGCGAAAACGACTATTGAATGCAGGCGAGGTGCGCCTGTGATGTGGACAATGAGCCCTGAAAAGGTGCTCTTCCGCAAAAAATAGTGAACTGACAGGAGGAAAGGTCTGTTTTTCGATTAAGTCGGTGTTTTTTGCACCTCAGACAGCGAGACCGTTAAAAACGGCTGCTTACTTCAGACCTTCCTTAGGGACCTTATTTCAGTATTTTCTTATCTGATCGACGCATCATTACAAGCTGCGGCCCACTCAGGCCAACTTCTTCCACCAAGCCGTACTCGGGTAAATCATCTGTTGCGATGACCTTGCGCAGGTTCTCCGAGAACTTTTTGAGCGTCCCGGTGCTGCCGCTACGCGCATATAGAGTTTTAAATGCCCACTTTGCATCGTCTTTACCTGCGGCACGGCGCGCCAATCGGTAGACAAAACGCCCTATTCCCGATTCGATCAGGAAATAATCAGGGTGCACTGTCAGAATGTCCGGCTTTGCCCCCGAAGTGACTTCCCGATATATCCAGTTAGGTGCCTCAATCTCGACACTGGCCACCTTGCCGGTGTCAGTACGCGAAATTACGCGATAGTGGCTAATCAATCCCTCGGACTCTACCTCCCGCATGCTGCGCTTACCGTTTCGTGGGGAGCTTTCCCGCACGCTTTTGATAGTCGTACCTTTGAGGCGATCTAGAGCACCCTCTACTTCTTTAAATTGGCGGCTTCCGTCGCCCTTCCGGCAGAATTTCAAAATGTCAGACACGTGCGATTTGAACACACGACACGGCTTCTCACCCTTCCCTTCTCGGTAGCGATTCATAGCCTCTGTTAGATAAGAAATCAGCATTAGCACGATGTCATAATCCCAAATTGACGCCATGCCATATGGGCCAGCTGTGACCTCGACGTAACCGTCTGAAAGGTTGTAGCGGCTGATTTCTCCCGCCCGTTTTTTCTGCTTGGATATTCGGAACACAGCCACATCCATCATGCTGCGGCTATCGCGGGCGCTTACTTCGTACCGCGAAGGTACAACGGAATCAGCCTGCCTTTCGTGTTCACGCGGGCAAGGTATCGCCTTTTTAGCTGCAACTGGCGACCTTGGCGTTGGCAGATCCTGGCGTGGAGGCCTCTTTTTTTCTTCGGTACGCAGTCGCTCCTCTATTTCCCTAATCGACTCGCCCGGAAGTGCTGCGGCCTCCAGCTTCTTGCGGTACGCGGCGTGATTTTCTTCGATCCGTGACAACAGACTGCCAACTAGAAGTTGCCCATGGCCGCCGCTAGTCAAGGGATTGGCCCAGCATATGACGCGATGCATGCCAACAGCTCATCCCGCAATCAAGTTCAGATCCATCTACAACCGGCAGCATAAAACTCAGCACAAGCGGTTCATTCCCGGACACCGCCAGTACATCACTCGCCACGGCTAAACCCCCATTCCTGGGCGAATAGCGTGAGTGCCCGACGATTTGCGCGCGTCAATCCATTCTTCGATTTCAGTCAGATCCCACGCAACGTTCCGACTGGTTAGTGCGATACGGCGCGGGAACTCGCCCCGCTGCTCCATGTTGTAGATGGTGCGCTCAGCAAGCGGGATCATCGCGTGCAATTTCTTGCGGTTGATGAGCGTCTTACTCTTTGGCTTGTTCTCCATGAGGTCACTTTCCTTCAGAGTTATCAGATGCTTGACAATGCCTTCTAACGCCAGAATCAGGACGCAAAAAAGTTAGAATTTAGTTGTCATCCAGAGCTATCATCGGGCGATGGGAAAATATGAAAAAGCGTCGAGCACATACGATCCGCTTCTGAAAGTGCTGGTTAGAGAAAGCGATACATCGTCTGATCGCATCCGTGCGAAGTTGAGCAACCACTACGAGTGGTGCTTCTGCGAGCTATGCTGGCGATCTACCGAATATGCGATCAGCATGGCGGCGCCAAAGGTCTTCAAGCGTCTAAAACGCGGAAATATCAAAGCAGTGCCGCTAACAGAATCTATTCGTACAGAAGCCCGGAAAAAAACCGATACCTTGGTGGCTCGCTATGAACGAGCATTGAAGGGAGAGTTCGGCAAGTACGAACCCCCGCGCATGCTGGGGAGATACTGCGACATGCAGGAGTTGCGCGGGGACTTTTCGGTCGCAGCATTCCGTGAGCATGTGGAGCGCCGAATGCTGGTTTCTACTTGGGCACGCCACGGCGAATTACTGCGGCCTTCAGCCCTACCGGCCCATCCCGAGGGCGCAGCGAGACCGAGTAAACTCTACTGTGAAGTTCACAATCCGCGGCGTAGCGATGAAGCTCGCCGCGCTTACCAGCGCGACCGGAGGTTCACACTAGAGTATGAGGATTTAATTGAAAAAATCTGGTCCCAAGGAGCTGCCGTCCTCCCTAGGTGGGATATCGAGACATGGGCAGAAGTCAGGAAAAATGCCTATAACCAGCTCCAGGCACTCAAGTCACCAACAAGCTCAATGGATGATTTGTTAAACCAAGGCATTACGAATCAAGCGGAAATCGCCCGCCAACTTGGCGTATCACGCCAAGCAGTTTCTGCCGCCATCAAGCGACGGGGGCGAAAACAGGCAATGAGATAAAAACGACCGAAGCTCTAACTTGATTATCTGTAACCGTCGCCCGAACGGGGCCGATTGGCTGTCCACTCATCAATCATATCGGCCCAGTCCTGTAACATCGCAGTACGCTGCTCTCGATACTCGGCCTTGTTATAGACAGCCCTAACACCCTTCTGCTCGTGTGCAAGACATTTCTCAATCCAGTCTGAGTTGTAGCCCGCCTCGTGCAGCAGCGTGCTAGCTGTCCGTCTCAAATCATGCGGTCCGAACTTACTCAGCGGCTTCCCTTCTTTCTGCGCGAGCCGATAGCTCAGCGTCAGTACCTGATTGATGGTTGCGGTACTCATTGGCAGATCAGAATCGTACCGGGAAGGAAAGACGTATTCTGAACCACCGGCAAACGTCTTCAACGCGATGAAGAAATCCAGCACCTGCCGAGACAAGAACACCAAATGGGGGTTGCGTCGCTTCATCCGCTCTTTCGGAATGGTCCACAGGGCTTCACTAAAATTGATCTCATCCCAGGTGGCGTTGGTCAGCTCACTTTTTCGAACCATGGTGAGCAACAGCAGTTTAGCCGCCGCTCTCACGGAGGAGGCGGTGCCGATACGGTCCAAGTACTGGTACATCAACGCGATTTCGTCTGGACCCAAAGCGCGGTCACGAGGCTCAAATTTAGCGATGCTCGCAGAACGTACCAGATCGGCCGGGTTCTCGACCTTCTGGCCACGCTCAATCGCCCATCGGAAAACCTGCATTACGATCTCACGGGAGTGCACCGCCGTTGCTGGAGCACCTCGCTCCACGATTGCATCGGTCAGCGCTCGCAGGTCCTCATGGTTGATTTCCACCAGCTTCTGATTACCAAACTTCGGTTTCAGCTCACGCTCATAAACAGAGCGCCGCATATCACGGGTCGAGTCAGCCATCTGATACCCGCGAAGCCATTTCTCGGCCCAGGCATCAAACGTTTCTGCTCCCTTGCTACGTGCCTTGTCACGGGCTTTCTCCTTGGCAGGTGACTTGCCAGCCGCAACCATCTTTTTGGCTTCACCAAGCCGCTCTCGCGCTTCTGCAAGCGTGATTCCACCTACACCATAGCGACCAAACGTGATCGTCTCCTGTCGTCCATTGATGGAGTAGTTGTAGCGAAACGAGATTGCGCCCGCAGCCGTGACAGCTACGTAAAGTCCATCACGGTCGTTCACTTTGTAGAGTTTTTCTTTCGGTTTGAGATTACGTAGCTTGGTATCGGTCAGCATGAGGCTCGCGAATTCCGTTCAAAAAATACCATGCTCAGAAACACACCCAAAACCGCGAGAAAACCCAATAAAACCGGGTGGATTATGAGTCTTGATACCATGCCCTTACCCACAAAGGCGACATGGTATCGAACACCGAGCATGGCATTTGGCTCAGTCAATGCCCCGTACCATGCCACATAAACACGGTGCTTGGCGATGCACAAAGCTGCCAGAACTTGCCAGACCCAAAAAACCAAAAGCCCGCAATTACGCGGGCTTCAGGGTGTTTCTTGCTAGTTGGTGCCGGTCAGTGCCGGACGTCCAATCATTCCCACTCAATCGTTGCCGGCGGCTTGCTCGACACGTCATACGTTACGCGGGAGATGCCTTCGATTTCGTTGATGATCCGGCCGCTCACGGTTTCAAGCAGCTCGTAAGGCAGGTGCGCCCAACGTGCGGTCATGAAGTCGATGGTTTCTACGGCACGCAGGGCAACAACCCAAGCGTAACGACGGCCATCGCCTACAACGCCAACCGATTTGACCGGCTGGAACACCACGAATGCCTGGCTGACTTTGTGATACCAGTCGGCCTTACGCAGCTCTTCAATGAAGATGTGGTCAGCACGACGCAGGATGTCGGCGTATTCCTTCTTCACTTCACCCAGGATGCGCACACCCAGGCCCGGGCCCGGGAACGGGTGACGGTAGACCATGTCGTACGGCAGGCCCAGTTCCAGACCCAGACGACGGACTTCGTCCTTGAACAGCTCACGCAGTGGCTCAACCAGCTTGAGGTTCATCTCGTCCGGCAGGCCGCCCACGTTGTGGTGCGACTTGATGACGTGAGCCTTGCCGCTTTTGGCGCCAGCCGACTCGATAACGTCCGGGTAGATGGTGCCCTGGGCCAGGTACTTGATGTTGTCCAGCTTGCAGGATTCGGCATCGAACACGTCGATGAAGGTGCGACCGATAATCTTGCGCTTCTTCTCCGGATCGCTTTCGCCAGCCAGGTTGCCCAGGAACTGTTCGGCAGCGTTGGCGCGGATCACTTTGACACCCATGTTCTCGGCGAACATGGCCATCACTTGCTCACCTTCGTGCAGGCGCAGCAGGCCGTTGTCCACGAATACGCAGGTCAACTGATCGCCGATAGCCTTGTGCAGCAAAGCCGCAACTACCGAGGAGTCAACGCCGCCGGACAGACCCAGCAATACGTTGTCGGTGCCGACCTGAGCGCGGATGTTGGCAATTGCGTCTTCAGCGATTTTCGACGGCGTCCACAAGGCTTCACAGCCGCAGATATCGAGGATAAAGCGCGACAGAATGCGACCGCCCTGCTTGGTATGGGTCACTTCCGGGTGGAACTGCACGCCGTAGTAGCCGCGCTCGTCGCTGAACATGCCAGCGATCGGGCAGCTTGGAGTGCTGGCCAGAACGTGGAAGTCGGATGGCATTTTGGTGACTTTGTCACCGTGGCTCATCCACACGTCGAGACCAAACAGGCCGTCCGCGTCGATATGGTCTTCGATGCCGTCCAGCAGGCGGCTTTTGCCGACTACGTCTACACGGGCGTAACCGAACTCACGCAGCTCGGAACCTTCAACCTTGCCACCCAGCTGTTCAGCCATGGTCTGCATGCCGTAGCAGATACCGAAAACCGGTACGCCCAGGTCAAATACAGCTTGTGGCGCGCGCGGGCTGCCAGCTTCGTGCACGGATTCCGGGCCACCGGCGAGGATGATGCCTTTAGGGGCGAATTCGCGGATCGCTGCGTCATCCATATCGAACGGGTGCAGTTCGCAGTAAACGCCGATTTCGCGCACGCGGCGGGCGATCAGCTGGGTGTACTGGGAACCGAAGTCCAGAATCAGGATGCGGTGAGCGTGAATGTCGAGGGCCATGACAAAATCTCGATTAATTTCAGAAACGACACGGGGCTGAATCAAACAGCCCCGGTGATTAAATTCGTATCGCACCCGGGTTTTGGCCTGGGTGCGATCACTATCAACTTACGCGATAGTTTGGAGCTTCCTTGGTGATCTGCACGTCGTGGACGTGGGATTCAGCCATACCGGCGCCAGTGATACGCACGAACTCAGGCTTGGTACGCATTTGCTCGATGTCGGCACAGCCGGTGTAACCCATCGAAGAGCGCAGACCGCCCATCAGTTGGTGCACGATGGCGGTCAACGAGCCTTTGTACGCCACGCGACCTTCGATGCCTTCCGGCACCAGCTTCTCGGCACCCGCGGAGGAGTCCTGGAAGTAACGGTCGGAGGAACCCTGGGATTGCGACATCGCACCCAGCGAACCCATGCCGCGGTAGGCCTTGTACGAACGGCCCTGGTACAGCTCGATCTCGCCCGGTGCTTCTTCAGTACCGGCGAACATCGAACCCATCATCACGCAGGATGCACCGGCAACGATGGCCTTGGACAGGTCACCCGAAAAACGGATGCCGCCATCAGCGATCAACGGTACGCCAGTGCCTTCGAGGGCAGCGGCAACATTGGCAATCGCGCTGATTTGCGGAACGCCAACACCGGCAACGATACGGGTGGTGCAGATCGAGCCTGGGCCGATACCGACCTTGACTGCGTCAGCGCCGGCTTCAGCCAGGGCCAGGGCAGCAGCGCCAGTGGCGATGTTGCCGCCGATCACCTGAACTTCTGGGAAGTTCTGCTTGACCCAACGAACGCGGTCGATCACACCTTTGGAGTGACCGTGAGCGGTGTCGACAACCACCACGTCAACGCCTGCAGCCACGAGGGCAGCAACGCGATCAGCAGTATCTTTGCCAGTACCGACCGCAGCGCCTACGCGCAGACGACCTTGGTCGTCCTTGCTGGCCAGCGGGTAAGCCTTGGCTTTTTCGATGTCGTTGACGGTCATCATGCCTTTGAGGACAAACTTGTCGTCGACGATCAGCACGCGCTCGATGCGGTGCTTGTGCAACAACTCGCGGGCTTCGTCCTTGTCGGCGCCTTCCTTGACCGTGACCAGACGCTCTTTAGGCGTCATCACATCACGGACGGTAGCTTCCAGACGGTTTTCAAAGCGCACGTCACGGGACGTCACGATGCCGACCAGGTCGCCATTGTGCAGTACAGGAACGCCGGAGATGTTGTGCTGGCGGGTCAGTTCAAGCAGTTCACGTACCGTGGCATCAGCCTCGATGGTGATTGGCTCTTTAACCACGCCTGCTTCGAAACGCTTGACCTTGCGAACTTCATGAGCTTGCTGCTCGATGGTCATGTTCTTGTGGATGATGCCGATACCGCCTTCCTGAGCCATGGCAATTGCCAGACGGGCTTCAGTTACGGTGTCCATTGCGGCGGAAACCAGAGGAATATTCAGTTCAATGCCACGGGTCAAACGAGTCTTTAGACTGACTTCGTTCGGGAGAACCTCGGAATAACCGGGGACGAGAAGGATGTCATCGAATGTGAGTGCTTCTTGGCTGATACGCAGCATCGCTGGGGCTCCCGAGCGGGAAAATGGAAGCGCGCCATTGTACTCAAAACACCTGCGTCTCTCAACGTAAACCTTTAGAGAGTTTTGCGCTAAGGGCCATGATTTATTGACCCGCAGGGCAGGAACCGCCCAGATACTTCAACCGTGGGAGCGAGCCTGCTCGCGAAGATCATTCGCGAGCAGGCTCGCTCCCACAGGAACAGAGCATCTACAGGTTTACAGCTCCACCTTCACCCACGCCACCGGCTGATCGAGCCAATCGGCGAACTCGTCAAGGAAGCTTTGCTTGAAACCCGCCTCGGCCCAGTTATTGAAAATAAAGCCCAGATTGGAAAACGCACAAGGCTGCAAAAACAGGAAACCATTGATGTCGTCTTCATGAGCGCACAGCGGGCAGATGAAGTTGTCGGTGCGGCCCGGCATCCAGTCTTCAAGGCTGTCGAACAGCGCCTCGCCCACTTCCTTGCGGCACTCGGCACAGCCAGCCTCTTCAAGAAAGCCCTTGGACGGGGTGTAGATACAGCGTTTGGTGATGATCTCGAGACCATTGACCGGCTGACCAAATGGCAACGCCTCGGGGTGCAATACCACCTCTCGGGCGCCCGCTGCGATGGCGTAAGCCATACCGTTGCCAGTGCGCCCGCAAGTAGTCAATTCTTGTTCAATGATGTTCTTGCGTACCAGCCAGCGCACGATGGCTCGGGCGCGCGGCTCATGAACCGGCAAGGTGGAAATTTTAGGGACGATGATGCTCTGCGAATTCATGGGTACGGCACATGTTGGGAGATGAAAACCTGCTGTCTGTGGGAGCTTAAAGCCTCAACTTCTGAGGTCAAGCGCTCAGGTATCGCGCAATCAGCGCAATTCCACTGGCCAGTACCAACCACGTTACCAGCCGCACAAAAGCCTCACGGGACAATTTGCGGGTCAACCGTCGGCCAATCCACAACCCCAAAGCCATCGCCGGCAACAGACAGGCAGCGAGTAACAGCAACGCGCCATCGGCATACACCCCGGCAATCACAAACAAGCTCAAGCGCACCACAGTGCTGCAACTGATCAGCGCACTTTGGGTGGCCCGAGCCGCATCCTTCGGTAAGCGTGCATTCAGATACAGCGCATACAGAAACCCACCGCTGCCGAACAGGGCGCCAAACAACCCGCCCGTGATGCCGGTGGGGATGGCCCAGCCGGCAGCGACCTGCGTCGGCTTGACCTTCACCGCCAGGCTGTACAAGGCATAAGCGGTGATAAAAATCCCCATCAACAGCAATAACAGGTCGGACTTGAGGTTAAGTAAAAACACCACACCGATGACACAACCTATGGCCATGCACGGTAATAAACGCAGCAACTCAGGCCGTGCAACATCGCGGCGCGAAGGCAACCAGTTGCCAAATGCTGCGACAAAATCCAGCAGCACCAGCAAAGGGATGATTTTCGACAAGGGCAGACACAGGATCAGCAGCGGACCTGCGACCAGTGCCGTACCAAACCCGGCCACGCCAAACACGATATACGCCAGCGCAATGGCCAGCTCCAGCAACACCCATTCACTACCGCTAAAAGGCAAATCCATTGCTCAGCTTCCCTGTTTTTAGTGCGCAGACTTCTATCAGACAGGTGCAGTGATAACAATCCGCCCTTATGATGAGGCCCATGATTAAAGACCCCTTTGCAAGACTCAACCTCGACCGAGAAGTCCTGACCGTCAGCCAGCTCAATGGCCGGGCGCGGGTGTTGCTCGAAGACGTGTTCAGCAACATCTGGGTTGAAGGCGAAATATCCAACCTCGCCCGCCCGGCCTCTGGCCATGTGTATTTCACCCTCAAGGACAGTGGCGCCCAGGTGCGCTGCGCACTGTTCCGCAATAGCGCTGCGCGGGTGCGCCAGGCCTTGAAAGACGGCCTGGCGGTCAAGGTTCGCGGCAAGGTGTCGTTGTTTGAAGGGCGTGGCGACTACCAACTGATCCTCGACACTGTAGAGCCCGCAGGCGATGGTGCGCTGCGCCTGGCGTTCGATGCGCTGAAAGAAAAACTCAGCGCCGAAGGCCTGTTCAGCCCCGAACGCAAAGTCGCCCTGCCCGCTCACCCGCAACGCATCGGAATTATCAGTTCGCCAACGGGCGCGGTGATTCGCGACATCATCAGCGTGTTTCGCCGCAGGGCCCCGCAAGTCGAACTGACCCTGATCCCCACCGCCGTACAAGGCCGAGAAGCGACGGCGCAGATTGTCCGCGCCTTGAAGCTGGCCGATGCACGCGGCTTCGACGCACTGATTCTGGCCCGCGGTGGCGGCTCGCTGGAAGACCTGTGGTGCTTTAACGAAGAAGCCGTGGCCCGCGCCATTGATGCCTGTGTGACGCCAATCGTCAGTGCTGTAGGTCACGAAACCGATGTCTCCATTGCCGACTTCGTGGCTGACGTACGGGCGCCAACGCCGTCTGCGGCCGCAGAGTTGCTGGCACCGGACTCCAGCGATCTGCAACGGCGTATCGACAGCCTGCACCGACGTCTGGTGATGCGCATTCGCGACCGCTTGATGCGCGACCGACTGCGCCTCGACGGCCTGGCCCGTCGCTTGCGTCACCCCGGCGAACGCCTGCGCCAGCAAGCCCAACGCCTAGATGATCTGGACATGCGCATGCGCCGCGCTTTCGAACGCAGCCTCAATACCCGCCGCGAACGTCTGATCCGCCTCGAAACCCGCCTCGCGGCGCAGCATCCGGGCCGCCAGCTGAGCATGCTGCGCCAGCGCCTGGACAGCCTCGCCGAGCGCTTGCCCCGGGCCATGCGCGAAGGGCTGAAAGCACGGCGCCTACAACTGCAAAGTCAGATGCAAACCCTGCATGTGGTCAGCCCGCTGGCGACTCTTGGCCGCGGTTACAGCATCTTGTTGGATGAACGCGGCAACGCCATTCGCAGCGCCGGGCAGACCCATAACGGTCAGCGTTTGAAGGCCAAACTGGGCGAAGGCGAGCTGCAAGTCCGCGTTGAGGACAATCACCTCACGCCCGTCACCCTCTCTTTACTGGATTAACTGATGCCGCGTTTTCTCTCTGCCGTCTTGTTACTGTGCCTGACCCTCAATGCGCACGCTGCTGACAGCTACATCACTCGTTTATTGAACAAACCGGTGCCTGGCGGCGTAGCCGTAATTGAGCTGGGCACCGGCGCGCAAGCGCCCAAGGCCACGTACGACGGCAAGCCTGTGCTGGTGATCAAAGAACAGGATACCTGGCGGGCGATTGTCGGCATTCCACTGACAGTCAAACCCGGGGCCCAGCAGATCAGCAGCGGCGGCCGTGAACTAGGCTTTACGGTGGGCAACAAGAAATACCCCGAACAGCGCATCACGCTAAAAAACCAGCGCCAGGTCAATCCCAACCCGGCGGATATCAAACGCATCGACAACGAGCTGGCGATTCAGATCAAGGCTTACCGCACCTTCAGCCCCAACAACCCGAGCAACCTGCTGCTGGACAAACCGGTCAACGGACCGCTGTCGAGCAAATTCGGCGTACGCCGCTTCTTTAACGGCGAAGAGCGCAACCCCCATGCGGGCCTCGACTTTGCGGTGCCAGCGGGCACGCCGATCAAAACCCCGGCGGCGGGCAAAGTGATTCTGATCGGCAACTATTTTTTCAACGGCAACACCGTATTTGTCGACCACGGCCAGGGCTTTATCAGCATGTTCTGCCATATGTCGAAAATCGACACCAAGGTTGGCCAGCAACTGGCCCGTGGTGATGTGGTGGGCAAGGTCGGTTCCACTGGCCGCGCCACCGGCCCGCACATGCACTGGAACGTCAGCCTGAACGACGCACGGGTTGATCCGGCGATCTTTATCGGTGCCTTCCAGCCTTAACGCAAACGCGGCATCAGCCACCCTTGTCTGCCCTGGCAGATTTGGCGTGGCATGCCGAGGCGGCCAAACGAATAAGTGCTGGGGCCCAGTTTCAACACTTGAACATAGACGTCCTCACCTGGCGGGCTCATAAATGCCAGATGCTGATCATCATCAAGCGTGTCACCCTGCTTGCGCGTTACTTTAGTGACCTTGTTTTTCAAATAAGGACCCGCTTGCACATACTTGAAATCAATAAAACGATTAAAGTTGTGCACTCGGGTTTGACCGTTTTTCAAGGTGCGTACCTTACGGCCACTGATCCTTGAAAAACCCAGGTTGTTACCATAAAAAAACTGACTGTATGAACCCAGGGTACGCTCCGCGGTTTGATCGGGAGAGCTCACCAGCATTTCAAAGTCCAGATGACACTCCCATACCACTCGCCCCGCAGAGTAGAACCACGTAGAGACCAGCCAAGGCAAAGCGATGAGTGCGATAAACATCATCCCCGGCACACTCGACTTTACGATGGCCATTATTCGGCCCCCTCCACAATAAAATAGGAAATACACCCTGAAACACTGACTTCTATCGGATCCCGGCATAGAAAGTACCCATAAACGTCATCCCTAAGCGCTCCATTCAAATACACATACCCATAACTCGCCAAGGTCGTGAATGCAGGCGGTTTTTCCTTCAACTTGAGCATATGGGCATTGATTCGTTCAGGGCTTACGTTTAAACCCGGTGCCGAAAACAAATGCAGGTTGTACGCCCCCGGCACCGGTAAGTAGGTTAATTCGATTGCCGGAGACAGCGGCGAACTCAACGTCAACGTATGCCAGCCAAACGCCACAAACGCGTTACACAACAGCAACCCGGCAAGAGATAGATACTTGCGTCTGCTGCTGAAATTTTTCTGTGCCGGCACACCAGGCTGATCACCCGGCATCACCGACAATGGCGTGATATTGCGCCCGCAGCCATGGGCATCACTCGACAGAGGTTGCGTACCGTCACCCAGTTTCTCAATCGATAAAGCATCGCTGACTTTGTAACCAATGCGCGGCACCGTGACCACGTAATCGCAATGCCCCACGGTGGATAAACAGCGGCGGATCTGGGCAATGGATTGGTTGACGCTGTTGGCAGACACCTGCTGCCCGTAACGCTCCCACCCCGCATGCAGCAACTCCTTTTTAGTAACTATGGCGCCCTGGGCCTCAAGTAATGTCGAGAAACAACGACTGGCTGCGGCTCCCAGCACCACGGCCTGAACAACGCCACCGACACCGGATACTTCATACAACTCATCATCAAATAACATTACGCCAGCTATCAAATAACGGGCCATAGTATTACAGCCTTATAAAATGAGTAGACGGACTGCCTGCGTCCGCCCGTTCAACTCCCGAGTTAAACAACACTCTACATCAATCATTTAGCGCTGCGATATCTCACTCACCCGTCTGATCCTTGATTAAGCATCAACTCCCGCTTGATCCCTACACACAATAAACCAACGCTTGCGATATCCCCGTCAATCGAGTGATTGGAATCAGGGTATAAGTAGGAAATTTCAATGATTCGACATTAAAACAAACAGACCGCACCCTCAACAAACTGACCTGCTGTGCACAGGGCGTCGACCTGATTGTTATCCAGACACGTCACATAGGGGAAATGTGCGCAGAGTGAAGCGGCACGCTGACCGAGTCAAGTCGGGCAACAACCCGACACCGGTACTGTATTAACATAATTATTATGTGAAGGGTTCGCGGGGACCCGCGCACATGCTGCCGTCATCAGTAGTTTTATTAAATACAACGCTCAAGCACTGACTATCACTGTAATCAAACAATCACAATGTTTCTATCGTATGTCAGGTATTGACATCAAATATGATCGTCACCACCCCCGTGTAAGTACTGCCGGGGTTATCGACCATGAGTTCCGTCACCTCAGGCTTTATTTCATAATTCATGGTGGCTCCACGCGACACTTGGACCCCCTCAACGTCGAAGCTCACCGCATGGTGTATACCCTGTGCCAGGGGCACTTTAATAGCCGTACGCTTACCGGGCGCTAATGTAATACCGGCTGGAAAACTCACCATAGTATCTACCACCGCCACCTGAGCATTTTTCGTGGCCGACTCTGCGTAAATAGCGCAGTCGGTGCCGACCGAGTATTGACAGTCCAGGTACATTTTAAAATTGCTGGAGGTGGACAGTTTAAAGTTCTGAAACGCACTCAACCCTGGTGCTTTGCGCCCCGAATTAAGCCAGCCCTGCCAGCCTTCCCTGGGTTGCAACACGGCCCGCTGAGAACCGGGCGGGAAGTCCACGCTTAATGCACTGTTCACGACAAATTTGAAATCAAGCACCAGTTGGCTATCGGAGGGCAGCATCAGTTCACCGAGGTCATAATCCTGACCCGGCCCCACGCTATAGAGTGTGCTGGCAGCATAATCACCCGGCTCCATATCCAGCGGGTTAGGCATTACAAATTCAAACGCGGTTTGAACCCGCTCATAAATAAAAGGGCCGGGGATGTCGTACAGCGCTTTCTTGGTGCACGTGTCCTTGCTGCGATACTCCCAAAAAAACTCATGGATGGTACTGACCAAATACCACAGCCTCGACGAATAACACGGCGACACCTCATGCCACGTGCCTCCTTGCCAGAGCAACCCGTGTCCCAGGTAGGGCGCCGTCGGGCCTCCCGGGGACAGTTCTGCCGCAGGCCTGGTTAAAACGTAGCGCCCGCCTATCGCAGTTGCCCGAACTTTCAGCTCTGCCTGCGAGCCTGTTTTAGTGTTGACCAACATCACGCTGCGCCAACTCAGGGGGATCTTCATATAGGCCCCTTGCCGTTGATCGTTCGCGTTCGCTGCAGGATCAATACCCGTCGGCGATTCAAATATAACCGGCCAGAGCATGCCCCATGCCCCGCTACACGTTGAAGGCATCCCGCAATGACCTTCGGCGGGCGTTTGCAGGACGAATGTATTCTTCATTGGGTTGTTCGGATCCGGTGTATAGACCGCCTCAATGGTTTTTTCATAGGCTGACGTCGGTAACACGCAGCACATCAATATCAGTGCCACCCCGTAACGGGTGAAGACTTGAGCATTAACAAGTAACGAGATCCGCATAATAATTACTCAGTTCAAAATGATAAATCACACGCTCCTTGTGCACCCTGTAGCACCTGCATGGCCGCGACATGGCCTCTCACGGCCCTTTCGCAACGCCCACCGAAGAGGGATGGCAGACAATATCGGCCACCAGCAGCACATTGTTTTCGCGCTTATGTTTGCCCGGCTCCAGGAGGACACTGCATGCTGGCTGCCCCCGATGATTAATTTGCAGGCTGGGAGACGATTCGCTCATTTCCAGTACAAAGAACCCGTCGGCCTCAGTCACACCGCTGCTGGCATGATTAACAATATGTGCGCCCGCCATGGGACGGCCCTGTGGATCAACAAGGCGCCCAAGCACGGACAAGGTTTTGAGTACGCGCACTTTCTGATACATCACCCCGCCCTTATTGAGGTGGTAGCGCGCCTGCGCAGGTTGTATCGACGCGGCGTGAGCATCATTGCCGGTGAAGTCGAAGTGCACCGTGCCACTTTTATAAGCGCCCACCGGCACTACATTTCTGCCGGGTTTAAGCGCAGCGCCAAAACTGCCGCCCAAGTCATCAGCGCTTAATACAAGGTTGTCGATGTCCGAATCCAGGTCGACGATCATTGCGCCGTCGCCCCCATAAAAACTACCGCTGGCAGCCACTGTTCCGCCACCCACCGCTACGGTACTGCTGAGGTTCAAACCACCGCTGACCTCGCCGTTATAGGATGAACGCTGAGCATAGGCGTCGCCATTGAGCATCAGGGTTTCAAATTGCGTGGCGCCGTTCAAACCTGCGCCGTAACTGTCGGCCGTGAGGCTGGTCGAGTAGCTTTTGAAAAAAGCACCGTCGAGAGTCTTGTTGTAACCCACTGAGCCATTGAGTTCGCGCTCGCCATCACGGGAGGTTCGGCTGCCGATACTGGCCGTGAGATTGCCACCCGGTTTGCCCAGCGCCAGGTTGATGCTCAGGTCGATCCCGCGATTACGCTGGCTCCCGGTGCTGATGCTCGAAGGGCGGTCAAACAGCGACAGTTGCCAATTCACATCACTGCCAAACAGCGTGCTGCTGCGCAACCAGCTCAGATCCACCCCTGTGCCGTTGGTATTGCCGCTGCTGTGGTTAACCCTACCCGTCAGGCTGCTGGTCAGGCTCAGGCGCTGGGAAAGCGCGAGCGAGGTGCTTTGAGTTCGGCCGTTGTAGCGGTTTTTCGGGCGAATCGCGACGGTGTCCAGATAATCGAGGTCGTTTCGGGTATCAAGCCAGGAGCGCGAGTGAGAAAACATCACGCTACCACCGTGGTATTGATAACGGGCCTGAATGTCCATTCCGGTACCGTAGCCCGCCGTTTGATACACATTGCTGTTGAGACTGATTCTGTCCGACAGGCTCCAATCGATGGAACTGCCGAATTGCATTTTTTGCGCCACACGCTGGGCGTCCACCCCAAGAATGACTCGCGGGTGCAGCAAGTAATTGACCAGGACGCCGTAGGTCAAGCCTTGATCATATTGAATGTCATCGCCCCAGTTGTTGAACAACTGGCGTCGTTTGCCACCGAACACGCTATAGCGCCAGGGTTGATCGGCATTGCGCCAATTGTTGGGTTTGTAGATCACCTCTTCGGTTGTGGAGGTCACTTGACCGTCCTCGATCAAGCGCACCTGGACCGGGTAAATACCGCCGGGCAAGCGCCGGGTGTCGAGTGTTTGCAAGCCACTGGCAACGGCCTGGCTGTAAATCAGAACACCGTCGCGATAGACCTCAACCAGGCCCTGGCGGCTGGGAGTGACATAGACGGGATAAGTGCTGGGGCTTGAGTCGTTGACGGCCAGGCTGTCGCTGGTGCCGTACATGAAACCGAGGGTGGTATCGGGGCTGGCGCCAAAATTGCGCGGGCGTCGATAAACCCCTAACGCATCCGGGGTGAAATACCCCAGACGGAAAAAATTGCCGGCAAATTCACGCTGGCCGTAGAGCTGGTTAAGTGAGTGATAGGTGGGAGAGTCGGGTTCACCGGTACGCGCCAGCTCAGCCGAAGCCACCTGTGTCCAGTTACCGATGCTGCTGCTGGCCTGAACGTTGTAACGCGCTGCCGTGCTGGCTGCGGAGCCACCACCTCGGGCAATGTTCAACTGATTGTGCAGAATCAGGCCAGCACTGCCGTCTTCAGGGAGGCTGTGATATTGCGCAGAAACACCTTCACGTTCGGCGTTATCGGTCAAAATCGAAAATAGAGAGTCTTGCAGGTTGTAATGCAAGGCCACCAGGCCATTTGCACAGTTGCTGGTACAGCTACCCAGCGCAGTCGGCATGGACAACTGAGCCAGCCATTCGGCACGCTCTGCCTCAGGTAATGCGCTTTCTTGTGTATCGGTAAAGCTCAACAGTCGAATTTTCTCATCACGACCGAGGATCACCAGGGCATCGCCAAGCAACTTGGCATTCACATCGATGCGCACGGCCAGAGGCACATCGAAGAAGTGCTCCTGAAAACCATCAGGCAAAGACTCTGCCTGACTTAACACACCTAATTTTGACGGTGAATTAACCTCAGCGTTAAGGCCAGTCGATAATATAATCGAACAGCAAACAGTCAGGGCACGACCCATTACAGAGTTCAATAGTTGGTATCCAGACAAACTGACATCGTTTATGTAAAACCCTCACAACTACACTTTCCAGGCAGCCGAAAACATCGATCGCTGTTCGACCACCCGGAAAGCAAGTTTTAGAACTCAGGTCATACTAAAGACGGTTTAAGGTGTGACCGGGGCAACGGCATCGAAGGTCATATTGACGATGGCACTGTATTCACCCGGAGCATAATCCCGGCCTATATCGGCTGCGGCAATGGTCAGGTCAACACGTTTACCGGCAGCGGCTTCAGTGGCGTTGATAAATTCCTGGCTTGTAGCAGTAAGCTCCTTGTTATTGATATGAACGTAGAGCGGAACCACATCAGTGCCACTCGACAGATAAGGTCCGCCGGCATCGGTCAGACGCGCGGCAATCGCACCTGAACTGTTTTTGACATCAAAAGCCTTGCGCAGAGTGCTCAACTGGCCATATCCCGTGCCCATATTGGGCGTCCACTCCATACGTTGCGGCACACTAATCCAGCCGGTTTCTGCGGGCACGACATAGAAGTTGTCCGATGGAATACTGGCGATCAATTGAATTTGTACATCGACTGGATCAGCAGCCGATACGTGAGTGGCGCCCAGAGTGGCAAGCAAAGCGAGGGCCAACGGACTAACAGTAGCCATAAAAGTACGGTGCATGTTTTACATCCTTTTTCAGGTTTATCGTCAGGGGTGATACATCATTTATGTGCAATTCAAATTCAAACGCGAGTAAATGAAACCGTGCGCTTGGCCGTCCCCTCTTGAAGGACAAAGCTATGGACCTTGTTGTGCTCTTTGGTGAAGGTATAAGTTGTACCGGGCAATACGTAGTGCTGAATAATATTCGAGCATTCGTTGGCTTTATCGGCATGGCAACTTTTAACGAAGTCCAGCGCTACAACACTATTGCCTGCGTTATGAACGCTGTACGTATCCTTGTCATCTTTAAGCCGGGTATCGAACGTGACCTTGTCCGGTCTGACAAACAGCAGCGTGCCGAACCCGGTCAACAGGGTTACTTGCGCTGCCAAGTCTTTCTTGTAGGCCTGCTGATCATCCGGACTCTGGTCAAAACTGTCGGCACTGGACGGCAACACGGGAATAAAGCGAACCCGGTAATACCGCTCGTGGTCCCGACGGCCCATAAACAACAGACGCGTCGACTGCATGCCATCAGCAGGAATAATCATCCGTGCCGGGCTGGCCAGCAATGTGTCCTGCTCAGCCAACGGCGCAGTTGAGAGCGCTTTTGGCGGCTGCTCGACAGGCTGGCCCTGAGCGTCATAGATGATTTCCTGCACCACTACCTTGACGAATGCAGTGCTGGTCCCGGAGTTATAAATACGTTTCAGGACGGCGCTTTTACCATCCTCCAAAAAGCCGAACATCGGCCCCGGATTGATGGCTGGCGAAGCGATTGCCGAGGCACTCAAGCCCCAAACGCAACCCATCAACAGAAAGAGATAGCTGTAAATACGCATCGTAATACCTGGCGGCTGATAACAGGTCCCTACAGAGCGTGTGACACTGCTGTGGAAGCGGAATCAAGTATTACGAGGATTGGACTGATGAAGTGAAAACCCTCATCAGTGATCATGCCTTAGCACCGTAAAACAAGGCTTTTCACAGGTTTTCACGATTGATGACGGAGCCTGTCACAGCTTTGAGGCACCAAAATTCCTGACCGTCAGCACGCACCCTCCCAGGGTTCAACCGGCACCGACTGTTATTACCTGCGGCAAACAGCACCCGATGTATGCCCGACACTTTTGCTGCGCAATAAATTATGCAACCTGAAGAAAATATCGCGATAAAAATCCAAATATTCGCCATATTCGAGCAGTTATCTCAATGTTATTTGCCTACTTGCCATCCTTCTCACCAATGGTTAGGGTTGAGGTCATGAACACATCTCATACCCTCATTCTGCTTCGCCAACATCGCAGCCTTTGCTTGGTCAGTGCACGACTGCAAAGCTAATTGCGGTGCCTCGCCTTCTGCTTTGTATTTTTCCGGCTGGCCGCATCTGATTAGTCGGCCCGCACATAAAGGATTGCCTGATGACCATGCTCAAAAACCCATCTTCCAAATACCGCGCCTTCCCGGTCATTGATTTGCCTGACCGTACCTGGCCTTCGAAAACCATCACCAGCGCGCCAATCTGGTGCAGCTCCGATTTGCGCGACGGCAACCAGTCGCTGATCGAGCCGATGGATGCGGTGAAGAAACTGCGTTTCTGGAAGACCCTGGTCAGCGTTGGCGTTAAAGAAATCGAGGCGTCGTTCCCGGCTGCGTCCCAGACCGACTTCGACTTCGTGCGCACTCTGATCGAAGACGGCCATATCCCTGATGACACCACCATCCAGGTGCTGACCCAGGGCCGTGAAGACTTGATCGCGCGCACCTTCGAGTCGTTGCGCGGGGCGAAAAAAGCCATCGTTCACTTGTACAACGCCACCTGCCCTGCCTTCCGCCGCATCGTGTTCAATCAGGACAAGGACGGCATCAAGGAAATCGCGGTCAGCGCCGCCAAGCTGTTCGTCAAATACGCCGCTCAGCAGCCTGAAACCCACTGGACCTTTGAGTACTCGCCAGAGACGTTCAGCGCCACCGAACTGGAGTTCGCCAAGGAAGTGTGTGACGCGGTGATCGAGGTGTGGAACCCGACGCCAGAGCACAAGATGATCCTCAACTTGCCTGCAACCGTTGAGTGCGCGACCCCGAACATCTACGCCGACCAGATCGAGTGGTTCGGTCGCCATATCAATCGCCGTGACAGCGTATTGATCAGCCTGCACACCCACAACGACCGTGGTACTGGTGTTGCTGCTACCGAACTGGGCCTGATGGCCGGTGCCGATCGCGTTGAAGGCTGCCTGTTCGGCAACGGTGAGCGCACCGGTAACGTCGATCTGGTGACTGTGGCCTTGAACATGTACACCCAGGGCCTGGACCCGCAACTGGACTTCTCGGACATCGACGGCGTGCGCAAAGTCGTCGAAGAGTGCAACCAGATCCCGGTTCACCCACGTCACCCGTATGTCGGCGACCTGGTCCACACCGCGTTCTCCGGCTCGCACCAGGACGCTATCCGCAAGGGCTTCACCCAGCAAAAACCGGATGCCTTGTGGGAAGTGCCGTACTTGCCAATCGACCCGGCTGATATTGGCCGCAGCTACGAAGCCGTGATTCGGGTTAATAGCCAATCGGGCAAAGGCGGGATTGCTTACCTCCTGGAGCAGGAATACGGCATCAACTTGCCGCGCCGGATGCAGATCGAGTTCAGCCAGGTGGTGCAGCGTGAAACCGACCGTCTGGGTCTGGAAATGACCGCTCAGCAGATTCACAACTTGCTGCGCACTGAGTATTTGCAGGCCAACACGCCGTACGCGCTGGTCAGCCACCGCTTGCAGGAAGAGAACGGCCACAGTGCTGTCGAGGTTGAAGTGTCGGCCAAGGGCGATGGCGAAACCAACCTGCGCTGGAGCGGCAAGGGCAACGGCGCGCTGGAAGCGCTGGTAGCCGGCCTGCCGGTTAATGCCGAAATAATGGACTACAACGAGCACGCGATTGGCGCTGGCACCAACGCCAAGGCCGCGGCCTACATTGAACTGCGAGTCGATGGCGGACGTGCAGTACATGGCGTGGGCATTGATGAAAACATCACCACAGCAAGCTTCAAGGCCCTGTTCAGCGCCCTGAACCGTTCGCTGAGTGAAGTTGAAGCGAAAGCTGCGTAAGCATCGCCAGAAACACAAAAGCCCCCAAGGCGAGAGCCTTGGGGGCTTTTTATTGGCCTGAATACACAACGCCTTTTAGCAGCTGCCGAAGGAGCGAGGCTGCGTTCGGGCGCGAAGCGGCCGTAAATCCTGAGTTCCCTGTTTACCTGGCACACCGCAGTGTCCGATCTTACGACGGCTTCGCCGCCGAACGCAGCCTCGTTCCTTCGGCAGCTGCTACGGAGCGTTCAACAGTCAGCGCAGCTCGAAATCATCTGCATCCAGGTACGCGGGGAAGCGCTCGCGATAAGCCCCCAGCTCGGCTGCATTCAGGCTCATGGTGAAAACACCATCCGCCTCCCCTGCACTGAGCAACGACTCGCCCTGGAAGTCGAAGATGTGACTGTCCCCCGTGTAAACCATCCCTTTACCGTCGGTGCCCACCCGATTCACTGCCGCGACATAACACAGGTTTTCAATGGCCCGTGCAGGCAATAAACGGTTCCAGTGCAATCGACGCGCACCTGGCCAACTGGCGGTGTACAGCAACACGTCGGTGTCATGCGGGTCGCAGCTCCACGCCGGAAAACGCAGGTCATAGCAAATCAGCGGGCGAATCCGCCAGCCTTTGACTTCGAACTGAACCTGACGCTCACCCGGGGTGAAGTGCTCATGCTCACCCGCCATTCGAAACAGGTGCCGTTTGTCGTAGTGCAGCACTTCGCCATCGGGGCGCGCCCACAGCAACCGATTGCGATGACTGCCATCCGCAGCCTGCACAATCACGCTGCCCGTCACCACGGCATTCAACCTTTTAGCCTGCTTGCGCAGCCAGTCAGTGCTCGGGCCGTTTTCAGGTTCAGCCAGAGTCTTGGACTCCATGCTAAACCCGGTGGTAAACATTTCCGGCAGCACCACCAGATCGGCGCCCCGAGCCTGCTCAAGCAGCTCGTCGAAATGCTCGAAGTTAGCCTGGCGGTCATGCCATGCCAGCGTGGTTTGCACCAGCGCCACAGCTAGATCGGGTAAACCACTTAGATCACGCATAGTTTTTCTGCTGCTTCACGCAGCGTCTCCTCGCGTTTTGCAAAACATAGTCGAACCAGCCGCTGCCCTGCGGGCGGGGTCTGGTAGAACACCGACACCGGAATAGTCGCCACGCCGTGTTCGCGGGTCAGCCATACAGCCATGTCGACATCGTTCAGGTCCGGACGAATTCGGGAGTAATCCACCAACTGGAAATAAGTCCCTGCCACCGGTTTGAAGGTAAAACGCGATGGGCTTAACAAATCACAAAACAGGTCTCGCTTGGCCTGGTAAAACCCGGGCAACTCTTCAACGTGCTCAGGGTGAGCGGCCATAAAGTCCGCCAACGCATACTGCAAAGGTGTCACACCACAGAAACTGACGTACTGGTGAACCTTGCGCAACTCGGCGGTCAGGGCAGGCGGTGCGACGACGTAACCGGTTTTCCAGCCTGTCACGTGGTAGGTCTTGCCGAATGAGCTGACAACGAAAGCTCGATGGTACAACTCAGGATGGGACAAAACACTGACGTGGGGCACGCCATCGAACACCAGATGCTCATACACCTCGTCGCTGACGAGGTAGATGTCGCGGTCGGCAATCAGCTTGGCCAACTGATCCAGCTCGGCACGATTGATCAGGGCTCCACTTGGATTGTGCGGACTATTGAGAATGATCATGCGCGTGCGCGGGCTCAGCGCATCTTCCAGTTTCTGCCAGTCAATCGAGAAGTCATCCAACCCCAGTTGCACATGCACGCAACGACCGCCAGCCAGTTCAACCGAGGGCTCGTAGCTGTCGTAGCACGGATCAAAGACGATCACTTCATCGCCGGCATTAATCACGGCCTGGATCGCGCAGAAAATAGCCTGGGTTGCGCCGGGGGTGATCGTCACCTCGGTGTCGGCATCCACCTGAACCCCGTAACTGCGGGCGATTTTTGCCGCCACCTGTTGACGCAATGCAGGCAGGCCGGTCATGGGCGAATATTGATTGTGGCCATTGGCAATATGCTGGCCGACTGCATCACGCAATGCCTGCGGGCCGTCAAAATCGGGGAACCCCTGAGACAGGTTGAGTGCACCGGTTTCTGTGGCGAGCTGCGACATGCGTGTGAAAATAGTTGTGCCGACGTTTGGCAACTTGCTGGTGATCATGGCCGTTCCCTGTTGAGTTCCCGGCACTGACTGCGGCACAGGACCCACCGAGAATAGCCCAAACATCAGACACGAAAAAGGGCCCTTTCGGACCCTTTCTCATTACGCTTTAAGCTTGCGCTATTAGCGTTTGTCTTTGCGGTTTTTCTCGGCTTTCTTGTGGTGCGACATCATGCGGCGCTTCTTGTTGACCTGACGGTCGGTAAGCGAGTTCTTGTTGCCTTCGTACGGGTTCTCGCCACCTTTGAACTCGATGCGGATCGGCGTACCGACCAGCTTCAAGACACGACGGTAGGTGTTTTCGAGATAACGGACATAAGACTTCGGAACCTTCTCAACCTGGTTACCGTGGATCACGATAATCGGCGGGTTAGCACCACCCAAGTGAGCATAACGCAGCTTGATTCGACGGCTATTGACCATCGGCGGCGCGTGCTCGCCAACCGCGTCTTCCAGAATCTGGGTCAAACGGTTGGTCGGCCAGCGGGTAACCGCGGACTTGAAGGAATTCTGCACCGATTGGTACAGGTTACCCACGCCAGTGCCATGCAGGGCCGAGATAAAGTGAATGTCAGCGAAGTCGACGAAGAACAGGCGACGAGTCAGCTCGACCTTGACGAAATCACGTTCGCTCGGGGTCATGCCGTCCCACTTGTTGATCGCGATGACCAGAGCACGACCGGCCTCCAGTGCAAAGCCCAACAGGTTGAGGTCGTGGTCGACCACGCCTTCACGGGCGTCCATCACAAAGATCACCACGTTGGCGTCTTTGATCGCTTGCAGGGTTTTGACCACGGAGAATTTTTCAACTTCTTCGTGGATCTTGCCGCGCTTGCGCACACCGGCGGTGTCGATCAGCGTGTACTTCTCGTCGTTACGCTCGAACGGGATGTAGATACTGTCGCGCGTGGTGCCTGGCTCGTCATAAACAATAACCCGATCTTCACCGAGCATGCGGTTGACCAGGGTCGACTTGCCGACGTTAGGACGACCGATGATGGCGATCTTGATGCCGTCTTTTTCGCTGGGACCGGGAATGCGCTTGGCTTCCTGACCTTCAAGAACGACTTCGGCTTCGCCTTCTTCTTCCTCTTCCGGATCTTTAGGGAAGTCGCTCAGGGCGATTTCCAGCATCTGGGTGATACCACGGCCATGAGCACCCGCGATCGGGATCGCATGGCCCATGCCCAACGGTGCAAATTCTGCACGCGCCAATTCCGGGTCGATGTTGTCGACCTTGTTGGCAACCACGTAGGAACGCTTGTTACGCTTGCGAAGGTGTTCGCCGATCATCTGGTCAGCGGCGGTGAAGCCTGCTTTTGCATCTACCAGGAACAGAACGACGTCAGCTTCTTCGATAGCCAGCAGCGACTGCTCGGCCATCTTTTCGTCCATACCATGCTCGTCACCGGAGATACCGCCGGTGTCGACCAGAATGTAGGAACGCCCTTGCCACTTGGCCTCACCGTATTGGCGATCACGGGTCAGACCGGACAAGTCGCCAACGATGGCGTCACGAGTCCTGGTCAGGCGGTTGAACAAGGTGGACTTGCCGACGTTTGGTCGGCCCACCAGGGCGATTACGGGAACCATGCGGCTCTCCACTTCGTTATTTCAGAAAATACAAAAGCCGCTGCAAGGCAGCGGCCAGAGTTCGGAACAGCACAAATGTGCCGCAAACCTTGCCAGAGCAAGGCTGCCTGAGACTGAAGCCTCAAGCATAGACGCCTTAGCGAATGGTCAGGGCTTCCAGTTTGCCGCTGTTACCAAACACGTAAATCATGTCACCGACCACCAGCGGACGTGCCCGAAGGCCGTCACTGTCAACGCGGGTACGGCCCACGAAACGACCATCGACCTGGCTTAACAGGTGCAGATAGCCTTCCATGTCACCGACCGCCACGTAGCTGGAGAAGACTTCCGGTGCCGACAATTGACGGCGAGCCAGAGCATCATTGCTCCACAGTGAGGTGGTCGAACGCTCGTCAACGCCTTCTACGGTGCCCGACGCCAGGCTGATGTAGACGCTGCCAAAACCTTGGGCGACACCGGCATAGCTGGAAGCATCGCGTTGCCAAAGCACACGACCCGATTCCATTTCCAGTGCCGCCATGCGGCCCTGGTAGCTGGCGACGTACAGTGTACCGCCAGACATCAGCAGGCCACCGTCAATATCGACAATGCGTTCAAGCTCGGAGCGACCTTGCGGGATAGCAACACGTTGCTCCCACACAGGCACACCGTTGCGCGTATCAAGGGCAACCACTTTACCAGTCGACAGACCGGCAATTGCCAGGTGATTGGTCACCAGTGGTGCGCCAGTACCGCGCAAGGTCAGCACACCTGGCGTGCTGTCATACGTCCAGCGTTGATTACCGGTGTCAGCATCCAGACCGATCAGGCGATCGTCCTGAGTCTGTACCACAACGATATCGCCGTTGGTCGCAGGCGGTGCAAGCACCTCGCTGTTAACGCGAGAGCGCCATTTTTCTTCGCCAGTGCTGGCGTCCAGGGCAATCACGTCACCTTGCAAGGTGCCGAGCATGACCAGACCATAGCCCAGGCCTACAGCGCCGGAAACAGGCAGCTCGAGGTCTTTTTTCCACTCGACGTCGCCGTTCATGCGGTCCAGGGACATCACTACACCCGTTACGTCAGCGGCGTAGATGTTGTTACCTTCAACAGCTGGAACCAGCATGTTGTAGGTTTTGCCCTGGCCGTCACCGATCGAACGACTCCATTGCTTTTGCAGCACAACTTCTTCTTTGAAGTCGGTCAGCTCAGCCGGTGGCAGTTCTTTTTTGCTGTTGCTGCTGCAACCCGCGGCCAAAATGACCAGAGCCAGCAGTGCCGCATGTTTCCAACGCATCACGTCACGCATCCCCTTTGACCAGGTCATCGAGCTTGATTTGCAAACCGCCTACTGCTGCCTCATCCGACAATCCAGCCTTGGCTTTTTCGTAGGCTGCGCGTGCGTCGTCGGTGCGACCCTGCTGTACCAGCAAGTCGCCCTTGAGCTCTTCACGGCTGGCCAGGAATGCCTTGTCCGAATCACCTTCAAGCAACTTAAGGGCATCATCAACCTTGCCCTGCGCCGCCAGAACCTGAGCCAGACGCTGACGCGCCACTTCACCCAGGGTGGCATTGGCAGGTTTGTCGACAATGGCTTTCAGCTCAGTTGCCGCGTCATCCAGCTTGCCGTTGTCCACTGCGACCTTGGCCACAAACAGACCGCCAAATTGCGCGTAGGCCGAACCGGCGTACTCGTTTTTCAGCTTGTTGGCCAAGTCAGCCACACGGGCCACATCGGGCTGACCGTCAGGCGTGAGCGTGGTTTCAAGCAATTGTTGGTAGAGAATCGACGCACCCTGCGACTGATTGCTCTGATATTTGTGCCAAGCCTGCCAGCCGAACACCACCACCAGCGCCAGCAAGCCGCCAGTGACCAGGGGTTTGCCGTTGCGCTGCCACCAGTCTTTCAACTCGCCCAGCTGATCATCTTCGTTACTCGACACCCCAACACTCCTTTTTCGCTAAATCGGCTGTTTTACAGCTTCAACCCTGCACGATGCAGGTGGCCAAGTGCTCAGCAAGAGCATCCCAGGCAATCGTTTGTTGTTCGCCCTGGCCACGCAGGGGTTTGACACCTACCACTTGCTGGGCCAATTCGTCGTCACCCAGGATCAGCGCGTACAGCGCGCCGCTCTTGTCAGCCTTTTTGAACTGGCTTTTGAAGCTGCCTGCACCGGCATTGATCTGCAAGCGCAGGTTCGGGAGCTGATCGCGAACACGTTCGCTCAAAGCCAAGGCTGCCAGTTCGGCGGCCTCACCGAAAGCGCACAGGTAAACATCAACCTGACGCGCGATTTCTTCCGGGATTTGCTCAAGGGTTTCAAGCATCAGGATCAAACGCTCGATGCCCATGGCAAAGCCAACGCCCGAAGTGGGCTTGCCGCCCATTTGCTCGACCAGACCGTCATAACGACCGCCAGCACACACGGTGCCCTGAGCGCCCAGTTTGTCGGTGACCCATTCAAATACGGTTTTGCTGTAGTAATCCAGGCCACGAACCAGTTTTGGATTGATCGTGTATGGAATGCCAGCGGTATCGAGGCGCGCCTTGAGGCCCTCGAAGTGCACGCGGGACTCTTCATCGAGGTAATCCACCATCTTCGGTGCATCGACCAAAACCGCCTGGGTATCGGCATTTTTGGTGTCGAGGACGCGCAAGGGGTTGGATTTCAAGCGACGCTGGCTGTCTTCGTCAAGCTCGCCCAGACGCGAGGACAAGTATTCGACCAGTGCCGCACGGTAGCGTGCACGCGCTTCGCTGGTGCCAAGGCTGTTGAGTTCGAGCTTGACCGCATCACGGATGCCCAGCTCGCCCCACAGGCGCCAGGTCAGCACGATCAGCTCGGCATCGATGTCCGGACCATCAAGGTTGAACACCTCGACCCCGATCTGGTGGAACTGGCGATAACGGCCTTTTTGCGGACGCTCGTGGCGGAACATCGGGCCGATGTACCACAATTTTTGCACCTGACCGCCGCCCGTGAGGCCGTGTTCAAGTACAGCACGCACGCACGCCGCAGTCCCTTCAGGGCGCAAGGTCAGCGAATCGCCGTTGCGGTCTTCGAAGGTGTACATCTCTTTTTCGACAATGTCGGTCACTTCACCGATCGAGCGTTTGAACAGCTCGGTGAATTCGACGATCGGCATACGGATTTGCTTGTAACCGTAGTTATCCAGCAAACGCGAAACCTTGCTTTCAAGATAGCGCCACAGAGGCGTCTGCTCCGGCAGGGTGTCGTTCATGCCACGAATGGCTTGCAAAGACTTGCTCACAATAAATCCTTTATTCGTCTGGTTAGCCGCGCGCGATAACTGCTGCGTCAGCTTCGACCTTTTCGGCCGCCTTCTGCCGGATCAGCTTTTCGAGATGATCCACCAGGTTTTCATTCGTCAGCTTGTGCGACGGCTTGCCGTCGATGTAAATCAGGTTAGGTGTACCACCGGTCAGCCCCACATGGGCTTCCTTGGCTTCGCCTGGGCCGTTGACCACACAACCGATCACCGCGACATCCAACGGCACCAGCAGGTCTTCAAGCCGCACTTCGAGTTCATTCATGGTTTTCACCACGTCGAAGTTCTGCCGCGAGCAACTTGGGCACGCGATAAAGTTGATGCCGCGCGAGCGCAGGTGCAGGGACTTGAGGATGTCGTAACCGACTTTTACTTCCTCTACCGGGTCTGCAGCCAAGGAAATGCGAATGGTATCGCCAATCCCGTCGGCGAGCAGCATACCTAGGCCCACGGCAGATTTCACTGTGCCTGAGCGCAAACCACCTGCTTCGGTAATACCCAAGTGCAGTGGCTGGACGATTTCCTTGGCCAGCAGACGGTAGGCTTCAACGGCCATAAACACGTCGGAAGCCTTTACGCTGACCTTGAAGTCCTTGAAGTTAAGGCGCTCGAGGTGTTCAACGTGACGCAGCGCCGACTCGACCAGAGCGGCAGGCGTTGGTTCGCCATATTTCTTTTGCAGGTCTTTTTCGAGCGAACCGGCGTTGACGCCAATGCGGATCGGGATCCCACGATCGCGGGCCGCATCAACCACCGCACGCACACGGTCTTCACGACCGATGTTGCCCGGATTGATTCGCAGGCAATCCACACCCAATTCCGCTACGCGCAGAGCGATCCGGTAATCGAAGTGGATGTCGGCAACCAATGGCACCTTGACCAGTTGCTTGATTCGGCCAAAAGCTTCAGCCGCGTCCATATCCGGTACGGAAATCCGCACGATATCGACACCTGCTGCTTCCAGACGATTGATTTGAGCAACGGTTGCAGCGACATCATTGGTGTCACTGTTGGTCATGCTCTGTACAGCGATAGGGGCGTCGCCACCTACGGGTACATTGCCGACCCAGATTTTGCGCGATTCGCGACGTTTGATTGGAGATTCGCCGTGCATGACTTATTGACCCAATTTCAGACGAGCAGTCTCGCCACTGGTGAAAGGAGCTATATCCACAGACTGACCGTTGTAGCTTACCTGCGCACCGCGGGCGTAACCCAGACGCAGAGTCAGTGGAGACTTGCCGCTCACTTCTAGATTTTCGCCTTTGCGTTTCAGGCCACCGAACAGCACTTTGCCCGTGGCGTCGGTTACCTGGGTCCAGCAGTCAGCGGTGTATTGCACATTGACCTTGCCTGCACCGGCGGCCGGCGCTGCAGCAGGCGTTGCCGGGGCAACAGCAGGTGCTACCGGTGCCGCAACAGCTGGCGCTGGCGCAGGTTGAGTCAGCGGGGTGGCGGCTGGCGTCATAGGCGCCGCTGCCGGAGCGGATGGCAGTGCCAGCGCAGTTGTTGCAGATTGCTCAGGAGCACCTTCAGTTGCAACAGGCGCTTGCCCTTCAACTGCGGCCTCGGCCACAGCCTGATCTTCAGGCTCATCAATCGGGTGGATCCGGGTTGTACCGTCAGCCCCTTCAACTTCAACGTGTTCCGGAGCCAGGCCAACCAGGTCCTTGGCGCGCATGGACGTTTGATCCTGCCACCAGATAAAACCGCCACCGATCACGGCGATCAGCAACAACAGGCTGACGATGCGCAAAATGGTATGGGATACCCGCACCGGCTCTTCTATACGGCCCAGGCTGTGCACATTGCTGCCATTGGCATCTGTGCCGGTGTAAAGGTCAAATTCACGTACCAGGCTGGCCTGGTCCATGCCCAGCAATTTTGCATAAGCACGGATGTAGCCGCGAGCAAAGGTATGCCCCGGCAGCTTGTCGAACGCTCCGGTCTCAAGGTTGCTCAAGGAGCTGGCCGTGAGATTGAGTTTCAAGGCGACTTCAGCCAACGTCCATCCATTGTTTTCACGGGCCTGACGCAGAGTCTCACCGGGATTGACACGAGTCGCTGCTAGAACTTCGGGGTGCGCCGCTTTCATCATTGCTCCGACAGGTATTGCTGATATTCCGGCGTGCCGGGATAGAGTCGTTTTAGTTGCTGGCCAAAGTTGGCAGTTGGGGTGCGGTCGTCGAAAACACTCGCCAGTCGCGCACCGAGCAATAGACTACGTGCATTTTGCCCGCTAAGCAGGCTAAAACGATCGTAAAAGTCACGTGCAGATACATATTGTCTGTCTTGATATGACATCTCAGCCATTTCGAGCAGCGCGCGCGGTTGCCTCGGGTTCAGGCGCAGAGCTTTTTCGAGCTGCTGACGACCTGTCTCACGCTGCCCCAATTGAAGCGACGTCATACCCAGGTTCTCGTAGATTCGGGAACGCTCCGGGTAAAGGTTGTCTGCCGCCGCTTTTTGAAACTGGACCCGGGCTTCCTGATAGCGCTGCTGCGCAAACAGAAAGCTGCCGTAATTATTGAGGATGCGAGCATCGCCAGGGCGACCGTTCAACGCAGTACGGAATGCCTGCTCGGCCAGCTCAAACTCCATTTCGGACTGAAACACCAAGGCCAGTGCAGCGTTGGTGTCCGGGTCAGCCTTGTCGAGTTCAAGGGCTTTGCGCAATGGGATTTTGGCCTGTTCGGTCATCCCTTGCTGCAGATAACCCAACCCCAGCTGAACATAAGCCTCACGCGCTTCGCTACGTCCCTTGTCGCCGGTCATCGAGCTTGAATCGCCCGATGACACGCAGCCAGCCAACAAGCTGACCAAAACGACGGGGAGCGCGGCGCGCAAGATCATGGATGTCCTCTCTCAGGGTGCAGAGGCAGCGCTTTGCGCTGATTCGGCATCGGCGCTGAGCTCACGCGCCGCAATAAGGCGCGAACTGCGACGGGTGCGGTCATTGACCTGGCCGACCAGTTGCCCGCACGCCGCGTCGATATCTTCACCACGGGTGGTGCGAACGGTCACGTTATACCCGGCTTGCTGCAACAGCTCCTGGAAACGGCGAATGGCGTTGTTGCTTGGACGCTCATAGCCAGAATGCGGGAACGGGTTAAACGGGATCAGGTTGATCTTGCACGGAGTGTCCTTGAGCAACTCGATCATTTCGCGAGCGTGATCGACATGGTCGTTCACGTCCTTGAGCATGGTGTACTCAACGGTCAAAACACGCTTTTCGCCAAGGGTCGACATATAGCGACGGCAAGACTCGAGCAGCATCTGGAGCGGGTACTTCTTGTTGATCGGCACCAACTGACTGCGCAATTCGTCATTGGGTGCATGCAGCGACAACGCCAAAGAGACGTCGATGTGCTTGGCCAGCTCATCGATCATCGGCACCACGCCCGAGGTAGACAGGGTCACCCGGCGCTTGGAGATGCCATAGCCCAGGTCATCCATCATCAGATGCATGGCGGCAATAACGTTGTCGAAGTTCAGCAGCGGCTCACCCATACCCATCATCACCACGTTGGTGATGGCACGGTCGATGGTTGCCGGGACGCTACCAAAGGATTTGTTGGCAATCCACACCTGGCCAATAACTTCGGCGGCGGTGAGGTTGCTATTGAAGCCTTGCTTGCCGGTGGAGCAGAAACTGCAATCCAGGGCACAGCCAGCCTGGGACGAAACGCACAAAGTGCCACGCTTGCCCGAGGGAATATAAACGGTCTCGACGCAGCTGCCGGACTCTACGCGGACCACCCACTTACGGGTGCCATCGGTAGAAATATCCTCGCTGACGACTTCAGGTCCACGAACCTCAGCAATAGCCTTGAGCTTGTCGCGCAAGGCCTTGCTGACGTTAGTCATGGCGTCGAAATCATCGACGCCAAAGTGGTGAATCCACTTCATGACCTGACCGGCACGGAAACGCTTCTCCCCGATTGAGTCGAAGAATTTCTCCATTTCCGGTTGAGTCAAACCCAACAGGTTGGTTTTGCCAGTCGTTGCAATCATGTCTTCACCCTCACTCACAAGCTAATACTTAGCGAGTGGTTACTTCAGTAGCTGCGAAAAAGTACGAGATTTCACGAGCAGCAGCTGCTTCAGAATCGGAACCGTGAACAGCGTTAGCGTCGATGGATTCAGCGAAGTCAGCACGGATAGTGCCAGCAGCTGCTTCTTTAGGGTTGGTAGCGCCCATCAGCTCACGGTTCAGAGCGATAGCGTTTTCGCCTTCCAGAACCTGAACAACAACTGGACCGGAGATCATGAAAGCAACCAGGTCGCCGAAGAAGCCACGAGCGCTGTGCTCAGCGTAGAAACCTTCAGCTTCTGCTTTGGACAGTTGCTTCAGTTTGGAAGCTACAACCTTCAGGCCGGCTTTTTCAAAACGAGTGGTGATCTCGCCGATAACGTTTTTTGCAACAGCGTCAGGCTTGATGATGGAGAAAGTGCGTTGAACAGCCATGGTGTAACTCCAGAAACAGTGATTTAAGCGAAAAATTAAACCCGCGAATTATACGCGGGTTCTTGGGTATTTCATAATTACGTCGATTACAAGCTTAGTCGGCTTCTTCGATCCACAAACCCTGAATGGCTTCGAGAACCTTCTCTCCGCCGCGATCAGGGATATCGTCGAACTCAGGCAGTGCCATGACCAGATTGCGTAGCGTGACGAAATTCACCGAGAGCGGATCGACATCCGGGTGAGCTTCAGCCAGTTGTATGGCGATTTCCTGCACATCAACCCATTTAAGGCTCATGACAATTCCTTATAAGCAAATTCTGAGGCCACTCAAAACCTTGTAGCCGTTCAGCGCTATCAGTGCGGCGCTTCGGCAGCATGGTTGAGCGAGTACTTTGGAATCTCGACGGTAATGTCTTCAGTCCCAACGCGAGCCTGACAGCTCAGGCGCGAAGTCGCTTCCAGACCCCATGCCCGATCAAGATAGTCCTCTTCCAGCTCGTCAGCTTCGTTCAGCGAGTCAAAACCCTCGCGAATCACGCAGTGACACGTGGTGCAGGCGCAAACGCCACCGCAGGCACTTTCGATTTCGATGTGATTGTCGTGAGCCACTTCGAGAATGGTCTTGCCGGTCTCAGCCTCTACAACCATACCGTCCGGGCAATGCTCGGCGTGTGGCAGAAAAATGATCTGCGGCATCAGTTATTCCTCGATTTCATTCAGGTTGCGACCCGCAAGGGCGGCCTTGACGGTCAAGTCCATGCGACGGGCAGCAAAGGCATCAGTCACTTGCGACAGACGCTTGGTCTGCTGCTCGATGGCATAACCATCGGTGCCTTTCAACAATTCGGACAATTCCTGCATTTGCAGCTCAATGACCATGCGCTCTTCAGCGTCCAGCAAGCGTTCACCATCGACCTCAAGAGCCGCTTGCACGGCCTCGATAAGCCGCTGGGCATCCACCTGCTGCTCACGCAATACGCGGGCGACCTTGTCGTCACTGGCGTACTGGAACGAATCCTTGAGCATTTTGGCAATTTCGCCGTCGGTCAGACCGTAGGACGGCTTGACCTGGATATTGGCTTCAACGCCTGAACCCAGCTCGCGAGCCGACACACTCAGCAGGCCATCGGCATCCACCTGGAAGGTCACGCGAATTTTCGCGGCACCGGCCACCATCGGCGGGATACCGCGTAATTCAAAGCGTGCAAGGGAGCGGCAATCACTGATCAGTTCGCGCTCACCTTGCAACACATGAATCATCATGGCCGTCTGGCCGTCTTTATAGGTAGTGAAGTCCTGAGCGCGAGCCACCGGAATCGTGGTGTTGCGCGGAATGACCTTTTCCATCAGCCCGCCCATGGTCTCAAGACCCAGCGACAACGGAATAACATCAAGCAGCAGCAGTTCGCCACCATCACGTTTGTTGCCCGCCAAGGTATCGGCCTGGATCGCCGCGCCAATGGCGACCACTTGATCCGGGTCGATATCGGTCAGCGGCTGACGGCCGAACATCTGGGCTACAGCTTCGCGCACCCGAGGTACTCGGGTAGACCCACCAACCATCACCACTGCCTGGACTTCTTCCAACTCAACGTTGGAATCGCGCACCGCACGACGGCAAGCCTTGAGGCTGCGCGCAATCATTGGCCCGATAAGGGCATCAAAGGCTTCACGAGTCAGCTCTGCATGCCAGTCGCCAAAGGCAACCGATACAGAAGACGAGTTGGTCAGAGCTTCTTTGGCCGCACAGGCAATTTGCAGCAGTTCGCGCTGAGTGCCCGGATCAAGATCAGCGGACAAGCCCGCCTGCTCGACAATCCAGCTGGCAATCGCATGGTCAAAGTCATCGCCACCCAACGCGGTATCGCCGCCGGTCGCCAGGACTTCAAACACACCACCGGTCAAACGCAGGATTGAGATATCGAACGTACCACCACCCAGGTCATAGATAGCGACCACGCCTTCGGCGTGCTGATCCAGACCATAGGCCACGGCAGCAGCCGTTGGCTCATTAAGCAGACGCAACACATTGAGCCCGGCAAGCCGAGCAGCATCCTTGGTAGCCTGACGCTGGGCATCATCGAAATAAGCCGGAACGGTAATCACCGCACCCACCAATTCGCCGCCCAAGGTCTTCTCGGCACGCTCGCGCAACACCTTCAGAATATCGGCCGACACCTCTACCGGGCTTTTAGGACCCTGCACGGTGTCAATAAACGGCATATGCGACTCACCGCCAACAAAGCGGTAAGGCAACTGCTCGCCCAATTGCTTGACGTCGGACAGACCACGACCCATCAAGCGCTTGACCGACAACACGGTATTGAAAGGATCACTGGAAGCCGCCAGACGAGCAGACTCACCCACCTCGATGCGATCGGCGTGATAACGCACCGCAGACGGCAAAATGACCTTGCCTTCAGCATCAGCCAGAGGCTCGGAAAGACCGCTGCGCAATGCAGCAACCAGCGAATTGGTAGTGCCCAAGTCGATCCCCACAGCCAGACGTCGCTGGTGCGGTTGAGGACTTTGGCCGGGTTCGGCGATCTGCAGTAGGGCCATCGTAATCAGGGCTTATCTGTAATCAGGCGTGCAACCAGGGCAGCACGGGGTTAATCGTCGAGGCGCTCTTCTAACTGGCGCACTTCGTAAGTGAGCTTGTCGAGGAACTGCATGCGCCGCATCAGGCGTTCGGCCTGTTCACGTTGCGCAGCATCATCCCAGCAAGCAGCGAAGCTGTCGTTCAATTGATCCTGAGCGACTTTAAGCCGACGCTTGAAGGCTGCAATACCTGCCATATCGGCGCTGTCCTGCAAATCTTCAAGTTCTTCGCGCCATTGCATCTGCTGCATCAGAAACTCGGGATCATGCACCGTCACTTCCAGCGGCATCTCACGCCCATTCATCGCAAGCAGGTAACGCGCGCGCTTGGGTGGGCTCTTGAGCGTCTGGTAGGCCTCATTGAGGTTGGCGGATTGCTCTAGCGCCAGCCGCTGCTCACGCTCGGAAGCATCAGCAAACCGGTCTGGATGAACACCACGCGCCAACTCACGGTAGCGCGTAGCCAACTGCTCGAGATCGAGCGAAAAGCCCGGCTGCAGTTCAAATAATGCGAAATGACAAGGAGTACCCACGAGTAGCCTCAGATATTGAAGCTTTCGCCGCAGCCACATTCACCGCGCACGTTGGGGTTGTTGAACTTGAAACCTTCGTTCAACCCTTCCTTGGCGAAATCGAGCTCGGTCCCGTCCAGATAGGTCAGGCTTTTAGGATCGATGATCACTTTTTCGCCATGACTTTCAAAGACTTGATCGTCGCTGCCAACCTCGTCAACAAACTCAAGCACATAGGCAAGACCGGAACAGCCCGTGGTGCGAACACCCAGACGAATCCCCTCACCTTTGCCGCGCCCATCAAGGGAACGACGAATATGCCGAGCCGCCGCTTCTGTCATGCTGATAGCCATCAGGACTCCTTACATATCGCCAGTATCTTCACCACGCTCATGCCGTTACCGGCACGGGGTCGAAGATCAGATCAAACCTTTCTTCTGCTTGTAATCGCGAACAGCCGCCTTGATGGCGTCTTCAGCGAGTACCGAGCAGTGAATTTTTACCGGTGGCAGAGCCAGTTCTTCGGCCAGCTGAGTGTTCTTGATGGTCTCTGCTTCATCCAGAGTCTTGCCTTTCATCCACTCGGTAGCCAGGGAGCTGGAAGCAATTGCCGAACCGCAACCATAGGTCTTGAACTTGGCATCTTCAATGATGCCCTGATCGTTGACCTTGATCTGCAAACGCATCACGTCGCCGCACGCCGGAGCGCCGACCATGCCGGTACCGACATCCGGGTCTTCCGCGTCCATCTTGCCGACGTTGCGCGGGTTCTCGTAGTGGTCAATGACCTTTTCGCTGTAAGCCATGGTACTAATCCTCACTCATCAGAGAGTCGCTCTCGAGACGCTGTAAAAGCTGCTGTTCGCTACGCTACAGCGTCTACTTACGGCGACTTAAATTGTTAGTGCGCCGCCCATTCGATTTTCGAGATGTCGATGCCGTCTTTGTACATGTCCCACAGCGGCGACAGAGCGCGCAACTTGGTGACAGCCTCGCAAACCTTCTGCGCGGCGTAATCGATTTCTTCTTCGGTAGTGAAGCGGCCGAACGTGAAACGAATCGAGCTGTGAGCCAATTCGTCATTGCGGCCCAGGGCACGCAACACGTAGGACGGTTCCAGAGAGGCCGAGGTGCAAGCCGAACCGGACGACACAGCCAAATCCTTGAGCGCCATTATCAGCGACTCGCCTTCAACGTAGTTGAAGCTCAGGTTCAGGTTGTGCGGAACGCGGGCAGTCATGCTGCCGTTAACGTACAGCTCTTCAAGATGTTCAACCTGCTTGAAGAAGCGATCGCTCAACGCTTTGATACGGATATTTTCCGCCGCCATCTCTTCTTTGGCAATCTGGAACGCTTCGCCCATACCCACGATCTGGTGGGTGGCCAAGGTGCCCGAACGCATGCCGCGCTCGTGACCGCCGCCGTGCATGGTGGCTTCGATACGTACGCGAGGCTTGCGGCTTACGTACAACGCGCCGATGCCTTTAGGGCCGTAGGTCTTGTGAGCCGAGAACGACATCATGTCGACCTTCAGCTTGGCCAGGTCGATCTCAACCTTGCCAGTGGACTGTGCCGCATCAACATGGAACAACACGCCGCGCGAGCGAGTCAGCTCACCAATGGCAGCGATGTCGTTGATGGTGCCGATTTCGTTGTTCACATGCATGATCGAAACCAGGATGGTGTCGTCGCGCATGGCGGCCTCAACCATGGCTGGCGTTACCAGACCGTCGGTGCCCGGCTCGATGTAGGTCACTTCAAAGCCTTCGCGCTCCAGCTGACGCATGGTGTCGAGGACGGCCTTGTGTTCAATCTTGTCGGTGATCAGGTGCTTGCCCTTGGTGGCATAGAAATGCGCAGCACCCTTGATTGCCAGGTTGTTGGCCTCGGTAGCACCGGAGGTCCAGACAATTTCACGCGGGTCGGCATTAACCAGATCTGCAACCTGACGGCGACCATTCTCAACCGCTTCTTCAGCCTTCCAGCCAAACACGTGGGAACGCGAAGCCGGGTTACCGAAGTTCCCGTCAACCAACAGGCAATCGCTCATTTTTTGAGCAACACGCGGATCAACCGGGGTAGTGGCTGAGTAATCGAGGTAAATTGGCAATTTCATGGACTATCTCCTAAATCAGGCTGGCTGGCGCACCGTCGTTTTTATGCAATCAATCGACGGCGGACGCTTCGATCTTATCCAGGTGCGGCGCCTTGCCATTACAGCGGCGCAGATCCTGACGCTGGGCTACCTCTTGTACCTCACGGCGAGTGACAAGGTCAGCCAAGCTGATACCGCTGAGAAAATCGTGTATTTGCGAGCTGAGGTCGCACCACAAGTGGTGGGTCAGGCAAGTGTCGCCGGCATGGCAGTCGCCAAGGCCCTGGCAACGTGTTGCGTCGACCGACTCGTTCACGGCATCAATAACCTGAGCCACCTGGATGCCCTGCATGTCGCGCGACAGCTGATAGCCGCCACCCGGGCCACGCACACTGGAAACCAGGCTGCTGCGGCGCAATTTGGCAAACAGTTGCTCAAGGTAGGAAAGAGAGATGCCTTGGCGCTCGGAAATATCGGCCAGGGACACCGGCCCGTGCTGTGCGTGCAACGCCAAATCGAGCATTGCAGTTACGGCGTAACGGCCTTTTGTAGTCAGTCTCATGGACAGGTACCACGGAATTCGGAATGGAGACGAGTATGCTATTCCCGACTATTTAAGTCAACTATTAGACCTAGTACTTTAGTCGGGATTACCCGCAAAAGAGCGCGCGCATTGTAGCAGGGTCTGCGGCGTAATGGCACATGGAGCCACGCCAAACACTCGTCAAACCCTGTAGCCACTGCCGGAGGCTGCGACAAAGGCCACAGGACTTTCCTTCGACCTCAAAAGCACGACCGCTTCGCGCTCGATCGCAGCCTGCGGCAGCGGCTACAGCACCTTCACACCGCCTTGCTTTCGTCCTTGTCCTTGACGCAGGCGAAGTCTTCTTCGCGCAGCTCAGGCAGATCTTTCGCACAGTAAGGGCTACCCAGATCCTTGAGCGCACCGCACATCCCATCAAGCTTGCCGTCGACCGCCTGCAAGTGATCCAGCAACTGACCAATGGCACGCGCCACCGGATCCGGCATGTCCTCACCGACGCCATAGGCATCAAAACCGATTTTCTCGGCCATCGCCTTGCGCTTGGCCTCGACCTCATCATCGCTTTTGACAATGATCCGCCCCGGAATGCCCACCACAGTCGCACCCGCCGGAACCGCCTTGGTCACCACCGCATTGGAACCAACCTTGGCCCCGGCACCCACCGTGAACGGCCCCAAAACCTTGGCGCCCGCCCCGACCACAACGCCATCTCCCAGCGTCGGGTGGCGCTTGCCCTTGTTCCAGCTTGTGCCGCCCAGCGTCACACCCTGATAGAGGGTTACGTCATCACCGATCTCGGCGGTCTCGCCGATCACAATACCCATACCGTGATCGATAAAGAATCGACGCCCCACCTTGGCCCCCGGATGAATTTCGATCCCGGTCAGCCAGCGTCCGAAGTTCGACACCAGACGTGCCAGCCACTTCCAGCCGGCCTGCCACAGCAGCCTCGACAAGCGGTGAATCCAGATCGCATGCATCCCCGGATAGCACGTCAACACCTCGAAAGCGTTGCGCGCTGCAGGATCACGATGAAACACACTTTGGATATCTTCACGCAGACGCTCGAACATCTTTAATCCTTGCGCTTGAGCAGCTCGCCACGGGCTGCTTTTTGGGTTTCGGTGAGAATGCCACGCAAAATGTTCATTTCTGCCCGACTAACGGAGCTACGCCCGTACAGTCGACGCAAGCGCGCCATCAGGTGACGCGGCTTTTCCGGATCAAGGAACTCAATAGCTACCAGCGTTTGCTCCAGATGCTCGTAAAAGCGCTCCAGCTCATCCATGGTTGCCAACTCGCCACTTTTAGTGGACGCCACCTCATCCTTCTCGACCTTGCTCGGCTGCCCCTGAGCCGCCAGCCAAGACATGCGGATTTCGTAGCTCAAGACTTGCACGGCCGCACCCAGATTCAACGAGCTGAACTCTGGATCCGACGGGATATGCACATGAAAGTGACAGCGCTGCAACTCGTCATTGGTCAGGCCGGAGTCTTCACGACCAAACACCAACGCAATTTCAGCACCTTGCGCCGCCTCCTCAACCACTTTTTGCCCGCACTCGCGAGGATCCAGCAGTGGCCAGGGGATACGACGATCTCGAGCACTGGTGCCCAGCACCAGATTACAACCAACCAGGGCATCTTCGAGGGTCGCAACGACTTGTGCATTCTCAAGAATGTCACCCGCCCCCGACGCCCGCGCATCAGCCTCATGGTGCGGAAACACTCTTGGCTCCACCAGCACCAGCCGCGTCAATCCCATGTTTTTCATGGCACGCGCAGCACCGCCGATGTTCCCGGGATGGCTGGTATTGACCAGAACGACACGAATATTAGGCAGCAAAGGAAGCGCTCACAGACCAGCAAAAGGGTGCAAATCTTACCTAAGCAAAACGCCATAAGCTACGAAAGCTAACGCAAACCTTCATCTACCAAAGTTTTCTGATAGAATATTCGGCTTTCTTTAACAACCTTAGGTGAAACGTCCATGCAGCCCATGCTGAATATCGCGCTGCGCGCCGCCCGCAGCGCCAGTGAATTGATTTTCCGCTCCATCGAGCGCCTGGATACCATCAAGGTTGACGAAAAAGACGCCAAGGATTACGTCTCTGAAGTCGATCGTGCTGCTGAACAGAAAATCATCGACGCCCTGCGCAAGGCCTACCCGACGCACGGCATCCTCGGTGAAGAAACCGGCATGCACCCAGGCAGCGGTGAAGGTGAAGACTACCTGTGGATCATCGATCCACTGGATGGCACCACCAACTTCCTGCGCGGCGTTCCACACTTCGCCGTCAGCATCGCTTGTAAATACCGTGGCCGCCTTGAGCACGCAGTGGTTCTCGACCCGGTTCGCCAGGAAGAGTTCACCGCCAGCCGTGGCCGTGGCGCCCAACTGAACGGTCGTCGTCTGCGCGTAAGCGGCCGCACCAGCCTCGAAGGCGCCCTGCTGGGCACTGGCTTCCCGTTCCGCGACAACCAGATGGACAACCTGGATAACTACCTGGGCATGTTCCGCAGCCTGGTTGGCCAGACTGCAGGTATCCGCCGCGCAGGCGCTGCCAGCCTGGACCTGGCTTACGTTGCTGCCGGGCGTTTTGATGCATTCTGGGAGTCGGGCCTGTCCGAGTGGGACATGGCTGCAGGCGCACTGCTGATCCAAGAAGCCGGCGGCCTGGTCAGTGACTTCACCGGTAGCCACGACTTCCTTGAAAAAGGTCACATCGTTGCCGGCAACACCAAGTGCTTCAAAGCTGTTCTGACCGCAATCCAGCCACACCTGCCGGCCTCGCTGAAACGCTAAGCGAAATTCGGACATAAAAAAAGCACCCTTCGGGGTGCTTTTTTTTGGCCAGCATTTACTCTCAACATCACCAGCAAGCCCACCCCCACAAAAAAGGCAGACTGCGGCTTAATTCAGAATCAGCTGACCCTGCTTGTCCACGGCAATTTCCTTGCCTGGCTCGTGATCCATCCGCACCTTGCCTTCCTTGCCATTAAGCGAATAACGCACGTCGTAGCCGACGACCTTGCTGCTGATGTCGTTGACCGTATTACAGCGCGTCTGGGTCGTAGTGTAGGTATCACGCTCCTGCATGCCTTCCTGCACCTTGTTCCCCGCATAACCACCGCCGACCGCACCGGCTACCGTGGCAATTTTCTTGCCGGTACCGCCACCAATCTGATTACCTAGCAAACCGCCCGCCACCGCACCGATCACGCTACCAACGATCTGATGCTGATCCTTGACCGGCGCCTGACGTGTCACAGCCACATCCTTGCACACCTCACGCGGTGTCTTGATCTGCTGGTTGACCGGCACCACAGCCAGAACCTGCGCAGCATCAGGAGCTTTTACCAAGCTGTAGGTCGCGAAAGCACCTCCGGCAGTCACACCGACAGCACCCAATACAGCACCCACCAGCAAAGACTTGTTCACGTGAACCTCCAGACCATCACAAGTGGGAACAGTCCCACGCTACTCCCAGCCTTGGAGCACAAAAAAAGGCGCGAGTTCAATACTCGCGCCTTTTTGGTACAACCTTGTCGATAACTATCCGTTATGGGCGGTCATCAATCTCTTTTTCACTCGCCACAGGCGGGATCAGATCCTCGGCACTGAGGTTCAACCAGATCAGCACCACGTTGGCGATGTAGATCGACGAGTAAGTACCCGCCAATACACCCACAAACAGTGCAATCGAGAAGCCCCACAAGTTATCGCCACCGAAGATCAGCAGCGCAGCAATTGCCAGCAAGGTGGAGATCGAAGTCGCCATGGTGCGCAGTAGGGTTTGCGTAGTCGAGATATTGATGTTCTCGACCAGAGTGGCCTTGCGCAGCACGCGGAAGTTCTCCCGCACCCGGTCAAACACCACAATGGTGTCGTTGAGCGAGTAACCGATGATTGCCAGCACCGCCGCCAACACCGTCAGGTCGAAGGTAATCTGGAACCAGGACAGGATGCCCATGGTCACGATCACGTCGTGAACCAGAGACACGATCGCGCCGACCGCGAACTTCCACTGAAAGCGGAAGGCCAGGTACAGCATGATGCCGCCCAGCGCCATCAGCATGCCAAGGCCGCCCTGGTCGCGCAGTTCTTCACCTACCTGCGGACCAACGAACTCGACGCGCTTGATGACTGCCGGGTTGGCCGTGTCTGCCTGACCCAGCGCAGCCGCTACCTTGTTACCCAGCAACGGGTCGTCACCAGGCATACGCACCAGCAAGTCAGTTGTCGCACCAAAGCTCTGCACCACAGCATCGTGGAAACCGGCCGAAGCCAGCTCGGTACGCACCTTGGTCAAATCAGCCGGCTTCTCGTAGGTCAGCTCGATGAGCGTACCGCCGGTGAAGTCCAGGCCGTAGTTCATGCCCTTGTGGAACATGCTGAACAAGGCCAGCACGGTAAGCAGTACAGTGGCGCCGAACGCAATGTTGCGAACGCCCATGAAGTTGATTGTACGTAACATGGCAGCCCCTTAAATCCACAACTTCTTGAAGTCCCGACCGCCATACACCAGGTTAACCAGTGCGCGGGTGACCATAATGGCCGTGAACATCGAGGTAAAGATCCCCAGAGACATGGTCACTGCAAAGCCTTTAACCGGCCCAGTACCCATGGCGAAGAGGATCCCGCCGACCAGCAGAGTTGTCAGGTTGGAGTCGACAATCGCTGTAAAGGCACGACTAAAGCCTTCGTTGATAGCCCGCTGCACTGTCATGCCATTGGCAATTTCTTCACGTATCCGCGAGAAGATCAGTACGTTGGCATCGACCGCCATACCCATCGTCAACACGATACCGGCAATACCCGGAAGCGTCAGGGTTGCACCCAGCACCGACATCAGAGCCAGCAGCAAGACCATGTTGCCCGCCAGCGCCACCGTCGCGATCACACCGAAGAAGCGGTAGATGGCGATGATGAAGATCGACACAAACAACATGCCCCACAGCGATGCATCAATACCCTTGGTAATGTTGTCAGCACCCAGGCTCGGACCAATAGTGCGCTCTTCAGCGAAGTACATTGGCGCCGCCAGACCACCGGCACGCAACAGCAGAGCCAGCTCCGAAGCTTCACCCTGGCCATTCAGACCGGTAATCCGGAACTGACTGCCCAGCGGCGACTGAATGGTCGCCAGGCTGATGATTTTTTTCTCTTCCTTGAACGACTGAACCGGTACGTCCTTCTCAACACCATCAACCACTTTCTTGACGTAAGTCGTCACCGGCTTCTGCTCGATGAAGATTACCGCCATGCTGCGGCCAACGTTGCTGCGAGTGGAACGGCTCATCAGCTCGCCACCATGACCATCAAGCTTGATGTTCACCTGTGGCCGGCCGTGCTCGTCAAAACCTGCCTGGGCGTCGGTTACCTGGTCACCCGTGATGATCAGGCCACGCTCGATCTGAGCCGTAGGACGGTTGCCTTCACGGAACTCGAAGGTTTCGGAAGTGGCTTTGGAAGCGCCCGGCTCAGCAGCCAGACGGAACTCAAGGTTGGCCGTCTTGCCCAGGATACGCTTGGCTTCGGCGGTGTCTTGTACGCCTGGCAGCTCAACCACGATGCGGTTGGCACCCTGACGCTGAACCAAAGGCTCGGCAACACCCAACTCGTTGACCCGGTTACGGACGGTTGTCAGGTTTTGCTTGATGGAATATTCACGGATTTCCGCCAGCTTGGCCGGGGTCATCGCCAGACGTAGAACCGGCTGACCGTTCAGGTCTGCAGCGGTAATGTCGAAGTCATTGAAGCTCTTGCGGATCAGGCCACGCGCTTGCTCACGAGTTGCTTCATCAGTAAAGCCCAACTGAATGGCACCGTTGAGTTGCGGCAGGCTGCGATAACGCACTTTCTCTTTACGCAGCAGGCTTTTGACATCGCCTTCGTACACTTTCATACGTGCATCGACAGCTTTGTCCATGTCCACTTCCAGCAGGAAGTGCACACCACCCGACAAGTCCAGACCCAGTTTCATTGGGTGAGCACCCAGACTACGCAACCATTGAGGCGTGGTCTGTGCCAGGTTGAGCGCTACGACATAGTCGTCGCCCAGGGCCTTGCGTACGACATCCTTTGCCGGCAACTGGTCGTCTTTCTTGACCAGACGCAGCAAACCACCTTTGCCATTCTGGGCCAGGGAAGCGCCCTTCACAGCAATGCCTGCATCCGTCAGCGCCTTGCTTGCGCGATCCAGATCAGCTTGAGTGACCTGCAGGGCCGTGCTCGCACCCGACACTTGGATAGCCGGATCATCAGGGTACAGATTGGGAGCGGAATAAATAAAACCGATCGCCAGCACTGCCAGGATCAGTATGTATTTCCACAGAGGGTATTTGTTCAGCATCAATCACGCCGCCCGCTTAAAACGCGGGGCGCCTTGCGCGCCCCGTCGATTGTTAAAAGTTGAAACTTAGATCGCTTTCAGCGTGCCTTTAGGCAACGTGGCTGCAACAGAGCCTTTCTGAATTTTCAACTCGACAGTGTCAGACACTTCGATAACAACAAAAGCATCGGAAACCTTGACGATTTTGCCGGCGATACCGCCAGTGGTCACGATCTCGTCGCCTTTTTGCAGGTTACCCAGCAGGGCTTTCTGCTCTTTAGCGCGCTTGGCCTGTGGACGCCAGATCATCAGATAGAAGATGACCAGGAAGCCGACCAGGAAAATCCATTCAAAACCACCACCCATAGGGCCAGCAGCGGCAGGTGCAGCAGCGTCCGCGAAAGCGGAAGAGATGAAAAAGCTCATGAAGCACTCCAGTTGCAATGTTGTTTCTTAAAGGTCCGAAACTCAGTCCAAAGGCGGCACAGGCAGCCCGCGCTTGGCATAGAAGGCGTCGACAAAGGTGGCCAATGTACCCTGTTGAATAGCCTCGCGCAAACCAGCCATGAGCACCTGATAGTGCCGCAAATTGTGGATGGTATTGAGCATGCTCCCAAGCATTTCGCCGCACTTGTCCAGATGATGCAGATAAGCGCGGGAGAAGTTCTGGCAGGTGTAGCAGTCGCAAGTCGGATCCAGCGACGAATCATCATGGCGATGGAACGCATTGCGGATCTTGATTACACCGGTGTCGATAAACAGATGCCCGTTGCGGGCATTGCGGGTTGGCATCACGCAATCGAACATGTCCACACCGCGGCGCACACCCTCAACGAGATCTTCTGGCTTGCCAACCCCCATAAGGTAACGAGGTTTGTCAGCCGGCATCATCGCAGGCAGATAGTCCAGCACCTTGATCATTTCATGCTTGGGCTCGCCTACCGACAAACCGCCGATGGCCAGGCCGTCAAAGCCGATCTTGTCCAGACCGTCCAGTGAACGCTTGCGCAATTCCTGGTGCATGCCGCCCTGAACGATACCGAACAACGCCGCGGTGTTGTCGCCATGGGCATTTTTCGAACGCTGAGCCCAGCGCAACGACAGCTCCATGGAGATACGCGCCACGTCTTCGTCAGCCGGGTACGGGGTGCATTCGTCAAAAATCATCACCACGTCCGAGCCCAGGTCACGCTGAACCTGCATCGACTCTTCCGGGCCCATGAACACCTTGGCGCCATCGACCGGCGAGGCGAAAGTCACGCCTTCCTCCTTGATCTTGCGCATGGCGCCCAGGCTGAACACCTGGAAACCGCCCGAATCCGTCAGGATCGGACCTTGCCACTTCATGAAGTCGTGCAGGTCGCCGTGCTTCTTGATGACTTCAGTGCCAGGGCGCAGCCACAGGTGAAAGGTGTTACCCAAAATCATCTGCGCGCCGGTATCGACGATATCGCGCGGCAGCATGCCCTTGACCGTGCCGTAGGTACCGACCGGCATGAACGCCGGGGTTTCAACCACGCCACGGGGAAAGGTCAGACGACCGCGACGAGCCTTGCCATCAGTGGCAAGTAGCTCGAAAGACATACGACAGTTGCTCATGCTTGATCCTCTGGGGCCGGGGCAGGAGCCGTCGGCGCAGGATTGCGGGTGATGAACATTGCATCACCGTAACTAAAGAAGCGGTACCCATGCTCAACCGCAGCCTTATAGGCCGCCATGGTTTCGGGATAACCGGCGAACGCCGAAACCAGCATCAGCAGCGTGGATTCCGGCAAATGGAAATTGGTCACCAAAGCATCGACCACATGAAACGGTCGACCCGGGAAAATAAAGATATCGGTATCGCCACTGAACGGCTTGAGCACGCCATCACGGGCAGCACTTTCCAGCGAACGCACGCTGGTGGTACCCACGGCAATCACCCGCCCGCCACGCGCCCGGCATGCAGCCACGGCGTCGACCACATCCTGGCCAACTTCAAGCCATTCGGTGTGCATATGGTGATCTTCAAGGCGCTCGACCCGCACCGGCTGGAACGTACCCGCCCCCACGTGCAAAGTCACAAATGCCGTATCGACGCCTTTGGCAGCGATGGCCTGCATCAGCGGCTCATCAAAATGCAGCCCCGCCGTCGGTGCCGCTACGGCACCCAGGCGTTGTGCGTAGACCGTCTGATAACGCTCGCGGTCTGAACCTTCGTCCGGGCGATCGATATAAGGCGGCAACGGCATATGCCCGACACGGTCCAGCAACGGCAGAACCTCTTCGGCAAAGCCCAGCTCGAACAACGCATCGTGGCGCGCCAACATCTCGGCTTCGCCACCACCGTCAATCAGGATCTTCGAGCCTGGTTTTGGCGACTTGCTGGAGCGCACATGCGCCAGCACCCGGTGACTGTCGAGCACCCGCTCAACCAGAATTTCCAGCTTGCCGCCCGAGGCTTTTTGGCCAAACAAGCGAGCCGGAATCACCCGGGTATTGTTAAACACCATCAAGTCGCCCGGGCGTAAATGCTCAAGCAAATCAGTGAATTGACGATGTGCCAGTACGCCGCTCTCCCCGTCCAGGGTCAGCAGGCGACTGTTGCGGCGCTCCGCCAAAGGATGGCGTGCGATGAGCGAATCAGGGAGTTCGAAAGTAAAGTCAGCAACGCGCATGATAGGTTTCGTCTAGCAGGGCCGGGGAGTTTAACGGACTTAGTAAAAATAGACCAATAAGTTGTTGACCGACCTAAATCTCATCTCTATACTTCGCCGCCATTGAGCCCTGATGGCGGAATTGGTAGACGCGGCGGATTCAAAATCCGTTTTCGAAAGAAGTGGGAGTTCGAGTCTCCCTCGGGGCACCATATAGCAGTACCTGCAAGTCTCTACCAGGACTTGCAGCACAGAGAAACCGGCCCCTGAGCCGGTTTTTTTGTGCCTGTCGATCTACCCCTGTCTCTCCCTATCCGCTGTGTCCCTGCATCCCTATATCCCCAATTGTATCCCGAGAAAAATACCGAGCTCTGGGATACAAGGATGAAGCGCGCCGACCCTCTGGAACAGAAACGTTCTGCCAAAGCTGCCATCGACATTGCCAAAGCCCGCTCCTTTCGCGCAACTGCTGACGCATGACTCAAGGCCGAGGACGCTGACACGCCGTCGGCGGCTCGAGCGGGTTTGGCATTGCAGAGGCAGTGATCTGGTGGCGATTCAGCAATGGGTGCTGGAGTGGAACGACCTTATGAACATGGAAGACCAGGCGGCGCTGATTGATGACCAGATCGCGCCCTACCAGTAAGCATTGGCGGCAAGTAATCGTCATTGGGGCGGCGGATGCTACTCGCCTCCTCCTGCAGTCCTTCGACCGAAGGCGATCATTGTCGAGGCTATGAATGGAAAGGTTTCTCATTTATATTTACAGCCGCTCTGCATCGCCTCAGGTCCATCATGTCGTTCGACCCAGCCAAGCCATCGCTGATCAGCACCCTGGTGCGTCACTACGACGACTTGGTCGACCATGTTCGTCGACGTTTCGGTGATCGGGGATTTGCCCGCGAAGTGGTGCATGACGTCTGCGTGCAATTGCTGGAAAAACGCGAACGAGAGGATGTGCGCACGCCATTGGCCTTGTTGCGCAAGATTTCCCACGACCAGGCGGTCAGCCGTTATCGCAGCGAACGCCGGCGCCAGGCCTTGATCGTCGCCCTGCCCGACCTGAGCGAGCCAGTGTGCGAAGCCCCCCTGCCACCGCGTCAATATGAGGCCGCCCGGGAATTCGAGCGCCTGGCCCAGGCCATCGCACAATTGCCGCCGCGCTGTCAGATGGTCTTCGTCATGCACAAGATTCATGAACTGTCGCAGGCCGAAGTGGCGGCGCAGATGGGCGTCTCCTTGAAGACCGTTGAAAAGCATCTGCGCCTAGGCCTGGCCGCCTGCCGCGCCTACCTTGATGACACTGATCTGCATGCCATGGAGCTTGCCCAGTGAGCCCCACGCGCCCCCCAAAACCGCCACTGTCCCGTGAAGATGAAGCACTCGCGCGCCATCGCGAAGAGTTGCGCAATCGCTTCCCGTTGCCGACACCTACGCCGCGCAAACCGCGCAAAACTCTGGGTGCCGCGATGTTGCTGGTGATGCTCGGCGCGGGGCTGGCCTGGGTCGATCCGGCCTATCACAGCGAGCAGTTCCATACGGCGGTCGGCGAGCGCCGGGTATTGAATCTCGCCGATGGCAGTCGCATAACCCTGGACAGCGACTCCCGGGCCTCGGTCACCTGGCACCTGCGTTCCCGACATGTGCAACTGGAGTCCGGTCAGGCGCTGTTCGATGTGTCGAAGACCAGAATCCGACCGTTCCGCGTGGACGCGGGCACCACCCAAATCAACGTCCTCGGCACACTGTTCAGCGTCAGCCACCTCACGGATGCCGTGCGCGTGACGCTGGTGCGTGGTGCTGTCAGCGTGGGCACCACCGCCGATGCCGGGCACACCGTGCAACTGGTGCCGGGGCAGCAAGTCGATGTGCGGCAAAACCAGCTACAACCACCGCTCGCCGTCGACACCGAGGCCGCCATTGCCTGGAAGGACAATCGGCTGATTTTCTACCGCACGCCACTGGCCGAGGCGCTGGGGCAAATCCAGCGCTACCGCAAACCGTCTATTGTGCTCGATGACCCGAGCTTGGCCAGCCTGCCGATCAGCGGCGTGTTCGATAACCGTAACGTCGAAGACTTGTTGAACCTGCTGCCGAGCATCCTGCCCTTGAGCCTCAACACCGAGGCCGATGGCACTACGCATGTGCGGCGCAAGGCGGCGAAAAAATAATTTCCGACAGAGGTAGGGTTTTTCCGCACCCGTGGCGGCTAGTAAGGCAGACCCCACTTTCCAAGGAACACCGTCCATGAAGTACCGCCGGCATTTGCCTTTGTCCGTCCTCGCCACCAGCCTGTTGTTCGCCCTGTCGGCGCAGGCCCAGGACAAGGTCGAACTCGACCTGCCGAGCACCAGCCTGGACAAGGCACTCAATGCCCTGGCGCGGCAATCGTCGGTGCAGATCATCTTTGCCAGTGACATTACTGCGGGCAAAACTACCAATGCGGTCAAGGGCAGCTATACACCACAACAAGCCTTGTCGCGACTGCTCGACCACAGCGGCCTGCAATCCCGAGTGCGCGATGAGCACACGTTCATCATCGTCCCGGCACAGGAACCGGTGGCCGCCAAACCGCCCGAAGTCCAGTACATCGCGCCAATGGTGATCAAGGGCGACGTGCTCGGTGGCGCAACGGACCCGGAAGTCCTCACCTACCCCGGCAGCCGTTCGATGGTCAAAGAAGAAGACCTGAAAAAAGCCAGCGTGCGCGGCGTCGACGATGCGTTGCAACGGGTGCCCGGAGTGAAAATCTTCGACGAAACCGGCACCGGTGCCTTGCCGCAGATTTCCGTCAGAGGCCTGTATGAAAGCCGTAGCGGCCGGGTCCAGGCCTTGTCCGACGGCATTCCCCTGGCCCTCGCGCCTTACGGCCAGACCGGTTTGTCGCTGTTCCCGGTGACTCTCGCGACCGTCGACCGAATCGACATCGTGCGCGGTGGCGCCGCCGTGCAATACGGCCCGAACAACGTCGGCGGGGTGATCAACTTCATCAGCAAACCGATTCCCAAGGAATGGGAAACCACCTTGCAGGAACGCACCACGTTCAACGCCGGAGGCCGCCAATTGTGGGACACCTACATCGGCACCGGCGGCTACCTGACCGACAACTTCGGCCTGCAACTGGACCTCAATACCATCAATGGTGAAACCGCCCGCGAGCATTCCGACACCGATATCCAGAACTATCGCCTGCGGGGCCAATGGAACATCGACGATGATCGCGACCTGAGTTTCGGCGTGCAGCATTACAAGGCCGACATGGACCTGGCCGGCGCCCTCAGCGTCAAGGATTACAAGGACAACCCACGCCAATCGACCCGCCCATTGGACCGCTTCGAAGGCGATACCGACCGCGTCTGGGGCACCTACACCCAGCAATTGGGCGCGATGGGCCCGTTCGATTCAGTGGCATTCAGCTGGACCAACTTCGCTCACAACAGCTACCGCAACTTCGTGGTCGGCCTGCCCTTCACCCCGGACGGCACGGCGGTGACCAAGCAGGACGGCCCGCGCGACTTTAAGGTCTGGGGCACTGAACCGCGCCTGAGCATGAGCATCGATGGTGACAGCTTCAGCCAGACCTGGTTGCTGGGCGCGCGTTACGTCAAGGAAGACATCGACTACAAGGTCAATCGCCAAAGCCTCGCCACAGGCACCACCACGCCGTTCCGCGACTGGACGTTCGAAGACGATGCCAAGGCCTTTTACCTCAGCAACGCCATCGGCCTGCTCGACAACCGGCTGACCATTACGCCGGGCGTGCGTTACGAAAACGCGCGCATGAACTACGACGACGGCATCACCGGGTTCCAGCATGAAAACAAATCAGAAGAATGGCTGCCCGGCCTGACCGTGGGCTTCCAGGCCAGCGATGACTGGTTCATCTACGCCAACGCGCAGAAATCCCTGCGGCCGCCGCAGGTCACGCAGATCGTCAAGGAAGGTGACGTCGGCGCCGAGTTGGCCTGGAACTACGAGACCGGAGTGCGTTATACGCCATGGCAAGGTCTGCGGGTGGACGCCGGTTTGTACCGTATCGATTTCAGCGACCAGATCGTCTATAACGCGACCACCGACCGCTTCGACAACCTTGGCAGCACCCGTCACCAGGGCATTGAGACCGAAGTGTTCTGGACCCCGGCCGCGCTGCCCGACCTCGACCTGCACGCCAGCTACGCCTACCTCGATGCCAAACAGCGCAACGGCGCCTTCAAGGACAACGAAGTCCCGTTCGCCTCAAAAAACCAGTTCAATGTCGACGGCCGTTATCGCTTCGCCGAGCACTGGACCTACAGTCTTGACGGCCTGTTCGTCAGCAGCGCCTACACCGACGCCGCCAATTCCGGTGACGAAGGCGCGACGGCTTCGGTGGGCAAACTCCCGGCCTATTGGGTATGGAATACCGCGATCGAGCGTGAGTTCAAACTCCAGGATGACAGCCTGCTGACCGCTTCAGCAGGCGTCAGCAACCTGTTCAACCGCGAGTATTACTTCCGCGGCATCGACACCAGCCCCTGGGGCCGTCAACCGGCACCTGAGCGGTCGTTGACGCTTGGGCTCAATTACCGGTTCTAATCCCATTAAGTTCAGAACCACAAGATCGCACCCCCGTTTCACTCGACAGTTCCTGCAGGGGATACGCACTCCAAATGAACCGCCCCCAAAAGTTGGACACCAATCCTGACTTTTGGGGGCACAAACTCTGACTTAGTTCCTTCCCTGCTATTCAAGATCAACGAAAATCAGCTCGCCCTAGAGGCCCCAATCATGGAATGTCCTAAGTGGCAAAGATGCGCGGGTCGGCGGACGTAGCCGACAATGTTCGGGGTGTCCTGATCTCAAGGTGCTGCTCAATGCACCTTGAATACAAAAAAACCGTGCTGCCTGCGGGATACAACTGCACTCGCAGCAGACTGCATCAAGGGATCTCTGGCTCAACCAGTTGGGCCAGCAGTACCAGCGATTCCTGCCACCCCAGGTAGCACGCCTCTGGCGGAATGACCTCGGGGATCCCCTCTTGCACCACAGTCAACTCCACGCCACAGAACACCTCACGCAAAGACACGGTTGTCTGCATGACGCCCGGCAAGGCGGGATCGTCGAATTTGTCCGTATAGCGAATCAGCTCATGGGGTACCAGCTCAAGGTATTCCCCGCCGAACGAGTGAACCTGGCCGCTACCAAAATTGCTGAACGACATTTTGAAAGTCCCACCTACCTTTGCGTCCAGATGGTGAACCTTGCCCGTAAACCCGTTCGGGGGCAGCCATTTGGTCAGGGCATCGGCATCCAGAAACGCACAATATATGCGCTCCGGCGTTGCTTTGATTATGCGGTGAAGCCGAATGGTATTAGAGGTCATGACTGCTCCAGAAATTATCGGAAACTGCGACCTTACAGCTTAGAAGACCCTACGCACGCCGTGCCCGGCGGTGACGAGTGACCTGATGGCGACAGCTTTAGGCGGATAGCAATCCCTGACTGTACAATCGCGCGGCATAGCACCCATTGCATGAAGTACAGAATTTAATAGAGGACCCGGACCATGGAATTGACGCTGGAGGCAGTCGCCCTTTTCTCTCTCAAGCTGGTGCATGAGACGGACGGCAGCAGCCCGATTTTGCGCGACGATCCGGTGATGGACGACTATCAGCGCGACGTGTTTGCCTTTGAAGTGCGCAATGCCGATATCGATACCATCCAGCATAAAGTCGACCAGTGTCTGGATCTGGCGCTGAACGCTTTAGGCGGCGAACAGACACCCATGGGCCGCGAGCTGCAAAAGCTGTCCTGCGATGTCAGAAACGCGCAGACCCTGGAACAGATGCACCCTGCACTGCTGACGCTCAAGGATTACTTGAAGGCCGTTCAGTGATCACTGCCCCTGAAACGTCTCAATGTAAGCCAGCAGATTGTCGATTTTCTCGGGATCACTGATCCCCCAGAAGATCATCCGCGTGCCACTCACCACTTTTTTCGGGGCCTCGATATAGGCCGCCAGTTTTTCCCGGGTCCACACCACGCCAGAGTTTTTCATGGCGTCGGAGTACTGGTAGCCAGCACTCGCACCGGCCAGCCGCCCGATCACGCCGTTGAGTTGCGGGCCAAAGCCATTGCGGGCGTTCTCCCCGATGCTGTGGCAGCCACCACAGGTTTTAGTGAACAGTTTGCCGCCCGCTTGCGCATCACCTGCCGCAGCCGCACCGGTGCTGAACAGTCCACCCGTGAGGATCAGGGCCAAGGTCAGCAGGGCGAGGGGCTTCATGGGTGACTCCGAATCAGATGAGGGGGTTCAGGCGCCGATTATGCCTGCTTGCAGAGCCTTTCCCCAGCCGCAGCACCTGATGCCCACTCAACCCGCAAATCCACCCTCATTCAAAAACATGCGCTCCTGTTCGGTGGTCTCGCGTCCTAGAACATCGTTGCGATGTGGAAAGCGTCCGAATCTCTGGATGATTTCAGCGTGGTCTTCTGCCCATTTTGAGTCCTTCGGATCGAGGGCGTGATGCAGTTGCAGCGACAGCTGCTGGTCGTCACTGTTTTCCGAATGTTCAAACGGCAAATAACAAAACAGGCGCAAGGCCGCATCGACTTGCTTGTCCATACCACCAGCAATCATCTGGCGGGCGTAGAAGCGCGCCAGCGGGTCCGTAGCGAACATATGCGCGGTGCCGCGAAATGAATTTCGCGGGTACTGATCCAGCAGCAACAGCAACGCCAGTGCGCCCTCGGGCTGCTCCATCCAGTGCTCAAGTTCGCGTCTGGCGGCCTGGAAGTGAGCTGTGTAGAAGGTCTCGCGAAATAGATCGTCGAACGTCTCATCCTTGGCGAACCAGTGCCTGGGCCCCGCCTGCTTCCAGAAATCAATCACCGCCCGCGGCGTTGTGTGCAGATCGCTTTCAGTGGTTGCCACAGCTTCATCCTCGATAATCTGGGGGAACCTCAACTGTAGGCCTGCTCCGCCAGCAACACCACCGCGATCAGGACCATCACCGCGCCAGACACCCGACTGACGTTTTTCGCCGCACTTGGCCGGGTCTGTAATACGGCCTGGGCACTAAAGCCGACCATCAGATATACCGCAGCACAACTGACCGCATGCAACGCACCCAGGGCAATGATTTGCGTCGGTATCGGCCAGGTCGACAGCGGGTCGGTAAATTGCGGTAAAAGGGCTAGAAACAGCAACAAAACCTTGGGGTTCAAGCCACTGACACACAACCCCTTCCACGCCCAGCGCAACCATGAATCAGATACCTGCCCCTGCCCGGACTGAGGCGTCGCGGGGTCCCTGAGCATGCACACACCCAACCAGAGCAAATACACCGCTCCGGCAACCGTCAGCCCGGTAAGGATCATCGGATTGCGTGCCACCAGCCCGCCCACACCGGCGGCCACAATCAACGTGGCCAGCAAATGTCCAGAGAGCATGCCCGCCACCGCAGGCGTAACCAAGCGCCCGCGCATGCCCGCAGAGATCGCGTAAGCCCAATCTGCACCGGGTGTGATGATGAACAAAAACGACACCGCCCAAAAAGCGGCCAACACGCTGAGAGTCACAAGAATTTACCTTCTACGCTGGAACCTCGATGGCTTTTGAAGGGCACGACCCTTCACCTCTGTCACCGATAAAAGCGCCAGCAGGCAAAAGAAGAATAAGGAAATGCTGGTAGGATTATCTTTCGTTTATCCCAACCATAAGCAATCACAAGGGAAGGTTCTTCCACGTGGATCGAATTGACAGAAAGATTCTTGCGCAGCTTCAAGCCGATGGCCGACTTTCGCTCACTGAACTGGCCGAACGCGTTGGCCTGAGCCTCTCGCCCTGTCATCGTCGCGTGCGTGCGCTGGAAGACTCTGGCGTGATCCTGGGCTACCGCGCCCTGCTGGCGCCGAGTGAGCTGGGGCTGAATTTTTCCGCGATGGTGTTCGTCACCTTGCGTGAAGTCACCCGCCAGGCGATTGCAGATTTTGAAGCAGCGGTGATCGAAACCTCGCAAATCGTCGACGCGCAAAGGCTGTTCGGTGACCCGGACTATCTGCTGCATGTTGTTGCAGCCGACCTTCCGGCCTTCCAGCAGCTTTACGATGAGCGCCTGACCTCACTGCCCAACGTTCAACGCCTCACCTCGACCCTCGTGATGAAGCGGGTTATTCAAGACAGAATGCTGCCGCTGTAAGGGCACATGGAAGTGGATAGCTGATTACCGCGGCTAAACGTGTAGGCGCTGACGAGTAGAACGAGGCTGCATTCGACTGCGTAGCCGTCGTAAATCCTGAGTACCGGATTTACGACGGCACACCGCCGTGTCTGAATTTAACAACGACTACGTCGCCGATCGCAGCCTCGCCGGAGCTCGACCGCGACTACAAAATCCAGCATGTTGCTGCGCTCACGCCAACTGCTGGCGCATTGCCAATTCAACCCCGCGGATCTCGGCCAGGCCCTTGAGGCGACCGATCAGTGAGTAACCAGGGTTGCTCTTGCGGTGCTGGTCATCCAACAACTGATGGCCGTGATCAGGACGCAACGGCAAACGTGGGCCGCCCTCGCGTTCACGTCGCAGGTCCTCGGCAACCAGCGCACCGATCACCCCGACCATATCCACATCGCCGCCCAGGTGGTGCGCCTCATGGAAGCTGCGCGGGTCTGCCTCGCGGCGGGTTGAGCGCAGGTGGGTAAAGTAAATGAATGGCGCAAATTGCTTGGCCATCGCCACCAGATCGTTGTCTTCACGCACGCCGTAGGAACCGGTGCAGAAGGTTAGACCGTTGGCCGGGCTGGGGGCTGCGTCCAGCAACCATTGCGCGTCGGCGGCGGTCGACAGGATACGCGGCAGGCCCAGCAGCGCCCGCGGTGGATCGTCCGGATGGATCGCCATGCGCACCCCTACTTCTTCTGCGACCGGGATGACCTCACGCAAAAAGTGCCCCAGATGCTCGCGTAACCTGGCTTCGTCGATATCGGCGTAGGTGCGCAACAAGGCGCGGAAATCGTCCAGACTGTAATGTTCTTCGGCACCAGGCAGACCGGCAATCAGGGTGTTGACCAGTTGCTCACTCTGCTCAGGTGTCAGGTTCTCAAAGTAAACCCTCGCCTGCTGGATATCGTCGGCGCTGTACTCGGCCTCTGCCCCCAGACGCTGCAGGATAAACAGATCGAAAGCGGCAAAAGCGGTCTGGTCAAAACGCAGCGCCCAACCACCGTCGTCCATCTCCCAGGCCAGGTCGGTACGGGTCCAGTCGAGCACTGGCATAAAGTTGTAGCAGACGATATCGATGCCGCAGCTCGCCAGGTTACGCACGCTTTGCTGGTAGTTGGCGATGTACTCGTCACGGCGGCCGCAACCACGCTTGATGTCTTCATGCACCGGGATGCTTTCCACAACCGACCAGGTCAGACCGGCGTTTTCAATCATCTGCTTGCGTTCCGCAATCGCCTCCACCGGCCACACCTGGCCATTGGGGATTTCGTGCAACGCGGTGACAATTCCGGTCGCTCCGGTCTGGCGCACATCCGCCAGCGAAATCGGGTCCTGGGGGCCAAACCAACGCCAAGTCTGTTCCATGTCTATCTCCCTTTTTGTTAGTTATGTGCCGCTAGAGTTTTTAAATGACTGGCCATACCGTTGCGCTCCAGTGCGCGATAAGCGCCCTGAACCGCATCGCGAAAATCTGCGCGCGCCGACAGCACGACCGGGAATACCTGCTCCAGATCGAGGAACGCATCTACCCGCTGGGCACCGTCAAAACGCCCGGCCAGATCAGCGAAAGTTGCGCTCAGCGGATCGTCGACCACATGGGCATCTCTGCCGGGCAAGGGCTGTGTGCAGTAGCGAATCCAGGCCGCAATACCCAACGCAATGCAGTCCATGCCGTGCCCCGCATCGAGCAGTTCCTGCGCGCCTTGCAACCAGCGCTGCGGCAGTTTTTGCGAGCCATCCATGGCGATCTGACGCAGTCGATGTTGCAGGCTGTCGTTGGCAAAGCGCGCGCACAGGTCGCGGCCATAACCGGACACGTCGATCTGCGGCGGCATATCCAGAGTCGGCGCGGCCTCCTGGGCCATATAGCGCTGGATAAACCGCAGCAGATGAGGATCGCTGATTGCCTCGAATACCGTCTCGTGCCCCGCAAGCAAGCCAATATAGGCCAGCAGTGAATGGCTGCCGTTAAGCATGCGCAGCTTCATGGTTTCAAAGGGCCGCACGTCAGTCACCATCTGCACGCCCTCCACCTCCCAGTCGGGACGGCCCTGGGGGAAGTGATCCTCGATCACCCACTGGCTGAAGCTTTCACACACCACTGCCGCGGGGTCCTGGCAACCAAGTTGCTCCAGACCGCTGAATGCCTGCGCGTCCATGGCCGGAACGATGCGGTCGACCATGCAACCGGGAAAAGCCACGTGCTGCTCGATCCACTGCGCCAGCTCGCTGCCTTTAACCGTCAGCCCCATGACTGCCTGGCGGGTGCGCTGGCCGTTGTCCGGCATGTTGTCGCAGCACAACACGGTAAATGCCGGGATACCTGCCACATGACGCCGACGCAACGCCTCCAGCACAATCCCCGGAGCGGTGCGCGGCGTCTGGGGGTGGGCAAGGTCGTGGATGATCGCTGGATCCTGCAGGCGTAACTGGCCCGTGGCCGGGCTCAGGCAATAGCCCTTTTCGGTCACGGTCAGGGTGACGATCCGCGTGCGCGGGTCGGCCATGCGCTGCAACAACAGCTCCAGCTCATCACCGCCATCACCGGCATACAGCGCTTCACGCACCACTGTGATCTCACGCAACGTCACCTGTTCACGGTCACGGTACTCGGCCACGGCATAGCGGCATTGTTGCGCGCGCAACTGCTCGACCAAAGCGCGATTGGAACGCAGGTTGGCACTGCACACCCCCCACTGGCTTTCACCGTGACGATTGAGGTTGCGCTGCAAATAGACCGCCTGGTGGGCGCGATGAAACGCCCCCAACCCCAGATGCACGATGCCGATTTCAGCCGCGGTTGGGGCTGAAGGAACGCGTTGAACGACAGACATCAACCTTCTCCTCAAGGGTGGCTCAGGGCCGAACGTGGCACGGTTGCTGGCGGCACGGACTCATCGATCACCGGCAGCGGTTTGACATAGCGCGCCACACACACGGCTCCGATGATGGTCAGCAGCCCCGCCAACAGGAAGGCACTGGTGAACGAGCCGCTGAACTGCACCAGAAAGCCGGTCAGGGTCGGGCCGATAATGCCCGAGGTATTGGCCAGCAAGTGCATGAAGCCACTGACACCACCGACGCGAGCGGCAGGCACCGTGTCCTGGATGATTGCCCAGTAGATCGCACCGGTGAGGTACAGAAAGAACACCGCCAGAGCCACCAGCGCGACCGCCGGATACAGGGTTTTGACGATCCCGGCAAAGCCGATGCACACCGCACACGCCAACAGACAGGTGACCAGCACCACTTTGCGCGAAAACATCATTCGCCCGGTTTTCTTGAACACAAAGTCGGAAATAAAGCCGCCCAGCGCCAGGCCAAGGAAGCCCAACACCCAGGGAATAACCGTGGCGATACTCATTTCTTTGACGTTCAGGCCGTGGGCCATGGTCAGGTAGCTGGGGAACCAGGTCAGGAAGAAGAACAGCGTGTAGTTGTACGAGAAGAACGCCAGCGAGGTGAACAACACTGTCGGTTGCTTGAGGTAGTAACGCAACGGATGAACCGGCTGAGCCGCCATCGCGCTCTGGCCTTCGCCCTGGGCAATTTCTTCGGCGACCTTACCGGTAGGCTTGTCCTTGACGAACTTGTACCAGACCGCAGCCCACACCAGGCCCACCAACATGATGATGACGAACGAGATTTTCCAACCGTAGCTGATAGCGATAAAGCCCACTACCGGCCCGGAAATTGCGCCACCCAATGGGGTGCCGGACATCGAGGTGCCCAGTGCCCGCGCCCTTTGTTTGGGGGTGTACCAGTTGTTGACCATCTTGCTCGTGGTCACGCTCAGTGGGCCTTCGCCCATGCCGAACAGGATGCGGATAAACACCAGCGACATGAAGCCGACGGTCAATACCGTCAGACCACTGAACAGCGACCACAGCACCATGGCCAACAGCAGCGTGGTTTTCGCGCCGTAGCGGTCGGCCGCCCAGCCGCCGATAAAGTTGAATGCCGCATAACCGACGAAGAAACTACTGAAAATCATGCCCATTTCACCCGTGGTCAGACCGTAGTCTTTCTGGATGAAGGGGGCTGCCACGGACAATGCCGAGCGATCCAGGTAGTTAATAACGCCTGCCAGGAACAGCATGATGATGACTAACGTACGACCTTGACCAAACATTGGAACCTCCCGCTTGTTGTTTTATTCGGTGAGGGTGCCCGCTGGGGCACGTGTATCTGTGTGCGGTACGCAAAACTCATAGCAGCTGCCGAAGGCTGCGTCCGGCAGCGAAGCTGTCGTAAGGTCAGGCTCCTGGGTGTATCAGGCAAACCTGGAACTCTGGATTTACGATTGCTGCGCAACCGAACGTAGCCTGCGGCAACTGCTACGAAATCTCCTTGGCGCTCAGTTGCACCAGCACCTTGCGAGTCTGCTCGGGGTGGTTTTCGATCAACGCGATCGCCTCCGGCATTTCATCGAACTGGATGCGGTGGCTGATCATTTCCTGGACCTGCAACTTGCCACTGGCGATCAGCTCGATCACCCGCGCGAACTTGCGGTTGTTAAGGCGCGAACCGACCAACGTCAGTTCTTTCTTGATCATTTCCAGCTGCACCAGATCGGTTGGTGTGGTGCTGAAACCCAGTAAACCGATACGCCCGGCCGATGAGGCTATGCGCACCATTTGTGGCATCAGCGCCGGAATGCAGGCCGCATCGACAATCAGCGGCACGCCTTCGCCACCGGTCAGTTCGCGCATCGTCGCCTCAACGTCCACGTCCTTGCCGTTAAGGGTGCGGCTGGCGCCAAAGGCGCGGGCGGTTGCCAGGCGTTCGTCAATCACGTCGGTCACAGTAATGTCGGTCAGCCCCAACGCACGGGCCATTTGCACCAGGGTCAGGCCGATCACGCCAGCGCCGTAAATCAGCAGGCTGTCGCCGGGGTGCGGCTGCATGCGGTCAAGCACGTTCAGGGCGATGGAGTACGGTTCCACCAATGCGGCATGGCTGAGGGACATGCTCTGCGGCAGGCGATGGACATTGCTTGCTGGCACGCAGACCTGCTCACTGAAACCACCGTCGCGGTGTACGCCAATCACTTGCAGCTGGGTACAGACGTTGGGCCGATTGATGCGGCACGGGTAGCAGGTGCCGCAGCTGATCACCGGATCGATGCACACGCGGTCGCCGACCTTGATCTGCTCCACGTCCGCGCCGACGTCGCTGACCACGCCAGAGAACTCATGACCGGTTACCCGGGGGAAGCGCACAAAGGCGTTCTGCCCGTGAATGATATGCAGGTCCGAGCCGCAGATACCGGCATAGGCCACGTCAACCTTGACCTCATTGCGCGCCAGTTGCGGGGTATCAACCTGGGCCAGGCCGAACTCAAAGGGAGCTCTTACTTGAAACGCTTTCATCGGGTAACTCCTGCCAAGGCATGACGCCCAGTTTTTTATAGTTATTTAACAGTCGTGCTAAACGCTTTTAAGCCGTGCTTACCAGTGCCACAGCGTGCCGTCTTCGAGTCGATTGACCGGCAGGCTGGCGCGCTTGTAGGGGTATTTGGCGGCGAGTTCTTCATCGATATCCACGCCATGCCCCGGAGTTTCACCGGGAGTGAAATGACCGTCTTCAAAGCGATAGGCGTGAGGAAAAACCTCATCGGTCAGCGGGTCGTGAGGCATATGTTCCTGAATGCCAAAGTTGGGCACCCAGGTATCGAAATGCAGCGCCGCACCCATGGTGACCGGCGACAGATCGGTGGCGCCATGGAACCCGGTGCGAACCTGATAAAGCGCAGCAAAGTCGGCGATCCGGCGCACATGGGTAATGCCCCCGGCGTGGACCAGCGTGGCGCGGATATAGTCGATCAACTGTTCCTGAATCAGCTCGCGGCAGTCATGAATCGAGTTGAATACTTCACCCACGGCCAATGGCGTGGTGGTGTGCTGGCGAATCAGGCGGAAGGCTTCCTGGTTCTCGGCCGGGGTGCAGTCTTCGAGCCAGAACAGATTGAACGGTTCAACGGCCTTGCCCAAACGCCCGGCTTCAATTGGCGTCAGCCGATGGTGGACGTCATGCAGGATGTGCAAGTCATCGCCAAAGCGTTCGCGTACGGCGGCAAACAGCTTGGGCACATAGTTGAGGTATTTGGCGGTGTCCCACACATGCTCGGCGGGCAGATCGCTGTCGGCCGGTTCATAACGTTCGCCACTGCGCTTGGCGACGCCATAGGTGGTGGCGATGCCCGGAATCCCGCATTGCACGCGAACCGCCTTGTAACCCAGTTCAACATGGCGGGCGACTTCGGCCAGGCAACCTTCGATGTCCTTGCCCGTGGCATGCCCGTACACCATCACCCGCTCGCGGCTCTTGCCGCCGAGCAACTGGTACAAGGGCATATTGGCGGCCTTGGCCTTGATGTCCCACAACGCGACGTCAACGGCAGCAATCGCAGTCATGGTCACCGGGCCACGACGCCAGTAGGCACCGCGGTACAGGTATTGCCAGATGTCCTCGATACGCTGGGCATCACGCCCGATCAGCGCTGGCAGCACGTGCTCTTCGAGGTAGGCAACGACCGCCATTTCCCGGCCATTCAAAGTGGCATCGCCGATACCGTAGACACCGGAGTCAGTGACAATTTTAAGGGTAATCAGGTTTCGACCCGGGCAGGTGACGATCACGCGCGCTTCAACGATTTTCATGGGTTCAGGCCTCGGCGACAGAAGAAAATACAGGCATGTACAGGCTCGGCATGGCGGCTGCGGGGATCAGCGCACCGGGATGCTGCACCACCTCGGCGGCCAGCGTATGGCCCCAGCGTGCAGCGTGCTGCGGCTCGCCGCCTTGCAAGCGACAAGCAAGGTAAGCCGCACTAAAGGAGTCGCCTGCCGCCGTGGTATCGACGATCTGACGCACCCGTTCTGCAGGCACCTCGAAACGACCTGCGGCACACTGGATCAAGCACGAATCCGGGCCACGCTTGAGGGCCACTTCACCTACTCCGAATTGTTCATAGGCGCTGAATAACGCCTCGTGATCGGCATAACCGAACAACGCGGCATCATCGTCCCAGGTGATCAGGGCCAGGTCGGTCAGGCGCAGCATGTCGCTGTAGGCCTGGCGCGCGGAAGCCGCATCGGGCCACAAATGGGGACGGTAGTTGTTGTCGAAGACAATGCGCGTGCCGCCCTCACGGGCCAGGCGCAGGGCCAACATCAGGCGTTCGCGGCCGCCGGGGGTGAGGATCGCCAGGCTGATGCCGCTCAGATACACATAGTCATAATCAGCCAGGGCGCGCAGTACTGCGTCCGCTTCAGGCCCGTCGAAAACCCGCCGGGCGGCGGCTTCGCCACGCCAGTAGGCAAAGCGACGCTCACCCTGGTCATCGGTCTGGATGAAATACAGCCCGGGCAGCGCATCCTTGATCACCCGCACATGCTGATCACCGACCCCTTCGTCGCGCCACAACTGGCGCATGGCGTCACTGAACGTGTCTGCGCCGATGGCGGTTACATAGTCGGCAACAATCCCGTTGCCTGCCCCCAGACGGGACAGATAGACCGCGGCATTGAGCGTGTCGCCGCCGAACGTCTGGCTGAAAACCGCACCCGGCTGGCCGCGCATCTCAATCATGCACTCGCCCACCAGTGCCACCCGCAGGGGCTGGGTCAAATTGGCCTGTGGGCAATGCCCGAGGGTTACCGTCATCACTGCGCGCCTTGTTTTTATGGGTCGCTTTGCGTCAACGCAGGCACTGGATGGTGACCTTGCGTCGAGCTGTTTATTGTTTTCGGAACGGCGTTTCATTTTTTGCTTGAGGCCGAGTTTAATCAAATTCCTTACACCGTCAAGAAAAATGAAACAGCGTTTCGTTCTCCTACGGTATATCCTTGTTTTTTTTAAAATTGCGTTGGAGCCTTCATGGACAACAGCACCACCCAGAACAACGAACTGGTCTCCGCGGTCGGCCGGACCATGGCTGTACTTGAAGCCCTGGCCGAGCATCCCGAAGAAAGTGGCGTGTCAGAAATCGCGCAAAAACTGGACATGTCAAAAAGCACGGTTTACCGCTTTTTGCAGTCACTGAAAGCCCGTGGCTATGTGGTTCAGGATGCCGAAGATCGCTACCGGCTCAGCGTGCGACTGTTCGAACTGGGCGCCCAGGCCTTGCCTCATCTGGATATCGTGCGTGAAGCAGAACCGGGCATGCGCCGCATCAATGAACTGACAGGCGAAACCGTGCACCTGGGCATCCTCGACGAAGGCAGCATCGTCTACGTGCACAAGATCGACTCCAAATACAATCTGCGCATGTACTCGCGCATCGGCCGCCGCGCCCCGCTGTACTGCACCGGGATCGGCAAGGTGCTGATGGCCTGGCTGGAAGAAGATGAGTTGCTCGCGCACTTGCGCGAAGAAAGCTTCGAACGCCGCACCGCCAATACCCTCACCACGGTCGAGTCGTACCTGCAAGAACTGGCGGTGGTTCGCGAGCAAGGCTATGGCGAAGACCATGAAGAGTTCGAAGACAACATGCGTTGCCTGGCAGCTCCCATCCGCGACCGTTTCGGTCACGTCATTGGCGGCATGAGCGTGTCCTTCCCATGCTTTCGCTTTCGCGAAGAACTGAAACAGGACTACGTCAAACAGCTGATGGAGGCTTCGCAGCAGGTGTCGAGCCAGCTGGGGTGGCATCCGGAGTAATCGCAGCCATCGTGATCGTGTAGTGGTGTTCACGATGGCCGCCCAAGCAAATACGAATAAAACGCATATGCGGTAACCACCTTGAATACGATAGACTTTCCGCTGCCAAAACATCGGCAACGGACCAGCCTCTCGTACAAGGATCGTCATGCTCAAACACACACTCCCCCTCGCTCTTGCCGCCTTGCTGCTCACAGGTTGCCAGTCCAACGCCAGTGCCCCCGACAAATCGCCCATACCCACTCCCGCCCAACAGAAGGAGCAGGCATTGCAACGTGGGGTGTATGAAAAGCTGGTCAGTAGGGTTCTTGCCCGAGAGGGCGACCTGGCCAATAGCCAAGGACGGGATGGCAGCTTCAACCTGATGATCACCCTCGATGACAAGAACCGCATCATCGGGTGCGACACTCAACCCAACAAGAAACTGGATGAGAGGTTCTACCCTTACAACCGCAAACTGGCCAGGAACCTGGTATCGATTTGCTGGACAGCTGTGTTCCCCGAACTGCCCTCGTCGCTGATCGACCCTAAAAGAAAGACTGCCAAGGTCGTAGCGCCAGTAGCGGTTTACCCACTGACCGGGCTGTCCGCCGAGGCACGCACACAGCGCGCAGCGGTGTTGCAGGACAAGGCGCAAAACGACTATCTGTTCAAGCAACTGCTCGCTCCGCTAGCCATCGACAGCATTGGCGTGGCCACGCTGATGATCATGGGCGACAGCACCGGCCGTGTGCAGGAATGCGCTGCCAGCCTGGATCCGCATGCTCTGCGACTCCAAGCGTTCAAACAGGATGACGCCTTGCTCGCCAGCCTGGTCCAACGCTGCAAACAACTGGACCTGAGCGCCATGCCGGGCTACGCGCCCAATGCCAAGGGCATGACCAGTTTATTCCATCGAATCGAATACACGCCCTGGAAAGCCGGTCTCAAAACCACTGCCAGAACTGCCGCTGAGTGATTTTAGCCGGGATAACAAAGGCGCGAGGCATCAGTCAGACTCAGGTGTGCCATCGCGGGCAAGCCCGGCTCCCACAGGCTCTATAGCGCTCACAAAAACTGATGAGAACCGTTTACTGAGCGTCGGCTTTTACACTGACAAATCCAGAGTCCAGCCCGAACACCTCAACCCCTTTGGCTGTCGACTGGCCAATCGTGACTTCACGCCGTACCACTGGCGCGTCAAGGCGCTCGCGGTGATGTACAAACATGCCGTCCTCAGCCTGCTCAACTGCAGCGTGAGGAATGATGAAGCTATTTTCATTGCGGTACGTCACGATCGTCATATGCACACTCATGCCCAGTCTGACGTCCTTGAAGTCACCGTTCTCGGGAGCATTCACGGTGATCGTGATCGGGAATCTTGCAGCACTGCCGGGGTTCTCATCCTGAACAGCCATCTGACTGATAGCGCTCACATAGCCGCTTAACTGCCGCCCCGAAAATCCGTCCCCGGATATTGCTACTTTCTGGTTCAGGGCGAATTTGTTCACATCCGACTCCGACACCTGAGTGACAATCTTGAGCCCTTTCATGTTGGCCAGTTTGATCAATTGTTGACCTTTGGCCAAAAGAGCGCCGGCATGAATCGCCTCGACTTCCCCCCCTGTCGACTGTGGCACCCCAAGGGACAGCACAACACCCGAAAACGGCGCATGGAGCATCTTGAGTTCCAACAATGCGTTTAACTGTTCATGAGCGATGGATGCATTCTGGTACTCCATATCGGCAATGGCTTTGGCCTCACCCTTGCCGGCAGCCAACACACTCTTGAGCTGCACTTTGGCGGCCGTCAGCTCAAGCGATTGCAGGTAACGCTGCTGCTTCAAGGCATCGAGTTCATTGCGCGGAACAATACCTTTTTGATACAGCGCCTCGACTTGAGAAAACTCCAGGTCAAGCGTCTGCTTGGACAGTTCGGCCACTCTGAGCATCTGCTTCGCTTGCAGCACTTGCGGGTCGGTTGCCCAGGTACGGTAGATCTCAACGGTCTGCTGCATTTTCAACTGGTTGGCCAGGGCATCCCGCAGCTTGATTTCAAGCAACGCCGTATCAAGAGACAACAAGGCTTGCCCCTGTTCGACCTGCATGCCTGGGCTCAACTCATTGGCCAGGACTAAACCTTCAAAAGGTGCAGTGATAATCGAGGTTTCAATCGGTTCTATTTTGCCGACCAGGCCGATTTCATGCTCCAGTTTATGGCTACTGACAGCGACCCAGGAAACATCGTCGCCTGGGGCCGCAGGCAGGTACAACATCAGCCCCAAGGCCAACACCAGCCCGCCCACCGCAAGATACTTCCAGCGTCCTGTCATGGCTTTGATCCGGTCAAAAACCTTCAAGTGAAATCTCCCAGCTCTCCAGCATTACACCCAGCAGCAGATCCAGTTGAGCCCTGGCATCCAGGTATGAAATTTTCGCATTCAAGTTCGCATCTTCGGCCGCACGCAGGTCGGCTTCATAACTGATGATTTGAAAGTTGCTGGATCGGCCAGCGTTCAATTTGTCGTTCTCGATGGACAGCTTGCGCCCGGACAGATCGATAATCCGCTGTGAGATTTCAAGCTGACGCCACAGGGTGTTCAAGCCTCTGACCGCATCGGTGATCTGCCGCTTCAAATCAATCCGAGCCTCTTCCTGAAGCAACTTCTGCTGTTCCACCATAGTCTGGGCATTGACCTTGCCTTGGCGGATGCCGAGATCACCAATGGGGATCTCCAGCTTCAGACCGGTGTAACTGTCCCACGCCCGATTGGCGCCGTTGATGCTGTGTTGGTCCCGCTGTTGGGTGACACCCGCCACCAATGACAAGTCCCAACGGGCCCTGTCTTGCGCGAGCAACAAGTTGATTGCTGTCTGTTCGCTCTGCAGCATTGTCGCCAAATATTGCGGCTGCTTGGCCTGCGCCACCCTCAATGCCGTCGCCTGATCAATATCAAGCCGGGTCACTTGCAGGGCGTCACTGGCACGTACAGGCGTCGCCAGGTCGAGTGCCAGCAACTTGAGCATCATTAGGCGGCTCGCCTCCAACTGATTTTTCGCCTCTTCTACCGCTAACTCCTGTGTCGCGATATCCGCCTCGATCTGCACAACGTCAAACTCCGCCACTCGCCCTGCAGTAATCAGCAACTTATTGACCTTGAGCAACGAAACAGTCCGTTCAAGCGCATCCGTGGCAAGCGCCATTTGATTCTGGGATTTCATCAGCGTGCGATAGGCCGCGATGATTTCATACAGGGTTTGGGACACACTGGTTTTCAAATTCAACTGATTGACTTGCTCGGTCAATTTAGCAAGGCGCAAGGGAGCCGTCGTGACGTCTTGGCCTGCCCCCCTGAGTAACGGTTGAGTCACCGTCAGCCCCAGACCGTTACTGCTCAGGTCACCTGAATTTTTTGTGGCATTGAGCTGCTGGTTCCAGCTCAGATCAATGTTGGTGCCATACTCACCCAGCAGGCTCACCGAGGGCGCAATGCCGGTCGTGCGACTGCTGTCGGCGTTACCCTTGGATAGCCTGTGAGTACCACTGAGCTTCAATTTGGGATTGAACAGGTCATCGGCCACGAGCAGATCGAACTTCTCCCGCAAGCGTTGAAGCTTGAGGCTGCGAATGTTGTAGTTGCGGCGCAAGCCCAGCGACACGGCTTCGGCCAACGATAGATCGATCACGTGCTGGCTCAACAAGTCACTGCGCAACTCGCTGTGGTGCAGCACGCTGGCTTCGACTCGGGCCGGGGCTGCGGCCAGCTGTTTCGACAGGATCAAAACACAGCACGCTGCGCTTGTGGCAACGACTAGTTTAGTAATCACGCAGAGCCTCTACAGGGGTAAGCCGCGAAGCCGCGATTGCCGGTTTCAAACCAAAGAAAACACCGACCAGTAAGGTGCTCGAAACGCCCAAAGGGATAGACAGCATCGCCAACTCAAATGCCCACCCCGATATCACGGCATACAGCCAGGCCAGCGCAATACCAACGCCCGCTCCCAACACGGCACCCAGCGTACTGAGCGCAAGCGCTTCGACCAGAAACAAATTGCGTATATCCTGGCGACGGGCGCCGATAGCCATCCGCAGACCAATTTCAATACGACGTTCAGAAACATTCATGTACATGACATTCATTACGGCAACGCCACCCCCCACCAACGTAATAATCCCCAGCGCTATCAAAAGATAATGGAAGGTTTTGTTCTGACGGCTCATGGCGTCAATCATTTGTTGCGCCACTACTATTTCGACAGTGCGTGTTTTAAACGCAGCACTCAAACGTTCCATTACTTGTGGAACGACAAGCTCGATTTTTTGTGCAGGGCCAACTCGCATAATGACATCAGTAATAGCCGCACCACTGTCTACCCGAGCCAAACCTTGAAGCGGCATAAATAGTGAATGATTCGTCAAGACTGGACTGAGCATTGATTCCATAGCGGGTTGCAAAACGCCGACAACCTTGAACAAATAGTTATTGATCTTGAGCCACTCACCCACTTGAATACCGAGGCCGTTGCTACTCAAAGAAGTCGCAACGGTGTGACCGAGCACAACGACATTATCGTCACGATCAAACTCATGTAGAAAACGCCCACGACTGATTGACAGCTTTAGTACTTCAATCAAAGCCGGCTCCGTCCCGACAATTCTCACATCAATATAAAGACGATTAAAACCGGCCTTGCCCGACACTTCCGAAACGGGAGCAACCATCAAATGCTGCAAATCCAACCCGCGGATATTCGCGGCATCCATCCTGAGAAATGAATCTTTAAATCTCTGTTCATCATTCAGCTTGGCAAACAGCGTATCAACCCCCATACCCTGGAATATTTTCGCAGCCTCCTGGCTTGTGTTATGGCCAACATTAATAACCGCCACAATAGAACCACTGCCGATTACAATGCCTAACAACGCCAATACCGAGCGCTTGCCCATCGTACGAAAACTGTCGATGGCATCTTCAACTACCTGAGTCACCGCAGGGGTTATCAACCGGGTTAAAAAACTCATGCCTTGAGTTCCACAACGACACCACCGCGCACTACCACCTGGCGCTGCATTAGCCGCGCAATACCCTGGTCGTGGGTCACAATCAATAACGTCACGTTCTTTTCTTTTTGTATCGACAGCAGCAGCTCCAGAATCTCACTGGCTGTCTGGTTATCCAGACTTCCTGTCGGTTCATCGGCCAATATCAAGGACGGCTCGCCTACCAGAGCACGCGCGATGGCCACTCTCTGCTTTTGCCCACCTGACAGGTCGGCGGGTTTATAACCGGCGCGCTGCGCCATACCCACCCTCTGCAACATGCACATTGCATGTTCAAGGGAGTGCGCTCGATCCATCCCGCGGTACCGAAGCGGCAATGCCACATTCTCGATAACTGTCAAACGGGGGATCAGATTGAAATTCTGAAAGACAAAGCCGATTTGCATTTTTCTAATGGCTGCCAACTCATCATTTCGAGCGTTTGCAACCGAGCGTCCCATAAACAGGTACTCACCCGCATCTGCAACATCCAGCAGACCTACAATATTCAACAGCGTACTTTTACCGGCCCCCGAAGGGCCGATAATGGCACAGGTTTCCCCCACCCCAACCTGAAAATCGACCTGACTGATAACCGGGTTCAACTTTCCAGCATGACGGTAACTTTTACTTACGCCTCTCATTGAAATGCAGTTTAAATCATGCATAACAACCACATACCTTTGCGCAATAGAGACAGGGCATTAACTGCTGAAATACAACATTTAAACATCGTGACAAGCCATGCACTTAAACCGTACCCAGCACACTATACTGTGCACTCTTCCTTCCCGATGATGCACTGACAAGAAAGAGCACACAGCCCAACACTATAAACATCAGTGCAGGCAGGCACTACTTTCTTAGAAGTAGACCGAGCTAGTGTAGCAACGTGGATCAGTCCCTGACTTATCGAATACAAACTCGACGACTAGCTCGCCTTTTTTGCTGGCAACCACGAAGTTACTGCGTGTCAAAGCCACACTATGCCACTTGCCGTCCTGAATCATACTGTCCCTAGAGGGGTCCCTGTGCTCATTGCGAGCAAAGTTCGGCGCTGGGCTAGCGTAAAGATTCACATTAGCCTTGTTGCCGCCCTTCTGACCGTTAAGACGGGTGATTTTGTAGCTTGTAAGATGCACCCACCTACCCGCCTGAAAATGATTCCCCACCTTTCCTTCAGCAACACCGACAAAGTTGCCTGACTTGCAAGTCAGCGAGAAGGTTTTTTCCTGGCCTACGCCCACAGAAAGGGTTGTTGCAAAGCTGGCGGTTGCCGGCAAACATACGAGAGACATTACTACAGCGAGTTTCTTTAACGACAACTTGGACATGACGCGCTCCTGGTTAAATGTAGACAAAATTTCCTGGTGGAATTCAGCCTGAGCATTTGACCATTCGCACGCAGTTAGTAATGTAGGATTTTCCTTAACGCACTGAAGGGCAAGGGCCACATAAAAAACTCCAATAGAGAATATTATCCGCACATGTGAAATCTTCTTTCCAAGCCAGCGCTATCCAAATCCAGACTTGAATCGCAGCCATAAAAAAACCCCGCGCTTCTCTCGAAGGCGGGGTTTTTCAGTCTGGCTTTCTTAGTGTGCGTAAGTCAGCAGCAACTCGGCAGGCGCTTTGAAATCCAGAGACATCATGACGCTCAGGGCGGTGATGGTGAAGATCGAGAACACGAACAGCTTGCGTGCCCAGACCTTGTCGTCGACGGCCTTGTAGCCGGTCCACGCCATGTACAGCCAGTACATGCCCATCGCTGCTGCCACGGCCATGTAGCTCATGCCGGCGTAACCGCCGAGGGTGAGCATCAGGGTCGCGATCAGGAACGCGAGGATGTAGAGCAGGATGTGCTTCTTGGCAACCTTGATCCCGCGCTTCACTGGCAACACCGGAATCGATGCAGCCAGGTAATCGTTGAAGCGGAAGATCGCGATGGCGTAAGAATGCGGCATCTGCCACAGGCTGAACATCACCAGCAGGGTCAGTGCGGCCATGTCGAAGCTGTTGCTGACTGCGACGTAGCCGATAACCGGAGGCATCGCACCCGACAGACTGCCAATCAGCGTGCCGTGAACCGACTTGCGCTTGAAGTACAGGCTGTACAGACCAACGTAGATCACGAAGCCGATCGCAGCGAACAGAGCCGCCAGCGGGTTGGCCACGCGATACAGCAAGTAAAGGCCGGCGCCCCCCAGCAAGGTGGCGTAAATCAGCGCCACCTTGAGGGAGATCAGGCCTTGAACCAGTACGCGGTTCTTGGTGCGGTCCATCTTGATGTCGATATCGCGGTCAATGCAGTTGTTGAACACACAACCGGACGCGACTACCAAGGAGGTGCCGATTACCGCGGCCAGGAACAGGGCAAGATCGAAATGCCCCTTCGAGGCCAGGAAAAACCCACCTGCCACAGAAAGCACGTTACCGAAAATGATCCCCGGTTTGGTGATTTGGATAAAGTGCTTAAAGGACATCGGGTCTTACCTCACTTCGCCATCATTTCAGTGTGGATGCTGAACATGATCCACAGGGACAAGCCCACCAACAGCACAATAACCAGGGCTGCGAATATCAGCGCCGTGACGTTGTTGCGTTGTGCAGGCGAGCGGTCCAGGTGCAGGAAGTACACCAGGTGAACAACCACTTGCACCACGGCGAACAACAACACGATCGCCAGGGTGGTGAATTTGGGCAGCGATGGGTACATCACCAGCCCGAACGGAATAACGGTCAGGATCACCGACAGGATGAAGCCGATCGCGTAGGACTTCACGCTGCCGTGGTTGGCGCCGTCGGAATGTGCGTTAGCCATTACAAAGTCCCCATCAGGTAAACAACGGTGAATACGCAGATCCACACCACGTCCAGGAAGTGCCAGAACAGGCTCAGGCAGCTCAGACGGGTCTTGTTGGTCGAAGTCAGGCCGTTTTTCTGCACCTGATACATCATGATCGCCATCCAGATCAGACCGCTGGTCACGTGCAGACCGTGGGTACCGACCAAGGTGAAGAACCCGGACAGGAAGCCCGAACGGCTAGGGCCGTAGCCTTCGGAGATCAACAGGTGGAACTCGTTGATTTCCATGGCGATGAAGCCTGCACCGAGCAGGAACGTCATGCCCAGCCAGAACAGCACCTGCTGCTTTTTACCCTTGAACAACGCCAGCATGGCGAAGCCGTAGGTGATCGAACTGAACAGCAACAGGGCAGTTTCACCCAGTACGTATGGCAGTTCGAAGATGTCGTGGCCCGACGGGCCACCCGCTACGTTGTTAACCAGAACTGCATATACCGCGAAGATCGACGCGAACAAAATGCAGTCGGTCATCAGGTAGAGCCAGAAACCAAAAATGGTTGTCTCGCCCGCGTCGTGGTGTTCCTCGTGCTCATGGTCGTGACCATGAGCGTGTCCAGCAGTGGTCGCTAAGTTCGACATGGTTTAAGCCTGTTCCAACTTGGTTTCAACACGGGAAGCCGGGATTGCTTTTGCGGCTACCAGACGCTTGTGCTGCTCAGCCTCGATACGCTCGATGGTCTCAACCGGCACCATGTAGCCTTGGTCATCACGGGCAGCGTGGGCAACGAAGACCACGACAGTGCCAACCAGACCAACGATGGCCAACCACCAGATATGCCAGATCATTGCGAAACCGAACACGGTCAGCAAAGCACCCATGTACACACCGGTAGCGGTGTTGTTAGGCATGTGAATCGGCGAGTACTTGGCCGGGGCCTGGTACGCAGTACCGTTTTCCTTGGCTTCGGTGAACGCGTCGATGGTGTCGACTTTTGGCACTACAGCGAAGTTGTAGAACGGAGGTGGCGACGAAGTCGACCATTCCAGGGTGTGGCCATTCCACGGATCGCCATGCTCGCAGGCGTTCTCTGGCAGCTTGCGGTCACGAATACTGACGTACAGCTGGATCAGTTGGCAGGCGATACCGATAGCGATCAGTGCCGCGCCGAACAGGGCAACGTACAGGTAAGGCACCCACTCAGGGTTGGTGCTGGCGTTCAGACGACGGGTCATGCCCATGAAGCCCAGCGCGTAGAGCGGCATGAAGGCAACGAAGAAGCCGACGCACCAGAACCAGAACGCTGCCTTGCCCCACTTCTCGTTCAGTTTGAAGCCGAACGCTTTAGGGAAGTAGAAGCTGAAGCCTGCGATGTAACCGAATACCGCGCCGCCGATGATCACGTTATGGAAGTGAGCAATTACGAACAGGCTGTTGTGCAGTACGAAGTCAGCACCCGGGATGGCCAGCAGTACGCCGGTCATGCCGCCAATGGCGAAGGTCACCATAAAGCCCAGGGTCCACAGAACCTGGCTGGTGAAGCGCAGACGGCCCTGGTAGATGGTGAACAGCCAGTTGAATAGCTTGACCCCCGTCGGGATCGAAATCAGCATCGTCGCCAGACCGAAGAAGGCGTTGACGCTTGCACCCGAACCCATGGTGAAGAAGTGGTGCAGCCAAACCATGAAGCCCAGCACCGAGATCGCGCCGGAGGCGTAGACCATCGAGTGGTGACCGAACAGACGCTTGCCGGTGAACGTGGAGATAACTTCGGAGAAGATACCGAACGCCGGCAGAATGAGGATGTATACCTCAGGGTGACCCCACGCCCAGAACAGGTTGACGTACATCATTGGATTGCCACCAAGTTCATTGGTGAAAATGTGGAAATCCATGTAACGGTCAAGTGTCAGCAGTGCCAGGGTAGCGGTCAGGATCGGGAACGAAGCCACGATCAGAACGTTTGCCCAGGTGCAGGTCCAGGTGAAGATCGGCATGTCCATCAGTTTCATGCCAGGAGCACGCATCTTCAGGACCGTCGCCAGGAAGTTAACCCCGGTTAACGTCGTACCTAGCCCCGATAGCTGGAGCGCCCAGATGTAGTAATCCATCCCCACGCCCGGGCTGTACTGCAGGCCCGACAGCGGCGGATAGGCAACCCAGCCGGTCTTGGCGAACTCGCCGACGCCCAGCGACAGGTTAACCAGCACAACGCCGGATACCAGCAGCCAGAAGCTCAGGGAGTTCAGGAACGGGTAAGCCACGTCACGGGCGCCGATCTGCAGCGGCACTGCAAGGTTCATCAGGCCGGTGAAGAATGGCATCGCCATGAAGATGATCATGATCACACCGTGAGCGGTGAAGATCTGGTCATAGTGTTCAGGTGGCAGGTAGCCAGGCGAACCCTCGGTGGCCATGGCCAACTGGGTACGCATCATGACGGCGTCGGCAAAGCCGCGCAGCAGCATGACCATAGCGACGATGATGTACATCACGCCGATTTTCTTGTGGTCGACTGACGTTAGCCATTCGGTCCACAGGTAAGTCCACTTCTTGAAGTAGGTGATTGCCGCAAACAGCGCCAGACCACCGAGCGCGATCATGGCAATGGTGACCATGACAATCGGCTCGTGGAACGGGACCGCTTCCCAACTTAATTTACCAAACATCGTTTACTCCTCTGCCCCGGCAGCTGAATGCGAACTCATGTCCACCACATCGGTCCCGGCAACTTCTTTCTTCTCGTGCTTCACCGGCTTGCCTGGCTTCATACCTTCGTACTTGTCGACGATTTTCTGAAACAGGTTCGGTGTGTACGCGGAGAACAGTTCAACGGGGTTGTTCTGGCTTGCTTTGGACAAAGCAGCGTATTCAGCTTCATCAAGCTGTTTAGGTGACGCTTTGACTTCACTTACCCAGGCATCAAAGTCAGCCTGAGATGTCGAGATCGCTTTGAATTTCATGCCAGTGAAACCAGCACCGCTGTAGTTGGCAGAGATGCCTTCCATTTCAGCGTTGCGGTTGGCAATCAGGTGCAGCTTGGTCTGCATACCGGCCATGGCGTAGATCTGACCGCCCAGGCCCGGAATGAAGAACGAGTTCATGACCGTGTCAGAGGTGATACGGAAATTGACCGGGGTGTTAGCCGGGAACACGATCTTGTTGACGGTGGCGATACCCTGTTCCGGGTAGATGAACAGCCACTTCCAATCCATTGCCACCACTTCGATGGTAATCGGCTTGACGTCAGATTCGAGCGGACGATACGGGTCCAGCGCGTGGGTCGACTTGTAGGTGATCACGCCCAGGGCGATGATGATCAGAATTGGCACAGTCCAGATCACAACTTCGATCTTGGTGGAGTGAGACCACTTTGGTGTATAGGTAGCGCTGGTGTTCGACGCGCGATATTTCCACGCGAAGACGAGGGTCATAATGATGACCGGCACCACGACCAGAAGCATCAGCAGTGTTGCAGTGATGATCAGATTCCGCTCTTCGATCCCGACCTGCCCCACCGGATCGAGCAATGTCATATTGCAACCTCCCAGCAGCAACGTGCCGAAAAGTGGCAATAAGCCAAGGAGTCTGGGGTACCTTTTTTTAGTCATCTCACGACCTCTAAAACAGCTTGCACAATGCAGTTGGTTTTTTTCGCCAACACTTCGCCCTGCCAAGGGTTGGCTCTTTTCCGGAATTGAATAAAAGCCTGCTCTATCACCATCAGGCGAACGGGCAAATTCCGGGTTAGCAGTGATTTCTTATTCGATACGTGGTCAATGGCCTTGTTACAGACCAATTCCATTTGGTGCGGAACTTAGAAGGGTTGCCAGTACCTGGGAGTCGCATGGGACGCCTGTCATGAACCGCCCAGTCGCCCTTCAACTTCCCGCTTGGGCTCAGGGATGAGCAGGCTGGACGTTCAGTGCGGGCGATTGTAGATAGGTAGCTCTCTATAAACCATGTCTCATCCAGAAATAATTCTTCTCGGCTGCGGTAACAATCCCTACCTATTATTACCCGCTGCGCTTGGGCACACCTCTGATCCCGTGCTGTAGCACACCATTAGCCCTGCATTTCAATGCCCCTTTTTAGCGCATCAATGGCCACCCCCTACCCCGCTTGAACGCCCAAATAAAAAGGGCTACAGCCGATTTTCATTGAGTCTCGAATCGCGCTTTTCAAGCCCTGCATCCGTTTTAAAATGCCTTGCCGGAGTTACATAAAGTCATACGTTTGAAAGACCGCCTGTCTGACCAAAACAGGCCCTGCGGCATTTTCTCCGTGACAATATGTCGCAGTGCCGCACACCCTTTTTCGGCGTCGAATGACATCCCCTTTACATTTGCGCGCAGACAAAAAAACGCCCCGCTTCTCCAGAGGAGGAACGAGGCTGTTCAAGCAGGATTTAACCCTTGGCTCAGCTTGATTTGCTGCGGTTGCGGTAAATACCCAGCGGCACCAGCACGGCAGTCATCACAAACGCCGCCAGCGCCCACTGCGCCAGCGAAAGGCCCAGTACGGGCGGGTACGGGGTTGAACAAAACCCGTCGACCTGAAACCCCAAAGGGAAGATGGCAGCCAGCGGCAAGCCGTCGACAATCGGCTGCAACGCATCAAGACCGCAGCTCACCGCAGGGTTAGCCAGAATGTAGACATGGCGCCCGGCAGCGACGATTCCACCAATGGCGCTCAGTACCACCAGCACTTCAAGCACCGTAAGACTGCGCCTGGTGGGCATCGCCGCACCAATAAAGGCGAAAATCGCGATCAGCAGCAGGGCATAGCGTTGCAGAATACACAACGGGCAAGGCGCCTCGCCGAGCACGATCTGCATATAGAGCGCACCGCCAATCAGTGCCAGGCAGATCAGCCCAAGCAGGACCAGGAAACGCTTCTCCCGGCCCAATTGCATCATGTCTTCCGTCATCCCGCGTCCCTTTGCCTGATTGTCTGTAAACGCGCAGTTTACACCCAGACCCTCGGCTTGGATGTATCTGAACATTACAGGGAAAGTGTCGCAGGGGGATTAATGGGGGATTAAGGCCCAGCTTTTGTAGCCGCTGCCGCAGGCTGCGATGGATTGCGCAGCGATCCTGCTTTGCAAGATCCTGCGGCCCTTATCGCAGCCTGCGGCAGCGGCTACAGCTTTTAACCTGTATTGGCGGTTATTTCAGCTCGGCAGCCGGGCCGAAGAACTCATAGCGGCTTTGCTTTTCAGGCACGCCCAGCGCTTTCAGATGACGCTTGACCGCTCCCATAAAGCCTTTTGGCCCCAGGAAGTAAGCATCCAGATCACGCTCCTGTGGCAACCACTGGGCCAGCACTTCTTCAGTCAGCATTCCTACATGATCTACAGACTCGTCCTGCTCGTCGTAACAGTAAAAACGCTGCAATTGCGGATGCTGTTCGGCCAAATCATCGACCCAAGTGCGGAACGCGTGTACATCGGCATTGCGCGCGCAGTGGATAAAGTGAATCGGACGCTGGGTGGCCAGTGCGGCTTCGAGCATGGTCAGGGTTGGTGTAATGCCTACACCACCACTGATCAGCACCAGCGGCTTTTGGCTGTCAGTCAGGGTGAACTCGCCCGCTGGCGGGAACAGCTCCAGCGTGTCACCCATGCTCAGGCGGTCATGCAGGAAGTTCGAGACCACCCCGCCGCTTTCGCGCTTGACGCTGATGCGGTAGCGACCGACCTGGGCCATCGCCGACAATGAATAGTTACGACGCACCTCTTCGCCATCGATGATCAGCTTCAGGCCAATGTATTGGCCGGGGGTAAAATCGAGGATCGGCTGCTGGTCAGTCGGGCTGAAGTAAAACGAGGTGATCTCTGCGCTTTCCTGGATTTTGGCCGCCAGTTTGAACTCGCGCCCGCCACGCCAGCCGCCGGGTGCAGCAGCTTTTTCATCGTATATGGCAGCTTCGGCACCGATCAGGATATCGGCCAGCTGGTTATAGGCCGCGCCCCAGGCGCTCAGCACTTGCGGGGTGGCAATGTCGCTGCCCAGAACTTCCTCAATTGCCCGCAATAAGCAGCTGCCGACAATCGGGTAATGCTCCGGAAGGATTTGCAGTGCAACATGTTTGTTGATGATTTTGGCCACCAGATCGCCCAACTGATCGAGCTGGTCGATGTGCCGCGCATACATCAGTACACCGTTGGCCAGCGCCCGCGGCTGGTCGCCACTGGCCTGGTTGGCCTGATTGAACAGCGAGCGCACCTGCGGGTACTCCGACAGCATCATGCGATAGAAATGAGTGATCAGCCCCTCTCCGCCGCTCTCCAGCAGTGGCACGGTGGATTTAACGATGGCACGATCTTGAGCAGTAAGCATAAGGGTGACTCCTGAGCACGTAGGCTTTAGCAATTACCCTTTACTTATCAGTTTTCATGCCAACAATTAAATCCTTTAAAATCAACATCTTAATACATAGATAGTCATTTTGACTCACACTGATTTATAGTCATACAGACTACACGAGGTCAAAATGACTGCAAAACTGCTGCTTACCACTCTATTGCCGCTTGTGGCTGACCTGTCCCGCGACCTGCCCGAAAGCGAACGCTATCGACGCTTGCTGCAAGCCCTGCGTGCCCTGCTCCCATGCGACGCTGCGGCTCTGTTGCGGCTGGACGGCGAATGGCTGGTGCCACTGGCAGTCGATGGTTTAAGCCTCGATACATTGGGGCGGCGCTTCAAGGTCAGTGAGCACCCGCGCTTCGAAGCGCTGTTCGCCAGCCCCGGTCCGACACGCTTCCCCAGCAATTGCGAACTGCCCGACCCGTATGACGGGCTGGTCGACGGGCTGGCTGAGCACCTCGAAGTACACGACTGCATGGGCTGCCCGCTGTTTGTCGAGGAGCGCCCCTGGGGGCTGCTGACCCTCGACGCACTGGACCCAAAACGTTTTGAGCCGATCGAACTGGACGACCTGCAAGCCTTTGCCAGCTTGGCCGCTGCCACGGTCAATGTTGCCCAGCGCATCGAGCGCCTGGCGTTGCGGGTAGAGGATGAGCAGCGCAAAGCCGAACTCTATCGACAGGCCAATGGTTCACCCAACAAGGAGCTAATCGGCCAGAGCAAGGTCCACAAACACCTGCTTGAAGAAATCGCCCTGGTGGGCGGCAGTGATCTGACGGTCCTGATCACCGGCGAAACCGGTGTCGGCAAGGAGTTGGTAGCCCAGGCCATTCACGCGGCCTCGCCACGGGCGGATAAACCACTGATTAGCCTTAACTGCGCCGCCTTGCCCGACACGCTGGTTGAAAGCGAGCTGTTCGGCCATGTGCGCGGCGCCTTTACCGGGGCCATGAATGACCGGCGCGGAAAGTTTGAACTGGCCAATGGCGGCACCCTGTTTTTGGATGAAGTGGGGGAGCTGTCGCTAACCGTACAGGCCAAATTGCTGCGGGTACTGCAAAGCGGGCAGTTGCAGCGTTTGGGCTCGGATCAGGAGCATCAGGTCGACGTGCGGCTGATCGCGGCAACCAACCGCGACCTGGCCGAGGAAGTTCGCAGCGGTCGCTATCGCGCCGACTTTTATCATCGCTTGAGCGTTTACCCGCTCAAGGTGCCCGCCTTACGTGAACGCGGGCGCGATGTGCTGCTGTTGAGCGGTTTTTTTCTGGAACAAAACCGTTCGCGTATGGGCCTGGGCAGCCTGCGCTTGAGCCCTGATGCGCAAGCCGCGCTGGTGCAGTATTCATGGCCTGGCAATGTGCGCGAACTGGAGCACTTGATTGGTCGCAGCGCCCTGAAAGCCCTGGGTAATTGCAGCACACGGCCGCGTATTTTGACCCTTACGGCAGCGGATCTGGATTTGCCGACGACCAGCGCAAGCGCCGCGCTGATTGAACCCGAAAGCGTGCCGGATGCCGTCGGCGACTTGCGCCTGGCTACCGAGAACTACCAGCGCCAGCTGATTAGCGCCTGCCTTGAACGTCATCAGCACAACTGGGCCAGCGCGGCGCGAGAGCTGGGGTTGGACCGGGCAAACCTGGGCAGGATGGCCAAGCGCCTGGGCTTGAAATAACCAGACTCCTGTAGCCGCTGGCGAGGTACGAGGCTGCGATGTGGGTCGCAGGCCCACCGCTTGGGGCCAATGCGCTGCCCATCGCAGCCTCGTACCTCGTCAGCGGCTACAGGAAAATGTATTCATGTCGATAACCCTGTATCGCTCCCACAACAGAAGGTTTTTATGTCATCGAACAATGCCCGCGCAGATTCACTTTCGCTTCTGCTGTTCACTCTGCGCAGCGGCAAGTTGTTGGCGATCAACCTGCTCAAGGTCAGTGAGATCATTCCCTGCCCACCCCTGACCAAAATGCCCGAGTCGCACCCCAATGTGAAAGGCATCGCGGTGTTACGCGGCACAGCGCTGTCGGTGATTGACCTGAGCCGCGCCATCGGTGAACAACCGCTGCTCGACCCTGACGGCGGCTGCCTGATCGTGACTGATGTCAGCCGCTCAAAGCAGGGGTTGCATGTGCAGGCGGTGAGCAAAATCGTGCACTGCCTGAGCACCGACATTCGCCCGCCACCCTACGGCTCCGGTAAACGCTCGTACATAACCGGCGTCACTCAGGTCGACGGCGTGCTGGTGCAGGTATTGGACATCGAAAAAGTGATCCACGGTATCGCCCCGACAAGAGTGGAAAAAGCCAGCGAGAGCCTCAGCAAGGAAGAGTCAAAACTGCTGGCCAACGCGCGAATACTGGTGGTTGATGACAGTCAGGTGGCACTGCAACAGTCGGTAATTACCCTGCGCAACCTGGGCCTGCATTGCCACACAGCGCGCAGTGCCAAGGAGGCCATCGAACGCCTGCTGGAACTGCAAGGCACACCGGATCAAATCAACGTGCTGGTATCGGACATCGAAATGTCCGAGATGGACGGCTACGCCTTTACCCGTACCGTGCGCGAAACTCCGGACTTTGCCCACCTGTACGTGCTCCTGCACACCTCGTTGAACAGCTCGATGAACAGCGAAAAGGCACGCCTGGCAGGGGCCAATGCGGTGCTGACCAAGTTCTCTTCACCCGAGCTGACACAGTGCCTGATCCTGGCTGCGCGCACGGTTGCCGAGCAAGGTTATTGAGCGACATGAGCGAGTACTGCCTGCTGCTGCGCAAAGACCTGACAGGCCCGCCGGCAACAGCTCACTGGCCTGCAGATGTAAGCCTGGTGGCCCTCGACGAGAATCTGATGCAACCGGTGCATGCCTTGCTCAGCCAGGGCTACAGCGATGGCAGTGGCAATATTGATTCGCTCGAGAAGTGGCGCCACAGCCTGCTGCACGACGCCGAATATGACCCGCAGTTATGCTTGATCGCAATGCGTTCAGGGGTAGTGGTGGGGGTTGCGCAAGGCTGGACCAGCGCTTATCTAAAAGATTTGGTAGTGCATGCCGGACATCAAGGGCAAGGCATTGGCCAGGCGCTGCTGGCGCGGATGTTTGCGGTCTACGCACAACGCGGTGAGCCCTGCGTTGACCTGAAGGTCATGGAGGACAACACCAAGGCCCGCCGTTTATACGAACGGGCCGGGATGGTTCAGGTGAAGCGCATCGAGCTCTGAATCAGCGCTTGCCCATGGTTTTACGTGTGCCGTGTGGCGGTGCGCCAGGGGTTGTGTCGTGGCCGCCGAGACCGCTTTTCTGGTAGTACGCCTTGCCTTGGGACTTGGCCTTGGCAAACTCGGAAGGTTTGAAAGGGAACGTGAACGCAGGAATTACCGGTTTTTTCGGGGCCTCCAGCTCGGTTGTATTTTCAACCAGGTCAGTGCCCACGGCATCAGGAGCCGTCGATTGGGTAGGGGTAGTCATGAAAGCTCCGAAATACGGTAAAAATTCAGGCCAAGTGGCGCAATGCCGCGCAGTATACCTGCGCGCCCCCTGTGCGTTGCACTCACTGGTCGTAAAAATCATCAAGATCTCGATGTTGCGCTGTCAATCAATGGCGTAGCAGCTCTGCGTTCGATTGCGAAGCGATCGTGGAACCTGAGCCCACGGTTTGGCTGATATACCGCGAGTTCAGGTTTTACGACGACTTCGTCGCCGAACGCAGCCTCGTTCCTTCGGCAGCTGCTACGAATTTCCAAACTGTCAGTAATGTCAGTTAGCCGTCACTGTACTGACCGGGTCCACGCGCTATAACTCTTTAATAAGCCCCCAATCCACGTATACGGCGTCTATCCAGCATGCCCACCCCAACCAGAAAAATCTTGCTGGGCACGTTAGTGATTGCCCTGATCGGTGGCGGCATCTGGTGGCTCAATCGCCCCGCAGCCAATAAGTCCACAGGTAGCGCAGCGGTGCCGGTGCGAGTTGTCCAAGTGCTGCAGCAAGATGTGCCGAGCTATACCCACGGAATTGGCGCGGTGTTGTCGTTGCACAGTGTGATGATCCGCCCGCAAATCGACGGCATCCTCACCGAGATACGGGTCAACGAAGGCCAGACGGTCAAGACTGGCGATCTACTGGCGACCCTGGATGACCGCTCGATCAAGGCCAGCCTCGATCTGGCCAAGGCCCAACTGGGACAGAATCAGGCGCAACTGCAAGTCGCATTGATCGACCTCAAACGCTACCAGTTATTAAGCGTGGACAACGGCGTGTCCAGGCAAACACTCGATCAGCAACAAGCCTTGGTCAATCAACTCAAGGCCTCGGCACAGGGCAATCAGGCGACGATTGCAGCGGCGCAGGTGCAGTTGTCGTATACGCAGATCCACTCGCCGGTCACCGGGCGCGTGGGCATTCGCACTGTAGATGCGGGTAATTTCCTGCGAGTCAGCGATACCCAGGGACTGTTTTCCGTTACCCAGATCGACCCCATCGCGGTGGAGTTCTCCCTCCCCCAACAACAATTGCCCATGCTGCACGACTTGCTCGCAGCCAAGGATCCGGCCCGGGTCAAAGCCTTTATCGGCAACGCTGACAGCAGCGGCACGCAACTGGGCGAAGGTCGTTTGAGCCTGATTGATAATCAGGTCTCGGCAACCACCGGCACGATCAAGGTCAAGGCCCAGTTCGACAACCCCAAACAAACGCTGTGGCCCGGCCAACTGGTCAATGTCGAGATCCAGACCGGACTGGTACAGAACGCGCTAGTGGTGCCGCCGCAGGTGGTGCAACGCGGGCTGGACAACTATTTCGTGTACAGGGTCAGCGGTGACACAGTAGAAACAGTCCCCGTGCAGCTTGTTTTCCAGGACACCGAGCTGAGCATCATCACTGGCGTCAGCCCCGGCGACACGCTGGTCAGCGATGGTCAATCGCGACTCAAGCCGGGCTCGCGGATTGAAGTGCTAAGTGAGCCGACCGCCGTTCAGGTGCAGCCATGACCCAAAGCCGCTCGCTGTCGGCCTGGTGTGTCGATCACCCGGTCGCCACCGTATTGCTGACCTTCGCCCTGGTACTGGTGGGGCTGATTGCTTTTCCGCGACTGCCCATCGCGCCCTTGCCCGAGGCTGAATTCCCGACCATCCAGGTATCAGCCCAACTGCCCGGCGCCAGCCCGGACACCATGGCGTCATCGGTAGCCACGCCGCTGGAGGTGCAATTCAGCGCCATCCCCGGCATGACCCAAATGACCTCCAGCAGCGCACTGGGCTCGACCAGTCTGACCCTGCAATTCACCCTGAACAAAAGCATCGACACCGCCGCCCAGGAAGTGCAGGCCGCGATCAATACCGCGTCCGGCAAATTACCCAAGGACATGCCGACCCTGCCGACCTGGAAGAAGGTCAACCCGGCCGACAGCCCGGTGTTGATCCTGAGCATCAGTTCCTTGCAGATGCCCGGCACCGAACTCAGCGATTACGTCGAAACCCTGCTGGCCCGGCAGATCAGCCAGATCGACGGTGTAGGCCTGATCAACATCACCGGCCAGCAGCGCCCGGCAATCCGGGTCCAGGCCTCGGCCGACAAGCTGGCCGCCATCGGACTGACCCTGGCCGACATTCGCCTGGCAATCCAGCAAACCAGTCTCAACCTTGCCAAGGGCGCGCTGTACGGCCCATCGAGCATTTCCACACTGTCAACCAACGACCAGCTGTTTGACGCGGATGAATACGGCCAATTGATCGTCTCTTACAAGGACGGCGCCCCCGTGCAATTGCGCGATGTGGCGCGAGTGGTCAACGGGGCCGAGAATGATTATGTACAAGCCTGGTCCGGGCATCAGCCAGGACTGAACCTGGTGATTTCGCGTCAGCCGGGGGCCAATATCGTTGAGACCGTGGACCGCATTCAGGCCGCCCTGCCCGGCTTGCAAGCCATGCTCCCGGCGTCAGTTGAAGTGACCGTACTCAGTGACCGGACCAAAACCATCCGCGCCTCCCTGCATGAAGTGGAAATCACCCTGCTGATTGCCGTGCTGCTGGTGGTTGCAGTGATGGCGCTGTTTTTGCGTCAGTGGTCAGCCACCCTGATTGTGTCAGCGGTGCTCGGCGTGTCACTGATCGCCAGCTTTGCCTTGATGTATGTACTGGGGTTCAGCCTCAACAACCTGACACTGGTGGCGATTGTGGTGGCCGTGGGGTTTGTGGTCGACGATGCGATTGTGGTGGTGGAGAACATTCACCGTCACCTCGAAGCGGGCGAGAGCATGCGCGACGCCGCGATCAAAGGCTCCAGCGAGATCGGCTTTACCGTGGTATCCATCAGTTTCTCGCTGGTGGCGGCATTTATTCCGTTGCTGTTTATGGGGGGCGTGGTCGGACGACTGTTCAAGGAATTCGCCCTGACCGCGACCTCAACCATCATGATTTCAGTGGTCGTGTCGCTGACCCTCGCCCCGACGCTGGCCGCGCTGTTTATGCGTTCCCCGGTGCACAAGCCCGACGCCAAACCGGGCTTTGGCGAGCGCTTGCTGGCTTGGTACGAAAAGGGTTTGAAACGGGCCCTGGCGCACCAGCGGCTAATGCTGGGGATTTTCGGCGTGACGCTGGCCATGGCCATCGCCGGCTATGTACTGATCCCCAAAGGTTTCTTCCCGGTTCAAGACACCGGCTTTGTACTCGGAACCAGTGAAGCGGCGTCCGACATTTCATTTCCGGACATGATGCAAAAACATCTAGCCTTGGCCGACATCATCGGTAACGACCCAGCCGTGCAGGCGTTTTCACACTCAGTGGGCGTGACCGGCAGCAACCAGACCATCGCCAACGGCCGCTTCTGGATTGCCCTCAAGGACCGCGGGGAGCGCAATGTATCGGCCAGCGAGTTTATCGACCGCATTCGCCCGCAATTGGCCAAGGTGCCGGGGATTGTGCTGTATCTGCGCGCAGGTCAGGACATCAACCTCAGCTCGGGGCCAAGCCGCAGCCAATATCAATATGTACTCAAGAGCAACGATGGGCCGACGCTCACCACCTGGACCCAACGCCTGACTGAAAAACTGCGCGCCAACCCGGCCTTTCGCGACTTGTCCAACGACCTGCAACTGGGCGGCAGCATCACCCATATCAGCATCGATCGGAACGCCGCAGCTCGCTTCGGCCTCACCGCCACCGATGTCGATGAGGCGCTGTACGACGCTTTTGGTCAGCGTCAGGTCAATGAGTTCCAGACCGAGACCAACCAGTACAACGTGATCCTGGAAGTTGACGCGCAGCAGCGCGGCAAGGCCGAGAGCCTGAATTACTTCTACCTGCGCTCCCCGCTGACCGGGGAAATGGTGCCGCTGTCGGCCGTGGCCAAAATCGATGCCCCCACCAGCGGGCCGCTTTCGATCAGCCATGACGGCATGTTCCCGGCCGCCAATCTGTCGTTCAACCTCGCCCCCGGCGTGGCCTTGGGCGATGCGGTGCTGATGCTCAACCAGGCGAAAAACCAAATCGGCATGCCGAGCACCATCAGCGGCAACTTCCAGGGTGCCGCCCAGGCATTCCAGAGTTCGCTGGCTAGCCAGCCTTGGTTGATTCTTGCGGCGCTGGTGGCGGTGTACATCATTTTGGGGGTGCTGTACGAAAGCTTCGTGCATCCGTTGACGATCATTTCGACCCTGCCTTCGGCCGGGCTCGGGGCGCTGCTGATGCTGTGGATCTGCGGCCAGGACTTTTCAATCATGGCGCTGATTGGGCTGGTATTGCTGATCGGTATCGTCAAGAAAAACGGCATCCTGATGATCGACTTTGCCCTGGATGCCCAGCGCAATCGCGGCCTGAGCCCCGAAGATGCGATCTATCAAGCCTGCATCACGCGGTTCCGGCCGATCATCATGACCACCCTCGCCGCCTTGCTCGGCGCCCTGCCGCTGATGCTCGGCTACGGCACCGGCGCCGAACTGCGCCAGCCGCTGGGGATTGCCGTGGTTGGCGGGTTGCTGGTGAGCCAAGCGCTGACGCTGTTTACCACGCCAGTCATATACTTGTGGCTTGAACGGTTATTCCATCGTTCCAAACCCGTCAGTGTGCTGACGACGAATCACTGAGGCGGGTTATGCGCGTTCTGATTATTGAAGATGAAGAAAAAACCGCCGATTACTTGCACCGCGGTTTGACCGAGCAAGGTTACACAGTGGATGTGGCCCGAGATGGCATCGAAGGCCTGCACCTGGCCATGGAGAGCGATTACGCAGTAATCGTGCTCGATGTGATGCTGCCGGGTCTCGACGGCTTTGGCGTGTTGCGTGCATTACGGGCGCGCAAGCAAACCCCGGTGATCATGCTTACCGCCCGCGAGCGGGTCGAAGATCGGGTCCGCGGTTTGCGCGAAGGCGCAGACGATTACCTGGGCAAGCCATTTTCGTTTCTGGAGCTGGTTGCCCGCCTGCAAGCCTTGACCCGCCGCAGTGGTGGTGGTCACGAGCCGGTGCAGGTGACTGTCGATGACCTGTGGATAGATTTGATCAGCCGCAAGGCTACACGCGCGGGTACCCGTCTTGACCTGACCGCCAAGGAATTCTCGCTGCTCAGCGTGCTGGCGCGACGTCAGGGCCAAATCCTGTCCAAGACATCGATTGCCGAGATGGTCTGGGACATTAACTTTGACAGTGACGCCAACGTGGTCGAAGTCGCGATCAAGCGCTTGCGGGCCAAGCTCGACGGGCCGTTCGAACACAAGTTGCTGCATACCATCCGCGGCATGGGTTACGTGCTGGAGCGGCGCAGTGTTTAAGCGGCCCACTGCTCTGAACTCCATCGCCATGCGCTTGAGTGCGATGTTTGCCCTGGTGGCCCTGCTGGTCTTTGTATTGATCGGCGGAGCGCTCTACCAGCAGGTCGAAAAAAGTATCGGGCGCCTGCCCGAAGCAGAGCTGGATGCGCGTTACAGCGTGCTCGAATCATCAATCAATCGTTACGGCAATCTCGATCACTGGGCCAAGATGAGCGCCAAGCTCAAGCTGCTCAGCGAAGAGGACAAACGCATCCGCTTCTGGACTATCAGTTCTGACCCAACCTATGAATACGGCAACCCCGACGCGGCGGTGCGCGAATTTGCCCAAGGCCCGACCGGGGTAAGAGACTTGCGGCTGCCCGGCCAGGCCTACCCCTTCAAGGTGCTGATCAGCCAGATCCCGGCCAAGGAACAGCGCCCGGCGCTGCGCTTTTTGATTGGCATCGATACTCAGACCTTTCGCCAGACCCAGCACCACTTGCTGATCGCACTGATCAGCCTGGCAACGATTGGCGTACTGCTGGCCTCGCTGCTTGGCTATTGGGTGGCGCGGATCGGCCTAAAACCGTTGGACAAGCTGTCTGAAGAAGCGCAAAAACTGGCACCGCCGCGCCTGTCCGGGCGCTTGCACCTTGCGCCGCTGGCACCGGAACTGGATCAACTGGTCAGTGCCTTCAACGCCACCCTGGACCGGGTCGAGCAAGCCTATACCCGGCTGGAATCATTCAATGCCGACGTGGCCCATGAACTGCGTTCGCCCCTGACCAACCTGATTGGCCAGACCCAGGTTGCACTGACCCGGGGGCGGTCGGCCGAGCATTACTTTGAAGTATTGCAATCCAACCTCGAAGAACTGGAACGGCTGCGCAGCATCATCAATGACATGCTGTTCCTGGCCAGCGCCGATCAAGGCAGCAAGGCCAGCAAACTGACCCGCGCTTCCCTTGCGGACGAAGTGGCAACGACCCTGGATTATCTGGAATTCATCCTTGAAGATGCGCGGGTTGACGTTCGGGTCAGCGGCGATGCCCAGGTCAACATCGAAAAAGCCCACCTGCGCCGCGCGCTGATCAACTTGCTGAGCAACGCCGTGCAGCACACCGAGGCCGGACAGGTGATCGAGGTGTTGATCGAGCAAACCGCGGGCCGGGTCACGATCAGCATCAGCAACCCTGGCCAGCCGATTGCCGCAGAGCACTTGGCGCGGTTATTCGAGCGTTTCTACCGGGTGGACGCCGCCCGTCACAACAGCGGCGGCAACCACGGGCTGGGGCTGGCCATCGTCAAGGCGATAGCGCAGATGCATGGCGGCGAAGTGTTTGTGCGCAGCGGTGGAGGGCGCAATACATTCGGGTTGTATCTACCTATCTGATGCGAAGCTCTGTAGCCGCTGCCGAGGAACGAAGGCTGCGATCGACTGCAGACAGCCGTAAAACCCCAGAACCCAATAGATTTGCGACTGCTGCGCAGCCGATCGCAGCCTCGCTGGCGCTCCTCAGCGGCTACATCACAACTCAAGATTATCGTGATCGCTCTAGCTCGCACCTCCAGGCATTTGTTACCTAAAACGCAAAGGTCCTTGTACTCACCTGCTCTTTTTCGCCCCGCCCAATAGCTATATTTTGATCGTACCAAACAGAACTTGCACCGCAAGAAGGTCTTTGAAATGTCCAGCAGTATGGGTATGGCTAGCGTTTTCGTTTTGTCGTCTTTGTTGTTGTCGCCCCTGGCCATGGCGGAAGAATCGCCTGCATTCGTCGCACAAAATGCGGCACGCGCAGCTACTTTTGAACAGCACCAGGCAGAGCTGACAGCACACCAGCAAAACGCCGCCAAGCCTCAACAAACACAGGCTGAAACCAGTATTTCAGATGAAGCAAAAGACAGCTGATTAGACGCCTGCAGACTTCCCGACCCAGTCAGTCGCACGCCACATATGTGACTGACTGTTTCAAAAGCCGCTATCATAGCGGCTTTTTTTTGTTCTAAAAAATGTGCACCGCTGCGCTAACTGTTTTCAAACAGGAACAGATTTTTTAAACAGAATAAAAACTGCCGCCACTTTCAAGGAGCAACATTCTGGTGAAGTACTCACTTAAACTCAGTCCGTTATTCATTGCCCTGGCCGCAACGATTCCCACTTTCGCTCACGCTGAGGACGCAACATCCAAAGACGGTTTTGTTGAAGGTTCCAGCCTCAAAATCAACACCCGCAATTACTACATGAACCACGATATCCGCAGCCCCCGCGCCGATGACAGCAAAGAATGGGGCCAGGGGTTTATCGGCAAGTTTCAGTCCGGGTTCACACAGGGTACGGTCGGCTTCGGTCTGGATGCCTACGCCATGCTCGGGCTCAAGCTCGACGGCGGTGGCGGCACCGATGGCAGCAGTATCTTGCCGGTCAGTGATGGTAACGGTAAAGCGCCAACCAGCTTCTCGTCCGCTGGTGCGGCGCTAAAAATGCGGGCGTTCGACACCGAGCTCAAGGCCGGCGATCTATTCCTGACCAACCCGGTGATTGCCGGTGGCGAAAGCCGCATGCTGCCGCAGACCTTTCGCGGCGTCAGCCTGACCAATCACAGCTTCGAGGGCTGGATGCTCGAAGGTGGCCAGGTCAGCTTTGACAAACCGTACAACCAGAGCGGCATGCGCCGCCTGACCACTACCTACGGCGACCTCGCCGATCAGAGCAGCAAGCACATCACCTGGGCCGGAGCCTCCTGGAGCGGCGTGCCAGAGATCACCAGCAACCTGTACGCAGCCCAGTTGCAGGACATCTGGAACCAGTATTACTACGACCTGGATTACACCTATGCGCTGACCGAGAGCATCAGCCTCAATCCCGGCCTGCATTTCTACCACACCCAGGACACCGGCAAGGCGCTGCTGGGCGATATCGATAACAACACCTTCAGCCTGCATTTTGCGGTAGCCGTGGACGGGCACAAGGTGACGGCCGTTTACCAGCGGGTCAACGGCAACACGCCTTTTGACTATATCTATCAGGGCGACAGTGTTTACCTCGACAACTCGCAGCAGTATTCGGATTTCAACGGTCCGAACGAGCGCTCCTGGAAACTGCAATACGAGTATGACTTTGCCGGGCTCGGCATCGCCGGCCTGACGGCCAGTGCTTCGTACTCGCGCGGTGAACTGGATCTGACCAAGGCCGACCCCAACAGCATCGGCTACAGCAACTGGTACAACCCCGAAGGCAAGAATGCCCATCACTGGGAACGTGACCTGGGGCTGAAATACGTGATCCAGGAAGGCAAGGCCAAGGACCTGTCGGTGGGCCTGCGCTGGGCGACCAACCGCGGCAACAGCGCTTACCAGAGCGTGGACAACGATGTTGATGAGTACCGGGTGATCGTCGACTATCCTATTGATGTGTTCTAATCTGTGACCATAAGGCCAGCTTCAAAGCTGGCCTTATCTCTACAGGCCGACACCTTATGGCTGGGCACGATTTGTATCTGTGAGGGTAAGGCCATTCAATTTTCCCAGCGTTCACACGTCATCACTCGGCGCATGCTGATCGGGGCCAGCGCCCTCTCGGTGCTTGCAATCCTCAGTATTGTTGGCTATTTGCTGGTCAGGGAGTACCGCAACACCGAAGAAGACGCCGCACGCTCAGCGCTGAATATCGTGCAGCTGATCAGCCGGGATATTCAAAATACGCTGTCGATTTATGACTCCTCCCTCAGCAACCTGATCGACTTGCTGCAAAGCCAGGCACTCTCCTCGCTCGCACCGCAGATTCAACAGTCGCTGCTTTTCGACAAAGCCACCGAGGCACCGTCCAATGCCGGCTTTTTTGTCCTGGATGCTGAAGGAAAACTGATAGCCAGCTCCAAGCCGGCCGGGCCCTTGTTAAACAATGCCAGTCAACAGCTCTGGTTCAAGACCCATATCAAAGAGCAGAAGGACGGGCTTTTCATTAGCACCCCCATGCTCGTCAGTGAAAGCCCCAACGAGTGGAACCTGATCCTGAGCCGTCGAATTACCGCCCCGGACGGCAAGTTTGGTGGAGTTGCCGTGGCTCAGATGAAAATCAGCTACTTCCAGGGCCTGTTTCGCGGCCTGGACCTTGGACCTACCGGCAACATCAGCTTGATCAGCACCGACGGCATCCTGCTCATCCGGTATCCGGAGACAGACAAGTTCTATACCGGTCAGGACGTGGGCCAGGCTCCAATTTTTTTGCGCTTCATCAATGAGCGCTATGGCAGCTTTACCGCCATGTCAAAGGTCTTCCAGCTGGAACGCCTTTACAACTTCGCTCAAGTTGGCGATCTACCGTTGGTGGTTGTGGTTGCATTGTCGACCGAACATATCTTCAGCAATTGGCGACACACCGCCTCCCTGATCGGCAGCGCAACCCTGCTGCTGTGCCTGGGCTTGTTATGGCTCACCTGGCTGCTGACTCGCGAACTGCGCCTGCGCCAGCACGCCGAACACGAACTCGCCGCCCTGGCTTCTACCGATCCGCTGACCGGGTTGGCCAATCGGCGCATGCTGGATAAAACCCTGGATCTGGAATGGCGCCGCGCCCAGCGCGCGGGCACGCCACTGTCACTGATCATGATTGATATCGACCATTTCAAGGCTTTCAATGACAGTTACGGCCATCAGGCCGGGGATGAAGCCCTGCGCCAGGTAGCGCAAGCCATAAAGGTTAATGTACGCCGCCCCGCCGATCTGGCAGCGCGCTATGGAGGGGAAGAGTTCGCGGTGGTGCTGGTAGATACCGACGCGGCAGGCACTCGCCTGCTGGCCGAAAAGATTCGTTTGGCGGTCGAGCAGATGGAACCCGCCCACCAGGCGAACACGCTCACTGTCAGCCTGGGCGCGTGCACCCGCTACGCCAAGCCCGGTGATGATCAGCAGGAGCTGCTCAACACTGCCGACAAAGCCCTCTACCAAGCCAAGAAGCGTGGGCGAAATCGCGTGATGGATATCAACGAAACCGGGCTCAACGCACCGAAACCAACAAATCCTCTATAAAAAAAGGCCACCCGAGGGTGGCCTTCAAAAACTAGAGAAGGAAGTTTTACTTAAACTGCCGCGACCGGACGCATGTACGAGATCGGTGCTGTGCTGGCATCTTCAAAGGTCACGACTTCCCACGCATCGGTCTGCTCAAGCAGCTTACGAATCAGCTGGTTGTTCAGTGCATGGCCAGACTTGAAGCCCTTGAACTCACCAATCAGGCTATTGCCCAACAGGTAGAGGTCGCCAATAGCGTCGAGGATCTTGTGCTTCACGAATTCGTCTTCATAGCGAAGGCCGTCTTCGTTCAGTACACCATCCGCGTCGACCACGATGGCGTTTTCAACGCTACCGCCGAGTGCGAGGTTGTGCTTGCGCAGGTACTCGATATCACTCATGAAACCAAAGGTACGCGCGCGGCTGACTTCTTTTACAAACGAAGTGCTCGAGAAATCCACGGTTGCGCTTTGGGTGCGATTACGGAAAACCGGGTGATCGAAATCGATCTCGAAGCTCACCTTGAACCCTTCGAAAGGGACGAAAGTGGCGCGCTTGTCGCCATCTTCCACTGTCACTTCACGCAGGATACGGATGAACTTCTTCGGCGCGTCCTGTTCTTCCAGGCCGGCAGATTGAATCAGAAACACGAAAGGTCCAGCGCTACCGTCCATAATCGGGACTTCAGACGCGGAGAGTTCGACGTAGGCGTTATCGATCCCCAGGCCAGCCATGGCCGAGAGCAGGTGCTCTACCGTGTCTACTTTTACATCGCCGTTGACCAACGTGGTCGACATCGTTGTCTCGCCGACGTTTTCCGCGCGCGCAGGGATCTGCACAACAGGGTCAAGGTCTGCACGACAAAACACGATGCCGGTATCCACAGGCGCTGGCTTGAGGGTCAGGTAGACCTTCTCACCAGAGTGCAGGCCGACACCTGTGGCACGGATAATATTTTTCAGGGTGCGTTGTTTAATCATGGCATTGGCCGCTTCAGCGCAAATTGCGAACTGGTATCAACAAAGGCTGGCGATAATAGCAGACCGAGCCTTTGCTGAACACCAATCACCTTAATCGCCCTGATTGATTTCATTAATCAGCCTGTCGACGCAGGAAAGCCGGGATATCCAGGTAATCCAGATCGTCTTGAGGATTGAGCTTGGCAGCGGTTGTCGCGCCTTGCTGGGCCTGGTTACGCATCACAGTCGGGCGGTCCAGGTCACGGTAGTTGACCATCGGTTGCTCCTGACGCTCGGTACGGGCTTCCTGGCGAACCGGGGCGCTGTGTGCCGAAGAGGCTGCGTACGAAGTTTGAACACCGTTGTCGACAACCTTGACCGGCTTCTCGATTTTTGCGCCCAGACCAGTGGCAACCACGGTTACATGCAGTTCGTCGCGCATGTCCGGATCGATAACCGTACCGACTTTGACCATCGCGTGCTCGGAAGCAAAGGCCTCGATGATGCTACCCACGTCGGAGTACTCACCCAGAGACAGGTCAGGACCGGCAGTGATGTTCACCAGGATGCCGCGAGCGCCTTCCAGGTTCACGTCTTCAAGCAACGGGTTGCGGATAGCCGCTTCGGTCGCTTCACGCGCACGGTTCGGACCAGTGGCGCAGCCAGTGCCCATCATCGCCATGCCCATTTCGCTCATCACGGTACGCACGTCGGCAAAGTCGACGTTGATCATGCCCGGACGCTTGATGATGTCGGAGATACCGCGAACGGCACCGGCCAGAACGTCATCGGCCTTGGCGAAAGCCGACAGCAGGCTTGCGTCTTTACCCAGGATGGTCAGCAGTTTTTCGTTTGGAATCGTGATCAACGAATCGACGCTTTCGGACAGCAGACGAATACCTTCGTCAGCGATCTGCATGCGCTTGCGACCTTCGAACGGGAACGGACGAGTCACCACCGCAACGGTGAGAATCCCCATTTCCTTGGCCACTTCGGCAATGATCGGCGCAGCACCAGTACCGGTACCACCGCCCATGCCCGTGGTGATGAACACCATGTTGGTGCCCTGCAACACCTCGGCAATGCGCTCACGGTCTTCCAGAGCGGCCTGACGACCAACCTCAGGATTTGCGCCGGCACCCAGGCCCTTGGTCACGCTGGTGCCCAATTGCAGGATGGTACGTGCGCCAATGCTTTTCAGCGCTTGCGCGTCGGTGTTGGCGCAGATGAATTCCACGCCTTCAATGTTGCTCTTAACCATATGGTTAACAGCATTGCCACCGCCACCACCAACACCGATAACCTTAATTACCGGGCTCTGCGGGATGTTATCTACGAGTTCAAACATGGTCCCTCTCCTTTCAGTTCTCTAGTTTTTTTCGCCTACTTCTACTGCTTTGAATCTTTTGGAGCCCAAGCTTTAAAAGTTGCCCTGAACCCAGCGCTTAAGGCGCTCAAACACAGGGGCTTTTTGTTCGTCACTGCTGTAGTTGTCGCGGTTGCTGATACCCGATATGGAGATACCGTCTGACTGCTTTTGCAGTCCGTACAGCAACAAGCCCACAGCGGTGGAGTAAATCGGATTGCGCACAACGTCGGTCAAGCCTCTGAAGCTGTGCGGCACGCCCAGACGGACCGGCATGTGGAAGATCTCTTCGGCAAGTTCCACCGCGCCTTCCATCTTTGAAGTACCACCGGTCAACACAATGCCCGCCGGGATCAAGTCTTCGTAGCCGCTGCGACGCAGCTCAGCCTGAATCAGGGTGAACAGTTCGTCATAACGCGGCTCGACCACTTCGGCCAAGGCCTGACGGGACAACTCACGCGGTGGGCGATCGCCCACGCTTGGCACCTTGATCGTTTCGCCCGCGCCAGCCAGTTTGGCCAGTGCACAGGCGTAACGAATCTTGATTTCTTCGGCGTACTGGGTCGGTGTACGCAACGCCATTGCGATGTCGTTGGTCACCTGGTCACCGGCTATCGGGATCACTGCCGTGTGGCGGATAGCGCCTTCGGTGAAGATCGCGATATCGGTAGTACCGCCGCCGATGTCGACCAGGCAAACGCCCAGCTCTTTTTCGTCGTCGGTCAGTACCGAGTAAGCCGATGCCAGTTGCTCAAGGATGATGTCATCTACCTCAAGACCACAGCGGCGTACGCATTTCTCGATGTTCTGGGCCGCATTCACCGCACACGTCACTACGTGTACCTTGGCTTCCAGACGTACGCCGGACATGCCCAGTGGCTCACGAACGCCTTCCTGGTTATCGATTACGTAGTCCTGCGCCAGGGTATGCAGCACGCGCTGGTCAGCCGGGATCGCAACGGCCTGGGCGGCGTCGAGGACGCGTTCAAGGTCGGCGGTGCTGACTTCACGGTCGCGGATCGCAACGATGCCGTGGGAGTTCAGGCTGCGTATGTGATTACCGGCAACGCCGACAAACGCCGAGTGAATCCGGCAACCGGCCATCAGCTGCGCTTCTTCGATAGCGCGCTGGATCGATTGCACGGTGGACTCGATGTTCACCACCACGCCCTTCTTCAGGCCACGGGACGGATGCGTGCCAATACCGACGATTTCGATCGTGCCGTCATCTGCGACCTCGCCCACCAGCGCCACCACCTTGGAGGTGCCGATATCGAGACCGACGATCATTTTTCCGCTTTGCACGTTTGCCATGGGTCCTGCCTCTTCTTAATTCTTCGCGACAGCGGGTTGGGCTATCGTCGGTGCCACAGGTTCCCGCCAGCCGACGGCCAATCCGTTGGCATAACGCAAATCGATGCGCGCTATGTTTGTAATCTGTTCTTTCAGCGTTTTTTCATAGATGGCTATGAAGCGACGCATTTTTTCTACCAGATGATCGCGCCCCAACAGCAACTCGATTCCGGGCCCTGCACTGCCAGCTCCGGTGGTCAGGAACCAGCTACCGCGCTCACGCAACTCCAGCCGGACTATGGAAAAGCCCATCGGACGCAGCATCTGGCTCAGCACCTGATACTGCTGCATTACTTGCTGCTGGGCCCGCTGAGGGCCAAACAGCTGCGGCAAATGTTCGTAATTGGCCAGCTCACGCGGAGTGAACGCTTGCCCCTGGTTGTTGAGCAGTGCTTCATCACCCCAGCGGGCGACCGGCAGTTGCTCTTCAAGGCGAATCACCACCTGGTCCGGCCATACTCGGCGTACCTCGGCGTGGGCGATCCAGGGCATTTGCTCAAGCTCGGTGCGCATGCCTGCCAGGTCGACCGTGAAGAAGCTCGCCGCCACATACGGGGCGATGCGCTGCTGCACGGCTTGCTGGCTGATGTAAGTCAAATCACCCTGCACGTTGATATTGGTGATCGGGCGGTCCGCATACGGCATCAGGCGCTGTGCACCTTCGTAAGTGCCATAACCCAACGCCACCAGCAGCACCGGCCAGAACAAGGCTTTCAAAAAGCCGAAATTGGCTTTTGGCAAACGCACCGACATCGGCTCTTTCGCCACCATCCGGCTGGCGCCACGCGGCACCGGCTTGCGGCCGGGAGCGGGTGGTTGATGACGAAGCGATGCACCTTGCATGGACTTAACCCCGCGCCTCTAAGCTTGCTGCCAGAATCGACAACACCAACTGTTGGAAATCCAGACCCGCAGCCTTGGCCGCCATCGGCACCAGGCTGTGATCGGTCATGCCCGGAGCGGTGTTGACTTCCAGCAGCCAGAATTGGCCCGCCGTGTCCTGCATCACGTCCAGACGGCCCCAACCGGCAATACCGATCGCCTCACAGGCTTTCGCCGTGAGGTCCATGAGCTCTTGTTCCTTGGCACTGTCGAGGCCGCACGGGATCCGATACTGGGTATCGTTGGCCACGTACTTGGCGTCGTAGTCATAAAAGGTATGCGGAGTGCCCAGGGCAATTGGAGGCAACACCTGGTCACGCAGGGTGGCGATGGTGAACTCGGGACCGGTGATCCATTGCTCAACCAACACTTGCGAGTCGTACTTGCTGGCATCGGCCCACGCGACGATCAACTCGTCAACGTTACTCACTTTGGCCATACCGATACTTGAACCTTCATGTGCCGGTTTGACGATCAAAGGGAAGCTCAGTTCCTTCGCTGCACAAATACAGTCGGCTTCACTGCTCAACACTGCGTGACGCGGGGTCGGAATGCCCAGGCTGTGCCACACCTGTTTGGTGCGCAGCTTGTCCATGGCCAAGGCCGACGCGAGGATTCCGCTACCGGTGTAAGGAATGCCCAGGCATTCCAGCAGGCCTTGCATGCTGCCGTCTTCACCGCCACGGCCGTGAAGAATGATGAACGCGCGGTCGATTTTTTCGCTGGTGATACGGGTGATGAAGTCATCCCCCACATCGATCCCGAAAGCATCCACACCGGCGCTTTGCAGTGCACCGAGTACGGCGTTGCCGGACTTCAGCGAGACTTCACGCTCAGCGCTTTTGCCGCCGAACAGCACAGCCACGCGACCGAAGTCGGCAGGGGCAATGGTCGAGAACAGATTGGCGTAAGCAGCAGTCATTTCAACTTTCCTTTACTGGTAGCGGCAACAACAGCACCGCTGAACAGCGGGCTCTTTATAAGTTGCGGTGCCAGACGGCCGATATCGCCCGCCCCTTGGCACAACAGAATGTCGCCAGCACGCAGCAACGGCTTGACGATCGGCGCCAGCTCAACGCCGCGCTCGATGTAGATCGGGTCCAACTGACCGCGCTGGCGGATGCTGTGGCACAGCTGGCGGCTGTCAGCGCCCGGAATCGGCTCTTCACCAGCCGGGTAGACTTCCATCAGCAACAGCACATTGGCGTCGGCCAGCACCTGGACGAAATCGTCGTAAAGGTCACGGGTACGACTGAAGCGGTGCGGCTGGTAAACCATCACCAGACGGCGCTCCGGCCAACCACCGCGTACGGCCTTGATCACCGCCGCAACTTCGGTCGGGTGGTGACCGTAGTCATCGACCAGCATCACGCTGCCGCCTTCAACTGGCAGCTCGCCATAAACCTGGAAGCGTCGTCCAACACCCTCGAAGCCCGACAGGCCCTGAACGATGGCTTCATCGCTGATGCCCTCATCCGAAGCAATGCAGATGGTGGCCAAGGCATTGAGCACGTTGTGATTGCCCGGCATGTTTACCGACACATCCAGTGGCTCGCGATCAGGGCGCAACACGGTGAAGAAGGTTTGCATGCCTTGCTGGCGAACATTGATTGCGCGCACGTCAGCGTTTTCGCTAAAGCCGTAAGTTACGGTCGGACGCTTGACCAGCGGCAGGATTTCGCGCACGACCGGATCGTCCAGGCACAGCACAGCCAAGCCGTAGAACGGCAGGTTGTGCAGAAACTCGACGAAGGTTTTCTTCAGCTTGTTGAAGTCGCCTTCGTACGTCGCCATATGGTCGGCGTCGATATTGGTGACCACTGCAACCATTGGCTGCAGGTGCAGGAAGCTGGCATCGCTTTCGTCAGCTTCGGCAATCAGGTAACGGCTAGTGCCCAGCTGTGCATTAGTACCTGCTGCATTCAGGCGACCACCGATCACGAACGTCGGGTCCAGGCCACCGGCCGCAAACACCGAGGCCAACAAGCTGGTGGTGGTGGTTTTGCCATGGGTGCCTGCTACGGCGATACCGTGGCGATAGCGCATCAGCTCAGCCAGCATCTCGGCCCGTGGCACCACTGGAATACGACGCTCCAGCGCATGTGCTACTTCGGGGTTGGAGGTATTAACAGCGCTCGACACCACCAGTACATCAGCATTGGCAGCGTTTTCGGCACGGTGGCCGATAAAGATGTGCGCGCCGAATGATTCGAGACGTTCGGTCACAGACGATGCGTTCAAGTCCGAACCCGACACTTCATAGCCCAGGTTCAGCAACACTTCGGCGATACCGCACATGCCCACGCCGCCGATACCGACGAAGTGGATGCGACGGATACGGCGCATCTCGGGTTGTGGCATAGCTTTTTGATTCTCAACCATTGGCCACCTCCAGGCAGATATCTACAACGTTGCGGGTCGCATCAGGTTTGGCCAGGCGGCGAGCATTGGCCGCCATGCTGTTGAGTCGTTCCGGTTGCATCAAAACCTCTGTCAGGCGTGCAGCCAGCTCGGCTGCGCCAGTTGTCGCTTGCGGCATCAGGAAAGCAGCGCCTTCGCGAGCCAAAAAGTCGGCATTGCGGCTCTGATGGTCGTCAATCGCGTGGGGCAATGGCACCAGCAGCGAAGGCAGACCGGCCGCAGCCAGTTCACTGACGGTCAGCGCGCCTGCGCGACAAACCACCAGGTCGGCCCAGCCATAGGCTTGGGCCATGTCTTTGATAAAAGGCTGTACTTGAGCCTCGACACCGACCGCCGTATAGCGCTCGGCAGTAATCTGGTCGTGCTGTTTGCCTGCCTGATGAAACACGTCAGGGCGTACGTCGGCCGGTACTTTGGCCAACGCTTCAGGCAGCAATTTGTTCAACGGCTCGGCCCCCAGGCTGCCCCCCAACACCAGCAAGCGCGCCTTGCGCCCTTCGAGTGCGGCGCGCGGCGCCAGGGTGAACAGTTCAGGCCGCACCGGGTTGCCGGTACTGAGCAATTTGTCCGAGGCGGCGAAGGTTCCAGGGAATGCTTCACAGACACGAGTGGTCATTGGCACCAGCAAACGGTTAGCCGTACCGGCTACCGCGTTTTGCTCGTGAATGATCACCGGCACACCACAGGTTTTCGCCGCCAGACCGCCAGGCCCGGTCACGTAACCACCGAAACCAAGCACGCAGACCGGCTTGAGTTGGCGAATGATTTTGCGCGCCTGGAACAATGCCTTGAGCAACACAAACGGTGCCTTGAGCAGCGACAGCTTGCTCTTGCCACGCAGACCGGCAACGTTGATCAGGTGCAGCTTGAAGCCCGCAGGTTCGACCAGTTCGTTCTCGATGCCACGCGGCGTGCCGAGCCAGTGAACCGTGTAGCCACGGGCCTGGAACTCGCGCGCACAGGCCAGTGCCGGGAACACATGGCCACCGGTGCCGCCCGCCATGATCAGCACATTAGCGCCCATGGGTCGGCTCCTCTGCGAAGTCGCTTTCTTTGAAATCGGTCTCTTCGCTGCCCAGGTGGGTTCGACTCTCCCACTCGATGCGCAGCAACAGGCCCATACACACACAGCAAATCACCAGCGAGCTGCCACCGTAGCTAAGGAACGGCAGGGTCAGCCCTTTGGTTGGCAGCAGGCCGACGTTTACCCCGATATTGATCAGGAACTGGCCGATCCACAGGAACGACAGGCCGTACGCCATATAAGCCGAGAAATACTGTTTGGCGCGCTCGGCCCACATGCCGATGTACATGCCGCGCACACACACGAACACGAACAGGGCCACGGTCAGTAGCGAGCCGACAACGCCCAGCTCTTCAGCCAGTACCGAGAACACGAAGTCGGTGTGGGCTTCAGGCAGGTAGAACTGCTTCTGTACGCTGTTGCCAAGGCCTACGCCGAACCACTCGCCGCGCCCGAATGCGATCAGGGCCTGGGTCAGCTGGTAGCCGGAACCGAACTGGTCGGACCATGGGTCGGTAAAGGTGATCAGACGCGCCATCCGGTAAGGCTGTGCCTGTACCAGAACAAACACCGCCCCCACCGCCAGCGCCACCATCAGGGCGAAGCGAAACAGCCCCACACCACCGAGGAACAACATGGCCGCCGCAGCGCCCATCATTACCACGGTGGCACCGAAGTCCGGTTCCATCAGCAGCAGACCTGCCATTGGCAGCAGCACGATAAATGGCTTGAAGAAGCCCATCCAGCTTTCGCGTACTTCCTTCTGCTGGCGCACCAGATAGCCCGCCAGGTAGATCACCACAAAAACCTTGGCGATCTCCGAGGGCTGCACGTTGAAGAAACTGAAACCGATCCAGCGCATCGAGCCGTTTACCTCACGACCAATGCCTGGGATCAATACTGCCACCAGCAAACCGAATGCACCGATCAGCAACATGAAGCCCATACGCTGCCAGGTCGCAATCGGCACCATCATCGTCATGATGCACGCGCCCAGACCGAGCACGATGTAAAACAGGTGGCGGATCATGTGGTACAGGGTATTGCCCGACTGCAAGGCGGCGACTTCGGACGATGCCGACGTAATCATCACCAATCCCAGACCCAGCAAGGCAAGGCAACCGGCCAGCAACGGGAAGTCGAGGTCGATGCCACGGCCGGTGACCAGCGGCGAAGGATAAGGCTTGAGGATGCCGAAGATCATGCCAGCACCTCCACAGCACGGGCGAATAACTGGCCGCGCTCTTCATAGTTCTTGAACATGTCAAAACTGGCGCAAGCGGGCGACAGCAATACCGCATCACCCGGCAAGGCCAACGAGCGGCTTTGTGCAATGGCTTCGTCCAACGAACCGACACGCACTTGCGGCACGGCATCGCCCAAGGCATCGGCGATCAAGCCTGCGTCACGACCCATCAGCACCACGGCGCGGCAATACTTGGCCACAGAATCACGCAGGCCGCTGAAGTCGGCGCCTTTGCCGTCACCACCAGCGATCAGGATCAGTTTGCCGTCCATGTCCATGCCCAAGCCATTGATGGCAGCCAGTGCTGCACCGACGTTGGTAGCCTTGGAGTCGTTGTAGTAACTCACGCCATCCAGCTCGCGTACCCACTGGCAGCGGTGCTCAAGGCCGGTGAAGTTACACAGGCTGGCCAGCATGGCGTCGAACGGCAAGCCAACGGCATGCCCCAGCGCCAGTGCCGCAAGGGCATTGGCCTGATTGTGGGCACCGCGAACTTTGAGCTCGCGTACCGGCATCAGGTTTTGAAATTCGAAGGCGAGGTATTTTTCGCCGTTTTCTTCGCGCAGGCCAAAGGCCTTGAAGTCCGGAGCGCTCAAGCCGAAGGTCCAGCACGGCTGGCCCTCGCTCATCAGCGGACGGGTCAAGGCATCCTGACGATTGACCACCACTTGCCTGGCACCACGGAAAATCCGGTGTTTGGCCAGATGGTACGCCGGCAGGCCGCTATAGCGGTCCATGTGGTCTTCGCTGACGTTGAGTACGGTGGCGACTTCGGCACCCAGGTGATTGGTGGTTTCCAGCTGGAAGCTCGACAGTTCCATCACGTACAGTTCAACGTCATCGCTGAGCAGGTCCAGCGCTGGCGTACCGAGGTTGCCACCGACCGCCACACGCTTGCCCGCAGCCACAGCCATTTCACCGACCAGCGTGGTAACGGTGCTTTTGGCGTTGGAACCACTGATTGCAACGATCGGTGCCTTCGCGTTACGCGCGAACAGATCGATATCACCCGACAACTTCACGCCGCGTGCCGCTGCTGCTTGCAGGGCCGGCGTCGCCAGGGCCAGGCCGGGACTCACGTAAAGTTCGTCGGCACGGCACAGGAATTCGACATCCAGCTCGCCACAACGCACTTCCACTTGCGGGTAGTCACGGCGCAGCGTGGCCAGCTCCGGTGGATTTTCCCGCGTGTCCGCCACGGCGAACGACACGCCCCGCTGCGCGAGAAAGCGCACCAGGGACATGCCGCTCTTGCCGAGGCCGACAACGATGCGGAAGTGGTCAGAAGCGATCAGAGACACAGGTTCTACCTCAGCTTCAGCGTGGCAAGGCCGACCAATACGAGGATCACGGTGATAATCCAGAAACGGACGATCACTCGTGGCTCGGGCCAACCTTTAAGTTCAAAGTGGTGATGAATCGGCGCCATGCGGAACACCCGCTTGCCGGTCAACTTGAAAGACGCTACCTGGATCACCACGGACAGGGTTTCCATCACGAACACACCGCCCATGATGAACAGCACGACTTCCTGACGCACGATCACCGCGATAGTGCCCAGGGCAGCGCCCAGCGCCAGTGCGCCGACATCACCCATGAAGACTTGTGCCGGGTAAGTGTTGAACCACAAGAACCCGAGACCGGCGCCTATCAATGCGCCACAGAACACAATCAACTCACCTGCGCCCGGCACATACGGGATCAGCAGGTAGTCGGCGAATTTCACGTTACCCGACAGATAGCAAAAGATCCCCAGCGCGCCGCCGACCATTACGGTAGGCATGATCGCCAGGCCATCGAGGCCGTCAGTCAGGTTGACCGCGTTGCTCGAACCGACGATCACGAAGTAGGTCAGTACCACAAAGCCGATACCCAACGGGATGCTGGCATCTTTGAGGATTGGCAGGATCAGCGTGGTTTCGACCGCGCTTGGCGCCGTCATGTACAAGAAGATCGCTGCACCCAGACCGAACACCGACTGCCAGAAGTACTTCCAGCGGCTCGGAAGACCACGGGAGTTTTTCTCGATTACCTTGCGGTAGTCGTCAACCCAGCCGATGGCGCCGAACAGCAGGGTCACGATCATCACGACCCACACATAACGGTTGCTCAAGTCAGCCCACAACAGCGTGCTGATAGTGATCGCCGACAGAATCAGTGCACCACCCATGGTCGGGGTGCCGGATTTGGACAAATGCGATTGCGGGCCGTCATTACGTACCGATTGGCCGATCTGACGGTTTTGCAGGGTGCGGATCATCCACGGCCCCAGGCACAGCGACAAGGTTAACGCGGTCAGTACCCCGAGAATCCCGCGCAGGGACAGGTACTGGAAGACCCCGAAGCCTTTGTAGAACTGTTGCAGATACTCCGCTAGCAGCAGCAGCATTAATGTTTCTCCCCGCTGGAACCGCACAAAGCCGCAACGACGTTTTCCATCGCTGCGCTGCGCGAGCCCTTGATCAAAATAGTGGTGTTTGTTTCGTGCTCAGCGCGAAGCGCCTTGATCAGGTCAGCCTGATTGGCGAAGTGACGAGCCTGGTGTCCAAATGCTGTGACGGCATGAGCCATCATGGGTCCCACCGCATAGAGCGCTGAAACTTTGTCGGCGGCATAAGCGCCTACTTCACGATGTCCTTGCTCCGCCCACTCACCCAGTTCGCCAATATCTCCGAGCACCAGGACGGTGCGGCCGGAAAAGGCGGCGAGTATATCAACGGCAGCACACATTGAGGTGGGGTTTGCGTTGTAAGTGTCATCAATAATTCGCAGACCTGTGCCAGTCATTTGCGCGACCGCACGGCCCTTGACCGGCAACACAGCTTCAAGACCGGTTTTGATGCCAAACAACGAGACACCCAAGGCATGTGCGGCGGCTGCCGCAGCCAATGCATTAGCCACATTATGGTTGCCCAGCAGGTTCAGTTGAACCGGTTCGGCACCCAGCGGGCTGTGCAATGTGAAACCCGGGCAACCCCGTGCATCGCGGGTCAGATCGCTGGCATAAAAGTCAGCCTGAGGGTTGGCCAGTGCGAAGCTGAGCACCTTGCGCCCGGCAGCCCGGTTGTTCCAGATGGCGAATGCCTTGTCATCCAGATTCAGAACCGCGATGCCATCAGCATCCAGCCCTTCAATAATCTCGCCCTTGGCCTCGACGATTTTTTCCGGCCCGCCGAACTCGCCCACATGAGCGGTGCCAGCATTATTGAGCACGGCAACATGCGGCTTGGTCATGGCGACGGTATAAGCGATCTCGCCAACACGCGAAGCACCCAACTCGATTACCGCAGCCGTGTGCTCCGATGTCAGTTCGAGCAGCGTCAGCGGCACGCCCAGATCGTTGTTCAAATTGCCTTTGGTCGCCAGTACCGGGCCACGGGTACGCAGAATGCAGGCAAGCATTTCCTTGACGGTGGTCTTGCCACTGGAACCGGTAATGGCCGCAACCGGCTTGTCATAACCGGCACGATTGAGCGCACCCAATCGGCCCAGGGCTTCGCGGGTATCCTTGACCACCAGTTGTGGCAACGTCGACTCGGGCACTTCGCGCTCGACCAAGGCCGCAACAGCGCCCTTGGCTGCAACTTCATTCAGGTAATCGTGGCCATCAAAGCGCGGACCGGTCAGTGCAATAAACAACTGCCCCTTGGTGATCGCCCGGCTGTCGATACTGACGCCATTGAAGCGGCAGTCCGCCTCAACCACACGCCCCTGCAGGGCAACGGCAACTTCACTCAACAACAGAGGCTTAAGCATGAGCCGCCTCCCAGCTATTGAGCGCTTTTTCGGCTTCGACCAGATCAGAGAAGTCGTGGCGTTCGCCGTTGATTTCCTGATAGTCCTCGTGACCTTTACCTGCCAGCACGATCACGTCTTCGACGCTGGCACCGGCAATGATTTGAGCGATGGCATCACCGCGACCTGCTACAAACGTGACGTTCTGCGGCGCAACAAAGCCAACACGGATGTCATCAAAAATTTGCGCCGGGGCTTCTGAACGTGGGTTGTCGTCAGTGACCAGAACCCCGTCAGCCAAACGCTCAACCACTTGCGCCATCAACGGACGCTTGCCGCGATCACGGTCGCCGCCACAGCCGAACAGGCACAGCAGCTTGCCTTTGGCATGAGGGCGCAGCGCCAGCAATACTTTTTCCAGCGCGTCCGGGGTGTGGGCATAGTCGACCACCACCAGCGGTTTGCTGCCGCCGCCCAGACGCTGCATGCGGCCGACCGGACCTTCCAGCCTTGGCAGCACGGCGAGAATTTCGTCCAGTGCGTAATCCAACCCCAACAAGGCGCCAACAGCGGCCAGCACGTTGCTCAGGTTGAAGCGTCCGAGCAAGGCGCTACGCAGAAGGTGCTCACCTTGGGCAGTCACCACCGTGGCGCGCACGCCGTCGTCATCGAAAGTCGCATCGCGGCAATACAACGTAGCGCTGCTGTCTTCAAGGCTGTAGCTGATCAAGCGCGAGTCGTGCTTTTCAGAGGCCAGTTGGCGACCGAACTGGTCGTCCAGATTCAGCACCCGGCAATGCAAATCCGGCCAGGCAAACAGCTTGGCTTTGGCGGCGGCGTAAGCCTCCATCGTGCCGTGGTAATCCAGGTGGTCGCGGGACAGGTTGGTCAGCACCGCGACGTCGAACGCCAATGCACTGACCCGGCCCTGATCCAGACCATGGGAGGAAACCTCCATGGCAACCGCCTTGGCCCCGGCCTTTTTCAGGTCGGCCAACATGGCCTGAACAGCAATTGGGTCCGGCGTGGTATGGCGACCGCTTTGCAGCGCACCATAAAAGCCAGTGCCCAATGTGCCGACGATGCCGCAGTGCTGACCCAGCAGGTCAAGCGCTTGCGCCACCAGCTGAGTGACGCTGGTCTTGCCGTTGGTGCCGGTCACGCCAACCAGATTGAGGTGACGGCTTGGCTCGCCATAAAAACGCCCGGCAATATCCGACAACTGGGCCGCCAGGCCTTTTACCGGAATCAGCGGAACTGCCGAGATAGGCAGTACATCAGCACCGTCCACTTCATAGGCCACCGCAGCAGCGCCGCGCTTCAAAGCATCAGCTATATGTTCACGGCCATCGAGCTTGCCGCCGGGCACCGCAAGGAACAAATCACCTGCGCGCACGTTGCGACTGTCGAGGGTCAACTCACGAATAAGCAGATCGTGACCGGCGTGAGGGAAAATCTTGTTCAGACTCAGGGACATTAGCCGCGCCCTCCTTTGGCTGCTGCAGCGGTTGCCGCTGCTTGTTGCTCCGCTGCCGTTGGCAGGTTATCCGGGGACACGTTCATCAGACGCAGAGTGCCGGACATGACTTTACTGAATACCGGAGCGGAGACCAGACCACCGAAGTAGCCCGCCTTGCTCGGCTCATCGATAACCACAACGATTGCGTAACGCGGGTCGCTCATCGGGCCGAAGCCAGCGAACAGCGAACGGTAAGAGTTCACCGCGTAGCCTTTGACGCCACCGGACGATGTTTTACGCGCCGTACCTGACTTGCCGCCGACGTGATACGCCGGAACCTTGGCACGCCATACACCACGCGGGTTTTCGATAACTTCCTGGAGCATGCCCTGAACTGTCTTCGCTACTTTTTCAGGCATGACCTGTACGGACTGTGGCGGCTTGTCGGTTTTAAGCAGCGTTAACGGGGCAAGCTTGCCGTTGTTGGCCAATGCCGAGAAAGCGTGAACCAACTGGATCGCGGTGACGGACACGCCGTAGCCGTAAGACAGGGTCGCGGTTTCTGCCTTGCGCCACTCGCGGTAGTTGGGCAGGTTGCCGACACGTTCACCCGGGAAGCCCAGGCCGGTGTCTTGTCCCAGGCCCATCTTGGCCATTTGGCGGAAGATCGCTTCGCCACCAATATCGAAGGCTACCTTGCTCATGCCCACGTTACTGGAGTTGATCAGAATACCGGTCAGGTCGAGGACCGGACCTTCGGTACGGGATACGTCACGAATGGTGTATTTGCCCAACTGCAACGTGCCCGGATAAACCTCAACCTTGTCGGTCGGCTTCCAGCGCCCGGTTTCCAGTGCAGCACTCATCGAAATCGGTTTTACCGTGGAGCCCGGCTCAAACACGTCGATCATGGCGCGGTTACGCATCATCGCCGGTTGCAGGTTGCGACGGTTGTTGGGGTTGTAGGTGGGCTGGTTGACCATGGCCAGAATTTCGCCGGTCTTCACATCCATGATCACCAGGCTGCCAGCCTTGGCACCGTTCTCGACCAGCGCGTTGCGCAGTTCGCGGTTGGCCAGGTATTGCAGGCGCAGGTCAATCGATAACGCCAAGGTCTTCCCTGCCTTGGCGTTTTTGGTCACTTGCACGTCTTTGATCAGACGCCCGCGTCGGTCCTTGATCACTTGCCGCTTGCCTGGAACCCCGGCCAGCCACTCGTCATAGGCCAGTTCGACACCTTCACGACCTTTGTCATCGATGTCGGTAAAGCCGACCATGTGCGCCGTCACTTCACCCGCAGGGTAAAAGCGGCGGAACTCTTCAATGCCATAAACGCCCGGCACTTTGAGGTCGAGCACGACTTGGCCCTGTTCAGGAGTCAGGCCCCGGACCAGGTAGATAAATTCTTTGTTGGCTTGCTGCTCCAGCCGCGCTGTCAGCACTTTAGGGTCTTGCCCAAGCGCGTGCGCCAAGGCTGGCCAACGGTCCTTGGCTACCTGCATTTCCTTGGCATTGGCCCACAGGGTGGTCACCGGCGTACTCACGGCTAGCGGTTCGCCATTGCGGTCGGTGATCAGGCCACGGTGCGCAGGAATCGGGATATGACGCAAGCTGCGTGCATCGCCCTGGCCCTTGAGGAAGTCGTGGTCGATCACTTGCAGATAAACGATTTGGCACGCGATAGCGCTTACCAGCAGTGCCAGCAATCCCAGCACCACACGAAAACGCCACGGATAGAGTGCGCCCTCGAGTTTGATCATGGCGCCACCATTCGAACTTCTGCTGCGCCCGGAATGCGCATTTTCAGTTGTTCGCTGGCCAGTGTTTCGATACGGCTATGGGCCGTCCAGGTGCTCTGCTCGAGAATCAAACGGCCCCATTCTGCTTGCGCCTTGTCACGCACGCTCAACTCCCCGTACAGGGTGTTGAGCAGTTGGCGGTTCCAGTGGGCGCTGTAAGAAACGCCCACAGCCGAAACCAGCACGCCAATAAATAGCAGCAGCATGAAAAAACTTCCGCCGGGAAGTGGTTTGGCGAAGAGCTTGTTCAACGAAGCTTCTCCGCGACGCGCATTACAGCGCTGCGCGAGCGCGGGTTGGCTTTGAGTTCTGCGTCAGAGGCAGTCTGGGCCTTGCCATGAATTTTGATTTTCGGCACAAACGCGACGTGCTGAACCGGCAAGCCACGCGGCAGGTTGTCAGGTTCGCCCTTGACCAACTTGCGCATGAACAATTTGACGATGCGATCTTCAAGGGAGTGGAAGCTGATCACGACCAGACGGCCGCCGATTGCCAGAGACTCCAATGCAGCCTCAAGGCCTGCTTCAAGGTCGCCCAGCTCGTTGTTTACGTGAATGCGCAAACCCTGGAAGGTGCGGGTTGCCGGGTGCTTGCCTTTTTCCCAGGCCGGATTGGCCACTTTCAAGACTTCAGCAAGGTCACCAGTGCGCTCAAAGGGCTTGATATCGCGACGCTCTACAACAGCACGCGCCATGCGCCCGGAAAAGCGTTCTTCGCCATATTCCTTGAATACGCGGGCAATTTCTTCCTGGGATGCACTGTTGACGAACTCGGCAGCGCTGATCCCGCGATCCGGGTCCATGCGCATATCCAGCGGGCCGTCATTCATAAAGCTGAAGCCGCGTTCAGGATCGTCAAGCTGCGGCGAAGACACGCCCAGATCGAGCAGGATACCGTCTACTTTGCCGGCCAGACCGCGATCGGCAATTTCGGATCCCATTTCAGCAAAGCTGCGCTGCACAATAACAAAGCGGCCGTCTTCGGCCGCTAGCGCTTGCCCGGTGGCAATTGCCTGTGGATCTTTATCAAACCCGAGCAGTTGCCCCTCGGGACCAAGCTTCTGGAGAATCAGGCGGCTATGTCCGCCGCGACCGAAGGTGCCATCCAGATAGCATCCATCAGGACGTACGGCGAGAGCCTCTACGGCTTCGTCGAGCAGTACGGTGATGTGGTTGAAGCCGCTATCTATAGTCACAGAATTAAATCACGCAGTTCGTCAGGCATGGCGCCCGGTTGTTGAATGGCTGCAAGGTCAGCGGCAGAAACAGCTTCCCAGGCATCCTCGTCCCACAGTTGAAACTTGTTTAACTGCCCCACCAACATCGCGCGCTTATCCAACTTGGCATATTCACGCAAACGCGGCGGCACCAGAAAACGACCACTGCCATCGAGCTCAAGATCGACGGCATTACCAATCAACAGACGTTGCAAACGGCGGTTTTCTTCACGCAACGAAGGCAACGCCCGCAGCTTGGTTTCAATCAGTTCCCACTCATCAAGTGGATACACACATAAGCAGGGATCGACCGCATCTATGGTCACGATCAGTTGTCCGGAACTACGCGAAATCAACTCGTCGCGGTACCGGCTCGGCATTGCGAGACGGCCCTTGGCATCGAGACTGATTGCGTTGGCTCCGCGAAACATTGATCGCTTCTCCAAATATTAGCGTTTTACGTCTAAAAAACCCACTTTATGCCACTTTCCACCACTTATGCACACTATAGGAATGCGCCCACCACACCGTCAAGGAGCGGCCCACAGGAAAACCCTTACATTACTGAGATTTAGGAGGGGAAATAGACGTGGAGCAGTAAGCGGGAGGGTTTTTTGACGAGCTATGCGCAACAAATTCAATGCTCTAGTCTTCAAACTTAAAGTAGTTTGTTAAGAGTAAGAACTTTTTGGCATTACGTCGGGAATGTTCTTGTAAAAGATTGCGAGGGGATTAAGCGATTGCGGGTGTAGCAATCTGCCTGCATGGCAAGCAGAAGAGAAAAAGGTGGAGAGTCGATCTGTAAGCCGGGTTCTGTCGTGAACAGTCATTCGTCTACGATGGCCATCACTGGACATCTTTAGCAACCTACCCGGTTCCAGCGCGGGCCACGCCTTGGAACCCTATTTGGTCTTGCTCCAAGTGGGGTTTACCTAGCCACGAACTGTTGCCAGTCGTGCGGTGCGCTCTTACCGCACCTTTTCACCCTTACCGGTGCCGAAGCACTTAGGCGGTTATTTTCTGTGGCACTTTCCGTAGGCTCACGCCTCCCAGGCATTACCTGGCACTTCGCCCTATGGAGCCCGGACTTTCCTCCCCCCTCTAATTTTCATAGAAGGCAGCGACTGTCCAATCGACTCTCCGGCGCGAAGGTTAACTGTACAGAGCGTATAGAACAAGCGTTAAAAGCCGCAAGACTGCTTCATTTACCCGACTCGCAGCCTTTAACAGCAGGTTCAAACACACAAAGACATCAAAATGCCATCACTTACTACTAGTCATTACTCAACTTTTTGCTTTTCCAACGCAACTTGATACAGCACATTTTTGCGCTCACCCGTTATTTCAGCCGCAAGTGCCGCCGCACGCTTGAGTGGCATCTCTTTAAGCAACAGATCGAGAATACGCATGGCTTCACTGCTGACCACTTCGTCCGTTTCAGGTGCAGTCCAGCCTGCAACCAGCACAACACACTCACCGCGCTGCTGATTACTGTCGCCTTCAACAAATGCGCGCAACTCGGACAGCGGCAACCCCTTGAGTGTTTCGAAGGTTTTGGTCAGCTCACGCGCCAGCAACGCCGGACGGTCAGGGCCAAATACCAGCTCAAGATCTTGCAGACATTCAAGAATACGGTGCGGTGCCTCATAAAAAATCAGCGTGCGCGGTTCTTCTTTCAGTAATTCCAGGCGCGAGCGACGCCCAACAGCCTTGGCAGGCAAGAACCCTTCAAAGATAAAGCGATCAGAAGGCAATCCCGCCGCAGACAGGGCGGCAATCAAGGCGCAGGCACCCGGCACAGGCACAACCCTGACCCCGGCAGCGCGCGCCTGACGCACGAGGTGATAACCCGGATCGGAGATCAACGGCGTACCGGCATCGGAGATCAGTGCAACATCTTCACCCGCCAGCAAACGCTGAATGAAGCGGCTACCCTCATCACGCTCGTTGTGCTCGTGACAGGCACCCAGCGGCGTGGAAATGCCGAAATGTTGCAGCAAGCGCAAGGAGTGGCGCGTGTCTTCGGCCGCAATCAGCGACACGTCACGCAGCACCTTGAGGGCACGCGCACTGATGTCGTCCAGGTTACCGATGGGCGTGGCCACCACATAAAGTGAGCCAAGAACGGAATTCAAATCACCTGGAGCAGTCAAAACGCACACCTCATAAGAGTTAAAGGCGCCATTGTAGCGCGTAGAGCCCTCATGAACGCACCCACCCTGCAGGCTACAAAGCGCCAACCGGGTAAACTTTCACCGTTACAACGTACAGAACTCATCTAAATTCAGGCTTTATTGCCGGTAACATCGCGCCCCGGCCAACGCTTGGGTACACTTCTCCACTCATTTGATCGAGTATCAGGAACACTACATGATCGCTTGCCTGCGGCTGTTCACTGCCCTCTGCCTTGCTGCCCTGTTGGCGGCTTGCGCCAGCTCGCCCTCGTCCAGCCTTGGCGAACTTCCACGGACCCCGGACGCCAGCCTTGAGCAACTGCTCCAGCAGGCATCCGAGAGCACAAATCCGGAAAAGGCCGCGCTGCTGCGCTTGTCAGCTGCCGACCTTGCTCTGCGCCAGCAGAACAATGCCCGCGCCACACAGATTTTGGCCCTGGTTCCGCTGGATCAGCTCAAACCCGCCCAGCAAGTATTTGCCAGCACGCTGACAGCTGAGCTGGCAATGAGCCGCAACGACCCCAAGGCCGCGCTGACTGCACTGAGCCACCCGAGCATGTCGGTTCTCGGCGAGCTGCCAGCCGACTTGCAAGTACGCACGCACACCGTTCACGCCCGCGCCCTTGAGGCCGACGGCCAGACGCTGGCGGCCGCACGCGAACGCGCAGCGATGAGCTCAAGCCTGACCGGCGATGCCGCCAACAGTAACAATGAAGCCATTTGGGCACTGGTTGCCGCCTTGCCGGTCGATCAACTGCGCACGCAGAGCAACGATGTACTGGGTGGATGGATGTCCCTGGCATTGGCCGTCAAGAGCGCTGGTACCCTGCAGGATCAGCAAAACGCCATCGATCAATGGCGCGCACAGAACCCCGCTCATCCGGCTGCCATCCAACTGCCAACACCGCTGATCAAACTCAAGGAGCTGGCCAGCCAGCCGCTGACCAAAATTGCCTTGCTGCTGCCACAAGAGGGCCAACTGGCCTCAGTCAGCAAAGCACTGCGTGATGGTTTTATGGCTGCCCACTACCAGGCTCAACAGGCCGGACAAAACCCGCCGAGCATTCAGTTCTATGACAGCTCGCGCCTGACATCGCTGGATGAGTTCTATCGCAAGGCGCAAGCCGATGGCGTGCAACTGGTGGTGGGACCGCTGGAAAAACCACTGGTCAAACAGCTCAGCACCCGCCAACAGCTGCCAATCACCACCCTGGCTCTGAACTACAGCGAGGGCGCACAAGCCCCCGCACAACTGTTCCAGTTCGGTCTGGCGGCTGAAGATGAAGCCCGCGAAGTGGCTCGCCGCGCCCGGGCCGACGGCCTGACCCGTGCTGGCGCCATGGTGCCCGTCGGCGAGTGGGGCAATCGCGTACTCAAGGCGTTCCGCCAGGAATGGGAAGCCCATGGCGGCACTATCGTCGGCGTTGAGCATATCGACAAGCCCGTAGCACTGGCCCAGCAGGTCGCTGACCTGGTGCAACTGCGTAAAACCGGTGGCAGTGCTGCCGAACCTTCGCGTCGCCACGACATGGAATTTATCTTCCTGGCCGCTACCCCTCAGCAGGCCCAGCAGATCAAACCGACCCTGAACTACCAGTACGCAGGCGACATCCCGGTTTACGCGACCTCCCATGTATTCAGTGCCAGCGGCGACCAAAATCAGTACAACGACATGAACGGTATCCGTTTTTGTGAAACACCTTGGCTGCTCGACCCTGCAAACCCGTTACGCCAGCAAGTAACAGCGCAATGGCCACAAGCCGGCGGCAGCCTGGGGCGCCTGTATGCAATGGGCATCGACGCCTATCGCCTGACATCGAGCCTGGGCCAGTTGAAAGCCCTGCCCGATAGCCGGATTGACGGTTTGTCAGGCAGCCTGAGCATGAGCCCGGCGCAACGTGTAGAGCGTCAACTGCCGTGGGCCGAGTTCACCAATGGCCAGCCTCAACGCCTGCCTGATACTCCTAACTGATGCCCGAGCGCTCAAGCCAGCAAACTGGCAAGGATGCCGAACGCCTGGCGTTGCGGCATCTTGAGCAACAGGGTTTGCGCCTGTTGGCGCAGAACTGGTCATGCAAGCGTGGCGAGCTGGATCTGGTCATGCTTGACGGCGATACAGTAGTATTCGTCGAAGTTCGTTACCGACAACACGCGCAATGGGGTGGCGCACTGGCCAGCATTGACGCTCGCAAGCGACAAAAGCTGATACTTGCCGCTCAGTATTTTTTACAGCGCCAGACGCGCTGGGCCAATCACCCATGCCGATTTGACGTGGTGACCATGGACAGCGCAACACCCCAATTGAACTGGCTACGGAATGCCTTTGACAGCCAATAACGCTGCCAGGCCGATTCCAGCACCCTTTTTTAAACGATTTTGCTTTGCTTTGCGGGCTGCACATTTTTGTGCCGGGAAGTCACTCAGGAACACCTGGATCACGCCCGACCAGCCGCCCTACTTAAGGTCACATAGATGGACATGCAATCCCGGATTCGCCAGCTTTTTCAGGCCAGCATCGACACCAAGCAGCAGGCCATGGAAGTGCTCGCCCCCCATATCGAGCAAGCCAGCCAGGTGATGGTTAACGCCCTGCTCAATGAGGGCAAAATGCTTTCGTGCGGCAATGGCGGATCAGCAGGTGACGCCCAGCACTTTTCATCCGAACTGCTCAACCGCTTTGAACGCGAGCGCCCAAGCCTGCCCGCCATTGCGCTGACCACAGATACTTCGACGATCACATCGATCGCCAACGATTACAGCTTCAACGAGATCTTCTCCAAACAGATTCGCGCACTAGGCCAACCCGGCGACGTGCTGCTGGCTATTTCCACCAGCGGCAACTCGGCAAACATCATCCAGGCCATTCAAGCCGCGCATGATCGTGAAATGATCGTCGTTGCCATGACTGGCCGCGATGGCGGCGGCATGGCCTCACTGCTGCTGCCCGAGGACGTCGAAATTCGCGTCCCGTCCAATGTCACTGCACGTATTCAAGAAGTCCACCTGCTGGCGATCCACTGCTTGTGCGATCTGATCGACAGCCAACTGTTCGGGAGTGAAGAATGACTTTTAATCGCCTTAGCCTTGTCGCGCTGACGTTATGCCTCGGCCTGACTGCCGGCTGCAGCTCGGTACTGACAGCCACCCGCGACAAGCCCATTGAAGATGACCGCGGCACGCGCACTTTCGGCAGCAAGATCGACGACTCCCTGATCGAAACCAAGGTCGCCGTGAACGTGGCCAAGGCCAGCCCGGATCTGGACACCGGTTCGCATATCGTTGTCACCAGCTACAACGGCATCGTACTGCTCGCTGGCCAAACCCCGCGCGCCGACCTCAAGGCCCAGGCCGAGCAGGCTGCTGCCGCCGTTCAGCGGGTCAAAAAGGTCAATAACGAGCTGCAAGTCATGGCCCCGTCGTCGATCCTTGCGCGTAACAACGACGCCTGGCTGACCACCAAGATCAAGACTCAGATGCTGACCGACAACGCAATTCCCGGCTCACGGATCAAGATCGTCACCGAAAACGGTATCGTCTACATGCTTGGCCTGGTAACCAAGCAAGAAGCTGCCCGCGCCACCAGTCTGGTGCAGGGTGTTTCCGGGGTGCAGAAAATCGTCAAACTGTTCGAGTACATCGACTGACAGCACCCAACTGCCAGACACAAAAAAGGCGACCTTCTCAGGTCGCCTTTTTTATTACTTGACCACTTTCAAGCTTGGCCGGCCCGTAGGGCGCGGCGGCTCGGGTTGCGGCCCATCGTCATCCGGCTCAACCTCGTCATCACCCCCTAGAGGCTCTTCCAGGTCAAACACCATGCCTTGGCCGTTCTCTCGGGCGTAAACGCCCAGGATCGCAGGGATAGGCACGTACAACGTGTGTGGCACACCACCAAAACGCCCTTCAAAGCTCACTGCTTCGTTGTCCATGTGCAGTTGACGCACGGCGGTTGGCGAAACATTCAGGACAATCTGCCCGTCACTGGCAAAACCCGCAGGCACTTGTACCTTCGGGTAGTCAGAGTTAACCAGCATGTGCGGAGTGCAGTCGTTATCAACGATCCACTCATACAGCGCACGCACCAGATAAGGTCGACTTGAATTCATCGAGGGCTCCTAAAGCCTTAGCGCATGTCGCGTTCGACTTCAGACAAACTCGCCTGGAAAGTCTCACGCGCAAACTGGCGCTCCATATAATCGAGCAACGGCTTGGCTGGCCGCGGCAATTCAATGCCCAGAATGGGCAAACGCCAGAGTATCGGCAATAGGCAGCAGTCGACCAGACTTAGCTCGGTACTGAGGAAAAAAGGTTTATCTGAAAATAACGCAGACACACCTGTCAGGCTCTCACGCAGCTCTTTGCGCGCTTGAACACGGGCAGGCTCTTTGGTGCGCGAATCCAGAATCAAATCCACCAGCCCACACCAGTCGCGCTGAATGCGATGGATCAGCAGACGGCTATTGGCCCTCGCCACCGGATAAACCGGTAATAACGGCGGATGCGGGTAACGCTCATCCAGATATTCCATCACCACAGTCGACTCCCACAACGCCAGGTCACGATCGACCAGGGTTGGCAGGCTGCCGTAAGGGTTCACTTCGATCAGCTTCGGCGGCTGACGGCCCGCCTCCACACTGATGATCTCGGCGCTGACACCTTTCTCTGCGAGCACAATGCGTACTCGGTGGGAATAGTGGTCGGCGGGGTCGGAGTAACAGGCCAACCGATTGGTCACGCCCATGGCGGTCCTCCTCGCTTGTTGAAATTATCGGGAGCGGAAAAACGAACGCGCCCAAGGGAAGCCTCCGATAACCGCAGAACCTGGGCAAACGAGGTCGTTGGACCCCGCTTGCCACTTGTCCTGCACTGTTACCTTTTCAGAGACACCCTCGGGCGCGCACGATTAACAGCAATGCGTGTAACTATATCAGTGCACATCTTTCCAGTATTCGCGCTTGAGCAGATAAGCGAATACAAAGAAGAAGGCCAGGTAGAGCAGCACGTAAGTACCGATGCGCTGATGCTCCAGCTTCACCGGGTTGGCCGAGTAGGCCAGGAAGGTCACAAGGTTCTTGATCTTCTCATCGAACTGCTCTTCAGTCAGCGCGCCGGTTTTTGGCAGCACTGTCAGCTGGTCGCACGCTTCATGTGTCAAAGGTGTGCCGGTGAGCGGATCATACTGCTTCTTGCCGTCTTCGACGATCTGTACTTGCTTGCAGCCTACAACCTGACGACCTTGCAGCGGCGCCAGAACGTTCGGCATACCTACGTTCGGGAAGACCTTGTTGTTCACACCCCAAGGGCGGGACGGGTCTTCATAGAAGGAACGCAGGTAGCTGTACAGCCAGTCAGTACCGCGCACACGAGCTACCAGCGTCAGGTCTGGCGGTGCAGCACCGAACCAGGCCTTGGCGTCAGCAGGCTGCATACCGATGTTCATGTGGTCGCCAATCTTGGCACCGGTGAACACCAGGTTATCGAGCATGACTTCATGGGGAATACCCAGGTCGTCTGCTACACGCTCGTAGCGCTGGAACTTGGCGCTGTGACAGCCCATGCAGTAGTTGGCGAACGTACGCGCGCCGTCCTGCATGGCAGCCTTGTCAGAAACATCGATGTCGACCTTGTCGAGGTGCACACCCTGTTCAGCCGCGAAGGAGAACACAGGCATCACCGCAAGCATCAATACAGCAAATAGCTTTTTCATCAGCCAGTCACCCTTTCCGGAACCGGTTTGGTCTTCTCAAGCCTGGTGTAGAACGGCATCAGAATGAAGTAAGCGAAGTACAGGAACGTACACACTTGCGACAGCAGCGTACGGCCCGGGGTTGGCGCCAGTACACCCAGCACGCCCAGAATCACGAACGAGATGCAGAACACCCACAGCCACACCTTGCTCATCCAGCCTTTGTAGCGCATGGATTTAACAGGGCTGCGGTCAAGCCAAGGCAGCACGAACAGAACGGCAATCGCGGCGCCCATGGCAATGACGCCAAGCAGCTTGTCCGGGATGGCTCGCAAGATCGCGTAGAACGGTGTGAAGTACCAGACAGGCGCAATGTGTTCCGGCGTTTTAAAGGCGTTAGCCTGTTCAAAGTTCGGTTTTTCCAGGAAGTAACCACCCATTTCCGGGAAGAAGAACACAATCGAGCAGAAGATAAACAGGAACACCACCACGCCGACGATATCTTTCACGGTGTAGTACGGGTGGAAGGGAATGCCATCCAGCGGTACGCCGTTTTCGTCTTTATGCTTTTTAATGTCCACGCCGTCCGGGTTGTTGGACCCGACTTCGTGCAAGGCCAGAACGTGCAGCACTACCAGACCCAGAATCACGATAGGCAAGGCCACCACGTGCAAGGCAAAGAAGCGGTTCAGGGTAATACCGGAAATCAGGTAGTCACCACGAATCCACTGGGTCAGGTCGTTACCGATAACCGGAATCGCACCGAACAGCGAGATGATCACCTGGGCGCCCCAGTAGGACATTTGACCCCAAGGCAGCAGGTAGCCCATGAAGGCTTCAGCCATGAGCGCCAGATAAATCATCATGCCGAACAGCCAGACCAGCTCACGCGGCTTCTGGTACGAGCCGTAGAGCAAGCCACGGAACATGTGCAGATACACGACAATAAAGAACGCCGACGCACCCGTTGAGTGCAGATAGCGCAAAATGGAGCCGTATTCAACGTCACGCATGATGTATTCGACAGAAGCAAAAGCTTCTTCTGCCGACGGCGTGTAGCTCATGGTCAGCCACACACCGGTAACGATCTGGTTAACCAGAACGAGCAATGCGAGGGAGCCAAAAAAGTAGAAGAAGTTGAAGTTCTTCGGCGCGTAATACTTGCTGAGATGGTCTTCCCACATCTTGGTAGCGGGGAAGCGGGCATCTACCCAATCCATGAACTTGCTCATTACGCGCTCTCCCCTTCAAGGCCAACGACAATGATGCTGTCACTGCCATCTACATAGTAGTAAGGAGGCACTGGCAGGTTCAGCGGCGCAGGTTGCGACTTGTAGACGCGGCCGGCCAGGTCATAGTGCGAACCATGACAAGGGCAGAAATAACCCCCGACCCAATCCTTGCCCAGGTCGACAGGTGCGACCTCCGGACGGAAAGTAGGCGAGCAACCCAGGTGAGTACAAATACCGATCAACACCAAAACTTCTGGCTTGATAGACCGCCACTCGTTTTTTGAGTTTTCAGGTTGATCAGAACTCAAGGACTCAGGATCAGCTAGCTGCCCTTCAATCTTTTTCAGATTCGCCAGGATTTCCTCGGTGCGGCGGACAATGAATACAGGCTGACCACGCCACTCAGCAATCATCTGCTGCCCTGGCTCGATCTTTGCAATATTCACTTTTACCGGTGCGCCCGCGGCTTTTGCCTTGGCACTGGGAAACCACGACCCCACGAACGGGACCGCCGCCCCCACCGCTCCTGCAGCACCCACCACGGATGTGGCTGCTACGAGGAAGCGACGCCGGCCGACATTTACGCCGTCATTGCTCATTCAGTCCTCTCCCATCAGCTTTGTGGCCTGTTAAATCAGGCATCTACTAAATTTGCATCTGAACTTATAAAAATTTTGCAGAATGGTAATGAAAAGCCCCTAGTCTTACAAGGTAATTACCGCTCTGGGGCGGCTACAAGCCTTGTAGTATAGGCGTTTGCTGGATGTGGCAAGTTGTCACACCAAGAAATCATCACCCATAAAAAAAGCCCAGCTCCGAAGGAGACTGGGCTTTTTTGAACGAAGCTGCGAATTAACGCTTCGAGTACTGCGGACGCTTACGCGCTTTACGCAGACCGACTTTCTTACGTTCAACTTCACGAGCATCGCGAGTAACGAAGCCAGCTTTGCGCAGAGCGCCACGCAGGGTTTCGTCATACTGCATCAGTGCACGAGTGATACCGTGGCGGATTGCGCCAGCTTGACCACTTACACCACCACCGATCACGGTGACGTAGATGTCGAATTTCTCGACAGTCTCAGTCAGTTCCAACGGCTGACGAACTACCATGCGGGCAGTTTCGCGACCGAAGAAATTCTCCAGAGTGCGGTTGTTGATCGAGATGTTACCGGTACCTGGACGCAGGAAAACGCGTGCAGTTGCGGTTTTACGACGGCCAGTGCCGTAGTTTTGAGTCGCCGACATAATGAACTATTCCGTTAAAACTTCAGTTCTTGGGGCTGCTGAGCAGTATGAGGGTGTACAGCGCCCGCATAGACTTTCAGCTTACGGTACATGTCGCGACCCAGCGGGTTTTTAGGCAGCATGCCTTTAACCGCGGTCTCGATCACGCGTTCAGGAGCTTTGGCGATCAGCTTTTCGAAGTTGATCGACTTAATCCCGCCCGGGAAACCGGAGTGAGAGTAGTACATTTTGTCAGTGGTTTTAGCACCAGTGACACGAATCTGCTCGGCATTGATAACAACGATGTAGTCACCGGTGTCAACGTGCGGAGTGTATTCAGGCTTGTGCTTGCCACGCAGACGGCTCGCGATTTCGGTGGCCAGACGACCCAGTGTCTGGCCAGCAGCGTCGACGACAAACCAGTCGCGCGTAACTGTTTCCGGTTTAGCAGTAAAAGTTTTCATTCTTTATAGCCTCAGGGGCCGCCCTGTAAATTAGACGGCGGATCTTACTGAATAGTGCGTACTTTGACAAGTCAAAGGCAGCCGGATACAGACGCTATCGGGGGCTCGGGTCAGCGCGTCCGTTCAACGGCAAGATTCTTCGGCGGGCGGCGCATCACTTCCACCGCAGAAAGAGGACGGCAATTATCCAGATTGCGCAAAAAATTACAACCTGCTTTTATGTTTGTTTACCCGAAGGAGCACCCGATGGACTATCGCAAGCTGGGCCGAACCGATCTGGACGTAAGCGCAATCGCCCTCGGGACCATGACCTGGGGCGAGCAGAACACCCAGGCTGAAGCCTTCGAGCAGATCGAATACGCAAAAAACGCCAACATCAATTTTATCGATACCGCCGAGATGTACCCGGTCCCGCCCAAGGCCGAAACCTATGCCACTACCGAGCGTTATATCGGTAACTGGTTCAAGGAACGCGGCGATCGTGCCGATTGGGTACTGGCCAGCAAGATCGCTGGTCCCGGCAATGGTATCGACTACATCCGTGACGGCAGCCTCAAGCATAACCGCACCCACATCGTGCAAGCCCTGGACGCTAGCCTCAAACGCCTGCAAACCGACTGGATCGACCTTTACCAGCTGCATTGGCCCGAGCGCAGCACCAACTTTTTCGGCCAGCTTGGCTACAAGCACAACGCCGACGAAGACTTCACCCCTCTGGAAGACACCCTCGAAGCGCTGGACGAACAGGTCAAGGCCGGCAAAATCCGCCACATTGGCCTGTCAAATGAAACGCCGTGGGCCACCATGAAGTTTTTGCAGCTGGCCGAAAGCCGTGGCTGGCCACGCGCCGTTTCGATCCAGAACCCCTATAACCTGCTCAACCGCAGCTTTGAAGTCGGCCTGGCGGAAATTGCCATTCGCGAACAATGCGGCCTGCTCGCCTATTCGCCCCTGGCGTTCGGCATGCTCTCAGGCAAATACAGTGGCGGCGCACAACCGCCAAAGGGCCGCCTGAGCCTCTACAGCCGCTTCTCGCGCTATTCAAACCCGCAAGCCGTGGCTGCCAGCGAGCGTTATGTGGCATTGGCTCGCGAACATGGCCTGGACCCGGCGCAAATGGCCTTGGCCTATGTCACGCAACAACCGTTCGTCACCAGCAACATTATTGGCGCGACGACGATGGCGCAGCTCAAAAGCAATATCGACAGTTTCAGCCTGAAATTGTCCGATGAAGTGCTCGCCGGCATCGAAGCGATCCACAAGGAACAGCCAAACCCGGCGCCTTAAACAAACCGCCTTACTCCCTGCTGGGGCGGGCCTGAGTCGCGAGCCAGCCCGTTCCCACAGAAGCAAAAGCACAAGCAACCGCCCTTACCCCTAGACACACAGGAAAAAAAATAAGACGATCCAGCCGTAAGTTGACCAATTTAACCTATAAGAATAATCAAAAATGTCTATGTCTACTCAACTCTCCACGCCCCTGCGGCGTGTCAGCATTTTGGCCATCGATCGGGTATTCGCCTCGACCCTGATGCATGCCAAGGACTTCTTTCATCTCGCCAGCCTGCGTCACGGCAAGCAACTGGGCCGAGGGCTCACCCCCACCTTCGAAACACGCCTGGTCAGCCCTGACGGCAAACCCGCGATCAGCTTCAGCGATGTTGTACTCCCCGTCGATGGCGGCCTGGAGGACACCGATATCATCATCCTCCCGGCCTTCGGAGAGGATTTCGGCACTATCTGCCAGCGTTATCCGCAAGTTCTGCCGTGGTTGCGCGAACAGCATGCTCGTGGCGCCGTCTTGTGCGCAGAGGCCACCGGCGTATTCTGGCTCGCCGAAGCCGGGTTGCTCGACGGCAAAGAAGCCACCACCTACTGGCGCTTTTTCGACACGTTCGCCAAGCGCTATCCGCTGGTGCAACTCAACCAGGACAAACACATTACCGACGCAGACAATCTCTACTGCGCCGGCGGTCCGACCTCAGCCTGCGACCTCTACATTTATCTGATCGAGCGTTTCTGCGGCGCCAACATCGCCCAGGCCGTGGCCCGCGACATTCTTTACGAAGTGCAGCGTAACTACACCCCTGGACGCATTGGCTTTGGCGGCCAAAAGCTGCACCAGGACGTGATCATTCTGCAAATCCAGCATTGGCTCGAAGACCACTTCGCCGACAAATTCCGCTTCGAAGACGTCGCTCGCGAACACGGCATGAGCATCCGTAATTTCATGCGCCGCTTTCAGATGGCCACGGGTGACAAACCCTTGCACTACCTGCAACGCCTGCGCATAGAAACCGCCAAGGGCCTGCTCTCGGCCTCGCGCAAAAGCATCAAGACCATCAGTTACGATGTGGGCTATGACGACGCAAGCTTCTTTGCACGGCTGTTTCGCCAACACACCGAGCTGTCACCGAACCAATATCGTCAACAGTTCCTGCAAGCGGCGTAAATCAGGTCTGTTTAATTTACAGCGTTGACCTACACGCCAAACGGAACAATCTGATTCCTCCGCCCTACCGAAAAGCCTCTGATGAAAACGCCCTCCACAGAGGGCAATAACAAAAAGAGGTTTGACCGGCTCCCGGCGGAGGTATCCATCATGCCGCAGAAACTCAACCACACCACCCTGCCTATTCTCGCCATCGGCGCCCTGGGTGGCACCGTGAGCATGCGCGCCACACAACCTGGAACCAAGGCCGGCGAAGCCCTGTTCAGCGGTATGGTGCAGCTGCACGAGGGGCTGGATGTACGCATCGAAACTCTGTGCCTGGTGCCGAGTGCATCTCTGTGTTTCAACTTGCTGCTTGAGGTGCTGATCTGGGCCCAGGACCAAGTGAAGCTGGGCGCGCAAGGTATCGTGATAACCCAAGGCACTGACACACTGGAAGAAAGCGCATTTTTCCTGGATCTGCTCTGGAACGCCGATGTGCCGCTGGTGTTGACCGGAGCCATGCGCTCCAGCGATCAGCCGAGCCCGGACGGCCCTGCCAACCTGCTGGACGCCTCCAGGGTTGCGCTCGACACTCACAGTCGCAAGCGTGGGGTGTTAGTGGTGATGAACGCCCAGATTCATCAGGCGCAACATGTACGCAAATGTTCATCAATGGCACTGGAGGCTTTTAGTTCGCCGCTTTTCGGGCCCGCTGGGGTGATGATCGAACACCGTGCCTGCTATCTGCGCAAAGCGTGTGCACGAACAGTGCTGCCCATACCCCGCTCAATTCATCACAAGGTCGCACTGCTGCAGGCATCGCTGTCAGCCGATACGGTGCTACTGGAACACGTGCTTGCCCTGGGGTATGACGCGCTGGTCGTTAGCGCTTTCGGGGCCGGAAACGTAAGTGTCGAATGGGCAGACCTGATCGACCAGATCACCACGGAGATTCCGGTTCTGGTGGGCACCCGAACCGGTTCAGGCTCGACTGCCGAGGCGTCTTGCGGGTTTATCGGCAGCGAGTTGGACCTGACCGACCGCGGAGCGGTGATGTGCGGGCTTTTGTGCCCATACAAGGCGCGCATCCTGATCTGGCTACTGATAGGTTCAGGGCTTGGCCGAGAAGTCGGCAAACACCTGCAGCGACTGGGGTTCAAGGCAGCCGAAACCTGAAAGCAAGCGGGAGCGAGCCTGCTCGCGAAGACCACAAGAACTTCGCAAGCAGGCTCACTCCCACGGGCTATTAAGGTTTATGCGCCCGGGTCAGGTATTCGTGGGACTGCATTTCCAGCAAACGGCTGAGGGTGCGCTGGAACTCGAAGTTCAGGCGCCCGCCGGTATACAGATCCTTGAGCTCGACTTGTGCCGAGATGATCAGCTTGACGTTACGGTCATAGAACTCGTCGACCATATTGATAAAGCGTCGGGCGATGTCGTCGGTTTTGACGTCCATCTGTTCAACACCGCTGAGGATCACTGCGTTGAAGATTTTGCCAAGCTCGATGTAGTCATTCTGGCTGCGCGGGCCATCGCACAGCTCACGGAAGTCGAACCAGGCCACGTCATCGCAGGTGCGAAGAGCGCGAATGGTGCGGTTTTCGATGATCAGATCGTCGTTTTCAATTGCCCGGGTCGAATTGTGCGTCAGCGCCTTGAAGCTTTCGCGCAGGCTCTTCTCGGAGGCTTCATCCAGCGGGAAGTGGAACAACTCTGCCTGCTCGAGGTGACGCAGACGGTAGTCAACACCGCTGTCGACGTTAACGATTTCGGTGTTCTGCTTGATCAGTGCAATGGCCGGCAAGAAGCGCGCACGCTGCAAGCCGTCTTTGTACAGACCGTCTGGCACGATGTTGGACGTCGCAACCAGCGTTACGCCGTTTTTGAACAGCTCTTCCATCAAGGTGCCGAGAATCATGGCATCGGTAATATCCGACACAAAGAATTCGTCAAAGCAAATCACTCGCGCTTCATCGGAGAAACGCTTGGCAATGATGGTCAGCGGGTTCTTTTCGCCATTGAGGGTGCGCATTTCTTCGTGCACGCGCTTCATGAAGCGGTGGAAGTGAGTGCGCACTTTGTCCTTGAACGGCAAGGCATCAAAGAACGTATCAACCAGATAGGTTTTACCCCGGCCCACACCGCCCCAGAAATAAATGCCTTTAACCGGCGCTCGGTCTTTTTTGCCGAACAGCTTGCCGAAGACGCCAGGCTTGCTCTGGGAGGCAGCGACGAGATCGTCGTACAGACGCTGCAGATGGCGCACAGCGTTTTCCTGGGCGGCATCGTGGAAGAAGTCCGGGCGTTTCAGATCAACTTGATATCGTTCTAGAGGCGTCATAATTCGTTAGCAAGGCAACAAAAACGGGCCGACACTGTAGCGACGGCCCTTAAGAATGGCAATCAAACCTGAGACGAAACGTCGCACTTTCTCAGTCTTGCGCGGGCACCAGGGCCAGTCGCAGTGCTTCGATTGCCGCATCGCGTGCCGCCACATCGGCAAATGCCGGGCTGTCGGCCACACCGGTGTCGCCCAGCCAGACGCTGAAGCTCAGCTCATCACTGCGCACATCCAGAGGCTCACCGGCTTGCAACTGCTTGGTCACCTGACCGGCTGCTTTGCCATCGGCAAAACTGCGCGACAGCAGCAGTTGTTCGCCATCAGCGGCCAGCAGGCGGAAGCGGAAACTGCCGTCTTCGTCGCGGAAGCTGACAAAACGCGGGCCCTTGGCAGCTTTCTTTTTGCTGGCGGTGGTGGTTTGAGCCACGCTGACAAACGAACGCAGGCCAACCGCCTCACGCAGTTGCGCCAAGAACGGAATGGCGGTTTTACGTGCCTTTTGCGCGCCAGCCAAAAGAATGTCTTCCATGTCGGCAGGTCGCGACATCAAGTCGTGGTAACGCTCGCGGGATTCGCCCAGTTCGGCATCCAGCAACTTGAACAGGCGCTCTTTGGCCTCGCCCCAGCCCAGTCCCTGCAACAGCTCGCTGCGCAACTCTGCCGACTGCTCAGGCGTCGAGAACGCCTGGTACAAGGTGAACAGGTGCGAGTTGTCCGGATCTTTCGGCTCGCCGGGCGCACGGGAGTCGGTGACGATGCGCGAAATCGCGCTTTTCATGTCCTTGGCGCTACTGAACAACGGAATGGTGTTGTCGTAGCTTTTGGACATTTTGCGGCCATCAAGGCCTGGCAATGTGGCCACGCTCTCTTCAATGAGCGCTTCAGGCATGGCGAAAAACTCTTTGCCATTGCCGAACAGGTGGTTAAAGCGCTGGCCAATGTCACGGGCCATTTCAACGTGCTGGATCTGGTCACGACCGACCGGCACCTTGTTTGCGTTGAACATCAAAATGTCGGCTGCCATCAGTACCGGGTAGCTGTACAGCCCCATGGTGATGCCCGCATCCGGGTCTTCGCCGTTTTCCAGGTTCTTGTCGACCGACGCCTTGTAGGCGTGCGCACGGTTGAGCAAGCCCTTGGCCGCCACGCAGGTCAGCAACCAGGTCAGCTCCGGGATTTCCGGGATATCCGACTGGCGATAGAACGTCACACGCTCAACATCGAGACCGGCTGCCAGCCAGGTCGCTGCGATTTCCTGACGCGAGCGCTGAATGCGCAGCGGGTCATCGCATTTGATCAAGGCGTGATAGTCGGCCAGAAAGTAGAACGAGTCAGCATTGGGGTCGCGGCTGGCTACGATTGCCGGGCGAATGGCCCCGGCGTAGTTGCCCAGGTGCGGCGTACCGGTGGTGGTGATACCGGTGAGGATACGAGTACGAGTGGTCATGGGTAATCGCTTATCAGGCTGCAATCAATTCGAAAGGCGCGGCGCTACCAACTCTTTGAGCTCGGGCAGCTTGCCGTGAAAAAAGTGTCCGCATTCTGCCACTTTCAGCAGCTCATGGGGGCGCGTCAGGTCTTTTGACCAGTTATAGACCAGTTGCGGGTCGATCACTTCGTCAGTTTCGGGCTGGATCACGGTCAACGGGCAGTCGTGGGGCAATGCGTCTTCGTCTCGCAAACGCATTACCGCAGGCGCCACCATAATCAAGCGCGACAGGTTCTCACCCGCGGCTTCCAGTCGGCCACCGAGGCTGGCGGCGACAAAACCGCCAAACGAAAAACCGAGCAGGGTGATCGGTAATTCAGGGTGTTTGGCCCGCAGCCATTGCGCCGCAGCCAGTGCGTCGTCGACTTCGCCAGTGCCCATATCGTGAGTGCCCGCGCTGGTGCCGACGCCACGGTAATTAAATCGCAAGGTAATCAGGCCAGCATCGCGAGCAGTGCGCTGCAGGGTCGAAACCACTTTATTCATCATCGTTCCGCCCTGCACCGGATTAGGGTGGCACAGCAGCGCAAGGCCCTGTGGCTCAGCAGAATCAAGGTACAAGGCTTCCAGTTGGCCGACCGGGCCATCAATTACTACGGGGGTTTCGCGGGTAAGCAAGAAGGAACTCCGTGACCTCAAATTGGGTCGACTCGTCTAGCTGATAGATCCTGTCTGACATATTTGCGAGTGCATCGCGGTATACAGCGCAGGTCCGAGCCGTTAACGTAAAGCAAAGCCGTTTATAGAGGAAGGACTCGTGGAACACTCGCTCTTGATTTGGTTGTTGCCGACTCTAGCCCTGGTTGCCGGTGTCGCCATTGGTTTTCTGGTCGCTCGTCTGCTGCCAAATGCCGTGCCTAACCGCACGCAGCGTCAGCTGGACGACATCCAGGAACGTTTTGACAGTTATCAAAGTGAAGTGGTTACCCACTTCAATACCACCGCAAATCTGGTGAAAAAGCTCACTCAGAGCTATCAGGACGTGCAAGAGCATCTCGCCGAGGGCGCCAACCGTTTGGCCCTGGACGAGCAGACTCGCCAACGCCTGCTGGCGGCGCTGCACTCCGATGTGCCACAACCGCATCGCGAGCGCATCACCCCGCCGCACAGCAACGAGCCGCCATTGGACTACGCACCAAAAAGCCCGAACGGCCCCGGCATGCTCGATGAGCATTACGGTCTGAAGAAGTAATTCTTCCGCTCAGCCGCTCAATAAAAAGCCCCGCGATCTGCAAGGATCGCGGGGCTTTTTATTGAGCGACTGCTACGCGCTCGATCGCAGCCTTCGGCAGCGGCTACAGGGTTACAGAATCTGCCGCTGACGAGGAACGAAGGCTGCGATCAATCGTAGAATGAACCTTACGGGTACTGCTGAACCTGACCCGGCTGTTGCTGGTACTGCATGCCAGGGATCGGCGCCAGGGTGACTTGAACGCGACGGTTCTGTGCACGGCCGTCAGGCGTTGCGTTGCTGGCAATCGGGTCAGCAGGGCCGGCACCACGTACCGACAGGTACTGACCACTAACACCCTGAGACGTCAGATAAGTCGCCACGCTTTGCGCACGCTGTTGCGAAAGCTGCATGTTGTAGTTGTAGTTGCCGGTGCTGTCGGTGTAACCGACGATCTGAATCTGGTTCTGGTTGTTGAACTGCTTCAACGAGTTCGCCAGGTTGTTCAGCGGCTGGAAGAAACTTGGGGCGATATTGGCCGAGTTGGTGGCGAACGTAATGTTGCCCGGCATCACCAGGGTGATGTTGTCCCCTTGACGCTGAACCTCTACCCCGGTGTTGGCCATGCTTGCACGCAGTGCCGCTTCTTGCTTGTCAGCGTAATAGCCATAACCGGCAGCACCCAGGCCCGCGACAGCAGCGCCGATCAACGCGCCCTTGCCACGGTTGTTGTGGTCGATGGCGGCACCGGCTACAGCACCGGCCAATGCCCCCAGACCGCCGTATTTGGCGGTATTGCTCATGCCCGAAGAAGCCTGACCCTGGTTATTGTCATACGGGTTAGGCGTAGCGCAGCCGGCCAGCAAGGCCACCGCACTTGCAGCAACAATCAAACGACGCGAGATGAACATGGTGACGCTCCTGATCAAACTATCTGGGGGCAAAAGTCATAGGCATTAGACCTTTGTTCGCGTTGGATCACGACCAACGGTAAAAATTCCTTTGGCCGTTTACATTCGCACTAAATAAACCATAGCCGCCCGATCGCTCCCCCACAAACGCGTACACCCAGACACCACCAAGATTGGTCATGCACCTGGCTACTTTTTGGAAGCCTTGCTGCTGACGGGAACATGCAGATAGGACATAACGCTCTCCGTCAGTTCGGTTGCCAGTTTGACCGCCTCTTTGTTTCGCGCCATCACTCCCGCAACCAGCCCTTCAATCAAGGCGAGCACCGCGATGCTGGAACTGGTCATCACCGGATGGTCGGCAGGCGCAAACAGGACGTGCTCGGCGATATTGGCCAGCGGCGAAGCCGGTGAGTCGGTGATCGCCAGCACACAGGCGCCCCGCTCCCTGGCAAAACGTGAAAGCTGCATGGTATCGATGGAGTAGCGCGGCAGGGAGATGGCCAGCAGTACGTCCTGATCGGTAATCGCCGCCAGACGGTACGCGGCGTTTTCATTACCGCCTTCCATGCTGATGGCCGTGGCATCGGCACAGAACGGCATCAGGGTCGAGGCCGCAAGGCCTGCAAAATAGACGCTATTGCCAAAGCCCAGGATGTAGATCTTGCGCGCCTTGATCAGGCGCGTGACAAAAGCTTCAAACGTGTCCGGATGGTTGTTCGCCGCCGCTGTAGCGAGATTGCTGCTGGCGCTTTGGATTTGCTCATGCAGGCCAAACGCGCCGTCGGGGCGATGGGCCAGTTCGTTGCGCAGTTTGTCGACCGGCGACACCACTTGCTGCAACGTTGCCACCAACTCGGCCTTCATGCCGGTGTAGCCGCCAAGATCCATAGCCTTGGCCAACCGGTTAACTGCCGCTGGGGAGGTAGCCGTTTCGTGGGCCAGTTCCTCAATCGTCAGCGTCGCGGCCCGCAGCGGATGGCGCAGAATAAAATCCGCGACCTTGCGCAATGACGGCTGCAAATCAAGCACGATCTCGGCCAGCTTGCGCATAACTGGCGCGGCATAAATGGTGGTGTTTTTGGATGGGCTTGGCATATCCGGCTCAACATTACCTGTGGATAAAAGACGGGGCTGAGCCCAATCAATTGTGAGAGCGGGCTTGCGTGGACTGACGCGAGTGTATCCCAAGCCTGCCCCGGGCCGCAGAGCACAATCCGGGGCTGGAAGTTTTGTCCATGCTGCTCACTCAGCGGCCTCAGTCGCTGAGCAAGCGACCTTGGCGAAGAAGGGTGCTGCCAGCAACTTTGGCCAGCCACAAACCGGGCTGGGCAAAGCGCAGGCGCTCGCGGGCATAGAGAATGCCATCCGTGTTGGCGCGCACCAGGCTGTGGCGGTCGGTGACCGGGTCGATCACTTCAAACAACGGGTCGCCTACCTTGACCCGAGCCCCCAACGGCTGGATAAAACTCACCACCCCAGGATGCGGCGCATAGGCGTACTGCGCTCCCGCAAACGGGGTCGCCTCGCAACAATTGGCCGGTGCGGGCGCCCAATCGCCATTGATCAGCCCCTGATCCGCGAGATAACCCAAAATGGCCTCGGCGCTCGCGGTACAGGGCTCGGCCTCGGTATCTGCCATGCCCCGCAGTTCAATAGTGGTCGCCACGCAGGCCAACGGAATATCGGCTTGGGGAAAGCGCTGCGCCAGACGCAACCAGGGGATCGCACAGGCTTCATCAAACGCGCTGCCACCCGCATCTTCAGCCAGCAATGCGACACGGGCGTGCAGGCGCGCAGCCAGCGACTGCAAGCGCGGCCAGTTATGCGGCATGGCGTACAGCAGCATGATCGACTCGAAGTCACAATGCAGGTCGAGCACTACATCGGCGTCACACGCATGACGCATTAACAGGCAGCGCAAGGCGTCCAGCTCCGATATCGGTGCAGGCAACTCATCCAGCACAGCGAGCATGGTGCTACGGATCAGCGCGATGTTTGCATCAGCATCGGAGCCTAAATGCCCCTCCAGACGCGCAACCACGGCGTCGGCCAACACCGGAAAGTCACGATTGAAATTCTTGCCACTGGAAAACTCGAAACGCCCCTGATGGGTGGCCTGGAACATCTGGCCAATACCGATGGGGTTGGCCATCGGCACCAGCTCGATCACCCCGTTCAGACGGCCCTGTTCTTCCAGTTCAAGCAGGCGGCGCTTGAGCTCCACGGCAACCCGCATTCCGGGCAATTCGTCTGCATGCAAAGCAGCCTGGATATAGGCCTTGCGCGGCCCTTGGCCAAAGCGAAACAACGACAAATGACGTTCTGTGCCCGAAGCTGTCCACGGCAAAAGGTACTTGATATGTTCCATAAATATTCCTTAGTGCTTGCGCGGTGCCAGATACGCCAACCAGCGGCGCTCGGCCAGCTTGAACAGACGGACCAGAATGAAAGTCAGGACCAGATAAAAAATCGCCGCCGTGATAAATGCCTCAAACGGCAGGTAGTACCGTGCACTGACCGTACGTGCCGCCCCGGTGATGTCGACCAGAGTGACAATCGACGCCAGGCTGGTGGTTTGCAGCATCATCAGCACTTCGTTGCTGTACTGCGGCAACACCCGGCGCAGGGCCGACGGCAAGAGAATCCGACGGAACAAAGTCGCGCGCGACATGCCCATGGCTTTACCGGCTTCGATCTCGCCATGGGGAGTGGATTTCAGGCTGCCCGCCAACAGCTCCGCGCTGTAGGCACTGGTATTGATCGCAAAGGCCAGGCACGCGCAAAAGGTGGCGCTGGAAAGGTATGGCCAGAGCACGCTTTGGCGTACCACCTCAAACTGCGCCAGGCCGAAATAGATCAAAAACAACTGCACCAGCATCGGCGTACCGCGAATCACGTAGGTGTAAAGCCAGGCCGGGAAGTTGATCAGGGGCGAGCGCGAAACCCGCATCAAGGCCAACGGAATCGCCAGCATCAGCCCGAAAAACAAGGAAATAAGCAGCACTTTCAGAGTCACCAGCGCACCACTGAAATACAGCGGCAGGTTTTCCCAGATCAGGTTGTAGTCAAGAATCATGAGGTGCTCCCAATCACAATTCGGCGGCTTTTATGCCAACCGAAAAGTGTTTTTCCAGATAGCGCAGTACCAGCAAAGACACGCTGGTCAGCATCAGATAAAGCACCGCCACCGCGAGAAAAAACGTAAACGGCTCATGGGTCGCGTCAGCTGCGTTCTTGGCCTTGAACATCATGTCCTGCAGGCCGATGACCGAAATCAGCGCAGTGGATTTGGTCAGCACCAGCCAGTTATTGGTAAACCCCGGCAGGGCGAGACGGATCATCTGCGGCACCAAAATTCGCCAGAACACCTGGGAGCGGCTCATGCCATACGCCATGCCCGCCTCGGCCTGACCCGCAGGGATGGCCATAAAGGCACCACGGAAGGTTTCCGACAGATAGGCACCAAAAATGAAGCCCATGGTGCAGACACCGGCAATGAAGGGATTGATATCGATATAGCCGGTGTAATCCAGTGCCAGGGCGATGCGGTTTATCAGGTCCTGGCCGCCGTAAAAGATCAGCAGGATCAGTACCAGATCGGGAATCCCGCGAATCACCGTGGTATAGCCCTCTCCCAGCCGCGCCAGCCATTTGACCGGTGACAGGCGAAAGGCCGCGCCAACCAGACCTAGGGCAACCGCCAGGGCCATGGATGTAAGGGCAAGGTTCACGGTCAGCCAGGCACCATCGAGAATGCTCGATCCGTAGCCGTGGAGCATGATGAAGTTCCTCAAGCGTGCGCCAAATCGAGCGCGAGACAAACCCGAACCGCCCCCGGAGCGGAGGCGGTGTAAGGGTTGCGGGTTTACTTAGCGTTGGCCGTAGATGTCGTACGTGAAGTACTTGGCCATGACTTGGTCGTACTTGCCATTGGCGCGGATCGCGTCAATCGCCGCACTCAAACGTGCGGCGTTGGCGGTATCGCCTTTGCGCACTGCAATACCGGCGCCGCGCCCGAAGTATTTGGGGTCGTTGATGTCCGGCCCCACCAGCGCGTAATCCTTGCCTGCCGGGGTTTTGATAAAGCTCTCATCGGTGTAGACGATGTCCGCGAGAGTGGCATCCAGACGGCCCGAGGCCAGATCAAGGAAGGCTTCATTCTGCGTGGAGTAACGCACTACCACGACGCCTGCCGGTTCCAGTTGCTCAGTGGCAAAACGGTCGTAAGTCGAAGAGCGCTGCACGCCAAGGCGTTTACCCTTGAGATCAACCTTGGGATCGGTGAGCACATTGCCCGCCTTCATCGCGAACTTGCCTGGGGTGTGATAGTACTTTTTGCTGAAGTCCACAGACTTGAGGCGATCTTCGGTAATCGACATCGAAGACAGCACCGCATCGACCTTGCGCACTTTCAACGAAGGGATCATGCCGTCGAATTCCTGGACGACCCAGGTGCACTTGGCCTTCATCTCTTCGCACAAGGCATTGCCTATGTCGTAGTCAAAACCGCTGATCTCGCCCGCTGGCGTTCTAAAGGAGAACGGCGGGTAGGCCGCCTCGATCCCGATACGCAGAGGAGCTTCTTCGGCGTGGGCCAAAAAGCTCACAGCGCAAAGTGCCAGTGCACCTAGAAGTTCTGTCTTGTTCAAATTATTGACTCCTGAAGGGGCGCCATCCGGGCTGGCTCGGTGGTTAAGACCGATGATTGTGTACGCCTATGATTGACACGTATTATTTCAGAAATCAACACAGTGAAAATAAATATATCAAAGACAGCCCGCACTCTTCCAACCTGTAGCCGCTGACGAGGTACGAGGCTTCGACAAGGTCCGCAGGACCTTCAAGCTGTCGGAGCCGCTTCGCAGCCTCGTACCTCGGCAGCGGCTAAAATTCTGCGCGCAGTTTGCAGGCTAAAATTTCACCCCCACCGTCAGTGCCACAAAATCGCGGTCACTGAGGGTGTTGTAGCGCCCGCCAAAGAAGTTGGTGTACGACAGGCTGCTGGTGTAGGTGCTCTGGTATTCGCCGTCCAGGCCCAGGGTGATGGCTTTGCGGCCTTCTTCGAAATTGGCATTGGGGCCCGGGGAATAACCACTGATGTCATGGGACCAACCCAGGTTGGGCTTGAGGTTCACGCCGGGCAACACGCTGTTGTACTCCCACACGGCCCGACCCCGGTAACCCCAGGAAGTAGCCGTAGTGAAGCCGTCGTTGCCGTCGGAGCCGAATACCGGGTCGCGGCCATAACGCAGATCTGAAGGGCTATCCAGTCCGCCCACGTAAGTCACGCCCACTTCGCCGGTCACGGTCAGACGATCGGCCCCCATCGCGTTGTCAAAAACATGGGTGAGCGAGGTCTGGAACTGGGTAACTTCCTTGCGTCGATAGCCCTGAATGTCCGCGCCGGGAGTCACCGTCAGGGGCGATGCCTGGGCAAGACCGGGCAACAGCGTGACATTGGCGTACAGCAAGTCGTTGCTGTTGAGCTGCACCGGAGCATTAGGACGGTAGCTCAGCTCGCCTTTCCAGGCCGTACCTGTGGATAAGGTCGTGGCAAAACTCAAGCCGTACAGGCGGATGTCTTCGGGGTACTCGACGTAGTAGCTGGAGTTGCCGGCGACGATCATCGGCGCCAACCCGCCCGAGCCTGCCGCCGCGCTATAGGCCGACTGCGGCGCAGCACCCGCACTGAGAATCGGGTCACGGCTGTGGTAATTCATGAAGTAGGCACCAAACTCGGTGTCCAGCGGCTCAAACACATAGTGCATGGCCACGCCAAACTGGCCGCTGTTGCGCGCATTGCGATCAGCGCCACGACGCACCAGCACGCCCTCCTCATTCACCTCGACACCCGCGCCGGTGAGCGCAGCGAGGTCCGCCACATCGAGTGCCGAGCGCTTGCTCATCACCCGGTAATTGCCGCTGCAACCGTCAGCCATCACGTCGGACCGGGAGAAAAACGTCCCGCAGTTGTCCGCCTCCGACTGCTCCCAATCCAGTTGATAAAAAGCGTCGGCCGACAGGTTTTCGGTCAAGTTTTGCGAGATATAGAACAGGTTGACCGGCACCAAGCCGTCTTTGTACTCAGTGCCCGGCCGCCGATAGGCAGATGCATCGGTGGGGTTGATCGCATTGATCCCGCCACCGATAAACGCACTTTCGCCCCAACTGACTACTTGTTTGCCCAAGCGCACCGCACCGGGCTGATCGGCAATCGCGTAGTTGTGATAGACGAACGCATCCAGCAGTTGTGAGCCGGAAGATTGGGCGCTGGCTTTGCGCCCACTATCGCTGATGGCCTTGAAGGGGCGACTGTCGTCTTGCAGCTCGAAGTCGTACCAGTATTTGCCGCGCACATACAGGCCGCTATCGCCGTACTTCAGCTCCAACGCGTGCATGCCGGTAAAAATTTTCGAGAAGGTTTCGCCGCGTTTGAAGTTGAGGCGACCATCGTCCGAGATTTCGGATTGCCCCTTGCCCCCGTTGTTCGCGCCAATCAGCTTGCTGTCGGCCTTGGCCGTGGACCAACTGGCACCGATGGACAACTCGGAATCGATCTGGCCCTCGACCGGGCCGACATTGAAACTCACGCCCCAGGTGGGCGTCGAAGCGAGGCTGACTGCCAGCGCCAGTTTGGCTCGGCGCCAGAACCGGTTGACTGAGGACATCGATACTTCTCCGTGGGCACACTGCGATAAGCCCGCAAGGATGAAGCAAATCCAGATTTTGACAAGAACACCGCATCGCACAAACCTGTAGCCGCTGCCGAAGGCTGCGACAAGGGCCGCAGGAGCTTCATATGGCGAGCGCTTCGCGCTCGATCGCAGCCTGCGGCAGCGGCTACAGGAGTCCGCTTCTTAGTGCATCTCGGTAAATGCCAACTTCACACCCAGCGCCACCAGAACCGCGCCCATGGTGCGATCAAACCAATGGCCCATGCGGGCAAAGCCTGTGCGTACGCGCTGATGGCTGAACAGCATGGCAACCATGCAAAACCACAGCCCGGTGGCGACCGCCAGGTACACACCGTAACCAGCCTGAATCGACAGCGGTGTATGCGGGTTGATGACCACGGTAAACAGCGACAGGAAAAACAGCGTCGCCTTGGGGTTCAAGCCATTGGTCACAAAACCCGAAGTGAACGCCCCGCGAGCCGTGCGCTCGCCCACCGGCAACGCGGCGGCCACTGCTGCCGGATCAGCCGGTTTGGCCCGCAGCGCCTTGAAGCCGATGTACAGCAGGTAAGCCGCTGCCAGCCATTTCAAAGCGTTAAACAGCACAATCGACTGCGACACAATGATCCCGATACCCAACAGCGAATAACCGACATGCACGAAAATCGCCGTGCCTACACCAAACGCGGTAAAGATCCCGGCGCGACGACCGTGGGTTACGCTCTCGCGCACCACCACGGCAAAATCGGGCCCGGGGCTGGCCACAGCCAGAAGGTGAATCAGGGCAACGGTCAAAAATTCTGTCCAGTACATGCACGGCTCCATTACAAATTGTTTCTTCTGTTAGGCTCGCCACATTACGCCTTCATTTCACAGCACAAAAGGTACAGTTGATGACTAACACTCAGCGCGCCGTATTCCTTGATTACACATCACTGGATCTGGGCGATCTCGACCTGGACCCGCTGCGTCGAAACTTCGGCGACTTGCAGTTGTGGCCGGATACCACGCCCGCGAATGTGATCGAACGCCTGCAAGGTGCCAGTGTAGCCATCAGCAATAAAATTCTGCTCAACGCCCATACCCTCGCCGCCTGCCCGGATCTGAAACTGATTCTGGTGGCGGCTACCGGCACCAACAACGTAGATCTGGAAGCCGCTCGCGCCCAAGGGATCACCGTCGCCAACTGCCAGGGTTACGGCACGCCATCCGTGGCGCAACACACCCTGGGCCTGTTGCTGGCGCTGGCCACACGCCTGATCGACTATCAAAAAGCCGTCACTGAAGGTCAGTGGCAGCAAGCAAAACAGTTCTGTCTGCTGGACTTCCCGATTGTCGAGCTGGAGGGCAAAACCCTGGGCCTGTTCGGGCATGGCGAACTGGGCAGTGCAGTGGCGAAGCTAGCCGAAGCCTTCGGCATGCGCGTGCTGATCGGCCATATTCCAGGGCGTCCGGCTCGGGCTGACCGCATGCCATTGGACGAACTGCTGCCCCAGGTCGATGCCCTGACCTTTCACTGCCCGCTCAACGAACACACACGCAATTTCATCGGTGCTCGCGAGCTCGCGCTACTCAAGCCCGGAGCCTTTGTGGTCAACACTGCGCGCGGTGGCATGATCGACGAGCAGGCTCTGGCCGACGCCTTGCGCAGCGGTCACCTGGGCGGCGCGGCGACCGACGTGCTGAGCGTCGAACCGCCCCGTGACGGCAATCCGCTGCTGGCAGCCGACATCCCGCGCCTGATCATTACCCCGCACAGCGCCTGGGGTAGCCGCGAGGCTCGCCAGCGGATCGTCGGCCAACTGGCGCAAAACGCCGAAGCGTTCTTCAACGGTACAGCGCTGCGAGTCGTCAGTTGATAGACTGCGCCCCTTTTTGAGGAGCAGATTATGGATCCGCGCAGTGAAGTACTGCTTCGTCAGCCTGAATACTTTCAAGGTTCGGTGCTGTTGGTCGGCTTGCCGGCTGACGAACTACTGAGTGAATTGCCCGATGCCCACGGCTGGTGCTGGCACGCCGGTGATCAGGCCGTGCTCGACGCCCGTTTTGAAGGACGCGTGCAGTTCGGTGTCGAAATTCCGCAACGGGCGTTTGACACCGCTGTGGTGTTTCTGCCCAAGTCCAAGGAGCTGAGTGACTACGTGCTCAAGGCGGTGGCCTCACGCCTGCCCGGCGCCGATGTATTTTTGGTCGGGGAAAAAAAGGGCGGCATTGAAGGCGCGTCCAAGCAACTGGTTCCGTTCGGCAAACCACGCAAGCTCGACAGCGCGCGCCATTGCCAACTGTGGCAAGTGACGGTGGATAACGCCCCGCAAGTGCCGGTACTGGAAGACCTCGCGCAACATTACGAACTGCCGCTGGCCGAAGGCCCGCTTAAAATCGTGAGCCTGCCAGGTGTATTCAGCCACGGTCGCCTGGATCGCGGCAGCGCCTTGCTGCTTGAACATCTGGACAAACTGCCCAGCGGCCACGTGCTGGACTTCGGCTGCGGCGCGGGCGTACTCGGTGCTGCGGTCAAGCGGCGTTACCCGCACAACACTGTGACCTTGCTCGATGTGGATGCCTTCGCCACTGCCAGTAGCCGTCTGACCCTTGCGGCCAACGGTCTGGAAGGCGAAGTGATTACCGGCAACGGTATCGACGCAGCACCTATGGGCCTGAACTCGATCCTGAGTAACCCGCCGTTCCATGTCGGGGTGCATACCGATTACAAGGCAACCGAGAACTTGCTGCAAAAAGCAGTGAAACATCTGAAATCTGGTGGCGAACTACGAATTGTGGCCAACAGCTTCTTGCGCTATCAACCGTTGATCGAAGAGCATTTTGGTGCCTGTGCGGTCAAGGCTGAAGGTCAGGGTTTTCGGATTTACAGTGCCAAGCGTCGCTGAGGTGATTGGCAAATAAGAGCTTGCCGGATCGGATTTGCCTAGGCAGAATCCGCTCCGTCCTAGGGGAGTAGTCTCCCTTGAGCTCCACGCTCATTCGGCATACGTCAACATACTTGGTCAACAGACCATGGCGTATGCGACCCAGGTGTCCGCACAGACGGACCGGGGTTTGACAAGACCTATGACACGAACACCTTACCCGGGGCGGGAAGGCTGTACGTGTCATAGCCGTGTCGACCCGCCCCTGGAAACCACCTGATGATGCTCGACTCCTTACTCGTTCCTACCGCAATCGTTGCCTTGGCCGAAATCGGCGACAAGACGCAGCTGCTCGCTCTCATTCTCGCCGCACGCTTTCGCAAACCCTGGCCGATTATCGCCGGTATCGTGGTCGCAACCCTGGCCAACCATGCCGCAGCCGGTGCAGTGGGCGCCTGGTTCAGTACCTTCTTCAGCGATGCAATGCTGCACTGGATCCTCGCCGCGAGCTTTACCGCTACCGCGTTGTGGACCCTGGTGCCCGACAAGATGGACGACGACGAAGCCAGCACTGCCCGCAAGTACGGGCCGTTCGTCACCACTCTGATCACGTTTTTCATTGCCGAAATCGGCGACAAGACCCAGGTTGCGACCGTGATGCTCGCCGCGCAATACCCGGACCTGTGGCTCGTCATTATCGGCACCACCCTGGGCATGCTGATTGCCAACGTGCCGGTGGTATTGGCGGGTAACTTTGCGGCCGACAAATTGCCGCTGACCTTGATCCGCCGTCTTGCAGCCACCGCATTCGTGGTACTGGCCGTCGTGGCGGTGTACAAGGCGATGGCGATCAGCGGCTGGGTTTAAAAGCGCCCTCACCCTAACCCTCCGGGAGAGGGTTGGGGTGAGGCCCTGGCCGTTACTGGGTTTTCGGCGCCTGCTGATACAGCGGCATCACCTTCGGGATTGCCGCTTGCAGGGCTGCAATCCGGCTGCTGGAAGCCGGGTGAGTGCTCATGAATTCAGGCGGAGCGTTCTGTGATTGCTGGGCCATTTTCTGCCACAGGGTGATCGCCGCATTCGGGTTGTAACCCGCACGGGCAGCAAGCTCCAGGCCGATCAGGTCCGCTTCGTTTTCATTGCTGCGGCTGTTGGGCAAGGTCAGGCTGTAGTTCACCACGGTATCGGCCAGCCCCATGCTGTCCTGCCCCAAACCCAGCAAGGCACCAGCTCCCTGCTTGGCGATCTCGATGCCATAGGCCTTGGACATGGACTCACGCCCGTGCTCACGCAAGGCGTGGGCGATTTCATGGCCCATGATCGCGGCGATTTCGTCATCGCTGAGCTTCAGCTGATCAATGATCCCGCTGTAAAAGATGATCTTGCCGCCTGGGCCGCAGTTGGCGTTGAGCTCGTCACTCTTGATCAGATTGACTTCCCAATTCCATTGCGCGGCATCCGGGCGAAAGGCCGGGGCCTGGGCAATCAGTCGGTTGGCGATCGCCTGCAAGCGCTTGGCGTTAGCACTGGTTTTGTCCAGCGCGCCCTTGGTGCTCGCTTCGCTGACAGTCTGCTGATACGACTGCGCATACATTTGGTCAACCTGCTGGCTCGACAGCATGCTGAACATGTACTGCTTGCGCTCAACACCGACCGCGCCGCCATTGGTGGTATTCACCGCCTGGCAACCACCCAGCAACAACCCGGCGCCCACTGCGCACACTACCGCTAACTTACCCATCAAAGATCTCCATAAAGATGGTGCGCATCGTATCTCAACCCGGCGTCAGGCACTCGGGCGCATTGAGCTTGGGATCGTTGACCAGATTGGCCAACGGCCGTTCGCGCAATGGCGTCTGCGGGCTGGCAAGCAGCGCCTGCAAAACATGCAAGGGGGTTTCGGGGTCAAGCCAGGCCTGCTGGCCCGCTTCGTCCAGAATCAATGGCCGGCGCTGACTGGCGGCGGCCTGGGTGATCACCGCAGTACTCAGCCACACATGCCCTTCGACGGGATAAGCCTCCCAGATACCGGCAAAAAACAGCGAAGAACCCTCGCCCGGCGTCAGCCAATAGGGACGTTTGCGGGTAGTGCCGCGCCATTCGTAAAAACCGTTGGCCGGGATCAGGCAACGCCGTTGGCGCAAGGCATCGCGAAACATCGGTTGTTCGGCCACGGTTTCGGCCCGGGCATGGGCGGGGGTTCGCGACAGGTCGGTCAGCCAGGCCGGGGTCAAGCCCCAGCGCGCCCGTGCCAGCTCACGTTGGCCAGGTTCTGCACCGGCACGCAGGATCAATACCGAGTCATTGGGCGAGATATTCCACTGGGCCTGCTGATCTGCCGGAAAACCGGGCAAGGCTGCAAACGCAGGATTCCAACGAAACAGGGCAAAACGTCCACACATGGGGCTGCACAACTCTTATCTATATAGCAGTGAAAAAACCGTCTACGGCTTCAGCAGACCAGTACATCAGGGAAGCTCTCAGGCTCATCGCCCGCCACCGGTGACGCGGCATTGTACGCATCGATCAACTCGCGCGCGTATTGCGCCTGATCATCAGCCACGGCCAGCCCCAACAAACCCAACGCTGGCAACTCACCGGTGCCGCCAATCAAATCTCGCCCCTGAAGACATGCGCCAATACCTTCACTGGCGAGCATGCCCAGCAACAGCTCGGCTTCCATCAGGTTTTGCGGTTCATAGATGCGCTGCATGGCAATCACCTGCTACTCGTTCTCGCTGTGTACATCGAGCATCCACTCCTGACCATCGGTCTGAAGATGGAAAACAATCGGTCGGCAACACACAGGACAATCCTCTATGTAGCTTTGATCACCACCCGAGAGGTCGAGCACAGCTTCTGCCGGCTCGCCGCAATAGGGGCACTCATAGCGTTCAGTTTCAAGCATCGCGGTCTCCATAGTGACTTGTGCGTATAATCGCCTGTCTATTAGCAGGGCCATTTTTTGCCCTGCCCTGCGTACCAACCCTAGCCGTTTCCAACAAGAGAGCATGATGGGCCAATTCGATACCATCCGACCTTACGACGACGCCGAAGTCCCAGCAGTGCTGGCCCGGCTGCTCAGCGACAAGGCGTTTCTAGATATCCTGACCCACTTTCGCTTTCCGCGCCTGGCAGGCGCGTTTGGCTGGCTGTTAAAACCTCTTATAGCTCATCGCCTGCGTAAAGAGTTCGCGAGTGTAAATTCGGTCGCATCCCTGCAGGACAAGGTCGAGGTTTACGTCGACCGCACCATTGAGCATGCCACTGACGGCGTGACCTACACCGGCGTTGAACAGTTGAAATCCGGCAGCGCCTATCTGTTTTTGGCCAACCACCGCGATATCGTGATGGACCCGGCTTTCGTCAACTATGCGGTGTATCACGCGGGCCTGCCGACGCCACGCATCGCCATTGGCGACAACCTGCTGCAAAAACCCTTTGTCAGCGATCTGATGCGCCTGAACAAGAGCTTTATCGTGCACCGCTCGATTACCGGACGGCGTGAGAAGCTCGCGGCCTATCAACTGCTGTCGGCGTATATCAATCACTCGATCCGCAACGACTGCCAATCGATCTGGATCGCCCAGGCCGAAGGTCGGGCCAAGGACGGTGATGACCGCACCGATTCGGCGATCCTGAAAATGTTTCACATGAGCCGTAAAGACGAGCCGTTCGCCGAAGTCATTCAGTCATTGAACCTGACCCCGGTATCGATCAGCTACGAATACGACCCCTGCGACCAGGCCAAGGCTCGCGAGCTGTACATCCGCGCCACCACGGGCACCTACAGCAAGATACCGGGCGAAGACGACACCAGCATCGCCAACGGCATCACCGGCTACAAAGGCCGCGTACACGTGAACTTTGCTGCGCCCATCACCACACCTTTCGAGGACAGCAAGTTGCTGGCCGCCGAAATGGATCGCCATATCCTCAGCGGCTACCGCCTGTTCCCGGCGCACTACCTCGCGTATGCACAGTGGAGCGATGCCGATCCCGAGCTGCAAGTGCCCAAGGCCACCGAGGTATTCGGTGCCGAAGAACTGGCCAAGGCCCGCCAGGAATGGCAACGCCGCCTGGACGCCTGCCCGGTCGAGCACCGCCCGTACCTGGTGCTGCAATATGCGATGCCGGTGCGTAACCAGTATCGGATCAAGGCCGGGTTGGCGCTGTAACCTCACGCGTAGCAGCTGCCGCAGGCTGCGTCCGGCGGCGCAGCCGTCGCAGAATCAGAAACCGCGATCTTTCAGACAACTCGCGGTTTCAGGTTTACGATCGCTTCGCAATCGGACGTAGCCTTCGGCAACTGCTACAAGAGCATCACCTCTGTTAATTTCTGCTGTAACCGTATCGTCATGTAGAGAGGTCACTCTGTGGCCCCTCGACACCGACACGGAGCTTGTCATGCTGCACGCAGAGAACCAGGATCGCCTTTACCTGATCGCCCCCAGCGACGAACAGCAGGCACTGATCGAAGGCCTGGCCTTTAACGTTCAGGACCACCACTGGCTGGTTTACTGCGCTTTGAGCGGCCACACCCATGCCGACTTGCCCGAGCTGGACTTGCTCACCGGCGTCAGCCGCCTGGAGCTGTATGCCGAAGCGGCCTGAAGCGTCCAAACAAAAAAAAGCCCGAACTCAGTAAGTTCGGGCTTTTTTGTTTGTCCGCGATTACTCGCCGAGCAAACGACCCACCGATGGGTCCTGGAACACACGGGTCAGCGCATCACTCAGTACATCGCTCACCAACTTGGTGTTGGTTTCCTGATTCGGCGCCATGCCGAAGCGTTGATCCAGCGACGCTCCATAACGACCGCTGTAAGTACGGCCACCGTTCTTCACATCAGAACGAAAGGTCGCACCGATAGTGGCTTCGGTCACGTACATGGTGTCTTTGGGCGATTGATATTTCAGCTCGGCCAGAGTCACGGTCAGGGTTGGCGCGTTCATCGCATTGGATGTCGGCGTGTAGCCCAGCAACCGCACAGCCGCTTCAGCCTGGGCTTGCAGTTTAGGGATCACATCAGCACTGCTGACGCTGATCGCGCTGGTCTCGGGGTACATGCCACCACGGGTGCCCAGGGTTGGCGAAGGACGACCGTCCACGACCCGCACCACGACCGGCTGGCCACGACCCACTGGCGCAAGCTGGGTGGTCAGTTTGGGTTGCGGGCTAAGTTGTTGCGGGCTGTGGGCGCAGCCGACCAGAGTCAAACTGGTCACAGTAATCAAACCGAACAACAGGCGTTGCAACATGCTCATCTCTCCAGGACTGGGTAAAACAGACCGTCAGTATAGGGTGCTGTGCGCCTGCGAACTAGCCGCTTGCTGTCACCACTCTGTCATCGCCGATACATCGTGATGTCACTTCGACAAGGCATAGTCTGAGCACTGACCAAAGAGGTGCTGCCATGAACATGCTCTTATCGTTGTTCGGCTTGAATCGTCCTCATCGCTGCTTCGTGCGCCTTGACTCCACGGGGCGCTGCCAGGCTTTCAAACAATGCAAACAACCGCCGGTCGGCGACAGCTGGGTCGAGATCGAAGAAATCCGCCTCAACTGGTTGCACCAGGTACTACCCGCCAACGCCCGTATTGCCTCGTCCGCAACCCGCTCAGCGGCACTGCCCTTGCTGGGACTTTGATCGGCGCACCAAGAAAAGTCATTTAACAGGATCAATTGCCCGCGTTTCTTCGCTACAATCTCCCCCCGATTATAAGGACGTCTCCTGATCGGGCCTCGCAGCATCGCTAATGCGCTTGTATTAGCTCCCCCGCACCGCCCACAGAGAGCCGCCCACACAGATCATGTGAAGCTGGCGCGCTTGAATTTCACTGCGTAACCCCACTTTCAACATGGTCTGCCAGAGCTGCCATAACGCTCGGTCACTGGTTCGGTACCAGGCTTGCGGCAGCCCTTTTTTGAGGTTCACGTCTTCAAGAGAGCGTGAAAAAAAACGGGTTTCACAACTTCACAAGAGTGTGGCGAGCAAATGAAAAGTTTTGCGTCTGAACATGCACCATTAGCGTCTGATATTGCCCCACCAAGCAGGATCGAAGTCGGCTCCACAGCACGAGACTGAAAGCCTGTCCGCTTACGGATTTGGTTGCACAAACGGACGCTCTAGACCTTAAGTCGAATTGCCTCCAAGGTACTGAAATGCGTTCATATGTACCTCGAAGGCCCGGTCTGGGCGTGCGCTAAAGTTGCAAGAAATTGCGAAGAATCGGACATGGCGATCCTGGCCATGCGTGATCCGAGGCTAATCAGAACCACGCCTCGGAACACCTGGCAGCTATGCCGTCAATTTGGTGCCGTAGATTTTGGAGACGCGTTAATGGCGCATAACGAAGCAGTCGACGTAGTACTGGTTGGAGCGGGCATCATGAGTGCCACCCTCGCCGTACTGCTCAAAGAGCTCGACCCCGGCATTACGCTGGAAGTTGTTGAGCAGATGGACTCAGGTGCTGCGGAGAGTTCCAACCCGTGGAACAACGCTGGCACCGGTCATGCTGGCCTTTGCGAATTGAACTACACGCCGCAGGCGGCTGATGGTTCGATCGACATCAAAAAGGCTGTGCATATCAATGCCCAGTTCGAAGTGTCGAAGCAGTTTTGGGCCTATCTGGCGCAAAAGGGCACCTTCGGTTCGTGCAAGTCCTTCATCAGCCCAGTGCCTCACCTGAGCTACGTTGAAGGCGAAAAAGGTGTGTCCTTCCTGAAAAAACGTTTTGAAGTGCTGAGCAAGCACCATGCGTTTACAGATATGGAATACACCGAAGACAAAGCCAAAATGACCGAGTGGATGCCTTTGATGATGCCGGGCCGCCCTGCGGACCAGCACATCTCGGCCACCCGTGTGCTGAACGGTACTGACGTCAACTTCGGCGCCCTGACCCAGCAGTTGCTCAAGCATCTGGCCAGCGCACCGGACACCCAGATCAAGTACAGCAAAAAGGTCACCGGCCTCAAGCGCAATGGCAGCGGCTGGACGGTGAGCATCAAGGACACCAACAGCGGCAACACTCGCCAGGTTGATGCCAAATTCGTATTCCTGGGTGCAGGTGGTGCGGCATTGCCGCTGCTGCAAGCGTCGGGCATCGAAGAAAGCAAAGGCTATGGCGGCTTCCCGGTCAGCGGCCAATGGCTGCGTTGCGATAACCCGGAAGTGGTCAAGCTGCACCAGGCCAAGGTTTACAGCCAGGCTGCTGTAGGTTCGCCACCGATGTCGGTACCGCACCTGGACACCCGTGTGGTTGATGGCAAAAAGTCGTTGCTGTTCGGACCTTATGCCGGTTTCACCACAAAGTTCCTCAAGCACGGTTCGTTCCTTGACCTGCCGATGTCGATCCGTCTGGGCAACATCGGGCCAATGCTCGCCGTGGCTCGCGACAACATGGATCTGACCAAGTACCTGGTCAGCGAAGTGCGCCAATCGATGGAACAGCGCCTGGACTCCCTGCGTCGCTTCTACCCGCAGGCCAAGGCCGAAGACTGGCGTCTTGAGATTGCCGGGCAACGGGTTCAGATCATCAAGAAAGATCCGAAGAAAGGCGGCGTGTTGCAGTTCGGTACCGAACTGGTTGCTGCCAAGGACGGTTCGCTGGCCGCTCTACTGGGTGCCTCGCCGGGCGCTTCGGTAACCGTTTCGATCATGCTGGATCTGATCGAGCGTTGCTTCGCAGACAAAGCACGTGGCGAATGGGCGACCAAGCTCAAGGAAATCTTCCCGGCACGGGAAAAAGTCCTCGAGACCGACGCCGAGCTGTACCACACAATCAGCACCCGCAACTCCGAGTTGCTGGAACTGGTTGAGCCGCAGAACGCCAATACCAGCATCGCGTAACAGCGTCACCTCAAAATGACGCACAACAAAAAGCCCCTGCGCTGTTAAGCGCAGGGGCTTTTTTGTAACCGATACGCAAGCGTTTCAGCCCATCGTGAACAGCACTCGCGAGCCGCCATTGCGCGAAAACTCATCATCGTCCGATACCGCAATCAGTTCTGCGGCACAGCCGACGGTGACTGCCCCGACCGACTTGGCCTGAGCCCAGCGATTGAGATTGCTGGCGCCCGGTGTGAGATGACCAAAGCCGAAGTAACAGACCTGTTCGCCCTGACGATAAGTGAAGGTTTCAGACCCTCTGGACGCTGGCAAGTAATACAACAGCTCCTGACTGGTGGACGGCTCGACAACAAAATCGTGCCCAGCATTTTCAGGGCTCTCCAGCCATGAAAAGTCGTTGCCCGGCGAAATGGCCTTGGCTGTCGCGTTAAATATCTCGACCTCCAGTACCTCATCGGCGGCCAGAGCGGCAGAGCCCACAGCCATCAATCCAAGTCCAAAAATAAAACTGCACAGACGCTTCATTGCTTGATTCCATTCCAATTGAAGTTTTGCCCATCGTCCTGATGAGCACCTGACATGCCTGTTTGAGTATTGATCGCCCACACAAGAACACCCCGTAGCAAATAGCTCAGGGTTGGTCGGAGTTTTCTGGAATAGAAGCACGAAGCCTGTAGCCGCTGCCGAGCTCCACGAGGCTGCGTTCGGCTGCACAGCAGCCGTAAAACCATGCAATCGGGTAATTCAGATACATCGCGATTAACGGGTTTACGAGGACTGCGTCCTCGAACGCAGCCTCGTTCCTTCGCCAGCGGCTACAGGAGTAGGGATCTTAGCCGCGGGCTTTTTCGATGAGTTCGATGTACTCATCCGCGTTGCGCTGATCCTTGATGAGGTCCACAAACGTCTGGCCGTGCTCGTCTTTGCCATCCAGGTCGTAACCGGCTTCGTTGAAGAAGGTCAGGAAACGCCCAAAGTCATCGATACGCAGGCCACGATAGGCTTTGATCAATTTGTGCAGCGACGGCGAGATGGCGTCCACAGGCTCGAAGTCCAGGAACAACTTGATCTGCTCGTCGCCGATCTCATCACCAATCAACTGCTTCTTGTCTTTACGCATGTCCGGCTCCAGCCTGCTGATACTTCACGGGGCCAGCAGTTTACCCAAGGCTCAACGTGCGCGCACGCTACCGGTGTGCAAGTCGGCCCAAATATGCCCATTGGCATAGGTCAAAAACTGGCAATAGACCGTGTCGTTGCGCAGTAAATCAATTACCACACGGTATTGGGACAGCGGATAGGAAAGGCTCAGGGTTCGCGTCTTGCTGTCAAAAACAGGCTTTTTCAGGCTCTTGCTTTCACCATCAAACGAAATCAGCACCTGGCGCACCGTAGCGCCCTGACTCATCGGTTTGCCCTTCAGGCGCAGCAACAAAGGCGAAGTCACCGGAATCGGCTGCTGATTGGATTGACGCTGGCTACCCACCACCACCGAATACGAAGTCACCATCATCAACTGCTGTTGCTCGGGGACCTCGCTGCGCAATTGCAAATCATCGGAGGGCAAAAACTGCCCATGCAACAGCGGTGTAACAGCAGGTGCCGCCGCCAGAGGCAGGCTGGCCAGCAACAGACTTAACGCAGCGCTGCGAAATAGAAAGCTCATGACAGGTTCCAAAAAGCGGGAAGCAGCACTCTAGCATGCTGCTTGCGCGCCTCCCCTACTGCGCCACCAACTGCCCCTCAACAATCCGCACATGCCTTGGATGAAAGCGCGCAAGACTGCTGCGATGCCCCACGCTGACAATGCTCAAGTTCGGCAACTGCTCTACCAGAGCCTGGTACAACATGGCCTCATCCTCCTCGTCCATGGCCGATGTCGATTCATCCATATAAAGCCACTGTGGGCGATACAGCAGCGCACGGGCAAAAGCCAAGCGTTGTTGCTCGCCTCCGGACAACAGACGCTGCCAGTGATTGACCTCGTCGAGCTGGGGAACCAGATGCTCCAGACGGCAAGTGCGTAGCACTTCTTGATACCGCTCGGTCGGATAGGTGTCGCCGGTCTGTGGATAACTCAACGCGTCACGCAAGGTGCCGATGGGCAAGTAAGGTTTTTGCGGCAAAAACAGCGCGCGCTCCCGAGGTAATCGAATCGCTCCGCCCCCTCGTGGCCAAAGCCCGCCCATTGCTCTGAGCAATGTACTTTTGCCGCTGCCGGAGCGACCGCTAAGCATCAGCCGCTCACCTTCCTCGACCTGCAAATTGGCGTTATGCAGCAGAGGGCGACCATCTGCCAGGTCCAGGCTCAGGTCTTCGATCTTCAACTCCTGGCCCTGGCTCTGTACATCAATCGCTGGCAAGCGTTGCTCGTTATCGGTCATCGCCTGACGAAAGCTCAGCAACCGATCACTGGTCGCGCGCCACGCCGCCAGGGTGACGTAGGCATCGATAAACCAGCTGAAGTTCTCTTGTACATTGCTGAAAGCCGAGTTGATTTGCATCAGTTCGCCCAGCTCGATCTTGCCCGCAAAGTAGCGCGGCGCGGCAACGACAAACGGAAAAATAATAGCGATTTGCGAGTAACCGGCGGTGAAGAAAGTCAGGCGCTTTTGCACCTTCATTTGCGTCCAGAAGTTCCTCCAGACTTTATCGAAGCGTGAACTCAGCCGCTCATGTTCATTCGGCTCGCCGTTATACAACGCAATGCTCTCGGCATTTTCACGGACCCGGACCATCGAGAAACGCAGGTCGGCTTCGAAACGTTGTTGTTGGTTGCTCAGGCCAATCAAGCGCCGGCCGATCAAATGCGCCAGCCAGCTGCCGACTGCGGCATACAGCAACGCGCACCAGAACATATAGCCGGGAATGGTGATGCCAAAGACCTCGATACTGCCCGAGACGCCCCACAAAATAACCGAAAACGACACCAGACTGACCAGCGTACGGATCAGGCCCAGGCCCAGAGTCAGGGTATTGTCGGTGAACGAGTTAAGGTCTTCACTGATGCGCTGGTCAGGGTTGTCGGTGTAACCGCCCTGCTCCAGCTGGTAATAGTTTTTGTGCGCGAGCCAGCGCGCAAAGTGCTGCTCGGTCAGCCATCGACGCCAGCGAATGGTCAACATCTGAGTCAAATAAAGCCGGTACACCGCGCCAACAATGCCTGCCGCAGCAATGATCCCGAAGTAGCCGATCAAGCTCCAGAATGCGGCTCCGTCCTTCTTTTCCAGGGCGTTGTAGAAGTCCTTGTACCAGTGGTTGATCCACACCGATATGCCGACGCTGACCAGCGACAAGGCAATTACTGCAATCAGCAGCAACCACGCCTTGACCCGCTCCTCACTGCGCCAGTAGGGAGTAATGAGGCCCCAGACCCTAGGTATGAAATCCCCACGCACAGCATCATTCACAACAGAAGGCTCAGCGTTCTGATTCATCGTTCAGGCTCGTTCGGAGTAAAGAGCAACCTGCAAGCCGGTCAGGACAACCGGCTCACGACGCTAAGACACGTCTTGATACAGATTAGGGGCTGTAGCCGTTTGCATGCAAGACGCAATGAAAAGGCTACAGCTCCCGTTCAGCGTCGAACCGGGCGCTTCTGCAGCTTGCGCTGCAAAGTGCGGCGGTGCATGCCCAGCGCGCGGGCAGTGGCCGAAATATTGCCTTCATGCTCACCCAGCACGCGCTGGATATGCTCCCATTGCAAGCGGTCAACCGACATCGGGTTATCCGGCACCAGGGTTTCGAGATCGGCATGCTGCGACAGCAAGGCCGCGAGCACGTCATCCGCATCCGCAGGCTTGCACAGGTAGTTGCAGGCCCCGCGCTTGATCGCCTCAACGGCGGTTGCGATGCTCGAGTAACCGGTGAGGATCACTACCCGCATCTCGGGATCAAGCTCAAGCAGCTTGGGCAAAAGGACCAGGCCTGAATCGCCGTCCATTTTAAGATCCAGCGCCGCATAATCGGGCAGGTCCTGCTGGGCCAGAATCAGCCCTTCTTCGGCGGAGCCCGCCGTGCTGACGCGAAAACCGCGACGGCTCATGGCGCGGGCCATTACGCGGGTAAACGTGGCGTCGTCATCTACCAACAACAAATGCGGCAGCTCTTCGCCTTCGACCTGAATTTCTTCACTCATTTTCATTTCCTCGGGCGACACGTGGCAGGCGCAGCTCAGTGAGCGTTCCGCCATCCTCATGACTGTAGAGTTTTACCGAGCCGCCAGCGCGGGTCACGCTGGCCTTGCTCAAGAATAGGCCCAGACCGAAGCCTTTGCCCTTGGTGGTAAAAAAGGGTTTGCCGATTTGCTCGGCGATGGCCAACGGTACACCTGGGCCGTGGTCACGAATACTGATGGTCAGATCAACTGCATCCCAATCGAGGCAGACTTCCAGCCCTTCAGGGCAGGCATCGGCTGCATTGTTGAGCAGGTTGAGCAGCGCCTGGGTCAAATCCGGTGGTGGCGCCAGACGCGGGACCGGGTCGTGGCCCAGGCACTGAAGGCGGTATGTGGCTTCGGGGCGCATCAAGTGCCAGCGGTTCAGGGCCTCGTCCAGCCACTGCGTAACATCCTGGACTTCAATCGCCAAACGGCGGTTGGCCTCAGCGGCGCGCACCAGTTGCTGCAAGGTCTCCTTGCACAACTTGACCTGATCCTGAAGCACGCTCAGATCTTCCTGCAACTCGGGGTCCGGGTGATCGCGGCGCATTTCCTTGAGCAGCACGCTCATGGTCGACAGCGGCGTGCCCAACTCGTGGGCCGCACCGGCGGCCTGGGTGGCCACCGCCAGCAATTGCTGGTCACGCAGCCCCTCTTCACGACGCAGGGCGCGCAGCTCTTCCTGGCGGCGCAGCTCTTCGCCCATCTTGGCGGCGAAAAACGTGATGACCGCAGCAGACAGGGCAAAACTCAGCCACATTCCATAAATTTGCAGCTTTTCGCGGAAGAACGGCACCGTGTCTATCGGGAAAGACTGCGACAACAACAGGGTGTAGAGCGCCAGCGCAATACCGGTTAACACCAAGGAATAGCGCCATGGCAGTGTCACGGCGGCGATGGTCAGCGGCACCAGGTAATACGAGACGAATGGGTTGGCCGAGCCACCGGAGAAATACAGCAAGGCGCTGTGGATAAACAGGTCACAGGCCAGTTGCAGGGCGTATTCCAGCTCTGTTACCGGCCAGGTGGTACGCAACCTGATCGCGGTAAACGCGCACAGCAGCATGGAAAACCCGAGGGTAATACTCAGCTGAAACCACGGCAGCGGCAGCAAATTGAACAGGTAGGCAAAGCCTACTGAACCCGCTTGCGCGGCCAGTACCAACATGCGGATAAACGTAAGACGCCAGAGGTTCTGACGAGTCGCGGACAATAACTGAACGGGGGCGAGCATGAGCTCTCCTGATGAGCGCTCCAGGCGGATCACCGGGAGTATAACCAAGCGAGCGACCCGACAGGCAAACGTGCGGCAAAGAGCCACAGTGTTTTTTATCAAAACCTGCACTACCTGTAGCCGATGAAGAGCGTAGCGAGGCTGCGAAGCAGTCGGCAGGTCAAATGTAGTGAAAATGTAACTGGGCGAACTGATGGCCACTTACTACAGTCTTATGGGTCTTGCTGTCCTCTTTCAAGGAGCCTCCATGTCCAACTTTCAACGCACCGCTGCCCTGCTGACCCTGAGTATCGGCGCGCTTGCCAGCTTGCCGGCCCTGGCCGACGACATTCATTACAACCAGATCTCATTGCGTGCCGAGGCCAGCCAGGAAGTCCCCCGCGACCTGATGATCGTGACGCTGTACACCGAGGCGCAAAACACCGATGCGGCCAAGCTGGCGGCTGAAATCACCACGTCGATGAACAAGGCCATTGGCCAGGCCAAGTCCGTCAAGGAAGTGACCTTGCGCCAGGGCAATCGCAACAGCTATCCGATTTACGACAACAAGACCCAGAAGATCACTGGCTGGCGTGAACGCGCCGAACTGCGCCTGGAAAGTACCGACTTTGCAGCGCTGTCCAAGCTCACCGGCGATCTGATGCAAACCCTGAAAATGGGCAGCATGCAATTCACCGTAGCCAATGCCACCCGCAAAACCAGCGAAGACGCATTGCTCAAGGATGCGGTCAACGCGTTCAAGGCCCGCGCGCAACTGGCAACCGATGCGCTGGGCGGCAAGGGTTACAAAATCATCAACCTGAACCTCAACACCAACGGTTACCCGCAGCCCTACATGCGCAGCGCAATGATGATGAAAGCCGCAGCCCCAGCGATGGACTCGGCGCCGACCCCGGAAGTCGAAGCCGGTACCAGCGAAGTCAGCATGAGCGCCGATGGTGCGATTGAAGTCCAGATGCAATAAACACCGATCCATCCTGAAAACCCCTGAAACAGACATGTTTCAGGGGTTTTTTTGTGCCGCACGGAAAACTCCTACAGACCGTCCTAGTATTAAAAGGCGATGGACTACATGCGCTGCTGGCGTTGACCTACATATTTCCAGCGCAAGAGTCTAGATAAGTAACAGCGTTGTTCCAAAACAGTGCACTTCGGTGTCCTGATGTTCAAGAACGTGTAAGAAAATGAGTCTAAAACCCGTGCGCAAACGATCAAATGCGTCATAAATTATACAAACGCGACATTCTTGTACGATCGTTCCACATTTTCAGGCTTCACCGGCTTTCGCATATTGCAATGGGTATGGGCTGTGCATAAGTATCGCCGGGTCGACTCACAAGGTCGCCCTCAAACCAAAAATGACAAAAATCATGAGGCCACCATGTTCAAATACGCGGTCATTCCGTTTTTAGTAGGTGCCAGCCTGTTGGCAAGTGCACCTTTCGCCCACGCTGCGACCAATCTGGTGTTTTGCTCTGAAGGCAGCCCGGCTGGTTTTGACCCGGGTCAGTACACCACCGGTACTGACTTTGATGCATCGGCCGAAACCATCTACAACCGATTGAGCCAATTCCAGCGCGGCGGCACCGCGGTTGAACCAGGCCTGGCAACCAGCTGGGATGTCTCCCCGGACAACCTGACATGGACCTTCCACCTGCGTGATGGCGTCAAGTTCCATACCACCCCGTACTTCAAGCCAACCCGCGATTTTAACGCCGACGACGTGCTCTTCACTTTCAACCGCATGCTCGACAAAGACATGCCGTTCCGTAAGGCCTACCCCACCGAATTCCCTTATTTCACCGACATGGGCATGGATAAAAACATCGCCAAGGTGGAAAAAGTCGACGACAAGACCGTCAAATTCACGCTGAACACCGTGGATGCCGCGTTTATCCAGAACCTGGCCATGAGTTTTGCCTCCATCCAGTCCGCCGAGTACGCCGACAAGCTGCTCAAGGAAGGCAAGCCTGCCGATATCAACCAGAAGCCGATCGGCACTGGCCCGTTTGTGTTCAAGAGCTACCAGAAAGACTCGAACATCCGTTACACCGGCAACAAGGACTACTGGAAGCCTGAAGACGTCAAAATCGACAATCTGATTTTCGCCATCACTACCGACCCTTCGGTACGGATTCAGAAGCTTAAAAAGAATGAGTGCCAGGTCACCCTGTTCCCGCGCCCGGCAGACCTCAAGGCCCTTGGTGAAGACAAGAACCTGAAGATGCCTCACCAGGCAGGTTTCAACCTCGGTTACATCGCCTACAACGTGATGGACAAGATCAAGGGCAGCAACGAGCCAAACCCGATGGCTCAGCTCAAGGTTCGCCAGGCCTTGGACATGTCAGTAAACAAGCAGCAGATCATCGACTCGGTGTATCAGGGTGCAGGCCAACTGGCCGTTGGCTCCATGCCTCCTACCCAGTGGTCGTATGACACCAGCATCAAGGACGCACCTTTCGACCCGGAAAAAGCCAAGGCTCTGCTCAAGGAAGCCGGCATCAAGGACGGCACCGAAATCGTCCTGTGGGCCATGCCGGTTCAACGTCCGTACAACCCGAATGCCAAGCTGATGGCCGAAATGCTGCAGTCGGACTGGAGCAAAATCGGCATCAAAGCCAAGATCATGAGCTATGAATGGGGCGAGTACATCAAACGCTCCAAAGGCGGCGAAAACGGCGCGATGCTGATTGGCTGGAGCGGCGACAACGGTGACCCGGACAACTGGCTCGGCACCCTGTTCGGCTGCGACTCGCTGCAAGGCAACAACTTCTCCAAGTGGTGTGACCCCGAGTTCGACAAGCTGGTGAAAGCCGCCAAGGCCACCACCGATGTTGCCGAGCGCACAAAACTGTACCAACAGGCGCAGCAACGACTCAAAAGCCAGGTCCCGATGACACCTATCGCACACTCGACGGTGTATCAACCGATGCGCACGAACGTACAGGACTTCAAGATCAGCCCATTCGGCTTGAACTCCTTCTACGGGGTCAGCGTCAGCAAATAACAGGACCGGTGAATGCGGCTACAACGCCGCATTCACTTTTCTACCAGGACGGTGGAATTCACCTACAGCCTTTAGCCACTTCTGACTACATCAGAGGCTATAGGACGCCAAGACAATTCCTACAAGTTTGTCAGGCCTGACGCATTTACTGCTGAGTTTTGACGCCCTAACGTCGACACACAGCCAGTCTATTGCGCCGGGTGCGGCACCGTAGCTGATGATATCGACGCCCTGAACCGCAGGCCTTTGATCAAGGCTCGCGCTCAGGACTCAAAAACAAGAAAAAGGATAGGGAACGCCATGCGCAACCCTCTGGTTTTATCTGTGTTACTCAGCGCCGGCGTACTTGCCGGCAGCCCGCTCGCAAACGCCGCCAATAGCCTGGTGTTTTGCTCGGAAGGCAGCCCCGCCGGTTTTGATACCGCGCAGTACACCACCGCCACCGATAACGACGCGGCCGAACCGATTTACAACCGCCTCGCCGAATTTGAAAAAGGCGGCACCGCAGCCGGCCCCGCTCTGGCTACTCGTTGGGACATTTCCGAAGATGGCCTGACTTACACCTTTCACCTGCGCGACGGGGTCAAGTTTCACACCACCAAATGGTTCACCCCGACCCGTGACTTCAACGCCGATGACGTGCTCTTCACGTTCAACCGTATGCTCAACGCCGACCATCCATTTCGTAAGGCTTACCCGACCGAGTTCCCGTACTTCACCGGGATGAGCCTGGACAAGAACATCGCCAGCGTTGAAAAAACCGACCCCATGACCGTGGTCATGAAACTCAACTCGGTAGACGCCGCTTTTATCCAAAACCTGGCCATGAGCTTTGCTGCGATTTTGTCAGCCGAATATGCCGATCAACTGCTCAAGAGCGGCAAACCCAGCGACATCAACCAGAAGCCGGTCGGCACCGGCCCGTACGTGTTTCAGCGGTATCAGAAAGACTCCAACATCCGCTACGCCGCCAACAAGGAATACTGGGATCCAAGCCAGGTCAAACTCGATAACCTGATTTTCTCGATCAGCGTCGACGCTTCGGCACGCATGCAAAAACTGCGTAAAAACGAGTGCCAGGTCTCGCTGAACCCGCGCCCGGCAGACGTCGCCGGTCTCAAGGCCGACCCCAAGCTGCAAGTCATCGAAAAGCCCGGCTTCAACCTCGGCTACATCGCCTACAACGTGCAGCACAAGCCGCTCGACCAACTGCAAGTACGTCAGGCGCTGGACATGGCCGTCAACAAGGACCAGATCCTCAAGGCGGTCTACCAGGGCGCGGGCCAGAAAGCGGTCAACGCCATGCCGCCAACACAATGGTCCTACGACGAGACCATCACGGATGCGGCCTACAATCCCGAAAAAGCCAAAGAGCTGCTCAAGGCGGCTGGCGTCAAGGAAGGCACTGAAATCACCCTGTGGGCCATGCCCGTGCAGCGCCCTTACAACCCGAACGCCAAGCTCATGGCCGAAATGCTGCAATCGGACTGGGCCAAGGTCGGGCTCAAGGTCAAGATCGTCAGCTATGAATGGGGCGAATACATCAAGCGCACCAAAAATGGCGAGCATGACATCAGCCTGATCGGCTGGACCGGCGACAACGGTGACCCGGACAACTGGCTCGGCACCCTCTACAGCTGTGACGCGATTGGCGGCAATAACTACTCCATGTGGTGTGACAAGGAGTACGACACGCTGGTCAAGAACGCCAAGATCGTCACCGACCGCGACCAACGCACGGTGCTCTACAAACAGGCCCAGCAGTTGCTCAAGCAACAGGTGCCTATCACCCCCATTGCGCACTCCACGGTCAACCAGCCGCTAAGTGCCAAGGTCGAAGGTTTCAAGGTCAGCCCCTTTGGGCGTAACGCCTTCTCTGGCGTCAGCCTCAAGGACTAAAGCACAAGCCAGTGCCGGTGTGGGAGCGAGCCTGCTCGCGAAGGACGTTAGCGATAACCCGATCGAGACGGTGTTGGGATATTCGCGAGCAGGCTCGCTCCCACAGTTGACGACACACAACACCCAGCCTGCATCAGCAGGCCACCTTTCCAGGTGGCCCGCTAAAACTTCGCCAATCGCACGTGACGCAAACGTTTGTAATGCTTTAAATCGTTTCACAACAGCTGAGTCAACACAAAAAGACCGGCAATAAAAAAAGAAACCAGAGGAGCCTCAACCATGAAAATCACCAGCAGTGCGTTGTTAGCCTTATCCATCAGCAGCCTCACCGCGATGGCCTACGCCGATGAATTTGTACCTACCGAATTGAAAGGAACCAGTGCCCAAAGCGAAACCAAGGGTTTCCTTGAAGACCAGACCCTGAGCGGCACTACCCGTAACTGGTACGCCAACGAACTCAAGCGCCGTGATGATCGCTTCAGCTACAACAACCACGGTACCCGCGAGTCAACCCCGCGCCGGATCAACTGGGTACAGGGCACCATCCTCGATTACAAATCGGGCTTCACTGAGGGCACCGTCGGCTTCAGTACCCAGGTAGCGGCCTACAACGCCATTGCCCTGGACCGCGACGCCAAGGATATTGCCGGTCCGAACAACCGTACCCTGACCCACAGCGATGGCGATGCCGTCGGCCAGTGGAGCAAGTTGGGCCTGGCCAACCTCAGCGCCCGCATCTCCAACACCACGCTGACCGTAGGCCGACAGAACTTCAGCAGCCCGACCATCGACGTGATCGGTAACCGCGCATTGCCTTCAAGCTTTCAAGGGGTGGGCTTGCACAGCGAAGAGTTCAACAACCTGTCCTTCGACGCGGGCTCCTTTGATCGCGTGTCCCCGCGTACCGAACAAAGCCTGAGCAAGTTTCGCAGTGAATACGGCGCAGCCGGGGTCGAGACAGATCGCGCCAGCGTTGCTGGCCTTAACTACCAGCCGCTGAAAAACCTGAAAACCACGCTGTACGCAACAAACGTTGAAGACTTCTGGAACCAGTACTACTTCGGCGCGGTACACGATATCGGCGACAACGCCGTGCTGGGTCTGAACACCAACTTCAACTACTACAAGACCCTCGATACCGGCAAGAAAGAGCTGGGCAATATCAACAACGACGCCTACAGCCTGGCATTCGCCTTGACCCACCAGGCCCACACCGTGAGCCTGGCATTCCAGCAAATCGTCGGCGACGAGTACTTCGACTACCTGCACGAAACCAACGGGATCTACCTGGCCAACTCCCTGCTCTCGGACTTCAACGGCCCGAACGAGAAGTCGCTGCAACTGGCCTACAGCATCAACATGGCGCAGTACGGTATTCCGGGCCTGAAGTTCAACGCCTACCACGCGCGCGGCTGGGATATCGACGGCACCAAGTACAAGGGCACCGCCTACGACGTCAGGAACATGGACGGTGAAACCCACAACGAGTACAGCGTTGGCACATCTTATGCTGTGCAAAGTGGCCCGCTGAAAGCTACCGCCATTCGCGCCACCTACACCACGCACCGCGCCAGCAAAAACCAGGCTGACGGCAACATCAATGAGTTCCGCCTGGTGACCACCATTCCATTCAGCATTCTGTAAACACACCTTTACATGCCCAGCGCCTGCGGCCGATTAGCCCCATCGGCCGCAGGCACATGCTGGTTCAACTGATTGGAGAGGATTGCCATGAGAAGACTTCCACTACGCACCGCCCTCGCCGTGGCACTGCTGGGTACAGCGTTCTGTGCTAACGCGAAAAACCTGGTGGTCTGCACCGAAGCCAGCCCTGAAGGATTCGATATCGTCCAATTCACCACCGCCGTGACAGCCGATGCCTCGGCTGAAACCATACTCAACCGCCTGGTCGACTTCGCACCCGGTACGACCGACGTCGAACCAGCTCTGGCCGAACGCTGGGACATCAGCCCGGATGGGCTTGAGTACACTTTCCACCTGCGCCCCGGCGTGAAATTTCACACCACCGATTATTTCAAACCGACCCGAACCGTGAACGCCGACGATGTGGTCTGGAGTTTTCAGCGCCAGCTGGACCCGAATCACCCGTGGCACAAACTGTCGTTGGTCGGTTACCCCTACTTTGAAAGTATGGGTTTCAAAAACCTGCTCAAAAGCGTCGAAAAAGTTGACGACCTGACCGTAAAAATCACCCTCAACCACGCCGAATCACCATTCTTGCGTGATATCGCGATGCCGTTTAACTCCATCTACTCCGCCGAATATGCCGACCAGTTGCTCAAGTCCGGTAAAACCGCTGACTTGAACAACAAGCCTATCGGCACCGGCCCGTTTATCTTCGTGCGCTACAACAAGGATGCCCAGGTACGCTTCAAGGCCAATCCGGATTACTTCCGTGGCAAGCCCCCCAGCGACAACCTGATTTTTGCCGTGACCACCGACAGCAACGTGCGCCTGCAAAAACTCAAGGCCAACGAATGCCAGATCGCGCTGTACCCCAAGCCCGATGACGTCAAAAACATCCGCAAAGACCCCAACCTCAAGGTCGATGAACTGGCAGCCCTGATGACCAGCTACATCGCCATGAACACCAGTCACAAATACCTGAGCGATGTGCGGGTGCGCAAAGCCATCGACATGGCCTTCGACAAACAAACCTACCTCAACACCGTGCACGGTGAAGGCAACGCGCTGATTGCGATCAACCCGTACCCGCCCACCATGCTTGGCTATAACACCAATATCCAAAGCCCGCCCCGAGACCTGGACAAGGCCCGGGCGCTGCTCAAGGAAGCCGGTGTACCAGAAGGCACGGTACTGACCTTCTTCACCCGTAACGGCGGCGGCCCGACCAACCCCAACCCGATGCTGGGTGCCCAGCTGCTTCAGTCCGATCTGCAGAAAATCGGACTCAAAGTGGATATTCGCGTCATGGAATGGGGCGAAATGCTCAAACGCGCCAAAAGTGGCGAGCACGATATGGTCTCGACCGGATGGGGCGGCGATAACGGCGACCCGGATAACTTCCTGACCCCACTGCTCAGCTGTGAGGCAGCCAAGAACGGCGAAAACTATTCACGCTGGTGCAATAAGGATTTCGAAGCCCTGATTACCAAGGCTCGCGGCATCACTGAACCCTCTGAACGGGCTGCACTCTATCAACAAGCACAAGTAATTTTTAATCAGGACCAACCATGGATCAACGTAACCCATCCTATGCTGTTTACTGCGATGCGCAGAAATGTTGAGGGCTATACCCTTAGCCCCCTGACCAACAATAACTTCGCCACAACCCAGGTGAAGTAGAACAATAAAAAACCCGCCAGGGTTTACCTGAACCCTGGCGGACCTGCCTAACCGGCTGATAAGGAACACCATAAGATGTTTAGTTTTATTGCCCGCCGAGTGGGGTTGTTGATACCCACCTTCTTCGGCATCACCCTTCTGACCTTTGCCTTGATTCGCATGATCCCGGGTGACCCGGTCGAAGTCATGATGGGCGAACGACGGGTCGACCCTGAAATGCACGCCCAGGCAATGGAGCGCCTGGGTCTGAACAAACCGCTGCATGAGCAGTACATTGACTACGTCACCAAGCTCGCTCACGGCGATTTGGGCGAGTCATTGCGCACCCGTGAAAGCGTATGGACCGAATTTTCCGCACTGTTCCCCGCCACTCTCGAACTGGCCACTGCTGCGCTGTTGTTAGCCGGTGTGCTCGGGCTACTGGCAGGGGTCATTGCAGCACTCAAGCGAGGCTCATTGTTTGACCACGGGGTGATGGGTATCTCCCTGGCGGGTTACTCGATGCCGATCTTCTGGTGGGGCCTGATCCTGATCATGTTCTTCTCCGTGGGTCTGGGCTGGACCCCGGTTTCCGGGCGTATCGACCTTTTGTACGACATCGAACCAAGAACCGGTTTCATGCTCATCGACACCCTGCTCAGCGACCAGCCCGAAGCCTTCTGGGATGCTCTGCACCACCTGATTCTGCCTGCCATCGTGCTGGGCACCATTCCACTGGCCGTGATTGCACGGATGACCCGCTCATCGATGCTCGAAGTACTGCGCGAGGACTACATCCGTACCGCCCGCGCCAAAGGCCTGTCGCCTGCCCGCGTAGTTTTCGTGCACGGCCTGCGCAACGCCCTGATCCCGGTACTGACCGTGGTCGGCCTGCAAGTCGGCACCCTGCTGGCCGGTGCCGTACTGACCGAGACCATCTTCTCGTGGCCCGGTATCGGCAAGTGGCTGATCGAAGCCATCGGCGCCCGGGACTATCCCGTGGTGCAAAACGGCATCCTGTTAATTGCCTGCCTGGTGATTCTGGTCAACTTCGTAGTGGACATCCTCTACGGCTTTGCCAATCCACGCATCCGTCACCAGCGCTGAGATCCTGACCATGAGCACCTCTCCAAGCACCACCGAAGTGGATCAAAGCCTGCTTTATCCATCGCCTTACAAAGAGTTCTGGCAGGCTTTCTCCCAAAACAAAGGCGCCGTCGCGGGCCTGATTTTCATGACCCTGATCGTGTTCTGCGCGATTTTTGCCCCGTGGGTTGCCCCCCACAGCCCGAGCGAGCAATACCGCGACTTTCTGCTGACCCCGCCGGTCTGGCTGGAAGGCGGCCAGTGGCAGTTTTTGCTCGGCACCGACGAACTGGGCCGTGACCTGCTGTCACGCCTGATTGAAGGCTCACGGCTGTCGCTGCTGATCGGTTTGTCATCCGTGGTGATTTCCCTGATCCCGGGCGTCATCCTCGGCCTGTTTGCCGGGTTTTTTCCGCGCCTGCTCGGCCCTGGCATCATGCGTTTGATGGATATCATGCTGGCCCTGCCGTCCCTGCTGCTGGCCGTGGCGATTGTCGCCATCCTCGGCCCTGGCCTGATCAACACCGTGATCGCCATTGCCGTGGTTTCGTTGCCGTCTTATGTACGCCTGACCCGCGCCGCCGTAATGGGCGAACTGAACCGCGACTACGTGACGGCTGCCCGTCTGGCGGGCGCCAGCTTGCCGCGCCTGATGTTCATCACCGTGCTGCCCAACTGCATGGCACCGTTGATCGTTCAGGCCACGTTGAGCTTCTCCTCGGCGATTCTCGACGCTGCTGCCCTGGGCTTCCTGGGCCTTGGCGTACAACCGCCAACCCCGGAGTGGGGCACCATGCTGGCCTCGGCCCGCGACTACATCGAACGTGCCTGGTGGGTCGTGAGCCTGCCCGGCTTGACCATTTTGCTCAGCGTGCTGGCAATCAACCTGATGGGCGACGGTCTGCGCGATGCGCTGGACCCGAAACTCAAGAACGCCGCCTGAGGAGATTCCCATGTCACTGTTAGAAATCAAGAATCTCAACGTCCGTTTTGGCGACGCCAAGGCAGTCCCAGTGGTCGACGGTCTGAGCCTGTCTGTGGATAAAGGCGAAGTTCTGGCCATTGTTGGCGAGTCGGGTTCCGGCAAATCGGTAACCATGATGGCCCTGATGGGTCTGATCGAGCACCCTGGCATCGTCACCGCCGACGCGCTGAACTTCGACGGCAAGAACATGCTGACCCTCAGCGCGCGTCAACGTCGCCAGATCGTTGGCAAAGACATGGCCATGGTCTTCCAGGACCCGATGACCGCACTGAACCCCAGCTACACCGTGGGCTTCCAGATCGAAGAAGTGCTGCGTCTGCACTTGAAAATGTCCGGCAAAGCGGCGCGCAAACGGGCCATTGAGCTGCTCGAAAAAGTCGAAATCCCGGGCGCTGCCAGCCGCATGCAAGCCTACCCGCACCAGTTGTCGGGTGGCATGAGCCAGCGTGTGGCGATTGCCATGGCGATTGCCGGCGAACCGAAGTTGCTGATCGCCGACGAACCGACCACCGCGCTGGACGTGACCATTCAGGCGCAGATCATGGACCTGCTGCTCAGCTTGCAACGCGAGCAAAACATGGGCCTGGTGCTGATCACCCACGACCTTGCCGTGGTGGCTGAAACCGCCCAGCGGGTGTGCGTGATGTATGCAGGCCAGGCGGTCGAAGTCGGCAACGTGCCGGGGTTGTTTGATGTGCCAGGGCACCCGTACAGCGAAGCCCTGCTGGCCGCGATCCCGGAACACAGCATGGGCGCCGCCCGCCTGTCCACATTGCCTGGCATCGTGCCGGGGCGTTACGACCGGCCGCAAGGCTGTCTGTTATCGCCGCGCTGCCCATATGTCCAGGAACAATGCCGCCAACAACGTCCTGCGCTGGAGCAAAAAGCTCACAGCCAGGTGCGCTGCTTCTTCCCCTTGAATCAGGAGGTGGCGTAATGACTGTTGTTCTTACTGCCCGCGACCTTACCCGTCACTACGAAGTATCCCGCGGCATGTTCAAAGGCCATGCACTGGTACGCGCACTCAATGGTGTGTCGTTTGAACTTGAAGCCGGCAAAACCCTGGCCGTGGTGGGCGAATCCGGCTGTGGTAAATCCACCCTGGCCCGCGCCCTGACCCTGATCGAAGAGCCGTCCTCAGGCTCGTTGAAAATCGCTGGGCAAGAAGTCACAGGCGCCAACAAGGCTGAGCGCAAACAACTGCGCAAAGACGTGCAGATGGTGTTCCAGAGCCCCTATGCCTCGCTCAACCCACGGCAGAAAATCGGTGATCAGCTTGCAGAACCTTTATTGATCAACACCAAGCTGAACGCCAGCGAACGTCGCGAAAAAGTTCAGGCCATGATGAAACAGGTAGGCCTGCGCCCCGAGCATTACCAGCGCTACCCACACATGTTTTCGGGCGGTCAGCGTCAGCGAATCGCCCTGGCCCGGGCCATGATGCTGCAACCCAAAGTGCTGGTGGCTGACGAGCCGACTTCCGCGCTCGACGTGTCGATTCAGGCGCAGGTGCTCAACCTGTTTATGGATTTGCAGCAAGAGTTCAATACCGCCTACGTCTTTATCTCGCACAACCTGGCGGTGGTGCGGCATGTGGCCGATACGGTACTGGTGATGTACCTGGGCCGTCCGGTAGAAATGGGGCCAAAGGAAGAGATCTACACCCGGCCGCTGCACCCATATACCCAAGCATTGCTTTCAGCCACCCCGACCATCCACCCGGACCCGAACAAGCCGAAAATCAAGATCGTTGGCGAGTTGCCCAACCCGCTTAACCCGCCATCAGGTTGCGCCTTCCACAAGCGCTGCCCGTATGCGACCGAGCTGTGCAGCACTGATGAACCGGCCTTGCGCGTGCTCGACAACCGCCAGGTGGCTTGCCATCACACGGAACAGTTTTTACAGGTTTAAACACTGACACCAGGAGGAGGCACACTCCCCCGTAGCAGCTGTCGAAGGAACGAGGCTGCGTCCGACTGCGCAGCAGTCGTAAAACCATTCAACGTGATGCTCCAGAAGCACCGCGTCTACCGGGTTTACGAGGGCTGCGCCTCGGACGCAGCCTCGCGGAGCTCGACAGCTGCTACGGGACTTATTGTCCCGCTAACTACTCACTACGTCTGACCATCGCCCTCGTCGCCATCATCGCCGTTGTCACCGCTGCCACCGCTGCCACCGCCATCGGCGCCACCGTCACCATCGGTCTGGTCATCATCCCCCGAACTGCCGCCCTGCCCCTGATCACCCGGCTCCGAGTCCGACTTGTAAATCGCATGAATCGTCGGCCCCGGCACACCTGTCGCTGAAAATCCTGCCCCGGAACTGCTCAGCGGGTTACTCGCCCAAGCCGCTGAAGCACTCACCGTCAACAACACCAGCACCTTGAGCAACAACACAATGCGTTGAAAAAGCTTCATGGGATTTCCATCCTGTGTATGGGAAATACCCTTTAAACCTAGTTCGCCACCTTCAGTTTTTCCAGAAACACGCCGGTTGCGATATACCCATTCGGACTAACTCAGTTGCTTTGGTTGATACTTTGTTGCGGATCAAGCGGGTATACGCAAATCCTTGTAACCGTTGACGAGCCGCGCGAGGCTACGTTCGACTGCGTAGCAGTCGTAAAACCATTCGGCCTTGGTGTTTCAGGGACATCGTGCTTATCGGGTTTACGACGATTGCATCGTCGGACGTAGCCTCGCGCAGCTCGTCAACGGCTACAGGCGCTTTGCTCACACTGTAGCAACAAATAACTCAGCTACTGTGAGCGCAGCGGCTGAGTTAAATAGCATTTGATTAGCCTGCTTTAAAACCAGGCTTGCCGTTGGCGGCTCGCCACTCACTAACTCTTTTAGTGATTGCTTCGGGCGTGCATTCCACATCCGACGAAGCATAATAGATGAGGTCTGTTCCCTCAGGATGCTCTGTCACATCTTCAAAATATTTTAACAGAACATCAAGACGCTCATCTGTGCCAGCGATATTTTCTCTAAATACCTCCTTCATAAATTCCAAAAATTCTGCTTCCGTATATTCTGAAAAACCACTTTTAAATCCCATTATTCTTCCCCTTATGAATATCCATATGACGTTTAGGAGTCAGAACCATCATATTTTCAATATTATAAACGTCCCCGCCTTTGGCGATTTCTTGGACATGATGAATTTCAAATGTAGATCTTTTACCCACTGCATCATCTCGCCTAGCCTTAGGCGCCTTACCCATGTTCATTCGGGCCCGGTTCGAGACTATGAATTGCTCTGACAACTCCGAGTCTTTTGCTATTTCTACCCAAAACGCCTCCCGAAATGCCCTGAAATTTCTAAACTCCTTGCCCCGCAACTGGTCTGCAATCTGCGACGGAACAGCAGCCCCCTCACCTAGCGCCGCAGCCCCCAGCCAGATACCCGTCACCGGCTGCCCCATCCCCGTTGCTACCCCTGCATCCTCGCGGGGATCCCGGAACATTACATAAATTGGAGGCAGGCCAGAACCCGCCGGAAACACTGTAATGAAGTCATCAAAGCCAGCTTCAGCAAGCCCCGGGAAAGTATCAATCCTTCCCACAACAGGCGTAACTGTCGCCCCAGTGTAGACCGGAGTCTCAGGCTGTTCAGCAGGCGAAGTAGTCGAGCTATTCCCTGGATCAACGATGGGTGTCCAGATCAAAGTCCTTGGTGGTACATCCTCTGTCGTAACGCTGTAGACATTCTGCTGAGCGTTAAAAGTTGCGGCTATTACCCTGACTTGTGACGGCACAATGACGCCATCGGCTTTGGCGACAAACACTTCTGACTGGCCATCGGCTGCTGCTTTCGAACTGATACGCACCGGCAGATCAACAGTTCCATTGGCGGCAGCAATAGCTGATAGATCGTCCTTGAGCTCAGGCGCCAGATCCGAGAGCGGCGTACTAAATGCATAGCGCTCAGGCAACTCGCCATTTGCCAGTTTGGGCGAATATACCAAGGCAGACACTCCAACCAAAAGCCCCGAAGCTGTGCCTGCCGCCAGACTGCTCAACGCTGCAATTGCCGAGCGGATAGCCGCTTGCAGAGTCACTGTCGCCGCATCAATAACCGCGGCGGTGCCCGCTGAAGTTATAAACAATGGGCCAGCTGATGCAGACCCCGGCGCACGGAACGTGTTGGCTATCCGGATAGCTGCTTGCGCTGCACCCGCCCGCTCGGCAAGACCACCAAAGGCATTGGCGGTCGCTGTCAGATACCTGGCCGATTCAGTCTTTAGCAAGGCATCGTGATAACTCAGCCATTTGCGCCCTAACTGAGTATGGGTTTGCAAGTAAACCAGCTCGTTAAGCGCTGCCAATTCAGGCTTGCTCAAGGGTGCTTTGATGCTCGGGTTGTTCGCAGGGTAGGTGATGGTAATTCCGCCCCTTTCAAGTGGCGGAGGCGCGTAAATGGGCTGAGTTTCTGCGGTTTTTGACGCGGCCAGACGCTCAAGCGTCGTCTTGTAATGGGCCAATGCTTCAGAGGCAGTATTGCCTTCCATCACCCCCGCTGCAGTGATGAGTTCTGTATAGAGGAACTCCGGTAGTTGTTGAGCGTGAATATCTCGCTCCTGGATGATGATGGCTAACCGTTGATCCTGCGCAGTGTCATTATCAGCAACCTGTACCTGTTCAATTTGCATGGCCAGTTCTGCAAGCTTACCCGCAAGAACACCAATGGAGAGCGAAAGCGCCTTAAGTTCTAACGCGGATTTATAAACAGTGTCATACAGCCGATACAAATTTATCAACGTATCAGGAGAGAGGGTATTGGAATTCAAAAGTTCGCGCATTTTCTGACGCGGCAGTACGTCCATCAAAAAGTAAGGACTCTGACCATAAAGACCATAAATATCAGGCACTATAGTGTTGTATTGAGTTATTTTTGATTCAATAAGATCCAGCGTCACGTGTTGTTCAATTGCAGCAGATTCTGCGGGTGTCATGGCCTGTGAACCTTTGGCGGCCTGTTTTCTTTCCTCCAGCTCACGCTCGGTATCGGGGACGAGCGAGTTGAATCGCGTATTGAATTCTTGATCAAGATATCCTTGGCTATGAATTTGCTCATTCATAAACTCAGCCATAATGTTTGGTTTTGCAAGATCATGAATATTGCTCGGCCCGCCTTCTCCTCTGCGCGGACCTTCATTCAAACCCCACGCATTAAATCCGCCGCCAAATTCGATTTTGGGCTGCCATTTCCCCACAACAGAGGTTGCCCCCAACTCGTATGAACCGGGGCCTAGTTTTTTGTGAGGGCCCAAGTATTTATCGACATCATTTGACATATAACTTCTCCTTTAGTCTTTAACGCTTACACCACCCTCAACAACCAACATAGATAATATTAGTACCCACTTTGACAGACGATAGAGCCAACATAGCAATTTCAGAAACATACTACACAAGCAAAAATAACCATCTTCAAATACGGAAAGAAACATCTCTTATTAATGTAAAACACCTCCTACGCACTGTTAACTTCCCCGCAGGGGGCGGAAGGCCCTGCGGTCCTTATCACAGCCTTCAGCAGCGCCTACAAAATCGCGCCCATAAAAAAAGCGAAGCCCAAAGGCTTCGCTTTTTTCTACCCAGCGTCTGAGCGCTTAGTGGTGCTCACGCGTAGCGCGGAATTTCACATCCGGCCAGCGCTCTTCCATCAACGCCAGGTTGACGCGAGTCGGAGCCAGGTAGGTCAAGTGACCACCGCCATCAATGGCCAGGTTTTCCACAGCCTTGACCTTGAACTCCTCGAGCTTTTTCTTATCGTCGCAATCAATCCAGCGCGCCGAGTACACGGTGATCGGCTCGTAGGAGCATTCCACTTTGTATTCGCCTTTCAAACGGCTCGCGACCACATCGAACTGCAGCACACCGACGGCGCCCAGGATGATGTCGTTACTGCGCTCCGGGAAGAACACCTGGGTGGCGCCCTCTTCCGCCAGTTGCTGCAAGCCCTGACGCAGTTGCTTGGATTTCAGCGGGTCACGCAGTCGTACGCGGCGGAACAGTTCCGGGGCGAAGTGCGGGATACCGGTGAAGCTCAGGCTCTCGCCTTCGGTGAAGGTGTCACCGATCTGGATGGTGCCGTGGTTGTGCAAACCGATGATGTCACCCGCGAAGGCCTCTTCGAGCTGTTCACGCTCGGAGGAGAAGAACGTCAGCGCATCGCCGATACGTACGTCTTTGCCGGTACGCGCATGGCGCATTTTCATGCCCTTCTCGTATTTGCCCGAGCAAATACGCATAAAGGCGATACGGTCGCGGTGTTTAGGGTCCATGTTCGCCTGGATTTTGAACACGAAACCACTGAATTTCTCTTCGGTCGGCTCGACCGTGCGCTCGTTGGCAACACGAGGCAACGGCTCCGGTGCCCAGTTCACGACAGCGTCGAGCACGTGATCGACACCAAAGTTGCCCAATGCAGTACCGAAGAACACCGGCGTCAGTTGGCCATCGAGGAATTCCTGCTGGTTGAATTCATGGCAAGCGCCCTGAACCAGTTCCAACTGATCGACGAAACGCTGGTACTCGTCACCCAAATGGGCGCGGGCTTCATCGGAGTCGAGCTTTTCGATGATTTTGGTTTCGGTACGTTCATGACCATGACCGGCGGTGTAGACGATGATGTAGTCGTCTGCCAGGTGGTAAACACCCTTGAAGTCACGGTAGCAACCAATCGGCCAAGTGATCGGTGCAGCCTTGATTTTCAGGACTGCTTCGATCTCGTCCAACAACTCGATCGGGTCGCGAATATCGCGGTCGAGTTTGTTGATAAAGCTGACGATAGGCGTGTCACGCAGACGGCAAACGTCCATCAGGGCGATGGTCCGTGGCTCAACACCTTTACCGCCGTCGAGCACCATCAGCGCCGAGTCGACCGCAGTCAATGTGCGGTAGGTGTCTTCCGAGAAGTCTTCGTGGCCCGGGGTGTCGAGCAGGTTGATCATGTGGTCGCGATACGGGAACTGCATGACCGACGTGGTAATCGAAATACCCCGTTGTTTCTCCATTTCCATCCAGTCGGAGGTGGCATGGCGGTCGGACTTTCGCGATTTCACCGTACCGGCGATAGCAATCGCCTTACCCATCAGCAGGAGCTTTTCGGTGATGGTGGTCTTACCCGCATCGGGGTGGGAAATAATGGCGAAAGTGCGGCGTTTCGCGACTTCGGCGGCCTGGTTGGTCATGGGAAATCGCCTGACGATTGATTCAAAAAAGGGCGCGGATTATAGCCCAAATCAGGTGCCCACGGCCACCGTTGCCACCCTTGCTCGTCGGACAAGGGTGGCAATGTGCCGTAAAAAATGTGAACCTTTTAGACAGTGGAGGCGTCCACTCTCCTGATACGACAAACCGTCAGGAGCTGAAATATCAGCAAGTTAGCCTGACGAGGCTGCGCTAATGACAGGTGATGAGAGCGATTTTCGCCACCACCCGTTGCTCTTCGCGAACTCATTGTCGGCAGCCAGGAATGGCCTTGCCACACGACGATGTGTACGCCGACTGAAAAAAAGGAGTCCGTCTGTGGCTAATCGCTATGGAAAAGGGCTTATAGGATGTGCGGTAGTTATCGCGCTTCTGGCCCTGTTGGTCCACTGGATCGGCATCAGCACTATCGAACACTATCAAGATGATTTGTTGTTCTATCTGCAAGCCCACCTGTACCTGGTACTCGCTTCAATGCTCGCGGCCCTCCTTGTAGGGATACCAGCCGGCATTTTCCTCAGCCGACCTAATATGGCCGGACGTGCGGAACGCTTCATGCAAGTCTTCAACATCGGTAACACCGTACCCCCGCTGGCGGTACTGGCCATTGCCCTGGGTTTCCTGGGAATCGGTAGCGGCCCTGCCATCTTCGCCCTGTTTCTCGCCTCGTTGCTGCCTATCGTGCGCAACACTTATGAAGGCCTGAAAAACGTCCAGGGTTCACTCAAGGAAGCTGCCGTCGGCATCGGCATGACCCCGCGCCAGGTGCTGTGGCGAGTCGAGTTGCCCAACGCCGTGCCCATCATCATGGGCGGTGTGCGAGTGGCACTGGCGATCAACGTCGGGACGGCACCGCTGGCGTTCCTGATCGGCGCCAACAGCCTGGGCAGCCTGATTTTCCCCGGCATCGCCCTTAACAATCAGCCGCAATTGATCCTCGGCGCTGCGTGTACCGCGCTGCTGGCATTGCTGCTCGACGGCCTGGTGATTCTCATCAGCCGCCGATGGTTGGAACGCGGTCTGCGACCTGTTTAAGGTCTGGCTGAGCAAAGGAATACCCATGAAAAAAATTAGCTTTTTACTAGGCTGCATCCTGCTGTGCGCAGGAATTGTCCAAGCCGCAGAAAAACCCCAGATTCGCATTGGGGCGCGGGTGTTCACCGAGCAAACACTGCTCGCGGAAATCACCTCGCAATACCTTAACAGCAAGGGTTACAACGCCAAGGTGACCGGCGGGCTCGGCAGCAGCCTGGCACGTTCGGCCCATCAATCCGGGCAACTGGACATGGTGTGGGAATACACCGGCGTATCGTTGGTGGCCTACAACCACATCACCGACAAGCTCGACAGTCAGCAATCCTACGACCGGGTCAAAGAGGTCGATGCAAAAAAAGGACTGATCTGGCTGCACCCGTCCAAGTTCAGCAATACCTACGCGCTGGCCTTGCCACAGAAAGTGGCCGAGGCGTTTCCCGACATCAACAGCATCAGCGATCTGAACAAGGCACTGCGTGACCCGCAAAACAAAAGAGCGCTGGTGGCCCTGGACACTGAGTTTGCCAACCGTTCCGATGGTTTGCTGGGCATGGTCGAGCTCTACGACATGGACCTGACCCGCCGCAATATCCGACAGATGGACGCAGGTCTGGTCTACACCGCGCTGAAAAACGGTCAGGTGTTTGCCGGGCTGGTCTACACCACGGACGGTCGCTTGAGCGCCTTCAACCTCAAGCTGCTCAACGACGACTTGCATTACTTCCCGGACTACACCGCCGCACCGGTAGTGAGCAAAACCTACCTGGACGCCCACCCGGACCTCGAAGGCCTCCTCAAGCCGCTGGCGGATCTGTTTGACGACGAAACCATGCGTCAGCTCAACGCCCGGGTCGACGTTGACCACGAAAGCCCGTCCAAAGTCGCCGCAGACTTCCTGCGCCAGCATCCACTGAACTGAATCGAGGAGAAGACATGGAATTTTTAAACGCCTTTTCCCATATGGACTGGTCGCTAGTCTTACATCTGACCTTGCAACACATCAGCCTGGTAGGCATTGCCGTGGTGCTCGCGATCCTTATCGGTGTACCGCTGGGTGTGCTGATGACGCGTTTCCCGACACTGGCCGGCCCCCTGCAAGCCAGTGCCACCGTGCTGCTGACCATTCCGTCAATCGCCCTGTTCGGTCTGCTGCTGCCGTTTTACTCCAAATTCGGTCAGGGCCTGGGCCCGATGCCAGCCATCACGGCGGTGTTCCTTTATTCACTGCTGCCCATCATGCGTAACACCTTTCTCGCCCTTACCGGCGTTGAGCCGGGTATTCGCGAAGCCGCACGCGGCATCGGTATGACCTTCGGCCAGCGCCTGCGCATGGTTGAACTGCCGATCGCGGTGCCCGTGATTCTGGCCGGTGTGCGCACCGCCGTGGTGATGAACATCGGTGTAATGACCATCGCCGCCACCATCGGTGCTGGCGGTCTGGGTGTACTTATTCTTGCTGCAATCAGCCGTAGCGACATGTCGATGCTGATCGTCGGCGCCGTGTTGGTCAGTGTTCTGGCCATCATCGCTGACCTGCTTTTGCAATGGCTGCAACGCTCGCTGACTCCAAAAGGACTGCTCAAATGATCGAACTTCAAAACCTCAGCAAAACTTTCCAAAGCAACGGCAAAGACGTAAAGGCCGTGGACTCGGTAAGCCTGACCGTCAACGAAGGCGAAATCTGCGTATTCCTCGGGCCTTCGGGCTGCGGCAAAAGCACCACGCTGAAAATGATTAACCGCCTGATCAAGCCCACCTCCGGCAAAATCCTGATCAATGGCGAAGACACTACCGACCTCGACCCGGTAACCCTGCGGCGCAATATCGGTTATGTAATCCAGCAAATTGGTCTGTTCCCCAACATGACCATCGAGGAGAACATCACCGTCGTCCCGCGCCTGCTTGGCTGGGACAAGCAAAAGTGCCATGACCGTGCTCGTGAACTGATGAGCATGATCAAGCTCGAACCCAAGCAGTACCTCAATCGCTACCCGCGTGAACTGTCGGGCGGCCAGCAACAGCGGATCGGGGTGATTCGCGCCCTCGCCGCCGATGCACCGTTGCTATTAATGGACGAACCGTTTGGCGCGGTCGACCCGATCAACCGCGAGATGATCCAGAACGAATTTTTCGAGATGCAGCGGGCGCTGAACAAGACCGTAATCATGGTCAGTCACGACATCGACGAAGCAATCAAGTTGGGTGACAAGATTGCGATCTTCCGTGGCGGCAAGCTGCTGCAGATGGATCACCCCGACACCCTGCTCGCCCACCCAGCCGACGATTTTGTCAGCAACTTCGTGGGCCAGGACAGCACGCTCAAGCGCCTGCTGCTGGTCAAGGCTGAAGACGCAGCGGACAACGCGCCGTCAGTCAGCCCTGAAACCCCGGTGGGTGAAGCGCTGGAACTGATGGACGAACTCGACCGTCGTTACGTTGTGGTCACCTGCGCCGACAACAAGGCCCTGGGCTATGTGCGTCGTCGCGACCTGCACCGCCAGACCGGTACGTGCGGCCAGTACCTGCGCGAATTCACCGCCACAGCCGCCTCCGAAGAGCATTTGCGCATCCTGCTGTCGCGCATGTATGAGTTCAACCGTTCGTGGTTGCCGGTGATGGACGCCGAGCGTGTGTTCCAGGGTGAAGTGACCCAGGAATCGATTGCCGCCTACCTGAGCTCGGGCCGCTCGCGCGGGGCCAAGACCAGTATCGTGTCGCCAGCAGATATCGCGCTGGCGTAACGGCCAACAAGCCTGGGGCAAGCCCCAATGCTGTTCACTTAAGCAAGTGGTATGACTGTGGGAGCGAGCCAGCCCGCGAAGGTCGTTAACGATAGCGCGTACGCTATTGAAACCTTCGCGAGCAGGCTCGTTCCCACAGTCGTGTTCACCTTCCACGCCCCCGCAAAAGCCCTCCGTTCGAACTCCTCAGTGTCATGACTGTCGGTTACTTATATAGCTGTCAGTGCCCCCACGACGAACGCGTACAAAAACGCGACATTTTTTGTTGATCTCAGCGCACTCACGCCCTAAAGTTCGCGCCGAACATTCATGCTGGAAACGATCCATCCGGCTCAAGTACTGACGACGAGACAGCAAGGTCCATTTACCTTATTTGCTTTCGGCGGACATGCCTTGGGAAGTAGGCGAACCAAAGTGGGGATACGGAGGATGTTCAGCTGCACCCATTTATTTTTTACGTTTGCCACAGGAGTCCCCACGCATGTCGATTCAGATCGAAGACTATTACGCGCGCGATACCTTCAACAAAATGAAGGCTTTCGCTGACACCCAGGAAACTCCGTTCGTGGTGATCGACACCGCCATGATCAGCAAGGCTTACGATGACCTGCGTGCAGGCTTCGAATTCGCCAAGGTGTACTACGCCGTCAAAGCCAACCCGGCCGTCGAAATCATCGACTTGCTGCGCGACAAGGGTTCGAACTTCGACATCGCGTCGATCTACGAACTGGACAAAGTGATGGCCCAAGGCGTTGGCCCGGATCGCATCAGCTACGGCAACACCATCAAGAAATCCAAAGACATCCGTTATTTCTACGAGAAAGGCGTGCGCCTGTTCTCCACCGACTCCGAAGCCGACCTGCGCAACATTGCCAAGGCTGCACCGGGTTCGAAAATCTACGTGCGTATTCTGACCGAAGGCTCGACCACTGCTGACTGGCCTTTGTCGCGCAAATTCGGCTGCCAGACCGACATGGCCATGGACCTGCTGATCCTGGCTCGCGACCTGGGCCTGGTGCCTTACGGCATTTCGTTCCACGTGGGCTCCCAGCAACGCGACATCAGCGTTTGGGATGCCGCGATCGCCAAGGTCAAAGTGATCTTTGAACGTTTGAAAGAAGAAGACGGCATCGTCCTCAAGCTGATCAACATGGGCGGCGGCTTCCCGGCCAACTACATTACCCGTACCAACAGCCTGGAAACTTACGCCGAAGAAATCATCCGTTTCCTCAAGGAAGACTTCGGCGACGACCTGCCAGAAATCATCCTGGAACCAGGCCGCTCGCTGATCGCCAACGCCGGTATTTTGGTCAGCGAAGTAGTACTGGTTGCGCGTAAGTCGCGCACCGCCGTTGAGCGTTGGGTATACACCGACGTGGGCAAATTCTCTGGCCTGATCGAAACCATGGACGAAGCCATCAAGTTCCCGATCTGGACTGAAAAGAAAGGTGAAATGGAAGAAGTCGTAATCGCCGGTCCAACCTGCGACAGCGCCGACATCATGTACGAAAACTACAAGTACGGCCTGCCACTGAACCTGGCCATCGGTGACCGCCTGTACTGGTTGTCGACCGGTGCCTACACCACCAGTTACAGCGCTGTTGAGTTCAATGGCTTCCCGCCGTTGAAGTCGTTCTACCTGTAAAACTGCAACGCCCTCCGGACAAGTGTTCGGGGGGCGTTATTCGTTGCTAGCGACTGATGCGCCGCAAGAAGCGCTGAAACCCGGACAGCTCTGCCGATGCTTGCAGCATCGAATGTTCATTCACTTCAGTCGTCGCACGAACCCTGGCCAAAAACACACTCAGCCCTTGGGCAACCAACCTCAGGTTTTCAACCCAGTAGGCCCGCGCCTCAACCAGTTCTGTGTGGCGGCGAATTTTTTCTGCCCGCTCCTTGAATGACCGCGCATCCGTCCTGTTCTTGTTTTGCAACACTCTCAGGTCATATAACTTTTCAGTTATTTTATTGCGTGCCACAGTCAGCGAAAACAACCGATAACCACCGTCAAAAAAGCCCAGATACTGCACCACGCGTGCAATGGCCGCTGTGACAACATCCGCCTCCACTTTGCCCACCTGGGTTGTGGTGACAAGCGTCTGTATTTGCTCGGCCGTGGGCAGCAAGTCCCGTACATGCTCCAACCATGTACGGGACTGCAACACGGCGACAGCAGCATCTAAAACCTGTTTATCTGCCCGCAACCGATCTTCTTCCACTTGCAACGTTAAAGCCTGTTGTTCCAGTTCTTCGAGCCTGACCGCGTCATAAGCCAACAAAGGATCGGAGTAGTGTTCCAGGTTTAGCCCACCCCCCTCCTCGACACGCAATACTATTTGCTCCTTGGCCGCGGTGACTGCACTTGCGATACGGCCTACCCGCTGCGCAAAAGCATCATTCAGAACTTTAAGCGCAGCGCTTTGCACTTCCACAGTCAATTCGGTGTGTGCCTGAATCGCAACCCACTGTTCGAGCAGTTCATCGAGCCCCGCATTTTCCACTTTCACATCAAGACTGCGTACGTGTTCGACAATTACACGTGCACTGTGACTCAAGCATCTGGCCGCCAGACTCAAGCGTTCCTGCAATGAGGGGATAAAATCATATTCGCGATTAACCGCCACCGCATTGAACTTTTTAAGCCCTGCAAAAACACCCGGCATATCAGGATTTTCGTAAACCATTAGTCCAATTTCCCTATTCATGATTTCAGTCCCTTTATTCAAAAGCGCTCATTGATAATTTCATTAAACGCATTGGATATCTGCACGCTGTAGTCTTTAACACGCGTCCAGGGATTTAACAGTTGGGCGAAATCAAGTTTGAATTTATGGAGTCGGGCGAGGTTATCCACACCCTCCAGCTGCTCGGCGGCTTCATCCAGATAAATGGCAATATAGCCCCACACTTGCGCCAACTGCTTGGCTCCCTGCTCGGCCACGAGCATACGACTGCGCAAATCAACAAAACGCTGCTGAGTGGCATCCAGCATAATGGCCAGTCGCTCTTGTTCCTGACTGCCTTTCCTTGCGATATCCCGCGCAGCAATCAGTTTGTTTTTTCGGGTACGAGTAGCTTCGGCTTTTACGCCAAATATCCCGCCCGTGATCGCCAAAACGATAGGCCCCATAAGTATCCCTGAATGCCCATACAACACCTGAGATTTGTAGTCTTTGATGACCTGCTCAATTTCACTGTCCAGTTCCTTGATACGCGCGATCAACGCTACCCGCTCTTTGGAGAGCCCGGCCTGCGCATAGGCCTTAAGCTTGGTGTTAACCTCGTGAATCAACTCGTCCGACAGCACTCGCTCAAACTCGGCCGCCAATGCGCCTACGGCGTAGGCCTTTTTAATATACGAGTCGGTATCTTTTTTAATCTGCAGTACGTAATCCCTGACAATCCCGACTGCCCTAAGCTCTGTTGTACTTAGAATGATTTCTTTCAACTCGGCCTCTTCCTCCTCGGTCAACTCATTCAACGTACCGGTGAGAAATCGCTCGAACTCGACTCTATTGATGATCTCAATAATGCCGTTACCCGTTGTAATAAAACTGTCAGAGAACCGGTTAAGTTGCCGACTCAGCTCTTTTGTATCACGCTCCAGTGGCGACCATGTAGCGGCGTGCTGTACAACTTGTTGATGAAACGCCTGAATGCTTGCAGGTTCCAGGCCCGGCACACTTTCCGTGTTACCCCCAACCCACTCCACGATCTTGTTGTAGTCAACCGGCAATGCCCGTGACTCGCGAACATAAGCACGAACACTGTGTATATCACTGCGCCGAATGATAAAGCCCAATTCATCTTTTGAAACAGCAGCATCACTCTTGCCGGCCAGCACCTGAATATACTGTGACGGTAAAAGTACAGCGGCCTCCAACGAAGTCATTTTTTCCAGCGATCTGGCTTCGCCAATATTCTCACTGAATGCGAAATCACTACCTTGCATATTAATTCCCTTTAAATAATTATCCTGCCCAAACAGAATTAATCTTTAAAGGACTTCAATCAACTGCAACATTGCTCTGCAACATGTAAGACAATGACAAAAGCAAAAATGAATAGTTACCGAAGTAAATACTCACTCGCTCGGACTCACTTGAAAGCCGCGTACGAGTACTACTCGCACGGCGTAATCAGGATCAGAAGTTGTTGCTCTGCAACGCATTAATCCGCGCTTGCCAAGCATCGCTGAGGGCTTGGACACGAGGCTCACGAGCCTCGAGCAGGGCTGCCCGGCTCACCCGTAAAAAATTCAGATTGCCGCCTGCAAGTGCACGCTCAAACCAGACTAACGCCTCATCGATATTACCGGACTCGGCCAACACCGAAGCATGGCTGAACTGGCCACGAAAATCACCGCCAAGGGCTGAGCGCTCGTACCAAAAACACGCCGCAGGCTTATCGCCCGGGCAATGCACGCCCGCTTCGAGGTAACGCCCCACCAGGTTCATCGACTTGGCATGGCCCGCCTGCGCCGCCACCCAGTACAACTTGAACGCCGCGTCCTGGTCTTGTGCCACACCGCGACCAGTGGCCAGCAGGTTGGCGTAATTGTAGAGCGCCCAATCCAGCCCGCCCTCTGCTGCCTGCCGATACTCCAGGCTCGCCAGAGTGCAGTCCACCGGCCCGCCCCAGCCATGCTCCCAGCAGCGGCCGAGCATGTTGCGGGCCATCAAGTGCCCACCATTGGCCGCAATCTGAAACCAGCGTTTGGCCAGTACGGGATCACGTGCAATACCCTGGCCGTCGAGCAGAATTTGCCCGAGCAAGGCCTGGCCATCGACGATGCCTTGCTTGGCCGCCAGTAAAATGGCCTGGGCCGCTTTCGCCGGGTTCTCAGCCAGCATGGCGCTCAGTTGGTCGCCATCCAGCACTTCTTCGCGGCGCAATTGAAAGCTCATGGCTACACCTCAGCCCAGCGACGCAATAGATTGTGATACGTGCCGGTGAGCTTGATCAGCGATGGATGATCGGGTACATCGCGGGTCAGTTGCTGAATCGCGCCATCCATCTCAAACAGCAAGGTGCGCTGGCTATCTTCGCGCACCAGGCTTTGGGTCCAGAAAAACGATGCGAAGCGTGCCCCACGGGTGACGGCATTAACCTTGTGCAAACTGGTGCCGGGGTACAGCACCATATCGCCAGCAGGCAACTTGACCTGCTGCACACCGTAGGTGTCCTGAATCACCAGCTCGCCGCCGTCATAGTCCTCGGGATCGCTGAAAAACAGGGTTGCCGAAAGATCGGTACGCACCCGTTCGGGGCTGCCTTTGGGTTGGCGCACGGCGTTATCAATATGAAAGTCGAAACTGCCGCCACCGGTGTAGCAGTTCACCAACGGCGGGAACACTTTGTGCGGTAACGCTGCTGACATGAACTGCGGGTTTTTCCACAGCCTGTCGATCATCGCTACGCCAATTTCCTTAGCTAACGGGTGGTCTTCGGGCAATTGCAGATTGTGCTTGGCCTTGGCCGATTGAAAGCCTGCGGTGATCTTGCCGTCAGCCCACTCTGTCTGCTCCAGCGCCTCACGAATGCGCTGCACCTCATCACGGGAAAACAAGCCGGGGATATGCAGCAACATGACGCCATACCTGATAGCAAAGGGATGGCAATGGTATTGATTCTTATTGAATGTGTAAAACCCTGTTGAGGGTCCATAGACGAACGAGTGTGAAAAAACCGTAAAGGGAATTTGTAAAGATTGTAAATTTAGCGCAAATAGTAATATCTCTCAATTGATAGCTAGAATTGTTTGCACTATATTTCGCGGCTCAAATTCTGGGGGAAGGGATCTTAAAATGTCGCGCCAACAATTAAAAATACCCGTCAGCTCACCGCGTTTGCTGGCTTCAGCCATCGGTGTCGCTATCACCGCAACGTCTGCAGCCCATATGGCTCAGGCTGCTGAAAGCACTGACAGCAAGGTACAGGGCAACAGTATTTCCCTTGGCGCGACCACTGTTACCGGTGAGGCTCAAGATCAAAAGTCGTATCAGGTCGAGAAAGCCAGCTCCCAGAAGTACACCGCACCTCTGGTCGACACCCCGCGCTCCGTCACCGTGATCCCTCAGCAGGTGCTGCAAGACACCGCAGCCACCTCGTTACAAGACGCATTGCGCACTGTTCCGGGTATCACCTTCGGCGCAGGCGAAGGCGGTAACCCACAGGGCGACCGTCCGTTTATTCGTGGTTTTGACGCTCAGGCCGATATGTACCTGGACGGCGTGCGTGACGCTGGCGGCCAGACCCGTGAAATTTTTGACATCGAGTCGATCGAAGTCAGCAAAGGCCCGAACTCCTCCTTTGGTGGTCGTGGCTCGGCAGGCGGCAGCCTGAACATGGTGAGCAAGGCCCCTAAGCTGGGTGACTTCACCAACGGTGGTTTCACCTACGGCTCCGACCAGACCCGTCGCTACACCGTGGATGTAAACCGTCAGTTCCTGGACACCGCTGCGTTCCGCCTGAACCTGATGAGCCACGAGCAGAATGTCTCGGGCCGTGATGCGGTCAACTACGACCGCTGGGGCGTTGCGCCATCGCTGACCTTCGGCCTGGGCACTGAAAACCGCCTGAACGTCAGCTACTACCACCTGGAAAGCAACGATCTGCCGGACTCGGGCATTCCGTATGGCTACAGCAACAGCTCAAAAACAGCTGTTCATGGTCACGACAAGCCAACCGATGGCGGTGACAGCAGCAACTTTTACGGTTTGAAAGACCGTGACTTCCGCAAAACCCGCGTCGACATCAGCACCATCTCGTTCGAGCATGACTTCAGCGACGCGATGACCCTGAAGAACACTTTCCGTCACGGCAACACCGGCCAGGACTACATCCTGACCCAGCCAGACGATAGCCAGCACAACGTTAACCAGTACGGCACCGTGTGGCGTCGAGCCAACACCCGTGTTTCAACTACCGAAACCACCACCAACCAGACCGATCTGTTTGGTAACTTCCAGGTCATGGGCTTCAAGAACACCTATTCCACAGGTGTCGAGTTCACCCGTGAAGAAACCCGGGCCAGCGGCTATACCGTCTCCCCGAACAGCAACCCTAACTGCACACCGGACAAAGTCGGCAACAGCGGTGGCCAGTGCACCTCGCTGTCCAACCCTAATCCGAATGACGTTTGGACCGGTACTGAAGCGCGCAACTACTACGGCACCAACACCGTTGGCGTGACCAAGGCGGCTTACGTGTTCGACACGATCGAACTTGATCCAAAATGGCTGTTGAACGCCGGTCTGCGTTATGACGCGTTCAGCACCACAGCCAACACCAACGCTGCAACCGGCCGCACCAAAGCCTCCAACGACAGCAACTTCTTCAACTGGCAGACCGGTCTGGTCTGGAAGCCGCTGGATAACGGTAGCGTTTACGTTTCCTACGCGACATCAGCTTCCCCACCAGGTGGCATTGTGGGTGAAGGCGCTGAAGGCAACGGTCTGATTGCCCAGGGCAGCAACATTACCAGCGACCTGAAGCCGGAAGAAACCGTTAACTACGAGCTGGGCACCAAGTGGGATGTGCTCCACGATCGCCTGTCGCTGACGGCTGCGATATTCCGTACCGAGAAGAAAAACACCCGCGTCCTGACTGACTCGTTCACCTACCAAAACGCCGGTGAGTCCCGCGTTGACGGTCTGGAATTGTCGGCCAGCGGCAAGATCACTGAAAAATGGCAAGTGTTTGCAGGCTACAGCTACCTGAAGAGCGAGCTGGTTGATCCAGGCCAAAAAGGCAACCGTAACGGCAGTATCAATACCACTGCCGTGTCGGACAAAGGCAACGAAATGCCAAACACCCCGAAAAACAGCTTCAGCCTGTGGACAACTTATGAAGTGATGCCAAAGCTGACCATCGGCGGCGGTGCGTTCTATGTTGACGAAGTGTACGGCGACACCGCCAACACCGTTTACGTCCCGGCCTATACCCGCTACGACGCAATGGCCAGCTACAAGCTGACCAAAAACATCGATCTACAACTGAACGTACAGAACCTGACCGACAAGACCTACTACGACAAAGCCTATGCTGCGCACTTCGCCAGCCAGGCAGCAGGCCGTACAGCCTTGTTGACCACCAGCTTCCACTTCTAATTTGAAGTTGAGCTGAACAGAGCCCCGTCCATTCAATGGCCGGGGCTTTTGTGTGTAGCCGCTGACGAGGTACGAAGTTGCGATGCGGGCCGCAGGACCGCCGACGGGGGCCGCTGCGCAACCCATCGCAGCCTCGTACCTCGTCAGCGGCTACATGTTCCGGGCGCTACACAAATGTATAAATGACGTACACGGCAAACTGCGCCGTGAAGCATTCAATTGAGCAAGCAAGGCGGTCGTTGTGTTTAAGAAAACACTTTTTCAGCTGCACTGGTTTTTCGGGATTACCGCAGGGCTGGTTCTGGCCCTGATGGGGATAACCGGCGCCACGGTGTCGTTTCAGGACGAGTTGCTGAACTTGCTCAACCCTTCGGTGCTCAAGGTCGAGAAACTCGACAGCGGCGTGCTGCCTCCCGCCGAACTGGTACGCAGGGTCGAAGCCACCGAGGGCAAACAGGTTTCCATGCTGTGGGTGGGTGTGGACAGCGGCACTGCCGCGCGCATCTTCTTCACCCCACCACCGGGTGAGCGCCGTGGCCAACTGCGTTATGTCGACCCGTATACCGGCGCCTACCAAGGCGATGCCAGCGGCCAGGGCTTCTTCGACCTGATGCTGCAACTGCACCGATTTCTGGCCATGGGCCAAACCGGTCGCCAGATCACTGGCGCCTGTACCTTGATGCTGATTTTCTTCTGCCTCTCGGGCCTGTACTTGCGCTGGCCGCGCAAAGCGTTGAACTGGCGCACCTGGCTGACCCTGGACTGGGCGAAAAAAGGCCGCAGCTTCAATTGGGACCTGCACGCCGTAGCCGGGACCTGGTGCATGATCTTTTACCTGCTGGCTGCCCTGACCGGTCTGTCGTGGTCCTACGAGTGGTACAACAAGGGCCTGCAAAAGCTGTTTTCGGACACCCCCAACAACGAGCAACGCAAAGGTGGCCGCGGCCAGCCTGGGCCTGCAGGGCCAGCTCCGGTTGCTGACTATGACGCGATCTGGGCCAGTATCCAGAAAGCTGCCGGGCCAGAGCTGAGTCTGTACAACGTGCGTATGCCGCCTGTGGCCGGGCAACCGGCCACGGTGTTTTACCTGCTCAACAGTTCACCCCACGAGCGTGCGTTCAACATGATCAGCCTCGACCCGGCCACAGGTCGGGTGAAAAAGCATGATCGCTACGAAGACAAAAGTTACAAGGCGCAACTACTCGGTAGCATTTACGCGCTCCACGTGGGCAGCTATTGGGGGCTGACCGGTCGCATTCTGGTGACCATCGCCAGCCTGACCATGCCGTTGTTCTTTATTACCGGCTGGTTACTGTACCTGGACCGGCGCCGTAAAAAGCGTCAGATCAAACAGGCACGCCAGGGTTTTGCCGCCGCAAGCAACGATGCGCCGTCATGGCTGATCGGCTTTGCCAGCCAGAGCGGGTTTGCCGAACAACTGGCCTGGCAGACTGCCGGGCAATTGCAGGCAGCCGGGTTGCCGGTGCGGGTTCAGCCTTTGGCCACACTCAGTGAAGACGACTTGCAACAGGCCAGTAACGCACTGTTTGTGGTCAGCACTTTTGGCGATGGCGAAGCACCCGACAGCGCACGCGGCTTTGAACGCAAAGTCCTCGGCCAGCCCTTGGCGTTGAACGCACTCAACTATTCGGTGCTGGCACTGGGCGATCGCCAATACCCGAACTTTTGTGGTTTTGCGACACGGGTTCAGCAATGGCTGAGCGAACGCGGTGCGCAGTCATTGTTTAGCCCGGTGCAAGTGGACAGTGGCGATCCTCAGGCGCTGCATCACTGGCAGCAACAGCTCAGCCAACTCACTGGCGCAGCGCCACCAGCCAACTGGCAGGCGCCGAGCTACAACAACTGGCCCCTTGCTCAGCGCCTCCTGCTCAACCCCGACAGCTGCGGCTCGGGGGTTTACCTGCTGGGGCTCAGCGCGCCCGACGCAAGCTACTCGTGGCAGCCGGGTGATCTAGTGGAAGTCATGCCCCGGCACTCGAGCTGGGCGGTTGAGCATTTCCTTGAAGGCCTGGGCCTATCGGCTGACACCCAAGTGCAACTCGATGGCCTGCAGGAAACCCTGGCCCAGGCGCTGGCAGGCCGCCAACTGCCGGAAAATCGCGGCCATCTGGTGGGCATGCACGCCCAGGCCCTGGTAGATGCGCTTATCCCGCTGAACATGCGCGAATATTCGATTGCCTCGATCCCGCAAGATGGCTTGCTGCAATTGATCGTGCGGCAGGAACGCCATGATGATGGCAGTCTGGGGATCGGTTCGGGCTGGCTCACTGAACATGCCTCCGTCGGTTCGGCTATCAGCCTGCGAGTGCGGCGCAATAGCGGCTTCCATCTACCGGCCGAACCCTGCCCACTGATTCTGCTGGGTAATGGCACAGGGCTGGCGGGGCTGCGCAGCTTGCTCAAGGGCCGAATTGCTCAGGGTCAGCAGCGCAACTGGTTGTTCTTTGGCGAGCGTAACGCCGAGCACGACTTCTATTGCCGCGATGAGTTGCAAGGCTGGTTGGCCAGTGGTGATCTGGCACGGCTGGATCTGGCATTTTCGCGGGACCAAGCGCAGAAGATTTATGTGCAGGATCGCTTGCTGGAAGCCGCTGATGAAGTGCGCCAGTGGCTGGCTGATGGAGCCGCTATCTATATTTGCGGCAGTTTGCAGGGGATGGCGGCGGGCGTGGATCAGGCGCTGATCGATATGCTGGGGGCTGAAGCGGTGGAGTTACTGATCGAGCAAGGGCGCTATCGGCGGGATGTGTATTAACGATACCGATCCATTGTGGGACAACACTGCGGTGTATGTGTTACATCGCAGTGATGCCATCCCGAGCAAGCCCGACTCCCACAAGTTTGCGTCGATATAAAACTAATGAGGGAGCGGGCTTGCCAGCGAAGCAGACGGCGCGGTCTTAAGCCTTCACCGCCTCCAGCGCCATCTCAACCGGCTCCGGCCGTTTGATCACGGCATAGACCACCGCCGTCAACAAACTACCCGCCACAATTGCCAGCAAGTACAGCAGCGCATGGTTGATCGCATTCGGGATCAGCAATACAAACAAACCACCGTGCGGGGCCATCAGTTTGCAGCCAAAGTACATCGACAGTGCGCCCGTCAACGCACCGCCCAAAATACTCGCTGGGATCACCCGCAGCGGGTCTTTTGCGGCAAACGGGATCGCACCTTCAGAGATAAAGCACAGCCCCAGCACCAACGCCGCTTTACCGGCCTCGCGTTCGGTCTGAGCAAATTTGCGCCGGGCCAGGAAGGTCGCAATACCCAAGCCGATCGGCGGCACCATGCCCGCAGCCATCGTAGCGGCCATCGGTGCATAACTTTGCGATGCCAGCAGCCCAACCGAGAACGCATAAGCTGCTTTGTTGATCGGCCCGCCAAGGTCGACACACATCATGCCGCCCAGCAACACACCCAGCAGGATGGCGTTGGTGGTGCCCATGCTGTCGAGGAAATGAGTCAGGCCTTCAAGCATCCCGGCGACCGGCTTGCCCACCACGTAAATCATCACCAGACCGGTAAACAGGCTGGCAAACAAAGGGATGATCAAAATCGGTTTCAACGCTTCCAGGCTTTGCGGCAGACGCGCATAGCGATTGATCGCCTTGGCGCAGTAGCCCGCAAGAAACCCGGCAATGATCCCGCCGATAAACCCGGCCCCCAAAGTACTCGCCAACAGACCACCGATCATCCCTGGCGCCAGGCCCGGACGGTCGGCAATCGAGTAGGCGATGTAACCCGCAAGCAACGGCACCATCAGCTTGAACGCCGCATCACCACCGATCTGCATCAGGGCTGCTGCCAACGTACCGGGCTCTTTATATGCAGAGATGCCAAACACGAAGGACAACGCGATCAGCAGGCCGCCCGCCACCACCATCGGCAACATGAACGACACACCGGTCAGCAAGTGTTTGTAGACCCCGGTCTTTTCCTGCTTGGCGGGTGCCCCACCGGCCGACGCAGCAGTTTCCTGCCGCCCTTCGCTCAGCGCCTTGTTCAGTGTGGCTTCGGCTTGCTTGAGGGCGATGCCGGTACCGCAGCGGTAAATTTTCTTGCCGGCAAAGCGCTCGGTGGGCACTTCAATATCCGCTGCCAGCAGCACCACATCGGCGTCGCTGATGGCCTGGGCACTCAACGGGTTGCGTGCACCGACCGAACCCTGGGTTTCGACTTGCAGCTCGTAGCCCAAACGCTTGGCCGCTTGTTGCAAGGCTTCGGCCGCCATAAAGGTGTGCGCCACGCCGGTCGGGCAGGCAGTCACGGCAACGATTTTAGGCGCCTGCTTTATGCTCTCGACCTGAGCCGAAGGTGCAGGGGCAACATAGACTTCAGCTTCTTTGACCCCACGCTGCAATACCGCTTCTACATCTTGCAGGGCTTGGGCCGGGGTGCTCTGAAACACCCGCTTGCCAATAAAACGCTGCATATCCAGCGGCGTGCTGCTGACCAGCAGCACCCACTCGGCTTCGTCGATGATGGCCGCCGACAACTGGCGCTCCGGGTGCTTGGGGTCGTACACCTCAACGCTGGTGCTCCAGCCCTGACGCTGCGCAGCAGCATCGAGCAAACGGGCGCACAGCACGCTGGTTACCATGCCGTTGGGGCAGCCCGTCACAATGGCTAATTTCATGTGTATCCCTCTTATTCTTCTGTCAGGGGGCGAACGCTAACGCCGCTTTCGAGCGTCGCCAGGTGCGCCGCATCGCTGATACCAAAACCGATTTGAGTGACCGCCATGGCCGCAATGGCGGTGGCGGTGCGCAAGGTCTGTTCGGGGCTGTGGCCACTGAGCAAGCCGTGAACCATCCCCGCCAGCAGCGAGTCACCGGCACCCACGGTACTGGCGACGCTGACCCTGGGCGGCAACGCCTGCAAGGCCGGTGCGCGGCTGAACCAGTTCACGCCATCGGCCCCATGGGAAATCACCACATGCTCAACGCCTTGCGCCTGCAGGCGGCCAGCCGCGGCGATCTGGGCTTCCAGGCTGCTGATATCGCAACCCAAAGCATCGCTGAGTTCTTCGGCATTGGGTTTGATCAACCACGGGCCGGCCGCCAGACCGTGTTTCAAGGCCTGGCCACTGGTGTCCAGAATCACTTTTAAACCGAGCGCCTTCAAACGTAGCAGCAGGTCGTGCAGCCACTCTGGGCTGACCCCTTGCGGCAAGCTGCCAGCCACGATCACCGCGTCATGGCCGGGGGCAATTCGCTCAAGGGTCTCGAGTAATTCTTGTTGTGCCTGCGGGCTGACCAGCGGCCCAAGCCCGTTAAGGTCGGTGACGCGGCCATCGTCTTCGGCGACTTTTATATTGCTGCGGGTTTCACCGGGCACGCGGATAAATGCATCGACAAAGCCACGGCGCTTGAACAATGCGTCAAATGCATGCTGATTGTCTTCGCCCAGAAAACCGCTCACGGTCAGCGTGTGGCCCAGGTCAGCCAGCACTTGCGCGACATTCAGCCCCTTGCCTGCGGCATGGGTCAGCATCATCGGGCTGCGATTGACTTCGCCCGGCTGCAGGTGCCCAAGGCGCACAGTCAAATCCAGTGCAGGGTTGAGGGTGATGGTCAGAACGCGGGCCATTAGAGCGCCTCCACCAATGCACGGACTTCATCCGGGCTGCCAACACTCAAGGCTTGCGCGGCCAGGGTTTTGAGGCGATCCATATTCAACTCGCGAACCCGCGCCTTGACTTCAGGAATGCTGCGCGCCGACACGCTCAGCTCATCCACACCCAAGCCGACCAGTATTGGCACTGCCAGTGGGTCGGCCGCCAATTCGCCGCACACGCCAACCCATTTGCCATGGGCATGCGCCGCGCGCACGGTGATGTCGATCAGTTGCAGCACCGCCGGGTGCAAACCGTCGGCCTGGGCCGACAAGGTCGGGTGACCACGGTCGATGGCCAGAGTGTATTGGGTCAGGTCGTTGGTGCCGACGCTGAAAAAGTCCACTTCTTTGGCCAAAACCGGCGCCAGCAAAGCGGCGGACGGAACTTCGATCATGATCCCCAGTTGTAAATCGGCCACCGGGATTTCCAGGCGCAGACGCTCGGTCATGTCACGCGCGGCACGCCATTCGGCCACGCTGCCGACCATCGGGAACATGATGCGCAGCGGGCGGTTGTCTGCCGAGCGCAACAAAGCGCGCAATTGGCTTTCCATGATTTGCGGACGTTGCAACGTAAGACGGATGCCACGAACGCCCAGAAACGGGTTTTCTTCTTTCTCGATTGGCCAGTACGGCAGCGGCTTGTCGCCGCCCACGTCCAGGGTGCGAACCACCAGAGGCCGCCCGTCCAGACCGTCGAGTACGCGACGGTATTCGGCTTCCTGCGTGGCTTCGTCCGGGACCTGGGAGTGGGCCATGAAGATCAGCTCGGTGCGCAGCAGACCAATGCCTTCGGCGCCCTGCTCGACTGCACTGGCGACGCCTTTGCTTTCGCCGATATTGGCGAAGACTTCAACCGCGTGGCCATCCTGGGTCACCGCCAGTTCATGACGCTGAGCGGACGCGGCCAGCAAACGCTGTTCGCGGCTGTCGCGCTCCTGCGTGGCGCGCTGTAGCGCTTCGGCATCCGGTGAAACGTGCAAGCGGCCGCGCTGGCCATCAATCAAAAGTTCAGTGCCCGGCGCCAGCAGCAGCACCGCTTCGCCCGCACCAACCAAGGCCGGAATACCCAGCGCACGAGCAACGATGGCACTGTGGGCGGTAGCACCGCCACGGGCGGTCAAGATCCCCGCAACCCGAGCCGGGTCGAGGCGCGCCACGTCCGACGGGCCGACTTCATCCATCACCAGCACATAAGGCTGGTCAGGTTCGGCTGGGGTTTCAACGCCACACAGTTGGGCCAATACACGGCGACCAATATCACGCAGGTCGGCTGCACGCTCGGCCAGCAGCGCATCCTGCAAGGACTCTTGCTGGCGTGCGGCGGCTTCGATTACCGACATCCAGGCAGCTTCGGCGCTTTCGCCCTGTTTGAGACGCGACTCGACTTCATCGGTCAGTTCCGGGTCGTCGAGCATTTCCTGGTGAGTGATAAAAATCTCGCGAATGGCCTTGGACTGGCTGCGCGAAATCAGGCCTTCGATGTCCTGACGCACTTCGCCCAAGGCTTTTTGCAGACGCTCGCGCTCAACCAGGGACGACTCACCACGCAGTGGGTAATCGAAGGTTTGCAGCACTTGAATATGGGCCGGACCAATCGCAATACCGGGCGAGGCGGCAATGGCCTGAACCACGCTCCCGGCAGCCGGGGCGGTAATCAGCGTGGCAATTTCGGCCACGCTCGGCGCCGCTTCGACCAGGGTCGGCAGCGGCTCGACTTCTTCCCCCAAACCCGCCTCAACCGCAGCCAGCAACGCGGGCAATGCATCGTTGGCGATACTCGGTTCAGCAACAAACTCCAGCACCTGACCACGACGGGCACCAAGGCTCAGCAACTTGCTCAGGCTCTTGGCCGAGACGGCCGAGTCCTGGCCATCGACGATTCTGACGCGGATATCACCCTCAAAACTCTTCGCCAGTTGCGCGAGGACTTTTGCCGGGCGCGCATGCAAACCGTGGGCGTTGGCCAGGGTAATGCGCGCACTCGGCCAGTCAGCCGGCAACTCACCACCCAGCACTTCGAGCACCGCGCGGCGGCTGGTGGCCCGGCCCAATTCATGACCGCGACCGGCAATCAGCAGCGCGCACAAGCGCTCAAGCAAGGCCTGATGCGCTTCGCCCAGGCTGGCCAGGCAGAACAGGCCGCTCAGCGGCTGGCCCAGGTAGCGCATCGGTTTGTCCGGCGTTACAAACGCCAGCCCCGGACGCTTGACCGTTTGTTCGCTGTGCAGCCACCACAGGCCATCGCCCAGCGGCAGCGCATCAACTTGTTGCAGCACGGCGGCAAAGCCATTGCTCACGCAATCAGCCTGGCGCAATAGACGAGCGCCACGCCATACCAGCTCTTCGAAATCATCGGCGGACACGCCCAGGCCAATCATCTGCGCATCCAGCGCCAGCTCTTGCGGTGCGCCCTGGAGCAATTTGAGCAAGGCTTCGGCAGAACTGGCACGGCGCAGAGCTTCGCCCAGATCGGTTTCGCCCAAGGCACGGGTCAGCAGTTGCAGCAAACGCAGGTGCTCGTCGGACTTGGCCGCAATGCCAATCGCCAGATACACCATCTGGCCATCACCCCAATCCACACCCTCAGGGAACTGCAGCAGACGCACGCCCGTGGTGAATACCAGCTCGCGGGTTTCAGGTGTGCCATGGGGGATGGCGATACCCTGGCCCAAAAAGGTCGACCCCTGAGCCTCACGCGCTTGCAAGCCACTCAGATAACCTTCGGCCACCAAGCCATCGGCAACCAGTTTATCGGCCAGCAATTGCAGCGCCGCAGACTTGTCCACAGCCGTTTGGCCCATGGAAATCTGCTCTATGGTGAGCTCGAGCATGCGTTCTCCTTTTCCGGTACTCAATGGCACTCGGTATTGTTTTGAATTAAGTCAGCTTGGGTCGCTCATTCCGGGCAGCGTCTGCGGATGTGTGGCAAGTACATCACTACCGAAATAAGTACCTTTAAATACGCCTGCTGAAACGTTTAATCAAGAATGTCCGGCACGTTACTGCATAATTGCTCGCGCTTGAAGTCCAACTTGTCGCATTGATTGGCGTCAGCCAGCGAATATTGCAAAAAAATACAGTACACCGATGGCAGACGATGGTCGGCTGCCTTTATGGGTTAGGATTGGCCAGAATGTCGACATGTACTACAAAAAATAAGGAATTATCGGCGTGAAGCTCAGTGATATCGCTCAATTGGCAGGTGTTTCCGTAACGACTGCCAGCTATGTCATCAATGGAAAAGCCGAGCAGCAGCGCATCAGCAGCAGCACGGTGGAGCGCGTGCGTGCGGTGGTCGAGGAGCACGGTTTCACCCCCAACCCGCAAGCAGCCGGGCTGCGCAGCCGGCACACGCGCACGCTGGGTTTTATCCTCCCGGACCTCGAAAACCCGAGTTATGCGCGCCTGGCCAAGCAACTCGAACAAGGCGCTCGCGCTCGTGGCTATCAGCTACTGATCGCCAGCTCCGACGATGCGCCGGACAGTGAGCGCCAGTTGCTCAAGTTGTTTCGTGCCCGTCGTTGCGATGCCCTGTTCGTCGCCAGTTGTCTGCCCGATGACGATGACAGCTACCGCCAGTTGCAGGATCTTGGCATGCCGATCATTGCCATTGACCGGACCATGGAGCCAGAACGCTTTTGCTCGGTGATCAGCGATGACTGCGAAGCCAGCCTGCAGTTGACCCGCAGCCTGTTGCATCCTTTGCCACGCCAAATTGTATTGATCGGCGCGCGCCCTGAGCTGAGCGTCAGCCAGGCCCGTGAGGCAGGCTTCAGGCAAGCCGTGGAAGGGTTCAAGGGTGAAGTCCTGATCGAGCACGGCACGGCGTTCAGCCGCGAATGCGGGCGCCGGATCATCGATGATCTGCTGGCACGCCAAGGGCACTTTCCCGAAGCGCTGATCACGACTTCATACGTGCTTTTGCAAGGTATGTTCGACGCACTGCTGGAGCACCCAAGCCAACGTCCACCCTTGCGCCTGGCCACTTTTGGCGACACCCAACTGCTGGACTTCCTGCCGCTGCCGGTCAATGCCATGGGCCAGCAACATAAGCTGATTGCCGAAAAAGCCTTGAACCTGGCCCTTGCGGCCATTGAAGAGCAAAGCTACGTGCCTGGTATCCATGCGATTGCCCGAACCTTCAAACAACGGATTCATCAGGCCTGAGCATGGGACTGATCGACAGCCATACCCACCTCGACTTCCCGGACTTTGACGCTGACCGCACGCAGTTACTGGCGCGCAGTCGGGCGTCGGGGGTTGAGCAGATGGTGGTGTTGGGGGTCTATCAGCACAATTGGCAGCGTTTGTGGGATTTGGTGCAAACCGACAGTCAGCTATATGCCGCCTTTGGCTTGCACCCGGTGTACCTCAACGAACATCGCCCTGAGCATGTACTTGAACTGGGGCAGTGGCTGAGCCGCCTGGCGGGGCACCCGCAGCTATGTGCCGTGGGCGAAATCGGCCTCGACTACTTCCTGCCCGAACTCGACCGCGAGGGTCAGCAACAGCTGTTCGAAGCCCAATTGCAGTTGGCCGCCGACTTTCAGCTGCCCGCCCTACTCCACGTCCGACGTAGCCATGCGCAAGTGATTGCAACGTTAAAACGCTTCAGGCTACAGCGCGGCGGGATTATTCATGCATTTGCAGGAAGCCGCGAAGAAGCCCGCGAATACCTGAAGCTGGGATTCAAGCTGGGTCTGGGTGGCGCGGCTACCTGGCCGCAAGCCTTGCGCCTGCGTAAAGTGATCGTCGATTTGCCGCTGGACGCCATCGTGCTGGAAACCGACTCGCCCGACATGGCCCCTGCCATGTACCCCAACCAGCGCAATAGCCCGGAGCACCTGCCCGATATCTGCCAGGCGCTGGCCGAAGTGATGGGCATCAGCCCCGAGCGTTTGGCCGAAACCAGTACGGCCAATGCGCGGGAGTTGTTTGGCTGGTAACCGGCCCTGCTTTTGTAGCCGCTGAGGAGCGTAGCGAGGCTGTGTTGGTGTGGTACGGCACTCCGGTGAGAACGCGTTATCTGAATTTACGATCGCTTCGCAATCGAACGCAGCCTCGTTCCTTCGGCAGCGGCTACGAGGATTTGCGCACACCAACGCTCACACAGGCGTTACAACAACAACGCCCACACCGCAAAACACGCATACCACAGCACTGCCGCGCGCAGCAGCAAAGCCCACAGGGTGTCGAGGCTGCTGATACCTTCAGGGCCAGCTTGCGGTGCCGGGATTTCAGCGGCTGCACAACCGGCCTTGTTAATCAGTTGCGCGGCACTGATGTCCCAGCTCAGCAACTCATGCAGCATCACCCGGCTGACCGCCGCGAAGTTGCCCACCAGCGCAAAACTCGCCGCCAACAACCGCACCGGCAACCAGTCAAAAGCATGGCGCACTTGCTCGGCACGCTCTACCAGCGCCGGGTTCTGGCTGTGCTCTGCTGCCAGGGCCAGCAATCGGTAGCTCAAGACCACCACCGGGCCCAGCAGGAAATACCAGAAAATCACTGCAAAAAAACTCTGGTAGGCCTGCCACAACAGATGCCCCTGCACCTTTTCCAGCAACTGCTCACCGCTGTCCGCACTGACGCGAAGGTCACGCTCGGCAACATGGGCCGCCGCCTGTAAATCACCGCGCCGCCAGGCATCACGGAAGGGCCCAAGCCCCCCCAACAAATCGCCGCGACCCAGGCTGTAAATCACCACCAGCAGGTGTATCGGCAGCGCCAGCAGGCCATAAGCCACCGGTTGAAGCACCACTAACAGCAAGCCCAATACCAATGCGGGCAACACAATCAGAATGAACAGTACCCACCACGGTTGCTTGCCAAACCTGGGGCTGGCTTCAAGCTTGTGCAGTTCGCGCAGCCAGCCACCATCACACTGCAGACGCTGTCGCAAAGCCGAGAACTTCTCGACCAGAATCGCCAGCAGTAACACCACAAAACTCATTGTTTCTCTCCTGTGTGCTGCAACGCGCCGCGAAAGCGCATCCAGTCAAAAGCCGGCCCGGGGTCTGTCTTGCGCCCCGGTGCCACGTCGCTATGACCACATATCCTGTTCGATGTGATGGCGGGGTAAGCCACCTGCAGTTGCCGGGTCAACGCTGTCAGCGCCTGATACTGCGCGTCCGTGAACGGCTGTTCATCGGTGCCCTCAAGCTCAATACCCAGCGAAAAGTCATTACAGGTCTCACGCCCCTCGAAGCTCGAAATGCCCGCATGCCATGCACGATCGAGACATGAGACAAACTGGGTAACCCTACCGTCACGCTCTATCAGAAAATGTGCACTTACCCTGAGGTCGATGATGCCTTCAAAGTAAGGATGCTCTGTGACGTCCAGTTGGTTTTGGAAGAACTCCTGAACCTTGCCGGTGCCAAATTGCCCCGGCGGCAAGCTGATGTTGTGGATAACCAGCAGGGAAATTTCGTCGCTCGGGCGCGCATTGAAGTTGGGTGACGGGCAATGGCACACGCCTTGGCACCAGCCACTTGCGGGGTCCAGCTGCATACAGGCTCCTTCAACAGGCAAAACCAAAGGCCCAGTATGCCGCGATGAGCACGCCGATGGGGAGCAATCTGTGTTGTCTGCGATTAGTCCGCGCCAGACTGCCGCAAACTGTCTATCACCGACTCCAGGGCCCGATCGAACAACAACCGGTCGTCGAGCAGCAGAATAGCCCCGCTACGCAGCTGGACGATTAAATCAGTGCGGTTTTTTTCCAGCACCTTGGCCCCCATGCGATTGACAAAAACATGAATGCCGCCCGGTTCCAGAATCGTGATCAGTTTGCAACGCAGCCGCGTAGTTTCATCGGCCTGCAGTTCGATCCACGTTCCGATGCGCAATTGGCTGACCAGCAGCAAGCCCAGATGGCCCTGCTCATCGAGAGCAGGTAAAGGCCATGACTGCACCGGGCTGGCCTGGAACGGAGGTCGACGACGCGCATGTTCGGCGTCACGGGTGCGTTGCTCCAGCAGCTCAATGCGCCCACGCTCGCCGCGGGTAAACATCGAAAAATCATGCAGCATGGACTCAAGCAGCGCCGGGTTATTACCTGCATATCGGGCCAATTGCAGCACCACGTGCTCAACCTTGCGATACAGCATGTCGCTGCAGTCCTCAGCGTTGGCGCCCCACCCAATGGCCGCGCTGGCAATCACATTGAGTAATCGGCGAGCCGGGTGGCTGTCGCAGCTGAAAAAATTCTGATCGCGCCGCGCAATCTGGAGCATCGGTTCGCGTAACAACGCCAGCAGCTTTTTCAGCGGTTGCGAGAGATTGCGGTCATCACTGATGTAGTCGAACAACAACCCGACCAATTTGCCTGCATCCTCGCCGGTATTGGTTGATTGCTGTTCAAGGGCGCTGACTTTGGTGGCGCAGCACGTTGCTTCCTCGGCAAGGTCAGGCAGCACCCCCGTGGCAATCAAAAGTTGGTTAGCGTCGGCATACAGCTGTCCGGTCTGGCTGAGCAGGTACTTCTCGAACAGTCGGAGCATGATCAGCTTGACCTTCAAGTCCATACCCTGATCACGTTCCGATTGCAGAAAGTACTCGCACAGCATCGCGGGCCCCAACGGGTTGTTTTGGTCATCGAGCGGCTCGCAGCTCAGGGTATTGAGGCGAGCACTCAACTGGCACAACGCCAATTGGTTGCGGGCCAAAACCCGCGCCACCATCGCATTCGTCACCTGAGCCCGTTCAAGATCATTGGCCATCAGTGAGAACGCGCTCTGTGCCGGAGCTACAGCCTGCAAGGCAGGCTCTGCGACTTCAGGCTGGGCCAGTCGGATAAACGCTTCAAACAGCCGCTCAAGAAAACCGCGCTCAATGTTTTTACGTTTGAGCCTGACATCGCGCATGGCTTCAAAAAACAGGCTCTGCTCAGTGTCGTTTTGAGCCTTGTCAGCCATTTCAAACAGGGTTTCATCGGCATTTTCGAACAGCACTTGCAGCTCGTTCCTGAGCTGCTGTGCAGCCTTGTCATGCACCTGCAACAGGATCACAGGCAGGCGGGCAAGCGGCGAGTGCATCGCCCGCTCCGTAGTGGTCCTGTGCGCAGGTCCCACTTTCCCGTCATTTTGCATCCTGTCCTCCCTGAGTGGTTTATTCGCTTGCAGGTGAGCGTGCGTGGCCAGAGCCATTTTTGACGCACACAAGCAGAACCGGCGGATGCCTTGCGCACTCGTCGGCGTATCGAAATTAAGGGCAACAGCTACACGTCAAAGCTATGGCGCCAATCGCAAGGCGGATTATCTTGTAAAAGACGACGCTTGTGCCAGCACACTCTTCACTTCATTGAGCGAGGGTGCCAAATAGTTCTCAAAGTGCCGCACCAGCCTGTTGCAGGCATTTGCCCACGGCGCGGTGGCACACCTTGGGTTCAACCGTGGCATGGCCCTATAATCGGCGCACTTTGTTTGTGGAGCTCGTTATGCCGAATTTACGCCTGGCCGACCTCACTGCCGAAATCGAAGCCAACGTGCGCCGCGCGTTAGCTGAAGACATTGGCAGCGGCGATATCACTGCACGGCTGATCCCGGCCGAACGTCTGGCCAAAGCCACGATTATTACCCGTGAAGCAGCTGTCATCAGCGGTACAGCGTGGGTCGACACTGTGTTTCGCCAGCTTGATCCACGAGTGGCCGTACACTGGCAGGTCGCCGACGGCGAGCGCGTGAGCCCCAACCAAGTGTTGTTTCACCTTGAAGGTCCGGCTCGCTCTCTGCTCAGCGGCGAACGTAGCGCGCTGAACTTTCTGCAGCTGTTGTCAGGCGTTGCCACACACGCCCAGTACCTGGCCGATCAAGTGGCCGATACCCAGGTCAAGTTGCTGGATACCCGCAAAACCTTGCCGGGCCTGCGTCTGGCACAGAAATACGCCGTGACCTGCGGCGGTTGCCACAATCACCGGATCGGTCTGTACGACGCATTTTTGATCAAGGAAAACCACATCGCAGCGTGTGGCGGTATTGCCGAGGCCATCAGCGCCGCACACAAGATTGCTCCGGGCAAGCCGGTAGAAATCGAAGTCGAAAGCCTGGCTGAACTCAAGCAAGCACTGGACGCAGGCGCCGACATCATCATGCTCGACGAACTGAGCATGGATGACATGCGCGAAGCGGTGCGCCTGAACGCAGGTAAAGCCAAGCTGGAGGCTAGCGGCGGCATCAACGAGACCACCTTGCGCCCGATCGCCGAAACCGGCGTGGACTACATCTCGATTGGGGCCATGACCAAAGATGTCAAAGCAGTGGACTTGTCGATGCGCTTGAGCCTCTAAACAGCCCTACTCCTTGTGCAGCGGGCTTGCTCGCGACGGTATCGATGCGGTTTGACAGTTACACCGCAGCAATCCAGTCGCGAGCAAGCCCGCTCCCACAGGTTTAGTGCAACGTGATCAAGACAGCGTAAAGCCTTGGCACTTCATTTCATGCTCAAGCAACCATTGCTTGGCCGCCAGGCCGCCGCCGAAACCGGTCAGCGTACCGTTGCTGCCAATCACCCGATGGCACGGGATGATGATCGGGATCGGGTTACGCCCATTCGCCGCCCCCACCGCCCGCGATGCCTTGGGCCGCAGAATTTGCTGTGAAATCTGCCCGTAGCTGGTGGTCACCGCGTAGGGGATGGTCGTCAGCGCTTGCCATACCGACTGCTGAAACTCTGTGCCCAGCGGCTTGAGCGGCAAGTCGAAGGTCAGACGCTTACCGGCAAAGTACTCCTCCAGTTGACGACGCACTTCTGCGAGTTTTTGCGCCGAATGCACCCAGCCGTCCAGCGGCGTATGCGGCCTACGATCCAACTCGAATCGCACTTCGCGTAGCCCTTCATCATCGGCGACCAAAAACAGCGGCCCAATCGGCGATGGCATTTGTTCGTAATAAATCTGCGTCATGTTCATACCTTACGCGCAGCCGCCGCATCGGTGGCTGCACGCCATAAATACATCACTGAATAGGCCCGCCATGGGCGCCAGCTTTCGGCCAGTGCTTGCAGCGCTTTGGTGCTGAGCGGTGCACCGTGGGGGTTGGCTTCGCGGCGCAGGATCAAGTCAGCTGCGGGGAATGCATCGGGGTGCTTGAGTACGCGCATGGCAATGTAATGCGCGGTCCATTCGCCAATGCCGGGCAGCTGCACCCAACGGCTGATAAAGCGCTCTAAAGGTTGTTCAACAGCGAAATCGACGCGACCTTCAATAAGTGCGCGGGCAATCCCCTGGATCGTATTGATCCGTGCCTGGGTAATGCCCATTTGCCCAAGATCGGCCTCTGCCAGTTGCTCGGGGCCTGGGAACAAGCGATCCAGCACCGAACCTGCACCCGCTTCAATGGCAATCCCATAGCGCTGCACAATACGACTGGCCAAGGTGCGTGCCGCAGCCACGCTGACTTGCTGCCCCAACACAGCTCGTACCGCCACCTCAAACCCGTCCCAACCACCGGGCAAGCGCAGGCCCGGATAGCGTTCGATGGCCGGTGCCAGCAACGGGCTGGCACTTAAGGTGTGGGCAATTGCGAGCGGGTCGGCATCAAGGTCAAACATCCGCCGAATCCGCGTGACCACGCCCAACATCTGGCTGGGTGGTACGTTCAACAGTTCCAGCTGCAACGCATGCTGCCCGCCCGGCCAGGCACTCACCCGCAGCCAGCAGGGCGCATCACGATGTCCGAAAACCCGCTGATAACTGCCTGCGTCGACCTGTTCGATACCGGGCAATGCCCGGGTCTGTAAAAAACCCAGCAAGGCATTGAAATCAAATGGCGGGCGATAGCCCAGGCGCAACACCAATGCTTTATTCACACGCGCCTTTGGGCTGCGTCTGAATGCCCGAGGCTCGGCATGATTGGCTTCGGAAAATGCCGCATTGAACCGGCGCAAACTGCCAAAGCCAGACGCCATGGCCACTTCGGTGATCGACAGGTCGGTTTCGGTCAGCAGTTGCTTGGCAAACAGCAGGCGCTGAGTAGCGTGCACCGCCATCGGCGGCGCCCCCAGATGCTGAACGAACAAACGCCGCAATTGCCGGGTACCGATACTCATGCGCTCGGCCAGCCCTTCCAGCGAGTGATCCGCCAAATAGCCTTCATTAATAAGCTTCAGCGCCCGCGATACCAGATGTTCGCCCTGCAACCAGAGTTGATTGCCCGGCGCCAGCTCCGGGCGACAGCGCAAACACGGGCGAAAGCCTTGAGCCTGAGCTGCCGCCGCACTGGGGTAATACACCACGTTTTCGGCTTTGGGCGCTCGCGCCGGGCACACGGGCCGGCAGTAAATGCGAGTACTGAGCACAGCGGTAAAGAACACCCCGTCAAAACGCGCATCGCGGCTCAGACGAGCGATTTCGCAGGCGGCGGTACTGGGCGTGGTGAGGCTGTTATCTGTACTCATGGGCCGCAGAATAGCACCGCGCCTTTATCGATTCTCGCCATTTTCGGACGTCAATGTGCCTGCTTTCGCGTCAATACAAAAAAGCCACCCGAGCTATACCGGATGGCTTTTACAGTGGTGCCGGAGACAGGAATCGAACCTGCGACCTACGCGTTACGAGTGCGCTGCTCTACCGACTGAGCTACACCGGCGGTGCCGATAAAACTAGCACCGCTGGAGAAGCCCGACAATCGATGGCTATTTACAGGCACCACTGGCCAGACATGTACCGTTTTGAGTCCAGGTCAGTGTGCTGCCTGAACTGCTCAACGTCGGCACCAGCACACTGACCCAACCGCCTGCAGCCTGGGTGCCGGCCATGGTAATCACGCCATCTATCACGGTCATGCCTGCTGCCAGATTGTCAGTGGCTTCAGCCGGGGCCGGGATACCCTGGGTGCCCGCATCGCAAACCATCAAGTCATTGCTCTCACTGAAGCACAGGGCAACGGCCGTCTTGTAGGTGTTGCTGATTGAGTTTACCTCGGCAAAACGGGTCTTCATGACGTGGTCGTTGTAAGCCGGAAATGCGAACGAAGCGATCAGACCGATGATCGCCACCACAATCATCAGTTCGATCAGGGTGAAGCCTTTTTGTTGTTTCACATGGAGTCTCCGAATAGGGGGCACGACGAGGTGCCCGAGCAGTGCTGTGCAGCCAAAAAAGTGCGCACAGGCTATCAAGGTTAGTGGGCCGATGCTCCACAACTGCATCACTGACACCTTTGGACACTCACGGGCGGGCGGGTCAGGGCTGGGAACCTCTAGTCTTTAAGACTTAAAGCACAGCCGGGCGCGCAGCGTTCCAGGGATCGAAGCATGGCAACACAGGCCGTTAAAACCAGGCTTTATCGATGGCAGGGCACTGATCTCAAGGGGGCTCGAATCAGTGGTCAAATCACCGCAGACAGTCACGTAATGATCAGGGTCCAGCTGCGCCGCCAAGGTATTACCGTTAGTAAAATCCGCTGCCATACAAACAATCAGTGTCCAGGCGCCAAATCCATCAGTGCTGTGGATATCACCCTGTTCACCCGTCAGTTGGCCACCCTGATCAACGCCGGTATCCCGCTACTGCAAGCCCTGGAGGTTATCGCCAACGGTTTCGAGCAGCGCGCAATGCGCCAACTGGTGACCGAACTCAAACAGGACATCGGTGCAGGCACCAGCCTGGCGGCTGCGCTGCGCAAAAAACCGGCATATTTTGACCTGCTGTTTTGCAGTCTCGTTGAAGCAGGGGAGCTGGCTGGGGCTCTGGATGTGTTGCTGCTGCGGGTGGCCACCTACAAGGAAAAAACCGAAACCCTGAAAAAGAAAATCAGAAAGGCCATGACCTACCCCATCGCCGTACTGCTGGTGGCATTAGCGGTGAGCAGCATTCTGTTGATCGAAGTGGTACCGCAATTTCAGGGCATGTTTTCCTCATTCGACGCACAATTACCCGTGTTCACGTTGTGGGTAATCGCCCTGTCAGAGGTACTGCAAACACACGGCCTGTGGCTGCTGGGATTTTTTTGCGTCACGCTTGCCTGTCTGCGCCATCGCTATATGCACTCCGCCCTTCTGCGCCAGCGCGCTGATCGATGGCTACTGAAGTTGCCCGTCATCGGCAACCTGTTGCACTTGTCTGCGATAGCCCGCTTCGCCCGCACGCTGTCGACCACCATCGCGGCCGGAGTGCCACTGCTTGAGGCGCTGAATTCTGTGGCCAGCGCTACTGGCAATAGCCTGTACAAAGAAGCGGTGCTACGGCTCAAACAACAGGTGGCGACGGGCAGCCAGATCCATGTGGCCATGGGTGCTACCGGGGTGTTCCCTGGCATGGCGATTCAAATGACAGCAATTGGCGAAGAATCCGGCACACTGGACGACATGCTTGACCACGTAGCCACCTATTATGAAAGCGAGGTCGACACTCTGGTGGATAGCCTCACAACCTTGATGGAGCCCGCAATCATGGTGGTACTTGGGATCATGGTGGGCGGGCTGGTAATCGCCATGTATTTACCGATTTTCAAACTGGGCCAAGTGATCTGAGCATGATTGATTTCTCCAATTTTCATCCTGATGCATTCATTGCCTGTGCCCTACTATTGGGCTTGTTGGCGGGCAGCTTTATCAATGTCCTGGCGTGGCGTTTGCCGAAAATGCTCGAACAGGACTGGCAGTCTCAGGCCCGCGAGTTGCTGGATCTACCCGAGCCCGCCAAGCGCCCGGTGTATAACTTGAGACACCCTCGCTCCCACTGCCCCGCGTGCACGCATCCATTGCGCCTGCGGGACAACATTCCAGTGCTGAGCTATCTTTTTTTACGGGGCAAGTGCGCGCACTGCAAAACCGCTATCAGCCTGCGCTACCCCTTCACCGAACTGGCCTGCGCCGTATTGTCGGGCGTTGTAGCCTGGCATTTCGCCTTTGGTGCGCAAGCGGGCTGGATGCTCCTGCTGACCTGGGGGCTTCTGGCCATTAGCCTGATTGATGCCAAACATCAAATCGTGCCCGACATGCTGGTGTTTCCCCTGCTCTGGCTGGGGTTGTTGCTCAACAGTTTCGATCTTTTCACCAGCCTGCCCCAAGCCGTATGGGGCGCGGCATTAGGCTATGCAAGCCTGTGGTCGGTGTTCTGGCTATTCAAACTGATCACCGGCAAGGAAGGCATGGGCTATGGCGACTTCAAGTTACTGGCCATGCTCGGGGCTTGGGGCGGGGTCGCGGTTCTGCCATTGACCATCCTGTTTTCTTCGCTGCTGGGTGCGCTGGTGGGGTTGGGCCTTTTGGCTTTGCGCCGCGCCAAAACGTCCACCGCCATTCCCTTTGCACCGTATCTGGCAATTGCCGGCTGGATTGCATTGCTCTGGGGTGGTCAAATAACCAGCTTCTATTGGCCGATTTCGGTTTGACATGATGACTCCACCTTCCAAACCCTGGATTCTCGGGCTGACCGGCGGTATCGGCAGTGGCAAAAGTGCCGCAGCCGAGCACTTTGCCGCGTTGGGCGTACACGTGGTGGACGCCGATCATGCTGCACGCTGGGTCGTCGAACCTGGACGCCCGGCGCTGGCCACAATTGCCGAGCACTTTGGCGATGAGGTACTGCAAGCCGACGGGCAGCTCAATCGCGGCGTATTGCGTAACCTGATCTTTGCCGATCCCGAGCAACGCCGATGGCTCGAAGCGCTGCTGCACCCACTGATTCGTGAAGAAATTGCGAACAACCTGGCGCAGGCACAATCGCCTTACGCCATTTTGGTCTCGCCGCTGTTGATCGAATCTGGCCAATACACGACAACCCAGCGTGTATTGGTGATCGATGCCCCGCAAGCCCTGCAAATTCAACGCACGTTGCTGCGCGACAACACCAGCGAGCAGCAGGTACAGGCCATTCTCAAGGCACAGGCCAGCCGCGAAGATCGTCTTCGCCACGCTGACGATGTGCTGGTCAATGACAACGATCTAAAGGCGCTGCAGACTGAGGTCGAGCGCTTGCATCACTTTTATTTAACTTTGTGTGGAGGCCGACCATGACCAAACCGATGACCGTAGACTGCCCGACTTGTGGCACCGCCGTGCAATGGGATACCACCAACGCTTTCCGGCCGTTTTGCTCGGACCGCTGCAAGCTGATTGACCTGGGTGCCTGGGCATCCGAAGAGCACAAGATTCCGGTAAGCCCTGATGCTGAAGATGATTTGTTTTCCGAGGATTTGACCGAGCGCTTCCATTAACAACCAAATCCTGTAGCCGCTGCCGCAGGCTGCGACAAGGCCCGCAGGGCCTTCAAAAAACGGCTTGCTTCGCAACCCTTTGCAGCCTGCGGCAGTGGCTACCGGTTTTCTCCATCATCGTTCCACGGCGCTGCCAGGTAGCGGGTGCGGTTGAAGGTTTCAAGCCATTCAGGGCAGAACACCACCAGTGCCGTGACCAGCATCCCGTTGATAAACGCCTCAGGAAAGATGATCAGCCACAGGTAGCCAATAAAGTCCTCCAGCCACTCCGGCATCGCAAACAACCCATCCAGCCACAACACACCAAGCACTGCCAATACGCACAGCAATGCCGCCAGAGCCGCAGCAAAAAAGCCCGAGCAAAAGATATACACAAAGGGATTACGCGGCTGTGCTCGCTCGACCATGCGCGCACACCCTTCGGTCACCGCAACCGGCAACAGAATCAGCAATACGCCATTGACGCCCATCGCGACCAGGTCTTGACGCCCCAGTAACACCAACCCGATTTGCGCCAGCAGCGCACCGACAATCGCCAGCGGCCAGTCGAGCAGCAGCGTGACCACCGTCAGACCAATAAAGTGATACGACACGCCGCCCTCAAAGTCGCGGCGTACCAGCCATAGCAAAAATAGCGAAAACACCGTGCCAAACAGCAGGTGCTGGCGCCGCGTATCGGCAAACAGCTCAACCCACGGCGCTCGCCAGATCGCCCACAACACTACGGGGGCATACAGCAACCAGCCGATTGCCAATGTCTGTGTGGATAACACCTCTGCAGCAATCATGTGTTCAGCCCAATCTTGTTAAACCACACCGCTCAACCCTCCATGTTTGATGCGCCTGAGTCTACACCCGGACTTTCAGTAACACCTGTTTCAAGGCTAAGCTGCATCCATGGACGACTCTGATTATTTACGCCTGCTCACCATCCAGGCCGAGCAAGCCAACGCCTTTCTATCCAATGCCCGCAAATGGGAGCGTGAGCGTTGGGTCTGCCAGCGCCTGCTGCAAGGCTTGAACATTCCCTATCACAACGAAGACTTTCTGCAGGCAAGCCAGGAGCCGCCCGACGTATTGTTCGGCGAGGCGCGCTTTGAAGTGTTCTTTGTGCTCGATGAGGGGCGGCGCCTGAACGATGAATGGCGTGAAGAACTCCAGCGCCGCCGCAGCGCCTATTCCCTGAGCCAGCTGGTGCGGCGCGAGGCCCGACCCAAGCGGATCCCGGCGAGCAAACTGTTGCAGCGCCTGGGTCCCACCCTGCACAAAAAAGCCAGGAACTACCAAGAGCGGGATATCGACTTGGGGCAATTGGACATCATTGCGTTTTCCAGTCTCAAGCGCGAAGTGCTGGACCTTAACAGCCACTTCCCGCCCCCGACCGAGTACTTGCGCCAAGGCTGGCGTTCGCTGTCACTGGTAGGACCCACCTTTGCCCGCGTGCTGTTCGCACAACCCGATGCGCCGGACTTTCTGCGCAACAACCTGGGGCGCAGCATTATTTTTGATGTAGGCATCAGCCTGTAAGTTCGTGTTCAGCCCCAACGGGCTATGCTTGTTTCCATCTCGCTGTAGCTTTTACACATCCCGCAACGTCTATTTGACGAGGCCAAAAATATGCCCAGCCGCCTGAACCCGGATGATCTGAAGCATGTCGAAGAGTACCTGCAACTGCCACAAAATCAGGTTGAGCGCCGACCATTCCGGCCCTGGCTGCTCCTTGCGGTGGTAGTGATCGTGGTAATCGGCATGGGCCTTTTGAGCCGCCTCCTGAGTTACCTGGCGCTATGAGCTGCGTTGCGCTCGCCCGGGTACGCTCTGGCACAGAATTTTTTTAAGCCTTGTGAGTGATACCCATGACCCATCGTATTGTTATCGTCGGCGGCGGTGCCGGCGGCCTGGAGTTGGCGACCCGCCTGGGCAAGACTCTAGGCAAGCGCGGCAAAGCCAGCGTCACGCTGGTCGATGCCAACCTGACCCACATCTGGAAACCGCTGTTGCATGAAGTGGCCGCAGGTTCCCTGAACTCATCGGAAGACGAACTCAACTACGTCGCCCAGGCCAAGTGGAATCACTTTCAATTCCAGCTGGGGCGCATGAGCGGACTGGATCGTGAACTGAAAAAGATCTCATTGTCGGCAACCCTCGATGAAAATGGCCAGGAGCTGGTGCCTGCTCGTGAGCTGAGTTACGACACACTGGTGATTGCTGTGGGCAGTACCACCAATGACTTCGGCACCAAGGGCGCAGCCGAGCATTGCCTGTTCCTGGATACCCGCAAGCAGGCCGAACGTTTCCATCAGCAATTGCTTAATCACTACCTGCGCGCTCATGCCGGGCAAAGCGATGAGGTCGAGCAGATCAGCGTCGCCATTGTCGGTGCGGGCGCGACCGGGGTTGAGCTGGCGGCCGAACTGCACAATGCCGCGCACGAGCTGGCGGCTTACGGACTGGACCGCATCAAGCCGGAAAACATGCATATCACCCTGATCGAGGCTGGCCCACGGGTGTTACCCGCGCTGCCGGATCGGATCGGCGGGCCTGTGCATAAAACCCTGGAAAAACTCGGCGTCACGGTGCTGACCAATTCTGCCGTCAGCGAAGTAACAGCTGATAGCTTGATTACCAAAGATGGTCAGGTAATTGCTGCAAGCCTGAAAGTTTGGGCGGCAGGGATTCGGGCGCCGGGCTTTCTTCAGGAAATCGCCGGGCTGGAAACCAACCGCATCAACCAACTGGTGGTCCGCCCTACCCTGCAAACCACGCGCGATGAGAATATTTTTGCCTTTGGCGATTGCGCAGCCTGCCCACAACCGGGCACCGACAAGCTGGTTCCGCCTCGCGCCCAGGCCGCCCACCAGCAAGCTTCGCTGCTGGCCAAGTCGCTGAAACTGCGGATTGAGGGGCAAGTGCAACTTCCAGACTACAAGTACCGCGATTATGGCTCGCTGATTTCACTGTCGAGTTTTTCGGCTGTGGGTAACTTGATGGGCAGCCTGATGGGCACCGTGATGTTGGAAGGCTGGTTGGCGCGGATGTTTTACATTTCGCTGTATCGCATGCACCAAATGGCGCTGTACGGCACCTTCCGCACATTGATGCTAATGCTGGGCAGCAGAATCGGACGCGGCACCGAGCCGCGCCTGAAACTGCACTAAGGAGCACCAAAACCTGTGGGAACGGGCTTGCTCGCGATAGCAGCAACGCAATTTGACATCAGATTTGCGTTGCCTGCATCGCGAGCAAGCTCGCCCCAACAGGAGGCAGGCGTCAACGCCCGGCGTGATTACCCGACTCGGCTTCACGGCCTTTAAAGCCGTGGGGCTGATGTTCGTCAAAGAATTTGATCGCCCGTACAAAGTCTTCCAACAACAACTTGGCCATGTCGATCGACAGGCCCTGCTTCACCAGAATCCGCTGTACCACCACTTTTTCTACATTCGCTGGCAAGCTGTACGCTGGCACCAGCCAACCACGTGTGCGCAGCCGATCTGCCAGATCATAGAGCGAGTAACCGGTTTTTACGCCGGGCTTCAGACGCCAGGTCAGCGCTGGAATCCCCAACTGCGGGTCACCGTTATAGAGCATCTCGAACGGCCCGACCTTGACCAGTTCAGCCGCCAAAAACTGTGCTGTTTCGTAGCACGCCGAATGGATCCGCTCATACCCCTCACGGCCCAGGCGCAAGAAGTTGTAGTACTGCGCGATGATTTGTCCGGCCGGACGTGAAAAGTTCAGGGCGAAAGTCGGCATGTCGCCCCCCAGATAATTCACATGGAAAACCAACCCTTCAGGCAACTCATTCTCGTCGCGCCAAACCACCCAGCCCGCGCCCAGCGGGGCAAGGCCGAACTTATGCCCGGAGGTGCTGATGGACTTGACCCGCGGCACTCGGAAATCCCACAGAATATCGGGGGCACAAAACGGTGCCAGCATCGCACCACTTGCGCCGTCGACATGCAGATCAACGTTCAGGCCGGTGCTTTTTTGCAGATCATCCAGGGCATCAGACAACGGTTTTACGGTTTCATACAGCCCGGTAAAAGTCTGGCCAAAGGTCGGCACCACCACGATGGTATTTTCATCGACCCGCTCCAGCATATCCTCGGGGGTCATGAACCAATGACCTTCAGACATCGGCACTTCACGAATTTCCACGTCCCAGTAACGGGCAAATTTGTGCCAGCACACCTGCACCGGGCCGCACACCATATTCGGCGTAGTCGTCGGTTTGCCAGCCGCCTTGCGCACGGCGCGCCAGCGCCACAAAGCTGCCAAACCACCGAGCATGCAGGCTTCACTGGAACCAACGGTCGATGTACCGATGGTGGTGGCCGCCGCCGGGGAATGCCATAAGTCCGCCAGCATATGGATACAGCGGTTTTCCAGCTCCGCTGACTGCGGGTACTCGTCCTTGTCGATCATGTTCTTGTCGATCGACAGGTCCATCAGCTTGTGAACTTCGTCCTCTTCCCACGTCTGGCAGAAGGTCGCGAGGTTCTGCCGGGAGTTGCCATCCAGATACAACTCATCGTGAACCAGTTGATAAACCTCACCCGGCGCTTGCTCAGCCTCCGGAAACAGTTTGATCGCAGCGGCATGAGCCAGCGCAGAAGAACCAAACACGGGATCAACGTCCTTGTTGCGCTTGATACGGTGCAGTGCCATGTGAACTCTCCTTGAGTATTGGTCAACCTTTGAGCCTGCCCTTGCAACTCTGGCTCAGCTTTGACCCTGCCAGCATAGACAAGCATTTCGAGTCTGCTGTCCGATTTCCGGGCATTGTGAGTTTTCCGATCTATAGTCTCGATTATTGAAAGTACTCATGGAGCGAGCACGATGAAGCACAAACCTTCAACCGTCGACAGCGCGGTGAAAAAGGCGTTGGACGAAGCACTGCTGCGGTTTTCCAGCAATCAGCACGGCAAAAATGCCAGCTATATCCCCTACTTGGCCTCCGTGCCATCCCACCTTTTCGGCATCAGCATCATGTTCTGTGATGGCACCCATGCCGAGGTAGGGGACACCGATTACGCCTTCGCCATAGAGTCTATTTCCAAGGTATTTACCCTCGCCCGAGTGCTCGATGAGGTCGGGCCACAGGTCTTGCGCAGCAAGATCGGCTGCGACCCAACCGGTGAACCGTTCAACTCGGTGATCGCCCTGGAGCTGCACAAGGGCCGACCGCTCAACCCCTTCGTAAACGCAGGCGCGATGGCCACGGTCAGCCTGCTTGAGGCCGACTCTGCGCAGGCTCGCTGGGACCAGATACAAGCGACTTACAACGCTTTTGCCGGGCGTGAACTGATGCTCAACGACGAGGTTTACCAATCCGAAGCCAGCAGCAATCAACACAATCGCGGGATTGCCTGGCTACTGCAAAGTTACGGCTACATGCATGCCGACCCCATGCAAGTGTGCGATGTCTACACCCGCCAATGCTCGATGTCGATTACCTGTCATGACCTGGTCACCATGGGCGCGACCCTGGCCAACGGCGGCGTCAACCCGGTCACTGACAAGCAAGTTGTGGCAGCCAAAAACGTGGCACCAATCCTTTCCGAGATGACCTTGAATGGTCTCTATGACACCACTGGCGACTGGTATTACAAAGTCGGCCTGCCGGGTAAAAGCGGGGTCGGTGGCGGGATTCTGGCTGTGGTTCCTGGCGTCTGCGCCATCGCCGCTTTCGCCCCGCCGCTGGATGTGGCAGGCAATAGCGTTCGCGGTCAGTTGGCCGCCGAATATCTCAGCCGCACGCTCAACCTGAGCCTGCTGCACTAATCACGCGAAATGCAGGGAGGCATTTATGACTACCGCCAACAAAACTAAAACTTACATGTCGTGGCTTACCATCTGCTTCATGATGGTTGCAGCCGTTGCCAGTATTCGTTCACTGCCGAGCATGGCCGTGTATGGCCTGGGTTCGGTATTTCTGTATGTCATTCCGGCACTGCTGTTTTTTATCCCGGTCTCGCTGGTGGCCTCTGAGCTGGGGACCGGCTGGAACGGCGGGATTTATGGCTGGGTCAGACAAGCCTATGGTGATCGACCGGGTTTTTTCATCATGTGGTTCATGTGGGTGCAAGTGGTGGTCTGGTACCCGATTGTGCTCGGGTTTGGTGCCAGTACCATGGCGTATCTGATCAACCCGGAACTGGCCAAAAGTGGTGTATTCACGGCTGCTGTCATTATCGTTCTGTATTGGTTATCGACGTTTGTCGCCCTCAATGGCCTGACAACGCTGTCGAAACTGACGTCATGGTTCATGCTGCTGGGCACCGCATTGCCTGCCGCGCTGCTGGTACTGCTCGGCGTGGCGTGGCTAGTGCTGGGGCATAAATCCGCAACACCGTTAACCTGGAGCGCGCTGATTCCGACCATTTTCGATACACACTCCACGGTCAGAACCGGTTCGCACAACCTGCACCCGGACTTATGGCGGGAATTTACCGGCGCCATCACCGGCCTGGTACTGATTGTGAGTAACTTCCTGGCGTTTGCAGGTATCGAAATGAACGCCATTCATGCCCGTGAATTGCGCAACCCGCAAAAAGAAATGCCGCGGGCGATTCTTTTGGCCTTCTTTATGATCCTGCTGGTGTTTATCCCGCCGACCGTGGCGATTTCGCTGGTGGTTCCCGCTGACTCAACCAGCCTCACCGCTGGCGTTATTCAGGCTTATGCCGCCTTCTTTGCAGGCTTCAATATGCCGTGGGCAACGCCGATCATGGCCATTCTGCTGATTATCGGCGCCTTGGGCGGGGTTTTGGCCTGGACTGCCGGGCCATCTACAGGCCTGCTGTTTGTCGGCAAGGCCGGGATGCTTCCACCCGTGATGCAAGAAGTGAACAGCAAAGGGGTGCAAAAAAATATTCTGTACTTGCAGGCCGTGATCGTCACGCTGCTGTCGACGATCTATATCTTTCTCGACAACGTATCGGATGCCTTCTGGATGATCAGTGCGATGGCGGCGCTGATGTACCTGATCATTTACGTATTTATGTTTATGGCTGCCATGAAGCTGCGCAAGACACAGCCCAATGTAAAACGTGGCTATGTGCTCAAGGGGCTGCATGGCTGGTGCTATCTGGGCTTGATGTCGACGTGCGTGGCGCTGATTTTCGGCTTTATTCCGCCAAATAATTTCAGCAGCATGCCGTTTTTTGAGTATGCCGGGATTTTGTTGCTGGGATTGGTCGTCGCAGGGACGCCGCCGTTTATCTTCTATGCGCTGCGCAAGCCTTCGTGGCAGATGGTGCCCAAGGCCGAGTCAGATCAATATTCTGCAGCATTGCAGGATCTGCAAGATGCGGATACCAAGGCCGCAAGTACCAGCCCAAGCCTGGTTACAGCTCCGCCAGCGGCCCCAAGCGTAAGCTGAGGCCCTTTGTAGTCGCGGCTGCGAGGCCTCACTGCGGTTCGTCAGATGAACCGCGTTATGCACATCGCAGCCTGCTTACCTTGCCAGCGACTACAGGCCTGGTTTTCTGCAGGCATAAAAAAAGCGTCCCGAAGGACGCTTTTTTTATGGTGTCTGATGCGGTTGGCATCAGTACCTTATTTTCTACACCCATTACTGCTGGGCAGAAAATGGTCGGGGTAAGGGGATTCGAACTCCTGACATCCTGCTCCCAAAGCAGGCGCGCTACCGGACTGCGCTATACCCCGGTAAAAAAAAGGCACCTTCAAGAGGCGCCTTCTGCGATCAGTGCTTTTGGCCTCTGATCTTAAGATCTAACTCCAGGGTTAACTGGAGCCAAAAATGGTGGGTCGTGTGGGATTCGAACCTACGACCAATTGGTTAAAAGCCAACTGCTCTACCAACTGAGCTAACGACCCAAAAATGGTCGGGGTAAGGGGATTCGAACTCCTGACATCCTGCTCCCAAAGCAGGCGCGCTACCGGACTGCGCTATACCCCGGCTTGAAAATGGCTCCACGACCTGGACTCGAACCAGGGACCCAATGATTAACAGTCATTTGCTCTACCAACTGAGCTATCGCGGAACTACATATTTCAATCTACAACGTTGTTGCTTTACTGCTTTGCAACACTCTTCGAGTTCTTCGCATCGCTGCGTTGGCGTCTCTGAGGTCGGCTATTCTACAAGCTTTAAAACCCTTGTCAACCCTTATTTTTCGTTAGAAGACAATTACTTAGCTCTTCTAGCGGGCTTCTCGGTTTGGGCCAAGTTGCCGTTGCGGGTGACTTACTGCGGGGCGCACTTTACTCGCGTTTTCCTTATAGATCAACACCCTAAATAAAAAAAAGGCCTCGCAATGCGAGGCCTTCCTTAAAGCACCACTTTCAAGCCTTATGCAAAGACGATTTCGTCGTCCTTCACGGTGGCTACCACAGTAGTGCCTGGCAAGAACTGACCGGACAGAATCAGCTGTGCCAACGGGTTTTCGATCCAGCGCTGGATCGCACGTTTCAGAGGGCGTGCGCCATAAACCGGGTCGTAACCTACCGCTATCAGTTTATCCAGAGCCTCCTGACTCAGCTCAAGGCTCAGGTCACGCTCAGTCAGACGGCTGCGCAGACGACCCAACTGGATCTCGGCGATGCCGGCAATCTGATCACGGGCCAGAGGCTCGAAGATCACCACTTCGTCGATCCGGTTCACAAACTCCGGACGGAAGTGGGTGCTTACCGCATCCATCACCGCTGCACGCTGTGCTTCACGATCACCAACCAGCTCCTGGATCTGTGCAGAGCCCAGGTTGGACGTCATCACGATCACCGTATTGCGGAAGTCCACCGTGCGACCATGACTGTCAGTCAGGCGACCGTCTTCAAGCACTTGCAGCAACACGTTGAACACGTCCGGGTGAGCCTTCTCGACTTCGTCCAGCAGGATCACCGAGTAAGGCTTGCGCCGTACTGCTTCGGTCAAGTAACCGCCTTCTTCGTAACCTACATAGCCCGGTGGCGCACCAATCAATCGAGCCACGGAATGTTTCTCCATGAACTCGGACATATCGATCCGCACCATCGCCTCTTCAGTATCAAAGAGGAACTCGGCCAGCGCCTTGCACAGCTCGGTTTTACCCACACCGGTCGGGCCAAGGAACATGAACGAGCCGCTTGGGCGGTTCGGGTCACTCAGGCCTGCACGTGAACGGCGTACCGCGTTGGACACAGCCACAACCGCCTCGTCCTGACCAATCACGCGCTGATGCAGCAAGCTTTCCATCTTCATCAGCTTGTCGCGCTCGCCTTCGAGCATCTTGGAGACCGGGATACCCGTCCACTTCGATACCACTTCAGCGATTTCCTCTTCGGTCACCTTGCTGCGCAGCAACTGGTTTTCAGTTTTGCTGCTGTGCTCATCGACCATTTGCAGGCTGCGCTCCAGGTCGGGAATGATCCCGTACTGCAACTCGGCCATGCGGTTGAGGTTACCGCTGCGGCGTGCCACTTCAAGCTCCTGGCGCGCTTGCTCGATCTTCTGCTGGATCTGCGCAGAACCCTGCACTTCGGCTTTTTCCGAGGTCCAGATTTCTTCCAGGTCAGAATACTCGCGCTCAAGACGCTGGATTTCTTCCTGCAGTTTCTCAAGGCGCTTTTTCGCTGCCTCGTCTTCTTCTTTCTTGAGTGCCTGCGCTTCAACCTTGAGTTGAATCAAGCGGCGCTCCAGACGGTCCAGTACCTCAGGCTTGGAGTCGATCTCCATGCGGATACGGCTGGCCGCCTCGTCGATCAGGTCAATCGCCTTGTCGGGCAACTGACGATCCGTGATATAGCGATGGCTGAGCTTGGCCGCGGCAATGATTGCACCGTCGGTAATAGCCACCTTGTGGTGAACCTCATAACGCTCTTTGAGGCCACGCAGGATCGCGATGGTGTCTTCTTCGCTCGGCTCTTCTACCAGTACTTTCTGGAAACGACGCTCAAGCGCTGCGTCCTTCTCGATGTATTGGCGGTACTCGTTGAGCGTTGTGGCACCTACACAGTGCAACTCACCCCGCGCCAGCGCAGGCTTGAGCATGTTGCCCGCGTCCATTGCGCCCTCGCCCTTGCCGGCACCGACCATTACGTGCAGTTCGTCGATAAACAGGATGATTTGCCCTTCCTGTTTCGACAGCTCGTTGAGCAATGCTTTAAGACGCTCTTCGAACTCACCACGGAACTTGGCACCAGCAATCAACGCACCAATGTCCAACGACAGCAGGCGTTTGCCTTTGAGGCCGTCAGGCACTTCGCCGTTGATGATCCGTTGGGCCAGACCTTCGGCAATCGCGGTTTTACCCACGCCAGGTTCACCGATCAGTACCGGGTTGTTTTTGGTACGACGCTGCAAGACCTGAATGGTGCGGCGAATTTCATCGTCACGACCAATGACCGGGTCGAGCTTGCCTTCTTCGGCGCGCTTGGTCAGGTCGATGGTGTATTTATCCAGCGCCTGACGCGACTCTTCAACGTTCGGGTCGTTGACCGCTTCGCCACCGCGCAAGTTGTTGATGGCGTTTTCCAGGGCTTTCTTGGTGACACCTTGGCCCAGCAACAGTTTGCCCAGCTTGCTGTTGTCGTCCATGGCCGCCAGCAACACCATTTCGCTGGTGATGTACTGATCGCCTTTTTGCTGCGCCAGCCGGTCTGCCTGGTTCAACAGACGCGCCAGATCCTGCGACATATTCACGTCGCCAGTAGGATTCTGGATTTTTGGCAGCTGATCGAGCTCTTTAGCCAGTTCTTTGCGCAGGCTGTTTACATCAAAACCGACTTGCATCAGCAGCGGCTTGATCGAACCGCCCTGCTGTTCCAGCAATGCTTGCATCAAGTGAGCAGGCTCAATGGCCGGATGGTCAAGGCCTACGGCCAAAGACTGAGCATCGGACAACGCCAATTGCAGCTTGCTGGTTAATCTATCTATACGCATTCGTCACCTTCCTTATGAGCAGGCCGGAGGGATGGAAACTCCTGAATGAAGAAACCTGCCAGATACCTTAGTAGATGCGGGCAATTACGGGAGTTTCAAGCGCTTGAAAAATGACGCAAGTCAGCTGGACGGTCTTTCGATCCAAACCAGTGATGCAAAACGGCCAGTACGAGGACTGCGCCGGTAGGAGTAAAAGCGAGGGTCGGTCACGGTGCAAAAACCGCCACCGTATACGGCGTTGATGCCGAAACGGGCCAAGCGCAAACGCGCCAGCTCATAGATGTCGGCCATGTAGCGCCCGGCATTGGCGCTGGGCACAAAGGCTCCAGCCGCTTCTGGCATGTCTGTAACAAAGACTTCCCGAACCTCTGCGCCAACCTCGAACGCCTTGGGGCCGATGGCCGGTCCCAGCCACACAAGAATCTCTTGCGGTTCAACATTTAGGCTTTGCGCTGCGGCTTCAAGCACCCCCGCTGCAAGCCCGCGCCAACCGGCATGGGCTGCTGCAACGCGAGTGCCTGCACGATCGCAAAACAGCGCAGGCAAGCAGTCTGCCGTCATTGCCGTGCAGGCAATACCGGGAGTGGCCGTCCAGCTGGCGTCGGCTTCAACAATCAGTTCAGGGTTGGCAGGTGCGACTACAACCCCGTGAACCTGGCTGAGCCAAGCGGGCTGTACGTCAAAAATATGGGTAAGGCGCTGGCGGTTATGCGCAACAGCGACAGGGTCGTCGCCCACATGGTCGCCCAGATTGAAGCTGTCGAACGGCGCCAGACTGACGCCGCCCGCACGAGTGGTCACACAGGCCCTGATGCCTGCCGGCGCAGGCCAGTCAGGAATCAGGAAGGTGTTCACCCGATGAATGCCTCGCGGTCTTGCTTGAGCAACGTCAGCAACCAGACAAAATCGTCCGGCAGTGGCGATTCCCAGCTCATGCGCTTACCGGTCGTCGGATGATCCAGCTCCAGGAAACGAGCATGGAGCGCCTGACGCGGGAAAGTTTTCAGCGATTCGACCATCGTCACACTGGCAGACGGCGGAATGCGGAAGCGACCACCGTAGGCAGGGTCTCCGACCAACGGGAAGTTGATATGAGACATATGTACACGAATCTGGTGCGTACGACCGGTTTCCAGCTTGACCCGTACATGGGTGTGGGAACGGAAACGCTCAAGCACACGGTAATGACTTACCGCCTGCTTGCCGCCTTCCATTACCGCCATGCGTTGGCGCTGCTGGCCGTGACGACCGATGGGCGCGTCGATCTTGCCCCCGGCGGTGACAACACCGATAACAATGCACTCATAGATCCGGCTGACACTGCGGCTCTGCAACTGTGTAACCAGTTGCGTCTGCGCCTGGATGGTCTTGGCGACCACCATCAGACCAGTGGTGTCCTTGTCCAGGCGATGCACGATCCCAGCACGCGGCACATTGATAATGTCCGGTATGTGGTGCAGCAAGGCGTTGAGCAAAGTGCCACTGGCATGCCCCGCAGCCGGGTGCACCACCAGGCCCGCGGGCTTGTTGATGACCAGGATGTCATCGTCTTCATAGACGATATCCAGGGGGATGTCTTCAGCGATCCACTCACCCTGGGCTTCCTGCTCTGCAGTCAGCTCCAGGATGCAACCACCGTGCACAATGTCACGGGGGCGTATGACGGCTCCGTCCACAGTAAGGCGGCCATCTTTGATCCAGGCGGAAAGGCGCGAGCGCGAGTGCTCAGCGAATAATTGTGCGGCGACTTGATCGAGGCGTTGGCCACCCAGTTCGGACGGCACCTCTTCGCGAAGTTGAATTTTCTCGGACATGCTCATCAGGACCGCGCCAAGCCTTTGGTTTCGGCTGCGCGCTTGTGGTTAAATACGGCGTCTTTTGCCCCGAGGCTTTTCACGGGGCGCTCATCATAACAGGACGGACCCGCCCAAGACAGCGGCCGTCATAGGGACGCAAGCCGCCATGCAAGTGAGACACCTGCTGCTGATCGCCATCCTCGCACTGACTGCCGCTTGCTCGTCAACAAAAGAAGTAGTTGACGAAAACCTCAGCGAAGTCGAGCTGTACCAGCAGGCACAGGCCGACCTGGACAACCACAGCTATACCAGTGCTACCGCCAAACTCAAGGCTCTGGAGTCACGCTACCCGTTCGGTCGCTACGCCGACCAAGCCCAGCTTGAACTGATTTACGCCTACTACAAAAACTCCGAACCCGAAGCGGCCAAGTCGGCTGCAGAACGGTTTATCCGCCTGCATCCACAGCATCCCAACGTTGATTACGCCTATTACCTTAAAGGCCTGACCTCGTTTGACCAGGACGTGGGCCTGCTGGCGCGCTTCCTGCCGCTGGACATGACCAAGCGCGATCCTGGCGCTGCACGTGACTCTTACAACGAGTTCGCCCAGCTCACCAGCCGCTACCCCAACAGCCGTTACGCACCAGACGCCAAGCAGCGCATGATTTACCTGCGCAACCTGCTGGCAGCGTATGAAATCCACGTAGCCGATTACTACCTGACTCGTCAGGCCTATGTAGCTGCTGCCAACCGTGGTCGCTATGTGGTCGAAAACTTCCAGGAAACCCCTTCGGTCGGTGACGGCCTGGCGGTAATGGTTGAGTCTTACCAGCGCATGCACCTCGACCAGTTGGCCAACACCAGCCTTGAAGTGCTCAAAACCAACTACCCGGACCACCCAAGCCTGGTTGACGGTCAGTTTGTTCCGCAGACTTCCGAATCGGACAACCGCTCGTGGCTGAGCAAGGCCACCTTGGGCCTGATCGAGTCCACTACGCCGCTGCCACCGGGTGAAACCCGTGCCAACATGGACATCCAGAAGCAGTATCAGGACGCCAAGGATGCAATCCCGGCTGAACTGAAGCCAAAGGATGCTGACGGCAATGTGATACCAGAACCTGAAGCGGAAGGTAAAAGCCGCTCATGGTTCAGCTACATGACCCTTGGCCTGTTCGACTGATTGTTCAGCGCCAAAAAAAAGAGCCCTTCGGGGCTCTTTTTTTATGTTTGATTTGGCGCTGTGCGCCTGCCAAGTCCTTGGCTAAACTGGCGCATCTTTTCTCGAATAGCGAATAACCATGCTTCGTTTACTGATCTGGGCTGCTCTGATTGCTGCGGGCGTGTGGCTCTGGCGCAAATACAAAGCCGTTGCGGCCGATACCAAAAAACCGGTCGAACCGGGCGTCCTACCGATGGTGCGCTGCGCCCACTGCGGCGTACACCTGCCCCGCGACCGGGCACTGAGCCAGCAACAAGACTGGTATTGCACCCAGCAGCATCTGGAGCAAGGGCCAATGCCACGGGGCTAGTTCCCCTGTAGCCGCTGCCGCAGGCTGCGATAAAGGCCGCAGGACCTTCAATACTTCAGAGTCGCTGCGCAATTCATCGCAGCCTGCGGCAGCGGCTACAGCGCAAGCCTTAAATTCGCCCCTCTGGCGCATAAGGCGCCGGATCGATGATCGGCTCACGGCCCAGTAGCAAATCAGCAAACAACTGGCAGGATGCCGGCGCCAGCACCAGCCCGTTGCGATAATGCCCACAGTTGAGCCACAACCCGCCAAAGCCCGGCACCCGACCAATATACGGAATGCCTTCCGGCGACCCCGGGCGCAAGCCAGCCCAATGCCCCACCACTTCTGCATCAGCCAATGCTGGGATCAACTCGACCGCGGAGGCCTTCAGGCTCTCAAGGGCTGTTTGAGTCGGGGTTTTGTCAAAACCTTCGTGCTCCAGCGTGCTGCCGATCAGGATATGACCGTCGCGACGTGGGATGGCGTAACGCCCTTTGGCCAGCACCATGCACGACAAGAAGTCGGACGCGCACTTGTACAAAATCATCTGGCCTTTGACCGGTTCCACGGGTAGCTCAATACCCAAGCCACTCAACAGCTCCCCGCTCCATGCACCCGCCGACAGCACCACTTCGTCGCCGCGAATCTCACCTTGAGTGGTATTCACACCGGCAATTTTTTCGCCTTCATGAATAAACCCCAGGACCTCGCACTGCTCATGAATCGTGACATTGGGCATGGCCTGCAGCGCAGCCTTGAGCGACTTAACCAGCCGCGGATTGCGCACATTGGCTACATCGGCCATATAAATGGCGCGCGAATAACCGCCACCCAACACCGGCACAGCATCGCCAACCGCCGAGATATCGGCCGTTGCAAGTGGCCTGCCCTCACGCTGGGCCCACTCCAGTGCCTGCGCCTCATCATCCAGATCCAGCCAATACAGGCCGGTGGTATGCACTTCTGGATCGACCCCCGTAGAGGCGAACAAACGCTCGGCCAATAGTGGGTAAAAATCCTGTGACCAGTGGGCCAGTGCCGTGACCGCACAGTTATAGCGCCACGGATAAAGCGGCGAAACAATCCCTCCGCCCGCCCATGAAGACTCCTGCCCTACACCACTACGGTCCAGCAGAACCACCTGCTCAACATCAGCGGCCAGATTAAACGCAGTCAGCAGGCCGATAACCCCACCCCCGACAATCACTACCCGTTGCTGCCTAGCCATCTATTAATCCAGCCCGTGATTCAAAATTAATCGTTAGCGCCCCCAGCACTGATGCAGTGTCAGGCCCGGGGCGGCCTGGGTAATCGTTGCCAAACCGGTATGAGCCAGCATAAAGCTCCCGCATGGATCACCCGCCATTGCCGAACCCGCTTTAGGCGTTGCCGTCAGCAAGAAGGCGTGATCTGCGAGATCGATCGTAATGTCGTAGTACTGATTACCTGAACTGAGGTCTTGCACGCCGCTATATATCGCGTTTTTTGTATAAAAGCGCTCAAGACTTTGGGCTTGCGTCGTTAACAGGACAACGATTTGAGAGCGATACGCCCGCTTCACATAATCGCCATACAGCGGATAAACGAATGCACCAAGGATACCGATGATCACCACAGCGATCATCAGTTCGATCAAGGTAAAACCTGCTCCACGTCTATACATTGCGTATTCCCTATTGCAGCTGCCGCCACATAACCCGGCGAAAACGCTGGGGGGCATCCTCTTCAGGACCGTCATACACGTCCTGATAACGTGCATAAATACTCTCCAGCACCGTACGCGACTGCCCGCGCAAGCCAATGCCGGTAACTCGATACAAACGGGTCGTGGTGGTCACCGGGAAATGCCCTGGAGTAACACTCGGCCCAAGGTTCTGCATGCCATACAACCCATCCGCAACGCCTACCCAAAGCACCCCTGATACCGGATCAAGCGCTGGCACTACCTGAGAGCGGGCCTCTGCAGGCGGGTTACAGCCGGCTGGCGAAGTGCACGGCACTAATCCGACCCATCCGTCCAGAAGCCAGGATTCACCACTGTTTAGCGCCGCTTCCGCAGCCTGGAATGAGTGATGGGCACGCTGAATGGCTGCAGCCATTTTTTCCTGCTGTGTTGCGCTGACCATGGAAGCCAGGCCCGTCAGGCTGAGCAGCAACATAAATACCAGGCTGACCAGCAGCACCATCCCACGCTGAGTACTTAACGAAAAAAACATGGGCGGCCCTAAACCCGTCTATTACGCAAAGCGACAACCAACTGATATGCCTGATCCTTGACCCGCCCCCCAGGGTCTCGCAAGGTCAGGCCGATACGTACGCTACGGATACTGGAAACATTGGCCGGACGGTCCTCATAGCGCATCACCGACTGCGCACCTGCTACGCCAAAACTCACATCAAACGCAGCCACATTATCGAGCAGCACTGTTTTATTGGGCCCGGTTTTCAACTGCCCACTCTCGAAGCGGTAAAACAACTCACGCAAGGGGAAAGCCATTTCACCAAGGGCCAAAGATAATCGCGCGCCAGGGTAGGCTTTTGCGAATGTTGTGCAGTCCGACACCACCGTCCAGTCAGGCCTGCCCGCCTGACGCCCCATGTCCGCAGTGATCATGCGAAACGATTTGCCATGCCCGGAAACAGGCGTTTTAAACACCTCCGGTGCATCAATGATGCGATCAACCGGAAGGCAGCCGAACATGCCCACCATGCGAATTTCACGCGCCATTTTGCTCAGCACATAGCGCGCATCCTCTTGCAGCATTGCCGATGAGCGCTGGCTCAAGTAGGTGGCGCGACTGCTTAAAAAAACTTGTGCCAGCCCCAACACCACCAGCGAACCCAACGTCAATGCCACCATCAGCTCGATCAGGCCAAACCCCGAATTCGGCCTGTTCATAATGCTTTTGCCGTTGCATGGCGGTTCAGGGTCGGATTCACGGCGGCCCGCACCTGATCCCGTGTGCTGTAGGCAATAAAACTGGCCTGGGTACTTGTTAGCGCGCTGGTGGTGTATTTCAGGGCATTGAGCTGCATACCGGCAGAACCCAACAGGCTGATAAACAGAATCAACAGCGCAATCAGCACTTCGATCAGGGTCATTCCAACTTGTCGGCTTTTATTTAATCGAGGCATGTGAACCCTCCATGTCTATGACGACAACGACACATCCTGTGTCGCCCAGCCAAAAGCCTAGCGCCAGTTACAGCCCCCACTGGTAGGACGATGCCAAGCAAGACAACACGATTATTCACCTGACTTCGTGAGCCGTAGCCGGTCAATAACGCCACAAACATGATGAAACTATTACCGGGGATCCGCAGATTCCGCTTCAGCTATACCGATAACACATGCCAGAAAATATCCAGGGAGGACACTGTGCACCAACGTGGCATGAGCCTGATCCAGTTACTGCTGGCACTGACGATCGTGGCGATCGCTGCCCGATTTTCCAGCCCGGTCTATAGCGCGCTCACTGAAAATCAACGGCACCAGGTCGCTGCCGAACAACTGGCCAGCAGCCTGCGCAGCGCACGTACCGAAGCACTGCTACGTCATCAATATGTAGTGATTTATGCGCTAGAGGGGGACTGGAGCCGAGGTTGGCGGACTATTTTGGACCTCAATGGCCAGAGCCATCTGGACAAGAGCAACCCGGTACTGAGCGAAACCCAAGTCAGTGGACGCATACCCATTGCGGGAAATACGCCAGTTAAAAACCATGTGCGTTTCAACCCGTTGGGCGAGCCTCTGCTAAGTGGGGGCGCCTTCCAGGCAGGGACGCTGCACGTTTGTCAGGCCAGGACTGCACAGAGCCACTTTCAGGTGGTACTGGCAAAAAGCGGGCGTATCAGCCTGCGCAGCGATCAGGCTGCACAGGCGTTATGTGCAAAAGCTTAGGTGATTGCGCGAACACGCAGTTCCTTGGGCATGGAGAACGTAATGTTCTCTTCGCGGCCGGCCAGCTCATCGGCACCGGTTGCGCCCCAGGCATGCAACTGTTGGATCACGCCACGTACCAGAACTTCAGGGGCCGAAGCACCTGCCGTAATACCAATGTTCTGCACACCGTCGAACCAGCTTTTTTGCAGATCTTCGGCTCCATCGATCAGATAGGCCGGCGTCTTCATACGTTCAGCCAGCTCACGCAGGCGGTTGGAGTTGGAGCTGTTCGGGCTGCCCACCACCAACACGACATCGCACTCATCGGCCAACTGCTTGACCGCATCCTGACGGTTTTGCGTCGCGTAGCAGATGTCGTCCTTGCGCGGCCCGCCAATGGCTGGAAAGCGCGCGCGCAGGGCGTCGATGACACGACTGGTATCGTCCATCGACAAGGTGGTCTGGGTAACAAACGCCAGTTTTTCCGGGTTGGCGACCTGCAGGTTGGCGACGTCTTTTTCGTCTTCAACCAGGTAAATCGCACCGCCATTACCGGCGTCGTACTGACCCATGGTGCCTTCAACTTCAGGGTGACCGGCATGGCCGATCAGGATGCACTCACGACCGTCACGGCTATAGCGCGCAACTTCGATATGCACTTTGGTCACCAGCGGGCAGGTAGCGTCAAATACTTTAAGACCACGCCCTGCAGCTTCTGTACGTACGGCCTGGGAAACGCCGTGAGCACTGAAAATCACAATGACATCGTCCGGAACCTGATCCAGCTCTTCAACGAAGATCGCGCCACGGGAGCGCAGGTCTTCGACGACAAATTTGTTGTGCACCACTTCGTGGCGAACATAGATAGGCGGACCGAAGACTTCCAGAGCACGATTGACGATTTCAATCGCACGGTCCACCCCAGCGCAGAAGCCACGGGGGTTGGCGAGTTTGATATGCATACTAGGCCTCGTGGGGCGCGCAGAAAAATAATGCCTATCAGGCCCGGCCGCAGCCGGGCACTGAGTTACAGCGCTTTAACGTCTTTGATTTCAACCTCGAAGGTCAGGGTTTTGCCTGCCAACGGATGATTGAAATCGATAGTTACTTGTTCATCGTCAAAGACTTTGACCACACCCGGAAGCTCGGTATTGGCCGCGTCGTTGAAGATCACCAGCAACCCCTGCGACAACTCCATGTCCTTGAACTGCGAACGCGCAATTATCTGCACATTTTGCGGGTTAGGCTGGCCAAAGGCGTTCTCTGGAGGAACTTCCAGCGTGCGCTTGTCACCCGCCTTGAAACCGAACAATGCAGCTTCAAAACCTGGAAGCAGGCTGCCATCACCAACCTTGAAGGTGGCCGGGGATTTGTCGAAGGTGCTGTCGACGGTGTCGCCATTCTCCAGGCGCAAAGCGAAATGCAGAGTGACTTGTGTGTTTTGGCCAATGCGTTGCTCAGTCATGAGCGGGCTCTCCGGACTTTTTACTTTTGAACATATCCAACGCCAGCATCACGGCACCTACACAAATCGCACTGTCGGCGAAGTTGAAAGCAGGGAAGTACCAGCGATTTTGCCAATGCACCAGAATGAAATCGACTACATGGCCGTAGGCAATGCGGTCATACAGATTACCCAACGCGCCACCCAGAATCAGTGCCAGCGCGATGGCCAACCAAGTGTCATTGCGCCCAAGGCGCTTGAGCCAAACCACCAGCACAGTACTGACCACTACAGCAATCAATGCAAACAACCAGCGCTGCCAGCCAGCACTGTCAGCCAGAAAGCTGAAGGCCGCGCCAGTGTTGTAGGCCAGGGTCCAGCTGAAGAGATCAGGGATCACCACAATTTGCTGGTACATCTGCAGCGAGTTGTCGAAATAGACCTTGGTGGTCAGGTCAATGACCAGGACCAGCAAGGTCAACCAGAGCCAGCCCAGGCGCCCGAAGCGCCCGGTAGTGCTGGTATTAGGCATAGTGACGTACCTCGCCGGCGCCGCTGATGTTGTCGACGCAACGGCCGCAGATTTCCGGATGCTCCGGGTTCACGCCGACATCTTCGCGGCAATGCCAGCAGCGCGCGCACTTGGCGTGAGCCGACTTGACCACTTTGAGCTTGAGGCCCGCTACTTCGGTAACAACCGCATCCACAGGCGCCAGCGAGAACGGTGCAACGCTGGCAGTGGAGGTGATCAGCACGAAACGCAGTTCGTTGCTCAGCTTGGACAGGTCCGCGGCCAGTTGATCTTCGGCGAACAAGGTGACTTCAGCCTGCAAGTTGCCGCCAATGGCTTTGGCTGCGCGCAGGTTTTCCATCTCTTTGTTGACCGCAACCTTGACCGCCATGATCCGCTCCCAATAGGCGCGATCCATTTCGGTGCCTTCCGGCATTTCAGTCAGGCCTTCATACCAGGTGTTGAGCATGACCGATTCGTTGCGCTCGCCTGGCAGGTATTGCCACAACTCGTCAGCGGTGAACGACAGGATCGGAGCGATCCAGCGCACCAGCGCTTCGGAGATGTGGAACAGTGCGGTCTGGCACGAACGACGGGCCTTGCTGTCAGCGCCGGTGGTGTACTGACGGTCCTTGATGATATCCAGGTAGAAACCACCCAGCTCCTGCACGCAGAAGTTATGCACCTTGGAGTACACGTTCCAGAAACGGTATTCGCCGTAATGCAGCTCAAGCTCGCGTTGCAGCAACAGAGCGCGATCCACAGCCCAACGGTCCAGGGCCAGCATTTCTTCGGCTGGCAGGATGTCGGTAGCCGGGTTGAAGCCGGTCAGGTTCGACAGCAGGAAGCGCGCGGTGTTACGGATACGCCGGTAGGCGTCCGCACTGCGTTGCAGGATCTGGTCGGAAACCGCGATTTCACCCGAATAGTCGGTCGAAGCAACCCACAGACGCATGATGTCAGCGCCCAAGGTGTCGTTGACCTTCTGCGGTGCAATCACGTTGCCCAAAGATTTGGACATTTTGCGGCCCGCCTCGTCCACGGTGAAACCGTGGGTCAGCAGTTCACGGTACGGCGCGTGGTTGTCGATGGCACAACCGGTCAGCAACGACGAGTGGAACCAGCCACGGTGCTGGTCGGAACCTTCGAGGTACAGATCGGCACGCGGGCCGGTCTCGTGACCCATCGGGTGCGAACCGCGCAGAACGTGCCAATGCGTAGTGCCCGAATCAAACCAGACGTCCAGGGTGTCAGTGATCTTGTCGTACAACGGCGCTTCGTCGCCCAGCAGCTCGGCGGCGTCCATTTTGAACCAGGCTTCAATGCCTTCGACTTCAACGCGCTTGGCCACTTCTTCCATCATTTCGACGGTGCGTGGGTGCAGCTCGCCGCTTTCCTTGTTCAGGAAGAACGGAATCGGTACGCCCCAGTTGCGTTGACGCGAGATGCACCAGTCAGGGCGATTGGCGATCATTGAGTGCAGGCGGGCCTGACCCCATGCAGGAACAAACTGAGTGTCTTCGATAGCCTTGATCGCACGGGTGCGCAGGGTATCGCCGGCAGTCGGCTCTTTGTCCATGCCGATAAACCACTGCGCGGTTGCGCGGTAGATCAGCGGAGTCTTGTGGCGCCAGCAGTGCATATAGCTGTGGCTGATGGTTTCGGTAAACATCAGCGAGCCGACTTCGATCAGCTTGTCGATGATGTTCTGGTTGGCCTTCCAGATGAACTGGCCACCGAAGTACTCCAGCGACGGCACATACACGCCATTGCTTTGCACCGGGTTGATAATGTCGTCGTTGACCATGCCATAGGCTTTACAGGTCACGAAGTCGTCTACGCCGTAAGCCGGGGCGGAGTGAACCACGCCAGTGCCAGCGCCCAGCTCAACGTACTCGGCCAGATAAACTGGCGACAGACGGTCGTAGAACGGGTGACGGAAGTTGATCAGCTCCAGCGCAGCACCGGTTGTGGTGGCGATGACCGAACCTTGCAGGTTGTAGCGGGCAAGGCTGGATTCAACCAGTTCTTCAGCCAATACCAGCAGTTTGTCGCCTACGTCGACCAGCGCGTAGGTGAACTCCGGGTGCACGTTAAGCGCCTGGTTGGCCGGAATGGTCCACGGGGTGGTGGTCCAGATCACGATCGAGGTTGGCTTGCTCAGAGCTGCCAGGCCAAAGGCCTCAGCCAGCTTGGCTTCATCCGCAATCGGGAACGCGACGTCGATGGCGGCCGATTTTTTGTCCTGATATTCAACTTCTGCTTCAGCCAGGGCCGAACCGCAGTCGAAACACCAGTTCACAGGCTTCAAGCCTTTAAATACGAAACCGCCTTTGACGATTTCGGCCAAAGCACGGATTTCACCGGCTTCGTTTTTGAAGTCCATGGTTTTGTACGGGTTGGCGAAGTCACCCAGCACACCCAGGCGGATGAACTCGGACTTCTGGCCTTCGATCTGCTCAGTGGCATAGGCACGGCACAGCTCGCGGGTTTTATCCGCGCTCAGGTTTTTACCGTGGGTCACTTCGACCTTATGCTCAATTGGCAGACCGTGGCAGTCCCAGCCCGGCACGTACGGCGCGTCAAAACCCGAAAGGGTCTTGGAGCGGATGATCATGTCCTTGAGAATCTTGTTCAGCGCATGACCGATGTGAATCGTGCCGTTGGCGTACGGAGGACCGTCGTGAAGTACGAACTTCGGACGATCCTTGCCAATCTCGCGCAACTTCCCGTACAGGCCAATGCTGTCCCAGCGCTGCAAAATTTGCGGTTCGCGCTGTGGCAGGCCGGCCTTCATTGGGAAGGCGGTGTCCGGGAGGTTTAGCGTGGCTTTGTAGTCGGTCATTTCAGGCTCTTTTTAAGCGGTTGACCCAGCCAATAGGCTCGGGCGGCGGCGACGTCCGCATTGATCGCCGTCTTGAGCGCCTCCAGGGAGGCGAAACGCTGCTCATCACGCAGCTTGTGGTGGAATGCCACAGTCAAACGCCGGCCATACAGATCACCGGCGAAATCCAATAGATGTACTTCAAGATGGGCGCTGCCATCCCCTGCTACGGTTGGCCTGACGCCAATGTTGGCGACGCCGGGCCAGGTTTTACCATCGATCTCGACGCTGGCCAGGTAAACCCCGGTCAACGGAACACGACGACGCTTGAGCTGGATATTGGCTGTCGGCGTACCTAATTGGCGCGCCAGTTTTTGCCCGTGCAATACCCTGCCAGCAATTTGAAAAGGACGCCCCAGCAAACGTTCTGCGAGGGGGAAATCTGCGACGGCCAAGGCATCGCGCACCTTGGTGCTGCTGATGCGTACGCCATCAAGTTCGACCGTTTGCGCGGCCTCGACGGTAAAGCCCTGCATCAGGCCTGCTTGCTGTAAAAAGTCGAAGTCGCCCACGCGGTCGCAGCCAAAACGAAAGTCGTCACCGACTTCCAGATGTTGCACACCCAGGCCGTCCACCAGAATGGTGTCGACAAACTCGGCAGCGCTGAGCTTGCACAAGCGTTGATTGAACGCCAGGCACAGCACCCGATCAACCCCGGCGTCCGCCAGCAGCTGCAGCTTGTCGCGCAGCCGGGCCAGACGCGCCGGGGCTGTTTCGGGGGCAAAGAACTCGCGCGGCTGCGGTTCGAAAATCACCACGCAGCTGGGCACGCCCAACTCCAGTGCACGCTCACGCAGCCGGCCCAGGATAGCCTGGTGACCACGGTGTACACCGTCAAAGTTGCCAATAGTGGCGACGCAGCCCCGATGCTGGGGCCGCAGATTGTGAAGGCCTAGAACCAGCTGCATAACGCGCTTCTTGCTCATAAAGTGGTCGATTATAACCACACCCAGCCCGGTACGACAGGCAACAGCGCAAGGCAAATCAGGTCAATTCGACAAAATCGACGTCTGACCTTCAATTACCTTACATAAGTGACTTGCGGGCGAAATCCTTCAAACGCAAGCCCAACAGCAACAACATGCCGAAATACGCCAGCACGCCTGCAACAACCAACCCGCCCAGACGAGTAAAGCGCTCCAGCATATTGCCATGATCCCAGGCAGGCATCAGATGCATCAAACCCAGCAACACAGCGGACATCACGGCCACCGCCAACACCAGCTTGAACAGGTACTTGGTCCAGCCTGGCTGCGCGACAAACAGCTTTTGCTTGCGCATCTGCCAAAACAGCAGCCCGGCATTGATGCAGGCACCCACGCTGATTGCCAGTGCCAGACCGGCATGCTGCAACGGCACAATAAATACCAGGTTGAGTAACTGCGTAACGATCAGCGTGAACACGGCAATTTTCACCGGGGTCCGTATGTTCTGCTGCGCGTAAAACCCGGGCGCCAGTACTTTAATCAAAATAATACCGAGCAGGCCAACCGAATATGCGATTAACGCGCGCTGGGTCATGGCCGCATCCAACGCCGAAAACTGACCATACTGAAACAACGACACAGTCAGCGGCTCAGCCAGAATCGCCAGCGCCAACGAGCATGGCAGCACCAGTACAAAGCACAGACGCAAGCCCCAATCGAGGATCCGCGAATACTCCTGGCGGTCTTTATTGGCGTAGGTTTTTGACAGTGTCGGCAACAGAATCGTGCCCAACGCCACACCCAACACACCTGAAGGCAACTCCATCAGACGGTCTGCGTAGTACATCCAGGACACCGACCCGGCAACCAGGAATGAGGCAAAAATAGTGTTGATAATCAGAGAAATTTGACTGACTGAAACGCCCAGAATAGCTGGCAGCATTTGCTTCATGACCCGCCATACCCCGGTGTCACGCAGATTCAGCCGTGGCAGGACCAACATGCCGATTTTCTTTAGATGCGGCAGCTGAAACAGCAATTGGGCCAAACCGCCGGCCAACACCGCCCACCCGAGCGCCATCACCGGCGGATCAAAGTACGGGGTCAGGAACAATGCGAAAATAATCATGCTGACGTTAAGCAGCGTCGGAACAAAGGCCGGCACTGCAAAGCGGTTCCAGGTATTGAGGATTGCCCCTGCCAACGATGACAGCGAGATCAGCAATATATAAGGGAACGTTACCCGCAACATGTCAGAAGTCAGCTCGAACTTCTCTGGCGTGGTGGCAAACCCCGGCGCCGTCGCCCAGATCACCCAAGGCGCGGCAATCATTCCCAAAATGGTCACGATTGCCAGTACCAACGTCAACAGACCGGCGACGTAAGCCACAAATGTTCGCGTCGCTTCCTCACCTTGCTGGTTTTTGTATTCCGCCAGAATCGGCACAAAGGCCTGTGAAAAAGCCCCCTCGGCGAAAATCCTGCGCAGCAGATTAGGCAGTTTAAAGGCAATAAAGAACGCATCCGTGGCCATCCCGGCACCAAAAGTGCGCGCAATAATGGTGTCTCGGATAAAGCCCAGAACCCTTGAAATCATTGTGATAGAGCTGACGGCTGCTAACGATTTGAGCAAATTCATTGAAAGAGTTTTTGCCTATAGAGAAAGAGCAGGCGTACAAAGCGCCCACTTATGCGATACTGCGCGCCGCAACAGCACAGAGCCAAGCTCGCGAGTTTACAGGTCAAGCGCCGGAAATAAATATCCCGTCTGCCTCGATCCACCACTCAGCGGATCGCATCAAACGCCCTTGACAAGAGTTCTCGTCATCGGCATGATTCGCGGCCTATTTTGTTTGTTATTTCCCAAAAGTCTTTCGAGGAGCTCGACGGTGGCCAACACACCTTCCGCCAAAAAACGTGCAAAACAGGCTGAGAAGCGTCGCAGCCACAACGCCAGCCTGCGTTCCATGGTTCGTACCTACATCAAGAATGTAGTTAAAGCCATTGACGCAAAAGACGCTGCTAAAGCGCAAGCTGCTTATGTTCTGGCTGTACCTGTTATCGACCGTATGGCCGATAAAGGCATCATCCACAAGAACAAAGCTGCTCGCCATAAGAGCCGCCTGAATGGCCACGTCAAGGCGTTGAACCTTGCGACTGCCGCTTAAGCGATAAGCTTTTTAAAAAACCGACCTCAGGGTCGGTTTTTTATTGCCTGCGATTTGACACCCTCCCCGAACACAATGCACATCCTGTAGCCGCTGAGGAGCGAGGCTGCGCTCGAGGGTGAAGCGATCGCAAATCCGATAGCCCTCGCAACACCCGCGCCCCATGGTTTTGCGACGGTTTCGCCGCCGAACGCAGCCTCGCTCCACTCCTCAGCGGCTACAAAAGCGACAACGCAGCAAAATATCGGCAAAAAAAAGCTGCGATAACCGCAGCTTTTTTATTAAGACCCGTTACTCGTGCGGCCACGGCAAAATCGGGATCGCCGTTACCGCATTCTGCGGGCTACCTTCGATCAGACGGTCGCTATACACCAGATACACCAACGTATTGCGCTTCTTGTCGAGGAATCGCACGACCTGCATGGTCTTGAATACCAAGGACGTGCGCTCCTTGAACACCTCGTCGCCATCCTTCAGGTCACCCTTGAAGCTGATCGGACCGGTCTGACGGCACGCAATCGACGCCTCAGCACGATCCTCAGCCAAGCCCAGACCACCTTTCATGCCGCCCGTTTTGGCACGAGACAGGTAGCAAGTCACGCCATCTACCTTGGGATCATCAAACGCTTCGACCACAATGCGATCATTCGGCCCGACAAACTTGAATACCGTCGACACCGAGCCAATCTCTTCAGCCGATGCCAGCAACGGCACCGCCAATATCAACCCCAACAAACCGCCAATCAAGCGCATAGAACACCTCAAAATCAAACCAGAATCAGGTTATCGCGGTGAACCAGCTCAGGCTCCGCCATATATCCCAACAAACCGACAATCGCATCCGACGACTGCCCAATAATTTTTTGCGCTTCGCCAGCGCTGTAGTTAGCCAGGCCACGGGCAATTTCTCGACCGTCCGATGCCACGCACACCACCATCTCGCCGCGCCGGAAACCACCCTGAACCGCCTTGACCCCCACTGGCAGCAGGCTTTTGTTGCCCTGGGACAATGCAGCGACAGCACCATCATCCAACACCAGCGTGCCTCGGGTTTGCAGATGCCCGGCCAGCCACTGCTTGCGCGCTGCCAGCAGACCACGCTCAGGCGACAGCAATGTCCCCAGACGCTCGCCAGCCTTAAGACGATCCAGCACACGATCCAGACGCCCGCCCACGATAATCGTGTGCGCCCCGGAGCGAGCCGCCAGACGCGCTGCACGCAGTTTTGTCTGCATGCCACCACGCCCCAGAGCCCCACCGGTACCACCCGCCACCGCATCCAGCGCAGGATCATCGGCACGCGCTTCGTAGATCATTTTTGCATCAGGGTTAGTGCGCGGATCGGCATCAAACATACCGTCGCGATCGGTCAAAATCACCAACAGGTCCGCCTCAACCAGATTGGCCACCAGCGCCGCCAGCGTATCGTTATCACCGAAGCGGATTTCGTCCGTAACCACCGTGTCATTTTCATTAATGACCGGGATCACACCCAATTCCACCAGCGCACGCAGAGTGCTGCGAGCATTGAGATAACGCTTGCGATCAGACAGATCGTCATGGGTCAGCAGGATTTGCGCCGTGTGCCGGGAGTGCTCGGCAAAACTCGACTCCCAGGCCTGTACCAAGCCCATCTGGCCAATGGCCGCAGCCGCTTGCAGCTCGTGCATGGCACTCGGTCGCACCGTCCAGCCCAGGCGACTCATCCCGGCCGCAACCGCACCCGAAGACACCAGCACCAGCTCAACGCCCGCCTCGTGCAAGGCCACCATCTGCTCGACCCAAACGCCCATCGCGGCGCGATCCAGGCCCTTGCCATCCGCTGTCAGCAACGCGCTGCCGATCTTAACAACCCAGCGCTGTGCACCCGTCACCTTGCTCCGCATCATCATCCAACCTATGCCTGAGAGCAGCGCGACCGAGCGCCACCCATGGAATTATTTTTGATTACCAAATCGTAGATGCTAAAACGCCGCTCATGGAGCGGCGCTGTAGTTTACTGCAACGAATCAGTCGCGGACGTAAATGATTTCCGGACCATCTTCATCATCAACATCTTCTTCATCCCAGTCATCGTCGCCGATGTCGTGGACGCTCTTCACGCCGCTGCGACGCAGGGCACGCTTGTCATCCAGTGCTTGCAGCTGCGCACGCGCTTCATCTTCGATGCGCTGATCCAGCTCAGCCAATTCTTCCTTGTAAGCAGGATCATTGGCCAGACGGTCTGCACGATCTTCCAGATAACGCATGATGTCGTGGCACAGTTTTTCGGTACCGATCTTGGCAATAGCCGAGATCACGTAAACCGGGCCAGTCCACTCAAGACGCTCAACAACTTCTTTAACTCGCGCGTCATGCTCGTCTTGCGGCAACGAATCGCACTTGTTCAAGACCAACCAGCGATCACGCTCAGCCAGCGACGGGCTGAACTTGGTCAGCTCATTAACGATGACTTCAGCGGTGTCAGCAGCACTTTCACTGCCTTCAACCGGCGCCATGTCGACGAGGTGCAGCAACAGACGGGTACGCGCCAAATGCTTGAGGAAACGAATCCCCAGGCCCGCGCCATCGGAAGCACCTTCGATCAAGCCAGGAATATCGGCAATCACAAAGCTCTTCCAGCGATCCACGCTGACTACACCCAGGTTTGGCACCAGAGTAGTGAACGGATAATCCGCCACTTTTGGCTTGGCTGCAGACACCGAGCGGATAAAGGTACTTTTACCGGCATTCGGCAAGCCCAACAGACCCACGTCAGCCAACACTTTCAATTCCAGTTTCAGGTCGCGCTGCTCACCCGGCTTGCCCGGAGTAGTCTGGCGCGGAGCCCGGTTGGTACTGGATTTGAAACGGGTGTTACCCAGACCGTGCCAACCGCCATGCACCACCAGCAAACGCTGGCCGGCCTTGGTCAGGTCGCCGATAATTTCCTGAGTGCCCGCATCGATCACCGTAGTGCCGACCGGAACACGCAGCTCCAGATCTTCACCTTTGCGACCCGTGCAATCCGCACTGCCGCCGTTCGAGCCGCGCTGGGCATCAAAGTGGCGGGTATAACGGTAGTCAACCAGAGTGTTGAGGTTTTCGTCGGCGATCATGTAGATCGAGCCGCCGTCACCACCATCACCACCGTTTGGCCCACCATTTTCGATGAACTTCTCACGACGGAAACTCATGCAACCGTTACCACCGTCGCCTGCTTTTACTTTGATCGATACTTCATCAACAAACTTCATAACAAAACACGCCTCTCGTCATCAGGACGAGCCGATAAAAACCAAGACATAAGACTCTTGCAAAAATGAGCGCAGCGACCTCAATCAACGACCGTAAAATCCAGCGCCAGCAGCCCATACAAACAGTTTTGCAAGAGACTCACCCCACAAACGAAAAAGCCCCGTCGCAAGACAGGGCTCTTCCAGCTACCAAGCTATTACGCCGCGACGACTGCAGTCTTCGGAACGATGCTTACATAGCGACGACCGAAGGCGCCTTTAACCTGGAACTTGATCACGCCTTCCACTTTCGCGAACAGGGTGTGATCTTTGCCCATACCAACGCCGTAGCCAGCGTGGAATTGGGTGCCGCGCTGACGCACGATGATGTTGCCCGGAATGATAGCCTGGCCGCCATACATCTTCACGCCAAGGCGTTTGGCTTCTGAGTCGCGACCGTTACGGGTACTACCACCAGCTTTTTTGTGTGCCATGAGTCAATTCTCCTAGTGAGGAATTAGGCTGAAATTAAGCCTGAATACCGGTGATTTTGATCTCGGTGTACCACTGGCGGTGGCCCATACGCTTCATGTGGTGCTTACGACGACGGAACTTGATGATGCGGATTTTATCGTGACGACCTTGGGAGATCACTTCAGCAACAACAGTGGCGCCAGGAACAACTGGAGCGCCGATGTTTACGTCGTCGCCATTGGCGACCAACAGAACGCGATCAAAAGTTACGGATTCGCCGGTAGCGATTTCCAGTTTTTCGATCTTCAGGTATTCACCTGGAGCTACTTTGTATTGCTTGCCACCAGTAACGATTACTGCGTACGACATGGTATTTCTCCGATAATCCTGCTCACCCAGCTCTTTATAGGTAAAGGTATTGGCTGGCATGGCTGCATGGGGCTGGAACGGCCCAAGTGCAATTGCGTAAGGCAGGTGCTGCCCAGGAAGTTCAGGGTGCGCGATTGTACGCAAGCCATGCCAGGGTTGCAAGGGGCCGTCCATCGCGCCTTGACAGGCCCAGCCCCCCGACCTAGCATGCCGCGCAACCCTTCTGGAGCACCTGTCGCTGATGCAACCCCAAGCTTTCTACCGCGCGGTGGCGGACGATTTTAGCGCCGTCGATGGCATCATCAAGAAGCAGCTGACTTCACGCGTGCCGCTGGTCTCAAAAATCGGCGACTACATTACTTCGGCTGGAGGCAAACGCCTTCGTCCTTTATTAGTGCTGTTGTGTGGCAAGGCCCTTGGCCGCGAAGGCGACGATATGCGTCTGCTGGCAGCGACCATCGAGTTCCTGCACACCGCGACCCTGCTGCACGACGACGTGGTCGACATGTCGGGCATGCGCCGTGGCCGCAAAACGGCCAATGCTACGTGGGGCAACGCACCCAGCGTGCTGGTCGGCGACTTCCTGTACTCGCGCTCCTTCGAAATGATGGTTGAGCTGGGCTCGATGCCAGTGATGAAAATCCTGTCGCAAGCTACCCGCATCATTGCCGAAGGCGAAGTATTGCAGCTGTCTAAAGTGCGCGACGCCAGCACCACCGAAGAAACCTATATGGAAGTCATTCGCGGTAAAACCGCGATGCTTTTCGAGGCTTCGACCCACAGCGCTGCGGCACTGGCCGGTGCCACACCAGAACAAAGCGAAGCGCTGCGTACCTTTGGTGATCACCTGGGCGTGGCTTTCCAGTTGGTGGACGACCTGCTCGACTACCGCGGTGACGCCGAAACCCTGGGCAAGAACGTCGGTGACGACCTGGCTGAAGGCAAGCCGACCCTGCCGCTGATCTACACCATGCGTGAAGGCACACCCGAGCAGGCTGCCCTGGTACGCAAAGCCATCCAGAAAGGTGGCATTGAGGACCTTGAAAGCATTCGTGCTGCCGTTGAGGCCTCTGGTTCGCTGGAGTACACCGCACAATTGGCTCGCGACTACGTTGCCCGTGCCATTGTTTGCCTTGAAGCCCTGCCGCCAAGCGAATACCGCGACGCGCTGGTGGAACTGAGTGAATTTGCGGTAGCGCGTACGCACTGATCCCGTGACGCTGTAGCCGCTGCCGCAGGCTGCGACAAGGGCCGCAGGACCTTCGCTTGAGCATTCAAGAAGGGTCGCTGCGCAGCCCGTCGCAGCCTGCTGCAGCGGCTACGTGTTCGGTAAAGCTCCACGTTTACCCGCCCGCCAACAAAACCCTATATAATGCGTGCCTTTTAGCCATCCTGACTCTTAAGGAGCTTTAGTGAGCACGTTGCCACCCTGCCCAAAATGCAATTCCGAATACACCTACGAAGACGGCGCTCAGCTGATCTGCCCGGAATGCGCCCATGAGTGGTCCGCCAACGGCGAGGCTGAAGAAGCCAGCGATGAAAAAGTCTACAAAGACTCCGCGGGCACTATTCTGGTCGACGGTGACACTATTACCGTAATCAAGGACCTGAAAATCAAGGGCACGTCCCTGGTGGTCAAAGTCGGCACCAAGGTCAAAAATATTCGTCTGTGCGATGGCGACCACGATATCGACTGCAAGATCGACGGTATTGGCCCAATGAAACTCAAGTCCGAGTTCGTACGCAAAGTCTGATTCTGTTGCTTACCTTCCTGCGTTTCGCGCAGGAAGGTGCGACCCCCCCCGCTCCACCCCTTCGCAATATCAAAAAGCCAGCCGCTTTGATCGGCAGCAGTTTTTATCCAGAAAAAATACAAATCCGCCAATAGGCACTTGCTATTAATTGAATAAGAATTATTCTCATTGGTATTCATCAAGGAGATGACACTCATGACTTATTTGATTGATGCCTGGCTGGACCGTCCACATCCCTACCTGCGAATCCTGCATCGGGAAACCGGGGAAGTCTGTGCCGTACTGGAAGAAGAAGCGCTAAACGAACTACAGGATCAGGGCGACCTGGATTTCAACGGTCTCAACTCAAGCGAGCCGGTGGTGCTCAAGGAGTTGGTGCGTAACTTGTTTCTGTTCTGCTATGCCCGGGCATTGCGCCCAATCGGCACGACCGACACTCACGAGCATCACGCCAAAATAGAAATATGACGTGCGCCAAAAGCAAACGGGCTTGCTCGCGATACAGACGACACACAGTCATCCCGATCGCCAGCAAGCCCGCTCTACAACGTTAAAGCGCCGAGTTCTTACAGAACGTCCAGCAGTTCCACGTCGAATACCAGCACGCTGTGCGGAGCAATGCTGCCAACGCCTTGCGCGCCGTAAGCCAGTTCGCTCGGCACGTAGATGCGCCATTTGCTGCCGGCGTTCATCAGTTGCAGGGCTTCAGTCCAGCCTGCGATCACGCCGCCAACCGGAAACTCAGCTGGCTGACCACGATCGTAGGAGCTGTCAAACACAGTGCCGTCGATCAGGGTGCCGTGGTAGTGAACACGCACGGTGTCTTCACGGGATGGCTTAGCGCCTTCGCCCGCAGTCACAACTTCAAATTGCAAGCCGGAAGCCAGAGTGGTGATGCCGTCTTTCTTGGCGTTTTCAGCCAGGAAAGCCTTGCCTTCGCCTGCAGCAGCTTCTGCCTTGGCAGCGGCTTCAGCTTGCATGATCTCGCGGATCACCTTGAAACTGGCCGACATTTCTTCCTGACCTACACGGCTTTCCTTGCCCGCGTAAGCGTCAGTCAGGCCAGCCAGGATTGCATCCAGGCTGATGCCCGGTGGCGGGTTGTCGCGCAGTTGGTCACCCAGCTGACGGCCAATACCGTAGCTAACGCGGGTTTCGTCGGTCGACAGATTTACTTCGGACATAACACTGCTCCGCTGTGGGGGTGCCCAGAAAAAGCCGTATTAACCGCTGCTCCCGGACACCCTGAACCAAAAAAGGGCCAGCAGACTACCACAGCCCCCAAAGCCTTCGCAGCCCGGGTTTGTGCACGCCTGCACGGCCGACCTCAGTGTTTGGTCAATTTATCCAGATAGCCCATCGCAAACGCCGATATCACAAAGGTCATATGAATAATCACGTACCACATCAGGTACTGAGGCTCGATATTGCGTGCATCCATAAACACCCGCAGCAGGTGGATCGAGGAAATCGCCACAATCGAAGCCGCTACTTTCATCTTCAGCGACGTGGAGTCCATCGTCCCCAACCAGCTAAGCTTCTCTTTGTGTTCGTCGATATCCAGTTGCGAGACGAAGTTTTCGTAACCGGAGATCATCACCATCACCAGCAAACCGCCCACCAGCGCCATGTCGATCAGCGACAGGATGACCAGGATCAAATCCGACTCACTTAGCGCGAACACGTTAGGGATTACGTGAAACACTTCCTGAAAGAACTTCAACGCCAAAGCCAGCAAGCCCAGCGAGAGCCCAAAATAGATCGGCGCCAGGATCCAGCGCGAGGCGTACATTGCGTTTTCGATAAAGCGTTCCATTGAATCTCACAGGAAATAAAAAAATGGGCGCGAGTATATCAGTGGGAAAACGGCATAGTTAAAGGCTTCGAAACAGCCTGTAAAAACAATTTCTGCTAGTGTCCACCTTCTCAGCTTTGTTTACGGACAGGAAAACCGAACCATGGATCTGCGATTTCCCTTGGCTTGTTTTGGGCTTTCGATGGCATTGCTCGCCACCGGCGGCTGCTCCCCTGACGATAAACATCAGCAGGCCAGCCTGGAAGAGCGCAGCGCGGCATTTGAAAAAAGCCTCGATGCCATCAAGGACCAACAGCTCAAAGACGCTGTAGCAGACCTGGGCGGCTCCCTGCTGTTGCTGGAACGTGCACGCCTCAAGCTGCAAGACAAACCTGTTGAGACCGAGTACGCCACAGACGACCTCGCGCTGCTCAAGCATTACCCAAGCAGCCAGGCACTTAGCGATACCTATATCAACGGCCTGTTTGTACTGCGCAAAAACTCCAGCTCCGATTACCTGACGGATCTGGAGCCAGTCTTCCCGTTCCCGCTCAACAGCGCCTCCGAGTTCCCGTTCCCCCACGCACTTGAATGGCAGTCCGTGACCCTGAGCAACAAGCAGGAGATACCCTTTCAACCAGAATGGTCCGAAACCGATCCAGGCATCCAGCTAAGCCCCTCCAGCGCCAACCTGAGCAACCCGGACGACCTGACTGTCACCTACCCCTACATAGACGGGATTGAAGTCGATAACACGCAGCAGCCTCAACCCCTGATGCTGCACGGCAAAGTCGAAGTCATTGCGCCAGGCAAAGTGGTCAACTTCAACCTGAGCAGCAAGGACGTGGGTAAAACCCGCACCGACGGTACGATCAGCGTGACCCTGCTGGCACTGGGCAAAAACTTTGCCGAGGTGGACATCGTCAACAGCGCCGCGCTGGCCGAGCAAGTACGCGACACCCCGCTCAACCCGCTGATCATCCAGGCCCGCGACCACTCCGGGCAGTTCCTGTCGCGCGCAGGCTCGATCAACGAGAACGCCGAACAACTGGCCTTTTATCAACAGCAATTGGCCGAAATGCTCAAGCAAACAGCCTGGAGTGACGCATTCGAGCAGCAACTGGATACCGAACAAAAGGCCTTTGACCAAAAACACCCCCACCATTACAGCAAGGTGTACTTCAACGGTGTGGTCGAAAATGTCGACATCAACGTGCTCGACTTCTCCACCGCCAATGTCACCCGCAAAGCTCTCGACCTGCCAGTGCGCAAGCTCGACAAAACCGTCGTGGGCAAAGCTATCCAGCCGCTCCCGCTCAACGTTGTGGTCTATGACGATCAGGCCGCCAGCTACCTGAAAGACGCCACCCTTGACCCCGAGCAATTGGAAAAAAGCGTCGTGATCAGCCAGTCAGTGGACGACGCCAGCGCCGCGACCATTGAGTTCAGCCACCCGGCCACCTTCAATGATGAAATGCTCGGCGCGCTCCCCGACACGTCTGACGCACCTGTAACGTTCTTCGCCGAGGACGACAATGGCAACCGCGGCGAGCCACTTGAGCTGCCTGCCGAAGCCTTTGATGTTGACCCCCACACAGGTGTCATCACCTACGACCTGAACCTGTTTCCCGAAACACCGGCATACGCGATTGGCTCTATCCCCCTGTTTGTCGCCGACATAGACAAACAAGCCCTGGATATCGCTCACCTGCCCAAAGGCCTTGAGCTCAAAGACAACGCACTGATCGTTGATCAAAAATTATTCCCGGCCGAAGCCTGGCGCTTTTACGCCAAGGACGACACGGGTAACTATCTGAAGGAAGTGGTCGCTGTAAGCCATTTGACCGAGCCCAACGGCTCGCCAATCTTCGACGTGCATTACTTTTACGGCCAGCCGACCCAACTGGAAAGCTATGCCCGCATCGCGCTGAACCCTGTCGAGTACGGATTCGAGGTCAAGCTCGATAAAGCCCCGGAAGCCAGCACCCCACAATAGAACCGCTGGTTAGCGGGAGGCGTGACAACGCCCGCCATTGATCTGACGCAGCTGGGCCTGTACATGCAGGCACCAGATCTGCGGATCGTCCGCGAGCCGATAGCCATGCAACGTCAGGCTTTCAACAATTGACTCAAGAATGGTTTCGGCCACGAACGGGCCGGGGAATGGGCCTTGCGCCTTGATGGTGGAAGGTTGCTCACCTGCCAGTCCGGCAGCAAAGAGCAGCGTCCACATCCCGTTATTGCCTGCCAGCGGTCGAACGCTGCATTCAATACGGGTCACCAAGCCCAAGCATTGGCGAGTGAGGCAAAGGTTGCGCGACATGGCGGCGACCCTCGGTAGATCCTGTCTTCAGCCGCACACTACGGGCTGCATCGTTCCAGTGACGACAGTGGAGTCCTTGACCTCAGAATAGAAGAAATACCGCATAAGAAAAGTCGCCAATGACCAACGGCCTCGTCGGTTGGCGACTTTGTTTTTTGTGGGAGCAACTGCCTTGATGCTCACGCCGTTTTGTAGCCGCTGCCGCAGGCTGCGACGGGCTACAGAGACAATTCAATCGTGGGAGCGAGCTGACTCGCTCCCACTGGGGGCTTGACCTGGAACAAAGCATCTACAGAGTGACGGGTTAAGCCGGTTTCTTCGCCGCCAATGCTTCAGCCAGCAACTCCTTTTCGGCTTCCTTGAGGTCGTCGTCGTTGATCATTTCCGCAATTACCCGCAACCGCTCTACCACGCGAGCGTTGACGCTGCCTTCAGGGAACTGGCCCTCTTCATCCGGCTCACCGGCAGGCTCACCCACCAACAGGCTCAAGGCCTCATCGGCCTGGCGCACCGCGTACACGTGGAACTTGCCATCACGTACCGCCTGCAGCACCTTTTCATCGAGCATCAAGGTCGCTACGTTGGCCTGCGGAATAATCGCCCCCTGCTCGCCTGTCAGCCCCCGCGCTTCGCAGAGTCGGAAGAAGCCTTCGATCTTCTCGTTGACCCCGCCCACCGCTTGCACTTCACCAAACTGGTTGATGGAGCCGGTAATTGCAAAACACTGCTTAAGCGGCGTTTTCGACAACGCTGAAATCAACGTACAGGCCTCGCCCAGCGACGCACTGTCGCCATCGACGTAACCGTAGGACTGCTCCAGCGCGATACTGGCCGAAATTGCCAGCGGGAATTCCTGGGCATAACGGCTGCCCAAATACCCGGTCAGAATCATTACACCCTTGGAGTGAATCGGCTGCCCGAGGTTAACCTCGCGCTCGATATCGACAATGCCACTGCCACCCGGATACACCGTGGCGGAAATCCGCGCCGGCACACCAAAGGCCGAGTCACCGACTTCCAGTACGGTCAGGCCGTTGCACTTGCCGACGGCCGCGCCATCGGTATCGATCAGAATAATCCCGGCCAGCATGTCATCCAGGATCCGTGCCGAGACACGCCCCGTGCGGGTGGCCTTGGCCTTGAGCGCACGCTCGATGTGCCCGGCGTCGGTCATTTCATCGCCCGCCAGGTGACGAATGAAATCCGCCTCGCTGACCAGCTGGAACAAATCGCCAATACGCGCCGACAACCGCTCCTGATGCTCGGCCAAACGCGCGCTGTACGTCGCCAGACGCGCCACTGCATCGGCGGTCAGCGGTGCCATGCCTTCTTCCGAAGTGCGGGTGGTCAGCAACTGAGCGAACTGCTCAAGGCTCTCATCGACCATGGGGATATCTTCGTCGAAGTCCACCAGCACCCGGAACATCTCCTGGAAGTCCGGGTCGAGGTCCTGCAGCGTGTAATACAGCTGGCGGGCACCAATGATAATGACCTTGACCTGCAAGGGAATGACTTGCGGGTTGAGAGTGACGGTCGCCAGGCGGCCCATCTCGCCCAGCGGCGATTCCATTTTCAACTTGCGCGATTGCAGGGCGCGTTTGAGGGCATCCCAGACAAATGGCTCGCTGAGCATTTTCTCGGCTTCGAGAATCAAAAAACCACCGTTGGCACGGTGCAAAGCACCGGGGCGCAGCTGCCGGTAGGTGGTGTACAGCGCACCCTGGTCGGTGCTGTATTCGATACGGCCAAACAGGTTGTCGTAAGTCGGGTGCGGCTCAAATACCACCGGCGCACCGCCGCTCAGCGGCTGGCCCACCACCAGGCTCGGCAGGTACTGCTCTTCGAGCAGCTTGCGGGCCTGGGCGTCGGTCTTGCTGTCGTCGACCAATTGCTCGACCACGGTTTTCAGCAGGTAAACCTGCATCGCCTGCAAATAGCCGCAGACCGCGCCATTTTCGGCGTACTTCTGCGACAGCGGCGACAGTAATGGTTGCAGGGCCAGGGTGATGGTTTCTTCGTTCAACTGGCGCAGTTGATTGTTCGACTCACGCTTCCACTGCGGCAGGCTGGCCAGCTCTTCGTTCAGCCGCTCTTCCAGCCCGGAAATATCCTCGTGAAAGCGTTCGCGCTCGGCCTCAGGCAATTGCGAAAACTCAGCCTCATCCAGCGCCTTGCCATCACTCATCGGGGTGAATGCCACGTTGCTGCTGTCACGATACAGCGCTACGCCTTTTTCCAGCGCCAGACGCTCAATCACATCCAGCGCACGGTCGTAGCGCTGATTGAAGCCACGGTCGATCGCGCTTTTGCGCTGCTGATACGTCGGGTGCTCAAACACTGCCGGAAAAGTTGCCAGCAGGTTGTCGATCAAGTGATTGATATCGGCAATAAAGGCGCCAGCGGTACTCGACGGCAATTCCAGGGCACGCGGCTCACGCGGCTCATCAAAATTATTGACGTACACCCAGTCGCTCGGCGACTTCAGGCGCTTGCCTTCCGCCTTGAGGTAGCGTTTGACGAACGAAAAGCGACCCGTTCCCGGTTCGCCCATCACAAATACGTTGTAACCCGGGCGCGGCATGGCCACGCCAAACTGCAAGGCTTCGACCGCTCGCTCCTGGCCGAGAATTCCGCGAAAGGGTTCTAAATCATTGGTGTTAGAGAAGCTGAACTGTTCAGCAGAGAAAGGACGGGTTAGCGCGTCAGGCGCTAGACGCAAGCTGGTGGCAACAGAATCAGGCATCGGGCTTCCTTACATCGGGGCGGGGCAGATGGCAGCATTCTGGCGCTGGCTGTGCACCACTGGCAAGGAACACAACACGGGAAATCTCACCTCCCAGTGTTTACGGGCCGAAAATGTGCTCCAGAACAGATTGTTTTACAAAAAAACACGGAACCTGCTGATCGTGCCTAGACTCCAAGCTGTTACGCGGCTGGAAGGCATAACCGGCTCGTACTGGCGCTTCAGGGCCAGAAACCCTTGTCCATTGGTTGCACGCACATAGAGAACAAAGCTATGAAACGGATTCTTCTCGGTACTCTCTTTACTGTTGTTTCCCTCAATGCCATGGCCCAGGCTCCGGGCGGCCCGAACTGCGGTTGGGGCAACATGCTGTTTGAAGGTCAGCGCGGTACTCCCGCTCACTTCCTGGCATCAACCACCAACGGCACGTCCGGTAACGCCACCTTCGGCATGACCTCCGGCACCAACGGCTGCACCACCAAGGACGCCCTGACTTACGGCGGCAAATCGTGGATTGCCATGAATGGCATGATGAACGAACTGTCCGAAGACATGGCTAAAGGCAATGGCGAAGCACTGACCACCTACGCGGTGGTACTGGGCGTCGCCCCTGAAGACCGCGAGCATTTCGCCGCTGTCACCCATGAGCACTTCCAGCAAATCTTCAGCAAGGCCGACGTAACGGCTGAAGACGTGCACAGCAACACCTTGGCTATTCTCAAAGGCGATGCTCGCTTGGCTAAATACGCCACTGCTGCGTAGTAAATGAGACCTGCCCGCTCCTCTCGGAGCGGGTATTCTCCTGCTTCACTTCTATTCGTCTGACAACAGTTGCCGACCATGCTCAAACGCCTTGCCTATCTGGCGCTCTGTGCCTGCGCCCCGCTGTATGCCGCACCCCCTATCGACGATCAACGTGTGCAACAGTTGGCCAACGACCCGTTCTGGATTTCGCTGGGGCACTACGAAGCCGGCAAGCTCAGCGGCTGGCGTAGCTATGTCAGCGACGATAAATTCTTTCTCGCCCCCGACGGCGCTCATCACCCGGACGCCGAACTGCGTGCCACCGTCGAGGCGTTGTATGCACCCGTAAGCCTGGGCGACAAGCACCCGCAGTGCGTGTACCCGGCCCGTACTCGCTGGCTCAAGGCTCAACTGAACCTGACCGACCTGCCCAAGGCCGAGTGCGCAGAGTTCACGCAATGGTTCAAGGACGTGGCGCCGCACAGCACGGTGATGATCTTTCCGGCGGCCTACCTCAACAGCCCGTCCTCGATGTTCGGCCATACCCTGTTGCGTATCGACCAAGCCGATGTGCAGAACAACAAGACCGCCCTGCTGAGCTACGCGATCAACTTCGGTGCCTATATCGAAGGTTCCGACAACAGCATTCTGTATGCCTGGAAGGGCTTGGCCGGTGGTTATCCCGGCCTGTTTGCGCTGGTGCCCTACCAGGAAAAACTCTCGGAATACCGTAGCCTCGAAAACCGCGACCTGTGGGAATACCGACTTAATCTCACACCTGAAGAAACCCAGCGCATGGTCGAACATGTGTGGGAGCTCAAACAGATCCAGTTCGATTATTTCTTCTTCGACGAAAACTGCTCGTACCGTTTGCTCGAACTGCTGCAAGTGGCGCGCCCCGGCTTGCAGCTGACCAGCCAATTCCCGCTGACCGCGATCCCCACCGATACGGTGAAAGCAGTCAAGGAAGCCGGGTTGGTCGAAAGCATCGAATACCGCCCGTCCCGTGAACGTGAGCTGCTCGACCGAGCCAAAGCCCTCGATCCAGAAGAACAGCAATGGGTCTTGCAGGTCAGTGCCGATCAGGCTCAATTGCAGAACCCGGCCCTCAAGGCGTTGCCCAAAGAGCGCCAGGCGCTGATCATCGACGCGGCTTATCGTATTGAGCGCTACAGGGCCAATGGCCTTGAGCGCGACACCGCTCGCTCACAACGCAGCTTTGAACTACTACGGGCGATCAACCAGAACCCTGCGCCTGAACTGCAGGTCGAAAAACCCGAGTTACCTGAAAACGGCCACGAATCGCGAACCTGGCAACTGGGCGCCGGTAGCCGTGACGACAAGGCCTTTGCCGAATACGGCCTGCGCATGGCCTACCACGACCTGAACGACAACGCCCCGGGCTTCCCGCTGGGTGCACAGATTGAAATCCTGCAACTCAAACTGCGCCAGTACGAAGGCAATAACTGGCAAGTTCAGCAATTGGACTTAGCCAACATCCGCTCCCTGACCCCACGCAACGAATTGCTGCAACCCTGGTCCTGGCAAGTGGGCGGGGGGCTGGAACGGGTACTCGGCAAACATGGCGACGAAAATCTGGTCAGCCACATCAACGGTGGCGCGGGCGGCACCTGGCAATTGGGTGAAAACATGCTGGGCTTTGCCCTCGGCACTCTGCGCGTGGAGCACAACAACGACTTTGCCGCTTTCGTGTCTCCGGCTGCGGGTTTTAACACCGGGCTTCTTTGGCGTAACCCGGTGGGCAACCTGAGCCTGGAAGCGAAAGGCGACTACTTCACTAATGGTGAAATCCGTCGTAGCCTGAGCCTGAATCAACAATGGGAAGTTTCGCGCAACCTCGGCCTGCGACTCACTGCCCAACGAGAGTTCAGCAAGCTGACCTCCCCCATCAACGAGGTGATGCTGGAGTTGAAGTGGTATCACTACTAAAGGAGTTTTCAAGACATGGCAGTTAACTGTGATTCCCTTGAGCAAGTGCGCGAGAAAATCGACGGGCTAGATCGACAGATTGTCGGTTTGATCGCCGAACGCGGCGCCTACGTGTTACAGGCGGCTCGTTTCAAGAAAGACAGCGATGCGGTCAGGGCCCCGCAGCGGGTTGAACAGGTGATTGCCAAGGTTCGGGCATTGGCCTCAGAACTGGGCGCCAACCCGAACGTCACCGAAGACGTTTACCGCGCCATGATCGCGGCCTTTATCGAGCAGGAACTGGCGGAGCATAAGGCGCTTTCATAACAAAACCTGTAGCCGCTGCCGCAGGCTGCGATAAGGCCCGAAGGGCCTTTAAAGAAGGGCCGCTACGCAGCCCATCGCAGCCTGCGGCAGCGGCTACAGGATTAACGGCTTAAACCACGCCCTGCGCCAGCATCGCATCGGCGACTTTAACGAAGCCCGCAATGTTCGCGCCTTTTACATAGTTGATCCGGCCGTTTTCTTCGCCGTAATGCACGCACGCGTGGTGGATCGACTGCATGATGTTGTGCAACTTGCTGTCCACCTCACCCGCCGTCCACAGCAGACGCATGGCGTTTTGCGACATTTCCAGACCGCTCACCGCCACGCCTCCGGCGTTGGATGCCTTGCCCGGTGCAAACAGGATACCGGCCTCGATAAACAGGTCGACGGCCTCAAGGGTGGTCGGCATGTTCGCGCCTTCAGCCACGCACACGCAGCCGTTGCTCAGCAACGTACGCGCCGCTGCAGCGTCCAGCTCGTTCTGGGTAGCACACGGCAGTGCGATATCACACGCCAGGTTCCACGGATGCTGGTCAGCCAGAAACTCCAGGCCAAACTCCCCGGCCATTTCGCTGATACGGCCGCGCTTGACGTTTTTCAGCTCCATCAGCGCTTCCCACTGCTCCTCGCTCAAACCGGCCTCGCAATACAGCGTGCCTTCAGAGTCCGACAGCGAGATCACTTTGCCGCCCAGGTCCATGACCTTACGCGCCGCATATTGCGCCACGTTGCCCGAGCCAGAAATGGCCACGCGCTTGCCATCAATGCGCTGACCGCTGCGCTTGAGCATTTCCTGGGCGAAATACACGCAACCAAAACCGGTAGCTTCAGGGCGGATCAGGCTGCCGCCGTAGCTCATGCCCTTGCCGGTCAGCACGGAAGTGAACTGGTTGCTCAGGCGCTTGTACTGGCCAAACATAAAGCCGATTTCACGGGCACCAACACCGATGTCGCCTGCTGGCACATCAACGTCCGAACCAATGTGGCGATACAACTCACTCATGAAGGCCTGGCAGAAACGCATGACTTCGGCGTCGCTCTTGCCCTTGGGGTTGAAGTCCGAACCGCCTTTACCGCCGCCCATAGGCAACGAGGTCAGGGAGTTCTTGAAGGTTTGCTCGAAGGCCAGGAACTTCAGAACACCCAGATTCACCGACGGATGGAAACGCAGACCACCCTTGTACGGGCCAATGGCGCTGTTCATCTGGATACGGAAGCCACGGTTAACCCGTACTTTTCCTTCGTCATCGACCCACGACACGCGGAACACGATCGCACGCTCGGGTTCGCAAATGCGCTCAAGAATGCCTGAAGTCAGATAATGCGGATTGGCTTCAAGAAACGGCCACAGACTGCGCAGGACTTCTTCCACTGCCTGGTGGAACTCAGGTTGGTCCGGGTCACGTTTTTTCAGGCGGGCAAGGAACTGGTCGACGGATTCGATCATGGTTAATTCTCGGCAAATTTATTGTCGTTAAACGGAGATTGACCAGAACTTTATCAATTCATGTGGCACCGCGACAGCGCAAAATGTCGCAGTTCTGAATTTAAATGGTGCATTTATATAAATTACGCCGATTTCAACGGCTTTTGCGCACCAAAAAATAGCTTCTTGTACCCAGTTTCGCACCAACTATTACCCGAGAATTTACCGTAGCAGCTGCCGAGGAACGAAGGCTGCTACGAAATCGGGGGCATCCGAAAATCCACAAAAAACGGCGCCCGAAGGCGCCGTTCTGTACTGCAAAAAAACAGCCTTATTGGGCCAGTTTCTTGTGACGCACACGGTGCGGCTGGGTGGCCGCTTCGCCGAGGCGCTTTTTACGATCGGCTTCGTACTCGGTGTAGTTACCTTCAAAGAAGATCGCTTGCGAGTCGTCTTCGTACGCCAGGATGTGAGTCGCGACGCGGTCAAGGAACCACCGATCGTGAGAGATCACAATGGCAGCACCTGGGAAGTCCAGCAGTGCTTCTTCGAGCGAACGCAGGGTCTCAACGTCAAGGTCGTTGGACGGTTCGTCGAGCAGCAGCACGTTGGCGCCCTCTTTCAAGGTCAAGGCCAGGTGCAAGCGACCACGCTCACCACCGGACAAGTCCTTAACGAACTTCTGCTGATCGCCACCTTTGAAGTTGAAACGACCTACATAGGTACGCGACGGGATTTCGTAGTTGCCGATGCGGATCACATCGGAACCGTCAGAAATCGCCTGGAACACAGTCTTGCTGCCATCCAGGTCGTCACGGCTCTGGTCCACACACGCCAGTTGTACCGTTTCACCGACTTCAATGCTGCCCGAATCCGGTTGTTCCTTGCCCATCAACATGCGGAACAGGGTCGACTTACCGGCACCGTTACCGCCGATCACGCCAACAATGGCGCCTTTAGGCATGGCGAACGACAGGTTGTCGATCAACACGCGATCGCCGTAACCCTTGGATACGTTCTTGAACTCGATAACCTTGTCACCCAGGCGCGGACCGGCCGGGATGTAGATTTCGTTGGTTTCGCTGCGCTTCTGGAATTCCTGCGATTGCAGTTCTTCGAAGCGTTGCAGACGCGCCTTGGACTTGGACTGACGCGCCTTGGCGCCTTTACGGACCCATTCCAGCTCGTCTTTCATAGCCTTTTCATGGGCCGACTGCTGCTTGGATTCGGCAGCCAAACGATCGGACTTGGCTTCAAGCCAACCCGAATAGTTGCCCTCGTAAGGAATACCGGCACCACGGTCAAGCTCAAGAATCCAGCCCGCTACGTTATCCAGGAAGTAACGGTCGTGCGTAATCGCAACCACGGTACCCGGGAAGTCGTGCAGGAAGTGCTCCAGCCAGGCTACCGAGTCGGCGTCCAAGTGGTTGGTTGGTTCGTCGAGCAGCAGCATGTCCGGGGCCGACAGCAGCAGGCGGCACAAGGCCACACGGCGCTTCTCGCCACCCGACAGGTGCTCGACCTTGGCATCCCATGCCGGCAGGCGCAGCGCATCGGCAGCGACTTCCAGTTGGCGCTCAAGGTTGTGACCGTCGCTCGCTTGCAGGATCGACTCAAGCTTGGCCTGTTCAGCGGCCAGCTTGTCAAAGTCAGCATCCGGGTCTGCGTATTCGGCGTAAACCTGATCCAGACGCGCTTGAGCGTCCTTGATCACGCTAACGGCTTCTTCAACCACTTCGCGTACGGTTTTGCTCGGATCCAGCTGCGGCTCTTGCGGCAGGTAGCCGATGTTCAGGTCTGGCATCGGACGGGCTTCGCCGTCGAACTCGGTGTCGACACCCGCCATGATTTTCAACAGGGTGGATTTACCCGAACCGTTCAGGCCGAGTACGCCGATTTTGGCGCCTGGGAAAAACGACAGGGAGATGTTTTTCAGGATTTCCCGCTTCGGCGGAACAACTTTGCTCAGCCGATGCATGGTGAAAACGTATTGAGCCATGGAGAACCTAGGGTCAGTGACGGGTGAATAAGGTGCGAACAGTGCCCGGATCAGGCCATAGCAGTCAGTCAGGGACTGATCGAGATCAATGCCTGCTCGCAGAAAAAACATAAATGTAGACCCCCGAATCTACCTGAATGCGCTGAACAGGGCAAACCAGCACAGACCAGAGGACTGGCACTTTGCCACAACCCAAGGCATGCTAGGCGCCCTCTGGGCGTCTTTAAGGGGGCCTCGCGCCATAGCCGCCAAATCGCAGGATCACAACTTGCCCAATGTCACCGAGCCAATTCTCGCCAAAGCGTCCAGCCAATTGTTTGGTACACCTGTGCGCGGGACGTTAAAAAGCGCGTTGGCGGCTCTGGTTCTATTGCTGCTGGCGATGCTGCTCTGGTTAGTGATCGAGCAGTTCCGCGAAACAATCCAGCAAGAGCGCCAAACCAGCATCAATTACAGCGCCGACCTGGCCGATAGCATCAGCCTGAACATGGCCCTGCGAGCCGAGACCGCCCTCAACCTGCTTGCGACAGAGCAACCACCGAAAAACCTGCGCCAGCAACAAGCGCTGGTCCAACAACTGAGCCAATCCCTGCCAGCCCTTCAAAGCCTGGCCTTGCTGAGCCCTGCCGGCGAAGTGCTGCTAGATAGTACCGGCACCAGCCCGGACGCCGCGTTCCTGGCTGATTGGGTCAAACACAACCCCTCACGCAGCCGTACCGATGGCTATTACTTCAGCAACAACGCTGACGCCAGCCTGATCTATTTGTTACTGCACCAGCCCAACGCCGACATGGATGGCTACTGGCTGCTGCGCATAAGCCCGAACCTGCTGCAAAACCTGGTGCATCAGAGCGCCAGCAGCATTCGCCCGCAATGGCTACTCGAAAACAGCCAGACCCACAAAGTGCTCAGCCGTGCGCAAAAGCCGGTTACGCCAGCCACGGCCCTGAGCCAGCGCGATGAAAGCGACACCATACTTCTGACCCCCATAAGTCACAGCGACTGGCAATTGCGAGGGCTGTTCAATGAGCGCGCTGCAGTTGAACAGTTGCTGCCCGGGTTGATCGGCAAATGCCTTCTGGGTCTGCTGCTGTCGTTACTGCCAATAGCAGCACTGCTGAGTTTGCGCCGCCGCCAGCGCCGGTTGCATGAGGGCCGTCGTCGGTATCAGGATATTTTTGAAGGCACCGGCGTGGCCCTGTGCGTTCTCGACCTGTCGAGCCTGCGCGGATTTCTTGAACGAGAAAAACTGCATGACAGCGACAACCTCAAGCGGTGGCTGGACAACAACCCGCAACATAGACGCCAACTTTTTGAGCAGTTGCGCATTACTGAAGTCAATCAGATGGCCATGCAGCTGCTGGAGGTCGACTCAGGCAACGGCGCCTGGCTAAAGCTGATCAGCAGCTCGACCATCGGTTACACAATTGTCGAGGCGGTGCTCAATCAACAGCAGCAACTTGAGCTGGAAATCAAGCTGACCCATGCCAATGCCCAGGATCAGCATTTATGGCTGGTGTTACGCCTGCCGGTGGACCGCGAGGATTATCACTCGGTCATCCTGAGCATCAGCGACATCACCAGCCGTAAGCTGATCGAATTGTCCCTGCAAGAACGCGAGAGCTTTTGGTCCGATGTCGTACGCACCGTGCCCGACCATCTCTATGTGCAGAATGTGATCAGCCAGCGAATCATTTTCAGCAACCATCACCTTGGGCAAACCCTGGGTTATAGCGCCATCGAACTGCAACAAATGGGCGCTTATTTCTGGGAGCTACTGCTGCACCCCGAAGACGCCGAGCGTTATCACCAGTTACGCCAAGAACAACGGGACAACGGCTACAAAAACCTGATGCAGTGCCAACTGAGATTTCGCCATCACCAGGGCACTTGGCGGCGCTTCGACATCCGCGAGCAAGCCTTCGCCCGGGACACGGGAGATCAAGTCACACGTGTTGTGGGGGTGGCCAAAGACATCACTGACCAGATTGAAGCCAGCGAGTCATTGCGCGACAGCGAACAACGTTATCGGATGCTGGCCGAAAGCATCAGCGACGTTATTTTCTCTACCGACAGCACGTTACGCATGAACTACCTCAGCCCCTCGATACAGACCGTACTGGGGTACGAGGCACAATGGGTGTTCGACAATGGCTGGCAATCGATTATCGCCACCCCACAACAGCTGGAGGGTATTTTCAGCCTGATCAAGCGCGTCAGTAACGCGCTCGACAAGCCCCAGCAACTGTCGGCCCTGCGATCCCAGATGCAAACCCAGGTATTCCTGCTCGATTGCTTGCGTGCCGACGGGCATACCGTCCCGATCGAACTGCGCCTGGTACTGGTGTGGGATGAAAACGATACCTTCGAAGGCATCCTGGGTGTTGGCCGTGATATCAGTCAGCAGCGGCGTGCAGAAAAAGACCTGCGCATGGCCGCCACGGTATTCGAACACTCCACCTCGGCCATCCTGATTACAGATCCCGCGGGCTATATCGTGCAAGCCAACGAAGCATTCAGCCGGGTCAGCGGTTATGCCGTATCACAGGTGCTCGACCAATTGCCGAGCATGCTGACCGTTGATGCCCAGCAGCGCGCGCACCTCACCTATGTGCTCAAACAACTGAATCAGCACGGCACCTGGGAAGGTGAAGTCTGGCTCAAGCGCCTCAACGGCGAACACTACCCGGCCTGGGTCGGCATTACGGCCGTGTTCGACGACGAGGGTGATCTGGCCAGCTATGTATGCTTTTTCAGTGACATCAGTGAACGCAAGGCCAGCGAGCAGCGTATCCACCGCCTGGCCTATTACGATGCCCTGACCCACCTGCCCAACCGCACCCTGTTTCAGGATCGTCTGCACACCGCACTGCAACAGGCCGAACGTAACAAGTCGTGGGTTGTGCTGATGTTCCTCGATCTTGACCGTTTCAAGCCGATCAACGACTCCTTGGGCCACGCGGCAGGCGACCGCATGCTCAAGGACATGGCCATTCGCTTGCTGGCCTGCGTCGGCGACGACGATACCGTGGCCCGCATGGGTGGCGATGAGTTCACCTTGCTGTTGCAATCACGCGTCACTCGCGAACTGGCCTTGAACCGCGCAATCAGCGTGGCCGAGCACATCCTTGCCAGCCTGGTAAAACCCTTCGTACTCGAAAGCCGCGAGTTCTTCGTCACGGCCAGTATTGGCATCGCCCTGAGCCCGCAAGACGGCAACGAACTCAGCCAACTGATGAAAAACGCCGACACCGCGATGTACCACGCCAAGGAACGCGGCAAAAACAACTTCCAGTTCTATCAGGCGGACATGAACGCCAGCGCCCTGGAGCGTCTTGAACTTGAAAGCGACTTGCGCCACGCGCTGGAACAGCAGGAGTTCATCCTTTATTACCAGCCGCAATTCAGCGGCGACGGCAAACGCCTGACCGGGGTCGAGGCGCTGCTGCGCTGGAACCACTCAAGGCGCGGCCTGGTACCACCCGGCGACTTTATCCCGGTTCTCGAAGAACTGGGGCTGGTGGTCGAGGTGGGTGACTGGGTACTGGCCGAAGCCTGTCGCCAGCTCAAGCTCTGGCACCAGGCCAAAGTGCGTGTGCCCAAAGTCTCGGTCAATATCTCGGCGCGCCAGTTCTCCGATGGCCAACTGGGCACACGCATTGCCAATATCCTCAAGGAAACCGGCCTGTCGCCTGCCTGCCTGGAGCTTGAGCTGACCGAAAGCATCCTGATGCGTGAAGTCAGCGAGGCCCTGCATATTCTCGCCAGCCTGAAAAACCTCGGCCTGAGCATTGCCGTGGACGACTTTGGCACCGGTTACTCGTCGCTCAACTACCTCAAACAGTTCCCCATCGACGTGTTGAAAATCGACCGTACCTTTGTCGATGGCCTGCCCGCAGGCGAGCAAGACGCACAGATAGCCCGTGCAATCATTGCGATGGCCCACAGCCTCAACCTTGCGGTAATCGCTGAAGGCGTGGAGACCCACGAACAGCTGGATTTCCTGCGCGAGCACGGCTGCGATGAGGTCCAGGGCTACCTGTTTGGCCGACCGATGCCGGCACACTTGCTGGTCAAGCAGCTGCGAGCGGCAAGTGATGAACTTCAAGCTTGAAGCTTGCAGCTTGCAGCTTGCAACTGACGACCATGAATCGCATTCATATGCCAGATAAAACCCTTTGAGTTAGAATGCCTTCCTTTTCTGCCCCGATCCTTGAGGACCGCCATGTTCAGCCGTGATTTGACACTTGCCAAGTTCGACGCCGACCTTTTTGCCGCCATGGAGCAAGAAGCTCAGCGCCAGGAAGAACATATTGAGCTGATCGCTTCGGAAAACTACACCAGCCCAGCGGTGATGGAAGCTCAAGGCTCGGTATTGACCAACAAATACGCCGAAGGCTACCCGGGTAAGCGCTACTACGGCGGCTGCGAATACGTCGACGTAGTTGAGCAACTGGCTATCGACCGTGCAAAAGAGCTGTTCGGCGCCGATTACGCCAACGTTCAGCCGCACGCCGGTTCCCAGGCCAACAGCGCTGTTTACCTGGCCCTGTTGTCGGCTGGCGACACCATCCTGGGCATGAGCCTGGCCCACGGCGGTCACTTGACCCACGGCGCCAGCGTTTCGTCCTCGGGCAAGCTGTACAACGCCATCCAGTACGGTATCGATGCCAACGGTCTGATCGACTACGACGAAGTTGAGCGCCTGGCCGTTGAACACAAGCCAAAAATGATCGTGGCTGGTTTCTCTGCTTACTCGCAGATCCTCGACTTCCCACGTTTCCGTGCAATCGCTGACAAGGTTGGCGCCTACCTGTTCGTGGACATGGCTCACGTAGCCGGTCTGGTTGCAGCGGGTGTTTACCCGAACCCGGTTCCATTTGCGGACGTAGTGACCACCACTACCCACAAAACCCTGCGCGGTCCACGTGGCGGCCTGATCCTGGCCAAAGCCAACGCCGACATCGAGAAGAAGCTGAACTCCGCTGTTTTCCCAGGTTCGCAAGGCGGCCCGCTGGAGCACGTTATCGCCGCCAAGGCCGTGTGCTTCAAAGAAGCTCTGCAACCAGAGTTCAAGGCTTACCAGCAACAAGTCGTGAAAAACGCTCAGGCCATGGCTTCGGTATTTATCGAACGTGGTTTTGACGTGGTATCGGGCGGTACTGAAAACCACCTGTTCCTGCTGTCGCTGATCAAGCAGGACATCTCCGGTAAAGACGCTGACGCCGCACTGGGCAAAGCCTTCATCACCGTAAACAAAAACTCCGTACCGAACGATCCGCGCTCCCCGTTCGTGACCTCGGGTCTGCGTTTCGGTACTCCAGCAGTTACCACTCGCGGCTTCAAAGTAGAAGAATGCCGTGAACTGGCTACCTGGATCTGCGACATCCTGGCTGATATCAACAACGAAGCCGTTATCGACGCCGTTCGCGAGAAAGTCAAAGCCATTTGCGCCAAGCTGCCGGTCTACGGCAACTGAGTGTAAATAGCTAAACAAGAAGCCCGGCTTATTAGCCGGGCTTTTTATGGCGTCGGTTATTTTGAAACATATAGCGCAGCGCACCTGCACAATAACAACCTAGTCTGAACTTTATGCTTTTCATCCATTGCAGAGTTCAGACCATGACTAACGACACTCAAAAATCCTTTATCGCCACCTTACAAGTACCGAACTACAACCTTGATCTACTGGGCACACTTTACGGCCAGCCGGTAATGGTCACAGACTTGCTGGGCAGTGGCGGCGTCTTCTCCGGCCGACCGCAGACCCGCGATGACTCGGGCGCCATCGGCATACAGCCGCATGCCAACGGCGGGGTCAAGGCGCCACTCAAGCTTTACTTCCGCCATACTGCCAAGGGCTATGAAATACATATTAAACACACTGGGAAGTATGATCACCACCGGCTGGCTAAAAATCATTTAGACACTATCTATGCGAGAAGTCCGACATTAAAAGACCCTCTTGCCTTCACACTACTTAGTCAACAAAACGCCAGCGTTACGGGGGACACTTTGCTTGAGCGTCATACACTCATTACGTTAAAGACCCACAACAACAGGTCTATCGGCATAAAGAAAGTTAAAGGTTCCCCTTACCACTATTTGGCCGAGACAGACGAAAGAAACAAAATGGTATTTCTTTTAACTATTCTCGAAAGAAACGTGCCTTATTAATTATCAACTTATTCTTCTGTGGGAGCTGGCCTGCCAGCGATGGTTTCGACCTGGTTTATCTGAAAGACCGCATTGCCTGAATCGCGAGCAGGCTCGCTCCCACAAAATGTAGTCCGTGACATGTTTACTTAGGCTGCAAACGCCAGCCCAATACATTCAACAGGTCACAGCCGTCACGAAGCAATAGTGCCGCAGTGATGGCCAGATGCTTGATATCAACGGAGTCTGCCTGCAACAGATCGCGGCTGGAAAAGGTTTCCATCATCTGGGTGACGGCCTGAACGCGAGCAACGGCGTTGGCATGCAACACATCCAGTGGGGCGTTGCGGTCGATCAATAATGCGGGGATTGTGCAGTCGATGGCAGTTAGCGGTATGTACGGAGAATCAGTCATAAAGGGTGCTCCCATGCTTAAGGTTTGGGCCATTGATTCTCGTCGCCAAACGAAAACAGGTGGCCGCTATACGCGGGTTGGCGAACCGGTAACCTCAAGCAAAACCCGGCAGACCCGAAGATCTCCCACGCATAGCTGCCATAAAGCACAGCGAGCAAAATACACGCTCGCCCATAGATAGCAATAAGGCATTGCATTGAAGTGTTTCCAGGTCGCCAAACCCGGTCGCCTTTAGGGCGATCGCTGACTATAGGCATCGAGCTCGTGGCGCAGCAATTGGCAAAGCTGTGCGAAAAATCTGCTATTTCCGTGAGGCAAGAAAATCAAAAGCCCCTAGCTGCGCAAACCCCTCGCGAATCTTTGCCTCAGGCAAGTCATCGGCAATAAACACCATCACGCTTTCACGCGCTTCACCTTCGGCCCACTCAGTGTCCCAATCAAAGCCATACAACTTGAGCACACCCTGAAACACCAACCGGCGATCTTCGCCGGCAATGCTCAGCACGCCCTTGTAGCGCAGCAACTGCGTGCCGTGATCTTCCAGCAGTTCGTTCATAAATGCGCTAAGGCTGTCGATATCCAGCGGTTTATCGGTGCGCAACACCACACTGGAGATACGGTCGATGGACGTCGCAGGCTGCACCGGGCGCAAGCTCAGGCCACCGCCCAGGTCTGCGTTCAGGTTAAACCCGCGCACATCCAGCAACTCGGCCAGATCAATCTTGCCGTGCTCGACCACGCGAATCGGCGCTCGACGGTTGATGCGGGTCAGGCGCTCACTCAGGGCAGCAAAGGTGGCGTCATCCACCAGGTCGCGCTTGCTTACCAGCAGGCGGTCAGCAAAGCCTATTTGCGCTTGGGCAATGGTCTGGCTCAGGTGTACATCGGCGTGGGCGGCGTCCACCAGGGTGATGATGCCGTCCAGCAGGTAGCGCTCGCGCAGTTCTTCGTCAATAAAGAAGGTTTGCGCCACCGGCGCCGGATCGGCCAGGCCGGTGCATTCGATCACCAGTCGGTCGAAGGCGATTTCACCGCTGTCCAGGCGTTCAAGCAGCAGATACAGCGCTTTGGTCAGGTCGGTGTGGATGGTGCAGCACACGCAGCCATTGGCCAAGGTCATCACTTGCACCGGCTCGTCGCCCAGCAACTGGGTATCGATCCCGGCATCGCTGAATTCGTTCTCGATCACGGCGATTTTCAGGCCGTGCTCGGCCTTGAGCAGGTAGCGCAACAACGTGGTTTTACCGGCCCCCAAAAAACCGCTGAGGATGGTGACGGGGATGGGAGAGGACATGCAGAGTCTCCTGAAAAATACAGCCAAAAACAAATATGGGAGCGAGCCTGCACGCGATTCAAGCAACGCGGTGTAACTAATACACCGCAGCGCCCTTCTCGCGAGCAGGCTCGCTCCCACATTAATTAAATACAGCTCACCCTTGGCGGGTTAACAGCACTTGGGCCCGCCCTTGCCGCCGTAACGAGCCTCCTGGCGTTCGCGAAAGAACGCTTCGTAGGTCATGACCGGCTTGTCCGGGTGTTTGGTTTGCATATGCTCGACGTAGTTGTCGTAGTCGGGCATGCCGACCATCAGGCGTGCGGCCTGACCGAGGTATTTACCGAGGCGACTCAGGTCATTGAACATGGTTGCAACCCTCTGTTAAGCATCCGGCATGGCTTGGTACGGCGACTCTTTATCCGTACGTTCTTTGCTGCCCCATGCAGCTATACCCACTTTGATCGCAAAGAACAGAATACTGAACACCACGAACAGAAACAGCACGGTCAAACCGGCGTTGGTGTAGGCGTTGATGATCACGTGTTGCATCTGGTCGATGTTTTTCGCCGGGGCAATCACTTGGCCTGCGTCCAGTGCAGTGCTGTATTTCTTGGCCAAGGCCAGGAAACCAACCGCCGGGTTGGCGTCGAACAATTTGATAAAGCCCGCGACGGTGGTGCAGATCAGCAGCCAGATCGCTGGCAGCATGGTTACCCAAATGTAGCGCTGGCGCTTCATTTTGATCAGCACAACGGTTGCCAGCATCAGCGCGATACCCGCCAGCATCTGGTTAGAGATACCGAACAGCGGCCACAGGGTGTTGATGCCGCCCAATGGATCGATCACGCCCTGATACAGCAGGTAGCCCCACATCGCCACACACAGGCCAGTTGCCAGCAGGTTGGCGCCCCAGGACTCGGTGCGCTTGAGTGCCGGGACAAAGCTGCCGAGCAGGTCTTGCAGCATAAAGCGACCGGCACGTGTACCGGCGTCAACCGCAGTCAGAATGAACAGTGCTTCAAACAAAATAGCGAAGTGATACCAGAACGCCATGGTGTTTTCGCCCGGCAACACGTTGTGCAGGATCTGAGCGATACCTACAGCCAGTGTCGGTGCACCGCCGGCACGGGCCAACACAGTGGTTTCACCGATGTCCTTGGCCAGCGCGGTCAGCGCATCCGGAGTAATTGCAAAACCCCAGCTGCTAACGGTCTGGGCCACAGTCACCACGTCACCGCCGACGATAGCCGCCGGGCTGTTCATGGCGAAGTACACACCCGGCTCGATCACCGAAGCAGCAACCATCGCCATAATGGCCACGAAAGATTCCATCAGCATCGCGCCATAACCGATGTAACGAGCGTTGCTTTCGTTATCCAGCAGCTTGGGTGTCGTACCCGACGCAATCAGCGCGTGGAAACCCGATACCGCGCCGCAGGCAATGGTGATGAACAGGAACGGGAACAGGCCGCCTTTCCAGACTGGGCCAGTGCCATCGGTGAACTGGGTCAGCGCGGGCATTTTCAGCTCGGGCATGGTAACCAGAATGCCGATTGCCAAGGCCACGATGGTGCCGATTTTAAGGAACGTCGACAGGTAGTCACGCGGAGCCAGAACCAGCCACACCGGCAATACCGCCGCGACAAAACCATAACCGATCAGCATCCAGGTGATTTGCGTACCGGTGAAGGTAAACACCGGAGCCCACTCCGGGCTGGCCGCAATTTGGCCCCCCAGCCAGATCGAACCGAGCAACAGCAGTACACCGACAACCGAGATTTCACCGATGCGGCCCGGGCGGATGTAGCGCATGTAAATGCCCATGAACATCGCGATCGGAATGGTCGCCATCACCGTGAACATGCCCCACGGGCTCTCGGCCAAGGCCTTGACCACGATCAGCGCCAGCACCGCGAGGATGATGATCATGATCAGGAAGCAGCCAAACAGCGCGATGGTGCCAGGCACCTTGCCCATTTCCTCGCGCACCATGTCGCCCAAGGAGCGACCGTTGCGGCGAGTGGACATGAACAGGACCATAAAGTCCTGCACCGCGCCTGCCAGTACGACACCGGCGATCAGCCAAAGCGTGCCCGGCAGGTAGCCCATTTGTGCGGCCAATACGGGACCGACCAAGGGGCCAGCGCCAGCGATGGCAGCAAAGTGGTGACCAAAAAGAATGTGTTTGTTGGTCGGCACATAGTCCAGACCATCATTGTTGAGCACCGCAGGCGTCGCGCGACCAGAGTCGAGCTGCATTACCTTGGTAGCGATAAACAAACTGTAATAGCGATAAGCAACCAGATAGATGGCAACCGCTGCCACTACGATCCACAAGGCGTTGATCGCCTCCCCTCGACGCAATGCCACTACGCCAAGGGCGCAGGCTCCTACTATTGCCAGCACCAGCCACGGAATGTGGCGTAGCAGGCTATTTTTATTATTCATTTTTAAATTCCGGCCAGTTGGACAAGAAAGACTGCTTCCGGAGTTTAGCGCTCTTGGCCCTAAAGACCAGCCCCTGACATTGATCTAGAGCCTTCTTTTGCGGATTTGTGCTGGGCGGCGCTGCACATTTTGTCCATGCAACGCCGCTGTCTGCCCCGGCCAGTTGAGCAGACACTGCGATCACCCCTTGCAGGTTTTTTTACCAATTTGAACCCTACTCGAACAACGCATCCAGCGCCTGTTCCAGACGGGTCACGCCAATCACTTTCAAGCCCGGCGGGGACTCTTTGGGGGCGTTGCCCTTGGGCACGATGGCGCGTTTGAAGCCGTGCTTGGCGGCTTCTTTAAGCCGCTCCTGACCGCTGGGCACCGGCCGCACTTCGCCCGACAGACCAACTTCACCAAACACCAGCAGGTCGTGAGGCAGTGGACGATTGCGCAGGCTGGACATCACGGCGGCCATCAGTGCCAGGTCGGAGGCGGTTTCCAGCACCTTGACCCCGCCCACCACGTTAAGGAATACATCCTGATCATGGGTGGGAATACCGCCGTGGCGATGCAAGACCGCAAGCAACATAGCCAGACGGTTCTGATCCAGGCCCAGGGTCACCCGGCGCGGGTTGGACATATGGCTGTCGTCAACCAGCGCCTGCACTTCAACCAGCATCGGGCGGGTGCCTTCCCAGGTAGCCATAACCACACTGCCCGGGACTTCTTCCTGGGCGCGGGTAAGGAAAATCGCCGATGGGTTGGAGACTTCTTTCAGGCCCTTGTCGGTCATGCCGAACACACCCAACTCATTGACCGCGCCAAAACGGTTTTTCACTGCCCGCAGCAAACGCAAGCGACCGTCAGACTCACCCTCGAAATACAACACGGTATCGACCATGTGCTCCAGCACTCGCGGCCCGGCCAACGCGCCTTCTTTGGTCACGTGGCCCACCAGGAAAATCGCCGTACCGCTGGACTTGGCATAGCGCACCAGCAACGCCGCACTCTCGCGCACTTGCGACACGCCACCCGGTGCTGATTGCAGCTGTTCGGTGAAGATGGTCTGGATCGAGTCGATTACCATGACCTTGGGCTTCTCGACCTTGGCGGTGGCGATGATGTTTTCGATACAGGTTTCAGTCATCACTTTGAGCTGGTCCTGCGGCAACCCTAAACGCCGGGCGCGCATGGCCACTTGCTGCTGGGACTCTTCGCCGGTGACATACAACGCGGGCATGCGCGTCGCCATCTGACACAAGGTTTGCAGGAGAATGGTGGATTTGCCGATACCGGGATCACCGCCGATCAATACCACCGAGCCATCTACCAGACCGCCACCGAGCACTCGATCCAGTTCGCCGGAGGCGGTGGAAAAGCGCGGAATTTCGGCAATGCTGACTTCGGCCAGGGTTTTGATCTGGGCTTGTTGCCCGGTCCAGCCGGTGCGGCCGCTGGGTGGTGCGGCAGCCCCGCTTTCAACAATGGTTTCCACCAGGGTGTTCCAGACGCCGCACTCGCCGCACTGCCCGGCCCACTTGGGAAAGGTTGCGCCGCACTCGGTGCAGCCGTAAATGCGCTTGGGCTTGGCCATCTGAACTCCACGGAAAAACCGCGATGATAGCCCACTGAGCCTTGATCAGCGCGCAACCGGCATGCGGATTTCGCCATTGGCCAGCCGAGCGGCACTGTTGCCCAGTGCATCTTCGGCATTCAGGTCGGCGCCTTTACGTGACAAGTCGTTGAGCAGCTCGACCCGTTTAAACAGGCCCGCGTACATCGCGGCAGTCTGCCCCGCGCCATTGCGCTGATCGGGATTGCAGGCGGTCGCCATCAAGCGATGGGCGATCTTGAGTTCGCCTTTGAAAATAGCGCCCATCAGGGCGGTGTTGCCACGCTTGTCTTGCACACAGGCATTGGCACCTGCCTTGAGCAAATGTTCAACCGCCTCTGACTGGCCGTTATAGGCCGCGAGAATCAGCGCGGTGTAGCCTTTGCTGTCTTGAGTATCGAGGGCGTAACCGGACTCGATAAAGGTATCGAGTATCGCCACATCCCCGCGCCGTGCGGCGTCGAAATAGTAGCCCTGAAGCTGGGCCCCAACATCGGACTCATCGGCCAGCGCCATTGCACTCATCAGCAGCAAGGCAACAGATATAAAAATACGCATGATTACAGTTCCCCTGAATGCCACTGCACCCTGTGGGAGCGGCGGTGCGACGACTCGACGTGCTCGCGATGCAGGCGCTGCGGTCTGGCGGGCAGACTGCTGTGATGCCATCGCGAGCAAGCCCGCTCCCACAAAAGCACGGTTTTCGGTTAATCCACCAATTTGGCAGCCAGAGCCTTGACCCGACTCAGATCGCCCTTGGCGACCTTGGTCACGCCGGTGCCGTACTCGGGATCAGCCTTGTAAAGGAACGACAGGATGATGTGTTTGCTTTCGTCATCGGTTGTTGCCAACGAACCACCAAAGTTCTCAATCAGGTCCTGACGCTCTTTCTTGCTGAAGGAGCGGTAAAGATCGCCCGCCTGTTTGAAGTTTTGCTCACGCTGAATTTTCGCCTGCTGGGTGGTGCCCGACAGCGGCATTTCGCTATAGCGCGCAGCTTGCGGCTCTTCACGCGGCATCAAGCGGCTCGGCTGGTAGTTCACACCCGAAGTGCTGTGACCCAGGTTCATTGCACCGTCCTGATTGCCATTATTCACCGCTACACGTGGAGCGTTGATCGGCAACTGCATGGCGTTGGCGCCCAAACGGTACATCTGGGTGTCGGCATACGAGAACACCCGACCTTGCAGCAAACGGTCTTCAGATGGCTCGATACCAGGCACCAGGTTGGCCGGGGCCATGGCGACCTGCTCGGTTTCCTGGAACACATTGGCCGGGTTGCGGTTCAGGACCATTTGCCCGACTTTGCGCTCAGGCACGTTCGGCCAGATCTTGGTCGCATCCAACGGGTCAAAGTCGAACGACTTCAAGTCTTCAGGCTTGAGCACCTGCACGTACAAATCCCACTTGGGGAAATCACCCTTGTTGATATGAGTGACCAGGTCGTTGGTCATGTGGCTGTAGTCCTGGCCCTGAACCTGTGTGACTTGCTTCGGGTCAAGGTTGTGCAGCCCCTGCAGGCTCTTCCAGTGGAACTTCACATAACGCACGTCGCCTTTGGCGTTGATCAGTTTGTAGGCGTGAACCCCGTTACCGTCCATTTCGCGGTAGCTGGCCGGTGTACCCGCGTTGGAGTACAGCTCGGTCAAGGTACGGGTGGCTTCCGGGACGTGGGAGAAAAAGTCGAAACGGCGCGAGTCGTCGTCAAGGTTGGTACGCGGGTCTGGCTTGAAGGCGTGAACCATGTCCGGGAACTTGATCGCGTCACGGATAAAGAAGGTGGGGAAGTTGTTGCCAACCAGGTCCCAGTTGCCGTCAGCGGTATAGAACTTGGTGGCAAAGCCGCGCGGATCGCGCAGGGTTTCTGGCGAGTGGTTGCCATGCACCACGGCCGAGAAGCGCACAAATACCGGCGTGGTTTCGCCAGCGGCAAACACCCGGGCCTTGGTCAGGTCACTCAGGTCATTGGTGACAGTAAACGTACCGTGTGCGCCTGTACCGCGCGCATGCACTACACGCTCCGGGATACGTTCACGGTCAAAACGCTGAAGTTTCTGCAGCAACTGCACGTCTTGCAGTAGTACCGGGCCATTGGCCCCTGCGGTTTGAGAGTTCTGGTTATCACCGACAGCTGCACCGTTATCACGGGTCAGGGTTGCCGCGTGAACCGAAACCGAAAGCAAACTGGCGCTTAAAACACATAACAGGCGGCGCTGTGAAAGCGTCCCGAAGCCAAAGTGGATGGTCATGCGTAAGTCCTCTGGTTATTGGATGTGCATAGCACTGACCAAAGGCTAGAGACCTACGGGGCAAATTCTAAATAGAAAGGTCGCAAGCCGGCGATTGAGAAAAAGGTCTGGCTTTAACCCAATCAATGGCGTATCCGCGCCAGTTGCGAGCCTGTTGAAAACTTATGGCGTTGGCGCTGGTCGATTACAGCGCCTGCGAGTATTCAACTGCGCGGGCATGATCCTGCAGGCTGATTTACACTGCACCTACCAACCTCATCTGTAACAAGGAATAACCTATGGGCGTGATAAGTGAGTTCAAGGCCTTCGCGGTCAAAGGGAACGTGGTCGATATGGCCGTCGGTATCATCATCGGCGCGGCATTTGGCAAAATCGTTTCATCCTTTGTGGGTGACGTAGTCATGCCACCGCTGGGGTTGTTGATTGGCGGTGTGGACTTCAGTGACCTTGCCATTACGCTGAAAGCCGCAGTTGGCGATGCGCCAGCAGTGGTCGTGGCATATGGCAAGTTCATCCAGAGCGTGATCGATTTTATCATCGTCGCATTCGCCATCTTTATGGGTGTGAAGGCAATCAACCGCCTGAAGCGCGAAGAAGCGGTCGCTCCTAGCGCCCCGCCATTGCCTTCCAAAGAAGAAGAACTGCTGGGCGAAATTCGCGACTTGCTCAAAGTGCAAAACAACCGGCCATAAGGGCTCACAACAAACAATGGCGCCCATAAGGCGCCATTGTTTATTTATGCCACACGCAATATAAAGCCCACTACCAGTAGTTCTCGACCGCTACTTGCCCAGGTCTGCGACTCAGGCTCAGTTGCATATTTCTCTCTTTCAGCAACTTTCGGGTGTCATCAATCATTTGCGGGTTGCCACATAGCATCACCCGTGAATGTTCGCTGCTCAGTTCAATGCCCGCCGCCCGTTCAAGCTCAGCATTTTCAATCAACGTGGTAATGCGCCCATTCAACGTACCGGGTACGTGCTCACGGGTGACAATCGGAATATAGACAAATTTGTGCCCGTATTCGGCAAGGTACTCACGCGAGCATAGCCCCGCGATCAAATCCTGGTAAGCCAGTTCGCGAGCTTCCCGGGCGCTGTAAACCAACACAATGCGCTCGAATTTCTCCCACACTTCAAAATCCTGCAGGATCGACAAAAACGGCGCAATGCCAGTCCCTGTCGCCAGTAGCCACAGATCACGGCCGTCGACAAAACGATCCAGGGTCAGAAAACCAAACGCCTGGCGCTCCACCAGCAATGTGTCACCGACGCCCAAACGACTGAGTTCGCTGGTGAACTCACCGCCCGGAACCACAATAGAGAAAAACTCCAGGAACTCGTCATGCGGCGAAGAAACCATGGAATAGGCGCGCCATACCGTGCTGCCATCGGCCTTGGTCACACCAAGCCTGGCGAATTGACCTGCGTGAAAGCGAAAGCCGGGATCGCGAGTAGTACGTAATGTAAACAGGCTGGGGGTCAGCGGGGTGACATCGAGAAGCGTCTGCTGGGTGAATTTCTCTGCGCTGGCAGTCATGGGGCACTCCATTGGCGAATGGCCCTAGTGTCGCGCAAAGGAGCCCGGAGAAACACCGGTGGTTTGTGATGGCTTTGCGACAGGCAGTCGCGCCACAAACATTATATTCAGTGCTATATGCATGACAGCAAATGAGAAGTTTTTCTTAAAACAACTCATTTAAACCAAACTCGGGCGATAGATATACATTCGAAATAGCATAATTAAACAGCGTGATTAAATTATCCTCCACATGTATAAACACCAAGCCTCCTAACCAAAAAACTTTACGCACTTATTACATAGCATTATCTGAAGTAGCACCTAAAATCATTTGATAGGACATTTCCTACAATCTTTACTAGCTTGCAGGCCGCCGGAGCGCCTTATGACTGCCCATCAGATAATAAATAAAACACAGTCCCTGGCTTACAGAAGCGAAGCAGAGCTGCGTACCTATGCACTCAAACAGATAGAAGAGTACGGCTTCGATTATTTTTTCTTTCGCATGATTCCTCGGCTTGGCAATATCACGGCGAACAGTAAAGTAATAACAAACTATCCAAATGATTATGTTGAGCGTTATGAAACTGGCCATCTTGCACAACGAAACCCACTCGTGGTGCATTGCCAGCTATCGATCGCGCCGATTATCTGGAGCTCCGAGGTTTTTCGTGAAAACCCTGACCTATGGAAGGCCACACAAACCTGCGGGCTGGCGTACGGATGGTCGCAATCGGTGCACGACCCCAATGGCGTGGTGAGCATATTGAGCCTTGGCCGAAGAAATCCGCCGCTGTCGGAGGGCGAGTTTATGGACAAGGCCGCCAATGTGTTGTGGCTGTGCAACCAGTTGCACAGTGCCATGCTCGAACGCTGCCACCTTCACCATCAGTTGGAGATCCACGTCATCCGCTTGACCGACCGGGAGATTGAAATCATGAGGTGGACAGCCGATGGCAAAATCGCCTCCGACATTGGCACCATTCTGAGCCTGAGCACGCGCACGGTGAACTTCCATATCGCCAGTTCCATTAAAAAGCTGGGGGCCAACAATAAAACCTCAGCAGTCGCCATCGCTGCCAAGTCAGGCTTGTTGTAAGAGAACCCAGCCCGGTAACCGATAAACGCATCAGGTAATCTGCGGCAAAAAAAAGTAAAATCGCGTCTACCTGTAAAACCCACGGACTCCACTGCCAGCCAAGCCCCTCTCAGGGGCAGGCCGCAGCTGTCGATTCCTCAGAGTTTGTATAAATGCCTGTGCTAGAAAGCCCCTTCGCCCAACTTCGCCTGATCCGCCAACCTGAACAGCAAAGCGAGCCTTTACAGGCCTTTGATGCGGCGGATGAGTATTTGCTTAATCACTTGGCCGAACAGGCGCTGCCCGCGAACAGTCGGGTTCTGGTGCTTAACGACAGCTTTGGGGCCTTGGCGGTAAGCCTGGTCGGCTCGATGCATGTGACCAGCAGCAGCGACTCGTTTCTCGCCATGCAAGCATTGGAAAAGAACCTGGTGCGCAACGGTCATGCTTACGATGCGGTCGCGATCATTCCTGCCAGCGAGCCTTTGGTCGGCCCTTTCGATTGCGTGCTGGTGCGTGTTCCCAAAACCCTGGCGCTGCTCGAAGAGCAACTGATCCGCCTGCAAGGCCAATTGGCGCCCGGAGCACAGGTGATCGCAGCCGCAATGATCAAGCACTTGCCGCGAGCTGCAGGCGATCTGCTGGAGCGTTACATCGGCCCGGTACAAGCCTCACTGGCAGTAAAAAAAGCCCGACTGCTGATTGCCACACCTCAGGCTCTGGGCCCCTTTACTTCCCCGTACCCTTCGCGTTACCAGTTGGATAAGCCAGCCATCGAGCTGCTCAATCACGCCAACGTGTTTTGCCGTGAAGACCTGGACATCGGCACCCGAGCATTCCTGCCGCACCTGCCGAAAAACCTGGGCACGGCACGGGTTGCTGATCTGGGATGTGGTAATGGCGTACTGGCCATTGCCAGCGCCCTGAATAACCCGCAGGCGCAGTACACACTGGTTGATGAATCCTTTATGGCGGTGCAGTCCGCCCGTGAGAACTGGCAGGCGGCGCTGGGCGATCGCGAGGTAATTGTGCGCGCAGATGACGGTTTGGCGAGCCAGGCACCGGACTCACTGGACGTGGTGCTGTGCAATCCGCCGTTTCACCAGCAACAAGTGGTGGGCGACTTTTTAGCCTGGCGCATGTTTCAGCAGGCGCGCGAAGCGCTGGTGGTGGGAGGCGCGCTGTATATCGTCGGCAACCGCCACCTGGGCTACCACAGCAAACTGGCCAAATTGTTTCGCGGTGTCGAGCAAGTCGCCGCCACGCCCAAGTTTGTGATCCTCAAGGCGCGCAAGTAAGCATGATTTTGTGGCCACACCTATAACTGTGGGAGCTGGCTTGCCTGCGATGCATACAACTCGGTTTAGCTGCAATACCGAGGCGATACCATCGCTGGCAAGCCAGCTCCCACAGGTGAAATCATCAAGCGTTCAAAATCAGTGGCTCTTCATGCCCGCCGCGGTCATGAACAGACGGATCAACCAGGCAAATACTGCCAGGGTCGCCACACTGCCGGTCCAGATCACCAGCAGCCAGCCAACGCGTTGCCACAGAGGCTTTTTCTCGCACTCTTGGACGTCGTGTAGATAATCCTTGCCAGCCATGTTCAGGCCTCCTCTTGGGGAAAAGGCTGTGGCCCTCAGGCCACAGCGGCGGTGCTAGTGATAACCGTCTTCGTGGGTCACCTTGCCGCGGAACACGTAGTAGCTCCAGAAGGTGTAACCGAGAATGAACGGGATGATGAACAAGGTGCCCACCAGCATAAAGCCCTGACTTTGCGGCGGTGCGGCCGCGTCCCAGATCGAGATCGAAGGCGGGATGATGTTCGGCCACAGGCTGATGCCCAAGCCGCTGTAACCCAGGAAGATCAACACCAGGGTCAACAGGAACGGCGTGTAGTGTGCTTTGCGCGCTATCGCCTTGATCAGGCCATACATCGTTACCAACACCAGGATCGGCACCGGCAAGAACCAGAACAGGTTCGGCAGGGTAAACCAGCGCGCTGCAATCTCCGAGTGTGCCAGCGGGGTCCACAGGCTCACGATGCCCATCAGCACCAATACTGCCAGCGCCAATGGGCGCCCCAGTTTGTGCATGCGCTCCTGCAATTGGCCTTCGGTTTTCATGATCAGCCAGGTGCAGCCGAGCAATGCATAGGCCACGATCAGCGCGATCCCGCAGAACACGGTGAACGGCGACAGCCAGTCCAGCCCGCCCCCGGCATACTGGCGGTTGACCACCGGGATGCCATCAATAAAGGCCCCCAGCGCCACGCCCTGAAAGAAAGTGGCCACGAGCGAGCCGCCAATAAATGACTTGTCCCAGATATGGCGTTTTTCCGGGCGGGCCTTGAAGCGGAACTCAAAAGCCACGCCGCGGAAGATCAAGCCCATCAGCATCAGCATCAACGGCAGGTACAGCGCCGACAACACCACCGAATAGGCCAGCGGGAAGGCACCAAACAATGCCGCCCCGCCCAGTACCAGCCAGGTTTCGTTACCGTCCCAGACAGGGGCGACCGTGTTCATCATCACATCGCGGTCACTCTCGCCCTTGATAAAGGGGAAGAGGATGCCGATCCCGAGATCGAAGCCATCCATGACCACATACATCATGATCCCGAAGATGATGATGATTGCCCAGATAAGTGGCAGATCAATACCCATGACTCAATTCCCCTTAGTCAGGCTGTCGCTGTGGCCTTCATCTGTACCCTCATGGGCCGCAGACAGAGGACGGGCAGGCGTGCGTTGCTGGCCTGGGCCACCGTGGGTGTCGTCATCGCCTTCGTGAGTGATCGGGCCCTTGCGCACCAGACGCATCATGTAGCCCAGACCCACACCGAACAGCGAGAAGTACACCACTACAAACATCACCAGCGTGATGCTCATTTGCGTGACACTGTGATTGGACGAGGCATCAGCAGTGCGCATCAACCCGTAAACCACCCACGGCTGACGGCCAATCTCGGTTGTAAACCAACCTGCCAGAATCGCGATCAGACCAGATGGCCCCATCCACAGCACCAGGCGCAGGAACCAGCGGTTCTCGTACAGGGTGCCGCGTTTGCGCAACCACACGCTCCACAGGCCGATAAAGATCATCAGCATGCCCAGCGCAACCATGATGCGGAAGGTAAAGAACACAATGGTCGAGTTAGGACGGTCCGCTGCCGGGTAGTCCTTCATCGCAGGGATTTGCTTGTCCAGACTGTGGGTCAGGATCAGGCTGCCTAGGTACGGCACCTCGATCTTGTAGTCCGTGGTCTCGGTTTTCATGTTGGGGATGCCGAACAAAATCAGCGGCGTCGGCTCACCGGGTTTGTTTTCCCAGTGCCCTTCAATTGCGGCGATTTTGACCGGCTGATACTCAAGCGTGTTCAAGCCGTGGGCGTCACCGATCAGTGCCTGCACCGGCGCAACCACCAGGGCCATCCACATTGCCATCGAAAACATACGGCGAATGGCCGGCGTGTTGCGACCGCGCAACAGATGCCAGGCAGCAGAAGCCCCGACAAAAAACGCCGTAGCTACAAACGCAGCAGTGGCCATGTGCGCCAAGCGGTAAGGGAACGAGGGGTTGAAGATGACTGCCAGCCAGTCCACCGGGATCACCCGCCCATCAATGATCTCGAAGCCTTGCGGGGTTTGCATCCAGCTGTTGGAGGCCAGGATCCAGAAGGTCGAAACCAGAGTTCCCAGCGCTACCATCGCGGTCGAGAAGAAGTGCATCCCGCGACCCACGCGATTCCAGCCAAACAGCATGACCCCCAGAAAACCTGCTTCAAGGAAGAATGCGGTGAGTACTTCATAGGTCAGCAGTGGCCCGGTAACAGCACCGGCGAAGTCCGAGAACCGCGACCAGTTGGTACCGAACTGATAGGCCATGACCAGACCCGACACCACGCCCATCCCAAAGTTGACGGCGAAAATCTTCGACCAAAAGTGGTACAGATCGCGGTAGGTGTCGTCACGGGTTTTCAGCCACATGCCTTCGAGCACCATGAGATAACTGGCGAGACCGATGGTAATGGCGGGAAAAAGAATGTGGAACGACACGGTAAACGCGAACTGAATTCGGGCGAGATCGAGAGCCTCCAAACCGAACATAAGTCTTCCTCTATCAGGTATCAGGTCGTTGAGGACACAGGCATCGCGCCTGAGTCCAACTACCCCGCAGCCATGGCCACCGCGAATCGCCGCTCGCTCTTTAAACCACAACGCAAAGGTTTTTGGCCGGCTGGCCACTCAGATAAAACCCGAAGGGCTTTGATCTGGATCAAGCATGGATGAAAGAGTAGTCCATTCCTGACACACGGCTAATGTGGTTTGTTGTCGCGTGACACGATGCCTCAGGGCTTGATATAGACCGTTGCAAGAACCATAAGGAATCGCGAAAAGCAGATTTTCTCGAACCCTGGCCGAGTCGGGACTTTGTGATATTTCGAGTCATTAATTGTTACAAAACAATGATAATCTCGACCTCCCCTGCTCTCGGCCACGATCTTTCAAATGACCAGCCAGCCCCTCCAGCTACGCCATCACCGGCCATTTGTGGCCTTCTGGTTTGCCCGCATCTTTACCGCCAGCGCATTTCAAATGCTCACCGTGGCCATTGGCTGGAATCTCTACCAGCTCACCGGCAATGTGATGGATCTGGGCTGGGTGGGCTTGATCGAGTTCGCCCCGCGCTTGCTGTTTATGCTGCACACCGGGCATGTGGCCGATCGCTATGACCGGCGCAAGGTGGCCGCGCTGTGCCAGTCGCTACAGGCGATGATCGCCCTGACACTGGCCATCAGCAGTGCGAACGATCACATCACCCGGGAGATGATCTTTATCCTGGCGTTTTTGCTGGGTGCTGCTCGCTCCTTTGAAATGCCTGCCACCCAGGCCCTGCTGCCCTCAATCGTACCGGTTGAACTGTTCCCGCGCGCAGTGGCTGCGGCACAGGCAGCACAGCAGTCCGCCACCATTGTCGCGCCGGCGTTTGGCGGTTTGCTGTATGCATTTGGCAGTGTCTGGGTGTATGGCCCGAGCGTGGCGCTGTATCTGATTGCCGCAGTACTGATGAGCAACCTGCCTGCGCGCCAACTGCCACTGAACAAAGCCAAGGCCACGCTGGATTCGTTGCTGGCGGGTATTCGCTTTATTCGCAGCCGCCCGGATGTGCTCGGTGCCATCTCCCTGGATCTGTTTGCAGTCCTGCTGGGCGGAGCCACGGCGTTGCTGCCGGTGTTTGCCAAGGACATTCTGCTGACTGGCCCGTGGGGGCTGGGCATGTTGCGCTCGGCACCGGCGGTCGGGGCCTTGATGATGTCGCTGTGGCTGGCCAGGTTCCCGGTTGAACGCAAGGTCGGGCGGGTGATGTTTACGGCCGTGGGGGTATTCGGGGTCGCGACCATTGCATTCGGCCTATCGACCTCGTTCTGGTTTTCGCTGGCGGTGCTGGTGGTACTCGGCGCGGCAGACATGATCAGCATGGTGATCCGCGCCTCGTTTGTTCAGCTGGAAACCCCGGATGAGATGCGTGGCCGGGTCAGTGCGGTCAACGGCCTGTTTATCGGCGCGTCCAATCAACTGGGGGAGTTCGAATCCGGGGCCACTGCCCACTGGCTGGGCACCGTTCCCGCCGTGGTACTGGGCGGGATCGGTACGCTGGTCGTCACCGGGCTGTGGATAAAACTGTTCCCTGGCTTGGCCAATCGGGACCGGATGGTGGAAGAAAAGCCATGATTCCCTTACCAATACTCGTAGCAGCTGCCGAGGAACGAAGGCTGCGTTCGACGACGTAGTCGTCGCAAATCAAGGGTCTCGGTGTGTCAGGGTTATTGAGTGCACAGGTTTACGACGGCTTCGCCGCCGAACGCAGCCTTCGTTCCTCGGCAGCTGCTACAGGTATCTGCAGCCTTACTTTATATAAAGCCGCACACCCAACCGGTTGTGCGGCGGCACCAGCGAGGTGTTACTGAATTCAAACCAGCCGCCGTCCTTGTTACCCAGGTCGAAGGTATACAAGTGCCCCACCGTGGTGCCCGCCCCGTTACAGGCCACCAATCCCTCGCTCTGGTTGCAGACCGGGGCACGTACACCGTCCACTTCCTCGCCATCCAACGTCACATTGGGCTGACCACCGTAACCGCGCTCCAGCACATAGACCTTGATAGCAGGACCGTTATGGTTACAACGGGTCTGCTCGCGGCCATCCGACACATCCTCTACAGCGCAGGAAACAGACGCCACCTTGAGAATCTCGACGGTGCTCAAGGGCATTGCCGGCGCAGCGCTGACGGCGGCACTTATAAAGAAGCCGAAACACGCGAAAACAGGTTGGATGGTGCGCTTCATAAATCCCTCCGAAAGCTGGCACGCAGTATGCCTGCCACATCAAGGTTATAAAACATGGCCCCGCAGGGTAACCAAAGCAGCCATATCTACGAGCTGCTGGTATGATGCGCGGCTTTTTCCGACAGACAGAAAAACCTCAGACGGTCCGCGTCTGTGCTTTGCTGTTGAAAACGATTTAATCACGGCGCATTTGGCGCCACGGGGACTGGCATGCTGGAAAGGCTGTTTCAACTAAAAGCACACAACACCAACGTGCGTACCGAGATTCTTGCGGGTATCACCACCTTCCTGGCGATGGCCTACATCCTGTTTGTGAACCCGAGCATCCTCGGTGAGACGGGCATGGACAAAGGTGCCGTATTTGTTGCCACCTGTCTGGCCGCGGCCATTGGCTCGGCGACCATGGGCATCATCGCCAACTACCCGATTGCCCTGGCACCGGGTATGGGCCTGAACGCCTTCTTCACCTACACCGTGGTCCTGCATATGGGCCATACCTGGCAGGTCGCGCTGGGCGCGGTGTTTATCTCCGCGGTGCTGTTCTTCCTGCTGTCGATCTTTCGCATCCGCGAATGGATCATCAACAGCATCCCGCTGCCTCTACGTTCGGCCATTGCCGCCGGTATCGGCCTGTTCCTGGCGTTGATCGCCCTGGGCAACGCCGGCATCGTGGTTGCCAACAAGGCAACGCTGGTAGGCATGGGTGATCTGGCGCAGCCAAAAGTGATCCTGGCATCCCTGGGCTTTGCCCTGATCGTCGCCCTTGAGGCGATGAAAGTCCGTGGCGCAGTGCTGATCGGCATCCTGGCCGTGACCATTGCTTCGATTGCATTGGGCGTGACCGAGTTCGGTGGCGTGATGTCGATGCCGCCATCCCTGGCCCCGACCTTCCTGCAGCTGGACATCAGAGGTGCCCTGGACATCGGCCTGATCAGCGTGATCTTCGCCTTCCTGTTCGTTGACCTGTTCGACAACTCCGGCACCCTGATCGGCGTCGCCAAGCGCGCTGGCCTGATGGGCAAAGACGGCCACATGCCAAAAATGGGCCGCGCCCTGATCGCTGACAGCACCGCGGCCATGGCCGGTTCGCTGCTGGGCACCTCGACCACCACCAGCTACATCGAGTCGGCAGCTGGCGTGAGCGCCGGTGGCCGTACCGGCCTGACCGCCATCGTAGTCGGCATCATGTTCCTGCTGGCGTTGTTCTTCTCGCCATTGGCCGCCAGCATTCCAGCCTTCGCCACCGCGCCCGCGCTGATGTTCGTAGCCGTACTGATGATGAGCGGCCTGGCAGAAATCGAATGGGACGACGTCACCGTTGCCGCACCAGTGGTGATCACCGCACTGGCGATGCCGTTCACCTACTCCATCGCCAACGGCATCGCCTTCGGCTTTATTTCCTGGACCGTGATCAAACTGCTGTCGGGCCGTGCCCGCGAGCTGAATGCACCGCTGATCATTCTGTCGGTTCTGTTTGTGGTCAAGCTAGGTTGGTATCCAGCATGAGTGCTTTGCCGTTTGATTCTGCTACCTACGCCGTTGAGCTAGAGGCCAAGGCCAATCGTCTGCGCGAGCTGCTGGCGCCGTTCGATGCGCCTGAGCCGCAGGTATTCGATTCGCCTCTGAAGCACTTTCGCCTGCGGGCCGAGTTCCGCCTGTGGCGCGAAGGGGGCGAGCGTCACTACGCCATGTTCGCCCAGGATGAAAAGCGCACGCCGATCCTGATCGAAGATTTCCCGATTGCCAGCCTGCGCATCAATCAACTGATGCCTCAGCTCAAAGCCGCTTGGCAAGCCAGCTCAGCCTTGAGCCACAAGCTGTTCCAGGTCGAGTTCCAGACCACTCTGGCAGGCGATGCGATGGTCACTTTGTGCTATCACCGCCCACTGGACGAGCATTGGCAAAACGCTGCCGAGCAGTTGGCCAAAGACCTGGATATCAGCGTAATAGGCCGCTCCAAGGGCAAGCGCGTAGTGATTGGCCGCGATCATGTGGTCGAAAAGCTCGAAGTCGCGGGGCGCACCTTCACGTATCAACAGCCTGAAGGCGCGTTCACTCAGCCAAACGGCACGGTCAACCAGAAGATGCTCAATTGGGCATATGACGCGTTGGGCGAGCGATCGGATGACTTGCTGGAGCTGTATTGCGGCAACGGCAACTTCACCCTGCCGCTGGCTACTCGCGTGCGTAAAGTACTGGCCACCGAAATCAGCAAGACCTCGGTGTATGCGGCACTGAACAACCTGCGCGACAACGCTGTGGATAACGTCACGCTGGTGCGCCTGTCGGCCGAGGAACTGACCGAAGCCCTGAACGAAGTGCGTCCGTTTCGTCGCTTGCAAGGCATTGACCTGAAAAGCTACGAGTTCGGCAGCGTCTTCGTCGACCCGCCGCGTGCGGGGATGGACCCGGACACCTGCGAGCTGACCCGTCGCTTCGACAATATCCTGTATATCTCGTGTAACCCCACGACATTGGCCGAGAACATCGCCCAACTGCACGATACGCACCGGATTGAGCGTTGCGCGGTATTTGACCAGTTCCCGTGGACTCACCATATGGAATCGGGTGTTTTGCTGGTTCGTCGGTAAGCCGCTCGCATCATTTTTGTAGCCACTGCCGCAGCGCTGCGATATGGGCCGAAGGACCTTCAAGGTTCCAGAGCCCGGGACTGCTTCGCAGTCCATCGCAGCCTGCGGCAGCGGCTACAGAAGTTCCTGAAAATACCCCGCCACCTGCCGTAAATCCCCTTCGTTCAACAAGCCCGCGTAATACTTGAGTTGCACCCGCGCCAGCAAATACGCATAGCGCGCCTCAGCCAAATCCCGCTTGGCACTGAACAGCTGCTGTTCGGCGTCCAGCACATCCAAATTGACCCGCTCACCTGCGCTCACGCTTTTCTGCGTCGCCTGCACCAGGGCACTGGCTGACTCCACCGCCATTTCATAAGCCCGCACCTTGGCCGCCGCGCTGCTGTTGAGGTTGTACTGTTTGCGCAGGTCTACCAGCGTGGTTGCCGTTTGTGCGTCCAGCTCAAACTGGGCCTGGGACAGTTGCCGTGCCGCCTGCCGGGTCGATGCCGACACCGAGCCCCCCGCAAACAACGGCACCGTGAGCTGAATACCGACGCTGTTGGTGTCGTACTTCTGGTTGTAGGTACTCTCCGAATCGGAACTGGTCTGACGGCTGCTCGCATACAAACTGAGCTTGGGCAAATGCCCGGCGCGCTTGCGTTCCACTTCGTACTCGGCCGAGGTCAACGCATGGTGCTGCGAGGCCAGCTCCGGGTTATTGGCCAACGCCAGTTCGCGCCAGCTTTCAAAACGCTGCGGTTCCAGGGGCAGGATTACAAAACGCGGCGACAAGGGATCAAGCTGTTCTATTTGCAAGGGTTCGCCAAGCATTGCCTCCAACTCACGCAAGGCGGCGTCCTGATTGTCTTGCGCCTCGATCTCCTCAGCCACCGCCATGCTCAGGCGCGCCTGGGTTTCCAGCACATCGGTGCGGGTGCCCTCGCCGCCTTTCAACAACCGCTGGTTAAGCTGCAAACGCTCGGCAAAGGCACGCTTTTGCGCACGGCTCAGCTCGATCCGCTCCTGTGCCAGCAATGCCTGGCTGTAGGCACTGAGCAGACGCACCGCCAGATACTGGCTTTGGCTACGAAAACGCTCATCGGAGAACAACGCCTGCGCTGCACCTTGTCGGAAACGAGCATAGGCTTCGTAGTCCAACAGTGGCTGCTGCAAGGTCAAAGTTGCTGCATAGCTGCGGTAATCGCGGTCGGTACGGGTACTGGCCTGGGTGACTTCGGACTCGTTGCGCGAGTTGTTGTAGTTCCACGACAAAGTCGGCAATAACGCCGAGCGGCCCAGTGCACGGTTCTCCTCCCCGGCCGCCCGCTCTTCAATCGCCGCCTGAAAGGTCGGGTCGTTGCGGATCGCCAAGTCGTAGGCTTCAAGCAAGCCCAATGCCTGCGCCGGCCCCGTACACAGCATGAACAGCCCGCATAAAATCTGGCGCACGATCATTCTTCCACCAACGCCATATGGGTACGGTCAAGCAGTGGCTTGAACAGGTAATTGAGCATCGAGCGTTCGCCTGTGCGCACGAACGCCTCCACCGGCATGCCGGGGCGGATCTGCAACCCGGCCAGTTGCGCCATACCGGCTTCGCTGACTTGCGCACGCAACGTGTAATAAGGCTCGTCGGTGCGTTCATCGACCTGACGGTCCGCCGACACCAGCGTCACCTCACCCGCCACCCGAGGCGTGGTGCTCTGGCTAAATGCCGAGAACATCAGCTCGACCGGCAAGCCGGGGTGAACCTTGTCGGCCAGCTCAACCGGTACCCGCGCCTCGACCAGCAGTGGCTCGCCCTGGGGCACGATCTCCATCAGCGCCTGACCGGGCTTGATCACCCCGCCTTCGGTAAAGACATCCAGCCCCACCACAATCCCCGCCACCGGGGCACGCAACTGGCTGTTGGCCAATTCAAACTCGGCCGAGGCCAGTCGATTGCGCAAATCCTCGGTACGTACGCGGGTGTCGGCCAGTTGGGTGCGGACTTCCTTTTGATACTCCTCGGCCAGTTGCCGAATCTTCAAACGCATCTCCAACACTTGTCGCTGTAACTGACCGATGCGGCCGTAGTCCTCGCTGATCGAACCCAGCACCTGGGCGTACACCCGCTCGCTGTCCAGCAGACGGTTACGCGGGATGTAACCTTCGCGGGCCAGCTCACGCAGGCCTTGCAACTGTTCGGTCAGGGCCGTGCGTTGCAGCACCTTGCTGGCCTGAGAGTCACGCACCCCGCGCAACTGCGCCTCGGCGCCTGCAATGCTTTCGTCGATACCCTGCTGGTCCAGCAGTAAGGCCCTACGCCGACTATCGAACAGTTGCTGTTGCAAGGCGAGGTTGGAAGCCACTTCCGGGTCGGCCGCCAATGCCGTCAGTTCGGCAGGGAAGTTAACGCGGCTGACGCCATCTCCCTCGGCATCAAGCCGCGCCTCACTGGCGAGTGATCCATAGAACTGGCTGCGCAACGACTGGGCTTGCCCCAACAACGGGGTTTCCTTCAATCGAATCAGCACCTGGCCTGCGACGACTTTGTCGCCGTCACGCACATCAATACGTTCAACAATCCCGCCGCTGGGGTGCTGCACTACCTTGCGATGGCCCGAAACCATCACCTTGCCCGACACCGCGACACCCTTGTCCAACGGCGCCAATGCGGCCCAGCCAAGAAACCCGAGAAAGCCGCCGAGCATCAGCAGCCAACCCAAGCGCGAATAGCGAGTGTCATCCAGTTGCAGCACATTGCTGTCGCCAAGGGCCTTGGCGTTTGACTGCTTCATACCTTGCTCGCCTCTGCCGTTCCGAGCCGATAGCTCACGTTCATTGCCGGTTTCGGCGCTGCAGGCTTGGACGCCGTGGGAGCACCGAGCACCTTGGCGGTCGGGCCAAAGGCTTGCAGCTGGCCATCGCGCAGGATCAAAAGCTGGTCGGTCAGGGTCAGCACATTGGGTTTGTGGGTAATCAAAATCAGGGTTCGCTTGTGCTGTTTGAGCTGGGCAATCGCCTGCAACAAGGCCTGCTCACCGGCTTCATCGAGGTTGGAGTTGGGTTCGTCGAGCACGATCACCGCCGGCAAGCCGTACAGCGCACGGGCCAGGCCGATGCGTTGCTTCTGCCCGCCGGACAACCCCGCTCCGCCTTCACCGAGGCGAGTGTCGTAGCCCTCGGGCAATTGCAGGATCAACTGATGCACGCCCGCCAGTTGCGCGGCGGCCAGCACCTTGTCGGCATCCACCTCGGCAAAGCGTGCGATGTTTTGTGCGATGGTCCCGGCGAACAGCTGAATGTCCTGGGGCAAATAGCCCAGATGCGGGCCGAGCTGGTGTTTGTCCCACTGCGACAGCTGCGCACCGTCCAAACGCACCTTGCCCACCAACGGCTGCCACACGCCGATCAGCAAACGGGCCAGGGTTGATTTACCGCAACCGGACGGTCCAATCACTCCCAGCACTTGCCCCGCAGGCAAGGTGAAACTCAGATTGGCCAAGGTAGCGCGACGGGTGCCGGGAGCGCTGGCGCTCAGTTGCTCAACCGACAACTCGCCCTTCGGTGCGGGCAAAACCATGCGCTGCGGGCGCGGCGGATAGGCGTGCAACATGGCTTCGAGGCGTTGATAAGCCAGCCGTGCCGAAGTCCATTGCTTCCATACACCGATCAGTTGGTCGATTGGGCCCAGCACCCGGCCCATCAGGATGGAGCCGGCAATCATCATCCCGGCCGTAATTTGCCCTTGTACCGCCAGCAAGGCGCCGAGCCCAAGCACCAACGATTGCAAAGCCAGGCGCACGCCTTTTGACCAGGCGCTGACGGTGGCGGTTTTTTCACTGGCAAGATTTTGCTGCGCCAAAAATGCTGTGTGCTGCGCCAACCAGCGCCCGCGCAACGTGTCGAGCATGCCCATGGCTTCGATGGCCTCGGCATTGCGCAAATGCGCACTGGCTTGCTGGGTGGCCTCCACCGACAACTCGCTGGCGGCTTTAAGCGGCGCTTGCGAAACGCGCTGATTGACCCACGCCAGAATCATCAACAGCACCGCCCCACCCAGAGCCAGCAGCCCCAGCCAGGGGCTGAACATAAAAATCACAAACAGATACACCGGAAACCATGGCGCATCGAAAAACGCGAACAGCGCATTGCCGGTGGCGAACTGGCGCAGGCTGGTCAGGTCATTCAACGCCTGCCCCGCCGCGGGGCTTCCGGTACGTAATTGCGCCTCGAAGGCAGCGTCGTAGACACGCTGATTCAAGCGCATATCCATCTGCGTGCCGAGGCGGATCACCACCTGGCTACGCACCCATTCCAACGCGCCCATCAGGCCAAAGAGGCCGAGGATCATCAGCGTCAGCATCAACAGGGTCATTTGATTGCCCGAGGCCAACACCCGGTCGTACACCTGCAGCATGTACAACGCCGGGGCCAGCATCAGTAAATTGATCACGGCCGAAAACAAGCCAATATTGAAAAAAGCACGTTTGTAGGCCGTCAAGGCAGCCAGCATCTCGTTGGCTTTGGGCCGGGTCATGGACAGATTCCGAAGAAGTGAACCGAGTACCCTGTGGGAGCTGGCTTGCCTGCGATGCAAACGACGCGGTGCTTCTGTCAGACCGTGTCGATGCAATCGCGGGCAAGCCCGGCTCCCACAGGATTGGTGGTGTTCACTGAAGCAGGCGAGTATTACGCCGCCAGTGCCCAGTCTTGAACCAGCTCCTGCACGCCTACTAGGCTGATATCAGCAGCCAGCGGTGCATCGGAGTGAGCCAGGCCGGCAGCCGCCAACTGGTCGAAGGTCGAATCGGTGCTCAGGCCGAAGCCGCTCAGCAGGTTGTTGAGCACACCTTCCAGACCCGACACGTCGCCTTTCATCAGGCCGTAGATCACGTCCTGAACAGCGTTGCCAGCACGGCCAGCATCGCTGGCGGCAGACAGGTCGAGGCCGTTGAAGCTGACGGTGTAGTCGTCCAGTGTAAAGTCGCTGCCCTTACCACCGCCAAGTACTTCACCCAACTGCACGTTATCCAGGCTGCCCCACAGGAAGTGGTTCATGTTGTCGCCCGCAGACAGTTTCGGATTAAACACGTAGTTCAAACCATTATCCGTATTGCTCTCAGCCACAAAGGCGTAGTTCGAACCATTGGCCCCCTGAGTTGCATACTGCTCGCCTGTCATTGCACGGCCGCCGGTGTTGAAACCACCGGTATTCGCGGTGCCATGATCAGCAGTGCGGAAACCGGTCGACCATTCGCTCAACACATCTTTAACCGAAATATCGCCGTACAGAGAATTATAAGTTACTGAGATAGTCATGTTTACTTTCTTCCATTGATAGATTTAGTGACAACCTGCACACGACTGCGTGCTTTTGCTCAATACGAGCAAAATCCGTTAACAACGAAAACTCGCTGTTGTTTAAAATTTGTATTCGAGCATCCCGCTTAAGGTGCGACCCCGAGCCAAACTCAAGTTATTGGCATCGCCCATGGCAACGAAATATGCCTCATCAGTGGCGTTCTCCAGCACTAATGTAAGGTTCACATCATTAGTGGGCCAATAACTTGCATACAGATCATACACACTGTATTTAGGCCAGGTAGCTTGTTCAATATCGTAGTAATTATGCGCATTCATATCGGCGCCGTTTCCGCGGCTATAGCGTAAACGAATACCCGTATCCAACCGTCGTTCCAGGAAACGCGCACCAACCGTTAAAGATCCCCGGTCTGCAGGCATATGCGCCGCGCTGCCCATGATGCCGCCGCATGCGACGTAGTTGTTCATTTCATTATTATCCAGATACTCACTCTCTCTCACCTTTCTAAAACCCATTGTCCCATCAGGTCTTACATAGCGCTCCAAATAATCCTTAAACCTCTTACCACTTTTTTTGGCGCCTCCAAGATAGTGATCATTTGCGCAAAAATCGTTAGTACCAATCATATGGGTGTAACTCAAGTTAGTATACACACGCCCCATATCATAGTTGAGCTGGTACTCAACCCCCCTGAAGCGTGTGTCATTCAAATTATTAACGTATGCCAGATCACCAAAATTATTTTGTGCTTCAGGAAGCGCGATACCGTACTGCATAAATGTGAAGTTTTTGATTCGGTTATCAAAGTAGGAGATCTTCATGCCCAGCCGATCATTGTTAAAAAACAACGATTCTTTAAATATATTAAAGCCCACTTCCCACTCTCTGGATTCCTCTGCCTTGAGGAAGGGGTTTGGGAACACCCGTTCAGGGGCATTGCCGCCATGGGGCCGCCCCGTCATCAATACTTCGGTCACCGCCGGTGGCCGCCAACCTTTGCCCCAACGTGCATACAACTGAAGCCAGTCAACGCCGGGTTTGATCGCAATACCGAACGTGGGTGAAAACTTGCCGCTTTCTTCATCCAGGTCATACGTATCTTCGACGCGCTTTGCAGGGTCCGAATTCACCACTGGCACACCATTCTCATAACGAATGATTTGTCTACGGAAGAGCGTCATGCCTGTCTTGCCTTCAAGACGATAACGGTCATACCGCAAGCCGCCATTAAGGGTCAGCCAGCCGTTGTAATCGTATTCCAGATTGCTGAACAGGCTGGCCATGGTACGTTTGCCAGAAGGGTCGGCCCCCTCAACATAAGGCTTGACCACTTCACTCAAGGCCGCAACTTTATTACTCTTGGGCTTGAAGGTGTCCTGGTACATCTCCAGGCCATAATTCCAGGTCAACAAACCGTAGGCATCGAAGTTGAAGCGCGAGGTGTTCTCGCCTTGAATGCCCCAGGTATCCGTGCGGAAAAAATCTTTGTAAGGATCGTAGTTATTCCGTACTTCGCTCGTTAGATGCCCAGCATTGGAACGCACCAGTTCCGTACTGACGAAATACACTTTGCTCTTGAAGTCGATCAGTTCGCTGTCCGGGTTGTAGCTGTAATCGAGCCCATAGTTGGCGGTGCCAAGGTTATTTTTACTGTGCCGTCTGTACTCATAGTCCGTCTCGTTGTTGATCGCGTAAGTCCATGAGTCGTTGCTGTCGCTGTCGGTGTTCAGGTAGTTCAGTTGCACACGCTGATCATTGGGCAAGTTGAGGCCGAACTTGACCATCTGCGAGCGCGTCACACTGCCCGCATCACCCACCTCATTGTTCAGCCAGTTGTTCCAGGCTTCGCGGCGGGTTTGTTTGACGCGGATCTCATCCCCAAGGTTGTCGGCGTTTTGCCGACCGCTGCGGTAGTTGCCGAAATGTCGTTCGCTGTACGCAAACAAGGCATCGCCAATCTCATTACCGAAGGCGAACACCCCGCCACCGTTGAAGTATGTGCCGTTACCCAGTTCACCGATGCCAGTGCCGGCGCGGACACGCCCGCCGAACTCTTTGCCATCCTTCAAAAACTCACTGGCTTCAAGGGTTTTAAAAGTGGCAATACCACCCAGCACTGCCGCGCCGCCCATACCGGATTGGGTGCCTTTATCGATTTCGATGCTCGAGATCATTTCCGGATCGATCAGCATCACACCGTTGCGATGCTGGTGACCATTGACGTTGAAGTTCTGGCGCATGCCGTCAACGTTCATGTTGACCCGACCATAGTCCTGAAGGCCGCGGATGTTGACGGACAAGCCGGGGTCACGCTGGTCTACTGCCGTGTAAACGCCTGGGGTTTCTTCCAGCATGTCGGCTGTGTGACGAGGGGCGCGCTTGTTGATTTGCTCGCGGGTGATAACGGACACCGCTTCGGGGGTCTGGTACACCCAATCCCCACTGTTGCCTTCGCTGGCAGTCACGGAGGTAGTGCCCAGCGCCAGCGCGCCTGCGTGTTCTCCGCTGACGCGGGTCAGGGTGACCTGGCGTTCGCCGGTGAAGCGGTATTCCACCGGGTTGTTGCCCAGCAAGCGGGCCAGGCCTTCCTGGACGCCGAAGTCTCCGTTCAGTGCCTGTGCCTGCAGGCCGCGTAGCACCTGGCTGTCGAACAGCACTTGCAGGCCTGCCTGTTCGGCGAAGATCAGTACCGCCTTGTCCAGCGGCTGCGCCGCAATATGGAAGGCGATAAATTCCTGTTGCACCGCACTGCTGGCTTTTGGCGCAGCATGCACCGGCGTTTGCGCCGCCAACACGGCAACAATCCCGACATGAACAGCAAAGGCTAACCGACTTGCGGACCGCACCCCTTTGCGCTGACTACCGATCATTTTTATTATCCCCAGGTTGCACGAGCTGCTTTGCGAATGAATCTCAATAGCAAGACGTGTTACCGGGAGAAAGTCAGTAAAGGTTTTTGCGATTAGTTTTCAAAAAGTATTTATCCAATACGAAAGGAGGCCCCATCTTGCGTTTGTAGCCGCTGCCGCAAGCTGCGATAAGGGCCAAAACAGCAGGGCCGCTGCGCAGCCATCGCAGCCTTCGGCAGCGGCTACAGGGTCAGCGCAAAGTCAGTAAATCAGGCTGACGCCCGCCAGTTCGACGCGTTTTACGTGCAGCTCCTGGGTCAGGGTTTGCAGTGCGCTGTCGAGCATCTCCAGGCGGAATACGCCGCTGACCTGTCGACTGGCCAAGGCCCGGTTGGCCAATACGATCTGGCCGGGACGATAACGGTTGAGCTGCTCAATCACCTGCGCCAACGGCTGGCGGTCAAAGATCAGCACGCCGCGGCGCCAGCTCGTCGCCGCGCTCAGGTCAAATCCAGGCAGTTTCTGTACTCCACCTTTTGCGCTGTAGCGGACGCTTTGGCCTTCTTCCAGGATTTGCTGCGCCGAGCCTTGCGCCGGCTGGCTTTGCAGGTTGACCGCAACGCTATGCTGCAATACACCGACCCAAGCCTGGTCTCGGTCTTCCCGGCCCACCACGAATTGAGTGCCCAGTGCCTTGGTCCGTCCACCCGCGCTTTGCACCACAAATGGCCGGGTTTCGGCGTCATCCATCGGGGCTACATCAAACACCGCTGAACCCGCCAACAGGCTGATCCGCCGTTCGCTGCTGTCGTAGTCGATACTGATTGCACTGGCCGCGTCCAGTTCTACCGAACTGCCATCATCCAGCTGAACCGTGCGAAGTTCTCCTGCGCCAGTGCGGTAGTCGGCCTGCATCTGTAACAGCGCCGTCGGGCCACTGACCCAGCCCACGGCCAGCACCAGCGACAGCACCGCCGCACGCCCAACCCAACGCAGTGGGCGCCGACGGCGAGTCATCGGCACTGTCCCAGCCTCTGCCATGCGCTGGCGGTGGGGGATGGGCCTGCTCTCCAGCGCCAGCTCCCCCAGTGCCGCCCATGTCTGTTCGGCAAAGCGCAGCGCAGGCGCATGGCGCTCGTCGGCAGCCAGCCACTGCTCCAGTTGCGCTTGCGCCTCTTCACTCAATGCACCCGCGTGCAGACGCACCGCCCACTCGGCGGCCGCTTCAGTAATCATCTGCTGTTGGGGGCCTTGGCTATTCACGTGTGAATCTCTATTTCTCGTTATATATAAGCAGTGACGTCTTGTTGGCTGAAACTCAGTAAGCCATTCATCGACAAATGTGGAGGTTATTTCTCAGGCTCTTGTAGGCGCTGCATGACGTAGGCCAAAGCTTTCGACAGATGTTTTTGCACTGAACTGTCGGAAATTTCAAGGTGACGCGCGACTTGAGCATGGGTCATGCCCTCGATGCGGTTGAGGCGGAAGATTTCCTGGGTGCGTTCCGGCAATTCGGACAATGCCTGTTTTAGCGCCATGCGCTGTTGTTCTGCCATTGCCTGGGCCTCCAGGCCTGCCATTTCGTCTTCGATTTCGGCCAGCGCTTCGTGGGTTACCGTGTCGGTCTTGCGCCGGGTTTCCTGGCGAATGTGATCGACCAGCAAGTTGCCAGCAATGCGATAGAGATAACCGGGGGAGTTGTCGATTCGCTCCTTGCGCCCACGCTCTGCCATGCGCAGAAAACTTTCCTGCACCAGATCCGCTGCCAGTTGAGGGTCCCGTACCTTGCGCGCCAGATACCCACGCAGGGTACTGGCATGCTTGAGGAACAAGCCTTTGAGGTCCATATCCGACAAACCGACTCCCTGAGCATGAAGGAAAGGGGTCGCTATCTTACTTTTTGTCGAGAATGATTTTCAATTGATATTAATTCCCAAGGCATAACCTTAGGATCAAGCCTGCAGATAACGCAGTACTGAGTCGCAAATCATCTCACGTTGGCGCTGCTTGATTTGCGCATCAGACAAGTCGATCTGGAAAATCTCGCCGAGCGTGTACCGATTCGACACGCGATAAAAACAGAACGAACTGACGAGCAAGTGAACATCCAGCGGGTTCAGCCCAACACGGAATACCTTCTGTTCAACGCCACGCTGCAGGATGCTTTCAAGCGCCTGCACAATGGTGTCGTTCATGTCCTTGATCCCTTCCGAGCGCTTGATGTATTCACCTTTGTGGATATTTTCGATGCTGACGATGCGCACAAAATCCGCGTTCATATCGTGGTGATCGAAGGTGAACTCCACCAGCCGCCGAATCGCTTCTACCGGTTCAAGCTGATCCAGATTCAAGCGACCTTCGATGCTGCGAATTTCACCGTACAGTTTCTCCAGCACCTCGACGTAGAGCTGTTCCTTACTGGTGAAGTAGTAATAAATCATGCGCTTTGAGGTCTTGGTACGCTCTGCAATAGCGTCCACGCGCGCACCCGCCAGGCCTTGTTCGACAAACTCGACGATTGCTTCTTGCAGGATGTTTTCGCGCGTCTTCTCAGGGTTGTTCTTACGGCTTTTACGCGGTTCGACTACCGGTGCCGTGGCGCCGGTGTCGACTTCTTGGGTCTTGGTCATAAAGGCTCACGGCCATCTTGGGATGGCCGCGATTATGGGCCGCCCTGCTCTGTGAAGGAAGCCGCCTTACAGCTTTGCCTGCCGTGCCGCGCCGCTGCGTGACTTGGCCATCGCAGCCAGACGCACCGCAACGTTCGCCGCGCCATACCCGGCGTAGCCATTTTTGCGTTGCAAAAGCTCGAAGAAAAAACGCCCTTCAAATGGCTCGGTGTACACATGGAACAACTCGCCGCCCTGTGCATCACGGTCATACAACACGTTGAAATAGGCGAGCTTGCTCAAGAACTCGTCATCGAAATCAAAACGCGCCGCCAGGTCGTCGTAGTAGTTGAGCGGAATATCCAGCAGCGGTACACCGGCTGCTTTGGCGCGACTGACCTCGGCGAACAGGTCGTCACATTCAAAGGCGATGTGATGCACTCCGGAGCCGCGATAACTCGACAAGGCATGTGAGATGGCGGTGTTTCTGTTCTCGGAAATATTCAGCGGCAAACGAATCGAACTGCAACGGCTACGCAGCGCTCGGCTTTTTACCAAGCCATAAGGATCTGGCAGGACTACTTCGTCATCGGCTTCAAAATCCAGCAGGCTTTTATAGAACAACACCCAGCTGTCGAGGCTATCGGCGGGCAATGCCATGGCCATATGGTCAATACGCTTGAGGCCACCCTGGGTTGAGGGGGTTGGCGCGATATTGAAGTCCGACTCGTACAGCGGCTTACCGGAGGCGTCCTTGTCCACCAGGTAAATCAAGCTGCCATCGGGGGCACGCACCGCCGCCAACTCCAGCTCATTGGGGCCGACCAGTCCGCGATAGGGCTGACCTTTGTAAGCCACCGCACGCGCCAGAGCGCTGGCGCTGTCCTGCACCCGAATGGCGGTGGCGCATAACGATGGGCCGTGGGCCTCAAAAAAGTTGTGCGCGAACGAGTACGGCTCAGCGTTAAGAATCAGGTTGATATCGCCCTGACGCAGCAAGCTCACATTCTTTGAGCGGTGTTGGCCCGCCTTGCTGAACCCCAGGCGCTCGAGCCAGTGAGTCAATTGCGCGCCCTGATTTTCATCCACGGCAAATTCGAGAAATTCAATGCCGTCGTACTGGCTCGCTGCAGGCGGCGCGAACAAGGGTTCCAGGGTCGCACCCGGTGCCGCTTGCTGCGCCAGACGCTCGCGGGTTTTCTCTTCGAGGTAGAGCAACGAGCGTAAACCGTCGGCAGCATTGGCCCGGGGCGGGGCTGCACGAAAACCGTCGTTGAAGATTTCCAGCGACAAGGGACCGGTGTAGCCACTTTGTATGATTGGAGCCAGAAAGCCCGGCAGATCAAACTCACCCTGACCGGGGAAACAGCGGAAATGACGACTCCATTCCAGCACATCCATCGCCAGAATCGGCGCGTCGGCCATCTGCACAAAGAAGATCTTGTCGCCGGGGATTTGCGCAATCGTACTCGGATCGCCCTTGAGCGACAAGGTATGGAAGCTGTCGAGCAATACGCCAAGATTTGGATGGTCGATCTCACGCACCAGATCCCAGACCTGTTGCCAGGTATTGACGTGGCGGCCCCAGGCCAGCGCTTCGTAACCGATGCGCAGGTCCCGGGCCCCTGCACGTTCGGCGAGCAGGCTCAGGTCATCGAGCAAAATCTGCCGATCCCCCACCGAGTCCGCCGCAGCGTTACTGCAGACCAACACCAGATCGGTGCCAAGCTCTTGCATCAAGTCAAACTTGCGTTCGGCGCGGTCCAGGTTGCGAGCAAGACGTTCGCGGCGGCAGCCTTCAAAATCACGGAACGGTTGAAACAGGCTAATAGCCAGCCCCAGATCGGCACACATCTGGCGCACTTCACGCGGGCTGCCGTCGTAATACAGCAGGTCGTTTTCAAAAATCTCGACCCCGTCAAAACCTGCCGCGGCAATGGCGTCCAGCTTTTCTGGCAAGGTGCCGCTCAAGGAAACAGTGGCGATCGAACGCTTCATTAATAACTCCCAGGATTGGCGCAGCCTGCAGGCAACGGCATTTCTTAATGGTTTGATTATTAAGGGCGCCCTATTATTGAGCAACCAATCTGTACCAACTGGTTAGTTTTGCGTGCGATTATCGAACATTATGGCCTATCTTGAATTGACGATTTTTCGTCCACTCGCCACCATCAAGTCCGAACTACTTGCGTCAAAAGCTGAGCAACACCACATAACAATTCCAAGAAACGGGTAAACAACCATGGTCCCCTCTCCGACTGCACGCACTACCTCTGCCCACGCTTCAAGCGCAGGGATCGGCGACAAGATCCGCGGCACCCTGGCAATTGGCAAAACCCGTTGGGGCATGCTTGCATTGGTGTTTTTCGCCACCACACTGAACTTTATCGACCGTGCCGCCCTGGGCGTCATGCAACCGATCCTGGCCAAAGAGATGAGCTGGACGGCGATGGACTACGCCAATATCAACTTCTGGTTTCAGGTGGGCTACGCCATTGGCTTCGTCCTGCAGGGACGTTTGATCGACCGAGTCGGGGTCAAGCGCGTGTTCTTCTGCGCCGTGTTGCTGTGGAGCCTGGCTACCGGTGCTCATGGCCTGGCTACTTCAGCGGTGGGCTTTATGATTTGCCGCTTTATCCTGGGCCTGACCGAAGCCGCCAACTACCCTGCCTGCGTGAAAACCACGCGCCTGTGGTTCCCGGCCAGCGAGCGGGCTGTGGCCAGCGGGATCTTCAACGCCGGGACCAACGTCGGCGCCATGTTCACCCCAATGCTGTTGCCACTGGTGTTGCATGTGTGGGGCTGGCAAGCGGCCTTTTTGTGCATGGCGGCATTGGGCGGTATCTGGCTGATTTTCTGGGGCCTGAAGTACTACAACCCAGAAGAACATCCAACCGTTAGCCAGGCAGAACTGGACTACATCCAGCAAGAAAAAGAGCCTGAGCAAACCACCGTTTCTTTCGGCACCATCCTCAAGATGCGCGGCACATGGGCCTTCGCCCTGTCCTACGCCATGACAGCTCCGGTGTTCTGGTTCTACCTGTACTGGTTGCCTCCGTTCCTCAACCAGCAATACAACCTGGGCATCAGCGTTACCCAGATGGGCATCCCGCTGATCATCATCTACATCACTGCGGATTTCGGCAGCGTCGGCGGCGGAATTCTGTCTTCGGTACTGATCAAGCGCGGTATGGCGGCGGTCAAGGCACGGCTGGTATCGATGCTGTTGTGCGCAATCAGCATCATCGGCGTGGTGATGGCTGCAGGCTCCAGCGACCTGTGGGTTGCGGTGGGCGCAATCGCTCTGGCACTGGGTGCGCACCAGGCCTGGACTGCCAACGTGTGGAGCATGGTGATGGACTACACACCCAAACACATGATGGGTACCGTGTTCGGCTTTGGCGGCATGTGCGCCGCTATCGGCGGGATGTTTATGACTCAGTTCGTGGGCTATGTACTGACCGTCACGAACAATAATTACACCTTGTTGTTCACTATGATTCCAGCGATGTACTTCATTGCGTTAGTGTGGATGTACTTCATGGCACCGCGCAAAATCCCACAGGTTTGACGCATAGACACAACGAGGTCATCGATGACATTGCCCACGCCCCTTTCGGGGGTGAACCATCCTTTGAAGGGCATCTTGCTGATAGTGACAGCCACTGCGCTGTTCTCCAGTCACGATGCGCTGTCCAAGTACCTCAGTGGTTTTTACCCGGTAGTGATGGTGGTGTGGGCACGTTACCTGGTGCACACCGTGTTGATGGCGGGGATCTTTCTGCCGCAGTCAGGGTTGCGGGTACTGCGCAGCAAACGGCCTTTGCTTCAGGTGTTGCGGGCCATTTGCCTGTTGGGTTCAGGCCTGTTTTTCACCTATGGGTTGTTGTTCATCCCACTGGCTGAAAATACGGCGGTCAACTTTCTGGCACCGCTACTGGTAGCGGCTTTGTCAGGGCCCTTACTGGGCGAGACGGTTACACGTGGGCAGTGGCTGGCCGTGGTATGCGGATTTATCGGGGTGGTGATCATCATTCACCCCGGGGGCGAGTTGTTTACCCCGGCGGTGTTATTGCCGATGGCCGCAGCGCTCTGCTTTAGCTGTTATCAGATCCTCACGCGCAAACTCAGCGCATATGACAGCCCCACCACCAGTAACTTCTTTGCCGGGCTGTTCAATGTGCTGGTGATGAGTGCGCTGGTGCCGTTTTTCTGGCAAACCCCGACCCTGGCCCACGGCCTGCAAATGCTGGCGCTGGGCTCCCTGGGCATGACTGCTCACTTGCTGTTGACCCAGTCGTTTCGCGTGGCGGCACCGGCACTGCTGGCGCCATTCAGCTATTGCCAGATCGTGTTTTCCGGGGTTTTGGGCTGGTTACTTTTCGACCACACGCCTGACCTTGCCAGCCGGGTCGGTATTGCGATTATCTGCGTCAGCGGGTTGGCGGCGGCGTGGCAGCAAAGGCGCGGCCGCGCTTGAATTTCGTAGCAGCTGCAGAGGAACGAAGGCTGCGTTCCTCGGCAGCTGCTACAGGTGTTGTGGTGTATTAAAAGTCGAAAAACACCGTCTCCCCTTCGCCCTGAATACGGATATCAAACCGATAGGCCGTTTTGCCATTCACTTCACAGCGATGAGCGATCAAGGTTTCGCGGCGTTGTGGCTGCTCGATCAGATTGAGCACCGGGCACTTGGCATTCGCCTCCGACTCGTCGCTGAAATAGAGGCGCGTCTGCAGGTGAATGTTGATGCCACGGGCAAACAGCGACACGTTGATATGCGGCGCCATCGGCACACCGCTCGCATTGCTCACCACACCAGGCTTGATGGTGTTGAGCGTCCACTCACCTGCATCGAAGGTGGTCGCCGTACGGCCAAAGCTGTTGAAGGCTTTTTCCGAATCAAAGTCTTCGTCATAAACCCCTTCATGGTTGGCTTGCCACAGCTCCAGAAAAGAGTCGCGCACCAGGTGGCCATTACCGTCATAGACGTTGCCAAACAGCACGATGTGCTCGCCCGCAGCGTCCGGCTTGGCCATCTCGCTCCAGATTTCTTCAGGGCGCGACGGGTTGCCGGCCGCAGCCAGCGCCAGGCCGATATGTACATAGGGGCCAGCAGTTTGCGATGGGGTTTCCGGTAGCAATTGGATAGGCATGACGGGGCTCCTCAGCAGTTTTCGAAGTGAGTCTGGCGCTGACCGCGCAGCACGATGTCAAAGCGATACGCCAGGCAATCCATCGGATTGGCCGCGCCCATGTCCAGCCGAGCAATCAGGCTTTGCACTGCCTCGGGGTTGGTAATCGATTTGACGATCGGGCACATCGGGATCATCGGGTCGCCTTCGAAGTACAACTGGGTAATCAGCCGCGTGGCTATCGAGGGGCCACTGATGGAGACGTGAATATGCGCCGGGCGCCAGTCGTTTGGCCCGTTACGCCACGGATAAGGCCCCGGTTTGACGGTGCGGAAGCTGTAATACCCTTCACTGTTGGTCAAGGTGCGGCCTACGCCACCAAAGTTGGGATCCAGCGGTGCCAGGTAACGGTCGTTCTTATGGCGATAACGACCGCCAGCGTTGGCTTGCCAAACTTCAACCAGGGTGTGAGGAATCGGTTTGCCGTACTGATCGCACACGCGACCCGCGAGGATGATTCGCTCGCCAATAGGCAAACCGCCATTGTTGAAATTGAGCAGCAGGTCGTTGTCGAACTTGCCAAATTTCAGATGGGAAAAATCAGGGCCGCTGGTTTCGCTAACCGACTGCGGGATGCTCACCAGCGCCTGGCGCGGGGAACGGGCAATCGAGGTTTTGTAGTCGGGCGTCAGGGCTTTGGGGTGCCAGTTGCGATCACGGATGATAAAACGCCGGCTGTCTGCATCAGACATGTCGATCTCCTGTTGTTTTTATAAAGGCTAGAAGCCAGTTTCAAACAACAGACGCCCAAGGACTACTGAAAAGGTCAGCCCCATACATAACCATATGGTTATGGATAAATCCCTTCCCCATAGGCCCGGCCCAATTCACGTAAAACCTCGACACAGCCCTGCGCCGCCACCGACATCGGTACGTGGGCGTTGCTGCAAATACCGATCGAGCCGCCCGGCTCGCGCTGGCCCAGGTCGATTTCCTGCAGCTCGCCACTGGCCAGGTCCAGGCGTACGGCATCCAGAGGCGCGATCCAGACCGCATCGTTGCGCAGCACGTAGCGCCGACTGAGGGTAATCGACAGAGTTTCCAGCCGTTGCCGGGACTGGCTGATGCCGCATTGCACAAACAGGCTGTCGGCAAAGGCACGAATAGTGGTGTTGGCCAGCGGCAATACCAGTGGGTAGTTTTCGAGCAAACTGCGGTCAAGCGGGCCTTGTGTCAGGGGATGACCTGCACGCGCCACCAGGGTCATGGATTCGCTGTAAAGATGTTCAAAATTCATGCCCTGAATTTCCGGGCTGTCGGTCATGCGCCCCACCACAAGGTCAACATCACCTACACGCAATTGCGATAACAGATACGCACTCGGTCCAGTTACAACACTCACCACCAGCGACGAATGCCGGGCATGCAGACGCTGCACCAGTTCGGGTATCAGCAGGCTCTCCACCGTCGACAACACCCCCAGACGCACCGTACCTCCTACATATTCACCGCCACGCAAGGCATTGACCCCTTCGCGCAACGCCTGCACCGAAGGCGTCGCATAACGCAGAAACGCCACCCCGGCCTCGGTCAGAGTGACGCCGCTTTTACTGCGCACAAACAGGCTGACCGTCAGCAGTTCCTCAAGCTCCTTGAGGGTTTTTGACATGGCCGGCTGGCTCACCGCCAACACATCCGCCGCCCGCGCCAGACTGCCCTGGCGCGCCATCTCCAGAAAGCACACGAGGTGGCGGTACTTGATGCGGGTATCAATGTTCACAGGGCTTACAACTCCGGAGCGGGGATCAGGTGGGGTCACGTGTCATCTACAGGGACGTTTTGCAGATAAAACTCATGCAGCTTGGCTTGCAGAATCTTCTTGTCCGGCAGCCTGGTTTGATATTCGGCGATCAAAGCGGGCGACAGCGAGCGGTTCAGCGCGTATTCAACCACTTCATCTTCCTTGCTGGCGCACAGTAATACTCCGATTGCCGGATTTTCGTGAGCTTTGCGGTGGTGGCGGTCGAGCGCTTCGAGGTAGAAGTTGAGCTTGCCCAAGTGTTCAGGTTCGAAGCGTCCTACCTTTAATTCAATCGCGACCAGACAATTCAAGCCACGATGGAACAGAAGCAGGTCCACTGCAAAATCCCTGGTTCCTACCTGTAATGGATACTCTGAGCCCACAAAGCAAAAATCATGGCCCAACTCAGTCAGAAACTCCTTTAAACGCCCCAGCAAACCTCGATGTAACCCCGACTCGTTGTGCCCGCTGGGTAGCTGAAGAAACTCAACAAAATAAGCGTCTTTGAATACATCCGTTACACCTGCAACACGTTCCTGTAATGCAGGGGAAAGCTTGGCTGGGCGAATCACCATTCGCTCAAACAACGCGCTCCCCAACTGACGATCCAGTTCACGACTCGACCATTTTTGGACAACGGCGCTGCGCATATAAAATTCGCGCTCCTGAGCGGATTTACACTGACTCAGGAGCATCAGATGGTGAGTCCAGGGCAATTGTGTCAGCAGTGCTGACACTAAGTTTTCATCCTCTCTATATGCCTCATAAAATTGACGCATGCGGAACAGGTTGCGACGGGTAAACCCTCGAAGCCCAGGCTGGGTAGCCGCGATGTGAACTGCCAACTGCTCGACTACAGAGTCCCCCCACTCAGCTCGTTCCAGCTTTTGACTGATAAAAGCACCCACCTGCCAGTACAAACCGATTAGCTGCGTATTCACGGCAACAACGGCATTTTGTTGGGCATTTTTGATTAGTTTCACTACATGGGTGAAACCAATGGTCGAAGTCTGATGTGGCGTATTTAAAAAGTGGGAGCTCACTGAAACCTCGGGAATGCAGGACGAATAGAGCAACACACCCTACGACCCACTCCCACCCTCGTCAGTCAGCCCTTACCCACAAAAGGCCGATACACTCTGTAGCCTTCACCTGCAAACCCATCAACCCAAATGCCATACTCCTTCGCCAATTAACAAGCGTCTGACAGCCGGGCTGGCATTGTCCCAACTCAGCTACAACACTTGAATACACGATTTATCAGAGGACGACCCCCATGCTTTGGAAAAAAGGCCGACGTAGCGACAACGTTGAAGACGTACGCGATCAAGGCACCGGGGGCGGCGGGATGCGGATCGGCGGCGGTAAAGGCTTGAGCCTAGTGGCTGTGGTGGTGATTGTGGGTATCGGTCTGTTAACCGGACAGGACCCAATGCAGATTCTCGGGCAGTTAAGCGGCCAGCTTACCGAGCAATCTTCGCCCCAGGTTACCCAGCAAGCCGGGCATGCACCTCCCGCTAATGATCAACAAGCTGATTTTGTGCGGGCGATTCTGGGCGATACCGAAGACACCTGGCGGCAAATTTTTCAGCAAGCTGGTCGCACTTATAAAGACCCGACCCTGGTGCTGTTTCGCGGCCAAGTGAACTCGGCCTGCGGCTTTGCTTCGGCCGCAACCGGGCCGTTTTACTGCCCGGCCGATCAGAAGGTCTATCTGGATATGAGTTTCTTCCAGGAGATGACCCAGCGCTTCAAGGCCGGAGGCGATTTCGCCCAAGCCTATGTGATCGCGCATGAAGTGGGCCATCACGTGCAGACCCTGCTGGGTGTCTCGTCAAAAATGCAAATGGCCCGCCAACAAGGTCAGCGCATGGAGGGGGCCGGGGGCTTGCTGGTGCGCCAGGAACTACAAGCCGACTGCCTGGCAGGTGTGTGGGCCAACCATGCGCAAAAACGCCTGAACTGGCTGGAACCCGGGGATATCGATGAGGCCTTGAATGCCGCCAATGCCATTGGCGATGATCGTTTGCAGCAACAAAGCCAGGGCCGCGTGGTGCCCGACTCCTTTACCCACGGCACTTCGGCGCAACGGGTGAAGTGGTTCAAGACCGGTTTTGCACAAGGCAATATCAATCAGTGCGATACCTTCTCGGCAGCGAAGCTTTAGATGCTAGTGCGCTCAATCGCGCCAATAATAGGCCTGTTGCTGGCCTTCTCGATGGCTCAGGCGGCCGAGCACGGGGTTAAAGAACTGAGCCCCGAGCGTCTGAATATTGGCCCCGGCGAGTTGAGCGTGGGGCTGAGCCAGGACTGGAAACGGCCACTGCCACAGGTGCAGCGCGCATTGATTGTGATTCATGGGCGCCTGCGCAATGCCCAGACCTATTTACGCAGCGCCGAACAGGCTGCGACGCAAGCCGGGCAGTTATCCACAACCCTGATCATTGCACCGCAATTTCTCAATCAGCGTGATGGCACTCGCCATGCCCTGCCCGACGCGGTCTTGCGCTGGCATGCCAATGACTGGATGGCCGGTGCCCCCGCGCTGAGCCCGGCGCCGCTCAGTTCTTACGCGGCGCTGGATCAGATCCTTGAGCGCCTCAATGACCGCAAACGCTTCCCGGCCTTGCGTGAGGTAGTGATTGCCGGACACTCAGGGGGCGCGCAAGTGGTGCAGCGTTATGCCCTGACGACACAAGCCGACAAGGCTTTGCAGACAGACGGGATCAAGGTGCGCTATGTAATTGCCAACCCTTCGTCATATGCGTACTTCAATGCGCAGCGGCCGATTCCGACCTTTGATTCGGCGAACTGCCCGGGCTTCAATACCTGGAAATACGGGCTTAAGGATCTGCCCGCCTACGCCATGGGGCAAAAAAAACGACAGCTGGAGCAGGCCTATGTTGAACGCGACATTACCTATTTATTAGGTGCCAAGGACACTGACCCCAACCACCCGGCACTGGATAAAAGCTGCGAAGCCGAAGCCCAGGGCGCCTTCAGGCTGGAGCGCGCAAAGAACTACTTTGAGTATTTGCGCCAGCAGCATCCGCAGGGGCTGAATCAGCGGCTGATCGAAGTGCCTGGTGTTGGGCACAACGGCGACCAAATGTTCACCTCGCCAGAGGGGCAGAAGGCGTTGTTTGGCGGGTAAATACACCCTGTGTAGCAGCTGCCGAAGGAACGAGGCTGCGTTCGATTGCGAAGCGATCGTAAAATCTGAGTGCACGTTTTAACTGACGTACCGCGCTGCCTGGATTTACGACGGCTGCGCCACCGAACGCAGCCTCGCTCCTACGGAAGCTGCAGGTGTTAAGTCAGGTAAGTAACTGGCGCAGCTCGAAACAGTCCTTGGCATGCCAGTCGGTCAGTTCCGGCCACGGGTTTTCAGGCACATTGACCAATATGGTTTTGCTGCCTGCAGCGCGGCCACAGGCCAGGTCAAAGTGATAATCCCCCACCATCACCATCTTCGCCGGGGCCACATCCCACGCACGCGCCAACTGAAGAAGGCCATCCGGGTCTGGCTTGTGTACGGCGTTGTCGCGACCCAGTACATCCTGGGGCGCGAAGCACTGGTCCAGGCCGATGGCCTTGAGCGTGATATGCGCCAATTCCTGAGCATTACGGGTCAGGATGCCGAGGCGACATCCCTGAGCGGCCAAGTCGCGCACCAGTTCGACCGCACCCGGAGCAGCTGTTGAAGCCAGCGCCAGCTCGCGCTCGTGCTCCAGCAGCCAGGCGTGCTTGACTGCCGCGACTTGCGCGGGCAAGCCGTTGAGGTGAGTCAGGATATCTTCATCGGCAGGGATCTCCAGCTCACGACGAATCGCGGCAAAGTCATGCACGGCAATAGTCAGGGTGCCGTCCATGTCGAAAACCCAGTGTTTTACGTCCTTGAGTGTCATGCCCAGTCCTTGCGGTGGCGGATCAAACCTTCCTGTGTGACCGAGGCTACCAATTGGCCAGCGCGGTTGTACACGCTGCCACGGGAGAACCCGCGCGAGTTGCCCGCCCACGGGCTGTCCATTGCATAGAGCAGCCAGTCATCGGCACGCAGATCGGCGTGAAACCACAACGCATGATCGAGGCTGGCAACCTGCATATCCTTTTGCCACACGCCTTTGCCGTGGGGCAGCAAAGAGGTAGTCAGCAAGCCAAAGTCCGATGCGTAGGCCAGCAGGTATTTATGCAGGGCGGGCGAATCAGGCAGTGTGCCGTCAGCACGAAACCACACGTACTTGATCGGGTCGCTGACCTGGGGGTTGAAGGGGTCTTCACCCACCACCGGACGAAACTCGATGGGCTTGGCGCACAGCAGCTTTTCACGCATCGACTCAGGAATCAGGTGCGCGCGCTGACGAATCATGTCGAGTTCCGACGGCAGATTCTCCGGTCCGACTACATCGGGCATCGGGATCTGATGCTCAAAACCGCTCTCGTCGTACTGAAACGAAGCGCTGCTGGTAAAAATCGGCTGGCCCTTCTGGATCGCAGTCACCCGGCGTGTGCTGAAACTGCCGCCATCGCGCACCCGGTCAACCTGGTACACCACAGGCAGGCTCGCATCGCCGGGGCGTAAAAAATAGCCATGCATCGAGTGCACATGGCGGGCGTCTTCAACCGTCTGGCTCATGGCCGACAGCGATTGACCGAGCACCTGACCGCCGAACAACTGGCGAAAGCCCAAGTCCTGACTGCTGCCGCGAAAGAGGTTCTCTTCGATCGGTTCCAGGGTCAGCAAATTGACCAGATCATCCAACACTTGGCTCATTCAGATTCTCCTCACACAGAGCATTACCCTCGTAATCTTCGTTACGCAGGTCAAAAATTCCGGCTTTCGCCGCGTTACTGCACCCGCTTAGCCGTGCAGGGTTTCCAACCACTGTGCCCGCGTAATGCGGTACAGCACATGGGGCCTTAGCGGGTCGCTTTCAGGCAACCGAGGGTGTTCAAAGCCACCGTGCGGATCGTGTTGCATACCAATGGCCTGCATGACTTTTTGCGATGGCAAGTTCACCTGGCTGGTAAACGACACCACCTGATCCAGGGCCAATCGATCAAAGGCACAACGCAATGCCGCCCAGGCCGCCTCACTGGCGTAGCCCAAACCCCAGTGTTCGGGTGCCAGCCGCCAGCCGATTTCAACGGCCGGAGTAAAGGGCGCCTCAAACGAGACATTCATTAGCCCGGTGAAACCGATAAAAGCGCCCGTATCCTTACGCTCTAGTGCCCATAGACCGTAGCCGTACTCGGCAAAGTGACCGCGAATCCTGCCAATCAGCGCCGCACTTTCGAGGCGACTCAACGGGGCCGGAAAATAACGCATCACCTGAGGATCGGCACACATCGCAGCGAACTCGTACAAGTCTGTGTCACGCCAGGGGCGTAAGTGCAAACGGGCACTTTCGAGTTCTTTGATCTGCTCCATCGACTCTCTCCGATTTGTTACCGGGCTTTACCGAGCAGTGTACAGCGCTGTTAATATCCAGCGCTCGTTACGACGCGAAATTCCCTATGCCTGTGCCGCTGATTTACCACGATGACTACAGCCCGCAGTTCCCAGCAGATCATCGTTTTCCGATGGACAAATTCCGCCTGCTCCGCGATCACCTGGTCGAGTCCGGACTGACCCGCGATGCAGACCTGCTGCGCCCGGAACTTTGCCCTGTGGATATCCTTGCGCTGGCCCATGACCGCACCTATATCGAGCGCTACATGGCGGGCGAACTGGCCCGCGAAGATCAGCGCCGCCTGGGCCTGCCCTGGAGCGAAGCGCTGGCGCAACGCACCATTCGTGCGGTGGGCGGCTCATTACTGGCCGCCGAACAAGCGCTGGAGCACGGGCTGGCCTGTCACCTGGCGGGGGGCACCCATCACGCGCATTACGATCACCCGGCAGGCTTTTGCATCTTCAATGATCTGGCGATTATCAGCCGTTACATGCTGGAAAGCGGTCGGGTGAACCGGGTACTGATTTTTGACTGCGATGTGCATCAGGGCGACGGGACTGCACGAATTCTTGAACATACGCCGGACGCCATTACCGTTTCCCTGCACTGTGAAAAGAACTTTCCGGCACGCAAAGCGCAAAGTGACTGGGATATCGGCCTGCCTATGGGTATGGGCGATGCCGAATACCTGCAAGTGGTCGATGAGGCACTCAATTACCTGTTGCCGCTGTATCAACCGGATCTGGTGCTCTACGACGCCGGAGTCGATGTGCATAAAGATGATGCCTTGGGCTATTTGAAGCTCACCGACGAAGGCATTGGCGCCCGTGACGAGAGCGTGATGCGCCACTGTCTGGGCCGCGATATTCCGGTGGTCGGGGTGATTGGCGGCGGTTACAGCAAAGACCGCAAGGCACTGGCACGCCGCCACGGGATTTTGCACCACAGTGCGCAAAAGGTCTGGTTGTCATTGGGTTGTCACTAAGCTGTGATTTTTTACCCACAATGCCTGTGGAACTGCCTGTGGATAACCTGAGTGAAAGCACCTGCAGGCCACGGTGAGTAAGGCCTGCAGATAGCTGTATGTTTTTCGTACAGTTATTGCACTCCTCGTAGCAGCTGCCAAGGAACGAAGGCTGCGTTCGAGCGCGAAGCGGTCGTAATACCTGAACCCGCGGTGTATCTGACACTGCGCGTCCACTGACTTTACGACGGCTTCGCCGCCGAACGCAGCCTTCGTCCCTCGACAGCTGCTACAGGGGATCTGCTCCGCGCAGTCAGGTAGAATGCGCAGCTTATTTCGCCGATTTGCAGCCCTGTCATGACTGATCCCACCCCTCTCCACTCCCATCACGTCGCTATTATCGGCGGTGGCCCAGCCGGTTTGATGGCCGCCGAAGTGTTGAGCCAGGCAGGCGTGCGGGTTGATCTATACGACGGTATGCCGTCGGTGGGCCGCAAGTTTTTGCTGGCCGGGGTCGGCGGCATGAATATCACCCACTCCGAAGCCTACCCGACCTTCCTGTCACGCTATGCCGAGCGCGCACCCCAGATCGCCCCATTGCTGCGGGCCTTCGATGCCGATGCCTTGTGCCAGTGGATCCATGACCTGGGCATCGAAACTTTTGTCGGCAGTTCCGGCCGGGTGTTCCCCACCGATATGAAAGCCGCGCCGTTATTGCGCGCCTGGCTCAAGCGTCTGCGCGAAGCCGGGGTAGTTATCCACACCCGTCATCGCTGGCAGGGCTGGCAAGCCGATGGCCAGTTGCGTATCGACAGTCCTGAAGGCGAAGTACAGCTCAAGCCTGATGCGGTGTTATTGGCGTTGGGCGGCGGCAGTTGGGCGCGACTGGGGTCGGATGGCGCATGGATGCCGTTGCTGGCCGAGCGCGGCGTCGAGCTCGCGCCGTTGCAGCCGAGTAATTGCGGGTTTGATGTGGCCAGCTGGAGTGAGGTACTGCGCAGCAAGTTCGCCGGTGCGCCGCTAAAGAACATCGCCATTGCCCTGGAGCACAGCCCCCCTCGCTTGGGCGAGTGTGTGATTACCGCCAGCGGCATTGAAGGCAGTTTGATTTACGCCTGGTCGGCACCGATTCGTGAAGCGATCAATCAACAGGGCGAAGCGACCATCCTGATCGACCTGTTGCCGGGCAAGCCTGTGGATAAAGTCCAGGCAGCACTGGCCAAGCCTCGCGGCTCGCGCTCGATGAGCAAACATCTGCACAGCCAGTTGGGCCTCGATGGCGTAAAAGCGGCGTTGTTGCGCGAGTTAGCACCCGCCGAATCCTTCAACGACCCGGCGCAACTGGCCAAGGCCATCAAGGCGCTGCCCCTGAAACTGATCAAGGCGCGCCCATTGGACGAAGCGATCAGCAGCGCCGGCGGTGTGCGGTTTGAGGCTGTGGATGAAAACCTGATGCTCAAGGCAGTGCCCGGCGTGTTCTGCGCAGGCGAGATGCTTGATTGGGAAGCCCCCACCGGCGGCTACTTGCTCACAGGCTGTTTTGCCAGTGGCCGTGCTGCCGGGTTGGGGGTTTTGAGCTGGCTTAAAGCGCAACACTAATCCTGGTCAGGGCCCCTGTGGGAGCGAGCCTGCTCGCGAAGGCTGTTCGCGAGCAGGCCCGCTCCCACAGTTGAAGTTCCCCCAGGGTCGGCGTCGACCTTACGGCTTGCGCTTGCGCGGGCCGGTGTTGAACACAGGGACTTTACGCACAGGCTTGACCGACGGTTCTGCCGGGGTTGCTTCGCCGCTGTCTACCCACTTGCCCAAGTTGCGCTTGCCGCCACCACCCGAGGTTTTCGGTTTTTTCGGCTTCTTCGGTTTTTTGATCACTTGACCGCTGGCATCCGTGTCGGGCACGCGGTGCTCCGGCTCGAAATCTTGCTCTTGGTGACGAGTCAAAGTCTGACGGGTCAGCATCTCGATTGCCGACAGCATGTTCACTTCGTCAGCACAGACCAGCGAAATGGCTTCGCCCTTCTGACCGGCGCGACCCGTACGGCCGATGCGGTGAATGTAGTCTTCGGCCACGATTGGCAGGTCGAAATTGACCACCAGCGGCAGGTCTTCGATATCCAGACCACGGGCTGCAACGTCGGTTGCTACCAGGATCTGCACTTCACTGGCCTTGAAACGATCCAGCGCCCGTTGGCGCGTGGCTTGCGGCTTGTCGCCGTGGATACCGTCAGCGTTGATCCCCAGACCTTGCAACTTGCCCACCAATTCGTCCACGCCGTTGCGGGTTTTGGCAAACACCAACACTTGCTTCCAGTGCTGGGTGCGCAGCAGATGCAAAAACAGCTCTGCCTTGCGCTTTTTGTCGACCGGGATCACCCACTGCTTGACGCTGCTGGCGGCCACGTTGCGCGGGCTGACTTCGATGCTCAGCGGGTTGTCGAGCATCTGCTCGGCCAACAGGCGAATCGCGTCAGAAAAGGTCGCCGAGAACAACAGGGTCTGACGCTTTTTCGGCAAAGCACGGTAGATATCGCGTAGCTCTTCGGAGAAACCGAGGTCGAGCATGCGATCCGCTTCGTCGAGGATCAGGGTTTGCAGTTGGTTGAACTTGATCGCTTTCTGACGATACAGATCGAGCAGACGCCCAGGCGTTGCGACCAGAACATCAACACCTTTGCGCATTTTCATCATTTGCGGGTTGATGCTGACGCCGCCGTACACCGCATAGGTGCTCAACGGCAGGTGCTCGGCATACTGGCGGATGCTCTCGTGAACCTGTTCGGCCAGCTCGCGGGTGGGCACCAGTACCAGTGCACGCACCGAGTTGCTGGTGACTTTCGGGCCTTCCATGGTCAGCGACTGCAACAATGGCAGGGCGAAACCGGCGGTTTTGCCGGTGCCGGTCTGAGCTGCGGCCATCAGATCGCGACCAGCCAGTACGGCGGGGATCGCTTGGGCCTGAACCGGGGTTGGGGTCTTGTAGCCGAGCGTCTCAAGGGCGCGCAGCAAGGGTTCGATCAGGCCAAGGGTGGCGAATGTCATGGGGATACCGTCGAAAAAGGTCAGCGCGTGGGTGCATAAGTTGCAATGGCGCGCAGTTTACCCTAATTCACGCGGGTTTCTGCTTGCGCCACTGCGGCAAACCGATCAACACCACGGCGCTGATAATGACCGCCATCGCCAGGCACTCTTCAAAACCGATGCTCTCACCCGCGAAGGCGATCCCCAGCATCACGGCCACGGCCGGGTTGACGTAGGCGTAGCTGGTGGCGGCTGCCGGGCGCACGTTTTTCAGCAGGTACATATAGGCGCTGAAGGCGATGATCGAGCCGAAGAACACCAGGTACAGCAACGCGCCCCAGCCTGCGGCAGTGGGCATTTCGGTCATGCGCTCGCCACTGAGCAGGCTGGCCGCCAGCAGCATGGCGCCTGCGGCAAGCATTTCGGCAGCACTGGCCATTGCCCCAACGGGCAGTGGCAAATGGCGGCTCCACACCGAGCCAAAAGCCCAGGCGGCGGCAGCAAAAATAACCATCGCCGCGCCCATCGGGCTGGCTTGCAAGTTAGAGCCCAGGTTGAGCATGCCGATACCGACCAGCCCGAGGGCAATCCCGGCCCATTCCAGACGGGTGTTGCGTGCGCCCCAGAAGTAGCCGAACAGCAAAGTAAACAACGGCACAGTAGCCACGGCCAGCGCGGCGACGCCGGAGGCCACACCCGAGTGTTCGGCCAGTGTCACACCACCATTGCCGCAGGCCAGCAACAGAAAACCGATCATGGCCGCCGAACGCCACTGCACGGCAGTGGGTGCAGGCGCACCACGCCAGCGCATAAAGCCGTACATCAAACTGCCCGCAATCAAAAATCGCACCCCGGCCATCATCAATGGCGGCCAGGATTCAATGCCAATACGAATGGCCAGATAGGTCGAGCCCCAAATCACGTACAAGGCAAAGAAAGCACCGATCAGTTGTAGCGGAAAACGACGTGCGGCAGGCATGAAGGCAGCTCAAGGGCAGAGGCAGGGGACTGGGGAGTCTAGACAAGAGATGGAGAAATAATAAGTAACAAAACGCACCAAAAGTGACCGTACACTTTAATCGGAACCAGAAACACGGACTAGCATTGCAGCCGGGGACGCGATTTTGGTAGCAACTGCCGAAGGAACGAGGCTGCGTCCGAGTGCGAAGCGCTCGTAAACCCGTAACTCCGGGTTTGTCTGATACACGGATGAGCCTGATTTTACGACGGCTTCGCCGCCGGACGCAGCCTCGTTCCTCCACAGCGGCGACACGAGGCACGTCGCCCAAAGTTCGGGGGTTAAAACCCGCGATAACGCTTCAGATGCTCGTTGATCTTCGCCGCAGGGACTTTTTGCAGGCCGCACAGCAGGTCGTGATTGAGTTCTTTCAAGCCGTGCTTCTGGCGCAGTTGCTGGGCCAGGTGTGCAGTCAGATTGGCCGCCATTTCAGCATCGGCCATGGCCCGGTGAGCCTGGCCGGTGTGGGGCAAACCGGCAAAGGTGGTCAGGGTGCCGAGCTTATGATTCGGCGCCGCAGGCATCAGGCGGCGCGCCAGCAACAAGGAGCAGGCGAAGTTCTGCAAACGGGTGCGCTTGATGCGGCCCATTTCGAAATCCCAGAATTTTTGGTCAAAGGCCGCGTTGTGGGCCAGCAGCGGTGTGATGCCAACGAACTCGTTGACTTCGTTCATCACCTGCTCGGCCGACGGCGCGGTGCGCAGCATGGCGTTGCTGATACCGGTCAACTGTTCAATAAACCCCGGCACGCGCACGCCTGCGTTCATCAGGCTTTGGTAACGCTCGACAATGCGCCCACGCTCAAGAATCACCACGGCAATTTCGGTGGCCCGGCAACTGCTGCTCGGGGAGATACCGGTGGTTTCAAAGTCAATTACCGCAATGCGTTCCAAACCTGGTCAATCCTGTAAAAAATGAGAGTTACTTAAGCAGCAGACTGCCTTCAATCGGCACGTAACGGCTGGCAGCACGAATCAATGAGTTGGCAGTCAGGCCAGGCACGCCATAGGCAACGGTTTCAACCCCGTGCTTGCTGGCAATGCGTTCGAGCAGAAGGTCGAAATCGCCATCACCCGAGGCCAGCACCACCTCGTCCACGTTGGCGGCAACGTCCATTATGTCGATGGTGATACCTACGTCCCAGTCGCCCTTGGCCGAGCCGTCGCTGCGCTGGATGTAGGGTTTGAGTTTTACGATAAAACCGAGGTTGCGCAGGATCTGCTGAAACTGCTGCTGCTTGCTGTCACCCCGATCAATTGCATAGGCGTAGGCCTCGACGATTTCACCGCGTTTGCTGATATCAGCCCACAAGGCGGCGTAATTGAAATGGCAGCCATAGGCCTGGCGAACCGTGTAGTAGAGGTTCTGCACATCCGCGAAGACAGCGATTTTTTTCACCGGCAAACCTCAAGGCACCCATGCAAGCGGGCACGCGACTTAAAAACAAGACCGCAGTATGCCAGCCTGTCGAGTGTTTGCGCGGATAAACCGCCCGGCGTGTAGTCACATGCCGGGGGCTAAGATCAAACGTAGGAGTCGTCGTCAGAAAACAAGTCGTCATCATCCAGACCAACGTCCTCGATACCAGAGCCGCTATTGGCAAACTGCTGATTGCCGCTGCCCCAGCCACTGTCGCTGGCGGACGTCGGTTGTTCGATGATTTCTTCGATAACTTGCGGTTGCTGATGGTGACTGAACAGGCTGCTGATGCCCTCCGCCAGCATCACCCCTCCCGCCACGCCCGCAGCCGTTTTGAGGGCGCCACCAAGAAAGCCGCTACCTGACGCCGCAGGCGCAGGGGCCGGTTGAGGGGCCGCTGCAGGCGCTGCCGCCGGGCCGTCACGCCAACCGCCAGTGCTCGACGGGACACTGGGCGCAGCAGCAGGGGCACGATCACCACCACCGAAAAGTCCGGACAAAAAGCTGCCGCCCGATGGCGCGGGTGCCGGCGTTGCCTTTGCCTGAGCCAGTTCCGCCTGCAGTTGCCTGTTCTGTTGGTCGAGCTGCTTGAGTGCTGCTTCTTGCACCAGAATTGCCTGAGTCATGTAGTACGTCGCCGCTGGCTGACGCGCCAGATGTTCATTGATACGCGCCTGGGCCTGGGCATCTCGCGGGGCAGAGCCTGCCTCAGCTTGCTGCAACCGTGAAAACAACCCGTCAATAAGGGTTTGCTCTTCGCTGTTCATGACAACCTCGTTCGATTGCAGAAAAAACCTGCCCCATGCATTACGCAGAAGCTCAATAAAAGTTATGGGGGGGATGACAGGAAGTTTCAACGGTATTGGGTCTTCATTAACTTTTGTTCATCTTGGCGTTTCATCGGTTAAAGTGGCGCACCGCTTTTGACTGCCGACAACTGCCAATGAACCCGCTGACTGTTATTCGTGACTCCCTGTATTTCTTCCAGCGCAATCTGAGCCAGATCGTGATGCTGTGCTTGCCGCTGGTCATCCTCGAGGCCGTGCTGCAGCACATTGTTGATAACGCAGTGGGCCCTGATGCGTCGCCCGGTTATGGTCTGATTGTCGGGTTGCTGCTGTACCCGCTGTACACCAGCGCCCTGATCCTGTTTCTCGATGCCCGCAGCCGGGGCGAAAGCCCGCGCAACCGCGACCTGCTGGCACTGGCCATCAATCTGTGGCCCAAGTTTGCTCTGCTCTCGGCAATCAGCACGCTGCTGATCGTGCTTGGGTTGTCGATGTTTTTTATTCCCGGCATTTTCCTGACTGTCGTACTGGCCTTTTCCGAGTACCGACTGGTGCTACGTGGCGATGCACCACTAGCCGCCATGAAGTCGAGCTTCAACCTGTCCCGTGGCCATTTCTGGCGGATTTTTGTTTGCATACTGGCTGTATTGGGGCCGCTGATGCTGCTCAAGGAGTTCAGTTACTCGCTGTTCTCAAAAGATGACAACACGCTGCTTTCGTTGGTACTCGACAGTGCCAACAGCTTTTTGCAGTTGTTTGTCTCTGTGGTCCTATTTCGTTTGTTCATGTTAATAAGCGACGCGTCTGACAAATAAAAAGAACAATACCTACATGCAGAGCCTTGGGATGCTGGGCTGCCGTCGGGTATGTTCATTCATTCCTTGTAACGTCATAAGCCGAGCCCATGCCACGTTTCTTGCGCCGCACCGTATTTGGTTTGCTGCTGATCACAACGCTACTGGCAAGCCTGATTTATAGCGTTACATGGCGACCCGATGCCAAAGAGGTACTGACACTCACGTGCCCGATCACGGCGCCTGTGCTGATACCCGGCCAAGCGCTCAAGGTCATGACGTGGAACATTCAGTACCTGGCCGGCAAGCGCTATGTGTTCTGGTACAACCTGGCCGAGGGCAGCGGCCCCGATACACGCCCCACCCGAGAAGACATGGCCTTCAGCCTCGATGAAGTGTCGCGGGTCATTCGTGATGAGCGCCCTGACCTGGTACTGCTGCAGGAGGTCGATGACAACGCCAAAGCCAGCGACTACCAAAATCAATTGGCGCTGCTGCAAGAACGCCTGATCGACATCTACCCGTGCAGCACCCAGGTATTTACCTGGAAAGCCGACTTTGTACCCGACTGGCACATTTTCGGCAGCGTCGGGCGCACGCTCGTCACCCTCAGCCGCTACCAGATCGAACACGCCGAACGCCTGCAATTACCAGTCGCCGACGCCAACCTCATCAGTCGCCAGTTCCAGCCCAAGCCTGCACTACTGGTCAACTACCTGCCGCTCAGCGACGGCGGGCAACTGGCGGCTATCAATACGCAACTGGATGCCCCCACGCAGAACAACAGTAACCTGCGCCGACAAATGCAGGCCGTCACAGCACTGGCCGACCGGCTCGAAAGCCAGGGCACGCCGTGGCTGATCGGGGGGGATTTCAACTTGCTGCCCATTGGCCAGTTCTTGCGCTTGCCCGCCCCTCTACGGCTGGGTTACTCACCGGACAGCGAGCTGCATCTGCTCTGGGAAAAGTACCCGATGATCCCCAGCAACCCTGAAGCCACCGGCATCGACCGCGAGCTGTGGCTGACCCACTTCCCCAACGATCCACGTATCGAAGCGCCCGACCGCACCCTCGACTACCTCTTCCACAGTCCAAAACTGCAGCGCATTACAGGTTATGTGCGTCAGGAAGACACGCAGACCATCTCGGATCATCTCGGATCATCTACCGGTTGTGGGGCGTTTTTTGTTGCCTGCGGACTGAGTTCCAGCCCTGCACATCCCTGAACCGACGCGGTGTTTCCAGGCTCGCTCCCACACGTTCAGTGAGCAGCATTGCGCTGGGCATTTTTAATGGGATATCGCAATATACAAAACTATACAGCGCAGACCGCGCCTTCTCGTAAAAGGAATGACAGATGACCCCGGCCTTGGGCGGCAAAGAAGCAGTAGGCGAGCATTTCGCGCTGGAATCGATGCGCTATGCGCAGCAAATGACCTGGAAAGCGGTCGAGCAGATTGCCCGTGGTATTTGCCCCGGCATGCGTGAGTCCGAGGCCCTGTTGATGGGTAAACAAGTACTGGCCGAACTGGGTATGGATCGAATCTGGCACCCGCTGCTGATCCGCTTTGGCGCCAATACACTCAAGATGTTCAAAGAGCGCTCCGATGGCGACCCGGTGTTGGGTGATGACGATATCTTCTTCGTCGACATGGGCGTGGTATGGCAGGGGCACGAAGGGGATGCCGGGGCGACGTTTACCACCGGCAGCGACCCGCAAATGGCGGCCTGTGCCGCGGCTGCTAAGGAGCTTTTTGATCGGGTTGAGCGCCTATGGCGCAGCGAGGGTGTTACCGGCGTGGCGCTTTACGACTATGCCGCGGCTCAGGCGCAGGCCATGGGCTGGAAGCTCAACCTGGACATCAAGGGCCACCGTGTCAGCGATTTCCCCCATGCGATTTATCGGGGCGGAGACCTCGGTGATTTCGAAGCGTCTGCAAACCCCGGCCTGTGGATTCTGGAAATCCAGCTAACTCACCCAGAGCTTGCTTACGGCGCGTTCTACGAAGACTTGCTCATTTGAGCGCACAAGGCTGGCTGACCATTGGGTAAAAACGCACGCAACGATACTTCGTTGCGTGCGTGGGTTTTACTGGGCCTGGAAGTCAAATGCCCAGAGGCCATCGGTACGGCTGACGGTCACATTGACATCGGTGGCCGTGATCGGCGCGATGTACTGGGTCATGTCAGAGAAGTTCTGCACGATGTAGGTCTGACCGATCATCGGTGGCGTCGCCACCATAAAGTAGAAGTTCGGCTCGTACTCGAAACTCACGGTCATGCACGAGTCCACCTTGGGCATGGTGACCACCGGTAAACCGTTGACATACCAATTGCTGTCGAGCTGAACGTACGGGCTGGTCATGTTGACGACCCCACACTGTTGCAGCGTGAGCTTTTCCTTGGCCTTGGAGGCCGATGCCGGTGTCAGGGAAGGCGACAACCCACCTGGGCAAATAGCCTGAAGCAAGTTGCCGGGGAGGATGGTCTGGCGCCCCGAGATAATCGTGTTGCTGGTCTGCACCCCCACCGACGTGACATCGGTTTCGATCACGGCTTCATAGACAAACGACTCGGTAGAGTGCGCTGAGCCCGTCAGCACCTGCCAGGCATGAATCAGATAGTTACGCTGGGCCTGTTGCGGCTTGAGAAACACCAGTACGGTTTTGCCTTCCATATCGTCGACAGCGAAGTTGACATTGAAAGTTGTCATCGTCCTTCTCCTTGTTCCCTGAAAGCCGCAGCAAAACGCCTTGGCTTGTTACTCCAGACGGGATTCGAAACACCTTGTGAACGGCTTTTTTCAGCCAGTGCGAAGAACGACAAACGGGCCAACCTTCTGAGCTGTCACAACACTTCACAACACTTCACAACATCTCGCCAGGTCGCGTCCTAAGCTTGGGGCATCTCGCCCCAATATCAGAAGGAGTCTCATCATGCACACCCTTCCCACAATCGCCGCTGGCCTGGCGACTTCACTGCTGAGCTTGTCCGCTGCCGCGCAGATCGATTGTTCCGCTCTCTCGGCCGCAGTCATGCCATTGCCCGTACAAGTCAGTAACGTGGCTCTCGCGAACAGCCGGGTAAACCCGCAGATCAACCAGCGGCATATCTTCTGTGGCGAGATCAATGCGGGGGGGAATGCCGTCGGGTTTCACTCCCAACCCCTCGGGCACGTTCCTACCCAGGTCAACCCTCCGGGTGCTCCAGCGGCGCCGGCGGCCAGTACCATCGGTGCACCGGTGTACATCGTGCCCTATGGTTTAAATAACCCGCTGCCCTATCGCTACATGAACAGCGTCGTGCAGATATACAACCCGGCAACGAACGCCATGGTGCCCAAGAACGGCGCCTCGACGTTTTTCCCGGACAGCTGCACGCAACAGGCTGTCGTGGAGTCTATCCGCTATGCCTACATGCACCTGAGCACGATGACTAACGCCACCCTGGCCTTTACCGGTCCTTCAGCGCCCAGCATCAATGCCGCAGGCTACTGTGTCGGTGAGAACGGCAACCCATTCACCATCAGTGGTTACCTGTTAAACGACGGCGCAAATTGGTGGGTTAATACGGCCTTTCCGATAGCCAGCTTCTAAGCGCAAAACGCCTGCCTCATTCAACGAGGCAGGCGCCGTTTGCGATCAAGCCTTTGCCCATCCATCTGCGATTATTCAAACCCCTCATTGTCCTTGCCTAACTTGCCCAAAACCGCGCGCAGTTGCTGGCGCGCCAACTGCACACGCTTACGCGCATTCTGCTCGCTGATCGCCAGCTTACTGGCCATGTTCTGGTATTCGGCGCCCTCGATACAGCGCAACTCAAGCGCCTCGCAGAGCAGCACCGGTAGCTGATCCATAGCGAGGCTGAGCGCCTCAAGGCTTTGATGCAGGGATGCCGTGTGCTCGGGGCTGTAACACAAGGGTTGCCAGGTCACGCTGTCATACAAGTCCTGATCCAGCCAATCGAGACTGCAGGTAACGGGGGATTGGCGTATGCGGTCAATGCAGAGGTTGGTGGCCACTCGTCTTAGCCAAGCTTGCACATTATCAATAGTGATCAGCCGTTCAGGCTCCTTGTCGAACAGGCTGAACAGACGTAATCGCAGCTCACTGAAAGCATCTTCCGCATCCTGCGAGCATCGGGTCAGTTGCCGACATCGCCTGCGCATGATTGCTTCGTTATCGATCAGAAAAATCCATATTGCTCCCTGCGCAGCACTCAACCTGACATCGCATGGAATTACATCCATATGCCTCGCCATAATCGTTCCTTGACTGACCGCAACGCCAGAACTGGAGGGCTCTGTACCTGGAGCAATCCGTAATCCGGCTGGAACATGCAAGACGAAGCAGAACGAGGATTTGTGACAGACGGCGATGCAATTACAAATGCGAAATTTGGAGCGCTAACACGCGATTGAACAGCCTGCGCCCAAGGTTACACAACGTTGAGTTTCGGGCCTTGGCGCTGCCTGCACAGCAACTGGGCACACCAGCTTTTGCTCCGAAAACATGCCACTTCCAGGACTTTTTTCAGCGTGTCTGCTCAATTGCGCAGGCTTTTTTTTTAAGTCATACTACGTCATACAACTACAACGAAACGCTCAGTGATTCTCAGCGAACCTCCAAAGAAGGCGGGTATTTTCATGAGTTTCGAAAGTCAACGCGTCAAACAAATCTCCTCCTCCCCCAGCATGGCCATCTCCATGCGCGCCAAGGAATTGGCCAGCCAGGGCCGCGACATTGTCGACATGAGCCTGGGCGAACCCGACTTTGACACCCCGCCGCATATCATCGATGCGGCCTGCCAGGCCATGCGCGATGGCCATACCCGTTACACCGCACCGCAAGGCACCCTGGCCCTGCGCCAGGCGATCATCGGAAAATTCCAGCGCGAAAACGGTCTGACCTACAGCGTTGATGAAATCACCGTAGGCAACGGTGCCAAACAGGTGATCTTCAACACCTTCATGGCCACCCTGGAAGCAGGTGACGAGGTCATCATCCCCGCGCCGTACTGGGTTTCGTATTCCGATATCGTCACGCTCAATGGCGGCAGCCCGAAGGTCATCCCATGCGCGATTGATGTCGGCTTCAAGCTGACCGCCGAGGTCCTGCAAGGCGCACTGAGCGAAAAAACCCGTTGGCTGGTTCTCAACTCGCCCTCCAACCCCAGCGGTGCCATCTATTCCAAGGCAGAGCTGCAGGCGTTGGGCCAGGTGCTGGAGGACTTCCCCTACGTGCTGGTGATGTCCGATGAGATCTATGAGCATGTGTTGCTGGCTGACCAGCCATTTGTTTCGTTCGCCAATGCTTGCCCGCAGCTACGCGAGCGTACGCTGCTGATCAACGGGGTCGCCAAGGCCTACGCCATGACAGGCTGGCGCATCGGTTACGGCGCAGGCCCCAAGGCACTGATCACCGCCATCAGCAAAATCCAGTCGCAGAGCACATCAGGTGCCAGCGCCATTTCCCAGGAGGCGTCCCGCGCCGCCCTTGAAGGCCCGCAAGACTTCGTCAGCCGCAGTGCCACCGAGTACGCCGAGCGCGGTCGCTTGCTGGTGGAGGGTCTGAGTCAATGCGAGGGGTTACGCCTGAGTGCTCCGGCCGGGGCCTTTTATGCCTTCCCCGAGTGCAGCCAGTTACTGGGCCGCACAACCCCTCAGGGTCAGGTCATTAATGATGATGTTGAACTGTCCGCCTACCTGCTCGATCAGGCTGGTGTGGCTGTAGTACCGGGCCTCGCGTTCGGCTTGCCGGGGTATTTCCGGTTGTCGTTCGCTACATCTCGCGACCAAATAAAAAAAGCTGTCGTACGTATCAATGAAGCCTTGAGCGCCCTGCGCTAAAGCCTTCGCCCTTCTGCTGTGCCAAAGCTGCCATAACAATAGTCGGAGATGTTCATGTTCGATCACAAAAAAAAGCTGCTTGCCCTCGTCATCGCTGCAGGTCTGTGCGCCACCGTGCAGGCTGATGACCTCACCGGAACGCTGAAAAAAATCAAGGAGTCGGGCACTGTCACCCTCGGCTATCGCGATGCGTCGCTGCCCTTCTCCTACCTCAACGATGCCCAGCAGCCAATCGGCTACAGCATCGAGCTGTGCCAGAAGATCGTGGATCAGATCAAGGTCAAGGTCGGTGAACCCAACCTCAAGACTGAGTACGTCTCGGTGGTCGCGGCCACCCGTACCCCGTTGCTGATCAACGGCACCATCGACCTGGAATGCGGCGTCACCACCAACACCGTCGAGCGCCAGAAGCAGATCGGTTTCCTGCTCACCAGCTATGTGGCCAGTGCCAAATACGCAGTGAAGAAGGCCGCAGGAATCAATAACGTTGACGATCTAAAAGGCAAGGCGGTGGTGGTAATTACAGGCGGCAGCGGTGAGTGGATCACCAAAAACCTGAACCGCGAAAAACAGCTGGGCCTGAAGATCCTCAATGCCAAGGACGGTGGTGAAGCCTTCCTGATGCTGGAGACCGGCCGCGCCGTGGCCTACATCAACGACGATGTGCAGTTGATGGCGACCATTGCCCAAAGCCGCAACCCGGATGCCTACACCTTGCTGTCCGAACCGATGTCCGCTGAACCCTATGCCATCGGTATCCGCAAGAACGATCCGCAATTCAAAACCTTTGCCGACGACGTTTTGCGCAACCTGTACAGCACTGGCGTTATCGAGACCCAATACCCGAAATGGTTCCAGCAGCCGATCCCACCGAAGAACGCCGTGATCAACCTGCCAATGAGTGATGCATTGAAAGAAGCCATCGCCCACCCGAACGATACCGGCGTCTGATTCCAACCTGTCAGGCGCGCCCTGACTCCGGTCATTCAAGCCCGAGCTTGAGTGGCCAGGGCCAAGGTGTGCTGCGATTTGTATTCCCTTTCAAAGGTTGATGCTTTCATGGATTACAACTGGAATTGGAGTATTTTCTGGGAGTCCGCTCCTGGAGAGTCTTCGTCGTATCTGCACTGGCTGATTAACGGAACCAGCTGGACCTTGGCGACCACTGTTGTCGCGTTCGTTCTGGCGTTTCTGATCGGTGGCCTGGTCGGGACTCTGCGCACCACGACACTGCGCCCGGTGGTGTGGCTGTGCAACCTGTACACGGAAGTGTTTCGCAACATCCCTTTGCTGGTGCAGATGTTTATCTGCTTCTTCGTGCTGCCTGAGCTGGTGCCCGTATCGGTCGGTGACTACCTCAAGCAGGACTTGCCCTACCCCTCGTTCTTCAGTGCGGTCGTGGCCCTGACCCTGTTCACCTCGGCCAAGCTGTCCGAGTTGTTCAAGGCTGGGATTGAGTCGGTTGCTGTCGGGCAGCGTGGCGCCGCACTGGCGCTGGGGCTGCGGCCAACCCAGATGTACCTGCAAGTGCTGTTGCCGCAAGCGATCCGCGTGGTATTTCCGCCCCTGACCTCCGAAGCGCTTAACACCCTGAAGAACTCATCGGTGGCGCTGACAATCGGTCTGATGGAGTTGACCGCGCAAGCGCGCAACATCAGCGAGTACTCGTTCAACACCTTCGAAGCATTCACCGCCGCGACCGTGATTTACGTGGTCATTTCGCTGCTGGTGACTTTCGTCATGGGCCATATAGAACGTTCCCTGACCATTCGCGGCGCGACGAGGTAGTCATGTTCGATTTAGATCCAAGCGTTATTGTCCGGGCCATGCCCGCGCTGTGGAACGGCCTCAAATTCACCCTGCTGCTGACCTTCGTCGCCATGTCGGTGGGTATTGTCGCGGGCACCTTGCTGGCAATCATGCGTCTGTCGCACAACCGCGTGATGCGTGGTTTTGCCTTGGGCTATGTCACGGTCATGCGCAGCATCCCTCTGGTGCTGGTGATTTTCTGGTTCTACTTCCTGATGCCCCTGTTGCTGCAAATGGCATTCGGCACTGAACGGCCAGTGCAGATCGGGCCGGTGGTCACTGCATTCGTGACGTTCTGTATGTTCGAGGCCGCGTATTACAGCGAGATTATTCGCGGTGGTATCCAGAGCATCAGCGGTGGCCAGAAACAGGCGGCCGCAGCCCTTGGCCTGCGCCCGACGCAATCGATGATTTACGTCATCCTGCCGCAGGCATTACGACGCATGGCACCGTTGCTGCTGACCCAGACCATCATCCTGTTTCAAGACACCTCATTGGTATACGTGCTGTCCATCGCCGATTTCACGGGTGCCGCGAGCAAGTTCGCGCAACGTGACGGCCGCCTGGTCGAACTCTATCTGTTCGTAGCCTTGGTCTATCTGGTGATCTGTTACCTGCTGTCCAGCCTGAGCAAACGCTTGAAAACAAACGTAGGGAAAACCGCATGATCCAGATGAACAACCTGAGCAAATGGTACGGGAACTTCCAGGTCCTGAAGAACTGCACCACAGCGCTTTCCCGCGGCGAAGTCGTGGTGGTGTGCGGCCCCTCCGGCTCGGGCAAGAGCACCCTGATCAAATGCGTCAACGGTCTGGAGCCGGTGCAAGAGGGTGAGATTTTTATCGAGAACCAGCCTGTCACCGGCAAGGGCGTCGACTTGCCGAAACTGCGTGCCCGGGTGGGCATGGTGTTCCAGCATTTCGAGCTGTTCCCGCACCTGACTATCATCGACAACCTCAACCTGGCGCAGATCAAGGTACTGGGCCGCGATCGCCACGCGGCAACAAAAAAGGGCATGGCCCTGCTGGAACGGGTCGGGCTCAAGAGCCATGCCCACAAGTACCCGATTCAGTTGTCCGGCGGCCAGCAGCAACGGGTAGCGATTGCCCGCGCCCTGGCCATGGACCCCATCGCAATGCTGTTCGATGAGCCGACCTCGGCACTGGACCCGGAGATGGTCAACGAGGTACTGGATGTGATGGTCGAACTGGCTGGCGAGGGCATGACCATGATGTGCGTCACCCACGAAATGGGCTTCGCCCGCAAAGTGGCGGATCGCATCGTGTTTATGGACGGCGGCGAAATTATTGAAGACGTGAAGTCGGAAGAGTTCTTCAGCGCTCCGCGCTCTGATCGGGCACGCAGCTTTCTGTCCAAAATATTGCAGCACTGATTGTTTTTTGCCTATAGTTGTATGACGACGTATAACTATAGGCAAGCAGCACCTATACCACGGCACATCGGAAACCCTGTAGATACCCTGTTCCAGGCCAAGCCCCCTGCTCGCGAATGATCTTCGCGAGCAGGCTTGCTCCCACGTTTGAAGTATCTCAAGCCGCTGCCCCCGAAAATTACAAAAAAGTAATGCTTCAATCATCTACGCGTAAGGTTGAGGTATCTATAATTGTTGGGAGCCAACAGGGATGTAGCCAGCGCATCTGGCGAGCCCTCCAAGGATAAGTAACACGTCTGCAATCATCTGGGCTCACGGCGGTAAAGTTTAAATAACCGGCATCTTTGGAAGCGCTATTACTTCTTGATGATGTTGGGCATTATGACGTCCTTCGGGGCGTCTTTTTTCGAAAATACCTTCTTCATCGTAATCGCTCGACACGCCTGCATTCGAATGACTAACCGTCGTTATTAATTAACCTGATAAAAACGCAGTGGCGGGCAACCTTATTTCTTACAGTGACCTGCCACGGTATATTTAAGCGTATTCAGTTGCCCCTGGGTATCTTCATAAGTCATTGCCGCGGGCACCACTGCGCAGACGTTCGCAGGCTGCACGACACTGATTATCTTTACGACATCCAACTTCATTCCGTATGTGTAATGCTTCGCTACAGGGGCACTCTTTCCCTGGCTGACAGCATACGCCTCCATGGCTTTGGCATTCGCAATCATTTTTTTCTCAAAAGCCTTGTCCACTCCAACGCCTGCAAGTGCGCTGAAAGAGATCGCCAGTGTGCTTGCGAAAGCGAGGGTGATGATGAATTTCATATTTTTTGCACCTGATACAATCATTGCCTTAACGCGACCAACTTCAAGAGTACGGCGTTCGATTTACGAATATGTAATGAACCTTTTTATAAGTAACCCGCCTCACAAAAATGGGACGGGTTGTTTACACTCAACGCTATACGCGTTATTTATCCGCCTCAACGCGACTATCGCTTGATACTAGCGTGGGATTCCTTACTTCATTGGCAACATACTTTTCCATGACCTGATCAGTCGCTTGCGTGGCTTTAGCAAACGTCCGGTCTCCGCCACCTTCCGCCAAGGCAGCGGAAGAAAATAACAACACGCCTGCAAGCGCGAAAATCCGAGTAATGTTCATAGTGACGCCTCATATTTATTCAGCCACTAGCGTATCAATCCGAACCTAACGTCACGGTGGCACCCAGATTACATACTGGTCATCTTTGCCAACTTTAAAGCCCGCTGCCGGATAACTTCAGCGGGCCAGTTGAAGGCATCTAAACGTTGGCTTTTTTGTTCTCTTGCACTGCATCCTCGTCCCGACGGTGCGCCCAGTGATACAACGCAGGCAATATCAACAGGGTTAACGCAGTTGAAGACAGGATGCCGCCAATCACCACTGTCGCCAGCGGTCGTTGGACTTCAGCCCCGGTTCCGGTGGCCAAAGCCATAGGAATAAAACCCAGAGAGGCCACCAGTGCAGTCATCAACACCGGGCGTAGACGTGTCAGGGCTCCCTCATTGATAGCAGAGCTCAACGAATACCCTTCCTCACGCAGATTGCGGATGAAAGCGATCATCACCAGGCCGTTCAGCACCGCCACACCTGACAACGCAATAAAACCAACACCGGCCGAAATTGACAGTGGAATATCGCGCAGCCACAAAGCCATGACTCCACCCGTCAGCGCAAAGGGAATCCCGGTGAACACCAACAATCCATCCTTCAAATTGTTGAACATCATGAACAGCAGGGCGAAGACCAGGAGCAAGGCCACCGGCACAACGACTTGCAGGCGTTTGGCAGCGGATTGAAGTTGCTCGAATTGCCCCCCCCAACTGGTCCAGTAACCCGCAGGGATCGGCACCTCCTGATCAATGGCCTTTGTGGCTTCCTTTACGAATGAACCAATGTCTCGTCCACGCACGTTGGCGCTGACAATAACCAGACGTTTACCGTTTTCACGACTGACCTGATTTGGCCCCAACACCAGATCAAGGCTCGCCACCTCTGAAAGAGCAATAAACCCAATCTGGCCTGCATTGCTGCCAAGCAGCGCCGGGACCGGGATCAAGAGTGTGGACAACCCATCCAGATCCTTGCGCATCGCGTCAGACAAACGCACGACCATGTCAAAGCGGCGATCGCCTTCATACATCGTACCGGCCTGGCGGCCACCGACTGCAACCGCAATGGTGTCTTGCACATCCCCAACGTTCAGGCCGTAACGCGCAGCTTTGTCACGATCGATGTTGATGGTCAGCACCGGCAGCCCTGTCGTCTGCTCGACTTTGACCTCAGAGGCGCCATCAACCCTCTGCATGGACGCGGCAATTTTCGCAGCGGTGCTGTTAAGCACCTCCATGTCATCGCCAAAAACCTTGACCGCCACATCACTGCGCACGCCTGAGATCAATTCGTTAAACCGTAATTGAATCGGCTGGGAAACCTCATAGTTGCTACCGGGCATAATGGCCGCAGCTTTCTGGATCTCGTCTATCAACACCTCCCGGGATTTCCCCGGATCTGGCCATTGATCCTTCGGCTTGAGCATCACATAACTGTCAGAGATGTTAGGTGGCATTGGATCTGAGGCAATTTCTGCGGTACCGGTACGAGCAAACATCCGCTCGACTTCCGGCACCTTTTCCAGCACCAGCTTTTCCAGGCGCTGCTGCATTTCCACCGATTGCGTCAAGCTGGTGCCGGGAACCCGCAAGGCTTGCAGGGCAAAATCACCTTCGCTCAAGCTCGGCACAAACTCGCTGCCCATTCGACTGGCGACGCCAGCACACGCAGCGATGACGACCAAAGCCATGGCAAATGCCAGTGATCGATGGCGCATGACCCAATCCAGAGCGGGTGCATACACCCGACGCGCCCCACGCATGATCACGTTCTCTTCTTCCTTGACCTTACCCGTCACGAACATGGCAATTGCAGCAGGAACAAAGGTGACGGACAGCAGCATGGCGCCAAGCAAGGCGATCACGACGGTAAACGCCATAGGGTGGAACATTTTCCCTTCAACGCCGGTCAGGGCGAAAATTGGCAGGTAAACAACCATGATGATCAACTGACCAAAAATCAGCGGTCGACGGGCCTCCCTGGCGGCAGCAAACACTTCGTGAAAGCGTTCGGAGCGCGTGAGGATGCGTCCGTGACGCTGCTGAGCATGAGCAAGACGCCTGATGGCATTCTCGACAATCACCACCGCTCCGTCGACGATGATGCCGAAGTCCAGAGCGCCAAGACTCATCAGGTTGGCACTGACTTTGTTGGCGAACATACCCGTGAAGGTAAACAACATCGCCAACGGGATGACCATCGCCGTGATGAGTGCAGCGCGAATGTTGCCCAGGAACAGGAATAGAACCGCGATTACCAGGATCGCACCTTCAATCAGGTTCTTCTTGACCGTGGCAATAGCCTTGTCCACCAGGTTGGTGCGGTCGTATACGGGAACTGCTGCCACCCCTTTGGGCAGTGAACGATTGATTTGCTCCAACTTGGCGGCAACCGCCTGAGACACGGTACGGCTGTTCTCGCCGATCAGCATGAAGACCGTACCGAGTACAACTTCACGGCCGTTTTCGGTCGCCGCTCCGGTGCGCATTTCACGACCAATATCCACGGTCGCCACATTCTTTATACGGATGGGCGTGCCATCGACGTTGGCCATTACGATATTGGCGATGTCTTCAGTGGTCGCCACCTGGCCGGGAGCACGGATCAGCAGTTGCTCACCGCTGCGCTCAATGAAACCGGCGCCAACATTGGCATTATTGCGCTCCAGCGCTGTCACTAGGTCAGTCAGAGTCAGCTTGTAAGCCGCCAGGCGTTTTGGATCGGGGGCAATCTGGTACTCCTTGGCAAACCCGCCAATGGTATTGATTTCAGCGACGCCCGGAACGTTACGCATCTGAGGTTTGATGATCCAGTCCTGGATCACCCTCAAGTCCGTCGGTGTATAGGGATTCCCGTCCTCCTTGACGGCTCCTTCCTGGGCCTCGACCGTCCATAGGAAAATCTCCCCCAGGCCAGTAGATATCGGCCCCATAACAGCTTTCACACCTTCGGGCAGTTGTTCCTTGGCCACCTGTAATCGCTCATTGACCAATTGCCGGGCGAAGAATAAATCGGTGCCTTCCTTGAAAATTACAGTGACTTGCGACAAACCCGAGCGTGATAGCGAACGGGTCTGCTCTAGAGCTGGCAGGCCGGCCATAGCGGTTTCAATGGGGAACGTGATGCGCTGCTCGGTCTCCAGTGGCGAGAAACCTGCCGCCCCCGTGTTGATTTGCACCTGGACGTTGGTGATATCTGGAACGGCGTCGATTGGCAGCTTCTGGTAGCTTGAAATACCAAGGCCGGCCATAAGGAGAACCGCGAGCAGCACGATGACGCGCTGCTCGATGGCAAATTGGATCAGGCGTTCGAACATGAGAACCTTCTCGTGGAAGTGGCAGATCAGTGAGCGTGTTCAGCGGAGGCTTTACCCAGCTCTGACTTCAAAATGAAGCTGGCCCCAGCGGCAACTTGAACACCGGGTTCCAGCCCTTGTGTGATCTCGACCAACCCCTGCGAACGGCCGCCGGTCTGCACTGGCTGAGCCTTGAACCCATCATTGGTGCGGACGAAAACCGTTTGTTTGTCCTCAACCGTCTGGACAGCGGCTTGCGGTACCGTGACCTTTGCTTGCCGGGTATCCGTGGCAACTCGTACGTTCACGAATAACCCAGGACGCCAGGCGCCTTGTGGGTTGGCCAAGGTCACCCGGACCGTTGCAGTTCGGGTTTGCTCGCCCAACAGGCTGCCAACATAGGCCACGGTTCCAGAGACTTCGGCGTTCAGTTCCGCAGCCATGACCGTGACCGTGTTTCCCACCAGTACCCTGTTCAAATCCTTGGGCGAGACCCCAAAGGTCACCCACACCCGTGACAGATCCGAGAGGATGAAGGCGTTGGTTGTTTCGCTGACAACCTCGCCAATGCCCAAGTGTTTCTCAACCACAACGCCATCGAACGGCGAGCGCAACTCATATTGGTTACCGCCGCTGGCCACCGAGCTGCCACTGAGTGCACTGATTTTCTGACGAGCATTAGTGAGGGCTATTTCGGCTTCTTGCAAAGCCTGCCGGGCTTGCAGGAAATCCTGTTCGGCAGAGATCTTGTCCTGCCATAGCTGTCGCTCGCGCTCGTAAGTGGTGCGCGCCAACTCCAGGCGACGTTGTGCGGAGGCTTGCTCACTGCGCTGATCCGAAATTTGTTGGCTGGCGATAACGGCAAGGAGCTGCCCTTTTTTCACCTGTTGCCCGAGATTGACATGGACCGACTCGACGACCCCGGCCACTCGGGGCACCACATGCACCGTTCGGTCTTCATCGAATCGAACTTCTCCGGGAAAGGACAATGAGAGGCTAATGTTCCGAGCCTTGGCTTCGACTAACTGGATGCCAGCTGCAGTGATCTGCTCTTCACTTAGAGTCAGGTTTCCCTCTGGCGCCTCACCTTCGGCATGTTTGCCCTCAGCCGATTTATTACCCTCGGCTTCATCGCCGTGATCGTCATGGCCCTTGTCTTCCAGGGCTTGAACTTCCGTCGACGGAGCCAAAGGGCTGCCTATCCACAATGAGCCGATAGCGATACCCACCGTCAAAGTCAGTGCAGTGACGATGCTTAGTTTTTTGTCCATGGTGACTCCTTCCACCGCCCAGTCGACAGTCACGGATTGACCGTGACGAACGATGTAGAGCCGCGGTAAAAAAACGTTTTATGAAATTCAAGGGGTACGAGTGATCGGAGCGATATCACCGAAAATTCGCTCGATGCGCACCCAGGCGTTGGTCGCCTCGGTAATGGCCTGGATGTATTGGGTGCGGGCACTGATTAAGGTGCGCTGTGCATCAAGAACGTCCAGAAAGTTAAACTTGCCCATTTCGAAGCCGCGCGTAGCGGTATCGACGGCACTTTGCGTGGCAGGCAGGATGGTTTGATTAAACGAAGCAACTTCCGTATTGGCAGTCCGCCATTGATCCAGCGTGGTCTGGATTTCTGTGCGCAGACGTAGCTCGCTGGCGTTGCGAAGATCACGGGCTTGGTCGGTACGGCGGGCGGCGGCCAAAACATTGCCCTGGTTACGGTTAAACAATGGGATGGGCATAGACAGCCCCACGACATTCACCCGCTCGCGCTCGAGCGCATCGTATTGGCTGCCTACACTTACCGTCAGATCCGGAATACGTTGCGCCCTCTCCAACTCAAGAGAGGCTTCCCGTTGATCAATTTGCAGCGCTGCCAATCGCAGCTCTGCGGTCCTGTCGATGCGATCAAGCAGCAATAACGGGTCCGGTACCGCTGGCATGGACCGGCTTGAATCACCCACGACCAGAAATACTGGCAAAGGCGCCCCCATGACTAGAGCGAGCTGCTGGAGCGCACTAGCCTCATCCCGCTCAGCTCGCCGCAGCTCCAGGCGCACTTCTGAAAGCTGAACCTCTGCGCGCGTACCTTCAACAGGGGAGGTTTTGCCACTCTTGATGCGACCTTGGGCAACCCGTAAACCGCGCTCCGCCAGTTCAAGTGATTGACGTGCCAAGAGCACTCTTTGCTGAGCCGTTGAGGCGCTGGAAAATGCCTGGATAACATCGGCACGCAGTACATTGCGCTTTCGCTCCAATTCAATCCCGACCGCATCCTGATTTCGACTGGCCACGTCGACCCTGGCTCCGCGCTTGCCCCCAAGCTCGATCTGCTGATTGATCAGCACCGTCGTAGTCCGCGAATTTCTCCGAGTATCTTCAGCCTCCCAGGAGACCTGCGGGTTTGGCATCAACCCCGCCTGCTGCAAATCTCCTTGAGCGATGCCAATGTCCCACTGCGCAGCCGCCAATTCAGGATTGTTTGAAAACGCGGCCTCAAGTGCTTGATCCATGGTCAGGCTTTGCAAAGGTGAAACTGCAACCGCAGGGGGGCCGACCAGTAAAAGTGCACAACCAATACTGACTACCAGGAAGGTCTTTATTGATGCAGCTATTTCTTTATGCCGATGCAATTCAATAGTTCCTATAACGCTAAGTTTCAGTGTTCAACACTTTAAAGCCAGCACTTATCAACAACGTGACTGAAGAATTACAAATACGTTATCTTGAGATTCGGCTGTGTTTTTACTCTAAAATCAAAGGCATTAGAAAACAGATCAACAGGTCGCCAGTTTTACGAGCCCCCCCTCAGCCCGCATATCCCAAATAACATTTACCTCCGCCACTCAAGTACTTTTGCCCTTGTCACTCGCGGCTGGAATCAGGATTTACCGCCGCGACAAATTGTCGCAACACACTGATTTTTATAGCTCAATCACGCAGCCATGACTTGACCCTATAGTCGCTACAGGCTTTAGGCTGATCCATATTCGCTAACATCTGGACCGTACGCCCACACATAACCGAGTTATTTAAACGCCGTTTTTATTTCGATCAGAAAACCATAAGAAAAATAATATTTTCTCTGAATCAACTCATTATTTTTATTAACAGTGGTGACCTATCATGCGAATCCTTGTCATTGAGGACGAGCCTAAAACTGCCGAGTACTTGCACCAAGGCCTGACTGAAAGTGGGTATGTTGTGGACCACGCAGCAACGGGGACAGATGGACTTCATCTGGCGCGCCAACATAGCTATGACGTGGTGATACTTGACGTTAATCTTCCAGAACTTGATGGCTGGGGAGTACTTGAACGTCTGCGTCAGAGCAGTAATGCGCGGGTCATGATGTTGACGGCACGCGGGCGCCTGGCGGACAAAATTCGCGGGCTGGATTTGGGTGCCGATGACTACCTGGTGAAACCGTTCGAGTTTCCTGAGCTACTGGCCCGCGTACGAACCCTGATGCGGCGCAGTGAGCACACTCCGGTTCCACAGGTGCTCAAGGTCGCCGATCTGGAACTTGATCAAGGACGCCACCGGGCTTTTCGTGGTGACCACCGTATAGACCTTACGACCAAGGAGTTTGCGCTTCTGCACCTGCTGATGCGTCAAACCGGCGAAGTGCTCTCGCGCACCCAAATCATTTCATTGGTTTGGGACATGAACTTTGACTGCGACACTAACGTTGTCGAAGTCTCAATTCGTAGATTGAGAGCCAAAATTGACGACCCGTACGATAACAAACTGATCCATACACTCCGCGGTGTTGGCTACGTACTGGAAGCGCGCGAATGAAGCCGGTCAGTCTGTCAATGCGACTCGGTTTGACCGTAAGTATTTTGGGGGCGTTGCTGGTTGTATCGTTGGCTATCCTGGCTTTTTTCGCGTTGACACATGAGCTGGATACGCTAGCCAGAAGCAGCCTGGACAAGAAATTGCAGCAGGTTGAACAGCACCTCTCAATGTACGACGACACGGCCGATGTAAGCTCTAAACCTCACTCGTTGCTGGACCAGGTCATGGGGCATGACAATCTGAACCTGACCATTTATGACCTGACAAACCTCAGAAAGCCCTTACTGAAGTTCGGCTCTGGCTTGTCGGATTTTCGGGTTGAATTGAAAGAAGCGAGCGCGACCGGCGACAAGATTACCTATTCCACTTATACAGATGACGAGGGTCGACACTTTCTTACTGCGTCCAAACTTATCCGGTTAAAGAACGGAGTGAGCGTTCCCGTATTGCTGTCGATGGACTGTGCAAACGATGAAGCGCTACTAAACGCCTATCTTCGCTCGACGATTATTGCTCTGCCGCTTTTACTGATATTCATCGGGATTAGTGCTTGGGCGGTGGTGCAACGAGGACTTTCGCCACTGAGAGAGTTCCGCAAAGTCGCCGCCATGATCTCGGCTCAAGACCTCAGCCACCGACTCTCCGTCGTCAAAATGCCTCAGGAACTCAGTGAACTGGCACATGCAATCAACTTCATGCTGCACAGACTCGACAGCGGCGTTCAGCAACTGTCGCAGTTCTCCGATGACTTGGCCCACGAACTGCGATCTCCTATCTCCAATTTGATGGGCAAGGCCCAAGTGACCCTGACTCGGGAGAGATCGGCACAAGAGTACAAAACGGTGCTGGAATCCTGTACCGAAGAACTGGGGCGCGTCACCCGAATCGTTGCGGACATGCTCTTCCTCGCTCAGGTCAGTCACCCGGCGGCGCTTGTCCCATTCGAGACAATTACCCTGGAGGATGAAGCGCTGAAGGTCATCGATCTGTTTTCGCTGTCTGCGCAAGAAAAACAGATAAGCCTGAACGTCACCGGAAACGGCAAAACCATTGGCGACAGATTGATGATTCAGCGAGCTATATCAAACCTGGTATCCAACGCGATACGGCACTGCCCCGCAGAACATTCCATCTCGGTTGTTATCGAAAAACATGCCAAACACATCTCGCTACTTGTAGCCAACCCAGGCCCAGGGATCGAGTCTCAGCATCTGTTGCACTTGTTCGACCGTTTTTATCGAGTCGACACTAGCCGATCGCGAGGGGAAGGCGGTACCGGTCTTGGCCTGGCAATTGTCCGGTCGATCATGAGCCTTCATCAGGGTACGGCGCAGGTCCAAAGTGTGACTGGCGAAATCACCGTTTTCAGCCTGCACTTTCCTGATATTGCTGGGCAGACCACCTGGCAACAAACAAGAAAGGCTCAAGCTTGAATTGAACCGCCCGCATGACGGCTCAACGACAGGGGCAGAAACCTGGCTATGTCCCTTTCGGCTTTACCCGTGCAGTAGCTTGCGCGACCAAAGGGTCGTCAGGCCAAAAATGCTTGGGGTATCGGCCTTTGAGGTCTTTCTTGACCTCGTCGTATGTCGACTTCCAGAAGTTGGCCAAGTCCTGGGTCACTTGCACCGGACGCCTGGCAGGCGATAACAGGTGCAACTTGACCACTTGCCGACCACCGGCGATACGCGGGGTATCCGCCAGCCCAAACAGCTCTTGCAGGCGTACCGCCAGAATCGGTGGGTGCTCGCTGTAATCCAGCCGCACCGAAGAGCCCGACGGCACTTTGATGTGATGCGGCGCCAGCTCCTCCAGGCGCTGGGGCAGCGGCCATTTGAGCAAGTTATGCACAATGCTGGACAGGTCGAGGTTGGCAAAGTGGCTCAACCGCGAGACACGCCCCAGGTACGGCGCCAGCCAATCCTCAAGCCCTGCCAGTAATGCAGCATCGCTGACGTCCGGCCATTCACTTTGGCCTTGAGCCTCCATATCAAGCTGACGCAGCAACGCCACCCGCGCCTGCCATTGGCGCAACTCCGGCGTCCACGGCAACAGTTCCAGCCCCTTGCGCCTTACCAGATTGATCAGTGCTTGCGTGCGCGCTGCTTCGTCCAGCCCGGTTAGCGGTTCGCGGCTGAGTACCAGCTCACCGACCTTGCGCTGACGCTCAGCGCGCAACACGCCTTCGCGCTCGTCCCAGTCAAGCTGATCGACAACGCTGACCTGCTCGCTCAATACGCCATCCAGCAACCCGGCGTCGAACTCGGCAGCCAGGTAGATGCGCTCTTCACGTTGGCCTTGGCGGCTACCCAAATCAGCGATCACCAGCCAGGGATGTTTCATCAGCACATCACTTTCGGTAAATACAGCAGCACGCCCGTTGGCCAGCCGGTACTCGGCACCGCCGGGTTTGCGTTGCAGGGCGATGCGGTCGGGGTAGGCCAGCGCCAGCAAGGCGCCCAGCCAGCGCGGGTGATCTGGGTCAGTGACCGGTTGTGTGGCTTTGCCGCGCAAGTAGCCGCGATATTGCCGGGCCAGTTGCTTGGCGCGCTGCACCCCACCCTGCCCGCCTCGCGCCGCGCGGCTTTCGCCCGAGAGCAGGGCCAGACGGCTGTGCACGTCCGCCCCGGCGCCGCGCAAAATATCTCGCTCACCCAATAGCGCCGCCACGTCACAGGCCATGTCGGCCAGCCCCAAATCCTGCCCGCGAATCAGCAAATGTGCGATACGCGGATGCGCCGGGAGCTCGGCCATCGCTTGACCGTGAGACGTCAGCTTTTGCTCGCGCAAGGCGCCCAGGCGTTCCAGCAATTGCTGAGCCTGTGCATAACTTGCACCGGGAGGCACGTCGAGCCAGATCAGTTGCTCCGGCGTCACGCCCCAGCGCGCCAGTTGCAGCGCCAGCCCGGCCAGATCGGCCTGGAGGATCTCCGCGCTGCCATAGGCGGCCAGTTGCGCGTGTTGATCTTCGGACCACAACCGGTAACAGACACCAGGTTCCAGCCGCCCGGCGCGACCGGCACGCTGAGTGGCACTGGCGCGGGAAATACGCTGAGTGTCGAGACGGGTCATGCCGCTACCCGGATCGAAACGTGGCACCCGCGCCAGCCCGGCGTCGATCACCACCCGCACGCCGTCAATGGTCAGGCTGGTCTCGGCGATATTGGTGGCCAACACCACTTTGCGCAGGCCCTTGGGCGCGGGCTCGATGGCCGCACGCTGGGCCGCGAGGTCCAGCTCGCCATGCAACGGGCAAAGCAAAACATCGCTGCGCGACCCCAGCGCGTCGGCCAATTGCTGATTAACCCGGCGAATTTCTGCCTGCCCGGGCAAGAACACCAGCAGGCTGCCACTCTCATCATTGATGGCATCGAGAACGGTTTGTACCACCCGGGGCTCGATAAATTCACCGGGCACAAATGGTCGCCCCCAGCGCATGGTCACCGGGTACATGCGGCCTTCGCTGCGCAGGATCGGCGCATCGTCGAGAATGTTGGCCAGCCGCTCGCCTTCAAGGGTCGCAGACATCAGAAGGATTTTCAGCGGCTGCTCGTCACGAAACAGCTCACGACCATTGAGGCTCAGGGCTAACGCCAGATCGGCATCCAGACTACGCTCATGGAACTCGTCGAAAATCAGCAGGCCCACCCCCTCCAGTGCCGGGTCGTGCTGCAAGCGACGGGTGAGGATGCCTTCGGTGACGACTTCAATGCGGGTATTGGGACCGACTTTGCTTTCGAGCCGAATCCGATATCCTACGGTTTCGCCGACTTTTTCACCCAGTTCGCTGGCCAGACGCTCGGCCGCTGCACGGGCAGCGAGACGCCGGGGCTCGAGCATCAGGATCTTCTGACCCGCGAGCCACGGCTCGTTGAGCAGGGCCAGCGGAACACGGGTGGTCTTACCTGCGCCTGGCGGGGCTTCAAGCACGGCTTCGTGGCGCTCGGCCAAGGCCAGACGCAGCGCAGGTAAAACTTCATCAATCGGCAAAGAAATCATGGTGGCTCCAGAACAGAGCGACGAGTATAACGGCGAACAGTTGGGCATTAAGCGCGGTCTTAATGATCCACTCCTTTAAGTGTCCTTGAGGTTTTTGTATGCGAATGTCTTCCCGTGTGATCGGCGGGGTCGTGGTTGCGGCCCTGTTCACCCAATTGACTGCCTGCGGCAGTATTGTCTTCCCCGATCGTCGCGGTCAAATCGACGGCAAGATCGATCCGATGATTGCGGTGCTCGATGCCGTAGGCCTGCTGTTTTATGTGATCCCGGGCTTGATCGCATTCGGTGTCGACTTCGCTACTGGCGCGATTTACTTCCCACCGGGCAAAACCGCACAAATCGCCCCGGAAAAACTGCGCGAAGCCATCGGTGCAGACGGCAAAGTGGATAACGCCAAGCTTCAGGCCATTCTCGAAAGCGAGCTGGGCCGCAGCTTCCCGTTGAATGACCCGCGCCTGATCCAACACAAGGGCAGCGCACAGCAGTTGGCCATGTACGGTTTGCAGCCGGCCGCCTGAAGCCGTTGCCAGCAAAAAAAGGAAGCTCTATGACCAGCAGCCCGGAACACGCTCGCCTGTTACGTCTGGCCACCCGCGCGTCGGTGGCGGTGGCGGGTCTGTTAATCGTGACCAAGGCCGTCGCCTGGTGGCTCAGCGGTTCGATCAGCATGCTCGCCGGCCTGACCGACTCGCTGCTTGATGGCGTGACTTCGTTTCTCAACTTGCTGGCCGTGCATTACGCGCTGCGCCCCGCCGATGAAGATCACCGCTACGGCCACGGCAAGGCCGAATCGCTGGCGGGCATGGCGCAAGCGCTGTTTATCGGTGTGAGTGCGGTGTTGATTGCCTTTCAGGCTTTCGAACGACTGAAAAACCCCGAGCCTGTGGGTGCGCCCTGGATCGGGATCGGCGTCATCGTATTTTCGCTGGTGATGACCGTGGCATTGCTGGTGCTGCAACATCGGGTGATCAAGGCCACGGGCTCAAACGCAGTGCGCGCAGACTCGCTGCATTACCGCTCGGACTTGATGCTCAATGGCAGTATTTTGGTGGCACTGGTATTGGCCAGTGTGGGTTTCCCGCAACTCGATGCATGGTTTGGTCTGGGAATCGCGGTGTATATCCTCTGGAGCGCCATCCAGATTGCCCGTGAGAGTTTTGCGGTATTGATGGACGAAGAGTTACCGAGCAACGTCAGCGATGACATGCTGAAGCTGGCCTGTGGGGTGCCCGGCGTGCTCGGCGCTCACGACCTGCGCACACGTATCTCGGGCAACATCTGGTTTGTGCAGTTGCACCTTGAACTGCCAGGTGAGCTGACGTTGTCGGCGGCCCACACCATTTGTGACCGTGCCGCCGAAGCCATTGCAAAGGTCTACCCTCGGGCCGAGGTGCTGGTGCACGCCGACCCGCAGGAAGTGGTCAAACCCCAACCCGCCCCTCAATAATTGACCTGATACCCGCGGCTGTTCAGGCAGTTGCCTTGCGCCTGCCGGTAGGTTTGCACCACCGTCGGTGAAGGTGCATAGGTCACTTTGGCCGGGTCAAAGCCGCTTTGAGTCACAGCCCAGCGATAACATTCGTAGCCATCCTGACTGACTTGCGCAGGGCTTTGGCCGTTCGCCGGGTAGGCCACGACGTCATAGCCGTTGCTCACAGGTTGCGGGGCTGCAGCCGGGGGCTGGACCACAATGTAATCCTGAGTCGCGGGCTGATACTCGTAATAGGCGCCAGCGGCCAGAAACATCAGGGTGCTGCCGATCCACAGTTCTTGTGCATAGTCGGGCAAATACCCTACGCGAATCCCGTACGGTGGCTGAACCACGATGTAACGAGGCCCTTGTGGACGATACCAGTAGCCGCCTGAAAAGAAGTAATTCTGACCACGATAAGGCACTTGCCAGTGCCGATCGGGGAACCGGTCGACCATATAGCCCGGGCGATATTTCGGCCCTGAACCCCAGCCATTGCCATGTCCGGACGGACGACCGGCCCAGCGCTGGTCATTGGGATGGCTGTTATTGGCTCCCTGGTTGTAACCCGGTCTTGGGCCTGGCGTTGGGCTAGGAGTTGAACCACCGCCATGCCAATTCTGATTGCCGCCGCGGTTCGGGGCTTCGGTTTGCTGCACGGCACTGGGACGAGGCTGGATTGGCAGGTTATTGACCGGTGGGGCCGGATGGCCCTGGCCATTTACCTCCTGATGCGCACGCCCCTGCCATTGCCCAGCTGGCGGTTCGCTACGCACAGGGTTGGGCTGAATGTGCTCTACACGCGGTTGATTATGCTCCACAGCAGGCTGAACATGTTCTCTGCCAGGCTGGTTGCCGGGGTTGCCTTGCGGGCGGCCCTGTTCACGCTCCGGGCGCGGCTGGTTATTACCACCCTGCCCTTGCGGCCCATGTTGCTGCCCGTTATTAGGGTGAGCGTGAACCGGGTTCTGCTCACCTCGCGGCTCTTCGGCCAGCACCTGGCCACTGACACTCACAAAGAGCAAGCCAACTGTAGCCAAACGCCAGATACGCGATTTCATGCTGATTCTCACTGCGAGATAGGGCCTAAATATAAGACTGGAAATTCGAGAACCGGTTCTACGCCAAGCACGCTGCAACGCAACTTATTTTTGGCAGACGAAAAAAAGGGCGACCCGTCGGTCGCCCTTTGCTTCTTCAAAAAATTTCGTCCTGGCTCAACACTTGTGATGTTGGCTCACCTCGCGCCGTCTTCTGGACAGTGCGTAGCCCGGGGGCCGGGGCAACCCTATGGGGTTGGCGGCCGCGGCTGGCCTGATTCGGCGGGCCGCTGTGGACTCTATGTCCGGGCAGTGATTCTGGTAATAAGAATAGGCCTGAGGCCGCAGCAGGCGATTGCGAAGATTGCTGGATAAAACATCACTTGCGCAATTTTTGACTTAAGGTGGATACTTTCACGCAATAGTTATGACAAAGGGTAACTTCGTGAGCAAACTCGACCGGTACGACCTGAGCATTTTGGCGGAATTGCAGCGTGACGCACGCATCTCTAACCAGGAACTGGCCGAGCGTATTGGCCTGTCGCCTTCCCCCTGCTCACGCCGTGTCAAACAGCTTGAGGATGACGGCTACATCACCCGTCAGGTGGCGCTACTCGACCGCAAGCTGCTGGGCTTAAGCCTGACGGCCTACGTATTGATCGGCATGGACCGACACACGCCAGAGCGTTTCGAGAATTTTGAAGCCTGTATCCGCAACCTGCCGCAAGTGCTGGAGTGCAGCCTGGTGACCGGCATGGACGCGGACTATCAGTTGAAAGTGGTGGTAGCCGACATGGACCACTACCAAAAACTGCTGCTGGGCGAACTGACCCGCATTGAAGGCGTGACCAGCGTGCGCTCGAGCTTTGTGCTCAATCAGGTACTCAACAGCACCGAGCTGCCGTTGACTCATCTGCGAACCTGACAAACCTGTAGCAGCTGCCGAAGGAACGAGGCTGCGTTCGATGGCGAAGCCATCGTAAGATCAGAGTGCGCGGTATAACTGAAAAATCGCGTGTGCTGATTTTACGACTGCTTCGCAGCCGAACGCAGCCTTCGTTCCTCGGCAGCTGCTACAAGTTATGCGAACCCCTATCACCCTCCAGATCAATATCTGCCCGCACTCACTGGCGTATACTCCCCCGGCCTTTACCCCCGATGACGCTGGAGAACACTGATGGATCCTGCCGTACTTGAAGAATGGATGATGACGATTCTGGTCAGCGTGCTGATCATTTTCATGGCCTTTATCGTCTGGGATCTGGCGAAAAAGTCCAAAGCCGGGCGCTTCGGCTCATTTATTCTGTTTTTCGTACTGGGCCTGGGCGTAGCTGCGTTCATCATCAAAAGCGTGGTCATCGCACTGATCGAGTCCGGCGCGCTATAGCCGCGCAGGCACTTCCTTGTATTGCCCCTGCTCAAGCCCTTCAATCGACCAGTCACCAATGCGTACTCGCACCAGACGCAGGGTCGGCAGCCCTACAGCTGCGGTCATGCGCCGCACCTGACGATTACGCCCTTCGCGAATCACCAGTTCCAGCCACGACGTCGGAATGCTTTTGCGAAAGCGCACGGGCGGATTGCGCGGCCAGAGCTGCGGCTCTTCAAGAGCACGGGCTTGTGCGGGCAGGGTCTTGCCATCATTGAGCTCTACACCGTCGCGCAACTGCTGCAGCTGTTCTGGCGTGGGCTCGCCTTCCACTTGTACCCAGTAGGTCTTGGGCAGCTTGTGCTTGGGATCGGCAATCCGCGCTTGCAACTGGCCATCGTTGGTCAGCAGCAGCAAGCCTTCACTGTCCCTGTCCAGACGCCCGGCCGGGTAAATTCCCGGAATCGGGATAAAGTCCTTGAGCGTCGCCCGCCCACCTTCGTCGCTGAACTGGGTCAGTACATCAAAGGGCTTATTGAATAGATACAGCTTGGGATCAGACGGTGGCGCCTTGGCCACACGGCGACTGGCAGCTTGAGGTGTCGGACTTTTCGATGCCGGACGGCGTGGGGCGGGACGAACAGGACGGGACATGGCAAAAAGGACATCTAACGATCAGGGCCTGTAATGCTAGTGCCCTGATCGCTAAATGACCATGTCTATCAACGGAACGGTGGTTCGTCGAAGCTGCGCAATTTGCGCGAGTGCAGAGAGTTGAGCTGACTGCGCATCAAATCCACGGCGGCAATACCGATTTTCAAGTGCTGGCTCACGGCCCGCTCATAGAAGGCATTGGCCGAACCCGGCAGTTTGATTTCGCTGTGCAGCGGTTTGTCCGATACGCACAGCAACGTGCCATACGGCACACGCAACCGATAACCCTGAGCGGCAATGGTGCCGCTTTCCATATCCACGGCTACGGCACGGGACAGATTGATCAGCGGACGTTCCTGAGCCCAGCGCAGCTCCCAGTTACGATCGTCATAGGTCAGTACGGTGCCGGTGCGCAGGCGCTTTTTCAGCTCATCGCCACGTTCGCCAGTGACCTGTGCGGCAGCTTCCTGCAACGCCAGTTGCACTTCAGCCAAGGCCGGGATCGGAATATTCGGCGGTACAACCCGGTCGAGAATCCCGTCACGACGCATGTATGCGTGGGCCAACACGTAATCACCGATGGTTTGCGACTGGCGCAGGCCGCCGCAGTGACCAATCATCAGCCAGCAATGCGGACGCAGCACGGCCAGGTGATCGGTGATGTTTTTCGCGTTGGACGGGCCGACACCGATGTTCACCAGAGTCACGCCATGACCATCGTTGGCCTGCAAGTGATACGCCGGCATCTGGTAGCGGTGCCACACCACACCGGCCGCAATGGCCTGGGCCTCGCCGTAGTCCATCGACTTTTCGATGATCACGTTACCCGGCATCACCATGCGCACAAAGCGCGGGTCATCACGCAGTTGCTCAAGGCCATGGAGGATGAACTGGTCAACATAGCGGTGGTAGTTGGTCAGCAGAATCCACGGCTGCACATGGCGCCAGTCACTGCCGGTGTAGTGCACCAGACGGCGCAGCGAAAAGTCGACCCGTGCCGCGTCGAACAGCGCCAGCGGCAACGGATCGGTGTTTTCCCAGTCGTACAGGCCATCGGCAATGCCGTCGGTGGCGGCGGACAAGTCGGTACTCGGGAACACACGCGCCAAGGCCGCAGCGGTCACACCGGAGCCGGCAAGTTCATCGCCTTGTTCAACCACATAGGGGTACGGGATATTTTGCTGGCTGACACCGACCTCCACCTCAACGGTGAAGTCGCGCATCAACGGCACCAACTGCTCCAACAAATAGTTACGGAAGGAGGCGGGATGAGTGACGGTGACGCTGTAGGTTCCCGGCAGTTGGACCTTGGCATAAGCGCGAGTGATAGTCGGCACGTCGCCATGACTACGGTAGGTCAAACGCAGTTCCGGGTAGCGAAACAGTGCGCGTTCCTGTGCAGAGGGTTCAGCTCGATCCTTGAGATAACGCTTGAGCGCCTGACTCAAGGCCGTAGTTGCGCGCTCGTGCAAGGCAGCAAGGCGGTCGACGGCCTCTTCAGCGGTGGAAACGACAATAAAAGCTTCAGTCACGGTAAGCATCCTGTCTTCTGAACGGGCAGGCCTTTATCTTGCCTGCATCGCAAAGCAAAGCACAGCGGCTACAACAACTAGAAACTGCGTAGCAGCTGCCGAGGAACGACGACTGCGTCCGGCGGCGAAGCCGTCGTAAAACCTGAACACTCAATAATTCTGATACACCGAGGCGCTTGATTTGCGACGACTGCGTCGTCGAACGCAGCCGTCGTTCCTCGGCAGCTGCTACGAAACTCTGCAGTTATTTCAAATAACCTGAGGGGTTGAGCGAGCAACGATCACCGCCACATTCACCCCCCGTGGCAAGGTGCCATAGACCCGGCCGCTGCCTTGCAGGCGACTGGCGATAAAGGCGTCGCTCACATCGCTATTACCTGCCTCCAGCAGCAGCTTTGCCTGTAGGCCCAAGGCGATGTGTTCAGTCAGTTGCCGCGCACGGTATTGAATGTCATCCGTGTCTTTAAACGCAGCGTGAAGCTGCGCAATGTGCTGCGCCAAATGCCTGTCGCCATGCCCGTCGCCCAATTCGGCAAACAAGGCATCGAGTACGCCCGGTTCCTTGGACAAGGCGCGCAGCACGTCCAGGCACTGCACATTGCCCGAACCCTCCCACGTCGAGTTCACAGGGGCCTCGCGATACAGGCGCGGCAGGATGCTGTCTTCCACATACCCGGCACCGCCCATGCATTCGGCCGCTTCGTTGATCATTGCCGGGGCCCGCTTGCAGATCCAGTACTTGCCCACTGCCGTCACCAGCCTTGAAAACCGGACTTCTTGCGGGTCATCCAGATGGTCCAGCGCGCGGCCCATACGCAGGCTCAGGGCCAGTGCGGCCTCACTTTCCAGAGCGAGATCGGCCAATACGTTTTGCATCAACGGCTGGTCTGCCAACACCCGCCCACCTACAAGACGATGAGCACAGTGATGGCTGGCTTGGGTCAATGCCTGACGCATCAGAGCGCTGGAGCCGACCATGCAATCGAAGCGGGTCATGGCAACCATTTCAATAATCGTCGGTATGCCGCGCCCTTCTTCACCGATCATCCAGGCCAGCGCCCCACGAAACTCGACCTCACTGGAAGCGTTGGAACTGTTGCCCAGTTTGTTTTTCAGGCGCTGGATATAGAGCTCGTTGCGGCTACCGTCCGGGCGATGGCGCGGCAGCAAAAAACAGCTCAGGCCCTTGTCGGTTTGCGCCAAGGTCAAAAAGCCATCGCTCATCGGTGCCGAGCAAAACCATTTGTGCCCCAGCAGTTCATAAGCTTGCCCCGGTCCCTTTGCCCCCACCGGGTAGGCCCGCGTGGTATTGGCCCGCACGTCGGTGCCGCCCTGTTTTTCGGTCATGGCCATGCCGAGGGTGACTCCGGCTTTTTGGCTGATGTCGACATTACGCGGGTCGTATTGGGTGGCAAGAACCTTGGGCAGCCACACCTCGGCAATTTCCGGTTGCAGGCGCAAGGCGGGAACACTGGCGAAGGTCATGGTCAAGGGGCAACCGCTGCCCGCTTCGGCCTGGCTGTGCAGATAGGTCATTGCCGCACGAGCAACATGGGCGCCGGGTTGCGGGTCGGTCCAGGGCAAGGACGGCAAGCCGTGTTCAATCGCGGTGCGCATCAGCTCGTGATAAGCCGGGTGAAACTCCACCAGATCGATCCGATGACCGTAACGGTCATGACTGACAAACTGCGGTTTGTTTTCATTGGCCAAAAAACCCGCAGCCATCAACGGGCCGCCCGCCAGTGCCCCGTAGTGATCAATCCGCGGCTGCGCCCAACCGGCTCCAAAATGCTGGCTCCAGTACTGCAACGGCAAGTCGATGCGGAACAGGTTCGCGCCGTCCAGCGACGGCGGCTGATTGGTCACCTGGTGGGTTTCAGCGTATTGATGCAGGTTCATTGCGCGGGCTCCAGTGGATCATGCCAATAAGCCAGTGAAGCACGCATCTACGTCTAAACAAGTGGCATAACCGCCTAAAATTCGGCGCCTTTGTCACTTTCTTGCAGCAACAGTCGCTGTGACAAGGTGTGTTGCAGCTCTTCAAAACGCAGCGGTTTGAGCAAGTAATCGGTGATGCCATCAACTTGCTCACGGGCTTGGCGAGCCTGGGCTTCAGAGTCGAACAGCGCCAGCACCGGCAACTGCGCGCACGCAGCCAGAGTCAGCAACTGATTGCCCATCGAGGTGCCCGATACCTGAGCCAGCGGGCACGCCAACAACACCGCATCCACCCGCTCGCGGCGCAGGGTTTCGATCGCCGCCTGCCCAGAGTCAACACTGAGCACGCGGTAACCCAACTTGAGCAACATGCCGCGCACCATTACAGGATTATCGGGATCCTCGACCAGCAGAACGACATACTCACCCGGCGCTCGGCTGAGCACCGAAGCGGTAACCAACTCCGGCAGGGGCTTCGGGGTTTGAGTCACTGAATCAAGCTCCAGCAACAGCTGGAACTGGGAGCCCTGCCCCGGCTGCGAATGATGGGTCAAGCGCCCGCCAAGCAGCTCCACCAGGCGTCGGCAAATCGCCAGACCGATGCCCAAGCCACCGTACTCGCGGGTCATGGAGCCATCGACCTGAAAGAAGTGCTGATACAGCTCGGCTTCCTCCTGGTGAACAAAACCGATGCCGCTGTCGATTACATTGAAGGCCAGCGCCCAACGTCCCGATTCTGCGAGCTTGCCGGTGACACGCAAAATCACGCCCCCTTCACAGGTGAACTTGACGGCGTTATCCAGCAAGCACTCAAGGCACTGACGAATTTTCTCGGCATCGCCTACCAATTTATCTGGCAAGTTGCGCGTTATTTCATACGAGAATTCCAGCCCTTTGCCACGTGCAGCTGGCCCGAACTGATCGTCCAGGCCCTGCAGCAGCTCATTCAGACTAAACGGGCGAGGACGCGCAGTCAGGCGACCCGCTTGCAGTTCTGTCAGGGCCAGAATGCCATTGACCATGTGCATCATTTCTCGCGCAGAGCCTTCAGCAGTCTGGGTGTACTGCTCAAGCTCTGGCCCCATGTCCAGGGTTTTGATCAACTCCAGGGAGCCAATCACACCGTTCATCGGGGTGCGCAGCTCATGGGTAACGGTCGCCAGAAATTCGTCTTTAAGCTGGTTGGTCCGAGCCAGTTGCTGGTTCATGGCCGCCAGCTTTTGCCCGGACTCTTGCAGCGTGCGCGCCTGCAGGTCGCGCATGGCATTGATACGGTCGGCAAGCGCCAGCGACAGCAGTCCCACTTCAATCGCCGAGCCGATCTGGCTGGCATACATGGTCAGGAACACGTTTGGCAGGTAGCCCAGCACCATCAGCGTATTGACCAGACCACCGAGCAAAAACGCCGACCAGGCAATCACGAAATAGCGCGCAACGCGCAGGCCCCGAACCCAGGCCACCACCCCGGCAGTGAAAATGGTAACGATAAACGCCAGCGCCAGGCCTGTGGCCAGACGCAACGACACGGCATAGCTGGTGGTCAGTGCAAGCACCATGACCAGCGCGCCCACTGCCATCAGCAGTATCAGGGCACGGTCAAGCCAGCGACTGTGGGAAGCGGTGTGCAAAAAGGTACGGGCGAACTGGCAGCCGAAGAACGCCGATGCACCAATTAAAAATGGCGTGGACGCATTGGCCCACCACGGGTTGTTCGGCCAGAAGTACTGCACCGCCGCGCCATTGACCGACAGCTGATACAAACCGAATGAGGCGATATAGAAGATGTAGTAGAGGTAACTGGTGTCACGCACGCTGAGGTAAATAAACAGGTTGTAAACCAGCATCCCCAGCAACACGCCATAGATCAGGCCCAGGATGTAAATCCGCACGGGCTGCTGTTCGAGGTATGACTGAGCAGACCACAGCGTTAATGGCGCCTGAACCGAGCCCTGGCTGGCCAATCGCAGATACACCGTCTGGCGTTGTCCGGGACTGAAGTCGAGTTCAAACAGGTAGTTATTTTCTTTGATCGAGCGACGGTCAAAAGGCAGCGCATCGCCCGTGTGCTCGGCCAGCCGATAGCTACCTGCGGCATCCGCCAGGTACAACTCGATGGAATCCAGCGGCGGGTAGGCCAGTTCCAGCAGCCAGGTGCGTTGCACTTTCGGGTCTTGCGGCTGGTAGCGCAAATCCACTTTGACCCAGAAGGCCGAGTGCGAATAGCCCTCGTTCAGCGTGTCTTTAGTGTGTGGTTTGAACAGCTCGTCGCGGGCCGTGACATCGGCCAGAGTAGCCTTGCCACCTATGTCTTCGAACACCTGCATCACGCGGCCCAAGGGCAGGCTTTGTGTGGTTTCGTCAAAAGCGACTGCGCTGGCCAGCATCGGTAGCCAGCCCAACAACATCATCAGCAAATAGCGCATACAGCCCCAACGTGGTTCAGTCGATCACGTGTGCAGCCTCATATTCCCTCTGAGACCACGGCGACCGAATGACCTGTTATTAATTTGCAGTCACTTTAACATAGCCATTAATGGCACATACACAGTACGTACAATATCAACTAAAAGGCTCTAGATAGGGCATTACAGCGAAGAACACGAGATTGGCTGGATAACAATTTCGGGGCAATCAAGCACTTATAAACAACATATAGAGCAATACGGACCAAGCGCCCCAAAAAACCGTTTGGTGGTAAGCTCGCGCACCATGAATATCTACAGTTCTCGCCCCGTTGTCCTCTGTCTCTCCGGCCATGACCCCAGTGGTGGTGCCGGCTTGCAGGCAGATATCGAAGCCCTGCTGGCTCAAGGTTGTCACGCCGCCCCGGTAGTGACCGCCCTGACAGTGCAGAACACTGTCAATGTCAGCGATTTCCGCGTGCTGGATCGTGAGTGGGTACTGGCGCAAGCCGATGCCGTGCTCAGCGACTCCACCGTTGCGGCGGTCAAGCTGGGCATGCTCGGCTCACTGGAGATGGTCGACACCGTGGTCGAACTGCTTCAGGCCCACCCGCACCTGCCAATGGTCTGCGACCCCGTGTTGCGCGCGGGCGGTGGCGGACGGCTAGGCAAGGACGAAGTGGGCTACGCCATGCGCGAACGCCTGCTGCCGCTGGCAACCATTGCCACCCCCAACCTTCCCGAAGCCCGCATCCTGGCCGAGCTGCCCGATGGCAGCGCCGATGAGTGCGCAGAAAAACTCCTGCCTTTTTGCCAGCACCTGCTGATCACCGGCGGTCACGGCGATGAACACGAAGTGCATAACCGCTTGTACAGCCGCGACGGTAGCCGCCATACCTTTACCTGCCATCGCTTGCCTGGCAGCTACCACGGCTCGGGCTGTACCCTGGCCAGCGCTTTGGCCGGACGATTGGCCATTGGTGAAGAACTGGTCAGCGCCGTGCAAACCGCGCTTAATTACACGTGGCGTACCCTGCGCGATGCCGAGCAACTAGGGCAAGGCCAATTTGTGCCGCGCCGATTGCCGCTGGACTTCTGCTCGTAACGAATGAGGCATGACCCATGACACTGCGCGGCCTGTACGCAATCACTGATAGCCAATTGCTCGCGGGCAAACTGCTGCCCTTTGTTGAGGCGGCCCTCGATGGTGGCCTGACGCTGTTGCAATATCGCGACAAAAGCAGCGATGACGCCCGCCGCCTGCGCGAAGCCGAAGCCTTGCGCGGTTTGTGCGAGCGCTACAAGGCGCACTTGATCATCAACGACGATGCCGAACTGGCCGCGCGCCTGGGTGTTGGCGTCCACCTTGGGCAAACCGATGGCCCGTTGACCCCGGCCCGGGCACTGCTTGGGCGCCATGCCATTATTGGTTCGACCTGCCACAGCCAGATTGAGCTGGCCGAGCAGGCCGCCAAGGAAGGCGCCAGTTATGTCGCCTTTGGCCGGTTCTTCAACTCCAGCACCAAACCCGGCGCCCCTACCGCGACCCTGGATGTGCTGGACCAGGCACGGGCCCGTCTCAGCCTGCCAATTTGCGTGATTGGCGGCATAACCCTGGATAACGCCGCGCCACTGGTTGCCCACGGTGCAGATCTGCTGGCCGTGGTACATGGCCTGTTTGGCGCCGAAAGTGCCCAGGAAGTTACTCGACGCGCCAAGGCATTCAACACCTTGCTGTCTATTTAAATACCGAATCCTGATTCAGAGAGAGCCCAGCATGTCTCGTTCCGAAACCCTGTTTGCCAATGCCCAGAAACACATCCCCGGCGGCGTGAACTCGCCTGTGCGTGCTTTCAAGAGCGTGGGCGGCACCCCGCTGTTCTTCAAACATGCCGAAGGCGCCTACGTAACCGACGAAGACAACAAGCGTTATGTGGATTACGTAGGCTCGTGGGGCCCGATGATTTTGGGTCACAGCCATCCAGAGGTGCTGGACGCCGTGCGAGCGCAACTGGAGCACGGCTTGTCGTACGGCGCCCCGACCGCCATGGAAACCGAGATGGCCGACCTGGTATGCGCCATTGTGCCGTCGATGGAAATGGTGCGCATGGTCAGCTCCGGCACTGAAGCCACCATGAGTGCTATCCGTCTGGCCCGTGGTTTCACCGGTCGCGACAACATCCTCAAGTTTGAAGGTTGCTACCACGGCCACTCCGACAGCCTGCTGGTCAAGGCCGGCTCCGGCCTGCTGACTCAAGGCGTGCCAAGCTCAGCCGGGGTTCCAGCTGATTTCGCCAAACACACCCTGACCTCTGCGTTCAACGATATCGACGCGGTTGAAAAACTGCTGGGCGAAGTCGGCGACACCGTGGCCTGCATCATCGTCGAGCCGGTGGCCGGCAACATGAACTGTGTACCACCGGCGCCGGGCTTCCTTGAGGGCCTGCGCAGCCTGTGCGACAAGCACGGCGTGGTGCTGATTTTTGACGAAGTGATGACCGGTTTCCGTGTTGCCCTCGGCGGTGCTCAAGCCCACTACGGCGTAACCCCGGACCTGAGCACTTTCGGCAAGATCATTGGCGGCGGCATGCCGGTCGGCTGCTTTGGCGGCAAGCGCGAAATCATGCAGCACATTGCGCCACTGGGCCCGGTCTACCAGGCAGGCACGCTCTCCGGCAACCCGTTGGCAATGGCGGCAGGCTTGACCACCTTGCGCCTGATCAGCCGCCCGGGCTTCCACGCCGAGCTGAGCGACTACACCACACGCTTGCTGGATGGCTTGCAACAACGCGCCGATGCTGCCGGCATTCCATTCGTCACCACCCAGGCTGGCGGCATGTTCGGCCTGTACTTCAGCGGCGCGGATGACATCGTCACCTTCGATGACGTGATGGCCAGCGATGCCAACCTCTTCAAGCGCTTCTTCCATCTGATGCTTGACGGTGGCGTGTACCTGGCACCAAGTGCCTTTGAAGCCGGTTTCACCTCGATCGCCCACGGCGAAACCGAGCTGCAACTGACCTTGGACGCTGCAGAGCGCGCATTTGCCGCACTGAAGTGACCAACAAAAACGGCAAGGGTTAATGCCCTTGCCGGTTTTTATGCCCGTAATGACCTGATCTTTTACCCCGCCCGTCCAAAATCGTCTTAAATCAATGGATATCGCGGTCACGCAGCAGAAAAACGAGTAAAGACTTTGTAAGGTTGCCTCTGCTTATTTCATAATGCGCGCCTATATATCCCACGGTCGGGTTAACCCGTCTTTCAGAGGTACGTCGATTCCCATGAACCGCACCGGCCGCGCCCTTGCACTGGGCTGCCTGTTGCTCCTACAACCGCTGCTTGTCCAGGCAGGCGGTAACTCGTTGTTGATCCCAGCGATGGGTCGCTGCACCCTCAATACTCAGCCTGAAGACCTCGCCGAGGCGCTTGCGGCATGCGTAGAGGCGGCGAAAACCGGGGATGCAGAAGCCGAATACGAGTTAGGCGAGTTCTATTACGACGGTAAAAACACACCTCGCGACCTGAATCAGGCCCTAAGTTATTTCGAGCAGGCATCGCTGCAAGGCCACGCCATGGCCCAGTTCCAGCTCGGCACCATGTTCTTCAAGGGCGAAGGCGTACCGGCCAATAACATTCAGGCGTATATCGTGCTGAAAATGGCCGCAGTAAACGGCGCCGAAGACGCATTGGACACCGCCGACCTGGTGGCAGAGCAAATGCCTCGTGACCAGCTGGAAACCGCCACCCAGATCCTGGGGCAGATTTTCCGCAAGTACCTGCAAGAACTGCAATCGACCGACGCCCGCTCGCCGTTTTCGCCGTTGCCTTGAAACCGTTGCCGCCCAACGTGCCCGCAATTTGAAGCGAGCACAAACCTGTAGCCGTGCCTGAGCTAACGCCTACAGTTGAACCCCGGCAGCATGGATAGCCTTACTTTTCCGGCATCGGAAACGGGAATGGCATTACGTTGCTGACGCCACGGGCTTCGCTGATTTTCGGCGTACCCAAGCGTTCAACCTCGTCGATACGCACAATCGAGTGCATCGGCACAAAGCTGCGCACCACGCCTTCGAATTGAGCTTTGAGTTTTTCTTCGCTCGGGTCGACGACCATTTGCGTACGCTCACCGAAGACGAATTCCTCTACTTCCAGGAAGCCCCACAGATCACTTTGGTAGATCTGCTTGGCGTACATTTCGAACACCTGGCCCTGGTTAAGGAAAATCACCTTGTAGATTGGAGCTTCACGTTTGGTCATGGTGGGCGGGTAAGCATCTGGAGGTATAAAAGAGGGCGCGAACTATAGCATAGCCGTCGGACGCACAATGCTAGGAAGCAACGGCTATGACCCCTATAATGCGCGGTTCTTTGAATCACTTGATGAACACCCATGGCCAAGAAGCTTTACATCGAAACCCACGGTTGCCAGATGAATGAGTACGACAGCTCGCGCATGGTCGACCTGCTGGGTGAACATCAGGCCCTGGAAGTCACGGCGCGCGCCGAAGACGCTGATGTCATCCTGCTTAATACCTGCTCGATCCGTGAGCGAGCCCAGGACCGCGTGTATTCGCAACTGGGCCGCTGGCGTGAGCTGAAATTGGCCAACCCCGACATGGTGATTGCCGTGGGCGGCTGTGTTGCCAGCCAGGAAGGTGCGGCGATCCGTGATCGCGCCCCTTACGTGGACGTGGTTTTCGGCCCGCAGACCCTGCACCGCCTACCGGAAATGATCAACGCTGCTCGCCTCACCAAGCTGCCGCAGGTCGATGTGTCGTTCCCTGAAATCGAAAAGTTCGACCATCTGCCAGAACCGCGTATCGATGGCCCAAGTGCCTATGTCTCGGTGATGGAAGGTTGCAGCAAGTACTGCACGTTCTGCGTGGTGCCTTACACCCGCGGCGAAGAAGTCAGCCGCCCGTTTGATGACGTATTGGCCGAGGTGATTCACCTGGCTGAAAACGGCGTGCGCGAAGTCACCCTGCTGGGCCAGAACGTAAACGGCTATCGCGGTCTGACCGAAGGCGGCCGTCTGGCGGATCTGGCCGAGCTGATTCGGGTAGTGGCCGCAATCGACGGCATCGAGCGCATCCGTTACACCACCTCTCACCCGCTGGAGTTCTCCGACAGCCTGATCCAGGCTCACGCTGAGGTTCCGGAGCTGGTCAAGCACCTGCACTTGCCGGTGCAATCGGGCTCGGACCGCATCCTGTCAGCGATGAAGCGCAACCACACGGCTCTGGAATACAAATCCAAGCTACGTAAACTGCGCGCGGCCGTACCGGGCATCTGCATCAGTTCCGACTTCATTGTCGGTTTCCCTGGCGAGACCGAAAAAGACTTCGAACAGACCATGAAGCTGATCGAAGACGTGGGCTTCGACTTTTCCTACTCGTTTGTCTACAGCCAGCGCCCGGGCACCCCAGCAGCAGATTTGGCTGACGACACGCCAGAAGAGCGCAAAAAAGAGCGTTTGAACGCGCTGCAACATCGCCTCAACCAACAGGGTTTTGAGATCAGTCGCCAAATGGTCGGCTCCATCCAGCGAATTCTGGTGACGGACTACTCGAAGAAAGACCCTGGCGAACTGCAGGGCCGCACCGAGAACAACCGCATCGTTAACTTCCGCTGCGACAACCCGCAGCTGATCGGGCAATTCGCCGACGTACACATTGATGCAGCCCAACCGCACTCGTTACGTGGATCGTTGCTGAACTGACAGACAACCTGTAACCGCTGCCGAAGGCTGCGATGGGATAGCCTTCAAGGCCTTGGCCCACTTCGTGGGCTATCGCAACCTACGGCAGCGGCTACAGGTTTTATGTCGCATCAGTAAGTCCTTTCACCCATGACCTGCTAGCGTTATCCTTGATTTCATCTCAATTGCCTAAGGGCGGCTAAATACGACCTTGAACGCACCCATCGAACCACATCGTTTTCTTCTCGAGCCATTTGAGGCTCGCCGTTTCGCCAATCTGTGCGGACAATTCGACGAGCATTTACGCTTGATCGAACAACGCCTGACGATCGAAATCCGCAATCGCGGTAACCAGTTCGAACTGATCGGCGACCCAAAAACCACCTCTTCAGCAGAACACCTGCTGCGCCGCCTGTACCGCGAAGCCAAGGCTTCCGAGCTTTCGCCGGACATGGTGCATCTATTCCTGCAGGAATCTGCCGTAGAAGATCTCGCCAGTAACCCGGTGGCTGAAGCCAGCGTTTCGCTGCGTACCAAAAAGGGCATGATTCGCCCTCGCGGTATCAACCAGCAACGCTACGTCAAAGAGATTTTGGGCAACGACATCAATTTCGGGATTGGCCCAGCGGGTACGGGTAAAACCTATCTGGCCGTGGCCTGCGCCGTTGATGCACTGGAACGCGAGCAAATCCGCCGCATCCTGCTGGTACGCCCGGCGGTAGAAGCTGGCGAAAAGCTCGGTTTCCTGCCCGGCGATCTGTCGCAAAAAATCGACCCATACCTGCGCCCGCTCTACGACGCGCTGTATGAAATGCTGGGCTTCGAGTACGTAGCCAAGCTGATCGAGCGCCAAGTGATCGAAGTTGCGCCGCTGGCTTATATGCGCGGTCGCACACTGAACAACAGCTTTATTATTCTCGACGAAAGCCAGAACACCACCGTCGAACAAATGAAGATGTTCCTGACCCGTATCGGCTTTGGCTCCACCGCCGTGATCACCGGTGACATCACCCAGATTGACCTGCCAAAAGGCACCAAGTCCGGCCTGAACCATGTCATCGAAGTGCTCAAGGATGTACCGGGCATCAGCTTTACCCACTTCCAGTCCAAAGACGTCGTGCGCCACCCGCTGGTGCAGCGCATCGTAGAAGCCTATGGCCGCTACGAACAGGAAGCCGCAGACAAGCTGGCCGCACTGCCCGCTGCAAAGGATTACCGTCACGATGCTTGAGCTTGACCTGCAACTGGCCACCGAGGCCAAAGCCCCCAGCGAAGACCAGTTCCGCCAATGGTGCGAACTGGCTCTGCGCCAGCGCACCGCCGATTCGGAAATGACCATTCGTCTGGTAGACGAGGCCGAAGGTCGTGAGTTGAATCACACCTGGCGCCAGAAAGACTACGCCACCAACGTGCTGTCCTTCCCGGCTGATGTGCCCGACGAATTTCTGGATATCCCGTTGCTGGGCGATCTGGTTATTTGCGTAGCAGTGGTTGAACGCGAAGCCGCTGAACAAGGCAAAAGCCTTGAGGCCCACTGGGCCCATCTGGTGATTCACGGCTGCTTGCATCTTCTGGGTTACGACCATATAGAAGATGAAGAAGCCGAAGAAATGGAAGCACTGGAACGAACGTTGCTTGCAGAACTGGGTCATCCTGATCCGTATGCAGACGACGAAACTTGATAAACCCACTGAAACTACCAAGGGATACGAGTAAATCGCTATGAGCGAAGACCGATCGAGCAACGGGCAAAAGTCATGGTTAGGTAAGCTGACCCAGGCCTTTGCCCATGAGCCGAAAAACCGCCAGGAGCTGCTTGAGCTGCTGCGCGAAGCACACCAGAACAAACTATTGGACAGTGAAGCGCTGGCCATCGTCGAAGGCGCCATTCAAGTGGCTGACCTGCAAGTACGGGACATCATGGTTCCGCGCTCGCAGATGATCAGCATCAAGGCGACCCAGACCCCCCGTGAATTTCTCCCGGCGATCATTGATGCCGCGCACTCGCGCTACCCGGTGATCGGCGAAAGCCACGACGACGTCCTGGGCGTCCTGCTGGCCAAAGACCTGCTGCCGCTGATCCTTCAAGAGAACGGCGACAAGTACAACATCAAGGATTTGCTGCGTCCGGCGACTTTTGTCCCTGAGTCCAAGCGCCTTAACGTGTTGTTGCGTGAGTTCCGCGCCAACCACAACCACATGGCCATCGTGATTGACGAATACGGCGGCGTGGCGGGTCTGGTGACGATTGAAGACGTTCTGGAACAGATCGTCGGCGATATCGAAGACGAGCACGATGTCGAAGAAGACAGCTACATCAAGCCGCTGCCCAGCGGTGATTTCCTGATCAAGGCTCTGACCCCGATCGAAAATTTCAACGAGTTCTTCGATACTGAATTCTCCGACGATGAATTCGACACCGTTGGCGGCTTGGTCATGAGCGCGTTCGGGCACTTGCCAAAACGCAACGAAATCACTGAAATCGGCCCATACCGCTTCCGCATTCTGAATGCTGACAGTCGCCGGATTCACTTGATCCGCCTGACGCCTATTGCCCGCTAAACCTCAACACCAAGGATTGAAATGCGCTGGATAACCTCCCCCGGCTGGCCCGGTAACTTGCTGGCTGTGGTGGCCGGCGCACTGACAACCCTGGCGTTGGCACCTTTCGACATCTGGCCAATAGCACTCGTTGCCTTGGCCGTGTTCTACCTCGGCTTGCGCGACCTGACTCCCAAACAGGCATTGGGTCGTGGCTGGTGTTTCGGCTTCGGCCTGTTTGGCGCTGGCACCAGCTGGATCTACTACAGCATTCACCATTTCGGCGGCGCGTCCGTGATGCTGGCCGGACTGCTGATGCTGGCGTTCACGGCAGCGATTGCCTGGTTCTTTGCCCTGCCCGCCTGGTTGTGGGCGCGCTGGATCCGCCGTAACGAAGCTCCGCTGGCCGACGCACTGGCGTTTGCTGCCCTGTGGGTCGCCCAGGAAGCTTTCCGCGGCTGGTTCCTCACCGGTTTCCCGTGGCTGTACTCCGGCTACAGCCAGCTCGACGGCCCACTGGCCGGGCTCGCACCATTGGGTGGCATGTGGCTGATCTCGTTCACTCTGGCCCTGACCGTAGCGCTTCTGTGCAACCTGCCACGCTTGATCAAGACCCGGCGTAAAGCCTTTGTCGTGGCTGGCGTAGTGTTGCTGCTCGGTCCTTGGTGCATTGGCTTGGCGCTCAAGCACCATGCCTGGACCAGCCCTTCGGGTGACCCACTAAGCGTGGCTGCGATCCAGGGCAATATCGAACAAAGCATGAAATGGGATCCGGCGCAGCTTAATGCGCAGTTGGCCCTGTACCGCGACATGACCTTCAGTTCCAAACGTGCCGATCTGATCGTTTGGCCCGAAACGGCTATCCCGGTGCTCAAAGAAAATGCCGAAGGGTTTTTGACCATGATGGGCCGGTTTGCCGCTGATCGAAATTCAGCGTTGATTACCGGTGTACCGATCCGCCAGGAAGTGCGTCACGAGTCGCGATTCTTCAACGGTATTACAGCCGTCGGTGAAGGCGATGGCATTTACCTGAAGCAGAAACTGGTGCCATTTGGCGAATACGTACCGCTTCAGGATGTTCTGCGCGGCGTGATCGCATTCTTTGATCTGCCGATGTCCGACTTTGCCCGCGGCCCGGCCGAGCAAGCCATGCTGCAAGCCAAGGGTTATCAGATCGCACCACTTATTTGCTATGAAGTGGTGTACCCGGACTTTGTGGCCAGCCTTGCTGCCCAGAGCGACATTTTGCTGACCATTAGCAACGACACCTGGTTCGGCACCTCGATTGGCCCGTTGCAGCACTTGCAGATGGCGCAAATGCGCGCCCTGGAAGCCGGGCGCTGGATGATCCGGGCGACCAACAACGGCGTGACTGCACTGATCAACCCGTTCGGGCAAATCACCACGCAAATCCCGCAGTTCGAGCAAGGCATCATGTATGGCGAAGTAGTGCCCATGCACAACCTCACGCCTTACCTGCAATGGCGCTCGTGGCCGCTGATCATCCTGTGCAGCCTGCTCATTGGCTGGGCACTGATCACCAGCCGGATTGCCAAGACGGTTTAGTGCTCACATAACCCGCTGCTCACAAGCCATTGTGGGGGGGCGGGCCTGCTCGCGAACGCATCACTGACCGCAGCGTTTGCATCGCGAGCAGGCCCACTCCCACAGCAGGCAGGTTACTCCCCTCAATTACCGATAAAACAACGGGTAGGAAATCTGCCCCACTGCCTCGTTGATCAGTAACCCGGACTGCCAGAACGACTTGTATTCGGGCATCCAGCCCCCCAGCGGGCGCGCATTGTCGGCACTCAAGAACCCGACAGGTGCGGGCACCACCTCAAAACCGGCCTTTTCGAAGCACCAAACTGAACGCGACATATGCCAGCCGTGAGTCACCACGACCACGCGCTTGATACCCAGCGGCAACAGAATGTCGGCTGTCATTTTGGCGTTTTCCCACGTGGTCCGGCTTTTCTCTTCTTTCCAGCGCACTTGCACATCAAAGTCATCACGCAGTGAATCCGCCATCAACTGCGCTTCGCTAGGTGGCGTACCGTAATGCAATCCACCTGTGGTCAATACCGGCAGGCCTGATGCCTTGGCCAGGCGGGCTGCATAGCGCTGGCGCTCCAGGCCGATGCCTGTCGGCTGATCACTGCCCCAAGCCGGATCACCCCGCTCACGCCCTGAGCCCAGCACCACGATCGCGTCAGCGCGCCCGGCCAGCGTCGACCACTCGCTCTGAGCCAGCGCGGGCTCTCGCTCGAGCAAGCGGGCGCTCCACTCCACCATGATCGGCAAACTCATCAACCAAAGCCCGCCCACCCCTAGGGCAAACAGTACGCCCGCCAAACGCGGGCGTGAACGCCGCAGCCACCAGGCGAGTACCAGGAGCAGCAAAAGAATTCCGGGAGGTAAAAGAAGTTGTTTCAAAAAATATCGAATAGGCATCGGGCATCTCCAAAGATGCCCGAAGCCTAAGTGGGTTGAGTGACCGCATCAACAGCGCTGGTTAGAAACTCAAACACAATCGCCTTATGCATCAACCCGGGGTGTACCTCTGATTAATACGATTTTCACTGAAGGGCCGGTTTGAATCACCGGGTGACCCTTCCCCCCTGCACCCTGTCCTTGAGCCAGATGACCTTGGCTTTATAAGGGGCATCCTGTTGGTTCATGCTGCCTTGCGAGCGTTCTACAGCCTCACGCCCGATCCGGTTCAAATAGATGTTGATCAACTCCAGTTCGGCACGACTCAAGCCTCGCAACTCCAACTCGACAGGACGTTCATCACGTAATTGGACAGCCGTCTTTGCTGAATCAAGAGCCACACTCAAACGATCGATCAGCCGCTCATACACTTGCGATGTTGCTACGCTGCGTTGCAACTCTGCCATCCGTTCACCTCATTTAAGGAAATCAATCTCCCCCAGACAGAGCTTAGCCGCGCTTGTAAAACCAGAGTGCTGCCGCGACCAACGGAGTGATGTGGCAATCAGGGTTTCCCTCGATAGAGCGGGGTCATGTATGCTACGGGACTTCCTGTAACCCCTGCTCCAACCTGATCGGCAACACTGTCGCCGGTCTATGTTGAAGAGGATTAGGCCACCCTTTATTAGTACAAGTAGCCATGCACGAACAATATCAGCCCCGTGAAATAGAAGCCGCCGCCCAATCATTCTGGGACAACCAAAAGTCCTTCGAAGTCAGCGAAGATCTAGGCAAAGAGACGTTCTACTGCCTATCGATGTTCCCGTACCCAAGCGGCAAGCTACACATGGGGCACGTGCGCAACTACACCATCGGTGACGTGATCTCCCGCTACCAGCGCATGCTTGGCAAGAATGTCCTGCAACCTATGGGCTGGGACGCCTTCGGCATGCCGGCTGAAAACGCCGCGATGAAAAACAAGGTCGCGCCGGCCAAGTGGACCTACGAAAACATCGCCTACATGAAAACCCAGCTGCGTAGCCTGGGTCTGGCTGTTGACTGGTCCCGCGAAATCACTACCTGCCAGCCGGATTACTACCGCTGGGAACAATGGCTGTTCACTCGCCTGTTCGAAAAAGGTGTGATCTACCGTAAAAACGGCACCGTGAACTGGGACCCGGTGGACCAGACCGTACTGGCCAACGAACAAGTGATCGACGGCCGCGGCTGGCGTTCGGGCGCGGTGATCGAAAAACGCGAAATCCCGATGTATTACTTCAAGATCACCGCCTACGCGGATGAACTGCTCGAAGGCCTCGACGATATGCCAGGCTGGCCTGAGCAGGTCAAAACCATGCAGCGCAACTGGATTGGCAAATCCCGCGGCATGGAAGTGCAGTTCCCTTACAACGTCGAGTCCATCGGCGAAGCGGGCGCACTCAAAGTCTTCACCACCCGTCCGGATACCCTGATGGGCGCAACCTACGTGGCCGTAGCTGCCGAGCACCCGCTCGCCACCCTGGCTGCGCAAAACAGCCCTGAGCTGCAAGCGTTTATCGCTGAATGCAAAGGCGGCAGCGTTGCCGAAGCCGACATGGCGACCCAAGAGAAAAAGGGCCTGCCAACGTCGTTGTTCGTCGAACACCCGCTGACCGGCGAAAAGCTCCCGGTATGGGTCGCCAACTATGTATTGATGCATTACGGCGACGGCGCAGTCATGGCCGTGCCTGCACACGACGAGCGTGATTTCGAATTCGCCACCAAGTACCACCTGCCGATCACCGCGGTAGTGCGCACCAGTGCTGGCGACGAATCCCCTGCTCCATGGCAGGACGCCTATAACGAGCACGGCATTCTGATCAACTCAGGCGAGTTTGACGGCCTGAACTTTGATGAGGCATTCGCAGCCATCGAAGCCGCCTTGACCGCCAAAGGCTTGGGCCAGTCACGCACCCAGTTCCGCCTGCGTGACTGGGGCATCAGCCGTCAGCGCTACTGGGGCTGCCCGATCCCGATCGTGCATTGCGACACCTGTGGCGACGTTCCGGTACCTGAAGACCAGTTGCCTGTGATCCTGCCAGAAGACGTCGTACCCGATGGCGCAGGTTCGCCACTGGCGCGCATGCCCGAGTTCTACGAGTGCAGCTGCCCTAAATGCGGCGCACCGGCCAAGCGCGAAACCGACACGATGGACACTTTCGTCGAGTCGTCGTGGTACTACGCCCGCTACGCCTCGCCGCACTATGAAGGCGGTCTGGTCGAGAAGTCGGCAGCAGACCACTGGTTGCCGGTTGATCAGTATATCGGCGGCATCGAACACGCAATCTTGCACCTGCTGTATGCGCGCTTCTTCCACAAGCTGATGCGTGACGAAGGCCTGGTCAGCTCCAACGAGCCGTTCAAGAACCTGCTGACTCAGGGCATGGTGATCGCCGAGACTTACTTCCGTACGCTGGACAACGGCGGCAAGGACTACTTCAACCCGGACGACGTGGAAATCGAACGTGATGCCAAGGCCAAGATCATCGGCGCCAAGCTGAAGACTGATGGCCTGCCAGTAGAAATCGGCGGCACGCAGAAAATGTCCAAGTCGCTGAACAACGGCGTCGATCCGCAATACATGATCGAGCAATACGGCGCAGACACCTGCCGCCTGTTCATGATGTTTGCTTCGCCGCCTGACGCAAGTCTGGAATGGTCCGACTCGGGTGTTGAAGGCTCGCACCGCTTCCTCAAGCGTGTATGGCGCCTGGCCCATGCCCACGTAGGCCAAGGCCTGCCGGGCGCGTTGGATATCGCCAGCCTGAACGATGAGCAAAAAGTCGTTCGCCGCGCCATCCACCATGCTATCAAGCAAGCAAGCCAGGACGTTGGCCAGCATCATAAATTCAACACTGCCGTCGCCCAGGTGATGACCGTGATGAACGTGCTCGAAAAAGCACCGCAAGTGACCGAGCAAGACCGCTCCCTGTTGCAGGAAGGTCTTGAGACTGTTGCACTGGTACTGGCACCCATCACTCCGCACATCAGCCATGAGTTGTGGAACCAGCTAGGCCACGCCGGCGCCATCATCGACGCAGCATGGCCCACCCTGGACGAAAGCGCGCTGGTACAAGACACCCTGCAACTGGTTATCCAGGTCAACGGCAAGCTGCGCGGGCATATCGAAATGCCAGCCAGCGCCAGCCGTGAAGATGTTGAAGCCGCTGCCCGTACCAACGAAAACGTACTGCGGTTTACCGAAGGCCTGACGATTCGCAAAGTCATCGTGGTGCCCGGCAAACTGGTCAATATCGTCGCCAGCTAACTGGAACAGGCGCCCATGCCATGCACGGGCGCCCAACAAGACCTTCAGGGCCGCTTAGTCGGCCTATCTGGTTTCAAGGGGAGCAACACATGATCAAACGCAACTTGCTGGTGATGGGTCTCGCAATTTTGTTGAGCGCCTGCGGCTTCCAGCTGCGCGGCACCGGCACCAACCAGCTGACGATCACCGAACTCAACGTCAGCGCTCGCAACGCCTATGGCGATACCGTGCGCCAGCTGCGTCAGGTACTGGAAAACAGCGGTGTAAAACTCACCGCCAATGCGCCATACAAACTGATCTTGACCAACGAGAAAGAAACTCAGCGCGCTGCCACCTACTCCGGCAACGGTGGCACCGTCGAGTATCAACTGACCAACGTAGTGAGCTATGAAGTACGTGGCCAGAACAACTTGCCGCTACTGAACGACCGAGTTGAGGCGCAAAAAGTTGTCATGGAGGACGGCAGCAACATTGCTGGCGCCAACCAGGAAAGCCTGCTGATCCGCAAAGAGATGCGTCGCGACCTCATTCAGCAACTGGTCATGCGCCTGGAGCAACTGACCCCGGCCAAGCTGGAAAAACTGCAAGAGCTCGCAGATGCGAAGGCCAAGGCTGAAGCCGATGCCATTGAAGCTGCACGCAAGGCTCAAGAGGAAACTCCTCAACAGTCGCCACTTGAACTGCAAAACCAGTAAGGCATACGGGGCGCTCAAGCGCCCCGCTATCGTTATAGCCCTATGAAACTCGCCCCCGCTCAACTCGCCAAGCATCTGCAAGGCAATCTTTCGCCTGTCTACATCATCAGCGGCGATGACCCGTTGCTGTGCCAGGAAGCTGCCGACGCCATTCGCAGTACTGCACGCCAGCAAGGTTTCGACGAACGCCAGGTCTTCAGCGCCGATGCCAGTTTTGACTGGGGCACGTTGCTGCAAGCGGGCGCCAGCATGTCGCTGTTTGCCGAAAAGCGCCTGCTGGAACTGCGCTTGCCATCGGGCAAGCCCGGCGACAAGGGCGCGGCAGCACTGATTGAATACTGCTCACGCCCGGCCGAAGACACCTTGCTGCTGATCAGCCTGCCCAAGCTTGATGGCAGCGCGCAGAAGACCAAATGGGGCAAGGCGCTTATCGAAGGGCCACAGACCCAGTTCGTGCAGATCTGGCCAGTGGACGCCAACCAGTTGCCACAATGGATTCGCCAGCGCTTGTCTCAAGCTGGCTTGTCAGCCAGCCAAGACGCCGTTGAACTGATTGCCGCAAGGGTCGAAGGCAACCTGCTGGCCGCTGCGCAAGAAATCGAAAAGCTCAAGTTAATGGCCGAAGAGGGCCAAATCACGGTTGAAACAGTGCAAGCGGCGGTAGCCGATAGTGCGCGTTTTGACGTGTTTGGCCTGGTGGATGCCGTGCTCAACGGCGAAGCTGCCCACGCCTTGCGCATGCTTGAAGGCCTGCGCGGCGAAGGCGTTGAGCCTCCGGTAATTTTGTGGGCACTGGCACGCGAGCTGCGGGTGCTGGCCAATATTGCATTGCAATACAGCCAAGGCATTCCGCTGGACAAGGCTTTCAGCCAGGCACGCCCACCGGTGTGGGACAAGCGCAAGCCACTGATGAGCAAAGCCTTGCAGCGTTACTCGGCACAACGCTGGGCACAATTGCTGCTGGATGCGCAACATGTCGATGCGCAAATCAAGGGTCAGGCAGCGGGTTCGGCCTGGAGCAGCCTGGGCCGTCTCGCCCTGTTGATGTGTGGGCAACGGCTGAATTTGCCTGCGCAATAAAGGCAAAACCTTGTAGATACTCTGTTCCAGGTCAAGCCCCAGTGGGAGCGAGCCTGCTTATTGATGGGCCAGCGGCCCATATCGCAGCCTTCGGCAGCGGCAACAGAGGGTTATGCCGTCGGGCTGGACAATGCAAAAAATCTGGCCGATGATTTGTGCTTGTTTAAACCCAGTGAGAGCAAATGCCATGAGCAAGCGCCCCAACAAGGCCAAATCCATTGTTGCCCAACCCCTGTTCCGCAGCCGCCAGGAACGCCCCGCCAAAGGCAAAGGCAGCTACCGCCGCGAAGCCTTCCAGTCGAGAGACCGGGAGGCTTTTTACTTTCTGGCTGCCTGACAGCGGGGATGATAAGGTCTGCATCTGATTTGCATTACCTGGACCTGCGCATGCCCTTAAGTCATAAACGTGGTTGGCCGATGCGCCAACTGATCGCTGCTTCCAGCGTCATCCTTCTAGTCGCCTGCGCAGAGAAACCTACCGCAGCCGATGCTCAGCCCCTGCCTGTGACGCCTTCCGCCCCTGCGGTGACCACTATCGCGCCAGGTACCGATATCCCCTTTGTTCAGCCCGCACAGAGTTTCAGCGAGTGGCAGGCCAACTTCCGCGCGCAGGCACTTGCAGCCGGAATCAGCCCGCTGGTATTCGATAACGCCTTTGCTGACATCACGCCCGATATGAGTGTGATCAAGGCAGATCGCAGCCAACCTGAATTCAGCCGCCCTGTCTGGGAGTATCTCGACGGTGCGCTGTCGCCTTTGCGTGTGCGTAACGGTCAGCGTTTGCTGGAGCAAAATGCCGAGCTGCTAAGCCGCATCGAGCAGCGTTACGGCGTCGATCGCCAGGCCCTGGTTTCGGTATGGGGCATGGAGAGCAACTTCGGTACGTTCCAGGGCAACAAGTCCGTCATTCGTTCGCTGGCCACCCTGGCCTACGAAGGGCGGCGCCCTGAGTTTGCCCAGAGCCAATTGATCGCAGCGCTGAAGATCATTCAGCAAGGCGATATAAGCCCCGAGAAAATGCTCGGTTCCTGGGCGGGCGCAATGGGCCAGACCCAGTTCATCCCCACCACCTATGAAACCCACGCCGTGGATTTCGATGGCGATGGTCGTCGGGATATCTGGAACAGCTCGGCCGACGCCTTGGCCTCGACTGCGCATTACTTGCAAAGCTCGGGCTGGAAACAAGGTCAGCCGTGGGGCTTCGAAGTCACACTGCCTGCCGGTTTTGACTACGCGCTGGCCGATGGTGCGGTGAAAAAAAGCGTAAGTGAATGGCAGAAACTGGGGGTCACCCTACCTGCCAGCTCAGCCGGCTCGGATCAATTGAGCGCTACCCTGCTCCTGCCTGCGGGTTATCGTGGCCCGGCGTTCCTGGTACTGGATAACTTCCGCGCCATCCTTCGCTACAACAACTCATCGTCTTACGCTCTGGCCGTAGGTTTGCTGTCGCAACGCTTCAACGGTGGCGGAACCATTCTGGCCGACTGGCCAAAAGATGACCGACCATTGAGCCGCTCCGAACGCGTTGAACTGCAAACACTGCTCAGCCAACGCAATTACGATGCGGGCAATGCTGACGGCATCATCGGCGCCAACACCCGCAAAGCGATCCGCAGCGCGCAGCAAGCCATGGGTTGGCCTGCTGATGGCTACCCGAGTCATAAGTTGCTGGAAAGTTTGCGTAGCAACTAGCTAGCAGATGTGGGAGCGAGCCTGCTCGCGAACGGATTACGACGGCTGTTCGCGAGCAGGCTCGCTCCCACAGGATTAGCCCACAGCTGTTACTACCGCCTGCTCAAGCACCAACTGCTGCTTGTCCGCATCGAGGCGCACCTGAGCGCCCATCGGCAATGTCAGGTTCGGGTCGCAATGCCCGCTGCGCCATCCCGCCAACACAGGAATGCCAAGCGTGCCCAGCTCCCGTGCAAGCAACCGCTCAAGCGCCTGAACATCAACGCCTGCCACATCCCCCACCAAAACCCCGCGCAACCTGTTGAGCTTGCCTGCCAACCGCAAATGCGTGAGCAGGCGGTCAACCCGGTACAGCGGCTCGTTGACGTCTTCGATAAAGAGAACGATGTCCTCGCCATCCAGCTCGAACGCGGTCCCCATAGCGGCGCAGATCATCGACAGGTTACCGCCCAGCAAACGCCCGCTGGCGCAGCCCGGGGCAATGGTCGTTAACGGGTAGACAGCTGGATGCTCCAGGACGGGCGATTGCTGCCCACTGAGCATACGTAGCAGTGAAGACTCGGTCGGCGGCTGTTTATTGCCCAACAGATCAGCGTTAAGCATCGGCCCGTGAAAGGTCACAAAGCCCGCGTAACGGGTGATCGCCAGATGCAACGCGGTGATATCGCTGTAACCCACAAATGGCTTGGGATGACGGCGCAGAAGCTCAAAATCGATACTATCCAGCAGACGCGGGCAGCCATAGCCGCCGCGCAAACAGAAAATCGCATCAATATTGTCATCGGCAAAGGCAGCGTGCAGGTCGCGTAAACGCACCGCATCGGAGCCTGCGAGATAGCCATCTTTTTCCCACACGCCTGGAAAAACCCGTAGCTGATAGCCACGAGCCTGCATCCATTGGGTAGCGAGGTTCAGATCAAGTTCGGCGGGACCTGCCGGGGCGATCAGTGCGATCACCCCGCCAGCGGGCAACGCGGGCACCGCGCTGTGAGCCTTGAAAGACACGTGCGCGGTGAGCCGGCTGTTCATGGAATCAAGCACTCACCAGCATGGATTTGACCAGCTTGGCTTGCTCATCGGCGTGGTACGAAGAACGTACCAGCGGGCCCGATGCCACGTTTTTGAAGCCCATTTTGTAGCCTTCCTCGGCGAACCAGGCAAACACGTCCGGGTGTACGAAACGCTGTACCGGCAAGTGGCTACGCGACGGCTGCAAGTACTGGCCCAGGGTCAGCATATCGATGTCGTGCTCACGCATGCGCTTCATTACTTCGATCACTTCTTCGTCCGTCTCGCCCAGACCCAGCATCAGGCCGGATTTGGTCGGGATGTGCGGCATCATCTGCTTGAAGCGCTGCAGCAAGGTCAGCGACCACTGATAGTCGGAACCAGGACGCGCAGCCTTGTACAGGCGCGGCACGGTTTCGAGGTTGTGGTTGAACACGTCCGGTGGCTCGGCTGCGGTGATTTCCAGCGCAACGTCCATGCGACCACGGTAGTCCGGGACCAGGGTTTCGAGGAGCACGCCCGGCGACAGCTTGCGGATCTCGCGGATGCAGTCGGCAAAGTGCTGAGCGCCGCCATCACGCAGGTCGTCGCGGTCAACCGAGGTGATCACTACGTACTTCAAGCGCAGGTCAGCAATGGCAACTGCCAGGCTTTGTGGCTCGTTGACGTCCAGAGGCTTCGGTCGGCCGTGACCCACGTCGCAGAACGGGCAGCGACGGGTGCAGATATCGCCCATGATCATGAACGTCGCAGTGCCGCCCGAGAAGCACTCGCCCAGGTTCGGGCAGGAAGCTTCTTCGCACACGCTGTGCAGCTTGTGCTTGCGCAGCAATGACTTGATGCGGTCGACCTCAGGCGAAACCGGGATGCGCACACGAATCCAGTCAGGCTTCTTCGGCAGCTCGGTGGTCGGAATGATCTTGACCGGGATACGCGCAACCTTTTCGGCACCGCGCAATTTGACGCCGGTCTCAACTTTGGAACGGGCCTCGCTTGCGCGGGCTGCACGTTCTGAGATGTCCAGCGTCGGGATCAGGGTTTGAACAGCGTCTTGCGCAGTAGTCATATCAGTCGATTCCGCCCGTCAGGGTCGTCTGCTCAGCATAGTCGAGGTGTTTGACGAGCTGCGCACGCAGCCGGGCACCTACCTCGGCAAATTCAATCGGCCCTGCATGGTCACGCAGCTGGGTCATCGCCAGCCCCGCGTAACCACAGGGGTTAATCCGTCGAAACGGTTCCAGGTCCATGTCCACATTCAGGGCCAGACCGTGGAAGGAGCAGCCATTACGTATCCGCAGCCCCAGAGAGGCTATTTTCGCGCCATCAACATACACCCCAGGCGCATCGGCCTTGGCTGCAGCGCTCACGCCATAGCTGGCGAGCAGGTCGATCAGGCACTGTTCCATCCGCGTTACCAGCTCACGTACACCATAGCCCAGCCGGCGTACGTCGAGCATCAGGTAAGCGACCAACTGGCCAGGACCGTGATAGGTCACCTGACCACCGCGATCCGACTTGATTACCGGGATATCACCCGGTAGCAACAGATGCTCGGCCTTGCCTGCCTGGCCTTGGGTAAACACCGGTGGGTGCTGCACCAGCCAGACTTCGTCTGGCGTGTCCGGGTCAAGTTTGCGCTCATCGGTAAACCGCTGCATCGCCAGCCAGCTGCGCTCGTAGTCAAGCAAACCCAGCTCGCGAATACCCAAGGCCTGCAACATCACAACACCATATGCACGAAGCCGGTGGCTCGCAGATCGCTGTTGATGTTGTAAAGCTGGTCCTGATCAGTTGCCACGATGTGCAACTGGATCGTCGTGTATTTGCCGTTACTGCTTTGGCGCTCGTCAACACGGTCATGATTGATCGTCGCGTGTTTCTTGACGATGTCGATGATCTTGTCCTTGTTACCCACGCCTGTATCGCTGATCACCTTAACCGGGTAGTCAACGTTAGGAAATTCGATCTTTGGCGCCTTTACTTCGGTATCGGTCATGGCGTAACGGCCTCGTAAGCCCTGAGCTACAAACGTGCCCCGCGCAGGGTGGGCGCGGGGTCACACTGGTGGATGAAATCAGTTGAACAGCCCGTAAAAGAATAGACGGATGCTGTCCCAAACGCGTCGGAAAATACCACCTTCCTCAACGGGTTCAAGTGCGATCAGGTCAGCGCTGTGCACAACCTTGTCATCGAGCTTGACCTCAACCTTGCCAATCACATCGCCTTTGGCGATAGGGGCCATCAGTTGCGGGTTCATGGTCATGCTTGCAGCCAGCTTTTTCAATTGGCCTTTAGGCAGGGTCATGGTCAAGTCTTCGGCCAGACCGGCTTTAACCTGGTTGGTCGTGCCTTTCCAGACTGGCGCCTGAGCCAGTTCTACGCCCTTCTGGTAGAAGGTCTGGGTTTCGAAGAAGCGGAAACCGTAGGTCAGCAGCTTCTGGGTCTCGGCAGCACGGGCCACTTCGCTGTTAGTGCCGAACACCACGGCGATCAGGCGCATGCCATCACGTACAGCCGAAGACACCATGCAGTAACCAGCTTCGTCGGTGTGACCGGTTTTCAGACCGTCAACGGTCTTGTCACGCCACAGCAACAGGTTGCGGTTAGGCTGCTTGATGCCGTTCCAGAAGAACTCTTTCTGCGAGTAGATCGCGTAGTGAGTCGGGTCTTCATGAATGATGGCGCGAGCCAGCAACGACATGTCGTGAGCCGACGAGTAGTGATCCGGGTTCGGCAGACCAGTCGGGTTCATGAAGTGGCTGTTGGACATGCCCAACTCGCCCGCCGTTTTGTTCATGATGTCGGCAAATGCGTCTTCGCTGCCGGCAATGTGCTCGGACAAGGCAACGCTGGCGTCGTTACCCGACTGAATGATGATCCCGTGCAGCAGGTCGCTGACCGACACTTGAGTGCCGACCTTGATGAACATCCGCGAACCACCGGTACGCCATGCGTTTTCGCTGACAGTTACCGGATCGTTTTCGCCGATCTGTCCACGACGGATTTCCAGGGTCGCGATGTAAGCAGTCATCAGCTTGGTCAGGCTGGCTGGCGGCAGACGCTGGTCACCGTTGTTCTCAACCAGCACGTTACCGCTGCTGGCATCCATCAGAACATAGGACTTGGCTGCAAGTTGTGGTGGCGACGGCATCATTTCGACTGCCCAGGCGGCAGGCGTTACGATCAGCGGTACAAGCAGGCACAGGCGTTTGGCAAAGGTGGTGATGTTCATCCGTCTCTCGAAGTTGTTAATGGAAACTTACCCTCACGGGCAAAACTGTACAGGCAGTCCTTTGACTGGCTGCCGCGTATTCAGTTGCAAGCCTGGCCCCTCGAAGGGCTTTTATTCTTGACCTCTACAACTGCGTTTGGGCCTGGAACACTCCTGGCCCAACGCTTTGATCGGTGTTACTGATCCGACGTCACAACGCTTGGCTGGCCCAAATTGGCCAGACGCACGCTGTTTTGCATTTGTGTCACCTCGCCTGCCGAGGCGATAGGCCCCAGACGCACGCGGTGCAAGGTCTGCTGATTGCGCACAATCGAGCTGATAAATACAGGAGCGCTGACCATGCCACTGAGCTTGGAACGAAGCAACTCGGCAGCGTCAGGATTGGCAAAGGCGCCTACCTGCAAATACGTACCCTGGCCCTTGACCATCGGGGTAACAGGCACGACATCGGCGGCATGCTGCTGGGCTGGCGGCGTCCATTGTTCCACCTTGCCGGTCGACACGGTCGGAGCGGTGTTCTGGGCCATTTTCGGCTCATTGAGCATCAAGGGTGCCGGGCGACCACGCTGGGCCCACCAGGCTTGAGGATCAATGCCTTCAACCTTGACCCGCGCCGTGCCAGTTTCGGCATAACCGAGTTTTTTGGCGGCAGCGTAGGACAGATCGATAATACGATCCGAATAAAACGGGCCACGATCGTTAACCCGCAAAACCACAGTCTTGCCGTTGTCGAGATTGGTCACCTTGACGTAGCTGGGCAGCGGCAGGGTCTTGTGTGCCGCGCTCATGCCATACAGGTCATAGACCTCGCCATTGGCGGTGTTCTGCCCGTGGAACTTGGTGCCGTACCAGGACGCAGTGCCAGAGGCGACATAGGTCTTGGACTCTTGCATCGGGAAGTAGGTCTTGCCCAGCACCGAGTACGGCGCAGCCTTGTAGGGACCGCTGTGCAGGGTCGGCGTGGCATCGGGGATACGCGATACGTCGACATCCCACCACGGCGCGCCGTCCTTGTGCGCGCGGTTGATGTCCAGGCCCGGCTTGGAACTGACGCCACTTGATGTCTGCGGGTTGCTCGAGCGACTGCTGGAGCAGCTCACCACCAGCAGCGCGATAGCGGCGCAGGCAGCGAGTTTCAAAGGTGTGCGAATCGCTAAAAACGGCATTACTTGTTGCCCCGTGCTTGAACCAGCAGGTCGGACAGTTGATGCACTGCCATGGCGTACATCACGCTTCTGTTATAGCGCGTGATCGCATAAAAGTTCTTCAGGCCCATCCAGTATTCAGGGCCATTGGCGCCTTCAAGACGGAATGCCGTAACCGGCATGTCGTCGCGCAGCGCATCATGACTCGACCAGCCCAGCGCTCGCAACTCCCCGACTGTTTTGACCGGCTCGATGCCCTGGGTCAAGCCTTCATCGGCCCGATCGCCCGTCACATCAGCCCGTATTACTACCGGCTCACCGGCTACCCAGCCATGACGCTTGAAGTAGCTGGCAACGCTGCCAATGGCATCGTCCGGGTTGCTCCAGATATTGATGTGGCCGTCACCGTCGAAATCCACGGCATAGGCACGGAAGCTGCTCGGCATGAACTGCGGCAAACCCATCGCACCGGCATAGGAGCCTTTGAGCGTCAGCGGGTCAACCTGCTCTTCGCGGGTCAGCAGCAGAAACTCTCGCAACTCCTTGCGGAAAAACTCGGCACGCGGCGGGTAATCAAAACCCAGGGTCGACAGTGCATCGATCACCCGGTAGTTACCGGTATTGCGCCCATAAAAGGTTTCGACGCCGATGATCGACACAATCACCTGGGCCGGGACTCCGTATTCCTGCTCGGCACGAGCCAGCACGGCTTCGTGTTCACGCCAAAAGTCGACACCGCGGGCAACCCGGGCGTCGGTGAGGAACATCGGACCGTACTCTTTCCACTGTTTGACACGCTCAGCCGGGCGCGAGATCGCATCGAGGATGCTCTGCTTGCGTTCCGCCTCACGGAAAACGCCCATCAACTGCTCACCGGCAAACCCATAATCGCGGGTCATTTCACCTACGAACTCAGCCACCTGGGGCGAGCCTTCGTAGTCGCCGGCCACCGCACCCTGCGCTGCCCCGAACAGACCCAGCAGGCCCACCCATGACGCGTATCGAGCGGCCCAGCCACGCATTGCTTGCATTGAATTGTTCACCTTAATCAAACTTGTGCGATCCACTTGCGATGTGTGTGAATCGACATCAAAACCCCAAACGCTGACAACAGCGTCACGAGCGAAGTGCCGCCGTAACTGATAAATGGCAATGGCACGCCCACCACCGGTAACAAGCCACTGACCATACCGATGTTGACGAAAACATAAACAAAAAACGTCATGGTCAGGCTGCCAGCCAGCAATTTTCCGAACAGGGTCTGCGCCTGGGCGGTAATCACCAGGCCACGACCAATCAACAGCAGGTAAATCAGCAGCAGTGCGCAAATACCTACCAACCCGAACTCTTCGCCCATTACCGCAATAATGAAGTCGGTGTGGCTTTCAGGCAGAAAGTCCAGGTGCGACTGGGTGCCCAGCAACCAGCCTTTACCAAATACCCCGCCCGAGCCAATGGCGGCCTTGGACTGGATGATGTTCCAACCGGTGCCCAGCGGATCGCTTTCAGGGTCGAGGAAGGTCAGTACGCGCTGCTTCTGGTAGTCGTGCATCACGAACATCCACATGGCAATCGCCACCGGCACTGTCGCTGCCAGCACGCTGAGGATCCAGCGCCAGCGCAACCCGCCCATAAACAGTACAAACGCGCCACCCGCCAGCACCAGCAAGGCGGTACCCAGGTCGGGCTGGCGCACGATCAGGGCAAAGGGTACCCCGATCAGCATCAGGCTAACCGCCACATGCTTGAGTTGCGGCGGCAAGGTGCGCTTGGACAGATACCAGGCAATCGTCGCCGGCATGAGGATTTTCATGAATTCCGAGGGTTGGAAGCGAATAACCCCCGGAATGTTGATCCAGCGCGTTGCCCCCATGGCGTTGTGGCCCATGACGTCCACCACCACCAGCAACATGACCCCGATCAAGTAGCCAATCGGCACCCAGCGTGCCATAAAGCGCGGCTCCAGCTGGGCGATGATAAACATCGACACCAGCCCGATGCCGAATGAAGTCGCCTGTTTACTCAGCAAATCCCAGCTTTTGCCGCTGGCCGAATACAGCACAAACAAACTGCCAGCCGCCAGGGTCAGGAGCAAAATCAGCAGCGGGCCATCGATATGCAAGCGCTGAAGTAGCGTGGCACGGCGACGCATCACGTCCTCACTGGAGAGGATGCGGTCAAAATTACTGATCATTGGCCGTAACCTCTGCCTTTACGGGACCGCCGTACTCGGGTTTGAGTTTGCCGTCTGCACCCAGCAACCAGGCGTCCATGACCGAACGCACCACCGGCGACGCCACTCGACTGCCGGCTTCGCCGTTTTCAATCATGACCGAGACAGCAATTTGCGGGTTATTGGCCGGAGCAAAGCCAACGAACAGGGCATGGTCACGATGACGTTCCTGAACCTTGGAACGGTCGTATTTTTCGCCCTGTTTGATCGCCACCACCTGCGCCGTACCACTCTTGCCAGCAATCAGGTATTGCGCGCCAACCCCCGCAACCCGCGCCGTACCGCGTGCGCCATGCACCACTTGCTGCATGCCGTGAGTGACCTTGGCCCAATTGGACGGGTCACGCAGGACGATATCGGGCATCGGGTTCGGATCAACAGGCGGCACGCCCTCGATGGTCTTGGCCAGATGCGGACGGATCCACTTGCCCTTGCTGGCAATCAGCGCCGTGGCTTGGGCCAGCTGCAAAGGCGTGGACTGCATATAGCCCTGACCGATCCCCAGAATCAGCGTCTCACCCGGGAACCAGGCCTGGCGCCGGGTTGCACGCTTCCACTCACGGGACGGCATAAGCCCGGCAGACTCTTCGAACATGTCGAGGGAGACTTTCTGGCCAATGCCAAACTGGTTCATGTAGGAAGACAGGCGATCAATACCCAGCTTGTGGGCCAGGTCGTAAAAATAAGTGTCGTTGGAGCGCATGATTGCGGTATCCAGATCGACGTAGCCATCACCCGTGCGGTTCCAGTTACGGTATTTGTGATCGTAATTGGGCAACTGGTAATAGCCGGGGTCATAAACCCGCGTTGCGCCGCTGATCACGCCGCTGTCCAGGCCTGCGATCGCCACTGCGGGCTTGATGGTCGAGCCCGGAGGATACAGACCGCGCAAGATGCGGTTGAACAACGGTCGATCAATCGAATCGCGCAGCTCTGCATAAGCCTTGAAGCTGATACCGGTCACAAACAGGTTAGGGTCGAAGCTCGGCTGGCTGACCATGGCCAGCACTTCGCCCGTCAGCGGGTTGAGTGCGACCACCGCGCCACGACGCCCGGCAAGGGCTTCTTCGGCAGCCTCCTGCAGCTTGATATCGAGGCTGAGCACGATGTCTTTGCCGGGGATCGGGTCTGTGCGCTTAAGTACTCGCAACACGCGACCGCGGGCATTGGTTTCGACCTCTTCGTAACCCACCTGACCGTGCAGCTCGGCTTCGTAGAAACGCTCGATGCCGGTTTTGCCAATATGGTGGGTGCCGCTGTAACTGACCGGATCGAGGGTTTTAAGCTCTTTCTCGTTGATCCGCCCCATATAGCCCACCGAGTGCGCAAAATGCGCGCCCTGCGGGTAATGACGCACTAACTGCGCGTCCACCTCAACCCCGGGCAGGCGGAACTGGTTCACGGCAATCCGGGCGATCTGTTCTTCGTTGAGCTCAAACAGGATGGGCACGGCCTCAAATGGCCGCCGCCCCTGCTTCATGCGCTTTTCAAACAGGGCGCGATCTTCAGGCGTGAGCTCCAGTATCTCGACAACAACGTCGAGTTCCTGCTGCCAGCCCTTTGAACGCTCACGGGTCATGGTCAGGCTAAAGCTGGGCCGGTTGTCCGCGATAACCACACCATTGCGGTCAAAAATCAGGCCGCGGGGAGGAGGAAGCGGCCGCACATGCACCCGGTTGTTTTCTGACAAGGTGGAGTGGTACTCGTACTGCACCACCTGCAGATAGTACAGCCGCACAATCAACGCGCAAATGAGCGCTACAACGACAATTGCGCCGACCACGACTCGGCTACGCACAAGGCGTGCGTCTTTCTCGTGGTCTTTAAGGCGAATCGGCTGAGACATTCAGGACGCTGACTATTTGTGGTAAGGGTGCCCGGACAACACTGTCCAGGCGCGGTACAACTGCTCACCGATCAGAATCCTTACCAACGGGTGCGGCAACGTCAACGGCGACAGCGACCAGCGCTGATCAGCGCGGGCGCAGACTTCCGGCGCCAGCCCTTCCGGGCCGCCGACCATAAAGTTCACCGTTCGCGAATCCAGGCGCCAGCGGTCGAGTTCAACCGCCAGTTGCTCGGTACTCCACGGCTTGCCGTGCACTTCGAGGGTGACGATCCGCTCACCCGGGCCGACCTTCGCCAGCATGGCCTCGCCTTCCTGACGGATGAATCGAGCCACGTCGGCATTCTTGCCACGGGTATTGAGCGGTATTTCCACCAGTTCGAGAGCCAGTTCGGATGGCAGACGCTTGGCATATTCATGCCAGCCTTCTTCCACCCATTTAGGCATGCGCGAACCGACAGCGATCAAACGCAGGCGCACAGCGAACCCTTACTCTTGGTCTTTGTTGAGCTTCAGGAAATGCTCATGGGTGTTTTCCGGGCTGTGGTGAGCAGCGCTGCCTGCACGGCTTTGCTCAGCACCGGCCCACAGACGCTCCAGGTCGTAGAACTGACGAGCGCTGGCGGTCATCATGTGAACGATCACGTCGTCCATGTCCAACAGAACCCAGTCGCTGTCGCCCTTGCCTTCTTCGCCCAAAGGCTTGACGCCCAGAGCCTTGACCGCTTCGCGGATCTTGTCGAGCATCGCGCCGATCTGACGGTTGGACGTACCGGTAGCGATGATCATGAAGTCAGTGATGCTGTGCTTGTCACGAACGTCGATAACCTGAATGTCCTGGGCCTTGACGTCTTCCAGAGCAGCTACAGCGATCTTGACCAGCTCTTCGCCCTTGAGAGGCTCGCCGTTGAAGGTTTTTTCTGGCAGCGGGGCGCTTTTGAATGTGCCTTTGCGCTTTACTTTGCTTACATCTTTGTCAGTCATATAAAACTCGTTTTGCTCGTATGTTCGGGTGTTTCAATACACGTCAATTCGCGCCTTGAAACACACCCTTTTTAGTTCGACGCACGGTAAAGCCCGTGCGCATCGATGTAGGCCAGGACCGCGTCGGGCACCAGGAAACGTACCGACTTACCGCTGGCCAGCAGTTGACGGATCTGGGTGGCTGATACCGCGAGCGGCGTCTGCCAAACGAATGCAATCTGTCCGCTTGCCCCCTTCAGGGCCAGCGGGTCGCTTACCGAGCGCGCTGCCAGCAGGTTGCGCAAGGCATCCGGCGGTTCGCTGTCGGCATCCGGGCGCTGTAGCACCAGGATATGGCAATGCTGGAGCAACTCTTCCCAGCGATGCCACGTGGGCAGGCCGCAAAAAGCGTCCCAACCCAACAGTAAAAACAACTGGTCATCCGCGGCCATCTCGGCCCGCATCAGTTCCAGCGTATCGATCGTGTAAGACGGCTTGTCCCGTTGCAGCTCCCGGGCGTCCACCACCAGCGTAGCCACTCCTGCGACAGCGCACTCAACCATCGCCAAACGGTCGTGGGCTGACACCTGGGGCGTGTCGCGGTGGGGCGGCCTGGCGTTGGGTGTCAGACGCAGCTCGTCGAGCCCCATCATTTCAGCCACTTCAAGCCCGCCACGCAAATGCCCGATATGCACCGGATCGAAGGTTCCGCCCAGTACGCCAATGCGCCGGGGTAACGCTTCGATTATCGGTGCCAGCACTGACGCTTTAAGGTTGACCAAGTCAAACCGGCTCCTGACCGCGCAACTGGCCATCACCGACCACAATGTACTTCTCGCAGGTCAGACCTTCGAGACCCACCGGGCCGCGGGCGTGCAGCTTATCAGTAGAAATGCCAATCTCCGCACCCAATCCGTATTCAAATCCATCGGCAAAGCAGGTTGGTGTGTTGAGCATCACGGAACTGGAGTCCACTTCGGCCATAAAACGTCGGGCATCCCCCTGATGTTCGGTCACGATCGAGTCAGTATGGTGGGAGCCATAATGATTGATGTGTTCAATCGCCTGGTCCAGCCCATCGACAATGCGAATCGACAAAATAGCGTCCAGGTACTCGGTGTTCCAGTCTTCTTCAGTCGCTGCAACTACGTCAATCAGCGCCTGAGTGCGCCCACAACCGCGCAATTCGACGCCCTTGGCGCGAAATTGTTCAGCCATCGCCGGCAAAAACCGGGCTGCCACTGCCTGATCCACCAGCAGGGTTTCCATCGCCCCGCAGATCCCGTAACGGTAGGTCTTGGCATTGAACGCAATACGCTGAGCCTTGGCCAGATCGGCCTGGGCACTGACGTACACATGGCAAATACCGTCCAGATGCTTGATCACCGGCACCTTGGCGTCACGGCTGACGCGCTCGATCAGGCCTTTGCCGCCCCGAGGCACGATCACATCAACGTACTCGGGCATGGTGATCAGCGCGCCAACAGCGGCGCGATCGGTCACTTCAACCACTTGCACCACGGCTGGTGGCAGCCCGGCCTCGGCCAGGCCGCGTTGAATGCAGACCGCAATGGCTCGGTTGGAGTGAATCGCCTCGGAGCCACCACGCAGGATGGTCGCATTACCTGACTTCAAGCACAGACTGGCCGCATCGATGGTCACGTTCGGACGCGACTCATAAATGATTCCGACTACACCCAGCGGCACCCGCATCTTGCCTACCTGAATACCCGAAGGACGGTAGCTCATGTCGCGGATTGCGCCGACGGGGTCTGGCAAGCTTGCCACCTGACGCAAACCGACAATCATACTGTCGATGCGTGCAGGGGTCAGCGCCAGACGCTCCAGCATCGCAGGCTCAAGGCCGCTGGCTCGGCCAGCGGCCAAGTCCAGTTCGTTGGCAGCAACCAACTCCAGACGAGCGGCATCCAATGCCGCAGCAGCACTGTGCAGGGCACGGTTCTTCTGCGCCGTACTGGCACGGCCAATCACGCGGGAGGCTTCGCGAGCAGCGCGACCCAAGCGGGTCATGTAGTCAAGAACGGACTCAGTCATGGTCTCAAAGGTCTTGGCAGGGAGGAAAGCGGCCGATTATAGCGGTCCCGCCGCCTCACGCACAGCGGTGGCAGGCGGATGGTCGAAATGGGCAGTAAATACACTGCGTTCAGCCCCGATTAAGCATGACTTGCTATGATCTGCCACTTTTCAGCTATCCACTGACCGCCCTGAAAATGCCAATGATGCTGCCTGATGCCTTTTTCGACCGCGATGCCCAACTTCTTGCCCGCGATCTGCTGGGCAAGGTCATTCGGCATCGGGTCAACGGTCTGTGGCTCAGCGCACGAATAATCGAAACCGAAGCCTATTACATCGCCGACAAGGGCAGCCATGCCTCGCTGGGCTTCACGCAGAAGCGCAAAGCGCTGTTTCTCGATGGCGGGCACATCTATATGTATTACGCCCGTGGCGGCGACTCGCTGAATTTCAGCGCTCACGGGCCCGGCAATGCTGTACTGATCAAGTCGGCTTACCCGTGGCTCGATGATCTGTCGGGCCCCGACAGCCTGGCGCAGATGCAACGCAACAACCCCGATGCCCAAGGCCAGCCGCGAACCGAGCAAAAGCTCTGTGCTGGGCAAACCTTGCTGTGCAAGGCGCTGGGCCTGAAAGTGCGCGATTGGGATGCCAAATGTTTCGACCCCGAACGTTTATGGGTCGACGACGTCAGAGAACAACCTTCGCGGATCATCCAGACCACTCGTTTGGGCATCCCCCACGGGCGAGATGAACACTTGATGTACCGCTTTGTCGACGCTGACTACGCTGCTTTTTGCACCCGCAATCCGCTGCGTCGTGGGCAGATTGAGGGGCAGGACTATTTGATTCTGGAAACCCCGTGATCTCTATTGTGAGAGCGGGCTTGCTTGCGATGCAGGCGACGCGGTCTGCCTGGTAAACCGCAGTGATGCCATCGCGAGCACGCCCGCTCCCACAAAAAAGCGACCCATTTCAAGACACTAACCCCAACAAAAAACTTAAAAGCGAACAAGGAAATTGAAACATGGGCCCATGGCTCGATAGCTTGACTGGCTGGCTGACAGCCAACCCGCAGTGGCTGGGCCTTGCGGTACTTATTGTGGCGTTTATGGAGTGCCTGGCCATTGTCGGGACTATCGTCCCCGGCACCGTGCTGCTCTTTGCAATTACCGTCATGGCCGGCAGCGGAGCGCTATCACTGGGCGAAACCCTGGTGCTGGGCTTTCTCGGCGGGCTGCTGGGTGATGTGGTGTCTTACTTCTTGGGCAGACGTTTCCACCAGAACATCCGGCGCTTGCCACTCTTGCGCACTCACCCTGAGTGGATGAACGGGGCCGAGAGCTATTTTCATCGTTACGGCATTGTCAGCTTGCTGATCGGGCGCTTTATCGGCCCGCTGCGCCCTATGCTGCCGATGGTTGCCGGGATGTGCGATATGCCACTCCCGCGTTTTATCGCCGTCAGTCTGCTGGCCGGAGCAGGCTGGTCGGTGGCGTATCTGCTGCCGGGGTGGGCAACCGGAGCGGCAATTCGCCTGCCGCTGCCCGAAGGCTTCTGGCCTCAGGCAGCCATCGTTGCCGTAGGCCTCGCCGCCCTGCTGGGTCTGAGCATCAATGCCAGTATTCGCCGCCAACCCAGGACCACCTTGCTGATCGGCGCATTAAGCCTGACCCTGCTGCTCGCGGTGTTTATCGGCTACCCGCACATGACAGCCTTCGACGAGGGCATCACCGCGCTGGTCCAGGAACATCGCAGTAGCGTCATGGATACCGCCGCCGTAATGGTCACGCAAGTCGGCAACTTCGGTACCCAACTTTTAGCCGCGGCGCTGGTGTGCGTCATTCTGTTCTGTACACGCCAATGGCGGGCGATGTGGTTCTTTGGCGGGGTCACCCTATTTACCGCCGTGGCTAATACGCTGACCAAGCACTTCTTTGCGCGGGTACGCCCCGAAGTGCTGGTCGACCCGCTGACCAGCTACAGCATGCCCAGCGGTCACAGCTCCGGCGCGTTTGCGTTTTTTGTCGCCCTGGCGATTCTGGCCGGGCGCAATCAGCCGCAGCGCATGCGCGTCACTTGGGTGCTACTGGGATGTTTGCTGGCGATCACCGTGGCGATGTCGCGGGTTTACCTGGGTGCTCATTGGCCAACCGATATCACTGCTGGTGCCCTGCTCGCCATCACCGTCAACGCATTCGCCATGGCGCTGAGCCAGCGATTCATGCCACTGGAACCGATACCGCAGAAAATCTGGTGGCTGCTCTTGCCTTCAGTAACCGCCTTATACGGTTTCTTCATGCTGGGGCACTTGCCCAAAGAGCTGCTGCGCTACGCCTATTAACGGATAGCGCAATCAGTTAAGCGCCTCACCCTGGATCTCATCGAGCAATACCTGGATCCCATCCAGACGCTGCTGCGGGTCATCAACCTGCAGCAGCTCGATCTTGTCCGCCTCGGCAAAAGGCAGCAGGTATGCCAGTTGATTGGCCAATGACTGCTGCCCCGCCACCTCGGTACTCATATTCAAGGCCGCGACCATCGGGTGCTCGGCCAGAGCCTTGAGCAAGGCCAACAGGTCCTGGTCTTCTTCCTGCAGCGGCTGCTCGGGAACCTCTTCCAGCCACTCGACCTCGGCCAACAGTAACTGGTCGCGCTGCAACTCGGTGCTCAGCACTTCAAAGCGCCGCCCGCCTTCGACCCTGATCCCCAGCAGGCCATTGTCCTGCTGCTGAAAGTCACGGATCAGCGCTTCGCAGCCGATTCTGGCAATGTCCTGCGGGGCATCCCCGACTTCACGGCCATCCAGGATGCACACCACGCCAAAGCCTGTGCCTTGCTTCATGCAGCGGGCAATCATGTCCAGATAGCGCGCTTCAAATATCTGCAAATCCAGCACACAACCCGGAAACAGCACCGTACTCAAAGGAAACAGCGGCAATCTCATACACTCACCCTTACACCACGAGGGTCACGGCCAGGGGCAAGAACACCGCCGTGGCAACGCCCATTAGACTCATCGCCAACGCCGCAAAGGCGCCGCACTCTTCACTCTCCTGCAGGGCTGCCGATGTGCCGACCGCATGCGCCGTCATGCCCAGCGCCATACCCCGTGCTTCAGGGCTGTGAACCCCCAAGATGCGCAGCAGGCCCGGCCCGAAAATCGCACCGATCACCCCGGTAATCAGCACAAACACCGCTGCCAGAGCAGCCACACCGCCAATTTGCTCCGCCACCAGCATGGCAATCGGCGAAGTCACGGACTTGGGCGCCAGGGTCATCAGCATCATGTGCTCGGCCCCGAACAACCAGGCCAGCCCCACCACCAGCCCGGTGGCAAATACGCCGCCAACCACCAGCGTAGTAAAGATAGGCCAGAACAATTGACGAATTCGGCGCAGGTTCAGATACAGCGGTACCGCCAGCGCCACGGTCGCGGGCCCCAGCAAAATACTTAAAATATCCGTGCTTTTACGGTACTCGGCGTAGCTCAAGCCGCAACTGAGCAACACGCCGATCACCAGCAGCATCGAGGCCAACACCGGTTGCAGGAAGATCCAGCGGGTTTTTTCGTAGGCTGCGAGCACCAGTTGATAAGCCCCGAGGGTGATCCCGATACCAAACAGCGGATGGTGGATGACTGACTCCCAGGCCCCTTGCCACTCAAGACTCATGGCCGCTCCTCGGGATGGCTGTGCCCCTTGAGCAAGCGCTGCATCAGCACCCCGATGAATGCCATGGAGATCAATAGCGACAGCACCAGCGCCCCGGCAATGGCCCAAAAGTCAGCTGCAATGTCGGCGGCATACACCATCACGCCCACCGCGGGGGGCACCAGCAGCAAAGGCAAGTAACGCAACAACCCGCTGGCAGCCTGGCTCAACGGCTCACTGACCTGACCGCGCACCATCAAAAAACCCAACAGCAACAACAACCCGATAATGGGTCCGGGCAGTACGGGGACGAACAAGTGATTGAGGGCCGTGCCGAGCAATTGAAACAGCACCAGCCAAGTCAAGCCGCGTAACAACATCTCACCTCTCCAGCGAATATTCTTGTGCCGCATTATAAGCACGTCCCACCGGCCATCGGCATTGCTGCACCTTGCAGGCTTGGGTACATGCCCCCGGCATTGAATATCTCTCGATGTTTCATCTGGGCCTATAGACAGCTTCTACTGCTGCGGCATACTCGCAGGCTTAATTATCCGGATCCCGCTATGCGCCCATTTGCCCCCCTTGCTTTGACCCTGCTGCTGACGGCCTGCGGTGACGGTGAATCACTGTTACCGCCAGACGCACGCCTGCCCGATGGCGGGCGTTATCGGGGCGAAGTGGTCAATGGGTTGCTGCAAGGCCAGGGCCGTATCGACTACCCGAACGGCAGTTGGTACACAGGCGACTTCAAAAATGGTCTGTGGCACGGTCAGGGTGAATGGCATGCCAGCAATGGCGATGTTTATCGCGGCGGGTTCGAGCAGGGGCAGTACAGCGGCCAAGGCAGTCTGACCACCCACGACAGCACTTATGTCGGCGGTTTCAAGCAAGGCCGGCGCGAGGGTGAAGGCACGCTAAAAGAAGGCGCCATGAGCTATCGCGGCCAATTCAAGGATGACCAGTTCTCAGGCGACGGTCATCTTGAGCTGGAAGACGGCAGCCAGTATCAAGGCCAGTTTGCCCACGGCAAACCCCACGGCGAAGGCAAGCGCAGCGATGGCAGCGGCAACGAATTCAGCGGCCAGTTCGTCAATGGCGAGTTGGAAGGCAACGGTGTCTTTAACAGCGCAGACGGCGACCAGTACGAGGGAGCGTTCAAGAACAACCAGCTGAATGGCAAAGGGCGCTATGAAAATGCCGACGGTGATGTCTGGATCGGCGACTTCAAAGACGGCGCATTGACGGGTAAAGGCGAGCTGATCGGTATCGACGGTAGCCACTATCGCGGCATGTTCAACGAATGGCGATTCAACGGCACCGGCCACTTGAACATGGCCGACGCAAGCAGCTATGTCGGTGAGTTCGCGGCAGACACCTATCAAGGCCACGGCAGCCTGACCCTGAGCGACGGCACCGTGCAACGCGGTTTTTGGCTTAACGGGCAACGGGTCCGCGATGCCAATGGCGCTTTATTGCCTGATCCGCTGGAGCTGGGGCTGCTCAACCAGGGCACCTTGCTCAACGAGGCACTGGCGGGCGTTGCGCCATCGACTCCGGCAATTGAACTGTACAGCCTGGTGTTGGCAGGCGACGGCAAACAAAGCGTCTTCAAGCGCGAAGCCGATTATGTCAACGACATGCTCGCCAGCCGTTTTGGTAGCCGCGGCCAGATCACGCTGGTGAACCATCGCGACAATCTGCTGGATCGGCCCATGGCAACTCGCGAGAACCTGCACCGTGCAGCCAAAACCCTGGCCGAACGCACCGGCCCCGAAGACCTTGTGTTCATTTACCTGACCAGCCACGGTACACAGGAGCACGAACTGGTACTCGACCAGCCCCGCCTTGAACTGGCGGACCTGCCTGCCGATGAACTGGCAGCGGCGCTGGCTCCGCTGAAAAACCGCGACAAAATCATCGTGATTTCGTCCTGTTACTCGGGCGGCTTCATCCCGGCACTCAAGGATGAAAAGACCTTGATCATGACCGCATCGCGCGCAGACAAGGTATCGTTTGGCTGCTCGGAAGAAGCCGACTTCACCTACTTCGGCAATGCCTTGTTCGCTCAAGCCCTGAACCAGACCGACGACCTGCAAAAAGCCTTCAAGCTGGCCAAACAGTACGTCGCCGAGCGCGAACAGGCTGACGGCTACGAACCTTCCGAACCGCAAATCTGGGCGCCAAAAGGCGTTCTGAATCACTGGCAACGCTTACGTCAGCACCAAGCAAAACAGGCTTTGCAGTAAGCAAATAAACCTGGAATGACTACGCTGAATGTATCAAGGGGGGAAACACTATGCACTTGACGCCTTCACACATCCTGCTCGCTGGAGCCACTGGCCTTACAGGTGAGCTGCTGCTCGACCGTTTGCTCAATGAGCCCACCATCGCCCGTGTCCTTGCACCCTCTCGCAAGCCTTTGGCGGCGCATCCACACCTGGAAAACCCGGTAGGCGATCCGGTTGTGTTCTTGCCCCTGCTCAGTGGCAGGGTTGATGTTGCCTTCTGCTGCTTGGGTACCACAATCAAGCAGGCAGGCTCTGAAGCGGCCTTCCGTGCGGTTGACCATGACATGGTGGTGGCTTTCGCCAAGCGTGCCCGGGACATGGGCGCCCGGCATCTGATTGTTCTCAGTGCGATTGGTGCCGACCCTAAATCCTCGGTGTTCTACAACCGGGTCAAAGGTGAAATGGAGCACTCGGTGCGCGCCCAGGACTGGCCGCAACTGACTATCGCACGCCCTTCGCTACTGCTCGGCGATCGCGTTGAACCGCGACTGGCCGAACAAATAGCGGGGCCACTGTCAAAACTGCTTCCAGGCAAATACCACGGCATCGAAGCCTGCCAACTGGCCCGCGCCCTGTGGCGCTTGGCGCTGGAAGAACAGGACGGAGTGCGGGTGGTTGAGTCCGATGAGTTGCGCAAACTAGGCAAGTAAGCCCAACAGGCCAGCTACAACCCGCCGCTGGCCTGAAACCCGACACCCAGCACCGTTAGCACTGACAACGGCAACAGCACCGTGTCGAGCAGCGCGCTGGCAGGCAGATCAAGACCTGGATAGCGCGGTGCGTCCGCGCCAAAGCGATCTTTGGCGCAACACCCGCCCCCCAGCGCATACAAATCCAGTCTCGTCCCTGAATAGACAATCGGCGCACCCGGCATGGCGGCGTCCAGCGTGCGTACACTTGCGCACCCACAGACCAGAGCAGCCACCAACAAAGCCAGCAGCGCCTTACTCATCGCCGCCTACGTGGTGTTCACCCCAACGCGGGAGCATGTCCTGGGGGATGTTGAGCAGGTTGAGAATGCGTGCCACCACAAAGTCCACCAGGTCATCAATGGTCTGCGGCTGATGATAGAAGCCAGGCGAAGCCGGCATGATCACCGCGCCCATATTGGACAGCTTGAGCATGTTTTCAAGATGAATACTGGAGTACGGCGCCTCACGGGGTACCAGAATCAACTGGCGACGCTCCTTCAGAGTGACATCGGCCGCCCGCTCCACTAGGTTGTTGCAAGCGCCCGTGGCAATCGCCGACAACGTACCGGTCGAGCAAGGCACAACGACCATCGCTGCCGGAGCACCAGACCCCGAAGCCACGGGGGACATCCAGTCTTCCTTGCCGTACACCCGAATCTGCCCGGCAGCAGCCCCGGTGTATTCAGTCAGGAACGTCTGCATCGCCTGCGGCTTGGCCGGCAGGCTGACGTCGGTTTCGGTAGCCATCACCAGTTGCGCCGCCTTGGAGATCAGGAAGTGCACCTCGCGATCTTCGCGCACCAGACAGTCGAGCAAGCGCAATGCGTACTGCATGCCTGATGCACCGGTGACGGCCAGGGTTATACGTTCAGGGCCACTCATTGCAGCGAGTCCGCCAACTTGCCATGCAACCCGCCGAAACCACCGTTACTCATGATGACTACATGAGCGCCCGGCTTAACCTGAGCCTTGACCTCGGCGATGATGGCTTCCAGCGAATCGCACACCTTGGTCGGCACCGGGCTCGAAGCCACGGTAGCGGCCAAATCCCAGCCCAGATTGGCCGGCGCATACCAAACCACGTAGTCTGCCTGGACCACGCTTTGCGGCAAACCATCACGGTGGGCACCGAGCTTCATGGAGTTGGAGCGCGGCTCAATCACCGCAATCAGCGGTGCGTCACCAATGCGCTTGCGCAGACCATCGAGCGTGGTCGCAATAGCGGTCGGGTGGTGGGCAAAGTCATCGTAAATAGTAATACCGTGAACTTCGGCGACTTTTTCCATGCGGCGTTTAACGCTTTTAAAGGCGCTCAAGCCATCAATTGCCATGCTCGGCACCACGCCCACATGACGTGCAGCGGCCAAGGTCGCCAGGGCATTGGCCACGTTGTGCTGGCCGGTCATATCCCAATCGACGGTGCCTTGCATCACACCCTCAAACAGCACTTCAAAGCGTGAGCCATCCTCGCTGAGCAGCCTGGCTTGCCATTGGCCATCAACGCCGGTGGTTTGTACCGGAGTCCAGCAGCCCATCTCGATCACGCGCTGCAACGCAGGTTCGGTGGTCGGGTGAATGACCAGCCCTTCACTCGGGATAGTACGTACCAAGTGGTGGAACTGGCGCTCGATTGCTGGCAAATCCGGGAAGATATCGGCGTGATCGAACTCAAGATTGTTGAGGATCGCCGTGCGCGGGCGGTAGTGAACGAACTTCGAGCGTTTGTCGAAGAAGGCACTGTCATATTCATCGGCTTCAACCACAAAGAACGGCGTGTCACCCAGGCGGGCCGACACGGCAAAGTTCTGCGGTACACCACCAATCAGGAACCCCGGCGCCATGCCCGCGTGCTCCAGCACCCAGGCCAGCATGCTGCTGGTAGTGGTTTTGCCATGCGTACCGGCCACGGCCAGCACCCAACGGCCTTGCAGCACATGGTCCGCCAGCCACTGCGGGCCGGAGACGTAAGGCAGGCCTTTGTTCAAAACGTATTCCACCGCCGGGTTGCCCCGCGACAGTGCGTTGCCGATCACCACCACATCCGGCGCAGGATCGAGCTGAGACGGGTCGTAGCCCTGAGTCAATTCAATACCTTGAGCCTGCAGCTGGGTGCTCATTGGCGGATAAACGTTGGCGTCAGAGCCAGTAACGTGATGGCCCAGTTCTTTGGCCAGAACCGCCAGCGAACCCATGAAAGTGCCGCAAATACCAAGAATATGAATGTGCATAGTCGACCTCGTAAATCATCGGCGAAGGGTAGCCCAGAGGGCTTTTTTTCGCACCTGATGATTCACTGCTCTGGCCACACTGCTTTGCAGTGGGAGCGAGCCTGCTCGCGAAGAATTCAAAAGCACTGCGATTCACCCGCAAGCACGCGCTATCGTTAACCACCTTCGCGAGCAGGCTCGCTCCCACCGTGGCTTTTCTCTATCCCATGCTTGCGCAGCTTTCTATAAAGGGTATTGCGGCTGACCCCAAGTTGCAGCGCGGTATGGGTCATGTGCCAGCGATGCAGTTCCAGCGCCAGGAGCAGCGCCTGTTTTTCTGCGTCTTCGAGTGGATGCTCACAGGGTTCAGGGACTTTGGACGGCGCCAGGCGAATATTGGCTGGCAGGTCGTCGAACTGGATCACCTCGTCTTCACAGAGGGCGGCCAAGGTGCGCAGCACGTTGCGCAGTTGGCGCACGTTGCCCGGCCACGGAAAACCCAGCAGCGCTTCGCGCGCCGCATGGCTAATTACCAGCCGTTGCTCACAAGCTTCTTCGGCCAGCAAGAAGTCCAGTAACTGCGACTTGTCAGTGCGATCACGCAATGCTGGCAATCCAACCTCAAGCCCGTTGAGACGGTAATACAAGTCTTCGCGAAAACTGCCAGCGGCCACGCGTTCCTGCAGGTTACGGTGGGTGGCGCTGATGATGCGCACGTTAACCGCCAACGGTTCACCGCCAATCGGCACTACCAGACGGTCTTCCAGAACTCTTAACAAACGGGTTTGCAGCGCCAGCGGCATGTCACCGATCTCGTCCAGAAACAAGGTGCCGCCATCGGCCTGCTGCAGCTTGCCCTGCATGCCTTCCTTACGCGCCCCGGTAAAACTGCCCCCGCGATAACCGAACAGCTCGCTTTCGATCAGGCTTTCCGGGATCGACGCGCAATTGAGCGCCACAAAAGGTTTGCTGCTGCGCACGCTGGCCTGATGTACCGCTTTGGCAAAGGCTTCTTTGCCAGAGCCGGTTTCACCATTGATCAACAGCGGTACATCACGTTCAAACACCCGTAGCGCACGGCGAAAATCGACCTGCAGGGCTTCATCCCCCAGACAAATCCCGCTCAGGCGCGGACGCTGTGGTTCAACGTGTACGGCGACCGGCGCTGGCGCATGCCGCGGTTGACCGCGCAGCGCTGCAAACAGTCGGCGGCCATCGCGGGTACGCAGCGGCCAGCTGGTACTGGCCTGTGAGGTAGCCCGAGCGAACAGATCATCCCGCGAGCAATCGAAAACACTCTCGACCAACTGCCCAATCAACCCGCCGCGCACGTGGCCCAGCAGGTTCAGGGCACTCTGGTTAACCGCGCAAATAACCCCGTCACCATCAAACGCCAGCATGCCCTCACTGAACAGCCCGACCGATTCTGCCTGGAGATGAAAACGCAGCAGCCACTGGTTATCGAAATGACCCAAAAAGTAGCTGTTTTCGATGATTTTTGCCGAGAGATTGACCAACGCCATGGTGTGAAACTGGCTCTGACGCGAAACGTCATGGCGTGCCGACGACACGTCGAGCACCGCCAGCAACTCACCCTGTGGATCAAATACCGGACTGGCCGAGCAGGTCAGCCCGGTGTGGCGACCACGAAAGTGCTCGTCCTGATGGATAGTCAGCGCCTGACGCTCTACCAGGCAAGTGCCAATGCCGTTGGTGCCCTCACACGCCTCGCTCCAGTCGGCGCCCAGCCACAGCCCGGCCTGCTCAAACACCTTGCGTTCGGAGGGGGCAGTAACACAGTTGAGAATGACCCCGCGAGCATCGGTCAGCAGCACCGCATGCCCGGCACCGGAGAGTTGCTGATGCAGGCTGTTCATTTCGTGACCGGCGATTTTCAGCACCTGCTGCAAACGCTCACGGCCTTCGAGAATGCGGCCCTGCTCAAGCACGGTCGGGGCGATGGTTTGCGCAGGATCGAGATGGTAATCCTCCAGGCAGCGCTGCCAGGAGCGGACGATAGACGGGTCACACCCTTGAGGACGGCCCTGGGTTACATCAATGACTTGCCGTGCGTGACGGCTCAAATCGGTGCTGTGCATTTCTTATTGTTCTCCGCTCTGCTTCGGTGGTCTCAGGCTCGACAGAGGCAACCCACCCTCAGCGGCAACAGAGATCCAGTCCAAACCGAACGCCCAGCATCCTCTCGCGTGCGAGCCATTGCAATCACGAACTGACTCACCGGTCGTCGACTGTGTCACCGATGGGACAATTTGTCACAGCTACTGTGTCACACCTGTTACAGCCGCCCTGTCACATCCCCCAGCTGAAACCCGCAAAGCCACGGTTTACAAGGCTTTCATAAATATGGCCCAGCCCTTGCTCCTGCTTAGGTCAGCGCCACAGCGCGTCCTCCCATAAGCACAATAAAGCCAGGAGACACCCCCATGCGTTACGCACAACCCGGTACTGAAGGCTCGATCGTCTCGTTCAAGAGCCGCTACGGTAACTACATCGGCGGCGAATTCGTGGCGCCCGTCAAAGGCCAGTACTTCACCAATACCTCGCCTGTGAACGGCAAAGCTATCGCCGAATTCCCGCGTTCAACCGCAGAAGATATCGATAAAGCCCTCGACGCTGCCCACGCCGCTACCGATGCCTGGGGTGCAACTTCAGTGCAAGCGCGCTCGCTGGTACTGTTGAAAATCGCTGATCGCATCGAACAAAACCTCGAACTGCTGGCTGTGACCGAAACCTGGGACAACGGCAAGGCCGTGCGCGAAACCCTGAACGCCGACGTACCGCTGGCCGCCGATCACTTCCGTTACTACGCCGGTTGCATCCGCGCACAAGAAGGCAGCGCGGCCGAGATTGATGGCAATACTGTGGCCTATCACATCCATGAGCCGCTGGGCGTGGTCGGGCAGATCATCCCGTGGAACTTCCCGCTGCTGATGGCTGCCTGGAAACTCGCGCCAGCACTGGCTGCCGGTAACTGCGTGGTGCTCAAACCTGCTGAGCAAACCCCATTGAGCATCACCGTGCTGATGGAGCTGATCGGCGACCTGCTGCCACCTGGCGTGCTCAACGTGGTGCAGGGTTTCGGCAAGGAAGCGGGCGAAGCCCTGGCGACCAGCAAACGCATCGCCAAGATTGCCTTCACTGGTTCTACGCCAGTGGGCTCGCACATCATGAAATGTGCTGCCGAAAACATCATCCCGTCGACGGTTGAGCTGGGCGGCAAGTCGCCGAACATCTTCTTCGAAGACATCATGCAGGCCGAGCCGACCTTTATTGAAAAAGCGGCAGAGGGCCTGGTGCTGGCATTCTTCAACCAGGGCGAAGTCTGCACCTGCCCATCGCGGGCACTGATTCAGGAATCGATCTACGACGACTTCATGAAAGTGGTGATGAAGAAGGTTGAATCGATCAAGCGTGGTGACCCGCTGGATACCGACACCATGGTCGGCGCCCAGGCCTCCGAGCAGCAATTCGACAAGATCCTGTCCTACCTCGAAATCGCCAAGGCTGAAGGCGCCGAACTGCTGACCGGCGGCCAGGTGGCCAAGCTCGAAGGCGACCTGGCAACCGGCTATTACATCCAGCCGACCCTGCTCAAGGGCACCAACAAAATGCGCGTGTTCCAGGAAGAAATCTTTGGCCCGGTGGTCAGCATCACCACCTTCAAGGACGAAGCCGAAGCGCTGGCCATCGCCAACGACACCGAGTTCGGTCTGGGCGCAGGCCTGTGGACTCGCGACATCAACCGCGCCTACCGCATGGGCCGGGCGATCAAGGCCGGACGCGTATGGACCAACTGCTATCACCTGTACCCGGCCCACGCCGCGTTCGGTGGCTACAAAAAATCCGGCGTTGGCCGTGAAACTCACAAGATGATGCTCGACCACTATCAGCAGACCAAAAACCTGCTGGTGAGCTACGACATCAACCCACTGGGTTTCTTCTAACCACCCCAACCCTACCCCTGTGTGGGAGCGGGCTTGCTCGCGATTGGATCGCTGCGGTGTTACTGAACCACCGCAGCGCCTGCATCACGAGCAAGCCCGCTCCCACAAGGGCACCTGGCGCTCTAACCCGTGCCTTTGGCCCAGCTCTTGCTTTGCTCCCTGTCATATCTTCTCAAACTATAAAAGAACAGGTGAATTCACATGCCTAGCGAACCTACTGCCGCTTCGGCGGCGTCTTCGGTCGACTTTGAAAAAGTCGGCTCCGAATATTTCCAGCAAAGAGAACTGAAAAAAGGCGCTGCCGGCTGGGTCCTGCTGGTGGGCCTAGGCGTTGCCTACGTGATATCCGGCGACTACGCAGGCTGGAACTTTGGCCTGGCCCAGGGCGGCTGGGGCGGGATGTTTATCGCCACATTGCTGATGGCCACCATGTACTTGTGCATGTGTTTCTCGTTAGCCGAACTGTCCTCGATGATCCCCACCGCGGGCGGCGGCTACGGCTTTGCGCGCAGTGCATTCGGGCCTTGGGGCGGGTTTCTGACCGGCACCGCGATCCTCATCGAGTACGCCATCGCTCCCGCCGCCATTGCGGTTTTTATCGGCGCTTATTGCGAGTCGTTATTCGGAATTGGCGGCTGGATGATCTATCTGGCGTTCTACATCATCTTTATCGGCATCCATATTTTCGGCGTCGGTGAAGCGCTCAAACTGATGTTTATCATCACCGCCGTAGCCGCCATTGCCTTGGGCGTGTTTCTGGTGGCGATGGTGCCGCACTTCAGCGTCGCCAACCTGTTGGACATCCCGGTCACCCAGGCCAAAGGGGCCAGCGCCTTCCTGCCCTTCGGCTATGTCGGCGTCTGGGCTGCGATTCCTTACGCGATCTGGTTTTTCCTCGCGGTCGAAGGCGTGCCGCTGGCCGCCGAAGAAACCAAAAACCCCAAGCGCGACCTGCCTCGCGGCCTGATCGGCGCCATGCTGGTGCTGGTCACCTTCGCCCTGCTGATTCTGGTAATCGGCCCGGGCGGCGCAGGCGCACACCACTTGATGGCATCGGGTAACCCGCTGGTTGAAGCGCTGAGCAAGGCCTATGGCGGCTCGACCTGGATGGGCGGCTTTGTGAACCTGGTCGGCCTGGCCGGTTTGATTGCCAGCTTCTTCTCGATCATTTACGCCTACTCGCGTCAGATCTTTGCCCTGTCCCGCGCAGGTTACTTGCCGCGCAAACTGTCCGAAACCAACAAGAGCAAGGCACCCGTACTGGCCTTGATCATTCCCGGCATCATCGGTTTTGGCCTGTCGCTGACCGGTCAGGGCGACTTGCTGATTCTGGTGGCGGTGTTTGGCGCGACAATTTCCTACGTGCTGATGATGGCCGCGCATATCACCCTGCGCATTCGTCGCCCCAAAATGGAGCGTCCGTATCGCACGCCGGGCGGTATTTTCACTTCAGGCATCGCTTTGGTGCTTGCTTGCGTGGCCGTAGTCGCCGGTTTCCTGGTGGACCCGCGCGTGGTGATTGGCGCCGCGGTGATCTATGGAGTATTAATTGCCTACTTCGCTTTTTACAGTCGGCACCACTTGGTAGCCGGTACGCCGGAAGAGGAATTCGCGGCTATCCAACAGGCCGAAAAAGCCTTGCACTAACCGCTGAGAATCCCGCCAGACGCGCTGCGTCTGGCGTTATGGAGAACCCTGAATGGCAACTTTCTCTCATGCGGTTGGTGCCCAGACCTACCGTTTCGACAGCCTCAAAGACGTAATGGCCAAGGCCAGCCCGGCGCGTTCCGGGGACTTTTTGGCAGGCGTGGCCGCGCTGAACGACGGTGAACGGGTCGCCGCGCAAATGGCACTGGCTGACATCCCGCTCGCGTATTTCCTGCAAGAAGTGCTGATCCCTTACGAGTCCGATGAAGTCACTCGGCTGATTATCGACAGCCATGACCCGCTGGCCTTCACTGCGGTCAGCCACCTCACTGTCGGTGGCTTTCGCGACTGGCTGCTCAGCGACGCAGCCGATGAACACAGCCTGCGTGCACTCGCACCGGGACTGACCCCCGAGATGGCCGCTGCCGTATCGAAGATCATGCGCGTACAAGACCTGATCCTGGTGGCGCAAAAAATCCGCGTGGTCACCCAATTTCGCGGCACCATGGGCCTGCGTGGCAGGCTTTCAACCCGCCTGCAACCCAATCACCCCACCGACGACCCCGCCGGGATCGCGGCGAGCATTCTCGACGGGCTGCTGTATGGCAACGGCGACGCCATGATCGGCATCAACCCGGCCACCGACAGCATCGCCTCAATCTGCGACTTGCTGAATATGCTCGACGCCATCATCCAGCGCTATGAAATCCCCACCCAGTCCTGCGTGCTGACCCACGTCACCACCTCAATCGAAGCGATCAATCGCGGAGTTCCGCTGGATCTGGTGTTTCAGTCCATTGCCGGTACCGAAGCGGCCAACGCCAGTTTCGGCATCAATCTGAATGTGCTGCAGGAGGGTTATGACGCGGGCTTGAGCCTTAATCGCGGCACGCTGGGCAATAACCTGATGTATTTCGAAACTGGCCAGGGCAGCGCGTTGTCGGCCAATGCACATTTCGGGGTCGATCAACAAACCTGCGAGACTCGGGCCTACGCCGTGGCGCGGCATTTCAAACCGTTTCTGGTCAACACCGTGGTCGGTTTTATCGGCCCCGAGTACCTGTACAACGGCAAGCAGATCATCCGCGCCGGCCTTGAAGATCACTTCTGCGGCAAGCTGCTGGGCGTGCCGATGGGTTGCGACATCTGCTACACCAACCATGCCGAAGCGGATCAGGACGACATGGACAACCTGCTGACGTTGCTGGGCGTAGCCGGGATCAACTTCATCATGGGTATTCCGGGCTCGGACGACATCATGCTCAACTACCAGACCACCTCGTTCCATGACGCGCTGTATGCACGCAAAACCCTGGGCCTCAAACCGGCGCCCGAGTTTGAGCAATGGCTGAGCAAGGTCGGGATTTTCACCCAGACCGATGGCCGGATTGAGTTCGGTCATCAGTTGCCGCCAGCGTTTCGCCAGGCGCTGGCTCACTTGGGAGGACGCTAAGCATGGCCAATACCCCCACCGACAGCCTCAACCCGTGGCTGGAACTGCGCCGCCTGACCCCAGCGCGTATTGCGTTGGGCCGCACTGGCACCAGCATGCCGACCCAAGCCCAGCTTGATTTTCAGTTTGCCCACGCGCAAGCCCGTGATGCGGTGCATCTGCCGTTTGACCACCCGGGTTTGAGCGCACAACTGACCGAGCGTGGCCGTGAGAGCCTGTTACTGCACAGTGCAGCGCCAGACCGTCACAGCTACCTGCAACGCCCGGACCTTGGGCGCAAGCTCAACGACGACTCCGCTCAGCAATTGCGCGACTATGCCCTGGCCAACCCCGGCGGCATTGATGTAGCGGTGGTGGTCGCCGATGGCTTGTCGGCGCTGGCCGTTCATCGCCACACCCTGCCCTTTTTGGCGCGTATGGAGGAGCACACGGCAACAGAAGGCTGGTCGCTGTCGCCGGTCATTCTGGTGGAGCAAGGCCGAGTCGCCGTGGCCGACGAGATCGGTGAATTGCTTGGCGCACGGATGGTGGTGATGCTGATTGGCGAACGCCCCGGTCTCAGCTCCCCCGACAGCCTGGGGCTGTACTTCACCTTCGCGCCCAAGGTCGGTTTGACCGATGCGTACCGCAACTGCATCTCCAATGTGCGGCTCGAGGGGCTGAGCTACGGCATGGCCGCTCACCGGCTGGCGTACCTGATGCGCGAAGCCTGCCGTCGGCAATTATCGGGGGTTAACCTGAAAGACGAAGCGCAAGTGCAAACCCTGGACGTGGACGCCCCGAGCGAGAACTTCTTGCTCAAGAACGATTGAAACCCGCTCCGCCCGGCTGTGTAGCCGCTGCCGAGGAACGATGGCTGCGAGCTGTTGAGGGCACAGGCACTCAAGCTCGCAGCCATCGTCCCTCGGCAGCGGCTACAGTTTTTGACGCTGAATACACGCTTCGCTACAAACTCAATAAGCAGAACTTGCATCAATACGTATAATCCGATTTCTTTAACGAAAGTACGAAAAATCTACATTCTTTGTAGTTAACTACTTCTCCCTCCCCGCACAGACCTGCAGAGCCGGGTCATCAACACAGGTGCTTTACATGGATTTCAACCCGATCGACATTATCCTGCACCTCGATGTGTACCTCGACATGCTGGTGAACAATTACGGGCCATGGATCTACGCCATCCTGTTTCTGGTGATCTTTTGCGAGACCGGCCTGGTGGTCATGCCATTTTTGCCGGGTGATTCGTTGCTCTTTATCGCAGGCGCTGTAGCCGCAGGCGGCGGCATGGACCCGGTACTGCTCGCAGGCTTGCTGATGCTGGCGGCGATCATGGGTGACAGCACCAACTACGTCATTGGACGAACGGTCGGCGAGCGATTGTTCAGCAACCCCAACTCGAAGATTTTCCGCCGCGATTACTTGGAAAAAACCCACGACTTCTATGAACGTCATGGTGGTAAAACCGTGACCATGGCGCGCTTCCTGCCGATTTTCCGTACCTTCGCGCCGTTTGTAGCCGGTGTGGCACGCATGTTTTACCCGCGCTTTTTCATGTTCAGCGTGTTTGGCACGATTCTATGGGTCGGCGGCCTGGTGACCCTGGGTTACTTCTTCGGCAACGTGCCTTTCATCAAGTCCAACTTGTCCTTGCTGGTAGTGGGCATCATCTTGCTGTCGCTGGTACCGATGATCATTGGCGTGATTCGCAGCCGTATGGGCCGCAGCCCTTCTAAAGCCAAAGCCTGATCGGGACCTCGCCCACTATGTGGTCTCTAAGTGAATGGCGGCGCCAGCGGATTCTGGCGCAACACCCCGTGGCGCCCGACCTGTGGCATGACGTGCGCCAGCGGTTGAGTATTCTCGACGGGCTGGATGACGAGCAGGACAAGTGGCTGCGCGACAGCAGCGTGTTGTTCCTGCAAGACAAGCACCTGACGCCCATGCCCGGGGTTGAGCTAACCGAAGAGGGCCGGCTGTTGCTGGCCGCTCAGGCACAACTGCCGTTGCTCAATCTGGGCGACCTGGACTGGTATCAGGGTTTTCACGAAATCGTGCTCTACCCCGACGACTTCATCAGCCCTCAGCGCCATCGCGACTCAAGTGGTGTCGAACATGAATGGGAAGGCCATCACAGCGGCGAAGCATGGCAGCATGGCCCCGTGGTGCTGGCCTGGCCGGGGGTGCTAAGCAGCGGCGGCTGGGAAGGCTATAACCTGGTGATTCACGAACTGGCGCACAAGCTGGACATGCTCAACGGTGCCGCCAATGGCATGCCGCCACTACACAGCAGCATGCAGGTGAGTGACTGGACCCAGGCCATGCAACAGGCCTACGACCATCTCAATCACTACCTTGACCATCACAACCCCGATCACGCACCTATCGATCCGTATGCGGCCGAAAACCCGGCGGAGTTCTTTGCGGTCACCAGCGAGTACTTTTTCAGCGCGCCAGACCTGTTGAGCCATGCTTACCCGCTGGTCTATCAACAACTGAGCCTGTTTTACCGTCAGGACCCGCTCGCACGCCTGAAACGACTGCAAAGCGAGCACCCCGAATACCGCGCACAGCACTGAGCGGCCAAGGGTGACGTGGTAACAGGAATACGCCTATAATCGCCGCCACTTTTTGGCCAAATCGGCCAAGTAAACTGGCCTACACACGGGGGCACCGCCCAATGAGCTACAGCAAGATTCCGGCTGGCAAAGACCTGCCGAATGACATCTACGTCGCTATCGAGATTCCGGCTAACCACGCGCCGATCAAATATGAAATCGACAAAGACAGCGATTGCCTGTTCGTTGACCGCTTCATGGCTACCCCGATGTTCTACCCGGCCAACTACGGCTTTATCCCTAACACCCTGGCTGACGACGGTGATCCGCTGGACGTGCTGGTTGTTACCCCTTACCCGGTAGCGCCAGGTTCGGTTATCCGCGCTCGCCCGGTTGGCATCCTGCACATGACTGACGACGGCGGCGGCGATGCCAAAGTAATTGCAGTGCCTCACGACAAGCTGTCCCAGCTGTACGTTGACGTGAAAGAGTACACCGACCTGCCTCCTCTGCTGATTCAGCAAATCCAGCACTTCTTCGAGAACTACAAAGATCTCGAAAAAGGCAAATGGGTGAAGATCGAAGGTTGGGGCGATGCTGAAGCTGCCCGCACCGAGATCATGAAGTCGGTTGCTGCCTACAAAGGCTAAGTAACCGGTTAAAAAACCTCGGCTCGCCGAGGTTTTTTTATGCCTGCATAAACGCAATAAAACAGCCTGTTCAATCCGGCTAACAGGCGTAGGAAACAGCCCTGAAAGCCATAGGAATACCCGCACTTAGCCATGTTTTTTTGAACGCTTGGTTTATTTAAACGGGCTTGCCTTGCCCGTAGACTCTGTATTCATGAATACATCCGGTGATCGCCTCAAAACCCTCCTGAGGGAGTGTCATTTAACTGCTTCTGACTTCGCAGCCAATCGCCGCGTTACGCCGCAGCACGTCAACAACTGGTTCAAACGAGGCATCCCCATGGCTCGGCTGGACGAAATCGCCGAGCTGCTGTGCGTCAACAGCCGCTGGCTGCGCACTGGCGAAGGTCTCAAACACCCGGGCCTTGCACCTGCACAAATGGCAGAGCGCCTAAAACCTGCGGTCTGTGCTGCGGACATTGTTGCGCCCTTCTACAACGAAGCCCTGCACCCCGATGGCTCAGGTAGAACCCGGGTCGTGCAAATTCCTGACTGCACGGTGCGGCTGGCTGGCTCAATTCTGCAGGCCATGGACGTCAGCCCCGACCAAGTGATGTGCGTGCCCATGATCGGCAACAACATGGCACACAAAATCCCGGACGGTTCCACCGTCGCCATCGACCGCAGCCTGACTCAAATCGTCGACGGCGAAATCTACGCCCTCGAACAAGACGGCATGCTGCGCATCAAATACCTCTATCGCCTACCGGGCAATGGCCTGCGTTTGCGCAGCGAAAACCGGTTGGAATACCCCGACGAACTACTCGACGACGCGCAAGTACAAGCGCAGCAGATACGCGTACTGGGTTGGATATTTTGGTGGTCCACGCTTAACCATCGGCGCCCACCTGTGCCGTACAAACTGGACGAATAGTGTTGAAGGCAGGCTTTTTCTGGGAAAAACGCTCTAACCCAAGTATGATTCGCCGCACTTGCGCATCCCCCTCGCGGCAAGCGAGCCGGAATGCAGGGCCAGGCAGCAAAAAGCCGCCACGCCCCACACCCAGCCACCACGCGCTGGATGTCCCGATTGAAGGCGAGTAAGGCTTATCAAAAATAAGCCAAACCCGCCCCCGAGAAGCCGGCCACAAGCCGGCTTTTTAATGCCTGAAATCCGCGTAGGACAAGGGCTTGATCCAAAGCCCCATCTTTGACCCACACTTTGACCCACACCTAAACGCTGGGTTAGCCGCTCCATCGACTCGATCTGTATGACACAAGCAATCTCGGCCATCTCACACCCTAATACGTAAATGCATCAGTCTGACCACCAATGCATTCGTATTGACCATCTAGTTGCATGTGTCTCGAGCAGCATTTAGTTAACTTGCCCCCCATCGCGGCTGCAGTTGCGATGCTCAGTAACGTAAGAGCGAACGTATTCCCCTTTACAGCAATCTGGCGCGGTGAGGTGTCAGATAAGAATGGTGCAGTGCATTGATCCAACGCAGTTTCATTCCTGGTGTAATGCCAAGGGGCAGCAAATCCATCTCTGCCAATGTTGGTGCAAGCACCAGCACACCCTGTTCATCAAAGCTAATCAGAAAACGGTCAAACAAGGCATCCAGATTGGCACTGAGCAGAAAGCCATTGAACACGTCAAGGCGTTCGGCATCGGACTCACACTCCGCCCAGGGTTTTGCATGGCTGGCGCGCAGCACCTCCGGGATCGCAATACCCGTCACCGCACATGCGCTACCCCAGTAATCTAGCATCGCATCTCGAAATTTGTTTTGGCCCACACGTTGACGCACTAAGCGCTCGACCTCGGTACCGATAATGCCTTCGGGGAGCACCGCTAGCTCAGCGGCCACTGCCTGCTGGTAGTCGGTCGCGGCCTGACTGGGCAGCGCGCGGGAAAGGCTGGCTGCACGGCGCAGAAAGGTTGCTAGAGCGGCCTCAGTCATCAAGGCAAACACTCCTGATTTCCCATAAGCCTCAGGAAAGCTGCACAGCAGTTCGGGTAGCAATATTGGCGTCGCCGCCCGAAATTGCACTTGATAGGCTCCACTTTCCTGGCCAATTAACGCGACAGAACGATGGCGTGCCGAAGCCAAGGTCACACCCGTGGCCTCAGAAGCCACTACATACTCGAATCCATTGTCGTTTCCGGCCTTCTCGATAAGGGTACGTTGCAGCGGATTCATTCAGGCACCCCCGTAGAATAATCAACGCGGTTCCATTCAATCGCTCGCTTTCGCCAGTGGGTGTCGATGGCCTGGGTAAAGTCCGGGCGGACCAGCTTGGCGCGAGCTTCGCACCACTCGACCGACTCACGGCGAATGACTAAGCCTTCCAGCGCACCAGTGCGGTAGTTGCTGGTGGTGGCGGTGACTAGTAGTCTCAGCGCAGCAACTGTCGTGGTTCCTCGCAGCACCAGCGGAACCGTCATCAAACCTGCAGCATTGGCCACTGCATTGCGCCTCTGCGTACTCCAGAAGCGACCTAAACTGCGGTCATACACATCAAACAGCAGGAACCAATCAGGAAGAGCGGCGTAGTCAAGTGAATGGCGCGCGGCGCACCACTCGCCAAAGAGGATAAGGTTTGGCTTGAGTGCGGCACGTAAGCCATCTTCGTGTTGCGCCAACCAAGCGGGCATACGTGCGAACTGACCGGCGTGAGGCTCTTCCAGGTATTGGCCCCTGTTTTGAGCGCGCAATTTGCCGTCTGGCGCGAGCGATAGCCCCACATTCGCGCCATCGAGCTTTTCTTCGACTACCACATTGCCGGCGAGAAGTGCTGACACCTCAGAGGGTGACAATACCTTGTCATCGCGCGGAGCGTTTTCGCCCAGCCAGGCAAGGTGTGGCGTGTGAGGGAATCGGAAAAAGTCGACAGTCATCTCGTCGCGACCCTTGTGTTATACCAATCATTGGGTAGCAAGCGCCGGAAACTGAGGCCAATCGCTATCAATTGCTCCTCCGCAATAAACCAGTCTGATTCAGCACCGTAAACAATAGGTGGCATTTGATCGAAGAGCATCTGAGCCGCCAGTGCACATGCAACCCATTTTCGGTCCTCTCGATCCGTTACTAGCGCTTCGTGGTCTGGCTCAAGCACTGCAATATGCTCACCGTTGGCTTCAAGCGACTCGATGGGTACATACTCCACAAGATTTCTGTCGAGCTTGCTTTGTAAAACCTGCAGGCCGTATTCCTGGTGGTGTTGATTGAACGGCATGTTTCGTTCGTACTCAGCACGTACCAAGCCTTCTTCATCGAGTACGATACGAGCATCCGACTGGTCAAAGTCGGAAAGCCATTCATACACAACTTCGCGCAGCTCAATCTCCTGCGGCATGGCCCGTATAGCCAGATCTGAAAGATCCTGCACTGCACTTGCCGCCAGCATCACGTTGGTATCAACCAGATACATTGCTATCCCTCGCCCTCAGCTCCTTTGCACGCTGAATAGCCAGCGCAGTTTGCTCTCGCGTCTCGCCCAGAGCATCACCAAAGAAGCCCTCTGGCCAGTTTTTCACGCGACCGAAATCGTCTAGTTCCAGCGGCAGCATGTGTGCAACTTTGCCCTCGCGCTCGACGAAATACATCGCGGCGTCATTGAGAGCTATTTGCTGCCTGGCGATCAACGTTTGCATACGCCGAAACAGGTGTTCGGAGTGGGTCTCGACGATAAACTGGACGTTCCGCTCTTTGCTCACTTGCGCCAGCAATTCGGCCAACTTGCTTTGCGCCAATGGATGCAAGTGGCTTTCCGGCTCTTCGACGATGACGATGTGACCCGGTTGTGCAAATAGTGCCGCGACGATGACGGGTAGAACCTGTGAAACGCCCACACCAACATCTTTGAGATTGCTGGCCTGGCCATCATTTTCAATCAGCAATTCGTAGCGTGCAGAACTGCCTAATGCGCGGATGGAAAGCCCATCCGCTAAGTTCATCGACTTCAACCAGTGAATCGTTTGCTCGAATAGTTGCGCTTCTACAGGTAAAGCGTGATTGCGCTTCTTGGCCGCCTGGCGCGCCACGCCGCTGGCGATCAAGGCATCCACTGCCTTGGCCCCATCATCGCCAATGTGTGCGGGCATACGGCCAGCCCACACATAATCGCGTTGCGCCAAGCGGCGAACCGGGCCGAGGTAAATGATGCGACTCAGCTCATCCAGCAGTGCAGGGCCGGTGGGACGGATTGGCTCAGCGCGCTCACCCAGCCTGTTCAAAATTGCAGCTGAAAACGCGAAGGAGCGCTCAGGACGGAAATCAGCGCTTTGCCCCAAGGAATTCCGCTCGCCAGCAAGCTGCAATCGATATACTCCGCGCTTACGGCGATGCACTGTAAAACCTTGGTTGTCCTTTCCAATACGCAGATATTCCAGCTCCGCGCTTCCCGCCATACCTTGCCGATAGCGGGCGGAAAATAAATTGGAATCTGCCGCAGCGACAGACTCACTCCAGCGAAACTCAATCCCAACCTGCGGAGTCAATGTGCCCTCAATAGCTGCGCCATGGCGGCAGAGCACATCCTTGAATTGCCCCAGCGTTACCGAATCATCCGCATCAGGGTTGCCCAGGTTCAGATCCAGATTGGGGTCGTCGCCTTTTACCGTTTGGCGGATCAGCAGCAGACTCTGAATCAGGCTGGATTTACCGGAAGAGTTGGAGCCCAGCAGCAGCGTAATCGGTGCCAATCGAATGGGGCCCGTGCTGCGCCAGATCTTGAAGTTCTCCAGTTTAAGGTGCGTCAACATCAGTGCAACTCCCCACGTTCCAGTTTGTCCCAGGCTTCCAGCACCAGCCGTTGGGTGCGGTACTCGCCGAACTCTCGCTCCTCGCTTCGCTTCAGAACCGAAAATGTTTCAGAGGGGTATCCCGGCTTTACCGATTGTGGATCAAGGATGAAAGAAAGTTCATCGCGATCTAGGCCATACAGTTTTGCGTAATAGGCATCCAATTCAGCGCGGAGGACTGCACGGCGTGCTGAATCAAAAGCGAAGGGAGGTTCTTCATACCCGAGATCTTTTGCCCAAGCCACCAGATCTAACGAGGTATAAGTGAGCTCCAAAATTCTCGGAATTAAAAAATCATGATCATTTTCTGAATAGCTTTCTGGTGCCAGAATGGGAAGCTGCTTCACGATGAAAAAATTCATGGTCAGCCCGCCGATTTTTTGCCGTGCCACATAGTCAAAGCAAAAAGCGGTCAGATTAGCGAGCAACAACGCCACCAATTTAGGATCATGATTTGTTAGTAGTAGTGGAAATTTATTACTAACTGCTGCTTTGGGAATAATCGCCCCCACAAATGACCTAGCGCTCGCCCTTGAATCAGTGACATCTCGGAAACCAAGAAGCCAACCTTTGGCCCATCTCTTTTCCTTTAGCCGCTCGTCAACCTCTTCCTTTGCCACCCAATAAAATGGGATTGGAGCGTAATCCGGATCGTTGAGTCTAATGCTGTCGATCTTTGGAAGGATATGTGCTCGCTGACCATTAGTTTCGCTAAAGTCGCTGTACCTATGGTTATAGTGGTAAACCATCTTGGCTTCGTACAGTGGCAGTAATTTTTCGCCTCCGCGCACAAAAATATTTCCATCCAAATCATAGCCATCGCTTTTCAGTTCTTGATAGGTCTTGAAAATGTGGCTGTCGTTCGACATGTGAAGCATCGCCATAAAGCGAATATCCCAAGGATTGTCCTCGGACACGCCATTCCGCCCTTCGCGAACTAACACAGGTACGCGTTGATAGATTTTCTTGGTCAGTTCAGCATCAAAACGCGACTGAAATATTGGGCAAGTCAGCGTATTAGGATTAACCCGCTCGATGTCTTCTGGGCTTAACGTAAAAACCCGTTCCGGGTCGTGCAGATGTTCCAGTTTTTTGCCCTGAAACAGATATCGAGTCGCCTGAATCTGCGCTGCCGCTCCAACTATCGTTGTTAATGCAAAGCGCAACATGTGGCCTTGGCCAGCACCGGGGAAAAAGCCTTCGTTTTCAAACTCAAAAAAGCTGTCGAGAGACTTATTGGAAATTAGATCGCCAAAAAAATCTTTCGTGGAGTTGTCGGTGGCCAAACCTGACGGGACGATAAACCCTGCACGACCACTAGGTGACGTTATCTGCCGAATAGTCTCGGCAAACAGTGCGTAGGTGTTCACATCCCCCACGCCGGTCAGCGGGTAACGCCCTCCATCCGGCCCGTTGACATGGGCAAACACGCTTGCGGCTTCCGCCGTGCGGCGAGCGCTGATGAACTCGGCATACAGACGCTGCTCGGCCTCGCATTCGTGTGGTGCATGCTCCAGATGCGAAAACAAATGTTTCGCCAACATCCCCTCGGCCAGCCACTGGATGCGCTGGCTGCGTTCAGCCTTATTTTGGGCATTAAACACATCCCGGTGGCGGGTGGCGAAGAATTCCTCCTCCTGCAACTTGATACGTTCCCAAGGCGGGTTGCCCAGTACGCAGTCAAAACCGCCGCCGGCAAATACCTGCGGAAAGGCTAGTGGCCAGTGAAATACCCGGGCTTCTGCACAAGCGGCTCGGGCCGCTGCCAGTGCACCTTGTTGTGGGGCTGGCAGGGCATCACCTAACAGGGTGAGGTAAAGGGTAGCGCTGGTGGGGATGTGCGCTTCGCCCCCCTCGCGCTTGGGCATCAGATAGGCCCCTACCAACAAGTCGGCAGCATGCGCTAGGCGACTGGTCTTAGCCTGTTCCAGGAATAACCGGTAGGCAGCCTCCTTGGTGGCGATTTCGTTTGTGCTGTTTTCCGGTAGGGCTTCTAGGGCTTGCAGTTGGCTGAGGCCACTGCCTGTGGCGGTGGCAACATCGAGTTGGCCAAAAGCGCGGGCGTTGCGCTGCTTTTCTAGGCTTTTGAGAGCAGCGGCGTTGGTCTTGGCGAGTAGTTTGCAGACGCTTTTGTCATCGCCGGAGAGCGGCTTGAAGGCATCTTTGGCAATGCCCATTTCCAGCGTCTTGAGGTCGGTGAGCCCCAGCAGCGCATCGCCCACTTGCAGGTGGTGGTCGAGAAAGCCCAATGGCCGGCCTTCCTCAAAGCCTTCCAGCCACAAGGCGGTGCGGGCCAGCTCAATGGCCATCGGGTTACGGTCCACACCAAAAATACAGCGGCTCACCACCTCTCGCAGCGCGTGGCGGAAGTCCTGTTCGGTTTGCTCGCCCTCGGCAGAGCGGAGTTGCGCGAGTTTTTCCGCCAAACGGCGGGCGGCGGCAAGCAGAAAGTGGCCGCTGCCGCAGGCCGGATCGATGACACGGATAGATAGCAGCGCCTCAATAGGTGCTTCGGGCCGGGCGGCAATACGCTGCTCGATTATGGGGTCGAGTGCGGACTTGATCAGCTCCTGCACCAGCGAGTCCGGTGTGTAGTAGCTGCCGCTGAGCTTACGGGCGTTGCCGGCGGTGCTACCTTCACTAGTAAGGCCTACAAAGCCAAACTTTCTGGCTGACAGATCGATTTCCGGCACCAGCTCCAGCAGGCTTTCATACACGCTACCGAGTTCTTCCGGCCCCATGTTGCGGTAGTCCACGGGCGCCAGAGTGCTACCGCCTTTGCCAACTGAATGGCTTGCCCAGCGCAGGTTTTGCATGGCGACCAGCAAGTGGGTGTTGTCGAGGCTGGCGGCGTCCAACGCCGGGCATTGGCTGGTGGCGAACAGCCCGCCCAGTGCCGGCAGGGCCAGACGCGGTTCGCCTTCGCTCAGGCCCTTGAAGACGATACGCAGTGCCTGCCAGTGGTCATCAAAGCGGTTGCGGGCGCGGCGCTTGAGGCACAGCTCGCGCAGGCGGCCCACGGCGTAACCCTCGGCATAGGCGCGGCGCTCGGCCTGGGCAGCGCTACCGTCGTCGTTGGTGTCGTTTTTGGAGTGCAGCAAGCCGCGCTCTTCGACGCTAAACAAAAAGATCAGCCGGTAGATCAAGCGGAGCAGTTGTTGAAAGTAGGCATCCTTGGTCAGTTCGCCGTTGTCCAGAGCTTGGCGCAAGGCATCGTTGGCCGGGTGCTGGACAAACCCAGTGCCTAGAGTGAGCAAGGCGTCGGTTACCCCTAAGCGCAGGCCATCGCGGACTCGAGTGCCTTCCTCCTGACCAGCAGCGCGCCACTTTTCCCAGATGCATTCGGTGGGCTTGCCCGCTGCGCGGGTGGCGTGTAGCAGGCGCCAGACATTGGCGAACTCGGCATACCGCTGGCCACCCAAAAGGTCGGCCAGATCAATTTCGAGAAAGCTGGGGCGTGTCAGTGTGGCGGCATCGCGCAAGAGACGCAGGCTTTTGCCGTTGCAGGCTATGGCCCAAAGATGATCGGAGCTGGCGTTGAGCAGCTCTTGCGCCAGCATGAAGGCTGACTTTTTGCGGCTGCCAGAGCCAACTACGGCAAAGCGTGTATCGGGCTCATGCAAGGCCAGGGTATGCGGTGCGACCACCACCGGTACGCCACCTGCGAGGAGGCCTATCGGGTAATGACGCTCCTCCAGAGTGATTCCGGAACAGGCTTGCAGTTGAGTGAAGCCGAATACATCGCGTAGCAGCTCTTGCACAAAGGTATGGGTGAGCGCAGCGGCGTCCACATCGGCACGTTCGAGTTGAGCTGCGAAGTGCTTCCACTGGGCGCAGGCGATCTGAAAGGCGCGGCTGTAATCGTCCTTCAGTTTGAGGCCCTTGGGTGTGCCGTAATCGGCTTCGGTTTGCCACTGGGCGCTGCCGAATGCAGCCTTTTCCAGTTGATCCGGCAGAAATAGGCCGCCTTCCAGCGTGAGCGTGGGCAGGTTCAGCGCTGCTTGGGTTTTACGTAGTTTTCTCATGTTCTTATCCCTAGTGGCCGCCCGTTACAGTGAATCGGGCAGCAGCACGTACACTCCCATCACATCCACTGGTAGACAGGCGCTAACGCTGTACTGCCCGACATCGCGGGCCGCCTCGCGCACTCGCTGGTGGTCGGCCAGCAGCAATTCAGCGCGTTGCTCGGCGAGCATTTGCAGTTGTTTCGGGTGTGCGGCGATAAAGTCGAGAGCAGTGCGGATTTCGCGCTGCACGGCTTCCAGCGGCAGGTTGCCGCTGGGCGTGCATTCCAGCAGTCGCGCCACCGTATCGCCCTCTAGCCATTGCGGATTGCTGCGCCCCGCCACGGCAATGGCCACGGTTTCTTCTGCCATCATCTGGAACGGCTGACGACGGCGCACATAGCCCAATTGATGGCGCAGGCGCAGCAGATAAATAGTGGTGACCACCTCCACGGTATCGGTCAGCGTGGCAGCGCAGCGTGCAGCAATGCCCGCCTCCCCGCTCAGGCTGGTCTCCAGCAGATATTCCGCCAGCACACTGACGAGCGGGTGGCTGCGGTGCAGCTCATTGAAGTCAATTAGGACCGGTTTGCTTATGCCTTCATCGGCCAGACGCAGCTTGAGTGCCTCAGGTAAATGCTGCGGTAGAAAGCGAAATTGCTGTTTGCGCACCGGTTCCAACGGAGCATTGAGGCGGGTACAGGCGCTCTGTACAAAACGCTGAACATCAGTCTGGGTGCCTAGTGCTTCTTGCTGTTTTTGCCACTCTGGTAGCACTTCATCAGGGCGGATTCTGCGCTGAGCGAAGACGGTGCGATTAGCCTTGGCTTTTTTCAGCGCGTCCTGCCATTGCTCCTGTAGCGGTGCCAAAATGCGTTCGGGCTCGCCAAAGTCAAAACTGACTTGAGGCGATGACTTTTGGCTATCACTGCGCTTCATCAGCGCAGCCTTGACCAAGGCTTGATTGATGCGAGCTTCGTCTTCAGGCATGGGCACTAGCACGCCCAGCTCTTTTTGGATGGTTTCTCCTTTGCGCAGAATCACGTTCAGCACAAAACCATCGACAGGGTTGTCCTGCCCCCAGAGCATCGTGCAGCGAACCTCTTCCGACTGTTGGCCAAAGCGATCAACGCGGCCTTCACGTTGCTCGTGACGGGTTGGGTTCCAAGCCAGATCGTAGTGAACCACGGCAGTGAACAGGTGCTGTAGATTGATGCCCTCGGACAGACAGTCGGTGGCGACCAGAATGCGCAGTTCGCCTTCTTCCATGGCGTCAACACGCTCATGCCGGTCTTCCGGCGTGTACTCCCCAGTGACGGATTCGACCGTGGCCTTGGGAAAGGCTTTGCGCAGGTGTTCTGCTACATAGTGAGCGGTGGCGATATAGCGGCAGAACACTACGGTGTGGTAACCGTCTTTAACCAGTGCCTCGATATGCCGTATCAGAGAGGCTAACTTTGGGTCTCCCGTCTTGCCGGAAAGGCGCTCAGCTTCCTGGATCAGCCCCTGCAGCCTGCTGGTTTCTTCAAGTTTCGCGGGCGGCTCCAAGTCACTGCCGTCGAGGTTGTCGGCCTCGCCATCGTGCAGACGTTCGTCGGCAAGTAGGTCGTCTGTTGCAAGAGTGCCTTCCAGCCGGGTGGAGAGTGCTTTGACCGCCGCAGCTGGTGAGGAGGCGACGCAACGCAACAGCGCGAGCGTCGCGTACCAGATCAGGCGTCCGCGGCCTTCGCCCTGCTGTTCAATTGTTTCAGCTATCTCACGGCAGTAATCCTGAACAGAATCAAAAAATCTTCCCCAATCGCCGCTGAGCTGGTAGGTCACTTCGGTTTTCATACGGCGAGGAAAGCCGCGACCATCGCCAGTTTCGGCTTGCCATTCGGCGATGTCCTTGCGACGGCGCTGAACAAAATGCCGCGCTAACTCCTGCCGCAAGGGGTCATTGGCTGAAGTACGGTTTTGTAGGGCAACAAAGCGCGGATCGAGCAACGACAATAGGTTGTAAAATGCCGCTTCATCGCCCGAGTGAGGGGTTGCAGTGAGCATGATCAGGTGCCGATTTTCATCCTTCACCAGGCGCTGCAATAACTCAAAACGTAGCTGTTTGCCCGCGCCACTGCTCGCGCAGGTATGCGCTTCGTCAACAATGACGCACTCCGGTGCAATTGCCAGAAAGTGCGCGCGATGGCGCTCGCTCTTGATGTAATCGAGGCTAACCACCACCACGGGATAGTGATCGAATAAGCTGACGCCATGGGGAATATCGCGCTCGATACGGGAGGCCGATGCCGAGGTCAGCGCGATAGCTTGCAAATTGAAGCGGGTTTCTAGCTCGCTTTGCCATTGCTCTACCAAGTGTGGTGGGCAGAGGACAGCGAGACGGGCAATCTCACCTCGGTCCATCAATTCACGGGCAATCAGGCCGGCTTCGATGGTTTTACCGATACCTACGTCGTCCGCAATCAACAGACGCACGGTGGTAAGGCGAAGCGCCATCAATAGGGGAACTAGCTGGTAGCCACGTGGCTCAACCGCGATATTGCCAAAAGAACGGAACGGACCGCCGCCAGCCCTTAGCTTGAGGCGTAAGGCATCACGTAGCAGCAGTGCCGCCGCATGGTTACCTGCCTGCTCAGGCTGTGGCCACGGAAAGGTGGCAGGCTCAACCGGCTGCAGTTCAAGTTCCGGAATCAGGGCAATAGTGTCGTCGTCTGCGCCACCGAGAGGGCGCAGACGCAGCCAGTCACGGCGTGATTCGCTTTGCACTACCCATTCGCGGCCACGGGCACGAACTAGGTTACCGGGCATGAAGTCGTGTTCAAGCTGGGTCATTTTGTTTTCTCATGGTTGCCGAACACATCGGGATGAGCCGCAAACTGCACTTGCCATAGCGATGGGTCGGAGAAGTTCAGCACTTGCCAGCCTTTGTCAGCCATTAAGGCAGCAGTGTCGGTGTCAATGTCTTCAAGAAACACCAACGCACGGACTGACTTGTATTGGCCGGCGGCTATGGCTGCGCCTTTATTGACGGGCAACTGTATGGCATCCGGTTGGCGTAAGCCTGAGGCATTCAGGGCGCTCAGCCATTGCGTGAGGAGAGCGTTGGCCGGTGCGCTTTCTTGAGTTGGCGGTATATTTTGCTTGGGCTGGACTTCGGCATTTGCCAGCGCAACCAACACTTTGAGCGCATCGCCATTGCGGCGATTAATGTTCTCGTGGTCGGGCTGGTTGAAGTAGGACAGTAGGCATTGGTAGCAGCCGGCTTCACAGATGTGGTTACCCAGCGCATTGGTTTGCTCCAGCGAGGGCAAGTCTTCCAGTTTCCATGGGCCTAGTGGTACAGCGTGATGCAGTAACCTGAGGGCATTACTAGCGACCTGCGCCAGGCTGGCTGGGTCGCTGGCAATGCGAGTCAGCACGCCAGCCCCCCCTTCAGCCGCCTCGTAGAACATCAATGCCCGGCGCTCGTCCGCCTTGGGCAACGGTTCGGCCACGAGTTCGGACTCTTCGATCTGGAAGGTCATTTCGATACCGCGCTTGAGCGCCGCCTGCAAGGTCGCCATAGCCTCCGTCGATAAGGCATGCACAGGTGCCAGAATCAGCAGGTTGCGGTGGTCCTCGACGAAGGGAACGATGCGCTGATTGGGCACCTTGTCGAGCAGGGCCTCGTCCTTGCCTTCCTCATCATTGGCCCCCGGCTCGTCCTGTTTGCTCCAAGTGCCGGTGATGGGGTTGATGTAAAAGCCCAACTGCTCCTTGTTTTTGCGCCTACGCCAGCCACGGTTAATGCGCCACAAGCGTGCGGCAGGAGCATAGGTCAATTCAGCTAAAGCTTCGTCGCCGAGCCTGACATCGGCCTTGCGCTGCTGGATGACGCCATCCGGCCCCGGCAGGAACCGGTAGGTGGTTTGTAGCTCAAACCCCTGACGTTGACGATCCTCATCATTGATAGAGATGCGTTCGACAGCGACCGTTTCCACGGTTTCAATGCGATACAGCTCTCGCACCCAGTCGTGTTCGGTCAGCAGGGCATCACAGTTTTCACAGCGATTGACCAAAGGCTGCGTGCCGTTGATATCGCCCAAATGACCGTAACCGCATTGACTGCAGATCAGCGAGGTGATGGTAGCGAGCTGGCTGTTGCCGGAAATGTGATCGGCCGAACCCACGTTAAGTTTGGCGCGCACTACGCGGTACATACGACCCTGGTGATAAATCAGACTGCGCGGGCCGAACTCTGATAAGGCCAGGAAGCGTGGACGGCTCACCATGCTGCCCTCGTCGTCCTTGCCATTCGCGGAGGCCCCCCCGCGTGCAGGAATCCAGGCCATCAAGGGCAACCGAGGAAAGTTATAGCCGGGCAGAAAACCCTGACTGGCCAGATAACGATACGTGTAGAAATCCGAGTTCTGCGTGTTCCCATTCTTCAGCAACACAGCGTACTGCCGGGCCGCATCGCCGTAGCGGCGCTGGGCGTTCTGACGCTCACTATTTGATGCCGTATGGCTTTTAACGATCTGATCAGCCATGTTCATTTGTGTGCGTGTTGCATCAAACAAGACGCGCCAGCGCTCCATTGCATCGGAAAATGCCTTGGGCGCACGCTCAATAACCTTCTCTACATAATCGGCTGAAAACCAGTCGCTATCGGCCAGTTCGCTCTGCAACTGGGCAATGACGCGGGCTGCACTGGCTTTGGCGCGCTGTGTCACAGCAGGATCATTAAGGGCATCGTGGTAGGACTTGATCAGCGGCTTGCCGGCTTGATCAAGGTCGAGCATAGGGGCGATGCTGACATCGAGGGCAATGTGGGCGTTTGCCAACCATACCGCCTGCAAATGGCTCTCGACCAGATCGCGATTTGCCAGATCCAGCGTGGGCGCACGGACGATGCCATGCACCATTTCGTTGGCATGATGGAAAAACCATTGGTCATGGGGGCTCAACGAAGCGCAGTAGGTAATGACCAGCGCTTGCTGTCCAGATCGCCCGGCCCGCCCGCTGCGCTGCGCGTAATTGGCCGGGGTAGGTGGAACATTGCGTAGGTACACGGTATTCAGTGAGGAAATGTCGACGCCAAGCTCCATGGTCGGCGAACAGAACATGATCGGGAGTCGTTCCAGAGGGGCCTCGTGCGCCGGGTTTTGTGCCCAGTCCTTACGGTCCTTGTCGGTGTAGCGGAAACGCTGCTCCAGCAACTGGCGCCGCCCGGCATCCACTTGGGCCGTGTGCTCCTGCGCCTCAAAATCAAACAGCGGATGGCTTTTCTGTCGCAGTAATTCCGAGATGCTCAGATAAAGTGTGCGAAAGAACTGATTGGAGCGGGAGTCTCCCGTCTGCAGGAAGCCCTCCGGCAAACACCAATCCAGCGCGGCGGCATTCAGCCGCCAACCAATTAGATGTTGATCAATCGAATGCTTCTGGACATAGCCGTAAAGTGCCGCTGCTTGCAGCAGTTCCTCTACCAGTTCGACCCACTCAGGGTCTTTCCAGATAGCGACCAATCCGGCAAACGCGGTCTCTTTCCATAAGGCAGCGGTTTTGATGTCACGCAGCATGCGCGAGCGAGGCCCACCGGTCACTAGATCCGTTCTCGGCTTGCCCTTAAATTCCGGTCGCTTGCTAAGAATCAGGTATTTGGATGTTTCCAACTGCTCATCGGGAGCAAATGCCCAGCGCTCGTTCAGGTAGGCGAAGGCACTGGTTCGCGCCTTGTCTTGCTCTACCGGATCAAGATAGCGAGTCTCAAGACATAGCCCGCGACGCATTGTGTCGAAAATAAGCTGACACAAGACTACCCGATGCGCGGCAGTCAATTTCCCCAACAGGCTACTTTTGCTAAAGGCAGCAGAGTCGGCACAAAAATCATCCAGGCTGCGATAACTAATAGCCAGCAAACCCAGTTGATCTAGGTTCGGATTGTTGAATCGCCAGCCGCGACGCAGATCCCGCAGCAAGCGGTAGCCGATGATGTAGCGCAGAGTGCGCTGCGCTTCTTGCCGAGCCAGTCCCATCAACTTGGGTGTGCGCAGATACTCAGTCAGAGTGGATTCATCCAGCCGATCAAATCCGAGCGCCTTGAACACGGCGTCTGCCAACTGTTCTTCGCTAAGCTCGCCGCCGCTGTTTTGCAGCGCACCAATAAGACCTGAACGCAAGGTCAGCAAAAAAACGAAATCGTTGAAATGACCGGCTTGTAATGCTGCGTCCTGACGGTTGTCGGTAAAGCCGAGCAGCTTTCGTGGATCAGGTTGCCCGCTTTCCGGCTCTTTTTCGTTAAAGAGCTGGCGCAGTGCCGTCAGCGTCAGAATCGTCGTAGCAGACGAGCGCCCCTCACCAGAAAGACTAGCCAGCCGATTGATGTCTTTACCATGCGCTTCATGCAATTGGCCGCAATTCAAGCAGAAACGGAATTTGCCTGGGACGTACCAAAACGACTCGCCATGCCCCTCATTTCCCTGCGGATTAACGGTCACGCTATAGGGCACGGCTTTTTTGTAGTTTTGCTTGATCTTGATTTGGTCGCGACTTAAATCCAGCCATGTCTCAGGAAGATCTTCAAGATCTCCACGGAAGGACAGATTGGAGCCCGCAGGGCAAAGGAAGCCATAGAGGACGTCTTCGTTATCGTCTGTTGTGATGTCATCTATTTCACGGGGCGTAAAACTCGCGGGAGGTTGCTTTGATTGCCAGACAGGCAGGTACTCTTGGCCGCAGTCTCGGCAAAAGTGCACGGGATAGAGCTGGGCTCCCTCTCCTTGACGGCCTGGCGCGAAACGCTGAGCATCCAAGGTGATATGACGAATACCAGGAGCCTCAAGGGTAGTCAGGACCTTACCAGGACCGCTGATAAATTGGTGAAGCTTGAACGCGAATGGCGGCCGCCCTTGCGGTGTTTTGACCTCATGTGCGGCAACGAGAAAGCGCTGTAGGCCGTCGCGCGACACATCTATCGCACAACCTGAATCGCCCGCCAACTTTTCACTGGCTGCTTGTATGGTCATCGGTTTTGCCCGACGCGGTGGCTCGTTGTCAGGCAGCTCAATGCCAAGGTTTAGCTCGACCCAAATGGATAATGGATCAGCCTGAAATGCGTCAAAGTTGGCCCACGAAAAATCAGGGCTAGCTACTGCACCAGCCAAATCAGGCTGCACTGCCGCGACATCTTTCAGTGGATCAGTCACACGCTCCAGCGTTTCACCAATGATCTCTTGCTCACTGATAGGAGTACCAAATAACTTGCTGGCCACTGCTGCCACTGTCTTGTTGCGATCTGCCAGGGTTCCGGTGCTGGACATGGTAGCGGACGTGCCGATGCAGACGAGTTCGTCTGCCTGTAAACGCTCCCGCAACCGACGCACAAGCAATGCCACGTCTGCGCCTTGACGCCCACGGTACGTGTGAAGCTCGTCGAGAATCAGGAACTCCAGCCCTTGACAGTGATCCACCACGCGGCGGTCCACCTCGTCAAAGCGAGTCAGGATCAGCTCCAGCATCATGAAGTTAGTTAACAGGATGTCAGGTGGGTTGCCTGCAATTACATCTCGTTCTGCTTTTGACTCTTGCCCGGTATAACGCGAAACTGTGAAGGGTTGTTGTCCCTTCGGATAGCCATGAAGGAATTTGTCTAGCTCTTCGAGCTGACTATTCGCCAGGGCATTCATTGGGTAGATAACGATGGCGCGAGTTCGTGCGGTTTTTTCTTGGTCTTTTGCTTTCAAAATCCGGTCAATTACCGGAATGAAGAAGGATAGTGATTTACCGGAGCCAGTGCCTGTTGTAACGACATAGCTCTGCTTTCCTTGCCCCTTGGCCAGCGCTTGCAACTGATGCGCATAGAGGTGCAATGGCTGCGGATGTCCCTCCGCTTTGCCAACCTGAAAAAGCTCGGCACAGGCGTCGTGCAACACACCCGCTGCGACCAACTGCTGCACCGTGCCTTTACGTTGGTAGTTTGGGTTGATTTGGACGAGAGGCTCTGGCCAATAGCGACCATCGGCATATTGTCGTTCAACTTCATCCCTGATATCGGATGCTGCAATTCGGGAAAAGCTTCGTGAAAACGAGCTGTATTCGTCGATAAGCTGATCGCGAAAGCCAAATACGTTGTTCATTTATTCTTTCCTTCCCTTGGAAGCGTGTAGCCAGGAGCTAATACAGCATTCTTGACGCCATAAAGCGCTAGATGGTCCTTCAGCCAAAGCCGATATTGATGTCCTTGCAAGCTATGGTCTGGCGAAGCGTCGACGCTCCATCGCAAAAGCATGTAGCCAGCAATCGCCGCGCGGACACGAACTCGAATCGATTCGTCTGCCATCGCGTAGTCCATTCGAATGATCTCGGGGCGTTCCAAGCGTGGGTGCGGTACCAGTTCTAGCTCCACAATCCGAGTCCACTGAATGTCGTGGTCTTGGTGTTCGCTCGCTTTCGCTTCTTCATCTAATAGCCTTGGGGCTCGAATCCGCGTTACGACAAAGTCACGGAACTCGTTGCTCTTCCGGTCAAAGGCACGAATGTGCCAGCGCAGTCCTGAGTCGACGAGCGCAAAGGGCACAATTACACGCTCGGATTCTCCACTGCTCATAGAGTGGTAGCGGATGGATACCGGGCACTTTCGGTGGATAGCTCGACAGATTGGTGCAAGGATCTCCATGCGAGGGCAACTTAAAATTGCCGGAGTTTCGCAGGGAAGTAGCGGCTTTGGTTCGCCGTTCACACCATCACCAAATCCGAGTGAAAGTGCTGACAAAACTCGCAGTTGAGCATGCTCAAACAATGGTACGAATGTTTTACTCGTCCGGTAGACCTTGTTACTCCCATCGAACTCGATGTTCTGTGGCGCAATTTCTCGATACAGGGCCAAGTCTCTTGTGGCACCCGCCGGAGCTACTCCGAAGCGGTTCGACAGGTCAGGCCGCCCAATCTCGCCTACGAAGTAGAGGCGAAAGTCGATATAGGCCAAACGTTCTCGTTGAGCATGACTTAAATGATTGACACGCTGAGGGGGCATGGTCAAAGGCTTATCATCCAAATAGCGACGCCGCAAGATCGCAAAAATTGCACTTCCTACTCATTATTTGCGCTGCTGACATAATCAAAATGATCATATCATGGGTTGTGGCGATTATCCCTTATCTGAAGTTGAGCCTTGTCCTGTTCGCGAAATTGCTGCGCCAAGTCGCGCATTTAGGTCGAACGACGCCCTGCAATGCGTTGCGCGCAACTGCGGTCGTACCCTCTAGACTTCGCGGTCCGATGCTTTTTCCCACAGGCGCCATCTCCGAATTATGGCCGCCTGCCGTGCCCGCCGCTCGGGTGTCCAACCGTTCGCCAGCTCCATCTCCAACAGTTCGTTTTGCGCTTTTTTGGCTTTCCGCGTGCGCTCGGGCCTCTCTAGAGTGCAGAGAATCCAGACCGTGGCCGATACAGGTTCACGCCTTGTCCCTTTCCTCAAACAAGCCTCTACGCGTGATGCAGACCGAACACGAGCGGGCCGCGAAGCTCAGTCGGTTCTATGTTCATCTGCTGCCTACGCAAGCGATGAGGAAGAATCTGGGGGGCAATAGTAAAAAGGGGGAGGACCATGACTGGTCTTCCCCATTTTTCGTCGATAAACCACGTAATACCCTAGTTTTTTTAAGGTGATCCGCACGGCGGGGCGACGCCATTGGGTGTCGACGCAGGTCGGTACCGACACCAGCTTAGTGTTCGTTTTCAGGTGCACCTCAGGTGCTACACATAACAAGACAAAATGGGACGGACGAGTCTTGATTTCAGGGCTTAGGAAATGTGTTTTTTGTTGCACTTTGTCGGGATAACCCAAAGTGATACGCACCAAAAAAACTCGGGGCAAGTAGGGGCGTCTGCTTAGAGGACATATCTCGAATGACTGCTCCTGAAGGCGAGTATTTAGTCGTGGGTCCGAGCGTTAACCGCCAGAAGACTCACAAGGCAATTGAAATCTGGAATCCGGGGGTTGGTCGCGATGAGCAAGTCAGTACGTCGCGTCCGACTTATCCAGTGGCGAGTGATAAGAGGTTTGTCGTTCAGCAGCAAACTCAACCCTATTCAGATCTCCCAGTACGGATGGCAGAGTTAATCGACCAATACACCCAGCTCACGCGATGCTGGCAGTGTGCCAAGCCTACTGGCATGCTCTCGACGATTTGTCGGTAGACAGTGTTGAGCTAGGGAGAGCGACTGTGGGTTTAGAGAGCAAGGCAAAGGCAGCTCAACTGAGTGTTCTGAGCAAATACGGTGTATTGGCAGACTTTACCGACGTGGAAGAGGTGGTGCTTGACCGCGCCCTGAAAGGCCGCTTGTCTGCGAGCGCGTCGAAGGACCTGACCTTCGCTAACTGGTGTGACCAGTTACTGGGGCCGGGCGAGCGGCTTCCAGTTGCGCGTTTTGATAATCCAGTTCCTGGGCAAATCCGACTGGGCAAACTCGCTGTGGGGCAGGACCTCGCCGCCAGCCTCAAGTCTCGCGACCGGCAGTTGCAAGCTAGTCTCAAGGCGTCCGAGCAGGAAGTCATACGGTTGCAAGGCGAATTGCAGGAACTGAGGCAAACCAAAGCTCTTATGGCATTGATGGAGCCGGTTGGCGAGGACGCGCGGAGGTTGAAATACTGGTATCACGAAACAACCGGTTATCTGCATAACATCCTGTGGGAGATCAAGGAAGTTGACGGTCACATCTTCGACCATCAAGGCCAACTCAACCGGGATTATCGTCAGCAACTGGTCGAGATCATTCTGCGGGCACTGAACGGTTTGGTCGCACTAGGCTTTTTTATCGAGGCCGAGTTGTGTGACGCGTCATCCAAAGAGCCTGTTTTGCCATCGGTGATGTTGCATCACAACCCGGCAGATCCTGATGAAGCACATCTACTGGAGGGCTTTGCCTTTGTCGTCGAGGACGTACAGCCGGATGTGCTCGTGGCAGCCAGCGAGTGTCTTTTTCTGGGACGGGCTCTACCCGAAATCGACAAACAGCACCGCTTCAATTGTCACGTCAACGTCTCCTGGCGCCACATGCTTGAGTTGGACGAAGACGAACTGTTTCACCTGTCTTGCTTCCTGCATAAGTTGTTTGAGGCATTGGCCAGATCGAATGACGGTAGGCCGAGGGGGGCATTGCGAGAGGCGGCGATCCTTTGCCTGGTACTTTCCAGCACCGCACCCTGCATGCCCACGCGATTACAGCAAGTGCAAGCGCTGAGCTTGCAGGATACGTTTTACCCGGGGTACAGGCCGTTCACGACCGCCACCTCGAAGCCTGACACAGATGTATCCGCTGGAAAAATACTCGAGCACCTGTTCCATACCTTGCATGCACTTGTCATGCGCTGACGTAAGCTTTGATTCGCAATGGAATAGGCAGGATCTGTGACCGGTAGCTACGGGGAAAATAGCGGCAACGGCGCACTGATACTGATCCACCCTTACCCTTCAGCAACATGGAGGACAACACGATGAATACGCACTCTTGGGTGCCTCTTTGTGCAGAACTTTGGAGTGACCTTTGGAAAGACTTGAAGCGGCGTTGAAGCAACTGGTAAGTGCTCATTCAAAACTGACTGAACATGCGCCAATTACTGCACTTGCCCAACACTTGCGAGAAACCCAAAAAACGCTTGATCTCGGTGAGCTTCCTGTCCTGCCTCAAAAGCCTGGGATTTATTACTTCGAAGCGAAATTTAAGTTTTTCACAGCAGCGGAACTTGGCGAATTTGGTGAGCGATGGGGAAAAATACGGGCCGAAGCGCATGACGGAAAAATCCCTCGTTATTACCCGAGTAGGGTGGAGCATCACTTAGCGGCATTGGCAGCAGGCGAACCGATCCCATTTTATTTAGGGAAGCGAGAGTCGATAGCTGATCGAATCAAAAATCACGTCGAGTCGCTCCTGGAATCCGGAACGTATGCACTTAAGCTTCGGGCAAGACCGCACTTAATTCGTGATGTGGAAATTACATATAGTTATCAAAGTTTCGAGGTGCCGCCGACATCTTACTTCGGGGTTGGGTTAATCGAGTCTGAACTACGAAAAATACTGAATCCGATTCTGGGGAAACAGTGAGCATGGAAAAAGTACAACTGTTGTTGAGTCAGGCCGGCAGCCTGGTGAGGGAGACGAACGCCAAACTCGCAGCAAGCGGTGAGCTGTTCAACCTCTTCTCCATCACCCAAATCGAGCGGGCCGAGGTCAACACTCACTCGGCGATGATCGCAGAACTCTTGAGCCCCAAGGGCCGTCACGGTCAAGGTGTGTACTTCCTTGAACTGTTCCTGTCGACAATTGGTTTCGAACACGAATGCAGCCTCAGCGACGCCAGGGTGCAAAAGGAGCAGATTTTCGCGGGATACGGTCGTGTGGATGTGGTGATTCACCTGAGGGATCACCTCATCCTGATCGAAAACAAGATCGACGCCATCGACGGCAACCAACAACTCAAGCGTTATGACGATATTGGCAAGGCCTCAGGCAAGCAGTGGCAGTTGTGTTACCTGACAAAGAAAGGCGCGGAGGCGCACGCAAGCAGTCATTGCGGCGTGAGCTACCGTCGACTGTCGTACCAGGAGCACATTCTCGACTGGCTTGAGCAGTGCGTCAGCACCTCAAGCGCGACGCCGGCACTTCAGCATGCATTGATCCAGTACAAGAATCTGGTCCAGAAAATCACCGGGCGAGCCATGACCCATACCACACGAAATGCACTGATCGAACTTCTCATTGCCGACGACAATTTGCAGGCTGCCGAGGCCATCGCCCAGGCACTGCCCCATGCGAAGGGAACAGTATTGTTCGGCTTCTTTGATGCTGTGCGACACGCATTGTCAGAACGTTGTCCGCCCGTGTCATCGCCGATTGACTTTACCGGGCATGAAAGTAGCGAGGCGAATTGCCGCAAGTGGTTTTTGCCCAAGGCATTGAGGTTGAAGCACGTGGGGCAGTTTTTCGACATTGGTGTCGAAGGAATGCTGCTACGAATCGAGGTTGCTACTGATGCGCTGCATTATGGCGTAGTGCCGGTCAGTAGCGGGAAACTGGCGAGCGATGGAGGATTGTTGGCGCAAACGCCTCAATTGCCTTTGTACCTGATGTGGCGGAATTGGAATGCGTTCAAATGGTACTCATGCCTTTACCAGGACAACGTTGCCAGCAAAATGGACTGTTTGTCTGATCCCGGGGCATTGGTCACGGAGGTGCTGCGCACTGTCGAGCTGATCAAATCTGAGCTGACTGGCCAGCCTGAGTTGCAGTGTGCAAGTGTCAGTACGACGCAACCACAAGCAATGCCAGTCAGTTAACTAGCCAATTTGTCGGTTGAAAGCTGGCAATGTACCGTGCCGTTTCATGTGGGCCGTCTGTAGATAGACCTCTATGAGGGATACCATCACCGGGTCAGAGACCGTAATGACTGCAATCCGTGCTTCACCGTCTTGAATGTGAGGCACTGGATTTTTGTCGTTCACAAACCCTGTGAACCAATGGTTGGGAAAGGTTCGCCAACCGTCTTCTCGGATGCTGGGCGTCTTAACATGGTCCCAGACCCGATGGTGCAGGTTGTTCCGGGTTGCCTTGCCGATATAGAGGATTTGCCCTTCAGGGGTACCAAAAAAATACACGCCACTCTTGCACCCGACACCATCGCCGGTGACCAGCATTCCCAAGTTGGTTGGGTCCGACCAGTCACCGATGGCGGGACTGGCGTCACCAAAGGCGAGTTCTAAAGTGACCCTGTCGAATATCGCAGGCATGGCCTGGGCAAGATCATTTACCAGGGTGAATGCTTCTTTAAAGTCCACTTTTCCCCTCCGTTCGCTATCCGTTTAGGCCAGCATTGGCATAATTCTTTTTGGGGCAGACTTCTCCCCCCAGAAACGTCCGCTTCTGGCCGATTTCTGCCTGTTACGAGGGGCGATAAGCTGACAGTGGCAACAGGCAGAAATCGACTGTGGATTCGCTTTCAGGCGCTGGCCAAGTCCCTGATCCTGAGGACGGTGGTGGTTGAACAGTTGGCGTGCCTGGCTGTTGCTCGGATGCCAAGGCCTGCACCGAGCAGTTCTGTAACGCGCTTGTGCAGATCTTCATCAATCGGCCGGCCCTGATACTTACCGGCAGCTTTGGCCTTCTCGATGCCCTGGGCCTGACGCTCGCGGCGTTGCTCGTAATCCTTGCGCGCAATGGCTGCCATCATTTCCACCAGCATCGAGTTGATAGCGCCAAGCATCCGCCCGGTGAACTCGTCGCCCTTCGTGTCCTGCATTCCCTGGTGACTGGTCGGCAGATCGAGCGCGACGATGCGCAGGCCCTTGGAATCAATCGTGACCTTGAGCTTCTGCCAGTCCTCCACCGGCAAGCGGGAAAGGCGGTCTATCGACTCCACCAGCAGCACGTCACCCTTGCGCGCATCTTTGAGCAGACGCAGCAACTCGGGCCGGTCTGCGGAAGCGCCGCTGGCATTCTCCAAATACACGCTCGCGATGACCTTGTTATGTTCGCTGGCGAACTGGTCAAGCGAGGCTTGGGCGCGGCTGGCGTCTTGTTCTTCGGTGGATGCTCGGAGATATGCGCGGATGAACATGATGTGCCTTCCGTATCAGTTAGGGTGCTCTACTAATACTGTTGCACTATGAGTGTCACTTATCAAGCGGAAAGGGCAAATAAATTTGAATGTGCGCGTAGCAGCTAAGGCATGCCTCAGGTGCAATACATCATCGGACAAAACGGGACGGACAACTATTAAATTTAAGGCTGAGGCCATGTTTATGAGAACGGCTCAATTAGCTAAGAGGAGGGACTAGATCGTCCCCCTGGAATCAATAAACACCTGGTAATCGCCATCCGTGGCGTTTCGTTCAGTCCAAGAGCTCGCGACGAATCTTGTCCTGCTCTCGCAACTCTTCGGCCAGTTCTCGCAGCAGCGGCCTCATCCCGCCTGTCCAGGCATTGCGCGATGCAGCGGCCTTACCCTCGGCGCTTCGCGGTCCGGTGCTTTGTTCCCAAGGTCGCCATTGCCGGATCAGCTCCGCCTGCCGTGCCCGTCGCTCGGGTGTCCAGCCGTTCGCCATACTCAACCTCCAATAGTTCGTTCTGCACTTTTTTGGTTTTCCGCGTGCGCGCGGGCTTGTCTTGGATACCGTTGTTAACCTGGACCTGATTGCCGATGTTCGCCTGTTTCACAAAAGCGACCTGCTTGGGAATTTTGAGTTCAGTCAGGGTCTGCAAGGTAGCCCTGGCCTGGTTCTGGGCCTTTAGCGCCAGGCGCATGTAGGATTGCAGTCCATCCATGTGCTTGGCCCTCAGTGCCCGACTTGCAAGCTGCGCGAAAAGAACGTCCAGAGTGTGCGCCTGCGCCACCAGCATATTTTCTGCTCGAGTCATGTCGCCGTTGTTGATTGCAGCCGTCTGCCGCTTCAGTTCGAGGACAACATCGGTAACCGGCGAATCGCCGACCAGGTTGCTACTAACAAGCAATGCCGCGCTCAAGGTCTCCGGGGTCAGGCAATTGCGGGCGAAAGCCTGTTCCTCCGTTTCCTCCATGGTTAACTTCTCTTTCAAGGCACTGCTCATTCGCTCACCTCCATAGGGGTGTTGTTATACCGCTGGCGCAGATCAAAACCAGCCACACAGTAACGACTCGTTGCCGCATGGCAGGCGAGACAGCTCATCAGGTGGTTGGTGTATGTCGCATCGGCCTCTCGCCATACCTGTGACGCCGTAGCGGCGGTGTGGACGGTGTGCTGTGGCGCAGGTTCATCCGCGGCGTGGATCTCGGCCGGTTGCTCGACTCGCTGCGACCGGTTGATCCATGCTGGACTGGCGCGGATCGTGTCAGCTACCAGAGTCGCATCCGTACCAGCCAGCTCGGTAAGGTCGTGCGGCTCCAGGTGACTGCCTTCCAGCAATACGGCAGGACGGGTGTCGAGCAGGCGCGCGACACGGGCCAACCATGCGCGTGACGGCATCGGATCGTTGGCGGCGTTCAGTGCGGTGATGATCTCGACCTTGTGAGCAACCAGTTCGGCCAGTAGGTCGTCTGACGGCTGGCGATCAGCGCGCAATTGCAGGCAGCCATCCTGCCCGATCGCCATCTCGACGCCGACCTCACCTGCACGGTGCATCAGCTCCGCGGCGCTCAAAGCATTAACTCCCACTTCTGCTCGCTGCGGGCGCGCGCTGATGCAGGGGGTTGCGGATTCTGCGGTTTCTGCGGAAGGCTGTGCAATTGCTGGGGTTCTGCGCTCGGAAGCACTGCGGAAACTTGCGGGAGCGCTGCGGATGCGGGACGAATAGCGCAGGTAATCCGTGCAATTTCCGCAATTTCTCGCAGATCTTCCGCAATCGCAAAGCCGCGCAATTGCTGGGCTTCCGCAGAATCCGCAACTTCCGCAAGGGGGTTGATCCTGAATTGCTTACCGTCGCTGCTCAGCAGGTGCTGATGCTTCATCAAAACGGCCAGCACTTTGTCGCGCACCTTGGCCGAACGAACCGCAGCCGGCCCCGACTTGCCCAGATCATTGATGTGGAACTCTTGCCACGTGGCCGTGCGTTTGGGATCGCGCAACCAACTCATCAGCTCGATGGCAACCTTCTGTTCAGGATTAACCGGGGCCGCATCGGTGTAGCGCTGCCACTCAGAGAGGGAGTAACGCACCAACTTGCACGCGTTACGCATGCAGTCACCATCAATCTGCTCAACGCCCCTAAAGAGGCCAAACACAGCAGCCAAGCGCAACGCCTGCTCGGCGCCGCGGGCGGCGAACGGCTTCAGGCCAGCGAACTTTCCGAGCGGTCCACGCTCGCTCTCAATCTCGTTGCGGAAGTCTACCCATACCTGTTTAGCCTCTGCATTAGGCTCCAGAACAGGCGGGGTGACCTCGCCGGTTTCCGGATCGATACATTCCGGGCTGTCGGCGATCTCTTTACAGCGCGACCAGTACGCTTGCAGGCGCGGGTCTACGTAGGCGCTGTGCTGCAGTGACTCGATGGTGATGAAGCAAGTGCCGGCCAGGCTAACCGGCGCAGCGAGCAGGAAGCGTGCTAGAAAGCCCTGCCCGACCAACAGCGGATCGCTCAGCGCCCCCGCCACAGTCACTGCTTGTGCCATCAGGTGAATGCTCAGACGGCGGTTATAGGCCACGCCGGAGCCTTCAAGGTTGCCGCGCGAGCGGGTGCGCTCGAATTTCCCTGAGGAATAGACTGTCGTCAGGCCGCCGAGGGTCGCGGCCACGGTGTCAGCCTTAAGCGAGTGACCACCGAGCATTTGCCCTCCTTCGTCCGTGTCCCAGCTTGCAGCCGACTTGCCCCGGATGAAGTCGCCAACCAGCGGCTCGAATGTCGCATCGCTGTATTGGGTCTTCGGATCGGGCGGCAGCGGGTGTAAAGCCAGAAACTCATCACGCGCCTTACCTTTTAGGCCAGCAGCCATTGCCTCAATCTCGGCGCAGGCTTGGCGGTGTTCGGCGCGCGCCTCCTTCTCCGCTTCGTCAATCGTCTTGAAAGCCAGCTCACGCGCGCTCGACTTACCCTCCCCCGAATCGAAAAGCGACAGCATGAACAGCGAGCAAGGCGCTCCTTCCGGCTTGCCCTTGAAGTGCCAAGCGTTGACACGCGTCTGCGCCAGGTGGGTGACTGCGCCGACAACGCACTGCCCGGCGATGGCGGCAGGTACCATTGCATGCTCAATAATCGCCTCGACTGCGTCGCGCATTTCGTAGGTCAGGGCGTCCAGAGGGTAGAGCATGGGCGGCATGGTGTCCGGAAGCAGCGGTTTAGGCGCCAAACCTGCCGGACTCTTAATCTCGGTCATCAACGCATTCATGCCCGCTCCTCCCGCCATACGGCCAAATCGTTGAAGTCGGACAGATGCAGAGGCGCATCCTCCGGCCAGGCCGGCAGGACGTACCCGCAGTCAAGCATCGCAGCCGCATGGAGGGTCGCCAGCTTGCCCGCGTTGGGCTTGCCCTCGGCTTCCTTGGCGCGGTCATCGTCGCCGCCGACGATCAGCACGGCATTGGGATAATGGCGCTTCAACTCCAAGCCGGCCCGCAGCACATTGCCGGCGCTCATTGCTGCGGCGACCGGCCTGCCAGTCTGCTCGTGAAGCGTCGCGGCAGTGGCGATACCCTCGACGATGAACAGCTCGACGCCGGGCTCGATACGCCCGAACGGGCAGTAGCAGCCGGTGATCCGGCCACCCGAAATGAAACGCTTGTTGCCGTCGGCCGCGATGCGTTGAAGGCTCACCACTTTGCCACGGCAGCAGATCGGAGCCAGCAGCATGTCGCCGAGCTGACGCAGGTGGTGGGGCTTGATGTGTTTACGGGCCAAATACGGATGATCGGGATCAGCCGGCCCGGAGAACGCCCAATCGCGACGCGCACGAGCGGCGGCGCGATCCCACCCGGCTTGCTGCTCTGCATCGGTCTGTTGTTGGCGCTGCTCGCGCCCGCGGGCGATACGCTGACGCTCGACCTCCTCGGCGAGAAGGTCGCGCTTATCGTCGCCGCCGAACGGCAACCCCAGCTGCCCGGCAATGATGCGGGCGGCCTCCGTTTGACGGCAGCCGCGCAGGTAGGCCAGTAGCGACACAAGGTCGCCGCCTTTATCGCCGCTGGCGAAGTCGTGCCAGGTGCCGGTGTGCAAGTTAATGCTGAACGAGCCGGGCTTACGGTCACCGCGTACCGGGTTGGTCGGCCAGTACTCTTTGCCGATGCGCTTGCCATCCGGCAGCCAGTCAACCAGCAGATTGTCGGGGTCGACCAGGGCAGCATTAGCGATGCGCTGAATCTCAATATGGATCGGCATCAGTGCAAGCCCGCCAGCGAAGACTTTCTTCAGGCCGAACACTGCCGGCCCGCGTTGATTCGTGGGTTGTTGGGTAGGCATGGGCTACGCCTCCTGCGGGGTCAGGAAGTCACCGAAAACCACGAGTTCGGACGGAATTTTGCTGCTGCAGACATAACCATCAAGCAGCGAGAGGATCTCGTCCAGGATGAAGCTCTCATGATTCTCGAGACGGCGGTCGGTATTGGTCATCATCGCCCCCAAGACCAGCCAATACGGGGCGAACTGCATCGTTGTAATCAGAAGGATGGAAACGGATTCACAAAGAAGCAGGCGGTTGATCAAACTAACAACCTGTCCATGGGTGCGGCTGCTTTTCTGGCAAAGGGAGTGGTCGCTTTTCATTACTGGCGCTCCCCCAACTGCTCAGCAATCCACGCTTCGACCTCGAGAGAATCCCAGCCAACTGCATGGGCGCCAGCAATGCGGCGGGATTTCGGGAAACGGCCATCCTTCATCAAATCGTAAATCGTAGTGCGACCCAGGCCGGTTTTAGCCTTCAGCGTTGTCATGCGCCAAATACAGCGGGGAGATTGTTCTGTTACGGTCATCGTCGTTATCTCTGGGGCCCCCTCGTAATGAAGCGGACGATGCCTAAACTATGTGAGCGAAACAGAGGGCACTAAACCACTAAATCGGAACATTTAATGGTTTTTAACCTTCGAAGCCATCCAGCAGGCCATGAAGTTCGGTATCTATAAGTTTCTCAGCGTCGTCTCGATGCTTTTCCAGTGCGCGATGTACTTGGCGCTCCGAAACCCGATACCGGTCAGCGACATCGTTGCAGGCTGCCTCCCAGCCAAGCCCGTCTCGTAGACGGAGTACGGCAGCCGCTGATAGTCCGAAGTCCCGGTCAATTTTGCTGGCGTCCTCTGGGCGTCCACGTCTTCGACGCAGTAGCAGAGTTGCATCCTCCTTGTCGGCTGTTCGCTCCAAGGTTTGTTTGAAAACCTCTGTCATATAGCGTGTGAATACGCTCATGTCATATGGCTGACCAGCGGTCATTCGCTCAAGGAAGTACTCGATAAGGCATCGCTCTGCGTAACTCTCGCCACCCAGTGCGCACAGGAGCCCCACTTCAAGGTCATCAAGTGTTGCGTCTGCCCACTTAGGTCCTTGTTGCACTTGATTCAAATCGAGCTCGGCATGCTCAGTCATGGATTATTTTCCGAATCGGAACGACGTTATGTGCTGGTTGTTTGGTCGCGTAGTTTGCCCAATCGGCCATAAGGGCGCGCCGCTTCTTGATGAAGTCGGATCGGGAGTAAGCAGCCTCGGTCTGATCGCGCTCATCGTGAGCCAAAGCCAGCTCGCAGATTTCTCGAGGAAAGGTGGTGCACTCGTTTGCCCAGTCGCGAAAGCTCGCACGGAAGCCATGTCGAGTAATATCGGCATGGCCGAGACTGTGTAGCAGGTTGCGAATGGCGTTAGCGTGCATGACGCCGGTCTTTCCTTGGCCTGGGAATAGATATGGACTGTCCTCAGTGATGCATGGCATCGACTGTAGCGCCTGGAGAAGCTCAACAACCTGAGGAGCTAGGGGAATATCGAAGGCTTGACGCATCTTCATGCGCTCGGCGGGCAGAGACCAGACACCACCCTGCAAATCAAGCTCCGCCCAAGTGGCAAGCCGGACCATTTGCGCACGTGCGCCGGTCAGGATAAGCAGGCGAGCTGCCATGCCGGCGCGCGTCTCGCTCTGCGCCAGCTTGACCATAAGCCCCGGAACGTCGCCCCAGTGCATAGCTGGAAAGTGCTGACGCTTGCGAGCCTTCTTCTTCTCAGCCTTACTTAGCAGATTATCCAAGTGACCGCGCCAGCGTGCTGGATTGTCACCATCGCGCAGGCGGCGGGCCTTGGCCGCGTCCAATATCTGTTCAATCTGGCCACGCACTTCATCGGCGGTACGGGTCTTGGTCGCCCAGATCGGCTGCAATACCTTCAAGACGTGCTCGACTTGAATGTCGCTGGTCGACAGCTTGCCGATAACAGGGAAGGCGTAAAGCTCCAACTTCCGCAGCCAGCCTTTACGCCATTTCTCCGACCAGTCAGCGCCGTGGGCGTTTCGGTATTCGGTCGCCAAAGTATCAAAAGTTACACCTCGCGCCTGCGCCTGTCGCTCAGCTTCTCGCTTGGCTTCTCGCTCAGCATCACGGGTGGCAAGAGGATCACCTCCAGCAACCAAAACTTTCCGTTGATCTGCGGCCAGTTCGCGAGCCTTCGCGAGGGTAACGGTTGGATAAGGGCCCAGCCCCATTTCCCGGCCTTTGCCACCCAGCTTGTAACGAAAAATCCAACTGGACACACCGGCTTTGCTTATCTGGAAATACAAACCATCGCCGTCGTTGGTTTTTCCTGCATCTCCGGATTTAACAAGTGATTCGATTGCCTTGATTGTCAGCTTGCCCATAAAGCCCCCGTCGTTATGACCCACACCACGACCCACACCTTAATCTCGGCTTGCAGCGTTCAGGGTCGGACATATTCGGACTGATACTAGGCTTTAACCCCTGTAAAATCTAGACTTCGACGACACACTCGAAAACCTCCGGACGACTAGAATGCCGGCCACAAGCCGGCTTTTTAATGCCTGAAATAAAGCTGACCTGCCGTCCTTAAGCTGGGCTTAATGCAGACTCTGCGTCACATACTAGTCCGACCCATACTTGGGTGAACGTGGGCCGTAGAGGATCCCCACGGGCCGAGCTGGTGACAGCATGCGCGCACTCGCGATACCGGCCATTGGGTGTGCTGCATCGGTCGAGGAGTTGAACACTTGCTTGACCGCTGCGCTGATCAACATGCCGATAAGCCCCCCACCGCTATTGCTTTTGCCTTCTTCGCTGGAGGCCCGCGCCGCGCCTGCCCACAAGGTAGTGCCCGTTTTCAGGTCTACCAGTTTGGCCGTCGCTGTCACTGACGTGTCACTGGAAAGCACCCTGTAACGAGTACCGTACTCGGTAACGGTGATATATAGCGCCGCGTCCGCGCCAAAAATCTCATGCAGTTTGTCCGTATCAACGGCCTGGATGTCGTGCGCAGTCGTCAAACCGTTCTGTCGGAAGGTCTCGTCTACCAGTGCAATGGGCAGAACGTAGTAGCCCGCTTCAGCCAGCGGAAAAGTAACTTGCGATAACAGGCTATAGGGGGCCTGAACTTCGGGTGACTCGTTGATCGGCGCTAGCACCAGAATACTTTTAGGACGGCTTTGTTTAAACGCCGAGTAATCATAAGCAATGGTCTTGGGCCCGGCACAGCCTGCGAGCAATACCGCGACCACCAACACAGCCGAATACTTTAGAAAACGCGGCATCATTTAGCGCCTCCGGTCTTGGCGTTCTTGAGTAAAAAGTCCATGTAGGGAGCCGACTCGGGAAACAGCGCCTTCTCGGTACTGAACTGCTGCACCATCTGATCATCCTTGCCTGAAGCGAGATACAACATGCCCAAATGCGCGTGATAACCCGGTGGCACCATACGACCACTGGCGCTGATCTTTTGCAGATCCCGCTCCAACGCCTCGATTTGAGCTTCCTTGGGCTCACCTTTTAAATATTCATACACTTGCGGCTGGTAACTTTCCCACTGATAGAGCGTTTTAGGTGCACTTTGGCACCCGACAACACTCATTATCGCGGTTAGCATTAGCGCCAACTTCACCGAATGATTCATTAGTGCTCTACTCCTTGAGTTGCAGTTGATCAGTTACCCGGTTTCCATGCGCCAGCATTGATGCCATCAACCAGTCGATTGATTGCTTCACGCATGGCCAAATCCAGCACTTTTCCATTCAGTGTCGAGTCGTAGCTGGCGGTGCCACCAAAACCAATGATTTCTCGATTGGAAAGTGCGTACTCCCCCGCCCCCTGGGTTGAATACACAACTTCCGAGGTGTTGATATTGACGATGTTTAAATTGACTTTGGCGTAGGCCACCTGAGTTTTGCCGCGACCCAAAATGCCGAATAACTGACGATCACCGGTTTCTTTGCGCCCAAACTCGGTCACATCGCCGGTTACCACAAAATCTGCACCTTTCAATTTTTGCGCTTGCCCCTTGATCGCTGCTTCCTGGGCGATTTCACCCATATTGTCTCGATCCAGAACAGTGAAACGGTTGGTCTGCTGCAAGTGGGTGATCAAAATGGTCTTGGCTTGTCCGCCCAGGCGATCTACACCACTTGAGAATATTCCGCGCATATAGCTGGAGCGGTTATCGAACTTGCCCACGGCAATGGGTACGCGTACGCCGTTATAGATAACTGCAACACTGGCGACTTTTTCCACTGGCAGGGCTCGCGAGTTCTCTGTGGCGCAACCCACAAGTGCCAGTAACACTGCAGCAGCGGTGCCAGACAGCAAAACTTTAAACAGTTTTTTCACGTAATAGCCCTTTTGATATAACGGACAGTCTTAAACTACAGGCCCGTCAATAGAGTAAATAAAAATAAAAAACTTATTTGTAACAAACAAATCGAATAAGCAGCACTTATTTTTAAATCAAGACACGCTCACAGGCACGAACGAAGCGGGTTATTACAGGGTTTGTTGATTATTTTTTCGCGCCCTCTGACAGGGTGTCAAAGGGCGTAATTATTAGTTATTTATGAAAATAATCATCTAGGACTTTTCCGAAGCTTAACTACGAATCATCTTGTTAGTCTTAAGAAGCGTCTGCTGCGCCCTCTAACAAATCGTCTTGCGCAGACACTTCTTCGCCTGCCAACTCACGTTCAATCTGTTCAATACTGGGCAGGCTGGTTTGCAACTCTTCCGGCAGGGACTCTACCAGCTGGTATTCGGCCACCCCGATGGGGCGGGTGTTATCACGCAAGGCGTACTCGGCCACTACCTTGTTCTTGCTGGTGCACAGCAGCAGGCCGATGGTGGGGCTGTCTTGTGGATGCTTGACCTGCCCATCCACGGCGGCCAGGTAAAAACCCAGTTGCCCTAGGTGCTCCGGTTTAAATTTACCGCCCTTGAGTTCGACCACTACATAGCAGCGCAGCTTGAGGTGATAGAACAGCAGATCAATGAAAAACTCATCCCCCCCCACATTCAGCAGCACTTGTTTGCCGACGAAGGCAAAGCCTGCGCCCAGTTCCAGCAGAAACTCGGTGACATGCTTGACCAAGGCTCTTTCGATCTCGCGCTCATGCGCATCAGCGCTCAGGCCAAGGAAGTCGAAACGGTAGGGATCTTTCAACGATTCACGCGCCAGATCAGACTGCGGCTTGGGCAAGAAGCTTTCAAAATTGCTCACCGCCTTGCCACTGCGCTCCAGCAAACGACCCTTGATCTGCAGAGCCAGAACATTCCGCGACCAGTTGTGCTCGATTGCCTTGGCGGCATACCAGCGGCGGGTTTCGGGGCCGGGGAGTTTGTCCAGCAGCACTAGGTTGTGCCCCCAAGGCAATTGTGCAACAGCCTGCTGCACAATTGCCGTGTCCGGCCATGCCTCGGCAAAGGCACGCATGTATTTGAGGTTGCGTGGAGAAAAGCCTCTCATGCTGGGGAAGGCTGCACGCAAATCCTGCGCCAGACGCTCAATCACTTTCGTGCCCCAGCCCTGCTGAGATTGACGGGTCAAAATATCGTGGCCGATCTGCCAATACAGCAGCACCAGCTCACGATTGACTGCCAGCGTGGCTCGCTGCTGGGCACCGTGAATACGGCCTTTAAGGTCAGTCAACCAGTCACCGTAGCCCTCGGGCGGTGTGCTCAAACGGGCGGGAGTTTCACTCATGTATTGTTCTCGCGTGGCCAATTCCGGAGGGGGGATTTACCTGCTCGACAGCGGGCAGGCCACACAACATAAGCCTTTAAATTCAGCCGTTTCGTACGACGATTCGCTTTCATTCCAGTGAAACTTCCGAGAAAATCTCGTTCGCTTGCGCCTGCCAAAATCGGGGAATAGTCTCGGCCCATCGCTGCAAATCAGCGGTCGGGTTTAGTCGCCCGGTTTATGAGCAAGGCGCAAGGCGCCACCTTAGTGAGGCGCTTTTTTTCGGCCGCACTTTAATGGTGGCCGTGCGCAGGGCGCCCTTGTGGCGCGCCGGTTTCCGAGCTCACCGGTCGACTAACCTGCGTACGGCTGCCACCCGTTCGTTTAGTCGCGACATGGGAGGCAGCTCCATAAACGAGTTTGGAGTTGCCATGAAAAAGATCACTCCCGATCCCCCCTCTTTTACCCTGCAAGATGCTGCTCAGTGCGATTCACAGTCGCTGGACCGTGCCGCCGCTGATCGTGCGCTCGATTTCTACCTGCAAGACCATAAGCCAGCTCGCCCCATGAGCATGGCCATGTTTGCCATCCCCAGCAGTGTCAATTCAGAAGCAGCTTTGGCCCAGGCGTCAGACTTGTTGCGCTGCGCGGGCGCCTCGGCGAGTGAGGCGGGGAATGGTTTGAGCGGGGTGCAGCGTGATCTGGTGTTGTCGGTAGCGCATTTGGTGGAGCTGGCCAAAGCGTATGTCGACAAGTCGCTGGATGGTCTGGCGATGCACTAAGCAGCACGCGCCTGGGGACAGCAGGCGCGTCTTTTCTGTTAACGGTCTGGCTTAACGGAACACCAACCCCCCATCAATCAGCGGCGCCTGACCGGTCATGTAGTCCGCATCCGGGCTGGCCAAATAGGCCACAAATGCCGCGACGTCATCCGGTGTTTCAGCCCGGCCCAAGGCAATACCGCTGACAAACTTTTCATAGGTTGCACCTATCGGCGCGCCGGTGAGTTCTGCCATGCGTTTGTCGATGTCGACCCACATATCAGTGCCCACTACGCCTGGGCAGTAAGCGTTGACGGTGATGCCGTGTACGGCCAGTTCCTTGGCCGCCGCTTGGGTCAGGGCGCGAACGGCAAATTTGGTGGAGGAGTAAACCCCCAGTAACGCATAGCCTTCATGTCCGGCAATGGAGCTGGCGTTGATGATTTTTCCCTTGCGCTTGAGCGCCTGGAATTTCTCGGCAGCGGCCTGAATGCCCCACAGGGTGCCTTGAACGTTGATGCGGTAAATGCGCTCGACTTCTTCCTGGGTGACATCAGCCAGTGGTTTAACCTGAGAAATGCCCGCGTTGTTGACCATGATGTCCAGCCCGCCAAGCTGGTTATGGGCGTAGTCAACCGCCGAGAACACTTGCTCGCGGTCGCCCACGTCAGCCACAAAAGTGACGGCCTTGCGCCCCAGGGCCTGAACTTCCCTGGCCACGTGTTCCAGCTTTTCCAGGTTCAGGTCAATCAGTGCGATATCAGCGCCATCCTTGGCCAGCCGCAGTGCAATACCGCGACCAATACCCTGCGCCGCCCCCGTTACCAATGCGATTTTGCCTGTGAGTCTCATTCGTTGGTTTCCTTTCAACAGTGGGTCCACATCCAGCCAGCCTTCACCATAAGCCAACCAATACGCGGCTTATTGATGCAGGGCACGGTCCCGTGCCGCCAGCACCGCTTCGTGCATGGCTTCGCTGAGCGTGGGGTGGGCAAAGATGACCTGGCTCAATTCCACGTCGGTGGCTTCGAGGGTTTGCGCAATGCCGAAGCCCTGGATCTGTTCGGTCACGTGCGGGCCGACCATATGGGCGCCGAGCAATTCGCCGCTGTGCGCGTCAAAGATGGTTTTCACAAAACCTATGCCTTCGCCCATGGCCAGCGCCTTGCCGTTGGCCTGATAGTCGAAGCGCCCGACTGCGATGTTATGGCCGTTGGCCCTGGCTGCCGCTTCGGTCAGCCCGAGGCTGGCAACCTCTGGCCGGGCATAGGTGCAGCCGGGGATACGGCTTTTATCCAGTGGATGTACGCCTTCTACTCCCGCCAGTTTTTCTACGCATAGCACGCCTTCATGGCTGGCCTTGTGCGCCAGGCACGGTGCCCCGGCCACGTCGCCGATGGCATACAGCCCGGCAACACTGGTGCGGCACCACGGGTCGGTTTTGATAAAGCCTTTTTCAAACTCCACGCCCAGTGCTTCTAGGCCCATGTCCTGGGTATTGGGCTCGATCCCGGCCGCGAGTAATACCTGCGCTACGTGCAAGGTCTGCTCACGGCCATCACTGAGCACGACCTGACATTGCAGTGCACCGACGTCCCCATGCACGCTGTTGACTCGTGCTTGAGTCAGCACACGAATCCCCCGTTGTTCGAACTCACGCTGTACCAGGCTGGCCACGTCCTGATCCTCGACCGGCATGATTTGTTTGGCCACTTCGACCAGCGTGACCTGGCTGCCCAGATCGCTGTACAGGCTGGCGAACTCCACGCCAATGGCCCCGGAGCCGATCACCAGCAGTGACGGCGGTACGCTTTTGGGCACCAGCGCCTCAAAGTAGCTCCAGATTTTTTGCCCATCGGCGGCCAGACCGGGTAACGGTCTGGGGCGGGCACCAGTGGCCAGGATGATATGTCGCGCCTGCAGCACCTGATCGCCCTGCTCGGCGCTCACCGTCACCACGCCTTTGGCGGTGACGCGACCACGACCATCGATCACAGTGACGGCGTTTTTTTTCAACAGGTAAGCAATCCCCGTCGTGAGGCGTTGCGACACCCCACGGCTGTGGGCCACCAGTTGGGCGATATCGAACTGGACGTTTTCTGCGCTGAAACCAAAGGTGCCCAGGTGCTTCAAGGTATGCCCGACTTCGGCCCCTTTGAGCATTGCCTTGGTGGGAATGCAGCCCCAGTTCAGGCAGATGCCGCCCAGGTGCTGCTGCTCGACCAGCGCGGTGCTGAGCCCCAGCTGTGCGGCGCGAATAGCCGCGACATAGCCTCCGGGGCCGCCGCCGATGACGACCACATCAAATTTATCGGTCATGGTCGCTCCTAGAGCATCATCAGGCTTGGGGTTTGCACCAGACGCTTGAGTTCCTTGAGGAACGCAGCACCCAGCGCGCCATCAATCACCCGGTGATCGCAGGACAGGGTCACGGTCATTTGCGTGCGCACCGCGACTTGCCCGTTGTGGGCCACGACTCGCTGCTCGCCCGCACCAATGGCCAGAATCGCCCCCTGGGGCGGGTTGATGATTGCGTCGAACTGGCTGACACCCAACATGCCCAGATTGGAAATACTGAAGCTGCCGCCCTGAAACTCTTCCGGCTTGAGGGTGCTCGCTTTGGCCCTGGTCACCAGGCTGAGCATTTCACCAGAGATTTGCGCCAGGCTTTTACGGTTGGCCTGACGCACGATAGGGGTGATCAAGCCACCGGGCAGGGCCACGGCCACAGAGATGTCGGCATCGCTAAAACGCAGCACCGCCTGGCGCGCTTCATCAAATTGCACATTCACGTCGGGTACTTTGATCAGCGCCAGCGCGCACGCCTTGATCAGCAAGTCATTGACCGACAGTTTGATCGCCGGGGCCGCAGCATTGAGTTCGCTGCGCAGGGTCAGCAGCGCTTCCAGATCCAGGTCCGCGTGCAGGCGGAAATGCGGCGCGGTGCGCTTGGACTCCTGCAAGCGCGCGGCAATTGCCTTGCGCATGCCTGTCATCGGCAGCACTTCGGCTTGTGCCTGCTCGGGGGCCACTTGAGTCGGCGCAGCCAGCACCGGGTTCTGCACCGCGCTGACTTGCAACACGTCCGCCTTGCTGACTCGCCCACGACTGCCGGTTACGCGGCAATCATTCAGATTGATGCCCAGCTCGGCGGCCAAACGACGCGCCAGCGGTGTCGCCAGCACTTGGCTGTCATCGCCACAGGAGCGTGCAGGCCCGGACGCTTTGAGCGCGGGCTCGAGCACTGCGACCTTACCGCCGCTATCGCGTACCGCCTGTTCAATGTCCGCCACACTGATCCGACCTTCGGGGCCCGATCCGCTGATACGGCTCAGGTCGATACCAAGTTCCTTGGCCAGACGCGTGGCATGCGGCGTAGCAAATACCGGGGCAACACTTGCGCCCAGCAACGCTTGAGGCACCTGCCAACCACCCGCTGATTTCATGCTCGGCACCGGTGCGGGCTCAGTTGCCTTCACGGTCACAGCAACTGCTGGCTCAGGGCTTGCGGCACCGGCGGGCGCGGCGCGTTGCGCCAAAAACGCATCAATATCGGCATCACTGACCGACGCATCCGCAACCACGCCCAGCACACCGCCCACCGGCAGGGTTTGCCCGGCGGTAGCAACCTTGCGCCGCAGCACACCATCGAATGGGGCCTCGAGCACGTTGGCAATTTTGCTGGTCTCGATTTCGCACACTTCCTGGTGCTGCTTGAAGCTGTCGCCCTCTTCAATCAACCAGCTGTTGAGCGTGCCTTCTTCCATCGACAGGCCCCACTTGGGCACTTCGATAATCTTGATCGCGCTCATGCTCAGGCCTCCATCACTTTGCGCACGGCCGCTTCAATGCGGTCAACGCTGGGTATCCAGGCCTGCTCCAGCACCGGCGAGAACGGCACCGGGGTATGCGGCGGCGTGACCATGATGATCGGCGCTTTGAGTTGGTAGAACGCTTTGGTGGCAATCAGCGCCGCCAGATCATGCGCAAAGCCAAGGCGCGCGGCGGACTCGTCAACAATCACTACGCGGCCGGTGGAGGTCACCGATTCCAGAATGCCGTCTTCATCCAATGGCGATACGGTGCGCGGGTCGACCACTTCGACAGAGATACCCTCGCCAGCCAGTTTGTCTGCCACCTGATTGGCTTTGTGCACCATCGCCGCCAGCGCGATGATGGTCACATCGGTGCCTTCGCGGGTGTAATTGGCCACGCCGAACGGGATGGTGTAAGGCTCTTCGGGCACTTCGCCCTTGATGTCGTAAAGCGCCTTGTGTTCACAGAACACCACCGGGTCGTCGTCACGAATTGCCTGAATCAACAGGCCCTTGACGTCGTATGGGCACGATGGCACCACGACTTTGAGGCCGGGTGTCGTCGCAAAAATATGGTAGGGCGACTGCGAGTGTTGCGCCGCTGCCGAAAAGCCGGCGCCGATCATGCCTCGCACCACCATCGGGGCCTTGGCCTTGCCTCCGAACATGTAGCGAAACTTGGCCGCCTGGTTGTAGAGCATGTCGTGGCAGACACCGAAAAAATCCATAAACATCAGTTCGGCAACCGGGCGCAGGCCGGTCATGGCCGCGCCTGCCGCCATGCCGATAATCGCCGACTCGGTGATGGGCGTATCGATCACCCGCGCCGAACCGAACTCGGTCCACAGGCCCTTGGTCACGCCCAGTACGCCACCGAACGCTTCGCCCTTGCTGCCAACTTCGGCAGTGCCTGCCTGGCCGCCGCATACGTCTTCACCTATCAGTACCACTCGGTCGTCGAGGGCCATTTCCTGAGCCAGGGCTTCTTTGACCGCTTCACGATAAGTACGAATTGCCATGGTTCAAATCCTCAGTAAGACACGTAGACGTCGGTCAGCAAGCTCTCTAGCGCGGGGAAGTCTGCCGCTCGGGCCTTGGCCACGGCGTCACCGACCAAGGCATTGACCTCGGCGTCGATGGCTTGCAGTTCCTCGGGGGAGATTTGACCGGCAACGTGTTGACTGAAAATTTGCAGCGGATCGCTGTCCTTGCGCAGGCGCTCGACTTCGCCATCAGCGCGATAGAGCATCGGGTCGCCTTCAAAGTGGCCGTACCAACGATGGGCAACCGCCTCAATAGCGGTCGGGCCTTCACCGGCTCGGGCCCGTTCTACGGCAACCGCGACGGCCTCATATACGGAGAAAAAATCCGTACCGTCGACCTTGACCGCTGGCATCCCGAAGCCCGCGGCACGCTGCGCGATATTGCGCCCGCCGACGGCATAGTCATGCCCGGTAGCCTCGCCAAAACCATTGTTCTCAAACATGAAAATGACCGGTAATTGCAGCACCACGGCCATGTTCATAGCCTCGAATACCAGCCCTTGGTTCGAGCCGCCGTCACCGGTAAACGACACCGCCACACCACGATTGCCCAGGGTTTTGGCGGTCAGTGCCGCACCAATCGCCAGCGGTGGCGCCCCCCCGACAATGGCGTTGGCGCCGAGCATGCCCTTGCTCAAGTCAGCGATATGCATCGAGCCGCCCTTGCCGCGGCACAGCCCGGAATCCTTGCCAAAAATTTCCGCCATCATCCCGTGGATATCGCAGCCCTTGGCGATGCAGTGCCCATGCCCTCGATGAGTCGAGCCGATATAGTCGGTGTCTTCAAGGTTTTCGCAGACCCCCACGGCGATGGCCTCTTCACCGCAGTAAAGGTGAATGAACCCGGGAATGTCCCCGGTGGTGTTTTCCTGGTGCAGGCGTTCTTCGAACACGCGGATTTCGCGCATTTTGCGATAGGCCCTGAGCAGTTCTGACTTGCCAAGCGACATGGTTTCGCCCTCTTGTCCTGGTTTTTTTATTGGTTGTATCGAACACCCGAAGGCGAACGACGATGGCGTTCGCTTACGGTAAGAGCCTAAAGTCACAGCCATAACTACCCGGATGGGTGGGCGCTTAAATGCGATGGGGGGGCTACCCTTCAATCCTCAGGAACGGCGCCAGACAAACGCTAGAGGGATACATAACAACAATGACCCAGGCCAAGTTTCCCCAACTGATCGATCACCAGGACCGCATTGACCTCAACCACGGTTTGCCGCTCATAGCCACCAAACTGGTACCTCCCCGCTCCACTGGCACGGTGTTGGTACGCGCGCGGCTGTTGGACAAACTGCGCCTGCTTGAGGAACGGCGCCTGGCGCTGGTGTGCGGCCCCGCCGGGTTTGGCAAAACCACGTTGCTGGGGCAGTGGCGCCAGCGCTTGCTTGAGCAAGGCCATAGCGTGGCCTGGCTCAGCCTCGACGAGCAGGACGATACGCCCCTGACCTTTCGCCGTTATCTGCTGAGCGCGCTGAACCAGGCCAGCGGGCAACCTCTGGAAAACACCCAGCCTCTGTTTGAGTGCATCGCGTTGACCGGTTGTCGCTTTACTCGCGAATTGATCAACCTGATGCAAGGGCGCAAACATTCCCTGTACCTGGTGCTCGATGACCTGCACCTGATCCAGCACCCGAGCATCGCGGGTGACATCGAGCAGTTGCTGCAACATGCACCGGACTGTTTTCACCTGCTGGTGGGCAGCCGCAGCGTTCCGGGTTTGCCCTTGAGCCGGTTGCAGGCGCGCAAGCAGCTGCTGGAAGTCGACACCAACGATCTGCGTTTCAATCTCGAAGAAACCCAAGACTATCTGAGCCACGCAACCGCCCAGCGTTTTGTGCCCGCCGAGCTGCAACAAGTGCTGAACCTGACCGAAGGCTGGATCACTGGCATCCAGATGGCGGCACTGGCACCCAGTGATCCACTGCGCACCCTGGATCGCTTGCAACTGGGCAACCGTCAGGCAGGCCGCTATCTCTACGACGTGGTATTGGCCCCCCTGTCGTTGCCGTTACAGACGTTTTTACTGAAGACCTCGATTCTGGGGCGCCTGACGCCTTCACTGTGCAATGCCGTCACCGGGCGCGACGACGCGCAGCAGATGCTGGCCGAGATCGAACGGCACAATCTGTTTATCTTCTCGCTGGATGCGCAAGGTCAGTGGTTTCGCTATCACACGCTGTTTGTCGAAACTCTCAATGAGCGTCTGTTGCGCACCGACATTGATGTCGCGGATCTGCATGAGCGCGCCAGCAACTGGCTGGCCAACCATCAGTACTGGGCCGAAGCGATTCGTCATGCCCTGGCGGCGGGCCAACACGGAGGGCGCCACGACTGCGCCAATCAGGGCGCACAGTCGCTGGCCGAAGAAGGCGATGTCGACACGCTGGTGCGCTGGCTGCAAAAAATGCCCGAAGCCAGCGCAGAATCACTGGATGAGCAGCGCATCGATTTGCAGCTCAACCTGGCCTGGGCTTTGGGCCATCACTTCCATTTCAGCGCCTCGAGGGGGTTGCTGGAGAGCCTGTATCCGGTGTTCCAGACGCAGCATCCCAGCGCCCGGCTGAGCATCAAATATCAGGTGATCTGCGCTATCACGGAGGCGTTCGCAGAAAATATCAGCCACAGCATCGAGCGTGTCGAGCCCTTGCTGGCGCGGGTTCCGTGCGGCGACACATGGGTCGACGGGCTGATCTGCAACATTCTCAGCTATGGCTACATGACTCAAGGGCATTACCAGCAGGCGCAGGCAGTTCAACGCCATATGCCCTGCCCCACAACCCCGTCGCACAACTTGTTTGTGAGTGTTTACCGAGCTTTTGTGCTGGGGTTGAGTCATTTGCGCCAGGCTGATTTGTACAGCGCCGAGCAGTATTACCTACAAGCCTTGGGCCCGGCCGAACACCTCACAGGCCCCCAATCAAGCGGCAGTGCGACGCTGGCTGCACTGTTGGGCGAGTTGCTTTATGAGCGTGGCGAATGGCAACAGCTGCAGGCGCTGTTGACGCCACGTCTGAGCCAGATCGACACCGTCGCGCCGCCGGATGCCCTGTTGTGCGCCTACGCCAGCCTGTCGCGCAGGGCACTGCTGATGGGCGAGCCGAGCCAGGCGCGCTATCTGCTGGAACATGCCCAGCAACTGGCGACAGTGCGACGCTGGCCACGCTTGCAAGCGTGGTTGCTGGTCGAGGAAATACGTATTCACCTGGCCAGTGAACAACTGCCGCAGGCGCTCGGGTTACAACGACAGTTGCAGGCGCTTGACCCCGCCCACGAGCACCCGGAAATCAGGCGCGCTCAGATCCAGGCGCACTGCCATATCGCGGCGGCGCAAAAACAATGGCGCCAGGCTGCAACGCTGTTGCACGGTTTGCTGCAAGAGGACGAACGCCAAGGCCAGTTGCTCCGTGCTGCGGGTAGCCGCGCCGCACTGGCCTGTGCCTTGTGGCCGGACGACCAGGCCGGAGCGCTGAAAACCCTGCAGCCGCTGCTTAATCTGGCTTGCCGACAGAACTTGCGGCGTACCTTGCTGGATGCGGGCGCAGCCATGCCGGCCCTGCTTCAGGCCACACTGAAAAATGCCCGGCCGCAGATCGCCGACTACCTGCGCAGCCTGCTCGACAGCCTGGACCCGCGCACGGCCAACGAGGACCCGAGTGCAGACGAACCGAACCTGAGTGAGCGCGAACAGCAGATCCTGCTGCTGATTGCCCAAGGGCAAGCCAACAAGGAAATCGCCCGCAGCCTGGATATTTCGGCCGAAACCGTGAAGTGGCACCTCAAGAATCTGTTCTGCAAACTGCACGTCACCAGCCGCACCCAGGCAATCACCCGGGCGCAAAAATTCAATCTACTGGGATGAGGCATGCTTGCAGCAACGCGTGCCTGGCCCATCAAACCGGCCAGAGTGAACACGGGGCATGCCACCCCCGATTTGCCCCAAAACCCGCTGTCTGCTAGTGTCAGCCGGTTTTAACGCCTACCGAGAATGCCGCCATGGCCCGCAAAAAAGCTTCCCTGGATTTCGAACAGTCACTCGCAGACCTGCAAACACTGGTCGAACGCCTGGAAAATGGCGAGCTGTCGCTGGAAGACTCCCTGACTGCCTTCGAACAAGGCATCCGTCTGACCCGTGACTGCCAGGGCGCACTGGCCCAGGCAGAACAGAAAGTTCAAATCCTGCTGGAGCGCGATGGTGAGCTGGCACAAGAACCCTTTGATGCGGAACAGTCCGAATGATTGATGCGTACCAGATCAGCAGCCAGGCCCGGGTCAATGCGGCGCTTGAACGCTTGTTTGTCGCTCCGGCCCCGGAGCTGGAACGCCTGTTTGAGGCCATGCGCTACAGCGTCATGAATGGTGGCAAACGGGTTCGTCCGCTGCTGGCCTATGCCGCTTGCCAAGCGCTGGGCGGCGCGCCCGAGCAAGCCAATGGCGCGGCCTGTGCAGTTGAGCTGATCCACGCCTATTCGCTGGTGCATGATGATTTGCCCGCAATGGATGATGACGATCTGCGCCGCGGCCAGCCGACCACCCATAAAGCTTTTGACGAAGCCTGCGCCATTCTGGCCGGTGACGGCCTGCAAAGCCTGGCGTTCAGCGCCCTGCTCGACCCGCAACTGAACACCCTGGACGCTGACACGCGCTTGCGCATGGTCACCGCCCTCGCCCAGGCCGCAGGCCCGGCGGGCATGGTCGGCGGCCAAGCCATTGACCTCGGTTCGGTCGGCATCAAGCTCAATCAGGCGGCGCTGGAAAACATGCACCGCCACAAGACCGGAGCCCTGATCGAGGCCAGCGTAGAACTAGGTGCCCTGGCCAGCGGCAACGCGACTGCCGAAAGCCTGCACGCCTTGAACACCTACTCACGTGCCATTGGCCTGGCATTTCAAGTTCAGGACGACATTCTGGATGTTGAAAGCGATACCGCCACGCTGGGCAAACGCCAGGGCGCCGATATCGCACGGGACAAACCAACCTATCCGGCGCTAATGGGCCTGGAACAGGCCAAAGGCTATGCACTGGAACTGCGCGATCAGGCACTCAATGCCCTGCGGCATTTTGATGCAGGCGCTGAGCCGCTGCGTGAACTGGCGCGATATATCGTGGAACGCCGCCACTGAAAACGCTTTTCAGTAACGATTTCTGACAGCTCTAATGCCAAGGTCTTACTAACGAGTACCAGACTGCGTGGGCAGCTTACGTTCCATAAGGTAAACTGCCGCCTCTTCTTATACCTATAACGATTCGCCTGATGCCAACGACGTTTCAAGAGATTCCCCGCAACCGTCCGACTACGCCCCTGCTTGACCGGGCAGGCAAGCCTGCGGGCCTTCGCCGCCTGGCCGAAGCCGAGCTGGAAACCCTGGCTGATGAGTTGCGCCTGGAATTGCTCTATACCGTCGGCCAGACGGGTGGGCATTTTGGCGCCGGCTTGGGTGTCATTGAGCTGACCATTGCGCTGCACTACGTATTCGACACCCCGGACGACCGGCTGGTGTGGGATGTCGGCCATCAGGCGTATCCGCACAAAATCCTCACGGGCCGTCGCGAGCAAATGGCGACCTTGCGCCAGAAGGACGGCGTTGCCGCTTTCCCGCGTCGCTCCGAGAGCGAGTACGACACCTTTGGCGTCGGCCACTCCAGCACCTCGATCAGTGCAGCGCTGGGCATGGCCATTGCCGCCCGCCTGCAAAACAGCGACCGCAAGGCCATCGCCGTGATCGGTGACGGCGCGCTGACCGCGGGCATGGCCTTCGAAGCGCTGAACCACGCGCCTGAAGTGAATGCCAACATGTTGGTGATCCTCAACGACAACGACATGTCGATCTCGCGCAATGTCGGCGGTTTGTCCAACTACCTGGCCAAAATCCTCTCCAGCCGTACCTACGCCAGCATGCGCGAAGGCAGCAAAAAAGTGCTGTCACGTTTGCCAGGCGCCTGGGAAATTGCCCGCCGTACCGAAGAGTATGCCAAGGGCATGCTGGTCCCCGGCACACTGTTTGAAGAGCTTGGCTGGAACTACATCGGTCCTATCGATGGTCACGACCTGCCGACCCTGATTGCGACGCTGCGCAACATGCGCGATCTCAAAGGCCCGCAGTTCCTGCATATCGTCACTAAAAAGGGCAAGGGCTTTGCCCCGGCCGAAGCCGACCCGATCGGCTATCACGCCATCACCAAGCTTGAACCGCTGGACGCACCGAAAGCCGCTCCCAAAGTGGCGAGCGGGCCAAAGTACTCGGCAGTGTTTGGCGAGTGGCTGTGCGACATGGCGGCTGCCGATGAGCGCCTGATGGGCATCACCCCGGCCATGAAAGAAGGCTCGGACCTGATCGCCTTCAGCGAGCGCTTCCCCAAGCGTTATTTCGACGTGGCGATTGCCGAGCAGCACGCGGTGACCTTTGCGGCCGGTATGGCCTGCGAAGGCGCCAAGCCGGTGGTGGCTATTTACTCTACGTTCCTGCAGCGCGGTTACGACCAGCTGGTGCATGACGTTGCGGTACAAAACCTGGACGTGCTGTTCGCCATCGACCGTGCCGGTCTGGTAGGCGAAGACGGCCCGACCCACGCCGGTAGTTTCGACCTGTCGTTCCTGCGCTGCATTCCGGGCATGGTCATCATGACCCCGAGCGATGAGAACGAACTGCGCAAAATGCTTACCACTGGCCACCTGTACAACGGCCCAGCGGCAGTGCGCTACCCACGTGGCACCGGTCCGAACGCGCCGATCGAAAAAACCCTTGAGCCGCTGGAAATCGGCAAAGGCGTGATTCGTCGCCAGGGTTCAAAAGTCGCCATGCTGGTGTTTGGTGTGCAATTGACCGAAGCCCTGCTCGTAGCAGAAAAAATCGACGCCACGGTGGTCGACATGCGTTTCGTCAAACCGATGGATGAAGCACTGGTTCGCGAAATGGCTGATAGCCATGAGCTGCTGGTGACCCTTGAAGAGAACGCCATCATGGGCGGTGCCGGAGCTGGCGTCAGCGAGTTCCTGGCCCGTGAAAACGTGCTCAAGTCGGTGCTGCACCTGGGCTTGCCGGATGTGTACGTCGAACACGCCAAACCGAGCCAGATGCTGGCCGAGTGCGGCCTGGATGCGGCAGGCATCGAAGCTTCGGTGCGCCAGCGCATGCAGTTGCTGGGGCTCTGACCCACCCCGTACGCTGCCGCTGGCTGCGATCGCGCCCGAAGCGCTTTGCATGAGCAAGGTCCTGCGGACCTTATCGCAGCCTGCGGCAGCGGCTACAGGTTTAATACCGAGAAACCATGAAACGCCTTCGCTTGGCTTTAATCCTCGCCAGCCCCCTGCTGGCCAATGCTGCTGAGCGTGAAGACGCGCTCAAACTCCCGCAAACCCTGATCACCGGCAACCGACAGGTTGAGGCGCGCTCGGACAGCAGCAGCGCCAACAGCGTGTTCACCCGTGAAGACATCGACCGCCTGCAACCCACCAGCCTGACCGACCTCCTGGGCCGGGTCCCGGGCGTGCAAGTGGCCCGCAGCGGCGGGCGCGGTGGCTTGCCGGGGATTTACATTCGCGGCACCAAGTCGGCGCAAAGCCTGGTACTGGTCGACGGCCAGCGCATGGCCAATGCCACCTCGGCCGACAGCAACCTGCAGTACCTCAATATTGATCAGATCGAGCGCGTTGAAGTCTTGCGTGGCTCGCGCTCGGTGATCTACGGCAGCGATGCGATTGGCGGGGTGATTCAGATTTTCACCCGCCGTGGTGCCGACCATGCCCCACAACTTCGGGTTTACAGTGCCGTGGGCAGTTATGGCAGCTCAGAAAACAGCGTCGGCGTCTCCGGTGGCGATGCGCAGACCCGCTACAACTTGAGTGGCAGCCTGGAGGAGACGGCGGGCATCAACCGCACCCACGAGTCCTTCCCCAGCGACAACGATCACGATGCCTATCGCAACAAGTCGCTGAGCCTGAACCTGAGCCACTACCTGAACGAAGACCTTGAAGTCGGGCTGACAGCGATGAAAAACGTTGGCAAAACCGAACTCGATAACCCGTTCGGGCGCTGGGACCCGAGCACCATGACAGTCAGTGGCCAGCAGCTTTACAGCGATTTTGATATCAGCAGCGTCGGCAGCTTTATCGATGCGCAATTGAGTGAGCGCTGGAATTCGCGCCTGGAACTGGGCCACAGTGAAAACCGCGAAAAAACCCGGGACCAGCTCAGCGCTGATATCTACAGTTTCAATACCTACCGCGACTCGCTGAGCTGGCAAAACAACCTGACGCTGGACGACAAAAACAGCCTGATCCTCGGCGCAGACACCTATCAAGACCGCGTGCGCAGCAGCACGGCTTTTGACCAAGACAGCCGTTGGAACCGCGCAGCGTTTGTTCAGCACCGGTTTCATGGCGATTATTTTTCAACCGAATTGGGCGTGCGTCATGACCAGAACCAGCAGTTCGGCAGCCACAACACCTGGAGCGCCAGCCTGAGCGTGCCGTTGAATGCCAACAACGATGTGCTCTTGTCTTACAGCGAAGGCTTCCGCGCGCCCACCTTCAATGACTTGTACTACCCGCAGTTCGGCAACCCGAACCTCAAACCCGAGTATTCGAAAAGCTACGAAGTCCAATGGCGCAGCCAGTTGAGCGAGACCAGCAGGCTGGAAACATCGCTGTACCGCACCGATATTCGTGACGCGATTGTGGCCGATGCTGACTTTATCCAGCAGAACATCGGCGCGGCGCAAATCACCGGTTTCGAAAGCGCCCTGCAACAAGAATGGTTCGGCTGGCAGAGCAGCCTGGGCATCGCAATTATCGACCCGCGTGATCGCGATACCGGCCATACCCTGGGCCGCCGGGCACGCAGAACGTTGAGCCTGGATCTGGATCGGCAATTTGACCGGCTAGGCGTCGGCGCCAGTTGGCAAGCGGTGAGCAGCAGCTTCAATGATGAAGACAACAAGCAGCCCATTGGCGGCTACGGACTGTTGGGATTGCGTGGCAACTGGCAGGCCAGCTCGCAAGTCCGGTTCGACTTGAAAGTCGATAACCTGCTGGACAAGAGCTTCACCCGCGCGCTCTACAGCTATGAGGGCAACTACTATGGCTACCGCGAAGAGCGCCGCAGCTTGCAGTTGGCCGTGACCTGGACGCCTACTCTCTAGAAGGCGCAGCCCCCCTTGTGGGAGCGAGCCTGCTCGCGAAGGCTCAAGAGGGTTAGTGTGCCGCTAGCTGTTCACACAACTTGGCCGTGGCTTCAAGCATCTGCCCGCTCGGGCGCTCCAGGCCTTTGTCGGTCAGTAACAACAAGCGCCCGTGTTTGACGGCATCAATCTGCGGCCAAATTTTCCAAGCATCAAGTTGCGCCTGGGTACTGGCAATGATCACCTCGGGATTGCGCTGCAACACGGACTCAATACTGACCTGCGGAGCAGGCAACTTGAGGTCGTCAAACACATTGCTCGCCCCGCACACGGCCAACGCATCACTGATGATTTGCCCGCCACCGATGGTGTACAGCGGCTGGTCCCACACTTGGTAAAACACCCGCAACGGTGTGTCGCGCCAATACTGGGCTCGCAGCCCGGCCAAACGCTGACGCAGTTCACCCGCCAGCTCATGCCCACGCTGCGGGCGATCCAGAGCAACAGCCAGCCCTTCGACCTGATCAGCCAACTGATCAAGGCTGCGCGGTTCACCAATGTAGGTCGGGATCTTCAGGCGATTCAGCTGTTCGCGCTGTGCAACACCCACACTGCCCGGCCAGAGCAAAAGTAGATCGGGTTGCAGGCTGAGCAAGCGCTCCATGTCCAACTGCCCGTAGCGGCCCACTGAGGGCACGCTGACAAGCTCCGGCAACGGCTCACCCGCATCCAGACGCCCCACCAGCAAATCGGCGGCGCCCAGTTCGACAACCATTTCGGATAAGGATGGAGACAGGCTGACCACACGCGTGGCGGCCAGCGAAGGAATGCTCGCGGTCAGCAGCAGAGCCGCCAGCCAAGCGCGCATCAGCCGACCTGGCGAGGAATGCGGTAGAGGTAAAACAGCACCAGCGTCGACAGGGTCAGCAGCAATAAAGGTACGCCTTCGAGCCCGACGAACACCGCCAGGGTAGCAACCCAGGTAGGCAATCCCGCCGCCAGCAAGGCACGGTGCCGCACATGCGCCAGCGCATCCCAGGCCGCAGGTTCCTGCGGGGTGTCGAGGGCTTTTTGCAGGTTGATCAGGCCATGTTTGTATGGCCCGAACGTGCGCAGGGTGACAAACATCGAAGCCACGCCCGCGATGAAAAACGGCATCGCCAGTTCAGGCAGCAGCGGTTCGGCGTTGCCGAAAAACCAGTTAACCAACACCAGCGGCAGCAGAGTCAGTACCAACTGTTGCCACCAGCTGAAGCTCAGGCGCCGACGACGCTGGCCACGGGTCACGCCGGGTCGGCCTCGTTTTGATGCTGGTTGCCCATCATGTGACCGAGCTTGTTGGCTTTGGTCGCCAGGTACAATTTGTTGTGCGGGTTGTGCCCGGTGTGCAAAGGCACACGCTCGGCCACGGTGATGCCCATTTCGGTCAAGGCTTTGACCTTGCGCGGATTGTTGGTCATCAGGCGCAGCGACTGCACACCCACGTGCTCCAGCATCGGCAGGCAGATGGCGTAATCACGCTGATCGGCAGCAAAGCCCAGACGCTCGTTGGCTTCAACGGTATCGGCGCCGCCATCTTGCAGTTCGTAAGCGCGGATTTTGTTCAGCAAACCGATGCCACGACCTTCCTGGCGCAGATACAGCAGAACGCCACGGCCTTCGCGGGCGATGGCCTGCAAGGCGGCTTCGAGCTGCGAACCACAATCGCAACGCTGGCTGAACAAGGCATCGCCAGTCAGGCATTCGGAATGCACCCGACCCAGAACCGGAGCACCATCAGTCACGTCGCCCAGACTGAGCACAACGTGTTCACGGCCCGAGGTTTTCTCAAGGAAGCCATGCATGGTGAATTCGGCAAAAGGAGTAGGTAATTTGCAAGCGGCAACGAAAACGACGGGCACCGTGTGCTCCTGATCAGTTTGAGGACTGGAGATTCGCAAAGGCGACATTGTAACAGGAGGTTCCTACAGACGCTTAGGCTGAATTACCGTGGATAAAGATCTAAAAGTTTGATAACTCGACCCGTCCCAATCCCGTAGCAGTTGCCGAAGGCTACGTTCGATTGCGAAGCGATCGTAAAATAAGAGTACGCGGTTTAACTAAAAAACCGCGCGTGATAATTTTGCGACGGCTGCGCCGCCGGACGCAGCCTCGTTCCTACGGCAGCTGCTACGAACAGTTTTATAGGCGAAAATGTTGATAGCCACGGATTGCCGGGGTGATGTCCTGGCCGTGCTCATCGAACAAGCCAACACCCTGCCCTTCAACCACACGACCCACCACATGGATCGGCCAACCATCAGCCAACAGCGTCGGCAGTTCAAGCGCAGGCAAGGTAAACGCCAACACGTAATCATCACCGCCGCTCAATGCTGCCTGCTGTGCATCGCCAGCGCCCAAAAACTCTTCCAGCGCCAGCGAGATGGGCACCCGGTCCAGCTCAATCTCCAGCCCCACCTTGGACGCCAGCGCAATATGGCCACAGTCGGCAAGCAGGCCATCAGAGATATCCAGCGCCGAGGTGGCTTTGCCGCGCAGGGCCTGGCCCAGCGCCAACTGCGGTTGCGGTGACCAGTAATGCGCCAGCAACGGCTCGCTGATAACCGGTGGCGCGCTGCGCTGCCCCAGTACCAGCGGCAACGCTCCCGCCGCGTTGCCCAGTTCGCCGCCCACACATAACAGGTCACCAGGGCGGGCGCCGCTACGAGTCAGGGCCTTGCCCTTGGGGATACGACCAAACACCGTGAGCGTCAGGCACAATGGTCCGCGAGTGGTGTCACCGCCGATCAGGCGCAGGTCGCAGGTTTGAGCCATCAGGTTCAAACCACGGGCAAACGCTTGCAACCAATCGGCTTCCACCGTCGGCAAGGTCAAGGCAAGGGTAAAGGCGAGAGGTGTTGCGCCCATGGCCGCCAAATCACTGGCCGCCACCGCCAGCGAACGCTGACCGAGCAAGAAAGGGTCGCAAGGATCTGCGAAGTGCACCCCGGCTACCAGGGTGTCAGTGGAAATTGCCAGCTGTTCCCCGAAGGGAACATCCAGCAGGGCGCAGTCGTCGCCAATGCCCAGAGCAACACCTTCGCCGCCTTGCGCACAGGGCGCGGCAGCGAAGAAGTTGCGGATCAGCTCAAACTCGCCCATGGCCGACAGCGCCGTTTAGCGCTTGTAAGCCTTTACTTCAGCTTCACGCAGGCGTGGCGCCAGTTTGTCGAGCACACCGTTGACGAACTTGTGGCCGTCGGTGGAGCCGAACACTTTGGCCAGTTCGATGCCTTCGTTGATCACAACGCGGTAAGGCACGTCGACACGTTTGATCAGCTCCCAGGTAGACAGGCGCAGAACAGACAGCTCAACCGGGTCGAGTTCTTCGATGGTGATATCCAGGCACGGGATCAAGGCAGCATCGATCTCGCCTTTGTGTGCAGGTACGCCGTGCAGGATTTCACGGAAGTACGCAGCATCAACGTCGGTGAAGTCGTTATCAACGCGGAACTGCGCTTCAATTTCGTTCAACGATTGCTTGGCCATGTGCCACTGGTACAGGGCCTGAGTCGCGAGTTGACGCGCTTCACGGCGCTTGGCGCTCTTGGAAGGTTTGCCAGCGTCCGCAGGTTTTGGATCGCGCGGGTTGAAACGATCGCTTTCGTCGGAAATCACTTGGCCTCCAACTGTGCCAACAGGCTGACCATTTCAAGGGCGGACAAGGCAGCTTCAGCGCCTTTGTTACCGGCTTTGGTGCCGGAACGCTCGATGGCTTGCTCGATCGAATCAACAGTCAGCACGCCGAATGCAACCGGTACGCCAAACTGCATGGACACTTGGGACAAGCCCTTGGTGCATTCGCCAGCAACGTATTCGAAGTGCGGAGTACCGCCACGAATCACGGCGCCCAAGGCGATGATGGCGGCGAATTCGTTGCGCTGGGCAACCTTCTGCGCAACCAGCGGGATTTCGAACGCACCCGGCGCTCGAATGATGGTGATGTCGCTTTCGTTCACACCGTGGCGAACCAGGGCATCAACGGCACCACTCACCAGGCTTTCGACAACAAAGCTGTTGAAACGGCCAACTACCAGAGCGTAGCGCCCCTTGGGGGCGATGAAGGTACCTTCGATGGTCTTCAGGGTCATTCGGTATGTCTCGTATTAAAGAGCCAGAACGCACTCGCGTGCGTTCTTTAAGGATATTGGGCCACGAATTCGGACAGGACACGACCGGTCTTTATTCGGAGGGCACGTATTCTACAACTTCCAGATCGAAACCGGATATGGCATTGAACTTCATTGGTGAACTCATCAAGCGCATTTTACGCACGCCAAGGTCACGAAGGATCTGCGAACCGGCACCGACGATGCTGTAGGTGGTCGGTTTTTTTACCGGAATCTGGTCTGCGGTTTCGCGGATATGCGCCAGCAATACATCACCATCCAGCGGATGCCCCAGCAGCAGCACAACACCGCTGCCCGCCTCTGCCACCGCAGTCATGGCGGCGCGTAGGCTCCAGCGGCCCGGTTGCTTAACCATCAGCAGGTCGCGCAACGGGTCGGCATTGTGCACTCGCACCAGCGTCGGCTCTTCGGCGCAGATCTTGCCCAGGGTCAGTGCCATGTGCACATCGCCTTCGACTGAATCACGATAGGTCACCAAATTGAATTGGCCCAGTTCGCTGTCCAGTGGCTGCTCGGCAATCCGCTGAACGGTACGTTCGTGGATCATGCGGTAGTGAATCAGGTCGGCGATGGTGCCGATCTTGATCCCGTGTTCGGCCGCAAACGTTTCCAGCTCAGGGCGGCGAGCCATGGTGCCGTCGTCGTTCATCACTTCACAGATCACGCCGCTTGGCTCGAAACCGGCCATGCGGGCCAGGTCGCAGGCCGCTTCGGTGTGACCGGCGCGGGCCAGGGTGCCGCCCGCTTGTGCCATCAGCGGGAAGATGTGACCAGGGCTGACAATGTCTTCGGCCTTGGCGTCCCTGGCGGCCGCTGCTTGCACAGTGCGTGCACGGTCAGCGGCGGAAATTCCGGTGGTCACGCCGGTCGCAGCTTCAATCGACACGGTGAACTTGGTGCCAAAGCCGGAACCGTTGCGCGGTGCCATCAATGGCAGTTTGAGCAGTTCGCAGCGCTCGCGGCTCATCGGCATGCAGATCAGGCCACGGGCAAAACGCGCCATGAAGTTGATGTGCTCGGCCTTGCAGCACTCGGCGGCCATGATCAGGTCACCTTCGTTCTCACGGTCTTCGTCATCCATAAGAATGACCATCTTGCCTTGGCGGATGTCTTCAACCAGTTCTTCGATGCTGTTGAGCGCCACGCGGCACCCCCTTAAGTCAGGATTTGAGGTAGCCGTTGGCGGCCAGAAAACTTTCGCTGATGCCACCCGAGGTCGGCTCGGCGGCTTTATCGCCCAGCAGCAGACGCTCAAGGTAACGCGCCAGCAAGTCGACTTCGAGGTTGACCCGGCGACCCGGACGGTAGTCGCCCATGATGGTTTCGCTCAGGGTGTGCGGAATGATCGTCAGCGAAAACTCGGCGCCATTGACCGAGTTCACGGTCAGGCTGGTGCCATCGACGGTGATCGAGCCTTTGTGCGCGATGTACTTGGCCAGTTCTTTGGGGGCGCGGATCACGAATTCGATAGCGCGAGCGTTCTCGTCACGCGAGATCACTTCGCCCACACCATCGACGTGACCGCTCACCAGGTGCCCACCCAGACGCGTGGTCGGGGTCAGGGCTTTTTCCAGGTTGACCCGGCTGCCGCTTTTCAAGTCGTTGAATGCGGTGCAATCGAGGGTCTCGCGACTTACGTCAGCCGCAAAGCCGTTGCCCGGCAGCTCAACCGCGGTCAGGCACACGCCATTGATCGCGATGCTGTCGCCAAGTTTGACGTCGCTCAGGTCGAGCTTGCCGGTGTCGATTGAAACTCGTATATCACCGCCTTTAGGGGTCAGTGCACGGATGCTGCCGATGGATTCAATGATGCCTGTAAACATGGCGTTCCCCTTGAGAACAAAGCCTGCGTAAAGCGAAGGCCGAGAATTATACGCTCGCTGGCGGCACGGGTATGGCGGTGACTCGCCAGTCATCGCCCACCGCGCGCATTTCAATGATTTTGAGCAAAGGCGCTTCGCGCATGTGGGTCAACGGCAGTTCCAGCAATGGCCGGGCGGTAGACCCCAAAAACTTGGCGGCGATGAAAATCTGGTATTCATCGACCAGACCTTGCTCGGCAAAGGCTCCGGCCAGATTCGGCCCCGCTTCGACCAGCACCTCGTTGACGCCGCGTGCAGCCAGCGCAACCAACAGTTTGCGCAGGTCCACATGGCCGTTGGCACCGTGGATCACCAGGCACTCAGGCCCTGTGCGGTACTGCTCGGCTGGCGGCACGCAGGTCGCGACCAGCGCTGGCCCCGCCTTGAAAAATGGCGCATCCAGCGGCACCCGCAAACGCCCGTCGACCAGCACCCGCAGCGGCGGACGGCTCAGCGCCAGCGCGGTCAACTCAGGGCTCAGCCCCAACTCAGGACCGCGAACGGTCAACCGTGCGCCATCAGCCAACACCGTGTCGGCGCCGGTCAATACCACGCTGGCCTGCGCCCGCAGGCGCTGCACTGCAGAACGTGCGTCAGGGCCGGTGATCCACTGGCTTTCGCCGTTGGCCATCGCGGTGCGGCCATCAAGGCTCATCGCCAGCTTGACCCGCACAAACGGCAGGCCGTGTTCCATGCGCTTGAGGAAGCCAGGGTTCAATGCCCGGGCCTGAGCTTCAAGTACGCCGCTGACGACCTCTATTCCGGCATCGGCCAGACGTTTGAGGCCACGCCCGGCAACTTCCGGGTTGGGGTCCTGCATGGCCGCAACCACCCGCGCTACCCTGGCGTTGATCAGCCCTTCGGCACACGGCGGGGTATGCCCATGATGGCTGCACGGCTCCAGGGTGACATAGGCCGTGGCCCCACGGGCCAGCTCGCCCGCCGCCCGCAAGGCGTGGACTTCGGCATGCGGTTCGCCGGTGCGCACGTGCCAGCCTTCGCCGACAACCTGCCCGTCACGCACGATCACGCAACCGACACGCGGGTTGGGATGGGTGGTGTACAGACCGTTGCGCGCAAGCTCGATGGCTCGGGCCATGTAATGGGTGTCTAAAACAGCTTGTTCTGTGGACTGAGTCATTCTTTTGAGGGCTCACGGGCAAGTCGGTCGATCTCTTCCCGGAACTCGTTCAAGTCCTGGAAGCGTCGATAAACCGATGCAAAGCGGATATAGGCCACTTCGTCGAGCTTTTGCAGCTCGCCCATGACCAGTTCACCCACCACCAGCGATTTGACTTCACGTTCGCCGGTGGCGCGCAATTTGTGCTTGATTCGGGCCAGCGCAGCTTCAAGACGCTCGACACTTACCGGGCGTTTTTCCAGCGCACGCTGCATTCCGGCGCGCAATTTTTCTTCGTCAAAGGGCTGACGACTACCGTCTTGTTTGATTAGACGGGGTAAGACCAACTCGGCTGTTTCAAAGGTGGTGAAACGCTCACCACAGGCCAGGCATTCACGCCGGCGACGCACCTGGTCGCCCTCGGCAACCAGACGCGAGTCGATGACTTTAGTGTCGTTGGCACCGCAGAAGGGACAGTGCATGGTGGCAGCCAACAAAAATGGGGAGCGCCATGTTAGCGCATCCCACTGGCAAGACAAGCCATAGGCTTTACGGTATACAGACGGGCTACTATGTTTTACACAATCTGATACACCGACTGACCTGCCGCTGGAGCCGTGTATGCCGCTACGAACGCTTGTTTTGCTGTGCCTCGCCAGTTTGCTGGTCGCTTGTAGCAGTGAGCCGCCAAAATCGGCACAGACTCAAGTGCTGACGCAGCCAAAAACCGACGCCCCCGCTGACCTGGGCCCACTACCGGCTTATCAGCGTGAGCTGAGCGGCGTACTGACGGGCGTTCCGGCAGGCGCCGAAGTCGAGCTGGCGATGTTGATCATCGACGAGCGCGGACGCCCTCAGGGGCTGATGGCCAGCAGCAAGATTGCCGGTAATGATCAGGCGCTGCCGTTCAAGCTGCGCTTCAATCCCGAGGCATTCCCACAGGGTATGCGGGTCGAACTGCGCGGCCGAGCCAGTCAGTCCGGGCAATTGATCCTGCACCTGCCTTCGCGAATTATCAGCCAGCCCACTACGCAGGCGATGGGTACTCTGGCTTTCGTCAAAGCGCCATGAATACACCGCTAGACCTGCAGCAGTCGTTAAGCGAGTTGTTGGGCGATGCGCAACTGGTCGTCACCGACCTGCCTGATACAACGCTCAAGCTTTGGTTGATCGATGCGCACAATATGGATCGCGCCTTCACCCCCGACGAAACCCGCCGCATTCTCTACGAGCCACCCTACTGGGCTTTTTGCTGGGCCAGCGGTCTGGCGTTGGCGCGGTTTCTGGCCGAGCAGCCACAGTGGGTCAAAGGCAAGCGCGTGCTGGACTTCGGTGCCGGCTCCGGTGTGGCGGCGATTGCCGCTGCCAAGGCCGGGGCACTGGAAGTACTGGCCTGCGATCTTGATCCGCTGGCGTTGGCGGCGTGCCGGGCGAATGCGCAACTCAATGATGTGCAGCTCGGCTATTCCAGCGACTTCTTTGCCGAGGCAGACCGCTTCGATCTGATCCTGGTGGCAGACGTACTTTACGACCGCGAAAACTTGCCGCTGCTGGATCAATTTCTCAGCCGTGGCCAACAGGCGCTAGTCGCAGACTCCCGTGTGCGCGACTTCAAACATCCGCTGTATCAGCAACTGGCAATGCTCAAGGCCCTGACTTTGCCCGACCTGGCCGAACCCCACGAGTTTCGCAACGTCAGCCTGTATCACGCACAGCGCGAGCCAAGCGCTTTCAGCCGCCAGGCCCAGCCTTTATAGTTGCCCTCATTTACCTGCTTCGAGACACATAATGAATCAGCCTACGCCTTCTTACAGCTTCGACGTGACCTCCGCTGACTTCGACAGACTGGTGGTCCAGGCCTCTTTCGATCAGCCCGTGCTGGTGGATTTCTGGGCCGAGTGGTGCGCACCGTGCAAGGTGATGCTGCCGATCCTGGAACAACTCGCCGAGGACTATCAGGGCGAGTTGCTGCTGGCCAAAGTCAATTGCGATGTCGAGCAGGACATTGTTGGCCGCATCGGGATTCAAACCTTGCCCACCGTAGTGCTGTTCAAGGACGGCAAGGTTGTTGACGGCTTCCAGGAAGCACAGCCTGAATCGGCGATTCGCGCCATGCTCGCGCCCCATGTCGTCATGCCCGAGGCCGTGGTTGAAGACCCGCTGGTGCAAGCGCAGGCACTATTTGCCGAAAGCCGGTTTGCCGATGCCGAAGCGCTGCTCAAAAGCATCCTGACCGAAGACAACAGCAACGCCAAGGCACTGATTCTGTATGGGCGCTGCTTGGCCGAGCGCGGTGAGTTGACCGAAGCACAAGCGGTGCTGGATGCGGTCAAAAGCGACGAGCACAAAGCCGAGCTGGCTGGCGCCAAGGCGCAACTGACATTTTTACGTCAGGCGGCGGACTTGCCGGATGTAGCCGATTTGAAAACCCGCGTGGCGCAAAACCCGCAGGACGACGAAGCGGCCTATCAACTGGCCATTCAGCAGTTGGCGCGCCAGCAATATGAAGGGGCTCTGGATGGGTTGCTGAAGCTGTTTACCCGCAACCGCAGCTATAACGAAGGCATCACCCACAAAACATTGCTGCAAGTGTTCGACCTGTTGGGCAACGACCACCCGCTGGTCACGACCTACCGCCGCAAGCTGTTTGCTGCGTTGTACTAAACCCGGATACATATCCGTAGCAGCTGCCGAAGGAACGAGGCTGCGTCCGGCGGCGAAGCCGTCGCAAACCCGGCAAACGCGATGTACCTGAAACACCTGGGCTGAATGGCTTTACGACTGCTGCGCAGCCGGACGTAGCCTCGCGTTGCTCGTCAACTGCTACAGGAAAGTTGCTACGACCCTTCAACCCAGCTGTAAACCGGTGAGTCGGCCCCGCTGACCACCTTGACCTCAGCACAATGACGCAGGCGCACCAACAGGCGCTTGCCTGCGCCCGTGCTGCCGGTCAACGCTTCAAGCTGCCCCAACAGTTCAGGCCCGGTCATCTGCCCGGCCTTGCGCAGCATGTCTTTGGTCGTTTCCCACACGGCATCGTCCTGACTCACCGATTTAACAGGCGGCTGGCTGATTGGCGCGGCGCCGACAGGCAACTGCGCGCCCAGCTTCGCCCAATCACTCTCATCCAGCTCTACCGTCAAATCCACCGGCCAGTCGCCGATCATTCCGCGAATACGCACCATCACCCTGCTCCTCACTTTTTCTTCGCCGCATGCTCCCACGCGTCTTGCGTAACGCCAAGCACACGCGCAAACTCTTCCACCACTTGTTATAAGATCACATAACAAAATATTCATATCTTTTGCTGGAGTCATGCCATGCGCCGTTTGCTTCTTGCTTTGCCGTTTGCCTTGTTGCCGCTGGCGATGGCCCATGCCGCCGACGATCACGACCATGAACACGACAGCCTGCCACCCCATGAGCATGGCGTGGGCAGCTTGAATGTCGCGCTGGACGGCCAGACGCTGGAGCTGGACCTCGACGGTCCGTCGATGAACCTGGTGGGTTTCGAACACCTGGCCACTACTGACGCCGACAAGGCCAAGGTCGATTCGGCGCGCAAGCAACTGGAAGACCCGCTGGTGCTGTTCAGCATTCCCAAGGCAGCTGGTTGCACCGCCGATGAACAAGAGCTCAAGAGCCCACTGTTCGAACCTGCACCGGAAGAAAGCGCGGCCAAAGGCGAACATCACCATAGTGATATCGAAGCCCATTACGCTTTTACCTGCAGCACACCACACGCGTTGAAAACGTTGGACCTGACTCAGTTCTTCAAAACTTTCCCGGGCACTCATAAATTCAAGGTACAACTGATTGGCCCAAGTGGTCAGCAAGCCGTGGAAGTGACAGCGAAAGCACCCACGCTGAAGTTTTAACCGAAAATATCCATTTGTTGCCGCTGCCGTAGCCCTTCACTTAGGGGCTGCGATGCAGACCATCGCAGCCTGCGGCAGCGGCTACATAAGCAATAACCTCATTTCAGGCGACCCATGACCCAAGCACTTATTGAACTGAGCGACCTGAGCTTCAGCTGGCCGGGCCATCCCGTACTGCTGGATATTCCGGCGTTTCGCCTGGAGCCCGGTGAAACCCTGTTCCTGAAAGGCCCCAGTGGCAGTGGCAAAACTACCTTGCTGGGCCTTTTGGGCGGGGTGCAAAAAGCCAACCGGGGCACCATCCGCCTGCTGGGCCAGGAACTGGGCGAGCTCGGCTCCGGTGCCCGCGACCGCTTTCGGGTGGATCACACGGGGTATATCTTCCAGCAATTCAATTTGCTGCCATTTTTATCGGTGCGCGAGAACGTGGAGCTGCCTTGTCACTTCTCCAAACTGCGCGCCAGCCGCGCCGTGCAACGGCACGGCAGTGTGGATAACGCAGCCCAGACCCTGCTGGCGCATTTGGGCCTCAAAGACCCTGCACTACTGGAGCGTCGCGCTGACTCGTTATCCATCGGCCAACAGCAGCGTGTGGCCGCAGCTCGCGCTCTGATTGGCCAGCCGGAATTGGTGATTGCCGACGAGCCGACCTCCGCCCTGGATGCCGACGCCCGCGAAGCCTTTATTCAATTACTGTTCGCCGAGTGCCGTGAGGCAGGCGCCAGCTTGCTGTTTGTCAGCCACGATCAAAGCCTGGCCCCCCTGTTCGACCGCAACCTGTCGTTGTCTGAACTCAATCGCGCCGCCGCATCGGCAGAGGTCTGAGATGTATCTGTTTCGTCTAGCTCTGGCCAGTCTGGCCAACCGGCGCTTTACCGCACTGCTGACCGCCTTCGCCATCGCCCTGTCCGTGTGCCTGCTGCTGGCGGTCGAACGGGTGCGCACCGAGGCCCGCGCCAGCTTTGCCAGCACCATCAGCGGCACCGACTTGATCGTCGGCGCACGTTCGGGCTCGGTCAACCTGCTGCTGTATTCGGTGTTTCGCATCGGCAATGCCACCAACAATATTCGCTGGGACAGCTTTGAGCACTTCGCCAACAATCCAAAGGTGAAGTGGGCAATCCCCATGTCCCTGGGCGACTCGCACCGTGGTTATCGGGTGATGGGCACCAGCGAGGCGTACTTTGAGCACTATCAGTACGGCCACAAGCAAAACCTGCAACTGGCCAGCGGCCGTCCGTTTGCAACCGACCCATTTGAAGTTGTGCTCGGGGCCGAAGTGGCTCAAGCACTGCATTACAAACTGGGCGACAAGCTGGTGCTGGCCCACGGCGTGGCAGCAATCAGCCTGGTCAAACATGACGACAAGCCGTTTACCGTAGTCGGCATTCTCAAGCGTACCGGCACCCCGGTGGACCGCACGCTGCATATCAGCCTGGGCGGCATGGAAGCCATTCACATCGACTGGCATAACGGCGTGCCCGCCCATGGCGCCGGGCGTATCAGCGCTGATCAGGCGCGCAATATGGACCTCACGCCACAAGCCATCACTGCGTTCATGCTGGGCCTGAACAGCAAGATTTCGACCTTTGCCATGCAACGAGAGATCAATGAATTTCGCGGTGAGCCGATGATGGCGATTTTGCCGGGTGTGGCCCTGCAAGAACTTTGGAGCTTGATGAGCACCGCTGAAAAAGCGCTGTTTGTCGTTTCTCTATTTGTTGTGCTGACCGGTTTGATCGGCATGCTTACTGCGATTTTGACCAGTTTGAACGAACGTCGACGTGAGATGGCGATCCTGCGTTCAGTGGGTGCCCGGCCCTGGCATATCGCGACCCTGTTGATTTTCGAAGCACTGGCGCTGGCATTGGCCGGGGTAATCGCGGGGGTTGGCTTGCTCTATGTGTGTATCGCCGTGGCCCAAGGTTATGTGCAATCCAACTACGGGCTGTATTTACCGCTGGCATGGCCAAGTGAATATGAATGGACGCTGCTCGGCGGTATTCTGGCAGCCGCCCTGTTGATGGGCTGCGTGCCCGCATGGCGCGCCTACCGACAATCGCTGGCCGATGGTCTGTCCATTCGTTTATGAGCTTATGTTTATGAAAAGGTCTGCAATGTCCCGCGTGCTGCTGGCGCTGTTACTGCTGGTTGCTACACCGTTGTGGGCGGCCGAGCCGAAAGAGCTGACCTGGTCGGAAATGATCCCGCCGGATGCACCGCCCGAAGCCCCGGACATGACGCCGCTGCACGACCTGTCACAGATGGGCAGCATGGAGGCCGCCCCGGCGGCGAAACAGGACTTGCCCAATGCACCGGTGGTCCCGGCACTCGACGGCCAACTGATTCGCCTGCCTGGGTATATCGTGCCCCTTGAAGTCAGCGAAGACGGCCGCACCACGGACTTTTTGCTGGTGCCGTACTTCGGCGCGTGCATCCACGTGCCACCCCCCCCTTCAAACCAGATCGTGCATGTGACCAGCAAGGAAGGGGTCAAACTCGACGAGCTGTACCAGCCGTACTGGATCGTTGGTGCGCTGCAGGTCAAAGCCAGCACCAGCGAGCTGGCGGATGCGGGTTATCAGATGGATGCACAAAAGATCGTGGTGTACGAATTGCCGGAGTAAAACGCCAATTTTCTGTAGCCGCTGTCGAGGCACGAGGCTGCGCAGCAGTCGAATAGTCATTCAACCCGGTGGCTCAGTCAGATCGCAATTGCCGGGTTTGCGAGCGCTTCGCACTCGAACGCAGCCTCGTGCCTCGGCAGCGGCTACAAGGGTTGCCCCCCGCTAGACCCGCAACACATAGCTCCAGGATTCATTTAAGCCTCATGCAATTAACGAATTTTTCACAACTTCACGCTTTCATTGAGCTGGGTCAACTGAACAGGCATACGCGCTCATTACCATTGGTTATATAAATTTTAAATATCCCAATGGAGCTCCCATGCACAAGTCTTTGCTCAGCGCAGCCGCCCTTGCGCTCGCCGTCGTCGCCCCCCTTGCCCAGGCACACACTGAAGGCGACATCATCCTGCGTGCCGGTGCCATCACGGTAAACCCGAAAGCCGACAGCTCCAGTGTCAAGGTTGATCAGGGCCCATTGGCGGGCACTGATTTGGGTGGCAAGGCGACCATGAGCAGCGACACGCAACTGGGTCTCAACTTTGCTTACATGATCACCGACCATGTGGGTATTGAACTGTTGGCCGCCACACCGTTTGAGCATGACGTCAAACTCAAGGGCACTGGGCTGGCTGCGGCCAACGGCAAACTGGGTAGCCTCAAGCACTTGCCGCCAACCCTGAGCGTTGTTTACTACCCGCTGGATTCCAAGTCAGTGTTCCAGCCTTACGTCGGTGCCGGTATCAACTACACCTGGATCTATGACGAGCACGTTGGCAGCAGCGCCAGCGCTGAAGGCTTCGACAACTTCAAGGCGAAAAACTCGTGGGGCATGGCGTGGCAGCTGGGTGCTGACTACATGTTGACCGACAACATCATGATCAACGCCCAAGCGCGCTATATCGACATCGATACCCGCGCCACAGTGGAAAACAACGCCGTAGCTCCTGGCACTCGCGCCAAGGTCAACGTTGACGTGGACCCATGGGTTTACATGGTTGGCTTGGGCTATAAGTTTTAAGTAGCGGTAAGTAAAAAGGCGCCTTTGAAAGGCGCCTTTTTTGTGGGCGAGTGCTGCCTAACGGCCGAGCAAACGCGCCAGCCCGACGCTCATTGATGTGGTTTCACCCAATGTGAAACGTTGCAACAGACGGCTGTTGTCGGCACGCGAGTGACGGATATCACCCGAACGCGCCGGGGCATAGCTGATCGGCGGCAGATCACCGACAACTTCACTCAGGGCTTCAAGCATTTGCTTGAGGGTGGTGGCCTTGTTCAAGCCCACGTTGACCGCGCCCTCTTCAACCTGCTGGGCCTCAATGGCCTGCACCAGAATCCTGACCACATCGCCCACATAGACGAAATCACGGGTTTGTTCGCCATCGCCGAATATGGTGATGGGCAGACCTTGCTCTACGCGCTCACTGAAAATACTGATTACGCCCGAGTAAGGCGAGGACGGGTCCTGGCGTGGGCCGAAGATATTGAAAAAGCGGAAGATCACCGGTTCCAGACCGTGCTGACGTCGATAGAAATCCAGGTAGTACTCGCTGGACAACTTGTCGACCGCATAAGGCGTCAACGGCGCTTTGGGCGTGTCTTCGACAATCGACTCACCTTCACCATTGTTGCCGTAGACCGCAGCACTGGACGCGAAGACAACCCGCTTGATACCCGTTTCACGCATGGCTTCGCACACGTTCAGGGTGCCGACAAAGTTGCTCTGATGAGTTCGCACCGGGTCGTCCACCGACGCTTGTACCGAAGCGACCGCAGCCAGATGAACCACCGCGCTGCAACCGGCCATTAGCCTGGAAACCAGCGCAGCATCCGCTACATCACCTTCGATCAACTCGACCTTGGGGTTGTCCAATGGCAGATTACTGCGCTTGCCAGCCGACAAATCATCGAGGATTCGTACGGCATATCCTTTGGCCAGCAGCGCCTCTACCAGATTGGAACCAATGAAACCGGCGCCACCGGTGATAAAAACGGGCGCATTAACCATGACGATAAAACCTGTCCAGTAAAGCCGGGAGTGCCGCACGCCAAGCGCGGGGCTTGATCCCGAAAGTGTGAAGAATTTTTTTGCACGCCAGTACCGCATGCTGGGGCTCTTCTGCCGCATCCGGCCGCGCTGCGTGCGCTTGTGGCGTAGGGGCTTCGATTGCCAGCGTGTGCAGGTTGCGCGCTTCGGCCAGAATCGCCTGCCCCAGCGCCAGCGGCGTTGTCGCTTCATGCCCGGCGTAGTGGTAAGTGCCCCAGAGCGGCGCGGCACAATCAAGCTGCTTGAGCACCGAAATAATGACCCGTGCGGCGTCGTCTACCGGTGTCGGGTTACCCCGTCGGTCATCGGCCATCAACAACTCGCCGGGCTTTTCGGCCTCGGCCAAAAATCGCCCGAGGGTGCCTTCGGGGCTGTCATCGAGCAACCAGCCAAAACGCAGCAGCACGTGCTGAGGGCAGATGGCCCGCACACTTTGCTCAATACGCCACAGCGCCTGGCCACGCAACCCAAGTGGGACAGGCTCGTCCTTTTCGCTGTAGGCAGTTGCTCGCGAGCCATCGAAAACTCGGTAGCTGGAAGGTTGCAGCAACGTGATGTTGTGATGTTGGCACAACTCGGCCAAACGCTCGACAGCGCGCTCTTGGCCAGCAAGACGGACCTCGCTTACCGACTGCGCCTGAAACCAGTCGAAGTAGTACGCAAGGTTGATGACAGCATCCGGGCGAGTGTCATCGAGCAGTTGCGTGAGGCTCGCGGCGTCCCAACCGTCTTGCGGTGGACGTGGGGCAAGGAAATTAATGTCTTCCTCGGCACCCAGACGAATCAGCGCCTGCCCGAGGGCATTTCCGCCGCCCAATAACATAAGGCGCATTCGCATAAAGTATGCAGGCTCAGTCTATTCAGAACGGTGATGTATACCAGAAAACCAACCGTGAAAGCTGCTGGCCATGATCAAGATACCCGTATTTTGCGGGTTTATGCCCCTCTCGTCACTGACAAACTGCCCATATTCAAAGGCTTTCACTGCGAAGTCGGCGGGATGTCTGTCAATAACACAGTAGACCGTTGCGCCGAAGAGTCCGCTTGCGACGGCTGTTCGGGCTCGCGCACGGGCATCAGAAACCCCTGTGGATAATGTTGCGCAAAATGGACTTCCGGTGACTTATCCACAAGCTTTTTAAGCCGGTCGTTGAACGCTCGACTAATGCTATTTTGTGCCCCGGACAGGGTTCGGAACTGCGCAGTGATCGTTACCCCGTCGAGGTTCATGCTGTCGACACCAAAAATTGTCAGCGTGCCCTGCAGGCTAAGGCTCAACATAGGGTCATCACTGATCTGAGCCCCCGCCTCGCGGATCAGATCAGTAGCCTTATCCATGTCAGTGTCGTAGGTGAACTGCACTGAAAAAAACGCGTAGGCAAACTGCCGTGAATGGTTGATCACCGCCTTGATCTGACCAAAAGGCACCGAGTGAACAAAGCCGCGCGAGTCCCGCAAACGCAAAGTGCGGATAGTCAGCCCCTCTACCGTACCCGCATGGGCCGAGTCGATTACCACCCAGTCGCCGACCGAGATCGTGTCTTCAATAATGATAAACAGCCCGGTAATCACGTCTTGTACCAACTGCTGAGAACCAAAGCCGATGGCCAGACCGATAACCCCGGCACCGGCCAGGAAAGGCGCGACGTTGACCCCCAGATTGGCCATGGTGGTAATGGTACAAATCACTACCAGCATCACCTTGATCGCATTGCGCGCCAGCGGCAGGATGGTCTTGATCCGCGTACTGGGTTCGTGAGTGCCACGTCGGTTGGCCGTGGGTTCCAACGCTTGTTGAATGGCCGTGTCGAGTACTACCCAAGCCAGCCAGGTCACCAGAAAAATCAGCAGGATATGCCCCAGCGAATCACTGATGACCTTGCCAGTGCTGCTGTCTGAGGCAAAGGCCAACAACGAAAAACCCCAGATATTCGCCAACAGTTCGATAAAGGTCACGGCGAGGGCAATACGCAGCAGTGCGTAAACCACGGTTATAAAACGCTCTTTATAGGCTCCGGTGCTTTGAAATTTCGTAAGAAATGAATGATGCAGAACCGTGCTCAGAAAGACCGTTCCTATCAGCAATCCGGACGTCAGCAACGCATTACGCAATGCGCGCTCACTACCCTCGCCCACGCCCAACAAGTTGAGCGCCGTAGCCAGCAACATCAGCAGCAGGGGCCAATACCAAAGCACCGAAAAAATGCGCAACGACTCTTGCAAGGCAGGCTGCCCAAGCCGTTGTGCCAAGGCACGATTGCGGATCAGGTGAGCTACCGGACGGCGTAGCCGGACTGCCAAAAATGCAAAGATCGCACACGCCACCAAGCCTGAAAAAACCGAGAGACAACTGGCGATGTTGCCACCGATTTGCAGAGTGATCTGCGGGCTATTCATGGCATCACTCAAGGCTGCCAAAAAGCCGATCAGGAACAGTGGGCGCCTGGCGTAACCGCGAATAATCTGCACGGCATGCCGTTTGTGGCCCACATCAAACATCGAACTCAGCGACAGCACCAGCGCCGCGCAGAACACCCCGCCGCTGCTGGCATACGACAGGCTCAGCGCCAATGAGCGACCCAGGGTGTCGTGAAGATAACGACTGACATACAGCGTCAATAATAACGTCACTAACGCCGGCAATAGATAAGGCACCCCATAACCGATGAGCGCCTGCACCCGAGGCCGGGTGTTTATCTGACGGCTTTGGCTCAGGTAACGCACCAGCAAGCGGCCTGCCAGCATTAAACCGACGAACGCTCCCAGCCAAACCAGCGACAACAGGAGGAAATCACTCACTCCGGTCCAGGAGGGATGAGTCGAGGCCTGCACGACAAGTTCCCCGACCTCATCGACAGCCCGCTTGGCGCGCAGGCCCCAGGTACCCAACTGCTGCACGCTCGAATCAAGCTGACTCTGTACCTCATCCATACCGGTGCCCAAGGCGCCGAGCAAACCGCCATCGACCAAAACCGGCGGCTTACCGTTGGGCTCTTCGGCCTTCATGATGGAGGCCAGCGTGGGGGCGGCCTGGAGGATGCCATTTCCTGATAACAACAGGATGAGAAACAACAGCGGTGTTTTAAATTTGAACAAACCCAAGAATCCTTCTGGACATGTCATGCGAGCTGATCGAAACGAACCGAGCCATTCGATTGGCCACTCAATGCGCATATTCCCGGTAGAGCGTAGTCAATCCACGGATCAACCCTGTCGTGCGTGCAAAAAAAACAATAAAAAAAAACCCCTGACTTGCTTTACACAAGTCAGGGGTTCTTGGGGTGCTAACCGCTTTTTACGGCTTAGAACGGAATATCGTCATCGAAGCTGTCGAAATCCGGAGCAGGTTGTGGTGCCTGCTGTTGTGGCGCTGGACGCGACTGCTGCTGCTGCGGCGCTGGGCGTTGAGCCTGCTGACGCGGAGCGGACTGCTGTTGCTGGTAGTTGTTACCACCACCCTGGTTTTGCTGATCGCCCTGAGGACGGCCGCCCAGCAGCTGCATGGTGCCTTGCATGTCGACCACGATTTCGGTGGTGTAACGCTTGATACCGTCTTTTTCCCACTCACGGGTTTGCAGCTTGCCTTCGATGTAAACCTGGGAACCCTTGCGCAGGTATTCGCCAGCGATCTCGGCAACTTTGCCGAACATCGATACACGGTGCCATTCAGTCTTTTCGACTTTTTGGCCGGTTTGCTTGTCAGTCCATTGTTCGCTGGTTGCCAGACTCAGGTTGGTCACGGCATTACCGTTAGGCAAGTAGCGAACTTCGGGATCCTGGCCGCATGTGCCGACCAATATAACTTTGTTAACCCCACGGGCCATAACGTTCTCCTAGGCTTCGCACGTCGGCGCTGGGTTAACCAACTGCTCGAGTGTCGCGCGATCCAATAGTTCGGTGTCCAATTTGATATAAATCGCAGACTCTTCAGCCACGATCACTGCATCTGTAACGCCATTAACTGCCTTTAAACGCTCAGCCAGACCTGCTTCGCGCAGCGCCTCGGGCGATAACGGCAGACGCAGGCTTGTTACATATGGTGGTTCACGCATGGTAACAGCAAAGGCTAGCCAGAGTGCAGCCAGACCTGCGCATCCAAGGAACACAACCGACAGACCGCCATGCTGGAACAACCAGCCGCCCAGTATGCCGCCCAGTGCCGAACCGAGGAATTGGCTGGTGGAGTAAACCCCCATCGCCGTACCTTTGCCGCCTGCGGGTGAGACTTTGCTGATCAACGAAGGTAATGATGCTTCCAACAGGTTGAACGCGGTAAAAAACACTACGGTGCCAATCACCAATGCCCGCAAGCTATCGCCGAACTTCCAGAAGAATAGCTCAGTGAGCATCAACGTAACGACGGCGCCGAGTAAAACTCGTTTCATTTTGCGTTTCTTTTCACCGTAGATAATGAACGGGATCATCGCGAAAAATGAAATCAGCAACGCTGTCAGGTATACCCACCAATGCTGTTCCTTGGGCAGACCGGCTTTTTCGACCAGCGCCAGCGGCAAGGCGATAAAGCTCGACATCAACATGGCGTGTAACACAAAAATGCCAAGATCCAGACGCAACAGGTCGGGGTGACGCAAGGTTGGTAGCAAGGCCTGCTTCGCCACACCGGACTCACGATGCTGCAAGGTACCGGTAGAACGCGGCACCATGAACATCACGATCACAATCCCGCACAGCGCCATTGCCCCCGTCGCCAGAAACAGCCCGGACAACCCAAAGGCACGGGTCAGCAACGGCCCCACGACCATGGCTACGGCAAATGACAAACCGATGGTCATGCCGATCATGGCCATTGCCTTGGTGCGATGTTGTTCACGGGTCAGGTCTGATAGCAATGCCATAACGGCTGCAGAAATAGCACCTGCGCCTTGCAGGACGCGTCCGGCAATTACGCCCCAGATCGAATCGGAATTGGCTGCCAGCACACTGCCCAGGGCGAAGACGATCAACCCCAGATAAATGACCGGGCGCCGTCCAATACGATCAGAAATCATACCAAACGGGATCTGAAAAATGGCTTGGGTCAGGCCATAAGCGCCAATTGCCAAACCGATCAGGGCAGGCGTCGCACCGGCGAGGTCCATCCCATAGGTTGCCAGGACCGGCAACACCATAAACATGCCCAGCATACGGAAGGCGAACACAAGGGCCAGACCGCTTGCTGCTCGGGTCTCGCCGCTGCTCATGCGTTCGCTGTGGGGATCGTGCATGGAAAAACCTCATGTGAACCGGCGGCGATTCTATCAGTCCCATCGAGTAACAGCACATACACGAGAGTGCCGCGACGCTTTGTCACGCAAAAGTTATAAAGGCTGCTTGAATGACATCGTGCCATCAAGGCCTGCACACCTTTCGCACAGATCCGTATACTCATTCGTTTACGTTATGCCCGCCAAGCGAGGCCGCAGTGGACAAGATCCTGATACGTGGGGCACGAACCCACAACCTGAAGAACATCGACCTGACCCTGCCAAGGGACAAACTGATCGTCATCACCGGACTGTCTGGCTCCGGCAAATCATCCCTGGCGTTTGACACTTTGTATGCCGAAGGCCAGCGGCGCTATGTCGAATCGCTGTCAGCCTATGCCCGGCAGTTTTTGTCGATGATGGAAAAGCCTGACGTCGATACCATCGAAGGTCTGTCGCCAGCGATTTCTATCGAACAGAAATCGACTTCGCACAACCCGCGCTCCACTGTCGGCACCATCACCGAAATTTACGATTACCTGCGCCTGTTATATGCCCGCGTGGGTATCCCTCGTTGCCCGGATCACGACATCCCTCTGGAAGCCCAGACGGTCAGCCAAATGGTCGATCTGGTGCTGGCGCAGCCTGAGGGCAGCAAGCTGATGTTGCTGGCGCCGGTAATTCGCGAGCGCAAGGGTGAACACCTTTCCGTATTTGAAGAGCTGCGCGCTCAGGGCTTTGTTCGAGCCCGCGTAAACGGCAAGCTCTGTGAACTTGATGAGTTACCTAAACTCGACAAACAAAAGAAGCACACCATTGATGTGGTGGTCGACCGCTTTAAAGTGCGCGCGGACTTGCAGCAGCGTTTGGCTGAGTCGTTCGAGACTGCACTGAAGCTGGCTGACGGCATTGCCCTGGTCGCGCCAATGGACGACGAGCCGGGCGAAGAGCTGATCTTCTCCGCGCGCTTCGCCTGCCCGATCTGCGGCCACGCGATCAGTGAGCTGGAACCCAAGCTGTTTTCCTTCAACAACCCGGCAGGCGCATGTCCGACCTGTGACGGCCTTGGGGTCAAGCAGTTCTTCGATATCAAACGTCTGGTCAATGGCGAACTGACGCTGGCCGAAGGCGCCATACGTGGCTGGGACCGGCGCAACGTCTATTACTTCCAGATGCTCGGAGCGCTGGCCAAGCATTACGACTTCAGCCTTGAAGTCCCGTTCAACGAGCTGGCGGCCGAGAAGCAAAAAGTCATTCTGTATGGCAGCGGCACGCAAAATGTTGATTTCCGTTATCTGAATGATCGCGGCGACATTGTTAAACGCGCGCATCCGTTTGAAGGCATCGTGCCGAACCTTGAGCGCCGCTATCGCGAAACCGAATCGGCTACCGTGCGCGAAGAACTGGCCAAGTTCCTGAGTACTCAGTCTTGCCCCGATTGCCGTGGCACACGCCTGCGCCGTGAGGCACGTCATGTTTGGGTTGGCGAAAAAACCCTGCCGGCCGTCACCAATATGCCTATTGGCGATGCGACTGAGTACTTCAGCACGCTGAGCCTAACCGGGCGTCGTGGTGAAATCGCCGACAAGATCCTCAAGGAAATTCGCGAGCGCCTGCAGTTCCTGGTGAATGTGGGGCTGGACTATCTGTCGCTGGATCGGAGTGCCGATACGCTGTCGGGCGGCGAAGCTCAGCGTATTCGTTTGGCCAGCCAGATCGGCGCGGGCCTGGTCGGGGTGCTATATATCCTCGACGAGCCCTCTATCGGCTTGCATCAACGTGATAACGATCGTTTGCTGGGCACCCTCAAGCATCTGCGCGATATCGGTAACACGGTGATTGTGGTGGAGCATGACGAGGACGCGATTCGGCTGGCCGACTATGTGGTTGATATTGGCCCGGGCGCGGGTGTGCATGGCGGTCATATCGTTGCACAAGGCACCCCGGCTGAAGTCATGGCTCACCCCGACTCATTGACCGGTAAATACCTGTCGGGCCGGGTGAAGATCGCCGTGCCCGCCAAGCGCACGCCCCGCAACAAAAAGCTGACGCTGTCGCTCAAGGGCGCCCGCGGCAACAACTTGCGCAATGTGGACCTGGAAATTCCGATTGGCCTGTTGACCTGCGTGACCGGGGTTTCGGGTTCGGGCAAGTCGACCCTGATCAACAACACCCTCTACCCGCTCAGCGCCACGGCACTCAATGGCGCAACCACACTGGAAGCGGCTGCTCACGACAGCATCAAGGGGCTTGAGCATCTGGACAAGGTCGTCGATATCGACCAAAGCCCGATTGGCCGTACGCCGCGCTCCAACCCTGCAACTTACACCGGGCTGTTTACACCGATCCGCGAGTTATTCTCGGGCGTACCGGAATCACGCTCGCGGGGCTACGGCCCTGGCCGTTTCTCCTTCAACGTGAAGGGCGGACGCTGCGAGGCCTGTCAGGGCGATGGCTTGATCAAGGTAGAAATGCACTTTCTGCCAGACATCTACGTGCCTTGCGATGTGTGCAAGAGCAAGCGCTATAACCGCGAAACCCTTGAGATCAAATACAAGGGCAAGAACATCCACGAAGTGCTGGAAATGACCATCGAAGAAGCGCGAGTGTTCTTCGATGCCGTCCCTGCACTGGCGCGTAAGCTGCAAACGTTGATGGATGTAGGTCTGTCGTACATCAAGCTGGGTCAGTCCGCCACGACGCTGTCAGGCGGTGAGGCGCAACGGGTGAAATTGTCCCGCGAGCTGTCCAAGCGCGATACCGGCAAGACACTGTATATCCTCGACGAGCCGACAACAGGTTTGCACTTTGCCGATATTCAGCAATTGCTGGATGTGCTGCATCGACTGCGTGATCACGGCAATACCGTCGTAGTGATCGAACACAACCTGGACGTTATCAAGACTGCCGACTGGTTAGTGGATCTCGGTCCGGAAGGCGGCTCCAAGGGTGGGCAGATTATTGCTACCGGCACACCTGAGGATGTAGCCGAAATGAAGCAATCACATACCGGCTTCTATCTGAAACCGCTATTGATTCGCGACAGGGATTAAATCGAGGTATGAAAAAGCCCCTGTCATCGTGAGATGGCAGGGGCTTTTTGCTCAGCACAAATCAAGCTCTTGTGGGAGCTGGCTTGCCTGCGATGGCAGCGGCGCGGTAAATCAGACAGAACGCGTTGCCTCTATCGCGGGCAAGCGCGCCCACAAAACACTTGAGCGCACCTGCCTGAAATCAGAACTGCGATTGCAGGTAGTTCTGCAGGCCAATCGATTTGATCAGGCCCAGCTGCTTTTCCAGCCAGTAGGTATGATCTTCTTCGGTATCTGCCAACTGAATACGCAGCATGTCGCGGCTCACGTAGTCCTGGTGCAGCTCGCACAGCGCAATGCCCTTGCACAGTGCGGCACGCACCTTGTACTCAAGGCGCAAGTCCGCAGCGAACATCTCAGGCACTGTGGTGCCTACATCCAGGTCGTCCGGGCGCATGCGCGGCGTGCCTTCGAGCATCAGAATCCGGCGCATCAACGCATCAGCGTGTTGTGCCTCTTCTTCCATTTCGTGATTGATACGCTCGTACAGCTTGGTAAAGCCCCAGTCCTCGTACATACGGGAATGGACAAAGTATTGGTCACGTGCAGCCAGCTCGCCGGTCAGCAACGTATTGAGGTAATCGATTACTTGCGGGTGCCCTAGCATCGGCCCACATCTCCCTGCTTCAAAGAATGTAGTTTGAACCAAGCAGACCGAGAGGTCACGGCCAAATCGCAATAAAAACCCTGTTTGGCAGAGAAAATGGCGTTAAAAAACGCAAAAACCGCCCATTTGAGGGCGGTTCTGCTTCTCACTTAGAGTTAGTTACTCTGTACACCCAACGCTTTTGCAACACCCTCACCATAAGCCTGATCAGCATTGTAGAAATGCTGTAGCTGACGCTGCACAACATCGTCCGATACCCCGGCCATGGCACCTGCAATGTTGTTGATCAACAGGGCTTTCTGATCTTCATTCATCAGACGGAACAGCGCACCGGCATGGCTGTAGTAATCGCTGTCTACACGATGATCGTAACGATCAGCTGCGCCACTCAGGGCCAAAGGCGGTTCAGCGTACTGAGGTGCTTGTTTTGGCGCATCACCATAGCTGTTTGGCTCGTAGTTTGGTGCAGCTCCACCATTGTTGCCAAAGGCCATCGAGCCATCGCGCTGATAGTTGTGCACAGGCACTCGTGGCGCGTTGATCGGCAAGTGCTGGTGGTTGGTGCCTACACGGTAGCGATGGGCATCCGCATACGCGAACACACGGCCTTGCAGCATGCGATCGGGCGACAGCCCCACACCCGGGATCATGTTGCTGGGGCCAAACGCGGCTTGCTCGACTTCAGCAAAGTAGTTGAGCGGATTGCGGTTCAACTCCAGCTCACCGATTTCAATCAGCGGAAACTCTTTCTGCGACCAGGTTTTGGTGACGTCGAACGGGTTTTCGTAGTGCGTGGCAGCTTGTGCTTCGGTCATGACCTGCATGCAGACGCGCCATTTCGGGAAGTCACCGCGCTCAATGGCACCAAACAAGTCGCGCTGAGCATAGTCCGGGTCAGTGCCTGCTAGTCGTGCAGCCTCTGCAGGCGCCAGGTTCTTGATGCCTTGCTTGGTTTTGTAGTGCCATTTGACCCAATGACGCTCACCCGCAGCATTGATCAGGCTGTAGGTGTGGCTGCCAAAGCCATGCATGTGACGGTAGCCATCTGGAATACCACGATCAGAAAACAGGATGGTGACCTGGTGCAGCGACTCAGGCGAGTGCGACCAGAAGTCCCACATCATCTGCGCACTTTTCAGGTTGCTCTGTGGCAGGCGTTTTTGGGTGTGGATAAAGTCGGGAAACTTCAGAGGGTCCCGTATGAAGAACACGGGCGTATTGTTGCCCACGATGTCCCAGTTACCTTCTTCGGTATAAAACTTGAGGGCAAAACCACGCGGATCACGCTCGGTGTCTGCCGAACCGCGCTCACCGCCTACCGTTGAAAAGCGCAGAAACGTAGGGGTTTGCTTGCCGATGGTGTCGAACAGCTTGGCGCTGCTGTACTGAGCCATGTCGCGGGTAACTGTGAAGGTGCCATGTGCACCTGAACCCTTGGCGTGTACACGACGTTCCGGAATGTTCTCACGGTTGAAATGCGCGAGCTTTTCGATCAGATGAAAATCATCAAGCAGCAAAGGGCCACGAGGGCCAGCAGAACGAGAATTCTGGTTATCAGCAACTGGAGCGCCGCTGGCGGTTGTAAGCGTTTTGGTCTGGCTCATGTGTTTGCTTCCTCAGTCAGTCTTTGTACTGCCGGCTAATCGGCTGAGGAGGAGTATTGACCATGATCTACGCACGGGCAAATGCATTAAATGATCAGAATCAATAGAAAATCATAATCAGACAGACACAAAAAACCGGGCACTAGGCCCGGTTCTTTGTAGAGACTGACGTCTTACTCAGCGGATACAGCTTCACCGCCAACTGGACGATCAACCAACTCGACGTACGCCATAGGCGCGTTGTCGCCAGCGCGGAAACCGCACTTGAGGATGCGCAGGTAGCCACCCTCACGAGTTGCATAACGCTTGCCCAGATCGTTGAACAGCTTACCAACGATGGCTTTCGAACGCGTACGGTCGAAGGCCAGACGGCGGTTAGCCAGACAATCATTCTTGGCCAGAGTAATCAGCGGCTCAGCAACGCGACGCAATTCTTTGGCTTTCGGCAGAGTCGTTTTGATCAGCTCGTGCTCAAACAACGACACTGCCATGTTTTGAAACATAGCCTTGCGGTGGGAGCTAGTGCGGCTCAGGTGACGACCACTTTTACGATGACGCATGGTTCATTCCTTACCAAACACAACGTTCGGTGATTACGACGATCAGGCAGTCGCCTTGTCGTCCTTCTTAAGACTTGCAGGCGGCCAGTTGTCGAGGCGCATGCCGAGGGACAGACCACGGGAGGCCAGAACGTCCTTGATTTCAGTCAAGGATTTCTTGCCCAGGTTCGGAGTCTTCAACAGTTCTACTTCGGTGCGCTGAATCAGGTCACCGATGTAGTAAATGTTCTCCGCCTTAAGGCAGTTGGCCGAACGCACGGTCAGTTCCAGATCGTCAACAGGACGAAGCAGGATCGGATCGATCTCGTCTTCCTGCTCGATTACCACTGGCTCGCTGTCACCTTTGAGGTCGACGAATGCAGCCAACTGCTGTTGCAGAATGGTTGCAGCACGACGAATGGCCTCTTCAGGATCCAGTGTACCGTTGGTTTCCAGATCAATAACCAGCTTGTCCAGGTTGGTACGCTGCTCGACACGGGCGTTTTCCACCACGTATGCGATACGGCGAACCGGGCTGAACGAAGAATCAAGCTGCAAGCGACCAATGCTGCGGCTTTCGTCTTCATCGCTCTGACGCGAGTCTGCTGGTTCATAACCACGACCACGAGCTACGGTGAGCTTCATGTTCAAGGCGCCGTTAGACGCCAGGTTGGCGATTACGTGATCGGGATTAACGATCTCGACATCATGATCCAGCTGAATATCGGCAGCGGTAACCACCCCCGAACCCTTCTTCGACAAGGTCAGCGTAACTTCGTCACGGCCGTGCAGCTTGATAGCCAGACCTTTAAGGTTCAACAGGATTTCAATTACGTCTTCCTGTACACCTTCGATGGCGCTGTACTCGTGGAGCACACCGTCAATCTCGGCCTCGACTACTGCACAGCCTGGCATTGAGGACAACAGGATGCGGCGCAGCGCGTTGCCCAGGGTGTGGCCAAAACCACGCTCGAGAGGCTCGAGTGTGATTTTAGCGCGGGTTGGACTGACAACTTGCACATCAATATGGCGAGGTGTCAGGAACTCATTTACCGAAATCTGCATGGATGCACCTATTTTCTAGCCCTTACTTGGAGTAGAGCTCGACAATCAGGCTTTCGTTGATGTCGGCGGACAGATCACTGCGAGCAGGAACGTTCTTGAAAACGCCCGACTTCTTCTCAGTGTCTACTTCTACCCATTCTACGCGGCCACGTTGGGCACACAGATCGAGAGCTTGGACAATGCGAAGCTGGTTCTTTGCTTTCTCGCGGATAGCGACCACGTCACCAGCACGAACCTGGTAGGACGGAACGTTTACGGTCTGACCGTTAACGCTGATCGACTTGTGCGATACCAACTGACGAGATTCGGCACGAGTAGAACCGAAACCCATACGGTATACGACGTTATCCAGGCGGCATTCGAGCAGTTGCAACAGGTTTTCGCCAGTTGCACCTTTCTTGCCAGCAGCTTGTTTGTAGTAGCCGCTGAACTGACGCTCGAGAACGCCGTAGATACGACGGACCTTCTGCTTTTCACGCAGTTGGGTACCGTAGTCGGATTGGCGACCGCGGCGTTGGCCGTGGATGCCTGGAGCAGCTTCAATATTGCACTTCGATTCGATAGCGCGCACACCACTCTTCAGGAAGAGATCGGTGCCTTCACGACGTGCCAGTTTGCATTTTGGACCAATGTAACGAGCCATTCTTTACAGTCTCCTGGATTACACGCGGCGCTTCTTCGGCGGACGGCACCCGTTGTGCGGGATTGGCGTCACGTCGGTGATGCTGGCGATCTTATAGCCACAGCCGTTCAAAGCACGGACAGCGGACTCACGACCTGGACCTGGGCCCTTAACGTTAACGTCAAGGTTTTTCAGGCCATATTCCAGCGCAGCTTGACCAGCACGTTCAGCAGCTACTTGAGCAGCGAACGGGGTGGACTTGCGAGAACCGCGGAAACCCGAACCACCGGAGGTAGCCCAAGAAAGCGCGTTACCCTGACGGTCGGTGATGGTCACGATTGTGTTGTTGAAAGACGCGTGGATGTGGGCGATGCCATCAACCACTGTCTTTTTTACTTTTTTACGAGGACGAGCAGCAGGTTTTGCCATGACTAAATTCCTGTCGATTCGCTGGTGCGATTACTTGCGGATCGGCTTACGCGGACCTTTGCGAGTACGCGCGTTGGTCTTGGTACGCTGACCGCGCACTGGAAGACCACGACGATGGCGCAGACCGCGGTAGCAGCCCAAGTCCATCAAGCGTTTGATTTTCATGTTGACTTCACGACGCAGGTCACCTTCAGTGGTGAACTTTGCCACTTCGCCACGCAGCAACTCAATCTGCTCGTCGCTCAGATCCTTGATCTTAGCGGCTGGGTTTACACCAGCATCCGCACAGATTTTCTGTGAGGTAGTGCGACCAACACCATAGATGTAGGTCAGCGAGATAACAGTGTGCTTGTTATCTGGAATGTTAACGCCTGCAATACGGGCCATTCAGTGGGACTCCAATTGACAGCTACCTACGCCCCGGAAGCCAAGAAATAGGGCGCGAGATAATATCGCTGTAATAACAAATAATCAACCCAGCAGCGCACTAGCTGCTGGGCTTCAAACAGATCACACTCAGCCTTGGCGCTGTTTGTGACGTGGTTCCGCGCTGCAAATTACTCGAACAACACCTTCGCGGCGAATAATCTTGCAGTTGCGGCACAGCTTTTTCACCGATGCACGAACTTTCATCACCAACTCCTCTCACCTTACGGGGTAGTACTTCAGCGGAGCATGCCGCTGCCGTAGCCCTTCAGGTTGGCTTTCTTCATCAGGGATTCGTACTGGTGCGAAACGAGGTGCGATTGTACTTGGGACATGAAGTCCATAACAACCACGACCACGATCAGCAACGAGGTCCCGCCAAGGTAGAACGGAACGTTTGCCGCAACCACCAGGAACTGGGGCAACAGGCACACGGCCGTCATATAAAGAGCACCGAACAGAGTCAAACGAGTCAAAACGCCATCAATATAGCGTGCCGACTGCTCACCTGGACGGATACCCGGAATAAAGGCACCGGACTTCTTCAGGTTTTCCGCTACGTCTTTCGGATTGAACATCAACGCCGTATAGAAGAAGCAGAAGAAAATAATCCCTGCACTAAACAGCAGAATATTCAACGGCTGACCAGGAGCGATCGACTGCGAGATGTCCTGCAACCAGCCCATACCTTCAGACTGACCGAACCAGGCACCCAGCGAAGCCGGGAACAGCAAAATGCTGCTCGCAAAAATAGCCGGGATAACGCCGGCCATATTCACTTTCAGCGGTAGGTGGCTAGTCTGCGCAGCAAAGACCTTGCGGCCCTGCTGACGCTTGGCGTAGTGAACAGCAATACGACGCTGGCCACGCTCAATGAACACCACAAAACCGATAATCGCTACTGCCAGCAAACCGATAGCAACCAGAGCGAAGATATTGATATCGCCCTGACGCGCAGACTCGAAAGACTGCCCAATTGCTCTCGGAAGACCGGCGACGATACCCGAAAAAATCAACATCGAGATACCGTTGCCAACACCACGCTCAGTAATCTGCTCACCCAGCCACATCATGAACATTGCACCCGCCACAAAAGTGGTTACTGCAACGAAATGGAAGCCTAGGTCACCAGTGAACGCTACGCCTTGCCCTGCCAGACCAATGGACATGCCAATAGCCTGAACAAGAGCAAGAGCGACAGTGAGGTAGCGGGTGTACTGGCTTATCTTGCGACGTCCAGCTTCACCTTCCTTCTTCAACTGCTCCAGCTGCGGGCTGACAGCGGACATAAGCTGCATGATGATCGATGCCGAAATGTACGGCATGATCCCCAGCGCAAAAATACTCATCCGCTCCAGCGCGCCGCCGGAAAACATGTTGAACAAGCTAAGTATGGTCCCCTCATTCTGTCGAAACAGGTCCGCCAACCGGTCCGGGTTAATACCAGGAACTGGGATGTGTGCGCCTATTCGGTAGACGATAATCGCCAGGAATAGAAAACGCAGTCGAGCCCAGAGCTCGGATAACCCGCCTTTGCTGAGCGCTGAGAGAGCACCTTGCTTAGCCATTTATTCCTCGAACTTGCCGCCAGCTGCTTCGATAGCCGAACGCGCACCTTTGGTGGCGCCGATTCCCTTGCCGATTGTGACAGCGCGAGTAACTTCACCGGACAGCATGATTTTCACACGCAGTACGTTGACGTTGATCACGTTGGCATCTTTCAGGGTCTGCACAGTAACGATGTCGCCTTCCACTTTAGCCAGCTCGGACAAACGCACTTCTGCGCGATCCATGGCTTTCAGGGAAACGAAACCGAACTTAGGCAGACGGCGATGCAGCGGCTGTTGACCGCCTTCAAAGCCTGGAGCAATAGTGCCACCGGAGCGGGAGGACTGACCTTTGTGACCACGGCCACCAGTCTTACCCAAACCACTACCGATACCACGGCCCGGACGATGCTTTTCGCGACGGGAACCCGGCGCTGGACTCAGATCATTGAGTTTCATCGATTAACCCTCTACACGCAGCATGTAGTAAGCCTTGTTGATCATCCCGCGATTCTCGGGAGTATCAAGTACTTCTACAGTGTGACCGATGCGACGCAGACCCAGACCCTTAATGCACAGTTTGTGATTAGGGATGCGGCCGGTCATGCTTTTGATCAGCGTTACTTTAACGGTAGCCATGATCAGAAGATCTCCTTGACGCTTTTGCCACGCTTAGCGGCAATAGATTCAGGAGATTGCATAGCTTTCAAACCTTTAAAAGTGGCGTGAACCACGTTTACCGGGTTAGTCGAGCCGTAGCACTTAGCCAGTACGTTCTGAACGCCAGCAACTTCGAGGACAGCACGCATAGCGCCGCCAGCGATGATACCGGTACCTTCAGAAGCAGGCTGCATGTAAACCTTGGAAGCGCCGTGGGCGGATTTCATGGCGTACTGCAGAGTGGTGCCGTTAAGGTCCACTTGAATCATGTTGCGGCGAGCAGCTTCCATTGCCTTCTGGATCGCAGCAGGCACTTCACGTGACTTGCCACGGCCGAAGCCAACGCGCCCTTTACCATCACCAACCACGGTCAACGCGGTGAAAGTGAAGATACGGCCGCCTTTAACGGTTTTGGCTACGCGGTTAACTTGAACCAGCTTCTCAATGTAGCCTTCGTCGCGCTTTTGGTCGTTATTTGACATAACTTAGAACTCCAGCCCAGCTTCACGAGCAGCCTCAGCCAGCGCTTTCACGCGGCCGTGGTACTTGAAGCCAGAGCGGTCGAAAGCCACCTGCGAGACGCCAGCGGCTTTTGCACGCGTAGCGACCAGCTGGCCAACCTTTGTGGCCGCGTCGATGTTGCCAGTGGCACCATCACGCAGTTCTTTGTCCAAAGTCGAGGCGCTTGCCAAGACTTTGCTGCCGTCGGCCGAGATGACCTGGGCGTATATATGCTGAGCCGAGCGGAACACGCAGAGACGCACGACTTCTAGTTCGTGCATTTTCAGACGTGCTTTGCGAGCGCGACGCAGTCGAGTAACTTTTTTGTCGGTCATTTGCTATGCCCTACTTCTTCTTGGCTTCTTTACGACGGACGACTTCGTCCGCGTAACGTACACCCTTACCTTTATAAGGCTCTGGTGGACGGAAACCGCGGATCTCAGCGGCCACCTGACCTACCAGCTGCTTATCAATACCCTTGATCAGGATATCGGTTTGGCTAGGAGTCTCAGCGGTGATGCCTTCCGGCAACTCGTAATCCACTGGGTGCGAGAAGCCAAGAGCCAGGTTCAGCACTGTGCCTTTTGCTTGCGCTTTGTAACCAACACCGACCAGCTGGAGCTTGCGCTCGAAGCCTTGGCTTACGCCTTGGACCATGTTGTTTACCAACGCACGAGTGGTACCAGCCATTGCGCGAGTTTGTTGATCGCCATTGCGAGCAGCGAAACGCAGCTCACCAGCTTCTTCAACAATCTCAACGGACGAATGGATGTTCAGTTCTAGAGTACCCTTGGTACCCTTCACCGAAAGCTGTTGGCCGGCGAATTTTACTTCGACACCAGCTGGCAGCTTAACGGGGTTCTTAGCGACGCGTGACATGCTTATCCCCCCTTAGAACACAGTGCAAAGAACTTCGCCGCCGACACCGGCAGCGCGCGCAGCACGATCCGTCATCACACCTTTGCTGGTGGAGACGATAGACACACCTAGACCGCCACGAACTTTCGGCAGATCTTCGGAGGACTTGTACTGACGCAGGCCTGGACGGCTAACGCGCTTAACTTCTTCGATAACCGAACGGCCTTCGAAGTATTTCAGCTCGATAGACAGCAGTGGCTTGATTTCGCTGCTGATCTGATAATCCGCGATGTAACCTTCGTCTTTAAGAACTTTGGCTACAGCTACCTTCAACGTGGAAGATGGCATGCTTACGACGGACTTTTCAGCCATCTGGGCATTACGGATTCGAGTTAGCATGTCCGCTAACGGGTCCTGCATACTCATGGGCTAGACGCTCCTGATACAAAAAGAATTAGCCTTGCGGCTACAACTGTCGCCGAGTGACTCGATGCTTAAAAAGCACGGGCTCAGGCGAGCCGGTCATTCTAGACATACGCCAGAAATGAATCAAGCCCCAATAGGGGCTTGATTCATATTCAAGGTCACCGGCTGTCAGGATCTTGCAACCCTGACAGGGATAACTTTGCCTGTACGCCTTACCAGCTGGCTTTAACCAGACCTGGTACGTCACCGCGCATTGCTGCTTCACGCAATTTGTTACGGCCAAGGCCGAACTTGCGGTAAACACCATGCGGACGACCAGTGAGGCGGCAGCGGTTACGCATGCGCGCAGCGCTTGCGTCACGTGGCTGCTTCTGCAGAGCAACTTGAGCTTCCCAACGTGCTTCTGGACTTGCGTTCAGATCAACGATGATAGCTTTCAGCTCAGCACGCTTCTTGGCGAACTTGGCAACCGTGAGCTGACGTTTCAGCTCGCGGTTTTTCATGCTCATCTTAGCCATGGTCCTACTCCAATCAGTTGCGGAACGGGAATTTGAAAGCACGCAGCAAGGCGCGACCCTCATCATCCGTTCGAGCAGTGGTGGTCAGGGTAATGTCCAGACCGCGGAGGGCATCGATTTTGTCGTAGTCGATTTCCGGGAAAATGATCTGCTCTTTAACGCCCATGCTGTAGTTACCACGACCATCGAAGGACTTGGCATTCAGGCCGCGGAAGTCGCGAACCCGAGGCAGGGAGATCGACAGCAGACGATCCAGGAATTCGTACATACGCTCACGGCGCAGAGTAACCTTAACGCCGATCGGCCAGCCTTCGCGAACTTTAAAGCCTGCGATGGACTTGCGAGCGTAGGTCACTACACATTTTTGACCCGTGATTTTTTCCAAATCAGCTACAGCGTGCTCGATGATTTTCTTATCACCGATCGCTTCGCCCAAACCCATGTTCAGGGTGATTTTGGTAACGCGCGGAACTTCCATCACGTTCGAAAGCTTAAGTTCTTCCTTAAGTTTCGGAGCGATTTCCTTCCGGTAAATCTCTTTTAGTCGTGCCATGGTCTTATCTACCTAGCAGTGTTCAAGCATCAACCGCTTTTTGGGTCGACTTGAAGACACGAATTTTCTTGCCTTCTTCTACTTTGAAACCAACGCGGTCAGCCTTGTTGGTTTCGCCGTTGAAGATGGCGACGTTAGAAGCGTCCAGTGGAGCTTCTTTTTCGACGATACCGCCTTGTACGCCCGACATCGGGTTAGGCTTGGTATGACGCTTAACCAGGTTCAGACCGCCAATAACCAGACGGTTGTTAGCGAGAACCTTAAGCACCTTACCGCGCTTACCTTTGTCTTTGCCGGCGATCACGATGATCTCGTCGTCACGACGAATCTTTTGCATGTCGGATCTCCTTACAGCACTTCTGGGGCGAGCGAGACGATCTTCATGAACTTCTCAGTACGAAGTTCACGGGTCACTGGCCCAAAGATACGGGTGCCGATCGGCTCTTGCTTGTTGTTCAGAAGAACAGCAGCGTTGCCATCAAAGCGGATAATGGAGCCATCAGCACGACGTACGCCGTGACGAGTGCGGACTACAACAGCAGTCATCACTTGGCCTTTTTTCACTTTACCGCGAGGAATTGCTTCCTTGACGGTAACTTTGATGATGTCACCGATACCAGCGTAACGACGATGGGAGCCACCCAGCACCTTGATGCACATAACGCGGCGTGCGCCGCTGTTATCGGCCACATCGAGCATGGATTGAGTCTGAATCATATAATTTCTCCGACCCCTAGTCCTTAGACTTCCACAGCGCGTTCGAGAACATCAACCAGTGCCCAAGACTTGGTCTTGGCCATCGGACGAGTTTCACGAATAGTGACTTTGTCGCCGATGTGGCACTGATTGGTTTCGTCGTGCGCGTGCAGCTTAGTCGAACGCTTAACGTATTTACCGTAGATCGGGTGCTTAACGCGACGCTCGATCAAAACGGTGATGGTTTTGTCCATCTTGTCGCTGACAACACGGCCAGTCAGCGTACGGACAGTCTTTTCGGCTTCAGCCATGATTACTTACCTGCCTGCTGTTTGAGCACAGTCTTCACGCGAGCGATGTCACGCTTAACTTGCGAGAGCAGATGCGACTGCCCCAACTGGCCAGTTGCTTTCTGCATACGCAGATTGAACTGGTCGCGCAGCAAGCCGAGCAGTTGCTCGTTCAGCTGCTGTGCGGATTTTTCACGAAGTTCATTCGCTTTCATCACATCACCGTCCGTTTAACAAAGGCGGTGGCGAGCGGCAGCTTTGCAGCAGCCAGGGCAAAAGCCTCACGCGCCAGCTCTTCAGTTACACCCTCGATTTCATACAGGACTTTGCCTGGCTGAATCTGGGCAACCCAGTATTCCACGTTACCCTTACCTTTACCCATACGAACTTCGAGGGGCTTTTTGGAAATAGGCTTGTCCGGGAATACACGGATCCAGATCTTGCCGCCACGTTTAACGTGACGGGTCAGTGCACGACGCGCTGACTCGATCTGACGAGCGGTGAGACGACCACGAGCTACAGACTTCAGCGCATATTCGCCGAAGCTGACTTTGCTACCGCGCAATGCCAAGCCACGGTTGTGGCCTGTCATCTGCTTGCGGAACTTCGTACGCTTTGGTTGCAACATTTGGCGTACCCCTTACTTAGCAGCTTTTTTACGAGGCGCTGGTGCTTGTGGCTTCAGCTCTTCTTGGCGACCACCAATTACTTCGCCTTTGAAGATCCAAACCTTTACACCGATCACACCGTAAGTGGTGTGAGCTTCGTAGTTGGCATAGTCGATGTCGGCACGCAGGGTGTGCAGTGGCACACGACCTTCGCGATACCATTCAGTACGTGCGATTTCAGCACCGCCGAGACGACCGCTCACTTGGATTTTGATGCCTTTGGCACCAATGCGCATAGCGTTCTGTACAGCGCGTTTCATCGCGCGACGGAACATTACACGACGCTCCAGCTGCTGAGCTACGCTCTGCGCAACCAGCATACCGTCGAGTTCCGGCTTGCGGATCTCTTCGATATTGATGTGCACAGGCACACCCATTTGCTTGGTCAGGTCCTGACGCAGTTTCTCAACATCTTCACCTTTCTTCCCGATAACGATACCTGGACGAGCGGTGTGGATGGTGATACGTGCAGTTTGGGCCGGACGATGGATATCGATACGGCTTACGGACGCGCTTTTTAGTTTGTCTTGGAGGTATTCACGCACCTTCAGATCAGCGAACAAATAGTCCGCATAAGTCCGGCCGTCTGCGTACCAGACGGAGGTGTGCTCCTTGACGATTCCCAGGCGAATGCCAATGGGATGTACTTTCTGACCCATCTCTTCGACTCCGTTACTTGTCAGCAACCTTGACAGTGATATGGCAAGACCGCTTGACGATGCGATCAGCGCGGCCTTTGGCACGCGGCATGATTCGCTTCAGCGAACGCCCTTCGTTGACGAAAACAGTGATGACTTTAAGGTCATCAACGTCTGCGCCTTCGTTATGCTCGGCGTTGGCTACGGCCGACTCCAGCACTTTCTTGATGATCTCGGCGGCTTTCTTGTTGCTGAAAGCCAACAGGTTGAGCGCTTCGCCCACCTTCTTCCCGCGGATCTGGTCGGCGACCAAGCGGGCTTTCTGGGCGGAGATTCGAGCGCCCGACAACTTAGCGGCTACTTCCATCATTCCTTACCCCTTAACGCTTGGCTTTCTTGTCTGCCACGTGCCCACGATAAGTGCGGGTACCGGCAAACTCGCCTAGTTTATGGCCAACCATGTCTTCGTTCACAAGAACTGGGACATGAAGACGACCGTTATGCACAGCGATGGTCAAACCGACCATTTGTGGCAGGATCATCGAACGACGCGACCAGGTTTTCACCGGTTTGCGATCGTTCTTTTCCGCCGCCACTTCGATCTTCTTCAGTAGGTGAAGATCAATAAAAGGACCTTTTTTCAGAGAACGTGGCACTGTCGTATCCCTCTATTTACTTGCGACGACGGACGATCATTTTGTCGGTACGCTTATTACCACGAGTCTTCGCGCCCTTAGTCGGGAAGCCCCATGGCGATACCGGATGACGACCACCAGAGGTACGACCTTCACCACCACCATGTGGGTGGTCAACCGGGTTCATGGCAACACCACGAACGGTTGGGCGAACGCCACGCCAGCGTTTGGCACCAGCTTTACCCAGCGAACGCAGGCTGTGCTCGGAGTTCGAGACTTCGCCCAAGGTCGCACGGCATTCAGCCAGTACTTTACGCATTTCACCAGAGCGCAGACGCAGGGTCACGTAGACACCATCACGAGCGACCAGCTGAGCCGAAGCACCAGCGGAACGTGCGATTTGCGCGCCTTTACCCGGCTTCAATTCGATGCCGTGTACGGTGCTACCAACTGGAATGCTGCGCAGTTGCAACTGGTTGCCTGGCTTGATCGGGGCCAAAGCACCCGAGATCAGCTGGTCGCCAGCGCTCACGCCTTTAGGGGCGATGATGTAACGGCGTTCGCCGTCTGCGTACAGCATAAGAGCAATGTGAGCAGTACGGTTTGGATCGTATTCGATACGCTCAACAGTGGCTGGAATGCCATCTTTGTCGTTGCGACGGAAATCGACCAAACGATAATGCTGCTTATGACCACCACCGATGTGACGAGTGGTAATACGGCCATTGTTGTTACGACCACCAGTCTTCGATTTCTTCTCGAGCAGCGGTGCGTGAGGAGCGCCTTTATGCAGCTCCTGGTTGACCACCTTGACCACATGACGGCGGCCAGGGGAAGTCGGTTTGCATTTAACGATTGCCATGATGCACCCCTTCCTTACTCAGCACTGCTGCTGAAATCGAGATCTTGGCCTGGCTGAAGGGAGATTACCGCCTTCTTCCAGTCATTACGCTTGCCCACGCCGCGAGCGGTGCGCTTGCTCTTACCCAGAACGTTCAGGGTAGTAACACGCTCAACTTTCACGCTGAACAGGCTTTCGACGGCCTTCTTGATTTCCAGCTTGGTTGCATCAGTAGCAACCTTGAAAACGAACTGGCCTTTCTTGTCTGCCAGAACCGTAGCCTTCTCGGAAACGTGCGGGCCAAGCAGAACTTTAAATACGCGTTCCTGGTTCATCCCAGCAGCTCCTCGAATTTCTTCACGGCCGACACGGTGATCAACACCTTGTCGTATGCGATCAGACTAACTGGGTCGGAACCTTGCACGTCACGTACATCAACGTGTGGCAGGTTGCGAGCAGCCAGGTACAGGTTCTGATCAACAACTTCAGACACGATCAGGACGTCTGTCAGACCCATGCCATTCAGTTTGTTCAGCAGATCTTTGGTTTTCGGCGCTTCAACTGCGAAGTCCTGAACCACGATCAGACGATCAGTACGAACCAGTTCAGCAAGGATGGAACGCATTGCTGCGCGATACATCTTCTTGTTGAGCTTCTGAGAGTGATCTTGTGGACGAGCTGCGAAAGTAGTACCACCGCCACGCCAGATTGGGCTACGGATAGTACCAGCACGAGCACGGCCAGTACCTTTCTGACGCCAAGGGCGCTTACCGCCACCACGAACGTCGGAACGGGTCTTTTGCTGCTTGCTACCTTGACGGCCGCCGGCCATGTAGGCCACGACTGCTTGGTGAACCAGCGTCTCGTTGAACTCGCCGCCGAACGTCAGTTCGGAAACTTCGATCGCTTGAGCATCATTTACATTTAATTGCATGTCAGCTTCCCCTTAACCGCGAGCCTTGGCCGCCGGACGTACAACCAGGTTGCCGCCAGTAGCGCCAGGAACAGCACCCTTGACCAACAACAGATTGCGTTCAGCGTCGACGCGCACTACTTCGAGGGACTGCACGGTCACGCGCTCAGCGCCCATATGACCGGACATTTTTTTGCCCTTGAATACACGACCAGGAGTCTGGCACTGGCCAATAGAGCCCGGGACGCGGTGGGAAACGGAGTTACCGTGAGTGTTATCTTGGCCACGGAAATTCCAACGCTTGATCGTACCCTGGAAGCCTTTACCTTTGGACTGACCGGTCACATCGACCATCTGACCTGCGGTGAAGATTTCAGCGTTGATCAGATCGCCTGCCTGGTACTCGCCTTCTTCAAGGCGGAATTCCATTACGGTACGACCAGCTGCAACGTTTGCTTTAGCGAAGTGACCCGCTTGAGCAGCAGTTACACGCGAAGCGCGACGCTCGCCGACAGTGACTTGCACTGCACGATAGCCATCGGTTTCTTCAGTTTTGAACTGGGTGACGCGATTCGGCTCGATCTCAATGACCGTAACCGGAATGGAGACACCTTCTTCGGTGAAAATACGGGTCATACCGCATTTACGACCGACTACACCAATAGTCATGTTGTAAACCTCATGAGTGTACGGGGCTTTCACCCGCTATGGCCGCCCATTTCAGAGCGTTACACGACTAAGACCCAAGTCTTAGCCGAGGCTGATCTGCACTTCCACACCGGCCGCAAGATCAAGCTTCATAAGAGCATCAACGGTTTTATCCGTTGGCTGGACGATGTCCAGTACGCGCTTATGAGTACGGATCTCGTACTGGTCACGCGCGTCTTTGTTGACGTGCGGGGAGACCAGAACGGTGAACCGCTCTTTACGGGTAGGCAGTGGAATTGGACCACGCACTTGAGCACCAGTACGTTTCGCGGTTTCCACGATTTCCTGGGTTGATTGGTCGATCAGGCGATGGTCAAAAGCCTTCAACCTGATACGGATTTGCTGATTTTGCATTGGATTTCAGACTCCGATTGCTATTCCCACCGAGCGCAATACGCCCGTTTAAAGGAGGCGCAATTCTATAGATGGCCCAACTGGGTGTCAACTCAATAAAAAAAGCCCCCGCTGAGCGGGGGCTTTTTCAGGCAATCAAAGCTTAAGCAATGATCTTGGCTACTACGCCAGCGCCGACGGTACGACCGCCTTCACGGATTGCGAAACGCAGACCGTCTTCCATTGCGATGGTTTTGATCAGGGTGACAACCATTTTGATGTTGTCGCCTGGCATTACCATTTCAACGCCTTCCGGCAGTTCGCAGTTACCGGTCACGTCAGTGGTCCGGAAGTAGAACTGTGGACGGTAGCCTTTGAAGAACGGAGTGTGACGACCGCCTTCTTCTTTGCTCAACACGTACACTTCAGCTTCGAAGGTAGTGTGCGGCTTAACCGAACCCGGCTTAACCAGAACCTGGCCACGCTCTACGTCGTCACGCTTGGTGCCGCGCAGCAGCACGCCGCAGTTCTCGCCAGCACGACCTTCGTCGAGCAGTTTGCGGAACATTTCAACGCCGGTGCAGGTGGTAACAGTAGTGTCACGCAGACCAACGATTTCCAGCGGATCTTGAACGCGAACGATACCGCGCTCGATACGACCAGTCACAACAGTACCGCGACCGGAGATCGAGAATACGTCTTCGATTGGCATCAGGAACGGCTTGTCGATAACACGAACTGGATCCGGAATGTAAGTATCCAGAGTTTCAACCAGTTTACGAACGGCAGTGGTGCCCATTTCGTTGTCGTCTTTGCCTTCCAGAGCCATACGAGCAGAACCGATGATGATCGGAGTGTCGTCGCCTGGGAAGTCGTAAGTGCTCAGCAGATCGCGCACTTCCATCTCAACCAGTTCCAGCAGCTCAGCGTCGTCTACCAGGTCAGCCTTGTTCAGGAAAACCACGATGTACGGAACGCCAACCTGACGGGACAGCAGGATGTGCTCACGAGTTTGTGGCATCGGACCATCAGCGGCCGAACAAACCAGGATCGCGCCATCCATCTGGGCAGCACCGGTGATCATGTTCTTCACATAGTCAGCGTGACCTGGGCAGTCAACGTGAGCGTAGTGACGGATCAGCGAGTTGTATTCAACGTGTGCAGTGTTGATGGTGATACCACGAGCTTTTTCTTCTGGCGCGCTGTCGATTTTATCGAAGTCAACGATGGCCGAACCGAAAATCTCGGAGCAAACACGAGTCAGAGCTGCAGTCAGCGTGGTTTTACCATGGTCAACGTGACCGATAGTGCCAACGTTGACGTGCGGTAGGGAACGATCAAATTTTTCTTTAGCCACGACAATTAACTCCTTGCCTAAAGGACTGAACTAAATCAGCCTTGTTTTTTAGTAACAGTTTCGACGATGTGCGCCGGAGCTGTATCGTATTTTTTGAATTCCATAGAGTAGCTTGCGCGACCCTGGGACATGGAACGAACGTCGGTCGCATAACCGAACATTTCACCCAACGGAACTTCAGCACGAATTACTTTGCCGGAGACCGTATCTTCCATACCTTGGATCATGCCGCGACGACGATTCAAGTCGCCCATCACGTCACCCATATAGTCTTCAGGTGTAACAACCTCTACCGCCATGATTGGCTCAAGCAGCTCACCACCACCTTTGGAGGCCAGTTGCTTGGTAGCCATGGAAGCAGCCACCTTAAACGCCATCTCGTTGGAGTCGACGTCGTGGTAAGAACCATCAAACACGGTAGCCTTCAGGCCGATCAGCGGATAGCCGGCAACAACACCGTTCTTCATCTGCTCTTCGATACCCTTCTGGATAGCCGGGATGTATTCCTTAGGAACCACACCACCTACCACTTCGTTCACGAACTGCAGACCTTCCTGACCTTCGTCAGCAGGTGCAAAACGGATCCAGCAGTGACCAAACTGGCCACGACCGCCGGACTGACGAACGAACTTGCCTTCGATTTCACACTTCTTCGTGATGCGCTCACGATACGAAACCTGAGGCTTACCGATGTTGGCTTCGACGTTGAACTCACGGCGCATCCGGTCAACCAGGATGTCCAGGTGCAACTCGCCCATGCCAGAGATGATCGTTTGACCAGTCTCTTCATCAGTTTTAACGCGGAAAGATGGATCTTCCTGAGCAAGTTTGCCCAGTGCAACACCCATTTTTTCCTGGTCATCCTTGGTCTTAGGCTCAACGGCAACCGAAATAACCGGCTCCGGGAAGTCCATACGAACCAGAATGATTGGCTTGTCAGCGTTGCACAAAGTCTCACCAGTGGTGACGTCCTTCATGCCGATCAAGGCCGCGATGTCACCAGCGCGTACTTCCTTGATTTCTTCACGGGCGTTTGCGTGCATTTGCACCATACGACCCACGCGCTCTTTCTTGCCTTTAACCGAGTTGATTACGCCGTCGCCGGAGTTCAACACGCCCGAGTAAACTCGAACGAAGGTCAAGGTACCCACGAATGGGTCGGTAGCGATCTTGAACGCCAGAGCCGAGAACGGCTCGCTGTCGTCAGCATGACGCTCCAGTTCGATGCTCTCGTCATCCGGGTCAGTACCCTTGATGGCAGGAATATCAGTCGGAGCAGGCAGGAAGTCGATAACGGCGTCGAGAACCAGGGGAACACCCTTGTTCTTGAAGGAAGAACCGCAAACAGCCAAGACGATCTCACCGGCGATAGTACGCTGACGCAGAGCGGCCTTGATTTCCGCGATGGTGAATTCTTCACCCTCGAGGTACTTGTTCATCAGCTCTTCATTGGCTTCGGCCGCAGCCTGCACCATGTTGTCGCGCCACTCGTCAGCAAGATCTTTCAGCTCAGCTGGAATTTCTTTGCGAACAGGAACCATACCCTTGTCAGCATCGTTCCAGTACACAGCTTCCATGTTGATCAGATCAATCTGACCCTGGAAGTTGTCTTCAGAACCGATAGCCAGCTGGATTGGAACCGGAGTGTGACCCAGACGCTTCTTGATCTGCTCAATAACGCGCAGGAAGTTCGCACCAGCACGGTCCATCTTGTTGACGTAAACAAGACGTGGAACGCCGTACTTGTTGGCTTGACGCCATACGGTTTCCGACTGAGGCTCAACACCCGAGGTACCACAGAACACAACGACAGCGCCGTCGAGTACACGCAGGGAACGTTCAACTTCAATAGTGAAGTCAACGTGGCCCGGGGTATCGATTACGTTGAAGCGATGCTCATCTTTGTACTGCTTGGCAGAACCTTTCCAGAAGGCGGTAATAGCAGCAGAAGTAATGGTAATACCACGCTCCTGCTCCTGCACCATCCAGTCTGTGGTCGCGGCGCCGTCATGCACCTCGCCCATCTTGTGACTTTTGCCAGTGTAAAAAAGGACGCGCTCGGTGGTGGTGGTTTTACCAGCATCCACGTGAGCGACGATACCGATGTTACGGTAGCGACTAATCGGAGTAGTACGAGCCATAAAGCCCTCGCAAAATTAGTGAAGCTGAAATTAGAAGCGGTAGTGCGAGAAAGCTTTGTTAGCTTCGGCCATACGGTGCACGTCTTCACGCTTCTTAACAGCAGCACCTTTACCTTCGGCAGCGTCCAACAGTTCGCCAGCCAAACGCAGAGCCATAGACTTCTCGCCGCGCTTGCGGGCGAAGTCTACCAACCAGCGCATTGCCAGGGCGTTACGACGGGACGGGCGAACTTCGACCGGAACCTGGTAAGTAGCACCGCCTACACGGCGCGACTTCACTTCGACCAGCGGAGCGATGGCGTCGAGAGCTTTCTCGAAGATTTCCAGGGGATCGCTGTTCTTGCGTTCTTTAACCTTTTCCAGCGCGCCATAAACGATACGCTCGGCAACGGCTTTTTTGCCGCTTTCCATCACGTGGTTCATGAACTTGGCCAGGATTTGGCTTCCGTATTTTGGATCGTCAAGCACATCGCGCTTGGCTGCTACGCGTCTTCTTGGCATGGATAAGCCCTCAAACGGTCTTCAGGTTAGCTCGGAACCATTACACCCAGTGGATGCACGTCCGACCTTACTCTTATCGACTCAGAAAAAAAGAAATCTGCATTGTTTACCAGCAACCGAATACTACTTCGGCTTTTTGGTACCGTACTTCGAACGACCTTGGTTACGACCTTTAACGCCGGAAGTATCCAAAGAGCCGCGAACGGTGTGATAACGAACACCTGGCAAGTCTTTTACACGACCGCCACGAATCAGTACCACGCTGTGTTCTTGCAGGTTGTGACCTTCACCACCGATGTACGAGGAAACCTCGAAACCGTTGGTCAGGCGCACACGGCATACTTTACGCAGTGCCGAGTTAGGTTTTTTCGGCGTAGTTGTATACACACGGGTGCATACGCCACGACGTTGCGGGCAGTTTTGCAGCGCAGGTACGTCGGATTTCTCGACGATACGCTTACGCGGCTGACGTACCAGCTGGTTGATAGTTGCCATCTACTAGCTCCACTGTTGTCTTGCGACGCTATTGTCTTGCAAGAAAAGCAAAATGGCAGGAACGAATTCCCGCCAAATTTAGGGGTACAAGAGTCTAAAGAGGATCTTGCCCCCAGTCAAGGCAAGGCCCCGACACTTCCACTCATCAAACCCAGACAAAATGTCTCAATTCGATGAATGGAACTGCCGGGGCCCACCCTTCATTTACCGCAGAACTCAGTTACCGCTCGAGTTCAGCGCTTCGGTCAGTGCAGCTTCCACTTCACTGGCGCTTACGCGCAACGGCTTGTCAGCCTCACGGCGGCGCTTACGCTCGCTGTGGTATGCCAAACCGGTACCTGCCGGGATCAAACGACCCACGACAACGTTTTCTTTCAGGCCGCGCAGGTAATCGCGCTTGCCGGTTACCGCTGCTTCGGTCAGTACGCGGGTGGTCTCTTGGAAAGAGGCCGCGGAGATGAACGATTCAGTCGACAACGACGCCTTGGTGATACCCAGCAGAACGCGAGTGAACTTGGATACGAATTTATCTTCGCCACCCAAACGTTCGTTCTCGGTCAACACATGGGTCAACTCCATCTGGTCGCCCTTGATGAAGGTGGAATCGCCAGACTCGGCAATCTCAACTTTACGCAGCATCTGACGCAGAATGGTCTCGATGTGCTTATCGTTGATTTTTACGCCTTGCAGACGGTAAACATCCTGGATCTCGTTAACGATGTACTTGGCCAGCGCGCTGACACCCAGCAGACGCAGGATATCGTGCGGATCGCTTGGACCGTCGGAGATAACTTCGCCGCGGTTCACTTGCTCGCCTTCGAAGACGTTCAGGTGACGCCACTTTGGAATCAGCTCTTCGTACGGATCAGTACCGTCGTTCGGGGTAATAACCAGACGGCGCTTGCCTTTGGTTTCTTTACCGAACGCGATGGTGCCGCTGACTTCAGCCAAAATCGAGGCTTCTTTCGGACGACGTGCTTCGAACAAGTCAGCAACCCGTGGCAAACCACCGGTGATGTCTCGAGTTTTCGAAGTTTCTTGTGGAATACGAGCGATAACATCACCGATCGCGATTTCCGCACCATCCGCTACACCAACCAAGGCGTTAGCAGGCAGGAAGTACTGAGCTGGTACGTCGGTACCTGGCAGCAGCAGATCCTTGCCATCTACACCCACCATCTTCACGGCTGGACGGATGTCCTTGCCGGCAGCTGGACGGTCTTTGGCATCAAGCACTTCAATGTTGGTCATACCGGTCAATTCGTCAGTCTGACGCTTGATCGTGATGCCTTCTTCCATGCCCACGTAGGTCACGGTACCTTTCATTTCGGTAACGATTGGGTGAGTGTGCGGATCCCACTTGGCTACGATCGAGCCAGCGTCAACCTTGTCACCTTCTTTAACCGAAATCACGGCGCCGTACGGCAGCTTGTAACGCTCACGCTCACGACCGAAGTCATCAGCGATGGCCAGCTCACCGGAACGCGATACAGCTACCAGGCAACCATCCACTCGTTCAACGTGCTTCAGGTTGTGCAGACGGACAGTACCGCCATTCTTCACCTGAACGCTGTCAGCAGCAGAGGTCCGGCTTGCCGCACCACCGATGTGGAACGTACGCATTGTCAGCTGTGTACCCGGCTCACCGATCGACTGAGCAGCGATTACGCCGACAGCTTCACCGATGTTCACCTGGTGACCACGAGCCAAGTCACGACCGTAGCACTTGGCGCAGATACCGAAGCGTGTTTCGCAGCTGATAGGCGAGCGCACGATAACTTCGTCGATGCTGTTCAGCTCGATGAATTCAACCCACTTCTCGTCTACCAGGGTGCCAGCAGGAACGATGATGTCATCGGTACCCGGCTTGAACACATCACGGGCGATTACTCGACCCAGTACGCGCTCACCCAACGGCTCAACAACGTCGCCGCCTTCAATGTGCGGAGTCATCAGCAGACCGTGTTCGGTCCCGCAGTCGACTTCGGTCACAACCAGATCCTGCGCAACGTCTACCAGACGACGCGTCAAGTAACCGGAGTTAGCAGTTTTCAAGGCGGTATCCGCCAGACCCTTACGAGCACCGTGAGTAGAGATGAAGTACTGAAGTACGCTCAAACCTTCACGGAAGTTCGCAGTAATCGGCGTTTCGATGATGGAGCCATCTGGCTTGGCCATCAGACCACGCATACCGGCCAGCTGACGGATCTGCGCAGCAGAACCCCGCGCGCCGGAGTCGGCCATCATGTACATCGAGTTGAACGACTCTTGCTCAACCTCAACGCCGTGACGGTCAATAACCTTCTCTTTCGAGAGGTTCGACATCATTGCCTTGGATACTTCGTCGTTAGCTTTCGACCAAAGGTCGATTACTTTGTTGTACTTCTCGCCCTGGGTTACCAGGCCGGAGGCGTACTGGCTCTCGATCTCTTTCACTTCATCGGTAGCAGCCGCGATGATGCTGGCTTTTTCATCAGGGATAACGAAGTCGTTAACACCGATGGAAACGCCGGAAATGGTCGAATAAGCAAAACCGGTGTACATCAACTGGTCAGCGAAGATCACGGTCTCTTTCAAACCAACCACGCGGTAGCACTGGTTGATCAGCTTGGAGATCGCTTTTTTCTTCATCGGCAGGTTGACGACGTCGTACGACAGACCTTTTGGCACAACCTGGAACAACAGCGCACGACCGACAGTGGTGTCGACGATACGGGTGTTGCTCACGCTGCCGCCATCACGGTCATTGACGGTTTCGCTGATGCGAACTTTAACCTTGGCATGCAGTGCGGCTTCGCCAGCACGGAATACACGGTCAACTTCTTGCAAGTCAGCGAATACACGACCTTCGCCCTTGGCGTTGATCGCTTCACGGGTCATGTAGTACAGACCCAATACAACGTCCTGCGACGGAACGATGATTGGCTCACCGTTGGCTGGCGACAGAATGTTGTTGGTCGACATCATCAACGCACGCGCTTCCAACTGGGCTTCCAGTGTCAACGGTACGTGCACGGCCATTTGGTCGCCGTCGAAGTCGGCGTTGTACGCAGCACAGACCAGAGGGTGCAGCTGGATAGCCTTACCTTCGATCAGTACCGGTTCAAACGCTTGGATACCCAGACGGTGAAGGGTCGGTGCACGGTTGAGGAGGACCGGGTGTTCGCGGATAACTTCAGCGAGAACGTCCCAAACTTCCGGCAGCTCGCGCTCAACCATCTTCTTGGCCGCTTTGATGGTGGTAGCGAGACCACGCATTTCCAGCTTGCCAAAAATGAACGGTTTGAACAGCTCGAGAGCCATTTTCTTCGGCAGACCGCACTGGTGCAGACGCAGGGTCGGACCTACGGTAATTACCGAACGACCCGAGTAGTCAACACGCTTACCGAGCAAGTTCTGACGGAAACGACCTTGCTTACCCTTGATCATGTCAGCCAAGGATTTCAGAGGGCGCTTGTTCGAACCGGTAATAGCGCGACCACGACGGCCGTTGTCGAGCAGTGCGTCGACCGCTTCTTGCAACATACGCTTTTCGTTGCGCACGATGATGTCCGGAGCGGACAGATCAAGCAGGCGCTTCAAGCGGTTGTTACGGTTGATCACTCGACGATACAGATCGTTGAGGTCGGAAGTCGCGAAACGACCACCATCCAACGGAACCAAAGGACGCAGATCCGGCGGCAGAACCGGCAGAACGGTCAGAACCATCCACTCAGGAAGGTTGCCGGAACCCAGGAAGGCTTCCATCAACTTCAAGCGCTTGGACAGTTTCTTGATTTTGGTTTCGGAGTTGGTTTGCGGAATCTCTTCGCGCAGACGGCCAATCTCGTGTTCCAGGTCGATAGCGTGCAGCAGTTCACGGACAGCTTCGGCACCCATACGGGCATCGAAATCGTCGCCGAACTCTTCCAACGCTTCGAAGTACTGCTCATCGTTCAGCAGCTGACCTTTTTCCAGAGTGGTCATGCCTGGATCGATAACGACATAGCTCTCGAAGTAGAGAACGCGTTCGATATCACGCAGGGTCATGTCCATCAGCAAACCGATACGGGACGGCAGCGATTTCAGGAACCAGATGTGTGCAACTGGCGAAGCCAGCTCGATGTGAGCCATGCGCTCGCGACGGACCTTGGCCAGTGCGACTTCAACGCCACACTTCTCACAGATCACACCACGGTGCTTCAAGCGCTTGTACTTACCGCACAGGCACTCGTAATCCTTTACCGGGCCAAAGATCTTGGCGCAGAACAGGCCGTCACGCTCAGGTTTGAACGTACGGTAGTTGATGGTTTCCGGCTTTTTAACTTCACCGAACGACCACGAACGGATCATCTCAGGCGATGCCAATCCAATACGGATGGCGTCGAACTCTTCGACTTGACCCTGGTTTTTCAGCAAATTCAGTAGGTCTTTCAAGGCCTTTCCTCCTGGCGGAGCAGAGAGCGGGCTAAACAGCCCCGCTCTCGATTCGCGTCACGTGTTATTCGGTTTCCAGATCGATATCGATGCCGAGGGAACGAATTTCTTTGATCAACACGTTGAAGGACTCGGGCATGCCCGGCTCCATACGGTGATCGCCGTCCACGATGTTTTTGTACATCTTGGTACGACCGTTCACATCGTCCGACTTCACTGTGAGCATTTCTTGCAGAGTGTATGCCGCGCCGTAGGCTTCCAGCGCCCAGACCTCCATCTCCCCGAAACGCTGACCACCGAACTGTGCCTTACCACCCAGCGGCTGCTGGGTAACCAGGCTGTAAGAACCGGTAGAACGAGCGTGCATCTTGTCGTCTACCAAGTGGTTCAGCTTCAGCATGTACATGTAGCCAACGGTAACCGGACGCTCGAACTTGTTGCCGGTACGGCCGTCAGTCAGTTCCATCTGGCCGCTGTCCGGCAGATCTGCCAAGCGCAGCATTGCCTTGATTTCGCTTTCTTTGGCGCCGTCGAACACCGGAGTAGCCATCGGCACACCGCCGCGAAGGTTCTTCGCCAGATCAAGAATTTCCTGATCGGAGAAGTCGTCCAGGCTTTCTTGACGACCGCCAATTTCGTTGTAGATCTCATGCAGGAACTTACGCAGGTCAGCGACCTTACGTTGCTCTTCAATCATGAGGTTGATCTTCTCGCCCAAACCTTTGGCTGCGAGGCCCAGGTGAGTTTCGAGAATCTGACCAACGTTCATACGCGAAGGTACGCCCAACGGGTTGAGGACCACATCAACCGGGGTGCCATTGGCATCGTACGGCATGTCTTCAACCGGCATGATCACGGAGACCACACCTTTGTTACCGTGACGACCAGCCATCTTGTCACCCGGCTGGATGCGACGACGGATTGCCAGGTAAACCTTGACGATTTTCAGCACGCCTGGAGCCAGGTCATCGCCCTGCTGCAGTTTGCGCTTCTTGTCTTCGAACTTGTCGTCCAGCAGACGACGGCGATCGATGATGTAAGCCTGAGCCTTTTCAAGCTGCTCGTTCAGAGCATCTTCAGCCATGCGCAGTTTGAACCACTGACCATGCTCAAGACCGTCCAGGATTTCATTAGTGATTTCCTGACCTTTCTTCAGACCAGCTCCACCTTCGGCGATACGGCCAACCAGTGCAGAGCGCAGACGTTCGAAAGTGGCGCCTTCAACGATACGGAACTCTTCGTTCAGATCCTTGCGGATCTCGTCCAGCTGGGTCTTCTCGATCGACAGGGCACGAGCATCACGCTCAACGCCGTCACGAGTGAAGACCTGCACGTCGATAACAGTACCTTTGGTACCGGTAGGTACACGCAGGGAAGTGTCTTTAACGTCGCTGGCTTTTTCACCGAAGATTGCACGCAACAGCTTCTCTTCTGGCGTCAGCTGAGTCTCGCCTTTCGGAGTGACCTTACCAACCAGAATGTCGCCAGCGCCAACTTCAGCACCTACATAAACGATACCGGCTTCGTCCAGTTTGTTCAGTGCAGCTTCACCCACGTTAGGGATGTCTGCAGTGATCTCTTCAGGCCCAAGCTTGGTGTCACGTGCCACACAGGTCAGTTCCTGAATGTGGATCGTGGTAAAGCGATCTTCTTGAACAACTCGTTCCGACAAGCAGATGGAGTCTTCGAAGTTGTAACCGTTCCAGGCCATGAACGCGATGCGCATGTTCTGACCCAAAGCCAGTTCACCCATATCGGTGGACGGGCCATCAGCCATGATGTCGCTGCGCTGAACACGATCACCCTTGCGAACCAGCGGACGCTGGTTAATGCAGGTGTTCTGGTTGGAGCGGGTGTACTTGGTCAGGTTGTAGATGTCGACACCGGCTTCGCCAGTTTCAACTTCGTCATCAGCAACACGAACCACAATACGGCTGGCATCAACAGAGTCGATCACGCCGCCACGACGAGCTACGACGCAAACGCCGGAGTCACGAGCTACGTTACGCTCCATGCCAGTACCAACCAGCGGCTTGTCAGCACGCAGAGTAGGTACAGCTTGACGCTGCATGTTGGAACCCATCAACGCACGGTTGGCGTCATCGTGTTCCAGGAACGGGATCAGCGACGCTGCAACCGAAACAACCTGCTTCGGCGAAACGTCCATCAAGGTGACGTCTTCCGGCGCCTTGACGGTGAATTCGTTCAAGTGACGAACAGCTACCAATTCGTCGATCAGCACTTTCTTGTCGTTCATCGTGGCCGAAGCCTGAGCGATCACGTGATCAGCTTCTTCGATGGCAGACAGGAAAACGATCTCGTCGGTAACCAGTGCGTCTTTCACTACACGGTACGGGCTCTCGAGGAAGCCGTACTGGTTGGTGCGCGCATAGGCTGCCAAGGAGTTGATCAGACCAATGTTCGGACCTTCCGGCGTCTCAATCGGGCAAACACGGCCGTAGTGAGTCGGGTGTACGTCACGAACTTCGAAGCCTGCACGCTCACGCGTCAGACCGCCCGGGCCCAGTGCAGAAACACGGCGCTTGTGGGTGATCTCGGACAACGGGTTGTTCTGGTCCATGAACTGGGACAGCTGGCTCGAACCGAAGAACTCTTTCACCGCTGCAGCCACTGGCTTGGCGTTGATCAAGTCTTGCGGCATCAGGCCTTCGCTTTCAGCCATCGACAGACGCTCTTTGACCGCACGCTCAACACGTACCAGGCCAACGCGGAACTGGTTCTCGGCCATTTCGCCTACACAGCGAACACGACGGTTACCCAAGTGGTCGATGTCATCGACGATGCCTTTACCGTTACGGATGTCGACCAGAGTCTTCAGTACGGCAACGATGTCTTCTTTGCACAACACGCCCGAACCTTCGATCTCGGTACGACCGATACGACGGTTGAACTTCATCCGGCCGACCGCAGACAGGTCATAGCGCTCAGGGCTGAAGAACAGGTTGTTGAACAGAGTCTCGGCAGCGTCTTTGGTTGGCGGCTCGCCTGGACGCATCATGCGATAGATTTCGACCAGCGCTTCCAATTGGTTGCTGGTGGAGTCGATCTTCAGAGTGTCGGAAACGAACGGACCGCAGTCGATATCGTTGGTGTACAACGTTTCGATGCGAACAACCTGACCCTTGGCAATTTTTGCCAGGATTTCAGTGGTCAGCTCGGTGTTGCACTCAGCAATGATTTCGCCGGTAGCCGGATGCACGATAGCCTTGGCCGTTGTGCGACCCAGGACATAGTCCAGAGGCATAACGAGCTCTTTGATACCGGCTTTTTCCAGCTGATTGATGTGGCGAGCAGTAATACGACGACCCTGCTCAACAATCACCTTGCCTTTGTCATCGACGATATCGATGGCCGCGATTTCACCGCGCAGACGATGCGGAACCAGCTCCAGGCTGATGCTCTCACCCTGAACGTGGAACACGTTGGTGGTGTAGAACGCGTCCAGCACTTGCTCAGTGGTATAACCCAGCGCACGCAGCAGTACCGATGCAGGCAGCTTGCGACGACGGTCAATACGCACGAACACGCAGTCTTTCGGATCGAACTCGAAGTCCAACCACGAACCGCGGTAAGGAATGATACGCGCAGAATAAAGCAGCTTACCGGAGCTGTGCGTCTTGCCGCGGTCGTGGTCAAAGAACACGCCCGGGGAACGGTGCAGCTGGGAAACAATTACACGCTCGGTACCGTTGATTACGAAGGTACCGTTTTCAGTCATCAGGGGGATTTCACCCATGTAGACTTCTTGCTCTTTGATGTCCTTGATCGCTTTGTTCGACGATTCTTTGTCGAAAATGATCAGACGAACTTTTACCCGCAAAGGTACGGCGTACGTTACGCCACGCAACACGCATTCTTTGACATCAAACGCCGGCTCGCCCAAGCGATAACCGACGTACTCCAGCGCAGCATTGCCGGAGTAGCTGATGATCGGGAAAACGGATTTGAAGGCCGCATGCAGGCCCACGTCGCGGAACTGATCTTTAGTCGCTCCCGCCTGCAAGAATTCACGATACGAATCCAGCTGGATTGCCAAGAGATACGGCACATCCATGACGTCCGGCAACTTGCTAAAGTCCTTGCGGATACGTTTTTTCTCAGTATATGAGTAAGCCATCAGCGTTCCCCAGCTTGGTCACCTGCTTGTTTGGCCCCTCCCGACGGGAGCAGCCAGAAAATCGTGCAAACCCCTTGGTTTGCTCCACCGCACAGGGTGGTTACAGCACGTTAGAGGCGCCGACCTAGTCGGCTGCCAATAACGGAAAAAGGCCGGTGGCAAGAGCCACCAGCCATCAGCCTCGGCTTAACGCCCGGGCTGGAGACGCAAGGTCGATGCTTACTTCAGCTCGACTTTAGCGCCTGCTTCTTCCAAGGTAGCCTTGGCTTTGTCAGCTGCGTCTTTCGCAACAGCTTCCAGAACAACGCTAGGAGCGCTGTCTACAACTGCCTTGGCTTCTTTCAAGCCCAGACCAGTCAGCTCACGAACTGCCTTGATCACGTTAACTTTCTTCTCGCCAGCTTCCAGCAGCATGACGTTGAATTCAGTTTGCTCTTCAACAACAGCAGCGGCAGCAGCAGGACCAGCAGAAGCAGCAGCAGCGGAAACGCCGAATGCTTCTTCCATTGCCTTGATCAGCTCAACGATTTCCAGAACGGATTTCGAACCGATTGCGTCGATGATTTCTTGAGTAGTCAGAGACATGACTATAAATTCCTGTATTGGGGTGACAGCCTAGGCGGCTATCGAAATAAACAATAAACGCTGAAAGGAGTCGCTCAGCCTTAGGCTGCAGCAGCTTCTTTCTGGTCGCGAAGGGCCGCCAGAGTACGAGCCAATTTGCTGGTTGCGCCTTGAATCACGCTCATCAGCTGAGAAATTGCTTCGTCACGGGTCGGCAGACTTGCCAGTACGTCGATCTGATTAGCTGCGAGGAACTTGCCCTCGAACGCAGCTGCCTTGATCTCGAACTTATCCTGACCTTTAGCGAACTCTTTGAACAAACGGGCAGCAGCGCCTGGATGTTCGTTGGAGAATGCGATCAAGGTCGGGCCTGTGAACACGTCGTTGAGAACACTGTATTCAGTGTCAGCAACAGCGCGCTTGAGCAGGGTGTTACGTACAACACGTACGTAAACGCCAGCTTCACGAGCCTCTTTACGGAGTCCGGTCATAGCGCCTACTGTCACACCGCGGGCATCAGCCACAACAGCGGACAGGGCAACTTTGGCAGCCTCGTTGACTTCAGCGACGATGGCCTTCTTGTCTTCGAGTTTAATTGCCACGGGTTTAACTCCTGCTTGTTACCGTTTCATCTGGCCGAAGCCGGATGTCGTTTTGGTGTCTGATTCGGTAAGGAACCGGGAGCACCATCTGCGTAGGCTTAAGGTTTAAGGCTTGCGCCGCCTACGGTCTTGGATAGCCCCCGCCAGGCAGGGACCCCAATCTTTCATTGACGCGTTAAAACGCGCCAATTTGTCTTACGCGTCCAAAGAACCTTGGTCGATGACCAAGCCTGGGCCCATAGTGGTGCTCAGGGTAACGCGCTTAACATAAATACCTTTCGAAGAAGCTGGCTTGATACGCTTCAAATCAGCGATCAGGGCTTCAACGTTTTCCTTCAGCTTGACGGCGTCGAAACCGACCTTGCCAACGGAAGTGTGGATGATACCGTTTTTGTCAGTGCGATAACGAACCTGACCAGCCTTCGCGTTCTTAACAGCGGTGGCTACGTCTGGAGTTACAGTACCAACCTTAGGGTTAGGCATCAGACCACGTGGGCCGAGGATCTGACCCAACTGACCTACAACACGCATTGCGTCCGGGGAGGCAATAACTACGTCATAGTTCAGGTCGCCGCCTTTCATTTCGGCAGCCAGGTCGTCCATACCAACGCGATCAGCACCGGCAGCCAAAGCAGCTTCAGCAGCTGGACCCTGAGTGAACACAGCAACACGTACAGTCTTGCCAGTGCCGTGTGGCAGCACAGTAGCGCTACGAACAACCTGGTCAGATTTACGTGGGTCTACGCCCAGGTTAACGGCGATGTCAAAAGACTCGCTGAATTTTACAGTCGACAGCTCAGCCAGCAAAGCAGCAGCGTCTACAAAGTTGTAAGACTTGCCAGCTTCAATTTTACCGGCGATTGCCTTTTGACGCTTAGTCAGCTTAGCCATTACACACCCTCCACGTTAAGGCCCATGCTACGAGCAGAACCGGCGATAGTACGCACGGCTGCTTCCATATCAGCTGCAGTCAGATCCGCGTTTTTGGTTTTCGCGATTTCTTCCAGCTGAGCACGAGTTACTGTGCCAACCTTAACGGTGTTTGGACGAGCGGAACCGCTAGTCAGACCAGCAGCCTTCTTCAGCAGAACCGAAGCAGGGGTCGACTTGGTTTCGAACGTGAAGCTACGGTCGCTGTATACAGTGATGATCACTGGAGTCGGCAGGCCTGGCTCAATACCCTGAGTACGGGCGTTGAAAGCTTTGCAGAATTCCATGATGTTCACGCCGTGCTGACCCAGAGCCGGGCCTACGGGTGGACTTGGGTTGGCCTGAGCGGCCTTCACTTGCAGCTTGATGTAAGCGGTAATCTTCTTAGCCATGAGGCACTCCAATTACGGGTTCAAGCGCCTAAAGAGGCTCCCCGGTTACTTGCGCGTTTATCCCAGTGACGACAAAACCCCACAGCCTAGGCCATGGGGTTGGGATGCGTGTTTAACTAGACCTTCTCGACCTGGCTAAACTCTAGCTCTACCGGAGTAGAGCGACCGAAAATGAGCACCGCCACTTGAATGCGGCTCTTTTCGTAGTTAACTTCTTCGACTGTACCGTTAAAATCAGCAAACGGACCGTCGGTAACACGGACAACTTCGCCCGGTTCGAATAGTGTTTTTGGCTTGGGCTTGTCGCTACCATCAGCAACGCGACGCAGAATTGCTTCTGCCTCTTTATCAGTGATCGGAGCCGGTTTGTCGGCAGTCCCACCAATGAAGCCCATTACGCGCGGAGTGTCCTTGACCAAGTGCCAAGTACCTTCGCTCATATCCATCTGAACCAGCACATAACCAGGGAAGAACTTGCGCTCGCTTTTGCGTTTCTGGCCATTACGCATTTCAACCACTTCTTCAGTGGGAACCAGAATTTCGCCGAAGCCTTCTTCCATGCCTGCCAGCTTAATACGCTCAATCAAAGAGCGCATAACATGCTTTTCGTAACCCGAATAAGCATGCACTACGTACCAACGCTTAGCCACGGGACACCCTTAGCCAACAATCAAGGAAACGAGCCAACCGAGCAGGGAATCTAAACCCCACAACAGCAACGCCATAACAAGAACAACAGCCACCACGATCAACGTGGTCTGCGTAGTTTCTTGGCGAGTTGGCCATACGACTTTACGAATCTCAGTACGAGCTTCCTTTACCAGGACAGCGAACGACTTGCCTTTTGCCGTCTGCAAGCCTACATAGGCAGCAACAGCAGCAATCACAAGAAGTGCAATGACACGATACAGGATCGGCGAACCAGAATAATACTGATTCCCAACAACGCCAACCACCACAAGAGCAACCACTACAAGCCACTTGAGGAGATCGAAGCGAGAGCCTTGAACTTCAGCCTTGGGAGTCATCTAAGAGGATCCTGTGAAAAGAAAGCCAGACGCAATGAGCGAATCTGGCAGGTCAGGAGGGAATCGAACCCCCAACCTACGGTTTTGGAGACCGTCGCTCTGCCAATTGAGCTACTGACCTAAAACATTATCGAGCCGCCGATTATGCCGACACGAGAGAGACTTTTCAACAACCTATGCAATTACTTTTGCAATCAACCCTATCAAAGCAGAAAATTGCAGCGAGTAGCAGAATGCGAGCTACCTGCACCGTAACAACCAACCAGGGCAGCAACACCCAAAACAGGCATCACCAGCAAACACCCAGACAGGTTATGCACCTGTTAAAACAAAGGCAGATATTTTCATATCTGCCTTGTTATATGGAGCTCTTGAGCGGATTTGAACCGCTGACCTCACCCTTACCAAGGGTGTGCTCTACCAACTGAGCTACAAGAGCAAAACACATCGCACAAACAGCGAGACTGGAGCGGGTGGCGGGAATCGAACCCGCATCATTAGCTTGGAAGGCTAAGGTTCTACCACTAAACTACACCCGCAAATCTTGCTGTTCTTGCTTAAATATGGTGGAGGGAGAAGGATTCGAACCTTCGAAGTCGTAGACGTCAGATTTACAGTCTGATCCCTTTGGCCGCTCGGGAACCCCTCCAGAGCTAGGCAGAATTCTACATCATTCTAGCCTTATGTCAACCACTTTCTTCAATTAAATCAGGAAGTTAGCAACTTGACTCGCTTCACACCTAGTAGCCTGTTTGGCGTTCACTGTGGAGCGGGCGCCATTCTATGCAAACTATCGGGTACCTGCAAGCCCTCACAGCGCATTTTTTTGTAATTTAACCCATTGAATTCATTGGCAAGGTTACGCAGAGCCGTTTCAGTCACCGCCGCGCTGCTTTGCGACGTGATTTTGAGTACATATCCCACCAAATCATTACGCTCAGCTTCAGCCGGCAGGGACTGCATACCCATATCAGAAAGCCTGCGCTGCACTCTTCGCAAGAGATCCTCACCGGATATACCACTCAGATAGAAGCACTCCACACCGTCCACATGCGCTCCCTGCACATCACTGCCAGCCACCTGAGGCCGAACCTCACTGAGCAGCCGTATACCTTGCTGACTCCCCTTATACAAAGACAAGGAAACAACCTCCTTGGCCCTAAGCGGCGCCTCTTGCTGATGCCATACGTAATAAAAAATATTCAGAACAACCAGCAGCAGAAACAGCCAACGCATAGGAACCTCAAGGAAGGGGACAAACTACCGCCAAACCGACAAATACAAGGTCTTGAACCAAACGCGCATCAGGCACCATATCCCTCACCAGGCTTGCATCACCACCCGTGAGAAAAACCTCAAAATCCTGCCCCCAATACTCACGCGCCAACTCCAGTTGAGTCAAAACAAATCCCCTCATCATGAGCAAGCAACCACGCTCTACAGCCTCAACCGTCGTACGGCCCGGGGTGCGCTGGAGCAATGCCTGTTCCGCCGACAAGTTGTCATATCTGATTCGCCGGGTATGCGTGCGCAACTGGTCGCGCATCAATGGCATTCCTGGGCATATAAAACCACCTAGATGCTGTCCGTCGGATGTAACAAAATCTGCCGTTACCGCCGTACCGAAATCCAGAACCAGACACGCACTTTTCGCCAACTCAAAAGCACCAACCACAGCCAGCCAGCGATCCAGGCCCAGCAGGGCAAACTCCTCATATCCGTTGCGAACCCCGGCAACAGCCTTGGCTGGCTTTGCGCACTCCACCGCAACACCAAACGTTGCGGCAATCGATGCGACTAGACTCGATGTTTCATCATCACTACGCACACTAACCAGCCGGCAATGCGTCAAACACAGTGCAGGAGCAGCCAATATTGCGGCTACCAGCCCCGCATCAGAATCAACAACCCCGCCACTCACGACAACTGCGCCATCGAGAGCACGCCACTTAATAAAGCTATTACCGCAGTCCATCTCAAGAATCATGGCGCAACCTCAGACTAAGCTCGCCGCCACTGAACACTTTCTCCTCACCCTCAACTCTCATACGTAGCGCACCCTGCTGATCAATACCCAAGACTGTACCGTCCACTCGGTGCACTCCAGCAATCAAGGATACTTCACGACCTTGCCACAAATGATTTTGCTCCCACTCCGCCTGTATAGCCGAAAAACCCGAGACTTCATGGCGCCTGAGATACATGAGCAGACTATCGTTTAGCCGCGAAACCAATACATTCCGGTTTACCGCAGCCCCGGACTCCAGAAAAACAGAAGTCCACGCCTGATCAACCTCACTGGCCACTCTCATGTTGACGTTGATGCCTATACCAAGAACCACATGACATACGTCGGCCGGATCTCCGACGAGCTCAAGCAAGATGCCGGCAATTTTCTTATTGCCCACTAGGACATCATTTGGCCACTTGAGACCTACGCCTGAAACACCAACATCCCTGAGCGCATTCAGCACCGCCAGGCCAACCACTAGACTGAGCCCCTCGAGCTGACGCATCCCCCCGTCCATTCGAAGAACCAGGCTGTAGTAAATATTCTCTGCGAAAGGGCTCACCCACTTACGGCCCCGACGACCTCTCCCCGCAGTTTGCCGCTCAGCCAGAACCACAAAGGGCGCAGTTACACCACGGTCAACCGCGCGCAGAGCCTCAGCATTAGTGGAATCTAACGAGTGATGAATTGAGACAGGCCAAGGACTGGCGGCCAATTGATCCTGCTCAAGGAGCTCAAGCGGTGCAGCCAGCTGATAGCCACGACCACGAACCTTATGAATTGATAAATTCAAGTCGGACTCCAGGTGCTGGAGCTGCTTCCATATAGCACTGCGACTAACGCCAAGCGCAGCCCCAAGTGCTTGCCCTGAATGGAATCGACCGTCTCTTAAGAGTTTCAACAACGTCAGCATGCAAGTATCGCCTCACAATGAGGCACGCATAATAGCCATGAGCAGTGCGATTGCATAGAAACCCTGTGGCTCCTTGCAAACCAGAACACGACTAAAGCGAAACCTTGATAATCAGAGCGCAGCGCTAGCCGCAACTTTTCTCGGCCCAAAAACAAACCCCCTGTCTGCGTGAGCAGACAGGGGGTTTGGAATTTAATCTTGACGATGACCTACTCTCACATGGGGAAACCCCACACTACCATCGGCGATGCATCGTTTCACTACTGAGTTCGGGATGGGATCAGGTGGTTCCAATGCTCTATGGTCGTCAAGAAATTCGGTAGCCAGGTCGTTTGCCTTTCGGCTTACGCTCCAGCGAATGGGTATGTAATAGAGTGGTGTTTTGTGAATCGCAAACTTTCGGTTTGTATCGTCTTCACACACCGCAACTTGCAGGCTCTTGTATTCAAGGACGCAAATTGCTTGGGTGTTATATGGTCAAGCCTCACGGGCAATTAGTATTGGTTAGCTCAACGCCTCACAGCGCTTACACACCCAACCTATCAACGTCGTAGTCTTCGACGGCCCTTTAGGGAACTCAAGGTTCCAGTGAGATCTCATCTTGAGGCAAGTTTCCCGCTTAGATGCTTTCAGCGGTTATCTTTCCCGAACATAGCTACCCGGCAATGCCACTGGCGTGACAACCGGAACACCAGAGGTTCGTCCACTCCGGTCCTCTCGTACTAGGAGCAGCCCCTCTCAAATCTCAAACGTCCACGGCAGATAGGGACCGAACTGTCTCACGACGTTCTAAACCCAGCTCGCGTACCACTTTAAATGGCGAACAGCCATACCCTTGGGACCGGCTTCAGCCCCAGGATGTGATGAGCCGACATCGAGGTGCCAAACACCGCCGTCGATATGAACTCTTGGGCGGTATCAGCCTGTTATCCCCGGAGTACCTTTTATCCGTTGAGCGATGGCCCTTCCATACAGAACCACCGGATCACTAAGACCTACTTTCGTACCTGCTCGACGTGTCTGTCTCGCAGTCAAGCGCGCTTTTGCCTTTATACTCTACGACCGATTTCCGACCGGTCTGAGCGCACCTTCGTACTCCTCCGTTACTCTTTAGGAGGAGACCGCCCCAGTCAAACTACCCACCATACACTGTCCTCGATCCGGATAACGGACCTGAGTTAGAACCTCAAAGTTGCCAGGGTGGTATTTCAAGGTTGGCTCCATGCAGACTGGCGTCCACACTTCAAAGCCTCCCACCTATCCTACACAAGCAAATTCAAAGTCCAGTGCAAAGCTATAGTAAAGGTTCACGGGGTCTTTCCGTCTAGCCGCGGATACACTGCATCTTCACAGCGATTTCAATTTCACTGAGTCTCGGGTGGAGACAGCGCCGCCATCGTTACGCCATTCGTGCAGGTCGGAACTTACCCGACAAGGAATTTCGCTACCTTAGGACCGTTATAGTTACGGCCGCCGTTTACCGGGGCTTCGATCAAGAGCTTCGCGTTAGCTAACCCCATCAATTAACCTTCCGGCACCGGGCAGGCGTCACACCCTATACGTCCACTTTCGTGTTTGCAGAGTGCTGTGTTTTTAATAAACAGTCGCAGCGGCCTGGTATCTTCGACCGGCGTGGGCTTACGCAGTAAATGCTTCACCCTCACCGGCGCACCTTCTCCCGAAGTTACGGTGCCATTTTGCCTAGTTCCTTCACCCGAGTTCTCTCAAGCGCCTTGGTATTCTCTACCCAACCACCTGTGTCGGTTTGGGGTACGGTTCCTGGTTACCTGAAGCTTAGAAGCTTTTCTTGGAAGCATGGCATCAACCACTTCGTTGTCTAAAAGACAACTCGTCATCAGCTCTCGGCCTTAGAATCCCGGATTTACCTAAGATTCCAGCCTACCACCTTAAACTTGGACAACCAACGCCAAGCTGGCCTAGCCTTCTCCGTCCCTCCATCGCAATAACCAGAAGTACAGGAATATTAACCTGTTTTCCATCGACTACGCTTTTCAGCCTCGCCTTAGGGACCGACTAACCCTGCGTCGATTAACGTTGCGCAGGAAACCTTGGTCTTTCGGCGTGGGTGTTTTTCACACCCATTATCGTTACTCATGTCAGCATTCGCACTTCTGATACCTCCAGCAAGCTTCTCAACTCACCTTCACAGGCTTACAGAACGCTCCTCTACCGCATCACCTAAGTGATACCCGTAGCTTCGGTGTATGGTTTGAGCCCCGTTAAATCTTCCGCGCAGGCCGACTCGACTAGTGAGCTATTACGCTTTCTTTAAAGGGTGGCTGCTTCTAAGCCAACCTCCTAGCTGTCTAAGCCTTCCCACATCGTTTCCCACTTAACCATAACTTTGGGACCTTAGCTGACGGTCTGGGTTGTTTCCCTTTTCACGACGGACGTTAGCACCCGCCGTGTGTCTCCCATGCTCGGCACTTGTAGGTATTCGGAGTTTGCATCGGTTTGGTAAGTCGGGATGACCCCCTAGCCGAAACAGTGCTCTACCCCCTACAGTGATACATGAGGCGCTACCTAAATAGCTTTCGAGGAGAACCAGCTATCTCCGAGCTTGATTAGCCTTTCACTCCGATCCACAGGTCATCCGCTAACTTTTCAACGGTAGTCGGTTCGGTCCTCCAGTTAGTGTTACCCAACCTTCAACCTGCCCATGGATAGATCGCCCGGTTTCGGGTCTATTCCCAGCGACTAGACGCCCTATTAAGACTCGCTTTCGCTACGCCTCCCCTATTCGGTTAAGCTTGCCACTGAAAATAAGTCGCTGACCCATTATACAAAAGGTACGCAGTCACCCAACAAAGTGGGCTCCCACTGCTTGTACGCATACGGTTTCAGGATCTATTTCACTCCCCTCTCCGGGGTTCTTTTCGCCTTTCCCTCACGGTACTAGTTCACTATCGGTCAGTCAGTAGTATTTAGCCTTGGAGGATGGTCCCCCCATATTCAGACAAAGTTTCTCGTGCTCCGTCCTACTCGATTTCACTGTAAAGATGTTTTCGCGTACAGGGCTATCACCCACTATGGCCGCACTTTCCAGAGCGTTCCGCTAACATCAATACAGCTTAAGGGCTGGTCCCCGTTCGCTCGCCACTACTAAGGGAATCTCGGTTGATTTCTTTTCCTCAGGGTACTTAGATGTTTCAGTTCCCCTGGTTCGCTTCTTAAGCCTATGTATTCAGCTTAAGATACCTAACTTATGTTAGGTGGGTTCCCCCATTCAGACATCTCCGGATCAAAGTCTGTTTGCCGACTCCCCGAAGCTTTTCGCAGGCTACCACGTCTTTCATCGCCTCTGACTGCCAAGGCATCCACCGTATGCGCTTCTTCACTTGACCATATAACCCCAAGCAATCTGGTTATACTATGAAGACGACATTCGCCGAAAATTCGCATGTTCAATTAAGAACTCATTCACAAATTTTACCTTAGCCTGAATAAACACCAGTGAAAGTGTTATCCAGTCTAACTTTCTATTACATACCCAAATTTTTAAAGAACGATCTAATCAAAAGATCAGAAATCAACATTCACTCTCTTTCGAGAAAATGTTCATTTCTAAGCTTTACGATAGAGAAGCCGTACAACTTAAGTGGCTTCTACCGTCTTTTACAGTGAATCAAGCAATTCGTGTGGGAACTTATGGAGCAGCTGATGTCGTCGATTAAGGAGGTGATCCAGCCGCAGGTTCCCCTACGGCTACCTTGTTACGACTTCACCCCAGTCATGAATCACACCGTGGTAACCGTCCTCCCGAAGGTTAGACTAGCTACTTCTGGTGCAACCCACTCCCATGGTGTGACGGGCGGTGTGTACAAGGCCCGGGAACGTATTCACCGTGACATTCTGATTCACGATTACTAGCGATTCCGACTTCACGCAGTCGAGTTGCAGACTGCGATCCGGACTACGATCGGTTTTATGGGATTAGCTCCACCTCGCGGCTTGGCAACCCTTTGTACCGACCATTGTAGCACGTGTGTAGCCCAGGCCGTAAGGGCCATGATGACTTGACGTCATCCCCACCTTCCTCCGGTTTGTCACCGGCAGTCTCCTTAGAGTGCCCACCATTACGTGCTGGTAACTAAGGACAAGGGTTGCGCTCGTTACGGGACTTAACCCAACATCTCACGACACGAGCTGACGACAGCCATGCAGCACCTGTCTCAATGTTCCCGAAGGCACCAATCTATCTCTAGAAAGTTCATTGGATGTCAAGGCCTGGTAAGGTTCTTCGCGTTGCTTCGAATTAAACCACATGCTCCACCGCTTGTGCGGGCCCCCGTCAATTCATTTGAGTTTTAACCTTGCGGCCGTACTCCCCAGGCGGTCAACTTAATGCGTTAGCTGCGCCACTAAGAGTTCAAGACTCCCAACGGCTAGTTGACATCGTTTACGGCGTGGACTACCAGGGTATCTAATCCTGTTTGCTCCCCACGCTTTCGCACCTCAGTGTCAGTATCAGTCCAGGTAGTCGCCTTCGCCACTGGTGTTCCTTCCTATATCTACGCATTTCACCGCTACACAGGAAATTCCACTACCCTCTACCATACTCTAGCTTGCCAGTTTTGGATGCAGTTCCCAGGTTGAGCCCGGGGATTTCACATTCAACTTAACAAACCACCTACGCGCGCTTTACGCCCAGTAATTCCGATTAACGCTTGCACCCTCTGTATTACCGCGGCTGCTGGCACAGAGTTAGCCGGTGCTTATTCTGTCGGTAACGTCAAGACAGTCACGTATTAGGTAACTGCCCTTCCTCCCAACTTAAAGTGCTTTACAATCCGAAGACCTTCTTCACACACGCGGCATGGCTGGATCAGGCTTTCGCCCATTGTCCAATATTCCCCACTGCTGCCTCCCGTAGGAGTCTGGACCGTGTCTCAGTTCCAGTGTGACTGATCATCCTCTCAGACCAGTTACGGATCGTAGCCTTGGTGAGCCATTACCTCACCAACTAGCTAATCCGACCTAGGCTCATCTGATAGCGCAAGGCCCGAAGGTCCCCTGCTTTCTCCCGTAGGACGTATGCGGTATTAGCGTCCGTTTCCGAACGTTATCCCCCACTATCAGGCAGATTCCTAGGTATTACTCACCCGTCCGCCGCTCTCAAGAGAAGCAAGCTTCTCTCTACCGCTCGACTTGCATGTGTTAGGCCTGCCGCCAGCGTTCAATCTGAGCCATGATCAAACTCTTCAGTTCAAACATCTTTGGGTTTTTAAGAAACCCTAAACTTGGCTCAGCAATCGTTGGTTACATCTTTGATTTCTCGCGGAGTAACTTGTGATGCTGATAATCTTGTTGACTATCAGTCTGACTCCACAAGCACCCACACGAATTGCTTGATTCAGTTGTTAAAGAGCGGTTGGTTAGCTTTCGCTGAACCGAGGCGCGCATTCTACAGCAGCCTCTGTTGCTGTCAAGCGGTTATTTTAAGATGTTTTCAAAGTTTCCTCTGTAACATCAACCACTTGCGCTTTCGATCTCTCGTTAGCGGGAGGCGAATTCTACAGCGTTACACGCTGCTGTCAACACCTCATTTCCTGCTTCGATGACTTGAAGCTGACACTGCCGAAAACCAATCCAACTCATTGAAACCCAAGGAGTTTTCCGTTTCGACTGCGCCGGAAGTGGGCGCATTATAGGCTAATAAAATGCGCCGTCCAGCACTAATATCCGGTTTATTCAGCTTTTAGCGTGATTCGTGCAAAAGCCTTCTTCCCGGCCTGGCAAACGTGAGTGGAACCCAGTGCATATATATAGGTGCGATCAACCACCTCACCATCTATACGCACACCACCCGAACCAAGCAGATCTCGCGCCACCGCAGAGTTCTTCACCAAGCCCGCCTTATTAAGGACAGCTGCAATAGGCATGTCTTCAGCAGCCGTCAGCTCGATCTCTGGCAGATCTTCTGGCAGCTCGCCATCTTTCATCCGGTTACCGGCACCACGATGAGCATTAGCTGCTGCCTCTTCACCATGGAAACGAGCAACAATTTCTTCAGCCAGCTTGATCTTGATGTCGCGCGGATTAGCCCCCGCCTCGACCTCAGCCTTGAAAGCAATGATTTCGTCCATCGAGCGAAAGCTCAACAGCTCGAAGTAACGCCACATCAATACATCAGGAATAGACACCAGCTTGCTGTACATCACCCCCGGCGCTTCCTGGATACCCACATAGTTACCCAGGGACTTGGACATCTTCTTGACACCATCCAACCCTTCAAGCAGAGGCATCGTCACAATGCACTGCGCTTCCTGACCGTAGCCACGCTGCAGCTCACGCCCCATCAGCAAGTTGAACTTCTGATCAGTACCACCCAACTCAACGTCGGCCTTCAATGCGACCGAGTCATACCCTTGCACCAACGGATAAAGAAACTCATGGATAGCGATAGGCTGATTAGTGGTGTAGCGCTTATCAAAGTCATCGCGCTCAAGCATGCGAGCAACGGTGTATTGGGACGTCAGACGAATGAAATCGGCAGGACCCATTTGATCCATCCAGGTGGAGTTGAATGCCACCTCGGTTTTCGCCGGATCAAGGATCTTGAACACCTGAGTCTTATAAGTCTCCGCGTTCGCAAGGACCTGCTCGCGCGTCAACGGTGGACGCGTTGCACTCTTGCCGCTCGGATCACCGATCATCCCGGTGAAGTCACCTATAAGGAAGATCACGTGATGGCCCAGTTCCTGGAACTGGCGCAGCTTATTGATGAGCACGGTATGACCCAAGTGCAGATCGGGCGCCGTCGGGTCGAATCCGGCCTTGATACGCAACGGCTGGCCGCGCTTGAGTTTCTCGACCAATTCAGACTCGACCAGTACCTCTTCGGCACCCCGCTTTATTAGCGCTAGCTGCTCTTCAACCGACTTCATATCAGACCCGTAAGGCTCAAATTCAAAGGGAACCAACGATACAAGATCAGGGACTAATTACAAGTTCTGGCCGGCATACGGCTGATATACGCGCGCGAATAGCTCGCGGACTTGCTTCAAGGGCGATTTGGTTATATTTTATACAGTTATTTCATATTCATTGTGCCAGTCATCTTTTCCAATTCATCCTTTATCTCAAAGTCAAAATCATCTATGACCAGTCAACCGCCTAAAGCGCCACCGCTTTATCCGAAGACCCACCTGCTTGCAGCAAGTGGTATCGCCGCTCTCTTAAGCTTGGCCTTGCTGGTATTTCCTTCCAGCGAAGTAGAAGCCAAAAGAACGACTCTGAATCTGGAGTTGGAAACCCCTGCTGAACAACTGACACAAGATCAAGACGCTGCAGAGCTCGTCCAAGCCACAAATGAAGCGAGCCCACCACCATTTGCCCAGATTGAACAGCAGGACAGCGCCCCTGTAGAAACGGCCAAAATCGAGCCGCCAAAGGCTCCCAGCCACCGCGAAGTCATCGTCAGCAAGGGTGATACGCTCTCGACCTTGTTCCAGAAGGTTGGCCTGCCAGCGACCTCCGTACATGAAGTACTGGCCAGCGACAAACAAGCCAAGCAGTTCAGCCAGCTCAAGCACGGCCAGAAACTCGAATTTGAAATGAGCCCCGACGGCCAGCAGTTGAACAAATTGCACAGCCAGGTCAGCGATCTTGAGACGATCACCCTCAACAGAAGCGCCAAAGGCTATACCTTTCGCCGGGTCACCACCCAGCCAACCATGCGTTCGGCGTATGTACACGGCGTTATCAGCAGCTCGCTTTCTGTCTCCGGCCAGCGTGCAGGCCTGCCACACAGCATGACGATGGACATGGCCAAAGTGTTTGGTTACGACATCGACTTCGCTCAGGATATTCGCCCAGGCGACCAATTCGAAGTGGTCTACGAGCAGAAAGTGGTCAACGGCAAAGCTGTTGGCACGGGCAATATCCTCTCGGCTCGCTTCACTAACCGCGGTAAAACCTTCACCGCCGTGCGTTACACCAGCAAGCAGGGCATTACCAATTACTACACCGCTGATGGCAACAGCATGCGCAAGGCATTTATCCGTACACCGGTAGACTTCGCCCGCATCAGCTCGCGCTTCTCCTCGGGCCGCAAGCACCCGATCCTGAACAAGATCCGCGCCCACAAAGGCGTGGATTACGCAGCACCGCGCGGCACACCAATCAAGGCAACCGGTGACGGCAAAGTACTCTTGGCTGGCCGTCGCGGCGGCTATGGCAACACCGTCATCATTCAACACGGCAATACCTATCGCACGCTTTACGGGCACATGCAGGGCTTCGCCAAAGGCGTTAAAACTGGCGGTTCGGTCAAGCAAGGCCAAGTGATTGGCTACATCGGTACAACCGGCCTTTCGACCGGCCCGCACCTGCACTACGAGTTCCAGGTCAATGGCGTACACGTTGATCCATTGGGCCAGAAGCTGCCGATGGCCGACCCGATTGCCAAAGCCGAGCGCACTCGCTTCCTGCAACAAAGCCAGCCATTGATGGCCCGCATGAACCAGGAAAAGGCCACCCTCCTGGCCTCGAGCAAGCGCTAAGTCATGGCCCTCTATATAGGTGTGATGTCCGGAACCAGCCTCGACGGTATGGACATCGCCCTTGTTGAGCTGGGGCCGAGCATCACCTTGCTCGCCACCCATTACACCCCCATGCCAGAAGCCTTGCGAAGTGAGCTGCTTGGCTTGTGCGCGAGCGGCCCGGACGAAGTGGCACGCTGTGCAATCGCAGAGAACCATTGGGTCGAGCTGGCTGCACAGGGGGTTAACGCACTCCTCGCGCAGCAACAACTCTCCCCGACAGATATCCGCGCTATCGGCAGTCATGGCCAGACCATACGCCACGAACCCGCCCGGGGCTTTACCGTACAGATCGGCAATCCGGCTCTGCTGGCCGAATTAACCAGCATCTGTGTCGTAGGTGACTTTCGTCGTCGCGATGTGGCTGCCGGAGGCCAGGGTGCACCCTTGGTTCCCGCTTTCCACGAAGCCTTGTTCACGAATGAAATCGGAAACAGGGCAGTGCTGAACGTAGGCGGATTCAGCAATCTAAGCCTGATAACACCTACTGCTCCGGTTGCAGGATTCGATTGTGGCCCAGGAAATGTCCTGCTGGATGCCTGGATACAAGAGCAGCGCGGCGAACTGTACGACCGCAGCGGTCAGTGGGCCGCCAGCGGCAAGATTGAGCCACTGCTGCTCAACGCCCTGCTCAGCGATCCTTTCTTCCAGACCAAGGGTCCAAAAAGCACAGGGCGTGAGGTTTTCAATCTGGCGTGGCTGAAACAGCACCTGTTCCGCCTGCCAACCTTCCCCGCAGAAGATGTTCAGGCAACCCTGCTGGAACTCACCGCGCAGACCATCGTGCAGTCACTGCGCGCTGCTCAGCCACATACTGATGAACTGCTGGTATGTGGTGGCGGCGCCCACAATGCGGCGCTGATGGCCCGCCTGGCAGACTTGCTGGCGCCAGCCAAGGTAAGCAGCACCCAAGCCAAGGGCGTTGATCCCGACTGGGTTGAAGCAATGGCCTTTGCATGGCTTGCGCACTGTTGCCTGGAAAGCATCCCCACCAACCGCCCCAGCGTCACGGGCGCACGCGGTTTGCGCGTATTGGGCGCCATCTACCCTGCCTGACAAAGTGCAGACAGCAAAACGCCGCGAATCTACGCGGCGTTGAGTTTGAAGCCTTTACAACACAATCAGATCGAGAACGATGATCCGCAACCACAGGTTGTGGTGGCATTCGGGTTCTTGATCACAAAGCGCGAGCCTTCCAGACCTTCCTGATAATCCACCTCGGCGCCCGCCAGGTACTGGAAGCTCATTGGATCGACCACCAGGCTAACGCCTTCGCGCTCAACAAGGGTGTCGTCATCGGCCACTTCTTCATCGAAGGTGAAACCATACTGAAAACCGGAACAACCGCCGCCCGTAACGAATACGCGCAACTTCAAACGATCATTACCCTCTTCATCGACCAGGCTCTTCACCTTGTGCGCAGCACCTTCGGTGAATTGCAAAGCCATGGGGGTGAAGGATTCGACGCTCATGCTGACTATCTCCCGGCGTTATGCCGCCATAATGCGTGATAACGCGCATTATCCGCTTCTCCTAGAAAAGCGGTCAACCATTTGAGGGTAGCTGCAAGCGATCAGCTACCAGCCGCAAGTGAAAAGCTCGCTACTTGCAGCTTATAGCTTGAAACCTGCAGCTGCTTTTAAGGCAGCATCCCTGCGTGCGACAAGCCCAGGCGCTCGTCCAGACCGAACATGATGTTCATGTTCTGCACTGCTTGGCCAGAAGCGCCCTTGACCAGGTTGTCGATGACCGACAACACCACAACCAGGTCGCCGTCCTGCGGCCGATGCACGGCAATACGGCACACGTTGGCGCCGCGTACGCTACGGGTTTCCGGATGGCTGCCCGCTGGCATCACATCCACGAAAGGCTCGTTGGCGTAACGCTTCTCGAACAGTGCCTGCAAATCGACAGAACGATCGACCACGGTCGCATACAACGTGGAGTGAATGCCGCGAATCATCGGTGTCAGATGCGGCACGAAGGTCAGACCCACGTCTTTGCCGGCAGCGCGACGCAAACCTTGGCGAATCTCTGGCAGATGACGATGACCTTTAACTGCATACGCCTTCATGCTTTCTGACGTTTCGGCATACAACGAGCCCACGCTTGCACCACGACCCGCGCCGCTCACACCCGACTTGCAGTCCGCGATCAATTGCGCGGTATCAGCCAGGCCCGCTTCCAGCAAAGGAATAAAGCCCAGTTGTGTTGCCGTTGGATAGCAACCCGGCACAGCAATCAGCCGCGCCTGTTTGATTTGCTCACGATTGACTTCCGGCAAGCCGTAAACGGCCTCCCCCAGCAATTCTGGCGCACCATGGGGCTGGCCGTACCACTTGGCCCACTCATCAGCATCCTGCAGCCGGAAATCAGCCGAGAGGTCGATAACCTTGGTACCTGCAGCCAGCAACTCGCCAGCCAACGCATGGGCTACACCGTGTGGTGTTGCGAAAAACACTACATCGCACGCGGCCAGCGTTTGTGTGTCCGGCACGCTGAAGGCCAGACCATCGTAGTGACCGCGCAGGTTGGGATACATATCGGCAACTGGCAGGCCAGCCTCGGATCGAGAAGTGATGACAACCACTTCAGCCTGCGGATGCTGTGCCAGCAAACGCAGCAACTCGACCCCGGTGTAACCCGTGCCGCCGACAATACCGACCTTGACCATAACCTGCCCTCAACGAAACCACTGGAAAGCCTTCGATAATAGGGACACCACGCCCCTGCGACAACCGCCAAGGTGACTCCCGGACGCTCTACTACTACTATTTGATCTACCGTGAACCTGGGAATAACTAAAAATGCTTTATCTATGGCTCAAAGCCTTCCACATCATCAGCATCGTCTGCTGGTTTGCTGGCCTTTTTTACCTTCCGCGCCTCTTTGTTTACCACGCACAAAGCGAAGATTCCGTTAGCAAAGAACGATTCATCATCATGGAGCGCAAGCTGTATCGCGGCATCATGGGCCCGGCAATGATCGCGTCCCTGATTTTCGGGGGCTGGTTGCTCATGCTCAACCCTGGCTTTCTCAGCCAAGGATGGATGCACGTCAAACTGACGCTGGTCTTTCTGCTCATCGGTTATCACCACATGTGTGGCGCGCAGCTAAAACGCTTCGCTCGTGGTGAAAACAAGCGCACTCACGTGTTCTATCGCTGGTTCAACGAAGTGCCCGTGGTGTTCTTGCTGGCTATCGTAATTCTGGTGGTGGTCAAACCGTTTTAAACTCACTTCCTGAAGATCCGAGGTTATCCAATGTCACTGCCCGCCCTGCTTGAACAACGCTTGCGCCTGCCGGTAGTTGCCGCCCCCATGTTTCTGATTTCCAACCCTCAACTTGTCCTGGCCTGCTGTCGTAACGGGGTTGTTGGCAGTTTTCCTGCGCTCAACCAACGCGAGAGCAGCGGATTCAAGGCATGGCTTGAAGAAATAGAAGCAGGGCTCGCCACATTGGATAACCCTGCGCCCTACGCCGTAAACCTGATTGTGCACAACAGCAATCCACGGTTGCAGGCAGATCTGGCGATCTGCATTGAACACAAGGTGCCAATCGTCATCACCAGCCTTGGGGCAGTCAAAGAGCTGGTGGATGCCGTCCACAGCTATGGCGGCCTGGTGTTCCACGATGTCACCACCCGGCGTCATGCAGAAAAAGCCGCAGAAGCCGGAGTCGATGGTCTGATTGCCGTCGCCGCTGGTGCTGGCGGTCATGCCGGCACCTGGAGCCCTTTTGCCCTGCTGGCCGAAATTCGTCAGTTCTTCGACAAAACCGTGCTGCTGTCTGGCTGCCTGAACCACGGCCACGAGATTCTGGCGGCACAAGTTCTGGGGGCAGACCTTGCCTACCTCGGCACACGCTTTATCGCTACCCAAGAGAGCCATGCTCCTGACGCCTACAAAGATATGCTGCTGACATCCCGCGCCGCCGATATCATCCACACCCCAGCGGTATCAGGTGTACCCGCCAGTTTTATGCGCCAAAGCCTTGAAAACGCAGGTTTCGACCTCGCCGCACTCCAGGGTAAAAGCGAAACGGGGGCAGGCAATAAACTCAAGCCGCTTACCGATGAAGCCAAAGCATGGAAAACGGTATGGTCTGCCGGGCAAGGTGTCGGGGAAATTCACGATCTGCCAACCATCGATCAATTGATCGCGCGTCTGGATGAGGAATACCGCAAGGCGCAAGACCTCACCTCAAGGCTCTCGCAACATTGGCCGCACCACTGACATTGCCAAGCCCGCCATTTTCGGCGGGCTTTTGTTAAACATATCCGGACAAGGATGCCACCATGCCCGAGCTTAGCCTGGACAAAATCCCTCAAGAACCCTATGCGGCACTGGACCCTGTAGGGTTCAGCGGCCGCATCGGGCGTTTAAGGCTGCTGGCCTGGAGCATGGTACTCACCGTCATCGCCATGGTGACGTCGCTTCTGGTTCTGCTCGCAGTCAAGGTGTCGCCCACCCTTGGCATTACCTGCGGGGCTACACTCTCGATGGTCTATTTCATCCTTGGCCTGAGAATGGGTGCCCAGCGTTTGCACGACCTTAATTGGTCCGCCTGGATGCTGTTGCTGCATCTGGTGCCCGTGGCCAACCTGGTTCTGTCCCTGATGATGCTATTGATGCCTGGCACTCCCGGCCCCAATAAATATGGTCCCCCGCCGCCACCGAACAGCCGGGCGGTCAACGTCATCGCCTCGATCACCATCTTTTTGATTGGTCTGAGCATCTGCGCAATGATCGCCCTCTTTGCTTTGGGCCTGTTGACTGCGTTGATCAACGCAGTCAACAGCAACAGCCTGTAGACTGCCCGCCTTAATGAACGCGTTAACGCCAGGGACATCATTGTCACCGGACTGTACCGTTGCAATGGAGAACAGCATGACCCGTTACGCTTTAATCACTGGCGCCTCCAGCGGCATTGGCCTGGCCCTGGCTGAAGCCCTTGCCCGACGCGGGCGCAGTTTGATTTTGGTGGCCCGCCAGCGGGATGCTCTGGAAACCATTGCACTTGAACTGACCCAGCGTTTTGGGGTTGAGGTTTTGTTCCGCGCCTGCGATTTGGGCGAACCCCTGCGTTTGTCAGGTTTCTTGCTGGAGCTAGAAGAAGGTGACCGCCAGATCGACTTGCTGGTCAATTGCGCAGGCATCGGTACCTGCGGCCCTTTTCTGGCTCACGACTGGAGCGCCGAGCAAGACCTGATTGAACTCAACGTTCTGGCACTCACCCGCTTGTGCCATGCCATCGGCAACATGATGGCAGTTCAGGGCGGCGGGCAAATCCTCAATGTGTCCTCGATCGCAGCTTTCCAGCCCGGGCCGTGGCTCAGCACCTACTTTGCCAGCAAGGCGTATGTGCTGCACTTTTCCGAAGGTTTGCGCGAAGAAGTGAAAAAAACCGGCATCAAGGTCTCGGTCCTTTGCCCTGGCATTACCCGAACCGGCTTTTTCGATGCGGCTAAAATGAACACCGACGCCATCAAGCAAAACGCCAGAGCCCTGAGCCCCGAAGAAGTTGCGCTCTACACCGTGCGCGCCCTCGACAAAAACAAGGCGATCATCATTCCGGGTCGACGCAACCGCTGGCTAACCCGTCTCCCACGAGTCTTCTCGCGCTGGATGACGCGGAAAATTGCCGCCTCAGTCAACAAATCCTACTGCCCTCGTTAACGAGACTGGGCGTAACTCACCACCCTGAGTACACTCAGACCGGACTTCACTCACGGAGACACAGCTTTGGATACTCTGTTCACCAAGATCATCAACCGTGAAATACCCGCAAAGATCATTTACGAAGATGATCAAGTGCTCGCCTTTCACGATATAGCCCCACAAGCGCCGATCCATTTTCTGGTCATTCCGAAAAAACCGATACGCACGCTTAACGACTTGACCGAAGAAGACAAACCTCTGGCAGGCCATATCCTGTTCACAGCGCAACGTCTGGCCAAAGAACTGGGTTGCGAAGACGGTTTCCGCGTAGTGATGAACTGCAATGAAAAGGGTGGCCAAACGGTCTACCACATTCACATGCACGTTTTAGGTCAACGCCAGATGAACTGGCCACCGGGCTGATTGGCCAACGATTCTGCCGTGGGAGCTGCAGAGCTCCCACATTCACCCATGATCCAACGCAAACTCCGCCCGCCTGATTGGGGTAAACTGACCGCCGTGATTTTTTCCGGAGGTAAGCATGACTACCCAACGTCACTACTCGCCGATTGACCGTCTTCTGTTACAAGCCGATACCGCCTTGCGCACACTGCTGCCTTTCAGCGGTATGCCTCATCGGCCGTCGCCTGCCATCGTCAAACCTGAAAACCCGTTAGACGCCCAGGCCACTCGCCATGTAGCCGGGCTGATGCGTATCAACCATACCGGCGAAGTCTGTGCCCAAGCCTTGTATCAGGGCCAGGCGCTGACAGCCAAGCTGCCCCATGTGCGCGAAGCGATGGAACATGCCGCTGAAGAAGAAATCGACCACCTGGCTTGGTGCGAGCAACGCATCCGTCAGTTGGGTAGCCACCCAAGCGTACTGAACCCGTTGTTTTACGGGATGTCGTTTGGCATCGGCGCGGCAGCAGGGCTGATCAGCGACAAAGTCAGTCTGGGGTTCGTGGCGGCGACCGAAGATCAAGTGTGCAAACACCTGAACGAACATCTTGAGCAACTGCCGGCTGAAGACGAGAAGTCTCGGGCAATTCTCGAGCAAATGCGTATCGACGAAGAACAACACGCAGAGTCGGCGCTCAATGCAGGCGGCTACCGCTTCCCTGCCCCGGTCAAATTTGGCATGAGCCTGATGGCCAAAGTCATGACCAAAAGCACGTACCGCATCTGATCGCAGCCTCTAACTTTGGGCAGCTACAGTTTGTAGCGGTACTTTGCGCATAAAAAGGGCTGAACTCAGGCCCTTTTTTATGCTGCAACCGTAATGGCGACTCGCTCAGCCCAACTCGATGATTTCGTAGTCGTGGCTAATCGCAACACCTGCAGCGCCCAGCATGATGGATGCCGAGCAATACTTCTCGGCCGACAGCTCGATGGCGCGCTTGACCTGAGCTTCTTTCAAACCTCGGCCCTTGACCACAAAGTGCAGATGGATCTTGGTGAACACCTTTGGATCTTCGGTGGCGCGCTCTGCTTCCAGGAACGCCTCGCAGCTCTCAACCGCCTGACGCGATTTTTTGAGAATGCTGACAACGTCAAAGTTGCTGCACCCACCGAGCCCCAACAACAGCATTTCCATCGGGCGTACGCCCAGATTGCGACCACCACTTTCAGGCGGACCATCCATCACAACGACGTGGCCGCTGCCTGATTCGCCCAGAAACATGGCTTCGCCAGCCCATTGAATGCGTGCCTTCATCGCCCAGACTCCACTGTTTTAAAAGGGGCGCCAGCTTAGCACAGGGCCAGAAACTGATAACTCGCCACACTGAAGCGTTTCTCTGGCATCCGGCGGGGAAAATTCTGCAAACCCAGCAGAACCTGTCTGGTAAGCTGGCGCCAAATCGCTGGCGCCAGCCAGCAAGCGCTCTATATAAAAATAGATCTAACCCTTACTGTGCAAGCTTTTCGGGATACAACCATGGTTGCTCTTTCTCCCATACCCAAAATCAAGAACCTCGACAAGTTTTTGACTTTTTGCCAGCGCAAACGTTATCCGGCCAAGAGCAATATCATCTGCGCAGGCGAGTCCTCACACACACTGTTCTTCATTATCAAAGGTTCGGTAACGGTTTTGATTGAAGACGAGGACGGTCGTGAAATGATCATTGCCTACCTCAATAGCGGAGACTTTATTGGCGAGCTGGGTCTGTTTGAACAACCGGGACAGGAACAGACACGCAGCGCATGGGTTCGGGCCAAGACCGAGTGCGAATTAGCAGAGATCAGCTATTCAAAATTCAGAGAATACACACAGCAAGAGCCAGAAATTCTTTACGCGCTAAGTGGCCAAATCGCTCAACGCCTGCGCAACACCACGCGCAAGGTCGGCGACCTGGCGTTCTTTGATGTCACGGGAAGAGTTGCTCGCTGCCTGCTTGAGCTGTGCAAACAACCTGACGCCATGACCCACCCTGACGGCATGCAAATCAAGATTACCCGTCAGGAAATCGGCAGGATTGTCGGTTGTTCGCGAGAGATGGTTGGCCGCGTACTAAAAGGTTTGGAAGAACAGAACCTGGTGAACGTCAAAGGCAAGACCATGGTGGTGTTCGGTACACGTTAAGGCTTGAGCAAGGGCGCCAGGATCTGTTGATAGCTGGCACTCAGGCGCTCAAAGAAGTCGGGGGCAACAAACGCTTCGTGCAAGGCAATGTGGCTGTCAGCCAAGCAGCGTTGCTCAAGATCGCACAGTTGATTGAAACGATTGACCGCAGCCACCATCGACTCACGCTCGTTATCGACCAGCAATGCACCGTGCACCAGGCCGACAGGTCGCTGCCCACCTTGGCTCTGTCGCCAGCGCTGAGCAGTTCCGACCAGCTTGCGAGCATTGAGATTGACGTTGAAACGACCATCACAAAACGCGCCCTCAACCTCACCCAAAGACGCAGCCCCACCCAAGTGAGTCAACAAATCGCAAATGGGCTCGCACAAGCGTCGATACGCGGTTTCGATACGCCCATGGTCACCTTCACTGCGCAAAGGCGCGTAGACCAGAGCGATATTGATCGTCGACGCAGACTGAGGAACCGGCTCGCCACCCGTTTCACGTAACAGAATAGGCCAGCCGCTGGCTGCCAACTCGACACTGGCCTGTTCAAAACCCGGCAAGCGACTCAAGCGGCGCGGCATGACCAACGCCCGATCCGTGGGTTGCCAGAACAGCACTCCAGCCTCCAACTCCCCGGCACAAACCGAGGCCAGCAAATCCTGCTCGGCCTTGAGGCCTGCTTCGACAGTGAGTTGTTTGACCAGCGGCATAAGATTCCTTCCAAACGCAGAACAACAATGACGGTGGGAGCGAGCTTGCTCGCGATGGCATCACCGCATTTACCTGACAGATCGCGTTGCCTGCATCGCGAGCAAGCTCGCTCCCACAGGAAGTTTTGCAGGTCAGTCCAGTGTCGAACCCGTCACCGGCACAACCCGCTCAGGGAAGAACAAGCGCTGCAGTTCGGTACCTGGATTCTCGGCGCGCATAAAAGCTTCGCCAACCAGGAACGAATACACCTCGCTGATTTCCATCAGTTCGACATCCGCACGATTAAGAATCCCGCTTTCGGTAATCACCAAACGGTCACGAGGAACACGTGGCAACAGATCCAGCGTGGTCTCCAGGCTGACTTCAAACGTGTGCAGGTTACGGTTGTTGATCCCCACCAAAGGCGTATCGAGGGTTTTAAGTGCGCGTTCAAGCTCATCGCCATCATGCACTTCAACCAACACATCAAGCCCTACGCTTTTGGCAACGGCAGCCAGTTCGGCCATTTTCACGTCGTCCAAAGCGGACACGATCAACAGCACGCAGTCGGCACCCAACGCACGGGCTTCGACGATTTGATACGGATCGATCATGAAGTCCTTGCGAATTACCGGCAAGGTACAGGCCGCGCGTGCCTGTTGCAGGTACGCATCGGCGCCTTGAAAGTAGTCGATATCGGTCAGCACGGACAAACAGGTCGCGCCGCCCGTTTGATAGCTCTTGGCAATTTCGGCAGGCACGAAGTGCTCGCGAATCACACCCTTGCTGGGTGAAGCCTTTTTAATTTCGGCAATTACCGCGGGCTGTTTCTTCTTGGCTTGTGCCAACAAGGCATTGGCAAAGCCGCGAACCGGATCAGCCTGAGCAGCCAGACGTTCGAGTTCTGCCAGGCTCACGCGAGCACTGCGCTCGGCAACCTCCTGAACTTTACGCGCCAGAATATTCTCCAGAACGGTTGGCACACTCATGCTTCATTCTCCTGCTTGAAAATCGCGGTAAATGCGCCCAGCTCTTCGAGCTTCTCTCGGGCCAACCCGGTGTGCAGCGCGTCATGGGCCAATTCCACACCTTCTTTAAGAGTGTAGGCAAGGTCAGCGGCATACAGTGCAGCACCCGCATTGAGAACAATCATTTCAGCGGCTTTCTGGCCCGCTTCAGTTTTGCGACGACCCAAGGCATCGCGGATCAACTCCAGCGATTGCTCCGGACTGTCGACCACCAGGCCAAACAGGCTTTGGCTCTTGATGCCCAGGTCTTCAGGCTGGACCCAATATTCCTTGATTTCACCTTTATGCAGCTCCGCCACATAGGTCGGTGCTGCCAGGCTGAACTCATCCAGGCCGTCTTGCGAATGCACCACCAGCACATGCTTGCTGCCCAGACGCTGCAACACTTCAGCCAAAGGCCGGCACAGTGCCTGATTGAAAACACCCACTACTTGATGCAACACACCAGCCGGATTCGTAAGCGGGCCAAGCATATTGAACAGGGTTCGCAGGCCAAGGTCGCGACGCGGAATGGCTGCGTGTTTCATGGCGCCATGATGACACTGGGCGAACATGAAACCGATACCTACGCTGTCGATGCAACGGCCTACTTGTGCAGGGGTCAGGTTCAGATATACACCCGCTGCTTCGAGCAAGTCCGCACTGCCGCTCTTGCCAGATACCGCACGGTTACCGTGCTTGGCCACGGTGCAGCCTGCAGCCGCAATCACCAGAGCCGAAGCTGTGGATACGTTGAAGATATTCGCGCCGTCACCACCGGTGCCGACAATATCGACCACGCCATCGAGGGTTTTGAGCTCTACCTTGTCTGCCAATTCGCGCATTACGGTCACGGCACCGACGATTTCGTCGATGCTTTCGCTCTTCATGCGCATGCCCATCATGAACGCGCCAATCTGCGCCTCGGTGCACTGACCGGTCATGATGTCGCGCATTACATCGCGCATTTCATCGGTGCTCAGATCGAGATGACCGACGATACGGTTCAGGGCTGTCTTGATATCCATTTGAAGTCCTTAGCGCGTGCCGCCGGTTTGTTTAAGAAAGTTGGCAAACAGTTCATGACCTTGTTCGGTCAGGATCGATTCAGGGTGAAATTGCACCCCTTCAATATTCAGTGTCTTGTGGCGCAAGCCCATGATCTCGTCGACCGTGCCATCTTCAAGCCGAGTCCAGGCGGTCAGCTCGAGACAGTCAGGCAGGGTTTCGCGCTTGACCACCAGCGAGTGATAACGGGTCACGGTCAACGGGTTGTTCAAGCCCTGGAACACCCCAGTATCGAGGTGATACACCGGGCTGGTTTTACCGTGCATCACTTGTCGGGCGCGAACCACATCACCGCCAAAAGCCTGGCCGATGGACTGATGGCCCAGGCACACGCCCAGAATTGGCAGTTTGCCTGCAAAGTGTTTGATCGCTTCGAGGGAGATACCCGCCTCGTTCGGCGTACACGGGCCGGGCGAGACCACAATACGCTCAGGTTTGAGCGCTTCGATCTGGGCCACGGTCAGTTCGTCATTGCGCACCACCTTGACCTCGGCACCCAATTCGCCGAGGTACTGCACAACGTTGTAAGTAAAAGAGTCGTAATTATCGATCATCAGCAACATGTTGCTAAACCTCTGAATTCACTGACATTCAAAACTGTTTTCAGAACTCTATGCCCGCAGTTTCAGTTGCTGGTTTGAACACACCAACCGAGGGGGAGCCATTCAGGAAAACGCAGGGGGCAGGTCCGGCGGGGCCGGCAGAGAAATATTAGGCGCGCCAACGCCAACGGCCTTGGGCCTTAACAACTCGCATAAAGAGTTTGCTGATGATCAACACAGGAAGGGTCTCATTTCTACGTCATGGCACAGTAACGTAGCCTCGCGACAGGTGCAACATGGGGTAGCGAATACAGGGGAAAACAACCATTAAGTACTTTGTGACTTTGTTTTACACGAAACAATTAATACAGATCGTTTTGTTAATGTCCGCGCTCTTAACAATAAAAAAGGTCGTCCCATGCGCAGGCTTTCACTACTTATCCCTCTGGCGGGATGCATTTTGTCCATCGTCAGCGAACGCGCCATAGCGGCCCCAACTCCCTACTCCACCATGATCGTGTTCGGCGACAGCCTGAGCGATTCGGGGCAATTTCCAGGTGTAGGCAGTGGCATGCGTTTCACCAATCACACCGGGCCCACGTACAAGGAATACAGCGGCGAGGAGTATGTTGCCGTAGCGCCCATGCGGCTGGGCGCAAAACTGGGTATTGCACCCGGTGATCTGGGCCCGTCCACATCGATGACAAATTCCGTCACAGGCTCGCCCGATGGCAATAACTGGGCGGTCGGTGGTTACCGCACGGACCAGATACTCAATTCCGTCACAACTGTTTCAAAAGTCACCGTCCCTGATGACTGGTTTTTAATTGGCGGTTCCGTACTGCGCAGCAAGCCTGGTTACCTTGTGGAGAACAACTTCAAGGCTGACCCCAAGGCGCTGTACTTCATTTCCGGTGGCGGTAATGACTTCATTCAAGGAAAGGTCACCAGCCCCGCTGAAGCAGGCAAAACCGCACAAAGGCTGGCTGCAAGCACCTACGCCCTGCAACAGGCCGGGGCGCGCTACATCATGGTCTGGCTGCTGCCCGACCTGGGCCTGACCCCGGCCATTTACGGCACATCTGCCCAGGCGGGTACCAGCTACCTCAGCACCATGTTCAACCATGAGTTGGTACAGCAACTCGAACAGATAGACGCCGAAATCATCCCTCTCAATATCCCGCTGTTGCTGCGTGAAGCCGTTACCGATCCTGCCCGTTATGGCTTGGCACTTGGACAGGACCTTATCGGTACTTGCTTCAACGGTGATGAATGTGCGGAAAACCCGAAGTACGGCCTCAACAGCTCAACTCCCAACCCGGGCAAACTGCTGTTCAACGACAAGGTGCACCCCACCGAGGTGGGTCAGCAGTTAATTGCCGACTACGCCTATTCATTGCTTGCCGTCCCTTGGGAACTGACTTTGTTACCCGTCATGGCTCAAGGCACGCTAAACGCCCATCAAGACCAACTGCGCAACCAATGGGCTGGCGACAACGGTCAATGGCAAGCCACTGGCCAATGGAGATCCATGGCTGCTGGTGGTGGGCAGCGCCTGGAAATCGACGGACAGGACACCTCCGTGAGTGCAGATGGCAGAGGCTATAACGTCAATATCGGCACCAGCTACAGGGCAGATGAAAACTGGCGTTTTGGAGTAGCAGGCGGGTTTTATCGGCAACACCTGGAAGCAGGCGCCAATGAATCGGATTACAAACTCAATAGCTATCTGGGCAGTGTGTTTGCGCAATACCAACACAATCATTGGTGGGGTGATGCCGCGCTGACGTTGGGAAGGCTGGATTACGACAGCCTAAAGCGAAAATTCGCGTTTGGCATAGGTGAAGGCATGGAGCAAGGGCAAGCTAACGGGCACCTTCGGGCGCTAAGTACTCGCCTGGGTTATGACATCGCACCGGCCTCAGACCTGTGGCACCTGTCGCCTTTTATCAGCGCCGAATATTCGCGGGTGGAGGTTAATCGCTATGAAGAAAAGGGGCGACGTTCGACTGCATTGAACTACGAAGAGCAGACGCTTGTTTCAAATCGCCTTGGTGCGGGTTTGCTCGCCAGTTACCAGGCCACCCCTCAGACGCTGTTGTTTGGCGAAGCCGCCCATGAACATGAGTTCCAGGACCAGACCCAACGCCTGAACATCGCGCTTAACAGCCTGCCCAATAATCGTTTCAAGCTCGAAGGCTATACACCGCCAAGTAACCTTGCCCGTTTGAGCCTGGGGGTCAGCCACAAACTGACCTCCGACCTTATGCTGCGGGCGGCTTATAACGCGAGAAAGAGTGACGGGGTTATGCAGCAGGGGGTGAATGTCGGGGTTAGCCTGAACTTCTAAAATCTCGAGGGTGCGTGTGGGAGCGAGCTTGCTCGCTCCCACAAAGGGACGCAATCAATCCCGTGGGGTTTGTTCGGCCAGGGCAACAGCACGGAACATTGCGCGGCGTTTGTTGAGGGTTTCTTCCCACTCAAGGGCCGGGACCGAGTCAGCGACAATGCCGCCACCAGCCTGCACATGCAATTCACCGTCCTTGATCACTGCGGTACGGATCGCAATGGCCGTGTCCATATTGCCGTTCCAGGCAAAATAACCGACCGCGCCGCCATACACACCACGCTTGACCGGCTCCAGTTCATCGATGATCTCCATCGCGCGGATTTTCGGTGCACCGGACAACGTACCCGCTGGCAAAATCGCCCGCAGTGCGTCCATCGCTGTCAGTCCGCTTTTGAGCTGGCCGGTGACGTTGGACACAATGTGCATCACGTTGGAGTAACGCTCGATCACCATCTTCTCGGTGAGCTTGACCGAGCCGATTTCTGAGACGCGGCCCGTGTCGTTACGCCCCAGGTCAATCAGCATCAGGTGCTCGGCGATTTCCTTGTCATCACTGAGCAGGTCCTCTTCGAGCGCCAGATCGGCCTCTTCAGTCGCACCCCGAGGGCGCGTCCCGGCAATCGGGCGTACGGTGATCAGGTTGTCTTCAACCCGTACCAGCACTTCAGGCGAACTGCCCACCACGTGGAAGTCACCAAAATTGAAGAAGTACATATACGGCGTTGGGTTGAAGCAGCGCAGCGCACGATACAAATCGATCGGCGCGGCCTTGAAGTCGATAGACATGCGCTGCGACGGCACCACTTGCATGCAATCGCCTGCGAGGATGTAGTCTTTGATCGTGTCGACGGCTTTTTCGTAGTCGTCCTGGGTGAAGCTGGAACGGAACACTGGATCAGCCGCTTGCTGCGCAGTGAAGTCCAGACCTCGGCGCGGCGTAATCGGTTGACGCAGTTGCTCTAGCAGCGCCTCAAGCCGGGCCTGACCCTCTTCATAAGCGTCAGGCCGCGCCGGATCGACCAGCACGATGGCGTGCATCTTGCCAGCCAGGTTATCGAATACCACAACAGCGTCGGACACCATCAGCAGAATGTCCGGCACGCCCAGCGGATCAGGGTTCGGGCACTTGCCCAGACGCTTTTCCACGTAACGCACGCAGTCATAACCGAAATACCCTACCAGGCCACCGTTGAAACGCGGCAAACCGGCAATGGTCGGCACGTTGTAACGAGCCTTGAACTCCTCAACGAAGGTCAACGGATCTTCAGCTTCGAGGGACTCGATCTCGACACCATCGTGGGTCACGCTGACCTGATGATCATGCACACGCAGCACCGTGCGGCATGGCAAGCCGATGATCGAGTAACGGCCCCACTTCTCGCCGCCCTGCACCGATTCCAGCAAATAGGAATTGGGCTGATCGGCCAGCTTCAGATAGATCGACAGCGGTGTGTCGAAGTCGGCCAGGGTTTCGCGTGCAAGGGGGATACGGTTGTAGCCAGCAGCGGCCAAACGCAGGAATTCTTCGCGGATCATGAGGTGCCTCGTGGTCTGAGGGTAAAACGGTCAGGTATGCAAACGTGCCGGCTATGCGGCCAGATTCAAGTCAGGCGCGCCAACGCCAGCGGGCCAGGGCCTTGATAACTTTCATCCAGAGTTTGCGAGTGACCACCACGATGGAATCTCTTCGAGAGGGGGAAACAGAATTGCCCAACGTTATCTCAGGCGCAGAATCTAAGCAACCGGCTATCAGCTCTTGCAGGTTGCCAATCACCATATCCGGTGATTCTTCTTCAATCGGTCGGCCGTGGTTGTAGCCATAACTCAGGGCTACGCAGCGCACACCTGCGGCCTTCGCCGCCAGCACGTCATTCCGCGAATCGCCGATAAACATTGATTGCGCAGGAGTGGTGCCAGCCATCTTCATCACAAACAGCAACGCGGCAGGGTCGGGTTTTTTCTGTGGCATGGTGTCGCCACCGACAATCCAGCGAAAAAACCGCCCCAGCTTCAGCTCATCCAACAAGGGCGCTACGAAGCGCTCCGGCTTGTTGGTGATCAGGGCCATTTCAACGCCCTGTTTTTGCAGCCACTTGAGGCTTTCGCGTACACCGGGATAAACCTTGGTGTGTTCATGGCCACCATCGTAGGCCTCCATGAAAATCTCCAGCGCCAGTTCGGCCTCAGTGTCGTCAACACCGCTGCCTTCCATGTTGCCGGCCAGGGCACGGCGCACCAGCATGGGCGCACCGTTGCCGATCCACAGCCGCACGTTCTCAATCCCGGCGGGCGGGCGACCCAACTTGAGCAGCATGGCCTCCACGGCGACGGCCAAATCCGGTACTGAGTCAATCAGGGTGCCATCCAGATCGAACATCACCAGCTTTGGCAGCCGCCCCTGAAGTAGCTGCTCAAAACGGCTCATGGACGGGCCAACGCTAGCTCGGCACGCATTTTTTGAATGACTTCTTCATAGTTTGGCGTGTTGAAAATCGCAGAACCGGCGACAAAGGTGTCAGCACCGGCTTCGGCGATTTCACGGATATTGCCAACGTTCACGCCACCGTCGATTTCCAGGCGAATCTCGCGCCCGGATGCATCGATCAGTGCACGGGCTTCACGCAGTTTATCCAGCGTGCCGGGGATGAATTTTTGCCCGCCGAAGCCTGGGTTTACGCTCATCAGCAAGATCATGTCGACCTTGTCCATCACGTACTTGAGCACATCCAGCGGGGTCGCCGGGTTAAACACCAGACCTGCCTTGCAGCCGCCTTCGCGGATCAGTTGCAGGGAGCGGTCGATGTGCTGCGTCGCTTCGGGGTGGAAGGTGATGTAGGTCGCGCCAGCTTCGATAAAGTCGCCGATGATCCGGTCGACCGGGCTAACCATCAGGTGCGCATCGATGGGAGCGGTGATGCCGTACTTGCGCAAGGCAGCGCAGACCATCGGGCCGATGGTCAGGTTGGGTACGTAATGATTGTCCATGACATCGAAGTGAACGATATCAGCACCCGCGGCGAGTACGTTGTCCACTTCTTCGCCAAGACGGGCGAAATCGGCGGAAAGAATCGATGGGGCAATAGCGAAGGGCTGCATGACGCACCTTTTAGTGGGCTAAACACGGTGGCGCGCATTGTATACCGCCCACCGTGACGCGCGCACCGCCTTGCCACGATGATTGGCCATATGCCATGCGTAGCAGCTGCCGAAGGAACGAGGCTGCGTTCGGTTGCGCAGCGACCGCAAATCCTCAATCCCCGTTTTACCTGACCCACCGCAATTTCAGGTTTTGCGACGGCTACGCCGTCGAACGCAGCCTCGTTCCTTCGGCAGCTGCTACGCCGGGTGCAATATCCGGTTAAAGGTTGGCTTTGTTACTTGCCGATGGCTGATCTAGCGTTAGTAATCATCAAACCGGAGGGCAAAGGATTGCCAGTTTTAAACAACGCATGCCGCCTGCGTATAGGCCGCTACTCAGAACCGGGTGGTATCTATCTGCTCACCACTGTCACCGACCAACGGCGGCCAGTATTCAATGACTTTCACCTAGGCCGCCTCGTAGTCAACCAGCTCCGGCACGCTCACGACGAAGGCGTCGTCAACTCAATTGCCTGGGTAGTCATGCCCGACCATTGCCATTGGCTGGTCGAGCTACGTCATAAATCGGTGAGCGAGCTGATGTGCCGCATAAAATCACGCAGTAGCGTGGCAGTTAACCACGCAAGCCAATCCAATGACCGACTCTGGCAAAAAGGCTATTACGACAGGGCACTACGCCATGAAGAGGACCTTAAGGCCGCAGCCCGCTACATCATCAGAAACCCGATCCGTGCACAGCTGGCCACACGGATCGGCGATTACCCCTTGTGGGATGCCTGCTGGTTCTAGGCCTGCGCCGTACGCAGCTTTTCACTGCGCCCACGCAACCACTCAAGGGTCAGCAACAACACCACCGAAAAAGCGATCAGCAAGGTTGCCGCAGCAGCAATGGTCGGGCTGAGGTTTTCGCGGATGCCGCTGAACATCTGCCGTGGCAGGGTCGCCTGCTCGGGCCCGGCCAAAAACAGCGTGACCACCACTTCATCAAACGAGGTGGCGAAGGCAAACAGCGCACCCGAAATAACCCCCGGCGCAATCAACGGCAAGGTCACCCGGCGAAAGGCAGTCAACGGCGAGGCACCCAAACTGGCCGCCGCCCGTACCAGATTGTGATTAAAACCCTGCAAGGTTGCTGACACGGTAATGATCACAAACGGCACGCCCAACACCGCGTGCACCACAATCAACGAGATGTAGCTGTTACCCAACCCCAGCGGGGCAAAAAACAGGTAACTGGCCACACCGATAATCACCACCGGCACCACCATCGGCGAGATCACCAACGCCATCACCAATGCTTTGCCGGGGAAGTCACCACGGGTCAGACCAATTGCCGCCAGCGTGCCGAACACCATCGCCAGCACCGTGGCCGCCGGGGCCACGATCACACTGTTTCTCAGGGCACGCATCCATTCGGCCGAAGCAAAGAAGTCCTGATACCAGTGCAGCGAAAACCCCTGCAGCGGATACACCAGGAAACTGCCCGAGTTGAATGACAACGGAATAATCACCAGTACCGGCAAAATCAAAAACAACAGGATCAGCCCGCAAAGAATGCGCAAGCTGTAGAACCAGACCCGCTCAAAGGGTGACATGTATGGGCTCAGCATGGCGTTCTCCTTAACTCAAGCGCAGGCGGCTGGCGCCTACCAGCCAGTTGTACATCAGGTACAGCACCACGGTAGCCAGCAACAACAAACCACCCAATGCTGTCGCCATACCCCAGTTGATGCTGGTGTTGGTGTAGAACGCCACGAAGTAGCTGACCATCTGGTCGTTCGGGCTTCCGAGCAAGGCAGGGGTGATGTAGTAGCCAATGGCGATAATGAACACCAGCAAACAACCTGCCCCTACACCGGCGTAAGTCTGCGGGAAATACACCCGCCAGAAGCTGGCAAACGGATGGCAGCCAAGTGAGATCGCTGCACGCATATAGGTAGGCGATATACCTTTCATCACGCTGTAAATCGGCAGAATCATGAACGGCAACAGAATGTGCACCATTGAGATGTAAACCCCGGTGCGGTTGAACACCAACTCCAGCGGCTTGTCGATCAGCCCCATGCTAATCAGCGCGCTATTGATCAGCCCGCCCGATTGCAGCAACACAATCCAGGACGCAACCCGCACCAGCACCGACGTCCAGAACGGCAACAGCACCAAAATCATCAGCAGGTTGCTTTGCCGGGTCGGCAGGTTGGCCAGCAAGTACGCCAACGGGTAGGCCAGCACCAGACAAATGCAGGTAATCACAAAGCCCATCCAGAAAGTACGGGCGAAGATGTCCAGATAGATCGACTGATCCGGCGTGGCCTGGGCAATTTCACCCAGGTCGTCGATACGGTGATCCACAGCCGCCAGCAGATAAAACGGGGTCACGCTGGAAGTATTGCGCTTGATCGCCTGCCAGTAAGCCGGGTCGCCCCAACGCTCATCAATGACTTCCATCGCATCTTTGTACGACTCAGGTGCCGCTTTGAATGGCAGCGCCTTGGCGGTTTTCATCAGCAGGCTGCGATAGCCGGCCAATTCCATATTCAGACGCTTGGACAAATCGCCCAAGACTTGATTCTTGCGCGCTTGGGCCAGGTCTTCACTCAGCGCCTGATACACCGGTTCCGCTGGTAAACCCTTGCCATCCCACCCGGCAACAGCCACGACGGTGCGGGGCAAGCCTTCGACCACTTCCGGGTTACCCACGCTTTTGTAGAGCAGGGCCGCAATCGGCACCAGAAACACCAGCAGCAGAAATATCACCAGGGGCGCAATCAGCGCCTGCGCCTTCCAGCGGTTAATCCGCTCGGCATGTGCCAGGCGTTTCTTCAAGGTGGGGCTGGAGACCTCGTTCAGGGGAACGGCGACGGCCATGGCGAACTCCGAAAATCTTTAAACGATGGCGGCGCGACCCAGTGGGTCGCACCGCATGTCAACGCTGCTTACTTGGCAGCCCAGGCGTTGAAGCGTTGTTCCAGTTGCTCACCGTTATCAGCCCAGAAGCTGACGTCGATCTGCACTTGGTTAGCGATGTTTTGCGGGGCTGTAGGCATATCGGCCTGCACCTCTTTAGGCAGCAGTGGCATCGCTTCCTTGTTGGCCGGACCGTAAGCGATGTTCTGCGAGTACACACTTTGCTGTTGTGGCATCAGCGTGAACGCCATGAACTTCTTGGCGGCGTCCGCCTTGGCTTTGCCCAACCCTTTAGGAATGGCCCATGCATCGAAATCGTAAATGCCGCCATTCCAGACGATCTTCAGATTGCTTTCTTTCTGCACGGCAGCGATGCGACCGTTGTAGGCCGAGCTCATTACCACATCGCCAGAGGCCAAGTACTGGGGCGGCTGTGCGCCCGCTTCCCACCACTGAATGTTCGGCTTGAGTTCATCGAGTTTTTTGAAGGCACGGTTCTGACCGTCTTTGCTCGCCAGCACGGTGTATACATCCTTGGGCGCGACACCGTCGGCCATCAAGGCGAACTCCAGGGTGTACTTGGCGCCTTTACGCAGCCCGCGTTTACCCGGGAAGGTTTTGGTGTCCCAGAAATCGGCCCAACTGGTCGGCGCGGTTTTAAGCTTGTCGGCGTTGTAGGCCAGCACGGTAGACCACACGAAGAAGCCAGCTCCGCAGGATTGAATCGCGCCTTTGACGTATTGCTCGGGATTGCCGAACAGTGCCGGGTCCAGAGGCTCGAACATGTCCTCGTCGCAACCGCGGGACAGTTCCGGGGACTCCACTTCTACCAGATCCCAGGAGATGCTTTTGGTGTCGACCATGGCCTTGATCTTGGCCATTTCACCGTTGTATTCCCCGGCGATGATCTTGCCTTCGCCCTTGGCTTCCCAAGGGGCATAAAACGCTTTGACTTGAGCCGCCTTGTTCGCGCCGCCAAACGACACCACGGTCAGATCGGTTGCGGCCAGAGCATTGGCCGCGAACATCAGGCCCAGACTTAAGGCCGTGAATTTGAAGGATGTATGCATTGTTGTTCTCCGCTGTGCAGGGTTGGTGAAGCCGGGGCGATCAATTCGCCTCTAAGAGAGGGTCCAGCGCACGTACATGTTCGACCTGCCAACCCAATGGCACGACGTCACCGACGGCCAGGGTGGGGTCCAGCTCGGCAATCGGCTGTTTCACAAAAAAATCGTTCATGCCGCAGACTTCCATACGCACCCGAACGTGATCGCCCAGGTAGATAAATTCTTCAACCCGGCCCGAGAAGCGGTTGGCGCATGACTCACTGGAACCATTGAGGCTAATGCGTTCCGGACGGATCGACAGGGTCACCGGATCACCTGTACGACCGACATTCACCGCCAGCGCCTGGACCTTCTCGCCCCTGCTCAGCTCGACCACACAGCGATCACCGTTCTGACTGTGCAGACGGCCATTGAGACGGTTGTTTTCGCCGATGAAGTTGGCAACAAAGGTATTTTTCGGCTCTTCATAGAGCATGCGCGGCGGGGCAATTTGCTGGATTTCACCTTGATGAAATACCGCAACGCGATCAGACATGGTCAGGGCCTCACCCTGGTCGTGTGTCACGTAGACCACGGTCACGCCGAGACGCTGATGCAGGTGTTTGATTTCCATCTGCATGTGTTCACGCAATTGCTTGTCCAATGCGCCCAACGGTTCGTCCATCAGCACCAGCTGTGGCTCGAATACCAGTGCGCGAGCCAGTGCCACGCGCTGTTGCTGGCCGCCAGAGAGCTGGGCCGGATAGCGCTGGGCGAAAGCATCGAGTTGCACCATGCTCAATACGCGCTTGACCCGTTCACTGATGTCGGTGCGGTTCAGCCCACGTACTGACAGCGGAAAGCCGAGGTTTTCGGCCACGGTCATGTGCGGGAACAGCGCATAGTTCTGGAACACCATGCCGATATCGCGCTTGTGCGGAGGCACGTTATTGATCGAGCGCCCCGCCAGCAGAATCTCACCCGCGGTTGGGGTCTCGAAGCCGGCCAGCATCATCAGACTGGTGGTTTTGCCCGAACCGGACGGCCCGAGCAAGGTCAGGAACTCGCCTTTGCGAATCTCCAGATTGAGATCTTTAACGATCAGGTTTTCGCCGTCGTAGCTCTTTTGCACGCCACGAAAGCTGACCAGAATCTCATCTGCCCCAGCGCTTGCACCGACCTCACTCATAACCACACCTTTTTGTTTTGGACTGCCGTAGCCCAAGACTAAAGAAGCGACCACCGCACAGTAATCGGGGGGCAAGAGAGATTCACATCAGGAGGCTGGAAGGGCTTGGGTAGGGATTGCCCTACAGGGATGTCGCGATTGGGATGGTTGCACCGATTAAGCCCTGCATTACGCTGCAGGGTTATGTCATAAGGGTCGTAAACAGATATGTGGGGCATGCCACAATCCCGCAGCTGCCGAAGGAACGAGGCTGCGTTCGGCGGCGCAGCCGTCGTAAAACCTGAGAACCCGGTCTTTCAGTTAAACCGCAGGCTCAGGTTTTACGAGCGCTACGCACTCGAACGCAGCCTCGTTCCTTCGGCAGCTGCTACGCCCCCCCCCCCGCTTCGAATACGGTTACAACAACTTGTGTTCCATCGCGTACTTCACCAAATCAGCCAGCGAAGTGATATTGAGCTTTTGCATCAGCCGCGCCTTGTGGGTGCTGATGGTCTTGCTGCTCAGCGCCAGCTGTTGGGCAATATCGTTGACATTAACCCCCTGGGCCAGTCGCTTGAACACCGAAAATTCGCGCTCGGACAGCAAGGCATGCAAAGGGCGTGAATCGGTCAGGCCAACCTCGAACACCATGCGGTCCGCCAGGTCCGGGTCGATATAACGCCCACCTGCCGCCACCTTGCGAATAGCCATCAGCAATAGCGCCGGGTCACTGTCTTTGGTGGCATAGCCCGCCGCACCAAACTTCAGCGCGCGCGCCGCCATTTGTGCTTCGTCGTGCATCGACAACACCAGAATCGCCGGTGGATTGTTCAAGGCACGAATCCGCGGTATCGCCTCCAGACCATTGACCCCGGGCATGGAGATATCCAGCAGCACCACCTCACACGGAACATGGCGCAAGGTTTCCAGCAACTGCTCGCCATTACTGGCCTCGCCCACCACCAGCAGGTCTTTGGCCAGGCCGATCAATTGCTTGATCCCTTCACGCACGATGGTGTGGTCTTCTGCTACCAGTACACGAATCACGAGCATTTCCTCATCAACGTTTATCAACCAAAGGCACGCGGACCGTCAGGGTCGTTCCCTCTTCCGGAATGCTGTGCAAAGACAGCGTTCCGCCCAGCATCAAAACCCGCTCGCGCATTCCTACCACGCCGAACGAAGTCGGCCGGCCAGTAGACGGCACAAAGCCCTGCCCATCATCACTGATGCTCAGGCACAGCTCCTTGCCTTCCACGCTCAGGGTCAGCTCAACCGTATGCGCATGGGCATGGCGCATCACATTGGTCAGAGCTTCCTGCAGGATACGAAATAACCCCACTTCCTTGGCCGCGCCAAGCGGCGGCAAGTGTTCCGGCACCTGCACCAGACACGGAATGTGGGTACGCGCTTCAAAGCGTCTGGCCTGCCATTCGATGGCTGAGCTGATACCCGCATCCAGAATCGGCGGGCGCAGTGAAGTGGCCACATCACGCACTAGCTGGAAGAGCTGTGCAATCAGTTTTTTCATGCTGTTGAGCCGTTCATTCAACCCCGGATCGAGCTGCGCATAGGCCAGCTCGCACATCGAGGTTTCCAGCTTGAGCACCGTCAGCATTTGACCTAACTCATCATGAACTTCACGGGCGATGCGCGCCTTCTCTTCTTCACGCACGCTTTCAAGGTGCGCCGACAATTCGCGCAGTTGCCCACGGGAGCTGTCGAGTTCGAGTTCAATACGTTTGCTTTCGCTGATATCCCAGACAATGCCGTCCCACACTACGGTGCCATCATCCAGACGGCGAGTGATCGCCTTGATTTCAGCCCAGCGCTGCTGGCCTTGGCGGGTCAGAATCCGACCTTGCCATGACCAGTCACTGTCGCTGTCCAGCGCCAGATCCTGCATCCGGTGGTAGTCGGCCCGGTCATCAGGATGCACCAGGCTGCGCAAACCCACCTCGCGCAAGCGCAACGTCGCCGGGGAGAAGCCCGCCAGGCTTTCGCTGCCTTCACTGATATAGGGAAAGTCCAGTTCGCCAGTCAGCAATGAGCGCTCCAGACGAAAGACCAACCCTGGCACATTGGCGGCAATGCCCTGCAAACGTGCATCGCTCTCTTGCAGTGCGGCCTGCACCCGGTGCCGTTCGGTGATGTCATTGAGGTACACGACCAGGTATTCCGCCGTCTGAAAGCGCAGAAAACTCAAGGTCACATCCGCCGGAAACTCACTGCCATCGGCCCGCACACAGAGGCTTTCACTGCGGTGCACGCCCTCTTTGCGATTGCGTGCACGCCGCCACATATTCAACCAGCGGTCCATGTTCAGGCCTGGTTCAAAATCGCTCAACGGCCGGTCCAGCACAGCCCCCGGCTGATAGCCGAGCATGTCTTCGGCAGCCCGATTGGCGTAGCGCACATGGCTGTCCCAATTGACCCACAGGATGCCCACCGGGCTTTGGTCGATTGAAAATTGGCTCAAGCGCAAAGCCTCGGCACTGGCAGTATGCAAGACCAAGTCTTCACGTGCGCCGAGCAAGGCGCGCTCCAGAGCCGTCTGCTGACGACGTTGCCACACCACAATGGCCATGCTGGCCAACAGCAACGTACCGATCAATAAACACAGGTTCTGCCAAAAGCCGGGCGATGGCCCAAGGTGCGGATACTTGGGTTGCAGCCAGCGGCTGTGCAGTTGCTCCATGTCCCGCGCCGGAATTGCATGCAACCCACGCTCTACGATACCGGCCAACTGCGGCCAGTCTCGGCGCGTCGCAACCCGCAACAATTGCGGCAAGCCAACATCACCCACCACCGCCAGCCCCGCAAACTCTGGCTCGGCAGACAGCCGGCTGAGCTGAGCTTCGTCGATTACCGCGTAAGTGGCTTGCTGGCTGAGCAACAACTGTAGGGCTTGACGCTCCAGCGGCACACCTTGCAGGTTGAGGCCGGGGTAACTGCTGCGCAAAAAATCGGCCGTGGCGCTGGGCATGCGCACTGCGACCCGGGTCTTGCTATCCACTCTCTCCAGGTCGACCGAGCCGGTGCCATTGCGTACGCCAACCAGTAACTGCGGAACCCGCATGTAAGGATCGGAAAACAGCCACAAGCGCAAACCGGCAGGGGTTTGCGTCAACCCCGGCACGAGATCGATCTCTCCCGCTCGGGCGGCCTGCTCAAGCTGTGCAAGGTCCGGGTAGTTACGCCACACCAGTTCAACATCGAGCGCCTGCGCCAGCCACTTCATCAGTTCGACATTGGCGCCCGAGAGCTGCTGAAGCCGTTGATCAAACCTGGCATAGGGTGCCTGCAAGACCAACCCCACCCGCAGCTCTTTATGCTGGGCCAGCCATTGGCGCTGCTCCTGCGACAATTGAGCCGCAGGCACAGGTGCCGCATGGCCCATCAAGGGCAGCCACAACCAGCCGATAACCCACAGATAGCAAAAACGTCTCATCTAAACGCTCACACCCTGACAAATACTGATCAACCCATTACGCTGCCGGGACTACTTCTGGCTTGGAATATCCGATGTTTTCTTATCGTCTGGCGCTACCGGCCTTGTGCCTGTCGCTGATGTTGCCACTCGCCCTGCCAGTATTTGCAGCCGAGACCGAATCCGAGACCAAGCCGCCCGTGCGCGAACCGTTGCCCGAACGCAGCCAGGAAGATGCGGCGGCTCTGCAGCGACAAATTCCGCAACAAGAGCAGCAACAACTGCAGGCCCCGAACGATAGCTTTCTCGCCCTGTGGAAACCTGCCAACAGTAGTGCCGCCAGCGGTGCGGTGATTATCATCCCCGGTGCTGGTGAAACTGCCGACTGGCCATTGGTCGTGGGCCCGTTGCGCAACAAGCTGCCGGACGCCAACTGGGCCAGCCTGAGCCTGAGCTTGCCGGACATGCAAAGCGAGGCCAGCCAGCCGCGGGAGGTCGAACCAGAGAAACCTCCTACGACATTAGCGACAGACAGTAGCAGCAAAGCGGCCAGCACCACAGCCAAACCCATCGAGCAGGCGGCCAGTGCTGGTACAGAAAGCCCGGACTCCGAGACCACGCAAAACCCTGACGAATTGAGCAAGCTCGATGCCGAACGCATCTTCGCGCGCATCGAAGCGGGCATTGCCTTTGCCCAGCAACAGAACATGCGCAGCATTGTTTTGCTCGGGCATGGCTCGGGAGCTTACTGGGCATCACGCTATATCAGTGCTAAGCACCCGGCCCAGATTCAAAAACTGATCATGGTTGAAGCCCACAAGCCCGTTCAGGCCCAACCTGATTTGAGCCAACTGACGCCCGCCTTGAATATCGCGCTGCTGGATATTTTCTATAAAGACCAACCATTGGCTCGCGAAGCCGCCTTGCAACGGTTACAGGCCAGCAAGCGGGCTAACGGGGCGAATTTCAAACAAGTGGGATTGGTTGCCACCCCGGGAAACCGGGATGGCGAACAGGAGCAGTTGTTCCGTCGAGTGCGTGGCTGGCTCAGCCCGCAGCCTGTGGACAAATGAACGGTGCTAGAAGCCGCGCCGCTCACGAATCAAGGCGTAGGCATGATGCAATTCGCGGGTTTTTTCCGTGGCTTCACGCACCTGAGCCGGGCTGGCTCCGGTGCCAGCTACCTTGTCCGGGTGATGACGGCTGAGCAAACGTCGATAGGCACGTTTGATGTGTGCCGGTTCACAGGTGGCCGTGACCCCCAGCAAGGTCAGCGATTGCTGATAAGTACCGCCACGGGTGGCCAGGGGTTTTCTTTGGGTATCATGTTCACCCCCCAGCAACAGAACCTGTTGCCGGGTCCAACCCAGCCAACTACCCCAAAGCACAATCAGCTCGCGCTCTTGGGGAGCCACTCGGCCGTCCGCCAGAATCATCCGCCAACAGGCACGCAACACCCCTTCTGCCGCATGGGGTTGAACCTTGAGACGACGCAGATAGCCGCGTAATGAATCACTCCCGGACTTGCCACGATTGAACGCGGCAATCGCACGATTCTGCGCAGAGGGTTGCATATCGAGTTGACGCATTTCCAGCCGCGCCTGCTCGATATGTTTATCCACTACACGACCACCGCTTTTCGCCAATCGGCCAAGCAGGAGAAACAGCAGTTCATCGTTGCGCAGCACCGGCCGGGCACCAAGACGTTCAAGCAGATGCGCCCAACTGTGCAGTTGCAAACGCCGATCCAGCGCTTGCCCCAATAAAGCACCGAGCATGGCCCCCGGAATGCTGGCAATGAAAAAGCCCGCTCCGGCTCCAATCAGAGTCCCTGGCCACAACATTTTAGCTGGCGCCCTTGATCAACGACTCGACCTCGGCCAAGCGTTCATGCGTGCCCACATCCACCCAATGCCCCTGCAAACGTTCCCCTGTCACTTGCCCTGCGGCGATCGCCTTGCGTAATAGCGGCGCCAGCTTGAACGCACCCGCAGCACAACCCTTGAACAGCTCAGGGTCGAGTACTGCGATCCCGCTGTAGGTCAGCGTATCGGCACCCGGCAGGCCGTCTTGAACGTATTCGCCGTTAAGGCTGAAATCCCCGCTCGTGTGGTGCGCCGGATTAGCTACCAGCACCAAATGCGCCAGCCCTGTGAGTGGCTGGCGCAAGGCGCCAAAGTCGTAGTCGGTCCAGATGTCACCGTTGACCACGGCAAAAGGTCCATCGCCCAGCAATGGCAGGGCTTTAAAAATCCCGCCACCGGTTTCAAGCGGCTCACCTTCCGGGGAGTACTGGATGCTGACGCCAAACCGCGAGCCGTCGCCCAGGTGGTCTTCAATTTGCTGACCCAGCCAGGCGTGGTTGATCACGATGTCGGTAAAGCCCGCCGCTGCCAGTGCCCGCAAGTGGTACTCGATCAGCGGCACGCCACCCGCGCGAATCAATGGTTTTGGCGTGTGCAGGGTCAGCGGTCGCAAACGCTCGCCCTTGCCTGCTGCCAGAATCATCGCTTTCATGCATCGGCCTCGCTGGCCAGGCCAAGGCTGGCGAACAATTCACTCAGTTCAGCCAACTCGGGACGCCGCGCCAGCACTGCTTCTATATAAGAGAAGAAACGCGGCACATCGGCCAAATAGCGTGGTTTGCCATCGCGATGGCAAATTCGGGCAAAAATACCGATCACTTTCAAATGCCGCTGCACACCCATCAGGTCGCTGGCGCGCAGGAACTCTTCAAAGTCGCGTTGCACCGGGATACCCAACGGCAGCGCCAGCTTCCAGTAGTCCTGCAACCACACACGCACACGCTCTTCGGGCCAGCTCAAGAAGGCGTCCTTGAACAGGCACGTGATGTCGTAGGTCACCGGGCCATACACCGCGTCCTGAAAATCCAGCACCCCGGGGTTGGGGATGCTGAGCATCAGGTTGCGCGGCATAAAGTCGCGGTGAACCAGCACCTGAGGCTGTGCCAGGGCACTGTCGATCAGCAGCCCGCTGACCCGTTGCCAGGCGCCCAGTTGCTGTTCATTGAATTCCACGCCCAGGTGAGCGCGCACGTACCACTCGGGGAACAGTTCAAGCTCACGGCGCAGCAAGGCCACGTCATAGCTGGGCAAAGGAGTGGTCATCGGCAATTGCTGAAAGGCCAGCAAGGCTTCGATGGCATCCTTGAACAATTCATCGGCGTTGGTGCTGTTAATCACATCGAGAAAGGTTTTATTACCCAGATCGTTGAGCAAAAGAAAGCCGCGCTCGAGGTCCTGGGCATAAATTTTCGGTACGTTTATCTGGCAGGTTCGCAAGAAATCAGCGATATCGACGAAAGGTTTGCAGTTTTCCTGGGGCGGCGGCGCGTCCATGACGACAAAACTGCGCCCCTCGCCTTCCCAGCGAAAATAGCGTCTGAAACTCGCATCGCTACTGGCAGCAGTCAACGTGGCTGGGGGTACAGGACCCCAACCCTCATTCGCGAACAAGGTTGCCAACTGTTCATCCAGCCAAACTTTCAGGTGTTGCAAGCGTACATCTTGGTCAGGCATTACAAGGGTCTCCGACGGCGCTAGCCGTCAAGCGGGTCATGCTTTATTATCCAGAATCTTTTCCAGACCATCGATAGGCGTGCGGTCCCCCACCGCGGGCTGATGGCACGCAGGAAGCCCGGACTAATAAGATGGCATTGAAATCCCCCGCGTTTCGTAAAAAATTTCCGTTGCTGGTAACCGGCAGTTTGCTGGCCATGCAACCTCTAGCTACGCCGTTCGCTTTTGCCGAGGAACAGTATGACTGTTCCGTGTCGGCTACGGGTGGCTGGGATTGCGCGCCAAAAACCAACGTTGCGCAGTTGCCGCCACGTCCGTCACACAGTGACGGGTCTTTAGGCGCCAACGGTGAAACCGCCGAGCAAGCCGCACAGGCTCCGCTGGTGACTGAAGCCAAAGGCCGCGGGCTCAAGGCTCGCAGTGCTGACTACAGTCACCTCGACTGGGTTCCGCGTGAGCAGCTGACAGCCGCGCAACTGGCCGAAACCGGTCCGTACTGCTCCGGGTCTTACGTCGAGCCCAACCGTCCGGGCATGCATGACACCACCAGCAAAAGCGATGCGCCTACGTTTGTGGGCGCCAAAGCCTCCCGCTATCAGCAGGAAGAGCAGGTCGCGACCCTGGCCGGTGACGTCGTCATGCGCCAGGGCAGCATGCAGGTCGAAGCCGACGAAGCCAGCCTGTATCAGGCTGAAAGCCGTGGCGAACTCAATGGCAACGTCCGCCTGCGTGACAACGGTGCATTGATTGTTGGTGATCACGCCGACGTTCAACTGGACACCGGCGCCGCCAAGGTCGACAACGCCGAATACGTGCTGCACAAGTCGCGTATTCGCGGCAGTGCGCTGTACGCCAAACGGGCTGAAGACTCGATCATCCGTCTCAAGGACGGTACGTACACCACGTGCGAGCCGAGCAGCAACGCCTGGCAACTCAAGGGCAACAACATCACGTTGAACCCGGCTACCGGTTTCGGTACGGCGACCAACGTGACGCTACGGGTCAAAGACATCCCGATCTTCTACACCCCGTACATCTATTTCCCGATCGACGATCGCCGTCAGTCCGGTTTCCTGCCGCCGTCTTTCAGCAGCAGTTCCGACACCGGCTTTATGCTCGTGACTCCGTACTACTTCAACCTGGCACCTAACTACGATGCCACGTTGTACCCGCGCTACATGACCAAGCGCGGCTTGTTGATGGAAGGTGAGTTCCGCTACCTGACCGAATCCAGCGAAGGTCAGTTTGGTGCCGCGTACCTCAACGACGACAATGACGACCGCAAACGTCAGACCGACTACACAGACAAGCGCTACATGCTTAACTGGCAGCACAAGGGCGGCCTGGATTCGCGCGTCCTGACCGAAGTTGACTACACCAAGATCAGCGACCCGTATTACTTCCAGGACCTGGAAAGCGACCAGATCGGCGTTGAAAGCCGTGATTACCTGAACCAGCAGGGTGCCGTCAGCTACCGTGGCGATGACTACACCGCCAAGCTGAACGTGCAGGCTTATCAGCTGGCCACCGTTACTCAGATCACGCCTTACGACATGCTGCCGCAGCTCACCCTCAATGGTGTCCTGCCGACGCAACCGGGTGGTCTGAATATCGGCTACAACACCGAGCTGGTTCGCTTCGATCGCAACCTCGAAAACGGCAGCTACACCAACGAAGATGGCACGGTAGATCCTCGCCTCGACAACAACGTGGCTGGCCTGGCCCGGGCCAACGGTACGCGTCTGAACCTTGCGCCGAACGTCAGCATGCCGCTGAACTGGAGCTACGGTTACCTGACGCCTTCGTTGAAGTACATGTACACCCAGTACGATCTGGATCTGGATGGCATCGGCAAGACAGAAATGGTCAAAGACGGCCAGAAATTCAACAGTTCGGTCAACCGCAGCGTGCCAATCGCCAGCGTCGACAGCGGCCTGTATTTCGACCGTAACACCAACTGGTTCGGCACCGACTACCGCCAAACCCTGGAACCGCGTGCGTTCTATCTGTATGTACCGGAGAAAAATCAGGATGACATCCCGATTTTCGATACCAGCCAGAGCACCTTCAGTTATTCCTCGCTGTGGCGTGACAACCGTTTCACCGGCACCGACCGTGTGGGCGACGAGAACAAGCTGTCGCTGGGCCTGACCAGTCGCCTGATCGAAGACGACGGCTTTGAGCGTCAGCGCATCAGCCTGGGCCAGGCTTACTACTTCCAGGACCGCAAGGTTCAGTTGCCTGGGATTGACGCAAACCGTAAGGACGCAACTTCCAGCGTGTCTCCGTATGCACTGGAATACGCCTACCGCTTCAACCGCGACTGGCGCGCAACAGCCGACTACAACTGGGATCCGGAAACCCACAGCCCGCGCTCGGGCAGTGCGATGCTGCACTACCAGCCTGAAGACAACCCGAACAAGGTTATCAACGTCGGCTACCGCTATCGCGACGACCAGGTCCGCTACGACCAATACACCGGCAAATGGACTGTGGGCGGCGGCGACTACCTGTCTCCAGGACAACCGGGCTACATCAAGGATTACTACAAGATCCAGCAGCACGATTTCTCGGTTATCTGGCCGATCGTGCCGCAATGGAACGCCATCAGCCGCTGGCAGTACGACTACAACCGCAACCGTACCCTGGAAGCCTTCGGTGGTTTCGAGTACGACAACTGCTGCTGGAAGCTTCGTCTGATCAGCCGTTATTGGGTATCCAACGACGAGTACACCCAAGCAGCCCCTCTTAATGAGAAGGGCGACCATGGTCTCTTCCTCCAAGTTGTGCTGAAAGGTCTCGGTGGCGTTGTTGGCACCAAAGTAGAGAGCTTCCTCGACAAAGGCATCCAAGGTTATCGTGAACGTGAAGATCAAGCTTTCTGAGTGTCTGCGCCCGCTAATGCTGGGCGCGTTGTTCCTGGGTACCGCAGCTAGCGCTGCGGTACAGCCCCTGGATAAGGTGGTGGCCATTGTCGACAACGACGTGATCATGCAGAGCCAATTGGACCAGCGTGTCCACGAAGTTCAGCAAACCATTGCCAAGCGTGGCCAAGGCGTACCGCCTGCCAGCGTTCTGGATCAGCAAGTGCTTGAGCGCCTGATCGTCGAAAACCTGCAACTGCAGATCGGCGAACGCTCAGGTATCCGTATCGCGGATGAAGAGCTGAACCAGGCCATTGGCAGCATTGCCCAGCGCAACGGCATGTCCATCGAACAGTTCCGTCAGGCTCTGGCCCGCGACGGCCTGTCTTATGAAGATGCCCGCGAGCAGGTTCGTCGCGAAATGATCATCAGCCGTGTGCGTCAACGCCGCGTGGCTGAGCGCATTCAGGTAACGGATCAGGAAGTGAAGAACTTCCTGGCCTCTGACCTTGGCAAAATGCAGCTGTCCGAAGAGTACCAACTGGCCAATATCCTGATTCCAACGCCTGAAAGCGCGAATTCGGAAGCCATCCAGAACGCAGCCAAGCAGGCTGAGGACGTCTACAACAAGCTCAAGCAAGGCGCGGACTTTGGCCAAATGGCTATCGCTCGCTCCGGCAGCGATACGGCACTGGAAGGCGGCGACATGGGCTGGCGTAAAGCTGCCCAACTGCCACCTCCTTTCGACCGTATGCTCAGCGAAATGCCTGTGGGTGACGTGACGCCTCCAGTGCGTACGCCTGGCGGCTTCATCATCCTCAAGCTGAATGCAAAACGTGGCGGCGGATCGGTTGTAGTGGACGAAGTTCATGTTCGCCACATCCTGATCAAGCCAAGTGAAATCCGCAGCGAAGCGCAAACCAAAGAGCTGGCAGCCAAAATCTACGACCGCATCACATCGGGCGAAGACTTTGCCACTCTGGCCAAGACGTATTCGGAAGACCCGGGTTCTGCCCTTAACGGCGGCGACCTGAACTGGGTTGACCCCAATTCGCTGGTACCCGAGTTCCGCGAAGCCATGGCCGATACTCCGCAAGGCGTACTGTCCAAGCCGTTCAAGACTCAATATGGCTGGCATGTCCTGGAAGTCCTTGGCCGCCGCGCCACTGACAGCACCACCCAGGCCCGTGAACAGCAGGCAATGAACGCACTGCGTAACCGCAAGTACGACGAAGAGCTGCAAACCTGGCTGCGTCAGATCCGCGACGAAGCCTATGTAGAAATCAAACTTCCTGGCGCTAGCGCAACAGATGGCGCAGGTCAGGCCGCGCAGTGAAAACACAGCGTTTTGCACTGACACCCGGCGAACCGGCAGGTATAGGTCCAGACCTGTGCCTGCTACTCGCCTCGCAACCCCAGCCGCACCCCCTGATAGCAATCACCAGCCGCGACCTGCTCCTTGAGCGGGCCGCGCAGCTCGGTGTGGCTGTCAGCCTGTTACCGGTCGAGCCTGGCAACTGGCCCGAAAAACCTGCCCCAGCAGGCAGCCTGTACGTCTGGGATACCCCACTGAATGCCAAAGTCACTGCCGGCACACTGGACAAGGCCAATGCAGCGTTTGTGCTGCAAACCCTGACCCGCGCAGCGCAAGGCTGTCTGAATGGCGACTTCGCGGGCATGATCACCGCCCCGGTGCATAAAGGCGTGATCAACGAAGCGGGCATCCCGTTCTCCGGGCATACCGAATTCCTTGCTGACTTGACCCAGACCGAGCAGGTCGTGATGATGCTTGCCACCCACGGACTGCGCGTGGCACTGGTAACCACTCACTTGCCACTGCGCCTGGTCAGCGATGCAATCACACCCGAGCGTCTGATGCGGGTTACCCGTATTTTGCACGCCGACCTGCAACAAAAATTCGGCATTGCCCAACCGCGTATCCTGGTCTGCGGGCTCAACCCCCATGCCGGTGAAGGCGGACATTTGGGCCATGAAGAAATAGACATCATCGAACCAACCCTGGAGCGCCTGCGCAGCGAGGGCATGGACCTGCGTGGCCCGCTGCCTGCCGACACTCTGTTTACCCCCAAATATCTGGAACACTGCGACGCAGTGCTGGCGATGTACCACGACCAAGGCCTGCCCGTACTCAAGTACAAGGGGTTCGGTGCCGCAGTCAACATCACCCTGGGCTTACCGATTATCCGCACCTCTGTCGACCACGGCACCGCCCTGGATCTGGCGGGTAGCGGCAAGATCGATACCGGCAGCCTGCAAGTCGCCCTGGAAACCGCCTACCAGATGGCCGAGACCCGTATATGAACGAGCAATACCAACACAAGGCGCGCAAGCGCTTTGGTCAGAACTTCCTGCACGATGCGGGCGTTATTGACCGCATCCTGCGTGCCATCCACGCCAAGGCTGACGATCGCCTGCTGGAAATCGGGCCGGGCCAGGGTGCCCTGACCGAAGGCATTTTGAACAGCGGTGGCCAGCTCGACGTCGTGGAACTCGACAAAGACCTGATCCCGATCCTCAATCGCCAGTTTGCAGGCATGAGCAACTTCACCCTGCACCAGGGTGACGCGCTGAAGTTCGACTTCAAGAGCCTTAATGCAGCACCGCGCACCCTGCGCGTGGTCGGAAACCTGCCGTACAACATTTCCACCCCGCTGATTTTTCACCTGTTGAAAAACGCCGACCTGATCCGCGACATGCACTTCATGCTGCAAAAAGAAGTGGTTCAACGCATGGCCGCTGGTCCTGGCGGTGGCGACTGGGGTCGTCTGTCGATCATGGTTCAGTACCACTGCCGCGTCGAACACCTGTTCAACGTAGGCCCCGGCGCGTTTAATCCACCGCCAAAAGTTGATTCGGCAATTGTCCGCCTGGTGCCGCACGAAGTGCTGCCGCATCCGGCCAAGGACCATCGCATGCTTGAGCGCGTGGTTCGCGAAGCCTTCAACCAGCGCCGTAAAACCCTGCGCAACACCCTCAAAGCCTTGCTCAGCAACGCTGAAATCGAAGCCGCCGGCGTCGATGGCAGCAAGCGCCCAGAGCAACTCGACCTGGCCGCCTTTGTGCGTCTGGCCGACAAGCTCAGCGAACAACCTGTCGAAGCGCCCGCTGCCGACTGACCGCTGAGAAAAAACGGGTACCCGGTCAGACACCACGTCTGGCCTAGTACCCGTTGTTTGGCCTAGACTCAGGCATCAGTTTTATCCCGAACTGTGTCTCCGCTTTCAAGTAAGGCCTTTCGCATGCCCGATCCCCGCTATCTGGTCGACGTCAGCGTCGTCACCCGTTACCTGCCAGAACAATCACAGCCCGAACATCAGCGTTTTGCCTTTGCTTACACCATCACGGTGCGCAACAACGGCTCAGTACCCGCGAAGCTGTTGTCCCGGCACTGGGTGATAACCGACGGCGATGGCCATGTCGAAGAAGTCCGCGGCGCTGGCGTTGTCGGACAACAACCGAAAATCGACCCCGGTAGCGAACACACCTACAGCAGTGGCTCGGTGATCATGACCAAGGTCGGCACCATGCAAGGCAGCTACCTGATGCATGCCGACGACGGTCATGAATTCAAAGCCATCATTGCGCCCTTCCGCCTTGCGGTGCCCGGAGCCCTGCACTGATGACGGTATATGCCGTTGGCGACCTGCAGGGCTGCCTGCAGCCACTCAAGCGCCTGCTGGAGCGCGTAGCGTTCGACCCGGGTAAAGACAAGCTCTGGCTGGTAGGTGATCTGGTCAACCGTGGCCCGCAATCGCTGGAAACCCTGCGGTTTCTATACCGCATGCGTGAATCACTGGTATGCGTACTGGGCAACCATGACCTGCACCTGCTGGCTGTGGGCTATAACATCGAGCGCCTGAAAAAAGGCGACACACTGCGCGAAATCCTCGAAGCACCCGATCGTGATGAGTTGCTGGACTGGCTACGCCAGCAACCGCTGCTGCACCACGACAGTGAGCGCAACATCGCACTGGTGCATGCCGGGATTCCGCCGCAATGGACGCTGAAAAAAGCCCTCAAGTGCGCCAGCGAAGTCGAGCAGGCCCTGCGCAATGACGATCTCATCAGGCCGTATCTCGATGGCATGTACGGTAATGACCCGGCCAAGTGGGACAGCGACCTCACCGGCGTCACCCGTCTGCGGGTTATTACCAACTACTTCACCCGGATGCGTTTTTGTACCCGCGAAGGCAAGCTCGACCTCAAAAGCAAAGAAGGCCTCGGCAGCGCCCCGCCCGGCTATGCACCGTGGTTCAGCTATAAAGAACGCAAAACCCAAGGCCTCAAGATCATCTTCGGGCATTGGGCGGCGCTGGAAGGGAACTGCAAGGAGCCCGGCATTTTCGCACTCGACACAGGCTGTGTTTGGGGTGGAGCCATGACTCTGCTCAATGTCGACACCGGCCAACGCCTGAGTTGCGACTGCGACGGCCCTGGCATTGCCGCACCCTCCATCGTCCCGCAATCAGCCCAACCTTCCCAACCCTTGGGCGCCGGCTAACCGCGCCCGCTGTCAGGCCACAGGAACTTCCCATGACCGAATTCAAACGTATCCCGCCAGAGCAGGCCCAGGCCTTGCGCGAGCAAGGCGCCGTAGTGGTTGATGTACGCGACCCGCAAGCCTTCGCAGCCAGCCATATCAGCGGCGCGAAGCACCTGGACAACCACTCGCTGCACGACTTCATCACCAACGCCGACCTCGACGCACCACTGATCGTCGCCTGCTACCACGGCAACTCCAGTCAAAGCGCCGCAGCGTATTTGGTAAGCCAGGGTTTTAGCGAGGTCTACAGCCTGGATGGCGGCTTCGAGTTGTGGCGTACAACCTATCCAGCCGAAACCGCTCAAAGCACAAACGAATAATATTTTTATTTACGCCAGCCCCCGTGATCAGTGGGCTGGCGCCCTTCCTGACCAACGGTCAAACGCAACAATTCATGCATCGCGCCTTGACCTTGCGGATTACCAACTATCCTTTACCTCAGGCCATCCAAATCTGGGGAGAGCCGGTACACCGGCGAATGGATCATCGGTAGTAACTTCAAGGGCTTAGCCACCTTGATGGTGTCCTGGGGGGTACACAGCAGCTGAAATGCTGCTGCATGCCAGCACTCGAACTGACCGGTCTATCGCCGACTCCACGTATCGAGCGAGGTGACGTCATGAGTATTTTTAGCCACTTCCAACAACGCTTTGAATCCACACGCCAGGAAGAGCTCACGCTCCAGGAGTATCTTGAGCTGTGCAAGCAAGACAAAAGCACTTATGCCTCTGCCGCTGAAAGGCTACTGCTGGCCATTGGTGAACCGGAACTGCTGGACACCTCCAACAACTCTCGCTTGTCGCGAATCTTCTCCAACAAAGTGATTCGCCGCTATCCGGCCTTTGAAGACTTCCACGGAATGGAAGAATGCATCGACCAGATCGTTTCCTACTTCCGCCATGCCGCGCAGGGTCTGGAAGAAAAGAAACAAATCCTCTACCTGCTGGGCCCGGTCGGGGGCGGCAAGTCATCGCTTGCCGAAAAGCTGAAACAACTGATTGAAAAAGTCCCTTTCTACGCAATCAAGGGCTCACCGGTCTTTGAGTCGCCTTTGGGCCTGTTCAACGCCACCGAAGATGGCGCAATCCTCGAAGAAGACTTCGGCATTCCGAAACGCTACCTGAGCACCATCATGTCGCCGTGGGCCACCAAGCGTCTGGCCGAGTTCGGTGGCGATATCAGTCAGTTCCGCGTGGTCAAGCTCTACCCTTCGATCCTCAACCAGATCGCAGTGGCCAAGACTGAACCAGGCGATGAGAACAACCAGGATATTTCGGCACTGGTGGGCAAGGTCGATATCCGCAAGCTCGAAGAATTCCCGCAAAACGACGCAGACGCCTACAGCTATTCCGGCGCACTGTGCCGATCCAACCAGGGCCTGATGGAGTTCGTGGAGATGTTCAAGGCACCGATCAAGGTGCTGCACCCACTGCTGACCGCCACCCAGGAGGGCAACTACAACAGTACCGAAGGCCTGGGCGCGATTCCGTTTACGGGCATCCTGCTGGCCCACTCCAACGAGTCGGAGTGGCACACCTTCCGCAACAACAAAAACAACGAAGCGTTTATCGACCGGATCTACATCGTCAAAGTGCCGTACTGCCTGCGTGTCAGTGACGAAGTAAAAATCTACGACAAACTGCTGTTCAACAGCTCACTGGCCAAAGCCCATTGCGCACCTGACACCCTGAAAATGCTGGCCCAGTTCACCGTACTCTCACGCCTCAAAGAGCCGGAAAACTCCAACATCTACTCCAAGATGCGGGTCTATGACGGCGAGAACCTCAAGGACACCGATCCCAAAGCCAAGTCCATCCAGGAGTACCGCGACAACGCAGGCGTCGACGAAGGCATGAACGGCCTTTCGACCCGCTTCGCGTTCAAGATCCTGTCCAAGGTATTCAACTTCGACCCGCACGAAATTGCCGCCAACCCGGTTCACCTGCTCTACGTGCTCGAACAACAGATCGAACAGGAGCAGTTCCAGCCCGAAACCCGCGAGCGCTACCTGCGTTTCCTCAAAGAATACCTGGCGCCGCGCTACATCGAGTTTATCGGCAAGGAAATCCAGACCGCTTACCTGGAGTCCTACAGCGAGTACGGGCAAAACATCTTCGATCGTTATGTGCTTTACGCTGACTTCTGGATTCAGGACCAGGAATACCGTGACCCGGAAACCGGCGAAATCCTCAACCGCGTGGCGCTCAACGAAGAACTGGAGAAAATCGAAAAACCGGCAGGCATCAGCAATCCGAAGGATTTCCGCAACGAAATCGTCAACTTCGTACTGCGTGCCCGTGCCAACAATAACGGCAAAAATCCGACCTGGCTCAGCTACGAAAAGCTGCGCGTAGTCATCGAGAAAAAAATGTTCTCCAACACCGAGGACCTGCTGCCGGTTATCAGCTTCAACGCCAAAGCGAGCAAGGAAGACCAACAGAAACACAACGACTTTGTCACTCGAATGGTCGAACGCGGCTACACCGACAAACAAGTACGACTGCTCTCCGAGTGGTACCTGCGGGTCCGTAAGTCGCAGTAAGGCAGCTGTAAGCCACCAGCGGCAGCTGCAAGAAGAGCCCGTGTGCGTGCTTTTTCTTGCAGCTTGCAGCTCACAACTTGAAGCTGCCCGGAGGGCTCCATGAGCTATGTGATCGACCGACGCCTCAATGGCAAAAACAAGAGCACGGTAAACCGTCAGCGTTTTCTGCGGCGCTACCGTGACCACATCAAGAAGGCCGTAGAAGAGGCCGTGGGCCGCCGTTCCATTACTGACATGGAGCATGGCGAGCAAATCAGCATCCCTGGCCGCGATATCGACGAGCCAGTGTTGCACCATGGGCGCGGTGGCAAACAGACAGTGGTTCACCCTGGCAACAAGGAATTCACCAGCGGTGAGCACATCCCCCGACCTCAAGGCGGAGCGGGAGGTGGTGGTGGTCCTGGCAAGGCGGGCAATTCCGGCGAAGGCATGGACGAGTTCGTATTCCAGATCACCCAGGAAGAGTTCCTCGAATTCATGTTCGAAGACCTCGAGTTGCCCAACCTGGTCAAACGCAACCTGACCGGTACCGACACTTACAAAACTGTACGCGCCGGTATCAGCAACGAAGGCAACCCGTCTCGCATCAATATCATCCGCACCTTGCGCTCAGCTCACGCGCGGCGCATTGCCTTGTCCGGCAGCAGCCGGGCAAAACTCAGGGAAGCCAAAGCCGAACTGGAACGGCTAAAACGCGATGAGCCAGACAATTTCGGCGATATTAAAGAAATCGAAGCAGAAATCGAGAAGCTCAGCGCGCGTATTCACCGCATACCATTTCTCGATACTTTTGACCTGAAGTACAACCTGCTGGTCAAGCAGCCCAATCCCAGCTCAAAAGCCGTCATGTTCTGCCTGATGGACGTTTCAGGCTCCATGACCCAAGCCACAAAAGACATCGCCAAACGCTTTTTCATCTTGCTGTACCTGTTCCTGAAACGGAACTACGACAAGATTGAAGTAGTGTTTATTCGCCATCACACCAGTGCACGCGAGGTCGATGAGGAGGAGTTTTTCTACTCCAGAGAAACTGGCGGCACCATCGTCTCAAGCGCACTCAAGCTGATGCAGGAGATCATGGCCGAACGCTACCCTACCAACGAGTGGAATATTTACGCAGCGCAAGCTTCTGACGGGGATAACTGGAACGACGACTCACCCATTTGCCGCGACATACTGATCAACCAGATCATGCCATTCGTGCAGTACTACACTTATGTAGAGATAACCCCGCGCGAACATCAGGCCCTCTGGTACGAGTACGAACGTATCAGCGAGGTGTTTTCCGACACCTTCGCCCAACAGCAACTGGTCTCGGCCGGCGATATTTACCCGGTCTTCCGTGAACTCTTCCAGCGCAGGTTAGTGACATGACCGCCAAAGAGAATAAACGCCATCCCATCTCCACGGGCTCAGAGTGGACCTTTGAACTGATCCAGGCTTACGACCGTGAAATCGGCCGCCTGGCGGAACGCTATGCACTGGACACCTACCCCAACCAGATCGAAGTCATTACCGCCGAACAGATGATGGATGCCTACGCCTCTGTGGGCATGCCGCTGGGCTATCACCATTGGTCCTACGGCAAACACTTCTTGAGCACTGAGAAGTCCTACAGTCGCGGCCAGATGGGGCTGGCCTACGAAATCGTCATCAACTCTGACCCGTGCATTGCGTATCTGATGGAAGAAAACACCATTTGCATGCAAGCACTGGTGGTGGCCCATGCCTGCTATGGCCATAACAGCTTCTTCAAGGGCAATTACCTGTTCCGCACCTGGACCGACGCCAGCTCGATCATCGATTACCTGGTGTTTGCCAAGCAGTACATCATGCAATGCGAAGAGCGCCACGGCATCGACGCGGTCGAAGACTTGCTCGACTCTTGCCATGCCCTGATGAACTACGGCGTAGATCGTTACAAACGGCCCGATCCGATTTCAGCCGAAGAAGAACGCCGTCGGCAAAAGGAACGGGAAGAGCATCTGCAAAAACAGATTAATGATCTGTGGCGCACCATCCCTAAAAGCGCGGACAAATTCAGCGAAAAGGACAACGCGCGCTTCCCCGACGAGCCTCAGGAGAACATCCTCTACTTCATCGAAAAACACGCACCACTGCTGGAGCCCTGGCAGCGCGAAGTCGTGCGTATCGTGCGCAAGATAGCCCAGTACTTTTACCCACAACGGCAAACACAAGTGATGAACGAGGGGTGGGCAACTTTCTGGCACTACACCTTGATGAACGACCTCTACGACGAAGGCCTGGTGACCGAGGGCTTTATCATGGAATTCCTCATTTCACACACCAGTGTGGTGTTCCAGCCCGGCTTTGACAGCCCTTACTACAGCGGCATCAACCCCTACGCGCTGGGTTTTGCGATGTATTGCGATATCCGGCGCATGTGCGAGCACCCTACCGACGAGGATCGTTACTGGTTCCCGGACCTGGCTGGCAGCGACTGGCTATCGAGTATCAAATTCGCCATGAGCAGCTTCAAGGACGAGAGTTTTATCCTGCAATACCTGTCACCCAAAGTGATCCGCGACCTGAAGCTGTTCAGCATCATGGACGACGATCAAAAAGACGACTTGCTGGTGCCTGCCATTCACGACGAAAACGGCTACCGCATCATTCGTGAAACCCTGGCCGCGCAGTACAACCTGGGTAATCGTGAACCCAACATACAAATCTGGAGCATCGACCGGCGTGGCGACCGCTCACTGACCCTGCGCCATCAGCAACATGACCGTAAACCGCTAGGCGACTCAACCGACGAAGTCCTCAAGCACCTGCACCGTTTGTGGGGGTTCGACATCCATCTCGAGACACTGCAAGGCGACCAGATAATGAAAGTCCACCATGTGCCGCCAAAAGGCGATCACGGTGATTCTGACCGCGGGCGCCTGGATATGGGCGCCATCCACCTGTAACACACCCAAGCCTCCGTTCACGCGACACAAGGGTTATCCTGTCGCGCTAACGGAGGCTTTTTTATGCAGATCTATAAAGTTGGCGGCGCCGTACGTGATCGCCTGCTGGGCAAGCCCGTCACCGATATTGACTGGGTGGTGGTCGGCGCAACTGCCGAACAGATGCAGGCCTTGGGGTATCGCCCTGTAGGCTCGGATTTCCCGGTATTTCTACACCCCAAAACCGGCGACGAATATGCGCTGGCACGCACCGAGCGCAAAAGCGGTCATGGCTATGGCGGTTTTATCTTTCATGCCAGCCCCGATGTCACCCTCGAGGATGACCTGATTCGCCGCGACCTGACCATCAATGCGATGGCGGAGGACGATGCAGGCAATGTGACGGACCCGTACCACGGCAAACGCGATCTTGAAGCCCGAATTCTGCGCCACGTTTCCCCCGCATTCGCCGAAGATCCTCTCAGAGTTCTGCGGGTTGCCCGCTTTGCAGCGCGCTACGCCAGCCTCGGTTTCACTATCGCGCCCGAAACCCTGGAGTTGATGCGCCAACTATCCAGGTCTGGCGAACTGCAAGCCCTGACTGCGGAGCGCTGCTGGAAGGAAATATCCCGCGCCTTGATGGAGGATCAGCCACAGGTTTTTATTGAAGTGCTGCGCAGTTGCGACGCGCTTGAAGTGCTGCTGCCCGAGGTGAACGCTCTGTTTGGAGTGCCACAACCGCCGCTCCATCACCCGGAAATCGACAGCGGCGTACACACTCTGAGCGTGCTGGAACAGTCCGCGCTGCACAAGCAGCCGCTAACTGTTCGCTGGGCCTGCCTTCTGCACGATCTGGGCAAGGGGCTTACTCCGGAAAAAGACTGGCCAAGACACATTGCCCACGAACACAAAGGGCTGCGTCTGATCAAAGTCGTCAATGATCGCTACAAGGTTCCGCGAGATTGCCAGGAGCTGGCATTGCTGGTGGGCGAATATCACACCCACGGTCATCGCGCCCTTGAACTCAAGGCTTCGACGCTACTGGAGTTACTGCAGCGCTTTGACGTGTACCGTAGACCACAGCGGTTCGAGGAATTTATCGTCGCGTGCGAGATGGACGCCAAAGGCCGCCTTGGACTGGAGAGCCGCCCATATCCGCAAGCCGACTACTTGCGCGGCGCGGCGAAGGCCGCCCAGGCAGTGGCGGTGCAACCATTGCTGGAGCAAGGCTACAAAGGTCCGGAACTGGGCGAAGCGCTGAAGCGCGAACGGCTCAAGGCACTGCAAGCCTACAAGGATGCGGCAAAAACCTGATACCGAGCTTGTGTAGCCTCTGCCGCAGGCTGCGACAAGGGCCGCAGGACCTTCAAGAAAGGGCCGCTGCGCTGCCCATCGCAGCCTGCGGCAGCGGCTACAGAGATACTTCAAACGTGGGAGCTTGACCTGGAACAGAGTATCTACAAAGGTAAAAGCAGCTCTACCGGCGTCAACTGCTCACCCCGCCACTCAAACGCGGCAGGCGCGAGCACTTGATCAATCTGCGCCTCTGCCCACATTTGAGAAAGGGTCTTACCCACACCTGGATGCACTTTGTCGGGCGCTATCAACGACAGCGGCCACAACACAAAAGCGTTCTTGAGAATCTCGGCACGGGGCAAGGTCAACCCGTCAAAATTTCCCACCAGATCGCCGTAGAACAACACGTCGATATCCAGAGGCAAGCCCTTGCGATCCTGAGCATAACGCCCGTTATCCGCCTCGATCAGCTTCAATCGTCGGCTTAAATCAATCAGCGAAAAATCGGTTTTCGCCGACACGACCAGATTGAAAAAAGGCCCGCTTTTGATCCCCACCGGCTGGCTTTCAAACACTGCCGAGCAACGCATATCCCGCAAAAAACCGGTCAATGCGTCCAGCCCCGCCAGCAAATGCTTTTCGCGCTCGACATTGCTGCCCAGCCCGAGATAAACCTGAGTTAGCGACATCCGCGCTCAATCTCCACGCCCACCCCAGTGGCCGCTGCAACGGCTCCGGGCTTGGTCAGTTTGAGGTGCAGCCAGGGAATATTGAACTCACTCATCAGCACTTGCGCCAGACGCTCTGCGAAAGTTTCGACCAGCTGAAATTGAGCCTGCTCGGCAAACGCCTGAATTCGCGACGAAACACTCGCATAATCCAGTGCCAGCGTCAGATCATCACCAGCCGCAGCCGGCCGGTTATCCCACGCGAAACTCAGATCCAGGCGCAGGCACTGACGGATGCCACGCTCCCAGTCATAGGCACCAATCACGGTGTCAACTTCCAGGCCTTCGATAAACACTCTGTCCAAGCACTCTTCTCCGCAGCACGACAAGGGCGCAATGCGCCGTTAGAATCAGGGCGTCCTCGCCCGGAATAGTTAGCATGTTTTGGTTACTGGCGATCCTCGCCTACCTGCTCGGCTCTCTGTCCTTTGCCATTTTGCTCAGCCGCCTGACGGGAAACCCCGATCCGCGAATGAGTGGCTCGGGCAATGCGGGTGCAACCAACATGTTGCGCCTGACCGGCAAAAAACTTGCCGCCCTGACCTTGCTCGGCGACCTGTGCAAGGGGTTTTTAACCGTCCTGCTGGCCGACCAACTCGATTTTTCGCTCCAGGATCAGGCCTGGGTTGGCGTCTGCGCCGTGGTAGGGCACATGTACCCCATCTACTTCCGCTTTCGGGGCGGCAAGGGTGTCGCCACGGCTGCCGGCATGCTGCTGGGGCTTTACCCTCCAGCAGCACTGCTGGCTGTCGCCGCGTGGCTACTGACCTTCCAGCTGACCCGCACCAGCTCTCTGGCGGCACTGATCGCCACACCCCTGACCCTGCCATTACTGGCCTGGCAAGAGCCCGCTGCCCTGCTGCCAATGAGCGCCTTGACCGCACTGATTGTCTGGCGCCACCGCGGCAATTTACGCGACCTGATGGCTGGGCGCGAACGGCATTTCTGAATCAACCGCATGAAAAATCTTCACGCTCGACCCAGCCCCTGCTTTCACAGGGGCTTCAATTGCTCCATTGGCCAGCGCGCCTGAACACTGATGGCCAAACTTTCATGCTGGCCTGCCTGCAAACGCTGGCAACCGGCAAACGCAATCATCGCGCCATTGTCGGTACAAAACTCCGGTCGGGCGTAGTAAACATTGCCATTCATATCGCCCAGCATTTTTTCGAGCGATACGCGTAACGCCTTATTCGCACTGACCCCGCCTGCAATCACCAGACGCTTCATGCCTGCATGCTTCAGCGCGCGCTTGCACTTGATGGTCAACGTCTCAACCACGGCCTGCTGGAACGCCAGCGAGATATCGCAACGGGTTTGCTCGGTATCGTCTCCGGCCGCCACACAACGCTGCCATGTGTTCAAGGCGAAGGTTTTAAGGCCGCTGAAGCTGAACTGCAGCCCCGGACGATCGGTCATGGGCTTGGGGAACACAAAACGCCCTGCAACCCCCTGAGCCGCCAACCGCGCAATCTCAGGGCCGCCAGGATAGTTGAGCCCCATCATCTTCGCGGTCTTGTCGAACGCTTCGCCCGCAGCATCATCGAGAGTCTCGCCCAACAACTCGTATTGACCGATACCATCGACGCGAACCAGCTGCGTATGACCACCGGACACCAACAAAGCGACGAACGGGAACTCTGGAGGCTGCTCCTCCAACATTGGGGCCAATAAATGACCTTCCATGTGATGCACGCCAAGGGCCGGTATGCCCCAGGCGAATGCCAACGCCTGAGCGCAAGAAGCCCCAACCAACAGGGCTCCAACCAATCCCGGGCCCGCCGTGTAGGCAATCGCATCAATCTCCGTAGGCACACAGTCGGCCTCGGCCAGCACCTGACGAATCAAGGGCAGCATTCGCTTTACGTGATCCCGTGAAGCCAGCTCCGGAACCACACCGCCATAAGCACGGTGCAGGTCGATCTGACTGAACAGCGCATCGGCCAAAAGCCCGCGTTCACTGTCGTATAGCGCGACGCCGGTTTCGTCGCAGGAGGTTTCTAATCCCAGTACTAGCATGGGTTTACGCCTTGTAGAGGCTAAATTCGAAGGCGCGCATAATAGTCGCCACTCCCGCCCCCGGCCAGCGGTTTTCGATCAGAGGCTTTGCATTCCGGGCGATGAGGGGTTAACATCCGCAACCCTTAAAAACCGACGTCTTCCAACGCGATTTTGCCTTGAGACGTTGACCCCGGTAATGAATGAAGGTAGCTCTGGATGCCAGCCGTCAAAGTAAAAGAGAACGAACCCTTCGACGTAGCTCTGCGTCGTTTCAAGCGCTCCTGCGAAAAAGCCGGTGTTCTGGCTGAAGTTCGCAGCCGCGAATTTTACGAGAAGCCGACTTCCGAGCGTAAGCGCAAAGCAGCAGCTGCTGTTAAGCGTCACGCGAAGAAAGTTCAGCGCGAGCAGCGCCGCGCCGTTCGTCTGTACTAATACACAGACGTTCGTTGCACGCTTCTGCCAAGCCCGGCCTAAAGCCGGGCCGTAGGCAGTTGTTGCAAGTTACATGCTTTATCGTCAAGGCCGCAGATGCGACCGCGACAAGCGTTACATCACGTCAGACCTGGCCTAATAGCCAGCGGTGCACGTCTTTACTGACGAGCCTTCCAAGGCTACCGACGAGCACACCCCTCTGATTTTCCTTAAAGACGATCAGCCCAAGGCACCTCTCCAGTGCCTGCTTATGAGCTATCCGAGACCAACCATTGGTCAGCGCCGGACTCAGAGCGTGACACTTATCGATCCCATCGACTCTGATTAAAATGAGTTGAGCGGGTTTCGACAGATACACTTCCCCGAAATAATTGAGCAGACGTCCCACGATCGAGCAGAGCTTTCGCCTGCACGCACGATGACCAAGCCCTTTAGACGGACCCAATTCTGCGCAGTGATGACGAGAACGCCATGGCCGGGTTAATCCCCCAGAGCTTTATTGACGACCTTCTGAACCGTACCGATATCGTCGATGTCGTTAGCTCGCGCGTGCAAATGAAGAAAGCCGGCAAGAACTACACTGCCTGCTGCCCCTTCCATAAAGAAAAAACTCCGTCTTTCAGCGTCAGCCCCGACAAGCAGTTCTATTACTGCTTTGGTTGCGGCGCAGGCGGTAACGCCCTCGGCTTCATCATGGACCACGACAACCTGGACTTCCCCCAGGCTGTCGAAGAACTGGCCAAAGCCGCCGGCATGGAAATCCCTCGAGAAGAAAGCGGTCGCCCACACAAACCACGGCAACCGACCGACTCTCCGCTGTACCCACTTCTGACTGCGGCAGCCGACTTTTACCGCCAGGCCTTAAAAAGCCATCCGGCACGCAAAGCAGCCGTGGAATACCTGAAGGGCCGCGGCCTGACCGGCGAGATCGCCCGCGACTTCGGCCTGGGTTTCGCACCGCCAGGCTGGGACAACCTGTACAAGCACTTGAGCAGCGACACCCTTCAGCAAAAAGCCATGATCGATGCTGGCCTGCTGGTGGAAAACGCCGAGACCGGCAAACGCTACGACCGCTTTCGCGATCGCGTGATGTTTCCGATCCGCGACAGTCGCGGCCGCATCATCGCCTTTGGTGGTCGAGTGCTGGGTGACGACAAGCCCAAATACCTGAACTCCCCGGAAACTCCGGTCTTTCATAAAGGCCAGGAGCTGTACGGGCTGTTCGAAGCGCGTAAATTCAATCGTAGCCTCGACGAAATCATCGTGGTCGAGGGCTATATGGACGTTATCGCCCTGGCCCAGCAAGGCTTGCGCAATGCCGTCGCAACACTGGGCACCGCCACCAGCGAAGAGCACATGAAACGCCTGTTTCGCGTGGTGCCCAGTGTCTTGTTCTGCTTTGACGGCGACCAGGCAGGCCGCAATGCCGCCTGGCGCGCACTCGAAGCCACATTGCCCTGCCTGCAGGATGGACGGCGCGCGCGCTTCCTGTTTTTGCCTGAAGGCGAAGATCCAGACACCCTGGTGCGCTCAGAAGGCACCGACGCCTTCAAGGCCCGCATCAACCAGCACGCACAACCGCTGGCCGATTACTTCTTCCAGCAACTGACCGAAGAAGCCGACCCGCGCTCACTTGAAGGCAAGGCCCATATGGCCACGCTGGCCGCACCGCTGATCGACAAAGTTCCGGGCGCCAACCTGCGCACCCTGATGCGTCAGCGCCTGAGCGAAATCACCGGCCTTACCAGCGAAACAGTCAGCCAGCTGGCGCAAAGCGCGCCCGCCAAGGCCCAGGCACAACCCGCGTACGACCCAGGCATTGATTACGATGCGATGCCCGACTACAGCGACTTCCAGCAACCGGACATGTACATCCCCCAACAGGAATGGACCCCGAAAAAGCCTGGCGCTGGCGGCAAAAAGTGGGAAAACAAACCCTGGGACAAAAAAGGCAAGCGTGGCGGCGAACGCGAGCAGGCCTGGATCCCCGTGGGCGTTGAACCGCCTACACTGACAGCTCTGCGGACTTTGCTGCACCACCCGCAACTGGCCAAGAAAGTTGAAGATGCCGGGCACTTTGCAGCTGAAGACCAGACTAATAATCAGCTTTTGATTGCTCTGGTAGAGGCCGTACAGAAAAATCCTAAGCTAAGCTCTATACAGCTACTGTCCCGCTGGCACGGCACCGAACAGGGCCGTTTACTGCAAAGACTGCTGGAAAAGGAATGGCTAATTGATGCTGACAACCTTGAACAACAATTTTTTGACACCATAACTAGCCTGTCAGCTCGTCAACGCGAGCGAAATCTAGAGCAACTTCTTCGAAAAGCACGTCAAGGCGAGCTAAGTACCGAGGAAAAAAATCAGTTACGCGACCTTTTAAGTCGCAATAATCCTGCATCGAACCCGACCTCAACTGGCGCGTGAGGTCATAGCTAAGGTATAATCCTCGGCTTGTTTTTTGCCCGCCAAGACCTTCAGTGGATAGGGTGTTATGTCCGGAAAAGCGCAACAGCAGTCTCGTATCAAAGAGTTGATCACCCTCGGCCGTGAGCAGAAGTATCTGACTTACGCAGAGGTCAACGACCACCTGCCCGAAGATATTTCAGATCCGGAGCAAGTGGAAGACATCATCCGCATGATTAATGACATGGGGATCCCCGTACACGAGAGTGCTCCGGATGCGGACGCCCTTATGTTGGCCGATGCCGACACCGACGAAGCAGCGGCTGAAGAAGCGGCTGCAGCGTTGGCGGCAGTAGAGACCGACATTGGTCGTACTACCGACCCAGTGCGCATGTATATGCGTGAAATGGGCACGGTAGAACTGCTGACACGTGAAGGCGAAATCGAAATCGCCAAGCGTATCGAAGAAGGCATCCGTGAAGTGATGGGCGCAATTGCGCACTTCCCTGGCACGGTTGACCATATTCTCTCCGAGTACACTCGCGTCACCACCGAAGGTGGTCGCCTGTCCGACGTTCTGAGCGGTTATATCGACCCGGACGACGGTATTGCACCACCCGCAGCCGAAGTGCCGCCTCCTGTCGACCCCAAGGTGAAAGCCGAAGGTGATGACGAAGAGGACGATAAGGAAGAAGCTGCCGAGGAAGAGGAAGAGGTCGAAAGCGGCCCCGATCCGATCATCGCGGCTCAGCGTTTTGGCGCTGTTTCAGATCAGATGGAACTCGCTCGCAAGGCACTGAAAAAGCACGGTCGTGGCAGCAAGCAGGCAATTGCCGAGCTGGTTGCACTGGCTGAGCTGTTCATGCCGATCAAACTGGTCCCGAAGCAATTCGAAGGCCTGGTTGAGCGTGTTCGCAGCGCCTTGGAGCGTCTGCGTGCACAAGAGCGCGCCATCATGCAGCTGTGTGTACGTGATGCACGCATGCCGCGTACCGATTTCCTGCGCCTGTTCCCGGGCAACGAAGTCGACGAAAGCTGGAGCGATGCGCTGGCCAAAGGCAAAAGCAAATACGCTGAAGCCATTGGTCGCCTGCAACCGGACATCATCCGTTGCCAGCAAAAGCTGTCTGCTCTGGAAGCCGAGACCGGCTTGAAGATTGCCGAGATCAAGGACATCAACCGTCGCATGTCGATCGGTGAGGCCAAGGCCCGCCGCGCGAAGAAAGAGATGGTTGAAGCCAACTTGCGTCTGGTGATCTCCATCGCCAAGAAGTACACCAACCGTGGCTTGCAGTTCCTCGATCTGATCCAGGAAGGCAACATCGGCTTGATGAAAGCGGTAGACAAGTTTGAATACCGCCGCGGCTACAAATTCTCGACTTATGCCACCTGGTGGATCCGTCAGGCGATCACTCGCTCGATCGCCGACCAGGCCCGCACCATCCGTATTCCGGTGCACATGATCGAGACGATCAACAAGCTCAACCGTATTTCCCGCCAGATGTTGCAGGAAATGGGTCGCGAACCGACCCCGGAAGAGCTGGGCGAACGCATGGAAATGCCTGAGGATAAAATCCGCAAGGTATTGAAGATCGCTAAAGAGCCGATCTCCATGGAAACCCCGATCGGTGATGACGAAGACTCCCATCTGGGTGACTTCATCGAAGACTCGACCATGCAGTCGCCAATCGATGTTGCTACCGTTGAGAGCCTTAAAGAAGCGACACGCGACGTACTCGGCGGCCTCACGGCACGTGAAGCCAAAGTACTGCGCATGCGTTTCGGTATCGACATGAATACCGACCACACCCTTGAGGAGGTTGGTAAGCAGTTCGACGTTACCCGTGAGCGTATTCGTCAGATCGAAGCCAAGGCGCTGCGCAAGCTGCGCCACCCGACGAGAAGCGAGCATTTGCGCTCCTTCCTCGACGAGTGATAACAAAACCCCCGGCCCTGCCGGGGGTTTTGCTTTATAGCTAAAAAACCTCCTGCCCCCACCCCCGCAATTGCCCGACTACACTGCATGCATCCAAGCGCACTGAAGGGACGCGCATGTCACGCTTGCTGCCCATCCTGCTTCTGTCGCTTGTCGCCTGGACCTCCGGCACCTGTGCCCTGACGTTCACCGATGAAGAACAGCAGTGGCTTAAAAATCATCCTGAACTGCTCCTCGGCATCGATACCACGTGGCCGCCATTCGAGTTCCTTAACCATGAGGGTGTCTATACCGGCTTGGCTGCCGACTATGTGCGCCTGATTAAAAACCGGCTGGGGGTCACCACCAAACCGGTTAAAGCCTCGAACTGGGGTGAAGTATTAGAGCAGGCTAAAGAAGGGCGCATCGACTGGCTGCCCGGCGTCATGTCGACCCCTGAGCGCCAGAAACGCCTTGCGTTTACCCGCTCGTACCTGGACTTCCCCATCGTCATCCTGGCCCACAAGGGAGGCGCTGCCCCGAAAGACCTTGAAGAGCTATATGGCCTCAGAGTAGGCGTAGTCGAGAACTACGCCCCCCACGAACTGCTGCGCACTCAACACCCGGACCTGAACATAGTCGCACTGCCCAACGTCAGCTCGGCGCTTCAGGCACTGGCCACCGACCAAGTGGACGCCATGGTCGGCGATCTGGCTTCAAGCGTCTGGAGTTTGCGTCAGCTCAAGCTCGATGGCCTCTACGTCAGCGGGGAAACACCTTATCGCTTTCAATTGGCCATGGCCGTTCCGAAAAGTCAGACGGTCTTGCTTGGACTGCTCGACAAAGTACTGGCCGACATAAGCCCAAGTGAAGCCGAAAGCCTTCAGCAGCACTGGACCGGCGACACCACTGACTATCGAGCACTGTGGCGACCCTTGCTGCTGTATGTCCTTCCCGGCGCGCTACTATTGCTCATCGTTCTGCTCGTGGTCATCCGCATCAACCGCCGCCTGAGCTCCGAAATCTCACGGCGGACGGCGCTCGAACAGGAACTGCGCAGCAGCGAATATCACTACAGGGGCATGATAGAAAGTCTTTCAGCTATCGCATGGGAAGCGCCTCTGGATGGCGATACCTACACCTACGTCTCGCCCCAGGCCGAAGCCTTGCTCGGCTACCCGATCGCAGACTGGGTAAGCCCTGGGTTCTGGAACAAGATTTTGCACCCCGACGACCTGGCCCGCACCAAGGCCTGTCGCGCCAGGGAAATCAGTGCAGGCCACGACCACAGCATTGACTATCGCGTGATTACCGCTGACGGCAACATCCTGTGGCTACGCGACATTGCCAGCATCACAACCCACCATCAACAGGCCCTACTGCGCGGCCTGATGATCAACATCAGCGAGACCAAACAGATCGAAGAGGCCTTGCGCCTCTCCGAGGAAAAATTTGCCAAGGCATTTCATGCATCGCCTGATGGCCTGGTATTGAGTCGACAAAGCGATGGCCTGCTGATCGAGATAAATGAAGGGTTTTGCCACCTCAGCGGCTATGACAGTGCCAGTGCCCTGCTTCACTCGACACTGGAGCTGCAACTGTGGGCCGATCTGCAACAACGCCTCGAACTGCTGACACGTTTGGAGAAAGATGGCTTTGTGCGTGATTTCAAATGCAATATTCGCCACAAGGACGGACGAATTCGGCTCTGTGAAATATCCAGTTGCCCACTGATGATCGGAACCGAAAACTGCATACTGACCATCGCCCGCGATATCACCGAACGCCACCAGATGCAGGAAAAACTGCTGCAAACGGCCACCGTATTTGACAGCACGGCAGAAGGCATCGTTTTTACCGACCCCCAACAAAAAATCACCGCAGTGAACCGGGCTTTCACCGAAATCACCGGTTACAGCGAGAGTGAAGTCCTGGGTCGCACCCCGCGCATCCTGGCTTCCGGCCAACACGACAGCGCATTCTTTACTGCCATGTGGTACCAGCTCTCGACCGGTGGCAACTGGCAGGGGGAGATCAGCAACAAACGCAAAAATGGCGAAATCTACCCCAACTGGATGACCATTAGCGCGGTGCGCGACAGCGATAATCTGGTCACCCACTTTGTCGCCGTTTTCTCTGATATATCCACCCTCAAACATGCCCAGGCACGCCTTGATCACCAGGTACACCATGATCCACTGACCAACCTGCCCAACCGTTTACTGTTCGAAAACAGGCTGCGCCAGGTGCTCGCCAATCAGCGTCGTAATGGCCAATACAGCGCCGTATTGTTTCTGGACCTTGATCGCTTCAAAAACATCAATGACAGCCTCGGCCACCCGGTAGGCGATCTTTTATTAAAATGCATCGCCATCCGCCTGAAAGAACAACTTCGCGACATAGATACGGTTGCCCGCTTGGGCGGCGATGAATTCATCATCCTGCTGCCAGGCCTCAAACAGCCGGACGATGCACAGATGGTTGCCGAGAAATTGCTGGCCAGTTTTAACGCGCCCTTCCTCGCAGGCGAACACGAGCTATTTATCAGCGCCAGCATCGGCACCAGCGTCTACCCGGATGATGGCAGCGACGTGGCTACACTCGTCAAAAATGCCGATATCGCGATGTACCACTCCAAACTCAAAGGGCGTAACCGCGTAGAACGCTACAGCCACGATCTGAACTCCCAAGCCAGTGCACGGATTTTGCTGGGGCAAGAACTGCGCCGCTCCCTTGAACGCGGCCAGGTGTCACTGCGATATCAGCCAAAAATCCGTCTGCGCGACCACACTCTGGCCGGTGCTGAAGCACTGTTGTACTGGAACCACCCACTACTCGGTGAAATCTCGCACGAGCGCTTGATTCATCTGGCCGAAGAAAACGGAATGATCATACAAATTGGGGACTGGATGCTCGAGCGTGCATGCCAGCAACTGCATTCATGGAATCAGCTGTACAAACCCTTTGGACCGATTTCAGTCAACCTCGCCAGCGCTCAACTGTACCAACCGGGGCTAATGGAGCACATCCGGCAACTGCTAGAAACCTGCGAGCTCAAACCCGACAGCCTGAAGCTGAAGATCACCGAAACCTTCATCACGGGTCAGACAGAACAAGCTTTTGAAGCCCTGCATCGACTCGAGGAACTGGGCGTAAAACTGTCCATCGACAACTTCGGCACCGGAAACTCATCCCTCAGCTACCTCAAGCGTTTGCCGCTGGACACGTTGAAAATCGACCCTTCATTTGTACACGGCCTCCCCGACGACACCCATGATGCCGCGATCGTACACGCCATCATTGCACTGGGGCACAGCATGCACTTCACCATCATTGCCGACGGTGTTGAAACCCGGGAGCAACAAGCATTCCTGACGCAGGCAGGCTGCGAACTGATCCAGGGTGACCTCGTCAGCCCCCCGTTACTTCCCGAAAAATTCGCAGCGACCTTCCTTCGCAGCTCTATTTCAGATTTTTCGGATAGCACTACCGAGAAACCGTCGCTATAATCCGCGACCTACTGAGGGCCTATAGCTCAGTTGGTTAGAGCAGGGGACTCATAATCCCTTGGTCGTAGGTTCGAGTCCTACTGGGCCCACCATACTCAAAGCCGCGCACTGCGCGGCTTTCGTGTTTCTGGAGCCTCCTCGTGCCTGACACCCGCCCTCCCGCACTGGACGAAATCGACCGTCAACTGATCGCGTCCTTGCAGCTCAATGCCCGTGAAAGCGTGGCGATGCTGGCACGCCAGTTGGGGATTGCGCGCACCACCGTGACGTCACGGCTGGCGCGGCTGGAGAAAACCGGGGTAATTACTGGCTACGGGGTTCGCTTGGGGCAGCGCCTGATTGATGGCGGCTTGCAGGCCTATGTCGGGATTACCGTGCAGCCACGCTCCGGCAAAGAGGTGGTACGGCGCTTGAGCGCAATGGCCCAGGTGCAGCAACTGTGCGCGGTCAGTGGCGAATTCGATTACGTGGCCTGGCTGCGTAGTGACTCTCCCGAGCAACTGGATCAATTGCTCGATCAGATCGGTAGCGTCGAAGGCGTCGAGAAAACCACCACTTCAATCATCCTCAGCAGCAAAGTAGATCGTGGATAAGTCATTTTGAGCGCCAAGTTCGTCACATCGACTAAACAAAAGCCATAACGACGACAATTTGCGTCTTATTAACGTCTTCTACGCTCCCTATCATGGTGCCTGTCTTTTCCTATACTCAAGGTAATGCTTGGGTCGCCAGCAAGGTCAGCCATGAACAAGAATAATCGCCACCCTATCGACGGAAAAAAGCCCATCACCATCTTCGGCCCGGACTTTCCGTTTGCCTTCGATGACTGGATCGAACACCCCGCGGGCCTGGGCAGCATTCCGGCTGACAAGCTGGGCTCTGAGGTGGCGATTGTCGGCGCCGGGATGGCCGGGATGGTGGCCGCTTATGAACTGATGAAGCTGGGCCTCAAACCCGTAGTCTATGAAGCCTCGAAAATGGGCGGACGGTTGCGCTCGCAAGCCTTTGAAGGCAGCGAAGGGGTGATCGCCGAGCTGGGCGGAATGCGCTTCCCGGTGTCCTCCACGGCGTTTTACCACTACGTCGACAAGCTGGGGCTGGAGACCAAACCCTTTCCCAACCCGCTGACGCCCGCTTCGGGCAGTACCGTGATCGACCTCGAAGGCCAAACCTTCTACGCACAAAAACTGGCGGATCTGCCTGCACTGTTCCAGGAAGTAGCCGACGCTTGGGCTGACGCTCTGGAAGAAGGCTCGCGCTTTGGCGATATCCAGCAAGCTATCCGTGACCGTGACGTGCCCCGCCTTAAAGAGCTGTGGGATACGCTGGTTCCGCTGTGGGACGACCGCACGTTCTACGACTTTGTAGCCACGTCCAAGGCCTTCGCCAAGCTCTCGTTCCAGCACCGTGAAGTGTTTGGCCAGGTTGGCTTCGGCACCGGTGGTTGGGACTCGGACTTCCCCAACTCGATGCTCGAAATCTTCCGCGTGGTGATGACCAACTGCGACGACCATCAACATCTTGTCGTCGGCGGTGTCGAACAAGTGCCGCTAGGGATCTGGCGCCACGCCCCCGAGCGTTGCGCCCATTGGCCTGCTGGCACCAGTCTCAGTTCGCTGCACCACGGCGCACCACGTACCGGGGTCAAAGCTATTTCTCGTACGCCAGACGGGCTGTTTTCTGTTACCGACATTCTCGGTGTCACGCGCCCTTATGAGGCCGTACTGGTCACCTGCCAAAGCTGGCTGCTGACCACTCAGATCGATTGCGAAGAGTCGTTGTTCTCACAGAAGGTGTGGATGGCGCTGGACCGCACGCGCTACATGCAATCATCGAAAACCTTCGTCATGGTCGACCGCCCGTTCTGGAAAGACAAAGACCCGGAAACCGGCCGCGACCTGATGAGCATGACCCTCACCGACCGCCTGACTCGTGGGACTTACCTGTTCGACAACGGCGACGACAAACCGGGGGTGATTTGCCTATCGTACTCATGGATGAGCGATGCGCTGAAAATGCTCCCGCACCCTGTCGAAAAACGCGTGAAGCTGGCCCTCGACTCGCTGAAAAAGATTTACCCGAAAGTGGATATCGCCAGCCGCATCATCGGCGATCCGATCACCGTATCGTGGGAAGCAGACCCGCACTTTCTTGGCGCGTTCAAGGGTGCCTTGCCCGGACATTACCGCTATAACCAGCGGATGTACTCGCACTTCATGCAACAGGAAATGCCGGCTGAACAACGCGGTATTTTCATTGCCGGCGATGACGTATCGTGGACTCCGGCCTGGGTTGAAGGTGCGGTACAGACCTCATTGAACGCGGTATGGGGCATCATGACCCACTTCGGCGGCAGCACCCCTGCCGAGAACCCTGGCCCGGGGGATGTGTTCCACGAAATCGGCCCGATTGCCTTGCCGGATTGATAAACACCACCTGTAGCCGCTGCCGCAGGCTGCGAAAAGGGCCGCAGGACCTTGGCTTTAAAAAACCAGCCCTGCGGTCTCCATCGCAGCCTGCGACAGCGGCTACAGCGTTGATTAACAGGAGAGCCCCATGCGCGTCGCCCTTTACCAATGCCCGCCTCTACCGCTGGATGTCGCGGGCAACCTGCAACGCTTGAGTGAAATTGCCCGGCGAAGCAAGGACGTCGACCTGCTGGTCTTACCCGAAATGTTCCTCACCGGCTACAACATCGGCGTGCAGGCGGTGACCAGACTTGCGCAAGCCAACGACGGCGAAGCAGCACGGCAGATCGCCGAACTGGCCAAAGCCACTGGCATGGCAATTGTGTATGGCTACCCCGAGCGCGGCGAAAACGGGCATATCTACAACAGCGTGCAGTTGATTGATGCCCACGGCAAAAGCCTGTGCAATTACCGTAAAACCCACCTGTTCGGCGAGCTCGACCATTCGATGTTCACCAAAGGCCCCGACGCCTTCCCGGTTTTCGAACTCAATGGCTGGAAGCTTGGCCTGCTGATTTGCTACGACATCGAGTTCCCGGAAAACACCCGCCGCCTGGCCTTGGCCGGAGCCGAACTGATCGTGGTACCTACCGCCAACATGGCGCCGTACGACTTTATTGCCGATGTCACTGTGCGTTGCCGAGCCTTCGAGAACCAATGCTATGTGGCCTACGCCAACTATTGCGGGCGCGAAGGCAGCATTCATTACTGCGGCCAAAGCAGTATCGCCGCACCCAACGGCTTGCAAGTTGCGCTGGCCCAACAAGACGAAGCCCTGATAACCGCCACCCTGGAACGCCAACAGTTGCTGGATGCCAAAACTGGAAATTTCTACCTGGCAGACCGTCGCCCCGAGCTTTATCGCGAGCTGAGCACGCGCTAAATCCGCTAGCATGAGCGCTTCTCTGTTCCGGAAGTGCCCATGCCTGCGCTGAACCACCCTCACACCCAACGTTTGACCTGTAAATCCGGTCTGACTCTTTGCGTGCGCCATGAGCCGCGCCTTAAGCGCTGCGCGGCCGTTTTACGGGTTGCCGCAGGCAGTCACGACGTGCCCGCAGCCTGGCCCGGCCTGGCACACTTTCTGGAGCACTTGCTGTTTTTGGGCACCGAGCGCTTCCCGGCACCAGACAGCCTGATGGCTTACGTGCAGCGCCACGGCGGCCAAGTGAATGCCAAAACCTGCGAACGACACACCGACTTCTTTTTCGAACTGCCGACCGCAGCCTTTGATGGCGGTGTTGAGCGCTTGTGCGACATGCTCGCCCACCCGCGCATGAATCTGGATGAACAACTACGCGAACGTGAAGTGCTACATGCCGAATTTATTGCCTGGGCCCGTGAGACTTCGGCACAGCGCGAGATGAAACTTTTCCAGCCCCTGAACCCGGCTCACCCGTTACGGGCGTTCCATGCGGGCAACCGGTATAGCTTGCCAGTACCGCGTGCGAGTTTTCAGCAGGCTCTAAAGGACTTTTACCAGCAGTACTATCAGACCGGGCAAATGACCTTGAGCCTGACCGGCCCGCAATCAGCGCAAGACCTGATTGCCCTGGCTGAACGCTATAGCGCCGCACTGCTGCGCGGCGACCGCGTTCAACAGGCCAGTGCACCGACCCTGATGGCCAGCACCGAACCGCACTATCAACACATCGACGGCCCTCGCCTGAACCTGATGTTCGCCCTCGAACAGTTGCCGCTCGCGTGCGCTAAAGCCCTGGAGTTTCTGTGCCACTGGATCAATACCGACAAAACCGGCGGTCTCCTCGCACACTTGCGCCAGCAGCAACTGATCGACATCCTGAAGGCCACGCCGCTCTATCGCTTCAATGGCCAGGCCCTGCTGCACGTTGAGTTCACTGCCGCTACCGACATTGCTCAACGTGCCTCGCAAATCCGCGACACTTTCCATGACTGGCTGGCGTTTTTCAGCGCACAACAGGATTGGCCAGCGCTGCGTGACGAGTTCCGCCTACTGCAACAGCGCCAGCAAGATGTCAGCAGTGCACTGGAACTGGCCCGCAGCGATTGTGAGGATCGCACACCCGGCCTGTCAGACCAGGACACATCTACCCTCAAGACAGTACTGGAACAGATGCAGCCAAGCGCAATGCCGTCATCGCAATATGACTGGCAACTGCCTGCGCCCAATCCGTTTCTGCACGCGGCGAAAGAACCGCTCAATGCCGGTCTGATTCGCGGACAAACCAGCGCTCACCGAGGCTTGCGAACCTTTGCGCAGGATCGTTTGCGCAGTCGCCGTGACGTGTCCGCCATGAGTTTCAGCACGGCTATCCCCGGCCATAACGGCGAGGCCGCGATTTACCTGCGCTGGCGGTTGTCCGCAGCCCCTGCCATCAGCCTGCTGAGAGCGCTGCAAACCAGCCTGCGCTCGCTTGTACTTGATGCTCGCGAGGCTGGGGTCGAACTTTCGCTCACTGGCGCGGGTAATGACTGGCTACTTAAAATGCACGGTTTCCATGAGCCGATGCCCGCCATTCTGGAACACGCGTTGCGCACACTCAGCGCGCCTGCAAATGAACAGCCAAGCTACACGCCACCTGCCGCACCCTTGATGCCGATTCGCCAACTGCTTGAGCGCCTGCCCGAGCTATGCCAGCCCGTTAGCGGGTCTGCCGTCAGCGACCTGCAACACTGCTGGGGCCAGGCACGTTGGGACGGGCTGGCGGTAGGGCTGCCAGCCGCCACGCACGCCCTGATCACACCCGTACTGAATAAGGTCCCCGGTACTCCGGATGCGCAGCTTGTACAGCACTCTGAACCGCAGACCCAACGCCATTGGCACACCGAAAACTGCGATTCAAGTGAACAGGCACTCATCCTGTTTTGCACCGTTCCAGCAGCAACACTGGCTGACGAAGCCGCCTGGCGCCTGCTCGCCCAAGTGGCGCAAACCCCGTTCTACCAACGCCTGCGAGTCGAGCTGCAATTGGGTTATGCGGTATTCAGTGGCCTGCGCCAAATCAATGGCCAAACCGGCCTGCTGTTCGGCGTGCAATCGCCCCACGCATCTACGGCGCAAATCCTTGAGCACATCCAGAATTTCCTCGCCAATTTGCCGAGTCTGATCTCGGCACTGGATGAAACAACTTTCACACAGACCCGCTCAGCCTTGGCACAACAATTCTCGACCGAGGCCCTGGGCGTGCTTCAAGCCAGTGAATTGGTATGGCAAGCAAAGCTGGCAGGCCACCCGTCGGATTACCTGACGGGTCTCTACACTGCACTTATGACGATGGATACAGGCACTACACTGAAAGCTGCCGAGCAAATTAACTCGCCCGCCAGCCGCTGGCTGTGTCTTGCAACAAGTCCACCAACTGAAACGTTTTATCAAGGGAGAAGCTGATCGTTACCAACCCTGTAATTAGCTTTCTCCGACATTGGGCGTTCAAAAACAGTTAAATTTAGTAATATTGCTCCCTAAGCTTTTGAACAACTCCTTAGGGAGCTGGACTAATCAAGAGACACCCATTCACCCACCCGCTGAAGGAGTCACCTAATGGCTTGGACTAAACCCGCTTACACCGATCTGCGAATTGGCTTTGAAGTCACCATGTACTTCGCAAGCCGTTGATCTGCCTGCCTCTTGAATAAAAGAGCCAAGCAGGGCAACCCAACGCCTCGGTTCGCCGGGGCGTTTTTATTTTCAGCTTCGCAAGAGAACACCTCATGTTCGTCCAGATTCTAGGTTCCGCCGCTGGCGGCGGATTCCCGCAGTGGAACTGCAATTGCGTCAACTGCTCGGGTTTTCGTGATGGCAGCCTGCGCGCCACCGCCCGCACCCAGTCCTCCATTGCGATTTCCGATGACGGCGTGAACTGGGTTCTATGCAACGCCTCGCCCGATATTCGCGCCCAGCTGCAAAGCTTCGCCCCGATGCAACCGGGCCGCGCCCTGCGTGATACCGGGATCAGCGCGATCATCCTGATGGACAGCCAGATCGACCACACCACTGGTCTGCTCAGCCTGCGCGAAGGCTGCCCACATGATGTGTGGTGCACTGATATGGTCCACGAAGACCTGAGCACCGGCTTCCCGCTGTTCACCATGCTCAAGCACTGGAACGGGGGCCTGAACTGGAACCGCATCGAGCTTGAAGGCTCGTTCACCATCCCGGCCTGCCCCAACCTGCGTTTCAGCCCGCTGCCATTGCGCAGTGCAGCACCGCCTTATTCGCCGCACCGTTTCGACCCGCACCCAGGTGACAACATTGGCCTGATCGTCGAAGACCTGCGCACCGGTGGCAAGCTGTTCTATGCGCCTGGACTGGGCAAGGTTGATGCGCCGTTACTCGAAATCATGGCCGGCAGCGACTGCCTGCTGGTGGACGGCACAATGTGGGATGACGACGAAATGCAGCGCCGTGGCGTCGGCACCCGTACCGGCCGCGAAATGGGCCACCTGGCGCAAAACGGTCCCGGCGGCATGCTCGACGTGCTTGAGCAACTGCCGGAGCAGCGCAAAGTACTTATTCACATCAACAACACCAACCCGATCCTCGACGAAGACTCTGCCGAACGTGCCGAACTGGTGCGCCGGGGGGTTGAAGTGGCCTTTGATGGCATGAGTATCGAGTTGTAATTGAACCATCCAACTTTTTAGCCGCTGCCGCAGGCTGCGATGGCTGCCTAGCGGCCTCGTTGTTATGAAGGGTCTACGACCCTTATCGCAGCCTGCGGCAGCGGCTACAAAAGCATTTTTTGGAGGCGCCCGATGACCCAAGTCCCACTCTCAACCGCCGAATTCGAGGCCGCCCTGCGTGCCAAAGGCGCCTATTACCACATCTACCACCCCTATCAGGTGGCAATGTACGAAGGCCGCGCGACCCGCGAGCAGATTCAGGGCTGGGTCGCCAACCGCTTCTACTATCAGGTCAATATCCCGCTCAAGGACGCCGCCATCCTGGCCAACTGCCCGGATCGCGAAGTACGTCGCGAATGGATTCAACGCCTGCTCGACCACGACGGCGCCCCCGGCGAAGACGGCGGCATCGAAGCCTGGCTGCGCCTGGGCCAAGCAGTCGGCCTGGACCCGGACCAACTGCGCTCCCAGGAGCTGGTACTGCCCGGCGTGCGCTTCGCGGTGGACGCTTACGTAAACTTCGCCCGCCGCGCCAGTTGGGAGGAAGCCGCCAGCAGCTCGCTGACCGAGATGTTCGCGCCGCAAATCCACCAGTCGCGACTCGACAGCTGGCCCCAGCATTACCCGTGGATCGACCCGGCCGGCTATGAGTACTTCCGCACTCGCCTGGGCCAGGCCCGACGCGACGTGGAGCACGGGCTGGCGATCACCCTGCAGCACTACACCACCTACGCGGGCCAGCAGCGCATGCTGGAAATTCTGCAGTTCAAACTCGACATCCTTTGGAGCATGCTCGATGCCATGACCATGGCCTACGAACTGGACCGCCCGCCTTATCACAGCGTGACCAGCGAACGGGTCTGGCATAAAGGAATCACCTTATGAACTTCGATCGCAGCAAAATCCCCACCTGGCGTACCGGCTACCGGTTTCAGTACGAACCCGCGCAAAAAGGCCATGTGCTGCTATACCCCGAAGGCATGATCAAACTCAATGAAAGCGCCGCACTGATCGGCGGCCTGATCGATGGCCAACGCGATGTCGCGGCCATTATTGGTGAACTGGACAAACAGTTCCCCGGCGTACCTGAGCTCGGTGCCGACATCGAGCAATTTATGGAGGTCGCTCGTGCAGAGCACTGGATCGAACTCGCCTGACCGCCTGATGCCGTTGCCCCCCAAGCCCGACGTGGGCCTGCCGCTGTGGCTGCTGGCCGAGTTGACCTATCGTTGCCCGCTGCAATGCCCGTATTGCTCCAACCCGCTGGACTTCGCCCAGCAAGGCAAAGAGCTAAGCACTGAGCAGTGGATCAAGGTCTTTCGCGAAGCGCGGGAGATGGGCGCCGCTCAGCTTGGGTTCTCCGGTGGCGAGCCGCTGGTGCGTCAGGACTTGGCAGAGCTGATCGGCGAGGCCCGCACGCTTGGCTTCTACACCAACCTGATCACCTCGGGCATCGGCCTGACCGAGCAAAAAATCAGCGATTTCAAAAAAGCCGGGCTGGACCATATCCAGATCAGTTTCCAGGCCAGCGACGAGCAAGTGAACAACCTGCTGGCGGGCTCGAAAAAGGCCTTCGCGCAAAAGCTCGAAATGGCCCGCGCCGTAAAAGCCCACGGCTATCCGATGGTGCTGAACTTCGTCACCCACCGGCACAACATCGACAAGATCGACCGCATCATCGAGCTGTGCATCGCCCTTGAGGCCGACTTTGTCGAGCTCGCCACCTGCCAGTTCTACGGCTGGGCCCAGCTCAATCGCGTTGGCCTGCTGCCGACCAAGGAACAGCTTGTCCGGGCTGAGCGCATCACCAATGAATACCGGGCCAAGCTTGAAGCCGAAGGGCATCCCTGCAAGCTGATTTTCGTCACTCCGGACTATTACGAAGAGCGCCCCAAAGCCTGCATGAACGGCTGGGGCAGCATCTTTTTGACCGTGACACCTGACGGCACGGCACTGCCGTGTCATGGTGCACGGCAAATGCCGGTCGAGTTTCCCAATGTGCGCGACCACAGCATGCAGCACATCTGGTACGACTCGTTTGGCTTCAACCGTTTTCGCGGTTATGACTGGATGCCCGAGCCCTGCCGCTCGTGCGACGAGAAAGAAAAGGACTTCGGCGGCTGTCGTTGCCAGGCCTTTATGCTCACCGGAGACGCCAGCAATGCCGACCCGGTCTGCAGCAAATCGCCACAACACGACCTGATTCTCAAGGCGCGCGAAGAAGCCGAGCACGCCACCCAGACCATCGAACAATTGGCCTTCCGAAATGAACGAAACTCGCGCCTCATCGCTAAAAGCTGAACCATTCAGCGCCGCACTCGCCGTTGCCGCCGGGGTCGATTTCGCAGAGTTGCGAGTCGGCCCACAGGGCCTGTTCTGGAATGAATATCGCCCACAAGACGCCGCCTCCCGCATCTGGCACTGGCGCGATGGCCTGGCACACTGCCTGACGCCCAGCGGTTTCAGCGCACGCAGCAGGGTGTACGAGTACGGCGGTGGCGCGTTTTGCCTGAGCGATGAGGCCGTGGTGTTCGTCAACGAAGCCGATCAGCAACTGTACTTGCAACCTCTGGACGGCACCGCCCCACAAGCGCTGACCCAAGGCACATGCCGCTACGGCGGCCTGCAGTTTGCTGCCGGGCTGGTGCTGGCCGTCGAAGAGAATATTGATCAGCATCGACTGGTCAGCATCAACCTCAGCACCCTTGAGCGCCGGGTATTGGCCGAAGGTGCCGACTTCTATGCAGCGCCCGCGCTGAGCCCTGACGGCCAACGCCTGGCCTGGGTTGAGTGGAGCCGCCCGCATCAGCCGTGGACATCGACCCGCCTGATGCTGGGCGAAGGCCAAAACGCAGGTCTCTGGAATACCGCGCAATGTCTGGCCGGTGATCTGGGCGAAGAATCGCTGCAACAGCCGCGCTTCGACGAACACAACCGCCTGCATTGCCTGACCGACCGTGCAGGTTTCTGGCAGCCGTGGGCTGAGTCCGGCGAAGGCCTGGTGCCCGCACCCGGGGCTCGCGCCGATCACGCCCCGGCTCCCTGGCAGTTAGGTACCTGTACCTGGCTGCCCCTGGGTGAACAGACCTATCTGGCCAGTTGGACCGAAGCCGGTTTCGGACATTTGGGCATCCGCTCGGCTGACGGTAACCTTGAAGACTTCACCGGCGATTACAGTCATTTTCGCAGCCTGGCGCTGGATGACGAGTTTATTTACTGCATCGCCGCATCACCGGTACGCCCTTCAGCGGTGGTCCGTATTCGCCGCGCCGACCACCAGGTGGACGTGCTGGCCGGTGGCGCGGCGCCGTTGCCACCCGAGCGCATCAGCCGTCCGCAAACCCTGCGCTATCCTTCGGGCGGTGGCCAGGCTCACGGGTTTTTCTACCCGTCGATGCACGGCGAAAGCAAACCGCCATTGCTGGTATTTATTCACGGCGGACCGACTTCTGCCTGCTACCCGATGCTCGACCCGCGTATTCAGTACTGGACCCAGCGCGGCTTTGCCGTGGCCGACCTCAACTATCGCGGCAGCAGCGGCTATGGCCGCGAATATCGCCAAGCCCTGCATCTGGAATGGGGAGTGGTGGATGTCGAAGATGCCTGCTCAGTTGTCAGTTATCTCGCCGAACAGGGACTGATTGATCCCGACAACGCATTTATTCGCGGCGGTAGCGCGGGCGGTTACACCACCTTGTGCGCACTTGCGTTCAACCAGGTGTTCCGCGCAGGCGCCAGCCTGTATGGCGTCAGCGACCCGATTGCACTGACGCGCGCTACCCACAAGTTTGAAGGCGACTACCTGGACTGGCTGATTGGCGATCCCGAGCGCGACGCAGCACGCTACGCGGCGCGTACTCCATTGCTGTTCGCCAGCCAGATCAGCGTGCCGGTGATTTTCTTCCAAGGCGAACTGGACGCCGTCGTGGTGCCGCAACAAACCCGCGACATGCTCCAGGCCCTGCAAGACAACGGCATCCCGGCCCAAGCGCATTACTACCCCGACGAACGCCACGGTTTTCGCAAAGCCAGCAATCAGGCCCACGCGCTGGAGCAGGAATGGTTGTTTTACAGCCAGGTGATGCAAGCTGATGAATAACTTGTAGCAGTTGCCGAAGGAACGAGGCTACGTCCGGCTGCGCAGCAGTCGTAAACCAGTCAGCCTTGGTGTTACAGATGTATCGCGCTAACCGGGTTTGCGACGATTGCATCGTCGAACGCAGCCTCGTTCCTTCTGCAGCTGCTACAGATATCTACAGTCTTAAAGATTAGCGCTTGGCGATAATCCACACCGCGTGCACGATCCCCGGGATGTAACCGCATAGGGTCAGCAGAATATTCAGCCAGAACGCCCCGGCAAAACCCACTTGCATAAACACGCCCAGTGGCGGGAGCAGGATGGCGAAGATGATTTTAATAAGGTCCATACAGTCAGCTCCCTAATAATGGTGGGCTCAATCAAGCCCTGCCATTAATCGACTCTGAGCGCGGACCAAAGGTTCACTCAGACTTATCCACAACCCAAAAAAAACGCCCTGTGCCGAAGGAATCAGGCACAGGGCGACGCGTTATACCGCGAGACGGTTCTTTAAATTCTGTATGGCGGCGGCAATCAGACGGCGACCCCGCGACGGCACTGCAATTGCGCCGTTCGTACCCGAGCAAATGCCCGGGCCAGACGCAGCAACATCTCATCGACATTGCCTTTGCTCACGCACAGGGCCGGGGTAAAGCGCAGGCAGTCGGGCTGCGGCGCGCTGATCAGCAAACCCTCGTACAGGGCAGCCTTGACCACCGCTTCTGCTGAGTCATCCGACAAGGTCAGCCCCCACAACAAGCCCTGTCCGCGCAATTCACCCTGTGCATAACTATTGGCCAACCGGCCCAAGCCCTCGCGCAGGTGCTGCCCCGTGTCGCGTACTTGTTGCAAAAAGCTTTTTTCCAGCAGCGTGTCGAGCACCGCCAAACCAGCGGCGCTCATCAGCGCGTTGCCGTGATGAGTGCCACCCAACTCACCAGGCTCCAGACAGCACGCCTTGCCCCTGGCCAGCAACGCGGCCAGTGGCACACCGCCGCCCAGGCCTTTGCCCAGAGTGATGATGTCGGCACGAATGCCGTAGTTCTGTTCCGCCAACAAGGTGCCGCAACGCCCCATACCGGTCTGGACTTCATCCAGGATCAGCAGAATTCCCAGTTCGCGGCACAACCGCTCAACACCCTTGAGGTAATGCTCGGTCGCCGGGATCACACCGGCCTCGCTTTGCACCGGCTCCAGCATGATGGCCACGGTCTGTGCATCGACCGCCGCATGCAACGCGGGCAAATCGTTAAACGGCACATTGATAAAGCCCGGCAATTGCGGCTCGAAACGGTTATCCAGCGTCGCACTGCCCGAGGCCGACATCGCACCAAAGCTGCGGCCGTGACAGCTGCGGCTGGCGGTGATAATCCGATGGGCGCCACCGCGATGCAGTTGCCCCCATTTGCGCGCCAGCTTGATCGCGCCCTCGTTGGCTTCAGCTCCGGTATTGAGTAAATGCACCTGATCGCAGCCAGTGCTTTCGCACAAACGCTGCGCCAGGTTCAGCATCCCGCGGTTTAAAAAGCCCGCCCCCGGATTCATCAACGATTGAGCTTGATCGGCCAACGCCTTGACCACAGCCGCCGGACTGTGGCCCAGGCTATTGGCCGCACCGCCCTGGGTGAAATCCAGATACGCACGGCTGTCACTGTCCCACATCCACGACCCCTGCCCCCGCACAAACACTTGAGCTTCGCGCTCAACGCAGGGCATCAGGTACTCACGGGCAGGGTGGTTGCCAGAAATGGACGGCGCAGAATGCGCAGCCATCTCTTCAAGGCTGGGGGAGTGACGACGCAGGTTAAACAGGTTCATGCACGCGGACCTTGTGACCATAAACAGATTCGATTTGCAACTACTGGCAGTTCAGTCGGAAGGTAAACCTCTTGATGGGTTTATTGCCTTGCCTATGTAAAACACCGCTACAAATCAGCATCTCAGGCTCGATGAGCCTTCTAGAATGGGCGTAGACTAGGCGCCTGCGGGCCGTTGAGCCATTTCGTTTTTTAAGTATTTTCGATAAGTAAAACTTATGGATTTCAAGCAACTGCGTTATTTCGTCGCGGTCTATGAAGAAGGCCATGTTGGACGCGCTGCCGAGCGGCTTTCTATCTCGCAGCCAGCCTTGTCGCAGCAGATTCGCCAGCTCGAACACACGCTTGATGTCAGCCTCTTTGAGCGCAGCAGCAAACGACTGTTGCCCACCCTGGCGGCGCACACGCTGTACAACCACGCATTGCCACTGCTCGACGGTTTACAGCGGGCCAAAGAGGCCCTGCACAACTTCCAGGGCCAGGCCCTGCGCACTATTGCCATCGGTGTTCTGCAAACCGTGCATACCAGCCTGGTGCCGCAAATGCTTGAGCGAGTACGACAGGCTCAACCCCACTTGGTGGTACAGATTTACGAACTGACCGGGATCGAGATCGAACGACGCCTGCTCAATGGTTCACTCGACATCGGTATCAGCTACCTGCCGCCACGACAGCCGGGGCTGCACGGGATGATGCTGTACGAAGACGAACTGCAACTGGTGATCCCTGCCGATCATCCATTGCGCGAATTCAAGAAAGTCTCGCTGAGTCAGGCCGCTGAACTACCGATGTTGCTGCTGGGGGAAGAGTTTCAGGTACGCCAGATCTGGCAAACCCAGCTCGCCAACCTGGGCCGACGACCGCAGGTTCAGGCTGAGCTGAACACCATGGCCGGGATTCTCGACAGCCTGCCTCACAGCAAACTGGCCACCGTACTGCCGGGACGCTCGCGTCAGCAACATGACGACAAGGCTCTACTGTGGAAACCGCTGAGTGAGCCGAGGGTGCCGCTAAAGGTGGGGTTGGTGTGCCGCGATGTGCAACGTCAGCAGGCAACATTGGGGTTGTTGCGCACACTGCTTGAGGATGTGATGCATCCACAGGCCACCACGATGTAAATGTGGGAGCGGGATATGTTGAAACCCGATCAAACAGAAAATACTGACGCACAAAAAAGAAAACCCCGCCGAGGCGGGGTTTTGCAGACTGTTTCCCTGACTTCCTTTTCACTCCGCCATCCTGGCAGAATCCTACGTGTCCGTGTTGTTGCTTTGAGCTTCCTGCTCTACGTCCATGAGAAGTAGATTACCCATGGATCCAATCTGGCGATATGGGCGATTGGCAGCATGTTATGTAAGCAAATGCTTACAACGTACTAAACAGGTTAAAAATGTGCTTCATCCAGCAGATAAAGCGACTCACTGCCCGCCTTCACCGAAGCGCTCAAGGAGTGGATACGCGGCAGCAAACGTGCGAAATAGAAGCGTGCAGTCCCCAGTTTGCTGACATAGAACGCTTCATCGGACTCTTTACCTAACGCAGCCTTGGCCATCAGCGCCCACATATATGCATACGCGGTGTAACCAAAAACCTGAAGGTACTCGACAGAAGCTGCACCGATCTCGTTCGGGTTGCTCTGCGAACGGTCCAGGACCCAGGCGGTCAACTGATCAAGTGTGTCCAAAGCTGCAGCCAATGGCTGGGTGAACTCATTCAAGTCGCTGCTTGCAGAGGCGATGAACTGACGAATCTCATCGGCAAATAAACGGTAGTAAACACCGCGATTACCAACGATCTTGCGCCCCACCAGATCCAGCGCCTGGATACCGTTGGTGCCCTCGTAAATCTGGGTGATGCGCACATCACGCACCAGTTGCTCCTGGCCCCACTCACGAATATAGCCATGACCGCCGAACACTTGCTGACCATGCACGGTGGTTTCAAGGCCCAGGTCGGTCAAGAAGGCCTTGGCGACCGGGGTCAACAACGCGACCAGATCATCCGCCCGCTCACGCGCAGCCGGGTCTTCGCTGAACTTGGCGATATCCAGTTGATTGGCAACGTAGGTCGAAAAAGCCCGCCCGCCTTCGTTCGAGGCTTTCATCGTCAACAGCATGCGCCGCACGTCAGCGTGCACGATGATCGGATCAGCCACTTTGTCTTTGGCCTGAGGGCCGGTAGCTGCGCGCCCTTGCAGACGGTCACGGGCATATTCCACAGCGTTCTGATATGAACGCTCACCCGAGGCCAGGCCCTGAATCCCAACGCCCAGACGCTCGTAGTTCATCATGGTGAACATTGCGGCCAGGCCGCGGTTGGGCTCACCTACCAGATAGCCCACAGCTTCGTCGAAGTTCATCACGCAGGTGGCCGAAGCCTGAATACCCATTTTGTGCTCGATCGAGCCGCAGGTAACCGGGTTGCGATCACCCAGGCTGCCATCGGCATGGACCATGAACTTGGGCACCAGGAACAGCGAAATACCTTTAGGCCCGGCCGGCGCATCCGGCAGTTTGGCCAGCACCAGATGGATGATGTTTTCCGTCAGGTCGTGCTCGCCGCCGGTGATGAAGATTTTGGTCCCGCTGACCTTGTAAGAACCATCTGCTTGAGGCTCGGCCTTGGTGCGAATAATCCCCAGGTCCGTACCGGCATGGGGCTCGGTCAAGCACATGGAACCGGCCCACACACCCGAGTACATATTCGGCAGATAAGTGGCCTTCAATTCGTCGCTGGCGTGGGCGTTGATAGAGACACAGGCCCCGGCTGTCAGCATCGGGTACAAGCCGAACGACAGGCTGGAGGAGTTGATCATTTCTTCGACCTGGGCCGATACCGCCTTGGGCATGCCCATGCCGCCGAACTCGGGGTCACCCCCCACGCCAACCCAACCGCCTTCAGCGTAGGTGCGATAGGCATCGACGAAACCGGCCGGGGTGGTTACCGCGCCATTGTCCCAGTGGCAACCTTCTTCATCGCCGCTACGACTCAGCGGTGCGATGCTTTTAGCGGTGACCTTGCCCGCTTCTTCGAGTATGGCTTCAACCGTTTCAGCATCTACGGTCTCTGCCAACGCAGGCAATTGCGCCCAAAGTGTAGCGACCTCGAAGACTTCATTGAGGACGAAGCGCATATCGCGCAGGGGCGCTTTGTAGTCAGCCATGGCAAACCTCGTAATCTGTAAACGGCGATTAATGTAGGACCCAGTCTATCTTAACGACGATGTCGATACATAGGGTCATGCTGTGACCAATGCAAAGATAACAGTCACTCGGATATGTATTGCGTGGGAGCGAGCCTGCTCGCGAAGGCTTTCGCGAGCAGGCTCGCTCCCACAGATGGTTTCTTGAGGAGTGCCCGAAAGAAAAAAAGCTGCGAACCCCATGGGAACGCAGCTTTTTAAATGACCCGCCGAGGCTTAGTAGCCCAGGTCGAAGTCTTCTTCTTTCATGTCCATCAGGTTGGCAGCGCCCGACAGCATGGTGGCAACGTGTGCGCGAGTGCGCGGCAAGATGCGCTGGAAGTAGAAGCGCGCAGTTTGCAGCTTGGCTTTGTAGAAGGCTTCTTCCGAAGTACCTGCCGCCAGCTTTTCAGCCGCCAGACGGGCCATGTCAGCCCAGAAGTACGCCAGGCACGCATAACCGGAATACATCAGGTAATCGACCGAGGCCGCACCTACTTCTTCACGGTCTTTCATGGCTGCCATACCGACCTTCATGGTCAGCTCGCCCCATTCCTTGTTCAGTGCAGCCAGCGGAGTCACGAATTCCTGAACGGCTTCGTTGCCTTCGTTGGTCTGGCAGAACTTGTGCACGATCTTGGTGAAGCCCTTAAGCGCTTCGCCTTGAGTCATCAGCACTTTACGGCCCAGCAGGTCGAGTGCCTGGATACCGGTGGTGCCTTCGTACAGCATCGAAATGCGGCTGTCGCGAACGTTCTGCTCCATGCCCCACTCGGCGATAAAGCCGTGGCCGCCGTAGATTTGAACGCCGTGGTTGGCGGACTCAAAACCGACTTCAGTCATGAACGCTTTAGCGATCGGAGTCATGAAAGCCAGCAGTGCGTCGGCTTTCTTCTTCTCTTCTTCATCAACACCGTATTTGACGATGTCGACTAGCTTGGCGGTGAAGTAAACCATCGCACGGTTGCCTTCGGCGAAAGCCTTCATGGTCAACAGCATGCGGCGAACATCCGGGTGAACGATGATCGGGTCAGCTGCCTTTTCAGGTGCTTTAGGGCCGGTCAACGAACGCATTTGCAAACGGTCGCGAGCGTATTTCAAACCGCCCTGGAAACCGATTTCTGCGTGGGACAAGCCCTGCAGGGCGGTGCCCAGACGTGCGGTGTTCATAAAGGTGAACATGCAGTTCAGGCCTTTGTTCGGCGGGCCGATCAGGAAACCTGTAGCGCCGTCGAAGTTCATCACACAGGTAGCGTTACCGTGGATGCCCATTTTGTGCTCAAGCGAGCCACAGGACACGGCGTTGCGCTCACCGATGCTGCCATCGGCGTTAGCCTTGAACTTGGGCACGATAAACAGCGAAATACCTTTGGTCCCAGCCGGTGCATCCGGCAGGCGGGCCAGTACGATATGGACGATGTTGTCGGCCATGTCGTGTTCGCCGGCCGAGATAAAGATCTTGGTGCCTGAAATCTTGTACGAGCCGTCAGCCTGAGGTTCAGCCTTGGTGCGCAGCAGGCCGAGGTCCGTACCACAGTGCGATTCGGTCAGGCACATGGTGCCGGTCCATTCGCCGGTCACCAGTTTGCTCAGGTAGGTCTCTTGCTGCTCGGCGGTGCCGTGCTCGGAGATGGTGTTCATCGCGCCATGAGACAGGCCTGGGTACATACCCCACGACCAGTTGGCAGCGCCGACCATTTCACTTACCGCCAGGCCCAAAGACTCCGGCAGGCCTTGGCCACCGTGCTCTACGTCGTGCGCCAGGCTTGGCCAGCCGCCTTCAACGAATTGCTTGTAGGCTTCTTTAAAACCGGTAGGGGTTTTAACCCCGGATTCACTCCAGGTGCAGCCTTCGATGTCACCCACGCGGTTCAGAGGTGCCAGCACCTGCTCACAAAACTTGGCGCCTTCTTCAAGAATGGCGTCAACCATATCTGGAGTAGCGTCCTGGCAAGCCGGCAGGCTCTGATAGTGCGCTTCGTAACCGAGCAGTTCGTCACGAACGAAGCGAATATCACGCAAGGGGGCCTTGTAGTCAGGCATAGCGATAAACCTCTGCTGATGAATCCGGGAGATGAACAACCGCGTGGATTTGTTATAGCGGTCAAACAGTTGTTTGAAACATACGTTTACGCCTATTTATTGTCAAGCAGCGCGAAGCCGCCGTTCGTCTTAGGTCGGATTTGTCAGGTAAAAGGAAAAGGAATGGTGGGAGCGAGCCTGCTAGCGATACAGGCGACGCGGACAGTCTGTCAGACCGAGCCGATGCCATCGCGGGCAAGCCCGCTCCCACAATAGATCGTGGTCTGAATTGGAGCGGCTTTCAGTCCAGCAAATCGAGTTGCAGGTATTCAGCCACGGACTGTGCCGACGCTGATTTCAACTTTGGCACCCGCCCCAGGCAGGGTGCGGGCAAGCGTTCCGCCAGGGTGGCGAGGTTTTCTTCCAGGCGTGAAGTTTTCGGGCCAATGATATTGGCCACCCAGCCAGCCAGTTGCAGGCCATCCCGGGCAATCGCCTCGGCCGTCAATAATGCATGGCTGATACAACCCAAACGCACGCCCACCACCAGAATTACCGGCAGGTCCAGGGCCTGCGCCAGGTCCGACAAACTGTCTTGCCCTGACAGTGGCACGCGCCAGCCGCCAGCGCCTTCAATCAAGGTGAAATCTGCCTGTTTGGCCAGGATCTGCTGCATGGGCGTCAGCAACGAGCGCACCGTCAACACCACCCCGGCTTCACGCGCAGCAATATGCGGGGCGATTGCCGGTTCGAACGCGACCGGGTTGACCTCGGCATAACTCAGTTCGATGGTGCTTTCAGCCATCAGCGCCAGCGCGTCCGCATTGCGCAAACCCTGTGGCGTGACTTCACAGCCAGACGCCACCGGTTTGCCCGCTGCCGTGCTCAGCCCGGCGGCGCGCGCGGCATACAACAAACCTGCTGCCACCGTGGTTTTGCCCACATCCGTATCTGTACCGGTAATGAAGTACGCAGGGCTCATCGCGCTTTCTCCAAAATGCCGTAGACCACCTGATACGTCGCCGGTAGCCCGAGCGGTTGACGAAACTGCTCATAGGCGCCAATCAACCCCTGAAGCCGTGCCCTTCCGGTCAATCCTTCGGGGCGCCCTGGATTCAGATTGTGAGCCCCAAGAGCTTTCAGTTCATGAGTCAACTGGCGAACTTGCGGGTAGTGCAGCACATGCGCCTGATTGTGCAAGCTGGCAACGTGCAACTGGCTGTCTGCACACAACTGCTGATAAGTCTCGAACTCACGAAAGCGATTGACGTGAACCTGACCATCAACCGCCCGCCAACTGTCGCGCAGCTCACTCAAAGTGCCCACGCACAAACTGGCAAATGCCAACACACCACCGGGCTTGAGCACACGATGGGCTTCGCTCAGAACCGCTCTGAAATCAGCGCACCATTGCAACGCCAGACTGGAAAAAATCACGTCGCAACTGTTCGACTGCAGCGGCAGGCTTTCGGCATCGCCGGCAATAAAATGCTGCGCCCCACCCAAGGGCCGGGCATACGCCAGCATGCCTTGGGCGATATCCAGCGCCAGCCCTTGGCTATTGGCAAAACGCTGGCCCAACTCACGGCTGAAATAGCCCGTACCACTGCCCAGATCCAGCCAGCGTTGCGGGGTTAGCCCTGGCGGTAAACGGGTAATCAGTTCGTGGCCAACGGCACGTTGCAACTCGGCGACACTGTCGTAGCTGCTCGCCGCACGGGAAAACGAAACCGCCACCTGACGCTTGTCCGGCAAGCTGGCCGCAAGCATCGCAATACTCAAATCATTCATCGCCCGACTCGTGTAAAAAAGCCTGGATTGCCGCCGCCAGTTCATGGGGGGCTTCCAGCAAAAATGCATGACAGGCCTGTTCGATCAGGCCCACTTCGACATCGGGTAATAACGCCAGCACATCGGATGCAGCCTGTACCGGCACCAGGGCATCGAGCCCGGCATACAGATGCAATTGCGGTCCGTTGAACCGCTGCAAGGCGGCCCGCGTGTCCAGCTTGCCCAGCAATTCAAGACCCGCCAACAGAGTGTCCGGCTGGGCTTTCGGCGCAGCGCCCAATAGCAGCCCGGCCAGTGCCCGAGACTCATGTGAACCTTGGCTGCACAGCAGGCAAAAGCGCTTCAGGGTGGTGTTGGGGGCATCGCGAAAACCGCTCAGGAACGGCTCAAAAGTAGACGCGGGCATCGCGCTTGGCCAATCCTCGCGACTGACAAAGCTCGCGTTACTGGCCAATGTCACCAGCCCGCAACACCGATCGCCCCGACGCGCGGCCAGCTCGCTGGCGAGCATCCCGCCCAGCGACCAGCCGCCCAGCCAGACGTTATCGGGCAGGGTCGAGTCGAGCTCATCGAGCCAGTCGTCAAGATCGGCGGACAACAGCACCGGCAGCGGTTCGATTTCAACCCGCAAGTGCTCGTCCAGCCCACGTAAAGCCACAGCCAGCGGCTCCAGGGGTGAAACCCCCAGGCCCCAACCCGGTAGCAGAATCAAACGATCACGCATGATCTCGCTCCAACGTACGCCAACAGTCGTCGAGTGCACTTAACAATAGCTGCACCTGGGCCTCTGTGTGGGCAGCCGACAAGGTCACACGCAAGCGTGCGCTGCCTGCAGGCACCGTGGGCGGGCGAATGGCGGTCACCAGCAAGCCGCGCTCGCGCAGCATCTGCGACAAGCGAATAGCCCGGCCACTGTCGCCAATCATGATGGGTTGGATTGGGGTAAAGCTGTCCATCAATTGCAGGCCGATTTGCTCGGCGCCACGACGGAATTGACCGATCAAGGTGTTCAAGTGCTCACGGCGCCAGTGCTCGGTGCGCAACAGCTCAAGGCTTTTCAACGTGGCACAGGCAAGTGCTGGCGGCTGGCTAGTGGTGTAAATGTAAGGGCGGGCGAACTGGATCAGGCTTTCGATCAGTTCTTCGCTGCCCGCTACAAATGCACCGCTGGTGCCAAATGCCTTTCCCAACGTACCGACCAGCACCGGCACATCGTCCATGCCCAAGCCGAAGTGTTCGGCGATTCCGCCGCCATTGGCGCCTAACGGGCCAAAGCCGTGGGCATCGTCCACCATCAGCCAGGCACCCTTGGCCTTTGCTTCAAGGGCCAGTGCGGGCAGATCGGCCAGGTCGCCGTCCATGCTGAACACGCCATCGGTGACCACCAGCGTGTTGCCGCAGGCCTTCTCCAGACGTTTAGCCAAGCTGACCGCATCGTTATGCAGATAGCGGCTGAACCGCGCACCGCTCAACAGACCCGCATCCAGCAACGAGGCATGATTGAGCCGGTCTTCGAGCACCGTATCGCCCTGCCCCACCAGCGCCGTGACGGCACCCAGATTGGCCATATAGCCGTTGCTGAACAGCAGTGCCCGCGGGCGGCCAGTGAATTCGGCCAGGGCTTCTTCCAAAACGTGATGCGCAGTGCTGTGACCGATAACCAGATGCGACGCACCGCCGCCCACGCCCCAGCGCGACGCACCGGCCTGCCAGGCTTCGATCACCTGCGGGTGATTGGCCAGCCCCAGATAGTCGTTATTGCAGAACGCGAGCAGAGGCTGCCCGTCGACCACCACCAACGGCCCTTGCGGGCTTTCCAGCAGCGGGCGCTGACGATACAGGTTATCGGCACGGCGAGCGGCCAGACGGGCGCTTAAATCAAAAGACATGCTGGCCTCGATGAGCGTTCGTAGCAGCTGCCGAAGGAACGAGGCTGCGTTCGGCGGCAAAGCCGTCGTAAATCCAGAGCACACGTTTTGACAGGAAAACTGTGCAATCCGACTTTACGACGGCTTCGCCGCCGAACGCAGCCGTCGGCAGCTGCTACGGGGATATGTGATTTAAACCGCAGCGTTATAGAACTGCTCGCTGGATTTCTGATCGCGCAGCGCGTGTTCGATCACCGCCTGATGCACTTCGTCTGCGTGATCTTCGCGGGCTTCGGGCAAGATCCCCAGGCGGCTGAACAGTTGCATGTCCTTGTCCGCCTGCGGATTGGCCGTGGTCAGCAATTTGTCACCGTAGAAAATCGAGTTGGCCCCGGCAAAAAACGCCAACGCCTGCATTTGCTCGTTCATTGCCTCACGTCCGGCCGACAGGCGCACATGGCTGTGCGGCATCATGATCCGCGCCACGGCCAGCATGCGGATGAAATCAAACGGGTCGATGTCTTCGGCGTTTTCCATTGGCGTACCGGCCACTTTCACCAGCATGTTGATCGGCACCGACTCCGGGTGCTCCGGCAGGTTGGCCAGTTGGATCAGCAGGTTGGCGCGGTCGTCCAGCGACTCGCCCATGCCCAGAATCCCGCCGGAGCAGATTTTCATCCCGCTATCGCGCACGTAACTCAGGGTTTGCAGGCGCTCGCTGTACGTACGAGTGGTGATGATGCTGGTATAGAACTCGGGCGAGGTGTCGAGGTTGTGGTTGTAGTAATCGAGACCGGCGTGGGCCAGTGCGGCAGTCTGCTCCTGATCGAGCTTGCCCAGGGTCATGCAGGTTTCCAGGCCCATGGCCTTCACGCCTTTGACCATTTCCAGCACGAAGGGCATGTCTTTGGCCGACGGGTGCTTCCAGGCCGCGCCCATGCAAAAGCGGGTGGCACCGATGGCCTTGGCGCGCTGTGCTTCTTCGAGCACCTTTTGCACTTGCATCAACTTCTCTTTCGCCAGGCCAGTGTTGTAGTGGCCCGACTGCGGACAATATTTGCAATCTTCCGGGCAAGCGCCGGTCTTGATCGACAGCAGCGTCGAAACCTGTACCCGATTGGCATCGAAATGCTTGCGGTGAACGGTCTGCGCCTCGAAAAGCAGGTCGTTGAAAGGCTGGGTAAACATCGCCCGGACTTCGGCTAAAGACCAATCATGTCGCAAGTTGGCAAGGCTGCTGGCGCTCATCGGCGTTTCTCTTGGTTATGCTTTGACTAGAACCTGAGGCAATCGCCCAGGCACGGCACGGATGTCGGCATGTTTAAGGATGTGACATGAACTGTCAACCACAATGGATTAGGCAGGTTTACATCTGGTTATTTAATAACCAGACATGTTTGTTATGCGATGAACGCAGCTACACACTGCACCCGCTGTGCGTTGCCTGCGAGCTGGAGCTGCCCTGGCTCGGCGACAGCTGTCAGTGCTGCGCCTTGCCACTGCCAATGGCTGGGCTGATGTGCGGTCATTGCATCAAGCAACCGCCCGCTTTCGAGCGCGTGCATGCACCCTGGGTCTATGGATTTCCGGTCGACAGCCTGATCATTCGCTTCAAGCACCACAGCAAATGGCCATATGGCCGACTGTTGGCCGAACTTCTCAGCCAATCGCTGCTCGATGGCTTCAATTCAGGCGATCCCCGGCCCGACTTTCTGCTACCGGTGCCCCTGTCCATCAAGCGCCTGCGTCAGCGCGGCTATAACCAGGCCACCATGCTCGCGCAATGGCTCAGCACTGCACTGAACATCCCTCAGCGCGAGCACTGGCTACTGCGCATTCAGGACACCGCTGCACAACAGGCTCTGGATGCCAAAACCCGCAAGCGCAACTTGCTGCACGCATTCAGCCTCGCGCCTGGGGTGCAGGTTGGCGGATTGCATCTGGCGCTGGTCGATGACGTGCTGACCACCGGCGCCACGGCGCAAAGCCTGGCGCGCTTGTTGATCAGGGCCGGGGCACGGCGAGTCGACGTGTATTGCCTGGCCCGAACCCCAAAACCCGACGGGCCTCCTTGACTCACCCCGGCGGAGCAGGCACTTTCCGGGCACGTCCCACCTTGCGAATCTGCCGTTATGCACCTGCCCACCTTGCTCGCTCAACACATCGTCCGCCGCCCGCAACGCATCGCCCTGTTGCAGCATATTGCCGAACAGGGCTCGATCACCGCTGCGGCCAAAAGTGCGGGCATCAGCTACAAAGCCGCATGGGATGCGATTGATGAACTGAACAACCTGGCGCAAACCCCCTTGGTGGAGCGCAGCATCGGAGGCAAAGGCGGAGGCGGTGCTCGACTGTCCGTGGCCGGTGAGCGGGTGCTGCGGCTTTATCAGCGCCTACAAGCATTGCAGAATCAGGTGCTGGACGCTGCCGAAGACTCCCAAGACCTTGATCTGCTGGGCCGCCTGATGTTGCGCACCAGCGCCCGTAACCAGTTGCATGGCACCGTGATTGCTATCCATGGGCATGGCCACAACGACCTGATCCAGCTTGAACTACCCGGCGGCCTGACCCTCCACGCGCAAATCACCCACGACAGCACCCAACGCCTGGAACTGGCGATCGGCAGCCCGGCGGTGGCGCTGATCAAAGCAGGCTGGCTGCAACTGACGAGCGCCGCGCAACTGCCCGGCCCTGATCACAATCATCTGCACGGCCAGATCGAACAGATCGTGCACACCGACAATGGCCCCAGCGAAGTACGCATCAGCCTGCCCAATGGCCAGACCTTGTGCGCCCTTACCGAGCCGCAACACCTTGAAACATTAGAGTTACACGTTGGCGACGAGACTCAGGTGCAGTTTTCGCCATCGATGGTGTTACTGGGAACGGCCTTGTAACACTCGATGCCACCCTGTGGCAGCGGGCTTACTCGCGATGCAGGCGACGCTGTGTCTGTGCATGATCGCGAGCTCGCCTGCTCCCGCACACCTCCCTGCTAACACTTGAAACATCCTTGTCATACCTGCTGCTTATGGTGTCTGCCAAAACCGTCCAGAGCCGAGCCAGCCATGAGCCTATTAGAAGAAAACCAACCCACCGACCTTGAGCAGATCATCGGCCTGAGTCGACGTGGCTTTATCAGCGCGGGCGCCTTGTGCGGCGCAGCTATGTTTCTGGGTGGCGGCCTGCTCAGTCGAAGCGCCCTGGCGGCCGGTGTCAGTACTGCCAACAGCAACCTGCTGGGGTTCGACAGTATCAACGCCGCCACCACCGATACCATCAGCCTGCCGCCCGGCTATCGCGCCTCGGTACTTATCAGCTGGGGCCAACCGCTACAGGCCAAAGGCCCGGCGTTTGACCCTTCCGGCAACGGCACTGCCCGCGAACAGGAAGTGCAGTTTGGCGACAACAATGACGGCATGAGCCTGTTCGCCTTCGCCGATGACCCGAACCGCGCACTGATGGCGATCAACAACGAATACACCAACTATCGCTACCTCTACCCCCACGGCGGTTCACCGACATCGCTTGAAGAAGTGAACAAGGCCCAGGCCTCTGAAGGCGTATCGGTCATCGAGATTCAGCGCAAGGACCACGGCTGGCAGTTTGTTCAGGGTTCACCCTTTAACCGCCGCATCCACGGCAACACACCCATCCAGCTGAGCGGCCCCGCAGCCGGCCATGCTTTGCTGCGCACCCAGGCAGATGCCAGCGGCACCCGCGCACTGGGCACCTTCCAGAACTGCGCCAACGGTAAGACCCCGTGGGGCACCTACCTGACCTGCGAAGAAAACTTCACCGACTGCTTTGGCAGCTCCGACCCCAAACAGACCTTCGACGCGGCACAAAAGCGCTATGGCGCAGTCGCTGCCAGCAAAGATATCAACTGGCACCAGCATGACCCGCGCTTCGACCTGGCACTCAACCCCAACGAACTCAATCGTCACGGCTGGGTGGTGGAAATCGACCCGTTCGACCCGCTTTCGACACCGGTCAAACGCACTGCACTGGGCCGCTTCAAACACGAAAACGCCGCACTGGCCGAAACGGGCGACGGCCGCGCCGTGGTCTATATGGGCGACGATGAGCGCGGCGAGTTCATCTACAAATTCATCAGCCGCGACAAGATCAACCACCAAAATCCGAAGGCCAATCGCGACCTGCTCGACCACGGCACCCTCTATGTGGCGCGCTTCGACGGTGGCGACAGCAACCCTGATCGCCCCAAGGGCCACGGCCAATGGGTTGAACTGACTCACGGCAAAAATGGTGTAGAGGCCAGCAACGGGTTTGCCAGCCAGGCCGACGTGCTGATTCACGCCCGCATGGCTGCCAGCACCGTCGGCGCCACCCGCATGGATCGCCCGGAATGGATTGTCGTCAGCCCCAAGGATGGCCAGGTCTATTGCACCCTGACCAACAACGTCAAACGCGGCGAAGACGGGCAACCGGTCGGCGGCCCCAACCCGCGCGAGAAGAACGTCTACGGCCAGGTCCTGCGCTGGCAAGCAGGTAATGGCGATCATGGCGCAGACACCTTCGACTGGGACCTGTTTGTGGTGGCCGGCAACCCGGCAGTTCACGGCAAAGCTGCCAAGGGTGGCTCGGCCAACATTACCCCGCAGAACATGTTCAACAGCCCCGACGGCCTGGGCTTTGACGATGCCGGGCGCTTGTGGATTCTGACCGACGGTGACTCCAGCAACAGCGGCGACTTTGCCGGCATGGGCAATAACCAAATGCTCTGCGCCGACCCGGTCAGCGGTGAAATCCGCCGCTTTATGGTCGGCCCGATTGGCTGCGAAGTGACCGGCATCAGCTTCTCACCCGATCACAAAACACTGTTCGTGGGTATTCAGCACCCAGGCGAGAACGGCGGTTCTACCTTTCCCGAGCACCTGCCCAACGGTAAACCGCGCTCCTCGGTCATGGCCATCAGCCGGGAAGACGGCGGCATCGTCGGCGCATAACAAAAAGTCTTGTGGGAGCGAGCCTGCTCGCGATTGCATCACTGCGGTGATCCAGAAACACCGCGTCGCATGCATCGCGAGCGAGCCCGCTCCCACAAGGGGGCCAGACTATATTCAATCGCCCTCAGCCACCCGGTCTGCGTTAACATGCATGGCCGGACGCGGCAGCCTGCTGCGCGCAGGAGTCAGCATGTCTCATCCGTTTGCAACACTTACCCCTGATCTGGTGCTCGACGCCGTCGAGAGCATCGGTTTCTTGAGCGATGCCCGCGTGCTGGCGCTCAATAGCTACGAAAACCGCGTGTATCAGGTCGGTATTGAAGACTCGCAACCGCTGATCGCCAAGTTCTACCGCCCCCAGCGCTGGACCAACGAGGCGATCCTCGAAGAACACCGCTTCACCTTTGAACTGGCCGAGTGCGATGTACCTGTCGTGGCGCCGATGATTCATAACGGTGAAAGCCTGTTCGAGCACCAAGGTTTCCGCTTCACCCTGTTTCCTCGCCGTGGCGGCCGTGCGCCGGAGCCAGGCAATCTCGATCAGCTGTATCGCCTCGGCCAACTGCTCGGTCGCCTGCATGCCGTGGGCGCCACCAAGCCGTTTGAACATCGCGAAGCGCTGGGCGTGAAGAACTTCGGTCACGACTCGCTGACCACCCTGCTTGAAGGCAACTTCATTCCGCGCAGCTTGCTCCCGGCCTACGAGTCAGTCGCCCGCGACCTGCTCAAGCGCGTCGAAGACGTATACGCCGCCACCCCGCACACCAATATCCGCATGCACGGCGACTGCCATCCCGGCAACATGATGTGCCGCGACGAAGTGTTCCATATCGTCGACCTCGACGACTGCCGCATGGGCCCTGCGGTGCAGGACTTATGGATGATGCTGGCCGGTGATCGTCAGGAATGCCTGGGCCAGCTGTCCGAACTGATGGATGGTTACAGCGAGTTCCATGATTTCAACCCACGTGAACTGGCGCTGATCGAACCGCTGCGCGCCTTGCGTCTGATGCACTACAGCGCATGGCTGGCGCGACGTTGGGACGACCCGGCATTCCCCCACAGTTTTCCGTGGTTTGGCACTGAACGTTATTGGGGCGACCAGATCCTGGCGCTGCGCGAACAATTGTCGGCGCTCAATGAAGAACCGCTGAAGCTGTTCTGATCAGCCCTCATTGTTGCTCTCGTGGGAGCGGGCTTGCTCGCGATTCAGGCGACGCGGTGCCCCTGGATAATCGCGGTGATGCAATCGCGAGAAAGCCCGCTCCCACAAATGGAAAAACCTGCTTACACTCTTGGCTTCTTCCGTGTCCGTTAGTTGCCTAAGCAAGGATTCTGCATGCAAGCCGCCAACCCGCGTCGCGGGTATATTTTAGGCCTTAGCGCCTATGTCATCTGGGGCATCTTCCCGCTCTATTTCAAACTACTGGCCAGCGTCCCGGCCGCCGAAATTATCGTGAACCGGGTGCTCTGGTCCGCGCTGTTCGGCTCACTGTTGCTGCTGGTATGGAAACATCCCGGCTGGTGGCAAGAACTGCGCGACAACCCCAAACGCATTGGCGTGCTGACCATCAGCGGCCTGCTGATCGCCGTCAACTGGCTGACCTACGTGTGGGCGGTGAACAACGACCGCATGCTTGAAGCCAGCCTGGGGTACTACATCAACCCGCTGGTCAACGTGCTGCTCGGCATGTTGCTGCTGGGCGAACGCCTGCGCCGCCTGCAGTGGATTGCGGTGGGTCTGGCCGCCGCCGGGGTGGCGCAACAAGTGTGGCAAGTCGGCAGCCTGCCGTGGGTCTCGCTGGTGTTGGCGCTGAGCTTCGGGTTTTACGGCCTGATCCGCAAGCAGGCGCCGGTCAAGGCGCTGCCGGGGCTGGTGGTCGAGACCTGGATCCTGGTCCCCGTCGCCATCGGCTGGTTGCTGCTGCACCCTGAGGCCAACAGTGCCCATAGCGAATTCTGGAGCAGTTCAGAAGCTTGGTTGCTGGTGGCTGCCGGCCCGGCAACGCTGATACCGCTGGTGTGTTTCAACGCCGCCGCACGGCATTTGCCTTACACCACGCTGGGTTTTATGCAGTACATCGCGCCGACGCTGGTATTGATCCTGGCGATAACGGTGTACGGCGAGCACTTGTCCGACAGTACCCTGCTCGCCTTCGTATTTATCTGGGCCGGTCTGGTGGTGTACAGCCTCGATGCCTGGTTCAGCATGCGCCAGCGCGGTTGAAGCTTAGTCCTCGGTGCTGAACTTAAGATCAACCACCAGTTCATCCGCCAAGGTTTCCAGACGTTTTTGCAGTACGTCCAGGGACAAGGTCAGAGGCACCGCCAAAATCGCCTCGGCATGAAACAGCGGCTCGTTGCTCATCGGCGCGGGCCGCACATCTGTCACCAGCCGCTCCAGATTCACCCCCTGCTCCGTCAGCACCCGGGTAATGTCGCGCACAATACCGGGGCGGTCGTTACCTACCAGCTCCATGGCGATGGGCTTCCAGGTGCAGGATTGCTCGATGCCACTTTCGGCAATCAATACCCGAATCCCTTCCTTGGCCAGACCGTGCAGTGCATCGACCAGCTCATCGTGGGCCTCGGCGGGCACACCTACGCGCAAGATCCCGGCAAATTGCCCGGCCATTCGCGACATTCGACTCTCCAGCCAATTACCCCCATGCTCGGCGATGCATTGGGCAATACGCTCGACCTGCCCGGCCTTGTCCTGGGCAAAGACCGTAATCACAAGATGGTTCATGGCGGGGGGCTCTCTTATTAGGGGGGTCGGTTGAGTATAGGCCGCTATGAAATACCTGTAGCCGCTGCCGAAGGCTGCGATGGGTTTGGATTTTTGAAGGCCCTACGGGCCTTATCGCAGCCTGCGGCAGCGGCTACACCCGTCAAAACCAAATCACCACAGATTAAATTGTGTACTGTTTTTAGAATTATCCGGGACAACCTGCATATTTCTTGAGAACATCTTGTTCTTCTGTGTGACCGATAGCGTAAAAACGGTCGCAGAACGACGTGATTAGTCTGATTTTCACATCTGCAATTGATCATGTAGTATGCCTCGGCGACCACTACATAATTTGCAACACGGTCCGTCAAGGCGTCTGCAATAACCCGCACCACCCCGCCCGCATGAGCCAAGGCGGTGTCAGGCTTTAAATAAAAATGAGTGAGGCAAGCAATGACTGAACACGTTCACGTCGGTGGCCTGCAGGTCGCCAAAGTCCTGTTCGACTTCGTAAACAACGAAGCTATTCCCGGTACCGGCCTCACCGCCGATCAGTTCTGGGCAGGTGCCGATAAGGTCATCAATGACCTGGCGCCCAAGAACAAAGCACTGCTCGCCAAACGCGATGATTTGCAGGCGCGGATCGACGCCTGGCACCAGGCTCAGGCCGGCAAGGCCCATGACGCCGTGGCTTATAAAGCCTTCCTCCAGGATATTGGGTATCTGCAGCCAGAAGCCGCAGATTTCCAGGCAACGACGCAAAACGTCGATGACGAAATCGCTCGCATGGCTGGCCCGCAATTGGTAGTACCAGTCATGAATGCGCGCTTTGCCCTCAACGCCTCGAACGCCCGCTGGGGTTCGCTGTACGACGCGTTGTACGGCACCGATGCCATCAGCGAAGCCGATGGTGCCGAGAAGGGTAAAGGCTACAACAAGGTCCGTGGCGACAAGGTCATTGCCTTCGCCCGCGCCTTTCTCGACGAAGCCGCGCCTCTGGCCAGCGGCACTCACGTTGACTCCAACAGCTACGCCATCGTTGACGGCGCCTTGCAGGTTACCCTCAAGGACGGCGCCAGCACCGGCCTGCGCGACGCCGCGCAACTGATCGGTTACCACGGTTCAGCAGCAGCGCCGACCGCCGTGCTGCTCAAGCACAATGGCCTGCACTTCGAAATCCAGATCGACGCATCGAGCCCGGTCGGCCAGACCGACGCTGCAGGCGTTAAAGACGTGCTGATGGAAGCGGCCCTGACCACCATCATGGACTGCGAAGACTCGGTTGCCGCCGTCGATGCCGATGACAAGGTAGTGATTTACCGCAACTGGCTCGGCCTGATGAAGGGCGATCTGAGCGAGCAAGTGTCCAAGGGCGGCCAGACCTTCACCCGCACCATGAACCCGGACCGCGAGTACACGGCGCCCAACGGCGGCACCGTCAGCCTGCACGGCCGCTCGCTGCTGTTCGTGCGCAACGTCGGTCACTTGATGACCATCGATGCGATCCTCGACAAAGATGGCAACGAAGTGCCAGAAGGCATTCTCGACGGTCTGCTGACCAGCCTCGCATCGATCCACAGCCTTAACGGTAAAGCCACGCGCAGCAACAGCCGCACCGGCTCGGTCTACATCGTGAAGCCGAAGATGCACGGCGCTGAAGAAGCGGCGTTCACCAACGAACTGTTTGGCCGCATCGAAGACGTGCTCAAGCTGCCACGCAACACGCTCAAAGTCGGGATCATGGACGAAGAGCGGCGCACCACGATCAACCTCAAGGCGTGCATCAAGGCTGCCAGCGAGCGCGTGGTGTTTATCAACACCGGCTTCCTGGACCGCACCGGCGACGAGATCCACACCTCGATGGAAGCCGGGCCAATGGTGCGCAAGGCCGACATGAAAGCCGAGAAGTGGATTTCGGCCTACGAAAACAACAACGTCGATGTTGGCTTGAGCACTGGCCTGCAAGGCCGTGCGCAAATCGGTAAAGGCATGTGGGCCATGCCCGACCTGATGGCCGCGATGCTGGAGCAAAAAATCGCTCACCCGCTGGCCGGTGCCAACACCGCCTGGGTGCCATCACCGACCGCCGCGGCCTTGCACGCGCTGCATTACCACAAGGTTGACGTGTTCGCCCGTCAGGCCGAACTGGCCAAGCGCACTCCGGCCTCGGTGGACGACATCCTGACCATCCCGCTGGCGGTGAACCCGCAGTGGACCCCGGAGCAGATCCAGAACGAACTGGACAACAACTCCCAGGGCATTCTGGGCTATGTGGTGCGCTGGATCGACCAGGGCGTGGGTTGTTCGAAGGTGCCGGATATCAACGATATCGGCCTGATGGAAGACCGTGCAACGTTGCGTATTTCCAGCCAGCACATCGCCAACTGGCTGCGTCATGGCATCGTCAGCCAGACCCAGGTCATGGAAAGCCTCAAGCGCATGGCGCCAGTGGTTGACCGCCAGAACGCCAACGACGCGTTGTACCGTCCATTGGCGCCGAACTTCGACAGCAACATCGCCTTCCAGGCGGCAGTCGAGCTGGTGATCGAAGGCACCAAACAGCCGAACGGCTATACCGAACCGGTACTGCACCGTCGTCGTCGCGAGTTCAAAGCCAAAAACGGCCTGTAACCCGCACCCAATAAAAAGCCCCGGCCATGTGCCGGGGCTTTTTTGCATCTGCTGTTCCAATCTTGTGGCAGAGGGCTACATCCCCAATTCCTGCCTGATCAGCGCCAGCAACTTGTCGGTATCAATCGGCTTGAGCAAAAAATCCACCACATGCAAGTGCATGGCATCGATGGCATCAAGCACATTCGCATCACCCGACATGATGATGATCGGCAAGGTGGCCCGTTCCGATTCGCGGACTTTGCGTATCAGGTGCAAGCCATCGTGGGGCAGCATGCGCAAATCGGTGAGCATCAGGTTAATCGGCTGGTCGGACTCCAGGAGCGCCAGCGCCTGCTCTTCGTTGCTTGCTGTCAGGCACTCGATCGCGTTCAGCTCCAAAAACTCCGCCAACAATTCGCGAGCCAATGGATCGTCATCAACAATCAACACACAGGACGAAGCCGAAGCAGGTGCCTGCATCACCTCGTGCAAGGCCTCGCGTTCGGCGTCGGTCAAAATGTCATGTTCAGTCATATGTTTCTCGAAAACTGCCCTGTAGGTTAATTGTCCCTACGGTGTAGTCCGTTATTCCTCACCGTCCGCCAATGTGCACTTAGGCGCGTGCATTTCCAAGCCTTGCAGTAGCCGAAATGTACAAAATAAATACACGCCTTTTCGAAGATATCAGCATAGCGCGACTCCATAGACTTACGTCCAATGGGCACCCGCGCGCAGACCGCCGAGCATGAGGGATAGAAACACGCAGTGGGGCCCAGCCCTGCCCAGTCATAACAACAATGGTTCACCACCCACAACGCGGTATCAGTAATGAGCAAATCGGATGCGTTTCTCCAGGCAGGGAAGACCGCGGTGCTGCAGAACATTCACGGCACCATGCAGTTTTTGCAGCGATACCCGCCCTTTAACCAGATGGAAAACACTCACCTGGCGTATCTGGTCGAACAGTGCCAACTGCGCTTTTATGCTCCGGGCGAAAGCATCATCCGGCCGACCGACGGCCCGGTTGAGCACTTCTATATCGTCAAACAGGGCCGAGTGGTGGGTGAGCGGACTCATACCGGTCGAGAAGAAGCCCAGACCACCTTTGAGATCACTACCGGCGAGTGCTTCCCCCTCGCCGCATTGCTGGGCGAGCGCGCCACCCGCACCGAACACCGCGCCGCTGAAGATACGTTCTGCCTGCAACTGAACAAGGCCGCGTTTATTAAACTGTTTGCCCTGTCCGACGAGTTCCGTGACTTTGCCTTGCGCGGCGTCAGTAGCCTGCTCGACAAGGTCAATCAGCAGGTTCAGCAAAAAGCCGCTGAAACTCTCGGCACCCAATACTCGCTCAACACCCGCTTGGGTGAGCTGGCCATGCGTCACCCTGTGACCTGTTCGCCAAAAGCCGCGCTGCGCGAAGCCGTGCGCCTGATGCACGAACAGCAAGTGGGCAGCATCGTCGTGGTCGACGAACACAAGGCACCGCTGGGTATTTTCACCCTGCGCGACCTGCGTCAGGTGGTCGCCAATGGCCTGGAGAATTTCGACCAGGCCATTGACCTGCACATGACCCCAGGGCCGTTCTACCTGAGCCCCGACCACAGCGCCTTCGACGCAGCCATTGCCATGACCGAACGGCACATTGCCCATGTGTGTCTGGTTAAGGATCAGCGCCTGTGCGGCGTGGTGTCGGAGCGTGACCTGTTCTCCCTGCAACGGGTCGATCTGGTTCATTTGGCGCGCACCATCCGTCACGCGCCACGGCTGGACACCCTGATCAACCTGCGTGGCGAAATCGGCCAACTGGTAGAGCGCATGCTGGCCCACGGCGCGTCCTCCACGCAGATTACCCACATCATCACCCAGCTCAACGACCACACCGTGTGCCGGGTTATCGAGCTGGTACTGGCCGACAAGGGCGACCCTGGCGTGCCATTTACCTGGCTGTGTTTTGGCAGCGAAGGGCGACGCGAGCAAACCCTGCACACGGATCAGGACAACGGCATTCTGTTCGAGGCCAAAGACGCTGCCCAGGCCGCCGAAATCCGCCAGCGCCTGCTGCCCATCGCACAGCAGATCAACCATCATCTTGCGGCCTGCGGCTTCACTCTGTGCAAGGGCAACATCATGGCCGGTAACCCCGAGCTATGCCTGTCGCGTGGCGAATGGGCCCGACGCTTTGCCGCCTTTATCCGCGAAGCCACCCCCGAAAACCTGCTGGCTTCCACTATCTATTTCGACTTGCGGGTGGTCTGGGGCGATGAACAGGGCTGCGCGCAACTGCGCCGCAGCATGCTTGAGCAAGTGGCCGACAACCGCCTGTTCCAGCGCATGATGGCCGACAACGCACTGCGCCATCGCCCGCCAGTGGGACGCTTTCGCGAATTTGTGCTGGAGCGCAAAGGCAGCGACAAGGCCACCCTCGACCTCAAGGTCCAGGGCCTTACGCCCTTTGTTGATGGCGCACGCTTGCTGGCGCTGGCCAACGGCGTTGAAGCCAACAACACCCTTGAGCGCCTGCGCCAGCTGGTGACCCTTGAAGTTATCGAACCACTGGACGGCGCCGCGTATGAAGAGGCCTATCACTTCATCCAGCAGACCCGCATGCAGCAGCACCAATTGCAAACCCGCGAGAACCGTCCGTACTCCAACCGCGTAGACCCGGACAGCCTTAACCAGCTGGACCGGCGCATCTTGCGTGAAGCCCTGCGCCAGGCCCAGCGCCTGCAAAGCAGCCTGGCCCTGCGGTATCAGCTATGAGCCTGTTGTCATGGTTGTTACCGCGTAAAAAACCGGTCCTGGGCCTTGAACAGCAACAGCGCCTGCTGCAACTGCCAACCGCCTCGGGATTGAGCGACGCACCGCTCCGCGCGCAGCGCTGGGTGGTGGTCGATCTGGAAACCAGCGGTTTGCACCTCAATCGTGATCAGGTGTTGTCGATTGGTGCGGTGGTGATTGAAGACGGCGCCATTGACCTGAGCCAGGCGTTTGAACGCACGCTGCTGCGCCCCAACAGCCCTCTCAACCCCAGCGTGCTGCTACATGGGTTGGGGCCAGCCGCCATTGCCGCAGGCAGCGAACCGGTAGATGCCCTGCTCGACTTCATGGCATTTGTGGGTGACAGCCCCTTGCTGGCGTTCCATGCGCCGTTTGACCAGCACATGCTCACCCGAGCCCTCAAAGACAGCCTGGATTACCGTTTGCAGCATACGTTTATGGATGTTGCGGCACTGGCACCGATGCTTTGCCCGCAGGTCAATCAGCGCGAAGCCGGGCTTGACCAGTGGATCAATCACTTCAACCTCCAGGTCGAAGACCGCCACAACGCCAGTGCCGACGCCCTGGCCACCGCCGAACTGGCGCTGATCCTGTTCAGCCGCGCCCGGGTCCAGGGCATCGACAGCCCTCAGGCCCTGCAACAGCGGCTGAACCAGTGGCAACGGCGCAAACAGGTGCACAGCTTTTAACCTACGTACCCTTTGTAGCCGCTGCCGCAGGCTGCGATAAGGCCCGCTGGACCTTCGCTCTTTAAAAGACACGACCCCTTCGGGCTCGATCGCAACCTGCGGCAGCGGCTACAGACTCTTTATCCTCATCCGATGAGCGTCAATTGCGTAGGACCATTCGCTCTGACACAATCGCGAATAATTATCGTTAGTTAAAACTTGCAGTCGGTGATGTCTTTGTCGTCAGTCCAAAACCCACACAGTGAGCTGGTTGGAGCGCTATATCGCGACCATCGCGGCTGGCTGCTGGCGTGGTTGCGGCGCAACGTTGCCTGCCCGCAGCGGGCTGAAGACCTCAGCCAGGACACCTTCGTGCGCCTGCTGGGCCGCACCGAACTGCAAGCCCCCCGCGAACCCCGGGCGTTTTTGGCGGCCATCGCCAAGGGTCTGCTGTTTGACTACTTTCGCCGCGCAGCTCTGGAGCAGGCCTGGCTCAACGAACTGATGCTGATCCCCGAGGCCGAGCACCCCTCGCCTGAAGCCCAGCAAATGATCCTTGAAGACCTCAGGGCCATCGACCGCCTGCTCAGCAAGCTCTCGAGCAAGTCCCGCGCAGCCTTCCTCCATAGCCGCCTCGATGGCCTGACCCACGCTGAAATCGCCGAGCGCCTGGGCGTGTCAGTGCCCCGTGTGCGCCAGTATCTGGCCCAGGGCATCCGCCAGTGCTACGTCGCCCTGTATGGCGAGCCGACATGAGCCAAGCCAACACCAAGCCGGTCTCGGCCCAGGTGCTGGACGCCGCCATCGCCTGGCAGCTGTGCCTGGATTGCGGCAACGGCAGCGCCGTGGAACAGGCCGAGTTTGCCAAGTGGTACAGCGCCAGCGAAGAACACGCCCGCGCCTGGCTGCAACTGGGCATGCTCGATCAGCGCTTCAGCAATGCTGGCGTTCCGGCACGCAACGCACTGCTCAATGCACGCAATGGCGTGCAGCAGCGGGTGCGTAAAATCAGCAGTAACCTGGCCAGTATCGCCCTGGTGTGCGGGTTGGCCTTGTTCGCCGGTAAAAGCTATCTGCCTATTGATTACTGGATGGCCGACCAGCGCACCGCCACCGGCGAACAACGTCAGCTGCGCCTGGCTGACGGCACGCTGCTCAACCTCAATACCCACAGCGCAGTCGATGTGCGCTTTGATGACACGACCCGGAGAATCATCCTGCAAGAAGGTGAAATCATGGTCGAAACAGGCCATGGCGACCCTCGCCCCTTTATCGTGCAAACCCGCGATGGCAGCCTGCGTGCGCTGGGCACACGATTCATGGTCAAGCGCGAAGACGACGGCACACGCCTGAGCGTGTTGCAATCGCGGGTCGAGGCGCATCCTGAAAACAGCGCCGAACAAACCATCTACAGCGAAGGCCAGCAAGTGCTGATGTACAGCGACCGCCTTGGTCAAATGCTCGCCGTAAGCCCTGGCGCAGACGCCTGGACACGCGGCATGCTGGTGCTCGACAACGTGCGCTTGGCCGACATGGTCAGCGAACTCAATCGTTATCATCGCGGCCACTTGGGCGTTGACCCGCAAGTGGCCGACCTGCGCATCACCGGCAGCTTCCCGCTGAACAATGTCGAACTGGCGCTCAATGCCCTGATGCCGACCTTGCCGGTACAGATCCAGCAGCGCACCCCGTGGTGGGTCACCGTTAGCGCCAAGCCCCAAAAGAACTGAATCTAAATTATTTTCAATCAGCCCTATCACTTTTGCGATCTCGTGCGGCAGATAGGCATTGAGAAACATTTCCATTCAGGAACCCGCCGAATGTCCCGCACCCTCGACACGTTTTTGCGCCCCAGCCTGTTGGCCGTAGCCATTGCCCTTTGTGCCCCGTTGACCAGCACCACGCTGATCGCCGCCGAACAGGCATCCAGCGCACGCAGCTACAACCTGCCTGCCGGACCTTTGGCGGCCACCCTGAACCAGATCGCCAGCCAGGCCGGCATCACCCTGGCCATCGACTCGTCCCTGCTGGCGGGCAAAACCTCGGCGCCGGTACAAGGCACGTTCGAGGCAACCACGGCGTTGCGTGAGGCGTTGCAGGGGAGTGGGTTGCAGTTGCAGAGCACTGGCAACGGCTCCTACACCCTGATGCCCATCGTCGAAGGCGCACTGACCTTGGGCGACGTCAACATCAACGGCGCTGACGTCGCTGAAGGGTCGGAAGCAGCAGGTTACGTCAGCGAAAACCTGAATAATGTCGGCGCACTGGGTGGGATGAAACTGCAAGACACCCCCTACTCCATGAGCGTGACCTCCCAGGCTTTGCTCAAAAACATGCAAGCCACATCTCTGGATGACGTGTTCAAGCGCAACCCTTTCACTCAGCTGTTTTCCCCAACCGGCGCGGGTTATGCCAGCGCGGTAAACATTCGCGGTTTCAGTGGCGCGGGTAACCTGAACATTGCCAACGATGGCCTGCGCTTCAGCACACTCGCCGACGCGGGTAACTTTCTGGAAGAAACCGAGCAACTGGAAGTTATCACCGGCCTGACCGGCTTTTTGTATGGCCCCGCGTCTCCGGGCGGTTTAGCCAACTACGTACTGAAACGCCCGACCTATCAAAATTATCGTAGCGTGACCTTGGGCAATGCCGGCGGGGAAAACTATTACCTGCACGGCGACTTTGGCGGCAAGATCGACGACGAAGGCAAATTCGCCTATCGCCTGAACCTGCTGACCCAGGATGGCGAAACCGCCATCGACATGCAGAAACGCCGCCGCGAGATGATCAGCCTGGCCGTGGACTGGAACGTCAGCGACGACCTGCAAATTCAGTTCGATGCATCACACAAGAAAACTCAAATCCGGGGAGTCACCAGTTACTGGTACTTCGGTGATCAGGCGCTGCGCCCCCGTGCCTCGCAGTTGGATAACAACAAACTGTACAGCCAGAAATGGGCATTCTCGGATAACGAAACCGACAAAGGCGGCGTAAGGGCCAAGTGGCGCCTGAACGACACCTTCACCCTGCGCGGCGCACTCGCCACTCAGAAGTTCACCGAACAGAACACCTACACCGGCCCGACCGTTTACAGCCCTGGGGTTTACACCCAACCGCTGTATGCCTTTGCGCCCATTGAGCATGTGGAGAACTCTGCATACCTGTTTCTGGATGCCGCCTTTGCGACAGGCACCATTGGCCACAAAATGACCATGGGCTATCAGGGTAATGACACACGCGTGCGCATGTACGAGGACCACATCCCTTCGAACGGCACACAGTATGGCGACGTCGGCGGCGGCCCGATCCCTTTCGGCAACAGCCAACAAGTCGACAAGCCGGGTTACTCGGTTGGCCATGGCGATCAGCGTTTGGCGAGCACCTCACAAAACAATAACTTCCTGATCGGCGACGTCATTACCTTCAATGATCAATGGTCGAGCATCCTCGGTGTGACCCGCACCCAGATCAAGTCTTATGCCAATGACTTCATCTACTCCACACCCGAGAAGAAAACCCGCTACGACGAAAGCAAAACCTCGCCCAGCGTTTCGCTTATCTACAAACCGGTCCCTTGGCTGACCACCTATGCCACCTACATCGAAGGCCTACAGGCAGGCGGCACGGCACCTTACAACGCGAGCAACGCCGGTCAAATCTTCGCGCCGCAAGTCAGCAAGCAGTACGAAGTAGGCGCCAAAGCTACCGTGGGCGACACATTATTTACCCTGGCCTTGTTCAACATCGAAAAGCCTAATGGTTTCCTCAACGAGACCATGACCTACACCGAAAGCGGCAAGCAGGTTAACAACGGCCTGGAGTTCAGCGTGACCGGTAAGGTCACCCCGGAACTGACGGTTGTAGGCGGTTTTACCTTGCTTGATCCAAAGGTCAAGGACGCAGACAACAAGGCCAACGATGGCAATGCCCCGGTCGACGTTGCCAAGCAACTGGCCAAGGTTTACGCCGAATACGACATCAATACCGTACCCGGTTTGGCCCTGACCGGTGGCGCGTTCTACACCGGCAAGCAATACACCGACGTCAACAACGACTATCAATTGCCGTCGTTCACCACCTTTGATGCCGGTGCACGCTACCGCATGAAAGTTTCGGAAAATGATCTGACCTTGCGCATGAACGTCAGCAACCTGGCCAACAAAGACTACTGGCTCAACAGTCATTACCTGGGCGACCCGCGCACCGTGCAGTTCTCGGCGCAGCTGGAGTTCTAAACAAATCGTTGGCGCATCACCTCCCCCTGTGGGAGCGGGCTTGCTCGCGATAGCATCACCTCGGTATTTTCAGATACACCGGGTTGTCTGCATCGCGAGCAAGCCCGCTCCCACAGGGTGTTGTTGCAATTGGGAAAGTCATGAAAAGCAAAACCATCCGCCGCTGGTCCTTTATCCATACCTGGACCAGCCTGATTAGCACCGCTTTTTTGCTGCTGTTGGCACTCACCGGTCTGCCGTTGATTTTTCATCATGAAATCGACCATCTACTGGGCGATGCGCCACAAGTCAAAGAACTGCCCGCCGATACCCCGACCCTTGACCTGCAACAACTGGTACGCGCCGCCGAGGCTCATCGGCCGGGCGAGGTCATGCAGTATTTCGGCTGGGAAGAAGACGAACCCAACGCAGTCCTGACCATCATGGCGCCCACCGCAGGCACCGAGCCCAACTCGTCCCACACCTTTATGCTCGATGCGCGTACCGGTGAGGCGATAGAAGTGCCGTCAGCCAATGGCGGGATCATGATGGTCATGCTGCGCCTGCACGTGGACATGTTTGCCGGGCTGCCCGGCAAGCTGCTGCTGGCATTTATGGGGCTGCTGTTTGTGCTGGCGATCATCTCCGGCACGGTGCTGTACTTGCCGTTTATGCGCCGCCACGAATTCGCGACCGTGCGTACCGACAAGTCCACCCGCTTGCGCTGGCTCGACCTGCATAACCTGATTGGCGCCGTGACCTTGACCTGGGCCCTGGTGGTGGGAGTGACCGGTGTTATCAGCGCCTGTGCCGACCTGATCATCGCCGCCTGGCGCAATGACAGCCTCAGCGCCATGATCGAGCCTTACCGCGATGCCCCACCGCTGACTCACCTCGCCCCAGCCAGCCAACTCCTGGAAATCGCAGCCAAGGCCGCACCCGACATGCGCCCGGACTTTATCGCCTTCCCCGGCACCCGGTTCTCCAGCGAGCACCATTACGCGGTCTTCATGAAAGGCAGCACACACCTGACCTCACACCTGCTGACCCCGGTTTTGATTGACGCCAGCACCCTTGAAGTCACCGCCGTGGCGGGTCGCCCGTGGTACATGGACGCGATGGGCATGTCGCAGCCGCTGCACTTTGGCGACTACGGCGGCATGCCGATGAAAATCCTCTGGGCAGCCCTCGACCTGCTGACCATTGTGGTGCTCGGCAGCGGGTTGTACCTATGGTGGGTGCGCAGACGCGCGGCCAAGGAGAGCGCTCGATGAGGCCACGGCAGTCGAACTTCTGGAAGGTATTTGCGATCCCGCTGGCGATTGGACTCGTCAGTGTGACGGGATTGTTCAGCGCGCTATTGGGAGACGGCGCCTGGGACATATTGAGCTGGATTGGCCTGGGAATTCCGCTGTGGATCAGTGTGCGCGGGTTGCTTAAACGCTAACGCCAAATCTGTGGGGGCGGGCAAGCCCGCACCCACATAAATCGGCAATCAGCAGTCCGGTTTGTCCGCTGTATAACGACGTGCCGGGTTCACTGCCGCACCAAACTCACGTAAGGCCTTGGCGCCAATCAGCAACGGATAGTTGAAGCTGCTGCGATCGGTGAGGTTGACCTCCACAGTGCGCTTGACGTTACCCAGGCACATTTCCAGATCAACTACCGGCCGCTTGGCGCTTTCAGGTACATCCCTGTCTTCGTCTTCATCGGAGCGACTTTTGATTTTGCTGATGCGCGCTACTTTGTGCTCGTACACCTTGCTGCTCGCACCTTCGGTCGCCAGCTGAAAGCGTACCCACTCGTCACCATCACGGGTAAAGGTCTGGATATTTTTCGCCGACAGCGACGCGGTCAGGGCGCCTGTGTCCATCTTGGCCTGAAGGGTCTCGCCGATTTCTGGCAACTTGATGTATTCGTAACGCCCATAAAGGGTCGGCTCGGCGGCCATCACCGGCAGCGCCAATACAGAAAGCAACGCAAGAATAGACTTCATGCAGGCAGTTCCTTCAAAGAGTACAGAGCACGCAGTAAGTGTTTAAACGCCCCAGGCGCTGCCCAACTTGCTCAGCAACGAAGTGCTGACGTTCTGGCCCTTGAAGTAGTCCAGCAATACCGGTGCGAACTTGGCAACCATGCCGTCCTGCATGCCCAGCGCGGTGAATGCGCCGTTCAACTGATCAGTGTTGGCCACGTTGCTGACTGCGCTGGTCGCGGTCTCGGATACGCCGCTGGACTTGCCCAACAGGCCGCCCAACTGGCTCAACTGACCCAGTGCACCGGCGCCAGCCAGTTTGTTAACACCTGGTACTTGCTGGGTCAGTTCGGAATAGTCGCTGGAGGTCAGCTGGTTTTTCGCCAGGCTCAACATCGCGCCGATACCGCCTGCCGCTTGCTCAGGCTTTACACCCAGCTCGTTGACCTTGGTCAGCATCTGTACGGCTTGCGCCGATTTGTCGGTGGTCGCGCCATTCCCGTTGGCACCCTGTACTTGCGCCGCCACGTTGGCTACGTCGCTCAGGCTGAAACCTGCAAACACCGGGCTCGCTGCCACGGTCATCAATGTTGCCAGTGCCACGCCGCTCAACTTATTCATCGCTCAAACCTCTAGAACCAAAAAACCGCCCGCCATGGAGCGGTAAAACTATGTGTATGACCCAAAACCCCGGCAGTTGTTCCCAAGTGCCACTATTGGATCAAACGGCGGGCAATCTTAATTGAAAACCAGTGCATCCGCTGTGCGAACTGGCGGCCCCGTTTTGTACCAGGCACCAAACCCTCGTAGCAGCTGCCGTAGGAACGAGGCTGCGTCCGAGGGCAAAGCCCTCGTAAAACCGGTAATCGCGGTCTATCTGAACGACCGCATTGTGTGGTTTTACGACTGCTTCGCAGCCGAACGCAGCCTCGTTCCTTCGGCAGCTGCTACAGGTTTTCTGCCAATTGTTAAGCCTTGCTGAACATCCGGTGCGGATCGATCACAAACTTCTTCGGCACACCCGCATCGAACTCGCCATAACCCCGCGGCGCGTCGTCCAGGCTGATCACTTCAACGCCTACGATATCGGCGATCTTGATCCGGTCCCACATGATCGCTTGCATCAGTTGGCGGTTGTATTTCATCACCGGCGTTTGCCCGGTATGGAAGCTGTGGGACTTGGCCCAGCCCAGACCAAAGCGAATGCTCAGGCTGCCCATTTTTGCAGCTGCATCGGCAGCACCCGGATCTTCGGTTACGTACAAGCCCGGAATCCCGATCTTGCCCGCCACCCGCACCACGCCCATCAGCGAGTTGAGCACCGTGGCCGGCGCTTCGTGTTTAACCCCGTCATGCCCGTGACCACGGGCTTCGAAGCCCACGGCGTCGACGGCGCAATCCACTTCAGGTTCGCCCAGCAGATCGGCGATTTGTTCGTGCAATGGTGTGTCTTTGGACAGGTCGGCAATTTCGAAACCCTGAGCCTTGGCGTGAGCCAAGCGAATCGGGTTCACGTCGCCGACAATCACCACCGCCGCCCCCAGCAAGCGCGCCGAGGCCGCCGCCGCCAGACCGACCGGACCAGCACCGGCGATATACACCGTGCTACCAGGGCCAACGCCTGCGGTTACGGCACCGTGGTAGCCGGTGGGCAGAATGTCGGAAAGGCAGGTCAGGTCGCGAATTTTCTCCATCGCAGCGTCACGGTTGGGCAGCTTGAGCAGGTTGAAATCGGCGTAGGGCACCAACACATATTCAGCCTGGCCGCCGACCCAATCGCCCATGTCCACGTAACCATAGGCGCCACCGGGACGGGCCGGGTTGACGGTCAGGCATACGCCAGTGTTCTGTTCCTTGCAGCTGCGGCAACGCCCGCATGCCACGTTGAACGGCACCGACACCAGATCGCCGACCTTCAGATGTTCCACATCGCGCCCGGCCTCGATCACTTCGCCGGTAATTTCATGGCCCAGCACCAGACCGGTTTGCGCCGTGGTACGACCACGCACCATATGCTGGTCGGAGCCACAAATATTGGTCGACACCACCCGCAGAATCACGCCGTGGTGGATCTGCTTGCCCTGAGGGTTTTGCATCTTGGGGAATGGAATGCTTTGCACTTCAACCTGGCCATTGCCCAGGTACACCACACCGCGGTTGTCAGCCATCGTATTCACCCTTGTTGTTATTGGAGGGATTAACTTGCTGCTTGCAGCTTAGAACTTGCAGGTGCCTCACAGCACCACGGTACGACCTCCATTTAGGAAAACGCGCCGCTCAATGTGATAGCCCACGCCGCGAGCCAGCGTCTGGGCCTCGATGTCGCGGCCCTTGGCGATCAGGTCTTCGGGGTAATGGCTATGGTCCACCACCTCGACGCCCTGAGCGATGATCGGACCTTCGTCCAGGTCGTTATTGATGTAGTGCGCCGTCGCGCCCACCAGCTTGACGCCCTTTTCGTAGGCCTGGTGATAGGGCTTGGCGCCTTTGAAACCGGGGAGCAAGGAGTGGTGAATGTTGATCGCCTTGCCATCGAGCTTGCGGCACAGCTCAGGGGACAGCACTTGCATATAGCGCGCAAGGATCACCAGTTCGGCGCCAGTGTCTTCGATCACCTGCCAGACCTTGGCCTCTTGGGCCGGTTTGTCTGCCGGGTCCAGCGCAAAATGGTGATACGGGATACCGTGCCAGCGAGCCAGGGGCTCAAGATCGGGGTGATTGGACACCACGGCCACCACGTCCATCGATAACTGGCCAATGCGCTGGCGATAGAGCAGGTCGTTAAGGCAGTGATCGGCCTTGGACACCATGATCAGCACTTTGGGCCGGTGATGGGGAGGCGTCAGTTCAAAGGTCATGCCAAAGGCCGCGCCGCGTTCGGCCAAGCCTGTACGAAAGGCGTGCTCGTCAAAACCGTCGGGCTGGCGAAACTCCACCCGAATAAAGAAACGTGCCGAGCGCTGGTCGTCGAAGGAATGGTGTTCGGTGACGTAGCAACTGTGTTCGAACAGATAACGCGTGACCGCGTCCACCGTGCCCAAGAGGCTTGGGCAGTCGGCGGTGAGAATCCAGGTGTCGGGGGCGCGGCTCATGGGGTGCTCCTTGATGGGTATTGGAACGCACACGACCTGTGTGGGAGCGGGCTTGCTCGCGATGCAAACAACACGGTACATCCGGATGACCGTGGTGCTGCAATCGCGAGCAAGCCCGCTCCCACAGAGGCGCAGGCAGGATCATATTTACGCTTCGACGTTCAACCCATACTCCGCCGCTGCATCCTGCAACCATAGCCACCAATAGTCCGAAAAGCTGCGACGGATCAGCAGTTCCCAAGTGTCTTCGGCCGTATGACGGATTACCAGCTGCGATTTGGCGAACACCGTGCCCACCGCCTTGCCCACCGGAAAGTTGTCCGGATGCACGTCGTAACTGGTGGACTTCATCAGCACTTCGCGCACCTTTGGCCCGCTCAGCTCCAGCAGTTGTTGCCCGCCGCTGACGTTGACCACCGAGATGTGCAACCCGGCCAATGCGGCGCGCAACGCCTGTTCCACGGCGAACTCCTGGCCACCGGGTACGATCAGCAACCACTCATCCGGCCCCATCCATTGCAGCGATGTTTCGTCCTTGGCCACCAGGCTCAGGGCCACGGGCAATTCCAGCCCCAAGGCCTTGTTCACGCCTGCGGCAAAGGCCGGGTCATTGGCGTCGCCGCGCAGGGTCAAATGGCCCAGCAGTTTTTTCTCGCGCACCCGCACGCCAGGGTTTTTACGGCCCTTGCCGATCAGACCGGCGAGATTGGCCTGGTGCAACGATGACTCGGCTTTGGCGCCCGAGTCCGGGCGTTGTTGGTATACGTTGGCTGTGGTCATGGGTCACCCGTTAGCAATGTTGTGTTGATTGACTCCCACATCCCCTGTGGGAGCGAGCCTGCTCGCGAAAGGGCTTCACTCAAATATTTTGCCGGTCGCCTTTCGGATCGAAGAACACCGAAGACACGATTTCAGCCTCGATCACGCTACCGTCGGCCTGGGGCGAGAACACCCGCTCGCCGATGCGCTTCAAACCGCCTTTGACCACACCCATTGCAAACGAATAACCCAGTGAGTTGTGGGCATAGCTGGACGTCACGTGGCCGACCATCGTCATCGGGATTGCCTGCTTCGGGTCGAACACCAGTTGCGCGCCCTCCGGCAGCCATTGTTTCGGATCGACCGGTTTGAGGCCCACCAGCTGTTTACGCTGGTCACGCACACAGTCTTCGCGGTTCATGCCGCGCCAGCCCAGCCACGAGAACGGTTTGGTGCGGCCCACGCACCAGCCCATGTTCAAATCGTCCGGGGTCATGGAGCCGTCCGTGTCCTGGCCGACGATGATGAAACCCTTCTCGGCCCGCAGCACGTGCATGGTCTCGGTGCCATACGGGGTGAGGTTGTATTGCTTGCCCGCCTCGACGATTTTCTCCAGCACACCCATCGCGTAGTCAGCCTGGATATTGACCTCGTACGACAGCTCGCCGGTAAACGAGATTCGGAACACCCGCGCCGGTACACCGCCCACCAACCCTTCCTTCCAGGTCATGAACGGGAAGGCCTCACGGTCCAGATCGATATCGGTGACTTCGCTCAGCAGCTTGCGGCTGTTGGGGCCGGACAGAGTCATCGTCGCGTAATGGTCGGTCACAGAGGTGAAATACACCTTCAGCTCAGGCCATTCGGTCTGTTGGTAGATTTCCAGCCATTGCAGTACCCGCGCTGCGCCGCCGGTGGTGGTGGTCATCACAAAGTGGTTGTCGGCCAGGCACGCGGTCACACCGTCGTCGAAGACCATGCCGTCTTCTTTGCACATCAGGCCATAGCGGGCCTTGCCCACATCGAGTTTGGTCCAGGCGTTGGTGTAGATGCGGTTGAGGAATTCCCGCGCGTCCGGGCCTTGAATATCGATTTTTCCCAGGGTCGAAGCATCGAGAATGCCGACGCTGTCACGCACTGCCTGGCACTCGCGCTTGACCGCAGCGTGCAGGTCCTCGCCGTTACGCGGGAAGTACCATGGACGTTTCCATTGACCGACGTCTTCAAACTCGGCGCCCTGCTTGACGTGCCAGGCTTGCAGCGCGGTGTAGCGCACCGGCTCGAAAATATGCCCGCAATGGCGACCAGCTACAGCGCCAAAGGTCACCGGCGTGTAGTTGGGGCGGAACATGGTGGTGCCCATCTGCGGGATAGTCACGTTCAGCGAGCGCGCGGCAATGGCCAGCCCGTTGACGTTGCCCAGCTTGCCCTGGTCGGTACCAAAACCCAGCGCGGTGTAGCGTTTGACGTGCTCGACCGACTCGAAGCCTTCGCGGGTTGCCAGTTCAATGGCCGCGGCGGTGACGTCGTTTTGCAGGTCGACAAATTGCTTCGGTGCCCGCGCCGTGCCCTTTTCATGGGGTACATGGAACAGCGCCAGCGTGGCTTCCTGAAGCTGATTCAGGGCTTTGGGCAATACCCCTTCGACCGCTTTGAACCCGGCTTCGCTGGCAGCACGCACGCCACCTTCAAAACCATCGGCGAGGCTGTCGCCCAACCCGTAAACACCGTTGATGCCACCTACGCACACACGTTTTTGCGGTGCTTCGCCGGGTACAAAACCAAGAATATCTTCGCGCCAGGTCGGCTTGCCGCCCAAGTGCGAGGCCAGATGCACCACCGGGCTGTAGCCGCCCGAGGTCGCAACCAGATCGCATTCCAGCCACTCGCCGGGGCTAGCGACACTGAGGGATTTAAGGTCAATCGCCGCCACCCGAGCACCGGTCACATGCTTGCTGCCACGGGTTTCGATCACCGCGCTGGAGGTCAAAATACGGATACCTTTGGCCCGTGCCGCTTCTACCAGCGCGCCACGAGGGTTGCTGCGCGCATCAGCCACAGCTACCACCTGCTGACCGGCATCGAGCCAATCCAGCGCGACGCGGTAGGCGTGGTCGTTGTTGGTACTGAGCACCATTTTTTTGCCTGGCGCTACGCCGTAGCGACGTACATAAGTGGACACCGCGCCCGCCAGCATGTTGCCCGGCACGTCATTGTTGCCGTACACCAATGGCCGCTCGCAGGCACCGGTGGCCAACACCACGCGCTTGGCCCGTACCCGGTGAATACGCTGACGCACCTGGCCAATCGGGGCACGATCGCCGAGGTGGTCGGTGAGGCGTTCGTGAATGGTCAGAAAGTTGTGGTCGTGATAGCCGTTGACTGTCGCCCGTGGCAACAGAGTTACGCTCGGCAGTTCCTTGAGTTCAGCGATGACTTTGCCGACCCATTCCATCGCTGGTTTGCCGTCCAGGCTTTCACGGCTGTCGAGCAGGCTGCCGCCGAACTCTTCTTGTTCATCCGCAACGATCACTCGGGCGCCGCTGCGCGCTGCGGCCAAAGCCGCCGCCAAGCCTGCAGGGCCTGCACCGACGATCAGCACGTCGCAATGGTGGTTCATGTAGTCGTAGGTGTCAGGATCGTTCTGAGTCGGCGAACGGCCCAGGCCTGCTGCCTTGCGGATGTACTTCTCGTAGGTCATCCAGAACGACTGCGGGTACATAAAGGTTTTGTAGTAGAAGCCAGGCGGCATCAGCTTGCCGCCGACCTTGCCCAAAATACCCATCACATCGTTGTTGACGTTGGGCCAGCCGTTGGTGCTGGTGGCGACCAAGCCCTGATACAGCGCCTGTTGCGTGGCGCGCACGTTAGGAATTTGGGTAGCTTCGGTGGCGCCGATTTGCAGCACCGCGTTGGGCTCTTCGGCACCGGCGGCATAGATGCCACGGGGCCGGGAATATTTGAAGCTGCGACCAATCACGTCGACGCCATTGGCCAGCAACGCGGCGGCCAGGCTGTCGCCCTCGTAGCCTTTGTATTGTTGACCGTTGAACGTAAAGGTCAGCACCTTGCTGCGGTCGACACGGCCGCCATTAGGCAAGCGATGGGTCTGGCTCATACCTTTTCTCCCTGCTCGCGAGTGGCCGTGGTGATCAGTGGCGCCGCCTGTTCAGTGAACTGTGGCTTGGTGCCGATCAGGTAGGTTTCAAGAATTTCGTAGGTCACGGTGTTACGCGTGGCATTGAAGAACTGGCGGCAACCGGCGACGTGGTTCCACAGTTCGTGGTGCAGGCCGCGAGGGTTGTCGCGAAAGAACATGTAATCGCCCCACTCGGCATCAGTGCAGGCGCCGGGGTCGAGCGGGCGCGGGATGTGCGCCTGGCCGCTGGCATGAAATTCCTCTTCGGAGCGCAATTCGCCGCAATGGGGACAGAAGATATGGAGCATGGGTGTTTCTCCTGTTAGTGGGCGACAGCGGCAGCGCCGTGTTCGTCGATCAGGGCGCCGGAATGGAACCGGTCAATGGAAAACGGTGCAGCCAATGGGTGCATCTCGCCTTTGGCCAGGCTGGCGGCAAACACGTTGCCCGAGCCCGGCGTAGCCTTGAAGCCACCCGTGCCCCAGCCGCAGTTGAAAAACAGGTTCGGCACCGGGGTCTTGGAGATGATCGGGCAAGCGTCGGGTGTGGTGTCGACGATGCCGCCCCACTGGCGGTTCATGCGCACGCGGGACAGTACCGGAAACATTTCTACAATCGCCTGGATCGTGTGCTCGATCACCGGGTATGAGCCGCGCTGGCCGTAGCCGTTGTAGCCGTCGATCCCGGCACCGATCACCAGGTCGCCCTTGTCGGACTGGCTGATGTAACCGTGCACCGCGTTGGACATGATCACGCTGTCGATAATCGGTTTGATCGGCTCCGACACCAGCGCTTGCAGCGGGTGCGATTCGATCGGCAAACGAAAGCCGGCCTGGCGCGCCATATGCCCGGAGTTACCGGCGGTGACCACGCCCACGCGCTTGGCGCCGATAAAGCCCTTGCTGGTTTCGACGCCGATGCACACGCCGTTTTCCTTGCGAAACCCCAGTACTTCGGTTTGCTGGATCAAGTCCACGCCCAGCGCATCCGCAGCGCGGGCAAAGCCCCAGGCCACGGCATCGTGACGGGCCACGCCGCCTCGGCGTTGTACGGTGGCACCGATGATCGGGTAACGAGTGTTTTTTGAGCAATCGAGGTACGGAATTTCGTCCGCCACTTGTTTGGCGTCGAGCAGCTCACCGTCCACGCCGTTGAGGCGGTTGGCGCTGACCCGGCGCTCCGAGTCGCGTATGTCTTGCAGGGTGTGGCACAGGTTGTAGACGCCACGCTGGGAGAACATGACGTTGTAATTCAAGTCCTGGGACAAGCCTTCCCACAGTTTCATCGCATGTTCGTAAAGGTGCGCCGACTCGTCCCACAGGTAGTTGGAACGCACAATGGTGGTGTTGCGCGCCGTATTGCCGCCGCCCAGCCAGCCCTTTTCGACCACGGCCACATTGGTGATGCCGTGTTCCTTGGCCAGGTAATAGGCCGTTGCCAGCCCGTGGCCGCCACCGCCGACGATGATTACGTCGTAGACCTTTTTCGGGGTCGGTGTGCGCCACATCTTCTGCCAGTTTTCGTGGTGGCTGAGGGAGTGTTTGAAGAGGCCGAAGCCTGAATACCGTTGCATAGGATTAACTCCAAAAACGCGCTCAGCGATAAACCGGGAAGTCTTTGCACAGCGAGGTCACCTGGCGCGCCACGTCGGCCTCGATATCGGCATCGCCGAGGTGATCGAGGATGTCGCAGATCCAGCCCGCCAACTGCGTGCATTGCGCCACTTTGAAACCGCGAGTGGTCACCGCCGGGGTGCCAATGCGCAGGCCCGAGGTCACGAACGGCGATTGCGGATCGTTGGGCACGGCATTTTTATTGACCGTGATATGGGCGCGGCCCAGTGCAGCATCGGCGTCTTTGCCGGTCAGGCCCTGACGGATCAGGCTGAGCAGGAACAGATGGTTGTCGGTACCGCCCGAGACCACGTCAAACCCACGTTTGATAAACACTTCAGCCATGGCTTGAGCGTTGTCGATAACCTGCTGTTGATACGCTTTGAAGCCGGGTTCCAGCGCCTCTTTAAAGCACACTGCCTTGGCCGCGATCACATGCATCAACGGCCCGCCCTGACCACCAGGGAACACCGCCGAGTTGAACTTTTTCTCCAGCGCTTCGTTGGCCTTGGCCAGGATCAGCCCGCCCCGTGGCCCGCGCAGGGTTTTGTGAGTGGTGGTGGTGACCACATCGGCGTACGGCAGCGGGTTCGGGTACAGCCCCGCCGCCACCAGACCGGCAACGTGGGCCATGTCGACAAACAGGTAGGCGCCCACCTTGTCAGCGATCTGACGAAAGCGCGGGAAATCGAGGAATTTGGAATAAGCCGAGAACCCGGCAATGATCATCTTTGGCTGATGCTCAACGGCCAGGCGTTCCACTTCGTCGTAGTCGATCAGACCGGTAGCGGTGTCGATACCGTACTGCACGGCGTTGTACAACTTGCCGGAGAAGCTGACGCTGGCGCCGTGGGTCAAGTGCCCACCGTGAGCCAGGCTCATGCCCAGTACGGTGTCACCGGCATTCAGCAGCGCCAGATACACCGCCGCGTTGGCCTGGCTGCCGGAGTGCGGCTGCACGTTGGCGTAATCGGCGCCGAACAGTTGCTTGGCGCGGTCGATGGCCAGTTGCTCGACTTTATCCACGTGCTCGCAGCCGCCGTAGTAGCGCTTGCCCGGATAGCCTTCGGCGTACTTGTTGGTCAGACCGCTGCCTTGGGCTTCCATAACGCGCTGGCTGGTGTAGTTCTCGGAGGCGATCAACTCGATGTGATCTTCCTGGCGCTGATCTTCGGCATTCATGGCCGCTAACAAGGCATCGTCGTAACCCTGGATCTGATCCTGCTTGCTGAACATTGCGTGTCTCCCAGCGCCAGCGCGCCTTTTGGTCTCGGTGGGGCTTGTGCCCTTTGAGCCGATGGTAGAGCTGGCGCAGACGGATCAAATGCCTATGGACGCCACGCAATGGTGCGTTTACGACATGGCGCAAAAGCAGATCTCTGCACAACAGGCCCCTCGTAGCAGCTGACTCGCGGAGCGAGGCTGCGTCGGGCTGCGCAGCAGCCCTAAAATCAGGCCCTGCGGTGTGCCAGTTAAATTCAGATCGCAGGTTTACGGCCGCTTCGCTGCCGAACGCAGCCTCGCTCCGCTCCTCAGCTGCTACAGGTTTTACGGAGTTATAGAACTATTCTTTTGTAGGGATTTTCCGCACTTTAAGTCGTGTCTGTGCACCCGCAAGATTCTTGGATAAAGTGCACCACAACATTCGACCAAGGAACCGGGAAATGACTGACAAGAGCCAACAATTCGCCAGCGACAACTACTCCGGTATCTGCCCCGAAGTCTGGTCTGCCATGGAAAAGGCCAACCACGGCCACCAGCGCTCATACGGCGACGATGAGTGGACCCTGCGTGCCTCCAACGATTTTCGCAACCTGTTCGAAACCGACTGCGAGGTGTATTTCGCTTTCAACGGTACTGCGGCCAACTCCTTGGCCCTGTCGTCGTTGTGCCAGAGTTTCCACAGCGTAATCTGCTCCGAAACCGCCCACGTCGAAACCGACGAATGCGGGGCTCCTGAGTTCTTTTCCAACGGCTCAAAGCTGCTGATCGCCCGCACTGAAAACGGCAAGATCACCCCCGAGTCGATCCGCGAAATCGCCCTCAAGCGCAAAGATATCCACTACCCAAAACCGCGCGTGGTCACCATTACCCAGGCCACCGAAGTCGGTAGCGTGTACCGCCCTGAAGAAATTCGCGCCATCAGCGCTACCTGCAAAGAGCTGGGCTTGTTGCTGCACATGGACGGCGCCCGTTTCTCCAACGCCTGCGCCTTCCTCGGTTGCACCCCGGCAGAGCTGAGCTGGAAAGCCGGCGTGGATGTGCTGTGCTTTGGCGGGACCAAAAACGGCATGGCAGTGGGTGAAGCAATTCTGTTCTTCAACCACGACCTGTCGGTGGACTTTGACTACCGCTGCAAACAGGCCGGGCAACTGGCGTCAAAAATGCGCTTTTTGTCGGCACCCTGGGTGGGCTTGCTGGAAAACGACGCATGGCTCAAACACTCCCGCCACGCCAACCACTGCGCGCAATTGCTGAGCCAGTTGGTGAGTGACATTCCGGGGGTTGAGCTGATGTTTCCGGTGGAGGCCAACGGCGTGTTCCTGCAACTGTCGGAACCGGCAGTGGCTGCGCTGACCGCCAAGGGCTGGCGTTTCTATACCTTCATCGGCAAAGGCGGCGCACGCTTCATGTGCTCGTGGGACACCGACGAGGCACGAGTGCGGGAATTGGCGGCAGATATTCGCGAAGTGATGGCGGGGTAGAACAGCAAAGTTCTCTGTAGCCGCTGCCGCAGGCTGCGATAAGGTCCGCAGGACCTTCAAAGCCTTGGGCAGCGACTACAGAGTTTGGCGAATACTCAGGATTGCCCCAGAGTTCGCTCAATCACATCGACCGTGGCGCTGACTTGCTCTTGATAACGGTCGAGTTCCTGTTTGTGGCTCAGTTGCAACTCAATCTGCTTTGAACACAGATTCAGTGCTGCCAGCACCAGCAATTTGTCCCCGATCAGGCTCGGGTACTTTCTTTTCGTTTCGGCCAGGGCGGTTTTCAACATGACCGTTGCCGCCATCAGGGTTTTTTGCTCCCCCTCCGGCGCTTTGATCGTGTAGTCGTTACCCAGAATCGAGACGACATTTACTCCGTCTCTGTCCGCGCTCATGCGTTGACAGGGCTCGCGCGCTCAACCAGTGCCTGAATGCGGGCTGCGGTTGCACCTTGCTTCTCTTCCTGTTCCATCAGGGTCAGTTGCAGGCTTTCGTTTTCATCTTTGGCCAGAGCCAGCTCGGCGCTCAGTTGTTCGTTGGTTTCCAGCAGTTCTTGCTTTTGCTGAACCAGGTCGCTGACCAGTTGTTCCAGTTTGCTAAGGGATGACTCAATCATGGTGGCGTTCTCAAGCAGTTTCGAAGGGCGCGTACGATAAAGAAAAGTCAGCGCCTAAGCTAGCGCCAACCTGCCTTATCAGACCCCTAATGACTCTGCTTTAGAACCTTTGTTCCCAAACCTTAGAATTCAATCCGCACATCCCCCTTCGGCACGCTGCAGCACGACAGGATATAGCCCTCTGCAACATCCTCCTCGGTGATGCCGCCGTTGTGCTCCATCTCGACCTCGCCGCCCAGTTTCAGCACCTTGCAGGTGCCGCAAATCCCCATGCCGCAGGCTTTGGGGATCAGCAGCCCAAGCTTGGCCGCTGCCGCATGCACCGTTTCGGCCGGGCCCACGCGGATGCTCTTGCCGGACGCCGTAAATTCCACCTGATTCAGATCCGCCTGGTCCAACTCCGGCGCATCGGCTGCCTGCTCGGCTTGCTCCACCGCATCGGCCCGGGCTTCAGGCGGGGTCGCACCAAAGGATTCCTCGTGGTAACGGCTCATATCAAAACCGTTGGCTTCGAGCAAACGCTTCACCGCATTCATATACGGCGTCGGCCCGCAGCAAAACACCTCGCGCTCCATGAAGTCGGATGCCATCAGGTCGAGCATTTTGTGATTCAGATAACCGCGATACCCGGCCCACGGCTCACCCAGCCCGTGCTTCTCGCAGATCAGATGCAGGCTGAAGTTGTCGATGCGCGAAGCCATATGCTCCAGCTCGCGGTGGTAAATGATGTCTTTGGGTGAGCGGGCGCTGTGGATAAACACCATGTCGACATTGGCGTTGGTGTCGTAAAACCAGCGCGCCATCGACATCACCGGGGTAATCCCGACACCACCGCTCAGGTACAGCACCTTGGGGCTAGGCGCATCGATGGCATTGAACAGCCCGACCGGCCCGTGAACCGCCAGCTCCTGACCTTCCTGCAAATTGTCATGCAACCAGTTGGACACCCGGCCGCCCGGCACGCGCTTGATAGTCACCGAAAAACTGTACGGCACCGACGGTGAGCTGGAGATGGTGTACGAACGCATCACCGGGTCGCCGTCGATTTCCAGTTCCAGAGTGACGAACTGCCCTGGCTTGAAAAAGAACAGAATCGGCTGGTCGGCCATAAAACAGAAGGTGCGCACGTCCCAGGTTTCCTGAATCACTTTGACGCATCGCACGATGTGTCGGCCATTGGCCCAGGTCTGGGTGGTTACCGGGTTCAGAAAGCTGTTGGACATGCGTTTCTCCACGGCCGACAACCGGCCTCTTGTTGGCGATTCTGCGCATGCCCCGAAGCGGCCATTTATCTATTCGCGACATCCACATACTTATCGCGACCAGCCCCTGAAAACAGTACCTGCGGCGTCGGGAACAGATTGGGCCATGTCGCCCGCAGATATGGCATCAAGGCACTTCAATCGCACACTCAGCGCCACTCAACGTGTTAATTGTTTTGCCTTGCGTCGCACCCCTGATCAGCCACTTTTAGGCCACATCCGATGGCCATGAGGATTACAACGATGGACATCACCGCAAACCTGAGCCTGGGCGACCCACTGGAACCCGCACGCAAGGCCACCGCCGAGATGCTGCAGAACCGCGAACGCACGTTTTCGTTGCCGCAGCCGTTTTATAACGACGAGCGTCTGTTCGATATCGATATGCAAGAGATCTTCCAGAAAGAATGGCTGATTGCAGGCATGACCTGCGAGATCCCGGCCAAGGGCAACTTCCTGACCCTGCAAATAGGCAAGAACCCGATCATTGTGATTCGCGGCGCCGAAGGCCAGGTGCATGCCTTTCATAACGTGTGCCGCCATCGCGGCTCACGGCTGTGTACCAGTGAAAAAGGCAAGGTCGCCAAACTGGTATGCCATTACCACCAGTGGACCTACGAACTGGACGGGCGCCTGCTGTTTGCCGGCACCGAGATGGGTGCCGACTTCGACATGAAGCAATACGGCCTCAAGCCGGTTAACGTCAAAACCGCTGGCGGCTACATCTTTATCAGCCTGGCCGAGAACCCGCCTGCCATCGACGAGTTCCTGGCCACGCTGAACCACTACATGGAACCCTACGACATGGAAAACACCAAGGTGGCGATTCAGACCACTCTGGTGGAAAAAGCCAACTGGAAGCTGGTGCTGGAAAACAACCGCGAGTGCTACCACTGCAACGCGTCGCACCCAGAGTTGCTCAAGACCCTGCTGGAGTGGGACGACGTGACCGATCCGCGTGCCGATCAGGCATTCAAGGATCACGTAGCAGCCTCTGCCGCCGCCTGGGACGCAGAAAAGATTCCTTATGCCCACGCCAGTTTCGGTCTGCGTAACCGCATCGTGCGCATGCCGCTGCTCAAGGGCACCGTCTCGATGACCCTGGATGGCAAACAAGGCTGTACAAAACTCATGGGGCGGATCAAAAACCCGGACCTGGGTTCGATGCGCATCCTGCACTTACCGCACTCGTGGAACCACTGCATGGGCGACCACATCATCGTGTTTACGGTATGGCCGATCAGTGCCCAGGAAACCGTGGTCAGCACCAAATGGCTGGTCCACAAGGATGCGGTAGAAGGCGTGGACTATGACGTGGAGCGCATGCGCAAGGTCTGGGACGCCACCAACGACCAGGATCGTCGCCTGGCGGAAGAGAACCAGCGCGGCATCAACTCCATCGCTTACCAGCCGGGGCCGTATTCACAGACGTACGAGTTTGGCGTGGTCAATTTTGTGGACTGGTACAGCGAGCGGCTGCTGAACAATTTGGGGGCAGAGCCTGCGGCGTACCTTAAAGGGATAGTCGCACAATGATCCTGTAGCCGCTGCCGCTGGATGCGATGGGTTGCGCAGCGACCCTCGAAGGGCCTTCGGCAGCGGCTACAGAACCCACATCGATCAATTATTGATCAACTCGCTACACCCCCCGCAGTCAAAGGCTCTCAGCCCTTCACCAACAACTTGTCCACAGGCACACCCACAGCAATTGTGGGGAAGTGGACAACTTACCCCATAAATCACGATTGAGTGTTTTTTGTACAATTGATTACAGGCCACGAATTACGTGGCCTGTAGACAGCCGCGAACACCTTATCCACATATCCACCAACAGAGATTGTGCGCAACTTATGCACTGCCTGCTTTCACTGTGGAAAACCCCTTAAGGCACCGATTACTCAGGGGTTTTAAGGCCGCTCGGTGGATAAAGTCCTGAATTGAGCATTTTTTGATCAGAAGCCTGAAAGGCACGGTTTGTATAGGTCTTAGCCGACAGCAAACAACTTATCCACATAAGCGCTAACAGACTTTGTGGGCAAGTATCAGCGCACCACGCCTTCCTCAATGAGCAACTTCAAAATGGCCTGGGCGCCCTCTTCTGCGCCGACGCCCTTGAGGACTTGCCCGGAACCGCCAGCAGCCTTGGCCGTGGCGGCTTTCATGCGATCAGCGCCGCTTTTGGCCTTGATCACTTTCAAGCGCTTGGGCCGTGGTCTGGCAGGTTGCAGCAGCCCCGTTGTGGATAACTCATCGGCAATGATTTCAACCACTCTGGCATCGACCAGGCCCCGAGTAGCCGGGCCGTAAGCGCTTTGCCGGGCCTTGGGGGCCGCGTTATCCACAGTGACCATAAACGGCAATCGCACCTGTAGCCGACGTCGCTGGCCCCGAGGCAAGGCTTGCAGCACTTGCGCCACACCATTGTGGATAGATTCTATCTGCGCCACGCCCACCAGCAGCGGCCAGCCCAATTGCTCGGCCAGCAGGTACGGCAACATGCCCGAACCTTCGCCGGTTTCGGCCTGGCTGCCGGTCAGCACCAACTGCACGCCAGCTTCGCGGATGTAATCGCGCAATACCGGCACCGCATCAGCGCCGTCGGGTTGTTCGAGCACGTGCAATTCGTCCAGGCCCATGCCCAGATAAGCGCGCAAAGCTGGCTCGTGAGGGTTGCCCGCGTGCAGCACATGCAAGTTATCCCCAGCCAGCTCCAGGCCCAGTTCAACAGCACGGGCGTCCTGCTCGGCGCGTCGGGCGCGGCCAGAGGCGGGGTGGGCGCCGATTGAAACCAGTGCAACAGTGGCGATGGTCATATGTATTTCTCCAAATCAAAAGCCCCTCACCCCAACCCTCTCCCCGAGGGAGAGGGAGCTGACCGAGGTGATTGACAGAGCAACTATCGACCAATAAATCGGATTGATCTCAGCCATTGAATGCAACAGAGATCGGCCCCTTCTCCCTCTGAGAGAGGGCTGGGGTGAGGGTGCTCTGGCGCCAGTTATCCACAGCCACAATCAGGGCTTCCAGCACCGCCGCACTGTCGCCAATCACCGACAGGTCAGCGCGTTTGATCATGTCGCAACCGGGGTCGAGGTTGATTGCCACCACTTTGTCGCAGGCGCCAATCCCTTGCAGATGCTGAATCGCACCGCTGATCCCGACCGCCACGTAGACCCGCGCGGTGACCCATACCCCGCTGGCACCGACCTGGCGCTCGCGGCCCATGAAGCCATCGTCCACCGCAACCCTGGAGGCGCCTTCAGTGGCGCCAAGGGCCACAGCAGCCCTGTGGAAAAGTCCCCAATCCTTGATACCGTTACCACCACTGAGGATAAATTCCGCCTCGGCCATTGGAATCGCCGCCGGATCGACATCCACCGCACCCAAATCTTCAATTCGCGGCAAGCAGCTCGCGAGCGCTGTGGATAACTGCACTGCCAGCACTTCATGCCGGGTGTCGCTGACCGGTTCGGCGCACTCGGCCGCCGCCAGGATCAAACGCCGCAATGGCTGCGCCACGTCTTGCAGCCCCGCACCGGCACGACCGATACAGGCCCCATCCTTGATCTGCCACACTCGCGTGGCCGGGCGTTCACCCAGGCTGGCGGCAAAGCGTCGTCCCAGTTCTGCGCCACCGCTGCGACTGTCCGGCACTAGCCAGTGCCTTGGGGAAAACTGGTTATCCACAGCCCGCAGGCCAAGTACCTGCCGCTCCGGTGCATAACCTTCACTGTCGAGCAGCAACAGCCGATCAACCCCGGCCGTGTCGAAGGCAGTTTCTTTCGATTCGCCAAACACCACCGCCAGTACTGCGCCATCGCTCCCCGCCAGTTGCCGGGCCAGCCCCAACAGATCACGGTCATGACTGCTCAAACGACCGCCGACCATGTCCGGCACTACGCAGATATAGAATGCTGGAGCCGGGACCTGATGCAGCGGTAATTGCACTTCAACACTGGCCGTACGCTTGCTCGTACCGCCCTGTTGCGCGCCGCTACGGTCGATCCGCTTGATGCCGTTAGGGCCGATAAAACCCACGCCATGCACACTTTTACGCAGTACCCCGTTGGGCCCCATCCAGCTCAGTTGCTGTGGTTGCATGGCCGCATGTAACGGGTGCAGGCGGTTGCGGGCGATCCACTCGGCGTGGGGGTCGCGGCGAATAATGTCACTCATGCGATCACCTCAGGGGCTACGCGCTTGGCCGGTTGGGCGGGTGCTGGACCTTCAATCAAGGCGTCTGCCACCAGCTCGGCAATGTCCTTGATCAGTGGCCGTGGCTCCACCACGCCTTCGAGCATGGCGGTGCATTGCGGGCAGCCAACCGCCACGCGCTCGGCGCCGGTTTCACGGATATCGTCCATGCGCATATCAGGGATACGCTGCTTACCGGGAATGTCGGTAATCGGCGCACCGCCACCGCCACCGCAGCAACGGGAGCGAAAGCCCGAGCGCTGCATCTCCTTGACTTCAATGCCCAGCGCTCGCAGCACCGCGCGCGGCGCCTCATATTCACCGTTATAGCGGCCCAGATAACACGGGTCGTGATAGGTCACGCTGCCCCCTGCATCCGCGGCCAGGTTGAGCAAACCGGCGCTGATCAACTCGGCCATGTAGGTGCTGTGGTGCTGTACCAGGTAGTCACCGCCAAAGGCGCCGTACTCATTTTTCAGCACATGAAAACTGTGGGGGTCGCAGGTGACGATGCGCTGGAACTGGTATTGCCCCAGCGTCTGGATATTGCGCTTGGCCAGAGCCTGAAAGGTCGCTTCATCACCCAAGCGCCGGGCCACGTCGCCGCTGTCGCGCTCTTCCAGCCCCAGCACCGCGAAGTTGACCCGCGCCGCCTTGAGCACTTTGACGAAGGCACGCAAGGTGCGTTGGTTGCGCATATCGAAAGCGCCGTCACCGACCCAGAACAGCACATCCGCCGAGGGCTTATCGCGCATCAGGTCGAGATTCAAATCCGCTGCCCAGTTCATCCGCCCGCCCGGGGCAAAACCGCCGGGGTTATCGGTGGCAATCAGGTTGTCCAGCACCTGGGCGCCGTTGTTCGGGGTCGCGCCTTTTTCCAGGGTCAGAAAGCGGCGCATATCTACGATTGCATCCACGTGCTCGATCATCATCGGACACTCTTCGACGCAAGCACGGCAGGTGGTGCAGGACCACAGCGTATCCGCATCGACCAGACCGTTGACGATGGGCTGGTGCGGATTGCCGCCGTGTTCACCTATCGGTTTGCCCGGATACGGGCTGCCCGCGAAGTGCGCATCGGTGCCGCCCGCCAAACCGACCACCATGTCTTGAATCAGCTTCTTGGGGTTGAGCGGCTGCCCGGCGGCAAACGCCGGGCACGCGGCTTCGCACTTGCCGCATTGCACGCAGGCGTCAAACCCGAGCAATTGGTTCCAGGTGAAGTCCTTGGGTTTTTCCACGCCCAGGGGCGCGGTACGGTCGTCCAGGTCCAGTGGTTTCAAACCTGTGGAGCGGCCACCGCCGAAGCGCTCGGCCCGGCGGTGCCAGGCCAGATGCAGGGCTCCGGCGAAGGCGTGTTTCATTGGCCCGCCCCAGGTCATGCCGAAAAACAGCTCCGACACACCCCACAGCACACCAACCGCCAACACCGCCGCCAGCACCCAGCCGCCAAAGCCTTCGGGCAACAAACCGGCCACCGGCAAGGTGAGGATAAAAAAACTCACAGAGAACGCCAGCAGGCTTTTCGGCAGGCGCATCCACGGGCCTTTGGACAAGCGCGACGGCGGGTTAAGGCGCCGTTTAAATACAAAGAGCGCGCCGACAAACATCAGCGCCGTGGCGAACAGCAAGGCATAACCCAGGATGCGGTTATGCAGCCCCAGACCGTGCACCAGAATCGCCAACACCGCCGCCAGCACAAAGCCACCGGCGGTGGCGACGTGGGTGTTGGCCATGTATTTGTCGCGAGCGACCACGTGGTGCAGATCGACCATGTAACGCTTGGGCATGGCCAGCAGGCCGCCCAACCAATCGACCTTCGCCGGACGGCCACGGCGCCACATGTTCATGCGCCGCGCGGCGCCCAAAACGGCCAGGGCCAGTGCGGCGAATAACAAAATGGGGAGAACGATATTGAGCATGGTGAAGCTCCCAAAGACTTCGGGGCCGAAACGTGTAGCCGCTGCCGCAGGCTGCGATAAGGACCGAAGGGCCTTCAAAATCAGGGTGGCTTCGCACCCCATCGCAGCCTGCGGCAGCGGCTACAGGTTTTCGATATGTGTCGGGTCAGAAATCCTTGCACAACCGCAGCGCGTCATAGATCGCCGCATGCACGTTGCGCTGGGCCACGCAGTCACCGATGCGGAACAGCAAGTAGCCGTCCCCCGCTTCGCTCAGGCATGGCTGTGGCTTGATCGCGAACAGGGCTTCGACGTCAATCTGACCCTTGTTGCGCGAATCCGGCTTGAGCCCGTAATACAACTCTTCGTCCGGACGCACGCCGTTTTCAATCACCACCTGATCCACCACGCGCTCTTCCTTGGCCCCGGTGTATTCGTTTTCCAACACGGCAATCAGCTTGTCGCCTTCGCGGTAGACCTTCTCCAGCATCATGTCGCCGGTCATGATCACTTCCTTGGGGTACAGGCTGCGGTAGTAGGTAGGGAACGAAGTTCCGCCAATCGCCACGCCGGGCTTGGTGTCGTCGGTGACGATTTCAACCTGCGCGCCCTTGTCCGCCATAAAGTCGGCCACCGACATGCCGGTGAACTCGCAGATGGTGTCGTACACCAATACGTTCTTACCCGGCGCGACCTTGCCGTCGAGCACGTCCCAGCTGCTGACCACCAGCCCTTCGGCGGCGCCCCAGTGTTCGTTCTGCTCCACAAAAGGATGCCCGCCCACGGCCAGCACCACGATATCGGGGCGCAAGTCGAGAATCGTCGCAGCATCCGCCGCCGTGCCCAGGCGCAAATCAACCTTCAATCGCGCCAGCTCCAGTTGAAACCAGCGGGTGATCCCGGCCATCTGGTCACGCTGCGGGGCTTTGGAGGCAGTGGTGATCTGCCCGCCGATGGCCTCTTTTTTCTCGAACAGGGTCACGTCATGCCCACGTTCGGCGGCCACTCGCGCCGCTTCCATCCCCGCAGGGCCTGCACCGACGATCACCACCTTGCGTTTGACCCCGGTGGATTTTTCGATGATGTGCGGTACGCCCATGTATTCACGGGAGGTTGCCGCGTTTTGAATACACAGCACGTCCAGCCCTTGGTACTGGCGGTCGATGCAGTAGTTGGCACCTACGCATTGTTTGATCTGGTCGACCTGGCCCATTTTGATTTTGGCGATCAGGTGCGGGTCGGCGATATGGGCTCGGGTCATGCCCACCATATCAACGTAACCACCTTCCAGAATCCGCGTCGCCTGGTTCGGGTCCTTGATGTTTTGCGCATGCAACACCGGGGCCTTGACCACCTCCTTGATACCCGCAGCCAAATGCAAAAACGGCTCCGGTGGGTAACTCATGTTCGGGATGACGTTGGCCAGGGTGTTGTGGGTGTCGCAGCCAGAGCCGACCACGCCGATAAAGTCGAGCATACCGGTGTCATCGTAGTACTTGGCGATTTGTTTCATGTCCTCGTGGCTCAGGCCATCGGGGTGAAATTCGTCGCCGCACAGGCGAATGCCTACGCAGAAATCCGGACCGACTTCAGCACGCACGGCCTTGAGTACTTCGAGGCCAAAACGCATGCGATTTTCAAAGCTGCCGCCCCATTCATCAGTGCGTTTGTTGACTCGTGGGCTCCAGAACTGGTCGATCATGTGCTGGTGCACCGCCGACAGTTCGACCCCGTCCAGCCCGCCCTTTTTTGCCCGGCCAGCGGCGCTGGCGTAGTTGCCGATCACGCGCCAGATTTCTTCGGGCTCGATGGTTTTACAGGTGGCGCGGTGTACCGGTTCACGCACGCCGGAGGGCGACATCAGGGTCGGCCAGTTGAAACCGTCCCAGCGTGAGCGGCGGCCCATGTGGGTAATCTGGATCATGATCTTGGCGCCATGCTTGTGCATGGCGTCGGCCAGGTTCTGGAAGTGCGGGATAATGCGATCGGTGCTCAGGTTGACCGAACTCCACCACTCTTGCGGGCTGTCGATGGCCACCACGGATGAGCCGCCGCAAATCGCCAGGCCGATACCTCCCTTGGCTTTTTCTTCGTAGTACTGCACATAACGCTCGGTGGTCATGCCGCCATCGGTGGCATAGACCTCAGCGTGAGCGGTGCTGAGCACACGGTTGCGGATGGTCAGTTTGCCGATTTGAATCGGCTCAAACATTGCTTCGAACGCCATATCCCGATCCTCGACTTACAACGGCTTGACGATAAACAGGCCGTGGTCGTGGCCCTCTTCCGATCCGCTATAGACCTGTTCGGCCACGGTACGGATATCACTGCCTCGCGCCTGCAGGATCTGGTCCATGGCACCCGCAAACCAGCCGGTAAACATGTAGTCGACCTTACGCCCGACCTTGCCGTACACATAGACGAAGCACGAGTGTTCGAGCTTGATCGTGGCGGTGCCTTTGTCGAGGTCGATATCCTGGATCTTGAACAGGCCCCACCCGCGCTGTGACAGGCGTTTCATGTAGTGTTCGAACACCGCGACGCCTTCTATGCCATGGCATTCGGCTTCTTTTTCACACCAGTGCCAGGCGGATTTGTAGCCGGCCTTGTAGAGAATTTCGGCGTAGGCATCGCTGCCCAATACCTCTTCAATGCCCATGTGGTTGTTGACGAAAAAATGGCGCGGCACGTAGAGCATCGGCAGGGCGTCAGAGGTCCAGACGCCGGTTTCGCTGTCGACTTCGATAGGCAATTGCGGGGCGATTTTAGCCATGGAATCAAACTCCAAAAATTCGGTAGGTATTCATTTCGCCCCTCACCCTGCCCTCTCCTGGGGAGAGGGTTGGGCGAGGGCGTGGCGTTATTCGCCCCAGACGTCCTTGAGCACGTTGACCCAGTTTTCGCCCATGATCTTGCGGACCACGCGCTCGGGGTGACCGCGTTTGAGCAGGGTTTCGGTAAGGTTCGGGAACTCGCCCACGGTGCGGATGCCCAGCGGGTTGATGATCTTGCCGAAGCTGGTCAGACGCCGGGCATAGCCTTTGTCGTGGGTCAGCATTTCGAAGAAGTCCTGACCGTGGCCCTGGGTGAAATCGGTGCCAATGCCGATCGAGTCCTCACCGACGATATTCATCGTGTACTCGATGGCTTCGGCGTAGTCGTCGATGGTCGAATCGATGCCCTTGGCCAGAAACGGCGCGAACATGGTCACGCCAACAAAGCCGCCGTGGTCGGCTATAAACTTGAGTTCAGCGTCGGATTTGTTGCGCGGGTGTTCTTTAAGGCCGGACGGCAGGCAGTGCGAGTAGCAGACCGGTTTTTTCGATTCCAGGATTACCTCTTCCGAGGTTTTCGAACCAACGTGAGAAAGGTCGCACATGATCCCGACGCGGTTCATTTCAGCCACCACTTCGCGGCCAAAGCCCGACAGCCCGCCATCACGTTCGTAGCAGCCGGTGCCCACCAGATTCTGGGTGTTGTAGCACATCTGTACCACGCCAACCCCGAGCTGCTTGAAGATCTCGATGTAACCCAGTTGGTCTTCAAATGCATGGGCATTCTGGAAGCCGAAGATGATCCCGGTTTTGCCCTGCTCCTTGGCGCGGCGAATGTCGGCAGTGGTCTTGACCGGGATCACCAGATCGCTGTTGTCGCGAATCAGGGTCTGGCTGGCAACAATGTTATTGATCGTGGCCTGAAAACCTTCCCATACCGACACGGTGCAGTTGGCAGCAGTCAGGCCGCCCTTGCGCATGTCTTCGAACAGTTCGCGGTTCCATTTGGCAATGATCAGCCCGTCGATAACGATGCTGTCTGCGTGCAACTCGGCTGGGCTCATCAGGCGTCCCCTTATTGGCATTTGCTGCGCCGAATCGTCTGCCGGCGCTTTGGGCCAGCATAGGCCCGGGGTCAAAACCAGCCGGGTGCAAAAGCGACAGCGCAATTGCCGAAAGCGTCAATCCGCGACAAAGCGCGCAACGCCAATCTTATGCCCTGTGTTACGTGACTGTTATTTGGCCGACGCTTAAGCCAGAATCCATCCCAACTATGGATTAGGAAGCCGCAATGAAATCGATTCTCCTGGCCTTGGCGTTGATCTCCAGCGGTGCCTACGCAGCCGATGATGCCGACTACAACCCGTGCGATGCGGTAGAAAACGACCAGCAAACCCTGGCGTGCTCGCTGTTCAGCAAGAATGCTGCCGAGCAGTTGTTGACCGAAAACTACGAAGCCCTGCAGGAGCGCATGACTTCGCTGTACGGCAGTAACGCGACCCAACTCAATAACATCCTAAGCAAGATCAAGACCGCTCAGGCCCTGTGGTTGCACCAGCGAGACGCCGACTGCGCGATTGCCGTGTTCCCCGCCACCGCCGGTACTGAAACATTCAACATCGCCCAGAACGACTGCATGGCACGCATCAGCGACGACCGTTCAGAGTTTCTGGAATCGATCGGGCAGCAGTGACCCACGCTTTTTTGTAGCCGCTGCCGCAGGCTGTGATCGAGCCAGAAGGGACACGCTTTTTCAGGAGTGAAGGTCCTTCGGCCCTTATCGCAGCCTGCGGCAGCGGCTACAGGCTTTACATCCGCCCCAGGAAACGATTTATATGACTATTTGCGGTATCGAAATCAAAGGCAGCGAAGCCATCTTTGCCCTGGCCACCCAGGGCGCAAACGGCCTTGAGCATGTGGCCAATACCACCAAAAAAATTGCCCTGGACGACGATGACGATGCCGCCAACGTCAAAACCTTCGCCAGGCAGATTGCAGCCTTTGTGAAGGCCAACGCCATCACTCGCATTGCGATCAAAAAACGCAGTAAAAAGGGCGAATTCGCCGGTGGCCCGACCACCTTCAAGATCGAAGGCATTATCCAGTTGCTGGACGATTGCGAGGTGCTGCTGCTGTCCCCGCAAACCCTTAACGCACAGTACAAAAAACACGCCTTCGAGTTGCCCGCCTCGCTGAACAAATATCAGCATGAAGCGTTCAAGGCGGCATGTGCGGCATTGCTGAAGCGATAACCAGCCAGGCATTCAGATCTATACGTCTGTTATTTCTGACAGTACCCAACTCTTCAATAAAAGCTCAGCGTTACGATTCATCGTTCCACGAGTAACGTTTATGAAGAGTTCCCTTCATGAAGCGACGCCCAACCTTTCGGTTATCGACCCTCGCGGGCTGACGATCCGTGGCGTTGCCTATCATCGTGCCGTTATCCAACAGCCCCCTGAAGCACGCGTGACCCGCCAGGTTTTCGACGCAGCGGGGCGTGTGGTGGCTCATCGTGATCCCCGCTTTGCAGCGACCTCAAGTGCCCCGAACCTGACCACGGTTTTCTCGCTGTCCGCTCGGCCGCTGCTGAGCAATAGCGTCGATGCCGGGTGGTGCTTGAGGCTGTTTGGAGCGACGGCAGAGATTCGTTGTGAATGGGATGGCCGACATAACCGACGCCTCAGCGAGTACGACGACTTGCTGCGGCCCGTGGCGATCATTGAGCAGACTGGAAATGCTCCACCCTGTGTAACCGAGCGTTTCACCTACGCTGATTGCAGCTCGTCGTTCGCAGCTCATAACCTGTGTGCAAGCCTGATTCGCCACGATGATCCGGCAGGTTGCCGGACCTACGCTGACTACGGTTTGCTGGGCCAGCCCCTGGCCCAGACACAATGGTTTTTGAGTGCTCCGGTAGCGCCTGACTGGCCGCAATCGCTGAGCGGGCGCGAGGCTCTGCTCGAACGCGATGACCAAGGTGTTGCGCAGACCTACACCACGCGATGGCAATACAACGCGCTGGCCACGGTGCTAAGTCAGTGCGATGCATTGGGTAATACCCAGTCCTTTCACTACGACATCGCCGGGCAATTGGCGTTAACCAGTCTCAAACCAGCGGATCAAAGCAGCACCACGCTGCTGCTTCAGGACCGGTCTTATAACGCCTTTGGCCAAGTGCAAAGCGAGACCTTCGGCAATGGCGTCAGCGCCACGGCAATCTACTCGCCGGTTGATGGCCGCTTGCAGCGACTGCGCGCGGTGAAAGCCAACAAGGTGCTGCAGCACCTGAGCTATACCTACGACCCGGTGGGTAACGTCATGAGCATCGAAGATGCGGCGCAGCCAACAGACTGGTTCGCTGGCGAGCAGGTCGACCCGGTGAATCGATATGTTTACGACACCTTGGGCCAACTTGTTCAGGCCAGCGGCCGCGAGAGTGTGCTGGCAGGCATCCAGCCGGGCTTGCCTGGGCTGGTCCTGCCCGGCGGGGGTGATGCCAGCCGGTTGCGCAATTACACCCAGACATTCAGCTATGACGCGGCGGGCAATCTGCTGAGCCTGAAGCACGGTCAACTGCCACAACGAACGATGAAAGTAGACGCTCTCAGCAACCGCAGCCTGTATCAGGTCGATGCCAGCAACCCGCCAGATATCAGTAACAGTTTTGATGCCAACGGCAACCTGCTGCACCTTGCGGGGGCACAACACATGCACTGGGATGTGCGTAATCAGTTACAGCGCGTGACGCAGGTAGTGCGTGAAGACGCCACCAACGACGATGAAGTGTATGTGTACGGCGCGGGTGGCCAACGCCAGCGCAAGATACGCGTACAGCAGGCCAGGGCCGTCGAGCATGTGGCGCAAGTACGTTATTTGCCGGGGCTGGAGATCAGAACCAACTCGGCGACGGGCGAAGTGCTGCACGTCAGCACGCTGCAGGCAGGGCGCATCCACATCAGGCACCTGCACTGGTCAGCCCATCGCAAAGTGTCACCGGCCCCGCAATGGCGTTATGGCTTGGGCAATCACCTGGGCAGCAGCACGCTGGAGCTGGATGACTTGGGAGATGTAGTCAGTCATGAGGACTATTACCCCTTTGGCGGCACCGCCTGGTGGGCAGCCCGAAATCGGGTCGATGCCAGCTACAAGGTGATCCGCTACTCAGGCAAAGAGTGCGATGCGAGCGGTTTGTATTACTACGGCTTAAGGTACTACGCACCCTGGCTACAACGGTGGATCAACCCGGACCCGTTAGGTGCAGCGGACGGTCTGAATCTATTTGCCATGGTGCATAACAACCCCATTGGGTATGTCGACGTGCAAGGGGCGTTCGCTACACCCTGCCAAATTGCGCAGGCCGCTTGTGCGGGCGCGACGCGCGACGGTGTTGCCACTGTGGTGGCGGCAACCGCACGCTATTTTAGCGCCGAACAACTGAGTGGTCTGCCTGTGAATACCGCGAATATCACTGCAATGACTGTAGGCGGCGCAGTATCAGGGGGTATGGCTGGCCTGTATGTGGGAGGAGGCTTGGGGGCAAGTTTAGTGGCTAACAGCCGGTTTCGTGACTCCAGAGCGGCCTTGTGGGCAGGGGCCGCTGTAGGTGGCCTGCTGGGTGCCGCTACCGGGGCCGCCCCTTCAATCCTGGGTTACTTCAGTGCCATGAGCAGCTTGGGTACTGCTGCACCCAGCCATAACAAGATCGCCATTAGCCAGATCGGTGCCACAGTCAACGCCATGACCCGCGAAATCCTGCAGCAAGCCTCTGCAGAGCTCGGCCCAAGGATTGCCTGGAGTGAACGACCCAGACTGGCAGGCGTTGCTGGCGCAGCGGTCACCTATGGCTCGGGGCTTGCTGGCATAGGTGCCGTTGAGCATCTGGTGCCTAAAGCCGTAAGCAGTATTGCAGGAGGTATGGCTGGAGAGATGATTGATTCTGCGGGAGGGACTGTTACTCGAGGCTTGCACTCTGATGCAAAGTTCGTTTCCGGGACTAACCAGTTAACCAACCCATTTCAGGCCGACAAGTACATAGGCACCTTGCACGGAATTGCGACACGAACAGCCGTGGCGGCCGCCACGGCGATCCTGAACATAGGTGTTGCCCAAACGGGGCTGGACTCTGGCTCACAGCTCGGGGCCATCGTAAACAGAACACTGGGAATGGTCGGTGAAGGACGAGTCCTGACCGGTTCATATGTGCAGGATGGCACTGAAGCGTTGGGATTTTCAGGGGCTGATGTTAATAACGACCCTGCAACGATGTATCCACGTAACAAATGGAGCTTGTCAAACCAAATGCCATTGGGAGTCAGTGGGAAATTTACGCCGAGTTGTAACGTTTAAAGTGCACAAAAAAGCCCCGAATCTACCGTGACAGATTCGGGGCCAAGTGTGCGTGATGCCGAGACGGTGACCAAACCATCGAGGGTGTTGCTGAGTTCAGTGTGCCCAGCCGGGCATACCGGCACTTAGTCAAAAACGACCTGCAATTAGGCGTGTCGGACATATCGCCAAACCGGCCTTGCCCACTGACCAAAGCCCTACCAGAATCAAACTTCGATCGCGCTTCGTTGATAGAAGGATAAAAAGACATGATGCACGCGGATTTGATTGATGAGCAGGACCTGCTGGGCCAACTGCGCTCGCTGGGCTTTGAGGTGTCAGGCACGGCTGAACAAGCATGCTCTGCGGCGGTGTGTGGATTGAACGAGGCCAATGCTCGCGCACTCAAGGGTCTGGTGGAAAAACTCTACACCGGCAGCGCAACTATTTTGCCCGCGGTGCGCCAGGCCATTGACCAGCAGTTGCTGCCGGGGCTGGTGCAGTTCCAGCAGAGCAAAGCAGTCTGATTCAACTGAATATGTAGCCGCTGCCGCAGGCTGCGATAAGGACCGCGGGACCTTCGCTTTTAATATCAAAAGCGGGCCGCTTCGCAGCCCATCACAGCCTGCGGCAGCGGCTACAGAAAGCTGAGTTCTAGAGCCTGACACTCGCAAAGGTCGACTCGTTGCGCGCCTGGTTCAAGGCAGACATCGGCCCTGCCAACGGAGCCAGCAACAGTGACTGCGGAATCTGCACCAGCGTGGTTTGCTGCGCGGTATTGGAACCTACGCGCTCGTCCCGTGGCGGAATGCCGAAGTATTCGCGGTAGCACTTGGAAAAGTGCGGCGTGGACACAAAGCCGCAGACCGCCGCCACTTCGATAATCGACATCGGCGTCTGCTTGAGCAACTGCCGCGCCCGCACCAGCCGCAGCTTGAGGTAGTAGCGCGATGGTGAGCAGTGCAGGTACTTCTGAAACAACCGCTCGAGCTGACGTCGCGACACGGTGACGTACACCGCCAGCTCATCGAGGTCGATGGGTTCTTCGAGGTTGGCTTCCATCAGCGCGACGATTTCCTGCAACTTCGGCTGGTTGGTGCCGAGCATATGCTTGAGCGGCACGCGCTGATGATCCTGCTCGTTGCGAATGCGTTCATACACAAACATTTCAGAGATGGCCGCCGACAGTTCGCGGCCATGATCGCGACTGATCAGGTGCAGCATCATGTCCAGCGGCGCAGTGCCGCCCGAACTGGTGAAACGGCTGCGGTCGAGGGTGAACAAGCGCGTGCTCATGACAACCCGCGGAAAGGCTTCCTGCATGGAAGCCAGGCACTCCCAATGCACGCTGCAATCAAAACCGTCGAGCAAGCCCGCATACGCCAGGGCCCAGCTGCCAGTGCACACAGCGCCCAAACGACGGGACTGGCGCGCCTGACTTTGCAGCCATGAAACGTGTTCGCGGGTGACAGTGCGTTGAATGCCGATACCGCCACACACGATGACCATGTCCAGCGCCGGAGCCTTGTGCATGCTGGCGTCGGGGGTGACCTGCAGGCCATCGCTGGCCCATACCTGGCTGCCATCTGCGCTGAGGGTGCTCCAGCGATACAACTCACGGCCCGATAACTGGTTGGCCATGCGCAGGGGTTCAATCGCGGAAGCCAGGGAAATGAGCGTGAAATTGTCCAGCAGCAGAAAGCCGATGGATTGAGGCGTACGGTTCTGGGGTTGGACCCCGGAGTTGAACGACGTCATCGCGGTATCTCCTCACACAAAGCGGGTGATGGCCCCAGGCACGGGCTCTTGTTTTTACCCTCGTTTCACGGGGCTTTGTGATCACAACGCAATTGCCATGCCTAAACTTGAATAGGTATTCAATAAAGCCTGAAAACGACGTCGCAAAGAGTCTGGATGGGCCATGTCAAAACAGTGGCTAAACAGGTACGCACCAGCTTGAGCGGGCGCTGTTGAGCACATTGGTATCACTTGTGGGAAGCGGCTAGAAACAGAGCCGTAATGGAATGTCACGAAAAGTACGAGTGCGCCAAAAGAGGTCAACGTGCGCTTAAAAAGTGCTCGCCTGCGTAGCAGCTGACGAGCGGAGCGAGGCTGCGTTCGGCGGCGCAGCCGTCGTAAGATCAGTGCTTAATGCGTGCCAGACACACCCTATAATCTGGTTTACGACCGCTTCGCGCTCGAACGCAGCCTCGCTCCGCTCGTCAGCTGCTACACAGGGTGCATACAACTCGCCTATCAGCATTCCACCGCACTGACCGCCAGACCGCCCCGTGAGGTTTCCTTGTATTTGTCGTGCATGTCGGCGCCGGTGTCGCGCATGGTGCGGATCACCCGGTCCAGGGAAATAAAGTGCTGACCGTCACCACGCAAAGCCATTTGCGCGGCGTTGATCGCCTTGACGGCGGCGATGGCGTTGCGCTCGATACACGGCACTTGCACCAGCCCACCCACCGGATCGCAGGTCAAACCCAGGTTGTGCTCCAGGCCGATTTCGGCGGCGTTGCACAACTGCTCAGGCGTGGCACCGAGGATTTGCGCCAGCCCGGCAGCCGCCATCGCGCAGGCCGATCCGACCTCGCCCTGGCAACCCACTTCTGCCCCGGAAATCGACGCGTTCTTTTTGCACAGAATGCCGATCGCCGCCGCGCTCAACAGGTAATCGACGACATGGGCTTCGCTGACTTCATCGCTGAATTTCATAAAGTAGTGCAGTACCGCCGGGATGATGCCCGCAGCGCCGTTGGTCGGTGCCGTCACCATGCGCCCGCCCGCAGCGTTTTCTTCGTTGACCGCCAATGCAAACAAGTTGACCCATTCCATGGCACTCAGGGTGGAGCCGATCACGTTGGGCTTGCCCAGTTCCTGCAAGCTGCGGTGCAGGCGGGCTGCGCGACGACGCACATTCAGGCCGCCAGGCAGGATACCTTCGTGTTTCAAACCTTGCTCCACGCAGTCCTGCATGGCGCGCCAAAGCTTGATCAGGCCGCTGCGAATTTCGTCTTCACTGCGCCAAATACGTTCGTTGGCCATCATTAATGCGGCTACGCTCAGATGGTGTTTAGCGCATAACTCGAGCAACTCAACGGCGCTATTGAAGTCGTAGGGCAGTTCGGTACGGTCCATGTCCAGCACGCCGCTGGCCGCTTGTGCCGCGTCCACCACAAAACCGCCGCCCACCGAGTAATAAGTATCGCGGTGCAGTTCGCCACTTTCGGTTTCAGCGATCAGGGTCATGGCATTGGGATGGAACGGCAGGTTTTCGTCGATCAGGCGCATGTCTTGCGCCCATGCAAACGGAATCGGTAGATGGCCGTCCAGGAGTAGCGTGCGGCTTTGAACAAGCTCGGCGATGCGCGGGCCGATCTGTGCCGGGTCGATTGCATCCGGCCATTCGCCCATCAGGCCCATGATCACCGCATTATCGCTGCCGTGACCAATACCGGTAGCCGACAGCGAACCATACAGCTGTACTTCGATGCGGCGTACCTGTGGCAGCTGTTCGCGCTCGCGCAAGCCCTGCACAAACAGCGCGGCCGCCCGCATCGGGCCTACGGTATGTGAACTGGAGGGGCCGATACCGATCTTGAACAGGTCAAACACGCTGATAGCCATGAGCACGAACCTTGAGGATGTGTGCCCGCATCATGGGGGGTTTGCGATCTGCAAAAACGTCCAGCTGCGACCCGCCTTTGCCTGCCAGCGCCCATAGGGTGCAGATGCATGAAAAAGGCAGTTTTTAAGCATCATTCGTCTAGATACGACCTTGCAGGTATCAGATACGACTCTGCCTGTACTGGATGCGACTCCCCCTGTAGGCGTTTGATTTTCGCTGTTACATGATCAGTCCTGACTCGATTGCAAGATGCCTTGGCCACACGCCTGCCGGGCATCGCCCAACCGCAACTGATACATGCGGCTTTTCGATCGAAAACCGCCACCCAGACACCCAGGAGTCGCCCCATGAAAGGTTCCCCATTGTTGTTGGCTGCATTGTTGAGTCTGCCCGTCATCACCCAGGCCGCAGAACCTGCGCAATGCAGCACCGTCAACTTCTCGGATGTCGGCTGGACCGACATCACCGTCACCACCGCCGTCACCAGCGAAGTACTCAAGGCCCTCGGTTACAAAACCAAGACCACCATGATTTCAGTGCCGGTCACTTACAAGTCGCTGGCCGATGGCAAGAACATGGACGTGTTTCTAGGCAACTGGATGCCGACCATGGAAAACGACATCAAGGCCTACCGCGACGCGGGCACTGTCGAGACCGTGCGGGCCAACCTGGAAAACGCCAAATACACCCTCGCGGTGCCCCAGGCGCTCTATGACAAGGGGCTCAAGGACTTCTCCGACCTGCCAAAATTCAAGAAGGAACTGGACGGCAAGATCTATGGCATCGAGCCGGGTAACGACGGCAATCGCATGATCCAGTCCATGATCGACAAGAACGCGTTCGGCTTGAAAGACGCGGGCTTCAAGGTGGTGGAATCCAGCGAAGCCGGGATGCTGTCGCAAGTCGATCGCGCTCAGCGCCGTGGCACCGAGGTGGTGTTCCTGGGGTGGGAACCGCACCCGATGAACACCCGCTTCAAAATGAAATACCTCACCGGTGGCGATGATTTCTTCGGCCCCAATTATGGCCAGGCAACCATCTACACCAACACCCGCAAGGGCTACAGCGAAGAGTGCAGTAACGTCGGTCAACTGCTGAAGAATCTGGTGTTTACCCTGGACATGGAAAGCACCCTGATGGGCAAGGTGCTGGACGACAAGATCAAGCCTGACGTGGCCGCCAGGGCCTGGCTCAAGCAAAACCCGCAAGTGCTCGAAACCTGGCTAACGGGCGTGACCACCATTGATGGCAAACCTGGGCTTGCGGCCGTTCAAGCCAGCCTCGCGAAGTAATCGCGGGCGCCAGGCGGCATGCCCGTCTGGCTCCGTTTCAATTCCCCTGCATGCGGACGTTTATTACCATGCTGATTGATCAAAAAATCCCTCTGGGCCAGTACATCGCAAGGTTTGTCGAGTGGCTGACCCAAAACGGCGCCAGCACCTTCGACGCTATTGCGCTGACACTTGAAACGATGATCCACGGCGTGACCTTTGCGCTGACCTGGTTCAACCCGTTTGTATTTATCGGGCTGATTGCCCTGCTCGCGCACTTTATTCAGCGCAAGTGGGGGCTCACTGTTTTTGTGGCGCTGTCGTTTCTGCTGATTTTCAACCTGGGTTATTGGCAAGAGACGATGGAAACCCTGGCCCAGGTGCTGTTCGCTACCTTTGTGTGCGTGATCATCGGCGTGCCGCTGGGGATACTCGCGGCGCACAAACCGATGTTCTATACCTTTATGCGGCCAGTGCTCGACTTGATGCAGACCGTGCCCACCTTCGTTTACCTGATCCCTACCCTGACCCTGTTTGGCTTGGGTGTGGTGCCAGGATTGATATCCACCGTCGTGTTTGCGATTGCCGCACCGATCCGCCTGACCTACCTGGGCATTCGTGATGTGCCCCATGAGCTGCTTGATGCCGGCAAGGCCTTTGGCTGCTCACGGCGCCAACTGCTCACCCGTATTGAACTGCCCCACGCCATGCCGAGCATCGCCGCCGGAATCACCCAATGCATCATGCTGTCGCTGTCGATGGTGGTCATCGCAGCACTGGTAGGGGCTGATGGGCTGGGCAAACCCGTGGTCAACGCACTGAATACAGCCGACATCGCCCTGGGCTTTGAAGCCGGGCTCGCGATTGTATTGCTGGCCATCATGCTCGACCGAATCTGCAAGCAGCCAGAAGCCAAAGCAGGAGCTGACGCATGAGTATTATTCGCTTCGACAAGGTCGACGTCATTTTCGCCAAAGACCCGCGTGAGGCACTAAGCCTGCTGGATCAAGGCCTCTCGCGGGATCAGATCCTGAAAAAAACCGGGCAGATTGTCGGTGTTGAAAAAGCCAGCCTGGACATCGAAAAAGGTGAAATTTGCGTGCTGATGGGCCTGTCCGGCTCGGGCAAGTCCAGCCTGCTGCGCTGTATCAACGGGCTCAACACGGTCAGCCGTGGCCAGTTGTATGTGGAACATGAAGGCAAGCAGATCGACATCGCATCATGTACCCCCGCTGAACTGAAGATGATGCGCACTAAACGCATCGCCATGGTGTTTCAGAAATTCGCTCTGATGCCCTGGCTGACGGTGCGCGAGAACATCAGCTTCGGCCTGGAAATGCAGGGCCGCCCCGAGAAAGAACGGCGTACGCTGGTGGATGAAAAGCTGGAGCTGGTGGGCCTGACTCAATGGCGCAATAAAAAGCCCGATGAGCTGAGCGGTGGCATGCAGCAACGGGTCGGACTGGCGCGTGCACTGGCGATGGACGCCGATATTCTGCTGATGGACGAACCCTTTTCGGCCCTCGATCCGTTGATCCGCCAAGGCCTGCAAGACGAGCTGCTGGAACTGCAACACAAGCTGAACAAGACCATTGTATTTGTTAGCCATGACCTTGATGAAGCGCTCAAGCTGGGCAGCCGGATTGCGATCATGAAAGACGGCAAGATCGTGCAGTACAGCAAGCCGGAAGAGATCGTGCTCAACCCTGCCGACGACTATGTACGCACTTTCGTCGCCCATACCAACCCGCTGAACGTGCTGTGTGGCCGCAGCCTGATGCGTACGCTGGACAACTGCAAACGTATCAACGGCTCGGTGTGCATTGATCCGGGGGATGACTCATGGATTGATCTGGCGGAAGGCAACACCATCAAGGGTGTGCGCCGGGGAGCGGGAGTACTCGACCTGCAGCACTGGCACAGCGGCCAGGCAGTAGAAGGTCTGGGCCGTGGGCCGACCCTGGTGGACAGCAACATTGGCATGCGCGACGCGCTGCAAATCCGCTACCAGACCGGCAACAAACTGGTGCTGCACGACAACCAGAAAGTGGTGGGGATACTGGGTGATACCGAGTTGTATCACGCGTTACTAGGCAAAAATCTAGGGTAACTCACTACCCTGTGGGAGCGGGCTTGCTCGCGATGGCATCAGCGCGGTGCATCGGATACACCGCGCCGCTTGCATCGCGAGCAAGCCCGCTCCCATACGAGGTCTCAGTTCTTAGCTATAAACCCTGCCAAGGAGCTGGCGATGGCTTTCAAACTGATCGAGCACATCACGGCTGATTTGCTCCTGGGTGAAGCCCATCAGGTCGTAATCCTGGTTGCCGTTGTGCAGATACACCTCGGCCCGGTAGTAACGACTGCGCACTTCATCCTGATCAGACCCGCTCGGAGCGGCCAGATAACCGTCCAGGCTGACTTCGTAGACAAACGGATTGCCCTCTTCCATCTCAATCCGCACGCCCATGCAACGCTTGGCGCTGCCCAGCAGGGTTTGCACGTCCAGGCCCTGGCTGCGCAGTTGCACCGCCGCGTCTTCCAGTGCCGGAGTCACGTGTTTGTCCATAAAGCGCTGCACCACCGCCTGGGTCGGTTGCAGATCTTGTGCAGTCAAGCGCTCGCTGAAACCACGACGGCCACGGGCAGCCAGTTCAGCTTGTTCCTGTTCAATCAGGGTGTCCTGACGCATCGCTTTGTGCAGGCCAAACATAAACAGGATCAACACCACCGAGAACGGCAGGCCGGCCAGCACCACCATGGTTTGCATGGCAGCAAAGTTACCGGCAAACAGCAGGCCGATGGTCACCAGCGTGATCACCGCCGACCAGAAGATCCGTAACCAGTGCGGCGCGTCTTCGTCTACATCACCGCCTTTACACGACAGGTTGGCCATCATCACCGCGCCGGAATCCGCCGGGGTCAGGAACAGCACAAAGCCGACAAAGATCGACACACCAATAACGATTTTCGACGCGGGGTAATGCTCAAGCAGTTGGTAAATCGCCATCGACGGCTGTTCAAGCGCCGTTTTCCCCAACTCGACTGCACCCTGGTTAACCACCAGATCCAGTGCCGAGTTACCGAAAATCGACAACCAGGCCAAAGTGAAACCCAGCGGGATCAGCAACACGCCCGCGACCAGCTCACGCACCGTACGACCACGGGAAATACGCGCAATAAACATACCTACGAATGGGGCCCAGGAAATCCACCATGCCCAGTAGAACAGAGTCCACAGACCCAACCAGCCCTCAGTCTTTTTGCTATCGCCTACGTACACGTACAGGTCGAAGGTTTTCATCACGATACCGTTGAGGTAATCGCCGGTGTTTTGCACCAGACCGTTGAGCAGGTGCAGGGTCGGGCCGAACAGAAGCACGAAAATCAGCAAGCCGCTGAACAGCACGATGTTCAGGTTGGACAGGCGACGGATACCATTCTCAACACCCGACACCGCAGCGATGGTGGCTACGGTACTCATCACGATGATCACAATCAGCAGGTTGGTATTGCTGTGTTCCATGCCGAACAGGTTCTCCAGCCCCGACGAAACCTGCATCGAACCAATACCCAGGTTGGTCACCAGACCGAGCAGCGTCACGAACATGCCAAAACCGTCTACCGCATGGCCCGCAGCACCCTTGACCCAACGTTCGCCCATCAACGGGTACAACGCCGAGCGCAGCGCCAGCGGCTGGTTGTGACGATAGGCAAAGTAGGCCACTGCCAGGCCAACCAGTGCGTAAATCGCCCAGCCATGCAGGCCCCAGTGCAGGAAAGTCAGCTGCAACGCCTGACGCGCTGCCTCATGGCTGCCCGACACGCCTTCAGGCGGGTTGAAGTAGTGGTCCAGCGGCTCGGAAGCGCCGAAGTACAGCAGCGAAATACCGATACCGGACGAGAACAGCATCCCGGCCCAAGCGCCATAGCTGAAATCCGGAGTGTCCTGCTTGGTACCCAGTTTCAATTTGCCGTAGGACGAAAATGCCAGGCCGACCACAAAGATCAGGTAAGCGGCGATCACCACCATGTAGTACCAGCCGAAGCTGCGCGACAGCCATTCCTGGGCAATGCCCAGGACACGGCCCGCTTCTTCAGGGGCGATGATCAAGATAGCAGTCAGCAAAAGTATCAAGGCAGTGGAGGTGTAAAACACCCAACCGTTGACCGTCACCTTTTGCGGTGGGGTCTTTATAAGAGAGGCAGAACTCATTGCACGGGTGCTCCAGGGAGTGCGAGACAAGGACTTAAGGCAACGCACCACTCGACCAAAGGGTTGGATTACGACCAACGGTCGAGTGATATAAAGACACCGCTAAAAAACCGGACCGCTCACTCAGACAAATGCAGTCTGTGGGAGCGAGCCTGCTCGCGAAGGCTTAAAGGGCACCGCGCCTATTCCGTTAGCGTGCGTATTGTTAGCGACCTTCGCGAGCAGGCTCGCTCCCACAGGGGTCTCGGAGCTTTTACCGTGTCGATTTGCGCCATTCATGCGTAGGAAAACGACATAAATCGCGACGATTTGTCGCAGAGCTTATTCTTTGTTGATTGAACGTTCAATCAAAACAAAATAGACTGGCTGCCGTTCAGTGATGTTTATGCACTGCTCGCCGGCCCAAGGAGATATGCAAAATGCCCAAGGTCGGTATGCAACCCATACGCCGCCAGCAGTTGATCGAAGCCACGTTGACGGCTGTCGATCAGGTCGGGATGGCAGATGCCAGCATTGCGCTGATTGCCCGTCTGGCCGGCGTGTCGAACGGCATCATCAGTCACTACTTCAAAGACAAGAACGGTCTGATTGCCGCCACCATGCGGTACTTGATGAACGTTTTGATCGACAACGTCACCGAACGCCGCCAGGCGTTGAGCGATGGCAGCCCACGGGCTCATCTGCAGGTGATTGTCGAAGGCAACTTCGACGCCAGCCAGGTCAGTGGCCCGGCGATGAAAACCTGGCTCGCCTTCTGGGCTGCCAGCATGCACCAGCCGTCTTTGCACAGATTGCAGCGGATCAACGATCACCGCTTGTACTCCAATCTGTGCTGCCAATTTCGCCGAGTTCTGCCGCAGGCCCAGGCCCGCAATGCAGCACGCGGCCTGGCAGCTCTCATCGATGGTCTATGGTTGCGGGGTGCCCTGTCGGGAGATTCTTTCGACACCGAGCAGGCACAACGCATCTGCTACGAATATATGGATCTACAACTGGCGAAACAGGTGAGTTAGGCCTCAATCAATGCTTAACCCCTGAACTGTCGTGAGTTTGAGTTGCCCCAATCAGATGGCAACCGACTCACGGCCAACGCCAACCACTTATGCACTTGCGAGGATTTTATGGCCCGTTTCGAACTGCAAAAACTCTACATCGACGGCGGCTACACCGACGCCGGTAGCGACGCTACTTTCGATGCCATCAACCCGGCTAACGGCGAAGTCCTCGCTCAAGTGCAACGCGCTACCAAAGAAGACGTCGAGCGCGCCGTTGTCAGCGCTGAAAAAGGCCAGAAGATCTGGGCTGCCATGACCTCCATGGAGCGTTCGCGCATCCTGCGTCGCGCCGTTGAAATCCTGCGCGAGCGCAACGATGAGCTGGCCGCCCTGGAGACCCTGGACACCGGCAAGTCGTACTCCGAAACCCGTTACGTGGACATCGTCACCGGCGCCGACGTGCTGGAATACTACGCAGGCCTGGCGACCGCCATTCAGGGTGAGCAAATCCCGCTGCGCGACACGTCGTTCGTTTACACCCGTCGCGAGCCGCTGGGCGTTGTGGCCGGTATCGGCGCGTGGAACTATCCGATCCAGATCGCTCTGTGGAAATCCGCACCTGCACTGGCTGCCGGTAACGCAATGATCTTCAAGCCAAGCGAAGTCACGTCTCTGACCACGCTGAAGCTGGCTGAGATCTTCACTGCTGCCGGCCTGCCGGACGGTGTTTTCAACGTTCTGACCGGCAGCGGCCGTGAAGTCGGCACCTGGCTGACCGAACACCCGCGCATCGAAAAAGTCTCGTTCACTGGCGGCACCGACACCGGCAAAAAAGTAACCGCCAGCGCCACCAGCTCTTCCTTGAAAGACGTAACCATGGAATTGGGCGGCAAGTCGCCACTGATCATTTTTGACGACGCCGACCTCGATCGCGCCGCTGATACCGCGATGATGGCCAACTTCTACAGCTCGGGCCAGGTGTGCACCAACGGCACTCGCGTGTTTATCCCGACTGCAATGAAAGCAGCATTCGAAGCCAAGATTCTGGAACGCGTTGCACGCATCCGCATCGGCAACCCGGAAGATGAAAACACCAACTTCGGCCCACTGGTCAGCTTCGCTCACATGGAAAGCGTGCTGGGCTACATTGCCAAGGGTAAAGAAGAAGGTGCCCGCGTACTGTGCGGCGGCGAACGTCTGACCGAAGGCGACCTGGCCAAGGGTGCATTCGTGGCACCGACCGTGTTCACCGACTGCACTGACGAAATGACCATCGTCAAAGAAGAAATCTTCGGCCCGGTGATGAGCATCCTCACCTACGACACCGAAGAAGAAGTGATCCGCCGCGCCAACGACACTGAGTTCGGTCTGGCTGCTGGCGTCGTGACCAAGGACCTGAACCGCGCTCACCGCGTGATTCATCAACTGGAAGCGGGCATTTGCTGGATCAACGCCTGGGGCGAGTCCGACGCAAAAATGCCGGTGGGCGGGTACAAGCAGTCGGGCATCGGTCGTGAAAACGGCATCAGCTCGCTGGCCCAGTACACCCAGATCAAATCGGTCCAGGTTGAGTTGGGCGACTACGTGTCGGTGTTCTAAACCGACGGCCCATACAAACCCTGTGGGAGCGAGCCTGCTCGCGATTCAGGCGACGCGGTGCATCCGTTGCACCGCGCTGATGCAATCGCGGGCAAGCCCGCTCCCACAGGGTCAGGTTTGATCTGACACAACTAAAGAGGGTGCATTTTATGTCCCAAGAATTCGATTACATCATCATTGGTGCCGGCTCTGCCGGTAACACCCTGGCGACCCGTCTGACTGAAGACCAAGGCGTCACCGTGCTGCTGCTTGAAGCTGGCGGCCCGGACTACCGTTTCGATTTCCGCACGCAAATGCCTGCGGCGCTGGCGTTCCCGCTGCAAGGCCGTCGCTACAACTGGGCCTTCGAAACCGATCCTGAACCACACATGGACAATCGCCGCATGGAATGTGGCCGTGGCAAGGGTCTGGGCGGCTCGTCCCTGATCAACGGCATGTGCTACATCCGTGGTAATGCGATGGACTACGATGGCTGGGCAAAACTGCCAGGCCTCGAAGACTGGGATTACCTGAACTGTCTGCCGTACTTCCGTAAAGCCGAAACCCGCGACATCGGCCCCAACGACTACCACGGTGGCGATGGCCCGGTCAGCGTGACGACGCCAAAAGCCGGGAACAACGTGTTGTTCCACGCCATGGTCGAAGCAGGCGTACAGGCCGGTTACCCGCGCACCGAAGACTTGAACGGCTACCAGCAGGAAGGTTTCGGCCCGATGGACCGTACCGTGACGCCTAACGGTCGTCGCGCCAGTACCGCCCGCGGTTACCTGGACACCGCCAAGAAGCGCTCGACCCTGACCATCGTCACCCACGCCCTGACCGACAAGATCGAATTTGAAGGCAAGCGCGCTGTTGGCGTTTCCTACATGGTTGGCGACAGCGACACCCGAATTCTGGCCAAGGCCCGTAAAGAAGTCCTGCTGTGCAGCGGCGCAATCGGTTCGCCAACCGTGCTGCAACGCTCTGGCGTCGGCCCGGCCGAACTGCTGAAAAGCCTCGACATTCCAGTGGTCCACGACCTGCCGGGCGTTGGCCAGAACTTGCAGGATCACCTTGAGCTGTACTTGCAGTACGCGTGCACCCAGCCGGTGTCGCTGTACCCGTCATTGCTTTGGTACAACCAGCCGGCCATTGGCGCAGAGTGGATGTTCCTGGGCAAAGGCATTGGCGCCAGTAACCAGTTCGAAGCCGGTGGTTTTATCCGCACCCGCGAAGAATTCGAATGGCCGAACATTCAGTACCACTTCTTGCCGGTAGCGATTAACTACAACGGCAGCAATGGTGTGAAAGAGCACGGCTTCCAGGCGCACATGGGTTCCATGCGCTCGCCGAGCCGTGGCCGGATCAACGTGAAGTCCAAGGACCCGCGTGAGTACCCAAGCATCCTGTTCAACTACATGGCTGCCGAGCAGGACTGGCAGGAATTCCGTGATGGCATCCGCCTGACCCGTGAAATCATGCAACAGCCTGCGCTGGATGCGTACCGTGGCCGCGAAATCAGCCCCGGCATCGACAAGCAGACCGACGAAGAGCTGGATACCTTTATCCGCGAACACGCCGAGACCGCTTTCCACCCATCCTGCTCGTGCAAGATGGGCACCGACGAGATGGCTGTGGTCGACGGCGAAGGCCGTGTGCATGGCATGCAGGGTCTGCGTGTGGTCGATGCGTCGATCATGCCGTTGATCACCACCGGTAACCTCAACGCTCCGACGATCATGATCGCCGAGAAAATCGCCGACAAGATCCGTGGCCGCCAGCCACTGCCGCGCAGCACTGCCGACTACTACGTCGCAGGCGATGCCCCGGTACGTGGCAAGCCACTGCGTGAAGTGAGCCGTACCGCGCAGTAAGCACCATTCGTAGCAGTTGACGAGCGGAGCGAGGCTACGTCCGGCGGCGCAGCCGTCGTAAATTCAGGTTACGCGGTTCTTCTGAAGAATCGCGCACTCTGGTTTCACGGTCGCTTCGCAACCGGACGCAGCCTCGTTCCTTCGGCAGCTGCTACGAATTTTGTGTAACTCTTTTGTTTCATCTTGCCCCGCTTGCCCCGGCCTCAACGCAGGCCTACTCTAGTGCCTCGTTTCGCGCCTCACCCCCCCGCCCCACCCGACATGCCAGCCCTGCCTGGCCAAGAGGTTTTCTATGTTTGATGTTGTCTCTTCGAGCAAATGGCCGACCGGCTTTCTGATTAATCCAAACGCAGAACCTCTCGATCCAAAATGGCTCACCGAATTCAGCAAAATCCCTGCCGCCGCTGTCAGCGACTGCCTGGGCCGTAACGTTGGCGGTCTGGGCCTCAAGCCGTTCCACGGCTCGCGCCCAATGCTGGGCAGCGCCCTGACTGTACGTGTGCGCCCGGGCGACAACCTGATGATCCTTAAAGCCATGCAAATGGCCCGCCCTGGCGATGTGCTGGTAATCGACGGCAGTGCCGACCTGACCCGTGCCGTATTCGGCGGCATCATGCGCGCCATGGCCCTCAAGGCCGGGATTGTCGGCGTGGTGATCAACGGCGCTCTGCGCGACCTCGACGAATGGCAAACCGGTGAACTGCCGGCCTACGCTATCGGCGGCGTCCACCGCGGCCCAAGCACTGACGGCGGCGGCGAAATCAACGTGCCGATCTCGTGTGCCGGGATGCTGGTAATGCCCGGCGACCTGATGATCGGCGACGGCGACGGCGTAGTCGCAGCCTCGCGTACTGAACTGCCGGAATTGCTGATCCGTTGCCACGACCTGCTGGCCCGCGAACAAGCAACACTCAAGGCAATTGAGGAAGGCACCCTAGACCCTGATCGCTTTGACGCTATCCTGCGTGCCAAGGGTTGCCCGGTTTAAAGCTAAAAGCCCCTCAGTTCAACCCTCTCCCAGAGGGAGAGGGAGCTGACCGAGTTGATGCTGGATTCAACGCTGTTCTTTGAGATCACTCCCCCAATCGGTCCCCTCTCTCTCTCCGGGAGAGGATTAGGGCGGGGGGCTGTTGGCTCTAACAAGGAGGTCTGTGCATGTTCGATTTTTACCCTCAGCTCAAGCAGCGCTTTGGCGCGCTGCGCACCCGGGCCGAGTTCTTTTCGCTGCGTTACGTACGCGAGTCCGGGCAATACCTGTCGGTACGCAAGAACGTCGCAGAACCTCCTTCATTCAGTCACGACCAGGGCGCCATGCTCACGGTGCGGCTCAAGGGTGTCGAAGCCTACGCCGCCACCAATGACCTGTCGCAAGCCGGTCTGCAGGCCGCCCTCGAACGTGCCGAAGCCCAGGCGCAACTGATCGCCGCCCACGCCCTGCTCGATCTGAGCCAGGAGCCGGTGTCTCACGAACGCGCCGACTATTACTCGCCCAATCTCGATCAGGCTTTCCCGTCACTCAGCGACTGCTTTGAGCTGCTCGGCGCCGAATCGGCGGCCGTGCCCAAAGACGAGCGACTGGTGAGCTGGGACGTTTCGCTGGGCCTCAATCACGTCGAGCAAATCTATCTCAACAGCGCAGGCGCCGAGTTGCGGCGCGCCCAGCGCTTTGTTTATCCAGGCATGAGCGTCACCGCCTATGACGGCAACGACAGCCAGAGCCGCAGCCTGGGCCGTGAGAACTTTGGCCAGCAGGGCGGCGCCGATGTGATCAGCCGCTGCGGGCTGATCGGTGCCGCGCCCAAGGTCGCTGATCAGGCCCTGCAATTGCTGCTGGCGCCTAATGCCCCGGCGGGTAAACGCGACCTGCTGCTGATGCCCGACCAGATGATTTTGCAAATCCACGAATCCATCGGCCACCCGCTGGAGCTGGACCGCATTCTCGGTGACGAGCGCAACTACGCGGGCACCAGCTTCGTCAAGGCCAGTGACTTCGGCAGCCTGCAATATGGCTCCCAATTGCTCAACGTAACCTTTGACCCGGACATCCCTGAGCAACTGGCCAGCTACAGCTTCGACGACGACGGCACCCCGGCCCACAAGGAATTCCTGATCCGCGAAGGCCTGCTGTTGCGGCCATTGGGCGGTGCCCTGTCGCAGTTCCGTTCGGGCCTGGACGGCGTAGCCAACAGCCGCGCCTGCAGCTGGAACCGGCCACCGATTGATCGCATGGCCAACCTCAATATCGAACCCGGCGACCAGTCAATGGCCCAGCTGGTTGGCGGTATCGAGCACGGCATCCTGATGGCCACCAACCGTTCCTGGTCGATTGACGATGCGCGCAACAAGTTCCAGTTCGGTTGTGAATGGGGCCAATTGATCGAGAACGGCGAACTCAAGGGTGTGGTCAAAAACCCCAACTACCGGGGTATTTCCGATCAGTTCTGGCGCAACCTCAGCGCCGTGGGCGACGCCAGTACCTTAAAGGTGCTGGGCACGCCGAACTGCGGCAAGGGCGAGCCCAATCAGGTGATCCGCGTGGGCCATGCATCGCCTGCGTGTGTATTCAGTCAAATTGATGTGTTTGGAGGCGATGCCTGATGAGTACCCCATTGAGTCAGGCCGAGCAGTTCAAAGCGTTGGTGGAGTGGCTGGGCAAAGCGATCCGTTCGCCTGAGCAATTCACCCTGGGCTACAACGCCGAAGCCTCGGAATTTATCCGTTTCAACAAGGGTAAAGTGCGCCAGGCCGGGCTTGTGCAGCAGGCCAGCCTGAGCCTGAAATTGATCAACGACGGTCGCCACGCCGATGTGAGCCTCACCTTGGCGGGCGAGTCGGACGTCGACAAACAGCGCTTGGCCGAGGCCTTGCAGCAACTGCGCGAAACACTGCCGCTGTTGCCCGCCGACCCGTATTTACTGCTTAACCCGCAGCCGTGGAACAGCCATAACGTACAGGGCCAGCCTCTGCCGGACACCGCCCGGGTACTGGAGGAAATCCACCGCGCAGCCAAGGGCGTCGATCTGGTCGGCTTTTATGCCAGCGGCCCCATCAGCTACGGCTATGCCAGCTCCGAAGGTGCGTTTGGCTGGCATCAGGCCAACAGTTTCAACTTCGACTGGAGCCTGTTTCACAGCAATGGCCAAGCGGTCAAAGCCAGCTACGCCGGAGCCGACTGGGACAGCGAGCGCTTCGCCCAGCGCATGCAGCTGGCCCGTGAGCAACTGAGTTTTCTCGATCGCCCGCTGCATGCCTTGGCACCCGGTGAATACCGTGCCTACCTGGCCCCGGCGGCACTGGAAGAAGTGATGAGCATGCTGTGCTGGGGCGGTTTCTCGGCACAGGCGCTGGCCAGTAAAGCCAGCCCGCTGCAAAAGCTCTATGCGGGTGACGCACAACTGAGCCCGTTGGTGTCTTTTGACGAGCAGGTGAGCCAGTCCCTGAGCCCGGCGTTTTCCGGCGAAGGGTATCCGCGTCAGGACTTGTCGCTGGTCAAGCACGGCCAGTCCAACCAGCAACTGGTGGGCTCGCGCAGCGCTGCCGAATATGGACTTGAGGTCAACGGCGCGCCATGGAGTGAAGCCCCTAGCGCACTGGCGATGGCTGCGGGCACGCTGGAACAGGCCGATATCCTCAAGCAATTGGGCACCGGGCTGTATATCAGCAACCTGTGGTACTTGAACTACTCGGACCAACCGGCGGCACGTCTGACCGGCATGACCCGCTTTGCCACCTTCTGGGTCGAGAACGGCGAGATAAAGGCCCCGGTCAACACGATGCGCTTCGATGACAGCGTCTATAGTCTGCTGGGATCGCAACTGGAAGCGCTGACGGTTGACCGTGAGTTGTTGCTGTCGGCCAGCACTTACGACCAGCGCCAGACCGCATCGAACCTGCTGCCGGGGGCGTTGGTTAAAAAGCTCACATTGACCCTGTAAGCATCGCCACCGATCAATAGTGGGAGCGGGCTTGCTCGCGATGCGGCGCCCGGATTTTTCAGGTAAACCGCAGCGATTCAATCGCGAGCAAGCCCGCTCCCACATTGGATTTTTGACAGTTCATGAAAAGAGGTCCTATGCCCGCACGCCCGGTTCTGAGCCCTGAAACCCTGCGCTGGTTGCCGTGGGTGGTGGCCATCGCGTTTTTCATGCAGTCACTCGACGGCACCATCCTCAACACCGCCCTGCCCGACATGGCCAGCGACCTGAAAGAGAACCCGCTGCGCATGCAAGGCGTAATCGTTGCCTACATGCTCACCGTGGCCCTGCTGATTCCCGCTTCAGGCTGGATCGCCGACCGTTTCGGGACCAAAAAAATCTTCTTCGGCGCCATCCTGCTGTTCAGTTTTGGCTCATTGCTTTGCGCCTTGTCCAGCACCCTCAACGAGCTGATTGGCGCACGTATCGTCCAGGGCCTGGGCGGTGCCTTGATGCTGCCCATCGGGCGACTGGTGGTGCTCAAGGCTTACCCGCGCTCGGAACTGGTGCGGATCATGGGCTTTATCACTATCCCCGGCCTGCTCGGCCCACTGATCGGCCCGACCATGGGCGGCTGGATGGTGCAATACCTGAGCTGGCACTGGATCTTCCTGATCAACCTGCCCGTAGGCGTCCTCGGTTGCTGGGCGGTGTGGCACTTCATTCCGGACTTGCGCGGCAGCGAGCGCACCCGTTTCGACGGCGTGGGCTTTGTACTGTTTGGCGCGGCGATGGTGTTTATCACCATTGCGATGGAAGGCTTGGGCGAATTGCACATGCCGCACCTGCGCGTGATGTTGCTGCTGTTCGCCGGGATGGCGTGCCTGGCGGCGTACTGGCTGCGGGCCGGCAATATCAGCAACCCGCTGTTCTCACCGGTGTTGTTCAAGACCAAGACGTTTGCAGTGGGCATCCTGGGCAATTTATTTGCTCGTCTGGGCAGCGGCGCCCTGCCGTTCCTGGTGCCTTTGCTGCTCCAGGTCGCGCTGGGCTATTCCCCATCGCAAGCCGGGATGAGCATGCTGCCGCTGGCCGCAGCCGCCATGCTGGCCAAGTGGATTGCGCGACCGCTGATCGAGCGTGCAGGTTATCGCACCGTGCTCACCGCCAACACCTTTGCCCTGGGCCTGATGCTGGCCAGCATGGGGTTGGTCACCGAACACACGCCTTACCCGCTGTTACTGTCAATGCTGGCAGTTTTAGGCGCTATCAACTCATTGCAGTTCACCGCGATGAATACCGTGACCCTGATCGACCTCGATGATGCCAGCGCCAGCAGCGGCAACAGTTTGCTGTCGGTAGTTGCACAATTGTCCTTGAGCCTGGGCGTGGCTTGCGCCGGGGCCTTGCTCGGCGGTTTCACCGGAGATGGCGGCAGCGAGGGGGTAGACACGGTGCTCGGAGCGTTCCAGCTGACCTTCCTGTCGGTCGGGATCATGGCAATGCTGGCAGCGGCAATTTTCCTGCAACTGTCACCGCAGGACGGGCGTAAACCCAAGGCCAACTCGGAGCACGAGCTGGAACATTAAGCGGCTTTATAAGCAGAACTGGATTACATCTCGTCCAGAATGTTCAGGCAAAGGGCATGGGACTGGTACACTACGCGACATTTTGTTTTGCAGGCCAGTCCCGTGACCACCATTGCCACCGCTTTTAACACTCTGCCTCTGTCCGCCGCCATGCTGGCTAACCTCGACTCCCTCGGTTATGCCCAGATGACGCCGATTCAGGCGCAGAGCTTGCCGGTGATCCTCAAAGGCATGGACCTGATCGCTCAGGCCAAGACCGGTAGTGGCAAAACTGCCGCCTTCGGCATCGGCCTGCTGAACCCGATCAACCCGCGCTTCTTCGGCTGCCAGGCCCTCGTGATCTGCCCTACCCGCGAACTGGCTGACCAGGTCGCCAAAGAAATCCGCCGTCTGGCCCGCGCTGAAGACAACATCAAAGTGCTGACCCTGTGTGGCGGTGTGTCGTTCGGCCCGCAAATCGGTTCGCTGGAGCACGGCGCGCATATCATCGTCGGCACCCCGGGCCGTATTCAGCAGCACTTGCGCAAAGGCTCGCTGGTACTGGACGGTCTGAACACCCTGGTACTCGACGAAGCTGACCGCATGCTGGACATGGGCTTCTACGACGCTATCGAAGACATCATTGTCAAAACCCCGGAGCGTCGCCAGACCCTGCTGTTCTCGGCCACCTACCCGGTGGGCATCAAGCAGCTGTCGTCCAAGTTCATGCGCAACCCTCAGCAAGTAAAAGCCGAGGCACTGCACACTGACAGCCAGATCGAGCAGCGCTTCTACGAAATCTCGCCTGAAGAGCGCATGAGTGCTGTGACCAAGGTGCTGGGCCACTTCCGCCCGCAATCTTGTGTAGCGTTCTGCTTCACCAAGCAGCAGGTTCAGGAAACCGTTGATCACCTGACCTCCAAAGGTATTTCGGCTGTCGGCCTGCATGGCGATCTGGAACAGCGCGACCGCGACCAGGTACTGGCGATGTTTGCCAACCGCTCGACTTCGGTTCTGGTTGCCACCGACGTTGCGGCCCGTGGTCTGGACATCGACGCGCTGGACATGGTGCTCAACGTTGAGCTGGCCCGTGATTCGGAAATTCACATTCACCGCGTTGGCCGTACCGGTCGCGCTGGCGAAAAAGGCGTTGCGATCAGCCTGGTTGCGCCGTCCGAAGCGCACCGCGCCCAGGCCATCGAGCAGCTGCAAAAGGCCCCGCTGAACTGGGAAACCCTGGACACCCTCACCTCGCAAGGCGGCGCACCGTTGCTGCCGGCCATGAGCACGCTGGTGATCGGTGCTGGTCGTAAAGACAAGGTTCGCCCTGGCGATATCCTCGGTGCCTTGACTGGCGACGCAGGCATTCCAGGTGCCCAGGTTGGCAAGATCGCGATCTTTGACTTCCAGGCCTACGTGGCTGTTGACCGCACCGTGGCCAAACAGGCTGCCCAGCGCTTGAGCGAAGGCAAAATCAAAGGCCGCGTATTGCGCGTTCGGGTTTTGTAAGAGATCGCCTGAACACTGGCGATCAAATGTGGGAGCGGGCTTGCTCGCGATGCAAACAACTCGGTTCAGCTGAATGACCGAGGTGCTGCAATCGCGAGCAAGCCCGCTCCCACATTAGGTTTGGCTTGAATATAAATTTTGTGAGGACACCGCTTTGCGCTCTACCGACGTTGTGATTATTGGCGCTGGCGCCGCAGGTTTGATGTGCGCGCTGACCGCTGCCGGGCGTGGGCGCAAGGTCATGTTGGTCGACCACGCCAACAAGGCAGGAAAGAAGATCCTGATGTCGGGCGGTGGCCGCTGCAACTTCACCAACATGTACACCGAGCCCAACAATTTCCTGTCGCAGAACCCGCACTTCTGCAAGTCGGCCCTGGCGCGCTACACCCAGTGGGATTTCATCGAGCTGGTGTGCAAGCACGGCGTGCCGTATCACGAGAAAAAACTCGGCCAACTGTTCTGCGATAACAAATCCAGCGACATCCTCGAAATGCTCCTCGATGAGTGCCAAAAAGCGGGCGTCAGCCTGCACCTGGACACCTCGGTCGAGCAGATCGAAAAAACCGACAACGGTTACAGCCTCAATACCACGCTGGGGCCGATTGATTGCCAGTCACTGGTGGTCGCCACCGGCGGGCTGTCGATCCCGACCTTGGGCGCCACAGGTTTTGGTTATCAAATAGCCAAACAATTCGGCCACACACTGCTGCCCACCCGCGCAGGGCTGGTGCCGTTCACCATCACCGATCAGCTTAAAGAGATCTGCACCGAACTCTCCGGCACGTCGGTGGATTGCCTGGTGAGCTGCAACGATCAGAGCTTTCGGGAAAATATCCTGTTCACCCATCGTGGCTTGAGCGGACCGGCGATCTTGCAGATTTCGTCGTTCTGGAATACCGGTGACACGGTTGAAATCAACCTGCTGCCCGACCTCGATGCACTGCAGTGGCTGCACACCCAACAGGCCGAACGCCCCAACAGCGAGCTGAAAACTATGCTCGGTGAAATTTTCACCAAGAAGATGGCCAATCTGCTCGCCGAGCACTGGTTCGAGTCCAAGCCGATGAAGCAGTACACCCCGGCTGAACTCGCGCAGGTGGCGGACAAACTGGCGAGTTGGAAAGTAGTACCGGCCGGCACCGAAGGCTATCGCACGGCCGAAGTGACCCTGGGCGGGGTCGATACCCGCGAGGTGTCGTCCAAGACCATGGAATCGCTGAAAAGCCCGGGTTTGTATTTTGTCGGCGAGGTACTGGATGTGAGCGGCCATCTGGGCGGCTTCAACTTCCAGTGGGCGTGGGCTTCGGGGTATGCGGCGGCGCAGTACGTCTAGTCCAAGACCGTATCGCGGCTTTCGCGAGCAGGCTCGCTCCCACAGGTAAATTGCACTGCTCTTGTGGGAGCGAGCTTGCTCGCGATGGCAACCCCAAAAAATATTTTGTGTTCGATGTGACAGTGCCATTGCGCTGTCGTCTTAACTGGCTCAAGTTAGCGAATCACGAGCCAGGCACCGCCACTTCATGTCATCGAAAAGCTTTCAGCATTCCCTGCGCCGCTTGTGGGCGCTGGACAAGTTCAGTTACAGCGTCCGGGTGTTTGTCGCCCTGACCGGCAGCATGGCTTTTTGCTGGTATCAGGATGAGATGTCGCTGCTGATCCCGCTGTTCCTGGGGATTATCGCCAGCGCGTTGTCCGAGACCGATGACAGCTGGCAAGGCCGCCTGAACGCCTTGCTGGTAACGCTAGTGTGTTTCACCGCCTCGGCATTCAGTGTCGAACTGCTCTTCCCCTACCCCTGGTTAATGGTCTGCGCGCTTGCGCTAGCCAGCTTCGGCCTGACCATGCTCGGGGCGCTGGGCGAGCGCTACGGGGCGATTGCCTCAGCCACGCTGATTCTGGCCGTGTACACCATGATCGGCGTCGATCAGCGCGGCGGCGAAGTCACCAACTTTTGGCATGAGCCCTTGCTGCTGGTTGCTGGTGCGGCGTGGTACGGGATGTTGTCGGTGCTGTGGCAGGCGCTGTTTTCCAACCAGCCGGTGCAGCAAAGCCTGGCGCGGTTGTTTTGGGAACTGGGCCTGTACCTGAAAATAAAATCGTCGCTGTTCGAGCCCATTCGCAAGCTGGATGTCGAAGCGGGCCGACTGGAACTGGCCCGGCAAAACGGTCGAGTGGTAGCGGCGCTGAACAGTGCCAAAGAGATCATCCTGCACCGGGTCGGCAACTCCCGGCCGGGCTCCAAGCTCAGCCGCTATCTCAAGCTGTACTTCCTCGCGCAGGACATCCACGAGCGCGCCAGCTCTTCGCACTACCCGTACAACGCCCTCGCAGATGCCTTCTTCCACAGTGACGTGATGTTCCGCTGCCAGCGCCTGCTGCGCCAGCAAGGCGTGGCCTGCCAGCGTCTGTCGGAGTCGATCAAGCTGCGCCAGCCGTTTGTCTACGACGACAGCTTTGCCGAGGCCCTGAGCGATCTGCACGCCTCCCTCGAACACTTGCGTATCCAGAGCAACCCGGCCTGGCGCGGCCTTTTGCGTTCACTGCGGGCGCTGGCCGCCAACCTTGGCACCCTTGATCGTTTGCTGAGCGACGCGAGCAACCCCGACAACCTGGCCGATGCCACCGACAGCAGCCTGCTGGACCGTTCGCCGCGCAACCTCAAGGATGTCTGGTCACGCCTGCGCCAGCACCTGACGCCAACCTCGCTGATCTTCCGCCACGCCCTGCGCCTGCCGCTGGCCCTGAGCATCGGTTTTGCAATGGTGCACTGGATTCACCCGAGCCAAGGTTACTGGATCATCCTTACCACGCTGTTCGTGTGCCAGCCGAGCTACGGCGCCACGCGGCGCAAATTCAGCCAACGCATCATCGGCACCGCTATCGGCCTGGCCGTGGGCTGGGCACTGTTTGATCTGTTCCCCAACCCGCTGGTGCAGTCGATGTTTGCCGTAGTGGCCGGGGTCGTGTTCTTTATCAACCGCACCACCCGCTACACCTTGAGCACTGCAGCCATCACCCTGATGATCCTGTTTTGCTTCAATCAGGTGGGCGACGGCTACGGGCTGTTCCTGCCGCGACTGTTCGATACCTTGGTGGGCAGCGTGATTGCGGCGGCGGCGGTGTTCCTGTTCCTGCCGGACTGGCAGGGCCGTCGACTGAATCAGGTGCTGGCCAATACCTTGAGCTGTAACAGTCAGTATCTGCGCCAGATCATGCAGCAGTACGCTCAGGGCAAAAGCGACAACCTGGCGTATCGACTGGCGCGCCGTAACGCCCACAACGCTGATGCAGCGCTGTCGACCACGCTGGCCAATATGCTGATGGAACCGGGGCACTTCCGTAAGGATGCCGACATGGGTTTCCGCTTTTTGGTCATGTCCCACACCTTGCTCAGCTATCTGTCAGGCTTGGGCGCGCACCGCGATACCGAGTTGCCCGCTGAAGTTCGCGAGCAGTTGATTGAAGAGGCCGGGTGCAAGATTGCCGACAGCATCGATCAGATCGCCCAAGGCCTGGCCACCAAGCAAACTGTGGCGGTGCAGAGTGACGAGGAAGAGACGCTGGCCAACGCGCTGGAACAAATGCCCGAGGAACTCGATGAAAACCAGCGCCTGGTGCAAACCCAACTGGCGTTGATTTGCCGCCAGCTCGGACCGCTGCGCACCCTGGCCGCGCATTTGATCAAGACGCCGTAGAGCTTGGCCTCAGTGTGCATCGCGCCTACTATCGGGGCATGAACTCCCCAACAAGGACAAGACCGTGACCACTGACTGGCTCTGCAAACACCACAACGACCTGGGCAAAGAGCAGCTCTACGCCATACTGGAGTTGCGCTCAAAGGTATTCGTCGTCGAGCAAAAATGCGCCTATCAGGACGTCGACGGGCAGGACCTGACGGGGGATACCCTGCATGTAATGGGCTGGCAGGACGATCAACTGGTGGCATACGCCCGCGTGCTCGATCCTGAATCCCAGGGCGGCGACGTAGTGATTGGCCGCGTGATCATTGCCCCCGAGGGTCGCGGGCAAAAACTTGGGCATACGCTGCTTGAACAAGCCCTGGAGAACATCGAAGAGTACTGGTCGGGACAGCCCGTGTTCCTGTCCGCCCAGGCGCACTTGCAGCCGTTCTATGAGCAACACGGGTTCCTCGCCGAGGGCGAACGCTATCTTGAAGATGACATCCCGCACATCGGCATGCGCCTGACACCTCAGGGGTAACCCAGCACCTGCTTGATCTGCACCAGATGCTCGCCGACCCAGTTTTTATCAACCGGGCCCCAGCTGCGAATCTGATAGCGCCCGGCATGGTTGCGGGCGCCATCCTGCTGTTCAAACTCGCAAACGATATCCAGATCAGCCAGGGCGGCAATGGTGTCCTGCGCGGTACGACGCGGCATACCGGTCACTTCCGTCAATGCGGGCACGCTGCTGGCGGTCTGGCTGTCGATCAACCAGGCCACGTACAAGCGCCGGTAAAAACTGCTTTTGGTTTTGCTGACGTCCATGCAGAACTCCATTCAGGTGGGGCAATAAACCTGTAGCCGCTGCCGCAGGCTGCGATAAGGGCCAAAGGACCTTCGTCGGTTATTCAGAAACACGGGGCGCTGCGCTCCCCCTCGCAGCCTCGTACCTGGGCAGCGGCTACAAGTCCCGCCAGGTCAGATACACCCGCAGGTCAAACTCCAACTGGTGATAACCCGGCAACATGTACTCGCACAACTTGTAAAACGCCTTGTTGTGGTCTGACTCCTTCAGATGAGCCAGTTCGTGAACCACGATCATCTTCAGAAACTCGGGCGCTGTATCCTTGAACAACGAGGCCACACGCAACTCTTTCTTGGCCTTGAGCTTGCCGCCCTGGACCCGCGAAATGGCGGTGTGCAAACCCAGCGCACGGTGGGTCAGGTCGAGCTTGTTATCAAACAGCACTTTGTCAAAAGACGGCGCATTGCGCAGGTATTCCTGCTTGAGCTCCTGCGCGTAGGTGTACAGCGCCTTGTCGCTTTGTATGGCGTGACGTTGTGGATAACGCTCGTTCAGGTAACTGCTCAGCTGGTCGCGCTCAATCATTTGGCGCACCTGCTCTTGCAAGGTCTGGGGGTAAGCCTGAAGGTATTTGAGAACAGTCATGGGGGGGCAACGCACAGCATAAAAGTACGCCAGTGTAGCGAATTCAACCCCAACGCTACTACGTCAGACTTTTACACCGCCAAGAGACGGACATTTCCGAGAAAGCCTGATACCCACATGCGCTGCTTGCAGCTATGAAAGACCCGGGGCTATCTTCACCAGTCGCCGATGATCCCCGTGGAACAGACATGAAAAAGACGACGCCCGACGATCCCAAAGCAACTGGCATCAAGCGTGATGATCATCAGCACGATGAGGCTACCCGGCGCATTCTCGACGCCATGCTCCAGGCCCCACCTGTTTCCCTCGACAGCCTCAAGCCCACACAGGCACTCAAGACCAGCCCAAAATCCCCCTTTGGCGTGCTGCCTGACATTCGTGCGATAGAAGCGTTGTCCCATGTTTCACTGATGCTCAAAAGCACCGAAGAGGTCTCGGATGAAATCACCGTATTCGCCAGCGGCATAGAGCGCGGCCTGGTCTGGTCACTGGTGCATTCGGTCGAGATGTCGCGTTCACTGGTCGATGCGTTGCTCAGGGCAAACGGCGTCGATCCGGAGCAAATACACCGGAGCGCATGAAAACCGCGCCCACAAAAAAGCCCGCATCGCTGCGGGCTTTTTTATAACGCTCGGGTCTTAGTTGACCTTGGCGTTCAGCTCACCTTTGAGGTAACGCTGGTACATGGCTTCCAGAGAGATCGGCTTGATCTTCGAAGCGTTACCGGCAGTACCGAAAGCTTCGTAACGAGCGATACACACGTCACGCATGGCAGTTACGGTTGCGCCGAAGAACTTGCGCGGGTCGAACTCGCTCGGGTTGGTCGCCATCAGGCGACGCATGGCACCAGTCGATGCCAGACGCAGGTCGGTGTCGATGTTGACCTTGCGCACGCCGTGCTTGATGCCTTCAACGATTTCTTCTACCGGCACACCGTAGGTTTCTTTGATGTCGCCGCCGAACTCGTTGATGATCGCCAGCCACTCTTGTGGAACAGAGGACGAGCCGTGCATCACCAAGTGAGTGTTCGGAATGCGTTTGTGGATTTCCTTGATACGGTCGATAGCCAACACGTCACCGGTAGGTGGCTTGGTGAACTTGTAAGCGCCGTGGGAAGTACCGATGGCAATTGCCAGGGCATCCACTTGAGTGCGCTTGACGAAGTCAGCCGCTTCTTCCGGGTCAGTCAGCATCTGGCTGTGATCCAGAACGCCTTCTGCGCCAATACCGTCTTCTTCGCCAGCCATGCCGGTTTCCAGCGAACCCAGGCAGCCCAGCTCGCCTTCAACCGACACACCGCAAGCGTGAGCCAGGGCAACAGTCTGCTGAGTAACGCGAACGTTGTAGTCGTAGTCGGTTGGGGTTTTGCCGTCTTCGCCCAGCGAGCCGTCCATCATGACCGAGCTGAAGCCCAGCTGGATCGAGCGCTGGCAAACGTCAGGGCTGGTGCCGTGGTCCTGGTGCATGCACACCGGGATATGCGGGAATTCTTCGATTGCAGCCAGGATCAAGTGACGCAGGAATGGAGCACCTGCGTACTTGCGCGCGCCGGCCGAAGCCTGAACGATCACCGGGGAGTCGGTCTTGTCAGCGGCTTCCATGATGGCGCGCATCTGCTCAAGGTTGTTGACGTTGAAGGCTGGAACGCCGTAGCCGAATTCGGCGGCGTGGTCCAACATCTGGCGCATGCTGATAAGTGCCATTGTGTGTGTCTCTCCCGGACAAGGGTCGTTAATCGTGCAAGCCTGCCGTAGCGGCGGCTGCTATTCAAGTTATTGCAGATCGGGGGTTGGCCCCTGAAATGCGGATTTTGTGTAGCTGAAACGTTACAGCTTCAGCTATAGCTGCTCGAGCCAAATGTGGGAGCGAGCATGCTCGCGATGTAGGCAACTCGGCATATTTGCCTCATCGCGCTGAAGTTGTCGCGAGCAGGCTCGCTCCCACAAGTAGGGCACATTTCAAATCAAGGGCACCCACGCTCTTGTGAAGCCTTGGGCGACTCGTATTTCTCCAGCGCCTCAGGCCCTGAGCGTTTATTGACCAGCGGTACGCTTTGCGCCTGCCAGTCTGCCTGGTAGCAACCACTCTCTTCAGGGGTGGCTGCTTCGGGCGTCGGCGTGTTCGAACCGGCGCAACCGGCCAAAAAGCCCGCGATCATCAACAGCGGTAACAACTTGACCATGTCCATGCTTCCTTTCAGGGCCAGAATCACATTCAGGCTTTGGCGCGGCTTTCCAGAACTTCAACGGCAGGCAGTACCTTGCCTTCGACGAACTCAAGGAACGCACCGCCACCGGTGGAGATGTAGGAGATTTGATCAGCAATACCGTACTTGTCGATAGCCGCCAGTGTGTCGCCGCCACCAGCAATCGAGAACGCTGCGCTATCAGCAATGGCCTGGGCCAGAACCTTGGTGCCGTTACCGAACTGGTCAAACTCGAACACGCCAACCGGGCCGTTCCACAGAATAGTATTGGATGACTTGAGCAGCTCGGCAAAATGCGCAGCCGTTTGCGGTCCGATGTCCAGGATCATGTCGTCGCCAGCAACGTCAGCGATCAGCTTGACGGTTGCAACGGCGCTTTCGGCAAACTCTTTAGCCACTACCACGTCAGTCGGCAAAGGTACGTTGACCTTGGCGGCGATAGCGCGGGCGGTGTCCAGCAGGTCTGGCTCGTACAACGATTTACCCACTGGGTGACCGGCTGCAGCCAGGAAGGTGTTGGCGATACCGCCACCCACGATCAGCAGGTCGCAGATCTGGCTCAGGCTGTTGAGCACTTCCAGTTTGGTCGACACCTTGGAACCGGCAACAATCGCCGCCATCGGCTTGGCCGGGGCGCCCAGGGCCTTGCCCAGTGCGTCCAGCTCAGCAGCCAGCAACGGGCCCGCAGCGGCAACCTTGGCGAATTTGGCCACGCCGTGGGTCGAACCTTCGGCGCGGTGAGCGGTGCCGAATGCGTCCATCACAAACACGTCGCACAGAGCAGCGTATTGCTTGGCCAGTTCGTCGGCGTTTTTCTTTTCGCCCTTGTTGAAGCGTACGTTTTCGAACAGCACGATGTCGCCCGCTTTGATCTCGACACCATTGAGGTAGTCGCTGACCAGCGGCACTTCACGGCCCAGGGCCTTGCTCAGGTATTCAGCCACTGGCTTGAGGCTGTTTTCAGCCGAAAACTCGCCTTCAGTCGGGCGTCCCAGGTGCGAGCAGACCATAACCGCCGCGCCTTTTTCCAACGCCAGCTTGATGGTCGGCAGCGCAGCGAGGATACGCGCATCGCTGGTGACTACACCGTCCTTGACTGGGACGTTGAGGTCTTCGCGGATCAGTACGCGTTTACCTTGCAGATCGAGGTCGGTCATCTTCAACACGGTCATGGGTCGCAATTCCTGAGTTTCTAATGTTAGAGAGCGGGTTTGGAGTGGGTAACGTGCAAGTAGTGCTCTGCCACATCGATCATTCGATTGGCAAAACCCCATTCGTTGTCGAACCAGGCCAACAGGTTCACCAGCCGGGGGCCGGAAACGCGGGTCTGGCTGGCATCGACAATGGCCGAATGCGGGTCATGGTTGAAATCACAACTGGCGTGCGGCAACTCGGTGTATGCCAACAGGCCTTTGAGCGGGCCGCTGGTGGCGGCCTCGCGCAGTACGCGGTTAACTTGTGCGGTGTCCGTGTCGCGGGCCGTGGTCAGGGTGATATCCAGGCATGACACGTTCAAGGTCGGAACCCGCACCGCTTTGGCTTGAATTCGGCCAGCAAGTTCCGGCAACAAACGTTCAATACCTTTGGCCAGCCCGGTAGACACCGGAATCACCGACTGAAATGCCGAACGCGTACGCCGCAGATCTTCATGGTGGTAGGCATCAATCACCGGCTGATCGTTCATTGCCGAGTGAATAGTGGTGATCGATACGTACTCGAGGCCAAACGCCTGATCCAGCAAACGCAACAGCGGCACGCCACAGTTGGTGGTGCAGGAGGCGTTGGATACCAGTCGCTCTTCGCCGGTCAGGCTGTGCTGGTTAACGCCATACACGATGGTGGCGTCGACATCTGCGTCGCTGGCCATCGGTTGCGAAAACAATACACGGGGTGCCCCGGCATCAAGGAAGCGCTGGCCGTCGGCGCGGGTGTTGTAGACGCCGGAACATTCCAGCACCAGATTAACGCCCAATGCGGCCCAGTCGATCCCTTCGGGAGTGGCACTGCGGAACACTTTCACGCAGTCGCCATTGATATGCAGGCAGTCGCCTTCGATCCGTATCTCACCGGGGAACCGGCCATGAGTGGAGTCGAAGCGCGTCAAATATTCGAGACTGGCCATATCGGCCAAATCATTGAGTGCAACAATTTCAAACCCGGCGTCAGCACCTCGCTCAAACAACGCACGCAAGACGCAACGACCAATTCGGCCGTAGCCGTTGAGTGCAACTTTGTAAGGACGCGGTTGAGGCATGGGGTTCTCGATTACCAAGGTGAATCCTTCACACTTTCGCGAGCAGGCTCGCTCCCACATGGGCTATGTAGATCCCTGTGGGAGCGAGCCTGCTCGCGAAGAGGGCAGCCTCTTTGTTACTTAGTCTTCCAGCAGCTCTTCAGCCTGACCCAGGATGTTTTCCAGGGTGAAGCCGAACTCTTCGAACAAAGCAGGCGCAGGCGCCGACTCGCCGTAGGTGGTCATGCCGATTACGCGACCTTCCAGGCCCACGTACTTGTACCAGTAGTCAGCGTGGGACGCTTCGATCGCGATACGGGCGCTAACCTGCAGCGGCAGAACCGACTGTTTGTAGCCTGCATCTTGAGCTTCGTACACGCTGGTGCATGGCATCGAAACGACACGGACCTTACGGCCTTGTTCGGTCAGTTTCTCCCAGGCCTGAACTGCCAGGCCCACTTCGGAACCGGCCGAGATCAGGATCAGCTCAGGCTCGCCTGCGCAGTCCTTGAGCACGTAACCACCACGGTTGATGTCGGCGATCTGACCAGCATCACGGGTTTGGTGGTTGAGGTTCTGACGCGAGAAGATCAACGCGGACGGGCCGTCGTTGCGCTGCAGGGCGAATTTCCAGGCCGCTGCGGATTCAACCGCATCAGCCGGGCGCCAGGTGTCCAGGTTCGGCGTGGTCCGCAGGCTGGTCAGTTGCTCGATTGGCTGGTGCGTCGGGCCGTCTTCGCCCAGACCGATGGAGTCGTGGGTGAACACATAGATCACGCGCTGCTTCATCAGAGCCGACATGCGGATGGCGTTGCGGGCGTATTCCATGAACATCAGGAAAGTCGCGCCGTAAGGCACCAGGCCGCCGTGCAGGGCGACACCGTTCATGATGGCGCTCATACCGAACTCGCGTACGCCGTAGTACACGTAGTTGCCGCTGGCGTCTTCAGCTGAAACGCCTTTGCAGCCTTTCCAGATGGTCAGGTTGGAGCCGGCCAGGTCAGCGGAGCCGCCCAGCAGTTCTGGCAACAGCGGGCCAAAGGCATTCAGCGCGTTCTGGCTGGCTTTGCGGCTGGCGATGGTTTCGCCTTTGGCAGCCACTTCATTGATGTAGGCGGTGGCCTTGGCATCGAAGTCCGCTGGCAGTTTGCCGCTCAGGCGACGGGACAGCTCGCCAGCCAGTTCAGGGAACTCGGCTGCGTAGGCTGCGAAGCGCTTGTCCCACTCGGACTCAGCCGCAGCACCGGCTTGCTTGGCATCCCATTCGGCGTAGATATCAGCCGGGATTTCAAACGGACCGTGGTTCCAGTTCAGAGCTTTACGGGTCAGGGCGATTTCGTCGTTGCCCAGTGGAGCACCGTGGCAGTCTTCCTTGCCCTGCTTGTTCGGCGAGCCGAAACCGATAGTGGTTTTGCAGCAGATCAGCGTTGGCTGATCGCTTTTACGTGCAGTTTCGATCGCGGTCTTGATTTCATCCGGGTCGTGACCGTCAACGTTACGGATCACTTGCCAGTTGTAGGCTTCGAAACGCTTTGGCGTGTCGTCGGTGAACCAGCCTTCAACTTCGCCATCGATGGAGATGCCATTATCGTCGTAGAACGCGATCAGCTTGCTCAGGCCCAGAGTGCCGGCCAACGAGCCAACTTCATGGGAAATGCCTTCCATCATGCAGCCATCACCCAGGAACACGTAGGTGTGGTGATCGACAACGTTATGCCCAGGACGGTTGAACTGCGCGCCCATGACTTTTTCTGCCAGGGCGAAGCCCACAGCGTTGGCCAAGCCCTGACCCAACGGGCCAGTGGTGGTTTCAACGCCTGGCGTGTAGCCCAGCTCCGGGTGACCCGGGGTGCGGCTGTGCAGCTGGCGGAAGTTTTTCAGGTCGTCGATCGACAGGTCATAGCCGGTCAGGTGCAGCAACGAGTAGATCAGCATCGAACCGTGGCCGTTGGACAGCACGAAGCGGTCACGGTCAGCGAACGAAGGGTTGCTCGGGTTGTGCTTCAGATAATCGCGCCACAGTACTTCGGCGATATCCGCCATACCCATAGGGGCACCTGGATGGCCGCTGTTGGCTTTTTGCACGGCATCCATGCTGAGTGCACGAATGGCGTTGGCACGCTCACGACGGCTGGGCATCGCTGTTCTCCTGGGTATTGAAAGTTAAATCGAAACGGAAAAAAGGCGAGCATTTTCCCTCAGGCAGAGCCACCGGGCAATGACAGATAGTCGCTTGAGGCGTTTTTCCTGCGCTTAACCGTTCAACCTGTTAAGGATCGGACATTTCATTTCGTTAATAAGCACATGTCATCCGACAGACGAACCAGTTATCGACCAATATCAAAAAGTTTTGATATTGGCCTTGCGGGGGCTTGAGCGGGTAACTAGACTGCGGCCCCATGAACTTACACGTGCCTTCAATCCGCCATAACGATTGCGAAGAGCTCTGGGCCCTGTGCAAGGCTGGAGGCGATCCGCTGCGACTTAATGTTTTGCGGGCGCTGGCCAACGATTCGTTTGGCGTGCTGGAACTGGCGCAAATTTTTGCCACCGGTCAATCCGGGATGAGCCACCATCTCAAGGTGCTGTCCCAGGCGCGTCTGGTGGCGACACGGCGTGAAGGCAATGCGATTTTTTACCGTCGTGCCCTGCCCCACACCGAGCAACAAGGCGGCAAACTGCATGCAGCACTGCTGGAAGAGGTCGACAACCTGACCTTGCCCGCCGATGTACAGGCGCGTATCAGCGCAGTACACGGCCAACGTGCAGCAGCCAGTCAGGACTTTTTCTCACGCATAGCCGAGAAGTTTCGCGCTCAACAGGATTTGATCGCCGGCTTGCCGCAATACCGGGACAGCGTTTTGGCGCTGCTCGACAAACTGAGCTTCAGCCCAGCGGCCACGGCCCTGGAAGTCGGCCCCGGCGATGGCAGCTTTCTGCCCGATCTGGCCCGTCGCTTCCATCAGGTCACAGCACTGGACAACAGCCCAGCGATGCTTGAGCTGGCCCGCCAGCTGTGTGAACGCGAGTCACTGAACAACGTCAGCCTGATCCTGGCCGACGCGCTGCACGATGCACAGATCCAGGTTGACTGCGTAGTTGTGAACATGGTCTTGCACCATTTCGCCGCACCGGCCGAAGCACTCAAGCAACTGGCAACCTTGCTGCAACCGGGCGCAAGCCTGCTGGTAACAGAGTTGTGCAGTCATAATCAGGCGTGGGCCCGCGAGGCGTGCGGTGATTTGTGGCTGGGTTTTGAACAAGATGATCTGGCCCATTGGGCCACCGCTGCGGGACTCGTTCCCGGGGAAAGCCTCTATATAGGCTTACGTAATGGTTTCCAGCTTCAGGTCCGCCACTTTCAGCGGCCAGCTGGCGACACTCACCATCGGTAAATATTAGGAAACCGTCGAGATGAGCGAATACTCCCTTTTCACCTCCGAGTCCGTGTCTGAAGGGCATCCGGACAAAATCGCCGACCAGATTTCTGACGCGGTGCTGGACGCCATTATTGCTGAAGACAAGTTCGCCCGTGTGGCGTGCGAGACTCTGGTGAAAACCGGCGTAGCAATCATCGCGGGCGAAGTGACCACTTCGGCCTGGGTTGACCTGGAACAGATCGTTCGTGACGTGATCACTGACATCGGCTACACCAGTTCCGACGTCGGTTTCGACGGTGCGACCTGCGGCGTGATGAATATCATCGGCAAGCAGTCCCCTGACATCAACCAGGGTGTTGACCGGGCCAAGCCTGAAGATCAAGGCGCCGGCGACCAGGGCCTGATGTTCGGCTACGCCAGCAACGAAACCGAAGTGCTGATGCCAGCACCGATTACCTTCTCGCACCAACTGGTTCAGCGCCAGGCCGAGGCCCGTAAATCCGGCCTGCTGCCTTGGCTGCGCCCGGACGCCAAGTCCCAGGTGACTTGCCGTTACGAAGGCGGCAAGGTTGTAGCCATCGACGCAATCGTGCTGTCGACCCAGCACAACCCTGACGTGTCGTACAAAGACCTGCGCGAAGGCGTGATGGAACTGATCGTCAAACACGTGCTGCCAGCCGAGCTGCTGCACAAGGACACGCAGTTCCACATCAACCCTACTGGCCAGTTCATCATCGGTGGCCCAGTGGGCGACTGCGGCCTGACCGGTCGCAAGATCATCGTTGACACCTACGGCGGCATGGCCCGTCACGGCGGCGGTGCGTTCTCGGGTAAAGATCCATCCAAAGTTGACCGTTCGGCTGCCTACGCCGGCCGTTACGTAGCTAAAAACATCGTGGCTGCAGGCTTGGCTGATCGTTGCGAGATCCAGGTTTCCTACGCTATCGGCGTCGCTCAACCGACTTCGATTTCGTTGAACACCTTCGGCACTGGCAAAATCTCCGACGACAAAATCATCAAGCTGGTACGTGACATATTCGACCTGCGTCCATATGCCATCACCACCATGCTTGACCTGCTGCACCCGATGTATCAGGAAACTGCAGCATACGGCCACTTCGGCCGCACGCCACAGACCAAAACAGTTGGCGACGATACCTTCACCACGTTCACGTGGGAGCGTACCGACCGCGCTGAAGAGCTGCGCGCTGCTGCAGGTTTTTAATTAGTCCTGCTGCACCAAAAGCCCCGGACAGGTAACTGTCCGGGGCTTTTTGCTGCTGGCGGGTACACATGTGGAACAAACACAGCGAATTGCTGGGCCGCGGATGCTGCTAACATTCACGGTTTCGATCAGCCGAGGCGCAAGTTGCGCGTCGTTTTAACCTTTTTTATTGTCATTTTTATCATGGAGCCATTTATGAAATTACTTTCACCGCTCGCCCTATTTACTGTTTGCGGCCTGCTGGCTGCCCCGTTGATGGCCGCAGATGCTGCCCCCGAACTGACCGGTTGTGCTGCCAAGAAACAAGCCATCACCCTGCAACTTGAGCAGGCTCGCGCCCACGGCAACAGCAACCAGGTCGCTGGCCTGGAAAAAGCCTTGAGTGAAGTCACCGAACACTGCACCGACGCAGGCCTGCGCAAGGAACGCGAAAACAAGGTGCTGGAAGCCAAGCACGAAGTCAGCAAGCGCCAGGCGGATCTGGACAAGGCCATGAAGAAAGGCGATCCGGAAAAAATCGACAAGCGCAAAAACAAGCTGGCTGAATCGCGCAAGGAACTGCAAGAAGCCCTGGATCAGCTGGACAAGTAACAGCACACCCTCACCCCGACCCTCTCCCTCAGGGAGAAGTTTAGGGTGAGGGCGCTTTGGCCTTTAATCAGTGATTCCTGAATTCCTTGTGGCACGCACTGCAGGTGTCTTCGACTTTCTGCACTGCAGGCGTCAGGTTGCTGGCCTTGTAGGGTTGTACCTGGCTGGCGATAACCAGCTCGCCCGTGGCGGCTTCCAACTGGTGCGCCAGCTCCTGAAAGCGGGCCTGCTTTTGCCAGACGTCATCGGTCGCGCTGGTTTGAGCAGTTTCCTTGACCTGAGGGAAGTGCTTCCAAGGCTCGTGAGCCAAGGCATCCAGCTTGATCGCGCCCTCAGTAAAGCGCGGGCCGTCGAAGGGAATCCGGCCACGCAGCATGCCACCCAGCTCTTCGCTGGTCTTGAGCATTTGCTTGAAAATCGCTTTACGCTGGCCCAGCGGCGAATCGGGATCAACCCCACCGCACGCAGTCAGCGTCAGGCAGGTCAGCACTACAACAGTCAATCGTTTAAGAGTCATGGTGGCTTCAGGTCACGGAAATCGGTCGCCAGTATCCTCGCGTCACCTGCAAAGACCAATACCCCTATTGAATATAAGGATTGCCTGACGGTCATCCGGCCTCGGCAAACCTCGAAGGAACCTCGCACATGAGTATATTTTTCAAGCCGCTGACCTGGGCCTTGCCCGTTGTCATGTTGCTGGCCGGATGCAACGGCACTGACAAGGACGCCACCAAACCTGAACCCCACACCACCTACAGCAAGGCTGACTGGAGCGCACTGCCTGAAGTGACGGGCAGCGACCTGCAAAGCGGTTTTGCTTCATGGCGCAGCGCCTGCACCCGCCTCAAGGCCGACGCCAACTGGGGCTCCGTGTGCAGCGATGCAGCCGCCTTGCCTGCCAGCCCGAGCGTGGCCGAGATCAGCAGCTTTCTGCAAACCCACCTCGACGTGTACAGCTTGCGCTCCGCCGAAGGCAGCAGCGACGGCCTGATCACCGGTTACTACGAGCCGGTCTACCCTGGCAGCCTCAAGCCTACCCAGGCCGCCAATGTGCCGATCTACGGCGTACCGGCTGACCTGATCGTGGTCAATCTGGACAGCATCTACCCTGAACTCAAGGGCAAGCGCCTGCGCGGACGCCTTGATGGTCGCGTGCTCAAGCCTTACGACACCGCCGAGACCATCAACAGCAAAGGTCTAAATGCGCCCGTATTGGCCTGGCTGACCGACCCTATGGACCTGCAGTTCCTGCAAATCCAGGGCTCGGGCCGGGTACAACTCGACAATGGTCGCCAGTTGCGCATCGGTTACGCCGACCAGAACGGCCACCCGTACAAGCCGATTGGTCGCTGGCTGGTCGAGCAGGGCGAGCTGAAAAAAGAGGACGTGACCATGGGCACTATTCACGCTTGGGCGATGGCTAACCCGCAGCGCGTACACGAGATGCTGGCCAGTAACCCGAGCTATGTGTTTTTCACCCAGAACCCCGATAGCAACGAAGGCCCGCGCGGTTCGCTGAACGTGCCGCTGACAGCCGGTTACAGCGTGGCGGTAGACCGCAAAGTGATCCCGCTGGGCAGCCTGTTGTGGTTGTCGACCACCCAAGCCAACGGCCAACCCATCGTGCGCCCGGTTGCCGCCCAGGACACCGGTGGCGCCATTGCGGGTGAAGTGCGGGCAGACTTCTTTGTCGGCACCGGCCCAGAGGCCGGGCAAATTGCGGGCGACATGAAACAGAAGGGCAATATCTGGCTGCTGTGGCCTAAAGGGGCGGCGTTACCGCAGTAGCTGCAACCCGCTCTTCGTAGCAGTTGACGAGTAGAACGAGGCTACGTCCGGCGGCGTAGCCGTCGTAAAACCTGTACTTGCGGCCTATCAGGTAGACCGCGTACCCAGGCTTTATGATCGCTTCGCAATCGAACGCAGCCTCGTTCCTTCGGCAGCTGCTACAAGTTGTGCGCTACATCGACACAAAAAAGAAGCTGACCACCAGCCCCATGCCGATAAACCACACGATGGAGCGCAAGAGTGCCCAGTCTGCCAGGTAGCAAATGATGTAGAGCAGGCGACTGGTGATAAACAGCACCGCCAGCACATCAATGGTCACAGGCTGGGCGTTGCCCACGATGTCGGCAATGATCACCGCAGCCGCGAACGCCGGGGTCACTTCAAAGCTGTTTAGTTGGGCACTGTGGGCACGTTTGGCAAAACCTTGCAGGCCGTCGAGAAACGTACGCGGATCATGGTTTTGTTTAGGCCCGAATTTGCCATCGCTGAACTTGGCAAAGGCGGTACACACGTAGCTCAGGCAGAAGGCAATCAGTACACACCAGAAGGCGACCGTCATTGGAATTTCCTTTTTAGAGTTTCATCACGAGCATGCCGATCAGCACCAGCCCACAGGCTAAGAGCCTCGGACCGCCAAAAGGTTCTTTGAGGTAACGCATACCAAACAGCACCACCAAAATCACGCTGACTTCGCGCAGCGCCGCTGCCTCGGCAATCGAGCCCAGTTGCATCGCCCACAGCACCAGCGCATAGCTGGCCAGCACGCAAACCCCCACTGCTACGCCCAACCGCCATTGCGTACGCCAGAACAGCGCGAACGCGGCCCGCTTGCGGGTGACCGCCAGCAACGGAAACGGCCAGGCGCTGAGCAACGTGACCCACACCAGATAATCCAGAGGATGGGACCAGCGCCGGATCGCCTGCCCGTCCACAAAGGTATAGCTGCCAATACACAGCCCGATCAGCGCCACCACCGGCAGCATCGACCAGGGCAGGCGAGCACCACCGCCGCCCTGCCACAACAAACAAGCCATGCCGCAAGGGATCAACAGGATGCCGATGATCTGCTGGCCCGTCAGTACCTCCCCGGCAAAGGTCAGGGTCAGCGCCAGCACCACCAGGGGCGAAAGCCCGCGCATCAGCGGGTAGACCAAGCCCAGGTCTCCCACCCGGTAAGCACGAATCAGCAGCACCCGGTAGACCAGCTCCAACAGCACGGACGCCAGTATCCACGGCCAAATTTCAGGCGGCGGCAACGACACAAAGCCCACCAACGCGGCGACCACCACCAGCGCCACCGTATCCATGCAGGCGATAACCAGCAACCGCTCGCCGCTGAACTTGATCAGGGTATTCCAGATCGCGTGCAATACAGCCGCGACCAACACCAACATCGTTGCCAACACCCCAGACTCCTTGCGGTTATCAACCTGCGGGCACTGCCAGGCCCCACCATGCAACCTCAGTGCGTCTGCGTGGTCAATGACCTCGCAGATCGCGTCCGTTTGCCACACCCCCGGGATGTGCCCCTGACACCTGCGTTTGCATCCAAACATAGCCCGACCTGATCGGGCTTCCATTCACTCTCGCCACTACAGGATCCCGGATGCTTGAGCTTGTTGCTGCGTTTATCTGCCTGACCTCACTACTGACTTACGTGAACTTCCGCTTTATCGGCCTGCCGCCGACGATTGGCGTGATGGTTACCGCCCTTATGTTTTCCCTGCTGCTGCAAGGCTTGAGCTTCCTCGGTTACCCGGGCCTTGAAGAACGAGTGCAGGAGCTGATCGGCCAGATCGACTTCGGCGACCTGCTGATGAACTGGATGCTGTCGTTCCTGCTGTTTGCCGGCGCCTTGCACGTCAACATCAATGATGTGCGCAGCTACCGCTGGCCAATCGGGCTGCTGGCGACCGTCGGCGTGCTGATCGCTACTACCGTGATCGGCAGCCTGGCGTACTGGATTTTCGGCCTGTTTGGCTGGCACATCAGCTTCCTGTACTGCCTGCTGTTCGGTGCACTGATTTCCCCCACCGACCCGATTGCGGTGCTGGGTGTACTGCGTACTGCCAACGCCTCAAAACCGCTGAAAACCACCATCGTCGGCGAGTCGCTGTTCAATGACGGCACCGCCGTTGTGGTGTTCACCGTGTTGCTGGGCATCGTGCAACTGGGCGAAACCCCGAGCCTTGGCGCTACGGCGATGCTGTTCGTTCACGAAGCCATCGGTGGTGTGGTGTTCGGTGGCTTGATCGGTTATCTGGTGTATCGAATGATCAAGAGCATCGAGCAATACCAGATCGAAGTGATGCTGACCCTGGCACTGGTGATCGGCGGCTCGGCCATGGCCAGTGAGCTGCATGTATCGGCACCAATTGCGATGGTGGTTGCTGGCCTGATCATCGGTAACCTGGGCCGCAACAAGGCCATGAACGAGATGACCCGTCGCTATATGGACGGCTTCTGGGAGTTGCTCGATGACATGCTCAACGCGCTGCTGTTTGCGCTGATCGGCATGGAACTGTTGCTGCTGCCATTCTCGTGGCTGCATTTGCTGGCTGCCAGCGTTCTGGCGGTGGCCATTTTGCTCTCGCGCCTGTTGACCGTGGCCCCGGCCATTGTGTTGCTGCGCCGCTGGCGCACGGTGCCACGCGGCACCATCCGTATCCTGACCTGGGGCGGTCTGCGCGGCGGTGTTTCGGTCGCACTGGCACTGGCCTTGCCGCTGGGCCCGGAGCGCGATCTGATCCTGAGTATCACCTACATCGTGGTGCTGTCGTCGATCCTGTTCCAGGGTTTGACCATCGGCAAGCTGGTTCGCCGTGTGACCAAGGATGCGCCAGCCGAGGCCGAACACACGCACTGATCCAGCTTGTAGCCGCTATTTCGTAGCAGCTGACGAGCAACGCGAGGCTGCGTCCGAGTGCGCAGCACTCGCAGATCCGTAATCCGAGGTTTTTCAGACATTGCGCAGTATTCCATTTTGCGACTGCTGCGCAGCCGAACGCAGCCTCGTTCCTTCGGCAGCTGCTACGAGGGTTAGTGCATAACGCTTGGACAGCAGCAAATCCCCGCCATGACCTCGACCTCATCCCGGTGTTTTCCGCCACCTTGGCTACACTCACTTTCCAGATGCCTGAAGGCATAACACGCAAAGGAGAGTTAAGGGATGAGTACTTCTGCTGCCTATGCACCGCCCAGGCGCCATCTCGGCGCCAACATCATGATCATTACGGCTCTGGTTGCCTTGGCCATCACGGCATGGCGATTCTTCACTCCACTGTCAGGGGTGACGGATTCCGGGGGGGCAATGACAACGATGCTCGCCGAATTTGTGCTGTTTGTTCTTGGCGTACTCCTGGTCAAAACCGCGGCGGGAGGCTTGCGAAACTTCGTCCTGTTTTTGAGTTGGGCCGGTGCCATAGGGACCATTTTTGCTGCAAGCCTTTTGCATGGCTGGTGGACAGTTGCCGTTCTGGTGGTCTTCGCCGTGGGTGTTGTGATTGAAACCTTTGGCGCCAAGCCAACAAGGAGCGCATGAGATGAACGGAATCAAAAAACACTTTTTGACAGCTCCGGCGCTGTGCTTGCTGGCAGGTGTTTCCAACGCTCAGGCACAAGACACCTACACCGTACCGACACCGTTGCTGGCAACGTCGAGCATCTCTGCCGAAGACGCCAAACTGCCCCTGCCCAGTGGCAAGGAGTGGGACAGCTTTCACGGCCAACTGAGCGCGCAGAAGTACTCGCCACTGACTCAAATAAACAAGGATAACGTCGGTAAACTGACCAAGGTCTGGGAGTATTTCACCGGAGACATGTCCTCCGGAACCGGTAAAATCCCGCCTTCGGTCTGGTCTGCCACACCTATTTTCGCCAATGACACGCTGTATGTCGGCACGCCTTTTTACCGGATCATCGCGCTCGAACCCGAGACCGGCAAAGCGAAGTGGACCTATGACACCAAGTCGCCGCTGGTTGCCGAAACACAGCCCGCGCTGAAATCTCGCGGCGTGTCGTACTGGCAGGAAAAAACACCGCAAGCGGGAGTTGCCTGCCAAAAAATCGTCTACCTGGGCAACATGACCGCGCAGCTATATGCGGTGGATGCTGACACCGGCAAGCCGTGCGAAGGCTTCGGCAAAAACGGTGTGGTGGATGTCAACCAATGGAACACCGTCAATGCCAAATGGCCGTTGTCGCAACTGCAACCGCCAACCGTTATCGGTGACAAGCTGATCGTCGGCTGGGCCGGTAAAGACTGGGAATATGAAGTCGAATCACCAGGTTCGCTGTTTGCCCTCAATGCCCGCACTGGCGAGCTGGAGTGGGAGTTCAAGCCGATTCCGGAAGATGAAGCTGGCAAAACCGGCACCGCCAACATCTGGACCGCAATGTCTTACGACCCCGCGCTGGGCTTGCTGTATATCCCCGTGTCCTCGCCTTCGCCCAACTACTGGGGCGGCAATCGGACCAAACCGATTCCCCTGGGTACTTCGACCACGGCTCTGGACATCAATACCGGCAAGGTCGTGTGGTCTCGTCAGTGGGTTCACCACGACATATGGGACTACGACATCAACTCAGCTCCTACGCTGATGGACATCACCGTCGATGGCAAACCCGTGGCCGCGTTGGTGCAAGCGACCAAGATGGGCTTTTTGTTCACCGTTGACCGCCGCACCGGCGAGGACGTGTGGCCCATTGAAGAACGCCCGGTGCCACAGGGCGATGCCCAGGGCGAGGTGTATTCGCCGACCCAACCGTTCCCGACCAAACCTGCGCCGTTGATGGATCAGTCGAAAAAACCGGCAATCTGGAAAATCGCCGACATCGTCGGTTTTGGTCAGTGCACAAAAATGTGGGACGGTTTGGAATACAACGGCATGTACTCGCCACCCGCCACTAAGGGCAACGGCGTACTGGCCTACCCGGACAGTGCCGGTGGCGTGCAATGGGGCGGTGTAGCGTTCGACCCTGTCAGCCAGGTGGCCATTGTGAACACCTCTCACATCGTGCAGATGATCAAGCTGTGGGATCGCGCCTCATACGACAAGCAACCAAAAACCTCGGGCAACGAAAACGGCTTTTACCCGCAGATCGGCGCACCTTACGGCATGAGCTTGATGAACGCGCAGAACTGGGCCGGTATGCCGTGCTGGGCACCCCCTTTCGGTGAACTGGTGGCAATCGACATGCACACCGGTGACGTGAAATGGCGTCGTCCAATGGGTGCCGTCCAGCAATTTGGTTGGTACATGCCTGAAAACATGGGCTCGCCAACCATTGGTGGCCCTGCGGTGACTGCAGGTGGTGTGGTGTTTATCGGCGCCTCGATGGATGCCAAGGTACGCGCCTATGCCCTGGCAGATGGCAAAGAGCTGTGGTCGGATATCGTCATGGCTCCCGCCGTCGCCAACCCCGCTATCTATGAATACAAGGGCCGGCAATATGTAGCGTTTGTGGCGGGTGGCAACTCGATCATGAAAGATCAGGTAGGTGATCAGGTGGTGGTGTACGCACTGCCGAAATAAAGCATGACGTCAACCGTGGGAGCGAGCAGGCTCGCTCCCACAATTTTTAAAATGGTGTTACCCACCCGCCAACCGCTGCAACTGCTCGCTGGCCCGTTCAGCGAACAGCTGCAGCAACCCTTCCAGCGTATGCGCCGCAGCTTCATCCGCCCGCGTCAACGCGTACAGCGTAATCGGCAGCGCCGGAGTCAGCGGCCGGATCACGGTACTTGCCCGCGACGCCCCCAACGCCGTAAACGGATCAATCACCGCTAACCCCGCACCCGACTCCACCATTGCCCGCGCCAGCGAATAGGTCTGTACCGCGATGCTGATGCGTGGCGGCGGCTCTACCGCTTGCAGGTAGCTGTCCAGTCGGGCAAACAACGGATCGGCACTGCTCAGCCCGATCAACGGCGCATCCGCCAACTCATCCAGCGCCAGCGCCACGCCTTCGCTTTCATCGGCCCAGTAACCCCGTGGGGCCAGCGCCACCAATACACCGTGGGCCAATGCCCGAGCCTTGAGCCCCGGATGGTCGGGCAATTTGAAAGTCAGGGCCACATCCAGTTCGCGCATCAACAGGTTTTGCACCAACTCACGGCTATGGGCGCTGGTCAGTTCACACTTGATATCCGGATAACGGCGCGTCCACTCGCTGATCACCGGCGGCAATAGCGACAACGCCAATGCAGGCGTACTGCCGATGCGCAAACGATGCCCCGGCTCGCGACGCAGGCTCTCGGCCAAACGCTGCACGCCTTGCAGGCTCTCGGTCACCTTGTCGACTTCGCGCTCCAGCAACAGCGCTTCGGGGGTGGGCTGCAATTTACCGCGCACCCGCAAAAACAGCGGGAAGCCCAAACGCTGTTCAGCGTGTTGCAGCACCTTGCTGACCGCAGGCTGCGATACATGCAGCAGTTGAGCCGCCGCACTGACAGAACCGGTTTGGCGAATCGCCTGGAACACCTCGATATGACGCAAGCGCATGGCAGCAGTCCATAACCTTTGTTTATGGGAGAGCCATCTTTATTCATTGTTCGCCGCCTGTCACCTGCCCCTAACCTGAAGTCCGTTCAACAGCGGGCTAAGGACTGACATGGCACAGCGAGTTTGTATCATCGGCGGGGGCGTTATCGGGCTGGCAACGGCGTATGCATTAGTGCGCGATGGCTTTGAAGTGAGCGTGATCGAGGCTCAGCCAACCCTCGGCAGCCAGACCAGCTTCGCCAATGGCGGCCAGCTCTCCTACCGCTATGTCGCACCGCTGGCCGATGCCGGGGTGCCTTGGCAGGCGATGGGCTGGATGCTGCGCGGCGACTCGCCACTCAAGCTTCGCCCACGCATGGACCCGGCCCAATGGCGCTGGCTGGCCTCGTTCATGGCGGCGTGCCGCAGTTCGGTGAACCAGCGCAATGGCGCGCACTTGCTGCGCCTTGCGTTGCTCAGCCAGGCCACCTTGCAGCAATGGCGCGAAGAAGATCAGCTGGACGGTTTCGCCTGGCAGCGCAACGGCAAACTGGTGGCGTTCCGTGAACACGCAAACTTCGACAAAGCGCGCAAAAAAGTTGTCGGCAGTGCATTTCAGCAAGCGCTGTCAGCCAGCGAATGCGCCAGCCTGGAGCCCGGCTTGCAGGGGTCGGCGTTTGTCGGCGGTATCTATACCCCCAGCGAAGAAGTCGGTGATTGCCACGCGTTCTGCCAGCAACTGGTCGCCCGCCTGCAGGCCAGTGGCCGCTGCACTTTTATGTTGGGTAAAACCGTCACCCGTCTGCGCCATGCCAACGGTGCAGTACAGGCTGTGGAAATGGGCGACGAGGTGCTGGAGGTCGATCAGTTGGTGCTCGCTGCCGGGCACAACAGCCCAGCCCTGCGTTTGCCAGGCATGAACCTGCCACTGTATCCGCTCAAGGGTTATAGCCTCACGCTGGCTCTGAGCGACCCGCAAAAAGCCCCGCAGGTGAGCATCACCGACTACGACCGCAAAATTGTCTACGCCCGTATCGGCGAACAATTGCGCATTGCCGCGATGGTCGACATCGTCGGTTTCGATCCCTCCCTGGACCCCAAGCGCCTGGCACAAATGCGCCAACTGGCCAGCAGTACTTTCCCGGTTGCGGGCAACTACGACAACGCCACTGAGTGGGCCGGCATGCGCCCTGCTACCCCCAGCGGCGTCCCCATCCTTGGCGCCAGCGGCTATCGCAATTTGTGGCTCAACCTTGGCCACGGTGCACTGGGCTTCACTCTGGCCTGCGGCAGCGGGCGCTTGCTCAGCGAGCTGATTGCACAGCGTAAAACATCCATAGACATGCAAGGCCTGGCCGCTTGAATGCGCCATCCCGACAAAAAGGAAAGCCCGATGACGATTCACCGCATCAACAGTAACGACCGTTTGAGCGCCGCCGCGACTTTCGAAGCGCTGGTCTTTCTGTCCGGACAGGTCCCTACGCAAAGCGAAGATATTACCGCGCAGACCCAAGAGGTCCTGGGCAAGATCGATGCTCTGCTGGCCGAAACCGGCAGCGACAAGGACCATATTCTTAACGCCACGATTTACCTGCAGAACATTCAACGCGACTTCGCGGCCATGAATGCCGTGTGGTCAGCCTGGCTATCGGCTGGCAAAGTGCCCACCCGCACCACCCTGCAAGCCGAATTAGCCCGCCCACAGGTGTTGGTGGAAATAAGCGTGATTGCTGTTCGTCATTAATCTGTTTTAGGGGAAAACAAAAAAATGAAAAAACTAACCTTGATCAGTTGCACCCTGGGCCTGTTGATCAGCCATACCGTGCAAGCCAATGAGACCCCGCTGCAGGGCACACTAAAGAAGATCGCCGACTCGGGGACTATTACCCTGGGTTATCGCGATGCATCGGTGCCGTTTTCTTATGTCGGCGATAACACCGGTAAACCAATGGGCTATTCGGTGGAGTTGGCCAACAAGGTCGTCGAGCGTATCCAGCAGCAAATGGGCGACAAACCGCTGAAGGTCAAATACAACCTGGTCACTTCGCAAACCCGCATTCCGCTGGTACAGAACGGCACCGTTGACCTGGAGTGCGGCTCGACCGGCGTGACGGCAGAGCGGCAAAAGCAGGTGGCATTTTCGTACGGGTTCATCTACGTCAAAGGCCAGTTACTGACCGCCAAGAACAGCGGCATCAAAGGCTTCGATGATCTGCGCGACAAAAACGTCGTGACCACCGCGGGCACCACCAATGAGCGCTTTATCAAAAGCTACAGCGCCGACCACAAGATGGGCATGAACGTGATCAGCGCCAAAGACCATGGCGAAGCGTTCAAGATGCTCGAGACCGGTCGCGCCGTGGCCTTCTACATGGACGACGCACTGCTCTACGGCGAACGCGCCAAAGCCCGTGACCCGCACAACTGGGTCGTGGTCGGTGACGAGCAATCGCGGGAAATCTACAGCTGCATGGTGCGCAAGGACGACCCGCAGTTCCTGGCCGTGGTCAACAAGACCCTGGCTGACCTGTATCAGTCCGGCGAAATCACCAGCATCTACCAGCGCTGGTTCGAACAACCAATCCCGCCCAACGGCCTGAACCTGGAGTTCCCGATGACCGCTGAACTGAAGCAGATCATCGCCAAACCTGTGAGTGATCCGGTGGAGTAAGGGGGCTGTATTGGTAAGGCTTATAGCCAATCGTTGATAACCGCTAGCGGCTACAAAATTACGCGCCTGTCGCCAATCAGGCGCGTGCTGCTTCAGTGCGTTACCAGCGTGTCCAGCGACTTGTCGACATAACCCTTGGCCAGCTCCACCAAGTGCACGGTCGACAACACCAAGTCGCGCGCGGGCCCGCTCAAACCATTCCCCGCCTCATTCGCGCAGGCACCCGCACAGCGCAACAAGTCTGACGCCTGGGCCAAAGCCGCTTCGCAATTGACACTGTCCGGGATGGCAAACATGGCCGTGCCCATGGAGCGATAAGGCTTATGGTGTTGCAGGTAAAAATTGAGCGCACGTTCAGTGGCGGCACGATCAAGTAACGGGTCGTGACTGTCAGCAGCATCGAGGGGCAAAACAGGTGGGTCGGGGGTGATCTTTTTCATGGGTTCTCCAAATTTATGGAGCTGCCCTTGATCGCGACTAAACGAATGGGTGGCAGCCGTACGCAGGTTAGTCGACCGGAAAACTTGGAAACCGGCGCACTCGAAGGTGCCCTACGCACGGCCACCATAGCGATGACACTTTGCGTCAAGTTTTCAAGCCGGGCGACTAAACCCGACCGCCGTTTTGCAGCGATGGGCCGAGACTATTCCCCGATTTGGACAGGCGCAAGCGAGCTGGATTTTCTCGGATGTTTCACGAGATTAAAAGCGAAACGTCGTACGAAACGCCTGATTTTAAAGGCCAAATGCGTTGCCGGTAGCTCTGTAGCAGCTGGCATGCCACAGCGTTTAGAAATCACCCCACAACTGCTGCGCCACAGCCAAAGCCACAACCGGGGCAGTTTCAGTGCGCAGTACCCGTGGGCCAAGTCGCGCAGGCTGATAGCCAGCGGCTTGGGCCAGGTCGACTTCGCTGTCGGTCAAGCCGCCCTCGGGGCCGATCAAAAACGCCAGACGTGCAGGTTTGGCGTGGCTGGCCAACGGTTCGGACACCGGGTGCAGCACCAGCTTGAGGTCGGCTTCGGTGGTTTTGATCCAGTCGCTGAGCATCACCGGCGGATGAATCACCGGCACCCGCGAACGGCCGCACTGTTCGCAGGCGCTGATCGCCACTTGGCGCCAGTGGGCCAGGCGCTTATCCGCGCGTTCGTCCTTGAGCCGCACTTCGCAGCGCTCACTCATGATCGGGGTGATTTCGGTCACTCCCAACTCGGTAGCCTTTTGAATCGCCCAGTCCATGCGCTCGCCACGGGACAGGCCCTGACCAAGGTGGATGGCCAATGGCGATTCCACTTGCCCGACAAAGGTTTCGTCCAGCACTACGCGCACGCGTTTTTTGCCGACTTCCAGCAAGCGCCCCAAAAATTCCTGACCCGAGCCGTCGAACACTTGCAGTGCATCGCCCTCGGCCATGCGCAGTACGCGGCCAATGTAATGCGCCTGGGCTTCAGGCAATTCGTGTTCACCAAGGCTCAAGGGGGCGTCGATAAAGAAGCGGGACAATCTCATATGGGTTCTCTGAAAATTTAATTATTCATGTAGGCGCTGCCGCAGGCTGCGATGGGTTGCCCCCCAGCGACCTTGGTGTATTGAAGGTCCTGCGGCCCTTATCGCAGCCTGCGGCAGCGGCTACAAAATTGTGTTTAACCCGGGTCGCGGAAGTCCGGATGGAAGTTCGATGGCACGGCCACGCTGATGTCGCTGCGGGTCGCAATATCGATCCCTTCACTGGCCACTTCAGCCAGAAAGTCGATCTGCTCGGGGGTAATCACGTAAGGCGGCAAGAAATACACCACGCTGCCCAACGGACGCAACAACGCGCCACGCTCCAGTGCGTGCTGGAATACCTTCAGACCTCGGCGCTCCTGCCACGGGTAAGCCGTTTTGCTGGCTTTGTCCTGGACCATTTCAATGGCCAGAACCATACCGGTCTGACGCACTTCCGAGACATGAGGATGATCCACCAGATGCGCAGTCGCACTGGTCATACGCTGAGCCAGCGCCTTGTTGTTCTCGATCACGTTGTCTTCTTCGAAGATATCCAACGTCGCCAGAGCCGCCGCACACGCCAGCGGGTTACCCGTGTAGCTGTGGGAATGCAGGAAAGCGCGCAGCGTCGGGTAGTCGTCGTAGAACGCGCTGTAAACCTCTTCAGTGGTTACGCAGGCAGCCAACGGCAAATAACCACCGGTCAACGCTTTAGACAGGCACAGGAAGTCCGGGGTAATGCCCGCCTGTTCACAGGCAAACATGGTTCCGGTGCGGCCAAAGCCCACGGCGATTTCGTCGAGGATCAGGTGCACACCGTAACGATCGCAGGCCTCGCGCAACAGAGTGAGGTACACCGGGTGGTACATGCGCATGCCGCCCGCGCCCTGAATCAACGGCTCGACGATCACTGCAGCCACCGTGTCGTGATGCTCGGCCAGGGTCTGTTCCATAGCCACAAACATCGTGCGCGAATGGGCTTCCCAGCTCACGCCTTCGGGGCGCAGGTAGCAGTCGGGGCTCGGCACTTTAATGGTGTCGAGCAGCAACGCCTTGTAGGTTTCGGTGAACAACGGCACATCACCCACGGCCATCGCGGCCATGGTTTCGCCGTGGTAGCTGTTGGTCAGGGTCACGAAGCGCTTTTTGTTCGGCTGCTCGCGATTGAGCCAGTAGTGAAAGCTCATCTTCAGCGCGACTTCGATGCACGACGAACCGTTATCGGCGTAGAAGCAGCGGGTCAGGCCTTCGGGCGTCATCTTGACCAGTCGCTCGGACAGTTCAATCACCGGCTGATGGCTAAAGCCCGCAAGGATCACGTGCTCCAACTGGTCGACCTGGTCCTTGATGCGCTGGTTGATACGCGGGTTGCAGTGGCCAAATACGTTGACCCACCAGGAACTCACGGCATCCAGGTAACGCTTGCCTTCAAAGTCTTCCAACCACACGCCTTCGCCGCGCTTGATCGGGATCAACGGCAGTTGCTCGTGATCCTTCATTTGGGTGCAGGGGTGCCATAAAACGGCAAGATCTCGCTGCATCCACTGATTATTCAGGCCCATTTCCCACTCTCCTGGCGCTGGTTCCCGACGTGCGCGGGTAAACAATCGCGCAAGCCTATGCAATCCGCCCGCGTGTCACAACCTATTACAAATCCCAGCACCTTACTGACGCCTGAAGACAAACAATAGCGACACAAAATATTGTTAACGTTTGCTTAATTATTGGCACCCAGGCTACAGATCGTATTTATCGATAACTTGCAGCGAAAAAATGCGCTTTCATTCGATAGGTAAACCATTAGTCTTAGGCTCAAGTTCCCACAGGATGTTGGCAATGCAGCTACGTAACTCTTCTTCTCGATATGGTGCCGTCAGTATTTTCATGCACTGGACCGTTGCGTTGGCAGTGTTCGGATTGTTCGCGCTGGGTCTGTGGATGGTTGGTCTGGACTACTACAGCCCTTGGCGCAAAGAAGCGCCAGACCTGCACAAGAGCATTGGTCTGACGCTGCTCGCAGTAATGTTGCTACGTGTCATATGGATCTGGATCAGCCCGGCGCCTCCTGCCCTGACCAGCTACAGCAAGGCAACACGTATCGGCGCAAAACTGGGCCACGGTTTTTTGTATCTGGCTTTGTTTGCACTAATGATCGCTGGCTACCTGATCTCCACCGCTGAAGGCGTGGGCATCCCGGTATTCGGCCTGTTTGAAGTACCTGCACTGATTTCCAACCTGCCCGATCAGGCCGATGTGGCCGGTGTCGTGCATCTGTACCTGGCGTGGGCCGTGGTGATTTTTGCCGGGCTGCATGGCCTCATCGCTTTGAAGCACCACTTTATTGATCGTGATGCGACCCTGACCCGTATGCTGGGGCGCAAAGCCTGATGCTCAACCTCAACTCAAAAGGAATAGACCGCATGTTGAAAAAGACCCTCGCTGCGCTGGCACTCGGTACTGCACTGCTGACCGCAGGTCAGGCCATGGCTGCTGACTACACCATCGACAAGGAAGGCCAGCACGCCTTTATCGACTGGAAAGTCAGCCACCTGGGCTTCAGCTTTATTCACGGCACATTCAAGGACTGGAGCGGCACCTTCTCGTGGGACGCTGCCAAGCCTGCTGACAGCAAAATTGACGTCACCCTGAAAACCGCCAGCCTGTTCTCCAACCACGCAGAACGTGACAAGCATATCGCCAGCAAAGATTTCCTGGACGTGAGCAAGTTCCCGGAAGCGACCTTCAAGTCGACTAAGGTTGTACCGACTGGCGAGAAAACAGCTGACGTAACAGGCGACCTGACCCTGCACGGCGTGACCAAGCCAGTGACGTTCAAGGCAACGTTCAACGGCGAAGGCAAGGACCCGTGGGGTGGCGAACGCGCTGGCTTCAACGCGACCACGTCTGTGAACCTGAACGACTTCGGCATCAAGAGCCCGGGCGCAGACCAGACGCTGACCCTGGACATCTCGCTGGAAGGCGTGAAGGCCAAGTAATAGCGCTTTTATACGGCTAAAAAAAACGCCCCGGCTTGCGAGAGCCGGGGCGTTTTTTTATGCGTGAATCAAGAGCCCCTCACCCTGACCCTCTGGGAGAGAGTTAAGGTGAGGGCGCTTTGGACTCAGCGGTTGCGAGTCAACAGCGCAGGCTTTTCACCACGAGGGCGGTTCGGCAGTTGATCGAGCTGCTCAGGTGTCGGGAAACGATCGCTTTTCGACTCCTTGTGCATGATCTTCGGCTGATTTTCACGTGGGCCTTTAACCGCTGGCTCTTGACGGGCATCGTCACGGGCCGGGCGATTTTCGCGCCGGGCTTGACCGTCACGCGGGGCACCGCTGCGTGGACCGCTGCGCTTGGCAGGCGGTGTGCCAGTGCTGGCGCCGCTGCCGGTACGCGGAGCATTTTGACGACCACCAGTACGTGCTGCTGGCGCTGCGCCAGTGCCAGTACCCGTTGCAGGAGCACCCGGACGGCGGCCACGGCTCTGGTTGTTTTTGTTCTGGTACGGGCTGACGTAATCAGCGCGGTTACCAAAGTTGTCTACATCGTCATCGCGGAACTCGTCCGGCGCACGGTTGGCGTCCGAACGAGGGGTTGGCTGACGCTGTTCACGGGCAGGTTGAGCCTCGCGCGGCTTTTGCTCACGAGCAGGACGCTCGCTACGAGCAGCGGCTGGCTTCTCTTTGCTCTTTTCCTTGCCTTTGTCTTTACGACCGCCGCCACCGCCCGGGTTACCCGGACCGTCGCCACGAGGACCACGTGGCGGGTTGCGCGGGTTACGCACATCCGGACGCTCGCGCACTTCAGGCTTTTCAGCTTCTACGGTGCTGGAGTCAAAACCCATCAGGTCGCCATCGGCGATTTTCTGGCGGGTCATGCGCTCGATGCTTTTCAGCAGTTTTTCTTCGTCCGGAGCAACCAGCGAGATCGCCTCGCCCGAACGACCGGCACGGCCAGTACGGCCGATACGGTGAACGTAGTCTTCATCGACGTTTGGCAGTTCGAAGTTGACCACGTGTGGCAGCTGATCGATATCCAGACCGCGAGCGGCAATATCGGTCGCTACCAGAATGCGTACAGCACCGGCTTTAAAGTCGGCCAGGGCTTTGGTCCGCGCGTTCTGGCTCTTGTTACCGTGGATGGCCACGGCGCTAAGGCCATGCTTGTCCAGGTACTCAGCCAGGCGGTTGGCGCCATGCTTGGTACGAGTAAAGACCAGAACCTGTTCCCAGGCGCCTGCGGTGATCAAGTGAGCCAGCAGCGCACGCTTGTGGGTGGCAGGCAAACGGAAAACACGCTGTTCGATACGCTCGACCGTCGTGTTGGGCGGCGTAACTTCGATGCGTTCCGGGTTGCGCAGCAACTTGCCAGCCAGATCGGTGATGTCCTTGGAGAACGTCGCCGAAAACAGCAGGTTTTGACGCTTGGACGGCAGACGTGCGAGGACTTTTTTCACGTCATGGACGAAGCCCATGTCGAGCATCCGGTCAGCTTCGTCGAGCACCAGGATTTCAACGTGGGACAAGTCAACGCTGCCTTGACCAGCCAGGTCGAGCAAACGACCCGGGCAGGCAACCAGTACGTCAACACCACGGGCCAGAGCCTGGACCTGAGGGTTGGTGCCGACACCGCCAAACACGCAGGCGCTGACGAACTTCAAGTCGCGGGCATAGAGCTTGAAGCTCTCGTGCACCTGGGCGGCAAGTTCGCGGGTTGGGGTCAGGACCAGCACGCGTGGTTGGCGTGGGCCGTGGCGCTGGGATTTGTCCGGGTGGCCATTGGGAAACAGCTTTTCCAGAATCGGAAGAGCGAAGCCGCCGGTTTTACCAGTACCTGTCTGAGCCGCAACCATCAGGTCGCGACCTTGCAACACGGCGGGAATGGCCCGCTGTTGCACCGGAGTAGGCTCGGTATAGCCCGCAGCTTCAATGGCGCGGACTAAAGCCTCGGAGAGACCGAGGGAAGCAAAGGACATGAGAAATCCTGTTCTAGTTAGGGCTTGGCCCAAAGGGATAGTCTTGCCTGGCGTGAATGGCGTTTAAGGAGACGCAATCCCGTCCGGTCCTGCTCCAGTCCACAAGGCTCATTCGCACCGCTCGCGCGGGCAAGAGCTGCGCAGTAGCGGGGTTGAGTGGCTTGTACAAGGACGAGCGGCCGGGCGTAAGCCTGGCGGAAAGCCCGGAGTATAACAGAGCAATCACGGCGCGCCGATTTCATGCTGCCCAACGGCTTTTTTGTAGCCGCGGCCGGCATCAAGAAAAACCCTGTAGCCGCTGCCGCAGGCTGCGATAAGGACCGAAGGGTCTTCGCTTTCTACATCAAGGCCGGGGCCGCTGCGTCGCAGTGGCGCACCAAACCCATCGCAGCCTGCGGCAGCGGCTACAGGTCTTGAATCAGCGTGGCAGCTTCAGGTTGTTCCAGATCGCCAAGCTCGGATCAGCCTGGTTCAGGGTATAGAAGTGCAACCCCGGTGCGCCGCCGTCCAGCAGGCGTTCGCACATTTCGCTGATAACCTGTTCGCCAAACGCCTGGATGCTCTGCGTATCGTCGCCGTAGGCTTCAAGTTGCTTGCGAATCCAGCGTGGGATTTCTGCGCCACAAGCGTCAGAGAATCGCGCCAGCTTGCTGTAGTTGGTGATCGGCATGATGCCCGGCACAACAGGAATCATCACGCCCGCAGCTTCCACGCGCTCGACAAAACGGAAGTAGCTGTCGGCGTTGAAAAAGTACTGGGTGATCGCGCTGTCAGCGCCAGCGTGGGCCTTGCGCACGAAGTTGCTGATATCGTCTTCGAAGTTGCGCGCTTGCGGGTGCATTTCCGGGTAAGCGGCCACTTCGATATGGAAGTGATCACCGGTTTCTTCCCGAATGAAACTCACCAGGTCATTGGCGTAGCGCAACTCGCCGCTGGCCATGCCCATGCCCGAAGGCAGGTCGCCACGCAGGGCAACGATGCGCTTGATGCCTGCAGCCTTGTACTGGGTCAACAGGCCGCGCAAATCGGCCTTGCTGTCACCCACGCACGACAGGTGCGGAGCCGCAGGCACTTTTACTTCGCTCTCCAGCTGCAGCACGGTATTGATCGTGCGGTCGCGGGTCGAGCCACCGGCACCATAGGTGCAGGAGAAAAAATCCGGGTTGTAGGTCGCCAGTTGGCGAGCCGTGTTCATCAGTTTTTCATGTCCAGCATCGGTCTTGGTCGGGAAGAACTCGAAGCTGAAACGACGGTCTTGAGACATGGGAATACCCTTGCGTACGCGAAGGGGGGTTAAGGCGCCCCCTGACGCTGAACTCTCACACAAAAAAAAGGCGGTCAGTGCAAGCCTGACCGCCTTTTTTAATCAGTAGCGGTAAGCGTCTGGCTTGAACGGGCCTTCGACGGTCACACCGATGTAGTCGGCCTGAGTCTTGGTCAGTTGCGTCACAACGCCACCGAAGCCGCGAACCATTTCCAGGGCCACTTCTTCGTCCAGCTTCTTCGGCAGAACTTCTACAGTCAGGCGCTCGGCTTGCAGCTCGGCCGGCAGGTCAGCGTACTTCTGCGCGAACAGGAAGATCTGAGCCAGAACCTGGTTGGCGAACGAACCGTCCATGATGCGGCTTGGGTGACCCGTGGCATTGCCCAGGTTAACCAGACGGCCTTCGGCCAGCAGGATCAGGTAGTCGTCGTTCTGCGGGTCGAATTCGCCCAGGCCAGTACGGTGAACCTTGTGAACCTGTGGCTTCACTTCTTCCCATGCCCAGTTTTTGCGCATGAAAGCGGTGTCGATTTCGTTGTCGAAGTGACCGATGTTGCACACTACTGCACGTTTTTTCAGCGCAGCCAGCATGTTTTTGTCGCACACGTTGACGTTACCGGTGGTGGTCACGATCAGGTCGATCTTGCCCAGCAGTGCAGCGTCGATGCTGGCAGCAGTACCATCGTTCTGGCCGTTGATGAACGGCGAAACCACTTCGTAGCCGTCCATGCACGCTTGCATGGCGCAGATCGGGTCGATTTCCGACACTTTAACGATCATGCCTTCCTGACGCAGGGACTGGGCCGAACCCTTGCCCACGTCGCCGTAACCGATTACCAGCGCTTGCTTGCCGGACAACAGGTGGTCAGTACCACGCTTGATCGCATCGTTCAGGCTGTGACGGCAGCCGTACTTGTTGTCGTTTTTGCTTTTGGTCACCGAGTCGTTCACGTTGATCGCAGGGATCATCAGCTCGCCTTTGGCCAGCATGTCCAGCAAACGGTGTACACCGGTGGTGGTTTCTTCAGTCACGCCGTGGATCTTTTTCAGCATGGCCGGGTATTTCTTGTGCAGCAGCTCGGTCAGGTCGCCGCCATCGTCGAGGATCATGTTGGCGTCCCAAGGCTCGCCATCTTTCAAGATGGTTTGCTCAAGGCACCACTCGTACTCGGCTTCAGTCTCGCCTTTCCAGGCGAAAACCGGGATACCGGCAGCAGCGATCGCGGCAGCAGCCTGATCCTGAGTCGAGAAGATGTTGCACGACGACCAACGCACTTCTGCACCCAGGGCAACCAGGGTTTCGATCAGCACGGCAGTCTGGATGGTCATGTGAATGCAGCCCAGAATCTTCGCGCCCTTGAGCGGTTGTTCTGCTGCATAACGGCGGCGCAGACCCATCAGGGCTGGCATTTCGGACTCGGCGATAAAGGTTTCGCGACGGCCCCATTGGGCGAGGGACATATCAGCGACTTTATAGTCGGTAAAACCTGCAGGCGTGTTTACAGCGCTCATCAAGAGCCTCCATTCGTTTAATCGCGAATGGGCGCCGTTGTGCGTTTAGTGCCTGAACAGGGAGCCCTGAACAAACAACGCCCCATCCGAGCCTGACAGGTTGAACCTGCTGCAGCGCCCCTCGGACAGGTGGCGGGAACGGTACTGGGTAAAAATGACCGTTTTGAAGCGGGGGTGATTATAGCCATCCGCGCCGATGTTCCCAAGGATTTATCCACGGCATTTTGATTTGCTTAATCGAGACCATAGTCCAAGGTTAATAGAGATGAGGGCTGTGGTCTGACATCATGGCAGGCATCTAAGGCAAGACGGTCAGGAGCGAATATGAATTTTCACACCCGCAAATGGGTTAAACCCGAAGACCTCAACCCCAACGGCACCCTGTTCGGTGGCAGCCTGCTGCGCTGGATCGACGAAGAAGCCGCGATCTACGCCATCGTCCAACTGGGCAACCAGCGCGTGGTGACCAAGTACATCTCCGAAATCAATTTTGTCAGCGCCTCACGCCAAGGCGACATCATCGAGCTGGGTATTACTGCTACCGAATTCGGCCGCACCTCGATCACCCTGACCTGCGAAGTGCGCAACAAGATCACCCGCAAAAGCATCCTGACCGTCGACAAAATGGTTTTCGTCAACCTGGGCGAAGACGGCTTGCCGGCGCCGCACGGGCGTACCGAAATCAAGTACGTCAAAGATCAGTTCGACGATGAAAAGAAAGACTGATTAATCCCCCGGGCGTTGTGGGAGCCGGCTTGCCGGCGAATGCATGACCAAGGCCTCTCTGGCATACCGAGTCGTTTGCATCGCTGACAAGCCAACTCCCACAGGCATGAGTGAACAGCTGGCCCCCGCGCGTGTCGTACGCTTACACACGCCAACGGTCATGAAACCTCATGGACACCCAAAACAGCGGCAAAACCCCCAACCTGTCGGCTGAAGAAAAGCACGACGTCACCAAAAACCAGCCTCCGCGCGCAGCGGTCCTGCACGAAATCATTCGTTTGCAGGGTGATCAGGAGCTGGAGCGCAGCATCGCCGCCCTGTTCTGGTCGGCACTGGCCGCCGGGCTCACAATGGGCCTGTCGCTTATGGCCATGGGGTTGCTCAACTCGCGCCTGCCCAGCGGCGAAGCCTTCAAGGTCATAGCCAGCTTCGGCTACTGCGCCGGCTTTTTGGCCGTCATCCTCTCCCGCCAGCAATTGTTCACCGAAAATACCCTGACTGCCGTACTGCCGATCATGAGCAAACCCACGCTGAGCAATTTCGGGCGTCTGCTCCGATTGTGGGCTGTGGTGCTGGTGGGCAACCTGATGGGCACCTTGCTGGTGGCTTATGTGATGTTGCACTTGCCGATTTTCGACACCCAGACCGACAAGGCTTTCCTGGAAATAGGGCACAAGGTCATGGAGAACGACGTCAGTCAGATGTTTTCCAAGGGCATCATCTCGGGCTGGATGATCGCGACGATGGTGTGGATGATCCCGTCCATGGAGAGCGCCAAGATGTGGATCATCATCCTCATCACCTACCTGATGGCGCTGGGCGACTTCACCCACATCGTGGTCGGTACGGCTGAAGTGTCGTATCTGGTGTTTGCCGGCGAACTGCCCTGGAAAGACTTCTGGCTGATATTTGCCGGCCCGACCCTGGCCGGCAATATCATCGGTGGCAGCTTTATCTTTGCCCTGATCAGTCATGCGCAGATTCGCAGTGACACCAAAAAACCCAAGCCGCAAGCTTAGTTGCCCTGAGTCAGATCACGTAATGCGCGATGGCCACAAAGTGCAGCAGGCTGCCGGCAATCACGAACAGATGCCAAATGCCGTGGGCATGGCGCAGACGGTGATCCAGGGCAAAAAAGATAATCCCCACGGTGTACATCACCCCGCCAGCGGCCAGCCAGATAAAGCCAGCGGTGCCCAGCGCCGCCAGCAACGGTTTGACAGCCACCAGCACAATCCAGCCCATTACCGCGTAAATCACGATAGACAGAATGCGCGCTTCGGAGCGGGGCTTGATCTCCTGCAGCATGCCGATCACCGCCATGCCCCAGACAATTCCGAACAGCGACCAACCCCACGGCCCGTGCAGCGTGACCAGGCAAAAAGGGGTGTAACTACCGGCGATCAACAGGTAAATCGACAGATGATCGAACTTCTGCATGATCACCTTCGAACGCCCGCGTACGCTGTGGTACACGGTCGACACGCTGTACAGCAACACCAGCGTGACACCATAAATCGCCACACTGACAATCTTTTGCGGGCTGCCGTCGAGGCACGCCATCACCAATAACCAAATGCTGCCTACTGCTGCCGCAACAGCTCCCAACAGGTGGGTCCAGGCGTTTAGCTTTTCGCCGTGATACATGTGCAACATCCTCAAGAACTGACAGTGCGACTGCGTCACCCGGTTAAGAGATAAGGGTCGGGGTTGCGAAATTAAAGGGCAATGCGGCGATCGTCGAGCAGCCGTGAGAGCAGGTTTGCCCTCACATGCTTTGTACCGCACACACTTGTAGCCGCTGAGGAGCGCAGCAGGACCTTCAAAAGCAGGGGCCGCTTCGTCGCCCATCGCAGCCTCGTGCCTCGTCAGCGACTACAGGTTTTCATTCCTTCTCGCCCAACACCAATCGTTCCAGCGCCAGCAAATCCGGGATTTTCGCTACATGATCGCCCACCTGCACCGCCGCACGCTCCAGCGGGCTGAGCGGGACATCGACAAAACTCAGTTGGCTGTCCAGACGGTAAGAACGCGGGATGCCTTGCACCACCATGGCGATAAATTTGAGCCGGGAATCGCCGCCCAGGGTGTTGAGCACGACGATACGTGCCCGCTCACCAATAACGACGGGGCTACCGCAGGCCGCTTCAAAGCTGATCAATGGCAGTTCGCGGTCGCGCCAGGTGATCTGGCGCAGGTGCCAAGGCGGTGAATCGCTGCTCGGGTCGCCGCGCTGCCAACCGATCAGCTCGGCTATCGCTACGTTGGGCAGCAGCAAGTAGCGGTCGGCCAGTGGTAGCAGCAAACCGGTCAGGCTGCCCACGCGATGATCAAGCATGAAAGTTGCTCCAGTAGGCGATGCGTTCCAGCAACACCGACTCTTGATACGGCTTGCCCAGGTAGTCGTTGACGCCAATGGCCATCGCCCGGTTCTGGTGTTTTTGCCCGGTGCGCGAGGTGATCATGATGATCGGCAAGTCTTTAAGGCGCGGGTCGTTGCGCACCCGGGTTGCCACCTCGAAGCCGTCCATGCGCGGCATTTCAATGTCCAGCAGCATCAGGTCGGGGGTGTGCTCTTCGAGCACGCTCATGGCGTCGACCCCGTCTTTGGCGGTGATGACGTTCATACCGTTGCGCTCCAGCAGACGGCTGGTGACTTTGCGCACGGTGACCGAGTCGTCCACTACCAGCACCAGCGGCGGGCGCACGGCCGGAATAAATTCAAGGGCGCCGACCGCTTCGTGATGCGCCCGTTGTAACGGCTGACGCGCCTGATGCGCGCGAATGTAAGCCAGCAGATCGAGGATCAGCACCACCCGACCATCCCCAAGGATGGTCGCGCCCGACAACCCCTGCACCCCGGTAAATTGCGGGCCGAGACTTTTGACCACTATTTCTCGCGAGCCCGCCAATGCGTCGACCTGCAAGGCCACGCGCTGATCCTGGCAATGTACCAACAGCACCGGCAATGAATGGCTCTCGCCCACCAGCTTGGGTTTGCCTACGGTTTGCAGCAATTCGCCGAGGTAACGCAGTTCGTAGGTTTGCCCGCCGTAGTGATACAGCGGCGGGTTGAGCTGGTAGTAACCCTCCAGCTCGTTGGGCATGACGCGCACGATGCCTTCGACAGTGTCGAGCGAGATGGCGTATTGCTCGTCGGCGCACTGCACCATCAAGGCTCGGTTGAGCGAAACGCTGAACGGCAGGCGGATCTGAAAGTGCACGCCCTGCCCGACCACCGAGTCGATGGTCATACTGCCGCCCAACTGACGCACTTCTTCATGCACCACGTCCATGCCGACGCCGCGCCCGGAGATCTGGGTGATTTTTTCAGCCGTAGAAAACCCCGGCTGCAGGATGAACTGCAACACTTCGCGGTCACTGACCGTGGCCTCGGGGTCCAGCAGGCCGCGTAAAATGGCTTTGCGGCGCACGGCTTCAAGCGGCACTCCAGCACCATCATCGTGCATGTCGAACACCACATCGCCGCCTTCGTAAGACAACTCCAGGCTGATCAGGCCCTGCTCCGGCTTACCACTTGCCTGGCGGATCTCGGCAGGCTCAAGCCCGTGGTCGACGGCGTTGCGCAGCATGTGCTCCAACGGCGCCACCATACGTTCAAGAACGTTGCGGTCGATTTCGGCTTCAGCATTGATCACGTTGAATTCAACGTGCTTACCCAGTTCGCTCGCCACCTGACGCACCACGCGTTTAAGCCGCGGTAACACGCGCTCGAACGGCACCATGCGCGTGCCCATCAGGCCTTCTTGCAACTGGGTGTTTACCCGCGCCTGCTTTTGCAACAGGCCGTGCGCATCCTGACAGCGGGCCGCCAGTGTGGCTTTAAGATCGAGCAAGTCCGACGCCGACTCGAACAGAGCGCGGGACAATTGCTGCAGCAAGGAATGACGGTCCATTTCCAGCGGGTCGAATTCGTCGTAAGCCACGCCATCGGCTTCAGTGTGCGGGCGGCTGTGCAGGCGACCTTGGGTTTCGCTGTCGAGCCGACGCAGCTGATCCTGCATCCGCTCGAGGGTGGTCTGCATCTCGTTGAGGGCCACTTGCCCATCGTTGACCTGCTGCTCCACCCGCCCACGAATGATCGAGGCTTCACCCGCCAGGTTGACCAGGTCTTCCAGCAATTCGGCTGGCACCTTGAGGGTGTCCAGCCCCGTGCGCTCGCCTTCGGGCACCGGCAACGCCGCCGGCTCAGGCTTGGGCACCGCGCCAGGCGCCTGCCGGGTGTTGCGCTCAATCTGGCGAATCTGCTCGATCAGCGCCTGGGGCGAAGGCAGTGGCTGGCCACTGCGCAATGCATCGAACATTTGCGCCAGCTGGTCGTGGCAACGCTGCAGCAGTACGAACAGTTCAGCACCGGGCACCAGAAAGCCCACCGAAATATCTTCGAAGAGGGTCTCAAGTTCGTGAGCAAAGTCGCCAATGACGGCGACCTCGACCATGCGCGCGCCCCCTTTCAGGGTGTGCAAATCACGCAGCAGGTTTTCCACTTCAAGATGGTTTTGCGGGTCGGCTTGCCAGCGTAACAAGGCCGCTCCCGAGCTTTCGAGGATGTCGAAAGCTTCATCGAGGAAGATATCCTGCAGTTCCGGGTCGCCGCTATTGAGCGCAACATCTGACTTGGGCTCGATGCTGTTCGGCTCGACAGGCGAATGGCTGTAGAGGCGAAACCCGCGAATGGCCTCGATCAGTTCATAAGACTCGCTCAACGGCTGCTGGTGCTGCAGTTGTTCAAGCATCAGCCCAAGCTGCTCATGGCTGCGCTCAAGCAAACGGCTTAAGGCCGGGCTCTCATTCAAGCGCCGGTCCAGCAACCCTTCATACAAATGCTCAAGCTCATGGGCCAACTCGGCAACCGGCTCGATCCCGGCCATGCGCGCACCGCCCTTGAGGGTGTGCAAATCGCGCTGCAAGGAAGACAGCGACGCCAGACTGTCGGGCGCACTCAGCCAACGCTGCAGGGCAAAACCTGCACTTTCGAGAATATCCACGGCCTCTTCGAGAAAAATCTCGACGATCTCCTCGTCGAACTCATCGGCCTGATCGGCCCCCAACTGATCGGTGGCGGTTCCCAGTTCGGTGATCTGGCTGCCATCACCGCGAACCAGTCCCGTGGCGTCGGGCGCCAGACCTTCATGCAACAGCCCGTACAAGGTCTGGATCAGCTCCGGTTGCGGAGTGATTTCCTGCCCTGCAGCCAGTTGGTCGAGCATGCTAATCAACGCTTCATGAGCGTCATCGGCCGCTTCAAAGAAACGTTCACTGACTGCCAGGCTGCTTTCTTCGACGGCGCCGTACAGGTCGAGCAAGGCTTCACATAGACCATCAACAGGCTGCAAGTCGAGCAGGTGCGCCGACCCGGCCAGAGTGCTCAACTGGTCCAGCAGGCTGTCGAGAGCATCACGTTGCCGGGGGTTCTGGTGCCAGTTTTTCAACAGTTCTTCAGCGTCAAACAGGATGTCCATGCTCTCGGCCAGAAACTCGGCAATACGCTGCGGATCACGCTTGGGGACCCAGCCGCTTGCAGGTGTATTGAGCAAGGTTTCAAGACGGGCGGCGATCAGTTGCTCGGTGCGTTCGATCAAGGAGCCAGCCCCCTGAATATCGGCCAGCGGGTCGATATCCAGCTGCTTAAGACCACGATGCAGCAAACCGTCGGCCTCCAGCAGCAGATCGACTTCATCCGGCCCCAGGGCAATATGGTGGGCCTTGTACTCACGCACCAGATGATCCAGTGGCGTGGCCAACTCAGCCATACGCACCACGCCCGCCATATGCGCGCTGCCTTTTAGCGTATGCATGGCCAGCTGCAAGTCGTCGCTGGCGTACAGCGGCATCTGCACGCGAGCCTGATCCAGAAACCGGTCTAGACGTTCGAGATGGGCTTGCGCTTCCTGCCGGAAAATATCCAGCAACTGCGGGTCGAAGCTGCTGTCCTGAGTGATCAGCAGCGGTTGCGCCAGGCGCTGCGCCCGTGCAGCCAACTGGTCGACGTCTTCGCGCTGACGCTGACCTTGCTCGGTAAATGCTTGAATCAGCTCGGGCAGCAGCACCAGCACGTCTTCGAGCAGTTGGTAAATTTGTGGAGACGGCGCCACGCTGTGTTCGATAACTCGATTGAGCAAGTTCTCGACCGCCCACGCCAACTCACCCAGCACCAGCGCACGCACCATGCGCCCGCTGCCCTTGAGGGTGTGAAAACCGCGCCGAAGCTCGGCCAGCGCAACGTTATCCGTAGGGTTGGCGACCCACTGCGGCAAGCAGTCGTGCAGACTGACCAGTACTTCGTCGGTCTCTTCCAGAAAGACTTCCAGCAACTCTTCGTCCAGCGGATCTTCATCCACCGGCGGCGGCAGCAAGCTGGTGGGCATGTGTTGCGCAGGCGGATTGAGCGCCGACAGCGGGCTGGCCAGCGCATCAGCCAAACTCTGCGCTTGCAGGTCAGGCCTCAGCGGTGGTGCTGCGGGGACGTCATTGAGTAGCAACACGGGGTGCGTGGCCGGGGCATATCCCAGCTCGGCCAGGCTGTTCTCGGCCCGGTCCAGTACCCGCTCGCTCGCCGCACCGGGGTCCTGAGCCAGTCGTTCCAGGTAATATTCGATACTGATCAGCGCATCAGCCAGATGGTCCAATTGCTCCGTCGTTGGGCGGTCGGGCCCTTGCAGTACGCGCTCGCCAATATAGTCGTTGCAGGCTTGCAGCAAGCTGGCGGCACGGCTCAGCGGGATCATCGCCAACGCGCCGCGAATTTGCGTCAGCAGCCCGGGCAGTGGCTGCAAGTGCTGGCGGTCGTGGTCTGCCGCCAGATAGTCAGCGATCAGGTCTTTGACTTCTTCCAGACCGATGCGCGCTTCCTTGATCACCAATTGGTGGATCTGCATCAGGTCGGTGGTAGGCAAGCGGCTCTCTTCGCGCTGCGAAGGCTCAACATTGCCGACCATACCGGCCAATGTCGCTTCGACATAGAGCAGGGCCGACGCAACATCCATCAACACCGCATCCGTCGGTTCGCGCTGGCCCTGAGCCAGGCTTTGCATCACCGCCAGTTGATCAATAATGACTTTGCGCGGCTGACCAAACCCCAGCACGGCCAAGGTGTCGGCGATCTGGCGCAACGGCGCCATCAGGCTGCTCAGTTCCGAAACATGCGAGCGATCACTGCGCACAAACAGGTCGAGGCGCTCCTTGACCCGCACCAGCTCTTCACACAGTGCCGCCACCACCGAACGCATTGCGTCGCGGTCGGGGCCGGCCAGTCGCGCCCGCTCCTCATCAACCATTGCCGCATCGGGCATGGCCTGATCCAGCTCGTAGTGATTCTTCAGCGCGAGCATTTTCGACGTCGGATGTTCGGCCTTCGCGATGTAAAACAGCAGGCTGGTAAGCAACTCTTCGGGCGCGGGCTGGTTGACGGCTGCAATGCCCTGCTCCAGTAGACGTTTGAGTTCCTTGTCGGATTTCTTCAGCAGGCTGCGCAGGGCTGGGCTGTTGGGCACCCGACCTTTAAGCATGCCGTCGACCAACGCCGCGGAGATTTTCCATAGAGCATTGAGCGGCGACCCCAGGCACAGGCTTTGAAGTTGCGCGAACACGCCAACCATTTGCTCCAGATTGGCCTGCACTGCTTCGCCACGGCGCAAGCCCAAAAACGCGGCTTGCAAGGTATGGCGCAGCATTCGCAATTGGCGCGGCAATTCAGACGGGGCCAGACGCTCAAGGGCCGCCGAATCTAATGCAGGCAAGACCTGCAAGGGCGGGCTGAACAGGCTGGTTTCCGAGAGCAGCGCTTCGCCACGAGCGGTGCGCAAATCATTGAGCAACGGCAACACCACCAATGGCCAGTCACGCCGGGCGCTGTGTACCCGGTCCAGGTACAAGGGCAATTGGCTGAACGCTTGCTGCAATAACCGCAGGGCTTCGTCGAGCTGGTTGACGTGGCCCTGTTGCAGGGCAATCACCAGTTGCTCCATCTCTTCAGCCAGCAAGGCTGCGCCATAGAACTCGACCATCAGCAAGCTGCCATGCACCTGATGTATGCACGCCAGACACTGCTCCAGCGTGTCAGCAGCAGGCTGTTGCGCGTAGGTATCCAGCGCCGTTCGGGCCTGTTTCAGGGTGAAGGCAATTTCGCCTTTAACCCACTCAAGGGCCACATAGTCGTGCCGGTCAACCATAACGACTCCAGTCAGAATTGCAGCGCATTACTGTGGCCCAAGGTCTTTTGGCGGAGCGGGCAAGGTGAAACCGGACACCGAACGCCGCAGCTGGCTGGCCATTTTGGCCAGGTTGCCGATGCTGTCGGCGGTCGCTGTGGAACCGGACGAGGTCTGGTTGGTGATTTGCTGAATGACGTTCATGGTCAAGGAAATCTGCGCCGCCGAGGTGGTCTGCTGTTGCGCGGCATTGGAGATGCTTTGAATCAAGTCCGCCAGGTTTTGCGACACGCCTTCGATCTCCTCCAGCGCCACACCGGCGTCATGGGCCAGACGGGCACCGCGCACCACTTCGGTGGTGGTTTGTTCCATGGAGATGACCGCCTCGTTGGTGTCCGCCTGAATCGCCCGCACCAGCGTCTCAATTTGTCGCGTGGCGGCCGATGAGCGCTCAGCCAAGCGCTGCACTTCGTCCGCCACCACGGCAAACCCGCGCCCTGCATCACCGGCCATCGAGGCCTGAATTGCCGCATTCAACGCCAGAATATTGGTCTGATCAGCAATATCGTCAATCAGGCTGACAATGTCGCCGATTTCCTGGGAAGACTCGCCCAAGCGTTTGATCCGCTTGGCCGTGTCCTGAATCTGATCTCGAATGTTGTCCATGCCGTGGATGGTGTTGTGCACCACTTCATTGCCTTTGTTGGCAATCGCCACGGAGCGTTCTGCCACCGCGGAAGATTCAGAGGCGTTGGCCGATACCTGATCGATGGAATGGGCCATTTGCTGGATCGCCCCCGAAGCCTCGGAAATTTGCTGGGCCTGATGCTCGGAGGCCTCGGCCAATTGCATCGCGGTGGCTTGGGTTTCCTGCACGGCGGCCGCGACCTGGCCCGCTGTGAGGTTGATAGTGGCCACCAGTTCGCGCAGTTGGTCGATGGAGTAATTGATCGAGTCGGCAATCGCGCCGGTGAAATCTTCGGTGACCGACGCGGTCACGGTCAGGTCGCCGTCGGCCAGATCGGCAATTTCGTCGAGCAAACGCATGATCGCGTTCTGATTTCGTTCGTTCTTTTCAGCAGTTTCGCGCAACTGGCGATTGGTCTCGCGCACCATCACCAACCCGATCAGGATAATTGATGCCAGCGCCAGCAAGCCCAGTACGTAACCGCCAATGATGTCGAGCGAACGCCCGCTGGCGAGGTTTTCAAAGCCGTTGGCCAAGGACGACGCTTCGTCGAGCAGGGTTTGCGACAGACTGAAAATACTGTTCGCTGCTTCACGTACGTGGAACAACTGCGGCGAGGTTTCGAGGATTTCATCCACTGAACCGGATACAAACTGGAACAGTTCGGAAATCTCCTGCAAACGGGCGCGGGCGTCCTTGTCTTCGACCTGGGTAATTCTCAGCCCGTCATTGCCTTCCAACATCCCGTTGAGCACTTGCCCAAAGCGGTTGGCATCACGCCCGAAGGCTCCGGCAGCCTGGGCCGCATTTTCGTCACCGGCCAGCACCGTATTCACCGCGCCCAAAATCCGCTCGGCCAGTAATGACTGACGCTGAGCCAGTGCCACCTGGCTGGCAGGAGCGCCCCGCTGCAAGAGAATTTCGACGACTTTTTCGTACTCGACCTGCAACTGCGGCACGGTCTCGGCCAGTGTCGCAGCCACTTGATGCAACGACAGTACAGTTTGCTGGCTGGCCAAAATGGCATTGACGTTGCTCAGCAACAACTCCCAGTCCCGCTGAACCGACTGCATTTCCTTGTGCACGGTAGGTGGGGCGGGAGGCAGGCCAGTGGCCGGGTCACCTTTTTTCAGATACCCCCAGCGCTGGCTAAAATCGTTGCGTGCATCTATCAACAACTTGAACGCGGCGGCTTTACCGGCAGCCGCTTCAGTGGCGTTCTTGGCGATGCGCTGGGACAAGACGCGCAACTCGCCCGCATGGCTGATGTACTGCTTGTCGTAGTTGGACTGGGTGTTGAGGTAAGCAAAGTTGGCGAACAACAGCATAATGAACACGATCAGGGCGATAAAAAGCACGATGATCTGCGAACGACTGCGCGACCCTTCCATTGGTTTAGCGGTATTGGCTGTGGTCATCGATCAGGTCCTGAGGTCCCGTTTTAAAGCTGAAGGCCTGCTCACACGGCCACCGCCCAGAACTGCGGCGCCTGGGCCAGGGCAAACGGGCTGAACACCCACCAGAGGTGTTCGGCGGCAAAGTGCCCTTGCACATAGGGGGCGAACATCGGGTGGGGCAAGTTTTGCGTATTGGCATTGAGGTCGGCATGGGCAAAGTGCTGCATGCCCTGCACTTCATCCACCTGCAAGCCGACGAACACGTCTTTATATTCCAGCACCAGCACCCGACGCTGCTTGCGCAAGGGTGACAGCTCAATCCCGAAAAAACCGCACAAATCCATGATCGGCAGCAATTGCCCGCGCAGATTGGCCACGCCCTTGACCCAGGGTTTTACACCGGGCAGCAGGGTGAACCGCGGCTCATGGAGGATTTCGGCAATTTCGCCCATCGGCGCCACAAAACAATGCTCGCCGATCCGAAAACCGATACCGCTCCAAGTGTCGAGCTGCGCTTGCGCAGGCACCAGTCCCGCCGCCAGTGAGCGACAGCGCTGGTCAATCTCGAGCAGCAGCTCGAACGCAGTCAGTGCGCCAGGCATAAGGTGACCGTCATTTTGGAGGGTTTTCTTCCAGGACTTTTTTCACCTTGAGGATCAGCTGTTCTTCATCGACCGGCTTGGTCAGGTAGCCCTTGGCACCCTGGCGTTGCGCCCAGACCATGTCGGTTTCCTGGTCCTTGGTGGTGACGACGATAACCGGGATGTAGCTGGTTTCCGGGTCTTTGGTCAGTTGACGCGTAGCCTGAAAGCCATTGAGGCCCGGCATCACGATGTCCATCAGCACGACGTCTGGCTTCTCCTGGCGGGCCAGGGCGACGCCATCGGCGCCATTTTCAGCCTTGAGCACTACATGGCCGTGCTTTTCGAGCATGCCGGTCAATTTGTACATTTCAGTCGGCGAGTCATCGACGATCAGAATGCGAGCCATGGTGTTCCCCATTCATAAGGTGGTTGGCCGGCTGGCCGGGCGTCATAGAGCACTTTGTACGATGTTGAAGGCGGGCACATGGGCCTTGATGGCACTCAGCAATTCATCACGGCTGAAGGGCTTGGTCAAAAATTGATCAGAACCCACGATCCGCCCCTTGGCCTTGTCGAACAGACCGTCCTTGGATGACAGCATGATCACGGGGATCGATTTGAACGCCCGATTGCTCTTGATCAGTGCGCAGGTCTGATAGCCATCCAGGCGCGGCATCATGATGTCGACAAAGATGATGTGCGGATGGTGGTCGACAATCTTGGCCAGCGCATCGAAACCGTCGATAGCGGTAATGACCTCGCAGCCCACGTTTTTCAACAGCGTTTCGGCGGTGCGGCGAATGGTTTTCGAATCGTCAATCACCATCACCTTCAAGGCGCTGGAATGCTTTTCCATATCTGCTCTACCGTCGCCACGGCGACCCATTTTGTTACAACTGAGCGACCTAAAACCCCAACTCCTTGATGGACAAGGGTTGTAAGCACTGTGCGAGCCTTTTTAGCACAGTCAGGACCTTCAATCTATCGAACGACCCAAGTGGCGGTTTTTCCTTGACCGAGGCCACACTCAGCGCCACTCTGGCGCCACTTTTCAGAGCCTTTGCGCCCACTATTTATTTGAGGAATTTGCCATGAGCGTTCGAGTCGGGATTGTCATGGACCCCATTGCGGGCATCTCCTATAAAAAGGACAGCTCGCTGGCCATGTTGCTGGCCGCCCAGGATCGCGGCTGGACCCTGTTCTACATGGAACAGCAGGACCTTTACCTGAATGAAGGCAAGGCACGGGCGCGGATGAAGCCGCTCAAGGTGTTCGCCAACCCTGAAAAATGGTTTGAGCTGGACGCCGAGACCGACACGGCCTTGAGCGATCTGGACGTCATCCTGATGCGCAAGGATCCGCCCTTCGATATGGAGTTCGTGTACTCCACCTACCTGCTGGAGCAGGCCGAACGCGACGGCGTGCTGATCGTCAACAAGCCGCAAAGCCTGCGCGACTGTAACGAAAAGCTGTTCGCCACCCAGTTCACCCAGTGCACGCCGCCGACCGTGGTCAGCCGCCGCGCCGATGTACTGCGTGAGTTCGCCGCTCTGCACGGTGACGTGATTCTCAAGCCGCTGGACGGCATGGGCGGAACGTCGATTTTCCGTCACCGCGTGGGCGACCCGAACCTGTCGGTGATTCTCGAAACCCTGACTGCCAACGGCACCCAGCAAATCATGGCGCAGGGCTATCTGCCAGCGATCAAGGACGGCGACAAACGCATCCTGATGATCGACGGCGAGCCGGTGCCGTATTGCCTGGCGCGCATCCCGGCGGCTGGCGAAACCCGTGGCAACCTGGCCGCCGGTGGTCGTGGCGAAGCCCGTCCGTTAAGCGACAAGGACCGCTGGATTGCAGCCCAGGTTGGCCCGACGCTGCGTGAAAAAGGCCTGCTGTTTGTCGGCCTGGATGTGATCGGTGAACACCTGACCGAAATCAACGTCACCAGCCCGACCTGCATTCGCGAAATCGACAATGCGTTCGGCACCAATATCGGCGCCCTGCTGATGGATGCCATTGAGCGCAAGCTCGCCGCACGCTGATCTGCAAAGCCTGTAATAGACCAACATTGCGCTATCATGCGCACCCTGTGAAACCCGCGATGTTGGTCTTTTTGCCATGACACTTCCCAGCGACCTGCCCCCCGAACTCAGCCATAAAGGCGTGCGCGCGGCCGATCGTCTTGGATTTACCCTGTTTATCGCAGCGCTGATCCATATCGCGCTGATTGTGGGCGTGGGTTTCAGCATGAGCGAGCCCAAACAAATCAGCAAAACCCTGGAGATCACCCTCTCTACCTTCAAAAGCGAAAAAGCCCCGGAAAAAGCGGACTTTTTAGCCCAGGACAATCAGCAGGGCAGCGGCACGCTGGATAAAAAAGCCGTGCCCAAGACCACTGAAATAGCACCATTCCAGGACAACAGCGTAAAAAAGGTCACTCCGCCGCCTGCCGCCAAACCCGAGCAGACCCAGGCCGCGCCCAAGGCCGCCGTGACCACCGTGGCGCCCGCGCCGAAAAAAGCCCCGGTCAAGCCGCAAAAGGTCAAAACCGAAGCGGCGCCCAAGGCCAGCATTCCAACCTTCGACAGCTCCCAGCTGTCCAGCGAGATCTCCAGCCTCGAGGCCGAACTGGCCAACGAGCAACAGTTGTACGCCAAACGCCCGAAGATCTACCGCATGAGTGCAGCCTCAACCATGCGCGACAAGGGCGCTTGGTACAAAGAGGACTGGCGCAAGAAAATCGAGCGTATCGGCAACCTCAATTACCCCGAACAGGCACGCCGGGAAAAGATCTACGGCAAGTTGCGCCTGCTGGTGTCTATCAACCGCGACGGCTCGCTGCACGAAGTGCTGGTTCTAGAGTCCTCGGGGCAGCCGCTGCTGGATCAAGCAGCGCAACGCATCGTGCGCCTGGCCGCACCTTTTGCACCGTTTACTGGCGACCTGGCAGACATCGACCGACTGGAAATCATCCGCACCTGGAAATTCGCCCAGGGCGACCGGCTTTCCAGTAACTGATACACAGGGCAGCTGTGGGAGCGGGCTTGCTCGTGATTGGAGCGCTGCGTTTTACCGTTAAACCGCGCCGCCTGTATCGCGAGCAAGCCCGCTCCCACAAAGACCCAGTAATATTAAGCTTCAAACTTGTCAGTTCACGTTGCCAGCGCCACACTAAGGCTCATGAAAAACCACGCACCGACTTACCTCAAGCATCAATTCCTGATCGCCATGCCGCACATGGCCGACCCGAATTTTGCCCAGACCTTGACCTACATCGTCGAGCACACGGCCAATGGGGCCATGGGGCTGGTGATCAACCGCCCGCTGGAGCTGAGCCTGGCGGATATTCTTGAGCAGTTGCGCCCGGAACAACTCTCCTCGCCCCTGTGCCAGCACGTGCCTATTTATGGCGGCGGGCCGGTCATGATCGATCGTGGTTTTGTGCTGCACCCCGCAGGCGTCAGCTTTGACGCCACGGTAGAGCTCGACGACGGCCTGGCCCTGAGCACCTCAGCCGATGTGCTGTTCAGTATTGCTGATGGTCGAGGGCCGCAGCGCAGCCTGATTTGCCTGGGCTATGCCGGGTGGGACGCCGGTCAACTGGAGACCGAACTGGTCAACAACGCCTGGCTGACCTGCCCGTATTCCGCTGACATCCTGTTTGAAACCCCTAGCGAGCTGCGCCTCGACGCGGCCGCCAAACACCTCGGAGTGAACCTCAATTTGTTAAGCACCCAAGCAGGCCATTCCTGATGGCCAGCCTTCGTTTACTGCTGGGCTTTGACTACGGCACCCGCTCCATTGGCGTGGCTGTCGGCCAGATGATTACCGGCCAAGCCCGCGAGCTGTGCAACTTGAAAGCCGAAAATGGTATTCCCAAATGGGAAGAAATCGAAAAACTGATCAAGGAATGGCAACCAGACGCGATGGTGGTCGGCATGCCCTTGAACATGGACGGCACCCCGAGCGAGTTCTGCGCCCGAGCGCAAAAATTTGCCAATCGCCTTAATGGCCGCTTCAATCTGCCCGTTTTTACCCATGATGAACGCCTGACCACCTTCGAGGCCAAAGGCGAACGCCGAGCCCAAGGCGGCCAGCGCGGCAGTTACCGCGACAACCCCGTTGATGCCATTGCCGCCAAACTGGTGCTGCAGGGCTGGCTCGACGCGAACCCGGCGCAATCCCAGGACTGAGCCGCGTTTATACAATTGACCCGCCTCATTGTTTGCGCCCGCCGCTGCACGTTCTGCTGCGCGGGCCTTTTAAGGAGCCACTATGATCCTGCCTGTTCCCGCTGAACTGATCTCCCAGATGGCCCTTGATCTCAAGGCCCACCTGGCCCGTCGCGGCATCACCGAGCCGCGTTACATCGGTATCCGCACCGGCGGCATCTGGGTTGCCCAAGCGCTGCTCAAGGCGCTGGACAGCGCCGCACCGCTGGGCACGCTGGACGTGTCGTTCTACCGCGATGACTTCAGCCAGAACGGCCTGCACCCGCAAGTACGCCCTTCCGAGCTGCCGTTTGAAATCGAAGGCCAGCACCTGGTGCTGATCGACGACGTACTGATGAGCGGTCGTACCATCCGTGCGGCGCTGAACGAGCTGTTCGACTATGGTCGTCCGGCCAGCGTGACGCTGGTCAGCCTGCTGGACCTGGACGCGGCCGAATTGCCGATCCGCCCGGATGTAGTGGGCGCGACCTTGTCACTCAAGCCGAGCGAGCGGGTAAAACTGTCCGGCCCCGCGCCACTAACACTCGAACTTCAAGACCTAGCCCTCTAAGAGACCATTGCGATGACGCCTACCGACGCCAAGCGCCCGCTGCAGCTCAATGATCAGGGCCAGCTGCGCCACTTTCTGTCGCTCGACGGTTTGCGCCGTGAGCTGCTGACTGAAATCCTCGACACCGCCGACTCGTTCCTCGAAGTCGGCGCCCGGGCGGTGAAAAAAGTCCCGTTGCTGCGCGGTAAAACCGTATGCAACGTGTTCTTCGAGAACTCCACCCGCACCCGTACTACTTTTGAGATGGCCGCCCAGCGCCTGTCTGCCGACGTGATCACACTTAACGTGTCGACCTCGTCGGCGAGCAAGGGCGAGACCCTGCTCGACACCCTGCGCAACCTTGAAGCCATGGCCGCCGACATGTTCGTGGTACGCCATGGCGATTCCGGCGCGGCGCACTTTATTGCCGAGCACGTGTGCCCTCAAGTGGCGATCATCAACGGCGGCGACGGCCGTCACGCTCACCCGACCCAAGGCATGCTCGACATGCTCACTATCCGTCGGCACAAGGGCGGCTTTGAAAACCTGTCGGTGGCCATCGTCGGCGACATCCTGCACTCGCGGGTAGCGCGCTCGAACATGATCGCCCTCAAGACCCTTGGTTGCCCGGACATCCGCGTCATCGCGCCAAAAACCCTGCTGCCGATCGGTATCGAGCAATACGGCGTGAAGGTCTACACCGACATGACCGAAGGCCTGAAGGACGTCGATGTGGTGATCATGCTGCGCCTGCAGCGCGAACGCATGTCCGGTGGCCTGCTGCCGAGCGAAGGCGAGTTCTACCGCCTGTTCGGCCTGACCACCGCGCGCCTGGCCGGTGCCAAGCCCGACTGTATCGTGATGCACCCTGGCCCGATCAACCGCGGCGTCGAGATTGAATCCGCCGTGGCCGATGGTCCGCACTCGGTGATCCTCAATCAGGTGACCTACGGCATTGCCGTACGCATGGCCGTATTGTCCATGACCATGAGCGGGCAAACCGCCCAGCGCCAATTCGAACAGGAGAACGCCCAGTGAAGATCAGCATTCTCGGCGCCCGTGTAATTGATCCGAGCAGCCAGCTGGATCAAGTGACTGACCTGCACCTGGAAGCCGGCAAGATCATTGCTATTGGCGCAGCGCCAGTCGGTTTCACCCCGACGCAAACCATCGAAGCCAAAGGCCTGGTAGCAGCCCCAGGGCTGGTTGACCTGAACGTTGCCCTGCGCGAACCGGGTTACAGCCGCAAAGGCACCATTGCCAGCGAAACCCGCGCGGCCGCGGCCGGGGGCGTTACCAGCCTGTGCTGCCCACCGCACACCAAGCCGGTGTTGGACACTTCGGCAGTCGCCGAGCTGATCCTCGACCGCGCCCGCGAAGCTGGCAACTGCAAAGTGTTTCCGATCGGTGCACTGAGCAAAGGCCTGGACGGCGAGCAACTTGCAGAATTGATCGCCTTGCGCGACGCGGGTTGCGTGGCATTTGGCAACGGCCTCAACAGTTTCACCAATACCCGCACCCTGTGCCGGGCGCTGGAATACGCGGCCACCTTCGACCTGACGGTGATTTTCCACTCCCAGGACCGTGACCTGGCCGAGGGCGGTATTGCCCACGACGGCGCGATGGCAGCATTCCGTGGTTTGCCGGGCATCCCGGAAACCGCAGAAACCGTGGCCCTGGCCCGCGACTTGTTGCTGGTTGAGCAAAGCGGCGTGCGCGCACACTTCAGCCAACTGACCAGCGCTCGCGGCGTGGCCCTGATCGCTCAGGCCCAGGCCCGCGGCCTGAAAGTCACGGCCGATGTGGCGTTGTATCAGCTGATTTTGACGGATGAAGCGCTGGTGGACTTCTCCAGCGTTTACCACGTGCAACCGCCGTTGCGCACCCGTGCCGACCGCGATGGCCTACGTGAGGCCGTGAAGTCGGGTGTGGTACAAGCCATCTCCAGCCATCACCAACCCCACGAGCGCGACGCCAAACTGGCACCGTTCGGCGCTACCGAGCCGGGCATGAGCAGCGTTGAAGTGTTGCTGCCTCTGGCGATGACCCTGGTCGAAGACGGCCTGCTGGACTTGCCTACCCTGCTGTCACGCCTCAGCGCAGGCCCGGCTCAGGCACTGCGCCTACCGGCCGGCAAGCTGGCGGTGGGTTCGGCTGCAGATCTGGTGCTGTTTGACCCGGCGGCTTCGACCCTGGTCGGCGAAAAATGGTATTCCAAAGGCGACAACTGCCCGTTCCTCGGCCATTGCCTGCCGAGTGCCGTGCGTTACACGCTGGTGGATGGCCGGATCAGTTACGAAGGCTGAAGCAGTACGACTAACCTGTAGCCGTGGGAGCGAGCCTGCTCGCGAAGATCATTCGCGAGCAGGCTCGCTCCCACAAAGGGCCTTGACCGGGCACAGAGTGTCGACAGGGTTCGTCAGTTAACGACGCTCTGCGTTCTTGATCGAGATCTGTGTATTCAAGGTCCAGAAGTCATACAAGATACCGATCAGGAACAAACCGCCGGTAAACAGGTAGATGATCCCCGTGATCCATTTACCCATGTACATGCGGTGTACACCGAACAACCCCAGAAACGTCAGCAGAATCCAGGCCACGCTGTAGTCAGTGTCACCTGCGGTGAAACGTAAATCGGCTTCACGGTCCATGCTCGGGATCAGGAACAAGTCGATCAACCAGCCAATACCCAGCAAACCCAATGTAAAAAACCAGATCGTCCCGGTCACCGGCTTGCCGTAATAGAAGCGGTGTGCGCCCAGAAATCCAAAAATCCACAGCAAATAGCCCAGCACTTTGCTGTGAGTATCGCGCTGTACATCGTCTCGATAGCCGCTCATAAATGCCCTCTTGGCTGCTGATAGAAAAATATTGTGAAGTTTTTTGTGACTTTTTTACTGTCGCGTAAAAGGTAAAAGTGTCTTACAAGAATTTCCGCAAAGCCTTGTAGTACCTGACCTACACCGTAGGCATGTGACAATTTGCCACCACCTTTGCGAAATTTGACCCCCAGGTCCAACCGACAAATGGCCTGAGAAAGGACAAAAAAGCTGTTATAAAGTTTCGCGTTTATAACCATTGAGCCCTGCCGAATGCGTCCTATATTCAAGACATGGCTAACCATTTGCCTATTAATGCCACTGGCCGCCCACGCCACCAATCGTGAGCAACATCTTCCTTCGGGCTTCACCGGTTACACCGCAAAACCATCTGCGGGCGTTGCCTATGTAGCCTCTAACAGCAAGGCCACGACCAAAACCGTAACACGTCCTGCGTCCAGTAAAGCCCACCGCAAAGCCCCCGGCAAAATTGCGACCGCTTCACTGGCCGCTGCCAACAAACAAAGCAGCACGGTGTTGAGCCGCGCAGTAAACGTGTTGGGCACCCCTTATCGTTGGGGCGGCAGCAGCCCAAGTAAAGGGTTTGACTGCAGCGGCCTGGTCAAATACGCCTTTAATGACGTTGCGGCCGTTGATTTGCCGCGTACCTCCAGCGAAATGGCCAGCGGTCATGGGCAAAAGGTCGAACGCAAGGATTTGAAACCCGGCGACTTGCTGTTTTTCAACATCAAGAGCCGCAAGGTCAACCACGTAGCCATCTACTTGGGCAACGACCGCTTTATCCATGCCCCGCGTCGTGGCAAGTCGGTGACTATCGACACGCTGAAGAAGCCTTACTGGCAGAGCCACTACGTGGTCGCCAAACGCGTACTGCCTAAAGAAGCCGGCACTCTGCGAGTAGCTCAGCGCTAAACAGCAAAACCTGTAGCCGCTGTCGAGCTCCGGCGAAGCTGCGATCGGCGACGTAGTCGTCGTGAAATCAGGCGCTATGGTGTGCCAGTTGAATCCGGGGCTCAGGGTTTACCGAACGCAGCCTCGTTCTACTCGTCAGCGGCTACAAAGATACTTCAGGCTCGCTCCCACTGGGGGCTTGACCTGGAACAAAGTATCTACAAGGTGTTGATCAGCCCTTTCTCCCTCAGCCGTTCCAGGCCCATCTCCAGCGTCTGCATGCCAACCGCCCCGCCGGTCTGGATGGCCGAGAGCATCTGCGCCACCTTGTTTTCCCGGATCAGATTTCGAATCGCAGGCGTAGCCAGCATGATTTCGTGAGCCGCTACCCGCCCGCCTCCGACCTTTTTCACCAGCGTCTGGGAAATCACCGCCTGCAGTGACTGCGAAAGTAGAGTGCGCACCATGGTCTTTTCTTCGCCGGGAAACACATCCACCATCCGGTCGATGGTCTTGGCCGCCGAGGAAGTATGCAACGTGGCCAACACCAGATGCCCGGTTTCCGCTGCTGTCAGTGCCAGCCGGATGGTGTCCAGGTCTCGCATTTCGCCGAGCATGATCACGTCCGGGTCCTCACGCATGGCCGAACGCAAGGCTGCAGCAAAGCTGTGGCTGTGGCGATGCACCTCGCGCTGATTGATCAGGCACTGGCGCGGTTCGTGGATGAACTCTATTGGATCTTCAAGAGTAAGGATGTGCTGCTGGCGGGTGCTGTTGAGGTGATCGATCATCGCCGCCAGGGTGGTGGTCTTGCCCGAGCCCGTAGCCCCCGTCACCAGGATCAGCCCGTGTGGGGCATGGCAAAGCTGGCTGAATACCTCGCCCAGGCCCAGCGACTCAAGGCTGGGTACTGCCTGGGAGATACTGCGAAACACCGCACCCGAACCGCGCTGCTGTTCAAAGGCATTGACCCGAAAGCGGCCTAACCCCGGCACGGCATAGGCAAAGTCGGCTTCATGTTGCGCCTCAAACGCGCCGCGCTGGGCATCGGTCATGGTGCTGTGGATAAGCCCTCGCGCCTGCTCCGCCTCCAGCATCGGTAAATCGCAGCGCTGCATATCGCCATCTATGCGCAGCATCGGCACCACGCCCGCTGACAGGTGCAAGTCCGAAGCCCCTTGGTTGACGCTGAACGCCAACAGGTCGGCGATATCCATCCCCCCTCCCAATTCCAGTAGAATGCCGCAGACTTTCACAACGGCGGGCTTAAACGAATGTCCACGATAGCAGGCAACATTGCCAAGGTTGAGGCTCGCATCCGGGCTGCAGCACTGGCTGTGCAACGTGATGTAACGAGCATTCATCTACTCGCTGTCAGCAAGACCAAACCTGCTGCCGCGTTGCGTGAGGCCTATGCCGCCGGGGTTCGCAACTTTGGCGAGAATTACTTGCAGGAGGCCCGCGCCAAACAGGTTGAATTAGCCGACCTGCCCTTGTGTTGGCACTTCATCGGCCCCATTCAATCGAACAAGACGCGCGACATCGCCGAGCATTTTGCCTGGGTGCACTCCGTGGACCGGTTGAAAATTGCCCAGCGCTTGTCTGAACAGCGCCCCGAAGACCTGCCGCCGCTCAATATATGTATTCAGGTCAATGTCAGTGGTGAGGCCAGTAAATCAGGCTGCACCCCGGCAGATTTGCCTGCGCTGGCAGCCGCTATCAGCGCACTGCCACGTGTGAAATTGCGCGGCTTGATGGCGATTCCGGAGCCGACTGAAGACCGCACCGAGCAAGACGCCGCGTTTGCCACGGTACGCACGCTGCAAGAGAGCCTGAATATGGGCCTCGACACGCTTTCAATGGGCATGAGCCACGACCTGGAGTCGGCTATTGCCCAAGGCGCCACCTGGGTGCGCATTGGCACTGCATTATTTGGCGCCCGCGACTACGGCCAGGCCTGAAAGGGCCTCCCTCATTTTTTATAAGGATCGGTTATGAGCAAAACGCGTATTGCCTTTATCGGCGCCGGAAACATGGCTTCCAGCCTGATCGGCGGCCTGCTGGCCAAAGGTCTGGATGCAGCACAGATCCGCGCCAGCGATCCCGGTGCCGAGACTCGGGCCAAAGTGGCCGCCGAGCATGGCATCGAACTGTTTGCCGAAAACGCGCAGGCGATTCAAGACGCCGACGTAATTGTGATCGCAGTCAAGCCGCAGGCCATGAAAGCCGTGTGCCAGGACCTGCGTCCGCACCTGTTGCCGCATCAACTGCTGGTATCGATTGCCGCCGGTATCACCTGCGCCAGCCTGCTCAACTGGCTGGGTAACCAGCCGCTGGTGCGCTGTATGCCCAATACCCCGGCATTGCTGGGCAAGGGCGTGAGCGGCCTGTACGCCACCGCGCAAGTGAGCGTCGAGCAACGTCAACTGGCCGAGCAACTGCTGAGTGCCGTGGGCATTGTGGTGTGGGTCGATAGCGACGCGCAGATCGATGCCGTGACCGCCGTATCCGGCAGTGGCCCGGCGTACTTCTTCCTGTTGATCGAAGCCATGACCGATGCCGGAGTCAAACTCGGCCTGCCGCGCGAAGTCGCCAAGCAGCTTGCCGAACAAACGGCGCTGGGCGCCGCGCACATGGCCGTGGGCAGCGATGTCGACGCCGCCGAATTGCGCCGCCGCGTGACTTCGCCAGCCGGGACGACCGAAGCTGCGATCAAATCATTCCAGGCCGACGGCTTCGCAGCCTCGGTCGAAAAAGCATTGAGTGCCGCCGCGCACCGCTCGGCCGAAATGGCCGAACAACTGGGTCAATAAGGAGCACATGATGTCCGGACTAAATGGCGCAGCCATTTTCGTAATTCAAACCCTGGGTAGCCTCTACCTGCTGATCGTTCTGCTGCGGTTTATCCTGCAGCTGGTGCGGGCCAACTTCTACAACCCACTGTGCCAGTTCACGGTAAAAGCCACCCAACCCCTGCTCAAGCCTTTGCGCCGGGTGATTCCGAGCCTGTTCGGCCTGGACATGTCGTCGCTGGTGCTGGCCATCGTGGTGCAGATGGTGATTTTCGCCGTGGTGCTGACACTCAGCTACATGTCGTTCAACGTGCTCGGCCTGCTGCTGTGGGCGATCATTGGGGTGACCGCGCTGTTTTTGAAGGTGTTCTTCTTTGCCTTGATCATCAACGTGATCCTCTCGTGGGTAGCACCGGGCAGCACCAGCCCTGGCGCTGAGCTGGTCAACCAGATCACCGAACCTGCCCTGGCACCGTTCCGCCGCTTTCTGCCGAGCATGGGCGGCCTGGATATCTCGCCAATTCTGGCGTTTATGGTGATCCAGTTGATCCAGAGCTACGTGATCCCGCCATTGGCCATGTATGTCGGCATGCCGGTCGTGTTGTTCGGCCTGATCTGATGAGCTACTTCCGTTGGGACGGCGAGGATCTGATTCTCGACTGCCACCTGCAACCCAAGGCCAGCAGCGACGAGTTTGCTGGCCTGCACGGTGAGCGTCTGAAAATCCGCCTCACCGCCCCACCGGTAGAAGGCAAGGCCAACGCCCACCTGATGGCCTTTCTGGCCAAGGCGTTCGGCATCTCCAAAAGCCAGGTAAGCCTGATCAGCGGCGAACTCAACCGGCAGAAACGCGTGCGTTTGCACGCACCGAAAAAACTGCCGGATTTGCCGGGACTGGCCAGGCCCGATCATTTGTAGCAGCTGCCGAAGGTACGAGGCTGCGTTCGATTGCGAAGCGATCGTAAAACCAGAGTGCACTTTTAAACTGACACACCGTACTGCCTGAATTTACGACGGCTTCGCCGCCGAACGCAGCCTCGCACCTTCGGCAGCTGCTACGGAGTTTCTTGTCCTTGCCGCTCTGCCCCCCGCTCATTAGACTTACGCCTCATTTAAATGAGAGCAGGGTCGATGCCAACTGCCTTTCCCCCCGATTCCGTTGGTCTGGTTGTGCCGCAAATGGCGCACTTCAACGAGCCCCTGGCTTTAGCCTGCGGCCGCTCACTGCCTGCCTATGATCTGATCTACGAAACCTACGGCCAGCTCAATGCCACGGCCAGTAATGCCGTGCTGATCTGTCACGCGCTATCAGGGCACCATCACGCGGCGGGCTATCACAGCGCCGATGAACGCAAGCCCGGCTGGTGGGACAGCTGCATAGGTCCCGGCAAGCCCATCGATACCAACAAGTTCTTCGTCGTCAGCCTGAACAACCTGGGCGGCTGCAACGGCTCTACAGGCCCGAGCAGCATCAATCCCGATACCGGCCGCCCGTTTGGCGCCGAGTTCCCGGTATTGACCGTTGAAGATTGGGTCCATAGCCAAGCACGCTTGGCTGACCGGCTGGGTATCAACCAGTGGGCCGCTGTGATCGGTGGCAGCCTGGGCGGCATGCAGGCGCTGCAATGGAGCATCAGCTACCCGGATCGCCTGCGCCATTGCCTGGCAATTGCCTCGGCACCCAAATTGTCCGCGCAAAATATCGCGTTCAACGAAGTCGCCCGTCAGGCCATCCTCACCGACCCCGAGTTCCACGGCGGTTCGTTCCAGGAAAAAGGCGTGATCCCCAAGCGCGGCCTGATGCTGGCGCGCATGGTCGGGCATATCACCTACCTGTCCGATGACTCGATGGGTGAGAAATTCGGCCGTGGCCTGAAGAACGAAAACCTCAACTACGACTTCCACAGCGTCGAGTTTCAGGTCGAGAGCTACCTGCGTTATCAGGGCGAAGAGTTTTCCGGGCGTTTCGACGCCAACACTTACCTGTTGATGACCAAGGCGCTGGACTACTTCGACCCGGCAGCCAACTTCGACGACGACCTGGCCAAGACCTTTGCCGGGGCCAAGGCGCGTTTTTGCGTGATGTCGTTCACCACCGACTGGCGTTTCTCGCCAGCCCGCTCGCGGGAACTGGTGGATGCACTGATGGCCGCGAAAAAAGACGTGTGCTATCTGGAGATCGACGCTCCGCAAGGCCATGACGCCTTCCTGATTCCGATCCCGCGCTACCTGCAAGCCTTCAGCAACTACATGAACCGCATAGAACTGTGAGAACGCCATGAGAGCCGACCTGGAAATCATCCAAGACTGGATCCCCGCTGGCAGCCGCGTGCTCGACCTCGGTTGTGGTGATGGCGAACTGCTGAGCTGGCTACGCGACAACAAGCAAGTCACCGGCTACGGTCTGGAAAACGACCCGGACAACATCGCCGAGTGTGTCGCCAAAGGCATCAACGTGATCGAACAGGATCTGGACAAGGGGCTGGGCAACTTCGCCAGCAACAGTTTCGACATCGTGGTCATGACCCAAGCGTTGCAAGCCGTGCATTACCCCGACCGGATCCTCGACGAAATGCTGCGGGTGGGCCGCCAATGCATCATTACCTTCCCCAACTTCGGTCACTGGCGCTGCCGCTGGTACTTGGCCAGCAAGGGGCGGATGCCGGTTTCCGATTTTCTGCCCTACACCTGGTACAACACGCCGAACATTCACTTCTGCACTTTCGAAGACTTCGAAGCGCTGTGCCGTGGGCGCGAAGCACAAGTGATCAATCGCCTTGCTGTAGATCAACAACATCGACACGGGTGGGCGAGCAAGATATGGCCTAACCTGTTGGGCGAGATTGGCATTTATCGTGTCAGCAGTCCTGGCCTTCAGGATCATCAAGTCGCGGTCTGAATCCGCACGTTCAAGGAGAATGACAATGGGTCGTATTGGATTACTACTGCTTTCGATGTGTTTTGGCATGCAGGCATTTGCCGCTGATGGCACATCTGCCCAACGTCAGCAGACGTTTGGCGACACAACGGTGTATTACAACGCGTTCCCGTCGACTTTCCTGACGCCGGACATCGCCAATGAAGTGGAAGTCACCCGCAGCAAAACCAATGCGGTGCTAAACATTACTCTGAACAAGGGCGGCAAGAACATTGCAGCCAACGTTCAGGGCACGGTCCAGAGTGGCGACGCCAAGCCAACGCCGCTGACTTTCCGTCAGGTGGGCAAGAACGGCGAAATCAATTACCTGGCCCAGTTCCCGGTGGCTGGACCGCAGACCTTCACCTTCAAGGTCGATGTGAAGGCTGGCGGCGCAACCTCTGAAACCATCCAATTTTCTCAAATGGTCGCTCCAATCGAATGATGAACCTTACGCAACTGGTACTGGCTAGCCACAACGCCGGCAAACTCAAAGAACTTCAGGCCATGCTCGGCGAGTCGGTGCAGTTGCGCTCGATTGGAGAGTTCAGCAGCGTCGAACCGGATGAAACCGGTTTGTCGTTTGTTGAAAACGCAATTCTTAAAGCCCGCAATGCGGCGCGCATCTCGGGTTTGCCGGCGCTGGCCGACGACTCGGGGCTGGCGGTGGACTTTCTCGGCGGCGCCCCAGGCATTTACTCGGCGCGTTATGCCGACGGCAAAGGTGACGCGGCGAACAATGCCAAGCTGCTTGATGCTCTCAAGGACGTACCCGAAGCCGAGCGCGGCGCGCAATTTGTCTGCGTGCTGGCACTGGTGCGCCACGCCGATGATCCGCTGCCGATTATCTGCGAGGGCCTGTGGCACGGGCGCATCCTGCCCGCCGCCAGCGGCGAGCACGGTTTTGGCTATGACCCGCTGTTCTGGGTGCCCGAGCGCAACTGCTCCAGCGCCGAACTTAGCCCGACGGAGAAAAACCAGCTGAGCCATCGCGCCCGTGCCATGGTTTTGCTGCGTCAGCGTTTGGGCCTGAAATGACCCACGACACACCACCACAGCCGCTCTATCTGGGCGCGGCTGGCTTTACCCAGCAGGCGCCGCGCGCGCCGCTGAGCCAATTGCCACCCTTGTCGCTGTACATCCATATCCCGTGGTGCGTGCGCAAATGCCCGTATTGCGACTTCAACTCCCACACCGCAAGCCCGGTGCTGCCCGAAGACGAATACGTCGACGCGCTGCTGGCCGATCTCGATCAGGACCTGCACGCGGTTTATGACCGTGAACTGAGCTCGATCTTCTTCGGCGGCGGTACGCCGAGCCTGTTCAGCGCGCAAGCACTGGGGCGCCTGCTCAAGGGCGTTGAAGCGCGTATCCCGTTTGCCAGCGATATCGAAATTACCCTCGAAGCCAACCCCGGTACGTTCGAGCAGGAAAAGTTCGTGGCTTACCGCAAGCTGGGGATCAATCGCCTGTCGATCGGTATCCAGAGCTTCCAGCAAGAAAAACTGCAGGCCCTGGGCCGTATCCACAACGGTGACGAAGCCGTGCGTGCGGCCGGGATGGCGCGCCAGGCGGGCTTTGACAACTTCAACCTGGACCTGATGCACGGTTTGCCCGATCAGTCGCTGGACGATGCCCTGAGCGACCTGCGCCAGGCTATCGCCCTCAAGCCGACTCACCTCTCGTGGTATCAGCTGACACTGGAGCCCAACACGGTGTTCTGGAATCAGCCACCGGTCCTGCCAGAAGACGACACGCTGTGGGACATTCAGGAAGCCGGTCAGGCGCTGCTCGCCGAACACGGCTACGCCCAGTACGAAGTCTCGGCCTATGCCCAGCCGGGTCGCCCGGCGCGGCACAACCTGAACTACTGGAGCTTTGGCGACTTTATTGGCATTGGCGCTGGCGCCCACGGCAAATTGAGCCATCCCGATGGCCGTATCGTGCGTACCTGGAAAACTCGCCTACCAAAGGATTACCTAAATCCAGCTAAAAACTTTCAAGCAGGCGAGAAAGCTCTTACAGCTGAAGAGCTACCCTTTGAGTTTCTAATGAACGCCTTGCGCCTGACCGATGGCGTCGACTCGGCGCTTTATCCACAGCGCACCGGATTGCCCCTCGACAGCTTGAGCGTTGGACGCAAAGAAGCCGAACAAAGTGGCTTATTACAGGTCGAACCGTCACGACTGGCGGCTACTGCCCGAGGCCAGCTGTTTCTCAACGACTTGCTGCAGCACTTTTTGACTTAAGGAACTCGAATGGACTTGGTACTTGACCTGCTTGCCACCGTATCGCGCTGGAGCCGCAGCCATCTTTCGGAGATCGCTCTGGCCCTGATTGGCTGTGTGCTGGTGCTGTTTGGTGCCGACTTCAAGGGCTGGGTCGAGCAACGCCTGGGCAGCATCGCCGGCGCGCTGCGCGTGCCATTGATGGCGTTGTTGTGCCTGGTCGGCAGCGGCGCAGCACTGATCTACGCCACACCGTGGGTCGAACGCGGACTGAGCCAGTTCAACAACTACAGCCTGGCACCGGTGTTGCTGGTGGTGCTGGTGTTGATCGGAGTGGTTGCAGATCGGCGCTGAACACTATGGCCACACCGATTTCGTAGCAACTGCCGAAGGAACGAGGCTGCGTCCGGCGGCAGAGCCGTCGTAAAGTCAGATAACGCGTTTTTTCAGGAAGACTGCGCATTCAGGATTTACGACCGCTTCGCGCTCGAACGCAGCCTTTGGCAGCTGCTACAAATGCCGTGCGGAACCGGCCTCAGAGTTGAGGCCGGTATGAAAAAACCGCTTACGCCAGTTTTTCGAACTTCAGATCCCACACGCCATGCCCAAGACGTTCGCCACGGCGTTCGAATTTGGTCACCGGGCGCTCAGGCGGACGCGGCACGCACAGGCCGTCTTCGGCCAGGTTGCGGTAGCCCGGCGCAACGTTCATCACTTCCAGCATGTACTCGGCATACGGTTCCCAGTCGGTCGCCATGTGCAGCACGCCGCCAGCCTTGAGCTTGGAGCGCACCAGTTCGGCGAAGGACGCTTGCACGATCCGGCGCTTATGGTGACGGCTCTTGTGCCAAGGGTCCGGGAAGAACAGGAGCAGACGGTCAAGGCTGTTGTCAGCCACGCAACGGGTCAGCACTTCGATCGCATCGCAATCGTAAACCCGCAGGTTGGTCAGGCCCTGGGTCAGCACGCCATTGAGCAGCGCGCCAACACCCGGACGGTGAACCTCTACCCCGATAAAGTCCTGTTCAGGCGAAGCAGCAGCCATTTCCAGCAAGGAATGGCCCATGCCGAAGCCGATTTCGAGGGTGCGCGGCGCAGAGCGACCGAATACCTGATCGAAATCGACCGGCGCGTCAGCCAGCGGCAGAACGTACAGCGGCGTGCCTTGATCGAGACCGCGTTGCTGGCCTTCGGTCATGCGCCCGGCGCGCATCACAAAACTCTTGATGCGACGGTGTTGGCGATCTTCGCCTTCTTCCGGGATTGGGGTGTCTAGTGATTCAGTCATCAGTGGCTCTTACTTGATCAGACCATCCAGCGGCGAAGAGGCGCTGGCATAGAGTTTTTTCGGCATGCGCCCGGCCAGATACGCCAGACGGCCCGCCACAATGGCGTGCTTCATGGCTTCGGCCATGATGATCGGGTGCTGGGCGTTGGCGATGGCCGAGTTCATCAGCACCGCCTCACAGCCCATTTCCATGGCAATGGTCGCGTCGGAGGCAGTGCCCACACCCGCATCGACCAGTACCGGAATTTTTGCTTCTTCAAGGATGATGCGCAGGTTGTAGGGGTTGCAGATCCCCAAACCGGTGCCAATCAGACCCGCCAGCGGCATCACGGCGATACAGCCCATGGCTTCAAGCTCGCGGGCAATGATCGGATCATCGCTGGTGTACACCATCACGTCGAAACCGTCCTTGACCAGAATCTCGGCAGCCTTGAGGGTTTCGATAACGTTAGGGAACAGGGTTTTCTGATCGGCCAGCACTTCGAGCTTGACCAGCTTGTGGCCGTCGAGCAGCTCACGGGCCAGACGGCAGGTGCGCACGGCTTCGATCGCGTCATAGCAACCGGCAGTGTTGGGCAGGATGGTGTAGCGATCCGGCGGCAGCACGTCGAGCAGGTTCGGCTCGCCCGGGTTTTGACCGATGTTGGTACGGCGCACGGCAACAGTGACGATTTCAGCACCCGAGGCTTCAATGGCCAGACGGGTTTCTTCAAGGTCACGGTACTTGCCGGTGCCTACCAGCAGGCGCGACTGATAAGTACGGCCAGCCAGGGTAAAAGGCTTGTCGGTGCGAACGTTGCTCATCGGGAATCCTCTGTAATTGTGTGCACTGGGGGCGAGCGTAAAGGGTGGAGCGAAAACCTAGCCACCACCGATGGCGTGCACCACTTCGACCTGATCGCCTGCCTTGAGTACCGTCTCGGCATGCTGGCTGCGCGGGACGATGTCCAGGTTAAGCTCGACCGCGACCCTGCGGCCGGTCAGCTCCTGACGTGCCAGCAGGTCCGCAACGGTCTCGCCGTCCGGTAGTTCAAAGGATTCACCGTTCAACTGAATGAGCATGCGCGACGCTGCCTTCATTTTAAGGGGCCAGCATTCTATCCCGATCAGTCAGGTCGACCCAAGCCATTCATCTTGCGGGCTTAGCTCAGGCGCCAGGCGGCCAGGCCCAAACACAGCCAGCCGGCCAAAAATGCCAGACCACCAAAGGGCGTGATGATCCCCAGCTTGCTGATACCGGTCATGGTCAGCAGGTACAAACTGCCGGAAAACAGCACGATGCCAAGGGCGAAACAGACACCGGCCCAGGTCACCAAACGCCCTGGAAGATGAGTGGCCAGTAGGGCCACACCGAACAGAGCCAGGGTGTGCACCAGTTGGTAAGTCACGCCTGTATGAAAAATAGCCAGGTACTGTTCACTCAAGCGACCTTTCAGGCCGTGGGCGGCGAATGCGCCCAGCGCAACACCGGTAAAGCCGAAGAACGCGGCCAGCATCAAAAAAACGCGCAGCATGAGGTAACTCCAGTCAGGATCATCGAATGGCGCAGGGTCTGTATAATGGCCCGCTCAACGGGTTCGGCCAAGCCATCTATGCTGCGTTTTCTTGTTCATCGCATTCTTAAAGCCCTGCTCTGGTTCGCAGTGGGCAGCGCATTACTGGTGCTGATTTTTCGCTGGGTGCCACCCCCCGGCACGGCGCTGATGGTGGAGCGCAAGGTCGAGTCGTGGTTCGACGGCGACCCCATTGACCTGCAACGCAGCTGGCGTCCCTGGAATGAAATTTCCAACGACCTCAAAGTGGCAGTCATGGCTGGCGAAGACCAAAAGTTCCCCGAGCATTGGGGTTTTGACTTTGGAGCGATCCGGGCCGCGCTGGTACACAACGAGCAGGGCGGCACGTTGCGCGGCGCCAGTACGCTGAGCCAGCAAGTGTCGAAGAACCTGTTTTTATGGTCTGGCCGCAGCTGGTTGCGCAAAGGCCTGGAAGCCTGGTTTACCGGGCTGATTGAAGTGCTCTGGCCCAAGCAGCGGATTCTTGAGGTGTACCTCAATAGCGCGGAGTGGGATGAAGGGGTGTTTGGGGCCGAAGCGGCGGCTCAGCATCACTTTGGTGTAAGCGCCAAGAACCTTTCGCGCCAGCAGGCCAGTTATCTGGCTGCGGTGCTACCCAGCCCGCTGAACTGGAGCGCCAGCCATCCCAGCTCATACGTGAGTCGTCGCGCAGGCTGGATTCGCCAGCAAATGAGTCAGTTGGGCGGGGACAGCTACCTCGACGGCCTGAACACCTCGCGTAAGGCGCCATGGGCTGATTGAAGCTGCCAGTTTTTTGTGAGCTCGCCGCACAAACAAAAACGCCCCGATCAGATCGGGGCGTTTTATTGTCGGGCCGTGTTAGGCGGCAATCGACAGTTTGAGCTTGTTCATCGCGCTTTTTTCCAGCTGACGAATACGCTCTGCAGACACGTTGTACTTCTGTGCCAGGTCGTGCAGCGTGGCTTTTTCTTCAGCCAACCAGCGCTGATACAGAATGTCACGGCTGCGGTCGTCCAGTACTTCCAGCGCTTCATGCAGGTTGCTGGTGGAGTTATCGGTCCAGTCAGCATCTTCCAATTGGCGCGCCGGGTCGTACCGGTGGTCTTCCAGGTAGTTGGCTGGCGACTGGAACGCACTGTCGTCGTCAGCTTCGGCCGCCGGATCGAACGCCATGTCGTGACCGGTCAGGCGGCTTTCCATCTCGCGGACTTCACGAGGCTCTACGCCGAGGCTTTCAGCCACACGATGAACTTCGTCGTTGTTCAGCCAGGCCAAACGTTTTTTCTGGCTGCGCAGGTTGAAGAACAGTTTGCGCTGAGCCTTGGTGGTCGCGACTTTCACGATCCGCCAGTTACGCAAAATAAACTCGTGGATCTCTGCCTTGATCCAGTGAACGGCGAACGAAACCAGACGCACGCCCATTTCAGGGTTGAAACGTTTGACCGCCTTCATCAGGCCGACGTTGCCTTCCTGGATCAGGTCAGCCTGAGCCAGGCCATAACCCGAATAACTACGGGCAATGTGTACAACAAAACGCAGGTGGGCGAGCACCATCTGCCGAGCCGCCCCCAAATCCTGCTCATAGTAGAGACTCTCGGCCAGTTCACGCTCCTGCTCCGGTGTCAGCAATGGAATGCTGTTCACCGTGTTTACATAGGCCTCAAGGTTCGCACCAGGGACCAACGCATACGCAGGTTGCAAAGAAGTGGTCATACGAAAAAACCTCCGTCTTACATAACTCGTGCAGTTCAGCACTGCGAAAGTTGACCGGGAATTCAGAAAAAAGTTCCCAAAAAAAGCTGAAAAGGTCAACAGGTGTAAAAGGAACTACTTGGGCGAAAGCTCACGTAAGTGACGCGCTACTGCAATCCATGCACCGATATACCCTAACAGCACCGCGCCAAGCAAGAGAGACAGACCATCGGCTACCGGCACACCCGCCAAAGCAAAATTGCTGCCGTACAAGCCAGCCAACCCTACCACCGCGTCATTTAACCAGTCCAAGCCGAATGCCAATACGCCCCAGGACAATACTCCCGCACCAAAGCCATAAAGCGCACCCATATAAAGAAATGGCCTGCGTACATAGCTGTCAGTACCACCAACCAGCTTGATGACTTCGATTTCGATACGGCGATTCTCGATATGCAAACGAATCGTATTACCGATAACCAGCAGCAAAGCCGATACCAGCAATACCGTCAAGCCAAACACAAAGCGATCACCCAACTTCAGGATGGCCGCCAAACGCTCGACCCAGACTAGATCAAGTTGCGCCTGTTGCACCTTCGGCAACTGCGCAAGACGCTCGCGAAGGGCTTCAAGGGTGGCTTTATCGACTTCGGCCGGGGTCACCAGCACCACACCGGGCAACGGGTTATCAGGCAACTCTTTCAGCGCTTCGCCCAGCCCTGACTGCTGCTGGAACTCTTCGAGGGCCTTTTCGCGGCTGATAAATTCGGCGTCAGCCACCCCCGCCATACCTTTTATCTGATCGCTGAGTTTTTCACCCTGCTCACTGCTGGCATCCATCTGCAAATACAACGAAATCTGCGCCGCACGCTGCCATGAACCGCCCAGACGCTCGACATTGTTCAGCAACAACGACAAGCCCATGGGCAAGCTCAGCGCAACGGCCATTACCAGACAGGTAAAAAAGCTGCCAATTGGCTGCTTGCCAAGGCGCTTGAGGCTGTCGAGCAAACTCGCACGGTGGGCCTCAACCCAGGCGTGAAACAGCATGGCGAAGGTCGGACCATCGTCATCATCGTGTTTTTTCTTCGGCGGCTGCGGGTCGGCGGCCTTGGGCGCTACGCGTTCGGACACTTTGGAGCTGCGGGTCGCACTCATACAGCAGCCTCCCCATCGCCAATCAATCGCCCGCGCTGCAAGGTGAGCATGCGATGGCGCATACGCGCGATCAGCGCCAGGTCATGGCTGGCAATCAGTACGCTGGTGCCCAAACGGTTGATGTCTTCAAATACGCCCATGATTTCCGCCGCCAAACGCGGATCGAGGTTACCGGTGGGTTCATCGGCCAGCAGCAAGGCCGGACGATGGACGATGGCGCGGGCAATACCGACACGTTGCTGCTGGCCCGTGGACAAGTCTCCGGGATACAGATCGGTTTTATCCGACAACGCCACGCGCTCCAGTGCCGAGTCAACACGCTTGGCGATCTCGGCCTTGGACAACCCGAGGATTTGCAGGGGCAAGGCAACGTTGTTGAATACCGTGCGATCAAACAGTAACTGGTGGTTCTGGAACACTACGCCGATCTGGCGACGCAAAAAAGGAATCTGCGCGTTGCTGATCTGCCCCAGGTCCTGCCCCGCCAGCAGCAATTTGCCGGTGGTCGGGCGTTCCATTGCCAGCAACAGGCGCAACAGCGTGCTTTTGCCTGCGCCGGAGTGGCCGGTCACAAAGAGGAATTCACCTCGACGGACCCGAAAGCTCAGCTCGTGCAGGCCCACGTGTCCATTTGGATAGCGCTTACCGACCTGCTCGAAACGAATCATGGACGCTCCCGCTCCGCAAATAGAGCCTGGACAAAGGGTTCGGATTCAAAATCACGCAAATCATCGATGCCTTCACCCACACCGATAAAGCGAATAGGGATATTGAATTGCTTGGCCAGGGCAAAAATGACCCCGCCTTTGGCCGTGCCATCCAGCTTGGTCAACGCCAGGCCGGTAAGAGCAACGGTCTGGTCAAACTGTTTGGTCTGGCTAATAGCGTTCTGCCCTGTACCGGCATCCAGCACCAGCAGCACTTCGTGCGGGGCGTCTTCGTCGAGCTTGCCGATAACCCGGCGAACTTTCTTCAGCTCTTCCATCAGGTTGTCTTTGGTATGCAGGCGCCCGGCAGTATCCGCGATCAAAACGTCGATGCCACGGGCCTTGGCTGCTTGCACGGCGTCAAAGATCACCGAAGCCGAGTCAGCACCCGTGTGCTGGGCAATCACCGGAATGTTGTTGCGCTCACCCCACACCTGCAACTGCTCGACGGCGGCTGCGCGGAAGGTATCACCGGCCGCCAGCATGACTTTCTTGCCTTCGAGCTGCAGCTTTTTAGCCAATTTGCCAATGGTGGTGGTTTTGCCCGCACCGTTGACGCCCACCACCAGAATCACGAAAGGCTTGTTCCTGGATTCGATTTTCAGCGGCTGCTCAACCGGCTTGAGCATGGCTGCCAACTCATCCTGCAATGACTTGTACAGCGCGTCGGCATCGGTCAGTTGCTTGCGGGCGACTTTCTGCGTCAGGTTTTTAATGATCACCGACGTTGCTTCAACACCCACATCGGCGGTCAGCAAGCGGGTTTCGATCTCTTCAAGCAGATCGTCATCGATAACTTTTTTGCCCAGAAACAGGCTGGCCATACCTTCGCCGATACTGGCGCTGGTTTTGGACAGACCCTGCTTGAGACGGGCAAAGAAGCCGGTCTTGGGCTCAGCCGCAACTACCGGAGCCGGGGCGGGGGCTTCAACCACAGGTACAGGTACAGGTGCAGCCACTACCGGAACAGGCACAGGCACGACCACCGGCGCTACGACGGCAACTGGTTCTGGTTCTGGTTCTGGTTCTGGTTCTACAAAAGTCTCGACCACCTCAAGCACTTCAACCACAGGCTCAGGGATCGGCGGCACGATATGCGGCGCTTGCACATCCTCGACCAGCGCCACCGGCTCTTCGGCAACGGGCAAGGACGGCCATGGCGCTGGCTCAGGAACGATCTGTGGGACAGGGGCCAGCTCAACAACAGGCGCTGCCGTCACCACTACCACTTCAGGGGTTGCCTCGACGACCACTGGCGTGGCCTCGATCAACGGCTCAGGGGTGATTTCGGGAGCAGGCGCGGGTTGTTCCACGACGGTTTCCTGCGGCTTTCTGCGCAGCCATCCGAACAGGCCTTTTTTCTCGCCAGCCGCAGCTGGGTTCTTCTTGTCGTCGTTGGAACCAAACATGGAGGACGGCTATCTCATCGTAGCGACGCGCCACTGTGGCGCCCCGGCAAATAATATTCGGTGTGAAACAGACTGCAATTTTGTCAGCTTGTTCGCACGCAACTGTGATCCGAGGGTAAAACACACCTCGTGAACTTCGTATTAACTCGGGTCTGGAACGGGAAAATCGGCAAAAAAGCGAAATTTACCGTGATACATCCACACTTCCAAGCGGGCTTCTATACTGCCCGATCAAACTTCGTCTGATCGTCAAAGGCCTGATAGGCGTGGCCGCCAGTAAAACGGATCAGTATCCTAGCACCTCCTCACCCGCAGACGCTAAGGCCAAGCGGGCAGCCCAACAGGTTTAAAAACGAATGAACGCTCTAGCCCGCCGCGCTGCTGGCCTGTTGCTCAGCACAGTTTTAGTCCCGCTTTCGGCCCTGGCGGCCGAACCACAGCCTACCCACGAGTTCCGCCTGGACAATGGCCTGAAAGTCATCGTGCGCGAAGACCACCGTGCACCCGTGGTGGTATCCCAGGTCTGGTACAAAGTCGGCTCAAGTTACGAGACGCCCGGCAAGACCGGCCTGTCCCACGCCCTTGAACACATGATGTTCAAAGGCAGCAACAAGGTCGGGCCCGGTGAAGCCTCTCTGATCCTGCGCGACCTTGGCGCACAGGAAAACGCCTTCACCAGCGACGACTACACCGCTTATTACCAGGTACTGGCCCGCGACCGCCTGGGCGTTGCCTTCGAACTTGAAGCCGACCGCATGGCCAGCCTTCGCCTGCCGCCTGAAGAGTTCAAGCGCGAAATCGAAGTCATCAAGGAAGAGCGCCGCCTGCGCACCGACGACCAGCCCATGAGCAAAGCCTACGAGCTGTTCAGCGCAATGGCCTACCCTTCCAGCGGCTACCACACCCCGACCATCGGCTGGATGGTCGACCTTGAGCGCATGAGCGTTGGCGAACTGCGCGACTGGTACGAAGAGTGGTATGCGCCCAATAACGCCACGCTGGTAGTGGTCGGTGACGTAACCCCGGACGAAGTCAAAGCCCTGGCCCAGCGCTACTTTGGCCCGGTTGCGAAACGCGAGATCCCGGTTGCCAAAATCCCGCTGGAGCTGCCGACCCCTGGTGAGCGCCTGCTCAAGATTCACGTACAGACCCAACTGCCAAGCCTGATGCTGGGCTTTAACGTGCCAAGTATTGCCACCGCCAAAGACCCGGTTACCGCTAACGCCCTGCGCCTGATTTCTGCGCTGCTGGACGGCGGCTACAGCGCGCGCATGCCAACCCAACTGGAACGCGGCGAAGAACTGGTCTCCGGCGCATCGTCCAGCTACAACGCGTTCACCCGTGGCGACAGCCTGTTCATGCTTTCGGCGATGCCCAACAGTCAGAAAAAAGTCACGCTGGCACAGACCGAAGCCGGTTTGTGGCGCTTGCTCGACGACCTGAAAAAGACCCCGCCTACCACTGAAGAACTGGAGCGCGTGCGCGCCCAAGTGATTGCCGGTCTGGTTTACGAGCGTGACTCGATCACCAGCCAGGCCACCTCGATTGGCCAACTGGAAACCGTCGGCCTGTCCTGGAAGCTGATGGACTCCGAGCTGGCTGATCTGCAAAAGGTCACTCCAGCTGATATCCAGCAAGCGGCCCGCACCTATTTCACTCGCGACCGTCTCAGCGTTGCGCATGTACTGCCCGAGGAGAAAACCCATGAGTGAGCGTAAAGGTTCCCGCTACGCACTGCTCGGTCTGAGCGCCGTCGTACTGGTTGGCGCACTCGGCTACTTTTTCGCCAACCCCGACCAGTCGGTTGCCAGCCAGGCGCTGGATAAGGCCAAGACCGAGCACAAGCTGCAATCCTTGGCCGAACTCGACGGCAAGGCGCCCAGCCATCGTGATCTGGACGTACAGACCTGGAAAACCGCCGAAGGCTCCAAAGTACTGTTTGTCGAAGCCAGGCAACTGCCGATGTTCGACCTGCAACTGACCTTCGCAGCAGGCAGCAGCCAAGACGACTCCACCCCCGGCCTGGCCCTGCTAACCAATGCCATGCTCAATGAAGGCGTGGCCGGCAAGGATGTCGGCGCCATCGCCCAGGGTTTTGAAGGCCTGGGCGCGGAATTCGGCAATGGTGCTTATCGCGATATGGCCATAGTTTCGTTGCGCAGCCTGAGTGACGCCGACAAACGCACCCCGGCGCTCAATCTGTTCTCTGAGGTTGTGGGCAAGCCTGCGTTCCCGGCCGACTCATTGGATCGGATCAAAAACCAGTTGCTGGCCAGCTTTGAATTCCAGAAGCAAAACCCCGGCAAACTGGCCAGCATCGAGCTGTTCAAGCACCTGTACGGCGACCACCCGTACGCCCACGCCAGCGATGGTAATGCCCAAAGCATCTCTTCAATTACCATCGACCAGCTCAAGGCCTTCCACAACAAGGCTTACACAGCAGGCAACGCGGTGATCGCGATTGTTGGCGACTTGTCTCGCGCTGAAGCCGAAGCCATCGCGGCCCAGGTCTCTGCCGCCCTGCCAAAAGGCCCGGCCGTCACCAAGACTCTGCAGCCTGGCGAACCAAAAGCGGGCCAGACTCATATCGAGTTCCCGTCCAAGCAAACCCACCTGCTGCTGTCTCAGCTGGGTATAGACCGTGCTGATCCGGACTACGCCGCGCTCGCACTGGGTAACAGCATCCTCGGTGGTGGCGGTTTCGGTACACGCCTAATGACTGAAGTCCGTGAAAAACGCGGCCTGACTTACGGCGTATACTCCAGCTTCACACCGATGCAGGCCCGTGGTCCGTTTCTGATCAACCTGCAAACACGTGCCGAATTGAGCGAAGGCACGCTCAAACTGGTGCAAGACATTTTGGCTGACTACCTGAAAAACGGTCCGACGCAAAAAGAACTCGACGATGCCAAGCGTGAATTGGCGGGCAGCTTCCCGCTGTCCACTGCCAGCAACGCGGCCATCGTCGGCCAACTGGGCGCAATGGGCTTCTATGATTTGCCTTTGGACTATCTGGAAACCTTCATGCAGAAGTCCCAGGACCTGACCACCGAGCAGGTCAAGGACGCCATGAACAAGCACCTGAGCGCCGACAAAATGGTCGTAGTGACCGCCGGCCCTACCGTGCCGCAAAAACCACTGCCACCTCCTACCGACAAACCTTCAGAGCAACCTCTTGGGGTTCCGGAGCATTAATGGCAAAGCCAAAAAACACATCGCACTCGGGTGCGGGTCAGTTACGCATCATCGGCGGGGAATGGCGCAGCCGCAAGCTGGACTTCCCCCATGTAGAGGGCCTGCGCCCTACGCCGGATCGCGTGCGTGAAACCCTGTTCAACTGGTTGGCCCCGCATATCGGCGGCGCCAAAGTACTGGACGTATTCGCCGGTAGCGGCGCGCTGTTCCTCGAAGCCATGTCCCGCGGCGCGGCCAAAGGCGTGGCGCTGGACAGCAACCGCGATGCGATCTCCAACATTCGCGAGAACATGGGCATCTTGCGTTGCACTGTTGGCGAAGTGCAGCAAACCGACGCCCTGCGCTACCTGGACGCGACCCCGAGTGACACCTTCGACGTGGTGTTCCTCGACCCGCCGTTCAACAAGGACCTGCTCAAGCCTGCCTGCGACCTGCTGGAGCAGCGCGGCTGGCTGGCCGAGGACGCCTGGGTTTACACCGAAAGCGAGTTGCGCCCGTCCGAACTGGGCCTGCCCGCCAACTGGCGTCTGCACCGCGAGCAAAAAGCCGGAGGCGTGAACTACGCCCTGTGGCAGCGCGAGGCAATCGCACAGTAACAACTAAACCTGTAGATACTCTGTAGCCGCCGCAGGCTGCGATAAGGGCCGAAGGACCTTCGCTTTTGAAAAAGAGCGACCCCTACGGGCTCAATCGCAGCCTGCGGCAGCGGCTACAGATTTTGGACGATTCATTAAACGCGCCTTAGTACACAAGATACCTGTGTAACGCCCTCACCTGCCCTCCCAGGCCAACCTGTTCTAACGATCAGAAGACCATCGCGCAGCCGTAGTTCACTCGCAGCTCTGGTATCGCGTCGGCTCGAGCTATGAGCCTGCGGGCCAATCCGGGCTGTCCCATGCCCTGGCTGTCGCACTTGAAGTGATGGCCGACCAGATGAGCACTGCGCAACTGGACGACATCAAGCAGTACCTGCCGCGGGCACTGCCAGAGGTTATAGCGCCTGATCCGATACTGGCGAACATTTGTATGTCAGCCATCAGTTGAACACGCAGCACTTGGGTGCAAAGCTCTGATGTGGCAATTTAGACACCCGCCGTACCTGTAATCCGATGAGAACCACCGTGCCTTTTTCAGCCAGCCATGCTCTACCCCTCAAGCCGTTCACCCCGGCTTTTGGCCTCGGCAACCCCCATGTACAAACGTTATGGGGACCGTTATGGCGCACCAAACCTGCCATTGAACATCGGCGTGAACGCTTGTGGTTGAAGGATGGCGACTTTCTCGACCTGGACTGGCACGGCACGCCATCGGCCCATGCACCCGTGGTGTTGGTGCTGCACGGTTTGACCGGCTCATCGGGCTCGCACTATGTACTGGGGTTGCAAAACGCTCTCGCCGCACGTGGCTGGACCAGTGTGGCGCTGAACTGGCGGGGTTGTTCGGGTGAACCCAACCTGTTGACCCGCAGCTACCACTCAGGTGCCAGCGAAGATCTGGCCGAGGCCGTGGCACATCTTCGCGCCAGCCATCCACTGGCACCGTTGTATGCCGCAGGCTATTCGCTTGGGGGCAATGTGCTGCTCAAGTATCTGGGCGAAAGCGGTCCCGACAGCGGCCTGCAAGGTGCCGTCGCCGTATCGGTGCCGTTCCGGCTTGACCAGTGTGCCGACCGAATTGGCCTGGGATTTTCCAGGGTCTATCAAGCGCACTTCATGCGCGAGATGCTGGCCTACGTCAAAGACAAGAAACGCCGGTTCCAGCTCGATTCCCAACACGAGGGCCTGGCCAGACTGGCCCAGTTGGGCTCGGTGAAAGCATTGAGCAAAATGCGCACTTTCTGGGAATTCGATGACCGCGTGACCGCCCCCCTTAACGGCTACCTCAATGTCGATGACTACTACCGCCGCGCCTCCAGTCGTTACTTCCTGGGCGCCATCCAGACCCCAACGCTGATTATCCAGTCCGAAGACGATCCGTTCGTGTTCAGGCACAGTATCCCCGAGGCCAGCGAGCTGTCGGCCTGCACCCAACTGGAATTGCACTCCAAGGGTGGGCATGTCGGGTTTCTGGAGGGCTCGCCAGGCAAGCCCGCGTACTACCTTGAACGCCGCATTCCGCAATGGCTGGCCGCCCTTGGGCATGAGTCTGCGTAATGGACGGCGCGCAGGGTGAATCGATCCATTTCTGGCAAGCGCCGCCCCTGAGCGGCGTCGAGTTGCTCACGGCACGCTACATCGAACACCGCTTCGTACCTCACGTTCATGATGGTTTTGTGATTGGCATGATCATCGCGGGTGCCCAGCGGTATCGCTATCGGGGCGCCGAGCACCTGGCCGCCACCGGCACGCTGGTTCTGATCAATCCGGACGAAGTGCACAATGGCCACAAAGGCCACGATGCTGGGTGGCGCTACCGGGCGTTTTACCCGGACAACGCGCAACTGCACCAGTTACTTGACGAACTGGAGCTGCCCACGACGCACTTGCCAACCTTCAGCGACACACTGCTGTATGACTGCGACCTGTTCCACGGGTTGTTCCAGTTGCATCAGTTGCTCGAAGGGCCAGAAACCGCGCTGCACCAGCAAACCGTATGGCGCCAGATGATGCTTGCCTTGCTCAACCGTCATGCCCGCCTACCGCTACCGGCAAAGCCGGGGATCGAGCATCGCGCCGTGCGCCAGGCCAAGGAACTGCTCCACGCCCGACTGGCGCAGCCGCCATCACTGGAAGAACTCGCGGCGGCGGTCAATCTGTCACCGTTCCACTTTGCCCGAGTGTTTCAACGGGCCACTGGCATGCCGCCGCACACTTGGCTGATGCAACAACGCATTGCCCATGCACGGGCCTTGCTGCAACAGGGTTGCTTGCCGCTGCAGGTCGCGACGCAATTGGGGTTTGCCGACCAGAGCCACCTGAGTCGGCAATTCAAGAAGGTGTACGGCGTTGGCCCCGGGGCGTATCGACTGGCCAGCGCCAATAGGGTGTAGGGGCAACGGCTCAATCCCCTGTAGCAATGCCCCGCGCAGGATCGTTGATCCACTCACTCCAGGAGCCGGCATAGAGCCTGCCCAATGGATAGCCCGCCAACCCCAATGCAAACAGGTTGTGGCACGCCGTCACCCCAGAGCCGCAATAAGCCACCAACTCCTCGGGCGAACGGCCCGCGAGCTTTTCGGCGAAACGCTGCCTGAGCTGCTCGGCAGGCAGAAAGCGCCCGCTGCTGTCGAGGTTTTCGCTGAATGCCGCACATTGCGCACCCGGAATATGCCCGGCGACCGGATCAATCGGCTCGACCTCGCCACGAAAGCGCGGTTGAGCGCGGGCGTCGATCAAGGTCAACTCCGGTTTGGTCAGGCGTTTTTGCAATTGTTCGGCACTCAGCAACATATGACTGTCGGGTTTACCCATCAGCGTGCCACGCAAGGTCGGTGCCGCATCCAGACTCAAAGGGAAACCCGCGCCATGCCAGGCCTTGAGCCCACCATCCAGAATAAACACGCCGTCACGCTTGCCCAGCCAGGTCAGTAACCACCATGCCCGAGCGGCATAAGCGCCCGGGCCATCGTCGTACAACACCACATCGCTATCGGTATTCACACCCCAGCTGCGCAGTCGCTCAAGCAAGGTCTGCGGATCGGGCAGCGGATGACGGCCAGTCACGCCTTTAATCACTGGCCCGCTCAGGTCACGGTCAAGATCGGCAAACTGCGCGCCGGCAATATGCCCTTCGGCATAGCTGCAACGGCCATAGTCAGGGTCTTCAAGGGCAAAGCGACAATCCAGAATAACCAGACCGGGCAGCGCCTGACGTTCATTCAGGGCTTGCGGGCTGATCAGTTGCGCAACGGGCATAGTGAACTCCTGTGAGGGGGTGAAATGCAGTTATTGAGCGTACAGCGCATGTTCCAGAGGCACGTAATATTCCTTGATCAGCTCATCGACCGCTTCACGGGCCTGGTCGGTGACAAAACCCGACTCCAGCACCAGCAGTTGATACACCCCACGCTTGATCGCCTGCTCGCTGAGCTGATCACTGTTCTCACGGGTAGTGCACAAAAAACCGACCCACGAGGTGAGAATAATCCACGCATTCAAGCTCAGGGATTCGATTTGCTGGGGGGTCATGCGCAATATTTCGGCCTCGACAAACCCGGCATAGATCGCCTGCGCCTGCGCCAGGCAGTGCTGTGAAAAACGTCGATAGCGGATGGCCAGCTCCGAGTCACTGTGCAATAAATGCTCAATGTCGCGGTACAAAAAACGGTAGCGCCACATCGCATCCAGCAGTTGCTGCAGGTAATGACGCTTGTCGGCCACGCTCGGCAAACGCCCTTCGGGTGGGTGTAAAAAACCCGATACCAGCGCTTCGTACTCACTGAACAAGACCGAGATAATCGCCTGCTTGTTCGGGAAGTGGTAATACAAATTGCCCGGCGAAATCTCCATATGAGCCGCAATGTGGTTGGTGCTCACACTGCGTTCGCCCAGCTGGTTAAAAAGCTCCAGGCTGCTATTGGCGATGCGCTGGCTGGTTTTTAGTCGTATGGCCATAGGCTTGGGCTTAAATTAAAAACGAAAGGCATCTTACGGCCTAACCTTGAATCGATAAACAACACGGCTGTCAGGCCCTTCGATTGACAACTTAGAGCATAGGCTCTAAAAACATTACTGCTCTCCAACGATAAAAACCGATAAAAAAACCGCCTGGAGCAACCATGTCTGTCGACAGTACTCACGTTCACGACACCTCAGCCCTGCAGGGAGATCTCCAGGCCCTGCTCGACAAACAGCGCCTGGCCTACACTTCTCATCCATTCCCGCCACTTGCCCAGCGCCAGCAATGGCTAAAAAGCCTGCGCCAGATGTTAAGCGCCGAGCGTGAAATCCTGATCGATGCCATCAGTCAGGATTTCAGCCACCGCAGTCCCGACGAAACCCTGTTTGCCGAACTGATGCCTTGCCTGCACAGCATCGATTACACCTTGCGACACCTCAAACGCTGGATCAAACCCACGTCACGTAGCGTGGGCATGATGTTTGCGCCCGCCAGCGCCAAGGTCATGTATCAACCGCTCGGCGTGATCGGGATTATCGTGCCGTGGAACTACCCGCTGTATCTGGCGATAGGCCCTTTGGTCGGCGCGCTCGCCGCCGGGAACCGGGTCATGCTCAAACTCAGCGAGTTCACCCCGGCCACAGGGCGCTGGCTCAAGGATTTGCTGGGGCGCATCTTCCCCGAAGACATGGTGGCCGTGATCCTGGGCGAAGCCGATGTCGCCGTGGCGTTTTCCGGCCTGGCGTTTGACCACTTGTTGTTCACCGGCTCCACCCATGTGGGCAAGCAGGTAATGCGCGCCGCATCTGAAAACCTGACGCCCGTGACCCTGGAACTGGGTGGTAAATCCCCTGCCATCGTGTCGGCCGATGTACCACTCAAAGATGCCGCACAGCGCATTGCCTGGGGTAAAACCCTGAACGCCGGGCAAACCTGTATCGCACCTGATTACGTGTTGGTGCCGCACGACCGGGTCGACGGTTTTGTCGACGCCTACCGCCAGGCTGTGCACAACTTTTATCCGACGCTTATCGACAACCCGGACTACACCGCAATCATCAATGAACGCCAGCTGGCGCGTCTTGAACGACTGCAGGCCGACGCGACGCTCAAGGGCGCACGCCTGATCCCGCTGTACGAACAGGGCCAGGGACGGCGCATGCCCCACACCTTGGTGCTGGATGTGAACGACGACATGCAGGTCATGCAGGACGAAATATTCGGTCCGCTGTTGCCCGTTGTGGCCTACACCAATCTCGAACAAGCGCTGGCCTACATCAACACTCGACCTCGCCCCTTGGCGCTTTATTATTTTGGCTACAACAAGGCCGAGCAACAGCGCGTCATCCAGCACACCCACTCAGGCGGTGTGAGCATCAACGAAACGCTGCTGCACGTGGCCATCGACGACCTGCCCTTTGGTGGCGTCGGGCCCTCGGGCATGGGCCATTACCACGGCCACGAAGGCTTCTTGACCTTCAGCAAAGCCAAAGGGGTATTGGTCAAACAGCGCCTGAACAGCTCACTGATGATCTACCCGCCCTACGACCGTCAATGGGTGCGGCTGATCCAAAAACTGTTTATCCGCTAGCGGAGCCTTGGCCATGCCCGATTTCAGTATCGAAAGCGCCCTGCTATCACGTCGCGGGGTCTTGAAGGTCAGCGTGTGCGCCAGTGCATTACTGGCCACTGCCGGGCTGACTGCCAGCCTCAGCGGCTGCTCAGCCAGCGCCAGCGCTCGCGGGTTTTCTGTGTTGCGCAGCAGTGACCTGGCTTTTTTGCGGGCACTGATCCCGGTCATGCTCGCTGGCAGCGTGGTCGCAGCATCAATGCCCGACGCGGCGAAGGCCACGCTGAACAAACTGGACAACAACCTCAATCACTTGTCGCCTGCGCTGCTCGGCCTTACCCAACAACTGTTCGACGTATTGGCCATGCCCGTGACACGCGGTCCGTTGACCGGGGTTTGGGGCCGATGGGAAAACGCCAGCCCGGAACACATTCAGCACTTTCTGCAGCGCTGGCAAAACAGCAGTCTGAACCTGTTGAAAATGGGCCATGGTTCGCTGGTGCAACTGGTCATGATGAGTTGGTACGAATGCCCGCAATCATGGGCCGTCTGCGGCTATCCCGGCCCGCCAAAAATCTGAGCAGAGCCTTGTAGCCGCTGCCGCAGGCTGCAATGGGCCGCCTAGCGACCCCGCGCATTCAAGTTAGTACAAAGGTCCTGCGGCCCTTATCGCAGCCTGCGGCAGCGGCTACAAAAACAGAGCTTTTCAACAATAATAATTTCACTCCAGAGCACTCCTTTATGCCCGTAACCGATCCGTTCCGCGAAGGCCTGGCCCGAGGCTGGAAAACCTATGATGGCTCGCAGCTGGAGAACGACCTCACACTGGAGGCAGACGTCGCCATTGTCGGTAGTGGCGCGGGCGGCGGCACCACGGCTGAAATTCTCAGCGCAGCGGGCTACAAGGTTTTGCTGATAGAAGAAGGGCCGCTTAAAACCAGCAGCGATTTCAAACTGCTCGAAGACGAGGCCTACGCCAGCCTGTACCAGGAAGGCGTCGGACGCATGAGCAAGGACGGCGCCATCAGCATTCTGCAAGGCCGGGCGGTGGGTGGCACCACACTGGTCAACTGGACCTCAAGTTTTCGCACTCCGGCGCCGACCCTGGAGCACTGGGCCCGTGAACACGCGGTCGTGGGCCACAGCGAAGCGCAGATGGCCCCTTGGTTCGAACAGATGGAACGGCGCTTGGGTGTTGCGCCCTGGCAAGTCCCGCCCAATGCCAACAACGAAGTGATCCGCAACGGCTGCGAAAAGCTCGGCTACAGCTGGCATGTGATCCCGCGCAATGTGCGCGGCTGCTGGAACCTGGGCTACTGCGGCATGGGCTGCCCGACCAACGCCAAGCAATCGATGCTGGTCACCACCATTCCCGCAACCCTGGAAAAAGGCGGTGAGCTGCTCTATCTGGCCCGCGCCTGGCGGTTATCGATCAGTGGCGATCACGTTACCGGCCTGGAATGCCAGGCCATGGACAGCCGCTGCGTAACCCCTACGGGCCGCAAGATAACGGTCAAGGCGCGGCATTACGTGCTGGCCGGTGGTGGCATCAACACGCCTGGCCTGCTGATGCGCTCCGACGCGCCCGACCCGCACAAGCGACTGGGCAAACGGACGTTTCTGCATCTGGTCAACTTCTCTGCTGCGCAATTCCCTACCGCCATTAATCCTTTTTACGGTGCGCCACAGTCGATTTACTCCGATCACTTTCAATGGAAAGACGGCACCACAGGGCCCATGGGCTACAAACTCGAAGTACCACCGTTGCACCCGGCATTAGCCGCAACCTTGTTTTCCGGTTTTGGCCAAAGCAGTACCGACCAGATGGCCCAACTGCCTAATACCCACATGATGCTGGCGCTGATGCGCGACGGGTTTCATCCCGAAAGCCCCGGCGGCAATGTGCAATTGCGCAGCGATGACAGCCCGGTGCTCGATTACAACCTCACCGACTATGGCTGGGAGGGACTCAAACGCGCTTTTCAGAGCATGGCCGAAATCCAGTTTGCAGCGGGCGCCAGCGCGGTCATGCCGCTGCACTGCGATGCGCGTTACATGAAAAGCCTGAGCGCAACCCGTGAACTGATAGACAGTTTGAGCCTTGAGTTGTATCGAACACGCTTGGCCAGTGCCCATGTAATGGGTGGGTGTGCAATGGGCGAAAATTCTCAAATGGCCGTCACCGACAGCCTCGGACGCCATCATCAATTGCGTAACGTATCGATCCACGACGGCTCGTTATTCCCCACCAGCATTGGTGCCAACCCACAATTGTCGGTGTACGGACTGACGGCAAAACTCGCGACACAATTGGTCGAGCGCCTGAAAAATTCATGAAAAAGCAGTTAATTCGTCGCGTCTATAGTGCTTTCTTCTTCGAATGGCGACTTGGCCGACCGGGAATGCTGCGATACCATCCGATTCCCCAACGGATTCCCGCCAGGACGACGCGATGAACCGAGTGTTGTACCCAGGTACATTCGACCCTATTACCAAGGGCCATGGCGATCTGGTCGAACGCGCCTCGCGCCTGTTCGATCATGTGATCATTGCTGTCGCTGCCAGCACCAAGAAAAACCCGCTATTTCCTTTGGAACAGCGTGTGGAGCTGGCTCGTGAAGTCACCAAACACCTGCCCAATGTTGAGGTGGTCGGTTTCTCGACGCTGCTCGCGCACTTTGCCAAAGAACAGAATGCCAATGTGTTTCTGCGTGGCCTGCGTGCCGTGTCGGACTTCGAATACGAGTTCCAGCTGGCGAACATGAATCGCCAACTGGCCCCTGATGTCGAAAGTCTGTTCCTCACGCCATCAGAGCGCTATTCGTTTATATCGTCGACGCTGGTGCGTGAAATCGCAGCCTTGGGCGGCGATATCAACAAATTTGTACACCCGGTTGTGGCCGAGGCCCTGACCGAGCGTTTTCGCAAGAAATAACCACTGAAGCGGCGCCCGCGTGCACTGCGGGCGCCAATGCGGCACAATTGGCGCATTCGATTTCAGTTGCCCGGGCCAACCGCCCCGGCCGGAGTACCCATGTCCCTGATCATCACCGACGATTGCATTAACTGCGACGTCTGCGAACCCGAGTGTCCGAACGCCGCCATTTCCCAGGGCGAAGAGATCTACGTGATCGACCCGAACCTGTGCACCCAGTGCGTAGGCCACTACGACGAACCGCAATGCCAGCAGGTTTGCCCGGTCGACTGCATCCCTCTGGATGAAGCCCACCCGGAAACCGAAGAACAGCTGATGGAAAAGTACCGGGCAATTACCGGTAAGGCCTGATTCGTGCTTGCACCTCCTGTAGCCGCTGACGAGGCACGAAGGCTGCGGTCGACTGCGCGGCAGTCGTAAACCTGAGCCCTCGATATACCTGTCATATCGAGGTGGCTAATCGCAGCCTTCGTCCCTCGACAGCGGCTACAGAGATACTTCAAGCAGGCTCGCTCCCACTGGGGCAGACCTGGAACAGAGTATCTACAAGTGCATCGTCACGGCTACGTCTGGCAACGCGGGCAGAACACGCTGGCGCGCTGGCCCAACTTGACGTCACGCAGCTCCGTGCCACAGACCTTGCACGGCTCATAACCACGCCCGTATACGAACAGTTCCTGCTGGAAGTAACCGGGCTGGCCGTCACCGCCAATAAAGTCGCGCAAGGTGGTTCCACCACGTTCGATGGCGGCAGCCAAAATCCGCTTGATCTCGATCGCCAGCTTTAAATAGCGTGCCCGCGAAATGCTCTTGGCCTCGCGACGTGGGTCGATCCCGGCAGCAAACAACGCTTCGGTCGCATAAATATTGCCTACCCCCACCACCACGGCGTTGTCCATGATGTACGGTTTTACAGCCATCGAGCGTTTGCGTGACAGCTGGAACAGCCGATCACCGTCAAACAGGTCCGTCAGTGGTTCAGGCCCCAAACGCACCAGCAATTCGTGGTTCAGCGGGTCCAAGCTCCAGAGCATGGCTCCAAAGCGGCGCGGGTCGGTGTAGCGCAAGGCCAGCCCGGACTCCAGCTCGATATCCACGTGCTCGTGCTTGGCGGCGGGCAATCCGGCCTCCACCAACCGCAAATTGCCCGACATGCCCAAATGACTGATTAGCGTGCCGACTTCGGCGTTGATCAGCAAATACTTGGCACGCCGTTCGACCAGCACAATACGTTGCCCGGACAGGCGCACATCAAGGTCTTCGGGGATCGGCCAGCGCAGGCGCCGCTCGCGCACAATTACCCGACTGACCCGCTGCCCTTCAAGGTGCGGGGCGATGCCACGGCGGGTGGTTTCGACTTCAGGTAATTCAGGCATGGAGGCTCCGTACTCTGGGATAGCTGGCGATTCTAGCGGAAATATCCGAGCCGCTGGGTCCGTGATCCGACGCAATGCGGTGAATCAGCCAAGCCTCAAGGTTATGTCTAGGGCTATAATCGCGCCCTTTTCAATACCCGGAGCGACGTCATGTCCCTGCCAAGCCTGCGCCTTAAAGCCAATGCCGATCGACGCCTGCGCGCCGGCCACTTGTGGGTCTACAGCAACGAAATCGATGTAGCCGCCACACCGCTTAACGGTTTTAAGGCCGGCGACCAAGCGGTACTCGAAACCGCCGGCGGCAAGCCGCTGGGCATCGTTGCCATGAGCCCCAACAACCTGATCTGCGCCCGTTTGCTGTCGCGCGACATCAAGCTGCCACTGGATAAATCGCTGCTGGTTCACCGCCTGAATGTGGCCCTGTCCCTGCGCGAACGCCTGTTCGACAAGCCTTACTACCGCTTGGTATTCGGCGATTCCGACCTGCTGCCGGGCCTGGTGGTTGATCGTTTCGGCGACATTCTGGTGGTTCAGCTGGCCTCGGCCACCATGGAACAGCATAAAGACGACGTGATCGCGGCACTGGTGCAAGTCATCAAGCCAAGCGGCATCTTGTTCAAGAACGATTCGGCTGCCCGTGATGCCGAAGGCCTTGAGCGTTATGTCGAAACCGTCTTTGGCCTGGTGCCGGAGTGGGTATCGCTGGAAGAGAACGGCGTGAAGTTCGAAGCGCCAGTTATTGGCGGGCAGAAAACCGGCTGGTTCTACGACCACCGCATGAACCGAGCACGCCTGGCCCCGTACGTTCAGGGCAAGCGCGTACTGGACTTGTACAGCTACATCGGTGGCTGGGGCATTCAAGCCGCAGCATTTGGTGCCAGCGAAGTGTTCTGCGTCGACGCCTCCTCCTTTGCCCTCGATGGTGTTGAGCGTAACGCTGCGCTGAACGGCTTTGCCGAGAAAGTTACCTGCATGGAAGGCGACGTGTTTGAAGCCCTCAAGGAACTTAAAGCCAACGAAGAGCGTTTCGACGTGATCGTGGCCGATCCTCCGGCCTTCATCAAACGCAAAAAAGACCTGAAAAACGGCGAAGGCGCTTACCGTCGCCTGAATGAGCAAGCCATGCGCCTGCTGAACAAGGACGGGATTCTGGTCAGCGCTTCGTGCTCCATGCACTTGCCCGAAGACGACCTGCAAAACATCCTGCTGACCAGCGCCCGTCATCTGGACCGCAACATGCAGTTGCTGGAGCGCGGCGGCCAGGGCCCGGATCATCCGGTTCACCCAGCAATCGCTGAAACCCGCTACATCAAGAGCATCACTTGCCGTTTGCTGCCTAACAGCTAAGACGGACATCGCCGCGTAGCAGCTGCCGTAGGAACGAGGCTGCGTTCGATTGCGAAGCGATCGTAAAATCTGAGCCCACGGTCTAGCTGCTAAACCGCATATTCTGATTTCACGACTGCTGCGCCGCCGAACGCAGCCTTCGTTCCTCGGCAGCGGCTACAGAGTATTCAGGGCTTTTGAGGTTTCTCCAGCTTCGGGCTCAGCTCCACCCCGCCAATCTGCAGCGATTGATAACGTGGCTTCACCACTTTCACGTTGCCCTGGCGTATTTGCTCAATCAGCGCTAACGCGCTTTCATCGCCAGCATAGGTACCGGCTCGCCGCCATTTACCTTGTGTGTCGCGCGTGTAAAAGCTCAGAGGCTCAGACCATTTGTTCTTGGGCAATTGCAGCACCTCAACCTGCCCGTCCTGATCCAGATCCACGGCCCATAGCGCGCAACCCGGAGCCCAGCAAGACGGCCCACCAATTTCCTGCGCGTCAAACTGCTCGCTGCCCTCGACCTTGGGACCGATCCATTCCAGCAGCCGGTCTGACTCTCGAGGACCGTTGCCCGTGCTCACTTCCTTGAGACGCCTCAACAACACTTCTCGTCCAGGCTCGGTCAACACCAGCCCCTGCTCGACTTGCGCCAATAAAGCCTCGTACGCCTGCTTACCTTGTGGCCCCAGACGATTGCGCAATGTGTCTGCATCAAAGGTGTCTACCGGCGTCTTGCCGCTGAGCACGCGCTGTACCTGATTGTTCGCACTCAGTTGTAACGGACTGAACCACGGCGTATGAATCGCCAGCAACAGCGCCACACACAGCAACGCAATCAGCGGGTTGCTGAGGCGCAACCTGCCCAGCCAGACCGGCTGCGGAACAAGCACCGCCCAAAGCGCCGCCATACTGTGAACAAAAATCACCAACACCAGCAGCATGGCCAGAACCCGCGACGGCGTCAGGCCGTACTGCTCAATGCGCAGCCAGGTTGAATACCCCGCCAATACCACCAGCACCGGCAAACACAGCAGGCACAGGTCAATCACCCGTACCAGCCAGGTCGGATAACCGCTGCCCTGGGTCCCGTCCTGAAACACCCCATTGAGCAAAAACAGATTGACCGCCACCAGCCACAGCATGATCGGCGTCGAATAACCGGTGTCCCAGATCGGTTCCAGCCCGGTAAAGGGCAAGGCAAAGCTGAACACAATGACAATCAGCGCACTCAACGGCAGCAGGAAGCGGCACAGCGCCAGCAAAATCCCGCGCAACAGACCGATGACCCGATCCTTTTCACGGCCCATATGCACGCCCAGGGCAAACACCATCGCCAAGCTGACGCATATAAACCCGTCGGTTGAAAACAGCTTGTTCAGCGCCACTATCCCGAGCATCTTGAACAACCCGCCCCACAGCAACAGCAACGCCCAAAACACTGCGTTCAACAGCACGCCCAGCAAGACGATAAATACGGTATCCCAAGCATGGCGAAACAGATCTTCGTAGCGCGGGAAGCGCCCTTCGCGGGTCGGCCAGCTCAGGATAAACACCGTGCACACGTAGGTAATCACTACGCCAAAGAAGCTCCAGCTACCCACCAGCCAACTACCGGCGCGCCAATACTCATCGCCGTCCAAAAACACCCAGCCACTGATCGCCGCCATCACTGCCGTGAGCCCAAGCACCAACCATGCAACGCCGCGTTGGCGGATGTTCTCACCCAGCAGCAACAGGTTGATACCGCCCACCAGCACCGCCGTTATCAGCGCATACCTCACCCCGGTATCGCCCATGGAAGTCGTCAGCCACAGCACTAGCCCCTGCGCCAGGCCGATGGCCAGATATGTTTTGACAGTACGATTGAGGGTTAGCATTCACAGAGCCCATTCAAGAATCATTCCTGCACTTTATAACTTGAAAGCCTTGAACGCCTAGATACCCATTACTGCAAACAACCCTGGAGCAACCTACAGGCCCATTCCCTCCGCCCGCCAGCCGTGTAGAATCGACGTATTCATCGCCAATCATCCCCGGCGGGTTTATGAGCTCAGGCCCAGGCGCGCGGCGATCCCGCAGCGTTAACGGCAGCTAGCGGTTACGTAGTCATTTTCTGTGTGATCCGTCAGTCATTAGAAGCTCACTTCCCTGTTTGTTACCTGATTAGCCGCCCGGAGTTGCTCCATGCCTGACTATCGTTCGAAAACCTCCACCCACGGCCGCAACATGGCCGGTGCCCGCGCTTTGTGGCGCGCCACGGGGATGAAAGATGCCGACTTCAAGAAGCCGATCATCGCCATTGCCAACTCCTTTACCCAGTTCGTACCCGGCCACGTCCATCTGAAAGACATGGGCCAGCTGGTTGCCCGCGAGATCGAACGCGCTGGCGGCGTTGCCAAGGAATTCAACACCATTGCCGTAGACGACGGCATCGCCATGGGCCATGACGGCATGCTGTATTCGCTGCCGAGCCGCGAGATCATCGCCGACTCCGTGGAGTACATGGTCAACGCCCACTGCGCCGACGCCATTGTGTGCATCTCCAACTGCGACAAGATCACCCCAGGCATGCTGATGGCCTCGTTGCGCCTCAACATCCCGGTGATTTTCGTTTCGGGCGGGCCAATGGAAGCGGGCAAAACCAAGCTCGCCAGCCACGGCCTGGACCTGGTAGACGCCATGGTCATCGCCGCCGACTCCAGCGCTTCTGACGAGAAGGTTGCCGAGTACGAGCGCAGCGCTTGCCCGACCTGCGGTTCGTGCTCCGGCATGTTCACCGCCAACTCGATGAACTGCCTGACCGAAGCCCTGGGCCTGGCCCTGCCGGGTAACGGCTCAGCACTGGCGACCCACAGCGACCGCGAGCAGTTGTTCCTGCAAGCCGGCCGCACCATTGTCGACCTGTGCCGCCAGTACTACGTCGAGAACGACGAGTCGGTATTGCCGCGCAATATCGCCAACTTCAAGGCGTTCGAAAACGCCATGACGCTGGACATCGCCATGGGCGGTTCGACCAACACCATCCTGCACTTGCTGGCCGCGGCCCAAGAGGCCGAAATCGACTTCGACCTTAAAGACATCGACCGTCTGTCCCGCCACGTGCCGCAGCTGTGCAAAGTGGCGCCGAACATTCAGAAGTACCACATGGAAGACGTGCACCGCGCTGGCGGCATTTTCTCCATCCTCGGCTCGCTGGCCCGTGGAGGCTTGTTGCACACCGACCTGCCGACCGTACACAGCAAAACCCTGGCCGAAGGCATCGCCAAATGGGACATCACCCAGACTGACGACGAAGCCGTGCACACCTTTTTCAAGGCCGGTCCGGCCGGTATCCCGACGCAAACCGCGTTCAGCCAGTCGACCCGCTGGGAAACCCTGGACGACGACCGTGAACACGGCTGCATCCGTAGCGTTGAGCATGCCTACTCGCAAGAAGGCGGCCTGGCCGTGCTGTACGGCAACATCGCGCTGGATGGCTGCGTAGTCAAAACCGCTGGTGTCGACGAATCGATCCACGTGTTTGAAGGTAATGCCAAGATTTTCGAAAGCCAGGACAGCGCCGTACGCGGCATTCTGGCTGACGAAGTGAAAGCCGGTGACATCGTGATCATCCGTTACGAAGGCCCGAAAGGCGGTCCGGGCATGCAAGAGATGCTCTACCCGACTTCCTACCTGAAATCCAAAGGCCTGGGCAAAGCTTGCGCCTTGCTCACCGATGGTCGCTTCTCGGGTGGTACCTCGGGCCTGTCCATCGGCCATGCTTCGCCGGAAGCGGCTGCTGGCGGCGCGATTGGTCTGGTGCAGGACGGCGACAAAGTGCTGATCGACATTCCTAACCGCTCGATCAACCTGTTGATCAGCGACGAAGAGATGGCCGCTCGCCGTGCCGCGCAAGACAAGAAAGGCTGGAAACCGGTAGAAGTGCGTCCGCGCAAAGTCACCACCGCCCTCAAGGCCTACGCCTTGCTGGCCACCAGCGCCGACAAGGGCGCGGTGCGTGATAAAGCACTGCTGGACAAATTGGTGCCATAAGCCAATACGCTGAGCAAAAAAATCCCGGCCATGTGCCGGGATTTTTTATGGGCAACATAACTGCCCTTGTGGGAGCGGGCTTGCCCGCGATGGCATCGCCGTGGTCATGCAGGCAGACCGCGCCGCCTGCATCGCGAGCAAGCCCGCTCCCACAGGAATTACTGGATCTGATCAGGCTTGACGATCACCCAATTCTTGTCCGCCGTCACCGGCAAACCTTCCTTGGCCTGCGCCGCCGCGTTCTTGGCCATCATGCCTTCCAACTGCGCCATGTATTTGTCCTTGCGGTTGATCCACAGGTGCACCCCGCCCTTGGCCACGTCTACACCGTGGAACAGCATGTAGCCATCACTGGACGGTGTATCGCCACCCACCAGCACCGGTTTTTTCCACTGATCGATATAGGTCAGGATCGCCGCCTGCTTGCCCGCCATCCAAGTCGCCGGGGTCCATAGATACGGCGTCAGTTCCAGCCCCAGGTTGGCTTTTTCATTGTAAGTACCGGCGCTTATCTGTTTGCGCGCCGTGGTCAGTTCACCGGTTTTACGGTCTTTGAGCAATGTGCTCACGCCAATCACGTTCTGCGGTTTGACGTTGTAGCCGTACTTGGGATCGGCCGCGACCATGCGCACCAATTCTTCCGAGGCAGCGGTCATCACGTAGACCTCGATGCCGTTCTCCATCAGCTTGTTGAACAGCTCGACCTGACCGGTAAACACCTTGGGCGGCTGAATCTCGGAGGTCTTGACCGCATCACCCTCGAAGTAAGTGACCGGTACTGGCTTGCCCGACGCCATCAACTCGTCCACATAGCCCTTGAGCTCTTGCAGGGTAAAACCGGAAAACACCTGGGCCACCCACGGATAGCAGACCATGTCGTCGACTTCGCACAGGCGATAGTAGTAACTGAACAGGCTTTCCTTGTGCTCGGCAGTGTCTTTGAATGGGATCAGCTTGAGTGACGGGTCGAGGCTGTCGCGGGTGATCAGGCCCTTGTTTTCCATATAAGGCAGCAAGGCCTCTTCCAGATCGTTGCGATAGCTGGTGTTGTCCATGTCAAAGACCGCAAAGTTGCCCTTGTTCGCATTGGCGGCGATCATGGCCTCCAGCTGCTTGGCCTGGTCAGCGGGCCAGTGTTTCAATTCTGTGGCCAACGCTTGGCCCGTAAGGCCCAGGCACAGGGTTGCAGCGATCAACTTGGCGGTCAGTTTCATCAGCTATGCTCCACGTCAAAGGCATCGAAGCTAACAAACCTGTGTGACAGTTTTAATCTGGGCGCGACCGCCAGCGTCTTGAATGCGCCACGCGCCTTATTCCAAAATCCAAGGTAGTCATTCCACATCGGTATATTTGTAGATATATCAACCTGTTAGCATTTCCGGTTCGAAATTGTTACATCCCAAGACTGGTACAAGTCGTCCCTCGGAGCTTTCATGAATTTCCCGCTGATCCTCAATCTGCTGGTGTTCCTCGCGTTGCTGTTCGGCTTGTCGCTGACCCGCCATACCGCGTGGAGCCTGGCGAAAAAAGTCTTGCTGGCACTGGTTCTCGGCGTGGTCTTCGGCCTGTGCCTGCACATGACCTACGGCGCAGACAGCCCGACCCTGAAAACCTCGATCGGCTGGTTCGATCTGGTCGGCAGCGGCTACGTGCAACTGTTGCAAATGATCGTGATCCCGTTGGTATTCGCCTCGATCCTCAGCGCTGTAGCCCGTCTGCATAATGCCTCGTCCCTGGGCAAGATCAGCTTCCTGACCATCGGCACGCTGCTGTTCACCACCATGATCGCGGCACTGGTAGGTATCGGCCTGACCAACCTGTTTGGCCTGACCGCCGATGGCCTGGTCGCGGGCGCAGCGGAAATGAGCCGCTTGCAAGTGATCCAGAGCGACTACGCGGGTAAGGTTTCAGACCTGAATGTGCCGCAACTGCTGCTGTCGTTTATCCCGCAAAACCCGTTTGCCGATTTGGCCCGAGCCAAGCCAACGTCGATCATCAGCGTGGTGATTTTCGCTGCATTCCTGGGTATAGCCGCACTGCAACTGTTCAAGGACGAGCCGGAAAAAGGCGGCAAGATCCTCAGCGCCATCGACACCCTGCAAGCCTGGGTAATGCGTCTGGTGCGTCTGGTCATGAAGCTGACCCCATACGGTGTACTGGCCCTGATGACCAAAGTGGTTGCCATGTCCAACCTGCAAGACATCATCAAGCTCGGTAGTTTTGTGGTGGTGTCCTACATCGGCCTGGCGCTGATGTTCGTGATTCACGGTGTGATCGTGTCGGTTTCCGGGGTTAACCCGCTGCGCTTTTTCCGCAAGGTTTGGCCGGTACTGACCTTTGCCTTCACCAGCCGCTCCAGCGCCGCCAGCATTCCGCTGAGCATCGAAGCACAAACCCGCCGTCTGGGGATTCCGTCTTCCATTGCCAGCTTTGCGGCCTCGTTTGGGGCCACCATTGGCCAGAACGGCTGTGCCGGTTTGTACCCGGCAATGCTGGCGGTGATGGTTGCCCCGACCGTGGGCATCAACCCGCTGGACCCGATGTGGATCGCATCGCTGGTAGCGATTGTGACCTTGAGCTCGGTGGGCGTGGCGGGTGTGGGCGGTGGTGCAACCTTCGCTGCACTGATCGTGTTGCCTGCGATGGGCTTGCCAGTGTCGCTGGTGGCGTTGCTGATTTCGGTCGAGCCGTTGATCGACATGGGCCGTACGGCGCTGAACGTCAGCGGTTCAATGGTGGCCGGTACGGTGACCAGTCAGATTCTGAACCAGACCGACAAGGCCATTTTGGCTGAAGACGATCACGGTGATCTGGCGCACGCTTAATACCTGACTGACCCCGCGCCCACTCATGTGGGAGCGGGATTGCTCGCGATTCAGGCAACGCGGTTTGTCTGTACCAACGCAGTGATGCAATCGCGAGCAAGCCCGCTCCCACAGAGTAATGGCTTGCCTTTAAGCCCTTTCCCACACTTCAAAGCTGAACGCCGGTTTGTCGTCCGCCGCCCCGTGCAGCTCTTCTGATACCAACTTCCACTGCGCCTGATCAAACTCAGGGAACAAGGCATCGCCTTCCGGGCTCAGGCCCACCCGCGTCAGGTACAAACGGTCGGCATCCGCCAGCCCCTGGGTGTACAGCTGCGCACCGCCAATCAACATCACTTCACTGACGCCCTGCTCGGCTGCCCACGTCTCGGCGCGCTCAACCGCAGCGTCCAGCGATGCAAACACCTCGGCACCTTCGAGCTGCAAACCGGTCTGACGGCTGACCACCAGGTTCAAACGACCCGGCAACGGGCGGCCCAACGAATCCCAGGTTTTACGACCCATGATGATCGGCTTGCCCAAGGTGGTGGCCTTGAAATATTTGAAATCCGCAGGCAAATGCCACGGCATGCTGTTGTCGACGCCGATCACGCGGTTTTCAGCGAGTGCCGCGATCAGGCTAAGGGGGAGTGATTTTTTCATGCCGGCGAGGATACCAGAGCAACCCGAGCCGGCAGTACCCCGTCCGACGTAACAGCGGTTATGCTCTTGGCTCACTTGAATGGAATGTCGCGTGACTCAACTTTCCCCATTACAACGCCTCTGGTTGACCGAAACCGTGCGCCTGCGCGAAGAACACGCAGGCCCGCTGGACGACCTTGAAGCCAATCGCCGTGCTCGCACCACAGCCGGTGACTTGTCCACTCGCCTGCAAAACCGCGCTCTGTGGCTGGCCGAGCGTGACGGTTTGCTCAGTGCCATGCAGCACTGGCTGCAAGGTGCCCGACTGGCGCTGCTGGTATTGGCCGTGCTGGCGGTGATCAGTGGCGCCGGTCTTGCGTTTGCTGCCTTGGGCGACGGGCAAACCCCGGTCAACGTGTTCTGGGCACTGGGCAGCTTGCTCGGGCTCAACCTCATCCTGCTGCTGAGTTGGGCAACGGGCCTGCTGTTTGCCGGTGAACACGGTGCCAGCCTCGGCCGCCTATGGTTGTGGCTCAGCGAAAAGCTCGCCCGTGACGCCAAGGCCGCACAATTGGCCCCGGCTTTATTGCTGTTGCTGCAACGGCGCAAACTCAATCGCTGGGCACTCGGCACGCTGGTCAATGGCCTGTGGCTGCTGGCGATGCTCAGCGCGCTGGTGATGATGCTGTTGCTGATGGCCACCCGCCGCTATGGCTTTATCTGGGAAACCACGATCCTGGGTGCCGACGTGTTTGTCGCCGCCACCCGTGCCCTCGGCGCCCTGCCCAACTGGCTGGGTTTTGGCGTACCGACCGTGGAGATGATCCGCATCAGCAACGACACCCGCCTCTATAACAACGAACTGGTGCGTCAGGCGTGGGCCGTCTGGTTGGTAGGCGTGGTGCTGATCTATGGCGTGATCCCGCGTCTGGTACTGGCAGCTTTGTGCCTGTGGCGCTGGAAAAGCGGGCGCAACGCCCTGCAACTGGACCTTAACCTGCCTGGCTACAGCCAGCTGCGCGAGCGCCTGATGCCCAGCAGCGAACGTCTGGGCGTCAACGACATAGCCCCCGAGCAATTGCACACCGTGCAGGCGGGCCATAGCGATTTGCACACCGATGGCGCATTGCTTGTGGCCATTGAGCTGGATGACCAGCACCCGTGGCCACCCAAGTTGCCCGCCACGGTCAAGGACGCGGGCATTCTCGACAGCCGCGAATCCCGGCAAAAACTGCTGGAGCAAATGACCCGCTTCCCACCGGCCAGGCTCGCCATCGCTTGCGACCCGCGCCGTTCGCCGGATCGCGGCAGCTTGGCGCTGATCGGCGAGCTGGCGCGCAGTGCCCGCGAAACCCGCATTTGGCTGCTACAAGCCCCACCCGGCCAGGCACTGGATGCCGACCGCCTGGGTGATTGGCACGCAGCGCTGGAAAAGCTCGGGCTACCGTTCGCCGCCAGCGCGCCGTTGAACTGGCTGGAGACAGGTCATGACTAAACCACTGACGCTGGCCGTAGTCGGCCACACCAATGTCGGTAAAACCTCGTTGCTGCGTACTCTGACCCGTGATGTCGGCTTTGGCGAGGTGTCCCATCGCCCCAGCACCACGCGCCATGTCGAAGGGGCGCGGCTGTCGGTAGACGGCGAACCACTGCTGGAGCTGTACGACACACCGGGGCTGGAAGATGCCATTGCCCTGCTCGATTATCTTGAGCGCCTCGACCACCCCGGCGAGCGTCTTGATGGCCCAGCGCGGGTGGCCCGCTTTCTCGAAGGCAGCGAGGCGCGCCAGCGCTTTGAGCAAGAAGCCAAGGTGCTGCGCCAATTGCTGGCCTCGGATGCCGGGCTGTATGTGATCGACGCCCGCGAACCGGTACTGGCCAAGTACCGCGACGAACTCAGTGTGCTGGCCAGTTGCGGCAAGCCGCTGCTGCCGGTGCTCAACTTTGTCAGCAGCCCGCAGCACCGCGAGCCCGAGTGGCGCGAAGCTCTGGCCCGCCTCGGCTTGCATGCGCTGGTACGGTTTGACAGCGTGGCCCCACCCGAAGATGGCGAGCGCCGTTTGTACGAAAGCCTGGCACTGCTGCTGGAGCATTCACGGGGGGCACTGCAGCGACTAATCACCGATCAAGAGGCCCAGCGCGAAGCCCGCAAGCACAGTGCACTGCGCTTGATCGCCGAACTGTTGATCGACTGCGCTGCGTGCCGACGCAGTGTGGCCAGCGAAAAAATCGCCGAGCAGCAAGCGACCCAACAACTGCGCGAAGTCATCCGCCAACGCGAGCAGCGCTGCGTAGAAGCGATGCTCAAGTTATATGGTTTTCGTAACAGCGACGCCGCCGCCAGCGACTTGCCGTTGCTCGACGGACGCTGGGGCGATGACTTGTTCAACCCTGAAACCCTCAAGCACTTGGGTGTACGGCTAGGAGGCGGGATTGCCGCAGGCGCGGCGGCCGGGGCGGGTGTGGACTTGATGGTCGGCGGCCTGACCTTGGGCGCCGCCGCACTGGCCGGGGCCATTGCCGGTGGCGCACTGCAAACCGCACGCAGCTACGGCAGTCGCTTGTTGGGCAAGCTCAAGGGCCAGCGCGAACTGACCGTGGACGACAGCGTGCTGCGCCTGCTGGCCTTGCGCCAACGGCAATTGCTGCATGCGTTGAATGCGCGAGGGCATGCGGCGGTGGACAGCATCAAGGTCGCCACCCCGCAGGACAAGACCTGGCGCGAAGGCAAATTGCCTGAAGCCCTGAACAAGGCCCGGGCGCACCCGCAATGGTCGTCGCTCAACCCGCATCCGAAGTTGAGTCAGGCTGAGCGCCAGGAGCAGATCGAGGTGTTGGCCCAGCAGATCTGACCTTTTTTGTGGGAGCGGGCTTGCTCGCGATCGGATCTCCGTGGTGTAACAGTTACACCGCGTCGCCTGCATCGCGAGCAAGCCCGCTCCCACAAGAATCGGTGCTTAAGCCTCTAACAGGCGCACAGCCTTGTCCTTGAGAATTTGCAGGTCCATCAGCGGCACATGCTCCTCCTTGGCCTGCTCGTCCCACATGCGCATGCGCAGGCTGAGCTGGCACAGCGGGTCTTGCTCGAACGCATCCGCCTCAACCTCGCTCATCACCCCGCCCTGATACCCCAGCGTTCGAATGCTGGCTTCACTCAGCAAATCGTAATACCCCGGCTGACGCAAGGTCAGGTAGCGCTTGGCCTGTACGTGGTATTCCACCAGTTTGACCAGCCGCTCGCTGAACCCGGCGCGGAGCAAATAACTGGCGCCTACCCGCTCATGGCTGACCACCCCATAGCCATCCATGTTCTTTGCATCATTGACGCAGAAGTGGCCAATATCGTGAAAGAACGCCGCCAACACCACCTCGTCGTCACAGCCCTCATTCAGCGCCAACTGCGCGGCCTGGGACATATGCTCAATTTGCGACACCGGCTCGCCGATGTAATCGTCAGTGCCGTATTGCTGATACAAACCAAAAACCTCTTCAACCACTTGCTGTGCGCGTGTCATCACATCTCCTCCAGCATCCGGGCGATATTGCCCTCGGCCATCGCCGGGCCCACGCTCATGCCCACGCCGGTGTGCATCAGCGCCGCATTCAAGCCGGGCGCCACCTCCAGCCAGGTGAAGGGTTTGGCCCCCTTTGCACCATAGACGCCCTGCCAGCGCTCGACCACTTGGACTTCACAGCCAAGGGTTTCTTCGCATAGCTGTAGCATCCAGTTATCGACCTGTTCGCCATTGAAAGGCGACGGATCACGACTGTAATCGTGAGAATCGCCGACGATCAAATCACCGTAAGGCGTGGGACTGATCAGCAGGTGAATACCGTGCTCATCCAGATTCGGGTGGTTGCGCTGAATTTCGGACAGTACTGCCGCCGCTTCTGGCAAGTCAGCAAAAGCCCCGTAGTGCACACAACTCAGCCCGGTCAGCAGCGCGTGCCGCAGCTTCAAATCGACCGTGGGCCGCACGCGCAGCATTTGCAGACGGCAAACCTGCGGGTCAAGTTTGGCCAGTGGCTCAGCCAGCAAAGTCAGGTAATCATGCCCCGAGCACACAATCACCTGTGAGCCTTTGAAACTGCCCGACGTCGTGTGGACCTGGCCGGGCTCGACCTCGCGCACCAGGGTCGAAAAATGAAACTCGACGCCCAAATCTCGTTGCAGACAAGCGATCAGCGCCGGGATAGCTTCCCGCGAGTAAACCTGCTGATCGTCCAAGCCGTGCAAGGCAGCGCGGTGATGGCTGAATTGGCCGCCATACAGCGTATCCATTGCCGCCCCGCGCAGCAGTTCGGCGCGATAGCCAAATTCCTGCGCCCGGCCTTGGCAGAAGGCTTCGAGCAAGTGCTCTTCGGCTTCGGTGCGAGCGAACAGGTACGAGCCATTGCGCTTGAGATCAAAGCCTGCGCGCTGCGCCCAGTCAGCCCAAATGCTGCGGCTGGCCTGGGCCAGATCGAGCATCACGCCCGGTGGCTGGCCGGTGACCAGCGCTTGGCCAAAGTTGCGCACCGAGGCGCCCAAGGGCGTGGCGGTGCGCTCGAAGACGTGCACCTTGAGCCCGCGTTTTGCGGCGGCGTAGGCGTGGGACAGGCCGAGGATGCCGGCACCGACGATAAGGATGGGTTGAGTCATAATGATGTCCTGAAGGGCAACCTTACTCTCCTGTGGGAGCGAGCCTGCTCGCCCTTGAATCGCTGCGGTGTAACAGATGCACCGCGTCAGTTGCTTCGCGAGCAAGCCCGCTCCCACAGATTTATTCGTAGCGTCGAGAATTACTGCGCCACTTTCTCGGACTTGCCGTCATAGCGCTTGCGCCATTCGGTCAGGATGCTGTCGCGATTTTTCGAAGCCCAGGCAAAGTCGTTCTTGATCAGACGCTGCTCGTAATCCGCTGGCAGTTCGGTCTGCGGTTTGGCGATGCCAGGCTGGGCGAGGACGGCGAAGTTCTCTTTATAAAGCTCCATCGCCGCCGGGCTTGCGGAGAAGTCAGCGAGTTTTTTCGCCGCTTCTTCGTGCGGCGAACCCTTGATTAGCGCAGTCGCTTCGATTTCCCAACCCAGGCCTTCTTTTGGCAACACGATGTCCAACGGTGCGCCCTGGCGCTTGAGCTGCACAGCCGGGTATTCAAACGAAATACCAATCGGGAATTCGCCCGCAGCCGCCAGTTTGCAAGGCTTGGAACCAGAGTGAACATACTGGCCGATGTTCTGGTGCAGGTCGTCCATAAATTGCCAGCCCTGCTTCTCGCCGAAGGTCTGCAGCCATGCGCTTACGTCCAGAAAACCAGTACCGGACGAGGCCGGGTTGGGCATCACGATCTTGCCCTTGTACTCGGGCTTGGTCAGGTCTTGCCAGCTCACCGGCTTGGTCAGGCCCTGCTTTTCGGCTTCGATGGTATTGAAGCAGATGGTCGCGGCCCACACGTCCATCCCCACCCAGGCGGGCGGATTGGCTGCATCGCGGTAATTGGCGCCGATCTTGGCCAGATCCTTGGGCGCATAGCTTTGCAGCATGCCTTGCTGATCCAGAATCGCTAGGCTGGAAGCGGCCAAACCCCATACCGCATCGGCTTGTGGACGGGCTTTTTCAGCCAACAGCTTGGCGGTGATGATGCCCGTGGAGTCGCGCACCCACTTGATCTCTACGTCCGGGTTGGCCTTTTCAAAGGCTTGCTTGTAGGTCTTGAGCTGTTCGGCTTCCAGGGCCGTGTACACAGTCAACTCGGTTTTGGCAGCAAATGCATTAAAGCTAAACGCGGTGAGGACAGCAGCGGCAAGAGCAAGCGGCTTGAACATGGTGCGGTTCCTTTATTCGTTGTAGGGGCAGGGTTGTGTGGGCACGGGTTATTGAGCAGGAGCGCCCTGGCGCCAGGCCTGGGAGCGGCGCAACAAACCTCGCGAAGCCCAGGCCAGGAGCAGGGACACACCCGCCGAGGTGAACAGGATCAGGGTCGACATGGCCGCCGCACCGCCAACGTTGCCGGCGTCGTCCATGTTCAGCACCGCCACCGCAGCAAGGATGGTGTCGGGGCTGTAGAGGAAGATTGCCGCCGACACGGTGGTCATCGCCGAGACGAACAGGTAACGGATGATGTCCAGCAACGCCGGTAGGCAGATCGGTACGGTGACGCGCCAGTAATGGCGATAAAGCGGCGCTTTCAGCGACAGTGCGGCGGCTTCAAATTCGCCGTCGAGCTGACGCAGTGCGGTGGTGGCGGTCATTTGGGCGGTGGTCAAATAGTGAGCAATGGTGCACACCACCAGCAGGGTCATGGTGCCGTAGAGCACGTGCAGCGGGTTGCCGGGCAGGTTGAAAAAGAACACATAGCCCAGCCCCAGTACCAAACCGGGTACGGCCATCGGCACGAAACTGAGCATGCGCAGGGCCAGGTTGAGGCCTTTCTGGCTTCTGGTCTTTTCCATCAGGTAGGCACCGGTGAAGATCACCGCGCTACCGATCAAGGCGGTACACAGCGCCATCGTCACGCTGTTGCGATAGGCCAGCCAGCCACCGCCTGCGGTGTCGTTGAACTGGTAATGAGCAAGCGACAACGACAGGTTGTACGGCCAGAATTTGACCAACGATGAGTACACCGCCATCCCGAATACCAGCAGCAAGGTGGCGCAAATCAACAGCACAATGGCCAGATAGCAGCGGTCACGCACTTTAGACGGCACCGGTTTGAACACCTGGGCACGGCCGCTCATGGAATCACCATGCTGGCGGCGCAACCAGGCATCGACGCCGAAGCTGAACAGTGCAGGCAGCAGCAGGACCATGCCGATCAAGGCGCCGCGACCGAATTGCTGCTGACCGACTACGGCCTTGTAGGCTTCCAGCGCCAGCACTTGATAGTCGCCCCCCACCACCACGGGCACGCCGAAGTCGGTGATGGTCAGGGTGAACACCAGACAGAACGCAGCGAATACCGCTTGCTTGGTGCCCGGCCAGGTGATGCTGCGAAACGCCTTGAAGGGCCCGGCGCCCATGCTCGAAGCTGCATCAAACAGGCGTGCATCGGCCAGCGACAGGGCCGACAGCAAAATCATCAAGGCATGAGGGAAGGTATAAATCGCTTCGCCGAGAACAATGCCCCAGAAACCGTAGATATTGTCCGAAATCAGCCCGCGCAACATGCCCTGGTTGCCGAACAGGTACACCAGTGCGATACCCGGCAACATCGACGGCGCCATCAGCGGCAGCAGTGACAGCCCGCGCCAGATACGCTTGCCGGGGATCATGGTGCGTTGCAGGGCGTAGGCAAACAGGTACGCCAGCGGTACCACAATCGCCGCCACGCTAAGAGAAACCTTAAGGCTATTACCCAGCAGCCAGTGGAAGTTGTCGCTGGTGACCAGTTCCCGCGCAGCAACCCAACCGCCACCCTGACCGTCTTCGGCACTGAAACCGCGCCAGAAGATCGCCAGCAACGGCATCAGCACCGCAACGCTCAACAGCAGCAATAACAGGAGTTTGCCGCCAACCACGAAAATGCGGTCACCGAGTTCCGCTCTGGAAGCTTTGCGCGGCATTTTACCGGGCAATGGCAGGGCCATTTCAGCGGCCATCTTAGGCAAACACCTGCAAGCTGCCCGGCGGCAGGGCGACAAAGATGTCCGGGGCGCCGAGCCGCGGCAGGTCCTGACTGCCGACTTCAGCTGTCAGCGCGTGGCCCGGCAAATGGTTGAGTTCAAAACTCATGCGGCAGCGATTACCGAGAAAGGTGATTTCCCGCACCCGAGCCGGGAACAGATTTTCCTGATGCAGAACCGGGTTCACGCTGATGGCTTCGGGGCGGCAGAACAGGCGGCCCGAGGCGGCACGTCCGGCATCGTCTGCCAAGCGCATGCTCATCCCGCCTACCTGGGCGTGACTGGCGCTGTTGCGCTGGAACGGCAGCCAGTTACCCTGGCCGACAAACTCGGCGACAAACGGGGTGGCGGGTTTATCGTAGATTTCTTGCGGGGTAGCGTATTGCTCGACCTTGCCGTTGTTCATCACGGCGATGCGGTCGGCCATCAGCATGGCTTCGTCCTGATTGTGGGTCACCATCAATGTGGTGATACCCAGGCTGCGCTGCAATTGGCGCAGTTCGGTACACAGGTGCTCGCGAACCCGGGCATCGAGGGCCGACATCGGCTCATCGAGCAACAGCAAGGAGGGCGCTGGCGCCAAGGCTCGGGCCAGTGCAACACGCTGCTGCTGGCCACCGGAAAGCTGGCCCGGGAATTTCTTTTCACTGCCGGTCAAGCCCACCAGCTCCAGCATGTCGCCAACGCGTTTGCGCACCACATCGCGATTGCTGCCCGCCAGGCCGTAGGCGATATTGGCTTCAACAGTCAGATTGGGAAACAGGGCGTAGGACTGGAACAGAATTCCGTAGTCGCGGGCTTGAGGTGCAAGCTCAGACACATCGCGCTCACCCAGATACAAGGCGCCGTTGTCCTGGCGCTCAAGCCCGGCGATGCAACGCAGCAACGTGGTTTTGCCGCAACCGGAGGGCCCGAGCAGGCACACCAGCTCACCGGCGGCCACTTCCAGCGAGACGTTGTCCAGCGCGGTAAAAGCGCCAAAGCGCTTGCTCACATTGCGCACCTTCATCGGTACGCCGGGTTGGGTCAAAGCGGTTGCGTTCGAGCGGTTCATGGGTGCACCTCATCAAGCAGATGGGGCTCATCCTAGAGACGCAATGCGTACAAGATGTGGCAGCAAGGCCAAAGCTGCCGATAGTGGTATTGGTGAATTTGGGTGATCCACACTCTGTAGCCGCTGCCGAAGGCTGCGATCAAGCCCGAAGGGCTTGCGCCTGTTCAAAAACCCAAAGTCTCAGGCCGGAGCCATTTCCTGCGCCAGCCCCAGAAATGCTGCTGGCAAACGCGCGGCCTTGCGCTCTTTGAGGCAGTACAGGTACTCGTGGATAACCGGCGCACTTTCCAGGGTCAGCACTCGCAGTTGCGGGTCGTGGGGGACTTCCTGGCGGGCGATGATACTGATGCCGATATTGCGCAACACCGCCTCACGAATCGATTCCCGGCTGCCGATTTCCAACAGCGGACCAAAACTGACGCCAGCACTGGCAAGCAGTTCTTCGGTCAACTGGCGTGTGGTCGAGCCCTGTTCGCGCATCAACAGACAATGCCCGGCCAACGCGCTCAATGGCACATGGTCGAGATTGGCCAGCGGGTGATTACGATGCACCGCCAGCACCAGCGGATCGGCACCCAGTACGCGGCGAATCAGGCGCGGGTCTTCCAGCAACTGCGACGAAGCGGCAATGTCGACCCGATACTCGTCCAGCGCCTCAAGCACCTGCTGGGAGTTGCCGATATCCACCGACACGTCGATCTGCGGCAAGCGCTCGCGAAAGGCTTTAACCAGATCAAGGATGTAATACGGCGCCGTGGCGGCAATGCGCAATGTGCCAGTGCCTTGGCCGCTATTGCGCAAAAAGAACTCAATATCGGCTTCTTGCTGCAGCAGCGCCTTGACCATCGGCAGCAGGCGCACGCCCTCATCGCTCAGGGTCAGGCGCCGTCCGCCGCGATAAAACAGCTCCACGGCGTACTGGCTTTCGAGGTTACGGATCTGCGTGGTCACGGTCGGCTGGCTAAGCCCGAGCTTTTTTGCGGCCTGAGTAATGCTGCCCAGTTGGGCCACCCGGTAAAACGCTTTCAGCTCGGCACTCAGCACAGCGGCCTCTCTTGGTCTATTTGCGCAGCAGGCGCAAACCGTTGAACACCACCAACAGGCTGACGCCCATGTCGGCAAATACGGCCATCCACATGGTGGCCAACCCAAGGAAGGTTACCGCAAGAAAGATCGCTTTAATGACCAATGCCAGGGCGATGTTTTGTTTAAGGATGCTGGAAGTTTGACGTGACAGGCGAATGAATGCCGGAATTTTGCGCAGATCATCGTCCATCAGGGCTACATCTGCAGTCTCTATCGCGGTATCTGTGCCCGCCGCGGCCATCGCAAAACCAATCTCGGCGCGAGCCAGGGCCGGAGCGTCGTTGATCCCGTCACCCACCATGCCAACGTGATGCCCTTTGGCGTACAGCGCCTCAATCGCCTTGAGCTTGTCCTCCGGCAACAAGTTTCCTTGCGCTTCGTCGATCCCGACCTGTGCGGCAATAGCGCGGGCGGTGTGCGGGTTGTCGCCGGTCAGCATCAGGGTTTTGATGCCCAGCTCATGCAGCTCGCGAATCGCTTCGCGGCTGGTTTCCTTGACGGTATCTGCCACCGCGAACAACGCCATCGGACCAGAACTGTCACACAACAAGATGACGGTTTTACCTTGTTCTTCCAGCGCAAAAAGCTTCGCTTCCAGCTCGGGCGAGCACAGGCCCAGCTCTTCAACCAGACGGTGATTGCCCAAATGATAGAGCTTACCGTCGATTTCCCCGCGCACACCACGACCTGCCAGGGCGGCGAAGTTATCCACAGCGCTCAATGCCAGTTTTTTATCCACAGCCGCATTGGCCACGGCCAGTGACACAGGGTGGTCGGAGCGGCTGGCCAGGCTTGCAGCCAGCAACACCGCACTGTCGGCAAACAGCGGATCAAGCGGCAGATAGTCGGTTTGCACCGGCTTGCCGTGGGTGATGGTGCCGGTCTTGTCCAGCGCCAGAAAATCGAGTTTGTGGCCACTCTCGAGATACACCCCACCCTTGACCAGAATCCCCTTGCGGGCCGCTGCGGCCAGGCCGCTGACGATGGTTACCGGGGTCGAAATCACCAGCGCACACGGGCACGCCACCACCAACAACACCAGTGCGCGATAGATCCAGTCGAACCACACGCCGCCCATGAACAAGGGCGGGATCACAGCCACTGCCATGGCGAAAACGAACACCAGCGGGGTATAGATTTTCGCGAAGCTGTCGACGAAGCGCTGGGTCGGTGCCCGTGCACCCTGGGCTTGCTCCACAGCGTGGATGATTCGCGCCAGCGTCGAGTTGTTGGCCGCCGCTGTCACCCGGTACTCCAGGGCACCGGACTGGTTGATGGTGCCCGCGAAAACTTTATCGCCTACGGTCTTCTCGATAGGCAGGCTTTCGCCGGTGATCGGCGCCTGATCGATGGTCGAGTTGCCGGACACCACCTCACCGTCCAGGCCAATGCGCTCACCAGGCCGCACCCTTACCAAGGTGCCCAGGGCGATATCTTTGACTTCAAGCTCGACCCAACTGCCATCCGCCTGTTGCACGGTGGCCTTGTCTGGCGCCATTTGCATCAGCCCGCTGATGGCATTGCGGGCGCGGTCGAGAGATTTGGCTTCGATCAACTCGGCCACGGTAAACAGGAACATCACCATGGCCGCTTCGGGCCACTGACCGATCAGCACCGCGCCGGTCACGGCGATGCTCATCAGCGCATTGATGTTCAGGTTAAGGTTTTTCAGGGCAATCCAGCCCTTTTTGTAGGTGGTCAGACCGCCGCTGAGGATCGATACCAGTGCCACCAGCGCGATCACCCACGTAGGCGCGGCATCGGTGAAATGCAGCACTTCGGCGGCCAACGCACCCACCCCGGCTACGGCCAGCGGCCACCAGTGTTTTTTGACGGGCGGCGCAGCCGGGGCTGCATCTGTTCCCGATTCAATGGGATCGGCCTGCATGCCCAGGGATTTTATCGCCGCGATAATCGGCGCGGTCGACGGCAGGTCATGGGTCACGCCCAATACCCGGTTGATCAGGTTGAACTCCAGTTGCTGCACACCCGCCAGCTTGCCCAGCTTGTTCTGGATCAGGGTCTGCTCGGTGGGGCAGTCCATCGCTTCGATGCGAAAACTGCTCAGGCGCGCACCCGCAGTGGGAGCAGAGCCGAGCTTGATCACGCTGGGGCCCGCCGCTGCTGAACAGCAGCTATGGGCATGACTGTCGTGGTCGTGCTTCTCGCCATGATCATGTTCGTGATCGTGATCGTGATCGTGATCGTGGTGGGGCTTGTGCGGGGTGTGAATGGAGTCGCTCATCAGGTTGCGTCCGGGAAAGGTGCCTATTGCCAAGTAAAGACCCTGTAGCCACTATAGGGTCAAGCAACCTTTCGGAGATAAGTGCGATGAAAATTGGTGAGTTGGCGAAATTGACCGACTGTCAGGTCGAAACCATCCGTTATTACGAGCGCGAAGGGTTGCTGCCGGAGCCTGCACGCAGCGAGGGTAATTACCGTTTGTACACCCAGGCCCACGTTGAGCGGCTAACGTTTATCCGCAATTGCCGCAGCCTGGACATGACCCTCGAAGAGATCCGCAGCCTGCTCAATCTGCGCGACAGCCCGCAGGACCAGTGCGAAAGCGTAAATGCGCTGATCGACGAACATATTCATCACGTCAAGGCACGGGTCGACAGCTTGCTGGTCTTGCAGACACAACTGCTCGAGCTGCGCCAACGCTGTGGCGAAGGGCCGAACGGAGAACACTGCGGGATTTTGCAGCAGCTGGAAGTCAGCGGATCGGTCAGCGCGCCGGAAGGCGAGCCAAGCCATGTGGGCAGAAGCCACGGGCATTAAAGCGCCCCCCTTGTGGGAGCGAGCCTGCTCGCGAAGCGCTTGAGGGCTTCGCGAGCAGGCTCGCTCCCACAGGGGGATATCGGGGGTTTTACACCGCCATCGGCGCGGTCATCGGCGCGTGGTGCTGGTAGCCTTCGAGGCTGAAGTCACTCGGCTCAATCAGGCCCAGCCACTCTGGCTGGTACACGCCCGTCTTGGCGAATTCCGGTACGCGGTCCGAGATCACCAGTTTTGGCATCGGGAACGGTTCGCGGGTCAGTTGCTCGTTGAGCATGTCCAGGTGGTTTTCATACACATGGGCATCGCCGATAAAGTAGGTAAACCAACGCGGCGTGTACCCGGTCAGGCGACCGATCAAGCTCAGCAGTGCAGCGCCTTCGGTCAGGTTGAACGGTGTGCCTAGGCCCAAATCGTTGGAGCGGATGTAGAGGGTCAGGGAGATTTCTTTCGTCTCCACATTCGGGTGGAACTGGTACAGCAGATGGCACGGCGGCAGGGCCATTTCGTCGAGCTGGGCGCAGTTCCAGCCGTGGAACAGAATACGTCGGCTGCCCGGGTCGTTGATGATGGTGTCGACACACTGACGCACCTGATCGATGGCCTTGTAGAGCACCACATAAGCCTGACCGTCTTCTTCACCTTCGGCGATCTGACGGTAGCCTTGGCTCAGGCACAACTCGATGGCAGCCTGGTTGCTGCGCTCGATTTGCTTGTAAGCAGGCCATTTGCGCCATTGCACGCCGTAGATTTCGCCAAGGTCGTCTTCACCCTGACGGAACGGGTTGGCCAGCCACTGGGCGTTTTCGTTGGCGTTCTGATCCCACACCTTACAACCCAGCGCGCGGAAATCTGCTGCGCTGTTTACCGGGCGCAAGAAACCGCACATCTCGCCGATGGCAGATTTGAACGCCATGCGCCGGGTCGTGATGGCCGGAAAACCTTCCTTGAGGTCATAGCGCAACATGGCGCCGGGCAGACTGATGGTCTTCACACCGGTACGGTTGGCTTGCAGGGTGCCGTTTTTAATGACGTTGGCAACGAGGTCGAGATATTGCTTCATGGTTTTCCTACCGTTTGAATGCAGGGCGGCGTGCGCCCTGCGATTCGAATTTAAAGCGCAGCTTTGTTAGCCGCTGAATCGCGGTGGTAAGCCCACCAGATCAGGAGCAGGCCGCCCACAATCATCGGGATACAGAGAATTTGCCCCATCGTCACCCAGCCGAACGCCAGATAGCCTAGCTGGGCATCCGGCACGCGGACGAATTCAACGATAAAGCGGAAGATGCCGTAGAACAGGGCGAACATCCCGGACACCGCCATGGTTGGCCGAGGTTTGCGCGAATACAGCCAAAGAATCAGGAACAGTGCCACACCTTCCAGCGCAAACTGGTAAAGCTGCGACGGATGGCGCGCCAACTGCTGCGGGTCGGTGGGAAAGATCATCGCCCACGGCACATCACTGGCCTTGCCCCACAATTCGGCATTGATGAAGTTGCCGATGCGCCCTGCCCCCAGACCAATCGGCACCACAGGGGCGATAAAGTCCATGATCTGGAAGAACGACTTGCCATTGCGTTTGCCGAACCACCAGACAGCCAGCATTACGCCAATCAACCCGCCGTGGAACGCCATGCCGCCTTTCCACACTTCGAAAATCAGCAGCGGGTTGGCGATGTAGGCGCTCAGGTCGTAGAACAGCACGTAACCCAAACGACCACCGACAATCACGCCCATGGCCACCCAAAACACCAGGTCAGAGAGTTTCTCTTTGGTCCAGGTCGGGTCGAAACGGTTGAGGCGGCGCGACAGGATCAGCCAAGCGGCACCAATGCCGATCAGGTACATCAAACCGTACCAATGGATTTTCAGCGGTCCGATGGCCAGTGCCACCGGGTCAATCTGCGGGTAAGGCAGCATTGCGACTCCTTGTTAGATCAGGAAACTCAAACCGACACAGAACAACAGTGCGGCAAACAGCCGTTTCAGCAGGCGTGGCGAAAGCTTGTGAGACAGTCGCGCACCAAAACGGGCGAAAAACATACTGGTCAGGGCAATCCCGAGCAGCGCCGGCAAGTAGATAAAACCGAGACTATGCGCGGGCAGGTCGGGGTTATGCCAGCCAATGATCATGAAACTTAATGCACCCACCAGCGCAATCGGCAAACCGCAGGCCGCCGAAGTCGCTACGGCTTGCTGCATCGGCACGCTGCGCCAACTGAGGAACGGCACGGTCAATGAGCCGCCACCGATACCGAAAATTGCCGAAGCCCAGCCAATCACTGTGCCAGCGATCGTCAGGCCCACTTTGCCCGGCACCGTGCCGCTGGCCTTGGGTTGCAACCCCAGGGCCATTTGTACGGCGATCACCAGGGCGAACACGCCGATGATTTTCTGCAGGTGGGGACCGGCAATGGCTTCTGCCGTGATTGCACCGATACCCGCGCCGATCAGGATGCCCAGTGTCATCCAGACAAACAGCGGCCAGCGTACGGCGCCTTTGCGGTGGTGCTCACGGATCGAGTTGATCGAGGTAAAAATGATCGTGGCCAATGACGTGCCGACGGCCAAATGGGTCAGCACCTCACTGTTAAAACCCTGCAGGGTGAAACTGAACACCAGCACCGGCACGATGATAATTCCGCCACCGACCCCGAACAGCCCGGCCAGTACGCCCGCAAAGCCTCCCAACACCAGATAGAGCAGAAATTCCATTACTCGCCCCCCAAATTTGACCCGCATGGTAACGGAGCAAGGGCTTGGGCTCCACTGCGCTGCACGGTATGGCGCGAGCCGCCTGAGCAATCTATAAGTAGTGTGGTTAAAAAAACATTAAGGACTGCCCATGTGTCTGATTGTCTTCGCTTGGCGCCCCGGCCACGCACAGCCTTTGGTCGTTGCGGCCAACCGCGATGAGTTTTATGCGCGCCCCGCCAAATCCCTTGCACAGTGGACCGATGCGCCACAGGTGTACGCTGGCCGCGACCTTGAAGCTGGCGGAACCTGGCTGGGGGTTGGTGCCGATGGGCGCTTTGCCGCCCTGACCAATATCCGTGAACCGCACAAGCCGCCTTCACGACGCTCACGTGGCGAGCTGGTGGCGGACTTTTTGACCTCAAACCTGCCAATTTCCGAGTATTTCGCACACGTTGGCCGACGTTCAGTCGACTATGCCGGGTTTAATCTTCTGCTGGGAACCCGTGATCAACTCTGGCATTTCAACTCCAGAGACTTGGCGCCACAACCGTTGAGTGCGGGGATTTATGGTTTGTCGAATGCCGGGCTGGACACTCCCTGGCCCAAACTGCTGAAGGCCAAGGCGGCGCTGGCCGAAGTGCTCGACGATCCGCAACCGCAGGCACTGCTGGCCTTGCTCAAGGATACGCAAACCGCACCGTTCAGCGAGCTGCCCGATACAGGCGTGGGGCTGGCCACGGAGAGTTTGCTGTCGAGTGTGTTTATCGCCAGCCCCAGTTACGGCACCCGCGCCAGCACGGCGTTGATCGTCAATGCTGACGGCTCAAGGTTGATGGTAGAACACAGCTTCGGGCCGCTTGGAGGGCGTTTGGGCGAGGTACAAGTACAAGCTTGAAGGCGAAAAACCTGTGTAACCGCTGTCGAGGTACTTCACGCGTGGGAGCGAGCCTGCTCGCGAAGATCATTCGCGAGCAGGCTCGCTCCCACTGGGGGCTTGACCTGGAACAGAGTATCTACACAGCTCTCGCCTCAATACGGCTTGATCGCCGCCGGATTCATCATGCGGGTCAGGCCCATGTTCTTCAGGGCCAGCTGTATGGTGCTGCGAATGACCTGCGGGTTGTCGATGGTCATCACTTCGGCCAGCAGTTCCTTGGCGCGGCTCAGGCTGACCTGGCGCAACATCCATTTCACTTTCGGCAAGTTGGTGGCGTTCATCGACAGGCTGTCAAAACCCATCGCCATCAGCAGGATCGCCGCCGCCGGATCACCGGCCATTTCACCACAGATACTCGCCGGTTTGCCTTCCGCATGGGCGTCGCGTACCACAGATTGCAGGGCTTGCAGCACCGCCGGGTGCAGGTAGTCGTACAAATCGGCCACCCGCGGGTTATTGCGGTCCACGGCCAACAGGTACTGGGTCAGGTCGTTGGAGCCCACCGACAGGAAGTCCACCTGGCGCGCCAGTTCTTTGGTCTGGTACACCGCCGCCGGGATTTCGATCATTACGCCAATCGGCGGCATCGGCACATCGGTGCCTTCGTCACGCACTTCACCCCAGGCACGGTGCAACAGGTGCAGGGCCTCTTCAAGTTCGTGGGTGCCAGAGATCATCGGCAGCAAAATACGCAGATTGTTCAGGCCTTCACTAGCCTTGAGCATGGCCCGGGCCTGAACCAGAAAGATTTCGGGGTGGTCGAGGGTGACGCGAATCCCGCGCCAGCCAAGGAACGGGTTCTCTTCCTTGATCGGGAAATACGACAGTGACTTGTCGCCGCCAATGTCCAGGCTGCGCATGGTCACCGGTTGCGGATGGAAGGCGGAAAGTTGCTCGCGATAAATCGCTAGCTGCTCCTTTTCGCTTGGAAAGCGCTGGTTGATCATGAACGGCACTTCGGTGCGGTACAGACCCACGCCTTCGGCCCCACGCTGTTGCGCACGCGCTACATCGGCCAGCAGGCCGGTGTTGACCCACAACGGCATGCGATGCCCGTCCGGGGTGATGCACGGCAGCTCACGCAGGGCATCGAGCCCTTCGGACAGCTGGCGTTCTTCTTCGACAACCTCGGCGTATTGCTTGCGCAGCACTTCGCTGGGGTTGGTGTAGACCTCGCCGTGGTAGCCGTCGACGATCATCTGGATGCCGTCGACCTTCGAGTACGGCAGGTCAACCAAGCCCATTACCGTCGGAATACCCATGGCCCGGGCCAGAATCGCCACGTGGGAGTTGCCCGAACCCAGTACTGACACCAGACCTATCAGTTTGCCCTCGGGTACTTCGCCGAGCATGGTGGCGGTCAGTTCTTCGCTGACCAGAATGGTGTTGTCGGGGTAGACCATGCTTTGCTGGCGGTCATGCTGCAAATAGGCCAGCAGGCGGCGACCGAGGTCGCGTACATCCGACGCCCGCTCACGCAGGTAGTCGTCGTCCATCAATTCAAAACGGTTGACGTGATCGGTCACCACCTGGCGCAGGGCACCCTGAGCCCACTGCCCGGTCTTGATCACATTTTTGACTTCGCTGCCCAGCGACGCATCGTCGAGCATCATCAGGTACACGTCGAACAGCGCCTGCTCTTCGGGACGCAACTGCGTAGCGAGTTTTTTAGAAACCGCACGCATGTCGTTGCGTACGCCTTCGAGAGCGGTCTTGAACAGCGCAATTTCGGCCGGGATATCGGTGATGGCCTTGTCGGGCACCACGTCCAGATCCGCCGGTGGCAGCATGACCACCGCAGTACCCACCGCCGCGCCTGGAGAACCCGGCACACCGACGAACTTGGCTTCCTGGATACCCTTGCCTTGGCGCCCCAGACCACGAATCGAACCTGTGGCTTCGGCATGGGCAATAACCCCGGCCAGCTGGGCGCTCATGGTTACCAGAAAGGCTTCTTCACCTTCGTCGAACTGACGGCGTTCCTTTTGCTGGATGACCAGAACCCCGACCACACGGCGGTGGTGGATGATCGGCGCCCCCAGGAAAGAGGCATAGCGCTCCTCTCCGGTTTCGGCAAAGTAGCGATAGCGCGGGTGATCGGCGGCGTTTTCGAGGTTCAGAGGCTCTTCACGGGTGCCCACAAGGCCCACAAGGCCTTCGTTGGGCGCCATGCTGACTTTACCGATCGAGCGCTTGTTCAAGCCCTCGGTGGCCATCAGGACAAAACGGTTGGTCTCTGGATCAAGCAAATAGACCGAGCAGACCTGGCTGCTCATGGCTTCTTTGACGCGCAACACAATAATCCCCAACGCCGCCTTGAGATCCTTGGCGGAGTTAACTTCCTGGACGATCTTGCGCAGCGTATTGAGCATGGCTCGGGGTCGAACTCCGTGTCAGGCGCGCGTTAAAAGGCGCGGGGCAAGCTCTTTGAGAGCGCGACGGTAGACCTCGCGCTTGAATGTCACCACCTGGCCCAACGGGTACCAATAACTGACCCAACGCCAGCCATCGAACTCCGGTTTACCGGTCAAATCCATCCGCACCCGCTGCTCGTTAGAGACCAGGCGCAGCAAAAACCACTTTTGCTTCTGACCGATGCACAGCGGTTGGCTGTGGGTACGCACCAGTCGTTGCGGCAAACGATAACGCAACCAGCCTCGCGTGCAGGCGAGTATTTCTACATCTTCGCGTTCAAGGCCAACTTCTTCGTTCAGCTCACGGTACAAGGCGTCTTCCGGCGTCTCATCAGGGTTGATACCTCCCTGTGGAAACTGCCAGGCGTCTTGATTGATACGGCGAGCCCAAAGTACCTGACCAGCGTCATTTGTCAGAATAATCCCGACATTAGGGCGGAAACCATCGGGGTCGATCACGGCAACAACCTCGCAAACGCATGTCGCCGCATTGTTCCACAAAGGTTGTGAAAGCAGCAACGCGCCTTCCTACCTTATGTGCACTCTTATTAAAAGACCGTATTCTTGTGGCCTTTCCTCAGACAACTCAACGGGTAACCTCAATGCGTCTGGCTTTATTCGACTTGGACAACACCCTTCTGGGCGGTGACAGCGATCACGCCTGGGGCGATTACCTGTGCCAACGGGGCATTCTCGATGGCGATGCCTACAAGGCGCGCAACGACGAGTTCTACCAGGATTACCTGGCCGGCAAGCTCGACAACGCCGCGTACCTTAACTTCAGCATGGAAATTTTTGGCCGCCATGACATGGCGCAACTGGATCAGTGGCATCGCGAATTCATGCGCGACTGCATTGAGCCACTGATGCTACCCAAGGCTCTGGCCCTGCTGGCCAAGCACCGTGATGCGGGTGACACACTGGTGATCATCACCGCCACCAACCGTGTGGTTACTGCACCCATTGCCAAAAAACTTGGCGTGGAACATCTGATTGCCACCGAGTGTGAAATCGTCGATGGCCGCTATACCGGCCGCAGCACCGACGTGCCGTGCTTCCGTGAAGGCAAAGTGACACGCCTGAACCGCTGGATCGCAGAAAACGGCTACAGCCTTGCAGACAGCTACTTCTACAGCGATTCGATGAACGACTTGCCGTTGCTGGAACAGGTTGACCATCCGGTGGCGGTAGATCCTGATCCAAACTTGCGGGCTGAAGCCATCAAGCGCGGCTGGGAAATCATCTCGCTACGCGACTGACACACAACCTGTGGGAGCGGGCTTGCTCGCGATAAGATCGCCGCGTTTTTTCTGCAAGACCGCAGTGATGCCATCGCGAGCAAGTCGAATCGTCGCACCGCCGCTCCCACACAAGCAATTGTGCTTAAACCGGCTTCGCGCCCATCAACCCCGCAATGGCGATAAAGCAGACTGCACAAAAAATCGCCAGCACCAGCGTAAACCACGGATACCTTGCCATTCGCCCCAACCGCAGGCGATTGAGGCGCACCACCAGCCACAACCAGCTCAAGCTACCCAGCAGATACAAGCAGCTGCCCATCAGCAACCATAATTGGCTCAACGGCCAACCGGCCAGGTGCACCAGAAACCAGCCACTGACCGGCAATGCCAACAAGCACAGCCCCATCAGCCCCCAAACAAAGCTCCAGGGCCGCTGCACCACACCGCCCGACAGGTTTTTATCGCCTGCCCGCCAACGCCGAATCACCAAGACCAGCAAGGCAATGGCGCTGACAAACAACAGCAGTGTCGACACGCCATGCAGCAGTTTTAACGCGGTGAACGTTTCCATTTGATTAATCCCTTGAGCCGTTCAATCAGCGTAGCGGCTATCAGCCAAGAAACAGTTGATAGGCCAGGTTATCGCTCTCATCCCAATACGGGTAACCGATTTCAGCCAGCGCCGCAGGCACCAGATGGCGTTCGTCGGCAGGGACTTGCAGACCGGCCATTACCCGACCATCAGCCGCACCGTGATTACGGTAATGGAACATCGAAATATTCCAGCGCCCACCCAGCTTGTTCAGGAAGTTGAACAGCGCACCCGGGCGCTCCGGGAACTCGAAGCGGAACAGCAATTCATCGCTGACCTTGGCCGCACGCCCACCCACCATGTGCCGAATGTGCAACTTGGCCAGTTCGTTTTCGGTCAGGTCGACCACCGGAAAGCCCTGTTCAGTCAGGCTGGCCAGCAGTGCGCTGCGCGGATCGTTTTCGGGGTGGGTCTGCACGCCGACAAAAATGTGGGCCTCGCTGCCGGTGTGGTAGCGGTAGTTGAATTCCGTGATCTGGCGCTTGCCGATCGCTTCGCAAAACGCCTTGAAGCTGCCTGGCTCTTCGGGAATGGTCACTGCAATGATGGCTTCGCGACCTTCGCCCAACTCGGCGCGCTCAGCCACATGGCGCAAGCGGTCGAAGTTGACGTTGGCGCCTGAGTCGATTGCCACCAGGGTCTGGCCGCGAACGCCGCGCTGCTCAACGTACTTCTTGATCCCGGCCACGCCCAATGCACCAGCAGGTTCGGTGATCGAGCGGGTATCGTCGAAGATATCCTTGATGGCTGCGCAGATTTCGTCGGTACTGACGGTGATAACTTCATCTACATAGTCTTTGCAGATATCGAAGGTGTGCTGACCAATCTGCCCCACCGCCACGCCGTCGGCAAAAATTCCCACCGTTGGCAGCACCACGCGCTCACCTGCCGCCATCGCGGCTTGCAGGCAGTTTGAATCATCGGGCTCGACGCCAATGATCTTGATGTCCGGACGCAGGTACTTCACGTACGCCGCAATACCGGCAATCAGCCCGCCACCGCCCACCGGGACGAAAATCGCATCCAGCGGCGCCGGGTGCTGGCGCAGAATTTCCATCGCCACGGTGCCCTGCCCGGCAATGGTGTGCGGGTCATCGTAGGGGTGAACGTAAACGTAGCCTTCCTGTTCGACCAACTTGAGCGAATAGGCCAGTGCCTCGGGGAACGAGTCGCCATGCAGAACCACAATACCGCCACGGGAGCGCACACCTTCAATCTTGATCTCGGGGGTGGTTTTAGGCATGACGATGGTGGCTTTGACACCCAGTACCTTGGCCGCAAGCGCCAGGCCTTGGGCGTGGTTGCCAGCAGAAGCCGTCACCACACCGCAAGCACGTTCGGCGTCCGTCAGGTGCATTAGCTTGTTGTAAGCGCCACGAATCTTGAACGAGTACACCGGCTGCAAGTCTTCGCGCTTGAGCAAAATCTGGTTGCCAAGGCGCAGGGTCAGCTGGTTGGCAGCTTGCAATGGGGTTTCTACGGCAACGTCATAAACGCGCGAGGTGAGGATCTTCTTAACGTACTGTTCGAGCATCGGAAAGCTTCACTGGGCGGGTGGGCAGGGACCAACGAGTCTAACCCAGCGTTTGCGCGGGCGACCATACGAATCCAAAGGTTTTAAGTGCTTGGGTTATACTTATGCCCTTTTACCCTTCCCGCCCCGGAGCCCGCATGACCCAGGATCAACTCAAACAGGCAGTAGCCCAGGCTGCTGTCGACTTCATCCTTCCAAAACTGGATGACAAGAGCATCGTTGGGGTCGGCACCGGCTCCACGGCCAACTGCTTTATCGACGCGCTGGCTCAACACAAAGGCGCATTCGACGGCGCAGTAGCCAGCTCCGAAGCTACTGCCGCTCGCCTCAAGGGCCACGGTATTCCGGTGTATGAACTAAACACGGTCAGCGACCTGGAGTTCTACGTTGATGGCGCCGATGAAAGCGACGAAAACCTGAACCTGATCAAAGGCGGTGGCGCAGCCCTGACCCGCGAAAAGATCGTTGCGGCCGTGGCCAAGACCTTTATCTGCATCGCCGATGCCAGCAAGCTGGTGCCGGTACTGGGCGCGTTCCCGCTGCCAGTTGAAGTAATCCCGATGGCCCGCAGCCACGTAGCCCGCGAGCTGGTCAAGCTCGGCGGCGACCCGGTTTACCGCGAAGGCGTGGTGACAGACAACGGCAATATCATCATCGACGTGTTCAACATGCAGATCACCAACCCGGTTGAGCTGGAGCGTCAGATCAACGCCATTGTCGGCGTCGTGACCAACGGCCTGTTCGCTGCCCGCCCGGCAGACCTGCTGTTGCTGGGCACCCCTGAAGGCGTGAAAACCCTCAGCAAGTAACCGCAAATCCTGTAGCCGCTGCCGCAGGCTGCGATAAGGGCCGCAGGGCCTTCGCTCTTCAAAAGAGCGACCCCTTCGGGCTCGATCGCAGCCTGCGGCAGCGGCTACAGAGATACTTAAAGCGTGGGAGCGAGCCTGCTCGCGAAGATCATTCGAGAGCAGGCTCGGCTTGACCTAGAACAGAGAATCTACAAGGCTGCATAGCTACGGCTTTTTGAACACGTAGAACAGATTCGGCTCACTCACCACGTACACCGTACCCTCGTCGTCCATGGTGATGCCTTCTGCTTGTGGCACTGACCGGGTCAAACCATGTTTGCCCTTTTTCAGCGACAGCGTGCTGATCGGCCGCCCTTCCAGATCCAGTTCGAGCAATAACTTCGATTCATCCGACAGCGCCAGTAAATGCCCGGTGCGTTCGTCGAACTGCAGGCTCGACAAATCCCGTACAAATATTCGCGCATCACGTCGCGGGTTAGTCACCACATGGGTGGCATAGGGTTGCTGCGGATTGTCCTGAGGAAAACCCCGGACCTCGTAGATCAGCATCGGATCGCGCTCTTTGGCCACAAACAGACGCTTGCCGACCGAGTCGTAGGCCAGGCCTTCAAAGCCCTTGTTACCTGATCGATTGAGTCCCAGCGTCAGTTGCTGCGCATCGCGGGCATCCAGCACCTGCGTATTGTCATCAACCTTTACTTTGATCAACCGTTGCTGGTGCTCATCGGTAATGACGTAGGTGTTCTCGCCAATAAACTCGACCGCTTCGGCATCGCCAAACCCGACCAGTGCAATACGCCGCAGGACTCGGCCATCTAGGGACAACTCAACCAGTTCGGCGTGTTTGTTGGTCACTGTGAACAGGGTTTTGCGCAGCGGATCGTAGGTCAGTGCCGACACGTTGTCTTCAAGCCCCTCAATCACCTTGCCTTGCACCACGGCACGGTACTCGCCCAGGTTGATCGCGTTGGGGTCGGCGGTTTGCCACAGCTGGCTTAGCTGAAACCAGCTGCGCTCAAACAGGCGCAAGTGTTGTGCGCCAAAGCCGGCGGCCACTAGAGCCACCAGCGTTATACAGAGAACAAGAGCGGTAGAACGGTTGACACGGCGCATGGGTCGAACTCTAAACAGATCAGGCGAATGAGATACCACGACTGCATGAATTCAACCTTAATCGGCGGGTTTGTTTACTGGGCCTTCTTCTCGAAGCGATAAAACAGGTTCGGCTCGCTCACCATATACAGCGTGCCGTTCTCATCAATCGCGACCCCTTCGGCCCGCGGAATGGTGTTTTTCAGGCCATTGAAACCGCCGAGCAAGGTGATGAAGCTGACCTGCTCACCCAGCTCATCGAGTTCCAGGAGCATATGCGAATCTGCCGACAGTACCAGCGTATGACCGGTGCGCGGGTCGATACTCAAGGCAGACAGGTTGCGCATGTCCAGCTCATCGCTTGGCACTTTCTGCTTGCTGCCAGTGAGTTTCTGGCTGCCGTCACTTTTCCAGACAAACAGCTGCGGCGGGCGCTCTTCGCCAAGCAACAGTTGCTGGCGACGGGGGTCCCAGGCAATCGCCTCGAAGGCCTTGTTCTGGTTCTTCGAAGGGCCCAGATCGTACTTGGGGAAGTCGGCGATATTCAGGGTTTTAGTGTCGGCATCGATGTTGATGATGCTCAACATGTGCTCACGCTCGTCAACAATCGCCAGCAGACCGTTCTCCATCACCGTCAGGCCTTCCGGGTTGCTCCAGCCCACCAGCGGGATTTTGCGCAGTACTTCGCCGTCGAGGGTCAATTCCACCAGAAGCGGGTTTTTACCCATCACCGAAAACAGCGTTTTGCTCAGAGGGTTATAGGCCAGATCCGAAGCTTCGTCCTTCTCCATCCCCGGCAACACCTTGGCATCAATCACCGCCGTATAGTTGGGCAACCACACACTTTCGTTTTGCTCGGACGAGTTCTCAAACCGCTCCAGCACCCACAACTCGCCGCGGTCATCCCAATGCATGGCCACCGTTAATCCATAGAGCAACACGCCAAGCAGCAAAAACCAGTAATACCAGCGCAGTCTGAAGCGAGAGAGTCCAGAGACGGGCGGGGTCAACTGAGGGTCTTGGGCCATTTGAATGATCTTCCGAGAAATTTGGCAACGTCTAAATATCACAAACCGGGCAAACCTACTGCCTCGCACGCACTGATTATGCAAATGACCTGTGAAATTAATGGTAAAAAACCACCAACCCGTCATGGCACTGGCCCTTCCTGATTGAACGAGTGATATGACCTGCCCGTTCAAACACGTTTAAAACATTAATCAAACCGCAAGAAAACGCTTCAGTTTCCGTCCCTGACACCTGTAACTTAACTATTGAGATAAACCGCACATACCTCATATAACTTTACAGACTACTTGCTCACAACCACGACACTAACATTCTCTAAACACTTATATAAAAGCATCCAGCCAGTAGGATATTTCCGAATAACCCAACGACAATTACATTCGTTCCATTCTGCCTTGACACTTATAGCCATAGCCTCTTATCTAATAAAACCGCTCTGGCCCGCATCCAAAGTAATCATTCATCGCACAGCCTCTGTGACATCAGCGTCAGGCCACTGCACCAAAGCCATCACGGGCTCCTTTGGCACTCGCCTCTGCCTGCGAAAACCGTCTGTGCAGACCTGTGCCGTACCCTTACACACTGGAAAGGAATCTTTATATATGCCCTTTACCTCATGCATCAACAAACTGACGGCCCCTGCACTTCCGAACCCCGGCAAGCCTACTATCTGCGCGCGAGCCGCCGAACACTTGCTTATTACAATAGCCCCCTACAAAAACATGGAAGAAGGCGATCTTGTTGAGTTGTTCTGGGACGGCTGCTATGTAACATCACAGCAACTTGTCAAGCTCGATGTCGGCCAACCCGTTTTATTAAGAGTGCCACAGAGTTTTATTCAAAATGGTGTGGCGCGCCTTTATTATCGGGTCATGCATATCGGCAGCAGCCCGGCACTGTCAGCGCAACTTAAAGTCCTTGTCAAACTTGACTGCCCTGGTGGAGAGGCCATCGGTGAAGAAAATCAGGGACTTGCCCCACTCATGATCCCCGAGCCGATTCAGCGCTACGGGGTTAACCCCAGCCAGATGAAACGCGGCGTACCGGTGATTATCGAGCCTTACCGCAACATGGCCTGTGAAGACGCAATCACTCTGCTCTGGGGCGACGTGCGCCTGGACCTACCCATATTGCGCAAGGCGGATGTCGACAAACCCGTCTGCGTGTTCGTCCCCCCGTACATCATTCAGGAAGCCGGCGAAGACCCCAAACTGGAAGTCACCTACTGCGTGATTGACCGTGTGGGTAACAATTCGCGCTGGGCTCCCGCACGAATGCTCAAGGTGGGCGCCCCAAAACTCTATATTAACCCCGCCCCACGGGAGGTGCTGCGCGCTGCGGAACCCCGACCCAACTGGCGTAGCTGACCCGTGCAGGACTGAAAAAACATCTATTCATATTCCTAAAAGTTAGTTCTTTTAATTTTTATACTCGATTAGGGTATATGAACCGGACCACCGGACTCTCAGCTTTTATCCGCGCCGCTCAAGCGGCGCTCCCATGAAACGTGAGGTAGGTATGGTCCGTAACACAATCACCCTTGTGCATAACGCCAGGGCATTGAGTGCAGCCAAGGAGCGGTACTAATGTCCAATTTGGCCAATGCACACCTGCAGAGTGACCTGGATGTCGCGCCTCTGTTGCTGGCAGCGCATGTTCTGCGCACCGACAACGAAGCCCTTGAAGCCGCCCGTACACTGGCTGCCAACGCCCGAGAGCACGCAGCCAAGCGCGACCGGCAACGTAAACTGCCGTGGTCGCTTATAGAAGAGTTCACCCGTAGCGGCCTGGGCAGTATCTCGATTGCTCGTGAATTTGGCGGGCCACAGGTGTCGTTCGTGACCCTGGCTGAAGTGTTCGCGATCATCTCGGCAGCCGACCCGGCGCTGGGGCAGATTCCGCAGAATCAGGTAGGCATTCTCAGTCTGATTTCGGCCACCGCGACCCAACCGCAAAAAGAGCAGTTGTTCGCCAGCGTGCTGCAAGGCTGGCGCATCGGTAATGCCGGGCCGGAGCGCGGCAACAAAAACACCCTCGAATTGAAGGCTCGCATCACCGCAGATGGCGACGATTTCGTTATTAGCGGTCAGAAGTTTTACTCAACCGGTGCCTTATTTGCCCACTGGATCGCGGTAAAGGCCCTCAACGATGATGGCAAGCAGATCATTGCCTTTGTTCGTCGCGGTACTCCAGGCTTGCGCGTCGTCGATGACTGGTCCGGCTTTGGCCAGCGCACCACCGCCAGCGGTACCGTATTGCTCAACAACGTGCGGGTCGAAGCCGAGCTGGTGGTCGACAACTGGCGCCTGGGCGAAACCCCGCATATTCAAGGCGCCGTGTCGCAGTTGATCCAGGCGGCCATCGACCTGGGCATCGCTCGCGGTGCCATTGCCGACACTATCAGCTTTGTACGCGAACGCTCGCGCCCATGGATCGACGCCAAGGTCGAACGCAACAGCGATGACCCCTATGTGATCGCCGACATCGGCAAGTTGCACATTGAACTGCACGCCGCCGAAGCGTTGCTGCGCAAAGCCGGCCGGGTACTCGATGAAGTCAGTGCCGCGCCGATCGATGCTCCTGCCGCTGCACGTGCCTCGATTGCCGTGGCCGAAGCCAAGGTAGTGACCACCGAGCTGTCATTGCTGGCCAGCGAAAAGCTCTTCGAACTGGCCGGTAGCCGCGCCAGTCTCGCTGAATTCAACCTCGATCGTCACTGGCGCAATGCCCGGGTGCATACCCTGCACGACCCGGTGCGTTGGAAATACCACGCCATCGGCGCTTTTCGCCTCAACGGCACCCTACCTGCCCGGCATTCCTGGATCTGACCCTGGAGATACCCATGTCACTGATTTCCAAACAGGTCCCGGTTATCCACAGCGATGCCGAGGCCTTGCGCGTGGCCCGCGAACTGGCGGCGCATTTCAAGCGCGACAGCGCCCTGCGCGACCGCGAACGCCGCCTGCCCTTTGATGAGCTTGAACTGTTTTCCCACACTGGCCTGTGGGGCATCACCGTGCCCAAGGCCTACGGCGGCGCGGGCGTTTCCAACGTTACGCTGGCGCAGGTGGTGGCACTGATCGCCGCAGCTGACGCCTCGCTTGGGCAAATCCCGCAAAACCACTTCTATGCTCTCGAAGTCCTGCGGGTGAATGGCAGCCACGAGCAAAAACAGCGCCTTTATGCCGAAGTCCTGGCCGGGCAACGTTTCGGCAATGCCCTGGCTGAAATCGGCACCAAAACCGCCCATGATCGCACCACCCACTTGGCCAGGGCCGAACACGGCTATCGCATCACCGGCCGCAAGTTCTACGCCACCGGCGCACTGTATGCGCAGCGTATTCCTACATCGGTTGTGGACGACGACGGCATCCAGCATCTGGCGTTTGTACACCGTGACAGCGACGGCCTGAGCGTGATCGACGACTGGAGCGGCTTTGGCCAGCGCACCACGGGCAGCGGCTCGGTGGTGTTCGACAACGTTCTGGTCGCAGCCCAGGACGTGATCCCGTTTCAAAGCGCATTTGAGCGCCCGACCCCGGTTGGCCCGCTGGCGCAGATTCTGCACGCAGCCATCGACACCGGTATCGCCCGCGCCGCCTTTGAAGATGCACTGCATTTTGTGCGCACCAAAACCCGGCCCTGGATCGACGCCACCAGCGATATTGCCAGTGAAGACCCACTGACCCTGAAAAGCTTCGGCCACTTGAGTGTGCGTTTGCATGCCGCCGAAGCCTTGCTGGAGCGCGCGGGGGAATTTCTCGACAGTGCCCAGAGCAACCCCACGGCCAGCACGGTGGCCGCCGCATCGATTGCCGTTGCCGAGGCGCGAGCCATCAGCACCGAAATCTCGCTGGCCGCGGGCAGCACCCTGTTTGAACTGGCCGGCAGCCAGGCCACCCTGGCCGAACACGGACTTGACCGCCACTGGCGCAACGCACGCGTCCATACGCTGCATGACCCGGTACGCTGGAAGTACCACGCGGTAGGTAATTACTACCTCAACGATGCCAACCCGCCATTGCGGGGGACCATCTGATGAGCAAAAAGAAAATCCTCATCAATGCCTTCAACATGAACTGCATTGGCCATATCAACCACGGGCTGTGGACGCACCCACGGGACAACTCGACCACCTTCAATACCCTGGAGTACTGGACAGAACTGGCGCAGTTGCTGGAGCGCGGACTGTTTGATGGGCTGTTTATCGCCGACATCGTGGGCGTGTATGACGTTTATCAGCAATCGGTCGATGTTCCGCTAAAAGAGGCGATCCAACTACCGGTCAACGACCCGTTGCTACTGGTTTCGGCCATGGCGGCTGTCACCAAAAACCTCGGCTTTGGCCTAACTGCAAACCTTACTTACGAAGCGCCGTATTTGTTCGCACGCCGCATGTCGACCCTCGATCACCTGACCCGTGGCCGCGTGGGCTGGAACATCGTCACCGGCTACCTCGACAGCGCAGCCAAGGCCATGGGCCTGACCGAGCAGGTCGAACACGACCGTCGTTACGATCAGGCCGATGAGTACCTGCAGGTGTTGTACAAGCTCTGGGAAGGCAGCTGGGAAAACGGCGCGGTGCTCAATGACCCGGTGCAGCGCATCTACGCCCAGCCCGACAAAGTGCACAAGATCAAGCATGCCGGGGAGTTCTATCAGGTGGAGGGCTATCACCTCTGCGAGCCGTCGCCCCAGCGCACCCCGGTGCTGTTTCAGGCGGGCAGCTCGGATCGCGGCCTGGTGTTTGCCGGGCGCCATGCCGAGTGCGTGTTTATCAGCGGCCAGACCAAGGCGGCGACCAAAGTGCAGGTCGACAAGGTTCGCGCCAGCGCCGTGGCGGCAGGCCGCAACCCGGACGATATCAAGCTGTTTATGGGCCTGAACGTGATCGTTGCACCGACCGAGGCCCAGGCACTGGCCAAGCGTGACGAGTACCTGAGCTATGCCAGCGCCGAAGCCGGAGTGGCGCATTTCTCCAGTTCCACAGGCATCGATTTTGCTGATTACGAACTGGACGAACCGATCCAGTACGTGAAAAACAACGCGATTCAGTCGGCAACCAAAGTGCTGCAAAACAACGACTGGACCCGCCGCAAATTGCTCGAACAGCACGCGCTGGGCGGACGTTACATCACCTTGGTGGGCTCGCCGGAACACGTCGCCGATGAGCTGGAGTCATGGATCGCTGAAACCGGCCTCGACGGCTTCAACCTGACCCGCATCGTCACCCCTGAGAGCTACGTCGACTTTATCGATCTGGTGGTGCCCGAGCTGCAACGCAGGGGTTCCTACAAGACGGCTTATGACACCGGCAGCCTGCGACAAAAACTGTTTACCGACGGCGCTGCGCATTTGCCCGAGCGCCATACCGGTGCGGCCTTCAGACACAACCCATAACCCTTCTTTATTTGTATTTGTGGGAGCGGGCTTGCTCGCGATGGCATCACTGCGGTTTGCCTGAAGCACCGCGTTGCCTGAATCGCGAGCAAGCCCGCTCCCACAGAGATACAAAATCCGACACGTTGACAGGACACCTCTTATGAACAAAAAGCACGCACTGGTTCTGGCCCTCGGGCTGTTGAGCGGTATTGCCCACGCCGCCGAAAAACCGCTCAAGGTAGGCACTACCGCCGCCTTTGCAATCCCGCTGGAAACCGCTGTGGCCGAGGCTGACAAGCAAGGGCTCAAGGTCGAGCTGGTGGAGTTCACCGACTGGATCGCGCCCAATGTCAGCCTGGCCAGTGGCGATATCGACGTGAACTACTTCCAGCACATTCCGTTTTTGGAAAACGCCAAGACCGCCGCCGGGTTTGATCTGGTGCCCTACGCCAAAGGCATCATCAACAACGTGGGCCTGTATTCGAAAAAGTACAAAAGCCTCGACGCCCTGCCTGAAGGCGCCACCGTCGCCATTGCCAACGATCCGATCAACAGCGGCCGCGGCCTGCAACTGCTGGCCAAGGCCGGGCTGATCACCCTCAAACCTGGGGTTGGTTACAAGGCCACCGAAGAAGACATCATCGCCAACCCGAAGAAGATCAAAATCCTGCAGGTAGAAGCCGTGCAACTGGTGCGTGCCTACGATGATGCCGACCTGGTGCAGGGCTATCCGGCCTACATTCGCCTGTCCAAAACCTTCGACGCCGAGTCAGCGTTGCTGTTCGATGGCATCGATCACCCCGAGTACGTGATTCAGTTCGTGATCCAGCCCAAGAACAAGGACGACCCGCGTCTGGCCAAGTTCATCGACATCTACCAGCATTCCCCCGTGGTCAAGGCCTCGCTGGATAAAACCTACGGCACCCTGTACCAGCCAGGCTGGGGAGGCTGATCATGAATGTGGCTATTGCTCGCGAACGACTCGAACAGCCGCAGCCCAGTGCGAACCATACCGAGCTGCACCCCGAGCTGAGCCACGCCCATGTGCGTTTTATCGGTATCGGCAAAACCTATGACGGCCGCCAGGGCCCGGTTGAGGCCCTCAAAGGTATCGATCTGGCGATTCAACGCGGGGAAATCTTCGGCATTATTGGCCGCAGCGGCGCCGGTAAATCGTCGCTGATTCGCACCATCAACCGCCTGGAGCAACCCAGCAGTGGCCGGATTCTGATTGATCAGGTCGATATCGCTGGCTTTAACGAAGACAAGCTGGTCGCCCTGCGCCGCAAGATCGGCATGATCTTCCAGCACTTCAACCTGATGTCGGCCAAGACCGTGTGGCAAAACGTCGAACTGCCGCTAAAGGTGGCGGGCGTCCCCAAGCTGCAACGCGAACAAAAAGTCCGGGAACTGCTGGAACTGGTAGGCCTGCAAGACAAGCACACGGCCTACCCGGCGCAACTGTCGGGCGGGCAAAAACAGCGCGTCGGCATTGCCCGTGCGCTGGTTCACGACCCAGCGATTTTGCTCTGCGACGAAGCCACTTCGGCCCTGGACCCGGAAACCACGCAGTCGATTCTCGGCTTGCTGCGCGAGATCAATCAGCGCCTGGGCCTGACCATCATTCTGATCACCCACGAAATGGCCGTGATCCGCGATATTTGCCACCGCGTGGTGGTGCTTGAACAAGGTCGGGTGGTCGAGCAAGGGCAGGTGTGGCAAGTGTTCGGCGACCCGCAGCATGAGGTCAGCAAGACCCTGCTCGCCCCCTTGCAAGACACCCTGCCAGAAGCCTTGCAGGGCCGTATCACCGCGCAGCCCCTGTCTGCGCAATCAAGCGTGATCCTGCGACTGCGCTTTACCGGAGGTCAGGAGCCCGATCTTGGTGCATTGTTCAGCGCCCTCGGTGGCCAGGTGCGGTTGCTGCACGGCGGGGTCGAACACATTCAGGGGCATGCCCTGGGCCAACTGCTGCTCAGCGTGACCAGCACCTCACTCGGCGCGGACGAGCTACGCAAGCGCGCCAAACAATGGGCACAACACGTCGAGGTAGTAGGCTATGGGATTTGACCGTTTGTGGCAGGGGGTGATCGACACCTTCCTGATGGTCGGCGTGTCATCGCTGATCGCGCTGATTCTGGGCATTCCGCTGGCGGTGATTCTGGTCACCAGCGGCAAGGGTGGCATTTATGAGGCTCCGACGCTGAACAAGGCATTGGGTGCGTTCGTGAATCTTTTTCGCTCAATCCCATTTCTGATTTTGATGGTAGCGCTAATCCCGTTTACTCGCCTGATTGTGGGTACTACCTACGGCGTATGGGCGGCGGTCGTACCGCTAACCATCGCGGCAACCCCGTTTTTTGCCCGAATTGCCGAAGTCAGCCTGCGTGAGGTCGATCACGGATTGATCGAAGCCGCCCAGGCTATGGGCTGTAAGCGTCATCACATCATCTGGCACGTGCTGTTGCCTGAAGCCTTACCCGGTATCGTCGGCGGTTTCACCATCACCCTGGTAACGATGATCAACTCTTCGGCCATGGCCGGTGCGATTGGCGCAGGCGGTTTGGGCGACATCGCGTACCGCTACGGCTATCAGCGCTTTGATTCACAAGTGATGCTAACAGTGATCGTATTGCTGGTGATTCTGGTGGCCGTGATTCAACTCGGCGGCGACCGCCTGGCCCTGGCACTGAACAAACGCTGAGGTATAGTCGGCGGTCTGAATGCCGCCGACTGAGCCTGCGATGACCCTTGACCCAAAGACCCTCGAACAGATTGCTGCCACCACCCTTGGCCACTATCAACAGAGCGCTGAAGGCTTCCGTGAAGGCACCCGCGACCACGACGTGAGCCAGAATATCGACGCCCTGCTGCGCCATATCCAGGGTACAGCGCCGTTTTCAATTCTGGATTTTGGCTGCGGGCCGGGGCGCGACTTGCAGACCTTTACCCGTCTGGGGCATGTCGCAGTCGGGCTGGATGGCACTGAGCGCTTCACCCAAATGGCCCGCGAAGACAGCGGCTGCGAAGTGTGGCACCAGGACTTTCTCAAGCTCGACTTGCCTGCCGAACGCTTCGACGGCATTTTCGCCAACGCCTCGTTGTTCCACGTCCCAACCCAGGAGTTGGGGCAAGTCCTGGGCACGCTGCACGCCAGCCTGAAACCCGGCGGCGTACTGCTCAGTTCCAACCCTCGAGGCGACAACCGCGAAGGCTGGAACGGTGAACGCTATGGGGCATATCACGATCTTGAAAACTGGCGAGCAATGCTGACGGCTGCCGGTTTTGCTGAACTGGAGCACTACTATCGCCCGGCGGGCCTGCCCCGCGACCAGCAGCCCTGGCTGGTGAGTGTGTGGCGTAAACCCCCCTCAACTCAACAACCGTAGCAGCTGCCGAAGGAACGAGGCTGCGTCCGGCGGCGAAGCCGTCGTAAACCCTGAGAACTGGATTCAACTGGCACACCGCAGTGTCTGATTTTGCGACGGCTTCGCCGCCGAACGTAGCCTCGCTCCGCTCGTCAACTGCTACGGATCAGCCAAAGAACCAGTAGCACACCAAAATCGCAGCCACCACACCCGCAAACTCGGCCAGCAAGGCGCAGCCCACCGCATGCCGCGCGCGCTGGATGCCTACGGCGCCAAAGTACACCGCCAGGACATAGAACGTGGTTTCAGTGCTGCCCTGCACCGTGGCCGCCACCAACGCCGGGAAGCTGTCCACACCCTGGGTTTGCATGGTTTCGATCAGCAGCGCCCGCGCAGCACTGCCCGAGAACGGCTTGACCATCGCCGTAGGCAATGCGTCGACAAAACGGGTGTCCCAGCCCAGCCACTCGACCACATGGCGAATACCGTCGAGGCCAAAGTCCAGTGCCCCGGAAGCGCGCAATACGCCCACCGCACAAAGCATCGCAACCAGATACGGCAGCAGGTTCTTGGCCACGTCGAAGCCTTCTTTGGCACCTTCGACAAACGCTTCGTAAACCTTGACCTTGCGCAACGCACCAATCACCAGAAACAGCATGATCAGCCCGAACAGGGTCAAGTTGCCAAGGATCGAGGACAAACTGGCCAACGCCGTGGCCGACAGGGTCGCCAGCAACGCCATGAAGCCACCCAGGATCAACGCGCCCGGCACCAGATACGCCAGCACCACCGGGTCCCACAACCGCAAGCGCTGCACGACAGCGACCGAAAGCAGCCCGACCAGGGTCGAGGCGCTGGTCGCCAGCAGAATCGGCAGGAACACCAGCGTCGGGTCCGGAGCCCCTTGCTGGGCGCGGTACATAAAGATAGTGACCGGCAATAGAGTCAGGGACGACGCGTTGAGCACCAGAAACAGGATTTGCGCATTGCTCGCGCTGGTCGGGCTTGGATTGAGCTCTTGCAGCGCCCGCATGGCCTTCAGACCAATGGGCGTAGCCGCATTGTCCAAACCCAGGCCATTGGCAGCAAAGTTAAGCGTGATAAACCCCAGCGCCGGGTGACCGGCCGGAACTTCCGGCATCAGGCGCTTGAACAGCGGCCCCAGCGCCCTGCCCAGCCAATCGACGATGCCGGCTTTTTCAGCAATACGCAGAAAACCCAGCCACAAGGTCAGGGTGCCGAACAACAGAACCATCACTTCGACCGACAACTTGGCCATGGCGAAGATGCTTTCCACGATCGCGGAGAAGATCCCGGCATTGCCCCCCACCAGCCATTGGGCGAGCGCCGACACCATCGCGACGACGAAAAAGCTGAGCCATAGGCCGTTGAGCATCGAGAAAACTCCTGGAAGATGGGCGAATGATAGCGGCCAAGCCCCAGAAACAACAAACCCCGGACAAGTCCGGGGTTTGTGGGAGTGCAGCTACCGCGTGGCGATTACTCGCCTTTTGGCAGTGCCTCTTTGCTGCGCCAGTGCGGCAGCGAGTTCCAGTAGCGCTCGCCCTTGGCGTCGTCGTACATGCCTTCCCAACGCGAGATCACAAGTACCGCCAAGGCGTTACCAATCACGTTCAGGGCAGTACGAGCCATGTCCATCACGCGGTCAACACCGGCGATAAAGGCCAGGCCTTCCAGCGGGATACCCACGCTGCCCAGGGTGGCCAGCAGCACCACGAAAGACACGCCCGGTACACCGGCGATGCCTTTGGAGGTGACCATCAGGGTCAGTACCAGCAGCAATTGCTGGCTGATCGACAGGTCGATGCCGTACAGCTGAGCGATAAAGATCGCCGCGATACTTTGGTACAGCGTCGAACCGTCAAGGTTGAACGAGTAGCCGGTCGGAACCACAAAGCTGCAAATCGCCTTGGGTGCGCCGTAGGCTTCCATCTTCTCGATCACACGCGGCAGCACGGTTTCGGAGCTGGCAGTGGAGTAAGCCAGAACCAGCTCATCCTTGAAGATGCGCATCAGCTTGATCACGGAGAAACCGAACAGCTTGGCGATCAGGCCCAGTACTGCGAAGGCGAAGAACAGGATGGCGGCGTAAACCAGTACCACCAGCTTGGCCAATGGCACCAGGGAGGCGAAACCGAAGTTGGCAACCGTCACAGCGATCAGCGCGAACACACCGATTGGCGCGTAGTTCATGATCATGTGCGTGACTTTGAACATCGACTCGGACACGCCCTGGAAGGTTTTCACCAGAGGGTCGCGCAGTTCGGCGTTCAGGCTCGACAAGCCGAGACCGAAAAGCACCGAGAAGAAGATGATCGGCAGCATCTCACCGCGAGCCATGGCCGCGAAGATGTTCGAGGGGATCAGGTTGAGGATGGTCTCGATAAACGCATGTTCATGCGTTACTTCAGCAGCAGTGGCTGCATATTTGGAGATATCGACCGTGCCCAGGGTGCTCATGTCGATCCCGGCACCGGGTTGGAACACGTTGGCCAGCACCAGGCCGACCAAAATCGCGATGGTGGTAACCACCTCGAAGTAAAGAATGGTTTTAAGACCGATGCGACCGAGTTTCTTCGCATCTCCCACGCCTGCAATCCCGACAACCAGTGAAGAAATCACGATTGGGATTACGATCATCTTGATCAGACGGATAAAGATATCGCCGGCAGGTTGCAGAACGTTACTGATCCACCAGGCCTTTTCAGCACTGAAATGGTTAAGCAGCGCGCCGATTGCAATCCCGAGGACCAGACCAATCAGGATCTGCCAGGCGAGGCTAAGTTTTGCCTTCTTCATGTCATTACCCTTACTTCAAGTGGACTCGGGCAGAGGCTCAGACTAGAGCGCCGCAAAGCGCAAAAATCTGAAACCTCCACCCCCGTAGAAGGTCGCCCAAACCGAGCCAGAAAGGCTCTTTGGCAGGCGAAAAAAGGCGCAACTATTCCCATGCATGAGGTGGCCGTCTAATGCCGTAAACGCCTACCCTATGCCGAATCGGCATGGGTTTTGTCCGACAAGACCTCAAATCGCCTCTTTTGCGATTCCACAGAATAGACGACATAAGCGCCGTAGACCGGCTGTTTCAAGGTCTTTTTGACGAAGGCGGGGGTGGCATAAAGCCGCATATATCCAAGAAATATCCGACAACACAATTCAGATATAAGGACGGGCTATTTTTCTCTTTGTCGATATACGGTCGACGTTTCGAAGGACGGTTCAGGCCACATTTATTTTTTAAAAAATGAACCCTGATAAGACATTACGTATGACAGAAGAGTTTCTACAGGCACAAAAAACCAAGGTAAACCCTTGGTAAAGTCAAAGCATGTAACCGGTTTCATGATCCGCTGCCGCCGCCCTTTAACAGGGCAGCGACCATTGCTTTAAATGAAGGGGCGAACATCTCTAGCCTCGACCGCGACGACCAAAGATAAAGGACACCACAAACATCACCAGGAACACCACAAACAGGATCTTGGCGATACCGGTAGCGGTACCCGCAATACCACCGAAGCCCAGAACAGCAGCGATGATGGCGATAATCAGGAAGGTAACTGCCCAACTCAACATGGTGATTCTCCTTATTACTGTGCAAAACAGAATGATGCCAAAGGTGTGTCTCAACGCCCCAACCAGGGCCTCAAGGTTGTGAACGCTTAAAACACCCAACGTTCCGGTGCAGGTTGCGAATGGGCTGTTTGTGTTTCATCAGAGGCCGCCAGTTCATAGTGGCCAATGGATTGAGCCGCAGGACCCAATGCCTTGAAATGCTGCTGGATTGGGACCGAGTGCTGAACTATCGCAACAGGTTGCGGCTCTGACTGCCAACGGCCCCATTGCTGACCACCAATTAATGTCACCGACAACGCGAGGCTGGCGAACAGGCCTTGTTGCAGATGCAATGACGAAATGCGCATGCTGGCGAAATCTTGATGATTCATGCTCCAACTCCTGCCACCCCGTGGTCTTTGTAGTGACGTCGCCAGCTTTGGCGACTTTTATACACAGGAGATTGCAGGTCGCATGCCAGCTCTTAAACTAATATAAAATGCTTATAAATCAGCTACTTACTATCATTTCAAAAAGCACTCTGCGCGCATCTTGCACGATATACGCGACTCAGGTCGTGCGTTTTGCACGACCTGGCAGGCACGAAGGCCTATAGATACTCTGCTCAAGGTCAAGCCACCTGTAGGAGCGAGCCTGCGGCTCCAAAGGGGAATTTTTTCTTCCTGGAGTTCAACCTAAATAGCTTTGAAATCAGCCAGTTGCTCCATGCAGCACCCAGCCTTCAGTGCTAGCCTCTGCATCAATCCTGAAAAATCATGCAACTTGCCCGATTATTCCGACACTAACCAAGATCACTCATAGAGGAACGTAGGAAATGGAATCAGCCAACGAGCAACAGGGCCGCATTCTGCTGGTCGACGACGAGTCCGCCATCCTGCGTACATTCCGTTATTGCCTCGAAGATGAGGGTTACACCGTGGCCACCGCCAACAGCGCGGCGCAGGCCGAGTCGCTGCTGCAACGCCAGGTGTTCGACCTGTGTTTTCTGGATCTGCGCTTGGGCGAGGACAACGGCCTGGATGTGCTGGCCCAGATGCGCATTCAAGCACCGTGGATGCGTGTGGTGATTGTCACCGCCCACTCGGCCGTCGATACCGCCGTTGATGCGATTCAGGCCGGTGCTGCAGACTATCTGGTCAAACCGTGCAGCCCAGACCAATTACGCCTGGCGACAGCCAAGCAATTGGAAATGCGCCAGTTGTCTGCCCGCCTTGAAGCCCTGGAAGGCGAGGTGCGCAAACCCAAGGACGGTCTGGATTCCCACAGCCCGGCCATGATGGCGGTGCTGGAAACCGCCCGCCAGGTTGCCGGGACCGATGCCAATATTCTGATCCTCGGGGAATCCGGCACCGGTAAAGGCGAGCTGGCCCGGGCGATTCATGGCTGGAGTAAGCGGGCCAAGAAGTCCTGCGTCACTATTAACTGTCCGTCATTGACGGCAGAGCTTATGGAAAGCGAACTGTTCGGCCACACCCGCGGAGCATTTACCGGGGCCAGCGAAAGCACGCTAGGCCGGGTCAGTCAGGCTGATGGCGGGACATTGTTCCTGGATGAAATCGGCGACTTCCCACTGGCACTTCAGCCAAAACTGCTGCGTTTTATTCAGGACAAGGAATACGAGCGTGTCGGCGACCCCGTGACTCGCCGTGCCGATGTGCGGATTCTGGCCGCCACCAACCTCAACCTTGAAGACATGGTGCGCGATGGCCGTTTTCGTGAGGACTTGCTCTACCGCCTGAACGTAATCACCCTGCACCTGCCACCGCTGCGCGAACGCAGTGAAGACATCCTGACCCTGGCGGATCGTTTTCTCGCCCGCTTCGTCAAGGAATACGCACGCCCTGCCCGAGGCTTTAGCGAAGAAGCCCGGCTGGCGCTGGCCAATTACCGTTGGCCAGGCAATATTCGCGAGCTGCGCAACGTGGTCGAGCGTGCGAGTATTATTTGCCCTCAGGAAGTGGTCGAAGTCAGCCACTTGGGCATGGCTGAGCAAACCACGCCCAATGCCCCGCGTATTGGAGCGGCACTGAGCCTGGATCAGTTGGAAAAAGCCCATATCGGCGCCGTTCTGGCCACCAGCGAAACCCTGGATCAGGCGGCAAAGACCCTGGGCATTGACGCCTCGACGCTGTACCGCAAACGTAAACAGTACAACCTGTGAGCATCCAATGAGACTTGCGATCAAGCTGCGTACACGTCTGTTCCTGAGCATTTCGGCGCTGATTACAGTGGCGCTGCTAGGACTGCTGCTCGGTGTCGTCAGCGTGATGCAAATGGCCAAAAGCCAGGAAGCATTGATCCGCAATAACTTCATCACCCTGGATCTGGGCCTCAAGCTGCGTCAGTCCCTGGGTGACCAACTGGTCCTGATGTTGCACAACCAGCCAGACCAGAAAGCGTTGCAGGCATCGACCCAGGAGTATCTGAAACTGCTCGATGAAGGCATTGAGCACGAGCGCAAAAACCATTTGCAAAGCGGTTTTGCCAAGGCCCGAGTGGACTACGAAAGCTTTTTGCTGGCGCTCAACCAGGCTGACGACGCCCAGCTCAATCTGAGCAGTGACCAGGAACTTTCGAGCCGATTCAATCAATTGCGCAACGGCCTGATTGCCGAGCATCGCCGTGCACTCGACGATATCTACGCGGCACAGGCTTCGGCCCGTGATCGAGCCGTGATCATTGCCTCTTTGCTGGGCATGGTCGGCATTGCCGTGTTGATCATCGGCTTTATTACCGCCCACGGTATTGCCAGGCGTTTTGGTGCACCTATCGAGGCGCTGGCCAAAGCCGCCGATAACATTGGCAAAGGCAACTTCGAGGTGGTGCTGCCGCTCTCTTCCGCCACTGAAATGAACCTGCTGACACGGCGCTTTGGCATCATGGCCGAGGCTTTGCGCCAGCATCAGGCAACCAATGTCGACGAACTGCTGGCGGGTCAGCAACGCCTTCAGGCGGTGCTCGACAGCATTGATGACGGGTTGTTGATGATCGATCAGCAGGGTCGGCTTGAGCATTTGAACCCGGTGGCACAACGACAACTGGGCTGGGATGAAAGCCGTCTTGGCCAGCCACTGGGCGAAGCGCTGAAACGCCAGGAGCTCGACCAGCAACTGCAGACCGTGCTGCGCGGTGGCAGCCTCGAGCGGTTGCCGGAAGACTTGAGTGTCGACATCGAGGGCGAAAATCGCCTGCTGACCTACAGCCTGACCCCGGTCAGCCAGCCTAAAGGACCGATTCTCGGTGCTGTAATGGTGCTGCATGACGTGACCGAGCAACGCGCCTTTGAGCGCGTGCGCAGCGAGTTCGTACTGCGCGCCTCCCACGAGTTGCGTACCCCAGTGACCGGCATGCATATGGCGTTCGGCCTGTTTTTGGAGCGCGCGCGGTTCGATCCACAGTCCCGTGAAACCGACTTGCTCAATACCGTCAACGAAGAAATGCAGCGCCTGATGCAGTTGATCAACGACCTGCTGAACTTCTCCCGTTATCAAAACGGCATGCAAAAACTCAAACTCGCTCCCTGTAATATTCAGGACATGCTCGAACACGCCCGCGCCCGATTGGCAGCGCCTGCAGCCGCCAGAAATATCGAGTTGATCATCGACCTGCAACAGCCTCTGCCTGCCCTCAATGCCGATGAGGCCCAACTGGAACGAGTGCTGGACAACCTGCTGGATAACGCCTTGCGCCATACCGCCAACGGCGGCCAAATCCGGCTGCAGGCCCGCCGTCATGGCGAGCGGGTAATCATGAGCGTCGAAGACAATGGCGAAGGCATCGCCTATAGCCAGCAAGGACGTATTTTCGAGCCCTTTGTGCAAGTGGGGCGCAAAAAGGGCGGTGCTGGCCTTGGGCTGGCGTTGTGCAAAGAGATCGTGCAACTGCACGGTGGACGCATCGGGGTGTACTCGCGCCCCGGCCAGGGAACGCAGTTTTACATGGCGCTCCCGCTGCTATAACAGGAGCGTTATTGTTTTTGCGTGTTCAGGACTTTCAAGATAGCCGCACTTTCAGCATCGGGCGTGCCATCGAAGCGTGAGGGCCTGAAGTGCATCTGGAATGCCGCCAGCACGTGGCGCGTTGCAACATCCAGCTCCCCGGTTTGCGGGGTCTCATAGCCCAACTGCGCCAGTTGCTGCTGGAACCAGGTAATGCTCGGCAACGCGTAGGCAAACAACGCCTGCTCCTGAGCGACTGCCTGAGCGTTAGGCCACATGCCAAAGCCTGCATCGGCCAGACGCTTCCAGGGAAACAGCGGGCCCGGATCGAGCTTGCGCAGTGGCGCTATATCGCTGTGGCCAACGATGTTGTGCGGGGCGATCTTGTAGCGGGTGGTGATGTCTTTAAGTAACGCGATGACAGACTGGATCTGACCTTCGGTGTAGGGATACCAGACGCGTCCTTGTGGCGTATCGCGAAAGCCCTTGTTGACGATTTCAATACCGATGGAGGTGGAGTTGAGCCATGTGCGACCTTTCCACTGGCTTTCGCCCGCGTGCCAGGCGCGCTGGTTTTCATCGACCAGCCGGTAAATCGTCGGTGGTGTATCGCCCACCAGGTAGTGACTGCTGACAGGCCCACTGGTTAGCAACTCCAGCGAGCGTTCCAGGGAGGTTGAGGTGTAATGAAGCACCACGAACTGCACGCGGCTGTCGTGATTGACCGAAGGATGACTGGTATCCATGCGCAAGCCGGTGCTGCAACCAGCCAGCAGGGCAAGGGACAAGAGCAGAGCTGAAAATTTCATGGGCGATGACAACACAACTAAACAATTAATCGACAAGCATACCTCACCGGCCTTGTCCCGCAGCTGTATGGGGCTAAAGGAGAGGTTCCTCACCTCTTTAATGTAGCCGCTGTCGAGCTCCGCGAGGCTGCGATTACCTGGCTATTGATCGCAGCCTCGCGGAGCTCGACAGCGGCTACAGAAATTCGGAATTTCGATGGCTCGGGATTTACAGGAACTCGGTGGCTACGCAATTGCGGCCACGATTCTTGGCTCGATATAACGCTTCATCTGCCCGTTTGAGCACATGATCGCTGCGATCACCCACCCTGAACGCCGATACACCGATAGAGGTGGTAACGGTCACGGGCTCGCCCTTGAAGTGGAACGGACACGCCTCGATCGCCGCGCGCAGTTTTTCAAGCTGCTGCAAGCCCGCCTCAGGCGTTGTACCAGGGATCAACAAGACAAATTCCTCGCCACCAAAACGCGCAACAAAATCAGCTGGACGCAGGTGCTTGCGCAACTGGGCGGCAATGATCTTGAGTACCTTGTCGCCTGCCAGATGACCGTAGCCATCATTGATGCGCTTGAAGTGATCGAGGTCGAGCATGGCAATCAGCAGGGGGTTGCCGTGGGTTTGCCACTGTTCGACTTCATATTGCAGACGTTCCCCCCAGGCCGCCCGGTTAGGTAAGCCGGTGAGGGGGTCGATCAATGCTTTCTGGCGCTGCTCTTCAAGGTGTTCACGATAGCCTTGGGCCTGCTGCTCCATATGCGCGATACGCTCGGCCAACCCTTGCAGATGTGCTGAAACTTCCTGTTCGCGAATAGTGCGCTGCTGCTGGTGATGGTCCATCGTGCCCAGCAACCCTTCGAGGCGGTTTTCTAGGAGGTGCTTGAGACTGTTGAGGTCCACGGCGTCCTGCACACTGTTTTGCAAACCATCGACGTGTTCGCGCAGTTGGGTATGCAAGTCGTCTGCGGCAGAGCGTCCTTCGGCATGCCCCTCACTGGCGGCCTGAAGGTTGTTCTGAAACGACTCAAGACGCCCGTTGAGCTGTTTGAGATACGTCTCGAACTCATGTTGACCACTATCAGTAATCGCCAGCATCAAGACCGCAAGATCGTCGAGGATCGGCAGTAATTCGTACCAGTTAAGCCCTTTTTCAAGACGCTTACGCATCGCCTCGGCTTGGGGGCGGTGGTGCTCGGGCAGCGACAGGCCGCTCAACAGTCCGAGTAATGTCGATTCAATATGCAGCGCGACGCTGCTGTAGGAGGGTTCCGGGCTTTCAGGCAGTGCATGGACGGCATCGACCTCAACCGACTCAGCCTGCGGGCTGTCAGCCGCTTCATCCGGTGGCTGCTCGACCAGCGCCACTAATGATTCAAGCGCGCCGCTGGATGCCTGTTCATCCGGCACCTCAGGAACCAGCTCTTCTGGCTCGTGAAGTACTGAAGCCTGATCCTCGCTTGCAGCCGTTGGCGTCAACAGCGGTTCAGGCTGCGCAATGGGCGCTGCCAGCGGTTTGACGGCAACCGGCGTGGCAGGAGCTTTCGCCGCATGGGGCTCGGCAACCGACACCGTAATTGGCTCGCTCGCCGCCTTATCGGCTTCTTGCGCCCCGAACAGGCGCTGCAGCAAGCCCGGCTTGGGTGCTTCTGCGCCATTGAGCTGCGGCGCCAGTGCCTGCCCCTGCAAACGGCTGAGTTCGTCCAGTAGCAGTGGTAGCTCACGGGCGTGGGTTACCCGGTGATCGAGCTGTTTGGCAAAGGCCTTGAGCGGCTTGCTGACTTCGCGAGGCAGCGCTAACGCTTGCAGTTGCGTCACCAGGGTATTGAGCGCAACGCTGACCTGCTCAACCCGGGTTTCGCGCCGCTGCTCGGAGTCGAGCACGGCTTTTTCAAGGCGTGGCAGCAAAGCGGCCAAGGCAGCGTCCATTTCATTGGTGCGCACCGCTTCACGCATTTCTTTCATGCACTGGTCGACGGTGCGATCGGTGCCTTCAGCCGCCAAGGTGCTGCGCACCAAACCACGGCGCAGCAAGTCGAGACGAGCATTCCAGCGCCGCTCCAGCTTGTCTTGCTGCTCGACGCTTTTCAGGTATTTCTCTTTCCAGCGCGAAGCCTCATCACTCATGCCCGGGGCTCACTGTCAGTCGGGCGCAACGCGAGCTGTGAATCGACCCCGACAGAGCCAGGCAAACGGATATCAACCGCCACGGGCAGATGGTCCGAGATAGGTTGATTCAGCACTTGCACACGCTCAAGGGTCAGGCTGGGACTGAGCAAAATATGATCAAGACAACGTTGCGGACGCCAACTGGGGAAGGTGGCCTCCATTTGCGGCGCCAGCAACCCGAGGTCGCGCAAAGGTGAGGTTTGCAACAGGTCGTTGGCATGGGTGTTCATATCGCCCATCAGCACCTGATGCTGATAGCCACCAATCAGCTCGCGAATATAAGCCAGCTGTCGGGTACGGGTTTTGGTTCCGAGCGCCAGATGCATTATCACGACCACCAGCGCATCAGGGCCATCACCAAAACGCACCAGAATCGCGCCACGACCCGCAGGGCCGGGCAAGGGGTGATCTTCAATCATGGTTGGACGCAGTCGGCTCAGCAGGCCATTGCTGTGCTGGGCCAGACGACCGAGGTTGCGATTGAGCTGTTGATACCAGTAGGGGAATTCGCCCTGTTGGGCCAGGTACTTGACCTGATTGATGTAGCCGGAGCGGTGGCTGCCACCGTCGGCCTCTTGCAGGGCAACCAGATCGAAGTCGCCCAACAAGTCGCCAATGCGCTCCAGATTCCCGGCCCGCCCTTTGTGTGGCAGTACATGCTGCCAACTGCGGGTCAGGTAATGTCGGTAGCCTTGAGTACTGTTACCGACCTGGATATTGAAACTGAGCAGTCGCAAACGCCGATCATCCGGCATCCCGCAGGCTGCCAGATGATCCTCGTTGACCTGCGGCTCATGCAGACCAACGATTCGTTCGCCTTTCCAGCGGCGCATAGGAGAGGGCGCCGCTTAGTTTTTAGCGTTCGCAGCACGCTCTTTGGCGATCAACTGATCGGCAACATTCAATGCGCCTTCAGGACCACCGGCAGTGCCCAGGTCGAAGCGGTACTTACCATTGACCACCATGGTCGGTACGCCGGAGATCTGATAGGCCTGAGCCTTCTTCTTGGCGTCTTCAACCTTGCCTTTGACGGCGAACGAGTTGTAGGTGCTCAGGAATTTGTCTTTATCGACGCCAACGCCGGCCAGGAACTCACCCATTTCTTCTGGGGTAGCCAGTTTCTTGCCGTCATGAATGGCCTGGAACACAGCTTTGTGGACCTTGTTTTCAACGCCCATGGCTTCAAGGGTGATGAACAGCTGGCCGTGAACATTCCAGATCCCGCCAAACATGGCAGGGATACGCACGAAATTCACATCTGCCGGGAGTTTTTCAGCCCAAGGGTTGATGGTTGGTTCGAATGCAAAGCAATGCGGGCAGCCATACCAGAACAGTTCGACAACTTCGATCTTGCCAGGCACGGCAACCGGGACGGCGCTGCTCAGCTCTACATATTGTTTACCCGCTTCAAGCGGTTCGGCAGCTTGAGCGGTCATGCCAAACAGGCTGGCACTGACGAGAGCGGCGCTGAGAATCAGATTACGCATGCTTTACTCCTGGGCAGATAAGGTCGCATCAACGTGACCTGTATTCAGACAGGTCCGCTATGGCTTGAGTTCGATAGTGTAACGGTAGATGCCATGAAAAAGGGCAGCCGAAGCTGCCCTTTGAGGTTCCCATTCAAGGATTAAACGATCGTTAACGTGGCCAGACGTATCAACACCTGGCCCCGCGACCGTTACAGCCTTAGTGCAGACCTTGAATGTAGCTGGCCAGCGCCTTGATGTCCTTGTTGCTCATCTTGGCAGCGATGCCGCGCATGATCATCGAATCACCATCGTTGGTGCGATCGCCTTCGCGGAAATCAGTCAGCTGCTTCTCGATATAGCTTGCATGCTGACCGCCCAAATGCGGGAAGCCGGCTGCTGCGTTGCCTTGACCGTCCGGCGAGTGGCAACCGGTGCAGGCTGGCATGCCTTTCTCAAGGTTACCGCCACGGAACAAGGCTTCACCCTGGGCAACCAGTGCCGGGTCAGCTGCGCCAACCGAGTTTTTTTGGCTTGAGTAGTAAGCAGCGATGTCGGCAAGGTCCTGATCGTTCAGGTTCGCCAGCAGGCCGGTCATTTCCAGCACCTGGCGCTTGCCGTCCTTGATTTCATGCAACTGCTTGAGCAGGTAGCGATCACCCTGCCCGGCAAGTTTTGGAAAGTTTGGGGCCATGCTATTGCCGTCTGGACCGTGACAAGCGCCACATACAGCGGTTTTTGCCTGACCTGCAGCAGCATCGCCTACAAGAGCGGTGCCTGCAGCCTGGGCAATACCGGTGACGCCCAAGGTCAACAGCAGACTCACTAGTAATTTGTTCATCAGCTAATCCAACTACGGCTAAGGGTTAAAGAGTTATGGGCCGGGCTTACTCGTTCATCCACTGTAGGACGGATCGGTAATTCTCGACACTGCAGTCCATGCACAAACCACGCGGCGGCATCGCCTTGAAACCCTGGGTCACGTGTTGCACCAGCGCTTCCATACCGTGCTCAAACCTTGGCCTTAAGCTGACCAGCATGGCAAACAATACAAACGCGGTTGTACACGGCTTCCGGATCCTGTGTAGCCTGAATGCTGTAACGTGGCATCAAGACACCGGCACTAGCAGCCATTTCGTCATAAAACGACCTTTTCAGGGTTGGGAGCCTGCTGCGTTCTAATGCGCAACCTAGGTTTTTCGCTCCCGTGTTCTTCATCCTACGCTGGGACAAAGCGCACACAAAATCTGCGGCATTATATACTGGCGTCACTGAAACGGAAACGACACGCTCGCCGCGTCCATTCCTGACGCCGCTCACATCGGAAATCCCATGCAACTCAAGAACCCCATTCTCGGTCTGTGCCAACAGGCTACCTTCATGCTCAGCGCTGCCAAAGTCGATCAATGCCCCGACGACGAAGGCTACGAAGTCGCGTTTGCCGGGCGCTCCAACGCCGGCAAGTCCAGTGCACTCAACACTTTGACCCACGCCAGCCTGGCGCGTACGTCGAAAACGCCTGGGCGTACGCAACTGCTGAACTTCTTCCAGCTGGACGAAGAACGTCGCCTGGTCGACCTGCCGGGTTACGGCTACGCCAAGGTGCCAATCCCGCTGAAGCTGCACTGGCAGCGTCACCTGGAAGCCTATTTCGGCAGCCGTGAAAGCCTGCGAGGCGTGATTTTGATGATGGATATCCGTCATCCAATGACCGATTTCGACCTGTTGATGCTCGACTGGACCGTGTCGAGCGGCATGCCGATGCACATTTTGCTGACCAAAGCAGACAAACTGACGTACGGCGCTGCAAAAAATACGCTGCTCAAAATCCAGTCGGACATTCGCAAGCAATGGGGTGATGCCGTCACCATCCAATTGTTCTCCACCCCTAAGCGCATGGGCCTGGAAGAAGCGTACACCGTGCTGGCACGCTGGATGGAGCTGCCGAACAAAGGCGAAGAACTGGTTGAGGCCGGCGAGTAAGAAATCGCAGGCAAAAAAAACCCCGGACTTCGCATGGGGGAAGGAAGTTCGGGGTTCAAGTACTGGACCGCTAGGGCGGGGTCCAGATATCTGCCAACACTTAACACAACATTAGGAGCATTGAAGGGCTTCAGCAGCCATTCAATAAATCTGATGGTGATTGGCAGATTTAGTTCCGAAGGCTTAAAAACTCTTTGAATTAAGCCCTCAAATCTTATGTGGGAGCGGGCTTGCTCGCGATGCAAGCGCCGCGGTGTATCTGATAAACCGCGGCGATACCATCGCGAGCAAGCCCGCGCCCACAGAAAGAAACTGCGTGCAGCCCCTTTAGTGCGCCTCATCCCAGTTGTTGCCCACACCCACTTCGACCACCAGCGGCACATCGAGCTTGGCTGCATCACTCATGTGTACACGTACTTCATCGCGCACCTGATCCACCAGGTCTTCGCGTACTTCGAGCACCAATTCATCGTGTACCTGCAGGATGACGCGGGCATCCAGGCCAGACGCACTCAGCCAGTTATCCACAGCCACCATGGCTTTCTTGATGATATCGGCCGCAGTGCCCTGCATCGGGGCGTTGATTGCCGTGCGCTCGGCACCTTTGCGCAGTGCCGGGTTTTTCGCGTTGATTTCCGGCAGGTACAGGCGTCGACCGAAAATGGTCTCGACATAGCCTTGCTCGGCGGCCTGGGTGCGAGTCCGCTCCATGTAGTCCAGCACCCCCGGGTAGCGCGCAAAATAGCGGTCGATATAGGCCTGAGACTGTTTGCGGTCGACACCGATCTGCTTGGCCAGGCCAAAGGCACTCATGCCGTAGATCAGACCGAAGTTGATCGCCTTGGCGCTGCGACGCTGGTCGGTGGTCACATCAGCCAACTCAACCCCGAATACCTCGGCGGCCGTGGCGCTGTGCACGTCCAGATTGTTGCGGAAGGCGTGCAGCAGGCCTTCGTCCTTGGCCAGGTGCGCCATGATCCGCAATTCGATTTGCGAGTAGTCCGCCGCCAGCAGTTTGTAGCCTTTAGGGGCTACAAACGCCTGACGAATCCGCCGACCTTCTGCGGTACGAATCGGAATGTTCTGCAGGTTTGGATCACTGGAGGACAAACGACCGGTGGCCGTGACCGCCTGGTGGTAGGACGTATGAATTCGCCCCGTACGCGGATTGATTTGCTCAGGTAGGCGATCGGTGTAAGTGCTTTTCAGCTTGCTCATCGAGCGGTACTGCATCAGTACCTTGGGCAGCGGAAAGTCCTGCTCAGCCAGTTCGGCCAACACCGCTTCGGCGGTCGAAGGCTGGCCTTTGGCAGTTTTGCTGATAATCGGCAGACCGAGTTTTTCATACAGAATCACACCCAATTGCTTAGGCGAACTCAGATTGAATTCCTCACCCGCGATAGCGAAAGCCTCACGCTCAAGCGCAACCAGCTTGTCACCCAGCTCAACGCTCTGAATGCCCAGCAGATTGGCATCCACCAGTGCACCCTGACGCTCAATACGCGCCAGTACCGGCACCAGCGGCATTTCAATATCAGTCAACACGGTGTTCAGGCTTGGAATTGCAGCCAGCTTTTCGTGCAGTACATGGTGCAAACGCAGGGTCACGTCGGCGTCTTCAGCTGCGTACGGCCCGGCCTGTTCCAGCGAAATCTGGTCAAAGGTCAGTTGCTTGGCGCCTTTGCCTGCGATGTCCTGGAAGCTGGTGGTGGTGTGCCCCAGGTACTTGAGGGCCAGGCTGTCCATGTCGTGACGGCTGCCCGTGGAGTCGAGTACATAGGACTCAAGCATGGTGTCAAAGGCAACGCCCTGCACCATGATCCCGCACGCCTGATCGCCACCGATGGCGCAGTTGGCCAGAATATTCATGTCGTACTTGGCGTGTTGTCCGACCTTGGCTTTACTCGGGTCTTCCAGCAACGGCTTGAGAGCACGCAAAACAGTGTCGCGATCCAGCTGCTCGGGCACGCCCATATAGGAGTGGGTCAACGGAATGTAGGCCGCTTCGCCGGGTTTGACCGCGAACGACAGCCCCACCAGCTGCGCCTTCTGCGCATCAAGGCCAGTGGTTTCGGTATCAAAGGCAATCAACTTGGCGTCGTTGAGCTTTTTCAGCCACACATCGAAACGAACCTGATCAAGGATGGTTTCGTACTGCTGTTGCGCTTCGGCCGGGGCTTCAGGCGCTTCATGAACAATAACCTGGCCGGCACGCTTGGCCTCGCGCTCAACCTCGGCAATCCAGCTTTTGAATTCCAGTTCGGTGTATAGCTCAATCAGTTTTTCGCAGTCGGGGGCCTTGAGATGCAAGTCTTCCAGGCCGACGTCCAGCGGCACATCGATCTTGATCGTGGCCAACTGGTACGACAAAAATGCCATTTCCCGGTGCTCTTCAAGCTTGGCGGGCAGATTTTTCGCGCCACGGATGGGCAGGGTCGGCACGATATCGAGTTTTTCGTACAGGTCGACCAGCCCCCCGCCTACGCCTACCAGCAAACCAGAAGCGGTTTTTGGACCAATACCCGGCACCCCAGGAATGTTGTCGGACGAATCGCCCATCAGCGCGAGATAGTCGATGATCTGCTCGGGCGAGACGCCAAACTTCTCTTTAACGCCCTCAATGTCCATCACGCTGCCGGTCATGGTGTTGACCAGGGTGATGTGCCCATCGACCAGTTGCGCCATGTCCTTGTCGCCGGTCGAGATGACCACCGGTCGGTCTGCCGCGGCGCTGCTGCGGGCCAGAGTACCGATTACATCGTCCGCCTCAACGCCTTCAACGCACAGTAAAGGGAAACCCAGCGCGATCACGCTGGCGTGCAATGGCTCGATTTGCACCCGCATGTCATCGGGCATGCTCGGGCGATTGGCCTTGTATTCGGCGTACATGTCATCGCGAAATGTCCCGCCCTTGGCATCAAAAACCACCGCAAACGGACTGTCCGGATACTGCTTGCGCAGGCTTTTGAGCATGTTCAACACGCCCTTTACGGCGCCGGTGGGCAGGCCCTTGGACGTAGTCAGCGGCGGCAGCGCGTGAAAAGCGCGGTACAGATATGAAGAACCGTCCACCAGGACGAGGGGAGCTTGGCTCATGAGCAGGATCAACCTTTTCGGCGAGTCCGGCGCTAGAATGTCCGGACCAATGACGACAAAGGGACAAGGTTATCATGCGCACACTCAATCGCCTGTTGCTGACCGGTTTGTTTGCATTCACTCCGCTGGTAACCTTCGCAGCAGATGAAGCAGTCACCGCCGATCCAGATGTAACCATTCGCACGGAAGGCGATAAAACCATTCAGGAATACCGTCAAAACGGTTTTCTGTACGCCATCAAGGTCACCCCAAAAGGGGGCAAACCGTACTTTTTGGTACGCGCTGATGGTACTGATGCCAATTACATCCGTTCCGACCAGCCGGATATGCTGATTCCTTCGTGGAAAATCTTCGAATGGAAGTAGCGTCTTAACTTTAATTGGCGCCGCCTCGCACGGCGCCCGTACTGGCAATTTAAATCATGTCTGTATTCACCCCACTGACTCGCAGCGAGTTGGAAACCTTCCTTGCGCCTTACGAACTCGGCCGCCTGCTCGATTTCCAGGGGATTGCCGCGGGTAGCGAAAATACCAACTACTTCATCAGCCTGGAGCAGGGTGAGTTTGTCCTGACCCTGGTTGAGCGCGGTCCGGTCAAAGAGATGCCGTTCTTTATCGAGTTGCTGGATGTGCTGCATGAGGCCGATTTGCCGGTGCCTTTCGCCCTGCGCACCGTTGACGGGCAAGCCCTGCGTGAACTCAAGGGCAAGCCGGCGCTGCTGCAGCCGCGCCTCGCGGGCAAGCACATTCGTGAAGCCAACGCCCAGCACTGCGCTCAAGTCGGGGAGTTGCTCGGCCACTTGCATACCGCCACCCGCAACAATGTGCTGGAGCGCAAGACTGACCGCGGTCTGGACTGGATGCTGGCTGAAGGGCCAGCGTTGATGGCCGACCTGACGCCTGACTCGGCTGAACTGCTGCAAAAGGCGCTCCAGGAAATCACTGAGCACAAGGCACAGATTCTGGCGCTTCCCCGGGCCAATCTGCACGGCGATTTGTTTCGCGATAACGCGATGTTCGAAGGCACGCATCTGACGGGGCTGATCGACTTTTACAACGCCTGCTCTGGGCCGATGCTGTACGACGTGGCGATTGCCCTGAATGACTGGTGCGCTGACGAAGAAGGTCAAATTGATGGCCCGCGCGCGCGCGCACTGCTTGGCGCCTATGCTGCTCTGCGCCCGTTCACTGCCAGTGAGGCCGAGCTGTGGCCAACCATGCTGCGTATTGCCTGCGTGCGGTTCTGGTTGTCACGCCTGATCGCCGCCCAGACTTTTGCCGGTCAGGACGTGCTGATTCACGATCCGGGCGAATTTGAAACGCGCCTGGCATTGCGTCAGAAAGTTACCCTCCATCTGCCATTCGCGTTGTAAGTATTTTCGTAGCAGCTGCCGAAGGAACGAGGCTGCGTCCGGCGGCGTAGCCGTCGTAAAATCAGCACAAGCGATCATTCAGTTGAAACGCGCATCCTGATTTTACGATTGCTTCGCAATCGAACGCAGCCTCGTTCCTACGGCAGCTGCTACGTGCTTAGCGTCAACTCAGCCTTACAAACTCTCCAGGCACCCCGCCAGGTCATTGCCCAGCTTTTCCAGCAACTGCTCATAACCCTGCGCTGTCGCCGGGGTGTAGCCACCCAACGCATCCAGTTCCGCCAACTTGACCGGCAAGCCCGCAGTCAGAGTATCCGCCAGGCGCGGACGCAGCGGCGGGTCACTGAACACACAGGTCTTGCCCACTTCCTGCAAGCGCTTGCGCATGGCCGCTACGTGCTGAGCACCCGGCTGCACTTCCGAAGCCACACTGAACGTACCCGCGTGTTTAAGGCCGTAGGCGCTTTCAAAGTAGTCGTAGCCTTCATGGAAGACGAAGAACGGTTTGTCGGCAATGCCCGCCAAGCGCGCTTTAAGGCGCGCATTCAATGCATCCAGACGCTCATTGAAAGCCTTGAGGTTGCTCTGATATTTCGCCGCATTGGCCGGATCTTTTTCGCTCAGGTCCGCCGCCATTTTGGCAGCGATCACCCGCGCGTTGTCCGGGGCCAGCCACAGGTGAGCATCCAGCGTACCGGGACGATGATCGTGATCGTGTTCAGCCGCATCTTCTTCGTGCGAGTGGCTATCTTCGGTGAAATGACGCAACTTCAATCCCGGCAGGGCTTGTACCGTTACCGATGGCAGGGTGCGGGTCTTGATCACCCGGGGCAAAAAGCCTTCCATGTCCGGGCCGATCCAGTACAAAAGATCAGCCGACTGCACACGCCGTACGTCGGATGGGCGCAACGCATAGTTATGCGGCGAGGCGTTAGGCGGCAAAAGCACCTCCGGGTGCCCGACGCCGTCCTGTACGGCAGCAGCAATCAGCTGTAGCGGTTTGATGCTGGTCAGCACATTGACCTCAGCCTGAGCCGGGTTAATCACAAGCAAACTGGCACTTAGAGCAAGAAATAAGGAAAAAAGACGGGGCACGATGAGCACTCATGGTGGCTGAAACAGGTAACATAATAACGTCTCTCTCAAAAATCGTCGCCGCCCATGCCTATAACACCGCTTGCCAGTCGTCCACATGACCATTCTCATTGTGTCCACAGTGCGCTTACTGAGGCAGATGTCCTGTGCGCACAAAAGGGCCTGCGCCTGACCGCATTGCGTCGACGAGTGCTGGAGCTGGTGTGGCAGAGCCACAAGCCGCTGGGCGCCTACGACATCCTGGCGGTACTCAGCGAGCAGGATGGGCGCCGCGCTGCGCCGCCGACCGTTTATCGGGCATTGGACTTCCTGTTAGATAACGGCCTTGTACACCGCATTTCGTCGCTCAATGCCTTTGTCGGCTGCAGCCACCCCGAACATCCGCATCAAGGCCAATTCCTGATTTGCCGCAGCTGCCATGCGGCCATTGAACTTGAACAAAAAACCATCAGTGACGCGATTATCCAGAGCGCGCGCGATGTCGGCTTTACTGTCGAAGGCCAGACCGTCGAAGTGGTTGGTTTGTGTTCGGGTTGCCGGGAGGCCTGATGAGCGCTGCACTGATTCGCCTGCAACACGTGACCGTGACCTATGCCGGGCAAAACGTACTCGACAACATTGAGCTGAGCGTTGAGCCGGGCCAGATCGTGACCCTGATCGGCCCCAACGGCGCGGGTAAAACCACGCTGGTCAAGGCCGTGCTCGGCCTGCTCAAACCCACCAGCGGCAGTGTTTGGCGCAAACCAAAGCTGCGCGTCGGGTATATGCCGCAAAAACTGCACGTCGATCCTACATTGCCACTGTCCGTACTGCGTTTTTTGCGCCTGGTGCCGGGGGTGGATCGCGCTCAGGCACTGGCCGCACTCAAAGAGGTTGGGGCCGAAAAGGTCATCGACAGTCCGGTACAGAGCGTTTCAGGCGGTGAAATGCAACGCGTGCTGCTGGCCCGTGCCCTGTTGCGCAAGCCCGAACTGCTGGTGCTCGACGAACCGGTACAAGGCGTGGACGTAGCGGGCCAATCAGAGTTGTACGCCCTGATCACCCGCCTGCGCGACCGTCACGGCTGCGGCGTGCTGATGGTCTCGCACGATCTGCATCTGGTCATGAGCACCACCGATCAGGTGGTGTGCCTCAACCGCCACGTCTGCTGCTCGGGTCATCCGGAGCAGGTAAGCGGCGACCCGGCCTTTGTTGAGCTGTTTGGCAAAAACGCGCAAAGCCTGGCGATTTATCACCACCATCACGACCACGCCCATGATTTACATGGCTCGGTGGTCAGCGAAGGCACCCCGGCGGCATCCGCCCACGTTCATGGAGAAGGCTGCAAGCATGGCTGATTTTCTGCTTTACGCCCTGCTGGCAGGCCTGGCTTTGGCACTTGTTGCAGGCCCTCTGGGTTCATTCGTGGTGTGGCGGCGCATGGCTTATTTCGGCGACACGCTGTCACACGCGGCCCTGCTGGGCGTGGCAATGGGCTTCTTGCTGGATATCAGCCCGACCATTGCCGTGACCGTGGGATGCCTGTTGCTAGCGGTGCTGCTAGTCACGCTTCAACAGCGCCAATCGCTTGCTTCCGACACACTGCTCGGAATTCTCGCACCCAGCACCTTGTCCCTCGGGCTGGTCGTACTAAGCTTCATGCATGAAGTTAGGATCGATCTGATGGCATATCTGTTTGGTGACCTACTGGCCATCAGCCCAACCGATCTGATGTGGATTCTGGGCGGCAGCGCTGCCGTGCTGACCTTGCTGGTTGCGCTGTGGCGCCCGTTACTGGCAATCACTGTGCATGAAGAATTGGCGATGGTTGAAGGCTTGCCCGTCGCAGCATTACGCTTGACCCTGATGCTGCTTATTGCAGTGGTGATTGCCGTGGCGATGAAAATCGTCGGCGTACTGCTGATCACTTCCTTGCTGATTATTCCGGCAGCAGCAGCTCAACGTCATGCCCGTTCTCCGGAGCAAATGGCACTGGGTGCCAGCGCCCTTGGAGTACTGGCGGTATGTGGTGGCCTTGCACTGTCATGGTTCAAGGACACGCCAGCGGGACCATCGATTGTGGTGTGTGCCGCCGCACTGTTTTTGCTGAGTTTTGTTCTGCCCCGTCGAGGGGTGTAGACTTGCTTGTTTTTTGCGCACTTAGAGAGCCGCAGGAATGAAGCTGTTCAACTCCCGTTACTTGCTCCTGGCCGCATTTTCCTTGCTGCTGGGCGCCTGCCAAAGCACGCCGTCGGCCGACACTACTGCCGCCGACGCACGCGCTGTGGCCATCGCACAGCTGGAGAAAAACCTGGCCAGCAGCGAACTTGCGACTGCTGAGGACCAACTGAGCGCCTTGCAGGCCCAAACGCCGGACGATCCACAACTGGTGCAGTACCAGCGCCAGCTGGCCGAAGCCTACTTGCAGCGCAGCCAGATCGTTCTGCAAAAAGGTGATGTCAACGCCGCAGCCACTGCCCTGAGCCGTGCTCGAGCCCTGATGCCCAAGGCACCTGCACTGACTGGCGGCGTCAACAGCGCCATCACCCAGGCCCGTAAAGCCGAACTGGACAAGGCCGAAGCCGCGCTCAAGGCTGCCGAAGCCCGACCTGCGGCCAAGGTCATCGACCCGGCAGCCGAAAGTACTACCGTAGCGCTGAACATCGACGATATTGAAAAACTTCGCCATCAACTGGATTTGATCGCACAAGATATCGTCAATTACCAGTGTGCCGTCAGCTTGCAGGTTCCGCGTACGGCTGATTACCCCTGGCTGGCAACGCTGATCAGCAAGCGGGTTAAAAAGCTCGACCCCGGGTTTGACCTGAGCCTTGAGCGTCAGATCATTCGCCATGTGCCTGCGCAATTGGTGCTGACACCGCGCAAGCCTTGAAACAAAAAATCGCCGCCTGTGCCAACCCAGAGTTTTGTGCCCTTGCACAACACTGGCACACGCGGCGATTGGCATTTTCTGACCTCTGATTTCTTATTCCAAAATCAGAGGTTTGGCCATTAATAAATGCTAAGTCAAGCATATGCCGACACGATAAGATGCGTGCCCGGCTTACCGCTGAACTTCTATTTACGCGCCCACAAGGTTCGCTACGTGATTGAGTTTCATAACGTTCATAAAACTTACCGGGTTGCCGGTAAGGACATCCCCGCGTTGCACTCCACCAGCTTGCGTATCGAGAGCGGCCAGGTGTTCGGCCTGATCGGCCACTCCGGCGCGGGTAAAAGTACATTGCTGCGCCTGATCAACCGCCTCGAAACCCCGAGCGGCGGCCAGATCATCGTCGACAACGAAGACGTGACCGCGATGGATTCCAACGGCCTGCGCCGTTTCCGTCAGCAAGTCGGCATGATTTTCCAGCATTTCAACCTGCTGGCCTCCAAAACCGTGGCCGATAACGTAGCGATGCCGCTGACACTGGCCGGTGAATTGTCCCGCAGTGCCATCGACCAGCGCGTTGCCGAACTGCTTGAACGCGTAGGTTTGTCCGATCACGCCAAGAAATACCCGGCGCAACTCTCGGGCGGCCAAAAACAACGTGTGGGCATTGCCCGTGCCCTGGCCACCAAACCCAAGGTGTTGCTGTGCGACGAGGCCACCAGTGCCCTCGACCCACAAACCACCGCCTCGGTTTTGCAGTTGCTGGCAGAGATCAACCGCGAACTGAAACTGACCATTGTGCTGATCACCCACGAGATGGATGTGATCCGTCGCGTGTGTGACGTAGTGGCGGTGATGGATGCTGGCGTTATCGTCGAGCAAGGCCCGGTGGCCGAGGTGTTCCTGCACCCCAAGCACCCGACCACCCGGCGTTTTGTGCAAGAAGACGAGCAAATCGACGAGAGCGAGCAGCGCGACGATTTCGCCCACGTCCCTGGCCGCATCGTACGCCTGACCTTCCAGGGCGAAGCTACCTACGCACCCTTGCTGGGCACAATTGCCCGCGAAACGGGTGTGGACTACAGCATCCTGGCCGGTCGCATTGACCGCATCAAAGACACCCCTTATGGGCAACTGACCCTCGCCATCACCGGTGGCGACATGGAAGCGGCGTTTGCCCGCTTCATTGCCGCTGACGTTCATATGGAGGTGCTGCGCTAATGGAAACTTTCTTGGGCTTTTTCGCCAATATCGACTGGTACGAAATCTGGCTGGCCACCGGCGACACCATGGTCATGCTCAGCGGTTCCCTGCTGTTCACCGTGTTGCTTGGCCTGCCGCTGGGCATCCTGCTGTTTCTGTGCAGCCCACGCCAGTTGCTTGAACAAAAAAATCTGTATGCCGCGCTGTCGTTTGTGGTGAACATTCTGCGTTCGCTGCCGTTCATCATCCTGTTGGTCGTCATGATCCCCTTCACCGTGATGATTACCGGCACATCATTGGGTGTTGCAGGGGCTATCCCGCCGCTGGTGGTGGGCGCCACGCCATTCTTTGCACGCCTTGTTGAAACCGCCTTTCGTGAAGTGGATCGCGGCATCATCGAAGCCACCCAGGCAATGGGCGCCAATACGCGTCAAATTATTACCAACGCCTTGTTGCCAGAAGCGCGCCCCGGCATATTTGCAGCGATTACGGTGACCGCGATTACGCTGGTGGGCTACACCGCAATGGCGGGCGTGGTCGGCGCTGGCGGCCTGGGCGATTTGGCCATCCGGTTCGGCTACCAGCGTTTCCAACCGGACGTGATGATCGTCACAGTGGTGCTGTTGCTGATTCTGGTGCAAATTCTGCAGACCGTTGGCGACAGGCTGGTGGTGCACTTTTCCCGCAAGTAAGTGCGACCCGAGTTTATAAACGTAACCGCCAGCCCGCGGCTGGCAGATACCTGACCTCAGGTATTCACAAGGAGTTGCTGAATGAAGAAGTTATTTGCTGCTGTCGCAGCTGTTGCTGCGTTCTCGGCCCACGCTGGCGATCTGTCGGTAGCCGCATCCCCGGTGCCGCATGCCGAAATTCTGGAGTTCGTGAAACCTGCACTGGCCAAAGAGGGCGTCAACCTCAAGGTCAAGGTCTTCACCGACTACATCCAGCCCAACGTACAAGTCGCCGAAAAGCGTCTGGACGCCAACTTCTTCCAGCACCAGCCGTACCTGGATGAGTTCAACAAGGCCAAGGGCACCCACCTGGTCAGCGTTGCCGCTGTTCACCTGGAGCCGCTGGGCGCTTATTCGAGCAAGTACAAAAAGCTTGATGAGATCAAGGACGGCAGCACCGTCGTGATCCCCAATGACGCCACCAACGGCGGCCGCGCGTTGCTGCTGCTGGACAAGGCAGGCCTGATCAAGCTCAAGGACTCGAGCAACATCCTGTCCACGATCAAGGACATCACTGCCAACCCGAAAAACCTGAAGTTCCGCGAGCTGGAAGCAGCCACTATTCCGCGCGTGCTGACCCAGGTTGATCTGGCGCTGATCAACACCAACTATGCGCTGGAAGCCAAGCTGAACCCGGAAAAAGACGCACTGGTCATCGAAGGCAGCGACTCGCCTTACGTGAACATTCTGGTAGCTCGCCCGGACGATAAAGATTCGGCTGACATGCAAAAGCTGGTTGCAGCGCTGCACACCCCGGAAGTAAAAGCGTTCATTCTTGAGAAGTACAAAGGCGCCATCGTTCCGGCGTTCTAAGCCTGTTCTGTAGCAGCTGCCGAAGGAACGAGGCTGCGTTCGATTGCGAAGCGATCGTAAAATCAGAGTGCGTGGTTCAATTGAATGATCGCGTGTACTGATTTTACGACGGCTGCGCCGCCGGACGCAGCCTCGTTCCTTCGGCAACTGCTACAAAATCCAGCCCCCTTACTTCCTCTCAACCAACCCCGGCAACTGGGCAACCATCTTTGGTGTGCTAAACGGTGCGCGAATAAAACCTCGCTGAGTACCGTCCGGCCCGATCAACGCCAGGTTGCCGCTGTGATCCACCGTGTAATTCGGTTTACTGGTATCCGCCGGGATAAACGGGATGCTCACCGCGTTCGCCAACGTTTGCAGCTCATCGATAGAACCCGGCGTCAGACCCACAAACTGCGGATCGAAGTAGCCCAGGTATTGCTTGAGCTGTTGCGGGGTGTCGCGATTGGGGTCGACGCTGACCAGTACGATTTGCAGTTTGTCCTGCACCTCTTTAGGCAGCTCGCTTTTGATCTGGCGCAGTTGCGCCAAGGTGGTCGGGCAGATGTCCGGGCAGAAGGTGTAGCCAAAAAACAGCATGCTCCATTTGTCTTTCAGCTCGTTCATCACCACCGGCTGACCGTCCTGATTGGTCATCTTCAGGTCCGGCAACTGACGGCTTTGCGGCAGCAAAATAATTCCTGCATCAATCAGCGACGTGTTAACGCCCTGGCCTTTGCCCGACATCATTTTGTTAAACGTCAGGCCCATGACCAAAGCCACCAGCGCAACGAGGATATAGACGGTTTTTTGAGTTCTAGTCATAGGTTCAACATTAGATAGTGGTCGACAAGCAGCGCGATAAACAGCAAGAACAAGTAATAGATAGAGTACTTGAACGTGTTGATCGCCGCGTGCGGCTGGGTGCCACGGTACAGCACCCACGCCCAATGCAGAAAGCGTGCGCCCAACCCTAGCGCACAGGCCAGATAGAGCAAGCCGCTCATGTGAATCACAAACGGCAGCAGGCTGACCGCCAGCAATATCAAGGTGTACAGCAGGATATGCACCTTGGTGTAGTGCTCACCATGGGTTACCGGCAACATTGGAATATCCGCCTTGGCGTATTCCTCCTTGCGATGTATGGCCAGCGCCCAAAAATGCGGCGGGGTCCAGGCGAAGATAATCAACACCAGCAGCAAAGGCTCGGCAGTCACCTGCCCCGTCACCGCCACCCAGCCCAACAATGGCGGCGCCGCCCCGGCCAACCCGCCGATAACGATGTTTTGCGGCGTGGCCCGCTTCAGGAAGCCGGTGTAAATCACCGCATAGCCGAGCAGCGACGCCAGTGTCAGCCAGGCCGTCAGTGGGTTGGTAAACGCCAGTAACAAGCCCATGCCCGCCAATGCCAGCAACAAGGCGAATGCCAGCGCCGCAAGCGGCGACACTCGCCCCTGCGCCAGCGGCCGCTTCTGGGTGCGCGCCATGACCGCGTCAATACGCCGGTCCACCACATGGTTGACCGCCGCCGCGCCCCCCGCACACAGGCCGATGCCCAGATTGCCGAAGATCAGCACGGTCCAGGGCACTCCGGCGCGTGTTGCCAAAAACATGCCCACCAGTGAGGTAATTAGCATCAGTACCAGCACTTTGGGTTTGGTCAGCTCCAGATAATCGCGCCACAACGCCTGCTGCGGGCGTTCGCCAATCACGGTCGCCACGGCTGCTCTCCTTTAAGGCTGTAGGTCCAGCGGGCAAAGCGCGGGGCCCTGACCCTGACCAGCGCCGTTCGTGCGTGGTAATTGACCAGCACCAGCGTCAGCAACAGCGCAGCGCCCCCGGCGTTGTGTGCCACCGCCACCGCCAGCGGCAAGCCAAACAGTACGTTGCTAAGCCCTAGGCTGATTTGGGCCGCCAAGGCCACCAGCAGCAACCCGGCCAAGCGGGTCATGCCGACCTTGCGCAGCTGCCAGGCCAGGCCCAGCAATACCAGGGTCAGCAGCATCGCGCCGAGGCGGTGGGTGAGGTGAATTGCGGTGCGGGCTTCACTGTCCAGTTGCCCGCCCAGGTAGTTGGGACCAATGTGCTGAGTCAGATGAAAGCCATTGGCAAAATCAGCCTCGGGCCACCATTGCCCGTGACAGGTCGGCACATCGACACACGCCACCGCGGCATAGTTGGAGCTGACCCAGCCACCTAGCGCAATTTGCATGATCGCCAGCACCAGCCCAGCCGTAGCCCAACGCTGCAAGCGCCGCGGCACGGCCAGCGCAGGCAATACGCCGGACAGGCGCAGGGTCAGCAAAAACAGCAGGCTCAAGGTCGCAAAACCGCCGAGCAAATGCCCGGTAACCACTTGCGGCCACAGTTTGAGCGTCACCGTCCACATGCCAAAAGCCGCCTGGGCCAGCACCACCAGCAAGATAAACAGCGGCAGCTTGAGCGGCTGATCCGGCAGATGCCGTTGCGACCAGGCCCGTGCCGCCAGCAACACAATCAACAGGCCCAGGGTGCCGGCGAAATAGCGATGGGTCATTTCACTCCAACCCTTGTCGGCCTCTACCGGAGTATCCGGAAAGTGCAGTTCGGCATGGGCCAGTTGCGCCTCGGTCTGCGGCACGCTGATAAAACCATAGCAGCCAGGCCAATCCGGGCAGCCTAGCCCCGCGTGGGTCAGGCGGGTGTAGGCGCCGAGCAGCACCACCACCAACGCCAGCAAAGTGGCAAGCAACGCGAGGCGAAATCCAGCTTTGGCCATGACCGTGCCCTCTATCCGATATTGGACAGCTTCAGCAGATGGCGCAGGTCGTTGAGCACGTCCTTGCCAATAACCCCTGGGCCGTAGCGCAGCACCAGATTGCCGTGGGGGTCGACGATCCACAGTTGCGCCGCACCGTTGCCTTCTGCGCCCTGTGTATAAGTCGGCAAGTCCAGGCTGTAGCGCTGTAACTGCGGGTATTCGAGTTGCAGTTTGGCTCCATAGGCCGCGTCCACCGGCTGCGCGACCGCCAACCCGTGGGTCGCACGTGAGGCATCGCGGCCCAGGCCGATTTGCAGTTGGCGCGCCAGATACACCAACTGCTGGCAATCCGCAGCGCAACCTTGGGGCGCCGTCACCAGCAGTTGCCAGCGCTGCTCGTCGGACGCCACCCCAAGGGCGGCTAGGCTTTGCCCATTGCCTATGAGTTCGCCGTGATAGCTGCGACTCTCGGGCACCCAGAACTTGAGTTTGTACATGCCCGTGGCCAGCACCATCGGACCGACAGTGAGTAGCAAGATAAGGATCAACTGCAACCGCCCGCGCCGTCGTGTAGCCGGGGACGGGGTGCGCGCGGTATCAGGCGGATTGATGGCCGTTCCCATGGCGTTTCTCCTGAGCAGTGTGCCAACCGAGGTACAGATAAAGACCGAGCAACGCCAGCGCCATGGCGAACCATTGCACGGCATAGGCGGTGTGTTTTTCCGGGCCCATGCCCGTGGAAATCAGCGGCCAGTCGGCCTGATAGGCAGCGGGACCGGGAGCAATACGTACCTCATCGGCAAAGCCTTCGCGGCCCAGCTCGACCCACAACTTTGCAGGCATGACTGCCGTCACCAGCCGTGGCCAAGGCGCATCCAATGGATCAGCGCTCAGTTGAAAGGGCGCGCCCGGCGACTCGTAGACCCAGGCCTGAACATCCAGAATCTGTTCGGGGGTGCTGAACTGCGGCGGCGTGCGACGGCTCGGCCACGGCAGCCAGCCGCGATTGAGCAAAAGCCACTGGCCGCTGGCCTGATCCTGAAACGGCTGCAGCAATTCGACACCGACCTGGCCGTCACGTACCCGGTTATCCAGCAGCAGGCTGTGCTGCCCATCGAAATGCCCGCGCAGTTGCACCCGGCGAAAGGCCGGATCGTCAAGGTTGAGGAGTTGGCCAACTGTCACCGGCGCGGCCACCTGCCGTTCGGCGTAGCTCTGGAGCAGTACACGTTTTTGCTCGCCGCGGCCAAGCTGCCAGAAACCCAAAAACACTAATAACGGCAGCAACGCCAACACCACCAGGGTAGGCGCCATGCCGGGGCGAAAGCGCGTCATAGCACGTAAACAAACAAAAACAGGCCGAGCCACACCACGTCTACAAAGTGCCAATACCAGGTCGCGGCCTGAAACCCGAACTGGTGCTCAGCCGTAAAATGCCCGCGCACGATACGAATCAGCATGATCAGCAAAATCAGCGCGCCAATGGTCACGTGGGCACCGTGAAAACCGGTGAGCATAAAGAACGTAGCGCCGTAGATCCCGGAGCCCAGAGTCAGCCCCAGCTCCGTGTACGCATGGATATATTCCTCGGCCTGAAACCCTAAAAAGCCTGCACCCAGCAACACCGTCAGCCCCAACCAGAACTTCAGGGCCCCGCGATGGCCTTTGTTCAGTGCGTGGTGGGCGATGGTAAGGGTGACGCTGGAACTGACCAGTAACACCGTATTGAGCAACGGCAAACCCCACGGGCTGATGGTGCCCTTGGGCGGTGGATACAGGGCGGGGTCGGGGGTGTGCAGCAAGGGCCAGGCAAACTGAAAGTCGGGCCACAGCATGTGCGCCACCGCCTTGCTGCCTTCGCCGCCCAGCCACGGGCCAGCAAAGTGGCGGACATAAAACAGCGCACCAAAAAACGCGAGAAAGAACATCACCTCGGAAAAAATAAACCAGGTCATGCCCCAGCGAAACGAGCGATCCAGTTGCGTGCTGTAGAGCCCGGCACGGCTCTCCTTGATCACCGCGCCAAACCAGCCAAACATCATGTACGCCACGATCAGGGCGCCGATAAAAAAGATCAGCGGACCATGGGATTCAGGCCGCGCGGCCTTCAGATCGTTGAACCATGTCCCCAGGCCATACACCGTGACCAGCAGGCCCACCGAGGCAATGATCGGCCACTTGCTTTGCGCCGGGACGTAGTACTGATCATGAGTTGCCATGGGGCTTTCTCCTTATCGGGAAGGCTGGTCAGCGTCCTTGCCGGTAATAGCGGCAACGGGAGGATGGCGAGCAGTGATATCAAACAACGTGTAAGCCAGGGTCAGGTGTTTCACATCCTTGGGCATGGCCCGGTCGACGATAAAGCGCATCGGCATTTCGATCCGCTCACCCGGTTGCAGCACCTGTTGGGTAAAGCAAAAGCATTCGGTCTTGTGGAAATACTGCGCCGCCTCAGCGGGTGAAATGCTCGGCACCGCTTGCGCCGACATCGGGTGATCGGTGGGGTTGTAGGCCACAAAGATCATCTCGTTGACCGAGCCTGGATTGACCACCAATTGATCGCCCTTGGGGTAAAACTCCCAAACCATGTCTATGGCATTGGTGGACAAGAACTGCACCCGAACCTGACGACTCGGGTCGACCACCTGTTCTCCTTCGTACTGCCCGGCGGTCTTGCCGTTGATGCCAAAGGCTCTGCACATCACGTCGTAAATCGGCACCAGGGCAAAGCCAAAGGCAAACATCACCACCACCATCAGCAACAGGCGCAGGACCAGGCGTTTGATGGGTGTTGAGCTGCTCATAAGCGCCCTCCATACCTGTAGCCGCTGCCGCAGGCTGCGATCGACCGCGAAGCGGGCACAGGCGCTTTGTGTGAGCTGTTCACTTGATTTCCGGCGGTGTGGTGAAGGTGTGATACGGCGCGGGCGAGGGCACGCTCCATTCCAGACCTTCGGCACCGTCCCACGGTTTTGCCGGTGCTTTCGGACCGCCGCGAATGCATTTGATGACGATAAACAGGAACAAAAACTGCGTAGCGCCAAACATGAATCCACCAATCGACGACACCATGTTGAAGTCGGCAAATTGCAGGTTGTAGTCCGGAATCCGGCGCGGCATGCCCGCAAGACCCACAAAGTGCATCGGGAAAAAAGTCAGGTTCATGCCCACAAACGACAGCCAGAAATGCAGCTTGCCCAAGGTTTCGTCGTACATGTGGCCGGTCCATTTCGGCAGCCAGTAGTAGGTAGACGCGAAGATCCCGAAAATCGCCCCCGGCACCAGTACATAGTGGAAATGCGCCACCACAAAATAGGTGTCGTGATACTGGAAGTCCGCCGGGGCAATGGCCAGCATCAACCCGGAGAACCCGCCAATGGTGAACAGAATCACAAAGGCCACGGCGAACAGCATCGGCGTTTCAAAGGTCAGCGAGCCTTGCCACATGGTGCTGGCCCAGTTGAACACCTTGACCCCGGTCGGCACTGCAATCAGCAGCGTGGCGTACATAAAGAACAACTCGCCGACCAAGGGAATCCCGACCACAAACATATGGTGCGCCCACACGATAAACGACAGGAACGCGATACTGGCCGTGGCGTAGACCATCGAGGTGTAACCGAACAATGGCTTGCGCGAGAAGGTCGGAATGATCGCGCTGACGGCACCGAAGGCCGGCAGGATCATGATGTACACCTCGGGGTGGCCGAAGAACCAGAACACATGCTGGAACAGCACCGGGTCACCGCCCCCCGCCGCACTGAAAAAGCTGGTGCCGAAGTGAATATCCATCAACATCATGGTCACCACCCCGGCCAGCACCGGCATCACCGCGATCAGCAGAAACGCCGTGATCAGCCAGGTCCAGACAAACAGCGGCATTTTCATCAGAGTCATGCCGGGGGCACGCAAATTGAGAATGGTAGCGATCACGTTGATCGCCCCCATGATCGAACTGATACCCATCAAATGAATGGCAAAAATAAAGTAAGTCACGCTTTCGGGTGCATATGTCGTAGAAAGCGGCGCGTAGAAAGTCCAGCCGAAGTTCGGTCCGCCACCTGCGGTGAACAAGGTCGACACCAGCAGCAAGAATGCTCCGGGTAGCAGCCAAAAACTGAAGTTGTTCATCCTCGGCAAGGCCATGTCCGGCGCGCCGATCATCAGCGGGATCATCCAGTTGGCCAGGCCGACAAACGCCGGCATCACCGCGCCGAAGACCATGATCAGTCCATGCATGGTGGTCATCTGGTTGAAAAACGCCGGGGCCACGATCTGCAAGCCGGGCTGGAACAGTTCGGCGCGAATCACCATGGCGAACGAGCCGCCGAGCAGGAACATGCAGAAGCTGAACCACAGGTACAAGGTGCCGATGTCTTTGTGGTTGGTGGTCAATACCCAGCGCATCAGGCCTTTGGCCGGGCCATGTGCCTGACCGTCTGCATGCCCGTGGTCATCGATAACAGCACTCATGTCCTGACTCCTGCAAACAGCTGGACCAAGAAGCCAGCGGCACGTTGCCCCCGACCGTTGTGCGCGCACATTCCTGAGCGGCTCATTTGCCTTGCGCCTGTTTGAGCGCCAGTACGTCTTTTGGCGTCACCATGTCGCCCTTGTTATTGCCCCAGGCATTGCGCTCGTAAGTGACAACGGCGGCGATATCGACTTCCGACAATTGCTTGCCGAAAGCAGCCATGGCAGTCCCCGGTTTACCGAAGAACACACGGTGCAGGTGATCAGCGACAGGGCCGGTGGCAATCGGCGACCCCTTGAGGGCCGGGAACATCGGCGGCAGGCCCTGGCCTTCGGCCTGGTGACAGGCCACGCAGGCTGTGTGGTAGACCTTGTCGCCACGGGCCACCAGTTCGTCGAGGGTCCAGTCCTTGCTGGTCAACTCCTTGAGCTGCGCGGCCTGGGCCTTGCGCTCGGTCAGCCAGGCGTCGTAATCGGCGCGGGTTTTGACATCGACCACAATCGGCATAAACCCGTGGTCCTTGCCGCACAGCTCAGCGCACTGGCCACGATAAATGCCGGGCTTCTCGACGCGAGTCCAGGCCTCGTTGATAAAGCCCGGAATGGCGTCACGCTTTACTGCAAAGGCCGGCACCCACCAGGAGTGGATAACATCGGCCGAGGTCACCAAAAACCGCACTTTGGCGCCAATCGGCAATACCAGCGGCTCATCGACTTCAAGCAGGTAATGCTCGCCCTTGGGGGCCTGGTTATGAATTTGCTCGGCGGGAGTGGCCAGGTTGCTGAAGAACTCGACGTCCTGGCCCAGGTATTTGTAATGCCATTTCCACTGATAGCCGGTGACCTGGATATCCACATCCGATTCACTGCTGTCGTAGATATTGATCAGGGTTCTGGTCGCAGGCACGGCCATCGCGATCAGGATAATCAGGGGGATAACGGTCCAGAGAATTTCGACCGTGGTGCTCTCGTGGAACTTGGCCGCTTGCTGACCGGTTGAGCGCCGATGAACGATCATCGACCAGAACATGGCACCGAAGACGATGATGCCGATTACCACACAGATCCAGAAGATGGTCATGTGCAGATCGAATACCGCATGGCTGACTTCAGTCGCACCCGGCGTCATGTTCACGGTCCAGGCCGCTTGTGCCTGGCTGAACACTGACCACAACAGCAGGCCCATCCATAGGTGTGGATGTCGCATCGCGGTGTTCCCCTTTATTTTTCTTGTTATTGCGCCGGTCTGCATCTGTGTAACGGGCAGCGCTACAAGGGGGCGGTTTTAAAACCTGCGAACTCTTACCGCCGAGCCTCGTCTGCTCAAGCAGTCGGGCGTCATCAAAAAACGGTTACAAAAACGAGTATAGACACCGAGCCCAACCCCGCAATGCGAGGGGTGAAAACAATGAAATAAGGCCCATCGACAAATGGCACTCACTGCCCGGTCACAAAATGAATAACAATACTCACCCTGAAAAAAACCTCTCCTTGACTTGAGGAGGGCTACTTTTAAAGTACTTTCCTTAGCACCCCCCTCCCCTGGAGTTCCAATGAACACCGCCGCCATCCGCGTGCAGATCTCGCGTGCCCAAGAACATGAGGCCAAAACGGGCCTGCTCGCCAAGCACCTGGCTGCTCAACTGCCACACCTTCACACCGCCATTCAGTTACCTGAAGTCGACCGTAATGTAGTGATGACACGTTTCGTCAGCGCCTATATCGACCAGGTGCCCGATTTGCTCGATGCAGCCCATGAGGTCGCCCTCGAAGCCGGAATCGAGTCGCAAATCAAGCCGATACTGAAAATCGCCGAGCAGTTCTTTGCTCAGCCACTGCCGCTGCTCGCAGGCCACGAAGGGCTGGAAGGGTTGCTGGACGAGGCTTACCTGGCGCACAGGCTGGTTGAAGAGGTTAACGATCTCTACATCAAACACTTCCAGCAGCCGCTGATCCCGCTGGACATGACCGTGGCCAACCTGATTGCCCACCAGTTGATCGGCGAAGCGTTTGCCAACCAACTCGATGCGGCCGTGCATCACGCTGTTGACCAGATGCTCAACGACGAAAGCTTTGCCCTGGAGTCGGTCGAAGCCTATCGCGAGCGCCTGACCAGCCCGCAGACGGGCGCTGCCTGGAAGCGCTGGCCGTGCCTGTCCAAGCAATTGGGCGTGGGCCTGGCGCTGTAACAGTGGTTGCAGGAAGACTTCAGCTGTGGGAGCGAGCCTGCTCGCGAAGGCCATTCGCGAGCAGGCTCGCTCCCACAGTTCATGCTGTTTAAAACCGCGCCTTAGGCGTCGCGCTCGGGATCGGGCTGGTGCCGTCCAGCGGCAGGAAAGCCCCCTTGTCGGCGTCGTAAGCCTTGATCTCGCTGGTTTCGATGTCGTACACCCAGCCATGAATAAACAGATGCCCGTTGGCCATGCGTGACGCCACCGACGGGTGGGTGCGCAAGTGCTGCAATTGGGCAATCACGTTCTCTTCGGTCAGCACGTGCATGCTTTCGGCTTCATTGGCGCAATTGCAGTTGTCCTGCACCATGGTCTTGGCCACTTCTACATGGTGCAGCCAGGCTTTGACCGTCGGCATTTTTTTCAGGCTGGCGGGGTTAAGCACCGCACGCATCGCGCCACAATCGGAATGCCCGCAAATGATGATGTGTTGCACGCCAAGTGCCAGCACCGCGTACTCGATCGCCGTCGAAACGCCACCGTTCATCTGACCGTAAGGCGGTACAACATTGCCGACGTTACGCGTCACGAACAAATCACCCGGTGCACTCTGGGTGATCAACTCCGGCACGATGCGCGAATCGGCACAGGCGATAAACATCGCACGCGGGTTTTGCGCCGTGGCGAGTTTTTTGAAAAAGGCTTCTTGTTCAGGGAAGATTTCGTGATGAAAGTGCAAAAAACCATCAACGATATGGTGCAGTGCCGAGTCGGCACTTTCAGCAACTACCGAAGGCTGTGGTTTGGGCTTGTCAGTCATCGTTGTATCCCTGGGCAAAGTGGAGACGAATGTTACCTGAACTCATTTCCGGGTGAAAATACACAGCCGTTGTAGCCGCTGCCGAAGGCTGCGAAAAGGGCCGAAGGACCTTCAAAGTTAAGGGTTCGTTGCGCAACTCAGCGCTGCCAGCGCTTTGGCCGCCTCTTCCAACTCCAGCTCACTGAACACCTGAACGCCGGCACGGGTCAGCAACGCCGCAGTCACGCCCTGGCCCTCGACCTTGACGCCGCTAAAGCTGCCGTCATAGGTCAGCCGATTACCACAAGACGGGCTGTTGGCTTTGAGAATAGCAATCCGGATACCGTGCTGCTGCACCAGCTCCAGCGCCTGATGGGCTCCTGACACAAACGCCTCGGTCACGTCCTCACCGGTTGCGGTGATCACTGACGCCATACCGCCGAGCACTTCAACGCCTTGGCCGCCGGGTATCTCCGCCGCTGCACGGGGCGTGGGCAAGCCGCCCGCAACCTCCGGGCACAAGGCTATCACTCGGCCTTCGGCCTGCCATTGCGCCAACTGCGCGTACGGACCGCTGGCGCCGCCGTCGTAGCGCACACGATGGCCCAGCAGGCAGCGGCTGATCAACAGTTTGTGGGTCATACAAAAATCTCGGTAGCGCGACGGCGAAACCAGCCGGTCAGCGACAGACGGTCACGGGTGGCGGGCATCACTTCGTGAGGGATTTCACCCGAAAGAAACACCACCAGACAACCACCGATCGGCAGCACGTCATAGTCGACATTTCCGTCCAGGTACATGCGCAAATGTCCGCCGTGCTCGGGCAACCAGCCCTGATTGAGGTACACCACGGCCGACACCATGCGCCGGTCATCGTCGCGAAAACGGTCCAGGTGCCGCAGGTAAAAAGCCCCGGGCGGGTACAGTGCAAAGTGACTTTCAAAGTCCTCCAGGCCCAAAAAAAGCCTGCGATTCATGGCGATTCGCAGGCTTTCCATTAGCTCCAGATAACTGTCGCAGGCCAGAGCTTCTCCCGGCTCCAGCCATTGGATATGGTCCCCGCGGATACCCTCGCGGACCTCCTGCGTCAGACCGCGCCCAACCGCTGCCGGGGTCAATTCACCCTCAGCAGAACGTTTATGGCACTCAGCCGCCAGTTCGAGGGTCAAAGCCTCGGGCAGAAAAATATTTTGCTGTGACCATCCCTGCGCGTACAGGTCGTCGACGATGCGTAGCAACAGCGGGTGATCAGAGGGTATTTGCATGGCGCGCATAGTATCGAGCCGCCTCAGAATCTGACAGCTCCGTCTGGCTGGCAACGTCGAAATAATTGACCTGCGCATTTTAAGCCGATTAGAGAGATACGAATTCTCGACAAGTCCTACGCCACACCCGGACAATAGCGCCCTGCAGACAGGAGTCCCTCATGCGCCGTTTGTTTTTACTGTTGATGATGTTTTGTACGTTACCCGCATTGGCAGACAACCTTGATGATCTGTTTACGGTCGCTGGCTGGCCGCAACAACGCGCGCATTTCAATGACGCCCTCAGCGCCGCCCAACAACGCTATAGCAGCAATTTGCCGCCTGCCGTGTATCAGGCCCTGGTCAACAACAGCAACCAGCGTTTTGCGCCTGCTGCAATGGATCAGCGAGCCAAAGACCAGATGCGCAAACACCTGCCGGATCCTGATCCTGCGCTGAGCTTTTTTCAGTCGCCATTGGGCCGCAAAATTGTGGCCGCTGAACTGCTCGCCACCCGTCGCGATCAACTGGCCAAGCACGCCCAAGGCTTGCCACGTATGGAGGCCAGCGCCACCCGCCAGTTGCTGATTAATCATTTATCCCGCGCGCTACCCGCCCGTGAAGCAGGTGCGGAAGTCAGCCTGGCGATTGCCGGGGTAGCCGCTGACAGTTTGAGTTCGATGATCCCGGGACTGTTGGGCGGCGGCCAGGCGCAAGGCATGTTGAATGGCCAGCGCCAGCGGTTGATGGACCAGATCGCGGGCGAGCTGGATAACACTTTGCTCTACGTGTATCGCGATTTGTCTGACCCGGAGCTGGAAGAATTCGTCACCTTCGCCCAGTCACCTGAAGGCAAAACCTATTATCAAGCAGCCCTGGCCGCGATCCGCGCCGGGTTGGCGGTAGGCCAAAGCCTGTAGATACTCTGTTCCAGGTCAAGCCCCAGTGGGAGCGAGCCTGCTCGCGAATGATTTTCGCGAGCAGGCTCGCTCCCACGCTTGAAGTATCTCTGTAGCCGCTGCCGCAGGCTGCGACAAGGGCCCAACAGCAGGATCGCTGCCTGCTGCAGCGGCTATACATGCTTGTATCAACCTCAAAAATACTTATCCAAAAACGCGAAGTACTGCCCGCGAATCTCGGCTGTTTCATTGGCCAGATGATGCCGCGCCTCGGGCAATAACAGCACCTGTGGCTGATTGAACCTGGCGTTCAACACTTCAAGGTTATGGTGCCAATCCACCGTTTTGTCGGCCTGCCCCTGAATCACCAACGGCTGACGCGCACTCGGTGACGCACCTTCAATACGCGGAATCCAGCGTGCCAGCGCGCCCACCCACGCCGTCGGCAGACGTACCGGCTGCAGTGGATCTGCCTGCAGAAACGGCAAAAAATCCGGGTCGTTAGAGTTCTCGCTAAAGCGGCGGGCGATCGCTTTGACGAAAGGGCGTAGCAGGTAATAGCTGAGTTTGGACCAGCGCCAGCCTAGTGGCCGAACCAGTGGCGAGAGCAAAATCGCCTGGCCCTGAGCCGGGCTTTGCTGCCCGTAGTGCAACAGGTGATCGAGCACAATCGCGCCACCCGTGCTTTGCCCGCACAGATGCCAAGGCTGCGGCAATTGCAGCGATTGCGCCTCGATAAACAATCCTTGCAGCACTGCCTGGTACTGCGCGAAATCATCAATACTGGCCCGCTCCCCACTCGACAGCCCGTGCCCCGGCAGGTCGCAGGCAATCACCACAAACCCCCGGTTCAAGCCCCACTCGATCACGTGCCGATACAGCCCCATATGATCGTAAAAACCGTGAATCACAAACAGCGTCGCCACCGGTGCAGACTCAGGCCACCACACCTGGCTGACCAGTTCATAACCGGCCGCACTAAAGCGCCCCAACTGGCGTTTCAGTGGAACCGGGCGATGAGGAAAATCCAGCCCATAAAAATGCTGATACGCCAGCCCCTCACTCGATAACGGCTGGCCCGCGACCAACGACTGCAGGCTGGCGCGCAAGGAATCGGGGGCAAACGGGGCAGGCATAAGGGCTTCCAGACAGGGCGCAGCTGCGCAAAACAGGCTTTATAGACCATCGATATTCATCTGTCAGGTCAAGCATGGCAAGCTACGCGGCCTTCAAGGAGCTTTTGCATGCCGGTGCCCACATTGAAAACCCTGCTGGCCTGCCTGCTGACGCTGATCTGCGCGGTGGGGTTGTGGCTCGCTTATGACTGGTTTCAAGGCCGTTACATTCGTACCTTCAGCGATCAGACCGCGCTGTTTGCCGGGGACGTCCTGAGCCTGCCAGCCGAACTGTCCGGCCCGGGCGCCATCCGCGTGGTGCACTTCTGGGACCCGGCCTGCCCGTGCAACGTCGGCAACCAGCAACACCTCAGTGAATTGCTGGCTCATTACGTACCGCAAGGCGTCGAGTTCTATTCAGTGCAAAAGCCCGGCACCCACGGTCAGTTGCCTGCCACCCTGGGCGCGCTCAAACCCCTGGCCAGCGTGCCCGGCGCCGAGCACCTGAGCGCCAGCCCGGCGGTGGCCATCTGGGACCGCAGCGGCCAACTGGCCTACTTCGGTCCCTACAGTGAAGGCGCTACCTGCAACGCCAGCAACAGCTTTATCGAGCCGATCCTCCAAGCCCTGAGCGAAGGTCGCCCGGTCAAGGCCACCCACACCATGGCCGTAGGCTGCTACTGCCCGTGGCAACCGCAACCCTGAGCGAAAAAAGGCTTTAAATGGTTGGCCGGGAAGGGCTCGAACCTTCCACCTCACCCTTATCAAGGGCGCGCTCTACCCACTGAGCTACCGGCCAGTCAACTTATCCACAGTCTGTTTTCCCGTCCAATAACGCTGCCCCATCAGCAGCGCGAAACAGGCCACAAGGCAGCAGCCTGCGAGGCTGATAAATACACCTTGGACATTTAATAGCGGCCCATTACTGCGCCCCGCGAGTATCACGCCAAAGCCAGCTGCCAGGGTAATGATGGTTTTGGTCAGCCCGCTGGCCACCCCCGCGACCTGTTCATCGACAACCGCCTGCGTTGCAATCAAGGTCAGGGCATTGGCAATCCCCAACGAGGCGCCGCACAAGGTCACCAGCAGCAGATAAAGCAGCCAGCCATAGGCAAGGGCCGCACCCGCCAGCAGCATTGCGCTGAAACCCAGGCATATCGCCATTGCCGACACCGCCTCAGAGCTTGGGATACGCCCGGCAATCGGCCCGCCACACGCCAGCAACGCCGCAGGCGCCAAAAAGGCCATACCCGCCTGCAAGGGGCTCAGGTTCCATACGCCTTGCAATGACAGTGGCACCACAAACAGATGCACCACCGTAGCGGTATTCACCACGGCACCGGCCAGGGTCAGCATCCAGTACGGCGGATTGCGCAACAGGCTGGTGTCGATCAAAGGCGCGGCAGCGTGCTTTTCACCCCATACAAACAGGCTGGCACACAGCACAAACATCCCCAGCGCCAGCCCCGCCCGGGGCATTGCCCGTGCCGGGCTGCCCAGCTCATCCAGCAGCAAGCCCAAGGCCGCCAGCCCCAGACTCACCAACAACAGCGCGGGTCCGTTGACCGCCGCACGCGCGCCACAAACATGCGGCTCAGCGATTCGCCAGCAGCACGCAAGTGCGACCAGCACCACGGGCAGGTTGATCCAGAAGATAAGCCGCCAGCCAAACCACTGCGTCAGCGCCCCGCCAAGAAAAGGGCCGATCACCGTGGCAATTGCCCCCAGCCCCAACGCCAGGCCAATCGCCCGCCCGCGCTGCTCACTCGGATACAGATGGCTCAACAGCGCCAACCCCGAGGGCATGATGCACGCAGCGCCAATGCCTTGAAGCACCCTGGCAGCCACCAGCCAGAGCAGCGACGGGGCCACGGCGCACAACAACGACGCACTGCCAAATAACGCCAGCCCCAAGCGTAACAAGCGCCCGTGACCAAAACCGTCGCTCAGGCGCCCGGCGGCCAGCATAAAAATGCCCACCGACAGCAAATAGCCGCTGACCACCCACTTGAGCCGGCCAACCGGCACGGCATAATCCTGCGCGATCGACAGCAATGCCAGATTCAAGGCAAACGCATCCAACTGAATACAAAAGATCCCGGCAGAAAATGCCAGCAACGCCAACCGGTGAGATCGATCAGAGAAAAAAGTCATAGGCTTCCCCACTCAATACAGCCCTGCCGAATGAGGTTCGTATGTGTGCTCAAGGATACTTTTCAAAAATTGCTCAAAGTCGGCCTCAAGCCTAAGCCCAATCTGCGGCCGGTAGCTGTAGAGGCCCTCGCAGAAACGCTTGTCGAGGCTGCTGTCGAGAAATAGCGCGTACGAAAAGCGATCCGCCTTGCCAGGCTCGTGAGGCTGTTGCACCACGCGGTGGGCGACCGCAGCCGCCGGTGTGGCCGTGTGCCGGGTCAATATCTCCATCGCACAGCCGAAGTTGACGATAAAACTGCCGGGGCGGGGATCAATCGGGTACCAAAAACCATCGCGCAGCACCTCAAGCCCTGGTTCCAGCGACCGCAGCACAGTGACCCAACCCGAGTCCTTGTGAATATTCAAACCACGGGCATTCACCTGCGGGCGAAAGTGGTTGAAGGTCAAGGTATGCGTGCCCTGGCTGGCCATGCAATGCCCGGTGGCCTTGCGCCAAAGTGCCGGGGGAATATCCAGAGATGCCAGCACCGCCAGCAGCACCTCGATGGCCAGGGTTTTCATGCGTTGCGCCTGAATGCGCACTGCTTCGGGGAATAACCTGTGCCAGTCGCTACTGCGCAGAAAGAACTGCTCGGTCTGGTCCGCGTCCCGGCAAAAATAGCCCTGATGTTTGCCCAGTTCCGTTTCGGTTTGCGTGCAAAAACCTCGGTAAGTGCCGTGACCCGACAAATAAAACTGGCGGGCAAAGCGATCACCCGGTGCCAGGTCGAATGCCTGTGCGGGCTCCACAAAGAAAAATCCGTCGCGCAGCGCCTGTTGCAGCCCCTCAGCCTGGTCAAAATGCAGTCGACGCGCAGACAGCACGGCCCGCTGCCACTGGTACTTACACTCGGTCATGGAAGCCATAACCCATTCCTTGCGCCTTAAGCACCGAAAATGCCCGAAACGACTGATACACCTCAAGCGCGCCCGAGCCGCTGTACTGATAGAGACTCATGTCAAAGTTGGGGCCCATATACACCGTAAATGACGAGCGATCCGGTGTGTCACGGACTGGCACGGTTTCGATGACGCGATGCAGCACGGCATGCCCCGGCAGACGCAGGTGTGCCGTCAATATCTGATAGGCATCGCCCAGGTTGACGATAAAGCAACCCGGTTCAAGGGGAACCGCTTGCCACATACCTTGGTGATAGATTTCAAAGCCCGGCTGGTCAGCCGCAATCACCGTAATAAAACCACTGTCGGTATGCTCGACAATCCCCAGGGTGCCCCTGACCCCGGAGCGATAGTGATTGAGGGTGGTGTAACACAGGCTGGTTTCATCCAACGTGCCTCCGGTAATGGTTGCCCAGTGGTCCTGATGCACACCGCTGGCTTCAAACAGATGACGCAAGGCCTGCAAGGTCACAACCTTGATGGCCCCAAGCAACCGGGTAATCGGCAGCGGGAAATACTCGCGCCACAAGTGACTCTCGATTTGCAGCTGCTCGACCTGATTGGGTCGGTCTTCATAGCCCAGCTTTGAGCGCTCGTGGGGGGCTTCGCGATGACCGCGCAGCACATCCTGCGCATCACGCCTGGGTCGGTAAAAATTGCGGCAGATCTCAAACCCCGGGTTTACATCCAGTGAAGGCGGGATTTGCAGCAAAAACGCACCCAATGCCAGCGCCTGTCCAAGGCTGCTGTCACTGAACTCAAGCCCGTGCCCGGTGAGCTGCGCACGGGGCAAAGACAACGAAACCGATTGATTGCTCATGCCACCTGCACCTCAATCTTCCTGTGGATAACTTTGCCCGGTACTACAACCTGGCGGTTTGATCGTAAGTACGTGCCACTTCCTGCTCGGCAAACTGCGCAACGCTCTGCACAACCACAGCGCGACCGTTGCGGTACTGATAGAGATTGCCGTCGAGGGCCGAGTCCAGAAACAGTGTGTAGGACGTTCGCTCACTCTCCACCGGTCGAGGCTCCAGTTGTGCCACCCCGTGGATATTGGCCCTGACCGGGGTTGCCAGGCACTCGGTCAGCACCTCGAACGAGCTGCCGAAATTGATAATGAAATAGCCGGGCAGAGGGTTGATGGCGCGTACCTGCCCATCAATCCAGGCGTACAGGCCGGGCTCGGTGGAGCGCAGCACCGTGACCCAGCCCGAGTCGCGGTGAAACTTGCAGCCACGGGCATTTTTTGCGCAGCGGAAATGGTTGAACGCGAGCATCTGGTGGCCACAGTTATCGGTCAGGCCTGACGATATACGGGGCCAATCGAACGCAGGTAGCTCCAGATAAGCAAAGGTGTTGCGCAGCACATTCAAGCCAAGCGAGGCCAGTTGCGTGCCCAGCATCGCCACCGCTCGCGGCGGCAAGTGCCAGTTGTCGCGCTCAATATAAAAGTTCTCCCACTGATCGTGGGGGCGATCGAAGTAGCCCTGATAAAGCCCCGGCACCTCCATCTCGCGATAACCGTCATCGGGCAGGTAAAACTGCCGGGCAAATTGGTCAGCTGCAGCGCAGACCATGCCCTGAGGAATTTTCAGCAGAAAAAAACCCTGCTCAATGCCCCGGGCAAAGCCATCGGCTGAATCGAATACCAGCCGACTGCCCGAAAACCGTGCACGCTCCAGCGTCAGTGGCGGGTACATGGCTTGCGCATGGGCCTGATGCAGCGGCGAAGGCAGGGTCAGGCTGTCACGGTAGGTGGCGCTACGGGTGCTGGTCATCGGCGTGACCTCCTTTTTTCAGGCGCAGGGTCATTACCCCCGACCGGGCAGGCTTGGGCATGGCGCAATAACGCCTCAGGCTCAGGTCGATACCCGTGCTGCTCACTTCGTAATGCCCATAGAGCTCACGCAACAACAAGCCCTGCATTTGTACCGAGAACAGGCGGCCCGGACATTTGCGTGGGTTGCGCCGGGTATTGAGCATGCTGAACGAGTTGATGTCGTAACGATTGCGCGCCAGCAGCGACGTACAGAAGGCGTGGGGCTGATCACCACTTTTTTGCAGAACCAAAATATTGCCTGGGTCGAAAACCTCAGGGCGAGGGAACACCTGCGGGTCTCGATTGGCCTGCCAGCGGTCGAGCCACAGCAGGGTGTCTGCAGGAATCACCAGGCGCTGCCCTCCATGTTCGATCTCGCATGCCTTGATGGTGCGCCGCCACAGCGCCGTGGGATTGGAGCCGCCAAGACGCAGCGCTTCCATCACCGCCAGATCAATCACATGCGGGGCGTGATCGCTATCGTTTGTGGCCGCCAAAATGATCTCGCGCTTTACCCGCGGCGAGGTTTCGATATAGGCCATCGACCACAGCAGGCTCAGCGCGGTGGTGTCGTAGGTCGCGATGATGATGGTGCCGATTTCCAGCGCCTGATCCTGGCTTAATTGCGCGATAGCCTGGCGGGTGAAGGCCAGCCCCCACAGCGCGAAGTGGCCAAGGATCAGGTTGGATGAAGGCGCCACGCCAATGGACTCAAAATTGCTGAGAAGCAGGTCTTTGACAAACGGCATCAGCGCCGGTTGCTGCTCTAACCCTTGGGCATCGTCATGGCTGATCACCTTGGAGGCCTGCTCGAAAAACCCGCTGACAACGCCCTTGAACCGATCATCTTCAAGGTACTGGGCCAGGGTTTTTACCCTGCAATCCAGTACCCCCGGCAAGTGGCTGTCTACATGGCTGACCCACTGCATGGCCAATTGCTCCATGCACAACGGCAGATTCTGAAGTGGCCGCAGATAGGCGCCAGCCAATCGAAAAATCTCGGGGTTCAACCCGTCGATAAAACGTTGACTGCCCAACGCCTGCTCTACCACTCGGCGCTTGTGGGCTCGCCGCGGATCACTGATATGCAGCGAGCCCAAAAAGCCGCCAAACAGTTCATGGTTGGCCTCGGTTGAGGCCGCGAGGTACTCGTCATCGAGCAGCGGCCTATTGTTGATCTGGTACAGAGCCAAGCGCCCACCCATCCAGAAACTGCAGAGGCCGCCCGCCTGTTTGGCGCAGCTGCGAATGCCGCTAAATCGAAAGTACTCGGTGGCCGGCAACCCCAGTTCCACCGTGGCGTGATGGAACGCATCGCCATGCCCCTGCACAGGGCACGGCCCCGGGTGATGGGCAATCACACCGACAAAGGGAGCCTTGGGGTTACTCATGGGCCGCATCCGGAGCCGGAACCGACTCGATGCCGAATGTGGTGTGCCGGTCTTGCCAGGTGAACTGGTTGAACCGGCGAAGAAAGGCTTCAACGCTCATTAACCGCAGCAGTTCGCCCTGGGGCTGCAACTCATACAGATCGCCACAGGCAGGCGGGTTGAGAAAAGTTGCAAAGGAAAAACGGTCTTCGCCCTTGGGCACCGCCGGGCACTCGCGCACGCGGTGCTCAATCGCCCGGGCAGGCAACGGCAAACGACCACTGAGCGCTTCAAGGCATGCCCCAAAGTTGACGATAAAACACCCTGGCACAGGTGCGATGGACTGCCACTGACCACCGATAAAGGCTTCGAAGCCCGGTTGGCGGGTATAGAGCAGCGTCACAAAGCCGGTGTCCCTATGTTCGGCACAGCCTGGCAAACGACGCTCGGGGCGATAATGGCTGGCGGCAAACCAATGAGTGCCCTCACCCGTCACGGCGCCACCACTGATCCGATGCCACAGATGCTCCGCTACCCCAAGTTCCCATAGCGCTGCCTGAAAAATTACCTGTCCTACTGCATCCATTACCTGGGCCATCTGCACTACAGCACAGGGCAAACGCCCGGCCCATCGAGACTTGTCGACCAACAGATGCTCGGTTTGAAAGTGCTCACGGTCAAAGTAGATATCCGTTTGCTGGCGGAACCCTCCATAGTTCGTGTGATCTGTAGCGGGCAGATAAAACTCGCGACACAGCTTGATACCCGGTTCAAGATCCAAATACTCAGGCACTTTCAATAAAAACAAACCCTGTGCAATCGCGTCGCGCAAACTTCCATCTTTATCAAATACAAGTTTGTCTTTAATAAGCGAGGCGCAATGCAGGTGAGCGTCAGGATAAATCATCAGGCATATCCCCCGAATAAAAAGTGCCTTGATAGATCTCCCGATCATTGTTATCGATTAGTTCCCGCGCATCACATACGCGCTGCAAACCCCGAATTGGACAATAATTAAAAATGCCCCTGTCTCGAGATAGAAAGTTACTGGAGCTGAAATGGCCGAAGCTGGAGCGATCTTCGGTTTGCCGTGCAACACGGTGCAGAATGGCCGCCACTGGGGAGTTGCAGCGGGCGGTTAACCATTCCATTGACAGGCCAAAGTTAATGACAAATTTATCAGGCGCACAGGGAACCCTTTCCCAACTATCAGACCGGTTAACCTCAAGCCCAGGTTGGGTCGTACGCAAAATCGTCAAAAAACCATCATCTTTATGGGAGCTCAAACCCACTTTGGCCAATTGCGCACGATAATGGTTGAAGGTCAGGTGATAAGCGCCACCACCATGGGAGCAGCTCCCCGTGGCCTGGGTCCAGACCCGTGCAGGTATACCTGCGTAATCGAGTGCTGCGCAAAGAATCTGCCGGGACAATGCGGTCATTTTCTCTCCAGTATCAGCAACCTCGGCCGGGTAATGGCTGGCCCAAAACCTGCGCTCTAGCAAAAACTGTTCAATCTGGTCGACCCGCTCATGAAAACCCAGCAAACCGTCGCCAAACTGGAAGGCGGTAATGGACTTGAAATGCCCATATTCACTGGCATCGCCCCGGTAGAACTGATTAGCAAACTGGTCAGCCGCACCAACATCAAGTTCAGTAGGGATCTTGAGCAGAAACACACCGTCGGCAAAGGCTTGGTGTCGGTCCTGGTCGCTGGCAAAACTCAATCGGCGGCCCGTCATCCAGGCACACACCAAATCAGCGGTACAGCTTACGGGCCGGGTATCCACGCGCTTGTGGTAAACCGTGCTGTAGAGCTGATTCGCAGGGGCTGGCGCCCTAAAGCTGCGCATATTCAACGCCCTTTCACACACAGAGAAACGATGGTCAGCGCCTTGAGTTCTTCAGGCGCCAGAGGATGCAAACCTTGGGCGATCTCCGACAGAGTGCTGAACGACCCTGGGTAGATCATGACCGAGTGCCCCTGTTGTTGCAGGCAGGCAAAAATCGCAAACTCTTCAAGAAAATAATCCGCCGAAAACGCGACCTGCCGCGCCCATTCTGATGGCTCCAACAGATCGAATTTTTTGCGCAAATAGTGCTCGGCAAAGCGTTTTACCGATTGATTGAACCGAGCATCCGTACGATAGAGCTGCAGGAGCTGGTGATGAAAATACTGATAGCCAACTTGCGCCTGAACCCCGTGACAGGTGAGAAAGCGAAACCGTGTGGCCGTACTGAAACGGTCAAATACCGGCTGGTTTTCCCGCATAAAACGCTCACCCAACGCCAGTGCTGCAACCATCGCCACTGGCGGCTGCAAGTTATGCACTGATTGCAGGGTCAACCGATGAATACTGTCCCCGACCAGCACCGTACACTGCGCAAATCGCCGAGAAATCCACTCCAGAATTCCAGCCAGCTTCTGTGGGTAGAAGTGGCTATTTTCAAGGCTTATTCCAAGAAAACAACTACCTGACAGTTCAAAATCATTGCGCTTTGCAAGCGGTGACACCGAGGCTATCTTGGCTTTATATTTAAATGATCGAGCCTCAATAACACAGGCGGTCTGCAAAACCGAATTATTACTTATATCAAATGACATACTTACTCCTTGTCAATAAACTGACTAAAGGCAGGGTGTCCATGCAATTGATTAAATATCCAAGCGGGCAGGCAGGCGATAAACTTCTTATAAATAACGTTACTTAATTTATAGACAGGCATCCTAATCTGCACAACGTCTTACCATGTAAGACCAAGCCCTGAATTTTGTACGAAATAACCTGCTCGCATTGAATGACTGACTTTCTCAATCAAGTCTCAGCCCCTACACTCGCTGTAGTTATTACCCTAAGGACGCTCCATGAAACGCAGCCTTACCGTCATCGCCCTTGTCGTCGCCGCCATCGCAGGCGGCGGGTTCTGGTACGTGCAGAGCAAACTGCCCACTCGTCAGGGGCAAGTTGCGCTTGATGCGCTGCAAGGGCCGGTCACGGTGCGGTATGACGAGCGCGGGGTGCCGCATATACGGGCGGGCAATCAGGCAGACATGTACCGCGCTCTCGGCTATGTACAGGCGCAGGACCGACTGTTTCAGATGGAAATCATGCGCCGCCTGGCGCGGGGTGAGCTGGCCGAGGTGCTCGGCCCCAAGCTGGTCGATACCGACAAGCTGTTTCGCAGCCTGCGCATTCGCGAACGGGCCGCCAGCTACCTGACTGAACTGGATCAGCAATCCCCGGCATTCATGGCCTTGCAGGCGTATCTGGACGGGATCAATCAATACCAGGCCAGCCACGCCAAACCTGTGGAGTTCGACCTGCTGGGCATCACGCCACGGCCCTTTACCGCCGAAGACACCATCAGCGTCGCCGGTTACATGGCCTACAGCTTTGCCGCGGCCTTTCGTACCGAGCCAGTGCTGACTTATATACGCGATCAGCTGGGCAGCGATTATCTGAAAATATTTGATCTGGATTGGCAACCTCAAGGTGTATTGGCCCCGGTGCTGGCAGCCAATGACTGGAAAGCCTTGGGGGCGTTGGCCCAGCTCAGCGATCAGGCCTTGAGCCAGGTGGGCTTGCCGCAGTTTGAAGGCAGTAATGCCTGGGTGGTGTCGGGCAAGCGCACGCAAAGTGGTAAACCACTGCTGGCGGGTGACCCGCATATTCGCTTTTCGGCGCCCTCGGTGTGGTACGAGGCCCAACTTTCGGCGCCCGACTTCGATCTGTATGGCTACCATCAGGCGCTGGTGCCGTTCGCCTTCCTGGGCAACAACCGCGACTTTGGCTGGAGCCTGACCATGTTCCAGAACGATGATCTGGACCTGATCGCCGAGAAGACCAACCCCGACAACCCGAATCAGGTGTGGTACCACGGACAGTGGGTCGACATGACCAGCAGCGAACAACAAATTGCGGTCAAGGGCGAGGCGCCGGTGACACTGACCCTGCGCCAGTCGCCCCACGGGCCAATTATCAATGACGTGCTGGGCACGACCGCGGGCAACACGCCAATTGCCATGTGGTGGGGGTTTCTGCAGACGAAGAACCCGATTCTCGAAGGTTTCTACCAGCTCAACCGCGCCGACAGCCTGAGCAAGGCCAAGACCGCGGCCACCTACATTCAGGCACCGGGGCTCAATCTGGTATGGGCCAACGCCAAGGGTGACATCGGTTGGTGGGCAGCGGTGCAATTGCCCAAGCGTCCAGCCGGTGTCAATCCGGCGTTTATCCTCGATGGCAGCACGGGCCAGGCCGATAAAGACGGCTTTTACCCGTTCAGCGCCAACCCGCAGGAAGAAAACCCGGCACGCGGCTATATCGTATCGGCCAACTTTCAACCGGTGTCACCTGCTGGCATCGAGATTCCCGGCTACTACAACCTGGCGGATCGCGGCCAACAACTGAATCGCCAGCTCAGCGATACCAGCGTGAAGTGGAACCTGAAGAACAGTCAAGCGCTGCAACTGGGTACCGCTACCGACTACGGCCAACGCGTGCTCAAACCGTTGTTGCCGGTGCTGCGCGAAGTGGTCAGCGACCCCGCCGAACGCAAGTTGGTGGAACAATTGGCGCAGTGGAAGGGCGATTACCCGCTGGACTCAACCGCCGCCACATTGTTCAACCAGTTCTTGTTCAGCCTGACCGAGGCAACCATGCGCGACAAATTGGGCGATGCCTTTTTTGACGCCATGCTGAGCACCCGCGTGATCGATGCGGCTTTGCCGCGCCTGGCCGCCAGCCCGGATTCGCCGTGGTGGGATAACCGCAATACAACGCAAAAAGAGACCCGCACCGACACGGTCAAGATCGCCTGGCAAGCCAGCATGGCCCAACTCAAGACCGCCTTGGGTGACGACCCTGCCCAATGGCGCTGGGGCCGCGCCCACACCCTGACCCACGACCACCCGCTGGGGAGGCAAAAACCGCTGGACTGGCTGTTCAACGTCGGCCCCTTCGCCGCCCCCGGTAGCCACGAAGTACCGAACAACCTCAGCGCCAAACTCGGCAACGCACCTTGGCCGGTGACCTACGGCCCATCTACCCGGCGCCTGATCGACTTTGCCAACCCGTCCCACGGGCTGACCATCAACCCGGTAGGCCAAAGCGGCGTGCCCTTCGACAAGCACTACCGCGACCAGGCCGAATCCTACATCGAAGGCGATTACGACAAACCGCACATGGACGAAGCCGAAATCCAGCTCAATACGCGCAGTACGTTGCGGCTGGTGCCGGTGAGGTAAAGGTTTTCAGGGTGCTAGCGCAGGGCGTAATCCAATACGATCCCCACAAAAATCGCCAAACCTGCCCAGTGGTTGTGCAAAAAGGCTCTGAAGCAGCGTTGCGGATCGCGGTTACGGGTGTACCAGAATTCCCACGCAAAGCACGCTGCAGCGCCCAGTAGGCCAAGGCGGAACCAGCCACCCAGTTCAAAATGCGCTCCCGCCAGCAACAGACAGCCCAAGGCCAGGCCTTGCAGGCTCAGGATGATTACACGGTCGGCATCGCCAAACAGGATGGCGGTGGATTTGACACCGATCTTGAGGTCGTCGTCGCGATCGGTCATGGCGTAGTAGGTGTCGTAGGCCACTGTCCACAGCAGGTTGGCGATATACAGCAACCACGCAGCAGCCGGCAGGCTGCCGGTTTCAGCGGTGAAGGCCATCGGTATGCCCCACGAGAACGCAGCGCCCAGTACCACTTGCGGGTAGTAGGTGAAGCGCTTCATGAACGGGTAAGTCGCAGCCAGTGCCAGCCCACCGAATGAAAGCCAGATGGTTGGCGCATTGGTGAACAGTACCAGCAGAAAACTGACTCCCATCAGCAGCGCAAAAAACACCAACGCCTCTTTACTGCTGATTTTCCCACTGGCCATAGGCCGCTGCTCTGTTCGTTTGACGTGGCCATCCACTTTGCGATCGGCAAAATCGTTGATCACGCAGCCCCCCGCTCGGGTCAGGATCACGCCGAAGACAAAAATCAGCAGGTTGCTCAACGAGGGCACGCCCTTGGCCGCAACCCACAGCGCCCACAAGGTCGGCCACAGCAGCAGATAAATGCCGATGGGTTTGTCCATGCGGGTCAGTTGAATGAAATCCCAGGCGCGAGGGTTCAGGCGATTGAGTGATTTGAGCAAACGCGTGTACATCAGTTGTTCTCCGACCGGGCACTGAGGGCGGCCCACAGTTTGGGTAAAAACACTTCGGCCACCAGCACGCTCAGTGCCCCGCGCACAAAGCGCGAACGGCGGCCCCACAGCAGGTCGGCCTGATCGACTGGCGGCAACCAGTGGCGCGGGTAGTGACACACTTGCAGCGCGCCGCGCTCAAATGCCTGATCGCTAAACAGCAGTTCGCCCAGTGAACGGGTGCCGAGTTCGTCCATGTTCAGACCACCCTCCTCCAGTGAGCTTTGGGCCGCCACGCTACGAGCGAACACCCACGGCTGCCCGTGACCACGTAAATACACTTCGCGCACCCAGCCCTGAACGCCCAGGGGCAGGTCAAGCGCTGCACACTCGTCCGGGCGCAATTGTTGCCAACCTTCAAAAAGCGGAAGCACACTGAAGGAATTATCTGAAACTGCAGTAAGGCGCCGAGTCAGAGAGCCCTCGTCAAATAACCAGTCGAGGGTCTGTGCATCAGGCAGCGCAGCAAGATGGCCTTGTTCAAGCCAGACAGGGGAGATCAGCGGAGAAGTTATGTGCGGCACGGTGGGTCATAATTGGCAGCCATTGAGGTCGGCGAGCTTATCACGCTGGTCCTTGAATGAGCGGTCGAGGGCCTTTTGGCAGCATTGGTGCTTGCATCTGCCTGTGGTCATCAGTACAAAACGCCCTGAATTTAACGAGCAACACGGCAGTCTCGAAAAGTCCGTGAGCTCGTTCAAGCCTGAACCTTTAGGAAGTACCCCGATGAAAAAGTGGCAATGCATTGTTTGTGGACTGATTTATAACGAAGCCGACGGCTGGCCGGATGATGGCATCGCCCCCGGCACACTGTGGCAAGACGTGCCTGAAGACTGGCTGTGCCCGGATTGCGGCGTCGGCAAAATGGATTTCGAGATGATTGAAATCAACTGATCGACCCTTTTAAAACCCTGACTCACTCTCTGGAGATTGGAATGAACGCACCTGTCGTGATCGTTGGCACTGGGCTGGCTGGCTATAACCTGGCCCGTGAGTTTCGCAAGCTGGACAGCGAAACCCCGCTGCTGCTGATCACTGCCGATGACGGGCGCTCCTACTCCAAGCCAATGCTGTCCACCGGTTTTGGCAAGAACAAAGAGGCCGACGGCCTGAGCATGGCAACGCCTGAGACGATGGCCGAGCAACTCAAGGCCCAGGTGCGTCCTCACACCCGTGTCAGCGGGATCGACCCGGGCCACAAGCAGTTGTGGATCGGTGAAGAAGCCGTGCCGTACCGCGACCTGATCCTGGCGTGGGGCGCGCAAACGGTGCAGGTACCCGTGGAGGGTGACGCGCAGGACGCGATCTTCCCGATCAATGATCTTGAAGATTACGCCCGATTTCGGGCAGCAGCGGCAGGCAAGCGCCGCGTTCTGATTCTGGGTGCCGGGTTGATCGGCTGCGAATTTGCCAATGACTTGATTGCGGGCGGTTATGAGGTGGATATGGTCGCGCCCTGCGAGCAGGTGATGCCAACCCTGTTGCATCCTGCTGCCGCGGCGGCGGTCCAGGCCGGGCTTGAAAGCCTGGGCGCCCGCTTGCACCTGGGCCCGGTGTTGACCCGTCTGCAGCGTACTGACGCCGGGCTCGATGCGCATTTGTCCGATGGCAGTGTGATCCCGTGCGATGTGGTGGTGTCTGCCATCGGCTTGCGCCCGCGTATTGATATGGCGGCCGCTGCCGGGATTCAGGTCAATCGCGGGATCGAAGTAAACCGTCAGCTCCAGACCTCCCACGACAACATCTACGCGCTGGGCGATTGCGCAGAGGTCGATGGTTTGAGCCTGCTGTACGTAATGCCGCTGATGAGTTGTGCCCGCGCACTGGCGCAAACTCTGGCGGGCAACCCGACGACCGTCAGCTACGGGGCAATGCCGATTACGGTCAAGACTCCGGTTTGCCCACTGGTGGTGTCACCCGTGCCGCGTGGCCATGAGGGTGTATGGACCGTGGAGGGTCAGGGCGCTGATATCAAGGCGCTGTGCCGCGACGCCAACGGACGACTGCTCGGTTATGCCCTGACCGGCGAAGCCGTTCGTGAAAAACTCGCACTGAACAAAGAGCTGCCTGCTCTTTTGGCGTAAACACTGCGCACTCTGTCGCATATGGCATTGCCTGGACTCAACAAAGCCGGTGCAGAGGCTGGCGTCGGGCTTGGCCGCGTGCCATTCTCACACCGGTCTGCCGCAGTTTAGAGCCTGCGGCGCCTTGGAGCTGCTCCGAAGAGAGCAGCACGGACATAACAACAAAAAACCGTCAATGAGGCTTCATCATGCGTAAACCAGATCTCGCCGCCGCTATTGCTGAAAAGGCCGACCTAACCAAAGAACAAGCCAACCGCGTACTCAATGCCGTGCTTGAAGAAATCACCCAGGCCCTGCATCGCAAGGACAGCGTCACGCTGGTCGGCTTCGGCACCTTTATTCAGCGTCATCGCGGTGCCCGCACCGGGCAAAACCCGCAAACCGGTCAGCCAGTCACCATCAAGGCCAGCAACACGGTAGCGTTCAAGCCGGGCAAGTTCCTCAAGGACAGCGTTAATCCTTAAGGCACCGACCCGATGAAGAATGGGCAAGCTGGCCCTTCCAGCAGCCCATTCTTGATAACGAACGAGTCGATTGTGCGGCCATAAGTGGCAAAACCCATCCCATCTACGCCTATCTCTGCAGATTTATGGCGTTCTTCGCTCAAGTCGTTACACTGCGCCGGCCATTTATCTATTCCCCCGAGGCCGCGTACATGAAATTTCGTTTTTTGCTCTGGATGCTGGGCTTTCTGATGGGCAAAGCCAGCCGTAAGAATCCTGCATTTCAGCAACAATTGGCTGAAAAGGATCTGGTGTTCCAGTTGCAAACCCTGGACGGCAAAGTGGCCCGTCATTTCAAGGTTAAAAACCAGCGCATCACCAGTCACAGCGGCATGTACCCCGAGCCTGCGTTTGCTATCGCCTTCAAAGATGCCGCCTACGGCTTCGCCACGCTGCAAGCGAAAAACAAGCAGTTGGCGTTTATGACCGGGATTCAGGACAAGTCGATTCAGATCAAGGGCAACCCAGCGCTGGTAATCTGGTTCCAGGGCCTGACCAAGTACCTCAAGCCGCGTAAAAAACCGAAGGTTTAAGCGTTACGGGTATTTGTAGCAGCTGCCGAAGGAACGAGGCTGCGTTCGATTGCGGAGCGATCGTAAATCCTGAACATACGGTTTTTCTATAAAAACCCATGACCTGGTTATACGACGGCTGTGCCGCCGGACGCAGCCTCGTTCCTTCGGCAGCTGCTACGTGAAGCATCAGTTCTGGCTGAACTTCGCCGCCATTTCACGCAGCAACACCTCGGCCTCAAGCACTTTGCCGACCACCGCTTCAGCCTTGTCGCGAGGCACGCCCAAGCGGTCAAACAATGCATCCGGCAATGGCGTACAAGCCCCCTGCCCAATGCCGCGACTACGCAGCAACCCCAGCGCTACGCACACCAGATTCGGAAATTGCGCGTCTGTGCCGACGTAGTCCGGATCGTGCTGAAAACGCACCGCTATCGCCAATTCGTCCGGCATTTCCCAAAAACCCATCAACCAAGCGCCCATCTGCTCACGGCTGATACCCAGCAAGTGCTGTTCGATCACGCTATGACTGACGTGGGGATTAACTTCAAGATGACGGCAAATCAGCGAAAAATGCGGCGGAAACACATAGGCCAGCAGCAAATAACCAAAGTTGTGCAGCAGCCCCGCCAGGTAAGTCAGGCCGACTTCAGGGCGATGCTCACGAGGCATGGCACGGGTCAGCCCTTCAATCACCGCAGCGGTGTAGATCGACTGCTGCCAGTACGGAGTACTCGACTGCGGGTGATCCTTGGGCAAGCTCAGGGTTTTACCCAACGACAGGCTAAGCGCCAGGTTGATCACTAGATCAACCCCCAGCACCCGCACAATGGCGTCTTCAACCGAACGGATCTTGCTCTGTGACGCGTAGTACGAGGATGACGCCCAGCTCAAGACTTGTGCCGCTAGAGCCGGGTCAGTTTCGACAACGCTGGTCACTTCGTCGATGGTGACTTCAGGGTCGGAGCGCAACCGCATGATTTTGCGCACGCTCTCTGACAGCGGCGGCAGCTCGATGGTAGCTTCAAGTCGTTGCTGAATACGCCGTGCGGTAAATGCCTGGACCGCCTGGGTGATTGCCTCACCGTCGTCACCGGCATGATCCCGGTTGAGTTCGATCGTGCTCAAGGGCACACCAAAACGACCGGCACTGGCGTTGCTGAGCAGGCGTTTGAAGTCCTCCCGGGGAATTTCCAGCATTATCCCCGGTTCGCCGGCGCTGATGAGCAGCGAAGGCTGCAACAGCAATTGCTCTTCGTACAGGCAGGGTGAGTTGGTCAGCGCTGGCAAACCGGGCAGCAGGCTCAGGCCATGTTTGTCGAGCAGAAGTTGCAGGCGATCCGGCGCAACGGCGGTCATGCGGCGTCCGATCAAGTCGGCCAGCCGGTTCAGATCAAGCAAATGGCTCTGCGTATACAGCACCATCAGGGCGCCCACCGAATCATCGAGCAGTACGGCCTGCACCTTGCGCGCCGGGTCAAGCCCAGGGTGATCGGTAACTTCGCGGTAAGCGATGGCCAAGTCACCGAGCAAGCGCCCGATAACAGATGGCGTGCTCGCAACGGCAGGGGCGCTGGCAACTTCAGTCATGGTCTGCATCCGTTCTCTACAACTCAAATTTGATAAGCCGTTACTTGATCGGCCGCAGAGCCATTTCCTGAATGATATTTACACCTGACCGTATTGCTGACCGTGCCGCAGCCAGCGATCCAGCAAGGGGCTGACGTGGCTCGGCCAGCGCTCAATCAACGCCTGGGCAGCCTCGCGCACGGCGGGCAGCAGGTCGGCATCGCGCATCAGGTCGGCGACCTTGAACTGCAGAAGGCCGGTCTGGCGGGTGCCGAGCATCTCGCCGGGGCCGCGCAGTTCAAGGTCTTTTTCAGCAATCACGAAACCGTCGTTGGTCTCGCGCATGATACCCAGGCGCTGACGGCCAATTTGTGACAGCGGCGGGTGATACAGCAACACGCAGTGGCTCGCGGCGCTGCCCCGGCCGACACGCCCACGCAATTGGTGAAGCTGGGACAGCCCCAGACGCTCGGGGTTTTCGATGATCATCAGGCTGGAATTGGGCACGTCGACGCCTACTTCAATCACCGTGGTCGCCACCAGCAATTGCAGTGCACCGGCCTTGAACTCGGCCATGACCGCGGCCTTTTCCGCAGCTTTCATACGCCCGTGGATCAAGCCGACGCGCAATTCGCCCAAGGCGCTGGAAAGGTCTTCGTAGGTGGTTTCAGCGGCCTGGCAGGTCATCTCTTCCGATTCCTCGATCAGGGTGCAGACCCAATAAGCCTGACGCCCTTCCGCGCACGCCGCACGCACTCGCTCGATCACTTCGAGGCGCCGCGTGTCGACTACCAGCACGGTGTTGACCGGGGTTCGGCCAGGCGGCAGTTCGTCGAGGATCGAGGTATCGAGGTCGGCGTAGGCACTCATGGCCAGGGTGCGCGGGATCGGGGTCGCGGTCATGATCAACTGGTGCGGACACATGACGCCGCCCACGCCCTTGTTGCGCAGGGCCAGACGTTGCTGTACGCCGAAGCGATGTTGTTCGTCGATGATCACCAGCGCGAGGTTCTTGAACTGCACATGGTCCTGAAACAGGGCGTGGGTGCCGACAACCATAGGTACGCCGCTGGCGATTTGCTCCATCGCCGCCACACGGGCCTTGCCCTTGAGCTTGCCGGCCAGCCAGGCAACTTCAAGCCCCAAAGGCTCCAGCCAGCGCTTGAAGTTGATGAAGTGCTGTTCGGCGAGAATTTCCGTGGGGGCCATCAGTGCCACCTGATAGCCCGCTTCAAGCGCCTGCAAGGCCGCCATCGCCGCGACGACCGTCTTGCCGGAGCCTACGTCGCCCTGAATCAGGCGCAGCATGGGCTCGGGCTGGCTGAGGTCGTAGGCAATTTCGTTGCCGACCCGGCTCTGTGCGCCAGTCGGCGGAAAACCCAAATTGGCGAGAAACTGCACCGGCAGCTTTTTCGCCTTGGGCAAGGCGGGCGCCTGCTGGGAACGCAAGCTCTCACGCAGACGCTGCTGGGACAGTTGGTGAGTCAGCAGTTCTTCAAAGGCCAAGCGGTGCTGCGCCCAGTGATGGCCCAGGGCGAGCTCTTCGACGTCTGCATCGGCGGGCGGCTGATGCAAGTAGCGAATGGCTTGGTCCAGCGGGGCCAATTGGTAGTCCTTGGCCAGTTCTGGTGGCAACCAGTCGGGCAGGCTACGCGGACCGAGCATGGCCAGGCTTTGCTGGCTGAGCTGGCGCAGACGTTGCTGGGTCAGGCCTTCGGTTGTGGGATAAATCGGTGTCAGCGTGGTATCGACGGGTGGCGGCTCATCGCCCGTGATGGCGCGGTATTCGGGATGATAAATCTCCAACCCCGAAGCACCGGGGCGAGCCTCGCCATAGCAACGCACTTCGGTGCCGCGCTTGAGGCTGTCTTTTTGCGCATTGCTGAAGTGATAGAAGCGCAGGCTCAGGCCGCCGGTGCCATCGTTGATCCGCACCAGCAAGCTGCGGCGCTTGCCCATGACCACATCAGCACCGATGACCCGGCCTTCAACCACCGCATCCTGTCCGGGGCGCAGGGCGCCAATCGGCACCACGCGGGTACGGTCCTGATAGCGCAACGGCAAATGGAACAGCACGTCCTGGACGTTTTCCAGCCCGACCTTGGCCAATTTCTCGGCCATAGCCTCGCCCACGCCCTTGAGCGCGGTGACCGACACTTTCGACAACTCGGTCATCGGCAGGCTTACTTCGCGGCAGGCGGCTTGGCCACCGAACACAGGCGGATCGAGTCAGCGAGAATTTCAATCGCCTTGGGCCGCGGAAAACTCGCGCGCCAGGCAATGGCCACCGTGCGGAACGGTACCGGCGGGGTCAACGGACGCACGGCCAGAATGCCGGGAGCGTAGTGGTGACTGTCGACGGCCGACAACGGCAGGATCGAAATACCCAGGCCTGAAGCCACCATATGACGGATGGTTTCCAACGAACTGGATTCAACCGTGGTGTGCATGGCGCCATCATTGCCTTTGGCCACGGTCGGGCACGCTTCAAGCACCTGATCACGGAAGCAGTGACCTTCGCCCAGCAACAGCAGGCTCTTGTCGTTGAGCAGGCTGGCGTCGATGGTGTCTTTCTTGGTCCAGGGGTGTTCGCTGGGCATCAGCACGTAAAACGGCTCGTCGTACAGCGGCAAGGTCAACACGTCTGCTTCATGGAACGGCAGGGCGATGATGATCGCGTCCAGCTCACCGTTGCGCAGTTTGTCGCGCAGGACGTGAGTGAAGTTTTCTTCGATATACAACGGCATCTGCGGAGCGACCCGATGCAGTTGTGGAATCAGGTGCGGGAACAGGTACGGGCCCACGGTGTAGATCGCGCCCACTTTGAGCGGGGCGGTCAGTTGGTTCTTGCCAGCTTGGGCCAGCTCGCGAATGCCCTGGGCCTGCTCCAGCACCTTCTGTGCCTGGGCCACAATGGTTTCACCCACCGGGGTCACGCGCACGGCGCTTTTGCTGCGCTCGAAAATCAGCACACCGAGTTCGTCTTCCAGTTTTTTCACACCTACCGACAGGGTCGGCTGGCTGACGTGGCAACGCTCAGCGGCATGGCCGAAGTGTTGCTCTTGGGCGAGGGTAACGATGTAGCGTAATTCTGTAAGCGTCATAGCGGGCGTCCCTGTGGTTGCGGGCCAAGCATAGCGGCTGCAATCGATAGACGCACGTTATCAGACATTACCCTCAGAGCTACAGTAGCCAATCATTGAATGACTGGTTTTTTATCCATACTGCAGATGCATAAAGGGCACCCTGAGGTGCCCTTTATGATGTTATCGCCGACGTTTATCGATGGAATAAACGAACGGTGCCACGATCTCGATGCTGCCATTGGTCAGCATCTCGGGCGGCGGCTTGGGCAATGGTTGTGCCCGGCGAATCATTTCCAGGGTGGCCCGGTCCAGATCAGCATTGCCGGAGCGCCCTACCAACTCGTAGGACAGCACCTTGCCTTCAGCATCCACCACGAAGCGCAGACGGTTCAGGCCTTCCTTGCCACGGGATTGCGCAGCAGGCGGGTACTTTTTGTACTTGCCCAAGTGGTTCAGCAAAGTACCTTCCCAACTGGCTTTGGCCGCCAGTTGTTGAGCCGATGGCCCTGGGGCCGGTGCGGCGGACTTCTCGCTGGTGTTCTTGGTCGGCGTCGCGTCGCTGGGTTTCTCTTCTGAAGGCTTCTCTTTGACCGGTTCCTGTTTCTCCACAGGCTTGGGCGGTTGAGGCTTTTGCTTGGGTTTGACCGGCTTGGGTACAGAAATCTTCGGTTTAGGCGCTTCGGCCAGCTTGGGTATCGGCAACTCTTCCACTGGCGCCGGGGGTTGTGGTGGTGTCACCACTTTAGGCGGCGCAGGTGGAGGCGGTGCGGGCAGTGGTGCCAGATCAACCATCATCGCCTGTGGCGGAAGTTCGATCGCGCGCGGGCTGGACCATTGCAGGGCAAGAATCACTGCCACTGCATGTACACCCAATACCACGGCCAGGCTGGTTGCGTAACGCGTCATCTTTTGGCGCGCTATGGTCATTTCTTGGCTGCCGTCTCAAGTCCGACCAGACCCACCTTCAAGTAACCGGCTGCGCGCAAAGCATCCATCACGCTCATCAGGTCACCGTAATCCACGCCTTTGTCAGCCTGGAAGAAGATCGTCGTGTCTTTGTTGTTGTGGGTCCTGGCATCCAGGGTCGGGCCCAGGGCTTGAACCGTAACCGGCTCTTCACCCAGATACAGGCGCTGGTCAGCTTTGACACTGAGAAATACCGGTTTCTCGGGACGAGGTGCCGGTTTGGCACTCGACGCTGGCAGGTCAACCTTGATATCTACAGTGGCCAGCGGTGCTGCCACCATGAAGATGATCAGCAGTACCAGCATCACGTCAATAAAGGGGGTGACGTTGATTTCATGGTTCTCGGCGAGATCGTCATCGCCTTCTTTTAAATGCAGGCCCATGGCCGATTACCCCACTTTCACCATGTGCGGTTGCGAGCTACGCTCGGGCGGCAAGTGATCGAGGTCACGGCTAACCAACAGCAACACTTCAGCAGACGCATCAGCCACCTGAGCCTTGTAGCCGGTGATGGAGCGGGCGAAGACGTTGTAAATCACTACCGCAGGGATCGCTGCAACCAGACCCAGTGCCGTGGCCAGCAGGGCTTCGGCAATACCCGGTGCAACAACGGCCAGGTTGGTGGTTTGAGTTTTAGCGATACCGATAAAGCTGTTCATGATGCCCCACACGGTACCGAACAGGCCGACGAACGGCGCAGTGGAACCGATGGTGGCGAGCACGCCCGTGCCGCTGCTCATGTTGCGACCGCAAGCCGCCACCAGACGCTCAAGACGGAAGCTCACACGCTCCTTGATGCCTTCTTTTTCGCGGCTATTGGCCGACAGACGCATTTCTTCGAGCGCGTCCTGGACCAACAAATGGGCCAGGGTGCCTTCTTTGGCCGCAGATTCGCTGGCTTCCTTAAGGGTACGGGCTTTTTTCAGGTTGGCGATTTCAACGCGCAGACGACGCTTGGCGCCCAGGACTTCAAAGCCTTTGGCAATCCAGATCGTCCAAGTAATGATCGAAGCGATAGCCAAGCCGATCATCACGATCTTGACGATGATGTCCGCGTTTTTGTACATGCCCCAAGGCGACAGGTCATGGGCCATGCCCAGGCTGTTGTCGTCTTCGGCACTGATTTGCGGTGCGTTATCGGCAGGGGCAACTGCACCTTCAACCAGTGTAGGATCTGTCGCACCTGGTGTTGCAACAGGTGCCGGAGCAGCAGCTTCAGTGGCAGCATGCACGGCTGGGGTGGCAGGTTCGTCGGCAAATGCCGCGACAGGTGCCAGCATCAAGCTGAACATCAGTGCCACAACCCCACGCCAGACGCGTGTTGGGCTCAAAGGCTGGGTTGGCGAAGCGGTGGGATGATTGCGTGTCATGCTAGCCGGACCTGAGAAAAGTAATGAGGTAATGCCCTACAACGCGGTGTAAGACCAAGGGCAAAATGATGGGTTATTATTGCAAGTAATTCTTGTTAACAAAAGCAATAGCATCTGTTTTTTTCGAAAGTCACGACTTAGGTCGTGTCCATTTACGTCACTTTGTAACTTTTCATTAGGAATTCTGCGATGTCCCAAGCCTCTGTTTTGATCGTCGGATGCGGCGATATCGGGAGCCGCCTGGCTGTTCAGTTGCTCGATAAAAACTGGCAAGTGCATGGCCTGCGGCGCTCCATCGACCGGTTGCCTGCAGGCGTCATCGGGGTAGAGGGCGACTTGTTCAGCGAGCACTGCCCGCAGCAATGGCCAACGGGTCAGATCGACTATGTGGTGTACAGCGCGGCAGCGACCGAGCATGACGAAGCGGGTTATCAGGCAGCGTATGTCCAAGGGCTGAAAAACACGCTGAACTGGCTTGAGCAAAACGGTCAGCGGCCAAAGCGCCTGTTGTTTGTGTCCAGCAGCAGCGTTTTTGCCCAGAAGGATGGGGAGTGGATTGACGAGACATCCCCTGCCCAAGCGTCGAACTATTCGGGCCGGATCATGCTCGATGCCGAGCAGGTGGCACTCAACAGCGGCCTTGCGGCCAGTGTGGTGCGTCTGACCGGGATCTACGGGCCGGGCCGCGAGTGGATGCTGGGGCAGGTGCGCAAAGGTTATCGAGTGGCCGTTGACCCACCGATGTATGGCAACCGGATTCATGCCGATGATGCTGGCGGGTTTTTAGCTTTTTTGCTTGAGGCAGACCGCGAGGGCAAAGCGCTGGATGATTGCTATATAGGCGTTGATAACGCGCCGGTGCCTCTGGCTGAGGTCGTGGGTTGGTTGCGCGAGCGTTTGGGTATTACCGAATGGGCCGCCGAAACCAGTACGCGCCGGGCGGGCAGCAAGCGCTGCAGCAATGCCCGCGCCAAGGCGCTGGGCTGGGAGCCGCGCTACTCGAGTTATCGCGAGGGCTATGCCCAAATTTTGGATGGGAAGGCGTAGGCTGACGCGAAACCTGTAGCCGCTGCCGAAGGCTGCGACAAGGGCCGCAGGACCTTCGATTTCAGTAAAAACCGGGGGTTCCACGCGACCCATCGCAGCCTGCGGCAGCGGCTACATAGCGCGGTTTTTGGCGATCAACTACAGCTTTTCCAGGGACCACTCGAGCTTGCCTGGGTAAAACTGAGGCATATCATCGGGCTCGGCGGAATCCAGCGCCTGGAAGATTTCAAGCCTAGGGCCATTGCGGACAAAAATGTGCGCTGCGCCAATCTCACCTTGTTGCAACCAGAGGCTGTCGTGTTCGCCACTCATCGAAGCGCAGTCACCCGCCAGGCACAGTACGTAATTCTGGGTGTTGGGCAAGCCGTTGACTTGGCCGTCGGCTAAAAAGGTCACCTGATTACCCTTGCCCATGCCGCTGGTCACACGCCACTGGCCACCCAAATAGGCAGAATTGAGTGCTGTTTCAAAGCTTGCACCCAGCGGTGCGTCGCTTGCAGCAGTGATCCGTGGACGAACGAAAGGTTGGCGCGGCTCGGCATCAGTCTCGCCCTGGATCAACTCTTCACCTTCCAGGCTCAGGCCCGTGGAGCTGCTCCCATAAAAGCTGACCTGCCACGTACCATCGTCTTCAGGTATCAACTTGCCTTCAACCGACTCAAAGCCGTTGGTGTAATTGGCCGTAGCGTTTTTGGCGTCGATATCCCACTCAAGGTTTGGCCCATAAGCCAGCAGGGCTTCACGCAAATTACCGCCATGGGCAGCTGCGTCGATTGCAGCCTGGTTGATCCAGACACCACTGATGTCGCGGTGAGCGGGTTTGCTGGCACAACCACCCAAAACAACGGCGAGTAGTGACAACACGAGCGCTTTGCGCATGGTGGGATCCTTTTGAAACAAGGAAGAGCGAGGGTTGGCGCAGCATGAAGAGGCTGCGCCGAGGGTGTTACTCAAGTACCAGAATAGCGTCCATCTCAACCTGCGAACCCTTTGGCAGGGCTGCAACGCCGATGGCGGCGCGGGCCGGGTAAGGCTGTTCGAAGTATTTACCCATGATTTCGTTGACCTTGGCGAAGTGACTCAGGTCCGTCAGGAAGATGTTCAGCTTGACGATGTCCTTGAACGAACCACCAGCAGCTTCAGCCACCGACTTCAAGTTTTCGAAAACCTGGATGGTCTGTGCTTCAAAGCCTTCAACCAGCTCCATGGTTTTTGGGTCCAGCGGGATTTGACCGGACATGTAGACAGTATTGCCAGCTTTGATCGCCTGAGAATAAGTACCGATTGCAGCAGGTGCCTTGTCGCTGGTGATAACAGTCTTGGACATGGGTGACTCCTTGTAATTAGATGGCTACGCACGCATACGAGTGATGCGGATAACCCCGGTAAGGGCGCGCAGTTTTTTGATCACGCGAGCCAGGTGCACGCGGTCGTGCACACTGACTACCAGTTGGACCACGCTGATGCGACCATCGCGTTCGTCCATGCTGATCTTTTCGATGTTGCCGTCGGCGGCGTTGACGCTGCTGGCCAGCAGCGCAATCAGGCCGCGCTGGTGCTCCAGCTCGACGCGCAACTCGACGTTGAATTCGCCGGTAACGTCCTTGGCCCACGAAAGCTGGATGCATTTTTCGGGGTTGTGGCGGATTTCACTGATATTGCGGCAGTTGTCCAGGTGCACAACCATGCCTTTACCCGCAGACAGGTGGCCGACAATCGGGTCACCCGGAATCGGCGTACAGCATTTCGCGTAGCTGAGCACCAAACCTTCGGTACCGCGAATCGCCAGCGGACCTTCCGGGCTCGGCAACGCCTCGCCTTCGCCCAGCAAGCGGCGCGCAACCACATAGGCCATGCGATTGCCAAGACCGATGTCTTCGAGCAAGTCTTCGATCTGTTCCAGGCGGTATTCCTGCAGCATCGCCTGAATACGCTCGGCCGGGATTTTCTCCAGCGCGCTGTTGAAACCGTTCAGTACCTTGTTCAGCAGGCGTTCGCCCAGATTGACCGACTCGGAACGGCGCTGCAGCTTGAGCGCATGCCGAATGTGCGTACGCGCCTTGCCGGTAACCACAAAGTTGAGCCATGCCGGATTGGGGCGGGCACCGGGAGCGCTGACGATCTCGACCGTGGAGCCACTTTGCAGTGGTTCGGACAACGGCGCGAGACGGCGATTGATCCGGCACGCAATGCAGCTGTTGCCGACGTCGGTGTGCACCGCGTAAGCGAAGTCGACCGCCGTGGAGCCTTTTGGCAGCTCCATGATCCGGCCTTTGGGCGTGAACACATAAACCTCGTCCGGGAACAGGTCGATCTTCACGCTTTCGATAAATTCGAGGGAGTTGCCTGCGCGCTGCTGCATTTCCAGCACGCCCTTGACCCATTGCCGCGCCCGGGCGTGAGTGCCCGTGTGCTGCTCGTCACCACTGGATTTGTAGAGCCAGTGAGCGGCGATACCGTTGTTGGCCATTTCTTCCATTTCACGGGTACGGATCTGAATTTCGATCGGTACGCCATGCATGCCAAACAGCGTGGTATGCAACGACTGATAGCCGTTGGCTTTGGGAATGGCGATGTAGTCCTTGAAACGCCCCGGCAGGGGTTTGTACAAATTATGTACAGCACCCAGCACTCGGTAACAGGTGTCGACCTTGTCGACGATGATCCGGAACGCGTAAACGTCCATGATCTCGTTGAAGGCCCGACGCTTGCCGCGCATCTTTTTATAGATGCCGTAGATATGCTTTTGACGACCGCTGACTTCGCCCTGAATGCCGTCGATGGCCAGACAGTGACTTAGCGATTCTTCAATTTTGTTGACGATTTCCTTGCGATTGCCCCGGGCGCGTTTGACCGCCTGATAAATGCGCGCGGAGCGCATCGGATACATCGCCTTGAAACCGAGGTCTTCGAATTCGATACGAATGCTGTGCATACCCAGCCGATTGGCAATGGGTGCATAGATTTCCAGGGTTTCCTTGGCAATCCGTCGGCGTTTTTCGCCGGACAGCACTTCGAGGGTACGCATGTTGTGCAGACGGTCAGCCAGCTTCACCAGGATCACGCGGATATCGCGTGCCATGGCCATGGCCATCTTCTGGAAGTTTTCAGCTTGGGCTTCGGCCTTGGTTTCGAAGTTCATCTGAGTCAGCTTGCTGACTCCATCGACCAGATCGGCCACGGTTTCGCCGAACTGCGCGACCAGCGCTTCCTTGGCAATACCGGTGTCTTCAATGACGTCATGCAGCATGGCCGCCATCAGGCTCTGATGGTCCATATGCATATCGGCAAGGATGTTTGCCACTGCCAGCGGATGCGTGACATAAGGCTCGCCGCTACGTCGGCGTTGGCCGTCGTGGGCTTGTTCTGCGTAGAAGTACGCCCGGCGGACCAGATTGACCTGGTCCGGGCCGAGGTACGCCGACAAGCGATCGGCGAGGGCGTCTATGCTCGGCATGAGGAAACCTCCTGCCAAAACTTTTTACCCTTCGCCGTGCTACGTCGACCGGGCATAGGCTTAGTTCGCCTCGTTGGACTCGTCCTCGAACGCTGCGAACAGCGGTTCGTCTTCGACGATTTCAGCGTTGGCGATAAACTCGTAGCTCATCAGGCCTGCAGCGATTTCACGCAAGGCAACAACAGTAGGCTTGTCATTTTCCCACTCGACCAAAGGCTCTTTACCGCCGGTGGCCAGTTGACGGGCACGCTTGGTAGAGAGCATGACCAGCTCAAAGCGGTTATCCACGTGTTCTAGACAGTCTTCAACGGTTACGCGGGCCATGGTCTTCCTCGTAGCAAATGCAATATGCGCGCTGCCCGGATGGGCAAGCGGACTAAACAGTTTAAAAAATCACCAGCCAATAGGGAAGCGCTGATTTTTCGGGCACTGCCCCAAAAACCTCTGTAACCGCCAATGTAAAGCCCTTACAGGGGTTTTGGGAAGAGTTGTTTAACCGAGCAGTTCGGCCAGTAATTTGCCAAATCGCTGCTGCTGACGTTTTTGCTGGAGCCGATTGGCGCGGAAAATGGCCTTCAGATCCTCAAGCGCCAGGGCGAAATCGTCATTGATGATCAGGTAGTCATAGTCGACATAGTGGCTCATTTCGCTCACGGCTTCGCGCATCCGGCCGTCAATGATCTCGTCGCTGTCCTGACCACGATTATCCAGTCGCTGGCGCAGCGCTTCCTGGCTAGGCGGCAAGATAAAGATCGAACGCGCCTGCGGCATCAGCTTGCGAACTTGCTCGGCACCTTGCCAGTCGATTTCCAGAATCAGGTCATGACCTTCATCCAGGGTCTGCTGCAAATGGCTTTGCGAGGTGCCATAAAGGTTGCCGAACACCTCGGCGCGCTCCAGGAAGTCACCGTGCTCGATCATTTTCACGAACTCTTCGCGCTCGACAAAATGATAGTTCACGCCATTCACTTCACCTGGGCGCATGGCGCGAGTGGTGTGCGAAACCGAAACCCGGATTTGCGGCTCAACGTCGATCAACGCTTTGACCAGGCTGGTCTTGCCTGCGCCCGAAGGGGCAGAAACGATATAAAGGGTGCCAGTGCTGTGGGTCATGTCAGGGAATGCCTTACTCAATATTCTGTACTTGTTCACGCATCTGCTCGATCAACACTTTGAGGTTGACCGCCGCTTGGGTGCTGCGTGGATCGAATGCCTTGGAGCCCAGGGTATTGGCCTCACGGTTCAGCTCTTGCATCAGGAAGTCCAGGCGCCGACCCGCAGCACCAGCGGACTTGAGCACGCGCCGTACTTCAAGAATATGGGTGCTCAGGCGATCCAGTTCTTCAGCCACGTCGCTTTTTTGCGCCAGCAAGACCATTTCCTGCTCAAGACGCTGCGGATCAAGCTCGGCCTTCATGTCGGCAAAGCGATCGAGGACCTTTTGACGCTGGGTGGCGAGCATCTGTGGCACCAACTCGCGCAGAGTCTCGACGTCGCCTTCAATGGCGGTCAAACGCTCGCTGATCAAGCGCGCCAGCTCCGCGCCTTCGCGCTCGCGACCATTTTTGAGCTCTTGCAGACCTTGCTTGAACAACGCCAGCGCCTGAGTGTTCAGGGCTTGCGGATCGCTGGCGTCCGCCACCAAAACACCGGGCCAAGCCAGCACTTCCAGCGGGTTGAGCGGGGCCGGTTGCTTGATCAGGCTGGCAATGGTCTCGGCAGCTGCCACCAGTTGCGCGGCGCGCTCACGGTCGACTTGCAACGGTTTGCCGGTGGTTTCTTCGGTGAAGCGCAAGGTGCATTCCAGCTTACCCCGCGAAATCCCCTGACGCAGCGCTTCACGCACCGCACCTTCGAGGTCACGGAAAGATTCAGGCAGACGCAGGTGCGGCTCCAGGTAGCGGCTGTTGACCGAACGCAGCTCCCAACTCAGGGTGCCCTGAGTGCCAACGCTTTCGACGCGGGCAAAGGCGGTCATGCTGTGCACCATGGACGGTACCTCGCGATCTGATGAAATAAGCCTGACGGCAATTAAGGCGAAGGATTGTAACGCAGTGCAGTGGGTGGCCCCAAATGGCGTCTGTCGTAAAGGCACTTAAACCTGTAACCGCTGCTGCAGGCTGCGATAAGAGCCGCAGGACCTGCGCTTTAAATGTGAAGAGCGGGGTCGCTACGCAACCCATCGCAGCCTGCGGCAGCGGCTACAGGATTGGATTGCTTTAAAAATGTGCCCTGTTGGTCTACGGCCTTTATAATGCTCGGCAGTTTTCCGTCCCGTACAGGTATCCCACATGAAACGTCCAAGTGGTCGCGTTGCCGATCAGCTCCGCCCGATCCGCATCACCCGCAACTACACCAAACACGCAGAGGGTTCTGTACTGGTCGAGTTCGGTGACACCAAAGTCATCTGTACCGTCAGCGTCGAGAACGGCGTACCACGCTTCCTTAAAGGTCAGGGCCAGGGTTGGCTGACTGCCGAATACGGCATGCTGCCACGCGCCACCGGCGACCGTAACCAGCGTGAAGCCAGCCGCGGCAAGCAAGGCGGACGCACCCTGGAAATCCAGCGCCTGATCGGTCGCTCCCTGCGCGCCGCGCTGGACATGTCCAAGCTGGGCGATATCACCCTGTACGTCGATTGCGACGTAATCCAGGCGGATGGCGGCACCCGCACCGCGTCCATCACCGGCGCCATGGTTGCTCTGGTAGACGCTCTGAAAATCATCAAAAAGCGTGGCGGCCTCAAGGGCGGCGACCCTATCAAGCAGATGATTGCAGCGGTATCGGTGGGCATGTACCAAGGCGTACCGGTGCTTGACCTGGACTACCCTGAAGACTCGGCAGCCGAAACCGACCTGAACGTGGTAATGACCAGCTCAGGCGGTTTCATCGAAGTACAGGGCACTGCCGAAGGCGCACCGTTCCAGCCTGAAGAGCTGAACGCCATGCTGGCATTGGCACAAAAAGGCATGAACGAAATTTTCGCCCTGCAACAAGCTGCATTGGCCGACTAATTAGCCGGATTGACTGTCAAAGCCTTCAAACGACCTACCGGAGAACGCCATGAGTGAGCTGGACCTTTCAAAACCAGAACCGAGCCGAGACGCTCGCAAATGGGCCATGTTCTGTCATTTTTCGGCGTTCCTCGGGATGTGGTTTCCGTTTGGCAGCCTGATCGGCCCGCTGATCCTGTGGCAGGTAAAGCGCGAGAGCGATCCCTTTATCGATGACCAGGGCAAGGAAGCAATGAACTTTCAGATCACCGTGGCAATTGCTTCGGCCATTTGCTACGTGCTGATGTTCGTGCTGGTCGGCTTCGCCTTGCTCGGCCTGGTGCTGATCGGGGCAGTGGTGCTGGTGGTGATAGCCGGGGTCAAGGCCAATGACGGAGTGGTTTACCGCTACCCCTTCACCTGGCGCCCGCTCAAGTAACAATTCCGAGCCTGTAGACGCTGCCGCTGGCGGTGGGGGCTACAGGTTTAGACCAAAAAAATGCCCGTATCTTTCGATACGGGCATTTTTTATGACGGCGAAAAAACACTTAGATTGTCAGTGTCCAGTCGTAGTCCACGATCAATGGCGCATGTTGCGAGAAGCGTGGCTGACGCGGCAAACGAGCGCTTCGTACAAAGCGGCGCAAGCCCGGTGTCAGCAACTGGTAGTCGAAACGCCAGCCCAGATTCAGCATCTCGGCCTGTTCGTTGTCCGGCCACCAGCTGTACTGGTCGCCTTCGCGGCTGACTTCACGCAGGGCATCGACATAGCCCATGTTGCCGACAATCTCATCCATCCAGGCCCGTTCAGGCGCCAGGAAACCAGGCGATTGCTGGCTGTCACGCCAGTTTTTAATGTCGAGTTTCTGCTGCGCCACATACAGCGAGCCGCAGTAGATGTACTCACGACGCTTGCGACGCTGCTTATCCAGATAGCGTGCAAAGTCGTCCATTAGCTTGAATTTTTGATTCAAGTCTTCATCGCCATTCTGCCCCGAAGGGAGCAGCAAGGTCGCGATGCTGACCTTATCGAAATCGGCTTGCAGGTAGCGCCCGTAGCGATCGGCCGTCTCGAAGCCAAGCCCGGTGATGACTGCTTTCGGTTGCAACCGCGAATACAAAGCCACACCGCCTTGGGCAGGGACTTCAGCTTCACAGGCATAAAGAAAGTAGCCATCGAGCTGGTAGGCTGGATCGTCCAGTTCAAAGGCGGAGGCGCGGGTGTCCTGCAGGCAGATAACGTCGGCATTCTGAGCTTGCAGCCAACTGAGCAAACCGCGCTCGACTGCCGTCTGAATACCATTGACGTTCACACTGATGATCCGCATAAATGGCCCCAAAAATCACGTGCGTGTATGATACACGCGGTCTTACTAATTAGCTAAATCCGTGGTATCTGGGGCTTTTTTCATGCAAGCGTATCAGCGCGACTTCATCCGTTTTGCCATCGATCGCGGCGTACTGCGCTTCGGTGAGTTCACCCTGAAGTCGGGGCGTACCAGTCCTTACTTCTTCAATGCCGGCCTGTTCAACACAGGTTCTGCGCTGGCTCAACTGGGGCGCTTCTATGCGGCCGCCATCGTTGACAGCGGCATTTCCTTCGACGTGCTCTTTGGCCCGGCCTACAAGGGTATCCCCTTGGCTGCGACCACCGCCGTCGCGCTGGCCGAGCACCACGATCGCGATCTGCCATGGTGTTTCAACCGCAAGGAAGCCAAGGCCCACGGCGAAGGTGGCAGCCTGGTCGGCTCGCCGCTTGAAGGCGATATCCTGATCATCGACGACGTGATCACGGCCGGCACCGCCATCCGTGAAGTCATGCAGATCATTCAGGCTCAGGGCGCCAAGGCGGCAGGCGTGATGATTGCCCTGAACCGCCAGGAGCGCGGCAATGGGGAGCTGTCGGCAATCCAGGAAGTCGAGCGCGACTTCGGCATTCCGGTCATCAGCATCGTTTCGTTGAACCAGGTTCTGCAGTACCTGGCCGAAGACGAAACGCTCAAGCAATACCTGCCAGCCGTTGAAGCGTACCGGGCGCAGTACGGGATTTAACTCCCCGCCCATGAAAAAGCCCCGCCCGGATCGCTCCGGGCGGGGCTTTTTTGTTCTGCTTAAGCCGGTTTGCTGTTGGTAATCAACGTACCCACACCAGTGTCGGTGAAGATTTCCAGCAACACCGCATTCGGCACGCGGCCGTCAACGATGTGCGCGGTAGTCACACCACCTTGCACAGCTTCCAGCGCGCAACGGATTTTTGGCAGCATGCCGCCGTAAATGGTGCCATCGGCAATCAGGTCATCCACCTGAGCAGTGGTCAGACCGGTCAGCACCTTGCCTTCCTTGTCCATCAAGCCCGCAATGTTGGTCAGCAACATCAGCTTCTCGGCCTTGAGGGCTTCGGCAACCTTGCCAGCCACCAGGTCCGCGTTGATGTTGTAAGACTCACCGTTTGCGCCTACGCCAATCGGCGCGATCACCGGGATAAAATCACCCTTGGTCAGCATATGCAGCAGGTCGGTATTGATGCCGATGACTTCGCCCACATGACCGAAGTCGATGATTTCTGGCGTGGTCATTTCCGGTGTCTGACGGGTCACAACCATCTTTTTGGCGCGAATCAGGGTTGCATCCTTACCCGTCAGACCAATGGCGCTGCCGCCATGGCGATTGATCAGGTTGACGATTTCCTTGTTCACATGACCGCCAAGCACCATCTCCACCACATCCATGGTTTGCGAGTCAGTGACCCGCATCCCGTCGATGAAATGACTCTCGATGGACAAACGCTTGAGTAGATCACCGATCTGCGGCCCACCACCGTGTACCACGACCGGGTTGATACCCACGGCTTTCATCAACACGATGTCACGGGCGAAACCGGTTTTCAGGTCATCGTTCTCCATAGCGTTGCCGCCGTACTTGATCACCAGCGTCTTGCCGACGTAACGGCGAATGTAGGGCAGCGCTTCGGACAAAACCTTGGCGACGTTGGAGGCGGCATCACGTTCGAGGGTCATTCAGGGCTCCGGTAAAACTAGTCGATCAAAACGGTAGTGGGAGATCAGGGGCCACACGCTTCAGTTGAGCGTGAAAGACGTCCTTGATGCGTTGCAGTTCGGCCTCGGTTTCGGCCTCAAATCGCAGCACCAGCACCGGGGTGGTGTTGGACGCGCGAACCAGACCCCAGCCATGAGGGTAGTCAACCCGCACACCATCAATGGATGTCAGCTCGGCGTCGTCCCCCCATTGGGCGTCGTGCAGAGCTTCAATGATGCTGAATTTGCTCTCATCCGTCACATCGATATTGATTTCTGGCGTAGAAATATCGTTCGGGAAGGTCTCAAACAGCTCTTCGGCCGTCACCTGGCGCTTGCTGAGGATCTCCAGCAGGCGCGCGGCGCTGTAAATACCGTCATCGAAACCAAACCAGCGCTCTTTGAAAAAGATATGCCCGCTCATTTCACCAGCCAGCAGGGCACCGGTTTCTTTCATCTTCTTTTTGATCAACGAATGACCGGTCTTCCACATCAGTGGGCGACCGCCATTTTCCTTGATCAACGGGATCAGACGACGCGTGCATTTCACGTCGAATATGACCTCGGCCGTAGGGTTGCGTTGCAATACATCCTGAGCAAACAGCATCAGCAAATGATCTGCGAACACTATGGTGCCTGCATTAGTCACCACGCCCACGCGGTCAGCATCACCATCAAAGGCCAGCCCGATATCGGCATTGGTTTCTTTGACTCTGGCGATCAGGTCCAGCAGATTTTCAGGCTTGCTAGGGTCTGGATGGTGGTTGGGAAAGCTACCATCCACTTCGCAGAACAGCGGGATCACTTCACAGCCAAGGGCTTCAATCAATTGCGGTGCGATCACGCCGGCTACGCCGTTGCCGCAGTCCACCACCACTTTCAAGCGTTTGGCCAACTTGATGTCCCGGGTAATCACATCGGCGTAGCGCGGTAAAATATCAACGCGCTCGATGCTGCCTTCGCCCCAGGTCAGGTCGTTGGTTTTCAGTCGCGTGTGCAGCGCGGTGATTTGTTCGTCCGCCAGCGTATCGCCCGCGATCACGATTTTAAAACCGTTGTAGTTTGGCGGGTTATGGCTGCCCGTGAGCATCACACCCGACTTGCCCGCCAACACGTGAGTTGCGTAATACAGAGCAGGTGTAGGCACCAGCCCCACATCACTGACCTTGCAGCCACTGTCCGCTACACCCTGGATCAAGCGCTCGACCAGCTCAGGACCGGACAAGCGTCCATCCCGGCCCACCGACACATGCGGTTCACCCTTGGCCAAACTCTCTGCACCGATGGCACGGCCTATCCAGTACGCGGTCTCAGGGGTCAAGGTTTGCGGGACCACGCCACGAATGTCGTAGGCGCGAAAAATGCTGTCAGGGAATTTTGGCGGGACCGAAGCGGGGCTAGTCATTGCGGGTGGGACTCCACGCTCAGAGGATTCAGTAAAACGTTTAAGGTCAGGCATCACGCCTGACCTGATACTGCAAAATCAGAGCTTGCCGGAATGGCCAAAACCACCAGCGCCACGCTGGCTTTCATCGAATTCTTCGACCAGTTCAAAGTGAGCCTGCACCACCGGTACCAGTACCAACTGAGCAATACGCTCGCCGATCGTGATGTTGAATGCGGTTTGGCCACGGTTCCAGCACGACACCATCAGTTCGCCCTGGTAATCGGAGTCAATCAGGCCGACCAGGTTACCCAGCACGATTCCGTGTTTGTGGCCCAGGCCCGAGCGCGGCAGGATCAGCGCGGCAAGGCCCGGATCGCCGATATACACCGACAGACCCGTCGGGATCAGCAGGGTCTGGCCCGGCTCCAGAACGGTGTCTTGTTTAAGCATGGCGCGCAGGTCAAGGCCTGCAGAACCTGGGGTGGCGTACTGTGGCAGCGGAAATTCGTTACCAATGCGTGGATCGAGGATTTTGGCTTGCAAAGCGTGCATACGAGTTAAACCTGGTTCAGACGTTCGGCGATAAAAGTGATCAGCTGGCGGGCAATCTTGCCCTTGCTGGTCTGGGCAAACACAGTGGCGTGCAGTTCGCGGTCAATCACGCTGCACGCGTTTTCCTCGCTGTTGAAGCCGATGCTGGGGTTAGCCACATCGTTGGCCACAATCAGGTCGAGGTTTTTGTCTTTGAGCTTGCGCGCAGCGTAATCGAGCAAGTGCTCGGTCTCTGCAGCAAAACCGACACTAAAAGGGCGATCAGGGCGCGAAGCGATGGTGGCCAGAATGTCTGGATTGCGCACCATCTGCAGCAACAGGCCGTCACCCTTGGTAGGGTCTTTCTTGAGCTTTTGCGGGGCTACGACTTCCGGGCGGTAGTCTGCAACTGCAGCGGATGCAATAAACACATCACAGGGAATCGCCGCCTCACAAGCTGCGAGCATGTCCCGGGCACTGACCACGTCGATGCGGCTAACCCGATCCGGGGTCGGCAAGTGAACCGGGCCTGTGATCAAGGTTACGCGAGCACCGGCTTCAACTGCCGCTTCGGCCAGAGCAAAGCCCATTTTCCCGGAGCTGTGGTTGGTGATGTAGCGCACCGGGTCGATGTTTTCCTGGGTCGGGCCAGCAGTAATCAGTACGTGCTTGCCGGTCAGCACCTGACGCTGAAAGCACTCGGCGGCGCAGTGCACCAGATCATCTGCTTCCAGCATGCGACCAAAGCCTACATCTCCGCAGGCCTGGCTCCCGGAGGCCGGGCCAAATACGCGCAAACCGCGGCTCTCAAGCAATCGGGTATTGGCCTGGGTAGCCGGGTCACGCCACATGGCCTGGTTCATTGCAGGCGCGATGGCGACCGTTGCATCAGTGGCGAGCACCAACGTGGTCAGCAGATCATTGGCCAAGCCTTGGGCAAGACGAGCGATAAGGTCAGCGGTCGCCGGGGCGATCAGTACCAGATCGGCCCACTTGGCCAGTTCGATGTGGCCCATGGCCGCTTCAGCCGCCGGATCGAGCAAATCCAGATGAACGGGGTGCCCGGACAACGCCTGCATGGTCAGAGGGGTGATGAATTCGCTGCCGCCGCGGGTCATCACAACCCGTACTTCCGCGCCTTGGTCCAGCAGACGACGAACCAGCTCTGCACTCTTGTAAGCCGCGATGCCGCCGCCGACGCCCAAAACAATGCGTTTTCGATACAGCCGCTGCATAGGCCTGCCTTTTAGTTCGATGATGACTGCGCGGAAAATGGCCAAATGCCACGCAAAAATGATGGGCTAAGATAACACAGCGCCTGCCAGGGAACAGCGGCGCCCACTCACAAGGAGGTGTTATGAGCATTCGAGATTGGCCCGCGGCCGAGCGCCCGCGCGAGAAGCTTTTGCAGCACGGATCATCCAGTCTTTCCGACGCCGAGTTGCTGGCAATTTTCCTGCGCACCGGGGTTTCGGGCAAAAGCGCAGTTGATCTGGCGCGTCATTTACTCACCGAGTTCGGCAGCCTGCGGGCCTTGCTCGAAGCCGATCTACGCGCATTCTGCCGCCAGCTCGGGCTGGGCCCCGCCAAGTTCAGCCAGTTGCAGGCGGTACTGGAAATGAGCCGTCGTCACCTGGCCGAGCGCCTGCGCCGCGACAGTGCTCTGGAGAGCCCGCAAGCGGTTCGCGACTATCTCAAGTCGCTGCTGCGCCATGAGCCGCACGAGGTTTTTGGCTGCCTGTTTCTAGACTCAAAACACCGCATGCTGGCCTTTGAAATACTCTTTAGAGGCTCCATCGACAGCGCCAGCGTTTACCCACGCCAGGTGGTCAAGCGCGCACTTGCGCACAATGCCGCAGCGGTAATTTTCTGCCATAACCACCCCTCCGGTATCACCGAGCCGAGCCAGGCCGACCGCACCTTGACCAAACGCTTGACCCAAGCGCTGGATCTGATCGAAGTGCGGGTGCTGGATCATTTTATTATCGGCGATGGCCAGCCGCTTTCAATGGTCGAGCACGGCTGGATATAAGGCTCAAGGCTTGACGCTGACCGTCGAAAAGTCCTGACGCCCAAATGGACTTACCTGATAACCCTGTACGTCTTTACGGGTGAGTGCGTAAGCCGTTGGGTGCGCCAGTGGCAGCCACAGCGCCTGCTGCTGAATCAGCGCTTGAGCCTTCTGATACAACGCGCTGCGCTTATCCTGATCGCTGAGGGTTTTACCCTGACTGATCAGACCGTCCAGAGTCTTGTCGCAATAACGCGCAAAGTTAGTCCCGGACTTCACTGCCGCACATGAAAACTGCGGCGTGAGGTAATTATCCGGGTCGCCGTTATCACCGGCCCAGCCCATAAACAGCAGATCATGCTCGCCCGCCTTGGCGCGACGAATCAGCTCGCCCCACTCGATAACCCGAATATCGGCCTTGACCCCAACCTTGGCCAAATCAGCCTGCAGCAACTGCGCTCCCAGGCTCGGGTTCGGGTTGAGCACGCTGCCTGATGGGCGCGTCCAGATAGTGGTTTTAAAACCATCTTTAAAGCCCGCCTTGGCCAGCAATTCACGGGCTTTTTGCGGATCGTGCGCGTAACCCGGCAAGTCCTTGGCGTAACTCCAGGTCGTGGCCGGGTAAATACCATTGGCGGCCTGTGCGCTGTTCTCGAATACGGCCTTGAGGTAAGTCTGCTTGTCGAAGGCCAGATTGATCGCCTGACGCACTTCAGGCTTGTCCAGTGGTGGATGTTGACTGTTGATCGCCACAAACGCAGTCATGAAGGCCGGGGTTTGTGCCACCGCCAACGCGGGATCCTTGGCGGCAGCTTCCACATCCAGCGGCTTGGGCGAGAGTGCAATCTGGCACTCATTGCGGCGCAATTTCTGGAGCCGTACGTTGGCGTCCGGGGTGATCGCAAAAATCAGCCCATCAACCGCTGGCTTGCCCGCAAAGTAGTCGGGGTTGGCCTTGTAGCGCACCACTGCATCTTTCTGGAATCGACTGAACACAAAAGGCCCGGTGCCAATCGGCTGGCTGTTCATCAACTCGGGAGTACCCGCCTTCATCAACTTATCGGCATATTCGGCCGAGTAGATTGACGCGAAACCCATGCTCAAAGCCGGTAAGAAGGTCGAGTCCGGGTGGCTTAGAGTGAAACGCACGGTCAGCGGGTCTGGGGTTTCAATCTTTTTGATCAGCTCGGGCAACTGCAAGGATTGTGCGTGGGGGAAACCGCTTTGAGCCACTTTGTGCCACGGATTGGCGGGATCAAGCATGCGTTCAAAACTGAAACGCACGTCATCGGCATTCAACTCTCGGCTCGGGGTGAACCAGGCCGTGCTGTGAAACTTGACCCCGGGACGCAGCTTGAAGTCGTATACAAGGCCATCAGGAGACACTGACCAGCTTTGCGCCAGACTGGGCACCAGCTTTGCGGATTGAGCGTCAAAATCCACCAGACGGTTCATCAGGACGTCTGCCGAGGCATTGGTGGTGCTGAGCGAGTTGTACTGCACCACATCGAACCCTTCAGGGCTGGCCTCGGTACAAACACTCAAGGTGGCCGCCTGAACTAGCGGGCTCAGGCAAAAGGTGAGCAAAAAGGGGACGGCAGCGAGGCGCATGATCTGTTTCCTTTACAAGTCGATGAGGCCCATCTGCAAGTGCAGTCTGGAAAAGGCTAACCCTAGTGCTCTAATAGAAAAATGACTACTTTTTAATGGCTGTAACCGCTGCCGAAGGCTGCGAAAAGGCCCGCAGAGCCTTCAATTATCGTGAAAACGCGACCCTTTTGTGCTCGCTCGCAGCCCTCGGCAGCGGCTACAAGCCGAGATTAATACCTGAACCCTTGTACCCCGCGACGAGCGGTAAATCGCTGTAAGGCATAGACGCCGCGTGGATTGGCGTTAAAATGGCGGCTTCATTAATTACAGCAAATCACACTGCTTGTTGTTGCTCTTTAGTCTTTCTGGTATAAAGCAGCGCTCTTTTCTAGGGGCCCGGTTCCTGCGTTTGTAGGTGTAGCCGGTAAGACCCTTAAAGAAACGCGGCGCCTGGCGCCATGACTGAGAGATTAAGCGGCCAACCCATGCCGGGTTGGGCATGTGGTTTTAGAGGGCTGAGGCATGTCGAGAGTCTGTCAAGTTACCGGTAAGGGTCCGGTGACTGGGAATAACATTTCCCACGCAAATAACAAAACCCGTCGTCGTTTCCTGCCGAACCTGCAGCATCACCGCTTCTGGGTTGAAGAAGAGAAACGTTTCGTACGTCTGCGCGTATCTGCTAAAGGCATGCGTATCATCGACAAGCGTGGCATTACTGTCGTGCTGGCCGAAATCCGCCGTGCTGGCAAGATCTAAGGGAGCTAATCATGCGTGAATTGATCCGTTTGGTGTCGAGCGCTGGTACAGGCCATTTCTACACCACTGATAAGAACAAGCGCACCACTCCGGACAAAATCGAAATCAAAAAATTCGATCCGCGGGTTCGCAAGCACGTGATCTACAAAGAAGCCAAAATCAAGTAATTGGTTTTTCTTCTTACGAAAAAGGCCCATATCTCACGATACGGGCCTTTTTTGTGCTCGCGAACAAAACAAAAAGCCCTGCCATCAATACATGGCAGGGCTTTTTTTATTCCGGGCCAGTAGCCTCAGGATTTCTGTTCAAACACCACGTAAATTTTCCGACATGGTTCCAGCACCTCCCACGTGCCCTTGAAACCAGCCGGGATCACAAAGCGATCACCTGCCCGCAGAGTCTTGGCGTTACCTTCCTGGTCACGCAAAACTGAAACGCCCTGCACGATTTCACAGTATTCATGCTCGGTGTAATTGACCGTCCACTGGCCCACAGCACCTTCCCACACACCAGCGCTCATCTGCCCACACGGGCTGTTGTAATGGTTGTGGATAACTTGTTCGGGGCTGCCTTTAAGCACCTTTTCGGGTGCAGGGCTGAAACGGTCAGCCTGGGTATTGGCAGTGCTGAAGTCGACTACGCTTGCGATGCTCATAATTGTTATCCCCCCGAAATTGCGGCGTGTGTGGTCAGTAAAACCAAAGTCTATGTTTATTAAAACGAACAAGCCATGCCGTTTGCGACACATGTGTCAAATATATTGAAAGTTCGTGGGCCACTGGTTTAGGGTGGCGCATGTCTCGTGCCAGTCAATTTAGTGGACTGGACAGCATCCCTGACGCGCCACATGAAAAAGCCGGCGCTTCTATTTTTAACAAGAGGAGGACACTCGAATGACCACCCTGACGCGTGCTGACTGGGAACAACGGGCCCAACAGCTGAAAATCGAAGGTCGCGCCTACATCAACGGTGAATACACCGACGCGGCCTCCAGTGAAACGTTCGAGTGTCTGAGCCCGGTCGATGGCCGCTTGTTGGGCAAGGTTGCCAGCTGCGATAGCGCAGACGCCCAACGCGCCGTAGAAGTTGCCCGCAAGACCTTCGAATCTGGCGTCTGGTCGCGCCTGGCCCCGGCCAAGCGCAAAGCTGCAATGATCCGCTTTGCTGGCCTGCTCAAGCACAACGCCGAAGAACTGGCCCTGCTTGAGACCCTGGACATGGGCAAACCAATCAGCGACTCACTGGGCATCGACGTGCCCGGCGCAGCCGGTGCGCTGAGCTGGAGCGGCGAAGCCATCGACAAGATTTACGACGAGGTTGCTGCTACCCCGCACGATCAGCTGGGCCTGGTGACCCGTGAGCCGGTGGGCGTTGTCGCTGCCATCGTGCCGTGGAACTTCCCGCTGATGATGGCCTGCTGGAAACTGGGCCCGGCTCTGTCGACCGGTAACTCGGTGATCCTCAAGCCGTCCGAAAAATCCCCACTGACCGCCATCCGTATCGCCGCACTGGCTGTTGAAGCCGGTATCCCGGCAGGTGTATTTAACGTGCTGCCAGGCTATGGCCATACCGTCGGCAAGGCTCTGGCCCTGCACATGGACGTCGATACGCTGGTGTTCACCGGTTCGACCAAGATCGCCAAGCAGTTGATGATCTACGCGGGCGAATCCAACATGAAGCGTATCTGGCTCGAAGCCGGCGGCAAGAGCCCGAACATCGTCTTTGCCGACGCACCGGACCTGCAAGCGGCTGCCGAGTCGGCTGCCAGCGCCATTGCCTTCAACCAGGGCGAAGTCTGTACCGCCGGTTCGCGCCTGCTGGTCGAGCGCTCGATCAAGGACAAATTCCTGCCGCTGGTGATCGAGGCCCTCAAAGGCTGGAAGCCGGGCAACCCGCTGGACCCGGCAACCACCGTGGGTGCTCTGGTTGATACCCAGCAAATGAACACCGTGCTGTCGTACATCAAGGCTGGCCACAGCGAAGGCGCAAAACTGGTAGCGGGCGGCAACCAAATCCTGCAAGAAACCGGCGGAACCTACGTTGAACCGACCATTTTCGACGGCGTTAGCAACGCAATGAAAATCGCCCAGGAAGAAATCTTCGGCCCGGTGCTTTCGGTCATCACCTTTGATAGCGCAGCAGAAGCCATCCAGATTGCCAACGATACGCCATACGGCCTGGCGGCTGCGGTGTGGACTGCGGACATTTCCAAGGCTCACCTGACGGCCAAAGCCTTGCGCGCCGGTAGCGTCTGGGTCAACCAATACGATGGTGGCGACATGACCGCTCCGTTTGGTGGTTTCAAACAGTCGGGCAATGGCCGTGACAAGTCACTGCACGCATTCGACAAGTACACCGAGCTGAAGTCCACCTGGATCAAGCTGTAACAGCATAAACGCAACACCCTGTGGGAGCGGGCTTGCCCGCGATGGCTGCACTGAGGTCTGACTTCACAGACTGCAGTGCCTTCATCGCGAGCAGGCTCGCTCCCACAATTGCTTTAACCCTATATTTTTAGTTATCCACAGGAGCACAGACATGCGTTGGGCGACTTATTTCGCCGTGCTGGCCTCGGTCCTCAGTGTCGGCCTGGCACTGGGCGTGAGCATGCCGCTGGTGTCGTTTCGCCTCGAAAGCTGGGGCTATGGCTCATTCGCGATTGGCGTCATGGCAGCCATGCCGGCGATTGGCGTGCTGCTCGGCGCCAGCGTTGCCAGCAAACTGGCTGCCCGCTTTGGCACGCCCAGCCTGATGCGCCTGTGCTTGTGGTGTGGCGCGCTCTCTATCGGCTTGTTGGCGCTACTGCCCAGCTACCCGGTGTGGCTGGTGCTGCGCCTGGTGATCGGCGTGGTGCTGACGATCATCTTTATTCTCGGTGAAAGCTGGATCAACCAACTGGTGGTCGAGCAATGGCGTGGCCGCCTGGTGGCGCTGTATGGCTCTGCATATGCCTTGAGCCAACTGTCCGGGCCACTGCTCTTGGGCGCAGTCGGTTCTGAGGGCGATTACGGGTTTTGGATCGGCGTGGCCTTACTGATCCTTGCACCTTTGCTGCTGATGGGCCGCGATGGCGCACCCACCACTGAATCGTGCAGCGTGACCTTCATTGATCTGTTGGGATTCTGTCGGGGGTTGCCAGCCATTGCCTGGGCCGTGGCGCTGTTTGCAGCCTTTGAGGCGATGATTCTGACACTGCTGCCCATCTACTGCCTGCGTCAGGGCTTTACCGCTGACATTGCGCTGGCGATGGTCAGCACCGTGGTGGTGGGCGATGCCCTGCTGCAACTGCCGATCGGCGCGCTAGCCGACCGCCTGTCCCGCCGTTCACTGTTTACCGGCTGCGCAGTGCTGTTGATGCTGTCGAGCCTGGCGGTGCCGTTTCTGCTCAATACCCTGCTGATCTGGCCGCTGTGGGTGATCTTCGGCGCCAGCGCCGGGGGTCTGTTCACCTTGTCGCTGATATTGATCGGCGAACGCTACCGCGACGACGCCCTGGTACGGGCCAACGCCCACGTCGCGCAACTGTGGGGCATCGGCTGCCTGATCGGGCCATTGGCTGCAGGTGCGGGCAGCCAGTGGATCAGCGGGCATGCCTTGCCGCTGTTTATGACCGCAGGTGCACTGGTGCTGGTGATTCTGGTATTGCGCCAAGGGGCATTCGGGGCGGAACAGGCTGCCGCACAGTAGCTACAACATCCTCTCCAACCCCACACGCTTGCTGAACCAAGCGTTGAGCCGGCGCCACCAATTGCCCGGCTCCCGATGCAGTGTGTGCAACTGGCCATTGTCTTCAGTCACCCAGACAATCTGGCCCTGCTCCAGTTTCGGCTCATAACTCAAGGCCGGGGCCATGCCCTGCAGGGCCAGCTTTCGGGCTTCGGCGGCCAGCTCCGGGCTGTCCACCAGCACCCCGACCTCGGTATTCCACAAGCCCGAACGCGGATCGAAATTGAACGAGCCGATAAACGATTTCTGCTGATCAAAAATCATCGCCTTGCTGTGCAGGCTCGAATCCGAACTCATCCCGTGCTTGAACAAGTGGGGACCACTGCCACCGCTGCTGCCCGGCTGACGGCGCAGCTCATAGAGTTTTACGCCATGCTCCAGCAACGCTTTGCGATATGGCGCATAACCGCCGTGCACAACGGGCACGTCTGTCGCTTCCAGCGAATTGGTCAATAAACGTACATCAACCCCGGCATCGGCACGCCCCGTCAGGTACACCAACCCGGTGTTACCCGGCACAAAGTAGGCTGAAATCAGGATCAGTTCCTGACTCACTCCCGCCAGTACCGGCGCCAATTGCGTGGTCAGCAGCAAATGCGAGTCGGGCTCATCCCGGGCCAGCACCTTGCTTGGGGCATCCCACAACGCCTGATTCCAGGCCCAGATCAGCTCTTTGCGCCAAACGTCCAGCTGCGGGTTGGTTTCATACGATGCCAGCTCCTGGAACAGCGCGGGGTTGCGTTGTTGCGCGCGCTTGAGCGACGCCTCGAGTTTTTTGCGGGCTTTGCCCAACTCATGCACAGACAGGTTGGACGAGGCAAAATCACCAATCGGCTGGCTCAGGGCGCTGTTCCAGTACTGGTCGAAGCTGTGGCCCAACTGCTCGGCCACCGGACCGACGCTAAGCAGGTCAATATCGGTGAAATTCAGCTCCGGTTTGGCATCGAAATACTCATCGCCCAAATTGCGCCCACCCACAATCGCCACGCTGTTATCGGCCAGCCAAAGTTTGTTGTGCATGCGCCGGTGCTGGCGCGAGAGGTTGAACAGTCGCCCCATCGCCCGCGTCACGCCGGTTCCACGCCCCAGTTGCAGCGGGTTGAACAGCCTGATTTGAATATTGGGATGGGCCGCGAGGGTCGCCAGAACATCGTCCAGGCCATCACTGGCGGTGTCATCGAGCAGGATCCGCACGCGCACGCCGCGATCTGCCGCCTTGATCAGTTCATCAATCAACATGCGGGTGCTCAACCCGTCGTGGACGATGTAGTACTGCAGATCGAGGCTGCTTTGAGCATTACGAATCAGCTCGGCCCGGGCCCTGAACGCTTCACCGCTGTTGGGTAGCAGGCGAAACCCCGAGCGGCCCTGATATGGCGCAGCCTGGGCCTGAATCGAACGGCCAAAGGCCGAGTCTGCAGCAGGTAACGCCTGCGTCGGTTCACGGGGTACGTCCAACGTGGCACAGCCTCCCAGCAACACAGTCAAAAACAATGCACAGAGTGATTTCAACGCTTAGAGCCTCGAGCCAGACGTCACAAAGGTAATTAAACGGTTTCTGCCAACAGTTTGCTGACCGCCATCCCGACCTTGCGCACCGCGTCTTCGAGCTGTGGCGTTGGCTTTGCAGCGTAGTTCATGCGCAAGCAGTTGCGGTACTTGCCCGATGCCGAAAAAATACTGCCCACCGCAATCTGTACCCCCTGCTCCAGCAACACTCGATTGAGGCGCAGGCTATCAAACCCATCCGGTAGCTCAAGCCACAGCATAAAGCTGCCCTGGGGCCGACTGGCGCGGGTTCCGGGTGGAAAGTAACGACTGATCCAGCCCAGCATCAGGTCACGATTGCGCTGATATTGGCTACGCATTTTGCGCAGATGCGGCTCGAAATGACCGTTTTTCAAAAAGTCGGCAATCGCCAGCTGCGGCTGTGGCGCCGTAGAACCGGTGCTGATGTATTTCATGTGCAGCACCCGCTCCAGATATCGCCCCGGTGCAACCCAACCGACGCGTAAACCAGGGGCCAAGGTTTTGGAAAATGAACTGCACAGCAGGACCCGGCCATCATCGTCGAAAGATTTGATCGTACGTGGGCGAGGGTAGGTGTAGGCCAATTCGCCATACACATCGTCTTCGATAATCGCCACATCAAAACGCTGGGCCAGGGTCACCAATGCCCGTTTGCGGGCCTCGGGCATGATGTAGCCCAGCGGATTGTTGCAGCTGGGCGTGATCTGGATCGCCTTGATCGGCCACTGCTCCAGTGCCAGTTCCAACGCTTCGAGGCTAATGCCTGTCAGCGGATCGGTGGGAATCTCCAGCGCCTTCATGCCCAGCCCCTTGAGGGTTTGCATAGCACCATGAAAGCTCGGCGAGTCGACCGCCACAATGTCACCCGGCTCACACACCGCGCGAATACTGCACGACAGTGCTTCATGGCAGCCGGTAGTAATGACCAGATCTTCAGCACCCAGTTGGCAGCCAGAGTCGAGCAACAGACGCGCCAACTGCTCGCGCAGGCCCAGCACCCCGTAGACGTTGTCGTAATACAGACCAGGCAAATCCAGACGCCGGCTAATCTGCGCCAAGCTGCGCAATAGCGGCTTGATGGTTGGCGTGGTGACATCGGGCATGCCGCGCCCCAACTGGATCACGTCCTTTTGCGGCACCGAGCGCACCAGTTCCAGCACCTGCTCCCATTGCGAGATTTCCACCGGGCGCTGAGCCGGTTTACCCATGCCAGGCAGGGCAGGCAACTCACGCTCTATCGGCACAAAGTACCCGGACTTCGGGCGCGGCGAAGCCAGCCCGTTGTCCTCCAGCAACCGATACGCCTGCTGCACCGTGCTCAGGCTCACGCCATGCTCGGCGCTCAGCGCCCGCACCGAAGGCAAGCGGTCGCCAGGGCGATAAAAGCCCTGCTCGATGCGCGTACCGAGCAGCTCGGCAAGATTGACGTAAAGGGTCATGGCAGGGCTCCCGCAGAGTAAACCAGTACAGATTGAGGAAAAACCAAGGATTCAGCGTTTAAAACGCCGTATCTGTATGCACGTAAAACAACTTTGTTGAATCTGTCATGGTTTTGAGCGCAAGGCCATCATGCTGACTCATAGCAATCGAGTCAAAAGGAGCTGTCTGATGAATGGTTTGAGCGATGTCCGTCTGACGCTGCACAGCCAACAATTAGTGGCCGAGCATGAAGCTCGTCAAGTCACAAGCACCCCGCCCGGGCTTGGACGCTGGGGCCTGTTCTGGCACCGCGCACGCAGCCGCCGCGTCCTCCTCACCCTGGACGAGCAACAACTGCGTGACGTAGGCCTGAGCCCCGAAATGGCCCAACGTGAAGGCTGCAAACCGTTTTGGCGGCCGTGAATGCTGAGGTGGAACCGTAGCAGCTGCCGGACGCAGCCTCGTTCCTTCGGCAGCTGCTACGCAATGACTTGCAGCGCAACATGGAGTTTTGCTTCTGACTGTCAACCCAGCTCTTTCAACCGATGCCACAGCATCCCCAGTGCCAGCAACGGTGAACGCAGGTATTTGCCGCCGGGGAAGGTGATGTGCGGGACTTTGGCGAACAGGTCAAAACCGTCACTGTGCTGACCACTGATGGCCTCGGCCAGCAACTTGCCCGCCAGGTGCGTCGCGTTAACCCCGTGCCCTGAGTACGCCTGCGCGTAATACACATTGGGCTGGTCTGGCAGACGACCGATCTGCGGCAAGCGGTTGGCACCGATGCCAATCATGCCGCCCCACTGATAGTCGATTTTTACGTCTTTCAGGTGCGGGAACACTTCAAGCATTTTTGGACGCATGTACGCTGCAATGTCCTGCGGGTCACGCCCCGAATAATGACAGGCCCCACCAAACAACAAGCGACGGTCCGCCGACAACCTGTAGTAATCCAACGCCACGCGCTGATCGCACACCGCCATGTTTTGCGGCAGCAAAGCGTGAGCCTCGGCTTCGCTCAACGGCTCGGTGGCGATGATGTAACTGCCTGCAGGCAGCACTTTTCCACTTAGTTGCGGATTGAGATCCTTCAGATAAGCGTTACAACCCAACACCAAACTTTTGGCTCGCACCGAGCCCTGCGCCGTGTGTACCCGCACTTCGGGGCCGTAATCGATACGGGTCACGGCAGAGTGTTCATACAGCTTTACACCCAGTTGCGCAGCCGCCGCCGCTTCGCCCAACGCAAGGTTTAGCGGGTGCAAATGCCCCGACCCCATATCGATGAAGCCGCCAACATAGCGATCCGAGCCCACCACGCTGTGCACCTCATTGGCTTGCAGCAGGCGGGTTTCGTGGCGGTAGCCCAGATTGCGCAGCTCCTGGGCCTCCTCGGCAAAACCTTCAAGGTCGCGGGGTTTGTTGGCCAGGTCGCAATAGCCCCATGTCAGATCACAGGCGATATTGAAACGCTCCACGCGCTGGCGAACGATTTCCACCGCCTCCAGCCCCATCAGTTTCATTTGCCGCACGCCGTCCTTGCCGATAACCCCTTCAAATTGCTCAAGGCCATGACCGACCCCGCGTATCAACTGGCCGCCATTGCGCCCACTGGCACCCCAGCCAATCTTGTGAGCCTCGAGCAAGACCACACTCATGCCGCGTTCGGCCAACTCCAGCGCCGTGTTCAACCCGGAGAAGCCACCGCCCACCACGCACACGTCAGCCACCAACTCGCCTTGCAGCACCGGATGATCGGGCTGCGGCAAGCTGCTGGCGGCGTAATAAGAGGCGGTGTGCTGGCTGCGCTGAACCGGGGCGCTCATGGGGGTAATCCTGATTATTGATGTGTGGAAAATTTGACGGAGCATAAGCCGAGCCATTCCCGCGGGGCAAGAACAGCCGGGCGGCGCTGTCTAGAGTAGGGGTTTTAGGGCAAACTCTATGGCCTTTTGAAAATCGGTAAATCCTGGATGAGCTGCAACAGTCACAAGATCCGCTTTCTGCGGCAACAAATCCCCTCGTTTGAATGCGTGCCGGGTTGCCATGACTGCTGCGGGCCTGTGACCACCTCATCCGAAGAAATGGCCCGGCTGCCACGCAAGACTGCCGCCGAGCAGGAAGCCGCGATGGACGAGCTGAACTGTGTGCATCTGGGGCCCAATGGCTGCACGGTGTATGAAGAACGTCCGTTAATCTGTCGTCTGTTCGGCACTACGCCGACCCTGCCATGCCCCAATGGCCGCCGCCCGGTGGAGATGATTCACCCCAGCGCCGAGAAACTGGTGCATGAATACATCGCCAGTACACGCCAGGTGCTGGTTTGACTGTGGGGTTGAGTTAATCCGCAATCGGCAAATTCAAGCTCTCTTTCACTTCTTCCATCACGATATAGCTCTTGGACTCACGCACATGGGGCAGTTTGAGCAGGATGTCGCCCAGCAGCTTGCGGTATGAAGCCATCTCGCTGATCCGTGCTTTCACCAGATAGTCAAAGTCTCCCGACACCAAATGGCACTCCAGCACGTGGGGCAACTTCAACACCGCACGCCGGAACTCATCGAAGGTGTCGCCAGACTTGTAGTCCAGACTGATTTCAACAAATACCAGCAGGCTGCCCTGCAAATGCTGCGGGTTGAGCCGGGCGTTGTAGCCCATGATGATTCCTTCGCGCTCCAGCCTGCGCACCCGCTCGGTGCAGGGCGTAGTCGACAGCCCGACCTTCTCTCCCAGCTCGGTAAACGAGATGCGGCCATCGACCTGGAGGATGCGCAAAATATTGCGATCAATCTTGTCCAACTCACGCTTTGTTTGATGATTTGTACGCATAGGAGATTCTCCTCCGTGAAAAGCGTTTTGGCCGAGAATTGTCGCCAAATATAGCTGCTTATACAGTGAATTCCACTACTCAATGATTCATATACTGCGCTCATCTTCGCTTTGAACAATAAACGTCTGCGGCTGGCCGCGATGAGGGATATAAATATGCGAGTTATGGTATTGGGTGGCGGCGTTATTGGTACTGCCAGCGCCTATTATCTGGCCCGAGCCGGTTTCGATGTGGTCGTCGTAGACCGTCAGCCAGCCGTTGCAATGGAAACCAGTTTTGCCAACGCCGGCCAGGTGTCCCCAGGCTACGCTTCGCCGTGGGCCGCGCCGGGTGTGCCGCTCAAGGCAATCAAATGGTTGCTGGAGCGCCATGCCCCTCTGGCAATCAAGGCTACCACCAGTATTGACCAATACCTGTGGATGGCGCAGATGCTGCGCAACTGCACCGCCAGCCGCTATGCCGTGAACAAGGAGCGCATGGTTCGTCTGTCCGAGTACAGCCGTGACTGCCTCGACGAATTGCGCGCCGAAACCGGCATCGCCTACGAGGCCCGCAACCTGGGTACTACTCAACTGTTCCGTACCCAAGCACAACTGGATGGTGCTGCCAAAGACATCGCCGTACTCAAAGAGTCCGGCGTGCCTTACGAACTACTCGACCGCGCTGGCATTGCCCGCGTCGAACCAGCACTGGCCAATGTTACCGACATTTTGGCCGGGGCCCTGCGCCTGCCAAATGATCAAACTGGCGACTGTCAGATGTTTACCACTCGCTTGGCCGAAATGGCCAAGAACCTGGGTGTGGAGTTCCGCTTCGGCCAGGATATCCAGCGTCTGGACTACGCAGGCGACCGTATTAATGGCGTGATGATCGACGGCAAGCTCGAAACTGCCGATCGCTATGTACTGGCACTGGGCAGCTACTCGCCGCAGTTGCTCAAGCCGCTGGGCATCAAGGCTCCGGTTTATCCGCTCAAAGGCTACTCGTTGACCATCCCGATTACCAATTCGGACATGGCCCCGACTTCGACTATTCTCGACGAGACCTACAAGGTTGCGATCACCCGTTTCGATAACCGCATCCGCGTTGGTGGCATGGCTGAAATCGCCGGTTTTGACCTGTCGCTGAACCCGCGTCGACGCGAAACCCTGGAGATGATCGTCAACGACCTTTATCCTCAGGGCGGTGATCTGAGCCAGGCCAGTTTCTGGACCGGCCTGCGCCCGACCACACCGGACGGCACGCCGATTGTGGGCGCGACCCCATTCAAAAACCTGTTCCTGAACACCGGTCATGGCACGCTCGGTTGGACCATGGCCTGCGGTTCCGGTCGTTTCCTGGCGGATGTGATGGCCAAAAAGACCCCACAAATCAGCGCCGAAGGCCTTGATATTTCCCGCTACGGCAACCACCAGGAGAATGCAAAACATGGCAATCCAGCGCCAGCTCACCAATGAACGCATGAGCCAGATCGTTGCCCATAACGGTACTGTTTACCTGTCCGGGCAAGTCGGTGACGACATGAACGCCGGGGTAGAGCAACAAACCCGCGAAACACTGGCCAACATCGAGCACTTGCTGGACCTGGCGGGCACCGACAAAAGCCGCATCCTGTCGGTCACCATCTACCTCAAAGACATCGATGCCGACTTTGCCGGCATGAACAGCGTATGGGATCAGTGGCTGCCTAAAGGCGTCGCACCGGCCCGCGCTACCGTTGAGGCCAAGCTGTGCGAACCTGAAATTCTGGTCGAACTGTCTGTCGTGGCTGCACTGGCGTAGGCTTTTTGATCACATAACAGTCCCTCTTGCGGTGCAGCACGCAGTTTACGCTGCGGGTTTGCACCGTTTTTTTATTCAATTGCCGTTAGAAGCCCGCCGCCATGCGCCCAGCCCGTGCCCTGATCGACCTCCAAGCCCTGCGTCACAACTACCAACTGGCCCGTGAAGTCACGGGGGCCAAAGCCCTCGCTGTGATCAAGGCCGATGCCTACGGCCACGGAGCCGTGCGCTGTGCCCAGGCCCTTGAGGCTGACGCCGATGGTTTTGCCGTCGCCTGTATTGAAGAAGCACTGGAGCTGCGCGCTGGAGGTATTCGCGCGCCCATCCTGCTGCTCGAAGGTTTTTTTGAAGCTGATGAACTGCCGCTGATTGTCGAACACGACTTCTGGTGTGTGGTGCATTCGCTGTGGCAACTCGACGCAATCGAGCAGGCCAAGCTCGCCAGGCCGATCCAGGTATGGCTAAAACTGGACAGCGGCATGCACCGCGTCGGCCTGCACCCGGGCGACTACAAAGCCGCTTACCAGCGCCTGCAAGCCAGCGCCAACGTGGCCAAAATCGTGCTGATGAGCCACTTTGCCCGCGCCGATGAGCTGGATTGCACCCGCAGCGTAGAGCAAGTCGCTGTGTTCCTGGGAGCCCGCGCCGACTTGACGGCTGAAATCAGCTTGCGCAACTCGCCGGCTGTGCTCGGCTGGCCACGCGTGCCAAGTGACTGGGTACGACCGGGTCTGATGCTGTACGGCGCCTCGCCATTTGAAGAGCCCCAGGCCACTGCATCACGCCTGCAGCCGGTGATGACCCTGGAGTCAAAAGTAATCTGCGTGCGTGAATTGCCTGCCGGCGAGCCAGTGGGCTATGGCGCAAAATTCATCACCCCGAAACCCATGCGTATTGGCGTGGTGGCCATGGGGTACGCCGACGGCTACCCGCGCCAGGCCCCGACCGGCACTCCCGTCCTGGTGGCCGGTGTACGCAGCCAATTGCTGGGTCGGGTCTCGATGGACATGCTGTGCATCGACCTCACCGATGTGCCACAAGCAGGCCTGGGCTCGACGGTGGAGCTGTGGGGCAAAAACATCCTCGCCAGTGAAGTGGCGGCCAAGGCTGACACCATTCCTTACCAGATTTTCTGCAACCTGAAACGAGCGCCACGCCTCTATTCCGGGAGCTGATCGGTTGTATCCAAAGTGCGGGGCCAACCGGGCACGCAGGTTTGAAGTCGAAGTGTTGTAAATACTGAACGCTATCGCCATGATGGCGGCTTCTCGACCTGAATCTGACCCCTAGGAGGCTCCCGCATTGGACGTCGGTGAACGACTGCAATCCATCCGCAAACTGAAAGGCCTGTCACAACGTGAACTCGCCAAGCGTGCGGGCGTCACCAACAGCACCATTTCGATGATCGAAAAGAACAGCGTGAGCCCTTCAATAAGCTCCCTGAGAAAAGTGCTGAGTGGCATTCCCATCTCCATGGTCGAATTTTTTTCCGAAGAAATCCTTCAAGAAAACCCGACTCAAATTGTCTACAAAGCCAATGAGCTGATCGACATTTCCGATGGCGCCGTGACCATGAAACTGGTCGGCAAGGCACATCCGAGCCGGGCCATTGCATTTCTCAACGAGATTTACCCACCGGGTGCCGATACCGGGGACGAAATGTTGACCCATGAAGGTGAAGAAACCGGGATTTTAGTAGAAGGTCGCCTAGAGTTAACCGTAGGCCTTGAGACCTTCGTGCTCGAAGCAGGCGACAGCTATTATTTCGAAAGCTCAAAGCCACACCGTTTCCGTAATCCGTTCGACGTTGCGGCGCGACTAATCAGCGCAGCCACACCGGCGAACTTCTAAGAACAGAGGCGCCCTGCTTGTTTGCAGAGGCCCCCATTGATGCATTTCGCCGGCTCTATTCCCCCTTTGTCTTTAGGGTTGTTTCAGAGAGGCGGGCTAACCGTTATACTTTCGCCGCCCGCGAAACCGTGGTTGTGGGCGTGAATAGCCACCATTGAGGGTGAACGCGTGAACCTAATTATGAAAATGCTGGCCGTACCAGCAGCAGTATTGGCCCTATGGGCTGTCAACGCTCAGGCAGCAACGAACGATGACATCGCTAAACGTCTTGAGCCAGTCGGCAAAGTCTGTGTTCAAGGCCAGGAATGCAAAGGGATGGACGTAGCAGCCTCTGTGGGCGGCGGCGGTGGCATGACACCGGACGACATCATTGCCAAGCACTGCAACGCATGCCACGGCACCGGTCTGTTAGGCGCACCGAAAATCGGTGACACCGCAGCCTGGAAAGAGCGCGCCGATCACCAGGGCGGCCTTGATGGCATCCTGGCCAAGGCCATCACCGGTATCAACGCCATGCCGCCAAAAGGCACGTGCATGACCTGTACCGATGACGAGCTCAAAGGTGCAATCGAGAAGATGTCCGGTTTGAAATAAGCCGATCCTCTCTGAAAAAGCCGCTGATGGGCGGCTTTTTTGTGCCTGCGATTTGAACAGACCCGTTGCGCGCCCTTGCTCTTTGCAACCAAGACCGGCCACTCTCTGTCACATCTCTATACACGGATGGTTTTGGAGGGTCAGATGGTGCAGTCCTGTTCGATCGAGCGTGCAGTCGATGATGTGCTGGCGCGTCTACCGATGCATATTCACCTTGGCCTGCCGTTGGGTCTGGGCAAGGCCAACCGGTTCGTCAACGCGTTGTATCAGCGCATCAGGCAACTACCCGAGCGCCAGCTGACGATCTACACCGCCCTGAGCCTCGGCCGCCCGCCGCTCGGAGATGGTTTGCAGCGGTTGTTTCTTGAGCCTTTTATCGAACAGGTTTTTGGCGATTACATTGAGCTGGATTACCTCGCCGATCTGCATCACAACCGCATGCCCGAAAACATCCACGTCGAGCAGTTCTTTATGCAGCCGGGCAGCCTGCTCAACAGCCCTGCGGCCCAGCAGGATTACGTCAGCAGCAATTACAGCCACGCAGCCCGCGATATCAATGCCTGCGGCCTGAACCTGGTGGCGCAGATCATTGCCCGTCATCCACAAGAGCCAGGACACCTGAGCCTGAGCTGCAATCCGGACATTACCCTCGACTTATTGCCCATGATTGCCAAGCGCCGAGACGCTGGCGAGACCATCTTGATAGTGGGTCATGTGCACAGTGACTTGCCCTATATGCCGGGTGATTCGGAGCTTGGCGTGGAGGACTTTGACCTCCTGATCGACGAAGATGAGCGCACAACGCTGTTTTCTACCCCCAATATGCCGGTTACCCTGCAAGATCACTTTATCGGCTTGCACGCCAGCACCCTGATACGCGACGGGGGCACCTTACAAATTGGCATTGGCTCGATGGGCGACGCCCTGAGCGCCGCTTTGCTCGCACGTCAGGACGATAATGAAGGCTATCGCAGCCTGCTCGACGAGATCGATATCACGCCCTGGCGCACCCTGATTGAACAGCAGGGCGGCGTCGAACCGTTCGTCCGCGGCTTGTATGGTTGCAGCGAAATGTTTGTCCACGGGCTGATGGTACTGGCCGATGCGGGGATTGTACGGCGCAAGGTCTACCCTGATGTGGAACGGCAAACCCGGGCCAATGCAGGGACCCTCGACGAAAACCTGCAAAGCGACGGGGTGAGCATCCACGGCGGCTTTATCCTCGGCCCCCGCGACTTTTACCAGCGACTACGGGAACTGCCCCACAGCAAGCGCTGCGAATTCAACATGACCGCCATCAGCTACATCAACGAGTTATATGGCCAGGAAGACTTGAAACGCCTGCAGCGACGCGATGCCCGCTTTGTGAACAGCGCCTTCACCGCCACCTTGCTCGGCGCTGCGGTGGCCGACCAACTGGAAGACGGCCGGGTGCTCAGCGGAGTCGGCGGGCAATACAATTTTGTCGCCCAGGCCCACGCGCTGCATGACGCTCGCTCGGTGATCATCCTGCGCAGCTGGCGTGAATCGGGCGGTGATGTGAGTTCCAACATTGTCTGGGAATACGGTCACTGCACCATCCCGCGGCATCTGCGCGATATTGTGGTCACCGAATACGGCATCGCCGACTTGCGCGGTAAAACCGATCGAAAGGTCATCGAAGCGCTGCTCAATATCACCGACTCGCGCTTCCAGACCGAACTGATCGCGCAGGCGCAACAAATCGGCAAACTGCCCAAGGACTTTTGCCTTGATCCACGTTTTGCCGATAACAGCCCGGAACGCTTGCAGGGAATAGCCGCACGGCACTCGCACTTGTTCCCGGAATACCCGCTGGGCAGCGATTTCAGCGCGCAGGAGCAAGACCTGCTGCGAGCGCTGAATTGGCTCAAGAGCAAATTCAAGCTCACGCAAATCTACCAGCTGGGCAAAGCCACACTGGACGCACCCTCGCCGCAGGCATTCCCCGAGCACTTGGCGCGCATGCAACTGGCCCAGCCAGACGGACTGCGCGAAGAGCTGTATCAGCGCTTGCTGCTGGCAGGGTTGCAAGCAACCAAGGTTTTGTAGCAGCTGCCGTAGGAACGAGGCTGCGTTCGGTTGCGAAGCAATCGTAAATCCTGAACCCCGGATTTACCTGATACACCGTGGTACCCGGTTTTACGACGACTGCGTCGTCGAACGCAGCCTCGTTCCTGCGGCAGCTGCTACAGGTGTGCATCAGCCGTCGGCAGGTTTACTCGATAAAGGTCACTTTACCGCCAGCCAGGGATTGCACTCGGGCCAATGATTCAACGCGATAACCCTGTGCGTCCAGCTCGGCACGGCCGCCCTGGAACGACTTCTCGATCACGATGCCCAGGCCTGCCACGGTAGCGCCAGCCTGCTTGATGATCGAAATCAGTGCCTGCGACGCTTTGCCGTTGGCCAGGAAGTCGTCGATCACCAGTACGCGGTCACTGCTTTGCAGGTGACGCGGGGAAATGGCAACGGTGCTTTCGGTCTGCTTGGTGAACGAGTACACGGTGGCCGACAGCAGGTTTTCAGTCAAAGTCAGAGACTGGTGCTTGCGCGCGAAAATCACAGGTACACCCAAGTTCAAGCCAGTCATCACGGCAGGAGCAATGCCCGACGCTTCGATGGTGACGATCTTGGTGATGCCCGAATCCTTGAACAAACGCGCGAACTCGTCGCCGATTTCTTTCATCAGCTGAGGGTCGATCTGATGGTTCAAAAAGGCGTCGACCTTCAAAACCTGATCGGAAAGCACGATGCCTTCTTCGCGAATTTTCTTGTGCAGTGCTTCCAACGTAACGTCCTCAAATAGCGCTTATGCGCTGAAGGTAGAGTAAAAAATAGTCAATTCTAGCGTTTTAGCATCGCGCGTATATCGGCTAATGCCGTATTTCCGCGAACCGCCTTCACTTCGGTGGGGGTATCGTCGTTGCCTTCCCAGGCCAGATCGTCCGGCGGCAACTCATCGAGGAAGCGACTCGGCGCACAATCGATGATCTCGCCGTACTGCTTGCGCTTGGCGGCAAAGGTAAATGCCAGCGTCTCACGGGCACGGGTAATACCCACGTAGGCCAGACGCCGCTCTTCTTCAATGGTGTCCGCTTCAATGCTGGAGCGGTGCGGGAGGATTTCCTCTTCCATGCCCATGATGAACACGTAAGGAAATTCCAGCCCCTTTGAGGCGTGCAACGTCATCATCTGCACGCCTTCGGCACCGTCTTCCTCTTCCTGCTGGCGCTCAAGCATGTCGCGCAGTACCAGCTTGCCGATAGCTTCCTCAATGGTCATGCCACCGTCTTCGTCTTTCTCGAGGGTGTTTTTCAACGCCTCGACCAAGAACCAGACGTTGGACATGCGATAGTCCGCCGCCTTTTCGCTGGAGCTGTTGGTGCGCAGCCAGTTCTCGTAGTCGATGTCCATGATCATGCTGCGCAGCGCAGAAATCGGGTCTTCACCCGAGCATTGTTGACGCACACGGTCCATAAAACGCTTGAAACGCGCCAGACGGTCGGTAAAACGGGCGTCAAGATGCTCACCCAGACCGATTTCGTCGGTGGCGGCATACATCGAGATTTTGCGTTCAGTCGCGTAGTTACCGAGCTTTTCCAGCGTGGTCGACCCGATCTCACGACGCGGGACGTTGATCACCCGCAAGAAAGCGTTGTCGTCATCCGGGTTCACGATCAGGCGGAAGTAAGCCATCAGGTCTTTCACTTCCTGACGTCCGAAGAAGCTATTGCCGCCCGACAAACGATACGGAATCTGATGGTGTTGCAGCTTCAACTCAATCAGCTTGGCCTGATAGTTACCGCGATACAAAATCGCAAAGTCGCTGTACGGCCGGTCAGTACGCAGGTGCAGGGTGAGAATTTCGACGGCAACGCGTTCGGCTTCGGCGTCTTCGTTGCGACAGCGAATCACCCGGACTTCATCGCCGTGGCCCATCTCGCTCCACAGTTGCTTTTCGAACTCGTGGGGATTGTTGGAGATCAGTACGTTGGCGCAGCGCAGAATACGGCTGGTGGAGCGATAGTTCTGCTCCAGCATCACCACTTTCAAGGACGGGTAATCGTCCTTGAGCAGCATCAGGTTTTCCGGGCGCGCGCCACGCCAGGCATAGATCGATTGGTCGTCGTCGCCCACCACGGTGAACTGGTTACGCTTGCCGATCAGGTACTTCACCAGCAAATACTGGCTGGCGTTGGTGTCCTGGTATTCATCCACCAGCAAATAGCGAACCTTGTTCTGCCATTTTTCAAGAATGTCGGCGTGCTCTTCGAACAACTTCACCGGCAGCAGGATCAGGTCGTCAAAGTCCACTGCGTTGTAGGCCTTGAGCGTGCGCTGATAGGCGGTGTAGACAATGGCCGCCGTCTGTTCTTTAGGGCTGCGCGCGTTTTCCAGCGCCTGGGGGGGCAGGATCAGGTCGTTTTTCCACGAGCCGATCATGTTCTTTATCTCGTCGACCCCGTCGTCGCCCGAGTATTCCTTTTGCATGATGTCGGTCATCAGCGCTTTGACGTCTGCCTCGTCAAAGATCGAAAACCCCGGCTTGTAGCCCAGCCGCGCATGCTCCTTGCGGATGATGTTCAGCCCCAGATTGTGGAACGTGCACACCGTCAAGCCTCGGCCTTCACCCTTCTTGAGCAGGGTGCCGACACGCTCTTTCATCTCGCGGGCGGCTTTGTTGGTGAAGGTCATGGCGACGATGTACTGGGCACGGATGCCACAGTTCTGGATCAGGTGCGCGATTTTGCGGGTAATCACGCTGGTTTTGCCGGAACCTGCGCCGGCGAGCACCAATAGAGGGCCGCCGACGTAGCTCACGGCTTCTTGCTGCCGGGGATTGAGTCGGGACATAACGAGATCAGGGGTCGAGTGTAAAAAGGGCGGGCATTTTAACAGGCTGAGCAGATATTGCTGCCTCTGTGCGACGGTGTGACATGCCACATCATCTAAATTTGCCGCTTTTGTTACTTTCGCGCAGGATGCAAAGAGTATTAACGGCTAGCGTTCGGCTATTACCATAAATACCGCAGCACGTATTTGATAACCAATGCCATTACCATTGGTTACTGACACGTCATAATTCCATCGCCCGATTTTTTGCAGAGTCTAGGGAGCAAGCTTGTTTACGCCTGTCGAACCCTTGCGTTTTCTGCTACTGGCCGAAGAACCATCTTGGGCAGCATTGTTGCGCGAGTGCCTGGCACCTATGGGCAGCGCAGCCATCATGATTTGCGCGCCGAACTGGGAGTCTGTCAGCCATCTGTTCGAGAATGATCGCAATGCGCTACTCCTGACCACCCCGGCCTTGCAGCCTTCAGCGGGTCGCTGCAGCTTGTCCACGATTTTGCTGCTTGATGCCGAGCCTGCGACGATGCCCCAGGCTGTCAGTGACTGGCTTGTAAGCACCAGCCTGACACCTGATGTTCTGCGCCGCTGCCTGCGTCATGTGCGCGAACGTGGCCTGCTGGAGCACACGTTGCAGCGCCTGGCCGAAGAAGATCCTTTGACCGGTATCGCCAACCGCCAGGGTTTTCAAACCCTGCTGGCCGTGCGATTGGCCGAAAGTGACGGGCGCGGCATTGCCCTGGGCCATCTGGACCTGGACAACTTTCGTCACGCCAACGATGCGCTGGGGCATCAGGCTGGCGACCGGCTGATCCTGCAAGTGGTAGCACGGCTCAAGAGCCAGCTCGAAGCCGGCGACCAACTGGCGCGGCTGGGAAGCGATGAGTTCGCCCTGTTGATCAACACCCATCGTGCCCCCGAGCGGGCCGAATGGATGGCCGAACGCATCACCGAGGTAATGGCCGAGCCTTACTGGATTGACGGCGAAAGCCTGCTGATCGGCTGCAGCCTGGGCATCGCCCATGCCCGCGCCAATGCCGGGGCAGATCCATTGATGTGGCACGCACACATCGCCATGCAGCAAGCCAAAAGCACCCAAGGCTGCACTTTTCATGTGTTCAATGAACGCATCAACCGTAATGCCCGCAGCCTGGCCGACCTTGAAAGCGAGCTGCGCCGAGCCCTGCGCCGTGACGAGCTGGAACTGCATTACCAGCCGCGCCTGGATCTGGGCACCGGCCAGATTGTCGGGCTGGAAGCGCTGGTGCGCTGGCGTCACAGCGAGCGCGGCTTGCTCGCGCCCAGCGAGTTCGTACCTCTGGCCGAGCAGAGCGGGCTGATCGTGCCGCTGGGCTACTGGGTCATTTCCCGGGCCCTGCGGGATATGCAGGCGCTGCGCGAACAAGGGCTGGAGCCGTTGCATATGGCGGTTAACCTGTCGTTCCGCCAGTTTCAGGACAGCCAACTGCTCTCGACGCTTAGCCGTCTGATCATCGAGCGCGGGGTTGAAGCACAATGGCTGGAATTTGAACTGACCGAAACAGCCGTGATGCGGCGCAGTGACCTGGTCAAGCAGACGATGGATGCCCTGGGCCGACTCGGCGTGCGCTTTTCGCTGGATGATTTCGGTACGGGGTTCTCATCGTTTGTGCACCTCAACAGCCTGCCGATTGCGTTGCTCAAGATCGACAAAAGCTTCGTTGGCGGCATGGAAGACCGCGAAGAGAACCGAAAACTAGTGCACGCCATGATCAACCTGGCCCACAACCTCAAACTGGAAGTGGTCGCCGAAGGTGTCGAAACCCCTGAACAATTGGCTCTTTTAAGGGATTTTGGCTGCGATCAGGTCCAGGGCTACTTCATCAGCAAACCGCTGCCGCTGACAGATCTGGTAGCGTTTTTGACGCTTGGGGCTCAGCAGCAGGTGCCAGTTTCACTCTAAATTTGTAGGCAGAGACCTGTAGCAGCTGCTGAAGGATCGAGGCTGCGTTCGGCGTGATGCAGCACCCCGACGCAGTCGCTGTAAATCCTGAGAGCTGGATTTAACTGACACACCGCAGTGTCTGATTTTGCGACGGCTACGCCGCCGAACGCAGCCTCGTTCCTTCGGAGCTGCTACGCCCTACATACTACACCGCGCTCAAGCCCGCGACTTTCTGTGCCTTGCGCTCCTGCTTGAGCATGCGCCGCATCTTCCACTCGAATGCCAGCGTGAGGCTCACCGACGCACAGGCCAGGCCCAGCGCCAAACCCCACCACACACCGGTCGGGCCCCAGCCGAAGGTAAACGCCAGCATCCAGGCCATCGGTGCACCAATCACCCAGTAGCAAAACAACCCCACCAAAAAGGTCGTCTTGGCGTCCTTGAGTCCACGAATGGCGCCCATGGCAATGGTCTGCGCACCATCAAACAGTTCAAACCAGGCCGCCACGGCCAACAGGCTAACTGCCAACTCGAACACCGGACGGAACGCCGGATCGTTGTAATCCAGGAACAGGCCGATCAGTTGGCTCGGCAAGAACCAGAACACCACAGAAAAACCCAGCATGATCACCGCGCCGCAGCCGATCCCGACCCGGCCCGCCAGTCGTGCCCGCTGCAAATCACCGCCGCCATAATGCTGGCCAATGCGCATGGTGATCGCGTACGACATGCCCGCAGGCACCATAAACGCCACTGATACGATTTGCAGCGCGATTTGGTGCGCCGCCAGTTGCGTACTGCCCATGGTGCCCATGCACAACGCAGCAAAGGCAAACAGCCCGACCTCCACTGCGTATGTACCACCAATCGGCAGGCCGAGGCGCCACAGCTCGCGTAGATAAGTCAGATTAATCCGCGACAGACCTTTACTGATTGGATATGCGTCGTAGGCCGGATGCCGATGGATATGCCAGGCCAAACCCAGCGCCATGCAGGTCGCCACAATCGCCGTGACCAGACCGATCCCCATCAAGCCCAGTTTTGGCAGGCCGAACATGCCGGTAATCAGTGCGTAATTGAGCAAGAAGTTGGCCACCGTGCCAATCAGGCTGATCACCATCACGGGGGTCGCCCGGCCCATCGCACTGGTAAAACCACGCAACGCCATAAAGGTCATATAGCCGGGCAGGGCGAACGGCAACAGCAGCAGGAACTGGCCCGCGGCTTCGACGTTGCTGGGCGTCTGGCCAAACAACAAGAGCAGCGGTTTGATATTCCACAGCATCACTGCGCCACCCAGGGCCAGGGCCCAGGCCAGCCACAACCCGGCCTGCGTCAACCGGGTCGCGCCTTCAATATCGCCCGCGCCCTGACGAATCGACACCAGCGTACCCACGGCAGCAATCACGCCGATGCAGAAAATCGATACGAACGAATAGCTCGCCGCACCCAGACTCCCGCCAGCCAGAGCCTCTGGGCTCAAGCGCGCCATCATCAGCGTATCGGTGAGCACCATCAGCATGTGAGCCAACTGCGAGGCGATCAGCGGCCCTGCCAGCCGCATAATGGCCCAGAGTTCGATACGTGCAGGATGCTGTTTGATCATCTGTTCGATTTCTATAGGTTCGTTGAAAGGCTTGATTCTCGGTGGGTAGAGTGTTTTAAGCAAAGGGATAAAAACGATCACTGGCATGATTAAAACTCATACCAAGATTAATAACTTGCGCCTCCTTCTGTTGCGCCATAGGAACATTCGCAATGTCTCGTAGCCTTCCTCCACTTTATGCCTTGCGTGCCTTTGAAGCGGCAGCTCGCCACAGCTCGTTTACCCGGGCAGGAGAAGAGCTGTCGATCACCCAGAGCGCCGTGAGCCGCCATATCAAAACCCTGGAGGCGCATTTCGCCTGCCGGTTGTTTAAACGCAGTGGCCGCAGCCTGCAGCTCACCGAAGCCGCTCGCCTTTTGCTACCGGGTGTTCGCGAAGGTTTTGCCGCCCTGGAGCGCGCCTGTACCACTTTGCGCGCCGAAGATGACACCTTGCGCATGAAGGCCCCCTCGACCCTGACCATGCGCTGGTTACTGGCCCGTTTGAGTCGCTTCCGTCACCTGCAGGCGGGCAACGAGGTGCAACTGACCAGCGCCTGGATGGATATCGATAATGTGGATTTCAATCAGGAACCGTTCGACTGCGCCGTGCTGTTGAGCAACGGTCACTTTCCACCTGACTGGGAGGCCACGCTGCTGTTCCCGGAGATGCTGATCCCGGTCGGCGCGCCCACTGTGCAAGGTGACCAACCCTGGGACGCCAAACGACTGGCCGCCACAGAACTGTTGCACCCCACGCCCGACCGCCGTGACTGGCGGCGCTGGCTCGACTGCATGGGGCTTAGCGGGCAAGTATCACTCAAGGGTGGGCAAGTGTTCGATACCCTGGAGCTGGGCATGATTGCCGCCGCCCGGGGTTACGGCATTTCCATGGGCGACTTGCTGATGGTTGCCGAGGACGTCGCCCAAGGCCGCCTGAGCCTGCCGTTTGCGGCCGCCGTGGCCAGCGGCGAGAATTACTACCTGGTCTGGCCCAAGACCCGCCCCGGTGGCGAGCGTTTGCGGCGTCTTAGCGACTTTTTGCAACACGAAGTCGCGGCGATGGAACTGCCGGCCGTGCAACGGTTGAAGTAAACCGGCTTGATCACCCGCTGACAGGCCGATACTGCAATGCCTCCGCCAGATGCTTGCGTTCTATGTTTGGCGTTTGCTCAAGATCAGCCAATGTCCGCGCCACTTTCAACAACCGATGTGCGGCGCGCAGTGACAGGGTCATTCGCTCGCAGGCCTTCTCCAGCCAGGCGTTATCCACATCACTCAACGTGCACTGGCTGCGCACACCCGGCAGATCGAGAAAGGCATTGGCACAGCCCTGACGCTGCAACTGACGCTCACGCGCTGCTGCCACTAACACCGCAGCCTTGGCTGTGGTCTCGCCCGAGGCAAGCGACGGGTTGAGCGATGTGGTTTCACGGGCCACGGTCAGATGCAAATCGATGCGATCGAGCAACGGCCCCGAGAGCTTGTTGCGATAGCGCTGGATCTGTTCCGGGGTACAACGACATCGGCCCGTGGGCTCCCCAAGATAGCCACAGGGGCAGGGGTTCATCGCCGCAACCAGCTGGAAGCGCGCCGGAAAACGCATTCGATCCCGGGCCCTGGCAATTACGATAAAGCCGGACTCCATAGGCTCCCTCAAGACTTCCAGTACCTTACGATCGAACTCGGGGAGTTCATCCAGAAACAACACCCCGTGATGCGCCAGCGTAATCTCCCCCGGCTGTGGTTTTGAACCGCCGCCCACCAGAGCCGGGCCGGAGGCCGAATGGTGCGGCTGACGAAACGGACGCTGCGGCCAGCAGCTCAAAGGCATATGGCTGGCCACCGACGCAATGGCCGCGACTTCCAGCGCCTCTTGCTCGGTGAGTGGCGGCAACAAGCCGGGCAGACGGCTGGCCAACAGGGTTTTGCCAGTGCCGGGCGGACCGGTAAACAGTAAATTATGGCTGCCTGCAGCCGCGATCAATAATGCCCGCTTGGCTGAAAGCTGCCCCTGTACATCGATCAGATCAGGATAGGGTTTGCTCAGGTGCAGCAAACCGCTGGCGGTGTAAGGCTCAATCACCGCGCGACCAGCGAAATGCGCCACTACCTGCAACAAGTGTTCGACTGCGATCACCGTCAACCCGGCGGCCAGGCATGCCTCTTCGGCATTGGCCAGCGGCACTACCAGGGTACGGCCTGCCGCACGTGCCGCCAACGCGGCAGGTAACACGCCCTGAACTGACCGGATTGCCCCGGACAACGCCAGCTCGCCCAGACACTCGACCTGTTCCAGAGCAGCCACCGGTATTTGCCCGCTGGCTGCCAAAATACCCAAGGCAATGGCCACATCAAAGCGTCCGCCGTCCTTGGGCAGGTCGGCGGGCGCCAGATTGAGAGTGATACGCCGAGCGGGAAAATCCAGTGCGCAATTGAGAATCGCACTGCGTACCCGCTCTTTACTTTCCTTGACCGCCGTTTCGGGCAAGCCGACCAGCGTCAACGCCGGTAAACCATTGGCCAGATGCGCCTCGACCGTAACGACAGGCGCCTCCACACCCACCTGGGCGCGGCTGTAAACGATAGCCAGAGCCATGGCTCATTCCTTGAGTTCGCAAAAAACCCATCCTGCGCGAATCAGAAACCAGGGGCAGGATTGGAATGGATACCGGATGTGAATGGGCATGGGAACACTGCGTACGATCTGCCTGGCGACGACGCCTGAATTCTGGCTGAACCTGCAAACCACTTACGACCTGCGCAAAGCAGAAATCGAGCGTGGCGCAACGATTCGCGAGCAGGTTGAACCCATTCACAACTGCGCCTGACACTCACTCTCCCAGCGCTTTGGTCCCCAGGTCCTCAGCCAAGCGCAGCAAATAGCCGTCAGGATCGAGCACCAAAAAGTTGCGCTCGCCAAACAACACATCGTTGCTGCGATACCAGCGCTCTTCGAGGGGTTTGCGCAGGCTGTGGCCAGCGACCTCAAGACGGGCGATCAGGCTCTGGGCGTCCGGGCACTTGATCGAAAGGTTCATGCCTCGACCGAATGGCGGCTCCAGCGGGCCGACACGCCAGGACGACTCTTCAAGGTCATCCTGCTCCAGCATCAGCTGGCTGCCATGGAACGACAGGAACGCAAAATGATCCTCGGGCCGTTGGTACTCGACTTTGAAACCGAGCACCCCACAGTAAAAATGCAGGCTGCGGGCAATATCCGAGACGATCATCTCGGGCACTAACGGGTTCATGACCAACATACAAAAACATCCTTGTTCATATGAAGTGCACCGCCTTCGAGCGTTATTCGGTCGGCGGCAGCTTGGCTTCCAGCTCGGCCACTTTGGCTTCAAGGCTTTCAAGACGAGCACGGGTACGGGCCAGTACCACCATCTGGCTATCGAACTCTTCGCGGCTCACCAGATCCAGTTTGCTGAAACCACTTTGCAGCAAAGCTTTGAACTGGCTTTCGATTTCGTTGCGCGGCAGCGCGGTTTCGCCACTGAACAAACGTGAAGCGTGGCCACCGAGGGCATCGAGAAGATCTTTGGGCGCGAGCATGGATAAGGTCCTTAAAACTGATGGCAGCGAGTGTATCACGGGGTGTCGGGGCTCAATGCCGACGGCTTTCTGCACATTTTTCGCGCATTGCCCCTACAGCCTACGCACCATCTTCGAGCACAAACAACCCGCCGAATCAGGCCAAAAGCCATCAACTTCCGCTAAATCGCTGTAATTAATGATTTTTCCAGACATGGCAAGGTTTCTGCTTAGACATACATGACTCATGCACTGATGCAGTAGCTGTGACGAAGGCAGTGCGGCAGGTGGTTCAAGGAGTGTTTTCGTCACCAGCGACTTACACACGTTGTACAGCCTGAAGAAGGCTGACGATGCGTTACAAAGCCAGACACTGCGCTTAGACTTGAGCCGGGTTTGTTTTCCTGGGGCAAGTCCACCAATTCGGGAGAAGTTTCATGAAGCTAGTCACCGCCATTATCAAGCCGTTCAAGTTGGATGACGTGCGCGAGTCGCTGTCTGAGATCGGCGTACAAGGCATTACCGTTACTGAGGTCAAAGGCTTCGGCCGGCAGAAGGGTCACACCGAGCTGTATCGCGGCGCGGAATACGTGGTCGATTTCCTGCCAAAGGTGAAGATTGATGTCGCCATTGACGACAAGGATCTTGATCGGGTTATCGAGGCGATAACCAAGGCTGCCAACACCGGCAAGATTGGTGACGGCAAGATTTTCGTGGTCAATCTGGAACAGGCTATTCGCATCCGTACCGGCGAAACCGATACCGACGCAATCTAAGCCGCCAAACCCCAACGCCCCAGGAGAAAACACTATGACTCTGCGTAAATTCGCAGGGCTCGGAGCCCTGCTGTCTGTTGTAATGCCTGGCCTGGCCATGGCGGCAGACGAAGTGGCTGCTCCAGTCCTCAACTCCGGCGACACCGCCTGGATGCTGACTGCAACCGCTTTGGTGCTGTTTATGACCATTCCAGGCCTGGCGCTGTTCTACGGCGGCATGGTGCGCTCCAAAAACATTCTTTCTGTAATGATGCAGTGCTTCGCCATCACCGGTCTGATCAGCATTCTGTGGGTCATTTATGGCTACAGCATCACGTTCGACACCGCGGGGATGGAAGCCGGCGTCGTTAACTACAATTCGTTCATCGGCGGCTTGGGCAAAGCGTTCCTGGCAGGTATCACACCCGCCAGCATTACTGGCCCGGCAGCGCTGTTCCCTGAGGCCGTGTTTGTCACGTTCCAGATGACCTTCGCCATCATCACGCCGGCCTTGATCGTAGGTGCGTTCGCTGAACGCATGAAGTTCTCGGCCATGCTGGTTTTCATGGGCGTGTGGTTCACCCTGGTCTATGCACCGATTGCGCACATGGTCTGGGGCGGCCCGGGCTCGCTGCTCGGTGATTGGGGCGTACTGGACTTCGCTGGCGGCACCGTGGTGCACATCAACGCCGGTATCGCTGGCCTGGTGGCGTGCATCGTGCTCGGCAAGCGTAAAGGCTACCCGACCACCCCAATGGCTCCGCACAACCTGGGTTACACCCTGATCGGTGCCGCCATGCTGTGGATCGGCTGGTTCGGCTTTAACGCAGGCTCCGCAGCTGCCGCCAACGGCACTGCCGGTATGGCGATGCTGGTCACTCAGATCGCAACTGCCGCCGCCGCATTGGGCTGGATGTTTGCCGAGTGGGTCACCCACGGCAAACCAAGCGCACTGGGCATCGCCTCGGGCGTGGTCGCCGGTCTGGTTGCTATCACTCCGGCAGCAGGCACCGTTGGCCCAATGGGCTCGATCGTAATCGGTCTGTCGGCTGGCGTGATCTGCTTCTTCTGCGCCACCAGCCTCAAACGCAAACTGGGCTACGACGACTCCCTGGATGCATTCGGCGTACACGGCATCGGCGGCATCGTCGGCGCGATCCTCACCGGTGTATTTGCAGCACCTGCACTGGGCGGTTTCGGTGCAGTGACCGACATCTCGGCCCAGGTCTGGATCCAGTTCAAAGGCGTCGCCTTCACTGTGATCTACACCGCAATCGTGACCTTCATCATCCTCAAGGTACTGGATGCAGTGATGGGCCTGCGAGTGGCTGAAGAGGAAGAGGCTGTGGGCCTCGACCTGGCTCAGCACAACGAGCGGGGCTACAACCTGTAATTTGGCCTCTAAAAAAACCCGGCATGCCGGGTTTTTTTTTGCCCGTAATAAGGCGATATTCTCGGTAATGAAATGATTTGCCCTACACGTTACGGGGGTCTCCAAGTTCTACGCTTGTTGTAGTGAAGAATACTTGCGACGCAACTCGACTATTAGCCGCTTTGCTTTTTTCTTCAGCACGCTAGAATGCGCGCCGAGGGCAGAAAACAATGCTCGAGTACGACGAAAGCGAGGATGATCTCCCGACGCTTTCAAGGCCCGTGAGCCGTGCTGCCGGAGCATCTGGCACTGGGCGCCTGGCAAGGTGTTTATTCAGACGGACGCCGTAATGATGTCGGTATTCGTCAAGCCCTCTTCACGTTACAACGCTGAAGAGGTGCAAGCCGCGGTTTGCCCAAGGCTACTTTTTCACCAGCGGCGGTCGACAGTTGCCACAGCTGGTCTATAACTAATCTGCTTTACGTATGTCATGGGGTAGAACATGAGCGACGACGATCTGGAAAATGATGACCTCGAAGTAGGTGAAGACGACGAAACCGAGGATGGCCTGGAAACGGCAGCCGAGGACGTTGCAGATGACGACGGTGGCGATGATGCTCCGGTCCCTGCGGCCAAAGGCAAATCCAAGGCTGCAGTGTCAGTCGATGACCTGCCGAGCGTAGAAGCCAAAAACAAGGAGCGTGATGCTCTGGCCCGCGCCATGGAAGAGTTTTTGTCCAAAGGTGGCAAGGTGCAGGAAGTTGAGGCCAACGTGGTGGCAGACCCGCCCAAGAAGCCTGACAACAAGTACGGCAGCCGCCCTATCTAAGGGTTAGCTGTTTGCTTGAAGAAAAAACCCGCCGTCGCTGCGGGTTTTTTTGTGGGTGATGCAAATACAACACTAATCCCTGTAGCAGCTGACTCGCGGAGCGAGGCTGCGATCGGCTGCGAAGCAGTCGCAAAATCAGACACTGCAGTGTACCCGTCAAACTCGGATCTCAGGTTTTACGGCCGCTTCGCAGCCTCGTTCCTTCGGCAACTGCTACGGAGCGTATTGCCTGCGCTGCTGGCCCTAGCCAAGTGCTTTCAACACTGCCGGTAACTCGCTCAAGCAGCCAATTTCAGCATCCGGGGCCCTGTCGCCATCCCAGTGCTTGCCACCCGGGTTGAACCACACCGCACGCAAGCCCGCCAATTGCGCCCCGGCAATATCATCGCCGGGGTGATCGCCCACATGCACCGCCGCACCCGCCGCCACGCCACCGCGCAGCAGGGCTTCGTGAAACAGGCGCGCATCCGGCTTGGCGATACCGATGTCTTCGGCGCACAGCACAAATTTGAAGTGATGCCCCAAGCCGATTCGCCGCACATCCGCGTTGCCATTGGTGACCACGCCCAAGGTGTAATCCCGGGCCAGCGCAATCAAGGTTGGCTCAGCCTGCGGGAATAGGTGCAACGCATGGCGCGCCTCAATAAACACCTCAAACGCATCATCTGCCAGCGCGGCTGCATTCTCGTAACCCGCGCCGTGCAGCGCATGGAACAGAATCCGCCGACGCAGTGCGCTGATCCGGTGCTTGAGCTGGGGTTCTTCACTCAACACCCGCTCGCGAATCGCCTGAAAATGCCCGACTTCGACAACGCCCAGTTTTGGCGCGTTCTCCATCAACCAGTCACGCAATACGGCTTCGGCGCTCACAATCACCGGTGCTGTGTCCCACAAGGTGTCGTCGAGGTCGAAAGTAATCAGCTCAATCGTCATTCACTGTCCTTACTGCGTTTGGCCCGTGGGTGGGCGCTGTCGTAGACCGATGCCAGATGCTGGAAATCCAGATGGGTATAGATTTGCGTGGTTTTGATGTCCGCGTGCCCGAGCAACTCTTGTACGGCACGCAAATCCTGGGAGGATTCCAGCAAGTGGCTGGCAAATGAATGGCGCAGCATATGCGGGTGCAGGTTCTGGCCCAGCTCACGTTCCCCGGCAGCCTTGACCCGCACCTGGATCGCACGCGGCCCAAGGCGTGTACCGCGCTGGCTGACGAACACGGCGTCGTCCTGCGGGTTGGCCAGCGCCCGCATCGGCAACCAGGCCTGTAGCGCCTCCCGGGCCTTTTTACCAACAGGTAAGACGCGAGTCTTGCTGCCCTTGCCGAGCACCTCGACCAGCCCGTCAGCCAAGTCCAACTGATCCAGATTAAGCCCGGTCAACTCCGACAAGCGCAGCCCCGAAGAATAAAACAGCTCCAGAATGGCCTGATCGCGCTGGGCCAAAAAGTCGTCCTCGACGCCCCCTTCCAGCAATTGCAGAGCACGATCGGTATCCAGGGTTTTAGGCAGGCGGCGCTCACCTTTGGGCGGGGCAAGACCGTTTGCCGGGTCGTGGTCGCACAAGCCTTCGCGATTGAGATAGTGATAAAACCCGCGCACCGCCGACAGCAAACGCGCAATGCTGCGTGAGGATTGGCCTTGCTGATGCAGACGCGATACCAATTGACGCATGCGCTGGATATCCAGTGCAGTCCAGCTGGCGATTGATTCCTTGGCGCAGAACGCCAGCACCTTGTTCAGGTCGCGGCGATAGGCCTCCAGCGTATGGGGCGACACCTGGCGCTCACTGCGCAGGTGAATGCAGTAAGCGTCCAGTTGCCGTTCCATCTAACGTACCGAGCGCAGAGCGTTGGTAAAGCGCGGTAACACCCGGCCCAGTACTTCGGCAATGTAGCCGAGGAACAACGTACCCACCGTGCTTTTGTAGTGCTGCGGATCACGACTGGCAATCGCCAATACGCCGTGCAAGCCCAGGTGATTGAGCGCCACCACGGCAGTCGAGCCAATTTGCTTACGCTGCTCTTCGCCAAACAGAAAGTCCAGTTCATGCTCGCGCAGGCTGCCGCTGACGGTTTTGCCTTCAGTCAACAAACCACCCAGCGCACGCTGTGCATCGGCACTGCTGACCCAACGCCCGACCGGCATCGGATTGTCGCCAAACAGCACCAGGCTGACAAAAGGCACCTGAAAGTCATGACGCAAGCTGTCTTCAACGGCAATCACCAGCTCATCAAGGCTGGTGGCGTCCATCAAGGCGAGGTTCAGGCGCCGGGTCTTTTCGAACAGGCGGTCGTTGTCACGGGCCACGTCCATCAACTGCGACAAGCGATGACGCATCTCGATATTACGACCACGCAACAGCTCCAGTTGGCGCTCCACCAGCGAAATTGTGTCACCACGCTGGTGCGGAATACGCAGCGCCAGCAGCAGTTCATCACGCTGGCTGAAGAAGTCCGGATGCGCCTCTAGATAAGCGGCAACGGTGCTTGCTTGCGAGTTATCCACAGGTACATCGAGGTCTGAAGGCTGCGTCTTGTCGGTCATCGGTTGCGCTCGCTCATAAACGGACTTGTCCTTCGTAAACACGCATCGCCGGGCCGGTCATGATCACTGAATGGCCAGGACCTGCCCATTCGATGGACAAACGGCCACCGGGCAAATCAAGGATCAGCGGTGAGTCCATCCAACCCTGGCTGATCGCAGCCACAGCGGCGGCGCAAGCCCCGGTGCCGCAGGCCTGGGTTTCCCCGGCGCCACGTTCCCAGACCCGCAGTTGCCCGCGCTGACGATCAATTACGTGCAGAAAACCGACATTGACCCGCGCCGGAAAGCGCGGGTGATGTTCAATTTTTGGGCCCAGCTCATGCACCGGCGCGGCGTTGATATCGTCAACACGCAATACCGCATGGGGGTTGCCCATCGACACGGCAGCCAACTCAACAGTCTGCCCGTCGACATCCAGTTCGTAGCTCAGCGCTTGCGCGTCGGCCACAAACGGGATGTCGGCCGGGACCAGACGCGGCGGGCCCATGTCGACACTGATTTGCCCATCACTGCGCACGTTCAGTTCGATGATGCCGCTTTTGGTTTCGACCTTGATCTGGCGCTTGGTGGTCAAACGCTTGTCGAGCACAAAGCGCGCAAAACAGCGCGCACCGTTGCCGCATTGCTCAACTTCGGAGCCGTCGGAGTTGAAGATCCGGTAACGGAAATCCACCTCCGGGTTGCTCGGCGCCTCAACGATCAATAATTGATCAAAACCGACGCCCGTGTGCCGATCACCCCATTGCTTGGCGTGCTTGGGCAGGATGTGCGCGTGCTGGCTGACCAGGTCGAGAACCATGAAATCATTGCCCAGGCCGTGCATTTTGGTAAAACGCAGCAACATGGGATTACTCCGGCAGCAGGCTTTCGCCAGCAAACAACTCGGCCACGGTCTCGCGACGACGTACTTCAAACGCCTGATCGCCATCCACCAGAACTTCGGCGGCGCGGCCACGGGTGTTGTAGTTCGAACTCATGACAAAGCCATAAGCACCGGCCGAATGCACCGCCAGCAGATCACCTTCGGCCAGAGCCAATTGGCGGTCCTTGGCCAGGAAATCACCGGTTTCGCAGATCGGGCCGACGATGTCGTAAGCGCGGGCTTCGGTGTCACGCGGGCGAACCGCGGTCACGTCCATCCAGGCCTGGTATAACGCCGGGCGGATCAGGTCGTTCATCGCCGCGTCGACGATGGCGAAGTCTTTGTGTTCGGTGTGCTTGAGGTACTCGACCTGGGTCAGCAGCACGCCTGCGTTGGCCACGATGAAGCGGCCCGGCTCGAACACCAGCGCCAGGTCACGCCCGTCAATACGCTCGCGCACGGCCTTGATGTAATCGCCAGCCAGCGGTGGCTCTTCATCGCGATAACGCACACCCAAACCACCACCAAGATCGATGTGACGCAGGTAAATGCCGCAATCGCTCAAGCGATCGATCAACGCCAGCAGGCGGTCGAGGGCATCGAGAAAAGGTTCGAGGGTGGTCAATTGCGAGCCGATATGACAATCGACGCCGACCACTTCCAGGTTAGGCAACTGCGCGGCGCGGATGTAGACATCTTCGGCGTCAGCGATGGCGATGCCGAACTTGTTTTCCTTGAGACCGGTGGAGATGTACGGGTGGGTGCCCGCATCAACGTCCGGGTTGACCCGCAGCGAGATCGGCGCGCGAACGCCCATTTCGGCGGCCACAACTTGCAGGCGCTCAAGCTCTTCAGTGGACTCGACGTTGAAGCAGTGCACGCCCACTTCCAGAGCACGACGCATGTCGTCACGGGTCTTGCCGACACCGGAAAACACAATCTTGTCAGCCGAGCCGCCAGCGGCCAGCACACGCTCCAGCTCACCGCGGGACACGATGTCAAAACCGGCGCCAAGACGCGCCAGGACATTGAGTACACCCAGGTTGGAGTTGGCCTTGACGGCGAAACAGACCAGGTGCGGCATGCCGTTCAGGGCATCGGCGTAAGCGTTGTATTGCGCCTCGATGTGCGCCCGGGAATAGACGTAAGTCGGCGTGCCGAAACGCTCGGCAATGGCCGTCAGCGCAACACCTTCGGCGAACAGCTCGCCGTCCCGGTAATTAAAAGCGTCCATGGTGTTCCCTTATTGGTGCTTGTGCGGTTGCGACGACTTCGCTTGGTCTTCAGGGGATTTGCTGTCATCGGGCAGATACAGCGGTCCTTTTTGACCACAGGCAGAAACAAGGCAGGCGACCGCGACGAGCGCAGCAATAGAAGAGATCAGGCGCTTCATGGCGAAATCCTTTGAAAAGCATTAATTGCGCCCGAGTATACCGAGCGCCTACCAGCTTGCCTATGCAGCAGAGCCGCCAAGCGCAAGGGCCTGTGTGAATAATCAGTAGTGTTGGCGGGCATCTGTCATGGGGTTTGCAATCGGCTTGGAGCGCCCGTATCTTGCGAGCTCCGAGCATGACTAGATATTACGAGGTTCCACCATGAGTTTGACTGAAGCCCGTTTTCACGATCTGGTCGATGCCACCCAGGAAAATCTGGAAGACATCTTCGACGACTGTGATCTGGATGTAGATGTGGAGAATTCCGCCGGAATCCTGACGGTCAAGTTTGAGAATGGCAAAGCCCTGATCTTCAGCCGGCAGGCGCCAGTGCTTCAGCTCTGGCTGGCGGCACCCAGTGGCGGTTTCCACTTCGACTACGATGAAAAGCGCAGTTCGTGGAAGTGCGATAAAACCGACGAGTTGCTCAGTGAAATGGTTCAGCGCCTGACCCTGGAACACGCTGGCGCAGAGCTGGAATTTGAAGAGATCTGATAGTGACCGCTCCTGTTAAACCTGCAAAACCGCTCTACAGCAACGTCAGTCCGGCAGTGCCGTCCCCATGCATCAGCACCTGCCGGCTGGATGAACACAAAGTCTGCCTGGGCTGTTTCCGCCACGTCGAAGATATCCGCGAGTGGCGCTCGGCAGACGACCAGCGGCGTCGGGTAATCTGTGAACAGGCTCAACTGCGCCAGATGCTCCCGTAGCAGCTGCCGCAGGCTGCGGCAGCTGCTACGAATAATCTCCAGTTGCAATCAGTTCAGGGGCAAACAGCAAAACCCCACACAGCTTGTGTATTTATTCTGCTGTGGTAGTGTCGGGGTTCGCCTCGCACTAACGAGGTTCGTCAAAACCCCGCCATTATCCGGCGGGGTTTTGCTTTTTCGTGCAGAAAAAAGGAGTCTGCCAGGTCATGAGCACCCCAACCCCACTCATCCTCACCCGCCTGGACGTACAGCGTCTGGAGCAACTCATCGACAGCTTGCCGGAAACGACTCCTGGCATTGAGGCACTGCAAGCCGAACTCGATCGCGCCGAAACCATCGTCGGCCACGAAGAAGTGCCTGCTGGCGTTGTGACCATGAACTCGCGAGTGCATTGCCGTGAAGAAAGCAGTGGCAAGGACTACCACCTGACACTGGTGTACCCGAAAGACGCCAATGCTGACGCAGGCAAGGTTTCGATTCTGGCACCGGTTGGCAGCGCGCTGCTGGGCCTGCAAGTCGGTCAACACATCAACTGGCCAGCCCCAGGCGGTAAAACCCTCAAGCTGGAACTGCTTGAAGTTGAATACCAGCCAAAAGCAGCAAGCGACTTCAGCGCATAAACCTTGTCCGCGATAGGTTCAGATCAGTCATGTCACAGCGGTAGCGCTCGATTGCGCAGCGCTGCCCCAGCTTTATTTCGGCGCGGTTGCTTGCTCCACATGAGCCAGCTGACTCAAAAACCGATAGCTGACACTCAGCTCACGGGCCAATGCCCGGCACTCATGACTGACCTGCTGCACCTCCCACTGCGAGCGACTGTCGAGCATTGCCAAGTGCAGCTCATCCCAGCCCCATTCACGGGTCAGTCGCTGCAGTAACAGATACTGCCACTGCACACCTGCTGCAACGGCACTCAGCTTGTGACCGACCTTCAGATACAGACTGCGGCGAACCAGCTCCAATCGCTGAAGATCACCACGCTCGATCAGGTAATGCTCTAGCCGGCGGTAAACCACCAGGTAGGGGTCCAGCTCATCAAGGTCCAATTGGTTGGCGTACACCGCCTGTTTGAAACTCAGACTCAGGCAACTGACTCGCGGGTGCTCGCTGGCGTACACCTCAATCAGCAACAGCTTGAGCAGCGACTTGTACGGCGACTCAATACCCTTGAACAACTGCCACAGCCCGGCGCTTAAATACTCGTCAGGGGCGATATGCGCCAGATGTCCAAGATCGATGGTTTCGTCGCCACCCACGACGCGCCTGGCCAATAGCCCCTGAGCAAATTCGGCGTACCGCGCCTCCTCATCCACCGGCACCCACCACCACATCGGCGTACGCCCTGCGAGCCAGATAGCCGTGCGATAAAACTCATCGAGCAACAATCTCTGCCGTGGCTCACCGCCCTCGTCGTTGCGCAGTTGAGCATCGATCAAAAACAAGTGTGCCTCACAGCCCTGACTCGCTGCCCAGGCTTCCAGGCGCCGACATTTCTTGCGCAAGGCCGTCAGTGCCTGATTGCCCAAGTTCGGGGCGAGACAAATCCACACGTCCATATCGCTTTGATCGGTCTGGGCCAAAGTACCGAGGCTACCCATCAGAAAAAGGCCGTGGATCGGCTGCGAAGGGCATGAGCTGCCCATGCTGCATGAAAAGCCCCGAATCAACTGCCGGGCTTCCGTCAGAGCAAGTGCATCGGGTTGATAACCCGAGACTCCGGCAGGGGTACAGTCCGACACATAACCGGGCAAGAGGGGGTGATTCACATGAAACAACAACGCCAGGAGGTTTAGTAATGCTTTCTGGCGTGGCGCCAGCCCCTCCATTGCACGGGCCAGGCGGCCCTCATTGACACTCAAAAAGCGCCCACGCATCTGCTGGAGAACCTGTCGTTCGGCTCCCTCGTTCAGTGCGGGTGTAGATAAGTGTGCCCGCGGAATCATTGATCGTTCAGATCCCGTGGGCGCGACGTGGTGTCAGGCAATTTCTTTGGATTCAACAAGGATCGTCAGCAGCGTCTGGACATTTTGGGCAGCATCGCGTCCCAGGCTTGTCAGGTAGCCGCCATCGGGTTGATCAATCAGCTTTTTTTCAAACAGGCGCTTCGCCGCAGCAATTTTTTCCGGCGCGGCATGTTGATGGATTTTCAGGCCCTCAAGAGTACTTTCCAGGTCAAACAGTGCAAGGACTTCCAGTTCGGCAACCAACTCAGGGGTAAACGACATAAAGACTCCAGACTATGCAGGAAAAGACGACAGCCGCTCTAAGGTGATCGCACTCGCGCTGACTGTCCAGCGACAGTTCCCACCTTTGTATAACAGCCTGTCGTGATAGGGCATTTGGAGTGTAGTCCGAGAACACCTGTATGCCGGGTAATTCGTAGCAGCTGCCGAAGGAACGAGGCTGCGTTCGGCCGCGTAGCGGTCGTAAAACCGGTTACTGCTGGGCTTCAGACAAAACCCGGGGGCAGAGTTTACGGTCGCTTCGCAACCGGACGCAGCCTTCGGCAGCGGCTACATACAGTTGTCCCAGCCTCTTGTTTGATCTTTCAGTTATATAAACATTCTTAAATAGTATTTTTAAGAATATCCGCACCTCACTACTATTGCCCCTACGCCAGCATCCCTGTCGGCACCCCATATTTCAGGAGCAGCACCATGAGCGTATCTCTACGTAGCGTTGACGGTCAGGACGAAGCAACCATTCTGCGGGAAATCCAGAGCGCGCTTCGAGACCTGCGCTTTGGTGCTGTTGAAATCACCGTGCACAACGCTCAGGTGGTTCAGATCGAACGCAAAGAGAAATTCCGCTTGCAGAACCCGAGTCAAAAAAACGCCTGAACCATTCAAAACGCATTCATCTGAGTGCGTTTAATAAAAATTAAGAAATGCTTTGGAGCCTCACCTATGTCCCTACGCCGTTACGCTTTGGCCGCGCTGGCCAGTGCCATTTTTGCTGGCTCCGCTGTAGCCAAAGATTACGAACTACTAAACGTTTCTTACGATCCGACCCGCGAGCTGTACCAGGATTACAACACTGAGTTCACCAACTTCTGGAAAGCCAATCACCCTGGCGACAACGTCAAAATCCAACAGTCCCACGGCGGCTCGGGTAAACAGGCTCGCGGCGTGATTGACGGCCTGCGCGCGGATGTCGTGACCCTGGCACTGGCCGGTGACATCGACGAAATCGCCAAGCTGGGTAAAACCCTGCCGGAAAACTGGCAAACCCGCCTGCCGGACGCCAGCACTCCGTACACCTCGACCATCGTATTCCTGGTACGCAAGGGCAACCCTAAAGGCATCAAGGACTGGGGCGATCTGACCAAAGACGGCGTGTCGGTCATTACTCCGAACCCGAAAACCAGTGGCGGTGCCCGCTGGAACTTCCTCGCGGCCTACGCTTATGGCCTCAAAGCCAACGGCGGTGACGAGGAGAAAGCCAAGGAATACGTAAAAACCTTGTTCAAACACGTCCCCGTGCTGGACACCGGTGCACGCGGTTCAACCATTACCTTCGTCAACAACGGCCAAGGTGACGTGTTGCTGGCCTGGGAAAACGAAGCTTTCCTGGCACTGAAAGAAGATGGCGGCACCGATAAATTCGACATTGTCGTACCTTCGCTGTCGATCCTGGCCGAGCCGCCAGTGGCTGTAGTCGATAAAAACGCCGAGAAAAAAGGCAACACCGAGATCGCCAAAGCGTACCTCGAACACCTGTACAGCCCGGCGGGTCAGGAAATCGCCGCGAAGAACTTCTACCGCCCGCGTGACAAGGCTGTCGCTGCCAAATACGCCACGCAGTTTCCGAAACTGGAGCTTGTGACTATCGACAAAGACTTCGGTGGCTGGAAGACTGCGCAACCGAAATTTTTCAATGACGGTGGCGTGTTCGACCAGATCTACCAGGCGCAATAACCTGCGGGGCGGGCCATCAGGCCATGCTGAAAGCTAGAACATCAGGCCCGCAATTGGTTGCGGGCCTCGTGCGTTAACCCAAGGACTTTTATGTCGCGTCGTATCTCCCCCGTCATACCCGGCTTCGGGCTGACACTGGGCTACACCTTGGTGTACCTCAGTCTGATTGTGCTGATTCCACTGGCAGCGATGTTCGTGCATGCCGCTCAACTGACCTGGGACCAGTTCTGGGCCATCATCACCGCCCCCAGGGTGCTGGCAGCGCTGCAACTGAGCTTCGGCACCGCCTTTGTCGCCGCCATCATCAACGGCGTTATCGGGACCGTACTGGCCTGGGTGCTGGTGCGTTACACCTTCCCGGGGCGCAAGGTCATCGACGCCATGATCGACCTGCCATTTGCCCTGCCGACCGCCGTGGCCGGTATCGCACTGACCGCCTTGTACGCGCCCAACGGCTGGATCGGCCAGTTCGCCGCCGACCTGGGCTTCAAAATCGCCTACACCCCGATGGGTATCACCCTGGCACTGACCTTCGTCACCCTGCCATTTGTGGTGCGTACAGTGCAGCCGGTACTGGCTGACATCCCGCGTGAAATCGAAGAAGCTGCCGCCTGTCTGGGCGCCAAGCCGCTGCAAGTGTTTCGCTACATCCTGGTTCCGGCCCTGCTGCCCGCCTGGCTGACCGGCTTTGCCCTGGCCTTTGCCCGGGGTGTCGGCGAGTACGGTTCGGTGATCTTTATCGCCGGTAACATGCCGTTCAAAACCGAGATTCTGCCGCTGCTGATCATGGTCAAGCTGGACCAGTACGACTACACCGGCGCCACTGCCATTGGCGTAATGATGCTGGTGGTTTCCTTCATTTTGCTGCTGGTAATCAATTTGATTCAGCGCCGCATCGAAAAACCGTGAAGGAGGCCTGACCATGTCCAACTCAACATTAAGCGCCTCATCCGCAGCCAACGCCGCCCGCCGAGGCAGCCCGCTGTCGCGGCGCCTGCTGATCGGCTTCGGCTGGTTGTTTTTCACCCTGTTCCTGTTGCTGCCCCTGCTGATCGTGGTGTCCCAGGGTTTGAAAATGGGCGTAGGTACATTCTTCGACGCCATCCTCGAACCCGACGCCTTGTCGGCCCTCAAGCTGACCATCATTGCGGTGGCGATTTCGGTGCCGCTGAACGTGGTATTCGGCGTCAGCGCGGCCTGGTGCGTAAGCAAATACAGCTTTCGCGGCAAAAGCATCCTGGTCACCCTGATCGACCTGCCGTTTTCCGTCTCGCCGGTGATCGCAGGTCTGGTCTACGTGCTGATGTTCGGCGCACAGGGCTTCTTCGGCCCGTGGTTGCAAGATCACGACATCCAGATCGTCTTCGCTCTACCGGGCATCGTGCTGGCGACCATCTTCGTCACCGTGCCGTTTGTGGCCCGTGAACTGATCCCGCTGATGCAAGAGCAGGGCACCCAGGAAGAAGAGGCCGCACGCCTGCTGGGCGCCAACGGCTGGCAGATGTTCTGGCACGTCACCGTACCCAACATCAAATGGGGCCTGATCTACGGCGTGGTGCTGTGTACTGCGCGGGCGATGGGTGAGTTCGGTGCAGTGTCGGTGGTTTCCGGGCACATTCGCGGGGTGACCAACACCCTGCCGCTGCACGTCGAGATCCTCTACAACGAATACAACCACGTTGCCGCCTTCGCTGTGGCCACTCTGTTGCTGATCCTGGCGCTCTTCATCCTGCTGCTCAAGCAGTGGAGCGAATCCCGTATTAACCGCCTGCGCGCCAGCGCCGCGGAGGAATAAACCATGTCGATCGAAGTCCGTAACGTCAGCAAGAACTTCAATGCCTTCAAGGCGCTGAACAGCATCAACCTGGATATTCACAGCGGCGAACTGGTGGCTTTGCTTGGCCCGTCGGGCTGCGGTAAAACGACCTTGCTGCGTATCATCGCAGGCCTGGAAACCCCGGACGAAGGCAACATCGTGTTCCACGGTGAAGACGTCTCGGGCCACGACGTGCGTGATCGCAACGTCGGTTTTGTATTCCAGCATTACGCGCTGTTCCGCCACATGACGGTGTTCGACAACGTCGCTTTCGGCCTGCGCATGAAGCCGAAAAAAGAACGCCCGAGCGAAACCCGGATCGCCGAAAAAGTCCACGAACTGCTGAACATGGTGCAACTGGACTGGTTGTCGGATCGCTACCCCGAGCAGCTTTCTGGCGGTCAGCGTCAGCGTATCGCACTGGCCCGCGCATTGGCGGTAGAACCCAAGGTGCTGCTGCTGGACGAACCTTTCGGCGCCCTGGACGCCAAGGTACGTAAAGAGCTGCGCCGCTGGTTGGCGCGCCTGCACGAAGACATCAACCTGACGTCGGTCTTCGTGACCCACGACCAGGAAGAAGCCATGGAAGTGGCTGACCGCATCGTGGTAATGAACAAGGGCGTGATCGAGCAGATCGGCTCACCGGGCGAAGTCTACGAAAACCCGGCCAGCGATTTTGTGTACCACTTCCTCGGTGACTCCAACCGTCTGCACATCGGCGAAGACCAGCACGTACTGTTCCGTCCGCACGAAGTGTCGTTGTCGCGTCACGAACTTGAAGACCACCATGCTGCACAGGTACGCGACATCCGCCCATTGGGTGCGACCACCCGGGTGACGTTGAAAGTTGAAGGGCAAAGCGAGTTGATCGAGGTTGAAGTGGTCAAGGACCACGACAGCCTGACCGATCTGGTGCGCGGCGAGACGTTGTTCTTCAAGCCGAAGGTGTGGCAGAAAGCGTAAACCTGTAGCCGCTGCCGCAGGCTGCGATGGGCTGCAAAGCAGCCCCGCTTGTAAATAAAAAGCGAAGGGCCTGCGGCCCTTTTCGCAGCCTTCGGCAGCGGCTACAAGTACATGGCTTTTACGGCTTTTTCAGTTTCGGATTCGGAAAAAACTGCACCGCCTGCACTTTAGGATCCGGGGCTTTTTTCAGCGCTGACGTATTAACCCGCGTACCCAATTCCTTGGGCACCGACAAACCCTGTTCATTCAACGTGTCCGAATAACCGCAGGCCACGCATTCGCGGTGCGGCACTTCGTCTTCGTTCCACATCATCAATTTGTCAGGCTCGCTGCACGCCGGGCAGACAGCCCCGGCGATAAAGCGCTTTTTGGTCACATTCACAGGTGCATCACTCATGCTGCCGAATCCTCAGTCAGGCCGCTGTGACGCAACAAGGCGTCAATCGACGGCTCACGGCCACGGAAGTCCTTGAACAATTCCATCGGGGCCAACGAACCACCACGGGCCAGAATCGCCTGGCGGAATGCCTTGCCGGTGTGAGGGTTGAATACGCCTTCTTCTTCAAAGCGCGAGAACGCATCCGCCGACAGCACTTCAGCCCACTTGTAGCTGTAGTAACCCGCCGCGTAACCGCCCGCGAAGATATGCGCAAAACTGTTAGGGAAGCGGTTGTAAGCCGGTGGGCGCATGACCGACACCTCATCGCGGATGCCGTCCAGCACCTGCGCTACGCTGCGACCGTCACCGTGGGTGGCGTGCAGTTCGAAGTCGAACAGCGAGAACTCCAGCTGACGAACCATCATCAGTCCGGACTGGAAGTTCTTGGCCGCCAGCATCTTGTCCAGCAGGTCTTTGGGCAGTGCCTCGCCGGTTTCGTAATGGCTGGAAATCAGTGCCAGACCTTCAGGCTCCCAGCACCAGTTTTCCATGAACTGGCTCGGCAGCTCGACCGCATCCCAGGCCACACCGTTGATACCGGACACGCCTGCGTGTTCGATCTCGGTCAGCATGTGGTGCAGGCCGTGGCCGAATTCGTGGAACAGGGTGGTGACTTCGTCGTGGGTCAGCAGTGCAGGCTTGCCCGCAACCGCTGGGGTGAAGTTGCACACCAGGTTGGCCACCGGGCTTTGCAACGTTCCGGCCGCAGTGCGGCGGCGATCACGGGCGCCGTCCATCCAGGCGCCGCCACGCTTGTTGGCACGGGCGTAGAGGTCAAAGAAGAAGCGGCCAATGTGCTCGCCGTTTTCCTTGATTTCAAACAGGCGAACATCCGGGTGCCAGGTGTCGAACCCTTTGATTTCGGCAATTTCAATTCCGTACAGACGCTGCACGATGGCGAACAGGCCGCCCAACACCTTGTCGATCGGGAAGTAAGCGCGCAGTGCCTCTTGGGACACGCTGTAACGCTGCTCGCGCAGTTTCTCGCCGAAGAAGCCTGAGTCCCAGCTTTTCAGCTCCGCAGTGCCTTGCTCGGCGGCGTAGGCTTGCAGTTGTTCAAGATCACGCGCAGCAAAAGGCTTGCTGCGCTTGGCCAGATCGCGCAGGAAGGTCAGCACCTGATCCGGGGTTTCAGCCATTTTGGTGGCCAGGCTCAGCTCGGCAAAGCTGCCAAAACCCAAGAGTTTCGCAAGCTCCTGACGCAGGTCGAGGATCTCTTCCATCACCGGACCGTTGTCGAACTTTCCGGCATTCGGGCCTTGGTCCGAGGCGCGGGTGCAGTACGCAGCGTAGACTTCTTCGCGCAGAGCGCGGTCTTGCGCATAAGTCATGACCGGGAAGTAGCTCGGGAACTCCAGGCTGATCAGCCAACCGTCCAGACCTTTGGCCTGCGCAGCGGCAGCCATTTGCGCCTTGGCCGAATCGGTCAGACCCGCCAGCGCGGCTTCGTCGGTGATGTGCTTGGTCCAAGCCTGGGTCGCGTCCAACAGTTGGTTGGAAAACTTGCTGCCCAGTTCGGAAAGCTTGCTCTGCACTTCGGCGTAACGCTTTTGCTCAGCCTCTGGCAGGTCAATACCCGACAGACGAAAGTCGCGCAACGAGTGCTCAAGAATAGTTTTTTGTGCCTGATCGAAATCGGCTACTTGCGGGCTGTGGGCCAGGGCTTCGAAAGCCTGGAACAACTCACGGTTCTGGCCCATCTCGGTGGAATAGGCGCTCAACGCAGGCAGGCAAGCCTCGTAGGCTTCACGCAACTCTGCGCTGTTGCACACTGCATTGAGGTGGCTGACCGGGCTCCAGGCCGCGCCCAGTCGGTCGTTCAGCTCATCCATCGCCAATACCAGGCCAGCCCATGTCGGGTTCTGGCCCTGGTCCTTGAGGATGGCTTGAATGCCGGCGCGGTTGTCGGCGAGGATCTGCTCGATGGCCGGCTGTACGTGCTCAGGACGGATCGCCGAGAACGGCGGCAGGTCGTAGGGCTGCAAAAGAGGGTTGTTCTCGCTCACGTTTGGCACCTTGGCTTGAAGAAACATTGAGCCATCTTAATTACAATCGACTCAGACCGCAGCATTGCAACGCCCTATTACGGCTAAAGAAGGAAGCTATTTGTGTCCATCCGTCCATTCCAGCAGCACACACCGACCCTGGGCGAGCGCGCCTTTGTCGACCGCTCGGCGGTGGTGATCGGCGATGTGGAGATCGGCGCCGACAGTTCAATCTGGCCGCTGACCGTGATTCGCGGCGATATGCACCGCATCCGCATCGGCGCCCGCACCAGCGTGCAGGACGGCTGCGTACTGCACATCACCCACGCGGGGCCCTTTAACCCCGAGGGCTTCCCGCTGTTGATCGGCGACGACGTAACCATCGCCCATAAAGTCATGCTGCATGGTTGCAGCGTGGGCAGCCGTATCCTGATCGGCATGGGCAGCATCGTGATGGACGGCGCGGTGATTGAAGACGATGTGATCGTCGGTGCGGGCAGCCTGGTACCACCGGGCAAGCGTCTGGTCAGCGGTTTTCTGTATGTGGGCAGCCCGGTCAAACAGGTGCGTGAGCTGACCGAAAAGGAAAAAGCGTTCTTCACCTACAGCGCCGGCAACTACGTAAAACTCAAGGACCAGCATTTGGCCGAAGGCTATCACCTGGCCGTTTAAGCCCCCTATTTTGGAGCCCTGCATGCATTACCAAAACGTATTGTTCGACCTCGACGGCACCCTGACCGACCCACGCGAAGGCATCACCCGTTCGATCCAGTTCGGCCTGAGCAAGCTGGGCATCGATGAACCTGACCTGACTAAGCTTGAGCACTTTATCGGCCCGCCGCTGCTGCAACAGTTCATGGCCACATATGACTTTGACGAAGCAAAAGCGTGGGAAGCAATGGGCTTTTACCGCGAGCGTTTCGCCGTGACCGGCCTGTATGAAAACCAAGTGTTCGAGGGCGTCACGCCGCTGCTCGAAGAGCTGGTGGCACAGGGTCGCCAACTGTTTATTGCGACTTCAAAACCGCATATCTATGCGCGTGAAATTGCTCGTCATTTTGATTTCGCCAAGCACTTCAAAGTGATCTACGGCAGCGAACTGGATGGCACCCGCACCAACAAGGTCGAGCTGATTGCCCACTTGATAAGTGAGCAAGGCCTGGACCCGGCTCAAACCCTGATGATCGGTGACCGCAAGCACGACCTGATCGGCGCCCGCGACAATGGTATGGACGCAGCAGCTGTGGGTTATGGCTTTGGCAGCTTTGAAGAGCTGAACTCGTTTGCGCCCAAGTACCACTTTGAAACACTGGCCGAGCTGCATCAGGCCTTCAAGCGCTGAAGAGCTTCGTAGCAGCTGCCGTAGGAACGAGGCTGCGTCCGGTTGCGCAGCGACCGTAGAACCTGAAATTCGGGTTTAACTGGCACACTGCAGTGTCTGATTTTACGACTGCTGCGCAGCCGGACGCAGCCTCGTTCCTTCGGCAGCTGCTACCGGAGTCTTATCTTTGCAGCGGCTGTCGCAACTCAATCTCGCGGCGCAAATCCTCGCGCCAGCCCAGCAAAAAACCCAGCTCCACCACCACAAACAACGGCCCCACGATCAGCCCGGTCAGATCATCGATAAACGCCGGCTTGCGCCCTTCGTAGTAATGCCCGACAAACTGAATCACCCAGCCCAACACAAACAACCCAACGCTCCAACCCAGCCAAGCGGCCGTGCTCAACGACGCCAGCGAATGCCCCAGCCATACCGCCAACCCCAGCAGCAGCGTCATCAATACTCCAAGCCGCAGCTCAAGGCGCAGGTAAAAAACCGCGCTTGCCAGCATCACTAACAACGCCGGTGAAACCCCTGCCCATTGCGGTCGCGACAGCAGCGCAGCCACGGCAACCACAATCAACGGGATGCCAATGAAGTGGCTGACGATATTGCGTCGGTCACGGTGATAGGCCGCGTATTGGCTCAGGTGGTCGACCAGGCTTTTCATGGTGCAGAATCCTCAAGGATCACTTTTTGGTTATAAACAAATAGCTTCTTATTCCTTAGCGAATCTAAAAACCGTCCCTATACTGACTCGGTAACACACATACCGCTGGAGGCGCACACCCATGGGCAACGATTCGATTCGCTATTTGATAGTGCCGGGCTGGCAAGGTTCGTCCGACGATCATTGGCAAACCCACTGGCAAAACAGCTTACCGAACAGTACTCGGGTGGAGCAGGCCGACTGGCTGACGCCGCGCCGCGAGGACTGGATCGCCGCCCTGGCCGAGGCCATTGCCGCCGACAGCACTCCCGTGATTCTGATTGCCCACAGCCTGGGTTGCATTACCGTAGCCCATTGGGCCGAGCGTGCGCCAGAAAGCCTGTTGAGCCAAGTGCGCGGCGCGTTACTGGTAGCCCCGGCCGATGTCGAGCGCCCGGCCTGTGCGCCCGCCTTGCGCAACTTTGCACCTATACCGACCCGACCATTACCGTTCCCCAGCCAGATAGTCAGCTCGGACAACGATGGCGCAGTCAGCGCGCCACGAGCCATGGAGTTCGCCCGCCAATGGGGCGCCGAGGTCGGCATTATCAGCGGTGCCGGGCATATCAACGTCAAGTCCGGACACCAGCGCTGGGAGCAAGGTTTCGCCTTTTTGTACCGCCTGCAAACCCGCATCGAACATGGCGCCCTGCGCCGCGCATGAATTTTTGTAACGCCCGCGCCCACCCTTAGGCGGCGGGCGGGAGCCTGCCATGAGCCTGCATGAAACCTTCGGTCAGCCGTTGCTGACCTTTCCCGACGCGGAAAAAAGCCCCCTGAGCATTCGCGCCAAGGCGCTGGTGTTTGTCGACCCGCGTTCGCGCCAACTACGCAACGACCTGGAACAGTTGGCGCCCCGCGCCTTGCCCGTGTTGATCCGGGGCGAAACCGGCAGCGGCAAGGAGCTGCTGGCGCGGCATATTCACCGCGCCAGCGACCGCACCGGTTTGTTTGTTTCGGTCAATTGCGGGGCGATCAGCCCCACTTATGCCGATGCCGAGCTGTTCGGCTATGCCGCAGGAACCCACAACAGTTCGGCCAGCAGCCGCGCGGGGTGGTTTGGCTCGGCCAATGGCGGCACTTTATATCTGGACGAAATTGGCGACTTGCCTCTGGCGATCCAGGTCAAGCTACTGGCCGCGCTGGAAACCCACGAAGTCACCCGTGTGGGCGCCCATCAACCCAGCCCGGTCGATGTGCGACTGGTCGCGGCCACCAGCATTGATCTGGCCCAGGCGGTAAGTGCCGGCAAATTCCATGAGCGGCTGTATTACTACCTCAGCGAAGGGCGACTGGACTTGCCCGCGTTGCGCGAACGGCCAGGGGACATCCTGTCCCTGGCTGAATACTTTTTAGGCATCTACAGCCAACGCCTGAGCCTGCCCGTGCCGTTTATCAGCGACAGCGCGCAACGGGTACTTGAGCGCTACAGCTGGCCGGGCAACACCCGTGAACTGGAAAACGTGATTCATTTTGCACTGCTGGTGAGCACCGGCGAAGAGATCCAGCCCGAGCACTTGAACCTTCCCGATGGTCTGAGCCAGATTGAACAATTTATAAAAGGGGCGACAGAGCAGGAGTTGGCGGCGCTCAAGCAACTTCTTTCTTGACCCTGTGGGAGCGAGCCTGCTCGTGAAGACGCGCTATTGTTTACGACCTTCGCGAGCAGGCTCGCTTCCACAAACATCTCGTCAAGTGAACAAAATGGCATAAGAAGCTGAATAAATATTATTGTTCTGGAATAAAGAAACTCGGTATTGTCCATTTCGTCTTCCAAGAACCGTCATCCGAACGGTCACACACTTAAGGGTATTGCATGAAAAAGGTTCTGTTGTTTACCGCATTGGCGGCTGCTTTGACTGCAGGCCTGGCACAAGCTGGCGAAAAGCTGGTTGTGGCTGCAACGCCAGTCCCCCACGCCGAAATCCTTGAGTTGATCAAACCAACCCTCGCCAAAGAAGGCGTGGATCTGGAAATCAAAGTGTTCACCGACTATGTGCAACCGAACGTGCAAGTTGCCGAGAAGCACCTGGATGCCAACTACTTCCAGACCCTGCCGTACCTCGAAAGCTTCAACAAAGGTAAAGGTACTAACCTGATCACCGTGGTCGGCGTTCACGTTGAACCGTTCGGCGGCTACTCGAAAAAGATCAAAAACCTGTCTGAGCTCAAAGACGGCGCGACCATCGCTATCCCTAACGAAGGCAGCAACAGCGGCCGTGCTTTGATCCTGCTGCAAAAGGCTGGCTTGATCGAACTCAAAGACCCGACCAACGCTGTTTCCACACCAAAAGACATCGCCAAGAACCCGCACAACTTCAAGTTCAAGGAGCTTGAGTCTGCACTGCTGCCACGCGTGCTGGACCAGGTTGACCTGGACATGATCAACACTAACTACGCGCTGGAAGCGGGTCTGAACCCAGCCACCGACGCGCTGATCATTGAAGGTGCCGATTCGCCGTACGTGAACTTCCTGGTAGCCCGTCCTGACAACAAGGACAGCGTAGCGATCCAGAAGCTGGCCAAGGCCCTGACCAGCCCTGAAGTGAAAGCCTTTATTGCCGAGAAATACAAAGGTGCGGTGCTGCCAGCGTTCTAAACCACGCCCGCTTCACTGCAAACGCCGACGGCTTTTAAAGCCGTCGGCGTTTTTATTTGTCGGGCCAATACCACGTGGGCTTATCCAGCATCCGCTGGCCGACCACTTCAGTCTGGCCAAGGTTTTTTTCCAGCACGATGCAGTTGCACTCCGGGTCTTGCTGCAAGGCGGCGATCAGGCGCCGGGCATGGGACACCACCCATATCTGTGAGTGCTGCGAGGCGCTGATGATCAACCGCGCCAAGGCAGGCAACAGGTCCGGGTGCAGGCTGGTCTCGGGCTCGTTGAGCACCATCATGCTCGGCGGGCGCGGGGTGAGCAGGGCGGCGATCAACAACAGATAGCGCAGCGTACCGTCTGACAACTCGGCGGCCGACAATGGCCGCAGCAGCCCCTCCTGATAAAACTCGATATAAAAATGCCCGCCGGGCACGCACTCGATTTCCAGCCTGGCGCCGGGGAACGCATCGCAGATCGCGGCATGCAGGGCTTCGGGGTTGCCAACTTCAAGGATGGTTTGCAACGCCGCCGCCAAATCACGGCCATCGTGATGCAGCACCGGCGTGCGTGTGCCCAGTTGCGGCTGGCGCACAGGAGCGTCGGGGTCGGTGCGAAAGTGATCGTAAAAGCGCCAGCCACGGATGGACTCGCGTAACTGCAAGACTTCAGGCGACGCCTGTAAGCTGCCGATCTGATCGAACAGGCTGTCGAACAACGGCGTGTGCTGTGCCAGCACCTGCCAGTTGCGGCCATCACGAGCGCGAACCATGGGCCCTTTGCGCTCCACCAGCTCACTGGCCGGCCGGTAAAAAGGCCCCGCCCAGATACTCTCGTGCTTGATTTGCGGATCGAGGTTGAACTGCGTGCGCCCTGGTATCGGCAAGCCCAAGGCGATGGCGTAGCTGAATTCCTCTGCGGCAAACCCCAGGCGCAGCCGCTTGGCCCCCTGATGGACGCTGGCATTTATATCGACTTCGCCCTGTTTCATGCGCCGAGAAATCACCTCTGGTCCGGCCCAGAATGTTGAACTCAGACCACCTTCGCGGGCCAGGGCATTGACCACTCCGCCCTGGGCGGTTTCGGCCAACAAGCGCAGTGCTCGGTAAAGATTCGATTTGCCGCTGCCGTTGGGGCCAGTGATCAGATTCAGTCTGGCCAAGGGCACCACCAACTGGTTGATGGAGCGGTAATTGGCCACCGCCAGGGTGGTAAGCATAGTGGGCCTCGGTATGGGATCAGAAACCGTAGCAGCTGCCGTAGGAACGAGGCTGCGTCCGGTTGCGCAGCGACCGCAAGTCCTGAGTCCAGGAACTACCTGACACTTCGCGGCTACTGGTTTCACGACGGCTATGCCGCCGAACGCAGCCTCGTTCCTACGGCAGCTGCTACGGATCATTTTGCGCCTGCGGCAATAGAGTCCCACAGAGTGGAAAGCCTGTTCTACGCTATCAACCGTATTCGAATGTTAATCAGCATCACGCAAAGGAGCTTGCATGGCTGGTCCACTGAACACGGGCATTTTGGGCTTAAGCCTGTTGGCGCTACTCACCGCGTGTGGCAAAGAGGGGCCCAAAGAGCCTTTATCGCCTCGGGTGTATGTACAGCAGGTAAGCACTCGCGAATTTGCACTGCCGATTCAACTCAGCGGCGATATTCAAGCCCGGGTCGAAACCCGGCTTTCATTTCGCGTGGGCGGCAAGATTATCGAACGCAAGGTCGATGTGGGTGATCACATCCAGGCCCAACAGGTGCTGGCCCGCCTCGACCCCAAAGACCTGAAGATCCAGGTCGAGACCGCCCAGGCCAGCGTCAACGCGCAGCAAGCGCAAGTGGTGCAAACCCGGGCTGCGTTTATTCGTCAGCAAAAATTGCTGCCAAAAGGCTACACCAGCCAAAGCGAATACGACGCGGCCAACGCGGCCCAACTGAGTGCCAAAAGTGCCTTGGCGGCTGCCCAGGCCCAACTGGCCAACGCCCGCGAACAACTGAGTTACAGCAACCTTGAAGCCGAGGCACCCGGCATCATCACCGCGCGCCAGGCCGAAGTCGGGCAAGTGGTGCAGGCCACCATGCCGATTTTCACCCTGGCCCGCGACGGTGCCCGCGACGCAGTTTTCAACGTGTATGAGTCGTTGTTTATCGAGCCGCCCAAGAACCCCACGGTGCAAGTCACGCTGCTGAGCGATCCGACGATCAAGGTCAACGGCCAGATCCGCGAAATCACCCCCACGGTGGCCGCGCAAAGCGGCACGCTACAAATCAAGGTACAACTGGATGCACTGCCCAAAGGCATGGACCTGGGCTCGATTGTCAGCGTCAACCTGACCCCGCCACCCAGCCGCAGCATCGAGCTTCCATGGTCGGCCTTGACCAAAGACATCAGCGAACCCGCCGTGTGGATCGCCGACGAGCAAAGCAACGTACGCCTGCAGCGGGTCAAGGTCGGGCGTTACCTGACCGGCAGCGTGATCGTCAGCGATGGTCTTAAGGATGGAGAGAATGTCGTGGTCGCAGGCGGACAATTGTTACACCCCGGCATGAAGGTTGAAATCGTCCCAGCCCCGGCCCAGGGGGTGCAGCTATGAGACATTTTTGGGTGATGCCATTGGCCGCCGCCATGCTATTGGGCTGCTCTGAAAAACGACCACCCGAGCCCGTGCGCCCGGTGCTGTACGTAGTGGCCCAACCAGAGTTGGCGCAAAACCTGGGGCGCTTTGCCGGCAATATCGAGGCCCGTTACGAAAGCACGCTGGGCTTTCGTGTACCGGGGCGCATTGTGCGGCGCTTTTACGATGTGGGCGCGGAGGTCAAACAGGGCGACATTCTGGCCAACCTCGACCCGACCGATCAACAAAACCAGTTGCGCTCGGCCCAGGGTGATCTGGCCAAGGTACAAGCGCAATTGATCAACGCCCGAGCCACCGCCCGACGCCAGCAAGAGCTGCTCGACCGTGGTGTTGGGGCTCAGGCTCAACTGGACACCGCACAAGCCGACCTCAAAACCACCCAGGCCTCGATGCAACAGGCGCAAGCCGCGGTGAACCAGGCCCAGGACCAACTCAGTTACTGCAACCTGCGCGCTGACCATGACGCGGTCATCACCCAATGGCAGGCCGAGGCCGGGCAAGTGGTCAGCATCGGCCAGGAAGTCGTTACCCTGGCCCGCCCTGAAATCAAGGAAGCCGTGATCGACTTGCCGGGCCCGCTGGCCGAGGAGCTCCCCAAAGGCATCGTGTTCCTGGTCGCCGGTCAGCTCGACCCGAACGTCAACACCCGCGCCCATGTCCGTGAGATCGCCCCGCAAGCCGACAGCGCCACCCGTACTCGTCGTACCCGCCTGACACTGGACCAGACTCCGGCTGCATTTCGTCTTGGCAGTTCGGTCAGCGTGACCGTCAGCAGCCCGACCGCCGAGCATTTCCAGTTGCCACTGACCGCCGTGCAAGTCATCGACGGTCACAGCCGCGTGTGGGTTATCGACAAGGCAGCGCAAACCGTCAGCCCGCGTGACGTCACCGTACAGCGACGCGATGCAAAAACCGTGTTGTTGTCTGGCGGCATAACCGCAGGCGACAACGTAGTCAGCGCCGGCGTGAACAGTCTCAGTCCCGGACAGAAAGTCAGACTCGATAAGGAAAGCTCGCAATGAATGGGAAGTTCAACCTGTCCGAGTGGGCCCTCAAGCATCAGTCATTTGTCTGGTATTTGATGTTTGTGGCGGTGGTCGCCGGGATTTTTTCGTATATCAATCTGGGCCGCGCAGAAGACCCGTCCTTCGCCATCAAAACCATGGTGATCCAGAGCAAGTGGCCTGGTGCTACGGTCGATGAAACCCGATTGCAAATCACCGACCGCATCGAGAAAAAGCTCGAAGAGCTGGATTCGCTCGACTACGTGCAAAGCTATACCCGGCCCGGCGAATCCACGGTGTTTGTGTTCCTCAAGGACACCACCAAGGCCGATGCCATTCCCCATATCTGGTATGAGGTCCGGAAAAAAATCGGCGACATCCGCGGCGATTTCCCCCAGGGCATTCAAGGTCCGGGGTTCGACGATGAGTTCGGTGATGTGTATGGCACCATCTTCGCCTTCACCGGTGACGGCTTCACCATGCGCCAGCTGCGCGACTACGTGGAGCAGGTGCGCACCGGGATTCGCGATGTTCCCAACCGCGGCAAGGTAACGACCATTGGCGAGCAGGAGGAAACCTTCTACCTGGACTTTTCGACCCGCAAACTGGCAGCGCTGGGCCTGGACCAGGAACATATCCTTGAAAGCCTGCAACAACAGAACGCCGTGACCCCCGCCGGTGTCATCGAAGCGGGCCCGGAACGCATGTCGGTACGCACCTCGGGGCAGTTCCACAGTGTTGAAGACCTGGCAGCGGTGAACCTGCGGGTCAACGACCGTTTTTACCGACTGGCCGACATCGCCGATATCAGCCGGGGCTACGTCGACCCGGCAGCCCCCATGTTCCATTACAACGGTAAGCCAGCCATCGGCCTGGCAATCGCCATGATCGACGGCGGCAACATTCAGGAGTTCGGCAAGGAGCTGCAACAACGCATCGACGACCTGACTGCACAGTTGCCGGTGGGCGTGGGCGTACACATGGTGTCCGATCAGGCGCAGGTGGTTGAAGTGGCCGTGAGCGGCTTCACCAGCGCGCTGTTTGAAGCCGTAGTGATCGTATTGGCAGTGAGTTTTATCAGCCTGGGACTGCGCGCCGGGTTGGTGGTAGCGATCTCGATCCCGCTGGTTCTGGCCCTGGTGTTCGTGTTTATGGAGTTCACCGGCATCGCCATGCAACGGGTGTCGCTGGGTGCATTGATCATTGCCCTCGGCTTGCTGGTGGACGATGCGATGATCACCGTGGAGATGATGATCACGCGGCTCGAACTGGGGGAAACCAAGGAGCAGGCAGCAACCTTTGCCTATCACTCCACAGCCTTCCCGATGCTCACCGGCACACTGGTCACGGTGGCCGGGTTTGTCCCCATCGGACTGAACAACAGCTCGGCGGGGGAATACACCTTCACCCTGTTTGCGGTAATTGCCGTGGCGATGCTGGTGTCATGGGTGGTGGCGGTACTGTTCGCCCCGGTGCTGGGCGTGCATATCCTCAGCGCCAAGGTCAAACCCAAATCCGAGACACCAGGGCGTCTGGCCCAGGTTTTCAACAGCGGTCTGCTGTGGTGCATGCGTAATCGCTGGTGGACCATCGGCGCCACGGTGCTGATGTTTGTAATGGCGGTGTTCGGCATGGGGCTGGTGCAGAACCAGTTCTTCCCGGCCTCTGATCGCCCCGAAATTCTGGTGGACCTGAACCTGCCGCAAAACGCGTCAATTCAGGAAACCCTGAAAGTCACCCAGCGTTTTGAAGAGTCACTCAAGGGCGACCCGGATATCGTGCGCTGGAGCTCGTACATCGGCGAGGGTGCGATCCGTTTCTACCTGCCGCTGGACCAACAACTGCAAAACCCCTTTTATGCTCAGTTGGTGATCGTCAGTACCGGGCTTGAGAGTCGCGATGCGTTGATCGAGCGTCTGAACAAGCGTCTGCGCGAGGAGTTTGTGGGGGTCGGCAGCTTCGTCCATACCCTGGAGCTGGGCCCGCCGGTAGGGCAGCCGCTGCAATACCGGGTCAGCGGGCCGAACATCGATCTGGTGCGCAAGTATTCGATCGACCTGGCCTCGGTGCTCGATGCCAACCCCAACGTCGGTGAAACCATCTTCAACTGGAACGAACCCGGCAAGGTCCTGCGCATCGACATTGCCCAGGACAAGGCCCGCCAGTTCGGACTGTCGTCCGAGGACGTAGCCCATGTGATGAACAGCATCGTCAGCGGGGCAGCCGTCAGCCAGGTGAAGGACAACATCTACCTGATCAATATCGTCGGACGGGCCAACAGCAGTGAACGTGGCACCCCCGAAACCCTGCTCAACCTGCAAATCACCACGCCGAGCGGCACCTCGATTCCGCTACTGGCCTTTGCCACGGTGCGCTATGAGCTGGAGCAGCCGTTGATCTGGAGCCGTGACCGGATTCCCACCCTGACGCTCAAAGCCTCGGTGCGCGGTTCAATGCAACCGACCGATCTGGTCACGCAGCTCAAACCGGACGTCGACAAGTTCGCCGACAGCCTGCCCTTGGGCTACAACCTGCAAACGGGCGGCACGGTGGAGCAAAGCGCCAAGGCCCAGGGCCCGATCGCCAAGGTAGTGCCGTTAATGCTGTTCTTGATGGCAACGTTCCTGATGATCCAGCTGCAAAGTGTGCAGAAGATGTTCCTGGTGGTGAGTGTCGCGCCGCTGGGGCTGATCGGCGTGGTTCTGGCGTTGGTGCCAACCGGTACGCCGATGGGCTTTGTGGCAATTCTGGGGATTCTGGCGCTGATCGGCATCATCGTCCGTAACTCGGTGATTTTGGTGACCCAGATCGACCAGTACGAGCGTGACGGCTATGACCCGTGGCACGCGGTGATGCAAGCCACCCAGCATCGACGCCGGCCGATCCTGCTCACCGCTGCGGCCGCCAGCCTGGGCATGATCCCGATTGCCCGTGACGTGTTCTGGGGGCCGATGGCCTACGCCATGATCGGCGGGATCCTGTCGGCCACCTTGCTCACGCTGCTGTTCCTGCCAGCGCTGTATGTGGCCTCGTACAAGATCAAGGAGAACAAGAATCCGCCACCCACACATGTTTGATTATCCCTGTGGGATTAGTGTGAATTTACGAATACCGGTATCAAATCAGCGGTCTTTATCCGCGTGAACGCACATGTGAACCTAGCCCAACGCCTAATCCAATACGGAGTGTTGCCATGAGTTCCACACAACCTGACGTCGCCATTATCACTGGCGCTTCTCGCGGCATCGGTGCCGTTATTGCCAGACAGCTGGCCCGCCAAGGTTTTGCCGTGGTCATCAACTATGCCAGCAGCGCCAGCGAAGCCACTGCCTTGGTCGCAGAACTGCGCAGGGACGGGCACCAGGCGATTGCCGTGCAAGCCGATGTGGCCAGCGCCGCCGACGTAAAGCGCTTGTTCGATGAAACCGAGCAGCAGCTCGGCAAGGTTGATGTACTGATCAATAACGCAGGTGTGCTCAATGTTCTGCCGCTGGCCCAGTACAGCGACGAACTGTACGACCACACCTTCAATATCAATACCAAAGGCACTTTCAACACCCTGCGCGAAGCCGCCACCCGGCTGAACGGCGGCGGGCGCATCGTTAACTTTTCGAGCAGTACGGTGGGCATGAACCTGCCGGGTTACGCGGTGTACATCGCCAGTAAAGCGGCGGTTGAGTCATTGACCCAAGTGTTTGCCAAAGAGCTGCGCGGTCGCCAGATCACAGTCAACGCCGTGGCTCCGGGGCCAGTAGCGACGGAGCTGTTCTTGCGTGGCAAGAGCGAAGAACAGATCCAGACCTTCTCCCAGATGCCGCCCCTGGAGCGCTTGGGCCAGCCGCAAGACATCGCCAATATCGTCTCATTTCTGGTGAGCCCGGCAGCGGATTGGGTCAATGGGCAGATTTTGCGGGCCAATGGAGGGTTGGTGTAAGCAAAAGAGCCCCTCACCCTCCGGGAGAGGGTGAGGGGCTCTTGCCTTGGGCTTTTAACGCTCCGCCTGCCCCTGTTGCATCACCCACTGCACCACTTGCGGCATGAGGGTGTCGCTGGCTTGGCCAAAGCCGGCAACCACGCTCGGCACCATTGGATTGCTCAGTGGCTGGCGCGCTTCAAAACGCTTGGAGGCGATCACCCGCTGGTCGCTGCTACGCACCAAGCGAGCGTTGTACTGGATCAGCACTTGCGGGCTTTTGCCATTGTAGTGTGTCTGGAACGCCAACAATTCCCCACCCAGCTCGTAATCCGACTGCAAGTTGCTGTCGTCGGTACTCAAGCCCTGGATCCGGCCATCCTGCAGGAAGGCATCGAGCAGACGGTTGCGCAGCAGCACCGGCGCGGTATCGCTCCAGCGCGCACCCTTGTAGTTGCTGATCAGGTTGCCTTCGGGCACCACTGCAATGTTCTGGTTGTTCAGCGCACCGCTGGCCATCGGCTTGTCGAGGCGCAACGACCACGTCACCGGGGCGCTGTGGCTGGCAGCAACAGGCACTTGCGCAGCCGGCAACCGATACATATCGACCTGCTCCGGCTTGGGCAAGATTGAACAGGCGCTGAGCAGGCTCAGGCTGGCCGCAAGGACGATAGAACCTGCCAGGCGATAAGTACGCTTCATGGGGTAAATTCCTTGTTCTGTTCGCGGCCCAGCAAGTAACCGCTTGGGTTGGCTTCCAGGCGTCGCGAGATCGAGCGCAATGTGCCTAGGGTTTCGCGCAGTTCATTGACCGCCGGGCCAAGTTGATTCAGACCTTGCAGGCCGCTGTTAAGCGATTGCTCATTGTTGTCGATCAGCTTGTTGATGGTTGCGCTACTTTGTTCCAGAGACTTCATGGCGCTCTCTGCGCTGCTGAACATCTGTTTGCCATCGGTGCTCAGCAGACCATTGGCGTTGCGCATCAGTGCAGTGGTTTGCTCAAGCGTGGCGCTGGCCTGTTTGCCGACCTGGGCCAGCTGTTTCAACGTCTGGCTGATATCGCCACGCTGGCCGGCTATGGCCGTGGTGGTTTGCTCAAGATTATCCAGCGTCTTGCTGACGCGGCTGATGTTCTCTTCAGAGAACAGGCCATTGGCGTTATGCAGCAGCATGTTGACGTTGGCCAACAAGTCGTTGCCATCGGTCAACAGCCGGGCAATCGGCGAAGGCGAAGCCACGATTTCCGGCAGTTTGCCGTCCTTACCCTTGAGGGCAGGGCTGCTCGGATCGCCACCACTGAGCTGAATGATCGAGGTGCCGGTGACGCCGGTCAGCGCCAGCTTGGCCTTGGTGTCGACCTTGACCGGCGTGCCAGCCGCCAGGCGAATACGCGCCAATACGCGACGCGGGTCTTTTTCGTCCAGGCGCAGTTCGATAACGTCACCTACCTTGATTCCGTTGTATTGCACCGAGCTGCCTTTGGACAGACCGCTGACGGCTTCATTGAACACCACTTCGTAATCCTTGAACGTGCTGTCCATGCTCGCCTTCGCCAGCCACAGGCCAAACAGCATGCCTCCAACGACAACCAGGACGCTGAACAGGCCGATCAATACATGATGGGCACGGGTTTCCATGTCATTGCTCCTTAAGCTGGGTTGCCGCTTCGTATGCGGCGCGGCCACGGGGGCCATGGAAATATTCATGAATCCACGGGTCGTCGAAGTCTTCGACTTCACGGATGGGCGCAGCCACCAACACCCGTTTTTGCGACAGCACTGCCACCCGGTCAGTGATGGTGTACAGCGTGTCGAGGTCGTGGGTGACGAGAAACACACTTAAACCCAGCGCATCGCGCAGGGTCAGAATCAGTTGGTCAAACGCTGCCGCACCAATCGGATCGAGCCCGGCGGTGGGTTCGTCAAGAAACAGGATGTCCGGATCCAGCGCCAGCGCCCGTGCCAATGCCGCGCGCTTGACCATCCCGCCCGACAGTGAAGACGGGTATTTGTCGGCGGCCGACAAGGGCAACCCGGCCAGCGCCAGCTTGACGCACGCCAGATGCTCGGCGTCAGGGCGGCTCAGCCCCGCGTGCTCGATCAGGGGCAGGGCGATGTTTTCAGTCACCGTCAGCGAAGAAAACAGCGCACCACGCTGAAACAACACGCCAAAGCGCCGTTCAATCAACGAGCGCTCGGTTTCCTGCAGGTTCATCAGGTCTTGGCCAAACACTCGCACTTGCCCTGACGTGGGCCGACGCAGGCCGACAATACTGCGCAGCAGTACGGATTTACCGGTGCCGGAACCCCCGACCACACCGAGAATCTCCCCCTTGTACACATCCAGATCGAGGTGTTCGTGCACCGTTTGGCTACCAAAGCGGTTGCACAAATCACGCACCTCGATCACCGCCTCGCCGGGCTTGCGCATAGACACACTCACCAGCCCATCTCCATAAAGAACAACGCGGCTACGGCGTCGAGGACGATCACGATAAAGATCGATTGCACCACGCTGGACGTGGTGTGGGCGCCGACAGATTCGGCGCTGCCGCTGACCTTGAAGCCCTCAAGGCAGCCCACTGCAGCGATCAGAAAGGCGAAGAACGGCGCTTTGACCATGCCCACCAGAAAGTGCTGAACACCGATATCGGAGTGCAGCAGCGAAATAAACATGTCGGGGGAAATGCCCAGCGATACCACGCACACCACGGCGCCACCGAGGATGCCCGCCATCATGGCCAAAAAGGTCAGCAGCGGCAGAGCGATCAACAGGGCCAGTACCCGCGGCAGCACCAGCAAGTCCATCGGATCGAGGCCCAAAGTACGAATCGCATCGATCTCTTCGTTGGCCTTCATTGAGCCGATTTGTGCAGTAAAGGCACTGGCCGTGCGGCCAGCCAGCAGGATGGCGGTCAGCAACACGCCAAATTCACGCAGGAAGGAAAACGCCACCAGGTCTACGGTGAAAATTCCTGCGCCAAAGTTGGCCAGCACCGTGGCGCCAAGAAATGCCACCACAGCGCCCACCATAAAGGTCAGCAACACCACAATCGGCGCGGCGTTGAGCCCGATCTGCTCGATATGTGCTACCACTGGTGTAATGCGCCACTGTTTGGGGCGAAACAGATTGCGCACCAGGGTTTGCAGGATCAAGCCGATAAAACCCAGCAGTTGCAGCGTGTCTTGCCACAGCTTGTAGACCGAGCTGCCGATGCGGCTCAACAACAGAATGCCTATGTTCTGCTCAGCGGTTTTGACCGGCACACAGAAATCACGCATTGAGGAATAGACCGTTTGCAGCAAAGCACGGTCGGCGGCGGGAAGTTTCTGTGCGGTTTTGGTCAACTGACTGACGCGCTCTGCACCCAACAACTCCACCAACAGCGACGCACCCGCCGTATCGATACTGGAGACGTCATCCAGGTCGATGGCGGTCTGGTCGTCGTACTGACCGACCAGTTGCTCGGTCTGCTGCTTGAGGCGAGTGTAATGGGCAAGCGTCCAGTCGCCGCTGATCAGCAGTCGCGCAGGATTACTGGACGTGTCTAGTTGGGCATTGCCCGCCATGGCCGTAATAGTCTTAAGCTCCCAGCTCAGTACGTTGAAACGCAGACCTTATGTAATAGCACAATCCTGCAAAAGTGTTTCAGTTTGCCGGAGCTAGCGCAGGCACAGATTGATCTGGATTAACTCGGAAGCGCAAAACGCCGATCATCTGCCCATCTTCAGTCAGCACCCGAACTTGCCAGCGACCCACTGGATCGGGCGGGAAGTTCTGTTTGTGAGTCCAGGCGCGATAGCCCTCTTTGCGCCCGCCATGGATATCCAGGGCTATACGGTCGACTTCCTGGCCGTTGAGTTGCCAAACATGGTAAATCCGCTCGTTCAGACCCCGCGGAGCATTGATCGAGGTATACGCGTAGAGCCCACGAGTACGCAGCTCGCTGACGCTGATGTCCTCGATACTTTCGCCCGGCGTACGGTCTTGCAGCTGGGTGGTGACCGCGACTTCAGTCATCCACAGCGTGGCGGGGGGTACCCAGGAGCGCAGCAACCAGCCGGTGCCACCCAGCACCATGACGATCAGCGGTAGCACCAGCCAGCCGCGCCAGGTTTTCAGCGGCAAGCTCACGGCCAGGCTGGGGATTGAAAGCAACACAGCGGTGCCCAGCGCCAGCTTGTAGCTCTGGGCGGTGGTCAGGTTAAGGATAATCGGCAGCGCCGTCAGCATCGCCGCGAACAGTGCCAGGGTGTGCAACGCCAAAAACAGCCAGCGCCGGGGGGCCAGCCATTTGTAATACAGCGGGTCGGTAATGGTGATCAACGCGCACACACCGAGCAGCCCGGTAAAGACCAGCTGGCCGCTGTTCCAGGTAGTGGTGATGAAGAAAAACGGCAGGACGAAAAACAGACTTTCCTGGTGGATCATCTGGGTTGCATAGCGCAGCAAAGGAGGGGGGATTTCGCGTTTGAACACCCGGCTGAACAACTGGGTGAAACTGTTTTCCAGCATCAGCCAGACCCAGCTCACCAGCAGGATCACGGCGATCCAGCGGGCCATACCTTGCTGACGGTCCACCAGAATAAAACTGCTCACACCCGAGCAAAAACCAAACGCCGCGATCAGCCCTGGGTAGCGCTTCATCAACTCAAGGATGCGCTGTACGTAGTGGTTCCAGTCTGGCATTTAGCGATTCACATTCTGTAAGGACAATATCCTCGACAGAATAGCGTTTTAGACGGGATACGTCTGGGACGTTTGCTCAAGTCATGGTGCGAAATCCGTAGCAGCTGCCGAAGGGACGAGGCTGCGTTCGATTGCGAAGCGATCGTAAAATCAGGGCGCGTGTTTTAACTGAATAATCGCGTTTACTGATTCTGCGACGGCTTCGCCGCCGAACGCAGCCTCGTCCCTTCGGCAGCTGCTACGGGACTTGCTTGCAGTTTCTGATTAACGCACGCTGCTTTCGAAGCGGCTCACACCCGTCAACTCCAGCACCAGTTCATCACCCACATTCAGCGGGCCAACACCCACCGGGGTGCCGGTCATGATCACGTCACCGGCTTGCAGCGAGAAGCACGCGGCCATGTGTTGGATCATCGGTACAATCGGATTGAGCATCAGGGCGCTGCTGCCGTCCTGGCGCACTTCGCCATTGATGGTCAGGCGAATGCCAATATCGGCCAAGTCAGCAAACGTGCTGCTCTGTACGAAAGGGGCGAGTACGCAGGCGCCGTCGAACGATTTGGCGATTTCCCACGGCAAGCCCTTGCCCTTGAGCTCTGCCTGTTTGTCGCGCAGGGTCAGGTCCAGGCCGGGAGCAAAACCGGAGATAGCGTCCAGCACTTCTTCCACACTTGGGTTGTTCGACAGGGGCTTGCCGATCAGCACCGAGATTTCTGCCTCGTAGTGGACTGAGCCACGTTCGGTCGGAATGGTAAAACCGCCTTCCAGCGGCACGACACAACTGCCCGGCTTGATGAAAAGCAGAGGTTCAGTCGGGATCGGGTTATCCAGCTCTTTGGCGTGCTCGGCATAGTTACGGCCGATGCACACCACTTTCCCGATAGGAAAGTGAATCCGGGTACCGTCGACATACTGGTGCTGATAGCTCATGGACCGACTCCGCTGTTGGCTAGTGACTCCGTAGCAGCTGCCGAAGGCTGCGTCCGATTGCGAAGCGACGTAAAACCTCAGAACGTGATTTAACAGGTAGACCACGTTCTACGGACTTACGACGGCTACGCCGCCGAACGCAGCCTCCGGCAGCTGCTACGGGTTTTGTATTGTTAGTTAAACCGCAAAAATCTTGCCGGGGTTCATGATGCCTTTCGGGTCGAACACTGCCTTGAGCGCTTTCATGTACTCGATCTCGACCGGCGAACGGCTGTAGGTCAGGTAATCACGCTTGGTCATACCCACGCCATGCTCGGCAGAGATCGAACCGTTGTACTTCTCGACGGTTTCAAATACCCACTTGTTCACTGTCGCGCACTTGGCGAAGAACTCGTCCTTGCTCAGGTTTTCCGGCTTGAGGATGTTCAAGTGCAGGTTGCCGTCACCAATATGGCCGAACCAGACGATTTCGAAATCCGGGTAGTGTTCGCCGACAATCGCGTCAATTTCTTTCAAAAATGCCGGGACTTTCGACACAGTGACCGAAATGTCGTTTTTGTAAGGCGTCCAGTGGGAAATGGTCTCGGAGATGTACTCGCGCAGTTTCCACAGGTTTTGCAGCTGGGTTTCGCTCTGGCTCATCACGCCATCGAGCACCCAGCCCTGTTCCATGCAGTGTTCGAAAGTTTCCAGGGCCGCGGTGGCCACTTCTTCGGTGGTCGCTTCGAATTCCAGCAGCGCATAGAACGGGCAGTCGGTCTCAAACGGCGAAGGCACATCACCACGACCCATCACTTTGGCCAGCGCCTTGTCGGAGAAGAACTCAAACGCCGTCAGATCCAGCTTGCTTTGGAACGCGTGCAGCACCGGCATGATCGAGTCGAAATCGGCCGTACCCAACACCATCGCGGTCAGGTTTTTAGGTGCACGATCCAGACGCATGGTGGCTTCTACCACAAAACCCAGGGTGCCCTCAGCGCCGATAAACAGCTGACGCATGTCGTAGCCAGTGGCGTTTTTGATCAGGTCCTTGTTCAGTTCCAGCACATCGCCCTTGCCGGTCACGACTTTCATGCCCGCCACCCAGTTGCGGGTCATGCCGTAGCGAATCACCTTGATCCCGCCGGCATTGGTGCCGATATTGCCGCCAATCTGGCTGGAACCTGCAGAGGCGAAATCCACCGGGTAGTACAGGCCGTTTTCTTCGGCCAGGTTTTGCAGGTGCTCGGTGACCACACCCGGCTGGCAGACCACGGTGCGGTCGGTCAGGTTGATGTCCAGCACTTGATTCATGTAATCGAACGACACCACCACTTCGCCATTGGCGGCCACGGCGGCGGCGGACAAACCGGTTCGCCCACCCGATGGCACCAGCGCAACGTTGTGAGCGTTGGCCCACAGCACGATGGCCTGCACTTGTTCGGTGGTTTTGGGGAACACAATAGCCAGCGGGGCCGGGGCGAAATGCTTGGTCCAATCCTTGCCGTAAGCATTAAGGGAGTCGGCGTCGGTCAGGACCTTGCCAGGCTCTACCAGGGTCTTTAGCTCATCAATCAAGGCAGGATGGGTCATCAACAGAACTCTCGAACAATTCATGGTCATCCTGAGAACGCTTCACGTCGCAGGAATGGGTGTTTAGCGGGGCTCTTATGCTAGCATACGACCCCCCCGTAGAATCGAGCCATAGGACGATTCTCGGTGCCGGTCTTCACGCCGGCCAGGTCAGCTCTCGCTGTCCATTCCCTGCCATTTTTTCTCTGGGACACAGGTTTACGCAGATGAGCAAGACTTCTCTCGATAAGAGCAAGATCAAGTTCCTTCTTTTGGAAGGCGTCCACCAATCCGCTGTTGAAGTGCTCAAATCTGCCGGGTATACCAGCATTGAGTACATCACCAGTTCCTTGCCTGAAGCCCAGCTGAAGGAAAAGATCGCTGATGCCCACTTTATCGGCATCCGTTCTCGTACCCAGCTGACCGAAGAAGTGTTCGACTGCGCCAAGAAATTGGTTGCTGTTGGTTGTTTCTGCATCGGCACCAACCAGGTCGACCTCAACGCTGCTCGCGAACGCGGTATCGCTGTTTTCAACGCTCCTTACTCCAACACCCGTTCGGTGGCCGAGTTGGTACTGGCTGAAGCGATCCTGTTGTTGCGTGGCATCCCTGAGAAAAACGCTTCCTGCCACCGTGGTGGCTGGATCAAAAGCGCTGCCAACTCCTTCGAAATCCGGGGCAAGAAGCTGGGCATCGTCGGTTACGGCTCGATCGGTACTCAGCTGTCGGTCCTGGCTGAAGGCCTGGGCATGCAAGTGTTCTTCTACGACACCGTGACCAAACTGCCATTGGGCAACGCGACTCAGGTCGGCAACCTGCACGAACTGTTGGGCATGTCCGACATCGTGACGCTGCACGTGCCTGAAACCGCCGCCACTCAGTGGATGATCGGTGAGAAAGAAATCCGCGCCATCAAAAAGGGCGGGATTCTGATCAACGCCGCTCGTGGCACCGTAGTTGAGCTGGACGCCCTGGCTGACGCGATCAAGGACAAGCACCTGATCGGCGCCGCCATCGACGTGTTCCCGGTTGAGCCGCGCTCCAACGACGACGTGTTCGAAAGCCCGCTGCGCGGCCTGGATAACGTAATCCTGACCCCGCACATCGGCGGCTCCACCGCTGAAGCGCAAGCCAACATCGGTCTGGAAGTAGCAGAAAAACTGGTCAAGTACAGCGACAACGGTACCTCGGTATCGTCGGTGAACTTCCCGGAAGTGGCCCTGCCGGCTCACCCTGGCAAGCACCGTCTGCTGCACATCCACGAAAACATCCCGGGTGTGATGAGCGAGATCAACAAGGTCTTCGCCGAAAACGGGATCAACATCTCCGGCCAGTTCCTGCAAACCAACGAAAAAGTTGGCTATGTAGTGATCGACGTCGACGCCGAGTCTTCGGACCTGGCGCAAGAGAAGTTGCAGACCATCAAAGGCACTATCCGTTGCCGCGTGCTGTTCTAAACGCGCTGCAATAAAAAGGGAGACCCTAGGGTCTCCCTTTTTTATGCGTCGAAAACGCTTATTTCACATCAACTGTGATTTTCTTGGACACAATGCTTGGCTTGAACGGTACGTGAACCTGGTTGCCCAGCACCAACTGCAAGGTGTGCTTGCCTGGTGGCAGAGTTACCTGGGTTTCAGTCTGGGCCTTGCCGAAGTGGATATGGTTGGCGTCGGCCGGGATGGGTGCGTTCTCGGCAGGCAACTGGTCGACATCGATCAGCAGGTGGTGGTGGCCTGCGTGAGGGGTGGCCTCGGTAATAGGCGCCAAAGGCATGCCTTCGATACCGAACTTGACCGTGAAGGTTTGATCAACCGTTGCACCGTCTTTAGGTTCGACGATGAACACTTTGCCGCCTTTTGGAGCCGGTTCCGATTCCAGGCCAGCCGCTGAAGCCATGACCGAAGCGCCCATCAATACAGAAGCCAACGCAACACGAGACAGTAGAGCTTTCATTTTTTTCTCCGGTTTTTTTGCAAAATTCTTCGATGCAAGACAACTTTGAGTCAATCTGTTGTCCAACGCCGCAATTGACCAACATAAAGCAAAGCGAACGCCAGTTGCGAATCGCTTGCAACAATTTCAAAGGAGTGACCATGCGTTTTCTGCCAGGCCTGATGCTTTTACTGCCATTGGCGAGCCCTTTTGCTCAAGCTGAACTGATCGATGACGTGAACGACCGCGGCGAACTGCGCATTGCCCTCGAGGGCGACATGCCGCCGTTCAGCTTCAAGCAGGACGGGCGCCTGACCGGCTTCGACGTCGAACTGGGCGAACTGTTGGCACAGGAACTGGAAGTGCATCCCTCCATTCTTGTTACCGACAGCGCTGACCTGCTGCCGGGTGTTGAGAGCGGTAAATACGATGTCGCCATCAACCACATCGCTTTGACTCCCGAACTCCAGGATCGTTTCGACTTCAGCGAACCTTACAGCCACACCCAGGCACAGAAGATCGCCCGCAAGGAAACACCGCACCCGGCCAATACCCTTGCAACACTTCAGGGTCAGCTTCTAGGCGTAGCTCAAGGCAGCCAGTTTGTCGAACATCAGCCATTGGTGACCGTGGCTCAAAAGCCGCCGGTCACGGATGAGGAAGTGACGCTGGCGATACCCTTCCAGAAGGGCAACCCAGCGTTCCAGGCCAGCCTGGACAAGGCGCTGCAACGGATCAAGGCCGATGGCCGGCTAGAGGCGTTGTCGCAGAAGTGGTTGGTCGGGGATGCAACCCAGCCGTAGGAGTTTTAACCCTGTAGCCGCTGCAGCAGGCTGCGATGGGCAGCGCAGCGGCCCCGACATTTTGAGGGTCCTGCGGACCTTATCGCAGCCTCGTACCTCGTCAGCGGCTACAGCTTCGTATTACTCGCGCAACACCTTCACATCACTGGCCTTCACTTCAGCCGCCTTGTTGCCCCAACTGGTACGGATGAAATTGACCACATCGGCCACTTCCTGATCCGACAAACGCCAGTCGAAAGCAGGCATGGTGAAGGTCGACGGCGCCGTATGTGTCGCTGGCAACGTCCCACCTTTAAGCACGATATGTATCAACGACGTCGGGTCGTTTGACTGCAACACCGGGTTACCCGCCAATGCCGGGAACACGCGGGTATAACCGTGACCATCAGTCCGATGGCAGGCCGCGCAGTTGTCGATATACACCGCCGCGCCGCGCTTGCTGTCGTCACCGTTCCATAGGGCATCAGCCACCGTCGAGTCGTACTGATGCGGGGCATCCGCAGGGTCAACCGCAGGTAACGACTTCAAGTAGCGAGCGATAGCGGTCAGGTCTGCCTCGGACATGTACTGCATGCTGTGTACGATCACATCACTCATGCCGCCAAACACCGCACTGCGATCACTGCGTCCGGTCTTGAGGAACTGCACCAACTGCTCTTCGCTCCAGCTACCCAGGCCGTCCTTGTGGTCGCCACGCAGGTTCTTCGCGATCCAGCCTTCCAGCGGTGCGCTGCCTGACAGGAACGCCGGGCTGTCGCTGGCGCTCAGGGCTTTTTCCTGCATGGTCAGTGCCCGTGGTGTGTGACACGCGCCGCAGTGACCGAGACCTTCCACCAGATAGGCGCCACGGCTGAGCACCGCGTCTTGCCCGGCTTGCGGCTTGAAGTCTGCAACCGCTGGGGCAAACAGCCAGCGCCAGATTGCCAGCGGCCAGCGCATGCTCAGCGGCCACGGAATATCGGCTTCCTGGTTGGCTTGCTCGACGGGTATAACGCCCTTCATGAAATAGGCATACAACGCCTGCATGTCGTCCTGGTTGACCCGCGCATACGATGGATACGGCATGGCCGGATACAAGGTGCTGCCGTTTTGCGCTACGCCGTGGCGTACGGCTTTGTCGAAATCTTCAAAGCTGTAGCTGCCAATGCCGCTTTTACCCGGCGTGATATTGGTCGAATAGATCGTACCGATCGGGGTTTCCATCGCCAGGCCACCGGCAAACGGCTTGCCGTCCTTGGCCGTGTGGCAGGCCACACAGTCACCGGCGCGAGCCAGGTACTCACCTTGCTTGACCAGTGCCTGTGGGTCGCTGTCAGCGGCCACCGCCGAGAAACTGCTGAACAGGGCCAGGGTCGCAATAACAAATGCTTTCATGGTCATCGCTCCTTATGCCTGAACCAGTGGGCCGGGGTTTTTCAGGTACTGCTCGCGGATCGCCCGGGCCGACCAATAGGTCAACGCAGCAACCAGGCCGGTCGGGTTGTATCCCAAGCCTTGCGGGAAGGCCGATGCACCCGGCACAAACACGTTGTGTACGTCCCAGCTCTGCAGGTAACGGTTCAGAGCGCTGGTTTTCGGGTTCGTCCCCATGATCGCGCCACCGTTGAGGTGGGTGGTCTGGTAGGAGGCCGTGTTGAAGTGATCACCCACTTGCTTGCCGATTCGTGCAATGGCCTTGGGGTTCATCGCGTCGGCGATCTTGCCCATTTTTTCCATCATGAAACGATTCATTTTGATGTCGTTTTCTTGCCAGTCGAACGTCATACGCAGCAACGGCTGACCGTAGACATCGCGATAGACCGGGTCCAGGTCGAGGTAGTTGCAACGGTAGGATTGATGCGCACCGTGGGAGTCCATCGACACCTGGTGGGTGTAGTAATCGGCGGTTGCACGCTTCCAGGCACTGCCCCAGGCCGGAGTGCCCGGCGGGTTCGAGGTGCCGGCAATCGGTCGGCTACCCGCCTGGTTGACCCACATCGGCGAACCACCGACAAAGCCGTGAGGCCCGTGGTCGAAGTTGTCCGCGTTGAAATCATCAATCGCCACGCCATTGCCGCCCGCGCCGATAAAGTTGTTGGTGTGCACGTCTTTATCGAAGTAGGCCTTGATGGTGCCCATGTTCTGATAAGCGAAGTTGCGGCCCACCACACCTTCGTTGGTGACTGGGTCGTAAGGCTTGCCAATCCCCGACAGCAGCATCAAGCGCACGTTATGCAGCTGGAACGCGCCCAGAATCACCAGGTCGGCCGGTTGCTCGATCTCGCGGCCCAGTGCGTCGATGTAGGTCACGCCGGTGGCCTTGCTTTTGCTGCTGTCCAGATTGACCCGAATCACATGGGCGTCAGGGCGCAGCTCAAAGTTGGGCAGCGGCGTGAGCGCTGGGAGAATGTTTACGTTGGGTGATGCCTTGGAATACATGTAGCAGACATAGCCGCTGCAAAAACCGCAGAAATTACACGGCCCCATCTGCGCGCCATAGGGGTTGGTGTAAGGTCCCGAGGTGTTGGCCGATGGCAGGTTGTAAGGTTTGTAGCCCACCTCATTGGCCGCTTTCTGAAACAACTGTGCGGAGTAGGTGTTCTTCTGCGATACCAGCGGGAAGTTATCGGAGCGATCCGGCGCATAAGGGTTGCCGCCCTTGCCTTGACCGACCAGTTGGCCGTTGACGGTCCAGGCCTGGCCCGAGGTACCGAAGACTTTTTCGGCGTAGTCAAAGAACGGCTCCAGCTCTTCATAGCTGACGCCAAAGTCCTGGATGGTCATGCCCTCAGGGATAAAGTTTTTGCCGTAGCGTTCTTCGTAATGGCTGCGCATGCGCAGCTCTGTCGGGTCGACCCGAAAGTGCACGCCCGACCAGTGCAAACCCGCGCCGCCCACACCGTTGCCAGGCAAAAACACACCCAGTTGGCGGTTCGGCAGGGCCACATCCTTGATGCTATGGCGGATAGTGACGGTTTCTTTGGAGACGTCCTGAAACAGCTTTTTACGCACGCTGTAGGTCAGTTCGTCGATCACCTGTGGATAGTTACCGTCCGGGTAGGTGTCCTGCATTGGGCCGCGTTCAAGGGCCACAACATTCAGGCCAGCTTCGGTCAGCTCTTTGGCCATGATCGCGCCGGTCCAGCCAAAACCGACGATAACTGCATCAACTTTCTTCATAACGGTCGACATGCTCAAGCCCTCTCGCCGCGGATGGAAACTGCCGGGAAGGGGTACTGCTCGTTGCGTTCAACCCAATCCATAAAATCAGCGCGCGCGCCGGGGAAGCCGATCATGGTCCAGCCGACCATGCCCTTGTTGCCACCGTGAATCGGGTCGCAAAAGAAGCCTTCCTTGGTGTTTTGCAGCAAAAAGCTGAAAAATATTTTGGCTGGAACGCTCTCGAATTTAGGGGTGCCCGCTTCCAATTGTTTGAGCACTTCGTCTCGGGTAGCGCTGTCTAGCCCAGCAAATGTTGAGTTATAGACCTTTTTGCACAGTTCCTCCGTGGCAGCGATGCCCAGACGATAGATCTGCTTTGGCACCAATTTGCTCTGCCAGCCCATTTCAGGTGGCGCGTCGGCATTGAACGGCCCTTGCATAAACCACAGCGCGCCGCTGGCATAGGGCGTGTTCATCTGGCGGTCGATATATTCCGGGACACCAGCTTCCAGAGCGCCGGGGCCTTGCTCGTCTGCCGGGATCAGACGCGCGACAGCGGCGTTTACAAACACCCACTCTTCAGCGGTGAACCAAGTCGGCTCGTAGGCTTTGCCAGGGCTCGAAGGGCGCTGTGCGGGCTCAGGTGCTGCGGCCGCAGGCGTGGCCATCAGCACGGAACCACCAAGGCCGGTGCTGGCGACGGTGACCACTGGAATCAGGGTCAGGGTTTTGCGCAAAAACTCACGCCGGGGATTGTCTTGCTCAGACATGCGGGGCACCTCATCAGGCAGTCACGGATTACAGCCGCTCATGGGCGGCTTTTCGTTTTGGCAGCGATACGGGTCGACGTCGACCTAAGGAAAACAACACGCAGGCAAAATTTGGTTACAAATACTAACAGGCCAAGCGCCTGGATGAATCGTTTCATGCGTGATTTTGCCGCAGCTGCCGTCAGCGCTATAACAGAATTTTTACAAACAGCTCACAGGGTTTTGATCCGGTTTGACTCAATCTGCCGCCACCTCCTGATAATCCCTGTAGAAGTGGTCGAACTGACATGCCGAAAACCCGGTTTTTCCCTGCTCTGTGCCTGACATTACTGGCAGCCTTTGCGTTGCCTCAGGCTCAGGCCGACGAAACAACCCAGGCGCGGCCAGCGCAGTGGGCACAACCCGTTGCTGCGCAATACAACCTGTATCAAATGTCACCGACCCTGTACCGCAGCGCCTTGCCCGACAGCGCTGCACAGCCGTTGCTGGAAAAACTGCAGATCGCCACCGTGATCAACTTCTTGCCCGAGGCCGATGACGCCTGGCTCAAGACCCCCGGTGTCACCCAAGTCCAGCTGCCTTACCGGACCAATCATGTGGATGACGCCGATGTGCTGGCCGCATTGCGCGCCATTCAAACCGCACAAGCCCAGGGCCCGGTGTTGATGCACTGCAAACACGGCGTGGACCGCACGGGCTTGATGGCAGCGATGTACCGCGTGGTGGTGCAGGACTGGAGCAAGGAAGACGCACTCAAGGAAATGACTCAGGGCGGCTTTGGCCAGACCTCACACTTCAAGGATGGCGTCAGCTACATGACGAAAGCCGATATTCCCAAATTGCGTGAAGCCTTGAGCAGCGGCGCCTGCAGTACCAGCGCGTTTGCCTCCTGCGCGGTAAAGGGCTGGTTCAAGTCCAGCTGACTGTTGGCTCGCGCCCACTGCTCCAAAGCAGCCCTGCGCTGTTGCCGGGGCAGTTTGCCGAGTTGTTCAACCTCGCGATAAAACCTTGGCCAATCGCGATCAAGGTGTTCAAACAGCGCAGCGAAAGCCGGCACCCATTGGTCGTACAGGCCAAACGGCAGCAGCTTTGCGTTATTCATCGGCGCATTGACCCACGCATCAAACCGATTATTCCCAGCCCATTCCTTATGGCGTAGCTGACGGTACTCGCGGCGCATTCGCTCAAACTCTGCAGCTTTGCGCTGACGCATTTCAGCGTCAGGCACAGGCTGCGCGTAGAGGTCTTGCAGGCGCTGACGGGTGTTGAGTACTAACCCGACAAACTGCTCGCGCTGCTTCAAGCTATCGCGGCTTGAGGGCGGCAGCCCTTGGTGGGCGCGCCATTGGCGGGTACCTTCCTGTTCAACGAAGCTGGCAAAAGACTCATTGAACTCACTGTCATCCTTCACATAGACGCGCTGGTGCGCCAGTTCGTGAAAAATCAGGGTGGCCAGGCGCTCATCGCCCCAGGTGAGCATGCTGTTGAGGATAGGGTCATCAAACCAGCCCAATGTCGAGTAAGCCTCGACCCCACTGATAAGCACGTCATTGCCCTGCTGATGTTGCAGGGCCGCTTCGCCGCGCGCCGCACCCTGGCTGTAAAAACCTCGGTAGGCCACGCACCCGGCAATCGGAAAGCAATGGGTCACGGGGTTGAGGGAAAACTCTGGGGTGGCAAATACATTCCACACCACATAGGGCCGTTTGAGGTCGGCATACAGGCGATAGCTCTGATTGTCCGGCAGGTACAAATGCTGGCTGGCAAAGGTGCGGGCAGCCTGGGCATTAGCCAGATGCTGGCGCAGGACAGGCGGCTGCTGCGGGTCGGCAATCACCTTGGCCACCGGCTGGCGGGCTTTTAATAATTGCCATTGGCCATCGGCCAATTGAGCGTAGTACGCAGCACTGGAACAGCCATTGAGCAGCGGTATCAGGGCAATGGCGAGCAGGCAGCGAATACGCAACGTCATAAAGCGATCTCGATAGGCGAGTGGCGCAAGATTAACCGAAGGCGACACGCGATAGGCCAATGGATCAGCGCTATGCTTGTGCTTCACACCCTTGTGGAAATCACCATGCGCACGTTTTTGCTATTGCTGACAGCCTGCCTGCTGAGCGCTTGCGTCAGCACGCCATTGCCCGCGCCGGACCCGAAGATGGCCTGGGTCGACCTTGAAACACAAACCGGCAAGCTGGTGATGGCAGAGCGCCTGGACAATCAGCGCATGAGCGACGGACGCTACTTTCAAGTCACCCCGGGCAGCCATGAATTGATGGTGCGTTTCGATTTCGAGGTATTTGTCGGCGGCATGGGCATGTTCAGCGATCCGCAGGAACGGCTGTGCTATGTCACCGTCAATTACGATAACTTCGAGCCCGGCCAGCATTACCGGTTGCAAACACGCTCGCTGGGTTTCAACGCCTACGCCCGACTGTACAACGCAGCGGGCAAGGTGGTGGCCGAGGAGCGGCTGGTTAACTGCTTACCGTGAGGCCTGACGATCGTTGTTCTGATAAATGATTTTTTTGCTGCCGTATTCGCACGACCCAACCACCATATTCTCGTCATGGACGTCTTCGGTAGTCACGATTTCCAGCGTGTAGGACGACACATTGTTGGCCTGGATCTTGGCTTCGATTTCAGCCTTCAGTTCTTCACACGGCTTGGGGGCAGCCAAGGCCGAAGTAGCCATGGCGCAGCAAACAACAGCTAGAGCAAAACGTTTCATGGTGAGACTCCCTTGAGGCAGGACGCAAAGTCATGATCTGACGCGAGTGGCGATCATTCGATCACATTTAGCGCAGCACAGGACTGATCTGTCGCAGCCGGGTACCAACTGCCCGGGCCAACGCCGCCCCGCTTATGGCTGCGGGGCGGCGTGTACCGTCAGCTCACCAGCGTGGCGTCGAGAGTGATTTTCGCATTCAGCACCTTGGACACCGGACAGCCTTCCTTCGCCTTGGTGGTCAGTTCGTCAAATTGCGCCTGGGTTGCGCCGGGCACTTTGGCCTTGAGCACCAGATGCACGGCAGTGATCTCAAAGCCGCCGTCCACCTGATCCAGCGTAACCTCGGCAGTGGTGTCGATACTGTCGGCCTTGAGGCCGGCATCACCAAGGATCATCGACAGCGCCATCGAAAAGCAGCCCGCATGGGCTGCGCCAATCAGCTCTTCGGGGTTGGTGCCCTTGCCGCCTTCAAACCGGGCCTTGAAGCCATATGGCGCTTCGCGCAGCACGCCGGTTTCCGTGGAGATGGAGCCGATGCCGGTTTTAAGGTCGCCTGCCCAATGAGCCGATGCTTTCTTTTTGATACTCATGCGTGCCTCCTGAAGTACGGCGCGAAGGTTTCACGCCTTGAATGAACTAGTGAGGGTAGTTCGTCTCACAAAGTTCATCTTGTCGGACCAGTCGTCATTTTTATCGGATCAATTCCCTGCCCACCATTGAAACTCGGGTATATGCCCATATTGCTGTAAGCACTGGCAGATCAAGCGAGCACCTTGACCTGCATCCCACCTGGAGTAGCCAGCTGATGAAACGATTGTCTGACATCAAATTCTCGACCCTCGACCTGGTGCCTGTGCGCGAAAATGGCAGCGCCGCCCAGTCGTTGCGCAATTCGCTGGACTTGGCACAGCACGTAGAAAAGTTGGGTTACAACCGTTTCTGGGTCGCCGAACACCACAATATGGACGGCATCGCCAGCTCGGCGACCTCGGTATTGATCGGTTATCTGGCCGGGGGCACTTCGACCATTCGCGTGGGCTCGGGTGGCGTGATGCTGCCCAACCATGCGCCGCTGGTGATCGCCGAGCAGTTCGGCACTCTGGAAAGTCTGTACCCGGGGCGGATCGATCTGGGCCTTGGTCGTGCGCCGGGTTCGGACCAGATGACCGCCCGCGCCCTGCGCCGTGAGCGTTCAGGCAGTGCCGATGACTTCCCGCAGGATGTGGCCGAGTTGATGCGCTATCTGGGCCCGCGCACCCCGGACCAACAGATAATCGCCATGCCGGGCACCGGGAGCAACGTACCGGTCTGGCTGCTGGGCTCCAGCTTGTTCAGTGCACAACTGGCCGGTGAACTTGGCTTGCCTTACGCCTTTGCCTCACATTTCGCACCGCGCTTGATGCACGAAGCGATTCGCGTGTATCGCAACCACTTCAAGCCATCGGCGACCCTCGACAAACCTTACGTGATGCTTGGCATTCCGCTGGTTGCAGCCGATACCGACGAGCAGGCCGAGTATCTGGCCACTTCTGTACAACAGCGGATTTTGGCGTTGATGCGTGGGCAAAGCCTGGTGCAGCGCCCACCTGTGGAAACGATGGATGGCCTGTGGTTGCCCCACGAGAAAGAGGCGGTGATGAGCTTCCTGGGTCTGGCTATGGTCGGCAGCCCGCAGAAAATTCGCGCCAAACTGGACGTCTTGATCGAACAAACCCAAGCGGACGAGCTGATCTTTACCTGTGATTTGTATGAGCATGCAGACCGCATTCATTCGTATGAATTGCTGTCGCAGGTGATGAAAGAGGCTTAACCCTAAAGCAAACGTGGGAGCGAGCCTGCTCGCGATGGCATCGACGCAGTTCAACTGAAACACCGCGTCGTCTGGCAGCGCGAGCAGGCTCGCTCCCACATTACCCGCGCTTGTAGACGATTTCCTTGGTACCGCCTTCGCAGGTACCCACTACTTTGCCGTCAGCCGAAGTGCCTTTTTCCACAGTGGTCAGCGAATAATGCTGGGTGCCGTGAGCCTCAATCTTCGCGGCGATTTCGCTTTTCAGTTCTTCACAAGGCTTGCCCTGTGCAAACGCCGTTCCTGCCAGACTCAGCAAACCTACAGCCAATAAAATCTTTTTCATCGGTCACATTCCCCGGTCAAAACAAAAAGGGTGCAATGCGCATGTGCCGCATTGCACCCAGACGGTGTAGCGGACTTTATGGCAAACGGCCAGCCCGCTGATCAAAAGGCTGTGTCAAATCAACTGGTAGCAATCCGAAAACCGATTTTGAGTGTCACCTGATAGTGCGCCACCTTGCCGTCCTTGATGTGCCCGCGGGTGTCGATCACTTCGAACCATTCCATGTGTTTGATGCTTTTGTTGGCCTCGGCCAGTGCATTACCGATGGCGTCTTCTATGCTGCTCGGGGACGAGCCTACCAGTTCAACTTTCTTGTAGGTGTGATGGTCAGACATAACGTTCTCCTTTGTCGTAGATCAAAGCCTAGCAGCGATTGTGCTAAATACTTTGTAGGCAATCTGAAAGGAAAAGTTCAGGCCAACTGCACTTTCTGAAATCTGCGTAGTCGGACTTAACAAGCACCTCACTCATCAATGCAGGAGAGCCCTAATGGCTAGCAACTCTTTACGTAAAGCCTCATTGCAAAGCATGGAAGCAGAGATCGAGAGCCTGCTCAAGTCTCTGGAAAGCCTCAAGCACGATGCTTCGGACGAATCCAAAAAGACGCTTAGCGCCCTCAAAAGCAATGCCGAGAATGCACTCAAGCATTCGCGCCATCTGCTCAGCGATGCCTACGAAGAAGTGAAAGACAAAACCCGCGAAACCGCGATCGCCACCCGCGAATACGCCCAGGAACACCCGTATGCCACCGCAGGCGTTGCCATAGGCGCACTGGGCCTGCTGGCGGCCTTCCTGATGTGCAAGCGCGGCAACTAATCCGCGCTACGCGCAAGCTCAGCCTTGAGCCATTGCGCCAGTTGCCGGGCGCGCCCATCTGCGGCGCGCTTGGGCAACCATAACGTCAACTGCGCCGCAGTCTCGTTGAAGCCCCACGGCGCCACCAGGCGTCCAGCCTGAAGGTCTTGCACCACCAGCGGCTCGGGGGCAATTGCCACACCCAAGCCCGCAACGGCGGCCTCAAGCAAGTAATACAAGTGTTCAAACCCCTGCCCGAACTTCAAGTCCTTTGACTCGATTGCATTCTGCTGCGCCCAGTTTGGCCAGGCCTGAGGCCGCGAAGTGGTGTGCAGCAACGGTTCGTCGAGCAAGACGCTGGCCGGGGCGTGACGCAGTTGTTCGTAGCGCGCATAGCGCGGGCTGACCACCGGGCCAATACGCTCACTGACCAACTCATACACCTGCATATCCGCGGGCCACGGCGGCTCGGCAAATACCAGCAAGGCATCCAGACCTGGGCGTCGCGGGTCGAGATCGCCTTCACCGGCCGACAAGTGCAAGCGCAAGTCCGGCAAATCGGCATTCAGTCGACCCAAGCGCGGAATAAACCAGCGCGCCAGCAAACTGCCTGAACAGCCCAACACAAACGGGGCATCAACCTGGCTTTGCGTGAGTTCAGCGCACACATTTCGTAGACGTTCGAAAGCTTCGCTGCTGGCATCACGCAGGCGGGTTCCGGCGTCGGTAAGCTTTAGTCCACGCCCTTCCTTGACGAACAGGCTCACCCCCAAGTGCTCTTCGAGTACTTTTAGTTGGCGACTAACGGCGCCGTGGGTGACATTCAATTGCTCGGCCGCCTGGCTGACGCTAGTCAGGCGGGCGGTGGCTTCGAATGCCCGCAAGGCATTCAGGGGAGGGAGGTCGCGACTCATGATATCTGTGAGTTTTCCTGACAGGTTACGGCGATCTTATCGGTTTTCATCCTGGGCTGTCGCGGGTAAAGTCAGGTCCATCGACCTTCGTAACTTTTTATCTGGAGCGTCACATGACTCAATCCACCTTGCGTACCGGCCCTGATGCCAATGGCCTGTTTGGCTCATTCGGCGGCCGTTACGTGGCTGAAACCCTGATGCCGCTGATCCTTGATCTGGATCGCGAGTACGAGCTGGCAAAAACAGACCCTGAGTTCATCAAGCAACTGGCCTACTTCCAGCGCGACTACGTTGGCCGCCCAAGCCCGCTGTACTTCGCCGAGCGGCTCACCGAGTTCTGTGGCGGCGCCAAGATCTACCTCAAGCGCGAAGAGCTGAACCACACCGGCGCGCACAAGATCAACAACTGCATCGGCCAGATTCTGCTGGCGCGACGCATGGGCAAAAAACGCATTATTGCCGAGACCGGCGCCGGCATGCACGGCGTGGCCACCGCCACCGTGGCAGCGCGCTTTGGTCTGCAGTGCGTGATCTACATGGGCACCACCGACATCGAGCGCCAGCAGGCCAACGTGTTCCGCATGAAGCTGCTGGGCGCTGAAGTGATCCCGGTTATCGCGGGCACCGGCACTCTCAAAGACGCAATGAACGAAGCCCTGCGTGACTGGGTGACCAACGTTGACGACACCTTCTACCTGATCGGTACTGTGGCGGGTCCACACCCGTACCCAGCCATGGTGCGCGACTTCCAGGCCGTGATCGGCAAGGAAACCCGCGACCAGATGCAAGCCCAGGAAGGACGCCTGCCAGACAGCCTGGTGGCATGCATCGGTGGCGGCTCCAACGCGATGGGCCTGTTCCACCCGTTTCTGGATGACACCAGCGTCGAAATCATCGGCGTGGAAGCGGCGGGTTACGGCATCGAAACCGGCAAACACGCGGCCAGCCTCAACGGCGGCGAGCCGGGCGTACTGCACGGCAACCGCACCTTCCTGTTGCAGGACGACGATGGCCAGATCATTGACGCCCACTCGATTTCAGCGGGTCTCGACTACCCTGGCATTGGCCCTGAACACGCCTGGTTGCACGACATCGGCCGCGTCGAGTACACCTCGGTGACCGACGACGAAGCCCTGGACGCCTTCCACAAATGCTGCCGCCTTGAAGGCATCATCCCGGCCCTGGAAAGCGCCCACGCGCTGGCCGAAGTATTCAAACGCGCACCCACCCTGCCAGCCGATCACCTGATGGTGGTCAACCTGTCCGGTCGAGGCGACAAAGACATGCAAACTGTGATGCACCACATGGAAAACTCTCAACAAGAGCAATCCCAGCAGGAGAAACACTAATGAGCCGCCTGCAAACGCGCTTCACCGAACTCAAGGAGCAAAATCGCGCAGCCCTGGTCACCTTCGTCACTGCCGGTGACCCGGATTACGCCACCTCGCTGGCGATCCTCAAGGGCTTGCCTGCAGCGGGCGCCGATGTGATCGAACTGGGCATGCCCTTTACCGACCCAATGGCCGATGGCCCGGCGATTCAGCTGGCCAACATCCGCGCCCTGGGTGCCAAGCAGAACTTGGCCAAAACCCTGCAAATGGTTCGCGAGTTCCGTGAAGACAACAGCAACACGCCGTTGGTACTGATGGGCTACTTCAACCCGATCCACCACTATGGTGTGCCCAAGTTTATTGCCGAAGCCAAAGCGGCAGGTGTAGACGGCCTGATCGTGGTCGACATGCCGCCCGAGCACAACAGCGAGCTGTGCGATCCGGCGCAGGCAGCGGGCCTGGACTTTATCCGTCTGACCACGCCGACCACTGACGATGTGCGCTTGCCAACCGTGCTGGCGGGCAGCTCGGGCTTTGTGTACTACGTATCGGTAGCGGGCGTGACCGGTGCCGGTTCCGCGACAACCGAGCAAGTGAGCGCGGCCATTGAGCGTCTGCGTCGCCATACCGACCTGCCGATCAGCGTGGGCTTTGGCATCCGCACCCCAGAACAGGCTGCGGCGATTGCGCGGTTGGCAGATGGCGTGGTGGTGGGCTCGGCCTTGATCGACAAGATCGAGAATGCAGCGACGCCTGAGCAGGCGGTGGATGGTGTGCTGAGCTTGTGTGCAGCGCTGGCAGAAGGCGTGCGTAGCGCCCGCTAATTCAAGATCAAGAGCCCCTCACCCTTGCCCTCACCCGGAGGGCTGGGTGAGGGACAAGGTTCACGCGATCTTACTTCTGCGTCCCATCATCGTGCAGCAAATTGGCCTGGGTCAGGTTGCTGCCCGCGGGCACGCTGCGGGTCAGCCATACGTTGCCGCCAATGGTCGAACCCTGGCCAATGGTGATGCGCCCCAAAATCGTCGCGCCAGCATAGATCACCACATCATCCTCAACGATCGGATGGCGTGGATGGCCCTTCTGCAATTGCCCTGACTCATCCGCCGGAAAGCGCTTGGCGCCCAGCGTCACAGCCTGATAGATCCGCACACGCTCGCCGATAATCGCGGTTTCTCCGATCACAACGCCCGTCCCGTGATCGATAAAGAAACTACGGCCAATCTGCGCGCCGGGGTGAATATCAATGCCGGTGGCCGAGTGCGCAATTTCTGCACTGATCCGCGCCAGCAATGGCAAACCGGCGCGGTACAGGTGATGCGCCAACCGGTGATGAATCACCGCCAGAATCCCCGGATAGCACAACAACACTTCATCCACACTGCGCGCCGCCGGGTCGCCGTGGTAAGCAGCCAGCACGTCGGTGTCCAAAATGCCGCGCAAGCCGGGCAAGGCCAAGGCAAAGTCCTGAATCAGCAAGGTCGCGGTCGCATCCACACCCTCGTCGGGTAACCCGCCCTGGCGTGCCGCGTAGCGCAGCTCCAGCCGAGCTTGGGTCAGCAACGCGTTCAGCGCCACATCCAGTGTGTGGCCGACATAGAAGTCTTCGCTCTCTTCACGCAGGTCTACCGGGCCCAGACGCATTGGAAACAATGCGCCGCACAAGGCTTCAAGAATATCGGCCATCGCGGCACGTGACGGCAGCTCACGACCGCCCTGTTCCCCGCTGACACGCCCGTTTTGTGTACGCCACTGGTTTCGCGCCGTGCGCAGTTGGCAGACGATGGCCTGCAATTGCCAAGGATTGGAACGATCACTCACGATGAATACTCCGCACGCTGGCGGCTGGATCGACCAGCCGAAAATTGGCAATGACTTTACGCTATCAAAAGGTTGGCGACTCGGGCAATCACTGGTTAACGCCGACGCCAGGCGCGCCAGCCCACCCCTACGATGACCAGCAACACCAACCCGCCAAAAATGGCCATGCTCAAGCCCTGATAACTGAACAGCGGCTTCTCGATGCGCACATAGCCTGGCTCGGCAAACAACTCGCGCAATGCCGTGTTGGCTTGCTTCAGGGTGATGGCCTGAAGCTGTTTGGCCGGGTCGGCGAAGTGCCCATCGTCGTAGTCGCCCAACGAAGACCAATAGTAATCGGCCAGCGCACTGTTGCCTTGCACCGACCACGCCTTGCGGGCAATGGCGGCGTTCTTGAGCCGGGCAAATATCTGCGGATCCAGCCCGTCCTTGAGCAGTTGCGCCTTGAGTTGCTCAACCACCTGCCGGGCCTGGGCCACGTTATCGCGTTCAACATCCGCATTCAGGCTCAAGAAGCCCACGCCGCCGAACACTTCGCGCTCAGCCCAGGGCCCGTAAGACAAGCCCTTCTTGAGCCGTAGCTCGCTGTACAGCGCCCACTCCAGATAATCGCGCAGCAGGCTCCAGGTTTCATCGGACAGGCCTTCGATCACCGGCTCCGGCAACAGCCAGTGCAGGGTCGCAGTGTCGCCGACCACCCCGCGCACCAGTTCGCGCTCGGCGTCGGCCTTGGCATCAATCGCGGCAAGAGGTTTGTGTTCGCTGGGCTCAACCGGCTCGAGCGCACCGTAGGTACGCTCCAGATAGGCTGGCAGCAGCCGGTCGAGGTCACCGACGATAATCAGCGTCATATTGTTGGGCGCATACCAGTTCTGGCGCACAGCCTCTAACTGCTGGCGCGTGAGGTTATGCACTTCTGCCCGCTCGGCGCACTTAAGCCCCAACTCGACCGCCAACTGATTACTAGCGCTGTGGCCCAGGTCCTGGCGGTCCAGCCAACGCTGCAAGTGCGAGTAATGACCGCCGTCTTCGCGTTCAACCACTTTCTTGGCGTCGCTGATACGTTGCTCGGTCAGTTGCGTACGGGTCAGCAGGCCCAGGAGCAGGTCGAGGATTTTGCGCTGGTTCCTGGCCGGAGCTTCAATCACAAACGTGGTGTCGGCATTGCTGGTGAAGGCATTCCACTCGCCACCCAGCGCCTGCATGCGCTCCTCCAGGCCACCTTCGCCAGTGTCGTCGATCCCGCTGAACAGCAAATGTTCCAGCAAGTGCGGCAATTGCTGGTCGGCGCATGAAAAATCATCCAGGCCCACACCCACCACCAACCGAATGGCCACGTGACCGCGCTCATTGCCGGGTTTGAGGATCAGTTGCAGACCATTGGGCAGTTGATAGCCCTCGACACTGTAACGATCAAGGGCAAAGCCCTGAGTTGCGCCAAGCAGTAAACAGATGAACAGCAGGCAACGCATAAAAAATCCCTGAATTCTCGAATCCCTGAGCCCGTGCAGCTTAGTCGCTGCTTAACGGCTGACAACAGCCCGCCCCACAACGTTCAAGGTGAATGCTGGGTATCAGCTGCGTCACTGAGCTCCAGCGCTCCGGTTTCAGAGGTTTCCAGCACCACATAAGCGCTGCCACAGAACAGCGAATTCAGGCGCTGCATATCAGCGATCAGCTCCAGATGCATTGAACTGGTCTCGATACTTTGAGTGATTTTACGTTGCAGACGACTCACGTGAGCGTGGGCCAAACGCCGCTCTTGCGCGCGAAAGCGGCGCTTTTCGCGCAACAGCTGGCGTGCGCTCTGAGGATCGGAGCTGAGGAAAACCGTCAGCCCAAGGCGCAGGTTTTCGATCAACTGGGTTTGCAGGCCCACAAGCTCCTCCAGCCCCGTTTCTGAAAACGATCGGCGCTGCGAGGTTTTCTGCTGCTGGACTTTACGCAGCATGCGTTCGATCACGTCGCTGGCAAGCTTGAGGTTGATCGCCAATTCGATGATTTCTGCCCAGCGTCGGCTGTCTTGCTCACTCAAGTCTTCCCTGGGCATCTGCGCCAGGTAGAGTTTGACTGCGCTGTACAGCACTTCGACTTCATCGCTCAGGGTGCGCATTTCCTGGGTGACGGCGGTCTGCTTGCCGCGCAGAACATCGAGCATATTGACCAACATGGTGTCGATCAGGTCGCCAATGCGCAGGGTCTCGCGCACTGCGTTGGTCAGTGCCAGGCTCGGTGTGTCGAGCGCTGCCGGGTCCAGATGACGCGGCTTGACCACGCCGTTGGTTTGTTCGCGCTCGGGCAGCAGCCAGGCGCAAATGCGCGCCATCAGACTCACTGTCGGCAACATCAAAAAGCAGCGCACGGTGTTGTAGAGCAGGTGAAAACCAATCACCAACTCTTGCGCGCTGTAGCTGAGGCTGTCCATCCAGGCCACCAGCGGATTGAGCACGGGCATGATCAGCAACAGGCCGATAAGTTTGTACAGCAGGCTACCCAGAGCCACCTGACGTCCGGCGGCGTTTTGCATATTGGTACTGAGAAACGCCAGCACGCCGCTGCCAATATTGGCGCCAATCACCAAGCCGATTGCCACGTGCAGGCTGATCACCCCGGCGCCAGCCAATGTGGCGGTCAGCAGCACGGCCGCCAAGCTTGAGTAGGAAATCATCGCGAACAGGGCGCCGACCAGCGCATCCAGCAGTATGTCGCCGGTCAACGAGGCGAAAATCACCTTTACGCCTTGGGCATGGGTGATCGGTGAGGCAGCTTCGACGATCAGTTGCAGCGCCAGGATAATCAGCCCCAGACCGATCCCGACGCGGCCCAGTTGTCCGGCACGGGTTTGCTTGCGGGTCAGAAAGAAAATCACACCCAGGAAAATCAGCAGCGGGGACAACCACGACAGGTCGAAGGTCAGCACTCGGGCCATCAGGGCCGTACCGACATCGGCACCGAGCATGGTTGCCAGCGCGGGGGTGAGTGCCATCAGCCCCTGGCCGACAAATGATGTGACCAGCATGGCCGTGGCGTTGCTGCTCTGCACCATGGCCGTGACCACGATCCCGGCGACAAAGGCAAACATGCGCCGGGACACGTTTTGCCCGATGACATGACGCAGGTTGGTGCCGTAGACCCGCAGAATGCCGGTTCGGACGATATGCGTGCCCCAGATCAACAGGGTCACGGCTGAAAGCAGATTGAGCAGGGTCAGCATGCTGGCTCCCTGTAATGGATGTGTCTAAGGATCAGATAGCTGCGGGCCGTTCTTACAGATGTTTCTTAAGATGTAGTCGGCATTTGAGCAGAACGCCAGCATCGCATAGCTGGCGGAGGGTTGAAACTCTTCTGGGCAATGATGTACCTGTGGGAGCGGGCTTGCTCGCGATGCAGGCAACGCGGTTTATCTGAATGACCGCGTCGATGCCATCGCGAGCAAGCCCGCTCCCACAGGGGGTATGACAGATGTGTTACAGCGTACTGAACAGCGGGAATGTCCCCAGCAGCAACGCCGCAACCATGATGCACATGCACACCAGAATTGCCCATTTCAGGGTGAAGCGCTGGTGATCACCAAACTCGATACCAGCCAGAGCCACCAGCAAGTAGGTCGATGGCACCAACGGGCTGAGCAAATGCACAGGCTGGCCAACAATCGAGGCGCGGGCCATTTCGGCCGCGGTGATGCCGTAATGGCTGGCGGCTTCTGCCAACACAGGCAGTACACCGTAGTAGAACGCATCGTTGGACATGAAGAAGGTGAACGGCATGCTCACCAGCGCGGTGATTACCGCCAGGTAAGGCCCGAGCACAGGCGGGATCACGGCCAGCAGGCTTTTGGACATGGCGTCGACCATGCCGGTGCCCGACAGGATGCCAGTAAAGATACCTGCCGCAAAAATCAGCCCGACTACCGCCAATACGCTACCCGCATGTGCCGCGACGCGGTCTTTTTGCTGTTGCAGGCAAGGGTAGTTGACGATCATCGCGATGCTGAACGCGACCATAAACAGCACGGGCAGAGGCAGCAAACCGGCGATCAGGGCGACCATCAGCGCCAGGGTTAACGCGCCGTTGAACCAGATCAATTTTGGCCGACGGGCATCCGGGTATTGCGAGACGCTGATTTCGCTGTGGTCGATTTCATCACCATCGCCGTGCAGGTGCAGCTCACCCAGACGCGCACGCTCACGCTTGCCGTAGAACCAGGCGATAGCCAGGATCGCCACACAGCCAGCGAGCATTGCCGGGATCATTGGCACAAAGATATCCGAAGGGTCGACATGCAGCGCACTGGCCGCCCGGGCGGTCGGGCCGCCCCAGGGCGTCATGTTCATCACGCCACCCGCCAGAATGATCAGGCCAGCCATGATCCGCGGGCTCATGCCGATACGGCTGTAGAGCGGCAGCATAGCTGCCACGCAAATCATGTAAGTGGTCGCGCCGTCGCCATCCAGAGAGACCACCAGTGCCAGCACCGCAGTGCCCACCGAGATCTTCAGCGGGTCGCCTTTGACCAACTTGAGGATCTTGCGCACCGCCGGGTCAAACAAGCCCGAATCGATCATCAGAGCAAAGTAGAGAATGGCAAACATCAGCATCACCCCGGTCGGGGCAAGCTTGGTGATGCCTTCAAGCATCATCGGCCCGATTTTCGGCGCAAAACCACCGAACACGGCAAACAGGATGGGTACCAGAATCAGGGCTATCAGGGCGGAAAGGCGCTTGGTCATGATCAGGTACATAAATGTAATGACCATGGCAAAGCCAAGGAAGGTCAGCATGAAAGTCACCCTTATTGTTGTAGTAGGGCTCTGACTGCGTGTTATGCGCATGCCAGGCCAACCGGTCTGTTGCCGGTGATGACCTGATGCTAGAGGGGGAAGCTTTCAACCAGCTTTCGCCGGTAAAAAATCTTACAGGAGGGTTTGTAGCCGCTGAGGAGAGCAGCGCGGCTGCGATCGGCGGCGAAGCCGTCGCAGAACATGAACAAGAGGAGTGCCTGGAACACCGGATAACCTGATGTTACGACGGCTGCGCCGCCGATCGCAGCCTTCGTTCCTCGTCAGCGGCTACAGGTCATACGGTCTTTAATCCAGCTTAAGAACCTTGGCCAATACAATTTTCGGGCCTTTCATCTTTTTGATGATAATGCGCAAACCTTCGACTTCCAGTTGCTCTTCTTCGGCGGGTACCCGCTTGAGGGTGTCGTAGATCAGGCCTGCGACGGTTTCGGCCTCTACGTGGTCCAGATCCACACCCAGCAGGCGCTCGATCTTGAACAGCGGTGTGTCACCGCGTACCAGCAGTTTGCCGGGCTGATAAGACAGGATGCCGCGCTCGGCCTTGCGGTGTTCGTCCTGGATATCGCCAACCAGTACTTCCAGCACGTCTTCCATAGTCAGGTAGCCCACGACCTTGCCGTCAGCTTCTTCGACCAGGGCAAAGTGCGCGCCGCCCTTGCGGAACTGCTCAAGCAATTGCGACAGCGGCATATGCCGCGATACGCGTTCCAGCGGCCGGGTCAGCTCTTCAAGGTTGAACGTCTCTGGCAAGTGATCAAGGTCAGCCAGCTCAAGCAGCAGGTCCTTGATGTGCAGCAGGCCGACGAAAGTATTGGTATCGGCGTCGTACACCGGGTAACGGCTGAACTTGTGGCGACGGAACAGCGCCAGGATTTCCTTGAGCGGTGCCTTGGAATCCAGAGTCACCAGGTCTTCGCGGGAGTTGGCCCAGTCGACCACTTCCAGCTCGCCCATTTCGACCGCCGAAGCCAACACGCGCATGCCCTGGTCGCTCGGGTCCTGACCACGGCTCGAGTGCAGGATCAGTTTGAGTTCTTCGCGGCTGTAGGCGTGATCGTGGTGAGCGCCAGGCTCACCTTGACCGGCAATCCGCAAAATCGCGTTGGCGCTGGCGTTGAGCAGGTAAATAGCCGGGTACATGGCCCAGTAGAACAGGTACAGCGGCACGGCGGTCCACAGCGAAAGGGTCTCTGGCTTGCGGATGGCCCACGACTTGGGAGCCAGCTCGCCAACCACGATGTGCAGGTACGAAATAATAAAGAAGGCGGCAAAGAACGATACGCCCTTGATTACTTCAGGCGACTCGACACCGATTGCACCCAGCAGCGGTTCCAGGATGTGAGCGAACGCCGGTTCACCGACCCAGCCCAGGCCCAGCGATGCCAGGGTAATACCCAATTGGCAAGCCGAGAGGTAAGCGTCGAGCTGATTGTGCACGGTGCGCAGGATCTGCCCGCGCCAGCCGTTGACGTCGGCGATGGCCTCGACCCGGGTGGAGCGCAGTTTGACCATGGCGAATTCGGCCGCAACGAAAAAACCGTTGAGCAAAACCAGGATCAGAGCAAAAAGAATCATGCCGAAGTCGGCGAAGAGTGTCGCGAGGGTCAAGCCAGGGGAAGGGTCCATGATGGAGTTTTACGGGTTCCGTCGTTACAAATAGGGAGGTAAGGCCAAGCAATGTAACGGCTGATGTGGCCCTTGCCTAGTGGGAAAAGGCCACAGGGCCTAGTCAACCTGCGTCTGCAGTCGTGGTTTGGCCACCTGAACCGGGGCGAAATGGCAGGTAAACGTACTGCCATGACCCAACACGCTGCTGATCTCCAGACGTGCGCGATGGCGTAACAGCACATGTTTGACAATGGCCAACCCCAACCCGGTGCCGCCCGTGCTGGCGTTGCGGCTGGAGTCGACGCGGTAGAAGCGTTCAGTGAGGCGCGGCAAGTGTTTTTTGTCGATGCCCACACCCGAATCCTGCACGCTCAGGTGCGCACCCGTGCTGTCTGCCCACCAGCGAATGCGCACACTGCCGCCATCCGGGGTGTATTTGACTGCATTAAAAACCAGGTTGGAAAATGCGCTCCGCAACTCGGCTTCACTGCCTTTGAGCGCGCAATCGGCCTCGACGTCGAGGGTAATGGTCTGATTGCGTTGCCCGGATAAGGCCTGGGCATCGCTTTTGATCGAGCGCAGTAACGTGTCGATGGCCACCGGCTGGTTATCAGACGGGTAGTCCGTGGCTTCGAGCTTGGCCAGCAGCAGCAAATCGTTGAGCAAGGTCTGCATGCGTTCACCCTGTTGCTGCATTTGCGACAGCGGGCGCTTCCAACGCGGGTTCACGTCATCGACGTTATCGAGCAGGGTTTCCAGATAGCCGCAGATCACCGTCAATGGCGTGCGCAGCTCGTGGGATACGTTGGCGATAAAGTCTTTACGCATCTGCTCCAGCTGATGAATCCGCGTCACGTCGCGCACCAGCATCAGGTGTTCGTTGTTACCGTAGCGAGTGATGTAGAGCTGGATGCGCAGGTGATCGTTGACCGGCGAAGGGATATCCAGAGGCTCGCTGTAGTTGTCCTGCTCGAAGTATTCCTTGAAGCGCGGGTGGCGCACCAGATTGGTCACTGGCTGACCGCTGTCCTGAGGCGTCTTCAGGCCCAGCAATGTCTCTGCAGCGCGGTTCCACCATTCCAGGTTGCCGTCGCTATCGAGCATGATGACCGCGTCCTGAAGGGCTGCCGTAGACTCCTGCACCCGATCGATTACCGCTTGCAGGCGCCCGCGTACCCGCTGATCGCGGCGTTGCAGGTGGTAGATGCTGTCAAACACCTCGCCCCACAGGCCATAACCATCGGGCGGTGCTTCGTCGGGTTTGTGCTGGCGCAGCCACTCGTGCAAACGCAACAACTGCTTGAGGGTCCAGCCCAGATAGAACGCCAGGCCTATGGCCAGGCTCCAGCCGTAATAGCCACTGAGCAACCCGACCACCAGGCAGGTGGCGACCAGAAGCAACAAATGACGAATCAGAGTGCCATGCCAGTTTTGATTCACGTCGCGCGGGTCCTTGCTTGCCGTTGGATCAGATAAAGCCGGTATCAGGCCTTGGTCGAAAACCGGTAACCGGTGCCACGCACGGTTTGTACCAGATTTTCGTATGCCTCACCGAGCGCTTTGCGCAGGCGGCGGATGTGCACGTCCACGGTGCGCTCTTCCACGTACACGTTGCCGCCCCAGACCTGGTCGAGCAATTGGCCACGCGTGTAGGCACGCTCCTGGTGGGTCATGAAGAATTGCAGCAGGCGGTATTCAGTAGGGCCCATTTCGGCCGGGGTGCCGTCGATGGTCACACGGTGACTGATCGGATCGAGCAGCAAGCCACCGATCTCGATAGGGGATTCTGCATCGGCCGGGCCTGCGCGGCGTAGTACGGCCTTGAGGCGGGCTACCAGTTCACGTGGGGAAAACGGCTTGGTGATGTAGTCATCAGCGCCGACTTCCAGGCCCTGAATCTTGTTGTCCTCTTCACCTTTGGCCGTCAGCATGATGATCGGAATATCACTGGTCAGCTCTTCGCGCTTGAGGCGTCGGGCCAACTCGATGCCGGACGTGCCGCCGGGCAGCATCCAGTCGAGCAGAATCAGGTCCGGTTTACGGTCCACGATAATGGCGTGAGCGTCCTGAGCATTATCGGCTTCCAGGCAGTCGTAGCCCGCCATTTCCAAGGCCACGGCGATCATCTCACGAATCGGCGCCTCGTCATCAACGATCAAAATGCTCCTGCCAACCATGCCGTAACCCTCGTGTCATTTAACTGTCTTGTGGCGCATTAGATAACGGAATTATTGCAGTCGTGTGACAGCTTTGGGTATCGGACGCGTTCTGTAGGTTAGTGAACTACGCTTTGAGTTCAAATCGTACAACCACATAAAGGACGATTCCGATGACCTCTAGTTCGCTTTCCCTAAAGACATTGCTGCTAGCCGCAGCATTCACCTTGCCAGGGCTGGCGTTTGCAGCTGATCCGGCGATGACCAAAGATGGCATGCTCGTCGACCACAAAGGCATGACGCTCTACACCTTCGCCAAGGATGCGGGTGGCAAATCCATGTGCAACGACAAGTGCGCGACCAACTGGCCGCCGCTGATGGTCGAAGGTAATCATAACGACATGGGCAAGTGGACCATGGTCAAGCGTGATGACGGCACCATGCAGTGGGCCTACGACGGCAAGCCGCTGTACACCTTTGTCATGGACAAGGCTGCTGGCGACATGACCGGCGACGGTAAAATGGACGGCGCCTGGAAAGTCGCCAAGCCTTAGATGATTGTGTAGCCGCTGCCGCAGGCTGCGATAAGGACCGCAGGTCCTTCTGAGGGACTGCTGCGCACTCCATCGCAGCCTGTGGCAGCGGCTACAAAAAATTGCTGTGTTTCCTGCCCCATAAAAAACCTCGCCGCCCTTTCACAGGAGGCGAGGTTTTTTATGAACTGCGCTTAAACCGCGTTTGTAGGCTGCGGCCGACGCACGTCAGGCTGCTTCCAGGACTCAGCCGTCGACTCGTCGATGGCTTGCTGAATGGCTTTTTTACGGTGCTCTTCAGCTCGGCGGCTGAAGAACCACACCATAAAGGTCATCAACGACACCGCCAGTAGAATCAGGCTGGCCACGGCGTTGATCTCGGGTTTAACCCCCAGACGCACCGCCGAAAACACTTCCATCGGCAGGGTCGTGGACCCCGGTCCCGACACGAAGCTGGCCAATACCAGGTCGTCCAGCGACAGGGCGAACGACATCATGCCGCCCGCAGCCAGTGACGGCGCGATCATTGGGATGGTGATCAAAAAGAACACTTTCCACGGTTTGGCACCCAGGTCCATGGCTGCTTCTTCGATCGACAGATCAAGTTCACGCAGTCGCGACGACACCACCACGGCCACATAGGCCGAGCAGAACGTGGTGTGGGCGATCCAGATGGTGACGATACCGCGTTCTTGCGGCCAGCCAATCATCTGCGCCATGGCCACGAACAACAGCAACAGCGACAGACCGGTGATCACTTCCGGCATTACCAACGGCGCCGTCACCAAGCCGCCAAACAGGGTGCGACCCTTGAAGTGGCTGATGCGGGTCAGTACAAACGCCGCCAGAGTACCCAGCGCCACCGCTGCAATCGCCGTGTAGCAGGCAATCTCCAGCGAACGCATGACCGAGCCCATCAGTTGCGTGTTATCCAGCAAGCCCACGTACCACTTCAGGGACCAGCCGCCCCACACCGTTACCAGCTTGGAGGCGTTGAACGAGTAGATCACCAGAATCAACATCGGCAGGTAGATGAAGAGCAGCCCTGCAACCAGCATAAAGCTCGAAAAACGGAAGCGATTCATATCTTGCCCTCCAGCTCTTTAGCCTGGCTGCGGTTGAACAGAATGATGGGCACGATCAGGATCGCCAGCATCACCACGGCAAGCGCGGAGGCTACCGGCCAGTCACGGTTGTTGAAGAATTCTTGCCACAACACTTTACCGATCATCAGGGTTTCCGGCCCGCCCAGCAGTTCCGGGATCACGAACTCGCCCACCACCGGGATAAACACCAGCATGCAGCCAGCGATAATGCCGTTTTTGGACAGCGGAACGGTGATTTTCCAGAAGCTGTTGAAAGTGCTCGAACCCAGGTCAGACGCGGCTTCCAGCAGGCTGGTGTCGTGTTTTACGAGGTTGGCATACAACGGCAGGATCATAAACGGCAGGTACGAATACACGACGCCGATATACACCGCGATATTGGTGTTGAGAATCTGCAGCGGCTCGCTGATCCAGCCCATCGACATCAGGAAACCATTGAGCAGACCGTTGTTGCTGAGGATGCCCATCCAGGCATACACGCGGATCAGGATCGCGGTCCAGGTCGGCATCATGATCAGCAGCACCAGCACGGTCTGCATCTCTTTGCGCGCATTGGCGATGGCATAGGCCATCGGATAACCGATCAGCAGGCACAACGCCGTGCTGAAAAAGGCCATCTTCAACGACCCCAGGTAGGCGGCGATGTACAGCTCGTCGTCGCCCAGCATGGCGTAGTTGCCCAGGTTCAGCAGCAGTTGGACCTTCTGGTCGACGTAGCTGTAGATCTCGGTGTACGGCGGAATGGCGACGTCAGCTTCGGCAAAACTGATCTTCAGTACGATAAAGAACGGCAGCATGAAGAACAAAAACAGCCACAGGAATGGAATCCCGATGACCATATGGCGGCCACCGGGGGTTATTCGTTGCAGTCGGCGTTTGAGTTTTCGCATGTTCATGAGCGCAGTACCACGCCGCTGTCGTCTTCCCACCAGACGTAGACTTCGTCGTCCCAGGTCGGGCGGGCGCCACGGCGTTCGGCGTTGGCTACAAACGACTGGACGATCTTGCCGCTCGGCAGCTCGACGTAGAACACCGAGTGCCCGCCAAGGTAGGCGATGTCATGCACCTTGCCACGCGACCAGTTGTATTCGCAGGCCGGTTTCTCGGTGGTGACGAGCATTTTTTCCGGGCGAATGGCGTAAGTGGTGTGTTTGTCTTCCACCGAGGTACTGACACCGTGACCGACGTAAATGTCGTTCTCCAGCTCCGGGCACTTGATGCGCGCATAGCCTTCAGCGTCGTCGACCACTTCACCGTCGAACAGGTTGACGTTACCGATGAACTCGCAGACCAGGCGGCTGACCGGGGTCTCGTAAATATCGATCGGGCTGCCGATCTGGGCGATCCAGCCCTGGTGCATGATGGCAATGCGCTGGGCCATGGTCATGGCCTCTTCCTGGTCGTGGGTCACCATGACGCAGGTCACGCCGACGCGCTCGATGATCTCTACCAGCTCGAGCTGCATCTGCGAACGCAGTTTTTTGTCCAGTGCGCCCATCGGCTCGTCGAGCAGCAGCAGTTTCGGACGCTTGGCCAACGAACGGGCCAAGGCCACACGCTGACGCTGACCGCCAGACAACTGATGCGGTTTGCGCTTGGCGTACTGGTTCATGTGTACCAGCTTGAGCATTTCGCCGACGCGGGCATCGATCTCGGCGTTGGACATTTTGTCCTGCTTGAGGCCGAAGGCGATGTTTTGCGCCACGGTCATATGCGGGAACAATGCATAGGACTGGAACATCATGTTGATCGGGCGCTCATAGGGCGGCATATCAGTGATGTCGACACCGTCGAGGAAAATACGACCCTCTGTTGGGCGCTCGAAGCCTGCCAGCATGCGCAGCAAGGTAGATTTGCCCGATCCCGATCCGCCGAGCATGGCGAAAATTTCGCCCTTGTTGATTTCCAGGGACACGTCGTCCACGGCAATCGTCTCGTCGAATTTTTTCGTGACCCGGTCGATTTTGACCAGCACCTGCTTAGGTGTCTGGTCGCCCTCGAGGGCTTTCTTATAGGCGCCGGAGGCAACAGCCATTACGAAACTCCCAACAAATTTAGCAGCCCGACCTAGATGATCGAGCCTTGGATAGGTGGTCTTGCGAGATTACTTGCCCGTCTTGACCTTGGTCCACGTACGCGTCATCAGACGCTGTACTTTCGGCGGTAACTCGGTTGAAACGTACGTTTTGTCCAGCACCGCCTGGGTTGGGTAAACCGCTTCGTCGGTACGAATGGACTCATCCATCACCTTGTCAGCCGCAGGATTGGGGTTGGCATAACCAACATAGTCGCTGACTTGAGCGATCACTTCAGGCTTGAGCAGGTAATTGATGAACGCGTGAGCCTCCTTGACGTTGCTGGAATCCTTGGGGATGGCCAGCATGTCAAACCACAGCGCGCCGCCTTCCTTGGGCACGATATACGCGATATTCACGCCTTTCTTGGCATCTGCGGCCCGAGCCTTGGCCTGGAATACATCACCGGAGAAGCCAATCGCCACACAGATGTTGCCGTTGGCCAGGTCGGAAATGTATTTGGAAGAGTGGAAGTAGGTGACGTATGGACGCACCGACATCAGTGTTGCTTCTGCTTTTTTGTAGTCCTTGGGGTTGGTGCTGTTGGCATCCAGGCCCAGGTAGTTGAGTACGGTAGGCAGCATTTCATCAGCCGAATCCAGGAAGGCTACGCCGCACTTGGTCAGCTTCTTCATGTTCTCGGGTTTGAACACCACATCCCAGGAGTCAATGCTGTCGACCCCCAGTACTTCTTTGACTTTATCGACGTTGTAACCAATCCCGTTGGTGCCCCACAGGTACGGCACGGCATATTGGTTACCCGGGTCGTTGGCCTGAAGGCGCTTGAGCAGGGCCGGGTCGAGGTTGGAATAGTTCGGCAACTGCGACATGTCGAGCTTCTGGAACGCGCCCGCCTTGATCTGCTTGCCCAGGAAATGGTTAGACGGAACGACCACGTCATAACCGGTACGCCCGGCCAGCAATTTGCCTTCAAGGGTTTCGTTGGAGTCGAACACGTCATACACCGGTTTGATACCGGTAGCGGCTTCGAAATCACTCAGCGTGTTCGGTGCGATGTAGTCCGACCAGTTATAAATGTGCACTGTAGGTGCCGCTTGTACGCTGACGGCAAGCGTCAAACCGGCTCCGACCAGCAAGGTCTTGCGAAACAAAGATATAGACACGTGATGGTCCTCAATATAGTTGGGCCTGAGTTGCCCGCGTCACACGGCAGCCGAGCCGCCAAAGACAAAACCGGCGCGCAACTTACCCTCGATAAACCGACACAGCAAAGTTTTCCGCTATTTATTAAGCACTTACCTGATTTTTTAGCCGCTGCCGAAGGCTGCGATAAGGCCAGAAGGGCCTTCAAGTGACCGAAAACAGCGTGAGCCCTTCGGGCTCAATCGCAGCCTGCGGCAGCGGCTACAGGTAGTTACTTGCCTGACTTGATTTTGGTCCAGCTGCGCGTCAACAAACGCAAGGTTGTTGGCGGCAAATCGCTGATTGCGTACAGCTTGGCCTTCACGTCATCGGACGGGTAAATGCTCGGGTCGCCAGAGATGTCTTTATTCACTAGCGGCGTTGCAGCCTTGTTACCGTTCGGGAAACGCACGCTATTAGTGATCTCGGCCATGATCTCAGGCTGCATCAGGAAGTTCATCCAGGCATAAGCGGCGTCAACGTTCTCGGCATCCTTGGGAATGGCGACCATGTCGTAGAAGCTGCCAGCACCTTCTTTAGGGATCACATACTTGAGCTTGACCTTGTCACCGGCTTCTTTGGCGCGGGAAATGGACTGTTCAAGGTCACCCGAGTAACCCACGGCTACGCAGATGTTGCCGTTGGCAAGGTCGGAGATGTACTTGGACGAGTGGAAGTAGCCAACCGAAGGACGAATTTTCAGGAACAGCGCTTCGGCTTCAGCCAATTGTTTCTTGTCTTGCGAATCGGTCGGGTAGCCCAGGTAATGCAGGGCGGCCGGGAGCATTTCGGTCGGCGAGTCGAGGAAGCTTATGCCGCAGCTTTTGAGCTTGGCAGCGTTCTCCGGCTTGAACAGCACGTCCCAGGAATCGATGGTGTCGACACCTAGAGCGGCCTTGACCTTCTCAGGGTTGTACCCAATACCGATGGTGCCCCACATGTACGGGAACGCATGTTTGTTGTCTTTGTCGCTGGCATCGCCAACGGCCTTGAGCAACGCAGGATCGAGGTTTTTCCAGTTAGGCAGCTTGGAGCGGTCCAGTTCCTGGTAAACCCCGGCCTTGATCTGCTTGGCCAGGAAATTGTTGGATGGCACGACAATGTCGTAGCCGGACTTGCCCGCCAGCAGCTTGGCCTCAAGGGTCTCGTTGCTGTCGAACACGTCGTAGACCACCTTGATACCGGTCTGGTCTTCGAATTTTTTAACGGTGTCGGGTGCGATGTAATCGGACCAATTGTAGATGTGCAGTACTTTGTCTGCCGCTTGAGCTGCCCCGGCCATCACACCCATCAAGGAGAGGGCGAGAAGTGTCTTGCCAACTTTTTCAAACCTGATGCCTTCATCTGTAATGCTCCAATTGTTCTTTTAAACCACCGATTCAGCGACCTGATCTCAAGGTGACTAAAGCCGGCGGCAAGTCTGGCAAGATCTGGGGCAGGCTTTCAAGGGAAAGCCTTGATTCTTAAGGCCCAGAGCGCAATTACCTGCTTTAGGATCGCAGTTGTCTTGCGCCCGAAGCCTAGCAGTTAACCTTGCAGTGCTTCCAAGGTCAGATCCAGGCACTTGCGCGCCTTTGTCACCAGCTCGTCGATCTCGTCTTTACTGATCACCAGCGGCGGCGAAATAATCATGGTGTCGCCTACGGCGCGCATGATCAGACCGTTAGCGAAACAGAACTGTCGGCAGATCATGCCAGCACCACGGCCTTCGTAACGTTTGCGCGTGGCTTTGTCCTGCACCAATTCAATGGCACCCAGCATGCCAACACCGCGCACTTCGCCCACCAGCGGATGGTCGTTCAGTTCACGTAAACGCTTTTGCAAATACGGTGCCGTTTCGGCGTGAACCGTCTCGATAATTTTTTCTTCGCGCAGGATGCGGATGTTTTCCAGTGCCACTGCTGCCGCTACCGGGTGACCCGAGTAGGTGAAACCGTGGTTGAAATCGCCACCTTCGTTCAGTACCGCAACCACTTCATCGCGCACGATCAGGCCACCCATCGGGATATAACCCGAGGTCAGGCCCTTGGCGATGGTCATCATGTCCGGTTTGAGGTCGTAGAAATCGCTACCGAACCACTCACCGGTACGACCAAAGCCACAAATCACTTCATCTGCAACAAACAGGATGTCGTACTTGGCCAGAATTTCCTTGATGCGCGGCCAGTAGGTGGCAGGAGGAACGATCACGCCGCCTGCGCCCTGGATCGGCTCGGCAATAAAGGCCCCGACATTGTCGACGCCCAGTTCGAGGATTTTTTCTTCCAGCTGATTGGCGGCCCAGATGCCGAACTCTTCCGGGGACATGTCGCCACCCTCGCCGAACCAGTACGGCTGCGGGATGTGGGTGATGCCAGGGATCGGCAAGTCGCCCTGTTCGTGCATGTAGGTCATGCCGCCCAGGCTCGCGCCCGCCACGGTGGAGCCGTGGTAGCCGTTTTTGCGGCTGATGATGGTTTTCTTGTTGGGCTGGCCCTTGATCGCCCAGTAATGGCGAACCATGCGCAACATGGTGTCGTTGCCTTCAGAGCCTGAGCCGGTGAAGAACACGTGGTTCATGCCTTCAGGCGCGATCTCGGCGATGGCTTTGGACAGTTCAAGTACCGGCGGGTGAGCGGTCATGAAAAACAGGTTGTAGTACGGCAGTTCGCGCATTTGCTTGCTAGCGGCATCGGCCAGTTCGTCACGGCCATAGCCGATGGCAACACACCACAGGCCGGCCATGCCGTCGAGAATCTTGTGGCCTTCGCTGTCCCACAGGTACACGCCTTTGGCATGAGTGATGATGCGTGGGCCGACTTCTTTCAACTGTTTGAAGTCGCTGAACGGGGCCAGATGGTGGTCGTTACTCAGTTGTTGCCATTGGAGGGTTTGCGGGTTTTTGTTGGTCATACAGCTCTCCTTTAGTCAGTAGAGGAGGGACCGCGCCTCCCAGGCGCGCCCCTCCAGCGTGTCAGACGGCGAACAGCAGGAATTCCCGCTCCCACGAACTGATGACGCGCTTGAAGTTTTCATGTTCGGCACGTTTGACTGCCACGTAACCGGTGATGAACTTGGTGCCCAGGTACTTCTCGACAGTCTTGCTGCCTTCCATGCGTGCCAGTGCCTCTTCAAGGGTCAACGGCAGGCGCAAGTTGCGACGTTCATAACCACGACCGACCACAGGCGCGCTCGGGTTGATGCCTTCGACCATGCCGATATAACCGCACAGCAAGCTGGCAGCAATCGCCAGATACGGGTTGGCATCGGCGCCCGGCAAGCGGTTTTCGACACGGCGGTTTTGCGGGCCGGCATCCGGCACGCGCAGGCCCACGGTGCGGTTCTCTTCGCCCCACTCCACGTTTACTGGTGCCGAGGTATCAGGCAAGAAACGGCGGAACGAGTTCACGTTCGGGGCAAACAGCGGCAGCAGCTCTGGAATGAACTTTTGCAGCCCACCGATATGGTTGAGGAACAGCTGGCTCATGGTCCCGTCTTCATTGGAGAAGACGTTTTTGCCGGTGTTGATATCAATGATGCTCTGGTGCAGGTGCATGGCGCTGCCAGGCTCACCGGTCATCGGTTTGGCCATGAAGGTCGCGGCCACGTTGTGCTTGAGCGCAGCCTCGCGCATGGTGCGCTTGAACACCAGAATCTGGTCGGCCAGCGACAGTGCGTCGCCGTGACGGAAGTTGATCTCCATCTGCGCCGTGCCGTCTTCGTGGATCAGCGTGTCCAGATCCAGCTCTTGCAGTTCGCACCAGTCATAAACGTCTTCGAACAGCGGATCGAATTCGTTGGCCGCTTCAATAGAGAAGGACTGACGACCGGTTTCCGGGCGACCGGAGCGACCCACCGGAGGCTGCAACGGGTAGTCCGGGTCGTCGCTGCGCTTGGTCAGGTAGAACTCCATTTCTGGCGCCACGATCGGCTGCCAGCCGTGATCGGCGTAGAGTTTGAGAACCTTTTTAAGCACGTTGCGCGGCGACAACTCAATCGGGTTGCCCTGCTTGTCGTAGGTGTCGTGAATCACCTGAGCGGTTGGCTCGATGGCCCACGGCACCACAAATACTGCGTTCTGGTCGGGACGGCAGATCATGTCGATATCGGCCGGGTCCAGAAGCTCGTAATAGATGTCGTCTTCGACATAGTCGCCCGTAACGGTTTGCAGCAATACGCTCTCGGGCAGGCGCATGCCTTTTTCGGCAATGAACTTGTTGGTCGGCGAAATCTTCCCGCGAGTAATCCCGGTGAGGTCGGCGATCATGCATTCGACTTCTGTGATCTTGTGGTCTTTCAACCAATCGGTGAGCTGGTCGAGGTTGTTACTCATAAATGCCTCTGGGCTGAGTGTCCTGACTTGAATAAGTCAGGCGTTTACTGACGCATCCGCGTCGCGTTGTGTAGCGCGCCTTCTACAGGCATTTCCAAACGCCTGAAAGATGGCGAGATAAATCGGGTTAGAGCTTACCTGCCATTCGGGGTGCCACTGAACCGCCAAAGCAAAAGCCTTGCCGTCTTTTACCGAAACGGCTTCGACCAGGCCGTCCGGCGCCAGGGCTTCAACCCGTAGGCCTGGCGCTACGCGCTCAATACCCTGGGTATGAATCGAGTTGACCTCGAACTCAGCCGGCAATCCTAGACCAGCCAGGATGCCGCCCGGCTGAACGTGCATGGCGTGGCTCGCAGCGTATTGCACTTCAACAGGGGCGCTGGGGTCTTCGCGGTGCTCGATAAAGCCTTCGACTTCGTGCAATTTCTGGTGAAGTGAGCCACCCAGAGCTACATTTAATTCCTGAAAGCCGCGACAAATCCCGAGCACCGGAATGCCAGCTGCAATAGCAGCACGAATCAAGGGAAGGGTAGTGCGATCACGGTCAGGATCATGCAGCGTGCCAGGCGCGCTGGCAGGGCCGTGATACAAATGGGGTTCTATATTGGAAGGAGACCCGGTAAAGAGCAGGCCGTCCAGACCGTCAAGAATATCGGTCGGATCAATCAATTCCGCCAGTGACGGTATGATCAGAGGCAAGCCTTTGGCAGCCACTGCAACTGCTCGCACGTACTTATCGCCAGTGATGTGATAAGGATGCAAACCGATCTGCTTGGTGCAGGCGGTGACGCCGATTAACGGCAGGCGTGACATGTAACACCCCGGTATTATTGCTGTTATGGGTTTGAATCGAGCTTAGCCTTGTTCATTTTTTTACACAACACCCCCGTAAAAAATACAACACGGCCCGCTCAAGCCTGCGGGCGCCAAGCGTTCAAAAAGGTCAAAGACGCCCCAAAAAGCGTCAAAAATGGCCTTTAGGCGCTTTTTAAGGGCATAAAACAGGCAGCTTGACTTCGGTATGCCGTTCGGGTTGACTGAAACCCGTAGCGCTCAATGATTGATATTTTTAACAACAAAGGTGTTGCATCATGTCGGTACCCCCGCGTGCCGTTCAGCTTAACGAAGCGAACGCGTTCCTTAAGGATCATCCTGAGGTTCTGTACGTAGACCTTCTAATTGCGGATATGAATGGTGTGGTGCGCGGCAAGCGCATCGAACGCACCAGCCTCCACAAGGTTTACGAGAAAGGCATCAACCTGCCTGCCTCTCTGTTTGCACTTGATATCAATGGCTCAACGGTGGAAAGCACCGGCCTGGGTCTGGATATCGGTGACGCAGACAGAATCTGTTATCCCATCCCGGACACCCTGTGCAATGAACCTTGGCAAAAGCGCCCAACCGCGCAACTGCTGATGACTATGCACGAACTAGAAGGTGAACCTTTCTTCGCCGACCCTCGCGAAGTGCTGCGTCAAGTTGTTACCAAATTTGACGAGATGGGCCTGACCATCTGCGCCGCTTTCGAGCTGGAGTTCTACCTGATTGACCAGGAGAACGTTAACGGTCGCCCGCAACCTCCACGCTCGCCGATCTCCGGCAAACGTCCACATTCGACTCAGGTTTACCTGATCGACGACCTCGATGAATACGTCGACTGCCTCCAGGACATTCTGGAAGGTGCCAAAGAACAAGGCATCCCGGCTGACGCCATCGTTAAAGAAAGTGCCCCGGCGCAGTTCGAAGTGAACCTGCACCACGTTGCCGACCCGATCAAGGCCTGCGACTACGCGGTACTGCTCAAGCGACTGATCAAAAACATCGCCTATGACCATGAGATGGACACCACGTTCATGGCCAAGCCTTACCCGGGCCAGGCGGGCAACGGACTACACGTTCATATTTCGATTCTGGACAAAGAAGGCAAAAATATTTTTGCCAGCGAGGATCCCGAGCAGAACGCCGCATTGCGTCACGCGATCGGCGGTGTGCTCGAGACCCTACCGGCGCAGATGGCGTTCCTTTGCCCTAACGTCAACTCGTACCGTCGTTTCGGCGCACAGTTCTACGTGCCGAACTCGCCGTGCTGGGGCCTGGACAACCGTACCGTGGCGATTCGCGTACCTACCGGGTCGTCCGACTCGGTACGTATCGAACACCGGGTTGCCGGTGCCGATGCCAACCCATACCTGTTGATGGCCTCGGTACTGGCCGGTATTCACCACGGTCTGACCAACAAGATCGAACCGGGTGCGCCAGTCGAAGGCAACAGCTACGAGCAGAACGAGCAAAGCCTGCCAAACAACCTGCGTGATGCATTGCGCGAGTTGGATGACAGCGAAGTAATGGCCAAATATATCGACCCGAAATACATCGATATCTTTGTCGCCTGTAAAGAGAGCGAGCTGGAAGAGTTTGAACACTCCATCTCCGACCTCGAATACAACTGGTATCTGCATACCGTGTAAGCGTTTGCAGTCCACAAGGAACGCAGCAGGCCTCACGGCCTGCGGCGTTTTTTTATGGGCCCAAGGCTCGTACAATGCGCACTGCCCCGCAGGAGACACCCATGACGCGCCTTGCCACACCTCGAAAGTCACGCGCTCGCAGCCAGGTCCGGATCGATTCGATACTCAATGCTGCCCGCACACTGCTGGCAGAAGAAGGGGTGTCCAGCCTGTCGATTTACAGCGTGGCCGAACGCGCTGAAATCCCGCCGTCGTCGGTCTATCACTTTTTCGCCGGTGTGCCCGCGCTCCTCGAAGCCTTGACCGCAGATGTGCATGCGGCGTTCCGCGCCTGCCTGCAAGAGCCGATTGAGCATGAAGCGTTGAGGGACTGGCGAGACCTGTCGCGCCTCGTTGAGCTGCGCATGCTGACGATTTACAGCGAAGATGCCGCTGCCCGGCAACTGATCCTGGCCCAGCATGGTCTCACCGAAGTAACCCAGGCAGACCGTCAGCACGACCTGGAGCTGGGCCAGTTGATGCATGGTTTATTTATGCGCCATTTTGAGTTGCCGGCACTGCCACAGGACGTGGACGTATTTGCCTTGGCGATGGAGCTGGGCGACCGCGTATATGCGCGCTCCATCCAACTGCACGACAGCATCACCCCGCGCATGGCCGAAGAAGGCATACGTGTAGTGGATGCTTACCTGGGGTTGTACTTGCCGCCGTTTTTGCCCAAGCGTGAAAGCTGCAGCCGCTAGACGTTGCGTAGCAGCTGACGAGCGGAGCGAGGCTGCGTCCGGCTGCGCAGCAGCCGCGAAAACATACACCTGCGGTGAGCCAGTTAAAACCGGGTCTCAGATTTTACGGCCGCTTCGCAGCCGGACGCAGCCTCGCTCCGCTCGTCAGCTGGTACGAGGATCCCTGATGAACACCTCATGCGGTGTTCATCAGAACGGCGCATCACCCAAAATCGTCGCACGGTGCATCACGCGGCGGTTCGGGCGGTAATCGTCCACGGCGTAATGCTGGGTAGAACGGTTGTCCCAAAACGCCACGTCATTTTCCTCCCAGCGCCAGCGAATGGTGTACTCGGGGCGCGTCGCATGGGCAAACAACAACTTGAGGATCGCTTCGCTTTCAGCTTCTGAAAGCTCATTGATTTTGGTGGTAAAGCCTTCATTGACGAACAACGATTTGCGACCGCTCACCGGGTGGGTGCGAACCACCGGGTGCGACAACGGCGGGTTGTTTTTGCGGGTCTGCTCCCAGCGCGCAAGGTCTTCAGGGGTCGAACCGAAACGCTCCAGCGGGAACGACTTGGTGAAGTCGTGGGTTGCAGTCAGCCCTTCCAGCAAAACTTGCAGTGGCCTGGACAACCCTTCAAAAGCGGCGATCCCGCCCGCCCACAAGGTGTCGCCACCAAAAGCCGGCAACTGCTTGGCACTCAGCACCGCCCCCATCGCCGGCGTCGGCAAAAAGGTCACGTCGGTATGCCACACCGCGTTGTCGCGCACGTCGGTCACGGCCGTATCCAGCACCAGCACTTCTGGCTGCTCCGGTACGTTGGGATAAATTGGATGAATATGCAGATCACCGAAGTTGGCAGCAAAACGTGCCTGCTGCTGCGGCGTGATCGACTGATGCTTGAAGAACACCACATGATGCGCCAGCAACGCCTGCTCGATGGCATCACGGTGTTCCGGACTCAGGGGTTGAGTCAGGTCGACGCCAGCAATCTGGGCGCCAAGGGCAGAGCTAATCGGGGTAATGGTCAGGCTCATAATCTATCTCTTTAGCAGCGCGCCAATTAATCAGCGTCGAGTTCTGTTTAGTGAGCCTGGCCGTGCCACGGCACCAGCTTGCGTTGCAGGGCGCGCAGGCCCATTTCCATGGCAAAGGCGATGATGGCGATCACCAGAATTCCCAGCACCACCACATCGGTGACTAGAAATTGCGCGGCAGACTGCACCATAAACCCCAAACCGCTGGTGGCGGCGATCAGCTCGGCGGCCACCAGGGTCGACCAGCCCACCCCCAGACCAATGCGTACACCGGTCAAAATATCCGGCAAGGCACTGGGCAAAATCACATGACGAATCAACTGCCAGCGCGTAGCGCCCAACGACTGCGCGGCACGCACCTTGGCCGGGTCAACGGTACGCACACCAGTGGCGGTAGCAATCGCAATCGGGGCAAAAATCGCCAGGTAAATCAGCAATACTTTCGACAACTCGCCAATGCCGCACCAGATCACAATCAGCGGCAAATAAGCCAATGGCGGAATCGGGCGATAGAACTCGATCAGCGGGTCGAAAATGCCCCGCGCAATACGGTTATGGCCAATGGCGATTCCCACCGGCACCGCGGTCAGAATCGCAAAACCCAGGCCCAGGCCGATACGGCTCAAGCTCGCGCCCAAGTGCTGCCACAACGTGGAATCCATGTAGCCTTTGGTCGCCAGCAACCAGCCTTTTTCCAGTACGGCAGACGGCGGTGGCAAAAACAGCGGTTCGATCAAGCCCGCGGCCGTCACTGCCCACCACAGGGCAATCAAGGTCAGCAGGGTCAGAACGCTGATCCAGCGCGTGCTCAGGCTGCGCTTGACCGGGCGCGGCGCGTGCGGCGCAGCAACCGGGGCGGCTGCGATTGCTTCATAACTGCTCATGCGCGCTCCTGCCGCTGGGCGGCACCGCGTTGTGAAAACACGCGCTCAAGCACGTGTTCACGGGTTTCGATAAAACGAGGATCAGACTTGATCGAGCGGGCGGACTCGCCAGCGTTATAGCGCTGGCCAAAATCCAGCGTCAGCCGCTCAACAATGCGCCCCGGGTTGGGTGCCAGCAAAATCAGATCCGTGGCCAGAAACACCGCTTCTTCGATGTCGTGGGTGATCAGAAATACCGGCTTGTCGGTGCGACGGCACACCTGCAGCAGCAGTTCTTGCATCTGCTCGCGGGTGAAGGCATCGAGTGCGCCGAAGGGTTCATCCATCAGCAGGATCCGAGGGTCGGCAGCCAGGGCGCGGGCCAGGCCGACGCGCTGTTTCTGCCCGCCCGAAAGCTCCCATACCCGGCGTTTTTCAAACCCCGCCAAATCCACCAGGGCCAGCATTTCACGGGCGCGAGCTTCGCGTTTATCCCGCGGCACACCGGCCAGCTCAAGGCCAAAGGCCACGTTCGCCAGCACGTCTTGCCACGGCAGTAACACATCGTCCTGAAACACCACACCGCGCTCGGCGCTGGGGCCGTGTACCGGCACTCCGTCGAGGGTGATACGACCACCGCTGGGTTCGACAAAGCCTGCGATCAGATTCAGCAGCGAGGTTTTACCGCTACCCGACGGGCCGAGTGCGACCAACAGTTGTTGAGGACCGAGGCTGACGGAAATATCCGACAGTACCGGCTCAGCAGCGCCCGGGTACTGTGCGCTGATGCGCTCCAGTGATAACAAGGCCATGACGGTCGACTCCTGCGCGGCGCGAATTATTGAGTGATAAAAGTGGCGTTGACCGAAGGGGCATAGTCGGCAAGTACTGCATCGACCTTGCCCTGTTCTTTCAGGAATGCTGCCGTGTCAGTCAGAGCCTTGGTGGTCGGTGCGCCGAGCAAAACCACTTGGTCGCTGGCCAGCGGGTACACGTTGCCTTGCAGCAGTACTGGGATGTCAGAAGGCTTGGCGCCCGAGAGTTTCACAACCTTATCGACATTGCTCTGATTGGCCAGCCAGGCCTTGGGGTCCTTGCGATAGTCGGCGTAAGCATCCAGCGTGACTTTGGCAAACTCCTTGACGATTTCCGGGTGCTTGGCGGCGAAGTCCTTACGCACGATCCAGGCATCAAAGGTTGGAGCACCAACCTTTGCCAATTCGCCCGAGGTGATCAGCACTTTGCCATTCTCTTTGGCCGCACCCAGTGCTGGGTCCCATACGTAAGTGGCGTCAATATCGCCACGCTTCCAGGCAGCCACAATGGCCGGTGGCGCGAGGTTGAGGATCTGTACTTTCGAAGGGTCAATATTCCAGTGCTTCAACGCTGCCAGCAGGCTGTAGTGGCCGGTGGATACAAATGGAACGGCAACTTTTTTGCCGATCAGGTCCTGCGGGCCGTTGATGCCGGAGCCGTTGCGAGCCACCAGTGCTTCAGCGCCGCCGATCTGGGTGGCTATCAAGAAGGTTTCAACCGGCACCTTGCGAGTGATCGCAGCCGTCAGCGGGCTGGAACCGAGGTAACCGATTTGCACATCGCCCGAGGCGATGGCGGCAATGATGTCGGAGCCGTTATCAAATTTGCGCCAGTTGATCTTGGCGCCCGTGGCTTTTTCATAAGCACCGTCGGCCTGGGCGACTTTCGCCGGGTCCACGGTGGTCTGGTAAGCCACGGTCACATCCGCAGTAGCGGCCTGCGCGAAGAAGCTGGCACCCGCCAGGGACAAAGCAGCCAAAAGGCGTAAGGGAGAGTGCAGTTTCATCAGGAAGAGCTCCTCGGCAGACGGCCGGATATCGGCAGAATGTGAGGTTAAATGATCTAAGAATCAGTAAATAAATAACTTTTAAGCATTAGCTTATGTAGTTCAGCAACATCCAGAAATGCACTAAGGCCGCAGCGGATATGGCCTTTTGCCCAACAGGTGATCGGGTCGAACGTTTAAGAACCAAACGCTATTAAAAAATTCATGAAAATATGTTTATAAATTAGACAAAAGACCGATAGCATTCCTTCGCATGCGCGTAGGAAAAACCCTGCTATATAGCCATATGATCTGAAAAGATCAGAAACAATTCTTTTTAGGTTTATCAAATAGCCATTACTCTGCGCACAAACGGCAAATGACTAGACAAAGGTCGTAGACATGCTTGGTTACGATTGACTTGCCAGTCACCGTCTGGCGCTAATCGCGCATCTGTAGCACCCAAACATCAGATTCGGGGCTAAAGAACTACAAAAATTAGAGACGCAAAGGAGCAACACAATGAACAAGTCCACCTTGGCCATCGCTGTGGCCGTAGGGTTGTTGGCACAACAAGCAAGCGCTGCTGGCTTCATCGAAGACAGCAAGGCCACGCTGAAACTGCGTAACTTCTACATCAACAACGATAACCGTGATTCGGGTGCGCCGAAAAACTCCAACTACACCGCCGAATGGGGCCAAGGCTTCCAGGTGGACTTTGCCTCGGGTTTCACCCAGGGCACAGTCGGTTTTGGTCTGGACGCCATTGGCCTGCTGGGCGTCAAGCTTGATTCCAGCACTGCCAAACACGGCAACCCTACCGGCGCAAACTATGGCGGCTCGGTATTCCCAAGCGACGGCAACCACGCTGTAGACGATTTCTCCAGCCTGGGCCTGACCGCCAAAGCCAAGATTTCCCAGACCGAACTGCGCATCGGTACCCTGCAGCCAAAACTGCCGGTTATCGTAAGCAACGACGGTCGTATGCTGCCGCAGACCTTCCAGGGTGGCCAGATCACCTCCAGCGAGTTCAAGGACCTGACCTTCACCGGCGGTCAGATCGAACACGCCAAGGGTCGTAACTCCAGCAACAACGAAGGCCTGTCGATTGGCGGTGCTAACAACTCCATAACAGGCGAGTTTGTTAACAAGTTCTACTACGGCGGCGTGGACTACAAGCTCAACAAAGACCTGTTGCTGCAGTACTACTACGGCAACCTGGAAGATTTCTACAAGCAACACTTCCTGGGCCTGGTTCACAACTGGTCCATCGGTCCTGGCGTGTTGAAATCTGACCTGCGTTACTTCAACAGCACCGACGATGGCAAGAACGGCCACGATTCTGCGTATTACACCACCGGTGATTACGCCAACAGCTCAGCGGGTAGCGGCAAAGGCAAGGTCGACAACAACCTGATCAGCGGCCTGTTCCTGTACACCGTTGAAGGTCATACCTTTGGTGGCGGCTATCAGGTCAGCAACGGCAGCAGCGACTTCCCGTTCCTGAACCAGGGCGACGGCGCATCGGCTTACATCCCTACCGACATGCAGATCTCGAAGTTCGCCCGTGCTGGCGAGCGTACCTGGCAGGCACGTTACTCGTATGACTTCGCCAAAGTGGGCGTACCTGGCCTGACGGCGGGCGCGGTTTACCTGCGTGGCGATAACATCGATACCTACAGCAACAAAAATGTACAAACCAGCAATGGCGCTTCCGAGTGGGAACGCGATATCACCGTGGCTTACGTTGTTCAGGAAGGCACGCTGAAAAACCTCGGCTTCATGTGGAAAAACGCCATGTGGCGCAACGATATTGCGAGCCAGCGCGATCAGGACGAAAACCGTCTGATCGTCAGCTACTCGATCCCGTTGCTATAAGCTTGGTGTAGTACAAAGGTAAGAAAAATCCTGCCCGGCGCAATGCCGGGCAGGGTGTTTACCGAAGACCTGAACGATCAATTCGCAACACATTAATAGTCGTAGCTCCCTGCCACTCCCCTTGCCTAAACCTGAATCCAGAGTGGCCCCAAGGCTTGTCTGCGTCCAATGAAACAGTTTTTAATATTCCTTTAAGCTCTAACCAAATCGATATTTATTCTTTTTAATTAAGTCGTGGCGCAGGCAGAGTAGCTCCCACACGCCCTGCCATTCCCTATAAAAAAGGAGCTGCACCATGAGCCTCAGACTCGGCGATATCGCCCCCGATTTCGAACAGGATTCCAGCGCTGGCAAGATCCACTTCCATGAGTGGCTGGGCGACAGCTGGGGAGTGCTGTTCTCGCACCCGGCGGACTTCACCCCGGTGTGCACCACCGAGCTGGGCTTTACCGCCAAGCTCAAGGACGAGTTCGCCAAGCGCGGCGTAAAAGCCATTGCACTGTCCGTTGACCCGGTGGACTCGCACCACAAGTGGATCGAGGACATCAACGAAACCCAGAACACGGTGGTCAACTTCCCGATCCTGGCTGATGCCGATCGCAAGGTGTCTGACCTCTACGACCTGATCCACCCCAATGCCAGCGACACCCTCACCGTGCGCTCGCTGTTCGTGATTGATCCGAACAAAAAAATCCGCCTGACCATCACCTACCCGGCCAGTACCGGGCGCAATTTCAACGAAATCCTGCGAGTGATCGACTCGCTGCAACTGACCGACAACTACAAAGTCGCCACCCCGGCCAACTGGCAGGACGGTGACGAAGTAGTGATCGTGCCATCGCTCAAGGATGAAGACGAAATCAACAAACGCTTCCCCAAAGGCTACCGCGCCGTGAAGCCCTACCTGCGCCTGACGCCACAGCCGAACAAATAGCGACTGATCCCCTGTAGCAGCTGCCGAAGGAACGAGGCTGCGTTCGAGTGCGTAGCGCTCGTAAAACCTGAGCCTGCGGTTTAACTGAAAGACCGGGTTCTCAGGTTTTACGACGGCTACGCCGCCGGACGCAGCCTCGTTCCTTTGGCAGCTGCTACATGAGTTGCGTGTCTTCAACAGGGTTTCTGGCCATTTCGATGGCCTTTTTTTTGCCTTTTATTCAACAAAAATGCATATGCATTTTAAGAATAAACAAATGAATAAATATGATTTATAGATATATAAATCACCTGTTAAGGTCTATTCACTCAAGCGAAAACGCTGACAGCGAATTGCACATATTCATTCAAGGAAACGTCTAGATGCTGGTTGTGACACTCGGAGGAAGTCCAAGCCAACGTTCCCGCTCGGGAGTGTTGCTGGATCACGCCAAACGCTGGCTCAACCAGCAAGGCGTCGAAGTAGTGAGTTATCAGGTACGTGACTTTCCGGCCGAAGACTTGCTGCACGCACGTTTCGACAGTCCAAAAATTATCGACCTGCTGCAACAGATTGAAAACGCCGACGGCCTGGTGATCGCCACCCCGGTGTACAAGGCCTCGTTCAGCGGCGCACTGAAAACCGTGCTCGACTTGCTGCCCGAACGCGCCCTGAGCCACAAAGTGGTATTGCCCATCGCCACCGGTGGCAGCATCGCCCACATGCTGGCCGTGGACTACGCCCTCAAGCCGGTACTGTCGGCGCTCAAGGCCCAGGAAATGCTGCACGGCATTTTTGCCGAAGACAGCCAGATTGCTTACGGCGAAGGCAGCGCACAAGCGCAGCTGGTGCCGGTACTGGAACAGCGCATGAACGAGTCGCTTGAGCAGTTCTACAGCGCCCTGGCACGACGCCCCAAGCCACTGGACCCAAACATCCTCAACGAGCGCCTGGTCACGGCTCGTTGGAGTATCTGAAACAACATAATTTCCCTCCCAGAAAAAAGCTCCACCACCTTACTGATCCGCTAACGGCTCGGCAGGTGCTACCCGAATCTCGAACAACAAAAGGAGAGCGCCATGCGCCCTGTCATTTTGCGTCGTGGTCTGGTCGCACTGTTTGCTGCGGCTGTGTCCTTTGGCGCGGTTACCCAAGCTCAAGCCGATGCCCTGCGCATCGGTTACCAGAAGTACGGCACGCTGATGCTGCTCAAGGCCAAAGGCACGCTGGAAAAGCGCCTGGCAGAGCAGGGCGTCGACGTGCAATGGACCGAATTCCCCGGCGGCCCGCAACTGCTTGAAGGCCTGAACGTGGGCTCTATCGACTTCGGCGTGACCGGCGAAACCCCGCCCGTCTTCGCCCAAGCTGCTGGCGCCGATCTGCTCTACGTCGCCTTCGAGCCACCAGCGCCTACCAGCGAAGCGATCCTGGTGCCCAAGGATTCACCGATCAAATCGGTGCAAGACCTCAAAGGCAAAAAAGTCGTCCTCAACAAAGGCTCCAACGTTCACTACCTGCTGGTGCGCGCCCTTGAAGACGCTGGCCTTAAATACACCGACATCCAGACTGTATTCCTGCCGCCTGCCGACGCCCGCGCCGCTTTCGAGCGCGGCAGTGTCGACGCTTGGGTGATCTGGGACCCGTACCAGGCCGCTGCCGAACAACAGCTGCAAGCGCGCACCCTGCGTGACGCCACCGGTATCGCTGACAACCACCAGTTCTACCTGGCCACCAAGCCTTACGCCGAACAGCATCCCAAGGTGATCGAAACCCTGGTCGATGAAGTGCGCAATATTGGCGAATGGGCCAAAGCTCACCCTGAAGAGGTGACGCAACAAGTTGCACCGCTGCTGGGCCTGTCTCCTGAAATTACCTTTACAGCGGTCAAGCGCCAGGGCTACGGCGCGCAGTTCCTGACCCCGGAAGTGGTCAACGCACAGCAAAAAATCGCTGACACCTTCCACCAGCTCAAGTTGATCCCCAAGCCATTGGTGATCAAAGACGTGATCTGGACGCCACCGGCCGCTGTGGCCAAAGCCAACTAACGCTTGCTGCCCCCACATTTAGGAGACCACTCCATGAGCCTCAATATTTTCTGGTTCCTGCCTACCCACGGTGATGGCCATTACCTTGGCACCTCCGAAGGCGCCCGCGCTGTTGATTACGGCTACCTGCAACAAGTAGCACAAGCGGCTGACCGTCTGGGCTTTGGCGGGGTGCTGATCCCGACCGGACGTTCATGCGAAGACTCGTGGCTGGTGGCGGCAGCGTTGATCCCCGTGACCCAGCGTCTGAAATTTCTGGTGGCCCTGCGCCCAGGCATTGTTTCGCCAACTGTTGCGGCGCGTCAGGCCGCAACCCTGGACCGCCTGTCCGGTGGCCGCGCGCTGTTCAACCTGGTGACCGGTGGCGATCCGGAAGAGCTGGCCGGTGATGGCTTGTTCCTCAGTCACGAAGAGCGTTATGAAGCCTCGGTGGAATTCACCCGCATCTGGCGCCGGGTGCTCGAAGGCGAAACCGTGGACTACGACGGCAAGCACATCACCGTCAAAGGCGCAAAATTGCTCTACCCGCCGATCCAGCAACCGCGTCCGCCGCTGTACTTCGGCGGCTCCTCGGAAGCGGCGCAGGACCTGGCTGCCGAACAAGTTGAAATGGTGTTGACCTGGGGCGAGCCACCGGCCGCCGTTGCCGAAAAAATCGAACAGGTACGGGCCAAGGCCGCCAAGCTGGGCCGCACTGTGCGCTTCGGCATTCGCTTGCACGTGATCGTGCGTGAAACCAACGAAGAGGCATGGAAAGCCGCCGACAAACTGATCTCGCATCTGGACGAAGACACCATCGCCCGCGCTCAAGCCTCTCTGTCGCGCTTTGACTCGGTAGGCCAACAACGCATGGCCGCGCTGCACGGCGGTAGCCGCGACAACCTCGAAGTCAGCCCCAACCTCTGGGCGGGCGTGGGCCTGGTGCGCGGCGGCGCGGGCACAGCACTGGTCGGTGACGGCCCAACCGTGGCAGCACGGGTTCAGGAATACGCCGACCTGGGCATCGATACATTTATTTTCTCGGGCTATCCGCACCTGGAAGAGTCGTACCGGGTGGCTGAGCTGCTGTTCCCGCATCTGGATATCGAGCGCCCGGAACTGCCAAAAGGGGCTGGATACGTGAGCCCGTTTGGCGAAATGGTCGCCAGTGACATTCTCCCTAAAGCTGCGTCGCAGAGCTGAGGTCGCCATGAGTTCAGGCAAGGCCTTGGGCCTCAATAAAATCGGTCACACCCTGGCGCCCTGGGCCTTGCCTGTGTTGTTGCTGGCGGTGTGGCAGCTGTCCGTGTCGGCGGGCTGGTTGTCGACACGCATCCTGCCCGCGCCCAGCGCCGTGATCGCAGCCGGAGTCGAGCTGGTACGCAGTGGCGAAATCTGGAAACACCTGGCCATCAGTGGCTGGCGCGCCGGGTTGGGCTTTGCTATCGGCGCCAGCATTGGCCTGGTGCTGGGCTTTATCACCGGCCTGTCGAAATGGGGCGAACGCCTGCTCGACAGCTCGGTGCAAATGATCCGCAACATCCCGCACCTGGCGCTGATTCCGCTGGTCATCCTGTGGTTCGGCATCGATGAGTCGGCAAAGATTTTTCTGGTGGCGCTGGGGACTTTATTTCCGATCTACCTCAACACTTACCACGGCATCCGCAACGTTGATCCGGCGCTGGTAGAAATGGCGCGCAACTATGGCCTGTCCGGCTTCAGTCTGTTCTGGCAGGTGATCTTGCCGGGCGCGTTGCCTTCGATTCTGGTGGGCGTGCGTTTTGCCCTGGGCTTTATGTGGCTGACGTTGATCGTGGCCGAAACCATCTCCGCCAGCTCCGGCATTGGCTACCTGGCGATGAACGCCCGGGAGTTTTTGCAAACCGACGTGGTCGTTCTGGCGATTGTTTTGTACGCAGTGCTCGGCAAATTGGCCGATACCGCGGCCCGGGGTTTGGAGCGCATCTGGTTGCGCTGGCACCCGGCGTATCAAGTGGTTAAAGGCGGTGCAGCATGACAGCTCAACAACCCCCACGTTTGCGCCAGGGCATACCGCTGGCCATCAACGGTCTGCAAAAAGCCTTCGGCGAGCGCCTGGTCCTGCGTGACATCAACCTGCACATTCCGGCGGGGCAATTCGTCGCCATCGTGGGCCGCAGCGGTTGCGGTAAAAGTACCCTGATGCGCCTGCTGGCCGGGCTCGATCAACCCACCGCAGGCCAATTACTGGCCGGTAGCGCGCCGCTGCAAGCGGCTCGCGAAGATACCCGGCTGATGTTTCAGGAAGCGCGCCTGCTGCCCTGGAAAAAAGTCATCGACAACGTTGGCCTCGGCCTTAAAGGCGACTGGCGCCCCAAAGCGCTTAAAGCACTGGAAGAAGTCGGCCTGGCCGAACGCGCCAATGAATGGCCTGCAGCACTCTCGGGTGGGCAGAAGCAGCGTGTGGCCCTGGCCCGCGCCCTGATCCATCAACCCCGTTTGCTGCTGCTGGACGAGCCGCTGGGCGCACTGGATGCCCTGACCCGTATCGAGATGCAGCAACTGATCGAACGCCTGTGGCGCCAGCATGGCTTCACGGTGTTGTTGGTGACCCACGACGTCAGCGAAGCCGTCGCGATAGCCGACCGAGTGATTCTGATTGAAGAAGGCCAGGTGGGGCTGGACCTCACGGTCGACCTGCAACGCCCACGGGCACGCGGCTCGCACCGCCTGGCGGCACTGGAAACCGAAGTACTGAACCGTGTACTTGCATTGCCTGGCTCGCCACCGGAGCCGGAACCCGTAGCACCGCTGCCCACGCAACTGCGCTGGGCGCAATAAACCTACTTTCTATCCCAAGACAGGAATCGACACCATGACCATTAAAGCCATCAACGTTCGCAACCAGTTCAAAGGCCACATCAAGGAAATCGTGCTGGGCGACGTACTGTCGGAAATCGACGTACAAACCGCATCGGGCATCGTCACCTCCGTCATCACCACCCGCTCGGTAAAAGAGCTGGAGCTGGTGGTCGGCAGCGAAGTGATCGCCTTCGTAAAATCCACCGAAGTGTCCATCGCCAAGTTGTAAATCATGGGCGATCCACAACCCCGAACGGTGAAAGCCCTTCGGGGTTTTTTGTGCCTGAAAATTGTTACTTGAAATGCCCTTCGTCGTGGTTGCAAGGATAGTAAGCGGTGGACAGATTAGACTCACAGGCATCTACACAGGAGGTCTCCATGAGCCCCCACCTTTCCCCTATCGTTTCCGAGTTCGAAACCGAAGAGCAGGCCGCCAGCTATGACCACTGGTTTCGCGCCAAGGTACAGGCTGCCCTTGATGACCCGAGACCCGGCATCCCGCACGATCAGGTGATGGCGCACATGCATGCCCTGATCGAGTCAAAACGCAAAGAGCGCGATGCTGGTTGAGTGGCGGCCCCTTGCGCGGGCTCAACTCGGCGAGATTCTTGACTACATCGGCGATCGCAATATTGTGGCGGCCAGCGAGCTTTACCAAAACATTCAAGCCGCAACCTCAGCCTTGCCTCAACATCCCTACCTCTACCGGTTTGGCCGAGTCCCTGGTACTCGGGAAATTGTTGTCCATCCCAACTACCTGGTGGTTTATCGAGTCACGGATCGTGATCGAAATACTGACCGTGCTTCATGCCAGGCGGCAATATCCCTGACTCACCCTTCTCGCAGCGCCAGCACCCCCAACACATCGCACCCTTGCTGCAACAGCAACGACGAGGCTTCACATACCGCGCTCATGTCATGGGGGTCATGGCTGTGGCCGCTCATCAGCGACAAACAGCGCAGCAGGTTCTTGGCCGCCTGAAAACGCTGCTCGGCACACGCCAGCAGGTCAGCCACAGAGGCGCGGGTATCGATTAACAAGACGTTTGAGCCGACAGGGTTGTCGGTTTGAGGCAGGTAAGGCGTCATGGTTGAAACTCCTAAAGAAAAGGAGCCACTTCAATCAGCTTGCACGCAGAAAGAGGGTGGCAGCTGTGCGCGGGTGTGCAAGACCGGTTACCTACCCACCCGGCAGACCCGAAGGTCTCCCGCGCACAACCGCCATAACGCTGATTGCAGGCGCAGAGCCTAACAAGCGAAATGAAAAGTTGATATTGGTAGGAATCAGGCTTGCACGCCTGAACGCTGATTATTCAGCGACGGGGCGGACTATAGGCAGCCCGCTTGGAGCACGACAATGGGGTCAAAAGCGCTAAAGCCCGATCCCACACAAGTGCGCGAAAGGTCTGTAGACGCGTAAAACTGTTCACATACTGTGGGAGCGAGCCTGCTCGCGAAGGCCCCAAGAGCATCGCGAGCAGGCTCGCTCCCACGGAGGCGCCGTTGATCGGCGCTCACTGACGACTGCTTTCAAACCCTCTTATGATCCCAATGATTTCATTGATTGCACGAGGTGCACATGGCCAGTATTACCATTCGAAACCTGGACGATCAGGTTAAAGAACGTTTGCGCATTGAGGCTGCCCTCAACGGTCATTCGATGGAAGAAGAGGTGCGGTTGATATTGCGCCGTGCACTCAAGGCCCCCACGCAAAATCAGGGCCTGGCAAGCCGCATTCATGCACGTTTTGCGGATGCAGGTGGTGTTGAGCTGGACTTGCCCAGCAGAGAGGAGCGCGCCCGCACGGTGGACTTCGACGAATGATAATTCTCGACACCAACGTGCTTTCTGAACTGATGCGTGCGCAGCCAAACGCTGCCGTGATGGCATGGATGGATGCACAAAGTGCCGAGGGTTTATTTATCAGTGCCATTACGATGGCCGAGATCCTTCACGGCATCGCCCGATTGCCCACTAGCAAACGCAAAGAGCATTTGCATGACATGGCCCTGGCGATGTTCACCGAAGATTTTGCTGACCGGGTTTTACCGTTCGATGCACATGCTGCCTCACGCTATGCGCAATGGGTTGCAAGCAGTGAAGCCAAGGGCAAGCCTGTCAGTTTGGCGGATGCGCAAATAGCTGCGATTTGCCTGTTACACAACGCCAGCCTCGCCACACGCAATCTGAAAGATGTTGCCCACGGGAAGGTGCACCTCATCAACCCGTGGCTATTTCTGTAGCCGCTGCCGAGGAACGAAGGCTGCGATCGAGTGCGTAGCGCTCGTAAAAGAAACGTCGCGTTGTGTCAGATCAATCGATAGCTCAGGTTTCGCGAGCGCTTCGCACTCGATCGCAGCCTCGCTCCGCTCGTCAGCGGCTACAGAGGTTTCAACAACAACCGTGGCCCGCCCATTGCGGGCGGGCCAACCAATCACCGCACCAAATGCAAAAACTGCATATGGCGTTCGTACTGGTCGAGGATGTCGTTGATGATTTGCTCTTTGGTGTAGCCAGTCAGGTCGTAGTCCTGGCTGCCTTCAGCCAAATGCACTTCAGCACGGTAGTAACGGCGGTTACGCAGTTGCTCTTTTTTGCCAAAACCACCACGGGCAAAGGACGGCGTGAAATAGCCACGCATCTGCACCTGATAGATAAACGGGTGCTCTTCGCCGTGACCGATTTCCAGGCTCACGTTGTCGTTGGCCGGGTCCGGTTGGGTGACGACGTTAAGGCCTTTCTCCAGGAACACCGCGCTCACTTCTTCAATCGCCGGACGCACGGTGGTGTCCATAAAACGGTACACCTCGTCACGCGACGGGAAGTGCACGGCCTGGCTCAAGCGCTGACGCCAGCCGCCACGACGCGAGTGCGAAACCGGCGCCAGGGAGTGCATCTGCGCGATTTGCTTCTGCGACTCTAGGTAGAACGCCTTGTGCAGGCCCCACATCATCAGCAGCAAAATCAGCGAGAACGGCAGCGAGGTCAGCACCACCGCTGACTTGAGCGCATCGATACTGCCCGAGAACAACAACGCACTGGTGACCAGCGCGGTCATCGCGCCCCAGAACACCCGCAGCCACTTGGGGCCGTCTTCGTCGGCGTTATTGCCTCGCGCCGAAAGAGTGGACAACACCACGGTGCCGGAGTCGGCCGAGGTCACGAAGAACACGAAGCTGATAAACACCGTCACCGCAATCACGGTTCGGCTCCACGGGTAGGTCTCAAGCAGCAGGTACAACGTGCGCGACGGGTCGTCGATGGCCGACTGACCGAGGGCAACCATGCCGTGGTTGAGCACTTGATCGATGGCGCTGTTGCCAAAAATCGACATCCACGCGAGGGTGAAGCCCAGCGGAATCAGCAGCACGCCAAACACGAATTCGCGGATGGTACGGCCACGGGAAATACGCGCAATAAACAGGCCCACAAACGGCGACCATGCGATCCACCAGGCCCAATAGAACACGGTCCAACCGCCCAGCCAATCGCTTGGCTTGTCGTAGGCATACACGTCGAAACTCTTGGTCGGCAACGCGCCCAAATAGTCACCGATGTTCTGCACCAACGTGTTCAGCAAATGTTGGGTAGGCCCTGCGAACAACACAAACAGCAGCAGCGCACAGGCCAGCAGCATGTTGATGTCGGACATCACACGCACGCCTTTATCGACGCCGGCAATGGCCACCAGAATCGCCGCGCCCATCATCAGCGTGATCAGACCCACCTGCACCCATTGGGTGTGCGGCAAACCGAACAGATAATCGAGGCCGGAGTTGAGGTGCAACACCCCAAACCCCATGTCTGCGCCCAGACCAAACACGGTGGCGATGATACCGAAGCCATCCACCGCATAGCCGATTGGCCCGTTGATGCGTTTACCAATCAGCGGGTACAGCGCCGAACGCAGCGCCAGCGGCAGGTTGTGACGATAGGCGAAGTAGGCCAGCGCCATGCCGACAAAGGCGAACACGCCCCAGCCATGCAGGCCCCAGTGCAGGAACAGCAACTGCATGCCCTGGCGTGCAGCCTCTGACGTACCGGCCGGGCCTTGAGGCGGGGCGAGCATATGGGTCAGGGGTTCGGACACACAGAAGAAAAATAGCGTGATGCTGATCCCGGCGGCGAACAGCATGCCCGCCCAGGACAGGTAACTGAACTCGGGTTCGTCGTGGTCGGCACCGAGCTTGATCTTGCCGTAACCGGACAAGGCGGTGACGATCACAAAGATCAGATACAGGGTCATCGCTAACATGTAGTACCAGCCGACCGTGTTGGCCGCCCAGTTTTGTGCAGCCAGCAACCATTCACCGGCGGCTTGTGGCATGGCAATTACTACCAGGCCAAAGATCAGGATAAACGCGGCGGCAAAGTAGAAAACCGGCGGGTTCATGCGGATCTGGGACGTCTCGGACGTGATCGGTACACTCATTGGATGTGCACCTTATAAAGGTAAAACGGGATCAAAAAGAGCGGATTCGGCAAGGGTTAGCCTCCTGTTGTGAGCGGGCAGCGGACCACCGGTTTAACTTGAACGAGCATTCAAGTTAAACATGGATGGCCTTTCAGCACTAATCGCTGCCCACGGCTGCACGTCTGATACGTTAGCTCATGGCAAGGTATGACACATGGCCATGATCAACGTTCAGCCGTTATAGCGTGGGGCTATCAGGGGATTGCTTGCAGTTGAAAACAACAGACTTTTCGGGGGCCGAAAAAAATTCAATCCCGTTCTCGATTGATCAAAAAACAGACAAGTCCAACGGCCGAATAGCCCCCATCCAGATCGCATGCTCGGTGTGATCCAGCAGGTCGTTGCCGGTATCGGGGTGCAAAAACACCACCAGCCCGCGCCGATTGAGCGCCAGCCACGGCAGGACCGCGCCGATCAATCCGGGACCGAAGGCCAGTTGGCAGCTCCAGTCCGGGTGCGGGCCGACCGGGCGCTCGTGGACGCGGCCCATTTGCAGGTTGAACAGACGCGTGCCTTCTTCGGCCAAGCGGCAGGCCGGGGCGATGGTGGGCGGATCAAAATAGAGATGGGCGTGATAGCCGTTGATTCGTTGCAGAAGTACCTCGTTTAAAGCCCCTCACCCCAACCCTCTTCCTCAGGGAGAGGGCTGGGGTGAGGGTTGGCTACAGCGCCAGCAACCGGCGCAACTCAGCCAACGCCGGGGCCGTGTCCGGGCGCACACGGCGCCATAGGTCGAACGCTTCGCCTGCCTGTTCGGCCAGCATCCCCAAACCATCCATCACCTGGCCCGCGCCATGCGCGCTGGCCCAGAGGCAAAACGGTGTTGGCTCCTTGCCGTACATCATGTCGTAGCACAGGGTTTTGCCCGGCTCGATCAGGCTGCTGGCAATCGGTGGGACTTCACCCGAGAGGCTGGCGGAGGTGGCATTGATGATCACGTCGACCGGCTCACGCAGCCAGTCAAAACCACTGGCGGCCACAGGCCCCAGGTCGCTGAACAGTTCGGCCAGCACTTCGGCTTTTTCCACCGTGCGATTGGCGATGGTCACTGAAGCCGGGCCTTCGGCCAGGATCGGCTCCAATGCGCCGCGTACCGCTCCGCCCGCGCCCAGGATCAGAATGCGTTTGCCCTGAAGGCTGAAGCCGGCATTGACCGTGAGATCGCGCACCAAACCGGCGCCGTCAGTGTTATCCCCGAGCAGGCTGCCATCGGCCTGTTTGCTTAGCGTGTTGACCGCGCCTGCGCGTTGCGCCCGGGGAGTCAACTGGGCCGCCAAACGGTATGCCTCTTCCTTGAACGGCACGGTGACGTTGGCACCGCAGCCCTCTAGAAAGAACGCTCTCGCACAGCCTGCAAAATCATCCAGCGGCGCAAGCAACGTGTCGTACTGCATGACCTGGCCTGTTTGCTCGGCAAACAGGCGATGCAGTACCGGGGATTTGCTGTGGGCAATCGGGTTACCAAAAACGACGTAACGGTCCATCAGGCAAACTCCTCGGGCAATATCAGGCGTTGGCTAACCAGTCGCGGTCTTGCAGGAAGTACTCGGTAAGACGCGCTTCCGGGCTACCCGGCTCAGCTTTCCAATCGTAGCCCCAGCGCACCTGGGGTGGCAGCGACATCAGGATCGACTCGGTGCGTCCGCCCGATTGCAAACCAAACAAGGTGCCACGGTCATAGACCAGGTTGAATTCAACGTAGCGGCCACGGCGGAACTCCTGGAATTCACGCTGTTGGGCGGTGTATTCGTCGTTTTTACGGCGCTGGACGATCGGCAGGTAGGCGTCGATATAGGCGTCGCCAATGGCACGAATAAAGGCGAAACAGGTGTCGAAATCCCACTCGTTCAGGTCATCGAAGAACAGGCCGCCGATACCACGGGGCTCGTTGCGGTGCTTGATGTGGAAGTAGGTGTCGCACCAGGCCTTGTAGCGCGGGTATACATCGGCACCGAACGGCGCGCACGCCTGCTCGGCCACGCGGTGCCAGTGCACGCAGTCTTCTTCAACGGCGTAGTACGGGGTGAGGTCAAAACCGCCACCGAACCACCAGACCGGCTCTTCGCCTTCTTTTTCCGCGATGAAAAACCGCACATTAGCGTGGGATGTTGGCACATGGGGGTTGTGCGGGTGAATCACCAGCGACACGCCCAAGGCTTCAAAACCACGGCCCGCCAGTTCCGGGCGATGGGCACTTGCGGACGGCGGCAAGCCGCTGCCAAACACGTGAGAAAAATTGACGCCGCCTTTCTCAATCACGTGGCCGTTTTCAATCACACGAGTGCGACCGCCACCGCCCGCTGGGCGTTGCCAAGCGTCTTCGACGAATTGCGTGCCGCCGTCTTCAGTTTGCAGTGCGTTGCAAATGCGGTCTTGAAGGTCGAGCAGGTAGGCTTTTACAGCCTCGGTGCGAGTAGTCATGACATCACCTTAAATCGGGCAAAGCGACGCGGCACTTCGTTCTGAGCGGGGCCGGCGGCAAAGGGCCGCTAGCATAACACTGCACCCTGCTTCATCGCTGTTGACGAAGATCACGCTTAAGCGTTGGATAGTGGCTTCGTCAAATCAGCAAGGAAAGTGCAGATGGCTAAGCGTATCCAGTTTCGGGCCCACGGCGGCCCGGAAGTGCTTGAGTATGTTGACTTCCAACCCGCCGAACCGGGCCCTCAGCAAGTGCGGGTACGCAACCAGGCTATCGGCCTGAACTTCATCGATACCTATTACCGTGGCGGCTTGTACCCGCTGCCTGAGCTGCCATCCGGGCTGGGCAACGAAGGGGCAGGTATTGTCGATGCGGTGGGCAGTGAAGTGCGCAATCTGAAAGTCGGCGACCGCGTGGCTTACGGCACCGGCCCGCTGGGTGCGTACAGCGAGCTGCATGTGTTGCCTGCCGCCAATGTGGTGAAGCTGCCCGACGACATTTCGTTCGAGCATGCCGCTGCCGTGATGCTCAAGGGGCTTACCACCCAGTACTTGCTGCGTCAGACGTATGAACTCAAAGCCGGCGAAACCATCCTGTTTCACGCGGCAGCAGGTGGCGTCGGTTCGATTGCCTGCCAATGGGCAAAAGCGCTGGGTGTGAAGCTGATCGGTACGGTCAGCTCGGACGAAAAAGCTGCTCTCGCCAAAGCGCTGGGCGCGTGGGAAACCATCAACTACAGCCACGAAGATGTCGCCAAGCGGGTGCTGGAATTGACCGACGGCAAGAAGTGCCCGGTGGTCTACGACGGTGTCGGCAAAGACACTTGGCTGACCTCGCTGGATTGCGTGGCACCCCGCGGCTTGATGGTCAGCTTTGGCAATGCGTCAGGGGCGGTGACCGGTGTGAACCTGGGGATCTTGTCGCAGAAGGGTTCGCTGTACGTGACCCGGCCGACGTTGGCCAGCTACGCCAATAACGCCGAAAACCTGCAGGCGATGGCTGATGAGCTGTTTGCGATGATCCGCAGTGGCGCTATCAAGGTTGATATCAGCCAGCGTTTTGCCCTGAGTGACGCGGCCAAGGCTCACACTGAGCTGTCGGCGCGACGCACCACGGGCTCGACCATTTTGTTGCCTTGATCGAAACCTTGTAGCCGCTGCCGCAGGCTGCGATCGAGCCCGAAGGGGTCGTAGATTTTTACAATCTTGAAGGCCCTATGGGCCTTATCGCAGCCTACGACAGCGGCTACAGGTTTTGCTCAAGCCGGGCGCACAACCTTGCCCGTCGCCAGATCGCGGATCAGGCTCGGGTTTTTACGCCCGCCCAGATTCCCGCCCAGCACATGATCAATTTGCCCACGGAAATACTGCTCGACTTTCAAGCGTGTGCGCGCCGCCGGCAAGCCCGCCGGGTTAGCCGAAGTCGATACGATCGGCCCCACCAACGCGCACAGCTCTCGCACCAGTGGATGATCGCTCACACGCAGCGCCACGGTGTCATGTACCCCGGTGATCCAGTCGGGCAGCAAGCCCTGATGCGGCACCAACCAGGTGTTCGGCCCAGGCCAGGTGCTGGCCATACGGTCGATCCATGCCTGCGGGAAGTCTTCAAACAAAAAGTCGAATTGGTGAATGTTGTCTGCCACCAGAATCAGGCCTTTATCCACAGGCCGCGATTTGATCGCCAGCAACCGCTCGACCGCGTCTTCATCCCACGGGTCGCAGCCCAAACCCCAGACCGCTTCAGTCGGATAGGCAATCACCGCGCCCGCGCGAATGGCTCTTGCAGCTTGTTGGACGCGCCAGGTGCTGATCATTGAATGTCTCCAGATATGTACTGCGCGCAGTGTACTTAGCTGGCGCGGGCAAACCAACGCCCGCCCTCCAACACGACATGCCCCGCCAGTTCAAGTTCGGTCAACGCTGCCAGCAATCGGGGCAGGTCCCAACCACTGGCGTTGACCAAGGCTTCACTGGTGTGAGGTGCTGCCTGCAACAATTGCACTAATGGATGACAGCTTGGTGTAAACAAAGGAGGGGTGGATAACGGCATTGAGCGCCAGCCTCGCAGGCCTTCCAGAATGTGCTCCACGGTTTCAACCAGAGTCGCGCCATCACGGATCAACTGATGACAGCCACGTGCCCCAGGGTGGTGGATAGAACCGGGAATGGCATAGACCTCGCGCCCCTGCTCGGCGGCCAGGCGAGCGGTGATCAGCGAGCCACTGGCAACACTGGCCTCGACCACCAGCACGCCCAGGGCCAAACCGCTGATGATTCGATTACGCCGCGGGAAGTTCGCCGGTAGCGGCCCGGCGTCCAAGGGGAACTCCGAAACCACCGCGCAACCGTTGGCAATCATCGCATCCGCCAGAGCCCGATGGCGCTGTGGATAAAGTTTTTGCAGACCCGTGCCCAACACGCCTACCGTCTGCCCTCCAACGTCCAGGGCAGCCTGGTGCGCGGCACCATCAATCCCCAACGCCAACCCGCTGGTAATTACAAAACCGGCCCCGGCCAGGCTGCGGAAAAGGCTGCGGCTGTATCCAGACCTGGCCGTGAAGCACGTCGGCTACCGACCATCGCCAACTGCGGTTTTTCCAGAATCCCAGGCTCGCCCGCTACAAATAACAGCGGTGGAGCATCGTTCAGTTCACTCAAAAGTGCCGGGTAATCGGCCTGGTCATGCAGCAGCACATGCTGCCCGGAGCCCTCAAGCCAGCGCAATGCAGCGCTTGCACCATCGAGAACTTCAGGGCTGCGCCGCGCCTGGGCACACGCGGCGGGCAGCCCCAGTGCACCCCAGGCGCTGGCAGGTGCACTGAGCGCCGAACTGGCCGAACCGAAGGCACTGAACAGGCTGTAATAACGCCGCGGCCCAAGCTCGGGCAGGCGGTGCAAGCGCAAGCGGGCTTCAAGCTCTGACGGGGATATTTCTGACAGCGGCATGGGATCATCCTTGATCGGTTATTCCATCTGGATATGAGGAACAAGCTGTGGATAAGTCTGTTGACAAGTTGTTTAGCAAACGCGGACAAGGGCCGGTTTGAGCACCCGAGTGATGCTTGAAAATGCCCGTAGAAACCCAACATTAGTTGAACGTTAGCGAGAGGCTGCGCACGTTGGTTTCAAATTGAGACATGCGGCCGTGCAGCGCGGCAGCTAGTCGTTTCATCCGCGGGTGAATCCCTTTATTATGTGCACTCGCGTGAAACGCCAGAGCCCGAGCGGGTTCTCTCTGAAGGAGACGTTTTGCACAGGTTGCTCGAGTCCACAGGACCCACCTGACAACCGTTTTTGAATCTTTCACACAGTGCACCAATCAAACTTATGGCTATTTTGAACATCCTCGAATTCCCAGACTCGCGTCTGCGTACCATCGCCAAACCCGTGGCGGTTGTGGACGACGAAGTCCGTCAGTTGATCGATGACATGTTTGAAACCATGTACGAGGCGCCGGGCATCGGTCTGGCCGCCACTCAGGTCAACGTGCACAAACGCATCGTGGTCATGGACCTGAGCGAAGACCGCAGCGAACCAATGGTATTCATCAACCCCGAGTTCGAAATCCTCTGCGACGAGATGGGCCAGTATCAGGAAGGATGCCTCTCGGTGCCGGGTTACTACGAAAACGTTGATCGCCCGCAGCGCGTCAAGATCAAAGCGCTGGACCGTGACGGCAAGCCGTTCGAGATGATTGCCGAAGACCTGCTGGCCGTGTGCATTCAGCATGAATGCGACCACCTCAACGGCAAGCTGTTTGTCGATTACCTGTCTACGCTCAAGCGCGACCGGATCAAGAAGAAGCTGGAAAAACTGCACCGCCAGAACGCTTGATCCTCCCATCGGCTACAGGCCTCTTCTATGTGGGAGCGGGCTTGCTCGCGATAGGATCAACTCGACCTCACTGATAGACCGAGTTGTCTGAATCGCGAGCAAGCCCGCTCCCACATTAGAAATGTTTTCCCCCGCGCATCCCATTCCAAGTGAGTAACCCATGACTGAGCCACTGCGCATCGTCTTTGCTGGCACCCCAGAATTCGCCGCTGAACACCTCAAGGCGTTGCTGAGCACCCCTTACGAGATCGTCGCGGTATACACCCAACCGGATCGTCCGGCCGGGCGCGGGCAAAAGCTGATGCCAAGCCCGGTCAAACAACTTGCACTGGAACACAATATTTCGGTGATGCAGCCGCCAACCCTGCGCGCGCCCGAAGCTCAGGCCGAGCTGGCCGCACTCAACCCGGACTTGCTGGTGGTGGTGGCCTACGGCCTGATCCTGCCGCAAGTGGTGCTGGATATTCCGCGTCTGGGTTGCATTAACAGCCACGCCTCCTTGCTGCCACGCTGGCGCGGGGCGGCGCCGATTCAGCGCGCCATCGAAGCTGGCGACAGTGAAAGCGGCGTGACCGTGATGCGCATGGAGGCGGGTCTGGACACCGGCCCGATGCTGCTCAAGTCCGTCACCCCGATTACCGCCAATGACACCGGTGGCAGCCTGCATGACCGTCTGGCCGAGCTCGGCCCACCCGCCGTGATCCAGGCCATTGCCGGGCTGGCGGCTGGCACACTGCAAGGTGAAGTGCAGGATGACAGCCTGGCCACCTACGCCCACAAATTGAACAAGGATGAAGCACGTATCGACTGGAGCCGCCCGGCGGTTGAGCTGGAGCGTCTGGTCCGTGCTTTCAATCCATGGCCGATCTGTCACAGCACGCTCAATGGCGAAGCCCTGAAAGTGCTGGCCGCGACCGTAGCTGACGCCCAGGGCGCACCGGGGCAAATTCTTGCCGCGAGCAAGGACGGTCTGATCGTCGGCTGCGGTGAAGGCGCGTTGTGCCTGACACGTCTGCAATTGCCTGGCGGCAAAGCGCTGAACTTCAGTGATTTTTTCAACAGTCGCCGTGAGAAATTCGCTGTCGGCATCACCCTCGGTCATACGGAAAACGCCCAATGAACCCTCGTCTGGCCGCTGCCAAGGCACTGACTGCAGTGTTGAACGGCAAAGCATCGCTCAACAGCTCCTTGCCGCTGCAACTGGACAAGGTTGAGGTGCGCGATCGCGGCCTGACTCAGGATCTGGCGTTTGGTACCGCCCGCTGGCAGCCACGCTTGTCGGCGCTGGCCAACAAGCTGCTGCAAAAGCCATTCAAGGCCGCCGACGCTGATGTTGAAGCGCTGCTATTGGTAGGTTTGTATCAACTGCTCTACACCCGCATTCCGGCCCACGCCGCCATCGGCGAAACCGTAGGTTGTGCCGACAAGCTGAAAAAACCTTGGGCCAAAGCCCTGCTCAACGCCGTGTTGCGCAACGCCCAGCGCGAGAGCGAAGGCTTGCTGGCGGAGCTTGAGCATGACCCGGTGGTGCGTACCGCTCACCCGCGCTGGCTGCAAAAATCCCTGAAGGCTTTTTGGCCTGAGCAATGGGAAGCTATTTGCGCGGCCAACAACGCACACCCGCCAATGATATTGCGGGTTAACCGCCGTCATCACAGCCGCGATGCGTACCTGCAATTGCTGGTCGAGGCTGGTATCGAAGCCCAACCTTGCGTCTTCAGCCAGGACGGTATCGTACTGGCTGCGGCCTGCGACGTTCGCAGCCTGCCGGGCTTTGCCGAAGGCTGGATCAGCGTGCAGGACGAAGCCGCGCAACTGGCCGCCGACTTGCTGGATCTGGCCCCGGGCCAGCGCGTACTCGACGCCTGCTGCGCCCCAGGCGGCAAGACTTGCCACATTCTGGAGGTAGAACCTGCACTGGCTGGCGTGGTGGCGGTCGATCTGGAAGCCAAGCGTCTGGTGCGTGTACGCGAAAACCTTGAGCGTCTGGGCCTGAGCGCCGAGCTGATTGCCGCCGACGGTCGCGACACCGCCACCTGGTGGGACGGCAAGCCGTTCCAGCGCATCCTGCTCGATGCACCCTGCTCGGCAACCGGGGTTATCCGCCGTCACCCGGACATCAAGCTGACCCGCCAGCCGGACGACATTGCCGCGCTCGCCACCCTGCAAGGCGAATTACTGGACGCGATGTGGCCTACCCTGGAAGTGGGTGGCATCTTGCTCTACGCCACTTGCTCGACATTGCCGACCGAAAATACTGAAGTGATTGAAGCGTTCCTGGCCCGTACTCCGGGTGCCCGGGAGCTGGATATCGCCGGGCAGTTCGGCATCAAGCAGCCCCACGGCCGCCAGTTACTGGCACAAGAGGGCGGACACGACGGCTTTTATTACGCCAAATTGATCAAGATCGCTGCCGCTCGCGGCTAACGGATTAGGGATTGCAGGCATGAAAATCATCATCCTCGGCGCAGGCCAGGTCGGCGGAACGCTGGCAGAACATTTGGCCAGCGAAGCTAACGACATCACCGTGGTCGACACCGATGGTGAGCGCCTGCGCGATCTTGGTGATCGCCTCGATATTCGCACCGTGCAGGGCCGCGCCTCGTTGCCCAATGTGCTGCGTCAGGCAGGTGCGGATGACGCCGACATGCTGGTGGCCGTGACCAACAGCGACGAGACCAACATGGTCGCGTGCCAGGTGGCTCATACGCTGTTTCACACCCCGACCAAAATCGCCCGGGTACGCGAAGCGGCTTATCTGACACGCGGCGAAGAGCTGTTCGATAACGACGCAATCCCGGTCGACGTATTGATCAGCCCCGAGCAGGTGGTGACCAATTACATCAAGCGCCTGATCGAACACCCCGGCGCCTTGCAGGTGATCGACTTTGCCGAAGGCAAAGCGCAGTTGGTGGCGGTCAAGGCGTACTACGGCGGCCCGTTGATTGGTCAGCAGTTGCGCCAGCTACGCGAACACATGCCGAATGTGGATACACGGGTTGCGGCGATTTTCCGACGCGACCGACCGATTACGCCCCGTGGCGATACGGTCATCGAAGCGGATGATGAGGTTTTTTTCATCGCCGCCAAGGCCAATATTCGCGCCGTTATGAGCGAAATGCGCCGTCTGGATGAAAGCTACAAGCGCATTGTGATTGCTGGTGGCGGGCAGATTGGCGAACGCTTGGCCGAGGCCATTGAGAGCCGGTACCAGGTCAAGATCATCGAGATGAATCCGGCGCGTTGCCGCTATTTGTCCGACACCCTCGACAGCACTGTGGTGCTGCAAGGCAGTGCTTCGGACCGCGACTTGATGCTTGAAGAAAACATCGCGGACGCCGACGTATTTTTGGCCCTGACCAACGATGACGAGGCCAATATCATGTCCTCGTTGCTGGCCAAGCGCCTGGGTGCGAAGAAGGTGATGACCATCATCAACAACCCGGCCTACGTGGATCTGATTCAGGGCGGCGAAATTGATATCGCCATCAGCCCGCAGCTCGCCACCATTGGCACCTTGCTGGCCCACGTGCGCCGGGGCGATATCGTCAGCGTGCACTCATTGCGCCGGGGCGCGGCCGAGGCCATCGAAGCGATTGCCCACGGTGATTCGAAATCGAGCAAGGTGATCGGTCGCAGCATCGGCGAAATCCATCTGCCTCCGGGCACCACGATTGGCGCGATTATTCGCGACGAAGAAGTACTGATTGCCCACGACTCGACAGTGATCAATGCCGGCGACCATGTGATTTTGTTCCTTGTGGATAAAAAGCATATTCGCGACGTAGAGAAGCTGTTCCACGTGGGCTTGAGTTTTTTCTAAGGAGTCAGGGATGCTGGAGTCACTGGAGAAAATGCTCGCCAAGGGTGTGGATAACTCATTACTGCGCTTTGGTCTGGGCAAGGGTTATCTCGACCTTGGGGATAACCTCAAGGCGGCGGAGCATCTGCAACGTTGCGTAGGCTTTGACCCCAAGTATTCCGCAGCCTGGAAGCTGCTGGGCAAGGCGCATTTGGCGGCGGATGATCGTGCCGCGGCGCGCTTGGCGTGGGAGCAGGGGATTGCGGCAGCGCAGGCCCACGGCGACAAGCAGGCCGAAAAGGAAATGACGGTATTTTTGAAGAAGCTGGATAAACAGCAGCCTTGACTCTTCACTTGTAGCCACTGGCGCAGGCTGCGATGGGTGGCGCAGCGACCCCGGATATTGAAGGTCCTGCGGCCCTTATCGCAACCTGCGCCAGCGGCTACAAAGTTTGTGGCCTTACTAGTACCAGCGCGCTTCACCCGGCGGGCGTTTTTTGAAGCGCTTCATGCTCCACATGTACTGGCTCGGGTAAGCGCGTACATATTTCTCGACCACCTTGCTCATGGCTGCGCACGAGGTTGCCGTGTCGGTGCTGTACATGTCTTCTGGCGCGGCCTCCAGTATCACCTTGAAGCCCGAGCCATCCGGCAGACGCAGCGCGTGCAGGAATACCCCACCGCTTTGCCACCCGCCAGCATATTGGGGACAAACTTGCTGGTCAGTGCCATGGTGCCGAGAAACGGCACAAAGATACCCGCCGACTCTGCAGGCTCCGGATCAGCCGGAATGCCCACCTGACCGCCTTTGCGTACTTCCTTGATGACACTCAGGATGCCTTCTTTGGTCGATGCCGCCACGCGGTTGCCCAGCTGGACCCGTTGCTTTTGCAGCAATTCATCCACTGCTTTGAGCTTGGGCGGGCGATAGAAAATGATCGGTTTGCACTGGCTGCAATAGAAGTGATTAAGCACTTCCCAGTTGCCCAGGTGGCTGGTGATGCCGACCACACCCTTGCCTGAGGCCAGGGCGTCCTTGAGCACGTCCAGGCCTTCGACTTCACGCACCAGGTCGATGGAACGCTGGGCTGGCCAAATCCAGGCGCAAGCACTCTCGGTCAGACTTTTGCCGATATCTTCCAGGCTTTGACCCACCAGTTGCTCGCGGGCGCCCGGGTCCATTTCAGGAAAGCATTTGGCCAGGTTGATGCGCACCACATCGCGTGAGCGATTGGGCAGTTTCCACATCAGCCAGCCGATGGCCGACCCCACGCGTTGCACCGCGCCCCACGGGAGCATGGCAAACAACCGCAAAGCCCCGACCAGCAAGGCACCTTTAAACTTTTCCACAGGGTTTTCCCACAACAAATAATGACTTTGTGGGAGCGGGCTTGCTCGCGATTGCATCACTGCGGTCTTTCTGAAAAACCGTGTTGCCTGCATCGCGAGCAAGCCCGCTCCCACATCAGGTTTTGCAAGTGGCCCGTATTCTAACCGCCGTTTGCCAGTTCAGCGTAACGGTCGCAATAAGTGGCGTGGTCCATGACCATACCGCTGGCCTGCATAAAGGCATAGCAAATGGTCGGGCCGACGAACGTAAATCCGGCTTTTTTCAGGGCTTTGCTCATGGCTTCAGCCTGGGGCGTAACCGCCGGGAACTCATGACGTTCGGTGAAATGGTTGATCTTCGGCTTACCGCCCACAAACGACCATAAAAACTCGACAGGATTGGCCAGCGCCAGCCAGGCCTGGGCATTGCGCCGTGCGCCAGCCACTTTTAAACGATTGCGAATGATCCCCGGATCCAGCAACAACGCTTCTATTTCAGCATCCGTCATGGCCGCCAAACGCTGCACATCGAAGCCGAACATGACCTTGCGATAGTGATCGCGTTTCTTTAAAACCGTGATCCAGGACAAACCCGCCTGGAACCCTTCGAGCAATAACAACTCGAACAACCCATGCGCGTCGCGCAACGGCACTCCCCACTCTTGATCGTGATAAGCGGCATACAGCGGATCTTCTGAACACCAGAAGCAACGTGGCATATAGGCTCCAGGGGGTGGAGGGGCGACCGAATCGGGTATACTCCCGCTCTTTAAATCGCAGCCCAAGAAACAGGTGAATTTGTGAGCCAGCCTACGCCAGCAGTGCGTACCTTCCAAGACTTGATCCTCGCCCTCCAGCAATACTGGGCCGAGCAAGGTTGTGTGGTGCTTCAGCCCTACGATATGGAAGTGGGCGCCGGCACATTCCATACCGCCACGTTTTTGCGCTCTCTGGGGCCGGAAACCTGGAACGCCGCTTATGTGCAGCCCAGTCGTCGCCCGACTGACGGCCGCTACGGCGAAAACCCGAACCGTTTGCAGCACTACTACCAGTTCCAGGTGGTATTGAAGCCAAACCCGCCCAACTTCCAGGAGCTGTACCTGGGTTCGCTGAAACATATCGGCCTGGACCCTCTGGTACACGACATCCGTTTCGTCGAAGACAACTGGGAATCGCCAACACTGGGCGCTTGGGGTCTGGGCTGGGAAATCTGGCTTAACGGTATGGAAGTCACCCAATTCACCTACTTCCAGCAAGTAGGCGGCATTGAGTGCTACCCGGTAACTGGCGAAATCACCTACGGCCTTGAGCGTCTGGCGATGTACCTGCAGGGCGTGGATTCCGTCTACGACCTGGTATGGACTGACGGCCCGTTCGGCAAAGTGACTTACGGCGACGTGTTCCATCAGAACGAAGTCGAGCAATCGACTTACAACTTCGAACACGCCAACGTCGACAAGCTGTTTGAGCTGTTCGATTTCTATGAAAGCGAAGCCAAGCGCCTGATCGAACTCGACCAGCCGCTGCCGTTGCCAAGCTACGAAATGGTGCTCAAGGCGTCCCACACCTTCAACCTGCTGGATGCGCGTCGCGCGATTTCCGTGACTGCGCGTCAGCAGTACATCCTGCGTGTGCGTACCCTGGCCCGTGCCGTGGCACAGGCGTATCTCGAAGCTCGCGCCAAGCTGGGCTTCCCGATGGCTCCACCTGATTTGCGTGATGAAGTGTTGGCCAAGTTGGAGGCAGTACAATGAGTGCTCAAGATTTTCTGGTTGAACTGGGCACTGAAGAACTGCCGCCAAAAGCCCTCAATACCCTGGCTGAGGCATTTCTCGCCGGGATTGAAAAAGGCCTGCAAAGCGCCGGTCTGAACTTCAGCGCGAAAAAAGTCTACGCCGCACCGCGTCGTCTGGCCGTGCTGCTGACTCAGCTCGACACCCAGCAACCGGATCGCAGCATCAATATCGACGGCCCGCCACGCCAGGCGGCGTTCGATGCTGAAGGCAACCCGACGCAGGCAGCCTTGGGCTTTGCCAAGAAGTGCGGCGTTGAGCTGAGCGAAATCGATCAGAGCGGTCCAAAACTGCGCTTCAGCCAGGTGATCGTCGGTAAGCCGACCGCCAGCCTGCTGCCGACCATCGTTGAAGACTCGCTCAACGACCTGCCGATCCCCAAGCGCATGCGCTGGGGTGCACGCAAGGTCGAGTTCGTGCGTCCGACCCAATGGCTGGTGATGCTGCTGGGCGACGAAGTGATCGACTGCACCATCCTCGCGCAAAAATCGGGTCGTGACTCCCGTGGGCACCGTTTCCACCACCCGGAAAGCGTGCGCATCAGCGCGCCAGCCAACTACCTCGAAGACCTGCGCAAAGCCCACGTGCTGGCGGACTTCAACGAGCGCCGTGAGCTGATTTCCAAGCGTGTAACCGAACTGGCGACGATGCAGGAAGGTACTGCAATCGTGCCGCCAAGCCTGCTCGACGAAGTGACCGCTCTGGTTGAATGGCCGGTGCCGCTGGTGTGCTCGTTTGAAGAGCGCTTCCTGGATGTGCCGCAAGAAGCCCTGATCACCACCATGCAGGACAACCAGAAGTATTTCTGCCTGCTGGACGTTGATGGCAAGTTGCTGCCGCGCTTCATTACCGTGGCCAACATCGAGAGCAAAGACCCGCAGCAGATCATCTCGGGTAACGAGAAAGTGGTTCGCCCGCGTCTGACCGATGCTGAGTTCTTCTTCAAGCAAGACAAAAAACAGACGCTGGAAAGCTTCAATCTGCGCCTGCAAAACGTGGTGTTCCAGGCTCAACTGGGCAGCGTTTACGACAAGGCCGAGCGCGTTTCCAAACTGGCGGCATTTATTGCCCCGCGCATTGGCGGCGATGCTCCGCGTGCAGCCCGTGCCGGTTTGCTGTCCAAGTGCGACCTGGCCACTGAAATGGTCGGCGAGTTCCCGGAGATGCAAGGCATTGCCGGTTACTACTACGCGCTGAACGACGGCGAGCCTGAAGACGTCGCCCTGGCATTGAACGAGCAGTACATGCCGCGTGGTGCTGGCGCCGAGTTGCCGAGCACCCTGACCGGCGCTGCGGTGGCCATCGCTGACAAGCTCGACACCCTGGTGGGTATTTTCGGCATCGGCATGTTGCCTACAGGTAGCAAAGACCCGTACGCACTGCGTCGTGCCGCGCTGGGTATCTTACGCATTCTGATCGACAAAAAGCTCGACCTCGACCTGACTGAAGCAGTGAAATTCGCTGTCAGCGCTTTCGGTGCCAAGATCAAGTCGGCCGGTTTGGCTGATCAGGTACAGGAGTTCATCTTCGACCGCCTGCGTGCGCGTTACGAAGACGAAGGCGTGGATGTGGCCACTTACCTGTCGGTACGTGCACTTAACCCAACCTCGGCACTGGATTTCGATCAGCGCGTGCAAGCCGTACAGGCGTTCCGTCAATTGCCGGAAGCCGCTGCACTGGCCGCCGTGAACAAGCGTGTATCGAACTTGCTGAGCAAGGTTGAAGGCACGGTTTCGACTCACGTTGAAGCCCGCTATTTCGACAATGCCAGTGAGTTCTCGCTGTTCTCGGCCATCCAGAAGGCCGACGAAGCCGTACAGCCAATGGCCGCTGCCCGTCAGTACAACGAAGCGCTGACCCGTCTGGCCTCGCTGCGCGAGCCGGTGGATGCGTTCTTTGAAGCGGTGATGATCAACGCTGAAGACCCTAGCGTGCGAGCTAACCGCTACGCATTGCTGGCGCGTCTGCGTGGCCTGTTCCTGGGCGTTGCCGATATTTCACTGCTGAGCTAGGGGTTACCGTTGAAACTGCTGATTCTCGATCGGGACGGAGTGATCAATTACGACTCCGACGCTTACATCAAGTCAGTCGAGGAGTGGATTCCACTGCCCGGCGCGATCGACTTCTTGCCCGAGGCCGATGACGCCTGGCTCAAGACCCCCGGTGTCACCCAAGTCCAGCTGCCTTACCGGACCAATCATGTGGATGACGCCGATGTGCTGGCCGCATTGCGCGCCATTCAAACCGCACAAGCCCAGGGCCCGGTGTTGATGCACTGCAAACACGGCGTGGACCGCACGGGCTTGATGGCAGCGATGTACCGCGTGGTGGTGCAGGACTGGAGCAAGGAAGACGCACTCAAGGAAATGACTCAGGGCGGCTTTGGCCAGACCTCACACTTCAAGGATGGCGTCAGCTACATGACGAAAGCCGATATTCCCAAATTGCGTGAAGCCTTGAGCAGCGGCGCCTGCAGTACCAGCGCGTTTGCCTGCGCGGTAAAGGGCTGGTTCAAGTCCAGCTGACTGTTGGCTCGCGCCCACTGCTCCAAGCAGCCCTGCGCTGTTGCCGGGGCAGTTTGCCGAGTTGTTCAACCTCGCGATAAAACCTTGGCCAATCGCGATCAAGGTGTTCAAACAGCGCAGCGAAAGCCGGCACCCATTGGTCGTACAGGCCAAACGGCAGCAGCTTTGCGTTATTCATCGGCGCATTGACCCACGCATCAAACCGATTATTCCCAGCCCATTCCTTATGGCGTAGCTGACGGTACTCGCGGCGCATTCGCTCAAACTCTGCAGCTTTGCGCTGACGCATTTCAGCGTCAGGCACAGGCTGCGCGTAGAGGTCTTGCAGGCGCTGACGGGTGTTGAGTACTAACCCGACAAACTGCTCGCGCTGCTTCAAGCTATCGCGGCTTGAGGGCGGCAGCCCTTGGTGGGCGCGCCATTGGCGGGTACCTTCCTGTTCAACGAAGCTGGCAAAAGACTCATTGAACTCACTGTCATCCTTCACATAGACGCGCTGGTGCGCCAGTTCGTGAAAAATCAGGGTGGCCAGGCGCTCATCGCCCCAGGTGAGCATGCTGTTGAGGATAGGGTCATCAAACCAGCCCAATGTCGAGTAAGCCTCGACCCCACTGATAAGCACGTCATTGCCCTGCTGATGTTGCAGGGCCGCTTCGCCGCGCGCCGCACCCTGGCTGTAAAAACCTCGGTAGGCCACGCACCCGGCAATCGGAAAGCAATGGGTCACGGGGTTGAGGGAAAACTCTGGGGTGGCAAATACATTCCACACCACATAGGGCCGTTTGAGGTCGGCATACAGGCGATAGCTCTGATTGTCCGGCAGGTACAAATGCTGGCTGGCAAAGGTGCGGGCAGCCTGGGCATTAGCCAGATGCTGGCGCAGGACAGGCGGCTGCTGCGGGTCGGCAATCACCTTGGCCACCGGCTGGCGGGCTTTTAATAATTGCCATTGGCCATCGGCCAATTGAGCGTAGTACGCAGCACTGGAACAGCCATTGAGCAGCGGTATCAGGGCAATGGCGAGCAGGCAGCGAATACGCAACGTCATAAAGCGATCTCGATAGGCGAGTGGCGCAAGATTAACCGAAGGCGACACGCGATAGGCCAATGGATCAGCGCTATGCTTGTGCTTCACACCCTTGTGGAAATCACCATGCGCACGTTTTTGCTATTGCTGACAGCCTGCCTGCTGAGCGCTTGCGTCAGCACGCCATTGCCCGCGCCGGACCCGAAGATGGCCTGGGTCGACCTTGAAACACAAACCGGCAAGCTGGTGATGGCAGAGCGCCTGGACAATCAGCGCATGAGCGACGGACGCTACTTTCAAGTCACCCCGGGCAGCCATGAATTGATGGTGCGTTTCGATTTCGAGGTATTTGTCGGCGGCATGGGCATGTTCAGCGATCCGCAGGAACGGCTGTGCTATGTCACCGTCAATTACGATAACTTCGAGCCCGGCCAGCATTACCGGTTGCAAACACGCTCGCTGGGTTTCAACGCCTACGCCCGACTGTACAACGCAGCGGGCAAGGTGGTGGCCGAGGAGCGGCTGGTTAACTGCTTACCGTGAGGCCTGACGATCGTTGTTCTGATAAATGATTTTTTTGCTGCCGTATTCGCACGACCCAACCACCATATTCTCGTCATGGACGTCTTCGGTAGTCACGATTTCCAGCGTGTAGGACGACACATTGTTGGCCTGGATCTTGGCTTCGATTTCAGCCTTCAGTTCTTCACACGGCTTGGGGGCAGCCAAGGCCGAAGTAGCCATGGCGCAGCAAACAACAGCTAGAGCAAAACGTTTCATGGTGAGACTCCCTTGAGGCAGGACGCAAAGTCATGATCTGACGCGAGTGGCGATCATTCGATCACATTTAGCGCAGCACAGGACTGATCTGTCGCAGCCGGGTACCAACTGCCCGGCCAACGCCGCCCCGCTTATGGCTGCGGGGCGGCGTGTACCGTCAGCTCACCAGCGTGGCGTCGAGAGTGATTTTCGCATTCAGCACCTTGGACACCGGACAGCCTTCCTTCGCCTTGGTGGTCAGTTCGTCAAATTGCGCCTGGGTTGCGCCGGGCACTTTGGCCTTGAGCACCAGATGCACGGCAGTGATCTCAAAGCCGCCGTCCACCTGATCCAGCGTAACCTCGGCAGTGGTGTCGATACTGTCGGCCTTGAGGCCGGCATCACCAAGGATCATCGACAGCGCCATCGAAAAGCAGCCCGCATGGGCTGCGCCAATCAGCTCTTCGGGGTTGGTGCCCTTGCCGCCTTCAAACCGGGCCTTGAAGCCATATGGCGCTTCGCGCAGCACGCCGGTTTCCGTGGAGATGGAGCCGATGCCGGTTTTAAGGTCGCCTGCCCAATGAGCCGATGCTTTCTTTTTGATACTCATGCGTGCCTCCTGAAGTACGGCGCGAAGGTTTCACGCCTTGAATGAACTAGTGAGGGTAGTTCGTCTCACAAAGTTCATCTTGTCGGACCAGTCGTCATTTTTATCGGATCAATTCCCTGCCCACCATTGAAACTCGGGTATATGCCCATATTGCTGTAAGCACTGGCAGATCAAGCGAGCACCTTGACCTGCATCCCACCTGGAGTAGCCAGCTGATGAAACGATTGTCTGACATCAAATTCTCGACCCTCGACCTGGTGCCTGTGCGCGAAAATGGCAGCGCCGCCCAGTCGTTGCGCAATTCGCTGGACTTGGCACAGCACGTAGAAAAGTTGGGTTACAACCGTTTCTGGGTCGCCGAACACCACAATATGGACGGCATCGCCAGCTCGGCGACCTCGGTATTGATCGGTTATCTGGCCGGGGGCACTTCGACCATTCGCGTGGGCTCGGGTGGCGTGATGCTGCCCAACCATGCGCCGCTGGTGATCGCCGAGCAGTTCGGCACTCTGGAAAGTCTGTACCCGGGGCGGATCGATCTGGGCCTTGGTCGTGCGCCGGGTTCGGACCAGATGACCGCCCGCGCCCTGCGCCGTGAGCGTTCAGGCAGTGCCGATGACTTCCCGCAGGATGTGGCCGAGTTGATGCGCTATCTGGGCCCGCGCACCCCGGACCAACAGATAATCGCCATGCCGGGCACCGGGAGCAACGTACCGGTCTGGCTGCTGGGCTCCAGCTTGTTCAGTGCACAACTGGCCGGTGAACTTGGCTTGCCTTACGCCTTTGCCTCACATTTCGCACCGCGCTTGATGCACGAAGCGATTCGCGTGTATCGCAACCACTTCAAGCCATCGGCGACCCTCGACAAACCTTACGTGATGCTTGGCATTCCGCTGGTTGCAGCCGATACCGACGAGCAGGCCGAGTATCTGGCCACTTCTGTACAACAGCGGATTTTGGCGTTGATGCGTGGGCAAAGCCTGGTGCAGCGCCCACCTGTGGAAACGATGGATGGCCTGTGGTTGCCCCACGAGAAAGAGGCGGTGATGAGCTTCCTGGGTCTGGCTATGGTCGGCAGCCCGCAGAAAATTCGCGCCAAACTGGACGTCTTGATCGAACAAACCCAAGCGGACGAGCTGATCTTTACCTGTGATTTGTATGAGCATGCAGACCGCATTCATTCGTATGAATTGCTGTCGCAGGTGATGAAAGAGGCTTAACCCTAAAGCAAACGTGGGAGCGAGCCTGCTCGCGATGGCATCGACGCAGTTCAACTGAAACACCGCGTCGTCTGGCAGCGCGAGCAGGCTCGCTCCCACAGAGAATTACCCGCGCTTGTAGACGATTTCCTTGGTACCGCCTTCGCAGGTACCCACTACTTTGCCGTCAGCCGAAGTGCCTTTTTCCACAGTGGTCAGCGAATAATGCTGGGTGCCGTGAGCCTCAATCTTCGCGGCGATTTCGCTTTTCAGTTCTTCACAAGGCTTGCCCTGTGCAAACGCCGTTCCTGCCAGACTCAGCAAACCTACAGCCAATAAAATCTTTTTCATCGGTCACATTCCCCGGTCAAAACAAAAAGGGTGCAATGCGCATGTGCCGCATTGCACCCAGACGGTGTAGCGGACTTTATGGCAAACGGCCAGCCCGCTGATCAAAAGGCTGTGTCAAATCAACTGGTAGCAATCCGAAAACCGATTTTGAGTGTCACCTGATAGTGCGCCACCTTGCCGTCCTTGATGTGCCCGCGGGTGTCGATCACTTCGAACCATTCCATGTGTTTGATGCTTTTGTTGGCCTCGGCCAGTGCATTACCGATGGCGTCTTCTATGCTGCTCGGGGACGAGCCTACCAGTTCAACTTTCTTGTAGGTGTGATGGTCAGACATAACGTTCTCCTTTGTCGTAGATCAAAGCCTAGCAGCGATTGTGCTAAATACTTTGTAGGCAATCTGAAAGGAAAAGTTCAGGCCAACTGCACTTTCTGAAATCTGCGTAGTCGGACTTAACAAGCACCTCACTCATCAATGCAGGAGAGCCCTAATGGCTAGCAACTCTTTACGTAAAGCCTCATTGCAAAGCATGGAAGCAGAGATCGAGAGCCTGCTCAAGTCTCTGGAAAGCCTCAAGCACGATGCTTCGGACGAATCCAAAAAGACGCTTAGCGCCCTCAAAAGCAATGCCGAGAATGCACTCAAGCATTCGCGCCATCTGCTCAGCGATGCCTACGAAGAAGTGAAAGACAAAACCCGCGAAACCGCGATCGCCACCCGCGAATACGCCCAGGAACACCCGTATGCCACCGCAGGCGTTGCCATAGGCGCACTGGGCCTGCTGGCGGCCTTCCTGATGTGCAAGCGCGGCAACTAATCCGCGCTACGCGCAAGCTCAGCCTTGAGCCATTGCGCCAGTTGCCGGGCGCGCCCATCTGCGGCGCGCTTGGGCAACCATAACGTCAACTGCGCCGCAGTCTCGTTGAAGCCCCACGGCGCCACCAGGCGTCCAGCCTGAAGGTCTTGCACCACCAGCGGCTCGGGGGCAATTGCCACACCCAAGCCCGCAACGGCGGCCTCAAGCAAGTAATACAAGTGTTCAAACCCCTGCCCGAACTTCAAGTCCTTTGACTCGATTGCATTCTGCTGCGCCCAGTTTGGCCAGGCCTGAGGCCGCGAAGTGGTGTGCAGCAACGGTTCGTCGAGCAAGACGCTGGCCGGGGCGTGACGCAGTTGTTCGTAGCGCGCATAGCGCGGGCTGACCACCGGGCCAATACGCTCACTGACCAACTCATACACCTGCATATCCGCGGGCCACGGCGGCTCGGCAAATACCAGCAAGGCATCCAGACCTGGGCGTCGCGGGTCGAGATCGCCTTCACCGGCCGACAAGTGCAAGCGCAAGTCCGGCAAATCGGCATTCAGTCGACCCAAGCGCGGAATAAACCAGCGCGCCAGCAAACTGCCTGAACAGCCCAACACAAACGGGGCATCAACCTGGCTTTGCGTGAGTTCAGCGCACACATTTCGTAGACGTTCGAAAGCTTCGCTGCTGGCATCACGCAGGCGGGTTCCGGCGTCGGTAAGCTTTAGTCCACGCCCTTCCTTGACGAACAGGCTCACCCCCAAGTGCTCTTCGAGTACTTTTAGTTGGCGACTAACGGCGCCGTGGGTGACATTCAATTGCTCGGCCGCCTGGCTGACGCTAGTCAGGCGGGCGGTGGCTTCGAATGCCCGCAAGGCATTCAGGGGAGGGAGGTCGCGACTCATGATATCTGTGAGTTTTCCTGACAGGTTACGGCGATCTTATCGGTTTTCATCCTGGGCTGTCGCGGGTAAAGTCAGGTCCATCGACCTTCGTAACTTTTTATCTGGAGCGTCACATGACTCAATCCACCTTGCGTACCGGCCCTGATGCCAATGGCCTGTTTGGCTCATTCGGCGGCCGTTACGTGGCTGAAACCCTGATGCCGCTGATCCTTGATCTGGATCGCGAGTACGAGCTGGCAAAAACAGACCCTGAGTTCATCAAGCAACTGGCCTACTTCCAGCGCGACTACGTTGGCCGCCCAAGCCCGCTGTACTTCGCCGAGCGGCTCACCGAGTTCTGTGGCGGCGCCAAGATCTACCTCAAGCGCGAAGAGCTGAACCACACCGGCGCGCACAAGATCAACAACTGCATCGGCCAGATTCTGCTGGCGCGACGCATGGGCAAAAACGCATTATTGCCGAGACCGGCGCCGGCATGCACGGCGTGGCCACCGCCACCGTGGCAGCGCGCTTTGGTCTGCAGTGCGTGATCTACATGGGCACCACCGACATCGAGCGCCAGCAGGCCAACGTGTTCCGCATGAAGCTGCTGGGCGCTGAAGTGATCCCGGTTATCGCGGGCACCGGCACTCTCAAAGACGCAATGAACGAAGCCCTGCGTGACTGGGTGACCAACGTTGACGACACCTTCTACCTGATCGGTACTGTGGCGGGTCCACACCCGTACCCAGCCATGGTGCGCGACTTCCAGGCCGTGATCGGCAAGGAAACCCGCGACCAGATGCAAGCCCAGGAAGGACGCCTGCCAGACAGCCTGGTGGCATGCATCGGTGGCGGCTCCAACGCGATGGGCCTGTTCCACCCGTTTCTGGATGACACCAGCGTCGAAATCATCGGCGTGGAAGCGGCGGGTTACGGCATCGAAACCGGCAAACACGCGGCCAGCCTCAACGGCGGCGAGCCGGGCGTACTGCACGGCAACCGCACCTTCCTGTTGCAGGACGACGATGGCCAGATCATTGACGCCCACTCGATTTCAGCGGGTCTCGACTACCCTGGCATTGGCCCTGAACACGCCTGGTTGCACGACATCGGCCGCGTCGAGTACACCTCGGTGACCGACGACGAAGCCCTGGACGCCTTCCACAAATGCTGCCGCCTTGAAGGCATCATCCCGGCCCTGGAAAGCGCCCACGCGCTGGCCGAAGTATTCAAACGCGCACCCACCCTGCCAGCCGATCACCTGATGGTGGTCAACCTGTCCGGTCGAGGCGACAAAGACATGCAAACTGTGATGCACCACATGGAAAACTCTCAACAAGAGCAATCCCAGCAGGAGAAACACTAATGAGCCGCCTGCAAACGCGCTTCACCGAACTCAAGGAGCAAAATCGCGCAGCCCTGGTCACCTTCGTCACTGCCGGTGACCCGGATTACGCCACCTCGCTGGCGATCCTCAAGGGCTTGCCTGCAGCGGGCGCCGATGTGATCGAACTGGGCATGCCCTTTACCGACCCAATGGCCGATGGCCCGGCGATTCAGCTGGCCAACATCCGCGCCCTGGGTGCCAAGCAGAACTTGGCCAAAACCCTGCAAATGGTTCGCGAGTTCCGTGAAGACAACAGCAACACGCCGTTGGTACTGATGGGCTACTTCAACCCGATCCACCACTATGGTGTGCCCAAGTTTATTGCCGAAGCCAAAGCGGCAGGTGTAGACGGCCTGATCGTGGTCGACATGCCGCCCGAGCACAACAGCGAGCTGTGCGATCCGGCGCAGGCAGCGGGCCTGGACTTTATCCGTCTGACCACGCCGACCACTGACGATGTGCGCTTGCCAACCGTGCTGGCGGGCAGCTCGGGCTTTGTGTACTACGTATCGGTAGCGGGCGTGACCGGTGCCGGTTCCGCGACAACCGAGCAAGTGAGCGCGGCCATTGAGCGTCTGCGTCGCCATACCGACCTGCCGATCAGCGTGGGCTTTGGCATCCGCACCCCAGAACAGGCTGCGGCGATTGCGCGGTTGGCAGATGGCGTGGTGGTGGGCTCGGCCTTGATCGACAAGATCGAGAATGCAGCGACGCCTGAGCAGGCGGTGGATGGTGTGCTGAGCTTGTGTGCAGCGCTGGCAGAAGGCGTGCGTAGCGCCCGCTAATTCAAGATCAAGAGCCCCTCACCCTTGCCCTCACCCGGAGGGCTGGGTGAGGGACAAGGTTCACGCGATCTTACTTCTGCGTCCCATCATCGTGCAGCAAATTGGCCTGGGTCAGGTTGCTGCCCGCGGGCACGCTGCGGGTCAGCCATACGTTGCCGCCAATGGTCGAACCCTGGCCAATGGTGATGCGCCCCAAAATCGTCGCGCCAGCATAGATCACCACATCATCCTCAACGATCGGATGGCGTGGATGGCCCTTCTGCAATTGCCCTGACTCATCCGCCGGAAAGCGCTTGGCGCCCAGCGTCACAGCCTGATAGATCCGCACACGCTCGCCGATAATCGCGGTTTCTCCGATCACAACGCCCGTCCCGTGATCGATAAAGAAACTACGGCCAATCTGCGCGCCGGGGTGAATATCAATGCCGGTGGCCGAGTGCGCAATTTCTGCACTGATCCGCGCCAGCAATGGCAAACCGGCGCGGTACAGGTGATGCGCCAACCGGTGATGAATCACCGCCAGAATCCCCGGATAGCACAACAACACTTCATCCACACTGCGCGCCGCCGGGTCGCCGTGGTAAGCAGCCAGCACGTCGGTGTCCAAAATGCCGCGCAAGCCGGGCAAGGCCAAGGCAAAGTCCTGAATCAGCAAGGTCGCGGTCGCATCCACACCCTCGTCGGGTAACCCGCCCTGGCGTGCCGCGTAGCGCAGCTCCAGCCGAGCTTGGGTCAGCAACGCGTTCAGCGCCACATCCAGTGTGTGGCCGACATAGAAGTCTTCGCTCTCTTCACGCAGGTCTACCGGGCCCAGACGCATTGGAAACAATGCGCCGCACAAGGCTTCAAGAATATCGGCCATCGCGGCACGTGACGGCAGCTCACGACCGCCCTGTTCCCCGCTGACACGCCCGTTTTGTGTACGCCACTGGTTTCGCGCCGTGCGCAGTTGGCAGACGATGGCCTGCAATTGCCAAGGATTGGAACGATCACTCACGATGAATACTCCGCACGCTGGCGGCTGGATCGACCAGCCGAAAATTGGCAATGACTTTACGCTATCAAAAGGTTGGCGACTCGGGCAATCACTGGTTAACGCCGACGCCAGGCGCGCCAGCCCACCCCTACGATGACCAGCAACACCAACCCGCCAAAAATGGCCATGCTCAAGCCCTGATAACTGAACAGCGGCTTCTCGATGCGCACATAGCCTGGCTCGGCAAACAACTCGCGCAATGCCGTGTTGGCTTGCTTCAGGGTGATGGCCTGAAGCTGTTTGGCCGGGTCGGCGAAGTGCCCATCGTCGTAGTCGCCCAACGAAGACCAATAGTAATCGGCCAGCGCACTGTTGCCTTGCACCGACCACGCCTTGCGGGCAATGGCGGCGTTCTTGAGCCGGGCAAATATCTGCGGATCCAGCCCGTCCTTGAGCAGTTGCGCCTTGAGTTGCTCAACCACCTGCCGGGCCTGGGCCACGTTATCGCGTTCAACATCCGCATTCAGGCTCAAGAAGCCCACGCCGCCGAACACTTCGCGCTCAGCCCAGGGCCCGTAAGACAAGCCCTTCTTGAGCCGTAGCTCGCTGTACAGCGCCCACTCCAGATAATCGCGCAGCAGGCTCCAGGTTTCATCGGACAGGCCTTCGATCACCGGCTCCGGCAACAGCCAGTGCAGGGTCGCAGTGTCGCCGACCACCCCGCGCACCAGTTCGCGCTCGGCGTCGGCCTTGGCATCAATCGCGGCAAGAGGTTTGTGTTCGCTGGGCTCAACCGGCTCGAGCGCACCGTAGGTACGCTCCAGATAGGCTGGCAGCAGCCGGTCGAGGTCACCGACGATAATCAGCGTCATATTGTTGGGCGCATACCAGTTCTGGCGCACAGCCTCTAACTGCTGGCGCGTGAGGTTATGCACTTCTGCCCGCTCGGCGCACTTAAGCCCCAACTCGACCGCCAACTGATTACTAGCGCTGTGGCCCAGGTCCTGGCGGTCCAGCCAACGCTGCAAGTGCGAGTAATGACCGCCGTCTTCGCGTTCAACCACTTTCTTGGCGTCGCTGATACGTTGCTCGGTCAGTTGCGTACGGGTCAGCAGGCCCAGGAGCAGGTCGAGGATTTTGCGCTGGTTCCTGGCCGGAGCTTCAATCACAAACGTGGTGTCGGCATTGCTGGTGAAGGCATTCCACTCGCCACCCAGCGCCTGCATGCGCTCCTCCAGGCCACCTTCGCCAGTGTCGTCGATCCCGCTGAACAGCAAATGTTCCAGCAAGTGCGGCAATTGCTGGTCGGCGCATGAAAAATCATCCAGGCCCACACCCACCACCAACCGAATGGCCACGTGACCGCGCTCATTGCCGGGTTTGAGGATCAGTTGCAGACCATTGGGCAGTTGATAGCCCTCGACACTGTAACGATCAAGGGCAAAGCCCTGAGTTGCGCCAAGCAGTAAACAGATGAACAGCAGGCAACGCATAAAAAATCCCTGAATTCTCGAATCCCTGAGCCCGTGCAGCTTAGTCGCTGCTTAACGGCTGACAACAGCCCGCCCCACAACGTTCAAGGTGAATGCTGGGTATCAGCTGCGTCACTGAGCTCCAGCGCTCCGGTTTCAGAGGTTTCCAGCACCACATAAGCGCTGCCACAGAACAGCGAATTCAGGCGCTGCATATCAGCGATCAGCTCCAGATGCATTGAACTGGTCTCGATACTTTGAGTGATTTTACGTTGCAGACGACTCACGTGAGCGTGGGCCAAACGCCGCTCTTGCGCGCGAAAGCGGCGCTTTTCGCGCAACAGCTGGCGTGCGCTCTGAGGATCGGAGCTGAGGAAAACCGTCAGCCCAAGGCGCAGGTTTTCGATCAACTGGGTTTGCAGGCCCACAAGCTCCTCCAGCCCCGTTTCTGAAAACGATCGGCGCTGCGAGGTTTTCTGCTGCTGGACTTTACGCAGCATGCGTTCGATCACGTCGCTGGCAAGCTTGAGGTTGATCGCCAATTCGATGATTTCTGCCCAGCGTCGGCTGTCTTGCTCACTCAAGTCTTCCCTGGGCATCTGCGCCAGGTAGAGTTTGACTGCGCTGTACAGCACTTCGACTTCATCGCTCAGGGTGCGCATTTCCTGGGTGACGGCGGTCTGCTTGCCGCGCAGAACATCGAGCATATTGACCAACATGGTGTCGATCAGGTCGCCAATGCGCAGGGTCTCGCGCACTGCGTTGGTCAGTGCCAGGCTCGGTGTGTCGAGCGCTGCCGGGTCCAGATGACGCGGCTTGACCACGCCGTTGGTTTGTTCGCGCTCGGGCAGCAGCCAGGCGCAAATGCGCGCCATCAGACTCACTGTCGGCAACATCAAAAAGCAGCGCACGGTGTTGTAGAGCAGGTGAAAACCAATCACCAACTCTTGCGCGCTGTAGCTGAGGCTGTCCATCCAGGCCACCAGCGGATTGAGCACGGGCATGATCAGCAACAGGCCGATAAGTTTGTACAGCAGGCTACCCAGAGCCACCTGACGTCCGGCGGCGTTTTGCATATTGGTACTGAGAAACGCCAGCACGCCGCTGCCAATATTGGCGCCAATCACCAAGCCGATTGCCACGTGCAGGCTGATCACCCCGGCGCCAGCCAATGTGGCGGTCAGCAGCACGGCCGCCAAGCTTGAGTAGGAAATCATCGCGAACAGGGCGCCGACCAGCGCATCCAGCAGTATGTCGCCGGTCAACGAGGCGAAAATCACCTTTACGCCTTGGGCATGGGTGATCGGTGAGGCAGCTTCGACGATCAGTTGCAGCGCCAGGATAATCAGCCCCAGACCGATCCCGACGCGGCCCAGTTGTCCGGCACGGGTTTGCTTGCGGGTCAGAAAGAAAATCACACCCAGGAAAATCAGCAGCGGGGACAACCACGACAGGTCGAAGGTCAGCACTCGGGCCATCAGGGCCGTACCGACATCGGCACCGAGCATGGTTGCCAGCGCGGGGGTGAGTGCCATCAGCCCCTGGCCGACAAATGATGTGACCAGCATGGCCGTGGCGTTGCTGCTCTGCACCATGGCCGTGACCACGATCCCGGCGACAAAGGCAAACATGCGCCGGGACACGTTTTGCCCGATGACATGACGCAGGTTGGTGCCGTAGACCCGCAGAATGCCGGTTCGGACGATATGCGTGCCCCAGATCAACAGGGTCACGGCTGAAAGCAGATTGAGCAGGGTCAGCATGCTGGCTCCCTGTAATGGATGTGTCTAAGGATCAGATAGCTGCGGGCCGTTCTTACAGATGTTTCTTAAGATGTAGTCGGCATTTGAGCAGAACGCCAGCATCGCATAGCTGGCGGAGGGTTGAAACTCTTCTGGGCAATGATGTACCTGTGGGAGCGGGCTTGCTCGCGATGCAGGCAACGCGGTTTATCTGAATGACCGCGTCGATGCCATCGCGAGCAAGCCCGCTCCCACAGGGGGTATGACAGATGTGTTACAGCGTACTGAACAGCGGGAATGTCCCCAGCAGCAACGCCGCAACCATGATGCACATGCACACCAGAATTGCCCATTTCAGGGTGAAGCGCTGGTGATCACCAAACTCGATACCAGCCAGAGCCACCAGCAAGTAGGTCGATGGCACCAACGGGCTGAGCAAATGCACAGGCTGGCCAACAATCGAGGCGCGGGCCATTTCGGCCGCGGTGATGCCGTAATGGCTGGCGGCTTCTGCCAACACAGGCAGTACACCGTAGTAGAACGCATCGTTGGACATGAAGAAGGTGAACGGCATGCTCACCAGCGCGGTGATTACCGCCAGGTAAGGCCCGAGCACAGGCGGGATCACGGCCAGCAGGCTTTTGGACATGGCGTCGACCATGCCGGTGCCCGACAGGATGCCAGTAAAGATACCTGCCGCAAAAATCAGCCCGACTACCGCCAATACGCTACCCGCATGTGCCGCGACGCGGTCTTTTTGCTGTTGCAGGCAAGGGTAGTTGACGATCATCGCGATGCTGAACGCGACCATAAACAGCACGGGCAGAGGCAGCAAACCGGCGATCAGGGCGACCATCAGCGCCAGGGTTAACGCGCCGTTGAACCAGATCAATTTTGGCCGACGGGCATCCGGGTATTGCGAGACGCTGATTTCGCTGTGGTCGATTTCATCACCATCGCCGTGCAGGTGCAGCTCACCCAGACGCGCACGCTCACGCTTGCCGTAGAACCAGGCGATAGCCAGGATCGCCACACAGCCAGCGAGCATTGCCGGGATCATTGGCACAAAGATATCCGAAGGGTCGACATGCAGCGCACTGGCCGCCCGGGCGGTCGGGCCGCCCCAGGGCGTCATGTTCATCACGCCACCCGCCAGAATGATCAGGCCAGCCATGATCCGCGGGCTCATGCCGATACGGCTGTAGAGCGGCAGCATAGCTGCCACGCAAATCATGTAAGTGGTCGCGCCGTCGCCATCCAGAGAGACCACCAGTGCCAGCACCGCAGTGCCCACCGAGATCTTCAGCGGGTCGCCTTTGACCAACTTGAGGATCTTGCGCACCGCCGGGTCAAACAAGCCCGAATCGATCATCAGAGCAAAGTAGAGAATGGCAAACATCAGCATCACCCCGGTCGGGGCAAGCTTGGTGATGCCTTCAAGCATCATCGGCCCGATTTTCGGCGCAAAACCACCGAACACGGCAAACAGGATGGGTACCAGAATCAGGGCTATCAGGGCGGAAAGGCGCTTGGTCATGATCAGGTACATAAATGTAATGACCATGGCAAAGCCAAGGAAGGTCAGCATGAAAGTCACCCTTATTGTTGTAGTAGGGCTCTGACTGCGTGTTATGCGCATGCCAGGCCAACCGGTCTGTTGCCGGTGATGACCTGATGCTAGAGGGGGAAGCTTTCAACCAGCTTTCGCCGGTAAAAAATCTTACAGGAGGGTTTGTAGCCGCTGAGGAGAGCAGCGCGGCTGCGATCGGCGGCGAAGCCGTCGCAGAACATGAACAAGAGGAGTGCCTGGAACACCGGATAACCTGATGTTACGACGGCTGCGCCGCCGATCGCAGCCTTCGTTCCTCGTCAGCGGCTACAGGTCATACGGTCTTTAATCCAGCTTAAGAACCTTGGCCAATACAATTTTCGGGCCTTTCATCTTTTTGATGATAATGCGCAAACCTTCGACTTCCAGTTGCTCTTCTTCGGCGGGTACCCGCTTGAGGGTGTCGTAGATCAGGCCTGCGACGGTTTCGGCCTCTACGTGGTCCAGATCCACACCCAGCAGGCGCTCGATCTTGAACAGCGGTGTGTCACCGCGTACCAGCAGTTTGCCGGGCTGATAAGACAGGATGCCGCGCTCGGCCTTGCGGTGTTCGTCCTGGATATCGCCAACCAGTACTTCCAGCACGTCTTCCATAGTCAGGTAGCCCACGACCTTGCCGTCAGCTTCTTCGACCAGGGCAAAGTGCGCGCCGCCCTTGCGGAACTGCTCAAGCAATTGCGACAGCGGCATATGCCGCGATACGCGTTCCAGCGGCCGGGTCAGCTCTTCAAGGTTGAACGTCTCTGGCAAGTGATCAAGGTCAGCCAGCTCAAGCAGCAGGTCCTTGATGTGCAGCAGGCCGACGAAAGTATTGGTATCGGCGTCGTACACCGGGTAACGGCTGAACTTGTGGCGACGGAACAGCGCCAGGATTTCCTTGAGCGGTGCCTTGGAATCCAGAGTCACCAGGTCTTCGCGGGAGTTGGCCCAGTCGACCACTTCCAGCTCGCCCATTTCGACCGCCGAAGCCAACACGCGCATGCCCTGGTCGCTCGGGTCCTGACCACGGCTCGAGTGCAGGATCAGTTTGAGTTCTTCGCGGCTGTAGGCGTGATCGTGGTGAGCGCCAGGCTCACCTTGACCGGCAATCCGCAAAATCGCGTTGGCGCTGGCGTTGAGCAGGTAAATAGCCGGGTACATGGCCCAGTAGAACAGGTACAGCGGCACGGCGGTCCACAGCGAAAGGGTCTCTGGCTTGCGGATGGCCCACGACTTGGGAGCCAGCTCGCCAACCACGATGTGCAGGTACGAAATAATAAAGAAGGCGGCAAAGAACGATACGCCCTTGATTACTTCAGGCGACTCGACACCGATTGCACCCAGCAGCGGTTCCAGGATGTGAGCGAACGCCGGTTCACCGACCCAGCCCAGGCCCAGCGATGCCAGGGTAATACCCAATTGGCAAGCCGAGAGGTAAGCGTCGAGCTGATTGTGCACGGTGCGCAGGATCTGCCCGCGCCAGCCGTTGACGTCGGCGATGGCCTCGACCCGGGTGGAGCGCAGTTTGACCATGGCGAATTCGGCCGCAACGAAAAAACCGTTGAGCAAAACCAGGATCAGAGCAAAAAGAATCATGCCGAAGTCGGCGAAGAGTGTCGCGAGGGTCAAGCCAGGGGAAGGGTCCATGATGGAGTTTTACGGGTTCCGTCGTTACAAATAGGGAGGTAAGGCCAAGCAATGTAACGGCTGATGTGGCCCTTGCCTAGTGGGAAAAGGCCACAGGGCCTAGTCAACCTGCGTCTGCAGTCGTGGTTTGGCCACCTGAACCGGGGCGAAATGGCAGGTAAACGTACTGCCATGACCCAACACGCTGCTGATCTCCAGACGTGCGCGATGGCGTAACAGCACATGTTTGACAATGGCCAACCCCAACCCGGTGCCGCCCGTGCTGGCGTTGCGGCTGGAGTCGACGCGGTAGAAGCGTTCAGTGAGGCGCGGCAAGTGTTTTTTGTCGATGCCCACACCCGAATCCTGCACGCTCAGGTGCGCACCCGTGCTGTCTGCCCACCAGCGAATGCGCACACTGCCGCCATCCGGGGTGTATTTGACTGCATTAAAAACCAGGTTGGAAAATGCGCTCCGCAACTCGGCTTCACTGCCTTTGAGCGCGCAATCGGCCTCGACGTCGAGGGTAATGGTCTGATTGCGTTGCCCGGATAAGGCCTGGGCATCGCTTTTGATCGAGCGCAGTAACGTGTCGATGGCCACCGGCTGGTTATCAGACGGGTAGTCCGTGGCTTCGAGCTTGGCCAGCAGCAGCAAATCGTTGAGCAAGGTCTGCATGCGTTCACCCTGTTGCTGCATTTGCGACAGCGGGCGCTTCCAACGCGGGTTCACGTCATCGACGTTATCGAGCAGGGTTTCCAGATAGCCGCAGATCACCGTCAATGGCGTGCGCAGCTCGTGGGATACGTTGGCGATAAAGTCTTTACGCATCTGCTCCAGCTGATGAATCCGCGTCACGTCGCGCACCAGCATCAGGTGTTCGTTGTTACCGTAGCGAGTGATGTAGAGCTGGATGCGCAGGTGATCGTTGACCGGCGAAGGGATATCCAGAGGCTCGCTGTAGTTGTCCTGCTCGAAGTATTCCTTGAAGCGCGGGTGGCGCACCAGATTGGTCACTGGCTGACCGCTGTCCTGAGGCGTCTTCAGGCCCAGCAATGTCTCTGCAGCGCGGTTCCACCATTCCAGGTTGCCGTCGCTATCGAGCATGATGACCGCGTCCTGAAGGGCTGCCGTAGACTCCTGCACCCGATCGATTACCGCTTGCAGGCGCCCGCGTACCCGCTGATCGCGGCGTTGCAGGTGGTAGATGCTGTCAAACACCTCGCCCCACAGGCCATAACCATCGGGCGGTGCTTCGTCGGGTTTGTGCTGGCGCAGCCACTCGTGCAAACGCAACAACTGCTTGAGGGTCCAGCCCAGATAGAACGCCAGGCCTATGGCCAGGCTCCAGCCGTAATAGCCACTGAGCAACCCGACCACCAGGCAGGTGGCGACCAGAAGCAACAAATGACGAATCAGAGTGCCATGCCAGTTTTGATTCACGTCGCGCGGGTCCTTGCTTGCCGTTGGATCAGATAAAGCCGGTATCAGGCCTTGGTCGAAAACCGGTAACCGGTGCCACGCACGGTTTGTACCAGATTTTCGTATGCCTCACCGAGCGCTTTGCGCAGGCGGCGGATGTGCACGTCCACGGTGCGCTCTTCCACGTACACGTTGCCGCCCCAGACCTGGTCGAGCAATTGGCCACGCGTGTAGGCACGCTCCTGGTGGGTCATGAAGAATTGCAGCAGGCGGTATTCAGTAGGGCCCATTTCGGCCGGGGTGCCGTCGATGGTCACACGGTGACTGATCGGATCGAGCAGCAAGCCACCGATCTCGATAGGGGATTCTGCATCGGCCGGGCCTGCGCGGCGTAGTACGGCCTTGAGGCGGGCTACCAGTTCACGTGGGGAAAACGGCTTGGTGATGTAGTCATCAGCGCCGACTTCCAGGCCCTGAATCTTGTTGTCCTCTTCACCTTTGGCCGTCAGCATGATGATCGGAATATCACTGGTCAGCTCTTCGCGCTTGAGGCGTCGGGCCAACTCGATGCCGGACGTGCCGCCGGGCAGCATCCAGTCGAGCAGAATCAGGTCCGGTTTACGGTCCACGATAATGGCGTGAGCGTCCTGAGCATTATCGGCTTCCAGGCAGTCGTAGCCCGCCATTTCCAAGGCCACGGCGATCATCTCACGAATCGGCGCCTCGTCATCAACGATCAAAATGCTCCTGCCAACCATGCCGTAACCCTCGTGTCATTTAACTGTCTTGTGGCGCATTAGATAACGGAATTATTGCAGTCGTGTGACAGCTTTGGGTATCGGACGCGTTCTGTAGGTTAGTGAACTACGCTTTGAGTTCAAATCGTACAACCACATAAAGGACGATTCCGATGACCTCTAGTTCGCTTTCCCTAAAGACATTGCTGCTAGCCGCAGCATTCACCTTGCCAGGGCTGGCGTTTGCAGCTGATCCGGCGATGACCAAAGATGGCATGCTCGTCGACCACAAAGGCATGACGCTCTACACCTTCGCCAAGGATGCGGGTGGCAAATCCATGTGCAACGACAAGTGCGCGACCAACTGGCCGCCGCTGATGGTCGAAGGTAATCATAACGACATGGGCAAGTGGACCATGGTCAAGCGTGATGACGGCACCATGCAGTGGGCCTACGACGGCAAGCCGCTGTACACCTTTGTCATGGACAAGGCTGCTGGCGACATGACCGGCGACGGTAAAATGGACGGCGCCTGGAAAGTCGCCAAGCCTTAGATGATTGTGTAGCCGCTGCCGCAGGCTGCGATAAGGACCGCAGGTCCTTCTGAGGGACTGCTGCGCACTCCATCGCAGCCTGTGGCAGCGGCTACAAAAAATTGCTGTGTTTCCTGCCCCATAAAAAACCTCGCCGCCCTTTCACAGGAGGCGAGGTTTTTTATGAACTGCGCTTAAACCGCGTTTGTAGGCTGCGGCCGACGCACGTCAGGCTGCTTCCAGGACTCAGCCGTCGACTCGTCGATGGCTTGCTGAATGGCTTTTTTACGGTGCTCTTCAGCTCGGCGGCTGAAGAACCACACCATAAAGGTCATCAACGACACCGCCAGTAGAATCAGGCTGGCCACGGCGTTGATCTCGGGTTTAACCCCCAGACGCACCGCCGAAAACACTTCCATCGGCAGGGTCGTGGACCCCGGTCCCGACACGAAGCTGGCCAATACCAGGTCGTCCAGCGACAGGGCGAACGACATCATGCCGCCCGCAGCCAGTGACGGCGCGATCATTGGGATGGTGATCAAAAAGAACACTTTCCACGGTTTGGCACCCAGGTCCATGGCTGCTTCTTCGATCGACAGATCAAGTTCACGCAGTCGCGACGACACCACCACGGCCACATAGGCCGAGCAGAACGTGGTGTGGGCGATCCAGATGGTGACGATACCGCGTTCTTGCGGCCAGCCAATCATCTGCGCCATGGCCACGAACAACAGCAACAGCGACAGACCGGTGATCACTTCCGGCATTACCAACGGCGCCGTCACCAAGCCGCCAAACAGGGTGCGACCCTTGAAGTGGCTGATGCGGGTCAGTACAAACGCCGCCAGAGTACCCAGCGCCACCGCTGCAATCGCCGTGTAGCAGGCAATCTCCAGCGAACGCATGACCGAGCCCATCAGTTGCGTGTTATCCAGCAAGCCCACGTACCACTTCAGGGACCAGCCGCCCCACACCGTTACCAGCTTGGAGGCGTTGAACGAGTAGATCACCAGAATCAACATCGGCAGGTAGATGAAGAGCAGCCCTGCAACCAGCATAAAGCTCGAAAAACGGAAGCGATTCATATCTTGCCCTCCAGCTCTTTAGCCTGGCTGCGGTTGAACAGAATGATGGGCACGATCAGGATCGCCAGCATCACCACGGCAAGCGCGGAGGCTACCGGCCAGTCACGGTTGTTGAAGAATTCTTGCCACAACACTTTACCGATCATCAGGGTTTCCGGCCCGCCCAGCAGTTCCGGGATCACGAACTCGCCCACCACCGGGATAAACACCAGCATGCAGCCAGCGATAATGCCGTTTTTGGACAGCGGAACGGTGATTTTCCAGAAGCTGTTGAAAGTGCTCGAACCCAGGTCAGACGCGGCTTCCAGCAGGCTGGTGTCGTGTTTTACGAGGTTGGCATACAACGGCAGGATCATAAACGGCAGGTACGAATACACGACGCCGATATACACCGCGATATTGGTGTTGAGAATCTGCAGCGGCTCGCTGATCCAGCCCATCGACATCAGGAAACCATTGAGCAGACCGTTGTTGCTGAGGATGCCCATCCAGGCATACACGCGGATCAGGATCGCGGTCCAGGTCGGCATCATGATCAGCAGCACCAGCACGGTCTGCATCTCTTTGCGCGCATTGGCGATGGCATAGGCCATCGGATAACCGATCAGCAGGCACAACGCCGTGCTGAAAAAGGCCATCTTCAACGACCCCAGGTAGGCGGCGATGTACAGCTCGTCGTCGCCCAGCATGGCGTAGTTGCCCAGGTTCAGCAGCAGTTGGACCTTCTGGTCGACGTAGCTGTAGATCTCGGTGTACGGCGGAATGGCGACGTCAGCTTCGGCAAAACTGATCTTCAGTACGATAAAGAACGGCAGCATGAAGAACAAAAACAGCCACAGGAATGGAATCCCGATGACCATATGGCGGCCACCGGGGGTTATTCGTTGCAGTCGGCGTTTGAGTTTTCGCATGTTCATGAGCGCAGTACCACGCCGCTGTCGTCTTCCCACCAGACGTAGACTTCGTCGTCCCAGGTCGGGCGGGCGCCACGGCGTTCGGCGTTGGCTACAAACGACTGGACGATCTTGCCGCTCGGCAGCTCGACGTAGAACACCGAGTGCCCGCCAAGGTAGGCGATGTCATGCACCTTGCCACGCGACCAGTTGTATTCGCAGGCCGGTTTCTCGGTGGTGACGAGCATTTTTTCCGGGCGAATGGCGTAAGTGGTGTGTTTGTCTTCCACCGAGGTACTGACACCGTGACCGACGTAAATGTCGTTCTCCAGCTCCGGGCACTTGATGCGCGCATAGCCTTCAGCGTCGTCGACCACTTCACCGTCGAACAGGTTGACGTTACCGATGAACTCGCAGACCAGGCGGCTGACCGGGGTCTCGTAAATATCGATCGGGCTGCCGATCTGGGCGATCCAGCCCTGGTGCATGATGGCAATGCGCTGGGCCATGGTCATGGCCTCTTCCTGGTCGTGGGTCACCATGACGCAGGTCACGCCGACGCGCTCGATGATCTCTACCAGCTCGAGCTGCATCTGCGAACGCAGTTTTTTGTCCAGTGCGCCCATCGGCTCGTCGAGCAGCAGCAGTTTCGGACGCTTGGCCAACGAACGGGCCAAGGCCACACGCTGACGCTGACCGCCAGACAACTGATGCGGTTTGCGCTTGGCGTACTGGTTCATGTGTACCAGCTTGAGCATTTCGCCGACGCGGGCATCGATCTCGGCGTTGGACATTTTGTCCTGCTTGAGGCCGAAGGCGATGTTTTGCGCCACGGTCATATGCGGGAACAATGCATAGGACTGGAACATCATGTTGATCGGGCGCTCATAGGGCGGCATATCAGTGATGTCGACACCGTCGAGGAAAATACGACCCTCTGTTGGGCGCTCGAAGCCTGCCAGCATGCGCAGCAAGGTAGATTTGCCCGATCCCGATCCGCCGAGCATGGCGAAAATTTCGCCCTTGTTGATTTCCAGGGACACGTCGTCCACGGCAATCGTCTCGTCGAATTTTTCGTGACCCGGTCGATTTTGACCAGCACCTGCTTAGGTGTCTGGTCGCCCTCGAGGGCTTTCTTATAGGCGCCGGAGGCAACAGCCATTACGAAACTCCCAACAAATTTAGCAGCCCGACCTAGATGATCGAGCCTTGGATAGGTGGTCTTGCGAGATTACTTGCCCGTCTTGACCTTGGTCCACGTACGCGTCATCAGACGCTGTACTTTCGGCGGTAACTCGGTTGAAACGTACGTTTTGTCCAGCACCGCCTGGGTTGGGTAAACCGCTTCGTCGGTACGAATGGACTCATCCATCACCTTGTCAGCCGCAGGATTGGGGTTGGCATAACCAACATAGTCGCTGACTTGAGCGATCACTTCAGGCTTGAGCAGGTAATTGATGAACGCGTGAGCCTCCTTGACGTTGCTGGAATCCTTGGGGATGGCCAGCATGTCAAACCACAGCGCGCCGCCTTCCTTGGGCACGATATACGCGATATTCACGCCTTTCTTGGCATCTGCGGCCCGAGCCTTGGCCTGGAATACATCACCGGAGAAGCCAATCGCCACACAGATGTTGCCGTTGGCCAGGTCGGAAATGTATTTGGAAGAGTGGAAGTAGGTGACGTATGGACGCACCGACATCAGTGTTGCTTCTGCTTTTTTGTAGTCCTTGGGGTTGGTGCTGTTGGCATCCAGGCCCAGGTAGTTGAGTACGGTAGGCAGCATTTCATCAGCCGAATCCAGGAAGGCTACGCCGCACTTGGTCAGCTTCTTCATGTTCTCGGGTTTGAACACCACATCCCAGGAGTCAATGCTGTCGACCCCCAGTACTTCTTTGACTTTATCGACGTTGTAACCAATCCCGTTGGTGCCCCACAGGTACGGCACGGCATATTGGTTACCCGGGTCGTTGGCCTGAAGGCGCTTGAGCAGGGCCGGGTCGAGGTTGGAATAGTTCGGCAACTGCGACATGTCGAGCTTCTGGAACGCGCCCGCCTTGATCTGCTTGCCCAGGAAATGGTTAGACGGAACGACCACGTCATAACCGGTACGCCCGGCCAGCAATTTGCCTTCAAGGGTTTCGTTGGAGTCGAACACGTCATACACCGGTTTGATACCGGTAGCGGCTTCGAAATCACTCAGCGTGTTCGGTGCGATGTAGTCCGACCAGTTATAAATGTGCACTGTAGGTGCCGCTTGTACGCTGACGGCAAGCGTCAAACCGGCTCCGACCAGCAAGGTCTTGCGAAACAAAGATATAGACACGTGATGGTCCTCAATATAGTTGGGCCTGAGTTGCCCGCGTCACACGGCAGCCGAGCCGCCAAAGACAAAACCGGCGCGCAACTTACCCTCGATAAACCGACACAGCAAAGTTTTCCGCTATTTATTAAGCACTTACCTGATTTTTTAGCCGCTGCCGAAGGCTGCGATAAGGCCAGAAGGGCCTTCAAGTGACCGAAAACAGCGTGAGCCCTTCGGGCTCAATCGCAGCCTGCGGCAGCGGCTACAGGTAGTTACTTGCCTGACTTGATTTTGGTCCAGCTGCGCGTCAACAAACGCAAGGTTGTTGGCGGCAAATCGCTGATTGCGTACAGCTTGGCCTTCACGTCATCGGACGGGTAAATGCTCGGGTCGCCAGAGATGTCTTTATTCACTAGCGGCGTTGCAGCCTTGTTACCGTTCGGGAAACGCACGCTATTAGTGATCTCGGCCATGATCTCAGGCTGCATCAGGAAGTTCATCCAGGCATAAGCGGCGTCAACGTTCTCGGCATCCTTGGGAATGGCGACCATGTCGTAGAAGCTGCCAGCACCTTCTTTAGGGATCACATACTTGAGCTTGACCTTGTCACCGGCTTCTTTGGCGCGGGAAATGGACTGTTCAAGGTCACCCGAGTAACCCACGGCTACGCAGATGTTGCCGTTGGCAAGGTCGGAGATGTACTTGGACGAGTGGAAGTAGCCAACCGAAGGACGAATTTTCAGGAACAGCGCTTCGGCTTCAGCCAATTGTTTCTTGTCTTGCGAATCGGTCGGGTAGCCCAGGTAATGCAGGGCGGCCGGGAGCATTTCGGTCGGCGAGTCGAGGAAGCTTATGCCGCAGCTTTTGAGCTTGGCAGCGTTCTCCGGCTTGAACAGCACGTCCCAGGAATCGATGGTGTCGACACCTAGAGCGGCCTTGACCTTCTCAGGGTTGTACCCAATACCGATGGTGCCCCACATGTACGGGAACGCATGTTTGTTGTCTTTGTCGCTGGCATCGCCAACGGCCTTGAGCAACGCAGGATCGAGGTTTTTCCAGTTAGGCAGCTTGGAGCGGTCCAGTTCCTGGTAAACCCCGGCCTTGATCTGCTTGGCCAGGAAATTGTTGGATGGCACGACAATGTCGTAGCCGGACTTGCCCGCCAGCAGCTTGGCCTCAAGGGTCTCGTTGCTGTCGAACACGTCGTAGACCACCTTGATACCGGTCTGGTCTTCGAATTTTTTAACGGTGTCGGGTGCGATGTAATCGGACCAATTGTAGATGTGCAGTACTTTGTCTGCCGCTTGAGCTGCCCCGGCCATCACACCCATCAAGGAGAGGGCGAGAAGTGTCTTGCCAACTTTTTTCAAACCTGATGCCTTCATCTGTAATGCTCCAATTGTTCTTTTAAACCACCGATTCAGCGACCTGATCTCAAGGTGACTAAAGCCGGCGGCAAGTCTGGCAAGATCTGGGGCAGGCTTTCAAGGGAAAGCCTTGATTCTTAAGGCCCAGAGCGCAATTACCTGCTTTAGGATCGCAGTTGTCTTGCGCCCGAAGCCTAGCAGTTAACCTTGCAGTGCTTCCAAGGTCAGATCCAGGCACTTGCGCGCCTTTGTCACCAGCTCGTCGATCTCGTCTTTACTGATCACCAGCGGCGGCGAAATAATCATGGTGTCGCCTACGGCGCGCATGATCAGACCGTTAGCGAAACAGAACTGTCGGCAGATCATGCCAGCACCACGGCCTTCGTAACGTTTGCGCGTGGCTTTGTCCTGCACCAATTCAATGGCACCCAGCATGCCAACACCGCGCACTTCGCCCACCAGCGGATGGTCGTTCAGTTCACGTAAACGCTTTTGCAAATACGGTGCCGTTTCGGCGTGAACCGTCTCGATAATTTTTTCTTCGCGCAGGATGCGGATGTTTTCCAGTGCCACTGCTGCCGCTACCGGGTGACCCGAGTAGGTGAAACCGTGGTTGAAATCGCCACCTTCGTTCAGTACCGCAACCACTTCATCGCGCACGATCAGGCCACCCATCGGGATATAACCCGAGGTCAGGCCCTTGGCGATGGTCATCATGTCCGGTTTGAGGTCGTAGAAATCGCTACCGAACCACTCACCGGTACGACCAAAGCCACAAATCACTTCATCTGCAACAAACAGGATGTCGTACTTGGCCAGAATTTCCTTGATGCGCGGCCAGTAGGTGGCAGGAGGAACGATCACGCCGCCTGCGCCCTGGATCGGCTCGGCAATAAAGGCCCCGACATTGTCGACGCCCAGTTCGAGGATTTTTTCTTCCAGCTGATTGGCGGCCCAGATGCCGAACTCTTCCGGGGACATGTCGCCACCCTCGCCGAACCAGTACGGCTGCGGGATGTGGGTGATGCCAGGGATCGGCAAGTCGCCCTGTTCGTGCATGTAGGTCATGCCGCCCAGGCTCGCGCCCGCCACGGTGGAGCCGTGGTAGCCGTTTTTGCGGCTGATGATGGTTTTCTTGTTGGGCTGGCCCTTGATCGCCCAGTAATGGCGAACCATGCGCAACATGGTGTCGTTGCCTTCAGAGCCTGAGCCGGTGAAGAACACGTGGTTCATGCCTTCAGGCGCGATCTCGGCGATGGCTTTGGACAGTTCAAGTACCGGCGGGTGAGCGGTCATGAAAAACAGGTTGTAGTACGGCAGTTCGCGCATTTGCTTGCTAGCGGCATCGGCCAGTTCGTCACGGCCATAGCCGATGGCAACACACCACAGGCCGGCCATGCCGTCGAGAATCTTGTGGCCTTCGCTGTCCCACAGGTACACGCCTTTGGCATGAGTGATGATGCGTGGGCCGACTTCTTTCAACTGTTTGAAGTCGCTGAACGGGGCCAGATGGTGGTCGTTACTCAGTTGTTGCCATTGGAGGGTTTGCGGGTTTTTGTTGGTCATACAGCTCTCCTTTAGTCAGTAGAGGAGGGACCGCGCCTCCCAGGCGCGCCCCTCCAGCGTGTCAGACGGCGAACAGCAGGAATTCCCGCTCCCACGAACTGATGACGCGCTTGAAGTTTTCATGTTCGGCACGTTTGACTGCCACGTAACCGGTGATGAACTTGGTGCCCAGGTACTTCTCGACAGTCTTGCTGCCTTCCATGCGTGCCAGTGCCTCTTCAAGGGTCAACGGCAGGCGCAAGTTGCGACGTTCATAACCACGACCGACCACAGGCGCGCTCGGGTTGATGCCTTCGACCATGCCGATATAACCGCACAGCAAGCTGGCAGCAATCGCCAGATACGGGTTGGCATCGGCGCCCGGCAAGCGGTTTTCGACACGGCGGTTTTGCGGGCCGGCATCCGGCACGCGCAGGCCCACGGTGCGGTTCTCTTCGCCCCACTCCACGTTTACTGGTGCCGAGGTATCAGGCAAGAAACGGCGGAACGAGTTCACGTTCGGGGCAAACAGCGGCAGCAGCTCTGGAATGAACTTTTGCAGCCCACCGATATGGTTGAGGAACAGCTGGCTCATGGTCCCGTCTTCATTGGAGAAGACGTTTTTGCCGGTGTTGATATCAATGATGCTCTGGTGCAGGTGCATGGCGCTGCCAGGCTCACCGGTCATCGGTTTGGCCATGAAGGTCGCGGCCACGTTGTGCTTGAGCGCAGCCTCGCGCATGGTGCGCTTGAACACCAGAATCTGGTCGGCCAGCGACAGTGCGTCGCCGTGACGGAAGTTGATCTCCATCTGCGCCGTGCCGTCTTCGTGGATCAGCGTGTCCAGATCCAGCTCTTGCAGTTCGCACCAGTCATAAACGTCTTCGAACAGCGGATCGAATTCGTTGGCCGCTTCAATAGAGAAGGACTGACGACCGGTTTCCGGGCGACCGGAGCGACCCACCGGAGGCTGCAACGGGTAGTCCGGGTCGTCGCTGCGCTTGGTCAGGTAGAACTCCATTTCTGGCGCCACGATCGGCTGCCAGCCGTGATCGGCGTAGAGTTTGAGAACCTTTTTAAGCACGTTGCGCGGCGACAACTCAATCGGGTTGCCCTGCTTGTCGTAGGTGTCGTGAATCACCTGAGCGGTTGGCTCGATGGCCCACGGCACCACAAATACTGCGTTCTGGTCGGGACGGCAGATCATGTCGATATCGGCCGGGTCCAGAAGCTCGTAATAGATGTCGTCTTCGACATAGTCGCCCGTAACGGTTTGCAGCAATACGCTCTCGGGCAGGCGCATGCCTTTTTCGGCAATGAACTTGTTGGTCGGCGAAATCTTCCCGCGAGTAATCCCGGTGAGGTCGGCGATCATGCATTCGACTTCTGTGATCTTGTGGTCTTTCAACCAATCGGTGAGCTGGTCGAGGTTGTTACTCATAAATGCCTCTGGGCTGAGTGTCCTGACTTGAATAAGTCAGGCGTTTACTGACGCATCCGCGTCGCGTTGTGTAGCGCGCCTTCTACAGGCATTTCCAAACGCCTGAAAGATGGCGAGATAAATCGGGTTAGAGCTTACCTGCCATTCGGGGTGCCACTGAACCGCCAAAGCAAAAGCCTTGCCGTCTTTTACCGAAACGGCTTCGACCAGGCCGTCCGGCGCCAGGGCTTCAACCCGTAGGCCTGGCGCTACGCGCTCAATACCCTGGGTATGAATCGAGTTGACCTCGAACTCAGCCGGCAATCCTAGACCAGCCAGGATGCCGCCCGGCTGAACGTGCATGGCGTGGCTCGCAGCGTATTGCACTTCAACAGGGGCGCTGGGGTCTTCGCGGTGCTCGATAAAGCCTTCGACTTCGTGCAATTTCTGGTGAAGTGAGCCACCCAGAGCTACATTTAATTCCTGAAAGCCGCGACAAATCCCGAGCACCGGAATGCCAGCTGCAATAGCAGCACGAATCAAGGGAAGGGTAGTGCGATCACGGTCAGGATCATGCAGCGTGCCAGGCGCGCTGGCAGGGCCGTGATACAAATGGGGTTCTATATTGGAAGGAGACCCGGTAAAGAGCAGGCCGTCCAGACCGTCAAGAATATCGGTCGGATCAATCAATTCCGCCAGTGACGGTATGATCAGAGGCAAGCCTTTGGCAGCCACTGCAACTGCTCGCACGTACTTATCGCCAGTGATGTGATAAGGATGCAAACCGATCTGCTTGGTGCAGGCGGTGACGCCGATTAACGGCAGGCGTGACATGTAACACCCCGGTATTATTGCTGTTATGGGTTTGAATCGAGCTTAGCCTTGTTCATTTTTTTACACAACACCCCCGTAAAAAATACAACACGGCCCGCTCAAGCCTGCGGGCGCCAAGCGTTCAAAAAGGTCAAAGACGCCCCAAAAAGCGTCAAAAATGGCCTTTAGGCGCTTTTTAAGGGCATAAAACAGGCAGCTTGACTTCGGTATGCCGTTCGGGTTGACTGAAACCCGTAGCGCTCAATGATTGATATTTTTAACAACAAAGGTGTTGCATCATGTCGGTACCCCCGCGTGCCGTTCAGCTTAACGAAGCGAACGCGTTCCTTAAGGATCATCCTGAGGTTCTGTACGTAGACCTTCTAATTGCGGATATGAATGGTGTGGTGCGCGGCAAGCGCATCGAACGCACCAGCCTCCACAAGGTTTACGAGAAAGGCATCAACCTGCCTGCCTCTCTGTTTGCACTTGATATCAATGGCTCAACGGTGGAAAGCACCGGCCTGGGTCTGGATATCGGTGACGCAGACAGAATCTGTTATCCCATCCCGGACACCCTGTGCAATGAACCTTGGCAAAAGCGCCCAACCGCGCAACTGCTGATGACTATGCACGAACTAGAAGGTGAACCTTTCTTCGCCGACCCTCGCGAAGTGCTGCGTCAAGTTGTTACCAAATTTGACGAGATGGGCCTGACCATCTGCGCCGCTTTCGAGCTGGAGTTCTACCTGATTGACCAGGAGAACGTTAACGGTCGCCCGCAACCTCCACGCTCGCCGATCTCCGGCAAACGTCCACATTCGACTCAGGTTTACCTGATCGACGACCTCGATGAATACGTCGACTGCCTCCAGGACATTCTGGAAGGTGCCAAAGAACAAGGCATCCCGGCTGACGCCATCGTTAAAGAAAGTGCCCCGGCGCAGTTCGAAGTGAACCTGCACCACGTTGCCGACCCGATCAAGGCCTGCGACTACGCGGTACTGCTCAAGCGACTGATCAAAAACATCGCCTATGACCATGAGATGGACACCACGTTCATGGCCAAGCCTTACCCGGGCCAGGCGGGCAACGGACTACACGTTCATATTTCGATTCTGGACAAAGAAGGCAAAAATATTTTTGCCAGCGAGGATCCCGAGCAGAACGCCGCATTGCGTCACGCGATCGGCGGTGTGCTCGAGACCCTACCGGCGCAGATGGCGTTCCTTTGCCCTAACGTCAACTCGTACCGTCGTTTCGGCGCACAGTTCTACGTGCCGAACTCGCCGTGCTGGGGCCTGGACAACCGTACCGTGGCGATTCGCGTACCTACCGGGTCGTCCGACTCGGTACGTATCGAACACCGGGTTGCCGGTGCCGATGCCAACCCATACCTGTTGATGGCCTCGGTACTGGCCGGTATTCACCACGGTCTGACCAACAAGATCGAACCGGGTGCGCCAGTCGAAGGCAACAGCTACGAGCAGAACGAGCAAAGCCTGCCAAACAACCTGCGTGATGCATTGCGCGAGTTGGATGACAGCGAAGTAATGGCCAAATATATCGACCCGAAATACATCGATATCTTTGTCGCCTGTAAAGAGAGCGAGCTGGAAGAGTTTGAACACTCCATCTCCGACCTCGAATACAACTGGTATCTGCATACCGTGTAAGCGTTTGCAGTCCACAAGGAACGCAGCAGGCCTCACGGCCTGCGGCGTTTTTTATGGGCCCAAGGCTCGTACAATGCGCACTGCCCCGCAGGAGACACCCATGACGCGCCTTGCCACACCTCGAAAGTCACGCGCTCGCAGCCAGGTCCGGATCGATTCGATACTCAATGCTGCCCGCACACTGCTGGCAGAAGAAGGGGTGTCCAGCCTGTCGATTTACAGCGTGGCCGAACGCGCTGAAATCCCGCCGTCGTCGGTCTATCACTTTTTCGCCGGTGTGCCCGCGCTCCTCGAAGCCTTGACCGCAGATGTGCATGCGGCGTTCCGCGCCTGCCTGCAAGAGCCGATTGAGCATGAAGCGTTGAGGGACTGGCGAGACCTGTCGCGCCTCGTTGAGCTGCGCATGCTGACGATTTACAGCGAAGATGCCGCTGCCCGGCAACTGATCCTGGCCCAGCATGGTCTCACCGAAGTAACCCAGGCAGACCGTCAGCACGACCTGGAGCTGGGCCAGTTGATGCATGGTTTATTTATGCGCCATTTTGAGTTGCCGGCACTGCCACAGGACGTGGACGTATTTGCCTTGGCGATGGAGCTGGGCGACCGCGTATATGCGCGCTCCATCCAACTGCACGACAGCATCACCCCGCGCATGGCCGAAGAAGGCATACGTGTAGTGGATGCTTACCTGGGGTTGTACTTGCCGCCGTTTTTGCCCAAGCGTGAAAGCTGCAGCCGCTAGACGTTGCGTAGCAGCTGACGAGCGGAGCGAGGCTGCGTCCGGCTGCGCAGCAGCCGCGAAAACATACACCTGCGGTGAGCCAGTTAAAACCGGGTCTCAGATTTTACGGCCGCTTCGCAGCCGGACGCAGCCTCGCTCCGCTCGTCAGCTGGTACGAGGATCCCTGATGAACACCTCATGCGGTGTTCATCAGAACGGCGCATCACCCAAAATCGTCGCACGGTGCATCACGCGGCGGTTCGGGCGGTAATCGTCCACGGCGTAATGCTGGGTAGAACGGTTGTCCCAAAACGCCACGTCATTTTCCTCCCAGCGCCAGCGAATGGTGTACTCGGGGCGCGTCGCATGGGCAAACAACAACTTGAGGATCGCTTCGCTTTCAGCTTCTGAAAGCTCATTGATTTTGGTGGTAAAGCCTTCATTGACGAACAACGATTTGCGACCGCTCACCGGGTGGGTGCGAACCACCGGGTGCGACAACGGCGGGTTGTTTTTGCGGGTCTGCTCCCAGCGCGCAAGGTCTTCAGGGTCGAACCGAAACGCTCCAGCGGGAACGACTTGGTGAAGTCGTGGGTTGCAGTCAGCCCTTCCAGCAAAACTTGCAGTGGCCTGGACAACCCTTCAAAAGCGGCGATCCCGCCCGCCCACAAGGTGTCGCCACCAAAAGCCGGCAACTGCTTGGCACTCAGCACCGCCCCCATCGCCGGCGTCGGCAAAAAGGTCACGTCGGTATGCCACACCGCGTTGTCGCGCACGTCGGTCACGGCCGTATCCAGCACCAGCACTTCTGGCTGCTCCGGTACGTTGGGATAAATTGGATGAATATGCAGATCACCGAAGTTGGCAGCAAAACGTGCCTGCTGCTGCGGCGTGATCGACTGATGCTTGAAGAACACCACATGATGCGCCAGCAACGCCTGCTCGATGGCATCACGGTGTTCCGGACTCAGGGTTGAGTCAGGTCGACGCCAGCAATCTGGGCGCCAAGGGCAGAGCTAATCGGGGTAATGGTCAGGCTCATAATCTATCTCTTTAGCAGCGCGCCAATTAATCAGCGTCGAGTTCTGTTTAGTGAGCCTGGCCGTGCCACGGCACCAGCTTGCGTTGCAGGGCGCGCAGGCCCATTTCCATGGCAAAGGCGATGATGGCGATCACCAGAATTCCCAGCACCACCACATCGGTGACTAGAAATTGCGCGGCAGACTGCACCATAAACCCCAAACCGCTGGTGGCGGCGATCAGCTCGGCGGCCACCAGGGTCGACCAGCCCACCCCCAGACCAATGCGTACACCGGTCAAAATATCCGGCAAGGCACTGGGCAAAATCACATGACGAATCAACTGCCAGCGCGTAGCGCCCAACGACTGCGCGGCACGCACCTTGGCCGGGTCAACGGTACGCACACCAGTGGCGGTAGCAATCGCAATCGGGGCAAAAATCGCCAGGTAAATCAGCAATACTTTCGACAACTCGCCAATGCCGCACCAGATCACAATCAGCGGCAAATAAGCCAATGGCGGAATCGGGCGATAGAACTCGATCAGCGGGTCGAAAATGCCCCGCGCAATACGGTTATGGCCAATGGCGATTCCCACCGGCACCGCGGTCAGAATCGCAAAACCCAGGCCCAGGCCGATACGGCTCAAGCTCGCGCCCAAGTGCTGCCACAACGTGGAATCCATGTAGCCTTTGGTCGCCAGCAACCAGCCTTTTTCCAGTACGGCAGACGGCGGTGGCAAAAACAGCGGTTCGATCAAGCCCGCGGCCGTCACTGCCCACCACAGGGCAATCAAGGTCAGCAGGGTCAGAACGCTGATCCAGCGCGTGCTCAGGCTGCGCTTGACCGGGCGCGGCGCGTGCGGCGCAGCAACCGGGGCGGCTGCGATTGCTTCATAACTGCTCATGCGCGCTCCTGCCGCTGGGCGGCACCGCGTTGTGAAAACACGCGCTCAAGCACGTGTTCACGGGTTTCGATAAAACGAGGATCAGACTTGATCGAGCGGGCGGACTCGCCAGCGTTATAGCGCTGGCCAAAATCCAGCGTCAGCCGCTCAACAATGCGCCCCGGGTTGGGTGCCAGCAAAATCAGATCCGTGGCCAGAAACACCGCTTCTTCGATGTCGTGGGTGATCAGAAATACCGGCTTGTCGGTGCGACGGCACACCTGCAGCAGCAGTTCTTGCATCTGCTCGCGGGTGAAGGCATCGAGTGCGCCGAAGGGTTCATCCATCAGCAGGATCCGAGGGTCGGCAGCCAGGGCGCGGGCCAGGCCGACGCGCTGTTTCTGCCCGCCCGAAAGCTCCCATACCCGGCGTTTTTCAAACCCCGCCAAATCCACCAGGGCCAGCATTTCACGGGCGCGAGCTTCGCGTTTATCCCGCGGCACACCGGCCAGCTCAAGGCCAAAGGCCACGTTCGCCAGCACGTCTTGCCACGGCAGTAACACATCGTCCTGAAACACCACACCGCGCTCGGCGCTGGGGCCGTGTACCGGCACTCCGTCGAGGGTGATACGACCACCGCTGGGTTCGACAAAGCCTGCGATCAGATTCAGCAGCGAGGTTTTACCGCTACCCGACGGGCCGAGTGCGACCAACAGTTGTTGAGGACCGAGGCTGACGGAAATATCCGACAGTACCGGCTCAGCAGCGCCCGGGTACTGTGCGCTGATGCGCTCCAGTGATAACAAGGCCATGACGGTCGACTCCTGCGCGGCGCGAATTATTGAGTGATAAAAGTGGCGTTGACCGAAGGGGCATAGTCGGCAAGTACTGCATCGACCTTGCCCTGTTCTTTCAGGAATGCTGCCGTGTCAGTCAGAGCCTTGGTGGTCGGTGCGCCGAGCAAAACCACTTGGTCGCTGGCCAGCGGGTACACGTTGCCTTGCAGCAGTACTGGGATGTCAGAAGGCTTGGCGCCCGAGAGTTTCACAACCTTATCGACATTGCTCTGATTGGCCAGCCAGGCCTTGGGGTCCTTGCGATAGTCGGCGTAAGCATCCAGCGTGACTTTGGCAAACTCCTTGACGATTTCCGGGTGCTTGGCGGCGAAGTCCTTACGCACGATCCAGGCATCAAAGGTTGGAGCACCAACCTTTGCCAATTCGCCCGAGGTGATCAGCACTTTGCCATTCTCTTTGGCCGCACCCAGTGCTGGGTCCCATACGTAAGTGGCGTCAATATCGCCACGCTTCCAGGCAGCCACAATGGCCGGTGGCGCGAGGTTGAGGATCTGTACTTTCGAAGGGTCAATATTCCAGTGCTTCAACGCTGCCAGCAGGCTGTAGTGGCCGGTGGATACAAATGGAACGGCAACTTTTTTGCCGATCAGGTCCTGCGGGCCGTTGATGCCGGAGCCGTTGCGAGCCACCAGTGCTTCAGCGCCGCCGATCTGGGTGGCTATCAAGAAGGTTTCAACCGGCACCTTGCGAGTGATCGCAGCCGTCAGCGGGCTGGAACCGAGGTAACCGATTTGCACATCGCCCGAGGCGATGGCGGCAATGATGTCGGAGCCGTTATCAAATTTGCGCCAGTTGATCTTGGCGCCCGTGGCTTTTTCATAAGCACCGTCGGCCTGGGCGACTTTCGCCGGGTCCACGGTGGTCTGGTAAGCCACGGTCACATCCGCAGTAGCGGCCTGCGCGAAGAAGCTGGCACCCGCCAGGGACAAAGCAGCCAAAAGGCGTAAGGGAGAGTGCAGTTTCATCAGGAAGAGCTCCTCGGCAGACGGCCGGATATCGGCAGAATGTGAGGTTAAATGATCTAAGAATCAGTAAATAAATAACTTTTAAGCATTAGCTTATGTAGTTCAGCAACATCCAGAAATGCACTAAGGCCGCAGCGGATATGGCCTTTTGCCCAACAGGTGATCGGGTCGAACGTTTAAGAACCAAACGCTATTAAAAAATTCATGAAAATATGTTTATAAATTAGACAAAAGACCGATAGCATTCCTTCGCATGCGCGTAGGAAAAACCCTGCTATATAGCCATATGATCTGAAAAGATCAGAAACAATTCTTTTTAGGTTTATCAAATAGCCATTACTCTGCGCACAAACGGCAAATGACTAGACAAAGGTCGTAGACATGCTTGGTTACGATTGACTTGCCAGTCACCGTCTGGCGCTAATCGCGCATCTGTAGCACCCAAACATCAGATTCGGGGCTAAAGAACTACAAAAATTAGAGACGCAAAGGAGCAACACAATGAACAAGTCCACCTTGGCCATCGCTGTGGCCGTAGGGTTGTTGGCACAACAAGCAAGCGCTGCTGGCTTCATCGAAGACAGCAAGGCCACGCTGAAACTGCGTAACTTCTACATCAACAACGATAACCGTGATTCGGGTGCGCCGAAAAACTCCAACTACACCGCCGAATGGGGCCAAGGCTTCCAGGTGGACTTTGCCTCGGGTTTCACCCAGGGCACAGTCGGTTTTGGTCTGGACGCCATTGGCCTGCTGGGCGTCAAGCTTGATTCCAGCACTGCCAAACACGGCAACCCTACCGGCGCAAACTATGGCGGCTCGGTATTCCCAAGCGACGGCAACCACGCTGTAGACGATTTCTCCAGCCTGGGCCTGACCGCCAAAGCCAAGATTTCCCAGACCGAACTGCGCATCGGTACCCTGCAGCCAAAACTGCCGGTTATCGTAAGCAACGACGGTCGTATGCTGCCGCAGACCTTCCAGGGTGGCCAGATCACCTCCAGCGAGTTCAAGGACCTGACCTTCACCGGCGGTCAGATCGAACACGCCAAGGGTCGTAACTCCAGCAACAACGAAGGCCTGTCGATTGGCGGTGCTAACAACTCCATAACAGGCGAGTTTGTTAACAAGTTCTACTACGGCGGCGTGGACTACAAGCTCAACAAAGACCTGTTGCTGCAGTACTACTACGGCAACCTGGAAGATTTCTACAAGCAACACTTCCTGGGCCTGGTTCACAACTGGTCCATCGGTCCTGGCGTGTTGAAATCTGACCTGCGTTACTTCAACAGCACCGACGATGGCAAGAACGGCCACGATTCTGCGTATTACACCACCGGTGATTACGCCAACAGCTCAGCGGGTAGCGGCAAAGGCAAGGTCGACAACAACCTGATCAGCGGCCTGTTCCTGTACACCGTTGAAGGTCATACCTTTGGTGGCGGCTATCAGGTCAGCAACGGCAGCAGCGACTTCCCGTTCCTGAACCAGGGCGACGGCGCATCGGCTTACATCCCTACCGACATGCAGATCTCGAAGTTCGCCCGTGCTGGCGAGCGTACCTGGCAGGCACGTTACTCGTATGACTTCGCCAAAGTGGGCGTACCTGGCCTGACGGCGGGCGCGGTTTACCTGCGTGGCGATAACATCGATACCTACAGCAACAAAAATGTACAAACCAGCAATGGCGCTTCCGAGTGGGAACGCGATATCACCGTGGCTTACGTTGTTCAGGAAGGCACGCTGAAAAACCTCGGCTTCATGTGGAAAAACGCCATGTGGCGCAACGATATTGCGAGCCAGCGCGATCAGGACGAAAACCGTCTGATCGTCAGCTACTCGATCCCGTTGCTATAAGCTTGGTGTAGTACAAAGGTAAGAAAAATCCTGCCCGGCGCAATGCCGGGCAGGGTGTTTACCGAAGACCTGAACGATCAATTCGCAACACATTAATAGTCGTAGCTCCCTGCCACTCCCCTTGCCTAAACCTGAATCCAGAGTGGCCCCAAGGCTTGTCTGCGTCCAATGAAACAGTTTTTAATATTCCTTTAAGCTCTAACCAAATCGATATTTATTCTTTTTAATTAAGTCGTGGCGCAGGCAGAGTAGCTCCCACACGCCCTGCCATTCCCTATAAAAAAGGAGCTGCACCATGAGCCTCAGACTCGGCGATATCGCCCCCGATTTCGAACAGGATTCCAGCGCTGGCAAGATCCACTTCCATGAGTGGCTGGGCGACAGCTGGGGAGTGCTGTTCTCGCACCCGGCGGACTTCACCCCGGTGTGCACCACCGAGCTGGGCTTTACCGCCAAGCTCAAGGACGAGTTCGCCAAGCGCGGCGTAAAAGCCATTGCACTGTCCGTTGACCCGGTGGACTCGCACCACAAGTGGATCGAGGACATCAACGAAACCCAGAACACGGTGGTCAACTTCCCGATCCTGGCTGATGCCGATCGCAAGGTGTCTGACCTCTACGACCTGATCCACCCCAATGCCAGCGACACCCTCACCGTGCGCTCGCTGTTCGTGATTGATCCGAACAAAAAAATCCGCCTGACCATCACCTACCCGGCCAGTACCGGGCGCAATTTCAACGAAATCCTGCGAGTGATCGACTCGCTGCAACTGACCGACAACTACAAAGTCGCCACCCCGGCCAACTGGCAGGACGGTGACGAAGTAGTGATCGTGCCATCGCTCAAGGATGAAGACGAAATCAACAAACGCTTCCCCAAAGGCTACCGCGCCGTGAAGCCCTACCTGCGCCTGACGCCACAGCCGAACAAATAGCGACTGATCCCCTGTAGCAGCTGCCGAAGGAACGAGGCTGCGTTCGAGTGCGTAGCGCTCGTAAAACCTGAGCCTGCGGTTTAACTGAAAGACCGGGTTCTCAGGTTTTACGACGGCTACGCCGCCGGACGCAGCCTCGTTCCTTTGGCAGCTGCTACATGAGTTGCGTGTCTTCAACAGGGTTTCTGGCCATTTCGATGGCCTTTTTTTTGCCTTTTATTCAACAAAAATGCATATGCATTTTAAGAATAAACAAATGAATAAATATGATTTATAGATATATAAATCACCTGTTAAGGTCTATTCACTCAAGCGAAAACGCTGACAGCGAATTGCACATATTCATTCAAGGAAACGTCTAGATGCTGGTTGTGACACTCGGAGGAAGTCCAAGCCAACGTTCCCGCTCGGGAGTGTTGCTGGATCACGCCAAACGCTGGCTCAACCAGCAAGGCGTCGAAGTAGTGAGTTATCAGGTACGTGACTTTCCGGCCGAAGACTTGCTGCACGCACGTTTCGACAGTCCAAAAATTATCGACCTGCTGCAACAGATTGAAAACGCCGACGGCCTGGTGATCGCCACCCCGGTGTACAAGGCCTCGTTCAGCGGCGCACTGAAAACCGTGCTCGACTTGCTGCCCGAACGCGCCCTGAGCCACAAAGTGGTATTGCCCATCGCCACCGGTGGCAGCATCGCCCACATGCTGGCCGTGGACTACGCCCTCAAGCCGGTACTGTCGGCGCTCAAGGCCCAGGAAATGCTGCACGGCATTTTTGCCGAAGACAGCCAGATTGCTTACGGCGAAGGCAGCGCACAAGCGCAGCTGGTGCCGGTACTGGAACAGCGCATGAACGAGTCGCTTGAGCAGTTCTACAGCGCCCTGGCACGACGCCCCAAGCCACTGGACCCAAACATCCTCAACGAGCGCCTGGTCACGGCTCGTTGGAGTATCTGAAACAACATAATTTCCCTCCCACAGAAAAAAGCTCCACCACCTTACTGATCCGCTAACGGCTCGGCAGGTGCTACCCGAATCTCGAACAACAAAAGGAGAGCGCCATGCGCCCTGTCATTTTGCGTCGTGGTCTGGTCGCACTGTTTGCTGCGGCTGTGTCCTTTGGCGCGGTTACCCAAGCTCAAGCCGATGCCCTGCGCATCGGTTACCAGAAGTACGGCACGCTGATGCTGCTCAAGGCCAAAGGCACGCTGGAAAAGCGCCTGGCAGAGCAGGGCGTCGACGTGCAATGGACCGAATTCCCCGGCGGCCCGCAACTGCTTGAAGGCCTGAACGTGGGCTCTATCGACTTCGGCGTGACCGGCGAAACCCCGCCCGTCTTCGCCCAAGCTGCTGGCGCCGATCTGCTCTACGTCGCCTTCGAGCCACCAGCGCCTACCAGCGAAGCGATCCTGGTGCCCAAGGATTCACCGATCAAATCGGTGCAAGACCTCAAAGGCAAAAAAGTCGTCCTCAACAAAGGCTCCAACGTTCACTACCTGCTGGTGCGCGCCCTTGAAGACGCTGGCCTTAAATACACCGACATCCAGACTGTATTCCTGCCGCCTGCCGACGCCCGCGCCGCTTTCGAGCGCGGCAGTGTCGACGCTTGGGTGATCTGGGACCCGTACCAGGCCGCTGCCGAACAACAGCTGCAAGCGCGCACCCTGCGTGACGCCACCGGTATCGCTGACAACCACCAGTTCTACCTGGCCACCAAGCCTTACGCCGAACAGCATCCCAAGGTGATCGAAACCCTGGTCGATGAAGTGCGCAATATTGGCGAATGGGCCAAAGCTCACCCTGAAGAGGTGACGCAACAAGTTGCACCGCTGCTGGGCCTGTCTCCTGAAATTACCTTTACAGCGGTCAAGCGCCAGGGCTACGGCGCGCAGTTCCTGACCCCGGAAGTGGTCAACGCACAGCAAAAAATCGCTGACACCTTCCACCAGCTCAAGTTGATCCCCAAGCCATTGGTGATCAAAGACGTGATCTGGACGCCACCGGCCGCTGTGGCCAAAGCCAACTAACGCTTGCTGCCCCCACATTTAGGAGACCACTCCATGAGCCTCAATATTTTCTGGTTCCTGCCTACCCACGGTGATGGCCATTACCTTGGCACCTCCGAAGGCGCCCGCGCTGTTGATTACGGCTACCTGCAACAAGTAGCACAAGCGGCTGACCGTCTGGGCTTTGGCGGGGTGCTGATCCCGACCGGACGTTCATGCGAAGACTCGTGGCTGGTGGCGGCAGCGTTGATCCCCGTGACCCAGCGTCTGAAATTTCTGGTGGCCCTGCGCCCAGGCATTGTTTCGCCAACTGTTGCGGCGCGTCAGGCCGCAACCCTGGACCGCCTGTCCGGTGGCCGCGCGCTGTTCAACCTGGTGACCGGTGGCGATCCGGAAGAGCTGGCCGGTGATGGCTTGTTCCTCAGTCACGAAGAGCGTTATGAAGCCTCGGTGGAATTCACCCGCATCTGGCGCCGGGTGCTCGAAGGCGAAACCGTGGACTACGACGGCAAGCACATCACCGTCAAAGGCGCAAAATTGCTCTACCCGCCGATCCAGCAACCGCGTCCGCCGCTGTACTTCGGCGGCTCCTCGGAAGCGGCGCAGGACCTGGCTGCCGAACAAGTTGAAATGGTGTTGACCTGGGGCGAGCCACCGGCCGCCGTTGCCGAAAAAATCGAACAGGTACGGGCCAAGGCCGCCAAGCTGGGCCGCACTGTGCGCTTCGGCATTCGCTTGCACGTGATCGTGCGTGAAACCAACGAAGAGGCATGGAAAGCCGCCGACAAACTGATCTCGCATCTGGACGAAGACACCATCGCCCGCGCTCAAGCCTCTCTGTCGCGCTTTGACTCGGTAGGCCAACAACGCATGGCCGCGCTGCACGGCGGTAGCCGCGACAACCTCGAAGTCAGCCCCAACCTCTGGGCGGGCGTGGGCCTGGTGCGCGGCGGCGCGGGCACAGCACTGGTCGGTGACGGCCCAACCGTGGCAGCACGGGTTCAGGAATACGCCGACCTGGGCATCGATACATTTATTTTCTCGGGCTATCCGCACCTGGAAGAGTCGTACCGGGTGGCTGAGCTGCTGTTCCCGCATCTGGATATCGAGCGCCCGGAACTGCCAAAAGGGGCTGGATACGTGAGCCCGTTTGGCGAAATGGTCGCCAGTGACATTCTCCCTAAAGCTGCGTCGCAGAGCTGAGGTCGCCATGAGTTCAGGCAAGGCCTTGGGCCTCAATAAAATCGGTCACACCCTGGCGCCCTGGGCCTTGCCTGTGTTGTTGCTGGCGGTGTGGCAGCTGTCCGTGTCGGCGGGCTGGTTGTCGACACGCATCCTGCCCGCGCCCAGCGCCGTGATCGCAGCCGGAGTCGAGCTGGTACGCAGTGGCGAAATCTGGAAACACCTGGCCATCAGTGGCTGGCGCGCCGGGTTGGGCTTTGCTATCGGCGCCAGCATTGGCCTGGTGCTGGGCTTTATCACCGGCCTGTCGAAATGGGGCGAACGCCTGCTCGACAGCTCGGTGCAAATGATCCGCAACATCCCGCACCTGGCGCTGATTCCGCTGGTCATCCTGTGGTTCGGCATCGATGAGTCGGCAAAGATTTTTCTGGTGGCGCTGGGGACTTTATTTCCGATCTACCTCAACACTTACCACGGCATCCGCAACGTTGATCCGGCGCTGGTAGAAATGGCGCGCAACTATGGCCTGTCCGGCTTCAGTCTGTTCTGGCAGGTGATCTTGCCGGGCGCGTTGCCTTCGATTCTGGTGGGCGTGCGTTTTGCCCTGGGCTTTATGTGGCTGACGTTGATCGTGGCCGAAACCATCTCCGCCAGCTCCGGCATTGGCTACCTGGCGATGAACGCCCGGGAGTTTTTGCAAACCGACGTGGTCGTTCTGGCGATTGTTTTGTACGCAGTGCTCGGCAAATTGGCCGATACCGCGGCCCGGGGTTTGGAGCGCATCTGGTTGCGCTGGCACCCGGCGTATCAAGTGGTTAAAGGCGGTGCAGCATGACAGCTCAACAACCCCCACGTTTGCGCCAGGGCATACCGCTGGCCATCAACGGTCTGCAAAAAGCCTTCGGCGAGCGCCTGGTCCTGCGTGACATCAACCTGCACATTCCGGCGGGGCAATTCGTCGCCATCGTGGGCCGCAGCGGTTGCGGTAAAAGTACCCTGATGCGCCTGCTGGCCGGGCTCGATCAACCCACCGCAGGCCAATTACTGGCCGGTAGCGCGCCGCTGCAAGCGGCTCGCGAAGATACCCGGCTGATGTTTCAGGAAGCGCGCCTGCTGCCCTGGAAAAAAGTCATCGACAACGTTGGCCTCGGCCTTAAAGGCGACTGGCGCCCCAAAGCGCTTAAAGCACTGGAAGAAGTCGGCCTGGCCGAACGCGCCAATGAATGGCCTGCAGCACTCTCGGGTGGGCAGAAGCAGCGTGTGGCCCTGGCCCGCGCCCTGATCCATCAACCCCGTTTGCTGCTGCTGGACGAGCCGCTGGGCGCACTGGATGCCCTGACCCGTATCGAGATGCAGCAACTGATCGAACGCCTGTGGCGCCAGCATGGCTTCACGGTGTTGTTGGTGACCCACGACGTCAGCGAAGCCGTCGCGATAGCCGACCGAGTGATTCTGATTGAAGAAGGCCAGGTGGGGCTGGACCTCACGGTCGACCTGCAACGCCCACGGGCACGCGGCTCGCACCGCCTGGCGGCACTGGAAACCGAAGTACTGAACCGTGTACTTGCATTGCCTGGCTCGCCACCGGAGCCGGAACCCGTAGCACCGCTGCCCACGCAACTGCGCTGGGCGCAATAAACCTACTTTCTATCCCAAGACAGGAATCGACACCATGACCATTAAAGCCATCAACGTTCGCAACCAGTTCAAAGGCCACATCAAGGAAATCGTGCTGGGCGACGTACTGTCGGAAATCGACGTACAAACCGCATCGGGCATCGTCACCTCCGTCATCACCACCCGCTCGGTAAAAGAGCTGGAGCTGGTGGTCGGCAGCGAAGTGATCGCCTTCGTAAAATCCACCGAAGTGTCCATCGCCAAGTTGTAAATCATGGGCGATCCACAACCCCGAACGGTGAAAGCCCTTCGGGGTTTTTTGTGCCTGAAAATTGTTACTTGAAATGCCCTTCGTCGTGGTTGCAAGGATAGTAAGCGGTGGACAGATTAGACTCACAGGCATCTACACAGGAGGTCTCCATGAGCCCCCACCTTTCCCCTATCGTTTCCGAGTTCGAAACCGAAGAGCAGGCCGCCAGCTATGACCACTGGTTTCGCGCCAAGGTACAGGCTGCCCTTGATGACCCGAGACCCGGCATCCCGCACGATCAGGTGATGGCGCACATGCATGCCCTGATCGAGTCAAAACGCAAAGAGCGCGATGCTGGTTGAGTGGCGGCCCCTTGCGCGGGCTCAACTCGGCGAGATTCTTGACTACATCGGCGATCGCAATATTGTGGCGGCCAGCGAGCTTTACCAAAACATTCAAGCCGCAACCTCAGCCTTGCCTCAACATCCCTACCTCTACCGGTTTGGCCGAGTCCCTGGTACTCGGGAAATTGTTGTCCATCCCAACTACCTGGTGGTTTATCGAGTCACGGATCGTGATCGAAATACTGACCGTGCTTCATGCCAGGCGGCAATATCCCTGACTCACCCTTCTCGCAGCGCCAGCACCCCCAACACATCGCACCCTTGCTGCAACAGCAACGACGAGGCTTCACATACCGCGCTCATGTCATGGGGGTCATGGCTGTGGCCGCTCATCAGCGACAAACAGCGCAGCAGGTTCTTGGCCGCCTGAAAACGCTGCTCGGCACACGCCAGCAGGTCAGCCACAGAGGCGCGGGTATCGATTAACAAGACGTTTGAGCCGACAGGGTTGTCGGTTTGAGGCAGGTAAGGCGTCATGGTTGAAACTCCTAAAGAAAAGGAGCCACTTCAATCAGCTTGCACGCAGAAAGAGGGTGGCAGCTGTGCGCGGGTGTGCAAGACCGGTTACCTACCCACCCGGCAGACCCGAAGGTCTCCCGCGCACAACCGCCATAACGCTGATTGCAGGCGCAGAGCCTAACAAGCGAAATGAAAAGTTGATATTGGTAGGAATCAGGCTTGCACGCCTGAACGCTGATTATTCAGCGACGGGGCGGACTATAGGCAGCCCGCTTGGAGCACGACAATGGGGTCAAAAGCGCTAAAGCCCGATCCCACACAAGTGCGCGAAAGGTCTGTAGACGCGTAAAACTGTTCACATACTGTGGGAGCGAGCCTGCTCGCGAAGGCCCCAAGAGCATCGCGAGCAGGCTCGCTCCCACGGAGGCGCCGTTGATCGGCGCTCACTGACGACTGCTTTCAAACCCTCTTATGATCCCAATGATTTCATTGATTGCACGAGGTGCACATGGCCAGTATTACCATTCGAAACCTGGACGATCAGGTTAAAGAACGTTTGCGCATTGAGGCTGCCCTCAACGGTCATTCGATGGAAGAAGAGGTGCGGTTGATATTGCGCCGTGCACTCAAGGCCCCCACGCAAAATCAGGGCCTGGCAAGCCGCATTCATGCACGTTTTGCGGATGCAGGTGGTGTTGAGCTGGACTTGCCCAGCAGAGAGGAGCGCGCCCGCACGGTGGACTTCGACGAATGATAATTCTCGACACCAACGTGCTTTCTGAACTGATGCGTGCGCAGCCAAACGCTGCCGTGATGGCATGGATGGATGCACAAAGTGCCGAGGGTTTATTTATCAGTGCCATTACGATGGCCGAGATCCTTCACGGCATCGCCCGATTGCCCACTAGCAAACGCAAAGAGCATTTGCATGACATGGCCCTGGCGATGTTCACCGAAGATTTTGCTGACCGGGTTTTACCGTTCGATGCACATGCTGCCTCACGCTATGCGCAATGGGTTGCAAGCAGTGAAGCCAAGGGCAAGCCTGTCAGTTTGGCGGATGCGCAAATAGCTGCGATTTGCCTGTTACACAACGCCAGCCTCGCCACACGCAATCTGAAAGATGTTGCCCACGGGAAGGTGCACCTCATCAACCCGTGGCTATTTCTGTAGCCGCTGCCGAGGAACGAAGGCTGCGATCGAGTGCGTAGCGCTCGTAAAAAGAAACGTCGCGTTGTGTCAGATCAATCGATAGCTCAGGTTTCGCGAGCGCTTCGCACTCGATCGCAGCCTCGCTCCGCTCGTCAGCGGCTACAGAGGTTTCAACAACAACCGTGGCCCGCCCATTGCGGGCGGGCCAACCCAATCACCGCACCAAATGCAAAAACTGCATATGGCGTTCGTACTGGTCGAGGATGTCGTTGATGATTTGCTCTTTGGTGTAGCCAGTCAGGTCGTAGTCCTGGCTGCCTTCAGCCAAATGCACTTCAGCACGGTAGTAACGGCGGTTACGCAGTTGCTCTTTTTTGCCAAAACCACCACGGGCAAAGGACGGCGTGAAATAGCCACGCATCTGCACCTGATAGATAAACGGGTGCTCTTCGCCGTGACCGATTTCCAGGCTCACGTTGTCGTTGGCCGGGTCCGGTTGGGTGACGACGTTAAGGCCTTTCTCCAGGAACACCGCGCTCACTTCTTCAATCGCCGGACGCACGGTGGTGTCCATAAAACGGTACACCTCGTCACGCGACGGGAAGTGCACGGCCTGGCTCAAGCGCTGACGCCAGCCGCCACGACGCGAGTGCGAAACCGGCGCCAGGGAGTGCATCTGCGCGATTTGCTTCTGCGACTCTAGGTAGAACGCCTTGTGCAGGCCCCACATCATCAGCAGCAAAATCAGCGAGAACGGCAGCGAGGTCAGCACCACCGCTGACTTGAGCGCATCGATACTGCCCGAGAACAACAACGCACTGGTGACCAGCGCGGTCATCGCGCCCCAGAACACCCGCAGCCACTTGGGGCCGTCTTCGTCGGCGTTATTGCCTCGCGCCGAAAGAGTGGACAACACCACGGTGCCGGAGTCGGCCGAGGTCACGAAGAACACGAAGCTGATAAACACCGTCACCGCAATCACGGTTCGGCTCCACGGGTAGGTCTCAAGCAGCAGGTACAACGTGCGCGACGGGTCGTCGATGGCCGACTGACCGAGGGCAACCATGCCGTGGTTGAGCACTTGATCGATGGCGCTGTTGCCAAAAATCGACATCCACGCGAGGGTGAAGCCCAGCGGAATCAGCAGCACGCCAAACACGAATTCGCGGATGGTACGGCCACGGGAAATACGCGCAATAAACAGGCCCACAAACGGCGACCATGCGATCCACCAGGCCCAATAGAACACGGTCCAACCGCCCAGCCAATCGCTTGGCTTGTCGTAGGCATACACGTCGAAACTCTTGGTCGGCAACGCGCCCAAATAGTCACCGATGTTCTGCACCAACGTGTTCAGCAAATGTTGGGTAGGCCCTGCGAACAACACAAACAGCAGCAGCGCACAGGCCAGCAGCATGTTGATGTCGGACATCACACGCACGCCTTTATCGACGCCGGCAATGGCCACCAGAATCGCCGCGCCCATCATCAGCGTGATCAGACCCACCTGCACCCATTGGGTGTGCGGCAAACCGAACAGATAATCGAGGCCGGAGTTGAGGTGCAACACCCCAAACCCCATGTCTGCGCCCAGACCAAACACGGTGGCGATGATACCGAAGCCATCCACCGCATAGCCGATTGGCCCGTTGATGCGTTTACCAATCAGCGGGTACAGCGCCGAACGCAGCGCCAGCGGCAGGTTGTGACGATAGGCGAAGTAGGCCAGCGCCATGCCGACAAAGGCGAACACGCCCCAGCCATGCAGGCCCCAGTGCAGGAACAGCAACTGCATGCCCTGGCGTGCAGCCTCTGACGTACCGGCCGGGCCTTGAGGCGGGGCGAGCATATGGGTCAGGGGTTCGGACACACAGAAGAAAAATAGCGTGATGCTGATCCCGGCGGCGAACAGCATGCCCGCCCAGGACAGGTAACTGAACTCGGGTTCGTCGTGGTCGGCACCGAGCTTGATCTTGCCGTAACCGGACAAGGCGGTGACGATCACAAAGATCAGATACAGGGTCATCGCTAACATGTAGTACCAGCCGACCGTGTTGGCCGCCCAGTTTTGTGCAGCCAGCAACCATTCACCGGCGGCTTGTGGCATGGCAATTACTACCAGGCCAAAGATCAGGATAAACGCGGCGGCAAAGTAGAAAACCGGCGGGTTCATGCGGATCTGGGACGTCTCGGACGTGATCGGTACACTCATTGGATGTGCACCTTATAAAGGTAAAACGGGATCAAAAAGAGCGGATTCGGCAAGGGTTAGCCTCCTGTTGTGAGCGGGCAGCGGACCACCGGTTTAACTTGAACGAGCATTCAAGTTAAACATGGATGGCCTTTCAGCACTAATCGCTGCCCACGGCTGCACGTCTGATACGTTAGCTCATGGCAAGGTATGACACATGGCCATGATCAACGTTCAGCCGTTATAGCGTGGGGCTATCAGGGGATTGCTTGCAGTTGAAAACAACAGACTTTTCGGGGGCCGAAAAAAATTCAATCCCGTTCTCGATTGATCAAAAAACAGACAAGTCCAACGGCCGAATAGCCCCCATCCAGATCGCATGCTCGGTGTGATCCAGCAGGTCGTTGCCGGTATCGGGGTGCAAAAACACCACCAGCCCGCGCCGATTGAGCGCCAGCCACGGCAGGACCGCGCCGATCAATTCGGGACCGAAGGCCAGTTGGCAGCTCCAGTCCGGGTGCGGGCCGACCGGGCGCTCGTGGACGCGGCCCATTTGCAGGTTGAACAGACGCGTGCCTTCTTCGGCCAAGGCGCGGGCCTGGTCGATGGTGGTCGCATCAAAATAGAGATGGGCGTGATAGCCGTTGATTCGTTGCATAAGTACCTCGTTTAAAGCCCCTCACCCCAACCCTCTTCCTCAGGGAGAGGGCTGGGGTGAGGGTTGGCTTTACAGCGCCAGCAACCGGCGCAACTCAGCCAACGCCGGGGCCGTGTCCGGGCGCACGCCGCGCCATAGGTAGAACGCTTCGCCTGCCTGTTCGGCCAGCATCCCCAAACCATCCATCACCTGGCCCGCGCCATGCGCGCTGGCCCAGAGGCAAAACGGTGTTGGCTCCTTGCCGTACATCATGTCGTAGCACAGGGTTTTGCCCGGCTCGATCAGGCTGCTGGCAATCGGTGGGACTTCACCCGAGAGGCTGGCGGAGGTGGCATTGATGATCACGTCGACCGGCTCACGCAGCCAGTCAAAACCACTGGCGGCCACAGGCCCCAGGTCGCTGAACAGTTCGGCCAGCACTTCGGCTTTTTCCACCGTGCGATTGGCGATGGTCACTGAAGCCGGGCCTTCGGCCAGGATCGGCTCCAATGCGCCGCGTACCGCTCCGCCCGCGCCCAGGATCAGAATGCGTTTGCCCTGAAGGCTGAAGCCGGCATTGACCGTGAGATCGCGCACCAAACCGGCGCCGTCAGTGTTATCCCCGAGCAGGCTGCCATCGGCCTGTTTGCTTAGCGTGTTGACCGCGCCTGCGCGTTGCGCCCGGGGAGTCAACTGGGCCGCCAAACGGTATGCCTCTTCCTTGAACGGCACGGTGACGTTGGCACCGCAGCCCTCTAGAAAGAACGCTCTCGCACAGCCTGCAAAATCATCCAGCGGCGCAAGCAACGTGTCGTACTGCATGACCTGGCCTGTTTGCTCGGCAAACAGGCGATGCAGTACCGGGGATTTGCTGTGGGCAATCGGGTTACCAAAAACGACGTAACGGTCCATCAGGCAAACTCCTCGGGCAATATCAGGCGTTGGCTAACCAGTCGCGGTCTTGCAGGAAGTACTCGGTAAGACGCGCTTCCGGGCTACCCGGCTCAGCTTTCCAATCGTAGCCCCAGCGCACCTGGGGTGGCAGCGACATCAGGATCGACTCGGTGCGTCCGCCCGATTGCAAACCAAACAAGGTGCCACGGTCATAGACCAGGTTGAATTCAACGTAGCGGCCACGGCGGAACTCCTGGAATTCACGCTGTTGGGCGGTGTATTCGTCGTTTTTACGGCGCTGGACGATCGGCAGGTAGGCGTCGATATAGGCGTCGCCAATGGCACGAATAAAGGCGAAACAGGTGTCGAAATCCCACTCGTTCAGGTCATCGAAGAACAGGCCGCCGATACCACGGGGCTCGTTGCGGTGCTTGATGTGGAAGTAGGTGTCGCACCAGGCCTTGTAGCGCGGGTATACATCGGCACCGAACGGCGCGCACGCCTGCTCGGCCACGCGGTGCCAGTGCACGCAGTCTTCTTCAACGGCGTAGTACGGGGTGAGGTCAAAACCGCCACCGAACCACCAGACCGGCTCTTCGCCTTCTTTTTCCGCGATGAAAAACCGCACATTAGCGTGGGATGTTGGCACATGGGGGTTGTGCGGGTGAATCACCAGCGACACGCCCAAGGCTTCAAAACCACGGCCCGCCAGTTCCGGGCGATGGGCACTTGCGGACGGCGGCAAGCCGCTGCCAAACACGTGAGAAAAATTGACGCCGCCTTTCTCAATCACGTGGCCGTTTTCAATCACACGAGTGCGACCGCCACCGCCCGCTGGGCGTTGCCAAGCGTCTTCGACGAATTGCGTGCCGCCGTCTTCAGTTTGCAGTGCGTTGCAAATGCGGTCTTGAAGGTCGAGCAGGTAGGCTTTTACAGCCTCGGTGCGAGTAGTCATGACATCACCTTAAATCGGGCAAAGCGACGCGGCACTTCGTTCTGAGCGGGGCCGGCGGCAAAGGGCCGCTAGCATAACACTGCACCCTGCTTCATCGCTGTTGACGAAGATCACGCTTAAGCGTTGGATAGTGGCTTCGTCAAATCAGCAAGGAAAGTGCAGATGGCTAAGCGTATCCAGTTTCGGGCCCACGGCGGCCCGGAAGTGCTTGAGTATGTTGACTTCCAACCCGCCGAACCGGGCCCTCAGCAAGTGCGGGTACGCAACCAGGCTATCGGCCTGAACTTCATCGATACCTATTACCGTGGCGGCTTGTACCCGCTGCCTGAGCTGCCATCCGGGCTGGGCAACGAAGGGGCAGGTATTGTCGATGCGGTGGGCAGTGAAGTGCGCAATCTGAAAGTCGGCGACCGCGTGGCTTACGGCACCGGCCCGCTGGGTGCGTACAGCGAGCTGCATGTGTTGCCTGCCGCCAATGTGGTGAAGCTGCCCGACGACATTTCGTTCGAGCATGCCGCTGCCGTGATGCTCAAGGGGCTTACCACCCAGTACTTGCTGCGTCAGACGTATGAACTCAAAGCCGGCGAAACCATCCTGTTTCACGCGGCAGCAGGTGGCGTCGGTTCGATTGCCTGCCAATGGGCAAAAGCGCTGGGTGTGAAGCTGATCGGTACGGTCAGCTCGGACGAAAAAGCTGCTCTCGCCAAAGCGCTGGGCGCGTGGGAAACCATCAACTACAGCCACGAAGATGTCGCCAAGCGGGTGCTGGAATTGACCGACGGCAAGAAGTGCCCGGTGGTCTACGACGGTGTCGGCAAAGACACTTGGCTGACCTCGCTGGATTGCGTGGCACCCCGCGGCTTGATGGTCAGCTTTGGCAATGCGTCAGGGGCGGTGACCGGTGTGAACCTGGGGATCTTGTCGCAGAAGGGTTCGCTGTACGTGACCCGGCCGACGTTGGCCAGCTACGCCAATAACGCCGAAAACCTGCAGGCGATGGCTGATGAGCTGTTTGCGATGATCCGCAGTGGCGCTATCAAGGTTGATATCAGCCAGCGTTTTGCCCTGAGTGACGCGGCCAAGGCTCACACTGAGCTGTCGGCGCGACGCACCACGGGCTCGACCATTTTGTTGCCTTGATCGAAACCTTGTAGCCGCTGCCGCAGGCTGCGATCGAGCCCGAAGGGGTCGTAGATTTTTACAATCTTGAAGGCCCTATGGGCCTTATCGCAGCCTACGACAGCGGCTACAGGTTTTGCTCAAGCCGGGCGCACAACCTTGCCCGTCGCCAGATCGCGGATCAGGCTCGGGTTTTTACGCCCGCCCAGATTCCCGCCCAGCACATGATCAATTTGCCCACGGAAATACTGCTCGACTTTCAAGCGTGTGCGCGCCGCCGGCAAGCCCGCCGGGTTAGCCGAAGTCGATACGATCGGCCCCACCAACGCGCACAGCTCTCGCACCAGTGGATGATCGCTCACACGCAGCGCCACGGTGTCATGTACCCCGGTGATCCAGTCGGGCAGCAAGCCCTGATGCGGCACCAACCAGGTGTTCGGCCCAGGCCAGGTGCTGGCCATACGGTCGATCCATGCCTGCGGGAAGTCTTCAAACAAAAAGTCGAATTGGTGAATGTTGTCTGCCACCAGAATCAGGCCTTTATCCACAGGCCGCGATTTGATCGCCAGCAACCGCTCGACCGCGTCTTCATCCCACGGGTCGCAGCCCAAACCCCAGACCGCTTCAGTCGGATAGGCAATCACCGCGCCCGCGCGAATGGCTCTTGCAGCTTGTTGGACGCGCCAGGTGCTGATCATTGAATGTCTCCAGATATGTACTGCGCGCAGTGTACTTAGCTGGCGCGGGCAAACCAACGCCCGCCCTCCAACACGACATGCCCCGCCAGTTCAAGTTCGGTCAACGCTGCCAGCAATCGGGGCAGGTCCCAACCACTGGCGTTGACCAAGGCTTCACTGGTGTGAGGTGCTGCCTGCAACAATTGCACTAATGGATGACAGCTTGGTGTAAACAAAGGAGGGGTGGATAACGGCATTGAGCGCCAGCCTCGCAGGCCTTCCAGAATGTGCTCCACGGTTTCAACCAGAGTCGCGCCATCACGGATCAACTGATGACAGCCACGTGCCCCAGGGTGGTGGATAGAACCGGGAATGGCATAGACCTCGCGCCCCTGCTCGGCGGCCAGGCGAGCGGTGATCAGCGAGCCACTGGCAACACTGGCCTCGACCACCAGCACGCCCAGGGCCAAACCGCTGATGATTCGATTACGCCGCGGGAAGTTCGCCGGTAGCGGCCCGGCGTCCAAGGGGAACTCCGAAACCACCGCGCAACCGTTGGCAATCATCGCATCCGCCAGAGCCCGATGGCGCTGTGGATAAAGTTTTTGCAGACCCGTGCCCAACACGCCTACCGTCTGCCCTCCAACGTCCAGGGCAGCCTGGTGCGCGGCACCATCAATCCCCAACGCCAACCCGCTGGTAATTACAAAACCGGCCCCGGCCAGGCTGCGGGAAAAGGCTGCGGCTGTATCCAGACCTGGCCGTGAAGCACGTCGGCTACCGACCATCGCCAACTGCGGTTTTTCCAGAATCCCAGGCTCGCCCGCTACAAATAACAGCGGTGGAGCATCGTTCAGTTCACTCAAAAGTGCCGGGTAATCGGCCTGGTCATGCAGCAGCACATGCTGCCCGGAGCCCTCAAGCCAGCGCAATGCAGCGCTTGCACCATCGAGAACTTCAGGGCTGCGCCGCGCCTGGGCACACGCGGCGGGCAGCCCCAGTGCACCCCAGGCGCTGGCAGGTGCACTGAGCGCCGAACTGGCCGAACCGAAGGCACTGAACAGGCTGTAATAACGCCGCGGCCCAAGCTCGGGCAGGCGGTGCAAGCGCAAGCGGGCTTCAAGCTCTGACGGGGATATTTCTGACAGCGGCATGGGATCATCCTTGATCGGTTATTCCATCTGGATATGAGGAACAAGCTGTGGATAAGTCTGTTGACAAGTTGTTTAGCAAACGCGGACAAGGGCCGGTTTGAGCACCCGAGTGATGCTTGAAAATGCCCGTAGAAACCCAACATTAGTTGAACGTTAGCGAGAGGCTGCGCACGTTGGTTTCAAATTGAGACATGCGGCCGTGCAGCGCGGCAGCTAGTCGTTTCATCCGCGGGTGAATCCCTTTATTATGTGCACTCGCGTGAAACGCCAGAGCCCGAGCGGGTTCTCTCTGAAGGAGACGTTTTGCACAGGTTGCTCGAGTCCACAGGACCCACCTGACAACCGTTTTTGAATCTTTCACACAGTGCACCAATCAAACTTATGGCTATTTTGAACATCCTCGAATTCCCAGACTCGCGTCTGCGTACCATCGCCAAACCCGTGGCGGTTGTGGACGACGAAGTCCGTCAGTTGATCGATGACATGTTTGAAACCATGTACGAGGCGCCGGGCATCGGTCTGGCCGCCACTCAGGTCAACGTGCACAAACGCATCGTGGTCATGGACCTGAGCGAAGACCGCAGCGAACCAATGGTATTCATCAACCCCGAGTTCGAAATCCTCTGCGACGAGATGGGCCAGTATCAGGAAGGATGCCTCTCGGTGCCGGGTTACTACGAAAACGTTGATCGCCCGCAGCGCGTCAAGATCAAAGCGCTGGACCGTGACGGCAAGCCGTTCGAGATGATTGCCGAAGACCTGCTGGCCGTGTGCATTCAGCATGAATGCGACCACCTCAACGGCAAGCTGTTTGTCGATTACCTGTCTACGCTCAAGCGCGACCGGATCAAGAAGAAGCTGGAAAAACTGCACCGCCAGAACGCTTGATCCTCCCATCGGCTACAGGCCTCTTCTATGTGGGAGCGGGCTTGCTCGCGATAGGATCAACTCGACCTCACTGATAGACCGAGTTGTCTGAATCGCGAGCAAGCCCGCTCCCACATTAGAAATGTTTTCCCCCGCGCATCCCATTCCAAGTGAGTAACCCATGACTGAGCCACTGCGCATCGTCTTTGCTGGCACCCCAGAATTCGCCGCTGAACACCTCAAGGCGTTGCTGAGCACCCCTTACGAGATCGTCGCGGTATACACCCAACCGGATCGTCCGGCCGGGCGCGGGCAAAAGCTGATGCCAAGCCCGGTCAAACAACTTGCACTGGAACACAATATTTCGGTGATGCAGCCGCCAACCCTGCGCGCGCCCGAAGCTCAGGCCGAGCTGGCCGCACTCAACCCGGACTTGCTGGTGGTGGTGGCCTACGGCCTGATCCTGCCGCAAGTGGTGCTGGATATTCCGCGTCTGGGTTGCATTAACAGCCACGCCTCCTTGCTGCCACGCTGGCGCGGGGCGGCGCCGATTCAGCGCGCCATCGAAGCTGGCGACAGTGAAAGCGGCGTGACCGTGATGCGCATGGAGGCGGGTCTGGACACCGGCCCGATGCTGCTCAAGTCCGTCACCCCGATTACCGCCAATGACACCGGTGGCAGCCTGCATGACCGTCTGGCCGAGCTCGGCCCACCCGCCGTGATCCAGGCCATTGCCGGGCTGGCGGCTGGCACACTGCAAGGTGAAGTGCAGGATGACAGCCTGGCCACCTACGCCCACAAATTGAACAAGGATGAAGCACGTATCGACTGGAGCCGCCCGGCGGTTGAGCTGGAGCGTCTGGTCCGTGCTTTCAATCCATGGCCGATCTGTCACAGCACGCTCAATGGCGAAGCCCTGAAAGTGCTGGCCGCGACCGTAGCTGACGCCCAGGGCGCACCGGGGCAAATTCTTGCCGCGAGCAAGGACGGTCTGATCGTCGGCTGCGGTGAAGGCGCGTTGTGCCTGACACGTCTGCAATTGCCTGGCGGCAAAGCGCTGAACTTCAGTGATTTTTTCAACAGTCGCCGTGAGAAATTCGCTGTCGGCATCACCCTCGGTCATACGGAAAACGCCCAATGAACCCTCGTCTGGCCGCTGCCAAGGCACTGACTGCAGTGTTGAACGGCAAAGCATCGCTCAACAGCTCCTTGCCGCTGCAACTGGACAAGGTTGAGGTGCGCGATCGCGGCCTGACTCAGGATCTGGCGTTTGGTACCGCCCGCTGGCAGCCACGCTTGTCGGCGCTGGCCAACAAGCTGCTGCAAAAGCCATTCAAGGCCGCCGACGCTGATGTTGAAGCGCTGCTATTGGTAGGTTTGTATCAACTGCTCTACACCCGCATTCCGGCCCACGCCGCCATCGGCGAAACCGTAGGTTGTGCCGACAAGCTGAAAAAACCTTGGGCCAAAGCCCTGCTCAACGCCGTGTTGCGCAACGCCCAGCGCGAGAGCGAAGGCTTGCTGGCGGAGCTTGAGCATGACCCGGTGGTGCGTACCGCTCACCCGCGCTGGCTGCAAAAATCCCTGAAGGCTTTTTGGCCTGAGCAATGGGAAGCTATTTGCGCGGCCAACAACGCACACCCGCCAATGATATTGCGGGTTAACCGCCGTCATCACAGCCGCGATGCGTACCTGCAATTGCTGGTCGAGGCTGGTATCGAAGCCCAACCTTGCGTCTTCAGCCAGGACGGTATCGTACTGGCTGCGGCCTGCGACGTTCGCAGCCTGCCGGGCTTTGCCGAAGGCTGGATCAGCGTGCAGGACGAAGCCGCGCAACTGGCCGCCGACTTGCTGGATCTGGCCCCGGGCCAGCGCGTACTCGACGCCTGCTGCGCCCCAGGCGGCAAGACTTGCCACATTCTGGAGGTAGAACCTGCACTGGCTGGCGTGGTGGCGGTCGATCTGGAAGCCAAGCGTCTGGTGCGTGTACGCGAAAACCTTGAGCGTCTGGGCCTGAGCGCCGAGCTGATTGCCGCCGACGGTCGCGACACCGCCACCTGGTGGGACGGCAAGCCGTTCCAGCGCATCCTGCTCGATGCACCCTGCTCGGCAACCGGGGTTATCCGCCGTCACCCGGACATCAAGCTGACCCGCCAGCCGGACGACATTGCCGCGCTCGCCACCCTGCAAGGCGAATTACTGGACGCGATGTGGCCTACCCTGGAAGTGGGTGGCATCTTGCTCTACGCCACTTGCTCGACATTGCCGACCGAAAATACTGAAGTGATTGAAGCGTTCCTGGCCCGTACTCCGGGTGCCCGGGAGCTGGATATCGCCGGGCAGTTCGGCATCAAGCAGCCCCACGGCCGCCAGTTACTGGCACAAGAGGGCGGACACGACGGCTTTTATTACGCCAAATTGATCAAGATCGCTGCCGCTCGCGGCTAACGGATTAGGGATTGCAGGCATGAAAATCATCATCCTCGGCGCAGGCCAGGTCGGCGGAACGCTGGCAGAACATTTGGCCAGCGAAGCTAACGACATCACCGTGGTCGACACCGATGGTGAGCGCCTGCGCGATCTTGGTGATCGCCTCGATATTCGCACCGTGCAGGGCCGCGCCTCGTTGCCCAATGTGCTGCGTCAGGCAGGTGCGGATGACGCCGACATGCTGGTGGCCGTGACCAACAGCGACGAGACCAACATGGTCGCGTGCCAGGTGGCTCATACGCTGTTTCACACCCCGACCAAAATCGCCCGGGTACGCGAAGCGGCTTATCTGACACGCGGCGAAGAGCTGTTCGATAACGACGCAATCCCGGTCGACGTATTGATCAGCCCCGAGCAGGTGGTGACCAATTACATCAAGCGCCTGATCGAACACCCCGGCGCCTTGCAGGTGATCGACTTTGCCGAAGGCAAAGCGCAGTTGGTGGCGGTCAAGGCGTACTACGGCGGCCCGTTGATTGGTCAGCAGTTGCGCCAGCTACGCGAACACATGCCGAATGTGGATACACGGGTTGCGGCGATTTTCCGACGCGACCGACCGATTACGCCCCGTGGCGATACGGTCATCGAAGCGGATGATGAGGTTTTTTTCATCGCCGCCAAGGCCAATATTCGCGCCGTTATGAGCGAAATGCGCCGTCTGGATGAAAGCTACAAGCGCATTGTGATTGCTGGTGGCGGGCAGATTGGCGAACGCTTGGCCGAGGCCATTGAGAGCCGGTACCAGGTCAAGATCATCGAGATGAATCCGGCGCGTTGCCGCTATTTGTCCGACACCCTCGACAGCACTGTGGTGCTGCAAGGCAGTGCTTCGGACCGCGACTTGATGCTTGAAGAAAACATCGCGGACGCCGACGTATTTTTGGCCCTGACCAACGATGACGAGGCCAATATCATGTCCTCGTTGCTGGCCAAGCGCCTGGGTGCGAAGAAGGTGATGACCATCATCAACAACCCGGCCTACGTGGATCTGATTCAGGGCGGCGAAATTGATATCGCCATCAGCCCGCAGCTCGCCACCATTGGCACCTTGCTGGCCCACGTGCGCCGGGGCGATATCGTCAGCGTGCACTCATTGCGCCGGGGCGCGGCCGAGGCCATCGAAGCGATTGCCCACGGTGATTCGAAATCGAGCAAGGTGATCGGTCGCAGCATCGGCGAAATCCATCTGCCTCCGGGCACCACGATTGGCGCGATTATTCGCGACGAAGAAGTACTGATTGCCCACGACTCGACAGTGATCAATGCCGGCGACCATGTGATTTTGTTCCTTGTGGATAAAAAGCATATTCGCGACGTAGAGAAGCTGTTCCACGTGGGCTTGAGTTTTTTCTAAGGAGTCAGGGATGCTGGAGTCACTGGAGAAAATGCTCGCCAAGGGTGTGGATAACTCATTACTGCGCTTTGGTCTGGGCAAGGGTTATCTCGACCTTGGGGATAACCTCAAGGCGGCGGAGCATCTGCAACGTTGCGTAGGCTTTGACCCCAAGTATTCCGCAGCCTGGAAGCTGCTGGGCAAGGCGCATTTGGCGGCGGATGATCGTGCCGCGGCGCGCTTGGCGTGGGAGCAGGGGATTGCGGCAGCGCAGGCCCACGGCGACAAGCAGGCCGAAAAGGAAATGACGGTATTTTTGAAGAAGCTGGATAAACAGCAGCCTTGACTCTTCACTTGTAGCCACTGGCGCAGGCTGCGATGGGTGGCGCAGCGACCCCGGATATTGAAGGTCCTGCGGCCCTTATCGCAACCTGCGCCAGCGGCTACAAAGTTTGTGGCCTTACTAGTACCAGCGCGCTTCACCCGGCGGGCGTTTTTTGAAGCGCTTCATGCTCCACATGTACTGGCTCGGGTAAGCGCGTACATATTTCTCGACCACCTTGCTCATGGCTGCGCACGAGGTTGCCGTGTCGGTGCTGTACATGTCTTCTGGCGCGGCCTCCAGTATCACCTTGAAGCCCGAGCCATCCGGCAGACGCAGCGCGTGCAGGAATACCCCCACCGCTTTGCCACCCGCCAGCATATTGGGGACAAACTTGCTGGTCAGTGCCATGGTGCCGAGAAACGGCACAAAGATACCCGCCGACTCTGCAGGCTCCGGATCAGCCGGAATGCCCACCTGACCGCCTTTGCGTACTTCCTTGATGACACTCAGGATGCCTTCTTTGGTCGATGCCGCCACGCGGTTGCCCAGCTGGACCCGTTGCTTTTGCAGCAATTCATCCACTGCTTTGAGCTTGGGCGGGCGATAGAAAATGATCGGTTTGCACTGGCTGCAATAGAAGTGATTAAGCACTTCCCAGTTGCCCAGGTGGCTGGTGATGCCGACCACACCCTTGCCTGAGGCCAGGGCGTCCTTGAGCACGTCCAGGCCTTCGACTTCACGCACCAGGTCGATGGAACGCTGGGCTGGCCAAATCCAGGCGCAAGCACTCTCGGTCAGACTTTTGCCGATATCTTCCAGGCTTTGACCCACCAGTTGCTCGCGGGCGCCCGGGTCCATTTCAGGAAAGCATTTGGCCAGGTTGATGCGCACCACATCGCGTGAGCGATTGGGCAGTTTCCACATCAGCCAGCCGATGGCCGACCCCACGCGTTGCACCGCGCCCCACGGGAGCATGGCAAACAACCGCAAAGCCCCGACCAGCAAGGCACCTTTAAACTTTTCCACAGGGTTTTCCCACAACAAATAATGACTTTGTGGGAGCGGGCTTGCTCGCGATTGCATCACTGCGGTCTTTCTGAAAAACCGTGTTGCCTGCATCGCGAGCAAGCCCGCTCCCACATCAGGTTTTGCAAGTGGCCCGTATTCTAACCGCCGTTTGCCAGTTCAGCGTAACGGTCGCAATAAGTGGCGTGGTCCATGACCATACCGCTGGCCTGCATAAAGGCATAGCAAATGGTCGGGCCGACGAACGTAAATCCGGCTTTTTTCAGGGCTTTGCTCATGGCTTCAGCCTGGGGCGTAACCGCCGGGAACTCATGACGTTCGGTGAAATGGTTGATCTTCGGCTTACCGCCCACAAACGACCATAAAAACTCGACAGGATTGGCCAGCGCCAGCCAGGCCTGGGCATTGCGCCGTGCGCCAGCCACTTTTAAACGATTGCGAATGATCCCCGGATCCAGCAACAACGCTTCTATTTCAGCATCCGTCATGGCCGCCAAACGCTGCACATCGAAGCCGAACATGACCTTGCGATAGTGATCGCGTTTCTTTAAAACCGTGATCCAGGACAAACCCGCCTGGAACCCTTCGAGCAATAACAACTCGAACAACCCATGCGCGTCGCGCAACGGCACTCCCCACTCTTGATCGTGATAAGCGGCATACAGCGGATCTTCTGAACACCAGAAGCAACGTGGCATATAGGCTCCAGGGGGTGGAGGGGCGACCGAATCGGGTATACTCCCGCTCTTTAAATCGCAGCCCAAGAAACAGGTGAATTTGTGAGCCAGCCTACGCCAGCAGTGCGTACCTTCCAAGACTTGATCCTCGCCCTCCAGCAATACTGGGCCGAGCAAGGTTGTGTGGTGCTTCAGCCCTACGATATGGAAGTGGGCGCCGGCACATTCCATACCGCCACGTTTTTGCGCTCTCTGGGGCCGGAAACCTGGAACGCCGCTTATGTGCAGCCCAGTCGTCGCCCGACTGACGGCCGCTACGGCGAAAACCCGAACCGTTTGCAGCACTACTACCAGTTCCAGGTGGTATTGAAGCCAAACCCGCCCAACTTCCAGGAGCTGTACCTGGGTTCGCTGAAACATATCGGCCTGGACCCTCTGGTACACGACATCCGTTTCGTCGAAGACAACTGGGAATCGCCAACACTGGGCGCTTGGGGTCTGGGCTGGGAAATCTGGCTTAACGGTATGGAAGTCACCCAATTCACCTACTTCCAGCAAGTAGGCGGCATTGAGTGCTACCCGGTAACTGGCGAAATCACCTACGGCCTTGAGCGTCTGGCGATGTACCTGCAGGGCGTGGATTCCGTCTACGACCTGGTATGGACTGACGGCCCGTTCGGCAAAGTGACTTACGGCGACGTGTTCCATCAGAACGAAGTCGAGCAATCGACTTACAACTTCGAACACGCCAACGTCGACAAGCTGTTTGAGCTGTTCGATTTCTATGAAAGCGAAGCCAAGCGCCTGATCGAACTCGACCAGCCGCTGCCGTTGCCAAGCTACGAAATGGTGCTCAAGGCGTCCCACACCTTCAACCTGCTGGATGCGCGTCGCGCGATTTCCGTGACTGCGCGTCAGCAGTACATCCTGCGTGTGCGTACCCTGGCCCGTGCCGTGGCACAGGCGTATCTCGAAGCTCGCGCCAAGCTGGGCTTCCCGATGGCTCCACCTGATTTGCGTGATGAAGTGTTGGCCAAGTTGGAGGCAGTACAATGAGTGCTCAAGATTTTCTGGTTGAACTGGGCACTGAAGAACTGCCGCCAAAAGCCCTCAATACCCTGGCTGAGGCATTTCTCGCCGGGATTGAAAAAGGCCTGCAAAGCGCCGGTCTGAACTTCAGCGCGAAAAAAGTCTACGCCGCACCGCGTCGTCTGGCCGTGCTGCTGACTCAGCTCGACACCCAGCAACCGGATCGCAGCATCAATATCGACGGCCCGCCACGCCAGGCGGCGTTCGATGCTGAAGGCAACCCGACGCAGGCAGCCTTGGGCTTTGCCAAGAAGTGCGGCGTTGAGCTGAGCGAAATCGATCAGAGCGGTCCAAAACTGCGCTTCAGCCAGGTGATCGTCGGTAAGCCGACCGCCAGCCTGCTGCCGACCATCGTTGAAGACTCGCTCAACGACCTGCCGATCCCCAAGCGCATGCGCTGGGGTGCACGCAAGGTCGAGTTCGTGCGTCCGACCCAATGGCTGGTGATGCTGCTGGGCGACGAAGTGATCGACTGCACCATCCTCGCGCAAAAATCGGGTCGTGACTCCCGTGGGCACCGTTTCCACCACCCGGAAAGCGTGCGCATCAGCGCGCCAGCCAACTACCTCGAAGACCTGCGCAAAGCCCACGTGCTGGCGGACTTCAACGAGCGCCGTGAGCTGATTTCCAAGCGTGTAACCGAACTGGCGACGATGCAGGAAGGTACTGCAATCGTGCCGCCAAGCCTGCTCGACGAAGTGACCGCTCTGGTTGAATGGCCGGTGCCGCTGGTGTGCTCGTTTGAAGAGCGCTTCCTGGATGTGCCGCAAGAAGCCCTGATCACCACCATGCAGGACAACCAGAAGTATTTCTGCCTGCTGGACGTTGATGGCAAGTTGCTGCCGCGCTTCATTACCGTGGCCAACATCGAGAGCAAAGACCCGCAGCAGATCATCTCGGGTAACGAGAAAGTGGTTCGCCCGCGTCTGACCGATGCTGAGTTCTTCTTCAAGCAAGACAAAAAACAGACGCTGGAAAGCTTCAATCTGCGCCTGCAAAACGTGGTGTTCCAGGCTCAACTGGGCAGCGTTTACGACAAGGCCGAGCGCGTTTCCAAACTGGCGGCATTTATTGCCCCGCGCATTGGCGGCGATGCTCCGCGTGCAGCCCGTGCCGGTTTGCTGTCCAAGTGCGACCTGGCCACTGAAATGGTCGGCGAGTTCCCGGAGATGCAAGGCATTGCCGGTTACTACTACGCGCTGAACGACGGCGAGCCTGAAGACGTCGCCCTGGCATTGAACGAGCAGTACATGCCGCGTGGTGCTGGCGCCGAGTTGCCGAGCACCCTGACCGGCGCTGCGGTGGCCATCGCTGACAAGCTCGACACCCTGGTGGGTATTTTCGGCATCGGCATGTTGCCTACAGGTAGCAAAGACCCGTACGCACTGCGTCGTGCCGCGCTGGGTATCTTACGCATTCTGATCGACAAAAAGCTCGACCTCGACCTGACTGAAGCAGTGAAATTCGCTGTCAGCGCTTTCGGTGCCAAGATCAAGTCGGCCGGTTTGGCTGATCAGGTACAGGAGTTCATCTTCGACCGCCTGCGTGCGCGTTACGAAGACGAAGGCGTGGATGTGGCCACTTACCTGTCGGTACGTGCACTTAACCCAACCTCGGCACTGGATTTCGATCAGCGCGTGCAAGCCGTACAGGCGTTCCGTCAATTGCCGGAAGCCGCTGCACTGGCCGCCGTGAACAAGCGTGTATCGAACTTGCTGAGCAAGGTTGAAGGCACGGTTTCGACTCACGTTGAAGCCCGCTATTTCGACAATGCCAGTGAGTTCTCGCTGTTCTCGGCCATCCAGAAGGCCGACGAAGCCGTACAGCCAATGGCCGCTGCCCGTCAGTACAACGAAGCGCTGACCCGTCTGGCCTCGCTGCGCGAGCCGGTGGATGCGTTCTTTGAAGCGGTGATGATCAACGCTGAAGACCCTAGCGTGCGAGCTAACCGCTACGCATTGCTGGCGCGTCTGCGTGGCCTGTTCCTGGGCGTTGCCGATATTTCACTGCTGAGCTAGGGGTTACCGTTGAAACTGCTGATTCTCGATCGGGACGGAGTGATCAATTACGACTCCGACGCTTACATCAAGTCAGTCGAGGAGTGGATTCCACTGCCCGGCGCGATCGAGGCCATTGCGCAGTTGAGCAAAGCCGGCTGGACGGTCGCCATCGCGACCAACCAATCCGGCATTGCCCGCGGCTATTACGATGTCGCCACGCTGGACGCCATGCACGACCGTTTACGGGCGCTGGTGGCGGAGCAGGGTGGCGAGGTCGGGCTGATCGTTTATTGCCCACACGGCCCCAATGAAGGCTGCGCTTGCCGCAAGCCAAAACCGGGCATGTTGCAATCGATTGCCACGCATTACGGCGCTGATTTGGCCAAATGTTGGTTTGTCGGCGACAGTTTGGGTGACTTGCAGGCTGCACAAGCCGTCGATTCTCAGCCAGTTTTGGTAAAAACCGGAAAAGGCCTACAAACTTTGGCCAAAGTAATACCGGTTAATACCCTAATATTTGACGATCTGGCGGCAGTTGCCGCAGAACTTATCCACAAATAGAGCAGGTTTGAACACTCACCGGCACTCTGTGTACGGGCTGTTCAGTCGTGCTTTATCCGCATCGGTAAAAGTCGCTATGTCGATCCTGCAGGCCATCAGAACCTTCTTCTTTTACCTGCTGCTGGGCACCAGCTCTCTGCTGTGGTGCTCGCTGAGCTTTTTTGTCGCCCCCTTCTTGCCGTTCCGTGCGCGTTACCGGTTTATTAACGTGTACTGGTGCCGCTGCGCACTGTGGCTGACGCGGGTGTTTCTGGGCATTCACGTTAACGTGAAGGGCGCTGAAAACGTTCCACAACAACCGTGCGTGATCCTGGCCAACCACCAAAGTACCTGGGAGACGTTTTTTCTCTCGGCCTACTTTCAGCCGTTGAGCCAGGTACTCAAGCGCGAATTGCTGTACGTACCGTTCTTTGGCTGGGCGATGGCGATGCTGCGTCCGATTGCCATCGACCGCGATAACCCCAAGGCGGCGCTCAAACACATCGCCAAAAAAGGTGATGAGCTGCTCAAGGACAATATTTGGGTGCTGATCTTTCCGGAAGGCACCCGTGTGCCCTTTGGCCAAGTGGGCAAGTTTTCCCGTGGTGGCACGGCGCTGGCGGTCAACGCCGAGTTGCCGGTACTGCCGATTGCCCACAATGCTGGCAAGTACTGGCCCAAGACCGGCTGGGCTAAAAAGCCCGGCACGATCGAGCTGGTGATTGGCGAACCGATGTACGCCAACGGTACAGGGCCACGAGCAATTGCCGAGCTCAACGACCGGGTGCAAACCTGGAACGAACAGGCTCAACGCGACATGGGCTCACTGCCGCCAGTGGCTGCGCCAACTGACGTGGTTGTGGGCTAGTAAAATTGTGGATAACTTGTGCACAAGTTTTTGATATCTTTCAAAAAATTGCCGTAAGTTGATGATTTAAATGCTTATTTCAACTTATGACTTTTTACTGAAAAACGTGCATAAGTTTTTCTAAGCACATAAAAAAACCGGCTTATTCGAGCCGGTTTTTTTGTGTCTATGGACCAGCAGAAGCTGGCCTTAGACCTTATCGATATTTACGTTCTTCGTCTCCTTGAGGAAGATCATGCCTACCACCAGGCTGACTCCGGTAATCACGACCGGATACCACAGGCCATAGAAGATATCCCCGGTGTAGACCACCAGCGCAAATGACACGGTAGGCAGGAAACCACCGAACCAGCCATTACCGATGTGGTATGGCAACGACATCGAGGTGTAGCGGATGCGGGTCGGGAACAGTTCGACCATTACCGCTGCCAGCGGGCCGTAGGTCATGGTGGCGATAAGGGTCAGCAGCACCATCATCAGCACGACCATCGGTTGGTTAACCGAACTCGGGTCAGCCTTGGCCGGGTAGCCTGCTTCGGTAATCGCAGCACGCATGGCCGCTTCGTCGAAACCGTTGATTTTCTGCTCACCGACTGACACCTGGACCTCTGTACCCAAGGCGGCTGACTGCGAGGTGTACGGCAGACCTTGTTTCACCAGGAAGGTTTTGACCTTGTCACACGGGCTGTCAAAACGCGCCTTGCCTACCGGGTCGAACTGGAAGGTACACGTGGCCGGATCGGCCATCACCACAATCGGTGACTGGCGGCTGGCGGTATCAATCTGCGGGTTGGCGTAATGGCTCAATGCTTTGAACAGCGGGAAGTACAGCACCGTGGCCAACAACAGGCCCAGCATCAGGATCGGCTTGCGACCCACACGGTCCGACAGCCAGCCAAAGAAAATAAAGAACGGTGCGCCAATCACCACGCTGATAATCAGCAGCAAGTTGGCCTGGGCCGGGTCCATCTTGAGCATCTGTGTGAGAAAGAACAGCACGTAAAACTGCGCGGTATAGAAGGTCACTGCCTGGCCGGCGTTGATGCCGAACAGTGCAATCAGAACGATTTTGAGGTTTTCCCACTTGCCGAATGACTCACGGATCGGTGATTTGCTGGTCTTGCCCTCGGCCTTCATTTTCACGAAAGCTGGCGACTCGTGCATGCTCATGCGGATCCAGGTCGAGATGCCCAGCAACACGATGGACAGCAGGAACGGCAGGCGCCAGCCCCAGACTTCAAACTGGTCACCGGTCAGGTAACGGCAGCTCAGCACCACCAGCAACGACAGCAGCAGGCCCAGGGTGGCTGTGGATTGAATCCAGCTGGTATTAAAGCCACGTTTGCCAGGGGCCGCATGCTCTGCCACGTAGGTGGCTGCGCCACCATACTCACCGCCCAGCGCCAGCCCTTGAAGCATGCGCAACAGCACGAGCATGATCGGTGCCGCGATGCCGATGCTGGTGTAAGTCGGTAGCAAGCCGACAGCAAAAGTCGATAAGCCCATCAGAATGATGGTCATGAGAAATGTGTATTTGCGCCCGATCATGTCGCCCAATCGGCCGAACACCAGTGCACCGAACGGCCTGACCAAGAACCCGGCGGCGAAGGCCATCAAGGCAAAAATAAACGCAGTGGTGTCGTTTACCCCGGCAAAGAACTGCTTGCTGAGCACGGTGGCCAAAGCGCCATACAAGAAAAAGTCATACCACTCGAAAACTGTCCCGAGGGATGACGCAAAAATGATCTTTCGTTCTTCCCGGCCAGTAGTTGCCTTGGCGGGAGCCGCCTGTTGTGCAATTGAGTCTGACATATTCAATGTCCTCAGCCCTTTGGGCCACAGTGATTATTGTTGTTGTCCACTGTCGGTTCCGGATGACTGCGCCCGAAACCACGATCGCGCTCAGGCGACCGGTGTAGCTACCGCGCGGTTAACGTCTGTTGCTTGTTCAAGCGAGTTAATCGACGCCTGCAGAATTAACTGCGCGGCTTTTTCGCCAATCATCAAAGTCGGAGAGCAGGTATTACCTGACACGATGCTCGGCATGATCGACGCATCTGCCACCCTTAAACCCGGTACGCCATGGACGCGTAACTCGGCATCGACCACTGCCTCAGCGTCCTGGCCCATGCGGCAAGTACCCACAGGGTGAAAAATCGTCGTACCTATTCGGGCAGCAGCGTCGTACAACTCTTGCTCGGTTTGCAGGTCTTTGCCCGGGAGGTATTCCTCTGGCGTAAAAGCCTGCAAAGCAGCGTTGGCCACAATGCGTCGGGTCAGACGAATAGCATCCGCAGCGACCTTTAAATCGTCAGGGTGGCTCAAGTAATTGGGATCAATCAGCGGCGCGTCATCCGGGTTGGCCGAACGTATATCGACCCGGCCTCGGCTTTTCGGGCGCAAGTTGCACACCGAGGCAGTGAAGGCGGGGAAGGTGTGCAGTGGCTCGCCAAAGCGCTCAAGGGACAGCGGCTGGACGTGGTACTGCAAGTTGGCCGAAGGTTGAGCGGGATCAGACTTTACGAACGCACCCAACTGACTGGGCGCCATGGCCAAGGGACCACTACGGTCGTAGGCATAACGCAGGCCCATGCCGACTTTGCCCCACAGGCTGTTAGCCACCTGGTTTAAGGTGCGTGCCTTGGTCAGTTTGAAAATCAGCCGCAGTTGCAGATGGTCCTGCAGGTTGCCACCCACACCCGGCAATTCGTGCTTAACAGTTATCCCCAGGCTTTCGAGCAGAGGGCGGGGGCCAATACCCGAGCGCTGCAAGATCCCGGGTGAGCCGATGGAGCCCGCGCACAAGATAATCTCGCGACCCGCCGTGAAGGTATGTTCAGTGCCTTGCCAACGGGAGCAAACCTGCGTCGCCCGACCGTTTTCAAGCAACACCTTATCCACCTGAACATCAGTCAATACGGTCAGATTCGGGCGTTTCAGCACCGGGCGCAAAAACGCCTTGGAAGCATTCCAGCGCACACCGGATCGCTGGTTGACTTGAAAGTATCCACAGCCCTGATTGTCGCCACCGTTGAAGTCGCTGACGCTGGCAATCCCGCTCTGTGCGGCGGCATCGCGAAATGCATCTAGAATTGGCCAGGTATAACGCTGTTGCTCAACCCGCCACTCGCCATCACTGCCATGCAGATCGGAGTTGCCGGCAAAGTGTTTCTCACTGCGTTTGAACAGGGGCAGAACTTCTTTCCAGGACCAGCCCGTATTACCCAGCTCGGCCCAGCGGTCGTAATCGCCCGCCTGGCCACGCATATAAATCATGCCGTTGATCGACGAGCTGCCGCCCAGCACCTTGCCCCGAGGGTAGCTCAGGCTGCGGCCCTGCAGGCCGACCTGGGCCTCGGTTTTGAAGCACCAGTCGGTGCGCGGGTTACCGATGCAATACAGGTAACCCACGGGGATATGGATCCACGGGTAGTTATCTTGCCCACCCGCTTCGAGCAGCAACACGCTGTGCCGTGGATCGGCAGACAGCCGATTTGCCAACACGGAACCCGCAGGTCCTGCGCCCACAATGATGTAGTCGTACACCTTACTGGCTGATGGCATTGATCACCTCGCCTTTATTGTTCTTGTCCTGCACCATCCTATTGATTAATTTCGAGTTTGAAACGCGTGATTTCACCCATGGCTTGTGCGTTTTTGCACAGCCGGTTTATCAATGGCGCTTGGGGGCTGACATGTTCGACTGGAATGACCTGCGTTACTTTCTGGAGCTGCAGCGCAGTGGTCGCCTGCTCACGGCCGCCAAACGCCTGAACACCACACACAGCACCGTCGCCAGGCACATTGAAAGCATCGAACAGCACCTTGGAGCGGCGCTGTTCGTACAGCATGCCCAAGGCTACGAACTGACGCCCGCCGGGCAAGCGCTACTCAAGCATGCCGAGGCCATGGAAAACGTCGCATTGCTGGCGCAAGAGGAAATCACCCAGGCCATCGCACCCATGGGGAAGGTCCGTCTTGGGGTCACTGAGGGAATCGGCATCATGTTCATCACTTCGCGATTACGCGGGTTGTTTGAACGCTACCCAGGGCTGGAAGTGGAACTGGTGGCCGTACCGCGCTTTGTCAGCATCCTCAACCGCGAGGCTGAAATCAGCATTCATCTGGAGCGTCCCAACGCTGACCTGTTGATAACTCGCAAACTTACCGACTACCGCCTGGCCCTGTATGCCAGTCGCCTTTACCTCGACAAGGCACCGCCGCTGAACAACCGTGATGACCTGGCCAATCACTACTGGATCGGCTACGTCGACGACTTGCTGTTCAGTCAGGAACTGCTGTTTCTGAACAACTTCTGCCGCACCCCCACCGTGACCTTTCGCAGCACCAGCGTCATCGCCCAGCACCAAGCGGCTCGCGCAGGTTTGGGCATCGCCGTATTGCCCAACTACATGGCCTGCAACGACCTGGAACTAGTACGCGTATTGCCCGAAGAGTCAGTGCAACGCAGCTACTGGATCAGCACCCGCCGTGAACTGCACAAGTCCGTAAGGCTGAGAGTGGTGTGGGATTTTTTGCTGGAATTGTGCAAGGAAGAGCAGGGGGTTTTGCTGGCGCCGTAGGCGAATTTTTTACCATAAAAAGGCCAACCTTAGCGTTGGCCTTTTTTGACTGCGCTACATCAGTGGTGGTTTGAAAGGCCAGAAAAGCGCTGTCTCACTTCCCACATTTATGGAATATCGCTTTGCGCTCTTCGCTATAACGTTATAAGCGACCGCGAATTAGACTTGATGGCGTGCAGTCCATGCCGTGATTGGGGATAAGAACGTGCAAGAAATATTAAGCATCAACTGGCTGCTTTGGCTGTCAACCATGGCACCGCTGACCCTGAGTGCTGGTCCTGGCAACTTGATGGTTGCGACCTCCGGCGCACAAAGCGGTGTACGTCGTTCGGTCCGGTTTATCGTCGGCCTGGACATCACTTATTTCTTGCTCGCGGTGCTGGTCGGGCTAGGGCTCTATCACACACTGATGAACAACCCGAGGTTGGTCTGGGTACTGCAAGTGCTCGGCAGCTTCTACATCTTGTGGCTTGGGGTGCGACTGTTGTGCCGCCCGCTGAAAGCGCCCAGCGACAAAACCATACACTTGCAGTTTCGAGACGGGATCGTTGTGCAGTTGGGCAATGTACAAGGAATAGTGATGTTGCTGGTGATGTTTTCCACCTTCACGCCCTCTGGCGAGACCAGCAGCAGCGTCGTGCTGATATTGAGCGCTGCGCTGATTACGCTGAATTTCTTTTCGCACGTCATCTGGGTATCGATGGGGTCGACGGTGCAGAAACTTATCCAGGCGCGGCCCAAACTGCTGGTGTTCCAGAACGCGATGTTTGGACTGATGCTGATCGCGGTAGCGGTCTGGATTTTCCTGCGTACCGGCTCGCTGTAAGGAGTCTCCCTGCAAAGGTTGCTATTACATCTCTACCGTTTTGCTGTGCAATAGCGCTGTCAAATAATCCACCACTTGATCGACTCGGCCTACGCCTTGCGTAGCCTGATTGCGCAGAAGCCAGATATCGGAACTGTGCAGGGGGCTATCGGCCAGGACCTGACGCAAGCCTGACTGCTGTGCAACATAGGTTGGTAGCGCGGCGATACCAAGATCAGCTTCTACCGCCTTGAGCTGAGCATTGAGGTTGGGCACGCGCATCCAGAGTTTCTGGTCGCGGCTCACCTCATTCAGCCATTGCGCGAGCGGCATATAAGCCATTTCCTCAGTCCAACCAATCAAGTAATGATGCTTCAAGTCGTCGGGCTTCGCTGGGAGTGTATTGGCAGCGGCATAACCTTCAGAACAAAAAAGGCCCTGCATCAGTGTCCCGACCCGGCGCATGGTGAAGTTGCCGTTTTCGGGTCTGCGTAATCGAATAATGATGTCGCTATGGCTTTGCGTGAGTTTTGAAGACACCGCCGAGTTGATGAAGTCGAAACTGATCTCAGGGTATTGATCACGGAAATCCGCCAGTCCAGGAATGATCAGGTGCGTGCCCATTAGCTCCGGGCAATCGATACGCACCTGCCCAGCCATCCGATTGCTTGGCTGCGACATCTGTCGCTCAATGAGCTTGAAGCGCTCCTGCGTCTCTAACGCCAGTGGAAGCAACGCCCTGCCAGCTTCCGTCAGGAAATAGCCGTTGGTGTTTTTCAAGAACAACACGGTACTGAGCGAATCCTCAAGTGCGGCGATCTTGCGCGACACCGTCGATGCCGAAACGTTGAGCGAGTTGCCCGCCTCGGTCACGTTATTCGACTTGGCAACGAAGATAAAAACTTTCAGATCATCCCAGTTCACGTTGACGACGTACTCAAAAATGGAAAATCGATACCTCTATTTCTACTCGAAATAATGAGAGGGCACGTTAAAGTTTTTGCATGGAGCAAACCCGCAGAGAGCACAGGGATGGTACGTAACTCGATGCTCACTCTAGAGTTTGACCATTTTTTGAACGAAAAAAAGCCCGCCTATTATTAAGCGGGCTTTTTCAGTGGCTTGCCAGGTTGCCTTGGAGTAGTGGGCAAAAAATGCCCACCTATCCAGTCAACCTGCAACACATCATCAGAAGTCCAGGTTGGACACTGCCAGAGCGTTGTTCTCGATGAACTCACGACGCGGTTCTACGGCGTCGCCCATCAAGGTGTTGAAGATCTGGTCAGCGCCGACCGCGTCTTCGATGGTGACTTTCAGCATGCGGCGCACGCTTGGGTCCATCGTGGTTTCCCAGAGTTGATCCGGGTTCATTTCACCCAGACCTTTGTAGCGCTGGATGGTATGGCGCTTGGTGCTTTCGGCCATCAACCATTCAAGTGCTTCTTTGAACTCGGTCACGGCTTTTTTGCGTTCGCCACGCTGGATGTATGCACCTTCGTCAAGCAGGGTGCTCAGTTGGGCGCCCAGGGTCACAACGGTTTTGTAGTCGTTGCTGCCGAAGAAGTCACGGTTGAACGTGATGAAGGTCGAGTGGCCGTGGGAGATCAGTTCGACCTCTGGCAACCAGACATTACGCTCACGGTCTTCACGCAGGCTGGCCTTGTAAACCAGGCCCGATTTCTCGACCAGACGCAGACGCTCTTCAAACTTGGCCATCCAGTCTTGCATGACCGCGTGGTCGCCCAACTGCTCAAGGGTAACGGCTGGCAGGTAGATGAAGTGCTCGGTCAGCTCCTGTGGGTACAGGCGCGACAAACGCTTCAGAGTCTTCATCACCATGCGGAAGTCGTACACCAGACGCTCCAGCGCCTCACCGGAGATGCCCGGGGCTTCGTCGTTCAAGTGCAGGCTGGCATCTTCAAGAGCCGACTGGGTCATGTACTCTTCCATGGCCTCGTCGTCTTTGATGTATTGCTCTTGCTTGCCTTTTTTCACTTTGTACAACGGCGGCTGAGCGATGTAGATGTAGCCACGTTCGATCAGCTCCGGCAACTGACGGAAGAAGAAGGTCAGCAGCAGGGTACGAATGTGCGAACCGTCGACGTCAGCATCGGTCATGATGATGATGTTGTGATAGCGCAGTTTGGCGATGTTGTACTCGTCGCGGCCGATGCCGCAACCCAATGCAGTGATCAAGGTGCCTACTTCTTGCGAAGAAATCATCTTGTCGAAGCGCGCTTTCTCAACGTTGAGGATTTTACCTTTCAACGGCAGGATGGCTTGGGTACGGCGGTTGCGTCCCTGCTTGGCGGAGCCGCCAGCAGAGTCACCTTCCACGAGGTACAGTTCGGACAACGCCGGGTCTTTTTCCTGGCAGTCGGCCAGTTTGCCGGGCAAGCCTGCGATGTCCAACGCGCCTTTACGGCGGGTCATCTCACGGGCTTTACGCGCAGCTTCACGCGCACGGGCTGCATCGATCATCTTGCCGACGATCAGCTTGGCTTCGTTCGGGTGCTCCAGCAGGAAGTCGGAGAAGAACTTGCCCATTTCCTGTTCAACAGCGGTCTTCACTTCGGAAGACACTAGCTTGTCTTTGGTCTGGGAGCTGAACTTCGGATCTGGCACTTTCACCGAGATGATCGCGGTCAGGCCTTCACGGGCGTCATCACCGGTGGTGGCGACTTTGTGCTTTTTGGCCAGGCCTTCAGCTTCGATGTAGGTGTTGAGGTTACGCGTCAGGGCAGAGCGGAAGCCCACCAAGTGCGTACCGCCATCGCGCTGCGGAATGTTGTTGGTGAAGCACAACAGGTTCTCGTTGAAGCTGTCGTTCCACTGCAGGGCGATTTCCACGCCAATGCCATCTTCACGCTGCACATTGAAGTGGAACACCTCGTTGACCGGAGTCTTGTTGGTGTTCAGGTAATCAACGAACGCTCGCAGACCGCCTTCGTACTTGAACAGCTCTTCCTTGCCGCTGCGCTCGTCCTTGAGGACGATACCCACACCGGAGTTGAGGAAGGAAAGCTCACGAATCCGCTTGGCCAGAATGTCCCAGCTGAAGTGGATGTTCTTGAAGGTATCAGCCGAAGGCTTGAAGTGGATCTGCGTACCGGTGCTTTCGCTCTCGCCAACAATCGCCATTGGCGCCTGAGGTACACCGTGGACATAGGTCTGTTCCCAGATCTTGCCACTGCGGCGTACGGTCAGGATCAGCAGCTCGGACAGGGCGTTTACCACCGAAACACCTACACCGTGCAGGCCGCCGGAGACTTTGTAGGAGTTGTCATCGAACTTACCGCCAGCGTGCAGCACGGTCATGATGACCTCGGCTGCAGAAACGCCTTCTTCTTTATGCACATCTACCGGAATGCCGCGGCCGTTGTCGCGCACGGTGATGGATTCATCCGGGTGAATGGTGATGGTGATGTCGTCGCAATGGCCAGCCAGCGCTTCGTCGATGGAGTTGTCGACTACTTCGAACACCATGTGGTGCAGACCGCTGCCATCGTCAGTATCACCAATGTACATACCGGGACGTTTGCGTACGGCATCAAGGCCTTTCAGCACTTTAATGCTCGTTGAGTCGTACGTGTTTTCTTCGCTCAATGCCTTCACTCCCGATGGTCGTGGGTCTGGGTGATACAGCCCTGTTCCACGTGGAACAGGGCAACTGGCGTTTCCGTCTGCCAGCCTTCCCTCAATAATTCGTGATCTACACAGGTAATAAATACCTGGCAGCGTAAGTCTTCCAACAAGCGACACAATGCGTTGCGATGCTGCTCGTCCAATTCAGACGGCAAGTCATCCACCAGATAAATACATTGGCCACGCCGGGCTTGGCTGACCAAGTGCCCTTGAGCAATGCGCAGCGCGCAAACCACCAACTTCTGCTGCCCCCGCGACAAGATGTCTGCGGCGTTGTTTGCACCCAACTTAAGGCGCAAATCAGCACGTTGTGGCCCGGCCTGGGTGTGCCCCATTTGCTGGTCCCGGTGGACAGACGCGGCGAGTACAGCACTCAGCTCACGGTCTTTGTCCCAACCACGGTAATAGCTCAGCGTTAACCCTTCGAGCTCAAGTAACTCACTCAAGGTCTGCTCAAAGACTGGTTTCAAGGCTTTGATGTAGGCGCGGCGGTATTCATCAATTTCAGCACTGGCCAGGCACAGTTCCCGGTCCCAGGCCGCTTGTGAAACGGCGTCGAGTGTACCATGCCGCAGCCATGAGTTCCGCTGCCGCAGGGCCTTCTGTAGCCGCTGCCAGGTAGACATGAAGCGTGGCTCGACATGGAACACGCCCCAGTCGAGAAACTGCCTACGGATCTTTGGAGCGCCTTCCAGCAGTCGGAAGCTGTCCGGGTTAATCAATTGCAGCGGCAGTATCTCGGCCAGCTGCGCAGCACTGCGCGCATTCTGACCGTCGATACGAATCTGAAACTCCCCCTGGCGGTCCCGCGAGATACCCAGCGCACTGTGCCCGCCTTCAGCCAGTTCGACCTGACCAAAAACCGTACAGCTCTGCTGCTCGTGCTGAATCACGGGGTTAAGCCGCACACTTCGAAACGAACGCGCCAGCCCCAGCAAGTGGATGGCTTCCAGCACGCTGGTTTTTCCGCTGCCGTTGGCGCCGTACAGGATATTAATGCGGGGGGAAGGGGAGAAGGTCACCGGGTGCAGGTTACGCACCGCGGTGACTGTGACACGACTAAGGGACATCTAGCTTTGGCTGTGCATAAGTTACAGGCGCATCGGCATAACAACGTAGGCCGAGTCATCATTGTCCGACTCTTGCACCAGGGCGCTGCTGTTGGAGTCCGACAGGATCAGACGCACTTGTTCAGTGGTCATCACGCCCAGCACGTCCAGCAGGTAGCTCACGTTGAAGCCGATTTCCAGCGAGCCGCCGTTGTAGTCAACGCCCACTTCTTCTTCCGCTTCTTCCTGCTCCGGGTTGTTGGCCTGGATTTTCAGCTGGCCATTGGCCAATTGCAGACGGATACCACGGTACTTCTCGTTGGACAGAATCGCGGTACGGCTGAACGCTTCACGCAGTGCCTGACGGTCACCGATTACGATTTTGTCACCGCCTTTAGGCAGCACACGCTCGTAGTCCGGGAATTTGCCGTCAACCAGTTTAGAGGTGAAGGTGAACTCGCCGGTGGTGGCACGGATGTGGTGTGCGCCCAGAACGATGCTCACTTCGCCGTCCGGCTCGGTCAGCAAGCGTGCCAGCTCAAGGATACCTTTACGCGGCACGATCACTTGGTGACGGTCTGGCTGGCCGATATCGGCTTTCATCGAGCACATGGCCAGACGGTGACCGTCGGTGGCCACTGCACGGATGATACCGGCGGACACTTCCAGCAGCATGCCGTTGAGGTAGTAACGAACGTCCTGCTGCGCCATGGCAAAGCTGGTGCGCTCAATCAGGCGGCGCAGTTTGCTTTGCTGCAAGTTGCAGGTCAGCGAACCTGGGCCTTCTTCAACCGTCGGGAAATCGTTGGCCGGCAAGGTCGACAGGGTAAAGCGGCTACGGCCAGCCTTGACCACCAGCTTGTTGTCATCGAGCTTGATGTCGATCAAAGCATCGTTAGGCAAGCTTTTGCAGATATCCATCAGCTTACGCGCAGGTACGGTGATTTCGCCTGGCTCGGCTGGTTCTTCAAGTTGAACGCGACCAACCAGCTCGACTTCAAGGTCGGTACCGGTCAGCGACAGTTGCTGGCCTTCGACAACCAACAGCACGTTGGACAATACCGGCAAGGTCTGGCGGCGTTCAACGACGCCTGCGACCAGTTGCAGGGGTTTCAACAGGGCTTCGCGTTGAATGGTGAAATGCATGGTCTAGTCCCTTGCCTTAATAAGCTGCGCTGGTGTCATCAGGTTGTCAGTGTTCGCAGCAGGTTCTTGTAGTCCTCGCGGATGTCCGCGTCGGATTCCTTGAGTTCGTTGATCTTGCGGCATGCGTGCAAGACCGTAGTGTGGTCACGACCGCCAAACACGTCGCCGATTTCCGGCAAGCTGTGGTTGGTCAGTTCTTTGGACAGAGCCATCGCAACCTGACGTGGTCGCGCAACCGAGCGCGAGCGACGCTTGGACAGCAGGTCCGAAATCTTGATTTTGTAGTACTCGGCCACTGTGCGCTGAATGTTATCCACAGAGACGAGTTTATCTTGCAGCGCCAGCAAGTCCTTGAGGGACTCGCGGATCAGTTCAATGGTGATGTCGCGCCCCATGAAGTGCGAGTGAGCGATCACGCGCTTGAGCGCGCCTTCTAGCTCACGCACGTTGGAGCGAATGCGCTGGGCAATAAAGAACGCTGCATCGTGGGGCAGATCGACTTTAGCCTGATCGGCCTTCTTCATCAGGATCGCCACACGGGTTTCAAGCTCAGGCGGCTCGACGGCAACCGTCAAACCCCAGCCGAAGCGCGATTTAAGACGCTCTTCGAGCCCTTCGATTTCTTTCGGGTAACGGTCGCTGGTCAGAATCACTTGTTGACCGCCTTCAAGCAGGGCGTTGAAGGTGTGGAAGAACTCTTCCTGGGACCGCTCCTTGCGCGCAAAGAATTGAATGTCATCGATGAGCAAGGCGTCTACCGAACGGTAGAAGCGCTTGAACTCGTTGATGGCGTTGAGCTGCAAGGCTTTAACCATGTCAGCTACAAAACGCTCGGAATGCAGGTACACGACCTTGGCATTCGGGTTCTTCTTCAGCAGGTGGTTACCCACCGCATGCATCAAGTGAGTCTTACCCAAACCAACGCCGCCATAAAGGAAGAGCGGGTTGTAACCGTGCTTGGGGTTATCCGCCACCTGCCACGCCGCAGCGCGAGCCAGTTGGTTGGATTTACCCTCAACGAAGTTTTCAAAGGTAAAGGTGCGGTTCAGGTAGCTGGTGTGCTTGAGCGCACCTTCAACCTGAACGGTGCGCTGTTCGGCGCGCACGGGAGCTTGTTGCGAGCTGGCGCCAGCCATTGGATCGAAGCTGGCACGCGAAGGCTCTTCGCTCGCCTGAGCCGCCTGTTTAGGGGCCGGGGCGGGAGCAGAGGCTTGGCTGGCCGATGAACTCGCTGGTGCCGGGGCTTGTTGAGAAGCCGCTGCGGCCAGAGGCGCATTGGGGGCAGCACGAGGCGCCGAGCTGCGTTTGCTGCCTATTAACAAGGACAACGCTGGCGCCATGCCATTGCTGTGCTCGTTCAACAGTTCAAGCAAACGGCTCAGATACTTTTCGTTAACCCAGTCGAGAACAAAGCGGTTGGGTGCATACACGCGCAACTCGTCGCCTTCGGCTTCGACCTGTAGTGGACGGATCCAGGTGTTGAATTGCTGGGCAGGCAGCTCTTCGCGCAAAAGCTCTACGCACTGCTGCCAAAGTTCCACTGACAC